>NZ_BNJG01000001.1:0-2915000 GCF_016587375.1 Ktedonobacter robiniae
AGAGGGGTATAAACGACGTAGCTCGCGAAGTGATAGAGCTTAAAAGGCTTCTTCCGGAAGCGGAGTTGCTGGTGAAAGGTCTCGGCCTGGGAAGAGTTCTCCGGGAAAACATAGGCGGCCCTGGTATCGGAGGAGACAATGACATAGTAGAGGGGATAGCGATTCTGGCCCACTAGGAGGCGATCACGCATCACGCCACAGATAATATGCTCCAGAGACTTAAATATCAAGCGATTGCAGGTCCAGTAATCCGAGTAGATGTGCGTGACATGGATACGCTCAAGGTCCTTCATCAACTCAGCCTCCTGGCGATTGAAGGTCTGCACCTGGGGCACGCCTTTATACTGGTAGACATCCTGGATCGAGTAAGCGTCAGCACGCTGCTCGACAGATGGCGCAGGCGGGTATCCCTGCACAACGCTCCTGGTCCCCAGGCAAAGCACGGCCACGAGCAAGAGAAGCAGGCTCAAACGGGCTAATGCGCTCACACTCAGAGAGAAACGAAGAAAGGACAGCCTCGTTTGCACGCGAGCGGTGGGTATCGAGAGCGAGGAAAGCACCGGGGGTGGGAGGGAGAAGAGCCAGCCCGCGCGCTCCAGACCACACCAGAGCGGCCAGAGCAACGCCGGAGTTGTCATCCAGAGAGCGGAGAGATAGCGCATATCCGCGACGGCGAAGAGCGCGGAATTGGGACTCAATAAGAAAGGGAGCGCCGTCAAAAGGGCATTAAGCAAGAGCGCGAAATGGCCCGCATGGCGAATCAACTCCTCACGCCGCCACGTGCTACCTGCCAGGCGTCCACGCACAAGGCGATAGATAGCCCAGATGCCCATCCCCAGGCTAACCAGCCACAGGAGACAGAGCGAGGCCGACCATCCACTTTGCGTCAGGGTGCAGCGGAGACCATGCAGATTCTCTGTACGTAAGAGATGGGTATCGGCAAGAGAGCAGAGCGGGAAAGAGCCCGTGGCCCCTGGCAAGCTCGTCAAGAATGTGCCCTTGATTTGCAGAGGGAAGAGCACGCCTTTAGGCGGGAGATCAACGCCATTGGCGCTCTGAACATAAAACAGATAGGAGAGCGTATCCTGACCGGGATTGGCGTGGTAGTTATAGAAAATATAAGGAAGCAGGCCAAAGCCAAGGCCCACAACCAGCGCCACCGCACCTCCCCAGATGAGCTCGCGCAGGCAGAAAATAAGCAGCAGCAGCCCCGCGGTCCCCAACAGAGGCAGGATGAGGGCATGGCTCCAAAAGCCGACGCCCGCCAGGACGCCCCAGAGAGCATAGATCAGGAGACGCCAACCATGCAGCATGCGTGAGCGGTCATACGTTCGGGCCAACCAGAGCGAGACCCAGAGCAGGCCAGTCGCACAGACCAGCATCTCAGGTATCCCGCCTACAGCCACCAGTTGCCGCGTTAGCACCGAGGCAGAACCCAGGCTCAAGAGAAGGAGCACAAAAATAGCCAAATTTCTGGTGTAAATTGTGCTGACGAGCAGGTACATACCCAGCAGAAAGAGAGCAAACAAAAAGATCAGGCCCAGACGGAGCGCAAAAAGCGTGGGGCCAAAGAGGGAGAAGAAGGCCGCGCCCAGGTAGGCTTCTAGAGCCCCCATATAACTCTGGCCATAGAAAAAGACCGGAAAATCCTGTCCACGCCAGATGTGGAGCGCCATGATGCCCATCGTGCCTTCATCGCTGTCCATCAGCGGCCAGCCCTGTGCTACCAGGTAGACACGCAAATAGACGGCCCAGCCAATGATCAGCAGGGCTAGCAGGGCGTGTTTCCTCTGCCACGCATATTTCATAGACGTAGCGAATAAACGCTTGCTCCAATGCTGCATACGTACTTTGTAACCCTATCATAAGAAAATTTGGTGCTGCATGCATAATACATACTTTCCCACCAACCAGGCAAGCAGCAGTAGTGCAGCGTCGGTCAACTCATCCGATCTAGTAATACTAGCGAATAGCTGGAAGGAGTAGCCACAGAATAGCCATTTCAGTGTGGGTAGTAATTTCTTTAAGAGGTGTTCTCAGCGTCTGCGACACTTCGCATGGGGAATGTGGTGTGAAATACCTCTGACATTTCACACCACATTCCCCATACTACAATTTATCAGGCGCTGGGGAGGCGCTCGATGTGGCCCTCGGTCACCTCACCGCGTGGATCGATGCGAAACACGCGTGCATAGGGAGGCTCGGGCTGGTATTGCAGCGAAAAAATAATGTAGAGATAGCCGCTACGTTTGGCCCACTCGCGGTCGCGAGCAGAGGGATAGGCCTCGCTGATAGGATGCGAGTGATAGTAGATCATCTCGCCATCATAAGCGTCAATATCGTTAAAGATGCGGACAATATCGCGCTCGCTGATGATCGAGAAGTCGTCGGGATGCTCAGCGACATTCTGGGTTGGGTAGTTCTTGACAACCGTCCCGTCGACGCTGCCAAGGGCGCCACAGGCCTCGTTGGGGTAGCCAGCGAGGACATGGGTCGCCATTTCCTGGTAAATGGTCTCGGGTACACATATGACAAAGCTGGTTGAGGAAGAATGTGTCTCTGCTACCATAGAACCTTCGACTCCAATTCCTCTTCGATGGAATCCAGGCTGCGCGTCCACAGGTCTTCGCTGAGATATTTCCAGCCGCCATCTGCGAGCAGCGTCACGACCTTGCCCTGCTCCATCTGTTCGGCGACGCGTATGGCCGCGTGGAGAGAAGCACCACACGAGGGGCCGGCAAAGATCCCCTCCTGATCTTTCAACTGACGCGTCCGCCGGATCGAATCGATGCTGGAGACGAGGATCTTGCCATCGAGTACGCTCTGATCAAGCACGGGAGGCACAAAGCCATCCGCCAGGCTGCGCAGGCCCTGCACACCTTCGCCCTGCATGGGTTCGGCGGCAATAACTTTGATGGCAGGATTATACTCCTTCAAGCGACGCGCAGTCCCAGTGAGGGTACCACCTGTTCCCAGGCCCGCTACAAAGGCGTCGATATCGGGCAGATCCTGAATGATCTCGACCGCGGTGCCATAGTAGTGGGCGCGGGGATTGCCCTCGTTACCATATTGGTAGAGCATGACGTAGCGCTCATCCTGGCTGGCAAGTTCTTTGGCGAGTTTGACCGCTCCGTTACTGCCAAGTTTTCCATCGGAGAAGATAATCTTTGCGCCATAGAGTTCGAGCAATTGAGCACGCTCCCTGGTAACGTTATCGGGTAGCACAGCGACAAACTGGTAGCCTTTGAGGCGCGCAATCATCGCCAGGGCAATACCGGTATTGCCGCTTGTCGGCTCCAGCAGGATAGCCCCTGGCTGGAGGCGGCCAGCGGCCTCAGCCTCCTCGATCATCCGTTTGGCGACGCGATCTTTGACACTCCCTGAAGGATTGGCTCCCTCAAGCTTGGCATAGATCTCCACACCCGGACGTGGGCTAAAGCTTTTCAATTCCACCAGGGGAGTATTGCCAATTGTCTCTAGTAGACTGCTATAGCGCATATCGTTCACCTGGCTCCTTATTTAGTTACCAACCCCCGGCCCCCGGCCATGGCGGGCAAGAGGATCACGGTATCGCTCGCGCCGACGACGGTCTCAAGACCCTGGAGATAACGAACGTCCTGGTCGTTGACATAGATATTGATAAAACGGCTCAGCTCACCACTGGGCTGGATCTGATCTTTAAGCGCGGGATAGTGCTGATAGAGGTCATTGAGTACCTCGCTCAGGGTGCTCCCCTGTGCGCTTACCTGTTTGGAGCCGCCAGCGCTAGGGCGAAGAACTGGTGCAAGTCGAACGGTTGCCATATTATAATTACTCCTTATGAGTTATATAGTTGGTATGGTTATGTGATAGGGCAAGGTCTGCGACCTTGCCCTATCACATAACCATTTTTATTTAAAGGGCGCAGACGTCGGCATAAGTGGGAAGGTTCTCGGGATTCCCGTTTTCGCCACAGGCCGCGCAGTGTGGATCGCGGAAGAGCTTCAGCTCGTTAAACTCGCCAGCCAGGGCATCGTAGGTCATAAGGCGCCCAACTAGAGGATCGCCAATGCCCAGCAGGAGCTTGATAGCCTCGGTCGCCTGCAAGAGACCAACGATACCGGGGAGCACACCCAGCACACCGGCCTCAGCGCAGCTAGGCGCCAGGGCAGGGGGTGGAGGCTCGGGATAGAGACAGCGATAGCATGGGCCATCATAGGGCTTAAAGACAGTCAACTGCCCCTCAAAACGGAAGACGCTGCCATGGATGACCGGCTTATTCGCCAGTAGAGCCGCGTCGTTGAGGAGATAACGCGTGGGGAAGTTATCGGTGCCATCGATGATTACATCATAGTCAGCGATAATGCGCCGCACGTTTTCTTCATCGAGGCGCTCGATATAGGTCACCACGTTGACATCGGGATTGAGCTTCTGGAGCGTCTCTTTCGCCGACTCAGCCTTGTACTGACCAACACGATCCGTGTTATGCAGAATCTGGCGTTGCAGGTTGCTCTCATCAACGACATCGGCATCAATAATGCCCAGCGTGCCGACGCCGGCCGCGGCGAGATAGTACGCCGAGGGGGAGCCGAGGCCACCCGCGCCGATGAGCAGTACCTTGGAATCAAGGAGTTTGAACTGACCCTGCTCACCCACCTCGGGCACCAGCAGGTGGCGGCTATAGCGGCGGGCCTGGGCATCGCTCATCAAACGAGGCATCTCAAATTCGAAGCCGCTGCCCTTCCATTGGCCGAAGCCACCAGCCATCGAGATGACATTGCGATACCCCATCTGCTGAAGCGTCTTGCCAGCCATTAATGAGCGTACACCACCAGCGCAGTAGAGCACGACGGTCTGGTCTTTATCGGGAATTGCTTCTTCAATTTGAAGCTCTAGAAAGCCACGTGGTACGTGGATAGCCCCTGGGATATGGCCTTCGTTCCATTCATGTTTCTCACGCACATCTACCAGGGCCACGTCCGGGGCTTGCTCCCCGTTCTCACGCTGCTCCGCAAGGCTCTGGCGTACCTGAGAGGCCGACCACTCCGGCACTTCCTGCCTTGCCTGGCGCATGATTTCACGAGATGCCTCGCCCATGTTCACACTCCTTATTGTTGATTAAGTCAATCAAGTTAGTTTTATGATTTCTTACAACAGCTTACAATTGCTCGCACGACTTGTCAAGGATAATTACAGGTTAGAAACGTAGGTTGCAATGGCGATTTCTTGAGGTACATTCGCTTTAATCATCAGAACAGCAAAAGAGGGGGATTTATTCCGGGAGAGTGCGTGCGCTACTGGCGTACGCGCCTACGCCTCCCCGCCTACGATGTAGCCTGAACGGGTAGGCGCGTACGCCAGTAGCACATCGTTTTTATGCAGTAAGCAGGTGGTCGGCGCGTAGTTGCACAAGTGCCTTGCTGGCCAGGGAAGAAACGGCAAGCGTATTCGCAACGCCGCTGAATGCCTCGACCACAGGTTTGAGATAGGGAGTGAGCTTGCTATCGCGCCGGTAGAGCTGGTGGAGAATATAGCAGGAGGTCTCGGCTTGCAGTTGGTTGGGGACACTACTCTCCAACTGGTGCAAGACTGGCTCGAGGCTGGCTTTGCCATAGAGTACCAGGCTCTTCGCGGCCATCCAGCAGACGCCGGTATCGGGATCACGCAGGCCCGCGATCAGGTAAGGGATGGCGCGGAAGTCCTGCATTTCGCCAAAGGCGCGCATACAATGCCAGCGGATCCAGGGAGAGGCGCTGTGCATCTCATGCACCACGGCAGGGATGGCGGGAGGGCCGATCTGAGCCAGGGAGGCAAATACCTGGTTTACCATCTGTTCATCGGCACCTTTAAGCGTTTCCAGTAAAGTTGGCACCACGGAGGGATCACGCAACTTGCCTAACGCGCGAGCGGCCTGCAAACGCACCTGGCGCGAAGGATCGTGAAGCGCCTGGAGCAAGAGCGGCTCCGCCACGCGGTCTCCCATCTTACCCAGGATGGTAATCGCGGTGCCGCGAACTTCCTGGTGGCGATCACGAAAGCCCGCGAAGAGGACACGTTCGGCGCGCTCTCGCGTCACTGGGCCTCCGGCCTGAAACAGGTTGCTCAAACGAATGCGTGCATAGGGCGAGCGCAGCTTGGGCGGAACCACAAATGGCTTCCCGGCCCAGGTTCCCAGGGCAATAAACTCAAGTAAGTGATGGGCCAGGCGATCATCTTCAAGGGAGGCCACCGCCTCTATCGCGCGGGGATCGTCGTCAATAATCCAGAGCATCAAGCGCCAGGCGGCCCCACGCCTTCCTTCTGCGGCATTAATCGCCAATTGTGCTGGAGGAATATCACCCAGAGGAGGGATTGCTTCGGCGTGCGTCGTAGTGGTCGTCGTCTGAGTTACACTGGGCTTCTTTGTCGTAAAGGGATCATCAAATTGAGGCATCGTCTTCTTGTCTCCTTGCGCCTGCGGCGCTCGCCTGGGCGGGTGGTGGTGTGGAGTGTGCTGGCAGCCGTAGGTTGCCAGCACACTCCACACCACCACCTACCTGAAAGAAGTTGCATATGGCATTACCTACTTTCAAGGTACACCTCCACAAAAAAGCAGGCCCTTCCATGTGGAAGAGCCTGCGAAGCGCAGAGATTACTGGATTGGATGCGTCGGTTATGCCTGGTTTGCCTCGTGCAGGGCGTTAAAGATGCGTTCGGGGGTCGCGGGAATCGTCGTCACACGAACGCCAAGCGCATCATGCAGGGCATTGGCGACAGCGGCGGCCACCGGCACCACTGGCGGCTCCCCAACGCCCTTCGCGCCGAAGGGGCCAAGGGCAGAGGGAATCTCTACCAGAATCGGGGTAATCTGTGGCACATCAAAGCTATGCGGCAGAGCATAGTCCATCAGCGTGGGAGTCAGGAGTTGGCCGTTCTCGTCGTACTCATAGCCTTCGAATAAGGCCCAGCCCAGTCCCTGAGTAACGCCACCACTGATCTGCCCTTCGACCTCAGCCGGGTTGATCGCGCGACCGACATCCTGTACAGCCACGTAGTCCAGCACCTTGACATCGCCGGTATCGGGATCGACAGCCAGCTTCACCAGGTGGGCGGCAAACATGGGAGAGGAGGTCGTAATGCCCGCGCGACCACGGCCATAGACCGGCTCAAAGCGCCGTGTGGACATCTTCGCCACCTCTTTGAGATCGACGCTCTTGTTGGGCACGCCACGCACAGCCACCTTGCCCTCGACAATCTCCAGGTCCGCCTCGGCGGCCTCCAGCATGTTGCTGGCAATGTTGAGAATCTGCTGACGTGCATCGCGAACGGCTGAGAGCACAGCAGGCCCCATCGAATAGGTCGTCTTACTCCCGCCTGTGCCACCACTATAGGGCATGGTATCGGTGCTATCATGCACCACATTCACCTGATCCAGTGAAACGCCCAGACCCTCAGCGGCAATTAAGGCCATCGAGGTATCGGAACCGGTCAGATCGACGGTGCCAAGCACCACCGAGAGCGTCCCGTCCGACTCCAGGCGACAAGCAGCAGCAGATGGCTCGGTACCGCCCGGCCAGCCACCGACTGAGATACCAATACCGACCTTCCAACCCTTCAGCTCGGTGGGAAGCTTGTGCTTCTCCTCGGCGCGGTTGACCCACAGAGGGTGCTTCTCCAGCTCATCAATACACTCCAACAGACCAATGCGCGGCCAGCTGCGGCGATCAATGGTGGGATCACCCTCCTTGAAGGCGTTGTGCTTGCGGAATGCCAGCAGATCCATCTCCAGCGCCTCACAGAGCTTGTTGACCGTTGTCTCCATGGCGAAAGTAGCCTGGGGCGCGTTGGGAGCGCGATAGGCGCCCACGCTAACCTTATTGGTCAGGACCTCGTAGCAGTGGAGATCGACATTGGGGCAACGATAGGTGCTTGCCAGCAGATAGCCACCCAGGCCTGCCGCGGCGCCGGGATAGGCACCAGAATCGAAGATAGCCTTGCCCTGGAGGGCCACCAGCGTCCCATCTTTCTTCGCGCCAAGCTTGAGGGTAATAACGGCCTGGGGGGCGGGATTGCCTGCCAGCAGATCTTCCTGGCGAGTAAAGGATAAGCGCACGGGTTTGCGTACCTTATAGGCCACCGCGGCCGCCAGGGGCTCGATCAAACCAAATTTGCCACCGAAGGCACCCCCAATAGGCACCGACTCAACACGAATCTGGCGCTCTGGCAAATTCAGCGCCTCGGAGATGTCCGAGCGCACACCGAGCATACCCTGAGCGCTAGGCCAGACAACGAGTTGATGACCCGAGGGGCTGGGCGAGACAAGGATAGACTGCGACTCCATATAAGACTGGTGGACCGGGCGCGTGCTCACCGTATGCTCGATCACGACCTCGGCCTCGCGCCAGCCAGCCTCGATATCGCCCAGCTTCATATGCGTCTTGCCGCTCACATTGGCGGAGAGCTCTTCCTGCTCCTCTTCTTCGGTATCACCCGAGCCAACGGCTGCGTGCGCACCGCCACCAGCGATCTCACCGCCTTCTTTAGAAGCATGCAAGCGTGTCAGAGGTGAGTCGGGGCGCATGGCCTCGACCGGGTCCAGCACGACGGGTAGGGGATCATAATCAACATCCACGAGGGCCACACCATCCTCAGCCGCGGCCTCGGTCTCGGCCACGACAATGGCCACAGGGTGGCCTGCCCAGCAAGCTTCACCACGGGCCAGGGGGGCCTGTGAGCGCGAAGTGGCATCGGGGTTGGCCATCTCAAGCGTCTCGCTGGTATAGACAGCAACCACACCAGGCACGTTAAGGGCCTCGCTGACATCAATGTTGTTGATGGTGGCATGGGCATAGGGGCTGAGCACGAGGCGCGCATGCAGCAAGCCTGGAGCAGATATATCACCGGCGAAGCGAGTCCGGCCCGTCAGCTTTTCCGGGGCGTCCTGCCTGCGTGTACGCTTGCCAACAAAATTCGTTTCTTGTGCAGTCTGATCTACAGTTTGTGTCATGCAGAGCTTATCTCCCACGATCTCTAGTGAAAAGGAACAACAAGAGGAATGTCGCCTGCACAGTGCTGGCAGGTTGACTGAAAAAAGATAGCCGTGCCTTGAGCACGGATAATATGAGGTAGCCGATTATCTCTATCTATATAAGTTTATCACAATTCTTCGCGTCGCTGTATGCAAGTAGCCGCGTACGCCAGGAGCGGGCCCGCTCCTGGCGTACGCGGCTACTAAGTGAGGCCGCATGGGAGCGAAGGCGTGAAAGTGCTCCGCCTCTAAAGAGTGCCGCGTAGGGCCTGGTCGAGGTCCCAGAGGATATCCTCGACGTTCTCGATGCCGATGGAGAGTCGGATCAGGTCTGGGGTCACGCCGCCCGCGAGCTGGTTCTCCTCGGAGAGCTGCTGATGAGTCGTGCTGGCGGGATGAATGACCAGGCTGCGCGCGTCGCCAACATTCGCCAGGTGCGAGAGAAGCTTCACGCTATTGATCAGCTTTTTGCCCGCCTCGTAGCCGCCTTTGACGCCAAAGGTGAAGATAGCACCCGCGCCACGCGGCAGGTACTTCTGCGCTAGATCATACGAGGGATCATCTTTCAGGCCAGGATAGCGCACCCAGTCCACGGCGGGATGCTCATGCAGGAACTCGGCCACGCGCTGGGCATTGGCACAATGGCGCTCCATGCGCAAAGAGAGCGTTTCGAGGCCCTGGAGCAGCAGGAAGGAGTTGAAGGGGCTAAGCGCGGCACCCGTATCACGCACCGTCTCCACGCGGAGCTTCATACAAAAGCAAAAATCGCCAAAAGTTTCGTAGAAGCGCACGCCGTGGTAACCGGGCGAGGGATCGACGATATGCGCAAACTTCCCGTTGTCCCAGGGGAACTTCCCCGACTCGACCACTACGCCCGCGATAGAGGTGCCATGGCCGCCAATAAACTTGGTGGCCGAATGCACGACGATATCCGCGCCATGCTCGAAGGGACGGCAGAGGTAGGGCGTCCCAAAGGTATTATCCACGACCAGGGGAACACCGACCTCGTGCGCGATAGCCGCCACGGCCTCTATGTCGAGCACATCTCCACGAGGATTGCCGATGGTCTCCCCATAAAAGGCACGTGTCCTGGGCGTAACAGCCCGGCGGAAGTTCTCGGGATCATTACTATCAACAAAGATGGTGTTGACGCCCCAGGCGCGTAGCGTGATATCAAACTGCGTATGCGTGCCGCCATAAAGGTAGCTGGAGGCCACGATTTCATCGCCGGGACGCAAGAGCGTCATCATTGTCGCCATCTGGGCCGCCATACCCGAGGCGGTCGCCACGGCGCCTGTTCCGCCTTCCAGGGAAGCGATACGCTCCTCAAACACAGCGGTCGTCGGATTCATGATACGGGTATAGATATTGCCGAAACGTTGCAGAGCAAAGAGATGCGCGGCATGGTCGGTATCGTCAAAGACATAGGACGTCGTCTGGTAAATGGGAACCGCGCGTGCGCCAGTCGTCGGATCGGGTCGCTGGCCCGCGTGCACGGAGAGGGTATCGAAACCAAAGACGTGATCGCCATCAATCTCAGGCATGAGAGAAACCTCCAATAAGATAGAGAAGCCAATACAATCGTTGTCTTATAGCTGTTCTTCACATCCTACAACTATGCCAGCAACATGAGCAAATCTTTTTCTGACACAAATGGCCATATTTTATACATGCGCTCTATTCTTGTCTAAAACGCTATAGCAGCAAAAACACGATTTCATGTTAAGGAGAAAAATAATGTCACTGGGTATATCCCTTTTCGCGGGTATTGTCGCGCTTATCTATGTTGTCTTTGGACTATTGCTCCTCGTCCTGGTTATTCTGGCGATTCTGGCTTTGCTTAAATATCTGCGCAGTTAATGGGGGTAGCTTGTGATCACTCGCTACGCGGGCTACAATAAGGAGGCGAGATCATACAAACTAGCAAACAGAGAGAGGAGAGGCAGCAGCATGAGCATGGCGCAATCCAGGGAGAACCCCGTTCCCATACCCGATATGTATGAGCGTCTACGCATTTTGCAGCAGTATAAGCATATTGCCATCGTGGGTGTTTCTGCAGATCCCTACCGCCCAAGCCATTTTGTGGCAATCTATATGCAGGCGGAGGGGTACGATATTATCCCCATCAATCCACGCTATGCGGGGAAGACCCTACTTGGCAAGCGCGTGTATGCCTCGTTGAAGGAGGCCAGGGAAGCCGGGGAAACGATTGAGATTGTAGATGTCTTCCGTAAGCCTGCCGACACCCCGCCCATTGCGCGTGAGGCGATTGAGATTGGGGCCAAAGTACTATGGCTCCAACTTGGAGTGCGCAATGATGAGGCGGGCGAGATCGCGCGAGCCGCGGGATTGACCTTTGTCCAGGATCGCTGTGTGAAGATCGAGCACGCACGCTTCTTTGGCGGACTGCATACAGTAGGATTAAACACGGGAGTCATTCTCTCACGCAAACTGGAGGAGCCGAAACAGGGCTAAAGGCCTCAGCCAGAGAGAGTCAGCAGGGATGCATGTTATGTCACGACCCTGAACCACAGAAGGGAGACCTACATGCAACTAGGATATAATAGCATCAGCTCAGTGGATGAGAAGATGATGGCAAGGACGCTGGCATATGCGAACGCCGCCCTGGATAAAGGGAGCGTAGGTATCGCGGCCCTGCTCAGTTGCGGAGACGAGATCCTGGACCTGGAGCATAACCAGTTTCAAGAGACCAGGGATGCGACCGACCACGCGGAGATGGTTGTCCTGCGCCGCATGGCACGCTACCTCTCACAGCTTAGCGAGGAGGGGAAACGCGAATTGACGCTCTATAGCTCGCTAGAGCCGTGCCTGATGTGCATGGCGGCTATCTCATTCGTGGGCCTCAAGCGCGTCGTCTTCTCGGCCTATAACGCCGATGGCACCGACGAGGTGACGGTAGCGCGTGGCTTGACTTCCGAGCAGGTCAACCAGGCGCTCACGCGAGGGCCACTAACCTTACTTGGCGGCGTCCAGCGCGAGGAAGGCAGAGAGATTCTGGCGCGGATGGGAAAACTGCGTGCCAGCGTCCCAGTCGACTAGCCAGTAGCAACGATCGGAGCAAAGGATATGGGCGCGGAACGCTTCTCTGCCGCAGACATGGCGCGTGAACGGCTGGCGCGCCAGGACCAGTTCGAGATCATGCTGCGCCGCCAGGGATGGCACCTCATCAGGCACAAGCCAGTATACACCGATCCACGCGTCATTCGCCTCTACCTCAATCAGGAGCTCGAACCCGACGAACGAGCCAGGCGCTTCTACGAGTCGTTTGGCGATAACACCTTTCGCAAACTATTGCGCCATATCTTCTTCCACAAAAGTAGCTCCTATGCTGACCTCAAACGCATGTGCGCGGGAGAGCAGAAGCTCGAACAAAACCTGGCGCGCTTGCTGGAGGATCACCTGATCATGCATGATGGGATGCTCTATCACAAAAGTCCAGCCTACAAGCACATTGATAATCTGGGGCCAACACTCGAATGGTATATCGCTGAATGGTTTCGCGATTGGCTCCAGGTACCAGCGCGGCATGGCGTCGCACTGAAAGGGGTAGCGGACGGAGGTGACCTGGACGTTGTGGCCTTTGTAGATAGCATCCGTGTAATGGTGGAATCTAAATCTGGTAGCCCCAACCAGATTACAGAGAACGAACTACGCCTGTTTCTACAGCGCGCCGCCGACTTTAATCCAGAGATCGCGGTGCTCTTGATCGACACAGAGAGCAATATCGACCGCCAGGTAGAGATACTTAACAAACTACGGGCAGGCGGTGACCCACTGACACCCCAGGACAACCACCACAGCCTCTTCTGGGGGGCGCGTCACATCTATGTTATCAATGCCCATCCTGGCCTTGGGGACGCGCTCTCGGCGGTGCTACGACTCTATTATTCGCGCATCCGCCACATGTCCTTTTTTCAATGAAGCATGAGAAAAGCCAGGGGTACCTGCCCTGGCTTCTCCCGTTATTTGCAGGATGAAGGAGTACTACAATGATGCATCCGGGTCAGACGAAGAGTCAGTCGGCCCTTGAGCCTGCTGTTCCTGTATCTGTTGAAGCGTCTCGCGATACGCACTAAGCAAATCCAGTAACCCCAAGGCCTCCTGTGCGCTGATATCAAAGGCGATGCCAGATATGTGCCTGAGGGTAACTCCCTGTTCCTGGACCTGAGCGCGATACCGTCCAATAATCGCTTCCATAAATCCTCCCATACTTCGCATAGAGCGAGCGGAGCACCTGCACCAGAAAGGGCCGCTCTTAAATCCAACTACAACAAACTCCCCACTCTATAAGACGAATAAAGTGGCGGAATTTAGCCATTTGATTTGATTAAAGTGTATTTTAATATTTCTGGCTTATAAACTTGCTTTAGATGCACAAGAAAAAGCTTGCGCTTTACTTCACAAGCTTAGTTCAGGGGCATGCTAGCAAAACGATTGGCTATAGGATGGGCCAATCGTGACCGGCTGACTCATAGATGGCCTCTATGGTAGCCATATTCTCCAGAGTCTCGCTCAGGCTGCGTACTGGCTCCTGGCCGTTGCGAATACAGTCGGCGAAGTGCTCGACCTCAATCTGGTATTGATCCACCATGGGGAATTTGCGCTCGTTCATCTGCCCATTCTTCATAGCGAAAACGATGCCCTCCATGTTGCGTGGCGTAAAGGGCACGGGAATGGTAATCGACCCCTCATCACCAATGATCTCCACCGACTGGCGCATGGGCAACTCAAAGCTGGAGTCAATCAGGCCGTAGCGCCCCTCACCAAAGTCGAGAATGGCGTTCATCGCCATATCCACACCACCAAATTTTTCGACATGGACGCGTGCCGCAACGGAGACGGGAGGCTGACCATAGACAGCACGACAGAGATTGACGGTATAGCAGCCTACATCCATGAGCGAGCCGCCAGCCAGTTCGGGCTGAATACGAATGTTCTCCACGCGCCCGCGAATATCAAAGGCAAAGGAGGCTCGCACCAGGCGCACCTGGCCAATCTCACCGGCCTGCACGCGCTCCAGCGTCCACTCAATCTGTGGATGGAAGCGATACATAAAGGCCTCCATGAGCAGACGATCATTGGCCTGAGCTGCCTCAACCATCTCGCGTGCCTCTTCCTCCGTCACGGCCAGAGGCTTCTCACACAGTACATGCTTCCCTGCCTCCAGCGCCTTGATGGTCCATTCAGCGTGCAGGCTATTGGGTAGAGGGATATAGACCGCCTCGATCTCTTCATCATCGAGAATATCCTGGTAGCTGCCATAGATGCGGGTCGTTGGCGAGAAGGCGTAGAGGTCCGCCGCGTGCCGAGGATCACGGCTCCCTACGGCGGCCAGGATGCCATTGCGCGAGGCCTGAATGGCGGGCGAAACGGCTTTCGCGCCGATGTTGGCGGCACTGATCACCCCCCAGCGAACGGGACGGGTGTTAGCAGGCGACTGAGCTTGCTGCATAGTAACGATCTATTCCTTTCAGGGAAACCTATACCTCGGCACCCACAACAAAGATGCGGTCGAGGGCATGGACGACTTCAACGGGAGCCTTATAGAGCTTGCTCAGGTTCTCGCTAGTAATCACCTCGCCAGGCGTCCCAATTAAGCTCTGCCCATTCGCGATATAGACAATGCGGTCCAGCACTGGCAGGAGCGGATTGACATCGTGAGCGACGAGCAGGACCGTAACGCCACGTGAGCGGCAGACGTTGCCCACGAGGGTAACAATATCTTGCTGGCGGGCGATATCAAGGCTGGCCAGGGGTTCGTCTAGAAGCAGGATACGAGGATTAGTTAACAGAGCCTGGGCGATCAAGAGGCGTTGCTGCTCGCCACCAGAGAGCTGGCCAACAGGGGCATTGGCATAGCGCAGGGCATCGACCTCTTCAAGCGCCTGGTCAATGATAGCGTCGCGCTTGCGGCTGGGCAGGCCAAAACCCCAGCGATTCCCGTCCAGGCCGAAGCCGACCAGGTCGCGGGCACGCAGGGCCAGGTCGCCCTCGACCGTGCGATGTTGAGGAGCATAACCGATCTCTTTATTGCCGCTACGAGGTGCACGACCCAGCACGCGAATCTCGCCAGCGGTGGGTTGAATAAGCCCCAGCAGCATCTTGAACAGGGTGCTCTTACCTGCCCCGTTCGGACCTAGCACGACAACAAACTCCCCCTGCTGGATAGCCATATTGGCATCTCGTAAAATAACACGCTTGCCAAAGGATAAAGCAACGTGCTGCAAAGTAATAACTGGCTCCGCTATCGTCACGTCTTATACTCCCGCACATAATTCTAACTGATACATTGTCTCTCTAGCCATAGTAACACATGGGCGGTGGAAGGTCAACAAACGGGGTTGTAGCCTTCGCGCAACAAGCCAAGGCAAGGCCCCAAAGGAATTTTGAAAGCCCCCGGCTGCGAGAAAGAGTTTAAGAAACTTGCGGTCATGCTGGATGTGTGTCTACAATAGATTAGTACCTAAACTACAATTAGAGGAGCTTAAGTAAACATGGCACAGACAAAATATGGCCATCAGATTCGTATCGGTGTGCAGATGCACCCGCAGCATACCAGCTACGAGGACTATGCAAATGGTGTACGCCGTTTCGACGAGATGGGTGTTGATAGTATCTTTAACTGGGACCATTTCTTCCCGCTCTATGGCGACCCACAGGGCAACCACTTTGAGGGCTGGACGCTGCTCACCGCCATGGCGACCCTGACCAGCCGCGCGAAGATCGGCTGCCTTGTGACCTGCAATACCTATCGTAATCCTGCTCTGCTGGCGAATATGGCCAAAACGGTAGACCATATCAGCAATGGGCGTGTCATTCTGGGACTGGGCGCGGGCTGGTTCGAGCGCGACTACAAAGAGTTTGGCTATGACTTTGGCACGGCTGGCAGCCGCCTCCAGGCGCTTGAAGAGGCCGTTCCCACCATTCTGCATCGCTGGGAAGTCGATGAGCCCAAGCCGATCCAGCAGCCCATTCCCCTGCTTATCGGCGGTGGCGGCGAGAAGAAGACGCTGCGTATCACCGCCAAATATGCCAATATCTGGCATGGCTTCGGCGACGCCGCGACCTTGCAGCATAAAATGGAGGTCCTGGACAACTGGTGTAAAGAAGTGGACCGCAACCCCAACGAGATCGAGCGCTCAAGTGCGGTCAGCGCTGACTTCAAAGAAGAGGACCTGGACGCTCTCGTAGAGACAGGTGTCACGCATCTCATCATGGGTATGCAGACTCCCTGGAACTATGAGGCAGTCGAGCGCCTCATTCGCTGGCGCGACAGCCGCCAGGGCCGCTAAAAAGCAGAAATCATAAATGAAGGGGTGGAAATGCCTGCGGCATTTCCACCCCTTCATTTATCCTTGAAGACGCCACAAGCGAGGCCTTCTTCGGCATACGGAGATAGATGCGCAAGAATAAGGCATTATGAGTTACTTTCCTCTGTTTGGGAACGTGTAGATAACGTGCTCAAAGAGTAGATCTTTGCTCTTCGCACTCATGTTGTTTTTTACAGGGCCTACGACAGTTCTCGAAAGAGAGGAGTTTATTATGGTCTGGACAACAAATCGTATTGTCGCACTTGCATTGGGCGTCGTCTTTACGCTTATCGGTATTGTCGGCTTCTTTATTCCAGCCGAGAATAGTACGGGTGTACAAGCCTTGTTTGGCATCTTCGACGTTGATACTGTTCACAACATTATTCACCTTGTGACTGGTGTGCTCGGCATTGCCGCGGCATTTACGGGACAGTCGCGGATCTTCAACCAGGTCTTTGGTATCGTCTATGCACTGCTTGGTCTGGTGGGCCTCATTCCGGCATTGTACCTGCCTGCAGGCTCATATGGACACGACAATGGCCTCTTCCTGGGTCTGACCCACATCAACGCCGCTGACCATATTCTGCACATTGTTGTTGGTGTCGTGGCCGCCGCAGTTGGCTTCTTTGTGAGAGATACAAGCACCTACACCACTCCAACCGATACAGTAGCCTCCTAAGCTTATGGAAAGCGAAAGAGCACGATAGCGAGAAGCGGTCCAGGTTCCCGAGGGAATCTGGGCCGCTTCTCGCCAGCATCAAGCAATCTAGAACAACCTATTTGACCGTTGGGACTGGAGACGGTTCAACCCCACAGAGGCGAGCGGCAAAATGCCCAAAAATGGGAATCTTGTAGTATTTTCCACTTGCCGCCATCACGATACAGACCAGCCAGCCCACAAAGGCCACGACATTGATGAGCAGGAAGGCCAGGAAGATTCCCAGGGCAAAGAAGCCATGGGCATAAGGGACATGGCTCCAGATGCGCAAGCCAAAGCCGCCAAACACAAACATAAAGAAGTCGGCAATGTTGAGAAAGCCGAAGAAGAGCAGGGATTGCAGGGCATGGAAGCGCACATATTTGTTCTCGAAGCCGAAGAAGAACAGCAACAGGCCCGAGAACCAGCCCCCTAGATAGCTGAGCACAGCCGCGAAACGCGAGCCACTGGACTCACCCACCTTTGTAAAGACCGGCTGCCAGCCATAGAGAACGTAGCCCTGTTGTCCCGCTGGCGGAGGCAATGGTTGCATCACCTGGGGACCATCAAACGCTGGACGTGGTGACTCATGCGAGGGAGGAAGGTCACGCATTGTCTGATTCATGGGTGGCACATGGCTCTGATAGATTGGCTCTGGCTGGAGATGCTCCGCTTCGCTCGCATAACCGCTTTCATACATATGCTGGGCTGACGCGCTTTCGCGATATGAGTTTTGTTCCCAAGACATACAATTTGCTCCTGATATTTATACTCACCTGATGTACAAGATTTTGGCTTGGCCACTTGCGCCTACGGCGCTCGCTCTGGTTCGTGGTGCGGGTTGGCAGCCTGCAGCTGCCAACCCGCACCACGAACCAGGTCATTAATGTCTGTCTGGTGCATTGGTGAAAGTATAGTCTGGGGATGTCTCAGGTCTATCGCGAAGATGTCGCAAAATTGTCGCAATGAACGACAAAAAGAGGTAAGTAATTAAAAACCCGAGATAGTGCTTTGACTACCCCGGGTTTCTTGGGGGTGACCGATGGGGCTTGAACCCACAACCGCTGGAGCCACAATCCAGAGCTCTGCCGATTGAGCTACGGCCACCATATTGTGTGCGTGTTTCTCAACACGTCGTCAGTATACTGGAGCACTTGCGAATTGTCAATAGGTTTGCCGCACTTTTTTTACGATATCGAGAGAGAGAGAGAAAATCTGCATCCCCTTGACAAGACCTGACTCCTGCCATACACTCAATTTCAAAGGAAGATCTATCAGAGTTGATAGCACAACCACACATAGCAGTGCCAGATATCGGCAAGCCAGTAGGCATTACAGAACAGGGCAAGAAAGATCTATCCCAAAAAGATTTATCCAGACAGAAAAGGATCAAAATGCTATGTCCCAGGGACCCAGAAGCTTATCGGAGGATACTAAGATAGGTCAGCAGCAGCTATACGAAACTGATTTGTCCCAGTTGCCACAATTGCCCCCAGGCATTGTTATTGCCGCCCCTCTCAGACACCGCGGAGGCGCACCGCCTGGCCTGATGATATTGATGTGATCTTCGAGAAGGATCCAGCCTGCCGTAACATTATCGAGGCATTGACCTACCCTGGTCTCTGGGCTATTTTTTATCATCGTATCGCCCATGCCCTCCACAAGGCACACATCCCCATCTTGCCACGCCTCATCTCGCAGTTTGCGCGCATAATTACGGGTGGTATCGAGATCCATCCTGGAGCCCAGATTGGCAAACGCTTTTTTATCGATCACGGCGCGGGTGTTGTCATCGGCGAGACGGCTGTCATCGGCGATAATGTGATGCTCTATCACCAGGTGACGCTGGGCGCGACCGGCTGGTGGAGACCCAGCCCCGGGCGTAAGCAGAAGCGCCACCCCTCCATTGAGGATGATGTCACGATTGGCGTAGGCGCGGCGGTCCTGGGTCCCATCACGATTGGACGCGGCAGCAAGATTGGCGCCATGGCGCTGGTACTCGAATCGGTCTCGCCGAATTCTGTAGTAGCCGCCAAACCAGCCGAGCTGCTGATGAAAGGGGGTGCTCCCCTTGAGAAGCACGAGGAGCTCACGCAAGGCTGGAACGGCGAAATGGATTATCAAATTTAATGTGTGAAGGGGACGCCCCTTTGACCCCGCTCTCCGGGGGACTTTTCGCGCCTGCGGCGCTCGCTTAAGAAGAGGTCAGATGAGGTTGCCTGGTGCTTTCAGCACCAGGCAACCTCATCTGACCTCTTATCAATTAAAGGGTAAAGGCGGTGTCGATGGTGATATTCCATCACTTCTTCTTATTGATTCACTCATAGGTAAGGATAGTGTTAATGGTGAGGTCCCAGAAGTGGGAGACGTTGAGGCTGTAGCCGACGCGGGCATTGGGTGGGAGTTGGATCTTACCGTAGACATCGCAGATGGTGCGGCCAGCGCTCCACTCCCCTCCAGTCTCAATCTCAACGCGGATATCGTGGCCTTCGATGATGGCTGGATCGATGACGGCGGCAACAGCACAGGGATCATGGACGGGGGCGCAGAGAAGCCGAAGACCTGCTCATAGGTATCCGCAAAGAAGGCCAGGAGATCGGCGGCGAAGTTGGCAACGCGGCGCCCGGAAGAGCGTAAGCGGCGCATGATCTCCTTCGTTGCCAGCGCCTGGTGCGTGACCTCCAGGGGAACCATGGTAATGGGGCGACCACACTGAAATACCTTCTGTGCCGCTTCGGGATCAAACCAGATATTAAACTCGGCGGCTGGGGTCACGTTGCCCAGGCCGATGGCTCCCCCCATAATAGAGATGGCTTTGATGTTGCGGGCAATGTGCGGCGAGCGCTCCAGGGCTGTGGCAATATTAGTTAAGGGGCCGGTTGCCACCAGGGTAATCGGCTCCTCTGCTCTGAGCAGCAGGTCGATAAGCAGGTCGACTGCGTGCATACGCACCAGCGACATAACAGGTTCGGGCATATCAGGACCATCCAGGCCCGTTTCACCATGAATATCGGCGGCAAAGCCGGGGGCGCGTACCAGGGGCTTCTCCATCCCTCTGGCGACTGGAATATGATGCAGGCCCGCCAGCGAACAGACTTTTAAGGCGTTACGCGAGGTCTTCTCGACCGCCTGGTTGCCCGCGACAGTCGTCACAGCCAGGAGTTCTAGCTGGGGATGATGGGCGGCCAGTAAGAGTGCGATTGCATCATCATGGCCAGGATCACAGTCAAGAATTATTTTCTCTTTCACGCGTATTTCCCCTTCTTGCTTAATGGGATCAATGTTTTTCTTTAAGAACGCACCGCAGGTTCCCTCTTTGAATACTAGCATACAAGCAGACAATAGCCCCATACAAAGCCTTTCACTCCTCCTCTAGCACCTGCCTCGGCTCGCTACGCACCTGTGCCCCTTACCCGAAGGGGCACAGGTGCGTAGGCGCTCCAAGTCCAGGAGCCTCATGCGACTTCACAGGGAGAGGGCTACAGGTGCGTAGGCGCTCTCAAGAAAGGAAATCTTCGCGCTCTCTGCCATGAAAGAGGCCATAGACTTAGACCTATCCCCTCGACGCTCGCCCCTGAACTTGTTATAATGGCCTTGCGAGAGGTGCTCAAGCAAGGCATTTCCTGAGTTTAAATGTAAGGTAATCTATTGGGGGTAAGCATTGGTTTCTGGCAATCTGCTTATTGGTCAATCGGGCGGCGCAACCGCCGTTATTAATGCGAGCCTCGTAGGCGCAGTCGAGGCGGCATTGGCAGACACGCGTATCGCTGACATCTATGGGATGCATTATGGGATCGCGGGTCTATTGCAAGAAGACTTTATTGATCTGCGTCAACAAGATGCGGGCCTCTGGCCTCAGCTCCTACATACACCATCTGCCGCGCTCGGCTCGTGTCGCTACAAGCTACAAGAACAAGATATTGAGCATGCTTTAGATATTTTTCGCCGTTACGATATTCGCTATCTCCTCTATATTGGTGGAAATGATTCCGCCGATACTGCGCATCGCCTGGCGCAGGCGGCCCACCATACCGGGTATGAGTTCTACGCCATCAGCATCCCAAAGACCATCGATAATGATCTCCCTTTTACCGATCACTGTCCCGGCTATGGGAGTGCCGCGCGCTTCATCGCAGCGGCAACGCAAGACTCAACCATGAACACCCTCTCCATGCCAGGGCATTATCCCGTCAAGATCATCGAGACCATGGGACGCAATGCGGGTTGGCTGGCAGCGGCCTCAACGCTAGGCAAGCACGACGAGGCTGATGCGCCCCATATCGTGCTCATTCCCGAACAGGCCTTTCACGAGGAGCGCTTCCTGACCCAGGTTGAGGAGGCATATAGGCGTTACGGCTATGTCGTCATCGTGGCCTCGGAGGCGTTGCGTAATGAGAAAGGAGAGGCGCTGGGCGCGGCCGCGCAGGCGGGTGTTGACGCCTTTCAACATCCCTTGCTTAGCGGAACCGCACAAACTCTGGTAGAATTAATAAAGCAACAATTACATCTACGAGCGCGCTTCGACAAACCGGGCGATTTCCAGCGCATGTCTTCGCAGTACGTCTCGCCAACGGATCGGCAAGAGGCGTACCTTGTGGGACAGAAGGCGCTAGAGGCGGCATTGCATGGGGAGAGCGATAAAATGGTGACGCTGGTGCGGCATGATACGCCGGCCTATCACTGTACTACAGGTCTGGTTGAGCTTGGAGAGATCGCGAACGTGCAGCGCCTCATTCCTGATGCCTATTTTGATGCGAGTACAGCAATGGTTACGCGTGCATTTCACACCTACGCGCAGCCGCTCATCGGCGAGTCGCTACCGCGTTATGCACGCCTGGATACGGCAAAGGTGATTTCATTATGAGCATACTCAAACGAGCTGTCGTTATCGTCTTAGATGGTGTAGGAGCAGGAGCCAATTCAGATAGTGCAACCTATGGAGACGAGGGGGCCAGTTCACTGGAGCACTGCGCGCAGGCCATCGGTGGCCTGGAGCTACCCAACCTGGGGCGCATTGGACTGGGCAACATCACGCCTATCCAGGGCACACCACCCCAGGAAAAGGCCCTGGGCGCCTTTGGACGTCTGAACGAGACCGCCGCGGGCAAAGACAGCGTCGCGGGACACTGGGAGCTTATGGGAGCCGTTCTCCAGCGACCGCTACCCACCTATCCCCAAGGTTTTCCGGCTGAGCTTGTCGCTGCCTTTGAAGAGGCCAGTGGACACAAAGTCATTGGCAACAAGGTCGCCTCGGGTACCGAGATCATTAAAGAACTGGGCGAAGAGCATGTGCGTACTGGGCGGCCCATCCTCTATACCTCGGCAGATAGCGTCTTCCAGATCGCGGCCCACCAGGAGGTCATTCCCCTGGAGGAGCTTTATCGCATCTGCCAGGTTGGACGCGATATGCTGACAGGCGAGAACGCTGTGGGCCGGGTCATCGCGCGCCCCTTTATTGGCACATCCGGCAATTTCAAGCGGACCGAGCACAGGCGCGACTTCGCCCTGGAGCCAGTCGGCACCACCCTGCTTGACCTGCTTAAAGAAAGCGGGCGCGATGTGATTGGCATTGGCAAGATTGAAGACCTCTTCGCGGGCCGCGGCCTGACCGCGCGCGATCACACGGAGACGAATCAAGAAGGGATGGCCGCGACCCTGCGCTGGCTTGAGCGAGACTTTTATGGTCTACTCTTCGTGAATCTGGTAGAATTTGATATGTTATGGGGACACCGTCGCGATAGCCAGGGATACGCGCAAGCGCTACGCGATGTAGACGCATGGTTCGACAAGGTGCAGCAGGTACTGCGTCCCGAAGACGCCATCTTCTTCGCCGCCGACCATGGTGTCGATCCCACCTATCATGGTACCGACCATACCCGAGAATGTGTGCCCCTGCTCGCCTACGGCAAGCCAATTCGCGCCGGAGTAGACCTCGGAACCCGGTCCTCCATGGCCGACCTTGGGCAGACATTAGCCGAGAACTTTGGGGTTGACCCACTGGCGGCAGGAACCAGCTTTGCGCGTGAAATCGGGCTGATATAGCTCGCAAGCAGGGCATGGCCCGGCGCTGCTAAAGCACGCGTCTACATATGGGCCATGATATGTAGACGCGTGCTTTAGCAGCGTCGGTCGAGAGGAACTTCGGAGAAACCATGACAGAACTACAACGCGACAATCGAGTAAGCAGCACACCTATTCTGCATGGAGAACGCATTACACTACGCCCACCAATGATGCAGGATGCACGCAACGTCTTTCATTGGGAGCGCGACGACGAGGTATGGCGCTTTGACCCACACCGGCCCTACTCGCGCACCATGGCTGAATTTCTCCCTGTTTTTGAACGCAATTATGTGCGAGGAAATGGGCGGCAATTCTGGTTTATTATTGAAGATGAACAAAAGGCGCCTATTGGCACCATTACGTACTTCAATCTCGATTATCGAAGTGGCCAGGTAGAGGTCGGCCTGGGAATTGGCAATAAACAGAGTTGGGGCAAGGGATATGGGCGCGAGGCGATTTACACACTCGTCAATCATCTCTTTACCCTACCCTTCCTGGCACGCATCTATGCGGAGACGGCTCTTGCCAATCTTCCAGCACGAAAGGCCTTCACCCGTAGCTACTTTACCGAGGTCGGACAGATCTATGATCCGCGCAGTTCTGGCGATCCCTGGGTTCTTGTTGAAATCCTACGCCATGACTGGGAGCGTCTATATACGAAGCAACCCCCCAAATAAACCCAACACAGCGGAGAGTCCTGACATCCAGGCCAATATGCTCCGACGTGATAGATAGAGAAAGGAGACGTGCAGGGCAAATCCATACGACCTCCCTGCACGGCACAATTATGAGCACAAAGACTAATGTCAACCCCTCCATCTTCGGGGCCTATGACATCCGAGGCATCTATGGCGAGGCCCTCACCGATGAGGCCGTCTATGCAATCGGACGCGCGGCGGGCCAGTATCTAAATATTCCTGAAATCGCGGTCGGGCGCGACATGCGTCTCTCCTCACCACAACTGGCGGAGAACCTGATCCGTGGACTGACCGACCAGGGTGTCAATGTTATCGACCTGGGCATGGTGACGACGGACGCGCTCTATTTCGCCGTGGGTAAGTTTAATTATCCCGCAGGCGTCATGATCACTGCCTCGCACAATCCCGGCAAGTACAACGGCATGAAGTTCTGCCGCGCGATGGCTTATCCTATTAGCCGTGACACTGGACTAAGCGATATCCGCGACCTGGCCGTGAGCGGTGAGTTTGCCGAGCCTGCACACAAGGGCGAGGCCAGCCAGCGCGACATCATCGACGACTATGTCCAGCACGCCCTCTCCTTCATCGACGTGAAGAAGATTCGCCCACTCAAGATCGTCGCCGACGCGGGCAATGGCATGGCGGGCCTGGTGCTGCCACGCGTCTTCAAACACCTCCCCTGCGAGCTGGTTCCCCTCTACTTTGAGCTGGATGGCTCCTTCCCCCATCATCCCGCCAGCCCAATCGAGCCAGAGAACATGGTAGATGTGCAGCAAAAAGTACGCGAGACGCATGCCGACATGGGCGTGGCTTTCGATGGCGACGCCGACCGCATGTTCCCCGTCGATGAGCATGGCGACCTGGTCGATGGCTCCATGGTCACCCTGGCCGTGACTAACAGCCTGCTACATAAGTTTCCCGGCTCGACCATCCTCTACAACCTCGTCGTCTCCAAGGCGGTGCCAGAACTGGTCGAGAAACTGGGTGGAAAATCGGGTCGCACCCGCGTGGGGCACTCCTTCATCAAGGCCCAGATGCGCGAAGAGAACGCCATCTTCGGTGGCGAACACTCCGGACACTTCTACTTCCGCGACAACTGGTATGCCGACTCTGGCCTGATCGCCTTCCTGATCATGCTAGAGCTGGTCTCCGTCGAGAACAAACCGCTCTCCGAGAGCATCAAGCCCCTCGACGTCTACTACCGCAGTGGTGAGATCAACAGCACCGTCAGCGACGTCAAGGCCAAGATCGAGGAGGTCAAGGAAAACTTTAGCAAGCAGGCCCAGTCGTTTGACACCCTCGACGGTATCAGCGCTGACTACGGCGACTGGTGGTTTAGCGTGCGTGGCTCCAACACCGAGCCCCTGCTGCGCCTGAACCTTGAGGCAAAGACCCAGGCCCTCATGGAACAAAAACGCGACGAAGTCCTGGCTGTTATCCGGGGATAATTACCTACTCTCTGCATAAAAAAAGGCGCCGGGTGTTTACCCGGCGCCTTTTTTTATGCAGAGAGTAGTTTACTTACTTTCATTTCTCTTGTGGCGGAAGGTTTCATAACGCTGCTGGTGCCAGGCCAGCTCTTTCTCCAGGCGCTCAAGAGCTCCGCGAATGTGTTCAATATCGCGGCGACCACGCGCACAGGTATCGCGATAGGTATTGAGGAACATTTCATAGGCTAGCGCGCGATCCGAGAAACCCTCCCAATCGCGCAGAGATTCCATGGTGATATCGAGATCTTCGATATATTCGCTACAATCTTTTTGCAAGGAACGTGTCATAGGTTTGATCTCCTCTCTAAGAGGTGTTCTCGCCATTACGTGGCTTCCGGGGTTATGAGAGCTTTGTCTCAAGTATGAGAGAAAACGCGTACGATTGCTATGGACTGCCTCACACATTAGCGTGGGTATCACTACGGGGAAGAGAGTCGAGAGGGCATACAAGCGCTTGCAGGCGCAACCCATCCTTGACACCTTTTCTGTGAAGTGCTAGCATAAACTTCAGTTGCATCAACCTACTCCTTGTCTCTCTTCTCCAGGGAGGCAGTCAATATGTGGAAGCAAGCGTATTAAGGAGCAATTATTTTGAAGATCCACGAATATCAGGCCAAAGAAGTCCTGGCTCGTTACGGCATTCCGGTTCAGCCCGGCAAAGTCGCACACACGCCAGAAGAGGCCGAAACTATTGCCCGCGAACTTGACGGGCCCGTTGTCATCAAAGCCCAGGTCTACGTCGGTGGACGTGGTAAGGCGGGTGGCATTCAGTTTGGCGACACTCCAGAAGAGGCTCGCGCCTCCGCGGCACGCGTACTGGGCATGAACATTAAGGGATTGACCGTAGATAAGGTTCTTGTAACCTCCAAGATCGATATTAAAGAAGAGTACTACCTGGGTATCGTACATGACCGCAAGTCACAGACTCCCGTGGTCATGGTCTCGAAAGAGGGCGGTATCGATATCGAAGAGGTCGCTGCAACTCATCCCGAAAAAATTATTAAATATCCTATAGATATGCACTGGGGGCTGCGCCCCTTTGAGGCCCTCAACATCGTCACCGAGGCGGGACTCCCCACGAAGGCCCTCCGTCCCGCAGCCGCTATCCTCGCCAATCTCGCCAAGGCCTATATCGGTTCCGACGCGCAGCTGGCTGAGATCAACCCCCTGGCCCTGACCGCAGACGGCAAGGTCCTGGCCGCAGACGCGAAAATATTGATCGACGATAACGCGCTCTACCGCCAGAAAGAGATTGCCTCCTGGTCCGAGCCAGAAGACGCCAACCCCATTGAGTTCGAGGCCAAGCAGGCAGGCCTGACCTATGTCAAGCTGGATGGTGACGTCGGTATCATTGGTAACGGTGCAGGCCTGGTTATGACCACGCTCGACATGGTCGCCCGTTCCGGCGGCAAGCCCGCGAATTTCCTGGATATCGGTGGTGGCGCCAAGGCCGAGGTCATGTACAAGGCCCTGACCTTCGTCGCACGCGACCCCCAGGTCAAGGGCATCCTCGTCAACATCTTCGGCGGTATTACGCGTGGCGAAGAGGTAGCTCGTGGCGTGATTATGGCGCAGGGAGAGCTGCCCAAGGGTATGCCGATTGTCGTTCGCCTCTCCGGCACAGGCGCCGAAGAGGGTCGCGCCCTGCTGAAAGACGCGGGACTCGACTGGGGTCAGGATATGCGTGACTCCGCGCAGAAGATTGTCGCCGCCATTAACGGGCTTGACAAGTAGAGAAGGGTAGCAGCAATGAGCATTCTACTGGATAAAAGCACGCGCGTCATCGTGCAAGGCATTACCGGGCGTGAGGGTCAGTATCACACCCATAATATGATAGCGGCCGGCACGACCGTTGTTGGCGGCGTCACCCCTGGTAAAGGTGGCCAGGAGGTCGAGGGCGTTCCCGTTTTTGATACCGTGGCCCAGGCCAAGGCCCGGACCGATGCCAATGCCACCTGCATCTTCGTGCCACCCGCGGGCGCGGCTGACGCCATCGAAGAGGCAGCCTACGCAGGCATCGAACTGATCGTCTGCATCACCGAGGGCATTCCAGTTGTGGATATGACCCGCGCGATCCTGGCGGTACGCGAGAAGGGGGCGACCCTGATTGGCCCCAACTGCCCAGGACTCTGCACGCCAGGCCATGGTAAGATCGGTATCATCCCCTACGGCATGTTTACACCCGGACCCGTCGGCTTCATCTCGCGCTCTGGCACCCTGACTTATGAAGTGGTCTCGCTGCTCACCAACGAGGGCCTGGGTCAGTCGACCTGCATCGGCATCGGTGGTGACCCCATCATCGGCTCAACCTTCGCGGACTACCTCAAGCGCTTCGACGAGGATCCTCAGACTGAGGTCGTCGTCATGTGTGGCGAGATCGGTGGTAGCGACGAAGAGGATGCTGCCGAGTACATCAGAACCCAGATGAAGAAGCCCGTGGTGGCCTTCATTTCCGGGCGCACAGCCCCTCCAGGAAAACGCATGGGCCATGCGGGCGCGATTGTCTCGGGCAATACCGGGACCGCCCAGGGCAAGGTTGAGGCGCTTCAGGCCGCCGGTGTTCCCGTCGCGGACACCATCTTTGATGTGCCAGCCCTTGTCAAAAAGGTGCTGAGCAAGTAATATTCCTGAAGGATACTCTTTGCAAGGAGTATTCTATAAACAGAGAATAGCTAACACCATAATAGAACACGCACAAAGCATTCTGTGATGCCCACTATCAGGCGCGCATCACAGAATGCTTCGTCAATGAGGAATGGACTTTATCCTATGACCACGGCCTTTATTTATGATCCAATCTTTTTAGAGCACATTACGCCCGAGCAGCACCCAGAGCGCCCACAGCGCCTCGACGAGTCGATGCAGTTATTGCAGGCCCTCAAGTGGTTTGAGCGTGATGACCTGGTGCAACTCCAACCGCGTGCCGCAACGGTGGACGAGTTGGCGGCAGTGCACGAGCGGGAGTATATCCAGGAGGTGGAGGTGGCTAGCAAGAAAGCAGCGGAAATAGAGGCCTCCGGTGGTCGCAATACGCAATTCTTCGCAACCGATACCTATGTCTCCGCCAAAACCTATGAGGCCGCGCTGAAAGCGGCTGGTGCCCCTCTGACCGCCATCGACGCCCTACTCAAGGGCGAGATTAAAAACGCCTACTGCCTCGTACGCCCTCCGGGCCATCACGCGGTCGCGGAATCGGCGATGGGCTTCTGCATCTTCAATAATGTCGCGGTCGCCGCGCGCTACGCTCTGGAGAAGCATGGGCTGGAGCGCGTCATGATCATTGACTATGATGTGCATCACGGCAACGGCACCCAGGAGATGTTCTACAACGATCCCCGTGTGCTGTACTTCTCCGTCCACCAGGCCCCCTTCTATCCAGGGACCGGCGCCTCAACCGAGCTGGGCGAGGGCGAAGGCCTGGGCACAACGATTAATGTCCCCCTGCCAGCACGCACAGGCTTCCATGTCTATGACTCCATCTTCCGCCAGGTCATGGTCCCCGCCATGGATCGCTTTGATCCACAACTGATCCTTGTCTCGGCGGGCTTTGATGCGCACTGGGACGACCCGATTGGCGACATGTACCTCTCGACCGCGGCCTTCTACCAGTTGAACCGCGTCATTCTGGAATATGCCGAGAGGATCTGTGATGGACGCGTCATCATGGTCCAGGAGGGCGGCTATAGCATTAGCGCGCTTGAGAACTGTGTCACGACCTCCATCAATCAGCTCATGGGTGGCGAGGCCGCCATTGACGACCTGGGACCCGCCCCCGATATGACCTACCAGATCAATATCGATGTCTTGATCTCAGAACTCAGGCGCATCCATAACCTGACCGGCTATCGTGTACGCCGTAAGCCAAAGCCAGATATTGAGCGCCTGCGCCGCGAGGTTAAGGGGCCGTCCGCCGACGAAGAGAAAGCTTGAGGACGCATGTCAACCGACTCCAGGCATATTCGGCTCTTAACACCAGCCGATGTCCCGCAGGTTGAGCGCCTGATTCGCTCCTCCGAATACATCTATCAGCGCTTCACCCCAGAGGAGCTGCCACTCCTGATCGAGCGCTACCCGGCTGTGGGAGACCTGCACAACGCATCACTACATGGCTTTCTCATCTCGCAGATCACCAATCCGCCTATTGCCTGGATAGGCGGATTTGGCGTCAGTTGGAGCGAGAGCAAATACTATATCTCCATCCTCGATAACCTCATTGAAGACCTCAACACACATCTGCGGGCACGGGGAGCGCAGGCGCTGTATTATTCCGGCAATGATATGGAGCAGGACTGGCTCCGCCCCTCCTGCTGGCGCGCGGGTTTCAACCCTACTGCCAGCTCTATGCCTACGACAAGTATGACTATACGACGCCAACCTCCGGGAATACACGCGTCACCGTACGTTCGGTGCAGCTAGGAACTGGACTTGAGGATGATACAGCCGCCCTGCTCGCTATCGAGGAGCGCTGCTTTGATGAGCTCTGGCGCTATGACGCGACCGCCTTTCGCGATATCGCCAATTCGCATCCCTACTTTGTCGTCGCCGAGCAGAATGGGCAGGTCGTCGGCTACCAGTTTAATACCGTGGAGGCCGACTATGGCTACCTGGTACGCATCGCGGTCCACCCCGCCTTTGAACGCCAGGGGATAGGGGCACGCCTGATGGCCGAGGCGGTACGCTTTTTCGCCAGCGAACGCGTCACGCGCATCATGCTCAACACCGAGGAGCAGAACGCGCACGCCCACCGCCTGTATGAGTGGTTTGGTTTTATTCGCCTGGCTCAGCGTGGTTTTGTGCTGCGCCAGGCGCTTTAGTTCGCCAGGTACTCGCCAGAGTAACGAGAGATGCGTTGCCCGCTGCCAGCCGAAGGCTGGCAGCGGGCAACGCATCTCTCGTTACTCTCTATCTGTTTATAGGGGGCCGAGGAGGTAGCGCACGGTCAGGGGGGCGGCTTTGTTTTTGACGGAGAGCTGGAAGGGCTGACCGGTCCTCACGTAGGGATAGACCTGCTGGTACGTGGTATCGTTCAGCAAGATATCATTGTCGGAGACGTTATTCTGCAAGCGCGAAGCCACGTTGACGACGTCGCCAATCGCTGTATAGTTCTGCATGCGCTCCTGGGAGCCGATATTGCCCACCGTGGCCAGGCCCGTGTTGACGCCAATGCCAAAGGAGATAAAGCGCTCCTGGGGATGTGTCTGCTGGTAGCCCTGCACGGCCATGCGCATCTTCCAGGCAGCGCGTACCGCGCGCAGGGCATGCTGCTCCTGTGGCAGGGGCGCGTTGAAGATGGCCATGACGGCATCGCCGAGAAAGGCGGTAATCGTTCCTTCCTCCTCCCAGATGGCCTCGCACATGATCCGCATATAGCGGTTAATCATATCCATCACGGCCTCGGGTGGCATGCTCTCGCTCAGGCGGGTAAAACCGCGGATATCCGCGAAGAGGACCGAGATCTCTTTGGTCTCGCCACCCAGGTTCAGGGCATTCTTATCCCGAATAAGCTGCTTGACGACATTGGGATGGACATAGCGCTCAAAAATGCCGCGAATCTTCTTGGTCTCGGCCTCCGAGCGCTTGATCTCTGTGCGATCATCAATCACCAGAGCCGCCCCGATATGCGCTCCTTGCGTGTCGCGTAGTGACGAGACGTAGAGGTTCAGGCTGAAGGGGCCATTGAGGCGGTTGGGGATGATACAATTATCCACCGAGCTGGGAACGAAGGTTCCGTGGGCATGGAGTTCCGCGTGCTCCAGAGCGTTGCGTAAGAGGTCGACAACACCAATATGGGCATGTGAGGCAAAGGCCTCGGTATAGTGCCGGCCAATGGCCTGTGAATTATTTATTTGCAGAATCAGACCTGCGGAGGCATTAAATGTGGTCACATAGCCTCGAGAATCAATGGTCACAACGCCATTGGCAATAGAGGCAAAGATATTATCCATGTACTGCTTGTCATCTTGTACCTGTTGAATGGCACGGTTGAGATCTGCGAAGAGGCGAGCATTATCGATAGCGATAGCGGCCTGGTTACAGAAGGCGACAAGCAGCTCCAGGTGTTGCTGTCTAAAGAGATTCGCGTTAATGCGACTATCGACATAGACCGCGCCAATGCAGTGATCACGCACCACCAGTGGCGCGCACATCATGGAGCGGATGCCAAAGGTCATGATGCTCTCATGCCCATTAAGCGAGGCGTCGAGCTTGGCATCGTCGGAGACCAGCGGCTCCAGGGTAGTAATTGTGCGCTTAACCACGCCCCGACTGATCCCTGCGGTCGAGAACTCGCTCTCGGGAATGGTGCGAGCCTGCTTATCGCGCGCAATTTTGAACTCCAGGTCTTGTGTCTGCTGATCGACAAGCATGAGGAAGCCGCGTTCGGCGCTGACGAACTCAATGACGCGATCCATGACCAGGCGCAGGACCTCGTCGAACTCCAGGGTGGAATTCAGGGTGCGCGCGATATCGGCCAGGATCCCCTGTTCATCGCGTTGTTTCTTGAGGAAGGTGATATTGGACTGTAATTCAGCACGTTCGCGCTCAAAAACAGCACGCGTGGCGGCGGTATTCCCTTTACCGCTGCTTGTGGAGAGTTGCTGGGTAGTCAAACGTTTGAGGGCCTGGCTGTTGCGTCCCAGTTCCAGGTCGGCCTTACGCGCAACGATCAGAGCATCCATTAACAAGCTCACACGTGGATCACCAGTCTGACCAGCATAGGTTCCCTCGACCGCGACTTCAAGCTTATGGGTATGCTCATGCAGCAGACGTGAAATGCGCATGAGCGATTCGCTAATTTCGTGTATATTGCTCATGTCAAGCGCTTGTGTCACTCAGGTTCCTCCGTCTCTGCACAACCATGATCAGGTGAAATATGTATGCTTTCTGTAGAGAAGCTAATGGGAAAGGAATGCTACAACCTTGCTCGATGCAAAGGGCAGCCTAGACACAATTTACAGCTTGATTTACCAATAGCGAGGATCTTTTCCATTTCTTAGCAGTGCACAAAAAATGATGGGTATGTGTACCACAAGAGGTAGCATATGCCCATCATTATAACACATCAGCGGATGTGAACACGCGCTATTTTACAACACAGCCGCTTAAATTCCGTGCGTCTCCAGGTAGTTGCGAAAGGAGACGGGGGTAAAGCCAAAGTCGCGCTCGACGCTATTGATTGCCGTGGTATTGTCGAAAGAGAAAAGTGCCATGGCCGCACGCGTCAGGGGTGGCTTGGGCAAGACGGCCTCCATTACCGCCGCGCCAATACCGACCAGGGGCATGGGCGCGTAAACCTTGGGACGTGACTTTCCCATGGTCTTGAGCAGGAGATCAAACACCTCGCGAAACGAGTAGTACTCAGGGCCACCGATGGTATAGGTCTTGCCCTTTGTCTGCTCTGGCTCTTTGAGGACATACTCGATGACGCGCACAACGTCATCGACCAGGATGGGCTGAAACATGGTCTTGCCACCGCCAATGAGCGGTACCACGGGGGCGCTGGCGATCAGATCTGAGAGTCCTTTGATGAAAGGCGCTCCCTTGCCGAAGAGGACCGATGGCTGAATAATCGTCCAATCCAGTGTGCTCTCTTTCACCTCCTGCTCGGCCAGGTAACGCCCCTGCATATAGCTGCCAGGCTTATCTGGCTTCGTCCCCAGGCCACCAATCTCGATGATGCGTTTGACGCCCGCCTCCTGAGCAGCCTTGACCAGGTTACGCGTCCCCGTAACATTTGTCTCGTTGTAGTGGTTCTCCGCTGACTCTTTGCGATCAGCGGTCATAAAGGCCGCGTGCACAACTGTATCGATGCCCTGCAACGCCGCCTTGAGGGTCTCGGGGTGTATGGTCGAGCCTTCAACCAGTTCCACATTCGCGCCAGGCAGGCTCTTCTCCGCTTTTTTGCGATCACGCACCAGGCAACGAACCTGCTCTCCTTGCGCTGCCAGGCTCGTGACAAGGTGACTGCCAATGAATCCCGTGGCTCCAGTAACCAGTATCATATGTCCTCTCCTCGTGCCATGTTAACGCTCTCATCAATTGTAAGACGCGCATAGAGGCGTTTTCAGGTACGTCCTGGGCGCGAATCCTGGCGTGAAGGCCAGTTTGCCTGTCACATGGCTCCTCATATTCAGTATAGCGAGAAAAGGGACAACAAGGGAAGAGAGCCAGGCACTGGAATTATTCCTGAGTCTGGCAACCAGGAGAAACGTGAGCGTACTCAGCTACATGATAGAGAGCCTACCAGGCGCAAATGTGCTGGCGGGGAGGACGAGACGTACCGCGACGCCGTGAGATGGCTCACTCTGTATGGTCAGGCTCCCACCAACAATCGCCAGTAAGGCGCTGTGCGTCAGGAGACCGCCCCCGGTTCCCGTTGTTGTGTTGCTGGCGGAGAGGATGCCCACTCCATCGTCGGCCACAATCACTTCTAGATCAGGGTCGCAAGAGGCGCTGAGAGTCAACTTAAGCTTACGGTGGACGTCGGCACCACGCGCATGGCGAGCGGCATTGCGCAAGGCTTCCTGGACGGCGGCGAAAATAAGCTCAGCAATCGCGGGAGGAACCATGTCATCAATGGTACGCGCCGTCTCTTGGGGGACCTGCCACTCCACCTCGTCAAAGGACTGGCGAAAATCCTGCGTAATCAGCGTATGAATGGCCTGCATCATGCCATCCCGCTCCAGGCGGTGAGGAGCGCTGGTGACGGTGGCACGCATCATCGCCGCTAGCTGACGATGGGCGTCGCTAATGATCGTTACGGCATCGTTGAAGGACTGCTCGGCCTGGTGAGAGTTGATCACCTCCTGGCGTCCCATAATGAAGGGGCGCATGGTCTCCAGTTTGAGCAGGGCCAGGTGCATCTGGGGCAGAATCTCATCATGCAACACACGCCGCTGCTGTGCGCCCAGAAGTTTCACATCGACCGTGCGCCGCCGCAGGAGGCCCGCCACGGCCAGCATGGCCTCATGGTCACGCAGGGTATCGAGAATACGCTGCCCACAGGCATGGGCAAGATCCATATCTTCATCGGTAAAGCCCGCACCGTCTTCGCGCGGCCCCAGGTAGAGCTTCGCCACCAGGCCCAGGTCATCATAGATTGGTACGACCCAGCAGAGGGCCTCGCGCCCCTGCAAGCGCAGTTGAATGCGATAGGCTTGCACTCTATAGAGTTTGCGCAGGCGACTGGTACGCCTCTCGTTCGATACACTTACTGCTCGTTGTGGCGTGGTCTGTTGGCGTTCAAGCAAGGGTTTTTCCTGCGTCTCGCTCTCCTCTTCCTCGTGCCAGCGATAGCTAAAGCGACGCTTAATAGGCCCCGCCAGCACATCCAGGCGCGCGCACTCTACAGCCAGAACATCTTTACAGAGATGGAAGAAGAGATCCTCCATATTCTGCTCGGTCTTGCGCAGGTCCGTTTTAAGCCAGTGACTAAGCGTTGTGCTGCGCAGGAAGGGACGGAGCATGCTGATATAGCGGTCGTGGGCGGTATAGTTGCTCCAGGTGAAGAGGGCATAAGTACCGGTCGCAAGCGAAGTCAGAATCAAGAGACCGCTCACATTACTGCGCGTAATGGCCACAAAGCACGCAATACCCACAGCCACCACACAGGAAACGATCACGATACCACGCCACTGCTCAAAAAAGCCACGGCGCGCCAGCGGGCGTTCGATCAAGATCCCATGCCGCACAACAGAATAGCCAATCAGGAGTAGAATACAGGCCACACAGCCAACGGCCAGAATATCAATGATCATCAGATTGAGGGGCAACATCTCGGCCTGGTGCCCGCTGACAGGTAAAGAGGCGGGCTGTATTTTTCCATGCCTGAGCCAGTTGACCATGGACCAGACACCCAGACCCCCCAGACTCGTCGTTAAGGCCACCATCAGCAGCGCGGCCAGGAGCAAACCTGGACGGGCCTGGTGCCACGAGAGCACAGGCTCCTCCAGTTGTTCCGCCTCCATCTTATCCTCCCAGAACGCATCGACAATATTGTTTCCCAGTGAAACTTTGCGTAGGCGCGTGCGCTTTCCAATAAGGAAGAAGAGCAGCACTTTGAGCAGGCGTGCCACCCTGCCTGGCGTAAACCAGGGTCCAATGGCGCAGAACGTCACATAGACCAGAAACATGATGGGCAGCAGGACCAGGGGCGAGAAATAGCCCGTACTGGTGTCCTGGGGAATATCGTCATAGGCAAAGAGGCGGATCGACCTGGCGAAGGTAAAGGTCGCCTGGTTGAGTACAAGCAAGAGCAGGACACTGCCACCCAGCAGCGCGCTGCAGAGCAGCAACAGAGGGCGGCGCCGCTCCCATTTCACATTGATTAGCGAGGCATAGTGCAGCCCGATCATAAACCAGATGTAGGGAACGCCCAGCGCAGGTAGCCAGATCAGGCGCCAGAGGGTATCGGCAGTGACCAGCGAGGCCGATTGGGCGTAGGGACCCGAGATCAGCAGGGCATGGATAAAGAAGAAGAGCGCCGAAAGGATCAGCCCGACCACACCCACGCGCGCGATCATACTCCGCCGGTCGCCATTGAGCCAGACCGTGCAGGCCAGCCATAAGAAAGCCATCAGGTTAAAGATGGAGAGCGCCAGAGAAAATACATGTGTCAGTTGCATAATGTCAAAAAAACCGTTCGTGGTCATGGCTATACAGCTACTTGAAAAGTGGAACCCACTCGCCACGTCGATCCTGCACGAGGGGAGTGCCCTGCTCATCCCACATGATGAGCCGGTTCTGGAGGTAGATCAGGGTCGCCCGAGCGCGAGCTACCTTATCATCGACGGCATTCTCGCTCAGCCCCCAGGCGGCATAGATACGCCCATTGGTCCGGCTGACCGCGCGCTTATCATGCAGATTGAGGCGAGCGGCAATCTGCTCGTTGGTCATGCCCTGGGCCATCAGTTCAGCAACGCGGAGTTCGTTCGGCTCCAACAGGGCGAGTGGCGACTGCTCATCCAGGTCACGCACCTCCTGCACGCGGTCTTCGATCTCCGGGTCCACCAGGCTCCGTCCATTGACGGCATCCTTCAAAAGTGGCACCAGCATGCTGGGAAGCAGGTAATTACTCTTGCGGACATAGGCATAGTGCGTCAAGATGCCCGCGGCACGAAACTCACGATAGTATTCATCGTCATCCTGAATGGAGTAGAAGACCACTGGCATACGGGGTCGTTCACGGCGTATGGCCACGGCGGCGGCGACACCACTCATAGCGTTTCGCCCCACCTGGGGGTCCTGCAACTGCACATCCATCAAGATCACATCCATGTCGAGCTCAAGTGCCTTCGCGACCGCCTCACGACCAGTCGCGGCCTCCTCAACCACCTGGACGCTGCCAGTCGCCTCTAATCCCTCACGCAGCGCCTTGCGCAGCGGTCCATGATCATCAACCAGTAACACCTTTATGCTTGACATTGCTTCCTGCCTTACTCATCGCGCATCACACAAATCAATGCGTCACCAGTATAGCAAGTTTTGTGTCCCTCGCCCAGGGTTCGCGCGCAGCAAAATATGCACACAAGACACAGGGAGAGCGCGAACGCCAGTGAGATGGGACCTCTCTTTTGCGGTGAGATGGCATTCGCGCTCTTGACTAAGATAAGGCCTACAGGGTGTTCAAGCGGGGCTAATAGCCCAGAGTATCCTCAAAAGTTTGCGCGATGACCTGGTAACCCGCATCCTTTGAATGGATATCCTTGAATACACTACACATCCAGGTATAGGTACAGATGTTGGGATTGGGTGTGGTAGTACCCCCAAAGCGCGAAAAGACATCCGCTATTAGCCCATAGCCCGCCACATCCTGTGCCAGATGCTGGTTGACGAGCTGGGTATAGGGCACAGAGTTCGGGCAGATGTTTTGATAGGGATCGTAGTAGTTCATCAGCACAATATCCCCGGTCACGACCCCATTGACCGTCAGGGCAGCGCGGATCTTGGGCAGAATCACCTGTGTCAGGTTGGCATCCAGTTGGGCGAGTTCGGCATTAAAACTGGCAACATCCGTGGCACAGGTCGAGGTATTGAGGCTGCCTTTGATATCGTTGGCGCCAATATCCAGCGTCACCGGACTGACCTTGCCAGGATTGAGGTACAGGTAGAGCAGGGCCGCGTCAAGTTGATCGCCAACATAGGGATACTTGCGCAGGTAGGAATAGGGGCATCCCCCCTTGATCATCGTCGTACTCGTCTCCCCGGGGCAGGCAAAGTTCGCCAGTGACGTTGTCCCATGCCCCTTCAAGTTAGAGTAGAGATAGTCCGCATAGCCATGACTAAAATCCAGGTCGGGCTGGAAACCAAAGGCAAGTGAATCACCCACAGCAAGATAATGCTGTTTGGGTCCAACCAGGGTTACCTGCGCATGGGCAGAGGCAGCACCAACGGAGAATGTGAGGGACAATAACATGGTCAACAGCAAGGAGGTCGCCAGGCGGCGAAGAGGAAACTGTTTACGCAAAAAAGTCTTTTCAAGCACGTCCTTGTACTCCTGTCATATGGACAAGTAGAGAGCTTGTCGTCCGTTCCTTCGTACGTTAAACAGGAGAGAGGTATCCATCCTGAGGTAGAGTATACCTGGGAAGGGCGCGGATTTCAAGCAAGAAATCCGTCGCGATGCGTGCCACGCTGCTTATGGAGCACACGTAGAAGGTTGCTAAACTTCAATGTAGAGAATATACAGTTCTGGGGGTGCTTGGTTTTATAGCACTAATAAGCAGCATCAGGGGAGTTGTAATATATGCCTGTCTACGAATTTGCATGCCCAACATGTCGAACGCACTTCGACGAGTTACGAAGTTTTCTATTGAAAATTAATATAGTCTTACATGAGCATATACACAGATAGGTATAGGCGCCAGGAGTAGCGTTGCTTTCTTCCCCTGGCAACGAGTGCCGTGCATACCGCTTGCATTTGGGTCTAAAATTTCAGAATTCTTGAGATTTCGTCTCATTAGCTATTGACACTTCATCTCAATAAATGGTACCGTAGAGGCATATTGATATCTTGTATCAATAGCTAAAAAACACCGTGTGGCTTCTGGAAACCTTCGTCGAAGATACGTTTCTCAGACAGGGAACAGAAGCGCTTTTATAAGCCAGACAGGTATTTCTGATTACCTGTTGTCCATGGTGCATATTTCTGTTTCGTTCAAGGAGGAATTCTATGTCTCCCTCGCGTCGTGCAGCGTTTCCGTCTGCACTCATCAGTATGTTCTTCCTACTGGTCCTTGCGGCCTGTGGTGGAAGTAACGCTCAGGGGTCGTCTGCTGCAAATAGCAATTCTGGGAAGACGATTGAAGTGGTGGCCGCCGAAAACTTCTGGGGCAGTATCGCCTCCCAGGTAGGTGGGAGCCATGTCCATGTCACCAGCCTGATCGTCGATCCCAATGCCGATCCCCATGACTATGAACCAACCACGGCTAATGCGAGAGTGGTCGCTGACGCGCAGTATGTCATCTTCAATGGCGCAGGCTATGATCCCTGGATGGACAAGCTCTTGAAGGCCAATCCAGCAAGTGGGCGCAAAGAATTGAATGTGGGCGACTTTAATGGCAAACACGAAGGCGATAATCCCCACATGTGGTATAACCCCGATTACGTGACTGCCGTGGCCAATAAGATTCGTGATGACCTGAAGACTCTCGATCCGGGAGATACTGCCGCCTTTGATCAATCGGACCAGGCTTTTCTTACAGACGGGCTGAAGCAGTATCATACGCTGATCGCGGATATTAAAGCGAAGTATGGCGACACGCCGGTCGGGGCGACGGAGAGCATATTCTCCTATCTCGCGCCCGCTCTGGGACTGAAGTTGGTCACGCCGTATTCGTATCTCAAGGCTGTTTCTGAGGGGGAAGATATTTCTGCCGGCGATGAAGCGACCGTTGAGCAGCAGATCAAACAGAAACAGATCAAAGTCTTGATTTACAATTCGCAGAATACGCCCAATAATGTCCAGGCCTTGATCAACCTGGCGAAGGCCAATAACATTCCTGTTGCTACCATCACGGAGACGCTGACTCCGGCGACTGCTTCATTTGAAGCATGGCAATCAGCGCAACTCCAGGGCATCGAAACCACCCTCGCGCAAGCGACGGGCAAATAGCGCATTGGCGCGGCAAGCCAAAACTTGCCGCGCCAATGGAGGTACATAACACAATGGTTAATACATCCTCTTCTCCGTCACCTGTTCCCACTCCTGTCTCACTTACCCCTATTATCCAGGTGGAAGATGCGGCGGTCGTCCTTGGTGGGCGTATGATCTGGCAGCAGGTAAACCTGAGCGTCCAGCCAGGCGAATTTCTGGCGATCCTGGGACCTAATGGCGCGGGCAAGTCGACACTGCTCAAAGCCATGCTCGGGCTGCTTCCCCTTGCGGCAGGAAATATTATCGTCCTTGGGCATCCCGCCCAGCGGGGCCATGTCGCCATCGGCTATGTTCCCCAACGGCGTCATTTTGAGGCCGATGTGCGTGTACGAGGACGGAGTATTGTACGTCTTGGGCTGGATGGAGCTCACTGGGGATTACCCCTGCCTCTGCTTCAGCGCCGTAAGACACGTGAAACTGAGGCCTGCGTGCAGGAGGCCATTGATCGTGTTGGTGCGAGCACGTACGCGGATCGGCCCATTGGTGAGTTATCTGGCGGAGAGCAACAACGCCTGCTAATCGCTCAAGCCCTGGTCAAGCGTCCTCGTATCCTGGCCCTGGATGAACCTCTCGACAGTTTGGACCTGCGTAATCAGCAAGGTGTTGCGGGAGTGATCCGGCAGGTTAGCCGGGAAACGGAGGCAGCGGTGCTGCTGGTGGCGCATGATGTCAACCCCATTCTGTCGGCTGTTGATCGCGTGGTGTATGTCGCACACGGCCAGATTGCCGTCGGGAGACCAGAAGAGGTGATCACGACAGAGACGCTTTCGCGCCTCTACAATACGCCCATTGAGGTCCTGCACGCCAGCGATGGGCGTATTGTCGTGGTTGGGCAACCCGAAGAGGAGGCGAGCTATCATGCACATCGTCTTCGCTGATGCAAACCCCTTCTCCTGGGACCTCATCGCGGATCTCCAGCTTCTCCTGCACTATCACTTCATGCAAAACGCGTACCTCGCGGGTACGCTTGTCGCCATAGCGGCAGGCGTGATGGGCTATTTTATGGTGTTGCGCGACCAGAGCTTCGCGGGTCATAGCCTGGCGAACGTCGGCTTTGCTGGAGCGACGGGGGCCGCTCTCTTAGGGATTGCACCCGTCATTGGACTCTTTCTCGCGGGCCTGCTTGCGGCGGTGGGTATCCAGACGCTGAGTAGTACGGCTCGACAGCATCGCCAGAGCGACATTGCGGTTGGGGCCGTTTTCACTGCCTCACTGGCGCTGGGCTTCCTCTTTCTTCACCTCTCCACAGCCGAGTACGCGGGCGGCGTCTATACGGTTCTGTTTGGGAACGTACTCGGTATTAGCGACGCGGATGTAGGCATCATTGCCTATTCAACACTGCTCCTGCTCGCTGTTATGTTCTGCATCGCGCGTCCCCTCTTTTTTGCTTCTCTTGATCCCAATGTGGCGGCGGCGCACCGGGTTCCTGTTCGTGCGCTCTCCCTTGGATTCCTTGTGCTCCTGGCACTGGAGGTTGCCGTCGCCGTACAGGTCATTGGAGTCTTGCTCATCTTTGCTCTTCTGGTGACGCCAGCAGCGATTGCGCATGCTGTCACGACTCGTCCTGTTGTGGCTGTGCTTGTTGCGATGATCCTGGCGCTGCTCTTTACCTGGGTCGGACTCGCCATTGGCTATGCCACGCCCTATCCAGTCGGCTTTTTCATCACCACCTTTGCCTTTGGCACCTACGTCCTGGTACGCGGCGTACGCTTCATCCAAACGGCTCTTTTACGCCAATACGCTCGCCTACAGAGAGAAGAAATCATATGAGAATTACCATAGCAACTGCACTGCCCCCATTTACCCTCAATCTCTGGCAGGATCTCCAGGTAATGCTGAGTTACGACTTTATGCGCCAGGCCCTCCTTGCTGGAACGCTCTTGAGTATCGTTGCCGGGCTGGTTGGCTATTTTGTCGTCCTGCGCCACCAGGCGTTCGCGGGAGAGTCGCTTTCGGATGTTGCTTTTACTGGAGCGCTGGGTGGTGCGGCATTAGGCATCAACCCTATCCTCAGCCTGATCATTACAACCGTGGTTGTCGCCCTCGCGATGGGAGGATTTGGTGAGCGATTGCGAGGGCGGGATGTAGCCATTGGCACGGTCTTGTCCTGGGTGCTTGGATTAGGCGTCTTCTTTCTGAGCCTGTTTACAGCGCATATGAGCGGGACAGGAACGGGCTTTTCAGGGGTTACCGTGCTCTTTGGCAATATCCTGGGAGTATCGACAGATCAACTGCGAACGATTGTCCTTGTGAGTGGAGGAGTAATGGTTCTTCTCTTACTGTTTGCGAGGCCCCTGCTCTTCGCATCTCTTGACCCCGATGTCGCAGCAGCTCATGGCGTACCGGTGCGCGCACTTGGCCTGGGTTTTATGGTGCTGCTGGCCATCACAGTCAGTGAAGCGACTCTGTCTGTGGGAGCATTACTGGTGTTCGCGCTGCTGCTTTTGCCAGCGGCCATTGCATATCAGGTAGTCAGCCGTCCTCTGGCAGCTCTTGGTCTTGCCGCTATCCTCGCCGTCGCATGTACCTGGGTTGGCATAGCGATTGGCTTCTACACAGGATATCCAAGTAGTGTCTGTATCAGCCTGCTCGCTTTTGTCAGCTATGTTGTAGTTGTTGGAGGGAGTAGTCGCGTGGTACAGGTATGGAGAAAGAAAAAGATCATTCGCGCTTGAGAGTGTCGTATGGACTCATATTTTTCAACAAACCGCCGCAGGAGTCCCCTGTCGTTCACGCGTGGGGACTCCTGCGGCGTTCCTTCTTGGAGAGGAGGAGAGAGGCAAGTTCACACAAGTAATGCATTGACATATATCGGTGAAGATAGGACATTTGTTCGCATAAAATCCGAACACTACTCACCCAGGAACTTACAATCCAGGCAAAGCAGCAGTTAGGAGCCGGGTTCACATCGAGCGGGGAGGTTCACATCACCACCACAGCACAAGGGACAACGACCATACAGGCGACAGGGACAAGCGCATGGGTATATCAGTTCTCCCAAGCTGAGCAGGAGCGCATCAAGGCTAACATTGCAGGCAAGAGCCAAACCCAGGCCAAGAGCCTGTTATTAGCACACACAGGCGTACAATCTGTTTCTTTCTCCCATAATGCGGCCCTTCCAGATACTCAACATATTCGCTTGGTGTTCACTACCAATGAAGGGGATAAACGGTACCAGAAAAGATACAGATATGAGACGAAAAAGATGCGCCTCATTGAGCAGCATATGATTGACAGGCGTGATCCACGATATGCTATTATTGATGAAGCAGCCTTCAAATCAAAGAATCTATATAATACAGCTTTGTACGAGATCCGCCAATCCCTTATCCACAAAGGGAAGTATCTCAACTACAATGAGAAGCAACGGCGAATGCAGCCTCATGAGGCATACAAAGCGCTCCCGGCAAAGGTGAGCCAACAAATCCTGATGGTGCTTGATCACAAGGGGAATCCTATACAAAAGCCAGTTTGCTCGACCTGGACCTGCTGCCAGTGCGTGACCCGTATAATAAAAATGAGAAGCACACGTTTAGTGGGAAGCGGGTGATGCGTGGACTTTACCACGCATCCGATGGTCGCAAGATCAATGCCGACGTGAACGGTGCTGGCAACATCATACGCAAAGTAGCCCCTGACGCCTTTTGGGCAAAGGGGGTAGAGGATGGTAAAGGGATGCTTGCATCTCTGGTAGTCCATCCGGTGAGGATTGTCGTTCCCCTCACGAAACCAGAAAGCAAGCGGAAAGTAGCGAAAGCAAGCGATCAATAGAAAGCCCTCTTTCGTTACAAAACGCTATGTTTTTTTGGAACTATAGTTGAAATAAGGAGATTCACTTTTTCTCGTGACCTCCAGATCACGAGTATTGTGTTTCTACGACCAACAAGGTGAAAGCAAATGCCAACAGGGAGTAACAATCACATCTATTTCGGCCTTCTCCTGCATAATCACCAACCCGTCGGAAACTTCCCCTGGGTGTTTGAAAAGGTGTACCAGGAGGCCTATCTACCCATGCTCAAAGCCCTGGAACTTCATCCGGGGGTACGCGTCTCGCTACACTACACTGGCTCATTACTCGATTGGCTCTTGGAGGCACACCCCGAGTTTCTGCAACGCCTCTCGGAGTTAGTAAAGCGCGGGCAGGTGGAGATTGTCGGTGGCGGCTACTATGAACCAATCCTGCCCTCTATTCCCGACGCGGATAAGGTTGGGCAGATTCGGCATCTCAGCGAGAAGTTGCAGCAGGTCTTTGGCATAACGCCCAGCGGCATGTGGCTGGCCGAACGCGTCTGGGAGCCGGCACTGCCACGTTATCTGCACGAGGCCGGGATACAATGGACGGTTGTAGATGATGTCCACTTCAAGTATGTGGGGCAGGAAGATAGCGACCTCTACGGCTACTATGCCACCGAGGATCAGGGTCACATGCTCAAAGTCTACGCGACCAATAAGATGTTGCGCTACACCATCCCCTGGCGCCCCGTCGCGGAGACCATCGACACGCTCCGCTCGCTTGCCACCCCTGATGGCACCCGTATCCTGGTCATGGGCGATGATGGCGAGAAGTTTGGTAGCTGGCCGGAGACTGATCGCTATTGCTGGGGTACCCAAACAGAGCCAGGCTGGGTCGAGACCTTCTTTAGTGCGCTAGAAGAGCATAGTTCCTGGCTCCATACCATCCCCCTGGGGGAGTATGCTCAGAAGCAACCAGCCCTGGGGCGCATCTATCTCCCCACAGCTTCATATGTTGAGATGAGCGAGTGGGCGCTGCCTCCGCGCAAGGCCTATAGCTTTGGCAAGCTCCTGCATAAATACGAAGAGACACGCCAGGACGAGGCCTTGCAATTTATGCGCGGTGGCTTCTGGCGCAACTTTCTGGTACGCTACCCCGAAATCAATAACCAGCATAAAAAGATGCAGCACATCCATCATAAGGTCTATAAGGCGGGCGCAACCGACGAGCATGGACTCCATCATCTCTGGAAGGCTCAGGCCAACGATACTTACTGGCATGGCCTCTTTGGCGGCATCTACATGACGCATGTGCGCTCAGCCATCTATCATCACCTGATCAAAGCGGAGAACGCGGCTGATCGTGTGTTGCACGGTACCGCACCCTGGCAGCAGTATACGTTCACCGATTTTGACTTTGACACACGCGATGAACTGCTCGTCGAAAGCGATCAGCAGAACCTCTACTTCGATCCCCAGCGCGGCGGCACACTCTTTGAATGGGATATGCGCCGCAGCGCGCATAATGTCCTCAGCGTCATATCACGCCGTGAGGAGAGCTATCACCGCACCCTGCGCGAGCATGAACAGGAGCGCCGCAAGCAGTTGGCTCTGAGCGCGCAGGCCGAGAAGAAAAGCAGTGATGAGAAGAGCAATGTACAGGAGCCAGCCTCACCCCATACCGCGGTCCGCACTAAAGAGCATGACCTGGATCGCCATCTAACCGTTGATCGCTATCGACGCGCCAGCCTGGTTGACCATTTCTTGCCACCAGGACTCCCCATGAACTCCTTCGCGCACAACCGCTATGAAGAATATGGCGACTTCGTAGAGCGCCCATACCAGGCCGCTGTCAAGCAGGATGCCACCGGCACCGAGATCACTCTCTCACGCACCGGAAGCGTACGGCGAGCTGGCGCCCTGAATCCCTTACCGCTTCATCTCAGTAAAAAGATCGTGCTGCCACCGGGGGAAGAAGGCCTCAGTATTCGCTATGAACTGACCAATCAGGGCCAGGTCACCTTGCAGACGCGCTTCGCCTGTGAGTGGAACCTCAACTTCCTGGGTGGTGGCGCAAACGAGCAGGCCTATTATTACCTCAAGCAACGGGAGCCAGCCAGGGTACCTTTTGATGGCACAGAAGAGCTGCACGAGGTCCAGGAGCTGCATATGGGCAATGCCTGGCTGCAACAGGACCTGCGGCTGGAAGTCAGCAAACCTGCAACCCTCTGGCGTTTCTCACTGGACACGATTACCGGCTCAGAGGCCGGATTTGAGCGCACTCACCAGGGAAGCTGTATGGTGCTCACCTGGCCGCTCGAACTGGCACCTGGGGAGACCTGGAGCGTCGAGATGGCCTGGACGGGCCAGCCCGAACTCATGGCAGCCACTGAGTCCTTCTTCTCCAGCGTGGCACGCTAGTCGCGACTCACCGGGGCGGAGTCTCGTCCGACACTGCTAAAGCATGCGTCGGACGAGACTCCGCCCCATTAGTACTAATGCCTACGGGCATATCTGTAAAAAGACGTGATAGAATCATAGAAGCTCTTTATTAGCATAGGGAACGCCATGAGCACGTTCTTTCTGTTTGCTGGTAGTTGCCAGGATGCCACTACACCAACAACCGAGGCGAGCGCCGCAGGCGCGAGGAGTCAGGCCCGGCTGCGGCCCATAGCATCGAATAAATTCAATATAAAAAATAATGTGGCGCAAGGCCACCTGAAGGACTATATACGAATGAAACCAGTTCTGCTTTTACAACATGACAGTGAAGACCCACCTGGTTTCCTGGGAGAATTGCTCCAGGAGCACACTATAGCGTTTGAGGTATGCGACGTGACCCGCTCAAAGCAGTTGCCCACGCTGCATGACTATAGCGCGGTTGTCGCCCTGGGAGGCGCACAGCAAGCCTATGATGAGGTGAGCTACCCCTACTTTATAGAGGAAAAGACCTGGCTACGGGAGCTTGTAGCGCACGAGATCCCTTACCTGGGGCTTTGCCTGGGTGGGCAACTCCTGGCCTCGGCGCTGGGGGCAAAGGTTCGCCAGCACACCCAGGCTGAGATCGGGTTCTTTGATATTCCCCTGACTAAGGCAGGTAGGCAAGATCCACTTTTTGAGGGCCTTCCTGATTTTGAACGCGTCTTTCACTGGCATATGGATGTGTTCGATCTCCCCAGCAAAGGAAAACTCCTGGCAAGTAATACCTGCGCGCCCCATCAAGCCTTTCGTTATGGGCGGCACGCCTATGGCCTTCAGTACCATATCGAGGTCACGCCAGCCATCCTGGCAAGCTGGATGCGCTCGCTGGAGCCTGAAACCCCAACTGAGATCCGCGACCATCTCGCGGCGATCCAACACGATCCAGACGCCTACTTTCCAGCCTATCATGCACACTCACGCCAATTGTTTCGCAACTTCCTACGCTTAAGTGACTTAGTATGAGGTTTAACGATATACGCAGAAACTCTTTTCTTTTCTGCCCTCTTTCTGCTATACTTGCACTCATGACCTATTCTTAGTGCATCTTAGAGGTTTTCTATATGTAAACCAACAGTCGTAAATTGTACAATGCGCTGTCATTCCTGCTCACATAGCAACGCTGTAGAGAGGCTAGCATGCCTCTGTTTAGTACAGCATACATGATCGCTTCTTGCATAACGTAATAATTGATAGTCCTATTGATAGTCCTGTGAGATATACTAGAAAGTATCGCTAGCATCGGACAAGACTATGCATATATTGCTCGAAAGGCCGCATTCGACGAAGATGCCGCAGAATAAAATTCATACTAATCCTTCAATAAAAAATTTTTCTGGGTCTGCACTCCCACCTTTTACTTTTTCTCTTCGTACTATTGCCTGCGAACGACATCCAACGCGGAATGAAGATAGCGTACTCGTGGATGAGCGCACTGGGCTGGTCGCAGTCTTCGATGGCGTTGGAGGAAGTGCCGCTGGTGAGATTGCCTCCCAAACAGCCCACTATGCCGCTCTCCAACAATGGCGACGCCGCCTGCGCCAGTTCCAACCTGGACGCAAGGTTCTGACCATTCCAGAAGCCTCAGCCCAGGCTAATTTCTGCGAGCTATTAGAAGAACTCATCTATGATGCCGATGACCAGGTACGCACCGAAGGAGCACGCCGCGCTGGCACCGACGATCTCGCCACGACGGTCGCGCTGGCAGTAATCTCTCGCCAGGCCAGGGCAGGCCACTACACGCTCTACTATGCCCATGTAGGAGATAGCCGTATCTATCTAGCACGGGAGAAAGAGCCGATGCAGCGCCTCACCAAGGATGATGGTCTGCTGGCCAAACTCGTCGAAAACCGCATCATTGATGAAGAGAACGCGCTCCGTATAGATCAGGCCCAGACGGCTGGACAGCTCTCAGATACCGAACTCAGCTACTTCCGCCTGCGGGGAGGCATCACCCAGGCTCTGGGCGGCCCCTTGCCACCAACTATTCATATCGACGAAATCAGCATTCAACCAGGGGATCGCGTTCTGCTCTGCACTGACGGCGTTCATGATAATCTCACCGATGAAGAAATTGAGCATATTCTACGCAGCACACCCCGCGACACCACGGCACGCGAACTTGTACGCCACTCCCTCAATCGCTCACATGAGAGTCGCAGCGCCACCATTCGTGCCAAGCCCGACGATATGAGCGCAGTCGTCATCACCTGCCGCTTTTAACGCGCAATGCTCTATACTGACCAGGGATAGCTTTTCACGCCTTCCAGCAGACAAAAAGTACTATACCAGCGGCAAATGTATGCATTGATACTCGCAAATACGTTACCCTATAAGAGGCCACGTCTATGGACCGGGCGCGCCTCTTATTTGCGCTTTCGCTGTATGTCTTATTATTGCTGATCCTGGTCATCTATATCGCGAACAAGCAAACAAAAATATTTCATAAAGTCAGAGATTCTCTGGCAAGATTATCTTCGTATTGCGTGTCTTCTTAGGAGGGATAGGTAAGTATCTTGAGTAAGAATACGTCCTGGTTCGTGTTATGTGCTACGGCGTGCTGCCTCTTGTGGAGCAGCATTCTCCTGACCGCCTGTGGATCGCAGGCGCCAGAGGTCAGAGGGAAGAATACACCTCATACCATAGCGCGTGACAATATTGAAGAAAAACACGCCACCCCAACACCTGATACCCCCCTACAAGCTCAAGCCACGACACCCACGCCTACACCTACCCAGAAGCCAGCAGGGGCCGCAGGCGGACCTACCAATATTCCGGCTACCGGCTCGGGCGCCGCTCCATATGGCTCTCCTCCAGGGCTAACCGCGCTCGAACAACAGCTAACACAACAGCTTTTTAATCAGATCAACAGCGACCGGGCAGCGCGTGGACTCTACGCCTATCAGTGGAATACGACGCTGGCAGGGGAGCACGCCTACATAGCTGGAATATGTTCCATTGTGGCTTCAGCCATACCTGCCCCGATGGCCTGGACCAGTGTCAACGCATCGCTAACGAAGGTTTCGCAGGTTATAGCGACTGTGGCGAGAACATTGGCGAGGCGGGACCATCAAGCCCACCCTGGACGAATGTCTACGCCGTGCACATGAGCATGGTCAATGAGCCGCCTACGGGCTGGCACCGCATTCACCTTTTCAGTACAACGCTTCATCGCATAGGCATTGGCATCTACGTTGATCCCAGCGGCTGGGTCTGGTTTACCGAAGACATGGTAAGTTAAAGACGAGAAAAAGCAGCAGAACCGGGAAGCGCCGCTTCCCGGTTCTGCTGCTTTTTCTCACTAACATTAAGCATGTGGTTTTGCCCCTATCAGGGCTTCAAACTGTGCACGATCCAGGGTTTCTTCCTCCATCAGGGTAGCAGCCAGGTGTTGCAATTGCGCATGATGCTCAGTCAGGATGTGGGAGGCGACCGCGCGCCCCTCCGCGAGAATATTCAGTACTTCTGCATCCACAAGAGCATTCAAGCTCAGTCCAACACTCGCTGTGGCAGGCGAGGACTCGACGTTGGCCATGGGCAGTGCAGGCGGAAGGGCGCCTCCTTGTAGCACAGGCTCTCCGTGAGCGTTCAGGGCCAGGTCGCGAGAGTGCAGGTCCGCACGGCGACGCATATTCAGCCCATATGCCCCTTCTCCGGCTTGATAGTCGGCAAAGACCAATCCCAGTTGCTTGCTCATGCCCCAGCGCGTAACCATCTTTCGGGCCAGGTCCGTCACTACCTGAAAATCGTTCTCGGCCCCCGTGGTCACATGCTGCTCACCAAAGGTCAACTCCTCGGCGACTCGTCCACCCAGGCCAATGGCGATCTTCGCGATCAAGTACTCGCGACTATAGTTATAGCGGTCCTCTTCGCTCATGAAGTGTGTCACACCCAGGCTCTGGCCTCGCGGCAGAATGGTCACACGGTTCACCACATCGCCCTCAGGGAGGTAGTGCGCGACCAGGGCATGTCCGCCCTCGTGAATGGCAATGATGCGGCGCTCGCGCTCATTCATCACCAGAGGACGGAGTGCTCCAAGCTGTACACGCGCCAGGGCCTCCTCAAAACAGGGATAAGGAACGCTGGGAAGATTACGCCGAGCCGCACTTAGGGCCGCCTCATTGACCAGATTTGCCAGGTCTGCGCCAGTCATGCCCGTAGTGATGCGCGCGATCCGCTCAAGGCTCACGTCTGCGTCCAGAGGGGTGTTGCGCGTATGCACACGCAGAATCGCCTCGCGACCCACACGGTCGGGTGGCGAGACCATAATGCGCCGATCAAAGCGGCCTGGGCGTAGCAAGGCACTATCAAGAATATCGGCCCGGTTCGTTGCGGCCAGGACTACGACAGCATGGCGTGCATCAAAGCCATCCAGCTCTACGAGCAACTGGTTCAGGGTTTGATCGCGCTCATCGTTGCCGCTCATGCGCATGGAGCGCTTGCGCCCCACCGCGTCTATCTCGTCGATAAAGATGACGCTGGGAGACGCCTGCCGTGCCTGATTAAACAGGTCGCGTACCCGGCTGGCGCCCACACCTACAAACATCTCCACAAACTCCGAGGCACTCATAGAGAAGAAGGGAACCTGGGCCTCCCCGGCCACCGCCCGGGCCAAGAGGGTTTTGCCGGTTCCTGGAGGGCCAACAAGCAAGGCGCCGCGTGGAATACGCGCACCCAGGCGATTATAGCGCTCGGGGCGGCGTAAGAACTCGACGATCTCCTCCAGTTCACTGCGCACCTCGTCAATACCTGCAACGTCAGCGAAGGTGACACGGTTCACTTCAGTAAGGCGCGCCACACGCGCCTTCGCAACTGCCTCTCCACCAGTGACATTGACCGGGCCACGGATCTGCTCTTTGCGCGCCTCGCGTGGCTCATGGCCTGAGCGAGGAACCTCTTTCGCACGCTCAAAGCGGCGCACGCGGTTCTTGCCCATCTGCGTAATACGCTCATCAATCGTTTTCTCTAGGCTGGACCGGTTACGCATCATCGTGTAACCGAGTATGATCAGCGCGCCAATGAGAAAGGGGAGAAATCGCCATAGATACACTAACCAATCAGCCGTTTGTGCCACGGGAATCGTCCTCACCTGCACTTGCTTACTCAAAAGCAAGGCCATCAACTGCTCATCGCCATTTACTGGCATTTGTGTATGTACCGCACGCTCTGTATCAAGTATCTTCCCCCGGGCGAATTGCCAGTGCTGATATAGCGATTCCAGGCCTGTATATCCTGGCTCTTCTGTTCTACGGTCACCTTCGCCGTAGTCGGGGTAGCTGGCGATGTGCTCACCAAAAGTGGTTGATTCAGGAGCGCACTTATCTCATTGCCACGAATATTCACCGCCCAGACATGTCCCACCTCCACTTGCTTCACAAAATCACTATAAGAAAGCACTGTCTCGTTGGCAGGCGTGGTATTCGTGAGTGTCGGAGGTTGGAGCTGACTCGCCACGATATACAAAAGCCCCAGGAGCAACACGATCAATACACCTGTACATAGCACACTGCGTTCTTCAAGAAGCAGCCTTCGGAGCCTGCGCCCAAAGTGTTCAGTTCTTCTCTGCCACTGCCTGGTATTCTCAGACAGTTTGTTACGGCGACCCGCCTTGTCGTCCATTCATGCACCTCGTCGGAAAGACCACACAGCCGGATCTATATGATTGATCCTTCGTGTCCATACAGCACACATCAGCCCAGTTAGAGGGCCATACACACCTATTAACCGTTGAAACACACATCCATCCTGCCATAGAGCAGGAAATAGACCGTAAAAAAAGCATCTGGAAGTAAAAAAGTGTGCATTTGTGGACAATCAACAACAGTGTACTGCTTTCAGCGAGAAAAGCGGCAGGATCGGTACTTTCTTCTCAAAAGCATGAAAATTAATTAATACACCTCTATGTGTATCATTATAAATCAGCACCGAGAACTCAGCAGAATTGCTGACCTCTCTTTAGGGCGCAGCAAGCCATACATTTGAGTTATGAAGATTTTGGCTCTCGCATGCATGGTATAGTCTATACACGTTAGCAGAGACATCTCTTGATACATCTTGAGAGCCTAATTTTACTAGGAATGGGGTGTCGTAAAAAGGCCGCTGGCCTTTTTACGACACCCCATTCCTAGTAAATATCTTAACCTCCCAGGCCGAAGTCGAGGGGAATATGCAGGATATTGAGCAGGGCAACCAGCAAGGGGGCGATCAGCAAAGCTGGAAGCATGTTCGCGACTTTGATCCGCTCCGCCCACAGACTCTGCGACTGAATGCCGAGGATATTGAGCGCCAGGGCGATGAGAATTGTCCCACCTGCGGCGGAAAGCTCGATGACGCGTGGCTGCATTCCCAGCGCCAGGGCGGGATTCGAGATGAGTAGAGGCTTGATCAGGCCCGCCAGCAGTGAGATACCTCCCTGCACGATAAGCACCGTTGCCCCGGCAAAAAGCACGCCTCGTCCAAAGCTGCTGGCAAAAATAATCGCGGAAAAGCCATCCAGGATAGCTTTGATAGCCAGCAAGCGAAAGTCGCCCGTCAGGCCATCCTGTATCGAGCCGAGAACCGTCAAGGGTCCCACACAGAATTGCAGGCTCGCCACTACAAAAGCCGCGGTAAAGTGTTGCTCGCGACCTGTCTTATCGACCCGCCGCTTCAGCGAATCACCCAACCAGTTAATGCCGCCATCAATATTGAGAAGTTCCCCCACTACCACACCAATCACCAGGGCCAGAAGCGGAATCAAGGCGTTCTCCGTCTTCAAGGCACTACTCATCCCGATCACAATCGTCATAATACCAATCACAATAATGACGCCCTGCTTAATCCGCTCGGGGAGGCGATCTCCAATCAACAGGCCAATGATGCCTCCCAGCATGACCGTAGCAAAGTTTAAGAGTGTTCCACGCAGCGGCAAGGCTGCCATATCAGAGAGAAGTGTATTTGCTAGTAGCATTCCTCATAAGTTCCTTATTTTCAAAAGGCATACGCAATGTCAGATGCAAACTTCTGTTAGATTTCCTTAGCATAGCATGCGCTCAAGCATAGACGGTAATCAGTAGCCCAACGCTGCTAAAGCACGCGTCTACATATAACGATGATATGTAGACGCGTGCTTTAGCAGCGTTGGGCTGCAACCTGCACTGCGCGTATCGATAAGCACATGTATACTCTCCCTGGATACTGGCAATAGGAGATTCCCTCCTCCCATTCATCGACCCACGAGGAGCCTGCCACAAACCTGGCCCTCTTCAAAGGCTCCTCCCACTTCTTCATCGCAACCCTCCCCTCTAAGGAACTCAGCCACCATTTTGCTGTGTCTGTATACTGCTAACGAACAAGCAAACAACCTGCCGGCAACACCGGGGAAATGTCATCTCTGTGTCGAAAGGTTAAAGAATTTGACTATCTTCTGCGTGCTATTCCATCTCTATACTGGAACGCATGTGAGAAGGTGAGGAGGGAAACAAACACTTGTGAGCCTTACAACTCACAAGCCTGGCAGGCTGACACCCTGTACGTTGGTCAATCGAAGAGCACTCTTGCCGGCAACATAGTCAACCTCTGTGTATGCATATGGGAACAGAGGCGACCTCTAATCTCCTCTGGCATACCACTTCGAGGAGCTATGTGTACACCAACACAAGGAGTTTGCCTATCATGAGATACCAGACTATGCAATCGCACCAGGCAACTGGCAGCCTGCTTTACCGGGCCACAATCCCCCTGGTGATGCTTGCGCTTGCCTGTGCCTGCGTACTGGGCGTCCGCTCGGCCTCGGCCGCTTCACGCGACAATGACGCTCATGTGCGCATCGTGCATGCCTCGCCTAAGGCGGGTCCCGTCGATATATTCGTAGATGGAAAGAAGCTACTAAGTGACTTCTCGTTTGGCACGGTGACAGACTATAAAACGCTTACTCCTGGCAAGCATGAAATTAAGGTTGCTCCCGCGGGGAAAGGCGAGAACGCAGCGGTCATCACGGCCAATGCCAATGTCAAGCAGCATGGCTACTATACCATCGCGGCTACTGGTAGCAAGCAAGGCGACTTCTCAGTGAAGGGGTTTAAAGATGATAACACCGGCAGTACCAAAGATGCCAAGGTACGCGTCTATCATCTCTCGCCAGACCTGGGCACACTCAACGTCACGACCTCTGACAATAAAAAGGTGGTCAGCGATCTACACTATGAGCAGGCCAGCGATTATATAACCGTTCCCGCTGGAAGTTATACGCTGAATGCGACGGCAAGCAAAACTGATAAGAAACTCCCCATTAAAGCTGATGTAAAAGATGGCAAGGTCTATAGCTTCTTCGTACTCGGAGAACAGAATGGCCAGCCCCCACTGACCTATAAGGTACAGTCTGTCCCTGCGCAGAGCACGACGGCACAGCCAGGTCAGACACCCGCGGGGACCGCGACCAAAACCGTAGCGCCTGCGACGACCAAATCACCAACACGTTAACGATACGCGAACGCGGCTAGTCGTTCGCCACAAATTTGAACATGGAAAGGCTCGCCCTCCTGACGTATGCTCCGGCGGGCCTCTCCATGTTCTCTCCTTCGAGAACACACGTTACCCACAAACAGACGGCCGGCCAGGCGCATGCTTAAGCAGCGCCGGACCACACCCAGATCAGGCAACCGAGCTTATTTGCCAGCTGCGCCTTTTACGTGGGAGTCGAGGAAATCGGCGATGGCGGGATAGGCCTTGAGGCGATTATCGCGCTTGATCAGGCCATGTCCTTCATCCGCGAAGACGAGGTACTCAACAGGCACATTGCGCTGGCGCAGGGCATTCACCACCTGCTCAGCTTCGCCAAGGGGGACGCGTGGATCGTTGGCTCCATGCACGACGAAGAGCGGAGCCGTAATCTTATCTACCGCGTGAATGGGCGAGATCTGCTCCAGAAACGCCCGGTCCTGCTCCAGGCTGCCATATTCGGCCTCGCGCCATTTGCGGCGCCAGGGACCAGTGTTCTCCAGGAAGGTTACGAAGTTCGCGATACCCACGATATCGACGGCCGCCGCCCAGAGATCAGGATAGGTCGTCACAGCCGCAAGTACCATGAAGCCTCCATAGCTACCCCCATAGACAGCGATCCGCTCAGGATCGGCGATGCCGCTTTCGCGCAGCCATTCAACGGCGGCCTTGAGATCGGCCACTGAATCCATCCGCTTGCGCACATCGTCGAGGCTCTGGTAAGTATAGCCATAGCCCGTACTGCCACGGACATTGGGGGCGAGAACCGCGTAGCCACGCGCCACGAGATACTGGTAGATAGGGTTAAACCAGGGGCGCTCCTGGGACTCTGGTCCACCATGCACACTGATCACCACGGGCAGATTTTTCTGCGCGCCCGCAGGCTGATAGAGAAACGCGGGAATATCGCGCTCATCAAAGGAGGGGTAGCGCACCACTGCCGGAGCGACAAAGCTAGCGCGAGGGATGCCTCCAGTTGAACTCAAGGTAGCACGCTGGATATGTCCACCAGCCATGTCCCAGATCCAGATGTCGGTCGGTTCATCCGCTCCACTCAGAGTAATCGCCAGTTTCGCCCCATCCTGGGACCACGCGAGGTCAAGCACGACGCTCTTAGGAAACGTTGGAGCCAGCAAGACATGGCGCGGCTCCCAGCCTTGCGCAACATCAAAGAGTTCGAGACGCGAGATACCATCCTCATTGATCACCATAGCCAGAGATGCGCCATCCCTGGTGACGGCCAGCGCCTCCACATCCCAGGGAATATCGCTGAGATAACGAAGCTCGGTTGTGGCCAGGTCCAGGTAGGCCAGGGAGAGAAAATCGCGCTCCCGATTACAGAGCAAGTAGAGGCCCTTGCGATCCGCTGACCAGAAAGGAGTGGCGTGCAAGGCGGCCCCCTCGCCCAGGTCCGGCGTCAGGTCTCGTGCCTCGCCAGAATCAACATCTATCAATATAAGTGAATTGCGTGATAGCGACTCCACCCGTCTCACCAGCACGTGTTTGCCATCGGGAGAGTAGCGCACTGGCATGTTTGAGCCGTCCTGCTCCAGCAGCAAACGGCTTTCTCCGGTGTTTACCTGCATCTCATAAACATCAAAGAAGCGAGCGTCACGCTCATTGCTGCTATAGACGATACGCTCTCCATCAGGCGACCAGCCACCGAAGGAATGCATGACCTCGGGCTTCTCGGTCAACGCACGAAACTCGCTGCCATCGGCGCTCAAAAGGAAGAGCTGTGCCCGTTCATTGCCGCCGATATCCCCGCTTACCAACAGCGTATCGGCATGTGGCGCAAAGGTGGCGCTAGAGACGCGCTCCCCCCGGAACGTCAACTGCTGTGGCCAGGCTGGCTCCTGCAAATTGGGCTGGTCGATAGAGACGCTCCAGACTTCCGCCACTCCGGTAATATTGGTCAAGAAGCTAATATGCTGACCATCAGGCGAAAAACTGGCCCCTGTGGACGAGCGAACATTGAGATATCGTTCAAAACTATATATTTCTTTTGTCACGTTATAACCTCTCAAGGGCATCGCTATCAAGTTTCATCGTAGAGATGCCTCTATTATAGGACAACGAGGCCCGGCAAGGCCAACAGCAACGGGGCATTCGCGTCTGCGTCGCTCAAAGGGCGAAGGGGGTGTGCATGGAAAAGCGAGCATTGCTCGCTTTTCCATGCACACCCCCTTCCTCTGAAAGTTCGTTGCACGAGAAGGCACTATTGTTTAGCGTTGCGCATGCTAAGCTGGACGCGATTGCGCTTGAGGTCAATACTGAGTACGCGCACAGAGACGACCTGGCCCACTGCTACCACAGTCAGCGGATCCTTGACGAAGCGCTCAGCTAGCTCGGAGATATGCACCAGGCCATCCTGCTTAACGCCAATGTCGACGAAGGCGCCAAAGTCGACGACGTTGCGCACCGTTCCCTGAAGGATCATGCCTGGTTGCAAATCCTCCATCTTTAACACATCATGGCGCAGGATCGGCGCGGGCAGAGCATCACGAGGGTCAAGACCTGGCTTCTCCAGGTTTTCCAGGATGTCATGCAGCGTAGGCATACCCACCCCGATCTGTTTGGCGATGTTCTTCCAGGCCTCGGTTTCGTCACTTGCCTCGCCGCGTCCACGGCTGCTACGCCCAAAGGAGTGCTGCAACTTGATCAATTGCTTGAACTGGGCGATGCGCTCGCTTGGTTTCTGCTTCTGATCGCCTGGAAGCATATTCAGTAGCGCACGCGCCGCTTCGTAACTCTCAGGATGGATAAAGGTATTATCCAGGCTATCGACAGCATTCCCAATCTTGAGGAAGCCTGCCGCCTGGACGAAGGTCGCGGGTCCCAGGCCTGAGACCTTCTTCAACTCGTCACGCGACTTGAAGGGCCCATGAGCCTCGCGATGCTTAACGATGGCGTTGGCGACACGGGTATTGATGCCCGAGACGTGCTTGAGCAGAGCAGAGGAGGCAGAATTGACCTCGACGCCCGCGAAGTTTACGCATGAGACGACCACGCGATCCAGCATCTCAGCCAGTTCTTTCTGATCGACGTCATGCTGGTAGAGGCCGACACCCACCGCCTTGGGATCGATCTTGACCAGCTCAGCCAGGGGGTCTTGCAGGCGACGCGCAATAGAGATAGTACCGCGCTGGGTCGCGTCGAGGGTGGGGAACTCCTCGCGAGCCGCTTCAGAGGCTGAGTAGACCGAGGCACCGGCCTCGTTAACGAGTACATACCCAATCTCGCCATGCTGCCCTCGCTCCTCCTCAATCGTGCCAATCACGCTCGCGACCAGTTGCTCGGTCTCACGCGAGGCGGTACCATTCCCGATGGCCACGACTTTCACCTGGTGCTTAACAAGCATGTCATGCAGGACGCGTTTGGCTTTCTCTTCCTGGTGCAGGTAGACCGTATCTGAGAGAAGGTATTTGCCCGTTTCATCGACAAGCGTCACCTTACAGCCGGTGCGATAGCCAGGATCGAGGCCTAACACCATCTTGCCGCGCAGGGGTGGCTGGAGCAGGAGATTGCGCAGATTGGCGGCGAAGATATGAATGGCGTGCTCCTCCGCCTTCTTGGTCAATTCTACACGTACCTCGCGCTCCATAGCCGGCGCGAGCAAGCGTTTGTAGCCATCCTCCATCGCCTCTTCCAGGGTTCGCTGAAAGGGCGAGGTGGCTCTGGCGGGATAGTGGCGGGTAATCTCGCCTTTCGCCTGCTCATATGCCAGGTTCACGCCCACACGCAAGATTCCCTCCCGCTCTGCACGATTCAAGGCTAGCACGCGGTGAGGCACCAGTTTGGTGACATCCTCATTAAAATCGTAGTAGAGCTGGTAGACGCCCTGGGGGTCCTTGGCCTTCAGCTCTTCCTCGTCGAGCGCTTTGGCTTTGAGCGAGGACTGCTTGAAATACGCGGCGCGCACATCACCACGGACGGAGGCATCTTCAGCGATCATCTCGGCAACGATATCGGCTGCGCCCGCGAAGGCTTCAAGGCTTGTATCCACACCTTTTTCGGCATTCAGGAAAGGCGCGGCATGCTCTTCGAGGATCGCCTCCACATCACCTGAGATCTCAGGCTGCTGCAAAATAATCTCCGCCAGCGGCGCCAGGCCCTTCTCGCGTGCCACGCTCGCACGCGTTTTGCGCTTTTGCCGATAGGGGAGATAGAGGTCCTCAACCGCTTGCAGCGTGGTCGCCTCTTCGATGGCCGTAGCCAGTTCGGGCGTAAGCTTGCCCTGACCATCAATCAAGCGCCGTACATCCTGCTTGCGCTCATACAGTGCCCGCAGCGAGGCGGCCCTATCGGCAATGGTCTGAATCTGCACCTCGTCGAAGCTACCGGTCACTTCTTTACGATAACGGGCAATGAAGGGAATGGTATTGCCCTCATCTAACAGCCCAAGCGTGCGCTCAACCTGGCCACGCTGTAGATTCAATTCGGAGCTCAGTTGTGCGGCTATCTCCTGAGGAGACAACGTCGTCTCTTCCGGCTTCGCGGAATCTATCGTCACAGTCTCATGTTTATCTTCTGTCGTCAACGATTACTCCACCTTCTCTAACAGGTTTCTATCTCTCCTGATAGTACCATAAACATGCGTCTCTTGAGCGAAAATGACCCTTTCTTCTTGGCTCTCGGCTCAGGGTTGCTGGGGGTGCAGCCTGGCCCAGCGGGCCTTGAACTGCGAACGACCAAGCATACCACCGATCCAGCCCAGGGCAAAGGAGATGATCAGGCCACCGACGACGAAGAGTAAAAGGGGACTGGCCCCCTGCTGACCACTGGTCGAGGCCTGCGTCTGACGCTTGAGAAACTCAGGAAAGATTTCCTGCCAGACGCGCGCGGGCGCTCCGGGTGCCACTGAGCCTCTAAGATGCTGCGCCCACTGTACGACCAGGCCTACAAGCAAGACGCACCAGAAGGTAATGGTGCTAGTCACACCCGCCCAGAGGCCCGACCAGGCTCCGCGTAACGAGCGCCCACCGCGATGGGTGGTGATAAAGCCGGAAAAGACATAGAACATAAAGCCCATCAGGATGGCCAGGTAGAAGTACTCTTCGCGTGGATAAAAGAGAATCAAGAGCGCCGAGAGCACGCCCTGAATAATGCCCCAGAGACATCCCTGGCCAAAGGCACTGGGGGCGACTTGCGGTGCATAGGCGGCCTGGGGTGGCTGTATCTTTTGCCCCTGGGGAATAGCCTGTGGGGCACGCCCCTGTGGCTGAGGGGTACGTGGCCATTGTGGTGGCTGCCCCTGGCGTGGGGGTTGTTGCACCTGGTGCTGGGAACCGCGCTGACCAGCCTGGGCAGGCTGTGGTTTAGCCACCTGTGGGGGAGCAGGGAGCTTCAAGGGCTGCTGAGATGATTGTGAACCCGCCGGCCAGGCAGGCGCGGCCAGTGTCTTATCGGAATGCGCGGTCGCGAATTGGGGATCACGAATAGCGCTCGCGAAATCGGCCATATTGGCGAAACGATCTTCAGCGCGCACCGCGAGCGCTTTGAGGAGCACATTCTCTAGTGATTGAGAGAGCGCCGGATTCAACTGGCGGGGAGGGATCAGGTGATCCTGAAAGCTGCGATTGATCGCGGGCGGCGGCAAGCGATTGGTCAGGAGCAGGTACATCGTGGCTGCCATGGAGTAGATATCGGATTGGGGTCCTGTCTTGCCAGTATACTGTTCAAGTGGGCTAAAGCCGGCCGACACCGCCTTCACCAGCGTCTGCGTCTCCTCGTCTGGATGATAGAGCTTGGTCAGGCCGAAATCGACCAGGACCGTAGCCTGAGCTGGCGTCAGAATAATATTGCCAGGCTTAATATCACGATGAATAATAGCGGGCCTACGGCTATGCAGTTCGTGCAACACATCCATAATGGGGAGCAGCCAGTTTACAACCTCTTGCTCGCGACAGGGGCCGTTGCTGGCCTGGTGTGGCTCCTGCTCCCCCACGCGACCGCCGGGGACGCGACTTCGCAGCAATTCCAGCAGGTTCTTCCCCTCGATAAGCTGCATCACCAGGTAGAAACGGCCATTGGACTCGAAGGCGTCATATACCTCGGGCAGGTGCTTGCTACGCACAGTAAAGAGCACACTGGCCTCCATTAGCCCCTGTCGCCGCGCCATCGGGGTGATATCATATGTTTCTTTAATAGCGCAGGGCCGGTTGTTTTCGCTGGTATCGCTTCCACGATAAATGGCCCCAAAACCACCGCTATTGATCAGCGGCCCCACGACATAATGGCCCCCAACAACCGTTCCTTGCGCCAGTGCGAGTGGCAAGCTCATACCAGAGCTTTCTCCCTTTTCTATGACTATTGAACCAGGCGTATGCTCCGCCCTGTTCAGAAAGCAGGCTTTCTCAAAAAGAGAACGTTCCCTGTGGCAAGATCATCGTACAACATTTCCTCTCTATACCTAGAGACGTGCAAAATCTTCTACGATAGAAACAACCTCTCAGTTACATCTTAGCGCCAGGAAACTCTACCAAAAAATGTGCCCTTGTCGCTTGCAATAAGCCATACGTATGATACAATAAGCCATACTGATCTGATCTTACGTACATGTTGCAGGAAGAAGAGAGCAAACATTTGGAACGAAACGTGATGTTTGATGCTGATCATGACCGTGAAAAAACGGCAGACACGGAACGCGAAACCGTCCAGGAAACAGAGCTGAGCAGTCTGGCACAGAGTGACAGTCTCCGCCTCTACCTGCGCGAAATCTCGCGTATTCCTCTGCTCTCGGCCGTAAGCGAGTCCCGCCTTGCTGAACGCGCGGAGAATGGCGAAAAGGAAGCCAGGAACCACCTGATCGAGGCGAATCTGCGACTGGTAGTAAGTATCGCCAAAAAGTACGTTGGGCAGGGACTCTCCCTTGAAGATCTTATTGGCGAAGGGAATATTGGTCTCATTCGCGCAGTCACCAAATTTGACTATCGTAAGGGGTTTCGCTTCTCAACGTACGCAACCTGGTGGATTAAGCAGGCTATCACACGCGCCATCCTGGAGGGCACACGCGTTGTTCGTCTTCCTGTCTACATCATGGAAGAAGTCATGCGTGTCAAACGCACCACGCGCCAACTCTACCAGGAATTGGGACGCGAACCAACGCCTGAGATTATTGGTGAGCGCCTGGGCATGACCGCTGAGCGTGTCAGTGAACTCCTGATCTGGGCCGAGAAAGTCTTCTCCCTGGACGCCCCACTTTCAGAAGAGGAAGAAAATACCCTGGGAGACATCATCGAAGATGTACGCGAACGCGGACCCATGGAGATCACCGATCAACAGCTCCTGCGTGAAGAGATCCGCAAGGTACTTGGGCAGTTGACGGTACGTGAGCGCCAGGTGATTGAGCTTCGCTTTGGTTTGATCGATGATCATGACCATACCCTGGAGGAAGTCGGCAAAAAACTTAAGGTCACGCGCGAACGCGTCCGCCAGATTGAAGAGCGCGCCATTCGCAAACTCCGTCACCCACAGGCGAGCCGTATCCTGAAGGATTACCTCGACTAGAAATTACTTCGACTGTGTCTATATGCTTTTGTAGCGTCGTACTTCAAAGCAATATACCGCAACAAGGGGTAGAGCGCTTCTCAGGTGTAAGAAGTGCCCTACCCCTTGTTGCGTGCAAAAACACTGGCTTTTTTTGCTGGTACGCTCCTTCCAGAGAGATAAGTACCTTTTTCTCTATCCACCACATTTTTAACTTGCATACGTTTATTCTAATAGAGAACATATTATGCATTATCTATCCTTCGACGAAGAAACGGGTTGTAGCGCATGAATGAACTAGCTGGTCAGAGCCTGGGTGGGTTTCTGCTGGAAGAAGAGATTGGGCGAGGCTCCATGGGGGTCGTCTACCGGGGGCGACAGGTCGCTCTCGGGCGGGAAGTAGCTATCAAAGTATTACCCAAGGCGCTGGCACGTGACCCCTCATACATGGCACGCTTTATTCGCGAGGCTCAAATTATTGCCGGACTCAATCACCCCAATATTATTCACATCTACGACGCTGGCGAAGCCCATAAGCTCCTCTACTTCGCCATGGAGTATGTCCAGGGGCCAACGCTGGCCAATCTGCTGCATATGGATGGAGTGCTACCGCAACACCTGGCGGCTGAGTATGCCGCGCAGATCGCGGATGCGCTTGATGCCGCCTATAAAGAGCGTAACGTCATCCATCGTGATATCAAACCAGAGAATCTTATGCTTGATCGCTGGGGCAAAATCAAAGTCACCGATTTTGGCCTGGCACGCGCGCCTGGTCATCAGCAAATTACCGTCACCAAAACCCTGGTTGGCAGCATCTACTACGCCTCGCCAGAACAGGTCTGGGGGCACCAGTTAGATAACCGCAGCGACATCTACGCCCTTGGCGTGGTCCTCTACGAAATGGTCACCGGACACCGTCCCTTCATCGGACGCAACATGCCAGAACTGACGCAGACCATCGTGAAGGGTTCGCCGCCAGCGCCAGGGACCTATAACTCGGCTCTCTCCTCCGAGCTGGAACATATTATCCTCACAGCCCTCGCTCTTGACCGCGAACAGCGCTATTCTAGCGCGGGATTGCTGGCGGAGGCGCTACGTAGACTACAGCTCTCGGCCCCCCTGCCCCCTGTACCACGCATCCAGGCGCCACGCGCCCATATTTCCATCCAACCACCCAAGCGCCCAAGCGCCCAACAGCTAGGCTATACACCCAGTCCACAGCCTCAATTGAAGCCAATGGACACGCCGACGCAGCCAAGCCTGAGCATTCCTTTCACACCCTTGCCACAACCAACCACCGACAAGGTGGCTCAGGCGCGCACGGACCAGGACACATCTCAAAGGGGATAGAAGACCCATACCAGACACAACCAGAACTCCAATCGGAGCACGCAGAACAACGCCCCTGGTGGAACAAACTCTTCCGACCCCCACATCGCTCCTAGCGGCACAATAACTTGGCGCGCATCTGCTCCTGACGCCCTGCTAAAGATACTACGTGCAAGTCTATAGCTTGTGAGAATAGCTATAACTAAAACAGAGTACCACTCCCTTCGCACGAGGATGTCAGATAGCACCAATATGATTACAAAAAGCACACCAGACGATCAGATGCCTTCGGATGCACAGCGTCATGCGTTCCCTTATGACCAGGACAGCGTACCGGGGTCTGCCAGTTCGTCACATATTCTTGAAGAAGCGCTCAGGCTCTTGCTAGCGCCCAATACAGATTATCATGTGCGTGTGCAAGCGACACGGCGCCTGGCTCGCTGTGGTCCGTCCACCTTGCCCCTCGTGCTAACAACCCTGAGCAGCACACCGGAAATCCTGGTGCCCGCATGGCCCTGGTGGCCCCCTCAGTATGAGCATTGCAGTCGCCTGCTCGCTAACCTCTGCCAGAAGGCAGAGCTTAGATTGGATGAACTCTTGAAGCATCCCACACTAAGTGAGCCAGCGGGACCAGTGCTCTGGATCAGTACCATCGAGGCCACCACCCACCTGCCCGGAACCAACTATGAAGACCTGCTGTGTGCCGCGCTGGCCTCTCCCTGGAAGACAGTGCGCTATGCCTCGGCCATAACGCTGGCGACCCGCGCAGGCCGAACCACGCTTGCACCAGCCACTATCAGCGGGCTCTATGCCCGCCTGGATGAAGAAGAAGATTTTCCGGTCCGCCTGACCGCGGCCTATACGTTGCTTCATTGCCGGGAGTACATTGGGCTGGATATTTTATTGCAGTTGCTCAATCCCGAAGCCCCTTTTGAGGTGCGTAAGGCCGTCGCCTTCTTGCTTGCCACGGAACTGCCAGTCCATCTCTCGGTCGCTCAACGCGAGCAGTTAACGACCTGCCTGCTCTATGTCCTGGAAGACCCACTTACCGAGCCTGAGCTAGCCACCCAGGCCTCACATGCCCTGAGCAAGGTCGCACTCCCCTCCTTGCTTCCAACACTTATTGATCTGCTCCAGGCAGAGCGCCCGGCGTTGCAGATTCTGGCCCTCACGACACTTGAAGAGATAGCCGACTCATCCATGATGCGCAGAATGATGCGCCGCCATACACTGCATACTTATATCATGCCTCTCTTACGCTCTCCAGAGAGCGAGGTACGCCGGCAAGCTTGCTATACCCTTGCCTCCTGCGGCGGAGAATACGTTGCCGCTGTTTTTGGCACAATTGCCCTCAATAGGGAACACCCGGCACATATGGAAGCGCTCGAAGGTCTGCGCATGCTGCGAGGAGTCTTACGCGCCTCTATTCGCGAAAACACGGTCCGCTGGCTGCTCCACGCGCTCAAAGATGCCGATGAAGCGGTGCAAGTCACGGCACTAGACTCGCTATCCTATATCCTGGTCCAGGCTCGAACACAGGGGAAACGCCAGGCGCTCCAGGAGATCAGTGGGTTCATCGCGAATGATCCCTTGATCCTGCTCCTACTTAATGTACCAGGCGCCTGGGTCAGACAACGCACCATCGAACTCCTGGGCTTGCTCTGGAGTCCACACACCACCTTTATGCCTCCTCAGAATGAGATGCTGCGCCTCCTCACTGATAGCGATAGCGGCGTACGGGCCTGCGCGGCCTTCGTCTGTGGGCACATCGGCGCACGCTGGGCCGTGCCCGGCCTGATTCAAAGTCTGCTTGATGAGGACCCGCACGTAGCCCAAACCGCCTTTAACGCCCTCTGTCAATTGACGACGACTGCCGATCCAATTTTCTGCGCGGTCCTGCAAGAACTGGCACGCCTGGCGCAGGCCCCCCAGCCATACCCACTCGCGCAGCAGGCGCTACAGATTCTCCATAAAAGTCAGCGACAGAAGCCCTGATCTGCACTCACAATTTGCGCGTGGACACACAACCCTCTATACTATGTATAACTTTGGATAACTTGTATCATCTTTTTATACTCTGGAAGAGAGTTGCGATAGCGTCATGAGTCCTTCTAATTTAAGCATCGGCATCGCATTTATGGCGGGGCTAGTCTCGTTTCTTTCGCCGTGTGTCCTGCCGCTTGTCCCCATCTATCTAGGGCAACTGGTAGGGCAGAGCATCTATCAAGTGGCGGATGAGCAGGCAGGTATGCAACAGCGATTGAAGACTATGCTACATGCCAGCGCCTTTATCATTGGCTTTACCATTGCCTTTGTCGCACTAGGGGCTACCGCCAGCACGCTAGGAAGATTTCTTGTCAGCCAGTTGACACTCTTGCGGCACATCGGGGGAGTTATACTCTTTGTGATTGGCCTGCACCTGGCCGGGATCCTGAAGATCCCCTTCCTCTACTATCAGAAGCGTATTGATTACTTTCCATCACGCCCAAGCTACTGGGTCTCTATCCTCATGGGCATCGTTTTCGCCATCGCCTGGTCGCCTTGTGTAGGACCGATCCTGGCCTCGATTCTCTATATGGCTGCATTCGCCTCGACGCTTCAGCAAGGCGTGCTGCTCTTACTGGCCTATTCACTGGGACTGGGCATTCCCTTCCTGCTGCTGGGGCTGGGCTTGAATCAACTTAGCGCTCTGCTCAAGCGCCTCAAACCGCATCTGGGGAAAATTGAGATCGCGACAGGCATCTTTATGATGGCCGCTGGGGTGGTTGTGTTTTTCAACTTCTTAACGCTGTTCAATTCGTACTTTCGCTTGAGCTAAAGTTAATGTTCTGTAGGGATGTGGTGCGCGCTCGTAGCCTGCGGCTACGAGCGCGCACCACATCCCTACAGAACTTACACTAAGCGGGGAAATAGCATGCAATCGCGAATGGGGGGCAAGGCGGTAGGACTAAACAGGAGACACGGCATACTCTGGCGTATACTGCTCTTCAGCACACCTTATCTCTGCCTGTTCGTGCTCTGCTGGCTAATCCCTGGGCAGACGCTACTGGAGCGCTTGTGCTGGCTAGATAGTGGAATATGCGCGCACCTGCCCACCCACCTGCTCTACGCAGGAACCGAGGCCCTGCCACTGTGTGCGCGCGATACTGGCATCTATCTAGGACTCTGCGTCTCCTTTGCCGGACTCGTGCTGAGTGGCAGAGGGAGAGCGCAACAGTACCCTTCGCGTTGGCTACGCCTTTTCCTGGGTGGAGGTGTGCTCGCCCTGGTCATCGATGGCTGCAACTCGCTCGCGCTTGACCTGCATTTTCCCCATCTCTACACACCAAACAACCTGTTACGGCTGGGAACGGGCTTATTGACAGGATTGGCAATCGCCGTGTTCTTGCTACCAACGCTCAATCAGATGATCTGGAAATACTACCATGACTCACGCAGCCTGGCCTCCTGGCGCGCACTGCTTGGCATCTTTCTCCCCGTCCTGCTCCTATGCTTTGGCAGCATTGCTTTGCATATACCGCTTGCTAGCAACGTCATAGCCATTTTAAGCACACTGGGTCTGCTACTCGCGGTAGGCGGCCTGAACATGATGGGCATCCTCCTGGTGAGAAGACGCTATGAAACCTTTACGATATACCGCCAGTTGCTCCCCTTGCTGGGACCAGTCCTGCTCCTGACGGTGAGTGAACTCCTCCTGCTTGCGCAGGCCAAACTCTGGCTCTTGCAGGCCCTGGGGCTTCACATACACTGAGTCATGGCAAACATCCCTCGATGTCGCTCGCGATTTAACAGCCCCCCCAATCAGCTTTGATCTTCTTCGCTAGCTCGGGATCAATATCGACCTGCTCGCCATGAGCAATGCGCATCACCTTCTCGCGTAAATGCTGCGGTGCACGCTCAATAGCACAACAGTCATGAACCAGGCGCTTGACCCTCATGTCAAAATGAAAGCGACATTCGCAATGTGGGCAAGTCGTCAGATGCTGTTGCACAATTTCGATTTCCTGCGTATTGAGTTCCCGATCAATATAGAGATGAAGACGAGCTGTAATTTCATAACAGCTTAAGCAATCCAAATTTTCTCCCATAGAACTATTCTCCTGCTCCTAGCTCGCCATTGCATTGTACCTGTTCATTCTAACATAAAGAGAGGCCAGTTTCATTCCCTGTATGACTTCCTTAGGGAATTCCCTGCTCTTTAGCTCATTGGAGTAATGCGACTTTCGCGCCTGCGGCGCTCAAGGGTAAGAGGATGTCTGTGGGAAACGCGACAATGCCGCGTTTCCCACAGACATCCTCTTACCCTTGAAGACTCACACAACGAGCCGAGACAAGGACCTGGAAAAATGAGAAAACTTTGAGATAATTCGCCAGGGTCTTTTCATTCTAAACGTCCTTGAGATATACTGAGAGTACTTGCAAGAAGGTGCCCCTATTCTAGAGAGACAGGGGGGACCTTGCGCACTAGAGGAGAGCTTAATGTCAGAACTTGATCCGAAAGCGTTAGATGAACAGCAGACGGAACCGGAAATAGAAAACGATGATGACGATATGGGGGCACCAGTAGCGTCGGCAGAACATGCGGTTACAGAGGATTTTGAGGCGGGCGTGGTAGCACAACTTGATAGTCTGTACCGTACGGCATTGCGCCTGACGAATAATCCCCAGGAGGCCGAGGATCTGGTGCAGGAGACGATGCTGAAGGCGTTCCGCTTCGCGCATACCTATCACCCAGGTACCAATCTGCGCGCCTGGCTTTTCCGTATTCTGAATACGTCGGCCATCAATCGCTATCGTCGCCAGGCCACACACCCAACCCCGGCCTCACTGCCCGAGGGAGAAGAGTTTTATCTCTATAATCAAATTCGCGATATTAATGGGCAGGAGCTATCTCAGGGAGTTGAAGACGAGGTCTTAAATCAATACCTGGATGAGGATGTCTATAAAGCGCTCAATGATCTGCCATACAACTTTCGTATGCCCGTCATCCTGGCGGATATCGAGGGCTTGTCCTATAAAGAAATTGCCGAGTCGCTACAGATTCCCATTGGCACGGTCATGAGTCGCATCTCGCGCGCCCGACGCCAACTGCAAAAGTCGCTCTGGCAGTACGCGAAGGATCGAGGCTACGTCAGAACGCCGTAACGGTAGCCTTGATCGCTCTCCCGCTCCACCCCTGGATGACGACCGTAGCCACCAGGGGGTAGGCACGCTATATGTCGTCTTCTGTCACTTTTCGCACAATAAAAAGTGCGTGGGCCCGCTTCCTCTCCCCCCTTACCACATAGCCCAACCCAACCATGCCAGACTTACTTCGCTGAAGTGATGAACTCACTTAACTCTGCAATAGTGGCGGGCGCATCATACGGCCATTTGAGCCATAAAGATTGACGGATACCTCGAATCCCGGTAGAATCAAACCATATCTTCTGGAAAGGGTTGTTTATGGCGGACATCGAGACCTGGCATAACAGAGATAATCGCTACACACTTCCAGCACAGGATCAGCTAGGAGTATTGACCAGCACACGCGCGGTCGTTCTCCAGAGTACACATGTCAGAATCAACCCGGAACACATCGAGCACTTCTGCGCGCAATGGCAACAAGGCGCCGCGCTTCCTGGAGGGAGTCAAGCTCTTGACGAGGTACCATGGGACGTTGAGCATCACTTCTTTGAAGGAGGATTGCGTACTGTCAACTGGATGCTGCTCCTTGACGCGCTCAACTTTTGTTTCTGGGCCGAAAAGCAGCAGCCACGCTGGACCATTGAGTACAAAGGCCAGATGCTCAACGGCTACTGGGCGGAGGCTGCGGCCCTTACGCGCGCGGTCGAAGAGGGCCTGCCGCTCTGGGATGCCGCCTATCTGTGCGCCCTTGATGCCAAAACGCTTGCGCATATCTTTCGTGGTTCACAGCAAATTCCGCTCTTTGAGCAACGCCTACACAACGCGCACGAGGTTGGCCAGGTCCTGCAACAACGCTTCCAGGGCAACTTTTCCCAGGCTATCGAGCAAGCGCAAGGGAGCGCACCCAGGCTGGCACAACTCCTGGCAAGTTATTTTCCTTCTTTCAACGATATCACTACGTATCGGGGACGAGAGGTACGCTTCTTGAAGCGTGCCCAGATCTGTGTCTCCGACCTCTATAGCGCCTTTCATGGCCAGTCATGGGGAGCATTCTCAGACCTTGAGCAGCTCACCGCCTTTGCGGACTACAAAGTCCCCCAGGTTCTGCGCCATTTCCATATCCTTGAATATAGCGCCTCACTTGCACAGCACGTCGATGCCCAGGAACTCCTTCCCGCTGGTAGCGAAGAAGAGGTGGAGATTCGGGCCGCGACCATCTGGGCATGTGAGTTGATCCAACGCAGGATGCGTACCCTGGGGTACAACGTGACCCCAGCGGAGGTGGATCAGCGCCTCTGGCTTATAGGGCAAGACGCTGAGCAGATGCAACCCTATCATCGTACACGGACAATATTCTATTAACCTGACTGTTACAATAAAAACAACTCTACTATAGATTTGGCAAGGCTTATGCAACTGAAAAATTTACTTGCTGCCCTTGAGCAGCCTCCTACCCATATTTACGGCGCAAACACGCTCCCTGAGCAAGATACTATTCTGGGATTGGCCTACGACTCACGGAAGGCCGCGCCCGGCTATCTCTTTATCGCCGTCCCCGGTGTACACACCGACGGACGCCGGTATGTGGCGGATGCCGCGCAACGCGGGGCCGTTGTCGCGCTGGGTGCGCCACTTCCTTCAGCAACCGACCTACCTATTCCATACATTGAGGTCGAGGATGTCCGCACAGCGTTGGCCGATCTGGCCTGCGCCTTCTATGGCTTTCCCGCGCGCGAGCTCTGCACCATAGGCGTCACCGGCACCGACGGAAAGACAACCACATCGAATATTATTAGTACACTCTTTGACGCAGCTGGGCGACGCACGGGAATGATGACCACGGCGAACTTCAAGCTCAATGGGCAGGAATGGGCCAACGCAACGCGTCAGAGTACGCTAGAGGCCCTGGAGATCCAGGAATTTCTGCGCAAAATGGTTGAGATGCAGGCCACCCATGCTGTCATTGAATCCACCTCACATGGCCTGGAACTCCAGCGTGTGCGCGGCTGTGCCTTTGATGTCGGCGTGGTCACCAATATCACACATGAGCACCTGGATTTCCATAAGACGCTCGATGCCTATCGCAGAGCCAAGGCACGCCTCTTCGAAATGCTCGATCCAGAGCAAGACAAAGGGCAGGGATACCGCAAGGTAGCCATCCTCAACAAAGACGATTCCAGCTACGAAGTGCTCAAACCCTATTGCCGCGTCCCCATTCTCGACTATGGTATCGAGGCAGACGCAGCAGTACGCGCCGTCGACCTGCACCTACAGGCATCTCGTACAGCCTTCCGGCTCATTCTTCCCGACGCAGAGTGCCAGATCGAGACCCCCCTGATCGGACGCTTCAACGTCAGCAACTGCCTGGCGGCTATCGCGACCGCGTACAGCCAGGGCATCCCCCTCGATGTGATCACACAGACGCTGGCCACCATCAAAGGCGTTCCAGGACGTATGGAACATATTGATGAGAGACAAAACTTTAGCGTCATCGTCGACTATGCACACACCGCCGATAGTCTCCAAAAAGTACTAGCCATTTTGCGCCCCGTCACCACAGGAAAGCTCATGGTGGTCTTTGGTTCAGCGGGCGAACGTGATCGGCAGAAGCGCCCCGTCATGGGAAGTGTTGCCGCACAAATGAGTGACTTCTTCGTTATTACAGATGAAGACCCACGCGACGAAGATCGCGAAAGCATTTTGCGCGAGATTGCCGTGGGAGCCGAGCAGGCCGGGAAACAAGAGGGAAGCGATTTTCTCTGCATTGCAGATAGGCGCAAAGCCATCGCAACCGCCTTCTCGCGCGCACAGCCTGGAGACACAGTACTGCTCGCAGGCAAGGGACACGAGCAAAGTATTATCATAGGGAGAGACAAGCTCCCCTGGGATGATAGACAGGTTGCAAGAGAAGAGTTACGCAGCCATGTCCAGTAAATTGGCCTGTTGTACGATTGGTATTTGCATAAATTCAAAGAGGCAACGCGTGTCATTGCGGCGCGTTGAGACACTGGAGCGTCTCAGCCATCGTTTTGTTTTGGAGTACGTATGAATTTTATTCTCTGGTTATTAATAATATTCGCTGCGTGCGCGGTTGCGAGCCTGGCCCTCTGCGGTTTGGCAATGGTGCTCTTCCCCAAATTTCGCAGTGGAGAGCACAAACCAGGAACGCATCGTCCAGATATGCCCGCCGGGGGACGCGAAATCAAAACCATTGAGTTGCCCCTGGTTGGTGGCCCCGCGTTTACCCTGGCTATCGTTGGCATTGGCGTCTGGGCGGGATATGTCTTTCAACTAAATAAAGATCAATGGACAATGCTCTTGATCGGCCTGGGCGCTACATTTGGCTTTGCGCTGATCGGCTTTCTTGATGATTGGAATAAGGTCTATAGCAAAGAGGGGCTCTCGGAGCGCGCGAAATTTGGCGGCGTCTTCCTGGTCTCCGCCACCGCCGCCGTACTCTACTTTTTCCTGGTCTCAACCGGACAAGAATCGTATAGCTTTTACAAAGATTTACCTATCCTCAATACCCTTCTCTCTAATCCAGGTTGCGCGGCTGATACGACCTGTCGCGTGCATCCTGGACAGTTCGCATTCTATGGCTGGCTCATTTTCCTTGTGTTGATGACTGGTTTTGTCGGTAGCTTTACCTCGGTGGCCGTCGACTTTAGCGATGGCCTGGATGGCCTGGCTGGTGGCCTGGTCTTTAGCGCCTCGCTCGCCCTGGGCATTGTCGTGACTGGACTGATTGACCCCAGGCATCCGTTGGGCATCGTCTTTGAAATCCTCGCGCTCCTCTGCGCAGGCAGCACCCTGGGCTACCTCCCCTGGAACTGGCCCTCGTCCTGGGCGGCCAGGCACCGCACCGCTAAACGCAGCGCGAAGATCATCATGGGTGACTGCGGCGCCCTGGCCCTGGGCGGCATGATGGCCATTATCGCTATCTTTTCACGCAACGAGCTTCTGCTCTTACTCCTGGGTGGAGCATTTGTCCTGGAAGGCCTCTCGGCCCTCATTCAATCACGTGTGCTTACACGTTTCTTCCGTCGCTCCTTGACGACGCTCCGCTTCGCCAATACGGATGAGTTTGTGCCACATACTGAGTTTCCACTGCCCTTCCTGGCCACACCTCTGCATCATCACTTCGATCTGCTGGGATGGGATCGACGCCGCCTTGTCTATGGCGCATGGGCGCTGGGAGCCTGTTTCGCGGCCTTGGGTGTCATGTCGGGCCTATCGACCTTTACCTGGGAGCGCTACCTGGCACGTATCCTGGTGCTCATCCTGGCCCTGGCCATCTGGACGAGCGGCTCCTGGACCAAGTGCTACTTTGTGGGCAAGCACCCCGCCGAGCGCTCACGCAGCCGGCGCCTGGCCCTCTACTATGGCTATCCCTACCGCATCATGGGCGTTCGCCTCTATCATCTCGTCGAGGTTATCGAGGCCAGCGAGAATGTCATCGAAACTCCAGCTGAGGAGTTGGCCCTCTGGCAGCGTATGACCATCTACGATGCGCGCTCTATGCTGGGCCTCTACTGCTACCGTGCTGGCTACTATCCAGCCGCGCTCGCGCAGTGGACGCGCATCCCTGAGCGTAACCGCGTCCTGCGCCCAGAAGTGACGCGTCTGCTCTTCGAGGTCGACGAGCGCCTGGCCCTGGAGAAACAGGAGACGCAGCCCATGCGCCGCGACCAACTCATCCCGCAGGAGCCGATCCTCTCGGGGAATCTCCCGCCAGCCGATCTGCCCAACCCGCATGAGCCAATTCGCAGCGACGAGACGGCGGGGATACTAGCAGGCCCATGGGAGTCACTTAAGTCGACGCATTCGTACCCCATTAACAATGAGGAATTAGAGGACCTGGACGAGGACGACGAAGAGGCTCAGATCATAACCGCACCGCTCGGCTCCTCGACTCATAGAGAGAGTGAGCCCAACGGCCATAACGGGCAGAATGGTCAAAAAAGCCAAAACCTGAGCGATACAAGCGATGCCTCCCTCTCAGGCAATGGTACGCAGCAGACATCTACCCCCTCCAGGTGGTTCACCCGTCTCTTCCGCTCTTCATCAAAGTAGAAACCGGGTAAGAGTAAGGGCGTGCGGTGGGGGTGTGGCTGTGCCACACCCCCACCGCACGCCCTTACTCACATACCATCATGCAAGCGCATACTGGCTTTTGAGTTGACTATATTCATCGTCGAGGTGCTGCTCACGCACCAGCGTGTGAATACATTGCGCCAGCTCCTGGCGTACTGGATGCTCCTGGCGCTGATCGAGGACCAGGGCCTGTACCAGGTAGCGCAAGGCATCCTGATACTTCCCCTCAGCCTGGCGCAAAAGTCCCTGGCGACGCAGAACCGCGCACTGCATGGCGGGTAAAGCCAGGCGATCCGCAAACTGCCCAGACCGGGTATAATAGTGCTCGGCCTCGGAGAAACGTCGCCAGGCGCGCGCAATATCACCCAGCCCCCACAACGTTTGCGCCTCAATCAACAAGACATTCTGCTCCTGTACACGTGTCAGAGCCTGCTCATAGTAGGACTGCGCCTCCTGGTATTCACCACGCGTATAGGCAACAGCTCCCAGAGCATTCAAGACACGAGCCTCGTCCACACGGTCGCTTAGTGAGGCAAAGATCCGTAGCGCCTCGTTATAGTACAACTGCGCATGCTCTACATCGCCGCGCGCCCGCGCTACATTTCCCAGGAGACGTAAGCTCCAGCCCTCCCCACGCAACATGGATTGTGCCTGAAAGAGGCGCAGCGACTCTCGCCCCTGCTGTTGGGCCGCATCGAGCTTGCCCTGGTGTAGATAGATCTCTCCACGATCAGCAAGCACCCAGGCCTGAGCGCCGACCATATTGAGATTATCAAACGTACGCAGTGCCTCCTCATTATCGGTCAGAGCACGCGTATAGTAGCCCAAAGCGCCCTTTGTGGCTCCCAGGTCGCGTAATGCCCAGGCATACCCCTCCTGGTCTTTGAGCTGGCGCAGGCCTTTGACGGCCTGCTCAAAGAGTTCTAGCGCTGGCCGGTAGTTGCCATATCCGCGCTGTAGCTCACCACGTACAAGCGCGAGCCAGAGGCTCCCACGTTCATCCTGAGCCTGGACGAAGTTGACCTTCGCCTCTTCAAGATAAGCCTCGGCCTGGGCGAAGTTGGCCTCCTCACGCGAGAGGACCGCGAGTTCATAGAGCGCCCAGGCCGCGTCTTGCGCCTCCCCTTTCTGCTGGTGAAACGCCAGGCTACTACGCAGGCAGGCTTCAGCTTCCATATACCGTCCCAGGTGGCGCATAAGCGCCCCCATACAGCACTGTATCCTGCCCTCACCTGTCGTGTCATGCAACCGCACGGCATGTACACCCGCTCGCTGCAACATCGCGCGAAGCTCGGCTGTGTAACCGCGCCCATACAAGGCCCAGGAGGCCCGCACCGCCAGGCTCACCGCGTTCTGCAAATCTTGCGACTCACCCGCGCTCTCCAGGTGCTCAAAGGCGGCGAACCACTCCTCGGGGCTAGGCTGGGGCAGGTGCATATAGTAGGATGCGACGATGCGATGGACGCGCCTGCGCTCCTCCCCTGGCAGTTGTGAAACCGCGAAATGGCGTATCTGGGGATGGATGGTATAGACACGCCCATCAAACTGCACAAACGAGGATTGCACAAGCTCATCACGCGAGGCACGCCAGTTGCGCACAAGCATCTGTAAAGGAGAATCTGCCGCGGCGTCCTCCAGGGATGCAGATGCAAGCGTGGCAATCCCATCTGTGGTTCCAGCGACCATATCCTGAAAAAGCAGGGCAATCTGCTCGCGGCTAAAGGGAAGCTTAAAGGCCGAGAGATAGGCAAGAAGCAGGCGGGCCGAAGCGCTCAGGCGCCTGGAAGAAACCTCTAAGACGGTGAGGATGCCAGCCAGGGGAGAACTACGCAATTCATCGCGAACCTCCTCCAGGGAGCGGGTGGCGGCCTCTGGTGTGTACACCTGGCCCTCAATCGTGCGCGCTGTGCCAAAGATCAGCTCGGCCCCAAGGGGATAGCCATCCAGCAGAGAGCAGATCTCGCGTAAGATCTCCTGCTGATAGGGATCATCAAGGTGGATACGCTGGTCCAGCCCACTCGCCTGCGCCAACTCCATAAAGAGCTGCAACTGGTCGGCGTCGGTCATCTTCCCCACGCGATACTCATACCAGCGACAATGCGCATTCTCCAGAGCCAGCATATTTTCGGGATTCGACTGAGAGGTCACCAGGACTGTCACTTCAGCAGGGAGCGCACAGATGAATTGAAGCCAGGTCTCCAGTTCATTGCGATCGCGCACCTCTTCAAAGGCGTCCAGCAAAAGCAGGCAAGGAAGTTCGCGACTGGCAAGCGAACGCAGTGTGCCCATCACCAAGCGCGCACGATGCTCGCTATCCACGGTAGACTGCAAGCGCGTCGGGATGTGCAAATAATGAATAATCTCGATCAAGGCCTCATGAAAGGTCTTGCCGCCCTCAAGCGAGACACCGACCACGCCACCAGGGAATTTATCCTGGTGACGGCGCACCACCTCCAGGGCCAGGGCGCTCTTGCCAATGCCAGCCGAACCGGTAACCGCGATATGGTGCGGGTTATGGCGTTGACGCTGCGCGGTCCTGGCATTCGCTCCATTTGCCGAAACCGCCAGTAACAGGGCATCAAGCTCACGCAGCTCGCGCTCGCGTCCCACAAAAGTTGTGAACGATCCCAGGTGCGCCAGGGGGGCATCATGCTCCTCTGGCTGCTCCCGGCTGACAAGCAGAGGCACAGGAGCGACATCACTCTCGGTGACCCGGCGATAGAGTACAGGGATAAACCAGCTTTGCTGCAAGGGGAGCATGGCCTGGCGCGCCCGCGCCAGCGCCTCCTCCAGCGTTCGACCATCGGCGAGTGCCTCGTAAAAATGCGACATAAAGGTCGGACTCAGGTCATCCTGGAGCGAGAAAGGCATCGCGACCACCGCTGGTACCTGGGCCGAGACCAGGGCTGTCGCCAGCGATGCATCTACGGGATTGGCTCCGGGGCGCTTCTGACAGTGCGGTCCCTCCGCCGCCACCATAGCGGTCTCACAGGCCGAGAAAACCGCCAGACGCACATCGCTGCTGACAAAGAGATCACGCAGAGATTGAGCATCGATAAACTGATTGTAGCCTTCCTCATTACAGAAACAGAGGTAGGTCTGGGGATTCACCCGGCTCAGTGATTGCCCACAGTTCGTACAGCGGCGTACCTCAGCATCATTGACGGCCTTACATTCCTCATTGGGACAGAGGCGCCCATAGGCACCATGCCCATCGAAGTGGACAATATAGCAAGGAATTGAGGTATCACTATCATCAAAGACGCCCGCGCCACCATAGGAGCTTAAATAGCGCACAAGCTGATCAAAGGTCGGCGGCTCCAGGCGATCAAGGAAGACCTGGCCCGAGGCAATGAGGGGTGAGAAACCGCGTTCCAGGGCCTCAAAGCTAATTTCGGTCTCCAACGGAGCACAATCCAGGGGTGAGGACCCAATATAGAGCACGCGCATAGGTGGATGCACAGGCAGTTCGCAACCGCCCACATCATCGGCATCAATCAATGCACGCGTCAGCGTGAAGATACCCGAACCCAGCAGGAAGAGGTCGCCATTATGCAGTAGCTCCCAGGGATAGCGCACAAACTCATCACAGCCCACTCCAAAGGAGAAGGTAAGCGCCACTGTTCCACGGCGACGCAGCGTGCGCTGAATAACACCACGCAAAAGCGCCTGAACCGATTGCTCGGCCTCGTGAGGCCTGGCGTTCAACGGCAATGGTGAAGTAACATCCATACCACATAACGAGAGAAAGAGACGATAGCCAATCTCGCGCAAATTCTGCGTGTTATTGTTCTGTAGCGTGTTCAGTTTCTTCAGCAGGAGATTTAATTGCTTGGTGGTATAGGGCGGAATAAAATTTCCGCGTACGGTCCGTCCCGACCAGCTTTCCTTGACCTGTAGCTCAAAATGACCCTTGTCACGACTCTGAAATAGGAAATTAATGGTTTCACTCATAATGTGTAACCGGCGCCCTGGTCTTTCTTCCAAAATAGTAGAGCTTTACGCAGCACCTCTGCCAGGATGGCTAAAAAGACGCTCTCTCGCAGTTAGTATAGCACAATTCAGGAATAAGTGATTACATTCTACTTGGCGGTTAGCTTGCTCAACAGCCCCAGCCGCGTACAGCGAGGAGATTGTATTGTCTTTGACTAGAAAAAATGGGGCCTTTTTATCAAAGGCCCCACATATGCTTACTCGCCCCAGAAGAGTTCAACTTTTCCGAAGCGAACGACATCGCCCACCTGGACACCTGCGATCTCGAGGGCCTTCGTTACCCCCATTTTCTCCAGAGTCCGCTCCAGGCGATCCATACCCTCTTCGCTCTCGGTATCAGTCATACTGACCGCGCGCTCGACACGCTTACCGCGTACGACGTACACACCCTGGTCTTTGATGACCGAGAAGGCATCATCCGGCTGAGGACGCAACACGGGGGCGTTCTCAAGCGAAAGCACCTGGGCCGCGGCAAGCTCCTCTTCCTCGCGCTTGATTTCGCGCAAGCGGTCGCCTGCAAACTGCATGAGTTCTTGTGTCCCCTGGTGAGTAGCCGCGGAGATGGCGAAAACGGGATAGCCAGCAGCCTCGGCCTGAGCCTTGAGCGCGGGCCAGCGTTCCTGGGCCTCGGGCAGATCGATCTTATTCAGGACCACAATCTGTGGCCGCGCAGCCAGCTGTTCGTCGTAGTCACGCAGCTCCTGGTTGATCTTCGCGAAATCTTCCCAGGGATCGCGCTCTTCGACCAGGGACCCATCCAGCATATGAATGAGCAGACGTGTGCGCTTGACATGGCGCAGAAACTCGTGTCCCAGACCAACACCCTGGGCCGCGCCCTCGATCAAGCCAGGAATATCGGCCAGGACAAAGTCAAAGCCGTCACCCTGCCTGGCATGTCCAACCTCAACGACTCCCAGGTTGGGAACCAGGGTCGTAAAGGGGTAGTCAGCAATCTTCGGACGCGCAGCGGTTACGACGGAGAGTAATGTAGATTTACCTGCATTGGGGTAGCCCACCAGGCCAACATCAGCGATCAGGCGCAGCTCAAGCGTAATCCAGTGCTCCTCACCAGGCTCGCCTTTCTGCGCTTCACGTGGAGCCTGGTGCGTCGAGGTCGCGAAATGCACATTTCCCAGGCCACCACGGCCACCACGAGCTACCATTACCTGCTGCCCTGGCTCCACGAGGTCCGCGACCAATTCATTCGTCTCGGCATTCCGAATAATTGTGCCACAGGGCACCTTCAGGATAACATCGTTTCCTTTCGCACCATGCATCTTTTGACGCATGCCACTCTCGCCGGACTCCGCGCTAAAATTCTGTTTATAACGATAATCAATCAGCGTATTTAGCTGGTTGGTTGCTTCAAAGTAGACACTGCCACCTCGGCCACCATCGCCACCATCAGGTCCTCCATTGGGAGCAAACTTCTCACGGCGAAAATGCATTGAACCGTTGCCACCATCACCCGCCTTTACGAAAATCTTGGTATGGTCAAAAAACATGGCGTCTTCCCCACTCTATCCTTCTTTGCGTTCTTAAAAAACAATCTTTGTACAGCAGCGCAATAAAATATACCATAGAACGGCAGAGAACGCTATGGCATTAGTAGCTTTGTGAAAAGGAAGGGTATGGAATGGGAGCTGGCAGAGCCAGCTCCCATTCCATACCCTTAATACCGCAGGTGCCTAGAGAGCTACCTCTCTAGCCCTCTTCTTTGAAGCTAGCAAATGGAGTATCCACCAGGTGCTGGGAGATAAACCAGGTCTGCATCTCTTGCAAGGGCAGGACTTCCGAGGTGAGGATGTCGTTGGTCGTGTAGTCCTTGTTTTTATCACTTAACTCAATGCCCTCACGCACACCTTGAATGACGGTTGCATGTGCGCTCACGAGACGCGAGAGCATCGCAGGCACATCCTCAACCCCCTTTGGTGGCCGCTCGATCTTGGTCAGTTCTGCCACATCATGCGGCATGGCAATGGTGACACCACCCAGCTGCTGCACACGCTCCGCCAGCAGATCGATGGTCTTCTCAATCTGCTCTGCATGCTCGTCTAACAGCAGGTGTAACTGGTAGAAGGTCGGGCCAGTCATCTGCCAGTGATGCTTTTTATAGAGATTGTAGAGTGTGATCGAATCGGCAACCAGCTGATTCAGGCACTCAACATTCTGTTTGATCGCGCTTTCAGGCAGGCTAAGAGGCATAGCATGCAACTGTCCATACTGTTGGATCTCGTATGAACGCTGCTTAAAGCGGGGCTGAGCCTCGATGGTCTGTGTCCCCTGCTTCGACATAGTGTGAGTCTTGGTAGTCATCTATCGTTCACTCCTTTTATGTAGCAGATAGCGACGTCGTATTTTGTGTATCCAAAACTCAACACGCTCTTTGCAGAAGAGAGGTTACAACGTTAGCGCGGTGAGGCGTGCCAATCGCCGTAGCCACCGCTCTGGTTATCACAGCCATTATTGCGATAACTACAATAGGTTCCCGAGAGAGATTTATCGCCATTGACCTGGCCTTGAAAGTAGAGTGGCAACAGGCCCGCATAGCTTGCAACCAGGAAATGAAACTTGCGATCAGGCGTAATGGTCCCATTAAAATTGTTATTACCAACCAATCCCGGGCCAAAGGAGGCATAGCCAGTAAAGCTCTGGCCATTTTGCGCGATATTAGAGAGTGCAATCGTAGAATTGGTTGGCGGATCGGTGTATTTATCCGAAATCGTGCCACCATAGCCCTGAGCCAGTCGCGGTGGCGAGGCTGGCGGTTGTACCACTGGAGGGACTGGTGGGGCAGTTGGCGTAGCAGTGGGCGTTGTCCCCCTGGTCGGCGCCTGCGTCGCCCTGGCCGTTGGCTGGTGCACAGTCGATGATGTAGGTGTGACTTTGGCCTGCGTTGATACGCCAGCAAGCAAGCCACTATTAGCAGTCCAGATCAGTCCTCCCACCAGGAGAAACGCCAGGAGCAGCGCGGCTACCAACAGGAACAACCCTTTGCGCGAGCGGCGTTGACGCCGGGGTAGCTCCTGCACCACAACGCTTGGCGGTGGGAGTGGAGTAGGAGTCACCAGGGGCGGTTGTGGCGTCTCGACCTGGGGTCCTGGTGCCTCAATCTCCTCAGAGAGTACCTCATAGACCACAGGCTCGGTCTTCACCTCAGGCACATAGACTTTCAAAGCATCCCAAAACTCTTCTACGCTGCCATAGCGGTCCTCGGGATCAAGCGCCATAGCCTTTTGCAGGATATCGCTCACCTCCTGCGGCAGCTCCTCGACCAGGCTATGTGCGGAGACCAAGGGATCAGAACTTCCACTGCCCACACGTGTCAGGCGCGTAAGCGCATCGATGGGAACCTCACCCGTCAATAAGGTATAGAAAGTCGCGCCCAGCCCATAGATATCGCTGCGCAGGTTTGTACCGCGCATATAGTGCTCGGGCGAGCCATATCCGGGAGAGCAGTGCCGCACGGCTGAGGTCGTAGAGTCCAGGTCGTAGGTCTTGGCAATGCCAAAATCGACCAGGACGGCCCCCTCTCCTGAGGTAGGGATAATCATATTTGATGGCTTGATATCACGATGAATAATGGGCGGCTGCTGGTGATGCAGGTAGCTTACGGCCTCAATGATAGGCTTCATCATCACCATAACGCGAGCAAGGGTAAAGCGCCCCTCGGGCTGGCGCCGTCGCAAACGCTCCAGGTTCGGCCCATTAATGAAGTCCATGAGCATATACACGCTCTGCGCCTTCTCGTCCTCGAACACACGATACACACGCGGCAGGGCGTAATGATCCAGGTGTTCGAGGATACGGCTCTCGAAGGCGAAACGTTCGCGCTGCTGAGGATTAGGGTCTATCTGCTCTTTGAGGGCATAGACATTCCCACCACGGCGATCACGCACACGATATACCGCGCCAAAGCCGCCTGTCCCTAGTAGCTCTTGAATTTCATAGCGATCACGCACAACCTTCCCTTTCGGGAATTTTGTCTGCAAATCCCTCATTCACGCACCTCACGCATAAATTACAATTTCCTTATTATATGTATAAAGCGTAAGGCTAGCAAGATCAGCTACAACAATTCTTCGACCAGTTCCTTCTGTTGCGAATGAGACGGGCGGGGATAGGTAATCAGGCGCGCGCCGCGCTGGAAGGTCAAGTATGCCCATGCCCATTGAAAGATTACCAGTATCCGATTGCGGAACCCTATCAAGAAGAAGATGTGAACAGCTAGCCAGAGAAGCCAACCCAGAAAGCCCCAGATACGCACACGGCCAAAATCAGCTATGCCAAAGGAACGGCCCACGGTCGCCAGGTTTCCTTTATTCGTGTAATGAAACGCAGGTTCAGACGCTTGCGACCCTTTCACCTTTTGCACGATCAATGAGCCAATATAGTTTCCCTGCTGCATCGCAACGGGTGCCACACCTGGCAAAGGCTTGCCATTCTGCATGAGCGAGGATGTGTCACCAATCACAAACACATTTGGCAGCCTCGGAACGGAGAGATCAGGCTGCACTTTGACACGACCCGCGCGGTCAACCTCAGCTTGCAACCACTTGCCTGCGGGCGAGGCCGCTACACCAGCCGTCCAGATGACATTTCTCGCCGGAATTCGCTGTCCCGCGACGACCACGCCCTCACGATCGATATTTTCGACAGGTGAGTTCGTGCGCACCTCGACCCCCAGGTGATTCAGAGCTTTGCGCGCCTTCTGCGCCAGTTTCTCAGGGAAAGCGGGCAGGATGCGTGGCATGGCCTCAACCAGGATCACACGTGCCGAACGGGGATCAATATGGCGAAAATCACGCGCGAGCGCCTTATGAGCCAGCTCAGCAATCGCGCCGGACATTTCTACACCCGTGGGGCCAGCCCCCACCAGCACAAAGGTCATCAACTCCTGCTGGCGATCAGGGTCCGACTCCATCTCGGCTGCCTCAAAAGCGAGTAGCACCTGGCGCCGAATATGCGTGGCATCGGTGACAGTCTTCAAGCCCGGCGCGAAGTCGCTCCATTCGTCATGGCCAAAATAACTATGGGCCGCCCCAGTCGCGATCACCAGGTAGTCATAAGGGATCTCGCGCTCGGCGGTAAGCACAAGCTGGCGCTCGGTATCCACACCCGTTACCTCTGCCAGCAACACCGTGGTATTCTGCTGACTTTTTAAAATGGAGCGGATGGGAGCCGAGATGTCGGCAGGCGAAAGTCCTGCCGTCGCCACCTGGTAGAGTAAAGGCTGGAAGAGATGATGGTTATTCTTATCAATCACAGTTACCTGAACTGGAGCATCATGTAGAGATCTAGCCACGCGCAGGCCGCCAAAGCCAGCGCCAACAATCACGACACGAGGAAGCCCCGTCGTCACAGAGAAGCCATCCGACTGTTGTTTCTGCATCATATTGCGTATGTGTCTCCTTGTTTAGGAAGTCTGTCTCAACATAGAGACACGCTGCTACTATACACAGTGTACCAGCACACTTTATTGTGGCTCATTTACACGATCAATGGCAAGCCCCTACCTTGGACCGACGCTGCCAATGCATACATCGATCAATCACACTTCCCATAGAAATCTTCCAGCAGCGTCAGAACAATGGCCTCTTCGCGACTGAGTCCCTGAAAGCGTTTCTGTGCATGGTGCTGCTCAAAGCTGCTTACCGCCTGCCACAACGAGCCATCACTATAACTGGTGAACAATGCTGGATGCACATAACATTTACGACAGATGGCCTTGGTGTTGCCCAGGTAATTGGCGGCATGATCCACAGCCTCCCCGATGTTCTTTTTCTCCCGCGTTTTTGTTTCAGCACGGCCCAGTTCTATGAGAGCACCGACCGCAACAACGGTGCCCGTCCAGGTACGGAACTCTTTGGCGGTAAAAGCTTGTCCACACACAGCCTGGAGGTAGGCATTGACATCATCAGAGGAGAGGGTATGTCGCTCGCCAGCGCTGTCTACATATTGGAATAACTCCTGTCCCGGAAGCTCCCGGCATTTCTTCACAATACGCGCCAGTTGGCGATCCTCTACATCAATCGTCAGCACCTTGCCGCTCTTACCAATAAAACAGAAATGGATGGTTGAGCCTTCGATGTCGACATGACCCTCACGCATTGTGGTCAGACCAAAGGAGCCATTAGAGCGCATATACTCCTCGTTGCCAATGCGAATTGAGGCCACGTCCAGCAGGCGCACCAGCGTGGCCAGGATCTTCTCTCGTGTCAGACCCTGCCGCTGCAAATCTTGCTCAAGATGCTGGCGTAGCGCAGGCAGGCTATGTGCAAAGGCCACCAGGCTATCATACTTGGTCGCGTCACGCACCTCGCGCCATTGTGAGTGATAGCGGTATTGCTTACGCCCTTTGGCGTCACGGCCAGTGGCCTGTAAGTGTCCATTGGGACGCGTGCAGATCCAGACATCCTTCCAGGCAGGGGGAAGCACCAGCGAGCGAATACGAGCAAGCGTCTTCTCATCGCGCACAGGCTCTCCCTGCGCATCCAGGTAACGAAAATGCCTCCCTGCTCGCTTGCGCGTTATCCCTGGCATGCTATCGGTGACGTACCGTAACCCGGCCTCATGTGCCGACTCCACCGCCGTAGGCTGCTCAAAGCAGGCCTCCTGCCGCTGACGAGATTGCTGTTCTATGCTCATAGCTTAGCTCCATCCTCACCATTCATCCAGAGAGAAAGCCAACATTCTTCTGCGCGTACCTCATCGAGGCTATGGAGAAATATCTCTATGTATGTCACGCTAAGCTAAACTGCGGAGTAGACAACTATGATTATCGTCAGGAATGAAGCACGCAAAATGCGTTGCATGTGCCAATTATCAGCAAAAAAAAAGAGCGGACGATAGATAAATGCTATCGCTCCGCTCCGCTCGTTCAAATCCCTTTGAGGACGCCTGGTAAAAACTGAAAAAGTCTGTTTTTGGCGACTATACCAGGGCGCTCTTGGCGTCATCGACGCGCGCGACCAGGGTTTGCAAGAGCTGCTGAAGCTGTTCGCGCAGCTCAGCATCCACCAGGCGGCCCTCTACATCGATCTTAGCATGCCCTTCGCCTACGTAGAGCGAAGGCTCGTCCAGCAGATCACTCTTCTGTGCAGCCAGCAACTGGCGCAACTGGACGTGTGCGGGACCACTCTGACGACCAATCCCCATCAGTGCAACTGGCTTCTCGGCCAGGGCGGCATTCCCGCTGGCGACGATCCATTTCAGAGCATTCTTGAGCGCATTCGAAAGCAGACCTTTATATTCAGGGGTCGCGATCAAGAGTGCATCAGCCTGAGCAATACGCTCGCTGAACAGGCGAACACTTTCGGGAGTGTTATACGTTTCTGTAAAAGCGGGTAGATCAGAGAGTGAGAGAATTTCAAGCTCGGCCTGGGCGGGCAAAAGTTCCTGCGCCGCTCGCAAAGCCGCTTTATTATAGGACTCTTCGCGCAAGCTACCGGTAAAACCAACAATGCGAATGATAGACAAGGTAGAACTCCTTAGAAAAAGATGGCAAAAATCAACATTAACTTCTTAATACGAAAATTTTGTGAACAATACAGGCCCATTTACAGGCTGCTACATTCTCCCACCCTCAGCACATGTAGCGCTATTTTTCAGGGGCACGAATTACTAAACGCATATTTATCACTCGTAGCAACGAAAGTACTGAACTTATAGGCAAAAAGTCATCCCTTCACCATTCGTACGCAGCGCAATATACTAGCCAACTTGAGCAGTATGAGCTTTTAAAAACGGTTGGAAAGCGCAGCCAGCAAGGCTGCATTGATGACGACACAGATAACACCATCACAACACACACGCTACCTATTATCGACAGCCAGCAGCAAATGCTAAGGTTTTGCCGCCAGAGTGATTGCCTCTCTCCTCTCAAGAAAACATGCAGCACCTTCATTATATTCCCGCAGATCAAAGAGCACATCATAAAGAAGGGAATAAGCACAAAGCAAGGCCGCATGATGCGACAAGAATAGTGCATCATGCTGTAGATATGTCTCATTTTGTGAGCTACTTCACAGTGTATAAGGCGAAGAGAGCGTAAGATAAAGGCCATGAGAAACACATCACCCCGCTGGAAGGCGAGCTGATTACATCTCAGGACGAGAGAAACCCTTTGGAAATGTGAAAACACATTCTGAACTGCAAACCGACTTGAGAGCAGGCTTTACGGGCACAAAGCCTGCTTTTTTTGCGCCTATACTATGCACATGCAGATATGCCGCCCCAACTCTAGCGTTCTGATGGCCTTACACCTGGATGCGCAATGGCGACACCACCATGAATGAGCAGCGTATCACCAGGCGCGACATGCGGTAGCAGCGAAACATCGACACGCTCAATATGTTCTTGTGCCTCCACCAGGGCGAAACCCGTCTCCTCCTCATCCAGGCTGATAACCCTGGCTGCCTGGGGTTCATCACTACACGTGAGACAATGGCTTTCTGGCGACGTCCCCGCCGGCATCGGAGGCGTCTGCTCGCTCCATACACCATGCGAACGCACCACCGCGCTCTCTTCCCTCACAGGCAAGCTTGAGAGATGCTTAGTATTCTCAAAAAGGACATCCTGCGTATTAATATTCTCCTCAGAGTTCATGGGAAAGCCCTCCTCTTCCATCAGGAGCAGATAAACCCGACTGCAAATACTACAATTTCAATAAGAAGTAGCTACAAAACTATATTACCGCCATAAGCATAATGTAGCCCCCACGTCAGATTGACAGTACCATACAGCCATGTTAGATTGATGCCAATCGAAGAGTTAATGAAACAGATCTGAGCAGCAGATACAAGGATAGCAAGCACCTATGACCGATCTACGCAGACACTTGAAGAGTATCGTCGTCTGTCTCAAGAAGCAGGCAGGAACAGGGGCTGAGGGGAGAAGCCAATGTAAAGAAGAGCTGGCAAAACTTCTCCCAGCCAGCTACGGCGTAGGTGAAGGTTACCTGGTGAATGAGCAGGGCAAGCGCTCCCAGTGGCTGGATATTATCATTGTTGACAAAACGCTCCCATTGGAAGTAAGCCAACAAACAGAAACAGAGTTCGACGAGCGAACAGCATTACTGGTGGCACGCCTGGCAGATGAGGTGGATGAAGCGGGTTTAGTGGAGGCGGTAGAAGCTATCGCAAGCACCAAAGCTCTGCGCGACATTGGCAAACGCCAGGCGCAACAGGGAAAGGTCAAGCTCAAACATTTGCTTCCGCTGGGGGCAGTCTTCGTGCAACGGCTACAACTCGACAAAGGATACGAAGAAGGCTCGCATGAAGCATACAGCCAGGTTATGTATCGTGTGCTCCAGCGCCAACGCGAGGTAGAGAGGCCAGACTACCTGAGCCTCCTAGCGCCGGGGCTAAGCTATGTGAACCCATACCTGGAGGGTGAGAGCATTGACGCGATCACAATTGGGATCACACGCAAACCAGAGCTGTTACGCACACGCCTCTGCTACAGGTGCAAGCAACGTTTTACCCGACGACACTTCTTCTACGACCTGCTCTGCCTCCAGTGTGGCGATCTCAATTACCAGAAGCGGCAGAGCCAGGCAGATCTGCGTGGAAGATTGGCGCTTGTGACGGGTGCGCGCATTCATATCGGCTACGCGACGGTGCTACGCCTCCTACGGGCTGGGGCAATGGTCATCGCAACAACGCGCTTTCCCCATGACGCGGCCCAGCGCTACAGTGCGGAGCCTGATTTTGAACAGTGGCGTGAGCGCCTACATATCTATAGTCTCGACCTGCGCCACCTGTCCTTGATAGAATACTTTATTGCGCACATAAAAGAGCACTATGGCGCGCTCGATATCCTGATCAACAACGCTGCCCAGACCGTCAAGCGCGCATATGCCTACTATGCGCCGCTCCTCGCCGACGAACAGAGAGCGCCAGAAACGCTGCCAGCAGCGCAGCAGGAGCTAGTCGCGCGTTCCCATGCCTTCATGCCTCCAGTCTCCTTTATAGCTGAGGTCTCTAACGCGCTGGCCCTACCTATCCCCACACAAGCTGTCGCTGGAGCTGAAGAGCAGCAATGTGTAAGCCAGGTGAGCAACGCGGCAGAGGAAACGCAGCTTGATTTGCGGAGAGAGAATAGCTGGAGCCAGCGCATCGAAGAGATTGACCTGACCGAGTTTCTGGAGGTCCAGGTCATCAACGTTACCGCGCCATTTCTGCTGGTGAAGGGTCTGAGCGACCTCCTGCGAAATAGCCCATTTCCCCAGCGCTTTATTATCAATGTCTCCGCTGTAGAGGGTCGCTTCACCCAGAACAAACTGGGCACACACGTACACACCAATATGGCCAAGGCCGCACTGAATATGCTTACGCATACGGCCGCCGCCGACCTAGCGCAGGACAATATCTACATGAACAGCGTTGATCCAGGCTGGGTGACGCGCCAGGCCCCCGCGACCCAAGAGGCAATCTGGCAGCGAGCGCAGGAGAGCATGCCACTGGATATGCAGGACGCCGCAGCACGCATATGCGACCCCATCTGGAGCGCCATCAACGATGGGCAGCTAGAACATGGCCGCTTCTACAAAGACTATACGCCTTCTGACTGGTAGGCAGGCTGATTGCTCTATTGACAGCGAAACGCTTCTCTACTATAGTGAGCACACTGAGTAATCGGTCGATATGGGGATGTAGTGCAGCGGTCAGCATGCAGCGCACTCATAAGGCGCACAGCAGACGCCAGGTTCGACTCCTGGCCGCTCCATATTGTTTTCGGAGGTGTGGTGCAGCGTCAGCATGCGCCGTCTTCGCAAGGCGGATGGCAGACACTAGGTTCAACTCCTGGTCACCTCCTTTTTCCCTTCACCTACTCATTTCGCGTCTTCTCTGAGTATGCCCTCTTTCGAGAGATTGAATCCGCTAAATAGCACGTGAAAGAGCACATCCACCATGAGGCACCGCAGAAAGAAACATCCATATGCCAATGAGGCCGCCAATCCCGAAACCACACCTGTACGCCTGGCTGAACTGGCACAAGAACGCGAACTTAAACCCATCATCGCTGCGAATCCCAACACACCCTCAAACCTACTCCAAGCCTTCGCCCTGGACCCAAATGGTGCGGTGCGACGCGCCACAGCCCAGAATCCCAACACGCCACTTCCCCAACTGCTAAAGTTGATAGAAGAGTTTCCTCATGAGTTTCTGCGGAACCCTATCCTGCCACTGCTCAATCTGGCACAACCAGACTTTATCAAAAAGGCTCAGCCAAAGGCCTGGCTCCAGCTTCTACGTTGTGAAGAGATTCCGCAGCATTGGATTCAATGGTTTCAGCAGGATTCCTTTGTGAGCAGATCAAACATCAAAGAGTACCTCATCAGATCGTGTAAGGCTCATATTCGCGTAGCAGGTGAACTAGAGAACACACAAGATCCACAAACTATCCGTCTCGACCTCCTCTTGCCAAGAGAGCAACTTGGCAACAGTTCATATGGCGCTGGGCATTTCCTTATAGGCAATGTTCTCCCTGATTTGGTCAACCACTGGTTACGCCAGGGGGAATTTCATACCAATCCAGACACCATAGTATCGCTTATACATAGCTGCCCGAATATTGACGAAGACATATTAAGAGACCTGGCTCAACATCAGCAAGCCAAAGTTCGCGAGGCCGTCGCGCGTCATCTCAACACTCCAGAGGAGGTGCTCCAACAGCTACTGCAAGACCAGGAACCGCAGGTACAATATAGCTTGGCCAGTCGCAGAAAACTACCACAGGCACTCCTCAAGCATCTTATCTCAAGTAACAATCCCCGCTTGAGACGGGCGGCGGCTCTCCATCCACAGCTTGAGATACCTGTGCTGGAGGCGCTCGCACAAGATCCTGATGTAACAGTGCGCAGAGCGACTGCGAGCAGACATGGGCTTGCAGAGCATATTTACAGCCTACTCGCTCACGATAGCGATAAGATTGTGCGCCAAACAGTAGCAGGTAGACATGGGATTGCAGAACATATCTATAGTCTGCTCGCCCAGGATACTAAGATGATCATACGCAAAATAGTCGCGGCCAGACATGGGCTTTCTACTGAGCTGTATAGCCGACTCGCGCAAGATGGCTCTCATCAAGTACGGATGGCGCTGGCATGTAATGTCAAAGCACCTCAACATATTCTGCTCTCCCTGGCCAGGGATGAAAAAGCAATTGTACGTCAGACCGTAGCACACAATCCAACACTACCTCAAGAAGCCTTTTTTCTCCTGGCCGAAGAGGCAAATAGCGATATTCAGGTCCAGCTTGCAGGCAACTCACAGCTACCCAGAGAGCTATTCGAACGCTTCATGCACCATTCAGAACCATTTGTGCTTGAAAAGCTGGCAGGAAATCCTCGCATTCCACTGGACATCCTTGAACACATTAGGATAATCAATCCACACATTCCCCCAACACATCCCAGGCGATCTCCACAGACATCTCTGGAGCTTTTAGATGCCATTATCAACCAAGATAATGTAAGGGGAAGATTCTATCGAGGACTACAACCGTATCAGATACAGGATATATTACAGAAGTCTGTTGTATCTAAACAAAAACGCATCCAGGTACTACACGATTATTTCTTACATATACTTCAATTCAGTATTAACGACCCACTGCGCATGAAACTGCTAGGTTATGAGAAATTACCCATCCAATTTTTATACGGATTCGCACGTTCGCCTATTCCTGTCGAGCGTTACCAGAGCGCACAGCATCCCAATGCCTCGATGGCATTGCTCAAGGAACTGGCACAGGACGCCAATCGCTATGTACGCGCAGCTGCTCGCCAACAGCTAGCCCTACGTGATGAGAAAAAGTAAGGAATGATCATGACACCGGAAGCCCTCTCGCACTTTCTCCATACCCTGGTCGAGCGACGCCTGATGCTCAGCACAATGCTCTGGGGACCACCAGGCATTGGCAAATCGAGCATCGTGGCCCAGACAGCACAGGCCCATGGCATTGACCTCATCGACGTGCGCCTCTCGCAGCTTGCACCCACCGACCTGCGCGGCCTGCCCGTCGCCGAAAACGGCATTTCGCGCTGGTATCCGCCGGAGTTCCTGCCACGTGAGGGCGAGGGCATTCTCTTCCTGGACGAACTCAATATGGCCCCTCCGGCGATGCAGGGAATGGCGCAGCAGCTTATCCTCGACCGCAAGGTTGGCTCATATACTGTGCCTGAGGGCTGGTTCATCTGGGCGGCGGGCAACCGCAAAGAGGATCGCGCCTCGGTCTTTGAGATGCCCACGCCCCTGGCGAACCGCTTTGTCCACCTGGTGGTTGAACCACATTTCGAGAGCTTTAAGACCTACGCCATGGCCCATGAACTGCATGAGCGCCTACTTGCGTTTCTCTCCTTCCGGCCTGGACTTCTGCACCGAGTTGATCCCCAACAGCCAGCCTGGCCCTCGCCTCGCTCGTGGATGATGGCCTCACAGCTCTATCACGCGGAACTACCAATTGATCCAGTAATTGGACAGGCAGCGGCGGCTGAATTCCAGGCCTTCTGCGCTATTTATAACCAGCTTCCAGATGTAGCCTCGATTCTCAAGGGGAATGGACAAAAAATAGCCTTTCCCCAAGAGCCATCGTTACGCTATGCGCTCACCACGGCGCTTACACTGCGCGCGGCGAATATGCAGGAGATCTATAGTGCCTTCCAGTGGATCAGCGAGAAGGCGAGTGCCGAGTGGATACAATTCTTTGCGACCGACCTCTTCAAGCTGGTCCAGGCACGCAACGAACTGGGGAAATTGGCCAGACTGGTGCAGCAAGATAAGCGTCTCCAGCAGATGTTCAGCGATTATATGTCCTTGTTGGGGTAACAGACCATGGAGCAGAACCCAGAGCTACAACGGCAGATCAGCGCGACCATCTTACAACTGCGCCTGCGCGCGCCGTTCTTCGCCACACTGACCCTCTTCGCTCAGATCGAGATCACAGCGCGCATCCCCACCGCGGCCACCGATGGTAAAAACATCTTTATCAATTCGAGCTTCTGGCACACGCTGACACCTAAGCAGCGACTGGGATTGATGGCACATGAAGCGCTGCACGCGGCCCTACTACACGTTCCCAGATGTGGCACACGCGAACCACTCATGTGGAATATCGCGGCGGATATTGTGGTCAATGGTATGGTGCTCGCTCAAGAGGGCCTCGAACTACCACCAGGGCATATACGCGACACAAAACTGGAGCACCTGAGCGTCGAAGAGATCTATCATATTCTTCAAACGCAAGCCAGGAAATATACGCTGCATGTAGGAGATCTGCTACCCATGGATGGCCCAGGTCAGCCAACCTATGCCGAGCTTGAGCAGCACTGGCGCCAGGCGTTACAGCATGCAAAGGCGCTCGCGGAGATGCTGGGACAGGGAAACCTTCCGCGTGGGATGGAGCGTGAGCTGTCGCACCTCAACCCGGCTCAACTGGACTGGCGCAGCTACCTCTGGCGCTTCCTGGTCCAGACACCCAACGACTTTCAGGGCTTTGACCGGCGCTTTGTAGGACGCGGCCTCTACCTGGAAACGCTTCAGGGGGAGTCAGTACGCGTCTATATCGCCGTTGACACCAGTGGCTCCATCGACAACAAGCTACTCTCCCTCTTTTTGAGCGAGGTTCGAGGCATCCTCCAGGCCTATCCACATCTGGAGGCCTACTTATATTATGTCGACGCGAGTTGCTATGGTCCCTATGAGCTAACGAGTCAGGACCCGTCGCACCTGCCCAGGCCAGTCGGTGGAGGTGGTACCAGCTTTCGTCCCTTCTTTGAAACCATTGAGAAAGAGCATGATCCCAATCAGGCAGGCGTGTGTGTCTACCTGACCGACGGATATGGGACATTTCCAGAGCAAGAGGGATCGCTGCCAGTCCTGTGGGTCCTGACGCCAGGAGGAATCGCGCTACAAGCCATTCCCTTTGGCGAAGCGGTAAGACTAATGTGAAGATAAAACTGGGGTGTGATAAACGTTTCCAAGAAATGATGCCAGATATTGACAACTGGAGACATCTCTGGTAGAGTTACTTTAGAAAGAATGTTCTTGCATAAACTCCGAAGAGAGCAGTTTGCCGACACGAAGGACGTGTGGTTGGAAAGGGAGGAGGCACAAGGTGCAGTTAGTCGAACGACATCTCATTCGTCATCAGGATGCAAGCTTTGCCGTCATTGATCGGGTAGCTTTTGCCTCCAAAAACCTCTATAATCAGGCCAATTACCACGTCCGGCAAGCCTTCATTCACGAGGGAACCTACCTGCCCTACGCTGCCATCTTCCATCGCTTGAAACACCACGAGGCCTATTGTGCCCTCCCTCGCAAAGTCAGTAATGCCATCCTCATTCAGCTCCACCACAACTGGGTCAGCTTTTTTGAAGGGATGGAGGCCTATCGCGAAGATCCCTCCATCTTCACGGGACGCCCCAAGATCCCTGGCTATCAAGACAAGACCAAAGGCCGTTTTCTGCTCATCTACGAGAAAAAAGCCCTGGGCAAGAGGGTATTCAAGCGCACAGGCAAGCTGGTCCCATCAGGACTTCCCATTGAGATCGCGACTCAGATCACCTGGGAAGCCATCCGGCAGGTTCGCATCGTTCCACGCGCTGATGGCTACATGGTCGAAGTCGTCTATGAGCAGGAGATCCAACCGGCTGCGGTCAACCCACAGCTTCGGGCAGCCATGGATGTAGGTGTCAACGTGCTCGCAGCCATCACCAGCGACAAACCTGGTTTTGTGCCTCGTCTGGTGAGTGGCAAACCCCTCAAAAGCCTCAATCAGTGCTACAACAAAGAGCGCGCCAAGCAGCAGCAACGCCTCGCGCATGAGAACCGATACACCTCGCGCCAGTTGGATCGTGTGACGACGAAGCGCAATCGCCGTGTGGATGCGTATCTGCACACGGCCAGCCGTCGCATCATTGATCTGCTGGTGGGCGGAGGCATCGGAACGCTGGTGATTGGCAAGAACCCCTTGTGGAAACAAGAGGTGACCATGGGGCGCAGGAACAACCAGCAGTTTGTGCAGCTTCCCCATGCTCGTTTCATTGAGCAGTTGACCTACAAAGCGCACCTGGTTGGGATCAGGGTTATCCTTCAAGAAGAAAGCTACACCAGCAAGGCCAGTTTTCTGGACGACGACCCCATCCCAACCTATGAAGCCAACACGGCTGAGAAGCCAGTGTTCTCAGGCAAGCGTGTGGCTCGCAGTTGGTATCGTGCCAGGGATGGACACCTCATTCATGCCGATATCAACGGATCGTACAACATCTTACGCAAAAGTAACTCCGACCCTTTGCAAGTGGGGCGAGGAGTAGCGGGAGCCGCAGTTCTCCCCAGACGGCTAGCCGTCTGAACGGATGACTTATAGGCATATTCGTCATCATTTTAAGAGTGCGCCGTTTCACGGCATTCACGTATCGCTGGCTGCGCCAGCTAGAACTGTAGAAGTTAGTCGCACCATCACTCCTCTGGCTCACAACGAGCAGCTTTTTACGGACTCTGGCAAACAAACGCCGGAGTTCTCTCAAGAAGGTTGCTCAGAACCTGAAAAGAGGGCCAAACCAATATGTGGTTACTCTCAGTGAAGAGGGAAAACCCATCAAGGAGTATGAACTTGTCTCATCCACGAGGCAACTCATGAAAGAAAAAGTGGCGCGGCGTGACCCGGATCTTCTCCCAAACACGCATCCGTATACAAGCCGAACTGAATTAGGAAAGCGCCTCCTTGCACACACATGCGAGTGGTGCGGCACCTCAAGAGGGCAAATGGAAGTACACCATGTACGGAAACTAGGAAATCTCAAAGGAAAAGAAGCCTGGGAACGCCAGATGATAGAGCGACGCCGGAAAACCATGATCCTCTGTGTTGAGTGTCATGACGAACTGCACGCAGGCAAGTTAAGCGAAAAGAAGCACTTAGAGAAAACCGGAGAGCTAACTACACGGAAACGTGTACGGTTAGTTCGGGGGGAGCGCAGTGAAACCTACTCCAGTCATGGAGCAAGGCGCACGGCGCTTACCCTACTACTGTTTGTAGACATAAATAATCGGGGGCATCGCTCATGTGATGCGCCCCGATAAGGGCCAACTGGTACTACTGGCAGTCTGGAGCAAGGAGAGGCTAGCGATTTTTTTCGCCACGCTCGCGCTTGTTGGTCTCCTCTTGCACCTGCTTGGCATAACCAGATTTCTCAGCGGCCTCGCGGATCTCCTCAATAGCCTGCTCTTTCGACTCTACAGGAATATCCTCATCATTGACCACCTGAGACTGATCCGTATCTTTCTCTTTGCGATTGGTCTTCTGCTGCTTCTCATTCTCATGCTCAGACTTGCGACTCATTGAGATACTCCTTTTCGGTAGCGCGCATGTCAGTGATTGTGCGCAGAAATCTTACATGCTGACACAGTGAGAGGACAACAACGTGGGTGTTGCAACCTCGTTTTCATTGTACCGAGAAGAACATAGCCCAGGTATCGCACGCGAATTGGCAAGCCAATAACCTTACAGGAGTGCTATTCAGGCCAGCGACTCCACATAGGCACGCTGGGGATTGGCCACGCCACGGAAGAAAATTTTTCCTACGTATTGCACCAGTTCCTCAGGAGTTACCGTCTCCTCCAAAAGCAAGCGTTTAAAGGGATAGGAGGCAAGGAGGCTGGAGAAGGTATGCAGCATAATCGTGGTGGGAATGGCGGGATCGAACTCACCGGAAGCTTTCCCCTCATTGAGCAAAACTTCAAGGCTGCTTAAAAGCTGATCGAGCAGGGCATGGTGGCGGGATCGCAAGAGAGGTCGAAGTTCAACGGCACCGAAAAGCGCATAAAAGAGACGCCCATGCTCACCTTTTAAACGCATATAGCTCGTCGCAAGTAGCGTTTCCAGGCGCGAACGCACCGAGCCAGGCGCGGATACCGCCTCCTGCACATTCAGCAAGATAGCTTGCATCTGCAACTCGAGTAGGGCCAGAACCAGGTCTTCTTTGCGGGAAAAATGCAGGTAGAGGGTTCCTTTGGCAATACCCACACGTGCAGCCACCTCGTCCATACACATCTCATGATAGCCCTTCTCCAGCAGAATTTCCTCCGAGGCATGGAGAATAAGCTGCTCACGTTGCTGACGTTGACGTTCTTTGAGCGAAAGGGTGGATTCGCGCATATGGCTCCCTCCAAATGTTCTTCAGATATCGGCGACGTCGATTACTTCAGCATATTTCATCGATTGCCAGAGGAGTCGTCTGTGTACGTTCTAGAAGAAGAAACTACCAGAAAGCACGAGAATTGTCAAGCAGAAAATAAGGCTTCTCATATATTTGAGAGACCCTGTGCGTCCCTGGAATCCCTATTGACTATTCAATTGAAATATGTTATCCCTAATACATAGTTTATCTTGATGGGGCTGATACTATACGTGCCAGCGCTCTGATACAGGTATCACTGATGATACATCTTGTTGTATATTCTCCCTCGTAGTAACGTCCGACATTCAAGGAAGAATGCGGGTGACCTATGCCAACCACTGCTATCCGCGATGCACGCCGCAAGGATATTATCACTGCCGCGCGTGACCTCTTCAGCCGCAAGGGCTACCATGGGACGACTATGCCAGATATCGCCCGGGCCGCCGGGATCAGTACTGGCCTTATCTACTATATTTTTCCCAGCAAAGAAGAGATCCTACTGGCCTGCTGTGAGGACGCCGTCACGATTTACCGCGACGTCCTTGAGCGGGCTAATACAATCGCTAATCCCCTGGAGCGCTTTGATGCGCTTGTACGAGAGCTCTACACGCTACTCGATAGCACATCCAAACGGCTCCTGATCATGTATCGTGACCTCTCAACGCTCAAACGCGAGACACGGCAACGCATTCTAGGGCCTATTCATCGCCTCGATGATTATTTCGTCGCCCTCTTCCAAGAGGGGCAGCAAGCTGGCGTCTTCAGGCCAGATATGCCACAACCGCGTATTCTGGCCGCCAATGTCCTGGGGCTGGGACATCTCTGGGCCTTGCAGAAGACCTGGCACTTCGCGTCTAACAACATTGACCTGGAAACCTATATTTCCACTCAACTCGCCTACTTCCATGCACAGCTCTTACATCCACCTGTAGAGCAGGCATAACCATTTTCGCTTACGCAGGTGTGCCGAGCGCTTACGCGCCTTCATGCTTCCTGCTACTACGTCATTACACAATTAGGAGGAACGACCACCATGGATTTCCGCTTAACCGATGAACAGAAAATGGTCAGAGACACGGTTCGCGCCTTCGTGCAAAAAGAGTTGCTCCCACTGGAGGGCGATGTTCTACGCAATGAGCGTGAGGGGCGTGTAGGCATCGAACGCGAGCAGCTACGCCAGCTTCAGCAGAAGGCCAAAGAGCTGGGCTTCTGGGGCATTAATACGCCTGAGGAGTATGGCGGGGCCAACCTGGGATCAGTGATGACGGCGATTATCATTATGGAGCTCTCACATACCTTTGTCCCCTTCGCCTTTGGCGGCTCCGCCGATAATATCCTCTATCACTGCAATGAGGAGCAGAAGCAGCGCTACCTCATCCCCACCATCAATGGCGAGCGACGCTCCTGCTTTGCCCTGACCGAGCCAGGCGCGGGCTCGGATGCCGCCAATATCAAGATGTCGGCGGTCAAGGATGGGAAGCACTGGGTGCTCAATGGAGAGAAGGTCTTTATCACCAATGGTAATGAGGCCGACTTTACGATGGTCTTCGCCGTTACCGATAAGGAGCGTGGCGCGCGTGGTGTGACCTGCTTCCTCGTCGATCGCGAGATGGGCTGGCGCTCAAACTATATCCATACCATGGGCGAGTGGGGACCGGCCTCGCTCTATTTCGAGAATGTGCGTGTGCCTGAAGAGAATATTCTGGGCGAGCTCAACCAGGGCTTCACTTTGGGCATGCAATGGATCGGTGCGGGGCGCTGGAACATCGCCGCCCGGGCCGTGGGAGCTGCCGAACGCCTGCTCCAGATGGGTATCGACTACGCCAAGACGCGCTCCACCTTTGGCAAGCCCATCGCGGAACGTCAGGCCATCCAGTGGATGATCGCTGACTCACGTGTGGAGATTGAGGCGACGCGCTGGCTAGCGCTGCATGCCGCCTGGATGGCTGAAGAGGGTCTGGATACGCGGCACGCGGCCTCGATCGCCAAGCTCTATGGCTCCAATATGGCCAACCAGGTCGCCGACCGTGTCATGCAGATTCACGGCGGCATGGGCTACACCAAGGAGCTCCCCATCGAGCGCTGGTACCGCGAGATGCGCGTCTGGCGTATCTTTGAGGGTACCGACGAGATCCAGCGCTTTATCATTTCGCGCGATCTTTTGCGTGGCTATGTCAGGCTTGGTGAGGAGCTTGTATGAGCTCGTCACCCAAAGCCGCTATCGTTGGCGTGGCCGAATCAGATCTCGGGAGCACGCCTGATAAGACCGTGCTACAACTCCAGGCCCAGGCGGCCAGGGCCGCCCTGGAGGACGCGGGACTGGGCTTGCAAGATGTGGAGGCCCTCTTCTGCGCTGGCAACTGGGCCTGGTCCCCCAACCTGATGCTGGCCGAGTACCTGGGTATCCAGCCCAGGTACACCGACACAACCAATATCGGGGGCTCCTCCTTTGAGGCCCATATCGGCCACGCGCTCGCGGGTATCGAGGCCGGCCTCTTCGAGGTCGCCCTCATTACCTATGGGAGCACGCAACGCTCGGACCGGGCTCGCGGGCGCGGGCAGCCCTATTATCGCCTCACAGAGCAATATGAAGGACCCTTCGGTCTGCCAGCACCCGTGGGAGCCTATGCCCTGGCGGCGAGCCGGCATATGTTTGAGTATGGCACGACCAGCGAGCAACTGGCCGAGGTCGCGGTCGCAACGCGTAAATGGGCCACGCTGAATGAAAAAGCGATGAAGCGCGAGCCCATCAGCATTGAGGATGTGCTTAACTCACGCTGGATCGCCGAGCCACTGCACCTGCTTGATTGCTGCCTGGTGACCGATGGTGGGGGGGCGGTGGTCGTCGCCTCCGCATCACGCGCCCGGCAGATGCGTAAAGCGCCGGTCTGGGTTCTGGGGCATGGGGAGGCTCATACCCACAACACGATCACCAATATGCCCAACCTGGCGAGCCACCAGGCGGCTGCAGCCTCTGGGCGAGACGCCTTCGCCCGAGCAGGATTGACCCCTGCCGAGATCGATGTCGCGGAGATCTATGATTCGTTTACGATCACGGTCCTGCTCACCCTGGAGGCCCTGGGATTCTGCGGGAAGGGCGAGGGCGGGGCCTTTGTCAGCGGACAGCGAACCGCGCCAGGCGGCACCTTCCCCATGAACACGAATGGCGGTGGACTCTCGTACTGTCATCCAGGGATGTATGGCATCTTTCTGCTCATTGAGGCCACGCGCCAGTTGCGAGGAGAGTGTGGTCCGCGCCAGGTCGAGGGCGCGCACATTGCCCTGGCTCACGGCACGGGCGGCGTCCTCTCGTCGGCGGCCACGGTTCTGCTTGGAAAGGATTGACGCTTATGACAGCCCAGCCTCCTCAACCCTTGATCGACAGCGACTCGCAACCCTACTGGGAGGGTCTCGCACATGGTGAGTTGCGCATCCAGCGCTGCCAGGCGTGTGCGCGAGCAGTGTTCTATCCACGCGCGCTCTGTCCACATTGCTTTTCGGACCAGCTAACCTGGATCACCGCCTCGGGCAGGGGGACACTCTATGCCTTTACGGTTGTCCACCAGGCCTTTGGTCCCTATGCGGCGGAGGCTCCTTTCATCGTCGGTATCATAGAGCTAGAAGAAGGCGTTCGTATGATGTCGCGTATCACTGATGCTACGCGTGAGCAGGTCACCATCGGTGCCGCGGTCGAGGTAACGTTTCTCGCCGCCGAAGATGGTGTGACGCTCCCCTATTTTCGCCTGGCAGCATAGCTGTAGAGTCCATGCTGGCGTAGACTCCTCTCGCTGGAGGATGCGCTCAGTTTGCAAGCATAAGTCCATGCCAGCATAGACCCTACAGCTATCAGGTAACCTATGAGAGGTATACGAGCATGCCTGAGAGATATCATATATCACCTGAACGGCTCCACACCTTTTTTCGCCCCCAGAGCATTGCCCTGGTTGGGGCGACCGATAACTCGCGCTGGTCACTCTGCACATTTGAGAATCTCAAGCGCTTCGAATTTCCCGGCCCGGTCTACCTGATCAATCCCTTTCGCGAGACCGCGCACGGGGAGCGCACCTACAAATCCTTACGGGATCTGCCCGAGCCGGTAGACCTGGCCTTTATTATGGTCCCCACCCACAGCGTCTTCCCTACCGTGCAGGAAGCCGCCGCGGCGGGAACGCGGCATTTCGTCGTGCTTACCTCCGGCTATAGCGAGGTAGGGGCGGAAGGGGCGCGCATGGAGCGCGAACTCCTCGCCTTCGCCAGGGAACATGACCTGGTGTTGCTTGGTCCCAACGGTAACGGCTTTATCAATGTGACGAGCCGGGTCACGCCCTATGGCCTGCCAATCTCACCGCCGCTTGCCGCCGGGCCAGTAGGAGTTGTACTTCAGAGCGGAGCACTTGCCAGCGCGGTCCTCGCTTTCGCCCAGGCGCACGCCATTGGTTTGAGCCTGCTCGTCTCCATGGGCAATGAGAGCATGATCTCGGTCACGGATGTGGTTGACTACCTGCTGGAGGATGAGTCGACATGCTCAATCGCGCTCTTCCTTGAGAGCATTCGCCATCCAGATGAGCTACGTCGCATCGCCGCCAAGGCACGCGCACGTGGCAAACCCATCGTGGCCCTCAAAATTGGACGTAGCGAGACCAGCGCTCGCACGGCGCTCTCCCACACTGGGGCCATAGTAGGCGACGATAAGGTGAACGATGCCATCTTTCGCCAGCTCGGGATCATGCGCGTACACTCGCTGGAGGATCTGCTCATCACAGCAGGACTTGCAGGCAATATTCACCCCCTGCCAGGGCGACGCATGGGCATCGTGACCCCTTCGGGTGGCGCGTGCGATATTCTCTCTGACCTGGCCCAGGATGAAGGGATTACGCTCCCGGACTTCGCGCCCGAGACGCTCGCACAGCTCCAAAGCATTCTACCGCCCTTCTCCACGCCACATAATCCCCTGGATGTCACAGGCTATATCGTCGTGGATGGGACCCTGCAATCACGGGCGCTTGAGGTCGTGGTTCGGGACCCCAACATCGACTTCATTTTTAACCTGGTAAGCATTGAGGGGAATCGTCCGCTCGATCCTGTTGCTCTAGAGAACCATGTCGCACTCTATCAACATCTCGCGGAGATTGTGCGTGGCTCGCCCCACCCGGTTGTTCTCGTCTCTAACACCTGCCTGGATCTGACCAATACGGCTCGCACGCTCGTTGAGCGCACGGGGCTACACTTTGTCGCGGGCCTCGAACATGGCATGCGCGCCATCGGTCGGCTCCTCTGGTGGGCTGAAGCGCACCGAACCTCACCAGGCGAATCCTTTACGCAGGAGCCAATCGCCATATCATCCCACTCCGCTCCCCTCCGGGGAACATGGTCAGAGGCGCGAGCACGCGTGCTCTTGCAGCAGGCAGGCATTCCTGTTGTTCCGGGGAGGCTGGTGACAACGCTCGATGAGGCGCTGCAAGCCGCGCAGGAGCTTGGCTTTCCCCTGGCCCTCAAGGTTCAATCGGCCGAGATTGCGCACAAGAGTGATGTGGGCGGTGTGGCGCTCAACATCAACAGCGAGGAGGCGCTTCGCCAGAGCTACGACACGATGCACGAGCGCGTCCGCTCGACGCTTCCCCGAGCAGAGCTAGAAGGCTTCCTGATTAGCCCGATGCGTTCGGCTGGCCTGGAACTCCTGGTCGGCGTCATCCGCGATCCCCTCTGGGGGCTGGTGCTCTCGCTGGGACTGGGTGGCATCTGGACCGAGGCGCTTCAGGATACCAGTGTGCGCGTGCTCCCCGTGAACCAGGAAGAGATTCATAGCATGCTCAATGAGCTACGTGGAGCCGTCCTGCTACGTGGTAGTCGTGGCCACCACGCTGTTAATCTGGATGCGTTAAGCCAGGTCATCTACCACATCTCGCTCCTGGCACAGGGTCTAGGACCAGAGCTTGCCGCCCTGGAGATCAATCCACTGCTGGTTGATGCAACCACTATCGAGGCACTCGATGTTTTACTGACCTGGCAAGAGCCATAGGTGGCTTGTTGGAAAGCAAGCACCACACGATGCGATCTTACTGTTACTGACTATATGAATGGAGAAAGAGACACATGGGTAAACTTGATGGACGTGTAGCCTTTGTCACCGGAGCTGGGCGCGGCATTGGGGCCGCAACGGCACTGCGCCTGGCCGAAGATGGCGCGAGCGTCATTCTCGCGGATATCGATACCGAGGGCTGCCAGCAGGTGCTGGCCGATATCGAGCGCATTGATGCGAAGGGACTGATTGTGCAGTGCAACGTCGCAGATAAAGCCATGGTCGAGTCTGCCTTCCAGCAAGGTGTGGAACACTTTGGACGCCTCGATATCCTGGTGAATAACGCTGGCGTTTTACGCGATAATCTGCTCTTCAAGATGAGCGATGATGACTGGGAGACAGTCATGAATGTCCATCTGCGGGGCGCCTTCCTCTGTAGCCGGGCCGCCCAGGCCTATATGGTCAAACAGCGTTATGGACGTATCGTCTCGCTCTCCTCGACCTCGGCTCTGGGCAACCGCGGCCAGGCCAACTACTCAACGGCGAAGGCGGGCCTACAAGGCCTCACACGCACGCTTGCTATAGAGTTAGGCCCCTTTGGCATCACCACCAATGCCGTCGCACCCGGCTTTATCGATACCGAGATGACGCGCGCCACGGCCCGCAGGATGGGCTTCGATCCCCAAGAACGCATTGAAGCCGCCTCCAAGGTCATTCCCGTCAGGCGTGTTGGACAGCCACGCGACGTGGCTAACGTTATTTGCTTCCTGGCCTCAGAAGAGTCAAGCTACGTCAATGGACAGATCATCTATGTCTCCGGCGGCCCACACTAAGCAAGGAGAAAACTATGTTCGATACAAGCAAGATCGGTCATCGCTTTGCTCCCTTCAAGACCGAGGTACACCGGCAAAAGATCCACGAGTTGACCACTGCCATTGGGGACGACAACCCGGTCTATCATAGTCGGGAAGCGGCCCAGGCGCAGGGCTTTCCCGATGTGCCCATCTCGCCTACCACGCCAACCATGTTTAGCTTCTGGGGCGCCCGCCAGCGCGGAAACGACCTGGGTAGCCTGGGCATTAACGTCAAAGGTATTCTGCATGGTGAGGAGGAGTATGAGTACCTGGCGCCCATCTATCCCGGCGAAACCCTGACAGGGGTGACGACAGTTGCTGATGGTAAGACACGCCAGGGACGCGATGGCCTCTCCATGGATATCATCACGACGGAGACAGAGTACACCAATCAGCAGCAGCAACCTGTGCTCAAAACGCGCAGCACCATCGTCATTCGCGAGCAATCCTCTCCAGCAAGCAAGGAGGCCAACGCATGACCACATCAAACCACACATGGCTTTATGCCGAGGATGCTCACGAAGGCGATTCCCTTCCTCCCTTGACAACGCAGCCCGTGACGCACCTACAACTGGTGCGCTACGCGGGCGCCTCGGGCGATTTCAATCCCTTACATACTGATCCCGCCGTGGGCCAGGCTATAGGAACGGGTGGCATCATCGCGCATGGCATGCTCATCATGGGCTTCGTAGGCCAGATGCTCAGCGATGCCTTTGGCCCGCTCGCGCTACGCAAGTTTGGTGTCCGCTTCAAGGGGATGACGCGCATTGGTGACGTGATCACCTGCACCGGCAAGATCACCGAGATCAATGATGTGGAGGGCGAGACGCGCGCGACAGGCTCGGTGCAGGCGGTAGACCAGAACGGGGATATCAAGGTCAGCGGCACCTTTAGCGCCGCCCTACCGAGACGTCAGCCCTAAACCAGTCCTTTAGCTGATGACAACGCAAGACCCCTCTCTCGCCGCCTGGGGCGTTTTCTCGCTTCAGGTGGTGAGGATGATCACTCTTTGATCGCTCGTAGTACCGTTCATTCGTACGCGTTTCACAATCATGCTCGTACATTGTTGTACAAGCAAGTGGGTATCAGGAGGTTTGAGATGAGCACTTTTCGCATCGCAACCGGGCAGCGCAGCCTTGAACACTATCCCACCAACGCGCAACGCATCTGGTATCTAGCGCTTGCCGTCATCGCAACCATCATCCTGTATTATGAATCGTATGTCCTCCCCTCGGTCGCACCGTTGGTCCTGCATACGTTTGGCCTCTCGGTCGCCGACTACTCGCGTTTCTTGCTAGTAAGCAATCTCCTTGGAGCACTCTCGGCCATCTTTGGCAGTCTCTCCGACCGCATCGGACGCAGCACCCTGATCATTTATGGTCTGCTGGTCACCGCCATTGGAACCCTGATAATCGCGTTAGCCAGTTCCCTCTGGCTCTTCCTGCTCCTCATCTGGGTCGTTGGCTTCATCGAGGGCATTATCCTGGTCGTTACCCCAGCGCTGGTGCGCGACTTCTCGCCTCGCTTTGGCCGCGCCCTGGCTATGGGCTTCTGGACAGTAGGGCCCGTGGGCGGCAGCGTCCTGGCAACCGGCGTTGCCAGTCAGACGCTCTCCTCGTATGGCTCCTGGCAATCGCAGTACGTCATCGCCGGGATCGTTGGCTTTATCGTCTTCCTGATTTGCTTCTTCTTCCTACGCGAGCTCTCGCCCCGGTTACGCGACCAGGTCATGAATTCTATGCAAGAGAAAGAACTTGTCGAGGCCCGTGCGCGCAACATCGATCCCGAAGAGGCAACCAGACATCCCTGGCGGCAAATGCTTAATCCTCGCCTGGTCGTTAGCGCGCTGGGCATCAGCCTCTACTTGCTTATGTACTTTGCCGCTGTCGGCTTCTTCCCCCTCTACCTGAGCAGCATTTTCAAGTTCACGGTCGCCCAGGCCAACGGGCTGGTTAGTATATTCTGGCTCGTCAATGTAGCCGCCGCGATCATTATTGGTTTCATCTCTGATCGTACTCTGGTACGCAAGCCCTATATGCTCTTTGGCGCCATCGCCACTATTATCGTGACCCTACTCTTTATTAGCCGCATTGGTGTTCCCACAGATGCAGCGCTGATGGCCGTCTTCCTCAGCCTCTTCGGTATTACGCTGGCCATCGGCTATGTCACCTGGATGGCGGCCTATACGGAGACCATTGAGGACATTAATCCTGCCCTGGTCGCCACTGGCATGGCGGTCGAGGGCTTTATTCTACGCATGGTCGTGGTCCTCTCGACCCTGGCCTTCTCCTTCGTGGTCAGAAATCAGCTTGATGGACAGCAATGGGCGACCTGGTGGTGGGTCTGTATTGCAGGCCTGATCGTTTTTGTCCCCACCATCTTTGTCGTCTCTGGCTACTGGCGACCAGCCAGCGTTCGAACCGCCATACGCCAGCGCGAACCAGAAAGTCCGCTGAGTCCTGAAACTGCATAAGTCGCGCCACCGTTACACATAAAAGCAGCAGGATGAATCTGCATAAGGTTCATCCTGCTGCTTGCTTCTGCTCATTGAGAGAAGAGCCAGATCAGAAACCAGTGTGGACGCGGACATCTGTATGCTGAACGGCTCTCAAGGCCAGGGCAATGGCTCCATACAGCGATGCGTCATCTAGAAACTTTGCCGGGACGAGTTCCGGTGGGAAGGGCACCGCAAACGCCAGGCGGGATGCCAGAGCACGCAAGATAAGCGCTCCCGAGTTCATCAAGCCTCCACCAACAGCTACACGTGCCGGATCAAGGAGAATCGAGACATTGGCGATGTGAAACGCCAATTCAGCTAGCGTTTCTTGCACTAGATCCTGGACGCGAGCATCTGGATGAGCGAACGCCTCGGCCGCGCTAAGTGGCTCGCCTAGCAGATCGCTCGCGCGCTCACCTATAAAACGCCCACCCACAAACTCTTCCAGCGGTGCTCGTCCTTGTGCTGCTCCGAAATGATCAGACACACTACGCAAATTGTAGCCAATCTCCCCAGCGGCTCCATGCGCCCCAGAAAGTACGCGTCCATCAACCACAATCGCGGCGGCGACCCCGGTCCCCAGGCTAAGGAAAAGCGCAGGATTCGCCCCCTGGAGCGCGCCCCAATGCACTTCCGCCAGAGCAGCAGCTTTGACATCGTTCTCCACCGCCACCACCGGGATCTTCAGACCCATACGCATGGTTTCGCAGAGCGCAACCTGCTCCCATCCCGGAATATTTGGCGACAACAATATTTCCTTTTCACGAACAACCCCAGGTGTTGCGACACCAACAGAAACACATTGTCCCCCTCTTACCATCATGGTTTGGGCGATGAGCGCCTGAGCGTTCATCAGTGTTCGCTCAAGGATTTGCTGCGCGCCTAGCACGGCCCTGGTCTCAAGCCGCGCCTGCTCCAGGATCTGCCCCTCAGAGTCAGCGGTTGCAATCGCAATTTTTGTGCCTCCAAAATCGATGGCAAGCACAAAATCTTGCGTGGTTACGTTCTGCGAAGTATGGTTCATCCAGGTCTTTCCTCTATCTATCAGAAGTCGCTTGCTATTGCGCCGCCTCTGTTATGCCAGGCTGCTGCGCAGCCTGCTCCTCGACATATACCTCACGGATCTCCTTGGGGCCAAACGGCCAGGTATGCTCGACGCGCGCCCAGATAAGGTAGGCGACGACGCCAATAACTAGCCAGCCCAGTGAGAGGCCAACAGAGGTCCAACCAGAGGCATAGTACACATACGCCCAGCCAGCCACAGCGATCAAGCCCGGCAAAGGATAAAGCCACATCCGATAAGGGCGCTTGAGCTCAGGCTGTCTCATGCGCAGGACGATCAGCGCAACCACCTGCCCAACACCTTGAATGAGAACAATTACCGCGATCAGCATGCTAATGACAGTTCCCAGATCAAAGAAGGAACCAATAGCGGTCAGCAGGCCCATCACAAGCAGAGCAATATGAGGAAAGTGGTAGCGAGGATGCAATTTCGCAAATGGGCGGAGAAAGACCCCGTCACGCGCCGCGTTATAAGGCACACGTGAACCGCCGAGCAAGCCGGTAAACACCGAGGCGAACGCAGTGATGATGATCAAACCCGTTACCACGCTGGAGACACCTTTGCCCCAGATACGCTCCAGCACCAGTGAGGCAATCGATGAAGACTTCGCGACCTCTTGCCAGGGAACCACACCCATCACACCAATGTTCAGAGCCAGGTAGAGGAGCATGATACCCAGGATAGAGATAATAATGGACCAGGGGATAACACGGCCAGGCGAGCGCATTTCATCGCCCATGTATGAGGTTGTATTATAGCCCAGGTAGTCATAGACCCCGACCAGCAAGCCAGCTCCTAAGCCGGCAAAGAACTGGCCATTGAGGGTGAAAGCGTTCGCAGGAAAGGTAAACGCGAGTTGTGGATTAAAGCGCGTAAAAGATGCGACGATGACAAGGCCAATGGACACCAACATGACCACAAAGAGGATATTGGTCAGGAAGCCGACCGATTCAATGCGCCGGTAGAGTGCAAAAACGACCACGGCAACAACCAGCAGGGAGACAAGATGAACCTCCCACCAATTCATGCCTGGCCAGAGATAGCCCAGGTACTGTACCAGGCCAATGACGCCAGTCGACATAATCAGGGGAATAGCCAGAATCGCGGTCCAGATGAAGAGAAACGGCATCAATCTCCCTGTACGGTACTGGAAGGCCTCGCGTAGATAAATATACGTGCCGCCGGCTCCAGGCATGGCCGCACCCAGTTCAGCCCAAATCAATCCATCCGCCAGGGCCAGAATCGCCCCTGCAATCCAACCAATGATCGCCTGCGGCCCACCAAAGGTCGCAACCATGATCGGGATGGTGATGAATGGCCCAATACCACACATCTGAGTCATATTGATCGCCGTCGCGGTCAACAATCCAACGCTGCGTACAAATCCGTTTGTCGTTCGCTCAGCAACGGTGCCTTGCGTTGTGCCTGTGGGAATCACCTCTGACTCCCGGTTGATGTCTGAAGAACTCACGGGGGACCTCCTCGTGTTACGCCTGCCTCTGCAACAGGCTTAAACTATGCTTCATACGTTCTCGTGGTACATATAGTTAGTATAGTTTCCTAACCAACGTCTGTCAATATCAATTCAAGGAAAAGTAGGAGAGCTTCAAAGAGAATTACATATTTGTTCTCTATCGCACAAATATGGGCATCCTTTACCCCTTTCTAAGTTGGTAAAGATCATTTACAATGAGGAAGCCATCTATCTCTTGTGGCAAAGGAGTGGACAATGTCAGTGGGCAATTCACATCAACCAGAATATCAAGCGGGTACGCCATCTCTGCTACGAGCGATCAATGAACGCTCCCTGCTAGAATATTTACGCAGCCATGGTCCCACATCACGTGCGCAGCTCGCGCGCGTGGTTGGTCTATCTAAGCCTACGGTGTCACAGGCCCTCGCCAGCCTTGAGCAGGCTCAACTTGTGCGGGCCGTTGGACAATCTGTCTCCAATAAAGGAGGGCGAATCGCGACGTTGTACGAGCCTAATCCAGAGGCCGGCTACGTCATTGGTGTCGATGTTGGCCGAGGCTGGGTACGGGCCGCCGTTTCCAACCTGGCGGGACACATTGTAGCGCGGCGGGATGTGCCAAACACGACGCAGAGTGCCGCGTCCCTGGTTGCATTGATCAATCACCTGGCGCGTGAGCTTACTGCTGAAGCTCGGCTATCCTGGGAACAGGTGGTTCACACCGTTATTGGCACGCCAGGAGTCTTCGATGAAGAGAGTAAACGCGTCCGTTTCGCGTCCAACCTCCCTGAATGGGGCCGCCATGGTTTGCTGACAGAGTTACAGGAAGCATTAGGGCTGAGTATCTCACTTGAAAACGACGCCAACCTGGCGGCCCTGGGCGAGCGCAGATTTGGTTGGGGGAACGAGACTCAGACATTTGTATATATCCTGATCGGAACTGGCGTCGGCATGGGTATCGTCCTCAATGGTTCCCTCTACCGAGGGGCAAATGGCGCAGCGGGAGAGATTGGTTTTCTGCCCTTCGGGGCAACACAGTCCCTGGACCTGGAAGATACAGTCGAGCCAAATGAGGGCTACCTGGGAATGTTTGAAGAGGCCACCTCGGCGCAGGGCATTATACATATGGCTCAGGCACAGGGCCTATCCGAGCCTTTATCAGCCAAACAAATTTTTGCCGCTGCACTCCAGGGAGAGGCAAAGGCGCTTGCCGTCGTCGAACAAGAGGGGCAACGCCTGGCTCTTGCGATCTCGGCCATCGTTGCGATACTGGATCCTGAACTTATCGTTCTGGGTGGTGGCATAGGACAACGCACCGACTTACTCCTTCAACCCTTAGAACAAACACTGCGTCGGCTTCTGCCAACGCGACCACGTATTATCGCCACCAGGCTGGGCAATGAGAGCGTGCTTCTCGGCGCAGTAGCCACTGCGCTAGAGTTTGCGCACCATCTTGTCTTCCAACGCTATTTTAATGGCTAACTATTCAGTTTACTTCAAAGGAGTTTATATATATGACCATTGATGCAGCCTTTACACATTTCCCCACGCTTACCACAGAACGTTTGCAGCTTCGCGAAATCCAGAGCGGTGATATTGAGGCGCTCTTCGCCACCTTCTCAGATGAAGAGGTTATGCGCTATTATGGCAAACTTCCACATCAGTCAATTGCTGAGACGCAGACCTGGTTTCAGCAACTCCAGGAGCGCTACACCCGGCGCGAAGCCATCCGCTGGGGCATAGCGCTTAAAGGGGAGGAGAGCATCATAGGCACATGCAGCTTTCACCACTTCGGTCCGGACTACCATTACACAGAAACGGGCTATGATCTCAATCGCGCCTACTGGGGCCGGGGCATCATGACCGAAGCCATGTCGGCTGTCCTGTCCTATGGCTTTCACGAACTTGCCTTTCACCGCATAGAGGCCATCATCGATTTTGCCAATGAAGGATCAAAAAACCTGCTGCTCAGGCTCGGCTTTACCTATGAAGGGATGCTACGCCAGCGCTTCTACTTCAATGGCCAATTCGAGGATGAATACTATTTCAGCCTGCTCAAGGATGAGTGGCGGGGCGAGAAAATTTCTAGCCTCGCCATTAGTGACTAGCGCTCCAGGACCTTAAAGGCCAGGTGCCGACTCTTGCCCTGGCCAAAGACCAGCGCGAACCAGAGTCCAGCGGCAGCATCAACCAGGCCGACCTTATCAGGACCACCAAGGTAAACGCCACGTAAACCGACATCCCCAATTAAGCCCTCGACGGTAGAACGTGCTTCACCCTCTGGACCACAGTAAAAGAGGTCGGCCTGGATACCATCAAAGTAGGGATCAGCGAAATTTTCCCAGCCAAGCGTATTAAAAGCTCGGAAGACCTGGGCCTGGGGGGCATGCTTCTCAAATACTTCCAGGCTATGCATGGTTGTCTCACCCACACGATTGGTCGCGTCGATGATAATGCGCTTATCCAGTTGTGCAGCATAAGTCGCTAACACCTCATCCACCGCCTTGCCAGGGATGGCCAGAACAACCACGTCAGGATTCTTCGCCAGCACGTCAGCAATTGAACTAATCACAACAGTATCGCCAAGGTCACTGCGCACCGCCTGAACCTTTGGGCTCTCTGGATTATTGACACCAAAGGCCACCTGGTGCCCGGCGGCATGCCACTTCTTCCCCAGGGTTCCACCGATGTTGCCAGCACCAAGAATAGCTATAGTAAGGGTATGTGTCGACATAGGATCTCCTTTTCTACATACGCAGGCTAGCTGTAAGGCATATGCTTAAATTATGCCCTACAGCTAGCTAGAACAATCTATGACGATAAAAATTCCCGCTTACATATATTGATGCTAGCGTGGGCTGAGGCGCTCCGCCAGGTATTTCAGGCTGAGTGGATAGCGATATTCAATGGCTGAGTGAGTACCATCGAAGAGTTCGAAGAAGATGTCGGTAACACCAATCTTCTCCAGCTCTCTTCTAAAGGCTTCCGCGCCCAGGTCGAGGTAGAACTGGTCGCGCCTCCCAGCGTCAATGTAGATGGCCTTAAGTGAGCGCAGTGCCTCGGCATGGCGCACCACCATTCGCACGGGGTCCCAGCGCAGCCAGCGCTCCCAGATATCAGGTCTCAGCTCGCCCGTCCGCAGGTCATACGGCAGGTGAACCGTTCCATCCTCGTCCGCAGAGTAGCAAGCCGCCATGCACCAGTCATTGAGCAAGGGCATATCGCTCTCCCTGGTCAGGGCCGGGCGGCTGCGAAAAGATTCCCAGAACCTGTCAAATGAACCATCATATTGATCGCGCAATGCACGCACCGAGGCTGGAAATTCTAGCAGATAGCACGTCTCAAATAGCGCGTCACCCGCATGCGTGGCCAAGCCACCCCAGAGATCCGGACGTAGCATGGGGGTAATCATGGCACCATAGCCACCACTCGATTTACCTGCAATACCACGATGCTCGCGCCGCGCAAGGGTCCGGTAATGCGCATCGATCCAGGGAACGACTTCATCACAGAGATAAGTGTGGTACGCTCCTGTCCCTGGGGAGTCGAGAAACTGGCTGCCACCATACGAGGTCCAGCAATCTACCCACACCACGATACAGGGTGGTGCCTCCTTCTGCGCGAAGAGTTCATCCACCAGCTCAGGAAAATTCTTGCGAAAAGCCATGCGATTGCGCCACATATCCAACTGGCCCGTCATGCCCTGGATCTGATATACCGTTGGATAGCGTCGCTCCGACTCAGCGTCATAACCTGGCGGGAGATATACCCACAGTGGGCGAGCGGAGGGATCACCCAACGGATTGCCCTTGAGAACCTCGCTCTGAAATACATGTTCTTCAAAGCGTCCACTTAACTGTACAGACCAGGGTCGCATACAATAAACCTCCGAATAGAACTATTCCTAAACAACACTTCTCCTTATTATACGCGATCCTGAGCAAGAGCCTTTCCACACCTTCCACTACAAACAAACAGGAAAGAGCCCGAGGGGCGCTTTCCCCTCGGGCTCTGACAAAAAGACTCTCATCTTGCTTCTTACGTTGGCCTGCTATTAATCGCTATCGTCGCTGTCTGAGCCATTAAACTGGCTAGGAAGGCTGTTGTAGACGGCTCGCCAATCAGTAGCAATTTTGATCTGTGCATCTCGCAGCGACATCTTGCCCTTGCACACCTGGTCATGCAGCCAGTTCTCAACGCGATCCTTCTCGTGAAAGCCCGGTTTCGGCTCAGCCAACTCGGGCCAGAGATTGGCGATATCATTCGATCCGCCCAGTTGCAAGCTAACCAGGTGATCCACCTCATATTGCCCCGGACGGCGCTTCTTGATGCCATAGGCGGCATAGACCTTGCTTTTCAGGCTCACCGATACATTGCGCACCGAGCTGGCATAGCCAGGCACACAAATTTTTGTTTTGGTGGCATCGGAGAATATCGCCCCCGGCGTACAGGCCTTATCTTGCAAACCATTACTGGCCTGGCAACCACTGGTTTTGGTTCGCACGCCCCATTGAGGCTCAGCCGAGGCAGGGGCTGCCGTCACTGTTGGTATTGTTGGGCTTGTGCCTGGTGGAGTCGTTACGACGGTGCCACACCCACTCACCACAAACAGCAGGGCCAGCAAGAGCCAGGCCCTACGACCAGGATAGGTTATCACAGTTATTTTCCCCTTCTTGCAGCATATGTTATCGTATGAAGAGGAACTCAGTATATTCTAGTCCGCCTGCAAGATCAACCAGGTATTCTCGAAACGCTGCGCGCGTAAATCCTCAGCCGTGATCGTATAATAGAGCATACCCGTGCTCGACCAGCGCATGCCCAGGCGCTCGTCTGTATCAACCTGGAAAAGGAGCTGCCACGCCTTCACCCCCACCTCCAACTGCTTCTGGCGCGGATCATTATCATCGGTGACTCCGTGCGAGATAAGCTGGCTCTGCTCACGCAGATCATCCTGAATAAGATCAGGATTCCCAAGCAAACGATGACGAAAGGCTCGTTTCTCCTGTGGCAACAAATTGGCAAGGAGATCATCGTACTTCTGCTGTTCGTCATCACTCCAATCGTATTTGGCGATCTCCAGGTTGGGTACCTGGGATAGCGTCAGTTCACGTGTGAATTGAACAGAACCTGCCTTAAAAAGGCTTGACTTAGGGAGTTTTGCAGGCACAGTCGCGCGCTTCAGCCTCTGGGCATCCTTTTGATAGATAACGCTCCATCCTCCCCGGTTCGCGGGATCATCGCCATATGTCTCCTGCTGCGCATCATAAAAAAACCAGAGCATTCCCTGGACAGGTAGCACACCAGCGGCATCATAAGGACGAACATCTTGTAAGCGAAACTGCGCGATAAATGATTGCGGCAGACGCTGCCAGGTAGGCCAGGAGACATCCGCAGGTAAATCAGGCAGACCACCAAATTTGGAGACTCCCGGCTGAAGCGTAGCTTCTTCAGCCGGTGTGACCTCCAGGCGAATCGAGGGCTTGACCAGGGCATCAAGGTCCTTCGTAAGACGCCCTAACCCGGCCGAGATAAACAGCTTCTGTACCTCACTTGTATCCATTAACGACCTCTTTTCCATAGTCTGTATAGGAGCATATTCTCATTATGCACAAGGTCAACATCTGCCCCACATAGATATACTACACAGACACTATCATGGCTTGAAGCTCATCAATATCAAAGGGCTTGCTAATGAAGCCTTTAATACCAAAGAGGTCGATCTGCTGCTTCGTTAAGACATCACCACTCATCACAATGATAGAGAACGTATTGCTTACTCCTCGCCGGTGCAGTTCATACAGCAGGCTATAACCACTCATGCTTGGAGTCATCAGGTCGAGCAGCAAGATATCGGGCTGAAGCCCCTGCTCCAGTAATTCAAGAGCCACCAGCCCATTCTCAGCGCTCGTTACCTCATAATCTGAGTTTTCTAACAGCGTTCGCACAGCCGTCTGGATATCGGCTTCATCTTCAACAACCAACACACGTTTTGGCATATCTTCCACGCTCCCTCTCCTTGTATCTCGGTTACGCTGTATCGTGTTCCCCAACAGGAGACAAGACACAGATCCAGGGGCCTACCCTGGGAACAGATAAACGGGTTATATATGACACGTATGTCGCACCCAAAGCGTTTGCGTGGTTGATATAAACAGAAAGAGGAGAGGTTAGCGTGGCCATGTCAGGGGCAGAGATGCGCCTTGCAGCTTTAAAGGCATCGTCTGAATCACTGTCCTGGCTCGCCGTTTGGCCTCTTCGGCCCTTGGCCCCGCGAATGCGCCATCAATCGTTTGGGAGAACAACTCAAACCAGCGCGCAAAGTGCTGGGAACGTAGCGGCTCCTTCTGATGCAACAGGATATGCTTATACATCATGCCGCCACGATAGTTGCCCGTCTGAAAGAGCAGATTCTCCCAGAAGTTATACATCACTGGCAGGTGCGCCTCCAGGTCAATGGCGGCCACGTCCGTAAAGAAAAAGCCAATGAGCGGGTCTTGCGTGGCCTTGCGGTAAAACGTACTGACCATGTAGACAATATCGTCCCGATTCTCAATATCTCGTTTTTGTTCCATCTATTTGTCTCTTCTCATGTTTATTGGTATGCGGCGACTATTTGAGCTTATGAGTCTTTGTACTATATATGACAACCCTCTCCAGCATGCTGCTATTCCCAGATATTTCCAAGATCATCTCAGCTCTTAAGAACACCAGTCAAGTAATTGAGAGAAAGGTTGACAGAGCTGTGCTCAGAAAACCAATGAGGGACAAGAGCGAGATGGTACCTTTATTGAGGGAGTAGAAGCGGGAATCCGAAGGAAGTGACGAGTTCCGGCCTAAGAAATGCCGTCACCTCGGCGACCTGTCGCAGATCGCGCCGCGAAGCATCGAGGGTGACGACTTGTATCGCGAACGCTCGATAGGATCGTGTTGCTTCATCAGCTCGATACACCACAAATGCAGGCTGACCATTGGCGCGCGTCGGAGATAAACGCCACCGATTCTGCACGCCAGATGGGAATAAGACAGCCAGGAGAATCGTGCGAATCGCTTCTCGTCCCTGATACCACGAAGGGACCGGTGGCATGGAGAGCGTCGCGTCTTCTGTCAGAAGCGCCACAAGCCCATCCACATCGTCTGTTTCCCATGCCTGGAGATAGCGGGCGAGCAACGTGTTCGTGGCTGCATCAGCATGGTGAACCTGCGCCATCTCTCTCTGAGAGCTCGGATAGTTTTTCTCCAACGTCACCCGAGCACGGTGCAAGGCGCTGTTCACCGCTCCTACCGAGATCTCAAGTAACCGTGCGATCTCGACGGCACGCCAGTCCAGCACATCCGAGAGGAGCAAGATGGCCCGCTGGCGAGGTGGGAGTAACTGGAGGGCAGTGAGGAAGGCCAAGGAAACGCTCTCGTGCCTGGTATAGCGCACTTCTGGGTTCTCCGTCGCCTCCGCCAACCAACTGTCAGGGAAAGGCTCAAGCCAGAGCGCCTCAGCCCCCCTGGGCGCAACCGGCCTTTGCGGGTTCCACGCAGGAGAGGCTGCGGTCGGCAGCGTGCGCGGCGAGCGTTTCTTGAGTGCGTCGAGGCTGGTGTTGGTCGCAATCGTGTAAAGCCAGGTGCGCAGCGATCCCGGACCCTTCTGAGTGAACGTGTCAAAATGCCGCCAGGCACGCAGCATGGCTTCCTGCACCGCGTCCTCGGCATCGTGCAATGACCCCAGCAGGCGGTAACAGTGCAGAAGCAACTCCCTGCGATAGGGTTCGATCAAGGGACTGATATCAGATGAGCCAGGAGTCAGCCGTGTCGTGACCCGTACCTCCTCAACACGATCTTTCTTGCTCGATAGGTTGTCTGTCTTCCTTTGTTCAGATGGCATCAAGCGCACCTTTCTCCTCGCCGCCTTGCCCTGGCTCATCACACGTTGCGACCGCGCCGCAAGTCGTGATCCTTTTGTTCCAAACACTTTTATTCTACCGCACGGCGCAGGCTTTTTGCCACAGGTCCGAGCATTCTGAACCGTTCGTACCACCTGTCATAGTGCCGAGAAAATCTCCCTCACCAGACCGCACAGTTTTGCTCTTCCCAACAGTTTAATAAGTGTCTCTCCAACTGGGCACGCTTCGGCAGAGAGGCATGTCCAGAGAAGCATACTCGGGGATATCCGGGTATAAAGATAGCACACAAGAAACGTGCTATGAGTATTCAATTCAAAAGCGTATTCAATTCACTATCAGGAGGCTGCTATGCACTTCGCTATTTCCATACCTCAACGCGTTCCTGACGGCACGTTCGATCCGGCCAAGCTGCGCGACTATCTGACCAGGGCTGAGTCTCTCGGCTTTCATAGTGTCTGGACGCAAGAAGTAGTGCTTGGCTCCGCACCGGCCCTGGCTCCACTCGAACTCAGGAGTGGAACGAAAAAAATAGAATTTGGCTCCGTCCCGACCCTGTCTCCGCTCGAACTCATGACCTTCGCCGCAGCTTGCACTACGCGACTGCGTCTGGGATGCGCCGTCTTCGTCAGCCCCTTGCACAATCCTATCCATCTCGCCAAAAGTATCAGCACGCTGGATCAGCTCAGCCGTGGGCGCATCGAGGTCGGTGTTGGCAGTGGCGGAGGAGGGAGAATGTTCTCCGCATTCGAGGTTGACCCTGCCAGTCTGATTGCTCGCTTCACTGAGGGACTGCGGCTGATGAAGGCCTGCTGGACCGAGCCGCGCATTAACTTCAGCGGCCGTTTCTGGCAGCTCGATGGCGCGTCTATGGAGCCCAAACCCTTCCAGAAGCCTTACCCGCCGCTCTGGATCGGTGCCAATCACCCGGCAGCGGTGCGTCGTGCGCTCCGCTACGGCAACGGCTTCTTTGGTGCCGGAAGCTCTACCACAGCGCAGTTCGCTCAGCAGGTCCACGTGCTTCGCGAGGCGCTGGCAGAATCAAAACAGGATCCTTCATTTCAGATCGCCAAACGCGTCTATATTGCCGTCGATGACAATGTCACCCGAGCACGCGAGCGGGTTGACACCGGGCTCAAGCAGATCTACGGATCTTCTGGCATGACCGCAGTTGCCGTCTACGGGCCGCCCTCAACCTGCATCAAAGGTCTGCGCGAGGTCGCGGATGCGGGAGCCGAACTCATCCAGCTCCACCCACTCTTTGACGAGGGCGAGCAGATGGAACGCTTGGCCGCCGAAGTCATCGGCGAAGTACAGAACAATTGAGCCTGCCCTTCTGTAGTGTTGCCCATCCAGAAAGGAAACATCGGAATCACCAGGACGCTGCTTGATTTCTTAACCTGCGTTGCTCTCACCTTGTCTTCACATTATTAATGACAGATATTGACATCTGTCATTTGATGGGTTATACTTTCATCAACACGCACAAATGCGAACACCATATCCACAGAGGATTTCCATAGGAGCAAACAGAATGAAGACAAGAACATTGGGTACAACTGGCCCCCAGGTCTCTCTACTCGGTCTGGGCTGCATGGGTATGTCAGACCTGTATGGGCCTGCCGACGAAAATGAGAGCATCGCTACCATTCATGCCGCGCTGGAGGCTGGCATTACCCTGCTGGACACTGGCGATTTCTACGGCATGGGACATAATGAACTCTTGCTCCGGCAGGCGCTCCAGGGTCGTAAACGCGAGCAAGCCATCATCAGCGTCAAGTTTGGGGCGCTGCGTGATCCCGCTGGCGGCTGGTCTGGCAACGATGGACGTCCCGCCGCCGTCAAAAACTTCCTCGCCTATACGCTACGCCGCCTTGGCACAGATTACATCGATATCTATCGCCCGGCGCGCGTCGATCCCACTGTGCCTATTGAAGAGACCATTGGCGCCATCGCAGACATGGTGAAGGCAGGTTATGTACGGCACATCGGCCTCTCAGAGGCAAGCGCCCAGACCATCCATCGCGCCGCCACAGTTCATCCCATCTCTGACTTGCAGATCGAGTACTCTCTGCTCTCACGCTCGCTTGAAGAGAATATTCTTCCGACCTGCCGTGAGCTAGGCATAGGCATCACCGCCTATGGTGTGCTCTCACGTGGCCTCCTCAGCGGCCACTGGTCTAAAGAACGCGACATGGCGGCTGGCGACTTCCGCGGCTTCAGTCCTCGCTTTATGGGCGAGAATCTCGATCATAACCTCGCGCTCGTGGAGGCCCTGCGCTCCATTGCCGAGGTCAGGGGCGTCACTGTAGCCCAGATCGCCATTGCCTGGGTGCTCTCGCGCGGAAGCGACATCGTCCCCCTGATCGGGGCGCGTCGTCGTGAACGGCTCACTGAGGCCCTGGGCGCGCTTGATCTCCAGTTAACGACTGAAGACCTTGCTCAAATCGAACGGGCTGTGCCAGCAGGCGCCGCCGCTGGCTCGCGTTACGACGAGTCACAGATGCACCACCTCGATAGCGAGCGCGGATAAAGCTACTCTTCCAGGGGAAGCCTCTGTTGTTTCAACAAGAAAAGGCGGCGCAGGGCCGCGCCGCCTTTTTGCCTCTTCCTCTCTATAGTTGGTATAGTTTCTAAAAAGTGAGGCTACTTTATGACTTTTCCTTCTTTCTCTCAACCACTTTCGTCCCACGAAGCAACCTTTGCCGTTCAAGCCTCTCCAAGTTCTCTAGCAACAGTTATGTCCTCAACGGTATGTACACAATTAGCCAACGCCACAATAGATCAAGGTGAAAGTCAACCTCGCAAGACGCAGATCACATTGCACCTTGCCTCAGACATCAGTATCGGTCTCACTCCAGCTAACGCGCACATCCTTGACCAGAGTTTACAATCGGCGATAGGACAGCTAGAAGTGTTCACAAGCGCCTATAGCGAATTTCTTGAGTTTCGCTTTAACCGCCTCTCAAGCACTGGCGAAGAGTACCCAACGCGGCTGCTTCTGCATGGGGTGGTGTTCTAGAGAACAGAATAACAAGTATTGACCACTGCTAACCACGCGCATATACTTGTTCATAACTCGAATATAACTCGCTCATTTGCATATCAGAGGAGAACTAAAAAATGCTTAAAAGCTTCCCATGCCTGAACGCTCAAGGCAGAGTAATAGACAGTTCGGAGGGGCAGCACCCAGGCCAGGCGATAGAGCCTGGCTTGAGCCATCGCTATCTCCAGGCTGGTGTGCGATGAGCGATGAGATTTTAACCCGTGAGCGCATTCTCAATGTGGCTGAAGAGGTATTGCGCCGCTATGGTCCAGCGAAGACAACCGTCATTGATGTTGCCCGCGCGCTCAATGTCAGCCATGGCAGCGTCTACCGCCACTTTCCCAGTAAGGCAGCACTACGTGACGCGGTCACCGAGCGCTGGCTCGTCGAGGTCTCAGCACCTCTGCAAGCTGTCGTAACGGAGGATACGCCTGCTCCTGAACGGCTACGGCGCTGGCTCAAGCTCCTCATCAGTACAAAACACCGCCGGGCGTTTAACGATCCAGAACTCTTCGCCACGTATATGGAGTTGGTAAAGGAAGCCAGAACTGTCGTCAAGGCCCATGTTGAACTCCTCGCCGAACAGGCCGCATATATCATCAGTGATGGGGTCAGGCGCGGCGAGTTCGAAACCGATGATCCCATCAGCGCGGGACAGGCCGTGATTGACGCGACCACACGCTATCATAACCCCACTCACGCCTCCGAATGGTCCGACCCGGACATTGATGCCGCTTTTGAGCGCGTCTGGCACCTCATCCTCTGCGGTCTTGGTAAGCGCAATACTCAAGCCTGATACCCAGACCACGTATTCCACGTGCGCTAACGTATCAGGCCTGATACTCCAACCCTAATTTGGCCTGAGGAGAGAAACTAACCCAGGACACCTCCCACCAGGGCACACCAGGTTCCCTTCTCGACAGTGCCATCAGCGGTCAGTCCACGACTGCTCTGGTAGCTCTTAACGGCGCTGGCCGTTGCGCTGCCATAATAGCCAGTCACACTCACGCTATAGCCCCGCGCGCTCAAGAGATTCTGCACCGCGCTTACGGCGGCACTTGAGCTACCAGAAGTCACCGTGGTAATGAGCGCCTCCCAGGTCTGCTGGGCCACAATTCCATCAACACTCAGGCCCTTAGCCGACTGAAAACTCTGCACACTGCTCACCGTGCTTGGACCAAAAGTGCCATCAACCGCGACGCTATAGCCGCGCACCTGCAACAAACGCTGAATGGTTCTGACGTTATTTCCACTGGTGCGGCTCTTGAGCGTTGGCCAGGTGTAGGCAGGCAAAGGCTTGTTAAGACGCGAGGCAACCGCGCGTCGCAGCGCGGGCAGGCGCCCATAAAACTGTGTGCCTGGACACTCTGTATCGTAGAAGTCCCGATGACCGAAGATATTATTGGCGTTCAGACCATACTGCTGGCAGATATAAGTACATAGATCTACAAGCGAGTTCCAGAGCGCATCTGGTGGCAGGACAGAAGTGTACGTCCCTTCATCCTCAATACCGATTGCCGAATCGTTCATCACTGGACAATGCGTCCCCTGGACAAAGGAGGTCCCTCCCTGTAGCGTTGCCAGGCTGCGATGCCGTCCCTCCAGAACATATCCTCCACGCGTCACCGTGAAATGTTGACCAGTATCGATCCAGCCGTTATTCAAATGCGACGTCTGAATCGAACGCGCCAGTTGATAGGCCTGATTTAAAGAATAGTCAGTCGTATTGGGACTGGCAGTGTGATGAATGAGAATCGCGGTTGGCTTGCGATTAAATACCGTAATCGTATCAGTGGCTGCCCTGGCTCCCCAGGTTGCGTCTCCGATAATAGAGGGAGCGGCATGAGCAGTAGAAGACGTCAGGACAACTTCAAATCCGCCCAACCCGGCAAGAGCCATAGCTCCCGCTCCCAATTTCAAGACTGTCCGGCGGTTATGGGACTCCTTCGACGGCAAAGGCTTCTTCTGAGGGGGGTTATGGTGATCACACATGGCATACTCCATCATTCATATACATCAATGCAACGAACAAATTCGCATTTTTGCGCGGGATCATGAGTGGAGTCCCTTCCGTCCTACTTATGGCAGAGCATACCTAATTCTAACCAGAGAAGCAAGGCTCCAAGCATAAGCAAGAACGAGAAATAGGAATATTGGTATAACAACAGGAACAAGAACAGGTAGAGGTATGCTTCATGTATCGGAGTGTATTTTTCTAATTCATAGTTAGCTTGCAAGTTCGCCTTGAGATAGCGAGGAGTGGCGTGGTGTGCGGGTTCCGGCCCGCACACCACGCCACTCCTCGTTACTTCTGAGCACCGTAGGCGCGAAAGCTGCTGCTAGTTTAGGGCCACATCATCAACGTAGAAGTTGGTTGGGTTCTTTGACCCATTGGTCGCGACAAAGGCGACCTGAATGGTCTGCCCCTTGTAGGCGCTGACGTTGTAGGATGCGCTTACCCATTGCTGGACGGTGCTGCCATCGCTTATGGTTTGTAGCGTTGTCAGCACGCTTCCACTACTGCTACGAATCTGCACCTTAAGAAAATCATAGGAATGCGTCGTCTCAGTAGTTGTTACATACCAGTAATAGCTCAAGGTTGCCGTGGTACTTGTCGAGGGAATAGTCACGCTCTGGTAGATACTATCCTGACAGTTATTGTACCCACAGAGGTAGGCTTCAGAGCTTCCCGTGTGGGGATTAGACGAGTCCACGATTTCATATCCACCACTGGAACGCTCCACCCAGGGCGAGCTTCCCTGCTCAAAGCCCCCATTCACGATCATATTACCCGTCGCTGGCGTAGAAGTCGGTGTTGGCGTATTTGTGGGCGTAGAGGTTGGAGTTGACGTACGCGTGGGAGTGGGCGTTGGACTCCCCGCTGACCCACCAGCCAACCATTCCGTTCCGTTCGGAAACAGGATTGCGTCCTGGGCGGCGCTATCATTCCACCCATCGTAACAGGTATTTCCAGAAGCGCAGGTACCATCATCAATGGCCGAGCTATCGCCCTGGGCCAGCACACGCCCGGAACCATAGGTACTACCAGCCACGAAGACACCCGTTGTACCCGTATTAGAGACACTATTCCGATAGATGATTCCATGCGCATTTGGGTTATCGGTACGTGAGATGGTCTCAGTGGTACCATTACGAATAATGCTGCCATGAGCCGTCCCAAACGGTCCGCTGAGGACAGGGTCCCCATTGGGAGTGTCATTGCTGGGGTTCTCATTAGCTATATTTGCCACATCGAACTGAATGCCAAAGACATCGTTGCCAACGCCATTGTTATTCATCAGATCATTCAAGATTTGTAGCGAGTCATGACCATCATTGTTGCGGTCGCTACCAGTGTGATCGGCGATCATAAACAAACCACCACCATTATGGACAAAGTTCAAGATGGCCGTCTTCTCGCTACTGGTGAAGAGTGTGTTAGGCTCAGGCAGCACCAGGACCTGAAAGTGGCTGAGATCCAGGGCATTGCCACTGTTACCATAGGTCAAGGCACTGGTATTCGTCTTCAAGCTATAGCGCCCCGTTTTCTGCAAGGTCACGCCCCAGGCGCTAATGCCACCCGTCCAATCGCTCTCAACCTGGGGATTTGCATTCTGTGCCAGGGGGTCAGGCTGGCTGGCGCTGATAACCCAGTCGGCATTCCCTGCCGTCTCAGCGTGGGCATTATCAAAGAGGACATTATACGGAGTCTGGGCGCGTGTTGACTGCGAGTGGAGATAGAAAACAGCGACCAGGCCACTCACCACAAATAGCAACACACAGGCAAAACGAAAAACAAAACGCATCCTTGCCATAGCTCATTCCTTTACTAGCACCCTTACCGGTGCATCCGACAAATGATGGAGATTTGTAGGGGCCATGCTGGCATGGCCTCATAACAGATACCTCTTAAAGAATATAACATGTAATATGGGATAATTCTGTTAAGAAAACTTAAAGCACAGATAAAAATTTGCTGAAAGAGGCTCTACACCCCCTTCTGAGCGAAACCGTTCCTGGGAGTACGTACGTATTCTAACCAGGAATTGTGAATTCGAATATACTCGCAAAAACACTCAAGAGAGATGATATTAGGAGGAAATAAATCATGGTAGTCGCAACAGTTCTCGCAGCTTCACTCAATCCCGGTGGCATTATTGCCTGGCTCGTCGTTGGCCTGATCGCGGGCTTCCTGGCCGGTCGTGTCATGCGTGGCGCTGGCTATGGCATCGTTGGCGATATCGTTGTGGGTATCATTGGTGCCTTCCTCGGTGGCCTGGTCTCCAACCTGCTGATTCCTGATGCCAACTTCGGTTTCTGGGGCAGCATCGTTGTTTCCTTCATCGGTGCCTGTATCCTGATCGCCATCCTGCGCGCAGTCTCAGGTGGACGCCGCGCCCTCTAACAAACAAACATACAGAAGCAAACAGCAAGAGGCCGATAACCTTGAAGGTTATCGGCCTCTTGCTGTTTCAATGTCAAATAAATGGGCCCAGCTGGGATCGAACCAGCGACCTACCAGTTATGAGCCGGCAGCTCTAACCGCTGAGCTATGGGCCCGGTTGCAAAACGTAGTATAGCATATCTCACGCCTCTTGAAAAGGGGTAAATAAGCCAATCAAACGGTTTTTCCGCCTTCTTCACAATTTATGCTGGTGCACAAACAAACTCTGCATTTTTAGCAAAACCTCAACTTTGGCCTGGAATTCGCCTCCGCGGCGCTCGTAGGGAGAGGAGGGTAGGCATGGAGGATGAGACAGACCTCTATCCTCACATCTACCCTCCCTGACTCAGAGGGCCAGCCTGAGAAGCCAATTCAAAAACATGAATACCCCCAATGAGAACTCGATTAAACTCATCCTTTCGAGATGGCATCGGCTCTAAAGTGTGCTATAATAGCATCAGTCGTAAGTGTGTTTTGTACAATCACTCTACGACTGGCGTATGTTTGTGAATTGTCGAGAATGCACAAGAACAGACAGGAAACGCATATTGAAAGTTTGCGGGCTGCTTGGCTTCACTGCTGCTTGAGGGTTGATGGAAGCAACAGTACCCTTTTTGCTCAGTATGTATGTTTATAAATGGCGCAAACGCCTCCTGTGGCCACTCTCCCCATCAGGCGACAGCCCCCACTTTCCCGTATTTACTGTGTCTAAAGCACTATGACAATACACCCAATTATTGCCGCGCTACCTACATTCCGGGTGCGGTTCCACGTTTTGCTGAGGAGAAATCAGTGAAGAACGAAGTTACCATCCGAATAGGCGGCGAGTCGGGCGAGGGTACCATTTCAGGCGGTGATATTCTTGCGCTGGCAGCTGCCCGCTGGGGATATCACGTCTACACATTTCGGACCTTCCCTGCCGAGATTCTCGGCGGCCCGTGTATGTTCCAGGTTCGCATTAGCGACCAGCCCGTAAAATCTATGGGGGACTACGCGGACGTACTCATCTGCCTAAATAAGGAGGCGTTCGATCGCAACGTCAGCGATCTACGACATGGCGGCGTCCTGATTTATGATCCGTCCGACTTTACTCCTGAAACTGGCGACTTTATCACGTATGCGATTCCCTTTAACGAGATCGCGCGTAAAGAGGTACAGCTCTTCCAGACCAAAAATATGGTCATGCTTGGCGCTATCACTGGACTCTTCGGCCCGCCCATAGAGGCCATTACCCAGGTTGTGCAATCCAAGCTCTCCAAGTCACGCAAGGCTAACGCCACGCTGATGGAGAAGAATATGCTGGCCCTTGAGGTCGCCCGCAATTATGTCGTTGAAAAATTATCCAAACATGATCCCTATGTTCTCGGTCCCGTGGAGAAAGCAGATCGCGTTGTGCTCAATGGCAACCAGGCAGTCGTAGCAGGTGCCCTGGCCGCGCAATGCCGCTTCTTCGCTGGCTATCCCATTACGCCTGCGAGCGACATCATGGAAGGTCTGGCCAAGGAACTCCCCAACGTCGGTGGCACGTTCCTCCAGGCTGAAGATGAGATGGCGGCCCTGGCCGCGGTCCTGGGCGCTTCATTCGGTGGCAAGCGAGCGATGACGGCGACTTCTGGCCCTGGCTTCTCGCTGATGACGGAGCTGATTGGCCTTTCATCTATGGCTGAATTGCCCGCGGTCATTGTCGATGCCCAGCGTGCTGGCCCCAGCACGGGTATGCCTACCAAAATGGAGCAGTCCGATCTGAGCTTCGCGCTCTACGCCGGGCACGGCGATACGCCTCGTATGATCGTGGCGCCAGCCAATGTGGCTGATTGTTACGAGCTGATACAACTCGCGTTCAATATGGCCGAGCGCTATCAGATGCCAGTCCTCTTCCTGACCGATCAATCACTCACCGCGCGTGTGGAGAGCGTTGATCGCCACATCTTTAAGCAGGGCGAGGTCCAGGCACGCCTGCAACCCGAGTCAGTAGCTAGCGATGAGAAAGAGGCAGTTGGCGTCGGCGCAACAGCAGCACACGACTATGCACGCTTTGCGTATACCGCTAGCGGCATCTCGCCCATGACCAGCCCGGGAGCCGGTGCAACTCCCTATGTGGCGACAGGTCTTGAGCATAATGAGTACGGGCATCCCGACTACGAGCCAGAAGACCATATCGCGATGATGGAAAAGCGCTTCCGCAAGCTGTATACGGCTGCCGAGGAACTCCCACAACCCCAGCGCTATGGCGATGCCGAGGCCACCATCGGGCTTATCAGCTGGGGATCAACCGAGGGAACCATTCAAGAGGCGATTGACCGCGCCCGCGAAAAGGGATACAAGGTAGCCGCACTCCACTTGAAGATTCTCTCACCATTGCCTGATCGCAAGATTCAAGAGTTTATCCATTCGGTGCAAAAGGTTATCGTCCCTGAGTGCAACTACTCGGGTCAGTTAGCTAACCTGCTGGGCGCGAAATATGGATTGCAAGCGATCCGTGTGAATAAGTATGGCGGCATTCCGTTCACAGCGGGCGAGATTCTCCGGGCTATTGAGGAGGTCAGTTAATCCGATGACACAGACAATCATTAATCCAACCCCTAAAGACTATAAAAGCGAAGTAAAGCCTACCTGGTGCCCTGGTTGCGGTGACTTCGGTGTACTCAACGCAACCTTGCGAGGTCTCTCTGGAATGAAGCTCGCGCCCGATCAGACGGTCGTGGTCTCGGGTATTGGCTGTTCAAGCCGCTTCCCGCACTTTATGAAGACCTTTGGCTTCCATAGTGTGCATGGTCGCGCCCTTCCTGTTGCCCAGGGACTCAAGATATCACGCCCGGATCTCACCGTTGTGGCCGTGGGCGGCGATGGTGACTTCTTCAGCATTGGGGCAGGCCACCTGGTCCATGCCGCGCTGCGCAATATTGATATTACGGTCGTCGTGATGGATAACGAGATCTATGGTCTGACCAAGGGTCAGACCTCGCCCACCTCGCCTCATGGGCATGTGACCAAGTCCACACCCTATGGCTTGATGGCCTCCCAATTCAATCCAATTGCGACCGCGCTCTCGCTCAACGTCAGCTTCGTTGCCCGTGGCTATTCGGCCAAACCGAAGGATCTGGCGGCGCTCATCGAGCAGGGAATCCAGCATAAAGGCTTCTCCTTTATTCACGCGCTAAGCCCCTGCCCAACCTTCTATCACACATTTGACGCCTGGGATGCCTCAGTCACGCCCATCTCGCCTGAGCACGATATTGCTGACCGTGGCCAGGCCATGACCCTGGCGCTCGATACGGAGAAGCAATTTACCGGTGTCTTCTTCCGCCAAGAGCGTGAGACGATGGACCAGGCCGCGCAAAAGCTGGCTGAACGCGCCAAGCCCTTTGATATCGAACAGTATATTCAGCGCTACGCGTAAACATCCATTTGACTAACGAGAAAGAGGGTCTGCCCAATTCTGGGCAGACCCTCTTTCTCGTTAGTCTCTCTTGTCTGCGTTCCAGTCTGAAGCCGGTTGTCCCCTGGACGATTATACGAGTATGATGGGTAGCAGGCCCGCTCGGATAGGTACAGGTCGGTAACACGAAGCGCGAACGTTTGCTAGTAAAAATTGAGAGTGGAAGGGGAGTTAAAACAGTTCGTAACCAGAAACATTTGTCATTGCAGCAACATTAATCGAATTCACCACGGCCTGGGAAAACTTCTCGCCACAAGCGCGGCAGAAGAGGCCACCTTCGTTATGATAGGTTCCTCCAATTGCGGTCAACTGGCGCTCTGCGGGCTTTCCACACCACTCACAGGCGCTGCCACGGGGGCAAAGTCAACAGAAACTGGTCGGCGAAACTCATTGCTCGTCATGAGGGTATCCTCCTATCCTGTGCTGATCAGGTAATTTACATCGCTTAAGAGGGTTACAGCACACTGGGGGAATCTGTATCTAGTGGTCAATAGCTCTATGAGCAGCCACGACGATACTGCATCCACGAGTTCGCGCATCATCGCTTTAGAGCCACGCTGCTCCGGCTTCAGGTCAAATGGTAGATAACGCAGGGGTATACGGTGTTACCTAGTAAACCAACTATACCATACTTTTCTCCAAAGTACTAGCCTTTGGTCAAAGTTTCGTCATATTCATTCTTGGGGAGGGGGAGCATCGGCCTGCGAAGGTGCCGTCTCTTCCTCAAGTGCCGGGAAACGGCTCGACATACGGTCTCCGATGATCCATCCAATCGTGCCTAGCACCACAATAAAAATGAGCCAGCTCCAGAGGATAACACTTAAATTTATGTTGAAGACAGCGGCCATGACACCCGCCAGAATAATGCCTACGGTTAAGCCTGTGGTAACGCCAATCAAGCAGCCCGGGTGCTTCAGGTTACGCCCACGAAGTTTGTTCATCATAATTGTGCAATACACCTTTAGAGAAAATATTGTTTGCTTTGATTGTTTGCTTTGTATACCGATGATAGCGTTTACAGCCCTCATCGTCAAGAGATTGCATCTTTTCTGCCTATTCCATACAATGAAGAGGAAGATCCCAGAAGAACATGTATATTGTAGAGTAATCTCGAACAAAACATCAAGGGAGATGCACCATATGAAAGCAGTCGTTTTTCACGAGCATGGTGACACACGGGTATTGCGCGTTGAGGACCTACCCCAGCCCACGCCAGGCCCTACCGAGGTTGTCCTCAAAGTTCATGCCTGTGGTATCAATCGCCTGGATATTTATTCACGTGCCGGTCGCACAAAAATCGCGCCTATGCCGCATATCTCTGGCTCTGAGGTCGCGGGCGAGATCGTCGCGGTGGGTGATACAGTACGTGGTCTGACTGTTGGACAGGCGGTCGCGGTAGCCCCCTATCTTTTCTGCGGTCAGTGCGAATTTTGCCGTTCAGGTGAGGAGGCCATCTGCCTCAAAGGGGATATTGTTGGCCTGGGCAGCCAGGGTGGCTACGCCGAGTATATGCTCGCGCCAGCCTCCAGCATTGTACCCCTTCCCGAAGGCGTCGACGCTGGGTCCGCCGCGGCTGTTGGCCTGGCGGCAATTACGGCCTGGCATATGTTGACGAAGAAAGCGCCCCTCCAGCCAGGCCAGGATATCCTGATTCAAGCTGGTGGCAGTGGAGTCGGTAGCGCGGCCATCCAGATCGCCAAGCTGGCCGGGGCACGTGTAATTACGACGGTCGGAAACGAGGAGAAACGCGCAAAGGCGCTTGAGCTTGGCGCCGACGACGTCATTAATTACCGCGAACACGACTTCTTTCAAGAGGTTCGTCGCCTGACCAATAAGCGAGGCGTAGATGTCGTCTTTGAGCATATTGGACCAGAAACCTGGGAGAAGAGCGTCGCGTGCCTCGCGCGTGGGGGTCGCCTAGTCACCTGTGGCGCCACAACCGGTAACGAGAGCAAAGTCAATATCTGGAACCTCTTCGCCAAAGAACAAACGCTGCTTGGTTCGTATGGTGGCACGCGCCAGGACCTGGCAGATGTCCTCAAGCTGGTCGCGCGGCTCAAGTTCCTGCCGGTGGTGGATAGCACCTATCCGCTTGAGCGTGTTGGCGAGGCACAGCAGCGCCTGGAACGCCGCGAGAGCTTTGGCAAATTGATTGTGACCCCATCTGTATAATGAAACTGTCGAGGTATCGTTCAGGTACCGGGCGGTATTTCGTTTATGACTATCAAGGTCTTATTCCGAAATCCAACGCCACTACCGTGGCTAGTGCTTCGCACTCAGGTTTTCGGATAAGAAGACACCAGTAAACGAAAGGATGACAGTTTTCATGGCAACAGTTGTGAAAGAGTCGCGCCCATCTTCCAACCATCACAAGGTTGAGGTTATTGATGTTCCCGAGCAGTCATCAAATCGCAGAGGATGGACGATCAGCCTGATCGTTACAGGTATCCTCGCTGTAATCGGTACAACGACCTTTTTTGTGTGGCGCCGCCTCTCCGCTGACGAGGAATAACCTCAAAGGGGACAAAGCGCTAACCTATTTTTGAGAGGCCTTGCTCAGGTGCCTTTCAAAGCAAGAGAATGGCTGATTCAGTGTATGCCTGAATCAGCCATTCTCTCTTGCTTATCAGCCTCTCTTCTTTTCAGCCCCATTTCAGCAAGATCAGGTAATCATATAATGATAGAGAATATTCAACCTGATAGAAGCGAGCAGCAAAGTAATGCAACCGCCAACATTCACAAATGCGCACATCCTGATCGTTGATGATGAGACGCGTGTGACCAGCGCCCTACGGCGCAGCCTGGCCTATGAAGGCTACCAGGTATCGAGCGCCAGCAATGGGGAGACCGCCCTTGAGCTAGCGCGCACCAGGCGACCAGATGTGGTTATTCTCGATATCATGCTGCCGGACATGAATGGGCTAGAGGTCTGCCGTTATCTCCATCAAACTCAGGCAACGCCCGCGATTCTCATGCTGACTGCCCGTGACACAGTCGCAGATCGCGTCACGGGACTGGAGATGGGGGCCGACGATTACCTGGTCAAACCCTTTGCCCTGGAAGAACTGCTTGCCCGCGTTAAGGCCCTCCTACGCCGCAAACAGCCTACAGAGGTCCATGGAGAGCTTCTCTGCTTCGCAGATCTAGAGCTTGATACCGCGACACGCCAGGCACATCGTGGTCAACGCATGATTGACCTGAGCACAACAGAATACGAATTACTGACGCTCTTTTTGCGCAATCCACGCGTAGTCCTCACACGCGGCCTGCTCATGGAACGTATCTGGGGCAACGACTTTGAGGGCAGTCCCAATGTGCTGGAAGTCTACATCGGACACTTGCGCAACAAACTGGAGCGCGAGGGCGAACAACGCCTGCTCCAAACCATACGCGGCACTGGCTATGTCCTGCGCTTACCTGACTAATACATTCAGCACATGTGGAGAAAGATCAGTATGTCCACACTCTCTCAGCGAACTATTGCTCCCAGAGACCATAGTAGAACCCGGCGAGGGCTATATATCCCTCTGCATCTACGGCTCGCCTGCTTTTATACACTTCTCCTTATTGGGATCTTTGCCTTCTTTGGCATCTATGTATATCAGCAAGCTCGCCAGCAAGCCTATCAAGAATTGGACAATGCCCTCAGTACGCGTGCGGCCAGTATCCAGCTTGGCAAGGACCTCTCGCCATCATATATGAGTAGCGAGGGCACGAAATATCCCCTGCTCTTGCCCGGCGACAATGGCATAGGTATTGGTGGTATCTCCATTGAGATCCTCAGCACAAAGCTCCAATTGTTAGCCACCACGACGGGCGCACTGGAAGGCGGCACAACCATCGACCACCAGTCTGCGCCCGCTCCCTGGGATGAAAAGGCCGCCCAGACCGCGCTTCGCGGACACGGATGCCACGAGAGCGCCGTCGCCAGCGCGTGCCTCTTTAGCACTATCACCTACAAAGGGTGGGCTATTCGCGTATACACACTGTTTAATGGTAATCCTTACCCCACGCCCCATATCATCCAGACCGCACGTAGTACCGATGATATAGAGCAATCTCTGGCCCACTTACGCCAACTCATTCTTGAGGTAACGCTCCTGGCCTTATTGCTCGCACTTATTGGAGGATGGCTTATCGCACGCGGAGTCTTGGGCGCCGTTCGTCGCCTGACCCTGGCAGCGCAAACGATTAGCGTCTCAAGCGACTTTAGCAAACGTGTCTACCTTCCCAACAGCTTCTGGCGCGCACGTGATGAACTGAGCATACTCAGCGAGACATTTAACCAGATGCTTACAAACCTTGAAGAGGCGTACCTGCGCCAGCAACGCTTTGTGGCCGACGCCTCACATGAGTTACGCGCGCCCATTACCTCAATCCGCTGCAATCTCGACTTGCTCAATAAAGCCCCCGACCTGCCAGGCGAAGAGATAAGCGCAGCTCTCACCGACACCCAGGCCGAGGCCGAACGGCTCGGACGCCTGGTTAATGACCTGTTGACTCTGGCACGCGCCGATAGCACGCAGCAACTGCTACGTGAAGCTCCCCTCACGCTTTATCATACACGTATCGACCTGGATAGTCTCCTGCTGGATACCCTCCGCCTCTTTCGCCATCGAAGCGAGCAGACATCCATATATCCACGCCTGCTTCTTCAGCATACGGAACCAATTCAAATCTATGGGGATGCCGACCAGTTCAAGCAGGTCCTGGTGGCCCTGGTGGATAATGCCTTCAAATACACACCCCCGGAAGGCACCATCATGCTCTCACTACGCAGCCATGAACACAGGCAAGCCTGCATCGTTATTAGCGATACCGGCATAGGCATTCCAGCTGAGGATCTTCCGCACATCTTTGAGCGCTTCTACCGGGCAGATCCAGCCCGCTCGCGTGATCGTGGCGGTAGCGGCCTGGGACTTGCAATTGTGAAACGTATCGTTGAGAACCATCAAGGCAACATCCAGGTAGAGAGCACACCAGGCGCCGGCAGCAACTTTAAGCTCTGCTTTCCCTCAGTACCAATTACTCCAGGTGAACAAGCATAAGTCCAAGCCAGCTTGGACCCTACAACTTACTGGATGTATCTCCATCCCGCGCCTGAATTTGCGTAGATCTCCGAAAGCATGCTATCATCACACTTAAAGCAGCCCGTTTCCTGATGGAAAAATGCCAGTGTCATAACACACAGAGAGGTGAGAGTATCGGTACATTTACGCTACCTTCAGACGACAATGTAAAGATTCAACTGCATGTTCCACGAGCAGATAAGAAGCAGCTTGAGAAACTTCCCTGGCACGCTCAGCTCGAAGAATGGGAGCAACTGGGCGTCCCCCTCCTGATCATTCGTCGTGGTGCGTCTCGCCACCCGGTGGTCTTCGTTGAGAGCGAGGGCGCGCGCTACGCGATCAAGGAGACGACGCCACACATGGCCGAGCGCGAGATTCGCAACTTGCGCGAGATCGAGCGGCGCGGTATTCCTGCCCTCAGTCCCATCGGCACTGCGCATGTGTCGGCCCCTCCCATTCCGATAGAGGTACCCGGCGTCCCTGGCATGCGGCAATATATCAATAACGACCGTGGCTATACCATCACGCGCCTCGCTCCACGCGTTATTCCTCATGTCCTGCTCTATCGCCTCCCATTGAAGAAACGCTCCAAGCACAGCCTGCTCTCGGCGGTAGCGGTCTTAATGGTTGAGCTACACGAGCATGGTATCTACTGGGGTGATCCCTCTCTCGCCAATGCATTGATTCGCATTGATGGGAAACGTGTGCTGGGTATCATGGCCGATGCGGAGACAGTTGAGATCTTTCCGCAAGCCGTCAGTGAGGGACTGCGCCAGCAGGACCTAGCCCACTTTGGCGAGTCGCTGGCCTGGCAGGCCGAAGATTTACGCCAGGCGCGGGGACTGCCTGAAGAAGAACAGGTCCTTGATGATAGCGATTTTCGCTATTTTGAGCGTCGCTATCGCTGGCTCAGGCGCGAACACGCGCGCCTGGCGGATGAGCAGCACTTCGATACGCTCTTCCAGGCGCAAAAATTCCTGCACTCGCTCAATCGCTGGGGCTTCTCGCTGCTGGATATGACCGGGCGTGCAGTACAGCAGTTTACGACAGTGCTACCGGGCTGGTATCAGCGCCGCATCTATGAGCTCATTCATATCTCCATCCCTCGGCCCTACGCACGTCGCTTCTATAACCTGATCCTGGGACACCAGGCCATTCTCAGCGAACAGGTCCATCGCCCCGTCAAACTAGAGGTCGCGGCCCGCGACTGGTACCGCCGCTACCACCTGCCCACGATTCTCTTACTGCGCCAAACCCTCACACAAGAACAGGACCCGATGCAGGCCTACTTTGCCATCATGGATCACAAGTGGAATCTCAGCCTGAAGGCGGGACACGAAATTCCGCTTGAGGATGCAATCACCGACTGGCATATGGAGGAGGCCAATACCGGCGAGTTGGGCGCGGTCGACCCGGCAAAGATGGCGACCTGGTGGCGTGAGCGCACGCCAGTCCCAGAGGCCCTGGCTCCGCCTTCTATTGAAAGCGAAGAGCTTGAGCCACTGCTGGCGACCGCCGAGCGCCCCCTCGTTCGCCTACAACAGCCAGAACTTGAGCAGAAACTGCCTAATATCCTGGAGGATAGCCAGAGGCCGAGGAAGATTACCACCTCTGACCTGGAACAAAACTGAGAGGTATGGTGCGCCCCTGGTAGCCGCAGGCTACCAGGGGCGCACCATACCTCTTACCAATGAATCTGGCTTTACACGAGGGGAGGAGCTACTCCTCACCCTCGGTCGCAGCGATCTCTTCCTCGGTCTCCTCTTCTTCGACCCCTTCGATCTCGCCACCACGGAAGGTGTTCATGTTGTTGCGGATCTGGTCGTCGATAGCCTGAGCCACGTCGGTGTTCTGACGCAGGAACTCTTTGGCGTTCTCACGACCCTGGCCCAGGCGAATATCGCCAACCGTGAACCAGGCACCGCTCTTCTTCACCAGGCCCATCTCCAGACCAATATCCAGCAGGCCACCCTCGCGAGAAATACCCTCGCTGTACATGATATCGAACTCAGCGGACTTGAAGGGAGGCGCGACCTTGTTTTTGACGACGCGTACGCGAGTGCGGTTACCAACCACGTCCTGGCCCAACTTGATGGAGTCAGTACGGCGGATATCCAGGCGCACCGAGGCGTAAAACTTCAGCGCCTTACCACCGGCCGTGGTCTCTGGATTGCCGAACATGACACCGATCTTTTCACGCAACTGATTGGTAAAGATAACCGAGCAGTTCGAGCTGCTGATCGCGCCCGTCAGTTTACGCAGGGCCTGGCTCATCAGACGCGCCTGCAAGCCTACGTGCGAATCGCCCATCTCGCCCTCGATCTCGGCGCGTGGCACCAGGGCCGCAACCGAGTCGACCACGACCACATCGACGGCATTGCTGCGCACCAGGGAGTCGACGATCTCAAGCGCCTGCTCACCGGTATCAGGCTGAGAGATCAGCAGGCTATTGGTGTCAATACCGCAGCGTGAGGCATAGACACGGTCAAAGGCATGCTCAGCATCGATGAAGGCCGCGTATCCGCCCATCTTCTGTACATTGGCGATAACGTGCTGACAGAGCGTCGTTTTACCAGACGATTCAGGGCCATAGATCTCTGTAATACGCCCACGGGGCAAGCCACCAATACCCAGCGCCAGGTCCAGGGCAACAGAGCCGGTGGATATGGCCTCAACCTGGACCTTCGCTGTATCGCCAAGCTTCATGATCGCGCCCTTGCCAAAGCGGCGCTCGATCTGCTGTAAGGCTTGCTCAATGGCTCGTTCTCTCTCGGTTGTAGCGCCGGAGCTGCTGGTGCTATTGCGGTCTACTGTGGATTTTTCTTTCTTCGTACTCATCAGCGATTTCTTCACACACAGGGTGCTAGGAGTAGAGATAGATGGGTCCATCATCCCCTTGCCCCGCGTGCTCCTCCTTTTTTCAATCCTCTCAAAAGCCTGTTAAAGTCGTTGAACCGCCCCGCAACGCTCCTGGGACATCAGCGCGCAGAGGTTGGTGATCACCACATGCTTCCTCGCATTCGCCTGCCTCTCCCGACACAGAACGGCGATGATTTGGGTGACACTTATTCTATTCTCTGGTGGGGGTCAAAAACCGGAAATAGATTTCTCCCTATACGCACTATGATCTTATTCCGAACCCCAACCCCCATTCGGGGGCGCAGCGCCACTGGCGTGTCTAGCGCTTCGCGCTCAGGGTGTCCGGATCAGAAGTATGTACGTATGCGCTCCCAATAGTGGTCGCCAGAAATTAGAACAAGAGTACCATAATCCCAACTACCTGTCAAGCAATATCGCCTCTCCGCACAACAAACACGCTTTACACACATGAATAGCCTGAGAAAAGAAAAATGTCAGAATACAGCGATGCTGTATTCTGACGATTATTACAATTCGCGCCGTCCCTCAATGGCTCGTCCAAGCGTATCTTGATCGGCATACTCCAGGTCGCCGCCTATAGGAAGGCCGCGTGCCAGGGAGGTCATATGCAAATCGGGCAGGTTCAGCTCATTTTTGATATAGAGCTTAATAGAGCCGGCGGTATAATCTCCCTCAAAGCCTGGATTGGTAGCAAAAATGACTTCACGAATATGCTCATGGTCCAGGCGTTTGAGCAATTCATCGATCCGCAGCTCTTTACGACCGATACCATTCATTGGCGAGAGCGCTCCATGCAGAACATGGTAGAGTCCCTTATACGCACCGGTCTTTTCGAGTGCCAGCACATCCAGCGGCTCCTCGACGACGCAGACCACATCCTGCTCCCGACTTGGATTACTGCAAATCGGGCATGGATCGGTCTCCGTAATATTGAAACAGCGCGAGCAGTAGACAATGCTCTCTTTGACCCGTATGATGGCCTCGGCCAGGCGCCGGGCATGGTCATTAGGGCTACGTAGAATAAAGAACGTGAGACGCTGCGCCGTTTTGACGCCTATCCCTGGCAGCTTCGCGAATTCTTCGACCAGTGCTGCAACTGGCGGGGCAATATCGCTCATAGTTCCCTTTTATTTGCAATGGCACTAGAACAGCCCGGGGATGCGCATACCTCCCGTGGCATTGTTGACGAGTTTCTGCTGAGCATCGGTCACCTTATCAAAGGCATCCTTCGCCGCGGCCTTCACCATCACCTCAAGTTCCTCGATGTCCTCGGCATTAAAAGCCTCGGGATCGATCTTGACACCCGTTACTTCATACTTGCCGCTCATCTGAATCGTGACCGCGCCACCGCCAGCAGTTCCAGTAAACTGGTTCTTCTCCAGGTCTTCCTGCATTTTCACGAGACGCTGCTGCATCTTCTGAAGTTCCCGCATATTCATGACTATTGTTGCTCCTTATTTCAAATGTATGTCTTTTACTTCGGCTTTAAACATCCGCATGACCTCCCGCACCACTGGATCGCTCGAAGCCTTATCCTTGACCACGTCCAGGCGCGAAGCGCTTGAGCTCGCCAGCACATCAGCAGAAGGTTTCTCTGGTATATTCTCTCGCACCGCTTGCATTCTGGCAAGGGGGACCGCAGAGACCTGAGACACGGGTGGTCTCGTCACGGTTGTAGAGGCCACTGGCGCGGCTGGTGAGATATCGGCGACGGGAGCCACCTGGCGCACAGGCTCTGACCGTGGTGGAACCGCTGGCACTTGCTGAATAGGGGGCATGGCTTGCAGAGGTGGTCGCGTTGTCAGCAGAGAGCGCTCTACATGAGCCGAGGCCGATTGCAAGCCAGCCATCAGCGTATTGAGAGTGCTACTCATGTCTCCCCCGCCATTACGCCCATTTCCAGCCTGGCCACCCAGGGGAGGCAGGCCCACACCTCCAGCCTGGCCGGGGATACTGGCCCCAGGCGCGAGCGTCCGCAGGCGGCATTCCACACCCAGCTCTACCTTAAGCGCCCATTCAATCGCGCTCTGTGGCTCCTGTGACTGCAACGCTTTATAATGTACATCATAATTGGCCTGAATAACGACAATAGGTACGCCATGCGCTTGCTGCACATCAACCAGGGCATAACCATTGAGGAAAGCCGCGATACGCGCGCCATTCTTCCGCGTCTTCACACGCTTCTTAATATACTCCCATTTCTCACGCACGTCATTGATGGAGAGCGATGGCACTTCAGAGGGAGCGCCATCCGTAATCTCCTGCGGCGTAATGGGCGTCGCAGTTGTGATCTCCTGCGATCCTGCGGGCGTTTCGTCGGCACGATCCTGCTGCGAGAACGGAGCAGAGACCTCTGGCTGGGGCAGCCCCTCAACGATCTCTGGCGGCTCTGGCTGAGTAGTCACGAACTCGGGGCGCTGCATCGCAGGCTCCCGTGTGACAATAGGCGGTGCGGGCGTGAATTTATATTCAGGCTGAGGCTGGGGGGTCGCGGGTCGCGGCTGCGGCAGGCTAATTGATCCACCCATAGGCGACTGAATAGAGGCCGTAGGAGGCGCGACAGGACGAGGCTGAGGTGTAGCAGCATGTGATTGGGGCGCGGGCGCCGCTACGGGCAACTCTGTAGAGAGCACTGACTCGCCTCCCTGCGCCCGGCGATGCAACTCAACACAGCTTAAGAACGCCAGTTCCAGGCCCAGTTGGGGTGTGCCCTGGCTCTTCTGCACCAGCTCATTCTGCGCAAAAATACGCGCGCACTCAATCAGCTCTTCGAGGCGGAAGAGCCTGGCCGCTTCCCTGATTTCGTTGATCTCTTCGTCGGTGCTATCCGTGATCTCCGCGATATTAGCACCCGCACGAGCCAGCATCATCGCCCGCCAGAACTCGGCCACCTGCGAGTTCAACTGGCGCAGATCCGCGCCCGACTCCATCAGTTCCGCGATCAGGTGCAGCCCTGCCGGGCTGTCGAGGTTGGCAATAGCGGAGATAATCTTCTGAATGGCGCGAGGATCGGCCACACCTAGCATCGTCTGCACCTGAGTAAGCGAGATCGTATTCCCCGCGTAGGCAATTGCCTGGTCAAGCAGACTCAAGGCATCGCGCATACCACCGGCGGCAGCGCGCGCGATCAATTCCGCCGCACCACCCTCAAGCTGCACCTGCTCCTGCTGGGCCACACGACTCAAATGCTCAATGAGCTGGCGCATGGTGAAGCGTTTAAAATCATAGCGCTGGCAGCGCGAGAGCACGGTTGGCAGCATCTTATGCACATCAGTGGTTGCCATAACAAAAATAGCATGTGGTGGTGGCTCCTCCAACGTCTTCAAGAGTGCGTTGAAGGCTTCCACTGTGAGCATATGGGCCTCGTCAAGGATATACACCTTATACTTCCCACCCGTTGGGGGGACCATTACCTTCTCGCGCAGCTCGCGGATACTGTCGATACCACGGTTGGAGGCGGCATCAATCTCGATCACATTGAATGAGTTACCAGCCGTAATTTCACGACACTGCTGACACTCATTACAGGGTTCGCCATTGTGTGGATTCAGACAGTTGATAGTCTTCGCGAGGAGGCGCGCGGTAGTGGTTTTGCCGGTGCCACGAGGACCAGTAAAGAGATACGCATGAGCGAGAGTCCCGCTCTTGAGCGCATTGCGAAGGGTTTGTATAACGGCTTCTTGACCAACAACTTCAGAGAAGGTCTGCGAACGCCATTTACGGTAGAGAGACTGTGAGGCCATCTAAAAACTCCCGCCTGGACTGCTTCATGACGGGCCACGAACCGACCCGTTATCGAGAACCTATCTAAATATGGAAACACCACATTCAGTGTCTCGTTCCTGCTTCGTCGAGGACTGCCCAGTTTCCCAGGTCTTACATTCTCTCCGCAGGCGTAAATTCCCGTGTAACTCACGGTACTGCTGTTCTTAGGCTAAAGCTGCCAGATTAAGTGCTGCATTATAATCGCGGTCCAACACACTGCCGCAAACCTCACAGGTAAACACACGATCTGAAAGCGTTAAGTCCTCTTTTCGCCACCCACAGCAAGAGCAGGTTTTTGAGGAAGGTTCCCATCGTGAGGCAAACACTACTTTGACGCCTGCGAAACACGCCTTGTATTCGATCTGCCGTCGGAACTCATACAAGCCTACATCAACTATCGATCTTCTGAGCTTGCGATTCTTGAGCATACCCAATACATGCAAGTCTTCCAGCACAATCGCACGAGGGCGTTGACAATCAGGCTTGGTTTTCGCCACAATTGCACTTGTCGCCTTGTGCAGGGCATCGCGTCGAATATTAGCAATGCTTGCATGTTGCTTAGCAAGTTTGCGCTTTGCCTTATTGCGGTTGTTGCTCCCCTTTTGCTTACGACTATGAGCACGTGATGCTCGTTTGAGAGCATTAAGATGTCTTCGATAGGCTTTGGGGTTCTCGAAAGTGCGTCCATCGGAAAGAGTGGCAAGCATCTTAATGCCAAGATCAACACCAATAGCTTCGCCAGTCGCAGGAGTGGGCTCCTCCTGCTCTCCATGGGCACAAATCGAAATATACCAGCGTCCCGCTTTTTCACTGATAGTGGCACTGCCAATCTTCATGTTCACCGGCAAATACCCATGCTCCTTGAGGCGAAGCAAGCCCAGACGTGGCAACTGGATAGCATCATAGTAAACATGGATTACGCCAGTAAAGCGAGCACTACCAATCGACTTTTTACGTGATTTAAAGCGAGGATAGCCGCATTTCCCCTTCCACCTACCCTCTTTCTTGAGTTTACATTTGCGAAAAAAGTGGCGAAAGGCGTTGTCGAGGTCTCGCAATGCCTCTTGCAAAGCGCATTTACTGACTTCATACGCCCAAGGAATTTCTGTCTGTTTGAGCGCATTGATCTCGCGATGCAAATCTTGTGCATATGGCATCTTCTCGCCTGCTTTGTAGGCTTCCTGCTTACGCTTGAGACCATAATTATAGGCAAAGCGTACCGCAATGTTTGAGGCATAATGTCGCCTCCTCATTATTGAGGTCTAATTCTACCCGATAGCCACGTTTGACAATCATGCTACTCATCCTCACCCTACACACATACTAAACACACTGGTTGAGTCACTTTATATGCCATCTACACTATTGTCGAAGCGGCCCAGGTATCATTGAGAGGCGGCCAGCCAGCCATTCGAGAGCAGAAAATGTTGCAATAGACAGAGAAAACCGACTTTCGCCCGGTCCTGCCGGTCAGCGCAATCGGGTAACCCTGCGTCACCCAGAGAGGTCCACTTATCGCTGCTTCCTCACGGACCTGACGAGATTCATAGACATCTGCCGCGCAGGCCCCAATTACGCCGACCGACAGGACCCGAAGAAAATCGGCCTGTCCCATCGATCATGTTCTTTCCGTTCACGGGACGTTGCCTATTGTACTCCCCTCCCCCCTATTTGTCAAGCACTTCCAGAGGCAAAAACCCAGACGTCTAAACACCCTCCATTCCCATCTTTCCTGGCTCGCAAGCTCGCTGGAGGGGTAAGGTGTATGTCGTGGACTGGCTGGAGCCAGCCCACGACATACACCTTACCCCTCCAGCGCCGCAGGCGCGAAGACACACTACACAGCTCGGTCTGCTAGGAGAGATACTTCTCGATAAGCAGGCTATACTTCTCTTTGACTTCGGCGGGGATACGTGAGGGATCAGTCATGATCGCGCTTGACAGGGCGGTCCCACACTGACAGGCTGCATCTTCGCGCCCGAACGCAACCTTTTGCGCTACGGCACGCAGGATACGCTGGGCGTTGGCGACGTTGGCGCTTAGATTGGCGACAACCATCTCGACTGTGACCGCGTCATGGGTATCATGCCAGCAATCATAGTCGGTCACGCAGGCGATCATGCCATAGCATAGCTCGGCTTCGCGGGCCAATTTGGCCTCGGGCAAGGCGGTCATACCGATCAAGTCGAAGCCAAGTTTACGATTGGTATTAGATTCGGCCTTCGTTGAGAAGAGTGGGCCTTCCATGCAGACATAGGTACCGCCCTCATGCACAGTCACATCGCCCAGTTCTTGCGCGCTCTGAAGCAGCAGGGTGCTCAGGTCGGGACAGAAAGGGTCGGCAAAGGGACAGTGAACGACAATCCCGCCTTCAAAGAAGCTATTCACGCGACTCTTCGTGCGATCAAAGAGTTGATCGGGAATCACCAGGTCGCGCGGAGCATAGTCCTCACGCAGGCTACCTACGGCGCTCACCGAGACCACGTACTGAACGCCCAGGCTCTTCAAGGCCCAGATATTCGCACGCACGGGCACCTCGCTCGGACTCAGGCGATGCCCGCGCCCATGGCGTGGTAAAAAGGCCATGGGCACACCCTCAACCTTGCCGACTGTAATCACATCGCTGGGCGCGCCAAAAGGTGTCTCGACCTGGATCTCCTCAACTTCGCTCATTCCCTCCATCTGGTAGAGTCCACTGCCGCCAATTACGCCAATTACCGCCTCTGGCATATCTCACTATTCTCCTCATCACATAGAGCACGCAAGTGTGCGCCATATGTTGACTAGCATCAATGCAATTCACGAAAAAAGAAGGGAGAGCGCGCTCGCGTGCCCTTCCTTCTTGAGCTTGCTCAGACCGTCAGGCGCAGGTACTGACGCTTACCCACTTTGAGGATCGCTCCAGGCGCCACCGGGACGACAAACTCGCCATCGGTGATGCGCGTGGCCTCGCCGCTCTCGCCCTGCAAGAAGATCGAGACGCCTCCCTGCTTGATCAGCTCGCGCGCCTTGTTATTACTGGCTGCCAGCCCTGCGGCAACCATCAGCGCTACGATATTGGTAGGCTCGCTCACGATATATGAGGGAATATCCGTTGGCAACTTGCGCTCGGAGAACTGGCGAATAAAGGCCTCTTCCGCCTCCTGGGCTTCGGACAGCGTATGGAACTCGGTCACAATCTCGCGGGCCATGCGTCGCTTCACGTCGCGAGGATTCAGCGTGCCCTCCTGAATCTTGCGCTCAAACTCATTCAACTCCTCGGTCGAGACATCGGTCAGAGCCTCGAAGTAGGTGCGCATAGCATGGTCGGGCAGCGACATGAGTTTGCCATACATATCATTGGCGGGCGCGGTAATAGCAATATAATTATCCAGCGACTTGCCCATCTTCTTGACGCCGTCCAGGCCGACAATTAAGTTGACCGTCAGGATCTGCTGCGACTTCTGACCAAAGGTTGGCTGCAATTCGCGACCCACCAGGAGGTTAAAGGTCTGATCGGTACCACCCAGCTCGACATCGGCCCGCAGCGCCACGGAGTCATAGCCCTGGAGCAGCGGATACATAAACTCGGCCAGGTAGATCTCAATCCCGCTCTTATAGCGCTTGGAGAAGTCATCGCGCTCAAGCATCTGGGCTACCGTCTTATATCCGAGCAGCTTGATCGCATCTCCCAGGGAGAAGGAATTGAACCACTCGCTCTGGCGCCGTACCTCGGTCTTTTCGCGATCCACGATGCGGAAGAACTGGTCGAGATAGGTGGCGGCATTGGCGTTTACCTGCTCTTCGGTCAGGGGTTTACGCGCCTCTACACGCCCACTGGGATCACCCAGGCGCGCTGTCCAGTCGCCGATAACCACGACCGGCTTATGCCCCAGTTGTTGGAACTGGCGCAGCTTGCGGAACACGACGGCATGGCCAATCGTGAGGTCGTAGTGCGTGGGATCAACACCCAGTTTGATGCGTAGCGGCTCTCCGTTATTGCCTTCCAGCAGCAGACGACGCAGGTCTGCCTCTTTTTCCACCTGCGCGACACCACGTGTCAGCACATAGTCAATTAGTTGCGTCATTGGTTTCTCTTGTACAGACACCTCAACAAACCTCTCAGCGTTCAAATTTGCGCATGCTATAGCTCTTTTTCACGCATTCTGCGAAAAATTAATCAAGCGCATTGTAGCAAAATAGCTCACTCTCGTCGAGTAGGGCAACTTGATAACAAGACTATCAAGTTTTCTAACAATTCTCTTATATACCTTTTACGTTCTTCTAACACTCCCCGAAGTATACTATCGGCAGTGAACGAGAGAGATACACAAACAAACAGGCGGGCGAGAGCCATATACACTCCGTCCGCACCTATACAAAATACTTTCTTAGTAATAAGGAGGACTATACAATGGCTAACCTTACTCGCTACAACCCTTTCAATGAGTTCGTTTCTCTGCGCGAAGCGATGGATCGCCTCTTTGAGGACAGCGTGATTACGCCACGCACCACTGGCGCCTTCTTCAATCGCGCGCTGCCAGCCAACCTGTATGAGACGGCTGAGGACTTTACGCTCCAGGTACCGATGCCCGGTGTCAAGCCTGAGAACGTCGAGATCAACGTCCAGCAGGATGTGGTGAACCTGAAGTGGCAGACAGGTGTAGAGATTCCTGAGAATGCGACAGTGCATTATCATGGCTTCCAGAAGGGCGAGTACCAGCAGAGCTTTACTGTTCCTTCGCCCATCAACTCCGAGCGCGCCGAGGCAAGCTACAAGGATGGTATTCTGACCCTGCGCCTACCCAAAGCGGAGCATGCTCGCGCTCGCACCATCAAGGTCAACGCTGCCAACAGCTAAGCGAGACAATCTCAACAAAGGGGCTTTCGACACCGAAGGTTGCCTGATACGATAAGGATAAGGAAGAACTGGGAGGCTCATATCCCCCGGCTCTTCCTTATCCTTTAGCCCATAATGCGCTCTTGCAAACCAGCTTCTCCCGTAGTATACTAGTACCATTCGCTGCTGGACGATAGCGGATCAGTATGTTATGTGCTTGAAACCATGAGCAGGTATCTTACCGCTCAGGTTAACGGGCAAACGTGATGCATAACGGAACGTCATTCAATATTCACTCATCACCGAAGAGGAGGTTCGGCCTATTAACAGGGACTTTCGTGGCAACGACAACAGACCACGTGAGACACGTACCAACGAACGCGTCCGTGCTCGTGAGGTACGCGTTATCGATGAAAATGGCGAGATGTTGGGAGTGATGCCCCCAATGCGTGCTCTTGATATCGCACGCGAACGTGACCTTGACCTGGTCGAGGTATCTCCAAATGTAGTTCCACCCGTATGTAAACTGATGGACTACGGTCGCTTCAAATACGATCAGAACAAAAAAGAGAACGAGGCCCGCAAAAAGCAGAAGATTGTTACCGTCAAAGAGATTCGCCTGCGCCCTCGTACCGATGACCATGATATCGAGGTCAAGACACGCAAAATCCAACAGTTCCTTGCTGAAGGCGACAGAGTCAAGGTTAGTGTCCAGTTTCGTGGGGCAGAGATGCGCCACCCTGAAATTGGCCGCCGCTTGCTCGACGACATTGCCGAAGTCTTGAAAGGGACCGTGACCATTGAGCGTACTCCTTCAATGGAAGGACGTATGATGTCAATGATCCTTTCTCGTGCCCCCGGCTGGGAACCGCCCAAGAAACAAACTCCCCCTCCCTCTGACAAGCAAAAGGCTAGCGATACTCCCGCTGAAGAAATGCCTCAAAGCAGCGATGCAAAGGACGCGACACCATAAGCGCTACTCTGCGCCCGGTCGCTCTTTTCTGTCTGTCTGTCCTCTTTACGATCGTTCCGTAGAAAAGGAAAACAGCATGGCAGAAGAAGTCACTATCAGGCCACAAAAAAGAGAGCATAGGTTATAAGCTATGCTCTCTTTTTTTATGGTCTCCAGACGATTTTCCTTTTTAGGAACTTTTTCGCTATGCTCACCCTGGAGTTAGGCAGCAAGCAGAAAAGAATTGAAAATCCTACATTTCCTCTTTCAAGAATTGACTTTTGCGCATAACACAACTAAGATAGAATCACATTTCACAACAGATACATAAGTAACAATATACTCCTTTGGAGAGTTCTACCGTTTCCCGTACACACAACATAACGCCACATGGAGGCTTCTCGGTGAGTAGATATGATGACCCCCGCTGGTACGAAGAGCAGCATGGCAATTCCATGCCCCCTCAACCTCCAGCATATGATGATCTGAACCAGCTACCCCCTCCCCCTGCACAACCTGGAGGAATGCCTGGCTACCCTTACGCTCCCGCCCCCTATAATCCCTACCAGCCCTACCAGCAACAGCCTGGAGTGCCGCAAGCCGGGCATCAGCGCCCCAAACGGCGCAATCTTGGCCGCATCTTCGCCCAGGCTCTGACCCTGGTCGCACTCGTCGTGCTTGCCTTCTTTGGCGGCTGGTTCGCGCACCAGCTTTTCGGCAATTCATTTTCCACTCCCAGCAGCACTGATTCGCGAGCTTATTCGAACCTCATTCAGCAAGCCTGGACCGTTATCGACCAGCATTATGTTGATCGCAAGGCCGTCGATTACAAGAACATGTCCTACTCCGCGATTCGCAGCATGGTTGATTCCTTGAAGGATCGAGGACATACGCGTTTTATGACGCCTGAAGAGGTCCAGTCTGAGAATCAGCAGTTGAGCGGCAAATTCATCGGAATCGGTATCTACCTGCACCAGGATCCAAAAACCAAGGATCTCTCCATTGCGAGCACCATTCCTGGCGCTCCTGCTGAGGGTGCGGGGCTGAAGCGCGGCGATATCCTGCTCTCGGTCAATGGACAGGACGTGCGTGGCAAGGATACAACAGCGGTCAGCCAGCTGATCAAGGGAGAAGCCGGGACAAGCGTCACCATTAAGGTTCAGCGCCCGGGACAGAATCAGCCGCTCACCTTTAAGATCGAACGCAAGGAGATCAACGTTCCCAATGTAATTCTGCACTATATCCCTGAAGAGCATGTCGCGCACATCCAGATCGTGCAGTTTACCAATGGCGTCTCCGACCAGTTGCGTGACGCCCTCCAACAGGCCAAAGATAAGGGCGCGAAGAAATATATCCTTGACCTGCGCGATAATCCAGGCGGCTACCTCAACGAGGCCACTCAGATCGCCAGCATGTTCGTCAAGAGCGGCAACGTGCTGATTGAGAAAGATAGCAGCGGACGGGAAACGCCGGTACCCGTTACTGGCAGTACGATTGATACCCAGAGCACGCTCGTTGTCCTGATCAATACCAACTCTGCCAGCGCAGCAGAGATCGTTACCGCGGCCCTCAAAGACAATAATCGTGCCTTCGTCATCGGTGATCCACATACCTTTGGCACCGGAACGGTTCTACAGCAATACTCCCTCTCGGATGGCTCGGCAATCCTGCTTGGCGTCCAGGAATGGCTTACACCAAAAGGAAAGTTCATCCGCGACAATGGCGTTGAACCTAACCAGGTCGTCAAATTGCCAGACAGTAGCGCGCCACTTACCCCCGCTGATGAGAATAGCGGCAACTACTCACTCCAAAAGATACTGAGCAGCGGCGACACCCAGTTGATCGCAGCCCTCAAGTATCTGCAAAATCACTAAGCTAGCATCTCGCCCAGGTAGACTGTAATACGCCCTGACAGCCTTCAGCTGTCAGGGCGTATTACAGTCTACCTGGGCGAGCCACCGCAAGTGCAAGGGCATCTCGCATACATCAAGAAGATAGCGTTAATTACAGGCAGACATGGCAGCCTGGTAATACTTGCTTGTAGGGGTATGACCAAGGAAGGGGGCGATGGTACGCGTTGCCGCGACGAGCTTCTCCAGGTTCACACCTGTCTCAATCCCCATGCCATTGAGCATATACACCAGGTCCTCGGTCGCCAGGTTTCCAGCCGCGCCAGGCGCGTAGGGACACCCACCCAGGCCACCCGCTGAGGAATCCACAGTCGTAATCCCCATCTGTAAGGCCGCCAGGACATTGGCCAGCGCCGTGCCACGCGTGTCATGAAAATGAACCGCTAGCTGGCTCGCTGGGATGCTGTGGTGGGAGAGCAGAAGATCCAGTACTTCGATCACCTGCTTTGGCGTCGCAACTCCAATCGTGTCCCCCAGGGAGAGTTCGCTTACCCCCAGGGAGAGCAAGGCCAGCGCCACATCCGCCACTTTTTCGGGGGCGACCTGGCCCTCATAGGGACAGCCAAATACTGTTGAGATATAGCCGCGCACCGAGACACCTTCCTGGCGCGCTAGCTCTATAACCGGGCGAAAGTTCTCCAGGCTCTGTGCAATGGTCGCGTTAATATTATGGCGGGTAAACTCCTCGCTGGCCGCAGTAAATACGGCAATAGCACGCACGCCTGCCACTAGGGCACGCTCCATACCCTTGCTGTTGGGGACCAGGACAGGGTACTCGACGCTCTCCAGGTGTTTGATGCTTTGCATCACCTCGCTGGCATCGCTCAACTGTGGAATGGCTCGTGGGCTGACAAAAGAGGTGGCCTCGACAACTGGCAGCCCCGCCTTGCTCAGAAGGTCAATGAAGCGAATCTTCTCCGCTGTTGGAACCAGTGCCTTCTCGTTCTGCAAGCCATCGCGTGGCCCAACCTCGACCACGCGCACACGCTCAGGCCAGGAGACGCTCATGCGACACCTCCAGATTGCTCATGGTAGCTAAAGGCCGCCTCTGGCGTGGGAGTATAGATCTGTTCGGTCTCACCCTTTTTCTCACGCTCCTGCTGTGAGGGAAGGACCAGTACCTCTCCCTGTTCCTGCTCGGGCTGTGACTTCTCCTCCGGCTTGCGCTCAACGCGAATCGTCAGAATACGGCGCCCCTTGGTACCCAGCACAGTAAAGGTCAACCCCTGATAGCGCACGGTGTCGCCAACCGAGGGGATCTTATCCAGTTGTGCATACACAAAGCCACCCAGCGTGCCATAGTCTTCGTCCTCAAGCTTCATATCCATGATCTCGTTAAACTCATAGATACCAACCTTGGCGTCAAAGACGTATTCGTCATCGCTCACCTTCTCATACAGGTTCTCTTCGCGGTCATACTCGTCTTTGATGTCGCCCACAATCTCTTCCATTAAATCTTCGATAGTGGCCAGGCCCGTCACAGAGCCATATTCATCGACAACAATGACCATGTGGACGCGTTTCTGGCGGATCTCGCGCAGGAGGCCATCAAGCTTCTTAGTTTCAGGGACAAAGTAGGCGGGGCGCACCAGGTCACGAATCAGCAAGTGATCATGCCCCTCGCGCAACTCTTTGAGCATATCTTTAGTATAGAGGACGCCAATAATATCATCAATCCCTTTCTCAGCATCATAGACCGGGATACGCGAGAAGCCACCCTGCATGGCAACATCCACCGCCTCAGTGACGGTCGCGTCACTGGCAAGGGTGATCATATCGATGCGCGGCACCATTACCTCGCGGGCCGTGGTATCGCCGAACTCGAAGATGCTGTGGATCATCTCGGTTTCTGCCTCTTCGAGGATTCCCTCTTCTTCGCCCACGGTTACCAGCATACGCAGCTCCTCCTCCGTGACGAAGGGACCTTTGCGCTTCACATGCCCGCCCAGCAGGCGAACCAGGGCCGTAGTCATGACGCTCAGGAGGGAGACCAGCGGACGCAGAACCCAGGCCGCCGCCAGGACGGGACCAACCAGGGTACGCGCCCAGCGCATAGGATTCTGCACTGCCGCGGTCTTGGGGGTAATTTCACAAAAGATAAGCACCACAGCGGAGGTAATCACCGAAGAAAGCAGCTCACCCCACGATGAGGAGAAACGCAGCGCCAGAACCGTCGCCAGGCTGGAGGCCACAATGACGGCCACACTGTTGACGATGAGAATAGTCGAGAGAAAGGTATTTGGCTCTGCGAGGAGACGCTCAATCTCGATGGCGGGCTTATCGCCCTCGTCAATGAGATTTTTGAGCTTGATACGACTGACAGAAGTTAACGCTGTCTCAGCAGCGGAGGCCACACCACAGAGGATGAGCATGAGCAGCAGAATAGTAATCTGCAACCACGCCTGCCCATCCAGACTTGGTATGTGAAAATCGATTGCGGCTGCTAAACTACCTAGTTCAGGGCCGTCCATAGTTTTGTAACTGCCTTTCAAAATGTGTTCGTGCCTGATACACCTTATACGAAGTTTATAAAGTTCGGTTACACGAAGACACTTTATTGTTTTTCACCTGCGGGTGCGCTTACATCCTCTTCCTGCTTCAAAGAACGCAGAAAACGGGCAGGAACGCCAGCCACAAGTGTATCGTCGGGAACATCTCTGGTTACGACCGCGCCGGCACCCGTATACGCACGATTTCCAATCGTGACAGGAGCCACCAGCGTGGTATCACAACCAATAAAAGCACCCTCTCCTATAATTGTACGATGTTTTTCTTTGCCATCAAAATTTGATGTAATGGAACCGGCGGCAATATTGGTGCCGCTACCAATGGTCGCATCGCCCATGTAGCTAAAGTGATGCATCTGGGTCTGGGGACCAAGATAAGAGTTTTTCACCTCGGCATAGTTCCCCAGGTATACACCACGCGCCAGGTGGGCGCCAGGGCGGCAGTGACTAAAGGGTCCCACACGTACCTCGGCCTCAAGCGTCGCTTCCTCCAACACAGACTGGCGAATGATACAGCGCTCGCCAACTGTAGAATGCTCAATCGTCGTGCCCGGACCGATGGTACAGTCGGCACCAATGACCGTTCTGCCCATAAGCATAGTATTTGGCAGCAGCACGGTATCAGGCCCAATTTCAACCTCGTCATCAATATACGTCGTCGCCGGGTCGAGAATCGTTACCCCGGCATACATGTGACGCTCAAGAATACGCCTCCGTAACAGCTGCTCAGCCTGGGCAAGCTGCACCCGATTATTGATGCCCACGGTGTCATCCAGCGTCCCCTGTACCGTCGCGATCTCACGCCCCTGCTGACTGGCGATCTCAATTAAATCTGTCAAGTAGTACTCGCCACCCGGATTGCGTGGCAGGGCCTCTAACGTGGGCCAGAGCCAGGAGCGCTCAAAGCAATACACGCCCGAGTTGATCTCGTCAATGCGCAACTGCTCCGGCGTGGCGCGCTTAACCTCGACAATGCCCTGCACGCGTCCAGAACCATCACGCACAATGCGCCCAAAGTCAGAGGGACCTTCGCTACGCGCGGTCAGGAAGGTAATAGTCGCCTGCTTTGTAATATGCTCAGTAACGATCTGCGCCAATATCTCGGCCCGCACCAATGGAGTGTCGCCATAGCAGACCAGCACCAGGTCAGGTAGGGGAGAGAGGGCATCAACGGCCTCTTTCGCCGCCAGCACGGCATGCCCTGTGCCAAGCTGTTCTTCCTGCAAGGCATAATGGCAGCGCTCACCAAAGGCGGCTTCGACCTCCTCGGCATCATGGCCAAGCACGACGACGGGACGATGAGTGGAGACGGTGTCATGAAATGGGGCGAAGACTGACGTAGAAGGAATGGCTTCAACGGCCTTAAGCACATGATCAAGAAGAGGTGACCCGGCAAGCCGGTGTAATACCTTGTGTAGACGTGAACGCATCCGTGTTCCCTTGCCAGCGGCAAGCACCACGGTCGCATAAGTATGCATATATGTTTTGCGGCGTGAGACCCCTGTCAGGCGTAGTAGGCAACGCCGCGTCTCCTTTCAGGTTCTCGCGATGGCGAAAAGTGGCAAGTGTGCAGCTTCCCCGTTACTAACGCTGGCAAAAGCCGTAATTAGCAAATCAGACATTAGCATGCTAATGTCTGAGAGGAATGGTGTTATCCATTGTTGTAAAAGTGGCTCGGGTGCCAGGATTCGAACCTGGGAATAACGGATCCAAAGACCGTCGCCTTACCGCTTGGCCACACCCGAACGCAGATATACTGCCCGGTGAGGATCATATCTAATCACCTCACACGCCTGTATAGTACACGATCTCAAGCCATTTGTCAACAGTATTTTCGAGTAGAAGTCAGCGTGTGCGATAAGGGTGCATGCACCCTTATCGCACACGCTGACTTCTACTTAATTTTCCTTGACGCTGTTTCTGTGCGGTGCTATCCTGCATTTGGGGCGTGTTCTCAAAATCGCGCTTCTCGCGCCTCTGTTTTGAAAGAAGGTAGCAATGAGGCTAGCTTCAGGTTCCCACATCACTGCTGAGAGGAACAACACTACTATGGCTATTCTTGACTCACGTATAGATACGACCAGCTCCGAGTATCAGGAGAATACACAGGCCTTCCAACAACTGCTTGAGCAATTGCAACAATCAGTTCAGGCCGTACAGCAGGGCGGTGGCGAGGACGCGGTGGCCAAGCACCGCAAGCGCAAGAAACTCCTCCCTCGCGAGCGCATCGAACTCCTCTGTGATCCCGATACCCCTTTTCTTGAGTTCAGCCCCCTGGCGGCCTGGGATATGTATGAGAACGAGGCTCCATCTGCAGGCATCGTTACAGGCATTGGCGTGGTTGAAGGACAGGAATGCGTCATCGTCGCCAATGACGCCACGGTCAAGGGCGGCACCTATTTTCCCATGACGGTGAAGAAGCACCTGCGCGCCCAGGAGATCGCCGAACAGAATCACCTGCCCTGTATCTACCTGGTTGACTCGGGTGGAGCTTATCTCCCCTTGCAGGCCGAGGTCTTTCCCGACCGTGACCACTTCGGGCGCATCTTCTATAACCAGGCACGCATGTCGAGCCAGCGCATCCCACAGATCGCGGTGGTCATGGGTTCCTGTACCGCTGGCGGGGCCTACGTCCCGGCTATGAGCGATGAGACCATCATTGTGCGTGGCAATGGTACGATCTTTCTGGGAGGCCCTCCCCTGGTCAAGGCGGCGACCGGCGAAGAGGTCAGCGCGGAAGACCTGGGCGGTGCAGATGTCCATTGTCGCACCTCGGGCGTGACCGATCACTATGCCATGAATGATGAACACGCCCTGGCCATCTGCCGTAGCATCGTCTCGCACCTCAATCAGCGCAGGTATCTCCCCTGGGAGGTTCGCCCACCTCGCCCACCTCGCTATGACGCTAATGAGCTCCTAGGGCTGGTGCCACGTGATCCACGCAAGAGCTATGATGTACGCGAAGTCATTGCCCGCCTGGTCGATGACAGCGATTTTCACGAGTTTAAAGAGCTCTACGGTACGACGCTGGTGTGTGGCTTCGCGCGCCTGATGGGCTATCCGGTGGGCATCATCGCCAATAACGGCATCCTCTTCTCCGAGAGCGCCCTCAAGGGCACGCACTTTATTGAGCTATGCGCGCAGCGCCAGACGCCGCTAATCTTCCTGCAAAACATTACTGGCTTTATGGTTGGGCGCCAGTATGAGAACGGCGGCATCGCTAAAGATGGCGCCAAGATGGTTATGGCGGTCGCCAACGCACCCGTCCCACGCTTTACGGTGATTATTGGTGGCTCGTTTGGTGCCGGCAACTATGGGATGAGTGGGCGTGCCTATTCCCCTCGCCAGCTCTGGATGTGGCCCAATGCACGCATTTCGGTTATGGGTGGTTTGCAGGCCGCGACTGTGCTGGCAACAGTACGCAAAGAGGGTCTCGCGGCACGCGGCAAGAGTATGACGTCCGAGGAAGAGGCAGCCTTTATGCAGCCCATTCTCGATAAATACGAGGAAGAGGGTAATCCCTACTACAGTACGGCGCGCCTCTGGGACGATGGCATCATCGATCCTCGCGACACGCGCAAGGTGCTGGCGCTTGGAATCGCAGCCTCGCTCAATGCGCCACTACCCGAGACACCCTTCGGCGTCTTCCGCATGTAGCCAGATGACAACGCGTAGCGAGCTAGCGCCCCTGATCTGGCGGGTTGTGCCTGCCCCTGAGAGATGACATATAGAACAAAAGGACGGCTCCCTCGACGTCCTGGCGTTCTTATGTGTATCATTTCTGTAGCGCTTTCACGCCTATCAAGGCAGGCCAACACCCAAACAGGAAAGGATTATCCATGATCCGAGGCACATATTGCGATAAAAAGCAGCAGACCTTCCATTCCATTACTGACCTCAATGAGCTGAGCCAATTCAAAGACAATGATGACATCTTCCTCTGGGTTGACTTGCAGGACCCCACAAAGGAGGAATTGGCTAAACTGGGAGTGGAGTTCCAACTCCACCCACTCGCGCTTGAGGATGCCACTCATGAGCACCAGCGGCCAAAAATTGAGGAATACGATAACTTCTACTTCGTCGTCTTTTACGCGGCCCATCTTGAGGCAGAGACAGGCGAGCTTGACTTGCGCGAGATCGATATCTTTCTGAACAAGCATTACCTGCTTACGGTACACGAAAAACCTATTGAGGATCTCAAAGAGATTCAATTGCGCTGGACACGCAACGTGCAACAATTACACTGGGGAACGGGTATTCTCCTCTACTCTTTTCTCGATACCCTGGTCGATGACTATTTCCCGGTTGTTGATGCCCTGGTTGACCAGACAGAGGAAATTGAAGATCAGCTCTATATCCAGCGAGGCCAGTTACGCGAACGCGATACAGCCCTCAAGCTCTTGACGCTGCGCAAGAAATTCCTGGCACTGCGACGCGTGGTCACACCTCAGCGAGATATTCTTAATGTGTTGACGAATCACGATAGTTCGATCTTCGATGAACGCATCAACATCTATTTTCGCGATATCTACGACCATATCACGCGCCTGGCCGATACAGTTGATCTGTATCGTGATCAGTTAAGCAGCACGATGGATGCCAATCTGACCGTGGCCTCAAATGAACTAAATAAAGTCATGCGCACCATGACGGCTGCCTCGATCATTTTGATGGTAGATGCCCTGATCCCTGGCATCTACGGCATGAACTTTGAGAACATCCCTGAGTTAAAATGGGAGTATGGCTACTTTGCCGTCCTTTTTCTTATGCTTGGACTCACTATTGGACTGATCGTTGTCTTTCGCCGACTCAGGTGGTTCTAACGCAGGAGAGACTATGCTAGACTATCAACATCTGACGATTACCTATACTCATCAGGATCGCGTAGCTCGGGTGGCGCTCAATCGGCCAGAGGTTCGTAATGCCTTCAATACGCAGACGATGCAAGAGCTGGTGCGAGCCTTCCAGACCCTGGGAATGGATGATCGCCTGCACGCTATCGTGCTTACAGGCTCGGGCAGCGTCTTCTGCGCTGGCGCGGATGTCAGCATGATGCAGCAGAGCGTTCATTATACCGAGGAGCAAAATCTGGAGGAAGCGCTCTTTCTCTCAGACCTCTTACATACTATCAATACATGTCCCTGCACCGTCATCGGGCGCGTCAATGGCGCCGCGATGGGGGGTGGAGTGGGCCTCATCGCGGTCTGCGATATTGTTATCGCCACGCAGACCGCCCGCTTTGGCCTAAGCGAGGTCAAGCTGGGCATCGCGCCCGCGGCCATCTCGCCCTATGTCATGCGCAAAATCGGCGAGAGCCAGGCCCGCGCCCTCTTCATGACTGGTGAGCGCTTTGACGCCGAGCGCGCACAACGTATCGGCCTGGTACATACCATAGCGCCCACCGAGGAGTTAGACGAGGCGCTGGAGAAAACCCTCGCTGAGCTCTTAACCAGCGCCCCTCAGGCGGCGCGCGTCTGTAAAATGCTGGCGCTGAGCGTGGGTACAATGCCACATGATGAGGCGCGCCGCTTGACGGCGGCAACTATCGCCAAGCTACGCGTCAGCCCCGAGGGGCAGGAGGGTCTGCGCTCCTTCCTGGAGAAACGTCGACCCAACTGGATTACCTCCGCCAACTAAAACCTTGTCATACATGCACTACAACGACGTGGGAAAAGCATATGTTTAAGAAGATTCTCATCGCCAACCGTGGCGAGATCGCCGTTCGCATCCAGGCTACCTGCCGCGAGATGGGTATCCGCACTGTTGCTATCTACTCTGATGTCGACCGCCAGGCTCGCCATGTCCGTGAGGCTGATGAGGCCTATCGCCTGGGTCCCGCCCCCGCGAGCGAGAGCTATCTGCGCGGAGATATCATCCTGGAGATCGCGCGCCAATGTGGCGCCGAGGCCATCCATCCCGGGTACGGCTTCCTTTCAGAGAATGCCGATTTCGCCGAAGCATGCGAGCAAACCGGGATTGTCTTTATTGGTCCGCCAGCCTCCGCTATGCGCCTGATGGGCTCAAAAATCGCAGCCAAACAGATCGCTGAGCGTGTTGGAGCGCCTGTAGTTCCAGGCTATAACGGAGAACGCCAGGATGCAGACGCCCTCCTGGCGGAGGCCGAGCGCATCGGTTTTCCGCTGCTCATCAAGGCTTCGGCAGGCGGTGGTGGCAAAGGCATGCGCGTGGTAAACTCCCTCCAGGAGCTGCCAGAACAACTGGCGGGCGCCCAACGCGAGGCCGGGGCAGCCTTCGGCGATGACACCGTCTTCCTGGAACGCCTGATACTGCACCCCCGCCACGTTGAAATCCAGGTCCTGGGCGATAAATATGGCACCCTGATCTATCTGGGTGAGCGCGAATGCTCTATTCAGCGCCGCCACCAGAAGATTGTCGAGGAGAGCCCGTCAGTAGCACTTACCCCCAGACTACGTGCCGAGATGGGGGAGGCCGCCGTGCGCATCGCCTCGGCCGCGGGCTATGTCAACGCGGGCACGCTGGAGTTTATGCTCGACGACGATGGCAACTTCTACTTCCTGGAGATGAATACGCGCCTACAAGTCGAGCACCCGGTTACAGAACTGGTAACGGGGCTAGACCTGGTGCGCCACCAGCTCCTAATCGCCTCTGGCGAGCCACTCGCCTTTACGCAAGAGCAGATTACGACTCGGGGACATGCCATCGAGGTCCGCCTCTACGCGGAAGACCCACAGCAACAATTCCTGCCCTCAACCGGCACTGTGGAGTTCTTTGCTCCCCCGCAGGGGCCAGGTATCCGCGTTGATAGCGGAGTGGAGCCTGGCGATGAGGTTACCCAGTACTACGATCCTATGCTGGCCAAGCTCATCGTCTATGGCGAACATCGCCTCGCCACCCTGGAGCGCCTGAGTAGTGCCCTTGAGCAGACAGCCCTCCTGGGTGTGACTACTAATCTGTCGCTGCTGCAAAAGATCAGTACCAATACCGCCTTTCGCGAGGGGCAGACGCATACCAGCTTCCTCGATGAGCAAGACATGCTTGCCCCTACGGTCCCGGAGCCACTCCCAGCCGAAGTTCTGATCATAGCCGCGCTTGCCGATCTTGCGCCCGCGCTCTCCTCAACGCCCACTCTTACGGGCACATCCCCATGGCAGAGCCTGGGTCCCTGGCGCATGCCAGGTGGCAGCTATACACGGACCTACCTTTCTACAGAGCAGCGTCATACCATCACACTAACTCCGCTTTGGGATACAATAGAGGGCAGGCATACTTTCGCCCAGTCGCAGAACTGGCGGGTAAGTATCGATGACGACCCACAGGAGCACATCAGTTGCCTGACACTCTCGGCTCATAGCTATCTGCTCACACGCGCGGGACAACAAAGTAAACTCGCGGCCCTGCGCAAAGGAGAGGAGACGCTGATCGCTTATCGCGGAGAGAGCTACATGCTTGAAGGGCGGCGCGCTCCCGATATTGCCACCACGGCCCAAGGCAGTGGACAGGGGAATGCGCAAAAGACCCTGAAAGCTCCCATGGCAGGAACCCTGGTCAAAATCCAGGTGCATTCAGGCGAGCAAGTAGAGGCCCACCAGGTGCTGGCGGTCTTAAGCGCGATGAAGATGGAACACTCGATTATCGCCCCCTACGCCGGTCGCGTACAACGCATCAATTACCAGGAGGGCGCGGTTGTGCCAGGAGGAGCCGTCATTATTGAAATTGAATAAAGCGCAGGAAGGAATAGACGCTATGCAAGTCGGCTTCATTGGTATCGGTGTCATGGGGCGCCCCATGGTCCTCAATCTTCTCAAAAACGGGCACGAGGTGACCATTTTCGCGCGCCATCCTGAGAAAGCAGATGTCCAGGAGGCTTTGCAGGCCGGAGCCAAACAGGCCCCCTCACCGCGAGCCGTAGCCATGGCCTCCGAGATCGTCATTACAATGGTCACCAACTCCCCCGATGTCGAGGCGGTTGTCGCCGGTCCCCAGGGCGTGTTCGAAGGGGCGCGTAAGGGATTAATCGTGATTGATATGAGCACCATCTCACCCAGCATGACACGCAAATTGCATGCCCAGGCTGGTGAGCGAGGAGTTCACTTCCTCGATGCACCGGTCAGCGGTGGATCCCAGGGCGCGGTCAATGGTACGCTCTCGATCATGGTAGGTGGCGAAGAGGAGATCTTTGAGAAGGCGCGCCCGGTTCTTGAGGCCATGGGCAAGAAGGAGAATATTTTCTATGTCGGCCCCAGTGGCGCGGGCGAGATAGTGAAGATCGTCAACAATATCCTTTGTGGTACCATTGCCGCCTCTATCGCCGAGGCCTTTGTCCTGGGTGTCAAAGCTGGCGCAGATGTCGATATGATGGCAAAGGTCGTTGGCGTCAGCAGTGGCGCGAGCTGGCAGCTCGCAAACCAGTTCCCCATGCGCGCCTTCAACGGCAGCTTCCAGCCCGGCTTTATGACCGACCTGCTGCATAAAGACCTGGGCCTGGCACTCGACCTGGCCTCTGAGAATCAGACACCCGTGGCCATGACCGCGATTGCGCGCCAGCTCTACGAAATGACCCGCGCCTCCGGGCATGGACGCGATGATTATACCGCGCTCATGCAGGTCCTGGAAGAGATGGCCGGCGTCGAGGTTCGTAGTAAACAATAGTTAACATAGTGGGAGATAGTGTGGCCCCTGGCAGCCTGAGGCTGCCAGGGGCCACACTATCTCCCACTATGTTAATTCACAACAAGCATGCCCTGAGCGATTGACATGCCCAGGAAGAGCACCGCCGCGAGGCCAAAGTAGAGCACAGAGATGAGGATGCGCGTCGATATCGGGACCGTATAGAACGCCTTCATCTGTGGGCTATTGGAGCGAAAACGCGCAGAAAAGAGCTGGGAGCCTGCTATTATCAGGATCAAGACTAGCCAGAGCGAGAAGTTCCCGTGCATCCACTCCCAGACCTCGAAGCCCAGCAAGAGAATAAAGCCCGCAATCCAGATGCGACGGTCGACCGCACCCAGGATACGCCCTCCATCAAAGGGCACCACCGGGATCAAGTTGAGCAGGTTGATAAAGAAACCAAAGTAGGCCAGGGCCATCCAGATGTTACGCGGATCGGGCTGTATCTCAGCAATAGCCAGGCAGACGCCCGCCGAGATCGCGCCCGCGATGGGACCACCAATGCTGATCTCAGCATCGTCCTTGGCATTCGTCGGCAGGCGTTGCAGAAGCGTCATCGCGCCAAAGAACGGCACAAAGACAATTCCGCCCACCGGCATGCCTTTGAGCTTGAGAATCAAGGCATGTCCAAGCTCATGAATAAACAAAAGCGCCACGATGCCCACCGCGAACTGCCAGCCAAAAACGATAGAGTACAGGCCAATGGTGATGAGGGCCGAGAAGCCTGCCCAACCGAACTTGAGCAATATCGCCAGACCCTTGAACTTGAGTAACCAGGAAAACAGCGCCACAATACCTGTGCCGATGCCAGCCAGGCCACCTCGCTTCTTTTTTCCACCCTCGGCACTGCCACGCCTAGCCGCCTCTTGTTGCTCTACGCCCACATCCGTGGTGTATCCCTCCAGGCTCTGTGGCCCCCGGTACGCACCTGTGACTTCAGGCTGGACAGAAACAAGTTGCTGTTCCTTCGCGGCATAGGGGTTATAAACCTGGTAAGGACTATAAGACGATGTGGAGGCGCTAGCAGCCTGCTCGGGATAGATCTTGTCGGCCTCTTCCCTGGGAGATGGCGCATAAAAACCAGGCTGCATATACTGTTTCGGCTCCTGCTCCTCCTCGTTCTCCTGGCCGCCAAACTCCCTGTAAGTATATTCAAAGGGATTATTTCTGTCTTCGTTCACGCAATGGCCTCGATTCTGCGCTGCATCGCGCATACACACATCTCATACTATAGATAACAACGTCCAATTTCTCTCTGCTATTCCAGAAAGTGGCCTCTACACCGGACTTAACCGGAAAAAGCTGGAAGGATATAATTTGTGGTCAGCCAGAGTATGACTAAAAGCGAGATCAGAATAACGGTCGCCCAGGAGATGATATTAAACACCACCCCATTGACACGTCGCCCCATCAATCGTCGCTTGTTGACTAACAGGATAATAAACACCAGGAGGATCGGCAGCATGGCCGCGTTCAATCCCTGCAAGAAGACCAGTACCTGGATGATGGGAAGGCCCGGGATCAGCGTTACCAGTACCCCCAGGATAATCAGACCTGTAAAGATGCTTTGAAAGACGGGCGCCTCGTTAAAGCTCCGCGAGACGCCTCGCTCAAAACCAAAGGCTTCACAGATACCGTAGGCGGTCGAGAGCGGTAGGACCGCTGCGGCAAGCAGGGAGGCACCAAAGAGGCCAATGCCAAAGAGGAGCGTCGCGTAGGGGCCGGCAAAAGCCTTCAGGGCCAGGGCCGCATCCAGCGCTGTCTCAACTGATTGATGGTGCGGATAGAGGGTCGCGCCGGTCACGACAACCACAAAGATCGCGATGAGGACCGCGAAAATAGTCCCACTATAGACATCCAATTGCTCATAGAAGTACTCGCCCGCATGTATCCCTTTATCTGCGACCGAGGCCTGGACAAAAAACTGCATATAAGGGCTAATCGTCGTACCCACCAGGGCCACTGCGGCCAGGAGGTATTTCTGATTACCAGTAATTGAAGGGAAAACAATCTGCCTTCCAACCTCGCTCCAGTCTGGATGGGCAGCGAACGCAGCCGGGATGTAGGCCAGAAATCCGAGGGACATAAACAAAAAGATAATTTCAACGCGGCGATAGGACCCCTTGATCACCAGCCACCAGAGCACCAGGGCGGTTAACGGCACAACGATATACACCAGGGGGGTATGCACATCACCCGTGAATACCTGGACGCTCATCGCGATACCCATAAATTCGGAGATGGTGACGCCCGTATTCGCCACCAGCAGAGCCAGCATGGCCAGGGCCGCCCACCTGACCCCAAACTGCTCACGTATCAGGTCCGCCAAACCCTTGCCCGTGACAGCCCCCATACGCGCACACATTTCCTGCACAATCGCCAGGCAAAAGCCCGCTATGACGAGTGCCCAGAGTAGTCCATAGCCAAAGTCGGCGCCCGCAGTCGAAAAGGTCGCGATACCACCGGCATCGTTTCCTGCGTTCGCGGCGATGAGTCCTGGCCCCAGGACGGTAAAAAGCTTTAGGAGCGGCGATGTGCGGCTGATACGAAACCGTGAACGTCGCTTCGGCTCACCGCGCTCCCGCACGGCTATTTTTGTCTTTTGGCGCTTTGTATCCATAGGCCCATACCCAGGGGGAGCAAGATGGACACTTGCTCCCCTGACCTTTCCCGATCCTTATTCTTTCATGGCTCTGATCATAGCATGCAGGATATGCTCTTACAAGAGACGTATGCTGCATGCCAGTAGCCCAATGGTAATAATCTATTTTGGCTCTACACGTCCCTCTAGATAGAGCCTGAGTAGATTTAATGCTGTATTGACGGCATGGCGTTTGTTGTCACTGCGACTGGATCTCCATCCCGGTCCCATCCCTGTGACCACCCCATTGGGGCCTGCTACCGCGATATGCATTGTTCCCGCGGGCTTCCCATCAAGTTCATCTGGACCCGCCACCCCCGTCACACTAATACCAAAATCAGTCCCTATCTCCATACGCACCGCCTTCGCCATCGCGATAGCTGTCTCCTCGCTTACCACGCCATAGCGCTCAATCGTCTCACGTGGCACGCCAAACTGCGCTTTAAGATCAGTGCTATAGGAAACGATACCGCCGATGAAGTGGCTGGAACTGGTCTTGAAATCCGTAATGGTGCTGGCAAGCAGGCCGCCTGTTAGCGACTCCATGACGGAAAGCGTCTGATGACGCGCTTGGAGCAGGCTTCCGGTAACGCTGGCGAGCGTATCCCTATCGGTGCCAAAGATCAGCGCACCCAGGATCTCACGTGCCTGCACTTCTGCCTCCGAGACCAGTTTCTCAGCCTCTTCGCTTGTGGCAGACTTGGCGCTGATACGCACATCGACGGCATCTGGTTTGGCGTAGGTCGCCACAGTTGGATTACTGTTATGAATCAATTCACCCAGGCGCTCCTCGACGGTCGATTCACCCATGCCATACACCCGCAGGATACGCGTAAAGATCGTTCCGCCCAGGTAGGGAGCCAGGCGCGGGACCGCCTCCTCTTCCCACATGCGGTACATCTCACGAGGGACACCTGGCATAGCCACGATGATCTTCTGATCTTTCTGCACAAACCAGCCGGGCGCGGATCCACGCGGATTGGGCAGAGACTGCGCCGAGGGAATCAAGGTCGCCTGTTTGAGATTGCGCTCGGGCATGTCTCGTCCTGAAAAACGCGCACGTAACTCCTGCTCCAGGACTGGATCAACACGCATCTCCTCGCCCATGAGTATACTAATTGACTCACGTGTCAGGTCGTCCTCAGTCGGCCCAATACCCCCCGTCATGATGACGAGATCTGAGCGTTCCAGGGCACGGCGCAGCGTCTCCACGACACGCTCCTGATTATCACCCACCTGCGAGACATGATATAAATCAACGCCCAGGCTCGCCAGGCTCTGCGCCAGGAACGTGGCGTTGGTATCTGAGATGTGTCCTAACAACAGCTCGGTTCCACACGAAATAATTTCTGCCCTCATAAATCCTCCCTGCATATGGCCTCAGGTGGCCTTACACTTGCCTTTCTGCGCGTACCTACCAGGTGCTTTTACGCGTTTCCTCATCATATCACAAAAGCCACTGGCACAACATATTGTGTTAAAATTTATTAATCAACACAATATGTTGTGCCAGTGGGGTTGTTTTTGGTCGCCATTGCGAGTATACTGGATAGCGTAGAATATATTTTCGATAGCGAAACATGAGGATACACCCAAAGGGCTCTCAGCCGCATGTGTCTCACGTATCCATACAGCACCCACACAATTGACATGGTCCATGTCTCCATCGTTTTCAGCGCTGTCTTCTCGCATCCATATTCTTTTGTATTGCACATAAAGCGACCTGGATGGCCGCAAAACAGTATCTAGCTCATACTTGATTTGACGCCCAGAGTACAAGGAAAAGGAGCAAGCCTTTATGGTAGAACAACAGAAGCCACCACGACAGTCTGACTCCACGATACAGTCTGCACCTACCTCCGACATAGCCTCGCCCACCCAGTTAGAAGGCATTCGCCAGAAGGTGTTCATGGATAGATACTCTCTCAAGGATGCCACCGGACAACCTCTGGAGTTCTACCCTGAAGATATGTGGAAACGCGTCGCCCGTGGCATCGCCTCTGTCGAGCAAGGCGAGGAGAAGCAGGCCTTCTGGGAGGAGCGCTTCTACGACGCTCTCTCCAACTTCCAGTTTGTTCCCGGTGGACGCATCCTCGCGGGCGCCGGAACCGGTCACCAGGTTACATTTTATAACTGTTTTGTAGTGCCAAGCCCGGAAGACAGCCGGCAGGGTATTCTGGAGAATTTGAAGGTCATGACCGAGATCATGGCGCGTGGCGGCGGCGTCGGGATCAATCTCTCCACACTCCGCCCACGTGGCTCTTATATCAAAACGGTCAATGGCACGGCCTCTGGTCCCTGCTCCTGGGCGCAACTCTATTCGGTCGCAACCGGCGATGTCATCCAGCAAGGTGGTTCCCGGAGGGGGGCTTTAATGCTTATGCTGGATGACAACCATCCAGACATCGAAGAGTTTATCACGGTGAAGAAAAAGGCGGGCATGATCGAGCACGCCAACCTCTCGGTCTGCGTCTCCGATGCCTTTATGCAGGCCGTCAAGGACGATGCCGACTGGAACCTGGTCTGGCAGGACGAGGTCAAAAAGACTATCAAGGCGCGCCACCTCTGGGACCTGATCTGCACCTCGGCCTGGGAATCCGCCGAACCAGGTGTCGTCTTCATGGATCGCTGCAACAAAGAATCAAACACATGGTATTACGAAACGATACGTTGCGTAAATCCATGTGGAGAGCAACCGCTTCCAGAGTGGGGAGTGTGCAACCTGGGTGCACTTAATGTCGCGGCCTTTGTCTCGGATGGAGCCATGGATTGGCAGCGATTGGCAGAGATAAGCAAGGTCTCCATGCGTTTCCTGGATAACGTCATTGATGCAACCGACTACTTCTTTGAGGAGAACCGCGAGGCCCAGCTCGGCACGCGCCGCACAGGCCTGGGAACTATGGGTCTCGCCGATGCCTTGATCAAGATGAAGGTCGCCTATGGTAGCGAGGCCTCGATCCCGGTGATTGAGCGCATCTACTCGACGATCCGCGACTCGGCCTACGAGGCCTCAACGGAGATCGCCGCCGAGAAGGGACCCTTCCCACGCTTCGAACGCGACAAATACCTCCAGGGCAAGTTCATCAAGCGCCTGCCCAAATCGCTGCAAGAGAAGATCAAGAAGCACGGCACACGTAACGCAGTCCTGCTTACCCAGGCACCCACCGGCACAACCAGCCTGCTTTCAGGCGTCAGCTCGGGTATTGAGCCAGTCTTTGACTTCGCCATGATCCGGCGCGACCGCACGGGTGAGCATATTCTCTATCATCCCCTGCTCCAGGCCTGGCGCGACGCGCATCCCAACGCATCAACACCTCACTACTTTGTCTCCTCAAAGGACCTCTCACCCGAGGAGCATATACGTGTACAGGCGACCGTCCAGCGCTACACCGATGCCAGCATCAGCAAGACAGTGAACGCGCCTAACAACCATACCGTCGACCAGGTCGAGACACTCTATCGCCTGGCCTATGAGATGGGCTGTAAGGGCGTGACCTACTACCGCGATGGCTCGCGTGACGCGGTACTGACTCGTATCGAGGATGAGAAGAAGCAGAAACAGGCCACAGGCGATGCGAACGAGACCCAGGGCCTTATGATGGAGCCTGTGACCTCGATCCGCCAGGGCATCAAAGAGCGACCCGCTGTTGTCCACGGCTATACACGCCAGGTGCGCGCCCCCGAGGGCAAGATCAACATCACTATCAATAGTGACGAGCAGGGTCCCCTGGAGGTCTTTGTGACCCTGGGTAAGGCCGGTAGCGATATCGCGGCCCTCTCCGAGGCTCTGGGGCGCCTGATCTCGTTGAACCTGCAACTGCTCAGTCCGCTCTCGCAGATGGATCGCGCCAAGGTCATCACCGAACAGCTACGCGGCATCGGCGGCAGCCGCTCGGTTGGTTTCGGCGTGCAGCAGGTGCGCTCACTGCCCGATGGCGTAGCCCGCGCGCTGGAACTGCATATCGAGTCACAGCTCGCAAGCGAGAAAGAAAAGGAGGACGCCGCCTCTGAACAGGACGATCCCCCTGTTGAGCAGAAGCACAATGGAACGAATGGCACCTATCATGAGCATGGCGACCTTAGCACACTCAACCTGACGGGCAACCTCTGCCCCCAGTGCGACTGCAACACCATGGTCTACGAGGAAGGCTGCCGCAAATGCTATAACTGCGGCTATAGCGAATGCTAGCCTCGTGCCTACGGCGCTAGCCTCGGTAGGTAATAGAGTGAGCCCTGGCAGCTATAAGTTGCCAGGGCTCACTCTATTACCTACCAGAAAGAAGTTACACACAATATACTAACGCTCGCTCTTATTTTCGCATTCCTCCTCATCAGAAGAGCAACGTCACCAGATCCTGAGCATATTTTTAGACCCGCCTTCCACATTTTGAGCCAAACTTTATTCCTTTTCCTCTATACTAATAACACAGACACCTGCTATTTGCTCAGTAACACCAGTGACTCATCAATAAGAATGGAAACGCTTATGCAGTATTTACTCCTGCCTTTTACACACAGTATCGATAGAGAAGCAATCGATCAGGCTCTGGTCATGGCAGAGAACCTCTCTGCCTGCCTGGTATGTGTGGCCTTCATTCCTTGCTCGCCCGACAAACACAAAGGAATTCGCCTGGAACGTATTCAACAAGCCAAAGACTTTCTGGAATATATGTACTACCGGGCCAGGCAGACAGGCGTAACGCTACAGCGTATGGAACTTTATGTCCCCAACCTTGAGGAGAGTATCTTACGCCTCTCGCAGGAGATGGATAATGCACCCATCCTGCTCTTCACGCGCCACGAACGCGGCATCCTGCTTGACCTCTCAACTATTCGCAACGTGATAGAGGATGAGCGCAGTCGCTACTACCTGCTCCTGCTGGCTCAGCATCATGGTAGCATCGCGCTCCCCCAGTTCCTCCAACCGCTCCTGCAAAAATATCAGGGGACGGCGAAGGCACCTGCTCTGCGCTTCCTTGGTCCCCATCGCGCCGATCCCGAATCCATGCTGCTCGGCTCACATCGTCTTTTGGATATAAGAAATGGGAGCCAACCATTTCTCAGAAGCAATTTCTAGGCGCTTTCAGCCACTCTCCATTTGACATTCATCTTTGCGAGGGAATATTCTATAATCGCACACTTCAGAAAGTAAAGTGTGACTATTGATACAGTTGGGGAGTGATTTTCATGAGCTTGGAAGCTACGCAACCCAAGAAAGTAAACATGCACGTTGATCCACTCTGCCCGCTGGCGTGGCGCACCGCCCTCTGGATGCGCAATGTACGCCAGGAGCGTCCAGTGGACATTACCTGGAAACTCTTTAGCCTCGAAGTGGTTAACCGCCAGGAGGGTGTACAGCCCGACTATGTGAACGGTCGCGGCTGGACCGCGCTTCGCACCCTGGCCCTCGCTCGTCGCCAGAAAGGGAATGAGTCCCTGGAGAAACTCTACGTTGCGCTGGGAAATGCCGCCCACGGACGCAAAGAGAATATCAGCGAGCGCTCAGTCGTCGAGGCAGCTGCACAGGAAGCGGGACTCGGCAGCAACTTTGTCGCCCAGGCCCTCGCCGATGAGTCGACGGTCCAGGAGGTACTCAACGACCATAAAGAGGCCGTTGATCGCTACGCGGCCTTTGGCGTACCCACCATCGCCTTTGAGGGTTCGACCGTAGGCTTCTATGGCCCGGTCATCCATAGTGTACCTGAGGGCGAAGAGGCTGCGATCCTCTGGGATCATACCGCCTACTTCCTGACCCAGCCCAATGTCTTTGAGTTGAAACGCGACCGCGCCCAGGCTCCATCCTGGGAACCTGTTTCCGCCAAATAATACAATTGGTCAATGATGTAGTGCACCGCGACAGCCGCAGGCTGTCGCGGTGCACTACATCATTGACCAAAGCGAGCACCGCAGGCGCGAGAAGTCAAACAGATGACGCGCTACCTGGCGTGCTTCTGCAAGAAGCGCTCGATGCGCACCAGGGCCTCTTCCAATTTCTCATAGGAGGTGCAGTAGGCGCAGCGCACATAATTGCGTCCCGCCTCACCAAACGAGCTACCAGGAACGACGGCAACCTTCTCTTCAAAGAGCAATTTCTCCGCGAATTCCTCGTCGTTCATCCCCGTATGGCCAATAAAGGGGAAGGCATAAAATGCGCCTCGTGGCTCACAACAGGCCAGACCCAGCTTATTAAGGCCCGCCACAAACATCTGGCCCCGGCGCTCATACTCATCATGCATCTGCTTAACGTCGTCATCGCCGTAGCGCAACGCCTGTAAAGCGGCCTCCTGAGGCGCAGTCCCGGCGCACATAATGGTATACTGGTGGATCTTGAGCATGGCCTCAAGGATCTCGGTGGAGGCCGCGACGTAGCCCACGCGCCAGCCGGTCATGGCATATGACTTGGAGAAGCCATCCATCAAAATGGTGCGCTCCTTCATCCCGGGTAGCGAGGCGATGCTAAAGTGATCAACACCATAGGTCAGACGGCTATATACCTCGTCGGAGAGCACAATCAAATCATGCTCGACAGCCAAGGCAGCAATCTTCTCAAGCTCCTCACGGGGAATCACCGCACCTGTGGGATTATTGGGATTGCCCAGCAGAAGCATCTTGGTGCGCGGGGTAATCGCCGCGGCTATCTCCTCTGCGCGTACAGCGAAGTCATACTGCGCGTATGTTGGCACCGGAACCGCTACACCCCCGGCGAAAATGATGTCCGCCTCATAGGCCACATATCCCGGATCGGGCGCGATCACCTCGTCACCGGGATCAATGATAGTACGCATAGCCAGGTCGACACCTTCGCTTACCCCGACCGTGACCAGGATCTGCTTAGCGGGATCATACTCTAAGCCATAGAGCGCCTGCAATTTCTTGGCGATCTCCTGGCGTAGCTCAATCATGCCATAGTTAGAGGTGTACTGCGTATGTCCTTCTTCAATTGAGCGAATGCCAGCGCGCCGAATATGTTCTGGCGTGACGAAGTCGGGCTCTCCCACTCCCAATGAAATAACCTCTGGCATGGTATTAATAATATCAAAGAACTTACGAATGCCAGAGGGCCTCACCTGCCGCACCCGCTGCGACAACGTTTCACGTTTTAACGTATCCATCCCCTAAAACCATTCCTTTCATCCGATATCTGGAGGCTTCGTTGAGAACGCTCTACAACGACCTGGCGCTACAATAGTCGCTACGCTCCTGCGTACAACTTGCAAGGACATATAGTGGCAGCACCGCCAACACCCTCCCGGTACATTCAATGTAACATAAAAACATTCATCCTTACAATAAGCCAATTGCCCATATTATGGCTGAGCAAAAGCCAATTCCAGCCTGGCCTTTGCGTGCCGGCGGTGCTCCCACACGAAACAAAAGAAGAGAGGCCATACTAACGCATATGCCTCTCTTCTACCTATACTTTTCGGCTATAAGCCCAGGGTCCGCACCTTCTCTACCACTCCAGGCAGGAGCGTGATGACTCGCTCAACCTCTTCCTCGGTATTCTCCTTACCGAGCGTCAGGCGCAAGCTCCCATGCGACCACTCCGACGGATAGCCCATGGCCTCCAGGACATGTGAGGGATCAATCGAGCCTGAGGTACAGGCCGAACCGGTCGAGGCTGCGATCCCCAGCATATCCAGGTGAATCAGGATCGACTCTCCCTCCACCCCCTCAAAACAGAAGCTCGCGTTATTGGGCAGGCGTTGCACTGGATGGCCTGTTAGGCGACTCCTGGGAATGGTCAGGATGCCCTCGATCAGGCGATCGCGCAGTTTGCGAATACGTGGCGTCACAGTCTCTAGCTCTTCCTGGGCCAGCCGGAAGGCCTCGGCCGTCCCGACGATGCCCGCGACATTCTCGGTACCGGCCCGCCTACCACGCTCCTGCGATCCCCCCTGCAACTGTGGCAGGATGCGCTTCCCTTGCTTGACATAGAGAATACCCATCCCCTTTGGTCCATAAAATTTATGCGCCGAGAGCGAGAGCAAGTCCACATTTAACGCGACCACATCGATGGGGAGTGCGCCACCCGCCTGTACCGCATCCACGTGGAAGGGGACCTTGCGCGCACGACAGATCTTGCCAATCTCGGCTATAGGTTCGATGGTTCCGACCTCATTATTAGCAAACATGATCGAGACCAGCACGGTTTTATCGGTAATGGCCCGCCCAACCGCGTCTGGATCGATCAACGCGTTCTCGTCAACTGGGAGATAGGTCGTCTCAAAGCCAAAACGCTCCAGGTAGTTACAGGTGTGCAGGACCGCGTGGTGCTCAATCGAACTGGTAATCAGGCGGTTACCCTTCTTTTGCGAGGCAAAGGCCATGCCCTTGATCGCCAGGTTATCGCTTTCAGAACCACAACCTACAAAGGCGATCTCAGCGGGCTGGCAATTGAGCAACGCCGCCACCTCTTCACGCGCATGCGAAATGGTCTGCATGGCCTGCCGGCCCAGCGCATAGATACTGCTGGCATTGCCGTACTGCTCGGTCAGGTGCGGCATCATACTCTCAAGAACACGTGGGTCAAGCGCGGTGGTGGCCGCGTGGTCCATATAGATAAGGCGCTGCGCACGCTCGGGCGCCTCTGACTGTAAAACATGCTCTGGCATAATTACTATTTCCTGCTTATGGCAAAACCCTATCACTTCTTACTTGGTGTGCATAGAACACTTAGCTAAACAGATTATACCATAGCCGGGATAGCTACAGAAAATAGCGACACATCAGCACCTACGGTGCTTCGTATGGGTAGGGGTGTGTTGGCGGCACGCTGGCTTTGCCAGCGTGCCGCCAACACACCCCTACCCGGCGAGCCATACAATGGTGAGTAGTCACTGCCAACACAAACAACTAATTCGCTAGCCGCTTAAGCGATCATGCAAGACAATATCATTAATAAACGAAGCGCAGAGAAAACAGAGTTGTTCTTGCTCAAGATCTGTCATCACAAAATGGCCGCTCCGCTCCAGCCAGTGCAGCGATTTGGGGGCATACACGGCCTTGCGATACAACTCGGAGGCGCTCTCAGGCGGGTTAAGCGCATCCTGCTTTCCCTGAATAATCAGTAAGGGTGTCACCAGTTCCTGCAAACGCACGCGCAGTTCCCGCACCAGTGCGGTCATCTGGCGCCAAAGCGCGCCGGGGTAACGCGCTTCCTTAAGTGCAATCTCCAGTATCTCGTCTTCACTCAGTTCCTCAACTCCTTTGGGGTCAAGGAGACGTATACTCGTGAGAATATCATGGCGCACACAGGGATCCTCCAGCGCATATCCAGCCAGAGGCTGCCGGTGCTTCGCAAAATAGTCGCCAAAGGGAAAGCTCAACTCCTGAAACAGGCGCATAGGCGTTGACATAGCAATGACGCCCGCAATCTGCTGACCAAAGTCCAGGGCCGATAATATCGCCAGGACCGACCCCACGGAGAAACCACCCAAAAAAACATATGGGTAGTCTTCTAGCTCCATTACCTCCTGAGCGATGGTCTTCAACCACGCCTCTCGCTCAACCTGGGCCAGGTGCTCTAAGTCGCCATCGTGGCCTGCTAGCGAGATGCCACGCACTCGGATGCCCTGTTGCGCCAGGTACTCGCCCAGACCCCTCATCTCTAAAGGACTCCCGCCAACATTATGCACCAGTACACAGGCCCTATCCGTATTCTGTGGCCCCAGGGAAAAGGAGACCGCGTTTCGTTGTAGTTTCATCAGATCCTCCGCCTCTGGATACCCCTGCCTGTAGGCATAGGGAGGAAAGAGGCTCCATGCCTCTTAAGAGTTCCTTACACAGGATGTTAGTGCTATACAAAACACACTTCTCTCCCCCTTATGCCCACGCTCCTCCGCTTAAAAATCTATACGTTTCTATCCTATCTAACGTTCGTTTGTCTAAAAATATATCACTCCCGCAGACAAGAAATAAATACACAAAATAGATACGCACATACATATCTACGTTGGCACAACGCAGAATTTCACCCTTTTTCTCGACAAAAAACCTATATGCTTGCTTTCGCTGCCACAAAATACATCTATACGTTCTACAAAACTGGCCTCGTGACAGTATCCAGGCACATGCCCAGTTACCACCTCGAGGCTAGTTCTCTACATTCGCAATGCACGCATGCGACCTACTCAGCGGCTGTAGTCTTCTTCTTCTTGAAGAAAGACTCATTCATGCTGCCCGTGCGGTACCCTAACAAATCGACTGTTACATAGGAATAGCCAATCTTACGCAGAGCATCGGTCACCTTGCGGCTCATCTCTTCTTCTACCAGGCGAGGGATCTCTGAGCGCTCCACCTCGATACGGGCGATTTTATCATGGTGGCGCACACGCAACTGGCGAAACCCCTGCTCGCGCAAAAACTTCTCCGCTTTATAGACCATCTGCAAAGAGGCCACATCCACTCGGCTCCCATAGGGAATACGCGAAGAGAAACAGGCCATCGCGGGCTTATCCCAGACCGGCATACCCAGCATTTTCGCGATGGCACGGATCTCTTTCTTACCCATCTCCGCCTCTTTGAGCGGCCCCCGCACACCAAACTCACGCGCCGCCTTCTGCCCAGGACGAAAATCTCCATCATCGTCCTTGTTGACGCCATAAGCGATATGACGTAAATTGTGCTCCTTCGCTACTGGCTCCAGACTTGTGAAGAGCTCGGTCTTGCAGAAGTAGCAGCGCTGGACGGTATTGGATGCGTACCGTTCATCCTCCAGCTCATGGGTCTCCAGCGTCACAAGGGGCAGGCTCATCTGCGTGGCAACCTCGATCGCTTCTTGCGTCTCTTCAGGAGCATAGGCCGCCGATGAGGCAATCGCGCCTAGCGCCCGGTCACCCAGGACGTCGTGTGCTACTTTAAGCAGAAGCGCGCTGTCGACCCCACCTGAATAGGCAACCAGCACCGACTCCATCTCGCGCAAAATCTCTTGCAAACGCTCATATTTCGCCTGCGTCTGGGCATCCAACGGCTCTACGTGTTCTTGTATTGTGTGGGGGGAATTTAGCATTCTTCTTTACTCCTGGTAGGCTACGAGCTTCTCGACTTGCATTCCTCTTCATATTCTCTAATCTATTCGAACTGAACGTCATTATAGCACCGCTGGCAACCCGCTTTATACACAGGCACGGAAGAGCAGCACTTCATTCAGGCGTGTATACTTCACCATCCTCCAGGTGATATAACAAAGAGGAATCTGCCTCTCTATTCCATCAGATCTCTTCTGCAAAATACATTTTATTGCTATAGGAAAGGTCTAGCACGTATGAGTGAGCGCACCACTGCCGCGATTATTCTTGCCGCGGGGACCTCCAGTCGCATCGGTGAAGACCGTCACAAGCTCTTGCTGCCCCTGGGAGATCGTCCCGTTATCGCGCATGTCCTCGATGCGGTCCTGGCCTCACAAGCACAACCAGTCCTGCTCGTGCTTGGGCATCGCTCCGCGCAGTTGCGTGCCGTGCTCGCCCCCTATCTCGCGCATCTAGAGGTCCATCCTGTCTATAACCCACTTTACCAACAAGGGATGAGTACCTCCATTCACGCGGGCATCACGGAGCTGACACACCTGGTACCAGACTGCGACTCCGCGCTGATCATTCTGGGCGACCAGCCCTTGCTCTCCGCCGCCATTCTCGATACACTTATGGAGGCCCGGCATACGACACATAGCCGTATCGTCGCGCCTCTCTACCAGGGACAACGCGGGAACCCGGTGCTCTTTGAGCGCAATCTCTTTCCCGAACTGCAAGAGGTACAGGGAGACGAGGGTGGACGCGCTGTGCTTACACGCCATCGAACCGAGATTACAAGTATAGAGTTGGGGTCTACACACGCTAACTACGATGTCGATACCTGGGATGCCTATGAAGCCGTCGTCAAAGAGTGGCACAAACAGCATCCTTCAGATGAATAGAGGAGTCGCTCACAACCATGTCTACACAAGAGCAACAGGCCGCCTTCTGGCTTCAATATAGTCAACAACTCTCGAACTCCATCCGCTATACCGAGGCCCTGGCCGCAGCGGAGAAAGCGGTCGCGCTCAACCCCGCTAACCCAGAAACCTGGTACACCCGTGGAACTTGTTTCGCCATGCTCGCCCGCTACCAGGAGGCCCTGGCAGACTTCGAGCAGTCCCTGACCCTCCAGGACCACGACGCCGCGGCCTGGGATGCCAAGGCCTGGGTCCTGGGTATCCTGGGGCACAAACAGGAGGCCCTGGCCGCCGTCAATCGCGCCCTGGAGATCGATCCGAACTACCTCGAAGCCCAACGCCGCAAAGAGCGCCTGGAAGTGCTCTAAGGCACCCTTTATTTCACCCGCATCCTCAGCGTTGAGACCCAAAACAAAGGAGGAAAAGTTTTGAAGATTGTTATTCCTGATGACTACCAGGATGCTATACGGCAGCTCGATTGCTTCGCGCAGCTCAAAGGACACGATGTCACCATCTATAATGATAGCGTCACCGATATTGAGGCCCTTGCCAGCCGCTTTCGCGAGGCCGATGCCCTGGTACTTATCCGCGAGCGCACAAAGATCAGCGAGGCCCTCCTGGAACGCCTGCCCAACCTCAAGTTGATTAGCCAGACCGGCAGGGGCTACCCCCATATCGATGTAGAGGCCTGCACACGCCATGGAATCGTCATCGCGGCGGGTGGCGGGACCTCTTACTCCACCGCTGAAGTGACCTGGGGCCTGATCCTGGCCGCGACACGGCATATTCCCCAGGAGATCGTGTCGATGAAGGCTGGCCGCTGGCAGACGACACTTGGTACCGGTCTGCGCAATCGCACTCTGGGCATCTTTGGCTATGGTAGGATCGGTAGTCTGGTCGCGGGCTACGGTCGCGCCTTTGGTATGAAGGTACTCGTGTGGGGACGCGAAGGTTCACTAGCTCGTGCCCAGGCCGATGGCTTTGAGACCGCCAGCAGCCAGCAGATGCTTTTCGAGCGCGCCGATATCCTTACCCTTCACGTCAAAATGGCAGAGGCTACACGTGGGATCGTGACCGCCACTGACCTGACGGCGATGAAGCCATCCGCCCTTCTGGTCAACACCAGCCGCGCAGGCCTGATTGCTCCTGGCGTGCTGGAGGAGGCACTACGCGCTGGACGCCCAGGCTCAGCCGCCGTGGATGTCTATGAGAGCGAGCCAGTCACCGACCACCCTCTGCTACATATGGAGAATGTCATTTGCACACCCCATATCGGGTATGTGGAGAAAGATAGCTATGAATCCTTCTTTGGCGCGGCCTTCGAGCAGGTAGTTGCATTCCAGGCTGGCCACCCCATCAATGTCGTCAATCCCGAAGTCCTTGGTAAACAGCCAGATGCGTAATCGTGTCTCACTCAGACACTGCTAGAAACGAGAATGCTTCTTTGAACGCAGATATAATACTGGATCTCTTGCTCAATGAGCTCCGCGACACTCCTGGCCTATCTGGCATTGTGCTTGGTGGGTCGCGTGGCCGAGGAGCAGCCACGTCAACCTCAGACATTGATCTGGGACTCTACTATGATTCCGAAAATCCCATTGACCTGCGCCACTTACGTGCCGTCGCAGCCAGGGTCGATGACGAACACCGCCAGGATGTGCTCACCGATTTCGGCGGCTGGGGACCACGCATCAATGGCGGTGGCTGGCTGGTGGTGCAGGGGATGCATGTCGACTTCCTCTACCGCGATCTGCGCGCGGTCGCACATTCCATTACCGAGAGTCGCGCTGGACGCGTGAGCATTGACTACCAGCCAGGCCATCCACATGGCTTTACGACCGCTATGTATATGTCGGAAATCGCGCTCTGCCGCGTGCTCTGGGACCCGGCGGGCGAGGTCCAGCGCCTAAAAACCCTGACCACACCCTACCCTCGTCAATTGCAGGAGGGGATCGTCCGAAGCTTCTTCTGGGAGATCGATTTCGCCATCCAGAATGCGGCCAAAGCGGCCAGGCGCGGTGATGTTTCCTATGTCGCGGGCTGCTGCTTTCGCGCGGTTTCCTGCCTGCTCCAGGTCCTCTTCGCGCTCAACACCTGCTACTGGATGAACGAGAAGGGCGCCGTGGCGCTCGCCAACGCCTTCCCGCTCGTACCTACCCACTTCGCCGAGCGCATTGGCGAGGCCTATACGCTCCTCACGCCCGAGAGCGCAAACCTCAAGGCTGCGCTCGAGCAACTTGAGGCACTCCACAAAGAGACGCAAGCCCTACTGACAGCCCAGGGCTTGCCGGCATAAGCAAACGGGGTGCTGATAATCTCAGCATCCCGTTCATCCTGGCTCTTATCTTATGCACGCGCCGCCAGGAGCCGCTCAACGTGACCCTGGATCTCGCGCTGAATGACTTCAGGAGTACGCGAGGCATCAAGCACTTTGATACGCTGTGGATACCTGCGGGCTAGCGTGAGAAAGGCCTCGCGCAAGGTCCGATGAAAGGTCTCCGTTTCGCGATCAAAATGGCTCTGCTCAGTACGCATACCACTCTGGTCCACGGCCAGGTTGGTGCGTTGCTGCACCTTCTCAGGTGGCAAATCCAGCATGATAGTTAGATTGGGCTGATGTCCCTGTGTCGCCAACAGTGAGAGATCCTCCACCAGTTGCTCACCAACACCACGCGCCGCTCCTTGATAGGCAATGCTGGAATCAAAGCAGCGATCCGAGACGATTACTTTCCCCTCGTCAAGCGCGGGCAGGATCACCTCGGCAAAATGCTGGGCGCGGTCAGCCTGGAAGAGCAGGGCTTCGGCCAGGGGAGAGATATGCAGGTCGGGGCGGTTCAGCAGGAGGCGCCGGATCTCCACCCCTAGGGGAGAGCCACCCGGCTCACGTGTGCGCAGATATGACACCCCCTGGCTCTGTAGCCACTCCTCTAGCAGGTTCATCTGTGTGGTCTTGCCCGCCCCATCGAGACCCTCAAACGAAATCAGTACGCCACGTTCCACGCCCTACTTGCCTCCCTTATCGGTGCGATAGACATCGTAGTCCCAGTCAAAGTAGGGCTTGGGGAGCATATCCTCTGGACGCCAGGATTCCGCACGCTTGCCGTACTTGCCGTGATACTCCTTGAGCGTCTCGCCAATAAATTCAAAGGTCAACTGGCAGATGCGGAAGCCCACGGGGACGTAGATGGTCGTCTGCGTATGATTGCTAATCTCCATGGTCCAGCGGCTAATATAACCGACATCACCCACACCGGCACAGCGGCAGACCGAGAGGCCCGAGCGCGCGACCGTGCTACGCGAATACATCTTTGCCAGGTAGCCGTTATGACCACCAATGATCTCCTGTGTATGCGCCAGAATCGTCGTGCCGGGGCGAATCGCGATCTTTCCCTCGCTTGCCTGGCGGGGCATTCCCCAGTAGCGACGAATCTCCTCCGGGTTGTCCAGGTGCATAGCCTCTATATTGGCGTCCCCCTGGAAATACCACTCGCCCAGGCGGCAGTCATATGAGTTGGTTCCCAGGTGACGCATATCAAAGGGTTCAATAACGATATTGCCCTGCTCTAGTTCTTCAAGGATACGTTTATCGGATAATAACATGCTGTTTCGGTCTCCAATGAAAAGAAAAAATACGATACACGCGCACTTCTACCTACTCTTCCAGCGGCAAGAGTGGTTCGGCACCGATATGCTGCCAGATCTGTGCGAACAACGCCTCCTGCTCCTCCTCGCTTGCCAGGGCAGATGAAAATGGGAAGAAGGCCCGGTCTTCACTATGATGATGAATCCAACGACTGATAATATTAATTTGATCGACTTCGGCCTGACCCACAATATCAGGCGGGCGCCCTAAGTCACGCGCCTGAACCAGCAAAGTACGCAGGGCCAGCTTTGTCTCTGGCTCATTATGGGCCACGCGCTGCTGGGCAATCAAGCGACCATGTCTGACCAGAAAGAGTTCATTGTGGTCAAGCTCGGATGAGGGATAGACAATAAACAAATTGTTGGCCTCAACGGCGCCCGTGATCAACTGCTGACCGATCAGGACCTCGTCGGCGCTGCGCAGTGCGTCACGTAGCCAGGCGGCTCGCTCAAAGTTGAGCTGTTGCGCCGCCTCAAACATCTGTCGGCGCAGGCGATCAAAGAGGTCCTCTCGCTCACCACCCAGGAAGGCACAAACCTGTTCGATAATTTTACGATACTCATCCTCATCTACGCCACCCCGACAGGGAGCGGGACAGCGCCCCAGATGGTGACGCAAACAGGGATCAGAAGCCTTCGCTGCTGGTGGCAGGCCGCGTGTACAGGTGCGCACCGGAAAGATCTTCTGCATCAATTCAATGGTCGCATCCACAACCCTGCGGCTGCGGAAGGGACCAAAGTAGCGCGCACCATCCGCCGCGATCTCGCGCGTGGCGTAGATCCTGGGAAAGGCATGCTGTACATCGATCTTGATAAAGGGATAGAGTTCATAGTTGCGCAATTGCACATTATACATCGGCTGCAACTCTTTGATCAGCCGCGACTCCACCAGCAACGCCTCCAGCTCCGAACCCAGCACCCTCGTCTCAATCTGGCGTACGTTCTGCAAGAGGCCATCCATCTTGCGCGTGTATCCCAGCGGCTGGCTATAATAGGAACCCAGCCTGTCCTTCAGGCATTTCGCCTTGCCAACATAGATCACCTGCCCATGCTCGTCCCGCATGAGATAGACACCGGGCTTCTCAGGGAAGTTGCGCCGCCAGGCAGGATTGAGCAGGAGGCTCCCGTTCGGTCGCGTCGCCACGCCCGAAAGCTTCTCGTCGGCCCGGCCACGCGCCGCCACCTTCGCATCTACCTGGGTGATATCCCCACTCCAGGCCACAGACAACTGCTGGCGCAGGCGTAGATGTCCCAGCGTATGTATCCCCTGTACTTTTGCGCGTTCAATCAAGCGAGCAAAGACATCGGCCGTCACCCGGGCATCACCCAGGGCGCGGTGCCGGTCATGCGTCCTGATCTGTAAATATTGCGCCACCATGTCCAGCTTGAAGCGCTTCAGACCTGGCAACAGACGACGCGAGAGCAAAATTGTATCCAGGCCCTCAACAGGAAAGGGCAGGCCCAACAACTGGGCTTCGTGCGTGAGAAAATTGACATCAAAGCTCAGATTATGTCCAACCAGGGTTGCGCCCTCAATAAAACGCAGGAAATCTGGCATGATATCGCGCGCCTTGGGCGCATCAGCTAGCATCTCTGGAGAAATACCTGTAAAGCGCACAATAAAGGGAGGAATGCGCCGCTCTGGATGCACCAGGCTCTGAAAGGTATCCAGGATCTCGCCATTACGCATACGCACGCCCGCTACCTCAATCACACGGTCCGGCCCGGGCCGTAGCCCGGTCGTCTCGGTATCCACCACCACAAACTCTACCTCTTCAAGCGCAAGCTGAGTACGCTTCCACGCGGTTAAACCCCACAGCCGTTCTTGACCACCCATCTCGTCTTCATCACCAACTGAGAGAGCGTCAAAGAGAGGAGAGCCGCGCAACGTCTGCCGCAATAATATTGTCCAGAAGCCATTGGAGTTGCCACCGCCCGTCACCCCAAAGAGATATTCGATTAACTGCTCTTCTGCGACCGGTTGCCCGACCTGCTCAAGCAGTTCATGTGCCCTGCGCAGTAATGTCCCTCGCTGCGGCACACTATTCTCATCCACCTGCGCCATGCCATAACTCCACTTCGCCAAATAAATCGCTGTCAATTAGATCATATGTGCGAGAATAGCACGCCCCGCCCCTTTTGACAAGTACATAGTCCTGAGCACCGCAGGTGTGAAGGAAAGAACAGTCAAGAGGGCTATAAAATGAGCAAATATATTACCGCCAATCTCACTTCCTGCTACAATAGGAACAATCAGCGTCTCCAAAGATGTCAGTCGAAACGTTTACCAAGCATAAAGTACAATAAGCAAAGCTGGCAAATACGGCAACATTAAGCGCACCCTGTCGAAAGGAAAGAGGATGCCCACAAGCAAGCTAGAGACAACCATTATTGCCTTCCATACCTATATTGCAGATCAGGGATGGCGTATTCTTAGCGAGAAGGCGGTACAGAGTGGGCACCAATTCGTGGTCAGCGATGGCAAGATCAGCGTGCCAGTCACGCTCTATACCACCGGGCGCATTAATGTACAGGGGCAGGCCAGTGCGCTCCAGAACGCGCTCAAAGCCTGGAATAGCTCCTCAATAGCACCACAGGTAGCAACAACGGCTTCCGTACTCAAGAGTCAATCAGGAGGAGAGCGACCACGCGCCACAGGCCTGGCACGCATTGGGTGCGACGAATCGGGCAAAGGAGATTACTATGGTCCCCTGGTCATGGCCGCGCTCTACGTGGATAATCACACAGAGGAGCAACTTCTCGCCCTGGGGGTACGCGACAGCAAACGCCTCACCGATGCCGTTATGTTGGAGATGGCCAGCGAGATAGAACGCATCTGCCGTGGGCAGGGCCTGTTACGCATCTATGATCCCGAGCGCTATAATCGTCTCTACCAGGCGACACCAAACCTTAACTTGCTGCTCGCGCAGGCACACGCCCATACTATTACGCGCCTCCAACCTACCGTGGCAGCGTCGCTGGCTATTGTTGACCAATTTGGTGCAGAGCGCCTCTTACTTGACGCCTTGAGGCAAACGGGGTGCTCGATTACACTGGAGCAGAGGCCTCGGGCCGAAGATGATACCGCGGTGGCCGCAGCCTCCATTATGGCACGCGCCGCCTTTGTTCGTGAGCTGGCAGAGCTTTCACGAAGCGTAGGGATTGAGCTTCCCAAGGGGGCCTCTAACCCACAGATTGTTACCATTGGACGAGAACTGGTTGCACAACATGGGGCAGATATACTACGCAAAGTAGCCAAGCTCCACTTCAAAACGACTGATATGATTGTTGTATCATAGAACAATATTCCTGATTGTATTCATACCCTAAATGTTATTGCTTCATTTGGCATCATAGAGAAAATAGAGAGAACCTGCTCGGAGAAAGGATTTGAGAGGCCAATATGGTGTTTTGTGGTCAATGTGGCTTGCTTATACCACCCGGCTCGACGAAGTGCCCCCGCTGTGGCGCCCCGGTCGATGAGAACCTGGTAGGCCAGCAAGCGCCTACTACCAATGACATAAATAACGAGACGCAGGTCTCAATGCAGGCGATGCCGCAGCATCAGCCTGGCCAGCCAGGTGATGCCTATTCAGCGCGCACGCAACAGGATCAGAGAGGCTATGAAACCTATAGCAACAACAACGCGCCCACGAGTGCCGTGCCGTCCTCTACACGGCCAACACCTGCTTATCCAGCGCCTCCTCCTCATACCTCTAATCCCTACAATCCAGTATCTCCATCCCCATATCCCTATAGGCAACAACAAGAGGGCTACACTCCCCCTCAGCCCGCTCCATACTATCAGCCCCAGCCCCCCAGGCGCGGCAATGGGCTACTCACAACACTCGTCATACTCGCCGTTCTGATTGTCCTTGTGACTGGGGGCATCTTACTCGCTGGCTCGGGCAGACTCTTCCCGAACACGGCCAATAATGCCACAGCGACGACTGCTCCTCAGGCTACTCCGACAACCGCCAACCAACCCACAGACACGACAACGGCCCAACCAACTGACACACCGGAGGCCACCGCAACTCCAACCCAGACCACTCCGACGCCAACAGTGACCTCAGCGCAGGCCGAGAGCGTAGTTTACAAGTACTACAGCTACATCAATGCCAAACAATATCAACAAGCCTATGATCTCTGGGCCCACATCAATCAAACCTATGATGACTTTAAAAATGGCTTTGCTACGACTGACAAAGACACCATCCAAACGATCCGTAGCAGCGATGACCCCCAGGGGCAAAAGGTCTCCCTCACCTTGCAAGCCCTCTCCACCGATGGGCAGACCACGATGTATAGCGGCTACTATATCGTTGGCCAACAGGCGGATGGATCGCTCAAATTCGTAGATGGACAGATGAACCAGGCCTGATGGCGCCAGCATCTCACCTGGAAGGAGCGTAAGAACAGCAATCGAAAATGTGCGCGACGATGGTCGAAGGTGCGCTTATTGTACACCTTTGGAGGCGTTGACAGAGAGACGATATCATGGTATGCTACACGCACGAAATAAGAAAAAGTGTTCCAATTCATGTATCTGTCGTTTCTCGCGAAAGAGGCGACGTCGATCTTTCCGTGTGGTGTTGAAAGGGAAGGGGTCTTCATGCTCCTCTGCAAAAAAATGAAACTGAACATGAGCGAGCGAGATGCAGCTACCCTTGAGCTCATGCAAGGGAAATGCAGAGGGCTCTACAATTGGTGGGTCATGAAACTGCGAGACGGAGAGAAGTGGCGATTCAACGCATGCAAGAAAACCCTGGCCCAGAGTCGTGCCCATGATCCTGAACTCAATCAGGTGTATGGCAAGCTGCTTGCCGACGTCTACTATCGCCTGGATGCAGCCATGCGAGCCTTCTTTCGCCGCGTCGCCAATGGAGAAACCCCAGGCTTTCCCCGCGTGCGGCCTCGTCATTGCTTCTTTACCCTCTGTTATCCCGCGATGTATCTCACGCGTGAGGGAAACACCCTCATCCTGCCCACTGGAGGCAAGGGCAAGCACAAACGCTTCCCTGCCATCCGTGCCGTCCTCACCGAAGAGCCTCCAGAAGGCTTTGGAGAGGTGGCCATCAGTCGCGATGGCAGAGGCAACTACTACGCCTCCTTCAGCTATCGAGAGGACGAGGAAGCCACACGCGATGGCGGCACCGTGGCCTTCGATCTGGGGATCAAGACACTGGCAACGGGCGTCACGCAAGAGGGCCGCATCTATCACATTGGCGGGTTCAAAGGCTCGCGTTGGTACAACAAACAGTTGGATCGTCTTCGCTCGAAATGCAGCAAATGTAAGAAGAAATCCCGTCGTTACCTTCATCTGAGCAGGGTCTACAAGCGCGTGTCGCAGAAGAAGCGCAACAAACAACGCGATAGCCTGCACAAGGCCTCGCATCTCATTGCACGACGATTGGTTGAGAGAACTGTCGTCGTCGGAGATCTTTCTCAACGGCAAATGGTCATCAAAGAGCATCAAGAGCGCAAGAAGACACTCAACAGAGCCGTCTACAACGACTGGGGCTTGTACGCCTTTGTGCAGATGCTCACCTATAAATGCCAGTTGTATGGGAAAGAGCTTCAGTTCGTAGATGAGCGCAACACGTCCAAGCAGTGCAGTGGCTGTGGGAATCTGCAAGCCATGCCATTGTGGAAGAGGACCTATCAGTGCGCGGAATGTGGACTCAGCATGGATCGAGACGACAATAGCGCCGTCAACATCTTGATGAGGTTCCTTGCCCGGCGAGGGCCACACACTTCCTCTGGGGAGTGCGGTGTGCTGCAGGTGACCCAAAGCGGCGGAGAAGTCATGGAGGCTTCTCCCGCAGGCGGCTTGCCGCCTGCATGGGACTTACGCTGTGAGGGGCACGTGCAGCAATTAAATCTATTCGAGGGTGTGTGAGCACATTTGAGTAGATTTAGAATGGCAGTGCATGGTCTGCACAAGGCAAAAAGGACATAACAAGGGAATATCAAACACGGCACACACTTTCATAGCAGGAAGGGTAGAATGGCGCAGGACTCACTCTCGATACACTATAAGCTCTCGCCAAGCCAAGAGACGATCTCTATTCGACCCGTTCGGGCCAGTGATGCAGAAGCATGCCTGGCCCTCATGCGGCAACTTGATCAAGAGACAACATTTATGCTGCTTGAGCCAGAGGAGCGCAAAAATAATCCTGATGAGCTGCTTAAACACTTTGCGCACCAGCAAGAAGACATGACCTCAGACATCCTCTTTGTGGCCGAACATGGTGAGCGTCTGATTGGTTGCCTGGGAGCAGAGCGAGGCCGGGTACGACGCACCGCTCATAGTGCGCATATCTTCATTGGCATCCTGCAAGCCTATACCGGCAAGGGCATCGGCACCCAGCTCTTTCTGGCCGTTGAAAACTGGGCGCGCTCCCTGCATCTGCACCGCCTCGCGCTCGACGTGCATACGCATAATAAGGCCGGAATCGCGCTCTATACCAGGCGTGGCTTTGTCATCGAGGGGACGCTGAAAGATGCCTATTATGTGCGGGGGCAGTTTGTTGACGCCTATACGATGGCCAAAATTCTCGCTGATACATAGACAGGCACAGATCGCTCACAAGCAGGCATTTTGTGAGAGAAGTTGGAACAAATGGGCAACCTCAAACGTTGTTACATACAATATGTGCGTGCAATATCGATAAAGACGTTGCCCGGAAGTCCTTCTTCGTGGCATTTGAGGGTACTTCACCGTTGAAATATAAGGATTGTGCCCGTTCCCAATGGGCCGACCATGGGGTATACTATCACACGAACAGCCTCGCGTCTCGGCGATGTTTGAGCGGGGTCTGAAAGGAGTTTTCATGGTTTTCTGTGGTCAATGCGGTCTGCAAATGGCCCCCGGTACCACCCGTTGCCCACGGTGTGGTGCAGCTGTTGAAAACGGCCAATCCGGCCAGAATTATGATGTCACAGGATCGAACGACCAGACGGTTGAGTCACAGTCGTTCTTTGCGCCTCAACCACAACAGGCAGCTCGTCCCTATTCTGGTGGCTCGACGGCTAACTTTGGCGGTCACCCCTCGCAGGGTGGACCCCAACCGATCATGCTGCGCGGAGCAGACCAGAACTATGGCACACAAAATGCCTATGACGCGACCAGCATGATGGACGCACATACGAATATGGGAGGCAATCCTGCCACCATGCAGCCTCAGGGCAACGCCTATGCTCAAGGGGGAGGCTATCCCATCTCTCAGCCAGGCCTCTCCGGTATGCAGCAGCCTATGGGCAGAGGCTACCCGGCTTCACAGTCTTCGTTCTCGAACGCGCCCCAGAGCGGTGGACAGTACTCATATCCAGGCTTTGCGCAACCTCAGGGAAGCTTTACCCCCCAGGGGAACATGGCCTACCAGCAAGGGCAATCCGCCGAGAATTCTGCCACGACGAGTGTGACCTCACGTGGCCGCACAACAGCTCTGGTCACCATTCTGGTGGGCATGCTCTTTATTCTTGTCGCGATGGTCCTCTTTATTATGCAATTCAATCATATGCTCGGTTAGAGGCCCGGTATCATATTTAGACTCATCATTCTTGCTTTTGTGAAGCGTGCATCTCCGCGATAAGCACTTCACAAGAGTCAGGAGGGTGTCGTGCTCATTGCATAATGAGCACGACACCCTCCTGATTTTCTATGAGTTGCTAGAGAGCCGCATCTACTCGTTTCCCTGGCTATAATGATCTATTTCGCTTGTCACCCTCTTTAGACTAGAAAGTGGAGGTATTGACGGAAAGAGGAGGGGAAGAGCCAGGTTGCACAACGCACAGAGACTCCCTACCAGGGGAACACGCCTCCCACACACAACCTACCATCCACGTCCGCTTACCATGGTCATTGCGCTTATCGCCCTCTGTATCCTGGCCAGCTACCTATTTCTCCGCTCTATTCAGTCCTTCGCCTCCCCGACAGAAAACTGCGCGAACCTTCTGCGTCAGGCGGACTACCAACAGATTCTTGCAGCGACTACTGAACAACAACTACCACCAGTGACGCAAATTACTAGTGACCTCATACCTGGCCAGCTAAGCACCTTTGTCCAGGTGAGTCATCCCGATGATCCACGCCACCTGCTCGACGTCTATGTCTACACCTGCTCTCAACAAGGCCGGGACTCGCAGCCAACCCTTATACCAGTCTTCCAACTTCACGACTTGATTCAGGGTACAGCCAGCATCACCCATGCCCATTCGCTCAGCATCGGCCAGCTTGATACCACGCTTCCCGTTGATAATGATCTCTTGATGCAACCAGATCAGCAAACGATGTACCGCGAATATCGCTGGCAGAATGGCGCCTTCATACAGGTACCATTCCCCGCGCTCTTCCCAGTCTTAAGCCGCGCCGAGGCGCAACAGTTGCAAGCACAAGCCAATGCCGGAACAATCCTGCCCTGGACCGACCCTCTCAAAACGGCGGCATCTCTAGCACAAAATCTGCTACACTGGTCCGCAGATAGCACGCATATTCACCTGGTCCACCAATCAGCAAGCGAGGCCGAGTTGACACTCACCGAGGAGAGCCCATCCTGCGAGCTTGATGTGACCCTGCAACGCCTGATACAAACGGACGAGCATGGACTCTGGTTTGTCACCTCCGCCTCCTCGCCAGGCCTGACACTGCAACACAACAATCTGGATATGGCAACGAGTTCACCCCTCACCCTCAGTGGCACCCTTGATCAAGCAGGAGCTCCCGCAGCACACCAGTCCACTCCCACTGCCCTCCTCTTTGACCATACCCTGACCCACCTAGCGGTGCTCAACACCGAAGCCATCACTATCCAATCCAATGGAGGCTTTACCGGCACCCTACATTTTACGAATGACCTGCCTGGCCAACCCTCACTCCTGCTCCTCGCCTTCACCACATCCAGCGCAGGTCAGCAGACCACTCGGCTCCTGCTCACCAATGTCCTGCTCAGCTAAGATATGGCTGAACAGAATTTAACGATGGCGAATCTTCTCAGCAGCATCCATAAAGTTTTTTTCCTTGTTCCTGGCAGTCTCAACATTATATTGATGCAATGATTCGTTTTGCTGGTAGCGCTCCTCAAGCGAGAGAGCCTTGTGGCGTCTCTTGGTGAAGAGGAGCACGAAGAAAATACATACAGGAATGAGGAAGGCACCTATCAGCGCTGCGTTTCCATTCCCAAACGGGATAAAGCTCCCAACAATGGCTCCAAAAACAAGTCCCAGCACAAGCATTCCAATCTCAACAAGCTTCATGGGGTCCTCCAGATGCACTCAATTTTTCGTGTCGTTTCTTTCACGCTATATTACACTTTGCTATATATTACAACGCAGAAAGATTGGTTACCAACAAATACACTTGTAGCTGGACAAGAAATGCCCTGAAAAGTGGGTCTGACTCAAAGCTCCAGATGGGCATCAAGGTGTCTCCGCGCACTTTACGCTTCTGATTCGTTTTCATAGTACAGATCACAGATGCGATGGGCAAATCCAATCCACATGGCCTGAATCGTTTGCTCGTTGTAGTTATCTCCCGTTTGAACGAGCCAGGTGTCAAAGAGGTGGCGAGCCTGAGCGAAAGCAAAGCCCTGTGGAAAGAGTCCATGGAGCTTAACTGGTGAAAAGTCAACCAGCAGAGCATGCTCTCCCAAAAGATAGGCGTCCCGGTCGGAGATGATCTGCTTTCCCTCCTGCGCTTGGAAGGATGAGGAGTACTCTTCTATGAGTGTAGCCTGACCCGGAGCTACGCGCTTCCGGATTCCCTTTGCTCGATCCAGGGACTCACCTCTGTCGCCAAGAGACGCGCTACGGTGCAAGATAGCCCCTTGCAATTCAGGACCGTTCAAACGAGCGGTACTCAAATCAGCTCCTTGCAAATCGGCTCCTCGAAGCACAGCACCTCGCAGATCGGTCCCGTTCAGATCAGCATATTGCAAGTCAAGTTCCGCCAGATTGAATTCACGCAGGTTAAGTTCTCTGAGGGTCGCGTAGCTCAGCTTCGCGCCGTGAAGTTTCACACGGTTAGCTTCGGTATCACCCAGGTATGCCCAACTCAGATCTGCCCCGTCGAGGTCCGCCTCGCTGAGGTTGGCTCCTTGCAGATTCGCCTCACGGAGATTGGTGCCTCGAAGATTGGCTCCTTGCAAGTTTGCGCCTTGCAAATCCATGTAGGAGAGATCAATATCTTGCAGATTTTGAAGGTGGAGATCGAGTTGAGCAGCACTCTGGACGGTACTTCGGAGTTGTTCAATATCTGCCCTCGTCAAAGGGAAAGCCGATTTTCCTGTTCCAATGGGTTTCTCAGCAGTCACGATCATGCTCCCTTCCAGTGTGTTCATGTTGAGTCTCGCAATAGTATACTTCATGGACTCGGAGGAAGCACTCGGCAAGATACCTTTTTCCCGTCGCATGAATAGTCGCCGCGAGCTGATCATTGGCATCTCTTGCCAACGCACTGCCTCAGATCCTGAAAGTCCCTGCGTCCCTGGTCCGCCATAGGAAATGCGTGAGTGCACCAAATGTAGGCCAAATTCCAGCTTTGTACCAGCCTGGAATGGTTAAATATTTGCCTCTACACCCGCGCGCCATGATATGCTACAATACTCACCATGAGTGAAATGACCCAACAAATTGAACGTTTACAAAGACGCGTCGAAAAAACTATGGTGCGTCTTTGACCTGGCTACCAAAGCAGTCCAGGTAACACAACTTGAAGAAGAGAGCATGCAGCCAGACTTCTGGTCTGATAACCGCAAAGCACAGGCCCATATGCAACAACTCAATGCCCTGCGCGAAGAGGTTACGACCTGGGAGCAGCTCGCCACGCAACTTAAAGACCTGCAAGAACTTGCCTTGATGCTGGAAGAGGAGCCAGATGATGATATGCAGGCCGAAGTGGCGCAGTCCATTCCCCAATTGAGGAACAGATCGAGAAGTTAGAGTTTGCCTTAATGCTCAGTGGCGAACACGACGAGAAAAACGCCATCCTCAGTATCCACGCCGGTAGCGGCGGCGTCGATGCCCAGGATTGGGCAGAGATGCTTCTGCGTATGTACCTGCGTTGGGCGGACCAACATCGTTTCCGCACCCAGATCTATGACTATAGTGAAGGTGAAGAGGCTGGCATCAAGAGTGCGACCGTTGAGATCGAGGGGCGCTTTGCCTATGGGTATCTGCGGTCGGAAGCAGGTACACATCGCCTCATTCGTCTCTCGCCCTTTGACGCAGCACACCGTCGCCAGACCTCGTTTGCGAAAGTTGAGCTCATGCCCGATATCGAAAACACGATCGAGATTTCGATTCGACCTGAAGATATCGAGGTAGATACCTACCGCTCAACGGGCGCGGGTGGACAGCACGTCAACAAAACTGACTCCGCTGTGCGGATGCGCCACATTCCGAGTGGTATCGTCGTGACCTGTCAGAACGAGCGCTCACAGATTCAGAACCGGGAAGTCGCGCTCAAGCTTCTCAAGGCCCGCCTCTTTGAAATGGAGCAGAAGAAGCACGACGAGGAGGCGGCCCGCTTAAAAGGCGAGCATGTCCAGGCCGACTTCGGGACGCAGATTCGCTCGGTGATTGTGCATCCCTATAACATTGCCAAGGATCATCGCACCAACCACGAGACCAGTGACACTACCGCGTACCTGGCTGGCAATGTTGATCCCTTCATTCACGCCTACTTACAGGAGCAGGCATCTGGCGTTGCAAGTCCCGCCGCGGTCGCGGAAGACTAGCGCGCTCAAGATGTGGAACCAGTAGCACACAGTTTTTTTAATCAGACACAAAGAGGCCCGGACGTTTCTCCCGTCCGGGTCATTTCTTATTCTCCTTGCTATACACGCGCCAGGTCGCGCAGACCCTCATAGCGCTCCGGGTAGCGCAGTTTGCGCAGAGCCTTCACCTCAATCTGGCGAATACGCTCACGCGTCAGGTGGAAGAGCACGCTGACCTCGTCGAGCGAGAGGGAATGTCCGTCTTTTAACCCGTAACGCATCTCAATGATCGTGCGCTCGCGAGGATTGAGGACGGTCATGGCTTGCTCGATATGCTCACGCTGCAACTGCTGCGAGACCACATCAATCGTGGGCGCCATGCTGGTATCTTCGAGCATATCTGAGAGATGGTACTCCTCATCATCGGCCATCGGCGCGTCCAGCGAGATGGGCTGCTCCGAGACATTGAGGAGTTCGACGACGCGCTCACGCGGCAGGCCCAGTTCAGCCGCTACCTGCTCCGGTAATGGCTCAACGCCTTGCTCCTGATACAAGCGACGTGTGATACGCTTGATCTTGTAAATAAGTTCTACGACGTGGACAGGAATATGAATGCTGCGAGAATGCTCGGCGATGGCCCGGCTGATAGCCTGGCGAATCCACCATGTGGCATAGGTGCTAAAGCGGAAGCCACGCTTGTAATCAAACTTCTGTGTCGCGCGCATCAGACCAATATTGCCCTCCTGAATCAGGTCGAGCAACGGTAACCCCTGGTTGGAATAGCGCTTCGCGATACTGACGACCAGGCGCAAGTTAGCCTCGATCAAGCGCTGCCGGGCATACTGATCGCCCCGCGCTACGCGCTCTGCCAGTTGAAGCTCCTGCTCGGCGGTGAGCAGTGGATACATACCAATCTCTTTCAGGTACTGTTTTACAGAATCGTCGACCGCCCCACGCTGGTCCTCTTCCCCATCTACCTCCTCCTCGCAGGCATAGATGAAATCCTTTTCACTTTCTATCTCCACGCCATCGTCCATCAGGTCTTTGGTGTGCTTTCTCTTGCTCAACGTGACTGTCACTTCGGTATCCACACTCTGGGATGCTCTTTTTCCTCTTGCTCCCACGACATCTACTCCTTTTTCCATACTACCTTCACAGACAGACGCAAACGAGAAACTCAAAACGGACCTCTAGGTAATGCGATGCAGTCGGGTGCGCTTACCAGTTCTCTGGCACTGTTATATGACTCTGTCTAGAAACGCCATCTCTCCCGGCTGTGTTTTTTCTAACGTGTCGTCCGCGATATGCTCTCCCACTTTTCTATTAGTGCAAGAAACGTGCCAAACTCTAGTCCCCATTGACATAGTTCACTCCTTTCACTCCTCGTAAGCTGGTAGAAAGCTGTAACAGTAATACTATCGGCAAGCAAACACACTTTTATAGGGAAAATTGACCCCAAATTTCAGTCTACATAAAATTTGGCATATCATACGTGCTCAAGCACGACATCCAGCACGCCTTCCTGGCTGCTCACTGCTATAGAGCAAAGTAGACCTCTTCCATGAAGAGTTTTCCATGTTTGAGGATTTTTGCCCAGCCCTTGCGCGCAATAACATGAATAGATAGCAATGCTTGACTAGAGTTGTTTCACCTGTTATGCTGGAAGTAAGAAGCAAAAGAACGCGGGTGTTCCGAGCGTTGTCCTCGCAATTTCACGCTCAGTAGGGAAGGCGTAGCCAGGGATGTCTGTTCTCTTGTTTCACCTCTCTTCTATGTGCCTGGTTGGTGAAGCGCTCTTGCTCCTCCCCCAGGAACATGAATATTTCTTCACATACTTGCTGACATTGGGATGGAGTTGTGGTATGATAGGAGAGGCATGGATTAGACCTGCTGTGGGGATGCGGATGCAGCGGCGGAGGCTCCCCCCTCGGCTTACTTTTTTGTTAAGCCTCGCTTGAACCTGGTTAGGCAAGCGAATATACCCTCCAGAGAGAAGGAAGGAGGCGATTTCGTGGAAAACGCATTTCCTCGGTGTCGCAAATGTAGTGAAGGTGATCTGGTTCCGCTTTCGGATTTCGGTAGCCAGGGAGCTTCCATCGAGTACAAGGCATGGGTCTGCACCAACCCCTCCTGCTTGTACAATATAAAAATCCGTAACGGCGACATCATCATTAACGAACCTATCAGTGACGGCTCACTCCACTCATATCGTAGCGGTCGCCAATAGGGCTGAGATGTTGTTTCGCTTTGCACGTCTTTGGGTGGTTTCAACCGCTCACTGACGTGTATTGCATTTTAGCAGGGTTTCTCCTGCTAAAATGCTGTTCTGCACGATGAGCATTTTCGGCCCTCTTGTCCTGTTCCGCGCCACAATGTTATACTCTGTGGGGACTGGAGTTCCCGCTGTAGGATATCAAGGCGTGGAGATCGACTCCTAGAAGCTCTCGGGCACAACCGAGGGAGATGTCGCTCTCTTTCGCTTCTCTGCTAAAGAGAGGGTCACTCACTTTTATCCAGGTGAGCATAGTGATCTATTTTTCCTTTCGCCTGGTAAAGGGACTGCTTTTATACATAACGCACTTATACGTTCAGCATAGAGATACATAAGGAGTCAACACAACGTGTTCAATCGCTTCTTTGGGCAGAAACCACAAGAAGATCCCGACGACAAGAATCAGGGTCCTGCTCAGGAACGAGCAGGAGATGCTCCTTCCCGTCCAGAACAACAATCACCACAACGCTTCGGCTTTCTCAACCGCACACGTCAGCTCTTTAGTCGCATGAGTGAGGTCGTAGAAGAGACCGATCTGATCACGGATGAGATGTGGGACGATCTCGAAGAGTCGCTGCTGGCCGCAGATGTCGGTCCCAGCACCACCATCTGGCTAATTGAACGCCTGCGCCGGCGTGCCGAAGACGAGCATATGCGCACCGGCGCCCAGGTGCAACGCGCCTTACGAGAAGAACTGGTCATGCTGCTTGGCGATCCCTCCCCACTGCGCCTCTCGCAACGCTCTCCCCTGACAGTCATTCTTGTCATCGGAGTCAATGGCTCTGGGAAGACGACCTCCATTGCGAAAATGGCCCACCGTCTCTCGCGCGAAGGGCGCCAGGTCATGCTGGCCGCGGCCGACACCTTCCGCGCTGCCGCGATTGATCAACTCAAAGAATGGGGGCAGCGCATCTCCGTTCCCGTTATCAGTCAACAACCAAACGCTGACCCGGGCGCGGTCGTCTATGACGCCATCCAGGCCGCTCAATCGCGTGGCAGCGATGTCTTGATCGTTGATACCGCTGGTCGCTTGCATACCAAGTATAATCTTATGGAGGAGCTTAAAAAGATCAACAAGGTCATTCAGAAGTTTATCCCTGATGGCCCACATGAACTGCTCATTGTCATCGATGCGACGACCGGACAGAACGCGCTCTTGCAGGCGCGTAAGTTCGCGGAAGACATTGGCCTGACAGGCGTCATTATTAGCAAATTGGATAGCACCGCCAAGGGTGGGTTCGCGTTTGCCGTTGCCGACGACCTGGGTGTGCCCATTAAATTCATTGCGACAGGTGAGAAGGTCGAAAACTTGATTCCCTTTGATCCACAGAGCTTCGTTGCGGCTCTCTTCACACAAGAATAACCAGGAGGACCTAGTATGGTGAAAGAAGCGGCTGCTCCATCGAACAGTTCCACCTTCTCGGCAGCACGCGCGCAGTCTTCGCTCACTGCGATGGGCAATATTGTTGTCAAATGCCCAAAATGCAAAGAGATTTTATATGGACGCGACTGGGAGAAGAATCAAAAAGTCTGCTCACGCTGTAACCATCATTTTCGCTTGACGGCACGCGAACGTATTACGCTGCTCGTCGATTCCAATAGCTTTGAAGAGACGGATGCTACCATGATTCCAGGCGATCCGCTCAAATTCACCGCCCGTCCCGCCAATATGGCCAATCAGCCTGACTACGCCAATAAGCTCATCGAGGAACGGCAGAAAGCCGGCCAGAATGAGGCAGTCGTCAGCGGCATTGCCACCGTCGATGGCCAGCCCCTGGCCCTGGCCGTGATGGACTTCCACTTCATGGGTGGCAGCATGGGATCCGTCGTGGGAGAGAAGATTACGCGCACAATTGAGTTGGCCATTGAGCGCCAACTGCCAGTGCTGGTCGTCTCCACTTCGGGCGGTGCACGCATGCAGGAAGGCATCTTCTCCCTCATGCAAATGGCCAAGACCTCGGCCGCGCTCGCCAAGCTTGGTGAGGCTGGACTCCCTTATTTTAGCCTGCTTACCGATCCCACCACAGGCGGCGTCTCAGCCAGTTTCGCCTTCCTGGGCGATGTGATCCTGGCCGAACCCGGTGCGCTTGTCTGCTTCACCGGCCCTCGTGTGATTGAAGGCTTTATGCACATTAAGCTGCCCGAAGGAACCATTAATTCCAACTTTGCCCTGGAACACGGCATGATCGACACAGTCGTTCACCGCCACGAACTACGCCAGACGCTCTCGCGCCTACTCACCATGTATGCGCCCTCAACCAAATAGGGAAGGGGAGTCTGCTTGCGTCCATCTTGTGTTCTGGTATCTCATTTAGATAGAGGATTAGCCAAGTAGAGGAAGATACATACGATGCCTTATGATCTAGACTTTGAAAAGCCGCTCGCGGAGTTGGAAAAGAAAATCAATGGACTTCAGCGCAAGGGCGAGCGCTTAAAACCAGATGAAACCAAACAGCTACAAAGCCTGGAAAATGATCTGCGTAAACGCACCGAGGAGATCTACAGCAACCTGACCGCCTGGCAAACAGTGCAGGTCGCGCGCCATAAAAACCGCCCCTACACCCTCGACTACATCAAGCATATTTGTGATGACTTCTTTGAACTGCACGGCGATCGCTCCTTTGCCGACGATCACGCCATTGTCGCTGGCACCGCCCGCCTGGGAGAGCAGACCGTCATGCTCATCGGGCATCAAAAGGGACGCGATATGAAAGAGCAACAGTATCGCAACCTGGGCATGCCCCATCCTGAAGGCTATCGCAAAGCCTATCGCATGATGCAGCAGGCCGAGAAGTTCGGCTTCCCCATCATCAACCTCATCGATACCTCGGGCGCCTCCCCCGCCCTGGTGGACGAAGAGCGAGGCCAGTCCGAAGCCATCGCCTCCTGCCTCTATCTCATGCCACGCCTGCGTGTGCCCATCCTCGCCATCGTCATTGGTGAGGGCAACAGCGGTGGTGCACTCGCCATCAGCATCGCTGACCGCATCCTCATGTTTGAGCACAGCTACTACACCGTCGCGGCCCCCGAGGCGGCGGCCAACATCATCTGGCGTGACGCGGGCCAGGCGCCCTTGGCAGCCGAGGGACAGCGCATTCGCGCCAAGGACCTGCTCACCTTCAAGATCGTCGATGAGGTCATTCCCGAGCCACTGGGGGGCGCGCACCGTAACCACCACCTGGCAGCCGAAGCGTTGAAAGTCTCTCTCCTGCGCAACCTTGAAGAGCTCAAGCAGCTTCCCACTGACGAGCTGTTGGCCAAGCGCTACGAGAAGTTCCGCGCCATCGGTCAATTCGACCACGAGGTGCTCGAAACAAACTCAGAAATTGGGGTCTGATCCCCTTGACTTCTGTTCGTGAATGCGCTATTATAGGCATCGCAAGTGATGAATATGCCTTGCATCACGAACACCTGCCGGTGTGGCGGAACGGTATACGCGTCTGTCTCAAAAACAGATCCCGCAAGGGTTGAGGGTTCGAATCTCTCCACCGGCACCTCCCTCTTGTAGGATGACGCCCTCAGGACCATTCTAGACGTTCCTGAGGGCGTTTTGTTTTTGGCAAAACCAGAGCTTAGTACAGCTTTAGTACAGCCTCTCACAAAGAGAAGCGTTTTTACTCCTCCTCCTCATCCGTTCCCTGGTCAGGACTCAAAGCCTGGTTTAAAAGCTCAATCGCGTCACGTTGCATATTTGGTAAAACGTGAGAATATATATCAAGCGTCATGCTAATCTGACTATGGCCCAGCAACTCTTGCACAACCTTTGGATGCACGCCCAGGCTCAGCAAAAGTGTTGCAGCACTGTGCCGCAGATCATGAAATCGGATATCCGGCAAACCCGCCTTCTGAAGCAAGCCTTTAAGCTCATCAAGTATGTCTCGCGTGGGGTTTAAGTGAGTCCCTATAGAAGTACAGAAGACATAATCATGTTCCTGCCAGGCGGCACCAGCCTTTGACTTCGCCTCTAATTGCAATTCACGATGGCACTTTAAAGCCTCTAAAGCAAAAGAAGCGACAACAATACTACGCCGACTACGCTGTGTTTTTGGGTCAGCCTCTTTATACCCCAGCCCTTCTATCTTTGAAGGGGTTCGAGACAACACACGACGCACCTGCAAAACCCCCTTCTGAAAATCAATGTCTTGCCATTTAAGACCCATTATCTCACCACGCCGGAGACCAGTTGCGAGAGCCAGCTTAAAAAGGGCCTCCATACGATGCCCTTCACTGGCGGCTAAAAGTGCGTGAATCTGTTCAAGCGTCAATGACTGTACTTCATATCGCTTCTTCTGAGGAGGATCAACAAACTTACAAACATTGCGGGAAATTAAGCCCCACCTCATTGCAGTCGAGAGCGCCTTGTGCAAAACGTTATGGATCGTCCTCACTGTCGTCGGTGAGAACCCTTCATCGAGCTTCTTTGTATAAAGGGACTGCACATGCTGGGCTGATAATTTCTGTAGCTGTACACGGCCAACGACAGGGACTATATGAAGCCGTACAATCTCTTCATATCTTTCAAAGGTACGCTCACGAACACTCTGCTTCTGCGAAAGTTCTAGCCAGTCCCTCAAAAACTGCTCCATTGTTTTGATTAGGGCCAGTAACCAAGGAGCCTTGTTGCTTCTCTAAAAGCGCTTGGTTTAGCTTTTCACGTACCTTTGTTTTCGTCTTACCATAGAAGTATTTTCTTTTTCCATCAGCGCCAGTAACGTAAGCAGCGTATAAGCCCTCTCGCTGCTTATAAATTGATCCCTCACCATTGCCACGTTTTCCCATAGGCCACCTCCTTCTATAGCTCTCGCTGTCGCTGTTCTAACCACGCATTTAAAGCAGGAAGGTACACGCGAACAGCGCGCCCAAACCTTTGTACTGGCAACCCTTCATTATTAATGAGATCATAAATCTTGTTACGCTTTAAGTTCATACATGCCATCACCTGAGGTATTGTCAGCAGGAGAGTCGGGACCTCTGAAGACTGCTGCTTCACTTCCATACTCACAGCCATAAGCCACCTCCAATCCGTTAATAACTTGCTATAGGCAACCTCCTAATCGTCTATCACCATGACCATTAAACAGACCGACACTTTAGCCAGCCAGGCGCAGCATCTTACGGTGGTAGTCCCACACGCTTAACACCCGGCGACAGAACGGACGCCCTTCCGCTATTGCCTCTTGTAACACCCTCCTCTCTAGCTCTCGATACACCCCACGTACCGCTAGACGCGCCTCACGTGCGATTCTCGCCGCTATCTCTCGTTTGTGTTCCTGGTAAGCTTCCCCGTCCTCCTGGCCTACCTCCTCTAGCTGCTGCGCAACCTCTGCATACCGCCGCTTATACTCCTCCATGTCTATCACCTCGTCTAGCTCTCGCTCGATCAAGGTCCAGCCGGACCCCTCCTCTTGCCCCTGCTCCTCAGCGTCGATAACAGGCTCGTCAGCTTCCCCTTGTATCTCATGCTCCACACCCGCAAAGAGACGCTTGCGCATCTCAGCCACCGACTCAGGGAAGAACTGGCGCGAGTAACAAATACGATGCGCCTTACTGGCGACACGCTCAGTAACAACCTCCTTCTCTAGATATGCCATGCCATCCTCACCACGTACCAGTACCTCACGCTCACGCTTGACTTCCTTGGTTCCCTGCTCGCCTACTGAGAGGGCTTTCATCAGGTACTTGGTCACATACCCGATCGCCTTGACGTTGCGTATCTTCTCGATCCAGCCGTAGCGCTGAAAGTGCAGCTCCTCATCCTCTTGCATAGCCTGGGCTACTTCCTCATCCGTGTAGCCATAATCGCGCATGAGCATCTCTGCTTCGCTTCGCTTGCCTTTAATCGCTGAGGTCCAGAGCGGGACGATCACCTCCTTGTAGGGAATGTGTTCAACACCTTTCATGAGGATATGCCAGTGAAAGCCGTTGCGCTCGAAGTCGCTATGCCGCTCTAACACGGCAAAGTACTCCACAGGGTACGCCTCACGCGCCCCTTTATGGTTTGGTCCTCTCCCCTTGGAGCCACGCCGCAAGGCTTGCATAAACGTGGTAAGCGCTCGACGCGCCTCTGCTACGGTTTTCCCCGCCTTCGTCAGCGTCAAGAAAAGCGTTGGTTCTGCTTGCCTAACCAGTTGACGCCAAAGCACCACCTTCCTTGGCCCGCAATGCTGACACTCCCAACGGTTACACCTTGCCCGTTGCATCTCTCCTGTATGCTTGTTTACCCAACGATGACGCAACGCCCACGGGTCCTTACAGTAGTACAGCGCATCAAGCCCGTACTGTTCCGCTATGAGTGTCTTTTCCTCTAGCGTTGGCTCATACCATCCCTGGTGTGTCTCGACCCCTACTATCTCTCCCATAGACTCCCTCCTTCTCTTCCACCATTGACGCTTGCATTTGTCGCTGAGTAAGTGTGTGATATATTCCTTTCAGGGTCAAGGAAAGGACCCGGAGCGGTTGTACGTCGTGCGGCGGGGACCCCTACCCCACCGCCGCGTACAACCGCCGCCCCCCAGGCCCGCCACTCACCCACCCCACCCTCGCGCTTGAGCATTGTAGCCGCCGAGTGGGGAGGCGATGCCGCCCATTGCGGGGGCGATGAGCACTTCGTGCCGAGAGCGACCGGGTACTGCATTGAGTGCGTCACCGCAGGCCGGTCGCTCTCGCTCTGCGAGTCTATCACCCCCGCAATGGGTCGGGCCTGGCTGCATCGCTTGCTCTCCCCACTCGGCACGCTTCAGCCTGGTCGCAGGGCGAGGTATGCCTCAAGGCTCCCAAGGATGCTTGAGTGCCTCCGGCAGCCCACCGTAGCCACCCCACCGAGCGTTACGGCTAGCCATTAAACCACCAATGACGAAGAAATGAGCAACGATTCCCACACAGAAAGGCCGATCAGAGATGTTTGACGGTCTATCAGCGCCAACGCCGAGAGCCACCCAAGAGCATAGCCCGCACGACTAGCAACCGACTCCATATGGTCAGGGAGAACAACATCTACGACCAACTGCACCACCTCGGCCTCACTATACGACTGTTCGGCGAGAACGAGCTGGGCCGGATCCTCACTCTCGCAATACATGCTCTCAAAGTAGCCATCAAAGCCCCATTCACACACTTTCTGGAACTCAGAATCACCCACAATCCAGGTGTCCAACCGTGTTGACAAGAGGAAAGCAGAGGAGTATTCAGTGCTCACAAAATCCTTGAATGTTGCTTGTACGCGCATTATGCGGCCTCCTTCCATGACTGCTCCTGGTAGTGCGTCACTAACATGACAAGCAAAGAGAGGCCACGCAGAGCCTCGTTATTCTGAACCAAAACTAAGGCCGAGAGCCAGCCAAGCACCATAGCCGCACAAAAAGGAAGAGGCGTTTGTTGATACTCGTAGGCAATAGCAACATTTTCTACTACAAAGGCCTCCACTTCACGCCACTCATAATAGCGATCAACAAGGAAACAGTTCCCCTGCTCATCGCACAGTTCCATATCATCGGCATAGGACTGAAAGCCCCATTGACAACCAGAGGCAAAGTCTGGGCTATCAGTGATTGAGGCATCAAAGTGACCATCAAGGAGAAGCGCAGGAGAATACGGCAAGCCAATAACATCAGTTGGTTTCAAAGCAGAAGCCGTTATGGTGGCCTGGGCCAAGTCTCGCATCATAGGTTCACCTCCCTGTGTTGACAAGCCAGGCCCCCACCATGCATACTGAAAAGTGAGATCCTAGCAACGTTCAAGAGCGTCTAGTGACTCATCGCTGGTTGGGTATCGCGAGTACCCTTCCAGCACTCCCCCCACCTTACATCCCCTACTTAATGGCAAGCGATTGAACCTTTTACTCTCTAGTAAGAGCGTCTAAAAGTTTCAAAAGTTGAAATTGTTTACAAAGGTAATATAGCATAAAGAAGCATTTGTTGTCAAAGATGAAGGATTGTATAAAGTTGAAAAAGCTGATATCATATCAATGTGCCAAGTAATCACTTATAAACTTTAAGGGACGGTGGGCGTATGAAGAACTTTTACACAGCAAGCGAGGCTCAAAAACGTCTCGGTATGGATAAGAACAGCTTTTACTACTTGGTTAGAAAAGGAACGCTCAAAGGCATCACACCACCAGGCAAAAAGCACAGTTTGTACCCAAAATCCGAAATAGATAAGTTTGCAGCATCCATAAAGACGTTAATGGATCAGTACGGACGAGAAACAAGCGTTTTTGAGAAGGCAACAACCGAAGACCTGCAAGCAGAGGTGGATATAGATTTGAGCCTCTATGGAAATAAAGGAACTACTCCTTTGGAGGCAAGGTTAGCAAGGTTAAATGCCAATTCCGAAGGAAACTTTGTTCTGAGAAACGAAGGCGACATTGTAGGCCATGTCAGTTTCTATCCGGTTGAGTCAGAGACACTTCGAGAAGCTATATCAGGCGAAAGGCACGGTATCCCAATCGATAAGATCCTGCCATTTGAACCTGGAAAGCCCTTAGACATGCTCATCTTCATAATAAGCGTCAAACCTGGCTTTCCTCCTGACGTTTCAAATTATTATGGACAGAGACTTATAGCTGGAACGGTACATAAACTTAGAGAGCTAGGCGAGCGTGGAGTAGAGATCGAAAACATATACGCAACAAGCCGTACCGCAGCAGGCATCAAACTATGCCGTAAGTTGGGTATGACAGAGGAGCCTATCTCTGGCGAGAGAGGTCGTTACCGCTACTCCTTGCACATACCAACATCGTACTCAATATTAGTACAAGAGTATAAGCAGGGGTTAGAAGAGTATAAAAGGTCATCGACAAAATAAAATGGCAGCTATAAAAGCCATCTCAGATCAGGTTAGAAGCTAAGATGGCTTTTATAGCTGCCATAAGGCTCCTAAGGACCTACGCCAGCATAACTAGTACAGCATTTAGTACAGCGACACACACAAATTTAGGCAGGGGAACACCAACACCCACAAACAAAGAAGTCTGGTTTTAAGCTCCATAAGGACAACATAAACACCCATAAATAAACCGGATAGATCCCGGCCATCGGCACCAATGGCAAGCTGTAAACTGCCCATGAAGCTCAAAATCGCTAACAATTGAGAGCAAAACCCACATCCCTTCATCAAGGATATCAGCCCTTGTAACTATATGGTGGTGCCTGACACTTGGGACCATTATATTTATGTGTTTTGATTTCATTATTATTATAAATAACAGTGGGATGGATCAGAGAAAAGGTTTTGTTGTGCATCTGTCGTAAAAAGAACTTTAGTAGCGTTTCTTTATAGTACGGGAGTATCACACAGAGTAAGGAAAATAGGAAGGGGGAACGCAGTGAGGCATTCTACCATTAAGATGAACGTTTGTCCCGTCATACTGACTAGTGGGATAGCATTGCTGTTCGCGGTTGGTACAATGATTGGCACAACGGCACCAGTGTCAGCCGCGAGTACAAAGGGAACAGGAGCGGTCACCAGCATAAAGACGGTAAGGGTAACCGCATACAACTACAGCGAGTGCGGCTCGTATTCAAGTGACGTTGGCAATATGCAGTACTGGTATTGCTGGGACGCCCCAGCAGACGATAACACAGCGTATCAATACGATCAGTGGCAGCAGCTTGTTGATACGCCGTGTTGGACCCGTTCCACGGGTTTTGCACAAGGAGGTACGGGGCCGGCGTACCAGTCCCTGAATATTGAGAGTGGTCCTCCCACGCCTGAATGTTAAAACAAACGGCCATCGGAAAACTGGCTTAGTGTCCTTGACATTGACCGAGCCAAGAGCTAACGAAGGCAGGAGTCAGTCAATCTCATAAACGTCACGTTGAGCTTCAGCACTTCCTATCAAAAAGTTGATGGGAAGCGCTGAAGCATGTGGAGATAGAGATGAGGATATACGTCGTTACAGATCAGATGCGCTATTTTTTATTTACTGTGACTCTCTGTCCATCGGTAGTCTCGTGCCAGAACCATATGCGTGTCTCCTTAAACGGTATGATTTAAGCACTTACGCGACCAGCTTACCATTTTTGAAAACCTCAATAACCCTCGTGCTTGGAGTGGACACGTACGCAGCGCTCCCGCCAAGTGGGAAACTTCAGACGGAGAAGTTATTGTCGCTGCACTCAAAGAAGCTCAACAAAATCCAGTTAGTAGAAATAACCACGGTTGACTTTGTTTGGGGTGATAAGTTGGTACTATCGCAATGGTCAGAGCACTGTAGTGAGTGTCCACAAGACAGTTAAGACAAGTTTCTGGGCTCCACGCGGAATTAGTATCAAAAATGAGAGGAGGGAGGCTATAACAGGACTATAGGACAAAAGGACAACATGTTTGTGTGCAGTGCTGCTCTAAGAGCATTTTTAGTAAGTGGTTCTAGTGTGCGCCAGGTAATGCAAAAGAGATAAGAGTAGATCTATTCCCCAGAAAGGGAGTACGTTTTATGCATAACAAGCTACGCGTCATCCTGTTTGGAGCACTGCTCCTTAGCGCTTTTGCGTTCTCTCTTGTTGGTACGACTCTGCCTGCCTTCTCCCAAAGCTTGGGCAGATCCCAGGTTACCATTCCACAACCGCGCACTCCCTATATGAACGGCTATCGTATGGGATACAGGGATGCGGTGACCGACTGTGAGACGTCCCCCGGGTATGGGCATGCCTACAGACCAACCCCTAAAGAAGAGGGCTATATGGATGGTTATAACTATGCCCGTGCTAACGATCCGTCATGCACCTAGTAGAGATAGAACATCTACACTTTCATAAAAAGATTTCAGCCTCTCGCCGTAAATTGGCTGCTTTTGAGATGAGGGCGTCTGTGCATGAGGAAGGCCCAGGATCTATCCGGGGTCTTCCCCATCCAGGTACAACAGCTTATTTTTGGCAAGATTTGTAATCAGCCTGGTACCCGTCACGCTCGCCGTCTGCATAATCACGATAGTATTCATCTTTTGGGTATCGCTATGGTTAATTATGTAATAATACCTAAAATCCTTATAAGGCTGTTCTAGTCATACAAAGCTATATCTTTGCTCAAACTACAGGGAAAATAGATGGTAAAGGGAAACCCGATGGAGATAAAGGTTAAACATTACAGAACTGACCATCAAAAACCACCTTTTTTATCCCCTGCAATAGCAGCAATACAAAGTTTATAAAACCGCCCTAGAAGCCAAAACGGCTATAAGAGGGACTTAAAATTTCCTGGCTTAAGAAATAAACAGCAAGCCATAAGTTTATAAGCATCTACACTGTTATAGCCAGTACAGCGTTTAGTACAGCCACATCCACCAACTTACACACGAAACCACAAATACCAACAAACAAGATATCGAGATTTTAAGCACTAGGAGGACAACCACCAACAATCACAAATAAACCGACTAGAATCTTTCCATCGGCCTCAATGGCAAGCCATAGATCCACAGCAAATACAAAACTTAAGAAATAAGGTATAATAGAACTGATCAATGTATGTCGAGTGGCTAGTGAAAGGAGATCTTTATGGCAACATCAGAAGAGAGGCTCACCACGTTAGAGCGAACGGTTACTGGATATAAACCAGTTTTACAGGAAATTGCATACGAATTAACAATGGTGAAAGGGCTAACCGTCGACCAGATCAGAGTCACCCAAGAATTAAAAAGCGACATAGATGGTGTGAAACAAGACATCGGCACTATCAATGAGCGTCTTTCGCAGATGGACGAGAAACTCAACACCATCCTCTCACTCTTAAAGCCATCCTGATTTAATAAATGGCAAGCCAACTGCTACACAGAAAAATAAGCTTTCAATGACGACATAAGACGACAGACTCACGCCTTATCGTTAAGACCAATGAAAACCATAACAGTAAGGTTTCTTTCTTTGCTCTCCTCACATTATTCAAGAAGGTTGAAATGGATTCAGATCATCAATATGATCATCTTCTCACCTGTATTCGCGCATATTGGCGGCAATCTACCTTTCCACCAGCTACAGAAGAACAAATTCAAGAAACTGAGCAGCAGTTGGGCTTCCCATTGCCACCGTTGCTGCGACTCCTCTACACAAAGATCGCCAATGGCGGCTTTGGTCCTGGTTTAGGCATTATAGGGGCGCCAGGCGGCTTTCGCATGACCACTCGCTGGTTGTTTGATAGACCAAAACTTGATATTGTGCAATCGTACCAGCAAGAGATTTCTGAAGCGCAAATGCTTATTCACCTGGAAGATTATGAAAAGATTCCATGTACATTGAATGTTTGGTACAAACTAGACAATGCCTATGAGGAGAGAGAGATCCAAAGTTATCGCTATGAACTACCAGACCATGCTTGGCCTGAATATATGCTCCCACTCTGCTACCATGGTTGTACATGCTTTACCTATATTGATGTAATGAGTGGTCGGCTATTTAATGAGAGAATTGAATGTGTAGCAGCATCATTGGAAGAGTGGTTTGAGAATGGGCTGGCCGGTGAGTGTATGTAATTTTTCTGTCACTGCAACATTCTACAGCCATAACCTTACTCGTATAGTAAAGCCATAAAACCGCCCATGAAGCTCAAAACCGCAAACAAGTGAGAGCAAAAGTGAGAGCAAAACCGCTCAACACACATCATAAAAGTTAGACAAGAATAGACAACAATAATCCTATAAACTGGCTCAAGAAGCCCATAGATGACCCATGGAAGCCACGCCAAAAACTCATCAAAAGGAGTTCAACTCTCCCCGAACAAAAAGATATAATAGAGCATCACATATTTCTAGAATAGGAGCTGAAGGGGTCTTTCAAACTATGAGTGCTGGAGTAGGACTCTACAGTAGCCACGACATCACAGAAGAAGAGCTGGCTGAAGTTATCCTTCAGGCCGGTGGAATGCTGACACCAGACTCGCCAGCAGGGTACTTCGGAGGTCTCATTGAAGGCGAAGCTTATGTATGGGTGTTTCGTATTCCCTGTTATGATGGGGTCTTTGATAATGAAGGTAACCCTCTCGATGAGGACGAAATCGTGTTACTCGACCAGGCCAAAGTGTTGCTTGGTGGTGAGTTTCAAACCTGGATCTATATCCATCTTGGCAGAGAGCCAGGCAGTCAGCGGCTGGCTGTCCGCTTTGCCTATACCTGCTGTCAGCGTTGGCCATGCATCGTTGATAGCGACGAGAAGAAAGGGAGGGTATTTTCGAGCCAAGAGATCGAGCAACTGTACAAGGAAGATGGAGCATTTACTGGGTACGGATTGTGAAGAGCAGGCCTAAAAGCTGTATCTTCGTGAGAGGTCAGAAGAGCAATGACAAAAATGGCAGAACTGGCAGGAGTCGCTCATAATATCGCGCATCATTCTGCAAGTGGTTTGAGCTTTCTCTATCCACATTTGGCTCAAGCTCTTCGAGCAGTTGGGGAAGAAACAACAGCCATTGAATTGCTTGTCCAGGATCCGTATCCCCCGAAGGCTGCGGAGGTACAGCCGCTCCGATTGTCTCTTGCTTCGCTCAAAGGAACGGTCCAAAGGATGCTTCAAAAACACGGCTTCCATCAAAATGATGTTCTCTCGATTGTTTTGCACGTCAATCCCGACCCTCGGGATAGCACCGGCTCTGTGCTACATACGAGGGCTGTTATCACTGCCAAAAATGGTCGCGTGTATGACTCTGGCTGGTTGCGACCGAAATGAATGGCAAGCCATAAGCTTTATAAGCATCTACACTGTTATAGCCAGTACAGCGTTTAGTACAGCCACACCCACCAACTTACACAAGAAACCACAAATACCAACAAACAAGATATCGAGATTTTAAGCACTGGGAGGACAACCACCAATAGTCACAAATAAACTGACTAGAATCTCTCCACCGGCACCTCCCTCGTATGAGGACGACGCTCTCAGGCCCATTCTAGACGTTCCTGAGGGCGTTTCCCTTTTTGGCGAAACGCATCGTTGACAGCAAAAGTGACAGCAAAATGCCTTCTAGCTCCCCGGGGCATCGTCAGGTAGCCTCATCGCCTCCCGCTGCATCGTCGAGTCATACATATTTTAATACCTGAATCGCCACATTTGAGCTATGCTCTCCCGGTTGCCTAAGCGACGGGGTCGCTTAGGCAACCACTCCTGGCCCGAAAACATGCTCGCTCTTCACGCTTTTTCCTACGTACTTCGCGTTAGATAGCTATGCGCCCTCCATCAACGTGGAGCGTCATCCCATGCACAAAGTTTGCCTCATTGCTGGCCAAATAGACGGCAGCGTCCGCAATCTCAGAGGGACTCGCCACTCTCCTTGCTGGTGCTTGTTGGGCAAGCTGATCCAGAGCCTCTCCCAGGAATTCGGTACCGGGAGTACGGGTTGGACCAGGCGAAATAGCATTGACATTGACACCGCTGGGACCAAACTCCGCCGCTCAGGACTTGGTAAGCAGTGTGAGTGCCGCCTTCGTTGCCCCATAGGTAGCAAATCCAGATTGCCCAATATGAGCAAACATAGTCGTAATATTGACAACTTTTCCTAACTTTCGTTCAACCGTAAGAGGAGCCAGGGCTGCTGTGAGATAAAACGGACATTTCAGATTCGTTGCAGCAACTGTATCGAAGGCGGCCTCGTCCGTTTGTACGATTGGGCCAACGATTCCGGTTCCCGCATTGTTCACCAGAATATCGATAGGACCGAACACTTCACTTGCCTTCCTGGCAAGACGGTCGGATTCTGCCTTGGTGATGAGATCTGCTCGGACGTATGCAGCCGTTCCTCCAATGTTCCTCATCGATCTTCATTGCCAGGGAACCCACTCGACATCACTGAACGAAGGTCTGCATGGCGGCTAGGCACGTCTGGGAAGTTGCTGAAATGACCAGCGATTGCCATCAGGATCGCTAAAGTGGGCGAAATCTCCCCAAGGCTGCACATCAATCTCACTGATATCCACGCCCCGTTTCACCAGTTCTTCTCGGACAGCTCTCACATCCTCGACCACCAGGAGGCCACCTTCGAGTGATCCAGGCTGCATTTTGGTAATACCCACGCCGAATGCGATAGAGCAGGCCGAACCAGGAGGGGTCAATTGAACAAAACGCAGATTCTCGTTGACCTGGTGGTCATGGTCTGCGTGAAAGCCGATCTTCTCGGTATAAAAAGCCTTTGCGCGATCAACGTCTGTGACGGGTACGATAGCCAATTCGAGTTTCATTTGCATAGTCATAGTTTTCTCCTCTTCATTCGTGCTTAACCGTTTCTTCTGTTCTCAGTATACGCTGAAAGGAGGGCAAAAACGATCCTCATTTTCCCGAGTTCCACAATCTTCTTACGCATTACCTGAGATAATGGTACTCTAGACCCATCCACAGGTTCTCTCACCCCGACAGAAAAGGTGTTCAAAGAGAGAGAGGTCCACAGGCTCCGCGGGTTCCCTTAGTTACATACGTAGTCATCCAATCACAAAAACAAGAAGGATACTTAAACTATGCGTGAGCAACTGCATATTCCAGAGGAATGCCTTCGAGCCATCCTACAGGAAGAGTATGGTGACCGCCGTCACATTCGCTCTTCTTCCCCAGCGACTCGATTTCAACGCGTTTGTGTATTGCGTGGTGAGCAACGATGGAACCCGCTATCTGCTCAAACTTACATCCAGATTATAAATAGTGCCATCAGGTTTGGGGCGAGATAGATATCCTTATCAATTCCTTATCAATTATATGGAGAAAAATTTGTCAAGTGGTAGAAGGAATGGTCAATTTCTTTCCTGAGGCAAGGAGGCTCTTTATCGCAGAGGATAAACCATATTTGTGGCTCCTTTGGCTGTCAACAGATTGACCATCTCGCACAGATGATCACTTGAACCTGCACTAGCCACCATCCGCACCAGCCGGCAGCGCTCCTGCGGTGTCGACTCCCGGCACGACATCGACACCGAGCACGATCACCGTGAGGTGGCCGCCGCGCTGCACGCCACCGCCGCGTCGATGCTGATCAAAAAGCTCACGGCTGGTTTTGGCAGTCGTGTGGGGCGGTGGCGGTGGCCTTGGTGCCCAGGTCGTCGGAGCGTCCAGCCGCCAGCCGGGACCATTGGGCAGTGGGACGTCCGTCCGTGCGGAACTGTTCGCCGGCGTTTTCCCACCGTTGCGGCCAGCCAGTGGGCGAGTCTTCCCAGGTTTCCTGCCGTCCATACACGGTCATATCCAACAGCCCGTAGCTGGGGGCCATCGCCTCCACGCCGCGGCCGCTGGTCCAGTAGGTTTCGAACACGTGGTCGCCGCGCCGCAGGTAGCACACCAGCATGCCGAACCAGCGCCCGGCGAGCAGGGCGTCGGCGGAGTCTTGCGCCGAGTACCACGGGACGTCCCACCCCATGAAGTCGCGATAACGAACGCTCTCCTCGTACGGACCTTGGCAGAACGTGGTATAAGTGACGTCGCGAGAATGAAGGTAGGACAGCTCGCGAACATGGCCATTGAAGAAGGTGCAGCCCTCACACTGGGCCCCGGAGGGTTGACCGGTGTGCCACATGTGAAAGTAGGTGATCAGCTGTCGACGGCCCTCGAAGACCTCCAGCAACGTGACCGGTCCGTGCGGACCGATCAGCGTGATGGTGGGGTCCACCTCCACCATCGGCAGAAGCCTTCGAGCCGCCGCGATCTCATCCCCTTGGCGGGTGTGCGCCTTTTCCCGAACCAGCAGCGTGTCCAGTTCCGCCTGCCAGATGGCCCGGTCGACCACCACAGGCAGCGCAGAGGTGTCACTGCCTGTGATGAAATTGTGCTGATCAGATGTATTCATAGGTGTTTCCTTCTTTCATCTCCCTCTTGCATTCATGATGACTGATGGGGAGAATAGATCTCCTTGCAATTCGCAAGTACATCTATTCTACTGGCAGAGAAAGAAAAAAACTTCTCCCATCTTGCTCAAATCCTCGTTCCGCTACCGAAAGCCTAGCAAGTGTGCGGTCTACTCGCCTTAAGCTGATCAACACGCTCCCTCGCCTCTTTTTCACCAGAAAAAAGCATGCTCTCTCAGCATACTTTTTTCTGCTCCTTTCCCCAGGAGGTCGATGGGCCCGTCTTCTCTCTCTACCACTTTAGCATTTTCTGCCAATTGGCTACCTCACCATCTTAGCGACAACATCGGGCCCATTTTATGAGTGAAGCACATGTGCCAGTTGATGAACGCCAGCCTGAATCTCCTGCTCATTCACTGCCCCATAGCCGAGAACGAGACCGCCTCGTTGAGGTAAACCCAGCGCCAACTTGGAAAGAGGCACTACTTCGAGTCCACGTGCTCCTGCCCGTTGTGACATCCGCTGTTCATCCATTTCTGGTGGTAACCAGCACAGAAGATGCAAGCCTGCCTGCGGCGGCTGTACTTCCACCAGGTCTCCAAGTTCCCGCTGAAGCAATTCGATGAGTATGGCTCTTCTGGCTGCATAGATCTCTCGCATATGCCGGATGTGATGCAGAAAATACCTTTTGGCGATAAACGCTTCCAGGATCAGCTGCTCAAGAATAGGCACATGGGTGTGCGTACAACTGCACAGATTGGCAAAAGGTGATATAAGCTGAAGCGGCACGATCAGATACCCTATGCGTAATGCCGGAAAAAGAACTTTGCTGAATGTTCCAATGTAGATGACGCGCTGAGCGGTATCGAGTCCCTGTAAGGCATCGAGCGGTCGACCACTGAAGCGGTAATCACTGTCATAGTCATCTTCGAGAATCCAGGCATTGGTCTGGTTCGCCCATTGGAGGAGGGCAAATCGTTGCGACAGATGCATGGTGACACTCGAAGGAAATTGATGCGATGGAGTGACGTAGGCCAGGCGAGCTTGTGGGTAGCGCTTTTGTCCGACTTCGACATTCATCCCTTCCGACGTCACAGGGATAGGAGCCAGTTGTGCACCAGCATTACGTAGGGCTTGTTGCGCTCCTGGATATCCTGGATCTTCAATCCAGGCAAGCTCCCCTGGATTGAGGAGGAGGCGAGCTGCCATATCTAACGCTGATTGCGCGCCTGGCACAAGAAGAACTTGCTCTGCCAGGCAATGCACGCCTCGTGTGATGCTCACATGAGAGGCGATTGCTTCGCGCAATGGATAGTAACCTACAACCTCTTGATAATCGGCCACGCTTCTGAGCGTCGATCGTGCGCAGTGGGCAGCAATCTGGCTCCACTGCTGAAAGGGAAATGCGCGTAGCTCCGGGACGCCCTCGCGAAAAGCGCGTGGAGCATTGGGTCGAGGATAGGTCAGCGGAGAGCGGACAGGTGCCTGGCGCGTCAAATCCTCTCCCAGGAGAGATAAGGAGAAGGGAACGTGTGTGCTCTCGTCAGGAGATGTTTTCCCCTGGGGAGCTGCGCTTGGAATGAAAAAGGTCTCAGGAAGGTCACATGCCACCCTGGTCCCCTGGCCAACCTTCCTCTCAAGATATCCTTCCGCACAGAGTTGTTCATAGGCATTACTTGCTGTATTACGAGAAATACCTAACTCACTCGCGAGAACCCGTGTTGATGGGAGGCGTTGACCTGGCTGTAATTGACCACTGAGGATAGCATGACGTAGTCGGTCGTACAACTGGCGGTGCAATGGCATCGTTAATGCGCGATTGAGTGTGATGTCTGCTGTATTTTGAAGTGTGTGTTGTCTTTTCGACATGGGTGAAAAGGAAATCTCTACGAAATGGCTCCATCATGTTTGTAAAAATGACCCTTGAAAGGGCTCTCTTTCTAGACTATGCTTCTCTCACAAGCTACAGGCTACGACTGATCTTCTTTGAGAAAACTCATCTAAAAAATACACAAGCGGCGCTTCTCTTCGTCCTGAATAGGGCATTTGACAGGCCGCCTACAAACGATCCAGTCGCCTTCTATCGCCAGGTACAGCAACACTGGGACAGCCGTGCGAAGGAGAAGCACAAGATGGCTGGACAGTCCAAGCTGGCTTGGACTGTCCCCGACGAGGAGTCCGGCGTGGTCTAGAAAACCGAAGAAAAAAAGTACTCAGCGTCGTTCGTAGCATGGCAGATTTCCATCATGAAAGAGATGGGCCGTTAAAGAAGACAGAGGAAGATCAAAGATATGGAACCTCTCCCCTGCCGTTATCACACCTTTGGATCTGTTGAAAGCGATCGTCAAGAAGTGCAGCGTTTGCAACAAGCGCAGCTGGAATATGGGGTCTATGCATGTATTCCCGGAACCCAGCACACCTATGAAGAGGTGATCCAATCGCTTGTCGGGCTCGATTTACGCCGGCAGTACGAAGAACGCAGGCAAAGAAACCACGCGTACGAACCAAAGCGGCACATAACCATCAAGATGAAAAGGAGGAACCAAAAGGAGACTCCTGATAAAACAAGAGAACGAGCCATACAGCGGGACCTCTGGACCCACAACCATGGGGCTCAAGAAGACCATCGCTGAGAAGAAAAAATGCAAAAACGGACAATAACAGATGCATACAGCAATATGAGATAAAACGGGAGGAACCATGAACACAAAAAAACACGTGCAGGCAATCGTTGGGCAATTGGGATTGATTGCTCTAGGAGAGGCTCAATTCTACTGGGGAAAGGAGAGAAAACAGATGACGACCATGCAAGAAGTGCAAGAAATCGTCGAGCAATTGGGATTGATTGATCTAGGAGAGGCTCAATTCTACTGGGGAAAGGAAACAATGGAGAAAGACGTGAACGACAACAAGCGAAAACAACGCCTTGACGCGAAGGCGCCTATCGAGAGCCATTCTCTCTCTTTGCCGACCATGTCATGACTCCCCAACGGATTCGGCTTGCCCCCAGGGGAAAGCTGTCGGCTCCTCAGCAATGTGGATCATCTCCGTTATTGGTTCGGGCTTCCTGTTGAAGGAAGGCTTGATCTCCAAACTCTCATGATGAGCCTTGATCTCATCCTCATGCGTTTCGAGAGAGGCATTGATAGCTTCTTTGCGACCACCCACCAATTTCTGGATAGCGAGGGTCGTAATATACCAGCGCTCTGCTCTAACGGACGGTGCGTCTCATTCCATTGCATCAGCGTATACACGGCACGTCGATAGCGCTCATTACCCGCTTCAGGGGCCTTCATCCATGCTCCCTGGTTTCAGACGCTTGCTCGGTGGTTTGCACAAAGGCCTTGTCACGCCTGCCAGGCAGCACCAAGCCAGAGATGGCCCCCATGAGAGCGAGAGCAGAGGCGACGCTGATAGCCGAGGCGAAGCCGTTGCTGAACGCCTGGGCGGAGCTGAAGTTTCCGACCCCGGCAAACACCGCAGCCAGGATTGCGACCCCGAACACCCCGCTGAGCTGGCGCAGCATGCTGAACGTGCCGGACGCCTTGCCAATCTCGTGAACTGCGACCGAGTTGATGACCGCGTTTTGGGTCGCAGGGATTGCCATCGAGGCACCACAGCCAGCAATGATCAGCGGCGCAACGAGTTCAGGGTAGGGAAGGTCGGGCATGGCGATCAGTGCGATCCAGATCATTCCGGCTGCTTCTGCAAGCAGCCCAACGACAATAAGTACACGCTCACCCACCCGGTTGACCAGGGCTCCTGCGATCGGGGCGGCCACGAACAGGGTGGCCGTCCAGGGGAGCAGGCGCAGCCCGGAAGCAAGGGGCCCGTAGCCCTGCGCGGTCTGCAAGAACTGCGCCATAAAGAACACGGCACCGTTCATTGACGCGAAGAGCAAGAAGTTCGCCGCGTTGCCCGAGGAGAAGGCGCGTGAACGGAAAAAGCGCATCGGCACCATCGGCACGTGGACGCGTAGCTCCCAGGCCACTAAGGTCACCACAAGCCCTGTCCCGGCCAAGAGCGTTGCGACGACCTCAAAGCTCCCCCAGCCCGCCCGGTTTCCACGCACCAGCCCCCACGCCAACCCCAGGGCCGCGCCGCTCACCAGCAGCAAGCCACCGAGGTCGAGTACTGTGCGTGGGCCCCTGCTCTCCGGGACGCGAAGAGACACGAGGACAATGACCAGCAGGCCGATGGGAACATTGAGCCAGAAAATCCACTGCCAGGCAAGACCTCCGGCGATGGCGCCCCCCACTACTGGGCCAGCAATGAGGGCCAGCCCGGTCACGCTCCCGAAGATCCCCAGGGCTCGCCCTCGCTGCGCAGGCTCGAACGCCGCCGAGAGCAGCGTCAGGGCCAGCGGCAGCATCAGCGCCGCGCCACACCCCTGAACCGCGCGCGCGGTGATCAGGGCGCCGATGGTGGGTGCGAGCGCACAGGCTGCCGAGGCTGCCACGAACAGCAAGAGGCCTGCAACGAACAGGCACCGACGCCCAAAGCGGTCGCCCAGGGCCGTGCCCGTCAACAGGAGTACCGCGAACGTCAGGATGTAAGCGTTCACCATCCACTCCAGCTCCTCGATGGAGGCCCCCAATTGCAGACGGATCGTGGAAAGCGCAGTCGAGACGACCTGTACGTCGAGCGAGATCATAAATGATGCCACCGATGTGAGCGCCAGAGCCCAGATGCTCGCCGCTTTTTTGCTTTTTTCTTTCATCAATTTCCTCTTTTCAACTTCATACAAAGACTCCCCTTAGATGTCGAACACAGGAGTAATTAAGACAAGGCCATCATCAGAGAAGGTCAAAGGCTCGCGCCAGACCAAAGGAAGGTTGGTACCGCCATCGCAGCACGCGCAGCGATGACTTGCTTCTCAATCGAGATAGACACTGGTGAGACTGTGAGGAAGAGCAAAACTGTGCGGCATGATTGGGGAGAATTGCGGCTTTGCTCACACTGGGAGAGAGCAGAGAGAGGCGCACCGGTCGATCTTCGATACAATGGGTGAGTACTGAAATCATCAGATGCAGAAAACTCCTCGGTGAGGCCGCACAGTTTTGCTCTTCACTCCAGTCTCATAAGTAGACATCCAGGCGGAGGCGACACGACAAGGTTGGGTGATCTGACACTTATCCTGCGTCTGCATCATCCAAGCAATCAGGTCGGGCTGATCAGAGGAGGGCCATGCTAAAGAACTTTGCCCTCAAACATCCCGCCTTCGTCGGTCGATCAGTCCGTGACGTAAAAGCCGAAGCCGACTTCTACGAGAAGACATGCAGGCGCAATCCTGCAAACATACTATGGAAGCATCCATGTATGATAGAATCGAGAACAGGCATGTGGTGTTCCAGACACGCCCCTGACTGATCACGCTTATGATCAGGGAAGGATCAAGACAGAGATGAGGGAAGCAGTGTGACATCTGAACAGAGGAAGAGAGAGAGCCTCTCTGGCAAGGCAAACCGCGTGGATGAAGCCCTGGTCACGGGTCTGGTGACTCAGAGCCCATCTGACATCAGCTCCCTGATTGAACCCTATCGCCGGGAACTGCACCTGCACTGTTACCGTCTCCTGGGGTCCCTGCACGATGCCGAGGATGCGGTGCAGGAAACCATGCTGAGTGCCTGGCGGCACTTTGACACCTTCAAGGGCTCTGCCTCGCTACGCACCTGGCTCTACACAATTGCGACCAACGCTAGCCTCGATGCCCTCAAGAAACGCTCGCGGCGCACGCTGCCAACCGCAGCCTCTCCTGCCTCCGACCCGTTGACTCCAGTTGCGCCCAGGAGTGCCGAGACGCTCTAGCTTGAGCCCTTCCCTGACAGTTGGCTGGCATCGGTGGAGGAGCAGGCGGAGAACCCAGAAGCACGCTATACCAGATCCGAGAGCGTCTCGCTGGCCTTCCTCACCGCCCTTCAGTTGCTCCCACCCCGCCAGCGGGCCATCTTGATCCTCTCGGATGTGCTGGACTGGCGTGCTGTCGAGATTGCGCACTTGCTAGAGCTCTCGGTGTCAGCCATCAACAGTGCCTTGCACCGCGCCCGGGTGACCCTTGCGAAAAACTATCATCCCGGTAAACGAGAGCAGGTGCGGGTTCATCAGGCTGATACGGAGACGAACGCGCTGCTCTCTCGCTATCTGCAGGCATGGGAGACAGATGACGTCGCCGGACTCGTGGCGCTCCTGAAAGAAGACGCCATATTGAGTATGCCACCGATCCCTTCGTGGTATCAGGGGCGAGAAGCGATTCGCGTCTTTCTTCTTGCGAGATTTGGAGTGCAGAACCGGTGGCGGATGGTAGCGACGCATGCCAATACACAGCCAGCATTTGTCTTGTATCGAGCTGACGAAGCGAAGAGTCTCTACCAAGCTTTCGGGATCCGAGTCGTCACCCTCGATGGTTCGCGACTGAAGAAGCAGATCGCCGAGGTGACGATCTTTCGTAGCCCAGCGCTCGTGACTGCTTTCGGATTCCCTCTTCAACTTCCTCAAGAAAGTTGATCTCCCGCGCTCGCAGCCCTTCCCCCAACCTCCAGGTCTCTCAAGTTGACACATGAAGATTATTAGTATTCGTGCATATAGCATATATTGCATTATTATTTATCAATCACTGTAAAATTAAATAAAGAGCGTATTATTTATTACAAGGAAAATGAGCATATGTTGATACACAAGCATGTGGCTGCGCAGCTTTTTCTATGTGCGGCGCTTCTAATGCTGCTTGCCGGACAATCGGCTTTGACATACGCCAAAGTGGCACGTCCATGGCGTTCTGACACGCCTCCCAACTGGCCCCTGGTGCTAAATGAAAAGCAAACGCTTGACCAGGCTCTGGCCAGGGGATTACAGATCTCGACGGAGACCCTGAGTACGGCTGACGGGTCTCAGCATGCCAGTCTGTTGAACGTCGATCTCTCCGATCCTTATCTACGCCTGGGGGTCATGCAGGCCCAGGATCAACTGTTGAGTCGGGGCGAGACGGTTGGCTCGATGGCGAGCCGCTCGCAGGCGATAGCTGGCATCAATGGCGACTTCTTCGAGATCAACACGACGGGCGCTCCGATCAATATGGTGATGATCGATGGCGAACTCTGGCAGAGTCCAACCCCGCCATCACGCAATGCCAACGATTTCGCCGTCTTTGGCATCAATAGCGATGGGAATATGATCATCGATCACGAACAGTTCAGTGGGACCGTCAGCGCTGGCAGCGCCGACCACCCCCTGAACGCAGTCAACCGCTACGCAGTCCCCAGAGATGGCGGCATGCTGCTGGTAACCTCCCGCCTCGGCGCTATGAGTGTGAGCGGATACACAGTAGCGCTCCTCAAGCCGGTTGATGGCTCTCGATACACTGTTACCTCGCTCCAAACGAATATGACAACGCTGAACAAGCTTACGGGCGATCAGCAGGCCCTGGTAGGTGGCGGTGAGTCGGGCCGGTGGCTCCAGGCCAATATCCACCAGGGAGAGACACTGAACATCACCCAGCAGCTTATGCCCAATAGCGATCTGCGATACGCCTTGGGTGGGGGTCCACAATTGGTCAAAGATGGGCAGATCCCCAATGTCAGCGAGCTTGGAGATAGCGCCGCCGTCAATCCGTTGACCGCTGTGGGCATCTCGCGAGATGGCAGGCACGCCTTCTTCGTTGTCTTCGATGGGCGCGAGGCGGGAGCAGACCACAGCCACGGCCTGACACGTTCACAGATGGCAGGCTACCTGCTAGAGCATGGAGCCTACCAGGCCCTCCTCTTTGATGGTGGTGGTTCTGCCGAGATGGTCGCGCGCCTGCCGGGACAGGACAGGGTATCAGTCATCAATACGCCTTCGGACGGTCATGAGCGCCTGGTCGCCAATAGTCTGCTGATCTATAAAACAGAGCAGCAGGCCAGACATCAACACTCCGCTACCGTTGACACTTCCCCAGATAAATCCCTGTCACTTCTACACATGTAACAATGGCAAATGGGAAGCAGCACCAGATGCGGAACGGGAAGCTTGAGCTTTTCTATCTCTATCTGTCAGCTCTTCTTTCCAAGACAGTTTCTTTAGCCACGTTGCAAAATCACGTTGTCACTTCGAGTGGGAGTGGTCTGTACCTGACTGCTCTTCTCGAGGTGAAAGATATTCTTCCCTGGTCGCGCCTTCGGCTTTCAGCTGCTCCGATGGGCAGATCCATAAAGAGAGCGAGGTTGGCTGTATAGCCTCTTGCACCACGGCCAGCAACTGCTCGCAGAGCTGATCCAGGTTCACCTCTTGGCGCAGATTCGCACTAAAGGCTTCTACCGTCCTGGCAGCATCATATCTGCTGCGATAGAAGCGCCGGTCGATGTTCCGTTGAATGCCATGGCGCAGCGGTTGGAAGAGGATGAAAATGATGAGAGTCGAGCCGACCAGAATGAGTGGAGACTGCGCTGCCTGCGGGCTGAAGGACGCGAACGCAAACTGTGAGCCGAGGATCAGGCCCACATACACCGCAGCCAGAGTGGCGGTGAGCAGCGTATAGACCAGCGTACGCCTGACAAAGACATCGATGTCGAAGGCATTGGCGTACAAGACAGCCATCAGGAACCCCGCAATATTGATGCCACAGCCAAAGAACCCCGCGATATTGATAATGAGCAAGGCGGGCGCGTCAGCTGGGGCGAAAGCAGGGACAAGGAAAAAAAACAGGAGAAGGAAGAGGATGAAGAAGCTCAAACTCGCAATAATCCACTTGGTAGCAGCTTGCTCACGGGCGGTCAAGAGGCGACGGGAGCGATAGATCAGGATTCCCACCAGAAGAGGAAAGCTGAGCATGGTGAACACCGTGTTGATCAAGGCAAAAACCGGATTTGTGAGGAAGGCAGAGAGCACGACGACCAGGCAGTTGATCAGATAAAACCCGAGCACCCAACGAGAGCCAAATCGGCCATTGGGAAAGGTGACGAGCGCATACATGCCGAGCAGGCCCATTCCCAGACCGATCAAGAATTGCGTGGGTGTATACAGGACAGGATAAGCAGCAGCAAGGGCTGGATAGTCGGCTCCCTCATAGGCCGATAAACCGACGAGAAAAGCGCTCATGCCCAATGGGACCCATTGGCCAGGCTTCTTGAAGACGATGAGCAGCGCGATCCCTACACTGACCAGGATATAGAGCACCTGGATCACTGTATAGAGAGTAGCATAGGACGGGATGGAGAGGCCCAACTGCTCCAGGGCGCGCATATTGCCGGGGGTGAGCGCACACCCATCGAGGCAAACTGTGTGCAAGTAGGCGTAGCCCAGCGGGAATCCAATGAGATGGCCAGCCAGGATGAGCAGTGTATAGATGAGAAAGCCAATCGTCATGAACCGAACTGTGCCTGGACGATGGGGGGTATCTAATACCTTGCGCACAGAGCTATCGAGTGTAGCCGTCATAATCATCTCCTGTTGAACACGGCTATGGCTAGCAATCGCTCTATCCAGCCGAACATAGACGGTAACTGCTTTGAGTATAGCATGGCATCGTCTGAAAAACGTTACGATCGCTTGGATGCATAAGAGCCACGATATCCTTCACAGAGTCATTTTGAGTCGATGCGCAGCATTCTCGCTGTGTGCGCTCGCGAGCCGCGTGGGAAAGCAGCCAAGCGCTTGCTCTATGAACCATGTGATATTCATGTGTAGCATATGTTGGTCACGAAAAGCAGAGGCAGGAGCGTCGAAAGTTTCTCAAGAGACAAGACACGACGAGCCTCTTTCGTATTGAGCCGCTTCAGGCCACGAATAGTCCAGGTGAGACAAGAATGTTCTTTCCCCTACTGTCCAATACAATGGGAGGCTGATGTCTAGGATGGTCTACAAGGACAATTCATGAACCATACAGGTTGGGGTAGCGCTCCCTCAACTCACATCATGCTGGCAAAAGGCACTTCTTGCGCCAAACCTGAGGAAGGCCCATGATACGTGTAAAAAACCTATCACTAGTTTTACACGTATCATGGGCCTTCCTTAACGAAAGGATTGGTAGACCTGACGGAGCCCTTTGTTTCCCTTCTAAGTGTTGATGAGTGGCCTTCCTTTCCCATCAGAGGCGTAGATCTATGGTAAGACCTTTGACAGGCTGCCTCAATCGAGGTAGAATGGGTTTAAAGATAAATAAAGGGTAAGGCACCCCTGGCTCTGTCCCGCGTGCTTCACGAAAGCTCACGAAAGACGTACCGGAGGTGTTATGCTACCACAACTCTCAAGACTCTTACAACTATCAGGAATCCCCAGGATACGAGGGCGCGAGGCCCTTGTTCTTGCATTTCTCATAGATGCGCTCGGCACCGGACTCTACCAGCCCTTCTCGCTGCTGTACTTCCAGAAGATTGTCCAACTCGACCTTCCGGCCATCGGGGTCGCGCTCACCGTCGCCACCATCCTGACCTTGCCGATGAACCCAATCACCGGCAGCCTTGTTGACCGCTTTGGGGCCAGGCAGTTCGTTGTGATAAGCCAGCTTCTTCAGGCGATAGGCTTCCTGGGCTACCTCTTCGTTCGCACCATCCCCCTGCTATTTGCAATGGCATTTCTTGTCACTGCTGGCAATCGCATCTTCTACGCGGCCGCCACGACGCTGATCGCCGAAGTCGCGGGCCACGATGAGCGAGACCGCTGGTTTGGATTTGTAGGGGCAACACAGAACATCGGGCTGATTGTGGGCGGCCTGCTGGCGGGCCTCATTGTGACGTTTGGCGGCTCCAATGGCTATCGGGCGCTCATCCTGGCGAACGTATGTAGCTTCCTCCTGATGGCTCTTGCGCTCTGCTGGCGTAGAGATGCCCATCAATCCAACAACCAGGTTGAAGACCTGCCCAGGGATCGGGTTGAGGGTCTGCCCGATGATTCGCTTCGTGGGAGTGCTCTCGCTGACGAGCGGATTGGATATCGCGCCGTCCTGGCGGATCGTCCGTTCCTTGTGCTGGTTGCGTGCAACGTCGTCTTCGCACTCTGCTCCCTGATGATGTCACTTGGGCTGCCAATCTACGCGACGGAGACCCTGAAGCTTTCAACGGCGACGGTGGGTGCACTGTTCGCCTTCAACAGCCTGCTGGTGATCTGCACGCAGACGGTGACGGTGCGGTTCCTGGAGTCCTTTCGTCGCACACGCTCTCTGCTCGTTGCCTGCCTGCTATGGATCGCAGGCTGCATGTTATTTGCGCTGGCCCCGCTGATACCAAGCATTCTACTCATCCCCTATCTATTTGGCACGGTCGCCATCTATACCTTCGCAGGTATGATCGCTGGCACCATATCGGCGGCTCTGGCAGCAGCCAGCAGCCCCGCGCATACGCTGGGGCGTTACATGGCTCTCTTTGAGCTTGCGTGGGGAATCGCCGGTGCCATCGCTCCGGCAATGTTCGCGTGGCTCAACGTCGCCGGCCCATCGCGCACGTGGATAGCGCTGATAGGACCGATGCTTATCGTCGGCCCGCTTCTGCTCTGGCTCGAAGCGCATCTTTCGGTGCGTGCTCTCTATGTTCGCCGTTCGGTCGAGATGCGTTCCGGCAAGCAAGTCGCCCGGCGCACGCTCCGAGCGCCGAGGTGAAGCCCGCCAAAAAACACAAGCAGGCCCAGGCCCTCTATCAAAGGGATCAAGAAAATTCCAGTAACTCAGGCTTAGCGGGTAAAACGGGAAAATGTCGTTACCAGTAAATAATGCGAATCTGCAACGATTTTAAGTTGAACCTGGGAGAATCAGCGCAAATTGTAGGAATTGACCTTCTCTCAAGAGGCCAATCCGCACCAGAAGGGCTGTCATACACACGTCTCTTGTAAATGAGTAGTGGGACAGACAGTGATTTTTTGCTCTTTCGGGTACCAGTCAATGCGAAAAATGTTCCTGCAACCAGGCCGATCCATTGACCTTTTTGGACTGTTTCCTCGCGCATTTGTGAAGCAGGGCTTCCCTGTATTTACAAAAACAGTGCGAAACAACCCGCCTCTGGAGTGGTTTCTCCAGAGGCTATATGGTGAATTCCTACAATTCGCGCTGATTATCTCACATTCACCTTAAAATCGTTGCAGATTTCGCCTTATTTACTACCCTCGGTTTGATGATCATGCGGAGTGGTGTGCTGAAAGCGTATGACGTTTCAAAATTAGGGATGACTCATAGATACAAAAATGTCACGCCCGAGCCGCGCTCGCCTGGCGCATAATTTCACGCAATTGATCAAGGTGGTCTGCATCGTGGTACAGACCCAGGATAAAGCGGCCAACGGCGTTGAGTTCGCCAGCTTGCGGGAAAGGTGAATAGGTGATATCCAGGTGAGGATCATCAGGCCACGCATCGAGCATGGCTTGACGCATCCGACGGCTCTCCTCAAGACGCTGGTGCACCTGGGCGATACTTGTCACGCTCTCCCATGGCGTCTCGTAACGCGAACGGCCCTCAACCGGCAGGCCACGAGCCAGTACGAGAGCCAGCGCAGCTGCCTCTTCGGACGAAGCGGTGGCATGAACCACCACGTGGCCCAGAGTCCACGCCAGGGTGGACTCTTCGGGTTTACCAAAGGTATCGTTCGCGTTGGGGTCTACCGGCACGAATGCCACGTCCGCGTCAACTGCGTCAATGACGATCCCCTGCATTACATCGATCATTTCATTGGTAAGTTGATAAAGATCAGCCTTTGTCAGACCAGCAGCCACGTCTGCAAAGCTCTGAGAGCCGCTTTTTACTGCACTGAAATCGAGCATAGGGGTTTTCTCCTTAAATGACATTTGTTGGAAAATAAAAGAATCTTAGGTCTTATCCTAGCCTGTTTTTTTGAGCAAGCTGAGATTGTTCATCTCTCTACAAAACACTTTGTCAAAGCAGCCTATTCCATCCAGAATGGGGTCTCAAGGAGATGGTGAGCACATATGAGGGTAGATACTGACCGCTTTTGGTGGTAGCATGTCGAGAAAAGAAGCAGAAAGGAACACATGTTATGGCTGAACAACCGATGGAGACGACGTTGCGTACCGCTCTGTGGTGGCAGTTCGGCGCGGCTATCGATATGCTTGAAAATGCCCTGGTAGCCTGCCCTGCCTCGCTGTGGAAAGAGCGTCTCTGGAGCGCACCCTCGGACCACTCCCTCCCGCCGTGGCTCCCACCGGAGTTCGCTCATTTCTGGTATATCGTGTATCATACGCTCTTCTGGCTCGACTTGTATCTCTCGGGCTTCCGAGAGGAGGACTTCGCTCCCCCCGCTCCCTTTATCTGGACTGAGGGCAACCCCGCCGTGTCGCCCGAACAGCCCTATACGAAGGAGGAACTGCTCGTCTACCTGGTGCAGATACGCCAGAAGTGCCAGACAACGATTGCTGATTTGTCAGACGAGAAAGCGCATCAACAGGTCGATTACCCTTGGGCCGATGGAAAGCTGGTGAGCTATTTAGAACTCCTGTTATACACCATGCGCCATGTCCAGGAACATGCGGCCCAACTGAGCCTCTTTCTCGGACAACACGGCATCCCGGACGAGGCACTCGACTCGGTCGCGCGAGCGAAGGATGCACCTAGCAGCTGAGGCACGCGAGGCGAGAGTGGGCGTGGTCGTCGGGACGACACGCGCAATCCCAAACACACATCTTCCAACGGAGAAGACAGGAATGGTTTGATGATTTCAACAGAAGGAGTCAGGAACAGAAAGCAAACAGAGAGAAGTATAGGGATACATATCAATTTTTTGCAAGCACAGCCATTCATCTATACCGGAGGCGCGCCTCCGGTATAGATGAATGGCTGTGCAAAGACATGACGCACACCCGAAGTATGGTGGAGATAGTGATCAGTGCTTTCTCGCCACGATCTCTGTAACAGAAGCATAACTACACCTGTTCGCGCCAGGAATATTTGGGATTGTAGCCTAGTAGTTTGCGGGCTTTGTCGATCGAGAGCAGTGTCTCATGCTCGCCGACTCCCTCACGTAGTGGCACGCTGGGATAGACTTCGGCCATTAACTCGCTGTTGGTCTGATTCTGTGTAGTATCCGCAGCGGCAATAATAAAGGTTTCAGCGCCAGTGATATCGGCTTCGAGACCCAGGCGGCAACTCTGTGCGACATCACGGGCGTCGACGTATCCCCACAAATTCCATTTGCGCGTCAGTACGTCCTCTGAAAACGATGGAAAGCGAGCGTAGTCGTGTGGCTCCATGATATTAGAGAAGCGCAAACCTACAAAAGGGATGCCACTCCAGCGGTTGAATTGCCGGGCCATCTCTTCACTGATGACTTTGGAGAGCGCATAGCTGGACTCTGGATAGAGAGGATGCTGTTCATCGATAGGAGCATAACTGGGTTTCTCACGGTCGAAAGGCAGGCCCAGTGTGGTCTCACTTGATGCCCATACAACGCGCTTCAGGCCTAATGAAACAGCTGCGCTAAAAATATTGTATGTACTGAGCGTATTATTGCGAAAGGTTGTGCCCTCTGTCTGCCTGCCAGGTGCCGGGATTGCGCCGAGATGCACGACGCCACAGGCTCCTTGAAGCACCTCGATGGTCTGCCCCAAATCTGTCAGGTCAACTTTAAGGAATGGTGAAATCTCTTCACGAGGTGGCACCAGATCGACATTGAGTACTTCATAATTATGATCTATGAGCTCGCGAATCACGGCTCTCCCGGCCTTGCCACTACCGCCGGTAACAACAATCTTTTTCATCAGACCTCCCGCTTCTGGATACCCCTGCCTAGAGGCATGGGAAGGAAAGAAGCGTTCCTTCCTCGGGGAGAGGAGTAACGTTGCCGGTTGCTCCGTATGCCCTCAACGCAACAAATGTCGTCCGCCTTTGGGAAGAACCGACCCGCCTCCTTGCCTCAGTGGATCGGCGTATCGGGCAAGACCGCTGATAATCACCAGAGTGGGTCGTGCCATCTCCCAAACAGGCCACATGATCATGCACTAGGAACCGGCAAAGGGGTTCGCTCGACGAACTGGCGCTGATGCCAGTATGGATAGATGCCCACGGATCTCTCCTCCGGTACCTCCCTCTTATGAGGATGAGACTCTTAGGAACATTATGGTGGTACTGGTAAATTGTGCCAAACTTGAGTCTGGCACACATTTGGTGATTCGACGTTCCCAACGCTCTCCTCTTTCAGGCCAGCGGATGCAAGATCACCACAGGAATCTTGCGGGTGGTGCGTCTGGCATACGCTTCCCATGAGGGATTCTGGGCAATCAGCCGCGGCCACAACTGGGCGTACTCCTCCGGTCCGGCCACGGTGGCCAGCGCGGCCTGCCGGCGGCGTCCAATTTGGATGCGCACGTGAGGATTGCTGAGTACGTTGTGATACCAGCCTGGATGACGATCTTGACCATTATTACTGGCCACGATCACATAATTGGCTCCATCAGGCATATACTGCAAGGTGTGACTACGCTTCTCGCCGCTTTTGCGCCCGGTTGTATGGAGTACTAACATTCCCATTTTCCCCAAGCGACTTCCCAGCCGCCCATCGCTCTTTTCATAGACCCAGGTCATCGTGCGATCAACCAGGGTCACCACAAAGTGAGAGAAAGCCATCAGAATAAAAACCTTCCTTCCCAGTCGAAACTCAGGCTTACTATAGCACATGGCTGCTCATTTCAGCATGGCATGGGACCCTGACCAGGGACTGCGGAGATCATTTTCAGAACCCTGAATCGAATCACCAAATGTGATACTGCTGGCGAACCTTAAAGAGAGTGATGAGATAGCCAAGCAACAGAGACACTGTGACCAGATCAGATCAACGAAGACGTATGAACCAGGCAAATGGGCAGCAAAAGATGCATATGTTGATCTCTGATACATGATGCTGAAGATCCAAGGGCCTTCAGTGTGATTGAAATCCAGACGCGCTTTTTACGATGCCTTCCTGATGCGGTAGGGAGGGATTCGCCAGCAGTGAGTCGTGCCAGAACCAAATTTTACCCAATTTACCAGTACAGTACCACAAGAGGGAACGTCCTACGCGTGAGCAACACGGCGAATCGCCTCGAACTCATCCTGGCTCAGTCTGATCTTGGCAGCCTCGACGTTCTCTTCAAGGTGCTTGACCGAAGCAGTGCCGGGGATGGGCAGGATCGTTGGTGAGCGTTTCAGCAACCATGCCAGGGCAATCTGGCTAGATTGTGCGTTGTAGCGCCTGGAAATCTGATCCAGGACACTCCCTGGACGTGCCAAGTCACCGACCGACCGAGGATGCCAGGGAATAAAGCCGATGTTCTCTCGTGCGCACAGATCGATCAATGCTGCGGTTTGCTGGATATCTATTCCCACAGCCTGTGGTTGCTCCAGATTGTAGTGGTTTTGCACCGTTACAATGGGTACAATCTTCTGCGCCGCCGTAAGCTGATCAATGGTCACATTGGAGAGACCGACATGGCGGATCTTGCCCTCAGCTTTCATCTTAGCGATCTCGCCTACAGAGTCTTCAAACGGGACCCTCGGATCAGGATAATGCAATTGATACACGTCGATCTGATCAACGCGCAGACGTCGCAAGCTGCCTTCCAGATCCTGGCGCAGGCGCAGTGGACGTCCATCCAGTCGAAATTGGTTAGGGCCAGTACGTAGCAAACCACCCTTAGTGGCAATAACCAGGCCCTTTGGATAGGGGTAGAGAGCTTCGGCAATCAAGGACTCACTGATATCGGGTCCATATGCTTCGGCGGTATCAATGAGGGTGATCCCCAGGTCCCATGCGCGCTTCAAGACAGCGATTGCCGCATCCTTATCCTTTGGCGGTCCCCAGATGCCCTCACCAGTGAGGCGCATTGCCCCAAAGCCGAGACGAGAGACCGGCAAATCACCACCAATCGCAAAGACACCGCTTGCTGCCTCGATTTGCTCGTTTCTGTTCTCCATCATATTCTTTTCCCTTTCTGGAAATAGAATTACATCGTGACAACTCCCCACGGCTCAAGCCGGGGGCTTCTCAGGAGGCTTTCACTTCCTGAAGGCTCCGTCCAAGCCAAAGATTTTTGATATTTATCGCGGCGTTATGATCTCGATCCAGTTCACAGCCACACTCACAGGAATGCCAACGTTCTGAGAGTGTTTTCTTGCGAACTGTACCACACCCGCTACACACTTGGCTGGTATACTTTGGATCAACTTTCACTACCTGGACAGTACCAGCCTCTTCCGCTTTATACTGACAGAAGGTGATGAGCATTGACCAACCAGCATCGACAATACTTTTATTCAAGCCTGATTTGGCATTTGCGCCATTGGGAAGATATTTCCCATCTTCATCCTGTTTGGGTTTAGCCCGTCTGGACAGATTGGAAGGTGCAATATCTTCAAACACAATCGTTTCATAGGTGTTGACTAAGCGGCGTGACCACTGATGCAAGTAGTCATTGCGTTGACTTCTCACCTTGCGATGGAGACGTGCCACGCGCTGAACTGCTTTCTTGCGTCGATTACTGCCACGCTTCTTCCTTGACAAGGCTTGTTGAGCTTTTGCAAGCTTCTTCTCTGCTTTACGATAGGGCCTGGGGTTCTCAATCACATCGCCAGTCGAGAGGGTTGCCAGCTTGGACACACCAAGATCAATCCCTACAGCCTCATCAGTATAGGGTGTTCGCTTAAACGTCTCCACCTCACAGGCGAAACAGACATACCAACATTCGCCCTCTCGTTTGATCGTACATGTTTTGACCCATCCCTGGATAGGGCGATGCAAGTTAATCTTGACATGCCCTATCTTGGAAAGAGCAAGTTTTCCTTGCTCAAGGGAAAATCCTGACTGTGGATAGCAAAAGCTATCATAGTGGTTCCCCTGGAATCGAGGATAGCCAGGGGTTTCCCCATTTTTCACACGCCGGAAGAAGTCTTTGAACGCTTTGTCTACCCGCCTCAACACATCCTGCAACACCTGAGAATGAATCTCCTTGTATTCCTCTCGTATTTCCTTGATTTCTGGGAGTTGGTTGGCTTGTGCGTTGTAATTCGTACCTTTTCCCGTATACGTATAGATTTCTCGACGTTCTTGTAACGCCGCGTTGTAAAGCTCTTTGCAACGTCGTAAGGTCCATTCAAGCGCCTCAGCTTGTTTCCTGGTTGGAAGGAGGCGATACTTAAGCGTCTTGAGTGGCACGTTTCTTCCCTTCCTTTCGTTTGCGTGCAACATATTCGCGTACCGCCTGCACTACCGACCAATTGAGCGAGCGTTCTTCGGACTCGGCAATAGGTTTCAGCTCCTCAACAAGAGAGGAGGGAAACCGAATAGTGATACGTGTTTCTTGTTCTTTTGCCATACCACCATTATATCACCATGCTGTCACCATAACAAGCCTTCCCTATCACCCTATCCACCAAACAAGGAACGCGCCTTCTATCCCCATGTCTAAAGACAGGGGTTTTACGGCGCGTGTAGATAAAAACGTGCATAGTAGTCGAAAAAGGCAAATCCGATGCACATCTGTCACACAACAGACGACGCGTCTGACTGGCTGCGTTCCTTCTACACATGTTCATAGATCGAAGCCTACACCTTTGAGCGCACTCTTAGTCAAGGGGTCTGGCGCTCTTGCTTGCCTACGTTAAGAGAGAAAAAACTCCACTTTCCTCTTGACTGAGAGTGCACTCAAAGGTGTATGTTTAATGCAGACAGTATTGCGTCTTCCTCTTTGAAGAGATCAAAAGTGGCAGCAGGAAAGGGAAAACAATGGAACAGCAGGTTGCGGAGAAAGCCTTGACCATCCAGCAAATGGCACAGGCAACCCGGGCTAAGTGCCCATACCTTGCGGTATTACGAACGCGCCGGATTAATGATCCAGCACGTTGGGCGAGATGAGAGGAATGGCTATCGCTTCTATAGCCAAGAGGATGTGGCCTGGATTGAGTTCCTCAAGCGTCTACGAGCGACGGGGATGCCTATTCGCGATATCCAACGGTATACCGCGCTCCTCCATCAAGGTGAGCAAACCATGCCCGAACGTCTGCAACTGCTCAAACAGCACCAAAGCCGGGTAGAAGAACATTTGAAGGAAGTAAAGCATCATCTTGAAGTGATCACCTTTAAGATTGTCTGCTATGAACAACTGCATACCCAAGAATAGCACAAGAATTCTATGGAAGACAAAAACATTCTCAAATGGAAACCTTCTCAAGAACAATAGCAGTTTGCGCTTCACACTTGCCAATAACCATGGCAATTCGACCCCAGTTAGGGTCTGCGCAAAAAATGGCTGTCTTGACCAACGGGAAATTGACGACAACTTTCGCGACACGTTTCGCCTGCGCAAATGATTCGGCGTCCGCAACCGTTACTTTGACTGTACATCGTCGGAGCCTCTCGCACAAAAGATCTCTTAAAATATGCACTAAGAGCCGACAAGCTACCTTGCTACACAAGTGGATCAACCTCTTTATCGAGAAAGAACAGAAGTTGGTATACATGGTCTTCTCGTGGAACCACAGTCAGAGATATTCGCATAATGGCTATCTCATTCCAACTCATAATGGCTCTTTTTCACAAGCCACTTTCATGATAAAGTCTCCCTTAAACGATACGATAGAGACAGCGAAGGAAAGTTAGAAATGAAGATATTACTTGTGGGTGCTGCAGGAGTTATTGGGCGCAGGCTCATCCCTTTACTGGTCGAGTCAGGCCATGAAGTGATCGGAACAACACGCGCAATCGAGAAGAGAGAGATGCTTCAGAAACTAGGCGCGTTTCCCGTAGTTGTTAACGTGTTTGATCGCGAGGAACTCTTCAAAACTATGCGCGAGGTGCGGCCGGATGTGGTCATCCACCAACTTACAGATCTTGGTGTGCGGGATCTCGCAGCAAATGCCCGTATACGCCGGGAAGGGACGCGGAACCTGGTTGACGCTGCCCATGAGGCGGGAGTGCGCCATCTCATCGCACAAAGTATCGCCTGGGCTTACGCGCCCGGCAAGGGGCCAGCTGATGAGGATGTTCCCCTAGACATCGAAGCCCCGGAACCGCGCTGCACAACTGTTGAAGGGGTCCAGGCGCTTGAACAGGCGGTTGGCGAGATGGAGCGAGGTATCGTGCTGCGCTACGGACTACTCTACGGGCCTGGAACATGGTATGCTCCTGACGGCTCTATTGCAGAGCAGGTAAGACAGGGCCAGGTGACCGCCGATGAGGGTATAACCTCCTTCCTCCACGTCGATGACGCCGCACGTGCCACCCTGCTCGCTTTGGGCTGGCCTGGGGGCGTCTTCAATATCGTGGATGATGTGCCAGCCCCCGGCACTGCCTGGCTCCCAATCTACGCAGCGACCCTTCATGCCCCACCTCCGCCCATAAGCACAACCCAACCCCGTGCTGCTCGTGGAGCGACAAACGCCAAAGCCCGCCGCCTCTGCAACTGGCAACCCTCCTATCCGGACTGGCACGAAGGCTTTACTCGCGCCGCGCAGAAGTAATGCGGCAACAGACAGAGCCAACCTGAATGAAAGGATACAACACACAAACTATTTTTCGCGAAGCAATGTTGCCTGTTCTTGCGTCCAGGTCAGTGCCGCCTGGACAAACAACCTTGTCCGATTTGATATACCCACTTGCCCCACCGTTGGAAAATCCTAGTCTCAGTCTGTTTGCGTTATTACCTAAACATGGTTCCTGTGCTATACTTTTCCCCAAAGTGATGGTTTTAGGTAATACATTCACCACTCTTTCTCACGAAGGACTGTTCATGCCCAAACGAGTGATATATCTTGTCCATTGGTCTCAGGAGGCACAAACCTATGAACTTTCTGATGGCAATAGCACTCTTCTCCATGACCTCACTGCTGAGCGTCCTACCTGGTTGGCGTGGTTAGAGGACATCTCTTCCTTTGCCTTCCGTAGTCGATCGGGGGTCCACTATACAGTGCGTAAAGAGCGTGTCCAGAGGAACGGACCCTACTGGTATGGCTATCGTTCTTTGCAGAGGCGAACCGTCAAGCGTTACCTGGGTCGAACGACAGATCTCTCTCCTGCGCATTTAGAGGACGTGGCGCAACGTTTCACACAAGCGATCTCTTCTCACAGTGCTGATTCCACGCAACCTTCGTCCACCCTGTCGTCTTCTCCCTTGCTCATGTCCAGATTCCACCCTCCTCGCCTTCCGCTTGCGCTTGTAGAGCGCTCGCACCTGTTTGCAAAACTTGATGCCTGGCGCTCGCATCAACTCACACTCGTCTGGGCACCCGCCGGTTTTGGCAAAACGACCCTGGTCAATTCCTGGCTGGCTGAGCGTCAGGCACACCGCGCCATTGCTCGTACGGCCTGGATCTCCCTGGAGAAAAACGATAATGACCCCATTCATTTCTGGTGTTCTCTCATTCGTGCCTGCCAGACGTGGCACAAGGAGATCGGGGAGACGGCGCTCGCGCACCTGCGCTCCACACTCCAACCGCCTTTTGCCTCGGTCCCCCTACGCACCATACTGACCACATTCCTCAATGATCTCGCCACCCAGGAAGGCCCCGGCATCCTGGTTCTGGATGAGTATCACGTCATTACCGACTCCCGTCTTCACGAGGCTATGGCCTTTTTTCTTGAGCACCTTCCGCCCCAGTTACATGTGGTGATCCTGACGCGGAGCGAGCCGCCTTTCCCTCTCGCTCGCTGGCGCGCGCAGGGGAGCATGCAAGAGTTTTCTCCAGCTGACCTGCGTTTCTCAACGCTGGAAACGGCGACCTTTCTGCAACACATTACCAGCACCGCCCCCTCAGAGCAAACAATCGCCCACCTTGAGACGCTTTTGCAAGGGTGGCCAGCCGGGCTCCGCTTGCTCAGCCTGACTGGTCACATGATGCCTGAGCACATGGAACGGTACCTCACCACGCTGCATGGATGGCAGTACCTCGACTCCTACCGTCGCCAATTGCTCGACTACTTTGTCGGTGAAATCCTAACGACCCAACCTGAGCCACTTCAACGCTTTTTGCTCCAAACAAGCGGACTTCCCCTCCTGACCGCCTCGCTGTGTGATGCCGTCACAGGCAGACAAAATAGTGCCGTGCTGCTGGAAACGCTTGAACGTGCTGGCCTCTTCCTGGAAGCACTGGGCGAAACAGAACCATGGTATCGCTATCACTCCCTGTGGGCTTCAGCTATGCGCCTTGAAGCCAGGCGACGTCTGGGAGAGGAGGCGTTGCACACCGTGGCACAGCAGGCAAGTCACTGGTATGAGCAACATGCCCGGCCTGGAGAGGCTATTGAAGCCGCTTTGTGCTCCCAGGATACTGAACGTGCGGCACAGCTGATCGAACGTTTTGGTGCCAGCGGCCAACGATATGAATTACACACGCTAAGAGGTTGGTTAGAACAGATCCCGGACGCAGTCGTGAAGGCACGTCCAACACTCTGCCTCTACGCCGCTCTCACCCTCCAGTTCCAGGACGGGCAAATTCCTCCTTCCAACAAGGAGAAGGAACACATCGAGGCTTTGCTCCAAAGAGCAGAGGATGCCTGGCGCCAACTTGGAAAGCAGTCCTGGGTTGGTATGATTTTCGCCTTTCGGGCGCTCAACGCGTCACTTCATCCTTCTTCCCAACAGGAGGCCGTGGAGCATGCCACAACGGCCCTGGGGTTCTTCGCAGATGGTGACTCAGATAATGATGATGGGCGAGCAGGCATGTGGGAGTGGCGCACCATCTGCCTGGGAATTGTTGGATCGGACGCCTTACATCAAGGACGCTTTGAAGAGGCCCAGCGGCTCCTGAAAGAAGCACTTACCATCAGTCAGGAGCGCGCCAGCAGCCAGTTCCTGAGCGAGATCTACCTGAGGATGGGAGCCGTCAGTACGGCCTTAGGTGAACTCCATCAAGCGCATGCGTATTACCGAGAGGCCCTCTCCTCAGGACACTCACAGGAGAACAGCGAAGACTGCGTACGGGCGTTACTTGGTCTGGCGCAGCTCTCTCTTGAATGGAACGACCTGAAAGCCGCAGAACAGCGAATCAGCGAAGCATTGGAGTGTACACAAAAGTTGGGGCAGAAAGACAACGAGAGAATCACGTATTTCCTTGCGCTCCTTTCTGCCGCACGCGGTCAGGAGGACGCAGCCTCGCTTCGGCTCGCTACGCTCCTTGCGCGACTGCACATCGCCTCGACCCAGGAAGCAGAGGACCTGCTCCCTGAGGCTCTGGCCTTGCAGACCCATCTCCAACTGGCCACAGGTGATCATCTCGTGGCCCAACGCACGGTAACGACGCTGGCAAACACAGCAGGGACATCATATTCCTTTCTCCAACGCATGATGGTGAACATCCTCCAGGCACGCCTTCAGCTTGCGCAGGGCGAGACCAAGACTGCTGTGTGTCTGCTTGAGCAGCTCCTGCTGATGGCCCAGGAAAAACGGTATGTACACGGACAACTAGAGATCCAGGTGCTTCTGGCTCTGGCGCAGATGGCCTGTAAGCAGCAAGACGAGGCTCAGAAGTGGCTCCGGCAAGCCCTCTCCCAGGCACACAACGAAGGATTTCTCCGCGTCTTCCTCGCCGAAGGGGCGCCCCTGGCCCGCTTGCTCCGTTCACTGCTGCCTGGCATTCGTGAAAAAGCGCCGCGTTCCTTTGGACAGATGCTCTTGCGCGCTTTGACAATCCCTGGAGGGGAACGCACCCTCTCGCCCTCTCCCTTCGAGCAGCAGCCATTCGAGCCGCTTTCTCCGCAGGAACAGCGTGTCTTGCAGTTCCTGGTCGCCGGACACACCAACCAGGAGATCGCCAAAGAACTGGTCATCTCGGTCAATACCGTGAAGGACCACGTCAAACATCTCTATCGCAAGCTGGGCGTCAGCAATCGCCTGCAAGCCTATGAGGCAGCGCTCCACCTGAAACAGCTCTAACGAGACGCCCCCGTTCTTAGAAGCCCCCATAAAACCACCCGGCTGGAGGATGTCGATCTACCTGCCTATCCTCTATACTTCCAGCAGTCGCTTGAGAAAAGCGCAAGCGAGTAGCGAACAAGAATGGAAGGAAGAGCGTATATGAATCAGGATAACCGATTTAACGAGCGAGCAACTGGAAGAGATGAACGCATCAGACAACATTCCCCATTTGGTATTGTGCGAGGTCCGCTCTATGGTCATATGGGAGTCAGGGCAGATGTGTTCATGCCACAGGTTCACCAATTGGGAGCACGCCTGGTCAGGCTCTTTCTTTTCTGGAACCAGATAGAACCTGAGCGAGGGCGCTTCGTCTGGGATGCCGTTGATGCCTTGCTGGAGCAACTAGGGCCGTCCGATGATGCGTGGATCACGCTCCAATCTAGTTCATCGTGGGCCACGCGGCATGCCACCAATTTTCAGCCACCCTCCCCGGCGCGTCATCCAGAGGAGTATGATCATTTTGTGCGTACGCTGGTCTCACACTGCAAGGGGCGGGTCCGTTACTGGCAATGCGAAAATGAGCCGACGAACCCTCTGCTCTGGGAAGGAACAGCGCAAGACTATGTGAACCACCTCAAGGTCTTCTCACGTGCCGTCAAAGAGGTTGATCCAGAGGCCATGGTGATCCTTGCCGGCGCCGTTGACGCATTTTACCCATCCGCTGACGCTCAGCATCCTGATCTGCAAGCGGAGCAAGACTTCTTTGATTACCTACTACGGGAAAGTGCTAGCGACTTCGATGTTTTCGATCTCCATCTCTATGGCGACCTCGATGCCATCACGGCAAACATCAATGCGGTCAGGCAGAAAATGGCCGCCCTGGGATATCAGAAGCCGATCTTCTGCGGTGAATACAATGGCCCGAGTTTCTTCAATTTTGTGGAGAATCTGCCCATTCTGCAAAACATTTTCACGAAGATGATGGAAACCCCACAGGGCGAGACCCTGGCACAGGCCACGCAACGAGATGCTATTGCTGAGCTGTATGAGCAGAGGGAGATGTTGCCACCACAGGCACAGATGTTCATGCAAGGTTGTTCCCCCGAACTGGAACAGAAACGCCATCGTATCAACTGCCGTGAAATCGTCACGCGTTGCATGCTTGCACTTTCAGCGGGCGTCCAGAAAATGCTCTGCTGGAATCTGGCCAATGAGAACGTTGATCGCGCGAACCTGATGCACCTGCTCTTTGACAAGCATAAGCTGTTCGACTATGAGGATGGAATGTTCAAGCAGCCCTATCCAGCGGCAGAGACATATCGCAGAATGACGGATGCGCTTCACGACGTTGAGCACATTCAACGAATCACTATTCCCGAGCACCCAACTCTCTTCCTGTTTGAAGTCCAGCGGCGGGAGCGAAGTCCCCTGTTTGTCGTCTGGGAGCGGCGCGATACATTCTCAGGCGAAGATGAACCCTCCACGCCCTTTACATGGGCATGGTCTGCGCCACAGGCTCAAGCTATTGATGTGTTTGGACAGGAAATACCAACAGAGGTGCGTGACGGTCAGGTGTATCTCCTCGTCTCACTCACACCTGTGTTTCTCACACAATAGCCACAAGTATACCTCAAAAGGAATATTCCCTTTGGGGACTTACCAAGAGAAAGGGGAGACCTTCTTAGACGAGCAGGAACGTCAAGGGGCCGAGAAACGGTTGGTCCGTCAACTGAGCCGTTTGGGGTATCACGTTGAGCTTCAGCCACTAGCTCAGGTGGGATAATCTCTTACTGAGCCGCTGGAGGGACTTTTCAGAAGAGATACGCAACGAGTTAAGCTCAAGGAAAAAGCCCACGGGATACGCAACTCACCCGCTTAAAATTGATCAAGCATAAAGTGTAGCCGCGCCAATTTTAATATGCTCCGCTTATGCGTCATGAACTTGACCGCGGCTACCTTACGTCTCTGAAAGGATCTTCAGTCTGGTCCATTTGGCTTCTTTTGCTTCTCTTCTTACATTCTCAGCAAAGGTGTGTGCTTAGAGCGTCGAATCGAGCATATAAACCTCAGGTGGTTTGGTTTCCCACTCCCGAGAAGAGCTATTTTGCCGAGCGCTCTGCAAGATGGGCAGGGCTACCTGGAAAGCCTCCCGAGATTCCCAGATGGAGATGCCCATGAGCGTTCCTTTTTCGGGATCCTTGAAAGGATAGGGAGCCTGAAAAAGATTTCCTGGTTGCTTCTTCATCAGCTCGCCAAATTCGTGCATACTCTGAACCAGCAGCTCTTCCTTTTCAGGTTGCGGATAATGAATGGAATAGAAGATAAACATGGTTGGAAATCTCCTCTCTCGTATCGAGTTCTGCTGCCTGCGGCACCGTCACCCTCCAGTTGTTCTCTTTAAGCGCAATCGTTGAGCTTTATCAATAAGGGTAGGCCCTCCTTATCATTAAAATTGCGTTTGAGCCCTTCATCAGCAAAATACAATAGCTGATGACGGCTTACACGCGCTCCGTGTCACGCTTGATAATATCCCTGGCTCAGCAGTGGGATCACTTGACAAGAGCTGTAAGGGCATCCTGCATCATTTGGCTGAGCAAAGCATAAAGAACACCTCCCGCTGTACCAGTAGTCAAAAGTGCTCCTAAAAAATGCCCAGGGAGGAAATATAGGCACGCAATCCTGGAGTTTTTTGCCATTTCGACCTATTTCCCCCTGTATACAGCTCCAAAATTCTGGTATGGAGCAAATATTGTCCAATCACATAGGGAATCTCGCAAAATACCAGTGTGGCAAAGAGAAGACTTGCCATCAACCATTTCACCTTTTCCCTTGTTCAAGCATCTTCTGCGTGATAACGTGCTGCTTTTCGGGCTGAGAGAACGTAATCGAGGTTGAAGGCTGGCCATAGATGGCAAGTTGGTCAAGGATGCTATCCAGGTGATCGATCGAGGTTGCAGCTACTTTGACTAATACCTGATCATTGCCAGCCATGCGATAGCACTCAAGCACCTCTGGGAGTTCACTGACAGCGGAGGCGATGTTCCGACAGTGAAGTCCCGCCGCTGGCACTAAACGAACCATCGCTACAAGTGGTAAACCGAGCTGAGCGAGGTCTACCTCAGTATGATAGCCCCTAATAATTCCCTGTTCCTCCATCTTACGCATTCGCTCAGCTACGGCGGGCGCAGTGAGTCCCACCCGTTGCCCTAGCTCGCTATAGGAGAGGCGTGCGTTCTGTTGCAACGCTTCAAGCAGTTGCCAGTTTGTCTCATCAAGAGGCTTTTTGGTTTCCAAAGCCATTATTCGCTTTTCCTTTGGTATCTGAAGTTTTCTGGGAATATTACTTTCATTTTTTTCTCCACTTTACCACAAAATGATGCTACACTGGAAACACAGAGCGAGCAGATCAGGAAAGCCATTGTGAGCATTATTTTGCGCATGAGTGCCTTCCTTTTGCTATCCCACTTCTACCTTTTGTTCCTCTCAGAGATGGAAGACGGGTACGTGCGCCTGCTGGATGGGCGTTCGGATGCACAGCAATCGTCACGAGATCTTGTGCATTCCCGATGATAAAAAATAAGGTCAACAGCATGTTATCACCGCATGAAATGAGCCATCGTAAGACAAGAGAAGGAGAAACCAATGAGAGAACAGCACATTCGTTTCTACATAGTTGATGTCTTTGCACAGGAGCCACTGAACGGTAATCCACTCGCGCTGGTGGTGAATGCACAGGACCTGAGTCAGGAAACCATGCAGCGGATCGCGCGCGAATTTAACCAGTCGGAGACCACCTTTCTGCTCCCTCCGATCAGGCAGGAAGCCAATTGGCGTCTACGTTCATTCACCCCAGTAGGAATAGAGGTCGGAGGTGCTGGTCATAATGCGCTTGGGGCCTGGTGGTGGTTGGCCGAAGCAGGACAACTGGAGCTGTCTGGGCCTCAGACCACCTTTCAACAGGAGATAGGGGAACAGGTCCTAGCAGTGGAAGTATTGGCGGAAAAGAGAAGAGAGGGTGCACTGTGGGAACCGACCACCATCGGGATGAGACAGACAGCACCATCATTTGGAGATACCCATAAAAATCCAGTGGAGTTGGCAGCAGCGCTTGGTCTGGAGGTAGCCGATCTGGCTGTAGAGGGTTTACCGGCGCAAGTTGTTTCCACGGGGGCAGCACATCTACTTGTTCCAGTACAGAACCGTGAAGCAATAAGGCGTGCTCAACCAGATGCGAAACGTCTGTATCAACATCTTCACTCAGTTGGTGGTCAAGGCTGCTATCTGTTTAGCCTGGACCCAGTCGATCCGGATGCCGCTGCTCATACACGCTTCTTCAATCCCACGGAGGGGATTGTCGAAGATCCAGCCACGGGAACTGCGGCCGGCCCACTCGCATGCTACCTGGCAAAGTATGGTCAGATCAGCTCTTCGGGAACAGTGACGATTGAGCAGGGATATGAGTTGATGCGGCCAAGCCGTATTGAGATACGCTTGCATGGCGATGAGGTGCGCATCTTTGGCGCTGGCGTGACGGTGGCTGAAGGTGTGCTACGGCTCTAAGCTCTCATGCCACTTGGTACGGTCCAACACCAGTATGATGTACCTATCTGGACCAGCGCTAATAGCTTACGCAAAGCGCTTTCTTAGGAGGGCTTGAGCTATGAAATGGCCAGTGGTAAGCGACTGTGAGATAAGTGAACGTGCTGCATGCAACCTAGCGATGAAGGTGCAATTGAGACACGTTTCAGCTTTTCTTCAGGAACATATTGTACTCTCTTGAGAGAAAGTACTGAAAAAGTGTTTTCCGTAGAAGAGGTGAGTCGTGGGTACGCCTGAAGATGAGCAAACCATAAACGATACTGAAGTCGAAATGACCGATTTGGACCCACCAGGCACAGTTCACAAGGTATTGGGCATACGAGTCATTCAGGGTCAACGTCTTTCATTCCAGACACGCTGGCTCCCGCTCCTGCTGACTATCGTGGGAGGATTTGTCTTTCTTTTTCTCTGGCTTCCGAATATACCTCAAGGGGCCAAAGATACCCATCCAGTGGGAACTCCGGTGGTGGCTCACCCAACGTTTGTGCCAAAGTCTCTCACTCTGCTGGATGGGGTGATCTATATCACAACAGCGGACGAGAATATACACGCGTTGCGCACCAGCGATGGTTCTCTGCTCTGGCGCCACCCAGAGCTCGTTGATGCCTATCCGGTAGCCAGCACCAATGGGGTTGTGTTCCTATTAGAACCACAAAGCGGAATGGTCGATGCGCTGCGAATCAGTGATGGAACCGTGCTCTGGCAAAGGAGAGGGCTTGGCTGGCATGGCGTCGAAAACGGGCTCGTTTATGTAAGCGAAGAGACGACGGTAAAAGCCCTGCGCGCCAGCGATGGCACAGTCATCTGGCAACGGAAAGTCGCCAGGCAAGGACTTTGGGTCGCAAACGGCGTCGTCTATGCGCTACCAGATTTCGGCGGCGTGGGCGCATTCCGCGCTACGGACGGCTCCCCACTCTGGTACCACAAAATCGACGGCCTTATCCTCGGAGTAGACAATCATATGGTTTACCTGGACTTATGGGATCATAGTGTTGCAGCCCTGCGCACCAGCGATGGCTCCTTCCTCTGGAACCAGAAGGCCGTACAAGCAGATACCCTTTCCTCGATCAAAAACGAAGTACTCTATTTCCTGACCCCTGGTGGTGAGTTAGACGCGCTGCGCACCAGTGATGGCTCCTTCCTCTGGCACAAACACCTACCCGCAGTCAACCTTGCGGGCGCGTATGTGTACGCTGACGACCAGGTCGTTGCCCTCTGTTTCCAAAATGGTGCGAGAGACTTTCTGCGCGCCAGTGATGGCTCTTTGCTCTGGCACGCTCCCAATACAGCCAGTGGAAGCGCTTTCGGATTAGAGGCAGACCATGGTCTCACCTACTTTAACACATCAGATGGGGGAGTGGACGCCCGCCGCGTGACTGATGGCATGCTGCTCTGGCACCGTCGCGTCAAAGGGAACGTCATGCTGATAGAAAAGGGCATCATCTACTTCACTACTGATGACAGGAGCATTCATGCCATGCGCGGCAGCGATGGCACGCTGCTCTGGCATCGTGTCTTGAGCATCTCCGGGCTCACCATCAACGAAACCGCCGAGCATGACCAAGCTATCACACGTTGATAGACATGGACTACCAGTTCTTGAGGGATGATCGGTAGTACCCGTGCCGAGGGGCATTTGGCGTTTATTACCATCGCCAATGGATCTATGTGGGAAATAGCGACAGCTATGTGTACACCTTTTGGCAGACATGTAAAGATCGCGGAGATAATCGTACAAAAAGCACAGCCTTACGGTCGCGCTGCGGTGCCATCTGGTGTGCGCGCCAGGGTCCACTGTGGTGGCCCATCTGAACAAGGATAACGCGCGGCCAGTTGCTCATCGATAGCAATACCCAGTCCTGGCCGCTCGTTGGGATACATGTAGCCGTTTCGCACTTCCGGGCACCCTGGAAAGACCTCGCGCACAGTTTCACTGAAGCCGCTCCACTCCTGTACGCCGAAGTTATGGCAACTTAGATCCAGGTGCAGGTTCGCCGCATGCCCAACCGGCGAAGTATCGCCTGGTCCATGCCACGCGGTACGCACGGCAAAGGCTTCACACAAGGTTGCCAATTTCCTGGCCGGTGTTAGTCCACCGACCTGGCTTACATGCACGCGGATGAAATCGATCAGGCGCCGGGTAATCAGTGGCATCCACTCGTGCTGGTTGTTAAACAATTCGCCCATCGCGATGGGCGTGGCGCACTGTTGCCGCAGCATCTCAAGCCAGCCGCCCTGCTCCGGTGGCAGGGGATCTTCAAGAAAGAACAATTCGTATGGCTCTAGCTTCTTCGCCAGGTGTAGGGCCTCAATGGGCGCCAGGCGTTCGTGAATATCATGCAACAATTCTGCCTGGAAGCCAATGTGTGCGCGTATATACTCAAAGAGCGGCGGTATGCTGCGCGCATAAGCGGCCGGGTCATAGTATGTCCCTGGCTGTGCCTCCTCCGGCAACTGGTTGAGCGATGTCTTACCCCCATAGCCTCCCATCTGACAGCGTATGTAGTGATACCCCTGCTCCATCAATGCCTGGACGCGCTCTAGCACTTGCGCCTCGTTTTTCCCATCTGCATGCCGGTAGACCGCTGCGGCTTCGCGGCACTTTCCTCCTAGTAGTTGGTAGATGGGCATACCGGCAAGCTTCCCTTTGATGTCCCACAGGGCAATATCCACACCTGAGATGGCATTGTTGAGCACTGGTCCATTGCGCCAGTAGGAATTAACCCACATCGTTTGCCACAGGTCTTCAATCCTGTGGACATCCTTTCCCAGCAAGAATGGCCTTAGATACTCCTCCACGGCACTTCGCACAGCCAGGGGACGTTGCGTAAAGGTCGCGCAGCCCAGGCCATAGAGTTCCGGCTCAGTGGTCTCGATCTTGACGATCACCAGCCGATTTGCGCCATCTGGCATCGTTAAAATAGTTCGAACATCCCTGATGGCCAACATCATCAATACCCTCCTCGGTCATAATTATTCCGAACGCCTCGACGCCAGATTTCGCTCGGGGAGCTCTCAGAAACATTATGCGCTCTCGGTACCGATCAAGCGGGCAATACCCAGTGCAATTAAGATAATAAGCCCATTGGCCGCATCTATCCAGAAGGTCTGGATTTGCGAAAGAATGAGGATGTTCGTGACCAGCGCCAATAAGATGACACCCGTGAGGGCTCCCACAATACGTCCTCGACCCCCATCCAAGGAGATACCACCGATCACAGCGGCCGCAAAGACCGAGAAAATGAGATTGTTACCCTGGTTGGCGGTTACCGCCACTACCTGCCCCGCTGTCATCAGTCCGGCCAGCGCAGCCAGGAGGCTCCCAACAATAAACACTCCTATGCGGATACGGTCTACCTGGATCCCAGCAGCTCGTGCCGCTTCCGTGTTCCCTCCGATGGCATAGATAGCGCGTCCAATCCGATGATACCTCAGAAAGAGTGCCGAGACCAGGAAGATCGCGCCAGTAATCCACACCGAGACCGGAATCCCTAGAACGTATTCCGACCCCAAATAGATATATGCAGCGGGCAAGCGATAGATGGTGCGTCCACCCACAATACCAACCTGGATACCTGCCAGGAGGATCAGCATGGCCAGGGTAAAGATAAAGGCATTGAATCCCAGCTTGATCACCAGGATACCATTAAGAGTTCCGATCACCAGACCTATGAGCAGAACAATGGCGATCCCAAGCAAGGGAGGCCAGTTGGTACCCAGGCCCTGGCTATCCTTTGAGACAATCAGCCATGCTCCTACCATTGGTGCCAGGCCATACGTTGATTGCAGAGACAAATCAAACTTGCCGGTGAGCAAGATGAGGGTCTCGGCCACCACAACGGCACCTAAAGCCGCCGATTGCTGCGCAACGTTGATGAAGTTATCCGCAGTCAGGAACGCGGGATTGACAAAGGCGCCCACGATCACGATCAAAATAATGATCGGAAGCAGGGCCAGTTCTCGGATCCAGCTGGTAGCCATGGAGCGCCCACGACGCAGAAGCGTCCCATCAGTAGGCTGTTGCAATGGTTTGACCTCGTGTTCGACCATTGACTTTCTCATGACAATTCCTCTCCGTTCGTTTCGGTATACCCTTGTGCGGAGGCCGGCTCAAGCCCCTCAATTGCAGTAATGAGCACATGGCGGTCCCAGGGCGGCTGGTACTCCTTGACCAGTCTCCCTTTGACCATAACTAGCAAGCGTGTGCAGATGCGCAGGTCATCCAGATCGTCAGAGACGAGTAAGACAGCCGTCCCATGCACGCGGGCAGCATCGATTACATTGAGAAGCGCCTCCTTAGCGGCGACATCCACCCCGACCGTAGGCGTCACGACCACCAGGACCTCGGGCTGCCGGGCCAGTGCTCGCCCAACCACTACCTTCTGCTGATTTCCTCCACTCAACTGCCCAACTGGCTGATCGAGGCCGCTAGCGACGATCCCCAGTTGTTTGACCAGGCGTCTGGCAACCGTTTGGCTGCTGGAACGCGAAACGATGCCCCCCTTTGCGACACGATCCAGAATGCATAATGTCAGGTTCTCTTCAACACCAAGATACGGCACGAACCCGCGTGCATGCCGATCCTCAGGCACATAGGCAATCCCCTGTCGCAAGGTAGCGTCTACTCTGCCCGCCTGAATCGGCTTGCCATTGAGCTTAATTTCTCCCGAGGCTGGTTTTCTCAGACCAACGACAGCGTCCGCGACAGTCGTCGTACCAGAACCCTGTAAACCGACCAGGCCAACACACTCCCCCTCTCCCACCGTAAAACTTACATCCTGCACAGGGCCCAGGGTGGCGGGGATATGCAGGTGCGAGATCTCGAGCCGTGGGCGTGGGGAAGCGACGACCTGGCTCGCGACTGCGCTGTTTGTTTCCTGTTGCGGCGCAGCTCCAACCATCGCCTCGACAAGTTGCTCCTGCCCGATCTCCTCAACCTGCCTGTTCAACACACGCACACCGTCGCGCAAGACGGTGACCTGGTCGCACACCTCATAGATCTCCTCCAGGTGGTGCGAGATAAAGAGGATAGCGACGCCGCTCTCCTTAAGGCGACGGATCCTTTCAAAGAGTCGTTCAATCGCGACCTTCTCCAGCGACGCCGTGGGTTCATCAAGAATGAGAAAACGCGTTCCCACCGAAAGGGCACGCGCAATCTCAACGATCTGCCGCTGCTCAACGGTCAGGTCATGCGCGCGACGGTTGATATCCAGATCGAAGCCCCAGTCGAGCATGACCTGCCGTGCCCGTGAACGCATGGTACGCCAGTTGACGATCCCTCGGTACTTGCTGGTCACACGATTAAGAAAAATATTTTCGGCGACGGTCAGGTTGGGAACGACCATCGATTTCTGGTACACACAGGCCACCAGGTGCTGCCAGGCGGCGCGATCCACCAAAGGTGGCGCGACTTCACCTCCGATTCGAACGACGCCGCGGTCGGGGTACGTCATACCGGTAAGGATGGCAACCAGGGTGGATTTCCCGGCCCCGTTACGCCCAACCAATCCGTGGCACTCGCCGGCCCTGACCTCAAGTGAGATATCACGAAGGGCCTGGGTTTCACCAAAGGCTTTCCAGACGCCCTGTGCTACCCCCACAGAGGGCTGGGCGGGGCCCAGCCCTCCATTCACAGCTTCTCTCACGATTCCTCCTATGTCAGGATCTCTCCGCTTTCAGGCTCTTCCCTTAGGAGGTCGACTTCGCATTTCCCCACAGGTTAGGATCGCCCACGTTGGTTTTGTCGACGATGGGCGCCGGAAGTGCGTCCTCAAGGTTGCCTTGCAGGCTAACGATGGTACTCTTATGATCGGTGCTCTGTCCGGCGGAGTAGGTCTTGCCCTCCAGTGCAGCCCGGGCATAGAAGACGGCATATTGCGCGTAGGCATTAGCGGGTTGCGAGATGGTTGCATCAAGCTTGTTGCTGCGAATGAGGGCATGTTCATGCGGCACGCCATCATTGCCAACCAGCACGATATGTGACGATCCCCCCACAGAGGTGAACTTGCCAGCAGCCTGTTCAGCCGCCAGAATACCATCCTCGGGTGCGCCCCACTCCACATAGATGCCTTGCAAATCCGGGTAGGTACTCAGCGCCGTCTTGGCGTCGTTAACAGCGGTCGGCGTATCCCATTTCGTGGCGTACTCAACCGTCTTGAATTGCGGATAGTTCGACTTGATCACCTGGGTGCAGCCATCGGTCCGGTCCTTGCCGTTGAGCGAGGCCAGGTCACCCTCCAGGATCGCGATGTGCCCACCGCTACCAGATGCATGGGTGGCAATATATTTGCAGGAGTTTTGTCCATACAGTACATTATCCGCGCGTACAATCATAAAGACCTTGCCCGTGCTTGGCGCGACATCGACGCTAATCACAGGGATGTGCTTGCTGGCAGCGTAATCGAGCGCGGGAGCAATCGCGGCGCTATCAACCGGGTTGACGATCAGCGCCTGGGCGCCTTCCTGGATAAGGGTGCGAATATCGGTAATCTGTTTGGCGGCGTCATTATTAGCGACCAGGGGTCCAATTAAGGTTGCCTTATACTGAGAGGCGAACTTGGTCTCATAAGAGATATAGTTAGTCCAGAAGTCGGTGTTGTTGAAAGTGAGTGACACACCAAGTTTGAAGCTATCGCCTGGCGCGAGTGTTCCACCTGAGGATGAACCAGCTGTCGTGCTACCTCCGCATCCTGCGAGGGCAAGTGTGGCGAGGATAACGAGTACCCCCAGTGCTCGTAGACGGCTTGCGAACTTCGATGTCATGGTTTTCTCCTCCCGAAATATCAGCTACTATGCTGACATACAAACGCTATACTTCTTCGGAGCCATGTCTAGTATTGGGAAGTCCTGAAGTCAAGGGTTGTACAAGCGCCTCCATTCCTCTGCATGGATGCACTTATTTAGATAAAAGCGGCACTTAATTACTCTCTTCTGTTTTATGTATTACATGCTAGCAGAAACGGCGTTCAAATTCAACCATATTCCCTACCCACGCCCCACCCCCTGAGGGGCCCACGAATTGCGCAACGAGATGATCATAGGTAGCGAGAAAGCAGAAAATGTGCCTCTTCGATGGGAAAGAACGAAACAGTTCCCAACAAGGAGGCACACATGACGAGTATCGCCGCTTCAGCGGTCAGGATCCAACCCTCTAACCAATCGATACCTCGACGCCATGCTGGCTGGGAGGGTCACTCTTATCAAACCATGCCAGAAGACCCCTGTTTTCAAACACTTTGTCCCAGGTCTTTCGATTGGGTTCGTCGCCAGAAAGAGGGCCAGAGCGAAAACCACACATCACGACGGTTTGTGCCGTAAGCAGTTTGAGATTGACCGTCATAGAACATCTCCCTTCCACAACATGTCAGCGAAAACACGCACTTTTCCTTTGCCCGTAATGAGTCATGATTCGCCTGGCCTCGCGTCCTTGAGATAGCGATAGAAGCTGGCACGAGAAATCCCGAGCGTCGAACAGATCTCCTCAATGGATTTGGTCTTATCAGCATACAGGCGCCGAACCTGGTCGACCTGTGCAACTGTCTTCAATTTCTTCGAACGCCCGCCTTTTCTTCCTCTCGCACGGACGGATCTGTGGGCACGCGATCGATCATCCTCCACCTTCGCCTGATCACCCACTTGAAGCTGTTCTTGTGCGCTTGCCACAGAACGATCCAGATACTGCTTCAAGGTATGGGAAGCCATCTGGAGTGAGCTGGATGGAAGCGGGTCACGAGGCTCTAGTGTGCGATGACCCGTTTCAGCTATCAACTCTGCCAGTTCCTCATCAGAAGGTTTGAACGCATCTGGCAAGAAGGGAACCGCGAGGAAAAAACCGGTAAAAATGGAGCTGAAAAGGGCTCCTAGTGTGTGCAGAGAGAGATCTGCGCGCACCAGTCCCTGTTGGCGCAGCGCTTCCAGATAGGCCGTGAAGCCTGCCAGCACCTCTGTCGAGAGAGTGCTGCCCTGCTCGCGCTGGATAACCTCTCCGAAGACCTGTGTATCATGCAGCAGAGCTGCTTTGAGCAATGGGCGCTGCATCAGCGCAAGTGCTGCGTGTTTGAGAAGCCCATGCAACGAAGCTCCCACAGGATCGCCTGCAATCCGCTGCTTGATGTCTTCTGCCATCGCGACCTTTTCCCGGAGAATGAGCGCAGCGAAGAGCGCTTCTCGCGAGTCCCAGTGCAGATAGAGCGTCCCCTTCCCGACGCCGGCTTCCTTGGCGATCTCCTCGATGGTGGTCTTGTCATAGCCATCGTGCAAGATCAAGGTCGAGGCCGCATCCAGAATGCGCTGTGCTCGAGCCTCACGTCTCTCTCTGGTCTGCATCTGTCGGCTTTCTCGCCTGTTCTGCTGTGCCAAATGTCGTCCTCCTGTTGCACAGCTCAAGCTCTCTGGACCTTCTTGCTCATGAGGCGGATCGCCAGCAGAGCAATCCAACTCCAGCCGATAATGATGCAGATTCGTTGCATGAGCCCTGCTGGTCCGTTGAGCAACGCAACGACATCGGTCACGACGAAAAAGACAGCGACCAGGATACCTGTGGCAACGGAATACCAGGCCCAGCCGTGCCCGGCAGGATCAGCGGCCTCGCGCCGTGCCAGCACGAAGCAAGCCGCAATCAGCGAGGCGAAGACGAAAAGGCTCAAGAGGTTATGGAGGGTCCCGTGAACGGTTGGCGTGCTCGATGCTCCAGGTGGATAACCCAGAAGTGGGTCGGTCACGAAGATCCCAGCACCAATGAGGCAGAGGCCAAAGATACCTAGCAGGATGGGCCCCCAGGTGGAGCCACGGCCTGTACGCAAGGCACGCCTCAGCCCGATGGCAAAACCGAGCACGAGCGCTCCGCAGACGATGAAGTTCGCCATTTGTATCCACCCACCCTCACCCTGACTGAGTGAGCTGACAACGTTCTGCCAGGCGCTGTAGTGAGGACGTATTGCCCCTTCGATGAGAAACACAACAATGAAGAGCAACGGACCGATGGCCCCACAAGCTAGCAGCAGTCTGATCGCTACTGGCTGTTCGCCTGTGCTTTGTGTTGAGGTTTCCATGTACTTTTTCCTTTGTAGGAAGATACGTGACCATTTTATGATAAATAGTCATGAATATATCAGTAAAACTATACCGGAGAGGAGGGAAAAAGTCAAGGAACGAAACATCATGATCGATGTTCTAGAGCCTCTTTAAGTGAGGATTCATGAGCTGCGAGTGCCTCCCTTCTTGATCTTACTGAGCGCTAGTCTCATAATCAACGTCTCAAAATATACTGATACCATGGGAACGTAAGACACACGGAGGAGGGAGATTGAATGAGCATCTCTTCTCCCTCTGCGCTGATCAGGACTTCGGAGATACAGGAAGCCCTGTTTCGCTTTCCACTAGGCGCCGTGAGATGCAAGCTCAAGGATGGCTTGAGGTGGTTCCCACGCATCTTGGTTGCTGATGCTGCCTATGATGCATGGTACGTCTATGAGGTGGCAGTCTACTTTTTCGCATACATCAGCAATTGAGAGACAGTCACAAACTGATAGCCTCGTGCCTCTAGCTCGTCGATGATCCTGGGGAGAGCCTCGCGGTCGGCTGCACAAACCTTGTCACAGAACGGATGCAACAAAATAATCGAGCCCGGCTTTGTATGTTCTAGCGTATAGTTCACCAGGAAATTCGCATCCCCGTTGCTCGCACCTGTATCCTCAAATGTGTCGGGTTCGACATCCCACATGATCGTACGAATATGCTGCTGGCTGAGATACCAGGGCAGACCAACGAGCTTTTTCCCATTTGGGGGTCGAAACATAATCTCCCCGCTATAGCCAGTACCCCTGATCAACCGATTCGTTTTGTCCACCTCGTCCTGATAAAAGGAAAACGGCTTCAAGGCCATGCGTTGGTGGGAATAGGAATGATTGCCCACCTGCATGCCCGCCTGTGTGATAGCCCGCGCTAACTGCGGATACTTCTCGATTGCTGAGCCAATCTCGAAAAAAGTGGCCCGGACGTTTTTTTGTGCCAACGTCTGCAACACAGAAGTAACCTGTAGGGTTGGAGCATCATCGAACGTAAGTGCGACCACCTTTTGATCAGTCTCGATGCGATCAACCAGGCCACCAAAAAACTGGAACGTGCGCATATCGATCAGTCGTAATGTCCCATAGCCCACTGCAGCAAAAACCAGAATGGCTACCAGCGGAAGAAGCACATATTTCTTTTTTATTCTCATAGTATCAGCCTGAAAGTCTCCATCATCTTACAGTTCCCTCGCCTCGCCGTGTTTCTTAAGCATAGCCTCAAGAACACCTCTTGTCCAGTAGAACCACTTCGCTAGAAGGCATCAAATTTCCACCTCTTTACACAAGGGCTTTCTTGAACCTGCACTAGTAAAGCGGATACCAGGCATTCTATGAATACACGATCAAATGCACGTCTTCCTCAGCTCTTGATCCACATTTCCTCGACGCCCTTCGTTATCTGCTCCGAACGCACGATTATCCGTTCGACGCGCCATCAAACCATCCTTTTTTCAGGCAGAAGAATTGTCTGAGGGGGAATGCTCTGGCTATGATAAAATACCGTAGCAACTTCTTTTATATTATTGATAGAACAAGGAAGAACACGTCATGCATTGGTACAACGAGCCTCCCACGTGGACGATCCAGGACAACAAGGTAATCGTCCACACAGGGCCTAAAACGGACTTCTGGCGTCTGACTGCTGGGGGCTATATCCAGGATAGCGGGCATTTTTACTTTGAGCGACGGAAAGGAGACTTCCGGGCCGAGGCCAAATTCAGCGGGGAGTACCAGACCCTCTACGACCAGGCGGGACTGATGGTACGCTTAAATGAGACTACCTGGATGAAGTGTGGCATTGAGTTCATTGAGGAGAAACAGCATGTCAGTGCCGTGGTGACGCGAGATACTTCAGATTGGTCAATGGTTGCCCTTTCCTCCAATCCTTCAGCGCTCTGGCTTCGTGTAACCAGAGCCGGGAACACAATTGAAGTCCATTATGCTCTGGATGGAAGCCACTATCAAATGCTTCGGCAGTTCTCTCTCTCGCAGGAGGAGATGTTGGATGTGGGGCTGATGTGCGCCTCCCCTGAGGGAACTGGCTTTGTAGTGACCTTTGAGGATTTCTCCATTCAACCAGAGCAACATCCATAACTCTTGAGTGTGAGGAAAGAAAAAAGCGACGAAGACAAGGGGCGTCTCTCCTTGTACTGAGAACAGCGCTCGCTCGCAAATGGTAGAAGCGCTGCTCCGGCACCTGAGTCATGGAACGATCGAGGCTTTCAGCGCAGGAAGTGCTCCAGCAGCGCAGGTCCATCCACTGGCGGTACAGGTTCTGGAATGCAGGAGTGCTCTTCTCGTTGGCCCATTGATCGGAGAGGCTGGAGAGGCGTGATACCAGATCCGCGAAGCTGAGAGCCTCTGGCCCGGTGACATCAACTGGCCCAATGGTTGTCAGCTTGCCTATGAGTGCACCGGTAGCTGCACGTGCACAATCCTCGCGGGAGATCCAGCTGTATTTGGCATTACCTTGTTCTGTGCAGGCACATGGAATAGAGTAGGTGAAAGAAGAAAAGAAACAGGCATAAACGAGAAAGAAGAGAGCATGGATCAGAGAGACCGTCAAGAACTCTTTCTAGATGAGGGCCCAACCTTTGAGCAACAGTGGCAGGCATTGAGTTTGAATAACCAGGGCTGGTTTGCCCGCTGTGCGCAAGCCAGGGCGAAAGAAGTGGTTTCTGAAAAAGGCATCATGTGGACGAGCGGGCACCTGGCTATTTCTTCTGTCAATCCTCTCCAGATTGACGACCAGCTAGACTGTGCGCTGGAGTGGTATCGCGCTCAACGTCCCATGGGGGGGCGATCTGCTGGTATCTCACTGCGATTCCTCCAGGCGACCTTGCCGCGCGCTTGCTCGCTCGTGGGTTTGAACCAAACTGGCAACCGCACTGGATGTGGTGCAACCTTCGTGATCTCTCAGGCCAGCATGTCCATTCTTCCGCCTTTGACATTCAGGCTGTCGAGAACGAACCAGCCTGCCAGGTAGATGATCTTTCTTTCTACCCTGCAGAGAAGAGAGAAGCTCGCGCTGCCCTACATCAGATGTATCCACGCCATGTGCGCAGCCTGGTCGCTTTCCAGAAGAATCAGATAGTGGGGCGGTGTATGCTCAATATCACGACTGGCGAATGGGGGATAGGGGGACTATTTGCGATGGAGGTGGGGCTTTCGGCTCGCAATCAGGGGATCGGGACCGCACTGGCGTGGGAGGCATGCGACCTTGCACGGCAGATGGGATGCCATCATGTTGTGCTCAATGCAACGCCCATGGGAGAGCCGGTGTACCGACGCGTCGGCTTTCAGTCCATGGGATACGGTCCAAGCTGGCATCTGCGCACGCAGACGCTAGCGGCTCCCCCACCAACAAAGGATCAGGTACTCTTTCTGGAAGCGATCGGACGAGGTGAGGTCATGGCCCTCGACGAGAGGGGCAAACGTGTTGAAGACAGGTTCTTCCACGATTCCCTGCCCAATGGGCTGACGCCCCTGGATATAGCAGTTCACTGCCAGCAACCCGCCTCGGTGGACTGGCTCGTCAGCCACGGAGTGCCTCTTGATCTTCTCTCCGCATGGGATATGGGATGGAAACAGCGGGTTCACCGGTTGCTGATCGAGTATCCAGAACTGGTCAACGTCCAGCGTGGAGAAAGGCAACTTACCCCCCTTCATATCGCGGCCGAACGGGGCGATCTTGAACTCGCGAAAGTTCTGCTCACTGTTCCCAATGATCTTGACCTCAAGGATAGCGAATTTGAGGCAACAGCATTAGGATGGGCACAGCATTTTCAGCGTGCGGAAATAATCATACTCATTGAACAGCACCGCATGAGCTAAAGGAAACTGGATCACTAAAGAGATTTTCTGGAATATTCAGTTCGGAAGTATCACGCTCGCGAGCATCTCGCCAGGTGGCGAGATGCTCGTGCGCTACGATAGGCAGGATATAGCAATCACGACACCTTGACGGTTCCTCTTGGTGTAATCATCGGTCCAGGCGTCTGTTTGCTAATTCATTGAACTTCGGCGCATTGTAAGTGGCTCTATAGCTCCAAATGGTAGTCATTGTAGTTCCGGGGATTGACCTGGACGGTCACATACTCACCCTCACGTACGACCGGACGCGAGTTCTTATCCTGCTTGAAGCGATAGCGCGAGCCCGTTCGCGGATCGAGCCACTCGGCATGTACGGTATAAACGGTATAGCTATTGCCGGGCGAGTTTACATTGTTTACGTAGCGGTGCTTGATTGCGCTGACAAGCGCGGAGATACGCATGCCTCCCTTCGAGAGACGGTCACGCTTAAAGGCATAGCTCACGCTCTGGATAAAGACGATCAGCCCAATGAGTATCCCACAGCCTACACCGATAAGTGTGCCAGCGCTGGCAAGACCGGGCGTTTGCAGGACCGTTGACAAATCCGATGGATCGATTGAAGAGAGTGAAGTCCCGTGCGCAAAGAGCACTTCATACAAAACCGTTCCAATAATACCGCATACGAGAACGCCCACGACAGTCGCGAAAGCGCCCGCAATTACGGCTCCAATTAACCGAATAAGAAGCATGTTAGCCTCCCTACCCTCAAAGCACCTATTGAACTTGTATATAGCCTGGTATCATTATCTGAACGCGGTTAGCTGTGAGTTTCAGTGGTTGGCTTATACCCGAACTACAGGCGCGACCTGAGAGGTAAAACGCAGCCTGCCGATACAGCAATGCCCCTCTGCCAACCACACCCCCTCGCAGTCAAGAAACCTGGCAGGATCTTAGGGAGATACGCATAGAAATATATGCATGGGTATTCGTCCTAGTAATTTTACCGGGTAGGTCCCATTTTTCGCCTCATCGTGAAACAAAACCTGGCTCCAAATACCGGTTATATTACAGATGCGTAAAGGCTGTTTCCCCTGTATACTCTCCCCATACGCAAGAGCTACGGCTTCTACAACCTACGATTGGCAGTGTACAAAGAACCCGTTGAGAAAGTGCAGCATGGAATTACAAGTTTGATTGCGAAAAGAAGAGGATATGTTACCGATGAGAACAACATTATGAAAGGACAGCTGTATGTATCAAGCAGCCAGGCGTATCTGTTCTGCATGTGGAACAGCCCTCGCCACACATGAAGCTTTTTGTCACAGTTGCGGAAAACCCTATAGTGAGCATTATAACGCGACATATCCTCCGCCACCTCTCCCTATGGGAGGCCAGCAGCCATATGACAATCACCGAAATGTTCAGGCGCCACAACGTTGGTCTCCATGGTTTATTGGAAGCATCAGCGCGTTTGCCTTGCTGGCTATTCTTGGAGGAAGTTTTTTTTTCCTGATCTTGCCCCGTCTCCAGTCGCATGCTGGCAACGGTGCCCAGAACTCTTCCACTCTGACCCCGACTATTGTCCCCCTCCATATCAATCCCTATAGCTACACAGGACATTCATCAGTGGTCTGGCAGGTTGCCTGGTCCCCTGATGGGAAACGAATCGTCTCCGCTGGCGGGCTTGGCGACGATTCGGCGCAGGTTTGGGATGCCGTGACTGGCAAAAAACAGATGACCTATGCCAGTTATACCGTCATGAATGCGATTGCCTGGTCGCCCGATGGAAAATATATCGCCGCTGGCGGAAACAGCAATGATGTGGATGTCATTCAAGTAGTTGGCAAGCAGAAAATCGCTACCTATAAAGGGCATCAGGATGTCATCCTCTCCCTTGCCTGGTCGCCTGACGGAAAATATATTGCTTCTGCCAGTTATGACAAGACCGTGCAGATCTGGGACGCCATGACTGGCGCTCACGTGCTTACCTATCAGGGGCATAGTGATACAGTGAGTAGTATCGCCTGGTCGCCTGATGGCAAGAAGCTGGCTTCCGGGAGCTTTGATGGCACCATCCAGATCTGGAATGCCACAAGTGGTAAAACGCTCCTTACCTATAAGGGGCATACCAACAAGATTTACGCGGTTGCCTGGTCACCTGATGGCAAACGCATTGTTTCGGGCAGCGTTGATGAGACCGCTCAGGTTTGGGATACCAGCACTGGCCAGATGGTGTTTACCTACCGGGGGCACCACGCGAGCGTGAGCAGCGTCGCCTGGTCGCCTGATGGCAAGCACATTGCCTCTGCCAGCTACGACAAGACGGTGCAAGTCTGGGAAGCGGCCACTGGGGGTAATGTATTCACATATAGCGGCCATCATGATTATGTTTACTCCATTACCTGGTCTCCTGATGGTCAGTATATCGCTTCCGCCAGCGCCGATCACACCGTGCAGGTCTGGCTGGTTCGCTAATGGAAGGACCGTAGCAGAGGCTGTAAAGCGTTTTCTGTAATGTGTAGGGGCGTCGCACCCGCACAACCTCTGATTTTTAATACATTGCTTTTGAGCGTTTCACTTATGCGATGCAGATCTAATCCTGGGGAAAAATCATGATGAAAAAGCATCTTCTATGGCAAGCGCGCCACCTGAGTTTGAGTTTGCTTGCCATGATCGCCGCCTGTTGTCTGTTCTTTGCTTCCTCGTTACCAGCGCAAGCGGATACCGTCCGCGTCAGCGATCCAGTAGAAGTACTCAATGTCCAGCAAGTAATATATGAGGGATCAAAGCTCGCCTACCCACTCGATGTCTATACTACCAGCACGTTCAGCGGAACGGCGTCTGACTTTGTGCAACGCACGGTCAGCGCTCATCTGACCAGCAAACGGTTGATCGTGATAGCCATTGATGTCGCGCATCACTACTTCACGGTAGTTGGTGGTTCTCAAGTTCCGTTGTCAAAGTCGCAATATACCACTGTTGGGCAGGCTTTCAAAAACGCGGCTGTCGGCAATCATTTCACTTCAGCGACGCTTGCGGCCATTCAATCTCTGGAAACCTCTCTGCAAAGCCGTTCTAGTGCAAGTTCTGGTAATGGGAGAATGCTCCTAATACTCTTGGGTGGGATCGCAGTTCTCGTCGTTCTTGGGTCCATCGTTGGTTTCATCAGGCGACTCCTCGGATTGGGTGGACGCCTTGCAGTCGCTCAATCTCCATCGGGAGATCAGCAGATACGCTACGGAGATGGACGCGATAATCTTGGCGGTGGCGTGGCAGGGGATTTTTAATACTCATAATCCAACGCCAGACACTACCCAAGTTCTCGTGGTACAATGCGAAAGACACGAGGTGTTGTTTCCCCAAAGAAGCTCGTTCTCCTCTTCGTCAGGCTTGGAGGTCGAAAATGAAGGAAGAAGGAAGGCAATGACTGAGATATCTGTGCCGGAAAGAAACTGGGCTGGCACCTACACATACCAGGCACAGAAGCTACACCGACCGCGGACGATTGAACAGGTGCAGCAGATCGTCGCCAAGGCGGCCAACGTGCATGTGTTGGGCTCGCGGCACTCGTTCAACGGTATCGCCGACGCCTCGGAGCTGATCTCGCTCGAGAATCTGCCTGCGGATGTGCTCGTCGAGCATGAAGCACATACGGTCTCCTTAGGCGGGGGAATGACATACGGCAATCTGATCAAGACATTGAACGACGAGGGAGTGGCTTTGCACACCCTTGCCTCGCTTCCCCACATCTCCGTCGCTGGTGCCGTAGCGACGGCGGCGCATGGCTCAGGCGTCACCTGTGGCAATCTCGCGACTGCGGTCGCCGGGCTGGAGATGGTAACCTCCAGCGGTGAGGTCATCAAGGCATCCAGAGGCGATCCCGACTTCGACGGCCTGGTGGTCGGACTTGGCGCGCTCGGCGTGGTCACCCGAATCACCCTGGACGTACAGCCGGCCTACGAGATGAAACAGCAGGTGTTCGAGGGGCTCAGTTGGAAGGCGCTCTATGACCACTTCGATGAGATCACCTCGTGCGGCTACAGCGTCAGCATCTTTACCCGCTGGGGCCAAACGAACGATCAGGTCTGGGTCAAGAGCCGGATGGATGAACCCGACCGGGTGGAGGGTGACCTCTTCGGCGCGATTGCCGCAACGGTTGATCGGCACCCGATCGTTGGACTCGATCCAACCCCTTGTACACCGCAGTTGGGGCGGCCCGGTCTCTGGTCCAACCGCTTACCGCATTTCCGCATGGGCTACACGCCCAGTAGCGGCCAGGAAATCCAGTCGGAGTATCTCATCCCTCGACGGCACGCCTTCGTGGCGATAGAAACTCTACGCGCCCTCGCAGACAGGATCCAGCCACTCCTACAGGTGAGCGAGATTCGCCGGGTGGCCGCGGATCGGCTGTGGATGAGCATGAACTACGAGGAAGACTGCGTCGGCATCCACTTCACTTGGAAGCGCGAGCCAGACGCGGTCCAGGAGATGGTCATCCAGATCGAGGACGCTCTGGCCCCATTCGAGGCGCGCCCGCATTGGGGCAAGTTCTTCTATGCGGATGCAGCGGCAATTGCTCCGCTCTACCAACGCCATTCCGACTTTGTCCGTTTGCTGGAGCGGCTCGACCCGCGCGGCGCGTTTCGCAACGCATGGCTCAAGGCCCATGTGCTTGGCGGCAAGTGAGGAGTGGTTTGACGAGAAGAGGCAAGATGTCGCCTGCTACGACGAATAGCTCTGCGATGAACCCTGCTTATCTTACCACAGAGAGCAACAATCTTTTTCACCAAACGGCGGCACGGAAGCCCCAGCGTGAACGCCTGGGAAGGAAGTGCAGCCTCTCCTTGCACATAAGCGTAGCCATCATTGCGATGGACCCGCCGACAATATCGTGCATGAATTCCCTCGACCATGCCAAACGGACGCCCTGTCAGTTTAAAGTACCCGTCCGACGTGATCGTCACACGCCCGACATAGGTGCCGATCTTCTTGCCTTTCGTGACCACCGCAATGAGGCATCGCGTTGGTGTGCGCCTTCCTGATCCAGCACACACCAACGGTAATGTTTTCCTCGCCCTGGTGTCAGAAGCGGCGATCTTTGCTCGGCACTGGCTTTGGACACCCCATCAACCTGTTTAACTGAGCGATTAAAGAGCCCGGAGCTGGAAAAGCCACTCCAGGGTCTGCTTTTTCGCACTCCTTCTGAACGGCTCCGGTGTGCTCGCACACTGGGAGCTGGTCAGCATCGGGGCTTGCAGCCAAGACCACTCAGGGTAGCCTCCCACAAGCCCCCCGGTTTACCGGTGGGGTCGCTGACGGGCCAGTTCATCTTTGCGTTAAGCCTGTCTCTAGAATAGTACAAGAATTCTATAGAAGACAAAAATATTCTCAAGCATGAGTTGGTATACATGGTCTTCTCGTAGAACCACAGTCAGAGATTTTCAAATAATGACTATCTCATGGTGAGAAAGCCCCAGGGCATGAATGACTGGGGCTTTCTCACCACAATCTCTGTGATAAAACCGTGTTCCTGAACATAGCTCAACGCTTGCGTAACAAACACACTCATGAATGTGAGCGACTTCACAAACGATTCCCATGTTGTATGTTACGATCCACTCATTCTCTGATTCCAGAATACTGTTGGCTTCCCACGCTCAGTACAGCAACCTCCATTCGGCAATTAGTCTATGAGGTAAGAAATATGGGCCATTTCTTGGTGCATTCGCATGTATAGTAACGATATCTTTAATAAGAAGCAAACATTGCTCGCCTTTCTTCTTAAGACAGACTAAAAATCGCTGAGATCAATTCAGGAAAGCCGAAAGTAAAACAAAATTTCTTTGATCTAGTCACCAGACTCCACGGATATATCCGTGGGCTTGTACCTCTCCTCACACTACCCGTGGATCGAGGAGTGTCTTTGCAATTCACTGCATGCCAATCTATAGATGTTTTCTACCAAAAAACGAACAAAACAGAAAGAGAAACGGAGACCTCGCTACTTATGCGCCTTGTAAGGACTCAGCATTCCCCCTCGCGCATACATGTGGGGTCTCCGGCCTCGGTTAGATAAGGGATGGGCTTGTATGTCTACTACAAAAGAAACACCGAAAAATCAACATACTCTCATAGAGACGGAAAAATTGGAAGAACAGGTGCTGATTTCATCGGCTATTGATGATACACCCATGCATACCCATACAACAAGCGGTATTTCCTTGCCCTTGGAACAGGAGCAAACACGAGACCAGGAGATGGAGGAGCATATTGCTTATTGGAAAGCATATCTCTTTAATATGCCCACAGAGATTGAATTGCCTGTTGACTATCCACGTTTCATGCATACAAATAATGATGAGGCGATCTATACATGGACATTGCCACAATCACACGTTAGTACACTCAGAGCGTATAGTCAGCTAAGAAATGTTCCATTGTCGGCGCTCTTCCTGACAGGGTTTCAAGTGCTACTCCACTTCTATACGAACCAGGATGAATTCGTTATTGGTGTTCACTCACCAACGGGTAGGTCGCTTCAATCCGAGCAGCAAGCACCATTTTCTAATAACGTGTATCCTTTACGCACCCTCTTTACAGAGAACCTAACAATACAATCACTGCTTGAGCGGACATACCAAGAACTCATACAAACCAGCAGGTACCAGGACATTCTCTTCACACATTTACTCAAGAAGTTAAAAACGGAACATAATTTGGTATGTCCTTTGCCCTTTCAGGTACAATTTGCCTTTTCCGAGCCGCTCCATTCTACTCCTACGGCCTTGAGGATCATCCCCTCGACAGAGGATTCGCAAGCCGTACCAGGTGATCTTGCGCTGCAATTTATCGACCAGGGTGAGAATATCATAGGCCAGATGAGCTATAATCAGGCTCTGTTTGACTCTACTACGATAGCACGCAAAACAGAACAGTTGCAGCTATTACTCGCAGCCATGATAAACGCGCCAACGCAACATCTCGCGACGCTGCCTCTCCTCATGGAAGAAGAACATCAACAGATTGTGATTGAGTGGAACCATACTGCAAAGGCATATCCTGATAACCTATGTCTTCATCAGCTTATAGAGGCTCAGATTGAGCACACTCCTGATAGACCTGCGCTCATTTTTGAGCACATACAACTCACCTATCGGGAATTAAACGAGCACGCAAATCAACTCGCACGCTATCTACGCAGACTAGGGGTAGGACCCGAGGTACTTGTTGGTATCTCTATGGAACGCTCCGTTGAGATGGTTGTGGCCCTACTAGCTGTTCTTAAAGCAGGCGGAGCATATGTCCCGCTCGACCCAACCTATCCATCTGAACGCATCACCTTTATGCTTGAGGACATAGCGCAAAGTGAGCGCCAGCAGCAACATATCCTACTCACCCAGGCTCACCTCGCAAGTAAATTGATAGCGGATGATAGGCACATCATCTGCCTGGACACAGAATGGGAGATAATCGCACAAGAAGATAGCGGCAACCTTCCTACTATCGCGCAACCTGGGAACGCAGCCTATGTCATCTATACCTCTGGATCAACAGGAAAACCCAAAGGTGTCATCAATACGCACCGTGGCATTTGTAATCGCTTGCTCTGGATGCAAGATGCTTATCAGTTGACAGAGCAGGATTGCGTCTTGCAGAAGACCCCCTTCAGTTTCGATGTCTCAGTCTGGGAATTCTTCTGGCCGCTGATGACAGGTGCGCGGCTCGTCGTAGCGCGCCCCGAGGGGCATAAAGATAGCGCGTACCTGGTCTCGCTCATTCAAGAGCAGCAGATTACAACCCTTCACTTCGTACCCTCAATGCTCCAGGTTTTTGTGATGGAACCAGGTCTTGAACAGTGCACCAGCCTGAGACAGGTCATGTGTAGTGGTGAAGCACTCCCCTATGAATTGCAAGAGAGCTTCTTCGCTCGCCACGGTGCGGCGCTACATAATCTCTATGGTCCGACTGAAGCCGCTATTGATGTGACCTATTGGGAATGTCAGCGCAACAACCAGCGGCATATTGTGCCAATTGGCTATCCTATCGCCAACACCCAGATCTATATCCTTAACCGCTATGGTCAACCCGTGCCTGTTGGCGTCCAAGGTGAGCTGCACATCGGCGGTGTTGGCGTCGCTCGTGGCTATCTTAATCGGCCTGAATTGACCGCTGAACGCTTCATCGCAGATCCCTTTAGCGCGCGAACCGATGCACGTTTATATCGCACAGGTGATCTGGCGTGCTACGCTCCAGGTGGCGAGATTGAATACCTGGGACGCCTGGATGATCAGGTGAAATTGCGCGGCTTTCGTATCGAATTAGGGGAGATAGAAGCGAGGCTCAGGCACTATCCTGCGGTGCGCGAAGTCGCGGTCATCGTTCGTGAGGATGTCCCTGGCGATAAGCGCCTGGTTGCTTATATTGTCTGGAATAAAGATCAGGCTGTGGCTATTCGCACATTGCGACAGTATCTGTTGCAGCAAATGCCTGAGTATATGGTGCCATCGGCATTCGTGGAACTCGCAGAACTACCACTTAGCCCGAATGGGAAAATAGATCGTCGTGCCCTACCCGCCTCTACTGAAACTCGCTCTGACTTGCTAGCAGATTTTGTTGCTCCACGTACCTCCACAGAAGAGATCCTGGCAACTACCTGGGCGCAGGTGTTAGGTATTGAGCAAGTTGGTATTCACGACAACTTCTTCGCTCTAGGTGGTCATTCCTTGCTAGCAGCACAGGTTATCTCACACGTGCGCGCTATACTGCAAGTCATACTCCCCCTGCGCGCTCTCTTTGAAGCTCCCACAGTAGCTCAGCTAGCTGAACATATTGAGCAGGCAAAGACACACCATGAGGAAGAGGCACTTCCTCCAATACGTCCTTTCGCCCGTGCGTGGCAACAATTTCCTGCGATCACTTCAACAGCTGTGCAGGAGGCCATTGTCATACCAGCCTCCTTCGCGCAGCAACGGCTCTGGTTCATGGATCAATTGGCACCAGGAAACCCAGCCTATAATATTCCAGCAATGATGCGCTTCACGGGCGAATTGCATATGGAGTCCCTGCACCTGAGCCTGGAGACTATGCAGCAGCGCCACGAGATCCTACGCACCCACTTCTCGCTCAACAATGGACAACCACAACAAATCATTCAGCATTCGGGGCACCGCATATTGAATGAAGTCGATCTTCAGGCTGAGCCAGAACAAGGGCGAGAGCTTGTTGCACAGCGATTGATCGAAGAGGAAGCCTGCCAAGCATTTGATCTGACGAATGAGCCCCTTTGGCGCATCACAGTCTATCACCTTGCGCCACAGCAACATGTGCTCGCGCTCATCATCCATCATATTATCGCCGATGGTTGGACAATTAGTATCTTCTTCAAGGAGCTTGTGCGGCTTTATTCCTCCTTCGATATGGGCCAGCAACCAGATCTGCTGGAATTGCCTGTTCAATATGCCGACTTCGCACTTTGGCAACGGGACGTATTGCGCGAGGACAAACTCAAAGAGCATCTGTCCTACTGGAAACGTCAACTGACCGACACACCAGGTGTATTAGAATTGCCTACTGACAGGCCGCGCCCTGCTGTGCCGACGACGCATGGCGCGACACATACATTTACTCTTAGCAGAGAGCTTACGGAGGCGATCAAGGCTACCAGCCGTCAGGAAGAGGTGACACTCTACATTACTCTGGTCGCTGCCTTCCAGCTCCTCCTACATCGTTATACCGGGCAAGACGACATCATACTTGGGAGTGCGATAGCTGACCGCCAACTTCCCGAAGTGCAAGAGACCATGGGCCTTTTCCTCAATACATTGGCTCTACGAACCAATCTCGCGGGTAATCCGACTGTTCGCGAACTGCTACGAAGAGTACGCGACGTTACATTGGACGCTCATGCACACCAGGATCTTCCCTTTGAGGTGCTTGTGCGGGAATTACACATTGAGCGAGCGACAGGCCAAAATGCCTTGTTCCAGGTTGCGATACAACTTGATCCACCCTCCGCTCTCACCACAACACCCTGGACCCTCACACGCATGGCCGTGGGTACAGGAGGCAGCAAGTTTGACATTTCGCTTGAGCTTGATGACCATCCAGATGGACTCATTGGGCATCTTGAATATAGCAAAGACATCTTTGACGCTACTACAATTGAACGCATGGCAGGACACTGGCAGCAATTGCTCACACAGATAGTGACCAACCCAGGACTACGCCTCGCGGACATATCGATACTTACGGCGAACGAGCGTCAACATCTGCTGGCTCAGGTTAATGCTACACAGCGTGACTATCCACGCCACAAAGGGGTACATCAATTGTTTGAGGAACAGGTGACACGCACCCCAGATAGCATTGCCGTAACGTTCGAAGGCACCTCCTACACCTACCGGGAGCTGAACGCCCGCGCTAACCAACTCGCACATTCTCTGTGTACACTGGGAGTTGAGCGTGATATGTTGGTTGGTCTCTGCCTGGAACGTTCGCTAGATATGATCATTGCCTTGCTGGGCATCCTTAAAGCAGGGGGGGCCTACCTACCACTTGACCCCACCTATCCAGCAGAACGCATCGCCTTCATGCTTGAGGATGCGCAAGCATCCGTCCTCCTTACCCAGCATAAACTGGCCTCGCAGCTACCGCTCCATGTGGGTCGCACGCTTTACATTGATCAAGACCACGAATGTATCTCGTCAAACAGCGAAGAGAATCTCGACTTAGCAATAGATAGCGAGCAGCTTGCCTATATCATCTATACCTCTGGCTCTACGGGTAAGCCCAAGGGTGTACAGATCTCGCAACGCGCCCTGGTCAATTTCCTCTGCTCAATGCGTGAGGAACCGGGACTAAACGCCCAGGATCGCTTGCTGGCAGTCACAACGCTCTCTTTCGATATCGCGGGTCTGGAGTTCTACTTGCCTTTGCTTGTTGGGGCACGACTTGTCATCGCCAGCCGTGACGACTCAACCAGCGGAACCGCGCTTGCCACGCTCCTCGAACGCGAGCAGATCAGCGTCATGCAGGCCACGCCCATCACCTGGCATATGCTACTGGCAGCAGGCTGGAAGGGAAATCCGGCCCTCAAGGCTCTCTGTGGTGGTGAAGCACTTTCTCTAGAACTGGCTCGACAACTTCTAACCAGGGTAGGCACGCTCTATAACATGTATGGGCCAACTGAGACGACTATCTGGTCCACCCTTAACAAGATCGAGGCGGGAGATCAGAGTATCTCGGTAGGACGACCTATTGCCAATACTAGTATCTATATTCTAGATACCTATGGACAACCTGTTCCCGCTGGTATCCCTGGCGAGCTATATATTGGTGGGGATAGCCTTGCGCGCGGTTACTTGCACCGCCCAGAATTGACAGCGGAGCGATTTCCAGTGTGTCACATCCAAGACGAGAAGATACGTCTCTATCGCACAGGCGACCTGGCACGCTATCGCGTAGATGGCACCCTTGAACTCATCGGGCGCGTCGACCATCAGGTAAAATTACGCGGCTACCGCATCGAACTAGGCGAAATCGAATCAGTGCTTGCACGCCACCCTGCCGTACAGCAAGCGGTTACGATTGTGCGCGAAGATGAGCCTGGCAACCAACGTCTGGTTGCCTACATCCTGCCACATACAGAAACACCACTCGATACAAGCGAGTTACGACGTTTGGCACAAGCTCATCTTCCAGCTTATATGGTTCCTTCTGTCTTTGTCATCCTTGAAAAGCTGCCTCAGACACCCAATGGCAAGGTTGACCGCCGCGCTCTTCCTGTGCCAGAGAGCAACGTTCAAGAGTTCATTGAGAGCTATGTCGCACCACGCACTACGCTCGAACAACAGATAGCAGCCATCTGGTCAGAAGTCTTAGGTGTAGAACGAGTCGGTATTCATGACAGCTTCTTCTCTCTGGGGGGCACTCGCTACTAGCGATGCAGATCGCGGCTCGCATTCATACCAACCTACACGCAGAGTTGCCTCTACGCCTGTTCTTCGAGACACCAACTATCGCCCAGCAGGCAGAATTTCTGCTTCAGGCCAACAAATCCGGTGATGCCAGTACACAACTGCCAGAAATACGCGTCACGCCTCGCCAGGCCCAGGCAGACGGGACGGTGTTGCTCCCAACGTCCTTCGCCCAGCGAGATCTCTGGTTCATTGATCAGTTGGATGACAATACTACTGCTTACAATCTTCAGGCAACGATGCGACTGTGCCAGGCATTAAACCTGGATGCGCTACAGCAGAGCCTAGACGCATTAGTCATGCGCCATGAGGCCTTGCGCACAGTCTTCGCCACACAGCACGATGAACCAGTGCAAGTCATTGCTCCTGCACGCTCCATCCCTATCAACATCCACCACCTTGAAGACCTGCCTACCGAGGAGCGTGAGACCGAGGCTCACCGCCTTGTCACACATGAAGTACAGCGGCCTTTCGACTTGCAACATGGCCCGCTCTTCCGCGTTTCGCTCTTCCACCTGGATAGCGAAGAGCACCTCCTGCTCCTCACCATGCACCATATCATCTCCGATGGCTGGTCAATTAATTTGATACTTCGTGAGCTGGCAACGTTCTATAGCGCCTTTAATACAAGCGAGGCATCTATGCTCCCCAACGTTCCAGTACAGATGGGTGACTTCGCGGCATGGCAGCACCAATGGCTACAGGACGAGGTTCTCTCACAGGAGCTAGACTTTTGGAAGCAGGCGTTAGAGGGAGCGCCAACTCTCCTCGAGCTCCCAACCAATCGGCCACGACCCACGCAGCCTACGCATCAAGGTGCGTTGCACAGTTTCACCCTGCCCTCTTCGCTGAGTGAGGCTCTCAAGCATTTGAGCCAGCAAGAGAACGTCTCGCTCTATATGACGCTCACTACCGCCTTCCTGCTCCTGCTTGAACGCTACAGTGGGCAGCAGGATATCTTGCTAGGCACAACCTCCGCCGGGCGCGGGCTGACCCAGATCGATACCATGGTTGGCTACTGTATCAATACGCTGGTGTTGCGCAACGACCTCTCAGGCGATCCCAGTGTGCGTGAATTGCTCGCGCGCGTGCGGGAGAATGTCCTGGCCGCCCATGCACATCAGCATATGCCCTTTGACAGGCTCGTTCAGGAACTGCAACCAGACCGCTCACTTGGTCAGAGTCCGCTCTTCCAGGTCTTCCTGACCCTCGATCCCCCTCTGCCTGAGATCTCGTCCGCCTGGGACCTCACCCAGATGAATGTGCCAACTGGCGCAGCCATGTTTGATCTCTCGCTTGAGCTAGCTGATCGTCCCGCTGGCATTGAAGCCTTGCTCGAATACAGCACCGACCTCTTTGATGAGGGAACAATCGCCCAGATGGCTGATCACTGGCGACGCCTACTCGAAAGCATGGTAGCTCATCCTGAACAACAAGCGCGAAAACTTCCCATGCTCAGCGAGGCGGAACAACGCCAGCTCCTGCTCGACTGGAATAATACGCACGTCACCTATCCTCGAGAAGGCACTATCCAGCGTCTTTTCGAGGAGCAGGTCGAGCGCACGCCCGACGCGCTCGCGCTCATCGACGCCGAAGGGACCCTGACCTATCGTGACCTCAACGCGCGCGCCAATCAACTTGCGCACTTCCTCCGCCGTGAAGGCATCACACCGGAGACGCGTGTTGGCGTCGCTCTGCAACGCTCTCGCACCATGATTGTCGCCTTGCTCGCTATCCTCAAGGCTGGTGGCGCGTACGTCCCCCTCGATCCAACCTTCCCTCAAGAGCGCCTGCGCTTCATGTTACACGATGCCCAGGTCTCTCTCCTGCTCACCCAAGAACGCCATATCACCATGCTTCCTCTGGACAGCGACATCCACGCGTTCTGTCTCGACCGCGATTGGGAGCGCGTCGCCCAGGAGCGCACGGAGAATCCCGCTGTCGAGACCACGGGCGAATCGCTGGCCTACCTGCTCTACACCTCCGGCTCAACGGGTCAGCCCAAGGGTGTGCTCGGCACCCATCGCGCCAGCCTCAACCGCTTCCACTGGATGTGGACCCAGTATCCCTTTGCCGCCGATGAGGTCTGCGCCCAGAAGACGACTCTCAACTTCGTCGATGCTGTCTGGGAAATCTTTGGTCCGCTCTTGCAAGGTGTCAGGCTTGTGCTGGTCCCGGAAACCACTGTCAAGGATCCACAGCCGTTTCTGGATCTGCTGGCTCAGCACCGGGTCTCGCGCCTGGTCCTGGTCCCCTCGCTCCTGCGCGTCCTGCTGGAGAGCGAACCCAACCTACAAGCCCGCTTGCCCCATCTGCGCCACTGGATTTGTAGTGGGGAGGCCCTCTCCCTTGACCTGGTGCACCGCTTCCAGCAGGCGTTGCCTGAGAGTCGCCTCCTCAATCTCTACGGCTCCTCGGAGGTGGCCGCCGATGCCACCTGCTATGAGCTCGCCCCCCAGGCCGAACGTGTGCTCATCGGACGACCCATTGCCAACATGCGCGTTTACCTGCTCGATCAGCAGCGACGACTTGTGCCCGTTGGCGTTCCCGGAGAGCTCTACCTCGGCGGTGAGGGCGTCGCGCGTGGTTACCACCAACGCCCTGACCTCACCGAGGCCGTCTTCCTCGAAGATCCGCTCACTCCCGACTCTGGTCTGCGCTTCTTCAAGACAGGGGACTGGGCGCGCTACCTGCCCGATGGCACCCTGGAATACCTGGGGCGCGTGGATCAGCAGGTCAAGGTGCGAGGGATGCGCCTGGAACTCGGCGAGATCGAGGCTGTGCTCTCCCAACATGAGGCGTTGCGTGAAGCCGTTGTCGTAGCGCGTGAGGAGCGCCCCGGTGATACACGCCTGGTCGCCTATGTCGTCTGCCAACAGGGGCAGCAGGTAACCCAACAGGAGCTACGAGATCACTTGAGTGCTGCGTTGCCAGCGTACATGGTCCCGGCGCTCGTTGTCACACTCGATACGCTGCCGCTCACGCCCAACGGCAAGGTCGACCGCCGCGCTTTACCCAAACCAGAAAACGAACACCTGGATGTTAAAGAGACTTACGTCGAACCGCAAACGCTCATGCAGCGCCAACTGGTAGATATATGGCAAGACTTGCTGAATGTGCGCCCCATCAGTATCCGCGACGACTTCTTTGCCCTGGGCGGTCATTCCCTACTAGCCGCACGCATGATGGCTCAAGTACAACGAATGAGCGGTAAGTCCTTGCCACTCTCAATACTGTTTAAGAGCCCAACAATTGAGCGCCTGGCGGAGAGCATTCAGTCAGATGAGCGTAGCGAAACACGCACGCTGGTGGTCACAGTCCAGGCTAACGGTTCCGAGCGCCCGTTCTTCTTCCTTCATGGAGATTGGAATGGAAAGGCATTCTATAGCTTGAAACTCTCGCAGGCCCTGGGACCAGAGCGCCCATTCTACCTGTTGGAACCATACATCTATACGGGTCTCGATGTCATTCCCTCGCTGGAAGAGGTAGCGGCGGCGCACATCAAAGCCATGCGAGAGATCCAGCCCAAGGGTCCCTATCTGCTTGGCGGCTGGTGTAATGGCGCGCTGGTTGCCTACGAAATAACACGGCAACTTCAGGAGTCAGGGCAAGAGGTCGAGAAGCTGATCATGATGGATCCCGGAAGCGCACCCACTTTCTCGACGTGGCTGCGTAAAGGACTAAGTGGCCTCAATGCACTTCTCCACCTGGACGTGAAGTGGCAGGACAGGCTCTTCTTCCGCACGCTGCATGCCTATGAATATGTCAGATTGTGGAACTATCGCCAGCGTCTCCTCAAAAAGGAACGCGAGGCTCAGGGAACCCGTGATCCAGAGGAGGTAGAGCTACCGCATCCAAACTTCCAATGGGTCTTCCCGCCAGTAGAGAAATTGCACGAGAATTATAATAGCCTCTTCTGCTGGCTCGCTTCCGGCTATACCATTCGGCCACATCGCGGGCAGCTAGCGGTATTCTGGGCCAGGGAGGATAACGCGGGAAGGCGAGCCTTCTGGACCAGCCAGCTGGCAAACAAGCGAGATGTCGAAATCTATGAAGTCGAGGGCAACCATCTGACAAGCCGAACTAGATATATCCATGTTCTGGCCAATGCGTTACGCATCTGTATCAACAAAATCGGCAAAGAACACATAGAGGAGATTTAATATAAATCGGAATATATGTACATACGTATACCTCACTTAGCGAAAGTGCTGGAAATTATACATAAAGAAGCAGTATAAAGCGTGAGCTGTCTCCGTCGCTAAAGAGGGAAACGTTAGTACGTAAAGGTAAAAAACATAATAAGCACGCCAAAGAAGACAAAAATATGTTGAAAAAGTATAAGCTTCTCTGGGTCATCATCTTAGTGGGAAGCCTCGTCGTTGTCCTCAGCCTTTCCTGGCTAGAACTTCCTTGGATGGCAAATCACTTTGGATTTGCCTTACCAGGACAAGGAGGTCTCCCCTATCGCATCACATATGCAACTCGGACCTACGTCAACCACGCAACCTGTGCACACGCGGGCTGGTGTCAAACAGACACACAGCCCAATCTACTGTGTTGGAAGGAAGCGGATATCCGGCAGCATGATAACTGGCCACTCATTCGCATTGGCACAATCGCTACACTCTTTAGTTCACCATACTCCTTGATGGCGAAATCCAATGCTTCCAGCAAGCTAACAGTAATTGTCATCTATCTCGTCTTTGACAGAAACTGTTATGTTCCCTATGCCTTGGAGGGAGGGCCATAATCGCCTCTCCCTTATTTCGCGTGAGGGAAAGGCGAATGCTCACGCAAGAATTGAAGGATAAGTTGTCCTGCACCCTGAGCATGTGGATCAAAATAGGGATAGTTCATTTCATCATTACAGGCATGTGTGGGGGTATCAAAGCTTGTCAGGTGTGTCCAATCCCATGAAGCACTCCCATCACCGTCGCTACGAATAAGTGCGCCCGGAGTAAGCGCCCAGGCTATCAGCCCGATATGCAACTCCTGCACATACCCGAGAAATTGAGGAACAACCGTACCGGCGTTTGCGATACAACCACTCCCTGGCGTTTCGTTCCATTCACCAATGACAAAGGGAACATCTAGCTTGCGTACTGACAGCCCCCACCAGTCCTCCCAATCATCTTGCATTGCATGCTGCGTATTGCTTAAATAGGGATGGATTGCATAGACAATGTTCACCCCCGTCAACAGATAATCGCGAAAGTTGTAATAGTCGAAGCTTTCGCCCGCACCTTGACCCTGCGCCAGTATCAGATTTTGCGCTCCGGTCTTACGTATGGTATCCACAAGTTGCTGCATTCCCACGTAATTTACACCATCATGCACCCCGCCATTCCGCCAGAGCTTCCAGTCGTAAAAGCCCCGTGGCTCGTTGAAAATGTCAAAAAAAACCTTCTGGTTGCCCTTATAACGCCCCGCGACAACCTGCCAGAAAGTGATATCAGCCGGAGTTGCCATAATCTCATTGCTAGACGCCTCAGTTTGCAGATTGAAGATCACATTCATTTGCTCCTGCATCGTCCACGCTACAGCCCTATCCATTGCCGCCAGGTAGTCTTCATCCAATGTTGTCGGGTTTTGACGATCGGGAAAGAGGTTCACTCGCGAAACCTGAAACGTGATTACATTAGCGTGCCAGAAGGTTCGCGCGGCCTTGATCTGATCCTGAGTAAAGTTTATGTAATCCGGGCTTTGACGCCAGTTGGGCTGGAACAGGGCTGTACTATGCACACCATAAGGGATATATACCTTCCCTTGATTATCAAAGATCGTCTTACCTTCAACATAGTATGAGGGAATAGACGAGGGCTTATGCTTCGAGACTATAGGAGAGGAAGAGGATGCAACCTCGTTGAAAGCCACCAACCTTATAGTTGCTATTACGCTTGCCACAACGAGAACGAGAACGAGAAGTAAGAGCCAGGTTTGCTTAATTCTTCCTATAAACATGAGTGCTCACTTTGCGCCTGGGCGCTCTTTAAGGTTGACAGCCGTGATCAAACCGCAATTACAACCTTATTCCGCTTTACCTCTCCCTCTGAGGGGGGCTCCATGTAATAACCAGCGCCAGATACCGATATGACTGGCAAGCTTTGACGTGACAATAAAGGGAGAGTACAACAAGACGGCAGGATGTTCACGCACTGTCAAACGCACGATATTGAGCGTAGCCCCCAGAGAAATAGGCAGCATCATCAGTGGATAGAGATATGGGTGCTGAACCATGGACAGGATCTTGTTGCGTCGTGATAATCCTGGATAGAGACGCTTTACATGGAGGCCGCTCACACGCCCATAAAAGTAACTATAACGCAGCAACGCGCTTAGCGTCGTGCGCCGATGGTCATGTATAACCTTGATGGTTGGCTGGTAGAGCGTTCTATATCCATGTGCTTGCAACCGAAAGCAAAAATCCATATCCTCCTCTGAACGTAGCGTCTCATCAAACCCGCCGACTTCCATAAATACCTCTCTCTCTACACCAAGACTAGCAGAACAGACCACCATTGCCCTTTCTTTACCGACTTGATAGAAACCAAAGCGGCTAAAGTCCACGCAACGCGCAAAAAATGCTCTCGACTTGCCCGCGATCAGGCCTCCCACGGCCCCTATCCCCGGCCGCTTCAGTGCTGCAACGTTCTCTTCAATCCAGTTAGCAGCCGGGGCACAATCATCATCGAGGAACAAGAGATACTTGCCCATTGCCTCGTGCGCACCAATGTTTCGTGCCTCACCAGGATAGTAAATGGGCTTCGTTTCGACGGCCTTAATGGCATAGTGTTGAGATAGGACACTGCTCTGCGCGCCGACAAGCACAATCTCTACAAGATCCGCTGGATAGGTCTGTTGCCCCAAACACGCCAAAACAACCTGTGCCTGCTCCTTACGAGAGAAAGGGATAATAACACTGACATGAGGTTTGGTCATGCGATAGCGCTCCTTAATCATCAGCGAGCACGCGAGAAGGTTGATCTGCTCCTTGCCACGACGGGCTCCTGGTCCATTCCTTTCGTAGGGGGCAGACCAGCTGCTAATTCATAGATTCGACGAGTTGCTCGCGCACAACTCTCGCAGGTAAATGGCTCAACCTGTGTTTTGCCATGTCGCACCAATTGCTCGCGTAGTGCCTGGTTGGTAACAACCTCAACGATAGCTTCAGACAACTTCGAGGTGTCCTCGCAATCGACACGCATAACGGCATCCCCAGCGATCTCCATACTGGCGGCTCCAGGGCTAGCAATGACAGGCGTCTCACAAACCATTGCCTCAAGAGCTGGCAGACCAAAACCTTCATGCTTTGAGGGCACAACCAGGATCTCGGCTGCGGCGTACAACGCGCCCATATCCTCATCAGGAATCCAACCAGCCAAATGAATACGCTTGTGAAACGGCGAGGTCTTCGCCTGCTGGACGACGTCAGCACTACCATGTCCCTCGCCACCCGCCAGCACCAGATTCAGATCAGGTAACCGATCAGCGATGGTATTGAAGGCTGCGATAAGCGTCTCTACGTTTTTACGCGGCATGATACGACCTACATGCAGAATATAACGCTTGCCGTAACGCTGGTGCATCCTCGCTTGTGCTTCATTCGCTACCGTATCCAGGCGCAACAAGGGACGGATGGCGTTATGAATCAAGTGAATTCGTTCATCTTCAATGCTCCAAAGCGTTCGCAATTCTTCGCTTGTCTGCTCTGATATCGAGATGACGCATTGCGCACGACGCACGCTTTCACGCAAGAGATACTGCCAGTACAGACGTGCATACAGGGATGATTGTTGGGGAACTTTGACAAACGCCAGATCATGAACTGTGATAACGAGTGGACCGTGCCAGCCAATAGGCGCAGCAAAGGCCGGAACGTGGAGAACATCTGGCTTCAATTTCTTAAGGATATCCGGCAATGTCAACTGGTGCTGAATCAAAATTCCTCGCCAGGTACGCAACTTCACTGGATAGATAGTGATAGAAGGCGCGTTGGCAAGCTCTTTATATTCTTTAGGACGTGTTGTGATAACGATATATTCGTTTGTCTGGTCAGTTCGTGCTAATCCTTCTAATAAAGCGCGAGTAGCAAAAAGCATCCCACCAGGTTCTTTTTCCGCGATTATTAAATCAATTGCGACACGCATACAAGACTCCTCTTAATTAGTGCGAAATCATTATTTCCAAGATCGTTTGTTTGTACATATCTTTTTCCCACATATACTTCCTTCCACATTAAGCGGCTTTGCCTGTCCGTTTCAAGACTACCTGACGAATCAGTCGAATATCCTTCAGTGATACCGCCCTGGTTAGAGAACAACCAACAAGCACAAGTACAAAGAACACAGGTGCGAGATAGAATAACGACCACTGCACTTGCCAGATCAGAAAGAGTGCACCAGGAATAGTCCCAACAATAATCTGTGCGAAGACACGCAGAATACGCCAGAGTTGAACATCGCGCGCGAGTAGTAATGAGAAGGAGCAGACAGAGAATGCTTCGCTTATGACGGCGGCAATCGCCGCCCCTGTTGCGCCCCATAGTGAAATAAACATCACATTTGAGACAATGTTGACGATCAGAGTTGCACCTGTAATGAGAGGAATTCTGTTCTCTTTATTGGCTGCCATACAGGTTCGCACCGCTAATTGCGTAAAGAAGCCAAAAGTAATACCTATCATTAAAAACTGGGTTGACGCGACAGCCATCGTATATTCAGGACCTGCAATCAGCCCCACAATCTGGGGAGCCATGATAACTACAAACATCGCCAATGGAACAATCCCAAGCGCCAGGATACGCGTTGACTCATAATAGAGATTTGAGAAAGCATTGAAGCCCTCTTCAAACGTCTTGCTCAGATAGGGGAATAACCCACTTACATAAGCAAAGACAATATTCATGAGTGGATTGGTAATTCTCAGGGCAAGCGAATAGATCCCTACGTTCAGCATTCCCCCCAGAGGCCGCAAAACTAACACATCCATCTGTCCAGTGAGAAGCGCAAGGGCGTCGTGGCCAGTGAAGACAAGGCTTTCAGTAATAATCTTCCACATACGCTTGGGCCTGAAGCGAAGGCGTATCTTATAACGCCGCGATGAAAGGATCACAAGAATAATAAAGTAGGGAATATCAGAATAGGCAATTAAGACATACATCCAGAGGAAGGAGAGGTGCAGATACACGGCCAACCCGATCATCCCGGCTGTTGTTATGCGGTTGATTGTTGTCAACAGCGATATTGCACCAACTCGTTGTTCCGTACCAAAAGCAGTTTCATAAACACAGCGCACACAATTAAAAGAGTAACTAAAGAGCAGTGTGCCATAACCGAGAAGGAGCAGACTGCGTTGCTCGCTCTCTATTGGAATAAGGCAGGTCACCAATGCTGCTCCAACTGCGACCATGACGCCGGTGAGCAGGCGTGTGCTTAGCGCGTCGCTAAGAGTTTCACTCCACTGCTCACGCTTTTGTCGGCTCAAATAGCGACTGATTAAGGGATCCATGCCAGTCAAGGAGAGCAATGCGCATATCGCCAGGACCGTTAGCATAAAATTATATTCGCCGTAGCGCACAGGTCCAAAGGAGCGAGTAAGCATCGCGGTTGTTGGAAAAATGATTGGTATCGCAATTGCCCATGAGATCAGCTGAATAATGATTGAGTGGCTGGTTTTGCGCGCGCTAGGGGCCACCGCATCCGCTCCAAGGTCAAGTGCCGGGAGCGGCATTGTCAATTCTCTTGACGCATCATAGCTCTGTAGTCTTGGTGATGGAGGGAGATAGCCCTTTGCGGATTGAATGCGCTCACTATTGAGTGCTCGCATATATGGCGTTGGCAAACGTAAGGTTATCTTCCCTGTATCAGTCATCCCAGGGATAAAAGCAAGCCTGGCTTTCTCCTGCTCATTTTCTTGATCGACCTGCACCTTTGCTACGCGCTGAGCCAACACGCTCCGAGGTGCTATGGTTGTCACTCGTGTTGCCCTCGAACGCACCCGCACGGCACCTCCAACAGCGACACCTGCGATGAGAAAGAGCCATGTCGTTGATTCCGGCTTGTCAAATGGCACATCCGTCAGGCAGATACAGAGATATCCAATCACCATCAAAATGGCCGCCAGGTGGATCACACGCGTTTCGCGTGCGGCGATATACGCTCGCCGGCAAATCACAAGCAGGCTTAGCATCAGAAGAACACCTGCAATACACCAGAAGACCCCGCTCTCCATTGCCCATTCCAGATACTGGTTATGCACGCTGATTCCCGATGGATTGAGGCGATCCGCAAGGCTCACGACGTAGGTACTGTAATAGTTGGGGAACTGAGCCATGCCGATGCCTACCCAGGGGTTCCCCTCAATCAAATGTAGAGCCTTGTCCCACAGAAAGAAGCGATTGCTATCAGACGCCTCGCCATGCAAGAATTTAGGAAGCAAGGTATTAAAGAGAAGCGCGGCCCCAAGTGCCAGGACACCTAGAGTAGCGAGCAACGTCTTATAACGTCGCGTCATCAGGAGCGCTACGATCAAGAGGAGTAGAGCTATCGCGCATGCCATACGCGTGCCACTCAGCAGCAGTTCCGCAGCCGAGGCTATACTCACACAAAATCCCACCACGCGGTCTCGCCTGCGCGTGCCAAGTAGCCAGCAAGCCAGAGCTACCGCGAACACCACTATTATTGAATAGGCGAACGTGGTAGGGGAGTCGAATGGTCCGCTTAAACGCCCCTCTTGCGTCACCTCAATGGCCTGGCTTGGCACTAGCAGTTCCGGCATGGGAAGTTTTAGCGCCTGCCCTAAGCCAATCGACAACATCGGCACATTGGACAAAAGCGCGAGCGTCAAAAACGAGGAGACATCTTTGACATAGCTGGCAAAGAATGTACCAACGAAGAAGGATAACACCAGCAACAGCGCGCCATAGAGCCGCTTATTCGCTCCATACGAGTTCAAATCGCCTATCTGCGGCACGTGTATAAAGGATATGACGGCAATAATGAAGAATATCGCCATCAACACGTGGGGCGCTCGTAGGTGGAATGTAGGGCGACGCACAATAATGAGGCCCACACATAGGAACAATGCGGCTTCAATTGGACGCATTGTATGTCCCGGTACCGGCACAAGAAACGACGGCAGGCCCGCGCCCATACAGACCAGGATTAAGGCCATGAATGGATAGCGCAGTGTCAAAGCGACGACGCCCGCACCCATAAGCCCTCCAATGGCAAGGGGCGGCGAGACAATACCCGCGCTCCCCGCAACCACCAGAAGCATGAACAGGATAAAAAGCAACAACAATAGGGCCTGTGGTAGCGAAAAGGTAAAGTTTTCGGCAAGCATCTGCCGGAGTGGCTGAGGAGAAGGGCTTCTCCTCACCGCTCGCGTCTCAGTAGACATATCCATGGCTAGTTTCTATTCTGCTGATAAGACTGCTCCGGTACAGAAGTGACATGTTGCGGACGTCCCCACTTGTCATCCTCCTCCGCCTCTTTAGCGCTCGGTGCCTTCCAACCACTCGCTCGCGCGATACCTACACGCGGGTTAGTCTGGGCTTCGACCTGGGGGGCATGCTCTTCACTCTGTTCAAAAGATGGCGGGCTACTACTCTTTCGCGCTTCAGGAGTCAGAGTGGCAGAGTTGGCGACCAGTGCGGGCGGGGTAATCTCCTCCGAGGCGAGTAGAGCAGTCGGCACGTCAGGCGTGGGGGGAGCGGAAGAGGAAAGTACTAGGCCCGGTTTAGGAGAAGGGGAAGGGACAGGTGCGACTGCTACCTCTTCTGCTGAGCGCAGGGGCGCGTATTTAGCGACAGGAACCGTGTCTACAACTACGCCTTCCTCCTGTTGCTGGCCTGCATAGAAATAAGAATGATGTTTCTCTTTCTGACGATTGACCACGACGCCAACGAGAGGAGCAGAGAGGCGCTGGAGCAAGGCCTGGGCGGTTTTCAGGCTATCCTTGCTTGTCTTTCCAGCCTCCATCACAAGCACACATCCATCACAGAGCGCGGCGAGCGTACTGACATCAGCCTGCCTATCTAGCGAGGGCGCGTCAAAAATAACCAGGTCTACCGCTGAACTGCCTCCCGGCGCGGTAATATCCTGCACCAGCCAATCCACAAGCTTCCGTAGCTCCATCGAGCGCAGAACAGTCAGGGGAGAAACCGAGAAGGTTCCAGCAGGCAATAGCCAGAGATTCGGCATCGGCGTTTTCCATTGGCTAAGCCACGCGGGCAACTGAGAGCGCTGCTTCTTCAACACATAGACATCTGACAATACTGTTGCTAAACCGCGCGCGTTATTCGCCTTAAACACCTGGTGCTGCGCCGGTCGACGCAAATTGGCGTCAATCAGCAACACGCGCAATCCAGCCTGTGCCAGAGAGATTGCTAGCTGAGATGCAATCGTCGTAACGCCATCGCGACCACGCATACCCGTTACAAGCAGAGAGCGCTGGCCCGCATACAAAGCCTGGAAATTGGCTCCAACAACCGTAAATGCCTCGTCCAGTACCTCATCATTGGCAACTAGGGGCGGAACCAGCGTTGAGACACCCTTGCGTAGTGGAATACTACCCAATGACTCAAGCTGAGCAAGCCGGGACACATCTTCTGGCGTCTTAATCGAAACGTCAATCCAGTCAAGCAGAATCGCAAAGACACACATCAAAACCAGGCTTAATCCGAAGCCCAGGGCAAGGTTAGTCGTCAAACTGGTGCTATTGGGCGTGGTTGGTGGCAACGCCTGCTCTTCAAGGAAGAGTCCGTTCTCCAACATGGAGAGCTGGATCTGCACATTGTTATAGGTCGCCTGCAATCCGCTGACGGCGGTCTGATCACCCGCGCTCTGAGCGGTTGTTATTTCGGGCCGGAGTTTGTCAAGGATACCCTGTAGGCGCTGGGCCTCGCTCCCCTTCTCATACTCAATAAAAGCATTGGCAACGGCATTGGCCTCAAAGGCAGACTTTTGCGCGTCTTCCGTTATCGCGTGTACACCGATAAGCTGGGTGCCATCGAGAGGCGCGGCAGTGATAGAATCTTGCAGATCCTTTACCGATACTCCCGATTTCTGCGAAGCCGCTTTGAGGACGTCGTTATTCGTCATCTTGAGAGCATAGCCGACAGCGATTGTCTGGTTGCTAAACACATCATTCGTGCTATCGCCGCTGGCGATAGAGACTTGGATCGTGGCAACGGCCTCATACTTTGGCGCTCTCATGACACTGACCACACCCGTCAGCACTGAGCAGAGCACGACGCCAACGATGATCAGCAACAAGTAGCGCTTCAGGACCCAAAGGAAATGCTGTATATACATTTGCATTTTTGCACTCTCTTTTTAAAAAGCTCCTGCCCCGTTAAGAACGACAGGGAGTGTCTTTAGTAGAATTTGAAGGTCCATTCTTAGCGAACATTCCAGAACATAGGTACAATCTAAAATATTCCGCTGCTCATAACTGGTCATCGAACGCCCACTGACCTGCCACAGGCCAGTCAGACCGGGCTTAACCATCTGACGCAAGGGAAAGAGCTCGCTAAAGGCTTCGATCTCAGAAAATTGGATCGCCCTGGGACCAACCAGGCTCATATCTCCACGCAACACGTTCAACATTTGCGGTAGCTCGTCAAGACTCGTACGGCGGAGAAACCTTCCAATTCTTGTAATGCGAGGATCATTTTGCAATTTGCCATTCATCTGCCACTCAGCTAACAAAGCTGGATGCTGCTTGAGGTACTCATCCGCATTGACGATCATAGTGCGTAATTTGTACAAATAAAAAGGCTTCCCATAACGCCCGACCCGTTTCTGCTTATAAAAAAGAGGTCCTGGATCTTCGCAATACATAAGAATACCGACAAACATCAATGCTATACCTAACAGAGCCAATCCACACAGAGCTCCAGTAATATCAAGCGCTCGTTTCGCCATATGGTAGGCTCGTGAAACACGCGCCTCCTGCCACTGCATATCGTGAAGCGCAATAAAAGACATCAGCAATTGCGGTTGTCCATAGTTAAGCGTATTATACACCCTTTGATTCACCATGCCCTGATCTCCTCCAACATACACTTTTATGCTTGCCTTCATAAGCAGTGCTCTTTACTTAACGCTCCTGTGCAAACAAGCTAGCATTATTATCATATATGCTTTGCGCATATATTGATGTTAAATCGTTCACAATATGCTTCCAATTATGATGCTTTTCAATATACATATGCCCATTTTGAGAAATCATCTGCCACAATGCCTGGTCGTCTAGCAGGCATAACACAGCTTGTGCGAATAGCTCTGGTTCATCGGCAACTAGAATATCTTGTCCAGGCACAGCCTTTAAACCGGCGGTGACGTGAGAGCTGGCAACAACTGGAGTTCCCAGAGCCATAGCCTCGAGAGCCTTATTTTGCACACCTACGGCATATGGTAAGGGACAGACCGCCACATGGGCCTCTCTGATGGAAGAACGAAGATCATCAATATATCCGGTTACGCCAACACGTGGGTCCCGCGCCAGGGAACGCACGCTGGCTGGTGGCTTACTACCAGCTATCACCAGGCGTACCTGTGGACGCTCACGCCATATCAAAGGCATGATGTTTTTCGCCAGGTGTAGCGCCCCTGCTACATTGGCGTGAAAGCTCATCTTGCCTGAGAAAATGAGCGTATCCGGCTGCCGTTCCCCTTGATAGTATTGGTAATACTCCTGATCCACGCCATGCGGCAGAACGGTAATGGGTGCGGGAGGCCGCTTGTCCTCTCCGAGCCTGGCATCCTGTGCGATAGCACTAAGCGCCTGTTGATCGCGAGGAGAGGTCACTAGAACGTGCTGAAAGCGCCGGAGCTGAGTATGCTCATAAGCGCGCGTGCGCGAGGCTTCCCTTTTGCCAATGAAACGCAGCATTGGGGTCACACCATATTTCGCGCCCTGCTCGTATAGCAGGCTAATGCAATCTACCGCATCCCAAACTACCGGAAGTGGTAGCTGTTTTGGAAGAGCACCGAGCGCGCGAATAAACTCAACATGCACAAGGTCAAAGTCTCCGCCAGCCATATGCTCATTGAGAGCTGCACATAGGCGAGGAGAAGCATCGAAGGCCACCTGTAATGGCTGAGACGTGAAGATAGCACGCAATGTACGCCATACCTTCCACACTCGCTTGTCCTCAACAGCGTATATCGCCAGACCTTCATCTCGCAGAGCTTGTACATCGTGAGCTTCGCGCTTATTGGAGCATAGTACCAATGCCGTTACATTGTGCTGTTTTGCCAGTTGACTAACAAATCCATATGATCGAATTCGAATACGCGATAATGGATAAGGTGCAACAAACAAAATATGCATGGATAGTCTCCATTGTCGTTTAGACAAAAATACCATGACAGAACTTCCACAAAGTTCAGTTGAACACCAAGCATTCTGATTGAAAGGCTCGTTATGCGATCACAATGGAACAAGGTGAGGCAGCTTTGGCCTTTTGCGAATGACGGCAAAGCGCTCGGCCTTCTTCACCCGCTCCCCTTTTTGGCGGCCTTTCGATTTTCCGCGTGGTTGAGGGGCACAAGCAGGAGTCCCCAGGGTGCGCAACAATTTGTCCATGCCGCGTCTGATCTGCTGAGGCGTGGGCTGCCGCTCTCGATTTTCCCAGGGACGCAACTGGGGTTGCACCAAGCCACGTGCCAAGACCAGCTGATTGTGGACAATGGCAACCACCTGGCTCCAGCGCTCGAATTGTTCAGGAGTGCGCAAACGAGCTTGCTCCCACAAGAGCGCCTGTTTGTCAAAGCGATAGCCATGCTCCTGGCCAAAGCGCAGCACATAGCCCAAGGCAATCTGCACCACATCGGCTTCTTGATCCCCAATCCAGACAAACCAACTGCTACGGGGATCGCGTTCCTTGTTGCTGGCATGAGGCCGCACCACACGGACCACGGTCAGTTGCAGCCAGCGAGCGGCTTTCACATGCATGTGCTTCCAGAAGGTGACTTGCACCGGGCGACCCTTGGTATCGGTACCGCTAAAGACCCCATCAGGGTGTCCATGCGTACTCGTGTCTTTGGGTTGGAGCTTGTCTCCATCTTTGCGTGGGGCTCCTCTTTTCCCCGTTGGTGGGGGAGCCTCCCGATACAGGCAGCGGTTGCTTTTGAGCCGACCCAGCACACCCGCCTGCAAGCCGCTACAGCGACACCACAACCAGGTCGCATCGTAGCCTCGATCCAGCAAGACAATGGCCTTGGCTCCCAATTGGGGAACCAGGCTCGCCAGTTGCTCGTAAGCGACTTCAATGGCTGTGGTCTGCGAATCCACTCGTCGTTGATCCAAGATGTAGGTCCAGCTACTGGGAACGCTTGGCAAGGCGACCACGGTCGAGAACTGCCAGCCAAAGGTCACGGGCTTCTTACACTCAGGCAGATTCGGCACGTGTTGAGCCGTCCGATCTGCCGAGGTGGCTGCCTCAGCACGGGCAATGCTACTGGCATCAATCCCGATCCATACCCAGCTCCCCGGCTTTGGTGGCTTGAGGTAGCGTACGAAGATGCTTCGCAAGCGCCCTTCATCAATGCGTCCTCTGACAAACGCTTTGTAGAGGCTGGGCCATTTGCGCTCAAACCACAACGATTGCGAGAGTTCAGCAAAGGAGGTGGCTTGCGGGGTGCTCATGAGAGCATCCACCGCATTCCACAACGCGTCCGCAGATCGCAGAAAACAGGCATAGGCCTCGTGACGAAATCCTTTCAATGTGGTACAACTGTCCATGGAAGCAAAGTCCTTTTTGGGTTTTGTAATTACAAGAACTTTACTTCTTTGAGGCAGCCCTCCGCAAGGTTGGGGTGCCTTTTGTTTTCTTTTGTCTAAACGTCAATCTCCAAAACTTCATAAATATTTTTTAACAATTAACGGTGAGATTTTTCCTAACTACTCTTCCAGGGCCAAGATATAACCTCCATGGACTCCCTACGCCTACCTCAATATTTGTATCTATATAAGATATCGCTAAAGTAGCCTATATTGTCTCACTATTTGCTTGGTTTTTTATCATTTCTCCTATTTCGAGGCTTTAGCCCTTATGAAATTTATTCCCTTTATCAATAATGAGAATATTTCTGGGAAGGTTGCGTACACTCCCTCGTCCTCATATTACTCCTGAAAACATGCTATGATTACCTATATTCTAACGGTGACGCAACAATATCTAGCCGAACAATGGAGATCTCAACAATGTCAGCATTGCACATGGACGCCCACCGTTTCCGCGTCGAGGATGTCGGAGAACACTGTACAGCATCCCTGACCACCACCACTCTCACAGATGGTGTGCACCTCATTCATTTACACCTTTTATCAAACACCCAGACCGCGAACTACCTGCCACAAGTCAAACTGCGCTGGGAACTCCCCATCCACGATATTTATACCCACTGGCACCCTGCAAGCGACCGCAATAAAACACTGTTGCCCGATTGGATGCACGGCTATAAAGCAAAGGTGACTTCACAGATGCCAGTCAGTTCACTTCTGAACGCTCAAAATGAGAATCGCCTGACCTTTGCATTCTCTGATGCGCTGGAAACAATTGAAGTACGCGTTGGCGTGAACGAGGAAACGGGCATGCTCCACTGTGCCCTCCATCTCTTCCAAGAATCTTCGCCCTTCCTCGCCAGTTATGAGGCAACGCTACGCTTCGATACTCGGGCAATTCCTTACTATGATGCGCTCGCAGATGTCCAGCACTGGTGGGCAACACAACCCGGCTATACCCCCCAACCCGTCCCCGAACGGGCTCGCTTACCGATGTACTCTACATGGTATAGTATTCATCAGGCCCTGACTCCGGAGAATGTTGAAGAGCAGTGCCGCATCTCCAAAACCCTTGGCTGCGAGTCAGTAATTGTGGATGATGGCTGGCAAACGACGGATAATGCTCGTGGCTATGCCTATTGTGGCGACTGGCAGGTGGCGCGCGAAAAAATACCAGATATGCGTGCCCATGTTGACCGCGTACACAAGCTAGGTATGAAATATATTCTCTGGTATTCGGTCCCCTTTATTGGGATGTATAGTCAGGCCTGGGAAAGCTTTAAAGATCGCTTACTCTACACAATGCCCGGCCTGATGAGTACAGGTGTTGTCGATCCACGCTACCCCGAAGTACGCGAATATTTGATCCAACTTTACGAACAGGCGGTTCGCGAATGGGACCTCGATGGCTTTAAATTGGACTTTGTGGATAGCTTCCGCCCCTCCGACAATGAACCTGCTTCCTTACAACCAGGTCAGGATGAGCTCTCTGTAAACAAAGCTGTCGATCGCTTGCTTACCGATATCACGACACGCCTGCACGTCCTCAAGCCAGATATCTTGATCGAGTTCCGCCAATCCTATGTTGGCCCTCTGATGCGTAAATATGGCAATATGTTTCGCGCCAGTGACTGCCCTTATGAGTTTGTGACGAACCGTGTACGCACTCTGGATATTCGCTTACTCTGCGGCTCGACGGCTGCTCACTCCGATATGCTGATGTGGCATAAAGATGAAACTCCTGAGGTGGTCGCCTTACAGTTCATCAATATTCTTTTCTCGGTACCTCAAATCTCGATCTTGCTCGATCAACTGCCTGAGTCACACCGCAACATTGTGCGCTTCTGGCTCTCGTTCTGGCGTGAACATCGCGATGTGCTTCTGGATGGCAAGTTGATGCCCCTCAATCCCGAATCTTCTTACCCTGTCGTACTCGCCTCTACTCCTACGAAACAGGTGATCGCGGCCTACCTGGATACTGTCCTTAAACCTATCGGCGAGGTTCCTGCACACCTGCTTATTGTCAATGGCACCCTTGAACAACGCCTCATTCTTGAACTATCCACTGATATAGGTGAGCGCGCAGTGAAAACCTTTGACTGCCAGGGTCATCTCGTACGTTCCGAAACGTTACATCTCACAGCCGGGATCCATCGTCTCGCTATCCCACCCGCTGGTGTGATAAACGTTCGAAAGAAACAATGTCATATGTTGACAGATAGAGCCATTTATGATACATTCACTTCATGAAACTGAGTCAATACGCAAAGGAACAAGGTATTAGTTACCGAACGGCATTTCGTTGGTGGCAAGCCGGACAGATCAAGGGGTATCAGGCCCCTTCGGGCACGATTATTATCACTCCTGAAGAGCCGCTATCCCAGGTTGAAAAGGTTGCCATTTATGCCCGTGTCTCGACAAGAGAACGCAAAGACCATCTTGAGCGCCAAGTGGAACGTCTGAGGTCCTATTGTGCGGCGAAAGGGTATCAAATTAGTCTGAGTGTCAAAGAGATCGCTCCAGGAGTTAATGATAGCTGCCCCAAACTGCTTGCTCTCTTGAAGGATACGAGCGTTACCCGCATTGTTGTTGAGCATCGCGACCGCCTGACTCGCTTTGGGTTCCCCTATCTGGAAACGCTCTTAGAGATGCAAGGACGAACTATTGAAGTGATGAATCAGGCAGAGGATGAGAAAGAAGACTTGATGGCTGATTTGACAGCTATCTTGTATTCATTGACGGCTCGGATGTATGGGCAACGGCGTGCCAAGCGCAAGACCGCGAAGATACTTCAGCAATTAGAAGCAAAGGATGAAGAGGAGTAAGCATGCAACTGGTCGAACGTCACTGTATTCATCAGGGCAATACTCGCTATGCTGCTCTGGATGCGGCTGCTTTTGCTTCCAAAAACCTCTACAATCTGGCAAATTACCACATGCGCCAATCCTTCATTCAGACAGGAAAATACCTTGGCTATGCAGAAGTTTATCATCTGGTCAAACACACTGATGCCTATCAAGCACTTCCTCGCAAGGTCAGCAATGATGTGCTCAGGCTACTCGACAAGAACTGGAAGGCCTTTCGCAAAGGGCTGGCAGCTTACTACGAAACTCCCTCCAAATTCTTGGGGCGTCCCAAACTGCCAAAGTACAAAGAGAAGCAGAAAGGGCGCAATATCCTCATCTATGATATCCAGGCCCTCTCAAGGAAAGCTCTGAAGAAAGGAATGGTTGCCCCTTCACAACTTGGCATTGAGGTTGCTACTGAACACAAGAAGGTCAAGCAAGTCCGTATTGTCCCTCGCACTGGCTTGTATATTGTTGAGGTTGTCTATGAGCAGGAGCCACAACAGGCGAATGTTGATCCTTTGTTGGTCGCGGGTATTGATATTGGATTGAACAATCTGGCGACGCTAACTTCAAACAAAGCAGGTTTTGTGCCTGTACTTGTTAACGGGCGTCCCTTGAAACGAATCAATCAGCACTACAATAAAGAACGCGCACGCCTGCAAAGCCATCTGAGTAAGCAGAAACGCTTTACTTCGCCACGGTTGGAACGCCTGAGCAACAAACGGACCAGCCAAATTGATCAGTACTTGCATACGCAGAGCCATCGCATTATTGAGCGGCTGGTCTGGGAGGGCATAGGAACGCTTATCATTGGCAAAAATGATGGATGGAAGCAAGAGATCAATCTTGGCAAACGGACTAATCAGCAGTTTGTGCAAATTCCCTTTGCGCGATTCATTGACATGCTCACCTATAAGGCTGAGATGGTAGGAATCAAGGTGATCCTTCAGGAAGAAAGCCACACGAGCAAATGCAGCTTTCTTGACCTGGAACCCATCTGCCATCATGAGCGATATATGGGCAAGCGCATCAAACGAGGCTTATTCCGCACCAGTACAGGCAAGCGGATCAATGCGGATGTGCATGGCAGTCTCAATATCATCCGAAAAGCAATCCCTCACTCCTTCGGGCAAGGGATCGTGGGCGTGGCAGTCCGTCCCGTGGGTGCTCCCACATACTGAGCAATGTTTGTCATTGTTTAGGTGAACTGTTATCTCCTTACACTTACGAGACCAATCAGGCTTATCATAACAATTTACGTACCCAGCGCATAACAAGGCAATCTTCATTGCCTTGTTTGCATGAAATAATGCTTTTATGCCACCCCATCTGAATAGTTACAAGAAAAAGGACATCTTCCCAGGCTTGGGGCCAGTTAGGCAAAAGCATCACAGCGCGACACACCCAGTATCGCTCGTGCAAGGATCTGGCAGAAGTGTTCTGCCAGATCCTTTTTGTGCTACCAAAAGAGCGGGTCTCTGAGAGTCGTCTCTAGCAACAACATGCATCGCACCTCTCAATCGCACAACCTTGCATCACTACGACACCTGCCCCCACGTGAATTGCTCCCAGCCCTGTACCTGGGTCACATTTGCATCCAGGGGCGTATTGCTTTGGTCAGTTCGTGCGCTCACATAGTTGTTATTGGCCACGGCTTGCAAGGAGACCGTCCCATTGCTCTGTGGAAGCCACATGAACTCTTCCCAGGCCTGTACCTGCGTAGCAATTGCTTCCAGCGGCGAATTGGTTTGATCTTTGCGGGCGCTCACATAGTTGTTATTCGCGTGTGCCCTCAAAGCGATGAGTCCATTGCCAGCATCAATCACATCAAACTCTTCCCAGGCCTGCACCTGGGTCACGTTTGCATCCAGGGGCGTATTGCTTTGGTCAGTTCGCGCGCTCACATAGTTGTTATTGTTCGTTGTTTTGAGCCAGATGGTATGGCCCACCGGAGCTCCAGAACCACCACCTGTTTGTGTTCCACTCCATTTAAAGGTTACAGCTGCACCCGCTGGCAGTGTATAGGCAAACGATTCCCCGCCCCACTGCACATTGAAGGTCTGGCTGCTGGATGCGGAGTTATAGGCAACCAGTACTTTGGTTCCATCGGGATTCTTGAAGGCGACATTCTGAATGCCATTGCTACCAGCGCTGGAATCAATATGGTAGGCACCAGGGATGACGAACTTGCTGGCCTGCCCCAGACCGTAGTAATCTCCGTTATACGTGACGTTGCCATTGTTCTGATCCACGCTGACAACGCCACGACAGGTGGAGCAGGCCGCACCTGTACCGAGATTCGGCTGGCCATTGGGATCGAGCACCATGCCCCAGCGGACAACCGACTTGCCCCAATTGCGCACAACGCCGATCAGCAGTGACATCGTGTTGGGGAAGCCATTGCTATTTTCCCATGATCCACCAGAACATTCGGTTTCCCAGGTATCTTTGTTGGGGAACGAGTTATGCACCGACGTCTGCGCATCGACAGTACCACCATAACAGTGCCAGGCGGTACCAGCGGTATAGGGATTGGCGGTTGAGTCACTCAGAATGGTGGTAGGATAGCCTGATTGATCCCAGTTGTGATCGTAACCCAGGATTTTCGTTGTAATGCCGTTACTGGCAAAGGCCGGCCCCAGGCTATTTTTGATAAAGTTGGTCTCATCGCTCGCCGGAAAAGACATCCCAGGATAGCCATTGGGCACATAGAGAGGCTCGTTTTGCGGTGTAATGGCATAGATGGGCAGTCCCTGTGCCTGATATGCCTGAATGTACTTGACGAAGTAGTTGGCATAGGCACTATAGGCGCTCGTGTTGAGTGTGCCACCCTCCATCGAGCCAGTCGACTTCATCCAGCCAGGAGGACTCCAGGGCGTGCCCATAATCTTGAGAGCGGGGTTGATCTGCAACGCCTGTTGGAGCACTGGAATGATGTAAGCGGAATCGTGGGCGATGGAGAAGTGCGCCAGTGTTGGATCGGTCTGTCCACTAGGCATGTCATCATACGAATACTCACCCACGGCAGGAGCTGGCCGCGTGAGATCTGAAGCGCCTATAGGCTGGCGGAGGAAATTCAGACCAATGCCGCTATTGCTACTAAAGAGATTATTCATCAATGTAGAACGCTGGCTACTGCTCATCTTGTTGTAGACAAGCCACGCCGAGGAGTCTGTAAAAGAGGCTCCAAAGCCATCCATCTGTTGATAGGTCTGATTCTCGTTGACGGTAATCACGTTTCCAGAAGTGTTGCTAGAGGAAAACGTGAGGTTAGATTGTTGCGCAAGATGTGTGCTCAGATCGCCGGTGGTGAGCCACACGCTAACCGTTTCGCCAGCAGCATGCGCCTGATACGTACTCAAGAAGAGGGCAAAGACACTACTTACGATAACAATACAGATCACGGTAATATGAAGTACTTGTACAGGTACTTTGCGCAAAAAGGTCGACCAGAACATATAATCCTCCTTGATACTTTTGTCGGTCGGACACAAACAAATGCAACAGGCTCCTTCCCCATAATGCGGGTTGACTAAACATCATTATTCCGTCGATAGCATGAGACCCCCTTCTCCCCAATGGGGTTGCATCAAGACGCATTCAATCCTCCTAATGTATTTGTCTTTTCCAGATATGTATAGCGCCTTTATCAGCATTCCTACACAATACTAGCGCTCTACAAAATATACCTATCCTCCTTCCCAAATGTCAATATGTCTAGACCTCTATACCATGGTCCACCTACACTTCCCTCATAGTAGGATGGCACCCTCAGGGGCATTCTAAACTGTATTCTGTCTTCAAACCTTTTTCTAGTTGTAGAGAGAGGGAGAGGTAAAGTTTGCGTCTCCCGGAGTGTCACTCCAGAGCTTTTCATCCTACCAGGAAACACATTTGCTTCCTGGTGAGGGAGATTATACGCTTTTTAGGTAAACGTTCACCTAATTTGCTTTTCCATATGGAGATGCAAAGTGATCTAAAATGCCAATTAACCTGGCCTGATATTCGATTTTAGTCAGACCTGACTGCTCAATCTTAGAAAGCAGAAAGAGAAACACCCTCGATTTCTTGACAATGATGTTTTTCTATGTTAATTTTCTCTATAAGGAAGAGTAAACGTTACCCCTTTTTCTCTATGAATGAGAGCAGAACAATGGCGAGCATTACAGTTGTCTCTTTGGCTGAAAGAACTGCCAGGAGATAGCCGTTCTGCAGTAATGGGAGCGTTTGTTATTCGTATGTTTTCTCCCATTTGAGCAATAGCTCTTTCTCTGGCTCCTTTTATTCTTTTGTCGACGTTTGACAAAGAAACTATCTGTGAGGAGGTTTTTTGAAGCTATGAAGCTGATGCCTTTGCGGCGTGTCAGAAGCCAGGGAACACTTTAAGCCATAGTATTTTATGCGAACTCACCACCCATATCACGGCTCGTTTTTCTCCCTGTCCTTCTAGGCGTCTGACTTACACGATCTATTTTTCGAGCATGTTCATGTTGAAGAATGCTATCTAACATGCTTACGGCATGACATAAGAACCACATTATTATTTGTCGCAATTCTAGGAATTGATTCAACCAACATACATGCTCTCTTTTACAAAAGCGGCTTTGCAATGCCCACATTTTTGGATGAAAGGAGGATCAATACCCAGCAGGATATACTTCCAGGGCCTTAATGGAATAAGCGGAAAGGAATATATTTTATGCAAGACATTGTGCGCACGAGGCGCAAAAAGAGGCTGGCGAGGCTTGTTGCTTTGCTTATGCTGGTAAGCGCCGTCAGTCTGGTGGTACCTTTTCCCCACGCGGCTGTCAGAGCCGCGACTTCCCCACGCGTGACCGTCGCCGCGATCGACCCATCGCTCGTCGCAGGACGCGGCACCCAGCTCGGTATCGTCCAGCAGGAGGCCGAGAACGCCACGACGAACGGGACGATACTCCCGTTCGACACGTCGGCTTACACGCTGTCGAGCGAGGCATCAGGCCGGCAAGCCTTGCGGCTCACGCCTGGCCAGTCTGTCGCGTTCACGCTCACGCAGCGGGCGAACGCGGTGACTATCCGCTACGCAATTCCCGACGCTCCTACCGGCGGCGGAATCAACGTCCCGTTGACCGTGAGCGTGGACCACAACGGCCATGAGAACACGCATCCGCATACGATCGCGCTGACCTCGAAGTACTCATGGCTTTACAACCAATATCCGTTCACGAACGACCCGAATGCGGACTTGCTACACCCGGACTGGTGGATCACCGAATGCTCGTGCGTTCCGGCTTCTACGACACCGCCACCTACCATAACGAAACCGTTCAGGCCAATGCACTTCTACGACGAGCAGCGCCTGCCGCTCCATAACACCTACCAGGCGGGAGACGTCGTCCGCCTGACCATGCCTGCCGATTCGAACGCAGCGTGGACGGTCATCGACCTCGCCGACTTTCAGGAGATCGCCGATCCCGCACCGCAGCCGAAACACTCCGTTTCCGTGACCACCTTCGGCGCCGATCCGAGCGGCATTCGGGACTCCGCGGATGCGTTCGATCGCGCGATTCAGGTGGCGAAAGCCTCAGGTAAGACGGTCTATATCCCGGCCGGCACGTTCCAGGTGAACAGGCACATCATCGTCGATAATGTCACTATCGAAGGCGCTGGCAGCTGGTGGTCGATCGTCAAAGGCCATCAGGTCACGCTCGCCTCACCGGCGCCCGACGGCTCCGTGCACACGGGCGTCGGTTTCTACGGCAAGTACGCAGCCGACGGCGGGAGTCACAACGTGCACCTGTCGAACTTCGCAATCGAGGGCGACGTCCGAGAGCGAATCGACACCGATCAGGTGAACGGTATCGGCGGGGCACTCAACGACTCGACGATCGATGGCCTCTACATCCATCACACGAAAGTTGGCATCTGGCTCGATGGGCCGATGAACAACGCGACAATCGATAACACGGTCATCGCGGACCAGATCGCGGACGGCATTAACTTCCACCAGGGAGTGACAAACTCGAGAGTCGTCAATTCGCTCATTCGCAATACAGGTGATGATGGACTCGCGATGTGGTCGCAAGCGGTCGACGGGCAGCCCGGAATCGAGGATGCCAATAACGTGTTCGACCACAACACGGTGCAGAACCCGGTGCTCGCGAACGGAATTGCTATCTACGGCGGCCACAACAACACCGTGTCGAACAACATCGTCGCAGACCCTGTGCGCGAGGGCAGCGGCCTCCACGCAGGATCGCGCTTCGGCTCGACCCCGTTCGCCGGCTACCTCCGCTTCACGAACAACACGACCGTGCGGGCCGGTTCGTTCGAGCTCAATTGGCAGATTGGCCTTGGCGCGATCTGGCTCTACGCGCTCGAAGGCTCTCTCACGGCGGACATCGAGGTGAGCGGCGACAACTTCCTGCAGAACACGTATAACGCGATCCTGATGGTTTCCGACTTTCCAGTAAAGGACCTCTACTCCATCTCGAACGTCCATTTCCAGGACATCCACGTCGATGGAACGGGCACGTCGGTGTTGAGTGCACGTTCCGCCGGAAGCGCAACGTTCCAAAACGTCATCGCGCGCAACGTCGGGGCCGTCGGCATCAACAACTGCGGCTCCTTCCACTTCACGTCGGCGGGTTCAGAGTTCCAAGTGACCGACCTCGGCGGCAACACCGGAAGCGGGACCACCGGTCCCTGGCTCGCACCGTGGGAGCTGCCAAACACAATCACTTGCAACGATCGGCCGCCAGTCGTCCCTCCTCCACCTCCCTCCGCCTGGTAAGCGGTCAGATCGCGAACTATGAGTCATCTCTGATTTTTCTGGCTACTCATGTGGAGCAAGGAGCAAGACAAAAGGGGTGAAACAAAACGGATAGGCTCGTTTCGGTGTTGATTGGTTTGATCATTCAACACCGAAACGAGCCTATCCGTTGTTATGGTTGCATCCTCTAGAGAGATGCCTCGGCGAGGATCGTAGTGGGTGAGCAATACCCTCGCGAGGCGTAGGGACCCCTCCAAAGAAAGCCCACACGTTCTATCCCTGCCAGGTTACCATTGCGGTAGCGTTGCCAACCGAGGAAGTAATTGTAAATGTCAGTTGGCCACGCTGGCCCGGCGTGCTATGGATATAGAGTGTCAACTGGCACGGTTGCCCTGGCTGACCTGTTCCCTGAAGCGGGGTAAACTGTACTGGGAGCGTCGCGGGGCCAGTTTTCCAGATCCAGGAAGATGCCCCCTGTCCGTTGGTATAGAACCAGAGTTTCACATCGCATCTGTAGCCAAGTGTTTCCAGACTACACTCCTGAGGAGTTAAATTTCTGGGATCGGCCTCGGCTTCGAGAGAGGAAGATGAGGGTATCACGGAGACAGAAGATATCGCAGGCGTAGGAGATGGGGCAGGGGATGGTGTAGGTGTCAAGAGTGGTATTGTACGGTTACTTGATCTATCAGGCACCCTTCCCTTGGTGCTTACGTTTTCCTGAGTGGGCAAGAAAGCATGAACGCCTGAGGATGAGGGTGAAACGAGAGGATACATCTCTTTGAATGAAAAGCCCCCTAGAAAAAAGGCTGAGATAACAAGCAGGGCCAGCGCAATACCTAGCGTCCTATGATCAGGACGTATATGAACGATATACGTACAGGAAGGCACAACGGGCGGAATGGCCTCCTCCTCGCAAATTTCTTCTCTCGACCGCTCCCCATGTGCGTGCGGTGAGGACAGAATACCAGGCGGTTGGAGAGGTAGATCACCACATCCTTCCTCGCATAATCGACGCGAACTCTCCAGTAGCCCCAACTCCTCGGCATTCTGATCGAAAAGTGCGCAGAGTTTCTCGCGAAAATATGGAGTGGGCGAAAAGAGTCCACGTTCCCAGCGGCTCACAGTTGTTGCGTCTGTACCGATTTGTTCAGCAACCTTTGCCTGCGACCAACCTCGTAGTTCACGCACCTGTTTCAAACGATGATTAGATGCCATAGATCCCTCCAATAGCCTCTTGCCGTAAACGTTCGATTGAGTAGCATCTTGCTCACAAAATCTTCTGCAATGGATTATCCCAATTAATTGTTTTCACCCATTTATTCCATTTCTCCCCTTACAACTCTTTATCATGAAGCACCAGAGAAATCAACAGGAAAGAGGAAAGTGAATAGAAAGTGAATAGAAGGACGGCTCATTCATCTCCCATATGAATAATGGGGGGATGAATGAGCCGTTTGCTGGAATTTGCCAGCGCGAAAAGGGGTGGAGCCGATTTACGGGAAAGCCGGGTAGGCGTTGGAAACGAGCGTATCGAATCCCGCCTGGAACCATGCTCCCGAGACCGGGGCGTTGGCCATGGCACCAGTAGGCATGTTGTTGTTGAGCGCGTCTCCGCCAAACGTCGGGTCGCACATGCGATCAAAGCCCTTACCAGTCGGGTTGTTCGGGCCAGTCGGAATCAGCGAGCTAGAACCATCGGACTCACCGGGTGGTTTGATCCAGACATAGGCGTCAAAGCCTGCTGCTGGATTGGCGACTGGGCGAGCGCCGATGCCGCCGGGCTGGTTGCACCAGTTACCCTTGGCAATGCGCTGGTCGATCCTGGTAGCATTGACAAACGTGTTCAAGTCAGTCGAGGTACTCGGGCCAGTCGGACGCTTAGGACCACCCCAACCGTTACGCGACGTGTCGATCAGCATGCCAATGGTGCTGGGGAAGCCAGCAGCGATAAAGGCATTGCGCATGTCAACGTCGTAACTCTGTTCGTCAATATACGTGTTCCACTGGAAGAAGCTCGCCGAGCGCACTGGCTGGCCACCAACCTGCTGGTTGGCAGTCATGTATGGCTCAACGGTTGGCGTGTAGTTGGCCGTGTTGCTAATAAAGCCATCGAGACTGCTCACTCCCGCGGTCGTGCCTTTTGCCACACTGGTGGCCAGATTGACGAATGGCTGGAAGTTGCTATTCCAGCCGAGCCAGCCGGAGTGAGCGATGTCGAGGAAATTGTACACGTTCGGGATCGCGTGTAGCTTGTTGAGCGCGTACTGAATCCCCTGCACATAGACGCCACTGGAGTTCGCGTCAGCACAATTCTGAATATTCAGGTTGGTAACCAGGTTCGGCAGGGAATCTGGCTCAATGATCGCCGAGACACGCAGGTTGGAGAACTGCGGCTGGCTCAAATCAGACGCGATCACATCAATGTAGTTGTGCTCGTAGGTCTGCAGGCCATTGTTGGCGATCTGTAGTTCACCGTTGGAGGCGAGGGCTGCACAGTCGCGGTCAGGCAGATCATAAACGACAATGGTCACTATGATCGGCTGGCTGCTGCTGGCCGCCTGTGTCTTCGCGGCATTCAAGTAATCAAGCAGGCTAGAGGTGTAACCTGTTCCACCGGTGACTGCCGCCATGCTATCGAGCCAGATGGCCGTTGGATAATTGGCGACTGCTGCCTCCTTCGCACCAAGCGTGCCACCCACAGAGGCCCCAGCAGCCTTCACTTCCGCAACGTAGTTGGGGTTGAGGAAACCCTGCGCCCCAGCATACGGATTTTGTACGTGACCACCACCCGTCACGGGAGTACCGGTCGGGGTTGGGGACGGCGTGCTAGTAGGTGTCGAGGTTGGCGTGCTGGTGGGTGTACTGGTTGGTGTCGAAGTGGGCGTGTTGGTGGGCGTATTCGTGGGCGTTGGTGTGGGAGTGCCACCGCCAGAACCAGTACAAACATTTCCATTAATAGAGAAACTGGTCGGCGCAGGATTGCTCGTCGTCCATGAGCCATTGAAGCCAGGCTCTGAGCTGACTGTGCTACCGGCCGGGACAGAACCATTATACGACAGATTCGTAATCGAGACGTTCTGACCAGACTGCGTATAGTTGCCATTCCAGAGCTGTGTGACTTGCTGGCCGCTAGCAGGGAAAGCGAAGGTCAACGTCCAGTTGCTCCAGGTGGAGCCGCTGGTATTCTGGATAGTGAAACTCGCCCCGAAGCCGCCAGTCCACTGGTTGGTCACTGTGTAAGTCACCTGGCAATACGAGGCTGCGTGCGTGGGCGTCACCCACAGAAAAAGACTGCTCATGGCGATGAGCAGCATACAGGTAAGCAAACCCAGACTGCGAAGTGGTCTTTTGAGCAGGGATCTTCGCAATCCGCTCTCAGAGAAATCGCGCTTAAATTCGCGCATTCTCCCCCTCCTTTGGGTGAAACTAAGGCAAACGCTCCTGGTTACCTCCTTTCTCACATATAGCGTTTGCTTCATTGATACCTTCTCATCCTTGATTGGCACATGCCGCAATTCATCTCTACCAGATGCCAGCTCCGGCGTTGCTGGCATCATTCATGTGAGCGAGTACGGCTATAGACAAATGATAGAAGGCGGTGGGGAAACAAACCAGAACAGATAGAAGACACTTGATCAGCAGTGAGACAGCATGTCCTTTAGGGACCTGCCTCTTATCTGTCGATTGGATGCTTCGTATGTGCCGTGGCTTTCCTGGAGAGAAACCGTATACTTTTCTTCTGTACCACTGTGAGCGGAACGGGATAAGTGGACACCATTAAGAGCAGGAGGAGCATCTTTCGCTTATGATTTTGTTCTGGAAACGGGCTACCCGATACACAACGCTGGCTTTGAGCATCTGGTTCCTGCTAACGGCGCTGGCGGCCTGCGGTGACACTACCACAAGTGATCCGCAGCCAAAGCCAACTCCAGTAGTGACGCTGCGAACGTACCAAGGAGCGGGCTTCACACTCAATTACCCATCGAACTGGGGAGTGCACGCTTCGGGCAACCAGGTGACGTTTGCCGATCCTCAGGGGAGAAATGTGCTGGCCATCTTTGCCGATCCCGATCGAGCAGGTGAGCCAGATGCCAGTGTGGTGGCCGATCAAGCCATGTCCCACTTCAAGGGCACGCTGCTGGCAAACGCACAGGACATATCCGCTCCCCAAACCTTCACCACGGGCAAAGTGACCTGGATTCAGCGGAGCGCAACGGGAAGCCTGGCGATTACCGATCCTGGCGTGCAGGGAAATCTTTTCCTTCTCGTGACAAACTTCCCTCCTCAGTCGAAAAATACCGTGACGTATGAGGTCGAGTACTATGGGCCAACCTCAACATTTGGCCAGGCAAATGTGAGCTTTATGCAAATGTTGCAGTCGTTTACCTTTACAACGCGATGAATAAGACCACCTCTTGTGGATAAAGGGCATGCCAGCCGCACGGCCTCGTCGTGCGGCTGGCATGCCCTTTATCCACAAGAATGCTTAGATTACTGCCTGGCTGCCTTGTAGGGATAATGCAAGGTCTTGTTGCCCTCCCAGTTCTCGCGGAGACCGGGTTTGGCAAGATCCCAGTCGGGGCGTGTCTTCTGCATAATGGCGCGTAAATCTTGGCGAAGATCGTCAGGCGACGGGCGCCCCCAGAACCAGTAGCCATTGTAGATCTTGTAGATCACCAGCTCTGGCTCCAGCACGATGGTATGTGGGATCATAGGATTATGGTGGGGATCGGTGTATTCCTGGATATCCAGGTCTTGCTGGACCTTGCGACCTGAGTCAGAGAGGAAGGTCCATTGCGCCCCCACCGCGCTACGAAACTCGTTTGACTCCAGAATATTGTCCGTCGAGATAGTCACGATCTGGGTATAAGCGACGGCTATTTTGGGATAGAACGCGGCCAGTTCTAGATGCTGCTGGTGGTCTTTGGGACAGTAGTGTCCACGTGAGAGAATCAGGATCATCGGATCGATGCCTTGTAGCTCACTAAGCTTACGCCGGGTTCTGGTATGATCGGTCAGTTCATAGTCGGGAAATTGCGCACCGGGAATAATATCTGCTCGCACGCTAGATCTCCTTTGTGTTATAGGTGGAATACTGGAAGGTCACATCTCTACTATAAGCTTGACTGCTTACTTCTCTATAACACGCAGAGTGAGAGGCTTCTTCCCCTAAATGCAATTGGCATTGAATGCTCTTTGCCACTGCATACCCTTGATCAAAGTGTCACGTATGGAAACTGATTTCGGCTGTGTTGCAAGAGAGTCAGCCGATGTGTTAAAGAGCGTCGCTGAGTACCAGACACCTCACGCCAGCGGCACATAGTCAAACCAGTCGAAATCCGCTGGCGCGCTTGGATCCTGGTTATTGCTGGTAGCGTACATGCCAAGGTAGACTCCGGTAAAGCTGCCGGCTACTTCGCTTCCAAGGTAGCGCGCCAGACCCCTGGCCAGGATACGCGTATCCTGGCCAGGCAGGGCATACGCGAAAGTATACATATCTGCGTCGGCCTGAATAGTTAATTCCAGTTCTTCTGTGTCGACCCGCTCGTAGGCAACGAGCGCGCTGAGATCGCCGATGCGCCGGCGCACAATTACCTGCACCTGGCCCTCCAGGCGGGTGAGCGCAATCTCATAGTGGTGCTGATCATTCATCAATACAGTCAGACCGGCCTCTTCACCGTCGCGGGCGGGAATAAAGCACAGATGGGATCTGGCTAGACAGGCAAAGTGCTCCTGGCGCCGGCCCACGAAGGCCGGAGAGGCCATATCATTGAGGGTGAACGCTGAGCCATACAGGCGCAGCCAACCAGGACGCGCGCTGAGAGACCAGCTCGCGGCATCGGGGTTGCGCAAGAAGTTCCAGCAGAAACGCAGACTAGGTTCGTCAAAGTCATCGCGCGTATCTTCTTTCGGCCAGATATAGGATGGCAGTGTCTCGGCCTGCATGGTGAGAGCGAGCATGTTATCCGAGGAAACCTGGAGCCAGCCGTCTGGAGTCCAGCTGGCCGGTGCGAGAAAAGTTTCACGGCCAAGGTGATACTGACCATTGCGCGGGCGTACTCCGAGCAACACGAGCCACCAGCTGTCATAGTGAGCCTGGATCAAATCCGCGTGGCCAATGCATTGAATGGGATTGGTATCCACATCCCGGTGGGTCAAGATTGGATTATGTGGACAGGCCTCAAACGGCCCCCACGGACTCTTGCTGCGCGCCAACGTCTCCATATGCCCATATGAAGTTCCGCCTTCAGCAATCATCAGATAATAATACTCACCTAGATGATAAAGATGTGGTCCCTCCGGCCAGCGCCCGCCCGTGCCAGCCCAGACCGTGCGCGTCTCAGTCAACTGCTCTCCGGTGGCAAGATCGATCTCACATTGTAAGATCCCATGGGGCTCCCACGCGGCGGCACTGGTTAGGTATACATGCCCTTCATCAAAACAGAGCGAAGGGTCGACGCCCCCTTGCTTGAGGTAGATTGGCTCGGACCACTCGCCAGCCGGGTCGTCTGCATACACAAAAAAATTGCCACCGTATGAAACATTCGTCGTCACCATATAAAAACGCCCCGCGTGATAACGCAGGGTCGGCGCAAAGATGCCTCGCGAAGCGCCAATATTTGCTAGCGGCACCTGGCTGGCGCGTGTCAGACAATGCCCGATCTGGCGCCAGTGGACCAGATCACGACTGTGAAAGATGGGGACACCGGGAAAATATTCAAAGCTGCTCGTCACCAGGTAATACTCCTGGCCAACACGACACACGCTCGGATCAGGGTGAAAGCCTGGTAGCACCGGATTTGTATAGGTCAACTTCTCAGTCATGGCACATACCTTGTATGCAGAATTGTTTTTTTGCAAACGTTTGCAAATCCTACAGAAGATATACTCTATTTCTTCTCTGCTGTCAACCTCTGTGAAAAAAGTGCAGAACTATGTATGTAAGAACTAGCAGCAATTCTAGGAGCAAGTGTCATTTTTCTTCCAGGCACTTTAAAATACGGGTAAGATGATGAAAGAGAGGCTTCTGGGAGGGCCTTTCGTGCGCTGGTAAGAGAGGAGAGATACCCTGCAATGCCCTCTCTTTTCAGTATTTCTATGATTTCTTTGTGCTGCACGGGAAAAGAGCCGCAAAAAGTCTTGACAGTAAACGAGAGTCTATGGTATTACTGGAGCAGAGATTGTAAACGTTTACAAATTCATCCCCTTGCGGAGGGATCGAGCAAACAGCCTGGCTGCTGTTTTTGATGGCTTATCCAGGCAAAGGCAATCCATCCTCCAATGTTGAAGGAGCACAAATTTTGCGGCAGAGAGAGACGGACAAAGGGGGCCAGATGGCGCGCGAAATCACAATTGTTGATGTTGCCGATGAAGCCGGTGTGTCATATGCGACGGTTTCGCGTGTGATCAATAATAAAGCTCATGTGAGTCCTGAAAAGCGTGAGCGTGTTTTGCGGGCCATGGCTCAGCTCGGTTACGTAGTCAATATGCAGGCACGCAGCCTGGCCGGAGGTGAGTCGCGGGTCGTTGGTTTGCTGGTCGATTACCTCAGCAGCAGCTACATTGATGAAATTATTCGCGGCATCGATGAAGCTCTGGACGCCGAAAACTACGATCTGATGCTCTATACAACGCACCGGCGCAAGACGAAGGAATCGGCCTACGTAACCAAGCTTACGCGCGGGCTAGCTGATGGTCTGCTGCTGATTCTGCCGCGCAACGCGGCGGCATATTTAGATACACTGCGCCAGCGCCAGTTTCCGCATGTGATCGTAGACTACCTCAGCAATAAACAGAACGTCCCATCTGTTTCAGCAACCAATTTTCGCGGAGCCTATGACGCGATGTCCTTTTTACTCTCGTTGGGACACCAGCGCATCGGGTTTATTACCGGCACGATGGAATTAGGCAGCGCGCGCGATCGCCTGGATGGCTATCACGCGGCTCTGAAGGACCATGGCATTCCCGCCGATTCGCACCTGATCTGCGAGGGCGATTTTACTCAGCCACAGGGCTATCAATGCGCCCAGGAGTTGCTCAGCTTGCCTGAGCGGCCTACCGCAATCTTTGCGTCCAACGATATGATGGCCTTCGGAGTCATGGAGGCCGCCAGAGAGCGCGGACTGCGCCTCCCTGAGGATCTATCAATCGTGGGCTTCGATGATATCCCCCAGGCCTCTTATGTCCATCCAGCGCTGACAACGATTCGCCAGCCTCTCGAAGAGATGGGACGAAGTGCGACTCATCTCCTCTTGAAATATATTGCACACCCCAACGCGGAAATCGAGCGCATCGAACTACCAACCCGCCTGATTATCCGCGAGTCGTGCCAGGCCCTCTCGTCGTAAATCCTTATTTGACCTGGCATTGTACGCGCTTTTTTACAAAAGAAAAGGAGGTCTTACTTTTCCTGAGGTTCTTGGTTATTCGTCCTGTCGTATGGTCGTGCCATCATGCTTGATGTATTTTCCTGGTAGGGAACAACGACAACGAGAACGATAGTGACGAACCCGGTTGTTGTCTGTCCAGAGTCGGACTACTCTCCATGTGTATTTTTGAAGGGAGCATACAACCTTATGAAACGACGCGATTTTCTTGCATCATCTATAGGCGCGGCAAGCGCGGCCCTGTCGATACCTTCGCTGCTGGCGGCCTGTGGGTCTTCTTCTTCCTCCTCCGGCGGGCCAGTGACTATTAACTGGTGGCATATCACCACCGGTGAGCCGGGCAAATCGTTCATGCAGGGCCTTGCCAATCAGTACACGAAGGCTCATCCGAACGTGAAGTTCAAGATTACCGTCCTCGAAAACGATGCGTTTAAACAGAAGCTTACAACGGTCATGCAGTCAGGTTCACCCCCGGACCTCTTTTCGACCTGGGGCGGCGGCGTGCTTTTGCAATACGCGAAGGCCGGACTGGTACAAGACATATCGTCTTATCTCCAGGGGAGCTGGGGTAGCTCGTTCGATACATCGGCTTTGAACGTCTATGGCGATAATGGCAAGTATTACGCTGTTCCTACCGATAATGGTGCGGTCGGCTTCTGGTATAACAAGACACTGTTCGCCAAAGCAGGCATCACGACACCACCAGCAACCTGGACCGATTTCTTACAGACGATCAAAAAGCTGCAGACCGCAGGCATCACTCCTATCGGGCTGGGTGCGAAAGACAAATGGCCGGCCATGTACTACTGGACCTACCTGGCGGTGCGTCTGGGCGGCAAAGCCGCGTTTGATAAAGCATATAACCGCACAGGAGGAGGGTCGTTCGCCGATCCACCATTTGTGCAAGCAGGTGTGCGTCTACAGGAGCTCGTTGCTTTGAATCCCTTTCAAAAAGGCTATCTGGGAGGATCCTATACTGATCAGCAGACCGTGATGGGCAATGGTAAGGCCGCTATGGAATTGATGGGTCAATGGGCTCCCGGCAATGACAAGGGGGTAGCCACTGATAAAAAAGGCCCGGATTTCGGTCTCTTCCCGTTTCCAATGGTCGAAGGTGGAGCTGGCAACCCAACCGACGTGATGGGCGGTGGCGGCGGCTACGCGATCGGCAAGAACGCCCCACTAGCGGAGACAGCCGATTTCCTGAAATTCATGACCAACGCGACAAATGCAGCCACGATGGTCTCACAAAACATTTCTGTACCACCGATCAAAACAGCAGAGGCTGCCGTTACCGATCCACTGAGAAAGGAAGTCGATGCGATGGCCGCTGCTGCGCCCTACTTCCAGCTCTACTATGATCAGTTCCTTCCCCCAGCGGTCGGCCAGGTACTCCTGGATCAGATACAGGGCCTGTTTGCCAAAACTGTCACCCCACAGGCTGCGGCCAAGGCAATTGATGATGCGGTAGTTTCGTCATTGAATCAATAGGTTTATCTGTATCGCACAACCGAAAGAGTTACAGGGCATAAAAAGCCCGATGGTGCAGGGGCTTGCTCCTACACCGACTCTTACGGAAAAGGGTGCGGATGCTGATCTGTCGCGGACAGAGAGGACAGCGCAAGGGCGCTGTTTCGCTGTCCGCGCCATGGATCGGCACCGCTATCCAGGCTCGCTGAAGAGCGTTGGAAAGGATTCTCGGATGCAACTGATCACTGGCTCCCGCAGCACGACGGACACGCCGATACTGCCGCAACCTGCTAAGTTCCGGCGTAGAAGAACCAAGTATATTAGCACGATTGTGCTCTTCTTGTTGCCCTGTGCCGTGCTCTACTCCATAATTGTGCTGTTTCCAATCGTCCAGGCTGCCTATTATAGCCTCTGGAGTTGGAGTGGCCTGGGGCCCCTGACGAATTTCGTCGGATTGAGTAATTTCGTCACAGCCCTTAAAAGTGCGACATTTCTTCTAGCACTCGAGCATAATCTGATCATCCTGGTGCTCTCGCTAGCCCTGCAATTGCCGCTCGCTCTCATCCTGGCGTTGATCATTGGCAAAACGCTCCCCGGTCGCACTATTTTCCGCATGATTTTCTTTATGCCCTACATTCTTTCCGATGTGGTAGCGGGCGTCATCTGGCTCTTTATCTACCAGCCGAACGGGCTTCTGGCCATAGTCTGGCAGCACCTGTTCCCCGGTTCTCAGAGTCCGCTCTGGATAGCCGATACCCATGTGGTGCTCTACGCCATCTTCATGACGATGACCTGGAAATATCTGGGGCTCTCCCTGGTGCTCTACGCCGCCGCGATTCAGAATATTCCCGACGAGCTTGTCGAGGCCGCGCGGATCGATGGAGCCAGCATGCTGCAGACTGTACGCCATATTACCATTCCGCTGCTGGGCAGCACCATTCGTCTGACCATCCTGCTGTCAGCGCTGGGTTCTCTGCAATATTTTGATCTGATCTGGATCATGACCAACGGCGGCCCAGTGCATGCCACCGAAACCATGGCGACCTATCTGATGAAAAGCGGTTTCGAGAGCTTTGCAATGGGCTACGGCAGTGCGGTAGGCGTGCTAATGTTTCTGATCTGCCTTGTGTTCGCATTGACGTATCAGCGTTTCGTGATGAGCAAAGACCTGGCTGGCAGCGTCACCGGGCCAACCGCATAAAGGAGAAAATTGATGTTGTACGTTAGGCAGCAACAAAACGTTGGTAGTAGGCAGCAACAAAACACGAGCATACAACAACGCGTAAAACTACAACATATAGCTGGATTGTCTATACGTTATTTGATATGTGTCGTGGTCGCCATCTTTATGCTGGTTCCGATTCTGACGGCTTTCCTGGGAGCCTTCAAGACTACAGCTGAGTTGAGCACTACGCCATTCTCGCTGCCGACGGTCTGGCACTGGGAGAACTTAGCCGCTGTTCTGAGCCAGGGCGTCTTCTGGCAATCACTAGCGAATAGCCTGATTGTAACCATCTCGACGGTGGTCTTGCTACTCGTTGTCGCCTGCCCAGCAGCCTTTGTTTTCTCGCGCATGCCTTTCCGGGGGCGCGAAGTAATATTCAATATCCTGCTGATTGGCCTGCTGCTCCCATTCGCTATGGCCATTTTGCCGCTCTACATTACTCTGCGCAATCTCCAACTGCTGAATACATTGTGGGCTGTGATCCTGCCACAAGCGGCCTTTGCCCTGCCAACAACAATCCTGATCCTGCGCAACTTCTTCCAGGCCATTCCAGGTGAGTTGGAAGATGCCACGTATATTGATGGAGGAACGCATATCGATTTCTTCTGGCGCATCTTGTTGCCTCTGGCCCGCCCTTCGTTGGCCGTGATTGTTATGTTGAACGTCGTGGCAAGCTGGAATAACTTTTTACTCCCACTCCTTGTGCTCAACGACTCCAGTCAGTGGACTGTGCCACTGGGAATCATGCAGTTTCAGGGCGAGCATAGCACCGATTGGGCTGCGGTCATGGCCTATATCTCGCTCATGATGATTCCCGCTCTGATCTTCTATCTCTTCGCGGAACGCCATCTGATTGCTGGTTTAACGGCCGGCGCTGTGAAAGGGTAGCCATTTTACGCACGGACTTTCCAGGGAAAAGGCGCGATCAGTGACTAGGCATCTTGCTTGTTGCTGCCTGGCTTCACTGAAGAGCTCTCTTGTGCAAAATGACTATGCTTGTTTCTCTCTCTCACTATATAAAGGAGCATCTCTAGTTCTATGTCCACGCCATCCTATCGCGATCCCCATGCCTCGCTTGAGGAGCGGGTTGAGCATTTACTCTCTCTGATGACGCTTGAGGAGAAGCTAGCGCAGCTCGGCTGTCTCTGGAGCACCTCTTTTGTCCGCGCGGGCACGTTTGACCCGGAAGAGGTTGCCAGGCAAATGCCGCATGGGATCGGGCAGGTGACGCGGATTGGTGCCGCCACCGGCCTGCACCCACGCGAGAGTGCTGCCTTTATGAACGAGATCCAGAAAGTCGCCCTTGAACGGACGCGCCTGGGCATCCCTGTCATTGTGCATGAAGAGGCAACGGGCGGCTTCTCCCATCGCGATGCGACAGTGTTTCCTCAAGCTCTTGGGCTGGCCGCAACCTGGAACCCCGCGCTGATGACGAAGGTGGCCGAGGTGATCCGTGCCCAGATGCTCGCTGTGGGCGCGCGTCACGCCCTGGCGCCAGTCCTCGATGTGGCCCGCGATCCCCGCTGGGGACGCGTTGAGGAAACGTATGGCGAAGACCCTGTGTTAATCGGCACGCTCGGTAGCGCCTATGTGCGAGGGTTGCAGAGCGACGATTTGCGTCAGGGTGTAGCAGCGACAGGCAAGCACTTCCTGGGCTATGCCATGTCAGATGGTGGGCGTAACTGGGGACCAGTACAACTCGGCCCACGCGAACTGCGCGAGGTCTATGCTGAGCCCTTCGCTGCCGTCATCCGCAATGTCGGGCTTGCCACAGTGATGAATTCTTATACCTCGGTCGATGGCCTGCCCTGCGCTAGCAGCCCGGCTATTCTGACCGGCCTGCTGCGCGAGGAACTAGGCTTTGCTGGCGCGGTTGTAGCGGACTACGACTCGGTGAACCAGCTCATGGACTATCATCGTGTGGCCGCAACCCGCGGAGCAGCAGGACGCCTGGCTCTGCTGGCCGGCCTCGATATGGAACTGCCAGTCCTGGACTGCTACGGAGAGCCGCTCAAGGCCGAGATAGAGGCCGGACGACTTGACATAGCAGTGGTCGATACGGCAGTGCGCCGCGTGCTGCGCCTGAAATTCCAGCTTGGGCTCTTTGAGCAGCCGTATGTCGATGATGCCGTAGCCCACACGATCTTCGAAACTCCTGAGCAGCGCACACTGGCGCGCCGGGCGGTTGCTGAATCAACTATTCTTCTCACCAACGATGGCGTGCTCCCGCTAGCTCCGACAATCAAACGCATCGCGGTGATTGGTCCCGGTGCAGATGACGAGCGGCTCTTGCAAGGCGATTATCACTACCCATCGCACCAGGAAACACTCTACCAGGCGGCACAGGACGTTGAGATCGCGGGTCTTGCTATCCCACAGACGGCGGGGAACTATGCGCCCGGCCCCTACTTCACGCCTCATGTTACGCCACTGGCCGGGCTGCGTGCCGCGCTACCCGATGTCGAAGTTTCCTACACCAGAGGCTGCGAGGTGCTGGGCAACGACACATCAGGCTTCGAGGATGCGTTACAGATCGTGCGCGAGGCCGATATAATCGTAGCAGTGGTGGCCGGCAAGAGCGGCCTTTTGCGTCCCGTCACTGTAGGCGAAGGCAACGACTCCACCAGCCTGGACCTCACAGGTATGCAGCCCGAGCTCATCAATCTCCTCGCTGGCACGGGCACACCACTGGTAGTGGTCGTACTCAGTGGGCGCGTGCATACGCTAGCCAGCGTCGCGTCCCAGGCCAACGCACTGCTCCAGCTATTCCCGGCTGGCGAAGAGGGCGGCCATGGTCTGGCCGACGTGCTCACCGGCAAAGTCAATCCTGCGGGCCGCCTGCCCGTCACTCTCCCACGTTCGGTCGGCCAGGTGCCAATCTTCGCGGGCCAGCGCGCCGGCGCGGATCGTATACCACTCTTCGGCGATTATATCGACTCGCCACCCACGCCACTCTTTCCGTTTGGACATGGCCTGAGCTATACCACCTTCACGTACGGCGATTTGAGCGTGCATGCGACGGATATCACCAAACCAATCGTGATCTCCGTTGAGGTTGAGAATACTGGCACATTCGCTGGCGATGAGGTAGTACAGCTTTATGGACGCGATAATGTCGCCTCAGTGGCCCGACCTGATCGCCTGCTGCTCGGCTTCGCGCGCATCTCGCTCGCACCTGGTGAGTGCCGCCAGGTCACCTTCACCGTCCATCCTTCTCGCCTGGCCTTCTACGATCCACACATGCGCTTCGTCACCGAGCCTGGCGCGTTTACCTTTAGCGTTGGCGCCTCCTCTGCCGATATCCGAGCAGAAAGTACGCTTATCCTCGACGGCCCGCTTGTCGAATATAAGCAACGCGAAGTTGTGGAGACGACAGTACATATTCGTTAGACTTTATCTCTATCAGGCTTTGACACTCCCCCGGACCGGATACATTACGGGGATTCTTCCTTTATCCAGGTAGACATATTTACTCCCATCGCTGAAAGCAATACATTTGAGCAAGAGAAAAGAACTATGACACGAGAACGCCTGGAGGTGTGCCGACACACCTCCAGGCGTTCTCGTGTCATACCTGGACACGCCAGCTGATCTCCTCCTTCGCCAAATGACTTCTTTCCCTTACCCTTATTTATCCTTCGCCGCCTCTGAAAACCCCTACATTCACATCTGTCTTTTGCAACACAACCTAAAGAAACGAAGGATATCTCCGATGTATTACCTTGACTCTAGAGAAATGGAGGGGTTTCTCTGGCACTCCAAAAAGTGTAGTCTGCTTATTTCTCGACGCTCTCACATCATTGGAGTATTCATCTTAAGATCAGAGCAGGAATGCGCCTTCATTCTCAGGGATCGGGGTATGTGAAAGGGGTATGAGCGCGATATGTCTCATACAAAGCAGAAAAAACGTGTCACGCCTGCATCGAGTGAGACACTCCTCACTCTTCTTGAGACGCTTCCCGGTGCCTTGTTTCTTCTCGATGACGACGCGACGATTGTGTATGCCAATGCAAATGCACAGACCATGACACGAAAAGATGTCTGTGGCAAGCCATTGTGGCGTGGCGCGCCCCAACTGGTGAGTACATCGCTCTATCAAGCTGTCCAGAAGGCCAAACAGACCCGAGAACCAACCGAAGTGGAGTATATTTCTCCCGTCACTAACAGCCGGCTACACGTCTCGCTCTCACCTACAAACGAAGGCCTCGCAATCTTTTTCCAGGAATATCTGGAACCACAGTCCCCCCAGAATGCCTTTAGCCAGAACGAACACATGTATCGAGATCTCCTGGAAAGCTTCTCTGATGGGGTCACCATCTTGACCCCGGAGGGGCTGGTTCTCGACGTCAATCAGCGTCCCCTGGCCGATGCACACCTCCAGCGAGAGGAGATGATTGGCAAACCGTTCGCCGACTCCCCAGCATGGTCCCATGACCCTGCTGCCCAACAACAATTGCGCGCAGCCATTGCACGAGCCAGCAGGGGAGAAACCGTGCGCTTTGAGGCCAGAATCCATCCACGAAGTGACCTGTCTCTGGACATTTTGATGACGATTACCTCCCATCGTGATGCCAACCAGCAGGTCGAGTATCTCATCTGTGCAGGCCGAGATATCACCGAGCGAAAGTACATCGAAGACGAATTGCGCACTCTGGTCGATGCCATTCCCCACTTTGTGTGGATTGCAAGACCCGATGGGCATATCATCTACAACAACCAACCCTTGATAGATTATCAGGCGATGTCCCGCGAACAGGTCGAAGGCGATGGCTGGATAGCAGCTGTGCATCCTGATGACCGGCAACGTGTATGGGATGTGTGGCAGACCGCCATTCAGAGAGGCGTGCCCTATGAAGTGGAACATCGTATGCAAGACGGTATAAACGGAGCGTATCGCTGGTTTCTTGTGCGAGGAGTGCCGCAGCGAAATGCAGGGGGCACAATCCTGCACTGGATTGGCACCTGTACTGATATCGATAAACAGAAACAGGCTGAACAGAGAATCAAAGCCAACGAGCAGAACTTTCGCGTGCTGGCCGAAACGGTGCCGCAACTCGTGTGGACTACGCGCCCTGACGGATTGTCAGACTATTTTAATCAACGATTCCGTGACTACACCCACGCCACTTTTGAGCAACTGTATGGCTATGGATGGAGCCAGTTCTTACACCCGGATGATTCTGAGCGCACCCTGGCGGCGCGAGCGCATGCGTTCCGCACAGGCACTCCCTATGAGGTTGCCTACCGTTTCAAGGAGGGCCAAACGGGCGTGTATCGCTGGTTTTTAGCCCGCGCCATGCCGGTACGCAATGACACCGGTCAGATCGTCAAGTGGTTTGGGACTATCACTGACATCGACGATCAGAAACGGACCGAGCAGCGGCTCAAAGACAGCGAGGAAAACCTGCGTGTGCTGGCCGAAACGATGCCGCAGTTTGTGTGGACCACTCGACCAGATGGTCGTCTTGACTACTGTAATCAGCGCTATTGTGAGTATACGCATGCCACTTTTGAGCAAATCCAAGGCTATGGATGGCGTCAGTTCTTGCATCCTGAGGATATTGAACGCTCGCTGGCTCTTCGGCATCACACGCTCGAAACAGGTGAGCCCTTTGAGCGCGAACATCGTCTCAGAAATGGTCAGACGGGGAGTATCGCTGGTTCTTAGCCCGCGCCATGCCGGTACGTAATGAAGCAGGCCAGATCGTCAAGTGGTTTGGGACCTGCACCGATATCGAGGAGCAGAAACGGACTGAGCAAGCCTTACGCCAGAGCCAGGAACGCATCCGCGCTCTCATCGACTCCAATATTATCGGGATTACTTCAAACGAGGGAGATGAGGAAGTGCTGGTGGATGCCAATGACGCGTTTCTTCACATGACTGGCTATACCCGAGAAGATCTCAACAACAGAACGTTGAACAGGATGAGGATCACTCCCCCCGAACATGCACCTCTCTTCCAGCGCGTGCTCCAGGAGGTAGCTACACACGGGCAGCATACGCCTATTGAAGCCGAGCTGGTGTGTAAAGATGGCAGTCGCCTTCCTGTCTTAGCAGGTGCCGTCACCTTCCAGGACCATCCGCGCCAGATGATTGGCTTTGTGCTGGATAATTCGGCCCGCAAGGAGTTGGAGCAGCGCAAGGATGACTTTATCAGCATGGCCAGCCATGAACTGAGGAACCCGCTCACAGCCTTGAAAATGCAGACCTCCTTGCTGCGCCGGCAACTGGCAAAGCAAGGCCTCCAGGCTTCTGCTCCAGCTCTTTCCAGCATGGAGACCCAGATCAACAAAGTCACCCGGCTCGTGGAAGAGTTGCTGGATGTCTCCAAAATCCAGGCGGGCAGACTGGAGTATCGGCAGGAAACTGTAGATCTCGACGCATTGCTGCGGGAGACCATCGACACTATGCAGCAAACGCATCCCAGCCATCGCATTCTGGTGCGTGGCGTCGTTCAGGCCAGCCTGATGGCGGATCGAGACCGGCTTGGACAGGTCTTCACCAACTTGATCAGCAATGCCATCAAGTATTCTCCCGGTGCAGAGACCGTCGAGATAGACCTTGAGGCTTCCCTAGAAACCGTCACGATCCGTGTGCACGATCATGGCCTGGGTATCCCGCGAGAGCAGCGCGACAAAATCTTTGAGCGCTTCTATCGGGCCACTGGTCCCAAACAGAAAGCGATCCCAGGACTGGGAATGGGATTGTACATTGTGGCGGAGATCGTCAAGCGTCATGGGGGAACCATCACCGTGGAGAGCGCAGTCGGCAAAGGATCGATCTTTACGGTGACCCTTCCCAAGAAGAGGGATATTCTTGATTGAACAGTTTCCTGGTTTTCCATGGGTGACGTTGACCCGCCTGTATGCAAGCTCAAATGGCTATACTCTCTGCAAAACTATCGTCTAAGGAGCGTCGCCAAACCTATATATGAATGCAGAGGTATCCACAAAGCCGATTAGTTAGATGATAGCCCGTCTCCTCCTGTTATAATCAGGTTGAATTGCAGCGTTTTGAGAGGTGCGCAACAAAAGAGGAGTCACTGCATGACCATTTACAGCATTGGGCCAGAACGAGCCACTCTCCACGGAAGCTTTTCCCGCGAGTTTCCCCCCATACTTACTATTGAATCAGGTGATGCCGTCCATTTTCGTACCCTTGATGCTGGTTGGCATCTTAGTTCCTCTGTAGAGGGGCCACAGAATCGCTTTGAACCACGTGACAATGTGCACGATAGTGGTCATGCGCTCTGTGGCCCCGTCGCCATTCATGATGCCCAACCCGGGATGACGCTCGAAATACAGATAAACGAGGTACGGCCGGGAAACTGGGGGTGGACGAGCGCTGGAGGTCGGCAAAGCGCTGTGAACAGGTATCTGGGACTCGTTGAGAGTCATGAGTTGCTTCACTGGACACTCGATGCTGATGCCATGACTGGGACAGATCAGTACGGCCATACCATTGCACTACGCCCATTTATGGGTGTGATGGGCATGCCTCCCGATGAATCCGGCATCCATTCCACTATTCCCCCGCGCTTCTGTGGCGGCAATATTGATTGTAAGGAATTGCTCGCTGGGAGCACACTCTACCTACCAATCAGCGTTCCTGGAGCACTCTTCTCTGTTGGTGATGGACACGGCGTCCAGGGAGATGGTGAGGTGAGCGGCGTGGCTATCGAATGCCCTATGGAACGCGTTGATTTGACATTTCATGTGCATGGCGACATGCCTTTGAAGACTCCACGTGTGAGAACGGCCAATGCATGGCTAGCCCTGGGTTTTCATGAGAATCTGCATGAAGCATCTTTCATTGCACTCGAGGCCATGCTCGACCTGATGCGTGAGCAATACGACATACCCCGCTCACAAGCACTCGCACTGGCGAGTCTCGTCGTGGATTTGCGGATCACGCAAATTGCCAACGGAGTGCATGGCGTGCATGCGGTACTCCTTGATGGCTCGATAAAATAGTACCACCTGGATGGCGACAAGAGTGCCCTCGGCTTCGGGTATGTCTTTTCTAGACATGGGATTTTGCAACGTGGCAGAGAGTGAGAAGCCGATTCACACCATAGCCTTTCTTTCTACAATCTTGTCTCGCCTTCTTAAAAAAACATTTAATTCATACTGTTCATTATTTTGCTTGTAATATTATAAATCATAACATAGATCATCTCCGTTTATCCTTATAAGTAAAATAAAGACAGAAGCATGATATATGCTATCTTGCAATCAGGTTGCACCATTTGTTCTCAAAAAAAGAGTTCGAAAAGTACAACGTTTTTCAACAGTACATTTTCTGATGGTGAAAGGAACGAACCTATGAAATCTCATACACTCGCCCCCATCACACGTGCTTCCTCGCTTACAGAGCAATTAGGGATCCACGACCTCTCCGAACAGGATTTGGAACAGGTCGTAGGGGCTCAAGGCTACAGCCACGATCATGACTATGGGCGCGGTTATGATTATCACCATGATTGGTATTATGGTCATAAGCGTGGTTGGGATCATGATCATCATCATCGCTGGGATTCTAAACGCGGATGGTGTGATATCAGTGGCTGGCGCCGCTAGCCTCATCACCACTGTTATAAAGAAACAAAAGAAAGCGGGTATCCTTCTCGGATACCCGCTCTTCATACCTCAAGTTCGCTATCCAACTTCTTAGCGTGTACTCGCTTCCTCCACTCTATACTTCCTCACTGCAATCTGGAAGGCTTCCTCATCAATATTGCCACCAGATATCACAGCGGCTATTCTTTGACCCGGGTGGTTCTCCAGGTAACGTAGAGCAGCCGCGACAGCGGAAGCACCCGCCCCCTCCGCGCGTATATGGTTGTGCTTCCAGAGCAGATATAGCATGTGCTGTATCTCTTCCTCAGAAATAAGCTCAACGTCGAAACGCGGATAAGCCCTGGCTCTCTCCAATGGAAGGACACCAGCCTGCCGTACCAACATTCCTTCGGCCATACTCCGCGCCGGAGGCAGCAGCACACGCTCATTGCTCTCAAGGGCGATCTTCATCGAGGGAACGCATTCCAACTCAACACCAATGATATGCATATCTGACCCCTGGTAACATTCCAGGCATCCAGCCAGTAGGCCGCCCCCACCAACCGGCAGCAAAAGCGAGTCGAGACCCTCTTCAGCCTGCTCTCGAATCTCGCGGAAGAGACTCGAATGTCCGTGTACCACCGAGGGGTCATCGAGGCTGGAGATGTATGGAGCACCTGTTTCCCTGGAGAAGCGCAATGCTTCCTGCACACACTCATCATAGCCACCAGCCACCTTCTCAACGTTCGCCCCCAACTGCACTAGCTTCTCTGCTTTTACTGCCGAAATGTGTGCTGGCACAAAGACCTGGACTCGCAAGTTCAGAAGCTGGGCAGCTAATGAGACTCCCATGCCATGATTGCCTGTCGATGCAGTAACAACGGTTGTTTCAGGCGCTTCCTCAAGCAAACGATGATATGTGCCACGAAACTTGAAGGATTTACCAACCTGCTTTGTTTCATCTTTCAGCCATAGCTCACTTCGTGGAGCAAGGGGTCCCTGATAGCGCACCAGGGGAGTACGAATCACATGCTGATAATATTGTTGTGGAAACAAGATATATCCTCTTTAATCTAGCCAACTACTGATATAAGACTTATACAATAGGAATTAATGATTCATGACAAACGGCATTTCGTTAGCTTATTGTGATAATTCATTTACCCTGTGCTCTTTGCCGTATAAATTCGTCTCGCAATATGCTATAGACCCGGACGTTGTGATACGTTCCGAAGCGCAGAATGGCCTCACGCAGAGTACCCTCTAATTGGAAACCCGCTTTCTCGTCCGCGCGCCAGCCACCAATATTCTCCTCCATATCCTGCGTCTGGATACGATTAAGATTCAATTCCATAAATCCATACTGGATCATAAGTTTGGTTGCCTCGGTGCCATACCCTCTTCCCTGGACGGAAGGATCAATCTTGATATAAAACTCAGCGGTTTGATTGAGCGTATTGATGTCTTTCAGACCCACCACACCAATAAGCGTGTTGTCTTGCTTCAAGGCAACGCCTAAGAGAATATGTCGAAAGTCACGATACATTTGATCCAGTCGCTCTTTCGAGCGTGTATCGCTGGTCGGATACACGTTAAAATAGCTGCGCATTTCCTCGCCGTTGTGCCATAACGCCACATGGTGATAATCCTGGATTGGCTCTAATGGGCGCAGGTAAAGGCGAGGGCCAACACTAAAAGGATTCTGCATTGCTGATTCGTTATTACGCATATATATTTACCCTTTCCTACATAAGGATGTGATTAACGATAGGAGCGCAACTGCTGGCGTGTCTCATGCTGCCGCAAAGCCAACTCGATAAGCTGGTCAAGTAATTGGGAATAGGCAAGACCACTGGCGGCCCATAGTTTAGGATAGAGGCTCATTTCGGTAAAACCGGGCAACGTGTTCACCTCATTAATGTAGAACCGACCAGTAACTTTGTCCTGGAAGAAATCAACACGAGACAGCCCTTGGAGATCAAGAGCCTGGTAAGCTCGCAAAGCCATATCACGCAACATCTGCGCTGTTTCTGTAGGGATAGTTGCGGGAATAACAAACTGGATGGTGTGATTGACGTACTTATCTTCGTAGTCGCTAAACTCATCGCCGGGAAGGATTTCTCCGACAACTGAGGCGCTCGGCTCGTCATTGCCCAGGACAGCACACGAGAACTCGCGACAATTGATGCCCTGCTCAACTTCAATCTTGCGATCATAGGTAAACGCCTCGTTCATTGCCTTGATAAGCTGATCCCGGTCATTTGCTCGACTAACGCCAATACTCGATCCAAGATTGGCAGGCTTCACAAAGCAAGGGTATGCCAACTGATGCTCGATCATAGCTATCAGGTGTTCCGGCTCACGCTCCCACTCCAAACGCCTATAGGTAAGGGTCTTGACCACAGGCAACCCGGCAGCCTGGAAGAGTTCCTTCATGATCTCCTTATCCATACCAGCCGCCGAGCCAAGCACACCACAGCCAATATAGGGAATATTGGCCATCTCGAAGAACCCCTGAATAGTGCCATCCTCTCCATATGGGCCGTGGAGCACGGGAAAGAGTACGTCGAGTTCGCCATTAGCCGGAAGAGGCTGAGCTTTATTGATGCTGATAAAGCGTCTACTTTGTGAATCAATAACCAGAGTCACGACAGGAGAGGATGCAATCTCTGTCGCCAACATAGGATCATTGACGGCTCGAAGCAATTGTTGGGGCTCAACGCCCCAGAGCCACGCGCCATCTTTTGTTATAGCTATAGGAACAATGTCGTACTTTTCCGCGTCAAGATTCTGCACGACCGATGCCGCCGAAGCCAGAGAAACTTCATGTTCACAGGATCGGCCACCAAAAATGATGCCAATACGTTTCTTCTGTTTCATCGTTTTGCCTTTCTCCTTCTATTTAAAACATTGAAAGCATGGTTTCCATGCGCATTCCGCGCGATCCTTTGACAAGGACGAGATCTTCAGGGTGCACCCTCTCTTTGAGCAATTGCACAACGGCACGTTTGCCGTCTTCCACTTCAGAGGCATTGGCAGGATCGACGGAAAATACGTAGATATGCTCGGCAGGCATCCCCGCCTGCATTGCCCCTTCCGCGAAGTAGCGCGCGAAGTCCCCAAGCACTACCAGGTAGTCAACCTTACCTGCCAACGCCAGGCCAGACGCAATGTGTTCATCCATGGTATGCTCACCTTGCTCAAGCAATTCGCCTAACACTGCCCAGCGCTTTCCCAGAGGGACCTGCGGAGTCGCCTGCATTGCCTGAGTCATAGCAATGATAGATTGCCGTATAGAGTTATAGGTATCGTCGACTAACGTGCTCCCATTCGGGCCAGCGCTAACCTTGATCTCGCCGCGTCCCTGGACGGATGAAAGATTTTCTAGTGACTCGCGAATGTTCTCAAGCGGAACGTTAGCGGCATAGCCGACAGCCGCCGCCGCAAGAGCAGTGGTTATGCCATGCGTGCCGGGTAGGCGTAACTGTACTGGCACCTCCTCATCCTCGATGCACAGCGTAAAGCGGGACCCGAGGAGTCCCCGTTCTTCAACATGCCGACCGCGCACCATTGCCCCATCACTCTGCCCATAATAGATCACACGCGCCTGCGTCTTCTCCTTCATCGCTCGAACCACTGGATCATCATAATTGAGCAGCGCGATTCCTTCTGGAGAGAGCACCTGAACCAGTTCGCTCTTGGCGATTGCGACATTCTCCAGTGAGCCAAAGTGCTTGAGATGAGCAGCCCCTACAGTAGTAATCACTGACCAGTCTGGACACGCGATCGTCTCGCAGAGGCCCCGCAATTCGCCGACCCATTCAGCACCCATCTCCAGCACCGCGTACCTATGCTCAGCTTCCAGGCGTAGCAGCGTCAGTGGGTAGCCAAGCTCATTATTATAGGAGGCATAGGTTTTTAGCGTCGGTGCGACACTGCCGAGTACAGCGGCAATAGCTTCCTTGGTTGTCGTTTTGCCACTACTGCCTGTAATGCCAATCTTGATAGTCCCTGGTTGACGCTGTACTCGCGCGCGGGCAGTGGCTTGCAATGCCTTGACAACATCTGGTACCACCAGTTGGAGAAAACTGTCGGGAACGTCCTTAGAAGGCGTGGTGCAGAGTGCTCCAGTCACTCCAGCACGCGCAATTGCAGGAATGAAACGATGTCCATCTACACGCGCTCCAGTGATAGCTACAAAAAGATCATTTTGTTCACACTGTCTATTGTCATGTTGTGCGCTCTGAAACACCGGTTTCTTAGGGCCCGCCAGAGAACCATGAATGGACAGGTTCTCCTGGTTGCCGGACATAACATCCTGTAGTTCAAACATCTAAACATACTCCTGACACATAAGAAAAATCACTATCTGACTTCACTATCGTATTCTGTGCGAAGAGACCTAACAGCGCCGTTGCTGCCAGGAGACATAGCCCCACAATATCCCTAAGACGACCAGAGCAGTACCCACTAAGGCTAACAAGCTTTCTAAACCCTCAAATGGAGATACCACCATCAACCCGCTATCAGCGATAATAGTAACACCGAAGAAGCCATTCGCTATAACCATACCAACTGGTGTGAGAATTGTACGACTAATAGTGGGCACACCATAACCTGGACGTAAGAGATTCCCCCAGAACCAATAGCAGATGAACAGGAAACGATATAAATTCGTGCCAAAGAAAGCTGGCCCTGCCAGCGAAAAAGCACTGACAAACAGCATACCGGGTAGCATAATGACTGCAAAGCAAAGTACGCCATAGAAAACAGCCAGAATATCACGCACGAGCCAGCACAAATAGGCAACACCAATTCCATAACAAAGTAAAACAGGCAAAAGGGTTGCACCTAAATTCCCCAGATACTTTCCCAGGATGCGTACGCCTACCGGCACGGATAAGGCCTGGACCAATTCTTCCATCATTGCGTTGCGATCCCGTAGTAGGCGATCCGCCATAAGTATCCCTACCCCCAGTGGCAGGAAAAGATTGGCATTGCTAGCTAGGAGGGCACTGATGTGCAAGAGAGCGCTATCAAACGCAACGCGTTCATCAAATGAGCTTTTATATAGAAAGCTGCCCATAGAATTTGGAAGCCACATCCTGTTCAGGCCGAATTGGAACGCGATAAGCAGCACAGGTACAATCCAGACAGCAATACGCCGGATCTGCATACGAAATTCATAGCGCATTATGCCCACGAAACTCGAAAAACATCTCACTGTCCGTCAGAATCTCCTTACTCTAGAATAAATTGCATATGTCGTTTCCTTGCCTACGACCACCTCGACCACCTGACCACTCTCGGTTGGCGTGGAATAGCGACCAGAGCAACAACCAGGCAAAGCGCGGTAAGCAAGCATATTGACAAATTCGTTTGCCACCAGGAAGAAAGAACAAAATCAATACCCAGAAAAGTATTTAGAGGTGTTGTCTTCATCTGGATAGACTGGCTTGCTTCCAACAATAACGTCACACTGGCCGCACCCCAGGCTCCAATCAGCGACGAGAGCGCCAGGGCCATAGAGGCAAGCAAACACATGGGACCTAACCAGGTGTGCAAGATATCCAGAAAGTTTTCGTGATGGGTTAGAGCCAATAACACGGACATCCCCAGAGCCAACAAGACATTGTAACCAACTACTAACAGAAAGCGGCAGAACACTATCAGCCGCATAGAAGTAGGGGTCGAGCTTATTAATTCGAAGCCCGCGTCGTGCTTCATCCCATAGAGAAAGGGCACATCACAGGCTGCAGCTGCCGTCGTGAACACAGCGAGGACGGAGACAGCCATCTGAAGCTGAGTTTCAGAGTGTACTTTAAAGAAAAGGAAGATGCCTACACTAAATACCACCAGGAGCGGAGCAATCCAGACACCACTATGGATCAGGCGTATCTGCATCAACAAAAGTTGCCAGACCTTTAAGAACGCGCCACGCCATGATCGACGAGTTGGATGTGACATCAACTGAGCAACCGTATCCAGCGCCTGTGCAGCGGCTGTTCGGACCATGCTATCCTGGTCGTGGGCAACGACAGACAATGCTTCAAGTGGAAGAGCAATGCCCTGCTCACTTAACATACCAAATGTCAAAGCAGCAGCCTCGCGCACAACCCAAGAACGATCCTGTAAAGCGAGAGATAATTTGTCTGCGGGAACGTCTTCTCCCAGAGAACCAAGAGCATGCACTGCCGCTGCACGTACCGCTTCATCTTCATCATGAAGAGCGGCGCATAATGGTTCAACACAAGCTGGATCCTGAAAGTTCCCTAGCATCCGCACAACTGCTTCGCGAACACGCCAATCGTCGTCGTGTGTACGTATTTCAACCAGCCGCTCTAGCGAAACACTGCTTCTCGCCATGCTTAACACACGAAGCGTTGCCACACGTATGGATGGGTGAGGATCCTCTAACATAACAAGTAAGCATTCATGATACTTCTGAACAGCCGATGGAGGTATATCACTCAGGGCCTGGAGACGGACATGCCAATCAGAACTCTTTAGTGCCTGATCAATGTTCACGCGAGGATGCTCAAACAGCGAAGCGCTTTGGCCTAATCCCAATTGTCGCAGAACATCACTTGCCAGCGTAGTAGGAACCACATGCTTTTCAGCCCCTTGTCCAGACACTAATGGTTTAGGATCATTCATCTCGACCGCACCTCACATTCCTGAGTGGTTAACGCACGACGCAACAATTGCGTGCCACGATATATACCAGATTTCACGGTCCCCAATGGGATAGCAAGCAGATCTGCAATCTCCTGGTGATTCAGCTCTTCGAAATAATAGAGATTGACGAGTGTACGAAATTGAAGTGGGAGACGGGCTATATACTCTTCAAGAGTACGTATCCATTCCCGCTGTTCGCTCATTATATCTGGCTGGTCATACCAGGCACTTTGCCAGGTTTGATCGAAGTCCTCAAGCAGGTCAAGGGAAATTTCCTGTACCCTTGTCTGACGCAGATACCCATAAAACGTATTCAACGCCACTTTGTAAAGCCAGGCTTGAATCTTCAACGTACGCCTCCGTTCGGCCGGATAATTGCGCAACGTTGAGTATGCGCGTAAAAAAGCTTCTTGGAGAATGTCTTCCGCGAGTTGGGCATGGCCTGTCTGGCGCAAGATAAATACATATAATCCCTGCTGATAGCTCGCGACTAGCTGCGCGAAGTGCGCATCAAGATCCAGCGCGAGTAACTCAGGTAACCCGATTTCCGGATTCTTCATGCGCCTGCTTCATTCCCTTTCGTCAATCTTTTGCTCTGTCTATATAGTAGAGTGCAGAAAGTTATGTTTTGGTTCCCGTTTCAGGAGGCACCAGAGCCTTTTTGATAAAGGTGAGCCGCAATGTGCCCTTGTAGCTCTATTCAGCAGGCATTGAGATATGCCCAGGCAGCACCGCGCTATCACCGTATATGCTCTAACTTCGGGGTATCATTTATCAAGAGGGGATATAGTAGGAGCTAGAGTTTGACGGGCATTACGCATAAACCAGACATAGCTGTCTTCCAGGTTGGGATCGATGGCTACAACGTTGGAATAAGATGGGTATTCACCTACAACACGATACTGTGTGTTCAGACCTATATTGAGCGTTGAGACAACCGTAAAGTTGCCCGCTGGCTTTTGACCAGCGATTGTGATCAGCCAAACCTTGCCACGTGCCTCCTTCAACATATCCGAAACCGTTCCCTGAAAGAGCATATGGCCATTTGCCATTAACGCAAGCTGTTGACAGGTTTGAGCAATGTCTTCGACGATATGCGTGGAGAGAAGCACAGTTCGTTTACCCGCCAGGTCCGAAAGCAAGTTACGGAAGAGGATACGCTCTTCAGGATCAAGACCCGCTGTAGGCTCATCGACGATGAGAAGTTGAGGATCGTTGAGGAGAGCTTGTGCAATGCCGACGCGACGTTTCATGCCACCGGAAAACGTTTTGAGCTTGCGATGAGCGAGATGGCTAAGCGCGACTGTCTCTAGCAACTCATCAACACGTCGCCGTCTCTGTTTACCATCATTGAGGCCTTTGAGAATACCCATATAGTCCAGAAACTCATACGCTGAAAGATCAGTATACACCCCTAATTCTTGAGGCAGATAGCCCAGGATACGCTTGATCTGGGTCCGACCTTGCTCTGTAGCTCCATCATAGCTGCCGACACGAATTGAGCCTTCAGAAGGGGAAAGAACTCCCGCCAGAATGCGCATGAGGGTGGTTTTGCCCGCGCCGTTGGGGCCAAGCAGACCAAACATGCCACCGGGGATGGTCAGGTTCAGGTCCTCAAGAGCATGGATACCTCCCCCATAGACTTTGGTAAGATGCCGAACTTCTATTCGCATGCTGAGTATTCTCCTATCAGAGTAAACGATTGTCACTTATGGCGTTACTAGCGAGCATACGGCCATTGTACCAAACCACGTAAGATGAGTAAAACCAGGATGGCATCAATGAACATTCTCAGGAAACAATCAATCAAGAAGCAGGAGCAAGCAGAAATGTGAATGTGAACGTATCTCATTTGACTTATGGCAATATTCCCATCTAAGACTTAGAGTAATCACTCAGGCCTCTCTTTTTACGAATGCCTCAGCGTCGCAATGGTAATAAGGCTTGGGTAGATGGAGTTCCTTTTTTGCTCGTTAATGCTTGACTTTCCCTGTTTTTTTCTGTACACTACTTAGTGTAAGCCGTACACTAAGTAGTACTCTGTACAATTTCGTTTGAAAGGGATTCATACAGCCTGCGGCGGGAGGGGGAAAGGGACGCAGAGAGGCTGACGCCCCTCTGCACTCCCCACCTTTCCTTTTCAAGAGAGCTGTAACAGAACAGTAGGTATGCAGGTTCATGCTTGCTCGCATGGAAAGGGAAATCAGCATGGCATTCTTCTCATACTTTAAATCAGAGCCAACAGAGTATATTCTTGCATATGCGAATGGACATGTGGTGAGACGGGGCACGGGCCTCTCTTTCTGGTATTGGGCACCCCATACGTCGATCTCTCTGGTGCCAATCTCGACAGTGGATGCTCCTTTCATCTTTAACGAGACGACAAACAATTTCCAGGCCGTAACTGTCCAGGGTCAGGTGACGTTTCGTATTGTTGCGCCTGAGACGATGGCACAGCTCCTCAATTTTACGGTTCAACCACGCACGCGTCGCTACCAGAGTGAGGACCCGGTCAAGTTGCAGCAGCGCATTGTCAACATTGTGCAGATGCATACGCGGAATCAGCTCCAACAGCTCTCGCTTGAGGATGCTCTGCGCAGCTCAGAGTCACTGGCCCGGAATGTCCTGACACGTCTACGTGAGGGAAATGAACTGGCAGCCCTGGGTATTGAATGCATGAGCCTCTTCTATACAGCACTGAAAGCGACGCCGGAGATGACGAAGGCACTGGAGGCAGAACAGCGTGAGGCACTACAGCGTCGCGCGGACCAGGCCATCTATTCGCGCCGAGCAGAGGCAGTCGAGCAGGAACGTAAGATCAAGCAGAATGAGCTGGCAACCTCTGTGGTTTTGGAAGAGCGTCGTAAGGTGCTCGTCAGCCTGCAAGGAGAGAATGCCCGCCAGGAGGCCGAGTACGAGGCTGCGGCTATGCGTATTCGCCTCGCCCCTTATAGTGAGCTTGAGGTTAAACAACTGCTTGCTCTATCCTTCCACGATTTTGCGGATAACGCCCATAAGATCGGCAATTTGACAATCACCTCTGAGATTCTCGAACAATTATTGCATGGGCAGTAAGCCTTGAACACATACGACACCAGGAACAGACATACGCATGTAACGCATCTGTTCCTGGCTACTGCTACATCATGGGAGGATTTATGGCTGCTATTGAACGCATTGTTGTTGTAACCAGAAAAACGGCTCTGGAGGAGTTGGTGCAGCGCATGAATAGTTGGGCACAGGCGCGTTTCTATCTAGAACAGAATCAGGTCGCATTTAGCGAGTATGAGCAGGCCGATGCACAGTACCGCCGTGCCGTTGACTTTGTGCGCCAACATCTCCCTTCTACAGTAAAGCAACATTTCATTGACCGGGACTTCCTGCCGACCTACCAGTTTCGTGAGCGCGATCTGGTCGTGACAATCGGACCAGACGGGCTGGTCATCAATACCGCCAAGTATCTCACGACACAGCCCATCCTGGCTCTCAACCCTGATCCTCAACGCATCGATGGAGTCCTGATTCCTTTTCACTACAAACAGGTGCTGAGCGTTGTCGAGCAGGCCGCGCGGGGACGTAGCGAGATACGACATGTCTCGATGGTGAAGGCGACGTTGAACGATGGTCAGAGATTGTATGCCATCAATGACCTGTTTATCGGTCAACGCAGCCACACCTCAGCCCGCTATCTGCTCCAACTTGGGGAACAGCACGAAGCACAGATATCGAGTGGCATTATTGTCTCTACCGGGGCGGGCAGTACTGGTTGGTTACGCTCGATTGTACAGGGGGCATGGGCAATTGCGTCCCCCCAGGGGCATGAACAGGTATTGCCAGTGGCACCATGGGATGCTGATACGCTCTGGTACACAGTTCGTGAACCATTTGTCTCGAAGGTTTCCCAGGTAAATATCGTCTTTGGACAACTCAAACCAGGCCAGGAGCTTGTGATTACCTCGCAGATGCCCGATAATGGCGTTATTTTTAGCGATGGTATTGAGAGTGACTATCTTGCCTTCCATTCAGGTCTGATCGCGCGTGTGGGACTGGCAGAACGAAAGGCACACTTTGTCGCGGCCCAATGAGCTATGCATATAATGATCTCTTCTACTTTTTGGTTCCCCAAAAAGCATATCTCTTGCCCGTCGGAGATGCCAGGCAAAAAAGTGGTAGAGCACATATCCATCGAGCTCTATTTCTGCTATATTACTGGATAACAGTTGAAATCTCGCATGAAGGATTAAACGAAAGCGTATATGGAAAAACAGGATGTTTTACCGATCACAGAAGTAGCCGCTCTAGGCCGCTATAAGGTCGTACGGCGCATTGGACGCGGCGGAATGGGTGAGGTTTGGCTCTGTGATGATCCTCGCTTAGGTCGCCAGGTAGCGATTAAAACATTGCCCGTTCATGGGCAGCAGGATCAGGACTTTGTAAGACGCTTTGAATATGAGGCCAGATCAGCTGCCGCCCTGACACATCCCCATATTTTAGAAGTCCATGATTATGGTAAAGAAGTGTTGTCAGATGGCTCACTTCTTCCTTTTATCGTCATGCCGTATATTCAGGGCAGATCCCTCGGTAAGTACCTGGCAATCCGGCCATACCTGCTGCCCCCTCAGGGCATCTTTCTCTTTTTGAGACAGGCAGCCGAAGCCGTTGATTACGCGCATAAACAGGGCATCATCCACCGCGATATTAAGCCCGATAATATGCTCCTGCGCGATGAACAGTGGCTTCTCCTGGCCGATTTCGGTATTGCCCGCATACTCACTTCAAGTGTGCAGATGACGAAGGGGAATGTAGGCTTCGGCACCCCTGAATATATGGCACCTGAGCAGGCACAAGGCAAGGCAACAATCACGAGCGACAATTATAGCCTGGCTGTGATCGCCTTTCAATTCTTCACCAGACACCTCCCTTTTCAGGGAGAGACCGCTCTCGCTACGATCATGCAGCATCTCACGCTTCCTCCTCCCTCTCCGCGCCAGTATAACAACGATCTTCCTGCCACGTTTGAGCAAGTACTCTTACAGGGCCTGGCCAAAGACCCGCAGAAACGCCCTGCGCTCGCAAGTGAGTTCGTTCAACAATTGGAGCAGGCATTCTTTGATTCCTCCTTTATATTTCGGCACCTGGGCACGCTAGAAGAACATCCGGAACTCGCATTTCGCGAGACGCCACCAGGAGAGGCTGCAACACAGGAGGCAGGCAAACGTACACTCTCGCGTCGTCAACTCCTCTTTGCGGGTGCCTCTGGCGCCGCGCTCATCGCAGGTGGAGCACTAGGAGCCTGGGGCTACATACATATACAGCCAACACGTCCCCAGGACCTACCACAACCACCCGCCCTCTCGGCTCGTCCACGCTCTACAGACCCTAATAAGCCCTCATTAGTTCTGACCGGGCATACAAGACATATCAATAGCCTCTCCTGGTCGCTCGAGAGTACATCGCTCTTTTCCGCTGGCGTGGATGGCTATGTGCTACGTTGGGATATTGAGGATCTCTTGCGTCAACCTGATCGAGCCCCGGGCGCTGCGCTCTACGCGGCTCAATCTCTACCTTATTACGGCGGACAACTCTATCCCGTCTGGTCGCCCGATGGCAAAACATTGGCGATTGCCAATACCGTCTGGAACGAGCAAAAAGTCCAGGTCCAGCTTTGTGACGCCAAATTTCACGAGAGGGCCACGATTACCCTTGCAGATGGCACAAATCCTCTCGCAGGGCTCACCTGGCTCTCCAATACCCAACTCGCGCTCGTACACATTGAGGGGTACACACAGCAGAATCCTACTGACCCTGGAAACTATACGGTCTATGTTGTGGATACACGTAATCCCAGCCAGCCAACTAAACTATTTAGGCGCGCAAATGATCTCATTGTCTACGACAATGTATTGATCACGCCTTCAGCAACGAATACAACGCTCTACGCATTTCTCCACGGAAGGAACATCGAAGTTGGGGCGTTCTCGCTTTCTGATCACCCCGACTGGCAAGTAAAGGAACATTTCACCTTCCTGCCAGCATCCCACACCGGGTATGAAGGAGACACTATTCATGATGCCCGCTGGGTCGCTGATGGCAAACATATCGTCGTGCTTTCCGAGATTGACCCTAAACTGTTTGTTTATAACTGGCAGGAGCCATCTCCAGCTTTACATGCCTTCACAGTCCCTACGACCAATGAAGGGAAGCCACGAAATATTACCTGTATAGCATGCAATCCAGCCTCGACATCACCCGCTCTGGCTACTGGCACAGATACCGGTGACTTGTATCTCTGGAATATGAATGAAAGCCAGGCCACACCTGTTCGCACGCTCGATACACTTGGCCGCACAACGCCTATACCTACGCTCTCCTGGTCTCCTAATGGTAAATGGCTGGCCGCTGCATTCGATGACCGCGATCTCTCGCTTCTCATCTGGCAGCTAGAAGGATGATAAATAATGCTCGCGCATCAAACACATCAATGGCAGGGCCGCTCACTCGGACGTTATCTCCTGCTCAGTCTGCTTGGGCGTGGGGGAATGGGTGAGGTCTGGCAGGCTGAAGATACACAACTCCATCGCCATGTAGCCATCAAACTCTTGCTTCCGGTTCTCGATAGTGAGAAGGAATACCTGGATGCCTTCCACAACGAGGCTCGTCTAGCCGCCTCACTCAATTATCCCCACATTCTCTCTGTCCATGATTTTGGGGAACTACACCAGGGTGATGATGTTATTACCTACCTGGTCATGCCATTTCTCAATGGGGGCACTTTGCGCAATCGTATGGAGAACCTGGCGGAACTTCTTCCTACCAGGGTGAGTTTGCACTATCTGCGCCAGGCTGCCGAGGCCATTGACTATGCGCACAGTCGACAGGTGCTACATCGTGATGTGACACCCTCCAATATGCTACTCCAGGATGATCAGCTCTATCTCTCCGATTTTGGCATTGCACGCTTACTCTCGACCTCGACCTATCACAGTCGCACCAGTGTGGCGGTCGGCACCCCGGAATATATGGCCCCCGAACGCATCCAAGAGAAGGCTGTTACTGCCAGCGATCTCTACAGCCTCGCAGTCATTGCCTATCAACTGTTCACTGGCAGGCTACCATTTGAGGGCGAAGATGCTCTCGCTGTGCTGCTCAAACATATTCAGGAACCACCTCCCTCTCCTCGTCAGTTTCAGCCGCAACTTCCCGAGGAGGCTGCGCAACTGCTACTTACCGCGCTTTCCAAACATCCTGAGGAGCGCCCTTCGAACTGCGTAGCCTTTGTTGAGGCCCTGGAGCAGAGTTTACAAACACGCCAACCGTCTCATGTCACGAAAGCAGATGATCCCGATGCAACACTTATCGCGCCCTGGAATAAGCGCGCACACAATGCTACACGAGAAAGCGGTCCCTATCAAACCCTTCCCGTTGGGATTGCCTCTACGTTGAACCTCGCCATACCTAACACACAACTACATACGACTTCAACAGGGCAAGCTCTTGAAACGACACAAACACAAGTACCCAGCCAGGCACGCAAACGCGCTCACGTGAACAGACGGGCCTTTATGCTGGGTGTTACCTCGGCAGCCGTCTTCCTGGCTGGCTCAGGCCTGGCGTTAGGGAGCTCACTCTATCGCTCCTACGGGCAGGTGCCTGGTCCCCAACAGTTACACCCCGGCCGTCCTCTCCTGAAACTTAATGGACTAACCGATATTATCTGGAATGTCCGCTGGCATCCGCGCGGCCGCTACCTGGCAACCGCTGGCTACGATAACCTGGTCCAGGTTTGGGACCTTGACGCCTCACTCTCTTCCCAGGGGCATACGCCAAGCAACCTCTCCCACGCTTCGGCAAGTTGGAAAATTGGAGCCACTGTCAACCGGAATAGCCTGACCTGGTCGCCAGATGGACACGCTCTGGCGCTCTTTGCCCCTCTGGAAGGATGGGCAGGCTCAGATGCAGTCCTGGCAACGGTCGATGTCTTTCAGCCTCGCGCCTCCCTTCAGCTCTACACTGATCCCAGCACCAGCGCAGATAGATTGTATCGCGGCTTGAGTTGGTCACCTTCTAATCAGGTGCTGGCAACAGGAACCAGGCAAGGGAATATTGCGCTCTGGCATCCAGGGACAACCCATGGTGTCTTCAAACGCTTTACCAATCCTGAGCAATCCACGCAGGACACAGTGTCGGACCTCTTTGATGCCCCTCCAGCCCTCTGCTGGTCACATGATGAGCAGCAAATTCTGGAATACTTTCAGCCAAACAGCATTACGAGCTGGAATGTCCAGACTGGTCAGCGAGCCACGCTACTGACCCTTCCCCGGCGCCCCTCTACCCTTCCTGAAAAACCAGGGCAAAAGGGTATCGTGTATTTCTTGACATTCCTTAATTCGCCCACTAGCCCGACACAGTTCCTTGCCAGCGATGTTGATATTGCCATCATCTTTGACACCGCTCAGAAAAAGGTGCTTTCTACCCTGGGGTGTGCTGACCCGGACGCGCACCGCAGTGTCATGATACCGTCCTATTCAACTTTCGATAGGTTTTGTCCGCAATTGGGGCAGCTCACATGGTCACCCAACGGTCGTTATATCGCGAGCACCTATTTGAGCAGTAATCAAATCTTCGTCTGGGACTTACACAATACGCAGCCTCACCTCTCCTCGGACGGTCATCACCTTCCTGAACTGGCCTTCGGCAAAAACAATGGGCACAGCCAGGGAGAAGTTATTGTCGACCTGGCCTGGTCCCCTGATGGGCGTTATATAGCATCTTCAGCAACTGATGGCATAGTCCTGATCTGGCAGGTAGATGGAGCATAGATAATGATACATACCTCTACAACACTTCAACGCCTCAACGTGAACTCGTTGGGGCGCTACCAGATACTGCGCCGCATCGGACGCGGCAATACAGGCGATGTCTGGCTCTGCCGAGACCCACGTCTTGAGCGCCATGTAGCAGTGAAAACACTACCTATTCACCCGCAACAGGATCGCGCCTTCGCACAGCGCTTCGAGCGAGTAGCAAGAGCGGTCGCGGCCCTTGCGCATCCCCACATACTTCAAATCCATGACTATGGGAAACACCTCCTCCCTTCAGGAGAAACGCTCCCCTATATAGTGCTCCCGTTTATTGAAGACGGCTCGCTGCAAGATTACCTCACATCTAACCAACCACTTCCAGCGGATAAGGCATTTACGCTCCTCAAGCAAGCCGCTGAGGCCATCGATCATGCCCACCGGCAGCATATCATCCACCGCGCTATTAAGCCTGCGAATATGCTGATACGCGACGGGCGCTGGCTTTTGCTTGCGGATTTCGGCATTGCACGCCTCTTAACGTCTCCTGAACAAGATGCCAGGGGCGAAAGTGACCTGGGAACACCAGAATATATGGCCCCCGAACAGGCTCAGGGCCGGGCCACGACGACGAGCGACATCTATAGCCTCGCGATTATTGCCTATCAACTCTTTACAGGTCATCTTCCCTTTGAGGGCGAGACAGCGCTCGCGACAATAATGCAGCATGCATTAGAGAAGCCGCCCTCGCCCCGTCAATTCAACCCTGCTCTCTCGGCGGCCTTCGAGCGGATCCTGCTTCAAGGCCTGGCAAAAGAGCCCCAACAACGCCCCGCCCTGGCAGGGGAGCTGGTGGAACAGTTAGAGCAATCCTATGGGCATACGGCGCACCAGTATGTCGCTTTGCGTACGCAGCGTGATCTACCGACGCTCGCGTTTGAGGACGAATCCATTCATGACATAACACACCAGAAGGTTACACGACCTGACCGTCGTCAATTCCTGCTCGGTAGCGCGGTCACGGTTGCCTTTGTGACTGGTGGAGCACTGGGAGCCTGGGGCTGGCTACGTCATACCTCTACCTCTTCTCCCATACTCCCACCCCAGCCTCCCCTCTCCGCTCGTCCTGCTCCCTCAGAGTCACGCGATCTGGCGCTTGTGCTGACCGGGCATAATGCTGCGCCTACTCAAATGGCCTGGTCCCCTGATAGTAAAACACTTATTACCGCCGGTGACGATACGCTGGTACTGCGCTGGGATATTGCCAGTCTCCTACAGAAACCAGATCGTTCTGATACGTCCCCATTATATAGTGGGAAACACCTGCAATATGAGTTTGATGGATCTCTCTTGGCGTGGTCACGAGATGGGCAACGAGTGGCCGTGGCGAACTATCTCAACAATAACGAGGCGCAGTTGGGTATCTTCTCACCACAACTGGCGCCTCTCACGTCTCCCATAATGTTAGAACGCTACCTCAGCCTCTGCTGGCTCCCCAACAACTCCCTGGTGATACTTAGATTCATTCCAGAAGATGTCTCAAAGAAAACGCCGAGCCGTACTGAGATGTGTACGCTGGACGCGCAGCTACAAAATCTGCATGTCATTGACCCGAATGCGGGCAAAAATTTAGCCTTCAGATCCGACATGTTGTCTCTCTCCCCCGATGGGACACAGGTGGCATTCCAACGTGATGACAACATTGTTATTGGTTCCTTCCAGATATCATCTGCCACTACAAGCTGGCAGCCACGCAGCACTCTACCCTTACCTTCTTTATCAAATTATGACGCTGTCTGGGCCGCGGATAGTAAAATACTTGTAATGCTCACGAACTCTGATGTTGGCGGCATCAACTACTTCTCTTCTCAGGAGAGGGCACTACAACCCCACTCCCTTCAAATTCCCTCTAGCTTGAGAAAGCCAACCGACGACGCGAATATACCGCTGGATTCTTCCATTAGTGCGCCGCGTATTAATTGTATCGCCTGCAATCCCACATCAAGCGCTCCCGCTGTAGCCGCAGGCACCACTGGCGGGGAAATTTTCTTCTGGAATCTTCAAGATAAAACCCTTCCCATACATGGCCCACTTACCAGTATAACCACTGGCGCGCGAAACGTTGAGGCACTCTCCTGGTCGCCTGATGGCAAATGGTTGGCAGCAAGCTATGGAGATGACAATGCCTCTATTTTGATCTGGAAAGTGCGAGGATAGCCCTATGTTAGCGCAACACACCCAATGGCAAGATCAGATGCTGGGACGCTACCGCTTACAAAGGTTGTTGGGGCGCGGCGGGATGGGTGAAGTCTGGCTGGCAGAAGATACCGATCTCCAACGCCAGGTAGCGGTGAAACTGCTTTCGCCAGTTTTTCGCTCACAACAGACATACTTTCAAGCCTTCAATCGTGAAGCACGCCTGGTTGCCTCGCTCGAACATCCGCATATCCTTTCCGTCCATGATTTCGGCGAGTTCAAGCTTGCCGACGATGTGATAACGTATCTCATCATGCCCCTTATTTCTGGCGGATCACTTGAGAGTCTCTTGCGCAAGCAGAGGCAACCGTTACCACGCTCCATTGCGCTACGCTACTTGCGCCAGGCTGCTGAAGCCATTGATTTCGCGCATAGCAGACGGATATTGCATCGTGATATCAAGCCCGCCAATATGTTGCTGCAAGATCACTGGCTCTTCATCTCTGACTTCGGTATCGCGACGCTACTCACTACCCAGGCATTTCGCAGCCAGACAAAAGCTGGTTCGGGCACGCCTCTCTATATGGCTCCTGAACAGAGCCTCGGCAAAGCACTCCCCGCCAGCGACCGCTATAGCCTGGCAGTCGTAGCCTACGAGCTCCTCACAGGTCATGTCCCTTTCGAGGGCGATAGTCCTTTCGCCGTCGCGCTCAAACACATTCAGGACGTGCCGCCCTCACCGCGCCAGTTCAATCCTGGACTTTCTCAAGACATTGAGCAAATCCTCTTACATGGCCTGGCAAAAGATCCCGATCAGCGCCCAACCTCGTGTGTGGCCTTTGTTGATGAATTAGAGCGCTTGCATCATCCGCCACATCTCGTTCCACGCGTTGAAAACGATCCAGCTTCGACCTTGATCAAACCCATGGACGAGCTACACTCTGCACGTCGCTCTTCTCCTCCTCAGGAGACATCACAGGCGGGTGAAGTTTCCCCCCGTGATCGGTTACGCTCCCAGAACCCAAACAGCATTGGAGATAAGGCGGCACAAGAACAGTTAGCCACAACCACTGGCGCGCATCGGCCTCTCTCACGCCGCTCGCTTCTGCTTGGCGGGGCCGCCGCTACCATATTCCTCGCTGGCGGAGGCTACGCCCTCGCTAACGCCTATCAGCCAGAAGCCACACCGCGCCGTGGGCCACAACGCCTGATTCCAGGTATTCCTCGCCTTAAGTTTACCGGCCATGCCGATAGTGTGAATAATGTGTGCTGGAACCCACAGGGCCGTTTTCTCGCATCTGGCGGTCTCGATACTCGGATCATGGTCTGGGACCCAACCCCTCTCTTACAAACACCGGCAAAAACAACACGATCAGTTACGCAGCCTGCTGCTCAATGGAAACTATTCGCGGAAAACTATCGCCATGACCTGGGCTGGTCTCCTGATGGCCGCTTTCTGGTAACCGTTCCTCGGGAGAGTAGTGCATCTGTGACGTATGCTTTTGCCAGAACGGTTGCGACTATTGATGTCTTCGCACCCCAGGCTCGTATCGCACTCAATAGTGATCGTAGCGGAAACTATGATACGATCAACGAGGTTTCCTCGCCCGCCTGGTCACCTGATGGTAAATCTATCGCTACCGCAACCGACCAGAACCAGATCGCTTTCTGGAACACTCCCGGCCCAAATAAAGGCCAGGGAATTATCAAGCTCTTTAATAATAATGCTACGAGTACCAAAGATTACTATGAAATCTCTGTTATTCGCTGGTCTCTCGACGGATCTCTCCTCCTTGGTTTGGACAACAAGTTTCACCTGCTCGCCTGGGATCCCCAAACGGGGAAACAACAGGTATTCCCTCTTCCAGACCGCTCTGATGCGCTCAAGATATGGGCACAGACTCGCCAGACACTCAATTTGCGCAGCCTGGTAACCTCGCCGGCTCGGCCCAATCAGATCCTCGCCGATGCCTTCGATGTCGCAGCCATCTTTGACCTTCAACAACACAAAATTGTTACGATTTTGACCATCGCCGACCCCATACTCAAAGGGTTACTCCAGGTTAGCAAACTCGCCTGGTCCTCCAATAGCCGCTATGTGGCTGGCTGCTACCTTGGTAGTAACCAGATCTACATCTGGGATCTCGCGAACTCGCGCTCTCACAAGACCAGCAACGGTTTTAAGTTGCCCGACCTATCCTTTGGCAAAAACAATGGACACAGTAGTGATATCTTCGACCTTTCCTGGTCACCTGATGGTCGTTTCCTGGCCTCTGCCTCCGCTGATCACTCAGTGATCATCTGGCAAGTCGATGCGGAATAGGTTTAGCGGAAGATCTGCCCACCACACACATTGAAACGGCCATTGAGCAACAATCAACGGGAACACCTCATCAATACAAGGTTCGTTGGGAGAAAGCATAAAGAGCAATGAGAGAAGCGTTTTCCCCTAACGTCATCAATGAGGCGATAAACGCTTCTCCAGCCTTTGTTTCTTCTATTCCACCTTTACCACACGTATGGCACCAACCGATAGTGTACCTTCTGTGTGTACGCGCTATACCCGTCTAACTCTTGCTTGAGCATCTTTTCTTCGTCGAGGATGCGGAAGGCGAGCCCAATCATGCCAGGGATGAGGATGACAAGCCCCCACCAGGAGTCGAGCGCAAGGGGGATACCTACCATCATGATCAGCGTTCCCACATACATTGGGTGCCGCACGAGCCCATAGAGACCGGTAGAGATGACTTTCTGGCCCGCCTCTACCGTGATGTTGGCGGCTGCATAACTATTCTGTATGACCACAAGCATGGCGATACCAAGTCCAATCGCGACCAGAGCATCCCCAATCACTGAGACAGCCGTTGGCACTGGCGACCAGCCAAAACGATGGTCGAAGGCGCTGAATATCATCACCGCTGGCAGCGACAGGAGTGCAACAGAGATGATAATTTTCTGCACTGTTCTGGTTTCTGCCGTTGGCCCGGCATGCATACGCCGCTCAAGGGCTGCCGGGTTCTTCAGACTCAAGTAGATGCTAGGGACACTCGTCGAGAGGGTAAAGACGGCAATAAAAACCCATGCTTGCCAGTAATTGAACGTCCACGCTGGCAAAAACAACACCAACCCAAACACTACAAGTCCAATAAGTCCAGTACCTACTGCTTGAAGGCCAGTTTTCATGATCGCTTCTCTCTTTTCTCGTCGCGCGTTCTCTTGGCTCTTTCGCTTGCCAATTGGACGTGGAGGACGTGTTGTAACCCCGTTAGGGAGCGTGCCCTGGATCTTCCTGCTGATTGTTCTCTCGTATCGCTTCAACCCAGAGTTGCACCCCTTCGGCATTGGTTCGGTAGAAGGTGTGCGGCGGCACGCCTAATACTCGCTCGATAGCATCCATGTAGACAGCATGGGTAGTAACGATCGCTTCGATGAGGCGTTGATCATTGTCGCGTGTCTGGTCTAAGGCGAACAGTAATTCAGCATGCCTGTCTCCCATCCCTTGTAGCAAGGTCACAATGACTTCCCCTGCGTTGTCAGGATAAGCGACGACAAAGCTACCTTCCTGAATGCCTTGCCGGACGATCTCGTTGAGCAGTTGCGCTCGCTGTCTGGCAATCGCCTCAGTCACTCTGAGTCGCACAACGGCATTGCTATCGGAGTACCAGACACGCCCAATCCTGACCACTTCCGCCTTGTGCTCCATTCTCAAGCGGTCCAGCGTATCAAAGAAGCCCTGGAATTTTTTGCGGGCGCTCAGCTTAGGATCATCAATGAGCTGTCGAAGCGGCTTCCCCGACTCTTCCTTGACCTGCTTGATGAAGGCTTCTAACAAGGCTTCGCGCGAGGCGAAATAATGATGGAAGGCCCCTCTTGAGATTCGCACTTCCTCCAAGATATCCTGGATTGACATGCACTCATACCCCTTGCTCAACATCAGTCGCTGGGCCGTATTGAGGATCTGCGCACGTTTGGCTGCGTATTGTTCTGGTCTAACGATTCGTGCCATTGCCTCTCCTCAATTAATAAAAAGACACTCTGACTATTAATTATAGTCAACAAATTTCTCTTGTCAAGGATCCAATCATCTCCATCTTCGTATTTCGGACTCTACAAAAAAGCGGAGCAACAATAAGAATGGAGTTAAAAAAACGACTGGGAAAGCATATGATAGCTTATGCTTTCCCAGTCGTGCCTCTTCCATGTGCGTCTTACACGTGCTTATCTCTGACCACGATCCATCTCGCCAATCGCCTTGCTGACATCCGTCGGCTTATTGAATGTCTCATTAGGTAAGCGGTTCAGCGTTTGTTGGACTTGCTCATCAGCTCCATGTTGCTTGGCATAGTTGATCACTTCTTGTTTGTCGGCCGGATAGTCCATTCCCTTGAGGCACTTCTCGACCTGAACGGGATTCGCTGGTTGCTGTGACATATCAATGTTCTCCTATTTTCCTGTTTTTTTCCAATACATACTCGTATGTACGGCGTGGAACACACTTCTGTGTTGTGTCCACGCAATTATCTTGAAACAGAGGAGGTTCTGATTGCTTGCCGATTTTCGTTTCCTTCGCCGGTGCGGAAGAAAGGAGAATCGGGGGAAAGCTTTCTGCTCGCTCTGTCGTCCTTCATTAGTATGAAGAGGATGAAAAAATAGCATATGTTGGGGTATCAACCTAACAGAATGAAAAAAAATCATGTGCCCATAAAAATGTCCCTATACCAGCGAGTTGAGCACATTGCTCATCGTTTGCAGTATCTCCAATCAACACAGCCTGTGCCAGATTGATCGTATGCGTTCGCGCCAGATCGAAAACCATTCCAGGTTGTGGCTTACGGCAAGGGCAGCCAGCGAGCGGATGGTGCATACAGATGCGATAGTCAGTAATCACCTGTCCAACCGCAGCATTGATCTGGTCAATAAAGCCTCGTGCTGTCGCTTCAGAGAGGTGCCCCAAAGCCACAGCTGCTTGATTGGTAATAACAAACACAGGTGTTCCGCATAGAGGCAAAAGATGATCTCTCACACCTGGCAATAGCGTGACCTTCCCCGTCTTAGAGCAGGCGATCTCATCCTGCTCAAGGGCAAGTAATGTGCCGCCCAGGTCGAAGAAGTAGGCGCTGTAGTGTGTCTCCATGGTCATTGCTCCTGCTTTCGGGAAAGCGCTGCTGCGTGCCGCACGCTCTCCAATAAGATCCTGAGATCATCCGGAGTTGTAGCATCGTGAAGGATGCAAGCACGTAACGCAAACTGGCCATGGAGGACAGTACTGGTGAGAAAGGCTTCTCCTGCCAATTGAAGCAGGGGAACCAGAGCACGGTTCATCTGCTCAATACCCTCCTCATCTCCTTTCAATTCCAAGGGAAGGTAACGGAAACAGACAATAGACAGCGTCACTGGAGCGAGAAGCTCAAAATCAGGAGCGGCATCAATCAATGATGCCAGATGCTGCGCAAGGGCATTGTGATGCTGGATACGCTGTACCAGACCCTGACGTCCCGTGGTTTGTAAGACCATCCATACCTTCAGTGCGCGAAAACCGCGGGTTTGCTGGAAACCATACTCGGAGAACCAGGGGAGATTCGCAAAACCTTTGCCTTCTTCAAGCTGCAGATAGGGAGGGACAAGGCTAAAGGTTTCACGAAGCAAGTGTTTATCTGAAACCAGGGCACAGCCACATTCGACGGGGACAGAGAGCCATTTGTGTGGATCGATGGCGACCGACTGTGCACGCTCAATTCCATCAAACAGGGGCGCAACCTGCGGGTCCACTTTTCCGACCGCACCGTAGGCTCCATCCACATGCAACCAGAGTGACTCTTCTGCACACATATCTGCCAGGAGAGACAAAGGATCGATTGCCCCGGTATTGACTGTTCCTGCACTTGCCGCCACACAAAAAGGCTGCCGTCCCGCAGCTCGGTCCGCTTGAATGGCTGCCCGGAGTGCGGCCACATCCATCCGAAAGGTTGAATCGGTTGGAATCAAGTGCAAGGCGTTGCTACCGAGGCCAAGCATCTCAGCTGCTTTGCGAATGCATCCGTGCCCTTCTTCCGAGAGATAGAGGACCAAATCTGGATTCTGTGCTTGCAGCCCTCGTTCTCGCACGTTCCATCCCGCTTCTTTCGCCGCCCAGAAGCGCGCTGCTGCCAGGCAGGTCAACGTTGCCATCGAGGCCCCGCTCACGAAAAGCCCCATACTTTTCTCTTGAGGAAAGTCGATCAATTCCATCAACCAGCGGATGACGCTATATTCCAGATAAGTGGCGGCATGATCTCCCCCTGCGCAACTGGGATTGAGGGCCGCCGCCAAGAATTCGGCGATAATGCCAGGCAGGGCAGGAGGCGAATTGACCCAGCCGAAAAAGCGAGGATGCCCATTGCCCATGGGATAGGTAAAAAGACGATCGCGAATAATGGCCAACAGTTCTTCTGGCGGTATTCCCTCTTCAGATAAGTCCAGGGTGAGCAACTCCCGCCGCTCATCAGGAGTCATTGGGGCAAACACGGGGCGTTCGCGAACTGTTTCGAGGTAATCGGCGGCCATATCGACTGCCAGATGGCCGAGTCGGCGAAATGTGACCAGATCATCGACAAGAGGGGATGCGAAGGAATCAGACATACATTGAACTCGCTATCTATGATGAACATGTGGAACGGGAGAGGGTGGAATCTCCATCACAAGGTAATAGGTGCAGGGCTTTTCCCCTGGATTGGCAAAAGCGTGCTGGCAGTCGCCAGCATAATAGATACTATCTCCCGCCTGGAGCAGATGGACAGTGTCGTTCAAGGTCAGTTGCAAGGTTCCTTCTTCGACAGCGATATATTCGCGTGAACCAGTGCCGTGAGGAAGAAAGACTCCCGCATCGACTCCAGGCAAGATGGTGGTACGCATAAACTCAAACTCGATTCCAGGCAAAACGGGAGAGAGAATGCGCCGCTCCCAACCTGACGGGTCTTGTACAACCTCTTGCTCTCTATGACGCAGAACAATCACCTTTGCGTGTTGTTCTTCTTCAAGAAGCCGAGCGAGACTGGTTCCCAAGGCTGTTGCAATAGAATCAAGCACGAGGATGGATGGCACTTTTTTGCCGCGCTCAATATCGGAGAGCATACTACTGCTGACTCCAGATTGTGAAGAAAGGACCTCAAGAGAGAGATGCCGACTGAGTCGTTCCGCACGAATACGCGCTCCTAAGTCAGTCAGATCAAGTCCACTCGCCAAACGTGGCATTGGTACGTCCATAACAAAATCACCTCCATAGAGAAATTATATCCTCTATAGAGGATTTCAACAAGAGCGAAGGCATGCTCACTATTCCCTTTTTCTCAAATAACTCATGGATGTGGCTCTGTATGCCCTCTATGTCATGGGGCGGAGTGATAGCCGCTGACGCCTGTCACCGAATATGAGTTTCGGAGTGCATGAAAAATGCTCCTAGAACCATGTCTACAGAGTGTAGAATAGCTTTACAACTGTCTCTTCTCCGAGTATGCTAAAGTTAGTAACACACGTCAAGAAGTAAAACATGCCGTATTCTCCTCAACACATGGCTCAATATCTGCTCGCGCTCCAGAGAACACCTCGCAACGAACCTTAGATTCAGGTCTTCCCATCGCATGGGTGACTGGGGATGCGGTATATGGAAGCGCACAGCCGCCGTGGGCTAACCTGGAGGCTCTGAAATAGCAAACGTTGAACGTGTCATCACAGAAGACGCAGGGAAAAGACGTTCGGGCAAGGATATGCCCTCAATGCCGATCTTCGTCAAGCTGTCGATCAAGTGCGCGATAGAGCACGCAAAGGCCTTTTATATTCTCTATATTTGCTGGGTAATTTTTGGGTAATATAATATTACCCAGTTAGTTGATAGCTTGACGGAGGTGAGTTTGTATGCCGCGTCGCTTGATGGCACGTGTTATCGATAACCAGCTAACGTTGCCTTCATCATTGACATATATGCATGCAACACTTGAGGTTAACTCTTCTGCCTGGTTTACCTGGCTACAAGCTGAAGAGACGCATGCTTTTGCGTATCAGACCGCTCACGGGTCCTTTACAGCCAGGCGAGAGTTCCGCCAGGGCAATGGTTACTGGTATGCCTACCGCTCCCGCAACGCAAAATTGCATAAAGTGTATCTGGGTAAATCGGAGGAACTTACCCAACAGCGCTTAAGTGATGTCCTTAAAAAACTTTTAGAGCGCTCTGTTGGCATAAAAGATATTCTTCATAAAAATGATACACGGCTAGAGCAATTACATGCTTCTCTTCTTCTGGCGAAAGTAGACATACCTGCGGTTCCCGGTAACCTGGTTACACGTCCGCGTGTCATGCATATATTGCAGCGCGCGCTGGTATATCCAGTGACGATGGTGTGTGCGCCAGCTGGCTTCGGTAAGACAACACTGTTGAGTGAATGGGGTAACCGTAACAGGAGTTCAGTGGCATGGCTCTCTCTCGATAAAGAGGATAATGATCCACTCCGCTTCCTCGTGTATGTTGTCAAGGCGCTACAACAACTCTGTCCTGGAGTTGGCCAACAAGTACTGGCAGCTCTATCCATTTCATCCACATGTTCATTGACACATAGCTTGTATACGGTAATAAACGATCTGGCAGCCAGAACTTCCTCTGCCACCCTTATCTTTGATGACTACCAGGCTATTGATTATGAAGTTATTCACACCACTATTCAGACAGTCGCTGAACATCTCCCTCCACATATCCACTTTATACTTGCCTGTCGTAGCGTGCCCGCCCTACCGCTGGCACGATTGCGAGCAAATAATAAATTGGCAGATATAGATGTTACGACACTTCGTTTTACTCATGAAGAGGTAGACACGCTTTTTAACGTTGGGATGAAGCTACGACTTACTGCGGAGGAACGAGAAATACTATTTCAGCGTACCGAGGGATGGGTTGCAGGTCTGCGCTTGTTTGGCTTGGCAATGCTAAATAGATCAGGCTCCTCTTTTGCTGTTTCTTTGGCGACGGGCAATCGCTACGTTATAGCATACTTGCTTGAGGAGATATTCGATCACCTTCCCGTACAGATACGGACTTTTCTCTTACACACCTCTATTCTTGAGCGTTTAAATGGATCGCTGTGCAGGGCGGTCACAGAACAGGAGAATGCAGCGGCGTTATTAGAGTGGCTGATACAGGCAAATTTCTTTATTTCCCCCTGTGCGGAGGCAGGAAATGACTATCTCTATCATACCCTTTTTGCGGAAGCCCTGCGTCATAGGCTAGAGCTTGCTCATCCAGAACTCATACCTGTCCTCCATGTCCGCGCCAGTCGCTGGTTTGAGACTCATCACGCTCTCGATAAAGCCATCAACCATGCCCTGGAGGCACAAGATCACGAGTGCTCTCTGGCGCTCATCGAGCAAGTGGCACAGGAGTTTCTGGCAAAAGGTGAGATTGCCTGCCTACAGCGCTGGCTTGATGCATTACCAATTAAAGCGCTTTACACGCGACCCCGCCTTTGTATGGCGGCAGCCTGGATACAACTATTGACAACTCAGACAGGTTGCCATTCCTGGCTCGATGCGGCAGAACAGGCCATTAACCAGCAAACAGAGACGCTCCTTCCGACTGTCGCGCAGGCAATGACAAATGAAGTACAAACATTACGAGCTATTATGGTCATTGCCTGCAATGAATTTACGCGTGCTATTGAGATGTGCAGCCACATCCTCTCTCATCTGCCCGGAGAAAGGTTGTTTGAGCGAGGCCTGGCATTGTTCGTATTAGGGACGGCACATTTGCGAGGGGCCGATGTGCATATCGCGGTGCAAGCTCTTTCAGAGGCGAGTAGCCACATTCAGGCCTTAGGACATGATCTGTTGACGCAGTATATCATGGTCATCCAGGTAGAACTATATCGCATGCAAGGTTATCTCCTTCAAGCAACCAGACTTTGCCAGCAAATTATTAAGCATTCCCCACAGCAAGATGGGCAGCCTTTTCCAATGGTAGGTATTGCCCAGATATGGCTAGGTGACATTTTCCTGGAATGGAACGACCTGGAGCAGGCGAAACATCATTTACTGCTGGGATGGCAGATAGGGGAGCAAATCCATAGCAGACATATTACCGTGCACAGTGCTTTGAAGCTGGTTCACGTGGCGCAGGCACAGGGGGATATAGAGGAGGCAGAGCACTGGTTGCGCCAGGCAGAAGCGCTTGCCCAAAGAGCAAATATTATTGAAGAGATCGAAGAGGTAGCTGCTGTACGCGCCTGGCTTGCGCTACGTCATAATCGCTTACGCGAAGCGCTGTTATGGGTACAGGAACGTAACTTCTTCTGCGATGAAATATTTCATCGACAAGAGCAAGAGTATCTTATGCTTATCCGAGTAATGCTGGCAGCCGAGCAAAATACGATGAACGGGCAATACATACAGCAGGCTCATGCGGCGCTCATGTATCTCTATCGTTCGGCAGAGCAGGCAGGGCGGGTTCGCTCTCTTATAGATATTCTGATTTTACAATCTATAGCATTTTATATACAACAACAGATAGAAGATGCTCTGGCAACACTCACGCAAGCAATGCATCTCGCTGAACAGGGAAGACACATCTATCCTTTTGTGAGTGAGGGTGAGGTGGTCGAAAAGCTGTTGCGCCAACTCCTGGAACGACAACGTACACATAAATTCGGCGAGCAGCAGGTGAATCTGGCATATCTACGCACACTTATAGCCGCTTTTGAACAGCCTACCCTGAGGATCCAATTTGTGCCTTCTGTAGATGAACAACCTCTGTTCATCCCGCTGAGCTGGCGCGAACGCGAGGTGTTGTACTTAATGGCTGCCGGGCGCAAGAACCAGGAGATTGCTAGAGAGCTGTTCGTCGTCACCGGGACGGTAAAGGCTCATATCAACAATATTTATCGTAAGTTGAATGTGAACAGCCGAGTGCAGGCTATAGCACGTGCCAAAAAGCTACACCTACTGTAAAAATATACCTTTCACTTTTACCCTTTGGTAGATGTCTCTTACCAGACCGCTTGAGTATACTTCCTCTCATACACATTGGTGCGGCGTCTACTGGATTCGTGAAAGTTGAAAGGAAGAGTGTTATGCGTGACTCGGCTGCAATATCTCCTTCAAATTCTGATCTGCAAGGCTTAGAAGACGTCATAGACCAGACGAGAGATGAGTGGGATATCCCAGGTCTGGCAACAGCCGTGATCAAGGATGGCCAGGTGAGATTATCGCAGGGGTTTGGCAAGCGTTCTGTCTCAGGTAATCTCGACACTCGATTCAGAGTACACATTCCAGCACCTACATTATGATATCTTTCTTGTCTCATCAGAGCGTTTCCAACTTCATATGAAAGGCTCCTTTGCCACTGGCCTGGATGGCAATATCGAAAGTTTCTCCTTGCCTATCGAGCCAGGGTTCAAGCCGCTCGTCTTCACGCGAGTAGCAGATAAAAGCTTGTGAGAGAAAAGTGTTTTAGAGAAAGAGGAAGCGATATAATGACGAATACATCTGCATCTGTTACCGACACAGCATTGCAAGGATTACCCGAAGTTATTGAAGCGATCAGAGATGAGTGGAACGTTCCAGGTCTGGCAACAGCCGTGGTCAAGGATGGTCAAGTGATCCTTTCCCAGGGCTTTGGCAAGCGTTCTATCGTGGGTAATCTCGACGCTACTGATCAGACCCTCTTCGCTATCGGTTCCAGTTCCAAGGCCTTTACAGCGATGGCGATTGCGATGCTCGTTGATGAGGGCCTGGTCAATTGGGATACTCCCATCAAGCATTACTTGCCAACATTCAAACTCTATGACCCTATAGCGACCGAGCAAACCACAGTGATTGACCTGCTCGCCCATCGTACCGGCCTGCCACGCTATGACCTGGGGTGGTACAACGCTTCCCTTTCACGCAAAGACCTGTTCGAGCGCCTCCAATACCTGGAACCCAACAAGAAGTTCCGCGAGGTGTGGCAATACCAGAACCTGATGTACATGACAGCGGGCTACCTGATCGAAGCCCTGACAGGGCAGACCTGGGAGGAGTTTGTTCAGCAACGTATTTTCACGCCTCTGGGGATGACTACTAGCAACTTTACACCTAAAGACTCACAGCAGACCTCCGACTTCGCTCTCCCCTACCGGGAAGTCAAAGAGGAAGTGCAACAGATGGAGTTCTACGACCGTTTTCAGGCGGTAGGACCTGCTGGTTCGATCAACTCCAGTGTGCAGGAGATGTGTAAGTGGCTACAATGTCTCCTCAACAAGGGCAAATATGGCGAGACCTCCCTTGTTTCAGAGGCACAGTTCGCGCAACTTATAGCTCCTCATATGGTCATTCCCCCGAGCAACCGGCGTTTAAGAAACAACTGGAAACCTTTTATTACAATTATGGCCTGGGTTGGGGCCTGACGTCCTATAGAGGGCACACGCTTGTTGAACATGGTGGCAATATCGACGGCTTTAGTACCCTGGTAAGCTTCCTGCCCGATGACAATATCGGCCTTGTTACATTGACAAACCTTGATAGCAACCTCGCGACACAATCTGTGAACTATACGCTATGTGACCATTTACTTGGATTGGAAGAGCGCCCCTGGAGCACACGCAACAAACAATTCTTTCAAGGCCTAAAAAAGCAGGCAGAGAAGGCTAAGGAGAATAGCCTGGATACCCGTGTACCAGATGCGCCACTTTCGCACCCCCTCAAGGACTACACGGGCAGTTTTGAGCACCCCGGTCTTGGAGTATTTACTATCACCCAGGATGACGAGACGCTGAAGGGCACGTATAACGATACCGATTTCACATTCCAGCACTTGCACTACGATATCTTTCTTGTCACGGCAGAGCGTTTCGAGGTCCATATCAAAGGGTCTTTCGTTACGAATCTTGATGGCGATATCGAAAGCTTCTCTTTGCCTATCGAGCCAGACGCTAAGCCTATTGCCTTTATGCGGGTAGCGGGAAAACATCTGCAAGAGAAAAACATCCTGGAGCAATTCTGTGGCGCATATGAGGTCATGGACCAGACCGCTACGGTCGCCTTCAAGGGTGAACATATCCTCTCTCTAACGCTGCCAGGCCAACCCACATACGAACTAGAGCCGTATAAGGAAGATTCCTTCCGTGTACAGGGACTGAGTGGCTACAGCGTTGCATTCCAGCGCGATGAGGCAGGAGTGGTAACGCAGGCCCTACTCAAGCAGCCCTTCGGGACCCTGATAGCCACGAAAAAAGCAGAGTAGCAGTAGCAAATTGTCTATGTATTGCTATATGAAATGCACATAGGTTAAGGAACGACTCAGGTTCCATCTTCCCAAGAAGTTCTCAACATCATTACCAGGCCGCTTCATAGCAGATGGCGACCTGAGTCGTTATTGAAGCGAGTTTTACAGGAGGGCAGAGACGTAATGGCATACACATCACCGGCTTCTGTTACTGGCACAGATCTGCAAGGATACCCTGAGTTTGTTGAGGTAACTATGCAGGAGTGGAAGGTACCGGGAGTGGCAGTAGCAATTGTGAAGGATGACGAAATAGTTTTCGCGCAGGGGTTTGGTAAGCGAGACCTTGCCGAGAACCTGGAGGTCACGCCTCAAACTGTCTTCGCGATTGCCTCATGCTCCAAAGCTTTCACCAGTATGGCGCTGGCTATCCTGGTGGATGAAGGAAAACTTAGCTGGGATGAGCCAGTCAGAAACTATTTCCCAGCCTTGAGACTCTCTGATCCTACGATCTCCAGGCTTGTCACATTGCGTGACCTGCTCTGTCACCGTACGGGCATACCTGGATACGATCTTGTGACTCTTCACTCTTTGATGTCACGCAAAGAGTTGGTGGGGCGCCTTCAATACTTTGAGCCGAATAAGGGCTTTCGAACGACCTGGCAATATAATAATGCAATGTATTCCCTGGCGGGCTATCTTATCGAGGTGGTAACTGGACAAACCTGGGAAGCATTTGTGCAACAACGTATTTTGACCCCCCTTGGCATGACGAACACCTACTTCTCTGTACAGGATGTGCAGCAGGGGGCGGATTTTGCGCATCCCTACAAACTCATCCAGGATGAGCCGCAAAGAACTGATTTTTATACCAGGGAGGATGCTATCGGCCCTGCGGGTTCGATGAGTTCTACTGTACTGGATATGAGCAAGTGGCTACGTTGCCTCCTTAATAAGGGAAAACATAGTGAAGGTACGCTAGTGTCCGAGGAGCAATTCCGAGAGCTGACTTCTCCACAGATGGTCATGTCCGCATTCCCGCATAATCTCCCTAAATATCCCGAGGAGTTTTATTATAGCTACGCGCTTGGATGGTGGACGACATGTTACCGTGGGCATAAGCTTGTGCAGCACAGCGGCGGTATCAATGGCTTTAGTTGTTTAACGACGTTCCTGCCCGATGATAACATTGGTATCGTCGTACTTACAAACAGACAAGCTCACCTGGTACCAGTACATGGTATCTTTACCTATAATGCTGTCGATCGCCTGCTACAACTGGAAAACGTTCCCTGGAATGAGCGTACCAGGCAAAGCTATGACAAGCTGAAGGAACAGGAAGCTAAAAGCCAACAAGAAAGTCTCGCTACTCGTGTTCCAGATGCGCCGCTTTCTCATCCCCTCAGCGCCTATGCCGGGCAGTTCGAGCATCCTGGAGGTGGTACATTTACCATTGTTCAAGATGGCGACATCCTCAAAGGATGGCATAACGACCTGGAATACACCTTCCAGCACCTGCATTATGATGTCTTTCTTGTATTCCTGGAACATTATAACTTCTATCTCAAGGGTTCTTTTGTTACCAATCTTAATGGTGACATTGAAAACTTTGTGCTTCCTCTGGAGCCTGCTGCCAAACCGTTGGTATTTACGCGCGTAGTGGTTGAAGCTCCTGCTGCAAGCCTTTAAGGGTGCACAAGGCCAAACCACTATCATTCTAGACAAACTGGTCTACAACATCTTTATCTTTTCTTTTTTGTGCATAAGTGCAGTTCGAGAACATAAGGGGGCGTGATTATGCCGTATCGCAAATTTTTCCGGTCAGCGCTTCTTCCTTGTATTTTAGGGATACTTGCCATACTTGTTGTTGCCTGTAGCGGCGGTACAGGTTCAAGCAGCAATACAAACACTACGCCAGCACCTGACAGTAAGCAAATTTTCCGTTATCCAATCGGGCCATCGGACTTTGGTTCTCTGGACCCCGCTCTTGCTGTACAGAATACCGATATTTCTGCAATACAGATGATGTTCACCGGCCTGGTAGCGCTATCATCAGATGGGAAGGTTACAGACCAGCTCGCAAGCAACCATACTATTTCTTCGGATGGGCTTACCTATACATTCACCCTCAGGCCTAACCTGACCTTTAGTGATGGTACCCCGCTTACCGCTAACGACGTTGCTTACAGTATCAATCGCGCGTTGTTGCCCAGTACAAAATCACCCGCGGCCTCCTTTCTCAGTCCAATTAAGGACTTTACCAAAATTATTAGCGGGCAGCTTCCTACATTGATCGATGATAGCCTGATTGTGAAGGATGATCACACCATTTCTATCATCCTGGCTCAGCCAACAGCTTACTTTTTACAGTCATTAGCAGCTCTCCCAACTGCCTACACAGTCAATAAGAAGGTAGTGGAGAAATATGGTGCTAAGTGGACCGAACACCTGGGTGAAGGTGGAGGAACAGGTCCCTTTAAGGCTTCTAGCTACAGTCATAATAAAGGGCTTACCCTGATCCCCAATACGAACTATTATGGACCCAAACCACGCTTGCAGCGAGTAGAGTTGCAGCAGTCGGGTAGTACAGATACAACCTACAAATCCTATCAGGCAGGTCAGTTAGATTACGCAACTATTCCACTTGCCGACCTGGCAAATGCCAGGAAACGCCCAGATTACAAGCACACACCAACGTTAGGGTTGAATTATGTGCTCATGAATTACCTGGCAAAGCCATTCAACAACATCAAGATCCGCCAGGCCTTTGCACTTGCCATCAATAAAGATATTCTAGCTCAGAATGTGATGTACGGCTCAGTTCTTCCTACGAATCATCTCATACCTCAGGGTGTTCCAGGCTATAATCAAGCCCTGGCGGGACCCGCTGGTGTAACAAGCACGAAAGGTGATTTGCAGAAGGCGAAACAACTCTTTCAGGAGGGTTTACAGGAAGAAAACTATCAAAACGCCGCTGCGTTGCCGTCTATCACGCTTTCATATCTTGCAAGTAGCAACGATACGAAGAATCTTGTAACCGTCCTTGCGCAGCAGTGGCAAACAGCCTTTGGCGTCAATATGCAGGTGTCTAGCATGGAGGCCAGTGCTCTGGTTCAGGCTCAATTGGGAACGACGGGCAAATCCGGTCCATTACAGATATGGACGATCTCGTATGGCAATTATGCTGATCCTCAAGCCTGGCTTAGTACATGGTTTGCGAAAGGCGCTCCATTCAACAATGCCAACTATGGACAAAACACCTCTGGCAACGCCACCCAGCAACAGGCCATTCAGAGTGAGCTTGCCCTGGCCGACGTAAACCAGAATCAGCAAGAGCGTCTACAGCAGTATAGTTCAGCTGAACAGCATCTGGTTGACGATGTCGCTGCAATTCCTCTCTACCAGGTGGAGGCACATGTACTCATTAATCCTAAACTGCAAAATTATTTCCTGAACCCGCTTGTTACTATTGCACCGAATGACTGGGGCAACATCTACATGAGTCTATAAACACAATCTCTTATTGCTCTCTTGCCTTTCCTGGCCCGGTGCAAGGAGTTGGCAAGGGAGCAACATGTCCACATTTCAGGTAACTCTTCAGAGCACCTCTGCGTCACATGCACTTCGTTTCGCCACCTGCGGTGGCGAGGGGTCCTAAATAGTTACATCGCATACGGAAAAGAAGGGAACCCTAGCAGATATGGCCCGCACAACGATCACAGCAGTAAAAGTCGAACCTCTTAACATTCCATTGCGCGAAACATTTATCATTACCACTGGAAGCGTCTCTGAAGCACGTAATGTCCTGATCACGATTGAACTTGCCGATGGAAGCATCGGCTATGGTGAATGCTCTCCATTCGCTCCTAGTACAGGCGAGACACAGGAGACCGCCCTGGCGGCGGCGCGCACCTGCATTCCATGGTTAGAGGGGCAGGATGCCTCACGCTGGCGCCCGCTCTCTAAGCTCATCAAACATAACTACTACCATCAAAATACTGTCCGCACAGGTATTGAAATGGCTCTGCTTGATGCCCTCACACATTCGTATGGGATGCCTCTCTATGTTTTTCTGGGCAATGCCAGAACAACTGTAGAAACTGACATGAGCATTCCCCTGGCCACGCCTGAGCATAGCTACGAACTGGCACAGCAAATCGCAGCGCGTGGTATCAAATATATCAAAATCAAAGTGGGCGTCGACATGCAGGAAGATATAGCGCGTATCGAAGCCATTCATCGTGCAGCTCCTACACTAGCTCTTACGCTAGATGCCAACCAGGGCTATACCCCTGATGAGGCATTGTCGTGTCTGCGCCAACTTGAAGAGCGCCAGATTTATCCGATCTTGCTGGAGCAACCTGTATACAAAGACGACTTTGAGGGGCTGCGCTTCGTTACACAGCATACGTCTGTTCCTGTTGCGGCAGATGAAAGTGCCGCTAGCCTGGCTGATGTGGAGCGGCTGATTGCCATGAAGGCTGTGAATGTGGTGAATATTAAGTTGATGAAATGTGGCATTGTCGAAGCGTTGGATATTGCAGCCCTTTGTCGCGCAACCTCAACACAACTGATGATCGGTTCTATGATCGAATCGCGCCTGGGCACGAGCGCATCGGCACATTTTGTTGCTGGACTGGGTGGCTTCCGCTTTATTGACCTGGATGTACCTCTACTGCTAGCGGAAGATCCCTTTATGGGAGGCTATGTAGAGCAACAAGGGGGCATCTATGATGTCTCTGACATCGAATCAGGACTGGGCATAGCCAGGAAAGTCTGAAAAAAAGAGGGTCTGGCTCAAATTTGGTGATTGAAGACCTTATTACCAAAAGTGAGCCAGACTCCAAACGGTACCGCCGTGACTTCACGTCGTCCTAATTGTTCTCTCATCCTCAGTGAATGGCTGACTTCCAATCCGCGGTCTCAGGATGCTTCTTGTCATAGAATGGGCGGCGACTGCGGACGATGGGTATGGTAAGAAAGTTATACTTCTTCGGCGGCGATGTCGTGTCCCACTCCAGGGTAAAGCCGTCCCAGGGATCATTACCTACCTTCTGACCTGACTTCATGCTTGTGACAAAGTTGCAGAGGAAGACCATGACCGCGATACCAATCAAGAAGGCTCCAATTGTCGACATCAGGTTCAATTCGCTCCACCCTAAATTCGCTGGATAGGTGTAGACGCGACGCGGCATGCCCAGCAACCCCAGGATATGCATGGGGAAGAATGCAAGGTTCAGACCAATCATCAGCAACCAGAATTGAATATGTGCCAGCCTCTCATTCATCAATTTGCCGGTCATCTTGGGAAACCAGTAGAAGAGGCCCGCGAAGATTGCCATTACGCTACCACCGAAGAGCACGTAGTGAATGTGCGAGACCACAAAGTAGCTGTCCGTGACCTGGTAGTCAAAAGGCACAACAGCCAGCGCGGCCCCATTCAAACCACCGATGAGGAACATAGCAATAAAACCGAGCGCGAAGATCATAGGAGCTTTAAGGCTCAATTTCCCCTTATAGATCGTTCCCAGCCAGTTGAAGATCTTCACAGCGGTTGGTACCGCGATGAGAACCGTGCTGGAAGCGAAGAATGCCTGTGCGACAGGTGGCAGACCAACGGCGAACATGTGATGAGCCCAGACAGTAAAGCTTAAGAAGCCAATCGCCACACCGGACCAAGCAATAAAAGTATAACCGAAGATGGGTTTGCGTGAGAAGACCGGCAAGACCTCCGAGACAATACCGAAGGCCGGCAGGATCAGGATATACACCTCAGGATGACCAAATGACCAGAACAAATGTTGCCACAGAAGCGGGTCACCACCATAGGCAAACTGATAGAAGTGCGTCCCAAGATGGCGATCCAGCAGCAACATCAGACTCGCCGCCGTCAGACTTGGCATCGCGAATAATATCAGAAACGCCATGACCAGGATCATCCACGTGAAGAGCGGTATACGGTTAATGCTCATGCCAGGCGCGCGCATCTTCAGAATCGTCACAACAAAATTAAGCGATCCTGCGATTGAGGAGATGCCAAGCATTGTTATACCCAGAATCCAGAAATCCGCGTTCATCCCAGGTGTACACTGATAGGCATGGATGCCGCAGACCTTTGTCGTCAGACTCAAAGGAGCGTACATGAACCAGCCCCCATTAGGAGCCGCGCTCAACAGAAAGCTGGACTGTAAGAAGAGGCTACCAAAAAGCAAGAGCCAGTACGCAAAGGCATTCATGCGCGGGAATGCCATATCGCGTGCTCCAAGCATCAGAGGTACAACATAGTTGCCCAGCCCCGACAATATCGGCATGACGAATAAGAAGATCATCGTCGTGCCGTGCATCGTGAAAATCTGGTTATATTCTTCAGGACTGAGCACCTTCCCATTGGGGACCGCCAGTTGGGCCCGAATGAAGAGTGCCTCCACACCGCCGATCAGGAAGAAGAAGAAAGCTGTGATAATGTACATGATGCCGATCTCTTTGTGATCGGTTGTCGTGAGCCAACTACCAATATAGGTGTCGCTCCAGTGCCTCTCACGTACGCTCACTGACTCTCTATTACTAGTGCGAGTTGCCATATCTGATTTCTCCCAAACATCTCTTCTATACCAACACTAGTAACACCACATACTTCATTTTATCTTTTAAGTATAGTCAATGCAATCTCAAGATATTCTCTCCTGTGTTTTAAGGATCAGTCACGTAAAAATATCACTCAACGTGATTCTAGATGTTCCTAAAATGTTCTCACAATCTTCCTCACAGAAAAAGCTCAACCTAGTAGTCAAGAAGCGCACAACTCCTGAGAGCGACGATCTGTAGACACTCGAGGGCTTCGTCTTAGAGACGCAAAAGGATGATTGTCAGGATGAGTGGGAACATGTAGTTCTAGAGTGAGGAATAGTACCTTGGCGATCTTCTCCCGAAAGGAGAACTATCATGGCTCAATACTCAACAAGAACATCGGAACATCGTGACTTGGCAGAAGGACGTATTGCAAGCCCTATCCCTCTTGGGCTGAGCGTTCTTGCACTGACTACGGCTATTCTTGGCTCCTGGTACGCTGGTTTTATTCTTCCATTTGGAAATCAAGGCGCCCTCAGAGCTATTGGACCGATCATTCTTGTGGGAGGAATTGTTCAAATTCTGGCTGGCATGTGGGAGTTCCGCAAGGGAAACATGGAAGCGGCTACGCTCTTTACCTCGTATGGCGGCTTCCTCACAGCCCTTGGCGTGATCTTCATGCCAGGGTTTGGCATCTTAGCGAGCATGAGTGCAGGAGTGCAGCATCTCCTCTTAGGGCTTTTCTACCTATGCTGGACCATTCTTCTTGCGGTGACCTTCATTGGATCACTCAGGATGAATATGATCTACCTTGCGGCCGTTGGTTTGTTGTTTCTGGCCTACCTCTGTCTGACTATCGGGCACCTAACAGGATTTAACCGGGTATGGCTTGGCATTGGTGGTTGGCTGGCTATCATCTGCGCGCTCGTTGCCTGGTATGCGACGATTGCCAGTATGCTGCGCACGGCCGCTGGTATCACGCTGCCAACAGGTGGACGTGGACCTGTTGCAACTGAATAAGCACGCATCGATGCTCACAGTGTTTTCTCGTACGTACCTGGAGCAATTGTCAGGTGGTACGAGAAAACACGCTCAAGAGGTAAGGCGCTGGAGATAAGCATTTTGCCTATCTTATCTCGCTCATACTAAAAGTTTTCCTTCTTTTCTTTCGTCTTGCAGAGTATATTCCCCATCATGGTCTGTTTCCCGTTCAGGAAGAGTTCTCGTTTTGCTGTGGAAACCAAATGTGCAAAGCGCGAGGATCACACATATTGAACCAGCAATGCCTAGCGTCAGAGACGCTCCAATGTCCTGAGCTATCCAACCAGCAACAAGGTTGCCAAGTGGCGCGAGGCCGAACGCAGTCAGTATCCAAAGGCTGAGAACGCGCGAACGCATCTCCTGTGGCACCATCATTTGCAGAATGGTATTGGTGAGGGTTGAGGAGAGCACTGAGCATATACCTATGCAGATGAGCAGGGCCAGGGAGAGTGGTAAACTGTTAGAGAGCGCAAAAGCCAGGCAAGCGCCTCCTCCCAGGCAACAGACAATCACCAAGATACGCGACCCATTTTGAATGCGTTGTGTCATCATGACCAGAATGATGGAACCAAGTAGAGCCCCAATACCTGCCGCAGAGTTCAATAGACCCAGCCCGGTGGCCCCGATATGGTAGATATTGTTGGCAAAGATTGGAAGCAGTGTCTGGTAGGGGAAAACCAGAAAGGCAATAAAGAATTGCAGCAAGAGCACGATTTGGGCTATAGGTCTTTTTCGCACATACTGCAGGCCATCGCGTAGGTCGCTCCACATACTTTTGTGCGTACTTTTGCGTTGCTCTCGATTGGCGGTGTGCATCAGGAGGAGTGGAATAATGACCGCAATGTAGCTTAGGGCATTGAGGTAGTATGAGCCTGCGATCCCAAAGATACCTACTGAGAGACCTCCAATAGCTGGACCGATCACACGCGAGAGATTAAATTGAGTTGAGTTAAGCGCGATGCCCTGCCTTAACTGCGATGGCGGTAACAGGTCGCCAACAAATGTTTGCCATGCGGGGAAGCCAACCGAACTGAATACTCCATTCAGCAGTGCAAGAAGAATAATTTGCCAGACAGTGATGATGTGTAAGGTGGTAAGAATGCCCATGAGAAGGGAGATGAGCATATAGAAGCACTGTGTAAAGAGGAGCAGATGGCGCCGATTGAAACGGTCAGCTATGACTCCCCCAATAGGGGAGAGGAGAAGGTTAGGCAATGTCGCTATGAAGGTGACCAGGCCAAGCAGCAGGGCTGAATTGGTGAGTTGAAGCACCTGCCAACCTTGACCAATAGATTGAATCCAAAAACCAGCATTTGAAAGGAATGCTCCTACCCATAGAAGTGCGAAATTTTTTTCCGCTAATGGGCGTAGTGACGATGGGAGAGCAAAAGCTCGTGTTTGAACAAGGTGAGATGATTCCGAAAGCTTTTTAGTATCTTTTATATTCTCAATAGAGGGCGATAACATAAAATATCCTTGCTAGACTAAAAATGAGGATTATGATGAAAAAACTTTATCTTTTATAGTGTAACCGGGTGGGTACATGCAAACAATGTATAAATGCTCTATAAACAGGGCGAATAAGGTATGCAAAACACGAAAGATCGAAATCCACTGTTCCTTTTGCTCGGTCATAGACGACTTTTTGGGACAGCTTTCCGGAAAGCTGTCCCAAAAAGAACGGCTCAACCCTCTTTAGATATGATGATTATGGAAATAGTCACCCTCACCATGCCTCTCCTGAGAGGATGTGCAGAAAAATGGTTGACATTTAGCCAATGGAGATTTCTTTCTCCAGATAAAAGGAGCTTCCTATGAAATTGAACCATATCAATTTGACCGTTACCGATACCTCAGCAGCAACTCACTTTCTCGAAACATACTTTGGGTTACGTACACTAGCCGACAATCAGATGTTGACGGTGCTCACCGACGACGACAACCTGATTTTCACCTTGACAAAAGCTGGTCAGGTGAACTATCCCAACTCGTTTCATATCGGCTTTGTCCAGGAGAATGCAGAACAAGTCAACACGATCTATCACCAACTGAAAGATGGTGGGTTTGAGATGAAACCACCACAGCGGAGTCACGCTATGCCTGGAGGAAAGTATGCCTGGAATTTTTATGTGCAAGCACCAGGCGGCTTTATGCTTGAAGTACTCACCGCAGTTGATTGATCAGCTCGAGGGTAGCTGCATACTCAAATGCAAGATTGATTGGTCCAATCAATCTTGCACCCCTGGTCGAATCATCGCCACCTGGATCAGTATCTCACTGGTCTGTACTTTTCGCTCATAGTCTTTACCCAAAGAGCGTCGAACCCGTTCTTTGGGGCTCTGCCCACTCCTCCTCCCACGTTTCCACTCTTAGGATAGAAATTGTGGCTATAGCGGCTATTTCAGTACACCATCCGTCAACCCCCTGATGAAATACCGTTGCAAGAATAGGAAGAGGAATACCGCTGGCAACATACTTATCAGGCAACCCGCAGCCGCCCAGTTGACATTATTATGGTACTGAGAGAAGAAAGCCGCCAGGGCCACAGGAAAGGTTTGTACCTCTGGTTTCTGAAGGAAAAATACGGAGAACTGGTAATCGTTCCAGATAGCAAGCCCGGCCAGGATAATCACCGTTGCCGTCACAGGCTTTAAGAGGGGGAGCAGCACGTGAAAGAAAACGGTAAAGCTATTGCACCCATCAATAAGCGCGGCCTCATCTAATTCCCTCGGTATTGTGCGCAGGAAACCGGTATAGAGGAATATAGTGAGCGGCAAGAAGAACGTGACCTGAACAAGGATAATTGCCCAGTAGGTATCGATTCCGTTGATATCCACCAGGAGCTTGTACAGGCTCACCAGGATGGTGAGGCCGGGGACAATCATAGACGCAATACAGAGCGTATAGACGAAGTTATTCCAGCGGCTGGGGAAGCGTGCCAGTGGATAGGCAGCCGCGGCGCCAATAAGTACGACCAGGATCACCGATACAACTGTAATGAGAGAGGTATTGAGTAGCGCTTGATCCAGGTGCGCACTTTGCCAGGCATTGACAAAATTGTCAAAGAACCAGTAAGTGGGGGTTATCCACTTCGAACTGGTATCATTCGGCGACTTAAAGGCAATATTGACTAGAATAAAAAAGGGAATACTATGTATCAGGCCAATAAAGACCGTAAGCGCCCCCAGAGAGATCTTTTTCGTCATAGCTGCACTTCCTTTCCTCTGAGAGAGCGTAATGAGAAGATGCTGATAATGCTGATGAGAAGAAACATCACGATCCCCATTGTTGCTGCGTACCCAGCATCCTGGCGCGCAAAGTAGAGATTGTACATCATGGTTGAGAGGGACTGCGAAGCATAGCCTGGTCCACCTTGGGTCAAGGCAACAATGATGTCAAACAGTTTTAAGCCACCTATAATGTTGTAAACAATGCTAATAGTTACCGAAGGCATGAGAAGAGGTAGCGTCACATCTTTGAAACGACCAAATGAGGAAGCTCCATCGAGCGCGGCAGCTTCTAAATACTCCTTGGGGATAGCTTGTAGCCCGGCGAGGTAAATCAGCATGGCAATCCCAACGTATTGATAGGAATTGACAAAAGTGATGATCCAAACAGCGAGCGTGCCATTACTCAACCAGTCGCGTGGAGGATTGCCAAATATTTTCAGAATGTCATTGACAGCACCACCCTCATATTGGAAGAAAAAGTAGCCAATATACCCCATAATCAGTGGGCTAATGATAATTGGAAGGTATATGATGGTGCGGACAATTCCCTGTCCGCGCACTTTGCGGTCTAAAAACAGTGCATAAGCCAGGCCAAAAATATTTTGTAGCAGGGTGCTACCCAGCCCATAAATCAGGGTATTCACAATCGTATGGAGAATGTCTGCATCAGTCAGTATGCGACGAAATTGCAACCAACCTACCCACTGCATCTCATCAGAATAGCCATCCCAGTTGGTAAAGGAGAGACGAATGCCCTGTAAAAAGGGATAGAAAATAAATACCGCTAACAGGATGAGCGCGGGCACATACATAAGGTTAACCAACCAGGTCTTTCTTTTTTTCCCCTTGTGAGCTTGTGTTACTAATCGCGGTTTTGCCAGTCGCAGTTGAGCCTGAAAACGCACTGTTAACTCCTCACTACTAGAAGCCGTGTGATACATGCGTCATCCCAATTGTTGTCCACGAGCTTTCCTATCTGGAAAGCTCTCTGCGAGCCCCTCCCTCCCAGGGGTCAGGATGCCAGTGGTGAAGTTGCAAACCCAACCACCGGCATCCTGATCCCTGGAACGCCAGAGACGCACGAGGAGCACAGCAAGCCAACGTAGATGTGAATATTTAGGGGTGAGCATGTTTGGCTTCAGAATCTCAACTAATGAGACCCTTTAAGCCGGTCATACTCTTGTTTCAAATTCGCGGAATATTGGCTGGGCGTGATTGCCCCCGCCAGCATATTCTGTGCATTCTTACAGAGCGGGTCCCACATCCCATTGGGCAAGTAGACGCGATCAAAGTATGGATACACAGGCGTCGAACTGTACTTTTGATAGTATTGAGTCATTTCACCAAGATCCACCTGAATGCCTTGCAGTCCTGCCGGTGCCTCGCCAGTTTTCGCGAGATACTTGATATTCTCAGGCTGTGCCATGAAGTCCAGTAATTGCTTGGCTTCTTGCAGGTGAGGAGAGTCTTTCCATATCCCTAGAGTTGTTCTTTCACCACCGGCAAAACTTGGTTGATCTCCCGCAACCATGGCGGGAATAGGCATCAGCCCAAGATGGACATTGGGGTTCACCTTCTTTGCCTCATCAACAATGTACGAGCCATAGAAGCCAAAGGCCGCTTTCCCCTGTGCCAGAGCTTGTGCCGAATCACTGTACTTCGCGGTCAGCACATCTTTATTCAAACACCCCTTTTTCTGCAGATCCAGAAAATCCTGTGCGAGCGGCGTATAATGCGACCAATCGAAGGTACCATTGAGTAGATCTGTTGTGTAGTTCTTCTGGGGGCTGATGAGGAGTGACGTTGAAAAATAGTCGAAGTAGTTTCCTAATGGCCATGAATCCGCACCGCCGATATGCATTGGCGTCACCTGCCCGTGACTCTTCTCATTGATCGTCTGACAGGCTGTGACAAGTTCGTCATAGGTCTCAGGGATGTCGATCCCGTATTGCTTCAAAACATCGACGTTGAACATTAGGCCTGATTTATCCTCGTCGATTGGGAGGACATAGACCTTTCCGCTGGAATCAGTAATGTTATCCTTGATGGTTGGGCTCAAATGGCTAGCCCATGGCCTATCGCGCAGATCAGCCAGGAAGTTCCCATAGCGAATCTTTGCCCATCCATGCGTCGAAAATATGTCTGGTAGATGCTTTGAGGCCATCTTCACCTTCATAATATTTTCGTAGTCCGCCCCTGGCGCGGTCACGTCAACTTTAATAGTAGGGTGCAGTTGGGTGAATTTTTGCGTAAGCGTTTCAATTGCCTGCGCTTCAGCATCTGTCACGTTTGTCTCCAGCGTCAGCGTAACAGTGCCTCCATTAGAGCCACCGCCACCTGAACCACAAGCACTCAATAAACAGAGCAGAAGACAAAAACCTGCCATCATGGCTTGTAATGTGCGACGCCGCATAAATGCCTCTCCTGTTCTTTCCCTGGAGAGTGAGCTCAACGAGCCTGGACAGCCCATATAAACCACTGCACCTGGCTCCAGGAAATACTGGATACGCCCGCAGATGTACTCTCCAGAAAAATGTACAATAACGTTGAAGTGCCTTAAGAACTTTGTATAATAGCCACCTCTATTACTGGCCGCTTGCTTCTTGACAACAGATAAACGATCAGCTACCATTCACTTCAGGACCTGATAAAAGATTAATCCGTATTATTGTGTTTGTGTATGCTGTAAAACTACGATATGCGCGCTCATTTCTCTTCATTGGGGTAACTACTTCAGATATATTCTTGCTCACGGCATTCCTACCCACACGTCCATACCTGGAAGAGTCATGTAGTGGCGAGAAGTCCTATGAATTGGCTGAACATCGTTTGCAAGGAAGAGGCGATGAAGTTCACAAAATCATTGCGGATGAAGCTGTCAGTCTTGTATCTGCTGACGACTGTTATACCCCTGGTCGTTATTGTTTTTGCGATGCCCAGCTATACCGAGGGGGTCATCACCCAAGATACGCAAACCTTGACTACCGCTACATTGACAGCAGTATCGCGCAACATTGATACCTACCTCGATGACTTAGACCGCCTGACCCTGACTCCTTATCTCAATAGCGAGGTGATGTATGCGCTTAAACTCAAGGCAAGCAACGAGTATGCACACGCGACACCTTACCAGCAGCTCATCGCGGACCAGGCCTTGTATAGCACCCTTCCTAATTACCTGCGCATTACCAGAAAAGACATCTTAAACACCATTATTTTGCCACTTGATGGTTCTGTTTTTGTGGCGTCCAAATATCCCTCCTCCAGTCCCGTTCCCAGGTATCCATTTACGAAACAGGAGTGGTATCGAAAAGCCATCCAAGCCGACGGAGACATCGTCTTTGTGAATCCACATTCGCAGGATTATCTGCTAACGTCCACCGCGACGCAGGTTTTTTCCGTCGCGCGGCTGATCAAGGACCCCGATTCCGGGCTTCCCCTGGCTGTTATAATGGCGGACGCTGACACAGTGGTATTACATGATATTGTCAACGGCATCAAACTGAATGTTAGTTCGATCATCGCCGTATTTGGTACAAACGGAAAACTTCTTTACTCCAGTCAGCCACTCTCTACGACTGTGGAAAACGCAATAGCCCGCAGAGATTCAGGTACTCAGGGTGCCACTGATAATTACATTCCAGTCATCCAGTCTACGGCCTCAGCGCAGTGGAAAGTCGTGATATTACTCTCACAAGCAGAAATAATCGCGAAATTGCGCTGGTTGTATATCACAGGGATTGGCTTTGCTATCGGCGCGGTCTGCATTACCCTTCTTGTATTTTTCTTTCTCTCGCGCTGGATTATCACGCCTTTCCAACATATGATTGTTGCCATGATGCAGGTGCAAGAAGGGAATCTGCACACGCGCTTTGTCACTGATGGAGAAGATGAAATCGCGCAGCTAGGGAATGCCTTTAATACGATGGTTGCGCGCTTGAATACACTCATTGAACGCGAATACGTCGCGACATTAAATCAACGCAATGCCGAATATCATGCGCTGCAGGCGCAAATACAACCGCACTTTCTTTACAATACCCTCAATGGCTTTATTGGCCTCAACCGTTTAGGTGAGAGAAAAACTCTGGAAAGCGCCATTATCGCGCTCAGTGGTCTGCTGCGCTATGTGCTCAATAGTGATGAGCAAGTCATCCTCAAGGAAGAGCTTCTGTTCGTAAAGCGTTACTGTGAGCTTCAGGCACTTCGCTTTCAGGGTAGATTGACTTATCACCTGCAATGTGAAGATGGGCTAGCAGACTTTATACTCCCCAAGGTTCTTTTACAACCCCTGGTCGAGAATGCCATGATTCATGGTATCGAGCCCTCGGACCTTCCATGTCACCTGAATGTCTGTGCGACAACGTTGTCAGATGAAGAGACCGGGCAACCCATGATACACATCCTGATTGAAGATGATGGAGTAGGTTTCTCTACGACTGCACAGCGTGAACGGCATGGACTTGGCCTGAACAATGTACGCGAGCGCCTGAAAATGGCTTTTGCGGCAGCCTCTCTAACGATCAACAGCCAAGTGGGTCAAGGAACACGCGTAGCTATTAAAATCCCCAGAGGCAAGGCGGTAAGTACATGAACATTCTCATCGCTGACGATGAACACCTGGCACGGATGAGCTTAAAAAGCATGTTACAAGAAGCAGGTCTTCCCCTAGAAGCTATGAAAGAAGCTACCAATGGCGAGGAGCTGATCGATCTGGCTCGTCTCCACAAGCCCCTTCTTGCGTTCGTAGATATTAGAATGCCCAGGCTGAATGGTTTGGAGGCTATCAAACAGGCCAAACTTCTCTCACCGCAGACACGCTGGTTTATCCTCACAGGCTTTTCGGAGTTCCAGCACGCCCATGACGCGTTACGTATAGGGGTCTCCGACTATCTCCTTAAACCAATTGGTCCGACAGAGATACACACGATCATAACAAAGGTCACAAGAGAACACAGACAGCACCTGCTCGATCGCAATAAACAATTCGCTATGGATCTCACTGCTATCTATCATGGTGTTAGTCCTCTATCGCAGAAAGAACAGGATGACCTCCTGCAACATGCATGCTTCATCGGCACCATATTTTGTATTGACACGACCTTATCAGCGATAGAGAAGGCCACGCGCCAGGATTCTCTGCTCCAGACCGTACAGCCTATCATTGACGAAATGATAGTCCTTGATTTCAAAATGACGGTCTTTATGCTCTCTAATGGCGAAATAGCCTTAATTGGCACTTGGGGATCAGAAGATGCCAATCAGGGGATGCAGCATTGCCTGAACTGCCTGTACCAGATTGAGCAAACTGTATGTCGCCCTTCTGATACCAGTTTTGACGTGACGCTGCTGCAAACAAGCGTTTGTCCATCCTACAAAGATTTGTTCTATCAGTTCAACTGGCTACAGCAATTTTCTAGCTTGCGAGTGATTTACGGGATTGGCAAGAAAATCCAGCGACGCGACCTCTTACCCTATGCGGGTACTCCACGTTTTCTCGCTATAAGTAAGCTGGTTAGCACCTTGACTGATTACTACAGGCAAAGCATGTATGTAAACTACATGAGCACGCTCGACCGCTTCATGAAAGCATGTGTAGAAGAGCGTGCCATTGACTACGGCGTAAAGAAAAGTGTCGCGGAGTTCCTCAGCCAGATGCTTCCCTGCCAGATTTCCCCTCAACAAGACCTTGCTGACTGGTATCAGATCTTGAAGGACTGTGGAGAACATCTCTTACATACTCAACCTCACAAGGAAGCTGTTGGCCTGGTTGAGTGGGTCATAGAGTCTATTGAGCAGGAATATCATGCCAACATTAGCATCGCTCAGATCGCTGTAAAGTTAGGAGTATCACCAAACTATTTGAGCACTCTCTTTCATAAGAAAACAGGAATGACCTTTGTAAGGTATGTAACAAAAGTTCGCATGCTCAAAGCAAAAGAACTGCTTAACAATCCTTCTTTGCAAGTCCAACAGGTTGCCGAACAGGTAGGCTACTACAGTGTGCGACACTTCACCAAAGTATTCACCGAGTTCTTTGGCTATTATCCGTCAGCCCAACGTAAAAAGCGAGACAAAAATACCACGCCTGCCCAAGTGGAACAGCAACCTTAGTTTTTTTTCATGAAGGCTTCTTGACGGCTTCTATGCAGAGCTCAATACGCGTGTCGTATCCGACAAGAGAGATGCCCATGTCCAAGACCTGGTTGAAGTGCATACCAAACATGCGCCGGTCGATGGTAGCAACTGAGAGGAGGCCAAGTCGCCAGCCATTGCTAAAAGGATCGCGTGCGTAACCATTGAAATCTGTTTGAAAACTGACAGTACGCGTAATACCATGTAGGGTCAGATTACCAATGATAACGCAGCTTTTGGAGGTAGTGCGCCTGACCCGTGTGCTCTCAAAGGTAATTGTAGGATATTGCTCGACGTTAAAGAAATCAGCAGAGCGCAGATGTATATCTCTCTGCTCAGTACCTGTTGTGAGGCTGGCCGTGTTGACCGATGCTTTGACCCAAGAATTTTCCGGTTCCTGGGTATCCAGATAAATACTTCCCTGTACCTCGCTAAATCGTCCTTTGACAACATTAATCATCAGATGTTTCACGGAAAATTCAACGAGCGTGTGATAAGGATCAATGTCCCAGTACATAGAGATACTCCTACAAAAATGGTCAAACTCCACAAAGTGTAGATACGTGCGTGAGAGAGGAGAGATCGTTCCCTTCTTCTTACTTCGTCTCTTCAGCCTGGGTATATCACATGTTTAGCAATTGTGTCGCTTTAAAAGCGGTGCCATTTGATGATAGCCCACGCCTACCGCCACGAACGCCAGGTAATCGGTCGCAATATTTAAATATCTGCGACCGGAACCCCTTCTTTCTCAGCTTACTCATTTAATTTTTCGTGTTGCAACTCATTGTTGCCACCCATTATAGAATAGAAGCGTGAAGGCATTGTGAATACTCGCAAAGCACTGGTGATAGTTTTGTAATGTTCATAGGATATTCTTGTGATGATAACTCTATCCTGAAGCGAGGAGCGTTATGTCTCATTCAGAACAAGATATGCAGCAAGAAAATCTTTTTCTGACCATGCTTCGTGCTCTACGAGAGGAAAAGGACTTTTCCTGTGATGAGGCGCAGGAAATCAGTGAGAAGCAGACCCATCTCTCAGTGGTGTTGCTCACGCCGCAGTACGTGTACAAGATAAAAAAGCCGCGAGACTTTGGCTTCTGTAACTACACAACGCCTTCACGACGCCGCTACTTCTGCCTGCAAGAGGTCCTGTTAAATGCGTCGCTGGCTCCGAATGTTTATCTTGGAGTGGCCCCTATTCTTCAATGCTCAGGAGAACACTTCCGCATAGGCCCAGTCCTCGCGAGCGATGAGTTGCCTGAAGCTGGGACACACTATCACGAGGGGATCGTCATTGACTACGCGGTCGTGATGCGACGCTTGCCTGAAGATGCGACACTCGCCTCCCTCATTCAGGCGGGTCAGGTCACCCCTGAAATAATGCGCGAGGTCGCGCAGACGATTGCACGTTTTCATATGGCAACCCCTACGAATGCCTCTATCACCACCTTTGGTGACGCGCAGACGATACAGCAGAACTGGGAAGAAAATTTTCGCCAGATCCAACCCTATATCGGTCGTGTGCTAGAACGAGAAGCCTATGGCGCACTGCACCACTACGTCGCTCAGTTCTTGCAGGCGCATGGCCCACTCTTCACGCGACGTCTATTACAAGGGCGCATCCGTGATTGTCACGGGGATCTGCGTTTGCAGCATGTCTATGTATTGCCCACTACCAACCATTCTCCCACTCGACATATCCTCCTGCTTGATCGCATAGAGTTCAACGAGCGATTTCGCTACGGAGATGTCACCAGTGAAGTCGCGTTTTTGGTGATGGAGCTAGAGATGGCACAGCACCATGATCTCGCAATGAACTTCCTCCAGGCCTATATCGCGGAGACCGGGGATACCGATCTCTATACACTTCTCCCTTTTTATATCTGTTACCGAGCTTGCGTACGCGGCAAGGTGACCGCATTCCTCCTCGATGATCCCGAGATCAAAACTGATCAGAGCAGGCAAGCTATTCAGGAGGCCTCTGACCTCTTTGCCTTCGCCATTCGCACCACAAACAGCGACACGCACCATCCGCTGCTACTCTGCATAGGCGGCCTCATGGGTAGCGGGAAGAGCACGCTCGCCCACGCATTGCAACAGCATCTCTCCTTTCCCTTGTTCTCCTCAGACGTCATCCGTAAACAGCTCACACAGCAGTCGCCCGCTATGCATCAGGCGGAACATTATGGCAAAGGAAACTATACCCCCTCCTGGAACAGGAAGACGTATGCTGCTCTCGCACAACGCGCGCTATTATATCTGGAGCAGAGGCAGTCGGTGATCCTTGATGCCAGCTTTTCACGTCGGGAGGAACGACAGGTATTGGCGCATGCAGCGATGGCATTGGGAGCCAGGGTCGTTTTTATCGAGTGTGTCTGCCCGCCAGAGGTCGCACTGGCGCGTCTCCATGGTCGCTGGCAAAGCCATTTCGATAGTATCAGCCATGAAGCGTCCCCTGAAGCTGTTCTGGCCTCAGATGGTCGTCTAGATTTGTACGCCATACAAGCCGCACACTGGGAACCCTTTGAGTCTGCATTGGAGCCAGGGGTTACACATATCCTTCTCACAACAGCCTCTCCTCTTGTGGAAACAGTGCAGCAACTTCTGACAAAGCTACCGCTAGAGTGTACCCCGCGCTACGCTTAGTTGGGGAAGTGCTGGGCGACAATGCTATTTGAACCAATGCAACAACGAAGTTGGATACACATGCATACATATGCATCCAACAATCGAAGCAGGATGTCATTCCCTTTCCTCCCTAGCTCAAAACCGACCATCCTGCGCTGGCGAACGAGGTGACAGCATAGGAGCATACTTTCCCTGGAGCATGTAGTAGAGATGCCAGGAAATCTCATCAATAACGGGCACCTGGGTCATGAAGAGCTGAGGATCAAGCCCATTGACCATACTCTGACCAGTGTTGATACGCTGTAGCATTGTTAAAAGCAATTTAGCAGCATAAGCTGTCTGCTCATTTGTAGGGCCGCCTTGCTTGAGACGGTAGAACTGCCTCAACTGGTTGTTGATGAACATTCCTTGCTGATGCAGTGGATGGTCCGAAGATAAAATGATGAGCCCTTCCTGGCCATTTGCCAGCAAACGCAAAGCATTGATGACCTCCTGCACAAACTCTTCCACCCGTGCTTTGCGTTCAGTCTCGGCCATACTAAAGCGCTGCTCAATAGTCCGTAATTCCTCTGCCCGATCAGCGCGTCGCACTGCTTGATCCATACCACGTACCCAGAGAAAGGCGATAACGGCTGTCATAATCTGAATCGCTACCGGACGCCCAGCGATAACAGCCATGCTGTATTGAGATAGAGCCTGGTGAAGATCGGTGGACCAGGGCTGCAACATCAGATCGCCATAAATAAGGACAACATTCACACCCGCAATGATAAACGCTGCACCACGTGGGAGAATAGAGGCACCAAGAATCACAGAGATAACCAGAACATCGTACGCGGGCAAATAAACCAGGTGGATTTTGCCATCCGTTGAACCTAGAACGACACCGATGACTGCCAAACACGATAGTATCACTAGAATAGTTCCCGCTACAGTGACCAGGCCCGCACGATTACATAGTATCGCGACCAGCACGCCTGCAAGAGCAAAGAGGACGGCAAAAGCTGAGGCTCTGTCCATAAAGGTAGCGGGAATGAAGGCCACCAGAGTGACAAGCATGCCCAGCAAAATCCAGGAAGTCAGGCGACTGCGGCGGACCTTCTCACGTTGCTCAATTGTTTCCTGGGGTAAATCCCAACCAGTACTTGTCATCCGCAACCACCAGTTTGTTCGAGGTAATGGTGGCGTAGGGGTTTCACGCAATGGCACACTTGCCCGAGGCTCGGTATTGGTAGGGTGCGTCATAAGCTAGCCTCCTTTCACTGCCATGACTAAAGGGAATACACAACAAAGCTCTATTTTCACTTGCTAGGAATAGGTGAGCCCTCCAGTAGTGCTTTGAGCTTCGCGAACATCTCTTTATGCGATGCTAAACCTTGTTTATAAACCGTTTTGATAAGCAAGCTCGGTGCCGTAATTTCAACACGCTCTTGTATTCGCGTTCCATTTCCCTCAGGGAGACAGATAGTAACATTGTGCAAATAGATGCCTGGAGATTGGTGCGCATCGTAGACGATTTCGCCCCGAGCATTGATGCTCATCTCTACGCTATAGGTAAAGGTCGTCATAAAGGGACCCTGCTTCATACGATCACGAATCTTATAATGATCAACACGCGAACCATCAGCCGCCTTCGTTGTTTTCTCATATGCGATATTAACAATAAGCGGGTGAATCTGGGTATGGTTACTCAGTGTAGAGAGGAAGCTCTTCACCTTTTCAGGTGGCACCTCAATAAAAGTGTCGAGCTCGAATGAGTCCTGCGCCATAAAACACATCCTTTCGCTGCCAAATAGATAAATTAGGCGTTTTTTGCATTCCTCGCGAGACAGAGGCTTTCCATCTATGAGCGCAATGCCTCTGTATGATTCACATATAAAATATAAACGCTAAACGAACTATAGCAGCACCATAGAAGGCAGTCAATATACATATAAAGGTCCTAATGAAAAGTACTGCTCCAACACGTAACTGTCAATAAAACATTAAGCTATTTGCATTTCGAGCAAATGTTCAATACAGTGTCCTCTATCATCTATAAATTATACGTTCCGGAATTGCTTACTTTTGCTAAAAATATATTTTTATACAGCCTATATCTTTATAAGTGAGACGCTCTAGGAAGTTTTACTGTTTACGTTGTTGTTGCTTGCTGCCGCAAGATACATACAAACTCAGCACGAACAAATGATTCAGGCCGGTATGCAAAGATCATTGATCAAGTTAAAAATTGTTTTAATCGTCCTTGGCGAAATCATCATCTCACGCCAGGTTGACAAAAGCAGAAATTCATATTATCATTTTCATGAAAAACGATAGGTACAACATAATATATGACTACAACAAAACTCATCGATGTAGCGCGCACTGCTGGTGTCTCCCCAACGACAGTCTCGCGCGTATTGAATAATACGGGACCAGTCAACGAAGGCACACGTGCGCGCGTGTTAGCAGTAGTTGCCGAATTAGGCTATAAGCCAATCAGTGGTATACGACCACAACCTAGAAAAGAGCAGCGCACTATCGCCCTGGTTATTAGCGATATCCTTAATCCTTTTTTTCCTGAAATTGTGCGCGGGGTCGAAGATGAGGCAGGCACGAATGGATTGACCATGCTCCTTTGTAACACATCAGAAGACCCGCAAAGAGAGGCCCAGGCACTCACGACACTTATTGAACGCCAGGTAGATGGAATTATTGTCTGTGCTTCGCGTATTGAGAGTAGCGCCCTGGTTACGCTCTATGAGCAGAGCAAGATCCCCCTCGTGATCATTAATAAAAATCTTAATCATCCCGAAATTCCTTGCGTCCTCATCGATTTTGAAAACGCGGCTTATCGCTCGACACAACATCTACTCAGGCTCAATCATACACACATAGCGTATCTAGCAGGCAACAGTCTCGCCAGCCCTTCTTTAGCCAGAAGGCGAGGTATCGAAATGGCACTTCGCGAGAGGAATCGGACATTGCAGCCTGAATGGTGCCCTACCAGTTTTCCTAACGTTGAAGGAGGATTTCAGGCGATGAGCTCACTCCTCTCGCGCCCTCGTGCTGAGCAACCTACCGCTGTGATAGCGTACAACGATATTATGGCATTAGGCGCTCTCCATGCTATTCGCACATACGGACTACGTGTCCCCGACGACATTTCGGTCGTTGGTTGCGATGGTATTGCGATGGCGGCTCACTCTAACCCACCTCTCACCACTATCGACCAGCCAAAGTATCGTATGGGGCAACTAGCCATGCAGATGCTTCGACTGCTCATTGAAGGGCGAAATGCGCCGAGCAGCGGCTACACACTCATGGAAAGCCCCTTGATCGTACGAGAGTCTACCGCCCCTTGTGTGTCTTATAAACCAAACAACTAGCTCCCACTCCATACGCCCTCTCTCTCTGGACTCTTCACCCTCTTTATTTTCATGAAAACATTACATGTATTTTCACTTCTCATTGAGTAAGCCCCGAGAGCGCAAATGTGTTATTTGCGCTAAAGCTGGGCAAGAATCTGCATTTACGAGCTCATATTAGAGAGATTTGTTCTTTTTTCACTGACATTGATATGCGCAGGCTTCACAAGGCCAAAGGTGAAATCACTGAAAGTGCGCCTTGACAGAAGGGGTAATCATATGCTACCTTCTGAAAAGTAGTGAAATATTTTCATCTTTTTTCTGGTAGCTAGCTGGCACTGACAAGGAAGGTGTGTCGCAAGAAAGATCAGTACGTCCCTGGCAGGTATATTTACACACTACCGCATGACAGAGGAATTATATCGGGTAGTTCGATCAAGCGCGCTTATGGCAATTCGCGTCAAACTACGGTGACTTGTCGTCAGAATAGTACTTATCAAGGAAGAGGTACACAGTGCAAATGATGAAGAACCCGCTAAGGTCGCCAGTTCTCCGTATCATATTTCTAGGCATGGCCTTTCTGCTTGCTGGATGCAGCGGAACTGGAGGATCGCCCAATACCAACCACCCCATCATATTACAGGTAGTCGATGCCGGAGGATATACCGCGCAAGTAAAACCCATGCTCGACGCCTACCAGAAGGCTCATCCTGACAAGGTATCAAAGGTCGTCTATCCTGCACGCATTCAGGCTCCCCAACTTCCTGGCAAGCTCAAGGCCGAAGAAAATGCCGGTAACATCCAGGATACACTTATCATTACTGGCTATGATGCTGTCGCGAGCACTATTCAACAGGGGCTAGTCGAACAATTGACACCGGCTCATAACGACAAATTCCCTAATCTCGACGCAAACTATCTGCCCGCGGCAAAGGCTTATAACGACCTGGCCAAGGGTTACGGTCTGGTTTTTACCTACACACCAAGCGGCCCCGTCTTCGAGTATAATCCAGCTAAGGTGTCCAATCCCCCCACAACCATTGAAGAGCTACAAGCCTGGATTAAAGCCCACCCACACCAGTTCCTCTATGCGCGTCCCTCAAACTCTGGACCTGGACGAACAATGTTGATGGGACTGCCCTATCTGTTAGGTGACAAAGACCCCAAGGACCCGATACATGGCTGGGACAAAACATGGTCATTCCTGAAAGATGCAGGCTCCGCTATCGACGCGTATCCAACACGAACCGGGGACACAATGAAAGCCCTTAGCACTGGTGAAGCCTCAATCATCGCCAGTACCCTGGGATGGGATATTAATCCCCGCTTCCTCCAACAGGTCCCCGCGGGAGACAAAACTTTTGTCCTTAAGGACACGACCTTTGTGGCTGATGCGGCCTTCATGATGATGCCCAAAGGGCTGGACCAGGCACGCCAGAATGTCATGCTGGACGTGATGGCCTGGATGCTTCGACCAGATCAGCAGGCATATAACTACGATTCTGGATACTTCTATCCCGGTCCAGCAGTAAAGAACGTGCCAATCTCTCTGGCACCAGCTAGCAGCCAACAAGTCATGCAACAGTACGGTCGCCCAGAATACGACACGCTCATTAAAAACATCAAAATCGAGCTGCCATTGAATACTGACCAGCTCGTAGCGGCTTTCCAAAAGTGGGACAGCGATATTGGTAGTGGCAAATACCAAACTTCTTAAGGCTTTAAGCGAAGATCGTGGTGCAGGAGGAGAATTTTCTCCTGCATCTTGCTAGAATCGAATACACCACCAAATCAGGACACAAGAAGCATGAAGAAAATAGAGAAGCTCGTGATCAAGGGCATGACGCGCCGCTTTGGTGATGCGACAGCCTTACACGACTTTAACCTCGAAATAGCTGGCGGTCAGTTTATTACCCTGCTAGGCCCTAGCGGCTGCGGCAAGTCCACAGCGCTCAATTGCCTCGCTGGACTCCTTGAATTGACTGAGGGCGAGATCCTACTCAATGGTGCACCTGTCCAACACTTACCAGCGGAAAAGCGCGGCTTTGGCATGGTTTTTCAGAACTATGCCCTGTTTCCGCACCTTACCACACAACGAAACATCAGCTATGGACTGGAAATTCGCCGGGTTCCCCGAGCTGAGCGAGAACAACGTGTCCGTAAAGCCCTGAATATGGTCCATTTGCAGGATTTCGGGAAACGCTATCCAGCCCAGATGAGCGGCGGTCAACAGCAACGATTAGCGATTGCGCGTACGATTGTTCTGGAACCTTCTCTCCTCCTTTTAGACGAGCCACTCTCCAACCTGGATGCTAACCTGCGCAACGAGATGCGTATCGAAATTAAGCGCTTACATACTGAGCTTGGTCTGACAACCGTCTACGTGACGCACGATCAATCCGAAGCCATGTCACTCTCAGACAAAGTCGTCGTCATGCGCCAGGGTCGCATCGAACAGATTGGGACGCCACAAGAAATTTACAATCGCCCTCAGAGCCTTTTTGTTGCCAGATTTATGGGGTATCTCAATCAGTTCCCTGGCACAGTTATAGGAAGAGATGGCGAGTACTGGCTCATTCAGACAGCATCTGGTGAGCAATTTACCGCCAGTAGTACAGTCGCAGAGAGTATCAACTGGCAAACGGGGCAGCGTGTACTGGCATGCATACGTCCCGACGAAACACTGGCTGATCCGTTGCCCGCCGAGAACCACGTCCAGGGCCATGTGCGACTGGTGGAATATGTGGGGCGAGCATATGAAATTCTGGTACAACTTGCGGACGAGAGAGGCACACAATTGCTGGTACACAGTGCCCACGCGCCAGAAATTGGCACTCCGCTTACATTTGGCGTGCAACCCGAAAGACTTTTGCTCTTCCCTGACGACGAAATGACAACAGGTCACACCAGCGCGGAGCAGGATCTAGTAGATGTCGCGGCGATGAGAGTCGAGAGATAATGCGATGGCAGATATACCTCATTCCTCCATACGGCGCAAGATAAACAGGCGCGGACTTCCTTTCAAGGCCAATAGCAGCGCGGTGTTGCTCTCGCTACCAGCGATCATGCTGGTACTTGTGCTGTTTTTCTATCCTTTGCTCTTCGGTCTTGATATCAGCTTACGTTCAAGCGAGCAGGCACCGTCCTGGAGCCTGACAAACTATTTCCAGTTTTTTAGCAATTCCGACCTGGTTGCCACCATCTGGACAACCTTTCGTGTCGCCTTGCCTGTGACCCTCTTTAGCGTGCTGGTCAGCATTCCCCTCGCCTATTACATGCGTCGAGGAATTAAGTTTGAACGCCTGCTCACCGCAATTTTGATTCTGCCCATCACGCTCGGAAACGTTATGGTGGCCCAGGCGATGCTGGACTATTTCTCGCCTACCGGTTGGTTCAATCGCGTGCTCCTCTCGCTACACCTCATACAGCAACCCATGCTCCTGCTGCATCACTGGCTTGCGGTCGAGATCGCGCTCTTTATCCAGGGCTTTCCCTTCACCTTTTTGTTGATCCTGGGCTATATGTCAGCAATCAGCCCGGATCTAGAAAGGGCCAGCCGGATGCTAGGAGCGAGGCCGTGGCAAACTTTCTGGCGCGTTGTACTTCCTCTCTCATTACCGGGTATCGCGGTCGCGTTTTGTCTCAATTTTGTTGCCAATTTTAGTGTTTTCCCTTCAGCGAACCTGGTTGGAGAACCATCGCATGAGACGCGTGTGCTGGCTATCGCCGCCTATGAAACGGCCTTTACCAATTACAACATCCCGCTTGGCACGGCAATATCGTTGATCATGGGCGTTATTGAGTTATTGGTAATCGCACTGGTCCTGTGGCTGCAACGCAAAACGGCACGTGGCGCGACCATCAGTGGTGGCAAGGGGGTATAGGCAATGCACATTGAGGTTTCCCAAAATACTGTCACCAGTACCACGAACAATGTGCCAACTCGTTCGTCAGAGGAGCCACGACGTCAGAGACGCAGGGGACGTTTCTGGAGTACGCTCGCCTTTTACACTGCGATCGGCTTCTTTATTCTTAACATCCTGGCCATGGTCTTCACGGTTGTGCTTGACTCGCTGGGCAAGCAGTGGTTCGCGACCTGGCTCCCGGAAGGACTATTTACCACACAATGGTACGCCTTCGCATTTAGTGACCATGATATCGTGCAACTCCTCTCGAACACGCTCATTGTGGCGCTTGGCGCAACCTTTATTTCCATGCTTGTAGGCTTCCCCGCTGCCTACGTGCTGGCGCGCCAACAGTTTCGCTTCAAGGGAGCGCTGATGGGCTTTTATCTACTACCAATGCTTGTACCGCCACTTGCGTATGGTATTCCGCTCGCGACAGTTTTGCTACGCTACATTGGTGGCGAATTACCAGGCGTCATTCTCATCAACGTTGTACCCACTCTGCCCTTCGTTATACTCATTCTCGTTCCTTTCATCGAACAGGTGGATATCTCGCTGGAATCAGCCAGCCATATGCTCGGCGCGAATCGCTTACAAACGTTCTGGCGAATCGTGCTCCCCCTGGTTATGCCAGGTTTGCTCACCGCGGGCATACTGGCGGTTGTGCGCGTTATCGCGATGTTCGAGCTGACCTACCTGGTCGCCAACGCCGATGCCGGAACTCTCGTCGTCACCCTGTACGGAGATGCCTTTGCTTCGGGTATGCGGCCAGAGCAAGCAATCAACGCGATGGCTGTCGTCTATATGCTCACCACCATGGCGCTGCTGATCATAGCGCTCTGTTTCGTCAAACCGACACAATTCGTTGTGCGCCTGAAAGGGAAGTAACACTACATGTCGTCTTGCCAAATTATGCGCAGCGTTTACGCTACAGCACTTTATTCCTCGATATGTTCATTGTTGGCTCATAGATAGGAGGTCCAATGACTCAGTCACTAGAAGACCGCTTCTTTTCGTCGGATCCTGCTCAACGCCAGATTGCTCGCAGTCTGTATAAACGCGTAAAAGATCTTCCTCTTGTCTGCGTCCACGGACATGTTAATCCAGCGATGCTTTGCGCCTCCAACTACGACTGGGGGACACCCGTTGATCTCTTGATTATTCCCGACCACTATATTTTCCGCATGCTCTATTCCCAGGGTATCATGTTAGAGGAACTGGGCATCCCCTCCAAAGAGAAGGGGGGCCATCTCGCGACGCCAGATCATCGCAAGGTATGGCAGATCGTCTGCGACCACTGGTACCTGTTCCGAGGGACACCATCGAGTCTCTGGTTGCGTGATGAATTACGCGATATCTTTGGTATCGAGGAGAAGATAAACTCCGCCAACGCGCAGAAGATTTACGACGCCCTTGAAGCGAAACTACACAACCCTGAGTTTCAGCCACGCCAAATGTTTGAACGCTTTCACATTGAGGTACTCGCCACGACCGATGCTGCTACCGATACACTTCACTATCATGAAAGCATTCGCCAATCGGGCTGGCACGGGCGCGTCATTCCAACCTTTCGCCCTGACATGGTTGTGAATATCGACGCGGAACACTTTGCAGAGAATATTCAACGCCTGAGTCAGGTGTCCAACATCGACGTAACCAGTTATCCCTCGTATATCGCAGCGCTGGAACAGCGGCGTCGCTTCTTTAAAGAGATGGGAGCTACCGCCACCGATCATGCCGCCATGACCGCGTACACCGAGCATCTCAGCGAACGTGAGGCTGAGATTATTTTTCAACGAGCATTGAAGGGTCAGATCAGTACAGAGGATGCGCGCCGCTTTACAGGTCATATGTTGCTTGAAATGGCGCGCATGAGCGTTGAAGATGGCCTCGTCATGCAATTGCATATCGGAAGCTATCGTGACCACAATTCTGCGATTTACGAGCACTTCGGCCGTGACATGGGCGCTGATATCCCTGTCGCCAGCGAATTTACACGCAACTTGAAACCCTTGCTTGACCGCTTTGGGCGGGAAGATGACCTGACCATTGTTGTATTTAACCTCGATGAGACAACCTATAGCCGAGAACTCGCACCACTGGTGGGCCACTATCCCGCCCTGCGCCTTGGTCCCCCCTGGTGGTTCTTTGATAGCTTGAACGGTATACGCCGCTTCTTCGATAATGTCGTGGAGACTGCCGGGCTATACAACACCACTGGCTTCAACGACGATACACGCGCCTATCCCTCCATTCCTGCGCGCCATGATTTATGGCGGCGTGCCAGCGCCGACTGGCTAGCTGGAATGGTGCTACGTGGCATCATTGATGAAGAGGATGCCCATGAGATGGTTGTGGATATGGCCTATCGCCTGGCAAAGCAGGCCTACAAACTGGAGTCATAAGAATGCTTTATAATCTCAATCTACCGATCATTGATACATCAGTCGTTACCCTCGATAACACAACATATGCCCTGGTCACGACAGCCATACCAGGCGAGAAGCTGCTCGCCGTGCTGGGCCATACCAATGGCTTTGTTGGGGAACTGCAACACAGCGACCGGGTTATGCTATGCGCCCGAACCCCTGAAAACGCGCGTGCTCTACGCGCACGTCTTCCATGGCTACAACCAAGCGTGCTAGGCCTGCAAACATCAGCAGGCTTTGGTGATCGCCTGGGCATCGCCACCCCTGGACATGTGCAAAGCGTACGCGACACAGGCGTGGCTCCCATCTTCGCGCAACAATCGGTACGCGAAAATACACGTACGGGTCGTACACCACAACAGGTACTCGATGACGCCATGTGGGGAGCGTTTGAAGCTGGCTGGCGCGAGCCCTGGGGAGCGGATGCGGACCACTTGAAAGCCCTGGCTGATATTGAACCCTTCATCGCCGCCGGTTATACATTCTATACTATTGACCCCGGCGATTACGTTGACGATGATGCCGAAGAAGATGACACTGCAACACTACGTCAGAAAGCCTCTGCTCTTCCCTGGAGCGATCTACGAAGCTCGCTCAATGAAACACAACAGCGGTATCACCGACAATTCGATATTGAAGATCTTCCTCTAGCGTTTGATGAATATACCTTGCTCAAAGCGGTTGTCAAATATGGTGCTGCCGTGGCTCACATGGCGCGCATGACACGGAGGATTCAAGAACTCGCTGGTCAGCGTCCCTTTGAAATGGAGATCTCGGTTGATGAGACCAGGACCACAACCGCATTGCTTGAACATTTCTACATTGTATCCGAGTTGAAGAGGCTCAGTGTTCCTTTCGTCAGTCTGGCACCGCGCTTTGTGGGGCGCTTCGAGAAAGGGGTGGACTACATTGGTGATCTCGCGGAACTGGAACAAAATATCGCTGGACACGCCAGCATTATGCGCTACTTTCACAATGCCTATAAGCTCAGCTTGCATACGGGCTCGGACAAATTCGAGGTCTATCCCATCACGATGCGCCATACCCAGGGCCTTGTCCATCTTAAGACCGCAGGAACAAGCTATCTTGAAGCCCTGCGCCTCATCGCTTCCATCGACAGTTCGTTCTTCAGGGAGATCGTCGAATTCGCTTGTAGCCGCTATGATACCGACCGCAAAACGTATCATGTCTCGGCCACGCTAGCGAAGCTTCCAGTCATCACGTCCTTAACTGATGAGCAACTACCAGATCTCTTAAACCAGTTTGATGCACGCCAGGTCTTACATGTCACCTTCGGGTCGGTCCTAGATACCTTTGGCTCCAGGCTGGACCACCTCCTGAATGAACACCAGGCGGACTACCAGGTGTTTATCAAGAGGCACTTCGATAAACACCTGGTAGCCTTTCGAAGCCGTTGATCTCATAGCGCACACGAATGGTTCTCAGAGGGTTGGGGGTCGTGATCTCTTGATGCAGCAAACGCCTATTAGCACTTACGCTCTTTCTTCCATTGAAGGCTTCTGACCATCAAGAGCATAGCACTGCTCGTTAGTCCAGGTGATACCCACTTTGCTGTTCGTCTCCAAGGAAATGTTTTTTTGAAATAAAGAAGGCACCAGGAAAAGCACTATATCATGAGCTTTTCCTGGTGTCTTTTAAATGGGTCTAATGACCCATGTTTGGCGTGGCAGAGAAGACATATACTCAGGTGATAATGGTTGTTGTTGATATGGTAAAAGCACCATAAGAAAAATATTCTCGTGGCCCATATATCACAGTGACTCAATATATCACATTAGAATAGCAAGGAAGTTTTCATGAGCACTTTCATCAGTAATATGCCTGTTCGGGTTGTAGCCCCCAGGAAACGCCGCCTCTTGAGTCCGCAAAGGATCTTAGTGACCTTGCTCTCGCTAATTCTTCTATGCGCGATCGCGTGCGGAGGCATTGGCTATTACTTCTCCAATGTACTTTTAGTACCTACGCACGATATATCCTATAATTTAGAGGCAACCAATGTAAGCGCGCAAGTGGTGACGCTGCCACACACTCAGGACACAGAGCAGCCAGGTACATTTGGCATCACCTGGGCCAACGGAGCAGCCATCGTGGGCAAGGTTACCAACGAAAACCAGGACACCGTGACGCGCCAGTTACTCCAGACAACCGCCCCACTGGCATCACACACGATGGTCTCCTGGAATAGAGAGATATATCTAAACGGATTGAAGGATACACTGGAGCTACACATCAGCACCGTTCAAGTCTCGACGTCTTTAGGAGAGATGCCCGCCTGGTATGTGCCTGGTAAGCTGGATACCTGGGGCATCCTGGTTCATGGGCGAGGCGATACGCTCGATAGCAGCCTGCGCTTCATGCAACCGCTGGCGAAACTTGGCATACCCATGCTTGCCATCTCGTACAGAAATGATATGAATGCCCCAGCTAGCCCGGATGGCTACTATCACCTGGGTGATACTGAGTGGCAGGATCTGGAGGCTGGCGTCAAGTATGCTCTGGCTCATGGCGCCCACCACCTCGTGCTATATGGCTGGTCGATGGGTGGCGCGATCGTTGAAGCGTTCCAGCACCGCTCACAATATGCGAGCAACGTTCAGGCACTCGTGCTCGATGCCCCATTACTCGATTGGCGCTCCACGCTGAGCTTTCAGGCTGCCAGTCGCTACTTGCCAGATGTGGTTGCCAGCACCGCCGAGTTCTTCGCCGCTCAACGCGCCAAAATCAATTTCGACGCGCTCAACCAGCTCAATCAGCCGCAGGGCAAGACCCCAATTCTGCTCTTCCATGGCACAAATGATACCACCACTCCCGTCTCTGTAAGCGATACCTTCGCGCAAGCACATACCGATATTGTCACCTATAATCGCGTCAATGGCGCAGACCATGTCCAATCATGGAATCTCGATCCTCAGTGGTATAACACACAAGTGGAATCGTATCTGACACGCGTCCTGCACCTGTAATCATTCTTGCTACATGTCATAACAAGCCCGTCTCCTTGAAGGCAGCGGGCACTTGACTGAGCTCAATAAAGCATTTGCGAACTAGGCAGAGGCATCAAAGACGTAATGTCGATGTGCGGAGAAAGAGGCAGGGGAACGATGCAAAAATCAAGAATATCCTCATCCATATGCAGCATCCTGAAAAGGCTATTCTTGAAAAAGAGCGGCACCTTTTCACCATTGAGCCAGATACAAATAACCCCTTCCTGTCTGCGCTGGCTCGAGCCAGAATAAACAATTTTTGCTTCTCCCGCAGCTTCTGCCTTAATCTTATCTTCAACTTCATAGACGAGTTGTCTCAAAACAGAAAGTGAGCATGTACACACAATGTATGATTCAGTTCCTTCTAGCACCTTTCCACCTCTCTTCATATACTCCTTCCTCTCTACCTTTCTGACGACAAGAGCAACTTATCTGCTTTCAGGATAGTGTTATTACTATCTACCCTTGTACTTTGCTTCTTCCGCGATAATGGGTATAATGTGAGAGAAGTGTAGCATATAACCTTATGGTCATGCATCGGTGAGTTCCCCTATATCCAGATCTTTTTATAGAGTAGAGAGCTGTTTGCGCACCACAGGTGAGAGCGTGTTATGGTTGAAAACAAGCGGTCAGATGAGAATCTAGCGACGCTGCTCTGCGCGCTTTCCTTTGCCACGGGTATGGGGTTTGGCGAGGACATGGAGCATGGGTTGAAAAGCGCCCACCTTGGCCTTCAGCTGGCCTGCGCCCTTCGACTCTCGCCCGATATACAGGAAGCCGTCTTCTATGGTGCACTGCTCAAGGATGTCGGCTGCACCGCCTGCTCGGCGGGTATCTCGGCATTCTTTCCGGATGACGAACAGGTGCCGCGTGCTGATTTCATGCTCGTCGATCCATCACAGCTTCATGAAATGCTGGGCTGGCTCTCGCGCAATGTCCCCCTGGATGCACGCTTCCCCAGTCGCGTCACCAAGCTCTTCTCCTTCATTGCCCAATGTGGCCCTGTCATTCGTGAAGCTATGCGCGGGCACTGTGAAGTGGCCGAGCTCTTTGCGCGCAGGCTCGGATTTCCAGAGACTGTGCAACACACGCTCCGCTTCCAGTGGGAACGTTGGGATGGCAAAGGGTTGGCTTATAGCTTAAAGGCCAGCGAGATCCCACTCCCCGCACGCATCTTACACCTGGCACAAGTTATGGAACTTACAGCCAGCGTTGGAGGAACAGCCGCTGCACGCACCCTCGCCAGAGAAAAGCAAGGTACCCGCTTTGATCCAGACATCGTGGAGGCGTTCCTGCACCTGACCCCCTCAGACCAGGGGGGAGACGACCCGGAGCACACAATAACCCGCGAAGCGATCATAAAAATGCGCCCATATACATCCGCTGATGCTGTCACGACAGACCGCAAAGAAGATGTATGCCAGGCCCTGGCGGACTTTGTTGATGGCAAAACGCCTGGAACCTGGCATCACTCACAGCTTGTCGCCCAGGTAGCGGAGGACATAGGTAAGCAACTTGCCTTGACCCCTGGCGAACTCTACACATTGAAATGTTCGGCCCTGGTTCATGACATTGGCAAGGTCGCGACACCCTTTGGTATTCTTGTCAAAGGAGCACGTAGATCCCAAAGCGAGTGGGAAATTTATCGTCTCCACTCTTACTATACCCAGCGTGTCCTGGAACAGGTCGCTCCATTGCGCGATCTTGCCCCCATTGCCGCCTCACATCACGAATGGGTCAATGGGCAAGGCTACCATAGGCAACTCCAGGGTGAGCAGATACCACTTGCAGGGCGTATTCTTGCCGTCGCCAACACCTATGTGCACACAACGCAAGAGGGACAACATCATAAGGAGCAACCTTCGCGTGTACTTGCTTCGATGTCTGCATGCGTGGGAACGCAACTTGATACCGCATGCTATGAGGCTCTGGTCGCTTCCTTGCAAGTTGGCGATACCGGCAAAAAAGTAGCGCCGAAGCGCTCACAGGCGACTGATCTGACCCAGCGCGAAATAGAGGTGGTGCGCCTCCTCACCCAGGGGCAGAACACCCCTCAAATCGCACGCACCCTGAGTATCAGTAAAAAAACAGTTGAACACCACCTGGCCCATATTTATACAAAATTCGGCGTCTCCTGCCGTACCGCCGCGGTTGCCTATGCCGTACAACAAAACCTTGTCTAGCATAATGAGAATCTCATCAGGTTAAGGAGAACGAACTTTGGGGGCTGTGCCTCGCGCCATTGTGAAGCGCCCCCGGTGGCCAGCGTTCGTACCCGGCGAGATAATGCATGCGGGCTAAGGTCTCATTCTAGCACACGCGTGTGGAAGCTAGCTATCCAGGAACAAAGCGACCAGGTAAAACACATCGCGGGTATCTCGATGAGACACCCGCGACCAGGATCACTTAGATTTGTGCCTGCCCTCCATCGACGAAGAGTTCAATCCCATTGACAAAGCTGCTCTCATCCGATGCGAGGAACACGGCGGCTTTCGCAATTTCGTCAGGATCACCCAATCGCCCTAGTGGCACGATGGACGCAAAGTGCGTCAAAAGCTGTTCACGCTCCTCCTCAGTCTGTACTAAGCCATTCAGTCCCGGCGTATTGGTCGGGCCAGGGCTGATCGCGTTGACCCGGATCTGGCGGGATCTCAGGTCCAGAATCCAACTGCGCGCGAACGAGCGTACAGCAGCCTTGGCTGCACTGTAAACACTCAACGCTTCAATACCTGTAATCGAGGTCGTAGAGCCAGTGAGAATGACTGAACCGCCGTCTCGCAAGAGGGGAAGTGCCTTTTGCACGGTAAAGAGCGTCCCTTTGACATTGGCGTCAAACGTTTGATCGAAGTGAGCTTCAGTGACGGCCTCTAATGCAACCAGTTCTCCCCCACCGGCGTTGGCGAAGAGGATGTCAATGTGATCGTGACGCTGCTTGACCGTGGCATACAACTGATCAAGATCCGCTAGATTCGAGATATCCGATTGAACTCCAGTAATGTTTCTCCCGATCTGCTTGACTGCCTCATCGAGGAGGCCCTGGCGGCGACCGGTGATATAGACATACGCCCCCTCTGCGACGAAGCGCTGGGCTGCGGCGAGGCCAATGCCGCTGTTCCCACCCGTGATAACAGCAACTTTCCCTTCGAGTTTGGCCATGATTGTTCCCTCCATTCGTAGTGTAAGTTGTCAGAAAAAAATAAACTGCCTCAAGGTCTCTCAAGCCACTATTCAGGCAGTTTTGCCAGGAGGATATCGACCTTCTCTATAGCAAGCGATCTCTCAACAAACAGTTGGGAAGCTCTTGTTTGCAATTGCGGCCAACGGGCCTGGTAATGTGCTTGCCGACCTGCGTCATCGGCGAACAGGTCCAGGGTACCAAAAGTCGAGGGTCCCAGGCGAAATCCAAACCAGGCGATCGTTCCTGGCAACTGCTGAACAGCTAATGACGTTCCATTCAGGGCTTGCTCAACCGCTGCCTCTTTACCGGGTTGCGCCTCGAATCGCGAGAGAAAGCCTAGCGCCACCTCTGTTGGTGCTCCTTGTACAGGAAGCTTGGCCGCAAGCACATGGTGCTGCTTTGTAGTGCGCGGCTGTACGAGCAGATTACTCACTCGCTCCAGCCTTATCCTGTATTGCTCCTTCGAGAGATGTGCCTGCCGACCTGCTTCATCGGAGAACACATCGAAGACATTGAATGCTGAAGGCTCCTGGCGAAATGCGATCCAGGTGGTTGTGGCATGCTCCTGCTGAACGATGGAGAACGCTTCCTGGAGAGCCTGCACAATGAGTGCCTCATTACCGGACTTTACCTCTACTCGCGTAAGAGTTCCTACAATCGCCATTACCGTAACTCCTTTTCTTCTTGCCTATACCCTTCCTGCAAAATACACCTCTTGCAGAAAAACATCTTAATTTCTCATGTATTGGTTCCAGGAAATAGTATAGAAGGGAGCAGGTGTTGTACCAAGTGTAAAACTACACCTGGATTGGCGGGAAATTATTCAATGGATCGGATCTTGGCCAGTCCTCATAGCAGGAGAGAGGCATGATTGAAAGCAACCCCAAATCTTCTCAGAGATCAAATGTGCTATACAACACCCTTGAGGAGATTGAAATCCTGCGGCTCGCTCGTCAGGAAGAGGTGAGGGATCACCCTCATCCGCTCCTCAAACGCTTTACGCAACAGGAGCTAACTGATGAGGTGTGTCCTACCTATAAAAATTTGCTGGTCGGCCGCTCACAGCGGATTCCCAGCCGCCAGGCATTGATGCAGATTGCCGATTATCTGGAATGTACCATTGCCCAGCGCAATGACTTGCTCTTAGCCGCTCGCTATCTTCCAGAAAGTCTTGAATTAAAGGGCATTGAACTTCGGCAAGCATTAGAGCAGGCCCGGCAACTCATGGGAACCCTCCCCTATCCCGCCATGCTTGTGACCCATACCCTGGAAATAGAGACAATCAACAAGGCCTTCCAGCGCCTCTTTGAGCTTCCCTCACTCACCGCGCTTCCACGTACACAACGACATGTCCTCCCTTTATTTTTTCGGTATGACTTGCCAATCCGAAGGCGCTCAACCTTCAATGAGCAGGCCATCACAGCCTGGCAGGCGGGAGTGTCACGGGGCATTCAACTCTTTAAGCAAAGCAACAGGTTATATCAATTTGAACCGTGGTATCAAGAACTGGTAGACCAGTTCTGCGCAGTAGCCGATTTTCGTCAGCATTGGGAGCGAACGCCTGAGCTACACGATCAGCACCAGGAGCCATCAAAGTTGCTGCTCGGCCAAAATGCCACAACTGGAGAAATGCTCCCCATTCAACTCCAGCATGTTCGCATCTCGGTCTGTAGCCATATGTATCCCTGTATCATGGCACTTCTCCCCCTGGATGACGCGGCTCGCGCTGTCATTGCATCCCTTAGCAATACAGAGGGATCTGTGCTCAATAATCTGGCATGAGCAAAATCAGGCCAGGAAGTTGTCCCAGAAGTGATCGTGTGACCCTCTTACTCTCTAGATGATCACAAAGAGTGGTCATGAGCATAACATATCCATTGCTAGAAAAGGAAAGAGGGAAGATGGCAACAAATATCCCATCAGGCTCTTTAGCAAGCATAGTAGCAAGCACAATTCCAACCGACATTCCATTGCAGGAACAGATTGATACATTCGTGGCTCGGGGAGCAAAATATGTCTCAGAAGAAATGGCGAGGCAAGTGGATAGCCACATTGAGCACCTTGCCGCGTCTGGCGTCGCGGAATTCGCGCTGAAGGAAGATGAGCAGGCACCTGATTTCACGCTACCCGACGCCTTGGGGCAAGCGGTGACGCTCTCGCAGCTACTCACACAAGGGCCGGTCGTCATCATATTCTATCGCGGCGAATGGTGTCCCTACTGCAACCTGGAATTGCGTGCCTATCAGAAGGCGTTGCCGCAGCTCCAGGAACTGGGGGCAACACTTGTCGCGATTTCTCCGCAGACGCCAGACCACAGCCTCTCAACGCAGGAAAAGCACGAGCTGGGCTTTGTCGTACTTTCAGATAGGGGGAATCGTGTGGCACGAGCGTATGGGCTTGCCTTCGAGCTCGACGAGGCAGGAAAAGCCTTGCATGCCCAGCTTGGCGCAGACTTACCTGCCTACAACGGCGATGACTCATGGGAATTGCTGGTGCCAGGAACATTTCTCATCGATCAAGCCAGGGCGGTTCGCCTGGCTTCCGTCGACTCAAACTTTTTCCATCGGCTTGACCCATCGTTTGTGATCGCGCGGCTTAAGGAGCTAAAATGAAAATTGTCATCTTTGGTGCGAATGGCGCGACAGGTAAAATCTTGACCAAACAGGCCCTGGAGGCAGGGCATATCGTGACGGCCGTTACTCGCCACCCGGAAACCTTCCCCCTGCAAGATGTCCACTTGAACGTGATGGGTGGAGACGTGTTCGATCTCGCGGTGGTTGAACAGGCCGTTGCTGGACAGGATGCCGTCCTCTCCACCCTCGGTGTTCCCTTTAGTCGCGAGCCAATTACCATCTATTCGCGGGGCATGGCCCATATCACACAAGCCATGAAGCATTCCGGCGTTCGTCGCGTCATCTGTGTCAGTTCAAGCGCGACTGGTACGAACCATGAGACGGGAGGCGGTTTCATCTTTGATAAAATTCTGCAACCGATCGTAATGTCCACGATTGGGAAGACGACCTACGCAGATATGAAAGAGATGGAAACGATGTTGAGGAAGAGCGACCTTGACTGGACGGTCGTCCGGCCCTCCGGTCTCTTTGAGACGGAAACCATCACTGATTACCGGGTGGCTGAAGATCACATCAGCCGACAATTTACCTCCAGGGCAGACCTGGCCGACTGTATGCTCAAACAGCTCGCCACTGACAAGTATTCGCGCAAGGTGATCGCCGTGGCAACGTTTTCGGCGCAGCCCAGCATGCTGAAGTTTATGCTACAAGAGGCCTTCAAAGAGCCCGCCAAAAGCTGAGAAGAAGGACAAAACACACTAAAAGATTGGTCATAAATATGGCAAAAACAAATAAAGCTCCGTGGTTTGTCAATTTGGGGAATATTATGACAACGACCCTGCTGCACGCGGGCTTCAAGCTCGTAGGACCCGGCAACTACCCTATGTACCTGCTTACGGTGCGGGGTGCAAAAGCGGGCAGCCACGTACGGTCCCGATTGTGACCATTGAGCGTAATGGAAAGCGCTATCTGGCCTCACCGTTTGGAACCGTGGCCTGGGTGCGCAATCTGCAAGCCGCGGGAGAGGCTACCCTCACGCGTGGGCGTCGCGTTGAAAGGGTCAATGCACGAGAACTACCCCTCAAGGAGGCGGCCCTCGTTTTGCAAGAAGATATCAAAGGCGGCAACCCCTTTGCTAGCTACTACCAGGTCAACGCGGAATCTTCCTTTGAGGAATTTGAGCGTGTGGCAAGCAAACACCCTGTGTTTTTGCTACAGGGCGCCATGTGAAGCCTTATATGAGCGCACTGCCCCCTGCTGGATGTAGGGGGCAGTGCGCTCATTATTTCGTGCCAACGACCGAGGCGATTACCAATGGCCGCACCCGTTGTAGGAGTTCATTGAGAAACTGTTCTGACCGGGCAAAAGCTGCCAGGTGACCAGCCTGTTTGATCAGGACAAATTCCTTGTGCGGAGCCTCAAGTGCGTCGAAGTAAGCCTTGGCCGCAGCTGTTGGCGTGATCGCATCGGTATCGCCCTGAAAGACGAAGAATGGGATTTCGAAGCGCGCACCAAGCGCGCGGAGATCGGACACCATAAGTTCGTTCAATAGTTGATCAGTCGAAAAGTTCATGCCCTTGAAGATGTCTATAAGATCTCCCAGCGTGTGATCGGGTGAGGTCAGCATGGCTGGCAGCATGATATCCATAATCATGTTTGGAATCGTTGGGTTGGCCTTGATCGTCCACTGGTGCAGTGCTGTAAACTCTTTAGCAGTAAGCTTCCCTTTCCTGGCTCTAAGTTTCTCCACTGCTTTCACACCTCGGATATTGCCTGAGGCCCGAAGCCACTCCAGTGTCAGTTGATACGAAATCTCGCTGGCATCGGGCGTGCTATTCTGGTCGGTGCCCACATAGGCGGCGAACAAATCAGGCCGATGTTTGACCATCATGGTCCCGGTAATGCTACCAACCGAGCTGCCCACGAGAATGATGGGTTGACCAAGGTATTGGCGCAAAAACTCCGCGATCTCGTTCCCATCCTGGACCAGACGCTCAAATGTGAGGGGGCCGGTGCCAGCCTTCCCATTTTTGTGGAAGGTCTTGCCCGCGCCGCGCTGATCCCACTGAACGAGCGTAAAGTACTTTTCCCAGGAACGTAATAGTGGAGCAAAGATAGAATAGGTTGAGCCTGGGCCACCATGGACAAAAAACAGGACCGGGTTGCGGCGGTCCTCGCCGCGGATCGTGATCCACTGGTCGATACCACCAACCTTGATGAAGCGTTCATTGACAATTCCATTGGGAGTAGTGATCATAAGCGCTTTCGCGAGCTTTTGCTGTGTGCTTTTGCGTGTCATAAGAGCGGTGAACATGTTGATAGCCATGAATATTTTCGCTTTCTTTTCGCGCCATCTCTCTGGAGAGAAGAGCAAGATTTTTGTTTTTTATTGTGTGTCTGTTGTCATTGCTTGCTACTGTTGAGAGTATAACCATTTCAGGAGAGGAGCTCCCCACCCATGCGGGTAGTGCGAAGGGTAGTTAGCAGCGAGGCGAGTAGGTAGTGAAGAGAGGGGAGGCTATCTAGCCTAGCGTGGCTCATAACGCTGAGTATTAGAGGGAGAGGAGAGATGTAACTGGCGCGCCGCCTCACTGGCCTGGAGGCGGTTGCTGACACCTAGCTTCTGATAGAGGTGCTTGATGTGGTACTTCACAGTATTGACTGAGATAATCAATTCGCTCGCGATCTCCTGGTTACTCAAGCCCGCAATCAGCAGGTGCAGCACTCGTTCTTCGTGCGCGGAGAGCGGCTCTACCAGTCCATTGGTCTCCGCTCTCCCTTCCAGTCTATCCAGTTCACGCTGCGCCTCTACGATCACCTTCTCATCAGAGAGTTCGCGAGCGCTTAAGAGCGCCTGGCGAAGATGCGTTTGCGCGAGCACGAAGTCGCCCTGGGCCAGGTAAATCTTGCCCAGGGTCAGAAGGATGTCAACGGCAAGAAAGCGGTTACCAGGCGGAAGGTTATCCTCCTGAGCCTGGAGCAGCATCGCGCGTGCCTCGCTCACCTGGCCAAGATCCAGCTTTTCCTTGCCCACAAAAAAGAGGCATGCCGACCGATACATCTGCACTCGTCGATCCAACGCTCCTTTTCGCGGCAAGAAGACGAGTGCCTGCCGGGCGAAATGCACAACTGAAGAGAAGGGGGCTTCATCCAGCAAGGCGCTCAACGCGCGGTGCGCCCAGATGGCACCAATCCAGGAGACGTCGCCACTGCGCTGCCAGCCCTCTTCGGCCAGTTGCAATAACGTCTCGATGCGCGCGCGTTCTCCATCAGGGATAGCGGCTACCTCAGTGGCTAACGCTGCTTCCTGAGCAAACCAGAGTTTCACCGGAAAGCGGAGTTCGGTGGCAAAGAGAAAGCAGAGCATGGGATGCGTGCGTACAACCACTTCCGGAAGCAGCTCCATCCATCGCAGCATCGTTTGTGGCTCAGAGAAATTTTGGATGTGTACCCGCTCGATCAGCCGCGCGACCCGCTCCATATCCTGCGCCAGCGATGCGGCCTCGATAGCCTCTGTGAGCAACGCCTCCTGCTCATACCATACGCTGGCTCGCAAGGAGAGGTCACGCAGGGCCTCTTCACCCAGCCTCCGTTCGGCCTCATGCCGCATGGCTGCCGCAAAGAGCGCATGATAGCGATACCAACCTCCAGGTCCCTCCAGGGCTTCCAGGAAGAGTCCAGCCTGCTCGGCTGCCTCCAGTTGAGTCGCGCTCTGCACATCCCCGGTGACGGCTACACACAGCGTAGCAGAGAGGCGACCGAGAATGCTGGTTTGAAGGAGAAAGCGCTGTATTGGCTCAGACTGCGTCTCCAGGATCTCATGGACAAAGTAATCAAGTAGCGAGCGATCGGCAGCGGTATCCAGCGCGCCAAGCGAGAGGACGGCCTGGTCAATGGCCTCCTGAGTTCGCCATTTCGAGAGGGTCAGCGAGAGCAAGCGTAATCCGGCAGCCCACCCCTCCAGCTTGTTATCAAGTTGTTGCAGAGCCATTGGCGACAGGTCGTGAGGGAGGGCCTGGCGAAAGAACGCTGCTGTCTCCTGCAGGGAGAAGCGCAGATCGTTTGTCTGTAGCTCGTATACATCACCCCTGGCTCGCCAGCGCAGGAGCGGAAGTGGCGGTTCAGAACGCGAAAGCAGCAGAATATGAATCGTCGCGGGCAAGTAATCGATAAAAAAGGCTAGCATCTCATGAACACGAGCATCTTCGATCACATGATAGTCGTCGATTACCAGCAGACCCTCGAAGGGCGAGCGCGCAAGGGTGTTGAGCAACTGCGCCAGAGCCGAGTCCAAGGCAGGTGGCTCAAAGGGTGAAGGAGTGAGCGGACTAAGCAGGGCCAGCGCAGCCTGTCCCGAGGCCTGCTGCTCCGGTGCCAGAAATTTGAGACAGGCAGTCATGAGGTAGCGCCAGAAGCGCAGGAGATCGTTGTCGCCAACATCAAGCGAAAGCCAGGCAAGAACGGCATCTGCTCCCGATGTGTCCTGTGCCTCAGGAAAATGGAGATGCCACCACTGATTAACCAGCGTCGTTTTGCCGGAGCCTGCTGGCGCCTGGAGCACCATCACTTTGTAGTTCAGGCTCGCGTCAAGCTGTTCAAGCAAGCAAGTTCGTCTGACCAGCTTCCCCGAGAGAAGTGGCGGATGCAGCTTGGTTTCCAGCAACGGTAGCACGGATGGAACAGGAATCAGGTTAGTATCCTTTTCAAAAGGCGTATCGCGAGACACAGAGCCGCCCTTTCCAGTCGTTGATGTCAGAAATATCTTCCATGAGAGTATAGCAGATAGAGAAGCTTTTGGATAAAAACTTGTTGCGCTTCCTGCCTAAAAAGGGACGGGTGATGAGTCAACTGACCCATTACCCGTCCCTTTTTTTAGGCAGCTACCCGACGCATGTGCGGGTTCAGCATGGCTGAGAGCGCAATAAGTGTAAGGCCGGCTGTCATGAGGAGGATGGTGAACGTCGTCCCGGCATTCTGGAGCAGGAACCCGGTCAGCGCCAGGCTCACAGGGTTACTACTAAAGACAATCAGTCGGTACACACTATTGATGCGACCCTGTAAGGCATCAGGGATCAGGGCCATACGCTGACTCCGCTGTAGGACATCAAAGATAGGGAAAAGGAAAAAGAGGAGAGCAAGAATAGCCCCAAGCGTGAGCAGGTTGGGAGCCAGGATCAGCAAAGGCGCAAGCAATGCCTGTGCCCACAAGGTAATAAGGGAGATCACAAAGAAGCTCAGACGGCGGTGGAGCAGCGGCGCCGCCAGCGCACCAAGCACCCCGGCAACGCCTGCGACGGCGAATAGGACCCCGAGGTCTACCGTCGAGGCATGCACATGTTGCCCCAGCACAATACTGACCAATGTGATTCCCCCGGTCATCAGATTGATCCCGCACAGGAGCAGTGCCAGCGAGCGAATGAAACGCTGCTCCCATAGCCACTTCAGACCCTCTTTGACCTCTGTCATCAAAGCACGTGAGGCCCCTGCTGTACGCTCCTGTTGAAATGAGGTTCGAATGAAGAGAAGCGAAAGACAAGAGCAGAAATACGAGACACTATCTGCCAGAAAAGGGAAGAGGCTCCCAACACTATAGAGGAGGCCACCCAGCGGCGAGCCGAGGAGCATCGCAATATTATAGGTCGCGATATTTTGCGCGCTGGCGGCAGACAATTGCTCCTTTGAGACGACCTGGGGCAGGCTGGAGACTTCGGCGAGGTCGAAGAAGACAAAGAAAGTCCCTTCCAGAAGGGAGACGAGATACAGTTGAATAAGGTTCAGATGACCGAAGAACAACGCCAGCGGTATGCTTGCCATACTCAGAAATCGCCCAATATCACAGAAGATCATCACCTTCTTGCGATCCCATCGATCCATCAGGGCACCTGCGGGCAAACTGAGGAAGAGATAAGGAATGGTACGCAGCGCCGCCGCAATCCCGGCCTGAGCAGGTGAATGGGTGAGCGCGAGGATCAGCAGAGGAAAAGCCAACTGTGATACCTGTGAGCCAGTCTGCGAGACCACCTGACCACCCCAGAGGAGCAGATAGTCCCGATTCCGCCACAGCGGAAGAGGCGCACGTACCTCTGATATCTCTTCCTTGATCACAACCCGATTTTGATTCTCTATCACGAATTTGTTCCTTTTTAGTTAGCTTTATAAATTGCACGAAAAGCATGCAGGCATAAAATGCTTGCAAAAATGAATAAGGGAGTGATGGATGCATCCGAAATCAGGCCAGGTATAAAAGCTGATCATCTTCGAGGCTGAAGAGAATGCAAGGGAGGAAACACGTAGGGCTGTCTTAGCGCGTTGTGAATGTGCCCAACCCGGAAAGGATGCACCATCTTTCTGTCGAAGGAATGTGCTGCATAAGAGTGCCCCTTTCTTTCTGCTGGATAAACGACGCTTGCTTGGCTTAGTATAGCATACCGGATCGCCCATCGCAATGAACGAGCCAGGGAAGGCAAAGAGCAGCAATTCGATCTTGAACGCGCCCTCATGGGCCATCTCAGCTTAAAAGACAGGGCTTTCTCGCTCGCGGCTGTAGCTCATGTGGGAATGCCATTGCAAGTCAAGCCATTTTCCTGGCTGGTTGATGGAAAAAAGCCTGAACATTCTGCTCTATCTCAAGAGGGATTTGTACAAAAAAGGTAGTGCCTTCTCCCTCAATGGATTTCACCCAGATTTGCCCGCCGTGGCGCTCGACAATTTCTTTACTCACAGTAAGCCCCAGACCCCAACCTTCTCTGAAAAAAGCCTCGGCGCAAGGAGTACGATAAAATGGGTCAAAAAGGTGTGACTGCTGCTCGAGAGGAAGAGCAGGCCCCTCATTATGTATCTGGAAAAGCACAGAGGCATCCTCCACGTGTGCGTCAATAGAGATCACCGTATCTTTTAATGAGTAGTGAAGAGCATTGCTCACCAGATTAATCACAACCTGGGTAAGTCGTTTGCCATCAGCTTGAATGATTATAGGATCGAGAGGAAGTTGTAGCTCAATCTGGCGACCTGAATACGTACATTGATCCTCGACGACCTCACTACAAAGCTTGCTGAAATCGCAGGGGCCAAACTGCAAGAGCTTCTCTCCAGTATGTAAACTACTGAACTCAATCAGATCTTCAACCAATGCCTGCAACACACGTGTCCGTGCCTCAATTTTGTCAAAATGCCTTCTCCACAAAAGTGCTTCTTTCTCTGTGCTTTTCGCTTTATCCAGACGTCGTAGAGCGAGTTGCACTTCTCCTAGTATGGTGGTAAGAGGGGTTCGTAACTCGTGAGCTGCGCGTACCATAAAATAATCCTTGAGATGATTGGCCCGCTCAAGCTCTTGATTGATTTGTTCAAGTTTCTGGTTCGTTGTTGCCAGTTCCTGAGCATAGGCATGCACCTTTTGCTCGGCCGCACGTATACGCCAGTATTTCACCATATTCTGGCCCGCGAGAACAGCGATTATGCATTGGGCAGATACGAAAGGGCCAAGTGTTGCTATGGCAGTTCCAAAATTTAGGCTCACTATATCGAAATGGGGAAAGACAATGAGGAAAAAAGCAAGAAACCCAACCAGAGTCGTTACCAGAGCAGGACTTACTCCCCACACAAAGCCAACGATAACAGATGCAAGACACAAGGGTACCCACATAACACGTATGCTTGGAATAAGAAGAGCTAAGATCACTGCTATACCCGTGAGGAAGAGTCCGATGAGATACCCAAAAACGGGTAGGCGCCACCTTGGAAGGTATATGGTGGCCTCGTGATTCACCGCTCTCTGGCGATCAAGGTACTGGCTTATTTTTCTCCTTGGCATCATAAGACACTCCTGATCATTTACCAATCCCTTGTTTCGTTGCTACGAGAGGGAGAAGATTATGCAGCGGGGATAGGATATTTCATTTTTATGATACGCCTTGGAGACAAGAGAGATTTCACAGGATACGAATAGATCACCTTTGTTGAGGAAAGGGAGGATACCGTAAATTTCTCGGCAGGCCACGAAAGTCGTAATAGGAGCTGACAGCTTCGCGTGCCTCTGTCTCCAGGTCGAAGGATTGGTCGAAGGGTTTGAGGAGGATGTCAAGCTCATTCTTCTTCAGCGTGCGCTTCCAGGTGCCGACAATCTGGCCCGCGACGACAAGCATGGGCATGAAGACGCCATTGTTGCCCGGCACGACTTTCTGGACATGCTCGGCAGCGAGCACGGCACTACGGTCCTTGTACCCAAGCAGGTATTCATCGAAGCCGGGCAGCAAGTAGAATTCAGAGGATGGATGTGCCTCGCCGCTGAGCACGTCACTGGAGAACCAGTACTCCTGCCCATTGTGCTTCTCGACGCAAAGCTCGCTTCGAATAGCGTGAAATCCGGTCCTGGCCTCGCTGATGGTCAAACCTGTCCACCAGGCGAAGTCATAAACAGTAACCGGTCCATGACTCGCCACATAGCGCTTCACAAGCTCGTTTAGGGCCTCCTCGCGCGAGAATTTACGTGGTTGTGGCACCCATTCATCGAGCAGCACAAAGGTCTGTTGCTTACCCTCGTATGGCCCCAGGCAGATCAGCCCCGTTTGTGCCAGGTACCACAGCAGGTGATAGCCACGCTGGCCCCTGGTGCTGATGCCCGCATCTTCCCATAGCGTCATGACACCAGGGCGCGAGAGACGCTTGCCACCGTGCAGCGCGTCGTGAAGGAGTTGCGCAGCACGCTCGATGATCGCCTCGTCAAGTTCAAGCTGCTCCTGTCTGAGCTTATCCTTCGCGATCATGCGCGTGGCCGTCAGTTCCAGCATCCATTTCGCATCTTCCGCAGGAACAAAGTGCAGTGTGCCACGCATAGGCCAGGTGCGTACGATCTTCCCCTCGGCTATCGCTTGTTCGACCATTGCCAGTGTCGCGGAGCGGGTACGCAGGCCAATGGCCCACAAGGCCTCCTGATACTCCTGTGCCTGCATCGCGCCCAGCCAGCGCACCACTTCTTCCGGCGTCTGGCAACGCTCACCGTTAATCCGCTGGCTCAGCAATCGTTGCTGCGCAATGTCCATATCCGTTTTCTCCCTCATGGCCTACAAGTATTCATGGTTTCACTGATTGGTTCGCGTACAGGAGTCGTTGGAACGCACTCAGACAGATCTGGCGCATCTGTGCAGGGCTAAGTGCGGGATTCTGGAGCGTGGCTTGAATAGCTAATCCATCGATCAACGCCGCCAGTTGCGTGGCGACGATAGCCGCATCAACTGCTGCGAATTCGCCGGAAGCGCTCCCTTCGGCGATGATGCGCGCCAGAAAACGCGTCCAGCGACGATGTTGTTTCTCACTGACTGCGCGCAGCCGTGCATTGCGTGTGACTTCTCCCCAGAAGGTCAGCCACAAGCGCCATTCGTCGCGAACCTCCTCGCTTTCGGGCAGGCTGGCTATCACCAGGCGCTCCAGACGTTCCCAGGCACTCTGGGCACCAGTGAGCGCCGCCCGAAAGGCAATGCCGGTATCCTGCACTTTCTCAAGAAGCGCGGCCTCAAGCATGGTGTCTTTATCACCAAAATAATGGACGATGGTTCCGGTGCTGACTCCGGCCGTTTCTGCCACGTCACGCATCGTCACGCGCTCATAGCCGAGTTCCACAATACAACTGCGTGCGGCGCGCAAAATTTGCGTACGGCGAGCGGCCTCATGGATGCCGGGTTTTGCTGGCATGGGGTGAGTCCTCCTTTGCTCTTATTGCCTCACCTATGATATCATAGAACTGTCCGTGTTTATAAAACGAACATTCGATTTACAAACACGGGGGCGATGATTATCATTTGACAGTGTGAAAGAGAGTTGAAAAATGGTCCAAGCAATGATCCCTGGCTATCCGCGTCTTGGCGCCAGGCGCGAACTGAAGAAGGCGCTTGAACAGTTCTGGTCTGGTCGGCTTACTGAAACAGAACTGCTTGAGCAGGCAAGCGCACTACGCAAGCAGCGCTGGCAGTTGCAGCATCAGGCCGGCCTGACACACATCCCGTCTAACGATTTTTCCCTCTACGACCATGTGCTTGATACAATCGCCCTGGTCGGAGCCGTTCCCAGGCGCTATCAATGGAATGGTGGCCTGGTTGATCTACACACCTATTTCGCTATGGCGCGTGGCATGGAGAAGGACCAGGCCAATGCGGTTCCTGCCATGGAGATGACCAAGTGGTTCGACACCAATTATCACTATATCGTTCCTGAGTTTGAGCCAGGGCAAGCGTTTCACCTTGCCTCACGCAAACCTGTCGATGAGTTTTTGGAGGCGAAGGCGTTGGGCATCCAGTCATGTCCAGTGCTGCTCGGCCCGCTCTCCTTCTTGCTGCTCGGCAAGACAACACAGAGCGGGATGAGCCAGCTTGCACTGCTGGATGCCCTCCTGCCTGTCTATGAGGAGATTCTGCAAGCCCTGGCGCAGGCGGGGGCTGAGTGGGTACAGATCGATGAGCCATGCCTGGTTCTCGATCTAGATGAGGCAACGCGGGCAGCCTACCAATCTGCCTATACGCGCCTGGCTGCGCAGAGAGCGGCCCAGGCTCCATCACTGCACATCTTACTCGCCACCTACTTTGGCGATCTGCGCGAGAATCTGCCGCTGGCGTTACAGTTGCCCATAGATGCGCTGCACCTTGACCTGGTTCGTGCTCCACAACAGCTTGAGCAGGCGCTTGAGCAGGCCCCGTCCTCGCTCTCACTCTCACTCGGCCTTGTCGATGGGCGCAACATCTGGCTCACCGATTTTGAGCGTGTGCTGACTGTGGCTTCGCAAGCTGTGCAGGCGCTTGGCACAGAGCGCGTCTTGCTCGGCGCCTCCTGCTCACTGCTGCATGTGCCTATTGATGTGATGCAAGAGACGCATCTTGACGAAGAGATGCGTTCCTGGCTCGCCTTCGCCAGGCAAAAGGTCGAGGAGATCAGTCTGCTCACCCGCGCGCTCAATGAGGGTCGAGAGACGATTGAGGCTGCGCTCCAGGCCAATAGGCAGGCGCTGGAGAGCAAGCGCAGTTCAGCACGCATTCACACAGTGGAGGTTGCCCGAAACGTCCAGGCCATTACAGAGCAGATGGCACAACGTTCGCAGCCATATCATATGCGCAAAGGGCGTCAGCAAGCTGGACTAAAACTGCCACTTTTACCCACCACGACGCTTGGCTCCTATCCGCAGACAGCAGATGTGCGCGCAGCGCGTGCCGCCTACAAGAGCCACAAACTGGATCAGAACAGCTATGAAGCCTTCCTCAAGCAAGGGATCGAAGAGGTGATTCGCTTTCAGGAGGAGGCCGGGCTAGATATGCTGGTGCATGGCGAGGTAGAGCGGGGTGATATGGTCGAATACTTTGGTGAGTATCTGACCGGGATGCTGCTAACACGGCATGGATGGGTCCAGAGCTATGGATCGCGTGCCGTGCGTCCCCCGATCATTTATGGTGACGTGGCACGCCCTGGGCAGATAACCGTTGAATGGTCACGCTTTGCGCAATCGCTCACCGCTCGCCCGATCAGAGGGATGCTCACAGGTCCGGTGACCATCATGCAGTGGTCCTTTGTGCGCGATGACCAGCCCCGTTCAGAAACGTGCAAGCAGATTGCCCTGGCGATTCGCGAGGAAGTCCTGGACCTGGAAGCGGCCGGCATACGCGCGATTCAGATCGATGAGCCAGCGCTGCGTGAGGGCTTTCCCCTACGCCATGCTGACTGGCAGGAGCATCTCTCCTGGGCAATCTTCTGTTTCCGCCTAGCTGCAAACGGTGTACGTGACGAAACGCAGATCCACACGCACCTGTGCTACTCAAAGTTTGATGACATCGTTCCTGAGATCGCCAGCATGGATGCTGATGTAGTCCTCATCGAAGCCTCGCGCTCTCAGTTCGATCTCCTGGAGGCACTCAGAGCCTATCACTATCCTAACGGCATTGGACTTGGCATCTACGATGTGCACTCGCCGCATGTGCCGACAACACAGGATTTTGATGAGAAATTGCGTCTCGTCCTCCAGATTCTTCCATCCGAACAGTTGTGGGTGAATCCTGATTGTGGTCTCAAGACGCGCAAGTGGGAAGAAGTCAAGCCAGCATTGAAGCATATGGTCTCTGCTACCCAACAAGTGCGATCCTCACTACCACTACAAACCGGTACCTTGTAATGGTTTAGGGATCAGACGAGAAACATTTGCAGTACTGCCCAGGTTTGTGCGATAAAGCAGTGTCTTAGTTCACAAAATTTGGGAAATTTGAGCTGGCTTCTCGTCAAGTACTTCGCGCAAGCGGTGGGCAAAGGCACTCGGATTGCTCACATAGCCCACGTGGCGGCCCGGAAATTCTACCATATCCGTTCCGAGCCGGTCCGCTACGGCGGCGGCGCTTAAGTATGTCGCGGCCTCCTGATAGTCGTGTCCGCCAGCAAGCACGATTCGCGTCTGACTGGTAGCGCTTGCGAGTGCGGCAAAATCCAGTAGGTAGCGGTCGTACATGGCTACCTCATGCTCAAAGAAGAAGATCGTGTTCTTCACAATCTGATCCTTTATAGAGGCAGGTAGCTCGCTCACCATGTCTCGGCGGTCCTCGTTCAGGCCATCCAACTGAAAGAGCATCTGTAAAGCTGCCATAACTCCTGAATGCCGGTACACGTCCTGGATGCCTTTCATCTCCTGAATGGGGTCCGTCTTGGGCAATAGGTGCGTTGGCGGCTCATGCGCGACTAGCGTATAGACCTGCCCAGGGTGGCGAGCAACCAGGTCAAGTCCAATAATGGCACCGCCGCTACTCCCGAATACATATGCCGGTTCATAGTCGCTCCCCAAGGCTTTAAGCAAACGATGGGCATCGTCGCTGTGTACCTCGACGCGCTGTTCTTCACCTGGATTGTCGAGCTGACTGCGCGAAAGCCCCCTGCGATCATAGGTCACAACGGTATATTGATCGGTGAGATAGTCCACAATCCCATGGAAGACAATGCGATCATTGCCTCCACCAGCGATAAGAAGCAGGAGAGGACCGCTTCCACGCACCTCGTAGGAAAGAGTCGCGCCAGGCACACGTAAGGTGTTCGATTTTGTGCTACTCATGAAAAAGTTCTCCTTTTTTATCTCATTGCTTCGATGTGTTTTGACATATAGACTTGATCCTCTCAATGCCAACGTCAGGCGTATGCAACGTTAGGTCTCATGGAGAACAATACATGGGATTTGTAAACACAATTTAAATTGGCACCTGCCAGAAAAAGTCCCCCCGCCCACTCTGAGTGATAGTGGGCGGGGGACTTTTTCTGGCGACCTTATTCTGCTGCTGGCAAGGAGACAAGCATACTCGTTCCAGCATGAGGTTGACTCACCACCTTAATGGTCCCCTGGTGGAGTTCCACTATTTTTCTGACGATGGCGAGTCCTAATCCGCTTCCCTCGCGGGCACGCTCCCGTGAGGCATCGACCTTATAGAAGCGCTCAAAGATACGCGTTTGCGCCTCCAGGGGGATACCTATCCCCGTATCCGTAATCCTGCATTCGATGCAACGATCCTGCCGATGCACTTCAACACACACTTTTCCACCCTGTGGCGTGAATTTGATACTGTTGTGTAGGAGATTACTCCACACCTGTGAGAGCAGGTCTTCATTCGCGAAAAGCAAGACCTCTTCTAGATCCACCTCCATAGTGATGGCTTTACGCGTCCACTGTGGCTCACAGGCCAGGATGAGCATTCTAATCTGTTTATCCAGGCGATAAGAATTCGGCTCAACCGTCAGATGCTTTGATTCCAGGGAGGCAAGCTTGAGCATATTCTCAGTCATTCTGGAGAGCCGCATGCTTTCGGTTTCGATAATGCCAAGATAGTGCTCTCTCTCTAAAACCGGCAGGTGTTCATCATGCAGGGCCTGCGCAAAGCCCTGAATTGAGGTCAATGGTGACTGGATTTCATGCGAGACATTCGATATAAACTCCTGTCGCATATGCTCCATCTGGTTCAGTTCCTCAGCCATTTGATTCACACTCTTCGCCAGTTCGCTTGTAAACCCATTGGCCCCAACCTCTGGGTCGAGCCTGATCTGAAAATCGCCTTTCGCGATCCGCTTCATCGCCTCGATAATAGGTTCAAAGACCTGCATGCGTTGTCGCCTGACTTCTGACCTGGCGCTGCTCCAGGCAATGTAGACAATGAAAAGTAAGACAAATACCAATAGGCCAAAGAGTGAATTCAAGACTTGAATCAGGAAGGGAGGAAGCGTCAAGCCAGTCGCAGCATACAGCGACGCAGTCAGGAAAAAGACGCCAGTCCAGATACCACACAAGAGCAACATCACGACCACACCCACAGCAGTAACCTGAATAACCCACCTTGTCTTCATCAGTCCACCTCCAACCGATATCCCAGACCCCGGATAGTTTTTATGCGGAAGGAATGCTGATCTTCGGGAAAGCGCTCGCGAAGCCGATTAATATGCACATCCAGGGTACGTTCATTGCCAGCAAAGTCATAGCCCCAGATATCCTCAATCAACTGGTCGCGAGAAAAGGTCCTTCCTGGCTCGCTCGCCAGCTTGAACAGCACCTCAAATTCTTTCAGGGGTAACGTGAGACGTTCCCCATGCACACTCATTTCAAAGGTTTTATGATCCATAACCAGCTCACCAACCTGAAGCCGCTGTGAGGTGGCAATGCGATAGCGCTTCAACAGAGCCTTGACCCTGGCAACCAGTTCAGGTGGCTCAAAAGGCTTGACCAGGTAATCATCAGTACCCACCTGGAAACCTTTGAGCTTCTGGCTGGTCTCCCCCCTGGCTGTGAGCATGAGGATGGGGACATCAGAATACCTGCGTAGCTCCTGACACAGCTTCCAGCCGTCCATCTTTGGCATCATGATATCAAGGATAACCAGGTCGATTTTGCTTTGTGAAAAGACGACAAGGGCTTCAACGCCATCAGACGCTTCAGCGAGCGTAAAGCCTTCCTGTTGTAGGAAGATACGCGACAGCTCCCGAAGATGAACATCATCATCTACCAGTAAAATAGTGCTCACAGAAATAGTCCGCCCTGTTTATGGAATAAGAACAACAACCTGACGATCCCATCCAAAACGAATCCAGTCCATTGATGGAAATAACCTTGCCTGGGCTGATATTCTCCGTGGGCTAAAGCTGTATGAGCAGGAAGCGCTCCCGCTCCTTCGCTGTCTGGGCCAGTTGTTGCGTCATCTGGCGTAGTATAGCACTCTGGCTCGCCCAATCCTCAGGAGTCATACGCGAAACGTGCTGATATATTTGCTCGCTGCCGCGTACAAGTAGCAGGTCAAAGTTCAGCAACTGTGTCAAAAGAGCATGCTCTTGCCGAAAGCGCCACCACACACGATCCTGGGTCGGGACCGACATCCCACGGATGCCAGATTCCACACTCGCAAGGGCCTGTTGAGCCGCCTCAATGGCTCGTATTTGCGCCATGGCTTCCTGAGGTGGGTCAGGGTTGGCACGCGTCAGCGGAGGAATGAAGCGTGTATGATACTCGCCACGCAATTGTGCGAGTAGAGATATCGCTTGTGAAAGAGAGTAGGAGGCTCGCTCTCGTACAAGCACATCGTCCGCGCGTGCCTGGTCTGTCTTATTATAGAAGTTATAGCCATAGCCCGTAAGCAGCAATTGCAGTTGTTGCACGAGCGGATTGTTGGATGGTTGTGAACTCATCTCGATCCCTCCCGATGCCGGGCAAGCATGAGCTTGCCCGTATCCCTTTGATTATTCTTTTAGCGAGGTGGCTGACCCGGTGCGCGTGGAGGAGTAGGTGCAGGAGCGTGTGATGAGTTGACCGTATAGTGATCAGCATTTGTGGTTGGCTGTACACCATTGACATTGAAGGGTTGCCCAATCGCCATATTGGGAGCGGAGACAATCCCTCTTTCCGCCATCAACATCGCTGTATAGTAGCGCACCGCCTCTAGCTCGCTCAAACCAAAAGCCTTGAGCGAAATCAGCGCCTTCATGCGCTCATCGCGGGGAAACACCAGGACTTTCACTGTATTGAGCGCTATTCCATACGTCGTCAGGAATTGCTGGAGATGCTGAAATACGATCTGCGAAAGATCGTGAATCTTTTCATTCACCACTTCGAGGGGCGTAATCTGCACAACCTGGTTGACCGCCTGCTCAATGACGGGGCCAGCATAGGCGTTGATCTCTTGCGTTGTCAATGCATGTCCTCGGTAGGGCATGTGTTGGACAAGTTGTACCGCGGCCTCGCGCGTCTCAACATGAATATAGTAATCCACGCTGTAAACCATCTCGGCCATTTCTCGTGAGAGGGCCATGCCGGTTGTTTTCAGCACGAGCTTGGCGCGATTGATGTAGAGTGCCTCATACTGCCAAGGGCTCTGCCCACCATAGAAGGCCTGTTGCATAGAGCCGAAAAGAGGGCGATCAGGGGTTTGAATCGTATACTGCCCTGTTTCGTAGACATTGAGAATAGCTCCCCGCGACTTGAGAACGCAGAAATGGTTGCTCTCCACTGTAAGCAACGAGCCATTCATGATGCCATTGTGAGGATAATGCCAGAGGAGAATTTCTGGCCCCATTATCTCCTCGCCGTTTTCGCTTAACGTCGAAATCACGTTACGGATGCCTGTCATAATACCTCCTATTATCTGAGAAGAGTATGACCAACCTGCTGGCAGACAAAAACTTCTGCCATACAGATAGACGACATCATTTGGATCTCATCAAATTGTAGTAGCGGGTGGTTCCAGGAGGAGCACAGATGGTACCCATCCCGGGTCGGCAAGCCTGAGCAAGGCGTAACCAATGCCTGCTAATCCGATCATCAGCCCTGGTGCTTCAATGTTGCGTGGAGTACCCAGACAGATTGTACCGGCTTCGATACTCCTGAGCAAGTTTGTAGCGACAACGTTCAGTCGAGCGCTATATTCCTCGACCAGTGGACCACGCAGCATCCGTCCAGCCTGCAAGAGCGCCTCCAGATTGCCCGCGTCGCCATGGGCCAGGGAGTGATTAGAGCCAATCTGCTCATGACTATACCCAAAACCCTCCTCGCTGGTGGTAACAAGCGCAGCGGTGATCTCCTGACGTAACGTGTTATCGTCAAGGTAGCGCAAGGATGCGAGCCGCCCCAGCGCAATCCCAGGGGCACCATGCGCCCACGACATCCCATACCTCTGTGCCTGTGCCGAGGAGCCTGGCTGCTTGCGCAGGTCGCGCCAGTTGCACACCTCCGGCACATACAGGCTACGCTCGTATGCAAGTGCCGCCAGGGCAGCCTGCCGAAAACGTTGCTGACCACTCACCTCCGAGAGGCGAAGCAAGCTCCAGACAATACCCGCTGTTCCACGCGCGAAACCCGCCAGCGGGACCTCCTGGCGCAGCGTCTTCCAGCCTGCTCCTTGCGCGCTGTGCTGAGCCTGTGCTAGCAAATGATCGCCGCAGCGCTCAGCCATAGCCAGTGTCTCTGCTGTCGGCGCCATGGCATAAAGGCTCAGCAGACTGGCAATCCCACCGGCGCTCCCATCCACCAGGTCATAGCGCTCATCCTTCTTCAATACGTCCGGAAACAACTGAACCAGGCGCTCCGCCTCCTGTAAGAGGGTGGAGTCACGCCAGAGGATGGCCAGTTGCGTGAAGAGATAGATGCCTGACCCCCAACCATTGAAGCCTCCCACGCAATAGCGGTCGGGATAGGCTGTAAGCCTGGCAAGCTCGTAGCTAAACGTCTTGAGGGCACGACTGGCCAACTCCGTATAGCGCGTGTTCTCGGTGAGCGCTCCCAGGTAGCTCAAGAAGAGGATGATGCCCGGCAGGCCATTGTAGAGATCGGCTCCAGCCAGTGCCACACCCCAGTCACGATCCATCACGAAGGAGAGTCCAATCCAATCCGCCATATCGTCTTTCACAATCGCGCTCGCGCAAAGGCGATCTCCAAGCACCTGCGCCGCCCTGAGTAGCCTCTCACGCTCAGGGAAGGGGCACGCCTGCCCGGTAGTAGGCTGCCCACCAGAGATGGAAAGAGCCGTGAGCGGTACACTGGCAAATGAAGCACGAATCAGCCAGATTTGCCGCTCCAGGTCCTCCTCATCGAGAGCCGCAAGGCGCTGCCTGACCATGTCCAGGCTCGAAGTGGCAAAGAAGTCTGGAATGCGCTCGCCTCGGCTTGTGAAGAGATCACAACTGGCTGGACGCGTTGTAAACATCGGGATATCGCCTTGCCAGAGGTCCGCGCGCTCAGCGGCAATGAGCCTGGCCAGGAGTGGTTGTTGCTCAACTTCTGTCCACAAACCATCAAAGAAGCGTTCGCGCTTCAACGCATCCCGCAGCATATTGGGATGAAAGCTTTCGGTAAGCAATATCCCATAGATCCTGGTAGCGCGCGCCACAAAGCGAATCTCATCCTGCGCGAAAAGCGAGAGGTATTCACGCGCAATACGCTCCTGGTGACGCACGAGGAAGTGGTACATAGCGCGAAAACCGCTCACAATATATTCAAGGTAGTCAACGGCCTGCATAGAACGCCCATTGAGGCGTGGGAGGTTATTTCCGCCTCGCATCTCAATATGCTCACGCACCAGCTTCATCTCATCGCTCGCCACGTCTTCCCAGCGCGCAACCGGGTGAGGACTCAGCCCCTCTCCACTCCCTAACCCGCTTAGATCAACTCCCTCAAAGGCTTCTGTGGACCAGAAACGCTCTGGTAGCAGGGCGATACGCCGTACAGAGTGATCAAGAATGTGGAAGGCTGGGCGCTTCGCCATGCCATCCTCATTGAGGATCCAGCGAGGATGAAAGAGCGCCTCCAGGTCCACCAGGACAGGATGCTCGCCTGCGGCCAGGACATTTTCGCCGTGAAAATCGCTGGCATCCAGGGCATAGAGCAGAGCCAGGTATCGCCCCTGCCGTACAAAAAAGCGTTTTACCTCTTCTTCAGAACTGCACTCAGGGGTTGTCACAAACTCCGACCAACCATAGGTTTGGCGATCAAGAAGTTTCAGGGTACGAAACGCTGGCCCCTCACCCTGCTCATTTAGCCATTGGAGCAGTTGTTGAAAATGCACGTCAATTGCCAGCGATTTTGGCTTGTACACCAGTTGCAAGCCAGAACGGAACTTCAGCAGCATGACGCTGCGCCCACCACGATGGGTATCGCCCGCGCTCCCCCCAATCTCGACGAGTGGTCCAGGCTCGCTATGAGGAGAGAAGAGAGCACGCAGTTCGTCCCAATCCGCATAGAGGCGCGAGACGAGTTCCAGGCTGCATAGCACCCAGCGATCAATGGCTACAAGAAATTGTCGGGCTAGGACGCAATACTCCTGCAGAAAAGCGATCAGGTGCTCACGTTGGCACAGGCTCTGGATGTAGCTATGGAAGCGCTCTTGCGGCGTCTCCCCCTGTAACTGGCCTCGTAGGCGCGCAATATTAAGTTCCAGGACCAGTGTCTTGCTTATTTTAGGCATAATCTGCTGGACAAAGTTCGGCAGAAGAAGCTCCATGATACGCTGCTGATCAAAGGGGAGAGAGCCATGAGCAAGCTTCTCTATTCCCGCACGTAGTCGCGCAATCCCCGGGCGCATCAGTGAGGTAAATGGCAACAGGAAGGCAACCGCCTCCGACTCTGGCATCGCCTCGGCAAACAACCGCGCTATGTCCTCGCCCGGCGTAGGATCAAGAAGCGCGCTGCTCAATTCTACCAACCATTCAGGCGGATAGGGTTGCGAGCGCCGGGCCTGTAGAGACTCAAGCGGTTCGCCAAGCAGAGTCAGCAGGTCTTCTTCCGTAAGGCCATCCATCTCCAGCCGTTGGGTGAAAAATGTCCCTGTATTGAAGGGCGCCTGGTCTCGCCAGCGTTGAAATTTCTTCTGGGCCTGCTCAAGCTTGCTCCGGTCCGGCACAGATGATGGCTCAGCACGTAAACATGACATACTTCGCTCGTTTAATAGCACGGCGTTATACCAGCCAGGAGCCTGCCACAAAGGACTTGTTGCCTGGTCTGTTTGGACTGGGGTAGTTTCCATATGCTAGTTCCTCTTTCCCTTCAAGACAAAAGACAGGATGACTTTACGTGAGTGGACTACTCCCACAGCAACACCGAGGGGAGTTCTCGTGGGGAGGCCAGGCGTAAGAGAGTATAGCCAATACCTGCCGTTCCATGAAAGAAGACCGGGTTGGGCGCCCATTTCGGCAACAGGTCGTTCAGGGCCAGACCACCTCTACGCTGTGCTCGGGTCAATATCTCCTTCGCCTGCCTAAGCGCGGCATCCGCCAGGTCAGAACGTTTCAGGCGTTGAGCTGCTGTCCACAAGATCTCGACGCGACCAAAGTTGCCACAACAGATGTGGTCGTCACCATAGATCCCCGCCTTCTGTGTGGTCTCCAACGCGACCTCAATATCGCGTCGAATCTGTGCATTATCGAGACAACCCAGACCACCCAGGCGCGCGAGGCCAATGCCAGGAGCGCCATGACACCAGGTTGAAAGCACGACTGGCTCACCCGCTCCTTCTTCAACGAGTTCTTCGGCCCAGTTACCCAGGGTGGGAAGAAAGGCTGCATCCTCGTAGGCGAGGGCCTCCCTTCCCGCCTCTAACAAAGCGGGATCATGCGTGACCTCGTAGAGCCTGGTCAGGGCATAGACGATACCAGCCGTTCCATGCGAAAAGCCTGTAGAGTGTCGCTTGTTCAGCGTTGGCCACGCGAGGCATCCAACGGTACTGGCCGTCCGCTGGCGCAGAAGATGCCGAGCACAGAGGATGGCTCGTTCCAGAATCTCCTGGTCATGCGACACCTCATAGAGCGCCAGCAAACCGAGAATAGCCCCGGCTGAACCAGCGATAACATCGAGCGCGAGATCGCGTGCGATGCGTTCACGCGTCACCAGGCTCACGGCCTGGGTCGCTACTACGTAGAGTTCTGGTAGATCTAGAAATTGAGCGATGCGCGTCAGCGTATAGACCAGCGATCCCAGGCCAAGCGTGCCACCAATACCCATTTCATGCGCGAGCGTCTCGCCCTCATGTTGCAACGCTTGACGCAGCGTGAGAGTGGCTCCCTGCGCCAGGCGATAATAGGTCCCATTTCCTGAAAGTTTGGCGGTAGCGGCCAGAAAGAGTGCGATTCCACTCAGGCCATTCAGGAGGCTATAACGGACTGGCTGGAGCTGATAGCGCCTGGAGCGCATCTGGTACTCTGGCGCAAGCCAGGTGATACAGCCATGTGGCAATTCTATGGCCTGCTCCGCAATGCGTTCCGCGATAGCCAGTGCCTGCCTGATAAGCACCTCACGTTCAAGATCAGGGCTTCCCTGGCGCTCCTCGCCGTCGATGTGATATATACGCGCAACACGCTTCTCTCCCAGCGTTCCAAGCAAGAATCCCTCCTGGCGGCGCATATCCTCAATATCAAAGTTCCGCAGTCGCTCAAACGCCAGCGCAAAACCGGAATGATAAAAACAGTTGGCAATGCATTGTGCCTCGTCAATAAAAAGCGTGGTACCATCTGTAGGCACTGTAAAAAAGGGCATATCTGCGCGTAATAGTGCCGCCTGTTCGGCGCGTTGCGCTGGCAGCCAGTGCGCTAGATCCCCCTGTTCCCACAGGTAGTACTCGACAGGGATGGGATGTCGGCGCGGCGACTCCAGGAGTACCTGTCGCTGCGCCTCATCGCACAGGTGCTCCGCGAGCAGTAGTTGTTGAAAGAGCGCGTGGTAAGCCCGATCAGGGCGATAAACGAAACGCGCGAACCGCCCCTTAAAGGCGTAGAGAGGACTTCCAGGGGTAAGCAGGGCTTCACGTTTCCCCATCAACCACTGATACATATCAACAAAACCCGTAGCAAGCACATCGCGATACGCTTCCAGGCACAAAGGGAGACCATTATACCTCGGTACATGCACGCGTTCACGCATCTTCACCACCCCATATTTGAGCGGCAAGGGACAGTGCTCATGTACATCTTTAGGCACGAGAGCAGCCGCCTCCTTGCTCCGACCAAAGCCACTGATATCCATATACATCTCCCCGGCTCGTGAAGATCCATCATGTGGAGTAAGCTGTTCCCAACTGGCCAGCAAGCCCGTATGCAAAACCGAATATGTGCCCTCCTCCCAATTCGCGCCGGGAAGGATTTCTCGTGGCTCTGGGGAGACACACGGCTGGAGAAGAGCGCTCGCGTCAATCAGGACGGGATGTTCACCATGCGCGACGATGTGATCGTAGAAACACTGCTTGCTTCCCAGCATATACGCCAGGCAGAGCAGTATCCCTGCGCGCCGATAGAACTTCTGCCCCGCCTGCTCATTTTCACACTCGACGTACGCGACATACTCCATCCAGCCGTAAGAGCCGCGTGGTACGACCGTCACAATTTTGAAGGGAGGCTCTATGCCCTGCTCATTACACCAGGCAAGCAGGCCAAAGTAGCTCGCCTCCATGCCAACATCCCTGGGTTTATATACCAGCTTGCGACCCGAGGCAAAGGTCAAGGCCATGGACATACGCCGGCCATGATGGGGATTAGAGAAGGCAGGATGGAGAGCAACAACCTGGCCCAGTGCTTGTCCATCTGCAAACTGCTGCTGGAGAAGCTCCTGGTCATCTGCAAATCGCCTGATAAATGCACAGGCGTTGTCGGTCCAGGCCTCAACCGTTGTAGCCAGGAGGCGAGCCAGGACGCTATAAGTACATAGAAAGGTTGCCAATTCACCTCGTGCGGCTTGCTGGAGAAACTGCTGATAGAATCCCTGCTCATCAAGAGGTTGAGCCTGCTGCCTATACTGGCTGGAGAATTCGGTATAGAGCGCCTGCACTGATAGCGAAGTGAGCGCCTGGAGCAGGTGTAGCTTGAGGCTAGTATGAGCCTCCTGAGTGAGCAAATGATACGAGAGGCCAGACTGCTCAGCGTAGCGCTGATGCCCAACGATCACAAAGGGGAGCAAGAGCTCTACGAAGGGAGAAGGCTTATCACCATTCGCTTTATACCACTGGCCCTGCTCTCCGAGGTAATTCTCGGCGGGAACGGTCTCTATATACTGCACAATGTCCTGTAAAAGCTCGGCCCAGGCAGGGAGAGGAAGATCTTCACACAGGTGCGGCAAGCGCGCAGCTTCCTGCACCTCGTCTGGGATAAAGCCACTGCTTTGCCTCTCGGCAAGCGTACTGGCGGCACGCACTATGGCATGCAGATCAGAGTGGGAGAGAGGCATTGGTCATGGCCCATCCTTTCTCTACAAAGAGAGGGTTATACAATACAGGTGATAAGCAGGCACGCCTGGAGAAAGGACCGCCAGCATGGTATGCAACGGCCCCTCCTCCTTAAGCTTAGGAAGCAGGTGTAAAAGTTGGGATCAGTTATTCACTAACGATGAGAGGCGACAGGTGGGGTTACAAACCAATGAAGTTTCTTCACAGGTTACTGTACAGCGCATCCCGCCGACCACTTCCTGCAACTCCTTTTCCGTGAGCTCCTGACCCACCGGATTCGCCGGGATATGAGCCTCTAATGCCATCTCCTCGGACTTCCAGGCTTTGACGATCTCTTCAATACTCATTGCGGTTGTTCCTTTCTGTTTTAATTTTGCGTTGCTAAAGTACGCTACTTACTAGGGCTGGATCCTGGTAGGGCCAGGGCGGCAGTCCAGTGAACTGTCAAGGCAAGTCATCGTACATGGCATTCCTCCGACCACTTCCTGCAATGCCTCTTCCGTAAGTTCCTGGCCCACCGGGTTCGCCGGGGTATCAGCATCCAGCATTTCCTCTTCAGACTTCCAGGCCTTGATGATCTCTTCAATACTCATTGCGGCTGCTCCTTTTCTGTTTTATTTGGCTTTACCAAAGTACGCTACTTACTAGGGCAGAATCCTGGTAGGGCCATAAGGGCGGCAAGACACTATACTATCAAGACAGGTCATTGTACACATCATCCCACCAATCGCCTCCAGAAGCTCCTCTTCCGTGAGTTCCTGGCCCACCGGGTTCGCCGGAACGCTTGCCTCAAGAGCCTGCTCTTCAGACTTCCACGCCTTGATGATCTCTTCAATACTCATTTTTCACCTCCTTTCTCCGCATTTTTTGAGGTTCGCACAGTTTCTGTCACTCTTCTGCAACATATTTCTAGATGCGATACCAATCTATGGCAACGGCAGAATGTCTTACGCACAACCCGTCATCATAGTTGCTTAAAAAGGTGCTTAAGCGAAAGACGGTGTCACAGAACGCGTTTCCATTCACACCGGAATGCCCGGAGTTACTCGTTTCTCAGTGCTCCATGAGCCAGTTGGTGCTCAATTAATTGCGCATAGTAGCCATCTTGCCGGAGCAGCGCCTCATGGGTTCCCTGCTCAATCACGCGCCCCTGTTCAAGAACCAGGATCAGGTCGGCATTGCGAATGGTACTGAGACGATGGGCGATGATAATCTGTGTGCAAGCCAGCTCGCGCAGGTTTTGCTCGATGAGATGCTCGGTCGCGACATCCAGGGCGCTCGTGGCTTCATCAAGCAGAAGTAGCGCTGGTGAATTCAGAAGGGCACGCGCAAGCGCTATCCGCTGGCGCTGGCCGCCCGAGAGGGCATTACCCGCCTCAGCTACATAGGTCTCATAGCCCATGGGCATGCGTACAATATCCTCGTGGATGGCTGCCAGGCGCGCGACCCTGACAACTGCGTCATGATCAATCCCTGGCCTATTCAAGGTAATGTTATCCTGTATCGAACCACTAAAGAGGTTCGACGACTGGATCACGACCCCAAATTGGGAGCGTACCGCTTGGTAGTTCAGCGTATGTAACGGCCTGTTGTCGAAGAGAATCTCCCCTTGCGTCGGCAGATACAGACCCAGGAGCAGGTTTCCCAGCGTGCTCTTGCCCGATCCTGTACGCCCCACGATGGCCACTTTCTGGCCCGCACTAATGGTCACATTGATATGGTGTAACACCTGCGGCGCGTGCATATCATAACGAAAACAGACATCTTCGAGGCGCACACTACCCGTCAAACGCGGGGGAAGCGCCACCGTATGTCCCTCCTGTTCTGGCGCGGTCTCCATTACATCGGCGATGCGCTCCAGGTGCGAGTGAATAAGTTGCAGGCTCTGCCCATTCGTCACCAGGGTGACAAAGGGAATGAGGCAGGCGGTACTAAGAGCATTCAAGGCCAGCATAGTGCCGACCTGCAGCGTACCGGCAAGCACCTGCCAGGTTCCAAACCAGAGCAAGGCAACAGGCGCGAAGACGCGTACCGTGGTCAGGATCGCATTAATGATCGTTGAAAGCATGTTACGCCGCACGGATATATTCATCTGCTCATAGAAGAGATTGGACCAGCGCTCAAGTGCCTGCTGCTCTGCGCCCATAGACTTGAGCGTCTGTATGCCAACCAGCACCTCTGCCATATAGCCCTCCGCCTTCCCCTGAGCCATCAACTCACGATGCGAGAGGCCGCGTACCTGACGGTTTGTCGCCAGTAAGAGCAGAAACTGGAGCGCGCCAATGCCCAACACCAGAAGACCGAAACCTGGAGATTGAGATAACAAGATGATAAAATAGACAATGGCAAAACTGCCATCGAGTACCGTTGAGATAAGCTGGTTACTAATCGTCTCGCGAATAACCAGGTTGCTATTCATGCGCGCGAGAATATCACCGCTGGACCGTTGCTGGAAGAAGCGCTGCGGCAACGCCAGGAGATGCTCAAAGAAGTCAAGCATCATATGCCTGTCAATGCGTGTCTGCAAGTAGAGCAAAACCGAGCCACGCAGGAACGTCGTCGCCAGTTGCGCGAGCAACAGAATGCCCAGGCCACTACCCAGCAACACCAGAAGGTCTCGCAACGTATGAGGGATAACCTGGTCGATCACGACCTTGGTCAGCACGGGAATCGCCAGGCCAAAGAGTTGAAGCAGCAACGAGGCCACGATAATCTGGAGAAGTGCTACAGGTGATTGTTGTACATATTTTCTGGCATAGGCGCGCAACCTTACGCTCACATCAGAGCCCTGACGGGAAAAATCGGACCCTGGTTCTAGCAGGATGGCGATCCCCGTAAAGCTCTGTTGAAACTCCTTCATGGAGACACGGGTTCGCCCGCAAGAGGGATCGACTACGTCCAGAGCGGTAGCTGACCAGCGTTCAACAACCAGGAAATGATTAAAGTTCCAATGAATAATGGCTGGTAAGGGCAGAAAACGAACCTCTTGCTCAGAAACGCTGACTGCACGTACACGCAGGCCATAGGAACGGGCCACGCTTACAATAGCAGAGGCAGAGAGGCCATCTCGGCCCGGACCACAACGCTCCACGACCTCCGCGACAGTGGTTACGCGTCCGTAATAGCTGAGAATCATAGCCAGGCAGGCGGCGCCACACTCTACCATTCCCATCTGCATACGTACCGGTACGCGCCGCCGAAACTTAAACAGAATCGCGGGTGGCGAGGCAACGCGAAGGAGAATATCTTTCTCCCTTCTTCGCGTATAATGCTCCAAGGCTGCCCGGCGAAAGATGCCGCGTTTCTCCTCTGACATGGTACTGCATTCCCTCTTTTTGCTCTTTCGTTCGCTCTCGAGTACCTTCAAAGTCTAACGCAAAAAACGGCAAATTCCGCCTGTAGAATTACTGGTTCATGAAACTGGGGATATAGCCAGCCAGGAGGAGACAAAGCCGGTAGAATTACTGGTTTCTCTAACGTGGCGAGGGGCGATGCCAGGCAAGCTCCTCGCTGCTGTCTCGCTATCAGGACCATTGCACCTTAGTGGCGTCCGAGCACGCACCACCAAACTGCATGTATATCGTTATGTTCAGTGAGCGCTCAAAGTGTGAGAAGACACTCTCATGTCTTCTCACACCTTTCATTAAAAGGGGGCAAGCTCATCTTTTCTGAGCTGGTTTCCTCATCCCTGCCGAAGTTGAGACATGGGGACAGGAATGGTATAGGTCTGACCCCCTACGCCTACTCCTCCTTCGCAGCTATTTGGAGGGGTCGTACAGGCACCCCGCGCTGAAGGACACTCGGCGGCCCAGAACATATAGCCCAGCATCCCACTCGTGGTCCCTGCTCCGTTAGGAGCCACCGAATGCACATAGTTGCCAGTGGTATCTATGAGCGATCCACTAAAATGGTAGCATTCCGGCTGAACGGCCCCGTTGGCACTGGTAATATAGAGACCTCCGGTGAACTTGGCTGGAGCAAGCGGGGGAATCGGGGGGCTATACTGAGGCTTCCCATCAATATGTTCTTGCCAGTTCGCCTCGGCGCTGTTTGCACTGCTTGGTTGTCTGCTCGGCACCATGGCATTGGCATAATCAAGTACAGGAGTCGAAGTTGTAAGCCAGGAAGTGGTCGCCTTCGTCGTCAAGCCTATCAGCCACCGATCGCCAGCAGCCAGATCAATAGTCAAGCGCGCCGCGGGGTTGCTCCCCGTCGCATCGTAGGGCTCTACAGAACGATAGGCATCAATGAACGCTTGCAGCCCCGTCAAATTGGGTGAGCTTGACTCCTCATAGTCAATCTCGATGCCCACTCCCAATTGTTGAGCGACCGCTGCCGCGTTAAGCCCTAACTGGGTGGGATTGGTGGTAAGTGCCTGATTCCAAGCATTGACATAGGTAATCCCGCCGATGGAGAGCATGACACGGATATTATGACTCTTGAAATAGTTCACGATGTCTGCTGTCATGCCAATGGGGAGACCCTGCGTTGTTTGCGTATCTGTGGTCTTATTGAGCAATTTGAGCGGTTGAACGAAACTCAAGACCACCAGATTTACAGAGGGAACACCATCTCCTCGATCAATAAGCCAATGATTTTTGCTATCGAACTCAGTCACACTACGTACCGTTCCCCAGAGACATCCATCGTTACTACACTGCCAGGCACCATAGACCGAGATCGGGGTAGAAGTGGCAGCTCCTACATGGGATGAGGCTTTACTAAGAGGAACGTGGATAAAGAGCAGAAACAGTGCCGTACAGATGCCTAGTACATGAGCTACGAGCTTTTTGTGTGGCATTCTCTCCTCCTCAAAAATAAAGGATTTGCATACATCAAACAAAACGTTCATAAAATGAAGCGAAAAGAGGTCCTGCAACCTCCAGCTGCGTGGCGTACCCATTCGCTATCCGAGGTGGTATCACCCTGGATAGCTACTGTTGAGCCGATGCGAACCAGCTTAGGGGTAGATGACCAGATCAGCGACATTGGTGCTGGAGTTCGATGGACCGCCAGTTGTGTTGACAATGTGAGTAATCGTGCCAGTTCCGCCCAGCGAGACGGTGTCACCGGCGAAAAGGAAGAGAGGAACGGAAACAAAGGGGGATTTTTGGGAAAGGAATAGACATATTTCCTCCTTGAAATATCTAGCAAACGCGGCATTTTCTGTTAGCAAGCTCTTGCCTGGAGGCCTTTCCGCTTCATGCGTACTTGTTCACCTGGCATTTCGCTCACATCATGCAAAATAATCTCTAGGGAAAGCATACCATGCTTCTAAGCATAAGGTCAATATATCTATACCACCATACAAGATCTCATAACGGTAAGTTTTGGCACTTGATCTTTTACGCCTTAGGGAGAAAAAGCATATTTTTCGAATGTTATAATTTCCCATTTTTTGCGATAGAAAGGAGAGATCTCAAAAGGTAGGGAAACAATGAAGAAAGGATTCACTGTAATAGAGCAGGATAGAAGCGCACTACTCTATAAACGGCAGGCGCCTGCCATTCTCGCCTATTTCTATCGGCAGACCGCTGCCTGGGATGACGCTGAAGATCTTCTTGTCGAGGTCTTTTTGTCTGCTCTGGAAAATCAGCGTTTTCGAGTCATCTCTGAGGAAGAGCAAGAACGCTGGCTGTGGAAAGTTGCACACAATAAGGCGGCGGATTACTTCCGCCGCCTCAAACGGCAAGCTAGCCTCCCGCTCCATGTAGAGACAATCGAAGCCGTTCTTGCAGACACGGCTCTGACGCCGGAGAATCGTTTGTAATGAGGGAGCCATCAGAATGCTCCTCTTTCGTACGCTCAAACACCTACGAATCATCTACACAAAAACGGCGAGGTGATCAATGACAGAACATAATCCAGACTTTCACCCAGAAAAAGAAGAGAAAGATATCGAACAATACTTCCACCATCTTTCATCCGAAGACGCACAACTGCTGGATGATTTGCGCAATCACTATAGCTTGATGAGTGCGCGTAGCACACACATCCTCGCACATGCCTGGGAGCGCATTCAACAGGAGCAGCCATCATTGCGAGAAGAGAACATGAACGTGTTCATTTACCCAACCAGTGAGATAAAAAGAGAAGGACATCTGAAAGTCGCCTCAAAGAAGGTAGGTCGGCTGAGACAATTAGTGAACGTACTGGTAGCAGCGATACTCCTGATAGTTATCGTTGGAAGCATGGGACTGGTCTCAAGTTATTTTCGCGCACAAACTAGCACAGGGCATAGGGATAAGATCGCCATCACAGCAGTCACTCCTTCGCCAAGGAAGGGGACAACTCCTGGGACACAAGGAGGTCAATCGTCCTCAACTGGAGAAAAGTCTCTTGACTGGCCCGTTGGACATGATACCTACTGGGCCAATCGTCGCTATCATCAATTAACTGGTTACTGGATAGCCTGGCACGGCGACGCGAACCAATGGGTCTCTGGCGCACAAGCCGCAGGTTGGCAGGTTTCACAAACACCACACTTTCCCTCTATCATCGTACTGATGCCATTTGTACAGGGTGCAGGCGAACATGGACATGTCGGGGTGGTCGAGACTCTTGGCACCACCAGCAGTTCTACAACGATACACACCAGCAACATGGATTGGTACATCAATGGAGGCGGTTTAAATCTTTTATCATACGCCGATTTCACCGTTGGGACGGGTGTCTATTTTATCTGGCACCCTTAATTATTGCGCGTAATGAGCTTTATACCAACCAGCCTGGCGTGTGTGCTATAGTCACGCCAGGCATGCACTCTACGTCCACCGTTCATGCAACAACAAGGATGTGAGCAATAACAATGAAGGATTCACTCTTCAGTTCGGAGCCTCGCAGAGCAAGCCATACCACCGCATTACGCGATCCTGTTGCCATCAAACCAACAAATACTAAGAGTCCCCCACCTCGTCACTCGCAAGGGCAGCGCATCATTATCCAGGTCACAGTTACTTCGCTTTTCATCACGCTTCTCGCCGTGACGCTGCTTGCAGCAACAACGAGTGGACAGGCTGAAACTGGCTCTGGGAATGTTTTCAACAGCGTTAGCCATCTCTTTGACTCCAAGAACGACAATTCAACGCTGTTAGCTCAACAGGCTGCAACAGCGACAGCGGTGACCCAAGATGGCTTTGATGGAGGCAATCAGTCATATGCTGGAGTGAATGGAGGCCCGATCCTAGATGGTACAGGTAATCATTTTTTCCAGGGACAATGCACCTACTGGGCGGCCTTCCGTTTCCACCAAATACACATGGTGTGGGTTCCCTGGCCAGGCAATGCCTGGGAATGGTTGGGGCAAGCACAGCGCTATGGCTGGAAAGTTTCCGCCCAACCCACTGTCGGCGCGATCCTTGTACTGCAACCTAACGTTCAGGGGGCAGGTGCCTATGGCCATGTAGCCATCGTGGAGAAGATTAACACGGACCATACTGTGTATATCAGCCAGTACAACTGGCAGGGAGGCTTTGGTCAGCTTTCTAACTGGAATTTTTCATATCCAAACTATCCCAGGGTAGCCTTCATTAGTTTACCGTAGGTATGTTCTTTTCACGTGATAAAAAGAGATGCCAGGCCTGGCAAGAGGGTAAGCAGCCCTTGACGAGTTTTCTAAATCAACCTTACAATATTTCTGCATATAAAGATAAAAACCAGGCAGGAACGCTTCTGCCTTAAGCAGCGTTGTGGAGGATAGAGAATGCTCACGGCCATTGATTCTCAGATCGGCCCCTATCGCCTCAAACGCCAGATTGGTTCAGGCGGCTTTGGGAAGGTATTTCTCGCGGAACACACCACAAAGCAGACTCAGGTCGCTCTCAAAGTACTCCATACGTTCTCTGATGACGACGAGGAAGAGAAAGAAGCCTATGCAGAGGCGGTCGTAGCCTTTCAGCAGGAATTTCGTATATTGCAACAAATGCAACACACCTATATTGTGCATGTGCTGGATGGACAGTTGGAAGGCGAAACGCCGTATGTGGCGATGGAGTGCTGCTCCTACGGAGCCTTTGCGCGGCGCTATCCTCTGGGAGTGATTTTCCCGCTGGCCTTAATTGTCTCACGCGTACGCCAGATCGCGTCAGCACTGCATTACGCCCACGAGATGGGAGTAATTCATCGTGATGTGAAGCCACAAAATATGCTGTTCGGTGTCAACGAGGAAATCTTGCTCAGTGACTTTGGGCTGGCAGCGCTTACGCACAAAGGTGATGGTGATCCCGATGATCCCTACCGCTTCTCCGGCACTCTATACTATATGGCACCTGAGCAGTTCTTCGGGTCTCCGGTCCCCAACAGCGATCAATACGCCCTCGGCGTGACCGTCTACAACTGGCTAAGCGGCAACTTTCCTTTTTATGGATCGACTCACCAGTTTGCCGCGTATTTCCAGGGAGCAACGCCGCCCATACCGTTGGGCGACCAGGTTCCTGATCTGCCCGCCGGCATCGAAGCGGTAATCATGCGAGCCCTGGCGATAAACCCCGATGAGCGTTATCCCAACGTCATGGCCTTCGCAGATGCCCTGGTAGAAGCCAATCAGGTCAAAGCAGATTTCTATGCGCTGCCCATTGGCTGGGATCAAGAAGCCAATGCCCAGCTCTGGGCCGATCAGGCACTGGTGCTCCATGACGCCAAACGCTACGAGGAGGCCAAAGAGGCCTGTAGTCGTGCACTAGCCCTCAATCCCCGTTTCTACGAGGCCTATGCCCATAGGGGTATGATCAAATATGAGCTCAAAGACTACGCTGCGGCGCTAGAAGATCTGAACCATGTGATTGAGATGGCTCCCGACCTACAAGTCGCGTATAAATATCGCGCCCTGGTCTATCACAAGTTGGAACAATTTGAGCAGGCCATCGCCGACCAAACCCACATCCTTGAGCGTGATGATGCGGACGCCGTTATGTATAATAATCGCGGCTATGCCTATCAAAGGTTGGAGCAGTTCCAGGCTGCGCTCGCGGACTTTCAGCAGGCCATCACGCTTTTCCCACGTTTCGCCCTCGCGTATGCCAATCGGGCCTCAGTTTATCGTGAACTTGGCGAACTTCAGGAGGCGCAGGACAATATCCAGCAAGCCCTGGAACTGGAACCAACCCTGGTTCTCGCACACAACGAACAGGCAATGTTATTGCATAGTCTTGGCAGGCACGAAGAGGCACTGGCTAGCATCAAGCGAGCACAAGAAATAAACCCGCATGATACTCACACCTGGGTCGCACTGGGTGGGATTTCCTATGATCTCGAAGAGTATGAGCAGGCTCGTATCGCTTTTACCCGGGCGTTGGAACTGGAGCCAGCATCTGCTGATGGCTGGTATCTTCTTGGTTGCATTTCTATCAAGCTCGAGGATTACTCACGTGCGTTAGAAGAGCTTTCGCAGGCAGCGAAGGTTCGTCCAACCTACGCACGTGCCTATCATGAGCGCGCTCTGCTGTTGTATACCATAGGGCAATACGAACAGTCGCTGGTGGAATTTGAGAAAGCATTTGAACTCGATCCGACAAATACAAAGTACTGGTCTGAGTTCACCTCACTGCTTCTCAAACTGGGGGGAAACGACCTGGTTCGAGACATGTTGCTACGCGTCATTCAGCACCATCCAACGCTCTCCGAGGCCTGGTTTCAACTGGCATCGTGTTCCGCGTATAACGACCGCTTTGTCTCCGCACACCAGCAATATAGCAGAGCACTTAAATTCAATCCCCATAACGCCTTTGCCTACGCCATGCGGGCCCTGTGCAACCTGGAGATGAAGCACTATAATAGCGCGCTCGTCGATTGTCGCAGAGCCAGCACGCTTGATCCCGGGCACTATCTCCCCTGTCAGACGCGCGGAAACGTTTTTCTGGCAATCGGTCAGAATGACAGGGCCTACCAGGCTTTCAGCCAGTTGATTGAAAGAAACCCAGATGATGCTGCCAACTGGCAGACACGCGCCACATCCTCATATCAAGCGCACAATTATGCGCAGGCCATTGCCGACTGCACCCAGGCGCTCACGTTGGATGAAGAGCTTGCTGAAGCCTATCTGACCCGAGCACAGAGCCAGCGAGAATTCGCGCATTTTACTGAGGCCGTAGCGGATTACCAAACTTACCTGGCTATCAACTCCGAAGATACAGATGCCTGGAAACACTTGGGGCAGGTCTACGATATGCTGGGTAATGTGGAGCACGCGCAGGCAGCGTATCAGCAGGCCGAGCAACTAATGATGTCGTCGCATGTATTGGTCGAACAACAGAGCAGAAGCAAGTAACCAGTAGATGTTACACAAAGCAGTCAGGCAGTGTGGCATAATACTTTCTTAGAAAGCATGCCGCCTGTGATGATATGACGCACTTTCACACATCCACGGCTTAGGAGTATTAAATGACAAATTCCCGCTATACAGTCTATGTTGGCAGCTATGCCACTCCCGATGCACCCGGCATCCATGCCTTTACCTTTGACATGACAACTGGAATATTGACGGCCAAAGGGTCCTCTGCTGGCATTGCACATCCATCCTTTATTCTCGCTCACCCCAACCAGCGCTGGCTCTATGCGGTAAGTGAACAGAGTGAACAGGTAGATGGCAAGGCCGGAGCGGTCTGGGGGCTGGCACTGGACAACATCGGCGCGCAGGCGACTTCGCCCCTCTTAAACAGCCAGGCCAGCGGCGGCAACTGGCCCTGTCACCTGGCGCTGGATGCCAGCGGCAAGTGGCTGGTCGTATCCAACTATGGCAGCGGAACGGTCGCTGTCTTTCCCATTCAGGATGACGGCAGTCTTGGCGCAATGAGCGAGCATATCCAACACCATGGGAGCGGACCAAATCCAGAGCGACAGGAGGGTCCACATGCGCACTCGGCAACTTTTACGCCTGATAACCGCTTTCTGATCGTGGCAGACCTGGGAATTGATCAGCTTGTCATCTATGCCTTTGATCCCGTCAAAGGAACCCTCAAAGCGCACGCACAGGTTCACGCCCGGCCTGGAGCCGGTCCTCGCCATATGGCTTTTCATCCCCAGCGTCCACAACTCGCGGTCGCATGCGAACTAGATAACACCATAGTCATCTATGACTACACCGTGGAAGACTGTCACCTCGAGGCACGCCAGGTACTCGAAACGCTACCGTCAGGCGCCCCTGAGAGTGCGGTCGCCGATATTCACTTTGCTCCTTCAGGCGAACGGCTCTATGTTTCGAATCGAGGCCATAATAGCATCGCAGCCTTTGCCGTTGCCCCAGATGGAGAGTGGCAGCGCCTGGCAACTTCGCCCACTGGTGGCAACTGGCCCCGCAACTTCGCCCTCGCGCCCAACGGGCGATTCTTGCTGGTCGCGAACCAGTATAGCGGCGAGATCACGCTCCTCCCAGTAATAGAGAGCGAACAAGCCCTCGGAGAACCTATGGCCAGAGTTGCCGTTCCAGGGGCATCATGCATACAATTTGTGAGCAGAGAGAGCTAGATTATGCGAGTTTGACCGATTTGTTGCAATAGCTCCTGGTTAAAGTTGTGTCCAGTCCGCAATGGCAAAGGGACTCGCGAGATAGAGCATCTGCAAGAGTTTAAAAGCGGTGCCATAAGTGAGTATTTTCACAAAAATCATACATAATACGGTAAATAAAACTTACTTATCAAAGTATAAATTCAGCATGTGTTAAAATAGGGTGAGGAAACCCAATATCCAGGAGATAGATAAGGAGATACAGGGGATGAATGATACTGAGTTCATTGAGCGCAATCAAAAAGTTGTCGAGGAATTTCGCGCTAATAGGGGAAAGGTCCCAGGTTGGGCGCCTTTGATTCTCATTACAACGAAGGGGGCGAAATCAGGTCGGGAGCGTATTTATCCGTTAATGTCGGTTCCTTATGGGGATACCTATCTTGCGGTCGCCTCCAAGGGAGGCTCACCGAAGCATCCTCTATGGTATCACAATCTCATGGCACATCCCGATATCACGGTTGAGGTTGGAAGCGAGAAGTTTCCTGCCAGAGCCAGGTTGCTCAGTGGCGATGAGCGGGCGCAGGCCTTCACGAAGGCAATCTCGGTCTTTCCCCCTTACGGCGAATATCAGAAGAAGACCGCCCGCGAGATCCCCGTTTTCCTGCTTGAGCGCATCTAAGCGCAGCAAAAGCATGCTGAGAATACTTGCCACCATCCACTCATAAGAGGAGGCATGGGCTTTTGTGCGATCTTTGTACAAAAGCCCATGCCTCTTACGCTCTTAGTCGTTCTGGGGAATGGCGCAATTGTCGCCTTCACAGACGCCCGCATCCTGCGTGCTTCCACTGAAATTGATAAGTGGATGGGACTCGGACCACGCCTTCGTGAGCACCTCCGCAAATACCTGGCTCGGCTGCGCGCCGGAGATCCCATACTTCTCATCAATGGCGAAGAAAGGAACACCCTGAACACCAAACATGCTGCCACGCTGGAAGTCCGCCTTTACCTCGTCGGCATAGGCATCGCTCTCAAGCGCCCCCCGCAGTTCATCGGCATCGAGACCAATCTCGGTCCCCAGGCGCACAAGCTCATTAATGTCGGAGACCGCCGCGCCCTCGGTAAAGTGCGCTTTGAGCAGGCGCTCTTTAGCTTCATCCTGGAGGTTCTTGTGAGCCGCGAAATGGATCAGGCGGTGCGCGTCAAAGGTGTTGTCGTAGATGGCCGTGTCTAGATGATACTCCAGACCAGCTTCGGCAGCGACCTGCGTCACGCGCTCGTTCATAGCCTTTACCTTCTCGGGTCCACCAAACTTCTTCGCGAGGGCCTCGCCCGTTGTCTGCTTCGAGTCGCGGGGGGCGTTGGGGTCAAGCTGATAGCTGCGCCAGATAACATCAACCTGCTCGCGCTGTGGAAACTCTGCCAGCGCGACCTCAAAGTGTCGCTTCCCAATGTAGCACCAGGGGCAGGCAACATCGGACCAGATTTCAACCTTCATGGATGGGTTCTCTCCCTTATTCTTAATGCGCGCCCCCGAATATGAGCGGGACGTCGCGCTTCATAATAACATTGCTCTATAAATAGCGTACTCTGCCATATAAGAACAATCACCAACGAAAAAATCTTCCCCGAAGAACCTTCGTGCCTGCGGCACTCAGGAGTAAAGAAGGTGTATGTGGAAAACGGCTTTGCCGTTTTCCACATACACCTTCTTTACTCCAAGGCTCGCTACGCGAGCCAAGACAAGAGTCAGAAGAAACTTGGCAGACAGCCCTTGAACACATACAGCAGTGTTTGCAAAAAAGCAAATCTGGGTCTATACTAGTAATGCCCCAATAAAGGACGCGTCAATATTGGAAGGCCGTCTTTGCTATGTGGTTTGCGCGAATGAAAGTTGCGCAAGAAACACCGCCAACAAAGATGCATTTCTCTGCAGTGTCTCTTAAACTTTCACGACTGAGAGAAATGAGTTAAAGCCGAGTGCTTACCAGATATCGGGCAGCACCTCGGCTTTAACATTTTTGGCAGAAGTTCCCCATGTAGACATCGCCATAATCACACGTTTCAAATCACCTTCAAGACCTCATCCCACATATAGGCACATGCGCCGAATGAAGTGTTTCTCATTCTCCAAAGTATGCGTCCACCAGCGTTGATCATATAAGATCACTTCTCATCCGCTTTGGCAACGCATTTTACTTCAATAGTACAACAGTCTTTTTTGCGCCGCTTTATCAAGCGCATAGATGCTCATACAATGTAAGGAGAACACTTCCATGGTTCAACAACCAGGTCGTTCCTGCCCCTCGTGTGGATCCCCCCTGGGCGCGGGACAGCGCTTCTGCTCAAACTGTGGCTCAATCGTTGAGGAAGATATCAATAAGCCGACGGAACGTACGCCAGGGGAACTTCAGTATCGCGATCTCCAGCAGGAGGCAACCCAATGGAGTTCGCCCACACCCACGCCTCCTCCTCCTCCTCCTTCTCAAGGACCAGCCATCTCACAACAAGCCTATGAACGGCCTATGAATTACCAGCCTGTCCCGTCCTACGCTCAGGCCCAACCCTCTTCATCAGGGAAAGCACTCCGACAGATTGGATGCGGAACGATACTTATCCTGCTAGTGATACTCTCGCTCTGTGGCGGAGCGGGATACCTTGGTTTCCAATGGATCAAAGGCGCCGCCACCAGTGCTTCTCGCAGCACGCCATCTACCTATAACTCTAATGGCAATAGCTCGGATAACTCAGGCACCAGTAGTGGTTCAGTCATCACGACGGCACTCAATACCAAGGCCGTTACCTATGCCAGCGTCTCCATCAGCATCGTCAATGTTCAGCAGGCGAACAGCCTGCCAGGTGATGAGAATGGGAATCAGACGGGTCTGCTGCGCTTAAACCTGAAAGAGGATAATACCTCTTCAAAAGGATCGTATTATTACTACGGAGACGTCGCGCATCTGATTCTGCCCGGTGGCAATAGTATCGCGCCAGGCACCATGCAAAAATCTTCGGGTCCCGATGCCTCGACCAAGCGCGATAACTGGCTTGATTTCCCGGTAGCCACGAATATTAAGCCAGATCAGTTGACCCTCCGCCTGGGCAAGAGCACTGAAGCCCAGATTGATATTCCTTTGAAATCCGATGCAGACGTGGCGAAATACCAGCCAACGACGATCACACCCAATAAACATGTCCAGTATGCCGATGTGACCTGGACGATTACCAGCGCCACACTGCAAATGAGCTTCCAGGGCAAACAGGCCGATAACGGAAAGCGCTTTGTCGTGCTCAAGCTGCGCATGGATAACACCAGTTCCAAGACGTTTATTGGCTACGATGGCGATTATATGCGTCTCCAATCTGGCGACACCACAAGCCCCCCAGACGGCGACAGTGATGTCCCTACCAGCGTCGACTCTAATCAATCAAACGTGACTGGTACTGCCGCATTTATGATTCCCGATGGCAACCCCAATTGTACGTTTATCCTGTTAAATACGCCCTCTACTGGCTCTGTGCCACAACAAACCATTGACCTGCAATTCAAATAAGCCAGATAGTTTGTAGGTGGTATGGTAAAGCCCTGGCAGCTTGCGACTGCCAGGGCTTTACCATACCACCTACAAACTAGAGGGTTGTCAGGTACTGGACGCTAAAGAGCCGTTGCTCATCGCACCAGGCGCGTTCAACGCTAAAGCCTGCGGCTCGCGCCAAGCGCGCAAACTCCTCCAGCGAGTATTTATAGGAACTCTCGGTCCAGATGCTTTCGCCACGCTTAAAAGGGATCTCGATATCGTCAATGTGTACAACCTGTTCCTCCAGGCTCACAAGATGCATCTCGATACGCCCCTCACCTGGATTATAGCAAGCGTAATGGCGAAATTGCGCGAGCTGGAAATCGGCCTCCAACTCCTGATTGAGTCGCCGCAAGAGATTCAGGTTAAACTGGGCGGTGATCCCCTGCGGATCATTATAGGCATGGTGCAGGACCGTAAAGTCTTTTTTGAGGTCGACGCCGATGAGCAGCCCTCCACCTCTACAGGTGTGCGCGATCTGTTGCAGGAAGCGCCGGGCCGCCTTTGGCTCAAAGTTGCCAATTGTGGCCCCCGGAAAGTAGCCGATGCGCTGGCGTACCGCTCTCGCAGGCATGGGAAGCTCAAACTCACTGGTATAGTCGGCGCAGACAGGCAGTACTTCGAGCGCTGGATAGGCCAGCGCCAGGGCAATAGCCGCCTCCTTCAGATACGCTTTTGAAATGTCTATAGGAATATACCCCGCCAGGTCCTTCAGCGTATCGAGTAACATGCGTGTCTTCAGGCTATTGCCACTCCCATACTCGACAAGCAAGCAGTCCGGCCCGAGCAGTTCAGCAAGTTCTTCCACGCACTGCTGCATGATCCGCCTTTCGGTGCGCGTTGGATAATAGGCCTCCAGTTCACAGATCTGAGCGAAGAGTCTGGACCCCAGTTCGTCATAGAAGTATTTACTGGGCAGGGCCTTGGGCGACTGCTGCAACCCCTGCATGACCTCCTGCCGCAACGTTGTGCAGGTGGGGGCGCAATCAAGCAGTTGGAGTGTCAGATGCTTGCTACGCATGCGCCTCTCCCCCCCTGGCCAGGCGAATGCCTGTAAATTGCCAGCGCGCATCTGGTGGGAAGAAGTTGCGATAGGTTGGGCGGATATGCGAGAGGGAGGTGACACATGAACCACCGCGCAGGACAAACTGGTTACACATAAACTTACCGTTATACTCGCCAACCGCTCCTGATGCAGGTCGAAAGCCTGGATAAGGAGCATAGGCACTCTGTGTCCACTCCCAGACATCGCCATACATCTGCATGGGGCCCTCTTTCTGGAGCGCTATCTGCATAGGCACAGGATGGTAGACGCCACTCTCCACAAAGTTCCCTCTCACGTCCAGGCCACTGGCCGCGACCTCCCACTCCGCCTCGGTCGCAAGCCTGGCATGCTTCCAGTGGGCGTAGGCATCGGCCTCGTAGTAGCTGACATGGCAGACAGGCTCGTCTTTGTTGACTGCACGCAGGCCGCTCAAGGTCATCATGCACCACTGACCATCCCGTTTCTCCCAGTAGAGGGGTGCCTGCCACTGCTGCTCTTGCACGGTGCGCCAGCCATCCGAGAGCCAGAGCGTGGGTGTGCGATACCCGCCATCCTCGATAAACTCAAGGTACTCACCATTGGTGACCAGGCGTGAGCCCAGTTGGAAGGGCTGGACATAGGTTTTATGCCGGGGTCCTTCGTTGTCAAAGGCAAATCCCTCGCCTTTATAGCCTATCCAGTAGACATCCTCCTGATAAGTTATCCAACGCAGGGGTGCAACCGAGAGCGAGGAAGAGACAGGAGCCTCATGATAAGCGGGATTGAGAGGATTACAAGAGAGCACATGCTTGATATCGGTAAGCATCAGTTCCTGGTGCTGCTGCTCATGATGCAGACCCAGCGTGATAATGGGTGTGAGCGCGCCCAGGCGACTCTCTTCGAGATGCTCAAACAGGGCCTGCATGTGCTCATCGACATAGCGGCGATACTGGTAGGTTTCCGTAACGGTTGGACGAGAAATCAGACCGCGCTTGGGGCGACAATGGCGCGCACCGACGCTATTGTAGTAGGAATTGAAAAGATATGTGTACTGGGGATGGAGCGAGGTATAGCCAGGTTGGGCGGCGGAGAGCACGAAGGTCTCCCAGAACCAACTCACATGAGCTAAATGCCATTTCGTCGGGCTGACATCTGGCATAGATTGCACAACATAATCTTCTGTCACCAGCGGCTTACATATCAGTTCAGAGAAGGCGCGCACCTGTTTGTACTGCTCAGTGAGAGCATGGCGGGAGTGGGTCAGGGCCGAGGGTGTTTTGGGCTGCGCATAATCTACCATGAGTATTCTCCTTTAGTGATGGCATAACGCCCAAGGATATGCTGAATTAGATTCTGCCAATGGTGCATTCGCTTTCAGCATACACGGCGCAAAAAACTACACGATGGCAGATTCTCTCACATCACTCTTTCCCCTTTGCTACATGTTTATGATGAGAACAGACCCGTAAGTATCCCATGGGTGCATAGATATTTGCTTGAGAAACAGAAAGGAAATACCAGAATGAACTTTGATATTACCCAGGTAGACCAGATGGTCAATAAGATTCCCTACCCTGTGTCCACATCCAATCTTAAACAGATGGCACAGCAGTTTAGCGGGGGCAATCCGCAGATTACGGCGGTTATTGATCGCCTGCCCGAAAAAACCTATAATTCATCTGATGAACTCAAGAGTGACCTCCAAAAAAACCTGGGAAACCTGGGGAATATGGGAGGCTTCAAGCTCTAAGCCATTTCCCCGTTTAGCTCGCTTCTATAGCGGGTGGGAACATGTTCCATGCAGTAAGGAACATGTTCCCACCTGCTGCTACAATGCTTTACCAGGATCAGGACGTACCAGCAACACGGGCCTCGTCGCCGCAGCCAGGACGCGCTCAGCAGTGCTCCCCAGAACCCAGCGCTCAAAGTCACCACGTCCATGTGTAGCAAGCGCTACCAGGTGACAAAGCTGAGCTGCTTCATCACACTGACTGGTCTCAGCCAGGTGAAGCAGGGTATGAGCCGGGTCGCTCCCCTTCACAATCGCCCATGATAGCCGTACGCCGGTTTCCGCTCCAAGTGTGTCTTTCAACCTGGCAACCAGGTTCTTGAGATACTCATGTGCCAACGATGTCGCCTCTTCTTCAATGTTCTGGACGAGGCACGCGCGACGGTACAGGGCGAGTTCATCGCTAGAGAGTGACTGAATTACGCGTACCAGGTGCAATTCACCTTGCTGGGGTGCTGAGAGCAGAGACACCAGTTGCGCCGCTGGACACAGCACTGACTCTGCCCACCTGGACCCATCCAGGCCAACCAGCGCGCAGAGCGCACCTGGCTTCTCAAGCGTAAGGCATTCCTCTCGCAGGCATGCACTACTCATTATGAGTACCGGCACATGACTATGGCGCGCCACCTTTTGCGCTACGCTTCCCAGCATCCAGTGCTTAAAACCGGTCCTCCCATGCGTGCTCATCACGAACATATCCACATGCTGCTCACGCGCAAAGGCGAGCAGAGACGATGCCGCCTCGCCATATAAGACCACTTGCTGAGTCTCTATACCAGCGACCGCTGGTCTCTGAGTCAGGTGTGTGAGGTAGTTCTTCGCATCCTCCGCCGAGTCGACATCGTCATCGGCATACATATAGCAGGCATAGGGATTGGCAAGCGCCATACACGATGCCATGTTATCAATGACTCGCACCACGCGTGCCAGAAACAATGTTCCCCCCGAACGGCGCACAATGGCAGCGGCAAGCGGGAGCACGCGTTCAGCAAACGCAGACCCATCCAGAGGAACCAGAACATTGTGAAACATCTTATGTCTCCTCCTCAGTCTCCTCTTCCCCTGCATGCTCCCCAACCCAGGCTGGACGCGTAATCAAAAGCGGCAACCGCGTACCATGCAACACGCGCTCCGTCACACTACCCATGGCCCAACGCCGGATGCCACTCAGGCCATGCGTCGCCATCGCGATCCCATCACACCTGGGCATGCTCCCAAGACCATCCTGCGTATCGCCATGTTCGGCCACGCGCACAATGGCATTCGCGACGTCATTGTCCAGGATAACAGACCAGGTAACCATAAAGTTTTTTGGCGAGAGCGAGGGTTCCACCAGGCTCTCCTTGACCTTTTTAGTCATGGACTGCAAGTATTCTCCCGCCTTCTGCACCAGTTCGTGTCTACGCCCCTCATTTTCTAAAAGCTGTACGTTAGCAGGAATGACATGCAGGAGATGCAATTGAGCAGGCGTTTGTGGGGCCAGGTTCGCCAGTAGAGAAGCCGCCGATGTAAGCGCTGTCCTGGCTGGCGCCGAGCCATCCAATGGCACCAGCACGCGAAGAGGTTCAGTTGCGTCTGGATGTGGGCCCGCAGGCACCCCGCCCTCCTCTTTGAGCATCAAGACCGGGACTTTCGCGTGCCGTACGACTTTGGCTGCGACTCCGCCGATACGCCAGTGTGAAGCAGCATTTTGTCCATGGCTACACATTACAATACCATCCGCCTGCGTTTCAGAGGCCGCATTCAGAATGCTGGCGGCTGCGCTTCCACGCAGTAACAACATTTCTGTGGGGATGGGCGGCTCCGTTATCTCGGCCTCCTCCCCCGCTGGTGCAGGACTTAGCAAACTGTTGAGATACATCTCGGCCTCTCGCAGGCGCATCTCCACCAGGGGGGCCTGTTCCACTGCCCAGAGATCACTTACTGGATCCACTACGTAAACCAGGACAATCGAGCCTCGTGTGGCACGCGCTACCCTTTTTGCTAGCGGAAGCGCGCGCTCTGCCCGAGGTGAGCCATCCAGGGGAACTAGAATGCGCTTAAACACTATTGTCTCCTCCTTTTGCTACCCATCTTGCCTGTCTCCTGTGCTCCCCACTGACATCCTCATCACACATTCAGTATAGTTTGCCTCCTGTATCTCAGCCACTAAGCCAACCAGCAGCCCACCCTTGAGAAATTCCACCAGGAATAGTGTGAAGGCTTTTCTTGTTTATATTGATAAAAATAGTTCACGGCTAAGCTGTAAAATAAGAAGGTCAGGTGGTGAGACGGGATCAAGCCATAGAGGAAAATGAAAGGAAGGGTTATATCCGTTTTTCTTACGCCATTTATCGATGCTATGGTGTCTATGCCATAAAGTACTAGGGATTATGTTTCCAACAATGAAGAGGCCGATAGTAGGGTATAGGACAGGGCAGACCATGTAATCGTGTGAGCGAAGCTAGTTGCTGTGAAGCGGCTTTCACTGTTGTTCTTTCATGGTAAAGGGTTGCCTGCTCCACGTCGTTTAATTGCTCTCGCTCGAGAGGGGCGCAACTGGTTCAAGCAACCAGGAAGCGTTGGCATCATGGCTCATGACCTGGTACCGATGTAACCCGCTGGCGAAGTTATACTTAGTTACATATGAAGTGTAAAACCAAGGTCGCGGTTTTAAGCCCGATGCTGGTTCTTGAAATGAAGAAATAAAGAAGTACGCGATGTTGAAAAATGTTTACACTCCTGGTACGAGCAACGCAAGTACAAAACCAACTGCAAATCCAACTGCGAAATACGCTGGTATTCGACTAGAAGATAACACTTTACATATAGCAGCCACTCGTAAAAGCGAACAGGATGCGGAGTTCCATGCTTTTACTCAACCACTCCACGAGGATGGAGTAGAGCAGGTACTCACCTTTTTGCGCCAGGCAGCCCAGGAGCACAATCTACAGTACATTGCCAGTACCTTTACGCACGATCCTCGCTTCCAGGATCTGCACTCTCGTCTCTGGCTCGAAGAGGATATTGTCCCCTTTCATCTGCCAGCAGATACGGGTACAACCCTGGCCTCAGGTATAAAGACGATGATGAAAACATTCGATGAGCAAAATATTGTGGACCCGGTACTGACCAGCGTCAATGAGGTTCTCCCATCGGAGCTGGTGACAAAGGAAGATTACCGTCGAGTCACGCCACCAGCCGACTTTGCGCGCCTGGAAGCCCTGGCCCAGAGCCTACAGGGTCGAAAACTCATTTTCATCAACGCGACCCCGCGTGGTGGTGGTGTCGCCTTAATGCGTCATGCCCTCATCCGGCTTCTCCGCCTCTTTGATGTCGATGCCCACTGGTATATTCTTCAGCCCAGCAAGGAAGTTTTCGACATCACAAAGACTAAAGTACATAATGTCCTGCAAGCCGTCTCAAGTCCCGACACGGTGCTTACGCCTGATGATATACAGGTCTACGAGTCCTGGACGGAAGAGAACGCGGCGATGCTGCACGAGGTTTTCACCCAGGCAAACGTGGTCGTGATTGATGATCCTCAGCCCGCTGGCCTTATTCCACATATTAAGCGCGTCAATCCCGAGGCAAAGATCATTTACCGCTCACACATTCAGATCGTGAGTAGCCTGGCCAACCAGCCAGGTACACCACAACATGTCACCTGGAGCTTCTTGTGGGAAAAGATTCAGCTCGCGGACTACTTTGTGAGCCACCCCATGAGCATGTTTATTCCAGATAATGTGCCCGCTAACAAGGTCTTCTACATGCCCGCGACCACTGACCCGCTCGATGGCCTGAACAAGCCACTGAGCGAGAAGCAGCTCGATACCTATATGCAGCTCTTCAATACCTACCTGGAAGCTGCCGGTCAGGCTCCATTGGATGAAACACGTCCCTTCATTGTGCAGATCGCGCGCTTCGATCCCTCCAAAGGCATACCCGATGTACTGGACGCCTACCGCAAGCTGCGTGAGATGTTAGAGGAGCAGTGCCTACCCGTTCCACAATTGGTCATTGCGGGCAATGGCTCGATTGATGATCCCGATGGCGTTCCCATCTATAATCTCATCTGGAACATCCTGCAAACGGCGCCATACGCCCGTTTCGCGCATGATATCAAGGTGTTACGCCTGCCACATCGCGACCAGGTGCTCAACATGCTGCTGCGCAGAAGCAAAGTGGTGCTTCAGCTCTCAACCAAAGAGGGCTTTGAGGTCAAGGTGACGGAGGCCCTGATGAAGGGGAGGCCCGTTATTGCCTATAATGTGGGGGCATTCCACTCCAGATCGAGGATGGTATTACTGGCCACCTGATCGAGCCAGGCAACACGACCCAGGTAGCGAAGCATCTGTATACCCTGCTTACCGAAACAGAAAAATATCAGCGCATGAGCCAGGATGCCGCCGAGCGCGCTAATAGCGATTACCTGACGCTACCGAACGCCATCAACTGGCTCTTCCTGGCGCAGCAACTCCTACAGGATACCCCTATTGAGGGGAACTACCAATGGGTCAAACGCCTGGCAGAGGAGCAGATTCCCGTAGATCTTGCTCCAGAAATACTCCAGCTCGATATGCAAGAGCTTTCAGCGTAACGCTAGACACCTCTCATTCCTTCACCACGGTTGTCTAATAGCGTTATGATATGAGGACTCGTTCTCAGGGATGGGAACGAGTCCTCTTTTTTGTTGTCCCAGGCATCTCTCCTTATATAACGCTCACTAATCCTGCCGCTTCTTCTCCTGGTCTTTCGTCGAACTATAGGCCTGTTGACGCTCCTGTTCAATATCCTCAGCGATATCCACTCTCCCCTCGACAGGGGGCTGTGAAAGCACCCCTGGCTCTCCTGATCCCACTGGCGAATACCTTTCTAAATCGTTCTCACGTCCAATATCGTCGCGTCCCTCTGCGGGAGGCAGCGAAGCCGGAATAGGAATATCATCGTGACGCTCTTCGGATTGGGGGAAGGTCTCCATGACGCTCGCTCCTTCATTGAGAATGGCGGCATACACATGGCCGCCTGCCAGGAAAAAAGATACTTTTTCTCTTCTCGTTATACAAGCAACAACAAGCACCTTAACGTTGGCTAAGTTTTTCGCTCCCGCAATGTTGAGATCAGTCTCCGTTTTCTTTTTGCCAGATGAAGCGTTCTATATATGAGAGGCAAGCAATGAAGCTTAGCTCAACACTAGAAAAGAGTTTTACAGCATGGTACAGGATCACAAGCAGGTACGCTCACGCAAAGTCCCGTTTGCGAAGATAGCATACGAAACCTTTGGCTACGATCAGTTACGCCCTGGACAACAAGAAGCACTCCAGGCGGTTTTCTCAGGACACGATACCCTGGCCGTCCTTCCGACAGGCTCTGGGAAATCATTTATCTATCAATGTGCCGGACACCTCCTCAAAGGGGCAACGGTCGTAGTCTCGCCCTTGATCGCGCTCCAGCGTGACCAGGTCGAAAATATTGAAGAACTCAACATCGGCAATGCCGCACTTATCAATTCAGTAGAGCGCGATGTAGAGGCAAGCACTATCCTGGAGGACCTGGAAGAGGGAGACTTGGAGTTTCTCTTCCTGGCGCCCGAGCAATTCAACAATGCGGAGACGCTGGAGCGCCTTTGTCAGATCCAACCCTCGCTCTTTGTCATCGACGAGGCGCACTGCATCAGCGAATGGGGCCATGACTTCCGGCCCGAGTACCTACGTCTCGGCTCGATTATTGAGGAACTTGGACATCCTAGAGTCCTGGCTTTGACCGCCACAGCTGCGCCCCCTGTGCGCGAAGAGATCCTTGAGCGCCTGCACATGCAAGATACCAAAGTCATTGTCCAGGGCTTTGATCGCCCCAATATCTGGCTGGGTGTTGAGCGCTTTCAGGATGAACGCACCAAGAAAAAAGCGCTCGTCGAGCGGGTACAGGAGAACGCCAAACCAGGCATTATCTATGCCGCCACGCGCAAGCACACTGAGGAGGTAGCCGAGGCACTTCAAGCAGTCGGTATCAAGGCCGCCTTCTATCACGCGGGCATGAAGGGTGAGAAACGCACCCAGGTTCAGTCGGACTTTATGGAAGACCGGGTCGAGGTCATCGTGGCCACGACCGCCTTTGGCATGGGTGTGGATAAGCCCAATGTACGCTTTGTCTACCACTATGATATCAGCGACTCGGTCGACTCCTACTATCAAGAGATTGGGCGTGCTGGTCGCGATGGCGAAGCGGCCAGGGCCATCCTCTTCTATAGCCCCAAGGATCTCAATATTCGCTATTTCCTCTCGGGACGCTCATCCGTTGACGCAGAAGAGGTGGAGCTAGTCGCGGAAACCATTCAGGAGCAACCAGGTCCCATCACCACTAAAGAGCTAAGCGAGGCCCTCCATCTCTCCCAGACCAAAACCATGCAGATCCTCACTGCACTGGAAGAGCTCAACGTGATCGAAACCCTCTCCACTGGAGAAGTCGTCGCCAATCCCGAGTATATTTCGCATCACCAGGCCATCGAAGAAGCCATTCATATTGATGAAGCGCGCCGCCAGCATGATCGCTCACGCATTGAGATGATACGCGGTTATGCCGAGCTGCATGACTGCCAGCGCGAATATATGCTCAACTACTTTGGCGAGGTCTTTGAAGGGCCATGCCAGAACTGCGCAAACTGCGATGCTGGTATCGTCACCACGAACACCCCTGTTGAGCAGCAGCCCTTCCCCATTAACAGCCGCGTGCGGCATACCTCGTGGGGACCCGGACTAGTGATGCGCTATGAGGAAGATAAAATCATTGTGCTCTTTGATGAGGTTGGCTACAAAGCGCTCTCACTGACTGTTGTTCAGGAAAATAACCTCCTGGAATCACTGGTGAGCGCCTAGCAATACGCAGAAACCCAAAAGAAGCCATGGCGAGTCGGATGATCCTCTCGCCATGGCTTCTGTGCTTCCGCCTGCCAGGCTAGCGCGTCTGTAGGGAACCATGATCGTCGCAGTGGTCACCGTGTGGATGATGCAGGTGCCCCTGATAGAGGTAATCATAGTGATCGCCATGGGGAACTTGCTCATGCTGGGAAGCATCATGGCCGCCACAGGAGCACTCTATTGGCTGACACGAGGCGGGATTCTGCGCATTCACGCCAATCACATGCTCATCATAATGCCCCTCGTGGGGATGGTGCAGGTGACCTTCATGCAGATAGTCGATATGCCCCTCATGGACGACCGCAGTATGACCACACTGCTCCGTATGTTCATGTTCGCCGTGCGTTTCATGCATAGAATGGGTCATGCGTTATCACCTCCTGATCGCTAAACGCTACCAAAGCCAGTATGCTTTCTCAAGAGGACACGCACGCTTAAGCCATTTCGTCACTAGCCCGGCCATAAAGCTGCAAACGCGCTAGCCCCACCAGGCACGCACCCCTCCTGCCCCGCTACTGGCGTACGCGGCTACTTCTGTGTAGCCGCGTACGCCAGTAGCGGGGCACAACTATAAGTATCAATTTTCTACCCTTTTATACTAATCTCAACAAAAATAAAGCAAGCTCGCATGTTGACAGAAGAGATTTAGTGTGGCATAGTGTGAATAAGCAGTCTATTGGTATATACAACATATCAACTGTATAGCAATGGCAAGAAAGGTTGAGTGATAGAAATAGTAGCAAAATCACGTGCAACCTTTTTTCACGCCTACGCACAGCGCGGATTCAAGCGGCGCTTTGCCTGAATCCTGACCAGCTCATAGACGAGTGTGTCCAACGAGGAAGCTTTCGCTCCTGTGACCGATCCTCTTCTTACAGGATCGCTCTTCCTTCTACCCTATTTTCCCTTGTTCAGGTAGAAGTCCATACAAACTCTGGACCATTCCTCACGGCTTATTCGCGATACTGAGCATGTATCCTTTTTGTCTTCATCAAAGGAAACGAGGAGTATTTTAAAACTATGTATTCTACGACACGTCGACAATTTCTTGTGGATGGCGGCAAGATCGTCGTTGGAACCAGTGCATTGGCTGCATTCCTCGCAGCCTGTGGCGATTCCGGTGCCAGTGCAGCTTCAGGCATCCTCAACTACTGGGTCACAAGCTATCAGCCTCATGGCGCTAACGCGACCGGTAAACTTACGGATGCGGCCATGGCAGCTTATAAAAAGGCACACACCGACCTCAAGGACGTCAAGGCCACTGGCTTCACGGGTGACCAGGCTGGCTTAACCAAGGTCACGCAGGCAGTACGCGGCGGCACCTCTATTGACCTCTTCCGCTATCCCTCCGACAACCTGCCCTTGCTGATCAAGCAGGGATTGGTTGCTCCTATCGATGAGTATCTGAGCGCGGAAGATAAGGACGATTTCTATCCCGATATCCTTAAATCCGTCACCTTTGACGGCAAGGTCTATGCCTGGCCGCTCTGGGTACCTCCGGTGGCCATGTACCTCAATGTCGATCTCTTTAAAGAGCGCGGCATCGAGCTACCCAAAGATGATTGGACCTACGAGGAGTTTGTCGATATCGCACAGCACCTGACCTTCAAGCGCTCCAATGGGCAGCAAGTCTATGGCTATACAGGTGCCATCGATCCTGACCTGGTCAATACCTGGTCCTTCCTCCTGGGTGACGGGGCGACACCTCTCTCCGAGGATAACAAGAAATATACGCTCAATACCCCTGAGGGTGTGAGTGGCCTACAGAAGCTAGTTGACCTGGCGCAAAAGTATAAGGTTACTCCTCCCGACTTTGGCACACAGTCGCCCGATGATATCGGTACCGGCTTTAGCCAGAACAAAAATTACGCGATGTACAGCGCTCCCAGCGGTGACTCCAGTGGCTACCGCCAGTCGGGCCTGAACTTTGAAGTGCGCGCCATGCCCGTCGGCAAACGCAACAAACCCTTCACGGTTGGCGGCGTAGGTCTGATCGTGGTTGGCAAGCACAATGATAAGGGTCAGGAGAAACTGGCAATGGACTTCGCCAATTACCTGACAGGCAAGCAGGTCGGCACGGATGTCAACGGTTACTACCTGGCTCCGGGCGCGCGTAAGTCCATTACGGTGCTCGATCCCATCAGTAAGTTCTCGCCCTTTGTGGCCAGCACCTACTTTATGCCCCTCATCGCGCAGTGGTCACAGGTTCGTACCCTGATCCACTCGCAGTTGCAAAACGCGGTGCTGGGCAAGTCTTCCGCGCAAGAGGCACTCAATGCCCCTGCCGACGAGATCAATTCGATCCTTTCCGGCAATGCGTAAGCACGCATAAGAGAGGACGCGAGTGTACAGGCACGTTCTTGTACACTCGTGCTTCCCCTGAGCCATGAAGGGCACAGCCTGCTCCTGATGTACATAGATATAAGGGAGCACCTGACTCACCTCGGGGCATACTAGCGGCGTCACAATCGTCTGTCGCACGGTCCTCTCCTCTCGCAACATACTACCCTGACCCTTTCAACATCATCACAGGAGAATGGTCATGTCAGACATATCACTGTCACGTGCGGAGAAGCGCACGCCGTCTCGCCCATCGGGTGCGTTCGGGCGCACTCTGAAAAAGCACGGCTGGAGTTACTTCTTCATCCTACCCAGCATGCTTACCTTTGCCATCTTCACGCTCTTTCCTATCCTGTGGGCGCTGGTCATCTCCTTCCAGGATAGCGATATCGTGACGACCGGCAAGTGGATTGGCCTCAAAAACTACGTCTCGGCCTTCACCACAGAGGGGGGTATCTTCCTTAAGTCTATCGAGAATACCCTCTACTACACAGTCATTACCGTCATCGCCAATATTCTGATCGCGCTCGTCCTCGCAGGGCTGATTCAAAAGCGCGGCAAGATCGCGAAGACCTTCTTCCTGGCGGCATTCTACCTGCCCGCGGTCTCCAGCTCCGTCATTATAGCAATTACCTGGAAGTGGATCTTCAACTCTGAATATGGCATGCTCAACTATTTACTGAGCCTGGTGCATATCGCCCCCGTCCGCTGGCTCTCCGATCCCAATGTGGTGCTCAATAGTATCACACTCTCTACGGTGCTCACCATTCCTGCGACCGGCGTAGTGCTCTTTAATGCCGCCATGGCCAGCATTCCACCCGAGTTTTACGAGGCGGCTCAGATCGATGGCGCTGGCCCCATTCAACGCTGGTGGTACATCACCCTTCCGCTGATCAAGTCAACCACGCTCTACCTGGTCGTGCTCTATACCATCGCCAGTTTCCAGGTCTTTGAGAAGTTCTTTGTTATGGTCAAGAGCGGGGTAGGAACAAGCACTCAGGTGATGGTAACGCAGATCTACGAAAATGGCTTCCAGCAGTCGCGCTATGGCGTTGCCTCCGCGCAAGCCTTTATCCTCTTCTTGATGATCGCCTCCGTAGCTGTGGTACAGTTCCGTATGCTCCGCAGCGATGTGGAATACTAGGATCTTATTCCGAAGCCCAACGTCACTGGCGTGCCTAGCGCTTCCCCCATTTGGGGACCACCTAACCCCCATTCGGGGGCAAGCGGTGGCACGGCAAGCGCGCTCAGGGTTTTCGGAGAAGTAGTAGGTTGGAGTGTCAGTAATGGCTCAAGCAGAACTCAAACAGCGGAGCGTGACTCCGCGCAGGATCAAATGGGGAAGCGTCGCACCCTGGCTCGTGCTCCTTATCGTTGCTGTCATCGCGCTCTGGCCGATGTACTGGCTCTATGTGACGGCCTTTACGCCGACCACATTTTCGCTCAAGACGCCCCCGGATTTCTTTCCCGTACACGCAGACATATCGAACTTCCAGCGCCTGCTCAGCCAGGCCACCGATTACTGGAGCTGGGGCGCAAACAGCCTGACGATCTCCATCGTTATTACCCTGTTCCATCTTCTCTTCGATACGATGGCTGGCTATGCCTTCGCGAAACGTAAGTTTCCTGGCCGTACCATCCTCTTCTGGGTCGTGATCGGGACGATGATGATTCCAACATACGTGACCCTGGTTCCTATGTACCTGATCACGCAGCAGCTCAACCTGATCGACTCGCTCTGGGCCGTAATTCTACCAGGTTTCGCCAATGTCTTTGGCATCTTCTTGATGCGCCAGTATATCCAGACCCTCCCCACAGAGCTGCTGGATGCCGCTCGTATAGACGGCTGTGGCGAGATGGGTGTCTTCTGGCATGTGATCCTGCCTCTGTGTCGGCCCGCGGTTGGCGCACTAGCCATCTTTACCTTCGTCCAGCACTGGAATGATTTCCTCTGGCCCTTGATCGTATTGCAGTCCAGCAATCACTATACACTCTCCGTTGGGGTGGCAAGCTTGCAGGGCGAGTTCACCACAGATTATGGTATCATTTTTGCAGGCGCTGCCCTGGCCGCGCTTCCGATGATCATCTTCTTCCTGATCTTCCAGCGTAACTTCCTCTCCGGTGTGCGCATGGGCGCGATCAAGGGATAAGACCATGACCTGTTGAGCGAAAGGAGTATCTCATGAAGGGGTCCACCCACACTGTCGTCCAGAATGGACTCGATGTCTTACTGGCGGGAGGAGTGCCAAGCCTACGCGGGAAACGTTTGGGACTGATTACCAATCCAACGGGTATCAACAGGGCGCTTCAGGGCGGCGTTGATCTCCTGCACGCCGACCCGCGCTTCGAGCTTTGTGCACTCTTTGGACCCGAACATGGCATTCGCGGCGATGCCCAGGCCGGTGTGCATGTGCAGGCCTGCACAGACTCACGCACCGGCCTCCCGGTCTACAGCCTCTATGGTGAGACCCGGCGGCCACGTCCCGAGATGCTCCAGGGGCTGGATGCCCTGCTCTTCGACCTCCAGGACATCGGCGTGCGCTACGCGACCTATCTCTCAACCCTGGTCTACGCCATGGAGGCCGCGGCGGAGGCCGGGCTACTCTTTGTGGTGCTGGATCGCCCCAATCCGCTTGGTGGCCAGCTCCTGGCAGGCAATATCCTCCATCCAGATTTTAGCTCCTTTGTCGGCATCGCCAATATCCCCGTCTGCCATGGACTGACGGTCGGCGAGTTCGCACGTCTGTATGCCGCTGAACATGCGCTGCCTGAACCCATGGTGGTGGCGATGCGGGGCTGGCGGCGTGATCTCTGGTTTGATCAGCTCGATCTGCCCTGGGTGCAGCCCTCACCCAACCTGCCGACGCTGGACGCGGTGGCGCTCTACCCAGCGACCTGTCTGCTTGAAGGTCTCAGTTGCTCTGAGGGACGCGGCACGACGCGCCCCTTTGAAATCCTGGGCGCTCCCGATATCGATCCCTTCGTCCTGGCGGAGACTCTCACAGCCCATGCCTTGCCTGGAGTGGCCTTCCGTCCGCTCTATTTCATGCCAACCTTCTCCAAGCACGCTCAGACACGCTGTGGAGGCATACAGATCTACCTGCTGGACCGGACACAAATCCCTCTTATGGAACTAGGGCTACACCTGTTGGCGGACCTGCGCCGCCTCTCGCAGCTCTCACGGACCTGGATTCAGGGTGAGAATGGCACCTATTTTCTCGACCTGCTCTGCGGCAGCGACCAGGTGCGCCTGGCCCTGGAGGCCGGCGCAAGCGTAGCAGAGATCACGGCGAATTGGGAGGATGGCCTGGCTGCTTTCGCGCAGCGACGCGCCCCTTTCTTGCTCTACCAGGACTGATGGCATATGAGAACGAAAGGAGCACACATCCTATGCGCGTACTTGGCCTGAACTCGGGCACCTCCGTTGACGGCATCGACCTGGCCCTATGCGAGTTTCTGCCTGTCTCACCAGGCGAACTCTCGCTGCGCCTTTTGGCATATGAAGAAGCCAGCTTCTCAGCATCCTTGCGCCAACAGGTGCTCAACATACTGCGCACGCCGCAGGCGCACCTGGCGGACCTGACAGAGCTAAACTTTCTCCTGGGGGCGGCATTCGCCGAAGCCGTCGAGACCTTCTGCCTTCATCAGCAGGTCTCACGCGCCGATATCGACCTGGTCGCCTCTCATGGGCAGACGCTCTATCACCTCGTTGAACCTGGGCGCGTCCGCTCAACCTGGCAAACCGGCGAGGCGGCGGTGATCGCGCAACGCCTGGGGATAAGCGTCGTGGCCGACATGCGCGTGGCCGATGTCGCCGCTGGCGGGCAGGGGGCGCCCCTGGCCTCATTCTTTGACGCCCTGCTCTTTAGCGACCCGCAGCAGACACGCGCCCTGCAAAACATAGGCGGCATCGGCAACGTAACCTTTCTCCCGGCGGGTCAGGGTCCATCCGGGGCCTACGCCTTTGATACTGGCCCGGGTAATGTGCTTATTGATGCCGCGGTCCGCCACTACACGCAAGGGGGGCTCCACTTTGACCGCGACGGAGCACTGGCACGCCAGGGCACAGTTGATGAGAGCCTGGTAAGCCTGATCCTGGCCCATCCCTATTTTCACCAGTTGCCCCCCAAAACCACCGGGCGCGAACTGTTTGGTGATGTCTTCGCGGCCCAGCTCATCGCCCAGGCCACAGACGCGGGTCTCTCACCCGAAGATACCATCGCGACGCTTACCACCATCACAATAGAAAGCATCATTCACGCCTACCGCACCTATGGTCCGGCACACCTGGACGAGGTCCTGGTCGGTGGTGGTGGCGGCTATAACCCTGTACTCATGCAGGGCTTACAGGCGGGCCTTCCCACCACACGAGTCCGCCTCTTCGAAGAGACGGGCCTACCCGCCGGGGCCAAGGAGGGTATCCTCTTCGCCCTGCTGGGACATGAGTGCCTCTATGGCCGCGCCAACAATCTACCAGGCAGCACAGGGGCAAGTACACCCGCCATCCTGGGCAAGATCGTGCCAGGGCGCAATTATCGCCAGCTTCTCCGCCAGGTACACGCAGACCTGGCACACGAGGAGGAGACGAGCACAGCAGGCACCTATCCCATGCTGCACCGTCTGCACCTCATACAAAACACCGTGCCCACATCGGGCACACAGCAATAGTAAACACACCACCAGGAGTAACGCATATATGTCGAGTTCATCAGAACAGCCAGAACTCAATCTTCAGGCTATGGAGACCGAGGGGGCCAATCCCGCCAGCGCGCAAATTGACCAAATGAGCGCACTTGAGATTGTTCAGGTTATGAACGCGGAGGATGCCAGGGTCGCCCTGGCTGTACAGCAAGAACTACCTCAGATCGCGCGTGCCGTGGAGGAGAGTGCCAAACGCCTGCGCCAGGGAGGGCGCCTGATCTATCTTGGCGCGGGTACCTCTGGTCGCCTGGGCATTCTGGATGCCTCGGAGTGTCCCCCCACCTTTAGCACACCACCAGAGTTAGTGATAGGCTTGATCGCGGGTGGTCCCCCCGCCATCCTGAAGGCGGTCGAGGGAGCGGAAGATAACCCCGAGGGTGGCAAGGCCGATCTGCAACAGTTGCATCTTGAGGCCAGAGATGTTGTGGTTGGCATCGCCGCCAGTGGGCGCACTCCCTATGTTCTGGGGGCTGTCGCCTACGCTCGCGAGATTGGTGCATTGACCGTGGGACTCGCCTGCAACTCACAGACACCCCTGCACTCCGCCGTCGATATCATGATCGCGCCCGTGGTTGGTCCCGAGGTTGTCAGTGGCTCCACGCGCCTCAAGGCGGGCACCGCGCAGAAGATGGCGCTCAATATGCTCAGTACCGGTGTCATGATCCTGCTGGGCAAGACCTATGGTAACCAGATGGTCGACGTGCATGCCTCAAACTATAAGCTCCAGCACCGGGCCAGCAAGATCGTGCAGACCATCGCTGGCATTGAGCAGGAGCAGGCCGATGCTCTGCTTGCCCAATGCAACGGAGAGACCAAAACCGCAATCGTGGTCGCGCGCACTCATGTCAGCCCGCAAGAGGCACGCCAGCAGCTCGCAGCACACCAGCAGGTATTGCGCACCACCCTTGCGGCCTTGCAGGCAGAGTAACCAGGCACACACAAACGAAAGACCTATTACACGACCTCTATATCGAAGAATGTGATAATATTGTGATAGTCGCGGTCAATGACGAGCGCGATGCATGCCAGCTATAGTTGTTTTGCGCGTTTTGAATCAAATTCTATGGAAGATTGATCATCTACGCGGGAATGGCGGGGAAGCCTCTTCGCTTCACGTAGCCGAAGGCGAGTCGCAGCAGCGGCATTGTGAAATGGAATCCAAACAGGGATGTTGCCCACACCTCTCTTCCTTCTACAGGATTTGGTATGACGCGCCTGTACGTCAAACATATTATTTTCGCTTCACGCGGCTTGCACAGCCTGGTGAAGAAAGGATGGGGACACATGTCTGATTACACCCGAGGCATGGAGCTTGAGCGGCAGATCGGGCAACTGCTCAGTGTTGGCTTCTATGGTACCACCCCAACGCCTGAAATCATTGATTTAATCCAGAATCACCATGTCGGAAACATTATTTTCTTCGCGCGCAATATCGAGAGCGCCCACCAGGTCCACCAGCTTACCAGCGAGCTACAACGTATCGCACGCGATGCTGGCCATCCCTACCCCCTGCTGATCTCGACAGATCAGGAGAACGGCATGGTGCGCCGTTTCGGCAAAAGCTCGACGAGTTTTCCCGGCAATATGGCCCTTGGCGCCATCGATAGCGAACAAGAGACTTACGAGATCACCCTGGCAACGGGCAAAGAACTTAAGGCGCTGGGCGTCAATATGAATCTTGCCCCGGTCGCGGATGTCAACAACAATCCCGCCAACCCGGTGATTGGCGTGCGCTCCTTCGGTGAGCATGCTCCCCGCGTCTCGCGCCATCTCGTGGCCGCGATTAAGGGCTACCAGGAAGCAGGCGTCATTACCAACCTGAAGCACTTCCCCGGCCATGGCGATACCGCTGTTGACTCCCACCAGGCCTTGCCGGTCATCCCGCATACCCTCGAACGCCTTGAGGAGATTGAACTGGTGCCCTTTCGTGCTGGCATCGCCACCGGGGCCGATTCAATCATGATCGCACACGTCTATCTTCCAGCCTTGATGAAAGAGGAGATGCTACCCGCGACAATCTCCCGCGAGATCATTACGGGACTCCTGCGCGAGCGTCTGGGCTTTAATGGCGTTATCACCACCGATTGCCTGGAGATGAACGCGCTGGCGGACACGGTTGGCATTCCACGCGGGACGGTGATGGCCCTGCAAGCCGGTGTCGATATCGCCCTGATCTCCCATCATTACGAGTATCAGAAGGCAGGCCTTGCCGCGGTCCTTGAGGCCGTGCAGAAGGGCGAACTGACAGCAGCTCAGATCACCAGCGCCGCCGAGCGTGTGCTCCAACTCAAGGCCAGTTACCTCTCCTGGGATGATCTGCCACAGGAAGAGAGTGTGCACCAGATCGCGACGCCCGAGCATCTCGACCTGAGCAAGCGAGCCTTCGCACATTCGACCACGCTGGTACGCAACGCCCAGCAGCTTGTACCCATGACAGGCGAACAGGCACAACACCCGCTCTTCCTCTTCCCAGAGACCGATCACGCCACCTTCGCCGCCGACCGCTACCCATCACTGGAGGAGCTTGAGGCCGCTATTACGGAGCATTTCCCCACGGCAGAGGTTCTGGCCGTCCCCAGTCAGCGCAACGAGGCAACGGAGGCCCGGCTGCAAGGCGCCATTGCCAGCAGTTCTACACTCGTTGTCGTCACTGTTAACGCGAACCGCTACCAACCCCAGGCGGACCTGGTACGCTCCCTGCTACAACAGGAGAAGCCAGTCATTGGCCTGGCCGTCTATGACCCCTATGACCTGCTGACCTTCCCTGAACTGGAGACCTACTTGGTCACCTATGAATACACCCTGCCAGCCTTTGAGGCTGCGCTGGATGTCTTACAAGGCAAACAGACCGCTCAGGGCAAACTTCCAGTAAGCGTTCCTGGCTTGCACGAGCGGGGCCACCACGCAGAGTAGAGTTCTCTGGTTGTGGGTGTAGTGCATGTTGGCTGCCTGCGGCAGCCAACATGCACTACACCCACAACCAGAGAACATTTGGACAAGAGGCTACAAAAGAAAGTTCTTTTTGCTATGGCACACCATTTTGCTATCTTTGAGCCGGAACGCGACCTGGCCGACCTGGTCACGCTCTGGCAGAGCACTGTTGGCTCGCAATGGCCGCTTAGTGCCGAGCGCATCCAACTGGTTCTCAACGGGCCAGAGGCACACCATTTTGCTCTCCGCGAGGAGGGCAGGCTGATCGCCTTCGCGGCCACTTTCCAGAGTCCACGGGGACACGACAAGGTTGGGCATCTCGCCGCACTCCTGGTCGCCCCTGATAAACAACGCCAGGGAATCGGCAGTGAGCTACATGATGTGGCCTTCAACTACTTGCAACAGCAGCCGGGTCTGCGCGCCATCCAGCTTGGCAGCATCTATCCACGCTTCTGGTGCGGCGTGCCAACCAACCTGCCTGTCGCGCCATTCTTCGTCCGCAAAGGCTGGCAACTGGATGAGATCGTCTATGACATGGTCCGCGACCTGCACGACTTTAGCATCCCCACACGTATTGTTGAGCGTATGCAGCGCGAGGGCATTCGCTTTGAGGTTGCCACCCCGAGACGATTGACGCACTCAGAGCCTTCGAGGAGCGCGAGTTTTATAACTGGCTGCGCGCGGTGAACTATATGGCGAGCGTGGGCGATTACCAGGACCTGCTCATCGCTTTCGATGGAGAGCGCGTAGTTGGCTCGCTCGTCACATCATGCCCCCAGTCCAACCCTGAGCGTACCGATGTCATCTGGCAGGGTCTGCTGGGCGAGGACGCTGGCTCCCTGGGTTCAGTCGGAGTGGCCGTCTCCGAGCGCGGACGAGGCATTGGCATCGCCCTGGTGGCCTACGCCTCAGAGATCCTCAAACAACGCGGTGTCCGCAACTGCTATATTGACTGGCTCGTCCTGACTGACTTCTATGGTAAGCTCGGTTACGAGAACTGGCGCACCTACCAACCCTCCTGGCGCGAATTATAGTGTTGGTAAAGGGGATGGTGCAGTAGCACGCTACTTGCGTACGCGGCTACTGCACCATCCCCTCTCCTAACATTACTCCTTCCTCTTGAGAAGCCTCTTCTAACACGTATATGTCATCTATACGTGCATATCTTACGTGTATAGAGAGATGAGGTAAAATGACCATTTCCTACTTATCCTTGAAGGAGCTTCTCTATGTTTACAACGCTGTTTCGCGCTGTCTCGCGGCGTCAGAAGCAGGGGGGTATGCTCGTGCTTTCCCTGGCCATGCTTCTCACTTTGCTACTCACCGCCTGCGGTGGCTCAGGGTCTTCAACGCAGAAGGCCGATTCATTGTGGATAGGTCAGGTTGGCGACCAGTATACACAAAATTTTAATCCTTATACCGGCGCTTCGGGTGGCCCTCCCTCTGAATTGATCTACGAAACGCTGCTCTTCACGAACTATGCCAACGGCACCATGAATCCCTGGCTCGCTACAGCATATAAGTTTTCGCCCGATAATAAGCAACTGACGTTTACCCTGCGCGACAACGTCAAATGGAATGATGGCAAGCCTTTTACGGCCTCCGATGTCGCCTTTACCTTCAATTTGATGCATAAATATTCTGGCTTGGATGTCAGTAATATCTGGAAGTATCTCACTAAGGTCACAGCACCCGATACTCATACGATTGTGCTTGACATGAGTACTCCCTACACACCGCTTCTCTGGTATCTCGGACGGTTACAGATCCTGCCAGAACACATCTGGTCATCTGTGGGCGATCCCACCAAGTACACCGCCTCCAATCCCGTTGGCACTGGCCCTTTTAAGTTGGGCTCCTTTAGCTCGCAAGTTGTGACCCTGGATAAGAATCCGTACTACTGGCAGAGCGGCCAGCCTGCATTCGCGCATGTCAAATATCCAATTTACAAGAGCAACGATACGCTTCAGCTTCAACTCATCTCGGGGAAGTTGGACCAGGCCAATGTCTTTGCCCCCAATATTCAGAAGAGCTTTGTCGCACGCGATCCTGAACATAATCACTACTGGCTCGTGCCCAACCAGACCGTGATGTTCTATCCAAATAATGCCAAGGCCCCCTTCAATGATGTCGCGGTGCGCCAGGCCATTAGCGCGGCTCTCGACCGCGAGAAGATGTCTAAGGTGGCTGAGAACGGCTACCAGCAGGTCGCCAGTCCCACAGCACTTATCCTGCCCAACGCTAAGTCTTATCTCGCGCCTGAGTACGCGAACCTGAAGTTCCAGCGCGATGTCCAGAAGGCGCGCCAGCTTCTAGAGAGCGCCGGCTATACCCGCGGCGGTGATGGCATCTATGCCAAAGGTGGGCAGCGCCTCTCGTTCAAGATCAGCGTACCCAATACCTATAGCGATGAAATTCTGCTGGCCCAGATTGCCTCCGATAATCTGAAAGAGGCAGGCATGGACGCCAGCGTCAATACTCTCTCTTATACCGACTGGTACAATAACAAGCAGCTAGGGCAGTACGACATCACCATCGATAATGATGGCGGTGGCCTCAATCCCTACTACTACTTTAATCGCACCCTCTACAGCAAGCGGAGCGCGCCAATCGGGGCGAATTCGCTCTCTAACTTCGGGCGCTGGGAAGATGCCTCTACCGACAAATACCTGGACCAGTTTGCCGCATCCAGCGATCCTAATATCCAGAAGCAGGCCATCTATGGTCTCGAAAAGATCTTCGTCGAAAAGATGCCAACCATTCCGCTGCTGGACGCACCAACCTGGTTCATTTATAACTCGTCCCGCTTCGATGGCTGGCCATCGGCGCAAAATCCTTTTACCACAGCCGCCTCTCCGCTCCAGGTGACGCTACACCTGAAACCCAGATAAGCCTATACAAATTTATACAGTAGGGGGTGTGGTGCAGTAGCCGCGTACGCAAGTAGCGGGGCACGCCCCCTAACCAGGACAAGCGCCGCAGGCGCGAAGAACCGGAAAAACCAAAGGAGGTCTGCGCGTATGCCTCATACCATACGCCGTGTCGGCTTCTATCTCTTAACACTATGGATCTCGCTGACGCTCAATTTTCTTCTGCCTCGCCTGGTCCCGGGCGATCCGGCCCAGGCCATCATGGCCCGCTTCCGCGATAAAAACGTCGATCCTGAGATGCTGCAAGCCATCCAGGTCCAATTTGGCATCTCGCATGATCCGCTCTGGGTGCAGTATGGCCAGTACCTGACCAACCTCTTGCATGGGAACCTGGGCATCTCGACCAGCTACTTCCCCACCCCAGTCAGTGACATCATCGTGCAGCGCTTGCCCTGGACTTTGACCCTGGGACTAATCGCACTGATCCTCAGCTTCATTATCGGCACAGCCCTGGGCATCCTCAACGCCTGGAAACGCGGTACACGCATCAACTCTGTGCTTGCTCCCTTCATGATGCTGATCTCGGGCGTGCCGTACTTCTGGCTGGCACTGATCGTGCTCTATGTCTTCGCCTTTATGCTCCACTGGTTTCCTCTCAATGGTGGCTATGACGAGGACCTGCTTCCTGGCTGGAATATTGATTTCTTGCTCAGCGTGCTCAGCCATGCCTTCCTTCCCGCGCTGACCATTATCGTCTCCTCCATCTCTGGCTGGATGCTAACGATGCGCAATGCTATGATCACGACGCTTTCAGAGGACTATGTCCTGATGGCGCGTGCCAAGGGGCTGCGCAACGCCTACGTCATGTTTGGCTACGCGGCGCGCAACGCCATTCTCCCCAGTGTAACTAGCTTTGCCCTGGCGCTAGGCTTTATCGTCACGGGACAACTGTTGACCGAACTGGTCTTCTCCTATCCCGGCATCGGCTTCGCCCTGGTACAATCTGTGTCTAACAAGGATTATGCCCTCATGCAGGGCCTCTTCCTGATGCTCACCCTGGCAGTGCTGGCCGCAAACTTTATCGCCGATATGCTCTATACCGTGTTGGACCCACGCGTGCGCCAGGAAAGGAGCTAAGCCATGAGTTCAACCCCTCCCTTTACCTCCGCTCCTCAGCCTGATGAGGCCAAACCGAATCACCCCTCCGGGATACCTACGCCGACGACGCCTACTACAGGCATGGAACTACTGAGCGCGAACGCGTCAACGCGCCGACGTTCCCTGCCAGGGGCCATCCTGCGCGCCTGCTGGCAGCTATTCACCATGAATAGCAATATGCTTGTCGGCTCGCTTATTGTTGGCCTCTTTTTCTTGCTCGCAATCTTCGGGCCGCTCCTGGCACGCTATGATCCCAACGCGCTGACCACCGATATCCTCCTGCCTCCGTCCGCCGATCACTGGCTGGGCACGACCCAGGCGGGACAGGATGTCTTTGCCCAACTCATGTATGGGACGCGCTCCTCCATCCTCTGGGGTCTGCTAGCTGGCGTGCTAGTGACCTTCATCTACACTATCGTCGGCCTGGCAGCGGGCTATTTTGGGGGGCTAATTGATGAATTGCTCTCACTGCTCATCAATATCTTCCTGGTGCTCCCCGGGTTTCCCCTGGCCCTCATCCTGGCGGCCTACATCCCCTACAAGGGACCGCTCACGGTCGTCCTGGTGATTGCCTTTACCAGCTGGCCGGGACACGCACGCATCATCCGCGCCCAGACGCTCTCGATGCGTAACCGCGACTTCACCGAGGCGGCACGCTCCTCCGGTGAGGCCACCTGGCGTATTATCTTCTTCGAGGTCCTGCCGAATATGATCGCTATCGTAGCATCGGGCTTTGTAGGAACCATGATCTCGGTTATTCTGGCGATTGCGGGCCTGGAGTTCCTGGGATTGGGGGATATTCGCAGTATAAGCTGGGGAAGCATGTTTTTCTGGGCACAGAATAGTTCAGCACTCATCCAGGGCGCCTGGTGGTGGTTCGTGCCACCCGGCCTGTGTATCGCGCTCCTCTCAGCGGGTCTGACCTTTATCAATATTGGTCTCGATGAGATCGCCGATCCACGCCTACGCAGCGAGATCATTCGCCTGCCACGCCGCAAAAAGCGTTCTGCCGAGGAGGCAACGCCTGTCCTTGTTCCCCCTCTAGAGTCTTAATTGACGGAGATGGAGGGCACCCTCTATCTCCGTCAATACTACCGCTTAGCGCTCGCGGAATGTTCTCCCGCGACCTTCTTCGCGAACCGGACGTCCACGCGTCTCTTCGCGAATTGGATGCCCACCTGTATCCACATGCATATCTGGCTCGCGCACTGCCTCGCCACGCGTTACGGCTGTGCCCGAACGCGTCATGCCACGTTCCGCAAGCACGCGCCCAATAGTATAGTCATAGCCAAAGGCCGCGATCAGCCCGCCCACAATGGGCGCCACAATGGGGACCCAGGTGTAGCTATTCAGCGCGCCCAATCCACCACCAGCCAGGGTCATCCACAGACGCGGACCAAAGTCGCGCGCAGGGTTGACCGCAAAACCGGTAATTATGCCAAGCGAACAACCAATAGCAGCAAGCACCAGGCCAATGATCAAGGGATTGAGGTTCGCCTGCACAGGCTGATTGCGTGCATCCACAATTGCCAGGATCAAACCAACGAGCATGGCTGTGCCCAGCGCTTCAGCACAAAACGCTCCAAACAGACCCACAAAATCTCGTTTCCCCGTGTAGAAGGCTAATCCTACCTTATTAACATTGGCGGCATTCAAGGACGCCCCACCTAGTGTATGCGTGATTGCACCACGATAGACAAAGAAAAGGAAGGCCGCCGCCACAAACGCGCCAAGGAACTGCGCCACGATATAGGGGCCTACTTTGTTCCAGGGGAAACGCCTGGTGGCCGCAAAACTTATGGTCACCGCCGGATTGAGGTGTGCTCCGCTAATCGCGCCCGCGATATAGATGCCCAGCATCAGCGCAAAACCCCACCCGAAAAAGACTACTGGCCAGGTATTGGCAAAAAAGGCGTTCGTCCCTGCGATATTGTTGAATAGAAGGAAGGAAGCGACCGCACCATTTCCTAACAGCACGAGCACAAAGGTCCCGATAAACTCGGCCAGCGCCTCGCCGCCTACCCCAGCAAGGGGCGTAGCTGGATGTACTGCTCGATTTGCCATATGCTTCTCAAACTCTCATCTTGAACTAAGGATAACATCTCGTCATATCACACAAGCGCAGCAATACCTATCTCTCGACCTACGTAGTTTTAGTATAAATAACATACATACTCCTCTCTTCTCAAGACCACGCCGGAGTATATCCATAGCAAGAGAGGCGGGCACAACCGCGGTTGTGCCCGCCTCTCTTGCTATGGATATACTCCATCTAATCGCGGGGGACCTCGCGCTCATTCTGCTCAAACAAATCATGCCAATCGTTTTCACGCAGGTCGACGTCAAATTTCTTGGCTGCTTTCTGGATACGATGCCAGGCCTCTTCACGCTCTTCGTTCGATACCCCTTGCACCTGGTTAAAACGCGCGACGGCCTCCTGCACATGACGTGCGTCAATCAGCGGCTCTTTGCGCTCCTTAGGAAACGCGAAGGCGCTCTCTGGCAGATTCTCTTTATCTTTATCTGAAAGTTTACTCATCACAAAACGCTCCTTTCTCTCTCTATCACGATGCGCAAGAAGGGAGTGTTTCTCTTGAGCTCGCGCCAGAGAAGATGCAAGCTAACCTTGCGTTCAGGCAGGAAAATACTCTATACTTTTAGGACCGGGTTATCTACAAGATGAGAGACTGACGCTTCATACATGCCCATCTATCCGTCGCTTATCAAACAAGCGATCTAGCAAAGGTGCATACTAACATGTCAATTCCCACACTCCCCTTTGGTCGTACTGGCCATTTCAGCACACGTACCCTCTTTGGGGCGGCCTCCCTCGGCTCCCTTTCGCAGGCCGAGGCGGATCAGACCCTTGAGGTACTGCTCCAATATGGTGTCAATCATATCGATGTCGCCGCCAGCTATGGCGAGGCGGAACTACGCCTGGCACCCTGGCTCAAGCAGCATCGCGACCACTTCTTTCTCGCGACCAAGACCGGCGAACGCACGGCAGACAAGGCCCGTGAGGAACTTCACCGCTCGCTTGAACGCATGGGGGTGGAGTATGTTGATCTCTGGCAACTACATAACCTGGCCGATCCCATTGAATGGGATATCGCGCTCAGTCCAGGTGGCGTACTGGAGGCAGCCATTGAGGCCAAAAAAGCGGGGCTGGTACGCGCCATTGGCGTGACGGGGCATGGATTACAGATCGCCGCGACCCATCGCCGCAGCCTTGAACGCTTTGATTTCGATTCGGTGCTTCTGCCCTACAACTATCTCACCCTCCAAAATTCCTACTACGCGGAGAACTTTAACGCGCTAGTAGCAACCTGCCAGCAGCGCAATGTGGCGGTGCAAACCATCAAGTCTATCGCCTATCGCCCCTATATGGGTCGCGATCACACACATAATACCTGGTACGCGCCACTCACGGCGCAGGAAGATATTGATCGCGCGGTCCACTGGGCGCTGAGCCGCCCCGGCATCTTCCTCAACACAGTAGGCGATGTCACACTGCTTCCCAAGGTACTCGACGCGGCCAGCCGCTTCGAAGCCAGCACCACACCTGCTGAACATGAGATGCAGGGCATGGTCGACCGCCTGGGCATGGAACCACTCTTCGTCTAACGAGAGGGCGAGCAAGCGCTATACTGCGTGCGCACCTAAAAAATACGCGGGAGGACGCGCCACACACTTACGCGTCCTCCCGCATTCCTTCATTGCCAGGTGCACACTATCTCATCACTCCTGCATTCCCAGGCGGCCTCATTGCCATTCAGGCTGCTAGAGCTATGACAATTTCCCTGGCTGCACAGGCCTACATGCCTGTTGCGTAACGGCTATTCTCCTTCGCGTTCACGGCCTGGTAGATGTCCTCCTTATGCCGCGAGAGCAAATTGAGCAGGCCCAGCATCTCCTCGGCATCCATGCTGCCATAGAAACCACTGGGGTCCCCTACCTGGTGGTAGTAGAACTTTAACGTGCCGTTCTCCAGGCAAGATTGATAGCGCCCAATGCGAACACACTCTTGTGCCTTGTTGTCCATGACAAACTCCTCATTGATTTTCAAGATGGTACGGCTTCATTGCGTACCCCTCAAATTGAACAGACACATGCATTACTTGTGTTCATAAGCCTACACACACAAAGCCTATGAACTACACACACTACTACTATACCGTATTTTCTTGCTATGTGGAATACTCACGAAACCCGTGTACGCCCAAAATGTTACTTTTAACTGCCTCTGTCACCTGGTACTGTTTGTTCTAGCTATATGTTGTGCTCGTTTTGGCCCTTTCTTTTCCCCGCCGAGTTGTAACCATTTTCGCCATCCTTGTGTTCTAGAGGATAGAAAGCATGGGATGGTTAGTAGTGTAGAGGGTTTGGGCAGCCAAAGGCCACCCGAACCCTCTACACTACTAACCCTGCCTTATTACGTGTCGCAAAGATGCGACACAACAGTAGGAGGCTGGCCATTCATGAAGAAACGCCACACATTTTCACTTTTCTTTACCTTTCTCCTGGTCTTCCTGCTCACAGCCTGCGGCGGGAGCGATACCGGCAGTTCTGGCGGCAATGGAGGCAGCGGAAATACGCACCAAGGACTCACAGGCGGAAATAGTTATATCGCCTGCCCCGGCAATACCAACGATAAGACCGCAGATAAAGAGAGCGGCACCGTGACCCTCACCGTCGCAGGCTGGTCCTCCTCACCCGCTGAGGATGCGCTGGTCCAGCAAAACTTGAAGAGATTCGAGGACGCTCATCCCAATATTAAATTGCAGTGGTCCCCCATCACTGGCGACTATCCGACCAAGATGCGCGCTAATATCGCCAGTGGTAATGTGCCGGATGTCTTTTATCTCTCGACCGACATGGCACCCGAGTACATCACTGCAGGCAAATTGCTCGATCTCTCGCCCTACATGAGCAAGTCGAATGTGAGCACCAAGGACTATTATGATTCTCTGATCACGCCTTTTAGCTGTAAGGGCGGCCAGGTCTACGGCCTGCCAAAGGACTGGGGTACCCTGGGCGTCTTCTACAATAAGAAAATGTTCCAGGATGCGGGTGTGAGCCTGCCAACAGCGAACTGGACCTGGAACGATATGCGCTCCATGGCCAAGAAGCTGACCAAGTCCGGCAATGCCGCGACTTCAACCTATGGCATTACCCTGGGAGCTGCTTCACAGCGCTGGCTCCCCTTCATGCTCGCCGATGGTGGCAAGGTGCTTAATTCCGATGGTTCCGCCTCGGCCTTTAACAGTCAGGCAGGCATCGATTCGCTCAATTTCTACACTGGCTTCCAGAAGGATGGTTCCTCGGTACAGCCTGGGGATGTCGCGGCCGGCTGGGCTGGCGATGCCTTTGGTAAGAAGCGCGCGGCGATGGCCCTGGAAGGTCCATGGCTCATCCCCTATATGCAGCAGAACTTCCCCGATGTGGACTATGATATCGCGCCAGTTCCCCTGGCCCCCAATGGCAAACGTGCGGACCTGATCTTTACCAACTCCTGGTCCGCCTACGCCAGCACGAAGCATCCCGAAGCCTCATGGGAGTTGATCCAGTACATGACAGGCAAAGATGTCCAGGGCAGTCAGTTGCATGCCGGTTTCGCCCTGCCTTCGCTCAAGAGCCTGGCTAACGATTCCTACTTTGAGCAGCATCCTGGCTTTAAGACGCTCTTCGAGGCCGCGACCTACGGCTATGCCGACAACTTTGGCCCGCATACCGACAAGATTCACTCGCTGCTCGACGCTGCCGTTGAGAAGGCCCTGCTCGGGAAAGCCAGCCCCCAGGATGCCTTGAAGGAGGCCGAGAACAAGATCAATAACGAACTGAACTCCTGATCACTGTTCTCTATCGTTTGTAATATGCCTGTCGCCCTGTCTCTCCTTCTTCTCCGGGAGTACAGGGCGGCAAGCCCTATCCCTGATGTGTGTAAGGAGTTTTGCTATGGCAGCATCACCACAACCTGCGGCGACGCCAGGACTGGTTAGCGGTGAGAAAAAACCCGCCTCGCCCCGCTTCAAAGGGGCCTCTGAGGGTCGCCGTCGCGACGCCGTCGCCGCTTATCTCTTCCTACTCCCATATCTATTTGTCCTGATCGTTTTCTACCTGGTGACCATGCTCTACGGCCTGGGACTCAGCTTCTACAAGGTCGATATTGGCTTTACCATCCCTCGCTTCGTTGGCATTCGCAACTACCAGAATCTCTTCAACCAGCTCTCATACGCCGCCGATAGCGACTTCTGGGTCTCGATGGTCAATGTCTTGAAATACACAGTGTTCGTGGTGATCGGGCAGACGATACTTGGCCTGCTGCTGGCATTGCTGCTCCAGGCTATCGCTCCCCGCCTGCGTGGCCTCTTCCGCAGTGTCTTCTATCTTCCCGCTGTGACCTCATCAGTGGCGGTCTCACTGATGTTCCTCTGGTTCTATAATCCCCAAGGACTGATCAATTACATGCTCTCGCTTCTACGCTTGCCAGGCCCCCACTGGCTTGAAGACCCCAACTTCGCGCTCCCGGCCATTATGATGCTCAATATCTGGACGACCTCAGCCACCTTTATGCTCTACTTCCTGGCTGCGATCCAGGATCTCCCCCTGGAACTCTATGAGGCGGCGCGTGTCGACGGCGCCAATCGCTGGCATCTCTTCCTCAATCTGACAATACCTTTGCTACGCCCAACCATCTTCCTGGTCGTGGCCCTTGGGACCATCAGTAGCTTCCAGCTCTTCGACCAGGTCAAGTTTATGACGGAGGGCGGACCACTCAACTCTACCCTGACGCCGGTGCTTGAGATTTATAACGCGGCCTTTAAAGATAATAACTTTGGTCTCGCGGCATCCATGTCCGTGCTGCTCTTCGTTGTCATCTTCATTGTGACCATAGTTCAGCGCCGCCTGATCGACGTCAATAACTAGGCCAAATCACCGGTTGGAAGAAGGAGAATTGCTATGGCCCAGACCCAGACAATCAACAAACCACTCGATACCAGCCAGCAAGAGAGCGAGAAGCCACGCAGGCCATTTCGCTGGTACAATGTCTTTCTCTATGCGATGCTTCTCGTGTTTACGATTACATCGCTCGGTCCCTTCATTTTTACCTTCCTGTCATCCTTCAAGACCTTCTCGCATATTCTGGATTACCCTCCAACGCTGCTGCCTAACCCGGTGACCTACGATAACTTCGCCCGCCTAATCAGCGATCCCGACTTCTTACGCTGGATCCTCAATTCGGGCATTTACGCGGTGAGTGTGGCCGCGCTAGATGTGCTCTTCTCGGCTATGGCTGGTTATGCCCTCTCGCGCCTCAAGTTCCGTGGGCGCGAGGTCATCTTTCTGGCGACGCTGGCCGTGATGATGATTCCCGCCCCAATCACGATTATCCCCAAGTTTTTGATCATGAATAGCGTGCATCTCGTAAATACCTACTTCGCACTGATCCTCCCTGTTATGGCCCAGCCCTTCGCGGTCTTTCTAATGGTTCAGTTTATGAAGAGCCTGCCACGCGAGCTAGAGGAATCGGCCATGCTAGATGGCGCGTCGCGCTGGACCATCTTTACACAGGTCATCCTGCCTCTTGTGAAGCCCGCACTGATCGCGGTCGCTATCATCAGCTTCCAGGGCGCCTGGAACGATTTCCTCTGGCCCCTGCTTGTTCTCAATAGCCGCAATATGTATACCCTACCTCTGGGCATGTTCTTCTATAAGAGTGCCTACTATACCGAGTACAACCTGCTTATCGCAGGTTCGATGTTTAATACCATCCCCATGTTCATCCTCTTCTTTATCTTCCAGCGTTACTTCATCGAAGGCGCCACCAGTGCCGCCGTCAAAGGGTAAGAAAGTATGAAAAGCCTGTTGCGCAAAATGCGCAACAGGCTTTTCATACTTTCACCTGATTTATGGGCTTAAAATCTGATTGACCTGCATTGCCGCCCGGTTCAGAGCCGCTTGAGAACTGGTCTGACTAAAGAGGACGCTTTGAATGGCCAGGTTGAGTCGGTCGTGAATATACTGGTCATACTTACCAAAGTTATCCAGGTAGCCGTAGTTGGCGCCTTCAAACAAGACGTTAATCTTAGGGTGTGCCTGAAGGTATGCATTTATATTCATGTTCCTCAATGTTGGCAGCGCGAAGCCAGCCTGGAGTTGGCTACGCTGTACATCCTGCCCGGTCATGTAGTGAATCAATTCCCAGGAGGCTTCTGGATGCTTGCTCTGGGCGGATGCGGCCCAGGCATTGGTGTAAATCAAGTTGGCCTGCTTACCACCTGGACCTTTGGGAAGAGGCGCGATGCCGTAGTCGGTCTGAGGGTAGTTCTGCTGTATATAGGTCACAAGCCAGCCGCCCTCAATGACCATCGCCGAGTGCCCCATGCCAAAGGCGTCAAACTCTTCCTGGGCGGTCGCCGGCACAAGCGCGGTTGGCAGCGTAGAAGAGGCGTCCTGGCGCATAAAGCTGGTATAGTAATTCATCGCCTCGACCCCGGCCTTACTATTAAAGGTGGCGCGCGTGCCATCAGGGCTAAGCACCGAGCCGCCGTTCGCGAGGAGAAAGGCCAGCCAGCGCGAGGAGTCAAGCTGGAGCGTCAGGCCATACGTCTGCGCTCTCCCCTGGGCGTCTACGCTTGTTAGCTTCTGAGCGGTTGTACGCAGGTCCTGCCACGTCCAATTCGGGCCTGGCTCTGGAAGATGGGCGGCTGCGAAGAGGCGCTTATTATAGAAGACACCAAGCGCGTTCCAATCCTTGGGCAAACCGTAGACCTGCCCACGCTTACAACTAAATGAGCTGATTAATCCTGGATAAAAATCAGTGGCGGCAACCTTGTCACGCGCCATGTAGGGAGAGAGATTGAGCAAGACACCCTGACTGATATAAATATTGGCCATACGCGGTTGCAAATAAAAGACGTCCGGCATCTGACCACGCTTGAGATCAGCTTGAATCGCGCTACTATAGTCCCCGCGAATGAGTTCTTTCTTGATAAGGATATTCGGGTGCAGGCGCTGAAATTGCTGTAGATTGGCTTCCACAAGCGCATCCTCGACTGGCGAAGACGACCAGTAGGCCACGGTCAATGTGACCTTTCCTTGCTCTGGGAGCGCCACTCGAGTGTTTGTCTGTTGTGGGCACTCCATAAAGGGGTCGCCACTCCTCAAGGAGTACTGACCGCTCTCCCTGCCGCCCCCCTGAGAACCTTCATTCCCGCTTCCTCCTGTGCTACTACCAGTACATGCCAGCATCATTACCATCATGCACAGGAGCAAAGGAGTAACCACGCGTCTCATACTGTACCTCCACCGGTGCCACACGGCCAATAGGACTACTCGCTTCGTCGCGATCTGGGCTATTGAGACACATTATATTCGCCGCTACCAATCTACACAGCATCATACGCAACCCACACTCCCCTGTCAATAGGCACTACCATATCACAAAAGACGTTCAAATCGGGGTAAAAAGCAAAAGAGACAGGCGCCTATCGACCCATCTCTCTAGCCTTCTGGGAGAGGATCAAACTCAATTTTTGACTCCCCATACAAACAGCGTGCCATTCTCGTCAACGGAGGCGACCTGCAAGCCATCGGGGGACCAGGCTACGTCTGTGACAATGTGTTTATGCTGCTCAAATGAGCCATCCGCGCACCCCGAGGGATCGCATAGTTGAATACTGCCATCGCTGCTCGCCGTGGCAAAACGGAGGGCATTTGTGCTCTGTAAAGGAGACCAGGCGCTAACAACCGAGGCTTTGCCATTCACCAGCACAATGCCATCGGCAGCAAATTGCTTCAACAACCACCGTTTAGCTCCATCCTGGCCGTTTGTCCCGATAAGATACATACTATCAGGCGACCATGCCAGCGAATCGAGGGCATAGGTAGGATAGGCCGTCCCAACTGGAAGCAATATACCATGCCCCACGATCTCCAGCGTGTTACCGTTGTTTACCATCTCAGGCGTACTACTGGCAATGGCCAGCATAGCGGCATCATCCGAAAATGCAAGGGCGGTCACACGGCGATTGAGCGTGGGATAGGTTGTAAAGGGCGTGCGACTATTCCAGTGCCAGAGCTGTACCCTTCCCCGGGCGCCTGTCACACTATCATTGTTGTTCAGTGCAAGTGCGATAGTATTGCCATCGCGTGAAAGCGTAGCGACGGTATACCGGCTTGCCTCTCCTGGTAATGTATAGTTACTTTGCGCATCGCTGCCCTGGTAATTCACAAAGATGCGCGTCACGACAAGCTGTTGATTCAGGTTAAGGTCAACAATGGTGAGGCCATCCTGGCTCCACTGCATCGCGAGCACAGATCCAAAGACACCAAAGCTCTTATCGCATACCTGGCGCGAGACATCACAGACTTGGATATAGCCTGCCTCGTCTGCGAAGGCCAGCAGGTGCTGCCCATGGCGCGCACCTCGATACGCGGTCGGCGCCCAGGAGACCTTCTCAATACTGCGCGCATTGACATAGCTAAAGTAGGTCTCAGTGCGCCCCACTCCAGCAGCGGGGGGATGCGTCCACGAGCGTAGGGAGAGCCAGCCTCCAATGAGGAAAAGCAAGAGGGCAACCGCGAGCAGGCGTCCTCCCCACCGCTGCCAGGGCGTCGCGCTGCGTGGCGCACGCTCCCGGTATTTCGCGTGGGCTCGCCCACCCCGTCTCTCCGCACCTGTTCCCCACTCTGGGCGTGACACTTGCTCCTGTGGCACATCATCAACCACCTGTTCAGCTTCCACGACACCAGTAGAGAGACCTTCACTATTGTCCGACTGAGCGCCAGGTGTCCCGGTCTGTTCAAGCGATAAGGCAGGATCAGTAAGCGGGAGCAATAGCGAATCGGTATTCGTGGATGAGGCAGAGGGTGTTTGTGCGATATGCCGCCTGAGCGCTCCATCTTCCGACCCGCGCTCATGATCTGCCTGATCCAGTTGCGCACGCACAAAAGGCTCCAGGGAAACCTGTTCGTTTAATTCGCCCAGGGCCTGAATAGCGGCTTCACGTACAAGATTGGACTCATCAGTAAGCCCTTCGACCAGGATATTTACTGGCGCGCGCTCCCCCATTTGCCCCAGGGACCACACCACAGTCGCGCGTACTGTGGGATCGGTATCGTGCCAGGATTTACAGAGGAGATCGAGAGGAGCACGCTGGCCTTGCTTGCCCAGGGCGCGGGCCGCCTCTGCTCGAACCTGCCACTGCTCATCGCGCAAAGCTTCGGCTAGAATAGACACCGATGCCCGCTCTCCTCTACTACCCAACGCTCGCACGGCCGCCGCGCGCACAGCCTCATGCTCATCATGTAAGGCCGCTAGCAGTATCTCTGGCGCTATATCTTCCTGCCTGCGCGCCAGTTCTCGCAAGGCCATTACCTTTTGCTGCCAGTTCTCCTGCTGAAGGGCGGCGCGTAGCTGGTCATGCGAGAGGGCGCGCGCCTGTTGACGCACCTTCCCCAGACCCAGGTGCGCGAGCACTGGTGACTCAGATGGGGCAGAAGCACTATCCAGAGGTGTGGATGGGGCTGATGCAGGCTCCTGCTTGTCACGATTTAGTTGTGATCGGTAGGCATCAAACTCCATTGGCTTGCTTTCTTTGGTTTCCCCTCATTTTTGCTCTTCGTGACTTTTTTCACCGGTTCGGCTGAACCGGTAGGGATACCGGGGCGCGCCTCTTCAAAGGTCTTGCGCAAGAGCTTAACGCCCCTATGCACATACACCTTCACCGTCCCCAGGGGCTGCTCAAGCACATCCGCGATCTCCTGGTACGTCAAGTCCTCAAAAAAATACAGACTCACCACGTCGCGATAATGCGCCGGCAAGAGCGCAACCAGTAGCTCCAGTTCCTGCCGACTCTCAGCCAGTTCAAAGGCTCGCTCCGGCTGTGCATTATGCTCATCCTCGCGCCCAAGGTGTGGGCTCTCATCTGAAGTATCGAGATAAATGGATGGAGGCGCTTTCACACGCCCGGTATAGTTGCAATAGACATTCCAGGTAATCTTATAGAGCCAGGCACGCGCTTTTAGCATCTGTATACGCTCTGGAGAATACGTCTCCAGAGCCATATAGGCACGCAAAAAGGCCTCCTGTACGATGTCTTCTGCGTCTTGCATGCTCCCTACCCGCCGGTACACGAAGGCACAGAGCTGGTGCCAGTAGAGCACAACCAGTTCTTCATAGTACCGTTCGACGTCATCGGCGAATAGAGCCAGCAAATTTTCTCCTGCCGGTTTCATAGCTCTTTTTAACCATGCGCTTTATATTTTTCTCTACCAACTACAACACAAGCATTCAGCCAATGGTTACAATTAGCACCATCAATCCGGCACGTCTCCTCAAAAAGGGCATGTCTTCTTTACGTATGATAGCACAGCAGGAGGGGATGAGAGCGAGTCCAGGTATATGCGCGATAGCAAAACGAATTCACAAATGAATTCAATGCTTCAGTCGGGCTTTCACCTATGCGTCATGCTAGTAGGAGAGGCCCTCCTTTTTGGTTCAGGGCTGTCTCACTCCAAGCACTAAATGCAGTATTATACGTAGTGAGGAGGAACACGCATGCAACGAACAGACGATTTCTACCAGGGCGCATATGGCACGATGGGGTCCACCTGGCTTATGGCCATACGTGGTGTCGTCGCTATCATCTTTGGCATTGCAGCACTCTTATGGCCGGGCCGAACACTGCTTATCCTGGTCTACCTGTTCGGAGCGTTCGCTATCGTTGATGGCATTCTTGCCGCCGTTGCCTCGGTGCAGCTGCGCCATCTGACAAACTACTGGTGGATCATTCTGCTGGAGGGCATCTTTGGCATCATCATTGGTATCGCCTCCTTTGCCTTGCCCGGCGTGACCGCGCTGGCACTCCTGTTCCTTGTCGCGATCTGGGCCATTCTCACAGGCATTCTGGAGCTTGTGAGCGCTTTTTCGGGACGCGCACCAGTCAGGCGTGAATGGGCAATGGGTATCGCGGGCGTGCTCTCTATCGTGCTGGGTATCTTGCTTATTGCCCAGCCACGAGCTGGACTCCTCACGCTCGTCTGGCTCATCGGCATCTACGCCATTGCCTGGGGCTTTACCCTGTTCGTGCGTGCGTTTCAACATCGCGAGCCTCATTCCCGTATGCCTGGCACCATCTAGCCAGGCATACGGGCGCCGTATTTTATCTTTTATTGTACCAGGGATTTTTTACCTACTTCTGATCCGAAAACCCTGAGCGCGCGTGTCCCCAAATGGGGGAAGCGCTCGTCACGCCAGTGACGTCGGGTTTCGGAATAAGATCCTAAAGGAGATTTTTAGCAGTGAGTATGCCACAGCAACCATTTGGCAATCCACAACAGCAGCCCGACTATACCCCTGCCGAGGAACAGGTCGTCCCGCAGGATGTCTCAGACCAGCCAACCATGCGCACAGAAGCAGTCAATAGCCAACAAGTTCAGGCTCAGCAAGCGATGCCTGGCAATGAGGAAGGCGTCGATACGGATGTCGCAACCCTCGAACGCGAGCTCACTGAGGCTCAGCGCCAGGCCGGCGAGTATCTGAGCATGACTCAACGCCTGCAAGCTGACTTTATCAACTATAAGCGGCGCGTGACCCAGGAGCAGTCCGAGAGTCGCCTGCAAGCCCAGGCCCAGGTCATTGAACATATCCTTCCCGTGCTCGATGACCTGGGGCGCGCCCTGATGGCTGTTCCACCTGAACTGACCCAGCATCCCTGGGCGCAGGGCATCCAGCTCACTTCACGCCAATTGGTCTCAGCCCTCCAGCAACTGGGTGTACGCCAGGTCGGCATGCCAGGTGAACTCTTTAATCCTCACTGGCATGAGGCCTTGATGAAAGAGCCACGCCCCGATCTTCCAGAAGGGACGGTCGCCCAGGTCTATCGCCCAGGCTATGTCTTTGGCGAACGCGTCATCCGGCCAGCCCAGGTCACAGTGGCAGGTCCCGCTCCATCAGGAGAACAGAACGTGAACCAGTAGAGAATAAATTTTGCCAGAAATGTGTTATCATTCTCTAGAAGAGACTGCTAGCAGTCCGGGAACAGGAGAGCCAGAAGTTTATGTGCTCTCCTGTCTTCAGGCTATGGACCCACTCTCTTCACCGCTCTAGCGCTTGAAGGTCCTTGTATTTTTCGCACAATAACTAGCAGCGTAGGAGAACCGATCGATGGCAGTTGATTATAAAGATTATTACAAAGTACTTGGTGTTAGCAAAGACGCCGATAAGGATGCAATTCGTAAGGCATTTCGTAAGCTAGCGCGCCAGTATCATCCCGATCTCAATCCTAATAACAAGGAAGCAGAAGAGAAGTTTAAAGAGATCAATGAGGCATATGAGGTGCTGGCCGATCCTGAGAAACGCAAGAAATACGACGAACTCAGCGATTACTATCAGCAGTATGGAACCTGGCCTGGGGCAGGTGGCGGAGCCAGCAATTTTAGCGGTGGCAACTATCGCTATCGCACGGTCAGCGAGGAGGACCTGTCCGATCTCTTTGGTGGCCAATCGCCCTTCTCGGACTTCTTTGAGACCTTCTTCCACTCTGGCTTTGGTGGCCAGGGGGGAGGTAGTCCCTTTGGCAATGTACGTAGCCAGCGTGGTGCTCAGCGTAGTGCTCAGCGTGGACGCGTCGCCCAGACCCAGGGCCAAGATGTCGAGACAGAGGTAGAGGTCACACTCGCCGAAGCGTATCAGGGCACCACGCGCACCCTGCAACTCGCCGCACCTGACGGCAGCACCCGGCGTCTTGAGGTCAAGATACCCGCAGGGGTCAACGAGGGTGGGCGCATTCGCATCGCCAAACAGGGCCTGGACGGTGGCGATCTCTACCTCAACATTCGCCTGCGTCCCGACGCACAGTTTGTGCGCGAGGGCGCCACCCTGCGCACAGTGATCGATGTTCCCCTCAAGAATGCGATCCTGGGCGGCGAGGCCCAGGTCCCCACACCCGACGGAAAACGCCTCCTGCTGCGCATCCCTGAGGGAACGGCCAATGGGCAATCCTTCCGCCTGCGCGGGAAGGGCATGTCACGCGTAGGCAAAGGCGATGAGCGCGGCGACCTCTACGCGGAGGTACGCGTCCAGCTCCCGCCCAAGCTGAATGAGGAGCAGAAGCGCCTCTTCCAGGCCTTCGCGGACTCCCTCCACTAAACTTACAGGCATGATAAGCTGGAGCTGCTAAAGCAGCTCCAGCTTATCATGCCTGTAGACTCTTCTCACGCTCCTGGCCCCTGCACCTCATGCCGCATTAATTCATCGGGATTATAGATTGTAGCATAATGCTCAACACCTGGTTGTAGAAACTCCTTCAGATCCAGGTCAGGGGGCATCAGCAGACCATCTAGTGTATGAATGACCCCATTTGAAGCGAAGAGATCTGCCTCCAGAACGGGTACGCCACCTACCCGCATGGGATTGCGCATATCAATCGTCAGGAGGCGGCCTGTGCGGGTCTGAAGCTGAATCGTAGTAGAGTGACTCTGCTCCACCTCCCGGCGCAAATCCGCAAGCGAGATACGCTCAGGCACGATATGGTAATCAAGCAAATACTTGAGCTTGCTGAGGTGCTTCAACAAATCAAACTCGTTCACATCCTTCAGCTCATTCAAAGCCTGGTCATGCGGCGCGAATAGGGTGATCTGTGTATCCTCCTGCAAGAGATACTCCAGGCCAACCGCGCGCACTAACGCGTCCAGGTCATGAAAAGTATAGGGGTAACTTCGCTCTTCAAGAATGTCGATGATCCGCTCCATAAGTTTTTCTCTCTTCGTGTGAAAAGGGGTGAGGATGCATGTATCGAGATCACGAAGAGCGAAGAAGAAACGTTTCTCGGCAGAAGACTAGCCGGGAGCGCGCCAGACGCGGGCCGTGGCGTCACCATTGGTTGTGGAAAACCCTTCGTCCAGGCCGCTGCCACTGAGCAGCATGCGGCTATCTGGTGACCAGGAAACAGAACAAATGGGTTGTGTATGCCCGCGATAGACTTTGACCACTTTGCCTCGTTGCGCTCCCCCTTGCATCTGCCAGACATAGAGATTGGCATCCTTGTTTTCATAGTCTCGCGCCCCTAACAGGTAGCGCCCATCTGGCGACCAGGCTAACACCTGGGGTCCCTTCAAGGCTGGTGCGCAGGCAAACACAACTCGCTGGCGCGCCACATCCCATACCTGTACATCCGCATTTTGATACGAGACCGCCAGCATCGTACCATCCGGCGACCAGGCCAGGGCCTGCGCATCCACATCTGCGCGGGTGAAGAGGGCCTGCACCTTGCCATACGCCCCCGCTTGAGTGCTCCACAGGTTCACCAACTCGCGAGAATTCTCGCCGCGCGCGTCACTACTCTGTGTTAATGAGGCGATTGCGCGCCCGCCGGGTTCCCATTGCAGCATAGAATCAAGCTGGCCTTGGGGAAACTTGACCGTGTTGTCTATATAGACCTGTTTCTTCTGGCGCACATCCCATATCTCAAGCCCATTGCTGGTGACCAGGACCAGAAAGTCGCCCCCAGGCGACCAGTACATATTCAGAAGATAATGGGGCGTGGCTAATGTCTCATAGATGTCGGCGTTGAGATGGCCCAGGAGCAGGCCCCTATCTGTTGCTAGCGCGTACTGCTTCCCATCGGGGGCCAGGCAGATATTTTTTAAGAGCGTGGTCCCATACAGCCTGGCCCCAGGATACAACCATTGCTCGTTCGCGCCGGTCTGGGCATCCCATAGATAGGCATCGGTATCATCGAGAAATGTCAGCACGCGCTTGCTATCAGGGAGCCAGGCGACATAACCAACCTTCTGGTGTGCTCGGCGATAGACAGCGATTTCATCTTCAGTGACCACTGGCGGCGCTTTCCGCCAGAACCAGAAGCATCCTAGAGCACCAAGACCCGCAACGCCTGCCACACCAACACCCCCAACCAGCAAGGCACGCCGTGACAGGCGAGATGTGGAAGGGGCAGGCTTCTCCGGTGGCACAGGTATCTGTACCTGCTGCTGGCGCCTTTCGGTCGCTTGCAGCGCCACCGCTACCTGCTCGGAGGCAGAAGCCTGTAGCGTCCTCGAAGCTCCAAACAGGGTTCCATAGTCTCTAGAAGCCCGCTCGCGCATCCTTCGATCCCCTCCGTGGACAATATCGGGCGCGCTCACAGCGGCACTAGCCTGGGCAAAGGACTGGGCAAACGCAAGCATAGAAGGAAAACGCTTCTCCGGCTCTTTCGCCAGCGCACGCAGGACAACCTGCTCCAGTTCGTCAGGGAACTCGGGCTGATAGTAACGCAAAGGATAAGGAGGGGTGAGCAGGTGTTGCGCCAGCACCTCAGAGGTAGAGCCTATGAAAGGGGTCTGGCCACAGAGCCACTCGTACGCCACGATACCAAGCGCATACTGGTCGCTGGCGGCACCAGGCTTCCCTTGCAACTGCTCGGGCGCCATATAGAAAATTGTACCTGCAATCGTATCCTGTGCATGCTCTTCACGCACACTATTGGCAATCATGGCAATGCCAAAATCACTGAGCAGCACCTGCCCTTCTCGATCTATCAGCAGATTCTCCGGTTTGATATCACGATGCACAATTTTATGCTCATGCGCGTACTGTAAGGAGGCGGCGACCTGCGCGATATAGGATGTTATCACCTTCAACGGTGGGCGCGTCCCCCGGGGATAGAGGGTGCGCGTGGTGCCCCTGGGGGCATACTGCATCGCCAGGTACGTCGACTCGCTCGCTTCATCTATACCAAATTCCAGGATACGCACAATACCAGGGTAGTTCAACTGCGCCAGTACTCGCGCCTCCTGCAGGAAGAGTTCCCTGTTCTCTTTTGTCAGGGCGGTAGGCATAACCTTGACCGCGGCCTGGCTCCCCAGGTAGCGATGCTCACCCAGATACACTGAGGCAAAGCCACCCTTCCCCAACAGCCTGGTCAGGTGATAGTTCCCAACTTGTCGCCCTCTATAGTCGCTCATAACTTTCTGCTGCTCCAAACCTTTTCACGGCCCTACCTGTGGCTGTCCTTATTCTGCCTGCCAGATATGCACAACGCTTCCATCCGTGGAGGCGATACGCGTGCTATCCGGCGACCAGGCCATAGCACGCACATAGTCTGTATGCTTTGCATAGGAACCCAAGAGCCGCTTCCGTGCGATATCCCAGACTGGCACTGCGGAGACATACCCCTGCGCCTGTAGCGAACCAATAGAGGCGGCCAACCGCGTGCCATCGGGCGACCAGGCCAGGGCTAGTACGCTCTCTCCATGCTGACCCGCCTGAAAAACCTCCTGCTGCGCGCCGCTAAACGCATCCCAGACGCGCACATGCCCCTCGATATACCCTGTCGCCACCAATCGCCCGCCTGGCTGCCACGCGATATGCAACGCATCGTGCTCCCCCGAGGGATTGCTCACCAGATCGCTGCCGTTATCTCGCCTCCAGGTCATAATACCAAGTAGCGCGATATCAACATCGCCTGAACTGCTACCCATACTAAAAGCGGTGGCAATATATTTTCCATCGGCAGACCACGCGGCATCAACGTTCGAGAGCAAGTGCAAACCAGGATGAGTTGTCTGCGTCTCCCCCGTGACCAGGTCCCACACAAGCAGATTTCCCAGGTTGGAGGCATTCTCCTGGTCCGATACGTTCTTCATCCCCAGGACGGACTTGCCATCGGGAGAAACGACTATAGGAATGGCATTTTCTCCACTATGATAGGTGGCTTGCACGACGCCGCTATGTGCCTTCCATACACGCACGCCCAACTTGCTCGAGCCTGGTGCTGCGCCCGCCTGTTGTCCATTGACGCAGACAAGAGTGTCGTTGTCACGCCAGTTGAGGCGGGTGATGCTTCCCAACTGCTCCCGCGGTTGCGCGCTCAACTTCCCCTGTCCGGCGTCCCATACCAGGACACGGTTGAGATCAGCGGAAGCGATCAGCCTTCCATCAGGCGACCAGCCCAAAGTGGTGATGGTGTTATAGCTCCCGGCCTGCTGGGGATCGTTATGAATATCATGTCCATTGAAGGTGAGCAGACGCGTTCCAAAGGGAGGTAGTGGCTTCTGCACTGGACTATGTGTCGCTTCTGGTGACGTACTCTGCGCCGCTTCCGGTCGCCTTAAGGCCCACCAGGAGACACCTCCGCCCACAGCAATAATGCCCGCCCCTAGCGCGATACTCCCCACTACCGCGCGTCGTGAGACACGACGAGTGCTTTCTGGTATGCGCTGTGTCTCCGCTTCGATCTGCCTCGTGGACAAGACCTCGTCCCAAGTTGGTATTTCCACGACGTGCTCGCGCTCCACTATGCCGGGTTGAGCCTGGTAGCCAGCTTCATATGGCCCGGGCTCTCCCAGGCATGCCTGCTCAAAGGCGCGGGAGAAGCTGCTGATGTCGGGGAAACGCTGATGAGGATCCTTCGCCAACGCCCGTTCTATGACGTGAGCAACGCCTGGATGGACATCTGGCAGCAGCGTGGTCAGAGAGGTTGGGGCCTGCGTGAGATGCTGGGAGAGAACCTCGCGGAAGGTTCCTGCGAAGAGCGGCTTCCCGCTCAGCCAGGTATACATAATCGCCGCCAGCGCATACTGATCGCTGGCGGGACGCGGATGGCCTTGAATGACCTCCGGCGCCATATAGTTGATCGAGCCAGCGAAGGCCTCTCTATGCTGCGAGTGCGTATGATGCGCAATAACAGCCAGGCCAAAATCACTCAAGAGCGCCTCATGAGCCACACCCAGCAGGACGTTCTCTGGCTTCATATCGCGATGGACGATACGCCGCTGATGCGCATAGGATAAGGCGTCCGCGATTTGCATGATATGCGGCAAAATAACATGGGGTTCATAGCATTGCCCCAGACGATAGCGCTGCTGCAAGGTTCCATTTGGAGCATAGGCCATCACGAGATAGGGGACATCTCCATCGATGCCACCCTCCAGCACACGAATAATGTTGGGGTGCTCCAGTTGCGCCAGGGTGCGTGCCTCAGCATAGAAAGCCTCCGCTTCGCGCTCCTGGATATGCGTATGCAGTACTTTGATCGCGGCCTGCATCTTCAGGTGGCGATGCTCGGCCAGGTACACCTCGGCAAAACTTCCACGCCCCAGCAATTGTGTCAGGCGATAGTTACCAAGGTGCTTACCCACCAGCCCGGCGTTGCCTGTTCCATATATTTCCATAAATATAAGACTCTCTCATTAACGGGGCTTAACCTGTCTATAGCGTCTACCATAGCATATTTAGAAATAGTTTGTATATGACATCCATCACATCATGAAGGAATTCCTCTTCTTAATGTCCGCCGCCAAAGGGCGGCGTGCTACTGGTGCATAATATGGCCTCCCGCGTGCCGCATGTGCTCTACACTCCCTGGGGGAAACGCCACACACCTTGTTCCTGGTCTAGGCACAAAATAAACCCGCCTTCGGATCTCCTGGGCGGGCGATCAGGCGGGTAAAATGCGTTGATAGTGTTATTTCGCCATCATTATCTACGCATCACTTGGTTTTGTTATGCTGACGCGGATGGGTCGTTCCTCCAGACTTATGTGGCTTTTGATGTGGCTTTTGATGCCCCTTCCCGTGGTGTTTGGGGCCTGGCGTGCCTTTTGGAGGACCGGCATAGGTGTCCTTGTGCAATAATGTGCTCACATGAGAAGTGCCATGCGTTCCCAGATTCATGGCATGGCTCGCTGCCAAGGCAGGAGTCCTGGTTCCCACAAGCAGACACAAGACCAGCATACAGGTGACCAGGAAGAGACCGATGCTCCTCTTCATCGCCGAAGCGCTCATGTTGCCTCCTTCATACCAATAACTGTCTTCGGACCTTCTCTCTACAAACCAATCTACTAGCTGCTCTTGAGAGCAGCTAGTGAGGTCAAAGATATAGCCGTGTTTTCACGTAGTACAGCTTTTCTCTTTTCCCTACGAGTATCAGTATAGATCGTCTCCAATGGTAGCAGTTGATGAACCGATTTCCATACCTACGTCTCACAAACGCGCAAGGGCCTGAAAAAGCCAATTCGCAAGTTTGCGCCCTACATCGGCTCTGGCCTGGTTTCAACACATCCACAAATCCAGGCGATACTTCAAGCGGCGCTCAGGCCGTGGCAATTCATCATGCCCATCTCTGGCCCTGACGCTCCCGCAGACGATTAGGGATCTATCAGGCTCTCATGCTAGAATACTGTGGGCACCGCTGCTCGCATTTTCACTACTACATTGCTGTTTGTTGCTCAAAGAACACGGAGGATTGTACGTATGGCCAAGTATGTATTAGCACTGGATCAGGGCACCACCAGCTCACGCGCGATTGTTTTTGACCATGATGGGGCAATCGTCAGCGTCGCCCAGCAGGAGTTTCCTCAGATCTATCCCGCTCCCGGCCTGGTCGAGCATAATCCCGAGGACATCTGGTCCAGTCAGTTGAGCGTTGCGCAGGAAGCCTTGAAAAAAGCCGGAGCCTCCTCTACCGACGTAGCGGCAATCGGTATCACGAACCAGCGTGAGACCGCCATCGCCTGGGAGAAGGCAACTGGCAAGCCTGTTTTCAACGCCATCGTCTGGCAGAGCCGCCTGACCGCTCCTATTTGTGATGAGCTCAAGACCAAGGGCTTTGACAAAGAGCTCCGCGCCCGTACTGGCCTGGTAACGGATGCCTATTTTTCTGGAACCAAGGTTAAGTGGATTCTCGACAACGTGGAGGGAGTACGTGAGAAGGCGGAGCGCGGCGAGGTCCTCTTCGGCAACGTCGATACCTTCCTAATCTGGCGCCTGACCAGGGGTCGCGTCCACGTTACCGACGCCACTAACGCCTCGCGCACCCTGCTCTACAATATCCACGAGGGAGAGTGGGACGATGTTATTCTCAAAGAGCTGGGCGTGCCACGCGCCATGCTCCCCGATGTGCGCCCCTCCAGCGAGGTCTACGGCGAGACCGATCCCGAGTTCTTCGGTGGCCCCATTAAAATCGCGGGTATCGCAGGTGACCAGCAGGCCGCGACCTTTGGCCAGGCCTGCTTTGAGATCGGTATGGCCAAGAACACCTATGGCACCGGCAGCTTTATGCTGATGAATACCGGTTCCGAGGCTGTTGAATCCAAGAATGGTCTCCTGACCACCATCGCCTGGCGCTTGCAGAATCAGACCACCTACGCCCTTGAGGGCAGCATCTTTATCACTGGCGCGGCTGTGCAGTGGCTACGCGACGGCCTGAAGGCGATCGAGAGCAGCGGCGATGTCGAGGGCCTAGCCAATACTGTTGAGGATAATGGCGGCATCTATCTCGTTCCCGCCTTCGTGGGCCTGGGCGCCCCCTACTGGGACTCCTACGCACGTGGCGCCATCCTCGGCCTGACTCGTGGCACCACGATGGGCCATATTGCCCGCGCCACTCTGGAATCGATGTGCTACCAGACACGCGATGTACTGGAGGCCATGGTCGCTGATAGCGGAGTCGATCTTAAGGCCCTGCGCGTCGATGGAGGCGCCGCGGTCAATAACACGCTGATGCAGTTCCAGGCCGATATCCTCGGCGTACCCGTACAGCGCCCCAAGGTCGCGGAGACCACCGCGCTGGGCTCCGCCTACCTGGCTGGTATCGCCACCAACTTCTGGGGCGGCCCCCAGGAGGTCGCGGCGCAATGGGCGATTGATCAGACCTTTGAGCCACGCATGAGTAAAGACCAGCGCGAAAAGCTCTATAAGGGCTGGAAAAAAGCCGTCGAGCGCTCCCTTCACTGGGAACAGTAGCTTGCTGGAGGTTGCATGAGAGGGGGAGCAGCATCGCGACGCTGCTCCCCCTCTCTGTTCTACGGATACTTAGCTCTCTACAGCCTGCACAGGCTCAATCGCTGGAGCAGCGGACTCCTCCTTCAACTCCTGACGGAAGGTCTGGCTCTTGGCGACCGCAGCCTGGTAGCGCTGCTCTTGCTTAGCACGCTCCTCTTCGGGCCAGCCGCAGAGCGTGCTCATCTCCTTGAGGACCCGTGGCAGGGCCGCCAGCCCCTGGTCCTGAGTATAACCTAGCATTGTCCGTCGTAACAGGAAGTCTTCGGCGTCCACACAGAACTCGCGCGCAACGGCATGATGGATCTGCGCCACAATGTCCAGGTAGGCGGGATGGATACGCTCCCCCAATTCTGGCTGCCTGCGCAACAGGGCGAAGATGCTTAACGCCTCCGTCCCATATAAGCTCAAGAGATGTTCGACCTGCTCATTTAATAGACTCAGGCTCTCGCTCTCTTTGTAAAGCAGGTCGCGCATATAGCGCAGGCTCTCGTCCCGCCCCTGGGTTCGAACACTCAGGCGCGCACCGGGCAGAGGAACCTTCGCGGTCTGCGCTCGCGCCGAGAGCCCCAGTTTCTGGCAGGCCATGTCTACGGCGTCTTCCGCAATACCGCGATACGCCGTAATCTTGCCACCCACCACCGCCATGTAGCCGTGTAGATTATCGGTTTTGGCATAGTTGACCAGGGCATGCTTGCGTGAGACGGCCGACTCGCTTACACCCTCCTTACGCACCAGGGCACGCAGCCCAGCCGTGGTATAGTAAATCTTGCGCCACTGCGCCTCCGGGAGAAACGCCTCGACCGAGTCGCGCAGGTAGTCGACATCCTCACCATTGGCGCGTACCAGGTCGGGCGAGTCATCGTAATCAGTATCGGTTGTACCGACCCAGGCATAGCCCTGCCAGGGAATGACGAAGAAGAGACGGTCATCCTTGCGCGCAAAGAGAACCAGGGCATGGTTGCTCGCGGGAGGGGAGGTAAAGTGAATGCCCTTGGTCATGCGTACGCGGTGACTAGGCTTATGCAGCAGCTTGCCCGTCAGGCTATCGAGCCAGGGTCCAGCCGCGTTGATAACCAGGCGCGCTCGGACCTCACGCTCCTCCCCACCGCGCTCATGCCGCACCTTGACCCCGGTAATCTCCTCTCCTTCTCGCAACAGACCCACAACCCGCGTGTGATTCCAGATATGCGCGCCATGGTCGCGAGCATCGAGAATGTTCTCCATAACCAGACGCTCGGTCGATGGCACCTGCGCATCATAGTAGCACAGCGCCCCTTGCAGGCCATCAGGATTGAGCAGCGGCTCACGCTTCAACACCTCTTCCCGATTCCAGAAGTTATGGTTCGGCAGGCTCTTATCATAGGAGAGTAGGTCGTAGAGGATCATGCCCATTTTGAGCCTGGCACGATAAAATAGACTGCGTGACCACATCGGTACAACAAAGCGGAGCGGATTGACCAGGTGAGGGGCAATACGTAACAAGATCTCACGCTCACCCAGGTCCTGGCGCACCAGGCCAAAATCGAACATTTCCAGGTAGCGCAGCCCCCCATGGATCAGGCGCGTTGAAGTCGAAGAGGTTCCCGCGGCAAAGTCATCCTTCTCAAAGAGAGCCACTCTTAAGCCGCGTAGAGCCGCATCACGTGCAATACCCGCCCCCACGATTCCTCCGCCAATAATAACGACATCGAAAAGCTCTCCTTCGAGTTGCGTGAAAGGAGATATTGTACTCATAGCCTGTTCCACTCCAGTCTTCTTTTAGAACTCTCTATCTCTACTATGCCAGCCCGCCCGAAGAGAAACAAAAAAAGCCCTAAGCCTTCTTTATCTATCTTCGGCTCAGGACTTTTCAAATCAGTGTCCCAGGTTATATTACGTTGCAATCAAGTCAATCGCTCCATGCTTGCATATGAGCACGCTGACTGCCGTATTTTTAGCTGCAATATTTTTTACCGTTCAATTATACCTGAAGCATGGGTGTTTGTCAAGTTATTTTTGGTTCCTGAGCGCCGCAGCGGGCCGAGGCAGAGGAAGCGCCACATGGAGGCCGTTCGCGTTTGACGCGGATGCTACCTGGATGTTACCTTTAGGGAGGACCACACCGCCCCGGACTTTTTCGCCAGCGATCCAGCCTGGCTAGCTATTTCAGAGGAGAGATCTCTTATGACCATCGCCGTTCGCCAACTCGCAACGCCAGAGGAGATGGACCAGCAGTTTATCTGGGCCGACCAGGCCTTCGCACCCACGCCCGATCCCGCCAATGCGCGCGCCTGGGGCCAGACGGTCTTGACGCAGCCTGACTTCCGCCCCCAACAACTACGCGGTGCCTTCCGCGAAGAGGCGCAACTGGGCGGCTATGGGCTCAATGAATGGATACTGCGCATAGGCGAGGCTCGTATCTCCACCGGCTGCATTGGCATGGTCGTCACCAACTCCAGCCAGCGTAAGCAGGGGGTAGCGACGGCTATGATGCGCGACGCGATCCAGTTTGCGCGCGAACAGGGTCATAGCCTGCTCCTGCTGGATGGCATTCCAAATTTCTATTATCGCTACGGCTATACCGATGTCTTTGATTCTTCTACTGAGGAGATCAATCGCGCGGCCATCCTGGCTCATCCCGCAAGCTCCCATACCGTGCGCCAGGCCACGCCAGAGGATGCACAGTCCATACGCGATCTCTACGAGCGCCGTCTGAGCGGTTTTACTGGCAGCTTTGAGCGCTCGCGCGAGAAACAAGAACACCTGTTGCGCCACCGCTTTGGCAAAAATACAATCTTACTCGCCATATCCCCCGAAGGCAAGGTTGAGGGCTATGTGCTTGCTTCACGTGCTCCAAGCCCGGCCGTGGCTCTAGAGCTCTGTGCCGACAACTGGCCTGCCCAGATCGCGCTCATGCAGGCACACGCACATCTCTCTGATGGACCAGAGACGCCGGCGACACATACCTATTATCTCCCGCCTACCTCAGAAGAACTCTATCGCGCCATCGCCCATCTCGAAGTGCCCGATACCTCCCACTGGCACGGCCCTGCTGAAGAATGGGGCATCCGCACAGTGCAGGCGCACCATCGCTACGCGGGCTGGATGGGGCGCATTGTTCATCTACCGACCTTCCTCGATGCCCTGCTGCCCGAGTTGCAAGCTCGCTGGCGCCGCTCCCTGGCCCACTGGTCAGGCAAGCTACATTTCCTGGTGGGCGAGGAAAGCTATACACTTGGCATCTCTGGCTCCGAGCTTCAGAGTACCACGAAGCCAAACGATAATGCGAGCACCTTCCAATGCTCGCCCCAGGACTTCGCGCAACTGGTCCTTGGCTATCGCCCCCTCTCGTGGACCCTCACACAGCAGCCACAAGAGCTTTCATCAACTGAGCAGACCGTGTTGCAACAGCTCTTTCCGCCCAGCCAACCCTGGATCAGTTTTAGCGACTGGTTCTAGACGACTGGTTCTAAAAATATAGAAGATTGCGTTTGTCTGCGACATACGCAATCTTCTATATACTATCCTAATGCTTTATACGCCGCTCTCGTACCAGCAAGATGCCCTCATGGGGAGCCATCTGCCCCTGAATACGTTTCTCCAGCAAGACGAGAGCAATGTAGAGATCCAGGTAGTGCCCCAGCACGCGTTCAACAGACGCTTCCGCTTGCTGTGGCCCCCCACCTGCTACCATCCCGGAATGCTCTTCACTCCCCTGATCAGGTGAACCCGAGGGGCGCGCCCGCCAGTCATAGACATAGAGTGCCAGCGAGAGCAGAATACTTCTCACATACCTGCGCAGATAGTCCTCGCTCTCATTATTCGGTCTCGATGCCTCTTCATAGAGGGGCATGAGGCGCGAACGATCCAGCATAAAAGCCAGCATCCGCTCCAACTCGTGCATTTGCAGACGCACACGCTGAAACTCGCGCGCACTATTGCGCACAAACGCTGCCAGGTGTTCCTGCATAAAGGCAAAGGTAGGCGCCAGGTCGCGACCACGATCCAGGTTGCAGGCGTTCTCACGCGTGCATGCCAGCGTCAAGAGACGATCATAGGAGAGCGGGCGCCCCTGATCTAAATCCATACTGCTGGCAAGCGCGACAACGTGCGCGCGTTGTATGGCTCGCTTAAGCGCCTGGGCCTGCTCGATTCTGAACTGGATCTTGCGCACACGCATAAGGGCGCGCTCGCTCTCCCTGGTCTCCGCAAGCGAGTACGCGCCAGAGAGGGCATGGTAGAAAGAGCTGAGCAACGGCTCCATCTGCGCGAGCAGCTCTCCCAGTGTGGTGGCAACGTCGCCAACCAATTGTAAAGGCAGTTCGTGCTCCCAGATATGGTGCAGTATTTTATACATATTCTGCATAACAGGCTTATCGTAGATCTTGAGTAGCGCCTGCACACACTCGATAACGCGTGTCAGAGTCTGCTCCAGCTCCTGGCTGAGCTTGCTATTATAGGTGAGATCCTGCTTATACACTTCCATGAGGATGCGTCGCAGGGCCTCAGGTGATGAGGCGTCCTCTTCGACCCAGGCAAATCCCTGGCCCAGCTCCACCCAGTAGCCTAGCGAGGCTGACAGCCTGGATCTGACGCTCTTATCCGCGCCTATCAGCCGAGCCTCAGCACGCGTGGGCAAGCGGTAATACCAGGCGCCAGGCTCCCGCTCATTGAGCCAGTCACAGAATGCCACAGCGTCCGTTGGGCGCATTCCCAGTACAGGCATATGCCCCTGCCCATATTCAAATGCCGAAATAGATAAATGGTCCGGCAAGCAGTTATTGCCTTGAGCGCGCTGCTCATCCAGGAAGAGCTGGTACTCAGCACAGGTCACAAAAGAGGGGTTGAGATAGACCTCCCCATGCAGGTGCAGCATCTGCTGTAAGCGACGGGTGAGCAGGACATTGGTAATCAAACGCCGCCGCTCTACGTCGCTATCCTCTACCCCCTGCTTGAGCAAGGTCTCCAAACGCAGGCGAACCTCGGGCTGGACTTTCAAGGCTTCGCGCTGGCATTCAAGCGCCAGGGTCAGCGTGGCGACCGAGGTCTGAGCATCCAGGCAGGCGGCGATAACAGGGGTGGCATCGGCCTGAGCGCAGTAGAGGCGGATCGTTTCATGCCACCAGCTAATAGCAATCTGCTCTACCAGGAAGTTGCCCAGCCCCTCCTCTTTGATATGCACAGCGGCCAGGTACTCTTGAAAGGTGAGGTGCGCGAAACTATATACCCCCTGCTCCCGCTCCAGTAAGAGGCCACTGGTATTCTCCAACTGGCGTAAAAAGGCCGCTGGTTCCAGGCTCGTGCCGAGCTGGGATAGTGGAGCCTGAATGATGCGATAGGCGTCTTCAAAGGGGATATCGCGTATCCCCATACAGAGCATCGAGAAAGCCAGGGAGCGCAACACCTCGCGTTTCTGCGCCACGGTAAAGTCTAGCGCGATGCCTTTCGCCTCCTGGCGCTTGCCCAGGAAGACATCACAGATCTCGTCATAGAGCATCACGCGCTTCACTGGTAGTGTATCGCGATAGCGGTGCACCGTCGCGATCATCGTCAGCAAGAGGGGATTGACCGCCAGGGCTATCAACGCCGGATTTTCATACAGACGTCCCAGCAAATCGTCCGCACCGCTCCGCGCTTTCGCTCGTACCTCCAGGTCGTCGCGCTGGGCGCTCATAATTTCGTTGGCCTGGTACCAGTTATAGATAAAGCGCTCGACCTGGGCACGTGTAAAGACGCTCATCTCCAGCACAGTAACGCCCGTCAGCGGGTTACTCCGGTAGCCAAAGGGGCGAGAGGTAATAATAAAGCGGTTCTGGCCATAGACCAGCATCTGCTGCTGCACCCAGTTCACCACCTGCTTGCGCGCCTGGAGGTCCGCGACCTCGTCAATACCATCCAGAAAGATCAGGCAATTGCCACTCTCCAGGCGCTGCTTCAGCCAACCTGCGGGCATACTCTGCCGCCAATATTTCTTGTGGTGATCAGCAGCGGCTTCCTCTAAGGTATAGCGCTCGCCGCGACGTTTGATGGTCTGAGCATGATCTCGCAGAAAGAGCAGAACCGGCAGTTTTGTAGGAATAGCACTTCCCTGCTCCAATCTGCGCCGGCTCGCCAGCGTTAGCACCATATGCTTTAAGAGCGTTGTCTTACCACTGCCAGGGGAGCCAACAACCACAAAATGTTGCTGCTGTAAGGCTGAAGATGCGAGAAAATCCCAGATCTGGTGCTCGCCTGGCGCAAGGTCCGGGCGCACACGCAATGGGTCAGCCGATACCTGGTGGACGGGCGTTGGCACCATACTCAGCTCGACAAAGACTTGCTCCAGGGCCAGTGTATACATACTCTGCGTTCCTAGACCCTTCACATCCAGGTCGCGGTGCTGGGAGAGCAGATAGTGACAGTAGCGCTTATGCACGCTTGAGAGGTTCCACTGCATACGGACATCTAGCCAGCTTGCAATCTGCTTAACGGCAACCAGGGGCGCCGTCACCAGGTGCACAGGCGCACCCACCTGCTGAGCGGGAACGGGTATCATGCCCGTGGTGGTGGAGAGCCGTGCTTCAGAAGACGCTTCTATTGTGTTGGCCGCCTCCGCGAGCGCCAGCGCAAAGGCCTCAACCGTGGAAAAACGTTGCTGGGGTTCTTTGGCGAGAGCGGTTTGAATGACCTGTTCGACGGCCAGGGGGAGCGAGGGCCGCTTGGCGCGCAAAGAGGGAATATCCGCGAAGAGGTGCTGGCTCCCAATCTCAGCCAGCGTTCCCTGAAAAGGGGGCGCGCCTGTCAGCAGTTCATATGCAATGACCGCCAGGGCATACTGATCGCTGGCGGCACAGGGATTCCCCTGATGCTGCTCAGGGGCCATGTAGGCAACGGTTCCACCGAAGTGAGGGTGGCTACGCAAATACGAACTACGCAAGATAACGGCGATGCCAAAATCACTGAGCTGGTACTGCCCTTGCGCACCAATCAGCACATTCTCTGGTTTGACATCCCGGTGGACGATCCCTCTTTCGTGCGCATACTGCAGCGCTGCCGCAAGTTGCTTAATACAGGCCACAACCTCAGGCAGAGAGAGCGTATTCCCCGTCTCACAACGCTGACGCAGCGTTCCATGGGGAGCATACTCGACGACAAGAAAGGGAATGCGCTCTCTCCCTTCAAGGCCGAAGTCGAGCACATGGACGATGTTCGGATGATTGAGCGCGGCAATCGTACGCGCCTCTTGCAAAAAAGCCTGCACATCTTGATAGAGAAATGCCGTTTGTTGAACTTTGATCGCGGCCTGGCGCTCCAGGTAGAGATGCTGGCCCAGGTACACTTCTGCGTAACTTCCCTCTCCAAGCAGGCGTACCAGTTGATAACTACCAAATTGCGCCCCAACACGGTCAACCATCAGAACATCTCCTACAAATACATACTTGCAAATATCTCGTTCCGAAAACCACTCTTGTATACTAAAGATGCAAGCTAAACCTGTCAAGGTATATAGTTTAAGTAATTTCTCCTTCCCCATCCAAATTTTGATGAGTCAATATACAACTATCTCAAATAACGGTGGGAATGGAGAAAATTGTAACAACGAAAGGAGCCGTAGAGCAACCACCCATGAGCAATGCAGTACTCTTTTTCCCGGCACAAAACTTTCTTGGCGAGGGTCCACTCTGGAACGTGGATGAGCAGGCGCTGTACTGGGTCGATATCATCGGTCAACATTTTCATTGCCTCGACCCGCGCACTATGCTGCATGAGAGCTTCGACGTTGGCACACCTGTCTGTGTGCTTGCCTTCCGCAAGAGCGGCGGATTGGTTATGGCGCTACGCGATGGCTTCGCCTACTGGAATGCCCAGGAGAAACGTCCCGAATATATCGTGCGCCCACTGGAGCATCTGAACAATGTCCGCTTCAACGATGGCGCTGTTGACTGCGCGGGACGCTTCTGGGCTGGCACCATGAGTACCACCGGCGATCTGAACTCAGGAGTGCTCTATCGCCTCGATCCCGATGGCTCACTCCATGTGATGGACACCGGCTTTGGCATTTCAAACGGCCTCGGCTGGAGTCCGGATAACACCATTATGTATCTGACCGATTCGCCTCGACGGATTATTTATGCCTATGACTTCGCGGCCACAACCGGCGCCATTAGCAATAAACGTGTCTTTGTTCAGCTTTCCAATGATCCACCTCAGCCCGATGGCCTGGTCGTGGATAGCCAGGGCTATGTCTGGAGCGCGCACTGGGACGGGGGCTGCGTCACTCGCTACGCCCCAGATGGCTCCGTAGAGCGTGTCATCCAGGTCGCGGCCCCGCACTCCTCCGCCTGCGTCTTTGGTGGGCCAGCGCTCACCGATCTCTATATCACCAGCGCCCAACAGGGTCTCTCGCAGGAGCAGCTCAAGCAGTATCCGCTCTCTGGTGACCTCTTCCGCTACCAGAGCGATGTACCCGGCCTGCCAAAATTTCAATTTGCTGGCTAAGATGCGCTACTGACGTACGCGCCTACGCATAGAGGGATATATACTTTACCGTATTGCAGATTCTTCCTGGCCTGAACGCGTAGGCGCGTACGTCAGTAGCGCATCCTGCCCCGCCGGCTCTGGCTGCTTCTCTACACGCAAGGAGAGAATGATATATCCGGAAATGAGCTGGGTCAGGCCAACAAAGGCCATCAACAGGCTGATGCCGTGCACTCCCTCTTTGATCGTCATAATCCAGCCCATGAACAGGGGTCCCACAATCCCACCGACACTGCTAATCGAGCCAATCATACCCACGCCCGCGCCCAGCGATTCGCTGCTCAACAGCAAGGCGGGCAGGGTCCAGAAGACGCCACCTGCCGCCAGCATGCAGCCCTCCGCAATGACCAGACTCCCAATACTCATGTTCCGGTTGACAACTACCAGGATACCAGCCGCCAGCAAGGCAAAACCAGCGAGAAGATGAGGCACACCTGCGTGCCGCTTACGCTCTTTGCTGCGATCAGAATGCCGGGAATTTATATAGAGTCCAACCATTCCCGCAAGCGAGGGCAACACCGCGATCAGGCCTACTGTACTGGAGCGCTGGTGCGTCACACCCGTAATGACCACTGGCAGCCAGAAGTTCATGCCCCTGGCTCCCAGCGCTCCTAAGAGTGATGCTATCCCTAATGCCCAGACACTCCCTAGCTTTAACACCTCACGCCAGTTCTGTTTTCGTGTTCCTGCCATACGCGCCTTATCGCGGGCAAATTTATGCTCCAGTTCTTCCTGTTCTTCTACACCGATCCAGCGTGCTTTTCCTGGTTCATCCGCGACCAGGAAGAACCAGAGCGGCGCCCACAGCAAGGGTCCAATTCCTTCAATCACAAAGAGCATACGCCAGTTCATGTATAGCAACAACAACCCCACAAGTGGCTTTAATGCTAAAGACGTCAGGGGGATACAAAACATCCAGTACGTGTTTGCACGTGCTCGCTCCTCCAGGGGAAACCAACGCGAGAGGAGCACTAGCAGCGCGGGACCCATCGCGCCATCTATCATACCCAGCAGAAAGCGTACAATCAACAATTGCGTCGCGTTCTGCACACCACTATTGGCCAGGGCCAGTACGCCCCAGGACAACAAGGCCAGGGTGACGAGGCGGCGTGGACCCCACTTCGCCACCCAGTAGCCCGCTGGCACCTGCGCCAGCAGCGCACCACAACTTAAGACACCCGCGGCAATCCCCACCAGCGTGGCGCCAATCGCCAGCGAACGCTCCATCCCTGGCAAAGCAAAGCTCAGGTTAATATGGTCCATGGATATAAGAATATGGGTCAACATAATCAGCGGGACAATACGTCGCCAGCGCTGCCCCAGGCGCGCTGACCGTGTCGAAAAAATATACTGCATACGACAATGTTCTCCCTTCCATCCACCCACACCAGCGGTACCAGTTTTTCTGCGGTGCGTTCTCTTACAAACATCTATCTCAACTGGTATAGCTCAGAATCAGGCATTTTTCCAGCGCCCGGTTTACATACGCCTATGTTCCCACCATAAAACCGCAGAGAGGAGACATTTTCCCTGCCTCCTCTCTAGTACTTTCCGCCCAGCGCTCTTATAACAGCGAGCGCACCAGGCCACCATCTACCTGAATGGTTGTCCCCGTAATATACGCGGCCTGCCGCGAGGCCAGGAATGTCACCATCGCTCCCATTTCCGCTGGATCGCCCAGGCGCTTCATAGGGATGTCGCGCGCGACACTGGCAAGGGCCTCTTCCTCGCTCATGCCAGCGCTTATCCGCTCTTCAATCCTATACACCTGGCGCACCCGGTCCGTCAGGATACGCCCTGGGCAGACGTTATTGACGGTAATATTATCCTCGGCCAGTTCGACGGAGAGCGTCTTTGCCAGGCCTACCACCCCTGAGCGTACGGCGTTGGAGAGCACCAGGCCATCTATCGGCTGCTTGACTGAGGTGCTGACAATATTTATAATGCGTCCCTCGCCCGCCTTGCGTAGATGCGGTACCACCTCGCGCACCAGGCGCACGGTGCTCAACAGATTGAGCTCAAAGGCTGCGATCCACTGCTCCTCGTCAAGCATTTCAAAGGTGCCGGGTTTAGGACCGCCCGCGTTATTGACGACGATATCCAGCCGTCCCAATTCTCGCACCGTAGTGGCGACAATATTCCGAATATCCTCAAGCCGGGTGACATCGGTTGGCACGGGCAGGACCCTGCTCTTGCTCACAGCTTCGATTTCCTGGGCCGTACGCGTCAGTGCCTCCTGGTCACGCGAACCAATGACGACAGACGCACCCTCCCGCGCAAGCTCCAGAGCACTAGCGCGCCCAATCCCCTTGCTCGCCGCCAGGACGATAGCAACCTTTCCCTTCAGACCTAGATCCATATCGCTCTATTTCCCCTTCATATACGAGCGGAGAGCCGGGCTATGTTCCGACTCTCCGCGTCTCTGTCTACACTTCCTAATTATTCCTGCTCTTTGTCGAGGCCTGCATCCTCTGCCACGCCTTTTGCGAGGGCGGTCCAGTCCATTCCTCCTCGTCCCTTTGCCACGCCCGTCAGCAGGCGATCATGCATCAGGCCAGCCAACGGCATCGGCATACGCACCTGGTCGGCTGTATCCAGTACGAGGTTGAGATCCTTGAGGGCCAACTCTAACTGAAAGCCGACTGGCTCATAGCGTTGCTGCGCGATCATTTTCCCGTAATTTTGATAGATGCCACAGGCAAAGAGCGTCTGCGCGAACATATCCATCACCTGCTCGCGTTGCAAGCCGTTCTTCTCGGCCAGGGTCAGCGCCTCTGCCATCGCCTCCTGCGCGGAGGCGATCATGAAGTTACCACACAGCTTGACGACGTTAGCCGCGCCCGGATCCGCGCCATAGTCAAAGCATCCCTGGCCAATGGCCTCTAGAAGCGGGCGTACACGCGACTTCGCCTCTTCGGGACCCGAGAAACAGAGCCAGAGCTTGCGAGCAGCGGCGGCGTCCGGTCGGCCAAACACGGGCGAGGCCACATACTGGCTACCATATTCAGCATGTAGCCGGGCCAGCTCACGCGAGGTTTCAGGCGAGATGGTGCTCAGCGAGATATGTACGCCCTCATGACCCAGGCGGTGCAAGAAACCATGCTCACCCGCGACGACCTCCTTAACAGCAGCATCATTAGAGAGCATGGTAAATACTACGCCACCCGGCTCAACGGCTTCAAAAGGCACTTCAGCGCGCTGTGCGCCCTCGGCAACCAGGGCCTTGGCCTTCTCCGTACTCCGGTTATAGACACGCAACTCATAGCCAGCCTTGAGCAGGTTCCGCGCGATGGGTTCACCCATTTTGCCCAGGCCAATAAAGCTTACCTGTTGAGGCATATGTTCTCTTCCCCCTTCTCACAAGGATTCGCTGCATTGCAATATGGCGACATGCATATTAAGAAACATATACTCACGTCACTGCAACATCAGCAACTACCACGCTTGCTTCAGGGAGAACGAACAACCGCTTAGGAGATCACCTCAACCGGGCAGGTCAACCTACGCTGGTCCTGTGTGACATCCACAGCACCAGCAGCTTCCTTCCATGGGTCTTGCTGGGGAAAGAAGTTTGGCGCGAGCGTGCAGTCCTTGTAGGGGACATGAAACACGGGCGTCACAGAGCCAGACATGGGCGGCACGATCCAACTCCAGTCGGCAGGCAAGACCCGACCAGCCTCCTCTTCGTTGCGCTGGTGATGAATAAACTGGCGCGCGGCAGTATGATGATCAATGATGGTCACACCATGCTGAGTAAACGAGGAGAGGACAGCGACGTTCAATTCGACCAGCGCCCGGTCCTTCCAGAGCTCGCGATCCAGGCGCGTTTTCAGCCCCATCTTCTCCGCGATGATCGGCAGGAGATTATAGCGTTCAACATCGCCCAGGTTCCGCGCCCCTATCTCGGTTCCCATATACCAGCCATTGAAAGGGGCAGCGGTATAGGAGACACCACCCACCTCCAGGCGCATGTTGGAGATGACTGGCAGGGCGTGCCACTTCAGTCCCAGATCCTCAAACCAGGCATACTCTGGATGCGTCAGGGGCACCTCCAGGATCACGTCGTGCGGTAACTCAAAGAGCATCGGTTGCTGGTGCGGCATCTGAATAATCAATGGCAAGACATCAAAGGGAGTTCCCGGGCCTCCCTTCCAACCAAGCTGGCGCGCGACCTCGCTCAGTTCCTCCTGCGTGGGATCACCGATAAGCAGACCATTGGGCTGGCGATATCCAGCATAGCGTATGAGCTGAGGATTCCAGATACGGATGCCTGGCTCTCCCGGTACCTGGGGTGCGAAGATGGAAATAGTGGAACGAATCTTCCCTCCATTGGTAGCGACGCGTATATGCTCGACCAGCGCTTCATAGATCTCCTCGGCTGTCTGCACATGCCGCATATCCCGAACCGCCAGGGAGTTCCAGTGCAAGCGCCCAATACAGCGTGAGTTATTGCGCCAGGCCACACGCGCACCATGGGCCAGTTCCTTCTCTCCCTGCCAGTACGTTCCAGTCTGCATAATCTCGTCGTGGATACGCGCCATTCGCGGTATAAAGCCAGCAAAACCTTCCTGCTCTCGATAGTAGAGCGATAAATAGGCCATAGCTTCCATAAACATCCGCTGTCGCTCGCTATCAATCCCCACGCCATATTTCCTCTTCATGACTTCTCTATACTGCGTCTCCTCTTGGACGTTTTTTTCCTGGTGAACATACCGGAGTGCCATCTTCAACTCTCTCCTTTGGCAATAATGTCTGCTTCTGTTTTTTCTCAGGATCAGGATCGTGACAATATGTTCAGGAGCATTAACAAGCACAAGTATAGCATATATCTATTTATCACTTAACAAGATCTCTTATTTCATGACAATTAATTCATAATATGAGAATAACGCTGTCATCTCGCTCCATTTGTTACACGAGCCTGCCATCATTTTGCCTATAAGACCTTTCGCACTCTTATTTCTCTTCATTCGAAACGTTGTTTTTGGCCTGGATGCCTGGTTCATAGAGTTAACCCTGGCCTCTCTAACGGGGGCTAAAATGGCTATTTTATGACGATTAATTCATTTATTTTTCGCGGAGCTTGTGCAATAAAAATAGTATTAAAAATATAAATAGCCAGCGAGGCTTCATCTTTCACCAGAGAGACCTCCTTAGCCAATCACCTGGCATTCCATTTCATGAATAATCTCTCATAAATAGAGGCAAAAATCACTCTCCCGAGTGATGAGGATCCAGTGCCCAGTGCTCTATACTAGCTGGCATACCTTTCCTGTTATAACCATTATCCCAGCACAAGAGGTTTGCCATGAACAGCATGAATCAACTCAGTTCTTCGCGCCGCCCCATGGGCGTCAGTATCGTTTCGCTCATCGTAGCGCTTAATGCCATCCTGGTCCTGTTTACCGCGGCCACCTGGATCTTTGGCATTGGACTCTTTGGCTTCAATGTCCCTGGCAATGTGCGCGGATTCTCGATCTGGTATGGGCTTTTCGCGGCTCTCTTCGGGATCATACTTGGGTACCTTTCCTGGGGGCTATGGTCGCTACAGCGCTGGTCTCTATACACCATCGTTTTTATCGGAGTACTCAATATCGTTGAGGTTCTTGCCGCCTGGGCTCAGGGCTTTCTCTCCCTGGTGCCATTTATTCTGAGCTTGATTCTGCCCGTCGTCATCCTGACCTACTTTCTGGCTGATCGCCAGGTTCGCCAGGCCTTTAATGTTTAATTAACCCGACTCCTCACTCCACCTACCAGGAATACACGCGCATCGGGTTATTACCACAATTGCTATATGCTCTCGGGCTTCTCCCATCTGCGGCCCTGTTTCCAGAAGCGTTCTATCTCTTCCAGGTTACGCCCCTTTGTCTCGGGAATGATAAACCAGCAGAAGAGGAAGGCAAGCACACAAAAACCGGCATACAGCCAGAACGTTACAGGCAGACCAAGGTGAGCCGCCAGTGAGAGAAAGGTTATGCTTATCAGGAGGTTTGTGCTCCAGTTAAAAAAGGTGGTTATGCTCGCGCCACGCGCGCGAAAGGAGGTGGGGAAGATCTCCGAGCTCATCAGCCAGAAGACAGGACCCATGCCAATCGCAAAGGCAATGATATAGAGGAGTAGCGCCCCTAAGACCAGGTAGCCCGTGTGCGACGTTCCAAGCGCAAAAATGCTTCCCATCAGCACCAGGGCCACAAACATGCCAACCAGGCCGCCCAGCAAGAGTGGTCGCCTTCCCGCACGGTCGATAATCAGGACCGAAACCAATGTGGTCAGGAAATTCACGGCGCCCACGACGCTGGTAGCCAGAATCGCCACAGAGGCAGAGTGAAAGCCCGCAAAGCCAAAGATAGTGGGCGCGTAATAGATGACGGTGTTAATCCCTACCAGTTGCTGGAAGACCGCCAGGCCAATGCCCGCAACCAAAGCCAGAATCATGCCCGAGTGCGCGAACTCACCCAGGGTCACATGGTGAGTATCGCGGACAGCCTCGCGAATAGCCACCATCTCCTCGCGACGCTCCTGCACACTTAAATGTGTCAACGCCTGCTCGGCCTCCTGCCAGCGCCCCTGCTTTGCCAGCCAGCGCGGCGTCTCTGTAAGAAAGAGCATTCCTATCAACAACCCCATCCCAGGGATAGCCGCCACCGCCAGCATGGGTCGCCAGCCCATTCCGGCATTGGCAAAGGCCAGATCTATCCAATAGGAGATGGCGATGCCAGCCGTGATCAATAACTGGTCAAAGGCAACCAGTCCGCCACGCAAGGCGGGCGGGGCCGTCTCCGCGATATACATCGGCGCAAGAAATGAGGAGACGCCAATCGCGAAACCAAGCACAACACGCCAGAGCAGGAACAGGGAGAAATTGGGCGCACTGGCCGTGAGTAAGGCGCCAAGCGCGAAGAGCAGACCCATGCAGATCAGCGCCTTGCGCCTGCCCAACCAATCGCTCAACCTCCCACCAACCAGGGCACCGATAAGACTCCCTACCAGGACTGAGCTTACCGCCAGTTCCTGCTGAAAGTTAGTGAGGGCAAAATCCCGTTTGAGGAAGAGTAGTGCCCCCGAGATTACTCCTGTGTCGTAGCCGAAGAGAAAACCGCCGATGGCCGCGATCAGGGCGATTATATATACGCGTGTCGCATAGCGCTTTCTGGTCCGCGTTGGCGGCATCAAGCTCTCGGGACCAGGCGTTCGCGAGGAATGTGGAAAAGACATAGTGCGTTCCTTTTCTCGGCTTCGGGCAAACAACTCTGTTCGTCTCCTCTTACCGCCGAGGCACCTCTGAGACCACGCGCTCCGACGATGCTTCGCGCTCGCGGTTCATCAGGCGCAGGAAGAGGTAACCACCACCTCCCGACACCAGGGCCGCCAGCAGAATACCCATTTTGGCCTCGGTGAGCAGGAGCGGATTTTGCCCCTCAAAGGCCAGGTCCGCGATAAAAAGCGACATCGTAAAACCAATCCCTCCCAGCCAGCTCACTCCATAGATATGCCGCCAGTTCGCCTGCTCGGGGAGAGCCGCCCAGCCCACCTTTACCATCAGCCATGAGAAGAGCATGATGCCCAACTGCTTGCCGACAACCAGGCCCAGCATCACACCCAGCGTAACTGTGCTCAATAGCTCAGCAGGATGTAGCCCTACACGAAGGTCAAGGCCTGCATTCGCCAGCACAAACAGGGGAACAATCACAAACGAGACCGGGTAATAGAGCGAGTGCTCAAGTCGCTGGGATGGCGTTTGAATCTGCTCACAGGAGACCTCAAGCGCCTGTACCGCCGCCACCTGCTGGTCATTCATGTGCAAGCCTAACCCGGGCCTGCCTCCATGCTCAAACTCATCGAGGAAGGCATGGCCCTCGGCCAGGAATTTCCCCGCATTGATACGCGCTCGCGTGGGGATAAGCAGCGCCAGCAAGATTCCCGCCACCGTGGCATGCACACCTGAAATGAACATCAGCCACCAGAGCACAATCCCCAACAGTGCATAGGCTGGTATCCAGCGCACACCCGCCAGGTTTAAGCCCACCACACAGAGCAGCACACCGGCCGCCGCGATCAGCGCCAGCCAGTTCAAGGCCTCGGTATAAAAGGTCGCGATGATTAACACTGCCAGGATATCATCAAAAATGGCATAGGCGATGACAAAGACCTTCAGGCTCCACGTGATACGCCCCCGAGCAACGTCAGTATCCCCAACGCAAAGGCGGTATCCGTCGCCATAGGAATAGCCCAACCTTTGATACCCGGTGTACCCGCATTCCAGAGCAGATAGATCAACGCGGGGCAGATGGCCCCTCCTATGGCGGCCGCAAGCGAGAATGTTGCTTGCTTCAACTTCGATAGCTCACCCACCAGGGTTTCACGCTTTAACTCCAGGCCGACCAGGAAGAAGAAAAGCACCATCAAGCCATCGTTGATCCATGTATGCAGGGGCTTATCCAGACCATAGCCACCCAGGTGAATGACCAGGTGTATCTCCCAGAGCTGCTCATAGCTCCCCGCCCAGGGAGAGTTGGCCCACACCAGGGCTAGGCAGATACAGAGTATCAAGATCAGGCCACTCGTCGTTTCCGCCTGCGCAAACGCTTGAAATGGTTGTAACAAGCGATCAGCAATGCCCTCTCCGGTCGGTCTACGAATAAATTCTCGCAATCCCTCCATCGTGCGTCCTTTTTGACTCAAACAAAGAGGAGCAGAGGCCGCAAGCGGCGTCCCTGCTCCTCCAAGCAATTGTATCGCACTGGTACCTTCAGCATAGCACGATGACGAAAAAGGGGAATGTATGTGGTAAGGGTTAGCAGCCGCAGGCTACCAACCTTCACCACATACATTCCCCGAACTTGCATTCTCACGCCTCTATGAGGTACAACGCATAGAGAACACTCTTGCTCACATTGCAATGGTTAGGATGGAACACTCGCCTATGACCACAACCCTATCCCAACAGGGAACGCCCCCTTCAGGCTCGCCAGCGCGCTTCAAGACCTTTCGCGCCCTGCGCTATCGCAACTTTCGTCTCTTATGGATCAGCCTGATCGTGTCCTCGGTGGGTACCTGGATGCAGATTGTGGCTCAGAGTCTCCTGGTGCTCGCGATTACCAATCACTCCGCCTTCGCGCTAGGAACTGTCTCGCTGGCCCAGGCCTCCTCCTTCTTTATCTTCGCCTTTATTGGTGGAAGTGTTGCGGACCGTATCGATAAACGTCGACTCCTGCTCTTTACGCAGGCGCTCTCGATGCTGCTGGCAGCCCTCCTGGGCGTGCTTACCCTGACTGGTCAGATTCAGTTCTGGATGGTCGTGGTGATCGCCTTCTGCTCAGGGACAGTCCTCAGCTTTGACCAGCCAACGCGTTCGGCCCTCATCCCCACCCTTGTACCACGCGAGGACCTGATGAACGCCATCTCGCTCCAATCCATCGTCTTCAATGGCTCAGCCTTTATTGGTCCCGCCCTGGCTGGTATCATGATTGGCGTGCTGGCGCAGGCTGGTCATGCCCTTGGCCTGCATGGTCCCCTGATTGGCTACGCGGGCAACTTCCTGCTCAATGCTGTGAGCTTCCTGGGCGTGCTCGTGGTCCTCTTCCTCTTACAAGTGCCTCACGATGCCGAGGCCAACGAGCGACGCGCACCGCTGCTCAGCTCAATCAAGGCCTCGCTGAGCACCGTACGCCGCGATAGCGTCCTCCCCTGGGTGCTCTCAGGCTATGGCATTATGCTCTTCTTCGGCCCCTCGACTTCGCTGATTCTCCCGATCTTCGCGACCCAAATACTCCATCTGACTGACGCTCAACTAGGTCTGCTCTTCTCTGCTAGCGGCCTGGGAACAATCCTGGGAGCCTTGATAGTCGCCTCTCTCGGCGAGGTCAAGAAGAAGGGCTGGCTCATGCTCGGCTCACTTCTCATCTGGGCCGGCGCCTTGCTGCTCTTCGCCTTCAGCACTGTGTTCTGGCTCTCACTTCTGACATTGCTCATCTTTGGTATCGCTCAGAATGGCATCGGCGCGACGACCATTACTCTGATGCAGACCCGCGTGCCGCCCCAGATGCGTGGGCGTGTGATGAGCCTGAATACGCTGCTGATTATGGGTATTCGCCCCCTGGGCGACTTCCCAGCTGGCGCGGCCATCGGGCTAATCGGCGGTCCTTTGACGGTCTGTGTTAGTTCCCTCATCATAGGCGGCTATACGCTCTTCCTGCTGCTGACCCGTCCCACTGTACGCGACGTCGTCTGAGGAACACACTCAGGGGTTATAGGAGGTGATGTGGGCGTAGCGCCTTCTCGCCACGCCCACATCACCTCCTATAAATCATCCCCTAGCTTTCATGCTCCGGCTGCTGTCGCTTAGTGACCTCGCGCTGCACGCGTGGATTCCGTGCTACTCGCGGGGGTACATCCTGCTCCCTGGTCTCAGCGACATAGTTTACCGACCGCTCCTTATCGCGATGTTCGGTTGGCCTGGTATCAACACGGGCCTCCGACTCATCCTCGGGGATATCCTCGTTGACCTTGCCCGCCATGGTGCTATAAAAGGTGGCCAGGTCATTGGGCGTGGGGCGCACCCTCTCGACGAAGTAGGCATTGACCTCCGCGCCCAGGAAGAGCAACACGGCAAAGTAGTAAAAGAATACCAACAAGATGGCCGCAAAACCGACTGCGCCTACCGCTCCTTTGAGGAAGTGAGCCGCGTAAAGTGGGAAAAGCACCAGGTAGAGTTGCAGCGCGACCGCCGAGACAATCGCTCCCTTCCAACCATGGCGCAGGCGGATATGCAAATTGGGCACAATTACATAAATTGCCAGGAAGAGGAGAAACGCTGCCAGGACACCACCTAGAAGACTGGCAGCCGAGGTCAGGAACGCGAAATGCCCCAGCGGTGTCGCCTGGAGAAACGAGGCCAACAGCACCGGGATACTCGCTGCAAGACTCATCACTGGCACCAGAAAGATAGACAGAATAAACACCGCTATCGCGATAACCATCCGGCGCACAATGGGCCGTGGGCGCACATGGTAGACAATCGAGAAGAAGGTTTCCAGCAATGCAAAGAGCCGCGCCCCCACCAGAATGGCACTCACGACCGCGATAATGCCCAATATCCCCGAAGACGCCTTCAGATTACTCTGCACTCCCTGCACTACTCCCTGAGGATTGGTTACCGAGGGCAGCGCGCTTACCATCATATCCGTCACGCTTTTGGTCGCATCCCTACCCATAAATCCAAACACCAAACCCAGCAGCGACAATAGCGCCACCAGGACAGGGAAAGTCGCCAACAGGAGATGATAGGCCAGGGCCGCCGACAAGTTAAAGGCCCAGTCGTTCTGAAACTTTAACGCGAACTCTTTCCACGGCCTTACCTCTCGCTTTTCAGTGAACTGTTGTGCCTGCTCAGCCATCACTGGCCTCCTCGTGCTTATAGCTCTTGTAGAAGAGCCTACCCATACGTCCACGCTCTACGATAGAGAGATACCTATGCGCCAGTTCTTGCATTCTCCAGGGGGTGATCATAGGTAAAAAGCCACTCTCCATATTCCACAACACGCTATAAAGCAAGCAAACGTAGCAGTGGGGCAAGGCACAGAAAAAAGGATGATAATGGCATCTGCCATATACGTGCTTTCCCCTCTTTTCCCGCTTTCCCGCACATCACTCCTGTCAAGAACCCCGGCATAAATGCGCGGGGCTTGTCCCTAACCCGCGAGGGTTGAGGCAAGAGGCTGCTTGACGACAGCCCAAGAGATATTCACAGCCGCGTTGTAGTCGGCAGGTGCAGCGTACCCGCAGGACTTACACACAAATTCAGCCTGGCTCTTGCGGTTAGCTTTCTCGCAATGCCCACACTGATGGCATGTACGTGAGGTATTGCGAGGGTCAACGACGTGTAGGGGAACGCCTGCAAGAGCCGCTTTGTAGGAGAGGAACATGCGGAGTTGTCCAAAGGCCCAGGAGCTATGGCGAGAGCGCTGCGACTTTTTAACCGTGCGTTCGGTGCGAGACCGAATGTGCCTTAAGTCCTCAATCGCTATAGCGTGTTTGTTGGATTTGGCCTTTTGAACAAGACGTTTGGAGATGACATGATTGGTATTCTTGCGGAATCTGGCTTCACGGCCAGAGAGTGTCTTGAGATGGCGTTTGGCGCTCTTGGTCCCACGTTTTTGCAGACGTTGGCGAAGAGAATGCATCCGTTGGCGGGTCTTCTCGACAGTTTCACCGCTAAAGGTCTCGCCTGTGCTATCGGTGGCAAGGTTGACAATGCCCAAATCGACACCGAGCGTCTCAGTTGGGTCATCCGGTGTGGGAGCAGGAACGTCGAGCGTCACAGCCAGATAGAAGACGCTATTGCGATACAGAAGATCAGCTTGCCCTTTGATAGCATCAAGGCGAGATTGCTGATACTCTCCCACACGGAAGGGAACAAACACCCGCCCTTGCAGGGTCAGAAGAGAGACTTCAGAGAGTCCCTTGAAGGACATCAGGCGCTCATCGTAGGTTACGGCGCCTTCACGTCGAAAGGTGGGCTTGATGCTCTTGTCGCGCTTATAGGCTTCAGCGGTTTTACTGATAGCGCGAATAGCCATCTGAGACGAAAGCTTGAAGTCCCTGCGAATAGCAGCATACACCAATTTTTGCAGCTTGAACTTATTGGCAAGTTGCTCAGTATATGCCACTTCGGCGACTGTGTTACATGCATCATTGAATGCGTGCATCGTCTTAAGCAAGGCAGTGTGTTGTTCTGGCGATGGTGCCAGTTTCAAGAGCATCGTTTGTTTCATGCCCGTATTGTAGCACAGTTAGAACAATATTGTCAGTATACTGCTAATGGGAAAGGAGAGCGACAATTCCTCCCCGGTCTAAAGACACGGGGCTTCCTTGTCGCAAACTCTGTGAAGATTAGTTCCTTGACTTCAAGTCAACTTGAATATGTATACTGGCGACTAACTTCTGATAAATAGCAATCGAAAGGAACATAGTATGCATATCCTGGCCATTTCTGGCAGCCTGCGCGCCAGTTCGACGAACACGACCCTGGTGCGCGCAATTATGCGCCTGGCACCTTCGCATATGACGTTTACCCTCTACGAAGGCCTGGCTGGCCTGCCTCATTTTTCGCCCGATCTGGATGGCGACGAGCCGCCAGCGGCAGTCCGTACTCTACGTCAACAACTTCAAAGCGCCGCGGGCGTCCTCATCTGCACACCCGAGTACGCCTTCGGTGTTCCAGGAGTCCTCAAGAACGCGCTCGATTGGACGGTATCTTCGGGAGAGTTCTCAGATAAACCGGTCGCCGCCATCAGCGCCTCTCCATTATGGGGTGGAGGCGAGAATGCCCATGCCTCGCTCCTGCTCACGCTGAAGGCGCTGGGCACCAAAGTTCCTGAGCAAGGTAAGCTCATGATTCCCCATATCAACAAGAAGCTGGACGCCAATGGCGATATCTCAGATATCGAGACCAGGCAGGCACTTCTAACGCTCCTCGAAGCCCTGGCCCAGACCATTACTGTGACACCAAATAAATAGAAAAAGACCACTAAAAAAATGTAGCGGTGAGAATCTCATCGCTACACTCTCGTCACACTACACCTGACCTCCAGTTTCTCTCATTCTGCCAATGGGAATGACACATAAATGATCTCTTGCTCGCTCGAGTCTTGCTCACTCCACAGGTGTCCTCCATGCTCTCGAATCACTTTATAACAGAGTGCCGTACAGATATTCTGGTCTCTTTCATCAAGCGTCTGAGACCATACTTCAAACAATTCAGTCGACTTTGACCTTCGAGCCATCAAAGTGTCATGTATATGAATGGCTACTCTGGCCTCGTGAAGAGCGTAAGCGGCATCCTGACACAGCATGACCTTGACATCTACTGGAACCGTCCTGGCATGGTTAGTAGTTAGATGCATGAGAATATGTTCTAACGCAAAGGTTAGCCACTGCGAGTCACACACAATATAGCAAGGTGTAGCCGACAGCTCTATATGCCAAACGTCTCTCTCGTAGAGCGGTCTCAGCTGGTTTGTGATCTCCTCTACTAACAAGCTCAAATCATTTTTCACAAAACGCGCAGAAAAATGCTCTTTATCCAGATTGGCAGATAAGTCACGAAGCCGGGACAGAAAAGTGTTCAGCCGCGTCTCTGTAGATTGCATCGCTTGCAGGTATAGATCGCAACGCTGCTCCTTTTTTCCCCAACCCCTTTTAGGATCTGTTGAATCCTCCTGCGGCTCACCATGGATGACATGTTCGAGAAGTTGGGTGTATCCTGAGATCGTCGCAAGCCCATTGCCCATAACGTGATGGATGATCTCTAATAATGAGTAGTTGATAAGACTCTCGCTTATCATCTTGCATGCTCTGGGTGATGTCTCCTCTGGCATCGTATCTCTCCCTATTAGTATTTCTCTGTTTCACTGTATAATTTTCAGCAAACAGAGCAGGAAATACGGAGGAGTCAAACCAAGAGTCTGCGCATTGGATTAACTGGCATCAGGAACATGTATGCGGAAGAGGCTGTTTCCATCATCCCAATAGTGAGCATAGAGATAGGCACCGCTGCTCGAACTGCTGGCAATGCTGGCGCTCCAGCAGAGACCACACCCCTCGTTGGCGGTATAGCGTAATGGGCTTGAAAGCACCTGCCAGCTTGCTAAATGTGGATTCCATATCCACAGTCTGAAGCTTGCCACTGGCTGTTGCAAGGCTGGCTTTGTTATTCCAGTCTGGGGATCGGCGCCAAAGGCGAGCAGACGCCCGTCGCTGGTAACCGTCAGCACCTGGAGCAGTCCGGAGCGCTCACTACTTCTTCCAGGCACAGGCAGGGCGGGCAATTGCGCCCACTCACTCTCATTCTCGCTCTGATAGATCTGCGTCTGATACAGATGAGATGGAAGTTGCTCATGGGCCAGGACATAGAGAGGAGTTACCTGGGATGGCTCTTGCGCTGGTGCAGCTAGTAAAAAGGTGCCAACCTGCTCGGGCAAGGCTGCCTGAGGCTGCCAGGAATTGCCCGCACCATGGCTCACCCATAGGATGGAGCGCGAAGACTCGGAGAGAGAAGAGAGATGGGTCACGATAGTCACCAGATTCTTCCCACCATCTATCACCTGGGGTGGCGAGAAGAAAGCTTCCTGCCCCAGGGCGCTATCCGCACGCGTCCAGGTACGATGATCATCGGAACGCTCCAATATACTTACCTGGGGACTGTGCTCGGATAGACTATATGAACACCACCAGTAGAGATGCCCTTCAGTGGCTGCAATCTGGCAAAAGTCTGCCCCTTTTCCCATGGGCGCGATGGAGGTATGGGGAACACGCTCCCAGCTAGCTCCATCGTCACTACTTAGAAAGAGCATATTTTGATCGCAGGCGCGTTGTTTCTCAATAGTATTGGTAATCATGACCGCGATCTGTGCTGACTGAGTCGCCGTACTTGCGAAAGAGCAACCAGTGCCAGTAGCTCCTGAAAGGTTGATACGCCTCCACTGCCCCTCATCGCGACTCTTCTTCCACAGGACAATAGGGCCTGGAGCTGCGGCACTACCAGTGCAGATATAGAGCGTACTGGGGTCACTGGAAGCCACCATGTGAGCAAGCAATGGGCCAGGCAGTGGTATACGTTCCCAGTTGGCTGAGACAATCTGTGCTGGCTGAGAGCTTCCTGTATTCATCGAAGTGGGCGTATTCTCTGGTGCGCAGCCCACTAGAAGGAATACGCAACATAAAAGAGCCAGCAGCGAGTTACTACTCAACAGTTGCCGTAGCGCGTGCATAGGCGGAAATCCTTTTCGATGATATCGCATCGTAGCGATTTACAAGCAATATATCTTTTTTACAAGATTATACAGCTTTTCGAACAGGATTTGCCAAGGCTCACACGCCATCAACTACAGCAAGGGTAATCCCATGACGAGGGGCGGGTCAGTCAGGCGCGGGGGATGCAGGACCAGGTCGGCGCTACCAGACACGAGGCCGCTCTGTACAACAAGCGGGGATATATTACTGCCAAGCAAGATCTTCTCGCCCGGAAGCAAGCAGGCCCGGAGATCCGCAGCCAGAGGAAACGCGGCGGAACGCAGGTAATACACCCCGTCGACAACCCCATGCAGCACATATGTGCCTGCTGCGTGCAGCTTCGCGCAACGCACAGGCGCCCCCTGAGGAATGGGACTGGTAAAGAGACCGACATAGATCGTACCTTGAAAAGATGCCGGAGCACTGATCCATCCCCGGATCGTGTTTTTCATCCGCGTATTAGGGCTTCCTGGGAAACGCTTCGCCGCTGGTTCTACCCGTTCTTCTACAAGGGGCGGCTCAAATTCATGCGCGCGTTGACGCAAGAGGCGAGGAGACAGGCCCACCAGTTGGGTAAAACGCGTTGTGAAAGAACCCATACTACTATAGCCAACTTCGAAACAAATATCGGTCACGCTGAGCGAGGTGGTCAACAGTAAGCGCCTGGCCGCTTGAAAGCGCAGAGCTGAGAGAAATTCCACTGGCGGGATGCCGATCAGGCGGCGAAAAACCCGGTTAAAGTGATAGGGACTCAGGCAGGCAACCGAAGCCAGGTCTTCCAGCGCCAGGTCCTCATGCATGTGGGAATGCATGACCTGGATCACACATTCAATGGCCTGCATGTGAATATCCAGCGTCTCATAGCGCGCAAGGCCTTGACCCGATGCTGGCGATGCGATTTGCATGATAGCCTCCCTTACTATAGAGTTTTTGTTATGAGGTTATTCTTTTCGACCGGGCCAAAGGCGGCAACGATGAAGAACAGCGCAAGAATGGACCACTAGAACGGATTTTCGCCTGCTATACTTGGGGTAGTGATCACGAGGAGGAGGAACGCCATGGACTACCGGATGTGCATCCAGAGGAGTATTGATTATATTGAGGAGCATCTGCGCGCCTGTATTACGGTCGACGAACTGGCCCAGATCGCAGGATTCTCCACCTACCACTACTATCGAATCTTTAATGCCTACGTCGGCGTACCGGTGGTGGAGTATATCAGGCGCAGGCGCCTGGCGTATGCCGCCGCCGAGCTCACCCACGGCAAGCGTATCCTCGATATCGCCACGGACTATGGCTTTGATACCTACAATGGCTTCGCGAAGGCGTTCCGTAAGACATATGGCTGTTCCCCCGAACAGTACCGCAGCCATGTCTCAGGGCAACTTCCCCAAAAAGTAAATTTGCTCCTTTTTCAGGAATACAATATCGCAGGAGGAATCGTTGTGGAACCAAAGATTATCAGCAAGCCTACAGCTAAAGTCGCGGGCTATGAACTCAAAACGACATGTCTTGAGGGCAAAAATTTGCAGGAGATTCCGGCCTTCTGGTCAGCCATGACCCCAGAGAAGTTCGCCACGCTCCATAAAACGTTCCCCGTCGTGCATCACAATGAGCTGGGTATCTGCTATCCGCCCGACAGCGTCACTGGCGAGTTCTCGTATGTCATCGCCGTCGAGGTGGAGAACTATGATGGCATCCCAGCAGACATGTTTCGCGGCGAAGTGCCCGAGGCAAACTATGCCGTCTTTACAGTGCCTCCAGTTGAGAACATAGGGCCGGAATTCTCGGATGCCATTCAGGGGACATGGAAATACATCATGACCACCTGGTTCCCTGAGTCCGGCTACGAGTTCGCCGAGGGCAAAGCCGATTACGAGCTCTACTACGATGCCACCAAAGTAGAGATCTATATCCCCATCAAGAAAAAAGCCTGAGTTTCCTAAGCATCTGCTTGTGCGCCTGCGGCGCGCAGGGGAAAAGGGAGGGGCATGTGGCGTGGGCAATTACCCACGCCACATGCCCCTCCCTCTTTCAGTCAAAGATTCACCCGTCCGAGAGACAAAGTATCCAATTTGCCCCCATCAAAAAAATAAATTGAGGAAATTTACAAACTCTTTTTAATCTTTCTTTAATTTTATGGGCTACTCTTAAAGGAGATCGAAGATAGAGATAGGCAGTTTGCATTGAATTTATTCAATGCAAAAAGGGTGTCGTAGGATGAATAGGAGTTTGTTTCATGGAAGTCTCCACGCCGGGTATCCAGCGTCAAAACATTGCTGCACGCATTGACCGCTTGCCCCTGAGTCGGGAAATCTGGAGTATTCTATTTCTGGCAGGTCTCTCCTGGCTGTTAGAATCATATGATATCGGCATTATTGGCACTGTTCTCCCCACTATAACAAAGCAATTTCACCTTGATACATTTACCGTAGGCTGGTTGGCGACTGCGTCCACGCTGGGAATTGTCGTCGCCATTCTCCCGGCAGGCTGGCTTACTGACCGGATTGGGCGTAAGCATATGCTGGCCCTGGGAACCGCCTGGTACGCTTTCTTCTCTCTGCTATGCGCCTTTGTCCCCAATATTCCTCTCTTGCTACTCCTGAGATTTGTGGCAGGCTTTGGCATGGGCGCGATCTTCCCCATTCCGTATGCGATGGCCGCTGAGTTTACGCCCGGTCATAAGCGCGGCCTGATGACTGGAATTCTGGATTCCTTTCTCTCAGTAGGCTACTTTGCCGCGCCCTTGCTCGGCTTCCTGGCAAACTCATGGTTTACCAGCGGTCAGAGCTGGCGCTTTCTCTTCCTCCTCGGTGGACTTCCACTCCTATATGTCCCCGCCCTGCTAAAATGGATGCCGGAATCTCCACGCTGGCTACAAATTCGGGGCAGAAACAGCGAGGCGGACGGCATTGTGCATCACCTGGAAACCTCCATCGAACAGCGTCTTCAGAAACCTCTGCCAATGCCCCGAAGCAGTGTCCTGGCATCTTCCGAGGAGAGCGCCTCTCCGCTCGCCTTCCTGCGTAGGCCTTATCTTAAACGTACGCTGATGATGTGGATCTCTTTCGCCTGCATTCTATTCATCTTCTATGCCATTCAAACCTACACACCAACTGTCCTGGTGAAGCAAGGATATGGTCTGGATAATGCTTTCCTCTATGCCAGTTTCATTGTCATTGCCTCTATTCCTGGCAAGTACGCTGTGGCTTACGCTCTGGAACGCTGGGGACGCAAGAAGACCCTGATCGTCTTCACGCTTATCGCGGCGGTAAGCGCTATCGGTTTTGGTTTCTCCCATACCGTGCTTCTCTCGCTCGCCTTTGGCGCGCTCATGTCGTTCTTTGGCATCGGCGTCGATCCAGGCATTAAGATCTACGGCGCTGAGCAGTATCCAACCAGCATACGTGCGCTTGGCATCAGCGGCTTTGAATGCGTGGGACGCCTCTTTGGGGGAGCGCTGGCACCCTTTATCATGGCCTTTATCATCGCTGGCGGCGGGATCGCGGGATCGTATATCTTCCTGGCCACGGTGGCTCTGGTAGGGGTCCTGGCTGTCGCCTTCCTTGGACATGAAACGCGTGGGAAAACTCTGGAACAGGCCGTGATCATTGAAGACGAACGGCGCATCGCCTGAACAAACCATTCAACGACAAGGCGTGTCATATCGCGAGGGATGAGGAACATTTATGAGTACCTTCTATACCCGTTTACACTACTGGACACAGCACAGGCCTGAACACCTCTTTCTCACTGAGATTGAGACGGGGCAGAGTTTCACCTATCAGCAGTCCACACAGGCCGTGCAATGCTTATGCCAGCACCTGGGCAGTTCGCCCCAGACCATCTTCTTACAATTTCAGAATAGCATCCTCAACGCGCTTGTCTGGCTAAGCGCCTTCGCGGGCGGACATGTCCTGCTGCCCCTGGCACCAGATCTCTCCGAGCGCGATATTGCGCGTGCGACAGAGATGTTTCATCCTGATATCGTGTTCGTGGAACAAGCAAGCCATGGAGCACAATTTGAGGCCAGTGGCGCCCGCGTCGTAACGAGAGAGGAGTGTGAAGTCTGGCTCACACAGCCTCTCGCCAGGCCCAATCGGCTCCCGACGCCTCCGCAGGAAGGGCGCATATGCATCATGACATCAGGAACCACGGGAGAACCCAAAGGGGTTGTACTGACTGAGCAGCAGGTCGCCTGGACGGCGGACCAGGTACGTCTAGTGCACCGCCTGGGGCCGCAGGATCGAGGCCTGACACCGCTCCCATTTTTCCACATCAATGCTCCCGTAGTTAGCCTGTGCGCCTCCCTGCTGGCGGGGGCCAGCCTGGTCATCGCCAGGCGCTTTAGTCGGCGCCAGTTCTGGACCTGGCTCGAACAGCAGGATATTACCTGGGCTAGCCTGGTCCCGGCCATGATCGCTATCCTCCTGGAGGGTGATCCTCCACCATTGCTGCCCTCGACGCTACGCTTTGTACGCACCGGTTCGGCCCCTCTACCAGCGGCCCACCTCGCACGTTTCGAGGAGTACATCGGAGTGCCAGTCATCGAGACCTATGGCCTCTCCGAGGCGGCAAGCATGATCGTGGCCAATCCCCTGCCACCAGAATTCCACAAACCCGGCTCGGCAGGGCGCCCTGCAGGCGTCTCGCTACGCATCTGTAAACCCGCAACGCAAGAGAGGCGTCTACACGATGTCGCGCCAGGGGAGGTCGGTGAAATCTGCATCCAGGGACCCAACGTCATTCAGGCTTACTATGGGGATGCTGGACAGGAGGCCTTTGTGGAGAACTGGTTCCGCACTGGCGATCTCGGCTACCTGGATAGAGATGGCTATCTCTTCCTGGTTGGCCGTTTGAGGGCGGTCATTAATCGCGGCGGCGAAAACATCGCGCCACGCGAGATTGAGGAGGTATTGCAGGCCCATCCAGCGGTTCGCGAGAGTGTAGCCATAGGGCGTCCGCACCCCATCTATGGTGAAGAGGTCGTGGCCTACCTGGCACTGAATGAGCCCCAAACCAGGCAGCTAGAAGAAGATCTCTGGACCCATGTCAGGCGCCACCTTAGACCACCCAAGACACCGGTTGACCTGATCATTCTCGACGCCTTGCCCAAAAATCGAATGGGGAAGGTTGACCGTCAACAACTCAAGCTACGAGAGGAGACCATGACCTGTGGAGCAAACGTTAACGCCTGCTAGACAGGAACAAAGGGAAGCAACAAGTCAGGCAGGCGTAGCGCAACAACGTACGGCGCGGAAACCTCACATCTATGAGCTAGATCCGTTGCGGGCCATTACCGCACTCATCGTCGTTGCTGTACACGTCGTCTCCTTCACCACGTTTCTCAATACAAGCGCGATGGGAGTACAGCTACAAAATGCCGTGCTCTCTTCCCTGCATTTCACACGGGCACTGTTCATGTTCGTGACGGCGTTCGCAATGACCTATGTCTACTACGAGCGCTTCGCCCAGGGGCAAGGTTTCTCGTTTATCCGTTTCTGGAAGAAGCGCGGCGTAGGTGTGCTGCTGCCATACTGCCTCTGGAGCATCGTCTATATCTGGGCCAATAAGCACCCCCAATCCTTGCTCCAACTACTGCAAGAAAGCCCGAGCGCGATCCTGACCGGGAGCGCCTCATATCAGTTGTATTACATCCTGCTCACGATCCAGTTTTACCTGTTGCTCCCGCTTTTCCTCTGGTTTCTAAAGCAGGTCAGGGCCTATCCCTGGCAGGTACTAGGCATCAGTTTCCTTGTGCAGGTCCTTGTCTTCTCCCTGGACTTCGGGTATATTCAGATGGGAACTCTTAACCAGGTTGAACCCTGGCATACGCTCTGGCTCTATCAAGAGCACATAGCCCTGATGTACCAGTTCTACTTTGTGCTCGGCGGCATCACCGCGTTGCACTTCCAGTCTATTCGCGCCTTCTTGTTACGCCACGGGCGGTGGGTTGTCTGTGGTATGCTACTGGCGCTAGGTATGCTCTGGCTAGGGTTCTATGCACAGCTTCAGTTCTTGCATGAAGAGATGGGGCTGGCTATCTCGGTACTACAACCCATCATGGTACCCTATAGCGCTGCCATCATCATAGGTGCCTTCTGGTTGGCATCCCGCTGGGCTAATCCAGCTCGGCGCCGTCCAGGTGAGCGCCCACGCTGGTATACACTCTGGCATATGCTCTCAGATGCCTCCTTTGGCGTCTACCTGATTCACGCGCTGATTCTGGCCGCAGCCATGAGCTGGCTCGTACCCGCTATGCCAGCCACCTGGCACGTCGTGCTTCGCGTCTTTTTGACCTGGGCCTTTACCGCCGGAAGCTCGGCCCTGATCAGTATTGCCTTTACCCAGACGCCAGTGTTTAGCCGCCTGGTTGGAAGATCCCAGCCATTGCCGTCCTGGTTGGCGAACGTCCCCAGAAGAGCCTGGGAGCGCCTATCAATCACAAAAGATCGTTAACCCAGCGAAATCGAGAAAAAAACCGTGCGCTTCTTTCGTTTTACGGGCAGCTCGCTCAAATACGGATCATATGGACTCATCGCTATCCTACTTTGTATACTGACAGGCTGTGGTACGGCGAAAAAAGCGCAGGCGGTCAGCACCACAGCCCAGGTCGCTGTCCTCTCTGGCTATGGCTGCAGCGCGCCCTTCACACCTCCACCTGCAACCAGCGTCAATGAGACCCTGCTCTCGGGAGGACTCTCCCGCCAATATCGTTTACATATTCCCCATACCTATCGCAGCACGATCAAATATCCACTCGTGTTGAGTTTTCATGGACATAGCGGCAATGCTCTCATGCAAGAGCGCATCAGCGGCCTCTCTACGCTAGCGGAGCAAAAAAACTTTGTCGTGGCCTATCCCCAGGGCACCATTGGCCCCGACCATCTGCGCGGATGGGACACGGGGCCGCGTAACTATCCCCATGTCGATGATGTGCGCTTTGTAAACGACTTGATTGGACACCTGGAGCAAACGCTCTGTATCGATCCCCATCGTATCTATGCCACGGGCTTTTCTAATGGAGGCTCGTTCACCAATATCCTCGCATGCAAGCTCGCTAATCGCATCGCGGCCGTGGCGATTGTTTCGGGAGGCATGCATCCCGTCGCAGGCGGCTGTACCCCACAACGCCCAATCTCTCTACTAGAGTTCCATGGCACGGGAGATCACATCGTCCCTTATAACGGCAACAGCGCCAATGATCAAGAGCCTCCCATCCATACCTGGCTCTCCCAATGGGTCGAGAGAGATGGCTGCCAGCCCACACCCACACCATTTTTTCAGCAGGGCGACGTCCTGGGCGAGCAGTGGATGTCATGCCGCGCCCACGCGGTAGTCATGCATTATCGCATCACTGGCGGTCAGCACACCTGGCCCAAAGGCGGCTTTGTCGACGAACAGGGGCAGAGATATGCCAGAGCAACGGATCTGATCTGGCACTTTCTCCAGGCCCACTCGCTTACACTGCCGACATAAAGCAAGCCAAGCAGACAGGCATACTGATGGTCTGGGTTCCCTCCTGGCCTATGGGTCCAGAGCGAAGGCATTGTCGAGCGCGTTAAACAAGAATAACCTCTACCAGGCAGACGTGGTTGTGCTACAATAAAAAGACCTTTAATGTCGTAAAGCGAGGATAAGAAAACAGTGGCAGACAACTGGTTTGTACGTCTCTGGCAGAAACAACGCTTCAAGGTGCTGACAATAGGAGCATCTCTCTATGTATTGCTCGTCTTGATCTTTCTGATAAGTCATGCCATTGCTCCTCAGCGCGTGGGTCTGCTCGCGCTGGCAGGAATCTTTGCGCCCTATCTCTTTGCACCCCTCGCGCTCCTCGTCCCTTTCCTGTTTCTACGTTTTACCGCGCTGCTACGCATTGCCTTTGCCATCGGTGTCATTCTCTTCGGTCTCTGCTTCTCGCCACGCCTGGGTGCTGGCAACGCTCAAAGCATCGAAGGAGGGCGAACTATTACCGCCATGACCTGGAACTTCCTGGGCGACAACACACGGGGCGGCTATGTGCGCCAACTGATCAACACGCACCATCCCGACCTTATCGCCCTGCAAGAGGCGGACTGGAACGGAATCGATGAAGCTCAGGATATCTTACGGCAGTATCCTTATCACCTCTATGGCTCGGGAGAGACACCGCCTGGCGAGGTCCTGCTCAGTACCCTTCCCATTCTGGATCATGGGCAAGTCACGGCCCCGGATGGCTCACGCGCAGTCTGGGATATTCCTCGTATTCTCTGGGCGCGCCTGGATTTAGGGCATGGACAAACGCTGTTCGTGGTCAACGCACACCCCATCTCATCCATCAACACGGTATATGGCTGTCTCTTCTGTCCCCAGCGGCGCGATAGCCAGATCAAGGCACTCCACCAGTTCTTGCAGCCCTTCATTCAGCATGGCGAGCGGTTGCTCCTGCTGGGTGATATGAATACGACTGATCGCGAACCCGCCTATCAAGATCTCTCTGCTGGGCTACAGGACACGCACCTCCTCGTTGGCAAAGGTAGTGGCCATTCATGGGGCATTCGCGGGCTCAACCAGTACTGGGCCTTCTTGCGTATCGACTACATGTTCGTCACGCCCAAGGTCAAACCTCTCAGCCTCGATACCGATTGCACTTCGCGCGGTAGCGACCACTGCGTCTTAATCGGCAAATTCTCCATTTGATTGCCTCCCCTCCTTCGCGCCTGCGGCGCTCAGGGTAAGGTGCATGTGGAAAATTTGGCAACGCCCAAATTTTCCACATGCACCTTACCCTGATGACTCTATTGATGGTTATAAAACTCAACGCTCCAGCGCCATTCCTGATGATCGGGGGCGTTCCACCAGGCGCGTAAAATTCCAATTTCGCCTCCTGGCAAGATCACTGGTAGGCCATAGTCTGCCTCGATCGGCCAGATCTCCTCGCGCGTGACCTGCCCTCCCTGAAGTTGAAGCCTGGTGATCGGCGTTCTTGCGGCACTACGCTCCAGATTTCTTCCCCGTACCAGCAGGGTCCCCTGGTCATTCCAGACGTCAACTGAGAGGGAGAGTGGCGCCGCGTGTACCAGCATAAACTCGGTCTTATCACAACGCCCACGTGCAAAGGGCAGCCCTTGCGCTCCAGCACCAGGCATCCAGAGATCCCAGATCTGTCTTTCATCTTGTGGCATAGCACGTCCTCCAATGCTTGAGCAAGGGAATAGAGAGCAGGTGATAAGCGCACCTGCTCTCTAAACACGCCTCTCGCTTCCGTAGGGTAACCGCAAAAGACCCGAGATTGCTTAGCCTCCGAGCACAGCGACCTTCCCATCGTCTGAGTATCGGTCTGCAGTCCTCGCGGTCTATGCATACATGGCAAAATCTTGAACAATTCTTGAGATAAAGAGCTCCTTTTCCACAGAAATCATTGAGCGTTCCTGGCCTATACTTTCTCTAACCTGGATACCTTGGACATGCTCTGCCCTCGGCGACCAGTTCATGTTAAACAACTTACGCCTCGCTGACAGCACTTAGCACTCCCTGAAAGGTTAACCTGGCATGTATGGTATAGATCAAATAACACCTCTGGTTGAGGAGCAACAGCGTACCTGGACCGCGTATCTCCTCGATACTCTTTTTGCCGTTGCGGGCGTAATGCTGATTACCACTCTCATTGCCTTATTTCAGCTTTATCCACGCATTCCCAATATCTCCAGTATCTACCTGCTTGCGGTCCTGTCCCTGGCAACCTGGCGTGGACGCTATGCGGCAACGCTGGCCTCGCTTCTGGCCTTTCTCTCCTTTAATTTCTTTGTCATTCCACCAGTCTATACCTTTACGGTTTATCGTACGGAAGAATGGATAGCGCTCTTTGTCTTGCTCATTAGCGGTTTACTTACTGGACATCTCACCACGACGTTGCGCCAGCAGAGCCTGCGGATCGCACGCAAAGAGTATGAAACGCGTATCCTCTACAATCTTGTGCGTCTAATTAACCAGGAGGGGCGCCCCGAGCTACAACTTAAGGTGATTGCACGCGCCATTGTTGATGTCTTCACCTCCTGGGGTGTTCAGGATTGCGAGATTATCCAACCAGATGCTCAGGGAACATTGCAGGTACAGGTATGCGCAGGCCAGGACCAACCCTCACCCTTATTGCCAGGCGAGTTGACACACGCAGCCTGGGTCATCAAGCACGGGCAAAGCCTGGAAACCATCGAACATGCCAGCACACAACACCATCAGCATGCCTTCGAACACTCCATCTACCACGCGTGCTACTGGCTACCACTCATCATTGGGGCTAAAGCAGTCGGCGTCCTGCGCCTGCACATGCACAAAGAGGGAGGGCAGGCAGAACACTTTGATTTCTCTCGGGAGGCACGCATAGACACTCACAAATACCCTCACAATGCGTTCTTCTGGGCCTTCCTGGACCAGGCTACCTTACTTATAGAGCGCTCGCGCCTGCAAAGAGAGAACTTGCGCCTTGAGGTGCTGCAACAGACCGATACTCTGCGCGCGGCCCTCCTCTCCTCCGTCTCACATGACTTGCGCACCCCCCTCACTGTCATCAAAGCCTCTGCCAGCACCCTGTTAGAGCAGGATATTCACTGGGAAGAGGCAGTCCAGCGTAGTATCGCCAGCTCCATAGAGCGCGAAGCCGATCGCTTGAACCGCCTGGTTGGGAATCTGCTTGATATGTCGCGCATCGAGGAGGGCGCGCTCAAACCAGAGAAAGAGTGGTACCAGGTGCGCGCCCTGATCCAGGATGTCCTTGATCGACTCTCCTCTCTCTTCGAAGGGCGTAGCGTTCAGCTCCATGGGCCACACGACCTGCCTCCGGTGGAACTGGATTACCTCCATCTCGATCAGGTCCTCACCAATCTCCTTGAGAACGCCGTTCGCTATACTCCTCCTGGCACCCCTATCGACGTGACCGTCCAGCCACAGGAGCATGAGATGCTCATCAGCGTCGCGGATCGCGGCCCCGGCATTCCACAGGCGGAACAAAAGCTGATCTTTGATAAATTTTACCGGGTGCTACACCACAAACAGCCCGGAACCAGTGATACCTCTACGCCCGGCTCAGGCCTGGGCCTGGCTGTCTGTAAAGGCTTGATTGAAGCACACGAGGGGCGCATCTGGGTGGAATCACGCCCGCAAGGGGGCGCTCAATTCTTTATCGCGCTTCCGCTGCGATCATTTGAACAATAAAGGAGTCAAGCATGCATAAGCAAGGGGCCTATATATTAATCATCGATGATGAAATAGAGATTATCCGTGCCCTATCGCGCGGGCTAACCGCGCACGGCTACCGCGTTCTGACCGCACGCAATGGCGAAGAGGCTCTTAAAACAGTATTTCAGCAGCGACCAGACCTTATTTTGCTCGATCTGATGCTGCCAACCATCAGCGGGCTAGAGGTCTGCCGTCGCATCCGCGAGGAGTCAAATGTCCCCATTATCGTGCTCTCCGTCAAAGACCAGGAGCGCGATAAGGTCCAGGCACTTGACCTGGGAGCCGATGACTATATCGCTAAACCGTTCGGGATGGGTGAAGTTATTGCGCGCATCCAGGTCGCCTTGCGCCACCTGGCCCGCATCCAGGCCGGTACTGCACCCAGACTCGAGATTGGCCTGCTCAGGGTCGATTTTGCCCAGCGCCGGGTCTGGGTGGGAGAACCAGAAATAAAGCTCACGCCAACCGAGTACGATCTGTTGAAGGTCTTTCTTACCCATCGCGGCAAGCTCCTCACGCGCGACATGCTTCAGGAGCAGCTCTGGGGCGCGCAGAGCAAGGGTAAACTCCATAGCCTCCATGTCCATGTCGCACAGCTACGACAAAAGATTGAGCCAGACCCAGATCACCCCCGCTTTATCCTCACTACGCCCGGCGTCGGCTATCGCTTCGACGACGAACAGGGAGCAAGCTAGCCTTGAACCAGATGTGTGCCGTTTCGATGAGAATTTTTTTAGAATACACGACTGGACCCGGAACGCACATTGATATGTTCTTGCCTATACTTACAACGAAAGGGGAGGGAGAGGAGGAGAAGCAAAAGGAGTCCGCTCATGCAAAACTCTCAAACACGTATTCTGCTGGTTGAAGACGACGCCGTCTTAAGCGAGGTCATTGGTCGCAACCTTCAGGCGCGCCACTATCGCGTCGATATGGCCCATGATGGGCTTACAGCACTTGAGTTTCTCCGTGACAACACCTTCGACCTTATCTTTCTCGATATCGATCTACCCGGTCACACCGGATGGGAGGTTTTGCGGATTGCGTCGCGAGAAGGTTTTCTGCCAGCCTGCATCACTGAGGGGCTGCGCCAGGTCATGCCTGTTGTCGTGCTCTCCGCCGTACGCGTTAGTCTAGAACGCCTCACGGAGTTCCAACTTCTCGCCTACTTGCCCAAACCCTTCCCCATGGAGACCCTGCTACGCTTCGCGTCCCAAGCCGCGATCCGCAGCCCCTCTCCACCGCGTAAGACCGTTTAGACTCACCCCCAGGGGAGCGAGCGCTTCGCCAGAAGGGAGGATTTCTATGCTCGATCTCATCATTGTTATCGTGACCATCGCAAGTTTCTTGCTGCTCATAGGCTTTACTATCGCCTGTGATAAGTTGTAAGGAGGCATGTTCTATGAATACCCCTCTTGAATATATCCTCGTGGGGATTGTCTCACTAGCTATCGTTGTCTATCTGGTTGTAGCATTGCTCGCACCAGAGAAATTTTAAGGTGTTGAGGGAACACAGATGCCTGTAACATCAAATAGTGTTTTGCAGGTCCTGGTCTATGTGGTAATTCTTATTCTTATTACCAAGCCGATGGGCCTCTATATGACCAGGATATTTAACGGCGAACGCACCTGGCTCTCGCCCGTCCTCGTCCCGGTAGAGCGCGTTTTCTATAAAATCTATGGCACCAGGGAGGACGAGGAGCAGACCTGGGTCGGCTATACCGTCTCCATGATTGTGTTTACTATCGTCGTCATCCTGCTCCTGTATATCCAGCAACGCGTCCAGCAGTGGTTGCCGCTCAATCCGCAGGGCATGGGCCCCGTGGAACCTGCGCTGGCCTTCAATACAGCGGTCTCATTCTCCAGTAACACCAACTGGCAGGCCTACGCTGGCGAGACGACGATGAGCTACCTGACTCAGATGATGGGTCTGGCCTTCCACAACTTTACCTCGGCCGCGGTCGGTATCTCCCTGGCAGTCGCGTTTATTCGCGGTCTGTCTCGCAGAAGCGCGCGACACCTGGGGAACTTCTGGGTCGATGTCACCCGCTGCACCCTGTACCTGCTGCTGCCAATCTGCACCATTGGCGCGCTGGTCCTGGTTTCCCAGGGCGTGGTGCAGAACTTCAACGCCTATACAACCGTACATACACTCAACGGTGCCATTCAAACCATCGCGCAGGGTCCCGTGGCCTCGCAGGAGTTTATCAAAGAGTTCGGAACGAACGGTGGCGGCTTCTTTAACGCCAACTCGGCCCATCCCTTTGAAAACCCCAATGCTGCCACCGAACTGATGGAGACGCTTGCCATCTTCGCCATCGGCGCGGGCCTGACCTACCAGTTTGGCAAAATGGTCAAAAATACCCGCCAGGGCTGGGCGCTCTTCGCGGCCATGCTCGTGCTCTTCCTGGCTGGTGTTGCTGTGGCCCTGCCCGCCGAGCAGGCTGGCAATCCCGCCTGGAATAACCTGGGCGTCGATCAGAGTGTCTCCGCGACTCAGGCGGGCGGCAATATGGAGGGCAAAGAGGTACGCTTCGGCATCACGCAGTCCTCGCTCTTCGCGGTCATCACGACTGACGCCTCCTGTGGTGCCATCAATGCCTGGCATGATAGCTTTACCCCGCTGGGCGGTATGATCCCCCTGGCCAATATTGCTCTGGGTGAAATCATCTTTGGTGGTGTCGGCTCCGGCCTCTATGGTATGCTGATCTTCGCTATTCTCGCGGTCTTTATCGCGGGCCTGATGGTGGGTCGCACCCCGAATTCCTGGGCAAGAAGATCGAGCAGAAGGAGATGAAGATGGCCTCGCTCGCCATCCTGATCCTACCCGCTGGTATCCTGCTCTTCTCGGCGGTCGCGAGTGTTCTTCCGGTCGGCACAAACTCGATTCTCAATCCTGGTCCACACGGACTCTCGGAGATTCTCTACGCCTATACATCGGCGCACGGCAACAATGGTTCAGCATTTGGTGGCCTTACCGTCAATACGCCCTTCTATAACTGGACCCTTGCTTTCTCCATGATTATTGGCCGTTTCGCTTTCGTCATCCCGGTCATGGCCCTGGCTGGCTCCCTGGTACAGAAGAGGGTCGTACCCGCAGGTGCAGGTACCTTCCCCACGACGGGACCGCTCTTTGTGTCCCTGCTCATTGGGGTTATCCTGATCGTTGGCGCCCTGACCTACTTCCCCGCCTACTCGCTGGGACCGATTGTGGAGCATCTGCTGATGCTGTCGGGAAAGGCATTCTAAGAACATGAGCATTCAGACAAATCAAGATCCATCAGATATGCAAGAGCAGAGCGCGCTAGAGACAAAACCTGTCAAATCGCGCCGCAAGGGGGACCGCTCGATCTTTGATCCCGCGATCATCCGCCGCGCCACGCTCGATTCATTCAAAAAACTCGATCCACGCTGGCAGCTCAAAAATCCGGTCATGTTCGTGGTTGAGGTCGGCAGCGTCATTACGACCCTTGAGTTTGTACGCCTGCTCCTCTTTACCACGCCAACCAGCTCGTTTACAAGCGATCAGCTCACGGCGGAGACCTGGTTTGTCTTCGCGGTGGCGATCTGGCTCTGGTTTACCGTCCTCTTCGCCAACTTCGCTGAAGCCATGGCCGAGGGTCGCGGCAAGGCCCAGGCCGATACGCTTCGCCGTACGCGCAAGACCACTATCGCCAAACGTCTCAAATCGAGCGAGCGCAACTCGACCTATGAAGAGGTCCAGGCCCCCGACCTGCGCAAGGGTGACTATGTACTGGTCGAGGCCGGCGATGTCATCCCTGGTGATGGCGATGTGATCGAGGGCGTGGCCTCTATCGATGAGTCTGCCATCACCGGTGAGTCCGCCCCCGTGGTTCGCGAGAGTGGTGGCGACCGCAGCGCCGTGACCGGCGGCACGCGCGTCCTCTCGGACTGGATCGTCATGCAGATCAGCGCCAACCCCGGTGAGACCTTCCTGGATCGCATGATCGCCCTGGTTGAGGGCGCCAAACGCCAGAAGACGCCGAACGAAATCGCGCTGAACATTCTGCTAGCTAGCCTGACGATTATCTTCGTCCTGGTCTGTGTCTCGCTCGAACCCTTCGCCATCTATTCTGGGGTGGCGGTCTCCGTAACGACCCTGATCGCCCTGCTGGTCTGTCTCATTCCTACCACCATCGGTGGCCTGCTCTCGGCCATCGGTATCGCGGGTATGGACCGCATGGTGCAGCGCAATGTGCTGGCAATGAGCGGTCGCGCCGTTGAAGCGGCTGGCGACGTCGATGTGCTCCTGCTGGATAAAACTGGCACCATCACGCTGGGCAACCGTATGGCGAGCCGCTTTGTTCCCGTCGCTGGTGTCGATGAGCGCGACCTGGCGCATGCGGCCCTCCTCTCCAGCCTTTCTGACGAGACACCGGAAGGTCGCTCGATTGTCAAGCTGGCGCAGGAGCGGTATGGCCTCTCCCCAGAGAATGTTCAAGGCGCAACCTTCATCCCCTTCACCGCGCAGACGCGCATGAGCGGCGTGGATCTGAATGGAAACATGTTCGCCATCCGTAAGGGCGCGGGCGACGCCGTCAAAGCCTATGTTGAAGAGAACGGTGGCGTGAGCAGCGCCGAGCTGGACGAGCTAGTCTCCTCCATCGCGAAGGCTGGTAGCACGCCCCTGGTGGTCGCCGAGACTCGCGGTGGCCGGGCACGCATCCTTGGCGTCATTGAGCTCAAGGACATCGTCAAGAGCGGCATGCGCGAGCGCTTCGACCAACTGCGTTCTATGGGTATCCGCACCATCATGATCACTGGTGACAACCCCCTCACCGCGGCGGCAATCGCCAAAGAAGCGGGCGTCGATGACTTCCTGGCCCAGGCCACGCCTGAGACCAAGATGAAGCTCATCCGCGAGCAGCAGGTCGGTGGTCGTATGGTTGCCATGACTGGTGACGGCACCAATGACGCGCCCGCCCTGGCCCAGGCCGATGTCGGCGTGGCGATGAATACGGGCACGCAGGCCGCGAAAGAGGCCGCGAACATGGTCGACCTGGATTCCAATCCCACCAAGCTGATCGAAGTCGTAGAGGTTGGCAAGCAATTGCTGATCACTCGTGGTGCGCTGACGACTTTCAGCATCGCCAACGACGTGGCCAAGTACTTCGCGATCATTCCCGCCGCCTTCGCCGTGACCTATCCACAATTGAATGCACTCAATATCATGGGGCTAGCCACTCCGCATAGCGCAGTACTCTCGGCAGTCATCTTTAACGCGATCATCATTATCGCGCTCGTTCCCCTGGCTCTGCGTGGTGTGAAGTTCCGCCCGATTGGTGCCGGTCCTCTTCTGCGCCGTAACCTGCTGATCTACGGTGTTGGTGGCATCATCATCCCGTTCATCGGCATCAAATTGATCGACCTGATCCTGGTCGCCTTGCACCTGACGCTTTAGGAGGAGAAAAGGTTACGCTATGAAAACCGTTATTAAAGTGCTCCGGCCCGCCATCGCTATCACGATTGTGCTCACAATCGTGACGGGTCTGATCTACCCTGGTATCGTGACAGGCCTGGCCCAGTTGCTCTTTCCCTACCAGGCCAATGGCAGCATGCACTATGTGAATGGACAGCTTGTAGGCTCCGACCTGATCGGCCAGGAGTGGACACTGCCAAAGTACTTCCACGGTCGCCCCTCGGCAACGCTGTCAGATGATGGCAGTAAGGCCCAACCCTATAACGCCGCGAACTCGGCTGGCTCTAACCTGGGACCAACCAATAAGAACTTGCAAGATGCTATCCAGCAGCGCACACAGGAGCTGCAGAAGGAGAATCCAGGCGTGCCAGTTCCCGTTGACCTGGTCACGACCTCGGCCTCGGGCCTGGACCCTGATATCACGCCCGCTGGAGCCTACTTCCAGGTCCCACGCATCGCGCGCGAGCGCGGCCTGAGCGAGGACGTCGTCAAGAAGCTTGTTGATGATAATATTCAGGGGCGCTTCCTCCTGATCTTCGGCGAGCCCCATGTCAATGTCCTGCAACTCAATCTCGACCTGGACAAGCTAAATTCCTAATTACGTAGGTGGGCGCCTGTATACCATACAGGCACCCACCTGCACTCTCCCGCATCCATGGGCGTGGTTCTCATAAGCGAGAGCTGCGCCTTTTTGTACATGCTTATGCCAAGACACCACAAAGTCTTCCTAATATGTAGCAGGAAAGCAACAGTTACTTGTTGGTGGCAGAGAATCCTTGATAGTCTTCAGCCGCGGGTAAAACCCCTCTATGCTCAGTGCAATTCAGCTTGGAAACACGCCAAGAGTGAGATGTACGTTTCTCGATCTCAACACTATTGAGTGGACAGCGGAAACGATAGTGGATTTCTAGCCACCAAGAGTTCCGTTCCTTCTATGAGAGGAAAGAGGCAAGGCGGAAGCTCTGTCAGAAGAGTCCGCTGTTATTCCACAAAACATGTATTTCATGCAAATACTCTACACCGAAAGCTTCTGAGTGACCTCTTACCTCCGTAGGTCTTTTCTTGACAATCTTTTGATCATCTGTGCGCTATAGTAGGAACTATCACAGTCTGTTCTTCAGAAAGCAGGAGATCTCGGCAAGAAGGATATCACCATGACAGATGTTCAAGAAGAACAACCGGGCCAACAAAGTCAGCAAAGCCATGAAAGATGTGTTGTCCAAAACGAAAAGAAACGGTTCATGGTGATTTGTTTGTCTTTGCTCGCGATAGTCTGCGCTTTTGCTCTCTTCCTCCTCGCAAAAAGCGTCTTTCCCATGTTCTTCACGATCGTCCTAACGTTCCTCTGCTATCAACGTCTTGACTTCTCCCTGAGCAGAAGGGAGAAAAATAGCAAGATGTCGTCTACATCCACAAACGGAGAAGCACCCAGGTCATATACGTCACGAGCAGGAGGGCACCCGCGATCCGACTGATGCGGCCTCTCACTACCCAGAAGAATACACCTATGGTGAGCACCAGGGTAAGCGGAGCATCCAAAGAGAGCACGGAACGGTCCTCCAGGAAACCTGACAAAAATACGAGCGGCAGGACGATGCCCAGCGCGGTATTAATACTTCCACTGTTACAAACCTCTTCAATACATGCTGCAGCTTCACCAGTACGCACGAGGCTAATGGCAACGACCGTGTTGGGCAATGATGTGGCGACAGCGAGCACAAGCAAGCCTGCGAGAACTGAGGGCATATGGACATCGGCAGTCATCGTTTGTCCTGACTGGACCATTACCAGGACCCCACCCAATGCAACGACCAGAGTAAAGATGATTTCACTCCCTAGACGAAGTATCGACCATGACGCTTCCCGTTTGGGATGATCATGAGGATGCAGAGATATTCCTTTACCGCCACGTGGGCGCCTGATGAGGTGAAGCAGGAATGCGCCAAAGATGCCCAGTGTCCCCAGGGCAGCCAATAGAAGGACGATGTGCGTAGTATGGATGGTGCTCAGGCTTGGTTCGTCTGGAAGCCAGGCGATGACCACGAATGAAAGGAGCGTAATCACAAAGGTATAACGGACAATCGTGCGGATATCTCGTTTCTCCTGTGTATTCAATGTCATCCCAGCACGTTCAGGAGTAAAGAAGGTGCAGAGGCCGAGAATAATGGCAAGATTGTAAATATTCGAGCCAACGATGATGCCAATACCAACATCGTCATGACCAGCAAAAATCGCGAGGGCGGAAGCGACATAATTTGGAATATTGGCTCCGAGAGCACTCAACAGGCTCAGCATACCAACTGAAAGATTGAATGCGACACATAACTCCTCTAGTTTGCGTGTAAACCGTGTGGATGCGGCGATCACGATGATAAGTGAAACGAAAAACAGCCCAAGAGCCACAGGCAAAGATGAAGGAATATTAAAAGGAAACATAGTGTTCGTCCTGTTCTAAGCCAAGGTTTCGGCTCGTGCAGAGCAAAGTATTATTTTGCAGAAGCATCATATCAACGGCGACAGGACGTTTCCACGTAGTGTGTTAAGTGATGGACCCTACTTTTCCACAAAGAAAAGCACCGAGAGCGATCAGGTTGCTGCGCCTCTGTGCATCCATCACATGGTGATGAAATGTACAAAGACACCGTAACCGACCAGACTTCCCGGTGCTTTCCAGAAATACATAAATATAGATTGTGGCAATAAGTATAGCATGATGAGACTGTGAAGACAAGGAAGTAGACAGTCTTAAACACAATGCCAGATTGCATTTTCGAGAAGCATGAACTATACTATGAAGCAATAGGCAGAAGCATAGGCATACACGAGCTTTTTGCCTGGAGAAAGGTGTACCGGGAAGGCTGGTCGGTTTTCAGATGTCTTTGTGTCTTGAAAAGGCAGAAAAGAAGGGACTCCGAAAGATGACCGGTTCTGGTACATTTCCCCCATACCGAGAGATGACCACATCGCGAACAATCACAGTGCCCCTTGTTCCCCTTCCGAAGCGTTTCTTCAGCGAGAGAGACTGCTGAAGGGTCTTTTTTGCCTCTTCTTCACTCTTTCAAAGGAGAAAGAGCATGCTTGACGTACTGGTTGTGGCCGTAGTTATTGGAGTGTTTTCTATCTTGATAAGCTTTGCCAAAGCGTTGGATCGTTTGTAGCAAACACCACAGCAGACAACAATGATGTTTCACAAGGAGAAAGGGCATGGCTATGCGTCGATTTTTCGCACCATCTCTCAGTTTGCTTTTCGGCCTCTATTGTATTGGTTGGAGCATTGTTGCTTCATCCTCGCCCACCTCGATGCGCGTTGGCGGAGCCTTCTTTGGCGTCCTTTTGCTCGCGCTGGCTTTCGTTTACTTGCGCATTATTCTTCCCCAAGAGCAAAGGGAAAACCACGCTCCCTAATCGGGTGAGATACGCTTCTTTTCTTCGTGGCTAGTTGTAAAGTCCCAACAAGCACCCAACCAAGTTCTCTGGCCGAGAACGTTGATCCTCAGGCCAGAGAACTTGGTTATTACGCACGCATTATCCATTGATACCAAGCTCTCTTCCACCCAGGAAGCCGCTCTCGTATGGAGCACGGGCAGTGCGGATGAGCCATTTGAGGGTCTTGCTACTTTCGGTGGAGAGGAGTACTCCGTTTTTATCCAATAGGACTGTGCACAGACATTAAGCGTCATAAGGCAGGGTCTCATCAGGGTGCGTAGTGGATCGTCGCCGCTTAACGCACCATCTTTCAGCAGGCACTCGATGTGTCGTACCACGCGGCGTAAAGATGTGGTATTATATGTCTTGAAAAAAATGCTTAAAAAAAATAATTTCGATGGAGTGCCGGGAAGTCTGGTCGGCTATCGGCGCTCCTTGTTTGTTGTGGGTCGTGGGAGTGTCTATCCTTCTCTGGCTGGTAGCCAGCTTTAGCGAGGTCTCCATGTTTGATGAGGTCAAAAAGACGCTTGATGACTCCATGCGTGCGCTACTGAACTCATTCTGGTTCGTTCCCGCGCTTGTCTCGTTGTTTGGTCCGTTTCTGGCAATCTTTCTCCTGATGTTTGACCACACTTTTCAGGTCAAAAACGTGCCTCTGCTCTTCAGTGGTGGGTCAGCCGAAGCCAGCACGATTCTCTCGATTATTGCGGGTTCGCTCATCACGGTCGCGGGCCTCACCTTCTCCATCACCATCGTCGTCCTGCAACTGCTCTCCAGTCAGTATACACCACGCGCGCTGCGTAGCTTCCTTCAGGACCGCGTGACGCAGGTGGTCGCGGGGGGCTTCTTCGCCATTTTCGCCTACTCGCTGATTGTGCTTATGACAGTGCGCGACCCCGCACCGTTTGATCCCGGCTTTCTTCCCGCGGTCAGCATCACCGTCGGGATCAATCTGGGTTTCCTCGGTCTAGCTCTGCTGCTGATCTTTATTCACCATACCGGGCAGATCATCCAGGTATCGGATATCGCCGCGCGCATCGCCACACAGACGGTGGAGGCTATCGATGCATCGTCCCCTAACTGGTCGCATGAGCCGCACGAAGACGAAGTCTTCTCCCTCATCCAGACCTGGCATACAAGCGAGAAACCAGCCCAGTTGCGCGCGCCCCTTGCCGGTTACATTCAGCGCATCTCACTCACGCACCTGCTCCAGGATATCAAGTTCCTTCGGCTCCAGGTCCACCTGCTCGTCAGCCCCGGCGATTTCGTGACAGAGGAGACGGTCATCGCGCATATCTGGCCCGCACACGCCGTCGATGAGGCCTTCCGGAAAACGCTGCTGCACTGTATCTACATCGAGCGCGAGCGCGACATTGCCCAGGATATCCGCTTCGGCGTTCGCCAACTCGCAGATATCGCTCTGCGCGCGCTCTCACCCGCAGTCAACGACCCGACAACCGGTATTCTCTGCATTAAGTATCTACAAGCCGTGCTTGAACGTCTGGTACGCCGTCAATCGCAGCCGGACACCTATTACTTCAACAATCGGGCAGGCATACTAAAAATCCGACAGCCTTCCTTCGAGGAGTACCTGGCAGTCTTCACCGAGATCAAGCACTACACCGGCGGCAACCAGCGCGTCGAGATCGTCCTGGCGAACGCGCTCAATGCTATTCACGATGTCGCAACCCGCCTCCGCAATGGGGAGGATGGCGATCTCCTGGCGGCTTTCATCGCCGATTTTGCCTCCACTGGCAGCGCTCTCGAATCTCAACCGGCAACGAGCGATCTGCCTTGCACTCTCCTCTGAAAAGCAAGAAGGCTACATATAACTCGCCAGCAAAGTTTGCCGGATTGACTGATAGAATCGATTGAGGCAAACCTTGTTGGCAATCAGCACAGTGAGAATAACTGAGTTGGAGTCATAACCTTTGTTCGTACTATTTTCCCCGCTAACGCTTGATAAAGTCGAGAGAAGAGCCATAATCGTAGGGTTGGTAGGCTCTGCTCAACAAGGGAAAGCGGCACGATTGCTGTTAACCTGGACCGCTAGAAGCCTCATTATTACAGGCTTCCGACCCGAATTTCCTTAGCGGGAATGTCAGAACGAAAAATGTTATGGCCCCGTGATGATCGTTGTGGAGGTGAGGTAGAAGGTGGGCCAGTATGGGATTGTTTTCCTCGTGGTGTATGCTGGCCCATCTGTGTGGTTGGCTAGAATTCGTTGAGTCGTGTGTAGATGCCCCAGGCAGCGCAGAGGCCGATGAGGGGGTAGAGTATAGCGCTGAGCGAGGTGTAGATGTTCAGGGTGTTCTGGGTGCTACTGAGCGTGGTATTGTAGTGATCGTAGTTGGCTTTGCTCAGAGCAGTAACGGCGTCTGAGAAGGTGCCGAAGGCAGCGTTGGATGGTCCGGTGCTGATGACCTCAGCGTTATTGATATGCTGCGGATCGCTGCCGTTATTGGCGGCTGCGCGGATCTGTCTGTCGAGGGTAATGTATTTGTTCCAGCCAGAATGGATATCGGAGAGAGGTTGGATCTCTTCATTCCAGGTCTGGTTGTTCTGGGCGTTGGCGATTAGCTGTTGTACCTGCTGGATGTTGGTGCCCCAGTCGGCGGCCCAGCGGTCTGCACCACTCGCTGTGGTTGTATCGTTGAAGGTCAGCGCGATCAGCCAGCGAGACTCATCAGCGTTGGCATCGGTGCCGTAGCGTTTCAGTTTTGCTGCATAGTAGACACTGTCGTAATCGTCTTTGACTAGTTGCCGATAGGCCCCGTCCTGACTGGCAGTATGTGTGCCTGGGAGTCCGGTGAAATTGAGCAGGGTACCAATGATCATAAGACTGAAGATCACTCCGACGAGTAGCGACAGGCTGAGCCCGACATTGATCACGCGGTGAGTGACCGCCGCCATACGCCAGGTAGAGATGAGCAGCCAGCCTACGAAGATAATACTGAGCAGTATGGCACCGATAAGTGCGGTGTTTAAAAATGATATTACATCATTGTAGCCACCACCAGTACTAGTTGTCCCTTGCAGGTGGGTATAGTTGATATCGCTCAAACAGTCGATATTGTCTGCAATGCCGCCGTTGACCCAGGTGTTGGGTTGCGCCAGGTGCTGGTCGATACCAATGTGGCAGGCTGGCAGAGTTGACCTATCTTCAACGATACTCGGTTGGCGTTGAATCCTGGTGTGCAGGACACTGCTGGCTGCCAGGTAGGCCTGGTAAGCATTGCGGAGATGACTATCCTGCGCATTAGCCGTGTTGCTAGCCTGGTCAAACTCGTGCTGCATGACGGTCAGGTGCCCGACATATTCCTCCATGCCAGCAGTAATGCGCTCCACAGCAGTACGCTCGCCAGGGTAGGTAACGTTGTGGGCAGCATTGAACAATTGTTGATTAGCCAGGATAATTTCAGCATCGATATTGAGCTGATCACAGTCATGGACGCGCCTGGGTCCTACATTTTTGCTACCACTGGCAGTAACGACACTGCACGCTTCTATCTGGGTCAGCGGAGCAGTCGCAATGTAGTCAGCCGCTTTTGCGTCGATATCGTCAATATATTGTGCCAGCGATTGCGCAGCATCGACACTGGGGATACTGCCATTCGCGATAGTATTCAGATCTGTGGCGGCACGGTTGAACGAGAGAGAGATAACGAGGGCTAGTAGTATGGCGAGTAGCAGGCAGCCGCTAGCCAGAGCGATGAACTGGCCTTTCAACGTACGACGAGCCTGTTGCCAGACACGACTGACAAACTTTGGACCTGCAGGTGTCGTTGTTGGTGGCACAGCCTGACTTGGCACAGGCGTGGACTGTGCCTGCTTCCCAGCGCCTGTATTCGATGTTGCAGGTGGCGTGTAGTAGGGGGTTGACGTACCTGTCGTACTCACCCGTGGTTTAGCCATTTTAGCGATCTTCTTTCAAATTCTTCTAGTCGTTTTATAGAGAGCGGTATTACTGCAATTTTGAGGTCTTGCTGACATTGATGGCCAGAGTTTTACGGGCCACGGCGTCGGCCTGTTTGTTGAGTTGTATCGTCCCTTTGGCGTCGCGCGAGATTAGCTCACTGAGCAGACGGGTCACGCGTGCATTGCCGGAACGTTCGCTAATCTCCAGCGCTCGACCTAGCAGACGTGTGGCCTTCTCATTGTCTCCCGCAGCGAGAGCTGCCTGGCCATCTTTGATATTGTTGGATAGTTCTTCTTGATTGGTATAGTGGGCGATATGGGCCTCGATCTGAGCGGCCAGGGATACATCCTCGGTCCATTGTACGAAGGCCCAGCCGGAACGTTCGCTTTTCTCCTCCTGCTCCGTTCCCCCACCCGCGAAGTACTTGAGGGTGGGACGGACAAGCATAAACTGTTGACCCGGTGTGTTGACCGGCATAGTAATATCTAGCAGGTAGTCGCGCTGATCACCAGGAGCGAATGAGCCGAGCGCAATCACCTGCTGACGTGGACTGGTCGGATCGGGTTCTGTACCCAGCGGCACAATCGTAGGATAGACCTGCTGCAGGTTGGTAATCTGGACACCCGCAGGTGACCAGAGGTACATGCGCGTATTCGTGATAGCTGTCCTGCGCATCTCACTAAACGAACTGCTGAATGCCGCCTCGACCTGATTGGGGGTCGGGATAATATCCGCCGAACCACGCGTCACCTCCGCCATATGCAGAAGTTCAGCCGCATCCCAGTCTGTTCCAACACCCCACGCACTGATACTGATATTCGCAGCCGAACAACGTGCAACCGCGCGATCAAGGGCAGCACGCGGTTCCCCTTCATTTTTACCATCAGTCAGGAAAAGGATACGCGTAGCACGTGATTGATTGCTGCCAAACTTATCCACAATCGTATTCAGGGCAGTGCTCATACGCGTCCCGCTAGCCGCATAGACCGTCTGGATAGCAGCAATCGCGCGATTTTTATTCTCCTCAATTCCAGCCGCCGGACCAAAGATGATACGGGCGTTATCGTTGAATGTCACAACCATAAATTGCATACTGGCATCGATCGCCTGCACAACCTTCACCGCCCCGTCACGAGCAGCACGCATCTTCGCACCATCCATCGAGCCAGAACGGTCCAGCGCAATCGCCAAAGCCAGCGGAGCCGGAGCCGGAGCAGCGGCCTCATCTATACAGACCGAGAGGACCGCCTGCATCGTTGATTGTCCAACACGCAGGTATGGATTGTTATAAGCAGTAATTTTAAACATAGTTTTTGTAGTTTCCTTTATAGAAGACGCCAGGGAGCAACTTCGAACTTACGACGGACGATAGTCTCACGGTTTGCAGGTTTGCGGGCGCGGCGTAGATACTCATGATAGCTCTCTTCGGCAGCCTGGCCTAATGTTGCTGGTCTGAGATCGGTCACCCCGGCTATCTTGCTCGTGGACGGTAGTTGTTTCGCGCGAGCCAGGCCATACGCAACCCGGTAGACATCGCCACGCGCCAGGTAATAGCGCGGATCTTCAGTGCGGCCATCCAGTCCGTTCACCGCCTGCGACGCACTCTGCACATTCTGAGGTGTGAGCGGAACCATGCGGCTGAGATAGAGGTCACAGAGCATCAACTGAGCCTCAACATACTTTGCGGCCGCCTCATTGATACTACTGAGCACCCGCGCAGCCTCATCCCAACGTTGTAGATTGAGCAGAGAGCCCGTCACCCCCAGTACAGCCTCCGTATTGCCCGGATCAGCCTTGAGCACTTTAGTGAACAGCTCCACAGCAGTCAGATCGTCGCCCATACGCGCACAGACACGTGCCAGCGCCTGCTGAGGTGGTAGTTCACCTGGTAGGTCCGCAATCAACTCACGGTACTGATCAGCCGCCGCAGCATACTTCTCCTGCGCCTCCAGTAAGCGTCCGGTGTACCAGGCAACCTTCCAGTTACCAGGAGCCATACGCTGTACCTTCGTAACCTCAGCCAGAGCCATGCCAAATTCGCTGGTATCGATATACACTTCAGCGAGCCGGAGATGGGCGTCGACACTGTTGGGGTTAATCTTTGCGGCCTGTTTGTAAAAACTTTCCGCGCTAACGTAGTTGCCTCCACGTAGCGCCTGGTCACCAAAACGCAGGTGGTCGATCGCCTTATCGCCCTCATCTAAGACCGCCTCACCACGAAAGCCCAACTTGCCAGTCGTCGTCATAATCCCTGGCACAAAGAGATTCGAGCCCACAGGTACGCCTAGCGTGCCACCCACAATCTGACGCAGAACTCCAGCCAGCTGATCGCTCAATTGTTCCGCACTATGAAAACGTTGCGCAGGTTTGCTGTGCGTCCCCTTGGCCAGCAGACGATAGAGAGCAGGATAATCGCGAAAAGCCTTGTAGTATTCGGAGGATGGCATGCCAAAGATCGGACTTGCCAGGTCCATCTGCGTCACGAGATATGCAAGCGTGCGGCAGATAGTATATAGATCAGTCTCGGGCGACGGATTCTTAACAGCCTCCGGAGCATAGAAGCCGTGCGTGCCATAAACATCGCCTGGACGCGCCGTATGTTTGATCACAGTACCCAGATCGATCAGCTTCACAATCTGAGTCCCGTCTTTCAACGTCTCGACCATCACATTCTGTGGTTTAAAATCACAGTAGACAAGGTCGAGTTTCGCCAGATACGAGAAGGCCGGCAGGATACCCAGTATATAGCGGATCGCTTCAGGCACATCAAAGGGGTGACCGCGTTCCTCTAGCAGGTCGTCGAGCGTCTTGCCCTCGACATACTCCATCACGATATAGCCACGCATCCCAATCGTCAGAAAGTCATAGATCGAGACAATATTGGCATGCTTGATCGCAGCCAGGAACTCGCGCTCTTTCACACTCTGAGCCGCCATATCAGGATCATCATCGCTCAGCAGTGCCTTAATCACCACCTGGCGTTTCAAGACCTGGTCATACGCCAGGTAGACCGCACCCATACCGCCTGCCCCAATGACACGGATAATCTCATATTTATTATTAAGTATATTTCCCACCTGTAAGGTAGATGGTGGGCTTGCAACCGAGGTAGAGTTGCTCAAAGCGGCCGGTCCCGTAACACCTACATAGCTAAAGCCACAACGATTACAAAACTTAACGCCCGGTATGCGTGGACCGTGACATTGGGGACACTGCTGAGCTGTCGGCGTGCTGGTAGGATGAACAACAGCACTATTCGTAGTTGCAGTTACAACCATGCCACACTGCTCGCAGATATCATCGCCTGATTGTAGAGCACTGTGACAGTTAGGGCAGACAGCAGGAGTTGTCGAAGCGATCACGGCAGATGGAATGGCTGCAGGTAGCTGCATTGAAGCGGAGGCAGCAGTAAAAGTCGGAGCAGCCAGTGCACTATCAAGGACAGCGCCACAATTTTCGCAGATATCGTCACTGGCACCGACCGGTTGATGGCAATTAGGACAGTTGCGCATAGAAATCTCCTCATGAGACATTCCGAAAGCAGATACTGCCGCCCAACTCTCCTCGCCGCTCCGCGGCTCACTTTTTCTGGTGTGTGATGGCCGCTCAATCTGCCACCACACAAATGATGTGAAGCGCCGAAGGCGCTGAAAAGTCGAGAGAAAAGGTTTGCCAGCAATATCGAAAGCAGAGAGTCTTCTCTGTACTCCACACCGCCCCACATGGGGCAGGCAGAGCAGGAATGGGAAAGGATTCACCTCCAAAACATTACGCCACCAACTTGAGAAAATGCAAGAGCTACACATAAAGATTCGCTCAAGAACGGATATATTCGTTAAAGAAGGAGCTTTTCTTCTGAATGCTACCATAACAGACCCTTTCCTTGAGCACTTTTTGAAGGCTTCCCCCTCTCCTCTTACCTCCCTTTGATGTTTCCAAAGCTAGACTATATAGAGAACAATAAACGAGCGTGCTTACGCTCGTGTTCGTCTTTAACCAACTATCACCAGCGTTCACGCGTCCTTGCTCTGAACGTTAGCACCATCAAACGAGGGTTTTTATGAAGCAAAAACAAGCTACGCGTCCTGAGGCCGCGAAAGAAGAACCTGAACAATCTTCCAGGATCTTGTCCGAACCATCCCCTAAAGCCAGTGGCATCCTGAGCTATTCCTGGGGCGCCTTCAAGCTTTTCGCTATCCTCCTATTGCTCTGCGGGGTGATTTTTCCCGCCCTCGTCTACGGACTGGGTCAACTCCTCTTCCCTGACCAGGCCAACGGTAGCCTCCTCTACAATCAGCAACACCAGGTAATTGGTTCCCGTCTCATTGGGCAGCAATTTACCCGCCCTGAATATTTTCATGGTCGCCCAAGCGCCGCTGGCTATAACGCTAGCAGTTCTAGCGGCTCTAACCTGGGACCGACAAACCCCCAGCTACTTGAAGGGAACGGCACACTCATCACGCTCAAGCCTGGTGACAAGGTCCCGGACAACGCAACCCCCGTTGCGGGCAAACCTCATACCTACTACGTTCCCGGTACCTATGATGGTATTAAGGCCTACGCCACCCAGTTCCGCAAAGAAAATGACTTGCCCCCCAATACCTTGCTTCCAGCCGATATTATTACCGCCAGCGGCAGTGGCCTCGATCCGCATATCTCTGTCGAAGCCGCCCTGCTCCAGGTAGAACGCATTGTAAAGGCCCGCCATGCCTCAGGTAGCAAGAACGCAACCCTGACAGCTGACCAGGTGCGAGCACTTATCGCCAAACATACCGATGGGCGAGATCTTGGCATCTTTGGAGAGCCACGCGTCAATGTGCTGGAACTCAACTTTGATCTGGATAGCAACTATGGCTCTCCTGCTAGTTCACACTGAATACCTGATGCCCTTTTAGCAGGAAATCTGCAATAAAACGAGAAATAACAAAGGAAGAACGAAGATGAGTTCCTTAGCCCTCCTGCAATATGGGGTCTTTCTCCTGGTAGTGATTCTCCTGGTAAAACCCGTGGGGATATACCTTAAGCGTGTCTTCGCGCGTGAACGAACCTGGCTTGATCCGCTCCTTTGCCCGGTCGAACGCGCTATCTACCGCGTAAGTAAACTTGATGCCACACGTGAGATGAACTTCAGACAGTATAGTGTCGCCTTTATCGTCTTCACGTTGATTGGCACGCTGGCACTCTATGCTCTGCTACGCGTGCAACAGTTCCTCCCCTGGTTCGATGCGGCCCATATGACGACACCGATGACACCAGACCTGGCCTTCAATACCGCCATTAGCTTCACAACCACAACCACCTGGCAGGCCTACGCGGGTGAGACGACTATGAGCTATTTGACACAGATTGTTGGCCTCGCGACACAAAACTTCCTGGCTGGAGCGGCGGGCCTGGCGGTCGGTATGGCTTTTATACGCGGCCTGGCGCGGGAGCGCACGCCCTTCCTGGGCAATTTCTGGTTCGACTTAGTACGCTCTCTTCTCTGGGTACTCCTCCCCATTTCCCTGCTTGGCAGTCTCTTGCTCATCTGGCAGGGCGTGCCCATGAACTTTCATCCTTATACCGAGGTCAAGACGCTTGAAGGAGGCACCCAACTTATCGCCCAGGGACCTGTAGCCGCGCTTGAATGGATCAAGAACCTTGGCACCAATGGCGGGGGCTTCTTTAACGTCAATGGCGCCCACCCCTTTGAAAATCCCACTCCCCTGACAAACGTGATTGAGATGCTGGCGATTGTGGTACTACCAGCCTCTCTCACCTACACCTTTGGCCTGATGGTTGGCAACACGCGCCAGGGCTGGGTCCTTTTCTGGGCCATGACGATCCTCTTTGTCGCAGGCCTGCTTCTCTGCGGCTGGGCCGAACAACGCGGCAATCCCGCGCTCACACCCTATATCACCGGCGGCGCCGGCAACATGGAGGGCAAAGAGGTCCGCTTTGGTATCGGCGGCTCTGTGCTGACGGCTATAACTACGTCAAACGGGGCGACCGGTTCCTATAACTCCATGCATGACAGCTATACCCCCATCGGAGGTACGGTGCCGCTGGTCAATATGCTGCTCGGCGAAATCATTTACGGCGGCCTGGGAACTGGCATCTACAGTATCATCATGGTGGCACTGATTGGCCTCTTCCTGACAGGCTTGATGATCGGACGTACCCCCGAGTACCTGGGCAAGAAAATCGAGCCACCCGAGATGAAGCTCCTAGCGCTTTATACGCTCCTGGGTTCAATCGCGGTCGTGACCTTTACGGCTCTGGCGGTCGTCACCGCGCCCGGACAAGCGGGCCTAACGACAAATACCGGGCCACATGGCCTCACCGAAATTCTGTATGCCTATGCATCCTCAATGACCAACAACGGCCAGAACTTCGCGGGCTGAGCGCGAATAGCCCCTTCTACAACGTCACCACGGCTATTGTCATGCTTATTGGACGCTTTGGCCTGGCCATTCCAGCCCTGGCACTGGCAGGCAAGTTCAGCCTGCAAGATCGACGCCCAATGTCCATCGGAAAGTTTCGTACCGACTCTGTCATGTTTGGCACGGTGATCATTTTTACCGCCATCATCGTTGTCGGCCTGACCTACTTTGCCTCCCTCTCCCTTGGACCCATCGTCGAGCAACTACACCTGGGATAGGGGCTATATCTTGACAATCTTTTGATACCTGGCACTCGCCTCCATACACTTTTTTGATTGTCTATCGGATACAGTAGAAGAGCATATATATCTCCTCTCAGACCAGAGGAGTGAAGTGATCAATCCAGACTTCTAGGCGTTCACGAGGAGTTACGATCTATGATAAACCCATCAGTACCAGCGACCGATCAGCCATGGAACAGGCATGAGTTCATCCCCATGGACCATGCCAGCCCCAGCAAGTGCTCATTTTCCCAGCTCAAAGGAAAGACTTTTGTCGTCAAGTTAGGGGGCAGCACCCTGGAGTATCAGCGGAGCGTGCTCCAGGATTGCATCTGTTTACAAATTCTGGGTGCGAACATCGTCCTGGTACATGGAGGAGGACCCGTCATCAACGAGTGGCTCTCGAAGCTCCACATCCCCGTTCACTTTGAACATGGCCTGAGAGTAACAGACGCCCAGACGCTGAACGTGGTACGCATGGTTCTATGTGGCCAAATCAATAAAGAGATCGCAACCACGATAACACAACTTGGCGGACAAGCCGTTGGTCTCTGTGGCACCGATGGCAACCTGATACAGGGACACATCGCTGACGAAAGCCTGGGCTATGTGGGAGCTATAGACACAATCAACCCCACCTTGATACGCCAGGTGCTCGACGATGGGTATATACCGGTCCTGGCTCCCCTGGGTCTAGGACCAGACGGCAGCAGCCTCAATATGAATGCAGACCTGGTTGCCTCTCACCTTGCCGGCGCGCTAAACGCAACCCGGTTGACATTTCTAAGTAATATTGACGGCATCTACAATGCTGATGGTACAATCATCTCAGAGTTGAATGAGCAACAGGCCCAGGCACTGATTGAAGAACACGTCATTCGAGACGGCATGCTTCCCAAGGTACACGCCTGCATACACGCTCTTGAGGAGGTACCCTGCGTCCAGATCGCGAACGGCTGCACCTCACATGTGCTCTTGCATACTCTGGAAGACCTCCCGATAGGGACAAAATTCGTACGTTGAATTAGCGCTACTAATGTATGCGCCTACGCTCCCGGAGAGCATACAATTCCTCTGCGTAGGTGCGTACATCAGTAGCGCAATGCACGGCAATATACATATGCTTGAGGAGGTTATGAACAGTGGTTGAAAATGTAGCCAAACCTACCTGGATGTGTTTGCATTGGACACTTTTGCTCCTTGATAAATTGCATGCAAACGTATACAATGTATGCATGAATACCAAAGACTACATCACATTGCGTGTTCGTAAGGACACGCATAAAAAACTTCGGGTCGTATCAGCGTTTTCGGAAGAGAGTATGCTTGATACCCTGGATCGTCTTGTGACTCAAGAATATGATCGCTTGCATGGACAGCGGAAAGGGACACAGCATGATGCTACTCAGCAAAAAGATCAGGCTTGAAGTCTCTGAGCAAGACGCCTCAACACTTGAGTTTATGCAGGGGAAATGTCGAGCGCTCTATAATTGGTGGGTAATGCGACTGCGCAATGGCGAGAAGTGGAACATCTACGAAGCAAAGAAGAGCCTGCAAGAGAGCAAGGTATATGACCCTGAATTAGTACAGGTGTATGGCAAGCTTCTCCAAGAGGTCTACTATCGCCTTGATGGAGCCATGAAAGCGTTCTATCGCAGGGTCAAAGCAGGAGAGAAGCCAGGATTCCCACGTGTACGCCCACGTCATTGTTTTTTCACCCTGTGCTATCCGGCGATGTACATCAAGATTGAAGGCGATAAGCTCATTTTGCCTACTGGTGGCGGAGGGAAACATGGTGCAAAGGTTTACCCCAACATCGTCGCACGTCTGACAGAGACACCGCCAGAACCCTTTAAAGAGGTGGCTATCAGTCGAGATGCCAGAGGCAACTACTCTGCCTCCTTTGTCAGAGAGCGCAAAGAGAAAAACTGCGAGACGGGTGGAACGGTCGCCTTTGATCTGGGCATGAAAACGCTGGCAACGGGTGTCAACGAGCAAGGCAGAATCTATACCATTGGCGGCTTCAAAGGGGGGCGTTGGCACAACAAGCAGTTGGATAAGATTCGATCAAAGCGTGACCAATGCAAGAAAAAGTCGCGTCGTTACCTCCATCTGAGCAAGGTGTACAAACGTGTTTCCCAGAAGAAACGCAACAAACAACAGGATAGCCTTCATAAAGCGTCACATTTGATAGCCCACAAATTGGTTGAGAGAACCGTTGTGGTTGGCGATCTTTCTCAGCGGCAAATGGTTATGAAAGAGCATCGAGAGCGCAACAAACATCTCAATCGTGCAGTCTATAACGAATGGGGTTTGTACACTTTCATTCAGATGCTCACCTACAAATGCCAATTGTACGGGAAAGACCTTCACCTTTTAGATGAGCGCAACACCTCCAAACAGTGTAGTGGCTGTGGAAATCTGCAAGCGATGCCACTGTGGAAGAGAACGTATGGTTGCGTCGAATGTGGACTCGTCATGGACCGCGATGAAAATAGTGCGCACAATATCCTGGCGAGGTTCTTTGCTCGGCAAGAGCCACACGCTCAGGCTCGTCCTGAGTGCGGTGTGCTGCATGCGACCCAAAGCGGCGTCGAAGCCAAGGGGGCTTCCTGTGAGGGGCACGTGCAGCAATTGAATCTATTCGAGGGTGCGTAAGCACTTTTGAGTAGATTTAGAAAGGCAGGCTGCGATGCGTACAATACAACAGATTCCCCAGGTCCCCGTACAACTCAAGAGAAACTGGCGAGGCTATCTTACCGACAGCGTGCTGGCCATCGCCGGAGCCTTGCTATGTACCGCGCTCATCTACGTGTTTCACCTCTATCCTACGATCCCCAACATTTCCGTGATCTATCTCCTGCTCATTCTGGCCCTGGCAAGTACGCGAGGCCGCTATGCAGCTCTGCTCGCGGCACTGGTGGCCGTCTTCTCCTTTGACTTCTGGCTTGTTCCTCCTCTCTACACATTGACCATCTCGCGCTGGGAGGAGGTACTGGCGCTCGTTGTCTTTCTGGTGGCGGCCTTGCTGACCGGGCAACTGGCTGGCGTCATGCGCCGCAGCATCCAGGAGGCCTGGCGACGCGAACGCGAGGCGCGTATCCTCTATGAAGTTGGGCGCGTGATTAATAGTACAGAACAGCTTCCCGAACAATTGCAGAGCATTGCTTTGTCCATGGTCAGAGTCTTTGCGCCCTGGGGCGTGCAGGCATGCGCTCTGCTCCTCCCCGATAAACAGGGCAATCTCGTGCGTCAGGCAGAAGCCCCAATAAGCATCGAAGACTTCATCCTCTCGCCCTCAGAGTTTGCCTCCGCCAGTAAGCTCACGGGGCAGACGAGCCTGGAGAAGCCGCTCCCCTCCATCGCGCACCCCGAGGAGGATGGTCAGATCCTGCGTCTCATCCCGCTGCGTACACCTAGCCAGGTCCTGGGCGTGCTCTGCCTGCGCCTCAAACATCCCATCCCCTGGCTGGCCGATGATCAACTCTTTCACGAAGAGGAGCGACGCCATACAGAGCGGGCCACCTTCTTCTGGACCTTTCTCGACCAGGCCATCCTGGTCATCGAACGCGCCCACTTCCGCATGCAAGCCCTCTCAGCTAATGGACAATAGCATTGAGCCGTGATAGCTCGACGCTGCGAAAGCGCGTCTACATATGGCACTAGTGTAGACGCGCTTTCGCAGCGTCGAGCAACAGCCAATAAGCAAACACTCATTTCTCACTCTATCCCCACACTGCCCACCATGTCTTCTGCTGCTTATCCATATATCCCGTGAGGAGCAGGTGAAATAAAACATTCACCGATTTCGATGAATCTCCACCAAATAGCAACCATCTAGACATGTTATAAACACCGAAATTACATAGACAAGCATCTATACTGTTTCTGGTGCCATTTCTGCTCTTCACTCTTTTTTAATACGACTCCTAGAGCTGGAGAACATTATGCCGAAAAATTCCTTTTTTCGTCGCATGCCTAGAGTGTTATTTGCCTCCACTGTTATGCTTGGCCTGCTAGCTAGCGTTACGCTAGGCACCGGTCAGGCAACTCACGCGGCTGGACATGTCAATCCGAATGCGGTCACCATCCACCCCCAGCATGTCTATGCGGGTAATGTACAGGATGGTCCCACGTTCCGGTGTCAGTCTGCAACCGCGGCAGTTCGCTGCTATGGACCACAGCAGATTCGCACGGCATATAACATTCAGTCCGTTCTTGATTCCGGTATCACTGGCAAGGGTCGCAGCATTGTGATCGTCGACGCCTTTAGCGCTCCGTCGATTGCCAGTGACCTGCAACTCTTCGACAAGACCTTTGGTCTTCAGGATGCGCCCCTCAATATCATCGCTCCTGATGGTCTAACACCTTTTGATCCAAACGATGACAACCAGGTCGGCTGGTCCGGTGAGATCTCCCTGGATGTCGAGTGGGCACATGCTGTCGCGCCCGACGCCACGATCAACCTGGTCCTGGCCAAGACCAATAGCGATGAGGACATCCTCAGCGCGACCCGTTATGCAGTTGACCACAACCTGGGTGATGTGATTTCGCAGAGCTTTGGTGAGGGCGAGACCTGCGTCGACCCCAAACTGCTCAAGAAAGAGCATCAGCTCTTCTTTGAGGCAACCCAGAAACACATTACGCTCTTTGCCTCCGCTGGCGACCAGGGTTCTTCGCAGCCCAGCTGCGATGGCTCCGGCAACTACTTCCTGAGTGCTTCTTCTCCCGCTACTGATCCCCTGGTGACCTCCGTTGGTGGCACTCAGCTCATCGCTGATCCCGTTACCGGCGCCTACCAGAGTGAGGTGGTCTGGAATGAGCCTCAGTTTGGCAGCGCAGGCGGCGGTGGCTTCAGCACGAGCTACCACAAGCCGTTCTACCAGTATGGTATCCCCGGGATTAAAAGCTTCCGTGGCGAGCCCGACGTCTCCTACAATGCCGCCATCAATGGTGGTGTACTGACCGTCTGGAGCGAGTCTGGCACACCTGGCGCGATCTACATCTTCGGTGGTACCAGCGCCGGGTCTCCCCAATGGGCTGGCATTACTGCGCTTGGCGCGCAGAAGGCCAACCATCGCCTGGGCTTCCTCAATCCCGCTTTCTATCTGATCGGACATACCTCGCTCGCCAAACAGGTCTTCCACGACACCACGGTTGGCGATAACGGCTATGCCTATGCGGATGCCAACGGGAACACGGTCACCATTCCTGGCTATAGCGCCACGAAGGGCTGGGATGCGGCAACCGGTTGGGGCACCCCCGACGTCTCCAAACTTCTGTCCGTGCTTATACCATTCTCCTGCGGCGAGAACAATGCCGCAAACATTGCTTCACTACACTAATGTAATAGGCTTCTAAAGAAGAGCAAGAGGCCCACATAGAGAAGCGGAGGACTCGCCAATGAGCCCTCCGCTTCTCTATGTTCTTTGCCAGCCTCTTGGCTGGCAAGGTGAGAGGAAACTACCGTTCTGCCTGATTATTATTATGCGCCTACCCAATAAGGAACGCGACTATGCTAACAGCTTACAGAGTAGCTCGTAAAATCTTTGTTTCCCAGGTAGGTATAGCGCCCCTTGTAGCCAATAGAGGGACTCTGACGCGAGAACCAGGAGAAGTTGACCTCGTCCTGGAGAGTATAGCCATCCTTGTGGAAGACGACGCCCACCAGGGGATCGCCAACCTCAAGGACATTGCTGCACCCATACTGCGGCTCAGATGGCACGGACCAGCTTGGAACAACGTTGGTCGTATATGGATCAGCGACCCACTCAGCTAGTTCATGGCTCAAGGCACCCGTGTTCGAGAAACCACTGTAGAGGTACTGGTCGTAGTACGACGCCCAGGCATAGGTCAGGTCGCCAGGCAGGCCCTGTCCGGTTGCATTGTGGTAACCACCTACACCTAGCTCAATGAGCACATCATAGGTCAGGAAGATGGTCAAGCCATTGGAGGTTGCCTTGTATTCCCCCAGCAACTGCTGCATCTGTGTATCCCACCAGTTGATATCATCGATATTGCCATAGATATGATTGGTCGTGGTGGAGACCAGCTCGCCCTGATTCGTAGGCACGTTAATCGTGTATGTCTTTTTGACATTGGGTTTGTCTAGCAGGACATGATAGTTAGGGCTGAACTTCTGGATCGTTTTCCAGAACGAGGCACGCTGAATGGCATCGGTATACTGCGTATGCCCAGTCTGGAAATCATTCTTTTTGAAGAGGGGCGAATCCATCACAGAATCTACCTTCTTCGATCCATCAAACACAGTCTTCCCAAAGACAACCTTGATAGGCACGATATTGACTGGAATTTTGGTCGTCTTCGATCCCTGCGTAGGGTCAGTACCAACCATAGTATAGGGATAGGTCACTCCATCAACCGTGAACGTCGAGGTCCATGTCGCCAGGGCAGCGGGAACATGATTGCTCCTCAAGGCGTTCTTAGGCGGGTCATGATGGAAATAGTAGAAACGTGGTGTGATGTTCGATGCCGCACTGGTGGCAGCCGCGGCCGATCCACTGCCCAGCAAAGAGATACTTAAAGCCAGCAGCATAGACAGCATCAACACACCCAGAGACGAGAGGCTTAGCATTTTTTTGTGTAAGGCCACAGATTTTCTCCCTTTTTGTGATTTTTTATATGCATTGAGGCATTAGAGGTAGAAACAATCAGGCAGAACTTGGCATCCCTCGGTATCCCAGGAGAAATTCTTCATCCATTTAGAAGCTTCAACCTACAGAGCACTTACTTTCAGCTTTCAGCTTCTGGCTAAACACTGAAACGCCGTAATACATACTAAAGGTTAAACTTCCAAAAAGATCGAATACCTCAAAAGTATAAATTGTCGCGTATAGAAAATCAAGTCATTCTATCAGCATTTTAGTACTAATTTGTCGAAGATATCACAAGAGAGATATGAGTATGGGAGGTGCGCCAATGCCGCATCTCCCATACTCATATCTCTCTTAATGCTTAGAATGCGCTCTAAGCCAAGAAGCCAACCAGGACTTTCGGGGAATCACATAGAAAGATCTTCATGTTATTCGTCTTATACATTGAGGAAGCGAATAAGCAGGTAATAGACAGCGATACTGACGATCAGGAGAGAGGACCCATGCACCGAATGTCTCTTTCACGTGTGCAAGGTACGCGTATAATGGCGGGTCTTTCCATGCTCCTCGTCCTCTGTGTCGTCACTGCGTGCAGCATGGGTTCCTCATCGTCTTCCGCGTCTCTTCCTCACAAGGCTCAGGTTACTACGCCGATGCCCACACCTCCTAAAGGTGGCTGGCACTTTCCCTCACGCCCAACGCCAACTCCCGTGCCACCAACGCCTACAAAGCCTGCTCCTACCACCGTTACTACTACAATGGGCATGCTGCCCCCTGGCTCAGCTCTGCCTGGCGAGGCGGAGTGTGCCGCTCGCGTTCAACGCTCATCCTGGGAGCCACGCCCCCAGAACGCCGACGCCAACCATCGCGTGCCCGCAGCATCCCAGTTGACCCAGCTTGATCCCAAACAAAACAAATATACCCACCAGATCACTGGCAACTTTACTGGTACTACCGACGAGATTCTCCAATGGGTGGCCTGCAAATGGGGCATCGATCCCGATATCGTACGTGCTCAAGCGGTGGTTGAGTCCTACTGGGTGCAGAGCACCAAAGGCGGCGCCACCACCAACCAGTCTGTCTGTCCTCCAGGTACCTGGGATGGCAAGGCCTGCTATCAATACTGGGGCCTGCTCCAGCTCACCTACCAGTACTGGAAGAGCGCCTGGCCTATGATGCGCGACGATACTGCCTTTGGTGCCGAGTACGTCTATGGCCTCATTCGCACCTGCTACGACGGCCAGGCCAGCTACACCAACGTTCCCACAGCAGGCTATCCCCCCTATCACGCGGGCGACATCTGGGGCTGTATGGGCGCCTGGTACAGCGGCCAGTGGTATCCTGCTAACGCCTTCGACTACATTAGCTCCGTTAAAAAACACTATACCAACAAGACCTGGCGCACCTATCAATATTTTTAATAGCGCATACAGGGGTCCAGGGGTTACCCCTGGCGGGGTTGAAGGAGTGTTCCCCTTACACTCTGTCTCCTAGGGCATGGAAAGGAGCAAAAGAACAGAACACAAAATACGCTCATTTCACACTCCATTGACGCATAACGATTTAAAAGATAAAATCAATGTTTAAGGCTGTTCTTTACAACAGAAAGAGAGTACGCCATGACCACAAACGACGACTCCCTCAATCCACAGGACGTCCCCATGCTTGGCCGGGAAAAAGCCCAGTTGACCAGCTTGTTTGGCGCCGAATATACCTGCCCGGTCTGTCACAAGGTGATCATCTCTCTCGCAGGCAACGAAATCCAGGTTGACAACACCCATGTAAAAGTGGATCAGAATGCCAACGGAGACGTCTCCCTTTTGCTCTACCACCGACCTGACTCCGGCAATTTTGTTCCGGCCAAGGTTCTTGAGAAGCCCTTTCTTGTCATAAAATCCTCCACCATTACCTCATTCTAATTCACCCAAGGTACAACTTTGGTGTGACTCCTCGCGCCTATGGCGCTCGCCTGAGTAGGGGAGTGAGGTGCAGGTTGGCAGCCGCAGGCTGCCAACCTGCACCTCACTTGATAGATAAGCGCCGCTGGCGCAAGGGGCCAGGCAAAACTTATACATGGCGTTAGTTAATTATTCGTGTGCAATTAGGTCTCATTCCCCTCGTTCACTTCACGACAGGACATGCATAGCATCAAAAAAGTGATACGAGGGAGGCTCCAATGATTGATCGCATCACGCCTGACGAAAGCACACAGAGAGGACAACACCACCCACCTCAAAGCTCACAACACGAAAACCACCAACATTCAGAGCATCTCTGGAAGCTCCCCGTTACCTTTACGCCCCTCATCGGGCGTGAGCAGGACCTGGCTATGGTCACAGCGTTGCTACAACGTCCAGAAGTGCGCTTACTAACGCTTCTAGGCACCGGCGGGATAGGCAAGACTCGCCTGTCCATAGAGGTAGCGTCCTCTCTCCAGAACGACTTCGCGGATGGGATCTGCTTTGTCTCGCTGGCCATGCTCAGCGACTCCTCTTTCGTCCTACCTGCTATCGCCCAGGAACTGGGTATTCAGGAGCTGGCCGAGCAGCAACTCTCCGAGCAGGTCAAGGGAGTTCTCTCAACCAGGCAGCTCTTGCTCATATTGGACAACTTCGAGCATGTCTCTGCCGCCGCGCCCCTGCTAGTAGAATTACTCACGGTCTGTCCCCAACTCAAACTTCTGGTCACTAGCCGCGCCGTGCTCCATCTACAGTGCGAGTATGAGTACCAGGTTCCTCCACTCGCGACACCGGAGAGCGAGGAGCTGCTCGCTCTCGACACGCTGGCCCACAACGCTGCCGTAGCCCTCTTTCTCCAGCGCGCCCAGGCCATTCGGCCACATTTCAAATTGACGAATGAGAATGCACCAGCTATCGCGGAGATCTGTAGGCGACTGGACGGCTTGCCCCTGGCCATTGAGCTGGCGGCGTCGCGCGTCAAACTCCTTCCACCACAGGCGCTCCTCAATCGCATGGAGCAGCGCTTCTCGCTTCTGATTCACAACGTCCTGGATGCACCAGGCAGGCAACACACGCTGGAGGCCACCATTGCCTGGAGTTATGATCTCTTAAACGATGAGGAACAGCAACTCTTTCGCTACCTCTCGGTCTTCACGGGTGGCTGCTCGCTGGAAACAATCGAAGCCATTGCCAATCCCTTACATAACAAAACATCTGTGATCTTACAACTCGTTGGCGAGCTGCTCGATAAGAGCCTGCTCCTACAAATCGAGCAACAGAGCGAGTCGCGTATCTCCATGCTCGAGACGCTGCGTGAATACGGCCAGGAGCGCCTGCGTGAGCAGGGCGAACTGGAGCCAGCCCGGCGTGCTCATGCTCTACACTATCTCAAGCTGGCACAGGAGGCCGAGCCTCACCTCAAGGGCGCGCAACAGCTTGTATGGATGAGGCGCCTGACCCACGAGCAGGAGAATATCCGCGCCGCCCTGGGCTGGTTAATTGAGCAGGAAGAGATCGAGCTTATGCTAAGCTTCTGTGCTGCGCTGGGCTGGTTCTGGCACCTGTGCGGTCATTGGAATGAGGGACGCCGCTGGCTGGAGGCCGCGCTGGTGCTTCCACGCGCCGAACAGCCCTCCGCCACACGCGCGACTGTCCTCTACAGCGCCGGAGACCTGGCCTACTATCAGGATGACTATGCCGTAGCCCGCGCCCGCTTCGAGGAGTGCATCACCCTCTGCCGCAGCTTAGACCACAAAAGCGAACTCGCCAGCGCCCTGGGAGCAGCGGGCATGCTGCTCCATATCCAGGGGGAGACCGAGGCAGCTCGCCCCCTCTTAGAGGAGAGCGAGCACCTCTGCCGTACCTTCGACCTGCGCTGGGAGCTTGCCCACCTGCTACGCAAACTGGGCCGTATTGCCTGGGGTCTGGGCGCGTTGACTGAGGCAACGACCTATACAGAAGAGGGCCTCAAGCTTGCCCAACAACTCGGGGATTTCTCTCTCGCCGCCATGACCTATTCCACCTTATCGGCAATTGCCATGCGCCAGGGCGATCTCACCCAGGCCGCCAAACTCACGCGAGAGAGCCTCACACTCGCACGCGCCCTGGATGATAAAGCCCTCATCGCGACGGCGGTCCAGAACCTGGGATATCTCGCCATCCAGGAGCACAACCTCACCGAGGCCTCCGCCCTGGCACAGGAGGCTCTGACCCTTTTCCGCGAGCTGGGCGACAAAACGTTTGTAACAATCGCCCTGCATAGCCTGGGCGACGTCTACATGTTACAAGGAGATAGGCAGCAGGCCGCTGCCGCCTATCAGGAAGGCCTGACCCTAGCCGAAGAGATAGGCAATGCGATCCAGGCGGGCTGGCACCTCATCGCCCTGGCGAAAATTGCCGCCGCCGAGGATCGCTTCCAGCAAGCCGCCCGTCTGCTAGGCACGGCCATGATGAAGATAGATGTCAGCGTCCACATGAATGGCGCTGAGCGCGCAGAGTATGAGCAGTTGGTGCAAAGCATACACACGCACTTAGGGGAGAAGAAATACACCAGCGAGCTGCTGGCGGGAAAGAGTTCGGGCGCGGAGCAAGACACCAGACACCTGGAGCAAGACGCAGTCATCCAGCCCCCAGCGGACGAACCAGCACCTTATCCCGCCGGGCTTACCGCCCGCGAAGTAGACATCCTCCGCCTGGTCGCCCAGGGCCTAACCGATGCCCAGGTGGCGGAGAAGCTTATCATCAGCCGGCGCACCGTGAACTGGCATCTGACCTCTATCTACAGCAAGTTGGCCGTCTCATCACGCACCGCTGCCACCCGCTACGCCATCGAACACCATCTCACCTGATAGATGTCAAAGGTAAGAACGTGGCGGTGGGCTGATAGAGCTGGTCCACCACCACGTCCTTACCTTGCATGCTTCCATGCTGCTTTTCTTCTTGAATCCTCTATCATCCAAATTGCCTACTAATACACTTTTATATTGACATTCACCTTTTTCATAATTATAGTGAGCATACTATTATGAATGGAAGGTGGAAGTGTCATGATTCATCCTCAACTGCATGCGCTCTATCATGGTCGCATGAACGAAGAGCAGCAAGCCATCATCTCCCACAAAGAGGGGCCGCTGCTGGTCATCGCTGGTCCAGGCTCTGGTAAAACTCATAGCCTTACCCTGCTGGCGATGAATTTACTCCTCTCGGGAGAGGCTACGCCCTCCCAACTGATCCTCTGCACCTATACCGAGAAGGCCGCTCTCGAGATGCAGGATCGCCTGGCAGGTATCGCCAAAGCGGTTGACTATCGAGCAGACCTCTCACAGCTCAAAATTGATACCATCCATGGCCTCTGCAACCGCCTGGTCGAGGAGCATCTCCACCATACCCCGCTGGGCAATGACTATGAAATCCTCAATCAGTTCACCCAGCCACTCCTGATCTTTGAGCATCTAACAGAAATCTGTCACGGACAGACACTTCCCTTTTTTGTGGACCTGTGGGGTAACCACTGGCAGGTCGCCAAACACCTGGGCAAATACTTCGATAAGATCACGGAGGAGCTGATCTTTGAGCAACTCAAAGACTATGTCAAGCAGTTTCCGCGTCCCACCAGCGAGCGCGATAAATTCCTCTACGCGCTAACGTATGCCTATAAGAATTACCAGCAGCTTCTCACAAAGACCAACCGCGTAGACTTTGCCCACCTGCAGAAATGCGCCTATAACCTGCTGCAGAGGCGACCAGAGATCATCCAGGGTCTACGCTACATTCTTGTCGACGAATATCAGGATACCAACTACATTCAGGAGCAAATTCTGCTCACGCTCGCACGCGCCACAGAGAGCTACAACCTGGTTGTGGTGGGAGATGAAGACCAGGCCCTCTACCGCTTCCGTGGCGCCACCGTACGCAACATCCTGGAATTCACCGCCAGGAGCGAGTTCTCCGGCGCCTGCGTCCAATACCATCTGACGACGAACTACCGCTCCCATCCGCAGATCATCGATTTCTATAATCGCTGGATGCGAACACTTGATTGGAGAAATGACGAGCATGATAGGCTCTCACGCACGGAAAAGATCATTCAGGCCGATCCACAGGCAACCTTCTCCGACTATCCATCTGTCCTGACACTTCAAGATGCAGACGTCGAGCAAGAGGCAGAACAACTGGCTGAGTTCATTTACACACTTAAAGAGCAAGGGCGCATTTCGGACTATAACCAGGTGGCCTTCCTGCTGTATAGCGTGCGCTCTTACATGAGCGAAACCTATATCGAGGCCTTTCACAAACGAGGTATCGCGATACATTGTCCTCGCGCCAGACAATACTTTGAGCAAGAAGAGATCCGCTTGATCATTGCCTGCTTCGCCTACCTGCTCGATTATGATGGCATACACCAGGATACTGTTATGGAGTATAGCGCTTTCCCAGGCTACGTCCGCGCCTGCTTGCAACAGCTCCACACTCACCCCACGCTAGTACAGGTCCTCCAGCCCCTGAAAGAGGAGGCGGCACACATCATAGAGGTAAGGGAGCAACCAGGCAAACAATTACTCGACTACTTTTACCTTCTGCTCTTTCACCCCGCATTCTCCGGCTTCCTCGCTAACGAGACGCAGCGCGCCAACCTGGTGGCCTTTTCACAGCACCTGGCAACCTTCCACAGGTATTATCGCGATACGTCTCCCGACATGTCAGCGCTTGAACAGGCCCGTGCGCGCTTCATGCACGCCTTTCTCTGCCTGCTCTACGAAAACGAGGCCAATCTACCAGAGGATCCCAACCTGCTCTTTCCCTCTGACCATGTACAGATGATGACGATTCACCAGGCCAAAGGCCTGGAGTTTCCCGTCGTGATCGTGGGGCGTCTCGACAAGGCCTCTTCCCTCTCTAGGGATGAGTATAAGAATGAAAATAAACATCTGCAAGGCTTCTATCACCGTAAGCCCTTTGAAGCCGAGGAGAAGATTGCCACCTTCGACTTCCGCCGCCTCTACTATGTCGCCTTCTCACGCGCCAAACACCTCCTCATCCTTACCGCCAAAAGGCTGCCACATGTAGAGTTCGCCACTATCTGGCGTACCGCCCCTGAGAGCGTCTATGCCCGTGATAGACTACGTCTTATGCCACGTACAGAGGCAGAACCACACACAGCGCTCAAGCCTCGCTATAGCTTTACCGGGCACATCCAGCTCTACGCCACCTGCCCACGTCGCTTTCAGTTCTTTCGCCAGTTTAACTTTGTCCCTCGGCGCGCGACCGAGCCCTTCACTGGCCTCATCGTCCACCACACCCTTGAGCACATTCACCGCCTGGTCCTTGAGCAACCACACACGAACCTCGACGATACACAGCTTACACGTATTTTCGAGCGCACCCTGGGCTTTCTGACGGCAACCAGCCTGGACCCCAGCGATACCAGCCAGAATGAGAAAGCCCTGCACCAGGTCCTCAACTACGTCCATACAAACCAGGGCACGCTCAAAATGATCGCGGGCGCCGAAGACAGGTTTCGCGTGGAGAAAGAGCGCTATATCCTCACAGGCAAGATCGACCTGCTTCTACATGGCACGCATGGCCTCGACATCATGGACTTTAAGACCAGCAAACGGCCAGAGAAGGATACGGACTACCTGGCATTCTACAAGCAACAGCTCTATCTGTACGCCTCCGCCCTCCAGGCGCGCACCGGGCAGGCCCCCAGACGCCTCTTCCTCTACTGGACCGCCGAGGAACACAAAAAAGATGCCCTCATGGAGATTCCCTATACCCCTACTCACATCCAGGAGGCCAATGACTACGTTGAGGAGGTTGTGACGCACATCCAGCAACAAGACTTTGCCATCCAGCAGCTCCCTCGCCCCGGCGTCTGCAAGGCTTGCGACGTCCGCCACCTCTGCCGGAGAGAGGGGATCGTTTAGAGCATTTCCCCTCTTTCCAATCAAGGGAGGGCATCCCCTTTGTAGCGAAAGGGAATGCCCTCCTTTTCTTCCTGTAACAGAGCTTTGGCGTAGCACATGCCACAGGAGATCCTATACCGTTGCTTGTTGGCTATGCATTTTGTAGGTTTTTATCGAAATCGTCCTGGGAGCCAGAGAAAGGAACTCCATCGTTGTTCATTGGGCTAACGGCCCCATTCTGGACCTTAAAACGCCCGGTTGGTCCGCCAATGACATAATAGAAACCCGGTTTGTATTCTTTGAGAAAGAGTATGTACTGCTCACCAACCTGGAAGAGAGGGTCATCACTGGATTCATAGTGCGTGTTATTGACAACGCCCCCCGTCTGGTGGATCGTAATCCTGGTCGCGCCCCCGACCACAGCATTTTTTGTGAGGCTTTTGGCTGGATCATGCGCGATATGCGACACCGTAAATTCAAAGTTGGTGTAGGGAATACCTGCGCTATCGACCTCCTGATTAATGATACGAGTTATGGTCCCATGGACCGCGACGCCGGCATCCTGTTTGAGATCTTTGAGCGTGTGATAGTTTTTGCTCCAACTCATATCCAGGTGGACTATCTGGGGCGTAGTGTTAGAGGATGTCGTGGTTGCCGACGTTTGATCTGACGCCGATCCGCAGCCTCCCAGGGCCAGGAGCGAGAACAGCGCACAGACCGCGAGCAAACACAGGGAAGAGAGACTTCTTTTCATTAACGTCTTTCCTTTCACACGCCTAATAGAGGGCGTTTATGCCATTGACATCATCTGTTTGAGGGGTCGTCAGGCCACAGCGTGAAGAGGTGTATGGGTTCATGATGACGCACCCATTAGAGTGATCCAACCCTAGTGCATGCCCCAGTTCGTGCACAGCAACTCCTTGAATAGTGCCGGAGCTGTAATTCATAGTGTAGTAAAAATTGATCAAAATATGAGCGTATGTGAAGTACTCATGGCCACTCGATGTACTCCAGGCATAATTGGTAATCCCATCCCAACCAACGGAAGAATTATATGTATCATTCAGCGTCAAACTACCAGATTTCTCATAGAGGAGGACATTGGCCGGGCTACCATTCCAGGCTTTCACAGCATTATGCAGGGGGGTCTGATCAACTATGTACAGAGTACCGTTAAAGTACACATTCACCTGCGCACAACAGCCACTCGCTGGCTGTCCATGCCATTTAGGACCTTCGAGATGATAGGCAAAAGCTGGAGAGGTGGCAAATATCATGAGCATAAACGCGAAAATCACGATAAGCATCGCTTTACCAATCCGCCTGCTCACATAGGAAAAGAACGGAAGACGTGTAGGCATGTACGGCATGTACGCTCCTTTTCGTGCTACTGCGCAAAAACAAAAAACAATAGATTTGCATGTACATATCTTGGCGCCAGAAATATTCTACAAGCTGAAGCATAAAAAGATAATATCGTGTACTTATCTTTTTACCGTCATTTTCCAGAAAGATAGTCTCTTTTTTGTAGATCATTTACGCATATGGCAACGCATACATTCGCCCAAAATGACTATATAAGCCCTTTGTTTTTGCCCTGGCAATAGAATGTTTTGTATACTACCCTAAAAGTAAACTTGGCATGACTTATCGTTTCACACCTGTAGCACTCTGAAAGAGGGGCACGAGCGGGGAGGAGATACCTTTTTCATTGCCAGTACATCGCAACTGCAATGAATCAACGTTTACCAATTCTTGTAAACAAGACCCATTTTCTGTCGGTGAAAGGATTCAGAAGATAGATAAGAGGAGCAATTCGATGGGTGGAAGGAAAACCAACCAGGCACAATTCAACACCTCACTAAAAAATGCACGTTTAGAACACCACTTATCACAACAGGAGGTGGCCGCGCTCATTGGCGCACCACACGCCTATATGATTAGTCGCTGGGAGAATGGCGCATCCTCCCCAAGCTCCTACTATGGGGAGAGGCTCTGCAAGCTCTTCAAAAAAAGTTTGCAAGAATTAGGCCTGCTCAAGCCAATTCAGGCCCATCTCATACATCCTCTCTCCACCACAATCTATGATCCTATGCTCCCCAGTCGCTTAACCAGTGATATCCCACTTGTGGGAAGAGACGCCCTCTTACAACGCCTGAAAGAGTTCTTACAGCCAACCTCCCCTCACCGCTCCACACGCCTCGTCCTGCATGGCCTTCCCGGTGTAGGAAAAACCACTCTCGCGATGGAGCTCGCCGCTCATGAAGAGATACGCTCCTGGTTTCCCGATGGTATTCTCTGGGCCGGGCTTGGACCTCGCGGACAGGCACTGACGGTACTTAATCGATGGGGCAATCTTCTATCCCTCAATGAGCAGGAATGTCGCTCACTGCATACCTTGCAAGACTGGGCCCAGCGGCTGCACGCTCTTATTGGAGGGCGGCGCCTGCTTTTTATCATCGATGACGTTTGGGATATAACAGAGGCCACCTACTGCATCATCGGGAATACACACAGCGCCTGCATCCTCACAACACGTTTACCCGAAATCGCGTACACGCTTGGAGGTGAGGTTATCCAGGTTCCTGAATTAAATGAGCAGGAGAGTCTGCAACTACTACAGCATATGATCCCCACCCTCCATAACACAGCACAAACAGAGATACAAGAACTCGCCCATGCTGTCGGCGGGCTCCCCCTGGCACTCACCCTGATAGGGAGTTACCTGCTAATACAGACACGACACCAGCAATCTCGTCGCACCCAGCAAGCCCTCTCACGTCTCAAGCAGGTTGAGCACCGCTTGAATTTGACCCAACCTGGCATTCGAATCTCCAGACTCGGCTCGGACGCGCTCCACGAGACAGACGTCAGTCTGCAAGCCGTCATCGAGATGAGCATCTCCATTTTGGAGAAAACAGAACGCGAGGCACTCTATGCCCTGGCACTCTTCCCTCCCAAACCCAATACCTTCTCAGAGGAGGCGGCGCTCGCGGTCACAGCAACAGTGCCAGAGGTGCTTGATCGCCTGGTTGATGTAGGATTATTGGAAGTTCATGAGCACGAACGCTATCAACTCCATCAAAGCATCATCGACTATGCATGCATGCACTCTGCTGAAAGCCAGGCCAGAGATCGTTTGAGCAAATATTTCTTCCAGCTCCTCGAGAGCCCTACCCATGGGCACTATGCCCTTTACCTGGAAATAGAAAATATACGTACCGCCTTTGAGTATGCCTATGAGCCAGAGACATATGCCTTGTTCGCCCACGCTGTACTTAACAGCGCCCCTCTCTTCATGAAGCACGGCCTGTTCTCCCAGGCACAAGAGCTCCTCCTCAAAGCGAGCAGTGTTTTTACAGAAGAGCACGAGCAGATCAACCAGGCTCGCGTGTTGTGCCACCTCGCCTCTCTCTCCCGCATTCTTGCCCATTATTCAGACGTTGACACCTATGCTCAGGCCTGTCTTACCTTGATGGAGAAACATGATCCCCAGCATGAAATAGTCGCTACGGCGCTCTCCTGCCTGGGCCATAGCGCTATTGTCAGGGGAGAGTATGCCGTAGCTGAAGCCTACCTACAGCAAGGGCTGGCAATCAGCCACCATCTTCCACCGGTCACTTCGACCTGCCACATACTCAGACTCCTGGCAGTCATTTTAGATTACCAGGGTAAACTAGCGCAGGCAGAACACTATTTTCAGGAAGGACTCGAAATCGCACGCACGCTTTCAGAACATGAAGCCCTCATCTCACTCTTAGGCTCGGCGGGCGTCTATATGACTACGCATGGCCGCTACGCTGAGGCAGAGCAGCTTTTAAGTGAAGGGTTCGCACTGGCGCAACAGATCGGCCTCCGCGCGGAAATTTGTCATTTTCTCCTCGACCTGGGAGACCTGGCCTTCAGTCAGGATGACCTGGCGCAAGCTGAGAGCCGCTGGCAGGAAAGCCTCACCTACGCACGTCAGATGCAACTTCAGCAAGCGACCAGTGTGCTCCTGCAAAACCTCGGGTTACTTGAAATCAGGCGTGGGAGAGATGACGCCCAGGCCTTAGCCTATTTAACAGAAGGTTTAGAGATCGCCCAGGCCAAGCCTTATCCTGATACCGTCAGTGGCATCTATTGTGCCATGGGCGATATCTACCTCAAGCAAGGCAAGAGAAGTGAGGCCCTCCAGGCCTATCAGCAGGCACGAGCGAATGCCCCGGCCGGTCACCAGATCAACATGGCCAGCGCTCTCTTCGGCCTGGCTCAGGTCTATGCTCTACACGGGGAGAGAGCACTCGCCCACGACTACGGCAACCAGAGCTACCATCTCTTCAGAGAAGCAAAGGCCCCTCAGAGCGCGCAGGTAAAATACTGGCTACAACACAACAATCTACCATTGTTGGAAGCCTGGTAGGCGAGCGATCTAGAGGCCAGTCGTCCCATTCATGATGATCGATAAGATGGCGTCTGCCATCTCTTCCCTTGGCAGTACCAGTTCCGCCTGGCTCCATTGGATCGCTGGCCCCAGGATCGACCAGCTAACGATGCAAGCTGTCGTTTCTAGCCGTGTAGCCTCCTGGGCGCTCGCTCCCCTCCGCTGCTTGAGCCAGGTGAAGAGCAGTTGCGTCAGCTCCTCGTGCGTGGCCCGTTCAAGGAGTGGGGCCAGGACACGTGAGGAATGCTGCTGATGGTGGTACTTCTGCTCAAAGCTCTCCAGCAAAGCCAGGATCAGCAGCCGCAAGGATTTCCTGTCCCAGGCAGCTGTGACAGGAAGCGCCTCTGTCAGCATCAGGCAAAACTGCTCGCGCGCTACGGCGTCCGCCAGCATATACTTATCCGCGAAATGCAGATAAAAGGTGCCTCGATTGACATTGGCCCGCTCCGTCACGTCCTGAATACTCAGCGCGAGGAAGCCCTTTTCTGTTCCTCGGATACCCATCGTCATATGGCCCTTTTCACGTATAACGTCCTTAAACGCCTGCTGCAACACCTCACGTGTACGCTGGACACGCCGATCGACATGCCGTTTCTGCGTCGCCATTGCGCCTCCTCTCTCTGTCTTCCTGCCAGCACTCCGCTGCGTTTCTCAACAGTTTCGCTCATGTGTCCATTATTCAACAAAAAGGCTTTTTTGCGCATTGCTTGCGAAAGCATCGGGCCTTAGTATTATAGACAGCCGCTATACCTTCAGGCAACTGAGGGATGCCAGCCAGAAGATCCTCATTACACAACATTGACAAGGAGCAGAACATGCAGTCATCCGTACTTACGCACGAAGCCATCACATCTTCTTATACACATGCCAGTGAGACACTCGCTGAGATCGCTCAAGCCTACTTCCTACTTGGCAGACTCAAGGACGCCCGGCATCTGCTTTCCACTGCCCTGCGCCTGCTAGAGGCGAGGGAGGCGACGCCACAGTCACGCCTCAGGCCCTTACTTCTCTATAGCCAGGTCCTCATCGTCGACCACTTGCTTACACGTGGGGAGACAGAGCTCATGTTCTCGATCATTAGCCAGGCCCAACAGGTCGCCGAAGCCATTCAAGATCCCCAGAGCCGTGCAGACGCCCTGAGCCTGCTTGGGCAGGCCCACTGCAATGCCACGACTATCGCAAGCTTGAAGAGCGGCGTTTCGCCTTTCGTTCCACAAGGGCAAGGGAGATACGACGAGGAGCTTACCACGGCCCTTACCCATCAACGACAGGCTCTGCAACAACGTGAGGCGCTCAACGATACACGCGGGATCAGCGAGTCCTACTTCCTAATTGGCCTGGTGCATGAGCGCTGGTGCCTGGATGAGCAGGCTCAAGACTACTACGCCAGGGCCGGCCAGGTAGCCGAGGAATCTGGACACGCCTTTGAAAGGACCGAGCCCACCCGCCACAGGGCATTGCACGCCTTAAAGCAAGGCCACCTGGAGCAGGCCCTCCCTCTGGCCCTGCAAGCACTCAAGCTACGCGAAGAGGCCCAATTCCGCCCCTACCAGCCCCTGGATCACCTGCTCATCAGGGACATCTATCTCGCCAGGGGAGACACCGCCAAGGCGCAACAACATACCGAGGCCGCCTCCGCCATAGCCGCAGAAATGGGAATGGAAACGCTCGTGGCCTCCATGCCCAATATACGCGATGTACTCACAGCCAAACACAGGGAAGAGTAGATACAACGCGGAAGAAATCAGAGTGGCGCGTTTCCCGTGGTAAAATGAAAACATTGCGGCAGATGCATGCAGCCTCCAAGGGCTCTCAATATCAAACCTCATTTAAGAAGCCCTCTAAAGGACTAACATGCACTTTCCTCGCGCCACTCGTCACTAGAGACTTTAAGAAGGAGTTGCTGGTATGTATCATCCTCAGGTAGGAGATCCCCTGGAGGCACTCGACACGCCATCGATGATTGTGGACATTGCATTGATGGAGGAAAATATTGTCAGGCTGATGCAACGCTTTCGCGAAAAGCGGGTTCACGTCAGACCTCATCTTAAAACAGTCAAGAGTCCTGAGCTGGCACGCCTGTTGCTGGCGGCAGGCGCCATTGGAGGGTGCGTTGCCAAGGTCAGCGAAGCGGAAGTCATGGCGCAAGGCGGTATTGAGGATCTCCTGATAACGACCGAGGTTGTTGGTAAACCAAAGCTACTGCGACTCGTTGACCTCGTGCGCCAGCACCCCAGGATCAAGGTTGTCGTAGATAGCCTTGCAGGCGCCCAGGCGCTTGACCAGGCGATGAGTGCGGCCCAGGTCGAAGTCAACGTGCTCATTGATCTCAATGTTGGGCAGAACCGCTGTGGAGTACTGCCTGGGGAGGAAGCACTCATGCTGGCGCAGCAGCTCAGCAAAATGTCCAACATCCACCTGGTTGGCGTTCAGGGTTACGAGGGGCATCTCCAACATATACACGATCCAGAGGAGCGAGGGCGTCGCTGCCAGCAGGCTATGCAGGCCCTCACAGAAACCGCCGCCCAACTCCGAGCAAAGGGCTTTCCCATCGAGATCGTGACCACTGGTGGAACGGGAACCGCGGAGATCTGCGCCAATTGCGCCGAAATCACAGAGGTTCAACCGGGTTCTTTCGTGTTTATGGACACTGATTATCGTAACGCCCTCGGCCCAGCCTATGCCAATGCCCTGACCATTCTCTCGACGGTCATCAGTAAACCGACCCCTACCAGGGCCGTCGTTGATGCCGGTCTTAAGTCGCTCTCTATTGAGAGCGGTATGCCTGAACCCAAGGGCCTGACTGGCATTGCCTATCAGCCAGGGGGAGATGAACATGGCATTCTCACATGGAGCATGAGTGCTGCATCCGCACTAACGCCGTTGGAGATTGGCGATCGTATTGAGTTCATCCCAAGTCATATTGATACCACCATCAACCTTCATGACACCTATTACGCCCATCGAAATGGAAGGCTGGAGGCTATCTGGCCCGTTACCGCCAGGGGAAAAGTTCAATAAAGGGCATCTCTTGTTGCCCCTCTTGCTATCAGCAGGGAGCCTGGTCAGCGCTGAGGGGAAGCGTAAACCAGAAGTGGGAGCCCTGGCCGCGCGTGCTCTGTAAGCCCACGCAGCCACCGTGCTGCTCCACGATGGTCTTGCAAATGTGCAGTCCCAGGCCGAGGCCGAGGCCATTCCCACTCATGACGTTGATGCCTTTAGCGCGATAGAAGCGCTCCCAGATGCGTTTCTGCTCGTCAGAGGTCAGGCCTGGCCCCTGATCGCTTACTGTCACGCGGACCATAGGGCCTTCGGTCGTGATGGTTACCTCTATAGGCCTCTCAAACGCTGAGTATTTGTGCGCGTTGGTCACATAGTTATTCACGACCTGACCTAAGCGTTCAGCATCGCCATGAATAAGCAGTTTCTCGTCCGGCTGCTTCAGTATGATGATCCGGCCTTCCGTGATCTGCCGCTGGTCCTCGACCGCCTCTCGTACCACCTGCCCAATATCGCAAGGCCGCATATGAAGCTCAAGTGTGCCCGCCCGAATACGCGAGACATCCAGCAGGTCGCTTGCCAGGCGGCTCTGCACATGCACCTGCTGCTCAGAACGCTCGAGATAGTGCTGTATCTTCTCCAGCAAGGCGGCGGAGGCCTCTTGCTCCTGCATCCGCTGAGAGCGCAAGGTTCGCAGTGAGCGTTGCGCTAACTGAATGTTGCCTTTTAAGCCGGTTAATGGATTCTTCAGTTCATGACTGGCAATGCTCAAGAACTCATTGAAGCGACGATTGGTCTCCTGCAATGCCAGCGCATGCGCACGGGCCTCGGCCTGTTGCAAGAGCAGGTGTTCTCTCTCATATACCAGCCCGGTCAGCTTGGCAACGGTCTTGATCAGGGCGTAGTCAATGGGCATAAATGGATCGTCATTCTGAGGTGAGATCAGGACGAGTGCACCAAGCATGCGGTTTCCCAGGAACATTGGCGCCTCGACCATCAATGGAGTATCTAACCCCTTCTGTGGGGACAGCTCATGTATCACGATCTCATTGTTGCGCAGGCAATCTGTATCTCGCTCCTGGGAAGAGGCAAAAGCTTGCCTGACGTCATGCCACCATGGTGCTTCCTGCACCTGGTCAGAATCACCTTCGTTCAGCAAGTGCCAGGTTACGGTTTCAGGATCAAAGGAGAGGATACCAACGTCCTGACAGTGCATGATGACAGATATAAGTTGTCTCAGGCATTGACAGGTAAAGCGCAGTGACGATGCCTGATCTGACGAGGACACATCAGTAGAGAGCGTAGGCTGCGTTTCTGGCAAGCGCGCCAGGGATTCAGCCAGCATCAGAAGCGCGTCCAGCGTTTCATGCGTGCGCCGCCCGAGCAGATAGCGTTCAGTTATATCGCGAAAGATGAGCACACCACCGTTGTCATGACCATGCAGATCACAAATCGGCCGCCCGGAGATACCCAGGAAGCGCCTCTCGCCCCGCGCGTTCTCCCGCTGAATGATGACCGTCTTTTCTCCAACCAGGCGCTCACCTCGCAGGACGCGCATGATAGGTATATCCTCAGGAGCTATGGGATGACCGTCTTCATCCCAGATCACCGTCCTCCCACGCTGGCAATCAAGGAAATCATGGATATTGTTGCATGAGGGGATTACAGACAAGAGGGGCCGGGCGGCATCGTTCATACGAAGCAGCCCATTGCTGTCGCACACAAGCATGCCATCGCCCATAGCCTCAAAGATAGCTTCTAGTTCTTGAACGCGTCGGTCTGCATCCAGTCGCGCTTGCTGCTCCTTGCATACCAGCTCAGCCTGAGTTTTCTCTGCCGCACGTAACTGCTCCATCAACTCTTCCCGTTCAATATGCGAAATCAGAAAACGAGCCACAATTTGCATCAATTCCAGCTTCTCCGGCTGGTGTGTAAGTGGGCGTGGATGCGGGTCCTGAGAGCAAAGGGTACCATAAACACGGCCATCGCTGTAGAGCAGGGGGACGCCAATATAAGATCCGATGTTATACTCCTCGGTCGTAGGCAACTGCTGATAATAGGGGTTACGCGTGGAATCTTCGACAATAAGGGGTCGCTGTGTGCGCCAGATGGTCTGACAATAGGTTCGCTTCATTGGCCCTTCCGCTCCCGGTGCAGGAATCGACGTGCCTTGATTACGCGCCTCCATAATCTTGAGGGTATGGGCATCTTCTATCTGCCCCTCACAGATGGTTTCTTCCGTCTGGTGCATACAGACCCGGGCGACAAAGAGGGTCTGGCAATCCAGGAAACGGCCTAGCATTTCAAGAGCAACGCGCATAGCCTCCTGCGAAGATTGAAAGCTCTGGGCAGTCATCTGCGCCATGTCATGCAATATATGTGCACGCCCCTCCTCTGCTGGCTCCTGGTGACCAATAGAATCCTGTTGTCCGCCAGGGCCTTTGTGAGTGAAGGCCGAGACTTCTCCAGGGAACGTGCTTGGCGTTTGACTGGCAACATCTTGCTCGGTTGGTCGCTGAAATAGCTCGGAGGGCTGGTATTCCATAATAGAGTTCCCTTTCTCCCATCATCGTCCTTGAAGGAGGGTCATTATCGGTTTAACTGTGAAGACGATACGGATAGAGCATGCAATCGACATACCTGCTCGATTTCCGAAGAGAAATGAGGTTTTTCTCTATACCAGGTCGCTACAAGACCGGGTTGGATCTCTTGAGAGGAAGCGTTACGCGAAATGTAGAGCCTCTCCCCACTTCGCTCTCCACTGTGATCGTTCCCCCATGATGTCGTACGATCTCCTGGGCAATAGACAATCCCATCCCCAGACCTGGAATCGCTCGCTGGCTCAAGTCAAATGCACGGTAGAAGCGCTCAAAAATTTTCTCACGCTGCCCCTGTGGAATACCAATACCGTAGTCTCGCACACCAATAGTGACAGCCTCGGTGGTAACATCCAGGTCGATATCGACTGTGGTAGCATCAGGCGAATAGGTGATGGCGTTGCCGACCAGGTTGATAAGGACCTGTTCCAGCCGACCCTTATCGCCAATGAGCGTGCAAGGAGCCGAGCCATGTACCACGATGGTATGATTTGTACTCATCAATTGTATCGTTTCGGCGATCTCATACACCAACGCCTCTATATCCACTGGTTCTCGGAGGTAGTCAAGCCTACCAGCCTGAATTTTGGAGACGTCCAGCAGCTCTCCGATCAGGCGATCAAGGAGTTGAACCGGCTCCTCCGCTCTCAATAGCGTGGCCGCCGCCTCGCCAAACCCTTGCTTCAACAGCCGTGTCCTCGCCAGTTGTAAGCGCATCTTAATAGCGGTCAGTGGCGTCTTGAGTTCATGGCTGGCCATGCTCAGAAAGTTCTCTTTACGCAACTCCAGTTCCTTACGGGCAGAGTTATCGAGCACAAAGCAGAGATTCTGAGAGGGATCAAAGGGCAAGGCCACGCCACCCACAAGTACAGGGAGACGGCTCCCATCTTTACACACATACTCCTTCTCATAGGGAATAAGTGTCTGATGCTGTGCAAGCTCTTGCCGTGCCTGCTGGGTACGCACAAGAAAATCTGGATGTGTCATACGAAACCAGCCCATTTTCCCCTGGCGCAAGTCTTCCTGGCTATAGCCGGTCATACGCAGAAAGGTACTATTAGCCTCAATAATTTCATCATCCCTGGAGATAAAGATGCCTATAATATTCGAGTCCATCAGGGTACGCGCTCGCTCCTGGCTCTGATAGAGAGCGATCTCCGCCTTTTTCAGATCATCAACGTCTGTACAGGTTCCGACCCATTGCCGGATCGTCCCCTGCTGATCCCTTCGTGGCGTGCCTCGTGTGAGATACCAACGATACGCGCAGGTTTCCACCTCTAGGAGCCGGTGCTCCACTTCATAGGATGTACCAGCATGCACAGCTGTTTGCCATGTATCTAGCACACGCTGTCGATCATCGGGATGAATCCAGCGGCTCCAGCCATCATTCCCCTGGTCTTGTTCGGCAGTCGTAGCAGTATAATCGCGCCAGCGCTGGTTACTGTAGTGGGTAGAACCATCAGGATACATTGCCCAGACAAAGTGAGGGATGATATCAAGCAATGTACGCCATTCTTCTTCGGCCTGCTTCCACTCAGTAATATTGAGGCCCACACAGGTCAGATACTCGATACGCTGCTCCGCATCGCAATGAGGAGTCATGACAAACGCAAGGTCACGGTAACTTTCCGCCTGCGGGTAGAGTCTGACCTCAAAGTGAACCGTCTCGCCTCTCCTGGCCTGTTCAATGGCGGCGCGCAACTGATCTTGAGCAAGGGGCGCGGACCTCCAAGAAGGAAATTCAACCATTGGCCTACCGATGACCTCCTCTCGCCTGGCCTGGGCAACCAGGAGAGGGCGCTGATTGATGTCGAGGATTAACCCTTCAGGAGTAAGAATGACGATTCCATCCGTAAAGCTCTCCAGCAGGCTGCGATAGCGCTGTTCGCTCTTATAAAGAGCATCATGCAACCGTACAGGCTCTTTACCTTCACGGAAAAAGGCCAGAACGCCGCCATTCGTTGGCGAGAGCTGCACCCGCAACCAGCTCTGGGTGATTGAAGAACAGTAGGTTATTTCAAGTGATTCCTGCGTGTGAATAGCTGTAGTAACGGCCTGGTAGAGCGCGGTACTTACAAGGTGTGGTGCGCTCTGCCAGAGACTTGTCCCTAGCAACTCATGTTTGCTTGCTCCAAGCATGGCCGCAGCTCGCCTATTGACATACTGAATCGTTGCCGTCGTATCAAGGAAGAGCAACGCGTCGGACAGCGTCTCCAGCAAAGATGGCAGTTCGGGATATGATGTGAGTGGAGCACCCACTGAGGCATCATCAGGACACATAGCGTTACTTATCTCCTTTTTCCCTTGCTCAATCCTTTGGGCGAAAGGAGCATACTTGCTCGCTCAATGAAACAGTATATTGACGCCTGGCCGGGTTTTCACCATGCCACCCTTCCCTACAAATGCATTCTACAAAGAATAGCCATAATCACTATCACTGTACAAAGCCATCTTTTTTACAAAAGGCAAAGTTCAACTGTAATCCTGTATAGAAAAGACTACTCTCTAAATATGGAGTTGTCAATAGGATTGCGCACAACTTAATTTTCAGGGCCCGCTTGACAGCTGGCATTGCTCGCGCGTATGGTTACCTCATAAGTACATTTCTCCTAGATACTTCGAGTTGAAAAGGGCATATACACATATGACGACACACGATCGCTTACAGCGAGCAATTCACCTGCGCGAGACGGGGCATGCCGAAGAGGCCCGCGAGATCCTGCTGGACCTGGTTGCCGCCGCTCCCGATGATCCTCAGATTAATTATCAGACCGCCTGGGTGCATGATAATTTAGGACTGGAGCGTGAGGCGGTTCCTTTTTATGTCCAGGCCATTGAGCAGGGGCTTGCAGGCGCCAACCTGGAAGGGGCACTACTGGGCCTGGGGAGCACCTACCGGGCATTGGGAGCATACGACCAGTCAATCGAAACCTTCAAACGTGGGTTAAAGGAGTTCCCGCATAATCGCGCCTTCTCTGTCTTCCTGGCAATGGCTCTCTACAACACCCGGCAGTATAGCGAATCAGTGGAACTCCTTTTAACTCAGCTCGCGGAGACGACCGCCGACGAGAATCTCTTGCGCTACAAGCGAGCGCTCTTGTTCTACGCCCCCCAGCTCGATCAAACATGGGAATAACCACGCCACATCATATTATCTTCGAGCACCTGGATAGAGTCTTCAGGCACACTCAAATCTCGCCCGACCTTGACGCGTCCATCATGATCCGTCTCGGCATGCAGCCATGTGCCCGCGGGCGATGCCTTGACTCCAGCAGTCCAGATGGTATTCTCGACGGCAAAACGTTCGTCTCCGATCATGACACAATCGGGCTTGATATCCTTGACGTGTACGCCGATCTTGATCTCCACGCCCATCTGCTGCAATTTCTTTGCCGCGCGCCTGGCAAGCGAGGCCGGAAATTGCGGCAGAAGGCGATTGTGGCCCTGGATCAGCACGATGCGGGCCAGTTCAGGAAAAATATGCTAAAAATCACCCTTAAGAGACTCATCTATGTTTGCCTGCCTAGTTTTGGTCGTCATATCGTCTCTCCCTTCTTCATGATTCTTGTATTATGATCTTATTCCGAAACCCAACCCCCATTCGGGGGCGCAGCGCCACTTGCGTGTCTAGCGCTTCGCGCTCCGGGTTTTCGGATCAGAAGTATGTGTGTAGCTTCCCGGCCAGGCTCCTTCGCACTATATGTGCATCATGGGAGTGAGGCTGGGGGCTGGGCAAAGGACTTCGCAGTAGAACTGGCAATGCCAGGACTGGCCCGCTTGGCGCGTATCGTCAGCGCTCTATCCAGGTGATAGCAGGCAGTAATGAGCGCGAGATGCGTAAAGGCCTGGGGAAAGTTTCCCAGGGCTTCCCCTGTTGGGCTGATCTCTTCGGCGTAGAGGCCAAGATGATTGCTGTAGGAGAGGAGCTTCTCCAGCAAGAGGCGGGCCTTGTCCAGGTGACCAGCACGCGCCAGGTTTTCTACCAGCCAGAAGCTGCACGCACCAAAGGTTCCCTCCTGGCTCCCCAGGCCATCATTGGCCGCAAATTTGGGATTATAGCGTAGCACTAGAGAGCCGCTGGCTAGTTCCTTTTGAATGCGGGCGATGGTCGAGAGCATACGTGGCTCCTTCGAGCCGGTAAAGTTGGTGATCATCATGAGGAGAGAGCTGGCGTCGACAGCATCGCTCCCATAATACTGCACAAAGCTGCGCTTCTCTGCGTTCCAGCCCTGCTCCATGATCTGTTGATAGATCTGCGAACGGATGTCGATCCAGGTACCGGTCGGGGCAGGCCAGCCTCGATCTCGCGTCACGCGAATAGCGCGATCAAAGGCGACCCAGCTCATCATGCGCGAATGCACAAAAAGCTTGGGACCACCACGCACCTCCCAGATGCCTTCATCTTTATCTTGCCAGTGATGTTCCAGCCACTTCAGGAGACGATTGACATTCTGCCATAGATCATAGGTGATGGCTTCGTAGCGGTTGTAGGTATGGATGGCATCTAGCATCTCACCATAGATGTCAAGCTGTTTCTGGGTGTAGGCTCCATTGCCAATGCGGACCGGGTGGCTCTGACGATACCCCTCTAGATGATCCAACGTGATCTCTGTGAGCTTATGTTCGCCGTTGATGCCATACATTGGCTGCAAGGTGCCATTCTCGCCTAATTCGTGACACCGCGCATCGAGCCAGCCCATGAAGGCTTCGGCCTCCTGCGTAAATCCAAGCGTAAGCAGGCTAAAGAGCGTAAAGGAGGCGTCACGAATCCAGGTATAGCGGTAATCCCAGTTGCGGGCGCCACCGACCGACTCTGGTAAGCTTGTCGTGGGAGCGGCCACAATCGCTCCCGTTGGCGCATAGGTCATCAACTTCAACACCAGGGCTGAACGCTGGACCATCTCGCGCCACCGCCCCTGGTAGGTACATTGAGCCAACCAGTTCTGCCAGTAATGCATCGTATCCTGAAATGCGGCTTGATACGCCTCCTCAGAGAGGAGTTGTGGCGCGCGATCGCTCTCCTTGCTACTCTCCAGCAAGAAAAGCAGGGTCTGCCCTTCGTGAAGCGTAAACGTCGCCTGGACGCCTCCTCGACCATCAGCCTCCAAATCCGCAGGAGAGGCCAGCCCCAGGGTACAATGCTCGCTTTGAAACAGAGCACTCTGCCGCAGGATCTCGATATGATGCGTATCGCGTGCATAATTAAAAGCCGGGCGGCAGATGAGGGTAAAGGAGAGCGAGCCATGCACGATTGAGACTGAGCGTATGATTTGATGCTGGTGTTCCGCCGTGCCAACGTGTTTAATGGGCATAAAATCGGTGAGTTCGCCAACACCATCGACGCTAAGGAAGCGAGTGAGCAGAACATTGGTCTCGGGCAGGTAGAGCTGCTGGCACTTCATCCCATGCATATCGGAGGGTGAGATGCGGAAAAAGCCCCCTTTTTCCGCATCCAGGAGCGCACCAAAGACGCTCGGAGCATCGAAGCGCGGCAGACAGCACCAGTCAATAGAGCCGTTCTTGCCCACTAACGCAACCGTGTGCAGATCGCCAATCAAGCCATAGTCCTCAATTGGCTGGTACATGGCCGAGGGCGAGAACGACGGGTGCGTCTGTACATCTGACATAGCGCTGCTCCTTATAACCCACCAGTGTTAATCATGAGTCCACCATCGATCACATAGGTAGAGCCGGTAACATAGGCCGCCGCATCTGAGGCCAGGTAGACCGCTAGTTTGCCGATCTCTTCTGGTTGCCCCATGCGCCGCAGGGGAATTTCCTTTAATAGGGCCGCCATTTTTTCAGGATCTGCCTCGACATCCGCATCAATAGGCGTATGGATCGCGCCAGGGGCGATATTATTCACCGTTATCTGATAGGGAGCCAGTTCAAGCGCAATCGTACGCATGAGCATGCGCATACCGCCTTTGGCGCAACAATAGGGTGCGTTTTTCGGCATGGCTAGATCCTCATGCACGGATGACGTGTTGATAATACGCCCAGGCGTCTTCTGTTTGATCATTTCACGCGCGGCAGCCTGAGCACAGAAAAAAGCCCCTTTGAGATCGATGCTAAGCACACGGTCAAACTGCTCCTCTGTCACATCGACAAAGGGACTATGGATCTCCATGCCAGCGTTGTTGACCAGGATATCAATCCGCCCAAACTGTTGAACGGCCTGTTCAATCAGTCCGGTCGCTTGCTGACAGTCCCCAACATTGGCCTGGAGAATAATTGCCTTCCCGTGTTTCTGCTCAATGGCTTGCTGCACCGCCTCGGCTTTGTCACGTGCATGCGCATAGTTAATGACTACGCTTGCGCCTTCACTGGCAAACTGGAGCGCGATCCCGCGCCCAATGCCACTATCGGCTCCAGTGATTACCGCTATTTTCTGCTCTAGTTGTCCCATAACAGTCATACCCTTTCATAAAAATCAGACTTCTGCTCCCATGCTGTAAAACTGGACGTCTTCGCGAAAGCCGCCCTGGCCTTCTCCAATCGTGGCATAGTCCGCGACCAGTTCAATGGAGCGCAGGTATTTGACCATTTTGAAGCCAAGCTGGGTCTCGACGCGCAAGCGAACGGGCGCCCCATGTTGAAGGGGCAGGGGCTTGCCATTCATTTCATAGGCCAGTATGGTCTGGGGATGCTTCACTTGCTCCATAGAGAGCACCTCGTAGTAGGGGCGCGCCTGCGCTTCTTTGGGGGCATCCGCATATGATTGCTTCCCCAATTGATAGGAGGTAAACACCACATAGTTGGCCTCTGGCTGAGCGCCGCACAGGGCCAGAATCTCGGTCATGGCTACACCACCCCACTCGGCAATGCCGGTCCAGCCCTGAATACAATTGTGCATGGTAATCTGCGATATTTTGGGAAAGGTGCGCAGGTCCTCAAGGGAAAGGTGCACGGGATTGAAGACCAGGCCCGAGACATGCAAACGCCAGTCGGCAAAGTTGTGCTGCGCCAGGCGCTTAAACTCGTCCTCTTCTGGAGGGCGCCCGTTGACCCAGAAGTAGTCCGTAATGTCAGACGCTTTATAGTGCTGCTCCGAGGGCAGGGGTTGCAGGAGCATACGCCGTGTGGGATTTACAATGGCTCCCAGCGCGTGCTGCGTGCGCCGCTTGCGCCGCAGGGTGTACCAGGAGGTCCAGGCATACACCGCTAGCACAAAGAGTAAGGCAATGACTGCTACCGTGAACGCCAGTGTAAAACTACTCTTTTCCGAGCCAAGTACGATATCGCGGATATTGCTCTGAAAATGCACGATGAGCACGAGCAGGGTATGCACAATCGTAAAGAGGATAAACGCGACCAGGCCCAGGAAATGCAGGCTGCGTGCAGCTTGCCTGTTACCAAAGAGCCTGGGATACCAGGGGAAGCGGGCTTCAATGGCAGGGGACATAGCCGCGCCAGTCGCGATCAAGAACGGTCCAAGCAGAAAGACTACCGCCGCATACGTGAGCTGCTGCAAGGGATCATAGGGATGAAAGTCGCTGGCAGGTGGAATGTGCAGAGTAATATAGGTCACAAAGGTCTCCCAGGCCCGAGGAACAATCGACCACGACGTGGGAATCAGCCGCGCCCACTCACCCGTAGCGAAGAGCAAGACCACGTACACAATCCCATTCAGGATCCAGAAGATCACCGAGAAAAAGTGCCAGTGGCGCCCAAGCCCCAGGTTATCCTTTCCGGGAAGTGCCAGGAGCGGACTCACCGAGACTTCTTCATCCGTGGAGGTCCAGAGCCGATCCTTGCGTGCCTTCCTTTTCGTCAATTTGAGCCAGTTGCTCTCAGGCTTACAGCCACTATTCCAGTAGAGACGAGGATGCGCCCCCAGAATCTGGATGCCGCTGCGAATCAACAAACCAATGAACAGCAAGTTAATATAATGGCTGAGCCGTAGCCAGAGGGGAAACCCCAACTCAGCAAGGGCCAGGTGAGTCATGCGACCATCATCCTCTCTTCTTTCTCATGCAAACTTGGCACGTTATTTGTGACGAGAACGGATACGTGGTACGCCCTTCCCCGCTGTACCGGCGGGCGAGAGGTTCTCGCGTACCCGCGGCTCTGGCTCGACGACGCGCTCGGGATGTGTTGAAAGCAAGGCAGAGGCGTTAGAGATGAGATAGTCAGCGGTACGCGCCGCCAGGGATTGAATCGTCAGCCCCGGATTGGCCGAGCCCTGTGTGGGTAACAGGCTCCCATCACAGATGAAGAGGTTGGGAATATCATGCGTCCTGCCAAACTTGTCGGTGACAGAGGTCGCAGGATTGCTCCCCATGCGCGCGCCTCCCACCAGGTGCGCATAGCGTGGCTCTTCCACCACCTCCTGCGCCCCTGCAGCCTGCATAATCTCTGTGGCCTTCTTGACACCTGCGCCCGCGACCTTCTTATCGTTGTCATGCAGGCCGAACGTAATCTTCGCCACAGGCAGGCCATACTGATCCTTCTCCTCGGCCAGTTCCACCCGGTTATCTTCCCAGGGCAGGATCTCACCCAGCACGCCAAGGGCCGCCCAGTGGTTATAGTCCATCATGACCTTGCGCATGCCCCAGCCCCAGGCCCCTTTGGCAACCATCATCTGCTTGGCAAATCCAATGGGAAGCGGGCCAACCGTCTGGACCGCGAAGCCGCGTGCAAAGTCGTTGCGCGGATCAGTTTCGTAGAACTCCTCGGTCAGGGCATGGGCGGGCGGAGCCTTGTACATGCGGATGGGGTCCTCGAAGCGTCCAAGCACGACGTTGCCAATCTGGACCATGAGGTACTTTCCCAGCGTACCGCTGGAGTTCGCCAGGCCATGTTCAAAGCCAGGGCAGGCGGAATTGAAGAGCAGGCGCGGCGTCTCGATGGCATAGCCACAGACCAGGACCACCTTCGAGCTCTGAAACTGTTCATTCCCCTCGGCATCAAAGTAGCTAACGCCGCTCACCAGGCCTCGCTCCAGGTGTACCCGCGAGACCATGCAGTTTGCGCGAATTTCAGCACCATGGTGGATGGCATCGGGGACGTGACTAACGAGTGTACTCTGCTTGGCCCCCACCTTACAGCCCTGAATGCAGAAGCCCCGGTAGATACAGTGGGGGCGGTCTCCATGCGAGCCCGCAAGAATGGCGACTGGACCTCCGGCCACGACCCGAATACCCAGGCTTGTACATCCTCGCACCAGGACATCTCCGACTCCCCCCAGAGGATGGGGAGCATAGGTATAGCCGTGTGGGTCGCCCCAGGGAAAGTAGGCCGGGCCAGAAACGGGAATCTCCTTCTCCAGAAGCTCATAGTACGGTCTCAGGTCATCATAGCTAATCGGCCAGTCGGTCCCCATGCCATCCAGTGAGTAGACGCGAAAATCCGAAGGGTGGAAACGGGGCGTAAAGCCAGCCCAGTGCACGGAGCCACCACCAACTCCCTTGCCACTATTATTCTCCCCCAACGTAATGGGATCTTCACCACCCGTAATGCGCAGGTCGTTCCAGTACAGATTATGAGACCCGGCCTCATCACTGACCCAATCACGCTCCGTATCCCAGAAGGGGCCAGCCTCAAGGCCCAATACGCGAAAGCCTGCACGCGCCAGGCGCTGGAGCAGGACGCCTCCACCCGAACCCACGCCGACGATACAAAAATCCACCTCTTCGCCGGGCGAAAACTGCCTCATGGGTGCATCTATAGTTTGTAGCGGCCCCAGGCGATGCACATTGGGATGTGAGCCACGAAAGGCTCCTAGTGCAAAAGCGATTGACATATTCTGCTTTTCCTTGTTATACTCTTCTTGCTAAATCAGGTGAGAGGCGGGAAGCGACTGCTGGGCTATCTATTGGACTATTTCTTCGATCCGTCCGAGGATACTGCAATAGCAGCGGTTTCTGCATAGTCTTCCTTCCTTCGTGCCTCCTTCTGCTATACATAGATACTTTTATCATTCCCAGCCATCAATGCGTTCCGCTCTGTCCGGGAGGCTGCTGTTTATGACCGCCCGGCCCGCCAAGAGGCTGATAGCGTCCTGAAAGCGCGGAGGCTGGCGCCTCCCAGGCATAGCGTTGCTCTTTGACCTCCCAGGGTTCCGGCTCCCCTCGCTCCAGGCGCATATAACCGCGTGGATAGGCTGGCCCGCCAAAGCCAATCTCATCCCAGGCGTAAGGGTGGGCGTAATAGGCCGTGGCGGCATCCTGCATGATCAGCATCCAGAAGCGCGGCACGGACATCTTTTGCCAGATATCATGCCCGGCAGGCGGGCGAAACTGGTGTAAGGTCAGCAAGACCTCATCCTGTTCGCTCGGGCCAAGGTCGGGAAAGGAGGCCTGGAACATATGCTTCGCGATGGCCTCTATCCCCTCTCTCCCCAGGTGATAGGCCTCGTCATCGGGAGGCATATCCTCATAGCGATACCCCGATATACGCTTGTGATAGAGACGCTCATCAATGAAGTTGAGTACGGGAATCTTATGCTCCTCATCCCGATCATCCTGCGGCAATAAGCGATCACAGACTGCTTGCCAGAAGCGCACTTCTTCAGGCGTAAAGAAGCGGATGGGGGGAACCTGCTCAACGCGCCGCACGACGACATTGCGCGTCGCCTCATCCCAGAAGGCCTGCTGACTCAGCGTATGATAGCCTGGATAGTAGCCCGGTTGCGCTGATGACGTGATAGGCTTTCCCGTGCGAGAATCGCTCGGCAACAAACTGGCCTCAACGGATGCGGGGCACGCAGATGACGTATTTTCAACAGGCGTACTGTTTGACTTACGTTTCAACAGTTTCATCTTCTGGCCCTCCTGAGAAGACTGGCAAGCAGACCAATAAAGCCCGAGGCCGAAAAGAGTAGCGGCGCAAAGATGGGGGGTCCGTAGAGCACATTATAGAAGGGCTTTTTGAGACCACCGGGACGACGCACCACACCACGCAGGTGATAGAAGAAGCCAATAGCCCCATTGAGCAGCGCCAGTAGCGAGGTCAGAGGCAGGAGCGTTCGCGCAACAGTGCGACTCCAGACGCTCGCGATACCCGCGATAACTAATGGTGGCCCTACTAGAATCGGCGACCACTGAATACGGTAAGAGAAGTTGTTTTTATAGTGCGAATAGAGGGATTCGATCCAGCTAAAAAGGGCCGAAAGCGCGGCGACCACGCCTAGGATCCGCTGAAAGCGTCCTTCACGCACATCCTGCGCGAAGAGCAGCTCTTCTATCAGGAAAAACTTTGGATTGACATGTGATAACCGAGACTGCTTTGTGATCTTTCCTGGCAGCACTGGTCCCGCAACTGTCGGGGCATCCTCCCGGCGCAGGAACGAGGTTACCAGGCCAAGGAAGCCCACAGTCGAGAAGAGCAGCGGCGCAAAAACGGGCGGCCCCATGATGACATTAAAGATGGGGATACGCCAGCCACCAGGCTTACGCGCCACGCCCCGAATGTGATAATAGAAGCCAAGCACACCATCGACGATCGACAGCAGCGAGATAACACGTAAGACGGTTCGAGCCGCCCAGCGGTTGAAGACTGCCCAGGCACCAGCAAATATCAAAGCAAAGCTCAGGATGATGGGCGTATACATGATGCGCTGCCCGTAACTCCCCCGATAGTGTTCATAGCCAACCTCCAGGCCGGTGAATAAGCCCGAGATAACAGTGATAACGGCCAGGCTGCGCTGAAAACGCCCCTCACGCACATGCTTGCGCAGGACCAGGCCCTCTTTCACGATATTTTGCGGAACGATATCCTCCAGGTGGGCCAGCGTGGAGCGCTCTCGGGGCAGCATTTTCTGTATATCCCGCGTCAAATTCTTTACAGCGGTACCAGATCTGATGGCAGTAGACATGTCACTCTTCTCCTCTCCATCACCTGGGTAGCCATAAATAAGCTTGACCCCCACGCTGAAAGCCGTTCGAGCAGGAAATCACTTACTTTTTTACTCATTATTTTTACCCCTCTATCTTCAACCTATAGCTTGCTTGCTCATCCCTCGTAAACTCAGCGACTATGCTCCAGGCACCACAATCATGTTGAACGTACATACGCTCATGTTGATGAGCACATGTTGTTTTTAGCATGCCACCTCTCTATCACCAACACGTGTCTACTGGAGAAAAGTGTAACTGTGCCTGATTATAAAGCGGTAAGAAAGCCCTTCCAGGCAGCTCCCAACACGGTAGGGACCAGCCGCGCCCCCGAATGGGGGCTTTAGCGCGTCCGAATGCCATTTATGGCAGTGCGGCGTAAGCCTCTTTTTGTCATCCAGCATACTTCTGGGCGTCGGCATGCTTAAACGTAAGGAACATGCTTTGTGTCTTTAACCTTCCTTAAAAGGATATGCAACGCTGGTTAGAAAGCAGTAAGTTTTTGCAGCGTCAGGAGACCTGCAATACATACATCTCCAGCCCCTGAGGTGTAGGCTCACGGTCCTGTGAGAGCGCTTTGGGCGGCGGGCAAACAGTTTGGAGGGTATAGCCGATACCCCGCACAGCATGGATCAGATCTGGTGCTTCCCCTGCATTTAATTTCATGCGCAGATACTTAATGTAGACTTTAATGACCTCTAAACCTGCGTCGTTGTCATACCCCCATACGTGCTCGAAGATACGCTCTTTGGGCAGTACACAACCAGCATTCCTGGCAAGGAACTCAAGCAAATCATATTCTCTATGTGTCAGCTCAATATGCCGCCCTCCCCGCCAGACATGGCGTGTCCTGGTGTCAAGTAAGAGATCGCCAACTTGCAGTTTCACGGTCCGCCGCAAAATGCCTTCTGTTCGCCGTAGCGCGACCTGCATACGAGCAACCGGTTCTTCAATAGCACAGGGGTAGGTAATATAGTCATCCGCGCCACTCTTGAGACCCGCGACAATATCGCTAGTAGCGGCCCTGGTGGACACAATCAGCAGAGGGAGGAGACTATAGCCCAACTCGCGAATACAGCGGCAAAGCGTAAAACCATCCTGGTCGGGAAGAATAGCATCGAGCAACACCAGGTCAATAGGATGTGTTTGCAAATGAGCAAGCGCCTCATGACACGTCGAAACCTCGATCACATAAAAATCTCTATACTTCAACTCCCGTTTCAAAGAGGAGAGCGGGGATGGCTTCGGGTGAACAAACATGATCTTTTTCATAGTTCACCTTCCTGGCACCACCTCCTAATTATGACCAATGAGTCAATAATAATCAGGAGAGGCCCGAGCAAAAAAAATGGTTGTTAATTTATGAATTTAGACGAGAAGCTGAAGTGTAAAGCTTACACTTCATTTATCAGTGTAAGCTTTACATGAATGGGGAGTCAATAATAGATAGCCGTACTTTGTTTAAAAGTTGCTTAGAGAAAGGGAGTGTCTTCCTCACGCACACATCGTTTGTGGCTCCTTCTCGGTAATTAGGAGCGCTTCGACCGCTCCATCTGGGTCCAGGTAGGCGATAGCATCCCCCAGGTCAATCAAGCCAAGCGCCTCTATCAGGTCAAGCAATTGTTCTTTTGTCATGGTTCTCTCTGTTTCAAAGATAGTTATGCTTCCGTAGTTTGTTGTGGGCTCTTCAACAAGGCAAACGCCACGCCAGCCATGCCTAACGATAAGGCGACACCGATGGCGAAGGTCGTCTGCGGGGTGATCCAGTGTCCGACGAGCGCTTGTGTCAGCGGGCCAAGCATCACCGCCAGGGAAATGGCCGAGCCACGTATCCCCATTACCTGGCCGCGATTCTTATCGGTCGTAGCGCCCAGATAGATGCTGCCCATCGCTGGCTGCACCAGGGCGCTTCCCAGCCCTCCCAGTACCGAGCCCAGCAGGAGCAGCGGATAGAAGGGGGCCACGAACATAAACAGGTTCAGGCCACCAAAGAGCAAGCTTCCAATCACAATGAGTGGCTTCTTCGGCAGGGTCTCGCTCAGACGGCCCAGGAAGAGCGGAAACACGGCCAGGGCCAGCCCATAGGTGCTGATGATGATGCCATATTGCGCTGCGCTATAGTGCAGGACCTTTTCAAAGAAGAAGGGGTATTGCGGAAAGACAAATGGATAGGTGAAGATCATGCCAAAATCGATCACCAGGAATGGCAAGAAGAGCAAGACCAGGCCAAGAAGGCTCAAATCTTGCTTGTTGCTCGCGATTGACCCCGACTTCGCTTTTGGCTGCCGGGCCTCCAGCCGCACCGCATCCGGCAAGGTTTCGGGCACCATAAAGATTGCCAGAAGCGAAGCCGCGAGCGCAATTCCGGCTGAGAACAGGAATGGGCTGGTAAAACCCAACGATTGATAGAGAAAGCCGCCAATTCCGGGTCCCAGGGCGATTCCCACCGCCTGGGCCGTCGTGACAAAACCAATCCAGCGCCCCTGTCGCTCCAGGGGAATCGTATCGCCAATCATCGCCATCGCCACAGGCATCAGGCCAGATATCAGCATGCCCTCGACAAAGCGAATGAGAATAAACAACAGCGGCACATTCACAAATGCCAGAGCGATATTCGTGCCAATAAAACCAGCTAACGAGATAAAGAGAATAGGTTTACGACCAATACGACCCGCCCATGTTCCCATTGGCGTGCTAAAGAGGAACATGCCCAGACCAAAGGCGCCTTCCATTAACGCCAGCGTCTCAGGTCCCAGCCCCAACGCTTGCAAACGCTGGGGGAAGACGGGGATGATAATCGCAAACCCGGTCATGATTAAGGTGACGCACCCTATGAGAAAGGTCAGAGCAAGAGTAATAGATCTCGTCTGTTTGCCAGGAGGGACCACACCGGGTTCCACCAACACCGCCTCTTCAAGAGTGGGAGTAGTCGCATTATCAAAGTGTGTTGTTTGCATATATTTTATTCTTCCCTTTTCAGTGAGGGACAATATCCTTCTTGCGGAAATAATCTAATGCTTTCCTGATTTATAACCCCTCTCCACTACATTCTTATTCCTGAGATAAAAAACAGTATATCTGGCCAGCAGGGATGCCGTCTTCACCTCTTCGGGTGATTGCGAGAAGGAGTTGTTCAGCTTTGTTGGGGAAGAAACAGGTGGCAGGGTGCCCTAACGGGATCTCGCCCCTGTACCGTTTTCGGGGCAGACGTTCAGGTATTCCTCGCCATGAAGAAAAATGGAAAACCTCATTTTGTCTATCCAGATGTGACAGTTCCCTGTGATGCTGCGGATAGCAGATCAGATAATACCTCTTTTGATTCCAGCGCGCGAGCCACGCTGAGTAGCATGCCTATGCCGAGGCTCGCACGACGACCTTTGCCTGCAAGGTGCCGGTCTCCAGAACAGGACCACCCTGGCAGACGGAGACAACGCTCGCGATCAGGTGCTCGGTCAGGTTGGGATTTTCGAGGCCGATGGTGGTGAGCGGAGGAATACTCAGTTCGGCAATCATGGTATTGTCGTGACCAATGACGCTGACGGTCTCCGGCACGGCAATGTTGAGGTCGGAGAGCGCGGCCAGGGTGGCAAAAGCCACATCGTCGTTGTATGCGCAGACCGCGAACGGCGGAGACTGCACTGCCAGGAGATCCGCCAGCGCCTGGCGCGCCTTCTCGCGCGTCTGGGAGATGGTCACTATACGCGGTTCGGGTAGGCCATGTTCGCGGCACATCTGCTGCACGGCTTCCTGGCGAGTGCGCGAGAGATGCTGCAGCTGTGGCTTTTCCGTGGCTGCGTAGACAATGGGACGCGGACCGAGCTTCAGCAGGTACGCCACCTGCGCGCGCGTGCCCGCGTTGATCCAGTCCCGATTGCCCAACGTAATAATCGGGGCGTGAAAACGCTGGAGGCTGGCAACTGCGGCGGCATCGTTTTCATCGACCATCCCGACCACGACCGCTGGCGCGAGGTTAGCCGACAGGTGCTCCTGTTCACTGGAGAAGCCCACCTGCCAGACCAGGCTGAAGCCCACTTTTGCCACTGCCGCCGCCAGTTCTTCAATCATTTGAGAGATTGCTGCCTCAATGACCGACATTGGCCAGACAACCAGCACGATTTTGCTCTTTCCCGAGCGCAGCGAACGAGCCGGCGCGTATGGTTGATAGCCCAGTTTGCGCGCGGCCTCCATCACTCTGACTCGCGTCTCCTCTGGAATGCGCTGGCGCGGATCATTATTGAGCACATAACTAACGGTGGCTTGCGATACCCCAGCTTCCCGCGCCACATCGACGCTTTTGGTTCTACGCTGCTCGCCTCTCATGTCTTCGATCTTCCTTTAACTCAGCCTCTTGACTTCTGGTTTTTCCCAGATTATACTCCAACTTATACGAATAAGTAAAGGCATGAACGATGCTGGAGGCCCTCTCACTGATGAGTTGGCAAGCCGGGTTCAGCGTCTTCAGAAGGAGTCTCAACGATGGATTCTTCATTCCAAAGTGCTTCATCCCCTGATATATCGCCGCCCTGGTGCTCGTCGTCATCGGCGCGCTTTGTGTGCGTCCCATCCGTTCTGTGCGCTAAGACGCAGAACTAGTAGAAAAAGAGAAAAAGAAGCACATGTCTGTACAAACACTCTCTACTGATGATGGTTTCGCGTATCGCGATCTGAACAAAAACGGGCGCCTGGACCCCTATGAAGATCCCCGTGTGCCCATTGAGGAGCGCGTGGAGGATCTACTGGGGCAGATGACGCTGGAAGAGAAAGCGGGAATGCTCTTCCAGACCATGATTGCGATGAATCCCGATGGGACGTTAAACGAGGGCGGCGGCGATTTCCCGACGGAGCCGACGACTGAGATGGTGTCTCGGAAGCTGATGAATCATTTCAACATACTCTACGCCTCTGCCCCCAGGCAGATCGCGGAATGGTACAATCGCCTCCAGGCCCTGGCGGAGGAGACGCGCCTGGGCATTCCGATGACCATTTCCACTGATCCGCGCCACGCCTTTAGCAGCAATCCTGGGGCCAGTTTTCTGGCCGGAGCGTTTTCGCAGTGGCCCGAGCCACTGGGCCTGGCCGCCATCAATGATCCCGCGCTGGTGGAGGAGTTTGGTGATATGGCACGCCAGGAATACACAGCGGTGGGTATCCGCGTGGCGCTTCACCCCATGGCCGACCTGGCGACGGAACCGCGCTGGGCGCGCATTAATGGGACCTTTGGCGAGGATGCGGAGCGTTCCGGCAAGATGACCGCCGCGTATATTCGCGGTTTCCAGGGTGAGCGCATTGGCCCGGAGAGCGTCTCCTGCATGGTCAAGCACTTTCCTGGCGGAGGCCCCCAGAAAGATGGTGAGGACCCACACTTCACGTATGGACGCGAGCAGGTCTATCCTGGCAACAACTTTGACTATCACCTCCAACCCTTTGAAGATGCCTTTGCGGCAGGCGTTTCCCAGGTTATGCCTTACTACGGTATGCCAGTGGGTTTGCCCATTGAAGAGGTTGGTTTTGGCTTCAACAAAGATGTCGTCACCGGTTTGTTGCGCCAGAAATATGCCTTTGATGGGATTGTGTGCACCGACTGGGGGCTGCTCACCGATGCGGACATGATGGGCGAGCCTTTCCCGGCGCGCAGTTGGGGCGTTGAGCACCTGAGTATCCCGGAGAAGGCCAAGAAGGTTCTTGACGCGGGTGTTGACCAGTTTGGCGGCGAAGCCTGTCCTGATGTGATTATCGACCTGGTCAGAAGCGGGCAGATCCCTGAAAGTCGACTTGACATCTCGGTGCGCCGTCTGCTGCGAGAGAAATTCCGCCTGGGCCTGTTTGATCAGCCCTTTGTCGATCCTGATGCTGCCGAACGGCTTGTTGGCAACGAGCGCTTCCAGGCGGCTGGAGCGCTGGCCCAGCGCAAAGCCTTTGTGTTGCTGAAAAACGCTACTGGCGCAAACGGACCGACGCTGCCCCTGAGCGGCAAACCAAAGATTTACATTGAGAATATCGCCCCAGACGTTGCCAGTGCCTATGGAGAGGTGGTCGCCACGCCCGCGGAGGCCGATCTGGCCATTCTGCGCCTCCAGGCACCGTTCCAGCCTCCCAAGGGTGGCGGTTTCCTGGCGAACTTCTTCCACTCGGGCGACCTGGATTTCAAGGAAGAGGAACTGGCGCCCATCCTGAATGTGTTGAGCCAGGTTCCCACCATCGTTGACATCTACCTGGATCGACCAGCCGTGATGCCAGAGATCGCGGAACACAGCGCCGCTCTACTGGCCAACTTTGGGGCCAGTGACGCAGCCCTGCTCGATGTTGTCTTCGGTCGTGTTGCCCCTCAGGGTACCCTGCCTTTTGAACTACCCTCCTCCATGGAAGCGGTACGCAAGCAGAAGTCAGATGTTCCCTATGACTCGGAGCAAGCGCTCTTTCCCTTTGGGCATGGGTTGTCCTATTAAAAAGCATCTTCCCCAAAGAGAATGTGCAGTAGAACCACACTATGATAGTGTGGTTCTACTGCACATTACTTGTTTCAATATTTGACTCTTTACAAAAGCGGTTCAAACTTACACTTAGACTGCAAAGCCGTACCCTTGTAGTCCTCTCTCCCGCCACTCCGTAACACCCAATAGGTCTGGTATAGACGAGATCAGACAGGGAAGCTGTCCCAAAAAGGATATCTCAACCTTCTTTATAGGTGATGACCATGCGATGGTCATTTCAACCATGCCTCTCTTCGAGGAAGGGGATTGGCTACTGGGCCGACCGCGTTCAGCAACCGGGACCGTCTTCGGACGCCGTGGAGCAGATTCTGGGCCGTCCTGCGCTCACCTTCGCCCAATGGTTACAGCCCTCACCCTTGCAAGGAGAGGGCTTTTCGTTGTGCTAATGAGAATAGAGTATGTGGCTAACTCCTCCATTGCGCAAACAGGCGCCCTGTTTTCCACCTAACTTACTATATTGTCCATCCCGGCACTCAACCACATAACCCTTTCCACTCGAGAACGAAGATATGCAGTCAAAGTACCTACAGAAGCCAGCCGACGGATTGGTGATCACATTCCCTGGGTTGAAATCATACCCCCAGGGGTTACCATTCACATCCGTGGCCAGGGCAGGTGTCGGCGTAGGATCTGACAGTTGAGTAGGTGTTGGTGTGGGTAATAGTTTAGGTGTGGGCGTTAGCGTTGGGCTAAACGGTTTTGTCGATGTTTCCTGCATCTTTACCGTGGGTGAAGGTTGTGATGCAAGTAAATTGCCCGAGAATATGTGGGTGATCGCGCTAGCGCACGAGAGACAGAGCATCAGTGCTACAAATATCATAAAGCCGCCAATACAACCTTGCGCCTTTTTCGATTGTTTTCTGTACCAGGCCCAGGGCGCAAAGGGTTGGCGCGGCGGGCGTGGCGGTGTCAATGGCAAAAACGGCTCTCACAACTCATCCCTTAATCAAAATCTCAGAACGTCAGGCAGTTGACGGGAAATGTGAGGCAAAAGGAAGAGCTTATAAAGGTTGGGTACGTGCGCATCTCCAAACAAGAGCAAAATGAGGAATTGCAGATTGATGCCCTCAAACCGCCGCCGTGCCGAGAATGGCAGGGATTACTCTCGCGTCACGCGATCAATGTCGCAAGTGGGAAACAATCTCGCTGCCACCCTGGAACACTGCCCCTATTATATAAATGGGGAAAATATTGGTAAAAAATGTCGGGACCCCGTTTCGCACACAAATCGACAATTTGAATCTCAGGGTCGTTTTAACTTCCGTCTCATCCAGAATCCGGCAATCACCATGACAATGCCCAGGGCGATGGTCGTGTAGATCATGACGTGCGCGGCTGTGCCGAAGCTGTTTGCGGCGGCGTTGAAGTTAGAAGCGTCTGGCATCTCCGGGAACCCCTCTACAGGCTGAGTCATGGTATTGACAATCGCTTCAAAGAACGGCAGCATACCGGCAGCAGGAATGCTCGTTATCAATCCCCCGATGATTAAGAGAAGACTGATAACATTTCTCGCAGTACGTCTGGAGCCGGGTCCCACCAGATCGCCTGCATTGACGTTCACTTGGTCGCGCCCTATCTGGTACTGGTTGCCCCCTACCTGATAGATCGAGCCCTTGACCGATGCATTCTTTAAGCTGATACTCTGATGTTGCTGAACCACGATCCACAGACGTGTCACTGCAGCTCTCACCTCCGCATCCTGCCCCGCATTGACAGCCGTCAGTTCCTCATTGAGCACTCCCTGCCGATGAGTCGAATCGGGTTTGCTTTCTAGTTGGGCAAGAGCTTGCATGACACCGCTTCTGGCTCCGAATTTCCTGTTGAGTATGGACTTGAGATGCGTATACGCATCAAAGAGTGCAGTTTCCCCTATCTTAGTGAGGCCGTTCAGCACTCCTGCTGCCAGGGCCCCAACAATGGAGGCAGTGATCGGATCCATATTTCCTCCTCGGACGGGTCTCTCTCTACTTATGAAAGTGTCAGACGCCATTTCAGTCACAAGGTCATGTGGCACCTCTATGTCACCTGAGAAAACGCTCAAATACTCGCCTTTTTGCACCCCTGGTGTAAATGTTGACATTTCATGGGAGAAATCTCAACATTTACATAGTGGAGGCAGAGAGGAGTCATATTCCTGCAAAATAAAAGTGTGCATGTTTCTTCAAGCCAAAGCTGACCAGTATCCTTCAACAAAATCTCTTGACGTATATGCCTTTTTTGCCCTACAATTGGCTTTTGTGGAGAACGTATTTGGTCTCATCAAGAGACTTGAAGGATTAGCAGAATGGGAGAGCGGGTCAGCCGTATAGAACAGCGTCTTGGCAATTACCGTCTTATAAGTTTGTTGGGCGAAGGGGGCTTTGCCCAGGTATACCTGGGTGAGCACATCCACCTGGACACCCAGGCCGCTATTAAAGTGCTGCATACTCGCCTGTCTCCTGATGATATTGATAAGTTCCGTGTGGAGGCGCGTACTATTGCGCGTCTAGTTCATCCTCATATCGTGCGCGTTCTTGAATTTGGCGTGGAGGACAACACCCCTTTCCTTGTCATGGACTATGCTGCGGAAGGAACTATGCGGAGGCAGCATCCTAAAGGGACGATCCTGCCGCTAGAAACGGTTACCTTCTATGTGCAGCAAATCTCCGAGGCATTGCAATATGCGCATGATCAAAAAGTGATACATCGAGATATCAAGCCTGAAAACATGTTGTTAGACAAGCATCATCGGGTGCTCTTGAGCGACTTTGGTATCGCGGTAGCTGAGCAGAGTTCGCATGATCAGAAAGCAAGAGGGATGGCAGGAACTGTCACCTATATGTCCCCTGAACAGATCAAGGGCAGATTCTCTCCGGCAAGTGATCAGTATGCGCTGGGTATTGTCGTCTACGAGTGGCTTTGTGGAGAGCGCCCCTTTCAGGGCTCGTTTACTGAACTCTGCACACAGCACTTGTTTGCCTCTCCTCCTCCACTGCGTGAGAAGGTCCCCGTGATCTCGCCTGAGATTGAGCAGGTGGTCATGAAGGCTCTTGCCAAAGATCCGGCGCAGCGATTTCACAACATACACGCCTTTGCTCTTGCCTTGCAAGAAGCTCACCGGGTAAGAGAGGGCAGCATCGTGCAGTCTTTGCGAGCAGATCTTACATCGGCCAACTCGCATGAAGACTCTCCATCAACAGCATCGGGCGAGGATACACCACCAACAGAGTTAAAAGCAGCTATCCCCTCAATCAAGCTCGATAAAGATATTCCATCGGCAAACGTGAGTCAGCAAAGGCTTCCATCTGCCAAGGGCCTCTCGCGTCGTGCGATGATTCTGGCGAGTCTAGGGGGAGGAGTTAGTGTGGGTGGAGGACTCATCTGGTTTGTGACCTCACACAATGGACGACCAGCCACGCCGGCTTTGACGCCTCCTCTATCCTCGCCTCCAACCTTGCCATCAAGAGGAACTACTCTTTATAGCTATGAAGGGCATGATGATACGGTTGATGCGATTGCCTGGTCACCTGATGGGAGGCGGATAGCCTCTGGGGGCGGTGATAAAACAGTACAGGTTTGGGATACAGCGAAAGGCGACCATATCTTCACCTATCGTGAACATAAAGGTGCCGTGGAAGGGCTGGCGTGGTCACCCGATGGGAAACGAATTGCCTCTGGAAGCTATGACAAAACAGTGCGGGTATGGGATGTTGCCAGTGGTGGTCATGTATTCACCTATGTATATATGGGACATGGTAATTTGGTAGAAGAGGTTGCCTGGTCGCCTGATGGGAGGAGGATTGCCGTTACCGGAGTAAGAACAATGGAAACCTGGAACGCGGAGGATGGCGGACAGCGCACTATTTATCAGCGGGGGCTGGAGGCCGCGAAAACAGTGTCCTGGTCCCCCCACGATGGTCGCCAGATCGCCTCTGGTGGTGGGGTCACAGTTTATGTCTGGAACGCAGTAGATGGCAAGCAAGCCTTTATGTATAGTGGACATACAGATCGTGTGGATACTCTCGCCTGGTCGCCTGATGGGAAGAGGATTGCCTCTGGTGGAAAAGATAAGACGGTGCGAGTATGGGATGCCGCTGATGGTGGTCATGTTGTGATCTATCGTGGGCATGCTGATTACGTGAACTCTGTTTCCTGGTCGCCTGATGGGAAGAAGATAGTTTCAGGCGGCAATGACGAGACTGCGCAGGTCTGGGATGCTACAAATGGCAGCCCCATCTTGACGTATCGAGGGCACACCAGTGATGTGAATGTAGTGGCCTGGTCGCCTGATGGGAAGAGGATTGCCTCTGGTGACGATGGGAGAAGTGTGCGTGTCTGGATGGCACCATAGCCTGTTTGCCGAATATTCACCATATTTACCAACAACCTCGACTGGGCTTGGGGCGTATAATACAATGATTTTTTTATATCTATCGTGATCTGCGAGGAGAGAAGGTATTTATGCAGAGCCAGGAAAGCGGCTACGAGTCACAACAACAGGTAACGCCGGAGCGTGCAGTCAACCGGGACCCGCGCGAGCAGGCTTCGCCCTATACGGAAGGGGCGCACGTGGACGAGAGGGAGCGCACGTACGAGGAAGGCTATACAGGACAGTACGCGCAGGATAGCTGGTTTCAGGAGGGCGAGAAGCTGCACCCCCAGGCACCCCGGCAACGTAACGCCTCCAGCGTCTTCGTCTTCATAGGTATCCTCTGTCTGGCCTTGATCGCGAGCAATGTCCTGGGCCTGCTCTCCGGCTGGCTGATCTGGGGCGGTGTCCTCCTGTTGATCGGTATTGGCGCTTACCTCGCTATCCTCAACTGGCGCGTTATCACGCTTTCCATGCCCACGGAGAGCTTTATGATTCAGGGGCATGCGCGGCTGGACATCAATAACGTCTCGGGTCGCATCACGATCCGGCAGGGCGAAGACAACGTGGTGACGGTCAATGCCACGAAGAAGGCCAGTGGGATCGGTATGACGCTCGACTCGATGCGCATAGATTACCAGCAGCAGGGCGACTCCATCACCATGAAGAGCGCCGCTGACTCATCCTTCTACCAGTTTGGTTGGAGAAGCTTCGAGCTTGAGATTACAGTGCCGAAGGGGTGTGATGTACAGATGAAGACCGGCTCGGGTCGTGTCGAGGCGCGGGGCTTTAAGGGCGATATACGCCTGCACACCAGTAGCGGCGGGATGGAGATCGCGGACCTGGAAGGGCGCATCGATGCCCGCACTGGTAGCGGCTCCGTGAACGCCGATCAGGTCAAAGGCAATCTCTTGCTAAAGACCGGGAGCGGACACATCACGGCTCAGGAGTTGAATGGTAGCGCCGAACTGAATACGGGCAGCGGCTCCGTTACTGTCATGCAGTCCAACCTTGCGGGAAGAGCCACAATTAAGACAGGTAGTGGCTCAATCACAGTTACGCAATCGACCCTTGCGGGAAACGTTCTCTTCAGGACGGGCAGTGGCTCGGTTACCTACTCTGGTGGGCTTGACCCGCTCGGCACGTACGAACTGCGCACCGGTAGCGGCTCCGTCTCCATGACGCTCCCGTCACAGTCCGCGCTAACGCTCAACGCCTCGACCAGCTCCGGCAAGGTCATCAACGCCTTTGAGCATATGCCCGTGGATGGTCCTCGCGCCCAGGTTCGAGTCAAGACCGGCAGCGGCTCCATCACCGTCGCGAAGGTGTAGAGGTTGAACCTGATAAGCAGAGTCCCATCAAATAGTGAAGAAAGGGTCATCGCGAACGGCTGTCAGACATTCATCCGCCGACATAGCCGGGTAGGGCTCGATCCACTGGCCAGTGTAACGCATAAACGCCAGATCAAAGAGCCTGGAGCCTGCATAACGCATACGCGCAAATTTCACTTCGAAATGGGAGGCTTCTGCTTGGGGAGTAAATACACGCTGATACGCCAGTTGGGCAAGAGAGCCACGCAAGAGAGGAGATTGCATCATCCAGTCGTACGCAATGATAGCCAGAGCATATTGATCACTAACAGAGCGTGGCTTGCTCTGAAACTGCTCAGGAGCCATATAGACTTGCCTCAATGAGGAATGAATGCAGGGGCCAGTGGACTGTTCTCCTCTCTAAAGGTGTGAGACTTTTGGCTAAGCTGGTGGCTCCCCAGGCAGCGCAATGGCCCCCATTTGCGTCAAGAGACTTAAGATGTCCATGAGGATTTGGCTCTCCACCAGTTGCCCCTCAACCACCCGATCAAAGACCATTCCCGTCACCATGATCTGCTTGCCCGTCGCAGGCACGCCAAAAAAGGCACCGCGATGGGTGCCACGCCAGGTAAAGCGGCTGGCGACTGTCTCCCCTTCGGCTACCATTTCATCTACGACCCACTCCAGATCGGGAAAGGCGGCACGAATCATGAGAATGACGGCTTTGAGACCCTCGCGACCTGGCTGTTGACCAGGGAAGGGATCACGTTCGAGGAAGTCAAGGGCTACCACCTCGTCGGCGATGGCCGTTTTGCCGGTATTAATGAAGTTGACAAAACGAGTGAGGACCGCTTTGTTCTGTTCGAGGGACATGGAGTGCTCCTTTCCTTTCGGCAAACAAGGGTGTATCATGATTCTAAACTAAGCATATCTGAGATATTCAGGCTTGTCAATATCATTGAACACCTCTGTTTAGCGAAATGTGGGTAGGCAAGCAAAAGGAAGAGAACCAATGGCGCGCAAATACACGTTACAGCAACGTGCGAAACATCAGGAGGAGACGCGACAGCGCATTATCGAGGCAGCGGTCTGCCTCCATCAGACGGTCGGAGGAGCCAAAGCCTCCATCAGTGTCATTGCGGAGTTAGCAGGCGTCGAACGGCTGACGATCTACCGTCACTTCCCAGATGAGCGTTCGCTTGCAATGGCCTGCACCAGCCATTATCAAGCGCTCAACCCTCCTCCCGATCCTGGCCCCTGGCAAAGCATCCAGGATGACGAACAGCGGCTGAGGAGAGGACTCAGCGAGATTTATGCCTTTCATCGTCGCACCGAGCAGATGTCCCGGCACGCTCTGCATGATATGGAAGAGAAGCCAATCCTGCGTGAAGTGCTTGCTCCCTACTTCGCATATTGGGAGCAGGTCCGGGATCTGTTGGCTTCGGCGTGGGAACCCAAAAACGCACCATGTTCGGCACGGATTCGTGCCGCTATCGGGCATGCCATCAGCTTTCAAACCTGGCGCTCGCTCGTGCGTGAGCAAGGGCTGGAGGACACGGAGGCCATTGAGTTGATGGCAAGGATGCTCCGCTGCCTCTAGGCTCTGTTTATGAATGTTTAAAACAGGCATTATCCAAGCGGGCGTTCTGCTCTTCTGAGGAAATGATCAACGACTAGAAAAAATAACTGGATAGACCCCGAAGCGTACCAACTGGCATTTGATCAATTGTGATCCAAAAACGCATCGTCCCTTTGCTCGCCTCTCGACCGGTCACTTCGTGTAAAGTGGCCTCTCATGGGCTTGCAAAGGGACGATTGATACAAGAAAAGCGGGAGACGAGACTCGAACTCGCGACAGCCTGCTTGGAAGGCAGGTTGGCACAAAATCACCGCTTGCTTCTTATAAAATGGCTCCACGGGCGGGTTTCACGTTACCGCATTCCATGTGAGCACGTCCTGCAAAAATGTTCACAAGCACATTCATCCATGACTACCTGCCTTGACCTGCTGCAAACCTCCGCTGCGCCGTCTCCTTGACGCACAAAAGTGTTCGCCAACTCGCATAGGCAGGTTGGTAGTGACTGAAACTGCTTACGAAGTAACTATAGAACATCCTTTCAGAAAAAACAAGGGAGGCAGGTGTTCTCTGGAGTCTTTGCGATACATTTCATTCATAGTGTTACACATCTTTCTGAAAGTACCAAAACAGGCCAAGCTCTTTTCTAGCGGTTAAATGTTGTCTATTATGAAGATATGCAGCAGCAAACGAATCAACAGGGATCAATGACTGGCATTGGATTTCAGCAAACACCAGTTGTAAAGTACAGTTGTCAAGTGGCGAAACTGACAAAATCAGTGCGAAGCGTCGAAATCGACCATCCTGAACCTGAAGAAATGGCTCCAAAGGCGGATGAAAGCACTCATCAGGTGCAAATTCACAGCAGGATGATCGGGAAATTCCCAACCTATCAAGGAGAATAGCATTAGGCCGCTTTCCGTATGAACGGACCGGAAGACAACGCGAAGCGCTTCGCGTTGTCTTCCGGTCCGTTCATACGGAAAGCGGCTGTTGTCATGAGGAGTGACCCTCAGCCTCACATCAGTTGTTGAAGTAGTGTTGTTCGAGGTCCGGGATCAGTGCAGGGTGCACAGGCCGCCATCCCAAGAGTTCCTGGGTCCGTGCACTCGACCTCGGGACTCTGTACCTGGAGGTGAAACCCAATGTCTCTCATGATCGATAGAACTGCCAGCCGCCTCTTCCAGGCCGACTGGCGGTGCAGGACTTGACCTCGGAAGAGGTGGCTTCCCTGAGCGAAGAACTGCTGGCTTATCATCAGCACTTCGCCCCGTTGTTTTCTCGGCGTGAACAGCGGGAGTGGGCGGATGTCTATTTGCGTGGACTGCTTACGGCGAATGTGCCGCGCAAGAATGTGGAAGCGATGGCCCTGCGCCTGTTGGGAGTGGGGCCGCATGCGGAACGGCAGGTGCGCGCTCTCCAGCAATTCATTGGGGAGGGCAAGTGGGATGATGACGCCCTGCTGGCCGAACATCAGCGCCTGGTGAACGAGACGCTCGGCGAAGAGGATGGGGTCCTGATCGTCGATGGTTCGGACGTTCCCAAACACGGCTCTCATTCAGTAGGAGTCGCTCCCCAGTGGTGCGGAAATACCGGGAAAAAGGAGAACTGCCAGGCGGGCGTCTTTCTGGGCTATGCGAGCCGCAAAGGTGCGACGCTCCTTGATCGGTGTCTCTACCTGCCTGAGTCCTAGTTTGATGAGGATCACCGGACGCTGTGGCAGGGCTGCCAGATTCCCGACAAGATTCCCTTTCAAACCAAGCACGAACTGGCAGCGCAGTTGGTAGAAGGCATTATGGCTTCTGGACGTCTCCAAGCGCAGTGGGTCGTTTGTGACGAGGGATATGGCGACTCCCCTGCCTTCCTGCAACGGCTGGACGCGACGGGGTTGTGGTATTTGGCCGAGGTGCCGCGAGATACCAAGGTGTGGCCACTGCTGGAAATCGATGGGCAAACGCCACGGGATCGTCCGAGCAGTTGGGTTCCACCACAGACTCGTTCGCGCAAAGGACCGGTCCCACAGCGAGAGCGGCTGGGATGCAGCCGCTCAGCCAAAGTGCCGCTGGAGGATCTCGCCAAGCAGTGGCCTGCTTCTCGTTGGCAGCGCTACCGTCTGTTGGAGGGGCACAAAGGCCCGCTGGTCGCTGATTTTCTCGTGCTGCGCGCTATCCTGCCGCTTAATCGGCTGCCAGGCCCTCAGGTCTGGGTGGTGATCCGACGCAAAGTCAGCGGTTCTGCAGAAGAGCCGGAATGGAAATTTTACTTGAGCAACGCTCCGCTGGAGACACCGCTTGCCATGTTTGTGCGGGTGAGCGGGATGCGCTGGCCCATCGAGACCTGTTTTGCCGAATGCAAGGGGGAATTGGGCATGGACCACTACGAGCTGCGGTTCTGGCGCGGGTGGCACCATCACATGACGACGGTCATTCTCGCTCATCATTTCCTGGTTCGTTGGCAACAACGCCTGAACCAGAGAGAGGGGGATCTTGCGCCCAACAACGACACGCCCCTTGCCCACGCCAGGTGAGGTGCCCAGCTTGGACGCGCATGCCTCTCTGCCACTGAGCATCGCCCAGGTGCGCTTGCTCTTGCAGGTTGCCTTGCCTCAACCCGTGCTGGATCTGCCTGCAGCCCTGGCGTTGATCGCGTATCAGCAGCGCCACAACTACGCCGCCTATTGCTCTCATCGCAAGCGGCTTCTTGCCCAATTGCAGGGGCTGCGTTGGTAAAGTCTCGTTGTAATACTAGATCGTAGGGGGAGATTCTTTGTCCTCCACGCTGACTTTTCAGAGGAAATCTGGCCAACTCCTTTGAGCAAAAGCGTCAACTGATCGAACCAGAGCATTCGACACTTAGCATTGTGCGTCAGTGTGAACTCTTGGACCTGGCTCGTTCCAGCGTTACTACTTCTCCGAAAACCCTGAGCGCGAAGCGCTAGTCACGCCAGTGGCGTTGGGTTTCGGAATAAGATTTTAGTATGATGAAACTCCCTCGTTGCATGCACAGTGGCAGGAGAGGTGCTTGTACGGGATGAATGCCGAGGTGCATTCCTATGATCTGACGACGATATTATTCTGGAATCGAGAGTGGCATCGGGATTATCCATCTTAGCCCAGGTGCATTTCCAAGAAAATCGCTATTAAGCCGGCTGCTATGATGGGAAGGGTGAGGAGAAGGATGCGAAAGCTGATGCTAGACTTGTGCGTCACCACCCAGAAGATGGCTACATTCTCTAACAAGCCAACAAGCGTTGCCAGAAACATCGCGATTGCAGCAGGATAACTGGCGAGAGTACCTCGCGCCAATTCCTGTCCAACCAGCACAGAAGATGAGGCAGCACTGGCCAGGGCTCCTACAACGATAACAATCAGAAAACCTAGTGAGCCAAAGAGAAGCTTGCCCAATCCGCTCAAGATAGTCAGAAGCAGGAAAAGCAGGCCAAAACTCAAGACCGAACGCAGCAAGAGTGGTGAACGAAGAAACTGCTTCTGTATTCCGCCTGAAGGTTGCCCATCGTTCCCTGGCGTGTTTGATGCGCCATCTGTCTGCTCAGGGGGTCGTGACTGTTCATTGTCCAGCGTTTGGGTTGAAATTTGCTGGACTGTCTTCAGTGGTTGTGGAAAAACACCTGATGGTTTCTTCTCGTGCCTTTCCCCGGAGTCTTGTCGTGGGACGGTCGAGAATCGTCGATGAAAGGGATAGAGCTTGCTCTTATGAGCCTCCGCCATAGAACTAGCGGCTACGCCTGCGGCGACCAGCATCATCGGGACCAGCACAACAATAGTTGGGAATGCTGGTTGAATACCGTGTGGGAGAACAAAGAGAAGGACCAACGCCCAGTTGCGCAAAATCATTGCTGTGTCAGCGAGCAGCATATTTCCTGGCGCTTCGCGTTCAGTGTCAATGTCAACCTTTGCCTCTTGTCCCAGGAGAATAGCGGTTGCTGCGCTATTTATCAGGCCTCCAAGGAGCGCGCTATAGTATATTCCGCGATTCCCTAACTGACGAAGCAGAATATAGTTGAGAAATTGCAAACCTGAGACCAGAATGACCGTCAGCCAAACTGAGCGCAGATCCAAGATGTGCCAGGGATCGAGAGGCTGCTTAGGGAGGAGGGGATAGACGACTGCGGTAATAAAAGCAAGGAGGAGCGCTCCGCGAATCTCGGCCACGGTAAGTTTGCTGGTAAATGTGACCAGTTCTGTTTTCCAGGAGAGGAGGGCGGTGATGGCAATAGCACAAGCAAAAGCGAGAAAATAGTTGCCCATGCCGACGAGCATGCCCAGGAGATCTGTGGCTGCCAGAGCGAGAGAAGTTGTAATCTCTGCTGAGTGTTCTTTCCACAGACTATAGATATTGAGGAAAATAATCGCCAGAAGCACCGTACTCCATTGCACAAAAGCCAGTGTAGGGGTGATCAGCCAGGTAATCGTGCCAAGCAGTGCCGTGATGGCAAAGGTACGTACACCCGCCTCTTTATGTGCCCACTGGCGTTCCAGGCCAATACAGAGGCCAATCGCAACTCCAGCCGTAATCTTTAGAGCCAACTCGAGCGGTGTGTTCATATGTTCCTCTGATTCTTGCGGGATGGATTGTGTGGTCGCTTGGCGGAAATGAAGACCTGAAAAGATGCGAAGAGGCACCGGCATGGATGCCTCTTATACTTCCACATCCGCAATTGACTCACATACCCAGGTCGGACAATAGGGAAAGCGTCCCACTTGTTCTCGGCTGGTAACGCCGCTAAGCACAAGGATGGTCTTCATGCCGCTCTCAATCCCGGCGATGATGTCAGTCTCCATGTTATCTCCAATTATCACCGAATCCTCGGAGTGGATGTTCAGGGTGTGCAGGGCCATCCGCATCATCAGCGGATTCGGTTTGCCGATGTAGTACGGCTTGGCGCCTGTCGCTGCACTGATCAATGCCGCCACGGAGCCAGTTCCTGGGACGACGCCTCCTTCACCTGGACCCACAACATCAGGATTGGTCGCGATAAAATGCGCACCGGTATTGATGAAGCGAATGGCTCTCGTAATACGTCCGAAACTATAGGTACTAGTATTGCCCAGGATTACATACTCTGGTTCCCGATCAATGAGCACGTAGCCAATGTCATGCAGTGGCGTCGTTAGCCCCGCTTCACCAATGACGTACGCGCGCCCACCAGGCTGCTGAGATTGAAGGAATTGTGCAGTCGCCAGGGCGGAAGTAAAAATCGCTTCCGAAGGTACATTCAGCCCCAGATAGGAAAGCCGCACCTGGAGATCGCGCGGCGTGTATAAAGAGTTATTAGTGAGAATTAAATACGGAATTCCTTGATCTTGGAGACGCCGTATAAACTCTGCCGCCCCGGGTATCAAGGCATCTCCTTGCACAATTACCCCATCCATATCTAGTAAGTAATTTTTAATATCTTTCATGCTCTTTCCTCATTGGAGCCACAGACAACTCTTAGAAGTAAGAGATACGGCAGCAGTATGATCTAGCCAGTATTCAGCGTCTCCTCAGGCAAAAAGATATAATTTGGCAGGTGAGTCTGTAATTATCCATGCCATACTACCGATACCCATAATGGGTCAGAGCCTATTCTTATTATTCGCTGGCAACAAAGCTGTAGAGCATTTCCCCTTACTGGATCAGGTATCGATGGCTCTATCAATCTACTTCACAACATCAAAGCTCTTTGGCTCGGATGGAGTTTTCAGCAAGCGCAAGCCGGCTGAGAAGCCCACGGCTTTGCAGACGGAATTCTGATTCCAAATCTCGTGGCCGTGGGGAGTCGTTACCCATATATCAGGCTTATACCTCAGAAAAAGCGCCGCTACTACTACGAGCCCCTACCCGAAAGCGAGGATAATAGGAGGCATTTTCTAGTGGGACGGATCCAGTTTATCAGCAGAAGACTCGACGATTGGCAGTGTAAACCAGAATGTTGTGCCATGACCTGGATCACTTTGCATGCCAACGTGCCCATGCTGATCCTCAATAAAGGCCTTGCAAATGTAGAGTTCCAGGCCTAAGCTAAGATCTAATTCATGTTGTACCGCAACCCCCTGCGTGCGATAAAATCGATCCCATACGTGCTCTTGCTCCTGTAGCGAAATACCAGCCCCGTAACTATGTACTGAAACACGTGCCAATGCGCCCTCTCTCGCGACTTGAGTACGCACGGGGAAATCTCTTGGTGAATAGGTAAGGGCATTCTTCAGGTAAATGATAAGCACCCGACGAATACTTTTCTCGTCAGCGATAACGGGGATGACTTCGCTAGAAGGCATAATTTCTAGAAGAATCTTATGATCTAGTATCCGCTCCTGCTGCTCTCGTATAGTTTCTTGAACAATCTGAGTCAGATTACATAATTTCATGTGCAACATAAGCGTATTGGTCTGAATACGAGTATCATCTATCATGTTTTGGATCATCCTCTCTTGCAAATGCGCACTTTGTGCAGCTTGCTCTAAGGGCTGGCGAAGGTACTCCAATCTCTGTGCGAGTATCTTTGGATGATCCCTAGCTTGACGTTGTAAAACATCTAAACGATGCAGAGCTAACTGGAGATTGCCGATAATGGCGGTTAGAGGCGTTCTTAATTCATGGCTGGCAAGATACAGAAATTCATTAATGATTTTATCTGCTTCCTGGCGCATGAGTGCTTTGCCACGCGTTCCATTCAGTTGATTCAACGCACTGACACACTCAATCACAAATACTATCAAAGTTGCAACAGATTTCGCTAACGTGATCTCTTCAGGAGTATAGGCGTTGTCAGAATCGCTTCTGGCTATAAACAGAATTCCCGCTAACTGTTTGTCAACAAAAAGGGGGACATGCAGTGTCAACAAACCACTCCTATCAGAGCGCTCATAAAATGGGAGATGGATACGCGAGTATGGCAAAATGACAACCTCACCTGAATATAGTTTGGCTCTAATCTGCTCGTCACAGAAGTCAGCAAGAGTGTAACGCCCACTGTTCTCACGCCGAATCTGTTCTTGCTCCGGCTCCAGTCCGCTCACAGCAACGTAATAGAGGTGATCCTCAGGCGGCCTGAGAGAGAGAAGCATAACCAACTTACAGTGTAGTATCTCAAGCACCAGGTTAGTCAATTGCTGCCCAATATAATGCATACTTGGAGGAAGCAGGAATGGCCCTTGCTCCTCGCGTGGGAGAAGATCAACAATAGTAGGAAGATAGGTGATTGCAGTGAGCAAAGAAAGCAACGCCTGCAGGGATTGATTGCTTTTTTGATATTGTAGTTCTTTTTGACGAAGCTCTGTCATATCGTGAAAGACGTGGATCATTCCTCTCTTTTGCTTCCTCTGATCGAAAATAGGCACAGAACGAACTTGCACATATGCCTTCCGCCCTGAAGGAGTTTTGATAGATATAGTGTGCATGTCACCAGCATCAGAGGTTTGATCTTCATTATGAATGACATAATGGGAGAGGAAGTGGTTATAGTCTGTTCCGAGATAGGATGTTTCTCCAGAAATTTCAAACATTGCCAGCGCTGCAGGATTGATTAGCACAATCACATTATCAGGGTCACAAATAATAATGCCATCGGCGATTGATGTGACGGCGGCCTTGAGTAAACTCATTGGCGCAACAATCTTAGATCGTTTCTGCTTTGATATAGCGTTGCAATCGTTATGCTGGTAACCCTTGCCCACTTGAAGCCCCATTCTGCTTTCGCTCATTCAGCGTAGCCATCTTTTATGAAATGAATGAACCTCTTTCTATACGCTGTGTTAATAAATGATGCATTGTACAGTGTATGGAGAAAAAGCCAAGAGCTTTCTCCTTCCAGTGTGAACTTCCTACAAAAACGGGGCAATCGTTATTAGCAACTGTATTTTGCTGCTGTCAATCCCAGTGTTTTTTCTTTTGCATAGGCTGGTGATAGAAGGGAGCTGAGACAGATGAACTACGCATTGATCAACTTACAAAAAATACGGGCTATCGTTAATGCTCTAGCACAATACGCGGATACGGTTGATTCGCTAGAAACAAATATCAAATTGATGACTCAAGGGCCTCCTTCCGAAGACATGTTCGCATCCGCTGAACATGACCTGGAAGGCATGGAAGTGACATTTCGCGAGGCTGAAAAGCTCGCTAGAACCATTCGGGAAGAAATCGACGAACAACATTGGAGAGTAAAAAAGATCAAAGAGAAAAAGGAAAAAGATAGGAATAAGAACCAGGCTTAAGCCCGGTTCTTATTCCTATCCACATTTACCACTACACAACCCATAACACTCTCCCCTATTGCAATTAATGCACTTTCACGTCTATACGACGGCATTGATCGCCGCCAGGAGAGTTTGAAGATATAAACACCTTCGTAACGTAGACCATTAGTGACTTCTCCGCGAGGGCTAAAGCCCTGCGGCTTCTCGTAAGTACACTTCTTCCTTACGAGCTACATCAGCATGCGGCATATAGCGCATCCCGATGGGGGTAGCCATACCAACCCCAACTACGTGAGAGTGGCCAAAGGTCTCACGATACTTGGCTCTGATATTAAAAGCTCCTACAACGTCGCGATGGCCTTTCCACTTGCAGTCTTTCTTGGTGCACTGAAAGTTCCTTCCTTCGGGTGGACGCTTGCGCCGTTTGCCACAGACCGGACACGTTTTACTGGTATAGGTCTCTTCATGCAATTCAACTCCCATGCCGATCCGTTCAGCCTTATAGGTGAGCTTGTGGCGAATGGAACCAAAGGACCATTGATGGAGCTTTTGATTATTCTTGGTGCCGACATCCAGATCTTGCCTGATCGAGCGTACATCACCTATAACCAGCGTTTGCACCCCGTCTCTGTGGAGGGTGGAAATCAGTCTGCTCGTCGATTGGTGCTCGATCTCTTTGATTTGATTTTTGAGTTTCTTGAGTTGTTTCTGCTTGGATCTGATCAGTTTTTTACGACGACGCGAGCCTTTCTTCTTCGCATCGATCTTCTTATTGAGCTTTGCTATCAGCTTGTTGCGATATTGCCGCTTAGACCTCAAGAGACGCCCATTGAGGATGTACGCCTGCTCGCCATCATGTGAAACGGCCATATGCACCTCGCCTAAGTCGATGCCGGCGATCTTCTTGCCGGTTTCTGGCACGGGAAAACAACACGGCTCATAGGTGGCAATGGCTTCGTACTGGGTCCCTGTCCAGCGAATCACCAGTGTTTGCGGCAGCGTCCAAGGCCAATCAAGCACTAATGGCTCGTTGCCCTTGCCGTTGGAGAGAATGAGTGTGTTCTCTTTCATGCTCATGGCACTGTGCTTGTACTCCACCCGGAAGTACCATTTTCTGCGCCGTGGGGGTTTGGCGGTTGGATCAGTCTTGCGGCGCTTTCTCCAACTCTTGAGTGAAGCAAAGAATGCTTGCACGCACGCATCAGCCGTATGGGCATGCAGCTTAGTAGAGGTGTGCCAGCGCATCAGATGTTTCGGGTTGAGCCAGATGCCCTTCTTACGGACGGTTCGCCAGAAAGAAACGAGGGTTGCGGTATAGACCTCGCCGCAAGCATGAGCCAACTCATCGAGTTGTGGGGTCTTGCCGATGGTGACTCGTTTGATCTGATACATCCACATCTCCTTATGCCAATTCGTTGCTCGTATTCTAGCAGAAGTAGAACATCTTTTCGACAAGCAGGGGCTAAAGCCACAAACGCCTAACTACGAGGGATAAATCCCTGTAGCTTGCGGCGGGCTAAAGCCCTCATCTGTCAGGAGTTACGCACAAAGAATATATTCTAACCCAAGTCTATGGCAGTGTTTGATTAGCTGATCCTCATACCCAAATTATTCTCATCTACGACGAATTACTATTTTTGACTTGCCGCTTGTCACACCTTTCTCCATGGCCATTCGTGTTGATGTCAGGAGGTATGTCTTCTACACAACAAATCTTGTGAAGACGTTGTACAGTGCGGAAGCGGGGTGCTTCATGATTGCAGCAAGTGACATCACCAAGGGAGTCACTATCCAGGTCGAAGGCGAACCCTATACGGTTGTCAATTTGGAGAAGGTTACCAGGGCGCAAGTTGATCCGGACATAAAGGTAAAGTTGCGCCACATACGTACACATGAATTGATCGAGCGAACCCTGGATGCGCATTATCCAGTAGATATCGTCCCGATTGATCGCCTTGCCGTCGTCTTTACCCATTGGGATGGTGAGTTCTACCACTTCGCAGACATCGGTTCCGACAATCCCGACGATCCAGATGAGTTTCAACTCCCACCAGACATGCTGGGGAATGCGGCCAATTCATCGTTGATGATCTGGAACTCAAGATGCTGCTGCTAAACAGCGAGCCGGTTGGCGTTGAATTACCGTCCTCGGTCATCATGCGTGTGAAAAGAGTTGACATGGTTGGGCGTTTCTGGCGCGCCATCATGGAGGGGCCCGCGAGACTTGAAACGGGCCTGGCTGTCATGGTTCCCCCTATCGTCTCTCCAGGTGACCGCATCCGCGTCAACACGGAAAACGGAGAATACATGGAGCGCGTCTAAGAGATACACACATCGACTCCATCTCCAGGGTTCAGGCAACTTAGTCCAGTTGCCTGAACCCTCCTCGCTGCCAAACATCCTGAAATGATGCCTGGAGAGCAGATTACATCATTGATTTATTGCAGCCTTAGTATGGTCGATAGCATACTTCCGTCCCCTCATACAGTTTCTAAGGAGAGCAAAGATATGATTGCTTGTACACATCTTGATCTAGTACGAGATGTCGAGCCTCGCTCACGAGGGTGTGAAGAGTGTTTGCAAATGGGAGATACATGGGTGCACCTACGCGAATGCCTCATCTGCGGTCATGTTGGTTGCTGCGATTCTTCAAAGAACAAGCACGCAACGAAGCATTTTCACAAGACATTACATCCCATCATACGCTCCCTGGAACCCGGAGAAGACTGGCGCTGGTGTTACATAGACGAGGTGCTTTTCTAGGAGAGCCGGGTTACATCAAAGCCAGGCACCTCTAAAACCTACCATAGCTCCCACCCAGGACGAGAAGGAGGCATGCAGGCTTATCAAACACATTGTGCCTGCCAATCAGTGCATGGGGCACATCTTAACAGGGCATAACGAAGATAAACCTCTCGACTGAAGCAAGGACCTTTCTGCTGGAAAATTGAATCCCGCCTGTAATGAGAACTGTTCCGTCTTGCAGGAGGGTCGCGGTGTGGCAGCTGCGTGCTTCGTTCATATCGCCACCATTTGTCCAGCTTCCGTCCAGGGGGGAGCTATCAGGTAGCATTTGATAAAGTTCCGCTGAACGAAGACTTCTAACATCAGTTGGTGACCCTTTAGAGGTCGTAAAGTAGTTTCCTCCAGCGACCAGTACAACTCCTTCCTGGAGCAGGGTGCTGGTATGCCTATGGCGCCGCTGCTGCATACTGGCGGTCTGCTGCAGTTTGTGAGTAATAGGATAGTAGCGCTCCGCGACTGGAGTATCTGCGTGCTCAAAGAAACCAGCTAGCGCATTGGCGCTTAATCTAGTGCCCCCGCCAGCCAGGAGGACAGTGCCATCGGGCAGGAGAGTAGCGGTATGCCAGGCGCGAGCATACTTGAGCGGCAATGTATCATCCAGGGCGTCATGCACCGGATCATAGAGGTTAGACGCAAAGACAGGATTCTCCGCCTTGCCGATGAAATTCGAGCCGCTGAACAGAAGCATATACGTGTCTGCAAGCAGTGTACCGGTCCCAGCATAGCGGCAGTTACCCTTTGCCTTCTGGTGCCACGTTTCGGTAATAGGGTCAAACCACTCGACCAGGTCGAGGCTAATCGCAGGTTCACCGACGACCCCGCCGTTGCCGTTGGCGACGAAAACCTCCCCACCAGGAAGAAGCGTGGCGGCGTGTTCTGCATGAGCGCTAATCATGTTTGGAACTCTCTCCCAGGTGTTGGTAGTAGGGGAGAATAACTCAGCAGATGCAAGGACCGGGATCCCCACACCAAATTGTGCCGCCTCGTATCCACCGGCAACGAGAACCTGCCCATCTTGCAAGAGCGTCGCCGTATGACCCCAACGTGGGTCGTTCATCGACCCAGTATGCGTCCATTCGAGCGTCTGAGGGTCAAAGATCTCGGCGGTTGACCTGGTTAGCCCCACATCCAGCCCGTTCCCGCCAGCAACTAAGACTCGGCCATCTTGCAAGAGTGTCGCCGTATGGCCCCAGCGTGTCTCATTCATTCTGCTGACTGTTTCCCAAAAGCCTATCATAACAGCTCTCCTTCTCGTTTCTTCGCTTCTATCGAGGAAAATGGATTGAACTACCTATCGACCAGTGTTCAAAAATAGACCCGCTCATACTAGCCAGCAACAATATCCGCAAGCCCTCATTCACGGCCGCTCCATTACACTTTGTTTGTCTTGAGTTCCTTTATACATTGCACAGTACGAAGCAGCAAACTTCTGTATGCCCTCCTCTTGGAGTTGCTGTGTGACCTTCTCATAAGAGATGCCTATCTGCTCCAGCGATGTAAGTACATTGCTCGCCTGGGCAAGATCCCGCTCGATACTTAAATGCACTTCCCCATGATCACGGAAGTGCGCTATAGTTTCCAGCGGCATGGTATCTACGGTGTTCGGCCCGATCAGTTCTTCCGCATACAAAACATCGCGATATGCGGGGTTCTTCGTACTGGTACTGGCCCACAGTGGGCGCTGCATCTTTCCTCCTGCTCGCGCAAGCGAGGCAAAACGTGCTGAACTAAACACCTGTCTGAACTCCTGATAGACCAGACGCGCGTTCGCAATTGCAGCTTTCCCGCTCAATGTGGCGATTTTGTGCTGCTCTAAGGGATCTCGTGTGTTTTTGATCTTCTCTTCAAGCAATGAATCAATCAGCACATCCAAGCGGCTGACAAAGAAGCTAGCAACGGATGCGAGGTGTTTTATATCCAGGCCTCGCTGCAGACGAATCTCTAAGGCGCTCACATAGGCTTCCGCCACCCGGCGATAATTCTCCAGAGAGAAGATAAGTGTCACATTGACATTGATGCCCCCTGTCAACGCCTGCTGAAGTGCCGCAATACCCTGTGGAGTTCCTGGTATTTTAATCATGAGGTTTGGACGCGCAATCATGTTCCAATACCGACGTGTTTCCTCAAGCGTTCTCGCGGTATTGTGAGCAAGTTCAGGCGAGACTTCCAGGCTGACATATCCATCCTGTCCACCCGTTGACTCATAGATGGGATACAGCATCTCGGCCACTGTACAAACATCGGTTGTCACCAACGTGTCACAAATATCTTTGGCGCTTTTACCCTCATGTATCAGTTGATGCATCTGCTCATCATAGGCATGCCCTGCGCGTATGGCTTTCTCAAAGGTCGTGGGATTGGCTGTCACTCCTACAACGCCGTCTTCCTCAAGGAGACGGTGAAGTTGTCCAGACTTGATCTGGGCACGATCAATATTGTCATACCACAGGCTTTGTCCCAATGGCCTCAATTGAAGTAATGGATTGCTCATAGCCTCATCCTCTTTTCTGCTTGCTGGACTCTGTCCAAATAAACACGTAGCTCGCTTGTTAGGCGTTTCTCCAAAAAGAGCTTCAGAGTATCAGACTCTCACTTTCCCAAGAAGCGCTGGGTGAAGGTCGCAATAAAGCTGACCTCGATCAACAGACCCAATACTGCTTCTATGGCAGCCAGTCGTGCGAAGGCATCTCCTAATGACATGTTTTGCAGCAAGAAGCCACGCCCATGAAAACAGACCACGCTCAAAACGAGTGCCTCTTCCCAGCTAAGATGAGCAGAGGGGGTGAATAGATAGAGACAAGTGAAGCAGAAGATAACGATGAGATAGGCAAGCAGGCTCCTTCCAGGCTTGTACCCGTAGCCTGCGAGCAGGTCAAGGCAGGTTGGGAAATAGAACTGCCCTCCGCCAGCCATGGGATATGCGGCCGCAAGCTCAGTATAAGCAAGGCCGACCATGACATAAACCAACCCTGAAGAGAGAAACGCAACGTTTGCCGCACCCTGGGCCGCCACCATCACGAGGCCTAAGGCCACATACACATCAACCTCGACATCCGCATAGCCCCAGGTATAGGAACCCCAGACTCCAACAGCGCGGCGCAGATTGGGGCTTTCTTGGGGGGTCCCAGTGGCGGTGGTATTGTTCAGTTGAGCTGTCTCTTGCGCCTCTTTGCCGATCATAAATAAACCTCAAATACAAACGATAATACTAATAATGCATTCAAAGTATTTTATTAGTATATCACCTTGGTTTATAAAAATGAACTGAAGAATAACTCAAAATCGAAACAGACACCGTTTGGAGGTAGTAGTCAGGTAGCATCGTAATGAAAGGGGCATAGTGGAGACATGTGCCAGAGATGTTACATATCCTTTTCTCCAAAACGTAGTTTCCATAGAACGAAACACAAGAGAAAGCTCGACATCAGTTTTCCTTGAACAAGCAAGAGGCAGAAACTATTCGAGCCTATCTCATTCGTTCTTACGTACCAAGGTGAAGTGCAGGAGATTGAAAGAAAAGGAAGGAAAAGGTTTATCCTATGCTCATTCGCTCAGATCCACTGCGCGGGGTGGCAAGTTTACGTCAGGCCATGGATGATGTGCTTGAGCAAAGTCTTGTGCGTCACGGATGGCCGGAAACCTTGCCACAAATGCTTCCTCCTATGGATGTGGAAGAAACTGACCGGGGCTATCACATTCGCTTGTCCGTTCCAGGTTTAACCCAGAAAACCTTGAGGTCATTGCACAGCCAAACACACTGACTATTCGAGGAGAGGTTAAGCAGGAAGAAACAGAACGGCAGAAACGAAAGAATTTGCTGAGACGAGAAATTCGTACAGAAGCGTTTGAGCGCAACGTCACATTTGATCGCCCACTTGATCCTGATAATATCACCGTTTCCTACGACGAGAACGGCATCTTGGAATTAGACATTCCTGCGCGCGAAGAGGCAAGAGCACGTCACATCAGTGTTACCAGTACCAAGCAAGCAAAAGCTATGGGGGCAGGTCAAACTGAGCAGGCAGCACAAGGTGGACAAACGACGCAGCAGCAAGCACAAGGTGGACAAACGACGCAGCAGCAACGTGGACAGGGGTGAGGCTTTAGTTAAAGCGGTGTGGAAATGCGCAGGCATTTCCACATCACCATCTCATACCTATGTGAGGCACAATTTGTCTTGCTCAAGGTGATAGAGCTGTTCTCAGTAGGCCGCTGTTAGGGGGACTCTCGTCTTATACCCCTGCATAGCAACAATATGGGGTTTCTGACAGGATCTTATCCGGTAACGGGCTCCAAGGCGGGATCAACCTCGATCCGGTTTTCAACTTCGGTGACACCGGGAGCTGACCATGCGCTCTCTTCCGCTACCAGTTTCTCCATATTGGAATGTACCTTCCCGTGGAGGATAACCTTGCTACCCTGAACTTCGACCGTAATATGCTTTGCGTCCGTCTCCGCATTGCGAACAAGGGCTTCCTCGATTTTTAACTTCAGGTCACCTGGTATCGGATGAGGTTTGACCGTGAGAAGATTGTTGATGCCCTTGACCCCTGGTATGCGCTGAACAACATGTTCGGCTTCTCTCTTCTGGAAGTTGTACTCGACCTCACCCTTAAGCGTTACCCGGCCGTTGCTTACCGTCACATCCAGGTCATCAATCGGAACGGGTGCATGCCATGCAAGGGCATCTCTTACAAGTTTAGTGAGGTCATCATCGGTGCGCTGAGCGGAACTGGCCAGGCGAACCTCAATTTCATTGACGACATCCCTGACTCCGCGAACGCGGCGAGCAGCGGCCTCGGCAGCAACCTTTTGCACATATGAATCGACCCAGCCCAGCAACGTGACGACCCCATCCCTGGTAATGACGCCGATTTCGTTTGCGCGGACACGTGGCTCCCACCTCAATTCATTCAGCACATCCTCTTGAATTTCTTCATCAGTATGTGGGCTAATCGCCATGGTGTGTGCCTCTTTCTCCTATTTTCACCGTAGAGTCTTCAACACCTACCGTTTCCATTCTATCAAACAATAGTTTCAACCTGATCCTGGTGCAGCCTTCAATGCTTGCCATGCATGTCATGATCCGCATTAGAGCATCTCAAGCGGCCGCTTCGAGGTTGGCGGTGGAAACGCGCTGTCGAGGATAGCAAGCTCTTGTTTCGAGAGGAAGATTTTGAGCGCTCCGCAGTTCTCCTGGGTGTGCTCTGGTGTACTGGCTTTGGGAATAGCATTCACTCCATCAAGCCGGATTACCCAGGCAATTGCCAGCTGAGTCGGCGTCACTCCGTGACTGGCAGCTACTCTCTGAAGCACGGGATGATTAAGCAGTCGACCCTGCTCAATCGGCGAGTAGGCCATGATTGGAAGATTACGCGCACGACACCAGGGCAACAGGTCATACTCGATACCACGCCGAGTGAGGTTGTAGAGTACCTGGTCGGTCGCGACGTCTGCACCATTGCGCGTGATAACAAGTTCTTCCATATCGAAGACATCGAAGTTACTGACGCCCCAGTGGCGAATTTTACCGACACGGGCTAAATCAGCGAAGGCACCGAGCGTCTCTCTCACTGGCACAAGGCCGCGCCAGTGTAGCAGATAGAGGTCAATGCGGTCTGTTCCGAGACGCATCAGGCTACCCTCGCAGGCCGCGATTGTCCCGCCCCGTGTTGCATGCTCTGGCAACACCTTGCTGACCAGAAAAACCTCGTCGCGCCGCCCGGCAATCGCCTCGCCAACAAGTTCTTCAGCAGCACCATCAGCGTACATTTCAGCTGTATCTATCAGTATCATACCGAGATCGAGGCCAAGGCGTAATGCCGCGATCTCGTCATCTCGATGTCGCGCGTCTTCCGCCATGCCCCAGGTCCCCTGTCCAAGCACTGGAATTGCCTCCCCGGAGGGAAGCTTTATCGTGCGCATGGCAACAGACATGGTAATTCTCCTTTGGCTGGTAGACAAACTTCGCTAAGGCACTGCTGAAGAGCCTTTCTACTCTCCTGGCTTTATAAGGTTCTGATAACCAACCTTGCAGGGAGATGAAATCTTCATTCCCATCTTTACCATAAACGCATGTATATTATTTTATTTACTCAAATGACAGATATCATAAATGTAAATCTTTGTCAAAGTCATAAATAGAGAATTTTCCTAAAGAGAGACCATGACTCGTGTAAGAATTGAACCTCCTAAGATCTTCAGATGCGAAAGGGAGAAACCTCTTTTGGCGACCAAGCGTGTAATAGGCTGAGAGAGAGCGATTTGTAGAGCATTAACACTATTAGTTGAACTGGGGTCAGATATGACGAAGCCTGCTCTCGTTGTAGTGGATGATTCGCCCACCACTTTGCATCAGCTTGAACATGATCTCCAACAGAAATACGGAAACCGCTTTCGCATCCTTGAAGCGACCTCGTGTCAACAAGCCATCGATCAACTTCGAGAGATGAATGTGCAAAACGAGCCAGTTGCCGCTCTCCTGGTTGATGCGGACATGCCAGAGATGCAGGGCTCAGAGTTTCTACAAATCGCACGCGCCCTCTATCCCAAGGCCAGGCGCATCTTGCTCACCACCTATGAGGATAGCCGAGCAGCCATTCAGGCCATCAGCTCGGCACTCATCGACTATTACATCATGAAACCATGGGAACCACCAGAAGCCAATCTCTATCCCGCACTCGACGATCTCCTGGCTGACTGGCTGGCTTTCTATGAAACCTCCCAGAACCAGCTACGCCTTGTAGGCCATCGCTGGTCACCCCAGATGCATGAGATTGGCGACTTCCTGGCACGTAACCGCATCCCCTACCAATGGCTCTATGTCGAAAATAGCTCGGAGGCGAATCAGGTACTGACTCAGCTAGGTCTCAGTCTGAGGAATTTGCCTGTTGTGATTTGTCCAGATGGCTCTTACCTGGTCAAACCCAGTTTAGTTCAGCTTGCGGAGAAAATCCACCTCAAGACGCATGCAGAGCAACCTTTCTATGACCTCATCATCATTGGCTCGGGGCCTGCCGGACTTGCAGGGGGAGTCTATGGCGCCTCAGAGGGGCTGCACACCCTGCTCATAGATCAGGAAGCAGCAGGGGGACAGGCTGGAACCAGTTCGAGAATCGAGAACTACCTCGGTTTTCCAGTGGGATTATCGGGAAGCGATCTCGCCTGTCGCGCCGTTATCCAGGCCAAACGCTTTGGGGCGGAGATCATCACGCCGCAAAAGGCCACAAAAGTGCGCCTGGATGGACAGTACCGTTGTGTTGAGCTAGGTGACGGCACAGAATTACGTTGCCATGTCCTCGTGCTCGCCTGCGGGGTCTCTTACCGCAGATTGGATGTACCAGGAATTGGACACCTGACGGGGAAGGGAGTCTACTATGGCGGCTCCGTTACTGAGGCCATGACTTGTATAGATGAAGACGTGTATATCGTAGGAGGCGCGAACTCGGCTGGTCAAGCCTCCATTTACTTTGCAAAATACGCTCGTCATGTAACCATGTTGGTACGTGCCGACTCGCTTGCAAAAGACATGTCCAGGTACCTCATTGATCAGATTGCGAGCACACCCAACATCGAGGTCAAAACGAGTACGCACGTCATTGCCGCCCATGGCAAACAGCACCTCGAAAGCATCACAATCTTCAATGACATCACCCAGGCTGAGCAAACGCTGCCCGCAACCTCACTCTTCATCTACATAGGAGCTGAGCCTCACACGGAATGGCTACAAGGCATAGTGCGGGTGGATGAGAAAGGCTTTATCCTGACCGGTTCGGACCTTATTCACGAAGGGCGGCTTCCAGAGGATTGGGCGCTTGATCGTGAGCCATTCCACCTGGAGACAAATGTACCCGGCGTTTTCGCCGTCGGCGACGTACGCCACGGTTCTGTCAAACGCGTCGCCTCCAGCGTCGGCGAGGGAGCCATGGCGGTCATGTTCGTACATCGTTACCTGGATAACATCGCCCTCAGAACGTAGTGGTTTTCATCCAATTGTTTACTGCTTATGCGAGAAAAGTCGCTCCAGGTGCGGCTAAGGAGAGGGATCATGGAACATTCCATACTTTATAAGGAAAATGTCCCCTACCTGAGACCGGTTGAAACGCTTCAGATTGGCTATACCCCGCTATGGCCGCCGCTTCTGAATGACGACATGCTCTACATTGCTGCGCGCAACCACACGCTCTATGCCCTGGATAAGCATACACACAAGCCACTTTGGAGCTATAAAGCACAGGGAGATCTTCTATCTGCACCAACTCTGCTTGACGATGTCCTCTATATCGCATCCTCTGATCGCACAGTCTGCGCACTCGAGGCCAGGACTGGCGGTATACTATGGTATTACCAGGCCCAAGGGACATTACTATGCGCGCCCACCATAGCTGAAAGTGTTGCCTACTTTGTCGCAGGCCAAACACTCTACGCCTTAGACGCCGGATTAGGTGACGTACTCTGGTCTTATGACTTGCAAGAACGTGCACACGTACCTTTGACGGTAAGCAACGGCATTATCTACATAGCGGAGAAAAGCAGACTCTACGCCCTTGATGCCATTCGCCGGGCCATCATCTGGAGTTATGCAACTCAGGATACAGTGCGCGCAGCGCCGGCCGTCGTAGATGAAATGGTGTACCTCGGTTCGCAAGATCACACGCTCTACGCGCTCAATAGTGAAACCGGGCAAAAGCTCTGGAGTTATACCACTCGGGACGCCATTCTCGCCTCGCCAGCCATTGCCTATGGGATGGTCTTTGTTGGCTCCAATGATTACACACTCTATGCTCTGGAGGCCAGATTTGGCACGCTGCGGTGGCAGTATGCGACCAATGGGCCTCTTCTCGCACCACCTGCCTTCTCAGATGAAACACTGTTTGTGGGCTCTTTCGACCACTCCTGCTATGCTCTGGACGCACTCACAGGAGAGAAACTCTGGAGTTACGGCACCAGGGGACCAATAGATACGTCGCCGAGCATCGCAGAAGGCATCTTGTATGTCTCCTCCACCGACACTTACCTCTACGAGTTCGCCAGCGACCGCCGATGGACCTTTACTACCGGCAATGCCATCGAATCCTCGCCAGCGACTGCAAATGGCATGGTCTACTTTGGCTCAACGGACCATAACGTCTACGCGCTTAAAGGGGAAGCTGGTGAAGTGCAGTGGAGCATAGAAACCGGCGAGGAGATCTTCTCCTCTCCCCTGGCAGATAGCACACGCGAGGTCATCTACATCGGGTCAAATGATTTTACGCTTTACGCCCTGGCCGCAAGCACAGGAGCTATCCTGTGGGATTTCCTTACTGCGGGACACATCATCTCTTCGCCTGGCGAATGGAATGGCATGGTCTATGTCGGTTCAGCTGATCATTGCGTCTACGCCCTCGATGTAGAGACAGGCGAAGAAATCTGGCATTATGAAACAACTGGAAACATCACTTCCTCGCCCTGCATTGTTGATGGTGTTCTCTACATAGGTTCACTTGACCAGCAAGTTTATGCGCTCAATGCCAGCGATGGAAAGCTCATATGGTCGTACATGACCGGAGGAGGGGTCCATTCTTCGCCCACTGTAGAGCAAGGACTCCTCTATGTAGGCTCACGCGACTATAAGCTCTATGCTCTGGATACCAGGACAGGAGCAAAACGCTGGGAGTTCGAGACAGGCAACATTGTGGATTCATCTCCTACTGTTGCCAATGACATTGTGTATGTTGGCTCACACGATCACCATCTCTACGCATTCGATGCGCGATCGGGGAAAAAGCGTTGGCAATATAGAACAGGCGGCGCAGTAGCCTCCTCACCGAGAATAACCGATGGAACAGTCTATGCAGGCTCGGAAGATGGTAATCTCTATGCACTCGACATTCATTCAGGAGAGAAGCGCTGGTGCTACCCTACAAAAGGGGCAATCCATGCCTCAGTGGCGACCGATGAAGACACTGTCTACATTGGCTCCTCTGACCACTCCTTCTATGCCTTGCAGCGCATCCAACTTCCAACGCATCTTCACCTGCCAAGCTGATGCCTCAGCGCCAAGTAGCAGGAATTCGGAAAGGTAGCCAAACAGAGGCGTCACGTTGACGGGCGCAAGGCGATGGTGCCTGTAATCAGTCAGATACCTCACGGCTAAAGCCGGAGGCTTGTCCCTACGCTGAAGCGTGAGACGATAGGTCGTCTGACAGCGGCCCACTAGCCAAAGATGTACCGAGGCTAGCAAGGTGTTTCTCTCGAATATTGCGAGAGGCGTTGAGGTCAGCATTCAAGCTGAATCCACACACACGACAGAGGAAGAGACTTTGAGAACGACGGTTATTGCGTGCCTGATGCCCACAGCGAGAGCATGTTTGGCTGGTGTGACGCGGGTCTACCTTCACCACGTCAATGCCCTTCTCTTGCGCTTTGTACGAGAGGAAGGCATGGAATTGGGCAAAGGACCACGAATGCAAGCGGCGCTGCCCTTCCCCCTTGCGCATACGAGTGCGAGAGCGAATGTGAGTCAGGTTCTCAAGCACAATGGTAGAACCGGGGGTCGTGTGTTGCACGATACGCTTGGAGAGCACATGGTCATGGTCTTTGCGTTGCCGAAACAGTTTGCCAGAGAGCTTGCGCAGGTGACGTTTCGCGCTCTTGGTGCCTTTGGCTTGCAACTTTCTTCGGAGGCGGAAGATACGGCGCTCTTGCTCTTTCCAGCGTCGTTCTCCCAAGAAGTGGCGATTGGAGGTCACAGCAGGATGATTGAGGCCCAAATCGACGCCCACAACCTCTTGCGAGGGGGTAACAAGAGGGTCAGGAAGACTCACCACCACATGCAGCGTGTACTTGCCCTTGCGAGAACACAGATCAGCACTGCATACCTTCCCGCCAATGTACTTTTGAGCATGTTTGGGAACGGTAAAGGCAAGCTGAACTCGTCCTTCAACGGTGGCAAGGCTACAGGTCAGGCTCTCCCACTTCACCCAATACGAGCGAGCATCATAGCGGATAGGACAGACACGAGAGTGTGGTGTACTCGCCTTGAGCCCCTTCTTGCGTCGGTCAAGCGCACTCTTGACCGCTTCCGTGGCTTTCACACGAGCGGCACATACCAATTGCGAAGGCAAGTTGGGATACTCACGGCGCAAATCGTAGTAGGTGCGCTTATGCAATTCAACGCCATTACTGCACTGAGAGGTAAAGCCTTCTTCAGCCACAGTATGAAAGCAAGCGGTATGCTCCTGCAACGTTTGCTGCAAGAGAGTGGCTTGCTCGTGCGTCGGAGTAAGTTGCAAAACAATCGTTCTGTCCATAGAGAATGTATTTCATATATAACGTGTTTTGTCAAGTCGGGAGTACTCCCGGCCCTATCTACCCCAAGGAAAGGAACGCCTCTTTCCTCCCCATACCTGAAGGTAGGGGTATCCAGAGGCGGAGGTTCCGATGAATGTGGGGCAGGGGGCCGGGTTCTCTCACACAGACCCCCACTGGTCACTCGCAGGGCGGTATCCCTGAAAGGGTGCTCTCGCCTTCCCCTCAGCACATGCTTTGCAAGGAATAGGGGCAAGAAGTCGCACTCTCATGATTCTCTACTATAAATAGTTAGATGGCAGGCTATTTATAGTGGATTATGGGTTTGCAGCCCAGAACAATTAAATACTTTATTTGTGTTGCTACTGACAATAATTCATAGAGATATTTTTCATTTGATGCTATCTTTCATTTAATGAAAGGAAAAGGGCAACAGCAGAGCATAAATAAATACTGATCAGTCAATTGGCGCAGGTCTCATTCCGAGGAACTATAAGGGCGATCATTGTTACACTCTTGTTTTCCAATGTACCGTCGTAACGCAGGTCCTCTCTCTTAGGACCCTCAATGACGAGAGATGCGCCTAAATTTCAGTATCTAGATGGATTGCCGCGTCATCGTTATCGCAACCTCAAAGGTATTTCGGCGTAACACGCAATCAAGTGAGCGAAGCTGCCAGGAAGGCGACCAAGTGCGCTTCTGAGAGACGAATATCTCAAGGGTGAGATATGGCGGCACCGTCAGCCACTACGAAGCGGTGCTCACGGTTGCTTTTTCATAGCTTGTTTGTTGTTTGGCAAGATGCCGCTAATAAGAGTCAAAAACAGTGCTCAAAGGAAGAGGGTCATGCTATGCAGTCAAACAATCCGGAACAACAGAAGGCCACAACTGGAACCACGACAGCTACCCAGGCAACCCAACAGGGGCAACAGCAGGCTCCGCCTGAAGCGACGACAGCCATCCAGTCAGTTCCCCCGAGCGAAGCAGAACAGGAAGAGCACCGCAAAGCGGAAGAGTACCTGGATCAACTGCGCAGGACGCAGGCAGACTTTGCCAATTATCGACGTCGCATGGGCAAGGAACAGGTCGAGGGGCGCATCGCAGCCCAGAGTAGCTTGCTCTATCAGATGCTGCCGGTCCTGGACGATCTTGAAATAGCTCTGCGCTCGGCACCTACGGAGATGTGTCCGCATTCCTGGGTGCAGGGTCTGTTTCTGGTCGCGCGCAGACTCGAGTCAATGCTTGACCAACTGGGTGTGCAACGTGTTGGTGCCATCGGCGAACAATTCAACCCACGCTGGCATGAGGCCATCGCGACCGAGGCTCGAAGAGATGCGCCAGAGGGGACCATTCTCGATGTACATCAACAAGGATATATCATCGAGGACCACGTCATTCGTCCAGCCAGGGTGAGTGTCGCGGGAGCCTCCCCACAACGCGAAACGCCCACGAAGCAAGAAAAGACTGATCCTACTAATAACAGGCAAACGCAAGCCGAATGAGTTGTGACAACGCCTCATTGGAGTCGAGGATGCCAGGAAAAGAAGCAGCTTCTGGCATTCGACAGTTCACGTGAGCAGGCCACATACATGCTCGGGCTCCTTGTCGAGAGGAGCCGTGGACACAATACGAGAGAGAGGGGCAACAATGGCAAAGGTACTCGGCATTGACCTGGGAACAACAAACTCAGTCATGTCAATCATGGAGGCAGGCGAGCCAACCGTTATTGAGAACAGGGAGGGTGCGCGGATTACGCCCTCTATCGTTGCGATTACAAAGAATGGCGAGCGCCTGGTGGGCCAGGTCGCCAAACGCCAGGCCGTGACCAACCCAGAAAATACCGTCTTCTCCATTAAGCGTCTCATGGGGCGTAGGTTCGATGATCCCGAGGTACAGCGTACGATAAAAATGGTTCCCTACAAGATTACAGGCGCTGCGAACGGTGATGTCCGCGTCGTGATGGGAGGGCGTGAGTATAGTCCGCCAGAAATTTCGGCCATGATCCTCCAAAAGCTGAAAGTCGATGCGGAAGACAAATTGGGGGAGCGCATTACGCAGGCCGTCATCACTGTCCCCGCCTACTTCAACGACTCACAGCGCCAGGCCACGAAAGACGCGGGTACCATCGCAGGACTTGAAGTCTTACGCATCATTAATGAGCCAACCGCGGCCTCACTTGCCTATGGGCTGGACAAGAAGCATGACGAGCTGATTGGCGTCTATGACCTTGGTGGTGGCACCTTTGATATCTCCGTCCTACAACTGGGGGAGGGTGTCATTGAAGTCAAGTCCACCAATGGTGATACTCATCTGGGTGGCGACGACTTTGATCAGCGGATTGTGGATTGGCTTGCTGACGAGTTTCGCAAGGATCAGGGTATTGATTTACGCAACGATCGCATGGCGCTGCAGCGCCTAAAAGAAGCAGCTGAGCGCGCCAAGATCGAGCTCTCCTCATCGACTCAGACCGAGATCAACCTCCCCTTTATTACAGCTGACGCCAGTGGGCCAAGGCACCTTGTGATGACACTTACACGTGCCAAGCTAGAGCAACTGGTGGGTGACCTGATCGAGCGCACGCGTGGTCCGGTCATGCGTGCCTTGGAGGATGCGCAGGTCAAGCCAAGCGACGTCAACGAGGATGTGCTGGTGGGCGGGCAGACCCGTATGCCAGCCGTAGTTGAGTTTGTCAAAAACATTTTCGGCAAGGACCCGCACAAGGGGGTCAATCCCGATGAGGTCGTCGCCGTTGGCGCGGCTATCCAGGGAGGTGTGCTGGGAGGCGAGGTTAAGGATGTCTTACTCCTGGATGTCACCCCGCTCTCACTTGGCGTCGAGACACTGGGTGGAGTGACAACCAAGCTCATTGAGCGCAACACGACCATTCCTACACGCAAGAGCGAGACTTTCAGCACAGCCGAGGACAATCAATCAGCAGTGGACGTTCATGTACTCCAGGGTGAACGTGAACTGGCAAGCGATAACAAGAGCCTGGGCCACTTCCGCCTGGAGGGTATCAGTCCCGCGCCGCGTGGCATGCCACAGATCGAGGTCACCTTCGACATCGACGCAAACGGCATCCTCAACGTGACCGCGCGCGACAAGGCCACGGGTCGTGAGCAAAAGATCACCATTACCGCCTCCAGTGGTCTCTCGCAAAGTGATGTTGACCGCATGGTGCGTGAAGCGGAGCAGCACGCTCAGGAAGACCGCCAGCGCCGCCAGGAGATCGAGATACGCAACAATGCTTCCAGTGTGGCCTACCAGGTAGAGCGTACTCTCAAGGAGAACACGGAGAAACTCTCACCCAGTATGCGCAATGAAGCCGAGAGCAAGGTCAAGGCTGTGCGCGACGCCCTAATTGGGAGTGATATAGCACGTGTGCAAAGCAGCATGGCTGAACTAGAGAGCACCTATCAGCGCATGCAACAGGAGATTGCCAGCTATACAGGCGCTCCAGCTGGCAGCCAAGCCACTGAAGCAAGAGCGCAAGCCAGTTCTGGCAGCGAGCCAGGGACCGTCGAAGGAGAATACCGAGAACTCTAGCGACTCACCTGACTCACTTATAGATATCCTGGGGGCTGCCTCTCTAGCTTTGGAGCACCTCCAGGATAGCAAGCGCACCGTTACAGTTACAACTGAATGCAGACATACAAGATTGCTCTCTATGGATGCACTCAGGAGAGCAGGAAAGGATGTGCAATATGCTCTTAGCTTCAGCGCATCTCATCGCGTTACAAGAGCTGGCTGCCGAAGAGGCTGCGGGACACGCAACACATTCATTGGCAGAAGATGATCCTCAGGAACACATTTATCGCGAACTTGAATTGCAGGGCCTTGCCCTTCTCCAGCCTCCTCGCGCCTACCAACTCTCCTATGCCGGGCGTGAGGCGCTTGACCTCATGAGAGCAATGCATGCGGAGAACTTGCTTCCTACTATAGATCGTCTCGAGCACAACTGGCGTTTTCTCGGCTCAGATATTCTGGCCGCTTTACACGCAGCAACGTTAAAAAAGGGGCAGGTTGGTCCGGTAACAGTAGATATGCTGCGTGCACGCGGCTTCACAAAGCAGGTGCAGGATACACTCGAAAAGCGTCAGCTTACCTGTCTAAATCGTTATGGCGAGGCCTGGAGGGATTTCGCTGAACACCATCGTCCACGTCTGGAGATTTATGGCGATCTCGCAAATGCGATCCGCCACATGCATCCTGGCTATGCCCAGAAACCAGCCGCTCAAATGACCGCAGAACAACTAGCGCTCATGGAAGCCATGAACCTCCTGGCCTGGTCGATTCCTGAAGGGGATAATTATGTCCTAACGGCATTAGGCCAGGCCGTCTATGATGCTTTGCGTAAAGAAGGCTATAGCCCTCTAGATGTGGCTCTTGATGAGCCATTGCTCCAGGTACTAGCAGAGTTAGCTGATAAGGGAAGCTCCGTTTTAACGCCTGAACAAATAGCCAGCCTCCAATTGCTGGGCTATGTCGATGCGGATGAAAAACTGAGCGAAGCAGGTTATGCAGCGCTCAAAGCATATTCTCTTCTACAAAAAGAGGTACCAGAAAAGACGCGTACATTCGCGATCACCGAACCTGAAGTTGAATTACTCACGACCATCGATCACCTGGTTCAGGAACATAAACCCACCAATAAAGAGGCCCTACATCGCGTGCTAGTTAATCGTATGGTCAAACGCTATCGCGCCCTGGAAGGACGCCGTGGCCGAACCTTACGAGAGAGAACGCCGTTGAAGCGTCAGGCTGTGGCGCTGCTAGAGCAGGTAAAAGAGCACGATGAGTGGTTTAACACCAATTGGGATCTCGAGGAGCTCCTCGTTGGCCTGGAGGCCTTTGACTTGCTAAGAGCTGAAATGGAAGGCCGTAATATGGGCTATCGCCTGACGTTCACAGGTCAAAAAATTGTGGAAGAGCAGGAGGGGAACACACGCGACATCAGCGCTACAGCGGTTAAAGCTCTAACGATTGCCGAAACCCACCTGGGCGTTCCTGCGCAGTGGTGGATTGAGCAGGCACGTGAGGAAGAGCTTATTGGCACTGGAGGGATCACTGCATCGGGCCGCTTTTACGCCAATCTCGCCAACCACTGCATACGAAGGCTTGCACTTACACGAGAGGAGGCCGAACTTTTGGAGCAACTCCCCGACACCGAAGGGGAATCATGTGGTTTTGGCAGCAACAGCCGAGAAGGGCTCGACGAAGAAAAACGCAACTGGGCGCTGGAAAAGCTCGAAGCACGCGGCTTTATTGACAGGCTTGTTGATTGTCAGATGATACGTACGGAGGCGGGGCAACTCCTCACCAGAGCTGTGAGCGGGGCGATGCACCTCGGGCATCCCGTTACGCCAACCCTCGTGCGCGTGCTCGCCGCCATCCGGCAGGTGGGGACATTATATGTGAAAGAGCGCAAGGTCCGTATGCAGCCTCACCAGTGGGAAGAAGCAGAGCGCCTGAGCGGTTTAAGGGAATCTGAATTTCGCGAAATGCTGCACATTGCCCGTATGGGTCAGTATGTCGGGGAAGCAACGCTCACAGAGGCAGGTCTAGATCTCCTGGCTGTCCAGGAGCTCATTGACAAAGAATATAGCGTTGCTGCGAAGAGGGCTTAGGAGATCGATATCATTCGGATCCTCTAAAACTCCTCTTCCAGGGAGAAACAACCCATGGCTGTTGATTATAAGGACTACTACAAGACGTTGGGCGTGGACAGGAACGCAAGTCAGAAGGATATTCAAAAAGCCTTTCGCAAACTCGCGCGCCAATATCACCCTGATATCAATCCAGGTGATAAGGCAGCCGAGGAGAAGTTCAAGGAGATCAACGAAGCCAACGAAGTGCTCTCCGACCCAGAGAAACGGAAAAGCTACGACGAGATGGATAGGTACTACCAGCAATACGGGAGCTGGCCGGGTGCGGGCTACGCGGCTGGAACGGGGGCAACAGGCGCTGGTAGAGGACGCACCCACTATCATACCGTCAGCGAAGAAGACTTAAACGACCTCTTTGGCGGCGCGTCTCCGTTCTCGGATTTCTTCGAGACCTACTTTGGTGCAGGTCCAGGAACCAGGCGATCGCGTACGGCTGGCCATACGCGGGCCGAGGCTCGTGCCCCGGCCCGCCAGGACGTCGAGGCTGAAGTCACTGTGACACTTCCAGAAGCCTATAAAGGCGCTACGCGCGTTTTAGAACTGGCCACTACAGATGGCAGCACACGTCGGTTGGAGGTAAAAATCCCCCCTGGGGTTGACGAGGGTTCGCGCATACGGATAGCTGGTCAGGGCCAGGAGGGGCCTGCTGGGCGCGGTGATCTGTACCTGCGTGTACATATGGCGCCTGACTCTCGCTTCACACGGGAGGGGACGACGCTACATACGCGCGTCGAGGTTCCTCTCGCCGAGGCTGTATTAGGTGGAGAGATACAGGTACCGACCCCAGATGACCGCCGCCTGTTGCTGCGTATACCGCCCGGGACCGAGGAGGGTACCGCGTTGCGTCTACGGGGCCAGGGCATGCCTGTTATGGGAGAACCAGATAAAAGGGGCGATCTCTACGCTGACGTACACGTGGTAATGCCTAAACACCTCAGTCCAGAGCAACGTCACCTCTTCGAAGCCTTCGCCCGTTCTGTTGGCTACGTTCCCCAGGCAAGCCCGGTAGAAGAAAGGAGCAGACGTGGATAACTCATATATCACGCGTATTGTAGTACAACCATATGCCGCGCTAAGCTCATATAGCGCGCATGAGGCTGTCACCGCGAGCCACCTCAACATGCGTGCGCTGCATTCCCTGGAAGCATTAGGCCTGGTCCAGGGCGAAGGCAGCAGTAGAAACCGGCGCTATAGCGAAGAGGATGTGCGACGCCTGCGGCGTATTCGCCGCTTACAGCATGAATTAGGAGTGAATTTGGAGGGCGTCGAAGTCGTTCTCCACTTACTCAAGCGCCTGGCAACGTTGCAGCAAGAACTGGAAGAAACGCGAAGCCAAGTGGCTCAGATACAATCTTCATCATGGCAATTTTCTGGCGACTGAGAAAACTGACTCGTGGTCATTGTAGTGCTCAACCTACAAGAATCGTTCATTTGTACACCAACAAGGGAAACGAGAGAGTATGAACATTGAGCGTTTCACCGAAAAAGCTCGTGAAGCCATCAATGAAGCTGGCCAGATCGCGAGAGCAAACAATCATAGTCAGGTTGATGTAGAGCATCTCCTTGCGGCTCTGCTCAGTCAGGAAGGCGGAGTGGTACAGCAAGTTATCGCGAAGGCAGGAGGCAATCTTGAGGCAGCGCAGCGCCTGGTTAGCCAGGAACTTGAGCGCATGCCAAAGGTGTATGGTGGAAGTGAGCCAGGCATTTCACCGCGCCTGCGCACGCTCCTGGAAGATGCATTTAAGGAGATGGGAGCCTTTCACGACGAGTATCTCAGCGTTGAGCACTTGTTGCTGGCCATGTTTAATATAAGCGATGGTGTAACACCAAAGGCGCTAGAAGCGGCAGGGCTTACACGTGACAAGGTGTTACAGGTTCTCACGTCCATCCGAGGAGGGCAACGCGTGACCGACCAGAATCCCGAAGGTAAATACCAGGCGCTCGAAAAATATGGCCGCAATCTCACTCTGCTGGCAGGGCAAGGAAAGCTCGACCCGGTCATCGGCAGAGACGCGGAGATCAGGCGTGTCATCCAGGTCCTAAGTCGCCGCACCAAGAATAACCCGGTCCTAATTGGAGAGCCGGGCGTTGGCAAGACCGCTATTGTAGAGGGATTAGCCCTGAGGATCATGCGCAGCGATGTGCCGAAGACACTGGTCGGCAAACAGATTATCGCTCTCGATCTCGGCGCACTCATCGCTGGCGCCAAGTATCGCGGTGAGTTCGAGGAACGACTTAAAGCCGTGCTCAAAGAGGTGATCGACTCCAACGGCAACATTATCCTCTTCATCGACGAGCTTCACACCCTGGTCGGCGCTGGCGCGGCGGAGGGGGCCATGGATGCCTCCAACATGCTCAAACCCTTGCTGGCCCGTGGCGAGCTCCACTGCATCGGTTCGACCACACTGGAGGAGTATCGCAAATACATTGAAAAAGATGCCGCGCTAGAGCGCCGCTTCCAGCCCGTCATGGTTGATGAGCCAACCGTCGAGGATACCATCAGTATCCTGCGCGGCCTCAAGCAGCGCTATGAGACCCATCATGGCGTACGCATCACCGACAGCGCCCTGGTGTCCGCAGCCGTCCTCTCCAAGCGTTACATTACCGACCGCTTCTTACCCGACAAGGCCATTGACCTGGTGGATGAGGCAGCCAGCCGCAAGCGCGTCGAGTTGGATAGCACCCCTACCGAGATCGACGCGCTGGATCGACGTATTAGACAGTTGCAGATTGAACATGAAGCCCTGAAAAAGGAGTCTGATCCTGGCAGCCAGGAACGCCGTGCAAAAGTTGAACAGGAGATCGCCAATCTGCAAGAGCAACTCAATACTATGAAGCTGGCTCTAGAGCGCGAACGCGGCCCTGTCGAGACCATGCGCCGTGTACAGCAAGAACTCGAACAGGCCCAGATAGAGCTGGAGAAAGCCGAGCTCGAGTACAACTTTGCCCGCGCGGCTGAACTGCGCCATGGCGTCATTCCCAGGCTGGAGCAGCAACTCCACGAGATGGAGGAGAGGCTCGCCAATATCAAAGGTGCTCGTATGCTTAAAGAAGAAGTGGATGCCGAAGATATTGCCGAGGTTATCTCGCAATGGACCCATATTCCCGCGACCAGGCTCATGGAGGGTGAGATAGAGAAGCTTGTCCATATGGAGGATAACCTGCGCAAACGCGTTGTCGGGCAAGAACGGGCGTTACAAGCGGTCTCCGACGCTATACGTCGCGCGCGAGCGGGACTCCAGGACCCCAACCGGCCGCTGGCCAGTTTCCTCTTCTTAGGCCCGACTGGTGTAGGGAAAACCGAGCTGGCACGAGCACTCGCCGAATTCCTCTTCGATGATGAGCATGCCATTATTCGCATCGACATGTCCGAGTATATGGAGAGACATAGTGTAGCACGCTTGATAGGCGCGCCTCCTGGCTATGTCGGCTATGAAGAGGGAGGTCAGTTAACCGAGGCGGTACGCCGTCGTCCCTATAGCGTTGTGCTCTTCGACGAAATCGAGAAAGCCGCGCCAGAGGTCTTCAACATCCTGCTCCAGGTACTCGATGATGGTCGCCTGACAGATGGACAGGGCCGCACTGTTGACTTCAAGAATACCGTCCTGATCATGACAAGTAACGTTGGAGTCCTCTGGCTGCCTGAGCTTGAGAAATTGGACGAGGACGAGGTCCAACGCATGGTTCGTCAACGCTTGCGCGGGGAAGGCTTCCGTCCAGAGTTCATCAACCGCATCGATGAAATCATCGTCTTCCATCCGATTTCGCGCGAACAGATGCGAGATATCGTGAATATCCAGCTGGATCGCCTGCGCCAGCGCCTGAGCGAGCGCCACATTACGCTCCAACTCACCGGCACTGCCCGTGATCGGCTGGCCGAAATGGGATACGACGAGGAATTTGGTGCCCGTCCGCTGAAGCGCGTCATTCAACGGGAGATTGAGAACCGCATCGCGCGCGAACTGCTTGACGGGACAGTGCGCGATGGAGATACCGTCGTCATTGATGTGAAGGATGGCAAGTTTACGCTTGAAGCGGTCAGGGTGGAGGTCCCTGAGGAAGTTCATGCGCGCAGGTAGCGGTTGTATGCCTTGAGCAAAACCACATGGAGGGCAGAGAGGTGCTTGCCAACGATGCATCTGCTTTGCCCTCCTGTCGGGTTCGAGGCAATAAGTAATTGTCTTGTTTTATCTCTCCTGGCTTTTCAGTGTACAACAAGCGGATTGCTATGCGTCATTCGTGCTGGAGGAATAAGATGCAAAGACGATTTTCGATGTGGTGGACATCTATACTGCGGCATAGAGCACTCAGTGAAGGGATAGCCATTGCACTAGTCGTCTCCATTGCCGCCATTGTGGCTGGCTATCACATGGACTGGACTGGTTTTCAGGGCAGAACGCTCTGGGACTGGCTCTACCTCCTTGGTGTCCTGGCAATTCCAATAGTAGTCGGCGTGGGGACGGCATGGATTAGCACTGAACAGGCGCGAGAAGCCGCCCTCCATGGCTACCTCGACAAAATGGCGGATCTCCTGTTGAGCGAGAATTTACGCCAATCAAAAACCAATGCGGAGGTGCGCGCTGTTGCCCGCACACGCACATGGACCATATTGCGGCTCTTAGACCCCGGTCGCAGAAGCATCCTCTTCGCGTTTCTAGCGGAATCTGACCTGATTAACATCATCGATTTGAGCAAGGCCAATTTCAGCGGGGCCGATCTCAGCGGAGCAGACCTGCGCGGTGCCGACCTGAGCGCGGCAAATCTGAGTAGCGCTAATTTACGAGGGGCAAACCTGGATGGGCTTAATCTTCTGGCGACGAACGTCACCATGGCACAGCTCCTTCAAGCCAAATCACTCGAAGGGACTATCATGCCCAATAAATCTCGATCGTCCTGACAGAGAAGAACCCGTTGCAAGCCCCGCGGCTTGCAGCCCCAGCGATGAGGCGGGCTTGTCTTAGCTTCAGCCTTTTCTTGCCTCAGCCTCTAACTAGGCTGAGTTCCTTCATTCTTTGGTAAAATCAACATGCACATGATCAAGTAACTTTAGTGTGACTCCCAGAGCAAGGATTATAGCGGCGCTCACCCCTAACTCCACGGTAGCCTGGGTGAAGTTCACCGAAGGCGCCTGGGTAGCCCCGCTTGCTATCGGGCTGTTCATCCTGGTCGCGATGCGCATTCGACGCCACTACGACCTGGCCGCTCAGGCGCTCGCGCTGCAGGCAGGGGTGGTTGAAGTACCACAGCCACAGCGCCTACCTGCGCTCGTCTCAGGCGTGGAGGCAGGCCTGGCCGAAGCGGAGGAAACGCCCGAGGAGATCCACCACCTGGTGATCGTACCAGTTGCCTCGCTGGACCGCGCCAGTATGCGCGCCCTGGCGTATGCGGCCTCGCTCCAACAGCCCGTGCTCGCACTGCACCTCAGTTCCCCGGAAGAGGATGCTAAACGCTTTCACGATTACTGGCACCTCTGGGGGGACCATCTGCCGCTCGCGGTTATCGTCTCTCCCTACCGCGCGATCGTTGCGCCGATAGTCAAATACATCGAGGTGTTACATTGGCAACGCCCCGACCTCACGGTGACGGTGATCCTTCCAGAGATCGTCGTCCGGCACTGGTGGCACCGCATCCTGCACGGTCAGACTGCGTCACAACTGAGGCATGCACTCCGACCTCTGCCGAAGATTGTCGTCACAACCATCCCGTTCCATCTGCCCGACTAATGCCCATTGTGACACGAAATTGGTGAAATTTGGAGCATGTTCTGTGGATGAGTTGTTTTCTCTCTCTCCATTTGATCAGCCTTCTCACTACTACAAAAGTAGGTTTATCAACAGAAGAAATGGAAAAATTTTCACTATTTTCGGTCGTATTCTGAGGGAGGCTTTATCCAAATGTTTCAAACACTATGTTTGCACTAAGCAGCAAAAGCGAGTGTATCCACGAGGCGATCAAAGAGCACCCGTGGAATTTGAACGATGGCTCCTTCGAGCGCTTATGTACAACCACCTGCCTTGAGCAGCATATCACCTCTAGCACTGCTGATTGAGCAGTGTTGGATTGAGGTACAGGCTGGTCAGGGTCGCCCCCACCACTTGCGCCGACTCCAGGACGAGACGTCCTGCCTCCCGTTTGGCATCCTCGACCTGCTGATCAAGATGGGCCAGCGCATCCTCGATCAAGGCACGTTCCTGCCGGGCCTTGATCAAAGCCTGCTCCAATGCAGCAATACGTGGATTGCCAGCCTGAAGTTCGCGCTCCAGATCCGCCAGATCCTGAGTAAGCGCAGCCTGCTTCTGGATATAGTGAGCAGGTTGTGTATCACGCTTTTTAGTCCAGGAGTCAATCGTGGGCTGGAGATCAGCATGTTGCCTCTCTGCCTGCCCATAGGTCAGCTTGGCTTTGGCGATCCGCTCCTGTATAGGAGCCATCTGGTCTTGCAGTGTGCGCAGGAGTGCGGCAAGTTCCTCAACGCTGGCTTCCAAAGCCTTTTCCCACTTGCCGGTCAAGAGCTGGACAAAAACACGTGCAACAGGCCGATACTCATGCAGCCCTTCTAGCTTTTTCAGTCCTGCCTCATAGAGTGACCACTGATCGATGTAACGCTGTTGCAAGGGCATAAGCCGCGCCTCCTCAGCTTGCCAAGTTGCTTTTGCGGCTTTCATAGCCTGGATGGCTTTCTTATCGCGTTTTATGAGCGATGCCAGCTGCGCTTGAATAGGAGACAACTGGCGCTGCTCTTCTTCTTCCAGGCATTCCAGTTCCGTCTCTATCCGTTTCCGCTGGAGCGGGATCTCCTCTTGACGCTGGTTCCAGTCACGGACCTGTATCGGCAATTCTTGCCGATACTCGGTGATATCGAGCAACACCTTTTCGCGCCTGCGTTCCAGGCGGGTGATCTCCTCACGCTGCTGCTCGATAGCATCATTGACAATCATGGATATCGTGACGTTGTGGAACGCATCAGTCTCCAGATCAGCCAAATGCGGATTGCCTGCACGGACCAGATTTCGCTCCTCAAGAAAGCAGTCCATCCCGTGCTTACGAAAGAAGGTCGCTAGGCGGATAATCGCGTTATCAATCGCGATATTAGTATGCGAGGTAATCAGAACGCGACTCTTATAAAGAATGGCATGTAACATCGCAATAGCGGTCAACACATCAGTTTTCCCCGTTCCGCCAGGACCCAGTATCATCTGTACTTCGCTGGCAAGTGAACGCTGGATCGCCAAGCGCTGCACATCATCAGGGACAAACACGTCGCTGATCGCATCAACGAGTGAGGATGTTACTGCCTCATCAGGGCAATCGAGGTATCCGAACAGCTTAAGACCGAGATCCATAGAGGCTTGCACCTGCCCTAACGCTTCTTTCATCTTGCGCAGGAGATGCGCCCGCTCGACAACCAGGTGCGCATAGGAGAGCGTGCGTTCTGGCAAGCGTTGCATCGTTGTGATCGTGACACGATCATCCTTTGTGTTCGATAACTCCACCAGCAGGTGATCGAAATCGGCACTCTGTAGCTGAAAGTCGGTACTGTCAGGCAGATCCCAGGATGACGACTCCAGCGTAAAGGCGTAGCGATAGCGGCGGTGTTGCTCATAAACCAGCTGGCCATCGACGATAGTATACTGTTTACTTCCTACAGATAACTCAATGGCTCTGTCTAGAGCCTGTTCCATCTCTGGCCGGGGATCATTGAGTGGACGAAATGTATATTGCATAATGCTCACTTTCTTGCTAGCTATACGCCTCTTTAGAAATCGCAGACCCCAGGCGCTCCATTTCGCTAGTACGTAGACCGCAGCCTCTCACGCAGTCGGCCACAATCTGCTCATAGGTTGGCACCTCTTTTTTGTGTCTTGGCATCATTTCTCCTTTCCAGACTTACTGCTCACCTAGAACATACCGAATAGGCACGGTATCAGCGCGGAAATAATGCGGTACTAGCACGGTACGAATACTGAAATGGCACGGGTAGAACACGGGAAGGGTGTCTGCTGACACTCTTTCCGTTGGCCAATCAGATGGCTAGCCAGAACAGGGAAAAGAGGATATGCTGAGAAGAACGCCGGTCTAGAAAAGTTTGGACTTACCGTGGGTCACATATTCTATTATAATACAGCCATTATCAGAAATACATGTATTTCTGATAATGTTCACCCTTTTACCTGTTGCTCCTTGACATGAGTACGCTTGCGTCTGATCTCTCTTGGCCCAGGCATCCGAGTTGGAATATGATCACCAGGACTGTATTTACGTTTTTGCTCCTGCAAGATCGTATCATTCATGTGGATGTAGTTGAGCACAGTGGTCAGATCTTCGTGCCCCAGCAACTCTTGTAAGCTGAAAGGATCGTTGCTCTTGATGAGATAGTTCATGGCAAACGTGTGTCGAAAAATGTGCGGACTGATGCGCTTGCCAGAAATACCAGCACGAGCTTTGAGGCGCTTGAAGAGCATTTCTACCCCGTTTTTGGTCAACGGTTGACGAGTCTCGGAGAGAAAGAGGTGATCTTCACCGGCGCTGCCCCACTCGGCCAGTTCTTCTTCATCTGGACGATATTTGTCCAGGTAGTAAGAGAGGTTGCGCAGACAGTTTTGGCCCAGGGCAATGCGTCGCTCCTTTGATCCCTTTCCCAACACGGTCACGACCCCTTTTTTACGATCCAGGTCATCCAAGCATAAACTGATGAGTTCCGAGACGCGGATGCCGGTATCGTAGAGGAGCCAGAGAATGGCACGGTTGCGTACAGCTGCCCTCTCGGCCAAAGGACCGGTCTCGTTCGGTGGGGCACATGCAAGCAGGAGCTTTTCAAACTCTTCGGTGGTGATGGTTTGGATGAGTGGCCGACCAACTTTAGGAAAGACAACGTGGTCAAAGGGATTGTGCTCAAGGGTGCCACGACGGACGAGCCAATGGAAGAAGGCACGGGCCGAGCGAGCATAGGTTTGCACTGTCCGTTCACTGCGGACTTTGCCACGGGCTCCTGGAGTCGCTCGCAGGTGGGCAAACCAGGCGCTAACGTCATCGGCATTGACCTCATCGATCTGCGTTATGTCCAACTCCTCTTTGAAGAAGATCTGCATCAATCCTAAAGCTGTCCGGTGCCACTCCAGGGTTTTCTCGCTATGGTTACCACCAATATGATCCTGGAGGTAGGCATCAATGAGCGTTGTGATGATGCGCCGTTTGGCCTGGGCCTCTTGCCGTGCTGCTTTCTTGTGCCGCGTAGCCTGAACAACGGCTTCTTGCTCTTCTTGAAGGTGCCGGGTCTCAACCTGCGCGTCGAGTTTGGCACGTTGGGCTTTGGCACGTTCTTGTGTGACGCGTGATCCTTTCTTGTGCGTTCGCCTGTCTGCTCCCCTTGACTGCACGGCGTGTGCAATAGAAGAATCGTTGTTTGTCGCCTTCAATACCATGGTTGCTCGTTTCCTTTCGTCCGCATCATCTTGAAGCCTTACGGGATCTTGGTGACGCATCTGTGTAACACATCAACATACGCGAGCAGTGTTTCAGGTTACCGAGTACCAAGTCTAGCTATGCGTTCTTGCGATAGAAAAGGAATCACGTCAGGCGGCCTCCAGATTCGCGCGAGGAAGAAGCTGAGAGGCAGGTGTTTGCGTTCCCATGCAGGCAGGTGTTTGCTTAGGTGGAAGGGCAGGTGGTCATGGATTGAATGGCTTGTGAACACTTTTGTCAGAACGTGGAACGCGAGGCAGGTGTTTCCCGGAAAATGAAGGCAGGTGTCCGTTGAACGCCTTTTGGCCATAAAGAAAACCGTCCTTCTCATCTGTCATCACTGCTCGCTTCATCTGAAGGAGCTTGTGAAGCACGTTGAGAAGGACGGTTTTCTAAGAAAAGCGGGACACGAGACTCGAACTCGCGACAGCCTGCTTGGAAGGCAGAAACCCACAAGCAGCCCTCCCCAACCCCATCAATCGGCCTGGCAAGCCGTTTTACTCACCTATCACCTAATATGAGCAGCGCTGGAGAAAAAGGTTACGACAATTTTTGCTCTCTTGCGGCAAAAAATGTCCGAACATTTTTGCCATTTTCAGCCTTTTATCACTCGCTGCTTTCGGCTCAAAGACAAAAGAGGCTATAAGGTTTATCATCTTTTATGCATGAGCTTTTTCAACTGCGAGACAAAAGGCGTCATACCATCCTTTGACTATGAGAGCGCCCTCTTCCCGCACTTCTTCTGATGAGAAGCGCATCGTGGGATAACGAAAACAGCGAAATCTTTTCCCCGCAAACATGCTCTTAAAGAAACTATAAGGACTTTCTGCCTACATTTCAAGCGGGAAAGCCTGCCTCTGACATACCACACTTGTATCACAGCAAATGCTTTCTCGTTGTGATTGCTACCTACCATAAAGAGAAAGGAGAATATGTACTCATGCTTTGGCTCTCCTTCTGTTCAGACCAATGTGTCCCAGCAACACCCAGAAAGCAGGGAAAGCTGCATCCAGAGAGACCACACGATGGAAAGAGCCACAAGAGGAGCCGCCCAGACCTCGCTCCTCCTTTCCACCAGCGATCAAAGACACCCATTTCACGAGAAGCATTTCCTCTTCAGCAGGAGAAAGACGACACCATCCCTCCCACTTGCCTCATACGGCATCGTCGCCAAAAGAGAATGAGACCTCAAGCGATGGACAACGTGGATAGGCCATATGGCCCCTACGGGGAACAGCGTGCAAGTCACTCTGAAAAGGAGAAAACATACCATCAACATCATACACGAGGGTACGATTTCTCGTGGGGCAACGCGCTCTCCAACTCCTATGTTCCACAGTCAACCATTGATTAGCGCGCCTGGCGTTATAACGGTTCCGTGTCGTCCAGCTTCACTTCGCACGTCTTTTTATCCAGCGACCAATTCTGGGGAACATGGAATCGGCGTTAAAATACGGCGATGGTAGCGCTCAAAACAACTGCGTCTGATAGCTACCACGGGTGCGAGGAACCAACAATTCAGCGATCTGCCCCGCAAAGGTCGCACCCAAGGCCAAAAACGTTGGGGACGGATGACCTTTTCTCACAAAGCACTTTCTCATTAGAATGCAAAAGATGAATCACACTCGCTATATGTCTATCTATTGTATTTATTTGTGAAATAGCATATTATATAAACATAAACATAAATATCCTCCATTCCTTACACTCCTCGTAAGAAAGAGGCCCTAAGCCCTTTTCATCATAGGAACACGATTCTGAGATAACCTTCCTCACTCTCTTGCCGTTGTACCCTCTTTCATTTCTCGTATGTACGATATCATCTGATAACCGTGGCTCCATAGGAATGAAACGCCTAGCGAGTTCTGTGATTCACAGTAACTCATGAGAGGAAAAGTGAGTAAATGCAACAAGTCAAGACTTATACGTCGAATTTTTTTAAGGGCGAGGCGCGAGAGCAATTTAGCAAGGATTTAAAGAAAATGGCAAAAGCTGGTTGGCATGTCCATACTGTCACTGATAAAGGGATGGGAACAGGCCAAGATCATACTGGCTGCTTGCAAGTATTGTACGAGAGGGATTCCAACCATAGGGAGCATGTGGATTAAAAACAGGCGCAGCCATACAACACAGCGCATGTTCGATGGAACGCGCAGTGAACTGGTCAAACGACTACTTGCAGACACTTGTGAAATGTGCGGAAGCAAAGAGGACGTTGAAGTTCACCACATCCGTAAACTGGCCGATCTCAACACTGAGGGAAGGCCAGAAAAACCCGCCTGGGTCAAACGGATGGCGGCTCGGAGAAGAAAAACGCTTGTCGTCTGTCAAGACTGTCATGATGCCATCCACGCAGGACGACCAACACGGCAGTTTTCTCGGACTGGTCACTGGAGAGCCACGTGAGACGGAAACGCTCATGCGTGGTCGGAGGCAGGCCGACAGAAAAGTGCCCTACAAGGTAACTCGCTGGCGGCCTAGCCTACTGTATAGCCAAGACGTGAGAGGGCCGCAAACAAGTTGATTCTCGTTTGCGGCCCTCTCACATGTTCCCATATTAGGAAATGGTCTTTTTTCTGGTTGGTCCTGGCAAATGAGCATTGCCTTTGCCCGGGTTGTTGCTTGCCTCTGGATGATTGAGCTTCTGCTGTCTCAGGTAGTGATGAATTTGTAAACCGACATCGCGCCCTTCCCGCAAGGCCTCCTCCAACGATTCCAGGTCATGGACAACATCTCCGGCAGCAAAGAGACCCGGTACGAATGTCGTAAAGGGACCTGCCAACTGGAGTTCCTCGCCAGATGCCGTCGTTATAGTCATCTCATGAGGAAGAAATGACAGGTCTGGAACCTCGCCAATGGCGACAATCACTGTTTCAACAGGATAACACTGCCCGCGCCCTGGCACAAAGGCCAGGTGCGAGGTTTGCCCCTGGTCAATCCAGTGCGTCCTCTGGCAACGTATCCCACAGACATGCATATCTTCCGTCCCTAGAAAGCTCTTCGGCATAGTGTACTCGTGAAAGGTGATACGTTTGTGTGGGCGCAACAGTTGTTTTTTTGCCGTCTCAGGGAGTTCTGAAAAAGAGGCAGGGTAGAACACATGGACCGAACTGGCCCCTGCCTCGACAGCACGAGCGGCGACATCAAAGGTATAACGGCTTCCTCCCAAAACCACGACCATTCCCGTGCAGCCACCTTGTGAAGAAAAAGGCCGAGTCAAGAGCGTATCCAGCGCAGAGTACACCCCCTTCAACGCGTCTTCGCCTGGCACATCGACAGATGCCTGGTGTTGTACACCAACAGCTAGTAAGACAGCGTCATAGTCCTGGTATATCTCGTCAAACGAAATGTCGCGCCCAACGTGGGTGTGCAGGCGAAGCGTGCCTCCTGGCCGCATGAGTAACTCCAATAGCTGTGCTCTCGCCTGGGGCGGCAAGCCAAAGGATGGCATCTCAAGGGTGAGCATTCCTCCTGCCGTTGGGCTCTCTTCGAAGATCGTAATAGACCTATAGCCCAGGAGTGCCAGAATGTGCGCTGCATTGAGCCCCACCAGCCCGGCGCCAATAATCGCGATACGCTCTGTATAGGCATTGTGGGATATGGGAGCATTAGGGACAAGCATCGTATAATCTAGCAGTGTTGCATTTGTGCTTGAAGCCAAAGGCTGTGTATCACTCGCCCTGACCTGTGTATACTCATCCATTTGCGGCTGCCTTTCCAACAATGCGTATTTTATCTGGAACGTGTTGGGATTGCTCTCTACCTACCGATTGATGTTGAGAGACCCGAAGAAGGGACCTCTCTAGCATACTCTACAATTAATTTATTTTGGTTTGTAAAAAATACCATGTTTTTGAAATTTTGTCCACTATTATTAACATGATGTGGATTTTTTGGCTAAAAAGAGTAATATTCCTTCTGTTTGTGCTTTATTAATAATGTATTTACCATCGGGCATGATAGCTCTTATGGCAGATCATACTTTGCGTACGCATGCCTCTTCACGCTTGCCATCTGCTCTACCTGATCGAAGGTAGAGGCAACTGCCAGAATACAACCATGAGGAAATTATTCTACAGATGAAGTGTGCGTAGTTTTCCTGGCTGAAAAATCCGAAGTCAATGTTGTTTCTTAACAGAATCAGTTGAGTAGTATATCTTACCTTCCCCCACTCCACCAAATCGGGGCAAGCTCAAATTTAATGCAGATGAGGAAGTTCTGTCACTTCAGGATCGCCAGCGCTGAATTGGCCTGCTGAACTGAAAAGAGCTTAGGATCGTAAGACGCGCCGACCCACTGGCGCAGACGTTCGTGCTCAGGATGCTTTGGATCCTGCAACGACTCAAGTAAAGACGTGTATCCACCTATTCCACCAGCATCCTCTGGAGGACAGGCCCGTTCACCAGCCAGGCAACGCGGTGTGATCCAGAGAGCATCCTCATTCCAGTTTTCATCTGCGAGATGCTCAATTTTTTCAATTGTAATCTGGTGCAGCCAGCTATCACCCAGGTCATACTCATACGTCAACTTCAGCCACTCAGCCCAGACGGTCGCATCGAGCTTTGTGCGTCGGCTATCCCTGATGCGCATGCCCGTATCGTCCCAATCAGGATCAGGAAGCCCATACACCATTGTCTTCTCATTGATAGTGAGCCTGAACAAATACAGATGAGCGTTATCCCGCCCCATAACCACCTGAAGCATTTTATGAAGAGTATGGAGGCTGATGGCACCAGGCACAACCATTTTACGCCAGATAGGCGACTCAACATCAGCTAACTGAACATGCAGGTAATAGCGACTCTCTGACCAATAACTTCCCACGTGCGTCGCCCCTTCTCCATATTTTGACGGATTGCTCTCCAGGAATAACTGCCTCTATGCCCTCACAATTGCGAGGCATTCGCATGCACCAATATAATGTATATTGTATCTGGGCGTGATATCTTTTGAGAGTATCGGCGCCCTGATCGCCAAAATCTCTTAAAACTTGTTCCTTTAATTTTTCCGACATCCATGCCTCGCATTTATTTTTCTTTTTGCTTTAGTATCAAAGAAATTCTTTATATCTTAATATCAACCTATAGATAAAAAGAACTCAATAAATTGCTAATAATAGAATTTGCATTTAAAACGCTTGTGCATGGAGAAACATAAGTTGCTTCTGCTTTTCAGACTCATCATCAAAATGCGTTTGAGCCCTATTTCTATCTTCTGATATGCTCACAAAACCGCTTGAGATGCTTCCTTAGAGGGGTAAAATTTGACAGTAAATTCGTTGTCCAGAGCCGTATATGAATGGACAAAGCTGGACAATTTCGACGGGTAATCTGAGCTCAAAGGCAGGGTTGAGCAGGGTAAAAATATGTGATAGACTTACAAATCAACAGTAACAAACTACTAGGCTATTTGCTAGTGAGAGTAAAGACACAGTGAGGAAGCTCATTTCAGGTGATAGAATGCGTACCTGATCCTTTCTGTGCTGTATGCTTTACTGAAACTTTCCTCTCCGTTAAGCGTGTTACCCTCGAAGTCAAGAAAGGTTTCTCCTTTCGATGAGTTCACCAGATGGCGAGAAAGCATATCTTTTCGGGTATCTCTACAATTGCCCTCTCAACAACCACGCTATATGGCAACTCTTCTTTCTGTCCTTGAACGGTGAAACATTCTTTTATTCCGTAAGTGTTCCCAGAATGGAAACGGTTGCTATTTGTGAGAGTCGTCCCCGTCATACTGCTTCTTCTTGTATGAAGCAGTATGTGCACTCCCTAATCGCAGGGCTACATCTGCAAACCAGGGCCGGAAGTGTTGACCATCTGACTACTTAAGCGGTGTGGTCTGCTTCTGAGGAAGAAAGAAAGACATGTACATGACTTCTCTGCATTTAGAAACAACTACAACGAAATGGGCACGACGACGCGATATCCCTCTTGCCATACTGGCGTGGACGGCGTTGGCAGGTCTTGTTCTGTGGGGCGCGAGTCATATCATCCATACGCTTCTGCTGTTAACGATTGCGGCCCTTCTAGCCTATGCACTGGCTCCTGGTGTTAAGCTGCTCCATCGTTTTATGCCTCGCCTTTTGGCGATCCTGATTATGTACGTGTTGGTGCTTAGTGCGCTTTGTTTCCTGATCTACCTGGTGGTGACGACGGCAATAGACCAGGTGCGCGCCCTGGCCAGTTCTGTCCAGACACTTCTCACTCCCAAGGGAGCTGGTCAGCTTTCCCCAATCGAGCAAACGCTGGGCACTATTGGCATCTCGCACGCACAGATCTCGTCGTTCGGTTCACAAATTACCTCCAGTCTTGAAGGGGCTGCCAGGGATACAGTCCCTGTGGTCAGTGGAGTGGTAAACGCCATTTTAGATTTTGTACTGATCGCTGTACTGAGCGTCTACCTGCTTAATGATGGGACACGTATCTCCACCTGGGTTCGCAAAAACTCTCCTCATGTGGCGCGTGCCAGTACCGTTTTGGATACGCTCCAACGGATCGTTGGTGGCTATATTCGGGGTCAGCTGATCATGTCAACCCTCATTGGGGTTCTAGTGGGTGGCGGCATGTTCATCTTTCATGTTCCCTACGCTGTCTTCCTGGGAGTCATGGCATTCGTCCTGGAGTTCATTCCGGTGTTAGGAACACTAGTATCTGGAGCTATCTGTGTGTTGCTTGCGCTGACTCAGGGATGGCTTATCGCGTTGGGTGTCTTGATCTACTTCATTATCGTTCACATCCTCGAAGGCGATGTCATTGGCCCTCGGATTGTGGGCCAGGCGGTAGGATTGCACCCGGTGATCTCTATCGCTGCTCTGATTGCAGGTGCTGAACTTTTTGGTATCTGGGGGGCTCTCTTTGCTGCCCCTGTTGTGGGTGTGCTTCAAGTGCTCGTTGTGGCCCTCTGGACGAACTGGCGGCACACACGTCCAGAACAATTTGAACAGGTAGAACAGCAGGCTGTGGACACGGCTGATGTAAATTTGTCTGCCCCTTCCAAGATAAAAACGACGCCCGAAGAGCTTGTGTAGAGGAGTATCGAACGAACAGCAGAAACGCTTGGTTGGGGCTGAAACTCGGAAAGGGAGCAGTTCACGGCAAGGCTTTCTTGACCATGAAGATCTCTGTAAACATGAGTTGTATGCAGGCAAGCGTATCAAGCGTGGTTTGTTTCGTGCTGCAAACGGGCGTCTTCTCAATGCCGACGTCAACGGCGCATATAACATCAGTCGGAAAGTAGCACCCAAGAGTTTCGAGGGTGTAGAGGATGTGGTCGTGCATCCAAGATCGTTAGCCATAGCGGTCTAAACCTGAATGTCTAGCATACGCTAGGTTCGGGACGTCAGCGGAAATGAGTCTCCCGTCACATTTGTAGCAGTTGTACGTGATGGGGCACCAGATAGTACCGCATGTCGTGATGACGCTGTGATATACCCTAGCAAGAGCGAGAGAAGCATGTGAGACACAATCAGTACACTGAGAGGAAAGCAATACTGATGACCTCTTGATGCCGCTCCTCAATATGCGTCAAGGTCAGAGTGGATGAAGGAGATTACCTATGTTCAAGCGCATACTTATCCCGCTTGATGGCTCAAAACGTGCTGAAGAGGCATTGTCCATGGGGGCATACCTGGCACGCATGACTGGCGCCTCCCTGCTTCTCGTGAAAGTCATCGCCCCAGAGCTTCTCTATACCGGCCTCTATCCAACGGTGCCCAGCTATGTGGCTGAACAGGTCCACACAACGTATCTCGCTGAGGCCGAAACATATCTCAAACACGTGATTCGCATCTTGAAACTGGAGGATATCTCAGTCTCGACAGAGGTAATAATTGGTATCCCAGATGCGACTATTGTGCAGATCGCAGGAGAACGCCAGGCAGATCTTATCGTGATGCGTAGCCAGGGGCAGACAGGGGTCGCACGCTGGTTCTTTGGGAGTGTCGCACAGTATGTTCTTCGCCACAGCCTGGTCCCAGTTCTGGTCATGCGCGATGGGTGTTCTCCGCTGATGCTTCGGCCTGCTCAGCCATTCCATGTGCCCCGGATATTGGTGCCGTTGGACGGCTCACCCCAGGCTGAGACAGCCCTGGAGCCCGCGGCGGAGATGGCATGCCTTCTGGCGGGAAGTGAGCAAGGACAGATCCATCTCACCTGTGCAGTCCGCTCCGTTACCGCTCGTGATCATTTCACCATCGCCCAGGAGGAACAGCAAAATAAGGCTGTGCAAGCGGAAGCGGAGGCCTATCTGGCTGCTATCGCCACGCGACTACGGGCTGGCGAATTTGCCTCATCGGCGCTGAAGACCAGCTATTCTGTCGTGACCTATACTCGTGAAGAGGAGATCTGGAAACGCATTTTTCGCGAAAGCGAGTGCATTGGCGATGTCCCGGGATATGCGGGCTACGATCTCATTGCCATGTCTACCCATGGCAGGACTGGTCTGCAACACCTCTTGCATGGGAGCATTACAGAGCATGTTTTCGATAGCACTGTCGTACCCTTGCTGATTGTGCATACCCATACTATCCCCAAAGAGGAAATACCGAGCTCAGACGAGCGTGCTTACCTGACTATGTATCACGCACCAGATGGACGAGGGGAGAAGCAATCCAACTTCTCTTCTAAATCTTGATGGGACAAGCACAAACAGGTTCTCTGTAGAGAAAGAATCGGAGGCTGTGTGCGGGCGCTAGAATAGATGTTTTTCGATGTAGAAAAACCCCATCAGTGCATTCAATCCACGGAAAGGAAAAGGAATTTATGGCCAGTCAACGGAATATATCAACCCGCTGGGCTCCCTTCGTGATTGTCATTCTGGCAGGAGCCTGGACGCTCTTCCACCTCATCTGGAACTTCGTCGGGCAAACTTCCGATGATTATTGGGGCATCGCCTTACTCATCCTGTTTGTTCTCGCCCTCATTCTCGCTTTCGTCCATTTCTTTCAGGAGCGCTCGACTCTCAAGGCTACTGGCACAACGGAACCCTTCCCGGAACCAGCGATTGGAAAGTTTTTCTTTGCGTCAGATGGCTCGGCGCCGGTGTGGTTTGTGGTGCGCATGGAAGTCGGTGCCAAGTGGTTGCTGGCTGGATGGGAGAAGATTCAATCTCCGGCTTGGGGGACATCAGGCAAAGCCATCAGCGGTTTTGTCGCAGGAGCGCTGGCCAAAACATCTGGACCCAATCCAGCCGTACAGGGCTGGTACGCCTGGTTTTTACAACACCTCGTGCAGCCCAATGCCGGCCTCTGGTCGTTCCTTATCACCTATGGAGAATTTGCCGTCGGCCTGGGGATCCTGCTAGGCATCCTCACCGGGATTGCTGCGGGCTTTGGGGTTTTGATGAATTTCAATTACCTGCTGGCTGGGACAGTGAGCATCAACCCTGTACTTGGTATGCTTGGTCTCTTCCTGGTCCTCTCTTGGCGCGTCTGCGGATGGATTGGTGGGGATCGGTGGTTACTCCCAGCACTTGGCTTGCCCTGGAAACCAGGGACGTGGTTCCAACTACAAGCCAGAACGAGCGCCTCATCTTCATTAGAATGACACATCCTCCCGAGCGTCTCTCTCTGAAGCCACTGTCTGCTTGAGGCAGACAGTGGCTTTTTATGCAACAGCAACCAGGCCAGTGATTGTCCCTGCTTGAAGCAGAAGACTATCACCTGAACTGCATGCTTACCATCTTATAACCATATAGAGCATCACTCTTCTTCTGCTGGGTCTTGCGACACCCCAATTTGCGGCAGGATGTCAAGCCTGAAAGGGCAGGATGTTTCGCGTATCCCAATCTTGTGACACCCCTTTTTGCGGCAGGGTTTCGCCTGCCAGGGGGCAGGGTGTTGCCCGCGTTGGAGGCAGAGTGTTGCACTGCGCGAGGCAGGCTGTCCGCCTTTTTGGAGGCAGGATGTGATTGGAGGGAGTATGACCCAAAACGACATCGTCCCTGTGCTTCCTTTCGACCGGTCACTTCCTGGTGAAGTGGCCTCTCATCGGCTTGCACAGGGACGATTGATAAAAGAAAAGCGGGAGACGAGACTCGAACTCGCGACAGCCTGCTTGGAAGGCAGGAACTCTACCAACTGAGTTACTCCCGCATAATCGGGGTGCGCGGACTTGAACCGCGGACCTCCTGCTCCCAAAGCAGGCGCGCTACCAACTGCGCCACACCCCGTTTGTTACGGTTGAAATATTAACATGGTTTTGGCGGCTTGTCAAGCACTTTTCGGCGCGATTTCTCAGCCATCCATCATATCCAATTAACCCTTAGCGCGGGCGATCGTTCTTGCGATAACGTAGCTTCAACAAGAACAGGTTCCAGCGCGTGCGCAGGTTGCTAAAAGGGCCGCGCCGCAAGGGGGTAATGGTGACATTGCCAAACTGGACCGATTGATGGCGCGTACGCTGCGCGGAACCCGAACGAGGCGAGACAAAATTGGTGAGCGCGACACACACAATACAGATCATACCCACAATGGCCAGCAAACCTGTGATGAGGTTGGCCTCATGCGTTGGCGTGGCATAGGCATAGCCACCACCCAGCAAGGCCGCCACAATGGTGCTCAGGAGAAACCACTCGTTGGGGGAAAAGTTCCAGGAAAAGCCCCGAAAACGAGGGCCACGTGGGGGTCGCTCCTTCTTCGGGGAGCCTGATCGGCGCTCACTTCTCTTCCCCCCAGACCCCGGAGAGTCTGAGAGTTCCAGGTTGCGCAGTATCTCTTCAATTTCGCGTTCATATTTATTAGGCATAGCCGCTCTGCTTCCTTGTATGGTTACCAGGACGCTCTTGCTTGTAATCATACCAACTTTTGAGCGTCGATACAAGTAGTTTTCTTCCTATTTTCTTCTATCTAGCCAGGTGGGTATATTGCTTCTGCCGCCTGCGGCGGGGGGAGAAAGAAGAATTTGGGTACACCCCAAACCCCGCCAGGGGCGGAGCCCCTGGACCCCGTTCTCGCTCCTCGCCGGTGAGAAGTGGCCCTATCCCTGGACCCGTTCTCGCGTTCATCAGGCTTGTTTGGGGGGGCCTACCAGAGTCCGCACACGTTCTACGAGTTCGAAGGGGTGAAAGGGTTTGGTAATATGGAGCGCCGCCCCCAGATCTTCGCTGATCCGCTCGTAGATGTGCTCAGCGCGTGCTGTGACGATGATGACAGGGATGTGCCTGGTTCGACCATCCTCGTGTAACCCCCTACAAATATGATACCCATCCTCCCCAGGCATCATGACGTCCAGGATAATTAGGTCGGGTAGCGGTCCATGCACAGGGGCAAGGAGCTGCTGCAACTGAGAACCATCCTTCGCGCACTCCACTTCAAATCCATAGCGCACCAGGACAAATGCGAGTATCTCCCGCACCTCCCGGTCATCATCCACAACGATAATTCTCTTTGGCATCATTCCCAATCCCTTTACGGACCGCATCTCTCGCATGTATATATCTCCCATACATGCTGGCTTACGCCTCTCCTCTGCATCTACTCTATACACGTTCGCCGCCCCAATGGTTGACTCACTCTACCCCCTCTGTTATCATATACAAAAGCGCAAATGGAAGTCAGAAACGCATCTAATTATGTATAAAAGGTGGAACTGGCATGAGTAGCACCGCTCCTTCCTGGACATCCATCCTCCACTCCATCATTAAGTCAACCGCCGAGCGTCAACGGATCGCCAATGAACTCTCAATAGCTCCCATGACCCTGACCCGCTGGGCCAATGGTGAGACAAAACCGCATAAGCAACATCTTGTTCGCCTGCTTCAAGCTGTCCCCGTCAAGGACCGCCAGGAGCTCTTTCAAGCCCTGGAACAACAATATCCCGACCTGCATGCCTGGCTGATTGAAGATACCGTCGATACCATTCCTTCTGAGTTCTTCGCCCAGGTCCTGCATATGCGTACCATCACCAACGAACGCCTGCTCTTCTGGCGCCTGGCCGATCTCATCTTGAATCAGGCCCTGGAACAGCTCGATCCTAATCGCCTGGGCCTCTCCATTCGCCTGGTCCAATGCATGCCACCACGCGAGGATGGGGCCATTCATAGCCTGCGTGAGATCGCGGGCAAGGGGCACTTCCCCTGGCCGAGCGACCTGGAACACGAGATTTGCTTCCTTGGGGGCGAGACCCTCTGCGGCTACGTGGTTGAGACTGGCTACCTGCAACTTGTGAGCGACCTGCGCCATGAACATCCTCCCTTTCCCGTCTATCATGATAAATTTGAGGTCAGCGCGGTCGCTCACCCCATTCGCTACGCGGGACTAACCGCCGGGTGCCTCCTTGCCGCCAGCAGCCAGCCACACTACTTCACCCCCCTGCGCGTGGAACTGACCAAATATTTTAGCGACCTGCTGGCCCTGGCCTTCCCCAAAGGAGCCTTCTATGCCAACGAGGTCATCAAGCTGCATGTTATGCCCGAGCCAGAGAAACAATATGCCCTGATCAATACCTATCGTGAACGCACGGCCCGACTGGCTCAACAAGCCGCCCTGGAACACTTACCCTTCGATAATACTCAGACCAGCATCCACGTCTGGCAGCAAATTGAAGGCGAACTCCTCCAACGCTGCTGAAGGTACGCGTCTACATATCATGGGGCGGAGCGTATCGTACCATGATATGTAGACGCGTACCTTCAGCAGCGTCGTTCCACCACAACACCATCCCTTCCCTTTTTAATCAATGCCGTGTTTGCGCATGAGGTAGCGGAGCTGGTCGACTTTGGCGAAACCGAGCAGCTCCGCGGCTCGCGTGCGGTTGTGCCGGGTGGATTCCAAAGCCCAGCGGATAAAGTGGCGTTCGATGCGCCCGTTGATCTCTTCCAACGAGACCGGGCCGGTGGGGCGCGCGTTAAACCATTGCTCCCAGGGGTCTATGGGACTGGGCGCCTGCCCGTCTTTTGAGCCGACGATCTCATGGGGCAGGTGCATTGGCAACAGCTCTTCGCCGCTACTTAAAATAATGGCGCGCTCAATGACGTTTTTTAGCTCGCGTATATTCCCCGGCCAACTATAGTTCTGTAAGAGGTGTTGCGTCTCGGGCGCAAGCTTGCGCACGTTACGACCAAGCGAGCGATTGAAGTCTTCGATAAAATGGGCTGCGAAGAGTAGGATATCTGCTGGCCGCTCGCGCAAGGGCGGCAAGGGAATCTTCAGGACCGCCAGGCGGTAGTAGAGGTCCGAGCGGAAGGAGCCATCCTTCATGGCCAGTTCCAGGTCGCGGTTGGTCGCGGCCAGGATACGCACGTTGATTTTGACCTCCTTGTTGCCACCCAGGCGAAAGAAGGAACGCGTCTCCAGCACGCGTAGCAGCTTGGCCTGCATGTCAAGCGGCATCTCGCCAATCTCGTCCAGGAAGAGCGTGCCTCCTTCTGCCAATTCTAACAGACCGCGCTTCTGCTTCTTGGCGTCGGTAAAGGCATACTGCTCATACCCAAATAGCTCGCTTTCAAGCAGGTTGTGCGCGATGGCGGCGCAATTGAGCGGGTGAAAGGGGCCGCTGGCACGTGGGCTCTGCTCATGAATGGCGTGCGCGATAACCTCTTTGCCGGTGCCGCTCTCGCCGGTGATGAGCACCGAGGCATCGCTGCGTGCGATCTTGGAGACCAGCTCAAAGACGGCATGCATACGCTCACTATGCCCCACGACGTGATTAAAATGATAATTATCGCTGCGCTCTCGCTTTAACTGTCGCAGTTCTCTCGACATCGCGCTGGTATCCAGCGCTCGTTTTACAACTAGCAACAATTCCTCCAGGTCAAATCCTTTGAGTATGTAATCTGAGGCTCCTAACTTCATAGCCTCTACGGCGGTCTGGACGTCGCCATAAGCGGTCAGGATTACTACAGGTAGCTCCGCCTCATGCTCGCGAATACGCCTGAGTACCTCCAATCCACTCAATTTGGGGAGGCGCAGGTCCAGCAAGACAAGATCAATTGTATTCTTCTGGAGTTCGCGCAGGCCCGCCTCGCCATCTGAGGCAGTGTAGACATCATAGCCGCGCTTGCGCAGGTAGCGTGCAAGCTGGTGCGGTAGATGTGGCTCATCATCGACGATCAGAATACCCAGGCTCATCAACGCCCTCCTCCACTAACATCTCCTCTTCCAATAACATATCGCCCCAGGGCGCTTCATAAGCATATTTTCTGCGGGAGCTTGTACAGGCATCCTCATCGAAGATGGGCAGGCGAATCGAGATGGTTGCGCCATAGCCGTAGTGCCCCTCGACGCGGATATAGCCTCCGTGGTCCTCGACCAGGCGGCGCGTGATCGCCAGCCCCAGGCCGATACCGTGGGCTTTGGTGGTAAAGAAGGGTTGGAAGATACGCCCGAGTTGTTCTGGCCTGATGCCCTCGCCAGTATCGCTCACAGCGATCTCAACCCACTGCGAGAGGGTGATGCCTGGACGCTGTAGCCCAACCAGCGCCTGGGGTGAGCGTGTGGTGGCCACGTCCTCCTGCTCGCCCTCCGCTCTCTCCTGCTCGGCTGGTAGCGTCATGCAGGAGACGGTGAGGATGCCCCCTTCGGGCATGGCCTGCAAGGCATTCATGTAGAGATTAAGCAAGACCTGCTCCATTTGCCCGGCATCGACGCCGACGGCAGGGATGTCGCGGTAGACACGATGCACGACGACATTGGCTGCCTCGCACTGTGGCTGAATAAAGTGCAATACCCGGTCACTCAATTCGGAGAGGGAGCAGGGCGTGCGGTGCAATTGGCGCGGCTTAGCGAAGAGCAACAGATCATGCACGATGGCATTGAGCCGCTCGACCTCTTTCAGGACGACCGAGCTCTCCTCGCGTATCCAGGCCTGGTCGCTTCCCAGGCCACAATCAATCTCGTCCGAGGGCAGAGGCTCGGTCGTGGTGGAGAGTTCCTCCATGATCATTTGCATAGAGGTCTTAATCGAGGCCAGGGGGTTGCGCACCTCGTGAGCGACGTTGGCGGCCATTTCGCCCAGAGTCGCCAGGCGGTCCAGGCGCCGCTTCTCCTCCTCCAGGCGATGGACCGAGGTGACATCGGTGAAGGTCACGAGCATACCAATAGGCATGTTACTCTCATCGCTCAGGGGCAGGGCATCGACCTCCAGGACCACTTCGCGTCCCTGCCGGTCGGTGTTCTTGATGGTTCCGCTGCGCAGCTCTCTCAGCAGAGCGTGAAAGGGAGCTGGCAGGCGCTGGAGCAAGCCGGTGGATCCCGGCTCGCCATCCGCTCGCGCCAGGTCACCATTCGGTAGGGCTCCTTCACCTGGCGCCTCGCCTCGGAGAGCGCTGAGGACCGCCTCGAAGGTCTGCGTCTCGCGCACTGGCTCATCTATGCCTGGCGGCGAAGATGGCTGCTCAATAGGTGAGAGATATTGCTCATACGGGGCGGTCGCGACATGCAGGGAGCGTATATCCAGAACACACGCCAGCGGCTGGCCTACAATCTCGCGAGCATGATAGCCAAGAATGGCGGCGGCGGCGCGGTTAAAGGTGGTGACGCGCCCGGAGCGGTCGGTCGTGATCAGGCCGCTGGGAATGCTTTCGAGGATCATCTCTTTGAGGCGCTGGTCCTCAAGCACCTGGCGCAGGAGCTTGCGGGCCTCATTGCGGGCCTCAATGACCTCGTGCATGAGCGTCATATTTTCCAGCGCCGCCCCCGCCTGGCTGGCGAGCACCTGGAGCAGTACCAGTTCGGACTTGCGCAGCTTCCAGGGCGCGTGATAGGCTCCAATGACCACACCCAGGATACTCGTCTCCTGGGCATACTCCTGATCTTTGCTGATGCTCCCACGCAGCAGGGAGCCGCCACGCCGTGCGCCAATCTTGCCACCCAGTAGGGGGACCGCGAAGAAGGTCTTCACAGAGGAGGGGAGAGCCTGAGCCACTTGCTGGCTCCAGGGATCATTTCTGGCACCAGGCAGTTCTAGCAAGAGGATTTCGGGAAACTTCTGTTCACCAAAGTAGCGCAGGAGGAGGGTACGTAACTCTTCTGTCACCCATGTTTCCTTCTCGGGAGACCTGGGGCGCGTCCGCGCGCCCCGTGCAGGCACATCTAGCAAGGCTCCCAGGTCGGCCATCGAGATCTCGCGTGCGCGCTGGACGATGACGGCACGCATACGCTCGTACTCATACATCGAGTAGTGCATCTGGCTGCTGATGCTGTTAAGCAGCGACAACTCATGGATACGCTCCCGGTCGCGCTCCAGCAGGCGTGTATTCTCCAGTAGTAGCGCGACCACGCTCGCGACGGCCTCGACCATGCTCACCTCGTCCGACTGCCAGGTCATAAGCGAATCAGAGGATTCCTCGCGCGGCAGGCGAATGGTGACCATCACACCGATACAGCGCTGGCGATAGATGAGGGGCGCCGCGACATGCGTAGGCGCACGAGAGGGCGTGGCCCTGGCATGCCGCTCGCGCCAGGCCTGCGCCTCCAGGAGATCGCCTGTGAGTGGGATAGGATTGATGCGCGCCACCGAGAGTAGCGCGCTCGACCAGCCCGGCTGGTCATCGAAGGAGCCAGCCACAAACTGGAGTGTCTCGCCAATGCGCTGATAAAAGAGGACACAGCGACAGCGCAGCAGGGTCGCCAGCCGTCGCGGCAGGCTATCCTGTAACGTTTTATAATCAATAATGGCGCTAAAATCTTGTAGCAGGGCCTGCACGACCGCCGCGATCTCAACCTGCTCCACCAGTGGCACCCCTTCTTCTACCCATCAACCCAATCCCCACACGTTCCACAACGACATGCACCAGCCAGGCGTGCCCTCCCACGAAAAATCCCTCTCCACCGCTCTGGCTGAAATCAATCATACCAGATGCCCCCCGCGTAACGCACGCAATAGGACCGCTTTATGAAAATATTGTCACCAAATATCTGAAAGCGCTCGATAGTTGATGTGATATCGGGCAGATCAGAGCCGTACATATATATATAAGCCACACATATAGACATTGAAGGATAAAAAATATGCTCAAACGGCTTTAAGGAGATCACCACATGAGGAAACACTTCCACCTGCGACTCATCGCGCTCCTGCTACTCTGCCTGGTGCTCGCGGCCTGCACATCAGGAGGAGGCTCACCACAGACCTCAAGCCCCCCTACTCCGACCGCGACACCTCCCATCACTCCGACGCCTACTACACCCACAGTCACCAGTCAAGAGGTCCACTTTACGACAGCCGATCATATTAAGCTTGCTGGCCTGCTCTATAGCAAGAGCGGCACGACGGCGATTATCTGTTCTCATGAACTCAATAGCACCAAGGCTATATGGCAAGGGGTCGTGCCCTGGTTCGCCGCACGCGGCTTTATGGTCCTGGCCTATGACTTCCGTGGCAACGGCGAGTCCGAAGGGCAGCGTGATAGCGCCCAATATAGCCAGGATTTACTTGCCGCCATCACCTTTGTCAAAAGCCAGGGCGCGAAAAAAGTCATTCTGCTTGGCGCAAGCATGGGGGGATCCGTGAGCCTGGACGCTGCCTCCCAGGCCAAGGTAGCAGGGGTCATCACCCTCTCCGCCCCCCTCAAAGGTTGGATCGAGGAAAAGAAGATTCCCGCAATCACTGCACCCAAGCTCTTCATCAATAGTCAGGAAGACACCTACGCCCAGGAGACCCAGCACATGTTCGACATTGCCCAACAGCCTAAAGAGATACACATCTACCCCGGCAGCGCCCACGGCACCGCAATCTTTGGAACCGAGAATAGCCGTGATTTAATTGATCGCATCCTCGCCTTCACGACCAAAAACGCACCTCAATAAGACGCCCTTTCTCCAGACATTTTTAGTCCATGCCTGCATGGACTCTACAACTCCCCCCGCATCATATCTGAGTAATACAATGATTATGTAGAGTCCATGCAAGCATGGACCACAATGCCTTACTCCTACACACCTGGAATAATATGGGCGTGCATTGCGGGCGGATGCCCGCCATTCACGATCCTTCTATTATCCCTTGAGCGCCGCAGACGCGAAGGGTAATACCAAATAAAAAAATAGGAAGCAGGCTGTATTAGGGTAGACGCTGAGACGGAAAAAGAGTACAATAACTCATGCGCGAATATGTATGTATTAACTATATCTCTATGTCAAAAGGCCGGGTGTTGCAATGGAGCGCACATCGCCCACAGGGGCGCATGCTGTGACGTATGTTCTATTTGGGGAACGCGAAATTTAGAGGAGGAACAATGTCCGCCAAGGCGAATTCACATCTACCCTCAGAGGCCGCCGAAACGCCTGAGAAAAGTCTTGAACGCCTGCGCTATGAAAACAACAAGCTGCAAAGGCTACTGGAGGCGCGCACGCAGGAGAACGCCCTGCTCAACGAGGTCATCTCGACGGTTGGCTCAACGCTGCGCCTGGAAGAAGTGCTTAAACGCCTGCTCGAAGCCATTAACCGGGCCACCTCCTGCGATATAGCAACCATCTACCTCTATGATCCCGAGAAGGATCTGCTGGTGCTCTCCAGCGCGACCGGGCCGTACGAGGGCTATGTAGGCAAAATACATATGACGCTGGGCGAGGGCATTACCGGCTGGGCAGCCCTCCACCGCAAGCCAATCTTCCTTAAAGAAGCGGCCCTGGCCGATCCCCGCTTCCACTACATCCCTGAGTTTCAGGAAGAGAAGTTCCAGTCGATCTTTAGCGTGCCCATTATCGCCAAGGACAAGAGCCTGACAGGCGTGATCACGCTCCAGGCCGTGGCTCCTCACGAATTTAGCAAGCAGCAGCGCAATTTTATCAGCAACATCGCGGCCCTGGTGACGGGCGCCATCGAGAATGCGCAGTTGTACGAGAGTGCTCAGCGCAAACTCAGCATCCTGACCTCGCTCTCGATGCTGAGCCAGACTATCAGTTCAGGCCTCTACCTCGATGATATGCTCCGCACCCTGGCGACGCTGACGGTCCAGATCATGGAGGTCGATCTCTGCGTGATCATGCTGATGGACCAGGCCCGCGAGCGCGATGCCGACACCTCGCGCCAGCTACGCCGCCTGATCGTTCACGCCACAGCGCCCAACTGGAACGATCAAAGCCAGTTTCAGGCCGTGGATGTTGATCCCCATACCCTCGACCACCTGCGCAGCTTGAGCGATAAAGCCGACCTACAGACTATGCGCGCCTATAGTTCAGAGGCCCAGGACCTTCCCGAGGGGGAGACGCTTGAGCGCTTGAATCCCCTGCGCACCTCGCAGTATAAATCCCTGATCTCCGCTCCGCTGATCGCGGGCACCGAGCAGCTTGGCCTGATCAACTGCTATACCTATAAAGCACGGCGCTTCAACTCAGAGAATCAGACACTCCTGACGACCATCGCCAACCAGGTAGCCATCGCCATCAAAAACAGCCGCCTCGTAAACCAGTTGGCACAGAAAAACCTGGTCAAGGGCTTCTTCGAGGATCTCATCCAGGGCCTGCCGGAGAATGAAGAATCCCTACGCCAACGTGCGCACTTCCTGGGCTGCGACCTCACGCAGCCACATGCCGTGGTGCGCATCGAGATGACGCGTGGTGATGAGAGCACGCACCCCACCAGTGGGCGCAAGGAGGGCGCACCAAGCTCCAGCGCGCTCCAGAACACCTACCGCAGCCTGGGCAATCTCGTCCGCCGCCGCATTCAGGAGAGCGCCCCCGGCTCCATCTTCTATGAGCATGAGAACCTGCTCAATTGCCTGCTTCCGCTTCCGAAGGACTCTGACAGCCTACGTCTCAAGACCTGGATTCAGGAGCTGGCCCACCACATCTATGATGAATACGATGTCAGGCTGGCCGTGGGCCTGGGCAATGCCTGCCAGCAGATCAGCGATTACCGGCAGGGCTTTGCCGAGGCCAGCGAGGCGCTCCAGATGGGCCAGAGCATGCACTCGACCGAGCGCGGCCCCGCCGTGACGCACTTTAACGACCTCGGCGTCTACCGCTACCTCTACAAGATCGCCCATATGGACGACCTGCGCGACGTCTACCAGGAGCAGGTAGCAAAGATAGATGAATATGATAAACGTAAAAATACGGAGCTGCTAACCACGCTGGAGATGTACCTGGAGAACGCGGGCAACCTGACCAAGACCGCCGAGCACCTCTACGTGCACCGCAACACACTTATCCAGCGCCTGGAGCGCATCCAATCCCTCTGCAGCATCGACCTGCAAGAGCGCAGCAACTGGCTGACCTTCCAGGTCGCCATCAAGATCTACCGCTTACGCATGGAGTAGCCGCGTACGCCAGTAGCGGGCGGCCAGCTACTGGCGTACGCGGCTACTTGCGCAGGGTTACGCTTCAATGGGGATGCGCACGGGTTCGGGTTTCTCCTGGGAGCCTTTGCCGCGCAGGGGGATCTCTTTGAGGAAGAGGACGACCACGAGACCAAGGCAGAGTAGCAAGGTGCAGAGCAGGAAGACATGGTGAATGCCCTGGGTCAGACCGAGCTTGACAGCCTGCATGAGTTGGGTGTAGAGGTCCTGGCCCTGGGGGCCGAGGGCGGAGAGACCAGAGTGGACGTGGCTCTGCATCTCCTGAGAGAGCAGGATCTGCGGGTTGTCGAAGAAGTGGAGGGTCCCGACAGGCAGGGCCTTCTTGCTGGCCTCGGGGAGGGCACCATGGAAGGCCGGCAGGTAGCTGGCGTTCATGACTGAACCCATGGCTGCAAGGGCAATGGTGCCGCCGATAGAGCGGAAGAAGACCAGCGAGCAAGTGGCCTGGCCGATCTTCTGCGGCAGGGCGTTCTGCACGATCAGGGTGTAGAGGGACATGCTGGTCCCCATTCCCAGGCCGAGCATGATCATGGCCAGTAGCACATCACTGTCGCTGGCGTTGATATCCAGGCGCATGAGCAACCAGGAGCCAGCGATGCCGATAAGCATGCCGCTGATGGCGGCCCACTTGTAACGTCCGGTGCGGGCAACGAGCTGACCTGAGATGACGCTGCCCACAACCGAGGTGAGCATAAGCGGGGTCAGGACAAGGCCGCTGTTAGTGGCGGTGATACCAACAACGCCCTGGACGAAGAGCGGGATAAAGAAGGTGCTACCGAAGAGGGCCATGCTAAAGATGACCGTGGCGATAGTCGAGATGGTGAAGATGCTGTTGCGGAAGAGCGAGGGTTCGATGATGGGCTGTCCGCCCTCGCGCTGCACGATGGACTCATAGAGCACGAAGACGCAGCCTACGTTGATGGCCAGGGCGAAGAGCCCCAGGATAATGGGCGAGCCCCAGGCATACTCCGAACCAGCCCAGGAGAAGCCGAGCAGTAGCGGAACCGCCGTGGCGACCAGGAGAGCAGCACCCAGGTAGTCAATCTTTGGCTTCTTACTCGTCTGCTTGAGCGTGGGCATGAGAAAAATGAGCACGAGCATGGCCAGGAGGCCGATGGGCAGGTTAACGTAGAAGACCCAGCGCCAGGTCGTATGCTCGGTAATCCAGCCGCCCGCGGTAGGGCCGACTATAGAGGAGAGGCCCCAGACCGCGCCCGTGACGCCCTGCCATTTGGCACGCTCGCGGGGGGCAAAGAGGTCAGCGACGATGGCGATGGCGATGGGCATGAGCGCACCAGCGCCAATCCCCTGGAAGGCGCGAAAGAGCACCAATTGATCCATCGTTTGCGCGGCCCCGGAGAGCGCCGAGCCCGTCAGGAAGATGACGACGCCCACCAGGAAGATAGATTTGCGCCCAAAGATATCTGAAAGCTTGCCATAGATCGGTACCATAACCGTCGAGGCCAGGAGATAAGAGGTCGAGACCCAGGTGTAGCGGTCAAAACCTTGCAGGTCGGCGATAATTCTGGGCATGGCGGTCGAGACAATGGTCTGGTCCAGCGAGGCCAGCAGCATGACCATGAGGACGCCCAGCATGGTCAGGAGGGTATCGCGGGTGGAGTACTGTGGCTCCTCGTAGGTCTCCTCGTGCCTGGTTTCAAGTGGCCTGGAAACTGTAGTCATGGGCATGAATCCCCTTTCTACGCTCTTAGGCCTTCCCTGGCGGTATTTATAATAATGCTTCGCGCACTGGCTCGCGCCTACGGCGCTTGCTGGTTGATGTGGTTGTGGTGGGTCGTGGCAGCCTCTGGCTACCACGACCCACCACAACCACATCAACCATTATTTACTCTTTGTGGGCTATGATGCCATTGAAGTAGATGTGCTTGAGGTGCTGGACCAGCTCCTGGACATCCATGTGCTCGCCCAGGACCAGGCGTTCGTAGCTGCGCGGCGAGAGCAGGCTGAAGAAGGTGGCAACCTGGACGCTGGTCGGTGTTACAGAATCGAAGTCGCCACGGGCCTTGCCCGCCTCCAGGATGGAGGCGATGCGTGCCGCGAGCTGTTCCCAGGGACGCGGCTCCTGCTCGCGCCTGACCTCGAAGAGGCGCTTCATATCGACGCTGTTATAGAGGAGCTGGATCTGCTTGATATAGAAGCCTCCATACATGCAGGTCAGGATGGTCTCAAGCTGCTGACGCGGCGGCATGGCCTCGCTCAGGGCCTCATCAATGGCACGTACAAATGCGTCGAAGTTGTGCAGAAAGACGGCGAAGACAAGCTCCTCTTTGCTGGGGAAATGCAGGTACACCGTCCCCTTGGCAACCCCCACACGCGCGGCAATCTCGTCGATGGAGGTATCATGATACCCCTTCTCGTAGAGAACCTCTTCCGCCGCGGCAAGGATGAGCCGCTCACGCTCCTGGCGCTGCTTCTCCTTTAATGTCTGTGCTTGCTCGCTTGTAGATGCCTGCTCCATGCTCCACCTCCCAACATAGGTATTTTGACCCTATCGTCATCTTTTCGCATTCACGGTCATTCTACAAATCAGTGTACAACGCACACAAACTCATATATGGGTCTGGTTATATAGCGGCAGTTCGCAGGCGGAGCCTGCGAACTACCGCTATATAACCATTTTTTGCGCCTCTTGCAGTTTGATTTCATAGCGTGCTAGACTATGATGTGTCGATATCTTCTCGTCAAACCAAAGAGAATTGGTGGCACCAGCAGCGAGTCAAGTTTCGCGTGGGCTACCTGCTTATAGGGCTTATCCTGCTAGCTATCGGTAGTCTCGGCCATCTCCGCCTGCTCAACGAGGTTGGAAAATCGTTTGGCGGCTTCTACTGGGCTGTAGATACCGATGGACGGGTTGTTATTGTCTCCACCGCGCCTGAGCTCACAAATTTCAATGTCAGGCCCGATACCCTTACCAGTAGCACACGCCTGGTCTCGGTGAATGAGGTACCCGCCCCCCAAGGGCTAACTCAGGCCTATGCTCATGCCAGGCCCGGCACGCTCATCACCTATATCTTCACCACAACGAGTAACAGTCAAACTCAGACTAGCACCATTAGCAGTCCCGCCATGACCTTTACGCTGATGATGTGGTGGCAAAACTATGGTCTGAGCCTGGTGGCCGGCTTTATCTGGCTGCTGATCGGGGGCATCCTGCTCTTTAGGGCCAGCGATTGGAACGGCGCAGTGGAGGGCATTACGATGATCCCGCCCGCGATGCTGCTCCTGCTCTATAGCCATTGGGGAAATATCCAGGTGGCCTATGCGCCAAGCCTGGTCTTTCAGTTGCTGTGGGTCCCGGCCTTCGCCCTGATGGGGGCCTGCTTTATCCACATGAGCCTGACCTACCGTCCTACCTCCCTGCACCATTCACGCATGCCCAGCCTGAACATAGACCTCCCGCCCTATCTGCCGCTAATCGCGCTCCTGGCCTACGAATGGAGTTCGCTACTGCTTACTGGGCGGGTACCTACACGAGTGAACCTGACGGCGAGTCTGGGCTACGCGGTCTTTGGTGGCCTGGTGAGCCTCTTGATTGGTCTGAGCACCCTTATCTATGTCTTGCCGGGCCGCGATGGCCACAGGCAGGAAGGCCCCATCCCAACGCGGGTACGCCACCGAATCTTCGATCTCTTTATGCTCTGGCTAGGGGCTGTGGGCCTGGGCGCTTGCCTTGGCGTTGTGCCCATCCTCTTTACCGGGCATACGCTGATACCGCTGACGACCTTCTATATACTGGCGGCGATCTATCCCCTGGTGCTCTTCTACGCCATTCGTTCGCTGCGCCTGTTGGATCGCTTACACCTGACGCTTGAGCAACGCGAGATGGCCCTTCAGGAGCTACAGAAGACCTCGACTGAGCGTGAGCAGGCGCTCTATGAGCAGCAGAAGGCGGCACGCGAACTACGCCAGAGTAACCGGGAATTGGAGCAGGCGACCTCCCTGCTGCTGCATGCCGATGCCCACCTGCGCTCACTGCTCTCCCAGCGCATCCACGATCAGCCGAAGCAGCACGCGCTACGCATCCGCTCACTGCTGGGACACTGGCACCATAAACTCAGTGTAGAGGCCGACCGCTCGCCTGATGGGCGCGTCGATGTGCGACCGGTGGTGGAGGCCCTGACCAGGGTGCGCAAGATCAGCGAGGAGCTTGAGAGCGACCTGCGGGGGCTGCAATTGCTGGTTGAGGACGCCTATCAGCGGCGCAGCCTGGGCCTGCGCCTGCACCTGGAGAAGCTGGTCCGCGAGGATCTGCCCGCACTCCATCCCGAGTCGCATGTACGTGTACAGGCCGATCTCTGGGCGCTGGATGTTCTGACATTGGACCTGGAGAAGACGCCCGAGGGGGAGAGCATCGCGGAAGCCATCTCTTACACTATCACCCAGGCCCTGCTCAATGTCTACAATCACGCAGGCGCCAAATATGCGCGTGTCTTCACAGAATATAATTCCAAGAACGCCAACGCGAAGCTTGAGGTGACCATCCAGGATAACGGGCGAGGCTTCGATCCAGCCGCGGTGCCCCAGACCAGGACAAGTCTCTTCAAGGCCCGACTGAAGGCACGCGAGGCGGGCGGCTTCCTGACCGTCGATTCCGTTCCCAGGACACAAGATGATGCCTCAGAGCACGGGACCGTCGTGCGCCTGACACTTCCACTTCCCGCCTCCCTCCTGCACCAGGAGGCCGCGCTCAACGCGACCCGCGCCCGCGAGAAGAGTGAGTAGCGTCGGGCCGTTCACTTTAATCTCGGACGGGGTCGGAGGGCTTGCCACGCAGGCCGGCGTAGGCCTCATAGGCGTGGGCCAGCAGGACGCGTCGGCCGGGATCGCTGGGGGCGCCATAGATGGCAAAGAAGTTATAGAGCTCGCTCACGAGGTTCTCGACCGGGCCAATATTGGGCAGCCCCTTGTTATTTAGGAAGCCCATACGCGCGGCGATCTCATCATTACTCAGGCCAAGCGCGATAAGGGAGGCGCATTCCTCCTGGCGCGGCGTCAGGCGCTCGCCCCGCAGGCGCTCCAGCAGGAAGTTCAGCACCTCTGCATCGATGAAGGTCTCATTCTGGTCCACGACCTTCTCAACGATGCGCTCAAGGTAGTCGGGAAGCATATTGCCGAAGAGAACATAGCCATGCAGGCCCCTGGTCTTGTCCCGGCGACGGCTTGTACTACGCGATGTACCACGGCGCGTGTACTCCTGGCGAAAGATCTCCGCCGCCAGCGCCCAACTCGGATCCTGGGTATAAACAACTATACGCAGGCCAGGCGCCATTTCAAGCAGGGTTCGCCCCAGTTCTACACCGTTGTCCGAGCCTAAGCGCAGATCAGAAAATACAAGCCAGCCTTGCAAGGAGGAGTTTTCTGGCTGTCCCTGAATCAAACTCTCTACCAGATGTAGAGCCTCCTCAGCATCCTCAGCCTGCCCACATAGTTGTAACGTCTGCGTCTCCTCGATAAACTCGCAAACGCCTCGCCGTTTGATTGGTGTGTCATCAACGACCAGAACTGGTATCCGCTTCTCTTCCGTCATAGTACTTGTTCAAATTCCTTCTTGTTGACCAGCAAACGCAAGCTTTCGCACTCTTTTCCGCTAAATAAATTGTATCGCATTCGCCCTTGCAAGGCCAACAGATCCGCTACTGGCGTACGCGGCTACTACAAGGGTAAGGGGATGTGGTGCGGTGGCGAGAAGTTTGGGAAATTTCTTAAAACAGGGGGACGACAGAGCCGAGGAGGGCGGCATCGCGTCCGAGAAGGCCAGGAACGACCTTGACCAGGCTGCGTACACGGGCGTTGGTGTCGGTGTTGGCGGCGCTTTTGGCGCTGGAGAGAAGGAAGGCGCTGCTACAGAGAATGTCGCCGCCCAGGATAAACATATGCGGCTCAAAGAGTTCAACATAACGGGTAATGGCATTGCTGAGCCAGCGTCCCATCTCGCTGTAGATCTGGAGGGCAACGCTATCGCCGTTTTCGGCCTCCTCGGCCAGCAGGCGCGGCGTGAGGGTTTCGCGGTTCACCAGGCGCGTAATGAGGTTGCTTTCATCGCCGCGGCGCACGGCCCGCTGGACCATTTTCTGCATGGCATCCAGCGAGATCATGGTGTTGATGCAGCCACGCTTCCCACAACTACAGCGCGGACCGCTCGCAGAGACAGAGATATGACAGATATGCCCCATATATTGGCGCAGGCGCTGCTCATATTCATGTCCGGCTATCTTACCATCCACGATAAAGGCCGCCCCGACGATGGCATTCACATGTAAATAAAGCAGGCGTTGCGCCCCCTGACCCGAGCCAAAGCGCTGCTCGCCCAGAAGTGCGGCCTCCATATCTTCAAGCAGGCAGACGGGCAACTTATAGCGTTGTTGGAGTAGTTCGTAGAGGGGAAAGGCATTGAGGGCGGGGATTGAGGGAATGAGAAGCGGTCTCTGTCTTGTGTAGTCAAGCGTACCGGGAAGGCTGACCCCGATGCCCTCGACGCTCCAGCCTTCTGAGCGAGCTTGCGCCAGCAGGCCCTCGATAGCGCGGACATAGGGTTCAAGCGTGGCAATGGGAGGTCGCCCGCGCAACGTTTTGGTCTCGCTCCGCAGTCGTACACGTCCCTGCCGGTCAATTATAGCTACAGTTGTTTTACTCCCCCCAACCCCCAGCCCCACCGCGACACTCCTGTCTGCACGCATTGGCCAGACCGCCGTTCCGCAAGTGTTCTTACCCTGGCTCTACTCATAGGCTAGAACATCGGTTCGCACTACAACAGGTCTACAGCAATAGATATGAGATTCAAAACTGAGTTTATTTAAAGAAAGTATAACTGGCGGGTAGAACATTTGTCAATACAACATAATACATATAGAACATGTGTTCAATCGTTTCTTGAGAGGCAAATACTTTTCGCGCCTACGGCGCTCAAGGGGTAAAGTGGTGAAGTGAGGATGATGGTCGGCTGGCTATGCCAGCCGACCATCATCCTCACTTCACCACTTATAACTTCTCTCTGGTCAAGCAATTCGATCCGTGGTACAGTAGGACTATGGCTTGATATCATGACAGCGCAAAGAAGAGACAAGGAGATAATTTATGCCCGATATGCCCGATCAGTATTACGATGATGAGCAGCAGCCGCAGAAGGACCCCATTCTCGGGCAGGGACATGGCCTCTCCGACCAGGAGGGGGAGATGATTACACGCATGATCCGCGAGGAACAACATACACGTCGCCAGCTCCATATCCCTGAGCAGGACCTGGCCGAGGAGGCCACGACGGCGATGCGGCCCGAGGTGGCGCGCGTAGTGGCAGTCAGCAAGGTGCGCCAGGTGCTCGGCATGTTTAACCGCGATTTCCTCTATGGGCAGGGGCGCTTCGATGAGTATAAGGATGGCCTGATCCTCAAGTGGGGCGATGGCTACTCGCGCAAGCATATCTGGATCACCGTGGAGGATAATAACCTGGTAATGGAGACCAGCCACTTTAAGAAGTGTGACAAGTCCTACTGCACGGGGACGCATCACGTACTCACGCCCAACCTCTACACCAATATCGACGTCATCAACCAGGAGCTGGGAGATCGCTTCCGCCGCCCGGTCTACGAGCGCTCGGAAGATTAGACAAGGGGCGAGCCGTGACCATACGCGTTCTAGCACTTGAGAAGGATCTCTTCTTCTCGGTCAAAATTCAAGACACACTACGCCACCACGAGATGGAGGCCAGCATCGCGCGCACCCTGGCGACCTTTGAGGAACGCCTGGATGCCAGCGGCGAGGAGCGAGCCAACCTGGCCATCGTCAATATCTCCATCCGAGGCGTTGACTGGGAGGCAGCCATCCGCGCGGCCCGCGAGCGTGACTACCCCGTGCTCGCCTTTGGCTCACATATGGACCTCGATGCACGCACCAAGGCCCTGCAAGCCGGTGCCCAGCGTGTCGTCGCCAACTCCAAATTCGCCACCGACATGCCCGGCATCATCCACAGAATGCTGGAACAGCCTGGCGAACAACTCGACGAATAACCTGTCGAATAATCCGGCTAATTACCCGGTAGGGACCCGCTTTAGCGCGTCCAAAGGCGATTAATCGCCTGTAGGCGTAGCCCAAAACGTTCCATGGCTGCGGGTCGCCTGTTCACTGGCAAAGGATTGGCTTGCGCCGCACTGCCATGAATGGCATTTGGACGCGCTAAAGCGGGTCCCTACCAGATAGGGCGGGGTGAAAAGCCATTTCACGTGGTATTCTGTATAACAAAAGAGTGTGAGCCATTTCGTAAGAAATGGCTCACACTCTTTTGTTTTTCTGCTTTTAAAGGTCTAGTGACCGCAACCGCAGCTGCGGGCCTCGCCGCCGCCCTCAGCGGTTTTGAAGGAATGGCCACAGCCACAGGAAGAGACGGCATTGGGGTTATTGACGGTGAAGCCAGCACCCATCAGGCTATCAACATAGTCTACTTCACTACCATTGATATAACTGATGCTCATCTCGTCGACGAAGACTTTGATGCCACTCATGTTGATCACGGTGTCACCTTCCTGCTCCTCGTCGAGGGTCATGCCATACTGGAGACCAGAACAACCGCCGCCAGCGACGAAGATGCGCAGACCGAGGCTAGGATCATTCTCCTGCTGCAACAGTTCGCTAACCTTCACAGCTGCGGTCGGGGTCATGGTGATGACCTGAGTCTCTGTCGCTGCTTGCTGGTTCTGCTCAATCATGTATTTCACCTCTCATAGGGGCCATACAGCCCCAGGCAATCCGTATTAATAGACTAAAACGTGTTTTTCTGGCTTCGTTTGTGCGTATTATATCCTACACAAAATGAAGCGTCAAGATAACTGTACAAGCCCTAAAGGACCTGTAGGTAGTGTAGCACAGTAGCCGCGTACGCAAGTAGCGGGTTACAGCACAACACCATTCTCTATAAACCAAAACGCTGCTGCACCCGGATCATATTCCCTAATAGGGACGGAATTTCTGGCTCGGCTCCAAAGGGCGGCTCCCCTCGTCCATCGCCGCGCGCGGCCAGGCGAATCATAGAGTTGGCCGCAGACCAGCCCTGGGCCATCAGGTGCGCGCCTAGCCCGCTGGCGATGGCCGTAGAGAACGAGGTTCCACACCAGTCAGCCCAGCCGATATCATTATGATCACCATTGGGAAAGGTCGAGGCAATATATAGACCCCGTACGGCATCAGGGAAGGTATTGCCATCCGCCACACCATAACCATCGCCGCCAAAGGTCGCGACCCCTGTATCCGCGGGGGCGATATTAGCAGCATTGGCAAACATCGATGCTTGCCCCTGGCTGTTGACGGATGAGACGCTCAGGACCGAGTCGTAACGCGCGGGTGCGCGCGGCGGGCGCGGAGCTGCATTCTGTTGCCGGGATGCCACCGAGTCATTTCCGGCAGCGGCGATGATGAGCGCGCCATGGGCGTGTAGGCTCTCAAAGAGCAGGCGTAGCCCGGCCTCAACATGTTCCAGCAATCGCGTGACACCATAGAGCTGCGTCGTGGGCCACTGGCGCTGGTCCAGCCAGACATAGGGCAGACGGCGTACGTCGGGCATAATCGTCAGGCTCAGGTTAATGACCAGGCGCCGGATCGAGCCCGCAACCATCTCGCGCCCCAGGTCGCAGAGGGCCGCGAAGAGTGGATAGAGGTCCCCACCACCAAAGTCGTTGAGGACGCGGATCAGGCGTATACGAGCACGGGGCGCGACATCGCGGACCAGGCCCGTCACCGCCAGGCCATGGTCGGCCATATTATAGTAGCGCGCATCATTGTAGTAATCGCGGCCCGTGCGGACCTCATTCGTCAGCGGATAGCGATCATACTCCACTGAGAACGCGCCATCTTCGTTGCGCAGGTCGGACGCCAGCTTTTGCAGCAGCCAGTTGCGACGAAACTCGGGCCGGGTCGCGGCGCTCATGATGCGATCGGGATGGGGCGCGCTATCCAGAATAGCCACCAGGACATCTTCGGCAGACCTGGTATCCAGCGGAATGTCAGGCTCCATGAGGCGCATGCGCCAACCTATCAGGGCGTTGCTGGGCGCGGGGGCCTCTAGCTGGGGCGCGGGACGCGGCGGCAGCGCCGGTCCCCCTTCACTAAAGTAGAACGGGGCCGCTGTCACCAGCCAGTTGGGCATGGCCGAAACGATCTGCAAGCCTTGCTGTGCCAGGAGATCCAGGCGGGCTTGCAGGTAAGAGAGGACCATAGGCGTAGCATCCGCCACGCCCGGGTCCATATGGCGGGCGTGAAAGAAGATCGCGAGTAGTGGCTGCTTGCGGTGCAGGCCAAAAATAAATGAGCGACGACGCACTGGCGGCATCGTCGGACTCCCCTTCCACCTTCCCGCCGTACCATACGGCTCCAGCGCCAGTTGATATGGAGACAGAAATGTGTTGAGTCGAGTGCGGACCTGCTCTAACAAGGACTCCAGGGCCTCATCAGCAGGCAGGCGCGATAAACGCACCACAACGACCAGTTCACCGGGAATCCAATGGTAAAGCTCGTTGGGCGCGCCCATAACCTCCGAATAACTACGAGACATGCGGGCATGCTCCCCCTCTAGTGGTGTGGGACGTGTGTGCCCTCCGGGGCAAATTGTGCGTATGAGTGGAAATGTTAAACCAAAGAGCTAGAAATGAAGCGCATTCGTTAGCCTCAATTATAGCTGAAGCGGCACCAGGAAACAACGTTCCACAGCACTTTCCTGCTACAATGAAGGGGTGAAAGAGGCTCGTTTTTACATAGGCGCCCGATTTATCGCGCGCCTATGGATTTTGGATGGCCATCACCAGAAGGAGAGAGAGATGTACGCGGAGCAATTGTATCAGACGCTGCGGGAGTTAATTCGCCTCCCGAGTACTTCGGGGCATGAGGAGCGGGTGCGCGAGTATCTTGCCCGAACGCTTGCCAGCCGAGGACTGGAGAGCACCGTTGATTCCCAGGGGAACTTGATCGCCTTCCTGCCGGGCGAGGGCCACCCCCTCTTACTTAACGCGCATATGGACCGCGTGCCGCCGGGTCTGGGGCATGAGCCGGTCCTGCGCGAGGGTGTGCTCTACAGCGATGGCACAACCAACCTGGGCGCCGACGACTGCGCCGGGTTGACAATCATCCTGGAGGTACTGCGGCGCACGCTGGAGCAAGGCCTGCCCCACCCACCGCTGGTGCTGCTCTTCACCGTCATGGAGGAAACCGGCCTGTGTGGGGCCTCGCGCTTCGATGCCAGTGCCTGGCATATTGAAGAGGGATTGGTCTTTGACAATGCCTTTGAGGCGGGCGTGGTCGTCTCGCAGGGCGCGGCCTACGAGGCCTTTGACGTCACCATCGAGGGGAAGACCGGCCATCCTGGCAAGGACCTGGCCCAGACTATCAATGTCCTGAGCATCTTCCGCGAGACGCCGCTCACCCTGGGCGCGCTCAATGAGGATCAGACACGCATCAATATCGGGCGTATTACGGCTGGCAGCGCGCGCAACGCCGTTCCCGCCACGCTGACGCTTGAGGGCGAGCTACGCAGTTTTGAGCCAGAGGCGACCATTCAGCGCTACAGGCAGGAGCTTAAGGAGGCCTTCACGCACACAGCACAGCAAGCAGGTGGCTCGGCACACGTCAAGTTCAATACACACTCGCGTGGCTATCGCGTCGATCCCGGCGAGCCGCTGCTCCAGGTCTATGGCGAAGCCCTGCGTCAGCGTGGAGCACAGCTTGAGCTACGTCCAACCTTCATTGGCAGCGACGCCAGCGGCTTCCGCGCCTCGGGCATTCGCGCCTTTACCGTCTCCACCGGCGTCGTCAACGAGCACTCCTTCGAAGAATATGTCGCGCTCGCCCCCCTGGAGCAACTCGTACAGGACACCCTGCGCCTACTTGCCCTCTGGGTTAATAGATAACAGACAGGGGCTGGATGCTGTGCATCCAGCCCCTGTCTGTTATCTATTAACCCTTCTTCTCTTCTTTTCGACCAGACATGTGCTTGGCGATCTCGATACTGGCCCAACTAAAGTAGGCGTTGGTGAAGAGTAGCACGGCACAGGCCGCAACGAAGCCCCAGCCCAGGCCAACGACCGCATTTGTGTTCGCCCCTACCCCGTTTGCCAGCGCAACACCAAAGGCAATAAAGATGGGAATGACCGCAATCACGGAGATGATACCGAGCCACATACGCATGACGTTCATCCGGGAGATCTCTTCACGCGCCTTGTCGTCAGCGCCGGACTCCTGGCGCATGCGCTTGATGATCATATCAGCGAACATCTCGTCGCCATCGGCGTTGAGCTTCTGCTCTCTGTTCTGTCCAGAGCGATACTCGTCATCACCCCGGTAGCCTTCATAGCTGTCCTGCCAGGCTTTGGCCTGTCCTTCTTGCTCCTGCATATGAGACATCGCTTCGCTCCTCTTTGACCATTTTGACAAATAAAACTTTATTCCATGTTCTATACGCAGGAATACCAAACAGGTTAGAGAGATGTAACATCTACTTGTGTGCTACGACTGTGTGGGTGAGGCCCCTGGATGATATGTACGTACATTCAAAAAATGGAATTTAAAAGAATGTTATTGAGATCGAGTCAAAAGATACATCCCAGATCGTCGAGCACGACGGAATTATTTGAGCGCTATGCTCCGGCTGTCTTCACCTTTCTGAAACAACGTATTAATTCACGGGAAGACGCCGAGGATATGCTGCTCGATATCTTTACGGCCGTGCTGGAGAACGAGCAGGTTCACGATTGGTCGGAAGTTGAACAACGCCGCTGGATCTGGCGCGTGGCGCGCAACAAGATGGTGGATGCCTACCGCAAGTCTGCTCGCATAGCGCCGGTACCGCTGGAGGATGCCTTCGACGGTCTCTTCGCTGACGAAGCGCACGCGCCTGAACAAACGGCTTTACGCGGTGAGGAATACACGCAGCTACGCGCGGCTATAGGCACTCTACCGCCCTTGCAGCAGCAGATTCTGACCCTGCGTTTTGTACACGAGATGCGTAGCGCCGATATCGCCAAACAGGTAGGTAAAAGCGACGGAGCGGTGCGCGTTCTACTCTCACGGGCGCTCAACGCACTGCGCCGTGTCTGTAGTGAGAAGATTTAGGGAGAGCCAAAAGATAATGGCAGAACACAAAGATTTCTTCCTACCGGGACAGGTAGACGAACAGATAGAACAGCTTTTACACGAGGGTGGTCCCACGCGGAGAGAGCAGCGGCTCGCCAGGTCACTGCCAACCCTCATGCGCGACCATGAAGACCAGCAATCCTTGCAGCGCGTCCTGAGCAAACTGCACAGCAATCTCAAGGCGACAACGCCCGAGGACATAAACATCGTATCCCTCCCACAACAGCGCCAGCGCAGAGGAATAAACGCCGGGAATGCGCCAGCCGGGCGGAAGCCGAAAACGCTGCCCAGGGCCTTCACGCTTCTGGCCGCCTGCCTCGTCCTGGTAGCCGTGGTTGGCAGCCTGCTCCTCGTGCTGAACGCCGCCCAGCAGAAGAGAAACACCTCCAATAATACAGCGGCCCATACGCAGACACCAGCGCCTCACAAGACTGTCCAGAGCGAGGCACCAGGAAAGATTGTATACCAATCTGAAGACTACGATAATGCCTCTGCCCTGCAGTGGTCGCCCAATGGGCAGCGCCTGGCAGGCATACTTACTAATAATAGTAATATAACGCTCGCAAGCTGGGATGCAAAAACCGGTGCTCATAAACTCACCTATGCCATCTCCCCTGGTGAAACAAATGTAAGCAATGTCGTCTGGTCCCCTGATGGCAAATACTTGATGGTTTCGGGTAGCTCAAAGATCTACATCTTTAACGCTCAGACTACACAACAGGTCAGAATCTTACCTGTTCCCAGCGGGACAGCTAGCACAGCCTCACATGTTATGAGCAACGCAACGACGCATGGCACCTTCTTTAGCAGCCAGGTCTCACTCTCAGGTGGGTTTAACTTTGGCAAAGCTATCTGGTCGCCTGATAACAGATACATTGCCGCGAGCTATCACGCGGAGGATTCGCGCAACGAACTCTTTGTTTGGAAGGCAGCCGATGGCACTCTCGTCAAGACTCTGGACAAATTCCCAGACAATATTACCAACATCTTGTGGTCGCCCGATGGAGGTTCGTTAGCAACGCTGGCCTATCCATACTCAAAGGATGGCGTCACAACCACGGCCATCATCTGGGACACCAACACCTGGGAGAAGCTCAGAGAATATCCCGCCATTAGCTCGCTCAGCTGGTCGCCCGATGGCAAGCAAATCGCTATTGCGGACGCCGACTCCTCCACAGGGCTGGGCAAGGCCATCCGCATCGTCGATGCCCACAGCGGGCAAACCATCAAGCAATTGATCTCGGAGAAAAACATTTTCGCGATCAACTGGTCACCCGATGGAAACAGGATTGAAGTTGAATTGCAAAGTACGCACTTCACCATACAGCTTCTGGATGCCTCAAACGGCGCTGTTCTCTACGCATTTACGGGACATGGTTATGACGGAGCCTGGTCCCCAGATGGGAGATATATCGCCTCCAGTCAGTCAGTTGACGTAGTAGATGCTAATAAACATCACTACACCAAAGCCCATCTCCTCGTCTGGGTAGCGAAATAAGTTTTATACATAAACGCCACGCCGCGTCCCCTTCTGGGACGCGGCGTGGCGTTTATGTATAACTCATCCCTATGAGAGGGAATAAGCGCGTGTTATAATCAGTGGACATTATTTTTTGTGGTGAGGATCAGCAGGGCAAGCCTATAGGAAAAACTCGGGCATAAATTGGGCGCGCTCGCTGTTTTCATAGGCGAAAGCAATTCACTGGCAATACGCAAAGCAGACTTAGCTTCCAAAATAAAAGTGAGGATTGAGAGACATGGCGAAGGTTTACGGCACAATCATTATCGGCTCAGGCCCCTCGGGCTATACGGCGGCGATCTACGCGGCTCGCTCCAATATGTCCGTCCTGGTGCTTCAGGGCTATCAGACCGGCGGTCAGTTGATGCAGACGAGCGAGGTCGAGAACTATCCCGGCTTCGAGGATGGCGTCATGGGACCGGAGATGATGGAGAAGTTCGAGAAACAGGCGCAGCGCTTCGGGGCCGAATTGGTACCTGAGGACGCCATCAAGATCGATACCAGCGCGAAGCCCTTCACGGTCACGACAGATAGCGCCAAGTATCAGGGGCATACGATCATCATCGCCACGGGCGCCAGCGCGCAGTGGCTGGGCCTGCCCAATGAGCAGCGCTTACAGGGGCGCGGCGTCTCGGCCTGTGCAACCTGTGATGGCTTCTTCTTCCGTGGCAAGGATGTCGTGGTCGTGGGTGGCGGCGATACCGCGATGGAGGAGGCAACCTTCCTGACGCGCTACGCTAACCATGTGACCCTGGTCCATCGCCGTGACTCTTTCCGCGCCAGCAAGATCATGCAGGATCGCGCGCGCAACAATCCGAAGGTCAGCATCGTCCTGGAGAGCGAGGTCGCTGACGTCCTAGGTGAGGAAGAGGTGACCGGCGTACGCCTGCGCAACGTCAGGACTGGTGAGGAGAGCACGCTCGACGCGCATGGTCTCTTCATCGCCATCGGCCACAAGCCCAACACCGAGATCTTCAAGGGCCTGGTCCAGATGGACGCTCAGGGCTATATCGACCCGGTCGAGTACACCATGACCAATATCCCTGGCATCTTCGCTGCCGGTGACGTCACCGACCACCGCTATCGCCAAGCCGTGACCGCCGCCGCCGATGGCTGCCGCGCCGCCATCGACGTCGAGCGCTGGCTGGAGAACCAGGGCATCCACGTCGGCATCGAGAACTGGGAATAAATATTGTTGAAAGAGGATGTAGACAGGGGCGTGCTCGCACGCCCCTGTCTACATCCTCTTTCAACATTACCCATGTTTTTTGTGGAGGATTTTTTTCATGGATGAAATACGATCAGCCCCTTTTGGAGAAGTCTTGCAAACGCTGCGCAAGAAGAAGAAAATCGCGCAGCAGGTTCTAGCTGAGAAGCTGGGTGCGCATCGCAATACGATTAGCGCCTGGGAGCGCGGCAAGCGCCTTCCCGACACCAAGGGTATGGTAGCAGAGCTTGCCACCCAGCTCCACCTCGATGACCAGCAGACACGCCTTCTCCTGGAGGCGAGCTTAACAGCGGTCTCGCCCTACTGGTATGTCCCCTATCAACGCAACTACTATTTCACCGGGCGCGAGGCGCTGCTGGAGCAGCTTCATACCTCTTTCTCCTCCGGCCAGGCACTGGCACTCACGCAATCTTATACTTTAAGCGGGCTAGGCGGCATCGGCAAGACGCAGGTCGCGCTTGAATACGCCTATCGCTATCATCAGCACTATGCAGCCACCTTCTGGCTAGCCGCCGAGAGCAGCGAGACGCTCACGTCAAGCTTTCTCTCAATCGCTCAGACTCTGCGCCTACCCGAACGGCACGAGCAGGACCAGCACAAAATCATTGCCAGCGTGCTCCAATGGCTCAACAGCCATAAGGATTGGCTCCTCATCTTTGATAACGTCGAAGATATTGGCGTCCTCAAGCCATTCCTCCCCACGACGCGGCAGGGATCATTCCTGTTTAGCACGCGTCTGCATACCCTTGGGCATCTTGCCCAGACCCTTGAGCTTTCGCGCCTGCCTCGTGATGAGGGCATCGCTTTCCTCCTGCATCGTACGCACATACTACCCACGAACGCCCCCATGACCCAGGCTGCCGCTAGCGACGTGGAGCTTGCCGCGACCATTGTTGACCTGGTGGATGGTCTGCCCCTGGCGCTCGACCAGGCGGGCGCATATATCGAAGCTACCCAATGCGGCATGGAGGATTTCCTCCACCTCTTTCAGGCCTATCCCATGCAGCTCCTCGACGAACGCGACGCCCATGCCCAGCATCCCCACTCAGTCACCACGACGTTTCGCCTCGCCTTTGAGCAAGTGCAACGTAATAAAAATTCTGCCGCCATTGAGATCCTTACCCTGTGCGCCTTTCTCGCGCCCGATGACATACCAGAGGCCCTCTTTCTGGAGGGACAACGCTGGCTTGAGCCTCCCCTGGCAGCAGCTATCGAGCAACCGCTCCAATTTCAAGCGACCCTGAGGGACCTGCTCGCCTACTCCCTCATCCGTCGCAATAGCCAGAAGAAAACGCTCAGCATCCACCGCCTGGCCCAGGAGGTGCTCAAGGCACATGTAGGCGAGGAGGAACGGAAACACTGGGTGGAACGCGCCATCAGGATCGTCCAGCAGAGCTTTCCAGCGTCAGCAATTGAGTTTGCCAACTGGGAGCAGTGCGAACGCCTCCTACCACACGCGCTGGCAGCCGCCCAACAGATGCAACAGTGTTTTTCACTAGAGAACGACACTCAGCGTTTTCAGCCAGTAGCCTCTCTCTACACCAGCATCGCGGAATATTTCATCGAGCATGATCGCTATATCGAGGCCGAGCCCTTGCTTCAACAGGCCCGGTATATCTGGGAAAGCACCCTGGGGCCTGAGCACGTAGATATGACACTCGCGCTCAATAGCCTGGCAGACCTCTATCGCCACCAGGCGAAGTTTCAGGAGGCAGAGGCGCTCTATCGACGTTGTTTGCAGATACGCGAAGAGGCACTTGCTCCCAATCATCCCCTGATAGCGCGTACACTGCACGGGCTGGGCCGACTATATGGACAGATGGGAAAATATCAGCAATCTGAACCCCTTCTCCTACGCGCTTTGCGTATGCAAGAAGAACAGCCCACATCCCCAGCATTATCCCTCGCCAATCTTCTGAGCAACCTGGGCGAGCTCTATCGCGAGCAAGGAAGGTACGAGGAAGCCGAGCCATATTACCGCGAGTCCTTATACGTGATTGAACAAACATATGGGACACATCACCCCAGCCTTAGACATCCCTTGAACAATCTCGCCATCCTCTTCGCGGAGCAAGGAAAGTACAGCGAGGCCGAACCTCTCTTTCTCCGTACGCTTCATGTCGTAGAAGAGGCATTCGGTACAGATCATCTCCAGGTTGCTTACTCACTTATTAACCTGGGTGCATTGCAAGGAATACAGGGGCGCTATGCCGAAACAGCGACATCACTGCGACGCGCGCTTCGCATCCGAGAACAGGCTCACGGCCCGGACCATCCCGAGGTTGCCATGGTTCTTAATAACCTCGCGGAGGCCCACCGTTTGCAAAAGCACTATGCTGAGGCGGAACAACTCTTCCTGCGCACACTGGCTATTCGTGAATGTACGCTTGATGCAGAGCATCCACTCACCGCACATCCCATAAACGGCCAGGCAGATATCTATGCAGTACAGGAAAAGTACGCGCAGGCCGAAGAATGCTACCAGCGCGCACTTCGGATTCGTGAGCTGAAGCTAGCGGACAAGCATCCAGACCTGGCGGAAACCTGCCTGGGACTGGCAAATCTCTACGCACGCCAACAGAGGTACCAGGAGGCGGAGACCCTCTACCGGCGCACTCTGCGCATACGCGAAGAGGTCTTCGGCGAGACTCACCCGCTCACCGAGGAGGCCCGCTCAGCCTATGCCTCGCTTATCAAGCGACAAGCAGAAGAGACCTCCATCAAGCAAGACAGCAAGACAGATAGAACCTATAAACAACTCTAAATTGCTTATTTGTATGTGCCATAGCGGTCGCGAATGCGACCGCTATGGCACATACAAATAAGCAATCCAAAAATGCACTGCGAAACGGTGCATTTTTTTATTTACACTTATATTGCATACGGTATTCTACCAGCACATACATACTTAAAGGTCTTTTACTATGATTGGAGTGAGAATGCAGCACATGCATCGGAAGCAACATGTATTCCTGGCGCTCTTTGCCTTCTTCGTCAGTATTTCGCTTGTCGCCTGCGGAGGCTCAAGCACGGCCTCATCGGCGCCCGCAAAGGCTCAGGTAACGCCAAAACCCACCAGAATCATAGACCGTGATAACGGCTATCTCTACTATACAACGCCGCAGGGCATCTACCAGATCCATACCGATACTGGCCATCCGGGCTGGAAGACGCCCCAGGTTGTGGCCTATAGCTTGCAGAATGGCCATTCGCTCTGGACAAGCAACGCGCCCGCGCCCGGCAGCGGCATCAATACCACCGGGAACAGTGCCGCGAAGGTGACTGTCATCCAGCCAGGGGCGGAGAGCGACACCAATACGTACGCCGTCCTGGGCGACGGCACCGTCTATGCCTTTGATCCACAGGGGAAGTTGGTGTGGAACAAGCAGCTCTACGCCATCAATATCATCTCATATGCACGGCCTCATATCCCCCTAACGAAATATATGCCAGCGACTTATATGCGCTCGTGAGCGATAAATAAGAAGCTATCTCTCTTTCATAATGGGGCAACATTTGTATATTCAGAAGGAGTACTTATGTCCAGGTGTATATATTGTGGGGCAGAAAATCCCGAGGACGCCCGTTTCTGTGGTATTTGTGGCCGAAGCGGTCAGGACGAGCAGAACATCACGGCGACCGAGCGGTATGAGCCAGCGGAAGGCGAGCAGACGCTTATCTTGCCAGAGGGTCTAGCAAGCAAGGCACAGATCAAGAGCGAAGGGAGGCAAGAAGAGCCGCCGCTAGAAGAAGGCATCCCACCCATCGGCATAGGGGGGAGCGGGCAGGGCAGTACTCAGGTGCCTGGCGCACCTGGCACGCCGCAGGCTCCCCAGATGACCAGCGCACCCGGCACGCCTTCCACGCCTCAGCCCGCTGCCAACGCCGCCGCGAAGTTCTCGGCCAACACCCACACCTCACAGGGCGCATCTACAGCCTCTCAACACGCCCAGAGCGTATCTCACGAGGGCACAGCTCCCAACACCCAGGCTCAGCATACGGGAGCGACCCACGCCCAGGCCGGGCAAACCGCCGCGCAGCATACAATGGTCCATACCGCCATTAAAGGAGGGACTAGCGCAGCGACCAAAGTGATTGTGATCATCGTTGCCGCCATCGTCGTAGCCACTGGAAGCGTCGGGGCCTTCGCCTTCGCGCGCCAGAACCAGCACCCACAGGAGACCAGCAAGCACGCCTCGTCGACAACTACTCAGCATAATACTGGCGTTAGCTCACAGGTAGGACCAAACACCTTTATCATCACAGGCGCGCTCAACGGCACCTTAGCCAATGTCCAATATACTTCCTGCGAGTATGCTTCACATATGGATGGCACTGGTTACTATTTGCGAGTCGTGGGCACCCTCAATAACCAACCGTATAGCCTCTTCCTCGAGGTAATCAACGCCTCCAGGCCCGGCACCTACACCTACCCGACTGCAACATCCAGCCAACCCAAACCCCTTTTGGACTTCGAGAATGATCCAGGCACGCAAACCTGGATCACGGATGGAAGTACTGGTCACGGGAACATTGTCATCAATAATGACGGCCTCTCTGGAACGCTTGCAGCCGTGGATATTCCCGGGAACAAAGGCGAAAGCGGCAAAAAGATCTCTATCACCGGGAACTGGCATTGCCAGGGTTCATTTAAAGCGACGCCAGCCCTCACACCGACGACCCCGCCGGTCACCGCCAATATCTTTACCGTCAGCGGCGCGGTCAACGGTACGCTGACAATTACTAACTATCTGACCTGTGGTATGACGCCCAACGGGAGCGCCGTGGCCATGCTAGCAACTGGCACGCTTAACGGCGAGACCTATCACCTGAACTTCCTCTACCCCCACTATCATGGGCCAGGTACCTATACCGACCCGTCATCGCCGGGAAACGTCACGCTGAATTTTAATAACAGCTCGCAGACCTGGTCCACCAACGGGAGCGATGCCCAGGGCAGCGCCACGGTCAATCGCGACAACAATTCGGGCACGCTCAATGCCCTGACCGTGCCCGGTGTGAATGGCGCAGCAGGCTCCCATATCACCATCACTGGCGCCTGGAGCTGTTAGTGAACACAATCAGCATGCACTCCAGCCAGATTTGCAGCGGAGATTACAATGTAAAGAGAACTCTTGAAAAGAAAAATACTAATCCAGGAAACCTCCTAAAAACAATCTGGTAGTACACCAAGAAACACTTGTTAACCACGTCTTGACACGGAAAGGCTTGTTCGGGCCGTTTATGAGGACCCAACAAGCCTTTCTTTTTTTGCAGAAATTATGGAGGTGCCAGGCGGACGAATTAGTAAATGCCCTACGAAGCAAGCAGGTTTGGTCCTCAAATGTGGAACATTGTCCTTAATCTTGAGCACTGGGACAAAATTCCTGGAAAAAACAGCCAGAGCCATGCGAAGACACGATGGGGAACAGGCCAGAATCGCCCGTCAGCAAGAGCTTCCCGTTCGTGCTCATATTCAGGACGAAGCACGGGCAGCATGCCGTCGCAGGAGCACGGAAATTCGAGCAAGTGACCAAGCCCGCCAATGGGATCGCCAACGAAGAGACATTCATCCGAAACGCCCCAACTGCATGAAAAAGAGAAAGAACAGGAACACACAAACACATCCTCCAACTGCACGTTTTCTGGAAAACTGGTTCCCATCGATCTCAAACAATTTACTGACAGTGGCATCAATCTGGTGGAATGTCCTGACTGTGGAAGAATGCGTTCGCTCTCCCCTGTCAAGGGCGTTCTCCGGTTCAAACCGCACACCCCACGCAAGCAGCAGACGCCTCTGACAGAGAAACGTTGGTCAACCACAAGAAAAACAGGCTGGATGTGGTTGACAGGTAACGAACGAGAAAGGGAATGAACGATGCGGAAAGTTATTCCACCATCTTTGGGGAACGGATCTTTCATCTGCGTGGTCTTGAAGCAGAAAGTCCTGTTAGCCCCTATTTGCGCTAGTGTGAAAGAACGCAGAATTCATCCCGTTCTTCTATGATTTTCTTGCTCTCATCGAGCAAGTAGAGACTAGCTCTCGCTAGGGTCACCATCGTCCCACCTGGACCCAGACCGATCCTCAGAGTTTCCAGAACGAGTGCGTTCCTTTCATCACCAATTGCTGAGATCACCTGAACGCTTCCGGGTTCGATGAATTGCACAGTTTTTATCAAGCGTTCCATGTAATTGTCGATACCTGAAGCTTCTCCGCCAGGTAGCATGGACTGCGTAGACGTTGCCACAACGTGTACATTTGGGGCGACGAGCTCTCTTGTCTTCTCCCAATCCTGATGACTCCAAGCGTTGATATGGGCGCGTGCTATGGTAACGGCTGTCGATTCTTGCATGTTCATCATTTTTCCTCCAAATGAATTCTTTTTTTGAACAAATGCATTCTAAAAGGTACTAAAGCAGCATTCTCACAGAGGAAGGAAAAGCGGAAATGTGTAAATCGTTTTGCTTCACGGGCCGAAATCGGTCCAAGGGCGTCCTAATCTGGTCCTCGCGGATCACTGCCGCTCGAGATGGCCACTTTACTTGACCTAATCAGACACCTCCTAAAAATGACCCTTGTCAGTCCTCAACATGGCTGAGTATAATAGCCAACACAGTCTATTTATCGTTATCTCTCTAAAGCACATTTAAGGGGATATCTAAACATGGAGATATCTGAACAGTCTGGCAGTGATGCCACGTCGCCGATGTTGGCGACCGAGCCGCGTCCCGTCTCGCTCCTGGAGCAGATCAACATCAATGTCTTCTGGCTCGCGAACCAGTTCCATTGGAACGCCATTATCTCCGTTATCATTCCCAGCATGGTCGCCAAGCTGCTCGATCCGGCGCAGAAGGATATCAATCTGACGCTGGTCGTGGCGTGGGGAACACTGGCCGCCGTGGTCGTTAACCCGCTGGTAGGGGCCATCTCGGACTACGCGACCTTCCGCATGGGACGCCGCCGCCCCTTTATGCTCATTGGCACTATTTTCAATATCCTGGCCCTGGTCGCCTTCGCCTTCGCGCCCTATCTGAATCCCGGTCTGCTACTCCCCGCCTTCGCCATACTCTTCCTACTGCTCCAGGCCAGCAATAACTTCGCCAACTCGCCCTGGAGCGCCATCATCGCCGACAAGGTCCCGGTCAAACAGCGCGGCCTGACGGCGGGTATCAACGGCCTCTGCCTCCTGCTGGGGACCGCCATCGGCTCCGTCGTCGCGGGCCTGATCATCAATAAGCGCGACACCCTGGATGTCTATAAGAATGAGATCGTCTGGATCTTTCTGCTCATTGCCGTGGTGCAGATCATCGTGGTGGCCTACACCATCCTGACCGTCAAGGAGACGCCGCCACCACTGGAGGCGCGGCAGCAGTTCAGCTTTGGTCCCTTCATGCGCAAGTTCTTCTTCAAGCCCTCACAGTATCCCGATCTCTCCTGGGTCCTGCTGGCACGCCTGCTCGTGCAGATGGGCATTTGGACCATCTTCTACTTCCTGCAATACTATGCCGACGACGTCCTGCATGTCTCGGGCGAGCAGTTTATCGGCGGGCAGTTCCTCCCCGTCCTGCTTATCGCCTCGCTGCCAACCTCCCTGTTGGCGGGCTGGGCCTCCGACCGCTGGGGACGCAAGGGCCTGGTCTACCTCTCGGGCGCGATGATGACGCTGGTCTGCATCCTCTTCATCTTCTTCCAATCCACCAACATCTCCCTGATCGCCGCCCTCTTCTTCGGCATCGGCTATGGTGCCTACTCCAGCGTCGACTGGGCGCTGGTCGCCGACGCCCTGCCACCCACCGACGAGGCGGGCAAGTTCCTCGGTATCTGGTCCGCCATGGGCATCCTGCCACAGGTTGTGGGCATCGCCATCGGCGGCATACTGCTCCAACTCCTACACAACACCCCCAACCACCTTGGCTATACGACACTCTTCGCCGTCACCGTCATCTACTTCGCCCTCGGTACCGCCGTCATCTACCAGGTCAAAGGCGTGAAATAAACGAAACAAAGACCAGAAGTAGCCGCGTACGCAAGTAGCGGGCCCCGCTACTTGCGTACGCGGCTACTTCTGTGGCATGCATGATATGAGGGCTACCGCTTGCGGTTCTCGCGCTGGCGGACCTTCTTTTTCTGCTTGCCACGCAGCTTCTCGCGGGGCAATGCTTGTTCAGATGTTGCATTCTGCCGCATAGCAAGGAGTAGCGCGACATAGCTTGCTCGCGCTGTTCGTGTATGAGGATGCTCAGTCCCTAACTCACGCTCCCAGATCGTCAAAGCTCGCTCATACAAGGGCTCTGCGTTCTCGTACTTTCCCTGATCCTGGTAAAGTAGCGCTAGATGATATAGAATTTCTGCTGTATCTGGATGCTCCGCTCCTAACTCCTTTTCTCGGATCGCTAAAGCCTGCTGCAACAGCGACTCCGCTTCCTCATACCTTCCTTGGCCTTTGTAGAGCACGCCCAGGTTGTTCAGGGTACACGCTGTATCTGGATGCTCCGCTCCTAACTCCTTTTCTCGGATCGCTAACGCCTGCTGCAACAACGACTCCGCTTCTACATACTTTCCTTGGTCCTTATAGAGCCCCCCTAGGTCATTCAGGCCCACCGCCGTGTAATGGTCGTTGTTTCCTAACGTCTTTTCCCAGATCGCTAACGCTCGCTTATACGATGCCTCCGCTTCCTCATACCTTCCCTGGTCCTTGTAAAGGTTCGCAAGATTGTGCAAGCTCACGGCTATTTCTGGATGCTCTACTCCTAACTCCTTTTCATAAATTGCCAACACCTGCTTATACAACGGCTCTGCTTCTCTATACTTTCCCTGCCTCATATAAAGAACTGCAATGTTGTTCAAGAGTACTGCCGTATTAGGATTCTTTGCTCCCAACTTCTTCTCGGTGATTGCCAGCGCTCGCTTATACAACGGCTCTGCTTCCTTATACCGTCCTCGTTCTTTTAAGTACATACCTGCGTTATTGAGCACAATCGCGACTTCTAGTGTTTCGATTTTCCCTTGCTTCAACCAGTCAGTACACACCAGTATATGTGGCAGCCAGCGCTCATAGAGCGTCCAGTATGGAAAATATGGTCGTGGCAGAAAGACATACACGCCTTGAATAATGCGCTTCATCCAGTGTTTGTCCTGGCTGACAGGTGAGACACGGTGGCGCAGGAGGCGCGAGGAAAGGGATACTTCTCCCCCAGGCCCCTCACGCAGTATGATCTGCACCAGGCGGTGCATCGATAACAGAGAATGTGCCTGGTCGCGCTTCACAAAGGAGTAGCGCATCAGCACACCAATGGCCTCGTTGAAGCGCACTGGCTGCGAGACCAGCGAAGCAAGTGGGGGCCCCAGGCGAGAACCAATCTTGAGCAACAACTCTTCAGGAATGTCGTCCGGAGCAAGAAAGGCACAGAAACGCAGCAACTCGGCGGCAGCAGGATTTAGCTGCTCAACCTGCTCAAATGACAGCGACCAGGTTGTCGCTACCGACTCGGGGTAATCAACAGAGAGGCCACGGCGCTTGAGCAGTTCACTGCGTCGCTGCTGATATATTTGCCAATAAGCACTTAGCGTCGTTTGCACTTCTTCGATATACGCGCCAGCCTGGTCGAGGGCTAAAGGCAGGCCGCCAAGCGCCCTTGTGATTTGCAGGGCTAGCTCTCGCTCATGCTCAGGCGCTTGTTCCAGCGGAGCATCAGGCGCGAGGAGCTGGGCGCGGCGCAGGAGGAAGAGGGCGCCTTGCTCGTCAGGGAAGCTCTCGACAGGCAGGCAGTGGGCCAGGCGACCCAGGGTGGAGGCGCGCGTAGTGTAGAGGCAGTGGCCCTGGGGCGATGCGGGGATGTAGGGTGAGAGAACCTTGGGCTCGTCGGCATTGTCGAGGATAAGCAGCCAGCCGCCATTATTTTGTAGCCAGTGCTTGAGAGCCTGGACGCTGATGTGCTGGTCCTGGGCGTCCTTCTGGGGCAGGTTGAGCAGGTGGGCGAGGGCAACGTAGGAGGAGATGAGGCTCTCCTCGCTCTCGGCACGCGCCCAGAGGATGTAGCGGTATTCCTGACGGTAGCGGTAGGCATACTCGACCGCCAGTTGCGTCTTGCCCACGCCGCCCAGCCCGCTGATGGCCTGCGAGAGCGCGATGTCCTGGCCTGCGTGCAGTTGCTCATGCAGGCAAGCCAGCAGGTCCTCGCGGCCTGTAAAGTAGGAGTTGCGCTGGTAGGGCACATTCCAGGCGCGCTCCGGTGGCGTGGACTTACTATCAGATGGGTAGAAGTTTTGGGTAATGTTGTGATTGCGCCCACCAAAGATCGAGCCTTGCATCAGGCCGTCGTTCTCTATGTTATATGTGCTGCCATCATCCATGTGGCTAGTCGTGCCTTCCCTATTTCCTGGGCAGTTCTCCGAAGCTCATGTCGATTTTGTGGCCCGTGCCGCCAATAATCTGGCCCTGGACGGTGCCGCTATTCTGGATGTTGTAATTATTGGTGCCAACCTGTTGTTGCTGGACCAGCGTCATGAGGTACTGGGCGGCTTCGAGGATCTCGTCGTCGTTCTCGACCTGGGCGGTGCGCAGGGCCTTCTGGAGGGGTTTGGCGTAGGTTTCGGGATCTTCCTCGTGCTCCTTGAGCGTCTCCTGCACTTTAGGCTTGTCGCCATAGCGGCGCACGATAAGGGCTTTGAGGCCCTGGTAGACGTCTTTGAGCGCCTGGCCTGCCAGGGGTTGTGCGCTTGCCACTGCGCCCGCCGTGAGCGCGGCCTCCACGGTCGAGATCGGGTCCATAGTCATATGCTCCTTTTCTTCTGCTTTTGCATCTACTAACATTTATATAAACGCACCAATACACCAAAAGTTCGACCCGTGTTTAGCGTTTGCGGCGCTGGTGAGGCTTCTTTTTCTTGGGGGCAGAGCCATTGCGGGGGGCATAGGCAAACCTGGCACCAGACATCATGTGGCGCAGGGCACTGTAGTTTATGCGGGCTAGCCTCAACTGTAGGTGCTCTGGAGAGAATGAGCGTTCACAGATCGGCAAGGCCTGGTCATAGATGGCTTTGGCTTCGGCGTATCGGCCCACATCCTGGTAGAACTTCGCCAGGCCGAGCTGGCTGATGGCCGTTGAGGGGTGCTGGGAGCCTAGGCTCCCCTCTTTGATGCTAATGGATTGCAATAGCACGTCCATAGCCTCTTTACGCCTGCCTTGAGCATAGTAGAGGGATGCCAGGTTATTCAAGCTTGCGGCCGTATCGGGATGCCACTCGCCATACGCCTGCTGGAGAATCTCCAGCGCGCGCTTCAGCAATGGCTCCGCCTCTTCGTGCCTCCCCTGATTATGATAGAACATTCCCAGGTTGTTCAGGCTCCCTGCCGTATCAGGATGCCAGGCACCTAGCTTGCGCTCACGTGCGTCCAGGACCTGCTCATACAAGGCCTCCACCAGATCAAACTGCCCCACGCTATGGTAAAGGATAGCCAGGTTATTCAAGCCCGCCAGTGTTGAGGGGTCCTCACTCCCGGCTTTGCGCTGCAGGATCGCCAGGCCTTGCTTGAGCAGTGGTTCGGCTTCGGCGTACTTTCCCTGCTCCTGATAGATCGAACCTAGTTCATTCAGGCTTATCCCCGTTAGGCGATGCCCTTCTCCTAGCTCTTGCTCTCGAATCGTCAATGCCCGCCGCGCGGCTGAAGCTGCCTCTGTGTAACGCCCTCTCTCTCGCAGATAGTAGCATAGCTTCTGGAGGAGAGAGGCGCTCTCCTCCAATGCTATCCGCTCCTGCTCCGGCCAGTCAACGCACACCAGTATGTGAGGCAGCCATAGTTCATAGGTCGCCCAATATTCGAAGTCTGATTGAGGCAGGACAGCACGGGCTGCTTGCAGCACGCGCTTCTTCTGGCTGGCACGAGAGCTACGACGGCGTAGGAGGCGCGAGGAGAATGACTCCTCTCCCGTCCGCGCTTCTTCCTCTCCAAGTCCCTCACGCAAGACAATCTGTACCAGGCGATGCATCGATAACAGAAAATGTTCCTGGTCACGCTTCACAAAGGAGTAGCGCATAAGCACGCCAATGGCCTCGTTAAAGCGCTGCGGACGAGAGACAATGGAAGCAAGCGGACGCCCAAGCTCTGTGCCTATCGCAAGCAACAGGTCCTCGGGAATGGCGTCGGGCGCGAGAAGGGCACAGAGCCTCAGCAACTCGGCGGCGTCCTGGTTCTGCTGCTCGACGCGTTCAAAAGACTGCGACCAGGTCGTCGCCACCGACTCAGGATAATCTGTCGAGAAGCCCCGGCGCTTCAACAGCTCGGCGTGCCGCTGCTGGTACATCTGCCAGTAAACGCCAAACGTCGTCTGCGTTTCCTCAATATACGCTCCTGCCTGGTCCAGCACCAGGGGGAGACCGCCAAACTCGCGGGTCATCTGGAGGGCTAATTCTCTTTCCTGGTCAGGCGCTTGTTCCAGAGAGGAGTCAACGGCGAGGAGCTGAGCGCGGCGAAGGAGGAAGAGGGCGCCCTGCTCAGGAGTGAAGCTCTCGACATCCAGGCTGCGAGCCAGGCAACCGAGGGTGGAGGCGCGGGTGGTATAGAGACAGTATCCCCTGGGGGAAGTAGGGACATACGCAGGGAGAAAGCCGGGTTCATCGGCGTTATCGAAGATGAGCAGCCAGCCGCCACTATTGCGCAGCCAGCGCTTGACGGCTTCAAGGGCCTGGCTCTGGTCTCGCTCATCCTTCTGCGGCAAGTTCAACTCATGGGCGAGGGTAATATAGGAAGCAACGAGGCTCTCCTCGCTCTCGGCGCGCACCCAGAGGATATAGCTGTACTCCTCTCGGTAGCAATAGGCATACTCCACGGCCAATTGCGTCTTGCCCACGCCACCCAGCCCACTGATGGCCTGCGAGAGCGCCATACCTCGCTTGGCATGTAGCTGCTCATGGAGACTGCTCAGCAGGTCTTCGCGGCCCGTAAAGTAGGGGTTGCGCTGGTAGGGCACATTCCAGACCCGCTCAGGTGACGAGGAGGAGCCTGCCGCCGCATAATAGTGCTGGGTAATGTGATGGTTCTGCCCGTTAAGAATCTGTCCTTGTATTTGGCCATTATTATGCGCCTTGCCCATACTACTATCTTCCATATATCTCTCGCTTGCCCTACCATATTGATGCTTCTCAAACCTCATGCATTATAATCGATCCAAACCAGGAATTCAAGTTACGTTGTTGGGTGGGGGCGCAACATCTTTGCGATTAGCCAGGAGCATCTGCTGATGCAGGCCACAGATATTGGCTTTAGCACACTTATGCGCCAATATATGGACACTCTCGAAAAGCGCTTTGAGAACAATGGCAATATCACTGGTATCCCTACGGGCTATGATGAGCTTGATTGCCCGCTTGGTGGTTTTCAGCGCTCCGATCTCTGCATCCTCGCTGCACGCACAAGCATCGGTAAAACGGCCTTTGCCATCAATCTGGCCTATAACGCGACCATACGCAATAAAAGACGCGTTGGCATCTTCAGCCTGGAGATGAACCAGGAGCAACTGGCTCAGCACTTTGTGGCCCTGGACTCCGGCATTCAGCAACAAAGGTTGCGCACAGGCGATTTTGAAGATCAGCACTGGGAGCCGCTTGTCGCCAGCATTGGCAGGCTCTCGGACCTGGGCGAGCATGGCATTCGCATAGACGATACTCCGGGCATCACGCTGGCCCAGATGCGTAGCCGCGCCCGGCGCTGGGTCGCTGAGTATGGTATCGAGATGATCATCGTAGACTACCTGCAACTCGTGAGCACCGGAGAGAAGAAGGGCTTCGAGAACCGCCAGCAGGAGGTCGCGACCATTAGCCGTCAACTCAAGGCCATGGCGCGCGAGCTGAATGTGCCTGTGCTGGCCCTGGCCCAGCTCTCACGCGCCCTGGAGGCACGCCAATCCAAAGTACCCATCCTCTCGGACCTGCGCGAGAGCGGCGGCATCGAGAACGACGCCGACGTGGTGATGTTCATCTACCGCGATGAGATCTATACTCCCGACACCACACGCCGTGGCAAGGCCGATATCATCATCGCCAAGCAGCGCAACGGCCCCCTCGGCGAGGTCACCCTCCACTTCGACCAGGCCAAGTCCCGCTTCAGCACCCTCTCCCAACTCCCCCAATAATATTACCTGTGTTTCTTTTTGCGGTGGGCCTTGCCGGAATGCTTGCCGCCTTGCTTGAAGGAGAGAGGGCGCGAGGCTCTGGTTTGGGCCTCCTCCTGAGAGAGATGGGAGATGACATCCATGTACTTCCCCATCAATTCGATTGTCTCGGGGTGGTCCATGCCCAGGCGCTTCTCATAGTTGGTCAGCGTCTGCTTCAGGAGCTTCTCAGCTTCCTCGTAGCGCCCGAGAAGGTTGTAGACCATGCCAAGGTTGCCGCGCATCTTATCAAGCTGGGCACTGTTAGCACCGTAGCGACGGCTAGAGGCCTCATAACACTGCTTCATCAGTAGCTCGGCCTCCTCATAACGCCCCTGGGCCGCGTACAGGTTTGCCAGGTTATAACGACCAGCCAGCAGGTTTGAGTCATCGGGCGGCACAAGCGATGTGATCATCTCAAGCGATTTGAGGTAGAGTGACTCGGCCTCGTCTAGGCGTCCCTGGTACTTGTAGGTGAGCGCCAGGTTCCCTAGCGCTCCCACGGCTGGAAGCTGATCAGACGTCCCCTGTTGCTCAAATAGCTCCAGGGCGTGCTTCCAGCTCGCGATCCTCAGGCAAAGCCTTTCCCAGCGGGTCCCCCAGGACGATACGGGAGGCGTGACGTAGCAGCAGCAAGGCTCCATTCTCCGGGGTGAGAGGCTCCACTGCCAATGTGCTTGCTACGTCTTCAGACAATGGCTCTCGCGTCGTAAGCAGAATGTGCCCCTGGATTTTGGCGGGCAGCAGCTCCCGCAACAGCTCCAGGTCTGTGATATCATCGGCGATCAACAGCCAATCGTGCTGCTTCTCCAGCCAGGCGCGCAGGTCTTTTATGAGCGCAGACTGGTTCTTATCCTCATAACTTGTGATATCAGCCTCGAAGGCGATCAGGTTACATGAAGAAAAGAAGGTTGAGCGATTGCGAGCGTTGAGCCAGAGGATGTCCTTATACTCGTTTTTGTAGTGATTGGCATATTCCTGCGTGAGCTGCGTCTTACCCACCCCTGCCGGGCCACACAGGGCCAGCATATCTGTATCTTTGGAGCGCAAACGGCTATGCATCTCTTTGAGAGCACTCGCACGCCCTGTAAAAAATGGGTTATGAGCAAAGGGCGTTGTCTCTTCAAGCATTAGCTCTTTGAGCAGGGGATCGTTGGGAGTAAGAATCTTGATAAATTTTGCCAGCTCGCTTTCGCCGTTCAGTCCTGGCGTCAGTTTCTCTTTGTGCGATCTCTTATTACCTTCATCCATAGCACCGCATCCCTTCATCTTCGCCTAAAGCAGTATAACCCGTTCGCCACCACATGGCAAGCTCACCCGCTACTTGCATACTATAGCTGGAGTAAGGGTGTGTGCGGGTAGGCTGGCTTCGCTAGCCCACCCGCACACACCCTTATCCCTCATACTCCTCGGGGCGGATCTGGATATAGCGCTCGAACCAGGCGAGCATATGCTCGCGCATGGCCATGGACTGGCTGGGTTTGGGGATGCCACCGTGCCAGGCGCCGGGAACGCGCACCAGGTCGACGGGGACCTTGCCCATGAGTTTGAGCGCCATGTAGAACTGCTCCGATTGCTCGATGGGGCAGCGCAGGTCGTTCTCGGGATGGATGAAGCGCGTGGGTGTGGTGACACGGGCAGCGGCGTTGAGCGGCGAGCGCTCATAGTAATAGGCGGAGCGCTCCTCGTCCCAGGGGAAACCTTTGGACTCATAGGTCATCCAGGGACCAATATCTGAAGTACCGACGAAGCTGGCCAGGTTGGAGATGCCCGCGCGCGGTACCGCCGCCTTGAAGCGCTCGGTATGCCCGATGGTATACATGGTCATGTAGCCGCCATAGCTATAGCCCGTGACCACAAGACGCTCGGGATCGGCCACACCCCGCTCGATGCAGACATCCACACCGCGCATGATATCCTCGAAATCCTTGCCCCCCCAGTCACCCAGGACGCTGCGCAGGAAGGCCTCGCCATACCCGGTGCTGCCATGAGGATTGCAATAGAAGACAGCATAGCCCCGCGCCGCGAGATAGGCGTCATAGGGACTACGCCCATCGCCATAGCCCCAGTGAGGACCACCATGGATCTGCACTAGCAGCGGGTAGCGTACCCCCTCTTTCGCCCCGATGGGATAGACCAGCCAGCCATCGGTCTCCTCGCCCTCCGCGCCCTCGTAGCTGAATTTCTCGACTCTCGGCCAGGCCAGGTCGCGCATGAGACCGTCATAGAGCCTGGTCAGACGCTCTGGCTCGCCCTCACCCTCCAGGGGCAGGTGATAGAACTCACAGGGATGCTGCGCCTGCTCCTGCGCCACCAGCAGGCCACGCTCCCCCGGCAAAAGGTGCAGATAATATGTAATGCTCTCGCTCGTCAGCTTCTTCAACGTGCGCCAGACGACCTCCAGGCGGTAGACATGTGCCTGCCCACGCTCGGAGGCGATAAAATAGATGGCCTGCCCATCGTGGCTCCACTGGGGCTTGTAGGGGCCAGGCATGCCGAAGTGGCCGCCAACCCAGGCCGAGGTTGCCAGGTCCAGGTCGGGAGTCAGCAGCAGCGTACGGTCGCCAACATTTCCCCGGCGCGTCACGAGGTAGAGCCGGGCCAGGCTGCGCGCGATTCGCTCATCCTGGTCCGCCACGACCATCGCCATCTGGCCGTCTGGGGACCAGGCAAAAGACTCAATGGCCAGCTTCCCCTCGGTCAGGCAGCGCTCCTCGCCGCTTGCGGGATCAATCGCCCACAGATCGCGGACCCAGATGCCCATAAAGCGATCCTCGCGCCGGTTGCTCAAGACGCCGATCTCCTGGCTATCAGGCGTCCAGGCGGGCTGAGCGTGCTCGTAACGTCCACGCGTCAGGCGGCGAATCTGCGCCGGATCTACCGCACCATTCTCGCCAGGGGCGGGCATGACAAAGAGGTGCGCCTGTGTGTCGTAGTAGCCTCGCCCATCACTGCGATAGTCGGGATCATTAATGACGCGCAGGCGGTAGCGCCGCTCCTCATCACGCTTCTTACGCTCGGACTCGGAGAAACTCTTGAGGCCGACAAGCAGGTCGTCCTCGTCCTCCAGCTCAACGGAGGCGGTAAAGGCGATCCAACGCCCATCGGGCGACCAGGTGGCCTCGTTGACGCCATGCAACATTGTGGTGAGCTTGCGTGCCTCCCCGCCATCGGTATCAATCAGCCAGAGCTGGTTCTGCTCCCCCTCACGATCCGAGAGAAAGAGCAGGCGCCGGCTATCAGGCGCCCAGGCCGGGAAAGACTCGCTCTTCGCGCTCCGGGTCAACTGGCGTGGCTCGCCCTCAGGCTGCCCCTGCTCATCAAGATACAAGAGATAGAGCGTGCTTCGCAGCGTATCCGCCTCGCGCTCCGCGTAGTGCATCTCAAAGGCCACGCGCCTGCCATCGGGCGAGACTGCGACCTGCCCCAGCGTGCGTAGCGACCAGAGATCCTCCACGCCAAACTTCCGTGTAACTGGCATACAACTATCCTCTCTTTGCACATGCAGGTTTATTCATTCTCAGGATACATTACAGAAGGAGAAAAAGGTAAGAGTAGGACAGGCAAGCATGTAACGTTTTGCCCACTCTGACGTTGCACTGGTTGAGATATCTCAAGAGACAAATACTAACAAGGAAAAGAAGTTGCTACATAAAGGAAACATGGATGTTCCCATCCCGCTTCCCCTCTGGGGAGACGCCTCGCTGTGTGCTCAGCTCTACCGTGAATGTGCACCAAAACTGCTGGCCTATCTGCGGCGGCATGCGCCCACGCAGGAGGACGCGGAAGACCTGCTACTCGAAGTCTTTCTCGCCGCGCTGGAACACGAAGCACGCCTGGCAAAGATGGACGAGGACGAGCGACGCGCCTGGCTGGGAACCGTTACCCGCAACCGCGTCATCGATTTTCATCGGCGCACGCGTAGACACCCCGTCCATCGTCTGGAGAAGGCCGAGGAAACGCTTGGCTCTCGCTGGGAACAACCAGAACAGCTAATCTTGCGCCACGAAACATACGCGAACTTACATGGTTCTATTCAGAACCTCTCAACAATCCAGCAAGAGGTGCTCCAATTGCGCTTCACGCTTGGATTACGCTGCACCGATATTGCCAAAATACTGCATAAGCGCGAAGGAGCCGTGCGAACCATGCTTTCACGCACCCTGAACGCCTTGCGCGACCTATACAAACAGAAGGATGGAGGGAGAGAGTGAACAAGCAGGACAAGCATACCAGCTTTCACCCACAGACCGTTGACAAACAGATCGACGCCTACCTCGCGGGCAGGTCAGCCAATGGGCAGGAATCCGACCGCTATGCCCAGGCAAGCGTACACGACGTACAGGCCTATTTCGCGCCACCCGAGCAGGATGAGGCCCTGCAACGTGTCTGGCAGCGATTTGCCGCGCAGCGCACAAATCTCCAGAGGCTCCAGGCGGGACAGCAAACTCCCCAGGTTCTGCCGATAACAGGGAGGGGCAAATCGACGCAACAGAAAAACACTCGTCCGCTCGGGCGGGTATTGAGCGTTATGGCCGCCGTCATCGTCGTCGCCCTGCTCATCGGGAGTACAATGTTCCTCTTCCAGCAAGCCCGGCAGACTGGCAACCCAGCGGGGCAGGGACATCACCAGACAGCCATGTTTGTCCGCGTCAACCAGACGCTCTATCGCCTGGATATGCAGACGCACCGCCCCCTCTGGCAATTTCAGGCCCCCCCTGGACAGCCCGGGCTTGCCACCTTCAATGGGCCTTATATCGCTGGCATGGCTATTGATAGCACCTATTATGCCTGGGGGTTTGACGGCCAGCAGGTGGTGCTGTACGCACTCGACATCGCTAATGGCAAGCTACGCTGGCAACATGATACCTATGGAATAGGGCCTATCGCCGCCTCCGGGAATATGGTCGCTCTCCCGTTCATCAAAGGCACGAACCTGGAAGTCACCGCACTCGATATCATACATGGCACCTCCAGGTGGGAGCATATTCTGGGTCCGGCCGCCAGAACAAAAACGCTGCCATCCACGGTCAGCCTCTTCGGGGCCTCGGATACAGCGGTCTATGGAGCCGTAAATACTCCTGAAAATCACAGCGGCCTGCGCTTCGCCCTAAGTGTCCAGGACGGGCAGTTCATCTGGCAGCAGAAAGAGGTATATGATGCCTCCATTTCCTATGCGACTCTGGACCAGGGATTTCTCAGTGACGATATATTATGTGTCATACAGCATCTGAACTGGCAAAATCCGGGGCATATTCCCGAATCGAAGAGCGTCATCCTGGGTTATGATGCCCACAGCGGCAAGCAGCTCTGGAAGTCCTCATCGATTGATTGGGCAACAACAACCACGTTGGTCGATGGAGTTCTATACCTGGAGACACCTCCTAATTCTGTGGGGACGCCCTATAAAAGCATCTATGCCGTCTCGTCCAGGGATGGCAGCTTACGCTGGCAGTATCAGGAACCAATACAGAACCCATACCCCTTTATTACCAAAGAAGGGGTCTACTTTATACAGGATGGCGGGAAACAGGCCGGGTCAACCCTGGTGGTGCTAGATCCCGCGACCGGCAAGCCGCGCTGGACCTATGCCTTTCACGACTCGGGCACTGTTGAGTTCCCTCCTGTGGCTGATGATAACCAGGTCTATCTCAGTCTGCCAGGGAACATCATCCAGATTCTACGTGCATCAGATGGCAAGCCCCTTGGTTCGTTCAAAATAGACCCACAGAATGTCAAGCCGAATAATCGTATCCTCTTGCAAATAGTCGAGCTCTAAAATAAACAGGCATACAAAAGGCGTCCCCATTCGAATGGGGACGCCTTTTGTATGCCTTGAACGAGGCTGGTTCCAGCGATACACTGACTTATTTTGCTGTGGTCAGGCTAGTTTTCTCGCGTTTGTCACGAACCATATAACTAAAAAAGTAGCCGGTGAAAGAGGCTATTGTAGTGCTTCGCACAAAAAGTTCATCAGTAGTTTTACGTATAAAACATGCCTAGAAAGTTTTATACATTACATGCAACGGAGGAACTCGATGAGATTTTGGCGTCTTTCCACAAAGGCGGTGTGCTTCGTTACTTTTAGCGGGCTATGCGCGCTCCTATTGCTCCTTGGCACAACCTTTTCCGCATCAGCGGCCAGTGTCAAGGCAAGCGTACCGGCAAAGATTGTGACCCATAACCAGACAATCGCCTGGGGACCAGGCGGCATGTACGGTGGCACCAGTATCCCAGTCAATGTCCCTGGCAGTGGCACTGGTGGTGGCAGTGGTGGCCCTGGCAGTGGCACCGGTGGTGGTGGCTGGGGTGGTCCTGGTAGTGGCACCGGTGGTGGTTGGGGTGGCTATGGTGGTGGTCAAAGTACTGGCGGTGGCTGGGGCAGCCAGGGTGGTGGCTGGGGCGGCTATGGTGGTGGTCAAAGTACTGGCGGTGGCTGGGGCAGCCAGGGTGGTGGCTGGGGCGGCAGCAGTTGGGGTGGGACTGGCGGCGGTTGGAATGGTGGCAACACTGGTTGGAATGGCGGCAGCAGTTGGGGCGGCAACACTGGTTGGAATGGCGGTAGCAGTTGGGGTGGGACTGGCGGCGGTTGGGGCGGTCAAGGCAGCAGTTGGGGTGGGACTAGCGGCGGTTGGGGCGGTCAAGGTGGCGGGACTGGCGCGTATGGTTGGGGCGGCCCGGGCACAAGGTGTCCTGCTGGTGCCTACTGCTAATATCGCTTCAGGTCAAGAGTACAGCGTGTAATGTATCACTAAGAGGGCCTGAAGCAAAGGCGTCCCCCATTAGAATGGGAGACGCCTTTTATAGTGTCTTCTGGAAGGGGCAACGCTACTAAAGTACGCGTCTACATATAATGGTCATATATAGACGCGGTACTTTAGTAGCGTCGAGCTGTCCCTACTGGATGGAGCCTTCGTAAATGCCCATGATCGTGCCCAGGAACTTGAGGGCGTCTTCCTTCTTGCGCTGGAAGGAGTTGCGGCCCATGATTGAGCCAAAACCGCCACCATCGCGAATGGCGCGCACTTCGTTGAAGACCTGGTCATCACCAGCGGTCGCGCCACCGGAGAAGATCACGATGCGGCGCCCATCGAAGGAGCTCTGAATCACGTGCTTCACGCGCTCGGTCAGGGTCGAGATTGGAATCTCATATTTCTGGTAGACCTTCTGAGCCTCGGCCAGCTCCACCTTCGCGCTAGGCAGCTTCACCTTGATGATGTCCGCACCCAGTTGTGCCGCGATCTGCGCGGCATAGGTCACGACATCAACGGCGGTCTCGCCCTCTTTGCTGATGCTGCTACCACGGGGATAGGACCAGACCACCACGGCCAGGCCGGCCGCCTTGGCCTCAGCGGCCAGATCGCGCAACTGCTCATACATGATCGTGCGCTCGGAGGATCCAGGATAGATAGTGAAGCCAACCGCGACACAACCCAGGCGCAACGCATCCTCGACGCCCGCGGTCACCGCCGAAATAGGATCGCGCTCATCGTTCAATACGTCGTGGTTGTTACATTTGAGGATCAAGGGAATCTCGCCCGCGTATTCCGAGGCACCAGCCTCCAGGAAGCCCAGGGGCGCGGCATAGGCATTACAACCAGCCTCAATCGCCAGTTGGAAGTGATAGCGGGGATCATAACCCGCGGGATTGGGCGCGAAACTACGCGCGGGACCATGCTCGAAACCCTGGTCAACTGGAAGAATGACCATCTTGCCCGTGCCACCCAGGCGGCCATGATTGAGCATGCGCGCGAGATTGGTGCGCACACCGGGATTCTCGCTGTTATACCAGCTTAAAATTTCTCGAATACGATCAGTCATTTTCTTCGTTACCTCTGTACTCGTCATTAAGTCAGAAAACTACCTTCTCATACAAAAAACAACCCCACTCGCGTGGCTAGCGCTCCGCGCTCAGTTTTTCGCTAGGAAGTATATCCACATACATTGTGGCTGCTCCATTGTACCATGAAATGGCGCAGCCTTACATGTAGCAACATGTTTGCTTTGTGTCCAAACAATATCCAACTTATCTTCATTACGTTAGCATATATTAGCGTTTCAGTGAAGATGCGGTTCGCCAGAACACATATAACATTGTACATCATCTCGTGCGAGATCGACATAGCAAAATATGCCATATTGCTGGCATTAAAAATAAGCATATTTTATACATGTCTATACTCACATACTTAGACATACCAATTTCTAGCCCAATCATAAATAAGTGTTACTCCTCCCCTAATTGACACGTCTCAATACCAGACAGGGGGGACAAAGTAAACGTTTCATGTTTTGACCGATAGCGATACACAGAGACGCGCTCTGGCACAAAGCTGTAAGACCGCAACAGCGAGACCAGGAACGTGCTCCTCATAGCTCTTCTAAAAAGGTAAGCAGCCTTCGTTCTATGTATAGGACAGGGAAGTTGTGTGTCTGCTATTTGTAAGCATGTTTTGAAGGAGTTTTTTATGGGTGGTTTTGAGCATCTTTTGCAGGCAGTGAAGCAGCAGCAGCAGTTGATGGGAGAGTTGGAGGCGGAGAATCAGGAATTACGTCGTCAACTCACTGAACTGCGAGAAGGCCAGGGCATTTATCTCGATATCAATGGGCAGCGCTTCGCCCTGAGTGTCGATGGTATCATCGCCGAGGCCAGCAGCTCGACCTTCGCACCCGTGGTAACCATCGAGGAGACCGAGGCTGAGGCCAAGGTCGAAGAGGTATCACTTGCCGAGTACAACGTGGTCCCACAACAGGTAGAGGAAGAGGTCGCAGCGGAGGAGGAGCTACCCGCTCTGCCCGCAGCCCCGAAGACGCCCTTCCTAGAAGAGATCATGATCGACGAGTTTGTAGCCCAGACGACCAGCCCCATATCTGTCTGGAATGGCCCGGTTAAAGAAAAATCCCTGGAGTCAATCGACGAAGAGCAGAAGGCAGCTCTCCGTCAGGCTCTCTCGGGCAGCTACATCCTTGAATAGAGTATTTAAGGGATAAAGGGAGTGTGGTAGAGGCTGGCTGCGCCAGCCTCTACCACACTCCCTTTATTTCACGTCGAATGCGATGGTAGCATCGGTAAAGCCGCTATCGGCGGGGGCGTGGAGCGTAAGTGTGAGATGTTTCTGATCCTGGGGCACGAGGAAGGTGATCGTACCACTGGTCTCCTGTGTCTCTTTATCAAAGGAGACGGGCAGCGTCGTCAGAGCAGGCTTGGCGGTCGTGCTACCAGCCGCCAGGGTGGCGTAGTCGAAGGCCGAGCCGGGAATGGCCGTCTGCTCCAGGGTGCTATTCACCTTAAGCGTTACCGTTACGTAGCGCATCCCTTTGCTGGCCTGCTTGCCATCGATGCTCCACTGCGTTGTCGCGCTATCCAGCGTCCAGTCGAGACCATAGAAGGATTCTTTGGAGTCCAGAGCCTTGCCGATTTGCGTGGTTTGTGGCTGATAGATGCTAACACCAGAGTTCGAGCCAAGGGAAACATCCATCTGGGCCTCGTTCGTGCCCCCCAGGCGCAGCGCGATTTGCCCCGTATTGGTCCCGCTGGCAACGGCGAAATCGACCCAATCGCTATGGGACTTCCCCGCAGCCAGGCCCGCGTTACCATTGACATACGTCGGCTGGACGACCTTGCCGCCGGGCAGCACCAGCCGCGCGATATTGCTATAGACCATGTTGACGGGCACGTTCGTCTTGTTGTCGGCCAGGAGATGGACACGCAACATGCCATCGCCCGCCGAATGCGGATCATCGACAAAGCGTTGCGCCTGTTCTAGCCTGGTAAGCGTCACATCCACGCCCGCGTACTTCACGGTGGTACTCAGCGTTTGCGAGGCGATCTGAGGCTGTGTGGCATTCTGCACGAGAAGCGCATAGGCCAGGTAGCTGCCCGCGCCCACAAAGGCCAGCAACGGGAGGATAATCAACAAGGTGCGCCCAATGCCACCCCGGCGCTTCGGCTGCGAAGGCGGCATCGGAGTCGACCCCGGCTGGTAGGCCCAGGCAGGCTCAGAGGTCGGAGGCGCACCTTGAGGCCCAAAGCCGGGCTGGCTCACTGGTCCCTGGGGCGCGAAGCCGGGCTGGCTTATCGGTCCTTGCTGAGGGAATGGCGTCTGTGGAGGCATGGGCGAGACTGGTAGTGGCGTGGAGCGGTCCATAGCCTGAACATTCGCGCCCGGCGCATCTTGCCGCGAGAACATATCAAAGTTACAACGCGGACAATATCTACTGGCTGCCGATACCTCGGCGCCGCAATTGGGGCAATAGCGGGGTTGCACGTCTCTTCTCCTCACTCTCTGAAAAAGCAAGTTTCCTGGTCCCAGTCCCCCGCCCATCTTCAACGCAATCTACCAGGCATAGATAGCTCTATATCATAGAACGTGTCTGAAGCCATCAAATAGACATCCATATATCTTAATCGAATAATCCTGCCTTCTGCTACGTAGTGTAGCATATTTGGCCCCAGGCGCTGTGATCTTGCTTACAATTTGGTGTCTAAAGAGGAAAGAGGAGTGCTGGCAATGCGGTTTTGCTGCATTGCCAGCACTCCTCTTTCCTCTTTCAATACAGACCCTTCTTAGGGGGCGGCGCTGTAGAAGGCGTCCAGGTTGGGCGTGCCAAGGCCGGTGGCGAAGTCCCAGCCCTGCGAGGCGCGATAGTACAGGTTATTGCCCTGGGTGATATCAAAGTAGGCCTGCCCTTTATCCGCCTGGTAGAAGGTCTGCGGGCCATAGGAGAAGCTATGGCGCTGCTGCATCTTGCCCTGGTTAACTAGCGCCATGCCGGTTGCCCAGATGGGTGCTGCCGCGCTTGTGCCGCCAACGGCGCCCCACTGGCCCTTAAAGTAGACTGCCAGGCCATAGGCCGCCGCCGAGACATCCGGCACCTGGCGCATCCCCCGGCTATATTGATTCTTGGTACCAGGAGCGTTCTGCCAGCTCGGCTGCTTGAAGAGGATGCTATTGCCACCACCGCTGCCCCACTGGTTTTTACAGCTATTCCCCGAGTTATCGGACCAGACAACCTCCTGGTTACGCTGGCGATTCTGGTTAACCTGGAGGATGGTGCCACCCACCGAGGTAATCCAGGGGTCACTGCCAGGATAGCTGACCGCCAGCTTGCCATACTGACGACTACCGAAGGCACCACAGTCACCACTGGCAACGAAGACGCTCATATGCTCCACGCGCGTCAACTGCTGCAAGGTGCTATCGAGCGCGCGCACATCGTCCTGGGAGACCTCGTTCTCGGGCGCGCCCAGGCTGATGCTGACAACGCTGCCGCTATTGGCACCATTGGTGTTGTCGTCGAGGATGCGCTGCAACATGTCATTAACGCGCCCCCAGACATTATCATCGGCGTTACCATCGGTCTGATAGAGCTTGATGTTGACCGAGCGCGCCAGGCCCGCTGCCATCTGCACATCGAGCGTAGACTCGCCCAGGGCATCCTGCGGGGCGCTATCGACGTTGACGACCGAGAGATGGCCCTTAAATTGAATACAATCAAAGTAGTTCTGAATATCATCCCGGTAGGAGCCATCGATCTCGACCAGGTTGACCGTCATATTCTGCCCATTCCAACCCTTGTTCCACATGCGATCAAAGCCATAGGCGCCCGCGACATCCTTGGGGAAGAGCGTCTGGTCAGGTGGCGAGCAATCCTGCTGTGGCGTGCTGGCCTGCTGCGTGGAGAGTGTCTGCCCGGAGGTCAGTAGCTGGTGTGAGCTTGTCGCTTGCTGCTTCGAGTTTGTCTGTTGTGTGAGGCCTTGCAGAGTGTGCACGGGCTTGGAACTATAGTTGTCAAGACCCGTGACCGACTCGATGGAGCTGGTCATAAAGGCCGGGACCTTAGGGGCCGTCTCCGGGCCATAGAACTCGCGCCCGTTATACTTGCGCACTACAAATTTAGTTTGCAAGAGCTTTGCCAGCGTGCTGGCCTTAGCGTCGAAGGTCAGGTAGGTATGCAGTTTGTTCAGCTTTAAAGCAATGCCCTGAGGCGAGAAGAAATCCTTGAACTTCTGATAGGTCTGATCATCGATGCCTACCTTCTTCGCGAAATCCTCCAGGTGCGAGGGCTTCCCTGGCTCAATCTTGGTCCCCTCCATCTTCTTGAGCCAGTCCTGGTTCATCTTGAGCGTCACCCCAACATGCAGTTTCTGACTATCGGGAACAGGCCTGACCACAGGCGCCTTCAGCGCATCAGGCGGAATATTAAGCTGCAAATCCGAGAACTGGACGGCAGTGCTCGGGTCACACGCCGCCAGGGGGAAGATCAGGAGCATCAGTCCAATAAGCGCCATCAGAGCACTTCCTGAGCGGCGCCAATTGAAGATGGGCCGCCACGTGCCAGCCCTTTTATAGAATATATTCAATGTATTCATGAACTTACATGCCTCCACAATGAAGCCGCATTCGTCGCCATGTCAGGCGCTCCTCGCGTCTGCTTCTCCCTTGTTTTTACCTGTTATATAACTCTTAATAAGAGCACACGTACTCTTTGCAATTCTCTGTTAGTATCACGGACAACCCGCGAAAATCAGTTCAAAAATGTAGATTTTCTGCGCCCGGTTTCATGTTCTCTTCAGTTTGTTGACTGCTTTATATATAGACAGAGACATAGATAAACGACTACGTTGTAGGGCCAAGCTTGCTTGGATATTAGACGCTCAGGCTAATCTGGACCCTACAAAGCCATGAAGCAGTAGAGAGTCCAACTTAAAACAGCATTAGCCTTATCAGAAATCAGAGAAAGGAATGCACCATGAAAATTCCGTTCATCAGGATGAGCGCATATGCGTTTGTACTAGGGTGCCTGATCTCGTTTTACACGGTCCTTGGGCAGGCTCCTTCTGCCCATGCCTCAAGCATCGCAACCGCCAGGGTCAACAAGGTTCAGCACCACGTTCAGGGTGGTCCCGGCGAGATCAATATCGGATTCAACGGCTTCGGCAACGCTGGACTTGGCAATGCCGGCTTAGCTAATGCTGGACTCGGCAACGCTGGCTTGGCTAATGCTGGACTCGGCAACGCCGCCAACAATCCTAACATCAATATCGGCTTCAACCGCTTCGGCAACGCTGGCTTGGCTAACGCCGCCAACAATCCTAACATCAATATTCGCTTCGGCTTCAACAATCCTGGCATAGGCAATGCTGGTCTCGGTAACGTCGGTCTCGGTAACGTCGGTCTCGGTAATGTCGGTTTCAACCGCTTGGGCATTGGCAATGCTGGTCTCGGTAACGTCGGTCTCGGTAACGTCGGTTTCAACCGCTTCGGCAACGCTGGTCTGGGCAACGTCGGCTTCAACCGCTTGGGCATTGGCAATGCTGGCCTCGGTAATGTTGGCTTCAACCGCTTCGGTAATGTTGGCCTCGGTAACGCTGGCTTCAACCGCTTGGGCATTGGCAATGCTGGCCTCGGTAACGTTGGCTTCAACCGCTTCGGTAATGCTGGTCTCGGCAACGTCGGCCTCAACCGCTTCGGTAATGCTGGTCTCGGCAACGTCGGCTTTAACCGCTTCGGCAATGTTGGTCTGGGCAACCCCGGTTTCCGGTAATGCTGGTCTGGGTGGCGTGAATATCAACATACGTTAGCCAATAGAACCTGCATTGGCTCACTCACTCAGTGAGCCATCAATAGATACACTACATGGGACAGAGGCGTGCCTCTGTCCCATGTAGTGTATCTATCCAGGCTATACCCAGGCGCTGCAATTCGTGGTATAATGAGCTGAGTTTCGAAAAAATATTCTACAACATAGATCCAGTGGGGATGCCGCGCTATGCCAGATTTTAAAGTTGAATCACCTTTTGAACCGACCGGTGATCAGCCCCAGGCGATTGCAGAACTTGCCGAGGGCATTCGCAATAATCAGAGATTTCAGACCTTGCTTGGCGTCACTGGCAGCGGTAAAACTTATACCGTGGCCAAGGTGATCGAACAGGTGCAGAAGCCAACCCTCGTGCTCGCACCCAATAAGACACTTGCCGCTCAGCTCTATAGCGAGTATAAAGAGTTCTTCCCCAATAACGCCGTCGAGTATTTCGTCTCCTACTATGACTACTATCAGCCAGAGGCCTATATCGCCCGTACCGATACCTACGTTGAAAAAGAAAGCATGCTCAATGAGGAGATCGAGAAGCTACGCCTCTCCGCCACACGCAGCCTCTTTGAGCGTCGCGACGTCTTGATTGTAGCCTCGGTCTCCTGCATCTATGGCCTGGGCAGCCCCGAGGAATATGGTGAGGTGGTGCTGACCCTCAAGGTAGGTGAGGAGCGCCGCCGCGATAAAATTCTGCGCCACCTGAACTCTATCCAGTATGAGCGCAACGACGCCAACTTCGTACGTGGGCGCTTCCGCGTGCGCGGAGATGTGCTAGAGATCTTCCCGGCCTATGAAGACGTGGCCGTACGCGTGGAGTTCTTTGGCGACGAGATCGAGCGCATGACCGAGATCGATCCCCTGACCGGCGAGGTCCTGGGACAGCGCACGCGCCTCGATATCTATCCCGCCAAGCACTGGGTCACGACCCAGGAGCGCCTCAATAAGTCCATCTCTCTGATTGAAGAGGAGTTGGAGCAGCGCCTGGAGGAACTGGAGTCCGAGGGCAAGCTGCTGGAGCATGCTCGCTTGAAACAGCGCACCAACTTCGATATCGAGATGCTGCGCGAGACCGGCATCTGCTCAGGCGTCGAGAACTACTCACGTCACCTGGCGGGCCGGGCCGCTGGCGAACAGCCCTGGACCCTGCTCGACTACCTGCCCGAGAACTTCCTGCTGGTGGTCGATGAGTCACATATCTCTCTACCCCAGGTGCGCGGCATGTTCGCGGGCGACCGCTCGCGTAAACAGGTCCTGGTCGACTACGGTTTCCGCCTCCCCTCGGCCCTGGATAACCGCCCCCTGACCTTCCCAGAGTTTGAACACAAGCTCAAGCAGGCCATCTTCGTCTCCGCCACACCCGGCCCTTACGAGTATGAGCATAGCCAGGCCATTGTGGAGCAGATCATTCGCCCGACCGGCCTGATCGATCCAGAGATCACCGTTCGCCCCACACGTGGGCAGATCGATGACCTGATCGCCGAGATTCGTATACGCGTCGAGAAGGGGCAGCGCGCCCTGGTCACGACCCTCACCAAGAAGATGGCCGAGGACCTCGCCGACTACATGCAGGAGCTAAGCATCAAGGTCCACTACCTGCACTCTGAGATCGACACCATTGAGCGCGTCGAAATCCTGCGCGACCTGCGCTTGGGCGTCTACGATGTCGTGGTTGGCATCAACCTCCTGCGCGAGGGCCTGGACCTGCCCGAGGTCTCCCTGGTCGCCATCCTGGACGCCGATAAAGAGGGATTCCTGCGCTCAGAGGGCTCGCTTATCCAGACCGTGGGTCGCGCCGCCCGCCACGTCGAGGGCAGCGTCATCATGTACGCCGACAACGTGACACGTTCGATGCAGCGCGCCATCGACGAGACCAACCGCCGCCGCAAGATCCAGGAGGGATATAATGAGCAGCACAACATCACTCCACGCGGCATCAAGAAAGAGGTCAAAACCCTCTCCGAGCGTCTTAAGGCCATGGCTGGTCCCGAGGCAGGGGCCGACGGCAAGACCGCAACCGCCGTCGCAGGCATCCCCAAAGACGAGGCCCTGCGCCTGATCAAAGACCTCGAATCCCAGATGCGCTCAGCCGCCAAGCAGCTCGAATTCGAGAAGGCCGGCCAGCTCCGCGACCAGATTATCGAGATTCGACGTCTCATGCTGGAATAACCAGCGAGTAAACAGTTACAGCCATGGGGGCGAGATCACGCGTGATCTCGCCCCCATGGCTTTTCTCTGCGGCAGAGGTATGTTACACTAAAAAAATCAAATACACCATATATTTCTATTTCTACAGATACACTGAGGACTCCAAATGATCAATCTTGTAGGCCAGCAGTTGGGCAATTATCGTTTGCTGCATCTCCTTGGTCGTGGTGGCTTCGCCGAGGTCTATCTCGGGCAACATATCTGGATCCAGAACAAACAGGCCGCAATAAAGATACTACGTTCCCAGATAGCGGAAGAGTATATCGCCGATTTCCGCCAGGAGGCGGAGCTGATCTCCATGCTGCGCCATCCCCATATTGTCCCCATTCTCGATTACGCCGTCGAGCGGGATACTGCCTACCTGGTGATGGATTACTACCCGGAAGGCACGCTGCGCAGGCGTCATCCCCGTGGCTCATACCTTCCACTTACGGAGATTATCGCCTACGTCAAACAGGCCGCAGAGGCGCTCCAATTCGCCCATAATCACAAGCTTATTCATCGCGATGTCAAACCAGAGAATATGCTTATTGGACGCCAGGGCGAGATCCTGCTCTCCGATTTCGGTATCGCCGCCATGGCCCATCAAACCTCCTCAATGAGTACCCAACAGCCTACGGGAACCGTCCCCTACATGGCTCCTGAACAGATCAAAGGAGCAGCCCGTCCCGCCAGCGATCAATATGCCCTGGCAACTATCGCCTATGAGTGGCTGGCGAGCGAGCGCCCCTTCAGCGGCACGTATCACGAAATATGCGCTCAACACCTGATGGCACCGCCACCACCCTTGCGCGAGAGGGTCAAAAATATTCCTATGGAGGTTGAACAGGTCATCATGCAGGGGCTGGCTAAAGATCCTGCTCAGCGCTTTCCCAGCGTCTTAGATTTCGCGCTGGCTCTTGAAGCAGCCAGCCTCTCTGGTACAGTGGGTTCGCTCTCGACCCTCCCGCGAGACCTCGCACCACCTATGCCGACCTTCTCAGGCTCAACCTCAACCCCGGTTACGCCTCCCGAAGTTAATATCGACCCATCCCACTCATCCTCTATCCAGATACCTGCAAAGAGCACACAGCCAGCGCCGCTATCCACACACATGCCTAAACCCCAGGGCCGCGACCGGCGCAGCCTGCTTCTCGGCATCGCGCTTGTCGCCTGCGCTCTGCTGCTGATCCTTGGCGCGCTCGGCCTCTTTACCTATCAGAACCACAAGCAGCAGATACAAAAAGCGAACGCCACCGCGACCATGACAAATATGGCCGCCCGTACCGCGACCACCAGTACTCAGCAGACGACTACAGCCCAGGCCAATGTCAACGCGACAGCAACCTTCACCTATCTCTCGCCTCCCGAACAGTATAATCAGCTCAAGCGCACGCCGCCGACGCTGAATGATCCCATGCACGACAACTCACAGGGCGGGCGCTGGTATGAAGGGGAACATAGCTTTGGCACTTGCAAGTTCCTCGCGAACGCCTATCATGTGAGTGTCACCGAAGCAGACTATGGCAACTCCTGTGGAGGAGGCACCGACGCCCCTGTCCACGATTTCGCCTTCGAGGTCCAGGCCACCATTATCCAGGGCTATAGCGGCGGGCTATCCTTTGGTTATAACAACCAACAGGGATACCACTTTGTGGTCCGTGTTGATGGCACCTATCGTATCTCGCGCTACTCAAGCGCCCAAAACTATAACTCCACCCTGATCTCTGGTTCCAGTTCCACTATTAAGCAGGGACTCAATCAAACGAATGTCCTGGCAATTCTCGTGCGTGGCAGCGATTTCTCATTTTTCGTCAATGGGCAGTATATTACCCACTGGACCGATACCACCTACACAGCTGGTTACCTGGGCCTCTATGCTGCCTCCGCTCAAAGCCGCACCGAGGTCGCCTATGGCAACGCCCGCATCTGGAAACTATAATTGCGCGATATGGACCGAACGTATGATTGCAATCATCAAATTTAAACCGCTATCCTAGAAAGGGGAGCATGGCATGGAGACCGTACAGCAAGCTGAAGACGATGCTCAAGATGGAGCAGCATCTCACCTGCCACGTCTGCGCTGGACGCGCATTCTAGCCATCAGCGTCTTTGCGCTGGCCTTAAACTTCCAGTGGGCCGCGCTCGGCACGATTATTCTGCCCAGCCAGGTCTTTAAAATGGTTGGTGACCTTGATAAAGGCACCGCCCTGGCTTTTGTCCTTATCCCAGGGGCCTTCGTCTCCCTCTTCTCTAATCCCTTGTTTGGCTGGTTAAGTGACCGCACGCAGGGACGGCTCGCCATCTGGGGTCGCCGCCGCCCATATATCCTGCTGGGTACCCTGGCGAGCGTGTTCTGCCTGGGCTGGATGGCCACGGCCCCCAATGTCCTCACCCTCGCCATAGCCTACGCCCTCACACAGTTGGTCAGCAATGCCGCGCAGGCCCCGTTTCACGCCCTGCTGCCAGATATCGTGCCTCCTGAACAGCGAGGCCTTACTTCGGGCGTCATCAGCCTGATGCTCATTTTTGGCAATATTGGGGGCGTCCTGGTGGCAGGTAACCTCATCAACTCATCCCTGCCCCTGGCAAGCTACACCCAGGGCCTCTGGCTGACCTACGGCCTGATCATCGCCGTCTTGCTTGTTTTTATGCTAATCACGCTCATCTTCGTCCGCGAACTGCCAGTCTCGGCACGGAGCGCGGAGGCGGGACAAGCGACAACCGTCATGGCACGTAGGCCCTGGTATACCCTGCCAGCCGTGAGAACGCTGGCTGCCTCGCTCGTGGTAGCACTCCTGGCCTGGGGTCTTATGACCCTCTGGAATGCCTGGCGCATCGCGGGCCTTGAGATCAGTAGCAACTTTGAGCAGGTCATTATCGAGGTCATCATCACGGTTGGCATCCTGCGCCTCTTCGACTTTCGACCGCGCCGCGATCCTGACTTCGCCTGGGTGCTTGCCACGCGCCTGATCATGATGCTGGGAATCTACACCATTCAATCCTTCTTGCAGTACTACATGCGCGACGTGGTCCATGCCCCACACCCCGAGCAGCAGACGACCACCTTCTTGATTATCGTCTCGCTCACCAGCCTGCTCAGCGCCTTCGCCGCCGGCTGGATCTCGGACTACCTGGGGCGCAAGCGCGTGATCTACATCTCGGGCGCACTCATGGCGGTCGTGGGCGTGGTCTTTGTCGTTACCCAATCGCTGCCTCTCGTTATCGCCGCCGGGGCCATCTTTGGCCTGGGCTATGGTGCCTACCAAAGTGTGGACTGGGCACTCGTCGCGGACACCCTGCCATCGAAGAAGAATCATGCCCGCGACATGGGCGTCTGGAACGTCGCGCTCTCGCTCTCACAGGTCATCGCCCCCGTCCTGGGCGGCCCCCTGCTGGATAGCTTCGCCCGCGCCGGACAGCCAGTCCTGGGTTACCAGGTCATCTTCGGTATGTCGATCATCTACTGCATCGTGGGCACCATCACCGTCCGCTTCATTCGCGGCGTGAAGGGGTAAATATGGATTGATTGTGGTGATGTGCAAAGCACATCACCACAATCAATCCATATTTAGAAATTTACTGGCAGACTAGTGAGACCCCGCAAGATGGGGCTGGGATTCCACATGAGCTGTTCAGGCTCGCAGGCCAGGCGCAGATTGGGCAGGCGTTGCAGTAGGGTGCTAATGGCGATCTGCCCCTCCAGGCGTGCCAGCGGCGCCCCCAGGCAATAGTGAATACCCTTGCCAAAGGCCAGATGTTGGTTCTCCCGACGCGTAATATCCAGTACTTGTGGATCAGTGAACTGGTGCTGATCAATATCAGCGGCCACCAGAGAGACAAACACCATCTCGCCTTTGCGTATGACCTGGCCATGCATCACAATATCCTCGCTCGCCCAGCGAGGGGTAGAGAGCGTCACCGGAGCCGTGTAGCGCAAGAGTTCCTCAATAGCTGATGGTAGCAAAGATGAGTTCTGGCGCAGCAACTCCATCTGCCCTGGATGCAGCAATAACGCCAGCATACCATTGCCAATCAGATTCACCGTCGTCTCATGTCCCGCAACGATAAGCAGAAAAATTGTTGAAATCAGCTCATTCTCGTGGAGCCGATCTCCCCCCTCCTCAGCCTCAACTAAGGCGCTCGTCAGGTCATCAGCAGGATGAGCGCGCTTAGCTACCAGGAAGGCCTTGATGTATTGGACAAATGCCTCCAGGGCGGCCAGCGCCTCCTGCGGTTGAGATCCCACGGAGTTCGCTATGATCGTTTGCGACCAGGCACGAAACTGTAAACGATCCTCGACAGGAATCCCCAGCATCTCTGAAATGACCGTGATAGGCAGAGGAAAGGCAAAATCGGCAATGAGGTCCATTCTTCCTGACCTCTGTACAGCCTCCAATAGCTCGTCCGCGATCTGCTGAATGCGTGGGCGCAGTTGCTCAATCATGCGTGGCGTGAAGGCCCTGGAGACCAGGCCGCGCAGGCGCGTATGATCAGGTGGATCAACGGTGAGCATATCGCGCCGAAAGGCGAGGAAGCGCTTAAAAATGTCCTCTCTCTCATCGCTGGATGTCTGCTCATGTTCTGCTTGCCCGAATTTCAATGTGTCTTTGACGAAGCGTGGATCTTTGAGAACGGCCACGGCATCCTCGTACGTCGTTGTCATCCAGGCGCCTGTACCAAAACCAAAGGGTGCCATGAGAGGAAGAAGCGGCCCCTGCTCGCGCAAGTGCGCAGCAAAGGCGACCGGGTCACGCTTTGTCTCCTGTCCCAGGAGATCAGCGAATGATATTTGTTTCATCCTGTTGTATGTCCTTTCGTTCATTTTCCTGGCTGCGAAGACCGCGCCCCAATTCCACTCAGGAGCGCATCTACAGCCATTTCTGGCTCAAAAACGGTCTGTGTATTAGGAAAGAGCAGTTCGGTAAAGAGGTTGCCATATGCCAGAGAAATGACAATCTGATAGAGGATAAACGTCGCATCCATATCCTGGCGCAGTTCACCACGCTCCTGGGCGCGTTCGACAACCTGGCGAAACTGCTGCAAACGCGGAGTCGCCAGTTTGTCATAAAAGGCCTGGTAGATCTCTGGTCTTGACTTGATCTCGGCAATCAATTTGGTAAGCAACTTGCCCATCAAGGCATTGCGCTTAAAAAGTTCGTGTGCTTCCTTCGCAATATAGAGCAGGTCATCGCGAATATTCCCTGTGTCGGGCAGAGGATGCTCGCCGCGAAACAGGTCCAGCGCCTCCTTGATCACATCCTCTTTTGAGGACCAGCGACGGTAGATGGTGGTCTTGCCCACTCCGGCCCGCTCAGCAATCGCCTCGATACTCAAGCCCTGAAGGCCCTCCTCGGCGAATATTTCGAGCGTTGCCTCCAAAATGGCCTGGTGGGACTGGACGCTACGCGGACGCCCAGCCTTACGCACCGCCAGCCCAGGTTCAGCTTCATTCATCTACGTCGCTCTCCTCTCTCCCTTTTTTAACGCTTTACAAATTCAAATACGATACGGTAACGTATCTATTAAAGGGAGTATACCATTACAAATTACAAAACGCAACGGTAGCGTATCATTATGGCGCGATTCGTTTTTTACGACCTCACAGACCCTGCATTTATGATATTGCTGGAAAATTTTATCAGGTTGTTCGAACAAGCCTCCCCGAAAGGCGTCATAAATTCGGTAGGGACCCGGTTTACCGCGTCCAAATGCCATGAATGGCATGTCGGCGCAGCCGAAACCGTTTGTGAGCCGATGTGATGTAATGCGACATCATACAATGCAGCCATATGGGCTGCGCCTGCAGGCGATCAATCGCCTTCGGACGCGGTAAACCGGGTCCCTACCATATTGGGAAGCCGCTTCGCGGCGTGGGCAGCCTTCCAAGCGCAGCAAATTGTCCGAACATAATTTACCAGCAAAATTATTGATGGCACGCCGATTCATCTACCTCAGGCCCATCTCGATCAGCAGTTCGAGCATCAGGTCGGGGCGGTTGGTGAAGAGGCCGTCAGCTCCTAGCTCGATAAGTTGGCGCATCAAGGGCTTGTCATCAATCGTCCAGTAGTAGAGGTCCATGCCCCGGCGGTGCGCGCCCCGGATCAGGGCTAAGTCTTTCAGATTGACGTTACTATGGGCATCGGGCATAGCCAGCAACGTCGATTGGCGACGATAGAACCAGGGCAGGCGCGCCTTATGGGCGAGGACAAAGCTGGCCACCTCAGGCTGGCCCGCGCCGGTCGCCACCTGGCCCCCACTCAGCTTTTGGAAGCGCGTCACGATCTCCTGCTTAAAGGAAGAGACGATCACGCGCCTCTCCATGCCATACTTTTGGATCAGCGCCCAGAGCTTCTCCTCAATCTGGGAGGGGCCACCTTTGGGATAGGTATCTTTCACCTCAAAGTGCAGGTAATACTTCGCGGCATACCTGCTGAAGATCTCCTCCAGAGCCGGAATGTAGACCCCCTGGCCGCGATAGTTATAGCGCCCCTCCAGGTCACGGAAATGGTAGCCCGCGTCCAGCTTTTGCAACTCGGCCAGGGTATAGGCGTCCACACGCCCACTCCCATTGGTGGTGCGATCTACGGTTGCATCGTGGATGCCAACGATATGCCCATCCTTGGTCATATGGATATCGATATCCAGAAAATCGACGCAGCCAATGGCATCGGCCACATCGAAGGCCGCCAGCGTATTGGTCGGCGCCAGCAGCTCGCCCCCCTGGTGCGCAAAAATATACGGCTTCTTCAGCTCAGGAAAGAGGTTTGACATATTCTGTATTCCCATAATCTTTTCTTTCGCATACGTTAATTGATTAAATAATGTGGGCCGGTGGGCAGGCTGCGCCCACCAGTCCACATTATATAACCTCTTGCCAGGAGTATTGTTCTGTCATATCCTATAGGGCATTGGCATCACGCCTCCCAATGTTTTATATTCCCATTCCCGGAAAGGACTTTTTCGATGTCGCATCATGACTCTCACCATACAGAGGAAGAGCAGCACCAGCAGCACCAGCCGACACAACAGGAGTATTTAAGCGGGCAGCGCATCCTGCCCAACCGCGTCCGGCCCAATATGACGATCACCGAGTTGATGGACGAGCAGTTCCAGGCCTATAACTCCGCGCGCCTGCATGAGGCGTCGCGTCTCTTCGTGGAGAAGATGCTCAATCCCGAGCAGAATACGACCGTGGGCCTGACCATGGCGGGCGCGCTAACACCTGCTGGTCTGGGTGGCTGCCTGATTACACTGATGGAGTGTGGCTTCATCGACTTTATCGTGAGCACGGGCGCCAACCTCTACCATGATATGCACCACGCCCTGGCCCTCTCGCTGCATCGCGGCGACTTCCGTCTCGACGATACCAAGCTCCAGGAAGAGCATGTCGTGCGTATTTACGATATTCTCTTTGAGGATCGTGTGCTGCTGGATACCGACGCCTTTGTGCGCGAGGCCCTCAATAGCCTGCCCAATCGCCCCATCGCGACCTCTGAGCTGCACCACCACCTGGGCACTCAACTCCTTAAAGCAGGCGTCAACCCGGAGTACTCGGTGCTGGCCCAGGCCGCGGCCTGGAATGTGCCGATTTACACCTCTTCGCCTGGCGACTCCTCGATAGGTATGAACGTGGCGCGTAACGCCCTGGAGGGCAGCAAGCTCACCCTCGATCCCCTGGCCGATGTCAACGAGACGACCGCCATCGTGCACCATGCCGACCAGAACGGCGTCATCATCCTGGGTGGCGGTAGCCCCAAGAACTTCTACCTGCAAACCCAGCCTCAGCTCTGGGAGGTCCTGGGCATCCAGAAGGGTGGTCACGACTACTTTATTCAGATTACCGCCGACGCGCCACACTGGGGCGGTCTCTCGGGCGCGACCCCCTCTGAGGCTGTCTCCTGGGGTAAGATTAAGCCTGATCAACTCAATGATACCGCTGTGGTGTATGGCGATTCTACCATCGCACTCCCCCTGCTCACCGCCTATGCCGTCAGCAAGGCCCAGCCGCGCCCGCGCAAGGAGCTGTACGCAAAACGCGAAGCACTGCTAACAGAACTCAAAGATGCGTTTGAGGCCCATAAGCAGTTTCGACCGTAGAATAGACTCGATCTAATCACAAGTCTGGTTTCTCATTAGATGGAGACCCACCTGGCAATTAGGTAGACAAGGAAGCAAACAGCCAGGTGGGTCTCTACTGGTGTTTAGGTGGAGTGCGACTGGTGTTTAGATGGACCTTTGCTGGTGTTTAGGTGGAAGAAAGCTTGTTATTAGATACAATTTCGTCCTATTTTCTTTGCATTTTCTTGACAACCTAATATATAATATCACTCGTGCGTAAAATTTGAAGAAGCGATGCGCACCCGAAGTCTCGGCAATCGTGGCTCCTTATAATTCGGAGGGACACGCCACGCTTTTAACCCGGAGGAAGTAAACGATGCTTGTACATTTGATGTTGGAACTCTACAACTGCGCCCCCGAAACCCTCAATAGCGAGCCCCTGCTGCGTCGCGTTCTCGATCAGTATCCTGATCGCGTAGGCATGGAAAAAGTCAGCCCAGTTCACCTGTATGATATTGAAACATCTAACCCACTAGATGCTGGTATGTCTGGTTTCGTGGTCATCGCTCAGAGCCACATCAGCCTGCATGCCTGGCCCGAGTATGGCGAAGTAGACATCGACATCTGCTCCTGCAAAGAGTTCAGCCAGGAAGATGCCATCGCCTTCGCCAAAGAAGTTTTCAAAACCAACGACGTTGAGTCCCATTTCATCGTGCGCGCAACCCGTTCCCTACGCCCCGACGAGCCAGATCCAAAGCGCCTTGAGGCCGCCATGGAAGCTCGCCGCGCCAAGAAGGCCGCCGCGGAGGTGCGCTAAAGGCAACAAGCGCAAGGCGAAGAGTATCCCTTCGGGTTTCCTCTGCCGCCTCAAATTCTACTGAGAATAGAGAGTAAGGTGCAGTTACATCGTAGTTACAGCGTTCTTACTCTCTATTTTATTTATCGAATTTCTCTCCAAAGGTCTTCTATAGTATTCATTACCTCCTCTACATGCCACTCCCCCTTGACAACCAGCGCCCGTCTGCTACCATATGCACGTAATAGAGAACGCTGCGCTCATTTTTATTGCCTGTGGTGAGCCTCAAAGGTCACCGTTTTCTCTACATGAAGCATAATTACATCAGAGCTACGGCTCTCCTCGCCACCTGGCGGTGGCTCACAGGGGTTAGGGGATGTTGTGGGTGCGGCGAATGCCACTCTCACAACATCCCCTAACCCCTGCGAAGCGCCGTAGGCGCAGAGAAAGGTCCTCACCAGGCTCGACTGCTCTGTCAACATTGATTGGAAAGGCGGGGAGTGCAGAGGGGCGTCAGCCCCTCTGCGTCTAAATCCCCTCCCGCCGTAGGCGGCTTAAAACCTTTCCAATGAAGATTGACAGAGTACTACCTGGTGAATTACAGAAAAAAATAAAAGGATAGAGATACATGGAATATTCTTCCATTAGCCAGTTTGGTGCCCCTGATGCCCCCCACTGCAATCCAGAGACGGCGCAGGTCACTATTATTCCCGCGCCGCTAGAATATAGTGTCTGTTATATGAAAGGGACCGAGCATGGTCCCCAGGCCATTCTCGATGCCTCCAGCCAGATGGAGCTGTACGACGAAGAGCTCGACTGCTGCCCCATCGAGATCGGCGTCTATACCCGCCCCGTCCTCGACTATAGGGGCATGGACCACGCCGAGGCCCTCAAGGCAACCGGGCAGGCCGTCCGTGAGACCCTGGAGAAGGGCCAGCTCCCCCTCATCCTGGGTGGCGAGCACTCGCTCTCCGCACCCTGCATCACAGCCGTTCAGGAGAAGTATCCCGACCTGACGGTGGTACATATCGACGCCCACGGTGACTTGCGCGACGAGTACGAGGGCACCCCACTCTCACACGCCAGCATCGAGCGCCGCGTGGTGGATATGGGCATCCCCCTGCTGGAGATCGGCATTCGCAGCTTCAGTCCGGAGGAGGCCGAGTTCCTCAAGTCCGGCCCTAACGTCGCTGTGGTCTGGGCCTACCAGATCGCCAGGGGCATCGCACAGATTCCCTGGGAGCGCCTGGGCAAGCATGTCTATCTGACCATCGACCTCGACGCCATCGATCCCAGCGAGATGCCCGCTGTTGGCACGCCCGAGCCGGGTGGCCTCTCCTGGTACCAGGTCCTCGACCTCGTGCGCGAGATCTGCCAGCGCAGCACGGTCGTCGGCATGGACGTCGTCGAACTCTGCCCCATGGATGGGCAGACCCGCGCCGACTTCCTGGCCGCCAAGCTCGTCTACAAAATGATCGGCTACCGCTTCAACCAATAATCCTGTATAGAATGGGAATGCGAATGGACAGGTCCGCTGGCCCTGTCCATTCGCATTCCCATTCTACTAGTGACAAGCTTCCAGGCGTTCGGCTACAATACAAAGAGCATGTTGAAATTATTTTATGGAGATTGCACCCTATGCGTCAGCTTGCCCGCAAGGTCACATCCACGCTGCCCAAATCACGCCATCGTTGCTCTCTCATCACGCTGAGCAGCCTCTGCCTCCTGCTCCTCGCACTCGGCCTGGTGGCCTGCGATTCAGGGACCGCGAAGCAGAAACAGATCAAGACAATTCAGCAGGCGAAGGCAAATAAACAGGTCACCTATAGCGCCGATCCCCAGGACGTGGTTATCCGCACGCTCTATGGCGGAGGACTCAAAGGCTCGCTCTCGCTCAGTCCGGTGCTCAGCATCTATGGCGATGGCACCTACATCCTGGGAACTGAGCGCACAGGCAAGCTCGCCTCCGACGCCCTGCAACAGCTCCTCGACGCACTCGTCAACACCTACGATCTCCCCGATTTCAGCCAGAAGCAGTTTATCGACATTCAGGACCTCAACGCCACCTACCTGCAACTCGCGCTCAACAACCAGCAGACAGAGTTTGCATATGGGAGCTTTGGCCACTACCAAACCAAAGCCCAGGAGCTTGACGAGTATACCCGCCTGGGCAAAGCCCTGACCGCCATCAATAACACCGTCAACGCGACGAGCAGCCAGTCCTACAAGGCCTCGACCTACGCCCTCCTGGCGCGCAGGACCTTCAGCGCCGATCCCCAGCGCGACTACCCCTTCTGGCCCCTAAGCGACTACACGCTGGAGCAGGCCGCCACCTATGAGTGTGGTAGCATTCCTCCCAATGAGAACACACCCAACCTGGAGACCCCTTGCCTCAAGTTCACCATCCCCAGCCACGCCCTCCTGCTCAACCACGGACAATACCAGAGTCTCAAAGCCAGCCTGAACGGCAATAGCGGTACCATGAGCGAGGCTGGACTCTACTACACCCTCGCCCTGCGCCCCCTGCTCCCCGACGAGGCACAGACAAAAGCGCTCGCCATGTTCGGCAGCCAACAAACCCAATTCACGCCCGTCCCCCTGGCCTCTACCCCCTAGCCCGCTACTGGCGTACGCGGCTACTTGGGGGTGGCGCCTATAATAATTTCCTCTACTTCATCGCTTGTTCCAGCGCCGCCAGTTGCTTCTGCTCTCTGGCGGTGAGGCGATTGGCAAAAATGGTAAAGGTAAAAGAGCCTGTTGCAACCAAAACAGTGTTAATAAGCATTAGCGTCTGAACATGCTTGCCAATAAAGGTGCTGACTGGATCGGCAGACCAGCTCCAAATATAAGCCAGCTTCAGTAAACAGACAATCAACATCACAACGAAAGGAATGAGCATAAAATATGAAGAGAAACGCCTGGTTGTGTCCTTAGTTTGTGCCTTTGGCATCCTCGTGATCTGGTACCCTAGCAAAGGAGGCAGAAGCAGCCAGAAACAGGCACACAGCACGATCCAGAACACCTCCGCCGGGGAGCCAACAACTATCATGGAGAATATAACTAAAACGTCCAGCAGAATACCAGCTAGCACGTTAATAACAACCGCCAACTGCATCTTTCGCCTGATTGTTTGGCGCAACTATTGCTCATCTGGCGAACCTGCGGGGTCTGCATTAAACAACTGCGGCACATAGTTGCGGATCGCCATACCCAAGTCGCTCACCTCCCAGTTACGGCGCGGCAGCGTATATATCAGCGGCACAAAGACTCGCAAATCATTTCTTTCGCCTGCCCACCGGCTAAGTTTGATCGTAGCCACACCACACTGCCTCCCATCTTCAATTCTTCCCTTGGGCGCTGACTCCTTCAGAATCAATGAAGGAGGGTTATAAGCGCCCAGAGGCCTTGGAGCGATACACACAATATTGCTCCAGGGTGTATAGATGCTATAACCAAAGGTATGGAACTGAATGCCATCAGAGGTAACCACGTGGCGCGTGCTCCTCCATACAAACCATGAAAGCATATAAGTAAGCAAACAACCAGCAATCATTCCCCCTAGAAAAATAGTCACAAGGGAATTGGGCGGGGAAAAAATACTTTCCCTACTCGCCAGAATAGTAATGAGTATAATCAACAAGGGAAGCAAGCAGATTATCCCAAATACACACACTGGAAATAACAGAAAAAATAGCTTCCAGCCTGGCGTCAGGCGAAAGTTTTGCTGCGAGGGATCGGCATACATATCTTCGGTCGCTCCTAAAATACAATATCTTCTATATTACAGAAACGAACGAAGATCGCGCCACTCAAAACCGCCAGAAGCATAATGCAGTCCCTGGGAATACATAGTGCTTCCGGGTGTGTTTATGTTACTGAATAGTCGGCCGAAGAGAAATATGGTATACTATAGGCAGACGCGCCCCCCTACATAGAAGCATCGGACCCTACACGCTCTTTATGCGCGTCAAAGGATTTTTTCGAGGTTGGTGTGGCATGACCGACGGGAGGGACAAACGATCTTGCCGTTATCCACCATTCTTAATTACATTACATACCCCCATAACAAGAGAAGACACTTTTGAAAGGAACTATGACCAGAAACTTCAATCCACAGCGAAGAGATGGCGCGCGCCCACCGTACCGCGATTCATCCTCTTTTGGTACATCTGATGGTCAGCAACAGGGCAATACTCAACGCCCAGGCAAAGTACGCCTCAATCGCTCCATTGTTGATCGCGCCTGGCAAAATGGGGCCCAGCGCAATCACGCAGACTACCGCCCACGCACAACCAGCAACAACTCATTCAATACGCCTTCTAATGGTCAGCACTCCCGTCCCAACCATTACAACGGCAATACCGGCGCTCCCAACTATAATCGCCCCAATCAGCATACTGGCCCTCGCCCCGGATTCTCCTCTCCATCACATGACCAGGCCCAGTATCCAGAGCGTCGACGTCCCTACAACAACAATAATACGAATACGCCGAATTTCGCGCGCCGTGGCAATGAACAGCCTGAATGGGAGTCGGGGCAGGAGCGTTACCCCTCCCATGGCGGAACTCGCCCACATGGCGGTCGCTTCCAGGGTTCAACTGGCCCTCGCCGTCCCTACGGTGCAGGACCCAATCGCTTCGAGCACGACCAGGCACCGCGTCGATTCGAGCGTGATTCCACGCCTCGTCGCTTCGAGCAGAATCAACCTCCTCGCCGCTTCGAGCGCGATTCCACGCCTCGTCGCTTCGAGCAGGACCAGCCTCCTCGTCGCTTTGAGCGCAATTCTGCTCCCCGGCGTTTTGAGCAGGATCAGGCACCGCGCCAATCCCACACAGGTCACTTCGAGGGCGACTACGAGTCGTTTAACGAAGAGGCTCGCACGCCTCGCACGCGTAACTTTCGCCAGGCCGAGAAGACTCAGCAGCCTGAGTTCCATGTGACCCGCCTCCCCGATGGACGCGTGCTCAAGGGACCTCGCCCGGTACAGCGTCGCAACGCCGAGTTCTGGACCGGGATCGACGAGGACGCCGATAACTTACTCAAGCCCGTCACACCAGCAGAGCCTGCCGAGGGGACACCAGCCAAGAAAAAAGTGGCCAGGAAGCAGGATGCAGACAAGCCATCAGACGCGAAGGCCAGAACCCCTCGTGCGAAGAAGGCTACCAAGGGCGAGAAGAAACCACGCACGCCTCGGGGACCTAAGCCCTCACATCCCGGCTATAAATGGCCCTCACAGGACTAAGCTACTGGCTCGACACATAGGGTATACTAGGTATATCCGTTGACCAGGACCTGGCCCTAGAGGGTCAGGCATACAAGAACAATTAACATAAGAGTGTCCGGTCATCGCAGAGAAGGCTGGGCACTCTTCTTAGCGCTAAAGGCGTCTTGACCATATCCGATCATTTCGCAATCTCGCACTTGGAGTTGCCAGATGCTTTATCCCAGTTACCTTCAACTCTATGAAACCGGTGAACTAGCCGAGCGCGCGGCCGCTGCCTGGGAAGTCCTACGCAGTTGTACTATCTGCCCACAGAACTGCCGCTGCAACCGTATCGCGGGCAAGACTGGCGTCTGCCACTCGGGGACCGAGGCCATCGTCGCCTCCTGGAACGTCCATCGCCGCGAAGAGCCACCCATCAGCGGGACGCGGGGAGCCGGAACCATCTTCTTTGGCTACTGCCAGGCTCGCTGTACCTACTGCCAGAACTTCTCGCTCAGCCAGGGCGGCCTGGGCCATCGTGTCACCCCCGAACGCCTCGCGGATATGATGATGTATTTGCAGAAGAAACGCTGCCACAACCTGGACCTGGTGACTCCAACCCACTTCGTACCACAATTCCTGGCAGCCCTGGTCATTGCCTGTGAAAAAGGGCTACGCCTGCCGATTGTATACAACTGTGCAGGCTATGAAAACCTGGAGACATTAAAACTCCTGGATGGCGTCATCGATATCTATTTACCCGATGCCAAGTACTCAGACAACAAAAACGCGTTACGCACCTCGAAGATGCCTCGCTACGTGGATTATAACCAGGCGGCGCTCCGCGAGATGTACCGCCAGGTTGGTCCCCTACAGCTCGATGAGGAAGGCATAGGGAGACGTGGGCTGCTTATCCGCCACCTGGTCATGCCTGAGGATATCTCTGGTACACGTGAGGTCCTGCGCTGGATCGCCGAGGAACTGGGGCCAGATACTCCCATTAGCTTGATGGATCAATACTTTCCCGCCTGGAAAGCCGTCAACGATCCCGTGCTCAATCGGCGCTTAAGCTGGAGCGAGTACCGTACGGCCCTCGATGTGCTCGATGAGTTCGATTTCACCAATGGCTATGTCCAGGAAGACCTGGTCGAGATCGATACCACCGCTGAGGTGTAATAAATTGGTGTCGTGGTGTGGAGGTGCCAGGCGGTCTGCAGTCGCCTGGCACCTCCACACCACGACACCAATCGGGATATCTTAACAAGCTTGGACAAAGCGCGTTATAATCTGATTAGCAACTACCTTGTTAAACTTTAACATGGCTCTTTTTTTATGATCGTTCGTACCTATAAAGTCGCTTGTTTCGCCTTGTCAGAGCGCTGACAGTCAGGGGATGCCTTAGTACTGTGCCTACAGACATCCAAAGGCTACTACCTCCTTATGCGAAAACCAACGCCGCTCACGCGGCTAGCGCTCACGCGCTCAGGTTTTCGGGAGGCACTACCATGAGGAAATGGAGAATCCTACCATGAACACAACGGCCACTTTGAGCCGACTCTTTGCCGGTATCCAGGCTGATCTCGACACGGTCGATAAGACGTTTCAAGAGCGAGCAACCTCAGGGCTGACGATCCTCAACTCGGCCTCGATGCATGCCCTGGGCGCGCCAGGCAAGCGACTGCGTACCGCGCTCACCCTGCTGGCTGGCAAACTCAATACCTATCGCTTTGAGAAACTGCTACTCTTGAGTGTGGCCTTCGAAATGACACATCTAGCTACGCTCATTCACGATGACATCGTTGATGAGTCAAGCACCCGGCGCGGCAACCCCACCGTCAATGCCCTTTTTGGCGATAAGATCGCGATCCTGCTTGGCGACTACTACTTCGCCAAAACGGCGGGCCTGATCGCCGACATCGAGGACCCCCGTATCGATCACCTCTTCTCCGACACTGTCGCCACTGTCTGTGAGGGCACCATCCTGGAGATGATGACGGCAGGCAATATCGATCTGAGTAAAGAGACCTACTATGAGAAAACCAAGAGCAAGACCGCCTGCCTGATGGCCGCCTGTAGCAAGGGTGGCGCGATCATCAGTGGCGCGACCCCAGAAGAGATCGAGCTACTGCACGCCTATGGCATGCACCTGGGTACCGCCTTCCAGATCATTGATGATATCCTTGACTATACCCAGGATCAATCAACGATTGGCAAGCCCGTAGGCAATGACCTGCGCCAGGGCATGGTCACGCTCCCCCTCATCTATGCCTTGCAGGATGCGCCCCAGAACGGGCATTACCAGCAAGTGAAGACCCTGCTCGGGGAGAAGACCCATAAAGACGAGGAGATCAGCGAGATCGTGGAGTGGGTCACCCAGGGCAACGGCGTGAAGCTGTCGCTGCTGGATGCTCATGCCCAGGCCAACAAGGCGCGCGAGGCTCTCTATCACTTCCCGGCCTCGCCCGACCGCGATGTGCTTGATGAGCTGATCGATTTTGTCCTGATGCGGAAGAAATAACTATTCATAAACTCTACAAGGAAGCCTCTTAGCTATGTCTGCAAAATTGTCTCTCGAAGAAAAATTTAAGGAAACTGGCGGCAAGAAGCCCTATGTGCGGCGTCTCTTTGGGCGTATCGCGGGCATCTATGATATCATGAACCGTCTGATGAGCCTGGGGCTCGATCCCTACTGGCGCAAGCGGGCCGCACGCTACCTGGCCCTGGCAACTGGCGAGACCGGCCTTGATCTGGGCGCGGGCACCGCTGACCTCTCGATCTCGGTCATTCGCAACTCGGGACCCGGCACCCATATGATTGGGATGGATATCACGCCTGAGATGCTAGAGGTTGGCGAGAAGAAACTCAGGCGTATGGGCCTGCAAGACCGCATCGAGCTACGCGTCGGCGACGCCGAGAATATCGATCTCCCCGACAACAGCGTCGATGGCTGCTGCTCCGCCTTTACGGTGCGCAACCTGACCAATATCGGCAGGGGCTTCAGCGAGATGCTGCGTGTTGTGCGCCCCGGCGGGCGCGTCGTCTGCCTGGAGATCAGCCATCCACCCGGCAAGATCTTCGGTACGCTCTTCTATCTCTACTTCTACAAGCTTGCCCCCCTCTTTGGCACCATCCTGGGCAAAGCCTTCGAGGAGTATAACTATTTGCCCAACTCACTGACGACCTTCCCCAAGGCTCCCCGCGTCAAGGAGATCATGGAGGAGGCCGGATGGAGCGATGTGCGCTACTACTACCTCAACGGTGGTCTCGTCGCCATCCACGTCGGCACCAAACCCGAATAGGCAACATACACTGCGTGAGGCCCGACGCTACTAAAGTACGCGTCGGGCCTCTTTCTCATAGAAATCCCTGGCTGGCCCAGACCAGGACAATCACACAGAGCATAATCGCGCCCAGCCAGAGCAGGGATTGCAGCAGGTCATTGCCCTCGCTCATGGGCGGGAGATCCTCTGGCTGTGGAAGCTGTGACTTATCTTCATCCTCCAGGTCACCAAGCATACTGGGGAGCATCTGGGCCACGCTATCCGTCGGGCGACGTTCGCCCGGGAGGGCGCTATTAAAAGATACCGGGGCCACGCTGGTAAACGAGGCGCCCGAGGCCGAGACAATCGCTCCCATGCTCGATGTCGTTCCCCCCATGCGCCAGGACAGCAGGTCCTGCTTCAGTTCAGCGGGACTTTGATAACGCTGAACAGCCAGGGGGCGCAGGCCACGCGTAAGTATGGCATCTAACCGCGGCGAGACCTGAGGTGCGACCCGCCTGGCGGATGTAATAGTATTGCTCGCCGGATCACGCTCAGGCGCCCTCCCCGTCACAGCATGGTAGGCTGTCGCCAGCAGCGAGTAGAGATCCGAGCGCACATCGAGTTTACCACTTCCCATTTCGGGCGCGGCATAGGGCGAGAGGCGCGCCTGCTCCCGGTCAACTTCATACTGCCCCCCAGAACCAGACTGCACAACCGAGAAACCCGTCAGCGCGTATTGCGCACCATAGCGGCTGATCACAATATTTTCGGGACAGATCAAGCCATGCATAAGTGGGGGCTTTTGCGTTGAGAGCGCCTCCAGGACTTCCACGATATGCACACAGAGGCATACGACCTCCTGTTCAGAGAGAGGCCCTGCCACGCGTTGTAGGCGTGCTATGAGCGTCTCGCCCTCCAGTGGCTCAAAAACAAAGAAGTTGCGCCCATGCTCCATAAAGGCATCCCAGAGCGCGGGAACACGCGGAAGGCGACCAGCCTCCATCAGGGCCACGGTCGCGTTCCGTAGCAGGGCCTGAGTGCGCTCGCGTCCCTCCGCCAGTTCAACCTCTTTGATGAGCACCAGAGCGCCCGCGCGCTGAGCATCCTGGGCACGCCAGGTCGTTTCATAGGTACCTGACTTCCACTCATGACGCGTTTGCGGCTCGCTCAAGCGATAGCGCCCATTGCGCAGAAGGGACCCTGAGACCAGCACGGGCGCGCCCGCTGGCTGACTGGTATCAGCCAGCGGGCGCGCCCCCATCCCTGAGCGAGCAGACTCGCCACCGGCCTGCTCGATACTTCGTAGCGAGGCGATATTATTGGCCAGACGGTTCACACGTGCGGGCAGCGACGATGGCGAGAACTCGCTGCGACCAGGCTGGGCCGGTAAGGACTGAGAGCGCAAAGGTGGGGTCATCTGCGGGTAACCCGGCAGAGCCTGCGCAGAGCGAGGCATCGCCTCCTGGGAGCGCTGCCCCCCCGGCACCCCTGGACGCGGTAACGACCCTGGAACCGCCTGGGATGCTCCTGGTGGAGGCGTAGCAACGTAGCGCGCCTGCCGTACACGCTGCTCATTGCGTTCTCGCAGGGGGCTGCGCGCTTGAAACGTCGAGGCGGTAGCAGTCGCCTTGCGCGCTTCGCCATCCTCATCTTCAGGAGGTGAGCCTTGCGTCTGCGTAGCCGCCGCGTCCTGGGCAGCGGTCCCCGTACCCGCCATCGGGACAAACATTTCACACCGCTCACAGGGCTTCTGTGTCACATCCCCCTCATAACCACACCGCGGACACACCATCTCTTCTTACCACCTCTCAACTCACTAACAGATCAAATGCCCCTTCGATAAATTGATATACGCAACGAGCTATCCTCACATAGGCACCACGCCGCGCCCCCAGAATGGGGGGTTGATGACTCCTTCAGAAAATGCACCACCCTCGGTAGGGACCAGCTTTAGCGCGTCCGAAGGCCATTCATGGCAGTTCGGCGCTAGCCAAAACTTTTAGTGGGCAACAAATGACCCACCACCCGAGATGGTGCTGGGAAACGTTTGGGGCTGCGCCCACAGGCGATCAATCGCCTTCGGACACGGTAAACCGGGTCCCTACCAAGGTCTGCGCGTTTCAAATGTGCCGGCAAAGTCATAAATCGTGCGCCTATGATGGACGTACAGGCCAAATAATTCCAAGAAAATAATATATATACTGACTCTTCAAGTATAAGCTTACGCTCAGAAGGTGTCAATATACGTATCTACTTGTACTATTTTATCTCTTAGGCTACAAAATTTTCTATTTTCTTGTGCATCAAACACATAGTTATGCTGCGCTAATCTTTGCCTTTGCAGCCAATAAATGAGAAACAATTCTTTGTGCTCAAAAACGTGAGGGAGCTTTTTGAAAGCACCCTCACGTTTTTGCAACTCTCGACTTCGGTATCGAATGCCAGTGGAGAGGTAGACGCCCTCACCAGTGCCTCCAATGAGGAACCAACTATCTCTCCATCTTGAGAGCGTTTTTGGGAGGAACGCTCGAAACCTTCGCTGATTAGCGGCACTTCCCGGCTGGCATGACCATCTGAGACACCAGAGTGTTTGGACTTGTGACCAATACGCCTCCCGGCGCTGGATAGGTATGGTCACCTGGAAGACTTCCTTGCCATGTGAACGTGTAGTTTGAGAGGTACTGACCAGGCAGAATAGTTAACTTTTCCGCCGTTTGGGAACGCCCATTGTTGGTGGTATAGGAGAACACAATCGTTCCCCCATTTGGGCCTGAGACGACATGGAAGACGGCATTGTAGGTGACTTGAATGTAAGAGCCGCATCTCCATAGCGAGGTGGTGCTTGGGGTAACAGACATATCAATGCTTGTTACCCTGAAGGTTGAGGCGTTCGTCGTGATTACATTGGTTGAACCGCTCATCCTGACTACATTGGTTGAACCGTTCGTCGTGACTTCATTAGTTGAAGATGCTGAGTGTGAGTGAGATGGGGAAGTTGTTGCTGCATTAGCTATACGGCTACCTATGACACTCCCAAAGGATACTATTCCTACTACGAGCAAACAGACTATGATGGCGAATGTTTTTCTTCTCCTGTTGTCGCTCCACATTGAGGTACCTCCTTTACAGAACCTCCGTAGACGAGAGTTGGCTGTGTTTGGCCTTCTCGTTTGATATCGTTACCCAACATGAGCTGCGACATCAAAAACCTACTACTCTAGTAATGCTTGCAATTGTTGTTTCGTTCCGGTCCAACACATCATCTTCCGAAGTGTTGCTAAAATAGTGTCTGTAAAGATGCCCTTTAGTTTCTCCTTCATGCTTCCCCCTCTCGCTCTTCGGCGAGACGCTGGGTGACCTTCTGTGCCATTTCGCTAAAGACGCATGCCGCCGCCGATTCGGGCATACTTACGACCACCTGATAGCCCTGGTCGCTCATTGAGACCACGCCGGGGTCCAGGGGGATATCGCCGAGAACCGGCACGGAATCAAGGGCATTGCGCTGTTCAGTGCTACGAGGAAAGGCCTCAAATAGTTCTCCACAGTGGGGACATAGGACGCTCCCCATGTTATGCACCACGCCCAGCACCGGCACATGCGCGCGCTGGAACATCGCCAGCGCCTTGGCGGTATCGATGCGTGCTATATCCTGGGGCGTCGTGACCAGGACCGCTCCATCCACAACTAGCTCACGGCAGAAGGTATCCTGCGGCTCGCTCGTGCCGGGTGGCAGGTCAATCACTAAATAATCCAGCTCGCCCCAGTCCACGGAGAAGAGCAACTGGCGCATCAGCAGTCCCAGCGCATCGGGCATCGGAGCCACCGCCTGCTCCTCACCTATAAAGAAACCTACTGAGATAATTTTAACACCATAGCGCGTGAGTGGCTGAATCTTACGTTGCTGAGTCTTGAGGTCCGCCAGGGGCAAAGCCGCGCTCCAGCCCTTGCTCTCCGACCGCTTACGCACTCCTAACATCAAGGGAATGCTGGGACCATAGGCATCGCCATCCAGCAAGCCCACAGACGCTCCTTGTTTCGCTAACGCAACCGCCAGGTTGACACTGACCGTCGATTTACCTACGCCCCCCTTACCACTTCCCACAACCAGTAACGCACCAATATTCTCCAAACGCTTGCGTGCTTCTCTAGGCATCTGAATTACACTCCTTGTCTCTTTCTCAACCTTATCCCGTTAGTATAGAAGTAGTATAGTATGTATACATTAATACTTCCAGTCCTGAGCCTCTTTCATATACATGTTAAGCATCACCCCTTCCCATCAACTTTTTGATGGAAGGGGTGATGCATGCGTGGATAGAGACAAGATGACCTGAGCTAGCTTACTACTTCTCCGAAAACCTGAGCGCGCGTGTCCCCGAATGGGGGAAGCGCTAGGCACGCCAGTGACGTTGGGTTTCGGAATAAGATCTTAGTGTAGTGAAGTGGGTTACGCTCCACATGCCCCTACAGCCGCTTGCGGGCCACAAAGCTGGTTGCCCATACCTACGCCAGCAGAAAAGCGTACCTGGTTTCCAGGCAGCAGGGTCAATGTCGCTTCTGAACCAACGGGACACACATTTCCAGATGTAATTGTCCCATAAGCGACATTACCGTCTACCCTGGAAAACTGTATATTTTCTGTATAGCCGTCGATAATACCTCCCTGTGACGAATCACACGGCTGCTTTACCCCAGGACCACACCAGGTATAGGTGCGCGCACCAAAATGTGCCTGACCATCTGCGTTAACGACCACGTCTGCCCCATGAGCATACCAGAAACCAACAAACCTGCTGAAATCAGGCACCTTCCTCGACATATATGTATCAGTTGCTATTGAAGTAAAACGTGTAGCAGCCCTGGCAGCATCAGTGGTATATCCCATGAGCAGCAGCGCAAACAGCCCACTTAATACGGTCAGAACAACAGCTTTTGCAAAAAGTCTCACAGAGCTCCCCTTTTCGCTTTAGCACATCAAAACACTTTAATGTGTTAAAAAACCATAAAAGTACTACCAATCTTAATATGAGCAGGCACTACAAAAACACTTCATCTCTGGACACCTGTATTTATATCACTCTGAACAAACACCAGCACACTCACAACATCGGACTCTTATAAACGGCTGGTTGCCTGAGATATGTTACAATGGCGGGCGAGACATATGTACAGGCTATCTCAATTTAGGAGCTCTTTTCTATGTATCGTTTGCTGGCACTCGACCTCGATGGCACGCTGCTCGATCCTAAGCGCGTAATCACGCCGCGCACACATGAGGCGCTCAGACGGGCCGTTGAGGTGGGCGTAACCCTGGTGATCGCGACCGGGCAGACCTTTCCCGCGCTCCTCTCGCTCTGTCCCGGCGTTCCCCTCAACGGACCACAGATCGTCTATAATGGCGCAATCATCGCCGACGTAGCCGATGGCTCGCCCCTCTATGAACAACTCGTTCCAGATGAATATATTCTGCCCACATTGGGCGCCCTGCAGGAACAGGATGTCTTTCGCGTCTACCATACCCACGAGCGCGTCTTCGCCGACACGGGAACGCCCGGCGCCAGGAACTGGTATCTTCCGCCCGCACCCACAGCCGTAGAGGTCCCGGACGTGGCGGAGCTCTATCCCCAGCCCTGCATCAAGCTGGTGGGCGTCTGTGATCCAGCCGAGCTGGCACGCAAACGCGTATATTTTGAGGAGCTCTTCGCCTCGCAGCTCTACGTCACCCAGGCCGCCTCGGACCTGATTGAGTTTCTGCATCCCGCAGTCTCCAAGGGGCACGCTCTCCTGAAGATCGCCAGTATGCTTGGCATCTCATCAAACGAGATCGCCGCCATTGGAGATAACCACAACGACATCGACATGCTGCGTTTCGCGGGCCTGGGCATCGCCATGGGCAACGCCTCCGAGGAAGTAAAGGCCGCCGCCCACCATGTCACGCGCAGCAACGCCGAAGACGGTGTCGCCCTCGCCATTGAGGAGCAAATCCTGCCCTTCATTACCCCGGCATAGTCCCGGTTCGCAAGCCCACCTTTTCAGGGATTATATACACATATATGATGTGAGCGTATGATGGACATTGTTCGCCATACGCCCCCATCTCTATCCTCTCAGCGCCGCAGGCGCGAAGAGCGTGGACGCGCTGCCACAATATGCGGTACTATATAAGCCAATAGGGAAGATATGTTGTAGTGACTCACAAAGGGAGAGCTTCAAAGATGAATGACGAACAGAATCAAGCACCTAATAATCTGGTGAAGGACCAGATTATTCCGGCCTTTACGCTGCCGGGACCCGATGGTATGCCGCATAGCCCCTGGGATTATAAGCAGCGCGAGCATCTACTGCTGCTCTTCATCCCCAGCCTCACCGATGCGCGGGCGCGAACATGGCTCAGTGGCTTCGTGGAGCAGTACCGTGCCTTTCGCGATGAGATGTGTGCTATTCTAGCCATCACGCCTGATCCTGTTCTGAAAAACCTCCAGGTCCAGGAAGAGCTGCACCTGCCTTTTCCCCTGCTAGCCGATCCGCAAGGGAGCGTTATCGCACGCTATACGCAGTGGGAATCCGCCACACGCACACTGCTTCCAGGCGTGGTGCTGGCGGATCGCTATAACGCGCTTTATCAACAGGGCTTCACACAGGATGAAGAGGCTCGCCCCTCCATCGCAGAGCTATTGGCCGATCTCCGCTATATCAATACGCTCTGTACGCCCTGAGAACACCGGCCCCCGGCGCTCCCGCCCGGTTATCGCTTCTACAGTAAAGAGGTTGCTTGCTCATGACAGACTACAATACTAACTGGCACCTGGACACACAACTCATCCATGAAGATCGGAGTGCACGCTCGCGCTACCAGACTGGCACACCAACCGTCCAGCCCATTCACGCCAGCACGACCTATATCCACGAGAGTTGCGAGGCCCTGGACCAGGCCTTTAGCGGCAAGACGCCCGATGGGGACGCCGCCTTCGTCTACGCTCGCCAGGGCAATCCCAACGCCCAGACGCTTGAAGACGCCCTGGCCCGCGCCGAGCGAGGCGTAGGAGCCATCACCTTTGGCTCAGGCATGGCGGCCATCAATGCCGCGCTCATCACAGCAGGCCTGACCAGTGGGACCAAGATCCTGGCCTCCAAAGACCTCTACGGCCCCTCAATTGGCCTCTTGCAGGCCCACTACATCCCCAATGGCGTTGAGGTCGTACTCAAAGATCTCTGCGTACCGGAGGTTGGAGCCATCATTCGCGAAGAGCAACCAGACGTTGTTTATTTAGAGACCATCTCCAACCCCCTGGTCAAGATCGCTGACCTCGACGCCATCAGCGCCGCCGCGCAAGAGGTCGGGGCCATTACCGTGATCGATAGTACATTCGCGACCCCCTATTTAATTCGCCCACTCGAACACGGCTTTGACCTGGTCGTCCACAGCACTACCAAGTATATCAGCGGGCATGGAGATAGCACAGGTGGGGCCGTCATCAGCTCCAAGAACTCACTGATGGGAAACCTGCGCACCAACGCTAACCTGCTGGGCGCCATGCTCAGCCCCTTCGAGGCACACCTGACCATGCGCGGCCTGCGCACCCTGGCTCTACGCATGGAGCGCCATTGCAGCAACGCCAACCAGGCTGCGGCCTTCCTGAACGAGCATCCCGCCGTCGAGTGCGTCCACTTCCCCAGCCTCGCCAGCCACCCACAGCATGCGTTAGCAGAGCACCTCATTGGCCAGGGGCGCTATGGCGGCCTGCTCTCCTTCGAACTCAAGGAGCAGAGCCAGGAGGCCGTCTATCGCTTTATGAACCGGCTCCAGCTCTGTCTACCTGCCACGAGCCTGGGCGATGTCTTCTCGCTCGTCAGCTACCCGCCCATGTCCTCGCACCGCACGCTCAGCGACAAGGAGCGCCGCAACCTGGGCATCAACCCCGGCTGCATCCGCCTCTCCGTTGGCATCGAGCACATCGACGACATCCTGAGTGATCTAGACCAGGCGTTGAGAGGGTAAAAGTGTACAAAAAGAAGAAAAGGAGCGTAGGGCGTGCCCTACGCTCCTTTTCTTCTTTTTGTACTGATAGTTATTTGGTGTGGCGAATATATTTGCCGGGGATCTGGTCCTGGGTCTCCTGGCTTTCGGTGCTGGAGAGGACATAGAGCATGGAGGTGGCGGGATTGACCCGCAACTCGTTCTCTACGGAGCGCACGCCGGGGAACTTGCTGGCAATCTCTTCAGCGGACTGCTTCTGTGCCTCGTTGTGGACGCTACCGCTCAGGCGGACGTTGCCCAGGCGTGGATAGACGCCAATCGGCAACTCCTGCGTGCGGGGATCATGCGCCATGGCCATCGCAAGCTGGCTGGCCAGCGTATCATCAGCCACCAGGCGATTCTTGATCTCCAGCAGGCCAGGGACACCTAGGGCCTGGTTGGTGACAACATCGGAGCGCAGCGAGCTAGAGATGTTGCCCTCCAGGTAGAGCACGCTATCGAGCACAAGGATATCCATGCCCTTGAAGTCTATATGGAGCGGCCCCAGCTCGAAGAGAATCTCTTCAACCTCGTTCTGAAGCTCGCCATCGGGGCGATAGTTCGGTAGGCTCTGCAAGGTAGCCTCGGGCAGCGAGGCCTCGATGCGACCGCTCTCCAGGCGCGAGAGATAGCGTCTCGCCAGCAGTACGTCCTGCCCCTTCAGGCTCTTGGCGACCACGTAGGCCAGTTCGCCACTGCCAGGATGCACGGCGATCAGGTAGAGTGCGCCCGTCGAACCCGATTCGCTATGATGCACCTGCGAACGGCTATCGAACATAGCGGCGCCGGGGGCCTCTTTGCGCGCCTGCTCCAGCTCATCACGCGAAATAGTCAGGTTGACGCCATTGCTGGAGGCGCTCGCGACCGTGTTGAAGGGCACATAGACGGTGCGGCCCATAAAGCGACCTAAGCGCACACCCAGCACAATGGCCCGCCAATCTCGGGCATCAAAGCCTATATGGGTCAGCGTCCCACTCTCACCATCGGAGCAATAGACCTTGCTGCCAAAAATAAATTTCTGCATCTCAGAGATTGATGTCGTCGTCGTTTCCATAAAACATTATTCCTGCTTTATTATGTAAGATACTCTCAGCGCCTGCGACGCTTCTCAGGGGGTATGGTATGTGGTGAGCAAAGACCAGTGGCCTTTGCTCACCACATACCATACCCCGCGAGCCACATAGTGATGAGAAACCTTGAGGTAGATACACTTTTCTAAAGTATACAACAAACAATGTCAGTGAACATTAGTAATTGCTCACTGACACATTCATCAGATCTACTATCTAGTACACGTTTCTCAGCTACATTTGGGTGAATGATGTGGAGAGCCCCTGGCGGCCTATGACCGCCAGGGGCTCTCCACATCATTTACTCAAGCGAGCGCCGCTGGCGCGAGAAGTCACACCGACGACATGGTTTTGGCCTGCTGGCGACGCTGGCGGCGCGCTCGCAGCCGCTTCACGATCTTCGTGCCTACAAAGATGAAGAGCGCAAGACAGAGCACAACAATCACGACCATCACCGTAGGCGCCAGCAGCGAGAGTATGACCGAGATGACCATCCCTATGTCTTCCAGGATACTGATCCCGATGTTGAGAAAACCCGCCGTTCCCACGGTTGAGGCAGCACGTGTGGTGGCCTTGGTCGCGTGCGTCACGCCCGCGATACTCCCCCCCACGATCAGTGGGATCGCCAGGGCAGCCCCGGAAGTATGACCAGAGGCGGCCGCGGCCACCAGCGCGCCCGCGATGGGACGCACTATGGTATGAATGATATCCCAGACATGATCCACACCAGGGATTTTATCCGCGAAGAGATCGGCCAGAGCCAGGATGGCCAGCGCGATCATAAACCAGTCGCTTGTGATATACGCAAAGTCAGGATTAACTCTGTACAGATGAAAGAAACGCGCCGCGATCGCGTACGACAGGAGTGGCATATAGGCGTTAATGCCCGATGAGAAGGCCAGGCCAATGCCAGACGCTGTAATATCCATGCATTCCTCTTGATGAATCAGTTATGAAAGCTTGATGCAAAAACCACAACACCCGAATAAAGATTCTATGTATAAGGACGCACAAATGTTCCATGGATCAAATCTGACAGCTTAAGCAACTACACATGCAAATGCTGTAGCGCTTCACGAGGGCCAAAAATGCTCTCCAGGGCTTTAGGAGCGTAACGCGCCACAATCTCCTCGGTAATCGCGTTGGCACGACAGATCTCACCAAACATGCTGGCGCTGCGCCGGGGCGTACGCCGCTGCGTTCGAGGGTCCAGGTCGATCAGGCCAAAGCGCACATGCCAGCCATTATTCCACTCAAAATTGTCCACCAGAGACCAGTAGAAGTAGCCCTTCACCGGGATGCCATCCTGAATGGCTCGATGCGCCTGCGCCAGGTGCTCCAGAATCGCGGCTGGTCGCCGATCATCGCGGGCATCGCAGAAGCCATTTTCGCTGATGTACAGCGGCTTATTGCCACGCGTGCGCCGATAGACCTCGTACAGGACGCGATACATCCCCTCGGGATAGATCTCACCGAAATGGCCATCCAGCCCCTCGTCATTGCAGACCGCGCCCGGGCGGATCGAGCGCCTGCCAAAGGCATCGCTCGTCGCGCCTGGATCGAAGCTCACCAGTTCGCGGGTATAGTAGTTGACCCCGTGATAGTCGCGGGCGCCTGTCGCGCGCCGGATACCTGGCGTAAGCAAGTTCCAGGGGAAGGCATAGCGGCCCTCCTCTGCGAGCTTGAGCGCGTTCCAGTTGAAGAAGGAGTCCTGCACGCCTGCCACGGCGTGATCGAGTGGAGAGAGAAAGAAGGCAGGATCGAGGAGGCGGTAATGTAGGCAGTAGCCAATGCGCGCCTGGGGCTGGTGCAGCCGTATGGCGTAGAAGGCCTCTACATGGGCGCGCATGAGGTTATGCAGGACACGCAAGGCGCGCAGCAGATCGCGCTCACCCGGCGGAAACTCGCCCATCTGGTACCCCTGAACCGCGTAGACGTTTGGCTCATTCAGCGTCACCCAGAAGTCGCAGAGGTCTTTCAGCGCTCGGGTCACATAGTTGACATAGCGCAGGAAGTAGCGCACATTCTCACCACGCGTAAAGCCGCCACGCTCCGCGAACCAGAGCGGCTCGGTAAAGTGGTGTAGCGTCACTACGGGCGTCATATTGCGGCGGCGCAGATCCTGAAGCATCTCGCGATAGCGCTCAAGCGCCGAGCTATCCCATACTCCCTCGCGAGGCTCGATACGGCTCCACTCCAGGCTCAAGCGTAGCGCGTTATTCTCCATCTGTTCCGCCAGCTCAAAATCCTGCTCGGCGTTCTCCCACCAGTTGGCAGCCTGCCCACACTCCTCGCCACTGAGGATGTGGCCCTGCTGCTCCCAGCGATACCACTGGTTATTGACATTGCCTCCCTCGCACTGGTGCGACGAGGAGGCGGTCCCCCACAAAAAGCCTTTGGGGAAGCGCAACTCACGTTGTTTCGCCATCATAACCCTCTCCGACTTTGGCGGCCCGCTACTTACGTACGCGGATACTAGCATCTACCACTAACGGGCTGACAGGCAATTCTTCTTTATCCTACCATGATACACGAATGGATGCCTGCTCTTGCCTCACTTCTTCACGACCATTTTCCTCATATGATACCAGATGCACGAAATTCACTCTACAAAATACGTGGGTTGTTTCTTAGGACGCAAAGACGCCAGAGGGCCGATTCCCCCATGGGGGAATCGGCCCTCTGGCGTCTTTGCGTCCTAAGAAACTCTCTTATTCGCGGATGCCGCGGGCGGGCAGCGGGCGAACCAGCGGGCTCATGACGGGCAGGCTCTTCTTGCTGCGGGGTAGACGCTGGCGGACCAGGTAGCTGGGAGCCTGGGCCAGGTCTTGCTTCTCCAGGGTCACGTCCTCACCGAAGCGGTTGAAGAACGAGAGCTCGAAGTTGGGGGTCTCACCCAGCGCACCGTGAGGGCAGACCTCGACGCAGTCACCGCAGAAGATACAGCGGTCCAGCGCGAAGGAGTAGCGTGTCAGGTGGCGCTCGGCCATCATCAGCGAACCAGTTGGGCAGACCTGGACACAGGCGCCACAGGAGACACAGTCGGTGTCATGCAGGCTGACATTGAACGGCGTCGAGACGATGGTATCAAAACCCTTACCAAACATACCGTAGCAGTCGGGGCCGATAACGTCGTGACAGACGCGAACACACTGCGTACAGTTGATGCACTTGTTGGGATCGCGCAAGATGAAGCTGTGCGAGAGATCCGTCTCGTAGTCATGGTAGTCGGTCGGCTCGCCGTCATGGAAACGGTTATCGGCCAGGCCATGCTCGATACTGTAGCGCTGAAGGTCACACTGGCCAGCAGCCGGACAGGCACACTGGAGACAGCGGGCGGCCTCGCGCTGGGCCTGCTCCTGCACATACCCAGACTCAATAATCTTGAAATTGCGCTTGCGCTCCTCATAGGGGAGCATCGGCATCTTGACCTTAGGCTCGACCGGCTTGTAGGGCACGATGTCGAAGAGGTCGGGCTTGCGCTCCTCCAGCTCCAGGCGGCGGGAGACCTCGTCCATGTCCTCACCCATCAGGAAGGCATGCATTGAGCGCGCACCCAGTTTGCCCTGAGCGATACACTCAATGACGGTCTTGGCACCCATCTGACAGTCACCACCGGCAAAGACACCGTGGCGATCTGTCATGAAGTTATGGGGATTGGTCTGGATCGTGCTCCACTTGGTCCACTTCACACCCGACTTGGAGTCAAGCACGCGCTCATCGGGCTTCTGACCGATGGCCGGGACGACCGTGTTACAACCAACGATGAACTCGGAGCCGGGAACGGGAACCGGGCGGCGGCGGCCACTGGCATCTGGTTCGCCCAGCTTGTTACGCTGGAACTCCACGCCCTTGACCTTGCCATTCTCGGTGATGATGCGCGTCTGGCTCACATAGAGCTGCAGATGCGTACCCTCGGCCTCACCATCCTCAACCTCTTCTTCAGTCGCGCCCATCTCACTACGACCGCGGCGGTACATGGTGTGGACCTTCGCGCCCAGGCGCAGCGAGGTACGGGTACAGTCGAAGGCGGTGAAACCACCACCGATGACAACAACCTCGTCGTTCTCGCGTACGGGAACGAACTTACCCTCGACCTTTTCACCCAGGAAGGCGATAGCGTTAACCACGCCCTCGGCATCCTCACCCTCGATCTTCAGCGGATTACTGGTCCAGGCACCGATCGCCAGGTAGATGGCGTCGTAGCCCAGGGCAAAGAGGTCATCTACCGTGAAGTCTTTGCCAAGCTCGACATTAAACTGGATCTCGGCACCCAGGTCGAGTACATGCTGCAGCTCGCGATCCATCATATCCTTCTGCAAGCGATATTCAGGAATGCCATAACGCAACATACCACCAGCCTGTGGCTGCTTGTCGAAGATCTTGACCTGGTGGCCGCGCAGGGCCAGGTAGTAGGCGCAGGCCATACCAGCCGGGCCAGCACCGATGACCGCGACCTTCTTGCCGGTGGCTGGATCCTTCTCGTAGGGCACGGGAGGATCAAGCAGGCAGGTCTCAGCGGCATGACCATGCATGCGACAGATAGCGATCTCTTCCTCGACCAGCGCGCGGCGGCAGCCCTTCTGACAGGGAGCTGGGCAGACCAGGCCCAGGATATAGGGGAAGGGCAGCACCTCTTTAACCAGGCGTGCGGCCTCTTTCATCGAACCCTGCGCGATCAGCTCCAGGTAACCAGGGATATCGATGTGAGTTGGGCACTCGACCTGGCAGGGAGGCTGACAGTAGGCATTGTGGTCGGAGAGCATCATCTCCAGGTTGGTACGGCGAATGTGGAAGAGCTCATCCGAGTTCGTCGTCACCATCATGCCGGGCTGAGCAGGCGTGTTACATGAGGGCAGAGGCCGGTCGACGCCATCAATGTGCACCAGGCACATGCGGCAGGCCGAGGTCGGCTCTAGCTTCTCATCATTACACAGATTAGGGATATCTTCAATCCCATTATCAATCGCCACACTCAGGATGGTCTGGCCTTCGTAAGCCTGCATGACCTTGCCATCAATGGTCAGGGTAAAACTAGGATGGCCGACCTCGTTACGAACGAGAGGTGTCTGCTCCCGAGTGCTGACAGAAAAATTATCTCTAATTGTAATTGCCATGAATACTTATCCTCTTCGCATCGCTGACTACGGCAAAACGTGCTTCGTCACGAAACGATGAGAGCGCACTGGCGCGCATTTTCCGGTCGGACACTGCAACTCCTGCACATGCATGGTGAAGTGTTCCGGCCAGTAACGCTTCGCGGTCTTCAAGGGGTTGGTTGCCTGTACACCAAAGCCACAGAGTGAGCCATTGGGAACATACTGCGCAAACTCATCGAGCACATCCAGGTCGCCATTGACGCCCAGATCGCTTACGACACCCTCAAGAATTCCTGTAATGCGCTTCACACCCAGACGACAGGGAACGCACTTTCCACAAGACTCTTTGCTCAGATAGCGGCTCCGCTCCATTGCCCATGCCACCATGCAGGTGTCGACGGGCAGGACCTCAATCACGCCAGAGCCAACTATCGCACCGGCCTCTTCAATGGGATCGTAATCAAAGATCGTATCCAATAAAGAAGGAGGCAGGGCTCCACCTTCGGCACCACCGACCACCACGCCACGGATATCATCGGCGCTCACATTGATTCCGGCGTGCGTCAGGATATCGCGAATGGTGGTTCCAAAGGGAACCTCGATCACACGTGGCTCGCTCTCGGCACCCGCGCCATAGACCGTCAGGATCTTGCTGCCGCCGGTAATGCTCGTGCCGGTCTGGGCAAATGCGCCCGGGCCTTCACGCACAATTACGGGCACGTTAGCCAGCGTCTCCACGCTATTGATCGCCGTTGGTTTATCCCACAGACCGTACTGGGCTGGGAAGGGTGGGCGCTGCTCAGGCATACCACGGCGTCCCTTGATGGCAGCGATTTGCACCGTCTCCTCGCCACCGATAAAGCCAAGGTCTACCGCGACCACGGAAATGGAGCAGCTAAAGTCGGTCCCCAGGATATCACGTCCGACCAGGTTGGCCTCGACCGCTTCCTGCAACGCGGTCTGCACCGTCTGAATGCCTTCTTTGTACAGGCTGCGCGTAAAGAGATACGCCTCAGACGCACCTACCGCGTAGGCTGCCAGGATGATGCCCTCGATGACCTGGTGTGGATTGTACTCCAGCAAGAGGCGGGCCGCCAGGGAACGGCTATCGGCATCATAGGCATTACAAATAACATACTTCTGGTCGTCGTCGGTTGAACGCACGACGCGCCATTTCTCGCCGGTCAGGCGACCAGCACCACCACGACCACGCAGTTTGGCATCCGTCACCTGCTGGATAATCTGATTGGGCGTGTTCTGGCGTAGCGCACTCTCGAGCGCGCTATAGCCGCCGGCACTACGATAGGCAGCAAGCCCGCGTACATCGCGGTCATCCTGCTGCCTCAAGAGACGATTTATATTTTTCTTCTCAGGCATTTGGCTGCCTCACATGATGGATATTTCCCCACACACCACGCTTATCGGGCGCCCATCCTCGTTCTGGCTGATCGTCGCGCGTAATGCCTTTGACCGCGGGTGCGGGCTTAAACTTCGGACTCATGGTGGCGATACCGAACACGTCGCTCAGGTCAACACCACGCGCCTGGACCACACGCTTGGCCGCCTGCAATGAAAGATAGCCATACATATCCATGATTGCATCTAGCAGGCCAGGGAGCGAGGCCGCATCATAGGGCCACTGTTCGATCAAGGCGTCCACCTGACTCAAGTCGATCTGCGGCTCCAGTTCGTCTTTGACTGGGGTTGTCACGCAGGGGGCGACGGGCTTGTTGAAGTAGTCTACGGCGTACTCGGAGATACGCGTCTTGTAGAATCCGGCTTTGGGCGAGCCGGAGGCGGTCCCCAGTTTGCGCGGGGTGAACTTCTCAGCGCCATCGCGGATGTACGATTTATACCAGGGGCGTTCCCTCCACTCGTACATCGGCTCGTACTCAATGGTGATCGCGCGTGGAGGACAGGCCTTCTCACACAACAGACAGGCTTCACACTTCAGGTTAAACTCTGTCTTGAGGCCCTCTTGCGCAATCAATTGGATCAAGCCACGGCTGCGGGGTGGCAGCTTCGGCTTCTCATATGGATAGAGACGCGTGACCTTTGGGCGAAACATATGACTAAAGGTCAGGCTCATCCCTTCAAGGATACCACGCATACGCTATACCTCAATCTCCTTCTCACCACGCACTTTGAGGCCCTGTTTCGCAATCTTCTCGCGCAACTTCAGCAGACCCTCGATCAGCGCTTCGGGGCGAGGAGGGCAACCAGGAATATACACATCAACTGGCACGATCGTGTCCACACCCTGAACGGTATAGTAGCTATCATAGAACTCGCCGCCAGAGTTGGCACACTGTCCCAGGCTGATCACCCATTTGGGTTCAGGCATCTGCTCGTACAGCAAGCGCAGGCGGGGACCCATTTTAATCGACACCGTACCCGCGACGACCATCAGGTCGGCCTGTCTTGGGCTGGAACGAAAGACCTCAGAACCGAAACGCGAGAGGTCATACTGGGGGGCAGAGGCAGAGGCGATCATCTCAATCGCACAACACGCCAGGCCATATCCCAACGGCCAGACAGACTTTGAGCGTGCCCAGTTTTGCGCCCATTGCAACATATCGGCCAGGCTCGTCAGCTGAACGGGTAACTCCTGGTCACCAGGGGTATATTCATGGGGACCAGAGGCCATTGACAGTGGAATGGGCTTGCGCCGCAGACCACCCTCAGGGCCGTTCCCATTGTCACTAAAATTGCTGCTCATAACGTATAGAACTCCTAATGCAAAGGCTTAGCAGCACCTATTGCTCGGTTTAGATTTGGCAGGGCAAGAGATAATTACGGGGGGTTATCTTGTACAGTTTTGCTTGTTTGTACATTCCACCTTGCCCCCTATTATAGCACGTCCGGTCGAGCGGTGCCACAGCTTCGCGCTGCCTCTTTCCCCCTTTTGTACGCCCTTAATACCTCTTCGCGCCTGCGGCACCCAGGGGTAAAGAGTGTATCAGGCGGCGGTCGGGCGAAGCCCGACCGCCGCCTGATACACCTGACTCGGTGGGATACGACGCGTGCGTTGGGCTATCATCCGCACCCCACGCATACCGGAATGCATACTTGTTACACGCGGGGATCATGGGTTAAGATTACAGGTAACAACGAAAGCATAAAGGAGTTTTATTTTGGGAACTCAAGGAACTTACTCTATCGCGGTCCTGCCCGGTGACGGCATTGGTCCCGAAGTGACTGAGCAGGCTGTTCACGTTTTACAGGCTATCGCCCAGCAATATGGCCATAGCTTTCATTTCCAGTATGGCCTGGTAGGCCTGGCCGCCATTGAGGCCGAGGGCAAGGCCATCTCTGATGAAACTCTGGCCGTCTGCCAGGGTAGCGATGCCATTCTCTTTGGCGCGGTCGGTGGCGCTCAACCCGGCGCGGCGGTCAAACCCGAGGAGGCGCTCTTCCGCCTGCGCAAGGGACTACAGTTCTTCGCCAATCTGCGCCCGGTCCGCCCCTCGCCCGCCATGCTCGATGCCTCATCCATTAAGCCCGAGATTCTCCAGGGCGTTGATCTGATCGTGGTTCGCGAGCTGACCGGGGGCCTCTACTATGGGCACCTGGAGCCAGGCGTTCCTGGCAAGCCCAGCGAGATCCGCGAGACCCCCCAGGGCTACGAGGCCATTGATACCCTGCTTTACACCGAGGCCGAGATCGAACGCATTGTGCGCGTGGCCTTTGACCTGGCGCGCGAGCGGCGCAAGAAGGTCACCTCGGTCGATAAGGCCAACGTTCTCAGCTCGTCTGTCCTCTGGCGGCGCGTGGCTGAGCGGGTGAGCAAGGACTACCCGGACGTCGCCTTTGAGCACCTGCTGGTCGACGCCTGCGCCATGCACCTGATTCGCCGGCCCGCCAGCTTCGACGTGATCGTGACCGAGAACCTCTTTGGCGATATCCTGACGGATGAGGCCTCCATGCTCGCCGGGTCAATGGGTATGCTCCCCTCTGCCAGCCTGGGCACACGCCGGACTGAGCACGGCATCTTTGGCCTCTATGAGCCTATTCACGGCTCCGCGCCTGATATCGCGGGCCAGAACAAGGCCAACCCGATCGCGGCCATCCTCACGGCGGCCATGTTGCTACGCCATTCACTGGGACTAAAAGAAGAAGCCGCGACCATTGAGGCCGCGGTGGAGCAGTGCATTCAGGCGGGGTATCGTACGGAGGATCTACGCGAAGAAGGTAAAGAGATCCTGGGTACGAAAGAGATGGGCCAGCGCATCGCTGAAAGGGTGGTCGCTCTGGCTGGCAGCCATACCGTTTAACCCATCATGGGTTTAGGACAGGGACCCAGGATATGCAGTTTCTGCTGCGCCTGGGAGACCTGCTGCGCGACCTCGTCCGCCTGGGACGGCGTCGCGCTCTCTGTGTTCGCGCTCGCTTCCTTGCTGGTGTTGGGCGTCAGCTTTGCTTCTAGCGCTGAGATCTCGCTCAGCAGTATCTGGCGCTCAACATACCAACGAGTGACGGATCGTTCGACCCCCATCGTAACACTCCTCTCGAACATTGCTTTATCACTTGGAGCACATACCTACCGGTAGGGACCAGCTTTAGCGCGTCCGAACGCCATTTATGGCAGTTCGGCGCAAGCCAAAGCCTCTTGTGAGCAACAGGTAACCCCTAACGCGATATACAGCCACGAAGCGTTTTAGGCTCCGCCTACAGGCGATTAATCGCCTTCGGACGCGCTAAAGCTAGTCCCTACCGTACGGGCGCGCCGTAGACCAGCGTATTGAGCGTATTCAACAAATCTTCGTCCTGGTATGGCTTAATCACGTAGGCGCTCGCACCAAGCTGCATCGCACGCTGCTGGTGCTTTGTGGCGGCGCGGGAGGTCAGCACCACCAGTGGTAGCGTGCGGTATTGCTCCTGCGCGCGTACCGTCGCGATCAACTCATACCCATCCATGCGGGGCATCTCGATATCCAGCAGGACCGCAGCTGGTGTCTCCTGGGAGATCATCTCCAGGGCTTCGACGCCATCGCGGGCCACCTGTATTTCCCAGTTATGCTGCTTCAACATGTTACCGACGACGCGGCGCACGCTGGGACTATCATCCACGACCAGGATATGCTTGCCACGTTCAGCCGACGCGCTACTCACCGGGCCAACTGGTTGCATCATCGATGTCGTGGCACGTCCCGGCTTCGGCAGATCGACATTCTGACGTACTGTTGCCGCCATAGCCTGGGGCTGTTGCGCGGCAGTCTGCCTGTTGGTAACAGGCGATGGATTCGCCGTCCTGACACGGGCTGTGAACAGGTTGTTCATTTCCAGGATCAACACGACCTGGCCGTTACCAAGGACTGTCGCGCCCGCGATACCATGAACCTGGCGCAGGTGCGGCCCCAGGTTCTTCATCACGATATCGTAGCGTCCCTTGATCTCATCGACAATCAAGGCCATGCGATGACCGCCAGCATTGACGATCAGCAACTGTGCGCGATCATCAATCGAGCTGGCTGGCAGCGAGAGATACTGCGAGAGCAGATGCAACGGATAAAGCTCGTTGCGGATCAAGACGGCTGGCTGATTGCCAAGCATGGAGCGCTTAAAGCTATCCAGGCGTCCAATCGACTCCACCACCAGGGTCGGAATCGCGAACTGCTGGCTCGCCACACGCACCATCATCGCGTTCTGAATGGCCAGGCTGGTCGGGAACTTCATGGTAAAAGCTGTGCCCTGCCCCGGCGCCGACTCAACCTCCAGCGTTCCCCGCAGGCGTGACACACTATCGCGTACCACGTCGAGGCCAACGCCACGACCGCTCTCCTCACTCAGGACCTGGGCCGTTGAGAAGCCGGGACGGAAGATCAGGTCAATAACATCACCCTCACTCAGAGGCTGGCTAGGGCGGATCAGACCGCGCTCAATCGCCGTCTGGCGAATGATGTCTGGATCAAGACCCTTACCATCATCGCGCACCGTAATTACAACCTGGTTACCCTCATAGCCCGCAGAGAGCTTGATCATACCCGTGGGGGCTTTGCCTTTCTGCTGGCGTACCTCCGGGCGATCCAGGGCATGGTTGACGGCGTTACGCATCAGGTGCAGCAGGGGACCAGAGATCTCTTCGAACACTGTACGATCTACCTCGGTCTCCTCGCCTTCGAGCAGGAACTGAAAATCTTTCCCCTGTTTGAGGGCGACCGCGCGCGCCGCTCTATAGAGGCGCGGGGCCATCGTCGCCAAAGGGACCAGGCGCACCTTCATCAGTCTATCCTGGAAGGTTGTGCTCAGGCGATTCTCACGCGCGAAGACGCTTTCACACTCACGAATGACACCCTCCATCTCCGTGCTCAGCGTTGCCATATCGGAGATGCCTTCGCTCAGACCACGTGTGAGCTGGTGGAACTCGGTGTAGCGGTCAAGCTCCAGTTCGTCGAACTCTGCCAGGTGCGAAGGTGCATGCTGCATGCCGTTATTCACCAGCACCAGGCCCTGCTCACCCTCGCTGTTGGAAACCTCAAGTTTACGACCGCTGGGTAGAGTTGCAGCCTCAAAGCGCGACTCCAGTTTTTGGCCGACATCTTGCAGGCGATTGCTACTGACACCTACGTCCGCGACCAGGCGCATCAGACGCTGAATGCGTTCTTCCAGCACGCTACGGTTGACCAGCAGCTCGCCGAAGAGATTGACCAGTTCATCCAGTTTTTGCAGGCGTACACGCACATTCAGGTCGCTACGCGCCGTACGCGTCGCGCCAAGCTCGCCAGTGATGGGCTCATCCTCGCCCACCACGCTGGAGGAGAAGGCGACATCGCTCGCCGGCTGATCCTCGTACTCGCTCAGATCTTCCTCTATAGCAGTCGAAGGGGTGTGTCCACCCAGAAGCTCGGAGTAACGCGCCCGTAGTGACTGCGCTCGCGTCTCATCAGAGCTAAGCGATGCATCCAGGTGGGAGACCATGCTATCCAGCGTCTCGGCGGTATCCAGGATCACGCTAACCACTTTCGACGTGATCTGTGTGGTCCCCTCCATAATGCTATCCAGTAGATCCTCAGAGGCATGTGAGAGATCGGCAATGGCGCGGAAGCCCATCATGCCGGCCGCGCCCTTGAGCGTATGCATGGCACGGCGAATACCCTGGATCAATTCGCTGTTATTGGGATCATTCTCCAGGGCTGCCACGTGGACACTGATACTCTGGAGATGCTCTTCAGCCTCCATGCGGAAGATCTCCGCTGCCTCATCGGCGAACTCAGCTCCAAAGGACTGAGCTGGCGCGGGCGCTGGAGGAGCAGGCTTGGGTGCGGGGGCCGAGCGCGAGGGCTGTGGCTGTGGTGGCACCGCTGGCTGGGACCTTGAGGGCATCGTGACTTCGCCTCCCAGCGATTGACGTGCCCGATCCTGAAAGTTTGCCGGAGACGAGGCATGAGCCTCGCGGGCGGAAGCTTCAGGAGCGCCACCCAGGGCGGATGGTTCCATGGTTGAAATCTGGCTCAGGAACTCCTGGCGCACCTGGATCTCGATCTCGTTGCGTAGGCGATGCTCAAGGTCTGGAATGGACTCGTTTGTTCGTGGGAATGCGGTCGCCTGAGAGCCACTCACGGAAGGCTGGGACGCCTTGCTCTCATACTCGCGACGCATCTCCTCGCGGATCTCGTGTTCAAGCTCCTCACGCACCTGGGCCGCGATCTCAGCTCGCAAGGATTGCATATCGCCCTGGCGTTCGAAGACAACGCGCTCGCGTACCGTCTCCGGCTGAGCATTGTTCTGCATCTCCCAGGGAGTCCAGCCGGCATCTTGCTTGAAGACAGGCACATTCTGGGCCTGCTGGAAGCGCACCTGCAACTGTTGGAAGGCCAACCCACAGGACTCTATCGAGGCTTGCAGTTGTGAAATGGTACCCTGAACCTGCTCATCGGTGGTCTCAACGCCACCCGAGATATGTTTCAGACGCTCCAGTACCTTCTTCAGCTTGCTATTAGAGACCCACATTACTGACAGTGGGAGATAGCGCCGCACCTGCTCAGGACTATTGCGCAGGTTCAGGCCCATGGCGCGTCCGGCCCAATCCTCCATGCGATCAAGCGCATCCTTAGAGCCATCCAGGAAGCCACGGAACTCCTTGCGCTGCTCCTCGATAATCTCAATGGAGTCGCGTAGCTGGGCGATGACCTCCTGTAGCGAAGCAACCTGGGAAAGGAGATTCTGTGCCTCGCGTTGCGCTTGCTCATAGCTCTGTGGCAGCGAACCAGCATGAGCCAGGGACAGGGAAGCAGGCTGCGGTATCTGTGATTCAGGAACGAAAGGCGGGTATTGTTGAGTATATTGTGGTTCAAGCTGCGCGGGCGCCGGCTCAGGCGTGGGTGATACATAATGGATGGGCAACTCTTCAGCCTGGAACGTTGGCGTGGCCGAGTTGGCGGGCGTCGACTGCTCTGGTACCAGGGGCCACTGCTCAACCTCGACCTGCGCAAAGTTTGCCAGATCCGAGAGATTGGGCTGTACCACATCCTCATTGCTTGCCACACCGCTCATGTCTGACTGCCACGAAGTATAAGCCTCTGGCGTCTCCTCCTCCACAAACTGAGGCTGTTGTGACTCTTCATAGGAGGGGGGAGAGACCGCAAAGGGTGTCTGCGGCGGTGCAGACGGCATTGAGCGCATCGAGGCCATCAGCTCTTCCAGCGCACTGGATGAAGACGACGACGAGGTAGGCTGCCCCTGCGCTGGCGGTGTAAAGAGCGGGGCAGGCGGTTGAGGAGCCTGGGCAGGCTCTACAGGTTGTGCGGGCGAGGAGAACGCCTCTGGCCACGCAAGATCATCATTGGACGAAGTACTGGGAGTGCGGAACGACTCCAACACTTCATCAAAAGATGGCATGGGGGCCGCACTTGGAGTTGTCGGCGGCACAGGAATACCAAACGCTTGGTATCCCGGATCGTAGCTCTGGGATGTCGTCGTAAACGGCGCCATCTCCTCTAGCGAGAACTTATGAGCGCCCGTCGCCTGTGGTGTGGGAACCTCGCTTGAGGCGTCCACCATGGCTCGATAGCGCGCATAGTCCGCATCATCCTCCGCAATAATCGCATCCTCATCAATCCCGTTACGGATACCCTCTAAGAGTTGATGCAACCGACCTAACGAACGATGCAGTAGACCTAGCGTAGGCTCATCGAGTGTCGTTAAACCATCTAAAGCATCACCTAAGATATCTTCCATTCCATGAGCGACGTGAGCCAGACCCGGGAAGTCCATCATGGAAGCGGAGCCACCGATTGTGTGCGTTCGCCGGTATGTTTCTTCAAGGGCATCCATGTCGTTTGGTGAAAGGGCTAGTTTCTCCAGGTTCTTCTCGATTTCTGGCAGATAGCTATTCACCTCTTCGATAAACGAATCAAGGACGGATAGTTTATCAAATGTATTCGACATGTTGCGCTTACCCACTTAACTATCGCAGCGTTAGGTGAACTCCCCATGTGGAGAGGCCACCTAACACTGATCTGCTATATATTGCTTTTCACTACAAGCACGTAGCCGTTATCGCTGGAAGGGCGGTTGATCCTGACCGAAGCGATACTGGTCGGGATTCTGCTCGCTTGATGACCAGCGCGGCTGTTGTGGCTGCCGCTGTTGCCCATTAGGCTGGTCTTGCGGATAGCCGGGTAGTGAGGCAGGACCCTGGAAACCAGGCTGAGAGAAGGACCCGGGAGGGGTATTGGGTGGCATTGGGAAGGCACCCGAATTCGGGGCGCCAATGCCTGGCAGTGAGGTCTGAGGACGCCCAAAGCCATTATTCAATCCTCCTGAGTTCTCCATACCACCACCGAAGTCGCCAAAGCCTTGCTGTCCGTTAAAACCCTGCTGTCCGTTGAAGCCTTGCTGGCTATTAAAGCCTTGCTGTCCGTTAAAACCCTGCTGTCCGTTGAAGCCTTGCTGGCTATTAAAGCCTTGCTGTCCGTTAAAACCCTGCTGGCTATTAAAGCCTTGCTGTCCATTATAGCCGAACTGGTCGGGCTGACCAAAGCCACCCATAGGATCGCCGAAGTCAGGCTGACTATTAAAGCCGTTGGCACCGGAGCGCGAGCCCAGCGCAATCAGTGAGTCGTTGTCCGGCTCAGGCAGAGGCGGGAAGGCATTAGGGAAGCCCTGGTTGTCGCCCCAACCCATATCACCACCAGGACCGGCGATGCCGGGCACACCGAAGCCATCGTTGCCCGAGGGCAATTCAGCGAGCGAAGGCATGCTGGGGAAGGAGCCACCCGCGGCCTCATTAGCGTGCTCAGGCAAGCGGAAGGTCGACACCGATGCGCGCAGTTGTTCCGCCAGTTCCGCCAGGTAGCTCACGCTGACCGCGGCCTCCTGGGTACCAGCGTCCGTCTGACGCGTGATTTCAGAGATGCGACCCATGGCCACCGCCACCGCCTCAGAGACAGTTGTCTGCTCGTTCGCGGCGTGGGCGATGTTCTCAATCATCTGCGCCTGGCGCTCAACGTCAGCGTAGATAGAGTTCAATGAACGTTCGACATTATCCGCGAGCTGTGAGCCTTTGACAACCTCTTGTGTGCTGTCTTCCATAGCGACAACCGCTTCGTAGGTATCGCCCTGAATACTCTTGACCAGAGTCGCGATACGCTTGGTTGACTCGGTCGAACGCTCAGCCAGGAGGCGGATCTCATCGGCAACGACCGCGAAACCGCGACCATGCTCACCAGCCATCGCAGACTGAATAGCGGCGTTCAGCGCCAGCAAGTTTGTCTGATCAGCGATATCTTCGATGATACGCACAATTTCGCCGATCTCGTTGGAGCGCTCACCCTGGCGTTTAATTTTCTTCGCGGTATCCTGCACGTTCTCACGAATGAGCATCATACCTTCAATCGTCTGACGCACGGCCTGTTGGCCGGCTGTAGCGTTACGCAGCGCCTGCTGCGATACCTCCACGCTCTGCTGAGCGTTTTTGGCGACGTTTTGAATGAAGACGGCCAGGGCCTCAACGGCCTCGGTTGTCTGCGAGATCTGCGCCACCTGGGCCTCGGAGGCCTGGGTCAGTTCATTGGAGCGATCCAGAATACGGCGGGTCGCATTCGTGACCTGCACCGCCGTTGACTGCACGCGTCCGACGACCTTCGCAAGCTCTTCGATCATATAGTTAAATGAGTCCGCCAACACACCCAGTGTATCTGGAGTTACCTCAGCTTGTACGCGAAGATCGCCATCACCAACTGCGCTTACCTCTTGCAGCAGCTTCTCAATCTGCGCCTGTAGGGCCGCGGCATCGCTACCGGCGCTTCCCAGGCTGGCATTGCCGCCCGCGCCTGGCTGCTCAAGCAAGGAATTAATGGACATGGCCAGGACAGCAAAGTCGTCATCTCCGCTGACCGCCACGCGCGCGCTGCGATCTCCATTCGCATATTCGCGACAGACTTCTACCAGGGATTGCACACGATCTTTAATACGCCTCTGCATTAAATAATTAATAACGCCGATAGTGAGCAACACAACAATGGCAACCCCAATAATCCAGCCAAACAGAGAGCCGCCGTTTGCTTGTTGTAGAGATACTATGATTAAGACCACGAAGGCCAGCAACGTGACAAGCAGTGAACTAACTATACTCCACTGCATGATACCGTCGACAGACCCCTTGTTGCGATCAGGATTCATCCGCCAGACCTCCTAGAAATTTACGATCGACCTCAAGCTGGACACCATGGACCCGTTAGCCTATGGCTTCATAGCGCTGCATTTTTTCGGAGAAGAGTAGGCGTGCCACATCCAGTAAAACCAGCACGCGATTCGACAACAACGCACACCCAGCAGCATAGGGGGCTGCCCAATGGGGAAGAGTAGCCTGGCGCATATTTCCATTGAGAATAGCCGTATCAGGGATGGGAAGCATCTCGCTCACGCTATCAACAATGAAACTAATTACCATGTCATTTTCCTGCAACGACAACAGACGCGTGCGCGCGGTAGGCGATGATACCCCTAGCTCTAGAAACTGGCGTAAATCAACTACAGAAATAATTGAGCCACGCAAGTTCATCACGCCCTTTACCCACGCCGCGACATTGGGCACAGGAGTAAGTTCGCCGAGGCGCTCCACACCTTGTACCTGACCAGCCTTCACAGCGAACTCAAAGTTCTCGATAGAGAAGACCAGATATTGCTCACCAACAACCGTGGGGGCACTTTCCGTTCCGGGCATACCAGTTGCGGCCTGCATGGAGGTCGCTGAAACCATGCGCTCACGTAATTGTTGAATGGCAGCAAGCCTATCGCGTTGTAACAAATTTTGCTTATCGCTGGACACTAAACCACTCCCCGTGTGACAAAAAGCACAGAGTAGCGCTCATGTCATCTTTTCGTTTCAAGCTCTTCCGATTTTGCTCTTCTCAATGCACCCGTCTCTAGACGAGACGGCGCACGCTCGCAACCAGCTCTTCTTCCTTGAATGGTTTCGTGAGGTACATATCTGCGCCTTGCCGCAAGCCCCACGACCGATCTAACGGCGTATTCTTGCTCGTTAGCAGGATGATCGGAATGTGTCGGCTTACCTCCATACTTTTGAGCTTTCGGCAAACCTGGAACCCATTCTGCTTTGGGAGCACTACATCCAGAACGATGCATTGCGGGCGCTCTTTGAATACCTTCTCGAAGGCCTCGTCACCATCTACCGCCGTCACTACTTCAAAGCCGCTATTGCGCAATGGTGCCACAATCATCGTCAACTCTGTCCAACTATCATCCACAACGAGTACTTTCTGCCCAGGCATCCTATTATAACCTTTCCTAAACATACCATACCAGTGTGATGGGAGTTTAAGGCTATAATACCGTGTTTGCCTTTACCTGATGAGTTCAAGATGAGCAAAGATCGGTAAAACTAAACACAGATATCTACTGGTATTATCAGCCTCGACGGTATCTCGTGCGTGGGCGCATCTGCTCCTGGCGGGCTGGCATACGTTCCTCCCAGTTCACCAGGTGCTTTTTAACTGTCTGCACCAGTTCGGCGGAGTCGAAAGGCTTAGTCAGGTATTCAGTCGAACCTGCCAGGCGGCCTCGCATTTTGTCGAACAAACCGTCTTTCCCACTGAGCATAATAATTGGAATTTGGCGAAACTGCAAGCTTTTACGTATAATCTGGCAAATATGGTACCCATCCATACGAGGAAGCTGGATATCGAGCAGAATTACGGCTGGCATCTCGTCTGCAACCGAGGTCAGAGCACTCAGGCCATCACTCGCGGTAATCACGCGAATGTTCTCCCTCTGCAATGTCATCTGCACAATCTTGCGCACGGTTGGACTGTCATCCACCACCAGTACTGTAGGTTGATCCGCTGCCATCAAATGGTCCTCCTTTGCGTTTCTGGTGACCAGAACTCTCCCTCGTTCTGCGCCACACGGTTATCCTGGATAATACCAAACGGAGCACCCGGCTGCATCTGCTGTACCTGCTGGCCCCTGGTCCGTTGAACATTCTTTTGCGCGCGATAGAACTGGTACTTTTGGATTTCGGCGTCGATCTCGGAGAGAAGGACACGCCAGGCCATGGCGATCTGCCGTCCCATATGGGAGTTGCCTACCTCATCTTTGACCAGCGCATCAAAGACCATGCGCAGGAAGGCTGAGAGGCCCAGGACCGCCTCGCCATAAAACTCTTCCAGTTGCTCGCCCTTGACGACTTTATTGAGGGTAAGTATATCACTACAATCAAGCTGTCCACTGACAAAGGTCGCGGTCTCAAGGATGGGGAACTGGTGCCTGGCCAGATCATGGAGCAGTGGCACAAAGCGGCGCTCGATAAAGCGCATGATCTCGACCTGTTGCAACTGTCCTCGCCCACGCAGGCTACGCGCGAAGCTGCCATGATGCACAAATAATTCGTTCACGCAGTCACAGAGCGCTTTAATGAGGCTTAACAGGAGCTGTTCGACGTTCGTTACCTCGCGGTAACGCTGGAGCGTTGTCTGACAGCGAATAATGATGTTCGAGAGGTCGCGTTGGAGGTCGTTTTCCAGGGCTGTGTCGACGACTTCGATCAGGTGCAGTTCCAGGAGCTGCATCATGCTCTGCACTACTCTGGCCTCCGGCATCATCTCGACAAAAGCGATAGCCTGTAAAGGAATTTCGCCATTGCAGAGACAGAGAATCTCAATCGACTCCTGGCCCAGGCCCAGGCTGCGCAGGTCACGCTTGACCTCGGGCGACCAGCGAGCAACCGTGGTACGGGTAAGTTGAGTCACACTCTCAGAGACAATCGTCTCCCACTCATCGGCCTGGCGCAGTGCCTCCAGTAAGATGGAATCGACATCCAGAGGCTGCATGGCTGTATCCATTGGCAGGAGTTGACGATGAAACGAGAAACGCCCATTGACCCAGCGCATCGCGTGGCTAATCGACTGCGTCACGGCAAATTCCAACCGACGCTGCATCTCGCTGGCGGGCATCCATCCACGCTCGACGAGCAGTTGCAACGACATTTGCACATTGCCACGAGCTATCTCATGTACTGCCTGGGCGCGAGGAGGATCAAGTTTATTGATCAGGCAAAGCATGCCTAGTAGATCTGGTTGTGGTACCCCTTCCTCGTGTAGCCCGACGATCTTTCCCTTTCGCAGGCTGATCGAGAGCGTATCCGAGCCAGATGATACGAATAACTTGCCCGTCTTTTCACTCAGCGCAAGCATTTTGAGTATGGATTGGAGTCCTAGCGTTTGCAGGTCTCCGTCCATGATGCGGTCTTGCTGCTCCATGTGTCCCTAGTTTCCTTTGCCGACTAGCTTGTAAGGCCCCATTCTTGATCCTTACAAGCAGTTGCGTCTGTAATTGTTGCGTTTTGCAATAGCATTCAATAATAGATTATTAGCGTCTTTTTGCCTTTTTGTCTTTTTGCCTTTTTGTATAATGCGTCAGGTCTGGAGCATCATTACTCCCACCTTCCCCTGCATCCCCGGTACGCCTTCAAGCCGAAAGCCTGGCCTTACATATATCCCTGTTGATCGAGGTACGCTCCCTGTGCATTGGTCAAGGCACTGTAGCACATTATCCGCTTTCGGCCAACTCTCCCCTTTATACCATTCCCAATACCCTACAGTGTATACTAAACGCGCTCAGCTTGCTACAGGTTTTTGGGCCGAAATCGTTAAGATTGCATTAAGGATTTTAACCGATTACTTCTTATCTGGAAACCAACGTCACTCACGCGACGAGCGCTTCTCCCATTCGGGGACAAGCGCGCTCAGGTTTCCGAATAAGCACTTAGGCGTTGCGGACCTCGACCTGCCCCCGAAAGACATAGCCAATCCCAGGCTCGGTAATGATGTAGCGCGGATGAGAGGGCTTCGCCTCTACTTTTAAGCGCAACTGCCGTACATAGACGCGCAGGTAATCGGCTTCTTCGCCATATTCAGGTCCCCAGACTGCGCGCAGGAGCGCGCGATGCGTCAAGACCTTACCCGCACAGAGCATCAATTGTTTCAAGAGTTCAAACTCGGTCGGAGTCAGACGAACTTCGTTGTTGCCAGCCTTCACCAGGCGCCGCGCCAGGTCCATGTAGAGATAGCCATCCTCGCTGATGAGCAACTCAGGCACCTGCTGTATCTCCTCGCCTTCGTTCGATTGCGAGCGACGCAGGCAGGCTCGTACACGCGCCATTAACTCTTCGCTACCAAAGGGCTTGGTCAGGTAATCATCGGCTCCCAGGTCGAGCGCCCGCACCTTTTGCCGCTCTTCGCTCATCGCGGAGAGGACAATAATGGGCGGCTTCTGCCCGCGATGACGGACCTCGACACATACGTCCAGGCCATCTAACTCGCCAGGCATGCACAAGTCGAGAAGAATAAGGTCTGGCTGGTGCAGTTTGACCATCTCAAGCGCCTCTCGTCCGTCTCCAGCCACGAATACGTCATACCCACCGGCCAGCAAGTTCTTCCGAAGCACCCTTTGTATAGGCTCTTCGTCATCTACAACGAGTATGCGCTTCCCTTTCGCTCTCATGTTGCCTCTCCCTGAGATACTTTTTAGTGGCCTGTTTCCTCAACAGAGTTAGAGAATTTGGTGGGAATGTATCTGCCCCGGCTATGGATGCAGGGGCAAGGTAAAAACGAAACTCAGGCCCGTGCCTTCGTGTGCCCCATCTTCAGGAAGCCTCCCCTGCTCACCTGAAGACTCTTCCTGGACAGTTTCGACCCAGATCTTCCCCTGGTGTGCCTCCACAATCCCTTTACAAATCGCGAGGCTTAAACCATTGCCGTAAGTGCGCGAGCTATAAAAGGCAGTGAAGACACGTTCGCTCTCTTCTTCAGGAATACCACTCTTGCTGTAGCCGATAACCGCGCCGCGCAAAAAATCCCCAGCATTGTCTGCCTGCACAGTAATGACACTTTGCCTGGGACTATGACGCGCGGCGTTCTCTATAAGATTATAAAATACGCGTTCCAGTTGCACATGATCAACGTAGGCCATAAGCATACCTTCAGGCATCACCACATTGACCCGGTGCGCCTCCACAATCCGTGTCAGCTTGTTTAAGGCCCCATAAATGACTTCAACGACATCACACCAGGTCCGCTGTAAGACCAGGGCACCCATTTCGATGCGTGAAAGCTCGACCAGGGCGTTGACCTGGACGGTCAGGTGATCCGTTTCGTTCTCGATATCTTGCAGCAAGATACGCCGATCCGTTTCGTCCCACTCTAGATCCTCCTGGAGCAGGCCGGTCACCGCCGCTTTGATCGTTGTGAGCGGCGTGCGCAGGTCATGTGAGACCGAGGAGAGCAGGGCCGAGCGGTTATGCTCATCACGGGCCTGCTCCGTCACATCCCGCACCTGCAAGACATAGGCAATCAAGTGACCATCGCGATTACGCAGTTCGTGGCGTGTCAGGTGATAGTGGTGATCGTTGGAGTTACCTTCCAGCTCACGCCTGGCCCGCCCCCAGTTCCCACCACCCTTCTCACCACCCTCCTGGGGCAGCGGACGGGCAGCCAGGATACAGCGCAGTTCCTGGGTCTCACTCGTGCCCTGGGTAAAGTCATGCAGGTAGTGACGCACCTCGTCCACGTTGCGCATGCGAGGCATGAGCTTGGCGAAGGCACTCTCCAGCGTGGTGACCTCTGGTTGCTGGCGACGCGAGAGCCAGAGTCGCTGCTCGTAGGAGTTGTAGGCGTTATAGACGGCATTGAGCGCGGTCATGCTTCCTGATAATTGCATATCACACAAGGCCTGCGCGGCAGGATTCATAAAAATACAATGACCATCCAGGTCCACCGCCAGCCAGGCATCGTCTTTGCCATTCTCACGCACTATGAGGGGGCTTAGCTCGCCGAGCATCCCCGTGCCGCGCAGGGCATCCTCGGCCGCCTGGGTGAGCCAATGCATGGCGTCCGACTCCTCCCCCTGTCCCTCATGCTCGACGGAGAATTTGAGCCGCTCCGCCGAATGCATCTCTTCATCGAGAGCGATTGATGTCTCAGATACTGTCACGGCTTCGGAAAGCGCTCTACTCTCCATACCCAGGCCCTGTTCGGCATGGATCATGGCCTGTAAATTCAGTTCGCTATTGGTCAATAGAAACTCGCCCACAAAGCGTAGCACGCTATCCAGGCTTACCCCATAGGAGCGCTCGGTCTCCTCGCGCAGGCGCTCAAAGAGGGCCATCTCCTCAGCACCTTGGACCTCTCCATGCCCATTATTGATATATGCATCCTGCTGGCGCTGGCGATAAGCAAACTCAAACTGCTCAAGCGCCTGCCGGAAGCGGCTGCGTTGATGAGCTGATTCGAGCATCATTCCATTATGGATTGCGAAGGTCGCCTGATTGGCGAAGAGCGAGAGGATTTCGACCTTGAGCGGGGTAAAACCGCCAGCTTCAGGCGAGCAGAGCAAGAGCGCACCAAGCACCGTTGTGCCTGTGATAAGGGGATAACATAAAATAGAATGCATGCCAAGTTCTTCGGCGAAGAAACAGCTAGCGGGGAAGCGCTCATCACGCGAAATATCATCCGAGACATGCGGGGTCCGCTGGCGAAGGGTCTGACTGAGGATACAGGCATCGCTTAGCTTTTTCTGCCGCACATTCTCCTCAAACTGGGTCGCATCAAGTCCCACCTGCGCCTCCAGGCGTAGCGCTGCGTCGCGCTGCTCCAGCATAATGATGGCAGACGAGACGTTTAAGGCTTTGGCAATGCCTTCGACAATCTGGTTCAGGATCGTTGGCAGGTCGATACGCAGCGTCAGGGCACGGGTCACGTCTTTAAGCGCCTGGCGTTGACGATCAAAGATGGCCGCGCTCCCACCCAGTTGCGCCCGCTCAATCGCCGCCGCCAGCACACGTGCCACGGCACCAATCAGGCGTTGCAGGGTTTCATCGACATAGGTATTAGGGATCGAGCTACCCAGTTCGAGCGTACCCAGGACACGCTGATCCTCCAGAACCAGTGGAGCGATCACGGTTGAGCGCAGTTGAGGATGCCCGCTGAGCGCGTCTCCCGTTTCTCCCGGTGGCCCCTCCTGCCCTTCAGGATAGTCGTTTACCATGAGCATGGGCGAGGCCAGCACGCGCTCTAACATGGAGTCCTTTACCGGGTGCTGATGGGGAAAAACGCGCCACTCGCCCTCCTCACGACGACACACCGCTACACGCACCGCTTCGCGATCATGCCGCAACAACACTACGCCAAACACATCAAAGGGAATAGCCGGCTCTAGCTCTGCCGCCAGCAGAGCATAGTTGGGTTTCGCGTCCCGTACGCTCATCACAATACGCACAACACGCTCAATGATCGCCGATTCTTCGACCGCTGATGTATTTGTTCTCACATCCATAGTTATCCTGGTGACTCCACACAATCTATTCTCAGGAACAAGAGGGATTGTCTTCCCCGTCCTCACCTATCAATCTATAAGGCCTGCTTGCTTTGCCTGCTCGCTCGTCAATCCTCTTATGCAAATCTTATACTACAAGTGCGGGATATTACAAGCTTTCCGTACAAAAGGATGTAATATCTGTTTTACATTGTTAGTACATATGGAAAATGAAATACAAATAGCTCTAGAACATCGCCTCAAAGTATACCATACTATCGCGCTTTGCCGTCAATAAAGAACCAGCGTACGCAGGCATACTCCTCATGCCTGCGTATATGGCGCTTATGGGCGATTCCCCTTGTAAAGCCATTCCAGCCTTCATCCAAGTATAGCAGGACCGGCTTCTTTTCCCTTCCCTGACAGAGATCTTTTTATGAAAGAGTCTTCATTCTATCCAGCTTTAGCGCGATTTTCCGCGAAGTCGCTGAATACTTTGTCAGAAAGAACGGCTCAAAGGGGCCAAAACTACCAGTTATATACCAGATTGCACCACAGTACACCATATACGTCCAAGATATTTCACCACTGTCTTATGTAAGAGTATGACCCTGCTTGCGCCAATAACGTAGCCAGGCGTAATATAAGCTGAAGCACATTCGAGCGCTATTTGAACATATGCTATCGATGAGAGGATGGATTACATTCTATGGCCCTTCCGCTGATTGGTCCAATCGTACGCGCCATAACGGCGAGCGAGGTCGTTATCTGGGCGGAGTTCGCGCGCCCCTGCGAGGTTATCGTTAGCGCCGCCCCCTTACATAACCTGGAGGCAGAAACGGTCCAGGTCACCGCTAGCACACTCCTGGCAGGCGGACATGCCTATCTCTCCGCGCGCCTGAGCGGCCTGCAACCCTCAACCTGGTATACCTACGCCTTACATGTAGAGGATGAGGCTGATGACGGTAATGCTACGCAGCCCGCTCTCTGGCAAGGATTTCGTACCTTTGCGGCGCCTGGAGAGGCAAACAAACAGCCGCTACGGGTGGCATATGGCTCCTGTCGCAAGCTTGACCAACCCGAGAAGGATACGCTCGCCGCCTTTGGCCGCTGGCTTAGAGAACATAGCGAGCAGCGCGAGCAGGAATGGCCCCACCTGCTGCTAATGATCGGCGACCAGATCTATGCGGATCAGCCATCACCCAGCCTGGTGGCGCGTCAGCCCGAACTGGCCCAGGGAGCCTCGCGCTTCGAGGAGTTCGCCCTGCTCTATCAGCATGCCTGGTCCTCGCACGAGGATGTACGCCAGGCCCTGGCGGCACTGCCAACATTCATGCTTTTCGATGACCACGAGATTACCAACAACTGGAACGCGGAGCCTAACTGGCAAGAAGAGGCCCTACGCCAGGGGCAAGAGCAGACGATTGTGGATGGGCTGGTCGCCTACTGGCTCTACCAGGGCTGGGGCAATCTGCTACCCGGCGCTAAGCTGACACACCCACTCCTGGATGTGACACAGGCCGCGCTTCAGAGTGGCAGTGATTGCCTGGATGATCTACGAGCCTGCGTACGTACCGCGCTCACCAGCGCCACAACTCTGCCCTGGCACTACACCGTTGCCACGCAGCCCGCGATCTTTGTCACCAACACGCGCACGGAGCGGACCGCGCAGCTCACCTCGTCTGATGAAGCACTCTACGCGCCCACCGCCATCATGGGCGAACAACAGATGGGCGAGCTTCAACAGTGGTTGGCGAGCAATCCCTCACCAGTAACGCTCCTGGTCTCCTCAGTTCCCCTGCTCCTTCCCCCGCTCATTGGTATGATTGAATATCTCTCCGGCCTACGTCCCTGGCATACTCAATCAGGCTTGCTCAAACGCATAGGAAATTGGTTCGCACATCGGCAACTGACAGTAGCGCGCAAGGCCAGCTTCGATCACTGGCCGCTCTACGCCCGCAGTTGGCAACGTCTGCTCCAACTCCTTGAGCAAGATCCAGGCACCGCCCTGGTGCTTTCAGGAGATGTGCATTTCTCATACGGGGTCTCAGCGCAGGCCAACTCGGCGAGAACACCACGCATCTACCAGTTTGTGTGTACGCCCTTGCAGAACGCGCTTGCACCCTCGGACCGGCGCAAGATCGAATGGCAGTCAATGATCAGCGGCATGCACTATGGTGGGCTACGCACGCGTATGCTGCCCCTGCGGAACGAGGGCACATCGGGAGCAATCAAGCGCGACATCCTCTACCAGGATGCCCTGGCCATCCTGACCCTCCAGCCAGAGACCAGCGGCGGCTACAAACTGACCCACGACTATCTCGGCCTCAGTGAGGATGGATTGACAAGAATCGCCTCCCTGGAGCTACCCATGATCAAAACAAACCTGTCTCCTGCCACAAACCAGGAAGAGACGCCAGCAAGTCTCAAACTGTAGGATCCATGCTGGCATGAACTGCGAGCGAAGCGACCTCTCTGCACCTTGGTGTCGGACTGCGGGCCAGGCGAGTCCATGCCAGCATGGACCCTACAGCTTATTTTGTGTAGCCGGTTAGTTCGACGTAGCCTTGACCAGAGAGGGATTGGCCGTTCTGCTGGCCCTGGATATCGACGGCGCCCTCCCAGTAAACGTTGCCGGTCGACTTGGTAACGACAAGTTCCTGGTCCTTGAGCTGAGGCGTGAGCGTCAGGTCAACCTTGAGGCGAGGGTCGTTGATGGAGACGCGCCAGCCAGAGGGATAGTTGATCCCCGTGTGCGGGCTGAGCCAGTGGTCCAGCACCTTGTTCTGTACGGCATTCTGGGGAATGACGATGCTCTGCCCCTTGTCGTCAGTATAGCCCACATAGGTCGAGATGGCCTTCCCCGTGGCATCGCGAATAAAGTAGATCATGATGTCCCCACCGTTGCTGAGCTGGATACTATACCAATCCCAGCCGCCGCTACCGAGGGTCAGGAAGTTGCCCCACTGGTGATCCATCCAGGCCTGACCATTGACCTGTACTGGCTGGCCGTGGTCAAGCAGCGTGCCGCTGACCTGCATACGCGTGCGCGAGTAGTAGTATGAGTAGCCCGCCAGGCCATAGGTGATCAGGCCCTTGCCATCGTGCAGAGTGGGTGCCTTGACGCCGTTGAGATCCAGCTTGATAGCATAGTCCTTCATCGAGGCCTCCAGGTGATCGTGCCCATTAAGGCCCTGGATACGCCAGTCGCCAATCCCCACGTTAATGCCCGCTTGCTTTGAGTTGTCCAACGGCAGCATGACATTGCGCTGATCATAAGCGAACTGACCTCGCGTGATATCACTAATGGCGAAATGCGAGGCGAAGAGCGGAGGCAAATCGCTGCGCGTGACCTGGAAGATCACGAACTCAAAGCCATAGCTATGACCATCCTGCCCATTGAAGTGGCCGGTATAGTACCACCACTCGGTCAGATTGTTATGCGATCCCTCGTCCTGGGGAAACTGCACCGGCGGCAAGGGCTTCTGCTCCCCAACCGGCACATAGGCCGGCAACTGGGCATTGGTCGAAACCATGCCGGGAAAGGTACAGGAGGAGAGCGCCAGCATCAGTCCCAGCAACCCGGAGAGCAGAACAAGCTTCCAGGCACGGCGTCCTTGAATAATCCTCTGCATTAGAGCTTCCCTCCTACGTTGATATCCTGCGCGTCCTTACTCTCGCTATGCCCATTGAGCGAGAGCGCCGCCGCGTCCTCGTCCAGCATATATTTATCGAGGGTGGGAGGCTTGCGCTGCACCCCCTTGAAGGGGAGCCACCAGTTCCAATCGCCCAGCAGGCGCATGGTCGAGGGGACGAGCAGGCCGCGTACGAAGGTCGCGTCCAGGAAGACCGCCAGGGCCATACCCACACCCAGGGCCTTGACCAGGATCACATCGGCCGTGGCAAAGCAGGCGCTCACCACGATCACGATTACCGCTGCGCTGGTAATGATACCTCCGCTGCGCTGTAAGCCCAGGGCCACCGAGCGTGTGTTATCGCCCGTCTGCCAGAAGGTCTCCTGGATGCGCGAGAGCAGGAAAACCTCGTAGTCCATCGAGAGGCCAAAGAGCGTACAGAAGAGCAGAATGGGGCTCGATGCCTCCACAAAGCCCAGGGGCGAGAAATTTAAGAACTGGTGCAAAAAGCCATCCTGGAAGATGATCACCAGCGCGCCGTAGCTAGCCAGGATCGAGAGCGTATTCATCAGAGTGGCCTTGAGCGGCAGCACCAGCGAGCGGAAGAGCAAGAAGAGCACCAGGTAAGTAATAGCGAAGATAATCAATACGGCCTTGGGGAAGTCAGTATAGAGCGTCGTGACATAGTCGTAGTCCGCAGCCGAGCCGCCATCCACCAGGACATGGATGCCATTCCCTGGATTAGTATTGCGAATCGTGACCACCAGTTCCTGCGAGCGCACATCGTTCATCTCATACTTGCTCACTACCTGCATCAGCATCGTATTCCCCGAGACGGTCGACTTGAGCAACGTGCCCAGGTAGGGGTCGGTCACCAGTTTGGGATTATGATACAGCAATTCATACTGATCCAGGGTAAAGCGCGGATCGGCGCTCACAATGCTATCCACGCGCTGTACACGTGGATCGGCCTCAATGCGCTTGGTATACGCGTAGAGGTTGCGAATATTCTGGTCACTCAGCACATCGCCCTTCGTCTGCACCGCCAGGATAATCGGCGTCGTCTCGCGCAGGTTGAAGCGCTGCTGCAACATATCATACGCCTCGCGCGAGGGGACATAAGGAGGCAGGATCGAGGCATCGGGGGCTGAGAAGCGCACTCCCAGGAAAGGGAGACCAAACGCCACCAGCAGACACAGCACACTCACAAAAATACGCACCGGGTAGCGCATCACAAACTGCGACAGGCGATACCAGAAGCCATGATGGTCAGCCATAGATTCCTGTACTACCTGCCTGCGTCGCCACAGGCGTGGAACACGTACCGGGAAGGCATTGATGCGCGTGCCGAGAATTGAGAGCAGCGCCGGGAGCAACGTCAGGGCCGCCGCGACTGCCAGCAGCACCACGAGCATGCCACCCAGACCCACCGAGCGCAACATGTTGATGCGGAAGAAGGTCAGGCCAAAGAGGCCAATGGAGACTGTCAGGCCAGAGAAGGCCACGGCGCGGCCTGCGGTCGCAATCGTGAGAACCGTAGCTTCATTCACACCTCGTCCACGCGCCAGCTCCTCGCGGAAGCGGCTGACGATAAAGAGCGAGTAATCGACGCCCAGGCCCAGGCCGAAGAGAGTGGTAATATTAAGTACAAAGATGGAGAGATCGGTCACCTGCCCCAGACCAAAGAGCATGGCTAGAGTCACAACCACGGCGAAGCCACCGACCAGGCCAGGGAGAATCGCCGCCACCACGGAACGGAAAACGAGCAGCAGAGCAATGATCGCGAAGGGAAAGGCCAGCAACTCGGCGCGCCGTAGATCGTTCTCGCTCACCTGCTGAATATCTTCATAGAAGACCGCGCCGCCACCAACGCGATACGTCATGCCATCCACATGACGCAGGCGCTGCTCTAATTGCGGCAGAATCTTGGGCGCGGTATCGGCATCGGTCTTCAGTTCCACATTGACATAGGCCGCATGGCGATCCTGCGAGATCTGGCGCGGATTATCCGTATAGCTGACCACGCCCCCCACCATCGACCAGTTCCGCACCTGGGCCAGCGATTGCTCAACTTTCTGTGTAAAAATGGGATCTTCGACGCGATACTGTTTACTATCATAAATAACCTGGACGGTCGTCAGGTTCAGATGCAGCTTACTCGTTAAAAGATCAATCGCCTTTTGCGACTCCGCATTGGGATCAAAGAAGCCGCCGGAGCGCAGAACCGAACTGGCGCGCGGAGCGAACGGCAAGGCCAGCAGCCCAGCCAGCAGCCACATCCCGACGATCCACCAGCGATAGCGGGTCGCCAGCTTACCAATAGCATAGAACATACCAAGTACCTCTTGTACCTCAAGATCTTATGTGGAAACCAATGTCAGGTCGCCATGCCCTCGAATGGGGGTGACTAGCGCTTGTCCCCGAATGGGAGCGAAGCGCTCAGGTTTCCTAATAGGAAGACTCATGTAAACGCGAAAGAGAAACCCTCCTACCAGCCCATCGCCACCCTCGGCTTTTTGACGCCTATCCCCCAATAAAAGGGTAGCAAAAACTAATCTAAAATAGTATACCGCCTATGCGTATCCCTGAGACAAGTGGTAAAGATCAGCAATTCCCATCCATATAAGTCCTACTAAGACCAGGAAAATATATTGTATAAGGTGTCAATCAAAATCAGAGCTCTATAAAAAGCCTATAGCGTTGCATAGCAAGCCATTTAAAGGCCTTATCTCATAGCGTTAAATTGCATAAAATAACCGATATCGGACCATGCCAAATATCAGTTAAGGTATCAATTTTCCACAAAGATCCGGACGAAGAACAAAGGGGGGACTGACAACAGCTCTGGCACAACATTGGTGAAGGATGAGCTTACAACCATGGCTATGCTAGAGCATATGAGGATGCGCTGGCGAAGGGTCGTAATGTTCTGATGAGATTCCAATAGTTGAAGCATTTTTATGGAACAGTAAGATTATTTAAGAGACATCTTCGTCTGTCAAAGTAAGCTTCTCCCATGAGGCAATGCGCCGAAATGAAGGCGCAAACGGCTCCCAAAAAATGTGCCAATGGCAATCACAAGCTGCATTTTAACTGATTTATCTAAGCGTCAAGTAGGACTGGGAAGAGAAGGAAAGTGCAATGGTTTCTGCATCCAAGAAAAAAAGCATATTTCTCATTATTTTAAGCCCCATCATCTCAATGTTGTTTTTGTTAAGTACGACATCTACTGTGTTCGCCTTTTCGAGGCAGGCGATAGTCTCCATGACCCCCAAAGAAGCAAATTCGCCCATAATAGAGCCCAGCAATGGAATAGGTAGTGACGATGGGTACTATGGAGGAGGCAATCAGCAGTACAGTGGGAATCAGGGATATAACAAGGGGCACATTCAAGACAATCTGAGCAACAGCGGAGACAATTACGGAAATGAGTTGCGCAACCAGGGGCGTACGAGTGGCACCCAGGTGAATACACAAGGGAGCAATCTGTCTAATCAAGGAAACGGCAATGGGTACTATGGAGGAGACAATCAGCAGTACAGCGAGAATCAGGGGCATAACTGGGGATACATTCAAGACAACTCCAGCAACAGCGGAAACAACTATGGAAATGGAATGAAAAATCAGGGGGATACGATTGGAACTCAGGTTAATACACAAGTGAGCACCCAGGTAGAAGTGCAAGTATATGCGCCAGTAAATGTACAAGTAAATAATAGCTTTCATGATCGATAGCGCATCGTACAATTTTTTATCGAGAGGCCCTAAAAATAACCGATACCGAACCAAGCCAGGTATCGGTTTAGGGGTCTATTCGACTTTGCTATTTCTCTTCTCCAAAGAGATGGTCGATTTCTTCAGCCGCTTCTTTATGCATGTCTCATGTTGCATGTCCATACGTACCATCCGTCATATCGAGACTTGCATGACCCGACATTTCCATCCTCACCACTGGATCAATCTTCAATTGTCGCAGGATACGGGAAGCATTATGACGCAATGCATGAAACTTCATATGTTCCAGTCCAGCAGACTCAAGCAGCCTATCAAAGAATACACGAACACTAGCAGGAGTGGAAGTATAATGGCGCCTATGATATCATAACCCTATCCTATTTTCAGGTCTTTGCACGCGCCAGGGGCGGGAACGCGGCAGGGAGAAGCTTTTGCCATTTCCCCGTTCGGCGTATCGCAGAGACCTCCTGTGGCCTACTCACACGTGTAAAAGAGTGGAGAAACCACAGTGTTCCTGCTTGCTTGTTAGCAGGCAGTGTGACGACCTGTGTTGAGGAGGAAGAAGACGCATGGCGAAAGCAAGCACAACCAAACAAAAAGAAGAGGCTCAGCAGGAGAACTCCAAGGTCGTATCGGTCAACCGGCAGGCATACCATGACTATACCGTTGAGAGCACGATTGAGGCGGGCATCTCGCTGGTGGGAACCGAGATCAAGTCGATTCGCGATGGCAAGGTCAACCTACGCGGCTCCTACGCCATCATCCGCAATGGCGAGGTCTGGCTAGAGAACGCCCATATCGCAGTCTACGAGCATGGTAACCGCTACAACCATGAGCCGCTACGCAAGCGCAAGCTTCTGCTGCATAAACGCGAGATCGAGCAGTTGGGTCAGCGCGTGGCGACAAAGGGCCTGACCCTGGTCCCGCTCAAGCTCTATATGAAACGTGGGCGCGCCAAGCTCGAGCTGGGACTCTGTAAAGGTAAGAAATTGTTCGACAAGCGCCAGAGCATCGCTGAGCGCGACGTCAGGCGTGATATTGAGCGTATCGTCCGGGGTCGCTAACGCTTTTCCAGCATCCCTTAGAAAAAAAGGATAACCTGTATGCGTATTGAAGGATTGCATCATGCTCAGATAACAATTCCCAAGGGAGCCGAGGAGGAGGCACGCAAGTTCTACTGCGATATACTGGGCCTGCCCGAGATTGGGAAGCCAGAGTCGCTTCAGGGGCGCGGCGGCTTCTGGCTCCAGGTGGGAGATCGACAGGTTCACGTCGGCACCGAGGATGGCGTGGACCGCAAAGCCAGCAAGGCACACCTGGCCTACCAGGTCGAAGATGTCGCGGCCTGGCAAGCTCACCTGCAAGAGTGTGGAATTAAAGTGCTGGAATCCGTGCCCATCCCTGGCTTCGCGCGCTTTGAGGCCCGCGACCCCTTCGGCAACCGCTTCGAGATGATTGAGCCTCAAGGGTAATAAAGATGTGTCGATGGCGCGGCTCCCCCGCGCCATCGACACATCTTTATTACCCTTGAGGCAATGGGTGCCAGGTCTAACGGGCTTTGCGGTAGGTGTAGAGAGTGAAAAGGGCAATCGCGCACCCCACTACGATAAAGAGCACACCTACGATAAGCATCACCATAAGCCAGGCGCGCTCGCCACCAGTATTGCTTGTGGCCATCAGGGCCGGCGTCGCGGAAACCAGCATAGTATCAAAACCTCTCCAGGAAGAAACAGCCTTCACATTATCATATTACTACTCTTTATGACGCAGACGCAAACGAGAGCCTTATTAGTATATGCAAAACAAGGGACGGCTACCTCACTTAGTCAGACTGTAAGATCAGCCGCGTATTGTCAAAATGGCGCACACGCAAATCGCTAGCAGGCACAGAGTACAGGTCTTCATCCCTCCAACAAAAGTGGCTGCTCTCCAGGTTGGAGAGCAGTCAATTCACCGAGAAGCGCTGCACTCCATTGCATCCCCGTTATACCACAAGCCAAAAAACAGCCTTACAAGAGAAAGCATTTTCCCTCTTTAACAGTGGATCCGCATTTTATGCAATTTTATCTCTAAAAATTAAGAACAGTTTAAGCCGCTTAGTGCACACTCAAGACACCAATAACCCTATGGTCTATAAAAAATACGTATTTTTACATAGGTATTTTTTCTCTTAGATAGACATTTCTGTATCTTTTATGCATACTTTTATCAATTAAACGTTTTTTTCGCTAACAAGCCATAGCCACCACCTATTTTATGCGCAGGCTTATAGGGAGGGTAACAAAAGGAAAGCTAGGAGCCTTCTGTGTACTGGTACCTGCAACTCTATGCACCTCCTTTTCCTATGAGATCTTTCGGCTTTATATGATTGGCCTACACGCTTTCTTCATACAGAGAGCGGATTTAGGAGGAAGTTATGCGTTGTCCACGCTGCACCTTTACTGGAAATGACCAGAATGGCACCTGTCCACGTTGTGGATATCATCAGGAATCAACCTCTTCAGGTAATAGGCAACTTCGATCTATCCATATGAAACCGGCACCCCCGATAGAATCGGGTGAATTTACTTTGATGCGTGGTGATGTACTGCACAAAGGACGTTATCGCTTGATAGAAGAGGTCGTCCTCCCCAAGAATCAACAAGGGGTCGCGTGGTCTGCAACTGATACGCATTCCGCACGAAACCGTGTCCTCCTCTATCGAATGGCATTCCCCGATAAAACAGAGGCAGAGGCGTGGCAAGCCATCAAGGCCATTGTGCTCCGTTTGACACAGTTATCTCAATATCCAGGTTTCCCAACTATTGTTGAGGTATTCAATGAATACAAATCCTATTATATCGTTCTACCCTATCCCACAGGAGAAAGCCTTGCGTCTCTGATGCAACGGCAGGGTGGAGCACTACCGGAACGCGATGTTGCGGAATATGGACTACAAGTGTGCCAAATGTTAGAGATTTTCGCCAGCCAGCGGCCGCCAGTAGTACATGGTGCCATCAGTCCAGAGACGGTTATTGTCAACCCATCGACACATCAGGTATCCCTTATTTTTATCCCCTTGTTTCCACTAAAACCGCTTACTAAGGACAGTATCTCATCAGGTTACACAGCTCCAGAGCAGGTACGAGGCGATATCAAGCCATCATCAGACCTTTACTCACTTGCCGCGACATTACACCATGCGGTTACAGGTTTTGATCCCAGGGAACGCTTGATCCATTTTTATCCTCCCGCCCGCCGCCTGAACCCTGTAGTCACCTTGGGGATGGAAGCTGCGCTTTCCAAAGGATTGCGCCTCTCAGTCCCTCAACGCTACGCAACCCCCTCTGAAATGTTACAGGATCTTAAAAACCTGATTGCATCCTACCCCCCCGTTTCAGAGCTTCCTCAGTTTAACAGGCCTTTTCCACTTGAGGGCAAACCTTCGCCACGAGTAAGTCGACGCAATATCGTGTTCGCCGTATTAGGGATATGCGCTGTTCTTACCCTTCTCCTTACACTTCTGCTACCCATCCTTAATAGCGCCAACCAAACAGCACAAATGAAAAGCGCCCAGCAGGCAGCCTGGCGCGATGAGATGGCATTAGAGCAGCAAACGTTCACAAAGCAAGGAATCGGCATCAGTGATGGTCGCTTCGTCTTTGACACATATCCAGGTCGCAGTGATGTTGCGTTAAAACAGCAAGCAGCCCAGGCGCTACAGCACAATGACCTGGCGAACGCAATTAACTTCTTCTCTCAGGCGGTTTCAGCAGATCCAACCGATGGGGAGGCCCAGATCTATAACGAAAATCTACACGTACTCCAGAGTAATTCGCCCTATGTCACAATTGTGCTCGGCATCGCGTTTGATGAGAGCGCTGACGACTTACTACGGGCCAGGCCCGACACGCAAGGTGCCTTTATTGCCCAGTACGAGATCAACAAACAGGGATTGCTTGGTCATGGACTGAAATTGCGCATTCTGCTTGATAGTTGTGGAGCACACCGGGCGGATGTAGCGACGGTGGCACAATTTGTTGCGAACCGCGTTAGTAAGGCTGGGAATCCAGACCACATCGTTAGTGTAGAAGGCTGGCCCTTTAGCTCCCAGACCATCAACGCGCTTGACATTATTACTTCCGCACATTTACCGATAATATCGCCTGCCTCCAGTGTAAAACTGAGTGGTAGCAGTCCCTATTTCTTCCGCGTGGATCCTCCTGATGACATAGAAGGGAACCTACTGGCTAAAACGGCAGCACAACAATTGCATGCCAAAACAATCCTCGTTTCACGCGACTCTACCGACCCCTATAGTGTGTCATTAGCCGATGCATTTAGTGCCAGCGCAACAAAACTTGGCATACAGGTAATTAACAGCTCAGGCGACTATTTCAAGGAATCGACATCAACTGTCACTGATTTTCAGAAGGTAATCACCGATGCTCAGACTCATGAAGCCAATCTTATTTTCATTGCGGGATACAGCATTGATGGGATACGCCTGGCACATGCCCTCGGTAATGCGATAAGAATTGCCCCAAACAACACAGCCCTTGCCAATCTCAATATTCTAGGTGGTGATGGAGTCGATACGAACCTCGTTCTAGGACAAGGAAATGGGCCGGATGCCCAGATCGCCACAGAGTTTCCACAAGACATGCGGCACCTGATCTTTACGGCTTATTGCGCTCCAGACGAATGGGATCTTCAGGGTATTCCCAAGAAAGAGCAACCAGCCTTCTTCAGCGATTGGAACAATTTCTATAGCAGTTCGGGAGTCGCAAACAATAACGCTCCCCCACCTGGAAATGATTCGATGCTCGCGACTGATGCTATTCAGGTTATTGCCAGAGCCATCTCGCTGATCCATGGAGAGGTAACAGGCCAGGCCACCCGTGATGCTCTAGCCTCCCTGGGAAAGGGTACAACTCCGGCATTTCAGGGCGTAAGTGGACGCATTCTGTTCGATAATCGAGGGAACCCAATTGATAAAGCAATGGTTGTCTTACAAGTCGCTTCAAGCAACAATCGTAATGCCATCCAATTGCAGCATGTCATCGGTACATTCCGCTAATAACGCAACACGACATAAGCGCATAGCGTAGCCCGACCAGCGTGACAGCGCTCTAGCCAGTACATATGAAATTGGTACTGGCTAGAGCGCTAGACTATCTATAGCGTTAGCAGACGACCTCTTCCCGCAACATGGCATTAGTCATTGCTGGACGAAGTACCCGCTGGTAGACCTCATACTGCTGCGCGACATGAGAATCTGCGCGCCCAGCAACGACGCGGCTCGCCAGGGCTTGCGAGGCATCTACGTAGAGATCCATCGTCAGCGGCCCCTCCTGCTCTGGCTCTTGCAAGGACTGGAGCAGGGTATCATCGCGCTCCAGCGAGACGCGCCAGAAGTGCTCAGACGCTGTATAGCCCTCACGTTCTAGAAGCTGTTTCGCCAGCCTGTTCTGGCTATGTACTGTAGCACACAACGCCACCTGCTCTCCGGTCGAGAAGCTATAAGTCAATTCACGCGCACGCTGCTCAACCATGCGCAGCAGCAAGGTTCCAATACCGCGCCCCCTGTACGCGGGATGCACCACCAGGGCGAACATGAGTCCCGCCTGCTCCTCCTCACGCTGCACATCGGCATACGCGACCACACACCCCTGGGTAGTAACAATCACCCAGGCATCCTGCGCCAGGTAAAAACCTTCTCGCTGCCATCTACGTTGTACGTCTTCCTCAGTCATCACTACTAAGTTCATATCCTTACGTTTACTTATGCTCCACAACTCGGCTACCGCCTGTATATCTGTCATCCTGGGACATCTTGCCGCCAGTTTATGTAGACGTACAATCATTGTTTTCTCCATCCGTCAGCGAGGATGCGTTTGGCTTCCACCAAACCTATGCGCTACCATATATTATTTTCGAGAGCTGCAATGGAGAAAGAGTCAGGCAGAGAGCGGCTGACATGCGGGCCTCTAATAATAAGACCAGTTGCCTTAGACCGCCAGTGTCTGTGTTCTTAGCTCCTTCCCTGCCCGTAGTTCCTTCTCGTACTGCGCGGATTGCCGTGTGACATGCATGCCCGCGCGTGCATATAATTTTGTGGCCCCCGTCAGGCTCTGCCCATCGACGTAGAGGCTGGCATGCTGAATGCCTCGGCGGTAAAACTCGCCAAAGGCCTGCTGCAAGAGCGCCAAGGCCAATCCCTTGCGCCGCCAGGAGCGCCGCACCCCCAGGGTATTCACCCAGCCCTCACCGTGCTCGTGGCGACAGAGAGCCATAGCGACAATATCCCCACCAGCCTTCACCAGGAAATAGAGTGATGGATCAAGTTCGTCAAACGCGATATTGAAGTGCCGCCACTCCTCGTAGTCGCGCGGCATAAAGCCCCAGTGATCCTGGAAAAACTCCATCTCCGCGTTGAAGATGGCGCGCTCCATCCCCGGCTCAAACGTCTCCAGGCGCACATCCTCGGGCCAGATTGCCACACCGGGTTGCGCATCCAGCGTGATCCCCATGCGCAACATATTACGAATGACCTGGAAGCCGTGGCGCTCAAACACCTGGCAGATGGCTGTTCGCTTCACGCTGGTGCCAACACCTAGCATCACACGCAGACCTGGTTCAGCATGCGCCATCAAGGCAAGGCTGCGCTCTTCGGCCCAGGTCAGCAGATAGTCAGCGATACCTGACGTATATAGTGCCGGATCGATAAAGAGATTTGGCTCGAACTGTATATGCAAGACATGATAGAGCACAACAGCGCCAATCATGCGCCCCTGGTCATCTAACAGCGCCAGGCTATTCTGCTCCAGGTCCAGTCCTGGCATGGTCATAAAGCGAATGGCGTCGCCCTCAGTGAGCTCCGCCTTCCCTTCGGTGGCAAGCTCCTCTAAATTACAGAGCCGTGTCACCTCGGCCGCATCCTCCACCCTCAGAGGGCGCGCACGGTATTCGTGCGGCAATTGCTGTATACTCATCTATCTATATAGTTCCTTTCTAATGTCATGCCCATCCACACCTCCTACCCAGCAAAGCCCCGTTGTAGAGCCATCAGGCCAGTTCTTCGGTACCGGGTTCGATGCCGGGGCGTAGTTCCTTCCGATAGGTCAGGAACTCACGTACAGCATGCATACCGGCGCGCTCATAGACGCGTAGCGCTCCAGTCAGGCTGCTAGCATCCACGCCGAGGAGGACATTGTGAATGCCCCGCTGATAGAAGGCGTTGAAGGCCTCATGCAAGAGCGCCTGGGCAATGCCCTTACGCCGCCAGGGACGCCGCACTCCAAGCACATGCACCCAGCCCTCGTTCTCGTCCTCTTTGGCACAGAAAACGAAACCGGCGATCTCCTCGCCATCCATAGCCAGGAACCAGAGCGTAGGATCATACCTACGTGGATTAAAGGCATGGTGGGACCACTCCTCGAAAGTGTCCTGGACAAAACCCCAGTGGTCACGAAAAGCCTCGTTGTCCGCCTCAAAGACGGCGCGCTCCATGCCTGGCTGCATGTTCTGCACACGAATATCCGCAGGCCAGATTGGTTGCTGAAGTGGCTCAGCAAGTTCAATCTTCATGTTATAAAAACGCCGGACAGCCTGGTACCCATGCCGCTCCAGTAGGCGCTGGCGCGAGGTGGAACGCACATCACAGCCGTTGCGTAATGTAACGCGCAGGCCCTCGGGCGCCTGGGCAATATACTCCCTGGCTCGCGTCTCAGCCCACTCTAGCATGGCGTCCGCGAGGCCGCTCTCACGATAGTCGGCACGCGTCTCCAGGTTCATAAAGATATGCACATACTGCTGTTGATCCACCAGGGCATAACTTACGAGTTCACCCGTTGTAGTAAGAGCAACGCGCGTATCTCTCTGCAAATCAATACCAGGCGCCTCAAAATCATGTGTAAAGTCTTCTTCTGTCCGCTCAGGATCGATACCCAGCTCTCTATCGCGTGCCGCAAACAGGGCCACTAGAGCCTTGACATCATCCAGGCTCGCGGGCCGCACAGTTACGCTTGCTGGCAATGTAGATACATCCATGCTTCCCTCTTTTCCTCATCACTAAAACTATGCCTGGTCGAGCGAGAGGGTGCGCATGTCGCGACCGGGACGCAGCACCTTCTCGAAGTTTGCGAAGCGACGTTCAACGTGCATACCCGCACGTTCATAGAGCTGGGTCGCGCCAGTAAGGCTCTGCGCGTCCACGCCCAGGCGAATGATTCGAGTGCCACGCTGGTAGAACTCGCCAAAGGCGTGATGCAAGAGCGCCAGGCCCAATCCCTTGCGCCTCCAGGCTCGCCGCACTCCCAGGGTATGTACCCAGCCCCCTTGTTGGCCTTCGTTGACACAGCGGGCGTAAGCAGCGACCTGATCGCCGTCCATAGCCAGGAAGAAGAGCGAGAAGTCGAAGTCTTCACTCAGATAGTGCTCCCGCCATTCTTCGTAAATGCCTGGGATAGATCCCCAATGATCGCTAAAAGCCTCTTCATGAGCTTCGAAGAATGCGCGTGTCAGGGTCTCATCTCCCGGAAGTGCTACATCCTGTAGCTCTTTGAAGGTGTACAGACGAATGCCTGGCGCCCACCGTGGCTGCTCTGGAGCCTGCGTGAGTTCACGCTTCATGTTCCAGAAATAGCGCACCAGTTCAAAGCCCTGGCTTTTCCAGAGTTGCTGGCGCTGCATATCCCTTTGATGCGCCCAGGTGCCAAGCAGGACCTGCGCATCCTCAGGTGCCAGCGCGATATGCTCCTGCGCGCGCTCCTCCACCCAACGCATCAGTGTCAGTTCCACCTGGCCGCGATAGGCGGGATATACATCCAGTTCCAGATCAATCTTCATATGCCGTTTGTGGCGTGTATCCACACGAGCAATGATCTCATCATCCTCCGTGACAACCACCCGGGCACTCTCCTCAGGCTTATGCGACGAGAGGCTCCAGACATGGCGCAGAAAATCTACTGAGGTATCAGGCTCTCCCAGGTACTCAATCTCGTTACTGTTCGCCAGGCGCACCACCTGCTCCACGTCGGCGAGGGTTGCGGGGCGCATGTGTAGGCCCTCTGGTAAGCTCGCGTCAGACATTATGTCTCTCCTTCATCCATGTAGAGTCCATGCAAGCATGGACCCTACAGGCTGGGCAGAGTCCATGCTTGCATGGACTCTGCATCTCGTGTTTAGCCGTTACGTTTCAGGCGACCGGTGCGCTTGGCGTAGCGCTCGGCCATGCGGAAGATAGTCATCCCCAGAGGGATGCTGACCACGCTCATGATGATCAAGGGCCAGGTATAGCTCCAGATCTCAGGCGACCAGATAGGCTTGTTGGTTAACAGGGCCGCGCGCAGGCCATTGAGCACGTAGGTCGCGGGCGAGAGCCAGGAGAAGGGCTGCATCCAGGCTGGTAGAACGCTGACCGGGTAGTAGACGCCCGATACCAATAGGATGATGGCGCGCACGATGAAGGACATCTGCATGCCTTTCTCGGTGTACAGGAGCGGCAGGACTGAGGTCGCGATACCGAAGCCAATGAACGAGACGCTACCCAGCAGGAGCATGAAGATCGCCGTCAGGTAGTTCGCCTGGCTGAGATCCAGGTGGAAAAACAGAACCACCACAAACAACTGCAGGCCTGTGAAGAGCAGGCCGTGCACGATGGCGTACCAACAGCTCCCAATCATGTGCGTGAAACGCGAGATAGGTGCCATAAAGGTATGCTCGATGGTGCCTTCCCAGCGCTCGATGTTGATGACGTCTGTTACGCCATCAAAGGTCACGCTCAAATAGGTCCACACCGAGGTACCGATCAGCAGGTACAAGATCATATAGTTGACCTGGGCGGGTTTCAGGTCTGGCGTAGCGCGGGCGATAAACGTAATGCTCAAGGCATTGACCACGTTATAACAGAGCCAGACTATCTCCCAGGCCCAATAGCGCTTGGTCAGGTTCCAGTTGCGCTCAAAGAAGGCATAGGCGGCACGCCCCTGATGTATCAAAGAAGCCATGTATATTTTTCCCTTTTTTAACTACTCTTCTTCTTCGCGCTCGGCTTCGAGGGCCTCGAAGGCCTTCTCCCAGCTGCCATAGCGCTTGATATCTTCTGCTGTGATTGGGCGCGTCGCCGTGTAGTGCATGAAGACTTCGTTCATCGTGGCGGGCTCCTCGCGACCCATCAGACGTCCAACCTCGCGCTTGAGGTCCTCGGTCTTGCCCAGGGCCATCATGCGCCCCTGGTCGATGATCGCCACGCGGTCACAGAGGGCCTCGGCCTCATCCATGTCGTGCGTCGTGATCAGGATTGTCGCGTCATGCTTGTCGCGCAACTCGTTAACAAAGTTCTGCACGTCGATCTTTGAGCGCGGGTCCAGGCCCGTTGTAGGCTCGTCCAGCAGCAGGACGATGGGCGAGGTCAAAAAGGCGCGTGCGATGGCAACCTTCTGCTGCATGCCACGTGACATATTCTCCAGGGGCGCATCAATACGATCCGGCTTGATACCCAGGCGCGTCAGGATGCTCTTGATTTTGCTCCGCGCCTCGTCGCCAGGCATGTTGTAGAGGCGTGCTGCGTACAGGAGATTCTCCATTGGCGAGAGCTTCTTGAAGAACGATGCCTCCACGCTCACCCGGTTGATCAGACGCTGGATCATGCGCTCGTCCTTAATGACGTCGTAGCCAAAGACACGGATCTGTCCCTCGTCCGGCAGCAGGAGCGTCGAGATCATACGGATGAGTGTCGACTTACCCGAGCCATTGGCTCCCAGAATGCCGACGATCTCACGCCGCTTTATAACCAGGCTGACATTATCTACAGCTCGCACCTCGGTGCTTTTCTCTGGCTTCTCTTCGCTCTTCTTCAAAAATTTGCCTAAGAATGGGCGCGGCTTTGTGAATATCTTTGAAACTCCGTCGATCACGACTGCATCCTGGGTAAAATCCAGTTCAATGTCGTCGAACAGAGAATTTTTCATAGTAACGGTCAAGTAAGTACTCCTTCCAGATAGCATATTCAGGCAATAACATGTATAAAACCTACAAGAGAGACATCCACCACAAGACAACATCCACGCGTCACTTGCGCATAAGGCCTCCTCCATTGGCAAATAAGAAAGGAAAATACAACAAAAAACCGTGGGAACTGGATTTGCGTCTTAGCCAGTTGCCCACGGTTGAGGTTTTTTTACGTACTCACCTGTCTCTCTCGACAGGTGGTCCTCCACCCGAAATGGGCACACCGCTCCCCTGGGCCACCAGGAAAATGTCTGCCTGGAATGCGCCGATTCCAACACCCGGAGCGCAGAAGGCGAAGCAAGCAGCAGGCAACGCATAGCCATCAGAGCGCACAAAGCCACGAGGGCGCACAAGCGCAGCATGGCCTGTGAAACGCAGAAGCGTATGCTCTGTCATCATTGCCTACTCCTTTCCAAGAGTGTTTTTTACTAAAGCGATAGAGATAGAAGGTAAGTGCGCGTCTATCGCGCTCCCCACCGTTGGTAAGTATACGAGACCTTCCTGAGCTTTGTCAAGGGCAAAAAAGCGAAAAAATATGGACGTGTGTGGCGCGAGCAGAATGCCCGCGCCACACACGTCCATAGCTTATATCCCTGTTTATTTAGCCAGGGAGGCAAGCAGTTCTTGCAATTTTCCCTGCTGGATCATCTGAATAAAGCGGGTGTGCTTCTGAATGGCCTCCTCAATCGTCTCGCTGCTGGACTCAGCAGTCACGAGGCGGATGAGGGTCAGATAGCCCCCCTGCTGGGGATAGATGGCCGTGACATAATCTCGTTTCAGGCGCTGATCATTAAACGTGGCCACAACATAGCGTTTGCCGTTGGGCGCTATCGCGACGTGACGCGCCACATCTAGCGTCTGGAAACGCACCGGGGCCGCGCCAGCAATCTCTAACGTCTGCTGCTCATTTCCCGCGATAGGAATAAGCATCTGCTCACTATTTTCCATTGTCTCCAAGGTCATTCAAACCCTCCTGCATCAAAACCCATGAGAAGATGCAGTCTGCGAGCCATATGAAACCTCTTCAATCAACAGACTGCATCTTATAGTGTATGCAAACAGCTCTACCAGGTCAAGCTAAATTGACCTATGTCTCATAGGTTGTCGTACAGCATCTTGTGTTGCTTGCGACGCTCCCGGGCCTCGCGCCAGAGGACGAGCAGGCGGCGTGGTCCCCAACGCAGGAAGTAGGGATGGCAGGCCAGGTAGAGGAAGAGCCTGGGCTGGAGCCTCTGCCAGAGCCTCCCGATCTCATTGAGGTCGCCATTGTGATTTGGATGGTCGGGACTTTCGGGCGGCGCCCAGCGCTCGCGGGTATAGATATCGCCCAGGCGATGCAACATCTCGGCCTCGTCGGGAGACGCCTGCGCCAGCTTATCCATGTACTCCGTTGGCGTGTTTGAGGGTTGCAGGCGGATACCAGCCCAGTCGGCAAGCATACAGACACGCCCATAGACCTGACTGGTCACGCTCAAATTGCGGAAGAGCTTACGCCACCAGACGCTAAAGAGGATACAGCCAAAGAGCAGTAGCAGGATCAAGCTTCCCGCGGCCACGCTCACCGAGCGCCCTACATCTGGACCGATGACAGATGCATTCGTCCCAGAACCATCAAGGGAATCGTTTGCGCCAATTTTGTGGCGTGGATCCTGGTTCTGCGGATTGTTTGGCCCATTGGGGCCACCCGGCAAGTTACCAGTTGATCCTGATCCGTTCCCGCTTGTATCCGGCAAGGGGCGGCTAAAGGTCGCGAACGACTGCGAGGGTTCAAAATTGATCCAGCCATAACCAGCGAAGTACACCTGTGTCCAGGCATGGGCATCGACGCCACGGATCACGCGCTGGTGTGTCTTCGTGTCATAGTTGCCATTGGTATATCCCACCACGACACGCGTCGGAATCCCCAAGGAACGAGCCATAACTGCCATAGCCGAGGAGAAGTAGTTACAGAAGCCCCGGTTATTGCTGCGGAACAGGAACCAGGAAACGCCCTCCTCGCGCGGTGGCTTGTTGATGTTAAGGTCATAGGCATAGTGAGCACGCAGGTATGCCTCAAGCGCCAACACCTTGTCATACATCGTCTTTTTATCCCTGGTGATATTCTGTGCCAGGATGGCAATCTGGGGATCGAGGTCCTGGGGCAACTGGGTGTACACCCTCACTATATCGGGATCATAGGCATCGGCTGAGACCTGCCCAGAAGGACTATAGGTACTTGTCGCGTCCTTTGGTATTGGAATTGTCCGTAGCGAGGCCTCGTCAGCCGAAGAGACATCGGAAGTGACGGTATAGGTATTCCCCCCGGTTATAAAACCATTCTGGTTGAGCCAGGCCGTCGTCTCGCCGGTTGTACGGCTCTGCATAAGACTCGCGGGCAAGCTCGTCGAAACAATCTGGGGCGCGCCAAAGAGGTAGGGATACTGGAGCGCGGGCTGATTGACAACCGTGATACTCTGCGTCACAGGCTTGGTCTTCAACACTGGCAGAGGATTGGTCTCTTTGGCCTTTAAGCTATGATTGGAGGTGGGGCTGATCGTCCATCCACGATCAGTATAGGTATCAAAGACCGTTGATTGCAGGTACTGCGATCCATCATCGCTTTGGACGGTAAACACAATCTCGTTGTTGAGATTAGGATTGCCACCCAGGGTAAGGGTATCACGAAAACTTCCGCGATTGGCGGCGTTCACGCCTCCATTGACGGACATAATACGGTCCCAGGTGTTTTGCAACTGCACCCAGGGGTTGGAATCAACCGTCCAGATCTGTGAGACATTCGGATCGGTATAGCCATAAGGCAATATCCAGGAGAAGATCAGGATACCAATAGAGATCAGGGCGCCAGCCTGCATAATGTCCCAGCTAAGATCTTCGGAGTAGCGCAACCCCTGGCGATTCCAGCGTTTAATGGACTCGTACAGGTTAAAGCGCAACACCAGGAGCAAGGCCGCCAGCAGAAAGATGACCAGGAAGATAATATAGCCACTCGTCGTATTACTCAGGTTGATCAGGAGGACGACAGCGTTAGCGATAATCATCAGCCAGGGGCTACGGGTCCGGTAGACCAACCACGCGCTGGTGTATGCCAGGACAAAGCCCAGCGTCACAATAAAGAAGAGGAAGATGCTATCATCATTGCCAAAGCCACCATGCAGCACTGTATTAAACCAGTCACCCAGGCTACCAGCAAAGGCGGCGAAGCTCCCATTGTGGAAGGCGCCTGCGGTCTGCCAGAAGGCCACAAAGAGACCGAAAAGCATTGCGACAACGTGTACTACGATACTGGGGAAACGATATTGCTTGGAGGCCAGTATGCCCGCGACCAGGCCAAGCAAGGTTGTCAGGGTAAGCACATTCAGGTTATCAACCCAGCCCACAGCCTGCACGCACCAGATAGTGCTATAGACGACAGCCGCCAACAAGAAGAGCGAGAGCCACCCCTCCTCCATGCTCAAGTGGAAACTGCCGGACTCGCGCGGTTTCCCTTTCTTTCTTCTGCCACGTCCATCATTGGGTGAGCGGGAGAGCACTCTAAGCATTTGGTTAACCGCAGCATCTTGCATGGTCACTACCTCCGTTGTGCGTAGCGGGCTTCCGGGCCACTTTCCAGAATAGGCTCCAGGGAGTCTTGCCTATGTACACGTAAAACAGGAATGCCAGCGCCTTCTAACAAGGCTAAACTATCTTCGTCAGCAGGTCCCTCCTCGAAGGAGGCCGCGTCCAGACCAATCACGGCGACCTGTACGCCACGCCGTTGTAACTGCTGAGCACCCGTATGCCAATCGCGCGCATTCGAGGGCGTAATGATAATGGCAGCGGTGTTGCGCCCCAGGTGAAATGCATCGAGCGCCAGGGCTTCTTTTAAGTCCGGGCCAGAGCCTGAGCGCACTACCGCGAGGAGTTCCAGCACGCGCTCTATCTGTCGGTCTCCACGGTCCATAGACAGCGTCTCACGCTTTTCGCCATTGACGATCAGGCCAAGCGAGAGATCCTGGCGTAGGAGGTACACTGAGATGGTCGCGGCAATGGTAACCGCGTATTCTTCGGTTGAGATCTCGTCCTCGCCGGTCTGTACAGCTTCATTCAGATCCAGGAAGATCCAGACATCTACCGCGGGATCTAGATCAAACTCCTTAACCATCAACTTATTGTAGTGCGCGCTTGAGCGCCAGTGGATACGGCTCAGAGCATCGCCCGCGACATACTCGCGAATCGTCGTCGCGTTGGTTGTCGTTTGCAGAGCGCGCCGGGAACTCTTCCCACGACCCGGAAGACCACCCGAGAAGAGCGCGAAGCTCGTAATAGGCAGGACACGCGGCAGCACCAGGAGTTCATGCGAGGGCGCCAGGGAGACATGTCTGCGAAAAAGGCCAAAGGGATCGCCACTAATCGCGTTCACCGGTCCCAACTGGAAACGCCCGCGTTGCCAACACGATGTACGCACACGCCACATCGCGCGCTTGCGTCCCCCCATACTGGCGACATAGCCAGCGCGATGTCCAGGTAGATCGGAGCCATCAACAATTTGCACCCAGAGTTTAGGCAAGACGCTCAAATTATCAAGCATCAGGCGCTCCTCAAAGGCTTCACCTACCTGTACGCGTCCACTGGTACTTGAACGGCGGAAGATGAGCTTACGCACACTATAGCGCGCCCACAACCACGAGAGCACAAAAAGTACCAGTAAGACATAGGTTAACACATAGAGATCATGCCAACCGCTGCTAACAGCGAAGAAGGCTAACAACACAATGAGAAGGAGAGCTTGCCAGGGACGTAGCATACACTAGCGCCCCCTTCCACCACCGACCCAGGCATTGGGAACCGGTACACTCTGCAAGATCTCATCAAGTACAACAGAAGAGGTAACTGAACGCACACGAGCCGCCGGAGTCACGATAATACGATGCGCCAGTGTGGGTTTGGCAAGCAACTTGATATCATCTGGAATGACGTAGCCGCGACCGCGCATGGCTGCGAGGGCCTGCGAGGCACGGAAGAGGGCCAGCGAACCACGGGGACTGACGCCCAGGTAGATATTGGGATGGCTACGCGTCGCGCCCGCCAGGCTCACAATATATTCACGAATAGACTGATCAACATGTATGGTTCTTACCTGTTGCTGAATAGTCACCAACTCCTCGGCAGTCATGATCTGTGTCAGGTCATCCAGGGGATGATGATGCTGGTGAGTATCAAGGATATTGACTTCATCGGCAGGCTGTGGATAGCCCAGTTTGATATTCATCATAAAGCGATCCAACTGGGCCTCTGGCAAAGGAAAGGTACCTTCATACTCAATAGGGTTCTGCGTCGCCATCACCATAAAGGGTCTGGGGAGCTGGTACGAGACGCCATCCATCGTAACCTGGGTCTCCTCCATCGCCTCCAGCAGAGCGGACTGGGTCTTGGGCGTCGCACGGTTAACCTCATCTGCGAGCACGATCTGAGCCATAATTGGTCCCGGGCGAAACTCAAAATTCCCCGTTTTCTGATTGTAGATCGAGACACCCGTCACATCACTGGGAAGCAGATCAGGCGTAAACTGAATACGCTTAAATGAACATCCAATAGAACGCGCAATAGCCTTCGTCAGCACCGTTTTTCCCACGCCCGGCACGTCTTCAATCAACACATGCCCCTGGCAGATGACCGCGATCAGGCTAAACCCTACAGACTCAGCTTTACCAACAATGACACGCTCAACGTTAGCAACCACGCGCTGGACCGCCGTTGCCAGATCCTGTACAGACTGCATATTTTTTACCTCAGTGAGGGAACTAAGAGAGGTCAGTATATAGAACAGATTTTACCATGATTCTTACCGCAATGTCCTCTTCTTATACCAATGCCTGAACACAAAAACATGTTTCTAAGCATTTTGAAAGATTTGAAATAAAATTAAACGCGCCAATGCTCCTTGCACTTCTTACCAACTGACCTCTTTTGATCCCAGAATAACGTACAATTGCCATGACTATCTTTTGTACAACTTTGTACTACAATATACGGCCTTTGCCTGCTTTTCCTCACACACAGCTCTATGTATGTGAATCCTCGCGCCTGCGGCGCTCGCCCTGGGTAGTGGTGTGATACGCCATGGCGTATCACACCACTACCCAAGGACAAATTCTTGCACTTATAACTACGTCAATAAAATGCAATTGTTACAAAAACGCTTAGAATCGTGTTAAGGGGTAGGACCTTTTGTTGGGTTTATCACCCGCGCTACTGAGAAATGAGGCCCGGGCAAAAGCGGGACTATGCGCATAGATAAGAGTATGCTAGAATGATGCCATGAGCCAGAGCGAAAACAAGCACAGTCCCACGCAGGTAGAAGAACTCTATGCCATCGTACAAGGGTGGGTACAGGGAGTTGGTTTTCGTCAATTTGTCGTGCAGCAAGCCCGCGCCCTGCATCTGCGTGGCTATACACGCAATAAAAGCAACGGCGATGTCGAAGTCGTCGCTCAGGGACCACGCCTGGCGCTGGAACAATTACTTGAGCACCTGCGCCAGGGGCCTTCCACAGCCGATGTGCGCCATGTCGAGGCTGAGTGGCGCACGCCAGGCGAAGCCATGAGCAACTTCACTATTCGCTGGTAAGTATATGTACCAATCCGACATCAACCACATTAGAAAAGTAGCACGAAGAGGATTTGTTTTATGATTGATCGCGAGACAGTAACGAACGTGGCCAACCTCGCCGGCTAGCACTCAGCGAGGAAGAGGTTACGCTGTTTGGAAGCCAGCTTTCCGCCATTCTTGAGCATATTCAGATTCTCCAGGAAGCCGACGTGAGTGGCGTCTCACCAACGGCGCACGCCTCACGCCTCACCAATGTTATGCGCCTGGATGCTCCCCAGCCTTCATACTCACCCGAGGAGCTTCTGGCCAACGCCCCCGATCAGGAAGAAAACAGCCTGAAAGTCAACGCGGTGCTGGAGGGAGAATAGTTCGAGATGACAGATCTACATACACTCACCATACACGAGGCAGCCGAGTTGCTTCGGCAGCGCAAGCTCTCATCCGTGGAGCTGACTAAAGCGCACCTGGAGCGCATTCGCGCCGTAGACGACAAGGTTAAAGCCTTCACCCTGGTAACGGATGACCTGGCACTTAGGCAGGCCGAAGAAGCAGATAAGCGAATCGCCAGCGGCGAGAACCTATCGCCACTCACCGGCATTCCCCTGGCCATTAAAGACGTTATCTGCACCAAGGGTATCACCACCACCTGCGGCTCCCGCATGCTGGAGAACTTCAAGCCGCCATTTGACGCCACGGTTATGGAGAAGCTGAACGCGGCTGGCGCGGTGATGCTGGGCAAGACCAATATGGACGAGTTCGCCATGGGTTCTTCAACCGAGCACTCGGCCTTCTTCCCCACGCATAATCCCTGGGACCTGGATCGCGCCCCCGGTGGCAGTAGCGGTGGCTCGGCAGCAGTCGTTGCCGCGGGTATGGCCATGGGTTCCTATGGCAGCGATACTGGCGGCTCCATTCGCCAGCCAGGCGCGCTCTGCAACATCCTGGGCCTCAAGCCCACCTATGGGCGCGTCTCACGTTATGGCCTCGTGGCCTTCGCCTCCTCGCTTGACCAGATCGGCCCCTTCGCACGTGACGCGCAAGATGCCGCGACGCTCTTGCAGGCGGTCGCGGGCTATGACCAGCGCGACTCCACCAGTTCAACCCAGGAGGTTGCCAATTATAGCCAGGCCCTGACAGGAAATATCAAAGGTATGCGCATCGGTGTGCCAAAGGAATACTGGGTTGAGGGCATGGATCTGGGCGTCGAAAAGGTGGTCCACTCGGCCATTGAGGCCTTGCGCGACCTGGGCGCCGAGATCGTTGATGTCTCACTGCCTCACACGAAGTATGGCCTGGCCGCGTACTACATTGTCGCGCCCGCCGAGGCCAGCGCCAACCTGGCCCGCTATGATGGTGTCAAGTACGGCTACTCCTACCGCGACACCGATGACATGTGGGAAGCGATGGAGAAGACACGCCAGAATGGCTTTGGCGCCGAGGTCAAGCGCCGCATCATGCTGGGTACCTACGCGCTCTCCGCGGGTTACTACGATGCCTACTATAAACAGGCCGAAAAGGTTCGCGCCCTGATCAAGCGCGACTTCGATGAAGCCTTCGCCCAGGTCGATGCCCTGGTCAGCCCGGCTAGCCCAACGGTGGCCTTTAAGCTGGGCGAGATCTCAGATCCCTACCAGATGTATCTACAGGACATGTTTACCATTCCCGCGAACCTGGCTGGCATCTGTGGCATCTCCATCCCTGGCGGCTTCAGCGAGAATCTGCCCGTCGGCGTCCAACTGCTAGGCAATACCTTCCAGGAAGCAGCCATTCTGCGCATCGCCGACGCCTTTGAGCGCGTCACCGATTACCATAAGCAGTGGCCCAAGAATCTCTAAGACATGGCTCGACGCTACTAAAGTACGCGTCTACTTCCGGAAGTAGACGCGTACTTTAGTAGCGTCGTACACGCTCCTAATATTAATAAACATCAATATAAAAAGCTATTACTATTTCTTTGAAAGAGGGTGGCCATGAATCGCCGTTTCATCATGGGCGTCATCCTGGTTATTATTGCCTGTTGCCTGCTCCTGACATCACTGACGCTGTACGCCACAAGTATCGCGGGCGTCACCCTACCTGGAATGAGTAGTGTCGAACCTACGCCGACGCCTATACCCGAGACACCAACGCCTATCCCTACGCCCAAACCTGAACTCACGGCCCAGGGTCCGCTACCCGTTCTCCAGGCCAAAGTCGCCTATCTTGTTGATATGCAAAATGGGCATGTGCTCTACGACATCCATGGCGAGCAGGCCGCCCCCATGGCCAGTACCACCAAGATCATGACGGCCCTTATCGCGATTCAGACCGGCAACCTGGACCAGGAGATTACCGTCAAACGTGACGCCTATTTACACGTCATTGAGTTAGGCAGCAGTAACGCGGGACTGGTCCCCGGCGAGCAATTTACCCTGCGCGAGCTGCTCTATGGCCTGATGCTTCCCTCGGGCGGCGATGCCGCAATAGCCATCTCTGACGCGCTGGCTGGCTCGCCTGAGAACTTCGTGGTACGCATGAATCTCTTCGCGAGCAGGTTGCATCTCTTTCAAACGCACTATACCAATGTGGACGGCCTGACCAGCGAGGATACCCACTACTCCTCGGCGGCTGACCTGACCAGGCTCGCACGCTACGCGCTTACTAATCCTGTCTTTCGCCAGATCGTTGATACGCCGACCTATACCCTGCCCACAACCAAACAGCATGGGCCGCATACCTGGACCAATACAAACACCCTTTTAAATACATACAAGGGCATGCTAGGCGTCAAGACCGGGCATACCGACCTGGCTGGCTACTGCCTGGTCTTCGAGGCCCAGCGCAATGGACACTCGCTTATAGGCGTCGTACTCAATAGTCCCGACCAGGCCATTCGCGATCAGGACGTCTCAAAGTTACTCAATTGGGGGTTTGGCTTGCCCATGAAAGTGCCGGCATTGTAAGAGTTTGTAGGGTCCATGCTGGCATGGACTTTCCTCGGGGGAGAAGAGTCCATGCCAGCATGGACCCTACAGGCAGTTTCGTGCATGAGCTTGATGAATTCACCATTTAGCAGCGTCGGACAGATCTCTGCAAGGACTGGCAAGGACCAGGCAAACATGATAGAATAGTTTCACCAACTTCTGCCATATAACGAGCATAGTAAAAAAAGAGTGTTGTCGAATGCGTTACGCTATTTTTACCGATATCCACGCCAATCTAGAGGCTCTCGAGGCCGTACTCGCCAGAATTGACGAGCTCGCCAAAGAACAGCCCATCGATCAGATCTGGTTTTTGGGCGACCTGGTTGGCTATGGACCAAATCCGAATGAGTGTATCAAGACGCTGCGCAAGCGAACAGACGTGATCATTGCCGGCAACCATGATTGGGCCGCCGTGGGCAAGATCGATCTGGAAGAGTTTAGCGAGGCTGCACGCATCTCTGCGGAGTGGACGCGCGACCAACTGACCGATGAGCACTTCGAGTTCCTCGCGGAACTCCCTGAGCGTCTACAAATGGGCGCCTGCACGCTGGTCCATGGGAGTCCCTATGGTCCACTGTGGGAGTATCTGACCTCAGAAGTCCTGGCGGAACGCAGTTTCCAACACTTCGACACACGCTACTGTATTGTCGGGCATACGCATGTCCCGATAATCTTCCAGCAGCCTGATACCTATGCGACAACGCCAACCGTTCCCCTCACCGGTGAGCAGGAGGTACAGGCGCTTGTTGAGAATATTGCCGCTGAGGCAGAGGTACAGGCGGCGGACTCGCTAACCGAAGAGGAGGATGATGACGACACCGCCGAGATGGTTGCCGTGCGCCCCACCCAGCAGCAAAGCGCGCAGGCAGCACCCTCCGAAGACGTGGCCCATGTCGCGCCCCACCTGGAGCAAGAGCCTGGCCTGCTAGAGTCAGATGCGGAGCAAGCACCGGAGCCAGGAGACGAGGATATCTCCCTGGAAGAGGACGCAGAGGGCGACGAAGAGCAGGAGCGTGACCTGGCAGAGGACGCTCTTGCGGACGAAGAAACGCAGGAGTTGGAGAAAGAGGCGGACACGTTGGAAGAGACGGACGAAGAGGAGAATCATGGCGAGCGCGTCACCTCTGAGGCCGATATCCTGAGCGCGGAAGATAGCCTGAATCAGGAGATTGAAGAGCTGCTGGCTCTGCTGGGTCTGAGCCAGAGCATGGTCGAGGTCACCAACGACATGATTGTCCCGCCCGAGGGCAACTGGCAAGCCCCGACTGGCTATCGCGCCATCGTCAATCCTGGCGGCGTTGGTCAGCCTCGTGATGGCGATCCACGCGCAGCCTTTATGATCTACGACACTGAGCGCGGCTTCACATTCTACCGCGTTGACTATGATTTCAAGAAAACGCAGGAGAAGATCGAGAAGGCAGGCCTGCCTCCCTACCTGGCAACACGCCTGGCCTACGGTCGCTAGGTTCTTATTCCGAAACCCAACGTCGCTCACTCGACTAGCGCTTCGCGCTCAGGGTTTCGGATAGGTAGTAAGAAAAACATCTTATGAAACTACTTGTTGGCCTGGGCAACCCTGGCGCCCAGTACGAGCGGACCCGGCATAATGTGGGCTTCCGCGTCATAGACGCATTGGCGGAGAAGCTGGGCGTGCGCTGGGAGCGTCGTGGACGGGCGATGATTGCCAACGCCACCCTCGAGCATGAGAAAGTTGTCCTGGTAAAACCCATTACCTTCATGAACAATAGTGGCGAGGCTGTAGGCGAGCTACAGCGCTGGTTTAAGCTTGAACCCGAGGATATCCTGGTGGTCTATGATGAACTCGACCTGCCCGTGGGACAACTCAGAGTACGCGCCAGAGGCAGCGCCGGTGGGCATAATGGCATGAAGAGCCTGATCCAATACCTGCATACCGACCAGTTTCCTCGCCTGCGCGTCGGCATCGGGCGCCCCGCCAACCGCCGTCCAGACACCATCAACTATGTGCTGGGCATCCCTCCCAAAGACGAGTATATTACCCTGCTTCAGGTAGAGGATAAGGCCCTGGAAGCCTTCTCGCTCATCCTACGCGAAGGGCTTGATCAGGCCATGAATACCCTCAATGTTGATCCCGAGGCCCAGCGCAAGGCAGAAGAGAAGCGCCGCCTCAAGCAAGAGCGCGAAGCCGCCCGCCAGCAGCAAGCCACAATCGGTGAGAAGCAGACAGAAGACTCCTCCAGCCCCAGAGCTTAACATTCGCTCCTGGAACTTCGCCTTTTTTGGCTTGACCCTCGCCGCAGGCGCCAACTTCCCTCAAGGGGCGGTAGGAGGTGTAGTAGACTATGGTACCTCAAGGCGAGAAGTATAGGTAAAGTGGCTTCTCGCTTTGAGGTACCATGGGGAGAGAGGAGAGAATGGTAACATGCAGCGCATTTCCCGGCAAGCGCTTCAGGAAGACCTCTACCAACTTACGCGTCTCTTGAGCAAATCCCATCCTGATCCCTATACTGCAGGCGGAGGTTCCCTCGCCTTTCACCGTCGTGTTAACACGCTCCTGAGCAACATCCCAGCAGATGGACTGACTCAGACCCAGTTTCTCTGCCACATACGCCCGCTCGTCGCCTCGCTGGGGGATGGACATACATGCCTGTTTACGCCAGAGGAGGAGTGCGAGGCCAAGACGCGCCGCCACCCCTGGCTGACCTGGTCGGTAATCGAGCAGGATCTCTACCTCGCCCGGGTCTACCAGCCTGAGCAGGAGGCATTACTGGGAGCGCGCCTACTCGCCCTGAACAGCCTACCACTACCAACCCTCCTCACACGTATGGGCAAGATCCAGGGCTACGATAACATCTACCAGAACCTCGTTCACCTGTCCCTGGCCCTAAAAGACCCTTTGCTCCTCAGCGCCCTCCTGCACCAGGACGAGCTACCCAATACTATCAAGGTGACGCTCACGCTGCGCAATGGCGATCAGCAAACGATCCAGATTCCGCTTCTTGAGGAGCGCCCCGGTATTCCCCTGGAACCAGATAGCGCCTTTATCCTGCCCCCGCTCAATTCAGCACGCATGTGCCGCGCCTTCCTCGATGCCGGACACCAGGTAGCATATATGCGAGCCGACTCACTCCTGCACTATCGCGAGAGCTTTGAGCAGTTCCACGCCCTAGGTGACATCGGGCACATGGAACAACTGCTTGAGGAGGCGCAACGTTACCCGCCCCTTGACACAAACCTGCCTGGGAAGTTGGAAGAACGCATCGCCCTTGTCCCAGCGGCAACGGACCTGCTTCGCGACCTCTTCTCCGCAATGCGCCTGGCACATACCTCGGTACTCATCATTGATCTACGCTTCTGCCCTGGCGGCAACTCGTTCTTTGCCACCATTCTGAGCTATTTCCTTTATGGCATCGATGCTATGCTCGCGAGCTCCTGGAACGAAGGCTATCACATCAAACGCTACTCAACGCTTTACTTCGAAAACTATATCAAAGACACACCAGAAGAACACAGTGAAGCGTTGCGCAATGGTGGCTATGACTACACCGACGAAGCAAGCTGGTTGCAGCGTCAGGAGAGCGGCTTTACGCCACGCGTACGCCTGCAAGCTCTGGCGGATCTGCGCCAGCAGGTTAAGGCATCCCCAACCTTCGCCAGCGAGTTTCAGAAGCGCGCCTACGAGGCCTCATGGGCACCAAAAGTCTACGTGCTCATCTCAGCGCAAACATATAGTGCGGGCTTTGATACGGCTGTGACCCTCCAACGCCATGGCGCGTGCGTCATAGGTACCCCTTCGGCTCAGTCTGGCAACTGCTTCATTGATGCGCTCAGCTTCACCCTACAGTATTCGCGCCTCAAGGGACATATCGCCTTCAAACGCCGGATCCTCTTCCCCAACAATGAAGAGCAAGGCAACATACTCAAAGCAGACCATGAACTCACCTATGACTATCTCGCCACGCACAGCTATGATCCCCACGCAGCCATTCGGCTAGCTCTGGACCTGGCCCTGGCCTGAAGATTGGGAAGCGCTTGTACACGGCGCACCTATCCTCACTAACGTTATAGAGGGTAAAAGGATGTATGGTCCCGGTTGCCTCTAGCAACCGGGACCATACATCCTTTTATCCGGAGAGCACATCGTGGCGAGAGGTCTTTAGAAAGGATCGCTATGCTGCGAATCATGGGCCGTCACACGCTGATACACAATATAGGAGTAGACATAAGAGATCACCGCCACCCCAATAGCCGGCACAATAATTCCCACGAAGCGCAACTGGGGAACAAAGCTAGCGATCAGGCCAAAGAGGCCACCAACGACAAAGAGCCAGCCCCCCAGGCGATGTGTTCTTTCCCATGTCGTGTCGTTTGTCAACGTCCATGGTGTGCGGATGCCAGCCCAGAAGTTGCGGCGCAGCTTGCCCATATAATTACCAAGCACGATAAAGAAGAGCGAGACCACAAAGCAGATCACAAAGGGCAGGTCCAGCTTCACCCCGAGCGAGATGGCCACGACCGTCAGTTGCAGGACCAGCATCAACAACATGACACCAGATAGGGTGATATCGATAAAAAAGCGATTGCTACTCTCGCCATCTCTAGTCAGGCGCGGACCCATCTTGACGAGGCCGCGCAGGACCACCAGTAGCATAAAGCTAATAAGCGGGAAGAGGCCAATAGCAATCAGTTTTGGCGCATAAGAATTGACCTGCCCCGCGGCATTCCAGTGTGAGGGGACCTGGTCGGGAAGAAAGGGATAGGTCACGATAGCGATTATGAGCTGTAGCGCCAGAATGGTTGTCATCAGGACCACTGGCATCGTCCAGGTTTTCGGTTGTGGCGCGATCTTCTCGCGCTCGTTATCAGAAGCGCTCATGGTTCTCTCCTCTATGCTTCATCGCGTATTACATGGATACTTAATCATGCTCAGCACGAGCCTCCGGCTCTGATTCGTCGGAGGGCTCTTCACCTGACAGTATTTCGTCTTTCTCCTCATCCATTCCCCCCAACCAATCCATGATCTCAGCCATCAGGTCTTGAAAGACAGTTGTGTTTAGCGAATAGACTTGAAACTGACCGCGTCGCTCGACGCGCACCAGGTCAGCCAGTTTCAGCACCATCAAGTGATGCGAGAGCGCGTTGGGTTTCGCCCCTGTATGCTCCGCTAGTTCGCCCGCGGTGCGCTCTCCTCCCCGCAAGTATTTAAGAATACGCCGCCTGGTCGGATCGGCGATTGCCTTATAGGCCTCTTGCATATGTTCCCCTGTCTCTACTCGTCTCAGCACATCCGCCACATGAGAAAAGGGGGGAAATTTGTGGGGAACACCCCACACCCCGGCAGGAGGGAGCCCCCCCTGCACCTCCCCTCTTTTATCCACGGGCCTCTGAAATGTTTGGTACGGCGTCTGGAAGCATTTCGCTAGCCGCGTCCTCCTCGCGCATCCTCCGGCGCAGGCAGCGCAGGAGCCAGAGGGCAAATAGGCCAGCGATAGCGACCAGCCCCTCCGTTGTGATGGCTCCCGCCACGTGCCCCAGGTAGTGTGGTAGCAGCGCGGTGAGCGTATCCAGAAGAGTATGAGCCAGGACCGCCAGCCAGACAAAGCGCGGCGTGTGCAGCCTGATGCTTTGTAGCACCAGCACCGACATAGCTACATGGAAGCACATAGCCCAGACCCGCTCCCAGAGTGCCAGCAACTCCCACCAGTCAGGCTGAGCACCATAGACGCTCACGATCTGTGTCACCGCCAACTTCTGGCTGGCAGTCGTCGCCGGAGTATAGGAGAGCGCAACAATTTCGATAATCAGCACAAGCAGTCCCACACCTACCAGTAAAATTGCCTCCAGGCTGGCATGTCCCAGGCCATAGGCGACGCCCAGGTTCCATGTCTTTGGCTCACGCTTGAGGAACCAGCGATAGCCCAGGTAACGGCCCCACTCCTCGCACAGGCCAGCCGTCAAGCCCAGGAAGAGCGCCCAGAGCACAAAGAGCAGCACTGAGCTATTCACCGTGCGCCCAACCGCGAGCGTCAGCACTTCAATGATCGGCACCCGACTAATTACCTGAAACAGGAAGAAGATGAGCGCGCCAAAGCCAAAGTAGCGCCAGGGCACATGCAGTTTCCGCTTTACCACGATCATCGCGATCACCGGTCCCACTAAGATACCCAGGGCGGCAATAGTAGTACACACCAGCCAGCTAACATGTACAAGCAACATCTCTTTTTCGCTTTCCCTCCGGCTCATGCCGGTCGCAAGATACATTCCGCTTTACCACTTCAATGATTCAGCACTTCAATGATTATTGAAATAATAACCGAGAAAAATCCCACTGTCAAGAGAGAGAAGACTGCATTTTCACTTTCTGCCTCAAAGGGTGTGTGCGTGGAAAAGACATTGCCATGACCTCTATCAATATAGTTCAAAACACAACAAAAAGGTCCATTGCTATGCATTAGGGCATTGCGAAAATGTGTCTTGTACGCTATGATAGCGACTAGTAGAGAAGAAGCTGTCGACACGACCCCTACCCCCACGTGGTTGTAGGGGCATTTCCCATTATCTATAACTTGACATGCTAAATTTTCTTTTGATATACTCCTCGTGCGGATGTAGATTGGAAGCGATGCGTGGCTATCTGGCCTGCAAAATGTCTCTCGATCCGTTTGAGGATCTTGCAAGGCATGGCATGATACGACACCGCATTAGCTGGAGGGTGATGTGACTTTACAGGGATTACTTTCAGTACTGGCTCAGCGACCCGAGTTTCGCCGTCTTCTGGATCAGGTTCGCCAGCCCGAAGGCGTTCCCCTGCTCACGGGTATTACGGAGGCTGCGCGCCCATATGTTATCGCGACCCTCTCCGTCTCGCTCAAGCAACCTTTGCTGATCGTCGTACAGGACGAGAATCAGGCTACGCAGCTGGCGGAGACACTCAAACAATTTCTTATCAATCCTAGCGATGTCTTCTGCCTGCCAGACCGGGATGCCATGCCCTTCGAGCGCCTCATAGGCGACGCCGAAACCACGCAACACCGCCTGCAAACCTTTATAGCTCTGGTCGAGCGTGAGCGTACCCCGATTGTTGTCTGCTCGGCACGGGCCCTGACTCAGCCAGTCATTCCGCCACAGGAGCTTGCCACCGCCCTCTTTCAGTTGCGTGAGGGACAGGAGACCGACCTGACCTCGATGCTTGAACAGCTCTATGACCTGGGGTATGAGCCGGTCGCCGAGGTTGAGCAACCGGGGCAATTCAGCCATCGCGGCGGTATTATCGACCTCTTTCCGCCAACGCTGCCACGCCCGGTACGCATCGAATTTTTCGGCGATGAGATTGAGTCTATTCGTACCTTTGACCAGGCCACACAGCGCTCCCTGAACCCGATTCAGGATTGTGTAGTGGGGCCTGCCCGTGAGGCGCTACCAGTACGTGGTCCCCAGGCCGCGCAGGAACTTGCCACGCTTGACAGCAAAATCCTGCATCGCGATGCCGAGGAGCGCTGGAACAATGACCTCGACGTGCTCAAGCAGCGGCGCTCCTTCGACGACATCGCCTTCTATCTCCCCTACCTGCATCAGACTGCTACTGTGCTGGACTACCTGCCACGTACAGGCCTGCTCATTCTGGATAACCCTGGTCTCATTCAAAATCGTATTCTGGAGCTCGACGCCCAGGTCCAGGAGATCAAAGAGCGCCTGGAGCGTGAGCGCGAGAACCCGGCCCATCTGAAAGAGGCCCATATAGCCTGGCCAGAGCTAGAGCTTGCGCTCCAGCAGCGGCGCCAGGTACGCTTCGCAGATATCCTCTCCGCCGCCGAGGGCGAGTTTGAGATGCGCCAGCATGGTGGCTCAGAACATCTGATGCCCCCCTTCAGCAGCGCCAACTCTTACGGTGGACGCCTGCGCGCCTTCGTCCTGGACTGCCACAAGGCCATGGAGAACCGGGACCGCATCGTCATCGTCACGGCGCAGGCGCGGCGTATGGCCGAGGTGCTCAGTGACGAGAGTATTCTTCAGGACAAGGCCATTCACGTTAGCCCTGGCACCAATATTAATCAGTTGCCTGAAGCGGGCACGCTCACCCTCATCCAGGGCCAGATGAGCGAGGGCTGGCAGTGCCGCTCGCTCGCGCTCTATATCTACACCGATACCGAGATCTTTGGCTGGTCCAAGCGACGTAGCCAGCAACGGCGCAAGCCCGTCACTCCCGCCTCATTCCTGGCAGAGGTCAACCCTGGCGACTATGTCGTACACCAGGAACATGGCATCGGGCGCTTCGAGGGCCTGACAAAAATGAACCTGGCCGGCGTGGAGCGCGAATACTTGCTTATTCACTACGCCGGAACCGATAAGCTCTATATACCAACCGACCAGCTTGACCGCGTCACACGCTTTATCGGCATGGGCGATTCCGTCCCCGCGCTAAGTAAGCTGGGTACAACCGAGTGGACGCGGGCCAAGTCGCGCGTGAAGGAGAGCGTTCAGGACGTTGCCAGAGAGTTGCTCAAGCTCTATAGCGCGCGCGAAGCGGCCCCTGGACACGCCTTTTCCCCTGACTCCGAGCAGCCCTGGTTGCAGGAACTGGAGGACGCCTTCCCCTACGAGGAGACGCCCGACCAGGCCCGCGCCATCGAAGAGGTCAAGGCGGACATGGAGCGTCCTAAGGCCATGGATCGCCTCGTCTGCGGCGACGTTGGCTATGGCAAGACCGAGGTGGCTCTGCGTGCCGCCTTCAAATCCGTCCTGGACCAGCGCCAGGTCGCCGTGCTCGTACCCACCACCGTCCTGGCCCTGCAACACTATAACACCTTTAAAGAGCGCCTCAAGGCCTATCCCGTACGCGTCGAGCTACTCAGCCGCTTCCGCTCGGAGAAGGAGCAGAAGCAGGTACTGGAAGACCTGGCGATGGGCAAGGTCGATATCATCATCGGCACGCATCGCCTGCTCCAAAAGGACGTGGTCTTCTTCCACCTGGGCCTGCTCATCGTCGACGAAGAGCAGCGCTTCGGCGTCATGCATAAAGAACGCCTGAAACAACTACGCAACGAGGTCGACGTACTCACCATGACCGCGACCCCCATTCCGCGTACCCTGCACATGTCCCTGGTCAACCTGCGCGACATGAGCGTCATCGAGACGCCACCGCAGGAGCGCCTCCCTATCCGCACTACCATCCGTGAATATGATGATGAGTTGGTACGCGAGGCCATTCTACGCGAGATAGACCGGGGAGGGCAGGTCTTCTTCGTGCATAACCGCGTGCAGGGTATTCAGATGATCGCACAGAAGCTCCAGAAACTAGTCCCCGAGGCGCGTATCACCGTTGGTCATGGTCAGATGAACGAAGACATGCTGGAGAAGGTCATGCTCAGCTTTACCAACGGTGAGTATGACGTCCTCATCTCGACGACCATTATCGAAAACGGCCTGGACATTCCAAACGCCAACACCATCATCGTCAATAACGCCGCCTATTTCGGCCTCTCGCAACTCTACCAGCTTCGCGGGCGCGTGGGACGCGGCACACACCAGGCATACGCCTACTTCTTCTACGGCAAGAACGCGCGCCTGACGCCTATTCAGGAGAAACGCCTGCGCGCCATCTTTGAGGCCACCGAGTTGGGAGCAGGCTTCAGAATCGCCATGAAAGACCTGGAGATTCGTGGCGCGGGTAACCTGCTAGGCGGTGAGCAGTCTGGCTTTATGAACACCATTGGCTTCGACCTGTACTGCAAACTGCTGGCAGAAGCCATTCAGGAGATACAGGGCAAGCCAGTCGAGGTCGCGGGCATCGCCACCAGCGTCGATCTTCCCCTGGACTCCTATCTGCCCGACGACTTCATTGGTGACCGCACGCTCAAGGTCAACTTCTACCAGCGCCTGGCCAACCTGAGCCAGCCCGAGCAGGTCGAGGCCATGGAGGCAGAGCTGACTGATCGCTTCGGGCCTCTGCCTGCCCCGGTCCAGAACCTTCTCTCCCTGGTACGGCTGAAGGTACAGGCCGCTCAGCTTGGCTATGAGTCGATTGCCCTCAAGGATAACGCCTTTATCTTGAGTGTCAAGCGCAATATCATTCCCAACCGCATCAACCTATATAAGCGCTTCCGCAATGATGCCCAGGTGCAACAGGGCGTGGTCCGTATCCCGCGTCGCCTCCTCGGCCCCGACTGGATGGAAAAGCTACAGGAACTACTACCCTCAATTACCGCAGCAGTAACCCATAGCGCATAAAAGGGTAATAATGAAGCATGATGAAGCGCGCCCTGGTAGCCTGTGGCTACCAGGGCGCGCTTCATCATGCTTCATTAGCTTAAATCTTTAGCGCCGTGTATGCATAAGATGGAACATCAGGGCCTGCTTATAATCCATCAGGGAGACCTGGCCGGTCTTGATCACCTGGTTCGCGAGGTTGAGCAGGGTTGAGACGACTTGCAGGCGTGTCTCATCGATGCGTCCCTGCTGCCTGAGCAGCTCAATAAGCTGTACGGGTCCCTGACTATCGATCTCCTGGCCAGAGGTAATCACCTCAATGCGCAACCACACGACCAGCTGCTGACGCATCTGCTCAAAAATCGCGATATCGTCATCGCCCACGGCCAGCGCGTTGGATTCGCGGGACTCAGCTGGAAGATTGGACGCGATAGGGGCGGGAGCCGTGGAGCGGGTAGGAGAAGGCTGTGCGGGCTTAACGGCAACCGGAGCGACATAATCATTCTCGCGCTCCTCTAAAGTCGACGGATTGCGAAAAGCGGTAAAATCCTCTGGGCGTACAGGAGACATAGAGGATGTCTGCATCGACTCAATAGCCCCATAGGCAGGGGCAGTACTCCCGCCACGATTATGGCGCGCTCCATTGGAGGCTTGTGGCTGATAAGGCTCGACGGGTTCAAAGACCTGCGCGGCCTCAGGCTGCACTGATTGTGATACCTCGACGCGTGCGCGTGGATCGGGCAAACTGGTGCTTGGGCGCCGTGCCTGTGTTCCAGAAGAGGCTGGTGGAACGTCACCTCTTATATTATTATTATTACGCCATGTGTCGGATGGCGGGATTGTGGGTGATGCGAGAGGCCCGGAGCGGCGTGAAGTCTCAGGCCTGGTAGCAGCCGGAGCGTCGGCGCGAGCAACGGGTTGAGACAAAGGCTCGGAGGGACGTCTTCCCTGCTGAGGAGCCTGTGTAGGCTGAGCCGGAACTACAGCAGCCGCCGGGCGCCCCGGTGCATTCGCCGCCGGGCGCGGACGCACATGAGGCGTGGGAGGCAAGGCCTCCGCCAACGTCGAAGCCGCTTGCCCATACTCCTGTTCGGCTGGCCCTTTGTTCTTGAACTCAGCGTATATCCCCGCGGCAGCAGAGGCATTCTCGGCACGCAATGCACCGCTTCTGGTGCCACGCGCTGACGTTTGGGCTGGCGGAGCACTCCTGGAGGGTTCGCCACGTAGCTCCTGCAACTGCTGCTGAAGCTGCATTGTAGAGGCTGCAATCTGCTCCCAGCCTGGCTCGACCTTCCCACTTAAACTGGGTGCCGACCAGGAGACCACTGGGCGAGGGCTGCCAAAGGGAGGATTGAGCTGTTTCTGCCCCGAGATATGCAAGCGCAAATTCTGTACGACAGATGATGCACATGTATTGATAAGCATGCGAATATCCGCCATGCGTCGCCGGCCCTGCTCCCCGAAGAAGCTCCGGTTGCGCTGCACAAACTGAATAAAGAGGCGCTCTACCTGGTGCTGAAGATCCACCGACATCAGATCGAGCCGGCCCCAGGTCGTAAAGTCGAATGAGCTTAAGTATAACCAGACTTCCTGGCGCTTGGCACGGTCGACTGGCCGCGTACATAATGCCTGTTTCCGGTGGTCAAAAAACCGTGGGTAACAGAAATTCGCGATTAAAGTTTCGGCAAGCTCAGCCTTCAACCTCGCAATCTCAGCAGGCGGTAGTTGACCTATATAGACGCCCATCGCAACATCCTCTTTCGTTCAATCGGTCTGCATGCCAACGCATTCAGCATCAGGTGGGTGAATTTTTTTAGATCAGGTTCAATGCGAACAAACGCAAGAGCCGCACGTTTTGATTGACCTCAGCACCATCCTGGCTCTTCTCCATGTCGACATGAAGGCGTGCTTGCACATCCATTATTGTACTAGAAGGCTGTGCTAGAGGTAAAAGGGCCATGGAAAGATGGGCTAGCCCTTTTGGGAGCACAGTGGTATTCTGAGGCGCCAGGGAGAAGTCGTTAGACTGCATCTTGATCACATCACCCGGCTTCCAGGTACTACTTTGACACCAGTTTAGCAGCGGCACATCAGTGCTGGCCAGGTGTTCTTGCCCATCACTTGTCTCCATAATAAAAGCGATTTGTTGGGAGACGCGAATGGGTTGCACGACTTTCCAGTAGGTCGAAATCGTCGCATGTACATCGGTACGATCATACTGGTGTGTCTTCGCGTTCTCATATTTGCTATTCAAGGTTGCATCATAGCCCAGCAATTGTAGACTGCCAGTCCCGGCACTGAATGTGGCCTGGAGTGGATGCTGAATTTGCTGCATCTCTTGAGCAGACACAAGTGTGTCAGCACAGAACGAGGCTGGGAGATTTGGAAGCGCATGTACCAGGTCGGCCCCCGGACCTGCCTGTACAGGAGAGAGCGGGGAAAGGCCAGGGGCTGGCCCCCCCTTCTTTAGCAAGAGCATCCCATCCTCAGCTTTTGCAATCCCATATTTACCACTTAGCAAAACGCTCTTCGCCGACTGGCTATAGACATCCGACCCACCGAAGGGATACACATCTCCCTGTAGATCCAGCAGCACATAGTCCGCCTGCTCGTTCGCGTAAGGGAACATGTAGATCTTCTGGCGTTGACTCAAGTGGGGCACCAGGCGTGTCTGAGCCGAGATCGAGGCACCGGGTGGAACCATATCCACAAACTTCTGGAGCAATTGTGTACGCACAGAGGTCTGAGGCCAATGGAAATCAACAGAGAAGGGTAGGGCACCATGGAAATAATAGTCCGTGCGCAATGTGCTAAAGAGGATCAAAGAGAGCAGCCCGGTCATCACGCCCAGTTGTAGCAGACGACCAGTCAAGCGAGGTTTACTACTCTTCAGCAAAGGTCTTGAGATCTCTGAGGTGTCAGACGCAAGCTGGATCTGACGTTTAGTCAGCCAATGCGAGCCAAGCTGTACCAACCAGAGCACCAACACAACAGCCTCAATCGTCGCAAAGATTAGTACCGGAACAATCTCGGCACTATACTGGAAGAGGCCGCTATACTGTCCCTCATGCGACGAGAGCAGGTTCAAGGCCAGAGTTGGCGCGGCTAGAATCAGCACCCATGGCGCTAACACAGGTAAGTAAATCGCTGGCCGCAACAGGATGTCAAGGTAAGCGCGATGCTTGCTATCAAGCAGATACTTATGCAAGAAATACCCGGTCGTCCCCTGACTCACGCCATCATAGCGCCCTGAGAGCAGAGGCTTTCCCGTTGGGCTAAAGTGTGGGAAAACATAATAATAAGTGATTCCAAACCAGACCAGGGCAATGACCAGCAGAATAGCGCTACTGCGCCAGCGGCGCTGGAACACCATCGACCAGAGACAGAACATGGCAATAACGAATGGAATCTCCTCTTTACAGGCCATCGAGAGCAGCGCAAACACGAACATAGGTGCCGTACGCTGGGTATACATAAAATAGAGCGTAAAGAGCAACAGGCTCGTGGTCAAGGTTACGGCGTGGAAGTCATAGATCGTCGCTTGCTGCTGAGCGGGATAAAGCAAATAGAGCAGGGCAATCGCCACAGCGGCCAATTCGTTGCGTAGACGGAGCCTGGCCAGCAAGAAGGCCGGATAGGCCCCCAGAGCCACAACAACGGTCTGAAAAATCAGCAGCATGCGTGGATCAGCCCAGAGGTAGTAGAGCCACGAAATGGGCCATAAAATCGGCTCAAAATGAATCGCGAAGCGGTTGATGCCTTCAGGTGAGTAACAATTTGTATCAGAAATAATATTGCAGATTGTTTGATGAAGCTCGCCGTGATAGGCCAGGTTCCAGATTGCCTGGTCCATGATCCCCAGGTCTTCGGCGTTAGTCCCAAACGCGCTATGACCAGTGGTCAGCAACAAGATAAAATAGGCAGAAAACACCACTACAGCTGTCGTCACCAGGCCAAGCGCGACCCAGAAGAGACGCGTGCGTTCTAGCGGCTCAGGGCGTGGATAGAGATAGAGCCGATTTTGCCAGATAGAAACACGCTTCGACAAACGTTTTCTCCAGGACATACTTACCATACGATACCACCTTGTCACCTAGCATACGATTTCTAGTTACAGGTATAGAGTGTACTGGCAACCTGCGGCAGCCAGCACACTCTATACCAACCCAGGTGAGCATCCCAGGCGCGAGCCATCACACCCACACATCGTGCATCGAGTTAATTCAGTTCCTGTTTGATGCTATACTCTTCATCAGGCCGGAACGCGTAGTAGCGAATCATTTCGCTCTGTAGGCCGGTCAAGATAAACTGCACGCCAAAGATCATCAGGAGAATACCCACAAACAGCAGGGGCTGATCATGAATAGGCTGATTGAGCGTAAATTTGCGGATCACCACAAAGATATCGATAATGATGCCCAGGAAGAGCGTAAAGAAACCAAGTGGGCCAAACAGGCGCAGTGGGGTGCGCACAAATGAGGTCAGGAAGAGCACGTTTAAGAGGTCAATCAAGCCACGAGCAAAGCGTCGGAAACCATACTTGGATGCGCCAAATTTGCGTGGATGGTGGCGGACCTTGATCTCCGCAACCTTGAAACCACGCCAATGGGCCATAACAGGCACAAAACGATGGAACTCGCCATACAGCTTGAGATGCGGATCCTCAACTAACTCACGACGGTAGGCTTTGAAACCATTGTTGATATCATGCAAATGGACGCCAGTCATCGTGCTCACCAACCAGTTAAAGATGCGTGAGGGGAAGGTCTTGGAGATTGGATCGAGGCGTGGAAACTTCCAACCCGTTACCAGGTCATAGCCCTCATCCAACTTCGCCAGGTAACGGGGAATTTCCTCGGGATCATCCTGCAAGTCGCCATCCATGGTAAAGATAACCTGGCCACGACTCCGGCTAAAACCAGCCACTAGGGCAGGCGTCTTGCTAAAATTGCGCCTGAACTGGACGATGCGCACGACACCAGGATGCTCCAGGCGTAACTTTTTCAGCTCCTCAAAAGTGTTATCAACGCTACCATCGTCAATAAAAATGACTTCGAAGCTCTTGCCTAGCTGGCCAATCTGTTCCGCGAGCTTATCAAATAGGATTCTAACGCTCTTTTGTTCATCTTTTACTGGCACAACTATTGTTAAATCAATAGCGGGAGTCGCTTCTTCAGGTGCAGCTTCAGCTGGCACATTCATAGGTACTTGTGTCTGTTGCATGCCTCGTGTACTCCACTAATAACCATCATTACTCAAACAGAAAAATTGCATGTATTTACCTGCGGCTCATGCTCGTCAGTCTCTCCAATCGGGACTTATTATAGCATACGCACCTGTAAGCATCATAAAGCTATGGTACCTTTGCCCTCATGGCTTCTTTCAGCAGTGACCAACCACCCATTCAGAGGCGAGGTGCTTGTGACGAGTGCTTCGCACTCAGGTTAGGCAATAAGTTAAAACGCGCTACCTGGAAAACGAGACACATCTATAGTACGATTCATAATAACTTTTAGCCTATGCATCCTTTTTTTGAGGGCACGTAACAATGGATAAGCGCGATAACATACTATACATGCATTGAAGACCGTAGCATCAGATCTGGGCGATCCGTGGCAAGCGCCTCCACACCCACCTCCTGACAATGCTGGATATCTTCAGGCGTATTCGCGGTCCAGGCGGCCAGGTGGAGGCCCTCCTGCCGTATGATCTGAGCAACCCCTGGTGTCAACAGGTGATGATCAATATCAATCCACGCGCTCCCCAGTTCACGCGCTCGCATACAGGCAGCCGCTACCCAGCCCTCTGCCTGCACATCCCATACCTCGCTTGAAAGGATCAGGCCTGTTTCGACCTCTGGCTGTCGCTGTTTCGCCTCGGCCAACAGCTCCCAGTCAAAGGCGATCAGCAAGACCTGGTCAAGCATCTCCATAACCTGGAGATCTTCGAGCACGGCAGGTACCATCCGTGGATAACGGCCATACGCGCCATCACGCTGGCTGGACTTCAACTCAAGCAACACATGTGCGCGCCCCTTCACCAATTCTAGGACCTCGCGCAGCGTTGGAATCTGCTCATGCTCCGACCAGCCACTCGGGAAGTGGGCCGCGGCATTGAGTGAACGCAGATAAGCAAAATCCTGGTCTAGCAAGTTTCCATGCCCCTCAGTCAAACGCTCAAGCGTATTATCATGAAAGACAACCAGCTGACCATCACGACTCATCTGCACATCTAATTCAACGGCATCGACCTCTAAAGCCAGGGCATTGCGAAATGCCCTTAAGGTATTTTCAGGTGCCAGTCGCGCTCCCCCACGGTGCGCGACACAGGCCATTCGCCCGGCAATCTGCATACAAGAACTCCTATTTCTATTTCACATTCACAGCCCTCCGGCCGGATATGCCCAGGTAAGACACACGCCCTCTGCCATACTACCTTCAGGTTATCTCCTCCTCAAACATTATATAAGTTTTCCTCGCCCCCTGGTCTATTATTGCAACCAAAAGGGCCATTTGGCGCCTGGCCTGGCGTGTGAAGCCTTGTACTGGTTATAGCACCCATCTTGACAAGCCACACTCCAGGTTGTATCATTTCTTTATGAAAATGAGAATGATTCTCATTTTTAGGTGAGCCTAACAGATGGGATTAGGGCAAGCTAAGGAGCAATCATGCGAGAGAAACTGAACGCGAACGCGCAAGCCGTGCTTGATATTGTGCGGGGAGCTGATCACCCGACCGCGCTTGACATTTATGATGCAGTGAAGAGCCTGCGTCCGCGCATCGGGTTAGCCAGTGTCTATCGCATCCTTCACCAGCTCGCGGAACGTGGATATATTAAGGAGCTGGGGCGAACCGAGGAGGGATGCCGTTATGACGCGCATATTGAGCGCCATGATCACGCCATCTGCACCATGTGTGGAGCGCTCTTCGATGTACCCGTTGAGATCCAGCTTCCACAGGAGATGCTCCTGGCGGCAGCGCGTGCGACCGGGCTTACGCTCCGCTCACATGAGCTACGCCTCTATGGGACCTGTCCGCAATGCACGGGAAAGACACACGACTAAAAAGCGCTCTAGCTTGTATCAGCCAGAGCGTTATCCATAGATAGACAACAAGGAAGAAGCGATGACAGAAGAGACCAAAGTGCCGATGCTCGAACAGAAAGAGCCACAACTTCCCGCGAAGATGACCGTAAAAGAGGAGATTCTCGACATTGTCGAGGCCATACGCAGGAACGATGATTCCTCGCACAACTTTCTCCTGCGTGTCGTCCAACCCGGCCTGGCCGGACTGATGGATGGCTCGGTCTCCACCCTGGCCCCCATCTTTACCGCGGCCTTCACCACGCATAATCCCTTTATAGCCTTCCTGATTGGTATGGCGACCGCCACAGGCGCGGGCATCAGCATGGCCCTCTCCGAGGGGCTCTCAGACGATGGCGAGCTAACAGGGCGTGGCAGCCCCATTGTGCGCGGCAGTATCACCGGCATCATGACCTTCTTCGGCGGCGCGCTCCACACGCTTCCTTTCTTGATTGGTAACCTCAGCGTGGCCCTGGTCACGGCCTACATCGTCGTCGCCTTTGAGCTCGTGCTTATCGCCGCCATCCGCCATCGCTACTTTGGCACCAGCTGGCTGCTCTCGACCCTCCAGGTCGTTGGTGGTGGTGTCCTGGTCTTTATCGCAGCCCTCATCTTCGGCAATGTCTAGCCTCTTGCCCGGCTCACGCGCTTGAACGAGGCAGAGCTACACAGGTAGGAGCATATGCGGCATATGTTATAGTATAGGCATCACTTCAGAAAGGATGGCTTGCATATGCCACTTGCACCTGGTATGACCGCTGAAATCAGCACCCTCGTCACGCCGGAGAATACCGCAGCCGCCGTGGGAGCGGGAGGAGTCGAAGTCTTCGCCACCCCGATGATGATCGCGCTAATGGAGAATGCCTCCTGGCAAGCCGCCGCGCCAGGACTGGACAAAGGGCATGTCACCGTAGGCACCCTGGTCAACGTGAAGCACCTGGCCGCGACCCCGGTGGGCCAGAGCGTGCGTGCAGTCGCCACCTTGCACGAGATAGACGGGCGCAGACTCGTCTTTCAGGTTGAAGCCTACGACGAACGCCAGAAGATTGGCGAAGGCACGCACGAGCGCTTCATCGTCAAGCTCGACCAGTTCCTCAAAAACCTGGAGGACTAGGCGAACCAGCTGGTCGTCGAGGGTCCCGAGGGGATAAGCGGCGCCTCCCAGAGCGGAATAAGACGCCAAAATAGCTTGTTATTTAGTAGTGAGTATGATATACTATCCTCCTACGAAGAAGCTCCTTCGAGCTGAAGCGTAAGGGATGCTTCATCTGGGGATGTCGGGTTTCGACAGGCGGTCAGATTGAAGATTTGCAGGCCGAGGTGCCGGTATGCACATCTCGTTAAACAACCGGCAAAAAAATAGTTGCCAAACCAGCAACTTCTTCCTACGCTCTCGCTGCTTAATAACCAGTGATGCGTCGTCCTCCTAACTTTCGTCCACGGGGTTAGTAAAGGGCGCCAAATTACATGGGCTGCTGTGGTCGCCACCGTCTTCTAACGACCACTTAAGACCAGAGGGCCACCGTAGAGGAATCCGGTCGATGGGAGCCCGCTACGGAAAGCAAAAACATCGGCTAAGCCTGTAGCATATTCTCCAGTAGGACTGGTTGGACGGGGAGTTCAACTCTCCCCCATCTCCACCAACACAAAGGCTAGAAGTAGGTAAGGTTAACCCGCTTCTAGCCTTTCTTTATGCCTTATAACAATTCTCTTCGTTAACCTCCACAAGTAACCAAATGTAGCAACGCTGTAGCAACCACTAAAATTTTAGCTTTTTGGCGCTGGCGACGCCCCAAACTCATCGTCCCATCGACCTGTTACTTCATCCTGCATTGAAGGTAGGGCATGTGAATAGGTATCTAAGGTCATTGTGATTTGGCTATGCCCTAAAATCTCCTGCACAATCTTTGGATGAATACGCATACCAAGAAGAAGTGTAGCTGCTGAGTGCCTCAAGTCATGAAAACGAACATGTGGCAAACCAGCTTCAGCGAGAACCCTACCAAAGACTTTAAGCAAGGTATTCGGGCTAAAGTAGTCGCCCCAGGCATTGGTAAACACTAAGTCTTTGTCTATCCAGGCTGCGCCCACCTTGGCCCGTTGCTCCTCTTGTTGCAGTTGGTGATTGATTAAGACTTCAACGACAAAGACAGCGAGCATGATCTTTCTTCTACCCTTATTTGTCTTTGGCTCAGTCTCTACAAACCCGTGTTTGGGAATGTAGTCTACTGTCCGTTTGACCTGCACACTACGCTCTTCAAAATTAATGTCAGCCCACCTAAGCGCTAAAATCTCACCACGCCGCATACCAGTTGTGATAGCCAGGGTAAGCAACGCTTCTAGACGATGCTCTTTTACATGCTCAAGTAACGCCTGCGCCTGCTCTTTGGTCAATATCTGCTTTTCCTTTTTAGGTATGCGTGGAGGCGAGACAGCATCACAAACATTGCGCGTAACCAGATTCCACTTTACAGCATTATCTAGTGCCTTATGCAAAACCCCATGGATAGAATTAACCATCTTTGGAGAAAGGCCCTTTTTAAGCTTACTAGAGTAAAACACCTGGACCTGTTGGGGCATCAGTTTCTGCAAAGGAATATGCCCTAACCCAGGCAGGATATGATTATTTAACAACTTGCGATACTTCACGTAGCTACTAAGACGAATGGTAGGCTTATGTACTTCCTCTAGCCAGTTTTCAAGGTACTCTTTTAAAGGCTGCGTTTTAGCGTTCACAAAGGTGCCTTGTTGTAGCTGATTCAAGGCTGCATTTACCTTTTGAGAGACCTCAGAACGCTTTTTCCCATAAAAGACCTTACGTTTACCATCAGGCTGCACTATGCTACCGACCCATTTACCATCTGACTTGCGCTGGTAAATTGACCCTTCACCATTAGCACGCTTGGACATAACTACCTCTCTAACATAAGAAAACCCGCCTCGCAGTATGTGAGGCGGGTTACTATAAGAACTAAGAATTAGTAGACACATTGTTTGGCATATTCCTTGAGCCACTGCTTTACAGCATCAGGATCGAAGCGGATAGAACGCCCAAATCTAAGCACTGGTAAACCTTCGTTCATCAAGGTGTAGGCCATATTGCGCCCTATCTGTAGTTGGGCAGTCAAATCATGCATTGTCCAAAGCAAAGCTTGTTTAGGCTCGACCGATTTCTGCATGTCTATCACCTCCCTTTTCTTCGCTCAAGTAGTTTATCAATCGTTGTATTGCATCTTCACCCATTGAAAGTGAAGGGGAAACCAGGTTAACCGTAGCACTGTCAGCCAGTTTGAAACCAACGAGAGTATGGATCACCAGTGGATCAATGCCCAGGGCGTAGAACAGTGCAATGGTGCTATTGCGTATCACATGCACACTACAGGGTGAAAGATCTACTTCCGAGAGAAGTCGATGAAGGCGACGCCGCAGGAGCGCAAGCGAAACATACCCGCCTGCACTGGTCGCAAAGATCACACCATGCTCTGCCCAAAGGTCGCCAGCCATGGTACGTATGTCCTGCTGTTTAGCTCGATGGGTACGCAATCGTTCGAGAAGCGCTGGTGGGAGTTGAATCACCCGTGCCCGGTCAAGTGGCCTGTCTGTGTTAGGCCCCATAGCGTGTATCGTTCGCTGAATGATCAGCGTTCGCGCCTGCATGTCCAGGTCTTGCCAATGAAGGGCCAGTAGTTCACCCACTCGCATACCAGTACAGATCATAAGCAAGAATATTTCACCATCTGGTGATGTGTTGGCCCGCTGGTAGAAAAGGCGCAACTGTTCACCTGTTAGTACAGCGTGTTTTTGTTTCATATGTCACCTTTCACAACCAAAAACCTCGTGTGCTGGTGTCACACGAGGTTACTGTGAGTTAAAAACTGCATCCGATACGGATGCACATCCGTATACTTGAGTATAAAGTTTGTCAGAGCAAGTCTGACGCCATTGGAGAACGCAAAAAGGAGTTTTACGTCATGCCTGCCCATCTTTTGATTATTGATGACGACCCGTCAATTCTCGAAATGATGCGCCTTGTCTTAGAAGAAGAAGGCGGATATCAAGTAACGATTGCAGAGATGTTCTTTGAGGATGTCATAGATGTTGAGCGCCTTCAACCTGATCTCATTCTTCTTGATTTCAGATTTGGTGGGCACGAAGATGGATGGAACTTTTTGCAGAAGCTCAAGTTGCATCGTCCAACTATGCATATCCCCATTATCCTTTGCACCGCAGGTCTTGCTGATGTTTCGCAACAAGAGCCAATCCTTGAACAAAAAGGTATCCCTATTCTGTACAAGCCCTTTCATCTCGATGAATTGCTTGATCTGGTTGAGAAATGCCTTGCACATAGATCTCCCACTTCTACTAAGAAAGTGCTGGATGAAGTCTAAGCCTTTTCGCTATAAAGAAAACGCTTTTCGCGGATCAGTTCACCAGGAACAATACCGCGTTGGTTCCAGCGTTCAATCACCTTGTCATACACGGTTGCAAAGATGGTGGCCGGGTCGATGTCCTCTGCCATCTCCTGATCCCAGGCGGCATAGGTAGTCATGTACCCGGCTATGGCTGCCTCTGCCCGTTCCTTGTTCTTCACTCGTCGTGGCTCTCGCACTAATGGCCCCAGCTGGTCTAGCGCTCTATCGCCATAGAGATCAAAAGCACGCTGTATTTTTTCCCAGGTGGGATGAGTCGGCCAACGCGTTCTATTTTTCGTCTGGCCTGGTCGAACCATGCGCAACCATTCTTCTGTACAGTAGGCCCATAGCCGCTTGACGTTGCGTAGCGTGTCATACACATCATCCAGGCCCATCTCTCTGAGTACTTCGCGTTCCAGGGAGAACTCGACGCGCCAGACCTCCTCACCAGGTTCCCAGCTGCGCTTCTCCCAGACCAGTTCAAACCATTTTTTGTCTGAGTGCTTAATCTCTTTGGACTTGTTGTAGACTTTGCAGCTGACGGGGCAACCGTGGCCGCTAAAGTTGACCGTCTCCAACTTGCGGCCCCTGTAGACTGCCTGATCTTTCTGGAATTCGCCTATAGGGCGTTTCCTGAGTGCGTGGGAAATGAAGACGCGTTCCCACTCTGTTGGAAGCTTCAGGCCCACTAAGTCGACACAAGCATCAATCTGAGCTACCTGCATCGCCACTTGCCCAAAGACCTGGCAGAGAAAGGTATCTGCACGCTGAACAGCACGCACAGGACCAAAGCCCCATAGGTAGGGACTCTGAAAGGTCACACTGGCTATCATAGGCAGCTGGAGCCGAGGCCCGATTTTGATTTCCAGACAGTCATTGCGCATGATGTACTTCCAGGCTGAAGCCCCATTGGGATACATGCTCAGGCGCGCATCCTCAAAACTGTACTCAGGTGGGAGAGGAAGAGGCTTGCCCTCATTGCGCGCCTCTTCTTGCCATTCTTTCAAGCGTGATTCCAGATCGCCCGGCAGTTCTTGCACAGGATCAGGGATACCGCCCTCAGTGAGCCTCTTCAAGTTCACTTTGAGCGTATCGACACCAACACCGACAATCTTGGCTTGCACCTACATGACCTCTTTTATACACGTACTAAACCGACTGTTTCAAACCTACGTTCTTCACGCTTCAGAAGCGAAACGACACCACAGGAAGATGTAAAAAGAGGGGCGCGTGTTACTAGACCGCACCCTAAAGCTTTTATTGTGGCAAAGCGATAAACAGGTTGGTACAAAGCCCAAGAAGTACTGCAATTGCTCAAAGAGTATTCTCATAGTTTCTCCTTTCCAATAAAAAAGCAGGAAAGCCGCTTGAGAAGCTATCCTGCTCACTCTACTGTTTGACCTTTACAAGCCTGGTACGTTCAGTAGTATAGAACCGCAAAAAGGAGTGCAATAATCTATGATCAAGTCTAGGATCAAGCCATGTCCTGAGTGTGGAGGTCAACGGGTCTATGTCGAAGCTATAGTATCTGTTAAGATACCCGACACCTCCGTGATGCTTAAACAACCCAAGAGATCAACACCTCTTTTCAGTGGAAAAAGCAGGTACTCTGATACAGTTGCATTAACCTGTCTCATGTGTGGATATACAGCCTTGTATGCTACAGAACCAGCCAACCTTGTGCCCAATAAGGAGTAACTACTTTATTTAAAGGGGCACAATATAGTTCCGTCGTGACTAGCGAATCCTGACAGAGGCCAGGATTTTCTCGCGAGCGGGTTTGTGAGGGAATGACAGCCTCACGGGATGGACTACCGGCAGATGAACCCTGCGCTCCCCATCCTCTACTCCCTCCGACCCGAAGGCATCAGGAGCTGCTTTTCTGATGATGTTATAGGACCCGTTGCAATCGGCGTGAATGAGTTGGCCATTGGATGCCCGATAGAGCCTCCGTGTGATCCGTTTGCCGCTGAAAACAGGCGCATGCTCCTGGCTTTGCTGGTAGATCGGCAAAGGATCGCGATCCAGGAAACTGGCCTTGCTGGTGTAGCTTTCTTCGGTGAGGATCACCTGGATGCCTTTTTGCTCAGCTTTGTAGGTGAGCATCTGGATGAACTGGGCATGAGGCACCTGAACAAAGTTCTGATTTGTCCGTTTCCCCAGGTTGATCTCCTGTTTCCAGCCCACGTTGCGACCAATCACGAGCGTTCCGATCCCCTCAGCCACCAGCACATCAATCACAAAACGCGAGATGGTGTGCAGATCATGCTCAATCCGCCGATTGCGCCAGAGAGTCAAGCGCTCCATGCGCCGCGTGTTTCCAGGACGACCAAGAGCTTGTTGGAGTTCTGCTCGCCGCTTGTTGTAGAACTGATTCGTACTTTTCAGACCGCGCCCGTTAACGACGACCGGGACAAAACCCGGTTTATTTGAAGTTAGTGCGATCAGATTTTCCAGACCAGGATCGATGCCAGCGATGAGCGCGGGATCGACGGCGGAGCGGCTCGGCTCCTGTTCATAAATGATCTCAACGACGACAAAACCGTGTTTGGGAACCACACGGACCTGAGTGATCGCCTTGGGATCTTGTTGGGTTTTGATCTGAATGCCCAGTCCCGAAGGCTGAATGAGGTGTCGTCCAAGGGTCCGTTTGCTGCGGCTTACGGCCTGCATCGTGTAGATGAGTACGTTGCGGCCTGTCGTTTTGTGCTTGTATTTGGGGAATTGGGGGCGTCGGCGAAATTTTGAGGGATCGCGCTTGTAGGCATCGAGCGCTTCAAAGAAGGATTTCCAGTTGCGTTCGAGCAGCAGCAATACCTGTTGGGCCACTTTCGCAGGCAGTGCTTTGTACGCTTCATGCGACTGCATCCGCCGATCCATTTCATTGTAGTTGAGGTGTTTTCCCTCAAAGATGAAGGCCTGACGGATCTCATACAGCGCCGTATTGTAGAGATTTTTGGAAGCAAAACAGGCCGCGTCAAGCGTGGCATAGCGTGGATCACTCCGAAGAATGATGTGCTTTTCAACCAGGTGCACGGTCGGCCTCCAATTCCTGCACAAGACGCTCTGTTTTGCGTTTGGCACGCCGTTGCCCATAGAGCCGGGCGCAGAACGAGTACACGATGCTGGTGAGGTCTGAGAGCAGGTCTTCTGTGCCATTGTCGGCCTGATTGACGACCTCGATCTCACGCCCATAGGTTTGAAGCAGGGTCTCGATGTAACGGAACCCGAAGCGGGTCCCCCGGTCCTTGTGTTCAATGACGATACGGCCCACACTTGGATCGGCCAAGAGAGCCAGAAACTTCGGCCGATTGTCATTGACGCCAGAGCCAATTTCCTTGACAACTTTGCCCACTTGATAGCCACGGGCAGCGCAGTAGGCAACCAACCGCTCAGCTTGACTGTCCAGGTTGGTCTTGTTTTCTGCGGAAGACACCCGCGTGTAGACCACGGTTTGAGGCTTCGATGAGGGGACTGACACCCTGATTGGCTCGTCGATGAGAATCGTGTGAGCCCCTACGCGCCGCCCCTGGATTTTCCCGTCCCGGAACCAACGCCAGGCTGTCTCATAGCGGACCCCTTGTTGTTTCGCGTAATCACTGAGTTTCATGCTCAAATCATACTATGCTACTCAATGATTGTCAAGAATTCGCTATACTTTCAAAGATCGGTTTCAATACTTACTCCGTGCCCCTCGTCTTTATACCAGCATCTCAGCAAGAGCATGTCCATACTGGATCGTATGCCCCATCTTGGTTTCTATAGCTAACGCTCGTTCCATCACTGCCCGGCCTTCCTGGGTATAGTAGCCAGTACGCAGCTGCTCGGGACTCTTGAGGAAGCACATCACACACGACATCCGGGGGCCGCCCTCCACGTCCGTTTCGTACATGTCCTGCTGGGTCATGCCTTGAAGCTCATAGCAGTAGTGAGGCTCAACCTGGTAGTCTCGCATCTTCTGAAAGACCTCAATCTGTCGCCAGGAAAGCACTGACCGCCATTCATGCATCCAGCCTTGTTTCAGACCAGAACGCTCACGCCACATAGGGAGCTTTGCACGTCCACGCGATTCTAAGGCCCGTTCACCCAGGCAAATCACGGGATGATCGCCCAACAGTTGTGAATGAGCCCTAGCCCATGAGTTGAAGTTATCGCGCTTAAAGTAGGATGTGCAGAAGCGAACCGACAATGAGGGCCATGCTTGCCGCCACTCCACCAGGTCAAGCACACTTTCTACTTGGCGCAGGTACTTCGCTTGACGCGAGCCACAGGCCCGACACCAGGGGATAGAAAGTGTGGCACACGAGACAAGGTAGCGATGGTGACACTCCAGGCATTCATAGCCGCTATAGCTTGCCTGGGTACAGTAGAGTGGAACGTTTAGCCGTCGGCAAATGGTTTCACAATACTCCACCGTTCCAGGCCAGTCCTCCAGTACAATTTGATGGTGTGCTATCACCAGTTCACGAGGAACGGTTTCTAGCACCTCAAGCAACATAGCGATGCTGTCCTTCCCGCCACTTACGGAGACCACAACCCGTGTTGCCTGGTGAAGGTCAGAAAAGCTCATAGCTTTACCTCAAAGAGAAAGCCCTTACAGCAAGTGCTATAAGGGCTGATGAGAATTCTATTGCTAAAAAAACGTATACCCAACACAAGAAGAATGAAACATCTTTGAGAAGGGATTTTGTGCTCATGTCTGAGATTCAACCACTCCTTGCCCCAAATGTGAGGGACGCCGAACGACTGTAGACACAGACGGAAGGATGTCTTTCATCCAACCGAAAAAGGACTCGGGTTTCCTTGGAACTGGAATGAAAAATGCGTCACGTATCCGAGCTACTGTTTGTCTCAATTGTGGGTATGCTGAACTTTATGCTGTTGAACTGAATAAGCTTATTCCAGACTGAAGAAACAGCTTGACAGTAGGACCAGCCCTTATAACAGGTGCTATAAGGGCTGGTTAAGCTACATGAGTGATAAAATGAAGAAACAAGAAACAGGAGACACTTACATGACGAACACAAAGAAATTTGCTTGCGACTGTTGTGGATTCCTTACCTTAGAAGAAGACCCTTGGGGTTCTTACGAAATCTGTGATGTTTGCTTTTGGGAGCAAAATCATGGCCAAGTCGATGAACCTGATAACCCCTTCGGTCCCAATAGGATAACGCTACGAGAAGCGCGTGAAAACTTTAAACGGTTTGGGGCAATAGATGAAAGATCAAAGCCTTTTGTAAGACCTCCCTTTCCTGAAGAATATCCTTCTCAGACTGACAAACCGTAATTCGTTGGGATTTGTCAAGAGTTTTGTGTAAATAGCCATGATTTACGTATGAGTGCTTAGAGAGAAAGCTGGAGAACGTCTCATCTCTCTCTAAGCGGATGGAACTCAAGAGTCTGATGGACCTAGCTGCCAGTCAATAGATTGTGCCCATACATCGGTCTAAGCAATTACTTGCCAGATAAAATGGGTGCTTAGCGTCGGCATAGGCATTACGATCAGTGCGGTATCTCTGGGCCAGTTCGGTTTTCAACGCCGCATATTGCGCGGCTACATCCGCTTGAACACGCAGGAAGTCTCGGAAGAGCAGAGCAATCTGCTGATCGACGCTACCGGCACGACGAACGTTGATATGCTTGCGAGGCTGTCCTGGAGACTCGCGGAAGTAGCGCTTCGACATCTCCAGATTTTCGGGACGAAACGCGTACCTCAGGCGCTCAAGCGGTACACGGAAGGCATCGAGCGGCTCAAAATCAACGACTGAAATCTAGATATCAATCACAGGCTTAGCCGCCAGAGAAGGAATCGATGTTGATCCGATATGATCAATGCGCAGGGCCACATCTCCAAGGGCCGTTCGTAAATCCTTCGCCAGCTGCGCAAATTGCTCGGGCCAGTGGGCATCATAGAGGACAATCACGATAGGATCCAGCCCTCTGTTCTCTATCTGCATGCTCTAATCTCCTTCTCTTTTCTCTCACAGACTTCATTATGTTCCGCCTCTATTCTACCATGCACTTAATACATGAATAAGCAGGATAACCAGCAATTATCAGATAAGAGGCATGAATGAGTGGAAGAGGAGATTACCGTTGCGCTCCTTCTCCCCCTCTTAAATTGACATCCTTCTGCCTGAGTTTGTCTGTTCTCAAGGCTTTCCACTCAAAGAAGGTCTGTTCCGATGGAGCACGAGCACTTAAAAGCCCATCTACCAAAAAAATTCCCATCTGCGTTTAAACTATCAGAGAAGAGAGAGGAGGTTCTCGATCTCTTTATTCTTGTTCTAACCCACTTGACCATGTTCAATAACCATTGATCAGCAGATGGCTTTCAAAATCTTCGTCCACTTCAAAGGAGCTTTCCATGCAAATTTTCAACGGCGGTACACTTGGACAAGTGAAGCTTTCCACTAATGGGCTGTATCTGATTCAGGAAAACAATCACAAACGACTCTATGTAGCTCAAAACGCTGACGCGCCATTCTTCTGTGCGCAAACGAACGGGACCATTTCCTTTCAGGGAACTACCTACGAGGCCTTTGAGCCGAAGCAGTTATTTCTGCATGACTGTTTGCACACTGCCGAGGAGATCATGTATCAGAAAATACTGCCATTTGGGGAGGATGTAAGTAGCAAGATAGCAGGCAAACCAACGAATTTCGGCAGGAGCAGGACGAATAACCAGCAAGTAGCGAAGCCCAACCGCAAAGGGGTAAATGCAGCTCCGAATCGAGGTCAGGCCTTTGTTATCGTCTCGATGGATATGAAGAGCGAATATCCCTATCATGCTGCTGCCGTAGTGGCTGAGGACAAGGATGATCGGGTGACTATAGAGGTCTTTGCCACAGACCAAGACGCGCAAAATACTAATCGTACGACAACAGGTGATTTCCAAATGTATGAGATTGGAAGCGCAACTCATTCCTTTCATGGGGTGTGGAACGGAAACGTCGTGTTTGGGGACACGGAGCCGTGTACCATAGTTATTGAGCCAAACAAATTGTAAAATCTGCTAGAATCTCTCCATCAGCATCAATGGCAAAACTATTCTTGTAAAACCACGGGGACAAGGCAAATAGGCTTGAACGAGAAAACCGACAAAGCCGCTTGTGAAGTCTCTTCACAGGCGGCTTTCTTTTGCTATATAAACAGTCAGTGTAGCAAGTGAGAGCAAAATCCTTAGAACAGCATCAATGGAGAGGTCTTAGCTAAGAAGCCTCCTCTCTGTTTTTGATCTCCCGATCAACGCTCCCTGCCATCCTGCCCCGAAACCCAGGACGAGGGCCAGAATCAGGTCAATCATCAAGGAGAAGCCATAGTACAATATCGAAGGGATTATAGTATCTGTTCCTCGTATGGGAGGAAATTTGGTGAATGCGCTGACAACGGATACACAGATGTCAATGAAAAGAAAACAGAGAAGTGCCCACAGGCAAGCAAACATAGCAGTTCCCATTTTGCCTGTATTTCTAGTGGCAAATAGGCCAGTGCAAAAGTAGACAACCATATTGAGGAGAGCTACTAACAGGTTTATGATAATGGGGAATAGACCGAGGCCTGGGAAAATCAGAGGATACATATAATAGGGCATCATTGTATTGGCTGGGATGAGAAAAATGATGAACACCACAATAGTGATGGCACAGAGAATAGCACCTGCAATAAGCCCATACCTGGGCGCAACGCTGCCCCTTGAGTGTGATATTTGCTGAGGCGGATACTGGGAACCGGGAGAGGATGGAGAATATGCTTGCGGCCTATACTCCGGCTGAGGTGGCGTGCCATGCATTTGGTTAAATCTCCTCATAAAATTAGTCATGGTTCAGAGCAAGCTTAATTTAATGTGGCACTTTGAACGATTCCAACAACGAAATTTAAAGCCGAGATAGCAAGCTATCTCGGCTTGAGAATTTATTTGAGGAAGTCCCAATCATTCGAGATTGCCACATTGATTTGAACCAGGTCTTAGGATAATATATGCTTATTTAGCATATATGAATTATACACCAAATAAAAGCGAGGGGAGCCGCAGTATTATATGATATGCGGCTCCCCTCGCTTTTGCGTCGTTTTGGCTATCTATGAAGCAATATGTTTAGCTATTGGTGGGGGTTGCCTGGCAATGGGAGGGTATCTCCTCGCTGGGAACCACGGCGGTGGCGTCCTCGATGGCTTCGACGGGCTTGACGCGGAAAACGAAGCGATCAGAGACCAGGAACTTGTAGACAAAGTTGATGATGATGCCCAGGGTGTTGGCCACATAAGGATCGATATGGACGACGATAGAGAAGAAAAGGCTGATCAGGTTCGCCACCAGGAAGGCAGACATGTTGGCAGCCTGGGCTTTGATGCTCTTCACAATCCAGGCATTAAACGTTGTAGGCATCTGGTCGCGGTAGGTAATAAATTGATTGAGCACAAAATTGATAATGGTGCCTACTTCGAAAGAACATACCTGGGCAGCTATAGTGAGCCAGCTGCCACGCAAGCCGGTCAGGGCAAAGACCGTGAAAAAGAATTTCAGCGCTATCAGGTTGATAGGAATACCAATAAAGCCGATCAGAGCGAACTTTACAACGCGCTTTTCCCAGATTTTTTTGATGAGCGTCAAGATTTTTATAACCCTTCCTTAGCTGTTTTCTCTGAGTACTTATTCTAACGATTGGCAATCAGCTTGGCCACGCTGGGTACCTATAGTCCTAGTCTTCAATATAAGCCCTTAGATTCAGCGGGCACCACACCACTAACCCAAATGACGTGCATGTGAGGATTACTAGACTATCCTTTTGCCCTATACGTTTGACCTGTGTCTCAAGAACGTGTTACGTTTGCAGTAATTAAACTGATATATGTGGAAGTGTTGTTTTTGAGGTGGTCTATGACAGAGGTAAAATCTACGTCTCCCTTTACCAGTAATATCTCCCCCTTGTATCCCGCAGCGATTCCGCGCACGGAGGATTGTCTGCCCCAGTTGCCTGAGGTTGAGCAGGCGCTTTCTGCACTGGCAGGCTCGCAGAATGAAGCCAAAGAACAAATCACGCCAGAACGTGTTTCCTCAAGGAGGACGTTTCTGCTTCAGGTAGGACTGGGCCTTTGCGCTGGGGCGATGCTGCTGGTGCTTATTACTCGTGTCGTTGATCTCCCGATGACGCTGGCGGTCCTGCGAGAGAACCTGGAGACCTGGCAGGGGTTGCTCTGCGCGTCAGGGGCAGCGCTGGCCTTTATCGTAGCCTTTAGCGTGCGGAGCTTACGCTGGCGACTCTTCTTGCGTCATAGTGAGAATATTCCCTATCTAACCATATTGCGGATTTACTGGATTGGCGTGATGCTCAATTTTCTGCTTCCCATCCAGGGCGGCGAGATAAGCAAGAGTCTGTTACTGAAGCGGGTGACCAGCATGCCGGTAAGCAGGTCTTTGCCGACGGTGGGGATGGATAAGGCGTGCGACCTGCTGCCCGCCCTGGTCATCATTGTCATGACACCTTTTCTACCAGGTTTGCATATGAGCATGCCGTTATGGGGCATCCTGGGGCTGGTAAGTGGGCTTCTGCTAGGACTGATTGGCCTGGTGCTCTTCACTGCCTGGAAGCGCCAGCTTGCGCGGGCTACCCTGCAAAAGGTCTGCGGTATATTTCCAGGCCCTTTGCGCTCGAAACTAGAGGGATTCACGCTGGGGTGCATGGATACAGGGTTGGAGTGTATGCGCTATCCAGGAGACTTTCTGCGGGCGCTTCTACTGACTGGCATCGCGCTGACCTGCGATGGCATCTTCGCGATGCTGGCCTTCTGGACGATTGGCATACCTATCCCCCTGGGCATAGCGTTATTCGGATATACCATCTATAACATGTTCTGCATTCTGCCTACGCCACCGGGACAGCTGGGCAGCAATGAGGTGATTGGTGTGCTGGTCTTCTCGGGCTTGCTTCACTATAATCAGACACATGTCCTGGCGATGTTTGTCTTCTCACATCCCCTGGCGGCTCTCATTATGCTTCTCCTTGGCCTGTTGAGCCTCAGCCAGCTTGGTTTATCGCTCACCCAGGCGCTACGCACACGCCGTTAGTCAGCTTCATGTGCAAGTTTTAGCTTGACTGCTCGCGCCTGATAGGTAATGTGAGAAGTCCCTGGCAGCCTGCGGTTGCCAGGGACTTCTCACATTACCTATCAGAATATTTATTACCAGCTTTGAGGAGGCTGCTGAGGGCGCTGGAACTGCTGTGGCTGCTGAGCCTGGTTCCAGGGGCCAGCGGAAGGGGCCACGGGCTGAGCGGGCTGCTGTGCTGCCATTGCCTCGGCGGCGTGTTCGGCGCGGGCCTTGCGATCATTCTTCACATGGCGCCAGACATACAGGGCAACCAGGGCCACGAGTAGCACCAGGATGACCACGTCAAAGGCATGGAAGAGTGGGCTCAATTGGTCGATATGGGCGCCAAGGACCAGGCCCAGGTACGCCAACAGGATACACCAGGGGAAAGAACCTAGAAAGGAGTAGATGCAGAAGCGGGCGAAAGGCATCTTCGCGATACCAGCGGGTAGCGAGATGTAGGTGCGCACGACGGGAAGGAGGCGTGAGAAGAACGCCGTGGCGCTACCCCAACGCTGGAAGAAGGCATCGGCCTTGTCCGCATCATGCTGCGAGATCAGGACATAGCGGCCATACTTGAGCATGAGGGGGCGACCGCCTTTATAGCCGATATAATAGGCCACCATAGAACCAAGTAAGCAGCCAATGGCTCCGGATAACGCGACCAGCACAATTGCCAGGGGAGTATTTACTCCACCAAGCAGTACGCCACGAGAAATCAAAATACCGGCTACGGGCATGACGATTTCGCTGGGGAGAGGGATACAGCAACTCTCGATGGCCATGGCTAGGACAATGCCCAGTACGCCCGTTGACACATAGAGGTTAGTAATTAACGTCAGTAATAAGTCGGTAATATTGCCTAACAAGAGAAAGGCCTCCTTCGCATAGCTAGGTACATTTTCGACCAATACTAGCATATTTTGTAAAAAGAGGCCAGGATATGTGGGACTTATAGCGTGTTCTGCCACCACCAAAAGGACTAGAACTCATCCTCTTCGTCGTCGATATCCTCTGGCTCATAGAGTGAGGAGCGCCGTTTGGTGGGCTGCTCAAGCTGACGCGTCAGCTCCTCGCGTAAGGGATCGTCCTCATACATATAGGGTGCGCGCCGTACCAGGGGACGGTTAAAGTTTTCGCTACGGGGAAGTTCGCGTGTGGGTTTGCCTGCGGGTTTGCCGCCCTCCAGGCGTATCTGACGCGTCTGTCGCTCGTTTGTCGTTTCCATCTCCTCTCCCTGCTCAAGAAAATCGGTCCGGCGACGACGTAACTGGGCAGAGGTGCGACGCGTTGAGGCCGAGGACTCCCCAGCCGCAGGGAGTGCCCTCTGGTTTGTGCCGCGTGAGGGATAGGGGTCACCGACCTGGTGATTGTTCCGCGTCTGCCGTTGGTTGGTTAGTTGTTGCGAGCTACGACGCATCGGTTCAACGTTACGCTCTTGCTGAGATGAGAGAGCCTGACTTGCGCGCAGCGAGGATGTGGTAGAGCGGCGCGGCGACTGTGTAGGCGAGAAATCCAACTCATCATCCTCTTCATCCTCATCTACCTGCTGAAATGCCTCTATGCGGGCTGCTCGCAGAGCTTGCGAACGATGACGACTCTGTGGAGAGCCTGGCTCATAGCCAGGAAAACCAGGGTAGAGGGGCGCCGCATGGAAGTGGCTCGCCCTTCGGCTGGTGGGTTGGAAGGTACATTGCGCGTCGCCTCCTGAGGTGGAACGCGCTGTAAGGAGGTCGAAGTAGCACGCGTATTTTTTGCTACGGGTAGACGCTGCGAAGTAGGGGCTGGAAGCTGGCGCGTGGAACGCTGACGCCGCATCACCTCAGCCTCATTCATGGCGGAAGGCGCCGGAAGCGTATAGCTCTCAACCTCGTATACCCTCTTCATCTGGCGAGAGGCAAGACGCGGACGCGCATAACCATCATCCTCAAAGAATGTATCTTCTTCATAGACTTCGGCATGCAGATGTTCTTGCTCTTCATGACGACGCGAGAGGTACGAGAATATGATGAGGGAGATGGGAATACTTAACAGGAGCGCGGCTAATCCGCCAATCAGCCCACCTAGCACCCAGGAATTGAGCGTATTACCAAACCAGAGAATAACCGCGGCACCTGCGATTAGTACCAACGCTGCGGCAACCGCCTTCATAAATTAGCGAGTCCTTTCCGAGCCGTCGCTAGTGGTGTCGGCTCCAGAATATCTGAGAACAGCGACACTCCAGGGAAGTACATAGACCAGTATAGCAAATTTATGAGCAGAGAACAAGGGGAAATCCAAGCATAGACAAAGCGAACAGGGAATAGACGCAAGTCGTGTCAGGGCCAGGCAAGCGTCCCAGTCACACTGAACACGGGCTTGAATGTTCCGTAAAGAGACAGGTTATTTTGCATACATCACAAAAAAAGCGCCGCAATCGATGCACTGAAGATACACATTCTGGCTTCAGTACCTATTGCGACGCGCCTGCCACAGGGTCAGGGGCAAGAGATCAAAAGAGATCTAAGCAGCGGGTTTGCACTGGCGGAAGATGGCGACAACCTTGCCTTGAATCTCCCACTCGCGATCCCAGATACTCTTAGGAATGAGGATGGGATCGAGTTCTGAGTTGGCAGGTTGCAAACGAACTCGGTCATGATCCTTTTCCTGGAAGAAGCGTTTGAGGGTCGCGCTACCGCTCTCGCCTTCAAATTTGTGTACGGCAACCACAATATCGCCATTCTGGCAGATATGCTGCGGTTGAATCACCACATAATCGCCATCACAAATATGATCTTCGATCATTGAGCGCCCTTTGACGATGAGTGCATAGCAGTTCTCGCTATCGATAAAGTCGCGCCCCATATCGATGCGCTGCGAACCATCAGCATAGATGTCTAGAGGCTCGCCAGCGGCAATCGTACCTACGAGCGGAATGCCAGCTGGGACCGACTCATCTTGCTTGACCAGCTTGATACCGCGACTCTTCTTGGGCTGGCGGATAATCAGGCTCTTCTTCTCCAACATGGTCAGATGGTAGTCTACATGCCCGGTGCTGGCTATGCCCAGCTCCCGCCCGATCTCGCGGTTGGTCGGTGGCATCCCTTCACGCTTCATATAATTGACGATAAACTCGTACATTTTCCGCTGTATCTCGCTGGTTTGTTCTATCGACATAGAACGATCTCCTGCCTTTCTGAAAAGACGATTGTCTACGATCTCATCCGCCCCCTGATACTAGAACGGCCATTCAAAACCATGATACCATAACCTTATAGGCAAAACAAGACTTTTTGAACGAAATTTTCGAATATTTTTTCGTACTCAGCTGTATGCTTAGGGGGAGTGTGTGGATGGCAGATGGGCCTACGGCCCATCTGCCATCCACACACTCTTTACTCTAAAAGCTTTTGGCGTGAGGCAAGGCTGGAAGCCAAAGTGAATGAAGAATCCTGCCCTTATAAAGATGAGTTTGGAGGTACATGCCGGGTTTGCTATACTGCTCTCAAGAGTGCCGGGAAGAGGCACGATAGCAAGGAAAGACACAAATAGACTGCGTTCTGATTTGCGTCAGTGATCTGGATAGGTGTACAATAGAGGCGTAAGGTATGCGACGGACTTCGCGACGAAAGAGAGAGTCATAAATACTATGGTAGAGATGACAGTTGAGAGCGTGCGAATCAACCTGGCTACGCAACAGCGAGTGGTCATCTTGAAAGCAACACAGCAAGAGCGCTATCTCTTCATCTGGATAGCTCATGCCGAAGCATACGCTATTGCCGTCGAACTTCAAGGAGCCACCTCCCAGCGTCCACTTACGCATGACCTGCTCAAAAACGTCATTGGAGAACTTGGCGCTCACCTGGAAAGCATTGTGATCTCTGACCTGGTTGATGAGATCTTCTACGCGCGCCTGGTCCTCGATGTCGCGGGCAGACATGTTGAGATCGACTCTCGCCCGAGCGATGCTATCGCCCTGGCTGTACGTACCAAGACCCCCATTTATATCGATGAGAGCGTCCTTGAGCGCGCTGGGGTAACGCTTGAAACGAGCGAAGAGTCCCCCACTGAAAAAGAGAACGATGTCCAGAATATGAAGGAAGATGAAAACCTTGATGCCTATCGCGACTTCATTAATAGTCTGGATGTCTTAGACGAGTTCGGCAAGGATTAACGCCTCTCGGGATATAAGTTGATAAGACCACCTTCAGCCGTTCAATGAGGAACATATCCAGGTGGTCGCCCTCACGTTAGCTCAAAACGCACGCACAATAAACCGGAGAAGCTTCACCAGGATACGCGAGAGGACGCCATAGATTATAATGGCGGGTAACGCGTATAGCTCAGGATCCACCGTGAATGGGAGATGCACCTGTGCCCCCAGCAACTGGACCGGGACGAGAAAAACGGTGCTAAACGTATACAGCGCTGCCACCCACGACTGATCAGCAGGTATATGCAGGAGAAACCTCATCACGAAGCGGGCGAACAGCGATAGCTGTACTATGACCAGAAAAATGGCAAGAAATCCGGGCAGTAACCTCCATCCTTCTGGTCCCCTTCTTCTTGCAGGCGGAGTATATGCTGGCTGCGGGTGCGCATAGCGATCAGGCTGGGGCTGTGGTGCATAGCCTGGGTAGGTCGGTGGTTGCCACTGCATATGCGGGGGCGGTGGCACAATTTGACGTCTCCCACGAGCATGGGGAGCATGGCTGGCTGGTGGTGGCGGAGACGCGATGGTGCGATCATCATAGAGATCCGGATCAACGCCTGGCTCCTGATATCCCTGGCCGTAATAGCCTGGCTCAGGCACAACTTCAGGGTAGGGCACCGGCTCTGTGGGCATATCATGGTCATCAACTTGTTGTTCGGGCTTCCGTGTTAACTTCTGCCAGTAGTTCATAATAATGCCTCCAGCGTTCTTCTTACGCGACTCCTGATGCCGCCAACCACCAACATCCATAATCGAAACTAGCTAGCTCTCCTGATAACGGACAAGAATATCGTCGTATGTTTCACGCCGCTCCATGACCTGCACACGTCCTTTCTCTACTAAAAGTACGCCCGGTCGTGGCACCAGGTTGTAGTTACTTGCCATTGGGAGACAATACGCGCCCGCCAGCGGCAAGAGGAGCAGCTCACCTTCGCGCATAGCAGGCAGACGTACATTATCAATGAGCATATCGCCTGATTCACAATACCGTCCCGAGACGCAATAGTCAACACTTCCTGGTACGGAGATATGTTCAACGGGGAGAGCGGTATAAAGTGCATGGTAGAGGGCTGGGCGAATATTGTCTGCCATACCACCATCCACAAACAGATAGGTCGTGCCAGCAGGCGTCGCCTTCAGGGCACCTATGCGATAGAGTGCCACGCCCGCGCGCGCTACAATTGAGCGCCCAGGCTCCAGAATGAGCGTGGGAGCAGGCAGCGTGCCATTCGAAATGCTCGCCAACATGACTTGCATCTGGTGCTGCAAGGCCTGGGCAAGCTGGTCAAGTCCAGGCGTCCCAAGTTGATCAGGAGTATCAATGCCCCAGCCACCGCCTGGGCTGACCTCCTCTGGCCACCACTGCGTCTCGTCATAGATGGCCTTCGCCAGCGAGAGCAAATGCACGAGGCACTCTTCATAGGGACGTGTTTCGCGCAGCATGGTTCCCGAGTGCGCGTGCAGTCCCACCAGATGAAGCTTACCCTCACCAAGGATGCGCAGGATCGCCGTTTTCGCCTCACCATTCTGCAAAGGGAAACCGAATTTAGAGGCGGCATGGCCCGTCTGCAAATAGCGATGGGTATCGGTCTCCACACCAGGAGCAACGCGCAACAGAACCGCCGGGCGCTGTCCCAATTCATCCGCCAGGTGCGTGAGGCGCTCCAATTCACTCCAGTTATCCAGAATAATGCGCCCAACGCCCAGTTGCAGGGCCAACTTCAGTTCTGCGGTCGATTTATTATTGCCATGAAAGGAGATACGTTCCATCGGGAAGCCCGCGCGTTGTGCGACGGTCAATTCACCACCTGAGACGATGTCCAGCCCCATACCCTGCTCGGCAATGATACGCGCCACGAGGGGTGAGAGATAGGCTTTGGAGGCATAGAGGATGCGCACAGCAGATGCCCGGTAGTAGCGCTCAAAGGCTTGAAAGTAGCGCTGGCAGGCGTGCACAATCGTTGCGCGATCAAAAATATAGAGTGGTGTACCGTATTGCTCAGCCAGCGCGGGCAGCGCGTGCCCCGCGATATGCAAAACATCGTCGGTCGAGACCGCCGCGGTATCAGGGAGCAACGTCGTTAAAGATACCAGGGATGAGGACATCGTGTGTATTCCCCTCTTCTATGATAGCTGTCGATAACTATACCTATATAACGATTGACAAAAGAAGAATGCATGCCGAGTAAGCCGTCCGTCCTACTGTTCTGTTAAAGCTCTCTTGAAAAGGAAAAGTGGGGAGTGCAGAGGGGCTGACGCCCCTCTGCGTCCCTTTCCCCTACCGCCTGCGGCGGTAGGGATCCCTTTCAAACGAATTTGAACAGAGTGCTACTCCAAAGAAAATATGCTTAGTGATTAGACTGTACTATAGCAGGAGTGTGATGAGGCAAGCAAGCACGGAAAAATTGCACGATACGAAATATGTGCAGATGCTACACAGCAACAGGCTAACTATGCTACAATAACGCGGTAAGTAGACAGTTGAATAGGAGTTTTTTTCCCATGACACAAATCGACAACCGGACGCAGGAGCAGGCAAAGCTACCAGCCAATCGCCCGCCGCGCTTGCGCTTTGCTCCCAGTCCCACTGGCTTTCAGCACATCGGCGGCTATCGGACAGCACTCTTTAGCTGGCTATTCGCGCGCCACGGCGGCGGGCAGTTTATTCTGCGTATCGAAGACACCGATCAAGCACGCACAGTGGAGGGTTCGGTTGAAGATATTATCAAAGGGCTGCAATGGTTTGGCATGGATTATGATGAGGGTCCGGTTGTAGGTGGCCCCTATGGTCCCTACTTCCAGGTACAGCGCAAGGCTCTCTACCAGCACTATGCCAATCAGCTTATCGAGGCAGGGCATGCCTACAAGTGTTACTGCACACCCGAACGCATCGACCGGGTGCGCCAGGAGCGCGCGGCCAAAAAGCTGCCACCGCGCTATGATCGTCACTGCCGCAACTTGAGCGCGGAAGAGCGCGCGGCTAACGACGCCGCGGGTCTCTCCTATACTGTGCGCCTGGCGATGCCTGAGGAGGGCGAGACAATCGTTCCCGACCAGTTGCACGGGAACATGAACTTTAAGAACGCCGACCTGGATGATATCATCATTCTCAAAACCAATGGTCTGGCGCCCTACCACCTGGCCCACCTGGTCGACGACCACTTGATGGAGATTACGCATGTCTTGCGTGGTGAAGACTGGATCTCGACATCGCCGTATCATGTCTATCTCTACAAGGTCCTGGGCTGGGAGATGCCCCTGCTCTATCATGTGCCCAACGTTCTGGGCAATGACAAGAAGAAGCTGAGCAAGCGACGTAACGCGCCCTCCTGGTCGGATTACCAGCGCGATGGCTACCTACCCGAGGCCGTCTTTAACTTCATGGCACTGCTGGGCTGGGCGTATGATGATAAGACGGAGATCTTCACCAAAGAGGAGCTGATCAAGGCCTTTACGCTTGACCGCGTCAGCGTCTCCTCCGGCATCTATGACCCGGATAAGATGCTCTGGATGAATGGTCTCTATATCCGCAAGCTCTCGCTCGATGAGCTGGTGGAACGCACGCTACCCTATATGGAGCGCCCCGAGGTAGAGGGGGACTCCCCGACAGCATTCAGCGTCCCCTGAACCGTGCCTACACAAAACAGGTGCTTGAGCTTGAGCAAGAGCGCCTCAAGACCCTGGGTGATGCCGCCCATGCCATAGCCTTCTTCTATCTGAAGGACCTGGAATACGACGCCAACATGCTGATTCAGAAGAAGATGGACACGGCAGGCACGCGCAATGCTCTCCAGCACGCCCATGACCTGCTCGCCAGCATCGAGCACTGGGATCATGAGACCCTGGAGCTGCCAATGCGTGAGCTAGCGCAGAAGCTTGAACTCAAGCCGGGGCAGCTCTTTGGCGCGGTACGTGTCGCGGTCAGCGCGAGCAACGCTACTCCGCCCCTGTTCCATATGCTCGCGGTACTGGGTCGCGAAGTCAGTCTCAAGCGCCTGCAAGAGGCTATCGCGAAACTGGCATAAGAAGAAGAGGAGGGTGAGTGTGTAGGGGGAGCTGGCTGAAGCCAGCTCCCCCTACACACTCTTCCAGAAACCAATAGAGGAAGCCTGGGGAAGCCTGGAGGGAAACATGGTTAATAGAGACTACATCTTGCGGTTGGCCGAGAAATTGGGGCGCACCCTGGCGATTGTCCTGCGCTTACGTGAGTACAACCAGCAGGAAGAGGCATTGCTACGCGTTGACGAAGAACTGCTCAGAGCCACCGGTCTTACCTCTAGCTTTCTCAACTCGCTCAGCGAGGAGACCCTGATCCAGGTACTTTCCCCCCTTGGACGCCCCAACGTTGATGCGGCTCTCTGGGCGGCAGTGCTTCTCAAGGCTGAAGGCGAGATTTACCAGGATATAGGAAACACCACGGAGAGCTACTACCGCGCGGTCAAGGCTCTACATCTCCTGCTCTATGTTCATCAGTATGAGCCTATTGAAGAAGTGGAGATTCTACGCGAAGACATCCAGATGCTTATCCACACCCTGGATGAATATACCTTACCCGTGTCCACCAGGCAGTTACTCTTTCGCTACCAGGAACACCTGGGCTTCTATGCTCAGGCTGAAGATACCCTGTTTGAATTGCTGGAAGACACCCCCGGAGACAAAGCGCTGCTTCAGCAGGGGCGGGATTTTTACCAGCGTCTCAGCATCAGGAGCGCTCCAGACCTGGCAGCAGGCAACTTTTCGCCTGAGGAAATCCAGGAAGGTTTGGAGCAACTTACACGCTTCTCAAATTAAAGTCAGGCACGACCAGCGAGTTACCTGACACAGAAACGCATCTTACAGTCTATTTCTTTAATCCCTAGACAGATAGCCCAAGTTTGATTACACTTGCTTAAATATAAATTATTGCTGAGACTTTTTGCCTGGACATTTGGTTAGTTTGGCTCCTAGAGCGGCTTGATTTTCAGGTTTTTTTGAGAGGTTTTCAATAATTAAGCTGGTGCAATATGAGGTATTTTCGGGCCAAAGGATGGCGAAAATAGCGCTTTCTCAAGGTCTCCTTGTATGACAAGCATTCCTTGAGAAAGCAATGACAATCGTCACTTGGCAATTGCCAATTGTCAATCTACTACTGTTGTTGTTCGTTGCGCTTCCCTCCTGGTAACGCCTTCTGCTTCTCAACAAGCCTAGTGATTAGTTTCACATGTTCCGCAGTGTTTTCTAAGATGTAGCCTTTACGTTTTCCTTCATCCTGGCTGATAAGAAGTGTAAAACCTAATGCATCTAGTATGGCTTGTCCTTCTGGTGTTGTTCCCACTGCGTACCAATTTTTAATGTCGTACTGAATCATTAACGTGATTGCCCATTTGATGGTTCTTGTTAATAGGTAAGCTCCTATTATTTTGTCCTGCTTGATGTTGCCAGATGGCACAACTTCTATAACTGGTATGTAAACTGATAGCTGAGGCTGGCTCCACCTTTTCACGGCCTGAGGTGGAATATCTTTTTCTCGTATTCTGCTATAAACTAGATCCATGGCTATTTCTTCATCTAGAGGCAAGAAGGTAGTCCAGCCTATTACCTTTTTGCCTCTTCTTGCGTTCATCGTTATATCATTGTTCCTCTTCCTCCACTCTAAAACCGTTTTAAAGGGCACCGTATCTTCTGTTTCGTAAGGTCTGTTGAGTTCTTTTTTTGCCCACGATTCTGCAATGGTTGAAACAGAAAAATTTAGGCCTGGCTCCTCATCTTCTAGCTCTACCTCGGCTAAAGCATCTATTGCCTCTTTGGGGAAACGCATATTCGGGCGCTTTCCTACTGAAGGTATTTTTCCCTCTCTAACATCTCGGTAAAACGAGCCGCTAGGCTTCTTTAGGATTTCCATTGCTTCTTTCGCATTGTAGTATTCTTGTTCCATTTCTCTCCTCTCATTTTATAAGTTGTCAATCTGATAAAAGTATACTTTGATTTTTGATATTAGTAAAGATGTCAATTGTCAATTGACAATTGACGGGCAAAAAAGGTTGACAATGCGGTGATTTCCAGGGTATTATTCCCTTGACAGTTGTCACTTGTCACTTGTCAAAACAAAACTAGTCACAAGACACAAGGAGGTATCTAGTGAAGTTTGATCGGGAGAATGTTTTGCTGATGGTGGCCGGGGCTGCATTGATGGGCCTGGTTCTCGCGTTTCAAGGGCCGTTGGTCCTGGCCGGGCATTGGTTCTTTCATGTGGCTCTTAGCGTTCATCTCCCTCTGCTCCCTTTCTAGTCTGGAGGTGTTATGGGCAAGAAGATGAACACGGACGTACAGTTTATCCGGCGGGTTACTTGTAGCAAGTGTGGGCAGACTGCGCTTGAGGTTGGGAAGTCGCCTTTAGGTCGAACACTGTATCGTTGCTCTCGTGGGCATGTCTCTGTACGGTAGTGAGGTGTTGAGCTAAGGTCTGGTACACCTTAGCCCAACGGTTTGAGCGTTTGCGGTCAAGCTAGGCTCGATTTCATTTAGACATATCGGGCCTGGCCTGTCAACTTGTGCATCAAGGAAGGTGCGGTATGTCACGATTCATAAACCTGTTCGGGTTGTTGCTTATCATTGGCGCTTTTACTGTTGGCCTGGCCTGGTACTCTTCTGCTCCTCTGGTCAAGCGCGTTAAGGCGAGTGTGAATGCCTCGTCTGATAGCGTTGTTCGTACGTCGTCCGATACTGCTAGTATCCTTGGTACTCCTACCATCTCAGCGGCTTTCATTGATCAGGTGCTTGCTCACTATGGCTCTCCTGCGGCTGGCACGGGTAAGGCGCTCTATGAAGATGGCGGCATGTACGGTATTGACCCGGCCTTCGCTCTGGCCTTCTTCTGGCATGAAAGCAAGTTCGGCCTCTATGGGGCTGCTCATGATACAAAGTCCCTTGGAAATATTATCTGCACGTCTGGCTATCCCTCTTGCATCGGTCGTTTCCGCGCGTACTCCTCTTGGGCGGCGGGCTACCTGGATTGGTTCCGCTTGCTCAAGTCGGAGTACATCCCTCGTGGTCTGACCACGGTTGACACGATTATCCCCGTCTATGCTCCTGGCTCGGAGAACAATGTTCCGGCGTATGTCTCTGCGGTCAAACAGATGGTGGTCGCGCTGCGGTCTGGTCACCTGGAGGTGTAGCGATGGGACCATGCATTCATTCCTGGGTCAACTACATGCGGGGCTGGTTCCGGTGTTCATCCTGTCGGCTGTGCGCTGCCTGTCCGGTGTGTGCTGGTCGCTCTGATGGGAAAGCGCCTGGCGGTGCTCTGGTTCACTACTGCCAGGAACACAAGGCATATGCCAGGACTGGCGGAAAGCGGGTGACACTATGACGGTTCGTTCTCAGCGTGCAGGTGTGGGAGCTGGTGCCCATCGTCACCAGTGGATCAAGGTTGTCGGCTCTGTAGGTTGGTTTCAGTGTCGTGCATGTTCTTGTAGTGCGGTCTGTCCTGGGTGCCTGGGTGGTGTGCCTGCTGGTCGGGTGCTGTTGACCTGGTGCGCTCGTCATCAAAAACAGTTTCGTTAGTTGCGAAAAGGAGTAAACACTATGGCTGCGATTTTAACAGGTATTCTCATGAACAAGCGTGTCGTCTCTGGCGTGACGGAGAGTGGCCCTCGCAAGGGTGATGAGTGGCATTTCCTCTCAATGGAAATCAACGATATGCGCTTTGGGCATGTCTGGTCCTGCCAGATGCGCGGGGATGATCCGCAGTATGATCAGGTGCTTAATGGTGACCTGGTTGGGCATAAGGTCAAGGTGACTGTGGCCGCGCAGACGGCGGGTGAGCGCAAGCTCAAGGACGGGCGTACCGTGATGCAGATTCGCTCGCAGGTGACCAACCTTAAGGATCTGGGTGTCCCTGAGGATGACGACGAGTAGCGCGTGGATGGTGGGCCTAGCTCCGGCTGGCTCACCTTTCTTCATTGGCCTATGCAGCAAGGAGGTTGTCATGTTTGATGCTCGGCTCTACCCTGCTGAATGGCGGGCGCTCCGTCGTCAGAAGCTTGAGGCTGCCGGGTATCGCTGTGAAGAATGCGGCGTGCTGGATCGCTCGGTTCTGAAGAGTGCGCGAACAGGTGAGGACTACATGGTCTACCTCTCCATTGCGCACAAGAAGCAGTATCAAACGTGGTTACGTGAGGCTGAGACGATGGTGCTCTGTCAACGCTGCCACCGTCGCTATGATCGCCAATTTCGACGGAAAGGTGGTGCGCGAACGTATACGCCGATTAGCCGGATTGATGTGTATGTGCAAGAGGGTGGGCGCTCGGTTCTGGCGGGTGAGGCTCGTACCTATGATGATCTGCGGGACCTGGTGGCGGCTATGCCAGAACACACGAGTTTTGAGGTGCATATGGTGATGCACATGGCAATTGTAGGTAATGGATTGTATGTCAAGGAAGAACACGGCGGGATCGTCAAGGTGCTGGCTGAGTACGGCGCATGTGTGGGCCTGGCTCCCCAGCTCCCGCCACTCTCAACGTTCAAGATCAAACATGCTCGCAAGGAGGGCAAACATGAGTGAACAGCGACAGTCTCAAGGCTTCATGAGCAAGCTTGGTAAGGCGTTCGGCTTTGGGCGCTCTAATGATGAGGACGGCATGACCGGTGTACCGGCTCAGCGTGGGCCTTCTGCCCCTCGGTCCCCTGCTCGCTTCGTCAATGCAGAAACGTATGAGGATGACTCAGACGCCTTCCAGGGCGAAAAGCTTTCGTATGAAGACATGATGAAACGGCGGCGGATAGAGCGCGTTGAAAAGGCTCGCGTGGGGCGTCCGTTTCATGAGCGTGTCATGCTCTTCTTCCTCAAAATCTGGCTCCTGGTTGGCCCGATTGCCTTTGTGTTGTTGACGGCTGCGGAGGTGGCCTACATTCTCACGCACCTGGTTGCACCTGGCGATAAGAACGGACAAACCATCATTTGGGGGGGCGCGCTCTTCATCGAGTTTGCCATGATGTTCACCACCTTTGGCGTGGGCATTAAACGGCATGAGGTGGCCGAACAGCGTGAGATTTATGGCCGTGTGGATGGGGCGCAAGAACGTGCGGTCTGGATCGGGACTGGCCTCTGGTTGGTCTTCGCTGCTATTAACATCATTGGTCAAACAGCTTTCCTCCTGAGTATCGTGCAGGCTGGTCATGACTCCAACATGAACATCATGTACCTCTTCGTGGCCTCGCGTGTGATTGGCTTCATCCTGGGTGATGCCGGGACGGCCTTTTTCCTTGGCCAGGTCGATAGCAATGATGTGCGTCTCATGGCTCGCGCTGAACATGAGCGGGGCAAGCTTTACACGGAACTGGCTGAGGCAGAGGGCAAGCGCAAGCTACTGGAGGCTGAGGCGGATAGTAAGGTCAAGCTCCTGGGGATCAAAGTGGAGCAAGAACAGGCTGACGCTGAGTTCCTCGCCCGACTCAAGGAACAGACGTTCACGCGCCTGTTACAGATGCCGACCGGTGCGCCTGGTGGCTCTCTCCCATCGCCCAGCGCCGATCTGCCGATCACTGGTGAGTTTCAGACGTTGAACGCCGAAGGGCAAGCGCCTGAACAGGAACGGGTGCGGATTCGCCGCATAGACAAGTAACGGTCTTCTCTTTGAGCGCCACGCGCCACGCGCTTTGCTTGGTGGGCGGCGCTCATCTCCCTTCTAGAGCGCCTTATGGTAGAGCTTTTAATACATAACGAAAAGGTTATTACTGATGCTCCTCTCTCAATGGTTTATAGCAAATAACGTGGCTTGTGGTGCGGTGGGAACACGTGTCTCTGAGACGGGCAAGAGAGTTTGTAAACAAAATGAGCAAGGTGATTTTACGTCTGAATGGCCGGGCGTCCGTATGAACGTCTCAGCGCGATTAAAGGGCATATTTGGAGCTCAAAAAGGGTGTTCTAAGGCATTTTTACCTATTTTCTCACCTATAACCTATTACTTTTGCTTATAGTTAGTTCTGCCTGAGAAAGGAGGTGAACCGGTGTCATTCTCGCGTGAAGAACTGGGCGTTCTGGTCAATACCTGCATCGGGCGGCGCAATGACTATGCTGTCCAGCGGGATGACGGCGGGTATCTGCGGGCGGGTCGTGTGTTGACCTATGACCTGGTGCAGGCACATCTAGCCGGGCAGGTGACCCTCGGGACCTATGTCATTGATGAGCAAGGGGGCTGCCGGTTTGCGGTCTTCGACTGCGATAAACGGGGCGGCCTGGTTGACCTGGTTGATGTGCAAGAACGGCTCGCGGCTGATGGCATTGTCTCTTACCTGGAGGCCTCCCGGCGTGGTGGTCACCTGTGGGTGTTCCTGGCCTCGCTGCTCTCTCCTGCCCAACTCCGGCGCTGGCTCTTGCCGTACTGTCCTGAAGGGATGGAGTTCTTCCCCAAACAAGATAGTACACTGGCCGGGCCTGGCTCTCTGGTGCGGGTGCCTCTGGGTGTACATCGGCTGACGAGTGAGCGTTACCCCTTTGTCCATCTGGATCGCTCGGAGTGGTTCCGTCGCCTGGTGCCAGTGGCCTCTGAGGTTGGGGCCTCTCTGGCCTGGCTCTCCACTGTCCAACGGGTAACGCCGCTCGCGGCGGTATCCTCGCCTGAACGCGAACACGCTCAAGAAGCGACCAAGAAAAATACTCTTCAAAAAAACGTTGCGGCCCTGACCCGTCCCACGGAACGCATGACGATTCAAGAGTGGTGCGCCCAACAGGATGCGGTAGGCGTGATTGGGCGCTATGTGGCCCTGGATCGGAGCGGGTTGGGATGTTGCCCGTTTGGCTGGCATCACTCGGACGGGAAGGACACACATCCGTCGCTGTGGGTGCATGAGCCAAGTAGGTTGGGTGGTGCCTGCTGGTATTGCCACACCTGGAAACAGGGCGGCTCGGTGTTTGATTTTCTGCGCCTGTACTACGGCCTAGAGGCGCGTGAATTGTGGCAACGCATACAGAAAGGAGGACAACTATGAGCGAGCAGGGAACGCTCTATACGCTCGGGTATGCACATCCTGAGACAGAGCGCCAGGTGCATCAGGTGATGCGTGATGAGCGGGCGCTGCTGGTCGATATTCGTCTGTCTCCCTATTCAAAGTGGGCCTCGGCCTGGAATAAGGGGGCGCTGTGCTCGGCGTATGGTTCGCGCTATGTGTGGGATCGGCGGCTTGGCAATGTCAACTATGCGCACAAGGAACAGGGCATCCAGCTCGCGCCAGGTCATGAGGATGCGGTGCGTGAGGTGGCGTCCTGGTTGCGTGAAGGTCGCCCGGTGGTCTTGCTCTGTGCCTGTCGGGATGCTCGCACCTGTCATCGGAGTTTGATTGCCAAATTGGTGCAGGTGGCTCTCCTTGAGAGGGAAGATCATTACCCTGGCCTCTTAGCTCGCTATCGAGGGGATGAGGTGCCGCCTGTGATTCTGCCTGAGGCGCTGCCAGGGATGCAGTGGTTCTCGGTGGCATTGTGGACTCGGTGGCCTGATCTGCTGGCGGAACATCATGGTTATATTCTTGGGACCTCGGCTTTCAATGCTATTGAAAACATGATGCGCTACTATCGCCTGTCGTCGGTGGCGCGTGCGGCTGCGCATACCCTGGATTTCTCGATATTCTATCGCTGTGCTCGGCCCTGGATATTGTTGGATCGGAATGAGGAAGAGGGTGAAGCATGATGACATGCGGCGGGCGCGGTACCGTAAGTAAACCGTACCGCGCAAAATACGGGGATGTTTCTCTTTGTGTTCTTTTGGCTTAGGAGGTGGGTTTATGCATGAGAAGTATACGCAACGCTTGCTGAATAGGTTGGCTGCGGCCTGGCCGGTGTCTCGTCTTCGTCCGGTGCATGTTGAGGAGCTGGACGCGAAAACATGGATAGTCACGTACCGAGATGCGCAAACTGGGGAGATGTCCCGCGCTGGCCTCTCTAAGGCTGAGTTGAGGCGACAGGAACAGTATGTGCGTGGATGGTCGGTGCTTGCTGGTGCTCGCTCGGCACCTCCTCCTGCGCAAGAGGTGCCAGTGGTCGAGTTGCCTGGTGATGCCTCTGAGCCTGATGCGCTCCTGGCTGCGGAGAAGATAGAAAGCATGGTGCGCGTGCTTGGGGCCTTTGTCGATACACTGGTGCTCAATGTCTACCAGACACGTGCTGATTTTGAGGTTATCAAGGGCCGTCTGGAGAGTGACCTGGTTGATGAGCTGACGCTCTTGAAAGAACAGGCACAGAATGATGAGGAGCCGGTTCCCTCGCGCTTTGCCTTTGGTGGTACGCCTTTACTCATGACGGCCAAAGGGGGTGAAGGCTTTCAGTGGATTCTCAAGAATAAGCTGCTGACGCTGGCGGTCAATAAGGGGGCTAAGATGCGCTTGGTCGCGCAAGTGCGGTGCTCATCTGAATACCTGTGGAGTGTGCGGGACCTGGGCAAGGTGGTACATGAGGTCTTCGGTTTCCTGGTGAGCATCTTTGGCAACCGGCTCAAGTTGCAAGTCTCGGCCTGTGACCTGGCGGTTGATGTTGTGGGTCTGCACTTGGGAACACTCTCGGACGTAAAGCGGCATTTTGTCTCGCGTGCGCAACTGACAGAAGAGCGGCCACTTTCTGAGGATGGTATGGTTGACGGCCCTGACGGTATCAAGCAGCGCTGGGGGCGTCTTACTGGCTTGCCGTTTGGCGCTCGCAATGGGCGGGTATCGGCCTTGCTCTACAACAAGAAACACGAGATTCAATACAAGTCCAAGGAAAAGGAATGGTTCTACGACCTGTGGCGCGTCGCACGAGATGCGGAAACAGGTGAGCCATTGTGGGATGGTGAAGAGGAGGTGTGGCGCATAGAAATACGCTTTAAGCGGCCTGCACTCAATGAAATGAAGGGTGAAGACTTCCACGGCATAGATGATGCTTTTGACTTGGAGGATCACCTGGCGGGCCTGTGGAGGTATGCCGTTGGTTGTCCTGCTGGTGGTGAAGACGGCCTTCCTGATGGCTGGCTGCGCTATATCATCCCAACTGACGATACAAACCGTTCGCGCTGGCCGGTGCATCCTGATTGGCAGGTCATCCAGGGCGCATTTCAGGAACGGGAGGAGTTGGAGGAGACGGACTATCAACGTGAGGAACGGGAACGGGAAGAGCTGCTTCAACTGGTGGATGAGGAACTGGCGGCTCGGCCTTTCTCCACTGACAAGAAAAAAGGGCGTCGGCCTGGTCGTCGTATTATCTCGGCTGCGCGTCCTGTGGTGCCTGAGTCCTTCACACTCAAGCCGTACATTCGTGAGCGCAAGCACCAGGTCAATACACGTCAGATGGCAGCACAAATTGGGGGATGTATGGAAACAATAGAGGCGTGGCGTCCGGTAGGTGATGATCCTGATGTTGTGCATGATCTTTCCTCAACCTTTTCTTATGTGTTCTGCCTGGTAGAGGACTACTTTGAGGAAAAAGGTCGTGATTATGGTCAACGTGTCAGTAAAAAGCGAGTTGTGTATGGGACTGGTGACCGTTCTTCTGATGCTGCATAAGGAGGTGTTTTATGAAATATTCAAAGCGCCGCAAACAAGAGGATGATGCTACTGATTTACAAGAAAATGGGCAAGAAGCAAAAGAGGTTTCGAGGGCAACCCTCACATTAGATGATGCTCTCAAGATTTTTCTAAGTGCTCAACATGCCTCTGGGAATTCTGGGGAGACACATAAAGATTATAAAATCGCAATAGGGAATGTGTTCATTCGCTATATGAAAGACACTCTAGGCCGTGTTTATCTTGAGGAAGTAGAGGAAGTAGATATTATTCTCTGGCTCTCACATCTGCGGGAAGCGCCAAATAAGCTAGGTCGCCCTTATAGTAGTCGCACAATACAAACGTACTACCGTGATGTAGTTGCTTTCTTTAACTGGCTAGTAGCTCACAAACATCTTAAAGATAATCCTACTGAGAACCTAAAATCAATAAAGACAGAAAAAGTGCTTATTCGTGTCTTTACAGAAGATGAGTTGATGAGGTTAGATGCTGCCTGTGATCGCGCTCCTAAAGGTAAGTCTTTAACTCCTGATGAGCGTAAAGCGTTGTCATCTCGTGATAGAGCCTTCCTTTGGTTGCTTCTTTCCACAGGTATTAGAGTTTCTGAGGCGTGCGGGTTGCTGTTTGGTGATGTCGACTGGGACATGGGGATGATTTACGTAAGAGGGAAGGGAGCCAAGGAACGCAAGATTCCCTTTGGTAAAGTGGCACGTCAGCATCTAGATACGTATCTTCGTTACTGGCGAGGGGGTTCAACTAACCATGATGAGCATGTGTTCCTCAATGCCTGGGGTGCTCCGCTCAGAAAGCCTTCTGCTGAGTACATTTTTAACAGATTGCAAAAGGTAGCTGGTATTGATGATAAGAGGGTAAGTCCACATACATGCAGGCATTGGTTCGCGGTGAATGCTATCAAAAACGGTGTGCCTAGTACGGTTCTACAAGGCTGGCTTGGACATGAAACACTGGAAATGATCAATACGTACGTACGCCTGGCGGAACAAGATAACAGAGATTTGTACATACGCTTTTCTCCTGTAGATGCTCTGAAGATGCACCACACAAGCAAGGGCAAGCGAGAGCAATTGAGAGACTGGCGTAACTCTAGAAAAGGCAAGTAGGACGATTTAAGTTAGGACAATATGCTGATTTGAGCTCGGCTGGGGTATTAGTAGTACTAATGTTCTCAGTCGACTTTTGCTTTTGATCGGCTTTATAATTAGCTTGAAGGGGTGAGGTTATTTGTGATATAACGCTTACTTAAATATAAATTAACACTTCGTTAACACAAGTATAGAAAGTAAGTGTATTACATGGCTACTGTCACCCAGAAAAAAGAGATCTTCTTACCAAGGAGAGGTTCACGCGTGTCGAATGCCAAATCAACGCAACTCGTGCGCTCCACCGTTGCCACTAGCTGGCGTTGGATGTGGCCCGACCTGCTTATGCGAATTATCCCCATGAGCCTCGTTCCGCTCCTCTATATCGCCTTTTTTCATCTGCCGCTCTCATTTCTGGGGCTCACCCTGACACACGTGCCACTACACCTCCTCGTTGGCCTGCTGGTAGGAATTGGCATGGCGATCTTTGCCATTTTCTACCGGATGTACGTTGTTGGCCCCTGGTTTCGCTGGCCAACTGCAAGCGACCAGTGTTTCCAGAGCTTCTTCTACCTGTGTATTAACGCGCCAGTGGAAGAGCTTTTCTTTCGTGGCTTCCTCCTGACGATCGTCACCCAGTGGACTGGATGGCTGGGCTGGGGCTGGCTGGTAAGTACGGCGGTCTATACCCTCTATCATCGCCTGGGCAAATGGAACTGGCGTAGCGTGGGGGGAGTCGGCCTGGCGGGTATCGTTTTCAGCCTGGTCTACTTACTGCTTCCGGGACCCCATTCGCTTCTGGCGGTCACGCTCGTCCACGGCTTTACAACCAGTGGCTTCTTGAGTTGGGGAGATGAGGCGCTCTATCGCACCTGGAAACGCCGCCTTGCCCGCGCAGAAGCGGTACAAAAATAGGCATGCTGCTTTTTTCCACATACTGACCTCAGGGTACTATAACAATATATCATTGCAAAAATACATCTTTTAGCGTGCTTTGATGACCTGAATGGCTAGTGCTAGAGCTAACACTTGAGTCACACCCCAAAAAGCGTTAAGATAAGAGAGCCTGGTGCGGCACACATAACGACACCGTTTATTTGTATTTCTTGTGCAAATAGAGGTAACATAACATGATAGAGAGTAAATGCCACACCAGAAAAACTCATGCATCGAAATATAGCCATGAGGCGTTCTTAAGCGTGTTACCGTTACCTAAACATACACAATTCGTCTCCCCATTAAGGTACAGTGAACTCCCACTGAGCGGAAGACTCCGTGGCTTCTTCGGGAGCCACTGGAGACCACATTCAGTCGCTTCTTCGGAAGCTCAAGTTCACCAGACTCAGCCCCAGAAATGGGAGCTACGTTCGATAAGGTCATGACACCTGCGGTTGACGCATCAGACCGCTGCTCTGTCGCCTGGGTTTAAGTAGGCTTGAGGGAAGGGCCGGTGATCCAAGCGCAAAAAGCCTTTTGAACATTGTCGAGATGAAGCCGGATTCTTTTCGTGGATACCATGCTACCAGCTGACCCCCATCAAGGGTAAACTGTGGTATGGCAGCGAAAAGATACGCATCACCTGCCTTCGGGTAGAGTTTTTTGAGTCAATGGATCGTCTCTTGCTCACAAGGACAAGGGGCGATCCGGCGATTCATCTACGAGGGTAAAGACCTCGTCGTTTTCTCGCCACGCCTATATTAAAGATATGTCACTGGCAAAAACGTTATCCCAACCGTGGAGGTTTACTTCTTTGAAAATCGTAGTTACTGGTGGAGCGGGCTTTGTTGGCTCCCATCTTTGTAAACGTTTGCTCGACGAAGGGCACACCGTGTTATGCGCCGATAACTGTATTACAGGATCGACACGCAACATCGATGCTTTACGCACTCATCCAAATTTTCAATTCATCCAGCACGATGTAACCGAGCCTTTTGACTATGAGGCAGACGCCATCTTCCATATGGCCAGTCCAGCAAGCCCAATTGGATATATGGAGCATCCCATCGAGACCATCCTGGTCAATACCCAGGGCACACATCGTATGCTCGAAGCCGCGCGCAAAAACAACGCCCGCTTCCTGGTCTCATCCACCTCCGAAATCTATGGTGATCCCCTGGTTCATCCGCAGACTGAGAGCTACTGGGGCAACGTTAACCCTATTGGGCCACGCGCATGTTATGATGAGAGCAAACGCCTGGGCGAGACATTGACCATGGAGTTCGTGCGCCAGTATAACGTTAACGCGCGCATTGTGCGTATCTTCAACACCTATGGACCAAATAGCCAGATTCATGATGGCCGCATGATTCCAAACTTCATTACGCAGGCGCTCAAAAATGAGCCACTCGTCATCTATGGAGATGGCAGTAGGACGCGCAGCATCTGTTATGTTAGCGATCTCATCGATGGCTTGATGCGTGCCATGTTTAGCGAGAATACGCAGGGTGAGGTTTTCAACTTGGGCAATCCCAACGAGCATACCGTGCTTGACTATGCGCATGAGATCATTAAGCTTTGCAACTCGCGCTCAAACATCCTCTTTGAGCCAGTGCGTGTTGATGATCCAGAACGTCGCCGACCGGATATCACCAAGGCACGCCGGGTACTGGGCTGGGAACCCAGGATCGAGAAGGAAGAGGGGCTACGCCAGACCATCGCCTGGTTTAAAACGCAGATTCCTAACCTTTCAAGCGTCTTGTAAGCACATTCGGCACTTTTCGTTGTTATTGAGAAACATAGAGTAGAAACGGATTCGTATGAACAGTATCTCTGCCCAGAGCATGGACCGCCTGGATAATGCGCCACGTCATTCAGGATTCCAGCGTTTCCTGGAGATGTTCCACGAGCAAGGGGCAGTAGCCAATGTTGTGGGAGTTCTTGGTGCAATATGTGTTCTGGCATGTTTGATCGCGCTTCCGCCTGCCATAAGCATACGCGTTCTACTCTATGCGACCGCTAGCATCTGGGTCCTGCTCCGCCCACGCATGGCCCTCTACCTGCTTCCTTTCGCCGTCCCCTGGGGTTCACTCGATGCACTCAACCTGGGCGGAATAAACCTGACCAGCGGAGATATCCTGGTCTTCCTGCTAGCCGCAAGCTGGTTACTGGGATACGTCGTTCGTAACCAGCTAGGGGCACAACGTATTCATACAGGAACCTTTGATCGCGAAAGCTACAACTTACCACGCATCTTGACGATAGGGACAATCGTCCTACTTGTAGCGATGTGCCTCTCAATTCCAACTGCATTCAGCATGAAAGCGAGCTTAAAAGAGATTGCGAAATGGGTGGAGGTCGCGCTCATTCTTTGCCTGGGGACGCAGTATATCCGCACACGTCGCCAGGTCTGGACGCTTGTGATTCTATGCAGCCTGGCTGCCCTCTCGCAGGCCTTTATGGGCTATGCGCAATATGCCTTCAACCTGGGACCACAGTCGTTTATCCGCGATCAGGGACTACGCGTCTATGGGACCTTTGACCAGCCCAACCCCTACGCTGGCTATATCGATATGACGCTGCTTGTCACAGGAACGCTTATGCTCCTGGGACGCAACTGGTTGACACGGCTTGCCGCGGGCCTGGTAACACTGTTGCTGGGCATTGCCTTCGCGCTGGCTCAGTCGCGTGGAGGGCAGATTGCTCTGGCCCTGGCCCTCCTCTTCGTGTTTATCGCGGGTTTTCCTCGCCTCAACCTGCTCGTGCGCATAGGCGTTATCGCGCTCCTCCTCGGTATTGCGGGCTACTTCGCGGGCCTTATTCCAGAGCACTATGTCAATCCTATTTTGAATAAACTCGGCCTGACAGGCATCTCTTTTGCAAATCCCAGCAGCGATGATTTTTCTACGGCTGAGCGTCTGGCACATTGGATCGCCGGCCTCAACATGTTTCTGGATCACCCCTTCTTTGGCGTCGGTATCGGCAATTACCCCGTGGCTTACCCCAAATATTTCATTACGATCTTCAACAATTCGCTTGGGCACGCGCATAACTATTACATCAATATCGCAGCTGAGGCCGGTATCTTCGGCTTGATCGGGCTGCTTACTTTTTTGAGTGGCATTTTCCTGGTCGGCAGGCGCACGCTACAGTCTATGCACTTGCGTTTTCAGCAGTTGAAAACCCAGACCCTCTCAGCTCAAATCAAAGCGGGAGCCGAGGGCTGGCAACAGAGGCGCACCCTCCGACAGATGCGCTTGTTACAGAATGATTACGCCTTGACGATTGGGCTGATCGCCTCACTACTCGCTATCTGTATCCACAACTTCTTCGATAACCTCTATGTACACAGTATGACCAATCTTTTCGCGTTACTCATCGTTTTGCTGGTTCGCCTGCCTTACGTAACGCGACAGGAGGAATAAGGGAGGTAGACTTGATCTCAGATAACGCAGATCACACTGGTGATGGAAACACGTCTTCAGAGAGCCTGGCTGAAGATGCACAACAGCAAGCAAGCGTATCCGCGATCCCTCAACCTGATAGTGTTCCCATCAGCGTGCCAGAAATCACGCGTGACCAGCTCTCACTCTCGAAGCGCCTGTTGAACTGGCGTACCCTTATCCCCTTGATTATCGTCATTGTAGCCCTGGTCTACTTCGCGCAGAAGGCCAATATCAATCCCGCCAGGACTTGGGAGGCCATGAAAAGCGCGAATCTCTTTTTCTTCCTGGCAGCCTTCGCCATCTATTATCTCTCCTTTGGCATTCGGGCCTGGCGCTGGCGCCTGCTGCTCGAAAATGTGGGCTATCGCCGGGAGCAAGGGGTGCTCCTGCCGGGCTTCTGGAAGTTCGTTGAGATTATATTCATCTCCTTCTTCGCCAATGTAGTCGTGCCCGCCAAGCTTGGCGACCTCTACCGGGCGTACCTCTTGCGCCAGCAGGTCAACGTCTCAGGGACGCGCAGCTTTGGCACGGTGCTCTCAGAGCGTTTGCTCGACTTGATCATCCTGCTGCTGCTCTTTATTCCGGCGATTATCGTGAGTCTCCACGAGCATCTGCCTCCCCAACTCCAGCTTAGCCTGGAGCTGCTACTGGGCGCGGTTGTGCTGGGTATCCTGGGTCTATTCGTGCTCCGCCAGGCGCGTGAACCGATTGCACGTCTCATCCCAACACGTTTTCGTGGCCAGTACTATCATTTCCAGGAGGGAACGCTTGGCTCATTTCGACGCCTCCCCATCCTGATCCTGCTCACGGTTGGTGTCTGGCTCTGTGAGTCGCTACGCTTCTTCTTTGTCGCCGTCTCGCTGCACCTGATCGGTGGCAGCATCTTGCACATTACGGCGGCGGCGGTAGTCATTGGCCTGGCTGAGGCCCTGCTCACGATTGTACCCGCAACAGGTGGGGGCCTGGGCGTGGTTGAGATTGGGATGATCCCGATCATCGGCCTGTTTTACACTGGTCCCAACGCGGTCAATCTCTCAACCGCAGCAATCCTACTGGATCGTACCATCAGTCTTTTCAGCGTCCTGGTCTTTGGAGGGATCGTTTTCCTCATTGCCTTTGGGCGCCAAACGACTACGAAACCAAAGAAAATATACCTTGACAACATGGATAGGGCTTGACTATAATTTTCAGCGCAGGTCGGTGAGGATAAAGACCGTGAGCAGGTAGACATATACGCTACGGTTTTGCCCTTGCAAACAGGCCATGAGAGGGGGGATTCCTGGTGTCTGAAATTAGAATCAGCGAGAATGAGTCGTTTGAGACCGCTCTGAAACGCTTTAACCGCAAAATTCAACAGGACGGCATCCTTGCGGAAGCACGCCGAAGGGAACACTTCGAAAAGCCCAGCATGAAACGCAAACGTAAAGAGGCCACACGTCGCCGCAAAATGCAGCGCAGGGGTTAAACTGGAACGCGTCTGATGCCTACCTCCATTTCTGTTGAACATTGCCACTAAGAAATGGAGGTCTCTTATTTTTTGCGAATATACCCGATGTGTAAGTTGTTTTTGCCAGATTCGGTTTATGGTGTGGTGGGTCCTGGTAGCCTTCGGCTACCAGGACCCACCACACCATAAACCCGGGCGAGCGCCTCAGGCGCGACAGGAAAAAAGAAACATTATGCATGAGCATCCACTAATAGAGCTCTACATCACTATCGAAGATGCACAGCAGAGCGCCACAATTGAAAAGGCTCTGGAAAACGTTAACCTGGATGAGGTAGTCTCGCAGACGCTATCCGCCGTGAATATTCATGAGCCGATTATGGTAACGCTGCTTATTACCGATGACGAGGGCATTCGCGATATGAATAAACAGTATCGCGAGATCGACAAGGCAACCGATGTCCTCTCTTTCCCGCTGCTCAATGAGCCGCTGGTACAGGCGCCCGCCGAGCAGCTCTGGCCCGTCAGGGAGAGCGAGCCAGGGGCGCAGGAAAGTGTGCCCGATTTTATTACCCCACCTGAGACGGTCCAGAATCTAGGTGATATCGTGATGTCCTGGTCCACGCTGGAGCGCCAGGCTCAGGAGGCCAGACATAGCACAATCTACGAGCTACTCTATCTCCTCTCACATGGGGTGCTGCACCTGGTTGGCTATGACGACCATACCGAGGCGGGCTACCAGGCTATGATAGGCATTCAGCAGCGCGTCATGAACACACTTCAGCAAGCCTGAGAGCCATATATGAGAGATCTCATGAATAACCAGCCATCGGCGCCACCACCCTATCAGCCTGTGCCCCACAAGAGTAAGTGGGGCAAGTTTATTGCTGGATTCGGATTCGCCTTTAGTGGCATCCGCCATACCATCACGACTCAGCGCAATATGCGCGTGCACATCCTCATCGGGTTATGCGCGGTGCTCATGGGGCTGATCCTGCATATTTCAGCGTTGGAATTTGCAGTGCTCTTTGTCACCATGATCTGCGTCTTCACGGCAGAGATGTTTAACACCGTCTTTGAAATTTGTGTGGATCTGGTCTCTCCCCAATACCATCCCCTGGCCAAAATCGCTAAGGATGTTGCGGCAGGGGCAGTGCTCGTCAGCGCAATTCTGGCTGTGATGGTTGGCCTGTGTCTCTTTGGGGCTCCCCTCTGGCACCTGATCTTCCATTCTTGAGCAACTGGCCTCGGCTCATTGAGCGAGCCTTCAATAAAAGAGGATAGGCATAAAAAAATGAGGGCATTGCCCTCATTTTTTTATGCCTATCCTCTTTTATGATTAAGCCTTGACGCGCTCAACGTATTGACCGGAGCGTGTATCGATGCGAATTTTATCGCCAGGATTGATAAAGAGGGGAACGTTGATGGTCGCGCCAGTCTCCAGGGTTGCAGGCTTGGTTACGTTGGTCGCGGTATCACCACGTACGCCAGGCTCGGCGCTCTCTACGGTAAGCTCAAGGAAATTGGGAAGTTCAACTGCAATAATGTTCTCGCTCTCGACCAGCAGTTCAACCTCGTCCTGCTCTTTAAGAAACTTTATCGCGTCGCCCAGCATGCTTTTAGGTACTGGCTGCTGATCGAAGGTCTCGGTGTTCATAAAGATGTAGTCGTCGCCATCCACGTAGAGGAACTGCCAGTTCTGGTGCTCGACACGGACCTCATCAACCTCTTCGCCCGCACGGAAACGCTGCTCAATCACGCGGCCAGACTTGATATTCTTCAGGCGCGTGCGCACGAAGGCGCGCCAGTTGCCGGGGCTGACATGGTGGAACTCGGTGATGATATAGAGGTCGTTGTTAAAACGTATGACCATGCCGTTACGAAAATCGGCAGTCGTTGCGTTAGCCAATGGAGTAACTCCTTCTCGATTACAGTGTTTGTGCTTGCAAAGCAACCTATATGATATCATTGCTCATGCGCGAGCGGCAACAAAAATGCTCGCGGGCTGTCCCAGGACGACCAGGACAACTTTCTTTGTGATGCGCCAGTTCTGTTCGCGTAGCGCGGCCTCCCACAGGCGATTTTCGCTTGTCAGGGCTACCAGCAAGCCATCTGGACTCAACACGCGCCGAAACTCGTGCGCGAGGGCCTTATAGAGCTTGACATTCTTCTCGGGTGTTCCAATCTGCTTGCCAAAGGGCAGGTTGGTAATGATGCGCGTTATGGAGCCTTCCTCCAGGGGAAGGGAGCGCGCATCCCAGGTCTTAAGCGTCATCTCGACACGGGCATGCCGCGCATTACGTTGCGCAACTGTCACAGCCTCCTCACGTAAGTCTCCACCCAGCAGGGCCTCATATGGCTCCTCGGCAAGCCCACGCTCAATGAGAATGGTGCCCGCGCCACAGAGAGGATCAAGCACAATATCTTGCGCCGTTGGACGCGAGAGAACGCACATTGCGGCCGCAATGGTGGGCCGCAGCGAAGCGGGCAGGTGCTCCTGTTTATAATGGCGATGTCGCATGATCGCGTCACTGAGCCGGACACCTATCAGGACCTCGCTCCCATTGATCCAGACCCAGAATTCTATATCGGCATCATCTTTCACGAGGCGCATCCCCCGAGGCAGGTTTCGCTGGAGGGCCGCGCCCACCGATTCGCCGGCATCAATACGCCGGAACTCATGATAACCCGATTTCTGGCTCACGACGCGCCACGTTTTGGGTAGAGAGCCATGGTGCGCGCGGCGCCAGAGCGTCATCGCCTCGCTAACATTGGCATTGAGGGTCGCGCCATGCACCACACGCAGGGCATCACGCCCGGGACCTAAGCTCTTGATATGTGCCAGGGTGACAAATACATCTTCGACTGTGCGCAGCTCCAGTAACTCGGCTGGAGAGGCCGCTGTACGAAACAGCGCGATGCCGCGAGAGAACTTCACAAGCTCAGCATCAGCGAATCTGGCATGAATCTCACTAAAGGCAATCGTCTCCAACCCCGGCATCGTCATGACATAATACAGATACGACATCCACGTACTTTTTCTAATGAATAACAGTCACACTACATTACACGCTGAGAAAGGGCAGCAGAGAATGAGGAAGCCCAGCGTGCAATGTTATCACAAACCACTCTCTGAAGCAACGTAGAGAGATGTTTAGTGGCTGGTGAGCTTGCAATGTAAGCTCACCAGCCACTAAACATACCTTATTTTTCTCTACGCAAGCAGTCTGGCAACCTGCTCTGTATCGCGCACAAACCTGGCCAGGCGTTTCTTTTTGAGGTTTTCCCGCAAGATCCAGGCAATATCAGTGTCGTTCCACGAGGCACACTCACGCATCAGGGCAAACCCCTCGTTGGGGGAAGCAGCTGTTGCCACGCTCAAGGTATAGGCCAGGGTCCGTCGCAGGATACGAAAATCCTCATGCTTACGCTCAGCCAGGGGTACCGCCCTGGCCCGCTCCAGAACGATCCGCTGTAGATCCAGTGCCGCGTTCATCAGCTCCGGTGCATTGAACAGAGGGGCTTCCGCCAGCGTTGCGATGGCCGCGCGCTGTTGCAAGAAGCTCCCCTTCGTCGCCAGGGCGCGCAGGTGCGCCAGTATGGGAGAGGAGTTGGCCTGTAGCAGATGTTGAAACGCGATGGCCACTCCTTCGCGAATACGCCAATAGGGGCTACAGGAATAGCGATCCAACAACTCCAGCGTCTCCTCCTGCCAGCTCGGCTCAGCGGCTGCACACATCCCCGCGGAGATGACACCGCAGAGGATCACGAACTCAGAAGGTGTATTGCCCGACATCCATTTTCGATCACCACTGACAAAGTACTGTACCAGGGAATACACTTTATCGAGGTACCTGGGTATAGCCGCCGCCAGCAGGCCTCCGACATCATTTGCCAGCTCTAAGTTAGCGCGAGGTCCAGGTAGGCGGCTATTCTCGCGCAAATAAAACTCCAATGGTCGAGGATTACCCGTTAACGCCCTCTCTACCAGGGAAGACAAAGTATCATGCATGGCAACCCGTCCTTGTCATCCACAACTAGGATCAACTATGCTTCGCACTTCGCGTCTCCAGCCACGCCTCCTCCCGCCCTCGCCCGAGGTATCAGAGAGTAATCGTGAAACACCTCACGCTCTCCCTTTATTACCCCTTGCTTCCTCTTTTTCGCCAAAGATATAGAAGCTCGTATAACCTATTTTATCACAAGTTTGTTGTGGCTTTGCATATGAAAGGGTTATGATATTTGTTCAACGCTCTTCTCATCGGCTCGCTGCGCGAGCCGATGAGTAAAGGGGGGGTGTGGAAAATGGCTTTGTCATTTTCCACACCCCCCTTTACCCTGGAAGGTACAGGAACGCCTATACTACTGTGCGGCAGCTACAACACTGCTCTGCCCATATTTGCGGGCGTGATCCTCAATGGCACGATCCATAGCCGCCAGGGGATTCTTGACGACGGGGCCATGACCCGCAGAGAGACGCGTAGGCTCAAGGGCGCGAAGCTTGCGTGCACTCTCCAGGGCCAACCCCTTGTGCCAGGTCGCCTGGGCAACCAGGGGGAAGAGCGGCACAAAGGTGCCAGTTACAGCAACTTTTGCCATAGTCTGGAAGGCATCGCCAGCTATCAGGGTACGATCACGCGTATCCAGGAATGAGAGGTGCCCTGGCGTGTGCCCTGGCGTGGCAATGACCTCCAATGAACCCACGCGCTCGCCTTCGTGAATCAGGCGGGTGGGACGCGTTTTGCGCGCCGGCCAGCCCCCACGCAACTGATCCTGCGGCTCATCCTTATCCAGGCTCATATCTCCGGCAAGGAAACGAGACTCGCGCGCTCCAACCAACACTTCAGCATCTGGCAAGAGGTCATGCAGGGTGTCCAGCGCCCCCACGTGATCGACATGTGCATGGGTTAGCAACAAGCGTACAATTGGGAGATTATACCCCTGCGCGATTTTGAGGATCTGCGGCGCAATACCTTCAGTTGTACCGGCATCTACAAGCGTAAATCCATCCTCTTCGCGCACCAGATAAAAGTTGACAAAACCCATCTGGGTTATCTGGATAAAGTTCTCTCCATGTTGACGGACTTTCATTGGTTTCCCTCTTTCGTTTTTTGTCCATTTCGATGATGCCATACACTACTTCTGTGTTCAGATGTATGCTAGAGGCAGACTCCACACAAAAAAATAAACACAAACAAATGTATTAATCCAGATGTATTGTGGATTCATTGACCTCTAGCATGGACAGGAGCAGGCCCAGATTGTTGAGTTTGAGCAACACCCCATAGAGTGCCGCTTGATCTGGCAGAACTCCCTTAAGCAAAGTTGTTCCCTGATCCTCCTGGATAATCTCCAAGTCATCAAACCAGGACTGCCAGGATGGGTCCAGGTGGCCAGCAATGCGAATGCGGCATTTCATCATTCCCAGGTGCTCCTCTGTATATCTTCGTTCTGAGACAAAGATACCATGAGCATCGGGGTCACAATGATAGCCAAAAGGCTACCTAATGGCCACCTTTTGGCTATCATCGCAAAAAGAAACGGCAAGCACAGAAGAGAACTAGAGCAGAGAGCGCTCACGGGCACAAGCCACAGCTTGCAGACGATTCTCTGCTCCCAGTTTACTCAAAATACCAGCGACATGCTTTTTGGCGGTGCCCAGCGATACCACGAGCTGGCGTGCAATATCCTGGTTGGTCGCGCCCTGGGCTAACAAACGCAATACTTCCTCTTCACGCCGAGTCAGTGGCTCGTTTGGTAGTAACTGAGACTGCTTCTGACCCTCCGAACCTTGTTTTAGTGGCTGAGACGAAGGGCTGATATCTGGCGCAACTTCTGCCTTTGCGTGAGCGTGGTCGGCTGGGAAAGCCGCAAGCAGTTTGCTGATATAGGGGAGCGCAATCATGGAGTTTGTTGGATTGGTAAGCAGGCTTTGTAGTACTTCCTGCATAGGTTGGCCTACATCGACATAGACCCGGACATAGCCTGCTGGTTCACTGATAGTAAGCGCACGAATTGCAACCTCTCGCGCACGCTCAGCCTCACCTGCTTGCTGATAAGCTGCGGCCCACAGGGCCAAAAATTCGATTCTAGAGCTACTATCCCCAGATTGATCCAGTTCTGTGCTGAAACGTTGTAGGGCCGCCAGTGCTTGTTCATGCTGATGCAGGGCGAGATACACCCGTATCAAAGTCATAAACTCCTCTTTGCGTTTAGCATCCCAGGTTTCCAGGCGCGCAGCCTCGCGTTCAGCCCAACTGCGAGCAGCTACCAGGTCGCCAGTCTTGAGCCAGTACCAGACCTGTACAACGGTGACCCGGAAGCTGTGGAGAGCAAATTGTCGCCGCTGTACAATCTCCTCGGCCTTTGCAAGCATCGCTGGCACCACATCTAGTTCGCCAGCGATAACTGAGAGCCAGGCCGAATAGGCCTGACCGACAATAATCTGATCCACCTGCTGCCAGATATGTGAGAACTGACGCAGGGTCTGTGCGGCCTCCAGTGCTTCATCCATGCGGTTCCAGGCATAGTAGATACAGGCCCGGTAGTAGTGTAAATAGCCTGTCTGGGCCGTTTGCCCTCCAACCTGTTCAATAAGATCGAGCGCGGCCTGGCACTCGCTATAGGCCAGGTGAAGCTGACCGGCTCGCGCATAAAGATGCGTGAGCCAGCGCATAATCTTAATCAGCACGAGACGGTTGCCTGCCCTGCTCGCCTGATGTTTAGCCTCCAGGAACTGTGGTACCAGGTTTGCCCCCTGGCGTTGCAGCGATTCGCTCATCCAGAAAGTTAAAGCGAGTGGGATCATGCGCCAGGAGATATCATCTTCATCCTCGATCAACTCCTGCATCTCTTGCCAGAGCTGTTGAAGCATGTGACTGGAACCCGCTGACACAACATCAAAAGCCGCGCGCCCGGCGCGTAATAGCTCGATTCTTCGCTGGAGTAATCTCGCAGAGGGAGTCGGAGTCTCCTGGGTACGCAGCACGGCCTCGACGCGCGCAATCGTCGCTTCGACCTGGAACTGGGTACGCGTTCGCAGAGGCTCGATGCTCTGGTTGACCATATCCTGCAAGCGGAAAGCCGCGTCCAGTGCCAGGCGCGCATGCTTTTGAAAAATGGGATCGGGCAGCAACATGACCCAGTTGTAGACGGTTCGGGCCTCCCCACTCAGCCAGAGTTCCTCAGCAGCCTGTTCCATGAGCATAGCAGCCAGGGGATAGTCGGCAGCGGCTACCGCATAGGGGATTGCTTCCTGCAAGATTCCCTGCTCACCATACCAACGCGCCGCGCGGCTCTGCAATTCCTGGGCCAGCGCTGGCTCTGTAGCCTGCAAACGCGCCAGCAGCACGCCGCGAAAGAGATCATGCAGACGATACCACCGTTGCTGCTCATCCAGGGGCACAAGAAAGAGGTTACGTACCTCCAGCGTCTCCAGCATCTGCTGACAATCCATCTCTCCAGTCACAGCCTGACACAGGGATGCATTCATACGCGTCAATACTGAGGCCTGAAACAGAAAGCGCTGAATCCTGGCAGGTTGGCGCGCCAGAATCTCCTCCTGCACATAGTCTAGCAGCAAGCGGTGGCTACCGCTGAGTTGCTGAACAAACGCCGCAGTATCTTCGTGTTGCCGTAAAGCCAGCGCGGCCAGTTGTAGACCCGCAATCCAGCCTTCAGTGCGCTCGGCAAGTCGCTTCACATCCTCTTCCGCCAATGGGAGATGCATAGATTCCAGGAGAAAACGCCCGGTCTCTTCCTGGGTAAAACGCAGATCCTTGTGGCGGATCTCCTCGACCTGGCCATGCAGGCGCCAGCGAGCCAGCGGAAAGGGAGGATTTATGCGCGAGGCGAGTATCAGGTGTAAATGAGTAGGTAGGTGTTCCAGGAGAAAGATCAACCCCTCCTGGATAGCTGGCTCATTAATACCGTGATAGTCGTCGATAATGAGTACAAGGGGTTCAGCCAGGTGGAGCATATCTTCCAGGAGTGCGCTCAAAATCGTTGTCAGTGGGGAGGCTCAGGAGAACTAAGCAGAGTCAATGAGTTCTGCCCAATTTCCGGCAGGCGCGTGCGCAGGGCGGCAATCAACACAGTCCAGAAGCGCGTCGGATTGTTGTCTAGCTCATCCAAGGAAAGCCAGGCCACGCTCTGCGAGGTACATGCAACCCAGGCTCGTAACAGCGTTGTTTTGCCTGATCCAGCCGGGGCAGAGAGCAGCGTCAATGGCACCATCAATGCCCGGTCCAGGACTGCTAGCAAGCGTTCACGGACTACCAGCGTCGCAGGCAGGCGCGGAGGTGAAACCTTGGGGAGTAAGAGAGCCATAGGGAGGCTAGAACGGTCGCTCATGATGTCCTTTACTCGCGTATGTGCGACTACAGCAAAATACATAGTTCTTTCTAAATTTTATAACACAGCAATGGACAAATGAGCAACTTGATTGGAGAACAAGCATAACATTGACGTTAACGTCAATGTTATGCTATACTATGCATATATCCAAACATACTTTTTGTGTCATTTTGACGCTGGGAAGAAGCACCATGTCAGTTTCGCAGGAGCCGGAGACTACCGGAAGTGAGCAGGATTCCCCCTGCTATAGTATCGAACAGGTCGCGACGCGCATTGGTATGACCAAGCGTACGCTGCGCTATTACGAAGAAATGGGCTTGCTGCCGCCAACTGATCGTACCGAAGGGAATTACCGACGCTACAGTGAAGCAGATGTGCAACGCTTGATACGAGTCAAAGAGCTACGTAGTTTGCTTGGTTTCTCGTTGAGCGAGATTCGCGAATTGTTGAGCGCGGATGAGGAGCGAGATCAGCTTAAGGCAGCATATCACGCTGAGAGCGATCCCCCCACGCGCATAGCACAGCTTGACCGCGTTGATGAGCTTATCGGGAAACAGCTTGAACTGGTCGAGCAGAAAATCGCGGGCCTGGAACAGATGCGTGCCTCATTGCAGGCCAAACTGGCGCGCCACGCGCAAGTCAAACAACAACTTCACCAAATTTAATTACTAAAAAACTAATTATCTATAATGTCTCTGCTTAGGTTATAGCGCCACTCCGTGGCTCGTTTGGGTAAGGGTGTGGTGCAGGCAGGCTACAGGCTGCCTGCACCACACCCTTACCCAAACGATGGTCAGCACTAGAAATGGAATCTCTCTGCATTATGCACACATTAACGAATGAACAGAAGGAGTTAACAGCTCAAGAATTAGTAACGCCAAACACTGTCCGCGAGATTGAGGAGGCCTCAAGCAAACGCTGGCGGACGTTCGCAGCTCTCCGTCACCGTAATTTTCGCCTCTTCTGGCTGGGGCAACTCATCTCTCTTATTGGCACCTGGATGCAGACGATTGGCCAATCCTGGCTCGTCTTACGCTTAACAGGCAGCGCCTGGGCGCTGGGTATTGTTGGAGCACTGCAATTTGTTCCCATCCTCTTCTTTGCCCTCTTTGGTGGTATCCTGGCCGATCACCTCCCCAAGCGGCGCGTTTTAGTCTTCACTCAAACCTTCGCCATGCTCCAGGCGGCTGTGCTTGGAGTCCTGGTCATGACACATACCGTACAGCTCTGGCACGTCTATGTGCTAGCACTCCTGCTCGGTTTGACAAATGCCTTTGATATGCCGACACGCCAGTCCTTCGTGGTTGAGATGGTGGGACGCGAAGATCTGACCAACGCCATCGCCTTGAACTCCTCGCTCTTTAATATGGCGCGTATCGTTGGCCCTGGCATCGGCGGCTTAATCATTGCCTGGTTGGGCGAGGCCCCCCTCTTTGTGATTAACGCGGTCAGCTTTGTTCCCGTTATCGCGGGACTGCTCATGATCGATACCACCAGACTGCATGCGCCCGTGAAGCGCGCGGGGCAGGTGGTGGCGAATAAAGGGGTGCGCGGGACCTTCTTGAGCCTGGGCGAAGGCCTGCGTTATATTCAGCGCACCCCCCTGCTCCTGCTGACGATCATCATTGTAGGTGCGGTCTCGCTCTTTGGCATTAACTTTAATGTCACCCTACCGCTGTTTGCGACGAATGTGCTCAGCATAGGACCAGATGGCTATGGTTTTCTCTCCTCGGCCTATGGCGTGGGTTCACTGGTAGCGGCGCTCTGGATAGCCACACAGGGCAAGAAACCCATTTTTAAAAAGATTGTCCTGTTCTGTATAGCCTTTAGCGCGCTTGAGGTCATTTTCTCGCTCTCGAAACTGCCTATGCTCTCCTTCTTGATCATCGCGCTCGTCGGCTTTACGCAAATTAGTTTCTCCGCGGCTGCCAATACGCTACTCCAGACTGTGACGCCAGACCATTTGCGTGGTAGAATAATGAGCGTTTACACCTTAGTCTTTGTTGGCACCACGCCAATTGGCAACCTCTTTATCGGCGGCCTGGCGAGTGCCTTAGGAGCATCAATTTCATTCCTTGTCGGTGGTGCATTAAGCTTGATTGCCGCGATTATCGGCTGGGTCATACGCGCCTCCGCGGAGCAGAACACCGTTGAACAACGCACAAACGTACGCTAAAGAGTGGTGCAGCTATCCACTTTCTATTGCTGACCAGCAAGAGCATATTCAGCACTATGAGCGGCTCTTTGATGAGATCCAGCCCGGCGACCCGGCTCTGCTGTACTGGTCCCTTGCACAGCACCATGGCCTGGTCCTGGGTATCTCACAAAAGCCTGAGAGCCTCAACCAGGAGGCCTTGCGCGAACGAGATCTGCCGGTGTATCGCCGGCGGGCAGGGGGCACGGCGGTCCTGGTCGGGCCAGGGCTACTCTGTCTCGATGTCATTCTGCCGGCGGGGCATCCCTTGATTACCACGGATATTGTTGAATCCTACCGCTGGTTTGGCGAGGCCTGGGTCGAGACCTTGCGTGTCCTGGGCATCGAGACGCGCACCATCTCGGCTGAGGAGGCTCACAGTGAGCGCGCACGCCTGAAGCAGGCTGAAACACACGCCTATGAAGCCTTGATGAATCGCTCCTGCTATGGCACGCTCTCCCCCTATGAAGTCGTCGTTGGCAAACGCAAAGTCGTAGGACTCTGCATGGTACGTCGTCGCCAGGGGAGCCTGCTCCAGGCAGGGGTCGTCCTTGATTGGGAGAGCGATCTCCTCGCACACGTCTTGGGACAAACAGCCCAGGAACAGGAGTTGTTACGAAGTGGGCTACCTGAGCGCGCCATCGGCCTCAATCGGCTTAGCGCCACCCCTCCAGGAATAAATGCTATCATTCACGCGTTTGAAGAAGTGGTAGCCATGTTCACGCACGTCTCAATTGAGCGTGCTACTACCACATCAGAGACCATGGGCCAATCCAATTGACCCATAGGCTATTTATTATTGGACCACACAAACCATAAGTAACGATCCGATAAACAAAAACAACGGACCAAAAAATTTTACGCAAGAGGGAATAACTATTATGGGAGATCGAAACGCACCGGGAGCCGTCCAGGTTATTACTGAGCCAGATTACGAGGCTATGGTTATTGGCGCCCATCCTGATGATGATGACTTTGGGGCTGGCGGCACCAGCGCCTTGTGGGCCAAACAGGGCAAAAAGGTTGTCTGGGTCGTCATGACTGACGGCGTCGAGGGTGGCGAAGCTCCAGATATGGACGACGTCGATTTTATGCTGGCACGTGAACAAGAGCAGCGCGCAGCCGCCGAGATTTATGGGGTGAAGGCAGTCGAGTTCCTGCGCTTCCCTGATGGGCATCTCACCAATAACGATGAGACACGCAAGGCCATTGTGCGCCTGATTCGCAAATATCGCCCACGTGTTGTGCTTACCCATGATCCATCGCAGCATATCTTCGCGCCAGATCCCAATACAGAGCCAGAGGCAACCGGGCATCTGAATCATCCTGATCACCGCGCGACCGGCAATATCGTGTTGGACGCCATCTTCCCCGCGATTGGCAACCCCCGCTCCTTCCGCGAGCTTCTGTCGCAGGGCCTGATGCCCTACCGCGTCCACGAGCTCTATCTCTTCTACACCTCACAGGCCAATACGTATGTTGACGTCACTGAGACGCTCGAAATCAAAGGCCAGGGCCTCAAATGCCACGTTACCCAATTTGGTCCCAACGTGGATATGACGGCCAACCTGCGCGAGCGCTCTGCGAAAACGGCGAAAGAGGCCAAAGAGAAACTGGGGCTGGAGATGCAGCACGCCGAGGCCTTCCGCCGCATCAAACTGCATATTCCTCCAACACCCGCGGACGAGGCTCCGACCGAGGTCGAAGAGTAAGCAAACATTGTAGCATCAAAGTAGGGTCCAAGCTTGCATGGACTCCGAGGTCCGCAGGCCGATACCCAGGCGTTGGGAAATCGCTGCGCTCGGAGTCCATGCAAGCTTGGACCCTACAACTTATTTGGAAGTTCCGCTTTGAGAACCTACTTCTGATTCTTTGGAGTTACAACTACGGCAAAGCCAGCCCAGTACTTGTTAAATGTTTTGTAGTCCATGACCTGCATATTCAAACGCGAGGAATCAGCCAGGTAAACGCTTGTATTATTGCCGCCACGAGCAACCAGCAGATGCCCACCTGACCAGCGATCAGGTGGAAAGCTAATGATAATCGGTCGGCCACTGTTACCAATGCGTACCAGGTCCTGAATCGAGGGTTTATTGAGCCAGGAGGTCTGGAAGCCGAAGCGAGACACGGTACGGTCTATTCCCAGCGGTTCTAGCAAGCCCAGATCCGGGGTGATGGCATGTACAGAGGTTTCAGTGCTTAAGATATCGGTAATGCGATATTGCTTCCCCGTATTATTGGCCTTTTGATAGGAGTTAATAACCTCGGTCATTGCCGCCGCTGAGCAGGCCGAGTAGGCCCAGGTGTTATACTCCTGCGTCGAGTTATACTGCTGGGGGTCGAGCTGACTCACACGCGCCAGGACCTTGGATGCCTGGAGCTGTTGATTGATCGAGGGAGTGCTTGTTGAGGCAGGAGGAGACGCAGAAGCCGCGGCATCTGGATATTGCTGCTGCAAAATGGTTGGCGACGACGAAAAGACCCTTGCCCAGAGCCAGAAGCCAGCGATCACAAAAGTCGCCAGGATAAGTAAGGAGCCATAGAGTGAACGGCTCGCTACAGAGCTTTGCAATCCAGCCCAGGAGAGAAAGCTCGCGCGTGGCTCAAAACGATAGTGATGATAGGTTTGCCTCAAATGTCTGCTTGGTGTCCCACGCCCACGGACCTCGCTCAAGCCGCGCGACGCATTACGCGGCGACCTGTCATAAGGGAAGGATCGTGAGTCAGAGTGGGGGGAACGATGCGAAAAAAACAAACCTAACAGAATCGTAATACCCGCGATCAAGAGGATCACCAGGGGAACAAACATCCGTGACTCCCGTGCTTTCAATGTGGCTTAGATTTACATTTTTCAATTCGCAGTATCAAGGCTCACCTGGCTCCGCAAGCGTTTTGAACTCAAGCATTTAAAAACCACATTAGCCGCTAGAGCCTTGTTTTACTTCAAAGTAAATATACCATTACTTTTCTTCTATCTGCAACAAGTGCCCGGGTGTAGTGATAGGAAAACCTGGAGCATGGGCTGACAGGCATAGTCCGATGGTATATCATAGAGAGCAGCACGCTGTGCGTGAATCCACTATTGCAAATCCGTCGAAAGGGCGAGAACTATCATGTATATTTACTATGTGTTACGGGGAAAACAAGGGGCTGAGGAACTAGAATTTGACGGTGATATCGACCAGGATACCTTCCCTGGCATTGATCAGACCGAGGGGTTGGACGTCATCGAGTATCTCACCAAAACGCTTCACGCCGATAAGCCAGAGGTCGAATGGTATGAATGCGACCTGACAAACGAATACTTTGACCGCGAAGACAGCTACATCTTCTTTAACCAGCGCTGGATACGACGCTCAGAGACACCCTGGCGCAGAGATCGGATTAATTAGACTTATTGCACCTTTGGTACTACTTCTCGCACCTGCGGTGCTCGCCCTGATTAGTGGTGTGGAGCGTGCTGGCAGCCGCAGGCTGCCAGCACGCTCCACACCACTAATCAGAAATAACTCGCGTACAAGATTAATTACAGGATGAGAGGGAACGATTATGGCAATTCTCGCGGGATGGATTACCGGCGAGCAGGTTCCCCAGGAAACTATCGAGCAGGTACTGCAGGTCATAAGTAGGGCGCTACAGCGCCTGGGCGGCACTGAGGCGCGCTCCGTCCTGCCCGGCGCTGGCATCCTCTCTTTCGCCGATTCGGCCTATGCCATGCGACAGAACGATGAGCCTCCCCTGTTAGACTGGATACCTGAACGCCGTACGCTGGTCTATCGCAGGCCGCGCTCGGGGCTGCATCCGCTCTACTATATCGAGGATTGGCCCGCCCAAGGGAACCTGCTCTTCGCCAGCGAGATCAAGGCCTTGCTGGCTGTGGGAGTGCCGCGTCAATTACATGTCGGGGCGCTGGCGGCCTGGCAGCGCTATGGCTTTCTCCCCGCCCCCTGGACCTTCTTCAAGGGCATTTCGGTTGTGCCTGCGGGGACGCACCTGCGCTGGCAACACACCAAACTCGTCGTCAGCCCGGCAAGTGAAAACGCGCTGGAGGCAGGAGAGCCAGGAAACATACCCGATCTTACTGCGCTCTCAGAGCGCCTGGAAGAGGTGTGCGCGGGGCAACTTCCCACCCATGGAGGCGTCATTGGACTCACAGGCATGGATAGTGCGTCTCTGCTCGCCCTCTCCTACGCGCATACGCAGCTAGAACAGTCAGCTTCCACCGGTTCAACCAACCCGGACACACATATGACACTGGCCAGCTTTGATTATAGACAGAGGCATACCGGAGAAGGCTGGCGCGCACTACGCGACCTGGCGAGCCAGTGGCAGCATCCCTTGCTTGAGATTACCGGACTGGACCAGGCCGAGTTCTGGAGCGCTACGATCTATGGCTGCGAAGCTCCAGGTCTGACGACAAACCTGCTGGCCTGGCATCAGCTCTTGCATACCAGCGCACTTGAGATCGGGGCACGTGTGGCGCTCACGGGACTTGGTGGAGCACTCTTGCTCGCGCGTACGTTGACCTCACAAGCGTTGTCACCAACGTCAGAATTACTTGCGGCATATACAGAGGCCATTCGCGCCCCCCAGGGCTACGACCTGGCGCCCTTTTTTACCCCAGAGCTACGCCAGGCCATACAGGGGGCCAGTCCCTGGGAGGAGACCCTACACGCACGTCGTCTGTTCCGCCAGGCCGAGAAACTGGATAACCTGGAGCAACGCCTCGCCTATCTCGATATTCACCTGCGCCTCCCCGATCACCTGGTGACACCTGTCTACCGTCTCGCCCAGCAGGAGAGGTTGGCCCTGCGCTCTCCCTACCTGCACCAGCACATCCTGCCAACCCTGGCCTCGCGGCGCCTGGCTCTACAAGGGCACACCATAGATAGAGAGACGACTATGCAATGGCTCGCCCAGCAGCAAGGCCTGCCAGACCTTCAGGGTAGTGCGCTCCCGCTTCACCTGCCCTGTGCCTCGCTCTGGCAGATCAGCCAATCTGAGTTCTTGCAGAGTCTCCTCTCTGAAGAGGCCCTGCGGGCTAGCGGGCTCTTCGATGTACAGGCTGTACAGAATCTGTTTAGTCGACCTCCTGCCCGTCGAAACCTGACAAGCGGCCAGCACCCCCTCGTTGCAATTGTCACGTTACAGTTGTTCTGTCAGATCTTTGATCTACACTTCTCATAAGCGACGTGAACGGCTGGCTGGAGGGTTCTCTGACCCTCCAGCCAGCCGTTCACATACTTCTTTTCTTTTATCAGTCAAGATGGGAGGCTGTACATGCCATACTGGCTGCGCAAGACCTTCTTGTCGAATTTGCCAACGCTGGTTTTGGGAACCGCGTCGATAAAGACCACATCATCGGGGAGCCACCACTTCGCCACACGTGGGCGCAGGTAATCGAGGATGTCCTCTTTCGTCACCTGGTCCACATACTCCGGTTTGGGGACGACACAGGCCAGTGGGCGCTCCGACCATTTAGGATGCGGAATACCGATCACACATGCCTCAAGGACCTTGGGGTGGCCCATGAGCAGGTTCTCAAGCTCTACTGAGGAGATCCACTCACCGCCAGATTTGACAAGATCTTTTGTTCGGTCAACGAGCTGGATAATGCCATCATGGTCCACTACGGCGACGTCGCCGGTGCGTAGCCAGCCGTCGGCGAACTTGGCGGCGGACTCACTATCCTTGTAGTATGCCCGCGCCACCCAGGGGCCACGCACCTGGAGTTCACCGTAGCTCTCGTCGTCCCAGGGAACCTCCTGGCCCGTCTCGATATTGACGACCCGGAACTCGACTCCCGGCACCACGGTCCCCTGTCGCGCACGAATGCGAAACTGCTCTTCCTGAGATTGATCAAGATGGTGGCTACGCAGTTGCGATATAGAGGCTAGAGGCGAGGTTTCTGTCATCCCCCAGGCCTGGATGATAGTGATGCCATGCTGCTGCAATCCCTCGATCAGGGCCTGTGGTACCGCTGAGCCGCCACACACAATCGAGCGCAGGGCCGAGAAGTCAAAGTGTTCTTTACTCAATAAGTTCAATAAGCCGATCCAGATCGTGGGCACACCCGCGGCAAAGGTCACACGCTCGCTTTCCATCAGCCTGCCAATACGCATGGGGTCCATAAAGCGTCCTGGGAAGACGACCTTTGACCCGAAAAGAGCCGCGGCATGTACAAAACCCCAGGCATTGGCATGAAACATCGGCACAATGGGTAGTATCACGTCTTGCTCACCCAGGGCGGGACCGTTTGCCAGGCCAGACGCCATGGCGTGTAGAAAGGCCGAGCGATGGGAATAGACGACCCCTTTGGGATTGCCGGTCGTGCCAGAGGTATAACACATCGCCGCCGCGGCGTTCTCATCCAGGGTGGGCCAATCGTAGCTCTCGGGCTGATCCGCGATAAAGGTTTCATAGTCGACAGAGGGTTGTAGCGCGCCCGTAGCGTAGGGTGCCTCGCCCATAATGACGTAGAGCTTCACCGTAGGAAACTGAGGGGCGAGTTGCTCCAGAAAGGGCACCAGATCGGCATCAACAAATATAATCGTGTCTTCGGCCTCATTGACGATGTAGGCGAGTTGTTCTGAGAAGAGGCGAATATTGAGCGTGTGAAGCACGGCCCCCATACAGGGGATGGCATAGTAGAGCTCAAAGTGACGATAGGTGTTCCAGCCAAAGGTCGCCACGCGGTCCCCTTCCTGTACACCTGCCTGCTTGAGGGCATTGGCGAGCTGGTACACGCGTTTGCCCCATGTGCTATAGGTATAGCGGTGAGGCTCGCCATCGGTCTGGGTTACGATTTCTTTCCGGGGATAGAGACGAATTGCGCGATTGAAGGCATGCTGTAGCGTCAGCGGGAAATCCATCATCAAACCTTGCATAGCAGCTCTCCTTTGTAAGGATCTTATTCCGAAACCCAACGCCACTTGAGTGCCTAGCGCTTCGCGCTCAGGGTGTTCGGATCAGAAGATGCGGAAAAAGCGAGAAACGGTCTGAAATATCGCCGACTGTGGGGTATAGACGCAATTATAGCACACGCGCACCGTTCGGGGTCGCATCCTTTCTTCTCGCGCCTGCGGCGCTCAAGAAGAAATGAGTGAGCATGAGTGCATTGGGCATCTGCCCAATGCACTCATGCTCACTCATTTCCAGTTTTTTGCTCACGATAATAATAAGAGGTTAATGATCGACGCCCTCTATTTCGTCGGCGGCGCGCTGGTCGCCCCGGGCGGCGGCCCAGCGGATGGCTTCGCCCGCGAGGTAGATGGAGCCGGTGGCGCAGACCAGGTCGTCCTTCTCAGCCAGGCGCACGGCGAGGTCGAGGGCCTCTTCGCTTGTGGGGGCGCTGTGGAGTTCGACGCCAGGGGCATGCTGGGCGAAGAGCGAGGAGAGCGTCTCCAGCGGGGTAACGCGTGGGTTATGCATACTGGTCAAGACAACGACGTCAGCGTCAGCGAGGGTCTGGATCATGCCCTCCTGATCCTTGTCCTTCGAGGTGCTCAGGACAAAGAGCAGGCGACGAGGCGCAAAGGTTGTGCGCAGGGCCTGTACGAGCTTCTGCATCGAGTCGGTATTATGCGCGCCATCGACGACGATGGTAGGCTGGCGTCCTACGACCTCGATACGTGCAGGCCACTGTACAGAGGCCAGACCGCGGCGCAAGGCGTCCTCATCCCAGGTCAGGCCCTGCTCGCGCAACTGCTCCAGAGTTGCCAGCGCGACCGCTGCATTCTCTAACTGATGCTCGCCAGCCAGAGCCAGCTCGAGGCCCGTATATTCGCGTTGTGGCGTCCAGACGCTAAAGCGCTGGCGCTCCCCCAGGCGCTCCTCCAGGCGATAGCGATAGCTTAAGGGTGGTAGCTTGCCCACCTCAACCTCCTGCTGGGCTGGATCTGCATCCGCATGTCCAACACGGATCATGCGAGCCTCACGCTGCCTGGCGACCGCCGCGATGGCTAACAGAGCCTCGGAATCGTACGCAGAGGTAACCACGATGCCGTGATCCTTGATGATACCGGCCTTCTCTGTCGCGATCTCCCGCAGCGTATTGCCAAGCACATTCATATGATCATAGCTAATAGAGGTAATGACCGATACGAGAGGGTGCGTGAGATTGGTAGCGTCCAGGCGGCCACCCAGGCCCACTTCCACGACGGCATGCTGTACCTGCCGTTGCGCGAAATAGAGGAAAGCCAGTGCCGTGCCGATCTCATAGGTGATAAAGGGACCATACTCCTGGCTGGCTTGAATCTGCTCCACCTCATGTTTGATTGTGGGAATCAACTCAGCCACCTCGTCTTCTGCGATCAGGGCGCCGTTGACGCGTATACGTTCGCGGAAGGTGTGCAGATCAGGCTGGGTATAAAGCCCGGTGGTGCTGCCAGCCTCGCGAAGCACGCGCTCGATCATTGCCGCCGTCGAACCCTTGCCCTTAGTGCCCGCGATCAGCGTATTAGTGTACTTGCGATGAGGGTTCTCAAGGAGTTCCAGCAAGCGTGCGGTGCGCGTGAGATTCTCGTTGCGATCACGGGTATACTTGCCGCTACGCTCATAGTCAGTAAAGCCATAAATGTAGGCGAGTGCTTCCTGGTAATTCACGGTAGATGTTTTCCTTTACTTGCCGACTGCGCTATAAACAAAAGCGCAGGAATCAGGATGGAAGAGTGTAGCTGCCGCGCACGACGGCGTCGCTCATCTTCACGACACGCATCATCTCACGTACGTCGTGGACGCGCACGATATCGGCTCCCTGGGCAATACCCAGCGCCACAGTGGCAGCGGTTCCCTCGACGCGCTCTTCGGGAGGCACACCCCCCAAAATCTGACCAATAGTTGACTTACGTGAGGTTCCCAACAGGATGGGACGGCTAAGGGTTCGCAGTTCGCCCAGGCGATGCAAGAGCGCCAGGTTCTCATGCGAGGTCGTGCCAAAGCCTATGCCGGGATCGATGACCAGATGCTCCCAGGGCACACCAGTTGCTAAAGCCATATCGATGCTGCGCGCGAGGAAACGCGTGACATCACTGACAATCTCATGCTTCACGGTCTCGCGCATGTTCGCCATAAGTACGATTGGCACGCCATGCGCGTGGGCGACCTGGGCCATGCGGGAATCTTTGTGCAGGCCCCAGATATCGTTGAGCATATCGGCCCCGGCCTCCAGGGCCTTCTCTGCCACCTCGGCCTTATAGGTATCGACAGAGATAATTACCTCCGCAGGCAAGGAGGCACGCAGAGCCCTGATCACAGGGAGAACGCGCTGCATCTCCTCCTGCGCGGAGACAGCCGGGAAGCCTGGGCGCGTGGACTCACCGCCCACATCAATCATGCGCGCCCCTTCAGCAACAAAGGCCTGGGCCTGGATCAGCGCGCGCTGAGCTACTTCATCAGGAGCCAGTTCCTCGCGTCGCAGGCCATCACCTGAAAAGGAATCGGGGGTCACATTCACGATCCCCATAACATACGTTTGTTGGCCCCACTCCAGGCGATGCTGACGCCAGATTGTGGGAGCCAGGGAAAGAGAGAACGCCATCTATCTAACCTCTATAATAAGAGATATGCCAAATATAAGCTGATCCAGCTTCCGGCCGACGCATGCTTTAGCAGCGCATGGCGTTTCGGCCCACAACACCAGCTAACAAGGACCTTGCTGACATAATAGCCTGTTTCGTTGTCTGGGGCAATGTGCAAATGTTATACTTGCGACAGGCTTGATATAATAAGCATTAGAACCATGTATAATCCAATAACGCTCAATGTAATCCGCCAGACCGAGAAAAAAGATTGTGAGAGCATACGTATTATGACCCTAAGGAATGTGCCAAAACGTCTTCATCGTGTAAGCCCTAGCCGCCGATGTAAAGAGTGTGATGCCGAGGCGCTTGGGCGTTGTCCAGATTGTCATCAGGGTTTCTGCCAGGATCACTTTCCCAAGCAGCAACATTCACCCTGTGCAGAGAAGCAGATGCGCCTAGCCAGTACTCAAGTCTGCTACGTCTGTGGAACCCAGGTCTATCCGGATCAATGGTCTATTTCGAAGACGTCGCATTTTGTCGATCACTTTCAGTGTAAGGGCTGTGGTCGCCATATTTGTGACGAGTTACATACCAGGCGCAAAACTGAGGATGTGACGATCATTCGTGAAGGTATGCGCGGTCATCGCTACCAGTATACCAACCGCTACTGCGATCTCTGTTCCCCGTTCTATCGCATCGGTGGCATCAGGGGAATAGCTGGCAGCCTGGCACTTATCGGCGCCGTGCTCGCGCTTGGCTTGTATTATATTAAACCATAATTGGGGCCTATCTATTCAGGACTTCTCGCCACTGCGTGGCTCGCCAGGTCAGGGTGTGTGGAGCAGTAGCCGCTATTTGCGTACGCGGCTACCGTCCGCACACCCTGACCCCTGCGAAGCGTCGCAGATGCTGAGAACACTCCGTAAGGAAAGATTCGTACGTTTATGACCTTAACATCAACGCTACAAGCAACATTACTTCGCCACCAGCAGGCGATTGATAGCGCGCTTCATAGCGCCTTCGAGCGTCTCGCTGAGCGTGATGACACTCATAACCTTCAAGAGTATTATGGGCAGATGCGCTATCACCTGGGCTGGGTTGATCGCCACTTCCAGGCCATACGGAGCAACGCCGGCAAACTTCTGCGCCCAACCTTGCTCTTGCTAGCCTATGAGGCTGTCGGCTCCTGGGAACAGACAAGCAATCCAGACTACCTGCGCCGGGCTCTGCCAGCTGCCGCCGCAGTCGAGCTAACCCATAACTTCACATTGATTCATGATGATATCGTTGATGGGGATACTGAGCGGCACCATCGCCCAACCCTGTGGACAGTGTGGGGCATGCCCAATGGCATCAACTCCGGTGATGGCATGTTTGCGCTCTCGCGCCTGGCGCTCTGGGGCGTCCTTGATGAGGGCGTCGAGGGCGACATCGCAGCTCGCCTGGGTGCGTGCCTGGATAAGGCATGTTTAGTCGTTGCCGAGGGTCAATACCTGGACGTGAGCTTTGAGGGACGCCAGGATATCACGGTCTCCATGTATATCGACATGATTCGTCGCAAGACGGCTGAATTGATGGCTTGCTCGGCGGAGATGGGCGCGAGACTGAGCACACGCAACGAAGAGGCTATCACACGCCTGCGCAGCTTTGGCGAGGCCATTGGCATCGCCTTTCAGGTGCGCGACGATCTCCTGGGCGTCTGGGGCAGCAGAGAAGAACTGGGCAAGACCGAAGCAGGCGATATCTACCGCCACAAGCAGAGTCTCCCCATCCTCCATGCACGTGAACAGGCCACGCCCGAAGAACAGACCACGCTGACGCGCATCTACCAGCAGACAGAGCCACTGGAGAAGGAGCAGGTCGACGAGGTGCTGGCCATTCTGGAGCGCACGGGAACGCGTGACTATTGCCGCCAGTTTCTGGCCCAACAGAGTGAGCGAGCACGCGAGGCCCTGGCCAGCGTCCCCGCACAACAAGCCGAGGTCTCGACACGAGCGATGGAAGACATGCGTGTCTTGATCGACTTCGTGGCCGCAGCCGCGCAGTAGTGTGCCGGCCCGACGCTGCTGAAGCACGCGTCTACATATCATGGAAGGTCATATGTAGACGCGTGCTTCAGCAGCGTCGTCTATAGCAACTCCCAGACGGTCGCGTTCTGGCCAGTCGCCGTAACGACATGCTTCCCATCATGGCTCCAGGCGACACTCGTCACGGCAGTCCCCTGATGCATAACAAATAGAGGCTTCTGGCTCTTCTCGGGATAGAAGAACGTCAGGGTACCGTCCTGGCCCCCTACCGCGATAAAGCGTCCATCTGGTGACCAGGCCAGGCTTAGCAACGCAGCTTTGGTAACAGGCAGGCGCATCGGCGTATCCATGCACTGTGGGCCAAAACGTCCCTGCCCCGGTTGCTGGCAGGCCTCCCCATTCCAGATACGCAATACTCCATCGCTACCCGCAGAGGCCAGACGCATCCCTCCCGGCTCAAAGGCAACGGCGCGCATGGTGGGGGCCACATCCATAAAGAGTCCGTGTGTCTCCTTGACCGTCGCGGCCCGCCAGACGCGTATGACGCCCCCCAGCGAAGAGGAGGCAACCACATCTCCAGCCGCGTTCCAGGAGACGGATTCTATCGCGGTCGTATGACGCTGAAACACGTGGAGAGGGCGATAGGTTGTGCTGTCCCAGACGATGGCCCGATGATCCAGCCCTCCCGAGACAACCTGTTGCCCACCCTGTCCAGCCCAGGCCAGGCTCGTCACACGTCCGATATGGGCGCGTACGGGACGCCCCAGCATGGTCTTCTGTCCCGTATTAAAAAAGGTTACCTGCGTATTCGCGCCCACCGCCAGCCGCTGCCCATCTGGCGCCCAGGCCAGAGCTGAGACAGGTGCTGGCAACTGAAAGTTCTGCGTGATGGTTCCATTAGGCTGCCAGAGATACACGCGTGCATCATTGCCCCCACTGGCGATCATCTGCCCATCAGGGGACCAGCGGACACACTGTATCTGCCCCTGGTGGTGGGCAAAGATAGTGATTGTCTTGGCACTATTGGGGACTTGCGGCTTCGCTGGTGTAGGAGGAGGGGTGGCATTCTTGCTTTTCGCGGGCATTTGGCCTTGCGGCTGCATAGCTGGATGCAAGGGGCCAGGTAGCCAAACATGAACACCAGCATAGGCTACACCACCACCAACCAGGGCAAGACCACCCAGCACTAGAAATGCCCGCCGGCTCTGCTTTTTCCTTTTTTTGGGTAAAGAAGGCTCTCGCAAGGGCGAGAACCCTGTCTCATCATCCATTGTCTGCGAACTATGCAAGGAATTACCAGGAGATGCAGCACTTTGAGACGCGTCCATTAAAGGCGCAAACAACAGGTCTCCCTCACCAGCGACCGAGGCCTCAAGCATCAGGCGTGTCCCGGTGGTAATACCTGCCCTGGCCAGAGTGATATTCTCTGGCAACACGTCGCCACCTGGAGTAGGACGAAGCCGATAGTTCAACCTCTGGCCGAAGAGATCCGTCTGGGGCAGGTGAAATTCATCCACGAGCGTAGGGACCAGGGCCGACACCGGCGTATCCGCCACCACCTCTAGCGGCTGAGGCACACTAAAGGCGTCCTTCTCAATAAGCACTTCAAGTGTACGCATAGGCCTCCCAATTATCCTGTCTACGAGACAAATACGCGCTATATTTGTATTTATGGATCACAGTGTAGCATGATGTCTTGTTTTGCCAGCAAAAAATAAGTAGAATAGGCTACTTTTCTAGCAACTCTTCTCACTTTCTTCACCAGCGCCCTACAATACGTAAGTCAGGCTCAGGATGCAATAGCAAGAAGATAGCTAAGGCATTAAGATAACGTATTTGTGATATTGAGCCGCGAACCTGCATAGTTTTATTAGAGATTTGCGCCAAGCGAGCATATTGATTTCAGGCCGCTCACCTCGATGTATAGAGATATGCATGCTTGCTTCTTCCCAGACAGACAGCGAGGTACACTAATGCCTGCCTGAAGAGCGACAACAAGGAGCATTTCATCATGTCCAGGCACTCACTATCACTTGCGTTACTGCTCTGTCTGTGTATACAGTTACTTGGGTCTTCAGTCGTACTGGCCGGGTCCAGTGGGCAGTCACATAGGCAGGCACACCAGGTCCAGGTAACGAGCAGCTTCCCTACAGTCGAGCCGGATTATATCTATACGCAGCTCGCAACCATGGCGACCCGCTTTCAGCACCGCGAGGCCGGATACGATAACACTCAGGTAGCTGGACAGAATGGTCACACAGGCTTTGCGAACTACTGGATGCAGGAGATGACTCGCAATTTGCAGGGGTTTGCCTCATTAGAAACGCGAGATGCATTCTCTATCAAGGGCTGGTCCGGGCGAGCCGCGACCTCGCCCGCATACAACATTGAGAAGAGCGTTCCAGGGGCGTTGCATCCCGAACAGATCGTCGTCATTGGCTGTCATTATGATGGAGAAGCCATCTCAACCCAATCAGCCTATGATGACGCCAGCGGCTGTGCCATTGAGTTAGGTATCGCCAGGGCCCTGGGCCAGTTCTGGCGCGCCAACCAGGTCTATCCAGCACGCACATTGCGTTTCGTTCTCTTCGATGCTGAAGAGCAGGGCTTATATGGCTCATTTCAATATGCAAACGAGTTCGCCAATGGCGACATGAAGAATATCGTCGCCATGTTTAATGAAGAACAAAACGGGATCGCCTACCCTCTGCGCTACCTGGGACAGCTCGCCAATCCGCAGCTTCCGCTCACAATCGATGTCTCGCCGCTGCAATCAAATGAACTCTACCCTCATCAAGAAGCCCTTTCGAGCGAGCAACGCCAGCATATCCAGCGCTTTCGTAACTTGCTGGGGCAAGCGCTGCCCGCGGTCTTCCAACAGTTTCAGGCCATGGGCTATAAAGGACTCACCTATCACGATGGCTCGCAGGAGGTAGCACAACCCATCTTTACACCTGAGCAACTAAGCCTGGTCAAGGTTGAGGATGATACCCTGGGATCAAGCGACCAAATGCCATTTACCCTGGCGGGGCTTCCCTGCGCGACTATCGTCGGGAACGCAACATATTATGACAACCATCCACCCGCATGGTCCTATCCCTACGACCAGCGTGACGATACTATTCAACTCATGAATACCTTTGCACAGGGAGGATCAAAGAAATCTAATGCCCTGACGCTGGCCCTGGCGCTGCCAGGCATGATAACAACCTGGATGCTTCACCAGCCCGATATCGCTGGCGAGACGAGCAAGAACACGCTTCTCCCAGGGCCAATTGCCGATATAGCTGATATAGGCAAAACCGTTACGCAGCAACCAATCAGCCTGAGTGCGCAAGGCTATGATCCCACGGGAAAGAACGAGCCCGTACAATACGCCTGGGACTTCGGTGATGGAGCCAGGGCCACGGGGAGTACCGTTTCTCATGCATATACGCACGCTGACACCTACACGCTAACCCTAACAGCCAGCAACACATCGGGAACGCGCAAGATCAGCAAAACGCTCACCATCGCGGACAAGGCCCAGACGTTTGATAATCCCTATGCTGCATACCAACCCGGTGGGACACCACGCCGAAATCCAGCGGTCCCACTGCCAACGGCCAATGATGCCTTAACAGATAGCGTCATACACACCCAGGTAGTCGCAACCAATACGCCCAGGCAAACGGAGGCACAGCCCGTTTTTATCTACTGGCTCATTGCCTTAGGTATCTTACTTATCGTTGGCGGATTGACCTGGTGGCTCGTTAGCCGCCGCCTACATAACCAGAAAAAAGTCTAAGAGACGGCACTGCGCCTACCACATTCAGTGTCAAGTGTGTGAAGCGAAAAACGCCGAAGAGGTTCATCGCTTCACACGCTATCTTTGTAGCAGACGTTGCATAAGAATAAAAGGGCATGGCAAAGGCCTTTAGAGGCTAAACCACTTGCGAAAGCAGCCAACCATGATACAATTGTTACATTGAATCTGAGCCAACACTACTTGACGATGCTTGCAAATCTAGCGATAATTCGATGGTCACCTATACACCAAGCAAGCACAGAAGCAGCCTGATTTGGAGAAATTTCATCTATGGCACAACAGCCTATCTATGTAATCGGACATAAAAATTCAGATATGGACTCCGTGGCCTCGGCTTATGCCTATGCGCGCCTCTTACAGCTTCAGGGCCAGGAGAATGTTATACCCGCTCGTCACGGTCAACTCAAGCCGGAAATTCGCTATGCGCTCGAGCGCTTCCAGGTCACGCCCCCCAGGCCCTGGAACATATCTACCTGCAAGTACAGGATTTTATGCGCCAGGATGTCCTGACAGCGCATCTCAATCAGTCCCTGCTTGAGGCTGGGCAGATGATGCAGGAACACAACCGGCAGACTATGCCCGTGGTGGATGACGAGAATAAAGTGTATGGAATTATCACCAATAAAGATTTTGCCAAACTTTTCTTCCATGATCTCGATCCCCAGACCGTCAATCGCATCCCCCTCAAGCGCAATAATCTGATCAAAGTCCTGAAGGGGCGCGTCCTTGTCGAAGGCCAGCGCAAGTTGGGCAACCGGGTCCTTGTCGGTGCCATGCAGGCTGAGAGCATGGCTGACTATGTCGAGCCAGGCTGCCTCGTGGTAATTGGCAACCGCGAGGATGCCCAGCTGACCGCGATCCAGCGCGGAGCCGCCGCCCTGGTCATCACAGGCGATCTCAATGTCTCCGAGCAGGTCCTATCAGCCGCTCGCGAACAAGGGGTTATGATCTTAAGCACCAGCTATCATACCTTTACCGCTGTGCGCCTGATCAACCTGAGCATCTGTGTTGAAGATCTCATGGAGCGCGAGTTCGCCTCCTGCCATCCCGACGATTTGATGAGCGATGTGCAGGCCAAACTACAACGCGAACGCTCGCTCACAGTCATGGACAATGAGGGGAAACTCGTCGGCTTCATTACGCGTAGTGATATCTTAAAGGCTCGCCCTAAGCGTATCTTCCTCGTGGACCACAACGAACCCTCGCAGTCAATTGACGGCGCGGAAGAGGCCGAACTCCTGGGTATTATCGACCATCACCGCATCGCCAATGTGCATACGAACAAGCCCATTTTCTTCCGCTCGGAGCCTGTAGGCTGCACCGGCACCCTGATTTATAGCCTCTACCGCGAAGCCGACATCGAAATTCCACGCGATGTCGCTGGCCTCATGCTCGCAGGCTTGCTCTATGATACACTGATCCTACGTTCACCAACCTGCACACCACGCGATGTCGAGGTCGCACATAAGTTAGCCACCATCGCACAGGTCGACTTACAGGAGTTTGGTCAGGCCGCCTTTGAAGCGGGTGCCAGTGAACTCAACGACCGTAGCGCCGAGGAACTGCTGACCTCAGACTTCAAGGAGTTTACGGTTCAGGACGTCACCTTCGCGGTTGGCACGGTAGAGACTGCCAGCCCCGCCGTGGTAGAGAAGCGGGCCACCGAGTTGCTGGAAACAATGAAACTGCTCTCGCAGAAGCATAACTACACCTCCTTCCTATTCATGATTGTCGATATAATCAATATGAATTGCCACCTCCTCATTCATGGCTACGAGGGCGCGACGGCCGATGCCTTTAACGTTCCGCTCGAAGCTGGCGGGCATTCCATTATGGTTGAGGGCATGGTCTCGCGTAAGAAGCAGATGGTACCTCAACTCTCTCGCATCCAGCACCTGATCGAGAACCACGCGGGCGTTCACTAGGCATCTCCGTTACGCTGCTGCCAAAGAAATACACAAGAGAATAGGGATAAGAGTGGCCTGGCGCTACTGGCATATGCCAGTAGCGCCAGGCCACTCACACATAGTCTATATAAACAGCAGTTACAATAATTTTCCACCTCTATCGCGCCTCTTTTTGGCCTGATCCTAGCAAAACAGTCATTTCATGCTTTGCGCACCATCACATTTCACCACTTTAGCGTATGTGCTGTTTACAACCAATTTCTCAGCCTACTAGCTATGCAATATTCACACTAAATATACATTTGCCGACTACATTATTTGCAAAATATCCCTTAGACGGAGGGCGTTCAAATACTCAACAGTAACGTTCAAAAGGCTCTACATGCCAGCCAAGAGAATTGCGCATGCTTAATTTTAAGCTACAATCTCTTACAACTATTGCCTCTAATACCATTTGGCAGCATTTATTCTTTTTACCCACAATAAACGTATCTTTACTCGTAATATTGCGGAGTTTAGAGGTAGAAATACATATATCACCGTGACAAGCAGACAGTGTTTGGGTATGAGTGTAACAATTGTACGCTTAGTAGACTTTTTTTGATTCCACTTCATAACACGCTGTGCCTCAGATTAAATAGAATACTCTTGTCACAGAAGACGCGCGTATGTTACACTATCTTTCGACTCGGGTTTTCCACAGAAGTTGGGATCAGGAGCGCTGAGCCTAAGAGGCGGAGGGGATTGTGAGAAAGCCAGCATTTGTGAACTATGCACCTGATAACTTTGTTGAGGCCCACACACTTCATGCTCATTCAGAGACGGCGCTCCGCGTCTAGCCTCCGGCTGATCTGAATGCAAGACAAGAGCATTCAGAAAAACGCAAGTGAGTTGATCAACGCGGATCACATCACCCTCATCCCTGTAAGGAGGTATTGTGAGTAACTATTATATTTGGGTACCCATCGTCGTTGGGGTGCTCGCTATCATCTTTGCCATTAGCCTGGCAAACTCGGTCCTACGCAAGGATACGGGCACGCCTGCAATGCAAAAAGTCGCGAACGCCATTTTCCAGGGCGCCATGGCCTTTCTCAACCGCCAATATCGCACCATCGCGACGCTCTCTATCGTTGCGGCCATTGTTGTAGCCACCGTCCTTTACCTATTTAGTAAGGGTACCGACGCTGACCGCCTCTCGCTCGCCTGGCACACAGCGATTGCCTTCATCATTGGCGCGCTCTGCTCAGGCCTCTCAGGCTACATTGGTATGTACGTGGCGGTCAAATCCAATAGCCGTACCGCCAGCGCGGCCACGCGCAGCCTGGGCGAGGCCCTGATTGTCTCGCTACGCGGCGGCGCGGTCTCCGGTTTCCTGGTGGTGGCGCTCTCGTTGTTAGGCGTCTCGCTTCTCTTCACAGTCTATAACGGCCTGAGCAACCCTTCGGTGGCGCCTTCGCTCATCATCGGCTTTGGCTTTGGTGCTAGCTTTGTCGCGCTTTTCGCGCAACTAGGTGGTGGCATCTACACCAAGGCCGCTGACGTCGGCGCGGACCTGGTGGGCAAGGTTGAGGCCAACATTCCCGAAGATGATCCACGTAACCCCGCCGTCATTGCGGATCTGGTGGGAGATAACGTTGGCGACTGCGCGGGTCGTGGTGCAGACCTGTTCGAGTCCACCGCCGCCGAGAATATCGGCGCGATGATTCTGGGTGTTACGCTCTATACAGCCACGGGAAGCCCGAGTTGGATCCTCTTCCCCCTGGTTATGAGCGCATTTGGCTTGATTGCCTCCTCTATTGGCCTGCTCTCGGTGCGCAAATCGGCCGTCATTGAGCCTGATAAGGCCGCGGGTCGCGATCCTGGCGATATTGCCATGCGCCAGCTGACTATTGGCTACTGGATTACCTGTATCCTCGCAGGTATAGGCGTCTTTGTGGGCAGCTATCTCCTGTTTGGCGACAGCAAAGCGGTCGGTGCCGCGGGGCTTGCCCCCTGGGTCTGGTATGGTCTGTCAGGTCTCGTTGGCATTGTGCTCAGCATCGCCTTTGTCTATATCACACAGTACTATACCTCCGGTACCTGGCGGCCTGTGCGTGAGATCGCGGCGGCCTCGCTCACCGGCCCGGCGACAACCATCATTTCCGGCATCTCAGTCGGCTTCGAGTGCGTGGCGCTTCCCGTTATTGCGATTAGTTGCGCTCTTGGTCTCTCCTTCTTCCTTGGAAGCCACGTTACCTTCCCAACCAGTAGCGGTCTCCCCACGGCGATCAATCCTGGCGGCATCTATGGAACCGCGGTCGCGACTATGGGTATGCTCATGAGCTGCGCCTATGTTCTGGCGATGGATACCTTTGGTCCCATCACCGATAACGCCGGTGGAATCACCGAGATGAGCAATCAGCCTGAAGCTGTACGCGATGTGACCGATGCCCTGGATAGCGTTGGCAACACCACCAAGGCCCTGACCAAGGGCTATGGCATTGGCTCAGCCGCCCTGGCCGCGTTCCTGCTATTCAGCGCCTATCTGGATGTGCTTTTCTCCTACACGAAAAATCCCGACGTCTACCATGTGGACCTGTCGAACATCACAGTCTTTATCGCGGCGCTGCTCGGCCTGACGCTCATCTTCTTCTTTAGCTCGCTTGCCATCCGCGCGGTCAGTAGAGCCGCGCAGAACATGATCGAAGAGGTGCGTCGCCAGTTCCGCGAGAATCCCAAGATCATGGCTGAGAAGGTTGAAGACCGCGTCGATCCTGATTACGCGCGTTGCGTCGATATCAGCACGCGTGGCGCCCTGCGCGCTATGATCCTGCCTGGAGTCATCGCCGTGCTGACGCCTATCGCGGTAGGGACGATCCTGGGTCCCCAGGCCGGCGCGGGCCTGCTCATGGTTGGCACCATGGGTGGTATCGTGATGGCCCTCTTCCTCAATAACGGTGGTGGTGCCTGGGATAACGCCAAAAAGTTCATTGAGGCTGGCTACCTACGCGTAAATGAAAAAGGTGAGGTCGTTGATTCACTCGATCCGGACGGCATCATCCTGGGTAAGAAAAGCGAGGCCCACAAGGCCAGCGTAGTTGGCGACACCGTCGGCGATCCCTTCAAGGATACGGCGGGTCCCTCGCTACACGTCTTGATCAAGCTACTGAGCACGATCACCCTGGTGCTGGCCCCGCTCTTCGTGGCCCTGCACCCCTAAGCCCAAACACGTTTTTCAGTGCTTAAGCAGGCCCTTCAGCCTCTCATTATCGGGAGACTGAAGGGCCTGCTCTTCTGTCATATCCCTCCCCCTAAAGCAAGGATATCCCATGACGTGCATCACACTTTTCGCTGGATCATGCGTAATAAAAATGTGCTTTCCGCTGCGCCCCCTAAGCAGTGTATATAACATTGTAGAAGGCGTTTTCTAAAAATAAGTGGTCTGGAAGGATTTTGTACGAGGAGATATATCTGATGAAACCAATAACAAAGTTAACGCACTGGTCTATACTTATACCACTCCTGCTAACACTCGCCCTCTTACTCGCGGCCTGTAACGTGAATGGCGGCGATTTGACGGGAAGCAGTAGCAATACGTCAAATGGGTCACCTACCAGTCTCGGGACTGGTTCCCAGGACGTTCAGGTCTTTGTCGAGCCAGATGCAGGTTACCAGGTGATCACCGATGCCATTAACCAGGCACAGAAATCAGTCTGGGTCGAGATGTACCTGCTCACGGAGCGGCACGTTATCAGCGCCCTGGAAGAGGCCGCCCACAGTGGGAAGGACGTGCGTGTCATGCTTGAGGGCCATCCCTACGGTAGTGGGACTAGTTCACCTAGTCAGACCATCGACCGCTTAAACGCCGCTGGCGTCCAGGCAAAGACTACCAATCCCACGTTTGCCCTTACGCATGAGAAGGGCATGATCATCGATGGGAAGACTGCCTATATCCTCACAGCTAACATGACCCTCTCAGCCCTGGGCGGCAGTTCCAGCACGACTAACCGCGAATATGGCATCGTTGATACCAACGCACAGGATGTCCAGGGCGCGATTGATATCTTCAATGCCGATTGGGACCGCAAGGATGTACAGATCAATGGCTCAAACCTCGTGGTCAGCCCGATCAACTCGCGTGGCGCCTTCCTCTCGCTCATCAACGGGGCACAGAAGTCGCTCATCGTCGAGGCGGAAGAAATGCAGGATCAGCAGGTTGAACAGGCCCTGATCAATGCCGTCAAGCGCGGCGTCGCGGTCCAGGTCGTCTTGCCACAACCCCAATCGGGTAGTGATAGCAATCAGCAAGGTATTGACACAATCACGAATGGTGACATCAAGGTTCGCGAGTCCAGCAAACTGTACATGCATGCCAAAATGATGGTCGCAGACGGCCATAAGGCTTTTGTGGGGTCAGAGAACATCTCCACGGCCTCATTTGAGCGTAACCGCGAACTTGGAGTCATCATCGCCGATGGCAATGTGATCAATACGCTCCAGCAAACATTCCAACAGGACTGGAGCGACTCCCAGGGCAGCTAACGCGCACACCAGGAGGGGATAGCATCTTGTCTACTCCCTCCTGATGGATGCTGCTTTCTCGCCATTTTCGATAATGCATCAGCTAAGCATTTTCGCGACTACCACCCGCTTGCATTCCGTGATAGGATAGGGCAGGGCCTCACAGCCAGGGTGAGGTCAGTGTACACGATGGATATTTTGAGGAGGTTTTTCCATGATAACAGAGATCGCGGTTTTTACAGCGGTTGCCGGGAAAGAAGAAGAGCTGGCCCAGGGTATTATTCGCGGGCTGGAGGTTATTCGCCAGCATCCGGAATGCATCTCCGCGCATGCCACACGTTGTATCGAGCAGCCAGAGCGCTTTATGGTCACCAACTCATGGAGCACGCTCGAAGCCCATACCGTCGATTTCCGCGAAGGCCCCCTCTTCCCCCAGTGGCGCAGTCATATCACCGGGCTCTTCGAAGGCACACCTGAAGTCTTCCACTATCAGGCCTTCTAAAAAGAATAGATGTATAGACAATCCACAGACATTTCCCACAGACGCTATTTTTTATCAGGAGTGAGAGCATGGATGAAGAGCAAGCCATATCAAAGCAAGACCAGGCCAATGAGCAGTCAGAGAGCCTCTTAGAACACGCTGGACAGACGGAAGAGGAGAGGCTCGCCAAACGCGTCGCTGAGCTACGTCACCAGATTGAGGAAGCCAACTACCAGTACCATGTGCTGGACAATCCTACCCTTTCCGACGCCGAGTATGACCAGCTCATGATTGAGCTACAGCGTATTGAGGGCGAACATCCCGAGCTTGTAACCCCTGAGTCTCCGACGCAACGCGTGGGTGGTAGTCCCTTGCAGGATGTAGCGCAATATAGGCACCCGGTGCCAATGCTGAGCCTCGCCAACGCCCGCAGCGAGAAAGAGCTCTATGACTGGTACAAGCGCGCACAGAATATTTTGCCCAACGCCACTTTTACTTATGTCTGTGAACTCAAAATTGATGGCCTGGCGATGGCCCTCACCTACGACCAGGGACGCCTGACAATGGGCGCCTCACGTGGCAATGGCCTGGTAGGCGAAGACTGGACCCCCAATGTGCGCACCATTCGCAGCATTCCCAAGAAGCTACACGACGCGGCCCCCATTCCCGAGAAGGTCGAGGTGCGCGGCGAGATCTATATGTCGACGCAGAGCTTTGAGAAGCTCAATGAGCAGATGGTTGACAATAAGCTCTTCGCTAACCCACGCAATGCAGCAGCTGGCTCGCTACGCCAGAAAGATCCCCGCATCACAGGTACACGCAACCTGGATTTCTTTGGCTACCAGATCGGTTATGTACAGGGCATGCGCATCCAGAGCCACTGGGAAACCCTCCAGCTCATCAAAGAATGGGGCTTCCCACTCAATCCGCATGTGCAACTGGCGCACACACTTGAAGAGGTCATGGCCTTCTGCAACAAGTGGGAACACGAGCGCTTTAACCTCCCCTACGAGATCGATGGCGTGGTCATCAAGATCAATGACCTGGCCCATCAAGAGGAGCTAGGCGTCGTAGCGCGTGATCCACGCTGGGCCATCGCCTTCAAATACCCTCCCATTCAGGTTGCGACGCGTCTGCTCGACATTAAAGTCAATATTGGGCGCACCGGCTCGGTTAATCCCTGGGCCGAGCTTGAACCCATCAATATTCGTGGCGTGACCGTCTCACGTGCATCGCTGCATAACGAAGAGGACATTCAGCGCAAAGACCTGCGCGTGGGCGACTGGGTGCTGGTACAACGTGCGGGCGAGGTTATTCCCCAGGTCGTTAAGCCTGTCATGGAGAAGCGCACCGGGAGCGAAGAAGTCTATCACCTACCAGAGAATTGCCCCCGTTGCGGCACGGCCATCATCCGCATCCCCGATCAGGCCATGGCCTACTGCCCCAACCTGCAATGCCCGGCCCGCAACTTTGAGAGCTTTACGCACTTCGTCTCCAAGGGCGCCATGGATATGGATACCATTGGCGAGAAGACCTGCGAGCAGTTAATGGAGGCAGGCTATCTCCAGAGCGTCTCCGACTTCTATCACCTGACCCGCGATGACCTACTCGAACTAGAGGGCATCAAGGAGAAGAGCGCGAACAACATGCTCAACGCCATCGAGGCCAGCAAGCAACGCTCGCTCTCGCGCCTGCTTTTCGGCCTAAATATTCGCTATGTTGGCGAGAAGACAGCTCAGTTGTTGGCAGACGCCTTTGGCGATATGGACGCGCTTATGGCCGCCAGTGAAGCCCAGATCAACGAAGTACCTGGCATTGGCCCCAAGATTGGACAGAGCGTGGCACAGTGGTTCCAGCAAGAGGAGAACCAGGCCTTAATCGAGCGCCTGCGCGCGGCAGGGCTCAATATGAGTGAAGAGCGTAAGCATGTTGAAGGTCCGCTTACAGGTCAAAGCTTCCTGCTCACAGGTCGTCTAAATACGATGACGCGCACAGCGGCTGAAGAGTCCATTAAGACCCTGGGCGGTACAATCGCCTCGGGCGTCAGCAAGTCGCTTAGCCACCTGATCGCAGGCGAGGATGCTGGCTCAAAACTAGCAAAGGCCCAGAAGGCCAAAGTGCCTGTACATGATGAGCAGTGGCTCCTGGATCTGCTCCAGCAGTACCAGCAGTCCGAACAGGCTGTTTCCTAGCAAGCAAGAGAAGGATACACGATGCTAGAACAAGATTGGGGACGCCGCCAGGCACTTGTGGAGTTAGATCTCGCGACAATCAATATGCTGGCGCGCCCCGCCTTCCCCGAGCACCAGGTCATCGGGGCGGAGCTATTGACGGAGGGGCACTGTAACACCAACTACAAACTGACGCTCGCCGGGTTTGATGAGCCCTTTGTCTTACGTGTGTACCGACGCGACCAGGCCAGCAGTCAGAAGGACTGGGATCTCTATCAGCTCGTGCAGGGACTGGTTCCCGTTCCACGCATGCTCTATCACGACGACTCATGCCAGCACCTGGCCTGGCCATATACCATTATGACCTGGGTCGAGGGTATCCTCCTCCGCGATGCTATCGAGAAAGGGGACGCCAGGGAACAGAACAGCTATGGCTACGCCGTCGGGAGCACCCTGGCTGCGATTGGCAGCTTCACCTTCCCCAGGCAGGCTTCTTTGGTCCTGGTCTGCATGTTGAGCCCTTTACTGGCAATGAGTCGTACCTGCAACTCATACGCCATTTCCTGACCACAGGACCAACTCAGGAGCGCCTGGGACCAGAGCTTAGCCAGCGCCTCTGGAACTTTGTCGAAGCGCAACATGGCTATCTCGACGCGCTTCCGCCTACGGCGGCGCTGGTCCACTCAGACTTTAAGGGGATCAATATTCTTGTACACGAGGGAGAGGTGAGTGCGGTCCTGGACTGGGAATTCGCCTTCGCGGGCTCGCCACTGACCGATATTGCTAATATGCTGCGCTACGAACACCGGATGCCCGAGGCCTTTGTGAGCCAGTTTCTACGCGGCTACCAGGTGCAAGGAGGTATACTCCCACCAGACTGGCATCGCTGCATTAAGCTGCTGGATCTTATCAGCTTATGCGAGTTCGCCCATGCCCCGGAAGTAAATGAGGTCGTGGTACGCGACGTGATCGAGCTCATGGAGCGTACGCTAGCTCAGTACCAAGAAAAATAACGAGGATATTTTATGTCATCCGTTCATATTGTAGATCTGGAAGCAAATAATAAAGCAGCCGTTGAACAGGCCGCGCGCATCCTGGTGGATGGCTTCGCGGCCTCCTCACCCATGGCATGGCCCGACCTGGAGAGCGCGCAAGAAGAAATATACGCGACCTTTAGCGGCGACTGTATCAGCCGCGTAGCTACCAATGAGTCGGGAAAGGTTGTGGGCTGGATCGCAGGCCAGAGTCAGTACGATGGTCGCGTCTGGGAGCTGCATCCCCTGGTAGTGGCTCCCCAGTACCAGGGGCAGGGCATTGGACGCTTGCTCGTCGCTGATTTTGAGGAACGCGTCCGCGAGCGTGGTGGCCTTACCATCATGCTTGGCACAGACGACGAGGACGGCCGCACCAGCCTCTCAGGAAAGCATCTCCTGCCCGACCTCTGGCTGAATATAGCGCAGATAGAGAATTTGGGCCGCCATCCTTACGAATTCTATCAGCGTTTAGGCTATACCATTGTAGGGGTCATTCCCGACGCCAATGGACCAGGCAAACCAGATATTTTAATGGCCAAATCGCTAATTGAGGAATACAAAAGCTTGTAGGGTCCATGCTGGCATGGACTCCCGAGCGAAGCGATTGATTATCGGCCTGCTGGCCTCAGAGTCCATGCCAGCATGGACCCTACACCATAATTATTTAGTCCAGGGCGCGGATGTTGCCATGGATATGTTTGAGCACCTGGCGCAGGTGTTTACGCGTCTCACTATCGATGCCATCGAGGACGCGATCCTCAAAGTCCAGGCGCGCCTTCACCAGGTCCGTCAGCTCTCTGCGCCCCCGGGGCGTCAGAGAAACTAGCGACACGCGGTTGTCATTGGGGTTGGCACGCCGCGCGATGTAGCCCTCGCGCTCCAACTGCTTCACTTGCCGCGTGATTGCAGCTCCGTCTACCCCCAGGCGTAGCTGCAACTCGGCCTGGCTCACCTCGCGCTCATGTAGTAGCTCGCTCATAATCAAGATACGCGCCTGGCTCATCCCAAGCTTGCGCTCAAAGACACGCATGGCATCGATATAAAGGCGTTTAAATTGCACCAGCAATGTCTCGGAATCTTCGCGTTCTTGCGGCTCCATATCTCCTCCGTTGGCCCTCCCCGCACACTCAGGGGGTAAGCAGTCACATACTGCTTATGCGCTCCGGCAACTTTGACGAGCGCTGATCTTCATATGTTTTATTTACAAACTGGCATGTATCTATTTATTCTCTGCTCAGGACTTCACAGTTCCGTCGTTATCTGAACTATTCCTGTTTCTATACACTATAATGCAAGCGAGCGTTGAAGTCAAAACAATGCGCTACTTACGTACGCGCCTACGCTTCCGGGCAGAATCCCCCAGCGTAAGCGCGTACGTAAGTAGCGCATTGTTAGACGTACTGCATCTCGGTGTAGCGCGCGCGCAACTTATTGACCTGCTCTTTGACCTGCTGGCCACGCACCGCGTCATGCATCAATTGCGCCAACTCGCCCATGGCTTGCTCATCCATGCCATAGCGTGTCATCTCGGAGACGCCGATACGCAGGCCGGAGGGGTTGCGAGGATCCTCGTCACCGGGGAGCATGTTGTAGTTCACAATGATATCGTTGGCCTCCAGGCGCTTGGCAACCTCCACGCCCGCGCCAAACTGCGCCACATTTACCGCGATGATATGGCTCTTTGTGTAACCAAAATCACGGGCCTCTACTGGCGAACCCAGTTCATCAAGGCTGCGGCCAAGTGCCTGGGCATTGCGCACGATCTGCGTGGCATAGTCGCGCCCATACAGCTTCATTTCGCGAGTCGCGACCAGCAAGGCGGGTAATGTATTCAGGTGATGGTTACTGGAGGAGCCTGGGAAGACACCACGGTCGGCTGCAGGCCAGAACTTCTTCTCGCCCTCTTCATCCAGGTTGCCCAGGATCACACCACGCTGCGGACCGGGAAAGGTCTTGTGTGTGCTACCAGTGAGCCAGGTCGCCCCCTCGCGCAGGGGATCCTGGAACTGCCCACCAGCGATCAGGCCAAGGACATGTGCCCCATCATACAGCAGCGGAATATTCTTCGCGCGACAGGCCGCCACGACCTCGCTAACGGGTTCGGGGAAGAGGAAGAGGCTCTTGCCCATGATCACCAGTTGGGGCGAGACACGCTCGATCAGCTCAATTGTCTTCTGCGCATCGACGTGATAGTGGTCCTCGGTCAGGGGCAGATAGTGTAGGTTTACCGACTTCTCGCTGCCCAGCTTGAGCACCTGCCCGCGATTCTGGATACGTCGACCAAAGACGCCCACCGGGCCGTGACTGATATGTCCGCCGGCGTCGGTCGAGTTGGCGATAACGGTATCGCCGCCGCGCAAGTATCCAAGTGCAATGGCGGTATTGGAGGCGTTGCCGCTGATGGGGCGGACATCCGCCTGGCGCGCTCTAAAGAGCTCCATGATCTCTGTACGCGCCTGGCGCTCAATCTCGTCAATATAGCGCGTCCCTTGATAGTAGCGGTTCACCTTGCCCGGCTCATTAGGATGCCCCTCGGCGTAGCGCCCCATAAAGTCTGAATTTTGCACGCGGCGCACCGCCTCACTGGGGGTGTTCTCGCTGGCAATCAGGTTAATCGCCTGGCGCTGACGCCACTGCTCCTGCTGCTCCAGAAGCTGTTCAATATCATGTATATCTATGGTCATATGTTTTTTACTCCCGTACAGTAAAAGCAAAGACTGTGAAATATCTCCTTCAGTATAGCAGCAGAATGTAAGGTCTCACAATAGAAGATATTGATTGAAACACGTTCAGATTTGTTGATTAAAATATACGATCCTGTTATACTAAACCTATTCAACAGGAATAGCGTATAGCACAGCATTCATGTGCTAGCACCGGGCATACTGTCAGGAACCACATGCGCGAAGGAGGTCTACAGGTCAGACCCTCCAGAAGGCCTGGCGATAGATCACCTCTTGCGAAAAAAGTCAGGAGGAACGGCTTATGAAAGTATACGGGGCGGAATACATTCGCAATGTAGCGTTGATCTCCCACGGGGGAGCAGGGAAGACATCCTTGATTGATGCCGCACTATTTGACACTGGAGCCGTAACACGACAAGGGAAGGTGGATGATGGAACCTCGATTGCGGACTACGATCCTGACGAACTCAAGCGTCGGATGTCCCTTCACACCAAAGTGCTTCCCGTCGAGTGGCATGAGCATAAGATCAATTTTATTGACACGCCTGGCTACGCTGATTTCATTGGTGAGGTAAAAGCTGGCCTACGCGTGGCGGATGCCGCCCTGGTCGTGGTGACAGCCGAAAAAGGGGTAGAAGTCGGCACTGAACTGACCTGGCACTATGCCAATGAACGCAACCTTCCTCGTATCGTCGTGGTCAACAAACTCGACCGCGAAAATACCTCCTTTGATATGGCGCTTGAGTCGCTACGCGCCAAATTTGGCACTAAAGTTGTCCCCCTACAAATTCCCATCGGGGAACAGGCCAACTTCAAGGGAGTTGTTGACCTGCTGCATCAGAAGGGCTATACCTTCGAGGGCGGCAATAGTGTGCAAGAAATCTCCATCCCCGATGAGCTACAGGACACCATCAATAGCTATCGTGAACAGCTTATCGAGTCAGCAGTCGAGAGCGATGATGAGCTGATGGAGAAATTTCTGGAGGGGATAGACCTTAACGACGACGAGATCCTTAAACTGGTCAAAGTGGGTACGGCCTCGGGTCAGCTTATTCCAGTGCTCTGTGCCTCCGCGGCGAAGAACATTGGTATCCAGACAATGCTTAGTGCTATCCTTGACTACCTCCCCAGCGCGGCGGACGCCTTACCAGAAGATGCCCAGAACTTTGAAGGACACATCTCGGCCCTGGTGTTTAAAACGACCGGGCAACAGTCCGGCACTGTTTCAACCTTCCGCGTCTATACAGGAAGCATCAAGGCTGATAGCCATCTCTTCAATATCCAGACAAAGACGGATGAGCGTGTAGGCGCCCTCTCGTTCCCACGTGGCAAAATGTCAGAGAATGCCAGTTCCATTTCCGCAGGCGATTTCGGTACCGTGTCCAAGCTTACCAATACCCATACAGGTGATACACTCACCGATAGCAAAAACATCACTACGCCCCTTGAGCCGATCCGCTTCCGCGAACCCTGCTTCACCCTGACGATCATCCCCAAAAGCCAGAATGACCTGGACAAAATGGGCAACGTCCTGGCACGCATCGTGCAAGAAGACCGCACGCTACGCGTTTCACGCGATCCCGAGACGGCGGAGACGCTGCTCTCCGGCATGGGCGAGGCGCACCTGCAAATCACAGTGGAGAGTATCAAACGCAAATATGGCGTCGACCTGGAGACACGCGATCCACATATCCACTACCGCGAGACCATCCGCAAGAAGGCTAAGGCTAATGGACGCCACAAGCGCCAGAGCGGTGGACACGGCCAGTTTGGCGATGTCTGGTTGGAGATCGAGCCACTGCCCCACGGAGGAGAGCAGAACTTCATCTTTGAGGACCGCATTGTAGGCGGCGTCGTCCCCAATCAGTTCATTCCTGGTGTCGAGAAGGGAGTACGCGAATCGCTCAAGCGCGGCTTCATCTCAGGCAACCCCATGCTCTACGTGCGTGTCGCGCTCTACGACGGCAAGTACCACCCGGTCGACTCATCGGCGCAATCCTTCGAGGTTGCGGCCTCCCTGGCGATGCAAGAGGCCGTCCCCCTTGCCAGCCCAGTCATTCTGGAGCCTGTCATGCATGTCAACATCCTGATTCCAGAGGCCAATATGGGTGACGTCATGAGTGACATCAACACCAGGCGTGGCCGTGTCCTCGGCATGGAACCAGATGAGCAGGAAGAAGGTATGCAGCGTATCACCGCCACCGTTCCCCAGGCCGAGATGCTGCGCTACGCGACCGACTTGCGCTCTATTACCCAGGGTCGTGGCTCCTTCACTATGGAGTTTGCCCAATATGAGGAAGTCCCTCCTCACATTCAGCAGGCACTTATCGAACAACACAAAAAGGCCGTTGGCTAACAATTATTGCAAACACATATCAACAGGAAAGGGATGGTGACGTGTATCTCGAACATCCGCCCGAGATACACGTCACCATCCCTTTCTTGTAAGCGCCGCGGGCGCGAAATGACAACAAAAAGCTAGCGGCTAGCGGCCTGCGTGCGCCGACTATTGAGCATATACACGGCAAGCGCTAATAACAGGAACAGCAGCCCCACACAACAGACACCAAACCAGCCCGCGAAGTCCCAGCCATAGGTGCCAAGAAACGAGCCAAGCGAGCCACCAATAAAGTACGACACCATATAGATCGTATTGAGGCGGCTGCGCGCGGCGGGATTGAGGCTATAGACACGCGCCTGATTTGAGATCTGGTTGGCCTGCGCCCCCAGGTCCAGCAGGATGACGCCAATTATCAGGCCCCAGAGATACTGGCCCGTCAGCCAGAAGATACCAAACGAGGCCAGGAGAATGAGCAAGCCGATGCCAATTGTCTTACGTGGATTGACTTTATCAGCAAGACGGCCAATAAAAGAGGCCGCGAGTGCTCCCACGACACCTACCAGGCCAAAGAGGCCCGCCACCTCGCTGCCATAGTGAAAAGGCGGCGTTTGCAGGCGGAAGGAGAGCGTAGCCCAGAACGCGCTAAAGGCCGCAAAGCCTAGCGCACCAAAGACGCTCGTCTCGCGCAACACAGGCTCACTTTTAACGAGGCTCCACAGCGAGCGCAAGAGTTGTGTATAGCTCATATCTGACTGAGGGCGATCAAGAGGCAACAAGAAACGCAGGATCAGGGCCAGGAGAACCATCAATCCCGCGGCAACCCAATACACTGTGCGCCAGCCCAGGTGTGCAGCCAACACGCCACTCACGGTACGGGCCAATAAAATACCAATTAGCAAACCACTCATCACAGTTCCCACCACTCGTCCACGCTCCTGAGGCCGCGCCAGGCTCGCCGCCAGCGGCACAACCAACTGTGGAACCACGGTAGTAACACCTACAGCGAAGCTCGCGATTGAGAGGAACATCAGGGTAGGCGCCAGAGCCATCGCGATCAAAGCGACTGTTACAGCAACCAGCATTGTCACAATCAGCGTTCGACGATTATAGCGATCTCCCAGCGGAATAATCAGCAGGAGACCCACGGCATAGCCAAGCTGGGAGAGAGTGGCCAGAACACCTACCTGGTTTACAGAGACGGCAAATTCATGTCCAATATCGGCCAGAACAGGCTGCACATAATAGAGGTTGGCAGCCGCGAGGCCACAGACCACCGCCAGCAACAAGACCAGGTGCGGGCTAAGCTGGGGAGCATTTACCTTATGTATCTCTTCTTCAGTTGATGCGAGAAGCGCATCACGCTTGCTCAATTCACATACACCCCTTCTACACATATAAATATAGCGCTTTTATTCATATGCTTACTTATTAGCAACTACTCTAGCACAACAGAATTACGGCTCTGATCTATTCCTAAAAAAAATGATCAGGGCAGGAGTGTCCTGCTCTGATTCGGTACTATGCATGTCGGGATATTACTACTAGTATCGGCAGCCTGGAGCGCTAACCACAGCCAACGCTCGCATTAGGACTCCTTAGGACTCTTTTGACGTGTTTTTAGCCGCGCCTCGCTCACCTTTAGAGGCTGGTTTACGTCCTTGCGCCTGCTTCCCACGAGGCTGCTGCTTTGCCCGTCCCTTGGATGAGCCACCTTTGGCGCCAGCTTTCCCCAGCAAGGCCTCAGCCGCGCTCTCGTGCCCATGGCTGACCAGCCACTCACGCGCCTCTTCATGCAGGTCGCTCAGTTTCTCGCTGCCGCCGATCATAAGCCACATGGCATATTCAGGATCAGCGGGTGTGCCTTCATACCACTGGCCATTTTCAATCATAAATGTCTGCACCTGTTCCTTATTACGGGTGCGAAGCAGGTTATCAAGCTGCTGCCGAAAACCGGGCAACTCTCTCATCTCGTCCCATCCTCACTTCTAAAAATTAGTGTATGCTTAGTTTAGCATACTCCGGTCCTCAGGCAAATTCTTTGAGAGGATTTGCCGCATAAAGGGCACTTCTCGTCGCAGAATATTGATCTCGTCGCGCAGGCGTTCCTGTGTCGAAGTACCTTCAAGGAGGCGCTGTTTCGTTTCGTTCTGCACCTCGAGGAAATAGGCGATGAAATACGAGAGATCTTCCGGATCTTCGGGGAGATCGGCGTAGCTACTATCCTCGCTCGCCGCCTCTAATAACATCTCCAGGTAGTTACGAAACAAGCCACACGCCTGAGCCATGGGGAGGGTTAAGATCTGGGCTGGCTCGGGATCATCCATAAATGGTTCGACAGTCGCTGACAAATAGGGTCTATCTCGATGCTGGCTGACGATGCGAAAACGACGTGTCCCTATTGCCATCAATGTAAAGCGACCATCTTCCATGCGCTCGACGTTGCGCATCTGCACCATTGTGCCGACGCTGTAGGGAACCTCGTGTAGGTAGACGCTCTCAGGCTTTGTCAGCACAATCCCAAATGGCTTCTGTGTCCGCTGGCAATCCTGGATCATCTGCCGGTAGCGCGGCTCGAAGATGTGGAGCGGCATGACTGTCCCCGGGAAAAGCACCACATCCAGTGGGAACAAAGGTAATTCTATCGCGGTAATCGACATGAGTCCATCGCACCTCCTAGCGTTTCATGACATATACCATCACTGAAACTAGATGCCTCTTCGCGCCAAAACGGAGCATACATTTACACATCCACACAGAACTATTTATTCTGACCATAGTATAACATCATGCCTAATGCCAGGAATAAAATCGCTGGCACAAACATGACGACTGGTTCATAAAACCACTTCTTTTTGCTTGACAAGCAGATAGTAAATCATTATGCTTTTAATAATATCTTTTCGCTTCCAATTCCCAACGGTGGGAACACAACTGCCAGGCGCCATCTGAGCCTTTGGGCTACAGATAGAAGGTATCCTTTCTACACACAGTTGTCGTAGTTAGTGTTCATCATGGTGATGAGCATAAGGAGGCACCATGGCTAATGTAGCAACGAGAGAAGTCTCGGTTCGCCGTATGCTGCCCGTAATTACCGCGAGCACGCTGGGAACCGCCATTGAGTGGTATGATTTCTTCTTGTACAACTTCTTTGCCGCCACTATTTTCGCCCCGCTCTTCTTTCCCAATCTCGATCCTGTCACTGGCATCTTAGCATCTTTTACCACTTACTACATCGGTTTCCTGGCTCGCCCTATTGGGGGCGCGTTCTTCGGCTGGTTCGGCGACCGCGTCGGACGCAAGTCGACACTCATCGTGACGCTCATTCTCATGGGGGTCGCGACCGTATTGATTGGCGCTATTCCAACCTACAAGAGCATCGGTTTTGTCGCGCCCCTATTGATTACGGTTCTGCGCTTCCTGCAAGGGGCGGGAGTCGGAGGTGAATGGGGTGGCTCGGTACTACTCTCGCTGGAGTATGGCGATAACCGCCGCCGTGGCTTCTGGGCCAGCTGGCCTCAGACAGGCGTTCCGGTGGGCCTGGCCCTGGCCGCCATCGCACTCCTGATCTGTAAAGCGTTTTTCCCTGGCGACGCTTTTCTTCAGATTGGCTGGCGTATTCCCTTCTTCCTAAGCGCGCTTCTGATCCTGGTTGGCTTCTTTATCCGGATGCGCATCCTCGAAACTCCTGAGTTTACGCGCATCAAGCAGGAACAGCGGGTAGCCAAGGCTCCCCTGGGCGAGGTTATTCGCCACTACTGGAAGGAGATCATTCTCTCGGCACTTCTGCGCTCAGGCGAGCAGGCTCCCTTCTATCTGTTTACGACCTTTGTCCTGTCATATGGAGCCACTACGCTCAAGATACCCGTCAATACACTCTACACTGGGATTATTCTCGCCGCCCTGATCGCCTTTGGGACAATGCCATTTGCGAGCTATCTCTCCGATATTGTGGGACGTAAACGCTGGTTTATGATCGCCTCTCTTGGCATGGCAATCTATGCCTACCCCTTCTTCCTCTTGCTCCAGACAAAAAACAGTGTGCTTGTCGTGCTGGCGCTCGTAGGAGCCATTAGCATCTTTCACGCCAGTCTCTATGGTCCTGAGGCGGCATTTATCTCCGAGCATTTCGGTACTCGTCTACGCTATAGCGGGGCCTCACTCGGATACCAGCTTGCCTCGCTCACGGCGGGTGGTCCGGCTCCTATCATCGCAACACTCCTGCTTGCAGCGTACAAATCGTACATTCCACTTGTACTCTACATCATTCTGATGGCGTTGATCTCCCTGCTGGCCGCGTGGGGTTTGCGCGAATATGCCAACCGGGATGCGGCAGCCGATAAGGATATCCAGGTTGCAGAGGCAGCCATAGCCTCAGAAGCTCCGTAGCAAGCAACCAGGATCAAGCACAAGGCCCCTGGCGTCTCGATGCCAGGGGCCTTGTGCTTATTATTTTTTGAGAGAGGCTTTACTGCGTTAACTCTTTGACAATGCCCTGAATACGTGCGCCATCGGCTCTCCCCTTGAGCTGTTTGGCGGCCTGAGGCATGACCTTGCGGAACTCTTTGCCGTTTTCCGCGACCAGGGCGCTTACGACCTCGCGGATCTCCTCGTCGCTCATCTGTGAGGACTTGAGGTAGGTCTGTAGAATATCCAGTTCCGCTTGTTCTTTCTCGGCGAGTTCCAGGCGACCGCCCTGCTTATAGAGGGGGATAGCCTGGTTGCGCTTCTTGACTTCCTGTTCGAGCACGCGCAAGCAATCCGCCTCGGTGAGAGGCTGACCATATTCGGGATTTTTGCGGTCGGTACGCGCGACTTCAAGGTTATGAATTGAGTTCAAGGCCATACGCAGCGTATCCAGCTTCACCTGGTCGCGTGCGCGCTGCGCATCCTGGGCATCCTTACGTAACTGCTGCTCAATCGGGAATTCCTGCCGAGCCATAACAACGTTTCTCCTCTTATACAAAAACAGTGTAGTACGCCCCATAGTATACTACGCCTGCGTGAAAAAAGCACCTTTCGCACCTGCGGCGCTCAGTGAGTTTATGAGTGTGGATGGTGGTTTCGGGTGCCAGCCCGAAACCACCATCCACACTTGACCCGAGTTATTGGGAGCAATTGCTATCTCTTCGTCTTGACAGGATTACAGCGGGCCGATGCTTGTGCGTACTAGTTCGCCTTTGTAGTATATGCTGACGACGTCGCGGCGGCACTGGCTGAGGTACCAGTTGCCTGTCTGCGCCAGGTCGAGGGTAGCACGTAGGAGACGGGTCTCCTCGCCCGTAACCTCGGCCAGGACCTCGCCATCGGGGGCAATGATCATGCTGGGGCAATGCTGCACAAAGTGGGCGGTGTTGGCAGCCAGCACAAAGCGCTGGTTCTCCGCCGCGCGACTGACCAGGTGGCTGCGCCAGACATCTGGCTTGACCTCGGGGTTGGCGGCGTTGGTAATGTAGACAAAGAGTTCGGCGCCCCGCTGGGCCAGGCATTGCCACTGTTCAGGGAAGCGGATCTCGCGACAGAGCTGAATGCCTACATTGACGCTCCCCTCGGCAAAATGGAGGGGAAAGATAGGAAGGTCGGCACCCGCGACAAAGTGCCCACGCTCGCCCGTTGCCAGGTTCACCTTGCGATAGAGCGCCCGCTCACCACGAGGCGAAAAATAGAGTCCTGCGTTATACCACTCACCCTCTTCCTCCAGGCAGGAGCCAGCAATCAGGTGCACCTGCTTGCGCTTCACAACCTCCGCGATGCGCTCTATCGCATCTGCCAGAAGCCTACGATCAATCTGCTCAAGAAAGCGGCTATCTTCGTTATATCCCGAGATGGCCCCCTCTGGGAGCACAAGCAAATCGTCGGGCTCGACCTGTTCGAGCATGGAAAAAATATACTGTACATTCTCTGCGATAGTAAAACTAGTGGGGAATTGTCCAACGGCAACCGAGATCTTCAAACCAACCTCCTCTATGAGCAAATATACAGCGGGCGGGTCTCTTCCCAGCGACAGGCAAAAGAATCCGTCACACTTCGCCTGCATCTTCAACTTCTACGTTCACAAGCATCTATCTCTATCCTACCATACGCGACACAAACCCCAGGGAACGTTCCAGCCACTGGCTTTGTTCTTATATATGCTACAATTTTGGCACCTGAAACTCTTCTTCAAAAGGAGCATCATCAACATGCCTTATTTGCAGCCAGCGGAACTTGAAGCAATCTTTCCAGAACTCATTGCCCTTCTCCAGGAGGAGCTAGGCGACGATCTCCAGGGTATCCTGGCTACGGGGTCTTACATTCATGGCACACCAGGCCCTACCAGCGACCTGGATGTGCATGTGGTCATTGCCTCACCACGGCGCAGACGCAAGAACATCGTATTCAAGGGGCTTGAGATCGAGATGTTTCTCAACCCAACTGAGCAAATTCGCCGCTATATGGCGGAGGATAAGGAGCGAGGCATTGATCAGCATATGTTCGCCTTTGGCAGGGCTATCTATGATCCCCATGGCATCATTGCCGAGCTACAGCGTGAAGCACGCCTGCTCTGGGAAGCAGGGCCGCCTGAGCTGTCCGCCGACCGCATTTGGTACCCACGCTATATTCTTGCCGACCTGTTACGCGACGTTGAGGATCTGGATGGAGATGAAGAGGCCTCATACCTGCTCATCGCACATACCGTAGAGAGTATTCTGCACACGCACTATACGCTCCATCATCTCTGGTCCACCAAGCCAAAGCGCTTGCTTTCGCACCTGGCAAGCTGGGACGCGGAAACAGCCACGCTGGCGCGTAACGCCCTCAAACCTGGAGCACTGGAGACCCAACGCCAGGTCCTACAGCAGCTGGCCGAACATGTCCTGGCCCCTATTGGGGGCCTTATGCCGCTCGAATGGTCGATTGAGTGGGGACCTCTAGGCTAGTTGTAGGGTCCAAGCTGGCTTGGATTCGCGGCCCGCAGGCCGATTCCCTGATGTTGCGGAGGTCGCTTCGCTCGGAGTCCAAGCCAGCTTGGACCCTACAAGCTTTTCTGCTGGGGATTTGTAATAACATATTCCTGATTGATAAAGAAAGAGGTAGACTATGGCGCAACGCTTTCGCGGCGAGGTGCGCGCACCCGACTTTCCCACCAACCTGGCCTGGATCAATAGCGACCACCCTCTCAGCCTGAAGGAACTGCGCGGGCGGATCGTGATCCTACATTTCTGGACCTTCTGTTGTATTAATTGTATGCACGCACTCGCCCAGTTGCGCGAGCTTGAAGAGAGCTTCCCTGAGACGCTAAGCGTTATTAGTATTCACTCGCCCAAATTCCCTGGCGAGCATTTTACCGGTAGCGTACACAACGCGGTCCTGCGTTACGGCGTCGAGCATCCAGTGGTAAATGATCACACGATGTACCTCTGGCAGCAATACGCGGTACGCGCCTGGCCCACCCTCGTCTTTATTGATCCGGAGGGGCGCGTCATTGGCAAACATGAGGGTGAGATCTCGCCCACGCAAGGCAAGGACCTGCTACGCCAGATGCTTGAAGAGTTTGAAGCGCGAGGCCTGCTTGACCACCGCCAGCTGCGCTTTAGCACTACGACGGCGCCCTCGTCTTTCCTGGCCTTCCCTGGCAAACTTGCGGTAGATGCACAGGCCGACCGCCTCATTATCAGCGATTCAGCACATCACCGCCTGGTCGAGACCGATCTCCAGGGACGAGTACGCACCATTATCGGGTCAGGAGTCCAGGGTCAGGCCGATGGCTCGTTTGCGGAAGCACAATTTAACCATCCCCAGGGCGTAGCCCTCGTCGACGATCTGCTTTACGTGGCAGATACTGATAACCACCTCATCCGGCGCGTTGATCTACGCACACAGCAAGTGGAGACACTGGCGGGAACCGGCGAGCAGAATGGCATGGTGCGGACCCAGCTCCAGGGTCCGGCGCGAAGTATTGCGCTTAGTTCGCCCTGGGACCTCGTAGCCTTTGAGGAGAAGCTGTATATCGCCATGGCGGGGATGCACCGCATCTTTGTGCTCAACCTGGCCACTGGTGAGATTGAACCCTTCGCTGGTGCTGGCCCGGAGGCGCTACGCGATGGACCACGTGCCGAGGCCCTCTTCGCCCAGCCGACTGGCATCACCCTGGGCGTGGAGAACCAGATGCTCTATAGCGCCGATAGCGAGGCCAGCGCTATCCGCACCATCGAGTTGACAGGCGAGCAACAGGTACATACATTAGTAGGTACCGGTCTCTTTGACTTTGGCGATGTGGATGGCATCGGCGAAGAGGCTCAGTTACAACATGTACAGGGCATTTGCGCAGCCAATAGCTTGCTCTACCTGGCCGATACCTATAATAATCGCATCAAGGTTCTTGATCCCCGGACACGCGAGGTTCGTACCCTTGCCGGAACAGGCGAGGCAGGCATACACAATGGACCATCCGACCAGGCGCAATTTAATGAACCTGGGGGCCTGGCAATCACCGGAAACACCCTGTATATCGCCGACACCAATAATCATGCCATACGTCTGATAGACATGACTACACGAAACATCGCCACTCTGGACATTCAACCTTAGATGAAATATGACAAAATATAAGGAGAACGCACTATGGCCTCATATCTCTTTGGAGACCGCATTGGCCGTGAGGGGCAACTGGCACTCACGACCTCGGTCGTCATTTTTGATGCTGTCCACGAGAAAATACTGCTGACCCGGCGCAGCGATAATGGGCGCTGGTGCCTGCCCGGTGGGCATATGGAGGCAGGCGAGAGCGTCAGCGAAGCCTGTATCCGCGAGACCTGGGAAGAGACCGGTCTGCGTATCAGCCTCAACAGGCTCATTGGTATCTACTCCAATCCGCATGTGCTCCTGACTTATCCTGATAGTAACCGCTATCACATGGTTAACATCTGTTTTGAGGGCGAGATAGTGGCTGGCGAGCCTGGTTTAAGCGATGAGACTACCGAAATTGGCTACTTCACACCAAAAGAAATAGCCCGGATGGATATCGTGGAGCCTCACCACGAGCGCATTCGCGACGCGCTTGCCCAGGATAACGTCCCCATTATTCACTAATACAGTGCCTTGCCTGCTTGCTGTACTCTAGAGATAATACACAAAAGCGTTCCTCTACCATCACCCCGCCTCTATGAGATAGAATAAGGAGGCAATCAATCACATGACACGATGAAGTGTTGAAGGAGTTTACAAAATCATGGCCAAAGTTTTAGAAGATATCAAAGGGCGTCTCCAAACGCCTTTCACAAATGCACCTTTCACTGATTTCAGTAAAGAAGAGAATAAACATGCCCAGGAAGAGGCAATCGCCCAGGTGAGAAGCGAGCTGGGCCAGACCTATCCGCTCATCATCGGTGGCAAAAAGATTACCGGTGAGAAGACCTTCGCCTCGGTCAACCCCTCGCAGCCCAACCAGGTAATAGGTCACTTTACCAGCGCGACCGTCGAGCAGGCAAACGAGGCGGTCAAAGTCGCGGCCGAGACCTTCGAAAACTGGAAACATGTTCCAGCCGAAGAGCGCGCCAGCTATCTCTTCGCCGCCGCTGATCTCATGCGCCAGCGCCGTTTCTACTTTAACGCCTGGATGATCTTTGAGGTTGGTAAGAGCTGGGTCGAGGCCGATGGCGACACCGCCGAGGCCATTGACTTCCTTGAGTACTACGCGCGCGAGATGCTACGCCTGGCTGGCGATCAGCCTGTCACCCCCCTGCCCGGCGAAGAGAATAAACTCGTCTATATTCCACTGGGTGTGGGCGCGGTCATTCCGCCCTGGAACTTCCCTAACGCCATCATGGTTGGCATGACAAGCGCCTCGTTTGTCGCTGGCAATACAGTTGTGCTCAAGCCTGCCAGCACCTCGCCCGCTATTGCTTACCAGTTTATGCGCCTCCTCGAAGAGGTAGGTCTCCCCGCTGGCGTGGTCAACTTCCTGACCGGTTCCGGTTCAGTCGTAGGTGATACCCTCGTCGATAACCCCAGAGTGCGCTACATCTCCTTCACTGGCTCGCGTGACGTCGGCTTGCGCATCTATGAGCGCGCGTCGAAAACGCCCAAGGGGCAGCGCTGGCTGAAGCGTACCATCCTGGAGATGGGTGGCAAAGATGGAATCGTCGTCGACGAGACCGCCGACCTGGATGCCGCCGCCACCGCTATCGTTGCCTCTGCCTTTGGCTTCCAGGGGCAGAAGTGTTCGGCTGGTTCCCGCGCCATCGTCGTCGAGCAGGTCTACGACAAGGTATTAGAGAAAGTGGTCGAGAAGACCAAAACCCTTACCATGGGCGATGTGACTCAACCAACCACCTACATGGGTCCCGTGGTTGACGAGAACGCCATGAAGAAAATCCTCGAATACATTGAGCTCGGCAAGCAAGAGGGACGCCTCGTCACTGGCGGTAAGCACCAGGGGCCGGGCTACTTTATCGAGCCAACCATCTTCGCGGACGTCGCCCCCGAGGCGCGTATCTCGCTGGAAGAGATTTTTGGCCCGGTTCTAGCCTTTATCAAAGCGAAAGACTTTGACGATGCCCTCGACATCGCCAACAATACCGAGTACGGCCTGACCGGCTCGCTCTTCTCTAACGACGAGCAGCGTCTTGAGCGCGCCGGCGAAGAGTTCCATGTTGGCAACCTGTACTTCAACCGCAAGTGTACAGGCGCTATGGTTGGTGGTCATCCCTTCGGTGGCTTCAATATGTCGGGTACGGACTCCAAGGCAGGAGGCCCGGATTACCTGTTGCTCTTCACACAGGCGAAATCCATCTCGAAGAAAAAGTAAGGAAGCGAGGAGTTTACACTCTTGACAGAGGTAACACAACTCACCCCTGGAATCTGGCAGATTTCTCTGTCGTTCCAGGGGGAGACAGACATTATCGGCTCCTATCTCCTGGCGGGTAGCGATGAAATCGCGCTGATTGATCCAGGACCGGGAAGCACCAGCGAGGCCCTACTGGAGGGGATACGCCAGGCGGGATTTGATCCCGCGCGCGTCACCCACATCCTGGCCACTCACATTCACCTGGATCATACTGGAGGAGTGGGAAAGCTTCTCGCCTCTATGCCCCAGGCACGCGTGTTTGTTCATAGTAAGGGCGCGCAACATCTTATTGATCCTGGGAAACTCATCTCCAGCTCGGAGCGCATTTATGGCGAGCGCATGCAGGAGTTATGGGGCGAGATTCTCCCTGTGCCCCAGGAGAAGGTCCAGGTCATTGAGGGCGGAGATGTTCTCAATATCGCGGGTCGGCGCCTGGAGATTCACTATACTCCCGGCCATGCCATCCATCACGTCATCTTCTTTGATGTGCATAGTGGAGATCTCTTCGCGGGCGACGTCGCAGGCGTGCGCCTGCCTGGCATCTCTTATGGGCGACCTCCCACCCCCCCTCCAGACCTAGATATCGAGGCCTGGTCGAGCAGCATCGATACGCTCAAAAAGCTGCGCCCCGATGTCATCTACCTGGCGCACTTTGGTCCCGTCCGCAACCTGGCCCCGCATCTTGAAAGCATACGCGCGAAGCTCTTTAACTGGGGTGATCTCGTGCTACGAGCCATGCGCGAGAACAAGAGCGAGGCGGAGATTATTGAACTCTTCATCGCGGAGACACGCCCTGAATTACAGCGTCTCTCGAACGATCCGCGTACACTCGAGCGCTACGAGATCGCATCGAACTACCCTATGACAGTGCAGGGGTATATGCGCTACTGGCGCAAGCACCACCCCGAGCGGCTCGAAGCATAAAGCAACAGCTTCTCAGCGGATAGACATCTACCTGCCAGAAGAGAAAATGTCGGCGTGAGGGCAGACAGGTGTCTACTCTCACGCCGACATTTTCTCTTCTAGTGGCACACACTATTATTGTTAGCCAATCGGCTGGCGTGAGCCTACATGCATGATACGTGTCAAGACTCGCGTGACATCCTGGGTCAAACGCCCAGCCTGCTGGAGCGCCTGGTTGACCTGGAAGCGCCAGCCTGGGCTAGTCTCAGGCACGGCTGGAAGACGAGGGGTCTCAGGTACAGCTGGGAAGCGAGGCGTTTCAGGCACAACACATACCGCCATTTTGGCAGAGACCCAGAGAGCCAACTGGGCATCTTTACTGGTGCTAACAGAGGCCCCCTCAGTGAGGGGCCTGGCTGGCAAGTGGGCCGCCATATATCCCGCCAATCCATCGAGGGAGGCATGTGAGACACCATACACGACGCCCTTGACCTCCACCAGTTCTAGCCAGCTTTGGAAGAACTCTGCCTGATGCCAGGTCACGTCTCGAAAAGGGGCCCCTATCTGCGCATCAAAGCGGACCTTCGCCCTTTGCCACTGGAGTAAGTCCTGGAGTAACGCCTCAAGGTTACGCTTATCACCCATAATATGTACCAGGCGTCCCTCCTGAAAGTAGAAATGAATCAGGCCCCGGCGCTCATCGCTACGTATGGAGAGTCGCCCGGAGCGTTCCTGATCGCGCACATCGAGCAAAGCATTGACGGCATCAAGAAAATAACGCTGTGTCGCATCACAACAGAGCGAAGCCTGTGTCGAGGATAATTGAGTTATCAACCCTTTCCACCCCCACAAAAAAGATTTTTCGAAGAACCAAGTCAGCTATACATAGCATTATACATGCCATTATCCATATTTGCAACTTTTTGCACATTATTACTATTCAAAATACAAATTTACCCATCCACAAACCTCACACATGCCAATCAATACATTTGCATCTTTTGTAACTGAAGATAAACGGCGTGCGCAACGACAGATATAGCCGCGAAAGCGCGCAGGATTGCCCAGTACCAGGGTATAGGGCGCGACATCTTTTGTGACCACTGAGCCTGCCCCCACAAGCGCGAAGGTGCCGATTGTCACGCCACAGACTACGACCGCATTTGCCCCTATCGATGCTCCATACTTGACAAGTGTCGGCGTAATCTCCCAATCCTCGCTCCCTTTAAGCTGGCCATCAGGTGTAATGGCCCTGGGATAGAGGTCATTGGTAAAACAGACGTGCGGGCCAATAAAGACGCCATCCTCTACTGTGACACCCTCAAAGAGCGAGACATGGTTCTGTATCTTGACCCGCGCCCCAATATGAACGTGGGATTCGACATAGACTCCTTTGCCAATATTGCACATTGCGCCAATAGTGGCGGAGGCTCGCACATGAGCATGGCGCCAGATGCGCGTTCCGGCACCAATCTGCGCCCCCTCTTCGACCTCTGCTAGAGGATGGATATAGCTTGTTGCTGCGCTGCGCTCTTGCATATCTTTGGCTCCTTCTGATCTCATTCTCAGCATCTGCGGTGCTTCACAAAGGAGTAAGGGTATGTCATCGAGGGCAGGCTTTCCCTGCCCTCGATGACATACCCTTACCCTGTTTCAAAAGTTTGCTTGGTGTCTTGTTAGACAAACTCTTGTACGAGGAAGATACTATGCGGGTATAGTATCGGAAACCAGGGTGTGCAGTTGCTGATTTAAGGCATCCTGGGCCGCGGCCAGGACGCGTACGACGGAGAGGCCGACCTCGCCACTGGCACGTGGAGGCGTACCAGTGCGGATGGCACGAATAAAATCTTCACACTCCAGGCGTAGTGGCTCGATCCAATCGATATGCGGAATAGTAATCGCACCATGGCGATAGGACACCACAGGGTCGGCATTGACATCCGCGCCCTTGTTATAAATCTTGATCATCTCAGCGGGATTGGTATCGTCGTACACAACCATCCTGGCATCACCGATGACAGTTACCCGCCGCAGCTTGCAGGGGTGCAGCCAGCTCACATGGATATGCGCCGTCATCCCATCTGGGAAGCCAAGATCCAGGTGCGCGACGTCATGAATAGGTGGCAATAGGTGTGCGTTCGCCTGCACCTGGACCTGTTCAGGCAATTGACCAAACAGGTAGAGCAGGATTGAGACATCATGGGGGGCCAGGTCCCAGATGACATTAATATCGCGACGAAATAGGCCTAAATTGACACGTTCGGCCTCAACACAATAGATCTTCCCCAATTCACCGCTCTGCACTAGCTTGCGCAGCTCGTTGACCGCGGGGCTATACTCAAAGGTATGCCCAACCATCAAGACCCGGTCTACCTGGCGTGCTAGCGCGACCAGTTCTTCCGCTTCCGCAACGCTGGCCGTCAAGGGCTTTTCAACCAGGACGTGCTTGCCATGGAGCAGGGCCTGTTTGGCGAGTGCGTAGTGGGTCCGGACAGGTGTCGCGATGACGACAGCATCAACATCTGAACAGAGCAATTCCTCCACCTGGGATGTCACCTGGAGGCCTGGTTGTTGGCCCGCAAGCAGCGCTACCCGATGCTTATCCATATCGGCGACCGCAGTTACTGTGGCATGGGCGATACTATCCAGGTTACGGGCAATCTTTGGCCCCCAGTACCCCCAGCCAATGATGCCAAAACGTAAATCAGCCATACGTCGCTTCTTTCTTTTTTATCCGTGCATTATAAAGGATATAAATGACTAACGTTTATTTTTGCGTTACACCGATCAAGAGCGCCTGCTTCACCGTCTCCACGACCAGATGCAGTTGTTCTTCAGTTAATTCGGGATACATAGGGAGTGAGACAATACGCTCGGCAGCATGCTCAGTCACGGGCAACATGCCGCGTGTATAGCCATAGTCTGAACAGGCAGGCTGCAAATGAATGGGCACCGGGTAGTGCACATTGGTTCCTATTCCGGCCTCTTCTAATGCCTTGCGGAAGGTATCACGCTGCTCCACCTGGATCACATAGTAGCAATAGACATGTGTGCCCCATGAGCAAACCTCGGGTACCTGCGGCACCACCGCGCGCAACCGCTGGGTGTAGAACTGAGCATGGGACTGGCGCGCCTGGTTCCACTGCTCAAGGTAGGGCATCTTTAAGAGCAGGACGGCCGCTTGCAATTCATCCAGGCGATAATTGCCCCCGATCACCTCGTGATGATAGCGTACACGCGAGCCATGGTCGCGCAGCATACATAATTTCTCCGCCAGGACGGGATCGCTGGTCGTACAGATGCCAGCCTCGCCAAAGGCTCCCAGGTTCTTACTGTAGTACAGGCTAAAGCAGCCTATATCACCAAAGCTACCAACGCGCTGGCCCTGATAGGTCGCCCCGTGTGCCTGTGAGGCATCTTCAATGACGCGTAGCCCACGCGCTCGCGCAAACTCAAGGATAGGCCCCATCTCAGCCGCATGCCCATAGAGATGCACAGGCAGAATGGCGCGTGTGCGTTCTGTGCACACAGTCTCTAGCTGGCGCCAATCCATCAGGTAGGTCTGGGGATCCACATCGATAAACACCGGCCTGGCCCCCACCAGGGCAATGGCCTCCACTGTGGCGATAAAGGTGTTGGAGACCGTGATGACCTCGTCGCCCGCTCCAATATCGCAGGCACGCAGGGCCAGCACCAGCGCCTCCGTTCCCGAGGACACGCCTATGCCATAGCGACAGGCACAATACTCGGCGAACTGCTGCTCAAAAGCGCGAGTCTTCGGCCCCAGGAACAAGTGCATACTCTCCAACACTTCAGCAAAGGCCGCCATAATTTCAGGCTTCAAGCTCTGATACTGGGCACGTAGATCAACAAGAGGAACTTGTAAAGGTACCACTCCCTCAGCACTCCTTCTCTAAAAATGAAGCTCAGCCTCGCAGCGAGCAGAAAGACAACTTTACTAGTCAGGATAGTACCATGCGAGAGTGACCGGCTGATACTCGTTGTGGTAGAGGTTAGGTGAAACTTTGTCAGCGGAGTGGAGAACGTGTAGCTAGCCAAAAGGTTCTAAAGAGATTCCATTCTGCCATATCACAGCACATCATTTTACCTCAATTTCCCCCTTTCTAGACGGGCCGCTACCAGTTTTCTATACTCATCCGTACCGGTTCTACACCCTCATACCGTACCATTGAGGCAGTATTACATACTGCCTATTTAGGAAACCTGAGCGCGAAGCGCTAGCCGCGAGAGCGGCGTTGGTTTCCATACAAGAGGACAGTTGAGGTTACGAGGAATTCCTCGTATGAGTCTTCGGGGAGGAATAGCCATGGCTGTTCAAGCACAAGCGACCCAGATCCAGCAAGACCTGGCGTTCAGTAGAAGCTACCTGCGCTACAAACGCCTGCTTGACATCGCGTTTACGCTTCTCATCGGCCCCTTTGTCTTGCTCGTGTGTCTCCTGGTCGCGCTCTGCGTTCGACTTGATTCACAAGGCCCGGTGTTCTTTCGCCAGAAGCGGGTGGGGCAAAACGGAAAAACCTTTGAGATGCTCAAGTTTCGTTCGATGTATACCAACAATGACCCCAGGCTCCATATCGAAAAGATTCAGCAGTATATGCGTGGCGAAAAGCTGAGTGAGGAGGCTAGTGAGGGCATGGCCTATAAGATCCACAAGGATCCCCGAATTACGAGGGTGGGCCGCATTATTCGCAAATTGAGTTTTGACGAGTTGCCACAATTCTGGAATGTCTTGCGAGGCGAGATGACACTGGTGGGGCCTCGCCCACCTCTATCCTATGAAGTAGAGATATACAAAGAGAGCGACTGGCTACGCCTCAGCGGCAAACCCGGCCTGACCGGAACCTGGCAGGTCTATGGTCGCTCGCGTGTGACCTTCCAGCAGATGGTTGAGATGGATATCGCGTATCTGCACCAGCAATCGCTCTGGCTCGACCTCAAGCTCATCGTCCTGACAGTACCCGTCATGCTCCTGGCCCGTGGTGGCGGTTGAGATTTTGCCTATATAGAGATAAAAAGCACAGGACCATGGTCCTGTGCTTTTTATCTCTATATAGGCATTGAAGGATATGAGGCACAACCCTCTAGATGGAGAGCGCGCGTAAGGCCTTCCCGCTCTCTACAGGTGTCTTCTGTTCCTCGTTACGGCGGATCAGGGTATAGCCTACACCGGGAACGGTCAATATATAGCGTGGATCGCTGGGACTGGGTTCAATCTTCTGGCGCAGGTGACGAATATGCGCTTTGATGAGACAGGCATCACCATCGCCATCGTAGCCCCAGACATGAGTGACAATCTGATTTGCGGTGCAGACATCATTTGCATTGATCGCTAGCAGGTGTAATAGTTTGCTCTCAGTCGGGGTCAGGCGCACCAGTTTGCCATGAACACTCACCTCATTATGCAACGAATCGACACGAAGAGGGCCTACTGTGACCACAGAGGAGGGGCGACGCTCCAGCGTAGAGCGAGCGCGACGACTCACCGCGCGAATCCTGGCCAGCAATTGTGCCGGGAAAAACGGCTTGCGTAAATAATCGTCCGCCCCCGACTCAAGGCAACGCACCTCGTCCTGTACCTCTTTACTATCGGTTAACACCAGCACCAGTGCATCGTGCTTGGCGCGTAAATCGCGACACATTTCCAGCACATTCCCCCCCTTCAACATAGGATCAATGATTACCAGATCGGGACGTTGTTCGAGCCATTCACTTCGGGCTCGCTCACTATTATAGGCTCTGTATACTTCATACCCCAGAGTTTTTAGCCAGCTTGTGAGCATTTCCACCAAATCACGGTCACTGTCGATGACCAGCAATTTCATATGTCTCCTCCCCTGATAGACATAACACATCCGCATATTGCGAGTAGTTGCCCAATGAGTACCTGTCTCCCTTCTATGACCGCTTCTCATGCCATACAAGATCGTATCGATTGACGACAGGATATTTGAAATTCTCACCTGACACACAAAAGCAAAAAATTGTCTTCATCCCTCACATCCTTGTAGAAATTTTTGCGCAGAACGTTTCAAGTGCTTTGGCATAAACATAGCGAGGCTCGCTTCTCTTACAGTCTCCCCAAGACATGCAAACAAAGAAATAATTGTCCTGCGTCAAGGAATATTCCTTTTTATACGTGCAGGACTCGCCAGGGTAGAAACAAGCCACCCCCATAAGCGTTGCTTATGGCTTTGCAAGAGGAGGACATGTACCTAAAAGTATCAAGATAGCAAGCTTAAACTAAGCAACGCACGACAACGCCTGACATACATAAAAACAATAAGATACAATATACAAGATTTTAAATCTATTGTGCCAAAACCAACCATTATCCGCCTTCACACAAACACAGCCATTATTTTAGCATATTTTTCGCTCTATGGCAGGCAAAGCAGGACACAATCACAAAAACATGTTTTTGCACTGCCCCTAGCTTCTTTGCACTTCCTAAATCTTAGACGCTTCCTCCACATTTTTTTGGGGCACTAAATGACTGGTTATTCTAGAGAGACATCTTCTAGCAGCAAAGCATTCGGGGAGAATACAAACTGATCAATAAAAAGCTTCTTTCGTGCAGCACACATAAAGAGGGACATTGGGCGTGTTCTCTTTGAGGGAGTTGCTCTAAAAATTGAAGCAGAGGCAAGATGTCTTAACAAAAGTGTAAAGACATCTTGATTGGCGGGGGAAGAGATAGACAGGCTAGTAGGTCGCAAGCCGCGCAAGGAACCTGCGGGCCTGACAAATAACGTAAAAAGCGCTAGTACTTGTTAGCACTTGTTAATAACTGGTGGCGAGCAAACCAACACAAATGCCCAGTAATCCACCGACAAAAACCTGGATCGGGGTATGCCCAATCAGTTCACGTAAACGTTTTTCCGCGAAGGGATGCCCCTGAAAGGCTTCATCAATCATCTGATTTAAAATACGCGCCTGAATACTTACTGCACGACGCACGCCTGCCGCGTCATACATCACGATACCTGCCAGGACGGCTGCGACGGCAAAAGCTGGCGAACTGATACCCATCACACGGCCCACAGCGGTAGCCAGCCCGGTCACCAGGGCGGAATGCGAACTTGGCATACCACCAGAAGAAACGAGACGGCTCAGCACCAGGCGGCGTTCTTTAATAATCTCGCCCACCGTCTTACTTACCTGGGCAAGCGCCCAGGCTAATACCGAAGCCAGAAGCACATGATTGTCTAAAAGCGTGTCACTAACCATAAATTAAAAGAGCTTCTCCCCTCTTACAGGTCCAATGATTGCAAGGACAACGCGCCCTCACTATCCACTTGCAGTTGTTGTACCGTTAACTCAGCCTTCTGTAAAAGTTCATTACAGTACTGAACAAGCGTCACGCCCTCCTGATAAGAGCTGAGTGCCTGCTCTAAGGAAACCTGTCCATCTTTCAGGGCTGCAACCGTAGCTTCTAGCTTGGCAAAAGCCTCTTCAAACGATAATGCTTCCATGACCTTCTTCCTTCCCCACAAAACAATGGTAGAAAATACCTGACTGCTACCAGGCAAAACAGCAATGCAGCATATGGCAAGGGCTCTTATCCCAGTTCTTCGCGTACAGACACAGGAATGCTGCCGTCCTGCACCTGAATACGCAAGGCATCCCCGGCCTGTACCTGCTTCACGCTTGTTATCAGCCGCTGGTCTGGCTCATGCCTGACCACCGCATAGCCACGTGCAATCGTCAAGAGCGGACTTAACGCGTGCAGTTGCAAGGTTTGTCCGCTGAGGCGCTCCGCGCGTATGCTCAACAGGTGGCGCATATGCGTCTGCATGCGCTCACTGGCCTCGTCCAACTGCTGACGATAGTTATTGATCTGTCCAACGGGACTCTTATGCTCAAGTTGATACTGGAGATCGGCGACCTGGGTCGCAAGCTCTTCCAGGCGTTCTTCCATCAGCGAGCCAAGCTCTTGCTGACAATCAAGCAAGTCAATGCGCCAATCCTCGATGTTGGGGACCGCGGCGGTCGCGGCAGCGGTTGGCGTCGATGCGCGCAAATCAGCGACAAAGTCAGCCAGGGTAAAGTCTGTTTCATGGCCAACACCACTAATCACAGGGATACTTGAGCGTGCAATGGCGCGCACCACGACCTCTTCGTTAAAGGCCCACAGCTCTTCGATGGAACCGCCGCCACGCCCGGCAATGATAACCTCTGCCTCCCCGTGCTCATTCAACGCATCGAGGGCGGCGGCAATAGAGGCAGGGGCTTCACTTCCCTGAACCTGTGCTGGGGCAAGAATCACACGCGCAAGAGGGTAGCGCTGGCGCAAGACGCGCAACATATCGCGCAGGGCCGCAGCCTGCGGCGAAGTAACAATCCCAATAACTTCCGGGCGCTCGGGCAGCACTCGCTTTCGCTCTTCCGCGAAGAGTCCTTCCGCCTCCAGGCGCGCTTTCAAGCGTTCCAGGCGCTCAAAGAGGGCGCCTACACCCAGAGGTTCGGCGTTCTCCACATAGAGTTGCAGCTTGCCGTCACGTTCATAGAATGAAATACGTCCATTCAGGGCGATTCCCATGCCATCGCGTAGCGTGGGAGCGGATGAACGCAGACGGGACTGCTTAAAGAAGACGCAGTTGAGCTGCGCTCCACTGTCCTTGAGGGTAAAATAACAATGACCGGAGGGGTAGGTCTTGCAATTGGAGACTTCGCCATACACCCGGACATCTTGTAGCATGTCATTGGTCTCAAGCCACTCTCGCAGGAAGACCGAGAGGGCCGAGACACTGATGGCTTCATTAAAGCCTGGAAGATGCATGGCGGTCATACCCTGCTATGCCTCCTCAGCCGTTTCAAGCGTCATCAAAGCCTGTCCATACTCCACAGGCTGGCCATCTTCCACGAGAAGCTCTAGCACACGGCCGGCAGCGCTCGCCTCAATTTCGTAGAGGACGTTGAGGGACTGAATTGAGCCAACCAGTTGTCCGACTTTGACTTTATCGCCCGCGGCAACCAGGGCTTTCCCTTTCGGCTTGGCCCAGGTGTGGAAAATTCCTACCAGCGGCGCGGTAACAGTATGCTGTGAGGGTGCAGACACCGAGGAGTCAGCCACTTCAACCACTGGCTCGCTAACACTGATCGCGGCATTCTCTCCAGCCCTGGCCTTGCGTAAGACCAGGCGCGTTCCCGTCCCGCTATGCTTGACTTCAATTTCGGAAACGTCGCTTTTATCAAGCACTTTAACCAGGTGGGTCAGGTGTTCAATGCTCATCTGCTCCGTCTCTTGCTGCACTTCCTCTGGAAGTCTCTCTAATTGAGAGGAAGCACGTCTGCTGCCATCCATAGTCATACTCCCATACTACATTTATAAATGCTTAGTGAGCCAGATGCAGGCGCCTCGATTGCCAATGGGTACGCGACGTCCCCTATGCTCACTCACTTCAGTTTCCAGGCATGCGCTGGCCTCTCCCTATCTACGGGGATCGTGTCAGAGATAGACCAGCAGAGCCGTTTTAGACACGCTCTACGTACTGACCCGTGCTGGTATTCACACGAATCGAGTCTTCGCTAGAAACAAACAAGGGTACCTGTACTACGAGACCCGTCTCGGTCGTCGCGGGCTTCGTACCACCTGTAGCGGTATCGCCTTTGAAGCCAGGCTCGGTATAGGTTATTTTGAGTACGACCTTTTCAGGCAGCTCCACCGAGATAGGCTCTTCGTTGTAACGAATGATGTCAAGCTCAAGATTATCAATAAGATAATCCTTGGCATTGCCCAGTTGAGCCTCATTCAGGACAATATCATCATACGTGCTGGTATCCATAAAATGATACAGGTCATCGGCATTGTACTGATAGGTGACGGTCGAGCGATCCAGATAGAGGCGTTTGAACTTATCGCCAGCGTCACATGTACGATCAAAAATCGCGCCGCTACGCAGGTTACGCAACTTCAGGCGCACGATAGCACCACCACGGCCAATTTTCACGTGCTGCCACTCGAGAATCGTGCAAGGATTCCCTTCAAACTCGATTGTGACGCCTTTTTTCAGGTCACCGGTGGAAATCATTCAGAAAACTCCTTTGACATTGAATGACCAATGGTCGTTCATCTGTATTTCTGTAGCAGAAAGCTACTTTTGTTCTTGTAAGAAGGCCACAAGCGCCTCCAGTGCCAGGAGATAGCCACGCCAACCCAGGCCCGCGATATGCCCATAGCTAATGGGAGCAATCACAGACTCATGACGAAAAGGCTCCCGGGCATAGATATTGCTCAAATGGACCTCGATGATGGGTAGCCTGGTGCCCGCAAGCGCGTCGCGCAAAGCATACGAGTAGTGCGTAAAGGCACCAGGATTAATAATTATGCCCTCTACGCGCTCGGCATACTGCTGAATGGTGTCGATCAGCACACCTTCATGGTTGGACTGCACACACTCTACTGTCGCTCCCAGGCTGGCCGCTCGCTCCCGCAAACGCGCCTGGATCTGCTCGAGTGTCACACTGCCATATATCCCTGGGTCGCGCTTCCCCAACGTATTCAGGTTAGGCCCATTTAAAACCAGAATCTCCGCCATCGCCTATGACCTCGCTTCAGCGAAAAAATCTGTGACCACGCGCTCGACAAGATCATCAGGCATCTCGGTAATGACGACTTCGCCAATCCGTCGGGGCATGATCCAACGAATACGTTTGCCCACCACTTTCTTATCCAGGCGCGTTTTCGCCAGTATATCCTGCGCCCGCACCGACCCCCGGTAACGCGTGGGGAGTCCCAACGATGCGAGAAGTGCGTTCTGTCGCTGTTCTTCTTTCGCACTCCACATGCCAGCCTCACGTGCCATCTCAGCCGCAGCCACCATACCCAGAGAAACCGCCTCGCCATGCAACCATTCTCCGTATCCCGCGACACTTTCCAGTGCATGGGCAACGGTATGGCCATAATTCAAGATGGCACGCAGGCCGCTCTCAGTCTCGTCTTCTTCAATAACCTGCACTTTGAGGTCGATGCAGCGAGCCACAATCTGAACCAGCAAGGAAGCAGGAAGGGACGAGAAATCGCGCAAAGCGTCTTTGTAGGTCTCCAAAAGCGCAAATAGCTTAGCGTCGAGTATGATACCATACTTTACAACTTCTGCCCATCCCTCTGTACGCTCTCGCTCTGGCAGCGTCAGCAGGGTCCTGGGGTCCACCAGGACCAGGCGTGGATGGTAGAAGGCACCGATCAGGTTCTTGCCCTGGCGATGGTTGATACCGGTCTTGCCGCCGATGGCCGCATCCACCTGGGCCAGTAGCGAGGTTGGCACCTGAATCAGGGGTACGCCGCGCAGGTAGGTGGCCGCGGCAAATCCGACCAGGTCACCAATGACACCACCGCCAAGCGCGATTAGAACTTCGCGCCGCTCAGCATGGTGCTCAAGCAGCCAGTCGTAGATCGCCTGTAGCTGTTCAGGTGATTTGCTCGCCTCGCCTGCCGGGACTGTGTAGAGATAGGGTTCAAATCCCTGTTGCTTCAGGCTATGCACAACCTGCTCGCCATAAAGTGCGCGCAGATTGCTATCCGTAAAGAGGAAGACCCGCGAGGGCAGTCCCAACTGTGTCAGATACTGCGGGAGTCGCTCCAGCCCTCCCCAATCCACCACGGTGTCATAGCCTCTACCAATGTGAACATGCCTGACAACAGGCGCCCCGTCCCTCGACGCGTCAGCAGCGTTTACCATAGCCATAATCTCCATAGCCACCCGTTCCACGCTCCGGCCATGAGTCTGGCATACCAGGTCAGCCTCCTCATACCAGGCGCGACGGGTCGCGTATAAATTTCGCAATGTGGCCAGGGGGTCGGGACCGGCCAGCAGAGGCCGGATCTCGGGCGAGGTACTCTTGGCAAGAGAATATGTATGCTGCGCTCGCAAGCGCTCAAGAGCCACCTCAGGCTCCGTTTGCAAGTAGACCCGAACTCCACGCTCGGCCATCAGCCTGCGATTCTCCTCGCGCACCACCAGCCCCCCGCCTGTTGCCACAATCGCGCCCTCCTCATTTTGCGCGACACGCGCCAGGACACGACGCTCACACTCGCGAAAATACGCCTCACCATGCCGGGTGAAAATCTCGGGGATACCCACGCCCTCTTCTTGCTCAACGAGAGCATCAATGTCAAGTAAGGGTCGCCGCAACTCTTGCGCAAGTAGGCGGCCCACCGTGCTCTTCCCGCTCCCTGAAAGCCCAATTAAAAAAATATGTCGCATGGCGCTATTGTAACATTAAACGGCTACCGTGTGTATCATCTACGTTGAGAAGCCATGGCTAGGGAGTACTTTCAACTTGACAATCGGGGGAGTGTCATAGTAAAGGAGAGTGGGCCTGTATGGCGGCATCTGTCGCCATACAGGCCCACTCTCCTTTACTCCTTCTACAATGCCCTTAGTACAATTCCTGGTTGTGGATATCGGTACTAAGCGTTGAGGCCAGGTTGAACGTGGTAGTATCCAGGGAGCTGACATACTGCTCGGAGGAGGGGGCCACGCCCTGGCGCTCAAAGGCGCGCGTACGGTTATCATAGACCTTAAACTGGCGGCCAAAGGAGAAGATATATTGCTGTAGCTGGCCCGTCTCACGATTGAGGACCAGGATATCATCTCCGTTCGCGCACTGGCCCTGGCCCAAACACTGGGAGCGGTCGGTAAATGAACCCACCAGGACTTGCCAGTGCTGGTCCCAGCTCTTTGTGACATATTGATGCGACACTTGTAGCGTATCATCAAAGGCCAGGAACGTGCTCTGCCCCGCCTCAGGATCATAGAGCATAGCGCCTGTTGAAGAGGTGCCAAAGCTCCCCACATATAGCAGGAGATTCTGCCCCCAGTCGGAGTAATCCACGCTCTGATCAACCGTGAGATCCGCCTTCAGGAACCTGATCTGCGCGCTACCGCTACTGGGATCATACAGAAGAATTTGTGCCCGCCCAGAGGCGTTAAAGTCTCCGCTGTAGACCATCCAGTTACCACTCAGATCACTCATATCCTGCTGCTTAGTTACCTTGAGCGAGCCATCCAGACCCAGCATACGCCCCTGACCATCGATGCGATCATAGAGGAAGATGCCATCCTGATCGGGTCCTATGAAGCGACCCACGTACACCTCCCAGCTCGCGTGCCAGAGCGTATACACCTGGCGATGTTTGACCTGGAAGTTCTGGTCAAAATCGAGCATGATCACATTGGCGGTCTTTCCCTGCATCTCCCAATCGGCAAGGCTGGTGCCACTGAGATCACCATTCGAGCCATCCACGCTACTGGTATGGCTTGTGGCGGGAATAGTATATGCCGTAGGCTCCACGGTACTCTTCGCCTGTGTAGGTTGCGTCGCTGGTGTATTTGTCGGCGATGGTGTTTGCGTCGAAGTAGGCGATGGCGCGACTGTAGGCGTTGGCGCGGCCGGCGTCGGGGTAGGCGTTGGCGTTGCCGTTGGGCTGGGTGTCGGTGTTGCCGTTGGTATTGGAGACGGCGTCACTGTAGGCGTTGGAGACGGCGTCGGACTTGGTGTCGGTGACGGCGTCGGTGACGGGGTAGGGCTGGGCGTCTTTGTCGGCGTCGGTGTCGGACTCGGCGTCTTCGTTGGTGTTGGTGTCTTTGTATGAGTTGGCGCTGGCGTTGGCGTTGACGTTGTAGTGCCTGGATCAGTGGGAGTGGTGCCGCTTGTATCCCCACCATTATCCGTCGAATCGCTGGTCCCTGGATCATAGGCACTGGGATCGGCAAAACGGTTATACATCATAACAGAGCTACGCTTGCCATCGAAACGACCAACATAGAGCTCCCATCCCGGCCCCTCGCCATCAAGGACGACATGCTTTTTTATCGTCAAAGAGGCCGTTAAGCTGATAAGGTGAAGCTTGCCTGTATCCCGATCATAGAGCAAGATATCCGATGCACCTGTGCCATCGAAGTCGCCCACGTGAATATCGAGCGACGAACCCCACTTGCCCGCTGGCACAGTAGAGTCACCTAAATCCACCAGTTTAGGGGCGCCTGGATTCATTCGCACGCCATGTGATATGCCATCATCAGAATTAGGCACAAAGGTTCCCGCCAGCGTTCGGCGCTTCTCCAACTGTAAGACCTGCAATTGCCCTTGCTTACGGTCATAGAGCAGGAGATCGCTATAGCCACTCCCAGTAAAGTCGGCATTAAACTCCTGATCGGAGGAAGCGGGAGAGAGTCCTAGCGAGATGCGGCTGGAGGTATAGGTCGTAGTAGCACTGGATGAGTTCAGTAGTGCGTTTGTCTGCTGCACCTGGGAACTCACATTGGGTGAAGTGCCAGCCAGCCTGGCAAAATGCTGGGTATCAAGCGTACGAGGGAAATAGATAAAGCGCAGCTGCCCATTCTGAAAATGGGTCGAGTTGATATAGTTTGTGTTGTAGTCGCGCCCGACATGCATGTAGGTAGTATCGCCATAATTTTGATAGGTCACATCAAAGGTCTGGCCATCGGGATACACAGAAGAGACAAAGGCCACATGCCCCGGCGCTCCATAGGCCCAGACCCCATCGGCGACTGGAAAGACGGCTATCGCGCCCAGGCGTGGAACCGTACCTACTGCTAATCCCGCCCGTGTGGCGTCTACGGCCCATTCAGCGGCATTACCCCAGTTACGCGGGAGATCGTACCCCAATAAATGCCACTGCTGCCACGCCCACCAGGTGCAATTGCCGCCGGTAGGAAACGGACCAGGGCATATGGGATAGGGGTTGCTATCGGGCGAGAATGTGACACGCTGGCACGATGTATCGACCGTCGCGACCGTATGCTGCTCCGCCTTGGCATAGGTCACTGAACTATTCCAGGGCGCAAACTCAATCGCGACAAGCGCACAAATAAATATAAGACTACACACATGTAAGACCAGGCGCCTACGTTGGACAACAGGTCTGCGAACACCAGGAAACATACTAAGAATCCCTTCTCAAAAGGAAAAATAACAGGAACAATCCTCGTCCTTCTTATAAAGGAAACCAATAGTAGTATCGCTTGCTTCATACCACTGGACGCATTCAGGCATGTCTTGCGCCTCAAAAAGTATAGCACCATATCTATGTATGGGCAAGCAAAAACGAACAGAATCAGGACCTATCGCTTATCGGTGAGCATGCCCGAGGGCGCGCTATACGTTACTTCTCCTCGTCAGAAAAGAAGCTAGAAATTCCCTTGCCATAGATCGGATAGGAATTTTCCCGGCGCGAAAAAAGAGCTAGAAAACCTATTGACAAAGTAGAGCCACAATGATATTATTCTCCATGTCGAGAGGGCGATTAGCTCAGTTGGTTAGAGCGCCACGTTGACATCGTGGAGGTCACAGATTCGAGTTCTGTATCGCCCATTTTTTCAAGCGGCTTCGTATGAAGCCGCTTTTTTGTGCATGCTCACCTACCAGCAACCTCTCCCGCCATATCCCACAAATAGCACCTATTTTTGAGGTCATATATATAAAGCCCGGCAGGAACGCTAGAGCCACGTCTATGATGGCTCCTGGCGTTCTTGCCGGGCTTTATATATATCATTTAAGCTAGCGGGACGCGGGCAGGATAGGCAGGTTCATGCCCTCGTCGCGGGTACGGTGTGTGCCAGCCACGTCTTTGATGCCACCCTCAGGATAGACCAGCTTGGCCTCACCCTCAGGCAGCAGACTCGCAACCTCTTTGAGGACAGCGTCCAGGAACTGGTCTTCAGGAACGGTTTTAATGACCTGTCCCTTGCGGAAGATGACGCCCTTGCCCTTACCACCAGCCAGGCCGACATCGGCGTCGCGCGACTCACCGGGGCCGTTGACAACACAGCCCATGACGGCGACATGGATGGGAGTCTGCACCTTGGACAGACGCTTCTCTACCTCGTTGGCAACGCTAATGACGTCGATCTCAACGCGACCGCAGGAGGGGCAGGAGACAAAGGTCACGCCGCGATTGCGCAGTTCAAGCGACTTTAGAATCTCATACGCCACAGGAATCTCTTCCTCAGGCTCGGCACTCAAGCTAACGCGCATGGTATCACCAATACCGTCCGCCAGCAGAAGACCCAGGCCAACCGAGGATTTTACCGCGCCTGTGACCAGCGTACCCGCCTCGGTAATGCCCAGATGGATAGGATAATCCGAGCGCTCCGAGAAGCGGCGGTAGGCCTCAACCGCTGTCAGAACAGTGGAGGATTTCAAAGAGACAATAATATTGTGATAATCGAGCTCTTCACACCAGCTAATATACTCCAGGGCCTTGGTGACCATGCGCTCAGCCAGGCGCTCGCGCTCAAGACGGCGAGCCTCGGCGGGATCACTGCGCTCAAGGGTGCCATCCTCGCGCAGGCGCACCTGGATACGCTGCATCTGGGCCTGCTTGTCCAGCGCATCAATCGAGCCGGAGTTCACGCCGATACGCATCGCAATGTCGCGCTCTTTAGCAGCCCGCACAATCTGCTCCAGGGATTCGCGTCCATTGAGCAGGTTGCCTGGATTGATGCGAACCTTGTCGATCCCCTGGCGAATGGCTTCCAGTGCCAGATTAGGATTATAGTGAATGTCCGCAACCAGCGGAATCGAAATCTGCTTCTTGATCTCGCCCAGGACAACCGCATCTTCCATCTCGGGAACAGCTACGCGCACAATCTCACAGCCAACCTCTTCCAGGCGTTTGATCTGCGCGACCGTGCTTTTCACATCACGGGTATAGGTGGTGGTCATAGATTGCACAGCCACAGGCGCGCCGCCACCAACCAGAACATTGCCAACGCGAACCTGACGAGTTTTCTTATACATAATTAGTAGTACACTCCATTATCAGCCACCCCAATGTAAGACGTCGCTTACAGTCACGACAACCATCAGAGTAAGCAAGATTGCCATACCAACAAGATTGATAAGCCCCTCGCGCTCGGGCCTGAGACGCTTCCCTCCACGAATCATCTCGATGAAGATCAGCACCACACGCCCACCATCTAGGGCAGGGAAAGGTAGAATATTGACAATTGCCAGGTTTATACTCAACATCGCTGTTAAATTCAGGATGTACCACCAGCCAACAACGGGTACCGTCTGTGCCACTTCGCCCGTAATCTTAACGATGCCAACTGGACCCGCGATCTGCGGCTGGATCGCGCCTACAATCATCTGACCAATTGTAACAATAAAGAGGCGCGTGGTCGACAGGGTTTGCTGAATACCTCTGATGGGGGCCTGCCAGAGGGGAATGCTGACATTGACTGTCTTGCCCAGGACTCCCAGGTGGCCTTTATCAGCAGGCGGATTGACCAGGGCATGAACGGTCATATGGAGCGGCTGCGGCTCGCCCTTGCGCTCCACCACCAGTTTCACATCAACGGTCTGCTGCCCCTTACTCTGCGTCGAGACCTTATCGACAATATCTTTCACTTCCTGGAACTGGGTGACGGACTGTCCATTGACGCTGAGGATCTTGTCATCCGCGTGCAGGCCTGCCGCCGCAGCAGGCGAGCCAGCGTTCACCTGGGCAATGATGGCCGGCGTCGTTGGCTCCCCCTGTCCATAGGCAATCGTGAAGAGCACAATCGCCAGCAAAACGTTCATGATCACGCCCGCACAGAGGACAACGATGCGCTTCCCAGCAGGCTTGGCCGCAAAGCTCTCAGAGTCGTAATGACCGTTCTCATCATGTGCATCGCCATCTTCGCCCGGCATACGCACAAATCCGCCAATCGGCAGCAGGTTGATAGAGTAAATGGTATTCTGCTTCGCGGAGGCATGACCCTGGCTTACTCCACCGCTTGTACCTGTCAGTGGACTCTCTAGCCCCTCCATCTGCTCGGAACGGCCGCCAAACCAGACCACTTCCCATCCACCCTGAGGGCGACGGCGAAAACCAACCAGGCGTGGTGGCAAACCAATACCGAATTCATCAACTCGAATACCCGCCCAGCGAGCAGTGATGAAGTGTCCAAATTCGTGTACAAGCACAAGCAATCCAAAAACCGGGATAGCTGCGAGTAGGTACCAGTTATTCATCTAGTATTTATCCTTTGCTCCTCAAAAATGCCTCCGGCAAGAACACACTACGATACGACGCTCCTGATTATCTAACCAGCCAGGTGTTTTTCACCCCATTCTCGCGCCGCACGGCGTGCCCATGCACAAGCCTCCAACGTCGCGTTCACATCGGGCTGGGCAATTGAGTTATGTTGCTCAAGCACTGCCTCAAGCATCTGGGCGATCCCCTGATAAGGTATCTTTCCCTCCAGGAACATCGCTACAGCCTCTTCATCCGCGCCCACCAGCGCGCAGGGGTAGGTCCCTCCTCGCTTCCCGGCCTCAAGTGCCAGGCGGAAACAGGGGAAGCGCTCCAGGTTCAATTCTTCAAAGTGCAGCGCCGCGATCGAGGGCCAGTGTAGTTCGCGAATCAAGTTTTTATCGGCAGTATCCAGGCGCTCCGGGTAAGTGAGCGCATGCATGATAGGTAGATGCATCGTCGGCAGACTGGCCTGCATCTTAATCGAGCCATCACAGAATTCAACCATGGAGTGGATGATGCTCTCAGGCTGCACGACCACCTCGATGCGCTCGTAGGGCACATCAAAGAGCCAGTACGATTCAATGACCTCCAGGCCTTTGTTCATCAGTGTGGCGCTATCAATTGTAATCTTTGGTCCCATGCGCCAGGTGGGATGGGCCAGGGCCTGCTCCACAGAGACGTCGCGCAACTCTTCAGGAGGTATGGTACGAAATGGTCCACCAGATGCTGTAAGAATTAATCGACGAATCTGGTTATTTTCTTCACCATGCAAACACTGCCAGATGGCACTGTGCTCACTATCAACGGGCACAATCGAGACACCATTGCGACGCGCGGCCTCCGTGACAATATGACCTGCCATGACCAGCGTCTCTTTATTCGCCAGGGCAATGGTTTTACCAGCCTCAATTGCCGCCATCGTTGGACGCAGGCCCATCAGGCCAGAGGTCGCAGCCACCAGCACATCCGCATCCGCGTGCGTCGCAACCGCCAGTAGACCGCGCTCCCCCAGGATGGCATTCGGAAAGAGCGCGCGTGCCTTCTGCTCTAGCTCTGCTGAATCGGCAAAGCAAGCAACCAGACTAGGACGGAACTCGCGCACCTGTTCAGCCAGTAGATCCAGGTTACTGCGGGCCGCCAGAGCCACCACCTGGAACTGCTCTGGGAAGCAGCGCACGATATCGAGTGTCTGCTGACCAATCGAGCCTGTGCTGCCAAGTAAGGCAATACGTTTAGGATATGCGCTCATGCACTCTTACTCACGGGCCTGGAAGCCCCTCTCATCTACGCCTCTACGATAAGCGTTGCTGACGCCCCTCAATAATACAAACGCGAGATGAGCACACAATCTTCCAGGAGACCCGCCCTTCTCTCTCTATAATAGCGAAGAACCTATCTTCGCGCGAATTTTCATCTTTTTAGTGTGACGGCTCGCGCCTGTGGCGCTCGCCTTGAAGAGGTGGTGTGGTATGTGCTGACAGCCGCAGGCTGTCAGCACATACCACACCACCTCTCCAGAAATAATTTGCCCATGACATTAACTAAGCTGCAAGAGCGAGGCGAAGAGATAGACGGCGATAGCCGCAAAAAGCAGGCTATCAATGCGATCCAGGACGCCACCATGCCCAGGCACGATCTGACTACTATCCTTGACATGCATCTGTCGCTTGAACAACGACTCCGAGAGATCCCCCAGCGTACCCGTGACGCCCACAAGCACTCCTACCAGGACCGCCAGGTACCAGGGAAGTCCCAGGGGGATGACGGTACAGAGCAGGGCCGCGATAATAGAGAAGATCAGGCCACCCAGGAACCCTTCCCAGGATTTGGCCGGACTGATGCGAGGAGCGAGTTTATGCTTGCCAAAGAGGCGGCCAATGAAGAAAGCCGCGGAATCAAAGCCCCATACGCCAAGGAGAGCCGCCAACGTCCACCAGGCACCCCGAGGAAGCACAAGGGAGAACGTAGGAGCAAAGCGCAACCAGCCGACCTCCGTCCCACGCAACAGGAGCAGGAAACTGGTCGAGCCACCTACGTAGAGCGCTGTAGCCAGGGTCAAGGCCCAGTCCACCACTGAACCCTCAAGGTTTTTACGCGAAAACAGGCAGGGGAATGAGACCAGTAAGGTAATCCCTAAGCCGCTCTCCAGGATCAGAGATCGCTGGAGAGGGAACATCGTAGCCAGTAGCAAGAGCAGGCCCCAGCCCATACTCAGCCATAAAATGGGGCGGTATCCAGCTTGCACTAGCATCGTGTGGAGCTCATAGATTCCCAGCACCACCAGCACCACGGAGGCCGCAAAAGCAACCCAGGAGCCAAACCAGACGACGACAAGCACAATCGGAATAAGAATAAACGCCGTCAGCAGGCGCAGGCCCACTGATGTTTTCTCTTTATTTGCTTCCTGTGGAGGAGGAGGAGTGGAGACCTCCGGCTCTCCCTTTTCATTCGCGCCTTGCAAAAAAATCCCTTCCTTGTGGGACAAAACGCTGTCAAACGATAAGCATTTACTTCTTATGCGGAAACCAACGTCGCTCACGCGACTAGCACTCAGGTTTCCGAATAGGCACCTATAAAAACAATAGGACGGTAACAAGGACCGCCCTACATTATATACTATCAAAGCCTGCTCTGTTGCCACCTCGCCTCAGGAGAGTGAGGCAGCCCTCTCAGCACCAGAGGCGCGTTACACCGATGTTGGCAACACGCGTCCAAACTTGCGACTGCGTTGCTGGAAGCTTTGCACAGCCTCGAGCAGATCCTCGCGCCCAAAGTCGGGCCAGAGGGTAGGCGTAGCATAATACTCGCTATACGCCGATTGCCAGATCAAGAAGTTACTGACGCGCATCTCACCAGCAGTGCGAATGACCAGGTCTGGATCGGGGAGGTCCCGTGTATATAGATAAGAGCTGATCATTTCTTCAGAGATGGTCTCGGGCTGGCGACCATCCGCGATAATCTGGCGGACCGCGTCCACCAGTTCAGCCCGACCACCATAGTTAAAGCATACGTTGAGGCCGATGCGCGTATTGTCTTTTGTCAGATCCATTGACTCGCGCACGGCCTGCTGAATATCTGGAGCGAGATCATATAAACGACCAAGATGGCGCAAGCGCACACCGTCGCGATGTAGCTTCTCGAGATCCGAGCGGATAGTCTCCCAGAAGAGGCGCATCAAACCATCGACCTCGGTCCGAGGCCGGTGCCAATTCTCGGTTGAGAACGCATACACACTAAGCATCTCAATATTTTCGTCTGCGGCGCACTCAACGACACGCCGGAGTGCGCTTACACCCGCCTTATGTCCCGCCAGGCGTGGCAGGTGGCGTCGCGTAGCCCAGCGACCATTGCCATCCATAATGATAGCGATATGGCGCACGGGTAACTGAGACTGATCAGCTGCGACTAATTGTGGCTGCGACGAAACATTCTCTTTCCTGCGTGAGGATAAGAGATTTTGTATCTTGGTCAACGTTAGACCTCCAGAATCTCCAGTTCCTTAGTTTTGCCGACCTTATCCATCTCCTCGATGAAGCGGTCGGTGAGCTTCTGTAGCTTTTCAGTGCTACGCTTCAGCTCATCCTCGGACACTTCTTTCTTCTTTTCACGTTCACGCAATTTATCCTGAACATCGCGGCGCACGTTACGGACGGCAACCTTGTGCTCATCGAGCTTCTTATGCAGAGACTTGACGAGGTCCTTACGGCGCTCTTCGTTCATGGGCGGAATATTCAAGCGAATAACCTGACCGTCGTTATTTGGATTAATACCCAGGTCAGACTTCTGAATCGCCTTCTCAATGTCCGCAGACATCTTCTTGTCCCAGGGCTGAATCACAATAAGGCGAGCCTCGGGAATCGAGATGGTTGCGACCTGATTGACAGGCGTTGGGGTTCCATAGTAATCGACGGTAATGCGGTCAAGCAGGGAAGCACTCGCCCGACCGGTGCGAATAGATCCCAGATCCTGCTTTAAGGCGTCAATGGCACGTTTCATGCGCCTTTCTGCATCGTCAAATAAGTCAGCAGTCATAACTTCAACCCCTTCTCAACTGAGCACTGTCTCACAGCAGTGCTTACGCGAATGTGAGTAGACAAGTGGTGCAAGCGTTGTTCAAGAATGCACACTCTCTAGACAGGTTCTTTGACGTCTTTGGAGACCAGTGTACCACATTTCTCACCGCGCATTATCGCCTCTAAAGCCCCTTCTTGCTGGAGATCAAACACGATAATTGGCATATTATTGTCTTTACACAATGAGAGTGCAGTACTATCCATTACCTTTAATCCCATATTGAGCGCCTGCATGTAGCCGATTTCATCGAACTTGCGTGCATAGCAATTCTTTACAGGATCATCGTCGTAAATGCCATCGACTTTAGTAGCTTTGAGCAATACCTGCGCGTTCAACTCCACCGCGCGCAAAGCCGCGGCAGTGTCGGTCGTAAAGAACGGATTGCCACTACCCGCAGCCAGGATTACGACGCGCCCCTTCTCCAGGTGACGCACCGCCCGGCGGCGGATAAACGGCTCCGCAACAGGAGGCATCTCAATAGCCGTCTGCACACGCGTTGCCATGCCATGCTTTTCCATAGCATCTTGCATGACAAGCGAGTTCATGACGGTCGCTAGCATACCGACATAATCGGCGGTGGCACGATCAATACCTGTGGCGGCTGCATCCGCACCGCGCCACATATTGCCACCACCAATAACCATCGCGACCTCTACTCCCAGGGCGTGGACACGCTTGACCTCGGCAGCGATCCGCTGCACCGTCTGAGCATCGATACCAAACCCCTGTCCACCCAGGGCTTCGCCACTGAGCTTGAGTAGAATACGCTGATATTTCAGTTCGGCTGCCATGAGCAATTTCCTGCCTTATTCTTCACCCAGCTTGAAACGGCTGAAGCGGCGCAGGACGATGTTCTCGCCGGTATCCGCGATCACCTTGCGGATCAAATCGCCGATGGTGAGGGTCTCGTCTTTGACCCAGGGCTGCATAGTCAAGACCTGTTCTGAGAAGGCTTTCTTGAGCTTACCTGCAATCACTTCCTCTCTCTTCGCCTCGGGGACGCGTGCCATAGAGGGATCTTCCAGGATCTCTTTCTTCTTCGCCTCAACTACCTCGGCAGGCACATCCTCGTAATTGACATACTTGGGTGCCACGCCTGCAATCTGAAGTCCCAATTCACTGGCGAGCTGACGGAATGACTCGCTGCGTGCGACAAAGTCAGTGCTGCAATTGAGCTCCAGCAAGACACCAATGCTATGGTTATGGTGTACATACGAGAAGACGCCGCCCTCTTTGGTCTCGCGACCAGCGGCCACCATCTTCTCAGCCTTGCGGCTGCTTCTGGCCTCAAGATACTTGACGGCCTCATCCCAGCTCTTTGACTCGGTCAGGGCATTCTTGCAGTCGGCAAATGTCGCGCCAGTCTCCTCGCGCAACTTCTTTACATCCGGTGCCGTGTAGTTCATGGTTGATTTCTCCTCAATTCCGTAGATGTATGATACTCAGGTGCCGTGGACGGCGCAATGACCACCGCCCTTTTTTTTGGCACTCGAGTGCTTGACAAATGTGAAACGCGCTTTCATGAGGCGCCGCACGCCCGGCCTAGGAAAGAAGTACCCGGCCTGGAGTACAGGAAAAAGCGGGCGCAGGAGGAATTGTTCGCCTCTTGCCCCCGCTTACTTGCTGCTGTGTGTTACTCTTTCGTAACCAGCTCGCCCTCAGAACCGGCGGCTGGGCTCTCGGCCTCTGAAGAAGCCTGAGGGGCTGCCTCTGGGGCTGTGGCCTGTGGGGTTGCAGCAGCGGCCTGTGGCTCCTCGGCCTGAACCTCTTCCTCGCCCGTGGTCTCGTCCTTATGCAGGGCCTCAAGCTGACGGCGACCCTCGACCGCGGCATCAGCAATCTTGGCGCACAGGAGACGAACCGCGCGAATAGCGTCGTCGTTTGCAGGGATGGGATAATCCATCTCGTCGGGATCGCAGTTGGTATCGGCAAGCGCGATAATAGGAATCTCCAGGCGCAGGGCCTCAAGCACCGCGGTGCGCTCTTTACGTGTGTCGATGATGAAGAGTGCACTGGGAAGAGACCTCATGTCTTTGATACCGCCCAGGATGCGCTCCAGGCGCGCAATGTCGTCCTGCAAGCGCTGGACTTCTTTCTTGGGCAGGCGCTCGAACTCGCCACTGTCGCGGCGGCGCTCCAGGTCGCGCAGGTATTTAATGCGCAACTGAATGGTCTGGAAGTTGGTGAGCATACCGCCCAGCCAGCGCTGGTTGACATAGAACATACCACAGCGCTTGGCCTCCTCGGCCACGGCCTCCTGCGCCTGCTTCTTCGTACCCACAAAGAGCAAGGTACCGCCGCTAGCAGCGAGCTGCTCGACAAACTTGTAGGCCTCGTTCAAGCGCGTCACGGTCTGCTGGAGATCGATGATATGAATGCCGTTGCGGTCCATGAATATGAACTGCTGCATCTTCGGGTTCCAGCGCCGCGTCTGATGTCCAAAGTGGACGCCTGCCTCAAGAAGTTGCTTCATTGAGATAATATTAGCCAAGTTACAAATCCTCCCTTTGACCTCCGCTCGCGACTCTTACCTGACAACAGGGCCCCCCGGTACTACCACTACCAAGCTGTTTAATCAAGCTGATGGACCCCAGGGCGTGCCTGGCCGCAGAGCGTGCGTAGTCTGTTGTAATACGTTGTGATACTGTGCACAATCAATCGTGCGTAAACACAACTTGTGCAGGAACATACCGGATCCTGCCAGTTGAGAAGTATAGCATAGTGAGACTACGGACGCAAGAAATTTGCCAAGCAGCAGGGCTTTCCAATTCTCAAAAGGGTGATGAAAAAGAAGAGTTTTCCTTGTAGAATACGAAAACCAAATCATCTCTCAAGGAAAACTCTGCATGGACTATACCACATTGACGCTTTCAACACGAGCGAAACATCCCCCAGAAATGGTTCCCGCAGCTTCGCTGTACCACACCTTGCAAGCCCTCTCAGACAAGAGACGCAAACAAGGAAAACGCTACGAATTGGCTCTGGTCCTTTCTCTGATTGTGCTCGCCAAGCTCGCAGGGCAACAGACACTCAGTGGAGCCACCGATTGGATTCGTCATCATGGCGTGCCTTTGGCACAGCGCTTTGGACTTCGTCGCCAGCAAATGCCATGCCAGATGACCTATTGCAATGTCCTGGCGATGGTAGACAGCAAGCATCTCGACGAGCTTCTTTCGGCATTTTTCATCCGTTGGGAAGCTCAGGCTCGATGTGGGGAGCAATCCAGTCGCCTCCTCATTCCAAGCCTACAGACCAATCACGCTCATGTCGCTGTTGATGGCAAAGCTCTACGGGCGACGAGCAACGAGGTCCATCCGGTTCACCAACTCAGTTGCTATGAAATGGCGACTGGCATCGTGCTTTGGCATTGCAATGTGCAGGAGAAGGAAAATGAGATCAGTGCCCTCAAGCCCTTGTTGGCGCCATCATGGGTCAGTGGACGCATTTTGACCCTCGACGCTCTGCATACGCAACGCGACCTCTGTGCGCAGATCCATCGCTTGAGAGGAGACTATCTCCTCATTGCCAAGGACAATCAGCCCACCCTCCAAGAGGATATTGCTGATTTGTTTGAGGACGCTTTCCCTGATCGGCGGCGCTGGAAGCAGGCAGAGACCTGGGACAAAGGACATGGACGATTGGAACATCGCCAGCTTCTCTCTAGCCCTGATCTCAACGATTGGTTTCGCAAGGACTGGGAAGGCATCGAGCAAGTCTTTCGCCTCGAACGAACGACGCGCATCCTGAAAACGGGAAAGCTTCGCCACGAAGTGGTCTATGGGCTCAGCAGTCTCTCGATGAGCAAGGCTCCTCCCCAACGCATGCTCCAACTCGCCAGAGACCACTGGGCCATCGAAAATCGGCTGCATCATCGGCGAGATGTCACTTTGGGGGAAGATCGCTGTCAAACCCGTACAGGATCCGTTCCCAGTTTGCTTGCTCAGCTCAATAGCGCCGTATTGAGTCTGATGGATCGCCTTGGCGTTCGCAATGTTGCTCGCCAGATGCGCTACTTGAACGCCCATGTTGATCAGGCTCTTGATCTTATCCTCCTTGGTCAATGTTCTGTTTATTAGAATTGGAAAGCCCTGGCCAAGCAGAGCCGTTCTTCCCTTTTTTCGCAATCTCAGAAAACACAATAGCCTCATTGGCTACTATCTTCCCCAAAAACGCTAAAATAGAGTATACTTGAGTAGGACAAAATAGTGGTGGTGTAAAGAGTGGAGGAAGAGTATGCAAGGTAAAACGCGTTTAGCGCGCGTCCATCTTGTCGCCTGCCTTCCAACTCCCAGCCCGCTCTGGATATCACTGCAACGCCTCCCGACCCCCAGCCCAACACCTATACTGTTTCTCCCCCGGAGAAAAAAATATATGCCTCGACGCATTCATCTCGTGCGTGTAAGGCAACACCTCAAATAATACTGTCTGTTTCTTGAAACAGGAAGTATAGTATAGTGTATACCCATACACATTTATAGCTAAAAAGCTAGAATAACGCAGCTAAGATTGTTTATAGGGGTAGTTGAAGTAGAAAGGGATTTTAAGCACATGGTAAAGATCCTCATCGTTGATGATCATTCGCTTATGAGACGCGCGGTCCGCGAAGTCCTCGAAAAGGAGGCCGACTTCAATGTGGTGGCCGAGGCCAGCACGGGGCAAGAGGCCGAGGCACAGGCCCAACAGACGCAGCCAGACGTTATCTTAATGGATATGGATATGCCTGACTGCAATGGCTTTGATGCAACCGAGCGCGTCCTGGCACACTCACCACATTCGCGTGTCATCATCTTTACTGCCGCACACGAAGATGTACACGTCTTTCGCGCCCTCCAGCGCGGAGCAATGGGTTACATCACTAAAGATATAGAGCCCGATGCGCTCATCCACGCGGTACGCTGCGCCGCTCGCAACGATCTCTGCATTCCAGGGGCCCTCGCCAGCCAGGTCCTGGCCTATATTCGCAATATCTGGCGAACACAGGAACAGTTTTATAGCACGCGCTTCTCACCTGAAGCCATAGCTTATCGTACACCACGCCGCGTTCGACGAGCCGCAAAAGTGCAGACACTCCACGAGAACTCCACTAGCGAGCTACTCAACCGCACCACTGGAGAACTGGAGGAACAGGTTGAAGTAGATGAGAAAGCTGATGACGAGGGCGACGAGGAGGCCGCAAAGGGTGACAAGCCCAGGCGCCGGCCACGCCCTCTAACCGGGCGCGAGCGTGAGATCCTCGACCTGATGCGCCTGGGTCGCAAGAACCGCGAGATCGCCAAAGAACTCTGTATCGCTGAATCGACGGTCCATAAGCATGTGCAGAACATCTTTGAGAAGCTTCGCGCTCGCAATCGGACCGAGGCCATCTACTTCACGAGCATGGGTGGGCAGTTTATAGGCGAACAGCTTTTACCTGAACAACGCCTCCCAGGCCAGTTTGTGCCCACCACACCCTTGCCGGAAATCGATCCGCGCCATCCCGACTTCACCAGGCTGGTTGGAGGAAATGAAGAGAAGGTTAGCGAGCGTCACGGCTCCAACACTACGCATGTAGTCAGGAACCCCATGCCTGAAAGGGCAGAGGCTTGTACTTGGGGGTGATTTCTGCCCGTCCGGTGCAAGCCTGGACCTGACCAGACTCAGCCAGCACTCTTTGGAGTGATCGGGCTATGATAGAGGGAAGTGTTCAAGTTCCTACCTACGGGTGCGTGCCAGCTTGTAGCTCTAGAATTCCTGGGTTAAACATCTGTAATGGGGTGAAAAGTACTCAGGGAAAAGTACCGCCCTCTATCCTTGTCGAGGCAAACATTACCCGCGCAGTGCGCCGTTTCGGTACGCACTAGATTGCTCTCTAAGAGCAGAAGGTTGAAGGCAATGACCTTCTAGGACGCCTATCCTACCTAGAGGGGAAACCCAAAGGGGAAAGTAGCATGATAGGAAAGCGGTGAAACGCGAAGCTATGTAGCGTGATGCACCGCAAGTCCTGCACACATGGTTAGACTGAATTGTCGAATCCGAGTTTCCAATGGTCTAAGTAATGGCCCGCCGTAGCATAGCTGGAATCGGCGTCACTGGAATACGCATGTACTTACGCGGCATGCAAACGCCATCTCCAGTGAGTACAGAGGAACGACCTCTGGAAAGGAAACAAAAGGAAAACTACCTGTGCTGAACGTCTAGTACGTGCAAATGCGGGATGACCTACAAACCGAGAGGTTCATGGTCACGGAGTCCCCATAGTAGTCCGAGTCAGGGAAAGTCTGATACATGGCGAAGGGGGACAGGCAGTCGTGAGAGACCCGGCAAAGAGTACGAGATGTACAGAGCTGAACCGGAATCTCCCAGAACTGCTGGAAAGCCGTGTGCGGTGAAAGTCGCATGCACGGTTTGGGGAGGGGCGGAAGGAAAAGGATCACCAAGTGGTACCTCGCCAGCCGCCTACTCCACAGCGGTGGGGTTTAGCCGTTCCCACTTTTTTCAAAAACGGCTCCCCTTGCGGGGCAAAATGAACAAAGGAAGAAGGAGGAGTGCGCCATGCTCTTCCCCATGTCTCAAGCCAGGGTTCTCGCATGACACAATTGGATGATGGTACAATAGCACTTGTTACACCATCTTTCTTTGTAAAGGAATGTACGTGCCATTGTGCAAGAGAAACAAGCGCTGAACCAGCAGCGTCCAGTATCACACAAACAGACAGGCACAAGGGATGCCTTCCTGGCACGCAGTGAACTCTTCCGCCACTTACCCGCGGATGACCTTAACGCACTGCACCAGCGTACAACCGAGACGTCATACCCATCCGGTTATGTCTTCTATCGGCCCGGCGATGCTGGCAGCGCCTTGTTTCTCTTGAAGCAAGGCGCCGTTCACCTCTATCATCTCTCGCCCGATGGGCGGAAACTGATTATGGCAACTCTCCAATCTGGAGCATGCTTTGGTGAAACGCTCCTGCTGGGGCAGGGACAGCAGCGCCACTTCGCGGAGGCCGTTTCTCCCACTCGCGTGTATAGCATCTCCAGGCACGATATCGAACACCTGGCAGGCCAACGGCCCGGCGTGGCCCTCGCTCTCTTCTATAGCGTTGAGCAGCGCCTTCACCAGATCGAGACACAACTGATTAACACCACCTTCAAAAGCACCCTCGCACGCCTGGCTACCCTCCTGCTACAACTGGCGCACGCCCAGGCACGTGAGCAGGGTCAACTGGTGGTAACGGGTCTGACTCACGAAGAGCTGGCCGAACACCTGGGTGTTTACCGGGAAACGGTCAGCGCGACCCTACGCGAGCTTAAAGACCTTGGCGCAATCGAGCCTGGACGACGCCATATTCTGATCACCTCGCCTCATCTACTGGGCACGCTCGCCAACCCCGAACTCGGTACAGGAAGGAGTGCGCCATGAACACGATGCCCATTATTGAAGCCCAGCATGTCAAAAAAACGTATCGCCTGGGACAGCAGCGCATCGAGGCTCTAGGAGATATTAACCTCTCAGTCACACGTGGGGAGATGATCGCCATTATGGGGCAGAGTGGGAGTGGCAAGACCACCCTCCTTAACTGCCTCTCGGGGCTTGATACCATCGATGAAGGCGAGATCACGATCGCGGGACAGAACCTACGCGACCTGAGCGATAACGCGCGCACATCGTTTCGCGCACGCCACATGGGCTTCATCTTTCAGGACTTTAACCTCCTCCCCGTGCTGAGCGCCGTGGAAAACGTTGAGTTGCCCCTGCTGGTCGCCAGGGTGCCCGCCCGCCAGGCGCGTAAGCGCGCCCTGGAGATGCTTGAGCTGGTCGGCCTGGGACAGCGCGCCTTGCATCGACCCGCGGAACTCTCTGGTGGCCAGCGCCAGCGTGTCACCATCGCCCGCGCCCTGACCAATAATCCCGCCATTGTCTGGGCCGATGAACCCACCGGCAACCTTGACAGCGAGACCGCTCAGGAGATCCTCCAGTTACTCGTCACTCTCAATCAGACGCAGCAGCAGACCTTCGTCCTGGTTACCCATGCTCAGGAGATTGGGGCCATGGCAGATCGCCTCATCAACATGCGCGACGGGCGCATTGTAAGAGAAAAATAGTGTGTTGCATCGTGGCAACCTGAGGCTGCACGACGCAACACACTATTTTTCTCTATCGATATTGTTTTTAGGTTTCTATTAGGCCAGGGTATGCTGCTGGGTCCCCAGCATCTCGCGTACAACCTCTTTCAGATGGGCGGAGGAGAGGCCATAAAGCTCCTTCAAGATCGTCGGCGCGCCATGCTCCACATATTTATCGGGAAGAGCGATCAATCGAGTCTCGATATCGCGCAACAGCCCATGCTGCTCAAACAGCTCCAGTACGGCACTGCCAAAGCCACCAGCCAGCACATGATCTTCAATGGTGATGATGCGGCGCGTCGTTTTCGCCAGGTGCAAGAACAACTCTTCGTCCAGCGGCTTGGCCCAGCGCGCATTGACTATGGTTGCCTTAATGCCTTCCTGCACCAGTTCTTTGGCCGCGATCTCCGCCTGGGCCACCGTTGAGCCATAGGCTAAAATCGCGCAATCGGTGCGCTCCGCCTCCTCCAATGTCGCAGGACTGAGTAGCTCAGCTTTACCGACCTTCAACATGTGAAGTTCGTCGCTCATCTCGATACCCAGCGCCTTGCCACGAGGATAGCGCAAGGCGACCGGGCCATCCAGGTACACGGCGGTATAGAGCATATGGCGCAGTTCCTCTTCATCCTTGGGCGCCATGACCTTCATATGGGGAAGAATACGCATAAAGGCGGTATCAAAGACACCATGCTGTGTCTGGCCATCCTCGCCCACGATTCCGGCGCGATCCATGGCGAAGACGACGTGCAGGTCCTGCACACAGACATCATGCATGACCTGGTCGAAGGCGCGCTGCATAAAGGTGGAGTAGATCGCGATCACGGGTTTAATACCCAGCGTCGCCATACCGGCGGCAAAGGTCACGGCATGCTGCTCGGCAATGCCCACGTCAAAGTAGCGCTCGGGGAAACGCTGGTGCATCTTCTTCAGGCCCGTGCCCTCAGCCATGGCGGCGGTAATACCAACCACTGAGGGGTCTTTCTCCGCGATCTCAACCAGAGTGTTGGCAAAGACTTCGGTGTAGGTCGGAGGATCACCTGCGTTCTTTTTGATGATGCCAGTCTTGTAATCATAGGCACCCGGACCATGCCACTTGGTAGAATCGCTCTCAGCGACCTCCCAGCCCTTGCCCTTCTTCGTCACCACCTGGACCATCACCGGTCCCTCGATATGTTTCACATTCTCGAATACATCGAGCATGCCGGGGATATCATGTCCATCAAAGGGGCCAAAGAACTTGATACCCAATTCTTCGAAGATCGCGCCACTCTTGCTATGCATCACAAATTGCTTAAAGCTGGTCTCAGCTCGCCCCGCAGCCTCGCGTGCCTTGTCACCCAACACAGGGAAACGCTCGATTGAGCCCTTCGCCATGTCGCGCAAGCGCTGATAGCTGGGAGTCGTCTGGACCTTGCGCACCTGGCTAAGATATTGATGTAGCGCACCTACATTGTCGGAGATAGATTTATCATTATCGTTTAAAACAATGATCAGGTTTTTCTTCATGCTGCCAGCGTTATTGATAGCTTCCAGGGCCATACCACCAGTCAGCGCACCATCACCGATAATCGCAACGACCTTGGTCTCTTCACCTTTCAGGTCGCGCGCAGCCGCCATACCCAGGGCCGCGGAGATCGAGGTGCTGGCATGGCTGGCACCAAAGGTATCATAGGGACTTTCATCACGGCGCAGATAACCAGAGAGACCACCAAACTGGCGAATGGTATGGAAGCGCTCGCGGCGCCCGGTCAAGAGCTTATGGACATAGGCCTGGTGCCCGATATCCCAGACAAGAAGATCATTTGGCGTATTAAATACGCGATGCAAGGCCATTGTCAGCTCAACCACCCCCAGGTTTGGCGCGATATGTCCACCCCGCACGGAGACCTTCTCAATAATCTCCTTCCGTATCTCCCCCGCCAGTTGTTCCATTTGCGGAACCGTGAGGGCGCGCAGTTGTTCTGGGCTATCAATGGTATCAAGTATGCTGGTCAAAGGTTTCCTCCCACTATTGTTGCACCGATCTCTCTTGCCGGGGCAAAACACAATCAGCCGGACATCCTCGGTGATATCCCTATTATTTTACTTTTCGATCTACTATATATGATGATGCAGATAAACGACAGAATGGGTCTACGTTGTTAGATGCTCTCCATTATGCTTTCAATATTATAGGATTGTCGGCTTCTTTCTCGCAAACCTTTGACCCAAAAAATTCATGCACTTAGGGTCTTGACAAGGCTTAAATCCGCTCTCCAAGCGGCTTCAAACCCTCTCAAACCTCCCTTGACAGCCTGGCACTTTCTTTTTATTATGACACATGAGGGACTACTTTGAGCACGGAACATCGTTCACTTGCTCTAAAGCTCGTATCGGCTCATCTTTCTTTTTCAGCGTAAGTTACCCATTGCTTCATTATAAACACAGCAGTAAACGCACACGCTACGGCGTGCAATGAAAGGAGGGGCGGCTCTCGCGCGTTGATTGGACCCCAGGGATGATGGCCCTGTACACGCAACAAACGCGAGACCGCGCAACCCATGTCGAAAAAAGATAACGAGAAAGACTCAGAGAGGCCACATTACTATTCCCAGTTCTGGCTGGATGTCGCAGCCGGGCGCAGAATCATCGGCGCTCCCAAGGAAGAGGGCGAGAGTGAGAGCGAGAATGAGGCACCTATTGCGCCTGCTCCGATTCGCAGAGCTTCTCGCGTACAGGAAAATATTCAAGAAGAGATCGTTCATCCCTCGGCAACCCTCGATCAGGAAGAGCTAGCTGAAGAGGAAGTAGGCGATTTCGCTAGCAACGAGCTAGAAGAAGTTGTAGACGCGGACCTTCCCGACGTTGACATCGCTGAAGACGAAGAGTACAGCGAGGAAGAAGAAGAAGAAGATCTCTACGACTCAGCAGAGGAAGAGGAAGAAGAAGGTGCGGAATGGGGCGCACGCGGACGCAAGAAGGCCAAGCCGACTCGTGCCGTCAAACCCGCCAAGAAGCCACGCCGGGACACTCGCCGGGGTTTCTAGCACGTTAAAAGTGAAACAGGTCGCCTCTCGCGAGAGGCGACCTGTTTCACTTTTAACGTGCTAGAAACCCCGGCGCACACCGCGCGCCTGAACGCTCCTGTGCTAAGGATAGATGCCTCGCACCTGAGTTGCCTCCGCAACACGCGCAATTGCCAGCATATTCGCCGCCAGGCGCATATCACAGTGATATTCATCAGCGGTACGCGCAACCGCGTCAAAAGCTTTATTGATGATGACTTCAAGCCTGCGGGTAATTTCCTCGACCCCCCAGAAAAAGCTTTGAATGTCCTGTACCCACTCAAAGTAACTCACCGTGACACCACCAGCATTGGCCAGGATATCAGGAACTAATAATATCCCCTTCTGGAAAAGGATCGCGTCGGCTTCAGGGGTCGTCGGGCCATTGGCGGCCTCGGTAATAATCTGGGCTTGAATGCGCCCGGCATTCTGGGCATGAATCACACCTTCAATCGCGGCGGGGATAAGCACATCGCATGGCACCTCCAGTGTCTCCTCAGGCGTCACAACCTGCCCAAAGGAATAGCTGGCAACCGAGCCATGCTCTTGCTTGTGGCGCAGCACCGCCGCAGGGTCCAGGCCATCCTCGTTGTAGATGCCACCACGACTATCACAGACCGCAACCACCTTACAGCCCTCGTTATGGAAGAGGCGCGCGGCAATCGCCCCCGCATTGCCAAAGCCCTGGATGCTCACTCGTGCCCCCTTCAAGGGCATACCCAGGCGCTGGGCAGCGCGCCTGCTCACGAATAAGACGCCTGTGGCGGTCGCCTCGTTGCGCCCCTCGCTACCACCAATCGAGAGCGGCTTGCCCGTTACCACGGCTGGAATGGAGAAGCCCGCATGCATCGAGTAGGTATCCATCATCCAGGCCATGATCTGGGAGTTGGTGTTGATATCGGGGGCGGGAATATCGCTATGGGGACCAATGATAATCGAGATCTCGGTGGTGTAGCGACGCGTTAAGCGCTCAAGTTCGGCAGGATTCATATGGCGGGGATTACAGATCACCCCACCCTTCGCTCCGCCGTAGGGGATGCCGACCACGGCACACTTCCAGGTCATCCACATAGCCAGCGCTTTAACCTCGTCAAGCGTCACCTGGGGGCTATAGCGAATACCGCCCTTGGCCGGGCCACGATTAACATTATGCTGGACACGATAGCCAGTAAATGTCTTGATGGACCCGTCGTCCAGGCGTACCGGAAAATGGACGGTCAACTCACGCTTCGGCTGACGTAAGATCTCGCGCATATCTTCGGAGAGTTGCAGCCGTTCGGCGGCCAGCTCAAACTGCTGGACCGCCATCTCATAGGGATTGAAAGAGAAAGACCTGACCTCATCGTCCATGTCTTACGCTGCTCCTTCTTTAGCGCGCAAGCAGCCTTTCTGACTCGCGGGTCTGACGCGGGAGACCGCTCGCGTGCAAACTATCCTTGCAGGCTCTCTAATTTAGCCTTCAATACAGACTGTACCATATCGGCCTTGGCCTGACCACGTGTCTGTTTCATCACCTGGCCCACCAGGGCTTGCATGGCATTCATCTTGCCACCCAGATAGTCATTGACGATCTTCTGGTTTTTGGCAATGATATCGTTAATGATAGGCTCAAGGGCGCTGGCATCGGTAATAGGTGGCTTAAAGCCCTTCTTCTCGACCACTTTCGCTGGCATCTCGCCGGTCGCAAAGGACTCATCCAGAACCTCTTTGGCCTGCTTGCCTGTGATGCGCTCGGCATCGAGCAGATCGAGCAGGTTGGCAACAGCCTCGGGCGAGAGGGGCGACTCTTGAACCAGGATGGACTTCGCCTTCAGCAGACGCACCACTTCGCTTAAGATCCAGTTGCTGGCGGATTTGGCACGTCCCTTTGTATCCTTCACTTTTGACACGCTTAGCACACGCTCAAAGTAATCGCCAAGTGGTTTATCCTCAGTCATGACATTTGCCTCTTGCTCAGAGAGGCCATAGTCTGAAGCATAACGCGCACGACGGGCATCGGGCAGTTCGGGCAAGCTGGCCTGAATCTCCTCAACGTACTTACGGCTAATGACCAGGGGTGGCAGGTCTGGCTCAGGGAAGTAGCGATAATCGTTGGCATGCTCTTTAACGCGCTGGGTTACTGTGACGCCACGCGCCTCGTCCCAGCCACGGGTCTCCTGGCGAATGCTGCCGCCCTCGCGCAGGACGGCGATCTGGCGCTTCGCCTCGTATTCCAGCGCGCGCTCGACCGAGCGGAAACTGTTCATATTCTTGATCTCGGTCTTGGTGCCCAGTTTCTCCTGGCCACGTGGGCGTACCGACACGTTAGCGTCGCAGCGCAGGCTGCCCTCTTCCATACGCCCAGACGAAACCCCCAGGTAGACCAGCGTCTCGCGCAACTTCTGCATATAGAGGCGCGCCTCCTCAGGAGTGCGCATATCCGGCTCACTGACGATCTCCATCAGTGCCGTCCCCGCGCGGTTGACGTCGATCAAGCTATAGCCCTCACGGTGCTGCAACTTGGCGGTATCCTCCTCCAGGTGCACACGCGTGATGCCGATACGCCGACTCTGCCCGCCGACCTCGACCGTCAAATAGCCATCGCGGCTCAAAGGAATATCGTACTGTGAGATTTGATAGCCCTTCATCAAATCGGGATAGGGATAGCTCTTGCGGTCAAACTTGGAGTACTCGGGAATCGAGCAATGCAGAGCGAGCGCCGTCATAATGGTATATTTTACGGCCTCTTCGTTGATGACGGGCAACACACCAGGCATGCCCATGCACACGGGACAAACATGGGTGTTGGGAGCCTCATTAGCATAGCCAGTGCTACATGAGCAGAACATCTTACTCTTTGTTAGCAGTTGAGAATGGACCTCCAGGCCAATCACGACCTCGAAATCCGTATCGATGGGAGTAGAAGCAGTTGTAGTCATACAGCCAACCCTTACCTTCTCTTTATCTTCTTCGCCTTCTATGACTCTTCATATACCACTCGCGCCTGCAGCGCTCACCCGAGATGGTAGTGTGGTGTTCCCTGGCGGTCTGCTGCCGCCAGGGAACACCACACTACCATCTCGAAATACAGTGCCTATGATGTTAGCTCACGCTATGTGCAAGTTATTTGGGTTTGTGGGTGTGGAGCGTACTGGCAGAAGCCTGTGGCTTCTGCCAGTACGCTCCACACCCACAAACTGGGTGAGCGCCGCAGGCGCGAGAAGTCCTGAATATTTGCTACCTTCTGAAAGACATGAGGTTTCTTGCGTTTTGCTGTAAGTCTAGTCCTTTCTGCGCCATTCGTCAATGGGATAGCGCAACAAAAGGCAGAAGCCACAAGAAACAGCACAAATAGACCTTTGGATATACCACTAGCTACTTGCTCGCTATCCATTGCATTACAAAGCAAAATAGCGTACAATTTTGGCTGTATCAACGGTTGATTCATAGAGAGAAGATAGCCTGTCGCAGGCACTACTGCTTCATTTGTCTCGCTTAGGTATTCATCGCAACGCTTGCTTCCTTCTATAAGCGCATCTGTACATAACGCCTGGAGACCCTCATTTCTCTCTTAAGGCGAGCCGTTGGCATTTTTAGCAAAATACGATATACTGTCCTCGACAGTAGTAGCATACACTACTGCCTGATATACCCTATGGGGTTTGGGGTGTCCCCAACTTCATTATATAGCATATCTCAGGCGGTGGACGTAAGAGCGGGCAGGAGAACGAATTGACATGTCTCTGATCAATATGGCAAAGCGAGAGATCAATTGTAAAATTGTCTACTATGGCATTGGTCTATGTGGCAAGACAACAAACCTTCACTACATCCATCAGGCCGTCAGCCCTAAAGATGTTGGGAGCATGGTTTCCATCGATACTGAGACCGAGCGCACGCTTTACTTTGACCTGCTCCCCCTCGAGTTAGGCAAGGTCCACGGATTTACTATTCGCTTTCAGCTCTACACTGTTCCTGGCCAGATTCTTTATCAACAAACACGCATCTCGGTGCTCAAGGGCGCTGACTGCGTTGTTTTTGTCGCCGACTCGCAGGCCAGCAAGCTACAGGAAAATATCGAATGCTGGAACGAGCTGCAAGAACAGTTGCGCCGCATGAATAAGGACGTTACCGATTTCCCCCTGGTCATGCAGTGGAATAAACGCGACCTGCAAGATACCCTGCCGGTCTCGGTCCTGGAGAAGTACCTCAACCCCTACCGCGTCCCCAGCTTTGAAGCTGTCGCGGTCACTGGCAAGGGCGTTATCGAATCCCTGCGTGTGGGTATCAACACCACCCTACAGCGCCTGGAGCGCATCTAGCCCTCATACTCACCTATGCCTATGATCGTAGAGACAGTCACACATTACGTCTCCAGAAGGGAGTTGCCTCGTCGGCAACGCATTCAGATACGATGCAACTCCCTCACATAGGTTGCCATTCCCTCCACATTTCAAGCCTTTTTCAGTTCTCCTGCCCAATTCTCGCATTTGTAATGCAAACAAAATTTTTGTCCCTAACCAATTGTTCCCAGGACGTTTTGTGTGTATAATGGGCACACCAAAGGTAATAGTACTTTCCCCTGTCACCACAGGGACCATATTACTGGTTTAAAGAGGCTCTTTTAGCCAGTGCCGTGATTTAGGAGTTTTTGCAATATTAAGAGTGTAGGCAGTGTCGCGGTGGTGCCCCCCCACGCTGTCTGCTGCTCTTCGATGAAGGATTTGCATGGAAACGATACGTGTCATCATTATTGATGAACAACCCCTGTTCCGCGAGGGTATTCGCGCCACCCTCCAAAGGATGGGCAACTGCGAAATTATTGGAGAGTCGACCGACGCCACAGAAGTGCTGGATATTATCCGCACGAATACCGCTGATGTCGCCCTTATCGATGCAGGTCTCACTTCCTCTGATCCACTCGAGATAGCCCGGCAGACGCGTCATCTTGCTCCACGGACGGCCATCATTATGCTTACGCCCTCCGAGGACGAGGAACGCCTATTTCAGTCCATCAAGGTTGGTGCAGCCGCATACTACACACGCAACATCACAAGCGAAGAGCTTGTCGATGCCGTGCGTAAAGTCAGTCAGGGCGAATACCTGATTAACGATGATGTCCTCTCCAAACCGCAGCTTGCCAGCCGCGTCCTCAGATCATTCCATGAATTAACCGTGGAGAAGGAAGAGGGTACCCCCAAGGATAGCTATTCGCCCCTTTCAAGCCGCGAGGTCGAAATTCTCGACTATATCGCACGGGGAAATAGCAACAAAGAGATAGCCAAGTCATTGAAGATCAGCGATCAAACGGTGAAAAACCATATCACCTCTATCTTGAAGAAGCTCTCGGTGAGTGACCGTACAGCGGCAGTTGTACACGCGCTCCGCCACGGCTGGATCAAGATTAACAACGAAAGCTAGCTTTCAACCAGAGCACAGGAACAAGAAGGGCGGCCCATTCCAAAGATCCACTTGGAAGTCAAACCACCCTCCTTTCCTGTGCGCTCTTTTAAGGTAGGAACGGGGAGTACTCTACCAGTTGCCAGTGCAGCGGAACAGCTCCTTTCGTCTCGATGACCTCTTCAATACTAAACTCTACCAGGCGCTCGGCGCCAGCAAAAGCGGCTATGCGTTCTTTCTCCCAGATTACCTGCGCTTTACCAGTGAGTTGGAGCGTATCTCCGCTCTTAAAGTCAAGGAAGAGCAAGCCAGTCTGTGGTTCTACGCTGATATTACCCAGAGTCTGGAACATCCTGTTGCCCGAGTAATCTGGAAACACCAGCCGCGTTGCATTCTCAACCTGTACAAAGCCTGGAGTCCCCCCGCGATGCGAGACATCAGAGCCGCCCTCGCGATGACTGCTTGCGATAAAGAAAGTATCTGCCCGCTCTATCCATGTGCGTTGCTCACTAGTCAACGCTGCGTTGCAGACTGTCTCTGGAGAAAGCTGCGGTGTAAGAGGAGCGGGCAATGGGGGCTCATTCGTATTCGCACCTGGCAACACGCGGGCTTGAATGTATTTAGGACAGTTGGAGTAAACCTGTTCCGTGTGTACCACAATCTCCCCCTGTACACTTTTTATCCGCCCATTGACCCTCATACGCCTGCGCGTCGCGAAGTCGATCATGATCATTCCAATTGCCCCTCCGATCTGGAGATTCTTTGAGAGTGGATCAAAAGGGCCAGGAGCCGCGCTGATCTTTACGGTCTGTTCATCGGGTGTCTTAAGGAAGCCAGGCTCTCCAGCGAGTATCGACGCCCAGACACGCCCTTCGCTATCAGTAGTGCTCAGAACAGCCATACATTGCTCATGCAGAAATGTCTGCGCAATAGGCGGCAACGTGGGGCGAAGGCTTTTGTTCACGCGAGATGCCCTGGGCGGTACTCCCGCCAGCCCCTGCACCTCAAGCTCTCCTGCATGATAATCCAGCATACACTAATCTCCTTCACAGAGGGATGACAACAAGGCAAAGACTAAAAGAAGCCGCAGGTAGGAGCTGAGGCCGTAGGGGCTGGGTTCTCACTGGCCCCGCTGGGACTATAGATTTCCAGGCGAATGCCATCAGGATCAGTGAAGAAGATACCGCCCGAATCTTGCCCCTCGCCATGAGACACAACACTTTCATACAAAAAATGGGCATCAAGACTCTTGAGCCGAGCCTCGAAGACACGCACTTCCGCAATATCATTGACTTTAAATGAAAGGTGATGAAGACCAGGGCGGTCTTTCGCAAAGGCTCCCCGGCTCTGCTCCCACAGGGTCAAGACCAGCCGCTGGCCATCGCCGAGAAACGCACAACGACGGCCTGGCTCCTGTGACTCCCAGGTTACAAAGAAGCCAAAGACGGTTTGATAAAAACGTTTCGATTGCTCGATATCGCTGACATTAAGTCCAATATGACCCGTCTGAAGTGCCGGGGTAACAGTAGACATTGCGATTCCTCCTGAAGCAACATGGTACGCAAACTTTTAAAAATATCCATGTCTAAATAATGTTTGAGTTGGATAATTTGAGTGTACCCTGAAAAATTGTCCTTGTCAATAGTCCAATAGTGTTGGATAATAGAGCAAGGAGGAAATTGTGTATGCTTGAGGAAAAAGGGAGAACTCAATATGAGACGCCATTTCTCGTTGATGGTGAGAATCTGGCGCTCAGCCTGGTAAATACAGAGGTCATGACACGCGGGAAACGAGGCGATCTGCTGATGACATCCCAGGATGTGGCTCGCTGGTGGCAAGAGACATGTCAACGCCATCCTGAATTCGACGAGGTGCGCAGAGAGAGCGAAGAGCCAATTATGTATGATACGGCATTGCTCAATGCCCTCAAAACGTTGCGCGCGGCCCTGCGAGCCATCTTTAACGCGCTTGTAACAGGAAGCATGCCAGAGAAGGAGGACGTGGCCATCCTCAATGCGATTCTGCGAACGGGCTATACATCGTTGGACCTCACCGAGCAGGGAGAGTTGGCCCCCAGAACGCACACCACGGATCCCACGCAAGGCTTGATGCTCTTGCCCATTGCCCTTTCGGCCTCGCGCCTCATCAGCCAGGGAGAGAGAAAACGCCTGCATCACTGTGAGAATGAGCGTTGCATTCTCTTTTTCTATGACACAACAAAAAGCGCGACGCGTCGTTGGTGTAGCCTGGGATGTATGGATAGGGCCCGCTCTGCCCAACGCTACCGAGAGGCCAAGCAACAACAAGCAGCAGGCAAAAGAGGAAAAAGGGAGCTTTAGTAAAGGTATAAAAAATTGCTAGAGAACCTTTTTATTTTGTGCTGTTTTTTTGTATACTGGAAATACGCACACCCATTATTCATACTGAAATACATTGATACATGAGTACTCACCCCAAAGTGGGTCCTCATACACATACACCCCTCCGGTGTTGGTAGAGGGTTGAGAGACATATGCATCTTTTCTCTTTTTCGCAGGATTTGCCATACCTGGTTGAGAGGAGACATCGTCGGGAGCACTGCTTATTCAAGCGCGGCGCGCCCACATGTGATTATAATAAGAGGTAAACAAACACTCCTGATGTGGCAGGCGCCCTGCTTCACACCTGTACATGGCAGAAAATGATTGCGCAAGCGTTGCATATGTCCTTCGTCCGCGAGAAGAAAGGAAGTCTAGACCTGTGAAAGTCTACGGTCGCATAACGGTCTTTCCCATTATGCCATCTCGTATCAGTCGCCTCTATGAGTTGGCGTACAATCTCTGGTGGAGCTGGCATCCCGAGGCTCGCGAGCTGTATAGTTCGCTTGATCCAGAACTCTGGGAACAGGTTGGGCATAATCCGGTACGCTTTTTGAGCGAGGCGGAGCCACAGAAACTAGAGCAAGCCGCCACAAACAGCCAGTACCTGGAACGCTACGACAGCGTCATCAATGACTTCGATCACTACATGCACCCACGCCAGGACGAGACCTGGTTCTCGCAGAACTATCCACACCTGCAAGATAAGACAATTGCCTATTTCTCCGCGGAGTTTGGGCTGCATGAGTCACTCCCCATTTACTCCGGTGGCCTGGGTATTCTCTCGGGTGATCACTGTAAAGAGGCAAGCGACCTGGGTCTGCCATTTGTGGGCGTGGGCTTCCTCTATCCACAAGGATACTTCATCCAACACGTTACTCGCGATGGTGTGCAAGAGGCGCTCTATGAAAAGCTGCACTTCTCCGAGGCGCCCGCGACCCCCGCGGTTGGGCCTGACGGCAATGAGGTGGTCATCAGCGTTGACCTGCCTGGCAGACGCATCTATGCCAAGGTTTGGAAGCTCATGGTTGGCCGTGTGCCCCTGTACCTGATGGATACGGACGTCGATCCAAACGCGCCCCATGATCGCGAACTTTCGGCGCGTCTCTACGCAGGCGATCGCGAGATGCGCATCTCACAGGAGATCGTGCTGGGTATTGGCGGCGTACGCGCCCTCCGCGCCCTGGGCATCTCGCCCGCGGCCTGGCACCTCAACGAAGGCCATGCCGCCTTCCTCAGCCTGGAGCGCTGTCGTGAACTGGTAGCGCAGGGGCTAACTTTTCATGAGGCGCGCGAGGTCGTTACCGCAAACTCGCTCTTTACCACGCATACACCAGTGCCGGCTGGCAATGATACCTTTAACTATGACCTGGTCGATAAGTACTTCAGCTCCTACTGGAGCCTGCTCAAGCTCAACCGCGACCAGTTTATGGAGGTCGCCCGCGAGGATCACGGCTGGGGCTCGACCTATGGTATGACGGTGCTAGCCCTCAAGCTTACGGGACAGCATAATGGCGTCAGTAAGCTACATGGCGCAGTCTCACGCAAGATGTGGCAGTTCCTCTGGCCCGGGCTGGACGTGGACGAGGTACCCATAGACTATATCACCAACGGCGTCCACACCTTCTCCTGGATCGCGCCCGAGATCAACACGCTCTTCCGGCGCTACCTCGATCCCGATTGGGGACGCTACGTCGATGATCCTGCGTTCTGGGACAAGCGCATCGATATGCTCCCCGATGATGAACTCTGGAAGGTTCACGCTACACGCAAGGAGCTGCTAATCAATTACGCGCGTGAGCGCCTGAAGCAGCAGCATCTACGCCTGGGCGAAGGCTCACTTCAGATTGACGAGTTCGAGCACTTCCTGGACCCCAACGCCTTTATCATTGGCTTTGCGCGCCGCTTCGCCACCTATAAGCGCGCGGCGCTCCTCTTCCGCGATATCGAACGCCTCAAGCGCTTGCTCAATAATCCTGAGCGCCCGGTGCAGATTGTCTTCGCGGGCAAGGCCCATCCCGCGGACGATCCAGGCAAGGCGCTGATTGAGCAGATCTATCGCGCCTCTCGCAGTCCAGAGTTCAAGGGCAAGATCGTCTTCCTGGAGAACTACGATATCGATATGGCGCGCTACCTGGTGTCGGGCACTGATCTCTGGCTGAACACACCCATTCGCCCCTACGAGGCCAGCGGCACCAGTGGTCAGAAGGCCGCCCTCAATGGACAGCCCAATTGTAGTATCCTCGATGGCTGGTGGGCCGAGGGCTTTAATGGTGAGAATGGCTGGGCCATTGGCGAGGAGCGCGAATATCATGACCAGGAGATTCAGGCGGAGGCCGATAGTATTGCCCTCTATCGCCTGCTGGAAGAGGAAGTAGTTCCCTCCTTCTTCGAACGTGGCGAGTCGGGCGTGCCTCACCGCTGGGTAGGTGCCATGAAAGAGGCTATTCGTACCTGCACACCCCAATACAGCATGCGTCGCATGGTGAAGGAATATACCCAGCGCTACTATGTTCCAGAAATAGAGCAGAGCGTCCAGGTCGGCGAGAACTCGTATGAAGAGGTACGCGCCCTGGCAACCTGGAAGGAGCGCGTTCAGAAGTACTGGGACGGCGTCCAGCTCTATGTCCAGGGCCAGCGCGAGGGGCAGCTCAGCCTGGGTGAAGGCATTATCGTCAAGGCCTGGGTACGCCTCAATAACCTGGCCCCCGAGGATATCAGCGTTGAGCTGGTCTATGGCGAGACAAGAGACGAACTGGCCATCCCCCAGCACACCATTCCCATGGAGTATAGCAAGCGCGAACAAGACGGAGCCTATCGCTTTGAGGCGCATCTGCAACCGGAGGATAGCGGGAGTATTGCCTATAATGTCCGCGTCGTCCCCACCCATCCCCTGCTCAAAGGCAAGTACGAGATGGGCCTGATTCGCTGGGCCTGATAGAAGGTCTGCCTCCCAATAAAGTAGAACAAGCGAGAGGCTGTCCACAATGATGTGAGCAGCCTCTCGCTTGCTTATCTTTTTCTTCTGTTACATAGCATTCATTAGCATATTCCGGTCAACCACATATCCTCCACCCCAGGAGAGAGTTTGTCTTTCGCGTAACTTGGTTCTTCTGCTTACAGACTAACGATTAGAGCGTTTTCGCAGTCTTTACATGGCGATAGGTAAACAGATGATGAACAGTAAAGTTGTAGAACAGCACAATAATCAGCGCGGAAGCCTGGGCGAACAGCGGCCAGACATGCACCAGGTAAACGAGGCCAAATTGAATCAAGGCGGTCAGCGCGCTGCCACTAATGCAAGTCAGCTGGAAGCGCAGGCAGCGCTGGAGCCACGAACGTTGGCGACCTCCCGCGACATGCCGGAAGGTAAAGTAGTCATTGGGGACAAAGTTGGCCATGATAGAAATTTCGGTCGCACAGAGGAAAGCAACCACCAGATGCACCGTATCCGTTCCTGGCACTGGAACAAAGTGATAAACAATATAATACACAATCAGATTGACAACTGCCGCGAAACCACCAATAACGACGTAACTGCTCAAACGCTGGAGCATGCCAGCGCGACCGCCGGTTAGGGTATCGACGACATCCAACACACGGTTCGCAACGCTCCAGGAATAGGGATGGTAGGAACGTGTAGGAACGTCGGTAGGGGTGGCAGGCACTACAGATGCAGCTGGCTCCTCAAGGAGAACCGACTCTACAGAGACTTCTTCCAGGTTACTTAACGACATACGTATCTCCAAAAATCTTGCATAGAATCGTTGCACAGGATGTTCTGTTCACGAATGCAAGACGGCCAATCCTCGACCAAAGTAACACACGAAAGATAGCCCCCCCATGAGTACTACCGGGCGCTGGTGTTCTCCAGAAGCATTTTAAACCTGTGGGATTTTCAGCGAGGATCAGGAGAATCAAGAAGCCATCTGTAGTGCACTGTTAGCATTACCTTTTATTTCTGATAAGTACTGTGCGCATCCTGACCTGGCTGCCTGCGGCAGCCAGGTCAGGATGCGCACAGTACTTCTTTAAGCGAGCGCGCAGGCGCGAGAAATCAGGCTGCTGTCCCAATACAGCGAGCCAGGCAGAGTGAGCGTGCCTCGGGAAAAGGCTCTAATAGTGCAAACATATTCTCATCAGGATCAGTAAAACGTGCCTCGATTCCATAAAGTTGCCTGGTAGGAACCTGAAGAAAATGCACGCCTCGGGCAATCAATTTTTCATAGGTTTCGCCACAATTGTTTGTGGCAAACATCCAAGGGTTGCGCGGATCCATACGCCTCAACACATCCTGCATCCAGGCTTCATCATGATAAATACCCGGCTTCGCCAGCGCCAGTTGCGGCTTTCGCTGCCCCCTGGGGGCCACAGTTACCAAGCGTAGACCTGGAGCATAGGTAATATCCAGGCACTTCTCCAGCCCCATAATATCGGTATAAAACTCAAGCGCGGTATCCTGGTCCTGCACCAGGATAGAAATGAGGGAAAGTGATGTTACTAGTTGCATATGTGATGATCCCTAACCAACCAATGAGCAACCGCTCATAAAACTGCTACAAACCATGCCTACCTTACTATTCTCACGTCGGCCTCTCTATTATATAAAACATTTGTTCTAAAAGCAAGAGTAAATAGGCATAGTCTTATTCAGCATCCACGGAGAAAGTGCGGTATAATAGTTGCGAATACTCCCACACATGTGTAAAGCCAACACTTCAACGAAGAACTCTGTTGCAACTCCGTGTGCTAGAAAGGCAAACAACAAGGATGAAGGCAGTATGTTTCGCTCGCTATGGTGAGCCAGAAGTCCTTGAAGTCCAGGAAGTAGCGGATCCAACACCAGCAACCGGCCAGGTACTGATCGAGGTCAAAGCTACGACGGTCAACCGCCTGGATCTCTTCCAACGTGATGGCAGTCGTCCTGTCCCACACCTGCCCTTTACTCCCGGACTGGAAGCCGCAGGGATCGTGCTCGCGGATACCCATGGCTTCCATGCAGGAGAGCATGTATTGACCACTCGCGCCGCCGAGGCCACGGGAGGCGGTGGATATGCCTCTAAGATCGTGGTTCCCGCCAACCACCTGGCCCGCCTGCCAGCAGGGGTGAGCTTCGAAGAGGCCGCCGCCGCTGGCCTCGCCGCCTCAACCGCCTGGGGTAGCCTCTTCGACCTGGGAAAGCTACAAGCCGGTGAGCGGGTCCTTATCTGGGCAGGCTCCAGCGGCGTTGGAACCGCGGCGATTCAGCTCGCCAAACAGCGGGGGGCCTGGGTCGCCACCACCGCCAGTTCGACGGAACGGGCAGAGGAACTGCGCAAGCTTGGCGCAGACCTGGTCATCAACCACCAACAGCAGGACGTAGGCGCGGAGCTACAAAAGCTCGGCGGGGTCCAGCTCGTTATAGAACTAGTCGGCTCAACGTTAAAGCAGAGCATTACAGCATGCGCACCTAATGGGCGTGTCGTCTTGATCGGCAACCTAGGGGGCAAGGAGAGCACCGTCGACACACAGACCTGGCGCCTCAAGCGCTTAATGGTCATCGGTGGCGGACAGCTACGTGCCGCGCCACGCGACGAGCAGAATATTCTCCAGCTCATTGCGGACAAGGCATTTACCCCATTGATCGCGCGTGTCCTCCCTATTGAACAGGCAGCTCAGGCTCATGCATTGCTTGCCTCAGGCCAGGTGCAAGGGAAAATTGTGCTGCGACATACGTAGTTCGACCTGAAACATGCAAAGGAGTTTGTGAACGCATGCAGAAGACCACTTCGTCCATCAGTAACAATATTTCATTTACACGAGGCGTGCCCGCGCTCGAGGCCTTGCCAACGACCCTCTTTAGCGAGTGCCTGCAAGCGGTTCTCGCGGGTCCAGACGGAAAAGCTGTGCTCCAGTATGGGCATAACGGTGGCTATGTGCCCCTCAAACAATTGCTCGCGGAACAGTATCAGGTAGACATCGACCAGGTACTCATTGGCAATGGCTCGCTACACCTGCAAGATATGCTTACCGCTCAACTGGTCCAGCCCGGAGAAGTCGTCTTTACCGAGCAGCCCAGCTATGATAGGGCCATCAAGACCTTTCGCCGTCGTGGCGCCAAAGTGATCGGTATTCCGCTCGCGCTCGATGGCGTCGATATTACGGCCCTGGAAGAGGCCCTGGCTCGCTATACGCCTCGCTTTATGTATATTGTGCCCGATTTCCAGAATCCCGCTGGTGTGACGACCTCCCGCGAGAAACGCCAGGCCCTGGCGCAACTGGCGGAGAAGCATGGTTTCTACCTGGTTGAGGATGTGCCTTACCGCACGTTGCGCTACAGTGGCGAAACGCTGCCACTACTGCGCGAACTCAACCCCGAACGCACCATTACTGTCAGCTCATACAGCAAGCTCATCAGTCCCGGAATCCGTGTCGGCTATCTCATCGGCCCACGCGATATCGTCAAGCCACTCATCGCGCTGGCCGAAGATACGACTCTCGCCCCGGTGCTTCCTACGCAGGCCGCTGTACTGGAGTTTCATAAGCGCGGTCACTTCGAGCGCAACCTGGAGAGCCTGAAGCAGCTCTATGCCCCACGTTTGCAGGCGATGATCTCCGCCATCAAGACCTACCTGCCGGGTATTGACTTTGCTGAGCCCGAGGGTGGTTTCTTTGTCAGCATCACCCTGCCCCAGGAGAGTAACTACCAGCACTTGCTCCAGCGTGCCAAAGAGCAAGGGCTCTTGCTCACTGATGGGAACGGCTTCTTCGCGGACCACCTGAACGCCCAGGCCAACCAGTCCCATACCGGTGACCGCTTTGTGCGGCTCCCCTTCTGCGCCCTCACACCTCAAGAGATTGAGGCCGGGATGCAACGCCTCGCCGAATTGGTGCGCGCCTAAGCCAATTTCAAGCAGAGGGCCTGTTCGCAGGCTCTCTGCTACCACCTCTCCCTATCCATTACAGTCTTCTCATACATTCCTGTTTGCTTCCTTTTCATCAACGCTCTTCTTACATGCAGAACAGGCATAGACTACACCTACCACGCTACTCAGTCCCATAAAAACGGTTTGAAGCGCGACACTACAATATTAAATAATCGTTAATATTGTGAAATGCGACTTTATAATATTGACACAGTTGCTCTATTCTCGTATATAGTTATAAGCAATGAATTAGCGATCACACCTCAAAGGTATTTATACAAGAAATAGACGCATGTGCGGAGGGTTTTGTGAACAATCCAGAGGGTTTCGCCTACAGGCATGATGGGATACGCCTGCACCAGTATCAGCGAGCCATACTCACTCGCCTCCCGCTGGTCGCAGCCGAGGTCACGCACTTTGATGAACTCCTGCAATGGTTGGGGGAGGCGCTCATCCACTACTTCCATATTCAGGTCACTCAATTCTGGGTTGGTCATCACCGCACGACGACAGGACAACTCTACCTGGAGCTACGCATGATGGTCTTTCAAAACCCCTTCCTCTCGCAAGAGATCGTCGTCAATCCCCAGATGGCGGAGGCCATAGAACGAATCTTCCTCGAACGGCGTGGTCTCATGCCCCAGAGCATTGATGCCTTTTTTCCACCCCAACAGACCCAGGCTCTACACTACAATCATCTCAGTTACTGGTCCTGCTACTTTATGAGCCATGGCGCCCTTCTACCAGCAGCTAAAGGGCAGGGTGGATCGAGCAAAAGCAAGATTCCCTTCTCCATGGCAGTCACCCTTCTCTTCCAGGAGATGCCACACCCACGCCTGCTCCCAGTCATCAGCTTTATCCTGGAGCAGGCCATCGTTGCCGCCAAACAATATCAACTCCTCAAACCACTCACTCTCTAGTAGTGTGCAATAGGAAGCCATATGTGGCCCGACGCTGCTGAAGCACGCATCTACACATAATGGTCCCATCATACGTAGACGCGTGCTTCAGCAGCGTCGGGCAGCTCACTTATGTAGCCAGGTCCTTGCGGACCAAAATGGCCATGTCATATGAGCCATCGGTGCTACCAATCGCCTGGCGGTACCACCACCAGTTCCAGACATGGGAGGCCGCGCTCCCCAGGTTAAACTGCGCGTGCGCTGGTGGCGTATCGCCATAGCTAAGCCAGAGCAGGGGTCCAACGCCTCCCCAGGTTGGCTGACCGGCGCAGTTATTCGTGTTTGTTGGAACACAAGGGAGCGGCTTATACCCCTCGTCCCACCAGGTACGCATATGGTAAGTCGAGACCACGTACTGGTTCTTGTAGAGCGTTTTATAGGTCGCCAGGCAGTCACCGCCGACAATCACCACAGGCGCGTTGGTCGAGAGCGGAGGGCAGACATTCTGCGAATCGATGTTCAAGAAGGTTGTCTGGTGATAATCGCGCAGGTACCAGGCAAAGGGCCAGGTCGCATCGCTCACCACGCTAACCGGCAGTTTTTTCTCACCGTGATACAGCTTGTTATCCACAGCGTCAACCTTCGCCATCACTTTATTGACGTCAAAGGTCGTCTGCACATACACCATCATTTCGTGCGGACCATCGGCGGCATGCACATATGTGACCTGGAACATATTCTGGAGCGTTGGCACGAGCAACAGTAGCGCGAGCACGAGGACTGCAATAGAGCCAAAGGCCCGTCCCGAAGACAGAGGGCGAGAAGCACCCACGGGAGTGCTTGCCCGCGCGTTCAAGCGCTGGCACGCCCAGTCCATAACCGTCACCACCGCTGGCTGCAAGCCGAGCGCGGCCAGTAGCATCATCGGCATCGTCATATGGATCATCAGCCAGGGCATCTTCTCGCCCGCCCAGGAATAGATGAAGACGCTACCCACAAACCAGTACACCAGAAAGAGGCGGAAGCGCGATGGGCGCCGGAGGCAGCGTACCACCCCCACGAGACCAAAGACCAGGCCGATCTGCTCATACAGCGGGATCAGCATAAAGTAGTAGTACCAGGGCTGCTCGCCACGAGCCACCTGCTGCTGCTGCAACCAGTAATACAAACCCTGCCAGATGCCATCCCCAATGCCACCACGGATATTGGTAAAGAGGACCGTAAACAGGATCAAGAAGACCGCCCAGCCACATAGGATAGCAAAGACCCAGTGCATCCAGGGCATCGTCGTAACCACGTCAAGCAAGGGCTGACGCACAGGATCAACAGACTTCGCCACGCCCCGACGACGCCCGTCGTAGACAGGCAGTTTCTCGAAGTATTCCAGCATCAGAATGACAAGCACATAAATGCCCAGCGCAATGCCCAGCCAGGGCACAATCGCAACCGTGATGTTTTTCAGATTGGCCACAAAATTATTCGCCAGTGGCTGCGTCTTGGGATCATTAATATAGAGCGAGACAACGTGCATGTAATGGAAGAAGGTCAGAGCCACCGGCGCAACCACAACGGCCAGAACCAGCAACGCCAGGGGCGCCCACGTTCGGGGCAGGAATTTTGCGGCCTTTGGCGCACCCTCGGGTATGTCCTGCGCAAATGGGAAACGCACGGCGATATCCCAGACGACCAGGCCCACAAAGAAGCTACCCAGGATCGCCACCGTGAGGAAGGTCGCCTCCTTGGTAGCGTAAGAGAGCGCAAAGGCAACCGAGCCAGTGATCAACCATTTCAGCGAGCGATCACGGCAGTAGCGCGCCATCGAGACCACCAGGAGCAGGGTAAAACAGGCCATGTAGATATCTTCGCGCGCGAAACGCGAGAAATACACCAGGCTGGGTGAGATCGCCAGCAAGAAAGAGGCCAGCAACGCCCCATATTTTCCCAGATAATCGCGAATAAAGAAAGGTAAACCAACGATCACCGTCCCCAGGGTCGCGGCGGCGATGCGTACCGTTGTGGTATTTACGCCATTGTCCGAAAAGCCCAGTAACTGGCATATCTTGTACACCAGGGCAATGGCATGGAACTGGAAGGGGCCATGCAACAGCGGATCATAATGATAACAACTGCTGGTGGGGCTAAAGCAACTCAGCCAATTCTCCATGTTGTGCATCAACATCAGCGAGTAGTAAGCGTGCAAGCTTTCGTCGTGATGCAGAGGCTTATCGCCCAGGTTCCAGAAACGCAGGATAGCGCCCAGCAAGACTAGGCCGAGAAAAGGCGCCCAGGCGATTACCTGTTCGCGCGAGGGAAGTTTGAAGGTAAAGCCCTGGCCAGACGGCTGTAATTTCTCTGCATAGGCCTCTGCCTCAAATGAGGGCTGTTCCTCCTCAAGCGTTTGGGACTCACGCTCCGATGGTGCCACCTCTCGTGTCGCTACAAGCGCATGCTCTTGCTCCTGCGCGCTTGCGGCACGCTCTCCACCGGCCCCTGGTACTTCTGCATGGGATAATTCCAGGGGCAATGCCGGATCCAGAGCCTCGGGCTGCGTTTCAGCTCGCCCTTCGCCCAGAGCCTCCTCAGGCGGTTCCAGCTGTGTTTGTTCATCTGGGATCGTCGGCTGGGGGATGTGCTCATCTCGACGAGTGTCAGTATCTGGTCGCTTCAAAGACTCTTCCTCCTTGCACGGCTTAACATAAGCAGTCACTCAAGTATGTTTAATCTATTTCAACCCGTGATTACACGTTGACTTTGTAAATGGTCACACCATTCGCATTATAGACAATTTGCATAAAAGCGGCAAAACGATGGAGATCAGCCGCCTGGTACTTTCGATACTCTAAAGGCCCAACGTATAGGTACTGGATGTTGTAACGCGCCATATTTTGCAGGACTATCTTCTTATCAGGATCCTGGTAGATCAGGTCAACCGCCGTTTGCCGCTGGTTGAAATCCTCCGAGTTCTGCGCTGTATGCAACATTGTCACCCGCCATTGCAGTTCATGCCCAGGCCAGTTGATCGGGCTCGACAGGCCGGTAAAGATGGAGACACGCCCATATTCGGAATAATCGCCGCCAACCGCCTCCACGATGCCAGGGTTCCCCTGCACATGCGTGTTGAGCCAGAGAATAGCATCATAGTCGCCCGGATACGTTGGATCGCTCCGTAAGTAATCAAGCCCATTTAAGCTTCCCGTTGAGGCCAACATACCACTCGGCGAGGGAAATTTTCCTGGTCCATAACGCGCATAGGGCGCCTGCAAAGGATAGAGCATGCCAGACAATAGGAAGAGCAGCAATAACGCATACCAGCCCACGACTCCAGCCATTTGCCACCAGTATGCCACAAGTGCGCCAACTTTTACAGGGCGAAAACTCTGCCAGAGAAAGTATAAGCCAGCACCCGAGGCAATTGAGAGCAACGCCCAGGCTTGAAAATAGAATTTAAAGACTGTGTTCATGCGCGGGTCCTGGTCCGCAAAGACATCACGCAGGAAGAAGACTTCACAGCCTGCGATGAGCAGAAAGGCTAAGGCCCCTAACAAAAGCGGGTAGGCATGGGCGCGGTCTCCCAGGTGATAGAGCGCGAGCAGAAACGCCGCCAGCGCAATACCCGCCGCCACCAGTAGTGTGGCGCTCTTAGGCATCAGCACCAGCACCAGCAGGCCGACTACCAGGACAAAGGCCACGAGCCACCAGGCAAAGCGTGAATTACTCAGCGTCAACCAGGAGGGTGTCTCCTGCGGATACAGCTCCGCTAGGTCCAGCAGTGGACGCTTTAACGCGCTGGCAAAGAGAAACGAGAGCACCACAAAGGCGAAAATACCGTAAATAAGCCACTCGCTACCAAGCGCAGAGCGATCTTCCGGCTTCACCAGCCCCACGCCCTGCGCTGGCGAGACAAACGTGATAAAAAAGGGCAGATACAACAGAAATGTCAACACAACAAGCGAGACACAGGCCACAACGATATCGACGACCAACACCCATGAAAAGTTCCGCTGGTAGGTAAGCCATTGTTGAAGCGCGATACAAGCCAGGCAAAGACCCACATAGGTTGGATAATCCCACCCATTCATCAAGAAGAGCCCACCCAGGATCAAGGCGGTGCAAACAAGGGTCAGTACCAGCCGCCAGCTCTCGCCAAAGACGTTTAAACCGCGCCCTGTAGGCTCTAAAAAGAGATTAAAAACGGCGCCAATCCCCAGCACGGTAAAGGCAAAGGCCAGCACATGCGCATGAAAGCAGGACAGGAGAAAGCTAAAGGCGGGAAACTCATTGATCGTCTTATTAATGACCCGCGAGGGGCCAACCCAGAAGGTGTAGGCCTGGTCAAACGTGGTCGTTACCATGCCATGGTTCTGCCACCATAACTGTGTCGCGGCCAGGTTGCCCATAAGCAGGGCCATCACAATCGTGAGCAAGCCAAAGACAATGCCACCCGCCAGCGGCGGATACACTGTCGAGGGATGCTCCTGTGAGACAGTTCCCCCTGCATACACCTTGCTGCGTAGGTAACGCGCCCAGGCCACGATATTGCAGGTCACGCCAAAGAAATTGAGGCCGGTTAAGCCAAAGAGCAGGCAGATACCCGTATTAAAAGCAACATAGGAGGGTTGATTGAGCAGTTTCGCCAGCGTCGCGATAAAAAAGTGCGCGTAATAGTAGTAGTTGATGAGCGAGCCAGCATACCACATATCAGCTGGCGGGAGATGCTCGCTGCGCAGAATAGATGCCAGGAAACCTTCATCCATAAACATCTCCCAGCCCCGAATCTCAGGACCAAAGGAGCGTACCCATCCCAGCAGGCACATCATTCCCAGAAAAATAATCTCGGTCGCTATCACATATCCCAGGTTCACACGCAGGACCTTGCCAACCTCGTGATATGCCTTCCTCCAGCCAAATAGCGCCAGCGCCGCGAGAATACACAGCACCCCCAGCAGAAAGAGCCGAGTATAGGGCAAAAAACGCAGCCACATCAGCGGACACCAGGCACAAAATACAAAGACAATCGCTCCCAGCGACTTACTAAATGCCCAGCCCCGATCGGGCAAATTATGAAAGACCATCAAAGCGAGTGGGAAACCGATCAGACCGATAACCTCAATCAGCGCCCACATCTGTAATAATTCCAGCATAACTTCTCAACCTGAATAGAGGACTCTACTAAATATATAAACGGCACATCCTGCCGTTCCTTCATATCATCAAGCTCCACAGTCATGACCATTGGGCCTGCCTCTGCGCGCAAACGCCCCTCTGGGTAAAGAGTGTCTGGTGGTAGGCTGGCAAAGCCAGCCTACCACCAGACACTCTTTACCTTACTTCTCTGGCAGTGAAAGGCCGCTAATTAACTTTTGATACACCTGCTCGGATGTGTAGGTGTATGGCTGCTGACGCACAAAGATGCGCACCATAGGATGATCAAAGACCGAATAGCTCTCATCCGCCATGCTATCGTCAAGGGTAATGCCTAACAGGTGTGGACGCACCTCAAACTGCGCCGCCAGCCGAAAGCCAAGCTCTCCCTGGAACAAGAGTTGGTAGTAGCGGATGGTTAAGGGATAGCGCTCAGGCATCCGAGGAATCGATTTATCCAGGCGATCAGAGGCCATAGTAATCGCATCGAGGGTGGGCAAGAGCCGGGCCAGGACCCGCGCCTTTGCCAGCGTGTCATCATCATAGAGACCCAGACCTGTGGTCATATTCCCCTGCGCATCCGCATAGTTTGCCTGGGCAAAATAGGAGGGATCGTGGCCATCGATAGCTACGGGCAAAGCATCATCCCATTGCTCATATGTCAGAACGCTGCCGCGCGGCAGGTGCGCGTACAGCCAGCGCGAAGCCTGGATACGCGTATTGGGCTGGCTATAGACCTGCAAGAGTGCCAGGCCCTGAAAGAGCGTTCCTCCCACTACCAGCACCAGTAGGGCTCCTGTCACCAAACGAGGGCCATAGCCACCTCGTAGGCGCCTCCAGAAGCCAGCAGGAGCCTCGACAGGTGGCGTGGACCAGCCCGCTGTTACCAGCGCGACCAGGAAGGTCGCAGCCAGGAGTGCACATAGGGGATAGATAGGCAAGAGATAGCGCATAAACTTGACGTAGAAACTCCCGGTGATGACGCTATATGTCACCATCCAGGCGAAAACAATCCACCAGGTTGAGGCCAGGGTACCCCGCCAGGTCGCCCAGATCCCCCAGCAGAAACCACAGATGGCAGCCAGGCCTAGCGTCAAGCCCAGACCCCAGAAGAGCAGGTTATAGCCCTGGTAGAGATAGGGCAGCGTCCCCGCGAATTGTCGGACATAGGGGTAATCGAGGCCGCCCCGCGCCATCGTGCCCTGCTCCGTCACCTGCACAATATAGTTATGCATATCCAGCCAGGCATATGGCTGTGTCACAAAAAAGGCCACTACCGCCAGCAAGAGCGGGAACAGGAGACCAACCAGCGCCTCCACAATATCACGCTTACGCAGGTAGCGCAACAGCACTGCAATGACTATAGGCAAACCCAGCGGAGCCGCGCTAAACTTGGTGGCCAGGGCCAGGCCAAAGCTGATACCAGTCCAGCTAAGCCAGAAGAGGTCATGGCGCGTCAAGACATATTTGACACATCCCACAAGCGTCAAGAGCACAAAAAAGAGCAGGAGTGTATCTACAGTATAGAAATGCGAGAGCTGCAACTGTAGGGGCGTAAACGCGACCAGACCCGCCGCCAGCAGAGCTACACTCCAGCTTGCGCGATAGCTAAAGCCACGCTCCTGCGTCAAGAGGCGCGCCAGCCAGGCTGTCAACAGGAGCGAGCCTGTATCAAAGAGTGCCGAGGCCATTCTTCCCACCAGGGAGAGTGCGGCATAAGACAGAGGCCAGGCAAAGAGGCGCGAAAGCAGAGACCAGGTACCAGCCAGCAGGTAGAGGGGCAGCGAACCATAGGCAAAAAAATGTGGATTAAGAGGTGAGTGATCTGGATCTAGAAATTGGGCCATGCTAGCTGGCCAACCCAAAGCAGCCACGCGAAATAAGATTTCCCGCTCATCTGGATGAAAATTCTCTCCCATATCCCAGTTGAGACCATACAGGCGTGCCCCTAGACCTAGAAGAGCAATAACCAGGAGCAGTGAGAGCTGCCAGTGCCATACAAACTTTCGTCGCATATAATGCTATCCTCTGCTATACATTGGCAAGCATACTCTCATCTACCGAGCACCACGAAATCGCTCACCACGTGAGTGAGGTGCCCGCGAAGCTACACCAATCCCATTATTTCCTCTGCAAAAAAGGAAACTAACTGAATTATAAATATCAGGGAAGCCAGGGTCAAGAGAGTAGAGTTAGTGGGCGCCTTGCATCTGAAGCTGCAACAACTTCTGCTCGATCTGTTGCCAGACCAGCTGCTCAGCCTCGTTCACGCGTAGCCGCTCACGCATCATCAGCTGTGATACCCAGCTACGAAAATGAGTGAGATAGCTTTGTTGCAAGGGATAGGGCGGCATCTGACACAGCTCTACCTGTTGTAGTGGATAATAGGCACCCGGCTGAAAGGCAATATTCATCAGCTCAGTGTAGGCCGAAAAAAGCGCCTGGCGTGGCTCAGGAAGGAAGAATTTCGGGCGCGTACTTAAACCAAGGAAGCACCCTGCGATGGTATCGCCCAGGAGAATAGGGCAGGCCATAGCGCTTTGCTCGTGCTCTCCCCAGACAATGGGGAAAAACTGGAAGCCCTCAGAACGCTCCGTCACCACGCGCGCGCGCCCCATATTGATAACATAGCCCGCCAGGGACTCCGCACCGAGAAAGGCCGTATGATGCTCCAGCTCGCGATCCCAGGGTGGAGTACCGCGCCCAATGATTTCACGCACGCTGCGCACCTTGCCCCCCTCACCTGGTGGCATACATGTGATTACCGTCAATTCCAGGCCGATCCGGTGTGGATCGAGATGCTTGAGCGCCTGCTGTAACACCAGGTCGCAGATCGCATTGAAGCGCAGAATAGCCGGTAGGTCACAATGGGCATTAACGATGCGCGAGTAAAAAAGCGCAGGAATCTCAGGATTCTCCGTGCTCTCCTCTAGCAAATTGGGATCTCTAAAGGGCTTGCCCACTTCCTCAGGTAACAACTCCACAAACCTGGCACGATGTTCTGGCAAAGTCTGGAGCAATTGGCGCAAATTCTGTGTTCGAGGAGTTGATTCGCCACTGGCCCAACGTGTAAGCGTCACGGGGCTGATGTTAAGTAGACTAGCGATGCGCTGCTTCTCTTGAGGATCATGAATAATCCTTCCGAGGAACTCACGCCAAGTTTGTACCTCGCTCACCGTATATCCCCCCATATCGCGGCTCAATGTTGAAATATGGTAGTATCATAACAGCAAAATATTCGTAAGTCAAACTTAATGCATATATCATATATAGTTGATTTAATGCGCATATACGCGCAATTTCTCTTCTTAGCCACATAAAAAGTTAAATAAAAGAAAGGGAGCAGCCGACACTGGCTTGCTCCCGGTAGAGATGTGCACGCTTCTTATGCGGCGTGTATTTTGGCCACGATGGAACTTGCCTCGACCGTAGCGAGGGCCGCTACGGCTGACTCTTGCTCGATTACCAGTGTACCGTTCTCGCTATCGCTATCCACGGTCACCTGGTCGCCCTCCTCTATTGCGCCACGCAGAATGGCCTCAGCGAGCAAATCATTCAGCAGAGACTGGATCGTGCGACGCAACTGGCGCGCTCCATAGGAGACATCATAGCCATGCTGCACCAGGAAATGACGTGCCTGAGGGGTTACCGTCAAGGTCACTGGCAGGGCGGTAAAGCGCTCATTCAGGCGGCTCTGGGTCTGATGGATCATCATATCTACGATCTGGTTCAGGTGCTCACGCGTCAACGAATGGAAGACGATGATATCATCAAAGCGATTGAGCAGTTCAGGACGGAACATCCCCTTCAAGGCCGGCAAGACACGCTGGCGAATACGCTCCGTATCCTCCTGCTGCCGTACCTGGGCATTCTTCTGCCGTGGAGTAAAGGCCATCGAACCGGTCGAGAGCTGCTCAGCTCCTGCGTTCGAGGTCAGAATAATAATCGTATCTCTGAAGGAGACGCTCTGTCCATGCGCATCCGTCAACACGCCATCATCCAGAATCTGCAAGAGCAGATCAAATACCTTGGGGTGCGCCTTCTCGATCTCGTCGAAGAGTACCACGCTATATGGCTGGCGACGCACGGCCTCCACAAGCTGTCCAGGCTGGTCAGAGCCGGCATAGCCGACAGGGGTACCAATCAGGCGCGAGGCGTGGTGGCTCTCCATAAATTCGGACATATCAAAACGTATGAGTGCCTTGCTATCCGTGAAAATGGTCTCAGCCAGGGCACGCGCCAGCTCTGTCTTCCCTACGCCGGTTGGTCCCACAAACAGGAAGGAACCAATTGGGCGCCGTCCATCATGCATCGAGGAGCGGGCGCGGCGTACGGCACGTGCGACGGCCTGTACAGCTTCGTGCTGCCCTACCACACGCTTATGCAATTCATTCTCCAGCGAGAGCAGCATGCGGCGTTCAGAGGTCGTCAGCCGTGTGACGGGAATGCCCGTCCAGCTGGACACAATATGCGCAATAGCCTCTTCGTCAATCGTAGGGTAGGCCTCGTCATCAGCCATCCAGCTCTGCTCAGCTAGCCAGAGCTCGCCCCGCAACTCCTGTTCCCGCTTGAGCAAGACCAATCCCTTGTGAAAATCCTGCTGCGAGATGGCATAATTTTTCTCACGTGTTGTGCTTGTCAGCTGGTCGCGCAGATGCTGGATCCCCTGGGGGGCAGCGAACGCTTCACACGCGCACGTGCGCAGGCCTCATCGACCAGGTCAATGGCCTTATCGGGCAAGAAGCGTCCCTGAATATAGCGCTTCGACAGTTGGGCGGCACTCTCGATGGCGGCGTCGGTGATATTGACCTCGTGGAATGTCTCGTAGCGCGGACGCAGCGTGCGCAGACAGGCGATGGTCTCATCAATCGTCGCCTCGGGCACTATCACGGGCTGGAAGCGGCGCTCCAGGGCGGGATCAGCCTCGATATGGCGGCGGTATTCCTCCATCGTCGTTGCGCCAATACAGCGGAACTCACCGCGAGCCAGCAACGGCTTGAAGAGATTGGCGGCATCAAGCGACCCCTCGCCACCCGCACTCTGCACGAGGGTATGCACCTCATCGATAAAGAGAATCAGGTTCTTTGCCGCCGCGACCTCGCGCATGACTCCGCGCAGACGATGCTCAAAATCGCCGCGCAGCTTGGTACCCGCAACCAGGGACGCCACATCTAATCCAACCACGCGACACTGGCGAAACTCGTCAGGTACCTGCCCCTCGATAATCCGCGTCGCCAAGGCCTCAGCCAGGGCGGTCTTACCGACACCCGGTTGTCCGATGAGGATAGGATTGTTCTTCGAGCGACGTGCCAGAATCTGGAGCATACGCTCAATCTGTACCTCGCGCCCCACTACTGGCTCCAACTCCTCCATCAAGGCATCCATAGTCAGATCACGACTATACTCATTCAGGAGAGGGGTCTCATCATAGAAAGCCTGGAAACGCACCGCGAACTGGAGATTATCATAGCCTTTATTCGTCAGTTGTTTGAGTTGTTTCTGTGCAGCGTCCGCCGAAATATCCATAGTATTCAACACCCCCATTGTCGTGCTGTCCTGGTCTACAAAAATAGCGCGCAGCAGATGCTCTAGCGAAACAAGTTCTTCATTCTCCAATAGGGCCTCCTCTTCAGCTCTTTTGAGCGTTGCACGGGCGGATGGGTTGAGCGCGGGCGTGCTGATCAACGCTTTATGACCAAATCCAAGCACAAACTCCAGGGTCTGGGCGACCCGGTACGGGCTGGTATGCATTGACGCAAAGAGGGCTTCTATCAGAGGATTATTTAGCTTGAGCAACCCCAGGAACAGATGAGCGCTACCCACCGAACGATGGCAGAGGCGAATCGCCTCTTCGCGCGCCAGGGCAAGTACCTGGCGAAGTTCGGGGGTATAATTACTGTATTTTTTGGGCTGCTTCATCCTTAGCTCCTTTTTGAGATAACCACGTCAAGATAATGAGAATAGAGCGAGACTGTAAACACACGTCTCTCATGTCACGAAAGCCACGTTAAGAGAGACAGGCTATCGACCAGTAAGTGTTTAGCAAGGCTGTGTTGCAATTGTACTCTAAAAGATTTCCCAGGCTCTATCCCGAAAAAGTTTTTTTGCCTTGTACCAGGCCCATAACTACCAGTCGGCAAGGCCCAACCTCCATTGAAAAAATATAGGACCACACCCCCCAATAGTACCAACCAGGCGCTCTCTAGTAGGGAATTTGTGGTCCAACACAAGTGATACAGCAGGCGGAGCCTCAATGCAGGATCGATTCCTCGGATGTAGCGAGCAGGAGCGCGGCCCCAACCAGAGGCGCATCCTCCTTAAGGCGAGCAGGGATCAATATCAGGCGGGTCCAGTTTAAGCGAGCGTCTATCTTCTGCTGCAAGAGGGGGAGGAGAAAAGGGTTATACAAGGCAATCGCGCCACTCACGGCGATAACCTCAACCTTGGTAAGCTGGGCCAGGTTCACCAGGCCCAGAGCTAGCTTGTCACTGAAGGTCTCCCAGAAGGTGGGGTCCTGTATCTGCTCGATGGGGCGTCCATAGCGTTGTTCAAGCTGTCTACCGCCAGTAAAAGGCTCCAGGCACCCGACCTGTCCACAGAGACAGCGCAACTCATTTCCATCCAGCAACTGATGCCCAATCTCAATGGAGACCGTCACCCCCACACCGGCCTTCTCAAGATGTATGGCGGCCCCCGTACCCGTGGAGAGCGTTACATAGGCACAGCGCTCGCTCGACGCCAGGACACCAAAACGCTTCTCGCCCAGCAGCCCACAGACGGGATCATGTGCCAGGCAAGCGGGGCAACCCAGGCGCGCCTCCAGATCGGCGGCCAGGGGCTGCTGAACATAATCCAGCAAGTTAGGGGCAATTGTGACCATCCGTCCATCCAACGCGAGCCGCCCACCAATCGAGACCCCAATTCCAGCAAGCGCATTCAGTAAGCCATGGTCGCGCAGGGTCACACATATCTGCTCCACCTGCCGTGCATACTCTTGCGGCGTCGGGAAACGCGCCAACAGGGTAAACGTGGGAGCATCAAACGAGGGAAAAAGGCCAATACGTGTGTTGGTTCCTCCAATATCCACACCGACAGCGGGGAGCATCATCGGCGTAGATGAAGTGTGTGCCGCGTGTGGGAAGGCATCTGACTGAGTTGGCATGGCAAGACATCCTATCTCTTTGTAGCTGACACGACTATTTTCCCACTCTCATGGGAAGGGAAAGCTCCCTTTCCGTGTTTGTAACTGAGAGAGGGCTATAAAATAAATTTTATGTCAACTATAATACATAGTAATTCTTAGAACTAACGAGGTATTCGTGTCAGACAAACAATCAATACAAGGGGGAAATGGTGTTCCCCCACCAGCGAAAATCGATCCTTATGGTGCGCTCCGTATTCGCGACTTTCGTCTCCTGTTCCTGGGTTCGCTCATCGCGAGCATAGGTCAACGCATGCTAAGCGTGGCTATCGGTTGGGAACTCTATGTACGCACGCATTCAGCACTTATTCTAGGCGGAGTAGGCCTGGTACAGGTCCTACCAGTCATATTTTTATCACTTCCCGGTGGCCAACTCGCCGATACGTATAACCGCAAACGTATCATTCTGGTGACAGAGGCCGCCCTGGTGCTCATCTCACTGGCCCTGGCGGCTCTCTCCTACACCCAAGCCCCCATCTGGATGGTTTATTTCTGCCTCCTGCTTGTGGGATGCGCATCCGCGTTTAACAGCCCCGCCTCCGAGGCCTTTCTCTCGGAAACGGTGCCCGAGAGTAGCTTTGAGAACGCGGCGACCTGGTTCAGCAGTTCATGGCAACTGGCCTCGGTTCTCGGCCCGGCCCTGGGCGGCTTCGCCATCGCTCTCTTTCACGGCACCATTCAGGTCTATCTCTTCAATACCCTGACAGGCCTCCTCTTCGTCATCCTGCTATGGCAGATACGAACCCTGGCCCCTGCCAATATCAAGAAGACAAGCAGTAAAAAGACCACGCTTCAGGACCTTGGCGAGGGCTTTGCCTTTCTACGCCATGCCCCGATTATCCTGGCCGCGATTACGCTTGATCTCTTTGCCGTGCTCCTGGGCGGCGCGACAACCTTAATGCCCATTTTCGCGCAGGACATTCTCAAGGTTGGACCTACAGGTCTGGGGTGGCTGGAGGCCGCGCCCTCGCTTGGCGCTATCTGCGTAACACTCTTCATCGCCCATCGCCCACCCTTTCAGCGCGCCGGGCGGACCTTGCTCCTGGCGGTCGCGGGCTTTGGTCTGGCGACAATCGTCTTCGGCGTTTCACAGTCCTTCTGGCTCTCGCTCGTGATGCTTTTCTGCCTGGGCGGGTTGGACAATATTAGCGTCATTATTCGCAGCACCCTTATGCTGACTCGGACACCCAATCATATGCGCGGGCGGGTCTCGGCGGTCAACTCCATTTTCGTCGCCTCATCCAACCAGTTAGGCGGCTTTGAGTCGGGAGTCACGGCCCAATTCTTAGGGCCTGTTCTCTCCGTAGTAATCGGTGGCATCGGCACCGTCCTGGTTGTCTTAGCCGTAGCCGGTATCTGGCCCGAGATGCGCCGCCTGGGTACGCTACGCGAGACAGGAGACGAGGCCGTAGCGCTCACAGCCCAAAACGAGATTGCTGAAGCGTCTGAACTCCCAGTTCAATAGCAATTGTAGGCGCCCTCCTGCTCGGGATCGCTAAATATAAAAGAGAGACCAGCTTGTACAAGCTGGTCTCTCTTTTATATTTAGCGATCCCGAGAGGGGTCGAACCTCCGACCTACAGATCCGCAATCTGTCGCTCTATCCACTGAGCTACGGGATCAATCATATGCTATTCAATTGTTTTCAGACCAATCGTTGCCGACTGATATCTGGCGATCCCGAGAGGGGTCGAACCTCCGGCCTACAGATCCGCAATCTGTCGCTCTATCCACTGAGCTACGGGATCAATCACGGGTTGTATACTACAGCATTCTTGGAGAATTGTCAAGAGCTTTGAAGGCCTTTTTCAAAATTAGTTTTTCTAAGCATTCAGCTCTTCAGAAATGGCTGCCGCATCCTTACACAGAACCCAACCCCCATTCGGGGGCGCGGCGCCACTCTCGTGGCTAACGCTAACGCGCTCAGGGTTCTGTATAGGTACTTCCCCTGGTGGTGCAGAGATAAAATAAGCAGACATATGCTCTACACCGGGCAACCAGGTTACAGGATCGCGGCAGACACAAGAACTCACAATAAGACCAGCCAGAAACGCGTAAGAAGCGAGCAGGGCGCACTAAACACGCTCAGCGCGTATTGCCCGAATCGTATCAGTGCGCATGCAACCCAGTCCCTACATCATAAGTGACTACGCAAGCCCCTCAATGACATCACGCGCGCGTGCTAGAGCATCGCGACGCACATAGTAGTAGGCCCACAGGCCCTTCTTACGGCAATCGACCAGTCCCGCATCACGCAGAATGCGCAGGTGGTGCGAGATTGTTGGCTGCTCTAGTGTGAAGCTCTCTACTATTTCAAAGACACACACTTCTCCTTCGTGTCGACTTAGCAGGCTCAAAATGCGCAAGCGTGTCGGATCAGCCAGCGCCTTGAGCAGGCGCGCCTGAACCACGGCGTCATCCTCACTTAGAGTGGGCACAAATTTAGGTGCAATACCTACGGTAGTGCTCCCGAGAGCGGCCGCCGCCTGGCGGTGTAGTGCATTGGCGGCAGATGGTGCCGAATTCACAGCTGCTGTCGCGATACGATTGGTATTTCCCTGATTCATCGATGTCATAAACTTCTCTCCTTCCATCCTCCCAACCGGATGTCAAACCTACGATTGAGTCTGGGGTTTTTCGTATGGTACCTTTACCTATAATAACTAGATACCTATAATAATTATAGAACTCTATCCAAATCGGCCTTGTAAATACACTTTGCCCATCAGTCAGAAACGGCTTTTTTTTCTCTTAAATCTTCTCCTGTCACTAAATGGGCAAAGGCATTCTTTGGCGTTCTGGCGCTATTCTAGCGGGCAAAGAGAAAGAGGAATACCCAAACAACAATCAACGTCATTCGCCCATCTGAGTAAGCTCTGAGAAGCTTTTACGCAAAAACTATACAGGAATAGATCCTAAACAAGACAGGCCTCCTTATACAAGGAGGCCTGTCTTGTCAGCAAAGTACCAACGCTCTTAATGATATCAATGTTGATAGTAAAGAAAAATCTGTGAGGTACCTGGAATCCTTGTCAGATACCCTCGGCTGAAGCCTGACACGTATACACAAATATGAAAGTTTGCAGAAGATCCTCAGCATGATGCGAGGGAAAGGTGTTGAAAAAAACGCCCCTTGATGCACAATGATGTGCTTTCAGCTTGGCGAGACAAGCGACTTTTCACCAAAAGTGTGTCATCTCTCGTGTGGGGGAAAACGAGGCACCTGCAGCACATCGCTTCCGTGTTCTTTCTCAAGATCACATATTTGTGTGTAAGTGCCAGGCTTACAAGACGGGGGCATCCTGCCACGGGTTTGGTGAAGAAACTTCCACGCATCTTTTCATCTAGAGGAGCAGGAGGCTTGAGAAAGGGGGAAAATATATCTTTTTCTATTTACGGTTAATGATTGCTCTTGTTGTATTTACCGAAGACTTTTCACTCCTACATAGCTCGCAGGGGCGAAAAGGGCGCAAGATGGAGGCAAGCGCTGTCTGCCTCCATCTTGCATGTAAGAGGCGTCGTTGAATACCAGGCGCATAACAAAAAGAGCGAGAGCGAGGTAGAGTATATCTACCTTGCTCTCGCTATACATTTTCCTCGTCCCCCTATGGGAAACAAGCGTTACTTTGTTGGCTCTGGGCGAACCTGCAAATGTAATTCGTTGAGTTGCTTGTCATCGACCGGGGAAGGTGCTCCCATAAGCAAGTCCTGGGCGCTCTGCGTCTTGGGGAAGGCAATTACTTCGCGAATGTTATCCTCATCGGCGAAGAGCATAACCAGGCGGTCGACACCCAGGGCGATGCCACCGTGAGGGGGCGCGCCATACTCAAAGGCCTCTAGCATATGCCCGAACTGCTCCTGGATCTGCTCGTCGCTCATCTTCATCAATGAGAAGACCTTGCGCTGGAGTTCGGCCACATTGATACGGACGCTACCGCCGCCGACCTCAAACCCGTTACAGATGATGTCATACTGTTTGGCGCGAATATCCAGCGGATTGGAGTCCAGGCGCTCGATATGCGCCTCATCCATGCCAGAGAAGGGATTGTGCTCCGCATCATAGCGCTGGAGATCCTCATCGTAGTGGAACAGCGGGAAGTCCACAACCCAGCACAGCGCCATCTCCTCTGGATCGATCAGCTTCAGGCGCTCCGCCATCTTGACACGCAGGCGGAAGAGGACATCATTGGCAACCTTGGCACTGTCGGCCACAAAGAGCAGGAGATCGCCAGGCTGGCCCTCCAGGCGCTCCACAATGGCCTGCACCTCTTCAGGAGCCATGAACTTGGTCAGGGGAGACTTAATCGCGCCACCCTCCTGAATCGCCAGTTGTACCAGGCCTTTGGCCCCCAGTGTACGCGCGAACTCGGTGATCTCATCGACCTCTTTGCGCGTATAGCTTGCGCCACCAGGCACCTTCAAGCCCTTGACCATGCCGTTCGCAGAGAGTGCGCTCTTAAAGACGCCAAAGGTACCCGCCTCCGCCAGGTCTGAGATCTCCACCAGGGGAAGATCAAAGCGCAGGTCGGGGTGGTCCGTGCCATAGCGGTCCATGGCCTCTTTAAAGCTCAGGTGTGGGAAGGGATGCTGCTTAATATGCTTCTTCGTCGTCTTCTCGATCAGCTTAATCAGCATATCCTCGATAAGACCCATGACATCTTCTTCAGAGACAAAGGCCATCTCGACGTCGAGCTGAGTAAACTCAGGCTGACGGTCGGCACGCTGGTCCTCGTCGCGAAAAACAGCGTGCGATCTGGAAATAACGATCCAGTCCCGCGACCATAAGGAGCTGCTTGAGCTGCTGAGGTGACTGGGGCAGCGCATAAAACTCGCCCTCGTACAGGCGGCTTGGCACCAGGTAGTCGCGCGCGCCCTCTGGCGTACTCTTCATCAGGATGGGCGTCTCAATCTCCAGGAAGCCACGCTCATCGAGATAGTCGCGCATCTCCTTGACGATGCGGTGGCGCAGGATGATGTTATCGCGCATATGAGGACGGCGCAGGTCGAGATAGCGATACTTGAGGCGCAGAGGCTCATCGACCTGGATTGCGTCGCTATTGATCGGGAAAGGTGTCGTGCGCGAGTGATTGAGAATCTCAATCGACTGGGCGACAATCTCGATCTCGCCTGTGGGCAACTGTGTGTTCTCTGTTCCAGGAAGACGACGCTTCACCAGTCCTTTTACCTGCACCACATACTCTGAACGCACCTCAGACGCAATCTGATGCGCCTCGCGCGAACGTTCGGGGTCGCAAATAACCTGCGTCAAGCCATAGCGGTCGCGCAAATCGAGAAAGATCAGGCCACCATGGTCACGGCGACGATTGACCCAACCGGAGAGCGTCACCTCGCGGTCAATATCCTTCGCGGTCAACTCGCCACAGGTGGCGCTGCGAAAATGCACCTCAAAAGCCACGTTACAATGCTCCTTACTGCTTTTTATTGCTTTTTATTTCCATATATCGGACGATACCGTATACCCTAAAGATTACGGACAATGATACTGCGAACAACAAAAAAAAGCTACCTTTCCTGTGGCAGCTCCCAGCCAGCGGCTTGCTGTTTCTTGCGCTGTCGAGAACTGTCAAAGGAGAGGTAACTTCCTGGCCCGCTCAGGGCTGGCAATCGGTCGGGTCCTTGCTGGTGTCAATAGTGAGCTGTGTGCGTGGAGCATCCACCGGACCCGTCTGCGAGACCAGATAGAGGATGTTCTCCCCTGGATCGGCAGCGATACCTTTCACATTACTCAGTAAGTTCGTCGACACATATTGACGCGATAGCTGGACCTTAATGGGGATGTACCAGTTGTTTGCCCCTTTGTCGCCGTCTGCGAACTGCTCGAAACCAGATTCAAATCAAGCAAACGATGGCTGGCACCATCCGCGACGAATAAGTGGGGCGTCCCCCCTACCTTCATGGTAGACAGAACAGACGAGGTCGCGCGTGAGATCAAGAGCGTCGCCTGGATCTGTGGAGCAGGAGCCGGCACGGCCATTTTGCTTGTAAAGGCCTGCGCACTGGCATTGAGCGGAGCATAAATGGGCTGTTGCACTCCGACGTTGACCGCTGCACCCTTGCCTCCATTGAACTGCACACTCTGCACGGTACCATTGTCAAGCAAGAGAAAGAGCTGTTTGCCTGGGAAGGCTGCCATACTCAGGATGTTAGCTGAAGATAATTGCATCTCTGGTGGCGCCGCATTCGCATCAGTAGCGCCAACAACCTTATCAAGAGCATAGTCTAGAATGAGCGCGGTGTTGTCAGCGTTAGTCGACGTGAGCAAAACATACGCGTCTTTATCCCAGGCTGAGACGAGGAGCGGCTTATAGCCCTTTTTGATCTGATCCTCAGGAATAGTGATTTTTGCGTCTGACGTTGTGAGTGCTCCGCTATCATCTGGCGTGAACACCTGTAAACTATAGCTCGTTCCACTATTCAGGGTAAGCACAAGAAGATGCCCATCGGCGCCCGTGATGGAGGTGATCTGCCCATCCACGCCTTTGAGCTTATCGCCTAACTTATGCTGATTATCATCCATAAGATAGAGCGAGCGATAATCATACCCTTCGGTATAAGAAAACTTCTTGTTATTATGCTGTACCACCGCCAGCCCAGATGGTTGCACCTTCGCGTCACCGCTGGCAATAGAAACAGTGGTAGTGTTAGCACACAGAAGGTTTTTAATCAAATAACGCTGATTATAATTAGTGATCGCACTCTTCGTGCTGGTCTCAAGGTCGCTATTGAGGCTATCTAGTTTTGCCCGCTGATCGCTCGTCAACGAAACCGTCTGGACTTTTCGCAGTTGCTGTTGTGCTGTCTGCAAGTCCTGGAGAGCATTTGCGGGATAGGCGGTCAGCTTTGCCCTGGCGCTTGTTATATGCTGATCGGCAGAAGTGAGCGATTCATTGACATTGACGCCCAGTTGCCCAAGCCCCAGAAACCAGAAGGCCCCACCACCAACCAGCGCCACAATTAAAAGCACGAAAAGCGCAAGTGTGGGAAAGAGAAGTCGCTTGCCACGTGGCGATGGCAATAGGACCGCCGTTTGCGGCGACGCCATCCCCTCCGTCGAGGTCAGGGGACCACTTGCCACACGCAAGGGTGTGTTGCCATAGGACGCGTCAGCATTGGGGGCCAGCAGCCCAACCGGGGCTCCCACCAGGCTCCCCATAATTTTCGTGGGCTCTTCACTGACTTCACGGCTGGTTATGCGCATTGGACGGCGTGCATTGGGCGGTTCCCAGCCCAACTCCTGAACACGGATCACAATCGCGGTAATATTATCAGTTCCACCATTCTCGTTGGCGCGCTCAACAAGGTGATAGACGCTCTCACGTGGCACATATTGATCAACAATTGAGCGTAGTTCTTCATCATCGACCATGCCCGAGAGGCCATCAGAACAGAGGAGCAGTGAGTCATTTTCATCGAGGGGTTCCGCAAATATGTCGATCTCAACCTCGGCATTCGTACCCAGCGAACGCGTAATCACATTGCGCTGCGCATGAGAACGAGCCTGGTCCTGCGTGAGTAAACCTGCACGCACCTGTTCTTCAACCCAGGAGTGGTCCTGCGATACCTGGCGTACCTGCCCCTTATGCACCAGGTAAGCCCGGCTATCGCCTACATTTGCAACATAGGCCGTGCTTCCTCGCAGAACAGCGGCGACGCAGGTAGTACCCATCCCGCTACGCATCACGCTTTCCGCGGCTCGCTGGTGAATTGAGGTATTCGCACGCTTAATGGCATATACGAGCGATTCGGCGACGTCATCCCTATCATCTTGATAGTACACTTTGCTGATCGTGTCGACAGCAATTTCGCTTGCTACTTCGCCTGCGGCATGCCCACCCATCCCATCGGCCACAATGAAGAGAGCCCCCTTCTTTGCCATCATCTGGGCATCCTTAGGAATGACGTAGGCCATATTGTCTTCATTATGGGGACGTCTACGGCCAACATCAGTTAGCTGTGCGACATCGAGCCGAAGTTGTTTGGACAACGCGCATCTCTCCCGTCAATCAGTAGCTCTCATAGTGTGTAAAGACGTGGTACGAAATAGACACACAGAACACACTAGGCGGTTGCTGGAACCTTAGGCTATAATACACCGATGCAGAGAAAAACGCAATGTAACGCATAGAGCACGTGGTGAGATTTTCTCTTTCGTGTATTGCCTGTCTCGTTTACTGTTCCAGAGTATACTCTTTCAATAGAGAGCATGCAAGATATTTAGCTTGCGGTACTAGCAAAACCAGAGCAAAAGTCCTGGAAATATGCCGCTTTTGCTCCTGCTGGCCAGGCATAGAGTCTATGGAGCCGCGTCCATGATCGATACCACCTTTTACGCTCAACTACAGGCCTTTGAGCGCATGCATCCATTTATCCCGACAGAGATAGTCGGCGAGGCACTCTCTTCCAGGCCAGAAGCCTGGCTAGATCAGTTCCAGAGCCGCCTGGGCCAGCTTGGTTTTACCCAGCCACCCCTCACGACCTCCACCACTTCCCATCCCCCGATAGGTAAAATACCCACGCTCTTCTATAGTGAACGTTGCACACACTCACATTCGACCCTGTTACTCTATAACAGCTACTCCCTATCAGGAAACCAACCCTGGCACAGTCTTCCTATTCTTGCATACCTGCAGGCCCTGGAGGCAGTTAAGCATATCCTGGGCGATCTGCCGCTCTCCATCAAATGGCTGATCCACTTCCAGCAGGATACAGAGACAGATCTTCTCCCGGCGTTTCTGCGTGCTAACCAGGCCCGACTCCAGGCCAATGCCTGCCTCTGGGATGATACCATCGGGACCTCTGAGGCTGGTCTTAACGCCGCTAGCGCCCCACTCCTTCTGCTTGGTAGCAAGGGCCGCCTGGGCGTCAGTCTGCATACCACCTCGCCACAGGCGGCCAGCCATAGCATGCATGGAGGCATCGCACCTGGCGCCGCGTGGAGATTGCTCTGGGCCTTGCAAAGCATCAAGGATGAGCACGAACAGATCCACCTTAAGGGCTTTTATGATGCCATCGAACTGCCCACGGAGGAGCTGTTGCAGGCAACGGCTGAGCTGCCGGATCGCTCGGAACTCTTGCGCCAACGTTGGGGCCTGCCAGCCTTAGCCCTTGACCTTAAGGGTCTACAACTCCACTACACGCAACTACTAGTCCCTACCTGTAGCCTCACTACGCTCACAGGTTTGCCTTTTTCTGCGAACGCCAGCGATAATGGCGAGCACGTGGTGACACACGCGCAAGCAAACCTGGATTTTCATCTGGTCGCGGGGCAGGTCCCCGAGCGGGTCTATACGCAATTACGCCATCATCTTGACGCGCGAGCCTTCCACGATGTTCAGACTCGCTGGCGCTATGGTTATCCTCCAACCCCTGCACAGGCCCCAGATGTGCCCTTTGTACAACTGGCACGCGCAAGTAGTGAGTTAGCGTATGGGCAACGACCAACCTTGCTTCCAACAACCGCAAGTAGTCAGCCGCTTGCCCTCCTTGCTTCCCAGCATTCCTTACCCTTTGTGATCACTGCGCTAGCCGGAGAAGCTGAGACCTCAGCCTTCACCAGACAGGCAGCATTACTTCTTGCGAGCTTTGCGCAGAGAAAAAAAAGTGGAGAGCGATAAATAACCATATATTTCGTTCTCTCTTATGAGCATAGTTGCAAGTCAGTCACCCCACGCCTGAAGGCGGGGGCTTGTGTCTGTGCTCCACCGCAACTCACTATAGCGTTGCTGCCGTAGTGCTTTGGCTTCATCGCACGACACATCAGGGGACACCGACAAGGTCCCCGTACTCATCCAGTCTTGCCGGGTGAGCAGCGTTCGCATCGTTACATTTCTCGCGCCGACCAGAAGAGAATTTCCTCCCATATAGGAAACAGGCTAATAGGGCCATTTATTATACAACTCATCGCTTAGAGAGTATACTAAAAACTGTCAGGGCCCTGATCAGGGTCTACAGTTACAGCTAACAGCCGATATTTAGTATGAGAGCATAATACGCAACAATTTCTGTCCTGGCCGTTTGTTATAACTCTGATTTTTTCGTCCAACATTGAACTCTTTAAAGCTCTCACAGCAAGAGCCTATTACTCTCATCTATCTGTATCAAGGCACTTACTGCCAACATTTCATTAATAAGCCCAGAGTTACTAGCTGTACTGTAAAAAAGCGACGTTATGCAGCTATAGGAGACTGTCATCGATATGCATATAGGTATCAATGCTCAATTGCTATCCCTCGGTCAAAACTATCGCAATGGTGGTGTCAGCCGCTATATACGTTACCTGCTCCACGAATTAGCCAGGCAGCCAGGGGAGCACCGCTACACAGTCTTCATCAATGGAGAGGATGTCATTGAGCAGCTACATGCCTATCACCCACAGATTACCTATGTTTCCGCTCCCTGGCCAGAGGCTCAGCCAACCGCACGTGTAACCTGGGAACAATTCACGCTTCCAAATCAGTTACGCCAGCGGCACATCGACGTTCTTCATTCCCCTGTGAATGTTTTACCGGCCCTGCTTCCCAAAAACTGTGCCAGTGTTGTGACCCTGCATGACCTCGCGTTTCTGCGCTTTCCTGAAGTACTGACAACAAGTAAACGCCTGTACCATCGCACGTTTACGCTTCGCAGCCTGCGCCAGGCTACAGCGGTTATCAGCGTCTCGGAGAGTACGCGCACCGACGCCCACACCCTGGCCCACATTCCGTTGGAGAAGATCCACACCGTGCATATGTGTATCGATTCACGCTTCGCAAACGTTCATTCAGAAGAGGAACGTGCAGACTTCCGTCAGAAACACGGGCTTACGGATGGGTATATTCTCTACCTGGGAACGCTTGAGCCAAGGAAGAATATTCCAACCCTTATCGAGGCCTATCATAGCTTGCGGCAAAGCCAGGGGCGACGTGAGAAGCTTGTCCTGGCTGGCGGCAAAGGGTGGCTCTACGATGAGATTTTCGCCCGCATTCAACAACTGGGGCTAGAACAGGACGTCATCTTTCCGGGCTATGTGAATGATCAGGATCAGGAGCTCTGGTATCAAGCAGCCAGTGTTTTTGCCTTTCCCTCGCTCTACGAAGGGTTTGGCATTCCGGTTGCCGAGGCATTAGCAGGAGGTACACCAGTGGTCACGACCAATGTATCAAGCCTCCCCGAGGCAGGTCTAGACCTGGCGCTTTGCGTCGCACCTCAGGATAGCGAGGCCCTGGCCTCAGCCCTTCACCAGGCCTTGACTGACACTCAGCTACAAGAGCGTTGTCGCAAGGAAGCGTATAAGGTGATGGAGAGCTTCTCCGTCCAGCAGATGGTCACAAAAACGATTGCGGTATATGAGCAGGCCGCCCGGGAACGGCCTCGACAACAAGTGACGAACTAGCTATTTATTTTGTGAGATTGACACGCGTTTCTTTCTGACCACGAAAAGCGTCTTTATTGTTTGAACGAACTTTAAGGCATCCAGGCACCACTCCTGCATAGAAATATGCAGAGAAGCCAAAGTGCCATAGTAATATATGAAGCAAAGTAAAGAGACCATGCAAAAAGAGACCATGAATATAGATACGAGCAGAACGGGGAACACCCGGACCCAGAACGCTCCTCAATACGGCCTCTCTGGTACGACAGGAGCGACAGGTCCCATTACCCAGACCATTTCAAAACGTCGATCACATCGCAAACAATGGCGCATCTTTGAATGTGTCGCTATGCTTATTCTGGATGCGTGGCTTATTCATGTTTCATTTCAGCTGGCCTACTCACTACGTCAAGCCTTTGGCGAACCTGATAGCTTTCTCAGCCATCTCCTAGTCAATGTACGCATGAATCTTCTGAACAACGATACGGCGACCTATGTCTTGCAAAAGCCCGATCGGTTTCTGGGACTAGAGATTGGTATCATTCTGGGGCTGCTCATCATCTTCATCTTTCGTGGCCTCTATCGCCTGCGCCTGACTGGTACCTGGTTTCGCCAGGCACAGATTATTCTCGGCTCCACAACGCTGGGTCTGGCCTTCTTGATTACCTATTACTTTACCTTCCAGCCACCAGCTACGTCACGCTTGCTCTTCGTCTTCACCTGGCTAGTCACCATCCTTGTGCTCATTTTGGGGCGCCTCCTTGTTTCTGCGGGTATGAGTATACTCTACCGCATGGGCCTGGGAGAAACACGCCTGCTGGTCGTAGGCTCGGGGCGCCTGGGCAAAATGGTCATGCAGCATATTACAGCCAGCCCCAATCTCGGCTACTCAATTGTGGGTTTTCTGCACGATATGAGCGAAGAGCCAGGCGATTTTGGGCGCTTTAAGATGCTGGGCACGATTGATGATATCGCTATGGTTATTCGCTCGATGCAGATCGACGAGGTCATCATCGCGCTTCCCTCCAACCTGCACCAGCAGGCTGTACGAAGCGTGAAGCTCTGCGAGCGCCTGGGAACCTCGTTTAAGTTAATCCCAGACTTATACGAACTAAGCCTCTCGCGCATCGATATGGAGGCCATTGAGGGCATCCCCTTGATTGGTATTCGCCAGGCCTCGCTCAATACCACTCAGCGTATTATTACACGCCTGATCGATATCCTGGGGTCGGCATCTGTGCTCCTGCTTGGATCGCCACTCTGGCTCGGCATCGCTCTCCTGGTCAAATTGACCTCCACGGGGCCAGTCATTTTCCAGCAGACGCGTATAGGGATGAACGAGAAACCGTTCAAGATGTACAAGTTCCGCTCAATGTACCAAGATGCCGAGCAGCGCAAGGCCGCCCTCCAGGCCAGAAATGAGGCTCAAGGCCATTTCTTTAAGATGAAGGATGATCCACGTATCACCCCCATTGGGAAATTCCTGCGCAAAACCAGCCTGGATGAAATTCCCCAGCTTCTTAACGTGCTCAAGGGCGATATGAGCCTGGTTGGTGCCCGCCCGCCTGTTCCCGCCGAGGTCGCGCAGTATGAGGAATGGCAGAAGGGACGCTTCGCGATGAAGGGGGGACTGACCGGCCTGTGGCAGGTACGCGGGCGCAGCAATCTCAGCTTCGACGAGGGCGTGCTTATGGACCTCTATTATATTGAGAATTTCTCGCTACGCCTCTACTTCCAGATTCTCTTGAGCACTATCCCGGCAGTCCTACTACGACGAGGAGCGTATTAATTGTCAATGAAAGTCGCACTAGTACACGATTATCTCAATCAAATGGGAGGGGCGGAGCGTGTGGTCCTGGCACTGCATGAACTCTTCCCCGACGCCCCTATCTATACTTCTATCTATGACCCTGAGCGCGTTGATCCCGCCTTCAAAAATATAGATGTTCGTACCTCTTTTATGCAAAAACTGCCCATGGTGACCAGGCATCACCAGCCCTATCTACCCTTCTATCCCTTCGCGATGGAGAAACTGGATCTCCGTGGCTATGACCTGGTACTCAGCAGTTCAAGCGCCTTTGCCAAAGGCGTCATCACCAGGCCAGAGACAATGCATATTTGTTATTGCCATACTCCTATGCGCTGGTGCTGGAATTATGAGGAATATGTCGAACGCGAACAACTGGGCAAGGCAGCGCGCACACTTCTTCCCTTGATGATCACGGGCCTGCGTCTCTGGGATCAGACGACCGCGATGCGCGTCGATCATTTTATCGCCAACTCACCAGCCATCGTCGACCGCATCCGCAAATACTACCGGCGCGAGGCCATCTTCATTCCACCTCCAGTTGAGGTAAAGCGCTTCCCCTTCAATTCAGCCACACAACCAGAAGATTATTTCCTGGTCTTAAGTCGCCTGATACCATATAAACGTATAGACTTGGCGATTGAAGCCTGCAATCGGCTACAATTGCCACTGGTCGTGATTGGAAAAGGCCGAGATAAAGAACGGCTGCAAAAGCTCGCTGGCCCAACCATTCGCTTCATGGGTGGACTCTCCGATCAGGAGGTTACCCATTATATCAGTCATTGTCGTGCCTTTCTCTTCCCTGGTGAAGAGGATTTTGGCATTACGCCCTTAGAGGCACAGGCAGCGGGCCGCCCGGTCATCGCCTATGGCGCGGGAGGCGCCCTGGCATCCGTTGTAGAAGGCGTCACTGGCGTCTTCTTCCGCGAACAGACCGTCGAGAGCCTGGCCGACGCACTCGCCTCCTTTGACGAGCGCAACTTCAACCCGATGGCTATACGCAATCATGCCCTGGAGTTCGACACGCCACGTTTCCAGCGTCGCATCTTGCAGTTTATAGAAGCCAAAATGCAGACTGGACAGTCGCAGAGAAGCATCCAGCCGAGCAATGATATCATCTCATAAATAGAACACTACTAGCGCATAAGAAGCTAGTAGAAAGGGTAGAGAAACGTGGAACTACGAGCCTATTGGGCAGTAATACGACGAAGACTCTGGATCATTGTAGCCCTCGTCGTGATCGCAGCGGCTTTCGCCGGTTATCAGTATTATAAATTGAGCAAAACGCCTGGCGCGCTCAAGACCTACCAGTCAAATGTGACGGTTCGCATTGGGCTACAGGCAGATCCCAATGACAAAAATGCTAATGCCACCGATTACCTGACCGCGGGGGAAACCTTGGCCGATGAGATCGTCACTGGACCAACCCTCACCTCCAAGGATTTTGTGGCACGGGTAAAACAGCAATTAGACCAGGATTATGCTCATAATGGCACTCCGCAAGGCGCCAACCAGATTGACGAGGGTGCCATTGCTGGTGCCTTGACTTCGACACACGCTCATAGCATACTCTCTATTACCGCGACCTATCAAACTCCTGAAGGCGCCAAAGCCATTGCTACAGCAGTGGGCGAGGTTTTTACGCAACAAGGCAGTTCTTTCCTCGATTATGAAATTCGCAATGGCAGTAGCGCGAGCGATGCCAGTATTCATCCCCAGGTCGAAGCGCAACTAGTCAGTGGTGCCTCCGATCCAGGCCTCGTTAGTGGTCCTGCTGGCAATAAACCGCTCCAGTTGGTGGCCCTGGTTCTAGTCAGCTTGCTACTTGGTATCGCCCTGGCATTCCTCATGGAATATCTCGATGATCGTGTGCGCAACAAAGAGGAGCTTGAAGATCTCCTGCAACTGCCTATCATCGGTGAAATTCCAGCCGCCTCAGCAATGGAGAAAGGCCAGAGCAAGCCTCGCCAGGCTTCGGTATCCTAAGGGAAGGAACATAGACGTGGCTTTACAAAAACAGGAGCAGGCATCTCTGCTTAGCGATTACAACACAAACTCAACTTATAGTCTCGCGTATACCGAGATCATTGCCAATATTCGCTTCTCTCTCGATACGGCACAAAAACAACCACAAGCGATCGTGCTAGCCTCGCCCATGAGTGAGCACGAACCCGGCCTGACAGCGACAAATCTGGCCATCGCAGCAGCACAAAATGGCTTGCCAGCCTTACTGGTAGACGCAAACCTGCAAACCCCTCATATCCAGCAACGCTTTGGCATAGGTCAGACCAGTGGATTCAGCGATCTGCTCGCCTCCTTCAATAAAGAGTCGCAGCAGATTGAGCAGTATATGCGTCCCACATTTCTGCCAGAACTCTCACTCCTGAGTTTGGGCACGCTTTCCCTATCCAGTCAGGAAACCTCCCGGCTGCTCATGCGCCACCTAGACGAGGCCATACAAGCACTAAAAGCCTATATGGCGGCCCGTTATCCTGGATTAAGCCTGCTTATTTTACATGGTGCCCCCGTGCTCACGGGCCTGAATACCTCTCTACTCGCCGCTCACGCAGACCAGACCTACCTGTTAATCACCAAAGGGCAAACAACACGTACCCAGGCCCGCAATGCGCTGCGGCACCTGGAGCGCACCCATACGACAGTCGCAGGGACTATTTTGCTAGACGTTTAATGACAAAACGTGTATAGTAGAAACCACGATTCACTAACAACTTCGCACACGAGGAGGACCGAGCATGCAAGGACGACAAGGACAGGGAGGGGAGTCATGGGAGAAGCTGGCCAGTAAGAAAATGGCGGCTCTCAATGGTACCGGCAAGGTACCAGCCATCCCCCAACGTCCTCCCGGCATGGTACGTGTAAACCAACCCCCACCAACGCCGCGAGTCGGGCGGCCCAAACGCGAAACGCCACAACCGAAAACCTTTCGCAAGGCTGTTTTTGTTGTCGCGGCGATTCTGTTAGTCTGTGCTATATTTGGCTTCTTTGTCGCAATGAACCTCTTCCAGGGAATTGCCGAGGGTTCCGGTCCTGCTGGCACAAATACGAGCTTCCTTTCGGCGCTTTCGACCAGGGACTACGCCCAGGCCTATCGCACGCTTGGGCCATCCATCACGATCCAACTCTCGGAGGGCGATTTTACCCACCAGGCTCAGGCAAGCGACAAATGCTATGGCGCCATTACTGATTACAAAGAGGTCGCTGGTAGCGCTACCAACGACGGGAATACTCAGAGCTACTCCTACACCATTAAACGTGAACATCTCCAACAGACCTATGAGCTAAAGTTCACCCTGGTGAAGGATCAGGATGGCACCTGGAAAATCTCGGACTATGGCAATGACCTGGGTCCCAAGGGCCTGAAAGATCTTCCTGCCTGTAAGAGCTAAAATCCTCTCGCTGTCTCTATATCTCTGAGACGCGCCAGCAGGGTTATATACATAGCTAGACCCGGCAAGAAGGCCGCGCAGAGCTGCAGCTCTGCGCGGCCTTCTTCTCATCCTCCGCTGCTTTTCCACGCACAACTATCTGCACTGAATAGGCGTAATAACTAGAGTGATGTGTAGCACAAAATTTTCCGTACCCATTATATGTAGACGCGTGCGCTTGCCCCCGAATGGGGGTTAGCAGCGTCGCCCCACTACCACGCGCCAACTGTGACCTACTCTTTGCCGGAAGGATAGAGAAATACATGCACATCTTACGCGCTCTACTCATGCGCCAACAGGTCCAGGCAGCCCTGATCTCACTTGAGACCCTGCAAAAGTTGCTGGCCTCCTTCGGCTACCCGATGGTCTTCCTCTTTGTCATGATTGAGAGTATCGGAATTCCCATTCCTGGGGAGACAATGCTCCTGCTTGGCTCCTTTTACGCCGCTATTGACCATCGCCTGAATATTGTATTTGTGATCGTTTGTGCCGCTATGGGGGCGATTGTGGGCGATAATATCGGCTTTGAAATTGGGCGCAAAGGTGGCCGTCCCTTTGTCGAGCGCTATGGGAAATATGTCTTCATCCGGCAGAAACACCTGGCGAAAGCCGAGCAGTTCTTTGAGCGTCATGGTGGCAAGACCGTCTTTTTGGGACGCTTTACCGCGATCTTACGTGCCTGGGCCGCCTTCCTGGCTGGCGTTAATCATATGCCCTGGCGCGCATTCCTCATCTATAACGCAACTGGCGGCATTCTCTGGGCAACTATCGTCGGCCTCGTCGGCTACTATGCGGGTCGCATCTTCCATGAAAACTTCGCCCAGGTCGAGCGCCTGGTGGGGACAGCAGGCTGGATTATCGCAGGCGTCGTGGTCCTGGGCGCTATTCTCGCCTACGTCATCACGCGTCTGCGCAAGTAGAACGCATCAACCTCCCCTTCATCAACGAAAGAAAACCATCACCAGGAGCCAGAGCACTAAAAGCAGCAGACTACTATAATAGATCCTTTGGGTGACTGCAACCTCATGTGTTGACGAGAAAGCGGTATGAACATATACTAAAAGTAAGTTTGTATCGTAGTTTTATTTACGTCTATAGGAAGCAATGAGGAAGCTGCTACTGTATAGTGGACTCCTGCTGGTGGTGATCATGGGAGTCTTGATCTACAACTATAACCGCCAGGTTAATACCACGCAGATCGCCTCCTGGCAGCCGGCGAAGATCCGCATCCCTGGTCTGCATATCGATGCGTCCGTTTTGGGAGTTGGCGCGACGCCCGATGGGAAGATGGATGCCCCTACCTCGCAGGCGCTCAACTCCCCCTACTGGACCAGCGTCTTCTGGTATGAGCTAGGTGCGGCTCCTGGACAGGCGGGGAACGCCATCATCGCCGGGCATGTGGACCGCGTGGGTGGCGATCCCGCCATCTTCTGGTCCCTCCACACGCTCACGCCTGGCGCACGCATCTACATCGATACGGGGGGAGAAACAACCCTGACCTATGTGGTGGACAACGTCAAAAGCTACTCAGCCAAAGAGCCCGGCAGTGAGGCTCAAAACGAGGTCTTTGGCTCCACTACTGAGCATCGCCTGAACTTGATTACCTGTAGCGGAGCCTGGACCGGCACTGGCTATGATCAACGCCTGGTCGTCTTTAGCCACCAGGTAGCACCATAGCGGAGACTACTCAAAGGCGTTGATACCCGTTAAGGCCTGGCCTATGATCAGGGTATGGATATCGTCGGTGCCCTCATAGGTAAAGACCGACTCCAGGTTATTCATATGGCGGCTGATCGGATATTCAAGCGTGATGCCGTTCGCGCCAAGAATGGAACGCGCCTCGCGCGCCGTCTCCAGGGCTTCGCGACAGTTGTTGCGCTTGGCGAGCGAGATCTGCACCGGGTGCAACAACTCCTCATCTTTCAAGCGTCCAAGCTGCAAGGTCAGGAGTTGCGCCTTGACCAGTTCCGTGGCCATCAGGGCCAGCTTGCGCTGTACCAGCTGGAAACTGGCAATGGGACGCTTAAACTGGACACGCGTCTTAGCATACTCCAGCGCCGTCTCAAAGCAGGCGCGAGCCGCGCCAGTCACGCCCCAGGAGATGCCAAAGCGGGCCTCATTGAGGCAGGAGAGGGGACCTCGCATGCCCTTCACATTGGGCAGCATATTGCTGGCAGGCACATGGCATTCCTCGAAATGCAGCTCAGACGTGACCGAGGCACGCAGAGAGAGCTTGTGATGAATATCGCTGGTCGTAAAGCCCGGTGTCCCCCGCTCAACCAGGAAGCCGCGAATACCATCTTCGGCGCGCGCCCAGACCACCGCCAAGTCCGCCACACCACCATTCGTAATCCACATCTTTGTGCCATTCAGGATATACTCATCTCCGTCCCGCCGCGCGCTGGTGCGCATGCCAGCGGCCTCGCTGCCAAAATCAGGCTCCGTCAGGCCAAAGCAGCCAATCACCTCGCCTCGCGCCATACGCGGCAGCCAGTGCTCTTTCTGCTCTTCTGACCCAAAAGCATAAATAGGATACATGGCCAGCGAGCCCTGCACAGAGACAAATGAACGCAGGCCGCTATCGCCAGCCTCAAGCTCCTGGCAGGCCAACCCATAGCACACCGCGCTCAAGCCAGCGCAACCATAGCCATCGAGGTGCATTCCCAGCAACCCCAGTTCAGCGATCTCTGGAATCAGTTCGCGTGGGAAGGTACCAGCCTCAAAATGCTGGTCAATAATGGGCAGCACACGCTCGCGTACAAACTTACGCACAGTATCGCGCACCATACGCTCTTCATCAGAGAGCAGGTGATCAATGTTATAGAGGTCAGTCGCGGATGGAATCTGGGCCAGTCGCTGAGCAGTTATCTGAGACATATGAATTCCTAATTCCCCTCTGTGGTCTTCTTCTCCGAAAACCCTGAGCGCTTGTCCCCGAGTGGGGGCGAAGCCCTAGATACGTAAGTGGCGCGCGCCCCCGAATGGGGGTTGGGTTTCGGAATAAGATCAGTATCCTGATGTTCATGCACCCTCCCCTTTGAGGGCACATTGCCTGTAGCTATTATATCGCAAAAGCAGGCGAGAAGGAGGGAGGGTAAAGGGTGTGGGTGGAAAACGTGGCATTGCCACGTTTTCCACCCACACCCTTTACCCTATATCGAACCTCATGGGGTGCTCTGCGTATATATGGAAGAGACCCAGAAATCACGCTCCTCAGAGCGACCAGTGTACAGCCGAAGACGCAGCACGATAAGGACATTGCATGTACGACCTGCCGACAAAACCCTTAAGAAATGATAGCCAGTGGCGACAAGCTGCACCGGGGCTGCCTATGACGCCCCAGCCTCCACGCCGTCCTAAGCGCTCCTCCTGTCTCTATGTCCTGCTCGGCACGGGTGGTTGTTTACTATTGCTGGTGTGCATCCTGGGAGGCGTACTGGCAGGCATTGCCCTTCTGCCATCGTTCACCTTCCATCCCGCGCCCCAGCAGCCCTCGTATACCCCTCCTTATGATGAAGCGAGTACCTTCGGCAGTACACCCAAAGACGCCGTCTATCGGGTCATGGGCAAGCCAACCCTGACCCCGGCTTTTATCAACCTCGTCCTCGCACGCAATGACTCGCCCGCCTCCGGCAAGGGGCAGGCACTCTATGATTATGGCGTGCAATACGGAGTTGACCCCGCCTACGCCCTGGCCTTCTTCTGGCAGGAGAGCCATTTTGGCAAGCTGGGAGTCGCCCAGGAGACCCACTCTCTGGGCAATATTCGCCAGCGCCCAAACGAGCCAGCCTATCAGGGCTATCGGCTCTATAAAACCTGGGAAGAGGGCTTCCAGGACTGGTATCACCTGATCGCCCAGACCTATGTCCAGGGATGGGGCCTGGTGACCATCGACCAGATTATCCCTACCTATGCCCCCAGGAAAGATAATAACGACGAGGCCTCCTACATCCTCACCGTCAAAGTCGCCGTCGACAAATGGCGCTCAGAAACCACCCTAAAGAAATAAAGGAGTAAAGGGATAGGGGCGTGGTTTGCGGGCGAGTGCCCGCAAACCACGCCCCTATCCCTTTACTCTGAGCGTCGCAGGCGCGAAGCTTACACTAACATTGGCGAGTCCCACAACGCCAAAAGGCGAAAATTGACCAGAAACCCGAAAGGATGTATCATAAAAGATCTAAACGGTCGAAACACAAAAGTAAAGACGACTAACTGCCGATTTCACATACATATAGATAGAAGATAAAAGAAAGTTCAGCGCGAAAGTTTGGCATAATGAAACCAACCTCTTTCTGGAATACACTTCCACAACCTATTATTGGCCTGGCGCCTATGGATGGCGTCACGGATGCCCCTTGTCGTACCATGCATGGCCTGCATGGCAGACCAGATATTGTCCTGACCGAATTTACCAATGTCGAGGGCCTCTGGAAGGGGAGCGACCGTATCTTCCGTGACTTCCTCTATACCCCTGCGGAGCGCCCGGCTATTGCCCAGATCTTTGGCTGCCGCCCCGAATACTTTTACCTTGCCGCGCACGTCGCGTGTGAACTCGGCTTCGATGGGGTGGACATCAATATGGGCTGTCCCGCGACCAAGATCGCTAATAAAGGCGGCGGGGCCGCGCTCATCCGCGTGCCTGATACCGCGAAGGCCATTATTCGGGCGACGCAGGCAGGTGTGCGCGACTGGGCCAATGGACAGACGCTCGAAGAACTGGGAATGGAACCTGAGCGCATCCAGCGCATTCGCCAGATGAACGAGGAGCGTGTGCGAATCTGGGGGGATAAGGCAGTTATTGAGCGGCGCCTCCTGCCGGTCTCAGTAAAGACCCGCCTGGGATACGACTCCATTACCATTACCGACTGGGTGAAAGATCTGCTGGAAATGGAACCCGCTAATATCTCCCTGCATGGGCGCACCCTCGCGCAACACTACAAAGGCGAAGCCAACTGGGACGCCATCGCCCAGGCGGCCGAGATCGTCCGGCAGACCGATACGCTCATCCTGGGCAATGGCGATATCCATAATCTCTATGATGCCGCTAAGCGTATTCGCGAGACAGGCGTGCATGGTGTGCTTATCGGGCGCGCGACCTATGGCAATCCCTGGCTCTTCCAGAATAAAGCTCAGATGAAAGAGGTCGTCAATAGTGACGTTGAGCCAACACCTGAGAATATTCCCAGCATTATGCCCTCGCGCGAAGAGCGACTACGAATGGCCCTGGAGCACGCGCGTGTGCATGCTCGTCTCAAGGGCGAGGATCATTTTGTTGAGCTACGCAAGCATATGGGATGGTACCTGGGCCATTTCGCGGGCGCCAAGCAGGTCCGCAATGAGCTGGTCAGAATCAACAGCCTGGCAGACGTTGAGGAGATTATTGAGCGTGCGCTTAAGCAAGAAGAACCCGCCGACACACCAGACAGCGATGAGGGCATCATGCAGGAAGAGCTGCGCGATCCCGAACTCGACCTCAGTTGCTCCCTCTAAACCGATGAAAAAGCAGAGCGAGGCCCTCGTTTCGGGAAACGAGGGCCTCGCTCTGCTTTTTCACATGCCACTTTTTTAGCAGAATTTGTTCATACTCTTTAATAGGGAGACAATCTCAGAAGATGTTTATTGACTCTCAATCATAGAAGAAACAAAAGGGTAAAAACAGTTAATCAAATGATAAAGCGACGACCAGTATCGGTGCAAAAAAATATCCTCTCCTAGGGAGAGAAGGCACCAGAGAGAGCCAGAGAGGATAGTTGGATTAGAGATATGATTGGTGTAGCCGCCTCTCTCAAGCGAGGTCGTCAACTACACCAGGACGACCTCGCTAAAATCACCTACCAGCTTCTGGATTTCGCGCAAGCGACGCTCAGCAATTTCCACATTTTCCAGGGCTTGCGCCAGGATACGAGCCTCTAGCGAAGGATATGACTCAGCAATTTCCGGGTCAATTGAACCGACAAGCTCCAAAGCCTTGTCTAGCTTGGTTTCCAGGGTTGCGGTTGACATAATCTGTTACCTCACATCATCGCAAAATATGTAACGTCTCGAATGTAAAGAATGTCTATCCAGTCGCTACGCTACTAGAAACTAGTAGGCTCTTGAGATCTGCTCCTTACTTCTAATTCCCCTTGCCACATTCCTTATGACGCCAGGTTTTAGTAAAGAGAGTAAAACCTCTTGTATCTACGTCTATATTACACTAGAAGCAAAAAATCCCAAAATAAAAGCCCCAAAATCCGCCCAACATTCCTATTGGCAGCCAATATGAAGCGACTGAAAGCGTACCCTCGCATGTTTGCCAGAGAATTACCTTTTCCAAACTCTATAACACACAAAGGGCTCAGGTTATTTCCAACTACGCAACCAGAATCTTCATATCCGAAAACCTGAGCGCGAAGCGCTAGTCACGCGAGTGACGTTGGATTTCGGAAGAAGATCAGAATAGGTTCTTTCAGGATCACTCGACCTGCCCGATCGACATATTTCACATTCTCACTCTATACCTATTATAAAGCAGGAAGACCAGTTTTCGCCTGAGAATTCGCTGAGAAAATATGTGACCACAGGGAGAGCCTGTAACAAAACAGCTCTCTGGCAAGTGTACATACACATAGGGAATACCTACCCAGAAATGGGAAGAGGACAGTGGCGAATGTGAAAAGGGTAGGTTTGATTTACCGAGCAGAGTTGTTACTGTAATGGTAACTGACATATCAGGAGGTTCCAATTTTTATGGCGAAAACATATGCAGAGCATCATGCTTCAGTAACAGTAGATGCACCTGTACACCAGGTTTACTCCTTATTCTCCCACTTTAACGACTTTCCTAAGTTTATGAGCTTTGTGAAAGAGGTTACCTATCGCGACAACCAGAATAGTCACTGGGTCGCCGATGTGGCGGGTAATCACGAGTGGGATGCGAAGAATGAAAATTGGATTGAGGACAGGCAGATCGGCTGGCACTCAACTCAGGGCCTCGACAACTTTGGCAAGGTAGTCTTTGAGCCTACCGGCACAAACCAGACGAAGGTCGATGTCTTCATCAACTATAACCCACCCGCCGGCATTGTAGGCGAAGTCGGTGAGAAGCTTGGCGTTGGGGGTCGCTTTGAGCAGAAACTCCAGAACGATCTCAACCACTTTGCCCAGATGGTGGAACAGGCTCCTCCAGGCTCACTTGATCCCAATTCGTCAAGCTACCTCTTCCATGAGGATAGCGCGGCCTCGAAAGGAAAAACCACCGGCAAACAGAACCAGACCATGGCCGATGAGCCGAATCTGAGCAGCCGTGAACCAGTTCTGGACCGTGATATCACTGGCATGTCCTCAACCACCGATACTCCACCGCTTCAGCGCAGAGACGATATTCCTCCCGAACATATATAGATGAAGAATAGCATCTCTACTAAAAGCGGCGACCCTTGCAAGGGTCGCCGCTTTTAGTAGAGATGCTATTCTATAAAAACTCAATCTTAAGTCTTAAATTGATAGATGTGTCATGACTCCTTTTTTGCCAGATCCAGGCATGCGGGTACCCCATAAATGACCTCAATGCTTCTCCCTCCCAGGCCAATTCCTCACGTTCCTGACGCCTACCATGACTCTTTATACCAGACAAGCGCAGCATTATGCTGCAACACAGAATGCATAAATACAATATTGCTGAGTCCGAATTTTCTAGAATCTTGAAAAAATTTACGCTTTAGGTATTGACATTCCAAATTGTATATGTTAATATCAAAGTGTTCCAAATGATTCGATTAGGAACACTTCCAGAGAGGAAAGATACTCTGGCACTTGGCTATAGGCCTTGCATAAGTAATCCGGAAGGAGGGCTTATGACTCTTCCATTGAAGAAACCAATTCGCGTGCTAGGGATGGTGTATCAAATTGACAGGTAGTGCCCGTAGAGGCGGGCTCGATGCATCGTCCTGAGTCCCACACCACTTGAAGAAAACAACTCGTTCATACGAGATAATGAAGTCTATCGGCTACTACAGCCGTACATGTGGTGAGGACCAACAGGAACACAAGCCTGGAAAGCCAATAATTCTTGGCCTACGTGGAATCAGGAAAAAGGTTGAAGAAGCACAGGAGTTGTGTAGAATAAGACAAAAATACGCTGGTAGCCGATTGAAACATGTGAGAACTGTCTCGGCTATCAGCGCTTTTTTATGCCTTAGAGAGAGATAGAGTTGGAGCGTGGGCAATTTCCCCACGCTCCAACTCTATCTCTCTCTAAGCCTTATGGCTGGACTGCGTACGCTTTTTGGTGATATACTCGACTGGTTAGCATGCAGCTTGGTCACCTTTTAACCTGAATAATCCAGCCAGCGACACGGGCATAAGAGAGAATATAGTATGCGAAGAACAAGTCCCTTCATAGAACGATTGGTGCAAGGTCCTATTCTCTGCGACGGCGGAATGGGAACCCAGCTCTATGCCCGAGGTATCTCCTATGAGCGATGCTTCGAGCAACTCAACCTCACCTCTCCCGAGCTGATTAAAACCATTCACCTGGAATATGTGGCCGCGGGGGCCGAAATCATCGAGACCAATACCTTTGGCGCGAATCGCTTTCGCCTGCGCGAGCATGGACTCGAAGAGCAGGTCCATGCCATCAACCGGGCTGGCGCCAAGATCGCACGCGAGGCGCGTGAACTGAGTGAGCAGCCCATCTTTCTCGCTGGCAATATTGGCCCCCTTGGCAGCCACCTGGCTCCTCTGGGAGATATTACGCCAGAAGAGGCCCGTAGCGCCTTTCAAGAGCAGGCGGCGGCCCTGCTAGAATCGGGCGTTGATCTCTTGATCATTGAGACCATCACCAACCTGGAGGAGATGCGTGAGGCGCTCTCAGCCATTCGTGGCATGACCGATCTGCCCATCGTGGCCTTGATGTCCTTCGATGAAGAGAATACGGTCTCAAGTGGTGAGGAGCCGCTCCTGGTGGCACAGACGATGCAGGGACTGGGGGCCGATGTCGTGGGCGTCAACTGCGCCCTGGGACCCGCTGGCACCTTTAGCGTCATAGAGGGCATGAGCACGGGGAGTCCAGAGCACTTTCTCCTGGCGGCCCAACCCAACGCGGGCCTGCCCAAACGTGTGGGCAATCGCTTCATCTACGGAGCATCGCCCGACTACTTCGCTGACTACGCGCGTCGCTTCCTTGAGATCGGGGTGAGCCTGCTCGGAGGCTGTTGTGGCACGACGCCTCAGCATATCGCTGCCATGCGTAAAGTTCTGGCCGAATACGCTCCCGAGTTGGGGACACGCGAGGTTACAGTCCCCAAACGCCAGCCTCGCCTTGAGACGATCTTTGAGCGCGATCCCGAAAGCTCCAGCGGCACCCAGACACACAGCACCTACCTCTCACAACGCCTCGCCACAGGACACTTCGTGGTGAGCGCCGAGATGCGTCCCCCACGCAGCGTCAAGTTTACGCGCTTCCTGCAAAATGCTGAGTACCTGCGCGACATTGGCGTGGATACCATCAATATTACCGATAACGCCATGGCCCGTGTACGTATGAGTAACGTCGCCGCAGCCCGCCTGATTCAGCAGCAGGTTGGCGTGGAGACTATCGTACATTTTACGCCGCGCGACCGCAATCTGATGGCGGTCCAGAGCGATCTGATTGGCGCCCACGCCACCGATATTCGCAATATCCTGGCTGTGACCGGTGATCCCCTACCCACGGCGATTTTCCCAACGCCACGGGCATCTGGGATGTCGATAGCATTGGTCTGCTTGCCATCTTGAATAATCTCAATCAGGGCCTTGATGGGCGCGGGCGCAAGTTGGGAACGCCCGGTTCCTTCTGTATAGGCTGCGCGGCCACCCCTCCCGCGACCGATATCGCGCTCGACTTGGAGCGCTTACATCGCAAGATCGAGGCAGGCGCACAGTTTATCATGACCCAGCCCGTCTATGATCCTGAGACGCTCATCAGCTACTTTGAGCGCTACAAGCAGGAGTATGGTCCGCTCACCATTCCCATCCTGGTTGGCCTGCAACCGCTTCACTCCTACCAGCAGGCCGAGAAGTTCCATAATGAGGTGCCCGGCATCGTCATTCCCGAGGCTGTCCGTGAGCGCCTGCGCCTGGCGGGCGACCAGGCCTGCGATACGGGATTGGAGATTATTAAAGAGCTCTTCGATGCCATCTTGCCTTATATCCAGGGTACCTATATCATGCCCCTGGACCGCTACGATCTCGTGGGCGAGCTTCTCCCCTATATTCGCCAGCAGACCGTGGATCGCGGCAGCGAAAATATTGTTGGATTATAGCGGTAGTGGGTGCTGGCGGCCTTAGGCCACCAGCACCCACTACCGCTATAATCCAACAAGCTACTCTTCGCCCAGAGAGAGGACCGCCATGAAGGCCTCCTGGGGAATCTCTACGCTTCCCACCATCTTCATGCGACGCTTGCCCTCTTTCTGCTTCTCCAGCAGCTTGCGCTTACGCGAAATGTCACCACCGTAACATTTCGCCAGCACGTCCTTACGCATGGCTTTGACGGTCTCGCGCGCGACGACGCGTGAACCGATGGCCGCCTGAATGGGGACCTCGAACATCTGGCGTGGAATCAGGCTGCGCAACTTCTCGACCAGCGCTCGCCCTTGATAATACGCCTTCTCGCGATGCAAAATGAGCGAGAGCGCATCCACAGCGACAGCATTGACCAGGATATCCAGCTTGATCAGGTCCGATGGCTGGTAGTCGGCATAGGCATAATCCAGCGAGGCATAGCCCTGCGTGCGTGACTTAAGCTGGTCATAAAAGTCGATGATCAGCTCGGCCAGGGGCAGGCTATAGGTCAGGAGCACGCGTTCGGCCTCAATATACTTGAGCTCTTTATACACACCACGCTTGCTATTGACCAGGTCCATAATAGTGCCGATATAGCGCGAGGGCGTGAAAATAGAGACATCCATCCATGGCTCTTCGATCTGCTCGATATCGCCGAACGAGGGCATATCGGATGGATTATCAACCTCAATGATCTCACCGCCCGTCTTCGTGACGCGGTAGGCTACGCTTGGGGCGGTCGCCAGAATATCCAGGTTATACTCACGCTCCAGGCGCTCCTGAATGATCTCCATATGCAGCAGGCCCAGGAAGCCACAGCGGAAGCCAAAGCCCAGCGCGCTTGAGGTCTCAGGCTCATACTGGAGCGCCGCGTCATTGATTTTCAGGCGATCCAGGGCCTCACGCAGTAAGGGGTAGTCATTGCCTTCAACGGGATAGATACCCGCGAAGACCATGGATTTGGCTGGTTGGTAACCCGCCAACGCCTCAACCTTGCCCGCGTAGGCCGGGAAGATGACCGTATCACCCACACGACAATCCGTCACCTTTTTAAAGCCGGTCGCGATATATCCGACCTCGCCCGTGGTCAGCTCACCTGCGGAAGTCAGGCGTGGATGAAAGTAGCCAGCTTCGAGGATATCGGTGTTGCTGCCGGTCGCCATCATCGTCACGCGCTCCCCAGCATGCAGCGCCCCATCTACGACGCGTACATAGGCAATCACGCCCTTGTAGGCATCATAATGCGAGTCAAAGACCAGGGCGCGCAGCGGGGCTTCGGGATCACCCTTGGGGCGCGGTACATGCTTAATGACAGCCTCCAGGATATCCTGCGTCCCGATGCCCTCTTTGGCCGAGGCCAGAATGCACTCTTCCTTGGGCAGGCCGATGACATCCTCGACCTCTTGCATCACCTTCTCAGGCTCCGCGCTGGGGAGGTCGATCTTATTGATCACGGGGATAATGGCCAGGTCGGCCTCTAACGCGAGATAGAGGTTCGCCAGCGTCTGAGCCTCGATGCCCTGAGTTGCGTCAATCACGAGCAGGGCACCTTCACAGGCGGCCAAGCTACGCGAAACCTCGTAAGCGAAGTCAACGTGTCCAGGAGTGTCAATCAGGTTCAGCTCATACTCCTCACCATCCTGCTGAGAGGTATAGCGCATACGCACGGCCTGAGCCTTAATCGTAATGCCCTTCTCGCGCTCCAGCTCCATCTGGTCGAGCGTCTGCGCCATCAACTCGCGCTTGGTCACGGTGCCTGTGAACTCTAGTAGGCGATCAGCAAGCGTGGACTTGCCATGATCGATATGCGCAATAATACAAAAATTGCGAATATGTGCTTGATCGGTCATTCGATAATCCCTCCACCCAAGACCTCATCACCATCCTCGCCTCCGTAAAGCACGGCGGCCTGGCCTGGAGTGATTGCGCGCTGTGGGTGTACAAGTTGTACTCGCGCCCGTTGCCCTTCAAGAGGCGTGACTAACGCGGGTTGTTCGGGGGCCTTATAGCGTACGCGTACCAGAGCCTCAAAAGGGGCCGTAGGCACGTCGCCAGTGGTGTAATGCATCTTGCCGATGGTAAACTCCTGCTGATCCAGAGCGGTGGCAGGACCTACAATCAGCGCGTTCTGGTCAGCGTCCAGCTTGAGCACATGCAACGGAGCAGGTGATGTCAAGCCCAGCCCCTTGCGCTGACCGATAGTATAGTAAGCCAGGCCGCGATGGCGTCCCAGGAGCTTTCCCTGCTGATCATAGATGGGGCCCGGACGCGGTATCGTGATCAGTGGCTGCGCAGCCGTGGCGGCAGCGGTCACACCAGCAGGCATCAAGGCATCATCTTCCTGCTTGCTTGCCGCATAGCGATCAATAAAACCGCGGTAGTCATTCTGCGCCACAAAGCAGATCTCCTGGCTCTCAGCCTTGGTTGCCACGTTCATACCACGCTCAGCCGCCATGGCCCGCACCTGGGGCTTGGTATAGCCTCCCAGGGGGAAGCAGGCGTGACCGAGCTGGTGCTGGTTGAGCACATGCAACACATACGACTGATCTTTGTCGGGATCGAGGCCACGGCGCAGGCGACGCCTCCCCGTCTGGGGATGATCATCCACGCGCACATAGTGACCTGTCGCCAGGTAGTCGGCCTCCAGCGCCAGGGCCTTATTGAGCAATACTGTGAAACGAATATGCCGGTTACAAGTCAGGCACGGGTTGGGCGTCCGACCAGCAACATAATCTTCATAAAAGGAGTCAACAATGCGCTCTTTAAATTCCTGCTCGACATTCACCAGGTAAAAAGGAATATCCAGCATGCGCGCGACGCGACGCGCGTCATCCACTGACTCCAGCGAACAACACTTGTTCTGTACCACGCGCTCAACGCCATCGTCCTCTGCCTCAATCACCCCTGGCTCTGACCAGAGGCGCAGCATCATACCGATGACTTCATGTCCTTGTTCTTTCAGCAATGCAGCGGCGACCGAGCTATCTACGCCGCCGCTCATAGCGACGACTATCCGAGCCATAATATAATACCTTGCCTAGTTGTAGTTGTAGTTGACTAACATGACGACCGCGGTCGCAGCAAGCGTAGAGAGTGGAACGAGATACGACCGATAATAGCAAAAAGACTAGCCAGATGGGGGGCTAGCCTATGATTCTGAGCAGGCATTGCCTGTTCTTGCTTTCAATCCCTCAGTTCCAGTCCCTCAGACGAGTATACGCCTCTTCAGACCTTTACTGCCAACATCTAGGGTAGCATAGTAGAGACAAGTTGTCAAACAGCGCAAGGCCAGCGCAAGGCCATCCAATTCTCTTTCAAACCTTGCCTCGGCTCACGGCGCGAGGAAGGAGAGACACATAGACTGGATGAATTCCCTTTGCCTGTCGATGATACATAGAGAAGATTGCTGACGGCGCTGCTAAAGCACGCGCCTACATATAATAGTACGACATTCTCGTAGTATCATATGTAGACGCGTGCTTTAGCAGCGTCAGACCTTCTAATAATTTCGGCTGATAACCAGGGCGCTAATGTCGTCTTGTTTGGCGCGAAGCACACCCTGATGCTCCTGGAGGGAGAACTCAAGCGCGCGCTGCACCAGTTTCTTCGCGGCAGTTGTACGCGCAGACGAGCGCATGATAGCAGCGATCTCGATATCGGTCAGGTTATCATGAACGCCATCGGTACAGAGCAAGGCGCGATCACCTGGCTCAAACGCCAGTTCAGCCAGGTGGACGACAGGTTCAACCTGGTCGCCCAGCGCTTGCGTGATACCGTTACGGCGCTCAAAGTAAGCGCGCTCTAACTGGCTCAGTTGCGAGGCGTCACTCGCCTGGTCAATACGCCAGGCATCTTCAAGCGTCAGCATCTCACGTGCTACTAACAGCGAGAAGAAGCCATCATCATCGGTCAACCGATGAAAATCGCCGTTGGCCTTGAGCAGGTAGATGCGACTATCGCCAACGTGCGCGCAGAGCAAACGACACTCGGAGCTACTGGGTTGATAGTCAAGGGCGGCCAGGGCAATAGTGGTGCAGGGACGCAGGGGCGTACCATCTTCTTTTGTGCGGCGCGTGCTCTCCGCGCAGAGCCGATGATGGGCTTGCAAGATAACATACTCTAAAAGCAACAGCAGATCGATGTTTGAAGCGTCGCTCTCTTCATCGTTGGTCGAGACCTGGCGTGCTGACAGTACTTTTTTCCAGTGAGAGCGAACTGTTTGTGAGGCCACAAGTGAACCAATATACCCATCTTCGCCACCCACCCCATCAAAGACGGCACCTAAGCTCGTCCGGGGCAGGGACAGGATACGGTCCTCATTTTGATCTGGGCGAGTCGCCTTCGCGAGCGAATACCGGGCAAAGGTCAGGGGTGGGGGAGTCTTGCGCGAACGCGGCACGAGAGTTGGAGTCACAGTGACAGGAGAATGAACTCGACGAGAAAGGGATGCAGGTTTTTGCGCGTTTTTTAACATAGCTTTTAGATTCCTTATAGAGTAATAGACCAGGCCACAAATAAACATTTACTAGCAATTATAACCAGAGCGACCAGCAAAGAGCAAGAAGGGAAGGGTAAGGTGGTAAGGTGTATCAGGTGGCAAACTAGCGGAGCCACCTGATACACCTTACCCTACATACCTACTCGACTGATATCCTGGATTCGTGTATAATGGCACCAATGCCAGCAACGTGCATCGAAGAACGCCATTATCATTGCTATTCTTCTATCAGATCTTCTACACAACGCTGGTGAGCAGAAGAGCATCTTTACACCATTTTGACCGAATGAAAGGCAGAGTACAATCATGGCTAAGAAGTCAGCAACAGCGCGCAGAAGTGCTCAGCGCTCCAAAGCGACCCGCGCCAAAGGCTTTGAACTGGTCCAACCCGCCATTGAGGAGCGCGAAGAGGAGAACCCTCTCCTCGAGGTAGAAGAAGAAGAGATCGTCACTTCCGAACCTGAAATCGAGAACGTCGCTTCCAGCGTTGTCGAGGAAAAGGCAAGCACCCCGGTAGCGGTCGCTCCCGAGCAGGGAAGTGCACGCGCACGGCTGGCAGCACGTCGCCAGGCCAAAAATAGAAGCCAGCGCGCGGCCCCCCAGTTGATTACGGTTGAGCATTTTGCGTATGTGAAACGCGACCTGATTACCATTGGCATCCTTGCCACCCTGCTCTTCGTGGTAATTATTGTGCTTTACTTTGCCTATGGCAGTGTGCTCTAGTCTGCTCTAAAAATAACCAACCAGGCAATAAAAAAAGACACTGACCGTCCTATCCTTAGAGACATGAAATACGGTCAGTGTCTTTCGCCATAGAGAAAAAGGTTATGAAAGGGCTGCTAGTGCACCAGCGGGCTTGTGCCCAGGCCTGAGGGGACACCGTGACGATAGGCGGCGGGAATAGTCACGCCCAGCACGCGCTGCATCGCCATAGTGTGACAGCAATCACCCCAATCATGGAAGAAGCGACACGTGCAATCCCACGTCCCATTATCAAAAGTGGTGGTATGAACGTCATTTTCGCCGTGGAAATTGGCTTCAAAACGGGTAAACTGAATGCGCTCCGGCTCCTCTGCGTAACGTTTGGCTTTGGCGATTTTATTGATCATGCTCGAGTTCATGGTCTGCACTCTCCTTGAATTCTAAAAACCACTACCGTACCACATACCGTTTATCACTTAGGCCTGCTTACGTCTCCTACACCCTTGTATTCAACGAAGTACAGTGCCGAACGCTCAAAAAAGAGATGCGGCCTCCTTTCTTTGCAGGACAAATACCGCTCAGGATCGAAGCAGAAGCGGTCCTCCGAGCCAGGGCTCAAAATGCCAAAGGAGCAATGTAGGGATATGTACCCGTCCACGTAAGAGCAACTATCCAGTTTTCAAGGTATAAAAAAAACACCAGGGCGAAATGTCCCTAGTGCGTGTTGCTATGCATCGGTGTTCGTCTCGTCAGACGCCAGCAGCGTATATTTCAGCTGATAGTGTGGCGAAGTTGTTGAGACTGAACCCATAAGCATGTAGCCTCCCACTCGTACTCTCGAGTGTAAACGCCTGAGAAGCAGAACATTGCTTCTCGGCATGGATGCCTGATCAATAGTGTCTCGTGATGAAATGATTATACCATAGAGAAAGTTGAAAGTCTACCCTTCTACATTTTCCCATGCACTCATACATCTTCCCCGACCTCGCATATCCTCACACCGAAAATAACCGCATCCATAGCGTTTACCTATCAGTAAGATCACTGTTAGCGAATCCGATGCGCAACTTTCGGTCGTAGCTCCTCGCGCCTGCGGCGCTCACCTAAGTAAGGGGTGGTGGTGCGTGCTGGCAGCCTGCACTACCACCCCTTACCCGGAATAAGTGTATATGGCGCTAGCTTATCCAGGATCAATGTGTGTGACATTAGTTTACCCAGGATCAGTGTACATGACGCTAGCTTACTCAAAATTAGGTGCACATAAAGTTAGCTACTTCACATTCAATGTATGGCTCCTCTCATAGCGCCTCTCATCAAGGTTGCGTACACTTCTTGCTAGTACAACTTGCCTTTATCACTACTACTTGGAGGTAGATGTGACCACACGTAACCGAGCGTCCCTTTCCGCGCTCCTACTCCTGATAACTGTCTTACTAAGCGCCTTATTGAGCGCCTGTACTGCTGATAATAGTGGAGGCAACACCAGCGCTACCAATGCCAGTCCGGGTGGAGCGCCACGCAAGGCTCCCACGCGCAAACCCGGTCCTCTAGCCAATCAACCGCTAGAGGCGCAAGCCGCGCTTCTTGGTTCGCCCTTGTCGCCAGGGAACCAGCTGACGCTGACCTTTAACCTGGCCTTTGACGATGATGCGCTGAATGCCTTCGTCACTCAACTCTATACACCTGGTTCGGCAAGCTTCCATCAGTTTCTGACGCCCGAGCAGTTAGTCCAGCGCTTCGCGATGCCGGATGCCCAGACCAAACAGATCCAGGCCTGGCTAACGCAACAAGGCTACACCCAGATTAGCACCGATCCCTTGCATAGCTCGATCAAGGCTCAGGCCACGGTCCAGACCATTCAGGCCTCTCTGGGAACCCAGCTCTACGCCTTCTCTCTTCTGGATCAACAATTCTACATGCAGAACAAAGATCCACACCTTCCCAGTTCCATTGAACCCTATATCCAGACCATTGCAGGCTTGAATAATCTCGCGCTTCCCGACATCAAACCGCCACGTCAGAACACACATATACAACAACTGGGCCAGGAGAGCAATTGCACCAAATATGGCGCGAAGCAAACTCTCACCCAGCAAAAACTCGCGTCAGCCTACCAGGTTGATCAACTATACAAGAAAGGTCTGCAAGGCCAGGGGGCCACGATTGGCATCGCCGAGTTTGGCGATCCATATGACATCAATGATGTGCGGAATTATATCGCCTGCACAGGGCAGAGCATGCCTTCAATCCAGAATATCAATGTGGGCACACCTCTTCCTCCCGGCACGGGCGAGGGCGAAGCCACAATGGATGTCGAGCTGATCGCCGGGCTAGCACCCAAAGCCAGTATTCTGGTCTATCAGACGCAGTTACAGGACGCCAATAACCCTATCTCGCAGGTCACCTCATTTGCACAAGGCATGCTCGATGTCTTTAATCGCGTGGCCAGTGATCATAAAGTCCAGGTGCTGAGCGTCAGCTATGGGCTGGGCGAGGAGATGTTTAGCACCAGTGATCAGATCGCGATCAATAACAGTCTACGCAATCTCGCCGCCGAGGGCATCTCGGTCTTTATCAGTAGCGGCGATTGTGGCGCGTACAGCCTGCGTGCGCGCTTTCCCCAGATCGCGGAGGTCTCTTTTCCCGGCAGCGCTCCCTACGCCATATCTGTTGGCGGCACCTACTTACAGGTCGGTGATGATCTCCAGCGCTCCAGCGAAACCGTCTGGGGTGGCGATGATGGCACGTCCGTCTGCCAGAACTCCTGGGGATCAGGCGGCGGCGTGAGTCAGAACTCCGCGTTTATGCGCCCAGGCTGGCAGGCCGGGGATGGCGTGACCACGTCCTATGATGGCGCAACTCAGGGTGTCTTTGTACGCACTCTGCCACCTCAGACGCTTCAGGCCCCCAACGGCTTACGCCAGGTTCCCGATATCGCCGCGGCGGCATATCCCAATATCTGCATCTATTATGATAGCATCTGGGTGCGCAGCGGTGGCACCAGCGCGGCTGCTCCCATCGCCGCCGCTGGCACAGCCCTGGTCGATCAAGGGCTCCGCCAGAGCGGAAAGCGCCCGCTTGGTGGCGTCCCCGAGTTCTATCGCCTGGCCAACCAGGCGGGCGGGAACCAACCCTATACCGACATCATCCAGGGAGATAACCTGTTCTATCCCGCCACCAAAGGCTGGGACTACACCACCGGCTGGGGTTCCCCCAATTTCGCGGCCATCCTGAGCATGGAGAGCTAATCAACGCTACTTGCGTACGCGTCTACTTCCGGAAGTAGACGCGTACGCAAGTAGCGTCATCCCATACCCATCTTCACCTACCTGCCTCTCACACAATTTATTGCGCGATCAAGCAACTAGCCTCATCCAGGAGGGCCTCGTAGAGATGCTGCACCTGTTCCGCCACGCTGTCCCAGCTAAAGCGTAACACAGAGTTGCGCGTGGCCTGCGCCATACGCTCACGCAACGCAGGTTCACGCAGTAACGCATCCAGGCGCGCGGCGAAGAAACCAGGGGCGCGCGGCACCAGAAAACCGGTCTCATCATGGCGCACCACGGTCATCAATCCGCCCGCACGCGTCGCGACCACAGGCGTACCACAGGCCAGCGACTCCACGGCGGCAAAGCCAAAACTTTCGTGATAGGAGGGAACAACGGTGACATCGGCGGCGCTATAGAACAAGGGCATCCGCCCCTGGGGTTGCGCCTCCAGGAAGTGGGTGCGCTCGGCAATCCCCAGTTGGGTCGCCAGTTCGCGTAGCTTACGCACATCCTCATCCTGCTCTAAACGACCACCCACAATCACGATCTGCGCCTCTTCCTGCATCATGGTGGCGGCGCGTAACAGCACATCGGGTCCCTTAAACGGGTCCAGCCGCCCGGCGAAGAGCAGCAGTGGCTGCTGATTTGAAAAGCCCAGTTGAGCGCGTGTCTGGCGCTGATCATATGGCTGAAAGAGCTCGATATCTACGCCACAGGGAATCACACGCACACTGCGCGAGGCCGCGCCGCAGAAGCGCAGAATCTGGGAGCGTTCGTCACCAGTCGCGGCGATAATTCGATCCACCTGCTGGATTAATTGCTGCTCCATCTCCAGGCGTAGAGGAGGTTCTGGCTCATCAGGATGCGCCATCTGTTTGAGACGCGCCAACGTATGGAACATGGTCACATGGGGGACCTGCCAGAGTTCAGACAGCGCGAGTCCGGCAACGCCAGAGAGCCAGTAGTGGCTATGCACTAGGTCGTACTCACTCTGCTCTTCAGCTCGAAACTCATCTATGTTGCGCGCAAAGGTGGGGAGGTACTGGTATAGCTCATTCTTATGTGTGGGAGCTTGAGGACCTGCAGGAATATGAATTACACGCACCTGGCTATCAAGATGCACAACCTGGGGGGTAGATGGATCAGTTTTACGGGTAAAGATGTCAACCTGGATATCGCGCTGCGAGAGCGCATGGGCGAGAGCACGAATATAAACATTCATACCACCAGCATCCTTGGTACGTCCTGGAGCATCGAGCGGAGACGTGTGGACGCTGAGCATGGCAACAGAATATGACATGTTAGAGAGGCTCCTCTTTCTTCAATTGGTGCTAGTGTTGATTGCAGATGCGTGGCCAGCGTCCTTCACCAGCCAGGGCCACATAGGAGTGCGACATCTGACACACCTTCCTTTCTTGATCTTTCATGACCTATTAAACAAGAACAATTGCAGGGCTGCTTCTATTTCAAGTCTCTGTACATTCAGAGGTAACCGCTCACCGTTGAGCTTATGTAGACGCGACACAAGTACGTATCTACATATCGTGACCATATGTAGACACGTACTTGTGTCGCGTCACACCCTCCCTAGGGCTGCTGCTCGCGAAACTGGGCGACAGCCTCAAACATCTCCTCCTGGTCGAGGCCCGACCCCTGAGAGATCTCTTCGAGGAACTCGGTCCGTCGCGTCACTTCAGTAGCAAACTGCTGGCTCGAAATTCCTATCCAGTTCGCCAGGTCATCCAGGATCGCCTGGTCTGCATACAGGAATGTATCATCCACCTGATTCCAGAGGGAGAGCGGCAGTGGCTCAACCGCCTCCGGCTTATCAGGATTGACATTCGGCTGAATAAAATGCGTGCTAAACCAGCGGCGACGCGGGGGATAGAGCCGCCCCACCAGGCCAATATTCACCACCAGGCCCAGGCGACGCGTATCCTCTGGGCCAACCCGCAAGGTACGCTGATACATACGCATAACATCATCAATAGTATCGGCATGCACGCTGGTCGCGATATGATACCCCTTTGCAGGCAGGGTCAGATAGCGACGCGCCACGCGCCCCCACATATAAATAGGCAGGTGATCGCTCACCTCGTTGCAAAGCGCATATGTGGTCTTAGGAGCAATATCTGGAATATTAGTAAAGGCAAAATTCTCATACATGCCCGCCATATACGCCAGGGAGGTCCCCTCGGGCAAGAACTGGAGCAGGGCATTAAGCGTCGTTGTCTTCCCAACACCTGGCTGGGGATCGGTCGGGCCTGCAACCGTCAAGGAAGAACCATTTTCAAGCAAAAGCCAGATCAAGGCGGCGGTCTTCGCGTCAACGCTCCCCAGCGCGATAATCTGCGCCATCGAAAGCGGGCGACGAGACTCATAATGCCAGTAATAGCGTTCATAGGGATCACGCGGATCAAACATGCTATGCTTCCCTTCCAGGTGTACGTTTTCAATAGCACCAGGCGACAAACGACACACAATATTACGTTCTCTTCACAAGCGATCAGGTCTTTTGTTCGCCAATCTCTTGCGCATGATTAGACGGCGTAGACTCCTGCGGAGCTGGCGCAGGCGGAGCGGGGGGCTTCAACCAGCCTGGCTGAGGGTTCCACCCCATCGCCACAACATGAGGAGGTTGATCTTTATCAAGCTCAATTAAGCTGACAGAGGCATTATCAATATGCAGTGAGCCAGCGCGCCGTGTCTCCAGTCCCATATAATAAGCAAGTAAGAGCTTGATCACATCGGCATGGGCCACAAAAACGGGATGAGTGCCAAGATTGTCCTGGGCCAGCCAGCGCTCGATGGCAGCCACCACGCGTTGCTGCACATGGGGAAAGGTTTCGACGCCCTCGGGCGCGGTGGTGGGATCCTTTACATACGCCTGCCAGGCCGAGTCCTCTTTTGAAAGCTCGCTAATGACGCGTCCCGCCCAGGGACCCACATCAGTATCTACCAGGTCCGACTCAATCTGAACGGGAATATCACGTCCCTGGGCAAGATAGGCCGCTGTATCTCTAGCCCTCTCCAGGGGGCTACTAATAATCGCACTAATGGGCATCACGGAGAGCGCCTCCGCCAGGCGGGCCGCCTGCTTACGACCAGTTTCATTGAGCGCCACACCTGGCAACAGGCCCGGCAGGCGGTGCTCCGTATTCCAGGTCGTTTGCCCATGACGAACTATGAGCAGTGTTCGTTTCATAGAATCCTGTGTACTTTCTTCCTTCATACCATGCATACGTCGCCACAGTCGCCAGCGCCAGCAGAGAAAGCGGATCTGCACCTTGAGCATAAGCCACAATACCTGAAGCACAGCACAATCTCCCCTGCCTATCAATACAAACTTGTCTGTCGCCATAACGACGCACCTACCACTCAAGAGCACATATTTGTACTGTATTGTATCAGTACAAAGAGAAACGACGCAAATTATATGGGTAAAGGGCCTGGTGGCAGGCTGGCGAAGCCAGCCTGCCACCAGGCCCTTTACCCATATAATTATATACTCTATGCGTAGCGGCGGCGCTCCGGCAGGGCCAGTTGCACACCATTCAACGCCAGCGCAGGGCCTGAACCGTTGGATGCCTTAGTGAAGAGGGATTTGTCCAACGTAGGAATCGGCTCCTGCGTACACACATTGGCAGGTTGATTATTGGTGGCGCGACAAATGGCGGTCGTGAGGTAGTTCGCGGCCCCAATTATGCCCTTGCTGACATCCGAATTGGGATCCTTCAGGTCATTAGCGACATCCTGGTAGGAGAGGTTCAACAACTGCTGTGGAGGATAAAATGATCCCGAAGAGATCGCGACCTTGTCGACAAGCAGGAAGGGAATCGAGCCCTTCTCGTTAGCCCCCACATAGGGCGGGGCATCGTAGGTATCCACCAGTTTGCGCTGCTCCGTTGTTGGCGTATCGAGCGCCTTGCCAGTGTTATCCTCGGTCTCGACCGGGACAAAATCAATATACTGGCTGGTATACTTCGCACCGTGGAATGAGAATGTGACGATGTTCTGCTCGGCAGAGGCTATCGTATCCAGCTTGCCAAAAGTACCAAAGCGGCTCAGCGAGGCAATGATAGCCCAGCGTTGCGCCGCGCAGTAGGGACACCAGTCGGCACCGATATAGAGCACCTGCGGCCTACCATTTGGCCCCTTAGGGATATCAGCATTGGAAGGAAGAGGCTTGAAGAGGGTCTTTGCGCTTCCCGCGCCCACCGTCTTAAAGGTCTGGGGACTGATAGTGGTGAGAGCCTTCTGAATATCCACGTTCCCCTTGGTTGCGCTGCCGGTCTGTTGATTCGCAGCCCAGACAAAAATACCCACGACGATGGCGACCATCAAAACAATGCCGCCAACCAGCAGCCAGGCTTCGCTGAGTTTTTTCCCTCTGCCTCGCCCACGGTAACGCGTATTCTGATTTGTATTGAGACGCTGATCGCGCTGCCTACGTGCCTGCTCGCGACGCTGAGCCGCCGAATCGCGTTGTTTCGGATTTGCCATGCGTTTTCTCTGACCCCTCTAAATACATTCGTAAATCAATTCGCGTCGTATTGTAACACACCTGCTCCGACCTGCGTATAGCTGCCTGCTTATTTCTGATAAGTGGTGTGGTGCGTGCTGGCAGCCTGCGGCTGCCAGCACGCACCACACCACTTATCAGGCGAGCGCCGCAGGCGCGAGAAGCGTTTGTAAAGGCTAACATACATAAGGTCCATGCTTTATATCACGAGACTAGTATACTTCTCTACAGAAGATATACTAGCCAAACTACTTTTTAGCCAGATCAGCTATGACCACCGCGAAACGCTTGACAAATCACGAGTACTAGGGTACAATCCTAGACGTCGGCATGAGAAATCACCGGCGACACAAAGCCCGCCTCGTTCGTCTAGCGGCCTAGGATGCCACCCTTTCAAGGTGGAGATCACGGGTTCGAATCCCGTACGAGGTACTATTTTGTAGAGAAGCCTGGCATCGCTTGTTTATTTCGGCGTGTCAGGCTTCTCCTTTTTTGTTTTGGCAGGAGAAAAAAGCCATGCTTAGCGTTGAAGAAGCCCTTTCCCGCATCCTGGCGGAGATTCGCCCGCTCGAAAGCGTCTCGCTTCCCCTTGACCAGGCCCTCGGTTCTGTCCTGGCTCAAGATATCGTCGCGCACGAAGATATGCCTCCCTTTGATAACTCCGCCATGGATGGCTTCGCCCTCCTCAGCCAGGATAGCAAGCCACAAGCGGGGCAAGCACCACGCCTGCGCGTCATCGGTGGTGTGGCCGCTGGCTATGTTGCGCAAACACGCGTCGAGGCTGGTACGGCCATGCGCATCATGACTGGCGCTCCCGTCCCGGCTGGTGCCGACACCGTTATTCAGGTAGAATTGACTAACTCCGATGCCCCCCAGAGCGAGTGGGTCGAGATTCTGCAAGAGGTTCCACCCGGCAATAATATTCGTCCCGCGGGCGAGGACATGCGCAGCGGGCAAACGATTCTAACAAGTGGGCAGGAGATTGGTGCCTGGGAGATTGGCATTCTGGCCACGCTAGGCTACGCTCAGGTGCAGGTGGTGCGTAGACCACGTGTGGCGATCCTGGGCACGGGCGACGAGGTCGTGGATATCGATGCCGAACTGCAACCGGGCCAGATCCGCAATAGCAACAGTTACCTGCTGGAAGCCGCCGTTCGCCAGGCGGGTGGTATTCCCCAGCGTCTGGGCGTGGCCCGCGACACTGCCGAGAGCCTGCGCGAGAAGTTCAGCCAGGCCGTTCATGCCGACCTGATCCTCACCTCTGGCGGCGTCTCCGTTGGCGATTTCGACCTCGTCAAAGACATCATGCATGAGCAGGGAGCCATCAACTTCTGGCGCATTAATATGAAGCCCGGCAAGCCCGTTGCCTTTGGCAAAATTTCTGGTGTCCCCCTGCTGGGACTGCCTGGCAATCCGGTCTCCAGCGCCGTCACCTTTGAGCTCTTTGGGCGCCCGGTCGTACGTAAATTGCAGGGGCATACGCGTTTACAGCGCCAGCAGATAGAGGTCATCGTCGAACAGGATATCCAGGAACGTGCCATGCGCCGTCACTATGTGCGCGCACACGTCATACAACGCGTGGGCAAGTTTATCGCCCGCCCAACGGGGAACCAGGGCTCCAACATCATGACCTCGCTCCTGCAAGCCAACGCCCTCCTGGTCATTCCCGAGGGCGGAGCCACGGTCAAGGCAGGCGAGCATATCCAGGCCATTATGCTCAACTGGCCCGAAGATTAGGGAGGTAAGCACACAATCACGCCACATAGCTCCCCAGACCGCCACTTACTCCTTGGGCAGGCGATAGCGCAACTGGTCGCGCGAGAGGCGCAACAAGGCCGCCGCGCGCACCTGGTTGCCCTGGTAGCGCTCCAGGGCCTCTCGCACAAATATCTGCTCGATGCCCGCCAGGTAAGCACGTAGATCGAGGCCTTCGATGGGGAGATGCATCTGGGCCTGGAGTTCTCGTAGGCGCTGCTGGTCGCTCTTCTCCACGTAACGTACACTCTCGGGTAAATCCTCGGGGCGAATCTCTCCATCCTCGCAGAGGATCTGCCCGCGCTGGATAACGCTGCGCAGTTCGCGGACATTGCCCGGCCAGTGATAGCGCATCAAGAGGGCCATGGCGTCGGGATGGATGCGTAAAGGGATTTCGGAGCCATTATTGTAGCTCTGTATAAAGTAGTCAACCAGTGGCTCGATATCCTCCAGGCGCTCGCGGAGTGGGGGGAGATAAATTGTAATCACCTTCAAGCGATAGAAGAGATCATCGCGGAACGCCCTGCTCGCAACGGCGGCTTCCAAATCAACATTGGTGGCCGAGATTACACGCAGGTCGACATGCATCTCCTTGGTACTGCCCACACGCCTGAAGCTACGCGTCTCCAGAAAGCGCAGTAGTTTTGCCTGGAGCACCAGGGGCATAGACCCGACTTCATCGAGGAAGAGCGTGCCACCATCCGCGCGAAGCAGGTAGCCCTCGCGCGAGGCTTTAGCATCGGTATAGGCGCCCGCCTCAACGCCAAAAAGCTCCGTCTCCAACAGGGTCTCGGGGATGGCGGCACAGTTAATATCGACAAAGGGGTAGGTCGAACGACTGCTTAAGGCGTGAATGGCATGCGCCACGACATCTTTACCCGTGCCGCTCTCGCCCTGCAAAAGTACAGTCGTGGTTGGATATTGCGCCACCTGCCGGATCATGGTCATCACCTCGCTCATGGCCGGGCTCTGCCCAACCATCAAGCGCGACAGGCGTTCCTCGGCGTCAGGAGACTCAGACGCCTTACGGTTCATCGAAATAACACGTCCCTTCACAACACATACCCTTCTCAACCCAACAAACAACACACTATCCACAAAACCGATATTCAAACCCACCAGTAGCCGCGTAGGCCAGTAGCGGGCCGCCGCTACTGGCCTACGCGGCTACTGCACTACCTATCTAATAAATCCCGCTTGCCAGCGTACCAGTTGTATTCAATGGCTGCGAGGGCTGTCCATTCGAGGCGACCCAGCCCTGACCTGGAACAAAGGTTGCGCCATTCCCACCATTGCCCCACTGCGACTCAGTCTCAAAAGGCAATCCCGAAGAGAATGGTGAGCCTCCTTGCATGGGATCAGGCATCGAAGGCATTGCGGGCGACCAGGGAGAGGCGGTCGTCGCGGCATAGCCTGGAGCCATATAGCCTCCCTGCATAGGGTCAGTCGGAGCGGGCGACGCCTCGCGTGTGGGGGCAAACATTTCTTCCGCGTTATTAAGCACCGAGATCGGAGCCACGTGAATCAGTCCCATCGCCATCAACTCCCCCGCCACCTGACACAGCATGTCGGGCGTCATGGCTAGATCCTGGCATGCCGTCTGTAAGGCCGTCTTCCCATCCACGCGGGTAAGCAAGCGCCACTGCTCGGGCGTCATTTGAAACTGGGGATTCTGCGCGCGAAACGATGAAAGATCGGCGGGAATGAGCACCATATCCGGGCGCATAAACGAGGTATCCATGCGTGGCGGAGGAACAGGATTCATCACTGGCTCCGGACGCAGAGGAGCCACAGCCAAGCTATTCTGCAACATACCACTGAGCGATGCGCCACCCATGGGGTTCATCTCAACGCTCTGAGCAACCGGAGCAAGGGCCTCCGTCGAAGGCAGCGATGTGGGAACCGCGTTCACATCAAAGAGAGAGGCCGCGTTAATCTTGGCCGGGGCTTCTTTGACTTCCGCCGGCTTCTTCACAGGCGCCGGGCTAAGCTGTACAGGTAGAGCAGCGGGGGGAACCCGAGGAGGGGTCGCCTGCTGTGGTGTAGGAATGCCAGGAGGGGTCGCCGTACGAGGTAGCGCAGTATTCCAGGACTGTGCTCTATCCGCCTCCTCCGTTGAAAGCACGGGAGTCGTCTGCACCCGTGGAAGTCCGGGAGGTGTGGCCTGCGGCGCGGGCGTCTGCTGCACTGGCAGCACAGGCGTAGGTGGAACAGGCGCAGGCGGCATCGAGGCCAGGAGTTGCGATACGGAGACAGCGATAAGCAAGCGCTCAGCCCCTGGCAGCACACCCTCATTAAAATGGACCTCGCCCTCCGGCCAGAGCATCAGCACATTAAGCACATCCAGTGCGTTGCGATTCGCCCAGGAGCGCAGAGCCTCCTGGCCCAGGGCATGGCGGTCCATCAGTGTCAGAGCTATGCGCGTCTCACTTGGCTCAGCCGAACCAATGGCTTGCAGCGCCTCGCGCAGCATCTGGGATGTAATGATACCATCCTGCAGCAAACGCTCGCCCAGGGTCACATTTGTACGAACCGGACCGATACACATCAATCGTCCGTCGCGAAAATAGAGTTCAATCAGGTGTGGCCCTTGTTTGACTGTAAGCAATCCAGTTTTCGCATACGCTTCTATGCGCTGGAGAACACTAGACAGATTGAATTGACTTAACGTACCTATAAGTGACACCGTAAATTCACCGTCCGTCCAGAAAATTTACTCAAGCGCCGCGCCAAGCCGTCTCTATGACCATCCTCCCTAATGTATACATCTTCCTACCTGGCTTCACATACCGGCGTCGCGCCAGAGACTACTACACCTTTTTAAGTACCTAATTGCCCATCTCTACAGAATACGCAACAGGATAAAAAAAAGAGACCTTCCAGCCATTCTTCCTCCGCAAAATAGTACAAGAGTAAAGAAGAAAATCGCATTGCAGGTCCCTAAAAAGAAAAAGCGGAAGGAGAGGGATTCGAACCCCCGGGGCTCATCACCCAGCTGTTTTCAAGACAGCCGCAATAGACCACTCTGCCATCCTTCCGAGACATACTATACCACAACATTCTCCAAATGAAAAGAGGGCAAGCCCAAGTAGTACCATTGGACGAGGCCTACTGGTGGCGCCCAATTACCCAATTACGCCCGCGCTCGGGTTCATCTAGCGCTTCACCGGCCCCATCAAGGCGGTTCCCATATATGGACGCAGTACTTTAGGGATAACCACGGAGCCATCGGCCTGCTGGTTCAGCTCAAGGATCGCCGCCATGGTGCGCCCCACCGCCAGTCCCGAGCCGTTGAGCGTATGCACATACTCGGCCCGCGTGCCGTTCTGGGGCCGATACTTGATGTTGGCGCGTATCGCCTGAAAACTTTCGCAATTGCTGATGGAAGAGACCTCGATATAATCTTGCAGGCTGGGAAGCCAGACCTCCAGGTCAAAGGAACGCGACGCAGAGAAGGGCAGGTTAGGAGCACAAAGCTCGACCACGCGGTATGGAAGCTCTAATAAACGCAGCACCTGTTCCGCGTGCAGCAACATCTGCTCATGCGCGCTGTAGGATTGCTCAGGCGTAGTGAACTGAAATAACTCGACCTTGTTAAACTGATGCAGGCGCAACAGTCCCCGCTGGTAACGGGAGGCCGAGCCCGCCTCACGGCGAAAAGCCGTTGTCCAGGCAGCGTAGCGCAGAGGCAGTTCCTCACGCATCAGAATACTATCGGTATGCATCCCCACCAGGGCCACTTCAGCCGTTGGATTGAGGTAGAGTTCATCCATCGTACAGGCATACGCCTGCTCCTCAAACTTAGGCAGTTGACCGGCGCCCAGCATCACCGAACGTTTGGCGAGGAAGGGGGGAATAATCTCTGTATACTCAGCTTCGCGCGTATGTAGATCCAGCATAAATGAGAGCAGAGCACGCTCCAACCGCGCACCATAGCCACGCAAGGTCATAAAACGGCTGCCCGCCACCTGCGCAGCACTGATGGGATCAAGAATTCCCAGGCGCTCGCCCAGTTCCCAATGCGCAAGCGGCTGAAATTGAAAAGCGGCGCTCTCCCCCCAGCGACGCAGCTCGACATCGGTATCATCGCGCACGTCCCGTTGAGGGAGGTTAGGCAGAGTCTGTATCAGCAGGCGCAACCGAGTATCGGCGTCGCTCACCTGCAATTCAAGCTGCCGTATCTCCTGCATAATCGCCTTGATCTGCTTATTGAGACCAGCACGCTTCTCTCCTGATGTATTGCCCACCTCCTCACGCACGCCCTTCAAGGTCGCATAGAGACCATCCGTGCGCGTGATCAGCCCCCGACGCTGCTCAGCCAGACGTAGAATTTCATCAATATTGTAGGACTCGCGCCGCCTCTCCAAGGCCTCGCGAACCACCTGTGGATGTTGACAAATAAAATCCAAACTCATCATAACAACTACAGTATAGCATAAAAAGGGGCACAAAGAGCCATAACGTAATGCATCGTCTCAGGACTTCTCGTCACCACATCCTCTATCCTTCGCACCCAAAGCAGACTTTTCTCTCATCAGTCAGGAAACCATTGCACAATAGAGGGAATTTGCGATACACTTACAAAGGTCAAGCAAAGAGACAACGCATGATATGTTGAGATGCATGTGGATGAGTTTATACAGCAGGGACCAGGGCGGCACGTGGAGAGAGGACATCTTGTCAGCAGACCAGGCAACCAGGGAAGCAGAAAACGACATGATCACTATCGTGAAACTAACTCCTCAAGGACAGGTAGCTATTCGCTATGAAGGCGAGGTCGTAGCATACTTCCCCAATGGAGCCAAAATTGAAGCATACTGGACGCTCCCAGCGCGTGACCTGGGTTATGCACACTTCGAGCCAGGTGATCGCTTTCTGGAGTACTACTACACCGATCACTGGTTCAACATCTTCGCCATCTTTCACGCAGACGGCAGACCCAAAGGCTGGTACTGCAATATAGCCGAACCGGCCATCATCAGTAACACCTCTATCCAACAAGTCGATTTATTTTTAGACGTATGGGTTAGCACAACAGGAGCAACGCTCATTCTGGATGAAGATGAATTCAACCAGGCTAGCGACCTGAGCGAGGACCAGCGCCAGGGTGCCAGGGAAGGTCTTAAAATGTTGCTGCATCTACTACACGCGCGCCAGGAGCCTTTTACCATCCTGGGCAACCCAGGTGACTAACCAGCGCAGCAACAATATCGATCTTTGATGATCCAGATAATGGGGCTGCCACACGGCTATAGTGCGAAGTACGTCAATTGTACGGTTGTTCGTTTGTAGGGAACTTACTTGAGTCTCCCCTTTCTTACAAATGATAGGATCATTATGTTAAAACTTGACATTCCTGAGCGCGAGACCATTGAACTCCAGCACGCCGTCATTGACATCAATGGAACGCTGGCAGTTGATGGCATTGCCATCGCAGGCGTCGCGGAACGCCTTGAAGAGCTTTCGGAGCATCTGACCATCCACCTTGTTACTGCGGGAACCCACGATCACCTACAAGAGCTGGAGCGCGACCTGGGCTTTCCTATCCATGTCACGCATCGCAGCGAGGAGAAACTACGCTATGTCCGCGATCTTGGCCCCTCCAAGGTTATCGCCATCGGCAATGGTGCCAACGACACGACTATGCTTCGCCTGGCCGGGCTCGGCATCGCGGTCATGACCACCGAGGGCGTTTCCATCCGCGCGCTGCAGGCCGCTGACGTTGTGGTGGGCAATCCCCTTGACGCCATCGATCTCCTACTCAAGCCTAAACGCCTGATCGCAACTCTACGCGGCTAAAACGTACAGCTTATTTCCTACTTTAACCAACCTTAAGTGCAAAGTTCTTTCGGGTAAAATGGTGTAGTGGGTACGGGCGACCTGAGGCCGCCCGTACCCACTACACCATTTTACCCAGTCGAGCGCCGCAGGCGCGAGAGGTCAAGCCAAAAACGTGCACATAACATTAACATAATATTAACTAATTCAGCTTTTTCAGTTTGACAGGATACTATGACCGATGAAAACTCGCTTCAGCGCCTCACCAGAAGCCAGCGGCACTTCAACAACGCCAGGGACCTCACCAGAGCTAGCCCGGCGTGGTCTCCTCTTTGTCTGTATCGCAGTCATCTTCTTTGGCTCCAACCCGGTCTTTGTCCGCTGGGCCGCGCCCTTTTCCTCGCTTGAGATCGCCTTCTGGCGCCTGGCTATCGCGACGCTGCTGGTCGCGCTCATGGGCCTCATCACGCACCAGCCCCTACGCATCGCTCGAGGCGAGATTCGTAACTTCGCCTTTTACGGCCTGGTGACAGCGCTCCACTTTGTTTTCTATATTTCATCGCTCAGCTTCACCACTATCGCCCATTCCCTGGCCCTCACCTATACCTCGCCTATTTTTGTGACCCTCTTCTCAGTCATCTTTTTAAAGGAGCCGCTACCTAAGCGAAAATATGTGGGCATTGGCGTCGCCGTTCTGGGCGTAGCTATCCTGGCTGGCTTTGAGCCAAACTATACGACGTGTAACCTCAATGGAGGCAAGTGCATGATCCTGGGGGATGGACTCGCCATTCTCTCGGCGCTCTGCTTTGGCATCTACTCCATCGCCGGGCGCAGCGTTCGTGACGCGCACCCCCTGTTCCGCTACACGACAAACGTGTACGGCTTCGCGGCCCTCTGGCTCCTACCTATCGGGGCTTACTTGGCCTTCCAGCACAGTTACAGCACGCTCGCCATCGCCTCAGTCGTTGCGCTAGGCGTCTTCCCTCTGGGTCTGGGCCATACCCTCTACAATGCCGCCATTCGCTACGTCCACGCCACCTACGCCAATCTCATTGCCACCCAGGAGGTCACTATCGGCATCATTCTCGGCATCATCTTCTTCCACGAAATTCCCTCCTGGTCCGCCGTCATCGGCATCATCATCACCCTCCTCGGCATCATCAGCGTCATATTTTAAGAAAAGAGAAGCGTATGGCGAGTTGTGTGGGTTCGCCCACACAACTCGCCATACGCTTCTCTTTTCTTAAGTACACAAGAAGAGGGGTAAAAAAAGGGCAGTTTAAAGTTGGGTCATGACACTCTTGCTGATAGCACGCAGGGACGCGAAGACACCCTTGCCAGAGGACGCCACAGCCTCAAAGGAGGGAACCCGCCGCCGATTCAAATAGCGGTCGAGCACCGGCACTGGCAGTGCATTGGGGAGGTCACGCTTATTCCACTGCATGATAAAGGGAAAGTTCCCTAAATCCTTGCCCAGGCGGCGCATATTCATCTCAAGCTCAGCTATACTCTGCACATTCTCCTCAAACTTCTCCGCCTGAGAATCGACGACAAAGACGATGCCGTCCGCGCCATTTAATACAGCCAGGCGGGTGCGCTCATAGAGGATCTGGCCTGGAACTGTGTAGAGATAGAAGCGAGTGCGAAAGTTTTGGATTTGACCTAGTTCCAGAGGAAGAAAGTCAAAGAAAAGTGTACGTTCGGTGTCGGTCTTAATCGAGAGTAGATCCCCACGCACCTGGGGATTAATACTCTTGTGAACGTACTGCAAATTGGTTGTCTTCCCGCAGTAGCCGATGCCATAGTAAACAATCTTACAATGGATCTCGCGGGTCGCAATATTTATAAACGCCATGTAAGCCAGGCCCCTTAATCGCGGAAGAGCAGATCAATGGTATCTTCAACAGACGAGCGGAACTGCAAATTGATGACTGACGACTTGGTGCGTGAAGTATCGCTACGCACGCGTTCGAGAATACGCCCTAATTCGTCAGCAGCTTTTTTGGAGAGCACTTTTACCAGGCCAATATGCGTTAGTTTATCAAAAATAATTACCAGGAGCCACTGCTCCTCAACCATAGACGTAAAGATATTTTCCTGAACCCCTTGCTGGAAAATACTGCGAAAATCCTTCTCATTGAGCAGCCTTGCCACCTCACGCGAAGACGAGAAGACGCCTGCCAACAAGGCACCAAGGGTCGTAGCCTTACTGCGCGACTCAGAACCCTGAACCGCTACCACCTGCCCACTTTTATCGATCAGCATCGTAGAAGTTGCATTGGTATCGTTCATCAATTTTGTCAGCAAAGCTGTAATCGTCACGAGTTCGCGATCAGAAATGACCAGGTTTGTCAGTTGTTCCATGAACGCGCCGCCCTCCATATACACGCCAAACAGATGTTATTGACCATATCTTCTACCTAAATTACGCAATATCAAGAGCCTCAAGCACTTCATTGCGACTCGTTCGGACTAGATGACGTACGCGCCCAAGATTTGAGGCATTATCAAAAAGGGTAACCATCAGGGCGAAATCGCCCAGGGGATCAATGCTGACCAGACCTTGTTCATATTCCATCACAACCCCAACTACCCCACCACGCGAAATCTCCTGCCCCAGGGCTTCGGCGGTGCTCAAAGCCGTCGTCATGATGGCTCCGACAGCTTCCATATTATCCTTGCCATCACGTGTCATGCCTTCGATCAAGAGGCCGTCTCGTCCTACAAGGATCGCGAGACGCACTCCAGGAATAGCCAGAAAACGGCTTAGTGTCTGTTTTAAATCAACCATTTCTCTCCTCCGCGGCCGGCAGGTTTTTGAGCGTGTGTGGTGTCAGGGTATGACCCTAGTTATTCTATTCTATAGAGGAACGGGACGCAATTGGCTGGGACATCTTGGCTAATCTATAATTAGGCATTCTTTATTGTTAGGCTAGCTATAATGGCTACACCACCGGGCGGCTATGTGGTATATGTATACCCAAAGACATCCCATAGAAGCGTCGAGACTTCTAACAATAGGCAGGAGCATATTCATGGATGAACCAGGAGTCCTCTGGCTACCCTCCAATAATTATTTCCCCGGACGTGAAAAGCATAGTGTGCACTGGCTGATTATCCACGGCACGGCTGGCTTTAACAGCGCGCAGGAGGTTGGGGAATTCTTTCAACGCACCGATGTCAGTACGCACTACACTATTGGGCGTGATGGTGTGATCGTGCAGTCCGTGCGCGAACATGACGCGGCCTGGGGCAATGGCTATGTGAGCGAGGGACATGATCCCTGGTGGAGCAAGGGCCTCAACCCCAACTATGTCACTATCTCGATCGAGCACGTGAAGCCCAGTCGTGACAACTCAGATGCACTGACCGCCATCCAGACCGAGGTCAGCTTCCGCCTGGTCAAAAGCATCTGCGAACGCCACGAAATTCCCAGGCGGCGCGCCGATGCCATCGGTGGCATCACCGGTCACTACTCCATGGACCCCGTTGGCCGCCATTTCTGTCCTGGCCCCTACCCCTGGGAAGAACTCTTCGCCTATCTTGCCCAATAAAAAGCAGAAAAAAGGCTCCTCTCGGGAGCCTTTTTTCTGCTTTTTACTTATTTTTGATTAGGGCTGACACTGCCACTCGTACCAGCTGTAGCCGTCGCGCTGGAAGATATGGTAGGCGGCCTTGATGTTGGCGTAGGCATCATAAGGTGAGCTACCGGCCATAGGCGTCCCATTCCAGGTGCTTGGGTAGAGGATCTGGAAGACACCTGCCGCGTGGCTATTACCAATCGCCTGCGTATTGGTCGCGCTCGGATTAAAGTGCGACTCACAACGGGCGATGTTGATCGCCTGGTTGGCGTGAGGACCAAAGACCTGGCGAATCATCGAAACGACGTCCGCATTGGCGTTAGCAGTATGGACTTTAGCAGAGGCTGTCCGCGCACCCAAACCAAGCATGGCGGTCATCATCATAACACCAAACAGTGTTGCCATTCCAAGCTTCAGCAGAAGACTCTTCATGTTCTTAGGCTGTTTGGATGTCTGGATAGTATGCTCTTTCACGAATACTCCTTTTACTTCTTCTCCGAAACCCTGAGCGTGCTTGTCCCCGAATGGGGGAAGCGCTAGTCACGCGAGTGATGTTGGGTTTCGGAATAAGATCTTACTGTCTCAGAAGCCTTAATCTTGCCTTCCGAGAAATTGTTATAACAAATCTGTGATTGTAGTTTTCCTTGGGAAAGTTATTGGTGACTACTATGTATTTCATCACCGCGTCTTGACACTAAAGATATACGGCTAAAATTCTGCATACTTGAGAAAACATAGTACCCCCGGGCTACCTAACATACTGTATTAAACAAGTATTTTCTAACTTATATTGCCTTAAATAGCATCAACAGCGGGACCCTACGGGGATATAGATATTTATAACGTTAAAAGCAGCAATTTTTCTCAAGAATTTGCCCGGTACTTTGGTAGTACCATAGGTAATGAGAAGAGGGTTGCCTGGCGGCCTCTGGCCGCCAGGCAACCCTCTTCTCATTAAAAAACTTAGCGGCCTTTGCTGCCGTAGTTGGGTGCTTCCTTAGTAATCATGACGTCGTGGGGATGGCTCTCACGCAGGCCCGCGCTGGTGATACGCACGAAGCGCGTCTTCTCCTGCATCTCCTGGATCGTTGCCGCGCCTGCATAGCCCATGGATTGGCGCAGACCACCAACCATCTGGTAGACGAAGGGGCTGAGCATGCCCTTATAGGGGACACGTGCCTCAATGCCTTCCGCGATCACCTGGCTCTCATCACGGCCCTCCTGGAAATAGCGATCCTTGCTATAACTGCGCTGCTTCATAGCAGCCACGGAACCCATGCCGCGATAGTCCTTGAAGCGCTCGCCATGCGAGATGATCAGTTCACCTGGGCTCTCGTCCACGCCCGCCAGCAAGCTACCCATCATGACGGTATCGGCGCCAGCAGCGATGGCTTTAGCGATATCACCAGAGTACTGGATACCGCCATCAGCGATCACAGGCACATTGTACTTGCGCGCGACCTGAGCGCAATCAAAGACGGCTGAGACCTGGGGCATACCCACGCCAGCGATGACACGCGTAGTGCAGATGGAGCCGGGACCGACGCCAACCTTGACGGCGTCAACGCCAGCCTCGATCAGGGCCTGTGTGGCTTCGGCAGTAACCACGTTACCGGCAACCACATCTACCTTCTTGCCGAAAAGCTCTTTAATACGCGCCACGCCCTCGATGACCATGTGCGAATGCGCGTGCGCGGTATCGATCACGATCACGTCTACGCCCTCTTCCACCAGGGCGCCACAGCGCTGCTCCGAGTCGGCACCCACACCGATGCCCGCGGCCACGCGCAGACGACCAAAGCGGTCTTTGGTAGCATTGGGGAACATAGTCTTCTTCTGGATATCCTTCATCGTGATCAGGCCCTTAAGCATATTGTGATCATCGACCACGGGCAGCTTCTCGACCTTGTAGCGATGCAGGATTTCGCGCGCCTGCTCCAGGGTGGTACCAACGGCAACGGTGATCAGGTTCTCGCGCGTCATCAGCTCAGAGATTGGGCGCCCAACATTGGTTTCAAAGCGCATGTCACGGTTGGTGAGAATACCAACCAGCTTCCCTTCCTCAGTAATGGGAATACCAGAGATATGGAAATGTGCCATCACATCCAGCGCCTCGCGCAGGGGAGCCTCGGGGGACAGAGTAATGGGGTCGGTGATCATACCCGACTCTGAACGCTTGACCTTATCGACTTCAGCCGCCTGGCTCTCAATCGAGAGGTTACGGTGAATCACACCAATACCACCCTCACGGGCTAGGGCGATAGCCAGGCGCGCCTCGGTTACGGTATCCATGGCCGCGCTCACAATAGGAATGTTGATGGTGATATTACGCGAGAAACGCGTCTGTGTCGAGACTCCACTAGGGAGAACAGAGGAAGCAGCGGGGATAATAAGAACATCGTCAAAGGTAAGACCTTCTTTGGCGAACTTATCAGCAAACGCACCGGACAAGTGCTCCGAAGACATAACGGCAATATCCTCCTTAAAAAAAGGCCAGCACACGTCAACAACGCATGCTGGACATGCCTCACACGGAGGCAGTACGCAGATCATTTACCCTAAAACAACCTACACATCTCAAGATGCACAGGACAAAGTTCATCGAATATTCCGATTAGTGTAACACTTGAGATTGGGCGACGTCAAATTTTATCGACCCAATCTTCTCATCACGCCGTAAATATGACGCCTACCACTCCACATCCAGGGATATATCTCTCCTAATCGGCACAATCTTGCTATATCTTTGCCCTTAGATCTCGGCTCGCAAGCTCGCCTCTGGGTAGGAGGGATGGGCATGTGGCGCGGGCAATGCCCGCGCCACATGCCCATCCCTCCTACCCAGAGGCGCCGCAGGCACGAAAGTTTACTCTTGTCAGTAAATGAGAACTGCGGTAAGGTATGAGGCAGAACAAACGCAGTATTCTTCCATTTCTATTAACAAGGAGCAAGAATATGTCTGCACGAGCGCAGACGACGACTCAAAAGGTCTCAGGCAGCCCCTCCACCGGGAATGAGGCCATTGTCGTTGAGAATTTTAAGAAACGCTATGGCTCTAACGAGGTCATCAAGGACCTGAGCTTTAGCGTTCGCCAGGGCGAGGTCTTTGCCCTGCTGGGACCAAATGGTGCCGGGAAAACCACCACGGTTGAGACTTTAGAAGGCTATCGCAAGGCCGATGCGGGCACGATTCGCGTCCTGGGCCTCGATCCGATACATGAAGCCCAGGCGCTGAAGCCACGCCTCGGCGTGATGCTCCAGCAGGATGGGCTATATCCAGCTCTGACGGCCCGCGAGGTCCTTGAGCTATTTGCCGGCTACTTTGAGCAACCATGCAATGTCGCCGACCTGCTCGAACTGGTGGGGCTGGCAAACGCGCAGAAGACACACTGCCGCCGTCTCTCGGGAGGCCAGAAGCGCCGCCTGGCCCTGGCCCTGGCCCTGGTCGGCAATCCCGAGCTTATCTTTATGGACGAGCCTACGGCTGGCATGGACCCCCAGGCCCGCCTGGCGACCTGGGAGATCATTCGCGACCTCAAGGCCAGCGGCGTCACCATCCTGCTCACAACGCACTATATGGATGAGGCCGAGCGCCTGGCCGACCATATCGCCATCATCGATCACGGCGAACTGATCAAGCTGGATACGCCAGCCAACATTACGGGCGTGCAGAACGCCAATGTCGTGCGCTTCGTCGCCCCGGCTGGCCTGGATTGCACGCGCCTGGCTTCCCTGCCCTCGGCAAGCAAAGCGCAGGAGATCCGCCCTGGCAGCTATCTCCTGGAGACAAAAGAGGGCCAGGAGGTACCACAACTAATCGTCGAACTGACAACCTGGCTCCGCGACCAGCATATCACCCTCTCCGAACTGCGCACGGGTCATGGCTCACTGGAAGACCTGTTCCTGCGCCTCACTGGATCGGAGGTTCGAGACTAACCATGGCAGTACAGACACAAAAACACATAAATCCATCCGCCGCCGGCAGCAATCGTGCCGCCTCTTCCCTGCGCCAGGTGCTTCAACAGACCAAATATGAACTACTTCTGACCTCGCGTCGTGGCGAGAACGTCCTGGTCACGCTGATTATCCCGGTCATGCTCCTGGTATTCTTCGCCTCGCTCAATATTGTCCCTGGCGTAAAGGGAAGCGCAGTCAATTTCCTGTTGCCAGGCGTGCTGGCGGTGGCGATCATCGCGGCTGGCATGGTCAACCTGGGCATCGCGACGGCCTATGAGCGCTATTATGGCGTGCTCAAGCGCCTGGGCAGCTCGCCCCTCTCGCGCGGGGGACTCATTGTGGCCAAGGTCATCTCCATTCTCGCGCTAGAGCTTGTACAGGTGATCCTGCTGGTGGGGGTCGCGGTCCTGCTCTACGGCTGGCATCCCCTGGGTTCGCTCCCCCTGGCCCTGCTCTTCATTATCCTGGGAACTATCACCTTCTCGGCGCTGGGCCTGGCAATGGCGGGGGCACTACGCGCGGAGCTGACGTTGGCGGGGGCGAATGGCCTCTTCCTGCTCTTCCTGCTCATCGGCGGCGGCATCCTACCCCTGGACCACCTGCCCGCGCCTATCGCAGCGATCTCACGCTTCCTGCCCGCGACGGCCCTCACTCAGGCCCTCCAGAGCACCCTGACCGATTCCAACGCCTTCCCAGGCTTCCAGCTCCTCATCCTGGCCATCTGGGCGGTCGTCATTCTCCTGGTCGCCATTCGTACCTTCAAGTGGGAATAAGAGATGTGTGTAGAAAAAATGGTGTCCCGACTGAGGCCGGGACACCATTTTTTCTACACACATCCATTGTCTGATCAGATGTTTGCTTCTTTCCAGATCCATTTCTGGGGGCAAGTATAGTCCACAATTGCCAGGCGACCATGCAGAAATGAGGCGACAATAAACTGGGGAATCTGAGCACGCCGTAGATGGTTCGACTGGTCCGGCAACAGCACAAAGATGCCATCCTCTTCATGCACACGCGTCAGCGAGAGGTGATAGGTATTCACCTGGGGCAACACCACATCAACGTTCATGTTAATGGTTTGCGTCTGGGAGTTGTACGCCAGCATACGGGGAATAATGGTATCCTGCGTCTTGCGGAAAGGATCGGCGAAGGTATAGTCGGTCTTGAAGGGGATAGAAGCATCAGCGTAAGGGAAGGCATAGGCCTGCGCGCACATATCATACTTATACAGGCTTTTGGCCGCTCTGGCGAGGGTGGGTGACGGCCCAGACGAGGTATGCAGCGTAGCGAATTGCCATCCCCAGAAAGCGAGAGGAAGCATCAGCGCCAGAGCAAGCGCCAGCAACAACCAGCGTTTCATGGTCATTTCCCCTTGAAGCAAGGGCCAGGCAAGACAGCAAGCCCTTACACAGTCCATACGCGTTACGAGTCCAGCACATAGCCATGACACGTGCCAGGAACGCCAACCGTCACACACACTCTATCTAGCGGCGGGAGGCAGCTTTTGAGGGAAGCACTTCCTCGTCCTCTTCGTCATCATATGCATTGCCCTCGCCGTTGTAGAGGGAGACGACGGTAATCAGCAGCATGACCAGGATGATGACATGCAGCGAGGTACACCAGGCGCAGATGGTATGCAGACGTACTAGCTCGACATACACCAGGTACAGGACGGTCAGCAGACCCACACAGCACCAGGCGAACTCAGCGATGCGCACAAGGCGTAAGGCGGGGCGGGCGAGCCAGGCCACAGCGGCCAGGGCGCCACTCACCAGGAACCAGAGCAGACCTGGAACCGAGATCGGAATGGAGGTCCCAGGCACAACGGAATACATGCTAGAGAGCACACGCTCACAATTCACCAGCCCACTCGTCGTACAGACCAGGGCACCGCTATTATAATGCACATAGGTCAGGTAAATAGAGACGCCAATACCAATGACCGAAAGCACAAGCAAAATAATCTGAGCCACGGAACGTCGCGCGAATGTCATGCCAAACCCCTTATCAAATTAAGCTGAAGCACCAATCTTACACATCCTCATTATGCACTATCGGCACAATCAACACAATTAAGAATTTTGGTAGATAGTGCGAAGCCCTGGTCGCCGAAGGTGACCAGGGCTTCGCACTATCTACCAGACCTATTCATGCACGACAATCTTGAATGAGGTGCGGACGTCGTCCATACCGGGGCGCCGGACCAGGATCGCGATCTGCCAATCGCCACCCATGCTCAAGATGCTATCGGTCGAGCTATACAGGCCAGGCTTTCCCGCCACGGGTTGGAGCACCAATTCCTGCACGCCCATCTCCATATCCAGCATGGTGAAGCGCAGCAGGACCGCATTCGTCTTGGTCACAGGCTTACCATTTGCATCGGTCAGGGACAGCTCAAAGGCATTGCTGCCAATGGTCCCGGGAGTGACCGCCAGGCGATAGCTCAGGTCGCCCATCTGCCCCTGCTGGAGCAGCGCGTTGCCTGTACGTGTGCTCGCCTGCGTAGGTGGACTCAGGCTCGTCAGGCCGCCCACAACAAGCAGCAACAGCACCCCTATGCCTACCTCTATCAAGATCGAACGTCTGAAGGTTCTCTGCAAGCTCCCTGCCGCGAAGGAGGCCGCCCCTGTCTCCTTAGAGGGATCGGCGGCGTAGCGACGCATACGCGGGCTAACTCTGCGTAAGGCAAAGGCCCCCAGTCCAATCAGGACCGCGAAAAGCCCGACCTTGATCTCCAGGGCGATCCCATATGGGCTGGTCAGCAACTGCCACCAGGCCGGCACGCTGAGCCAGCCATCGCCAGAAACATGGCTCCCCGCCTCCAGAATACCCGTTACCGAGAGACAGATCACACTGGCAAGCGCGACCCGCGAGAAATGGGGAATCAAGGCCGCAAAGAAACGTGTACGGTCGCCTGTTCCGGGGAGCAAGATATACAGTGTCGCAGGCAGGATCAGCACAAAGGCGAAGAGTCCGCCGATCCAGAAGCCGGTCGCGGAGAGGTGCAGGACATCGAACAAGATCCAGAGACCCGGATCATGATTCGCCGCCGCGTGCGAGTCAAGGGAGGTCGTGGTCATCACACCAATTCCCAGCAGGAAGAGGTAGACCGGGAGGAGATAGCTAATGCTCCCTTCATGCACGCCATAGCGCCAGAAGAGCCACAGGACCATACCCAACACAATCAGCCCCAGGCGCGGAAGCCAGGTACTGCCAAAATGACTCTCAAAGAGTAGGCTGCGCACCGTGCCATTACCGAAGGCCTGCCAGATACTACTATCACTCGCCACGCTCGCCTGGTAGAGGGTGAAGGCAAACCAGCCAACGAGCAAGAGCGCCAGGCTCCCTACCACAATAGCCTGGATAGCGCGCTCACTCCGAACACGCAGCAACTCGCGATCCGATTTGATAAGGGAATCGGCGGCCAGGCGTACCTGCGCGGGACGAAGCACAAGCAAGAGAAAGGTCAGGGCGCCCACCAGGCCCGCCATGCCCAGGTAATTCAACCAGCGAATGGCGACGCTCCAGACATTGAAATTATCGCCGGAGGTTTGAAGCTGCTGCAAGAGCGCGTTATCGGGCGGCGGCTGAGGCATATTGCCCACGACAAAGCTAAAGCTGCCCACCACGGCATGACCGTCGTCACGCGACACATTGCGAAAGACAACCGTGTAGCCACCATCGGGCAACTGCGAGCGCAGCGAAACCATCAGGCCAGAGTCGTCGTTGGGGATCATATGGCTGTCGCCCGCGTCGACCCGCTGGCGCGCTTTATTATACACCTCAAGCTTGCTAAAGGCGGGCTCAATGCGCTCGGTAAACCAGACCTTGACCTGTGCTGGCGGCTGACCAGAAGGCAGGGTCGCGTTCGCCGCGGGATCGCTATGATCATACTGGGCATGCGCCAGGGCCGGCAGCGGATGAAGGAGAAATATCAACAGGCAGAACAGCAGTGCGCACGCACCCTTGCGCCACAGCGTCCATCTATAGTGTTTACTCGCAAATGCTAAAACAGACATATTCGCCACTTCTTCACTCCTGGGTCAGATACAATGCCCTCATAAACAGAACGTATCCTCCAAAGAAACAGAGGCATAGGGTAGACCACAGAATCTACCCTATATCGGCATTAGGAGAGGATACTCCGGAGAAACCGGAGAAATTTGTCTGGCCCCAGGCCCTCATTCAAGCTAGCTTCTAGCCACGCAGGCTCTCGGCAGGCTCTTGTGTCGCCTGCATAACGCGAGATTTACGGGTAAAGGCGAACGCTGCCAACGCCATCCCAACAACGCCAACCACGATACCAGCAATACCAAGTGTGGAAGCCACCTGCGCACTGTTCTGCGCATCCTTGACCTGCTGTGCCAGTGCGCTCGTATCAGCGGCGCTCGTACTCACATTCTTCGTGGTCGCGGGATAGGCTGTGATCTGCTCTACCTCGCCAAAACCATTGGGGCTACTGGTAAATTTCTCGTCGATCTGCTGCCCATTCAGTGTACCATAGATGTGGAAGGTATAGGCACCTGCGGTCGTGGGCAGAAAATAGCCCGCATACTTGCCAGGATTGGCATAACGTGGCTCGACGGTCAGAGCCAGAGGCTGCGCGCCACCCTGGATGGCCTCGGCCTTCAAGGTCTGCTCGGCATTCTCGACCGGGTTGGACACCACCTTCTGCCCATCCGTCACGGTATAGGTACAGGCATCGCCATTACAAATAGTCAGGTCCAGGCCATTTTTTATATTCGCGTAGGCTGGCTCATCCAGAAAACCAACCACGAAGGTATACTTACCAACATGACGCTTCTCATGCGCCATCGCCGGCTGCGTCGTCAACAACAAGGCGCATAGCGCCACCAGGCAGCCAAGAACACCCGCATACAACTTCTTCTTCATTAGAAACTCCCTACCAATGATACTGGTGCCATCAAAGGGTAAAAAAGCCACAGCATTACCAATGGCGGCACCCCAAAATATACCAGGCATACAAGCCCTTAGAATGTGTACATATGTATCATAGGGCAATTTCTGCAAAGTGTCATTGGGAGTTCTACTTATCTTTTCCCCCATCTTTCCCGTAAGGAAATTTGAAGGACCATGCTTACATGGTCCTTCAAATTTTGAGCTCAAACGCACTTTTGGTGAATCTAGCCGAACCATCGATATAAAGATTATCGCGCCTTGTTTCCAGTGCCCCATGAGCACTGTAGTCTGCCAAAAGTAGGAGTCATCTTGTCGTGTTGGGGGTTAGGGTCTGTTTCTCGGAGAGGGTTGGTGATTACAGGATTGATACTATCGTGCTTAGCAGTAGTCATGACGTTATGCAGCTGTGCTCTTTGGAGTAACATGACCTATCCAGGTTAGCACCAGATCTATACTCTCATTATTATCGTTTTTTCCTGTCACTGAAAAGGGGCTCTCGTTTCTTTGCTTGTTTATTATCATCTTGTTGCGCATCCCGTGGGCAGTGAGAACAAGGAGGCTGATGATACATCATCAGCCTCCTTGTTCTCACTGAACTGAGCCACGTGTGTTGCGGCTGGTTGCAGGGAGGAGTCTTTAGCCGTTTGGATACATGATGGATAGGCTGTAGCCAGGATAGGCGATGCCTGCGGAAGGACCGCTATATAGATAGACGATGGATGAACTGTAGCCAAAATAGACGATAGATGGGCTGTAGCCGAAATAGACTATGATGGGAGCGAGTCTGCCCAGTATATGTCATATCGAGGAGACTAGCGCCTTGTGGGTAGGCGACCTGGGGGGTCGAGTTATGCGGAAAGGCAACGTGGGGGCTAGCGCCTTGTGGATAGCCGATAGATGGATGTAACGAGCGTGCATAGTGCGTTGTCGTTTGATGGGTGGTGGCGAGGGAGTGAGCAAGCAGGACCAGGCTGGCCAGGAGAGCAACGACAAGGAGGAATGTGGGCTTTCCATGCAGCTGGCTATGATGTTGACGAGTGAACATGATGGTTCGTCGTATGTAATATAAAAGATAGGGCATATCTAATCCTTTCGTGTGGTCGTGTAAGGGAACATGAAACGGGACGCACGGTGCTATCCCTGAGAAGTTTAGATAACCTCTATATTTCAATTATAGGGGACATACTTCCCCTAATTGGGTATGTACTTGAACGCGCTGAACTCACGGGTTGCACAACGAGATTGCAGCAAGCAGTTGGTAGAGTGCGAAACGGCCAAAATTGCCTTTACCAGCCCCCTCTTTTGGAGAGGTAGCCAGCCCATACAGGACGCGGTATGTTGCATATTCACCAGAAAACAGCCTTAAAGTCGATAGGGGCCATCGAAATGGTGAACTTGTATATGTCCCCTTGTAATTGAAGGCTTTTAGATGAGTTCTTTGAAAAGACTCAGCTTGAGGAGGATGGGAAAGGCTAATTGGTGTCTGTCCTGGTTATAGGTCCGTGGAGAGTGTGGAAGGAGTAAGTGTATTCCCTATCCTAAATTTTGCTGGATAGGGAATACAAGCGCTACGAAGGCATTCTCACATTTAGCAGTCGCGCAATTCGGGGGACTGATTGAGGAGCTGACTACGAGGAGAAATAAATTCCTCATAAGTCTCACCTAGCTGATCTTTGCGGAAGAGCGCCACGCGGTGGCAGTTCTGGAAGGCCAGTTTTACGCCAAAGTGGGCTTCAAGGGTGTTGCGCATCGCGTCGCTTGAGAGCACGCGCAGGAGCTGCCCACGCTCATACTCGCTGGGAGGCGGAACCTGGTTATCCACAAACGTGTCATCCCCCTGGCGCAGACGAAGCGCCAGGCCTTCAATGAGATTCCACGCGTAGGGCAGGGACTCGCGGATACATTGCAAGAAATCACTCGTGCGTACCTCACCCTGTTGAGCCTGCTCAAGCAGCGCTGGAGAAACGTCTAATGACATCAAGGGTACTCCTTTCATTGAGGCGAATTCGTCGCCATCGTTACTCAGGGACATTTTAGTAATAACTTTTATGTATTCTGCTGACACAGAACGATGCACCACGCAGGAATACAACACATTTGCAGGCCCCTACTAACTGGCAGTCGCATAACCTCGCGCCGCCTCGGCGAGAGAGAACGCGGGATCAATCTGGGAGGTAACGTCCTCGCCTAGCGAGGCATTGGCCCAGCCTAGCGCATTTTTGCGGTGAAACTCAACTGTCTGCGCGTACAATTTCTCCCAGTCCTTCTGACCACTATCTAGAGCCTGCTTCATTGTCACAAGCGCCTGGGCATGCTCAGGCTCTAAACACTCAAAAGGGAGATATTGCCCCTTCTCCTGCGCGCGTACATAGGCTGAGCGTCCTAGCCATGTCAGTAGATCAGCGCCCACCTGCTCGCGCAAGAACTGCACATCCTCCTCTGACTCAACTTTGTTCCCAATCACGCGGATACGCACATCATACTCACGCGCGTACTCTTGATATTGCTTGTAGACGCCAAGCGACTTGAGCGTTGGCTCAACCACCAGAAATGTCAGGTCGAACTTGGTAAACATGCCGGACGCAAATGAATCCGCACCAGCCGTCATATCGACCACCACATACTCGCCTGGACCATCCAGCAAATGGTTGAGAATCAGCTCGACCGCACCTACCTTTGAGTGGTAACAGCGATGCCCCAAATCTTCCTGGCTGAATGGACCAGTGACAAGCAGGCGCACACCGGCTACCTCGCGCGCAAAATGCTCCCAAAGCGTATTTGGCTCATCCAGGCGCAACAGGCGCGAACCAGTTCCCGGAGGCGTGGTTTTGAGCATCAAAGCCGTCGAAGGCAGGCGGGGATTAGACCCGCGTACATACGCCTTGATGCGCTCGATTTCCAGGCCCATCGGCACAAGCGTAGCAGTCTCTGTCTCGGAGAGACCCAGCGCCATGCCCAGGTGTTGATTAATATCCGCGTCCATGGCCATCACAGGCCACTGACCACTCGCTAGATAACGACAGAGTAACGATGAGAGCGTGGTTTTCCCACTGCCACCCTTTCCAACAAAAGCCACTCGCATACTTCAAACTCTACTCCTACGAAATTGACGATACAAGTCTTATTGACCAAGACAAGTATGACATGCTTTTTCACCAAAATCAAGACTATTGAGACAATATATCAAATATACAATTGAGACAATATCTCATTGACAAATATAGCGAAGGAGGGTATACTCTCCTCAAAGCTAAAGAGATATCGTCTCAATTAATGACATTAGCATACTCAGGAGATAAAGATAGATCATGCACGCAAAAAGAGCAGGGATAGCACTACTTCTCTCTATTTCACTTCTTGGGCTGTTTACGGCCTGCAACAGCTCTAGCCTGGCGCAGAGTTCAGGCAAGATGAATGTGGTAGCGGCAGAGAATTTCTATGGCGATATTGCGAAACAGATTGGAGGTGAGCACGTCAATGTGAGCAGCGTCCTCTCCGATCCCAACGTCGATCCACATGAATACGAGTCAAGCGTGGAGAATGGCAAGGCCGTGGCGACTGCCCAGCTTGTCATTCAGAACGGGGACGGCTATGACGAGTGGATGAAGAAACTGCTCGATGCCTCGCCCAATGATAACCGCAGCGTCGTGACAGCCTTCGATATCGCTCCACAGAAGCTGCCTGACAACGAACATGTCTGGTATAGCCCCCAGAATGTGAAGGTCATTGCCAGCTCCATCGCCACGGCTCTCAAGAAACAGGATGCAACCCATGCCGCCGACTATGACGTCAATCTAAAGAAATTCGACGATTCGCTTCAGGCGCTTGAGCAGAAGATCAGTGAGATCAAGAGCCAGTACGTTGGTACCCCTGTGGGCCTGACCGAGACGATCTTCCTCTATCAGACTGGCCCGATGGGGCTGGATGTAAAGACGCCAGGCGAGCTTCAGAAAGCCATTGCCGAGGGCAATGATCCCCCCGCTAACACGGTCGCCATCGCCAATAACCAGATCACGCATGGCGAGATCAAAGTTCTTATCTACAATGAGCAGACCAATACGCCCATTACTAGCAAGCTCCAGCGGGATGCGCAGAGCAAGAAGATTCCCATTGTGCCTGTGACCGAGACCATGCCCCAGGGCAAGACCTACCAGTCCTGGCAGCTCGACCAGATGAATAGCCTGGAGCAAGCCCTCAAGGCCAGCACCAGCAAATAGACATAATGTTGCAGGGAAAGGATATTGGCGGGCAGCTGCCCGCCAATATCCTTTCCCTGCAACATAAAAACTTTCCCTAGAGCGCCTGTTCGTGATATACTATCTCAATAGATCTGCACAGGTGATCTCTCCCCCGTGCGTAGCCAGTCCAGAAAGAGAGTAAGCAACGTGACCGAGGCACATCCCATCGAAGAACAAATCCGTGCCGCGTTCGATGAAGTCAGTCAGCGCCGCACGCGCCCGCGTCGGCTTATCGAACAACGGCTCGTTGAGTTCGCGGAGAACGAAACCAATTTTACTGTTGATGACCTGTGGCAGGATATTCGCAAAGATGATCCCCACCTGGGTCGCGCGACCGTCTACCGCTCGATAGAAAAGCTCGTCAACAAGGGTCTGCTCAACCGCGTCGACTTCGCCGATGGCACGCACCACTATCGCGTCTGCGGGCACAGCCACCACCATCACCTGACCTGCAACCAGTGTCATCGCGTGGTCGAGGTAGATATCTGCCTCCCCAAAGAACAGCTCGCGAAGATCGGCAACCAGACCGATTTCACCATTGAGGGGCACTCCCTCTCTCTCTTCGGCCGCTGCTCCGAGTGCCGCACCGAGTAGCCCGCTACTGGCGTACGCGGCTACTCTATAAGCGCCACTTTCACGCCTGTTACTCCTCCACAGGTCGCACGTTTAAACACCTGCGACCTTTTTTCCCGCGCGTCATCTTCTAGCGCTTCCTTTCCCCCCTGATGTACATATGACTTTTTCTAAGGATGGAGAAAACAAGGCTTATGCATGTCTTTTCGCTGAAACGCGTCCGCACTTTTCAGGCGCTGCACATGGAGCGCAAATAAGCAACCAAAACGCCAGACAAGAGATACCATTCATTTCGTCGCCTTTGCAGCTTTTCTTAAACTTTGAGTAAGAGCAGAATTTATTCTTGCTCATACTTAATGTGCGCTTTTTGAAAGGAAAAATCATGCTCTCTATAAAGAAAAAAACTATGCTCTCTGTGGTACGCCTGCTGGCTGGCATACTCTTCTGCGCGGGCCTGCTCCTCTCGACGCTGCTCTGGGTAGCAAACGCACATGCTGACACAGATTCCTACTATCTCCCAGGCAATGGTGACCAGGTACAACTCCAATTAAATGGAGGAGATTTTGGCTTTGAGCAGCTCAATGACGGAAAGTTAGTGTTAACATCTGGTGCGGCAAGTCCGGTCAAGTTCACTGTTGAGGTCCTGGCTGGTGGCAAGCTCGCGTTTCGCACACCCGATGGGAAACACCTTTGCCATGATACGACTGACTCCCCCATAATTATGGAGTCGGACCTGCCCAATACTGATCCCACGTGCCAGGTTACCGCTGAAGAAACCAATGACGGATTTGGTCTCAAGGCCGACAATGATGCATATTGGCAGCTTACCTCTTACGCCGACCGCAACGTGATAGAACCCATTGGTGAAGACCTCTCCACCCCTGATTCGACCTCGTTCATCTTCACCAAAGTCTCATAAGCACCAGGGTTGTGGCTTGACATTGACATTTATAGGCGCTAACTGAGGAAAGGCCTTTATATCCAAAAGCGAACATAAGAATATGTCATAGAAAAGGGCCTGGATAGTAGTATCCAGGCCCCATTTGTGTCTCCTTATCTCTGTGTCTCGTTCGCAATCCAATCCAGGTAGCTCTCATTCCCCACCACTATAGGGGTTGCAAGAACTTCCGGCGTATCATATGTATGAATCTCTTTGATGGCTTTCTCTAGCTCGTCGTAGAGTTCTTTACGTGTCTTCATCGTACATACCCACTCTTCAGCCTGCTCTAGTTTTCCCTGCCACCAGTACGTACTCGTTATGGGACCGGAGACCCAACAACAGGCCGCAAGCCGCCTGGTAACTACCGCATCTGCTATTCTCTGAGCCGCCTCTTTGGAATCGATAGCGGTATACACCTGTATAAAGTCCATTCATTCACTCCTAGTGACACAAATAAACCCGCTCTAAAGGCGGGTTTACAGTGATACGTTATGGTGTTCCCGACTGGAATCGAACCAGCGCACACGGCTTCGGAGACCGATGCTCTATCCACTGAGCTACGGGAACAGACTTTTCACCTACAAATATACCACAAACGTCAACTGGCCTCAAGACTCTTATCAAAGCATAGCAAAATTGGCTTCCAGCCCTATCTACACCCACCTTATGCACATACGCATTTTACACAATACTAACCATTATTACCATAAATATTGACTGTTTTAACTCAAGCATACTATACTCATAAAAAGTACTTTGATCTCTATTATTGGAAGTTGGAAGAAGGGAAGGATTATTGCTAAGAAGCATACGACCCCATTTCCAGAGCCACTATCATCCGAGGAAAGCCAGCGCATCAATCTGGCTAAACAGATAACACAACCTTATCCAAGCATTCCCATCTCTATATTCAAGCCTCGATCTCTCGATGAAATAACTCATATTGAGCCAACTGTTCAAGTCGCGACCCTGCCTGGATTAAATGATCCTATGCAGGAAAAAGCCCTGATTGAGATACTAGATGACCCAGAGCCAGGGCTTCCACCTGCTGGAAGTCAGCGTACACTTCCTCGCTCCGCGCTTATCCTCATATTAGGCCTGTTTCTCGCAATAGGTGTCGTCTTTTATCTCCTGTGGCAACCAGCGGCAAGCACTCCATCCTCGGCCAATAACCAGGCCATTACGACAAATACGGCACTCAAATCCACGAAGAATACGACGAACGCTCCCAGTACGGGAGGTATATTGCAGGTCTATGCCGTGGGAGCTATCAAGAATCCTGGCATTTATCGCCTGGCGGTGGGTTCGCGCGTTTATCAATTGCTCGCTGCAGCTGGCGGTCCCCTGCCGGAGGCGAACCTGGTCGCGCTTAATCTGGCCGCGCAGCTCAATGATGGCGAAGAGGTCTATGTCGCCAAAATAGGTGAGACACCGCCCAGCAGCGCGGGTAGTTCATCCAGCGCCAAAAGTAGTACTAATACACCTACAACGGCTACTGGTGTCCTGGTCAATATCAATACCGCCAGCACCACTGAGCTACGCCAGCAGCTCAACGTCAGTAGCACAACGGCAAACAATATCGTCAATTATCGCACCCAACACGGCTCCTATAGCTCAGTCGACCAGTTACTCCAGGTCATCAGCGAATCCATCTACAACCGGATCAAAGGGATGGTTACGGTCTAGTAAGGCTAGCAAGAGAGCGCACTTTGTCCAATCACACCGTGTTAGGGAGGATGGGTATGGATATAAGGGAGAGAGGAGTAGGTACTGAGCTTCAGGGCATGCTGCTAGTAGTATTGGCGGGGGCGTGGCTGGCGGGTATGGTGCTGGCGAATAGCGTTGCGCTCGCGGCGGGGGTGTGGCTGGTAAGCGCGGGCGTGGCATTGCTGGTTTGTGTAGGAGATTGGCAGGAACAGCGGGTGTGTTTACTGGCTGGTATGCTGGTGTTGCTGTTTCTGGGGGCGTGGCGCTACACGGTAGAGACACCGCGTGAACAGCCACATAGCCTGGCGCACCTTGTTGGTACACGTGGGCTGCATGTGCGCGGCGAGGTCTCGGCTGAGCCGACCACGACGGGGCATAGCCGCTCGCTGCTGATAGTGGCTCACGAGGTTAGTATCACAGGCGCTGGCTGGCAGCCTGCCCAGGGCGAACTCTCGGTGGTGACGCTCGGTGATGCGATCATTGATCCGTATGGTGCTAATTATGGTGACGAAGTGGAGCTTACTGGCACGTTACAGCCGGCACCGCCAGGTCCCTCCGCCGTGGTGGCTACGATGGCCTTCCCTAGGGTTCAAGTCTCAGCGCATGGTGGGAACGCCCTGCTTGAGGCGCTTTTTACCCTGCGCGTCACACTCTCCCAGGTGCTTGCCCGCGCTCTGCCCCAGCCAGAGGCAGCTCTGCTCATTGCCATTTTCTTGAGCCTGCACACACCATCCCTGACGCTGCTTAAGGCCGACTTTAACGCGACCGGAACGGCCCACCTGGTCGCGGCCTCTGGCTTTAAGATTACCTTGCTTACGGGTCTCCTTGTACAGGTGCTCTCAAGACTATATGAAGATCGCGTTAATGGCTGGCAGGTATTGCCGGCACAGAGACGTAAGGACTGGCGGCGCTGGCTGGTAACGCTCCTGGTGCTGGGGTGTATTAGTGGCTATACGCTGCTTAGTGGCGCGAGTCCGGCGGCACTACGCGCGGGAATTATGGGGAGCCTCCTCTACCTTACACCTCGCCTGGGGCGACGCTATAATGTCTATACAGCCCTGGCCGCAACGGCGCTGGTAATGAGCGCGCTTGATCCATTTCTCGCCTGGAACGTTGGTTTCCAACTCTCGTTTGTGGGCACGCTGGGCATTCTGCTCCTTACACCTGCGCTGACGCGTATGCTGCATCCCTTGCAACGCCTGCCCGGTGGTGGCTATCTCGGCGAACTCCTGGCTGTGACCCTGGCGGCACAGGTCGCGACCTTTCCGATTGTGGCAGTAACCTTCCATGTCGTCTCGCTGGTGGCTCCCCTGGCCAATCTGCTGACTGTGCCCCTGCTGGGAACCCTGCTTGTGCTTGGCACACTCCTCTGCGCTATTGGCGTGCTTAGCCCGCTCCTACTCCAGCTCTGCGGAGAGCTGGCCTGGCCTCTTGTCCATTATGTCGCAGTGGTTATTTCCTGGTGCGCGCACCTCCCCTGGGCCGCCTTGAATGTAGGGAATGTTGATACGCTTCTGGTATGCCTCTACTACGCGCTCCTGGGTGCACTCTACTATCTATGGCCTCTCTCACAGGAAAGCATGATAAGCAAGACATCGATATCTTCAGACCAGGGAAGCAGGCAACGCAGTAGAATGCAACGCCTACCAACACGACTCAGGCTGCTTATGGCGGTGCTCATCTTGCTTGCCTGCAGTCTCTCATTATTTCAGGCCCAGGCTCAGGCCTCCACTAACCAGGCTGAGGTAACTTTTTTTAGCCTGGGATCGCCTACGCAGCCTGAGGCGGGAACGGCGATCTTTCTCAAGAGCACAGATGGGCACAACAGCCTGATTGATGGAGGACTTGATAGCGCCGGAGTTGGGCTGGCCCTGGATCGCCTTCTCTCGCCCTGGCAACACACTCTCGATACAGTAATGCTTACAGCTCCACTTCAAGATCATATTACGGGTTTACAAGACGTTGCAGCAAGATACACTATTGGAAGAGCAGTAGACGCAGGAATGCTTCACCCCAGCGCAACCTACGCCCGCTGGCGGCGTACTATAAGTGAACGCGCCATTCCCTATGTGGTGGCGCAGCAGGGAAGCATGATTCCGTCAGGTGCCAATATGCAAATCCAGGTACTCTGGCCTCTGGAGCTGCACAAGGGCAGTGATGAGGCACGCGATAACAGCTTAGTCTTACGGTTGACCGCGCCGGGACTGAGCCTGCTCTTGCTGGGGGAGGCCGCGACCAGTAACTATGCCTTGCAGGGACTACTCGACGATATTGATCCAACGTACCTGCAAGCTGACATCGTACAGGTAGTAGGCAATGAGAACAAACCCTTTCCCCAGGCATTGGCGACCTTGCTGGCGAAGGCACAGCCAGCACAGCTCATCGTCACGCCGGGCACACCCGGGCGGGGAGTGAATAAACAGGCATCTTCAACGAGCAGTGAGGAGTTATCTACACTTCTGTCGCGTGAGACAGGCGGCCTGTTGAGTACTCTCGCTGTACGCTTTATCGCGCAGACTGGCACATTGACGCTTCGCGACACAGGGCAGGGATGGCAGAGCTTCGCGGAGAATGATTTATTCTCTAGCTCTTGATGAAACATAGCGAACAATGACTAACCCGGCAAATAGAAGGACACGGACGATATGCGCTGTGAATATTGTGGAACCGAGATCGCGAACCATACCACTACCTGCCCCACCTGTGGCGCACACCTTGAGCCACGTCAAAGGCGTGTTTCAGCCAGTACACAATATAATCAGCGCGAGTTTGAAGCAACGCTTAATGCCGTCGCCTCCTATGAGGAGGGCTACCAGGGACAGCCATACGAGGAGAAGATTGTCCCACCCAGGATACCAAGGACCGAGGCGCGCTCCTATGGCTATGGTCCCTCAGATCCACGCCATCGCTCCTACCCGGGACACCAGACGGCCTATACCTATGTCACCTATCAAGCCCAGCCAATCCCTACACTGCCACGCAAGAACGATGGCGCACTCATCATCGAGATCTTCCTCTCGCTTTTCGGAGTCTTTGGTGTGGGCTGGCTTACGGCAGGCAAGACATCTGTAGGGCTAGCCTTGCTACTTGGCAGCATCTTCATCTACTGGCCAGTTGTGATTCTGGGGACCATCTTTACCTTCGGCATTGGCCTGCTCTGCCTGGGGCCCCTGGCGATCCTGGCAATTATTATCAACGCCATCCTGTTCAATGGCATGCTCAACCGCCAGCTCGCTCAGGCACAACACGTGGCCTATACCCAGCAGCCCCATATGCAGACGCCCCCACCCTTCATGCATTAATACTACTGTCAAATGAATTGTGGAGTCCGTGCATGGCACGGACTCCACAATTCATTTGACAGTAGTATTTACTTGGGAAAAGCGAGGCGGCGATACTTTTCGCGGGATTCGAGCCAGGCTTCATCGGAGAGGCCCAATTTCTCGCGCAAGGCTTCGGGGGCGACGCCGGAGCGTAACTGTTCCACGGCAAAGGTATCGCGCAACAATTGGAGAGTGACGCGCTTCTTGATCTCTGCTGCCTTGACGGCGCGCGCCAAAATGTAGTTCAGGTTACGGTCGGTGCATTTGAAGACCTCGTCGCCCACGTGATACTGCTGCTGATAGCACCGAAAGATATTGGCGAACTCTGGTGGCAGGGGAAGGCGCCGCTCGCGGTGCTGCTTGCCAGTCGAGGCCGGGAATTGTACTGTGACCAGAGGTTCACGTGGATCGGTGAGATCGATGTGATGCAGGCGCAGGCGCATGACCTCTTCTTTCTTCAAACCAGCAAATAGCACCAGGTATACCAGGCACTGACAACGGGGATCTTCAGACGCAGCCTCTAACAGGGCATGGACCTCTTCGGCAAATAAGAGTTCGGGCAGCGGCGGAAGGGGGCGCTCCAGAGTCAGGCTGGCCGCGGGGTCCTCGCGAATCGCGTTGGCGCTCGCCAGCCAGGAGAAAAAGTTCTTTAGGAAGGTAACCCGGCGTGCCATGGTCTTGGGGGCCGCCGTATGGCCCGAGCCATATTTCAACTTTACCAGCCAGTCAGCCAGGTTCTCTTTGGAGAGACGCCCAACGGGCGTCTCTGGTCCAACGAAGTCACTAAACATCTTCAGGTCTGAGAGAAAGCACGTGACCGTATAATTTGATTTGCCACGCAACATCAATTCTTGTCGGTAGGGGACAACGCATTCGGCCAGGCTCGACTGATCGGTTAGAGGGCTGGCCTGGCTTACCGGCGGAAAAGGTGTCTCCTCGGCGCCAGGCAGCTCCTGAAGGGCGGTAGAGTTCCCCACAGGGGTGGCTACCTGTCCATTATGGTGCGCTCTCTCCGCGTCCGCAAGAACTGCATCTCTCTGTATCTCCTGCTGCGGATCCTTCTGCATGATCAATCCTCACTTTTCGAGATCTTACGTCAACTGCACTCTACATTTCATTATAGCATACCTGATTGCTGCCCTTCTGAATGTAGAGGCACCAGAAAACAGGTAGAGGAATAGATGGTGTGATGCACGCTGGCGGCCACAGGCTGCTGGCGTGCACCACACCTTTACCAGTTTTTTTATCCAGGCTACTTTTGATAACCATATTGATCCTGGGAGCCTTTGGTGCCATAGCGATCCCGGTCACTACCCTGGCGGCTCTCCTCGCCTGGCTTAGCTAGAGGCTCTTCCAGGCCGTAGAGTGGCTCTCCGGTGGCGGTGTGCAACATATCCTGATCGCCGCACACATCATCGTTCTCTGGTCGCTCGTCCTCCGTACCCTCGGTGAGGTTGGAGTAGGGATCCTGATTATCCAGGTCGCCAAACTGGTCTTGCAGGCCATAGCCGTCTGGATCACTCTCGGCCTGGTCATTTTGATAATCGCCGTGTGGTCCCCGATAGCTGTAGCGCGCGGGATCACCCTGGGCGGGGAAGATTTCTTGATTCTCTTTCTCGATATGTGCTTCGGCTCGCTCCTGCCGCTGGCTGTTTTTATCGTTGTCCTGGCGTTCTTCAAACTGCTCTGCCATAATGTGGCCTCCTCTACGCTGCTTTTGGACACTACAATTGCGTTTCTTTGTAGACACGCGTAAGTAGGGCGAGACGTTGACAGAGGACAAAGAAGAGCGCTCACATCTCTATGAGTGGGTACTCATAGAGATGTGAGCGCTCTTCTTTATGTTAGATACCACGACCAGCTATTCCCCATTGAATGGCGGGGCATGTTATCTTAATAGGCGTTATCGGTTTTGCGCGGCAAACCCTTAAAAAACAATCGTGAACGCCGCCTCGCAGCGGCTAGCTCCGCTCACACGATTGAAAGGCAAACCCTTGTGCCAATGGCTGAAAGGATCTATGCCTTACTCTTCCTCGTCGCGATCCAGATCCTCGGCGTTAAGCAGATCCTCTTCTTCCTCTTCTTCCTCGTCATACTCATCGAGATATGACAGGTCGGAATCACGAGTCGAATAGGACTCCTTGCGGATCGTGATCGTTGGATGAACGGCGGGAAAAGGTTTGAGGCCTGTTGGGTCCTGGCCGCCTTCGTAGCTCGACTCATACATGGTCGGCATACTCTCACGCACCAACACCTTATCCTCTAGAGCAGCAGCCTCAAAGCCCAGGCGACGGAGATCCATCACCATGCCAGGCCACGTATCATCGGCATCAACTGCCCACCATTCACGTCCCATATAGCGGACGGGGCGCACACGCATAGGCCGGTTAAGATCGCCAAGGGTAGCCATGAGATTTGCACGTTTGCGCTCGGCATTTTTCACGATAAGAAACCGTCCCTTCTCTCAAATGTACAATGCTTTGTCTGCTCTCCGCCTGAATCATGGGAAGAAAAAATGATGCTTCTGATGATACATTCTTTTTCAGCCTCAGCTAGACGGAAACAGGGTGCGTGTACCCATACCATACCACATAATCCATACCATTTGCCAACAAATACCATATTTCTATTCACCATAACATATCATCATACCTGAAACATTCCCCCCCGGCTCGCAAGCTCGCCTTATAGGGAGTAGTATGGTGGGGCACGGGCGGCTGCCCGCGCCACCCCAACATACCTTACCGCGAGCGCCGCAGGCGCGAGAGGTTGACAAGCAAGGGGAGAGACGCGATACTAAGCAGAGCCAGAGGTAAGAGAGGGTATTTGTAACTGCAAAGGCTGAATCCATGAAGTTATATACATCGATATTTGCGCGCATCTACAAGCGCTTTCTGGCGGATACAGCGGGGCAGAGGCTACGCGCGACGCCGAGCTACTTCTTCCTGATATGGCGTTGGAGTATGTGGCTCTACGCCCTGGTACTGATTGTTGGCTCACGAGAACCCTATACAAAATATCCTGCGTATGGGATCAGCGTCGTGCTCCTCTTTGTTACGCTATTGCAGACGCTGATCGTGACGCTGTACTCCCCGGTCGCGCGCCACTTTTTCCCTCGTCTACGCCTACCCTTCGCCTCTCCTCCACGCAGTGTGATCGACGAGGAAGAGCCGATTCCAACTGCCCTGGCTCGTCTGCGCAACCCCTATAGCAATCTTATTCTCTACGGCATCGATTTACTGGTCTGTGGACTGGTAACCTACCTGAGCGGTCCTTTCGCCTTGCATCCCTACTTTGGCACCTCCTCGCCCTTCTATCGCTATGGGATCTCGACGGCCTTCGCGGCAGCACTGGCCTATGGCTATCGCGGAGGACTGGGCGCGGCCCTGGGCTACGATCTCTTTATCGTGTTGGGTATACTTTTCCGACCTACCTATGCCGATCCTCTCTATACCCCCAATGTGATCGATGTCGTGGGTTCGCTGGTTGATACGCCTGTAGCGGCGCTGGTGGCGGCCTTAATTATCTCCTTGCTGGATCGCTATGTGCGAAGTTTGCAGAGTGAGCAGGCGAACGTGCGGCAGCAGAAGGCACAGCTCGACCTGGGCAATGTGCTCATCCAGGCGGCCTATGAACGCCAACACTTGCTCACGAAAAGCGCCGAGCAACTCCGCCAGGGCGGGCGTTTCGAGAGCCTGGCGCTCGCCCTGGTGCCTCACACCCCCGAATTGGATACTGATATGGCCGATACTGAGGTGCCCCGCCCACAGCGGCTAGAGATCTATACCTCGACGGCACATCTCCCGCACGAGGGCGAGGCATCGCTTCCTGGTGAGCTATTTGAACAGGTGCGCCAGACGGGGGAGCGGCTGACAAGAATTGAGCCGCCTGTGCCCCATCTCTATCCACCACGCTTTCCCCATCAGCTCTACCTCCCCTTCGCCAAACAAGGTGAAGTCCAGCTAATCCTGGGTGTGGAGAGCCACCGCCCCATTGATGAGAAACAGGAAGACTTCTTAGTGATCGCTGGAACGCAGTTGCTCACGGCCCTGGAGAATATCCGCCTGACCGAGCAAACCATCCTGCTGACCGCCCAGGAGGAGCGCAACCGCATCGCGCGTGAGATCCATGATGGCGTGGCCCAGTTGATTTATATTCTCAAGATCAGTGCCGAGACCTGCATTGCCTATACTCAACGCTTGATGGAGGCATCAGAGGAGGAAGCAGAGCAACTCAACCCTCTTGAGGAGCGTTTACAGAAGTTAGTAACTATCTCCAAACAGGCGCTGTGGGAGACGCGTAGCTATATGTTCTCGCTCAAACCGCTCAATCAGGAGCACCTGAGCCTGCAAGACATCATCCAGGGGCAGTTGCGCGAGTTTGAGACGATTAGCGAGGTACCAACCAGCCTGTATGTGGAAGGCGAGGAGACATCCACCGATGGCGATAATGAGTATGCACGCCAGCGCGAGCGAGTGTATGCAGCCTTCTTCCGCATCGTCCAGGAGGCGCTGACCAACGCGTATAAGCATGCCGAGGCCACACGGATAGAGGTGGCGCTGCGCCAGGGTCCAGAAGACATCCTGGTCGAGATAGGCGATAACGGTAAGGGGTTGCCCGGGCCAGCCAGAAGCGACACGCGCTTCTACTCGGGACATGGACTCACAGGCATGCACGAGCGCGCGACTGAACTGGGCGGGACCCTGGATATTCTTCCCGGGCAGGCGGGTGGCCTGCTGGTCCGCGCCTGGATTCCATTATCTCATGCGAAAACCAACACAGCTCTCGCAGCTAACGCTAGCGAGCTCAAGTTTTCGGAGAGGCACTGAGCAGAGGAGGCTCCAGATGAGCAAGATACGTTTGATGCTGGTTGATGATCATGAAGTGGTACGCCTGGGCATGCGCGCTGCGTTCGAGCTTGAGCCAGATATTACCATTGTGGGCGAGGCCAGCAATGGCGCTGAGGCCGTCGCCAAGGTCGGAGTCCTCGCCCCCCAGGTGATCCTGATGGATGTGCGCATGGAGAAGATGAGCGGGATCGAGGCCTGCCGCGAGATTAAGAGCCGCGATCCCCAGGTCAATATTTTGATGATTACGTCCTACACAGATGAACGCGCCATCCTCGCCTCCGCGCTCGCCGGGGCCAGCGGCTACCTGCTCAAAAACGTGAGTCGTGCCGAACTGCTCAAGGCCATTCGCCGGGTCGCCACCGGGGCCTCGCTGCTCGATCCCAAACAGAGGCAGCAAGCGCTCGCGACCGCGACGGCCAGCGCGCCTAAGGAGGCCATTACCGAGCGCGAACGCGAAGTCCTGGCCCTCGTCGCCCGTGGCTATACTAACAAGCAGATCGCCGAAGGACTCTCCATGAGCGAGAAGACGGCGCGCAATCATGTCAGCCATATCCTAGAAAAGCTGGGCCTGACGCGGCGCAGCGAGGCCGCCGCCTACGCCGTCGAACACAACCTTGTGCCACTACGCCAATCCCAGCGGCACGAGGAGAAAAATGAATAAAAGAAAGAGAATAATTTATGAGCGATATCGCCAATCAACAATACCTGTTAGGCAATCAGTATCAGAACGCTGAGAAGTTGAATGTTCGCATCCAGCTTCACCAGCGCTTTAGCCAGAATAAATATGACTGGCACCGCTGGGTCTTCGATCACCTGGCATTTACCCCTGGCGCTAAAGTGCTTGAGTTGGGGTGTGGTCCCGCGCATCTCTGGCAACGGAACCTGGATCGTTTACCCTCAGATTCTTCTATCACACTCTCCGACTTCTCCGCTGGAATGCTGGATGAGGCCCAGCAGACGTTGGCGAAGAGTTCTTATCCCTTCACCTTTCAGGTTATCGACGCGCAGGCCATTCCCTTACCAGACCAGAGCCTGGACATGGTGATTGCCAACCATATGCTCTATCATGTGCCTGACCGCCAGAAGGCCCTGGCTGAGATCAGGCGCGTCCTCAAGCCCACAGGGCGCTTCTATGCCGCGACCAATGGGCGCGACAACCTCAAGGAAATCAGAGAACTCTTCCACCAGGTCGCGGGCAATTATTTGTGGGGCGAACAGGGACAGCTCACCTTTCACCTGGAGATGGGAGAGGAAGAGTTACGCCAGCATTTCGCCGGCGTAGAGATCATTCGCAACGAAGATCAGCTCGTGGTCACCGAGGCCGAACCGTTGATCGACTATATACTCTCAGGCAGCGCGGGCAAGGATCTGACGGATGAGCAGAAGGCCACGCTGGCGGAGATCATTGAGAGGCAGATCGCCACGCTGGGAGCCGTGCGCATCCAAAAGATCGCGGGTCTCTTTATAGCACATGGCTGATTCAGGTGAAAAAAGGAGTACCCCTGGCCAGCCTGTGGTTGGCCAGGGGGTACTCCTTTTTTCACCTGAATCAATTAAACACTTTCAGGTTGCTATAGACGACATCGGCATCTTCCTTCTGCGCGTTGGCAAGAAAGGCGATGACACCTTGATCTGGATGGTCAGCATTGCTGAGCGATGCGACAAAGGTGTTGTTGACATAGAATGAGAGCGTTGTCCCGTGAGCGATGATTTGGAGCGTATTCTTGACGCCAGGACCCGTGTGGAAACCTGTGGTAATGGTATCCTCTTTCAAGGGAGTAGAGCCAGTGGAGAAGTTCCCCGAAGAAGAGATTTTGTAGTGGCCATCGGGTCCAATCTGAAAGAGATAGCCCGCGTAGGTTCCAATGACGCTCTTGGCGACACGGAAGTAGACGCCGCCGCCATCGCCGCTCTTGATGAGCATATCTACGCTAATGGTCTGGTCGCCAAACTGTTTCTGGCTCTCCGAGCAACCCTTATTTGAGCTTGAGCCTAGAAAACCCTTGGCCACCGTCACGTGATAGCCCTCATTAGGAATGAAGGAACAGCTAGAGCTTGATTCCCATCCCGCCTCGCTGCCGGCGTCCGTCAGGGGGTCCTGATAGACGGCGTTGGTCGCAGTCGCGGTTCTGATGATCGAGGCTGTCGCCTGCGCCTGCTGAGTGGCCTGCGCCTGCGCCTGCGCTGTCTGGGTCGCGCCAGGGTCCTGGGTGCTAGTCGCCGTGGCGCTCGAGCCGTTTGTGCCGTTGTTGCTGGTGCCTGGCGTGCCGTTCTTCAAGAGCATATAGGCGGGAACGGCGATGATCAGCAAGATGAGAAGGGCAACACCAATCATAATGTAGCCACGATTGGGAGAGGGTGGCTCGGGTGGTGGGGTAGGCGTGGCGGGACGTGGACGCGGCGCCTGGTGTTGGGGTGAGGAGGCAGAACGCGCCTGGGACTGGTCATAGCGATCCTGCTGCCCGTAGCGCTGCTGCTCTGGAGGATACTGGCGAGACTGAGGCTGCCCATAACCCTGTTGCCCGTAGTTCTGCTGAGAAGTTCGGGGCGCCTGCTCACGTGTGGGAGTGCCAGCGTGCGGGGCATAGTTCTGGGGCGAATGCGCCGCCTGGTAAGGAGGCTGGCCCCGGTTGGGTTCGGCTGCGCGCTGCCCGGCAGGCGGCGCTGGCAATACCAGCGGACCATCAGCGCGCTCGGTACGCAGCGAATGGATGGATGGCTCGGCGGGAGCCGCCTCAGCGCGCTCGGTGCGCGCCGAATGCATGGTTCCGGCGGGGAACTCTCCCCGGACCGTGCGGTCGGAGTGGGGGGTGGCTCCCTTCGGCTCTGATTTAGCCTGCGGCTGCTCCTGGAGCGCATTGGTGAAGGCATCGGCCATCTCGGTCGCGCTGGAGTAGCGTAGCTCCGGACGCTTCTCCAGAGACTTGAGAATGACCTTCTCGGCGGCAACGGGCAGGTTTGAGGCATAGCGTCGTGGCGATGGCGGCTGCTTATTGATGTGCATCGAAACAACGGCGATCTGGTTCGCGGCCTCAAAGGGTACACGGCCAGTGACCATCTCAAAGAGTAGCACACCCAGACCATAGAGATCGCTGCGGGCGTCGGCCTTGTGGTCCTCCTCGAAGAGTTCCGGCGCCATGTAGTCAACCGTACCCATCAAGAAGCCGGTCGAGGTGAGTTGGGTCACATCGCCGGTGTTACGCGCGATGCCAAAATCAGCAAGGTAACAACGCCCCTCGTTGTCCAGCAGGACATTTGAAGACTTGATATCGCGATGGATAATACCACGCGCATGGATATAATCGAGGGCGGAGCCGATATCGCGCAAGATACGGGCGGCATCCTCTGGTTTGAGCGGCGAGCGGCGCAGGCGGGTGCGTAGCGTCCCCCCCTCAAGATAGGGCATCACCAAATAGTAGCACTCGTAACCATCAACGCTGTTGCTACCCGCGTCAAAAATAGGAATAAGATAAGGGTGGCGCAACTGTGCCATTACCCGGGCTTCGCGCTCGAAGCGACGGCGCATCTCTTCATCGTCGCGTTTAAATACTTTGACTGCCACGATACGCTGGAAGCGGGTGTCGTATCCCTCGTATACGTCCGCCATACCACCTTTACCGATGATTTGTCGCAATTCGTAGCGGTCAAGGGTCCTTCCTTCCAGGTCTGCCATAACTTTTCTCCCGAAAGAATTTATTTCTGTGATGAGTTCTCTCTCAAACGAACGAGACTTACGCACTATTATACCGTACGCGTCGACTATTGCACGCTCGCTTGCCTGTTTTGCCTATGCATGAAAAATAAAGGGCGCAGGGCAGGCGTCCAGGGCAATTAGCAGCATACCACGCAGAGATTAACTGTGCTGTTAGCAAGCTCACAACCTACACAATTGTGCCAAAAAAAAGAGACCCGAACTAACGCATGTACAACGATGCGCCGTTCGGGTCTCCCTCAGGTTGAAACGAAATCAGCTTGCGTCCTTACAAACCGTGGTGGAGTTTTTTGCATAGCTCCTTATGCGAAAACCAACCCCCATTCGGGGGCGCAGCGCCACTCTCGTGGCTAGCGCTTTGCGCTCAGGTTTTTCGATAGGAAGAGTAAAAGAGAAAGAAAAGAAAGATAGTTTTAGTATTGGTTATAGCATTGGTAACAAGCGCTCCAGGTCCTCTTCACCGAGCCAGAGCAGGGGAAGACATCTTCCTCCAATGCTAGCATCAGGTGGTCGGCTTCACGCCAGGCCGTTTCATACATAACCGAGGTCACCGCTTGCTTGCGTAGTGCCTCGTCCAGGTCGACGATCCCCAGCAGGTGAATCTCCCCCAGAGGCGAGACGTCGATAGTAAGATAGAGGCCCTCGCAAGTGAGCATGCCCTGTTCATTAAGATAGTGACGCGCCACAATATCTACGCGCCAGCGCACCAGTTCGCGCTGCGCATTAAAGATAGAGGTGACGACATAACGAGCGCCAGCCGGGAAGTGTTGCAACCAAAGGAAGCCATCGTCGGCTATGCACACTTCCGTCCCTGGCAACGTTACCATGAGCGGCTCGCGCACGTGCTCCAGTAAGAGCAGGCTTACATAGCCTGAGAACTCGCGCGAGTCGATGCGCGTCATGGCAAAGCGTTTCTTTTGTAGATCTGGTCCGTCCGGGTGATCTACCTGCCACGTTTTCATTATAGGGACCCTCTACTCATAGTTTTTGCGAATGTATTGCATTTATTTTCTAGCATTTTCTTTCTAGCAATTTTAGCCAAGTATAGCATAACTCTTCGTGCCTGCGCCGCACAGAAAGAAGTTAATAATCGAGGGCGAGGATGTAGTTGCAGGTGTTGGCCATCTTTTGGAGGGCGGAGTCTGAGGAGAGCTGGCCGGTGAGCGCGCTGGTATAGCTAGTGGTGATGGTTGAGCGGCATTGGTCCCAGGCGGGGAGAATGCTAGGCACGAAGCCGTAGGCGATGGATTCGGGGCCGGCTTTGCGCTCGGGATAACGTGTGTAGAAGGCCTTGAGGGGTGCGCCCTCATAGGCGGACTTGCGCACGGGAATATAGCCTGTGGCCTGGACGAAAGTCGCATTTGCTTCGGGGCTGACGAGAAACTTCATAAAGTCCCAGGCCGCATTCCGGGCCGCGTTGTCGCTGTTGGAGAAGAGGGCAAGGTTTGTACCGTAGAGCGAGGTATAGCGTCCACCTGGGCCGGAGGGCAACGGAACCTGGCCTATATGCAGCTTATTATGTATGCTCTTGAGCAGGTAGGGGTAATGCGAGACAGAGCCGATGGCGAAGGCCGCCTTGCCCGAGGTAAAGTCGCGCTGCCAGGCATCCCCACGGGTGATATGGATCGCGCCAGAGTCAGCCAGGGGAGACAGGTCATCCATAGCTTGTAGAGCGGATTTCGCATTCGCACCCTCGCTAAAGGTAGTCATCTTTTTGTCCGCGCTAATAAAGTCACCGCCTCCAAAGGCTTTATAGAAAGTTGCCCACTCGTCGACCTGGGGCGTAAAGGAGAGGCCCCAGCACGAGCCGTCGCCCTTAGAGACCTTCTTAATAGCAGCCTCCAGTTCACTCATGGTATCCGGCGGTTTGATGCCTGCCGCCTTCAAGAGATCAGCGTTATAGTAGAGCACCTCAACGCTCTTGTTGAAGGGCAGCATATACTGGGTGCCGGCGAGCTGGCCATCACGCCAGAGCGTGGGGTAGAAATCAGCGATATCGGCCTGGCTTAAGCCGTTCTTGCCGGAGATATAGGGCTGGAGTGAAGCGAGCGCGTTGACCTGCTGGTATTGCGCGGCCCAGCTCTCATAAACCTGGGCCATAGTGGGAGTCTTATGGGCCGCGATGGCCGCCAGGAGCCTGGTCTTCAAGGTGTCATAGGAGTCAAAGGCCTGGAGATTGATGGTGACATTAGGATGCTGATCCATATATTGCTGAGCGAGCTGCTCAACGGCGTCTTTGTCAGCTCCGCTGGGGAAAGCTTCCCAAAATTCGACCGTGTATGTCGCGCCCGGATCCAAGATACCAAGAAGCCCCGTCTGCACACGCCTGGCACTCTCATTGAAGCCACATCCACTCAATGGCATAAATAAAAGTACAAGGCAGAAGCATGCCACTATAGGGGCACGCGACCAACGATAAGTCATGTTCTTCCCCCTTGCTAAAACTAGCGAGCTATGTCTTACCCTTTTGTGCCATCGGCGGTGAACCTTTCATGAAACTGCTTATACGACAGCAGGGTAGACGTATGACAAACCTATTTACATATGGGAACCATTTGATACCCTCTTTCCCTTACACCAACCTGGGCCATACACCCACTTTGTTTTAGCATGGAGAATAAAACAGCGCATTTATTTTAATCAATAAAGAAGTAAGGGATGTGAAAATGCGCAGGCATTTTCACATCCCTTACTTCTTTATTGATTCTTCAATTTTTTAGGAGCGAATGGGTTCCTGGACGGGGGACTGGGCTTGCGCCTGGGCCTGGAGTTGCGCGTGCCATGCGCGCAAGATGCGCTCAGGGGTCAGGGGGAGCGATGGCAGGCGGATTCCGGTAGCGGAGGCCACGGCGTTGGCGATGGCCGGGGCGACCGCGCCCATGGCGACCTCGGAGACGGCTTTGGCCCCAAAAGGCCCGGCAGGCTCGGTCGTCTCAACCAGGTAGACCTGAGTGCGCGGCATGTCGGCCGCGTTATACAGGTGGTAGTCGCCCAGGTGCTTTGTGAGCGGCTGCCCCTTCGCGTCATAGAGCAATTCTTCGCTTAAGGCGCTGCCCAGGCCCTGGGCAAGCGAGCCCTGAATACGTGTCTCGGTGAGCAGGGGATTGATGACGCGCCCGGCATCCACGGCAGCGAGAATCTGCTCCACACGCACATCGCCAGTCTCGGTATCAACCTCTACCTCCGCGCCAACCACGGCGAAGGTCAGAGGCACCTGCGCCAGGCGCCAGGAGGCACTGGTCATCAACTGGCGATTCTCGACATAGAGCGCATAGGCCGCGACCTGGGCAACGGTGAAGTCCTGCTCACCCGCGCCAGAGATCAGGCCATCACTCATCTTCAAGGCCTCAGGCAAGGCATTGAGCATGCGGCCTGCAATGGCCAGGATCTGGCGGCGCATTTGTTCAGAGGCCTTGCGCACCGCGCCACCGCCAAGGTAGAGCGTCGAAGTAACCCCCTCACCTATGGCCGTGGGCGTCACAGCTGTATCTTCAATATAGATGACTATGCTCTCCAGAGCCACGCCCAGGGTCTCAGCGGCGATCTGGGCCAGGAGGGTGCGCTCGTTATCCTCGCAGCTACCAGCGCCGACGAAGATATCAAAGGACCCGTCCTCGTTGAGCTTCATGGTCGCGCCACTGGTGGAGGCTGGAGGCAGGGGGCTGCCCTGCACCGTCAGAGCTACGCCCACACCACGGCGCAGGCGTCCATTGTTGACCACTCCGCGCTTGATATGCCAGCCCAGCTTCTCCTCGACCAGGCGCAGACATTCGGCCAGCCCGCTGCTCTCCACGAGCAAGGAGCCGACATCCTGGCCCGCGGTAGCAGCCTTGGCCAGGACAAGCTCATCACCTGTGCGCAGCCAGTTACGGCGACGCAATTCAAGCGCATCCAGGCGCAGGCGACGCGCGATCTCATCCAGGTGGCTCTCAAGGGCGAAGGCCTCCTGCGCGGAGCTATAGCCTCTCAAGGCGCTGGAAGGCGGTGTGTTGGTATAGAGTACCTCGGCGACATAGCGCATATTCGCGCAGGGATAGAGCGAGAGGGCCTGCGAAACCACGCCCTCGGGCGCTGTAAGAGGATGCGTGGCGTAGGCGCCAGTGCTGGTCAAGAGCGCCATCTGGTTGGCGACCAGTTTGCCATCTTGTTTGACGCCAGTTTTCAGACGAATGATATAGTTTGGCCAGACGGGACTGCTGGTAAACTCCTCGCTACGGGAGAAGGCCAGGGTCACGGGTCGCCCCGTCACCTGGGTCGCCAGTGCACAGAGGTCTTCCAAGACCACAGCCTGCTTGCTACCAAAGCCGCCGCCGACCTCGGGACGAATGACACGCACCTTACGCAGGGGTAGATTAAGCAGGCGCGCCAGGGTGCGTCGCACATGATGCGGACTCTGTGTATTGGTCCTGACAACCAGCACCCCATCCGCGTCGAGATAGGTTACCACGCGATGGGTCTCAAGCGGGGCGGGCTGTGCCATTGGCACTATATACTCACCCTCGACGATCACATCGGCCTCTTCGAAGCCCTTATCGACATCGCCGACCTCGTTGCGCACACGTGTCGCAATATTATGGGCGGCATCAAAAATGCCTCGCGCCTCCGACTCAGGATGCACACGCGGTGCATTCTGTTCCAGCGCCTGGCGAGGATCAAGCAGCGCGGGCTTGACTTCATACTCAACCTGAATTAGCCCCAGAGCCTCTTCAGCTATCTCGGGTGACTCCGCGACGACGAGCGCCACGCGATCCCCAGCGTAGCGCAGGACATAATCGAGTAAGAACTGGTCATATGGACCACTCTCCAGCAAACCACGCTCGACGCTGGAATAGGGAGAGCGCGGCACATCTTTATACGTCAATACGGCATGTACGCCGGAGACGGCCCTGGCCTCCGCGACATCGATATCACGAATGACGGCATGAGCGTGGGGACTAGTCAGCAGGCGCGCGTGCAGCATACCACGCCGCTCGATATCGGTCACAAAGGTAGGCGTACCGCTCACAAGCTGCGCGGCGTTGCTCATCGGCAGAGGCTTGCCAACAATGGCATACTCGGTATCGGCGTTGGCACTCATCCCACTGGTAATCACGGGCAAGCGATCGGTCGCGCCATTTGCGGTAAGCTGGCGATCCATGCCCAGGGCGGCCAGGGGATTCTGCTCGCTCTGGCGCACGACGTTGGGGGTTACTTCCTCAACCTCTTCGCCACGTAGCAAGGCAGCGGCACGCAATACAGCCTGCACAGGCTTCTCATATCCGCCACAGCGGCAGAGGTTGCCCGAGAGAGCCTCGCGCACCTCTTCGTCACTGGGATGGTTGTTGCGCTGAAGTAAGGCATAGGCTGAAAGCAGCATACCCGAAGAACAGAAGCCACAGGGAGCTGTTCCGACCTCGACGAAGGAGCGCTGCAGGGTACTCAAGCCCTGCGCACTGGGCAATCCCTCGACCGTGGTCAAGGAACAGCCGCCAGCCTGGGCCGCCAGCATCACACAGGCTGGACGCGCCACGCCATCGACAACTACCGTGCAGGCGCCACAATCGCCCGTCTCGCAGCCCTGCCGGGTTCCATAGTACCCTTCGCGCCGCAGGAGGGAGAGCAGCGTCTCATTCGCCTCCACCTGCAAACTGGTGATGACGCCATTAATCTGTAGCTCTAGTTCCATTAGACATCTCTCCCTGTGCCTGAGGCGACGCTACTACGCCAGTGCGCGCTATTGATCGCCTCTTCTAATGCATGAAACGCCAGGTTTGCGCCGCTGACGCGTCGATAACTTCCACTTACGCGCACATCCGTTGGAGGTCGGAAGAGGGGAATGCCATTGCGCACAATGGCCTGGAGCGTGTTAGAGCTAACCGGCTGGGCCGCGGGCTGACCCTCCAATTGCTGCTCGATGGCTGTTACGCGTACGGGTTCCATATTCACACCACCAAAGGCCAGGCGCACACGCTTATAGAGACCGTTCTCGATCTCGACGAGAGCGACAGCGTTCAGAAGGGAGGCGTCAGAGGGGGCACGGCTCACACGCTGAAAAGAGGTACCACAGGCGGTGAGTGGACGCGGAATGGCGATCTCGGTAATCAACTCGTTGGGGCGGCGCTCTAACTCAAACGTGCTACTGGCGATGCGACGTTCCTGCCGACCCTTGAAGACCACCCCAGAGAGGGCCAGGCCGGGGCGATCCGTCGAGCCTCCACTGAGATTCACCTGTGTGCGCGAGCCTGAGCGTACTACTATCTCGGCATCTAGTGCCACCAGGGCCGTCAAGAGATCGGCCTGGGAGACTGGACCCGTCGCAACGGTGCCCCCAATAGTCGCGCTATTGCGGATCAGGCGCGACGAGGCGGAGGCATGCGCGGCCTGTGAAAGCACATCGATGCCTATGCCTTTAAGTTGAGGAGCCTCTGAGAGCGTTTGTAAGGTGGTCATGGCTCCAATGCGAAGATAGTTAGAATTATTATTGGAGCTATCCTCAATATACGCGAGTTGCAGATCACGTAGATCCACAACCGCCTGAATATGCTCATCCCTCACACCCAATAAATATGTCCCCCCAGCCAGGGGAACGGTTTTCACATCCAACCGCCCCAGCAGGAGGAGGGCATCCTCAATATGTTCCGCCCAATGATATTCAACAAGCTTTAGTAGCATGTACGATTACCTTCGTTGAAGAGGAAGCAATGTAAACGTTTCAACATCGACCAGTCCCTGGTCTGTAAGTTTTAGTGCCGGAATCACCGAGAGCGAGAGAAAGCTCAAGGTCATACAAGGGTGCGCCAGGGTACAGCCAAGCTCTGCCGCCGTGGCATCCAGGGCCTGCAACTGCCGCAAAAGTACAGAGACAGGCTCCAGCGAGACCAGCCCTCCAAGCGGCAGGGGTACCCGCGCACGCACCACGCCATCTACCACACAGGCAAAGCCGCCGCCCATCTCTTCCAGCGCCCGCGCGGCGTGTAGCATATCCTGATCATTGGTACCCGCGATCACCAGGTTATGCGCGTCGTGAGCCACGCTCGAGGCCAGGGCACCGCGCTTGAGCCCCAGGCCCTTCACCAGCCCCACCCCAACGCGACCGCTGGCATGATGCCGCTCGACAACCGCCAGTTTGAGCAGATCCCGCGCTGGATCGGCGATAAGCTCACCATCCAGGCACGGCGCCTCCTCTTGTAGGTGCAGTGTCGTGATCTGGTCAGGCTCAATGCCAATGACTTCGACCTTCCCGGGCTGGCCCGGAAGCTTGAAGTTGTCAAGCGTGAGATTACCAATATGGATGGTATTAGGAGCTTCTTGCATCTGTGCGCCACCAGCGGGAACCGTAAGCTTACCCGCGCATGCCACCATTTTACCATCTTTATAGACCGACCCGACGTTAAAGGTCTTCAGATCATCGAGCACCACCATATCGGCGACGAAGCCGGGGGCCAGCGCCCCGCGATCATACAGGCGGAAATATTGCGCCGTATTATAGGATGCCAGGCGAATGGCCTCCACAGGCTCCAGACCCAATTCGATGGCGCGCCGCACCATGGAATCGATATGTCCGCGCGCGACCAGATCCTGCGGATCGCGATCATCGGTTACAAAGAAGACGCGTGGCGGGTGCAATTCATGTACCAGGGGCAACAGCGCTTCGAGATTGCGCGCCGCCGAGCCTTCACGAATCATCAACCACATGCCGAGGCGGATACGCTCGCGGGCCTCCTCCAGTGTCGTGCATTCGTGGTCGGAGTGTACGCCAGCGGCGGCATAGGCGCTCAAATCCTTGCCACGTAGTCCTGGTGCGTGGCCATCTACCACCTGCCCATGCCGATGCGTCGCCTCAATCTTGGCGAGGACCTGCTCGTCCTGCGTCAGCACTCCTGGCATATTCATCATCTCCGCCAGGCCAAGAACGCGCTCATGTGAGAGCAAGGGCAGGAGGTCTTCAGCACGCATCACCTTATAGGGGCTTTCATAGCTCGAGGCAGGGACGCATGAAGAGAGCAGCACATAGCTGGTAAGCGGAAGATCCTTTCCGGCATCGAGCACATACTCGATGCCCTCGCGCCCCAGGACATTGGCGAACTCGTGTGGATCGAGCATCACCGCCGTCACACCACGTGGAACAACCAGGCGCGCGAACTCGGAGAGTTGGAGCATCGTACTCTCGATATGCATATGTCCATCGATCAGGCCAGGCGCGAGCCAGCGCCCCTCCAGATCACGCTCTTCTTTTGCTTGATAGCCTGATCCAGGGGCAGCAATACCCGCGATATATCCATCGGCCAGAACCACGTCGGCCAGATAGCACTCCCCGCTGCACACATTCACCAGGCGCGCATTGCGCAACAAAAGATCCCCGGACTGCTCTCCCCGCGCGACCTGGATACGGCGCCGCAAATTCTCCATACCACATCCCTCATCGACAATGACAAAACGACGATATTTTTAGAACTCAGTAGCAGATTTTAGCACATGAAGAGGCCATTCATATAATTTGTCAGTGTACATCACCATTATGGGTAAGCCAACGGATTGGTAGGCTCCATCGTATTAGTAGTAACGAGGTGGTAGCCCGCTACTTGTGTACGCGGTTACTGTACCACACCATCAAAGACTGGAAAAGCAACGTGCACACAGCGTTTAGTCATCTTGTAAAAGGTCCAGAAAGGATCGAAGAGATCATGAGTAATTCGACATCGTCCTCACTGGCCAAGATCGCCGCCCTTATAGGCGGGGCCACGGTTGGTGTGCTGATCGCCAACTGGCTCGATGAACAACTCTTATCGCGTGCGCGCAAGCGCTCAGACTATGACCGCACCCGCTACGAGCAGGGACTGGGACCAATCGCCGTTACACCACGCGCAATGGAGCCTGGCACCGCCGAAGAGATGTCAGACAACAACCTATGAATAGGAAGGGAGACGCCATGAGCAGCATGACCCCTGGAGAACGTGTTCGCGCCGCGGTGGCAGGCGAAGAGGTGGATCGTGTGCCACTTTGCTTCTGGCACCACTTTCGGCCTGAGGGATCTGGCACACGCCTGGCCGAATTGACCAAGCACTTTTTTGTCGACACCTTTAAGCTAGATATCGCGAAGATCATGCCCGATCTCCCCTATCCAGCACCAGACACGGGACAGATAACGGTCGAGCAGATGCGCTTCTTGCCTCGCCTGGACCTGGATATGCCGAGCTTTCGTGAACAGGTCACCTGTGTGCGTACTCTGCGCGGGATGCTGGGTGATGACTATCCCATCCTGCTCACCCTCTTTAGCCCACTGACCTATGCCATACGCTTCCTGGGTAAAGAGCAGGCACTGGCAGCAGCTAAAAACCAGCCTGACCTGCTTGGCGAGGGCCTGGGGACAATAGCGGCCAACCTGCATAAACTGATGGAGGCGGCGCTTGAGGCGGGTGCCAGTGGCATCTTCTTCTCATGTATGGGCGCGACCACGGCCGATCTGACCCTGGATGAGTATGCGGCAGTTGGCTATCCCTATGACATACAGGCCTTGCACGGCGCCAATGGCGGCTGGCTCAATACCATCCATATCCACGCTGATCCAAACCAGGGTACGGACCAGATCTACTTTGAGTTCTTTGACCGCTATCCCGCGCAGGTTCTGAGTTGGAGTGATCGCCTGACGGGTCCCAACCTGGAGGAGGCGCGAACCCTGACCGAGAAGTGTCTGATGGGTGGACTCTTTGAGCGCGGCCCCCTGACACATGGTAGCGAGACCGAGATTGAGAACGAAATGCTCTCCGCCATCATCCAGACCAAAGGACACAAATTGATCCTCGCCAACGGCTGCTCCATCCCTGATGACACTCCCGAGCAGTGGCTACATACAGCACGCAAACTCATCGACAATCCCCGTTAATGGAACGGTAGGATGTGTGCATGGGCAACGGGCTTTGTCCGTTGCCCATGCACACATCCTACCATCCTATTTCTAGGCGAAAGCGGCCCAGGGATTGGAGGGGTAGAGAGACATAGCAGAGAAGGGCATAGGCTCGCTATCAGCAGCGGGGAGAGGCGTCACCACACGACTACGTAGCGAGCGCAGCGTATCTTCCAGACGATCAAGAATCGTGTCGATCTCGCGATAGCTGATAATCAGTGGAGGTTCGACGCGAATCACGCGTGAGTTATTGAGCGTCCCCGAAATGAGCACGCCGCGCTTGAAGAGACCCGACGCCACGGCATAGCCGGTCTCATCATTGACAAAATGCTGGCCGAGCAAGAGACCCTTACCGCTGATCCCGCGATAGATATCGCTGTAACGCTCGGCGAGGCCCTCCAACTGGCGCTTGAAGTAGGCCCCCTTCTCCGCGGCCTGCTCAACGATGCCCTCCTCAAGGGTCACATTGATCGCAGCAAGCGCGGCGGCACATGCCAGGGGGTTGCCACCTGTGGTTGAAGTATGGATGAAAGGATTTTCGTTGAAGACCTGCCAGATCTTTGGCGTCGCCATAAAGGTCCCAATGGGCATCACCCCACCACCGAGCGCCTTGGCGGAAGTAATAATATCTGGCGCGACATTCCAGTGCTCAACACCCCAGAACTTGCCTGTCCGTCCCATGCCGGTCTGCACTTCATCCGCAATCAAAAGCACTTCATATTCGTCACAGATGCGGCGCAGGCTCGGCCAGAAGTCATCGGGGGGCACAATCGCACCCGCCTCGCCCTGAATGGGTTCCATCACAACGGCGGCGATATCGTTGCCCACTTCCCGCGCGATGCGGAGCTGCTGCTCGACGGCCTGGGCATCGCCATAGGGGACATGATAGACATTGGGGTGGAGCGGGAGCGCGGGTCGTCTGAAGACCGCTTTCCCTGTCAGCGCAAGCGAGCCGGCCGTCTTACCATGGAAGCCATGGACCGCGGCGATAAAGCCACTCTTGCCCGTATACAGTTTGGCAAGCTTCATCGCGCCCTCAACGGCCTCGGTTCCACTCCCGACAAAGAAGCTATACTGGATATCGCCCGGCGTAACCTCTGCCAGCAGGTGCGCCAGCATGCCACGCAGCGGATCAAGCAATTCCTGCGTGGGCAGGGCACTCTTGCCCAGTTGCGCCTGGACCGCGGCAATAACTTTTGGATGCGACCAGCCCAGGTTGAAAATGCCAAAGCCACCCAGGCAATCAATAAACTCGCGCCCCAACACATCTTTAAAGGTGGCGCCCCGCCCATTCCACTCCACCGCGGCCACATCTTCGGCCTCCGCGACCGATTTGCGGTATTCAATAAAACCGCTATTGTAATACTTCGCAAAGTTCTCGACCGTGGTCTCGATCAACCACCGGGCCTCTTTGCGCTCAAGTTGAGGTTTTTGTACCACATCGAGATAGCGACGTGAAACATTTAAAGCCTTAAGTAAACTACCATCACTCATAAAAATCCTTTCGGGGAGCGCGAGCAAACGCAACCAATTCCATCCCGGGCCGCGCACCAGAAACACAACAGCGAAACAGAGACTGTTTCCTTAAGGGTTGCTTATGGAAATGGGCAATGGATATATAATCAAGCAAGCAAGCCAGGTAGCACACGCACACATGTGCTTAGCTACACTCGCTTAATTATCGAATAGAGTAGGAGAATAGTTTCTGCTGCGGGAACCTGCATCACGGCTATAAATAGCTCTGTGTACTCAGGATTCCGAGAGATTATGTATGGGGAAAAGGCATGAAGAGCTCAGGGGTAACAGGTGGAGAGGTGCGTGACACTAGCTGCCTGCCCTTTTCTGTAGGTACTGCTCATAATCAGCTCCTGGATTTCGGGAAGATTCGCTTCGATGCGCCAAGCTAAGCCGTCCCGGCGGACGTCAGCCTTATCGACGAAGACCTTTATACCTAAGATACGCAAGAAGTCGCGTTTTTCCTGGTACGACAGATTGCCGCGGGCAGTCTTGACTGTCTTGCACCAGGCGAGGATTTTTTCAGCCTGGGCAGCTAACCGCTCGGTGCCAATCATGCCGGATTCAACCAGCATCTTTTCTTCTTGCTTTGCCTTGAGATGTGTGTATTCGTCACTAAGTAATCCTAGTATAACATCTCGCGCTACCCCTTTCAAAGCCGGGTTGGCAATATCTGCGGTGTACTGGGCGATTTTGGCTTGTGAGTTGGTGATGCTATGCTCGATAGCCGCAATTTCCCGTAAGGAGGCGGCATTGTTGGTCGCCAGCTGGATGGCCTGCTCGATCAGGGCCACGTCATCGGCCAGGCCTACCATGTAGTCCCATACTAGCGCGTCGATTTTCTCGGCATTAATGGTATTAATGTGTTTTCCCTCACTGCAAAAGTAGTTCGGCCAGCGGCTTCTTGAGGAATTAACATGCATGGTGCACTTGCATAGCTCGCACTTCACGAAACCGGCGCGCAGTAAGAAGCGTTCCGGTTCTTTGCACTGGCGGCTCGATTCCGCCCGGTTGGTGCGTAGCCGCTCCTGGTTGCGCTCAAACAGCTCTGGCTCGATAATCATGGGGTAGGTGCCTTCTGGCAGCTCGACCGCCTCAAAGGGCTTTTTGGCGCCCGGCACGTGGCGGGTAAAGGCTTGGGCGGCCTTGCCGGTACGGCGCGGGTCAGATAGTATCTGGTGGATTGCGGCACGCGTCCATTTGCGTTCAGGATGGCTTACCAGTAAGTCCCGCAGCAGCGCCCGTGGCCCTTTGCCCTGGTCAAATTCCTCATGTATCCAGCGGCAAACCACCGCCTCCGCCTCATCTATAACGCGGTAATCCTTGGTTTGCGGGTCGTGCCATTTGTAGCCATAGAGCGGTTTCGGCCCCTCCTTAAAGATGCCCTGTTTGGCCATGCTGATGCGCCCGCTCATGGTCCTATCCATGATCTTTTCGCGTTCCATCTCGGCCACAAAGGAGAGAATCATGCGGGTAAACTTGCCCATCGGGGTGTCGTCGATCTTCTCCTTGACGCAATGCAGCGTGATCTTGTGGTGTTCCATTTCTTCCATCAGGATGGCGTTATGGACTTGTGAGCGGCTGAGGCGGTCAAGGGTACGGATAACGACACCCTGTATGTGGCCCTCGCGGTAGCGTTCGCGGGTGAGCGCCAGCTTTTCGCGCTCGCGGTACTGGTAACCGCTCCAGACTTCGCGGTGTACCAGCCCGACGACCAGGCCGTGTTCCTGGCAGTAGGCACGCCCTACGGCTTCCTGTTCATCCAGGCTGGTATTGTCTTCCTGGGGATCGGTACTGACGCGGCAGTAGATGTCAACGATCTGCGGCATAGCGGTAAATCCCTTTCTGGCGAACTGGGGCGGCCATAATCCAAGCCGCCCCTACGGAAAAACGTTGGTCGGTGCCTAGTTTTGGATGTAGAGTCCGAACAAAAAGCCGACGTTATACGCCAGGCGTTGTGACTCGTCGGCCATAAAGTCGCGGATAAAGGTCACTAACTCAATATCCGTGATTGGCCGGGTGTCGCGGTAGATAGCCTGCTGTCCGGCCTGAAAACCGGCGCGTACCTCAGGGTGCTCCAGATTGAACGGTAGTTGCAAGGTGGTCACTTCGTCACCTCCGGTGGTTGCTTGCTGAAACGATCGTCTTTCGTGCCGTACAGGGTGACACCGATGGGGCTGCCCTCGGTGCCAACGGTCACATCGGGTATACCATCGCTGTTGACATCCCGCGTCTCAAACACCACCACGGCGTTATCTGTCGCGGATTGCAGCATAAAGGTTTGGGCTTTCTCGGGGTGTCCTTCGGGGATGTCGTACACGGTCACAAAGCCCCGGTAGACTTCACCGACAAAGTAATGCCCTGACTGGTCATACTGCGCGATGTGGCTATCTCCAAAGTGCCACTGGGTTTGGAGGCCATTCCAGAACGGTAACAGCACATTGATGGTGAACATGAGCAACAATAAGCCGATGAACAAACCGCCGCCGATAGGTAACAGTACGCCGCCTTTCCGGGGCGCTGGCTCGGGTGCGTCCTCGGTACGCGGCGGCTCGTGCCGCTGCAAGTCTTTCTTCTTCATAAACTGCACCTGCCGGGGGTCGTAGCTCGGTGCGTCTTCTACGAGGACGTAGCCATTCGTGGCGAACTGGGCGCTCGTCAGCTTCGGCTTTTTCTTGTGCGGCCGTGGCGGTGGACCAGGCAATTCGCGAACCGGTCGGTAGGTCATGGCTACACCTGCCTTCCCTGGATAATGCGGCTGGCTTCCTCGGCCGTAAGCAATCCATCTACATATTGCTGGTTTACGGGGTCGATCAGGGCGGGTTCTTCATGGCACCCGCACGTTGGGTCGGCGCAGAATTGCTGCGTCGCTGTGTGCTGCGGTTCGTCCAGAACTGGGATAACCGGCACAAAGTTGTCGCCGTAGGGTTGCAGCATAGTGGCTGCTCCTTTCTGTTACCAGAACAGGCTCCCGGCGCGTTATTACCTATGGAGCCTTAACGGGTCTTCAAGAAAAGGAACATTCGGCCGGGTGGAATCGTCGGAATGTTCCTTTTTGCTGTACATTGTACAGTCTTTCTTTAGTATAATACGGTATTCTCCGGTTTGTCCAGGGTATGGACTAGTATGTATTGTTTGCGATACAATACTGCCTAAAAGCGAGGGAGTTCTGCACCAATGGATGACCCGTATCTGACGACTAGGCAGGTCGGTGAAATATTGCAAGTGACCGAGGAAACGGTGATGGGGTACATACGCCGCAAGCGTGACCCATTGCCGGCCAGCAAGCCGGGGAAAGCCTGGCGTATTTTACGGAGTGACCTTGACGCCTGGATGAAACGGCAGCGGCCGAAGGAATAATATTTTGAGCATAAAAAGAGGGGGATGGTACTCTGCCATTCCCCTTAATCGTGTCCGCCCTCGCTGTTAAAAATGAAGATGTCCACCGTTATTACTTGTAGAACTAACTACTTCATCTCTTGTGTGGTAATACAGAAAGGAAACATCTATGAAACCTTGGTTTCTTGCTGGCAGCCATCCGCAGGACTATGCGATCAGTACCGAATTGGTTGACGGCAAACAGTGCGGCCGTCTCGCAAGCACCGCCAGCCAGCCGGGCGGCTTCGGCACGCTGATGCAGGGCTTCAAAGCGGATGTGTACCACGGCAAACGGATGCGGCTGACGGGCACGGTGAAAACCATTGATGTGCACTCCTGGGCCGGACTGTGGATGCGGGTTGATCCGACACGCGATGAGCCGTTGGCCTTTGATAACATGCGGGACCGGCCACTGTCCGGCACAACCGACTGGCAGACGTATGAAGTCGTGCTGGATGTGCCAGTGAATGCTACGAGAATTGCCTTTGGCATCCTCCTGCGTGGGAGTGGTCAGGTATGGCTCAGCGAGGTGCGGTTTGAGGAGGTCGATGATACGGTGCTAGTGACCGCCAACAGTAAAGCAGCGGACCGGCCGGGCAATTTGGACTTTAGCGCCGCGTAGGAAAGACATCGTCGTAGAATGTTTGGTGCCAGTATCCTATCTGGGGTGCTGGCATCATTTTGCGTGTGAACTGGTAAAAAGTATGCGGATTATTTGTCGGTACATATTGCAATTACTCACTAGCTTCACTTCCAATGATATTTGCAAGACTACTGCGATCTCCTGATCGCCAGGCGTTCAGTAGTACAGCTCCTTTCGGCGTGAGGCCTAAAGTGTAGGTAACAATGAGACTTGCATTATTCGCCAGTTGTTGATAGTCAGCATAGCCGGCTGCAATGAGGCTGCTAAATTTGAGAACACCATCGCCCGAAACAATGAGGTTTCTCCTGGGTGATGAAATGCCAAGAAACAATAAATTGTCTACAGCTTCCCTGTCGAATGCGGCAGATAAAGATACTAATGTTGCCTTGTAGGCGTAAATGGCATCTTTGCTGATTGTTCCGCGCGTATACAAAGCATGGCAGGTTGGGCAGAGGGCTATAAGGTTACTTAAAGTATTTTTGCCATCTTCTTGCACCTCAACGATATGGTGAAGATCAAGCGCAAGTATACCCCTACAAGTCGGCACGGCACATCTATAACCTGCTTCCGTGAGAACTTGTCGCTTGAGCGAATCAGAGATAGGCTGTCTTGCCATATAGAGACCAAGCGTCCTTTCATCAGCTAAGGGACAGTCGCCAATTTACATTGGATTTGCTTAGTCGCTTGACGACGCTTTCAATCTGAACCCGATGCGCCGTGGTTGCTCTTGCTGCTTCTGTACGGCTACCAGGAGTACACTCAACTGAGAGATATGTTGAATCAGCTGCACTTTTTCTCCTGCCTCATTTCTTCCGTCGAAACTGATGATATCTGGGCCGTAGTAACCTATATCCTCGATATGGAAGGTGATCGCTTGGCCGAAGGATACAAGCCGAGCGCCGATCTCATGGTCGTTATCTAGGGAGGATTCAAAATCGTTGATGTATTTGGACAGTCGCTCGTACGTCCACTTAGCTGGGTTCACTTTATGGGATGGTGCTAGAGCTTTTGCATAAATGTTATTTAAGTTGTCCGGTATCATAACCATCACCTATGTTGTATATATCAATGAGTAGCTAATAGAGGTTGCGTGGAGTATATAGGCTTAGTTTATGCATCGCAAGCATTTGTGCAAAAGTACTAGCAAGTTTTAATACGTTATTTTGATTGGCGCTTATATACTTCCCTCACCCGCGATTAAAAGAGTTTAGGTTAGTGATGTGATCTCTGGTTAGTTTGGTCTTGCCCAACAGGAGATCTTTACGGATGGCGAGGAGGATGAGATCCATTAGCTCGCTATCTTTTTTCCAGTCGTGACTTTCAGCATCCCCATATCTAACCCATGTATCGTACGCCTTGATTACCTCGTCGCTAGCATATAGTACTAACTTGTCTCTGGCGGACATTCGTTTTAGATCCGTCTCTTTCCCTGAGGCTTCCTTACCGTGCATAATTTCGACCGTCATCTCGGTAAAGTTATACAGAAAATTTTCGTATGCCTCGCGCTTCTGATCTGCAATCTTGGCATTCAATTCCCTGTTCCTCTGGAACAGATATGGGAATACCACGCCAAATACGGCAATGAGGGCAACAATAATTTCTACCATCGGAAAACCTCTTTTTGAGAGATAGACGGCCATATTCATCTACTATCAAATAGCGAGATGCAAATGGCTGGCGGAGGGAGTCGAGGGAGAGAGTGAGGTAGTGCTACGCCTAGCACGATGCAGCGGAATCGGCTTCTCGCCGGAGCGCTAGCGGAGGGTCTTGGAGTGGTCTGGTAAGCTCGGAACAGAGGAACTACCGGCAAGGGTTAGGAGGTGCATCGGTCGTCTCGGTCGGTCGTTTCAGCGTGGAGTGCATTACCAGATCACGGAAAGACAAGCCGATGGAGTGGGCCGAAATATGCCGATCTGTCTACGGGGGCGATGCTCCCCGATACCAGAAGAGCATGGATGGGCGTTGTAGTTCTGGTAAATTCCCGCATTTTTATGCTCGCTGTAAAAATCTTCCTGGCCGGACGTGAAAAGGAGAGAGCGGTGCAGTGTGATCCATTGCGCCAATCATGCTATCTGGCTTGTAATCTTGTAAGGAGTTGTTCATGACAGCCCAAAAGGTGGCGCTTATTATTCCCGCGCTCAATGAAGAGGAGGCCCTCAGGCACCTGCTTCCGACCCTTCCCCACGATACCATTAGCTGGCAGATTGTTGTTGATAATGGCAGCACCGATAGAACGGCCGAGGTGGCACGGGCGGCGGGAACTATCGTCGTTCAGACGGCGGAGCGCGGCTATGGACGCGCCTGCTTCCGGGGGCTACAGGAGGCGCGCCGTCTGGGCGCGGAGATCGCCCTCTTTATGGATGGGGATGGTAGCGATGATCCCGCCGATATTCCCGAGATGCTGGCCCCGATTCTCTCGCAGCAGGCCGACCTGGTGATGGGGTCGCGCGTAAGCAAACGAGCAGAGAAGGGGGCGATCCCACCCCAGGCCCGTCTGGGCAACTGGCTGGTCAGCCGCATGATCACCCTCCTCTATGGTGCCACCCTCCATGATATCGGCTCATTTCGCGCCATTCGCTGCAAGCAACTGGCGCGGCTGAATATGAGCGAGATGACCTTTGGCTGGCCTGTGGAAATGCTGGTCAAGGCGGCCAGGGCGCGTTATCGCATCCTGGAGGTACCTATTCACTATCGTCAGCGCAGCCATGGCCGCTCCAAGGTCGCGGGTACGTTCGTTGGCAGCGTCAAGGCCGCCTACTATATGCTCAGCACTACGCTACGCTACGCGCTTACGAGGAGGAATGCATGGATGACACAGCGCTCGTCATTATAGCGCGCGCGCCCGAGCCTGGAAAAACCAAGACACGCCTGGCATGCTCGCTTGGCAATGAGGCGACAGTGCTGCTCTACCGCGCCTTCCTCAAGGACCTGGCCCTGCGCTTTAGTGAGGCTCCTTATGCCTTGCACTGGGCCTATTCGCCCGCGCATGTTGATTATAACGCGCTGTTAGAGGAGCTGGTTCCTGGCAGGGGACGACACATGCGCTGCTTTCCCCAGGAGGGCCAGGATTTTAATACGCGCTTACATCATATCTTTCGCTGGACAGAGAGCCAGGGGTTTCGCAAGACGATCCTGCTTGGCTCTGATTCGCCGCACATCAGGCGTCAAATTATTGATGAAGTAAACGAGCGCCTGAATACGACAGATATTGTGCTGGGGCCAGCCGAGGATGGCGGCTACTACCTCCTGGGCATGCGCCAGGCACATGACATCTTTAGTGGCATTCCCATGAGTACCGAGGTGGTGACACAGATGACGATTGCCGCCGCGCACCGGCAGCGACTCTCTGTCCACCTCGTGGAACAACTTCAGGACATAGATGAACTACCCGACCTGCTTAAGCTAGCGGAGATACTCCAGGCCAAACCGGGCCTGGCGCCAATCACCGCCGCACATTTAGTCACGCATCCCGCGCTCACCGAAGCCTTTAGCCGCACAAAGGAGTCTGTATGACGATCACGACACCTGTTCTTACCCTGCCACGCTCGATCTATATTGAGCCCACCAGCCGTTGTAATGAGTTCTGCCAGCAGTGTCCACGCACGCTGCTCTCACGTGAAGAGGACCGTGATCTGCCCTTCGACGAGTTTCGCAAGATCGTCGACCAGTTTCCGGTGCTCGATCGCGTCGTGCTGCATGGGTTGGGCGAGCCACTGTTAAATAAAGACCTGCCTAAAATGGTGCGCTATTTAAAGGATCGCGGCACCTATGTGCTCTTCAACTCCAATGGCATTGCGCTGACTGAGAAGAAGGGCGGGGAGCTTATCGATGCCGGCCTCGATGAGTATCGCCTCTCGATGGACGGCTCCAGTCGCGAGACCTACGCACATGTGCGGGGCGTCGATGCCTTTGAGAAAATCTGGCGCAATGTTCGAGCCTTTGTGCAGTTGCAGAAGGCGCGTGACGCCAGCAAACCAGCCATCTCGCTCTGGTTCACCGCCATGCGCGAAAACCTGCACGAGCTGCCGCATCTGGTTGAGCTGGCGGCCGAGGCAGGTATCCCCGAGGTCTATATGCAGCGCCTGGTTTACTTTGAAGAGGGACTGGCAGCCTCCAAACAGTCGCTCTTCCGCCGCTCAAGTCAGGAGGAGCTGGCCCTGGTACGTCTTAGCGAGGAGCTGTGCAAAGAGCTGGGCATCCGTTTCAACGCCGCCGGGTCCGCGACGCCGATGCAGAGTATTCTACGCGACTTTGGGGAGCGCCCCTGGTCCGGCTGCACACGTCCTTATAATTTGACTTACATCACCTCTAGCGGCAATGTGCTCTCCTGCTGCTTCGCCCCCTTTGGGCATCGCAGCGCGCGCGAATATCGCGAAGAGCGCGTCCTGGGCAATGTCTTTCAGGAGTCCATCGAGCAGATCTGGTTCGGAGAGCGCTATGAGGCCTTCCGTCGCGCCTTTGAGAGCGAGCATCCCGCTCGTCACTGCTCCCAGTGCGGCCTGAACTGGAGCTATTAACAAAGAAAGAGAAGGGTACCCGCCTTGCAGATACCCTTCTCGCCAGTCCCCACGTTGCTCAATCCCCGTTGTAAGAAAGGAAGTTCATGTCTCCCTGTGTGCGGCTGTTGGCATTAGTCGATGTCTGGTGCACTCATGCACACAAAGCTCCATTCAAGAGGCGAACCTAACAGGCCATATATCGTTGCCTGGTTATCCAATTGATATGTTCCCGCATCTACCTGTGACTTGATTTGTTCCACTCTAGCGAGGCGGGCCTTTTCATCACGTTGCACTTGAATACGTACCTGGAGGGCTGCGATACTCTCCCCTACAGGTGGACTGGAGTGCCGCCTGGCCTGTGGTTGTGATGAAACCATTCCCGTTGTTTCAACGGCTGTATCTATACGTACGGCGCGTGCTTTCATGTAACTAACAGAGCAGCTACCTCTAATCTGTCCTATGCTCTCTATCATCGAAGAGCTATGCATAGGCAGGAGTTGAGCCGCACACTCCTTTCTCCCAATCTTCTTATATCGTGCTTTTGCAGCCCTCCCCAAGGTGATCAGGGGCTTGTACACCTCATACCTTCCAGATGGCCACACCTATAACCCAAAAGTCCACTTCCCATCACTCCCCACACCTATCTATATCGGCCCCTGATCCTATAATAGCAGTGTAGAAAAGCACATGCCTTGTGTGTAGAGAGGAAGGTCCTTAGCTCTAGGGGCGAAGGCCCCTATCATTGGTCCTTTCCTTTCGCGCCTGCGACGCTCACAGGATAAGATGGTTCGGCGTGGGTGCGGGCGAACACCCGCACCCACGCCGAACCATCTTACTCAGAGGGATGAGCGGATACGCGAAGGGGTCAGCGCGCACTGGCTATCTCCCTCGCTCAGCGGGATGAAGACGGGCTAGCGAGGGCTTCCTGGCGCGTGCGGGCGAGGTAGCGGCGATAGCGTAGGAGGCGCTGCATTCCTGCGTCCAGGCGGGCCTTCTTGCCCAGGCGCCAGAGCAGGAGTGAGGCCAGGGTGAACGCTTCTACCGAGGACCCTAGCGCGTAGCCCAGGGGGATCGCGAGAATGACGTAGGCTCGTGGTAGTACACCAATGAGCACGATAATGGTGCCCACGCGGCAGAGTAGGGAGAGGATACCGGTAAAGAGTGGAGTCGTGGCGTCCTTCAAGGCCAGGAAGCCACGGCTAATCATGTCGCCTGCCGTAACCCCAGGAATGGCAAAGACATATCCCAATAGCGCCAGGTAGGTCAGCGCGGTCGAGTGGGCATCGAAGGCTCCATGCTGGAAAATCAGGCGGATAATCCATTGACCCGTAACGGCTAAGCCTATCGCCGCGGGTAGCGTCAATAAAATGGAGGCGCCCATGACCCTCAAGGCCATGTAGCGCATGCGCACATAGCGTCCTGCGGCGGCATGGATCGTCATATGCGGCAGGAGCGCCTGGCCAATGGCCTGCGAGAGCAGAGAGAAGGGGAGAGCCTGTAACATATCGGCGTTATGTAGCGCCGCTAGACTGGCGGGATCGGGCAGGAAAGAGACGAAATAGGTCTCGATGATAAGGGCCAGGTAGGCCACGGCGAGCGCGAGCGAGTTAGGTCCCAGTAGTCTCAGGACCTCCAGCAGGCCGGGATGGCGAAAATTCCAGGTAAACGAGTAGCGCACCCCTTGCCTGAAGAGCGGGATAGCCTGCACCGCGACCTGCAAGAACGAGGCCACCAGCACGCCATAGGTGGGACCATAGATGCCTATACCGGGAATGAAGCGCGTACAGGCCAGCCCGGCAATCTGGCCCAGGTTATAAATCGCGATGGAGAAGGCGGGCAGTAGGAACTGGCGCTTACTATTTAAGACGCCAGTGACAATCGTTCCCAGGCAGAGCAATAGAGGCTGAAAGAGCAGTATGCGTGTGAGCGAGATCGTTAGGACCTTCTCGGCCTCGCTATAGCCTGGGACCAGGAGCGAACGCGTAAAGGTTGGTACAAAAAACTCGCCCCCGATCACGACAAGCGTCAAGACCAGCAGCATGACATTAAAGACCAGGCTGGAGAGCTTCCAGGCTGCCTCCTGTCCCTTCCTCTTCTCATACGCCAGGAAAACCGGGATAAAGGCGTGGCTCAGCGCACCGCCTGCGATCAGGTTGAAGAGAGCATCCGGTAGACGGATGGCGGCATAGAAGGCATTGGCCTCGGGACCGGTGCCAAAGAAGGCGTTAAAAAGGCTCTGGCGGATGACTCCCAGACCTCTTGAAGCCAGGATACCGATCATCAAGAGCAGAGCGGCCTCTACGATACTAAAGCGTCGTGAGGTCAGCCCTCCACTCAAACGAAAATTGCGGATATTAAAACGAAAGACACGGCCACCCCACACCTTTATCAACGCATGCTGTTTTTTTTTGTTCAGACATAAATAGTGTTATTACTTTCTCCCTGTCCTACTTTGCGGGTATAAAGAGCAGGGTATAGAGCCTCCCAACCTCAAATAGGATCTTTTCCCTTCCCTATTTCACCTCATCCCAAACAAGCTTTGCTCGCCGTTATTTTTGGTAGCTATGAATAAAACGTCATCATCTCGTGCTATTTTCATATATCTTCATTTTCTGACATATGGCCTTATAAGGAAACAAAATAGCCTTTTTCAGCTATCCATTGCCAGGGAAGCTAGTAAAGGCCGTGTTTATCAGCTACATTAAAAGGTAAAAGAAAAAACGCGACGGCAACGCCACCAGCGAGGATTTTAATTATGTTTTCATCCGCGAAGAAAAAAACGCCCGCCTCGCGCTCAAAGCAGAGCGAGAATCCTGTGCCCGTGCCCCCACAAATCCCCATGCCAACCCCATGGGGCAATGCGCCCTCTCCCTCTTTTCAGCCGCCACAGCCCACCCCATATATGCCCGGGACACCCTTCGTCCCTTTTGGCGCACCACAAGGGACACCTGCTATGGCAGAGTGGCCAAAACAGATGCCCGGGGAACCCTCACAGACGCTACAGGATGCGCCAGCGGCAAGACCGAGGCAGAGAATCACACGCCAACTCTCTTCCATCTCTAACGAAGAGGGCAGACCGCTTCCCACACTCAATACTCCTCCTCGCTCCACCACCTCGCCGCTCGCCACACGCCCACTCGGCGCCATGTCATCTCAACCAGGGCACGCGACGTTTAAAGCGGGGACACGTCCCCTCACATATATTCCTGGCACACCTCGCGTCGTAAAGACCACGCCACTGCCGCCAGTGCCCACACCGCGGAGCCGCTCACGGAAGTTTGTTATCTCTATGGTGAGTATGCTGATTATTTTACTCTTGACTGTGGTCGTCACCACACCACTTGGCAACTCGAACGCGCCACTCCTGCAAGGTATCGGCAACCTGTTGTTGAGTGACGCGCAAAATCCCTTCAGTCCGGCCCAGCATATCGCGACCCCCACCGCCACGCCTGCCTTGACCACTCTGGAGGGATCCTGCAATGCCCCTTATATGGGTCTGTGGGGGATCTGTGCCACGGCGGTCACTGACAGTGGAGTCATGGGCACAGGCGACATGCAGCCACCAATGAAAGGGGAGAGGATCACCCAGGGCTTTGGCTTACCCGAGTATCAGACCTGGTGCAGTTGCGTCAAACCTCATACCGGGATCGACCTGGCAACGGCGTATGGCAACCCGGTTATGGCATCTGATAGCGGGCAGGTCATCTGGGTGGGCTGGGATTGGTCGGGCCTGGGGAACGCCGTCAAGATTAATCATGGACACTATATCGCAACCGTCTATGGGCACCTGGCCAGCTACATCGTCCATGTGGGACAAAATGTCAATAAAGGGGATGTCATCGCGTATGAGGGGAGCACTGGGGCCTCTTCTGGCCCTCATGTGCATTTTATGGTGGTGGATAATAATCACTTTAAAGATCCGACGCTTTACATGACACTTCCTTAGCTGGTGTTCTCGCGCCTGCGGCGCTCGCAGAGTAAATAGTGTTGTGTGCCCTGGCAGCCTGCGGCTGCCAGGGCACACAACACTATTTATCAGAAATAGCTTGCGACAAGGTTAGCCAGCATGACCTGCCAAGTTTTGCAACGGGGTCCAGGGGCGCTGCCCCTGGCGGGGTTTGGGGTGTCCCCAATTCCTCTTTCTGTTGCCGCCGTAGGCGGTAGGAAAAACCTGCATATGGGGTAAGCTGAGAAAAAAGAAAAGAGGCCGGAAAGCAGCATCGGCCTCTTTTGAATTGCTCTACTTTAGTACAGGCAGCAGTGTTGTATGCGAATACAGGCATGCGTATGCCCATACATGAGCACTAAAGGCTACGCCTGTACGTTGTACTTCGAACGGCGGCGGCTGATTGAGCCACCCTTACGCCCGGCAGCCTGGGCCTCTTCACTGGTCCACTTGTGGGCTGTGCCGAGAGCATGAGCCGCTTTTCCGCCTTTGCTCGCAATTTCTTTTTTCTTTTCGGGACTCATAGAAGCGAAACCACGACCGCGACCTTTTTGTGACTGCATTGATTTTCTCCTCTTCAGTTTCTAGTGACTTCTCGTCGTCAATGCTTGCGAACCACACTAGAGAGCTGAAACAGACAACCTCTCCAACTCTCGCAATGAAGATAAGCTCCTAGCTTGCTCTATTTTTACTTTAGAGCCAAGCTGTTGTATACCTCATACACTAAACACGACGCATGTAACGTTTTGGATACAGCAGAGGTGAAGCTTTCTTCATAAACCCAGCAGCTACCTGTCCACCTGGATGAACTTACAATAGCTTGCTGTGTTCGTTAACAGTTAAAGCATAACAGCAACCCCAAAGAGGGGGCAACCCCTGCCAGAAAATTTTCAGCGTTCTCTAAGGTTTACTTAAGCATTTCTAAGGAAAGGATGAGCTTACAGGGACGTATCTATGGTCAGGAGAGAAGAAAAAAGGCATAGGCGAGAAGAGGCGTCAGAGAAAGCTGAGAAAACTTATAAAAAGGCTAAGTTTTTTAAGGCTAGGAAGGAGGGTGCGTAACAAAGCGTATAGGACATTTAGGGCTATGACGACGCCAGTGGTCCTGTAACACTTTTAATTAGAGAAATAATCTCGTCGACCGAGAAAGGCTTTTCGAGCAGGGAGACCTGGAGGTCGCGCAAGGCCTCGATATCGGTGAACGTTGCCGCGGTAGTTAAAATAATAGGCAAGGAGGCCAGGTGGGGAAAGCCGCGCATCTGCTTGATCACCTCGAAGCCCGACATCGTTCCATTCAAGCGCCAATCGACGATTAATAGATCAACGGGTTCGAAGCCTGATTCTATATTGGTGAGAGCATCCAGGCATGCCTCGGCGTCGGCATAGGCCGCCACCAGATAGCCTTCATCTTGTAGCACGAGCATGACCATTTCTTGAATGGCTATATCGTCTTCAAGCAGACCTACTCGCATAACTCTTCCCTTCGAAAACATCAAATACGAGGAATATACACGCACACTATAACAAACTGTGCTTTATTTAGCAAGTGCCAAACAAGCGTGAACCTACTTCATTTTACCATCTAGCGTGAGAAGGGGTAAAGGTATGTCTGGGGATGGGCTGGCGCTGTCAGCCCATCCCCAGACATACCTTTGCGAGCGTTCCTTGGCCAGGTACTGCTGCTTTATGGCATATGCAGTACTATCTCGTCTGGAGCCGGGACTTTAGCGCGTTGAGGTTGCCGATACTCTGGTTGAAGCGTTTTCTCATCTGCCATAGGCATGGGAGCGATGGGCAGGGCTAGCGTAATACTCGTGCCGCGCCCTTCGTCACTCTGAAGCCATACCTGCCCATGCATCTGCTCAACCAGGCTCTGCACAAGGTAGAGTCCCAACCCATTTCCCGGCACGCGCTCATGCATATCGTGTTCCAGGCGCGTAAAGGGGCGGAAAAGTGCTTGTTGCAGGTGGCGGGGGATACCGACCCCGTGATCATGGACCGTCACGTAGAGATAGTGGTCCTCCGCCGGACACTCACGCTCTGTATGCGTTGTCACAAGAGAGTAAGAGGATCCGCTATAGGGAGCATGATCGGTCACCAATATCTCGATCAACCCTCCCTGAGGGGAGTATTTGATGGCATTATCAAGCAAATTAGCCAGCGCCTGGCGTACACGTGCCGGGTCCACCCAGGCAGGTGGCATCTCGCGCGCGACTTCCGCGACCTCAGCAACCTCCGCGATCTCTAAAGAAAGGCGATACTGACCTGGGCTTACCTGGTCCAGGCGCTCTTGCTCAGATGTAATCATTTGCCGACAGAGGCTCACAATATCTACCGCATCCAGGCTCATCCGCAGTTGCCCCTGGCTGACTCGCGCCACATCCTGTACGTCGTTTAACAATAACTCCAGTTGCTGTGTCTTCTCCTGAACCATGCGTAAGTAGGCGCGCCAATCTAAGCTCTCTAAACTGGCCTCCTGCGCACCTGGATCATCGCCATAGGTCATATAAAGCTCGGTATAGCCCTTGAGGGCCGTCAATGGGCGGCGCAACTCATGGCAAAGAAGGGCGAGAAAATGATGCTGCTCTTGCAGAAACTGCGCGCTGGTGTCTTGATACCGCCTGACACAGCTCTCACCATACAATTCTATCAGTCCCTCAAGCAGTCGGCGCGATCCAGTCGCCAGGTAGTGTTGTAAGAGATGCATAATTCCGGGATGAAAGAACTCAGGCTGGGTATGGCAACACACCACCATTCCCAACAACCCACCAGAACCCGAGACCGGGACAACTGCCAGGCTGCCAACAGACGCCTGACCAGGCAGGTGCGCCGCATTGCTAATCCAGGGTACGCCCATCTGCGTGGTAATGTCATAGAGCGCGCGCAAGGCACCTTCCATCTCCTCATCCCAGTTTCCTGGTTTGCCATATGTATGTTGAAGATCTTCTCGGGCACAGAGACGCTGAAGTAGGGGATGAGCCAGTGCAGTCTCAAAACACACCAGGTCCAGATAGACAATATCACAACTAATGAGCGCGCGAATCTCCATAATCACACGCGCGAATAGAGCTTTAGCCGAAGACATACCATACCTCGTACCAGCCACATATGTACAAATTCTATCTAGTTTAGTATAAGTGCAAATAAAGGCAAGCGAACACTATTTCCGTCTCGTTTTTATTCTTGACCGAAACGAGCCAAAAAGGTACAATGAGCATATATTCCCTTAAAATTATAATTGTGCATACAACATTCAAAAAGAGATGGGGAGGATGGGGATGCCAGATACAAGCTCTAAACAAGCGCCTCTAGAGGCTGAGATACCGTCACCAATGGTGAAACACGAAGTTGAAGACCATACACATATTGTGCATATGCTTAAGCTAGAAGCCCCTGATATACAGCATGCCCAGGGGCCATTAACAGGAGTACCAGACGCCCTGGCAAGCTTTTCAACGGGCGCGCTGGAGTACAGGCTCCTCCACCAGGTACAACCTCCACTTGATGTAGACATACCAGTGCACAAGGCCAGCTTGAATGCTTTGCGGAGAGAGATCACCTGTCTTTTGACCCGCTTGAGCTGGCGGAAAGCGCTACCCGAGGAGGTCGCTGCGCGCCTCACTGAACTCCTACCAGTCGGCCCCTTCTCTCTCTGGCACCCTCACCTCCTCGCCACCCTCTTTGAAATCGACCGCCGGGGACACTTGCTTCCCGCCTGGCTTTATCTTATCCAGCAAGGCGATGTTTCCTCTCAGGCACCAGGTGACGATCCTACCACACAGTCTCACAACTACGCTCGTCGCATCGCCATCCTCTTGCTTGGCTACTATAAACAGGTAGGCACACCAGCAGCGGACTCGCCCGCTAGAGACGCCCAGGACACATTGCCGATGCTACAGGCCCTGCTCTATGATCCCTCTGCCTCATTCTATGCAGCGCGGGCTCTGGCACACCTGGGGCACAATCAGGCGCAACAAATCCTGTTGCAAACGCTCTGCGAGACCAGAGGCTGGAACAGGCTCGCCATTCTTGAACAATGCCTGGCCCTTGGGCATGCACCATTTGCGGAATTCTTGCTGATTCATGGGATCGCTAAGATGCCCGGCCTGGAACACTATGCGGCGAGCGCACTCTATCACGCGCTCGACCTGGCACCCTACCTGGAGCAGAGCAGGCAGCAGCCCCGGCTCGCCGCGCAGGCGGCGCTTGTGCTCTATTATATGATAGAGGAGAGTAAAGAGCCATCTGCGTGCCAGGAGGCGGTCCCACGCCTCTTTACGCGCTCGCTCGCAGGCCAGGCCAGCGCGCTCTTCAAAAGTGCAAGGCAGCAGCCATCCTGGCAGGCAGCACTCGCCCTTCATGCCCTGGGAGCGCTCTGTGCTCGCTACTGGCAGGCCATCAACCAGGGCCTGGCCCTGGAGAGCAACCTTGTAGCTCAGATCTACCCCTGCCTTCCCATGATGCCTGAAATTGAAGCATGGATGCAACACAATGGGCGCGAACTGCTCTTTACCGCCCTCTGTTCCCAGCAGGATACCCTCCTGCCCCTCCTCGCCCAAGCCCTGGCTGAACTTGGCGAGATCCGCGCCGTAGACCCTCTATTGCTCTACCTGGAGAGCGTCCGCACGCTGGAACACCAGGAGCAGGCTCAGGCGCTAAGCAGCGTCTGCCTGGCTCTTGGGCAATTTGGTGACCTGCGCGCCACCCCTGTGCTACAGAAGTTGGTGGCGAACGTCATCGATCCCTCCGGCAGGCGCCAGCGCACTCCACTCAAGGAGGCGCTCCTGGAGCCACAGGCAACCGACTATGCGGGGAGCCTGCTGTATGTGGCAGTGCTTCAAGCCTGCCGCCAGCTTCCCACGCCCGAAGCACAAGCATTAAGCTATCAGGGGCTAAACGATCTCGATCCACGTGTACGCCTGGCTGCTCTAGAGACACTACGCATCCTTGATGTCACAGGCAGCGAAGCCCAAAGCCGGGCAAGCGTTCGCCAGGCCCTCAGCGATCAGAACGCGGCAGTAGCCGGCCTGGCCTGCCAGGTCAGCGCTCAGTACCATGATCAGGAAGCCGCACCTCTCCTGCAACAACTGCTTATCACACATCCCACAGTGACACAAGCCGCCCTCCTGGCGCTCCACCAGCTCCAAAAAGAAGGGTAATTGGTGGTATGTGATGTGGGAAGGGCAGCAGCCTTTCCACATCACATACCACCAATAGCCACGGTTTTGCGAGAAATATTGACTGTTTTCATCCCCAGATGATAGATCTCTATACTCTTATTTTCTATATGGACTGTATTTGTATATATTTTAAAATCAAATGCTTTAATTCCAGACATCGACTATTACCAACGTATACCGTGACTTTTGTAACAATTTCACGCTTACTAACATCTATTTTTCCATACCGAATGTATAATATTTATAGAAAAGCGTATTGTTACAAATATGTGAGCAGGCGCCTTTATGGAGGACCGTGCTCTCATCTTCTGCGCGTACTGCCTATTCGGAAACCTGAACGCTATGCTGGCTACTCCCATTCGGGGGCACGGCGAGCGTGGTGTTGGTTTCCGCAGAAGAAGATAAGGGATTTGTTGGATGAATATGTTGGTGGGGAAGACTCTCGGTGGTTATCGCCTGATCCGCCTGGCCGAGAGTGGAGGGATGGGTGACATCTACTTAGCACAACACATGCGTATTGGGCGCAAAGTGGCAATCAAAGTCGTTTGTGGAGACCTGCGGGCCGTGCCCAACACACCAGAAGGCAAACAGGCAGCAGCGCGTTTTGAACGTGAGGCACGCGCGGTTGCGGAACTTGATCATGAAAATATTTTGTCGCTCTATCACTTTGGGGATGAGGTCCTTGAGCAGGATGGGCAAGGCATTACCTATCTAGTCATGCCTTTTATGTCCGAAGGCTCACTCTGGAACTGGCTACAAAAGCGCACACAACAGTATGGCTTTGGCTGGCCCATCTCGGCTGAAGAGGGTGGCTACTACCTATTACAGGCAGCGGCGGCCTTGCAATATGCACATGACCATGGGATTATCCACCGCGATATTAAGCCAACGAACTTCCTGATTCGCGTTGAGCGTGGTTATCCTAAGGGTATGCAGCACCTCAATCTGCAACATATCTTTCCTCATGGACGACCCAAGCTACTCCTGGCCGACTTTGGCCTGGCCGCATTCTACCGCAATGGACGCTCCCTGCATCGCTCGGTTGGGACACCGCTGTACATGGCCCCAGAGCAGTTCGATGATCCCACCCTGGCAACCTCGGTGCATGTGGGCCCCGCCGCGGACCAATACGCCCTGGCGGTTATGATGTATCAGCTCATCACCGGGCGCGCGGTCTTTGAAGGCACGGCATCACAGCTCTTGCATCACCATCATAACACCTCCCCAACACCTCCCAGCGCGCACATCCCCTCTCTGCCATCAGAGCTCGACGAAGTCTTTCTTCGCGCACTGGCAAAAAAACCTGAGCAACGCTACCCCAACATAATGGCATTTGCACAGGCCTATGACACCGTTCTCCAGGAGCGAACGCAGGTCAAGATGTACGCCCAGGGACGTGCCCTTGACAGTAGAGGCGACATACATGTGGAGGAGGCCGCGTTTGTTATCGATAAACAGCGTGAAGCGACGACGTTACCCATGCCCCCCCTGGACAAGGTTATCGGCAAAGCCCATGGCCCCGAGCAGCTACCTACCATCTCTTCCGCGACCGTGCACGCAGCAGCCATACAAGAGGAGGCACCATTGCCACAGCAGTCCTCGCTAGAAGCTATTGTCGAGCAGCATCCCAGGCTTTCCTCGATGTTGCCTGCTGGCATCTCCTCTCGGAGTCTCCAATTACGTACGCTCCCGCTGCACTTGCTCCAGCAGTCGACGGCCTTTGGAGTAATTATTGTGGGCCTCGTCTTTTTACTTTTACTCACGACAGGCATGCTACTCACCATGCTCCTGCTGGGCCATGGCAGATAACACAGCGGGGGAGCAACCTTCCGCTGTGCGACTATTTCAACCTCCCCTGCTGTAAGGTTGGCTCTGTATTCCTACACTTTACGCGTTAAGGAGGCCTCCTCGTAGGTCGCGATAGTTCGATAGCCGAGGCGCTCATAACAGCGCAATGCCGCAATATTATCGGTCTTGACATTCAGGCCAATGTGCTCTACCCGCGTGAGCAACTCCTGACTCAGGCGCGCACAGACCTCTGTCCCCAGCCCTCTCCCTCGCCATTGGGGATCCGTGGCTACGCTTCCAAGAGCGGCAGCCTTATAAGGCTCAGAATAGACATGGATACCAGCAATACTCTGTAAGGCACCCACGCGCTCACCAACTGTAGCAGCACGAATGCCGCAAAAACAGCCTGTCTCAAGCATCCTTGGGTCAAAGAAATTATTAGGATAACTGACCCGGTAGAACTCCTCAATTTCAGGAAGATCGCGCGGACCTAAAGATATCGTTTGGGAGGTGTTGATAGTTTGCAGCCGCCTGGAATCCTGGAGAAGCATTTTCATATGCGTTCCATAAGAGCGTAGCGTGTATGCCTCCTCCATTATATCCAGTACCCAGGGCGAGAGGTGCGCATCCAACTGCGAGGGCAAGAGTGGCAATAGCAGGCGCATAAAGAGGCGCATACGCTCCTCATCCTGGTCGGTCAGAGCCAGCAGAACAGGCGTTTGGCCGCTAATATAGAGCAGGGCCAGTTGGTAAATCTCCTGCCCATCCATCAGGGCATACCAGCAGGTATAGGGCCAGAAGAAGTCATCCAGGTCACCCAGGTGATAGAGATATAAACCAACATTCTTTAATAGATACTTTTCAATCTTCTCTTTATCGTGTAGAGCTTCAATATGCATAGATCGCCGTTATACAACCTTTCAAAATACAGTACCTGCCCTGAGCATGAGGTATAAAATACGAAAAATGCCCTGGGCATTTTTCGTATTTTATACCTCATGCTCATTAAGCCTTCATGCTCCAGGCCCTAGCACGCTTACGCGCTTTCTGCGCCTCTTGTGTATTCCCCAGAGATTCATAGACCTCAGCCTTTAAGAGCCAGGCCCGTGTATACCCTTTATCCATCTCGGTGGCCTCGTTGAGCGCATCCAGCGCGGCCCGGTTGTGGCCCAGGCGTGAGAGTGCCTCGGCTTTATTGCACCAGGCCACTGCGCTGCGAGGATTGACTGTCAGCGCGCGCGTATAGGCATCCACGGCCCCGGTGTAGTCGAGCAGACTGGAATGCACATTGCCCAACCCGTTCCAGGCCTGAAAGCTCCTGGGGTCCAGCGCCAGCGCCTGTTGATAGGAGGCCAGAGCCTCCTCCGGGAGATTCATATCCAGTTGTGCGTCGCCCTTCCCGTTCCAGGCCGCCACATACTGTGCATCGAGTGAGAGGGCACGCTCAAAGTGGACCAGGGCCTGCTGATAGCGTTGGAGGCGCATCAGGACCAGGCCAGCGCTTACCCAAACCACCGCGTTGCCAGAATCAATCTCCGTCGCGTACAGATATGCGTCCAGGGCCTTACGGTAGTATCCCTGGTTATAGAGAGCCGTGCCCTTGCCATTCCAGGCATAGAAATTCAGCGGGTCCATACCCAGAGCCTCTTCGTAGGCCTGCAAGGCCTGGGAGTAGTGCTGTTGCTCAAGGAAGCGATCACCCTCCTGGCATTTTTCAGTAATGCTCAAAGTACTGGCATTTGAGCGACGTTGCGTGAGCGGGGCGCTCTGATGCTTGCCCGTGTTGCTTATGTTCAGAGGTGCCGACGAGGGACGCGGAGTAGAGCGCGAGGTTGGCTGTGTATGCGCCTCTGGCTGGACCTGCTGTGGCGGAACCGGGTAGCGAACGCGTTGGATTTTGGTACTCGTCGTAAAGGCCTGCTCAAAAGCCTGCATAAACTGCTGCATATCGCTAAAGCGGCTATCGGGTTTAGAGGTCATGGCACGCGTGACAACCTCATCCAGCGCCTGGGGCAGATCTGGATTGAGCGATGAAACCGGAGGAACCGTTCCCCCAGCAGGGTCCAGGGGATGGTAGCCAGTTAGCAGCTCATAGAGGACAATGGCGCTCCCATACTGGTCACTTCGTGGATCTACGACGCCACTGGTCTGCTCGGGGGCCATATAACCCACTGTGCCGCGCACCGTCACCGTTCGACCAACACGCTCCCCCGGTTCGAGCGCACGCGCAATGCCGAAATCTGTAATCACCAGGCGGTGATCATCCTGGTGTAACAAAATATTCTCTGGCTTGATGTCACGATGAATAACCGGGCGCGGGCGAGTATGCGCATAGCTCAATGCACCCGCGAGTTGCAGGAAACTGCTCTTGGCCTCGGAGAGAGGCAAAGGGCCATTGGCCTGCGCGAGACGCGTTCTAAGCGAGCCTGCTGTATAGAGAGGCATCACCAGAAACACACTGGGGCCATCGCGGCCATAGTCGAGGACTGGCGCGATATTTTGATGGTCGAGGGTCGCGGCAATACGGGCTTCGCGCAGGAAATGCTCGTGCTCACTGTTCGTCGTTCGACTTGGAAGCAGGACCTTGATCGCAATATAGCGCGAGAGGTTACGATCTACCCCACGAAAAACCGCCGCGTAGCCACCTTTACTAAGCAAAGCATCCACACGGTATCGACCCACTAACATAGTATGTATGAGTGGTAAGGAACAGGCACGGCAAAATAAATCGCTGTCCCGGTTTTCATAGCCACAATCAACTTGATCGGCGCAGCGTCGCATTCCCTCCTCCGAGTCGTAGGTTTAAAATTTACCGCGGGCAGATGCTTTTTCTCATCCACCACCTAAGAGCAGCCTGATTCGATCCACTGTCCAGCAGCAACCACCAGTGGTATGTTGGCCCAGTCTACGCTTCACACACCACCCACGAGCCTGTTATGAAGCTTCGCTTCCATTCGCTCGCTGCTCCAGTGAGCGCGCCCACTCCTGGCATGAGATGGCCTCCTGCTTCCTCCCCAGGCGCTGTAAAACAACCGCCCGGTTATACCAGGCGTCTGGCTCATCTGGCGCAAACGAGGTTGCCTGGTCAAGCGCGGCCAGTGCCTCATCCAAACGACCAAGCGCATACAGCGACAGACCTTTGTTATTCCAGGCCGCAATGTAGTGAATATCTCCCGCCAGTGCCCTGTCAAAAGCCATAAGGGCCTCTTCATACCGTTGCAATTCGTGCAGCAAGCTGCCTTTATTGTACCAGGCAGAAGTCAGGCCGTCGTCATATTGCAGGGCACAATCATAAGAAGCCAGGGCGTCTTCGAATTTCTGCTGAGCAGCAAGAACATTTCCTCGATTATACCACGCCCCCGCCATAGTTTGATCAAGTATCAGGGCATGGTCGTATGCCGCCAGGGCCTCCTCATAGCGCTTCAAGTCGCGCAGGTCGTTACCTTTATCAAACCAGAGCGTCGCGTTCTCCTGCTCAAGCTCCAGGGCCTCTTCATGCAGAGGGAGAGCCTCTGCCGCATCGCCCAGGCGACGCAAAATATTGCCTTTGGTGTCCAGGGCGGAGACATTGTTGGCATCGATTTCAAAGACACGATTGACGGCGATCAGGGCCTCTTCATAGCGGTGGAGGCTATAGAGCGTATCGCTCATGGCCTGCCAAACAACGCTCTGACGGGGATCAAGGAGCAGCGCCTTGTCAAAGGCCATCAATGCCTCTTCAGACTTCCCCTGCTCCGCCAGGGCCATACCACGTCCACTCCAGGCATAAATATAGTTCGGGTCGTAGCGCAGCGCCTGCTCATAGCAATCCATTTCTTCGTCGAAGCGACGTAGCTCATGCAACACATTGGCGCGCGAGGTCCACAGTTCTGGATCGTTTGGGCAGAGCGAGATAGTGTGATCATAGGCCAACAAGGCCTCATCCAGTTGTTCCAGGCTTAAAAGGGCCGCGCCCTTACCTGCCCAGGCTTCAATCGAAACCACGTCCTGCTCGATAGCCTGTTCATAGTAGCGCAAGGCAGCCTCATATTCCCCCTGCTCATACGCCACATGGCCGCGCGTTAATGGATTGGGCTGGCTCTCCTGTGGCCGCTTCGCGTTTCTTAGTTGCGAGAGCGCAGGCATACGTATCACAGTGGCATCATCGTCGCCATTGATATCCAGCGCGAACTCTTCGCTACCAGCCGAGGCATTCCAGGCCACTTGAGAGTGCTCCTGCTGGCTATTTCCGCGCCCTCCCCGCTGTTCTGCCTTGATCAAAAATACCAGGGGGCCATCCTGACCATAATCCAGGACACGCACACTCCCCGGATCTTCAACACGCTCCGAGAGCGAGGCCGCAAGCTCGGCATCCTGAAGAAACTCCTCACGCTCGCCCTCGGTCGCGCTCTGAGGTATTAAAGCACGCACGAGCACAGGCTGTCCCTGGTGGCGATCTAGCGCGCGCAAAGTGACTGTCTTACGCTCTTTGAGCGCAAGCTCCTGGACCTCATAACGTCCCTGTAAAAATGTTCCTTCTAAGGGAATACCGCAATGGGCGCAAAAGCGCGCCTTTTCTCGATTGGCAAAGCCACACCCCTCTAAATCTAGACACATCCCCATAGACACGCTTCCTCCCTAGCCTGCGCACTATCTCTAACTATTGCCATACAAAAGGCTTTATTGCCACTACTGTAGCGAAAACGTTATGACCTTGTCAATGTAATATGCTACCCTTTGTAGTACATTATGAAAACAGAAAAGAAAATACTATATTTGCCTGCATTATACACCACTACTCATCCTCGCTCGACACATGCCTTCTCTGGTAAACGTCTGACAGGTCGAACTTTTGCAGATGGACCTGCGCGCCCAGCCTTTTTACGGTCTACTTATAACTATTCTCCAAGGACTATAGCAAGGAACAGACACACTTGCAAGCAATCTCGATGATTACCCTCCTCTATTCAGTATATGCGAGGGGCAACATCCGCTTGAAATAGAGTCTCGATATACCCTGTTTTTCAAACCTGGGGAGGCTGATACTGGTTATACGAAACAGCCAGGCCATTCGCTGCACCTGCTCGTCATCTCCTCCTCACTTCTGGCTCTCTGCATACAATGATCCCTCCTGATCACAACTCAAACCCAGTTCCTTGACCTTTTGCGCTTGCGCGCTCAGGGTAAGAGGGATGAGTCTGGCAAGCGTACGTCTTGGCGTGGAACTGTTATATAATAACAGGAGTTATAGATATATAAGGTCACAGGGCGACCGTTGCACCTGTTTGGTACGCAAGCTCATTCTGCAACGACAAGTCTCCCTCCCCATTAGTTCACCCCATTAAAGGATTTTTTTATGACGGCATACAAAGATGTATTTAACGCCCGTACGCCACTCGAAGGCGCCCACGAGACCACCCACTACTTCCGTCTCGGCGCGCTTGAGCAACATGGCGTACAGAATTTAGATCACCTGCCTTTTACGGTACGCATCATCCTCGAAAACCTGCTCCGCCATGCCGATGGCGACCTGATAAAGACGGAGGATGTCCTCTCGCTCGCTAACTGGACGCCTGGTAAGGCCACGGGAAATGAGGCCGAGTATCCCTTCCTCCCCGGGCGTGTGCTCTTGCAAGATTTCACCGGGGTACCTGCCGTCGCCGACCTGGCCGCGATGCGTTCGGCAGTGGCTCGGATGCAGGGCAATCCTGAGAAGATCAATCCGCTCGTACCCGCCGACCTGGTCATTGACCACTCGGTTCAGGTCGACGCCTTTGGCTCACGCATGGCCTTTGCGCAAAACGTCGAGCGTGAATATGAGCGCAATAGCGAGCGCTATGCCCTGCTCCGCTGGGCGCAGCAGGCATTCAGCAATTTTCGCGTCGTTCCACCCGGAACAGGTATTGTCCACCAGGTCAACCTGGAGTACCTGGCCTCGGTCGTGATGACGAAAGGGGATGATGGCGTACAGGTCGCCTATCCCGATACCCTGGTTGGTACCGACTCGCATACGACCATGATCAACGGCCTGGGCGTACTGGGCTGGGGCGTCGGCGGTATCGAGGCCGAGGCCGTGCTGCTGGGACAACCCCTTTACCTGCTAACTCCCGAAGTCATCGGTATGCGCCTGACCGGCGCGCTGCCAGAGGGTGCGACCGCGACCGACCTGGTGCTGACGGTCACGCAGATGCTGCGCAAACGCGGCGTGGTGGGCAAGTTTGTCGAGTTCACCGGCCCTGGCCTGAGCTACCTGGCGCTGGCCGACCGCGCGACGATTTCCAATATGTCGCCCGAGTTTGGTGCGACCGCGACGCTCTTCCCAGTTGATGCCGAGACCATCCGCTACCTGCGAGACACGGGCCGCGATCCCAAGCTGGTTGACCTGGTGGAGCGCTACACCAAGGCCCAGGGCCTCTTCCGTACCGATGAAACACCTGAGCCACAATTCGACGACTTGCTGGAGCTGGATCTGAGCACGATTGAGCCGAGCCTGGCTGGTCCCCGTCGTCCACAGGATCGCGTCGCCATGCAGTCGCTGGGTACAGCGTTCCGCAACGCCTATGCCGATCGCTTCAAGGCCGCCGCCACCAATGTGACGGTCGAGAGTCCTACCAATCGCCTGGGCAACGAGGGCGGCATCGCGACTCCTAGCTCAGTTGAGCAGAAAGAGGACGCGGAGAGCCAGCTAGCCAACGGCAATGGCAATGGTCATAGCGTGCTTGAGGGAAAAGATATTCTGGTCAACCTGGATGGGGAGCAGGCTCACCTGCGCCATGGCTCAGTCGCCATCGCAGCCATCACCAGCTGCACCAACACCTCCAATCCCTCCGTCATGGTCGCGGCAGGTCTGCTCGCCAAGCGCGCTGTAGAAAAAGGCCTCAAGGTCAACCCAGCTGTCAAGACCAGCCTGGCCCCTGGCTCACGCGCGGTTATTGACTACCTGCGCAACGCAGATCTCCTCTCCTCCCTTGAGGAGCTACGCTTCAACCTCGTGGGCTATGGTTGTACCACCTGTATTGGCAATAGCGGTCCGCTACCCGAGCCAGTTGCCGAGGCCGTTCAGGAGAATGACCTGGTTGTCGCCGCCGTGCTGAGCGGAAACCGCAACTTCGAAGGACGCATTCATCCCCAGGTGCGTGCAAGCTTCCTGGCATCGCCCCCCCTGGTCGTGGCCTACGCCCTGGCAGGCACTGTCGATATCGATCTGGCGCATGAGCCGCTGGGCACCAACGACAAAGGCGAACAGATCTACCTGCGCGATATCTGGCCCAGCCAGGAAGAGATTCGCCAGCTCGTCACGAAATCGGTTACGCCCGAGGTCTACTCTGAGAACTATAGCCGCGTCTTCGAGGGTGACGAGCAGTGGCAGGCGCTCTCCAATTCGACCGGGCGGCTCTTCGAGTGGGATCCTGAATCGACCTATGTACGCGAACCGCCTTTCTTTCAGAACATGAGTGATCAGCCCACGCCCGTGAAGGACATTCACAACGCGCGGGTGCTGGCCGTACTCGATGACTCCATCACGACCGATCATATCTCGCCCGCGGGTAGCTTTGCTCCCAATAGCCCGGCTGGTCAATATCTGCTTGAGCATGGTGTACAGCGCCGCGACTTCAATACGTATGGCGCACGCCGTGGCAACCACGAGGTGATGATGCGCGGTACCTTTGGCAACATTCGTCTGCGCAACCGCCTGACCAATGGCAAAGAGGGCTACTACACCGTTCACCTGCCCGATGGCGAAGAGACCACCATTTATGATGCCTCTATGCGCTATCAGCAGGAGGGAACACCACTATTGATCATTGCAGGCAAGGAGTATGGTTCAGGTAGTTCCCGTGACTGGGCGGCCAAGGGTCCCTTGTTGCTAGGTGTACAGGCCGTAATTGCCGAGAGCTTTGAGCGTATCCATCGCAGCAACCTCGTCGGCATGGGCATCCTGCCCCTCCAGTTCCGCTCTGGCGAGAGCAAAGAGTCTCTGGGCCTGACCGGTCACGAGACCTATGATATCCTGGGGATTGAGCAAGACCTCAAACCGCGCCAGACCGTGACTGTGAAGGCCACGCGTGAAGATGGTTCTACCTTCACCTTCGAGACTATTGCCCGCCTGGATAGCGCGATTGACGTCACCTATTATAAGAACGGCGGCATCCTGCTCACCGTGTTGCGCCGTCTCGCGCAGGACTAGCAGTAGAGATGTGAAAAGAGTGTAGCGCACACGGTGGCAGCCTGCGGCTGCCACCGTGTGCGCTACACTCTTTTCACATCTCGTGCAGAATAGTGATACAATAAGAGCATGAGCGAACATCTCCATCTGACACCACATAGCCGGCGCTATCTGCGCGCCATCCAGCATAGCCTTGATGCGCTTAATCCATGGAGCGAAACACTCGTCTTGCCGCTGCCCGGCTCTCCCAGGCCCACTGGCGATATCATTGTTTTCACTGGTTCTTTTAATCCACCGACCCTGGCCCACCTGGCGATGCTCAAGCAGGCTTACTCTTATACACGAAGCCATGCGCCTATGCACCTCTATGCCGCGATGAGCAAGCAGACCGTCGATAAGGAAAATATCTCGCGCCCCCTCTTTCTGGATCGCCTCGCGCTCCTGGATCGGTTGATGAAGCGCTTCTCTGGGTCTGGCATTCTGCTCTTCAACCGAGGCCTTTACGTGGAACAGGCGCGCGCCATACGGCAGAGTTTTCCTCGAGTGCACAACATCTACTTTCTGATGGGCTTTGATAAAATTGTGCAGATCCTCGATCCTCACTACTATACGGACCGCGATGCCGCGCTCCAGGAACTCTTTGCTCTGGCAAAACTCCTGGTTGCACCACGTGGAGAGGATGGGCCAGAGGCATTGCAGGCGCTTTTACAGCAGGAGGAGAACACACGCTTCGTGCGCTACATCGAGCCACTCCCGCTTAGCAATGTCTATCGCGAGATCTCCGCGACCAACATCCGCAACCAGGACGCGGGCTACACTCAGGCTATTCCACACGAGGTCTGGCGCTTTATGTGGCGCACGCGGGCCTATGCCCCTCCACTTCATACCACAAATGGCGGGACAATCGATGTCTATGCAAAGCGCGTAAGGGAGTTAACTCGTCTATTAGGAACGCCACCAAGCTAAAGCAAGAATATAAAAGGATATAGGAGTAGAGTGTCAGGTGTGACGTGGGTTGCCAGCCTTCGGCTGGCAACCCACGTCACACCTGACACTCGTACATTCACGAAGGGTTGACCTGGCGGAAGGTAAAGCGGATCGAGCCGATTTGCACAATATCGCCATCACGTAACACCTGTTGCTTTATGCGTCGCCCATTGATGTAGGTTCCCGTCGCGGAGCGTTGATCAATTAACTCGTACATACCTCCGGCAACCTCATGAATCGAGGCATGGTGGCGACTCACCGCGAGGTCTTCCAGAAAAATATCGCATTCCCGGCTCCGTCCGATGGTCATATTGGATACAACCTCTAATTGACGCATGGAACTCTGGCCGCCAGAAGGATAGAGGTAAGCAGCCGAGACGGGTTGCGAATCAGGCTCCTTGCCAATAAGGGATTCTCGTCCACGTGAGGAGGCCAGTTTGAAGGGGCGAGTCCCCTCGCTATCATAAAAGACCATCTGAGTATGGCCAAATTTAAGCTCATCGCCATTGGAGAGGAGTTGCTCTTGCGTAGGCTGGTCGTTGACAAAGCTATCGCCACTGCCATGATCGTCACGTAGCACAAACCCCTCGGGGAGACGCAGGATTCTAGCTTGTTTCCGATGGACAGTAATATCTTCCAGAAAAATATCACACTCCCGACTGCGCCCGATAGTAGTGCAATCTTTCCATAATTCTACCCGTTTCCCCACGAGCGGTCCCTTTTGAATGAGCAGATATGCACTCGTTGAAAAATCCTGATCCATAACACTCCACACAACGCTAGCTAAACGCCGATAATCATATCGGCACAAGGGCCTCATCGTCTCATGCCAACTGAGTATAACGAATTGCATCGAAGGGTGTCAAGTTTTTCCAAATTGTACATTTTAGCTATTACAAGAAGATACACTTATTGTTTCTAGACTATAATAATGCGCTCTTCGCCGCCCCTCAATCACATCGCTGCCACATGCTGCCCCTGTGTATACGCACCTCTTGCTCCTATCAGTATACGCTTTGGTTTACCTTATGTTTGTCAATCTTCATTAATACACCTTACCCCTGAGCACCGCAGGCACGAAGGATGGTGCTAGCGACCTCATACCAGGAAGTTGTATGATACATGCATATACATGCATACATATAATGGCGAGACATTCCTGTTCGTTTCCATAGAAGAAGTTACTCATTTTTTTGCAAAGGAGCACACTGCGTATGACACAGCAAGCAGGGCACCAGGTTGCCATTGATTTTGACGTTCCAGCGCAAATGCGCGATGGCACGATCTTGCGCGCCAATGTGTATCGACCCGCCGGCGAAGGGAAATGGCCAGTTCTCCTGACGCGCCTCCCCTATGGCAAGGATCTCCCCATTGGCTCTTCGCTGCTAGATCCACTCCAGGTCGCGCGTCGGGGCTATGTCGTCATTGTGCAGGATACGCGTGGGCGCTTTACCTCCGGGGGCGAATGGAACCCCATGCGCTTCGAGGCCGAGGACGGCTACGATACGGTGGAATGGGCCTCTAAGCTACACTACAGCAACGGCATTGTAGGTATGTTTGGTATCTCCTATTTCGGCTTCACCCAGTGGGCGGCCATGACCCAGCAGCCACCTGCCCTAAAAGCCGCCGTACCGGTGCAAACCTGGAATGATCCTCTCAATGGTGTGACCTTTCGTGGAGGTGCCCTGGAGCTGGGGACCGCCGCCCAGTGGCAAATGTCGATGGGCATCGATGTTTTGATGCGCCGCTACCGGGGCGAGGCCGATCCGCGCAAACTGGGGGCCGCGCTCTACCAGCTTATTCACGATATCGACGCGCTGGGTACTCAGGGCTATGCCTCGCTCCCTCTGAGTGAGTTCGCCCCGCTCAAGCGCAACGATGTCTCACCCGCCTTCTTTGATGCATTTGAGTATGAGATGCAGCGCGAGCGCGTTGAATATATGACCATTCTGGGTCAGCACGAGAAGGTAATGGTCCCGACCTTTAGCATCGCGGGTTGGTATGATATCTTCCTCAAGGATACCATTGAGAACTTTCGGATTATGCGCGAGCAGGGAACCACGCCCGAGGCACGCCAGAGCAAGCTACTCGTTGGCCCCTGGAGCCATGGCGGAATGATGAATCCCATCGGTGAGCTGAACTTTGGCATGGGGGCCAGCGCGGCCTTCATCGACCTCAAGATAGACCTGGTCAGCCTCCAGGTACGCTGGTTCGACCACTACCTGAAACAGGTGGAGAACGGCATCGAGAGCGAGGCCCCCATTAAGCTCTTTGTGATGGGCGCCAACACTTGGCGCGACGAGCAGGAATGGCCGTTAGCACGTGCCGTCGAGACGCGCTACTACCTGCATAGCGCGGGACACGCCAATACCTTTGCTGGCGACGGCACGCTCAGTACCACGGCCCCCGAGAGCGAGGAGCCTGATAACTACATCTATGATCCAGCCAATCCAGTGCCCACTCGTGGCGGCGCACTGCTGATGACTCCTGAGTACCGCTCCGGCCCCTACGATCAGCGCTCCATTGAGCAGCGCGAGGATATCCTGGTTTATAGCACACCTGAACTTGAGCAAGATGTAGAGGTCACCGGGCCTATCACGGTTCACCTGTGGGCAACATCCAGCGCACCCGATACGGACTTTGTGGCACGCCTAGTTGATGTACATCCCGATGGCTACGCGCAGAACCTGACGGATGGCATTATTCGCGCACGCCACCGGAACTTTGCTCAGGGTGAGGCCTCTTCGCTGATCGAGCCTGGCAAGGCCTATGAGTACGTCATCGACCTCTGGGCCACCAGTAACCTCTTTAAGCAAGGGCATCGCATCCGCGTTGATATCACCAGCAGCAGCTTCCCGCGCTGGGACCGCAACCCCAACACGGGCCAGCCGCTGGGGAATGATGCCGAGTTCCAGGAGGCGCACCAGACCATCTTGCACGATGCTGAGCACCCTTCTCACATCCTGCTCCCCATCATACCTGTAAGTGCATAAAAGATAACCATGAGGGTACGGACATTGCCCGTACCCTCATGGTTATCTTTTATACCTCAATGTCTTCCAGGCGGGGAAAGAGTACGCCACCGGGAACGACCTGGGTGAGATCGCGTGCGCCCCAGTGCCCCTCTGTGCGCCATGCACCATTAACTAGAGGTTCCAGACCTAGCTGCTCACGCAGGCGGCGCGAGGTGGCGGGGATAAAGGGCACGAGCCAGAGCGAGAGCAGGCGCAGAGCCTCCGCCGCCGTGTAGAGCACGGTATCCAGGCGCTCCTCCTGCCCGGGCTGTTTGGCAAGCTTCCACGGCTCACTCTGTTCGATATACAGGTTGACGCGCCGCACACAGCGCCACGCCTCCTCCAGGGCACGCCCAGGCTCCCATTCCTCCAGGGCACGGCCCACCAATGCTCCGCCCTGTACTACCAGGGCCTGTACCTCTTCCTCCAGAGGCGTCACACTGCCTGGACGAGGAATGGTTCCGCCACGAAAGCGCTTGATGAGTACCACCAGGCGTTGTAGCAGGTTCCCCAGGTCATTTCCCAGTTCGTCGTTATAGGCGCGCAAGAGACCCTCACGCGTGAAGTTGCCATCAGCTGTCAGCGAGAGGTTGCGTAGCAGGTAATAACGTAGCGCATCGCTACCAACTACGTCCACAAGCGCACTCGGCGCGATGACATTTCCCGACGACTTGGAGAAACGCTTCCCCTCCAGCGTGATAAAGCCATGCACGGCAACCTGCCTGGGCAGTGGCAGCCCCGCCGAGAGGAGAATGGCGGGCCAGTAGAGACAGTGGAAACGCGTGATATCCTTGCCAATCACATGGGCGTCCGCAGGCCAGTAACGCGCAAAGCGCTCCTCATCCTGGAGAAAGCCAATCGTGGTCAGGTAGTTGGTCAGGGCATCAAACCAGACGTAGAGCACCTGCTGTGGATCCTCGGGAACGGGAATCCCCCAGTTCTCCAGTCCTGGGCGCACCTGGCGCGAGATGGAGAAATCCCTCAACCCCTGCTTAATAACGCCCAGTACCTCGGCCCGGCGCGAAGTTGGAACAATAAAGTCAGGATGCTCCTCGATATATGTGCGCAACTGGTCCTCGTAGCGCGAGAGGGCGAAGAAGTAGTTCTCTTCGTTCAGCCACTCGGGCGAGATTGAAGGATGATCGGGACAATGCCCATCGCGCAAATCTTCGTCCTTATAGAAGTTGTTACAGTTGGGGCAGTACCAGCCTGAATAGGTGGTGCGGTAGATATCTCCGCGCGCCCAGGCACGGCGAAAAATCTCCTCTGCAACCCCTCGATGTGCCTCCTCCGTCGTACGAATCCAGCGATCATAGCTGATATCTAGTTTGCGCCACTCCTCGCGGAAGCGCGCCTCCAGGGCCGCGACCCATGCATGAGGCTCGACATTGGCCTCGCGAGCCGCGCGCAAAACGTGCAGACTATTCTCGTCCAGGCCCGTGCTAAAAAACGTATCATCGCCCAGTAAACGATGATAGCGCGCCTGTATGTCCGCGATAACCTTCTCCAGCGCGTGCCCCACATGAGGCGCAGCATTAGGGTAATCAATAGCGGTCGTAATATAAAAGCGCCCGAAGCGCCCGGTCCCGGCAACTCCTTCTACACATTCAGACAAACTCTCTAGCGGTTGTTTCACATTCATGTTTTCACCTCTTGTCGTCCAGAAAAACTAGCCTCACATCACCTGGAGAAAAGCAAAAGAAGAGGTGTGAGCGATACCGCTCACACCTCTTCTTTTGCTTTTCTATCCCCTGCGCTCACCTCAACAGGTCTGAGCGTAGTCGGGGGTCAAGAGGAACAGCGATACCCGGCCCGATGCCATCATCATCGACATCTGGTCCATAGCAACACACATTGACATGTACATGTTTTTCTGTTGCAGGGTCATCGTGTTCTCTCTTAAATGCTATACTCTTGGTAGGACAGTTGACGAAAAGCTCTACATCTACCTACCTTCTTCAGTGTACAGACAAAGCCATGCAGTGTCAAGCAGCAGGATGAAGAGTTATCGGCGCAAAACCCGGAGAAATTGGGAGGGCCCTATACACGCAGGGGGACATTTGCATCGTCTCCATAGTATATAATCTACCTGTAAAAAGCGTATCTAGCGATGGATAACACTACAGCCCAAGCGCTTATTCCTGGCCCTCCGTTATCCATAACGCTATTTCAGTCTAATTACGCCTATATGAAAAGGAGCTGACAATGGCTGTAATTCACACATCGCATGTGAAGCTACCTGTCAATGGTGAGGGTGCCTATGCTTTCATCGCCCAGCCTGATGACGATGCTAAGCATCCTGGCGTTGTCCTGATTCAGGAATGGTGGGGGATCGAACCTCATATCCGCGACCTGGCGCAGAAGCTGGCGCTTGAGGGCTTTGTCGTCGCCGTGCCCGACCTCTTTCATGGCAAGATTGCCTCTGAACCTAACGACGCCATGCGCTTGATGATGACAACACGCAAAAATGTGGATCGCGCGGTCAACGAGATCATTGGCGCGCTTAACACCGTGAAAAATATGGATAACGTAGAGCCCAAGAAGCTGGGCCTGATGGGCTTCTGCTTTGGAGGCTTCCTGGCATATACTGCGGCGGCGCACTATCCCGACCTGGGCGCGCTGGTGCCATTCTATGGCGGCGGCTATGATCCCAAGCCTGAAGAGGTCGCACGCGTTAATGCACCCGTCTTTGCCGTCTATGGCAGCCAGGACGAAGGCATTCCCCCAGAACAGAGACAGAAGATTGAGAAGCTCTACAAAGATGCCGGAAAAGACTTTACCGTTAAGGTCTATGACGCCGGCCACGCCTTCCTCAATCCAGATCACGGCATGGGTAATGAAGCGGCTGCCGCCGACGCCTGGCCACGGGCCATCAATTTCCTGAAAGAACATCTGAAATAACGCGAAAGATAGCCAGTAGCCGCGTACGCCAGTAGCCGCTACTGGCGTACGCGGCTACCCAGGACCTACCATCTATCGGGAATAAAAGGATCGCTATTTCATGCTTGATACTCACGCGCTATTGCGTCGCCATCTTGAGGCCGTCTGGTATATCCAGATTCCTCCACTCACACAGACACATACCATCGTACCAGCGCCATATCAACCGCCCTGGCACCTTTGCATCGCTACACTCCAGCCCACTAATGAACAGTTCTACATCTGGCGCTCTGATGTCACGCCTCAACAGGGCGAGCAACTCCTTCAACATGCCAGGCAGCTACAGGCAGCTACAGAAGTAGAGGCAGTTTTACAGGGAGTGAGCGTCAGCCGCGAGGTCGCGCTTGTACAGACAGCTACGCCTGCTATGGATCTCGCCGAGGCGCGGCGGCTCGCACGGCGCATCTCGCCCGACGAACGCCATATCATCGCTACCTTCTTGCCAGAAGATGTAGACTATTTTAGCGCGCCCCAACAGCAACCAGTCTTTGGCGTTGTGGAGCATGATCGCCTTGTGAGCGTAGCCCATAGCTCGCGTCGCACACCAGACGCCTGCGAACTCGGCGTTGAGACACTTCCCGAGGCTCGCCGCAAAGGTTACGCCCTGGCGGCTACTCTCCTCTGGGCCGAAGCCATCACGCAAGAAGGCCTGCTTCCCATCTACAGCGCCCTGGCCAACAACCACGCCTCTCTCCGCCTGGCTCACAACGCCGGCTACCTCCCCTTCGCCTACGCCCTCCAACTCACTCTCACCTAACTACAAGCCAACGTTTCTGCTCCTGGAGAAGTCCAAGCCAGCTTGGACACTACAATTTGCTGCGCCGCGCGTGGCTCTCCGGATAAGGATGTGTGATAGCCTCGGAGCTTGGCCCCGAGGCTATCACACATCCTTATCTATGCGAAGCGCCGCAGGCGCTGAGAAGTCCAGCATAAAGATAGTATTAAAACACCCCTAAAACATGCCAAGAACATGAAAATTACGAAAAAACATGGTATAGTCCCCGTTTAGAAAAGTACAACGAACAAACGCCGTTGTTGCGGCAACACACTGGTAGCGTCGCACTGCTCTTTTCCAGGAAAGAAGGCACCATCCTATGCACCAAAGCGAAATCGCCCTCCTGCGCCAGCGCATCGCCGAAGAATATGAAGCGATCAAACAGGGATTAAATGGACTGGCCTGGGGCACGGCCAAGCATGAGATTATGGATCTTCGTATGAGACGTGTGGACCAGTATCAAGGGCAATTAGCGCGACATATCGGTGAGTCAGAGGCAACACTTGCGATCTATGACCTCTACAACCAGGTCATGGGATAACTAGCAGACACCCATCTCTTGTGCTGTTCTGAACTACCCAGCGCCCTCACTTTCAGAAAGAAGGAGAGATTCCATTCTGGTGGAGGTCTCTCCCTCTTTCTTTTTACCTCTTTGGCGTGACTGCTCCCGCCTACGGCGCTCGCCTGGGTAGGTGGTATGGTGGATGCTGCCAGCCTGCGGCTGGCAGCATCCACCATACCACCTACCCAGATATTGTTATACAATAAGGCTGAGAGAACGACTATCTTATCCTCATGGAGCCAAACCAAGGAGTTTTTCATAGATGACTTTTCCTCTGTATCCCAAAACTGAGCAGCAACAATACCTTCTTACCCTCGCTGGAGAATTAGCTGAAACCTTTGCCAAACGTGCCCACGAGAACGACTGGGCGGGCATCTTTCCACTGCAAAACTATGATGACCTGCGCGACGCAGGATATCTCAAACTCAGCGTTCCCAAAGAATATGGCGGCCTGGGGGCCAGTCTGATCGATGTGGTGCTGGCACAGTACCGCCTGGCTCAGGGCGATGCCTCGACCGCGCTGGCCGCCAGTATGCATATCGCCAATATCGCCAAGATGGCCGAGAACGCAGGTGATGAGCACAACGAGTTCTTCGCCAATATCTGCCGCGCAGTGGTGGAAGACGGAGCCATGCTGAACGCCGCGCTGAGCGAGCCTGCCACCGGGAGTCCCAGTCGCGGAGGCCTACCCACAACAGTCGCGCGCCGCCAGGAAGATGGCTCATGGATCATCGATGGGCGCAAAACCTTTACCACTGGAAGCCATGCCCTCTCCTTCTTCCTCACGAGCTGCGCCATTGAAGACGAGACCAACCTGGAACCCATTGAGGCCGAGCGCGGCCAGTTCCTGATTCCACGCACCGCCGAGGGCCTGCGCATTGAAGATACCTGGAACACCGTTGGGATGCGCGGCTCTGGCAGCAATGATGTCATTTTAGAGCATGTCCACATCCCGGCCGAAGCCTATATGGAGCGCGAGCTTCCGGCCAATCCAGAGGCTAAGCTGCGCCTGAGTGCCTGGTCCTTCCCCACCGTGGCGGTCTACCTGGGTATTGCCCAGGCGGCGCGCAACGAGGCCATCAACTTCGCGCGACGGAGGCGCCCCAATTCAATCAAGCAGCAGTCCATCGCCGCCATCCCGCATGTGCAGGAGAAGATCGCGAAGATGGAGCTGGCACTACTGCAATGCCATGCCGTCTTCTTTGGCATTGCCGAGCAGTTCAGCCAGGACCCTGAGAGCGTGCCCGCGAGCCAGTTCGCCGCCGCCAAGTACCTGGTGACAAACCACGCGGTTGAGATCGTTGACTTGGCCATGCGCCTGGTGGGTGGGGCCAGCCTCTCACTCAACTTTCCCCTCCAGCGCTACTACCGCGATGTGCGAGCCGGCCTGCATCATCCTCCTATGGACGATGTGACCCTCTCGTCCCTCGCCAAAGATGCCCTGGAACAAGAGTAAGTAAGGAAGACAGGCATGCGACTACGACGTTCAGAGCTGTCTACGCCGGGCAGCAATGAGTATATGCTGCGGAAAGCGGCGGCGAGCCAGGCCGACCTGGTCATCCTCGATCTAGAAGACGCGGTCTCGCCCGATGCCAAGGGCGAGGCACGCGCAAAAATCGTTGAGGCCCTGATCACCCTTGACTGGGGGAAGAAGACGCGCGCCGTGCGTATCAATAACCTGGAGAGCGAGTATGCCTACCAGGATATCATCACCATCGTGGAGGAGGCCGGGGAACAGCTCGACATCTTGATCATCCCCAAGGTCAAGGCCGCGCGCGATATCTGGTGGGTCGATGTCCTGCTCACCCAGATTGAGAGGCGCCTGCACCGCACACGCCCCATTCGGCTGGAGGCCTTTATCGAAGAGGTCGAGGCCATGCTGCATATAGAGGAGATCGCCCGCGTCAGCCCACGCCTGGAGGCCTTGATCTTTGGCCCTGGCGATTATAGCGCCTCGCAAGGCGTGGATAGCCGTGGCATCGATGGCTCCTTTGAGATTTACCCTGACACCTGGTATTACGCGCGCAACAAGATCGCCATCGCGGCGCGCGCGGCAGGCATCGATGCCATCGACGGCGCCTACGCGAATTTCAAGGACCCCGAGGGCTACCGCCGCGAATGCTTACGCGCTCGCGCGCTTGGTTTCGTCGGCAAATGGGCCATTCACCCCTCCCAATTAGAGATCGCCAACCAGGTCTTCTCGCCAACAGCCGAAGAGATCGCCGAGGCTCGCGCCATTGACCAGGCCTACCGCGAGGCCCAGACCCGGGGCGTGGGGGCCATCGCCGTCAACGGCAAGATGGTTGACGCAGCGATCGTGCGCAGCATTCAGAATACCCTGCGCAAAGCCGACCTGCTGGGTCTCTAGGCGCCACCTATTGATATTGCACCTGCTTTTGGAGGAGGGGTGGAAGTTCATTCAGGGGAAGGTTGGTATGTTGCAGGAGAAAGAGCTTGAAGGCACGGGCCGTGGCCGAAAGGTTCTTCTCCTTGAGGTGAAACAGGCGCCACTGGCGCATTACGGGGAAGCCATCGACATCCAGCATGACCAGGCGATTGGTCTCCAGTTCCATATCGATGGCGACGCGCGAGATGAGGGCGATGCCTAGACCCGCCTGAACCCCTTGCTTGATGGCGCTATTATTTCCCACCTGCATACTCACCAGCAGAGGCAGGCCCGCGTCGCGGAAGACCGTTTCCAGGGCTGCGCGCGTCCCCGATCCCTCCTCACGCATGAGAAAATGTTCGCGTGCCAATTCAGTCAGGGGAACACCTTCGCAATTTGCCAGGCGATGGGAAGGAGTGCCGACAATGACCAGTTCGTTGGCAGCGAAAGGCGCGACAAACATGGGGACATCGCTCGGAATACGTCCCATAATCCCCATATCGATCCGGTTATGCACCAGTGCGTCTACCAGGTAGTTATGGTTAAAGACCTCAAGCGTAATCTCAACCTGCGGATACATCTGGCGAAATTTTCCCAGTAGCTTGGGGATAACATACGTGCCCACAGTCGTATCCGCACCGACACTTAAACGCCCGTAGTGAGGGCTACGGAGCGCCTCCATCGTATCCAGCGTCTCATCAATCAGAGTAAAAATTTTCTGGCTGTAGAGATACAATTCCTCGCCCGCCTGCGTCAGATGAGTCCGGCGCCCAATTTTATCAAAGAGCTTAACGCCTAGCATCTCCTCTAATTGGCGGATCTGCGCCGAGACGGCTGGCTGACTAAAATGCAGTTCCTCGGCAGCCCGTACATAGCTACAGTGTTTCGCGACGACCTGAAAGGTTGCCAGTTGATGCAGATTGATATTGCGCACACGTACCCCCTGCGTTTGGAACACTAGAACCAGATGCCTCTCCTATCGAAGTTTACCACACCGTTAGGCTACGCATGCATGGAATGCAGCACTCTCAGTATTTTTGCGCACAGATCTCAGGAAATATTCCCGCGATCTGCCTGAGGGTCCCGCGATAGGTATTCATTCAGTTGGTGGCCCGCGCCGCGCACCGTGATCAGGAAGCGGGGGCACGCGGATCGTCGCCCATGTGCCTGCGTGTACGTTCCACCAGGGCATCCAGGCGCGCATCGTCCGTCGCCGAACTATATGCCTCGTTGTATACGGCGCGCGTAGTGTCGCGGCGCGAACAGACCTCGCCCGCATGGTCTGCCAGGTAACGTAACAGGCGAAGCTCGTGTGGGCGCAAGTAATCGGGTTGGAGCACACCATCAATCCAGCAACGGTAGCGTGTAAAATCAATCTGAAGCCCGGGCGAAGCGGCGGAGAATTGCTGCGATATATACGCCGCCAGGAGCGGCGAGAAGCAGCGATAGGTCTTACTACGCGGCGACTCCACCAGCACTCCCTTGAGTTGCAGCCACGCGAAGAGGTCATTTACCTGGCGATTGGTCAATTGTTGCGAGACTGTGGCTTTGACGAGCTGGCCCTTTTGCAACTGCTTTAAGCACTGCTGCTCCGGTTCGCTGAGACTCTCCCAGAGCTGTTCACATTTACTGCTAATCGTTCCATTGCGCAGTAACTTCTCGCTCAGGGTCGTGATACTCTCTCGTTCCTGAAGCGCCACCTGGCCCTGTTCAAGCAATAACAGCGTGGTACGCAACAGGCCATGATGCCCACCTGTTACCTCGAAGAGCAGGCGTTGCAGGCTCACAAGAGGAAGAGGAAAACCTTCATGCAAGGCGGCGGGTAGTCCCCTCTCGATGAGTAGATAAGCATCCTCCCGCTCAAGGGGCCTGACGCCAAGCATGCGCCCATTCACCAGTTCAGAGAAGGCGTCACTCATCTGCTTCCGTGTCCGCGTCTCACCGAGCAGTTTCGGCGGATTATTACTCGCCAGAACATAGCAGACGCGCCCCTGCGCCCGGTAGCGCAAAGCCTGCAAGAAGCGCAGGAACTGTGGCTCAACCTGAGTATAGACACTATCCAGCTCATCAAAGAAGTAGACCAGTGTCAGTTGCTCATCCTGCTGCATAAGCTGCTCGACGCGCTGGAGCAAGAGTGTACTGGCAATATCCTCATTGGTGAGGAGCAGGGGATTTTCCTCGGCAGGTGGAAGATCGTACCGGCGCGTGACCTCGTTCAAGAGCAAGGCCATGCGCCGGTAGCAGGCCAGAGCCGATATGCTTGTCAGTTCGTGGGCACTGAGCAAGAGGCAATGCATGTGTTTGGACTTCTCACCAAGATAATGCTCAAGCACTGAGGGCGTGGCCAAGTGCTGCATGAACCGGCTTTTTCCCACGCCATCCATCCCCAATAGAGCGCAGGAATTTCCAGCACGCAAGGCATTCATGACATTTTCGGCATCCTGCCAGCGGAATTGCAAAGGTCTTTCAGGTTTGTTATCCACTAGTCTCATTCCTTTTTCGCAACCTTAGCATGGCACCCTAGAGAATATTTCCCCTCTTCTATCAAGACATCATATTAAGGGCATTTTATGACAAAAAAACATTCTCCCTCACTTACGTAGACGCTTTTCCTGAGAGGATAAAAAAAGCGGGGTAGTGAATGTAGCGTGTGCTGGCGGCTTGAAGCCGCCAGCACACGCTACATTCACTACCCAATATATCTTTAAACGGTTATCTCTTAGAGCTAATTTCGCGAATCATTTTTCTCCTTATGAGGCATTGCAACTTCTCCTGGCGAGGGGATACAATGCAACTGAAATACAGGAGGTGCCGAGTCATGAGTATGCAATCAATTAATCCAGCTAATGAAGAGCTTATTGAGACATACACGCCGTATACTGAAGACCAGGTCAATGAGGCTCTGGACCAGGCGCACAAGGCATTTCGAGAGTGGCGCGCTCTCTCCATTGCTGAGCGTGGACGCCATTTCCAGCATTTAGCCTCCTATTTACATGAGCATAAGGCCCAACTAGCCCAACTGGCCACCAACGAGATGGGGAAATCCATCGTCGAGTCGGAGGCTGAGGTCGAGAAGTGTGCCTGGAACTGTACCTACTACGCGGAGAACGCAGAACAGTTCCTGCACGATGAGCGCATCGTGACGGATGCGCAAGAGAGCTATGTCGCCTTTCGCCCCCTGGGTGTGGTGCTCGCACTCATGCCCTGGAACTTCCCCTACTGGCAAGTCTTCCGCTTCGCCGCTCCATCGCTGATGGCGGGCAATACAGCGGTGTTAAAGCATGCCTCCAACGTCTCGGGAGTCGCGTTAGAGATTGAGCGCATCTTCCAACGCTGTGGCTTCCCCGAGGGCGTCTTCAGAACCGTCCTTGTTCCAGGTTCCGAAACCCATACCCTGATCGAGGACCCACGCATCGCCGCCGTGACACTGACCGGGAGCGAGGAGGCTGGCATCCAAGTAGCCTCTACCAGCGGTCAGGTCCTAAAGAAGACGGTGCTAGAGCTGGGTGGCTCCGATGCCTTTATCGTCCTGGAGGATGCCGACCTGGACGCCGCCGCGCAGACAGCCGTCAAAGCACGCTTCCAGAACGCAGGGCAGAGCTGCATCGCCGCCAAGCGCTTTATTGTGGTAGAGTCTGTCGCCAAAGCCTTTGAGGAGAAGTTCGCGCAGGCCGCCTCACAGCTCAAGGTGGGAGATCCCCAACAAAGAGAGACTCAGATGGGTCCCCTGGCGCGCGCTGACCTGCGCGAGAACCTGGAGCAGCAGGTGCGCAAGTCGCTAGAAATGGGGGCACGGCTCTTACTTGGAGGAAAGCGCCTGGAGGGCAAAGGCTACTTCTATGCACCAACGATTGTCACGGGCGTAACTCCTGAGATGCCGCTCTTCCGTGAGGAAACTTTCGGCCCTGTGGCGGCAATGGTCACCGCACGCGACACGGAGCACGCGATTGAGCTGGCCAATGACTCCGACTTTGGCCTTGGCGGCAACCTCTGGACACGCGATATTGAACAGGCTCGTAAACTCGCTAGCCGTTTAGAAAGTGGTGCTATATTTCTGAACGGCATGACCGCCAGTGACCCACGCCTCCCCTTCGGTGGCGTCAAGCATAGCGGCTATGGACGCGAACTCTCGTCCTTTGGCATCCGCGAATTCGTCAATGTGCAAACGGTGTGGATTGGCCCGAAGAAAGAGGTCAGCACACTCCAGGTGGCAAGCGAGTAACACTGGGTCTAAGTAAGCAGGAGATGGTTGATAGCCTCTCCCGCTTACTTAGACCAGGGGACCTGGGCCTTCGGGCCAGCCGTGGAGGAAGGTATCGACGTCGACATTATTGAGCACAGCCTCGTCGAGTTTGGCGCGGCTGATATCGGCATCCTCGACATCGGCATTCGAGAAATTGGCGTACTCCAGATTGGCTTCATGGAGGTCGGCGCCAACAAGGTCGGCGCCACTGAGATCAACGCCTTTCATATGCGCGCCAAAGAACGAGGTAAAGCGCAGGTGGGCCCCAGCCAGGTTGGCCCCCGTGAAGTTCGCGTTATGGCACTCGGCTCGCGAGAGAAAGGCGCCCCGTAAGTCCGCGTTCTGGAGATTGGTACGCATGAGTTGTGCCGCCTTCAAGTTGGCGCAGCGCAAGTCGGCCCTACTGACATCAGCGTCCCTGAGATCCGTCGCCTCCAGGTCGACATCGCGCAAATCGAAACCACGCAGAGAAGCCCGGCGCAGATCCGCGCCATACAGGTCCGGGCGCACCTCCTGGTGCTCAGCACGCCAACGCCGCCACGTCACCTCACCCGCCAGTAATGCATCCAACTGTTCTTGCACTGCCATAATTTCCTCCTAGCAACCCACATTGGTCAGTGGACTCTCTAGCACTGTATCTTGCCAGAGAGACCTGTGCTGAGTATACGTGGTAGGGCGTGAGAAAAACATCACTCAAGAGGGGTATCTTCGCCTGCTTCCTTGGAGTGAGTTAAAATACATATGTCCTGCCAATACCCTACTTTGGCTAGGTGAGAGCGTACAATATAGTGAGGCTTTTCAATTATGCAAACGGCGCAGGCAGTTTGCGAGCTATATGGAGGTACTATTCGCATGCGCTATCATGTAAAAGAGCGAGCGCTCACGCTCAAGGATGACTTCGTGGTTCGTGACGAGCATAACAACGTCGCCTATGAGGTCAAGGGACATTTATTTCGCATCAAAGATCATTTTCACATTGTCGATGCTACCAATGGCGAAGAGGTCATTGAGATTAGACAGCGTCTCCTGGACTACACGACCCACTACGATCTCTTTAGCCAGGGCGCGGAGCTTGGCAGTGTGCATCGCAAAGAGGAGGCGACCTACGGGGCGCGCTTCGAGGTCACAACCAGCGATGGCATGGTCCTGCAAATTCAGGGCCAGTTTCACGAGTGGGACTTTACCATCATTGATCACTATGGGCGGCTCCTGGGGCATATCACAAAGGAGTTTGCCTTCTTGAGCGACCACTACACGGTTGATGTCGCCCCGGGCGTTGATGGGCCCTTCATCATTGCGCTCGCGGTTATCCTTGATGAGATTCGCGAGGATGGCGGCAAGGATTAAGCCTGCTCTCAACACAAAAGCGCCCCTCACGAGTGATCCCGAGGGGCGCTCCTTGGCTTCTTAAGCATGGGGAGAGGATTCGGGCTGCTCACCCAATAGAGTGTCAATCTTCAGTAGTAGCTCGTTCAAATCAAATGGCTTAGGTAAGCTCTCGATCCCCCTGGCATGAATCTCGTCCAATGGCAAGAAACCACTAATGATGATCACGGGAATGTCCTGTAGCTCCTTACGGAGACGCAGGCGCTCATACAGCTCAATCCCGTTCATCGTGGGGAGCCAATAATCAAGAATAAACAGGTCCGGCTTAAGGTGTTCCGTAAATTTGAGCGTTGTGGGTCCATCAGAAGCGTGAAAAACGCGATGCGGCCTCAGCTGCGAAATGATCTGCGCCAGCACGAGTGCATGCTGCTCATCGTCCTCAACGACTAGAATGATCTTGCTCGCTTCTTGCCCTCCTGTCGAGCCACACATTGTTCAACCTTTGTTCACCTGAACATAAATGTATGCAACGTAGTACTAGATTATAAAACTAATGCATGTATGACGTATAAAGAGAGCATGCAGCAGGCTTTCGCGAGTATATAGCAAAAGCTTGTTTTCATTGTATCACATCTTGCATGCTTTTAAAAACTATTCTTTTCGCACCTGCAGTGCTCAAAAGGTAAGGTAGTGTTGTTGCGTGTGTTGCGGGCTGAGCCCGCAACACACGCAACAACACTACCTTTTACTAGATACGTTGATATAGTGCTCAGGGCTCGATAGGGGGCGTCTCGTCGGCGAATTTTGAGAGGTGGGGGCGCGCTGGTGTTGAAAGCATGGTCTCAAGCAGGTCTGCACCCTCGGCCTGTACGAGGAGCAGTGAGGAATGATATTGCGAAATAAAGCCTTCCTGCGCCGCGTGCTCAACCAGTGCCAGCAGGGGATTGAAAAATTCGGCTGTGTTGAGCAGGCCCAGCGGTTTATTGTGGATGCCCAGTTGCGCCCAGGTGATCATTTCAAAGAGTTCATCGAAGGTGCCGTAGCCACCAGGAAGCGCGATAAAGCCATCGGAGAGCTTCTCCATCAGGGCCTTGCGCTCATGCATACTCTCCACTTCATAGAGTTGGGTCAGCCCTTTATGGGCGACCTCAATATCGAAGAGCGCGCGCGGCAGGACGCCAATTACCTCGCCTCCACGAGAGAGCACGCCATCTGCTACGGCCCCCATCAAGCCTACGCGCGCCCCGCCATAGACCAGGCCAATGCCTCGCGCCGCCATTTCCGCGCCGAGCGTATAGGCCGCTTCTTGATACTCCGTCCTGTTACCTGCATGCGAGCCACAGTAGACACATATCCTTTGCAAAACTTACCTCCAGGGAAAAGAGTCTTATACGCGCAACACGTCGCCGCAGGACATGTGTTGGATAGCGCTTCTGTACTGAAACGAAGGAAGAGTGCGCCAGGGTTCAAAACCACAAGGCACTCTTCCTCCATTAGACATTACAGCTATCCAGAAAGCAAGCAAGATTTCATCCGCAAATAAAGGCATAGCGCACTACAGAGTACACATTCCATACATAGGTAGCCCCTGCAAAACGTTTAAACAAGAGCTAAAAGTGAGGTAACAGGCCCAGGAGACTTAATAATGTCAGTACGACTACAGCTAGAATGACAAAGATAAACCAGAGACGATACATAACAACTCTGCTCATGGCGGCCTCCTTTGACGCTAGAATCAACCGGACAAGCCTACTGAATGTCAAACAAGTGAGTATAAAAGCGAGCTAACCACGCTTGCTGTGGAGCAACAAGGTGTGGTATAGGCTCCAGGGGTTGCCAGTAGAGATGGAACGTATACTGTCCCTCCGCAAATTGCTCCCACCGCTCTGGTGTTTCGTCATATAATTGGACCTGAAAAAAGCTGCGCCGCACCCACCTGGATAAGGTATCACCCGGCACCCAGCCTCCTACGCTTCTTATGATACGTGGCGGCTCTACCTCAAGATTAAATTCTTCTAGATAGACATAGGCCCAGCCCTCCTGCTGGCGCTCCAGGCGCACGGTTAAACCGCGGCGCAGGGCATTGCCTAATATCTCTTCTGGCGCGACCACCTCAGCATCAGCGGAGGGAGCCTGGCGCAGCAATGCCTGCTTGACCATCATGCGTTGCGCCTCTCCCAGGTCCAGCGTTTCCTGACCTAGATGCCGCCAAATACGCCCGTTATATCCCGTCTCCTCCTGTACCTCCCTGAGCACCGCGGCCTCTAGCGCCTCGCCATACTCGACCGTTCCCGCTGGCACCTGGGTCCCCGACAAGCCATGGTCAAAGACAAGCAATTCTCTTCGCCCCCGGTGCTCACGTGTAATAAACGCCGTCACCTTCTCAACACATTCTTGAGACAATTGCTTCTCCTTCTTAATACGCTTTAATTCTCATATACGTAGCACAACACGATAAGTTCTACTTTTTGCGCACAAAAAGAGCATGAGAGTAGTAGGTAAAGTGAAAGCACCTGGGTAGCTGTAGACTACCCAGGCGCTTTCACTTTACCTACTACCAGATCTATACTAGATCAGTTCAAAGTAGCGGCGGCGCTCCCAGTCGGTGACGGCCTTCTCAAACTCTCTGACTTCCCAACGGCGGGTCGTGACAAAATGATCGACAAAGTACGAACCAAAGTACTCGCGAGCCATCTCGCTACCTTCCAGCAGGTCGGCGGCCTCGCTCAGGTTGCGAGCCAGCGTCTTGATATCTCCACGCTTGAGCGCCTGATCCAGCTTACCAGACTGGTAGGCATTCCCATCTAGACGTGGTGGCAATTCCAGCTGGTGCTCAATGCCATAGAGGCCGCTGGCCAGCGTGGCAGCGAAGACCAGGTAGAAGTTAGCGTCGCAGCCGGGCACACGGTTCTCGATGCGAATAGCGCGCTTATGGGTATTGATAACACGAATGGAACAGGTGCGATTATCCATGCCCCAGGTCGTATTAGTAGGTGCCCAGGAACCCTCCACATAGCGTTTGTAAGAGTTAATGGTTGGGGCATAGATAGCCATCAACTCAGGCATCTTGGCCAGGACACCGGCGACGAAGTGGCGCATAGTCTGCGACATATGCCCCTCAGCCTCCTGCTCCCAGAAGACGTTGCGCTCTTTATTGAGATCCCACAGGCTGACGTGTGTATGCCCGCTGCTACCATCCTCCTGGTCGTTCCACTTGGCCATAAAGGTGGCGAGGTAGCCAAGCTGATGGCTGATCTCTTTGACGCCATTCTTAAAGAGCATTGTGCGGTCGCCAGCGGTCAGGATATCGGTGTAGCGCATGTTCATTTCGTACATGCCGGGACCATGCTCGCGGGTATATCCTTCAATGTCGACACCATAGTCGCGCATCATACGTGCGATATGCCCGATCAGCGGCTCATCGGTCGTGGCATGGCTGATGACATAGCAGTTCGTACCGGGATTGAGGGGGACCAGGTGCGTACCAAAGTTCTTGTCGCGTAGCGAGGCCTGGTCTTCACGGAAATAACGGACCTCTAGCTCAGACGCTGCCATCGCGGCATAGCCCATTTGCCGGGCGCGCTCGATGATGTTTTTGAGCACATGCCGGGGCGAGACGATGATCTGCTCTCCCTGCTCATTCCACATATCGCAGATACAGGAGGCCACATTCTGCTCCCAGGGAACCAGGGCAAAGGTTGAGAGATCCGGCTTCATCACAAAATCGGTAAAGCCACGCTCCCAGTTGCTGATATGCAAATTGGGGAGGACATTCTCCGCGATATCCCAGCCAAAGATAACGTCTGACTGCGCGAAACCATCCTCCACAGAGTCAAGGAAGAAGCGCGCGTCTACACGCTTTCCCCGGAAGACGCCGTCAATATCAGGCGTGCCCAGCTTGATATACTCGATCTGCCCATCCTCGATAAGGCGCTTAATCTCGGCAAGGTCCATCAGCACTTGTATCCTTTCTTCACGCTTGGCTGCTCTTAAGCCCTCTTGCGACTGTGCTTCTCTGCTGGAAAAAAGATTGAAGTTAATGATTGCAGCGTAGCATGGAGCCTACGAACCGTCAAGCCCGATGCTGCTCAAACACGCGTCTACATATGGTGCATCATATGTAGACGCGTGTTTGAGCAGCATCATCCCTTCACAGCCATACACGCTTATGAGGTGAGGGCGGCTCGTAACAGAGGGCGGGCACGCTGAAAGTAGGTCTTGGCTGTGTTCTCCGGCATGCCCAGGATGCGCCCAATTTCGCCAAAGGTCAGTTCTTCCTGATAGCGCAAAAGTACAATTGAGCGAAAACGAGGGGGTAAGGCCAGAATAGCGCGCCGAAGGGCCGTGCGTATATCTTTACGCTCCAGTTCTTCATCGGGCTGGGGATGATTATCGGCAATCGTATAGGGCCAGGAGTTTTCATCGTCCTCCAGCGGCACATCGAGTTCACAAAAGAGCAACGGGCGTCGCTTGCGCAATTCATCGGTACAGCGATTGGCCGCGACCTGGAAGAGCCAGGACTTCAAGGGCGCGTGTGAGGTCTGACGCGACCAGTTGGCCCGCAATTTGGGCACATAAATGTAAAGCTGCATAAAGACGCTCTGGACAATATCGCGCGTCTGCTCATAATCGCTGATATGTGTATAGACAAATTTACATAAAATGGCCGAATAGCGTTGCATCAGGGTTTCAAAGGCCGCCTGGTCGCCATTCTCTATGTGTTCAAGCAATATATCATCTGCAAGTGACGCAGGTGCAGCATAGACATGTGCGTGTGTTGTTTTCATCATACATTTTCCTGAATATAGTCACCAGACAGAATTCTGGAATAGACACTCTGCTCTATCCCTACACTACCAGACAAACCTCAAGATTTTTTTAAGTTCTTCAAAAAGTTTTGTAAATGAAGCCGTTTTCTCTCCAAAAGGTCATAGTATTCACCCGCAAAAATGCAGACCGGGAGACAATACTATACACTTACCCGGGGAGAAGGAAGCGCTGGCACTCAAGAGGGAGGGACAGGTAAGAATTCCAGTGACACCTGGGCAGCACTCAGGAATTCCAGTGACACCTGATGCAACACTATTGCATAAGATACATTACTGGGCATATAATGTTGGCAATAGCCAGAAGCCCGGGTAATATAGGCAAAATATTAAGACATCTAGAACACCCTCTTACTCATTTAAAAGCCCAGGTATAGCCAGAACTTACCTATTTACAACGACGAACACCCGACATAATTTATCTGAGGAGACTCGGCGCATGCCTGACATTCCATCACAAGATGATGAGCAATCGAGATATTATCCACCAGCCCCGACAGACGACGATGACGACTCTCTATATGAGGACCAGGATACCGCGACCACCCCACGCCGCCGTCCCAGGCGTCACTATGTCTACCACACAGGCGAATATACCGACCAGCCAAGTGTCAGACGCGCCTCGCGCCCGCAAACGCTAGAGCAAGAACACGCCTCCTATGCGCAGCATAACGCCACATACGCAGAGGATTTCGACGATGTGGAATATGATGACGCACATGGAGAGTTCTTCGCGGACGAGGAAGAAGAGACTATAGATCTTCCCTTTGAAGAGGAAGAGCCTCTGGAGCCGGAAGAGGAGGTGGCCGCTCCGCAGCGCCAGGTAAACAAGAAGCCAGGCCGTGCCTCTCAGGGGAAGCAGGTACGCACACACTATCCACGCCGTTTCTTAGAGGATGATGAGGAAGAGCTTGTCGACCCCGATACAAAGACCCGTGCCACCAGTAAAACTCCTGGCGAGGCGCGCGACCTTGTCGTGGTCAGCGGCACAACCCGCTTTCTACCAGAGGAAGAGGAGGAGGATCCCGAGGACAGGTCCTCGCGCTTGCCTCGCACCCCACGTACGGCTCACCAGCGCGCGGTAGCCACTCCTCGCACTCAAGCACGTAAATATACCAGTGTCTATGAGCCAACAGCGCCTGCACCTACGCGTGCGCCGCGCTATCGTCGCCCTTTGCGAGAAGCGCCTGAGCCTCGGCTCCCTTTGCCCGCGTTCTTCAAAGATCGCAACGTGCTTCTATTTATCGCCGTGGCACTCCTCATCCTGGTGCTCCTGCCACTGGGATTCAACTACATCCGTGGCAATAATTCCTCTGCCATCACTCTGCCCAATCCGCTTAATATCGGCAATGCAGTGACACCAACGGTGGATCCTAACCAGATCGTGGTTGAAGCGCCCACAACCGACCATCCCTCGCCGCCCGTCTATGCCAATGCGGCTTATGTATTGGATGCTGATACAGGGAAGACGCTCTACGCGCAAAATCCCTTAATGCACCTCCCCATGCTCAGCACAACCAAGCTCATGACCGCTTACCTGGCCGCGCATATGGGGAAACCTGATCAGCGCATCACCATTACCGATGCCATTGACCGAGATCTCCAGAATGATCTCTCGGCCGATAGCTCCCTGATGGGGGTGAAGAAGGGCGAGACCTATACCCTGAAAGAGCTGCTCTATGGCCTGATGCTTGTCTCGGGCAATGATGCTGCGATCGTTATCGCCGATGCGCTCAGTGGCAATGTGCCAGCCTTTGTGGCTAAAATGAATCAGCAGTTAGGAACCTGGAATCTGCATAATACGCACTACATGAATCCCCATGGCTTAATCGTGCCCAACCACTATTCAAGCGCGCACGACCTGGCGTACATCGGCAAATACAGCTTGAGCGATCCCTTAATTCACGAGGTAAGCGCAACTCAACACTATCTGATTCCAGGCAATGGTGACCATGCCGCCCACGATATGTACAATGGCAACCAGTTCCTCTGGTGGTATCCAGGCGTCGACGGTGGCAAGCCAGGCTGGGATGGAGAGAAGAACTTTAACCAGGTCATCTCTTGCGTACGCAATCAACATCACCTCATCGGTGTTACCCTGCATACCAGCGACTGGTGGACTGATATGCGCGACTTAATGAACTGGGGCTTCAATACCTATGACTGGATCTCACCCGCCATCGAAGACCTCAAGCACCCCATTCCTTATGACACCGATTGGAACTACTTTACCAGGGACAAGAAGGAGAACACCATCCCTATGGCCAATGGTGGACGTTACTACGTCTTCACCGGCTACAGCACCAGCGGCCCCATCCAACAATTCTTCGATAAGAACGGTGGGCTGAACAAAATTGGCTTTCCTATAAGCAGCCCTAAAACAAACGAGAACACCACCATCAGCCAGAAGTTTGAGCACTCAACCATCACCTGCGACACCTCCGGTGCCAAACAATGTAGGAAGATCTAGATGGTGTGGGTGTGGAGCGCCCTGGCAGGTAGCATTTTGCTACCTGCCAGGGCGCTCCACACCCACACCATAGTAAGTAATTTCACACTGCCATTGTGACTATTTCCCTTGTCGATGTGTCCCCTGGTTTGCTATACTGCCACCAGGCTGCACTATTGGATTATTCTCCTAATATTCATGCATTGAACTCCTTGATGCCTATTAGGGACGGTGGTAAAAGTATTATGCAAATAGAACACGAACTCTCGACAAAGCAGGCACCAGAACAGGACAACGCGGCGCAAGCGCCCACTGGCCTGGGCCGGGCGCGTCTCGCCCTGGCTATTTCAGCAGGGAAACTGGCAAGCGCGTCTGGACGCCTGTTGCGTATCGGTGGTGGCACCAGCCTCCCTGGTATGGTCGCGCGCCGCATCGATCCTAATGTATTAAAAGAAGTAGTTGGCGCCAGCAGCGCTAAGAAGATTGTGATTACTGGTAGTAATGGTAAAACGACGACGGCACGCATGACTGCCGCCCTGGCTAGCTCCAATGGGCAGCGCGTCTCCCAGAACCGCACCGGCTCTAACCTGCTGCAAGGCGTTACATCGGTCGCCGTCAATTTCGCCGACATCTTCGGGCGCCTGGATAGCGATGTCCTCCTCTTTGAGATCGATGAGGGGACCATTCCCGCGGCAGTCCCCGAAATTCAGCCCGACGTGGTGATTATTACCAATCTCTTCCGCGATCAGCTTGATCGCTATGGCGAGATGTATTCCGTCGCCAACGCGCTCAATAAGATGCTTGAGAACCTGCCGGAGACCTCGACGATCCTGCTCAACGGCAATGATCCACAGGTCGCCAACTTCGCGCTCAACTCCAAGGCTCGCCGCCTCTACTTTGGCCTGGAGACCAAAGAGGTTGGCACGCCTGTGCCTGAGCAGTCAGCCGATATCATTCGCTGCATCCACTGCGATAGCGACCTGGCGTACGAGGTTGCCTACCTCTCCCACCTGGGCCTCTACCGCTGTCCCACCTGCGGCTATACCCTGCCCCAGCTCGACTTCGCGGTCACATCCGCACACCTAGCGGAAGATGGCGAAGGCCCCTCACAGGTGACAATGCGCACCCCCCTGGGCGAACTGGAATTCACGGTGCCGCTGCCTGGTATCCATAACGTCTATAATGCTGCGGCCGCTATCGGCGCCGCCTTCGCCACGGAGTTCGCGATTGAGAAAGCCACACAGGCCTTCTCGACCCTGCGCCCAGCCTTTGGTCGCCTGGAGAAGATTCAGGCTGGCGATAAGAACATCTACCTTTCCTTCGTCAAGAATCCAACCTCCTTCAACCTGATCATGCGCTTGATTGCCAAGCATAGCGGCAAGAAGCATATGCTCTTCTCGATGAGCCATACAGTGGTTGATGGACAGGACTTTGCCTGGCTCTGGGACTGCGATATCGAAGAGATCGTGCCCGATGTTCTTGATGCCATCTGCTGTGGCAATAAGGCAGAGGAGCTGGCGCTGCGCTTGAAGTATGCCGAGTTCTCTCCCAGTAAGATCTCTGTCATCCATGAATACGAGGGTGCCTTAGAGGCTGCATTGAAAAATGTCGAGCCGGGTGGCTCCCTATATATCCTAAGCGGCTATACACCAACACAAGAACTGCGTAAAATAATGCAGAAACACGGTTGGGTCAAACACTACTGGGAGGAGTAAATTAGCATGAGCGAGCAGACATCAGATTCACGCATGGTTATTAAGATCGCCCACCTCTATCCAACCTTGATGTGCGTGGCCGCCGACCGTGGAAACCTCTTCTCGATTGAGAAGCGCAGCAAATGGCGCGGCATCTCGGTCGAGGTCGATCCCGTATACGTCAAACAGACGCCCGACTTTACCCAATATGATATGATCCTTTTCCATGGCGGCGCCGACCGCGAGATGGAGATTGCCTCTAAGGACATTCAGGAGAAGGCCCCCTCCCTGCGCGAGGCCGCCGAGGCTGGAACCACCTTCCTGGCGGTCTGCGCGGGCTATCAGCTGCTGGGTCATAGCTATAAGAGCGTCCATGGTCCCGAGCTGAAAGGGGCAGGGGTCCTCGACCTGCATACCGAGGGCGACCCCGAACGCTTCATGACGCATATGGCGCTTGAATGCGACCTGGGCTCCCTGGGCAAACAGATCCTGGTTGGCTATGAGAACCACAGCGGACGCACCTACCTGGGACCCAAGGCCAAGCCCCTGGGCAAAGTTGTTTCGGGTTGGGGCAATAATGGAAAAGACGGTTTTGAGGGCGCAAATTATAATAATGTGTATGGCACCTACCTGCATGGCCCTCTATTGCCGAAGAATCCCTGGTTCACCGATTTCTTGATCATGAAGGCGCTGGAGCGTCGCTACGGTAAGGTGGACCTGGCCCCGCTCAGCGATGAGACCGAATTGGCTGCTCACGCCGCTGCGTATAAGCTGGCGATGGAGTTTAAGGGAACCGTCTCGGCCATCGAGGCGACTGGCTGGCGCAGGTAAATAGTAGGATTGGAAGCAGAAAGTGCATTACCGACGCTGCTAAAGCACGCGTCTACATATCATGATACGCCATATGTAGACGCGTGCTTTAGCAGCGTCGTTCTGCCGCTCCTGCACATTGTTCCAGGATAATTCAAGGAAGGGATTTTCTCATGCCAGCCGCCAGGCACACGCTGCTGCTTACATGCGTACTCGCGCTTCTGGGTAGCCTCCTGATGGCCTGCTCAGCGCTGCCCAATATCAGCGTGAATGGGACACCTATCACCAATTCGCAGGACTCGGCGAATGGTTCGGACCAGCAACTCAATGTCTGGCAGACAGTCTCGCCCGGCATCGAGCTGCGCTATGAGCGTTGGAAAGGTCCCAGCACTAATGAAGATACTATGGTCATCGTACGCATGAATCCAGCCCAGATTCATCTCAGCGTGCATTACCAGCCAACACAGCCACTCTCTGTGCGCGAGTGGACCAAAGAAACTGGCGCGCATGTGTTGATCAATGGCGGCTACTTTGATAATAACAACCACCCCACAGGGCTGCTTGTCAGCAATGGTGAGGTGCATGGCCAGTCATATAGCGCCTTCGGTGGCATGCTCTCCGTCGATGGCCAGGGAAACATTCGTCTGCGCTCGCTGAGTGCACATCCCTATGATCCCGACAACGAGCAGCTTCAGCAGGCCACACAGTCCTCACCAATGATGATTGAGAATGGTCAGCGCACCCAGTTTAACGCGAATGGAGCGACCGAGCGCCGCACCATTGTGGCCCAGGATAAACAGGGGCGCCTGCTCTTTATCATCAGCTCTGGGGTATCGTTCTCGCTGGACGAGACAGCAGACCTGCTAGCCTCGTCGGACCTCTCGCTCCAGACAGCGCTCAACCTGGATGGGGGTGCCTCCACCGGCATCTATGTCAAGGATAGCGCCAACAATGAGAAGGTTACCATCGATGCAATAACTGCTCTTCCCATCGTCATCGCAGTTAAATAGATATAAAAAGACACAGGGGCTTGTCTTGCGACAAGCCCCTGTGTCTTTTTATAGGGAGAAGGGATTTGGGGACACCCCAAACCCCGCCAGGGGCGCTGCCCCTGGGCCCCGTTTTGCGACATCTTGCATACCAGGTTAATTATAAACGTTTCATCAGAACTTGCTGAATCTCGTTCAGAGCTTCACTTAATGGAACGATTTGGCTCGCCTGGCTTGTGCGGGCCTTCAGCTCTACGCCTCCCTGTTTGAGGGAACGCTTGCTGACGACGGCACGCAGCGGTAGGCCTAGCAAGTCGGCGTCGTTGAACTTGATACCCGCCGATTCGCGTCTATCATCGAAGAGCACCTCAACGCCTGCCGCACAGAGATCGGCATAGAGCCGTTCGGCCGCGCGACCGATCTCCTCTTTCTCCAGATCGATTCCCACCAGCGAGACAGCATATGGCGCGACCGCCAGTGGCCAGGTGATACCACGCGCATCATGCTGCTGCTCGACAATGCAAGCCAGCAGGCGCGAGATGCCAATACCATATGAGGCCATGATCAGCGGCTGCGTGCGCCCTTCAGCGTCCAGGAAGGTGGCATTAAAGAGGTCGGAATAGATGGTGCCAAGCTTGAAGATATGCCCCAGCTCGCAGCCACGCAGGGCGTGCAAGCTTCCGCCACAACGTACACAGGCGGCGCCCTCATAAGCCGAAGCGATATCCGCCCAGGTATCAACACGGAAATCACGCGGGTAGTTGACGTTCTTGAGATGATACTCGGCGCGATTAGCTCCAGCGACAAAGTTGTTGCCTGAACGAAGGGAGTGATCGGCAATGATCAACAGGGCCTTGTTCTCGCCCAGGGGTGAGGCATAGCCCGCGACGATGCCCGCACATTCCAGTTCTTCCGCCGTTGCCAGGCGCAAATCGGTAGCGTTGAGACCCCGCTTTGTGATGACATTAGTCAGCTTGATCTCATTGATCTCCAGGTCACCGCGTACCACGGCCATTACCAACTGCCCACCTGCGCTATAGCAGACCACCTTCATGGTCTCGCCCTCGGAGATGCCCAGGAAAGCCGCCAGGTCGCTGATCGACTTGCAGTCCGGCGTGTAGACCTCCTCCAGCACCTGCTCCTCTGCGGAGATGCGCTCCGGGCGCACGAACTCGGCCTTTTCGACGTTGGCGGCGTAGCCACAACCAGTGCAGTGCAGAATGGTGTCTTCTCCCGCCTCGGTCAGGGCGATAAACTCCAGCGATTCCTTGCCTCCAATGGCGCCGCTATCGGCCTCGACGACGATAAAATCCAGGCCACAGCGTGCAAATATACGGCAATAGGCCTCGCGCATGAGTTCGAAATTGGCGTTCAAGCCCTCTTCGTCGGCATCAAAGCTATAGAGGTCTTTCATGAGAAATTCGCGCAGGCGCAGGAGTCCACCACGCGCACGCGGCTCGTCACGGAACTTGCGCTGAATCTGGAAGACCAGGCGCGGCAGATCTCGATAGCTGCGGATAAACTCTTGTGCCAGGAGGATGCAAATCTCTTCGTGCGTCGGCCCCAGGACAAGCTCGCGCTCGCGGCGATCACGCAGGCTAAAGAGGACTGGGCCATACCCCTCCGCTCGACTAGCCTTCCCCGACTGCGGCCTGACGTCCCAGATCTCGCGCGGTTGTAGCACAGGCATCGAGACCTCCTGACCTCCTATCCTCTCCATCTCAGTACGTATTATCTCTGTAAGCTTGCGCATAACACGCTCACCCAGCGGCAGCATGCTATACACGCCAGAGGTAAGCTGGCGTACAAAGCCGCCCCGGGTCAAGAGATCCAGGTTCGTACTCTCAACATCATGTGCGCGCTCGCGCAGCGTTCCCCCCAAAAGCTGTGAATAACGCATGATCTCTCTCCTAGTCCAACTTCGTTCTGAAAGATTGAAGGCCCTGGTTGCCCTAGGGCAACCAGGGCCTTCAATCTTTCAGAACATATTAATACGCGCGGGCGAAGATGGCTTCGCAGGTGGCGGGTTTGCCGGTATAGATGCACTTGCCCTTGACGCCGCCCTCGGGCTGGTCAAAGGGGATGACACGAATGGTGGCCTTGGTCTCGTCCTTGATGGCCTGCTCGGCGGCGCTATCCTCGGCCCACTTGACGCGCACAAAGCCACGCTTCTCGGCGATGATACGCTTGAACTCCTCGTAGTCCTCGGTATAGTGCGTATTCTTCTCGCGATGCTCCAGGGCACGCTGATAGAGCGCCTTCTGGATCTCATCCAACTTCTCGGGCAGGCGGGTCTCCAGGGTATCGATGGAGACAAACTCCTTTGAGCGGTCGAGGCGACTGACCAATACGACGTTGTTGTTCTGCACGTCGCGGGGGCCAATCTCCAGGCGCACAGGAACGCCACGCATCTCCCACTCGTTGTACTTCCAGCCTGGAGTGTTATCGCTATCGTCAACCTTGACACGCACCTTGCCCTTGAGCATCTTTTGCAAACGCTCAACGGCCTCAAAGACAACGGCGCGGTCCTGGTCCTTACGCCAGATAGGAACGATAACGACCTGGAATGGTGCCAGGCGCGGCGGCAGGATCAAGCCAGACGGATCGCCATGCACCATGATGATGCCACCAATCATACGTGTGCTCAGGCCCCAGCTTGTGGTGGCACAGTATTTGCGCTCGCCATCGGCGTCCAGGAACTGAATGTCGAAGCCTTTGGCGAAATTCTGCCCCAGGTTGTGGCTAGTCGCGGACTGCAAGGCCTTGCCATCGCCCATCAGGGCCTCAATGGAGTACGTGCGCAGGGCACCGGCGAACTTCTCATTCTCGGTCTTGCGGCCCGGAATCACAGGGATAGCCGCGTCATTCTCGGCGAAGTCGCGGTAAACCTCCAGCATCATGCGCGTGCGCTCCTCGGCCTCTTCCAGCGTACGATGCGCGGTATGGCCCTCCTGCCAGAGGAACTCGGAGGTGCGTAGGAAGAGGGTCGTGCGTTTCTCCCAGCGCATCACATTGTTCCACTGGTTGATGAGCAGCGGCAGGTCGCGATAGCTCTGCACCCAGCGGGAGTAGCTATGTCCGATGATCGTCTCGCTGGTCGGGCGAATCGCCAGGGGTTCCTCCAGTTCTTCGCCGCCGCCGCGCGTCACCCAGGCCAGCTCAGGGGCAAAGCCCTCGACATGCTCGGCCTCTTTCTCCAGGAAGCTACGCGGGATGAGCAGGGGGAAGTAGGCGTTCATGACGCCGGTATCTTTAAAACGCTGGTCCAGCAACGACTGAATATGCTCCCAGAGCGCATACCCATAAGGGCGAATAATCATACAACCGCGCACAGGCGCGTAGTCCGCTAGCTCCGCCTTGCGTACAATCTGGTTATACCAGGCAGAGAAATCATCCTCTTGATCGACAAGTTCTTCGACAAACTTTTCCTTCTGGCTCATAGCATCCCCTCTCGGCGTCCAAATCTTCCTATCCGAAAACCCTGAGCGCGAAGCGCTAGACACGAAGTGGCGTTGGGTTTCGGAATAAGATCATACCCATGAATAAAGACAATAAAAAAACTCGCCCTAGATAAGGACGAGGTTATTGGCCCGTGGTACCACCTTATTTGAAATATGTCTCACGACACGTTTCCACTCTGACGGTCGCTGTTGAACCGCCCCTTCCTGCATAACGGTGAAGGACTCCGGTCAGTTTATCACTGACGCTCCCAGGTGGGTTCGACGAGGCCACTCTACCGACTTTCACTCTCTCGGCTCGCTGCTAGAGTACACCAGCACGCCTACTGATCCTGATCAGCGCGTTCGCTCTTTGATTTTGTGCTCTTTAGTTTTGTATAGGGTCAAGCATACACAATCTCTTTTCTTCTGTCAAGCGCAATAGTGTAAATAAAATATGAGTGGTGTAGTATGGATTGACGTCAATCCATACTACACCACTCATATTAGTGTGAGTTTTTGTCTGTTAACTTCGCATAATAAATAGCTATAGCAAGACGCACAACTGCATCCCTTTCTTTTATACTAAGTACGTATCTGCTATAATAGGCACGAATTAACATAGTTAAATTTTCTCTATATTACTGGAAATAACAGCATGCTAGGAACAATATTAGGTCACTATCGCCTGTTGAATGAACTGGGTCGTGGTGGCACGGCGACCGTCTACCTGGCAGAAGACATACATCTACAGCGCCAGGTTGCGGTAAAAGTCTTTCAGCCCGAACTCCAGGCGGCCAATCGGGCGGAATTCCTTGCACATTTTACGCGTGAGGCACGCGTGTTGGCTCGCCTGGATCATCCACATATTCTCCCCGTCTATGAGTACGGCGAACAGGATATCTGCGCTTACCTGGTTATGCCCTACATGCCTGGAGGCTCCCTCAAAGAGTATCTACACAAACACCCAGGGCTACTTCCTCTTGAGCAGACACTCGCTTTTATCCATCAAATTCTCAATGCACTGGAATACGCTCATCAACAAGGCTTGATTCATCGCGATATTAAACCCGGCAATATCCTCTTCAAAAATGAGAAGACGCTCATGCTCTCCGATTTCGGCCTCGTCAAGATTGTAGAGCACACGACGAATAAGCCCCTGGCAGGGGATGTCACGCACACCAATAGCTTCGCCATCAAGGGCACACCTGACTATATGGCGCCAGAGCAGATCCAGAGCAGGCCAGATAAGACGAGCGATATCTACGCGCTTGGTGTTGTGCTCTATGAGCTATTGACCGGTCAGCGCCCCTTTTACGCCGATGACGCAGTCGCCCTCATGGTGAAACACCTGTATGAGCCTCCACGTCCCCTTCATGTCCTTAACTCTGCAATCTCGCCTGAACTTGAGGCAGTAGTACTCAAGTCCCTGGAGAAAGATCCAACGCAGCGCTTCCAATCGGTTGCCGCCTTTCGCGAGGCCCTGGAAGAGGCGATCCAAACTGGGACGCCTATCAGGACATACACAAACACCCCTACGGCACTGGGCAATGGGACGACACCCCCAGTAAACCCGTTCCAGACACAACTGGCAACCCCCATGCTACCTAATGCTGGCAGCGCAGCCTTCCGGCATGTTCCTGCTCCCGCTGCATCGATGAATAGTTCACGTCCTCCATCATCAGAAATACGACAGATACAGGAGCAGGCCACCTCCATACAGGCCCAGTCGCAACCCTCAACCAGGCAGTCAACACCCGCATCCACTCTTCCGACGCCTCCGCCTGCGCAGAAAGCCAATCGCTTCCCGCTTTTCACCTATCTCTTTATTGGGATCGCACTCGCCACCAGTATCTTTGCCATCCTGTACAGTACTGGCTATATCGGCAAGCGTCAATCCAACACACCACAACCACAAATCGTAACACAAGCCTCCCCACTGCCGAGACAGGTGAGGGAAAACCTGCGCCAGCAGCCATCACAACAGACTGCCCCGCTGACAACGTCGCCCGGACTGCAAGTATTCAATCGATCACACCAGGCACCCATCGCCAGGTTGTGTATATCGTCAATGAAGGCCCTAACAATGCGCCAACCCGGGGGACACTGAAACGCCGTGATATTGATGATAACACCGGAGGCACGCCTATCATAGGCATACCTAACCTCCATATTGACGAGGGCGAACTTATGCAGGGTGGTCAATGGATCACCTATATCCTGCATAGCGATGGTATCAGTCAACTACGCCTGGTTCGCATAGATGGACAGGAACAACAGACGCTCTATTGCGCTCCTGCCAATACCCATATTGCCAATATGCAACTCTCGTACAATGGACAAAACGTAGTCTTTAATCAGTATCCTAATGATGGTGGCAAGCCATCGCTCTACCTGCTTAGTCTGGCCTCGGGCTCGCTACAACTCCTCCTGCACCCACAAAATGATCTGGCTTATACACCAACTACCTGGCTGGACAATACACACATTCTCTTAACCTCTTTTATACCCAACTCTGGCGCGCCACGCAACGATTTATATGCACTGGATATCATTCAGGGATCTAATCAGCATGATACTGATCTGCAAAAGCTCTTCAGCCAGAACTGGAGTTGTGGTAGCTTCGATGTGAGCTACGATACCACAAAGCTCTATGTTGCCAATTGTGATGCCAGCAATGGACTTTCAGCTACCGGGCCAACCACCATTAGCGTCCAGCCTTCAATGGGTGGCACCCCTCAGCCCATCGCGCATCTCAATCAAGCGGTCACGATGCTGCGCGCCGTCTCGCCAACAATGCTGCTACTTATGGTCGAGAATGGCAGTGGAGATACCAGCCAGAACGGCCTCTGGCGGATGAATACCGATGGCACAGGCCTCACACGCCTCACCGATGACACAACAGGCGGTCAGTCGCTTTGTCCATATTCCCAGTATGCCTGGTCGAATGTCACGCAAGATAGCAAGCTTTTTGCCCTGCAAGAGACCGATCCCCATAGCGCCGACCGCAAACTGTACTACGGCTCGCTCGATATGGGCACCCTGACCCCCTTTGCAGATATCGCCGATGGTACCGATATGCGCCTCGTGGGCTGGACCCTTTATTAATACGCTTGGTATCACGCTGGAGGGACATTGACGCGTTAAATGTTGCATCGTGCCCCCATAGGATAAATCGGCGCGTCGTGAATGTGGCATCTATGAAGAAAGGCGGAGTACTCGGGTGCTTACCTGATAGTTTTTCAGGTGCGAGCTGAAAGACTCTCAGGTAGACACCGATATTTATAATAGGACCAGAATAGTGAAGTACCCTATAGCTAGAAGATCTTAGCTTCTAGCATACTCGTTTAGCAAGCTATCAGGCTTTGACAGGGATTGCTCCCTGTAGGACTCTTCCAGCCCAAAAATCATTATATATGAGGCAGGGGAGGGTTGCAATCCAACCACCCTAACCGCCACAAAAGGACTCACTTATATCCTCCTGCCTCAAGGCATGAGGGTTACGCTCGCACTGATAAAAGTGCACCATCTGCGCAGGGTGCCGCCTTGTGGGTAGGCCCTGCCATTCTATTAATTTCCAGGAGATTCTCAAACTGTGAAAAAGCTGATCGCGCTCCTCCTCCTTTGCTGCACAGTCGCCACGCTCTTTGCGGCCTGCGCTACGGGAGGCAACACGAGCAACCTCCCCAATAGCGTCCATATGAAAGAACTGACCTTTGAACCCGCCTCCATCACCATACATAAAGGCGAAAAGGTCAATATTGTCAATGATGTCTCCATGGTACACGTTGTCGCTAATGGGACCTGGCAGGATAACACGGCCAAGGCCCTTACCGAAAATGGCGCCCCCCAGGTCAATGTCCAATTTAATGGGAACGATAGTCAGGCCGTTGGCCCCTTTAATACCGCCGGCACCTTTCACTTCTACTGCACCGTCCATCCAGGAATGAATCTTACCGTCGTGGTGAAATAGCTAGCAAGCAAAAAGCCGCGGGAGGGCTTGCCCTCCCGCAGCTTTTTGCTTGCTAGCCGCCTGGCAACGCCATATCTCAACCAAATTATAAGCCGTTTCGTATAATATAGAGAGGTTTTTTGGGCATAAAATGGCTCATCCATTGTGTTATAGACTCTGGTGAGCAATTTTCTGTGCCAGCTAGCCCGGGGCTATTAGTCTTTTCGGTATTTTAAAGATAGTAAGCTAAGACGAGGGAGTTGTTTTATTTATGGCAACTATTGCCTTTCAAGAGATTACCAAGCTCTATCCCAAGACGCAAAAACCGGCCGTCGATGCCGTTAGCTTTGAAGTACCTGAAGGGAGCACCTGCGTGCTTGTTGGCACCTCTGGCTCCGGCAAGACCACCCTTCTGCGTATGGTGAATCGTTTGATTGAGCCAACCTCGGGTGCGATCATCATCGATGGGAAGGATGTGCTCAAGGAGAACACCATCCAGTTGCGCCGCCGCATTGGCTATGTTATTCAGCAGGTGGGTCTCTTCCCGCATATGACGGTAGGGGAAAATGTCCGCGTCACCGCTGAAATCGCGGGAGGCTGGGAGAAACAGCGCCTCAACAAGCGCGTTGATGAGCTACTGGACCTGGTGGGGCTGCCACCAGCGGATTATCGCAAGCGCTTCCCGCGCCAACTCTCTGGCGGGCAACAGCAGCGTGTTGGCCTGGCACGCGCCCTGGCTACCGACCCGGCGATTCTACTCATGGATGAGCCCTTTGGCGCCCTGGACGCAATTACACGTGCGCGCATGCAAGACGAACTTCAGCGTATTCAACGCGACGTACATAAGACCATTCTTTTTGTCTCGCATGATATCGATGAGGCATTTAAGCTGGGCGACCAGATCGCCGTCATGTCTGAGGGCAAACTGGTACAGATTGGCTCGCCTGTGGAACTGCTCGCGCGTCCTGCTAATGGGTTTGTCAGCCAGCTCGTAGGCGCGGATAATACGCTACGCCAGCTACAATACCTGCCCGTTTCAACAGCGCTTGATAACCGGCCTGAGGCAGTTTCGTCGGCACACTGGGGCGATGCGGCTACCTGCTCACCAGATGCAACTCTGCTTGATGCAATGCTTCAACTCCTCTCCACCGGCTCTCCCGCACTCACCGTCACCAGCTCTGACTCCACTCAACCTCAAGGCAACATCACCCTTGCCAGCATTAACCGCGAGATTTCACGCCATCGCGGCCAACAGTCCCAGCCCAACCAGCCAGAAGGATCACACGCCTGATTCTGTCTCGCAAGGCTTACGCACACCGCGATGATGTATTCCATTGCGCTTTTGAAGGACGAGGAGTGTTATGCATTATTTACTGAGCGCTTACAATTATGATCTGACGGACCCGGAGAGCATCCCAAACCTGCTTTCACAACACGCCTTCCTGGTGGGAGTCAGTATGCTGATCTCGCTCGTTATCGCGATCCCGCTTGGAATCCTGATATCACGCTATCGCAAGCTGGCGCTGCCGGTGATTACGTTTATGGACCTGCTGTATACCATTCCCGGCCTGGCCTTGCTAGGAGTGCTCATCTCCATTACGGGTCTGAGCTTTACGACGGCTATTATTCCGCTCATTCTCTACACACAACTGGTGCTGATCCGCAACACCTCCGCCGCGCTCAACGGCATCGATCCGCTCTTAATTGAGACGGCACGCGCGATGGGTATGAACGGAACACAGCTCCTCTTCCGCGTGACCCTACCCCTGGCGCTACCGGTAATTATCGCAGGCATACGCATCGCGACAGTAACCATTATCGGTATCGCGGCCCTGGCATCCCTGGTAGGTGAGGGCGGTCTGGGTGACCTGATCTTTAAAAACATCACCAGCCGCGATATGGATGCTGTCCTGGCGGGAGCCATTCTGCTCAGCCTGTTCGCGATTGTGACCGACCTGCTACTACTGGGCGTACAAACCCTGCTCAACCGTGGTCGTAGCGCGCTTTCGGTGGCATAAGGGAGAGGAAGAGAGGTCTTACGTATGAACAGCATCTGGAATTATATCGCCGATCCGTCGCATAACTTTCTCTATGAGACGACGACCTACCTGCAAATCTGCGCCTTTACGATTGTGATCGCTATTGTAATCGGTGTTGGCCTGGGGGTCGTGGTTTCACGCAGCGCTATTCTAGGCTTTATCGCCATCAACCTCAGTGGCTTGATGCGCGCCATCCCAATCATTGCCTTCTTAATCGCGGTTCTGCCCTATCTAGGCCTGGGCTTTACACCTGCGGCGGTGGCACTGATTATTCTAGGTATTCCACCCATTTTGCTCAATACCTATACCGGGTTGCGTAGCATCGATGCGGCCATGATCGACGCCGCCAGGGGTATGGGCATGACCACCTGGCAAATTATTCGCCGCGTCCAGGCCCCACTCGTGATGCCCATTATTGCCGCCGGCATTCGCACGTCCGCGATCCAGATTATTGCTACCGCGACGCTTGCCGCCTTTATTGGTGCCGATGGGTATGGCGTCTACATTGTCGATGGCCTCTACAAGCTCGACAACACCGAGATTCTCGCTGGTGCGATCCCGGTCGCGATTATCGCCTTGATTGTAGAGGGCTTCATGGAGATTCTGCAACGTGTGCTCACTCCCGCAGGGTTGCGGGAGTCGAGCGGCACACCGCAGTCTCAGGTTTCCTGATCGATCCCTCGTGTTTGCTCTCCTTCCCTGGAGAGGAGACACGATCTATTCTTTGTGTTTTCCCAAACAAGGAGAAGTTTTTTATGTTCTTACGTTCACTAAAAACCAAATCTGCTGGGGCCTTGATCCTGGTCCTGCTGATGCTGCTCTCAGCCTGTGGCACGAGCGGCAATTCATCCTCCAGTAACACTGGCAGCGGCAGCACGTCCAAGGGCAACCTCGTCGTCGGCGGCAAACTGGACGTAGAGTCGCAGTTGCTCACCAAGATGTATACGCTCCTGCTGCAAAAAGCTGGCTACAAGGTCACGGAGAAACCCGCCCTGGGCAATAGCAATATCGTATTTCAGGCCATCAGTAGTGGCTCAATCGATATCTATCCTGAGTTCACTGCCACTGGTCTGAACAAGTTACAGGTGCCCACCACCTATGATCCCCAGAAGGATTACCAGGCGGTGAAGGATGGCTTCAATACGAACTATAAATTGACCTGGTTGGATGCAGCCCCGCTCAACGACGGCTATGCGCTCTGCACCTCGAAAGAGACCTCACAGAAGCTTGGTATCACCTCTATCTCGGATGTGAAGGCCAAGGCTTCGCAGTTGGCGCTGACCTCACCCAGCGATGGTGTCTCGTTCGTTGATGGTCTACAGAAGGTCTATGGTCTCACCACTAAGAGCTTCAAGAGCACTCAGACCGTCGACTATGCTCTGGGTTTCGACGCTGTAAAGAGCGACAAGGCCCAGGTCACCGTCTGCTACGGTACGGACGCGACCGTGCCCCAGGGTGGCTTCGTCTTCTTGAAGGACGATAAGAACGGCTTCCCGGCCTTCAATCCCGCCCCTGTGGTGCGCAACGATATCGCCCAGAAGTATCCTGATATCGCCTCGGTGCTCAATCCCCTGGCGCCCAAATTGACCACCGATGTCAGCATTCAGTTGCAGACCCAGGTGGCGCAGAAGAAAAGCGATGGAGCCTCGGTCTCGCGTGCTGTGACCTTGGTCGCCACCGATTTCCTAAAGCAGCAGGGCCTGCTCTAAGCAAACACATTACAAAGAGAGGGTGTGTGGGCAACGCTGCCCACACACCCTCTCTTTGTTTTATTTCACCTCAATAGTGACCTTGTGGTAGCCGGTCGAGCCTTTGGGGACCGTGCCTTGAATCTTCCCTGTTTGCACCTCGCCTACGCCGTTGGTCATCCTACACACCAGCGTGTAGCGGCCCGCCCGCTGCGGCCTCCACTGCCAGGTCCAGAAGACCCAGGCATCTTTGGAGAGTCGCGTGGTGAGCGTGGCATCATTCCATGTCTGCCCATCGTCGACGCTAACCTCGACACGCTGGACATCCTTGTCGCCCCCATAGGCAATGCCACCAACCTCGACGCTTGCCCCTGCAGCCACACTTCCTCGTGGATAGTCGATGCGGCTGGTCATATGCAGCGGGCCATTATACCAACCCTGGTCTGAATAGAGACCACCGACAAAATGATTGGTCAGCTCAACGCGCGTGAGCCACTTGGGATTCTCCTCACCATAGCGACCGGGAATCAACACACGCATTGGGTAGCCATGCTTCTGCGGAACCTCCACACCATTCATACGCCAGGCAAGCAGGGCATCCGCCTCCAAAACCTCTTTGAGCGGCAGACTGACAGTATAGCCATCAACACTATAGAAGGCGACATGCGTGGCCTCGGGCTGCGCGCCTCCATGCTGCTCAAGCAAGGTTTTGAATGTGACACCCTGCCAGACGGCGGTTCCCATCAAATGCCCACCTGGACCATTGGCAATACACTCGAGGGTGATCGCGCGCGAGGTCGAGGGCAGGCGTTGCACCTCGTCATAGGTATAGGTGCCTCCACGCTTGACCAGCCCATTCACCTCCAGGCGCCACAGGTTAATATTGGGATTTGGGTCCACAGTGTTCTGCGTGACGACATAGTGCCCGTCATTAGGCGTAATGGGAACGGTCTTCTCGCCATTGGAGACCGTCTTGACGCCATCGTAGGCCGCGTACTCGTTGAGGTAGCCTCGTAGCAGGCCTGCCGCACCGCCCGCGCTCACCAGACCCAGCGCGGCCACGCCCACACGCGAAAGTGCCTGCCTGCGCCTGCGTACACCCTCTTCCTCGTTCTCAGTCGCTTGCTTTGGCAGGAGCAGGCGGTAGAGCAGACAGAGCGCGACACCGTACACAGCGAAATCGAGTAGGAACGCCAGGTCAGTCGCGATGGTTGCCCATAGGACAGGTAGACCGTAGTGATTCTGTCGCACTTCGTCGTTGAAGAGCAATACACCGGTGAGGGTCATAAGCAGGGTCAGCAGCAGCGCGACACCCCACTCTCTATGTCCTGGTCGCGCACCTTGCGCGGGGAGCCGTACCCGGACCAGAAAGGCATATACCAGGCCCAACACAGTGCCAATGCCGATCATGGCCAGTAGGGCCAGTCCAAGCGGCGTCGTCTTCGAGTTGGGAGAGAACATGATTAAGAGCCGGATAAAGGTGCCAACATCAATATGTTTGAGGACATAATCCCCGAATAGCTCCGGGGACGTTGGCGTGCCAACAACGAAGAACAGCACGCCCATGGTAACCACAGTCAGAAGGCTTGCTATCAGACCTGCACATAGTCCCCATAGCGAAGAGAAGAGGATGGCTCCCGCCCTCGATAGAGATTTAGGAGGCGCGGAGCGTGGACGCTCTTGCGTTTGTTTGTTTTGCATATAGGTTCCCTGACTTCTGCTTGAGCATAAGAAAAAGACTCACATCTCTCTTCGCTGACACGCTTAATGGGACCTGCTTTTGCAACCTAAAAAAAGTTCGTTTTGTGTGCTTAAGACTTCTCGCCACTACGTGGCTCGCAGAGCGTTAAAGTATGTGGTGTAAAAAAGCCTGCGGCTTTTTTACACCACATACTGTGAAAAGTCTGGGATAACAAAAGTTGGGGATGTCTTATGTTTAACTGGTATGTTTACTTGTGGAGGGGGTTGCTGCTAGTATCCCCTTCCCACTGATGCGTCTATGGCGCCAACGTGCCAGGACTGCGGCACAGGCCAGGAGGAGCAGGGGTAGCAGATAGGCAAGGAGGTAGTAGAGATTCCAGTCGGGTGTAGTGTGCGCGAAGTAGCCGCCTAGTGTGGCACAGGTAAAGTAGCAAGCGGCCAGCGCTGCCAGTCCGATGCTAAGGGTCCGCCGCTCAGGGCGCTGCGCTATAGGAAAGAGCAGGGTGATCCAGGGCAGGAGCGTCGGCACATACCAGGGAAAGATATGTGAGGAGACCGCGAAGACCGCGCTATAGAGTACAAGCACACTTGCTTCAACGCTGATACGTTTACGCCAGCGCATCCATAGGACACCTAGCGCCACTCCTCCCATGACGACAAGTTCACCGGCGTAGAAAAGCAATTTAGCCGCGAGGAGATTGGGAATGAGGGTCTGCAACTTCGCCAGGATGAGGTAGACCGGGCCAGCGTTTGGCTGCTGCTCGCTCACATAGGTGGAGAAGAAGCCCAGCACCTGGCCATGCCCCAGGATAAGATATGGCACATATGCCAGAAAGATCGTTAACACGCAGGTCAGGAGCATAGCCCAATCACGGCGCCGCATTAACACCAGCAACAGGAGGATGGGGTAGATCTTGGTGAGTGTGGCCATGGCGATAAAGAGGCCAGTCGCCACGCGACTCCCACGCCAGTTTCCCTGGACACAGACCACCGCCAGGACGCAAAACATGACGGTGCTGGCATCGGCATGACCCTGGAGCGCAAACTCGATGATCGGCAACGGACACCAGGCATACAGGATGCAGCGACTCCAATCGCCACCGCGTCGCGCAAGCAAGTAGGCGATTCCACCACAGCTTACCAGGTCCATAAGCACAAAGGTGCCTTTGAGGAAAGACAGATTACTCGGCACCAGGAGATAGCTGAGAAGGTAGATACCCTGCGCCATGGGAGGGTAGATAGAGGGGGCCGTACGATAGCGGCTGTTCGCAAAGATAAAGTCGCGTATGTGCGCAAAGTGGGGATCAATAGGGGCATAGACGTAGGGACTATAGCCCAGTAATGTGACCCTGGCATCCCAGAGGTAGCGCCAGGAATCACGCGAGAGGTTGGGTTCCAGCGGCAGAAAGAGCGCACGCATCAGCAGTCCACTCAGCAGGATGGCACCCAACTCCAGCCAACGCTGGCGACCTCGCGGTGCTGGTGTGCAGAAGATCAGCACACAGGCCAGGCCATAAGGCAGGAAGCTTCCCACATACAGGGCCAGAAAGAGACTGAGCGGAGTATCGGCCGCAGGCGCGTTTACACGCATCACCACTTGCCAGGTCAGGGTTACAAGCATACATGCAAGCAATAAAGGCAAGCGCCAGCGGAAACGTCGGATCTCTTCACTCGCCTGCACCCGTGGGGATTCTGTTATCTGCTCTAAGGACATATCTACGAAAGCCTTTCTACCAGAAACAACCTCAACGCCTACCCATCCAGTGCTTTTCTATTCTTCGCTGGTCTCCGCCTCTGCAAACCAGCAAGAAATTTTCTTTTCCCCTTGCCACATGGGTAGGTGCTGAAACTATAATATCTAGAGTGCCTAGAGTGTCTAGAACACGCAATAAAATTCCTTTACAAACAAAGTATAAGAAACATGCATCATCAAGCACCACTCACTGAAACAGAGATGACGTTTGTCCGTCACCAGCGTGTCGCTCGTCTGGCCACCTCAGATGCCCAGGGAACGCCACACGCTATACCCGTCTGCTATGCCTTTGACGGACAACGCTTCTACACACCGCTCGACGAAAAGCCGAAGAGCGTCTCGCCAACACGGCTCCAGCGCGTGCGCAATATTCAAGCTCGCCCTGAGGTAGCCCTGCTTATTGACCAGTACGAAGATGATTGGAGCCACCTGGGCTATGTCCAGGTTCACTGTCACGCCGAATTGATTGATCCCGGACACGAGGCGCACGCCCACGCGCTCAAGCTCCTGCGGGTACGCTATGTCCAGTACCGTGCTATGCTCCTGGAACAGCAACCTGTGATCATGCTGACGCCCACACATATTTCAGCCTGGGGGCCTGCACTCAACAACCAGAGCAAGGGCGAGTGAACTCCATATCATTTCACCATTTCATAACACGCTTTGGGGCGCCTTTTTTTTCGCCTCAGTCGAGGGGTTCAACCCGTCCCTCTCGGCTGCGGCGAAGCAACTCAGCCAGAATGGCGGCACTATTCCAGGCATCATCATCGCCCCGGTGGTGCGTCCCCTCCAGTGGCAGGCGCATGGTATGCAAGGCGGCCTCCAGACCAATTTCGCTGGGCAGAGTATAGCTGAGGGCGAAGAGTGTCTTAATATTGAGGTGCCGTGTACCAAAGGGGTAGGCAACCTTGCGCTCACGGCACTGGCGCTCAAAAATGCTCCGATCATAATCGCCATAGCTAGCCCAGATCCGCTCCCGGGAGCGATACACCTCACGCAGAAGCGCACAAGCCTCGGCAAAGGTGATGCCTGCATTGACCTGCTCTTGCGTCAGGGTCGTCAATTCAGTACAAAACTCGCTCACACGCGAGCGCTCAGGACGCACCAGGATACTGCGCTTCTCCAGGCGCTGCCCCGTCACGAGGTCTAGCGGCACAAGCCCAATTTCGATAATTTCATTCTCCTGACCATTTGGTGGAACTCCCTGCCAGCAGGTCGCCTCAATATCAATTACCAGAAGCTGATCCAACAATTTCTTTGGCATATCATGCAATCCTTTCTTCTCATTGTTAGCTATCAGGCCTCCCACACATAGGAAGCAGGTACCAGAATGGGCCAGGCAGAAAGATAATGCTATAATCACCCTGACACACTCACACTCATTGAAAGGCATGCACTATGGCAAAAACCCGGAAGAAAAATGCACAGCCACCCACCTCTGGTCCTGTGCGAGGAGAGACACAGGCACGCCCTCGTCCCACCTCGCCCGGTTCCAATCGCGGCACAATTAGAAATACAGGTCGAAATGTTCGGCGTCGCGCGACCCGCCAGCGCAGATCGCTCTGGCTTCTGATTGGTGGCATTCTCCTCGCCCTTCTCGCCGTTATTGGCATCTTTATTTATGTAGGCCAGCAAAATCAAGCCCCGGGTGCTTCCGGCCCGACCGATCCCGAGGTTCTCAAAGCGGTGACCAGCATCGATCCCGCAACGCTGAGCACGGTGGGCGATGGCGGAGTGCAGCCCTTCCTCAAGGCCACGCAGAATAAGCCACCCATCCTGACAGGCGCCAATGGCAAGCCCAAGATCTTCTACTCTGGCGCCGAGTTCTGCCCCTACTGCGCAGGAGAGCGCTGGGCGCTGGTCGTAGCCCTGAGCCGCTTTGGAACCTTTAGCGCTCTGCCACAAACCACCTCGGCCGCTGAGGATAGCCCGCCCAGTCTCTCAACTGTCAGCTTCTATAGCAGCAAATATCAAAGCAACTATATCGACCTGGACACAGTTGAGCAGTTTACCAACAAGCGCTCTGGCAACTTTTATGAGCCGCTCCAGACACCCACTAGCGAGCAACAACAGCTGATTAACACCTATAACGGACCGCCCTACATTGACAAGCAATACGCTGGCGGCTTCCCTTTCGTGGATATCGCTAACCAGTATCTCGCGATTGGCCCTAGCTTTAATGTTGAGGTCATCTCCAACCTCTCACAGAAGCAGATTGCGGAGAAGCTTTCAGACTCAAGCTCTGATGTCTCTAAGAGCATTTTGGGCGTGGCTAATACCTTTACAGCAGCGATCTGCAAGGCCACCAATAACCAGCCCGCCTCAGTCTGTAAGGCAGATCCCATTCCCGCACTCCAACAGGCTCTGCCCGAGGCCCAGGGCAGTGACCAACTGGCCATGTCCCAGGCTCCCGAGGCCCTTTTCCCTCGCCGCGAGGATTAGATTGTGCTGAAGAAGAGATGGTTGATGGGCAATTACTCACCATCCATCTCTTCTTCAACATACCAGGAATTCCCCTGTACATAAGGCTCATGTATATGGTACTATTCTTTTTAGCAGAGATATATTTTTAGTGCCGGGAAGAGAGACATATGCATCAGATACATCAAACAGCCAGGGAAGATCTGCCTCAGCGCGCCCTCATATGCACCAACCTGGTTCTCGCTCGGCAGCAGACAGCTCCGGCTCCATAATCCCTTTGTCCTGACCACCCTCAACCCTTCTGCCTGTGCAATTAAGCAGGCAGTGCTAGCAGCAGAGCACCCGGCGTGTCTCTGCCGGTTCTCTATGCTATTCCTTCCAGGGTTTTCAGACAAGGATGCTATGCCGTCATGAGTACCAATATTAATATCTACAAATATCCACGCACACAGCATATCGAGGGTTCAGGTATACAACGCGGAGACGAAGATCTCGCGCTTATCCCCCTCCAGGAGTTCGCCGGTCGCGATCTCGTCGTTGAAGAAAAGATGGATGGGGCCAATACCGCAATTAGCTTTGATAGCCAGGGACAGCTTCTCCTCCAGAGTCGGGGACACTTCCTGAACGGGGGTCCGCGCGAGAAGCAGTTCCATCTCTTCAAGACCTGGGCCAGTCGCTATACCTTTGAACTATGGGATGTCCTGGGCGAGCGCTATGTGCTCTATGGCGAATGGCTCTATGCCAAGCACACTGTCTTTTATACCGATTTGCCTCACTACTTTATGGAGTTCGATATCCTCGACAAGCGTACCGGACGGTTTCTGAGCACACAACGCAGACAGGAACTGCTACGCCCGCTCCCGTTCGTCGTCTCGGTGAAGGTGCTCTACACTGGAGCCATTCAGACGCTCCAGGAATTAACGGCCCTGATTGGGCACTCTCACTTTATCAACAAGGAGCACCTGGATATCTTGCAGGCAAACTGTCGTAGTCGGGGGCTGGACGTTCAGCGCGTCCTGAAGGAGACGGACACCTCGCCCCTGATGGAGGGGCTATATATCAAAGTAGAGGAGCAAGGCGAGGTCAAAGAGCGCTACAAATATGTGCGCTCTAGCTTTCTCCAGACCATCTTTGACTCGGAGAGCCACTGGTTGGATCGCCCCATCCTTCCCAATCGCCTCCGCCTGGACATCGAGCTTTTCTAGTATCTTCTGATCCGAAACCCCTGAGCGCGCGGCCGCTGTGCCCCCGAATGGGGGTGCCACCGCTTGCCCCCGAATGGGGATTAGGTGGTCCCCGAATGGGGAAGCGCTAGTCACACAAGTGACGTTGGGTTTCGGAATAAGATCTATGAACCGTCAGCAAGAGTCAACACGAGGATCATAGCATGTTAGCAAACACGCAACCGGCAGATACCTGGATCTTTCCTTTCACGCCTCAGCCACCAGACTGGAAGCTAGACTGGAACAGCCTGGCAGAGAGCTTCTCCTGGCTTCGCGACCTTGCGGGTACGCCCCAGGAACCTGAATATCACGGCGAAGGCGATGTCTTTATCCATACACGCATGGTCGCGGAGGCTATGATCGCGCTCCCATCCTGGCGCAGCCTCCCCGCCTCTGAGCGCTCGCTACTCTTTGCCTCGGCTCTACTCCACGATGTGGGAAAGCCCGCGATGACACATCTGGCAGCCGATGGGCGCATCTCATCGCGTGGACATGCCCGGAAGGGCGAGTTGCTTACGCGTCGGATACTCTGCGATGGGCAGGAACTCCCGCCCGTCGCGCTCCAGGCACGGGAGTACATCGCACGCCTCGTGCGCTTCCATGGACTTCCCTTGCGCTTTCTGGATAGCCCTAACCCGCAGCGGAGCGTGATTGAGGCCAGCCAGAGCGTGCGACTCTCTCATCTCACCCTGCTGGCTGAGGCGGATGTGCGTGGTCGCATCTGTGCCGATCAAGGCGAGCTACTCACGCGCATTGAGCTCTTCAATGCCTTCTGCCAGGAGCAGGAGTGCTATGATGCGCCGCGCCAGTTCGCGACCTCACATAGCCGCTTCACCTACTTTCAAAAGGAGCAGAGTGATCCATCCTATATCGCCTATGACGAGACACAATTTGAGGTGGTGCTGATGTCGGGCCTGCCTGGCAGCGGGAAGGATACCTGGCTCAAAACCAATGTGCCGAAGCTGCCAGTTGTCTCGCTTGATGGGCTACGCAGGGAACTACATATCGCCCCAACCGATGATCAGGGTCGCGTTATCCAGGCTGCGCGTGAGCGGGCCCGGATCATGCTTCGTCAAAAAATGGCCTTCGCCTGGAATGCGACCAATATCACACGCCAGTTGCGGCAGCAACTTATTGATCTCTTCGTCTCCTATGGCGCGCGCGTGCGGCTGGTCTACCTTGATGTATCCCTCCCACAACTCCTGGAACGCAATCGCGCTCGCCACACCTATGTGCCAGAGGCCGTCTTGCAGCGCCTGCTAAACAAGCTAGAGGTCCCCGACCTGACCGAAGCCCAGCAGGTCGAATGGATCGAAAACATGTAAGTTAATATATTGTATACAGAAGGCGCCTTGCGTGTATCATGATACACGCAAGGCGCCTTCTGTATACAATATATTTTATTGCCAGCGTTTGCTGTGCTCCAGTTCTTCAATGAAGCGCGCAAAGCCTTTGCGCTCAATCAGGGACTGCATGCGGCGAAAGCCCTCGCCGTAGATAGGATCGGGGTTGCGCTCCATATTCTCGGCGCGGAAACGGCTCTCCGCCGTATCCCTGGAGCGTAAATAGCGGTAGGAGAGTACTTCGCACAAGCCCTCTTCGCGCCACGCTTCTGCCCGAGGGGCGCCCTGGACCACTAGCCAGACATGACCCAGTTCATGCACGACCACACTCTCAAAGACAAGCGCGGGCAGGCCCTGCAAGACCGCGACCCCGCTCACCTCAGAGCGCAGGGCCTGCCCCTCCTGGGCGTAGGAGACACTCATGGTCGCGCCCAGCGAGTGCGTCGGCCCATTCTCGTGCAAATAGTGGCGCAGCTTCGCTTTCGTACAGAGTTCCAGACTGAGCGGGAGCTGATGATAGCGCAACCCCTGTGCGCCCACCCATTGAATGAGTTGTTTAAAGAGCGGGCGGGCCTCTTCGACCGTTTCGATCGCGCTGGTCCGGCAGACGCGACAGCGTACTACCTCGGCACCGCGCTCCTGGTCCTGGGGAGGGATAAGGCGGCCACAAAAGTCGCACGCGGGGTATGCGTTCTCATGCTCCTGGCAAAACGCATTGCCCCAGTAATCCATCCGGTATATGCCCAGGAGCGGCTTTCCGCAATAGACGCAATGCTGCGCGATCTCGCGTGCATAGCAATCCTGATGATATGGCCGCCCCTGGTGCGGCGTAAAGCGAGCATCCGTAATCGGGCGCTTACAAGCGGCACAAAGGAAGTGTTCAGGATGCCAGGTCGCATCCAGGGCGGTCAGAAAGCGACCTGCAATTGGCTGCCCACAGGCCTTACAAATTGGCTGCCCCATGTTTATCTCACTTCTTTAGCAACTGGCATCGTGTTCATCACATTGTCGCTTCGCTCGGAGTCCAAGCTAGCCTGGACCTTATAATTTAGCGGCTGACTGGATAGCTATAGTAATCATAACTGGTGACGACCTGGAAGCCGCAGGACTGGTAGAGCGAGAGCGCCCCCTGGTTCTCCGTCATGACTTCCAGCACAATACGCCCAGGATTACGCTTTAGGGTCTCCTGGATGGCATAGGCTAGCAACTGGCGCCCATAGCCCCGGTGCTGGAATTCTGGCAACACTCCAAAGCCAATAATATAGGCTTCCTGCTCACCCAGCGAGACATCCAGTTTCCCAATATAGACATCGCGTAGTTGCGCTAGATAGGATGGGCGCCTTAAATTTACATTCCCATTCCCCTGGCTATACCAGGTTACCTCGCTACGCGGCATATCAAAGGCCACCGCCGTAATATGCGCCAGGAGCATGCCATCCTCCGGCTGAGCCTGTCTAAAGGTCAGCCCCTCAATACTCTTGCCCGGCAGGCGTGGCTCTTGTAACACCATTTTGTATTCGGCATGATGGAAGCGTGTGTCAAGCGTCTGAATATAAGCCTGGCCTGCTTGCGATTTGTGCTCAACAATGCAGAGGATCTGTGGAACACCGCGACGACGCACCTCCTGGGTTGCCGCCTGGAATAATGTGCGAAAAATACCTCTCTGGCGGTATTCAGGATGCACCATCCCACTTATTTCGGCCTCTTGCGAATTAAAGCAGAAGAGCGCCAGGTAGCCCACGAGCCGGCCCTGTTCATAATAGAGAAAGTCGTTTATCTCACCTGCGGGACGCTCGCGTAGCACATTCCAGTTTAGCTTCATCTCCAGTTGCTCATACTGCTCACACTGTGCCGCGAGCTGCTCGATCTCCTGTAACTCCTCTGTTCCTAATCCCTGCTTCCGCAACAACCCCTGTTTACCGTCTGCCATGCGCAATAAATACCTTTCGTTTCCTGATGATGAGGACGATGAGTGAAATCTTGTTTTCAGCATACCATTAATCACACTCATCGCGCCAACACGTCCCCTATTCTTGCCAGTATGGGCCCCTTTTCCTCTGAGCGCCGCTGGTACGAAGGGCTATCTCAGCCAATTGAAACCGAGAACGCACATTGCTCCGTAATATAGCTAAGGATTGATATTGAGGCATTTTCAATGATTTACATCACGTCGTTATGTATACAAGGAGGTCACTTATGTTAGCATCCCTGTTTGTGCTGGCGGATGGCATTACGATTCGCCTTGGGGATAACGTCTGGAGCTTTGGCTGGAATATCATTCTCTACCTGGTTATCGCCGCCATTGTTGGTCTCGTTGCTGAATATATTGTTGGCTGGCGCCTTCCTTTAGGGATTGTGGGCGCTATTATCGCCGCTCTTGTTGGCATCTGGCTGATGACACAAGTAATTGTCATCTCTGGCATCGGCGATTTCGTGTTGTTTGGTGTACCCCTTTTCCGGGCGCTACTGGGCGCCATCATTCTGGTCGCCCTCTGGCACCTCCTGACCTATGGTCTGACCCGCCGGCGTCGCTATCGCCGCGCCGAGGTGTAGCAAACGGTAAGCGCCCTCGTCTAATAGCCTGGCCCACACAAGGGCCTTACGCTACGAGGAGGTAGTTCTATGCCTCAGAAGAGACCTTTGAAGGGTGTTGGCGCAAAAGAACAGCGCCAGTATGAACACATTAAAGAATCTGCCGAGAAGAGTGGCCGCTACGGCGACCGCGCCGAAGAGGTAGCCGCTCGTACCGTGATGAAACACCACAAGGAGTCGCATCACAAGAAGGGGCAGTAACGAGAAGGAGGGATGCAGTCTGCACCCCTCCTTCTCGTTACTGCTTTAAGCAGCTTAATCGCCCCCTGCACACTCATCCACCAGGAGAGCAAGTTCTTCCTTCCTGGAAAAGAGAGACTTGCCAAACTTGCGTATATCCAGGCCCTTGATCTGTGAAACCAGGACGCCACCCATTGTTAAGGCTGTGCCCAACCACTGGACAGGTGTAAGCATCTCGCCGAGGAGTGCAGCCGCCATAAGCACACCCAGAATTGAAGGGAGATAGCCATAGATAGAGAGGCGTACCACGCCCACGCGCGCAAGACCATAGTTCCAGCACATATTGGTCACCGCCGTCGCCCCAATCGCTGTGAAGAGCAGCGCGGGAATAACCACTGGGGGCAACACGCTTATATGTGCATTTTGTACGTTCGCCCCTCCTGGAATAATGAAGAACACACCACCCACGAAGAGCGTCCAGGTCGTGACCCGCAAGGATGAATAACGCGTCAGCGAGCGCCGCGTCAGCAGGGGCATCAACCCACTCAAGAGACCCGCCACAAAGTACAGGCCCAGGCCAATCCAGCTCGCAGGAGTAATCGCGCCCAGGCTTCCCTTCCCTAATACAACCAGCACCATCCCGCCGCAGGCCGCGAGCAGGCCCCCAATCATCAGGCCTGTCATACGCTCACGCGCAACCAGCGAGGCCACAAGTGTCATAATCGCGCTGGTAAAGGCGCTCAGCAACGCGCCCATCGAGGCCTCAGCGAAGTACGATCCATAAAGAAAACAAATTTGCTGCGCCCCAAAGCCAAGAACACCCGCGACTACCAGCGCGCCAAAATCTCTCCAGGCAACCTTGACATTCCCTTCCATCCACTTCAACATCGCCATCATGACAAGCGTAGAGAGAAAAAAGCGCAGAAAACCCACTAGAAGAGGAGGTAAATACATCACAAGAATTTTTACAGTACAGAAATTTAGTCCCCAGAGCACACTGGCCAGAAGAATAGCGAGATCAGCACGTTGTAGTTTCACCGCAATAAGACTTTCTTTGAGACGACGCGAGACTCCGACATTTTTTATTTTCTATTTTTCCCGCGCATGAGACAGATAGTATAAGCTAGATAGAGCGTCCAATAGGCTGGACACTTCTCCCGACGAACAAGCAAGCGCACCAACAACGTCTCGCACATCCTTTCTCGGAAGCGTCTGCCTAAACCTCCACTTCAGTGCAGAAAGCAGAAAGACATATGTGCAAAATACACATATACCTCTTGCTCCATCATCTGGCGTCTATTTCTCGCGTATGCGGTGCTCGCAGGTTTAAGGATGTGCTGACGTGAGGATTTGGCCTCACGTCAGCACATCCTTAAACCTGGCATAATATCTTCTATTGCATCAATAATTATTTAACTCCCTATTAAATAATATGATATCTAGAGCACATCTCTTTCCAATTGTGGAGTTGATAGAAGAGTTTTTCATGATATACTGTTAAGCAGACAGCAGACCACATTTGCCAAACCTGCATCAAGTTTGCAGGAATCTCTGTCTACTGCTTATCCGAAATCCTGAGTGCGCTTGTCCTCGAATGGGGGAAGCGCTAGTCACGAGAGTGATGTTGGGTTTCGGAATAAGAGCCTAGAGCTAGTAGAGGAAGTACAGGTTCAGCCATGCTCAACACAGCCTCAATTAAAGCGGTCAATCAGTCGAAGTTCTCTCAGCGCTTCGTCAAACCGTGCTATGGCTCCTATTGCTTCGCTTATCTGCCCGCGACCATTCGCTCGCTGCTAACCGGGACAACGCCCATGGCCCTGCCAGCGGATATCCTCCATAACCTGCCTACACGCTATGAGCAGGTCGTATTCCTCTTTGTCGATGGCTTTGGCTGGCATCTCTTTAAACGCCACGCGGAGCGCTATGCCTTCCTCAAAACGGCTCAGGCCTCTGGCGTCGTCTCCAAGCTTACCTCACAGTTCCCCTCGACGACCGCCGCGCATGTGACCTGTATTCACACCGGCCTGGAAGTCGGACAGAGCGGCGTCTATGAGTGGCACTACTATGAGCCGCTGGTCGATAATATCATCTCGCCCCTGCTCTTCTCCTATGCCGATGACAAGGTTGTGCGCGATACGCTCAAACGCGCCTCGGTACCGGCAACGGCCTTCTTCCCGCGCCAGACATTCTACCAGTCGTTACAGGACGAGGGCGTCAATTCACATATCTTTCAATATCGGGCATATACGCCTTCAACCTACTCCGATATCGTCTTTCGTGGCGCACAAGTTCATCCCTATACAACCATCCAGGAAGCCTTAGGGGGACTGGCAGACTTGCTCGTTCAGCCACCTACCGCGCCGACTTACTATTTTCTCTACTTTGATCGCATCGATACAGCCAGTCACAACTATGGACCCTTCTCACCTCAGGTCGAGCGGGAAATTGACGTTTTTATGCAGCAGATGGAGCAATTCTACCAGCGCGTGGCCTCGCGTTCACCTCGCACGCTGCTCCTTCTGAGCGCCGACCATGGACAGGCGCCGGTCAATCCACGTACAACCTATTACCTTAATGAGCGGCTCCCTCAGCTCATACGCTACTTAAAGACAAATCACCAGGGACGCCTGCTCATTCCTGCTGGCTCGCCACGAGATATGTTCTTGCATGTGAAAGAACCCTATGTCGACGAGGTCGTTACTATGCTACGCCAGCATCTCGCGGACAAGGCCGAGGTCTATCCCGTCGCCAGCCTGATCGCGCAGCAGTTCTTTGGTCTGCGCGCCCCATCGCAGACGCTCCTGTCGCGCCTGGGCAACGTAGTGATCCTTCCTTACAAACATGAGACCGTCTGGTGGTATGAGCAGGGCACCTTCGATATGCATTTCCAGGGCCATCATGGCGGCCTGACCCCCGACGAGATGGAGATTCCGCTGCTAGCGCTTCCCCTGTAATACAATAGTGTGTATGCAAAGTGGGCGCGGGATTCCGACCGGAATCCCGCGCCCACTTTGCATACACACTATTTCTACTCGTAGCGCAATACTTCGAGTGGACGCACTCGTACTGCTCCCCAGGCCACAATGGCCGAGGTGAGTATGGCCAGTGCCGCCGAGCCCAGGATCAGGGCCAGCGCCATTGGCACGCTTACGCCGAAGGTCGCGCCAAAGGCCAGGGCACCCAGCACGCTGATCGCGCCCGTGACGAGTAGCATGGCCAGTAGCGCGCCCGTGCCACCTACCACGCCATTCTCAATCATGACCTCACTGAGAATCGAACTGCTGGTATAGCCCACCGACTTGAGGATGCCCAACTCGCGCCTGCGTTCCAGCATGGCTAGCGCCACCGCGTTAGCGATGATGATAACGCCCGCTACCAGCGAGAGAGAGGCAATAGTCGTCAACGTGAGCAAGATGTCGTTCAGCAATTGATCGACGAAATCGCTGATATTCGCCAGGTTGAGCACAAAGGCGTCAGGAACTGTCTTGCCCATAGCATCTACAGCGCTATTGAGCTTGTTGGCATCGATCTTCATGTAGAAAACCGACTGCTCGACGCCTCCTGGCGAGAGCGCCTTGACGCTGCTACGCGTTCCCAGTAGTGGATAGAGACTCCCACCCAGGCTACTCTGCTGGTAGACGCCCACAACCGTGACGGTTTTGATGCTGACACGATCCTGGCCCGCCAGGGTAATCTTGTCACCAACCTTCAAGTGGAAGGGGTCCAGGTTGGCCAACTCGCTGGCGATCAGGATATTGTCCGTTCCCTCATCGCTGGCGTTCAGGTTGCGCCCCTGGATAATCTGCAGGTCCTTGGTACTAGGGAACTGGTTGTTTCCCACATCGTAGCCCTCGACTCCGCTCAGGAAGTAGAGCGCGCCACCTCTGCCCAGCGAACCCGGACCAGACTTGGCCTTATCGCCTTCGCTAGGCAGGATCTCCTGAAGCGGCTTGTTATTGATCGCTACCGGCACGGTTGAGGCCAGGGTACGACGTTGGTAGCTGGAGAGCCCATTCAAGCTTGAGAGCTTATCCTGCAACTTCTGCGTATCATTGCCACTGGTGATCGAGACCACGTTATAGTTCAGCGTCTTGGAGATGACATCATTGACCTGGTCACGCAGGTCCTGGCCCAAGATCAAGATCAGACCAATGGTAAAGATGCCTACAAAGAGCGCCAGCATGGTAGTCGTTGTGCGCGCACGCTGACGACCAATGTTGCGCAGCGCCATTTTGACATTCGCTTTCCATGTACGCGGCAACACCACAACCAGCAAGCCTAGTAGCGAGATGACCAGGAAGATCAAACCAAACGTCTGCAAGTAAGGGAAGTTCAGGTAGTTGGGCAAGACCCAGTACAGGAAGAGCGCAAAGGCCACTCCCAGGACGATCAAAGAGAGGTAGCCAACGGAGAAGCGCTCTGGCACAGGCAGCCGGCTGATAAACCAGACAATCAGCCCAAAGAAGACGCTCAGCAGGGCCAGAAAGATGAAGGTGCCATAGACCACACCTATGCCCAGCCGGATGTCATTGTTCAGGATGACAATCGAGAGGGCGCAGAAAAGCACCGAGAGCAGCAGCAGCAGGAAGACGGTCAGGACCAGGCTCCCCGCGCCTTTCCCCTCGGGCAGGTCACGAATGACGTTGAGCGGACGAATATTCGCCGCCTGGACGATAGGCAAGAGGCCAAAGATGAGCGAGGTCGCAACCCCTATGATTACGCCGCCCACAATCGTTGTGTAGTCCAGTATAAAGGGAATATTCAAAAGGAAGGTGTTCTGTACAATGTTGCGCACCAGGTAGCTCACGCCAACCGAGGTCGCAGCGCCAAGTACACCACCAACCAGGCCCAGCAGCGCTGCCTCCAGCCCGAAGAGCAGGTAGAGATCAAAGCGCCGGTAGCCTGTCGTCTTGAGCATGGCGATCTCGGTCTTGCGCCGTGAGAGCAAGACCTGCATGGTATTGACGATACCCACGCCACCAATCAACAGGGCCAGCAGACCCGCGATCTCCAGGAACTTGCGGATGTTGTCGATTGTCGCCTGCTGATTTTTGACGGCGTCGTCGACGGTGCGCACATTCGCGATGGGGAAATTGTCGCGCAGCTTTTTGGCCGCGTCATTCATATGCGCCTTGTCGACGGTACTCACATCGACGGTATCATAGGTCTGCGCGACCTTCGCGTTAGGATCTTTATAATCGGCCAGGGAGATCAGCGCCACGCTGCCCGCCTGGGAGAGCACGCCACTGTTGTCCACAATGCCTGCGATCTTAGTCTTAATCACGCGCGTCTGGCGGTCGGACGAAGTTACGCGCACATCGAGTTCGTCTCCGACCTTTTTGTGATACTGATCGACAAAAGCCTGGGTGACAATGATCTGCTTATTCTGCAACAGGTCTACAACGGTCGCGTTCTTCGGGTCCTTCACACTCAGCGGCGTCCCCAGGGGATAGACCTTGGGATCGACGACGCGGACCGAGAAGGACTGCCGCAGGGAGATCGAGCCGCTGCCTGAGGAAGCCTGCGCATTCACAACCGGGGTATAGTTGCTAATGACCTTATCTTTTTTAAGCGTATCAAAGAACTTCAGGTCATCCCCATTAAAGGGCTGGTTATTGGAGGTGACGGCGATATCGCCGCCGTTGGCATCGCGCACGTTACTGGTAAAGGCGTTATTGATCATAAGCCCCACCAGTTGCAGGGCTACAATCGCCATGACACCGACCGCTACGCAGAAGAGGGCCAGGACCGTACGCTGCCCACCTCGCACCAACGAGCGCGAGGTGTAGTTAAAGTACATCGAGGCCTTCATTGCACAATTCTCCCACCGGTGCTATCAATTTCAGCGATCAGCCCATCGACGATACGTATGGTTCGTCCGGCATGCGAGGCCACATTCTGATCATGCGTGGCGATAATAAAAGTCTTACCAGTCTGGTCACGTAGCGTGGCGATCAACTCTAACACCTTCTCACCGTTACGCGCGTCCAGGTTACCCGTTGGCTCGTCGGCGATCACAATGGGAGGATCAGCCGCCAGCGCGCGCGCGATGGCGACGCGCTGCTGCTCACCACCCGAGAGCTGACTGGGGCGATGGCCCAGGCGATGCGAGAGACCCACCAGGTCCAACAATTCCTTAGCGCGCGCCGAGGGCGAACCCTTGTGCTTGCCGACGTAGAGCGGCACCTCGACGTTCTCCTGCGCCGTCAGGGTTGGGATCAGGTTATATGCCTGGAAGACCATGCCGATCTTCTGATTGCGTACCACCGCCAGCTTGCCCTCGGTCATACGCGCGATATCGACACCATCAATCAATACATTGCCTGTCGTTGGATTATCCAGACCAGCGATAATTCCCAGGAGCGTGCTCTTACCGGAACCAGAAGGTCCCACGATGGAGACAAACTCCCCACGCTGAATTTGAAAACTAATCCCTTTTAGAATCTCAATCCGCTCACGCCCAAGCGGTAAACTTTTCGTGATATCGCGGACATCCATGACAATTTCATGGCTACTGGCTTGCGCACCAGAAACACCCTGCACAGTAGTCTCCATAAAAAGCAGCAGCTCCTTTAAAACTTGGTAGTCAATAATAGCCAAAAACGATATATCGTAAGTTACTACGAAGAGATCTCTACTATTGTTACACTTCTTACACAGTCTTTTTTCAGATTGTTTATGAGCCACATTCTCCGGTGGATTCTTTTAGAAGACGGCTTTTACCCCTGAATTCAGGTAGAGATTTCTCCCTACTTCTAAGCATAGTACCCTCAGGTAGCTCCTAGTCTGCATATTCCTATCTCTCCAGGTCCATGCCAGGTGCGCTTGCTCCACCTGGCAGCCTGGACTGGTGTTGGTTTCCCTCAGACTTTCTTTGAGTTTTTTTGCTATAATAGGTTGATATCGAGCACAAGGAGATGTTCATGTTCGTCGCTGGCACCATATTTCCCCCTGGAGGGGGAAGACCCTGCAATTTTTATGATATTTGCCGAGTATAGATTGAGATAATCCAGGACCGAGTATAGATTTAGGTATCCGGGCACAAAGGCACAACAACAGGATAGGCAATAGCAATCAACTATGCTATACTTCACTGGTATCAAGAGAGGCGCGTCTGCGTTCCTAATCATAAAGAACGCTTTTATTTGCGCTCGGTGGAAGATGGGCAGTTAATTGCACAGACTTCAACGTATCACCACACATTGAGTGAGAGGAAACAGTACATATGCGCCGAGGAACACTCGCACTCCTCTTTTTAATCATCCTATTAGCCGCGGGCGCAGCCTTCACGGTCTTCTGGCCAAATGCAACGAGCCAGAAAGGTGGAAAGCCCTTATACGGCATTAACAATCCCTTCACCTTCCATGAGGGTCTCGACCTGCAAGGTGGCGTACGCGTGCTGCTGAACCCCAAGCCAGGTCAGAACCCCACTGATGATGAGATGGCGACCGCGCGCAACCTGATCGAGCAGCGTGTGAACAAGGGCCTGGGCGTAAATGAGCCCGTAGTGCGCACCCAGACCACGCTTGACGGTCAGAAAAGCATCGTAGTCGAGCTGCCTGGCTACAATAGCGGCAACCAGCAGGCAGATGTTGAATCGCTGCTGCGCACAGGCCAGCTTGAGATCTGGAACACCGGAACTACACCCTTGCAGAACGGTGCGACCTTAAACCCCAGCGATTTCGCAGCCGACAACAATGGCAGCATCAAACCGCTCTTCACTGGTAATGACCTCGACCCAAATTCTTTGGGCGTCCAACAAAATTCGCAGACCAGCCAGTATGTCATCGCCTTTGGTATGCGTGGCGATGCGGTCGGTCGCCTGAGCACCTATACCTCCCAGAACGTCGGCAAGTATATGACGATTACGCTGGATAAAAAGGTCATCTCGTCCGCCGTCATTAATAGCCAATTGCCTGGTAACGGTGTCATCGAGGGCAACTTCACAGTTGACGATGCCAATCAGCTCGTACAGTTGCTGAAGATTGGTGCTCTGCCCATTTCCTTCGACATTGGCAGTGAGTCAACCGTTGGCGCAACCCTCGGTCAGGACTCAATCACGAAGAGCTTGATCGCCGGTGCCATTGGCCTGGGCATCGTTATGCTCTTCATGCTCCTGTACTATCGCCTCCCCGGCTTTCTCGCTGATGTGGCCTTGATCCTCTACTCACTGTTGACCCTGGCCGTCTTTAAGATGATCGGTGTAACGATGTCACTGGCGGGTATCGCGGGCTTTGTCCTCTCAATTGGTATGGCCGTAGACGCCAACGTGCTCATCTTTGAACGCGTGAAGGAAGAGCTGCGCGAGGGGCGCCTCCTCGCCTCCGCCATCGACATTGGTTGGAAACGCGCCTGGCCTTCCATTCGCGACTCAAACATCTCGACCATGATTACCTGCGCCGTGCTCTACATCTTCGGCACAAACTTCGGCGCGACAATCATCGTTGGTTTCGCAACTACCCTGTTCCTGGGCGTCGTGATTAGTATGTTCACCGCCATCACCGTCACCCGCACCTTCCTGAACCTGCTGGTGCCGACCGGTGTCGTCAACCATCCCGCGCTGTTTGGGCTTCCGGGGAATGCCACCCCCAAAGCGGCCCTTGCACGCCGTAACGGCACAGTCTAGAGGAGGATGCCGTGTTTAACCTGATTAAATATCGCTTTATATTCCTGGCCGTCTCGCTGCTGGTCATCGTTCCCGGCGTCATTGCCCTGTTCATGTGGGGTCTAAATGTCGGCATCGACTTCAGTGGCGGTAGTAGTGTCGACCTCTTGCCCAATAAGAGCTTTCAGACGACCGCCCAAGTCAAGGACATTCTTCAGCCACTTAACCTGAAGGATGTGCAGGTCAACTTCACGCAGAACCCGAAAATTCGCGCCGACCGCGCGGCCTGGATTCGCCTGACTCCGCAGATCGATAACACGGTCCTGAATACCATTAAGAGCAATGTGCAGAAACAGTTTCCAGGTGAACAGCTGAATTTCCGCCAGGACAACTATGGCACTGGTAGCTCTGCTTTCAGCATGGTCTCGATCTCTGGCTTCTCCAAAGTGCCCGATAGCGCCAAGCTGAGCCAGGCCACGACTGGCCTGCCGAAAATCAATGACAAAGCGGTGACAGCCAATAAGCCCGTGATTGGTGACAACAACCAGACACAGGCCATCTCACTGCTGACCAGCAACAAGTTCCAGACCAATAATGGCGACATCGAGAAAGTTCAGCAAGCTTTCTACAACAAAGGCATCTATGTCCAGTTGATCGATAGCTCGACGGTTGGTGGCTCGGTTGCTGATCAAACGAAGCTCTACTCAATCTTCGCGGTCGCGGCCTCGTCGCTGGCGATCCTGCTCTACCTGTGGTTCTCGTTCCGCAAGGTGAGCCGCCCATGGCGCTATGGCGCCTGCGCGATCATCGCCATGCTGCACGACGTCCTGGTGGTGGTTGGCATCTTCTCGATCCTGGGTCACTTCTTCAATATCCAGATCGATGCCCTCTTCATCACGGCACTGCTGACCGTCGTCGGTTTCTCGGTGCATGATACCATCGTAGTGTTTGACCGTATTCGCGAGAATATGATCCGCCGCACAACTGAGACCTTTGAGCAGGTAGTGAACGCCAGCCTGGTTCAGACCCTGGCTCGCTCACTCAATACCTCGCTCACCGTGCTCTTTACCCTGCTGGCGCTCACGCTCTTCGGTAGCAACACCAGCATTCATACCTTTACTCTAACGCTGCTGATCGGTATCGCTAGCGGTACCTACTCCTCGATCTTCAACGCCAGCATGCTGCTGGTCATCTGGGAGCACGGCGAACTGGGCTTTGGCATCTTTGGCGGCAAGCGCAAAGAACAGGTCGCGCTGGCCGGTCGTCGCGAGTCACGCGAGCTTGCTCGCTCCCGCGGGTAAATTAGAACGACAAAAAGAAGAGCGGCAGGGTATCCTGCCGCTCTTCTTTTTGTCGTTATTCTAGGAGGATAACGACTATGCTTACGGGGATTGACCATATTATTATCGGCGTCAATGACCTTGAGAAGGCTACACAAACCTTTGAGCAGAACCTGGGGCTGCTTGCCAGTGGCGGTGGACGCCATCCCTTTGGGGGCACGGCCAACCGCATTATCGTTATTGGAGATACCTACCTGGAGTTGATTTCGGTTGAGGAGGTGGCAGAGGCACAACAGAGCATGCTCGACCGGCTGGCGAAGGGCGAGGGATACCTCAATTTTGTTCTTGGCTCAGACGATATCGAGGCCGATAGCCAGGCCATAAGGGCACGGGGCGTCTCCGTAAATGGTCCTAATGCTGGCGCACTCAATAGTGCTGAGGGTCGCAGCCGAGGCTGGCAGCGTACAGACGTTGAGCGCCCAGATCTCGCCCAGCACTATCCCTTCCTGATTCAGCACGATAGCACCGGCGAGGAGCGCCGCTTTCGCCTGGCTGGCTGGCAGCACCCGCCAACTCATCCATTAGGTGCGCTAAAGGTCCTGAGCACGACGCTTGTTGTGGAGAATCTTGAAGAGGCCACTCGACGCTTTCAACGCATTTATGGGCTAGAACCCTCCATCCAATTCGGTGGGGAGCATGAGGGATGGGACGCGCTGCTGGTCTCTTTCCCCCTGGTAAGAGGAAACAACGCATCGGGGCAAAGCTTTGAGTTGGCTATGCCGCTACCAACAAATATCGATCCAGCAAACCCGCAGGGTCACCTCCCTGAAGTAGGTTCGCTCGCTGCTTACCTACAACGATATGGCGAGAGCCTCTGCCGCATCACCCTGGCGGTGGCAGACCTTCCCGCCGCCATGCACTATCTCGATGCGCACGGCGTGATTTATACAATGCAAGAGCAGCCTCACCCACTCGTCTGGATTCATCCAACCCAGACTTGCGGCGCGGCTATTGTGCTCACAACACAGGCTGAGGCATGAGGCAAGCATGCAATAAAATAGTACTCGGCACGACTAACGCTCTTGCACATGCACTTTTAAGCGTAGCTTACGCTTAAATACCTTCTCGAAGAGGTCGGCCTTGGCATAGGCATGGGTAATTTCTTCATCAAGGTCGGCCAGGGGGCGTACACGGAGATCAATCGTCCAGATATCTTTTGTACACCCCTCTTCCTCAGCCACCAGGCCCAGTACACGCCCATCATGGTTGTAGTCTAACGCGTCAGCTACGCGCAAGAGCGCCGCGAGCGTAGAGACGAGTTTGCGTGCTGATGGCTTAAGGGTGGCGAACTCTTCGTGTTCTTTGCTGGGCAACGCGCGACGATGATAACGTGCGATACAGGCGATTTCGTGCCGCTCGCTCTCGCTAAAGCCCGGCAACTGAGTCGCCTTGATCAATCGATAAGAGTGCTTGTGGTGCTGACGCTCCTCGACCATCATGCCCGCGTTATGCAGGAAGGCTGCCCGCTCCAGCAAGAGCCATGCATGCTCATCCAGCTTGTGTAGGGGACGCGTCGCTTCAAATAAGGCACGCGAGAGCCTCACCACATAGCGTGCATGAGGCCAATCCTCGACCAGCAAGCCTCCGCTCTGCAATAATTCTTCTTCGGTCGGATGTGCCTGCTGCCACCAGCGCAAATCTTCGATTGAACTAGAAGTCATGCCGTTACTCCTTTTGTCTCGCTGCACCATGTTATCCCCCACAACCATAACACAGCCTTGCCGTCACAGCTTGTTACGCTCCTACTCTATACAGATCAGGCCGGATACCAGTAACTCTTCTGAAACCTACCCATGTATAGCATACAGTAATTCGCGGCGAAAATCTCGCTCTTGTAGCTGTTGCCAATGCTCGCGAAAGGCCATATAAGATTGTTCACGTTGTTTTTCATAGGCTCGCAAGAGCACCTCAAGTCCCAGGCGCTCCTCCGCCGAAGGTGCGACCTTCGGGTTGGTCATATGTGCCACCAGGCCCGGTTCTACCACGATTTTCCCCTGTGACTTCTGTCTAGCAAGCGTCGGCGCCTGCGTTAACGCGGTCTGATAAGGATTCCCACCACCCACACTTCCCAGACATAAGCGCAGCAATGCAACCATGACATCATTGTCGTGTAGCTCCCCTAACTCCCCCTGTATCTGCTCCACATCTTTGACCAGCACTGCACATGTAGGCGGCAATGTGTCGGCAAACAGTTCCAGTGTATAGCGCAGACGTTTGGCCGCGATGCGCATGTCGTGCAGTTCGCGCGAACGATAGGCTTCACCCACATACTTTTCCCATTGATACAATTCGTCCAGGCGCGTCTCGATGATCTTGCGCGCGTTCTCGCCTGTCGTGGCCTGAGGCTGCAAACCGTGAATAGCTCTCGCTTTAGCCATGGCGCTTTCCCTCCTTCGGCAGACAGGCATCGATCAGGCGCAAAAGTTTCTGCTCATCTAATTTTTTTAGGTAGCGCGCCAGCGCAAGCTGGTGCTCATCGCGATAGACGCGTAGACGCGCAATAAACCAGTTCAGGCCCTCTTTCTCTTCCGCCTCTGCCTCCTCCTCACGCTGCTGCAAGTTCTGGATCATGACATCGGTATCGCGGGCCTGGCCGAGCATATCCGCCAGTTCTCTGGTCCAGCTATAGACCTTTTTAAAGGCTTTCGGCTCGCAGATATCCTCGTAGGCGTCCAGCACTGCACGCAGGCGCCTTGATGCCACGCGCATCTTATGCACAGCCTCCACATCCTCATTCTTCAATACTTCCGCGCGCCACTCGCCCATCTTGCGAGCCCCCTCACTCAAGAGCCGCCTGCCCGTCTCAGCGAAGGTCTCCGTGACCATCTCCGCCCCTGTGCTGGTCGACTTCTTGCTGCCCGCGCTCTCCCCATGCGACTCCAACGTCGCCAGCCAATCATCGCCATGCCGCGCATAGGCCAGGAGAACGCCCTCACGAATACCATGCGTGCTTATGCGAACTTCGCATAGCTGCAAGCGTGTCATCACGGCCTGAATGATCGTCGCTCCCGCGGGTAAGACTGCCGCGCGCTTCTCGTCTATGCCATAGCGCCGGGCGACTTCTCCTGCTGTTAACGAACTGAGCAATCCATCACAACGCACAACATCCATAAAGGAGAGGCGCTGCACCTCGTCCCCAAGCTCTAAGGCGGCGCGGGCCATCTTTAAGAGGGCCTTCGCGCTACCACCTGTGATAATGAGCGCCTCGGGCCTGCTTTTGAGGCGTGTTCCATCCATGTATGCCTTGAGAAACACCTGCGCAAGATCGCGCTCGTCCTCAGTTGGTGGGTCCGAAGGCATATAGCGATCATGCAGCCAGCCAGAACCAACGGGAACAGAGGTCAGCCATTTTACTTTCCCGCGCTGCGCGTTAATCAGTTCGGTGCTTCCACCACCCAGGTCCATAACGACGAGAGGATCGGGTGCCCCTTGTTGGCGATAATACTCGTAGCTTGCGCCATAGAAGGTCAACATCGCCTCCACCTCGCCGCCGATCACCTGCGTCTTGACGCCGACCGCTCGCTCTATAGCGTTCAGGAATTGCTGGCTATTGCGTGCTTTGCGCGTCGCCTCGGTCGCGACCACGAAGATAGACTCTACCTGGTGCTCAACCGCCAGAGCTTTATAGCGCTGGAGAATATCAATGACCTCCTCGCGCTTCTGCGGCGAGATCTCTCCATGCGCATTGACATCCTTTCCCAGGCGCACCATCTCTTCCTCATCCACCAGGATGTCCAGAGAATCGCCCTGGCACCTCGCGATCAGTAGTTGGAGTGTATTACTCCCGATATCGATGGCCGCTCGCGCGGGGGCAGTCCTTGTCTCCTGCATCTCAACCTCCTTCTGTTTGCTGCGCCTCTCTGCACTGACACGCCTTGAACATCTCTGCCGTTACAGCACCTATCTCTCGACGTAACCGCAAAGGGCGCACTCCTCCTCATCCTGGCCCCCACTTCTTCTCATGCAGGAAGGAGAACTCAGGTATACCAAGCAACCAGTTGGAACAATCTCTGTTATTATAGCACGAAAGCTGAGGCCACTGGATAGGATACTGAACCAGCAAACCAGATGGGAAAGGCCCCCAAAGTGGGTAACTGTCAACTGAACTGCTTTTTAAGGCGAAGCCCTGAAAAATGGCTGGGAAAACTCTTGACAGACGAACCTCAATCCTGTATTATAAATCTCGTTCCAGATAAACGGATCACTTCCGCCGAAGTGGTGAAATTGGTAGACACGCAACGTTCAGGGCGTTGTGCCTTAACTGGCATGGGGGTTCGAGTCCCCCCTTCGGCACCCATACCATGGAGACGAATGCGGCACATAGTTTCTTAAACTATGTGCCGCATCTGCGTTTTGGCTTTTCGCGCCTGCGGCGCTCAAGGGTAAGATGTGTGCCTGGTTGATGGGCTTTGCCCATCAACCAGGCACACATCTTACCCTTGGATTTTTCTAGGCAAGGATAGACTGAAGATTTGTCGCCCCCCTTGTAGAAGCTGGAGAGCTTTTGCCAAACTTTTAAATTGCCTTATGCAAGGGCTTGACAGGGGAGGGCCTGATCCTGTATTATAGATCTCGTTCTAAGTGAACGGATCACTTCCGCCGAAGTGGTGAAATTGGTAGACACGCAACGTTCAGGGCGTTGTGCCTTAACTGGCATGGGGGTTCGAGTCCCCCCTTCGGCACTTCTACAAAGGCCTCCTATGAGGCCTTCTTTTTTTGCCACTTTTCCCCTGCTTCCTTTCAGTGCCATGTTTTTGTTGCGCCGAATCCCACTGTAGACGCACGGGGAGTGTTACAATGTGTAAATCTGTTCTATGGCTGCTATATTGATAATAATCAAGCTTGTATACACCGCCCTTTCGCTTCTCCTCTTCGTTGCCTGCTTTTCATACCATGAATAAATCTTCATAATGCGCTTCGCACCTACCTTACTCAGGCCCTGTTTTATGCTATCTTGCTTGCTTGATTAAAAATACATGAAAAATGGCCTGTATGGCTATATAAGTCATAATTGACATGCTATATCCATAAATGTACAATGTCGCCTGAATAGATATAGTATTGCTCATGCGATCTATCAGGAACACATCTCTGTGCAATGTAGAAGAGGAGGATCACGCATGCCATCCATCTGCCCCCACTGCTTTGTAGCCAACTTTGAGCAGGCCGCGACCTGTCTTCAATGTGGGGCACAACTGCCCACCCAGCGTAAGGGGACGGGGTCCTTTACTAAGCTCGCGCGTTTTACCGAGATACCACAGACGCCACTCCCCTCCATGCTTTCAAAGTCCGAGGACGAGGAGGATGCTCTTGCGCTACCGGTCTCCGATCCCATGCTCACCGTTTCTAATATACCGGGAATCGTGGCCAGGAAGACCGTCGCGCCCCTGCCGCAGCCTGATCCCCAGCCCAGGCCGATGCCTCATAAGCAAATGCAGAAGCTTCAGCTTCGTCCCGTGCTCGCCGGGCATGGCAGCATTATTACCCATCACTCGTGGTTCCTGACCAGTCAGACTGGACATCACATGGAGGCAGGCAGGGTCTATACGCTGCTGGAGGAAGAGGCCAGGCATCGTGATCTCGATGACATCCAGGTGGCCTGCATGCATGGGCAGTCAGGGCAGCCAGCATATATTCAGCTTCAACGCCAGGACGCCTCGGTCTTCCTCTCTCTTACCTCGCTGGCGGAACACCTCTATATCTCGCGTACAACCACGCTGCGTTTACCGGTGAGCCTATTCCGTTGCCTGGCCTTTGTCGCGCTGACTCTTTTTGTCATTATCGCGCCTTTTTGCGCCCCCTCTTTCGTGACTCTCTTCGCTCAATCCTCCTGGCTAAGCGCCCTCGTAAGCCCTTCACCTTCCAATAGTTTTCTCTCCAACTGGTTACTCACTGGACTCTTTGACCTGCTAAGCTTACTCATCTATATTCCGATCTTATGCTTCTTTCTTGTGTGCCTCTTGCGCTCCTTGCTGGCCTGGAGACGGCAGAGGGATCCGCTCACGCTCCTACGCTCCAGACATATCCAGCTCTCACAGCGTGATAACGCCGCGCTCCTTGAACACCTGGCCAACGATATTGTACGCAGTACAGCCAGGCATCTCGGCATAGATGCCAGCGATTCGCTCCTGGTAACCGCCTCACACCAGGCAAGCCAGCGCTTCCACCTGGTCTAAAATCTAAAATCTAAAATAGGCCAGCAACTCCTGTTGAAAGAGTCTCGCTTGCAGACCAGGTGTCTCCCTGATCTGCAAGCGAGACGTGTTTCTATATAGCAGGTAGAGTCTCGGTGTGCGCTCAGACCTGGAAAAGTTGGTTTTGAGCTGTCTTTATTGCTTTTTCTATGGCATACTATTCTTAGAGCAGCGTAGTGCGTTCCTGCCTCGTTCCTCAGGAGGAGCAAAACCATGGATCCTGAAACTGCCGTCTATGTCCTCTATATTGCCGAATTATGGATCGATGACGGCAAGCAGAAAGCCGAGATCCTCTATGCCTATGGCCTCAATCAGCGCCATGCCCTCGACAACTTTCAGCAGTGGCTCTCACCCGCCGGCTGGCTCTTCGCCCACCTCGACAATATTAAGCCTCATCCCGAAGGCTATCGCATCAATGATGATCTCCTCCTGGAAGGTGTGATCACTCACGATGGTTACCGAATTTTTCAAGACCAGCTTGCCCCTATTGTATGACATATGAATGAGTGTTGAGGTCGACTTCGGGCATCAGCCCGAAGTCGACCTCAACACTCATTCATACCCCATTTCGCATAAGCCCATGCGTATGTTATAATACAGATACTACAAATAAATACCCCACTCCCATGTTCATGGCAGCCGCGTTCTTTCTCCTGCTTGCTTGCTAGAGTAACGTGCTCGCGATGGAGCATTCTTTTGTGCCCTCGTGCAGATGCTGTCGCCGGCCTAGCCGGCCCATTCTCTTCTACGACATGGGAGGTTTCTCTTGAACCTGGTCTCCTTCTCCATCAAGACCAAGGGGCCGCGCAACTTCGCGCGCCGCCTCTGGACCGTCTTCTCCCGCTTTGGCTTTAGTGAGACACGCAATCGCCGCTCGCTGGAAACGCTCATTCATGAGCTTAAACCCTATCAGGCTGCACCAACCTTCTTTATTCCCGCCGTGGTCTTACAGCGCCATCCACGCCTGCTAGCAGACATCGAACAGGCAGGGGCCGAGATCGGCATCCACGGCTATGTCCACAACGATTATCGCCAATTGAGCAAGGATGCACAGTATACGCAAACCAGTCGCGCTATCGCAACCTTTCAGCAGGTAAAAATGCCGTTTCAGGGCTTTCGCAATCCCTACCTGGGCTGGAGCGAGGACTCAGTTCAGGTCTTCACAGACCTGGGCTTCGTCTATGAGAGCAATGAAGCCGTGCTACATGACGTTGTTGACCAGGCCTCGCTCCCCCCAACAATTCTCGACGGCTATCAGAAATCACTGGCGCTCTACCGCGCCCTGTCCTGCACAACCTATGCCCTGCGTCCGCACTTTGAGGATACGCTTTTGCGCATCCCGACCAGCATTCCCGACGATGAGATGCTCTTTGATCGCTTACGCATTACCTCGGGCGAGGAGGTGGGCAAGCTCTGGAGCCTGGTGATGCAGCATGTGTATGAGCTTGAGGGCGCGTATGTGCTCAACCTGCATCCCGAGCGGGGAGTACTCTGCCGCCAGGCCCTGAGCATCCTATTGCGGACCGCAACTAGCCAGCCTCGCCCCGTCTGGATCACACGCCTGGACGAGATCGCCCGCTGGTGGAAGGAGCGCGCTCGCTTCACCTTCACGCTCCAGCAGACTGCGCCTGGTACCTGGCATATCGTGGCCGATTGCACCGAACGCGCCACTATTCTCGCGCGCCATGTCCAGCTCGTCGAGCAGCCCACAACCACCCGGAATGAGCACGAGGTCAGCGTGGAGGCGCGCTCCTTTACGCTTGAAGCCTTGCAGTGTCCAGCTATTGGTGTTTCGCCTGAGACACCCGAGGCGGTCCTGGCCTTCCTACATGAGCAAGGCTACGCCGCGCTGCGCGCCTCTGAGGAGGAGCGTGCCTCCTACGCGCACTACCTGCACCTCCCTGCTGGTCTGGGCACCTCACGCTCGGCCCAATTCGAGATGCGCAGCGATATTATACAGCAGATAGAAGGCCTGACTGCGCCTCTGCTCCGCTTTGCATGCTGGCCCTCTGGACACCAGGCGGCGCTCTCCATCAGCGGCGACATCGATTCTGTGACCATCCAGGATTTCTTCCTGCGCATCCTCGAAGTGGGTAGTGTATAAAGCAGACATGGTTCGAGGGGCCTAGCGTTGCTAGGCCCCTCGAACCATGTCTGCTTTATGTGACTCTTAATGATGGCTTATTGCCACTTCTACTTCTTTAGTAGCCCCCTTGGGAGAACTCTTCCCACTCAGGGTGCGCAGGAGCTGGCGGTAGCGTTGGGCCATCGCGTCCCAGCGGTAGGGTGTGTAGTCCTCCAGCGCGTTCGTGACCAGGCGCTCGCGTAGCTCTGGTTGTTGATAGAGGTCGATCATGGCCTGGGCGAAGCTCTCAACGCGCTCGGGATCGCATAGGATCAGGGACTCACTCCCAAACATCGAGCGGATGGCCTTTGTGTCTGAGGCAAGCATGGGGCGCTGCATCCAGGCATACTCATAAGCCTTGGTGGGGAGCACAAGTTCAGAGAAGCCATTGCAGCGATAGGGGATGATGCCAACATCTCCCTGAAGCAGGAAGTCGACCAGTTCCTCCATAGCGCAGGGATCCGTAAATACGACATGCTCCTGCACCCCCAACTCCTGCGCAAGCTGTTTGAGGTATGCCAGGTGCTCGCCCCGCCCCTTGATGTCCAGGCGCAACTGTGGAACTGTCTGCCGGGCCTGGGCCAGCGCCCGGATAGCGATATCCATGCCATTGCGCTCGGCCAACGTCCCGTGATACATGATGATGAAGGGAGTTGTCTCCGCCTGCCCGGTCCGCTCAGCGACGGTATAGGGAGGAGTGCATCGCCGCTCCTCGGGAAAGAGCTTGGGATCGGCACTATTCAGGATGATGGTGATCTTCTCTTGAGGCACGCCTCGCTGGAGCAGAAGTTCTTCAAAGGGCCAGCCGACGGTGACAACGCTGTGCGCAAAGGCACAGGAGATACGCTCCTGCCAGCAGGCCAGGCGAAAGATCAACGCACCTTTACGCCCACTGGCCTTGGCGATCATTAGTTCGGGAGCCGTATCCTGAATATGCAGGATCACTTTCGCGCCTAATAAGCGCGGGATAAGGGCCGAGAAGACGAGAAAATCAGGGATATTATGCACATGGATGACATCATAGCGACGCCTGAGATGCCTCAAGGTCAGGACCCAGCCTGCTATGAGCATAAACCAGGCCCAGCTTAAGAGCGTCAGCGTCAGCGATTGCCCAAAGCCCCGGTTCATGGGCAGGCGGAAGATACGCACCCCGTTGTAGACCTCAGATTTCTGTTCGCTCTCTTGCCGTAGGCAGATGACATCTACTTCATCGCCCCCATCCACGGCGGCCTCAGAGATGCGGCGTACCAGAGGATCAAATGGATACCAGTCAAAGGTGACCGCGCCGACACGGACCGCGCTCATACCTGTCCTCCCTCTTCACTATGGCCGAGCGCCACGGAACTCCTGCTGGTCCGCACCCACTCAGCGCTATGCTGCTTGCTCCGCCGTACCACCAGGTACACCCACAATTTCCAGAGCATAAAACGGGGCGCGTGCCAGAGTGCCTGATAGGTTTCTCGCGTTGGCCGCATAAAGTACAGCCCGGTTCCCAGGTAACAGGCCAGCCCAAGCAGTAGGACGCAGGCCAGTCCCAGGGTGAGCCAGGAGTACAGGACGCAACTCAGCAGGAACAACAGGACACTTCCTCCCACCATCAGGGAGAGCGGGGGCGTCAGGAACTCAAAGGCCGTCTCCAGGCGCACCCAGTCGCGCTCACGCGCGGCGATTTGGAGCAGGCGGAGAGCAGTCTTCCAGCCTGGTTGCTCGGGTGCGCCACTCTCCCAGCGAATATCCTGTGTGCGCATCTGCTCAAAGGAGGTTGGCATATGTGAGCGTACAACCGCCTCGGGGACATAGCGCACCCGCTCACCATGCTCTACTAGCTGAAGGTAATACTGGTAATCCTCAGTCACAGAGAAGGATTGCCAGGGGTGGCGTTGCAGTAACGTGCGGCGCAGGCACATACCATTCCCAGTAAGGGTAGCGCTACTTCCCAGGGCATTGCGCCCCAATTGCCGTACGTGATTGACCAGTGTCAGGGCCAGCCAGCGTAGCACGGTGCTGGGCGAATCAGAGCCATTTAAGACGGTGTTATGCATCTGGAGCGCCACGGCCCCCGCAGCCAGTTCGCGGTCGAGCACCGTCAGAAAGCCTGGCTCGACAATAGAGTCTGCGTCCAGAATAACGTAGGCATCCGCCCACTCTGCGTCGTCTGCTTCAGTTTCGATACGCCCGAGTAGCCAGTGGAGCGCATAGCCTTTGCCACGCTTCTCTGTGTCAAAACGCTCGTAGACGCGCACGTTCTCGCTGGAACGCGCGATCTCCGCCGTGCGGTCATGGCAGTTGTCCGCGACGATATAGATTCGGTAGTGCTCGCGCGCATAGGTCAGGCCCTGCAAGCTTTTCAGCAAGCCGGGGAGCGTCACTTCTTCGTCATGCGCAGGTACTAATAAAGAAAAGCGGCTTGCGCCAGCCTGCTCCGTCACATTCACCTCCTGGCGCACGCGACGCCTGGCCTCCAGCAACGCCGCCAGGCAGACCAGGCACAGGTAGGTGATCGGCAGCAAGAAGAGGATCTCTCCTCCTGCGAGCAGCCAGCGCAACCAAACAATAAGCAACATAGACATACCCACTCTCTCTGCAAAAACACATCTCGACAATAGCGCGGTATCAGAACCTATCGACGCTGCTAAAGCACGCGTCATGCCATCACATCTTCTTTTGCTAGTGCGCTCACCGCCCGGGTCAGCAGTTCGCCACAGTATCCCCAGCCATAGCGTTGCTCGACCAGTGCTCTTCCCGCACTCCCCAGGCGCGCACGCCTCTCCGCGTCATGTAAGAGCGAGACCACCGCCTCTACAAAGGCACCAGGTTCGTCGGCGACCAGGAGGTGTGTATTTGCCTCAAGCTCCAGTCCCTCGCAACCAATACTCGTCGAGACCACCGCCTTCTGCATCGCCAGGGCTTCCAGGATCTTCAGGCGCGTGCCACTGCCTACACTCAGCGGAACAATCGCGACCTCGGCCTCCGCGAGATAGGGCCGGACGTCTGGCACAGAGCCGGTCACGACCACGCCGGGCAGCGCCCCCAGGCGTTCTACCTCTGGTGGTGGATTGCGCCCTACAATCTGCCAGGTCGCGCCCGGTATCCGCCGGTGAATATGCGGCCAGTAGTCGCGCGCAAAGGCCAGCACAGCCGCGCTATTAGGATAGTAATCCATGGTTCCCGTGAAGATAATTCGGCCCGCCTGTTCCTGCCGAGCGGAGTCTACTTGAAAGCGCTCCAGGTCTACGCCGTTAGGAATGACAACTACCTGCTGATCGGGGAGCCTCATCTGCAACCACTCCTGCTCACGCCCACTCGTGGTCAGCACCATGTCAGCCTGCTGACAACGTTCAAGCTCGCCACGCTTGAGAACCCTGTACTCCAACCAGTTATAGATTTTGCGCACAGGTTCCTTCTCATTCTGGTAGGTGCGCCACAGGAGCTCTTGCTCGATATTATGTTGATCGAGCACTACCTTGACCCCGGGCGGCAAGCAATAGCCCGCCACAAAGAGTCCCTCATATAGGACGGCCTCAAAGGGCTCTTGCGCATAGAGTGCATCGATAGCGTCCTGCACCTCGGGGAGAATGCAGGCCTCCAGCCAGTAGGATTTTCCCCGTAGGAGGGCCTCTAACTGCTGCCGACGCTTCGCGCCCCCTGACTGAAAGGGCAACACGGTCACACGTCTGTTCAGTTCTTGCACCAGGGAAAGCTGAGTGCTGGCCTGGACCTCTTCCGGGCTTGCCAGGGCCAGGAGACGTACCTCGTGGTGTCTGGCCAATGCATGCAGCAAATAATAGCTACGCGCGCTGGCTCCCCACAGGGGTGCGGGCAGGTACGAGCTTATGATCAGGATCTTCACGCTTCTCTTGCTCCTCTTTTGCTTCGATTTCGGGCAACTTCAGCAACATTCCCATCATCAGGCCCAGGAAGATCACGTTCCTAAAGAAGTAGAGCTGATAATCACTGAAGGCCACAGCCACTTCCATAAAGATGGCTCCCACCAGGATCATGCCTATCATCTGGAGATAGCGATCCTTCAGTTGCTTCACAATAATGCAGCCACGGATGATGAGCGAGCCAAACAGGAACCAGAGCGCGAAATACCCGATATAGCCCATACGCATCCAGATCCAGTAGATGGTGTTATGGGGAATATACTCGTAGGGATTACCGCCCGCGGTAGGGTCATCGGTGGCGAGCTGTGCCAGAGGCAAGGGCTGGAGAAATTTCTTACCAAAGCCCATCCCTAGCGGATTCTCTTTGACGGTATAGAGCAAATCGAAATCCTCGACATCACGATAGGCGTTTGAACTGGCGTCCGCGCCCTCGGGATGAAACACTGAATAAATGGCGCGCGCTGGCTCACCAATCACACCTCCGCTATGTGCGAAGCCAAAGACATAGCCTACACCCAACACGCCACAGGTACAGAGAATGATCAACAGGCGTTTGCGACGTTGTGGATTCATCACCATGGTGAGCACCCATACAATACCGACGCCGATAATTAAGGCTACGTAGTCGGTGCGGCGCTGGTTGGCCTCCAGGGAATAGAGCAGGGTGGGGAGCGTCAAGAAGATCACCCACATCTGGGCTTTATCTCGATACTGCAAGAAAAAGGCGATCAGCACCAGTAACACCATGACAAAGAAAAAAGACACCTCGTGTCCCAGAATATCGTGCTGCGCCTTCATATCACCATGCAGCGGCCCCAGCACGACATAGACGCCCTGCAGGGACTTGAGCGCGGAACAGAGAATAAGGAACCAGAGAAAATTGCGGATCTGCCTCTTCTCCGTGAGCAGATTATAGGCCAGCACATAGCACATGAAGAGATACCAGAAGGGACGGATCTCGATGACGATGATTTTGATAATACCGCCGCTCGTCAAGCCATGGACCAGCGCCCAGCCCACACAGAGCAGAAAAAAGGCCAGTGGCCCCTTCATCGCGCCCCCTCTGAGCAAAGGCTGTTGGCGCGTCAGCCAGCGCTTGATGACGATCACCGCAAGTATGTAGAGCATGAAGAAGCCAATGGGGCGCTCTATCAATCCTGCCAGCGCAGGCGGCCAGGCGTAGATGGGCAATGAGTCCGTCAGAATTGGGGTCGAGAGCGAAAATTGTTCAAACACGACCGCGCAACAGGCAACCATATAGAAGCCAAGAATTGGCCTTCGCGCGACTGCCACCAGGACGCCAATCACCAGCATGAGGCCCAGCATGAGGCTGAAGCTGCTCAAGACCCCTATCAGGATCAACACCGGGGCCAGAATCAACACTCCAATACTCACGCGTATAAAGAGGCGGCGCTCGCTCTGTGCTCGTTCCTGCTGGGACGAGGCAACTGTTTCCACGCCCAGGCCGCCGCTGGTTACTGTTGATTTCGACTTGAGCCGTATATCCATGCGCGCCTCAACTCACTTGCTCATTTGGTCAGGGCCATATACAGTAGCAGAACAGCAATACCCACGCCCAGGATCCATTTTGTGCGCGTGGTATGTTGTTGTGCCAGCAGGCCAATCAAAAAAAAGAAGCCCAGGAGTCCAAGTATCTCTTTCATAGAGTTCTCCTACATGAGCTGGCGAATCCAGTTCGGAACATGACTCTGCTCCTGGTTCATAATGATGCCCTGCAAGGAGACATCTTTCAATTGCTCGCAGGTCTCAGCAATCATACGGTCAGTAGTCACACCTGAGCGTACGACCATAAACAGGGTATCGGCCAGGGAGGCGGCTAGCGCGCCGTAGCCCGTGCTTACCACGGGTGGCAGATCAAGAATAAAGTACTGCTCACCCAGGGCGGAGAAGAGCGATTTCAGATCGTCCTTGCGCATCTGCTGTAAGAGGCGGACGGCATCCTGGCTCCCGCGACCTGCTGGTATCACCGTCAGGTTTTGCGTGATATGGCGCCGCATCTCGTGCTCATCACATTCGCCACGCAACCACTCGGCCAGTCCTGGCGTCGGTGCGCACTCAAACACCTCGTGCAAGCTGGGATGCTCCCAGTTACACTCCACCAGTGTCACGGGAACATGAATATCTTGCGCCAGGGCCAGGGCCGTCATGCTGGCAAGATATGATTTACCTTCACCTGGGATCGAACTGGTAAAACCAATACTGCTCACCGTGGTGTCACGACGGAAGAAAAGCGAGAGGCACAACTGGCGACAACGCTCCTTCAACATATGCAGGTTCGCGATCTCGCGACGTTGTTCCGCCAGCGCGCGCTTGCTCAAATGACGTTGTGCGGGCGCTTTGGCTGGTCGGGCGCTCAGTTGTTTCGGGGTCACATGCTTCTCTTCAGTACGCGCCTCTTCCTTCCTGGCTTCAATGACCATGAGCTTCTCTGTTTTTAAGTGGTCGACGTCTTCCAAGAATTTCTGCTCTCTCTCAGGCTTGTTGGCGCTTCCCTGTTCGGCATTCTGCATCTCCATTTTTTTCATATGCTCCCGCGTTTCTTTTTCTCTGCTCGCTTGCTCTTCTTAACTGACTCCAAATGTATTCATAGATGATATTGCTGTACCTGGGCAGCCTGCGGCTGCCCAGGTACAGCAATATCATCTTCTTTACTCTATGCTCAGGGTGTTGGTGCTTTCTTTGATGTATGGTGCCTGCATCAGGATGGGCAGTGAGGTCACGAGTTGAATTTGTGAGGCGGTATAGACCGCGCGATCCCGGCGGACTACAATCACGAGATACAATACAATCGCGGCTACTGCACACCCAAGGCCTACGCCCGCGCAGAGCAAGATAGATTTCATGCGTGCAACGGGTTTAGCATCGGAAGTAGAATCGATGACTTTAAAGAGATCGTTTGCCCCCTGGCCCAGGCTCGCAAGCTGCTGGCGCAAATTGTCTATTGATGTTTGGATGTTCTGAAAAGAGGTCTGCGCCTGCTGTGTGTTAGCGTGTAAACGCGCGTAATTTGGATCGTAGGGGGCATCTGTACGCAAGGCATCTGGGTGACCCTTGAGATACCCTGCCTCTGCCACAACCGCATCATTGTACCCTTGCTTCGCCTTGGTCAACTCTTTTTGGTATGAGTCCAGCAAACGCTGCCCATCGTAGAGAGAGAGATTCGTGCTCTGACCAGAATATTCGGTAATCACGTTCTGGACGATCCGCTGCGCAATCTGGGGATTTCCGTTGGCATAGCTGATTGAGAGCAGGTTGTAGCCATCGGGTGTGACGACTATTTTGCTGGATACCTCACTCACCACAGCATCCTCAACATCACCAGGCCGCAACAAGTTATTGACCTTGTAGGCCAGTGAACTACTCAATTCTTGATCTAAACCCGTATTACGGGCCACGTTGAGCGCAAACTGGCGTGTATGGAGCAACTCCAGCAAGGCATTCGTTTGTGTCTGCGACGGAGTCGCATCCAGGTTACTCTCAGGACCAGTTGAACCGACTACTGTATAGCGATGCAAGGCCCAGATCGTCGCCGATGAGGAGTACGAACGCGGCAAGAGATACGCGATACCAACCCCTATCAGTGGCAAGAGAATAAGCAATATGCATAGAGACCAGATTCTGCGAAAGATGGCTTCCAAAGTACGCCGCATGAGAGTTCGCTCCTCCTGAATTTAAACACTACCACGTAGCTTACCTTTCGCATGCGCATATTCGGTGCTTTTTGGTGTGAAGAGCAGGTTATCAAATCCCTTTCTCGGTTCTATTCACGTGCTCAAATAACCAATTTTCCCGCCCGCTACCAGGTCGTATCTCCGCTCACTACGCAACCGCGCGCCCTGGCTTCATATGCTCTCCAACCGCCTCTATTCAGCACGCATTACGACCACATTTACCTCTACCACACAACCTCACCTTTCCTCCATAAAAAAACACTACTTATCTACCGGTGCCAACATCCTATTGCTACGTTTACGCTGTATCTTCTGCTATAGCAAGCAAAGCAGGATAGTCAAGAATATGTCTGGCAGGAAAGAGCCGGGAGTGATGCGAGGTCGAGTCAATAAAAAGTCTTTTTTTTGGTCTTTTTTTGCACAATACACATACACGAATAGAGTTTCACTGGTTGCTTTTGAAAGGTAGGTTGACGTGGCGCAGGATGCACATGTCGTTATTGGCGCGGGTCCCTATGGACTCTCAGCCGCGGCCCATCTCAAGGCCAGCGGCCTTCCCACGCACATTTTTGGGAAGACCATGGAATTCTGGGAGCAGATGTCATCCCAGATGTACTTAAAATCTTCCTGGAGTGCGCTGAATATCTCCGATCCAGCGCGGGCCTATAGCCTGCCCCGCTATGGGCAAAGTATCGGCTTAGGCAAGCAGGAACCAGTTGCGCTCAAAACATTTCTGAATTATGGACACTGGTTCCAGCAACAGTTACTCCCCGAGGTAGACCCAACCTATATCAGCCGGGTCGCCCGCGATGGCAAGGCGTTCCGCCTGGAGCTGGCCGACGGGCGCGAGATGCAGGCGAACACGGTTACGCTGGCGACGGGTGTCGCGCCCTTCGCACATATTCCCGAAGTCATCGCTGGCCTGCCACATGAGTTGGCAAGCCATAGCCAGGAGCATCACGAACATAGCCAGTTCCGCGATAAGCATATGGTGGTCATTGGTAGTGGTCAGAGCGCGCTGGAGTCAGCCGCGCTGCTCCACGAGGCTGGTGCGGCCTCCGTGGAGGTCATCGCGCGCGGCCCCATCAATTGGATTGATCGCCGCCTCTATTACCTTACGGGACCACTGAAACGTATCTTCTACCCACCCAGTGATGTTGGTCCTCCAGGCGTCAACTGGCTTGTGGCGAATCCGCTGCTCTTCCGCCTTTTCTCTGAGGAGACTCGACGTTCCCTGGATCAGCGCGCGGTCCGCCCGTCTGGGTCACGCTGGTTACGCCCGCGTGTAGAAGGGCATGTTACGCTTACGCCTCTCACCACCGTGACCGAGGCCCATGAACAGGGGGGGTATGCTCACCTGCGCCTGAGCGATGGCAGCACACGCGAAGTTGATCACATCATCCTTGGAACTGGCTACCAGACCAATGTCCAAAAACTGACATACCTGGATCAGGAGCTACGCAACCAGGTGCAACAGCAGCAGGGTCATCCGCTTTTGAATCGCTGGTTTGAGTCGTCCGTTCCCAACCTGCACTTTGTTGGTGCCTCCGCCAACTATAACTTTGGGCCGCTCTGTCGCTTCGTGGTCGGGGCGCGTGTCGCGGCGCAACAGGTTGCCAAACATGCGGCAATGATGGCCTAGCCTCTGGCTAGACCATCATTCCTCCTGGAATGGAACAAAGGTGTTACCTATGTCAGAACCACAAGCAAAACCCGGTGTTATCGTCCTTGGTAGTGATTTCAAAGCCCTGGGCATCGTGCGTAGTCTGGGGCGTAGGGGCATTCCGTGCTATGTCGTGGATAATGTCCCTCGCTCCGCCTGGTTCTCGCGCTACACAACCCAACGCATTAAGTGGCACGGGGAGCGCATGGATGGCCCATTATTTCTGAGTTTTTTGCTCAGCCTCAGCAAACACCTACAACTTGATCAGTGGATACTTCTCCCCACGGACGATACCTGTGTGGGATTTGTTGCGCGCCATACGCATGAGCTCTCGCGCTTCTATCTCCTGGCCACCCAGGACTGGAACGTGATTCGCTGGGCACATGATAAACGCCTGACCTATCGCATGGCGGAAGATGTGGGCGTGCCCGCGCCCAGGACCTGGTATCCAACCTCAGAGGAGGACCTGGATCAAATGGGCATTCTCTTCCCCGTGATCCTCAAACCAGCGGTCTCGATTAACCTGCAGCATGTCGTCCGCATAAAAGCCCTGCCAGTGACGACGCGCGATGAGCTATTCACACACTACCGTCGCATCGCCCAGATTATTCCACCTGAAGAGATCATGCTCCAGGAAATCATCCCGGGTAATGGGCTGCGCCAGTTCTCGGTCGCGACCTTCTGTGAGGACGGCGAGATTCGCCTGAGCATGACCGCGCGCCGTACGCGGCAGTATCCCATTCATTATGGCCTGGGCAGCAGTTTTGTGGAGGCCATGGAGATTCCCGGTCTCTGCGACCTGGCTGCAAAAATTGTACGCCATATGCGCGTGACCGGCATGGTAGAGGTTGAGTTCAAGCAGGATCCCCGCTCGGGCGACTATAAAGTGCTCGATATCAATGTGCGCCCCTGGGGCTGGCATACACTCTGTATGGCCTGCGGCCTAGATTTTCCCTTTATTCACTATAGCGCTCTGCATGGTGAGTCACCCACACCCCAGCAACCACACTACGACTACTGCTGGATGCGGGCCATCACCGATATACCCGCCGGTATACAGGAGATACGTTTTGGCGATCTTTCTCTTGATTGCTACCTCCGCTCCCTGCTCAAGAAGATTACCTTCTCGGTCTGGGATTGGCGCGATCCGCTTCCCGCTTTTGGTGACATGGCAACGGTACTTCAACGGGCGCTACGTGGCGCATTTAAACAAAAGGTGTAAACAATGGACAAATTGCGTAGAGTGGTGGGCAGTACCGCTATTTCTCTTTTAGGACAGGCCATCACCTGGACCTCAACCTTTCTGCTGACCATTGCCTATGGACGCTTCCTGGGGGCATTCAAATTTGGTGAACTCTATTTTGCGCTCAGCTTTGTCATGCTCATCGGCTTCCCCATGGAGTTTGGCTTCAATCAGCAGATTACCAGGGATGTGGCTCAGGATCATAGCAAGGCCTTGAGCTATCTCTCCAATAGCCTGCTCCTGAAAAGTCTCTTCTGGCTCATCCTTTACGCCTTCACCCTGCTCTTCTGCCACCTGGTGGGCTATGATGACGAACAAAGCAAGCTCATCATGATCTGCGGCATCTCCCTGCTCAGTGGCTCTACCAGCAATACCTTTGCCGCCCTGCACTATGCCTTTGGCAACGTCCTCTTCCCAGTAATCGGCACAATTCTGGAGAAGGGACTCGCCGCGCTGATTGGCTACCTGGTGCTCAAAACAGGTGGCACCGTGCAGATGATGGCCCTGGTATTACTGGTCAGTTCAGCAGTCAACGCGTTCTGGCAGGCGCTATGCTATTATCGCAAGGCAGGCCTGCGCTTCCGGTTTGACTGGGCCACGAGCCGCTCGCTATTGCGCACAAGTATCCCCTTTATCGTCAGTGGCGCGATAGGAGTCATCTACTATCGCATCGATACGCTCTTCCTCCAGTTCTTTACCAATACAACGGTCGTTGGCTGGTATGGCGCGGGCTATCGCCTCTTCGATACCCTGGTCTTCCTGCCTTCACTCATTATTAATCCCATTATGGCCCCCATCTACGCCAATCTGACCCTGGTCTCACAGGAGCAGCTTAAGATCGCTATCGCCAAATCCTTCAATTTTCTCCTGTTCTTTGTGCTGCCGATTACCACCGCCCTCATCGTCGCCGCGCCCACCATTATCGGCGTTCTCTACCATAACCCAGATTTCCAACATACCATCCCGGCACTTCAGGCCCTGGCCCCCGGGCTAGTTTTCCTGTACATCAATACCGTGATTGTTAGCGTGATTATCAGCACACGGCAGGAGAAGAAGATCACTATCACGGCCACCATTGCCCTGGTCTTCAACCTAGCTCTTAATTTCGTGCTCATTCCGCGCTTTCTGCATGTTGGGGCAGCTCTCACAACAACCCTGACCGAGTTTCTGCTCCTATGCATTAACATTCGCTATATCCCACGTCAGGCCTTCTCATTTGAGAGCCTGGTTGTTGCCAGCAAGGCCTTTCTGGCGAGCGTGATCATGGGCGTCGTTCTCTGGCTCTTGCGCTTCCAGACTATCTATCTGCTCTTACCCGCGGGAGCCTGCACCTACCTGGCCGTGGCGCTGCTCTTCCGCACCATCCCGCCCGAGGACCTGCGCATGCTCCAGATGGCCATTCGTCACAAATCTCGAAGCGCACCCGCCGTGGAGGAACTGTTAACGGAGACTATAGCCGTTGAGACGCTTGTCACTGAATTCGATGAGGCTACGCTGCCACGCCTGCGTGCCATCCAGCTTCCCACAACCAGCAAGGAAGAGACCACGCCTTCGCGCCGCCTGCAACGCAAACGCCGCAACGAGAGTCGCCTGGCTGGCGGTGAAATTGTGTAGTTGGAGGATACCTCATGAAACGCTTTCTCAATGCTACCCTGCGCTACGCGACCAATCATATTATCAATCACATTCCCTCGCATACGCTGCGCCGGGCCTGGTACCGGCGCATGCTTGGCTGGCGCATCGGCCCTGGAACGCATCTCTTGCTGGGCCAGCACATCATGTTTGGCGGCCTGCGTAGCGGCGGCAGCAAGGTCTCCATTGGACACCATACCATTATTAATCACGGCTGCCTGCTCTACACCACGGGCGGGCTTATCATCGGCAATAACGTGAGCATCAGCTCTGGCACCTGGCTCATGACAGGGAGTCACGAACTCAACCATCCCGCCTTTCCCGACATCTATAAACCCATCGTGATTGAGGACCACGCCTGGCTCGGCCTTCGCTGCACTATCCTCCAGGGGGTTACCATCGGGCGAGGTGCGGTTGTCATGGCAGGCGCGGTCGTTGCCCGCGATGTCCCCCCTTTCGCCATCGTCGGCGGCGTGCCCGCCAAGGTCGTCAAGTATCGCGAGCTACAAGATCCCTCCTACACGCTGGAATTCTCTCCACTTTTTGAGTAAAAAAGAATGGAGAGAGGGCAGAAGAGCGTGAGGGCCGCGGCCCTCACGCTCTTCTGCCCTCTCTCCATTAATTAATTTTGGTACGTACGGCCTCGAACCAGGCATTGTTCATGGCAATGGCGCCTACGGCGGTGGGGTGGATGCCATCAGGCAAGAAATACTCTTTGTGCTGTGAGAAGAGCTTGTACAGGTCTGGGCCGCTGATCAGCCCTTCATCCTTTGTGACCCGGTCGAGGGCCGTGTTATAGCTCTGGATTAAGGTGTTGACGGCGGTGTTATCTCCTCCTGGGCGATTCATAGAGGGGATGTGCGCCAGGATCGGTATATGGCCCGCTTGCTTGATTTTCTGCACGAGCTGGCGGATGTTGGCTTCGTATTTCTCGGGCGGGACCTGCTCCAGCGCGTCATTTGTCCCCCATTGCAATAGCCAGTAGTGGATATCGGGATTGAGCTGGAGCCATTCGTCGATATGCTCAACCGCCCCTTGCGAATTCCAGCCGCCCAGGCCCGCGTCCAGCATTGCGGGAAAACGCTGTGGGAAAGCCTTGTGGACGTCCTCGGCGAACGAAGGCTGATCTTCTGGATAGCGGTTATAGGCCATGGCGGTAAGCGAGTCGCCGGAGAAGAAGTAGCTGTCGTCTGCGTTCTGTGAGACATCGTAGGCCTCCAGTTCGTCGATGGCGAAGTCGCCACGCAGTGGTTTCGCCGAGAGTTGAGTTACGGTCATTTTGACCCAGCTCTCACCACTGAAGTCCAGCAGGTGCTCACGCACGCGTGTGGCGTTGCCGGTGACCGAGACCAGCGTCTTCCAGTGACCATCGTTGCCGTCTGTGCTATCGTCCGAGACGGTGATGGTATACGCGCCGGGTCCCGCGCCATTCTCGTTGATGTAGTCGAACTGGTAATCACACACCCAGATAAAGAGCAGCTTGCTCGGTCCCTTATCCAGGTGGATTGCGCACCAGGTTGGCAGCGATTGTTGTGTAGCATCCCACTTGCCCCAGTTGCCATACTGTCCATCATTGATACTCTGCGGACCACCAGCATTCTCGTTATTCTGGCAGAAGGCGGGCTTGCCACGCGATACCAGCAACCCATTGCCGCCACTGGCGGTCGGACCCTGCTTATATGTCTGAATCAACTCTTTGATGGTCTGAAACTGTGGCTTAGGCTGACCGGTAATGACATCAAACATGTCCAGGCCGCCATAGCCGGTATAGCTGCCCGCGGCATACTGGCAGGCCATAATCACACCGGCCTGTATCATGGCGTTGAGGGCATCCCTGGTGAATTTGGTGATGAAATCGGTTTTGTTTCCATAGGCCGGGGGTGGAGCGTTTGGATCAAAGTTCCACTCGGTCACGGCAATAGGCAAGTCCTGCCCCAGGCTCGCGCGCACATTCTGGCGTAACTGCGTCACTATGGAGCCAATCTCGCTCGCCTTCCCCAGGCAGTCAGCCTCAGTATTCTGCCAGCAGGGATACCAGTGGATGCTTAAGACGTCTGGCAAGACCTTTGAGGATTTGATTGATGCAAGATAGGTTGAGAGAAAACGTGGCGAAGATTTTTCATTGTTAGTCTCAATATTGATATTACTCAGTGTAGGACCAAAAAACTTGGCCTTTGCATTAAGTTGGCGCAAGAGTGGTATCTGCTTATTCCACTGAGCGATATAGTCCTGCATAGTATGGTGGTTGTAGTTGGCTTCATTACCGAACTCATACATGAGACAGCGCGAACCCAGGTAACGCACTACGTGCTCATTAAAGGCCTGATTATCATAGTCGGGTAGCACCACCAGGCACTGCGCGCCGATCTTCTCGATAGTCCCTATACGCTGATCTATATCCTTATCTGAGATCGTGGAGAAGAAGAACGAGCGGACCAAGGGAATACCAGCCGACTTCATCATACTCTGAATTGTTGGCATCGTCTCAATGTTGTTTGGCGTCCACTCTATTGAGTCATTTGTGCCAAAGAGATACGATGAGACGTTGTTCTTCCAGATTTCCTGGCCGGGCAGGGTCGGCTTAACGGTACTTTTGGCCTGCGTTTCTGTTCCCTGCGCTGGCGGCCCACTTGCCTTCGAATCTGCGCAGCCCGCCAGGAGCAGACACGCCAGTATCCATCCATACCAGAGCCAGAGTGGCCAGCGCGAACGTGATATTGTCTGTCGCACGTCTATCGTCCCTTCATTTCGTAAATACGCTCTTAAAGAGACGTTACCATTTAGCTGTGTATTTGCGATAACTAATGTGGTGCTGAAGCGGTTGGATCGCATTGCTTCCTGTGGTGATATGGTACAGATGATAGCTACTGCCAGCATCATATATGCGTTCGTACGTATGCATATAAACACAAACGAAACCACTATCGCAACATCATCACAACTTCTTCCAGGTATACTCAAGCACGACAACATAAGCAAATCACAGGGGAGAGCGATAGGACTATGCTTGAAACTACGGCAATACAAACCTCTCGGCAGGCCTTTATTGAGCAACATGAGCAAGCGTCTTTCTATAGCCAGCCAGGTTGGCTCGGTCTACTCCAACACGTCTATGGCTTTAAACCCACGCACCTGGAGAGCTATACCGCTGGGGCAGATGACCCCGCTCGCTCGCTCGCAGGCACCCTCTCTCTCTATACTGTGCGCAGTCCACTGGCGGGAACACATCTCGTCTCGCTCCCATTCTCCGATCATGCGCCCCTGCTGGCGCAGAATGAGGCGAGCGCGCTCGAACTACTCGAGCAGGCTATCGAGCTGACACGCCAGCGTAAGGCGCGCTATCTTGAGCTACGCACTGGCACCAATCCTCTGCTTGCCAATCATCCAGCCTTCGTCGAGAGTGATCTCTATGTCACCTGGCGCCTGAACCTGGAAAGCGATCCCGCCCTCGCCTGGTCACACCTGCGCAAGCCTGTACAGCACCAGGTCAAGAAGGCGCGCAAGAACGGCCTCTCCATTCGTGTCGCCGATAGCGCCACCGATGTGGCAACCTATCACCGGCTCCATGTGCTCACACGCACACGCAAGCATGGGATGCCCGCCCAGCCCTCGGCCTTCTTTCACAAACTATGGGAGAGCTTCGCCCCAGGTGAGCAGATGATCCTCTTGTTGGCAGAGTATGAGCAACAACCAATTGCTGGCATGGTCCTGCTGGGGTCCGGTACGACGTTGCGCTATGCCTATGGCGCCTCCGATGAACGCTACCTGCGCCTGGCCCCCAATAACCTCTTGATGTGGCACGCCATCGAGTGGGGCTGTGAGCATGGTTACCGCGTCCTCGATATGGGGCGCACCGCCCGCGACAACGAGGGCCTGATGGAGTTTAAACGCCGCTGGGGCGCTGAGCTGAACCCGCTCCCCTACTACTACTATCCCCGCCAGGCGGGCCTGGCCACGACCTCAGAGCAGAGCTGGAAGTATCGTCTGCTCACCTCTACCTGGAAACAGCTCCCACTCCCTGTCGCCAGTTCGCTCGGCGGCCTCCTCTATCGCTACCTGGGATAAGAAGAAAGGGGTATGGTGTGTGGTGGCAATGTCTGCGGCATTGCCACCACACACCATACCCCTGCGAGGCGTCATAGGCGCCGAGGAGACCTTACGAATATGTTAGTGGATGCTGCTTGAAGAAGTTCCAGATGGTTTCCGACGCGGAGGGCGAGCCACCAAGCGAGACAGGCCATGCATGCCCGCCGCCCTCAATACGATAATGCACAATTGAGGAGCCATCGCGACAGCGTATCCACTCCTCTCCTGTGACGTTGCCACTCTGGAAAAAGGTATTGGGTCCCTGGGCACAGTGATCGCGTTTAGCCCACTCATTGAGCCATTGCGGGACCGATGGCAGGGGGAGATCAGGCTTCTCGGGTGCAGGCCCGCCCATATAGGGCACAACCGTGTCGCCCGTACCATGCACATCCAGAATGGGGACACCTTTCTTGATATTGCAGCCCGTATCCAGGTCATAGAAATTGCCCGAGACTGGCGCGAAGGCCGCGATCCGCTCCGGCAAGTTGCAGGCCAGGTACCAGCTCATGCCGCCGCCATTGGAGAAGCCTGTGGCATAGATGCGCTGCTCATCAATACAGAAGCTCTGCTCCAGGTTATCCAGCAAATCATCGACATAGCGGATTTCATCGATACCTTGTTGAGTTGTACCAATGCTGGCCCAGAAAGTCTGTCCGTTGTTATCCTTCAACCCCTGGGGGTAGGCCACAATAAAGTTTTCCTGGTCCGCTAGCTGCGAGAGTCCCGTGACCTGTTCCATGTCCGAGCCTCGCGCCCCCGTCCCATGAAATACCAGGACCAGGGGGATGCTCTGCGTCTTATTATAGCCAGTCGGCACATGAATATAATAATCGCGCATGCTATTGCCATTGGCAACCCTGGGATCGGCAGTCATCGTCTCGTCTTCGCTATCTCCCGCCTTCACCTCAGCGTCTTTCCCACATCCATTCGCGATCTTTGGAGTCATTTTCGCGTTCTTGTTCGCTATGGCGTTTTCTTGCGCCTGCGACACCCCACCACAGCCCGTGAGCAACAGGCTTAATACCACCCACCCGTAGAGTCCTATCCCCAACAGCGTATCTCGTTGTTTCATACGCATAGGCCTCCTCTCACGCTTCCATTCTCCTTTTTGTGCTTGTTTACGAGTTCAAACTATCTCTACCATTGATGTAGGTGACTTTTCTTCTACAACGTATTACACTGCGATTTAGGTACAGTTTATCTTTTCTCTCATTACTCTGCCGCCGCCCCTGGAGTCTTCTTACCCCACATCTTACTCGTTTAGGTAAGCTCCGTGAGACAACTACACAGTAGCCGCATACGCCAGTTGCGGGCAAACAGCATATTTGCAATCTTCTATGCTAGAATGTATAGAAAAGCAAACTCAGCATTTATTTGCATTCTTTCAATGTGCAAAAGGAGTCCTCATGCCAGAAGAGCGCAAGCTTGTCAGTATCCTCTTTGCCGATGTCACTGGTTCGACCGCCCTGGGTGATGAGTTGGATCCCGAAGATGTCCGCGCCCTGATGGGTCGTTATTATGAACATGCACGCCAGGTCATTCCCCAGCACGGAGGGACGCTGGAGAAATTTATTGGCGACGCCGTGATGGCGATATTTGGCCTCCCCCAGGCCCATGGTGATGATCCAGAGCGCGCCCTGGCCGCCGCCCTGGCTCTGCGCAAGGCTGTCGCCGACGATGAGATGCTGGGTTCCATCTTCCAACTACGCATCGGCGTCAATACGGGCGAGGTCATGGCGACCAGCGATTCTACTAGCAATCAGTTCATGGCGACTGGCGATGCCGTAAACGTGGCGGCCCGCCTGGAACAGAACGCCAATCCCGGCGAGATCTTAGCCGGAGAACGGACCTATGCCGCAGCCAGTCATGCCTTCCTCTTCGAGGCCTCACGCCACGCCGAGGTTAAGGGCAAGAGCAAACCTCTTACGGTCTATCCGCTGCAAGGACCTCGCGCCACGCGCAAGGTTGAGCGCCCGCCCCTAGTTGGCCGCAAGCAGGACCTGATGCAGCTCGCACTCCTACAGGCCCGCGCTCTGGAGGAGGAGCGTCCACAGCTTGTCTCTATTACCGCGCCCGCTGGGACCGGGAAGACGCGCCTGCTGGAAGAGTTTCTCGCTCGCCTGGACCCCGATGAGAACTTTCAGGTTTCGACGGCGCGCTGCCTCCCCTACGGCCAGACCCTGACCTACTGGCCCCTGCGCGGCCTCTTGAGCCAGCTTATTCAGGGTGATATGACGCGTGCGAACGTGGCCCGTGTCTTTCTCAACGCGACCTATGCTCAAGCGGACGCGGAGCGCCTGGCAGACCTGATCCTGGCAACCCTGGGTATTGAGGGCGAGACCACGACCGACCGTGAGAATATCTTCTCCGCCTGGCGACTGCTGATCGAGGTCCTGGCGACCCAGGCCCCACGCATCATTATCTTCGAGGACCTGCACTGGGCCAGCGATAGTCTCTTCGATCTTGTGGAATACATCACCCACCTGCGTACCCAGGCCCCCCTCATGCTGATCGCGCTCAGCCGTCCCGAGCTGCTGGATCGCCGTCCCAACTGGGGCGGAGGGCGCCAGAACTTCACCTCCCTGGCCCTGCAACCCCTCTCGCCGCGCAACACGCAGGAGTTGATCTCACGCCTGATGCAGGACGTCCCTCAGGCTGTACGCACCCAGATCGTTGAGCGCTCGGGGGGCAATCCCTTCTTCGCCCTGGAGCTGCTGCGCGGCCTGCAAGAGCGCGGCCTCACTGGGAACGCCGCAAGTATTGAACAGCTCCCCGATACGGTCCATGCCGCCGTGCAGGCGCGCCTGGATCAGCTCTCACGGCCTGAGCGCTCGGTGCTCCAGGTGGCCTCGGTCGCCGGGCGTGCCCTCTCGCTGACCATGCTGGCCGAGGTCCTGAGCGAGTATAGCCTGAGCGAGCTACAACAGGCGCTTGATGGCCTGCTAGAGCGTGACATTCTCGTATCATCGGAGGGCCAGACCTATGCCTTCCGCCACATCCTCTTCCGCGATGTCGCCTATGGCACCCTCGCACGTACACAGCGCATACGCCTACACGAGAAGATAGCGACCTCGCTGGAGACACTCAATGCTGACCATCTCGATGAGTACGCCGAGCTAATCGCCTACCATTATCGCGAGGCCGTAACCCTCTCGCGCCAGGCCGCCATTCGTACCCAGCTTCAGTTCGATGTTGTCAAGGCCCTCCACTTCCTGCGCCGTGCCGCCCACCTGGCCAGTCACGCCGGGGCTTACTTCGAGGCCCAGAACTACCTCCAGAGCGCCATCGCCATCGCACCGGAGACAGAGCTAATCTCCATTTACGAAGACCTGGGCGACTGCTATTACTGGTCGTTCACCACGGCAGAAGCTTATCGACAAGCCTTCACATACTGGGAGAAACAATACGCGGAACATACGCCAGACGCGGCTCAAAGCCTGATTGGAGCACGTCTCTTGCGTAAACTGCTCATCAACTATACGCGCTTTGGTGAGTATGAACGCCTTGAGAATGCAGCTGAACATATTTCCACTCTCCAGAAGCGCGCGCAGGCTCTTGCCACAGCCTCCGGTAACGAGTACGAACAGTGGCGCATCCAGCTCGTTCCCTGTTTCTCACACTACATGAAGGCCTGCAATGAAGAGTTACAGCAACTACTCAATATCGCGCAAGATGCCACCGCTTACTTCGAGCAACAGGGCGATTCTCAAGCCCTTAGCGAGGCGCTAGATGCTCAGGCGTCTCTCTACCAACGTCTAAATGACTTTCAGGCTTCGCTCCAACCCATTCAACGCCGTCGTGCCATCGCTAACCTCTCCGCGTCGGAACAAGGCGATGCGCTACAGATGCTCATTCGCTCTAATGCCGCTCTGCGCAACTATGACACCTGCTTCGATCTTATTCAGCAAGAATTAAAAAGCATGCGCCCGGGTCAATCTCTGCTCCATCTGAGTTCTACTCTCTCCACGGTAATGGTGGTTGCCTTCATTGCAGGTCGCTGGGATTTGCTTGACACACTCTATTCCAAAGCGGAAGAGATACGTGAACAAAGCAGCAATGACTTGAGCACATTCAAAATGTTTGAAGGCTATTTTAATCTCCTCCGCTGGGCATTAGCCCGCGAAGATCGACCAACTATTGATGCCATTGCATCATTCCTACGCCGTTTCCTTGGCGAGGTCCCTACTTTGGGTGAACAATTTACTAATATTATTAGTACTTTTCAAGCTGATGATGTCTCGCTGACCTCTTTAAAGCTAACAGAGATTCAAGGAGGATTGGCACGGGTAATACTGCTATTCTGCCTTGAACGCAACTTAGCTTTTCCAGAAGAGCTTATTACCAACACCCAAAGTGATGGCTTAGGCTCAAGCGATTCCTTCAAACAGTATATTGAGGCTGCTTACGCGTTACTCAATAACGATAACGAGCGCTTTGCCCGCGCCCTGGAAAAGCTTGAACAATATCAAGAAGTCGTCCATGCCGCGCGCCTGGATATCGTGCTCGCCGAGCGCACGGGCGACCGCAGGTACCTTGACATGGCGCGCCCCACCCTGGAGCGTCTCCAGGATCGTCAGTTCCTGCGTCGCCTCAACGACGTCGCCGAGCGCCTCACATCTTAACCTGGTACAAAAATAGAGCCAGGAGGCTAATTCCTCCCGGCTCTATTTTTGTACCAGGTTAAACAGATGCACTGCTTTAGCTTGCACCTCCAGCGATACGTTTGCTACAATGAAAGTCCGCTTCTCCCTTTTCCCAATTCACTGCTATTTTTTCTGGAGGTCTTTGCATGCCTGAGCGACCGAAGATTCTTGTGACGCAGAAAATCCCTGCCAACGCCTACTCCCTCCTGCATGCCATTGGCGAGGTTGAGGCCAATATGGACGAGGGTGTTATCTGGTCTCCGGAAGAACTGTTGCGCCGCGTCCCCGGCCATGACTATCTGCTCTGCCTGCTTACCGATACCATCGGCGCGCGCTTACTGGAGACTTGCGCCTGCGCCTCGCCTCGCCTCAAGCTGGTGGCGAACATGGCAGTCGGCTATAACAATATCGATGTCGAGGCCGCGACTCGCCAGCAGATCGCGGTAAGCAATACGCCGGGCATTCTCTCGGATACCACCGCCGACCTGGCCTTCGCCCTGCTGCTGGCAACCGCCCGGCGCGTACCCGAGGCCGAACGATTCCTGCGCGCGGGCAAGTTTACCGGCTGGGGCCCCCTCCTCTTCTGTGGGGCCGAGGTCCATGGCTCAACGCTGGGAATCATCGGCGCCGGGCGCATCGGCCAGCTCATGGCGAAACGCGCCGGGGGCTTCGATATGCATGTGCTCTACTACAATACAAAGCGCCTTCCAGCAGATATCGAGGATCGTTATCAGCTTACCTATGTTGAACTGGATGAACTATTGCGCCAGTCCGACTTTGTGAGCTTGCACGTCCCCTACGCATCCTCAACCCATCACCTCATTGGCGAGCGCGAGCTGGCACTGATGAAACCGTCGGCAATTCTCGTCAACACCGCGCGTGGACCGGTGGTGGACGAGAAGGCCCTGGTACGCGCCCTGCAATCCGGGCGGATTGCGGGGGCTGGCCTCGATGTCTTCGAGCACGAACCCGCCGTTGAACCTGAGCTTCTGACGATGGAGAACGTGGTTCTCGTACCCCATATCGCCAGCGCCTCGCTGAAAACACGCACACGCATGGCAACTATGGCCGCCGAAAATATCGCGGCCCACGCCCAGGGCCAGCGCCCACCCAACCAGGTCAATAGATAATGTGTTATGGTGTATGGTGAATGGAAGTCATCCAGCACCACACACCATAACATGACTAGAAGGGAAAACTACTCATGTCGCAAACATTTGCCCGCCCATATACAAGCTCCTCAGAGGGAGCTACGCCTCCCGAGCTGAATCCTTCCTATCGTCTGCTGCTGGGGCCTGGTCCCTGCAATGTTGATCCGCGTGTGCTACGGGTGGGTGCCGCGCCCCAACTGGGACATCTCGATCCAGAGCTCTTCGCAATTATGCAGGAGACCGCAGGGCTGCTGCGCTGGCTCTTCCAGACCGAGAACGAGCTGACCTGCTGCGTCTCTGGCTCGGGCTTCTCTGGGGCCGAGGCCGTGCTAACCAACCTGCTTGAGCCTGGCGATACTCTGATCGCGGGGAGCCTGGGCTACTTTAGCGGTAAGATCATTGATATCTCGCGCCGCGCCGGAGCTAATGTTGTTGTACTGGCGACCGAACCAGGCCAGCCCCTGGATTCCGCAGCGCTTGAGCAAGCCTTCAAGGAGCATCCCGAGGCCAAGATCTTCGCTACCGCCATCGCGGAGACCTCGACCGGGCTGCATCAGCCGCTCACAGACCTTGAGCGCGTGACCCACGCCCATAACGCGCTCTTTGTCGTCGATACCGTCTGTGGTCTGGGTGGCCTCCCGGTGCAGGTCGACGCTCTGCACATTGATGCCTCTTACTCTGGCAGCCAGAAGTGTATCGGCGCGCTGCCCGGGCTGGCCCCTGTGACGCTCAATGAGCGCGCCGTCGAGGTAATTAAGAAGCGCAGCACACCTGTTCAAAGCTATTATCTCGATCTCCTGGCGCTCAATCGCTACTGGAACGGCGATCACGCCTACCACCATACGATCTGTAGTAATCTTGTCTATGGGATGTATGAAGCCCTGCGCATCGCACACGTTGAGGGACTCGAAGCCCGCTTCACGCGCCACCAGCTCCACGGCGCTGCCCTCAAAACCGGTATCAAGGCCATGGGCCTGGAACTGCTTGCTCAGCCAGGCTACCAGCTTCCCGTGCTCACGGCCATCCTCATCCCTGAAGGTGCCGATGAGCTGGCTGTACGCAAGGCCCTCCTCAACGAGTACAGCATAGAGGTCGGGGGTGGGCTTGGCGAGCTGAAAGGGCGCCTCATCCGCATCGGACTGATGGGCTACAATGCCAGCCGCCAGAACGTCTACACCGTCTTGAGCGCCCTGGAACATATCCTGCCTGAATGTGGCTATACACTCCCCCAACCCGGTGCCGCACTCAAAGCCGCCGAAGCCTATTATCAGGCACATTAGTCCCCCACAGTAGCCGCGTACGCAAGTAGCGGGCGCCCGCTACTTGCGTACGCGGCTACTGTATTCCTATCTTCACGGTGTTCCACATGCCGGTGGTGTATTGGGCGATCTCGTCGAGGACCAGCATCATGGGAACGAGGTCTTTCAAGGCCTGGCGACGAGCGCTCATGGCCTGGGTCTGCATGTGCTCGGCCCGCTGCCAGCTCAGGCGCTCGGCAATCAGGCTTTGCAGGGTCGCCTGCAACTCTTGCAGATTCTCCACCAGGCCACTTACCTCCTGCGCCTGCTTGCCTTCAAGGAGCACCTCCTCGATCTGGTGTAAGACGTTGTCTATGGTTCTAGCGAAGCGCTCCAGGCGAGGGAGATTGCGCCGTTCACGCACCATCAACGGGATGTGCGCGGAGAGCGCAGTAATACAATCGGCGAGTTGCTGATTATAGGTAATCAAAGCGTCCCAGCGCTCGACATCTCCCCGCTGCCCCTTTGGCTCGTCCATGAGGCTCTGAAAGGCACTCGCGACATCGACGTTGGCCAGTGACATGGCTTTATATACTTTATGTATACCGTTGATACTGCTCTCCTGGCCCTCGTAGCCCGCCAGCACGCGCCGCAGGTACTCGCGGTTGGCAGCGATAGCCTTCGCCAGCCGTTTGGGCAGGCGCTCACGCTCCCACTCTGGCCAGAGGAAGCGCACCGCTAGCAACGACAGTAGACAGCCCAGCAGCGTACAGCCCACGCGCAGAAGAGCGATCTCCCATTGACCCGGCGTGGCCATGGAATTGAGCAACAGAGAGAAGGGGGCGATAAACATCACGAAGACGCGATAGTTGCGCTGGTAGTAGCAGAAGCCGATAAAGCCAAAGACCGCCAGTAGCAGCAGCATCTCGGATGGCACGCGTACGAGGGCGACCAGCGCGGCGGCAATGCAGGCGCCAATACATGTGCCTATAAAGCGCTGCGCCAGTTTCTGGTTCGAGGTGCTATAATTCGGCTTGAGGCATACCATGATCGTCAGGGCAATCCAGAAACCATGCGGTATCTCAAACAGTCTATAGATCGCTGTGGCAACCCCCATCGCAAGGCCGATTCTCAGGGCATGGCGGAAGGTGGCCGACTGCATCGTGAACTGGGTCTTTAAGGTCTCTAGGGGATTCTCGCGCTTTACCTCCTGGCGGTAGGCCAGGCGCAGCGCCGTTTGGAGCAGGCTCTCTTCCTGGTCCTGTTGCTTCAGCATCGCGACGATTACCAGCAGGGCATTGCTTACCTGGTGGAAGGTTCGCAACACCTGCAAGACCTGCATCATCCCCTTATAATCTTCCTCATCCACCAGCCGCGTCAGGTGAACCCTCGTCAGAGTGCTCGCGCGCCCCACTGGCTCCGCCGCGTAGCGCGCCATCAGTGACTGCATGTGGCGTCGCAACTCGTCCTCACGCGCCTTCACCTCCACCAGCCTGCGATTCAGCTCATTCGTCTCTACCAGCACCTTCTCATTCAGGGCCGAGGCAGCCACCTGCCGCAAGACACGCCCAAACTCGCTGACCGCCGCGTTCAATGCCTGGCGCACAGGTGTCACGCGCACCACCCGTGGCATTGATTCGCCAAACTTTCCCAGTGAGATCGCCGTCTGAAAGAAGTGGTCCGCGTGCAGGGTTAAGAGGAAAAGGCGCTGCAAGGGCAGGGGCGTCTCCTCCGACCCGGCATGCACGGCGACTACCATGCTATGCGCCTGGTTATAGGCCTGCCAGACCTGTCCACGCGCTCGCTTGAGGGCTTTCCGCTGCCCCTCGTCATGCATTGGGCCCTCCAACGCGCCACAAAAGGCGGCCAAAGTCCGGTAATAGCTCGCCACAGCCTGTCTCTCCGGCTGGTAGGGTCTCAGCGGCCACAGCAACAGTGTCGGAACTATGGCCCACAGGCCACAGATGAGCATAGACAGCGCCACATAGATACCAGTCTGCCAGCTCCCCTCCTCACTCAACACCATGGCAAAGACAATTGTAACCAGTAGACCCACGCGCCCCGCCGAGGTCCCAAATATTCCTAACATATTCAAAATAAAAGGAATCAACAAAGCGGCCGCTATCGCCAGTACAACGCCGCTAACGCTCAGGCCGCTCGCCAGGAAAGCAATTATGGCCATGCCGCTCGCGATACACAGCATATCCACCACCCGGTCTCGATAGCGTCCACTCGTGCCACCAATGGCTGTGTACAACCCACCCAGCATCCCCATGGCCGCCAGTTTACTCTGACCAATAGCGGGACCAATAAGCAAAGGCGGCAGTACGACCAGGATCAGGCGCGCCCCATAGGCCAGGTCCGCCCGCGTCAACTGGAACTGCCGCCAGAAAGCAGAGAAATGCACCAACTTTTTCATAAGACCTCATAATATCAAAAAAGCATAGGACCAGGCCCAACACCAAACTCACACCACGTAATACAGAGAAATATTCCACTGTGGTCATGCTTGTACACAGGCCCGCAGGCCCACCATATATCATCTCAGAGGAGAAAAACGGGGGAAAACAGAAACGCTCACCCTTCACTCTATTAGTGTATACCCAACACCAATCCAAAAGCAACCAGCCATTACCTCGAACGGTGCCAAAAATAAAAAAGAACCCGCATCGGATGCGTGGGGGGACCGCAAAACCCCACGCATGCCGACCGGGGGTGAGGGAGCAAAGGGACGGTGTGGTGTATGGCACCCTTTGCTCAAACCCGGTGTTTGGCCCGCTACTGGCGTACGCGGCTACTTGGGCTGTGCCCTGGCGTACGCAGCTACTTGGGCTGTTTGGTTACAGGACGATGGCTTCGCGCTCGATTTCGCGCGGCTTGATGATGGGCCTGGGCATTGAGGCTACCATCAGGATGTAACCTGTGGCCAGGATCGATGAGATGTCAATGCCAAACTTGCGCAGCTTGATGCGGGTGCGCGAGAGGGCATCGCGAATCGGGCGCATCTCCTGGTCCCATAGACCTTCTTCCAGCGCCTGGTCGAGCTTCTCGCGGCTCTCCTCGACGTTCTCCTCGCTGACGCTGCCATTGTAGAAGCTGGCGTACAGGACTTCGTATGGGCAGTAGTAGGGGAACATCTCCAGCAGTGGGAGCAAAACGCTCATCTCAGTGCCAGTAAACTGTTCCTGCGCGATCATCAGCAGGCGGTCGCTCTCGTATGAGAGATAGGAGAGCGTACCAAATTTGGGATTAAGGGCCATGATATGCCCTTGCGGCAACGCATCTTGCAGGGAGAAGTGTAAGATTTCGTTGTCTCGTCGCAGATCGCTTGAAGTCATCTTGCTTTTACTGCGTGTTGCTGGCCTTTGCATGCTGTTTTCTCCTGCCTTGTGAGTGCGTGGCGCTATTGGTACAGCTCTACAGGGTTCCGTTGCCTATGGCGGCGAGCAGATAACCGCAGACTATGATGCCTACGATTCCTAACACCAACAGGCTCAATAGCCAGAGGAAGATGTTTCTCCCTTTCACAGGCTGCTCGTGCTTGCTCATGGTGGGTACATGTTGCTCTACCTGCGTCGCCGCGGATTGCGTGGGCTTCGCTTCCAGGATGATCGGCGTCATACCAGTGGTCTGGCCACGCTGCCGGGGAAGCTTCTGCGTAGTAATCTGGCTTATCTCGGCGACTGGGCTGGCCTCGTAGATCCAGTCGATCGCTTCCTGGTGCAGTGGCTCGCTCTGAACATGTATGCCTGAAACGGCGAACTCATCCATATGTTCGGGTGCTTCCCACGCGCCCTCCCAGACATATTCATCGGAGTTCTGTGTGGCCTCGCCCTCAAATGGAACAAGGTCGATGCTGCGCACGCGCCGCACACCTGGATATGCCTGCGTCGCCACCGTTCCCTGTACGGGATTCCACACATTCGCTCTGCATTCTTGCTCTTGCATATGCATCGCCGCTCCTTTGTTGCCTGTGCCCGGAAATGCTGTGACCTGTTTTTTTGCTACCTTCTTACTAAGATCTTATTCAAAAACCCAACGTCACTCGCGTGACTAGCGCTTCCCCCATTCGGGGATCACCTAAAGGTGGTACGGCAAGCGCGCTCAGGGTTTCGGATAAGTAGAAAAAAAGGTTCTGGGGAAGAGTTCCTCATCACTCCCTGGCAGCCAGTCCCTTAGTGCCAGCGCTTACGCGCTCCGGGTTTGATGCGCTTCAGTCCCTCCCCCCCTTGCCCGGCTTCTACCATTCCGCGTATTCCCTCACGTAGCAGGTAGATTTACTGATCTAATTATGCCTGATGAACATGTACAGAGCAAAGATCATATGTTATCATTCAATTAAACATATTTATCATTTTCTGTTGCCCAGAAAGGAATGGCACGTGGATCACATTCCCTCAACTGAGCCACAACCGCGTCTGAAGCTTACCGAAGCTCGGATGGCACGCTCGCTCTCACAACAGGATGTCGCGGAACAGATCGGGACCACGCATGTGAACGTGAGCCGCTGGGAGCGCGGCATTACGCGCCCCAATCCTTATTTTCGGCGCAAGCTCTGCCAGCTCTTCGGCCTGACCGCCCAGGAACTCGACCTTGTGCCCAGCGCAAGCTCCGAACCCCCAGCCACTACCACTTCAAACATTGATGAAGTCGAATCCTCAGCCGAGGAGCCCCCCACGCCTACCACGGCTATTGTTGATCCCTCCGTTCCGCTCCTGCCTGCCATTCGCCTGGTTGGCCGCGATGAAGAGCTCGCCGATATCAAGCGCCGCCTCTTCACGGGCGGCAACGTGGCCTTGACCGCGCTCAATGGTCTTCCTGGTGTGGGCAAGACCACGCTCTCCATCGCCCTGGCCCATGACCGCGAGGTGCGCACTCATTTCCGCGATGGCATTCTCTGGGCAGGTCTCGGTCCTAAACCAAACATTCTAGGCCTGCTGAGTCGCTGGGGCACCCTCCTGGGCATCTCCGCGACAGAGATGGCCTCTCTGAGCGATGTACACGCCTGGGCGCGCGCTATTCATAACGCCATTGGCACACGCTATATGCTCCTGGTCATCGACGACGCCTGGAGCACCGAGGCGGCGCTGGCCTTCAAGGTTGGCGGCTCCAACTGCGCGCACCTGCTGACCACGCGCTATCCTGAGATCGCCTCATTTATCGCCCTGGATGGCGCGAAGAAGATCCAGGCCCTCAACGACGAGGAGAGCATGACCCTGCTGCGTCTCCTGGCGCCAGGCGTGGTTGATCGCGAGGTGCAGAAGGCCCAGGACCTCGTTCATGCCGTGGGGGGCCTCCCCCTGGCCCTGACCCTCATGGGCAACTACCTGCGCAAACAGACCTATAGTGGGCAGACGCGCCGCATCACCGCCGCTTTGGAGCGCCTGAGCAACGCCGAGGAGCGCCTGCAAATTCAGGAGCCACACGGTCCCGTCGAGTCTCATCCCAGCCTGACCAGCGATATCCAGCTCTCGCTACACTCCGTCATCTCCGTCACCGATCAGCAGCTCAGCCCAGCCACGCGCTCGGCCTTCTATGCCCTCTCCGTCTTCCCGGCGCGCCCCAATACCTTCTCCGAGGAAGCGGCCCTGGCCGTCGCCGCCTGCGAGGTCGATATCCTCGACACCCTCATCGACATCGGCATCCTGGAGAGCAGCGGAGCCAGCCGCTACACCCTCCATCAGACCATCCGCGACTACACCTATCTCCAGCTCCAGCGCGCCCCCGAGCACGACGTCGCCCAACGCCGCCTCGTCGCCTACACCTGCGCCTTCCTCGCGGAACACAGCAGCGACTACGAGCAGCTTGAGCTTGAGAGCCCCACCATCCTCACGGCCCTCGAACAGGCTCACCGGCTCGCCATGCTCCCCGAGCTTATCCAGGCCACAATTGCCTTCACCCCCTACCTCCAGCTCCGTGGCCTCTACGCCCAGGCCGAGCAGCACCTTCAGCGTGCCCAGGAGGCCGCCCTCACCCTCAACGACCAGCGCGCCCTCTCCACCCTCCTCCTCTACACCGGCCAGGTCCTGCATCAACAAGGAAAATTTGCCCAGGCCGAAGACATCTTCCAGCAAGGACTCACACTAGCTCGTGAGCATAATGACCTGGAGCAGATCAGTGCTTTTCTGAATGATCTAGGTTGGGTCACCTGGAAACTTGGCAATAATGCTCAATCAGAAGAATACTTGCAAGAAGGTTTAGCCATTGCACGCAAGATTGATAACAAAAAAAGGATAAGTGGAATTCTTCGTGTCTTGGGATCAGTTAAAGACCTGAGAGGAGAATACATTGAAGCAATGGCCTGCCTAAGCGAAAGTCTGACCATTGCCAGACAGATGCAAGATCATGAGCTAGCATGTATCATTTTAATGAATCTGGGTGTAAATGCGGGCCAACAAGGAAATGATTCTCAAGCTAAAACATATTTCATTGAAGGCTTAGAATTGGCTCGCCAAATCAGACATCACGAAAGAACTAGTGCATTACTAGCAAATCTTGGTGCAGCCGAAATGGAAATGGGAAATTATGCACAAGCCAAGATATATTTAAAAGAGGGTCTTGAAGTTGCTCGCAAGATTGAACACAGAGAATGGACCAGTATTCTACTCATGAACCTGGGTTTTACCACTAGCAAACAAGGTGATTATCAGCAAGCAGAAGCATATCTCAAGGAGAGTTTGATACTATCGCGCCAAATAGGAATTCCCCAGATGACAGCACATGCTCTTAATGAGTATGGCAAGTTATTGCTTATAGAGGAGCAGGAGCAAGCAGCTGAAAAAACATTCGCCGAAATGTTAAATATTCTTCCCGAAGAAGCTTTAGATTTAAAAGCACTTGCTCGATTTGGCTTAGCACAAGTGGCTTTTATGCAAGGAGATCAATCGAAAGCTCAAGATCTAGCCGAGCAAAGCCTTAATGTTTTGAAACAAATAGGTCATGGTAACGCTGAAGAGGTGCGCAAGTGGTTATCTTCCATCAAATAAGAAGAACAAAAATGCTAATGCGCAACAACCACGAGTAGGCACGCACGCAAGTAACGCAGCCAAGGCTTATTCCCTACCAGGGAGCGACGGCGAGCGATGGTGGCGCTGCTCCCTGAACATAATTTATCATAGTGTTTCTAGCCGTGCCAATAAACATTTGGCTGTACACTTGGAGTTGGGGTAGTTTGGTCTGTAGATTGACTACGCGTTGGGGTGATACCGGCGGCATGAGTATAGGTGATTGAGCCGATGGCGACAACAGTGATGACGACAAGCAAGACGACCAGTGGAATAATCCAACGCAGCATATTTCTGAACATACGATTTCTCTACCTTTCCCTGGGGAAACAATCGCGTGTATTCACTACCTAAAGCCTCAAGTTGCGGTCCAACCCGGCATATCCATGATCTCCAATTTAGTAGGTATGAGTAAGCCTGCCTACTCTCCACCAGTCCCGCTGGTGTTCAGGATACCCGTTTCTGCCTATGGGCTTCAAGCATCAATACGTGCATACCCCCCAAAATTACTATCATGTGCCTTCCTGGGTGCGTAACGCACATGATCTACACATTGTTAGTTTCCGATCCACGGATGTGCAGTGCTGCCTTGCGCAGTGGGGTCGTGCAAACAAATGCCCCACTGGCGTTCAGGGGATTGTGGTCACTGGGTGCCAGCTCTGGGCTGCCACAATCCGCGCGAACCCTGCCATTGGCGGCGAGCATGTGTGAGCCAGCTCACGCGCCAACAAAGTAATCTTGTATCCTGCGACCAACCCGCCAGAAATATTCCCGATCTCAACCTCTCTGGGTGATGAGGTCGTGTCTTATTCCAAAAGACCGATAAAAGACTGAAAACGGAACTTCCACGGGTCAAATGTCTTATACCTCAGTATCGATACCTAGAAAAGATAGTATAAGATTTTTTGCCAATCGTCATGTCTAGCATCTTTTCTGGCAAAAAGTACTAGCATGGTCCCGAAGGTTGAAAAAAATAACTTGCTCAACGAGCAATCTTGCCCCATTATAGCATAAAAACACCTTCTGCACTCATCAAAGTCGTCAAATTTATGCGTGACGTCCCCAGAAATTGGTATGTCGTGTTCTTCAACCTGCAACTTCTGTAGTACTAATAAGCCACCGCTAATCCATATTATTTCCATATACTGTAATGTTATAATACCAACATTACCTGTAACTCTGAAGAGCGTTGTAAAGCCATCTCGTTTCCCTTCAAGGCGCGATAAATCGGGCGCCTATGGTAATTGGAAGCGCCATAAATGGGGGTCGCAGGAATTTTGTTTCCAATCGAGGAGCCAGGGCAATGAGCAGTTCCGGGGACAAGGATCTTATCTCGCAGGCACAGGCTGGCGATATCGCGGGCATGCAGGGACTCTTCATGCGCTATAGCTCCAGCATTCGGCTCTATCTTGTGCGCCTGCTGGGGGAAGAGAAAGCTCCCTCTTTGACTGTTCATACCTTTCGGAGTGCCTGGGAGGCTCTGCCAGGCCTGGAGCCTGGCGCGGATTTTCTCACCTGGCTCTACCGTATCGCGACCAATATCGCCTATGATGCCCAGGAACCCTCTGCTCGCGGTCTGCGTCGCCATTCCTGGCCCCTCTATCAGCTCCTCGCGCTGCCTACAAGCACCCCTTCACTCATTAAGGCGGTGCTTCGCTTACCCTTCTATGAACGAGCCTGCCTGGTCCTGCATGTGGTGGCCCGACTCTCGCCGGCTGAGGTTGCCGCTTGCCTGGGCCTACCGGAGCGGCGCGTGCGCACTCACCTGGAGTCGTCCTGGTCCTGGCTGCGTTCTGGTGAATATGCCTCAGCGACGGAGGAGGAGCTTCGCGAGGCTATTCTGGCTCTGCCACAATCTGACGAACAGGTCCAATCACCCCTTCTCGCTAGCGAAGAAGAGGAGGGCGAACAGTCCAATCAGCAAGGGCTGACTCTGCTTCGCCTCTCATCCTCGGCCTCCTATACACGCCCCCTTCGCCAACGCATCTTCCTGCGCCTGGGCCTGATGCTTACCTCTCTGCTTCTGGTCGTCGCTCTGCTCACGTCTGGTATGGCCCTGCTGATTGTGAATAAAAATCAGTTAGTCTCTTCAAGTCAGCTTAAAGCACCTCCAGTCTTTACTCCCGCGTATTATGATGCCCGCGTCGACCGGCCAGCTTGCTTCTTCGCCGACGAGTCCAACGATAGCCGCGCGCAGCCCTCCATCTGCAATTCGCATCTCTACAGCGATATTAACCAACAACAATCTACGCGCCCCGGCTTTATTTTCAGGCTTCAACAAGCTTACGCCGATAACAATGCCATCGGCCTGGCTTACACCCTCCTCCAGTCCACTTACAACAACCTGAACGATGTTACGGACATGTTTGGCACGCTCTCCATCCAGGAGCTACACACAAGCATAACCATAGGGCACAAGTATGCGGCCTATAGCACGTTCTTTGGCCAGTACAATACCAACAGCGATATATCATTCTTCTATCTGCCCTCAAGTCCAACTCCAGGCGAAATTCACCAGCTTCATATAACCCTGGATATCCACTCGATCTGGCTTGTCGACCAGACGACAGGCGGCACGACTACCGTCTATAAGGGGTCACAGCCACTCCGTTTTCAATTCACCCTGCCTTTTCACACTGGGCAGATCATTCCCACACCCCGCTCCAGCCACAATGCGCCATACAGCCTCTCACAGGTAACGATCACGCCCAGCATGACCCATGTCACGCTGAACTGCCTCCAATCCTCGGCCTGCCAAAATCTTGCCAACCTCCTCCTGACGGCCGGAAACAGCGCCTACCTGCCGTCAGATGTACGCTGGCACCTTCCCACCATCGACCTCTATTACCGCGCCACTAGCTTCCAGAAGCATAGCACCTGGCATCTCTCCGCCACCAGCCCCACCATCAGCATCCCCTCCATCTATTTTTAGTGGCAAAAAGCCCGCTACCGATGCAGGAGGACTGAGGAGGTGTGAGAAGGCAGCCGCCCATGCAAGTGTGAAAGGATGTGCTTGTAAACGGCGCACCTACCTTTCACACCTGCTGGGCGGCTACACTTCCGCGATACGCCTCACGCCCGGCCGGAGAAAAGGGGTAGGTGTGCCGTTTACAAGCACTCCTTTTTTTCTCCGGCATAGACGTGGGGATTCGAGCGCTTCTACGTTTTCACGGCGCTTATACATGTGTAGTCTTCTACCCAGAGAGAAACGTATTATAAGTGATGAGATAAGTGAGATCGTGGCGGTTGGAAGAAGAATGCGCTAGCTCAATGTATATAAGAAAGGTTACAAAAATTACTATGGAGAAGGTAAAGCAAAAGAAACGCTTAAAAATCGCGCAGATCGCACCGCCCTGGTTGCCGATTCCTCCGGAGAACTATGGCGGAACAGAGTCTGTTTTGAATAATCTTGTGGAAGAGCTTGTCGCTGAGGGCCATGATGTTACGCTCTATGCACCTGCCGATGCGCAGACCTCGGCGCGGCATATCTCATTTTATCATGATTCGCTTTTGAAAGAGGGCACTCCCTGGCAAGCACACCTTAAGGCCTACTTCCATATGTATAAAGCCGTGCAACACATCCAGCAAGAGAATGACTATGATATCGTTCATGGGCATCTCTCTTCATCCACAGATATGTATCTTTTGCCTATGTTAGCCTCGCTGGAGATGGCGCATATCATTACGATGCACAGCCATATGCCCTTTGACCGGGCCGGCACCTGGCAGGGTGACGCGGACAACTACTTCTTCTATGAATGGGGGCGTCAGTGCCCCGTCGTCGCGATTAGTCGCAAGGCCTGCCAGGTGGAGGCGGGACAGGGCCCCTTAAATTTGGCTGGCGTTGTCTACAATGGTATCTCCATGAAGGAGTATACTATTCCAGCCGACGCCCAGGTTGAGCCATACTATGTCTGGCTGGGTCGCTTTTCGCCCGAAAAGGGACCGCACCTGGCTATTGAGGCAGCGCGACGTGCTGGAGTTCCTCTACACATGGGCGGAACCATCGATACTTCCTCGCCTGAGGCTGAACAGTACTTCCATGAGCAGCTTGAGCCCCAGTTTGATGATGAGCAGATACGCTACCTCGGTCCTCTGGACATGGAGGGCAAGATCCAGGCCTTTAGCCGCGCTACGGCATTTCTCAACCCTATCGAGTGGGAAGAACCCTTTGGCATGGTTATGGTCGAGGCCATGGCCCTGGGTTGTCCCGTGATTACCTTTGGACGCGGCGCGGCACCCGAGGTCGTGTATGACGGTGTCAGCGGCTTCGTTGTGGATACGCTCGATGAAATGATCGAGGCCATGCCGCGTGTGAAAGACCTCGACCGCGCCCAGGTGCGTGCCCATGTCGACGAACACTTCTCGTCCAGGGCCATGACTCGCGCGTACCTCGACATCTACCGCCAGGTGATGCCCGATACCGTTCAGCCGGATCGCTGTCTCCTCCCTCTCAGCCATCCTGGCGCCATCTAAAATCTGGTGAAATAAGAAGAGGTTCTGGCCGGGAAGGGCATGCCCTTCCCGGCCAGAACCTCTTCTTATTTATTTTTCTCGCCGACAAATAGCCCGGTTGGGAGATCAAACCAGTCGACACCGTCCACCTGCTGGAGCTTGAGGCTGGCTCGCTCTTCGGGTGTGGCCGCCGCGAACATAGATAGGATGCGTTGCACATTCTCCGTGGGCGTGCGCATACGCTGCGTCCAGGTTGGCACGTCCATGTGAATGCCCCAACTGCGCTCGAGGCGCGCCGAAATACCTGCCTCTTCCAATAGGTGTAGCCACGTGTTCACAGAACGGTTGCGTATATGTGAGGGATCACGCAGGACCTCTATTTGATTAATAAAGTCGTCCAGCACCTGCTCCTCTGCCACGATTGCATCAATCACTACCAGCCGCCCGCCGGGTTTGAGGATACGCGCCCACTCTCTCACCGCCTGGGGCAGGTCCACAAAATGGTGCGCCGAGTGACGGCAGGCCACGACATCCGCGTATGCGTCTGGCAGTGGAAGCGCGTGCGCGTCCCCCTCGATAAAGCGCACATTGGCGATATGGCGCTCCTGAGCGAGCTTGCGACCCGCCTCAAGCATGGGAGTTGTGAAGTCAATAGCCACAACCTCGCGGGCATAGGGAGCCAGCGCCAGCGCGGTATGGCCTGTCCCGGTCGCTACATCCACCACTGCCTCGCTTCCATCCAGTCGTGCCGCCTCGACTAGCCACTGTAAATCAGGTCCCTGAGCATGCACTGCGCTGGTGACATAATCGCTGGCAGCCACGCCAAAGCGGCTCTGAATCCGCTCATTACGCTCATCGGTCATAAGTTTTCTCCTCTTTTACAACCCTGGCATATCCTAAATGTTGTGCATATCCCAAGTATACCTATGCCTGCGTGATGTTGTCCAATACTTATTTTTGCAAAAAGTGATGCCCTAAAAGCATCACCTGTAGCCGCGTACGCCAGTAGCGGATGGCCCGCTACTGGCGTACGCGGCTACAGGTAGTTGTCGAAGCGTTTTGATTTTGTGGGTGTTTTTTGCGTCACTTAAAGCAGGGAGGCAGACTATTTTTTACGGTATTTTAATGAGCTTTTATGTTATTATAGGTATTATGAAGTAGACTCTTCTCGTACATTACAGGCAAAGGCTGACTGCCCGGCTCCTTCGCGGCACCTGGAGGAGGTTTCCCTCATTATGCAACATAACACATCGAAAGCTCAGATGCACTCGCCACAAGCGTCCTCGCGGCTGCACCGTCTGTCCTCCGTGCCCACGCGCCCTCTGCCCATTTTTGATCCCGCGATCCCGCGCCAGCCGAGTTCTCCCTTGATTGGACGCGCCAACGACCTGGAACTGCTTAAGCAGCATCTATGGGAGGATGGCAATGCCTCGCTTACCACGCTCAATGGGTTGCCTGGCATCGGAAAGACAACGCTGGCCATCACCCTGGCCTATGATGAAGAGGTACTTGAATCTTTCGCGGATGGTATCCTCTGGGCAGGGCTGGGTCCAAGCGCCAATATTCCTAGCATCTTGAGCCGTTGGGGCCGCCTGCTTGGTCTCTCCCTGGCGGAGCAGAGTATAGACTATACCTCCTGGACCCGGGCGCTGCACGCCGCCATCGGCTCACGCCGCCTGCTGATCATTATCGACGACGCCTGGACGCTTGAAGATGTGCTTCCTTTCAAGATTGGAGGGCCACATTGCGCGCACCTGGTGACTACGCGCTTCCCCACCGTCGCAGCGCATTTCGCGGTCAACGGTCCATTGACGCTCTCCGAGTTGAATAAAGAGGAGAGTATGCGCCTCCTGCGTCATCTCGCGCCAACCGTTTTTCGTCATGATTCTTATAAAGAGAGTGACCTTGTTCAGGCTGTGGGCGGTCTCCCTCTGGCCCTGACCCTCATGGGCAACTACCTGCGCAAGCAGGCCAACCATGGCGATACGCAGCATATTCAGAACACTATTCAGAGCCTGAGCAACACCAGACAACGCCTGGAATTAAGCGAGGCGTACGACGCTAATTTAGAGCCGGAGCCTGGAGCGCCCAAACTGCGCTCGCTTCAGTCGGTGATCGCTATTACGGATCGACAGCTCTCCTCAACGACTCGTGCCGCGCTCTATGCGCTCTCTATTCTGCCACCCAAGCCACATAGCTTCTCTGAAGAGACCGCGCTCGCTGTCGCTGACTGCGATTCCGCTACGCTTGATGTGCTTATTGATGCAGGCCTACTGGAGTGTAGCACTAGTGAGCGCTATACACTACACCAGACCATCTCCGACTACGCGCGTGCTCACTTAGAGGAGTCTACGCCCTACGCTCGCTTCATCGCTTATATCCTGGATTATGTCGAGCAGCATGAGAAAGACTACGAGCTACTTGAGGGTGAGAGTGCGGTTATCCTGGGTGCACTCGACGCCGCCTATGAACACCAGTACTGGACTGAGTTGGTCAAGGGCGTCTGTACCTTCGCCCCTTTCCTGCTTATGCGCGGCTCATATGCTCTTGCCCATACTCATCTCCAGCGCGCTTACCAGGCCGCGAATATTCTTCAGGATCGTGACGGCATCCTCAATACGCTGCTCCAGATCGGCGAGATCGCCTATCGCCTTGGCGAATATACTCTCGCACACTCAACCTATCAACAGGGTATAGAACTAGCGCGGCGCTGGAATAACCGTCGCTATCTCTGTGCACACCTCACAGGTCAGGGCTGGCTCGTCTGGAAGCGCAGCGATTATAGCAGCGCCGAGTCCTATCTGCGCGAGGGTCTCACTATCGCCCAGCAGGATAACTATCCCGAGTATCTTATCGAACAGCTCCGCGTGCTCGGCTCCATCATAGCCAGTGGTGGCGACTATAACCGCTCCGAGGTATATCTACAGGAGGCGCTTAGTCTCGCCCGTACGCAGGGGGACCGCGAAAAGGTCAGTCGCCTCTATCTCAGCATTGGCGTGACGTATGCCGAACAGGGCCAGAATGAGAAGGCCGAACACTTCCTCAACGAAGGTCTTAACCTGGCACGCCAGATTGTCCACTGTGAACTCACGATCATCTTCTTGCTCAATCTCGGAACCCTGGCCTATGAGCAGGAACATTATGAACTGGCCGAGACACACCTCCAGGAAGGCCTGGAGCTGGCACAACACTTTCACCTACGCGAATGGATTGGCATCCTTCTCATTAATATTGGTGAAATGAAGATCAAGCAGGGAACGTACGCTCAGGCAGAAGATTTTCTTGTACGGGGCCTTAAAGTCGCGCAAGAAATTGGCTCGCCGCGCATTATCGCCTCAGCGCATAACCTCTATGGCGAACTCTACCTACATCTCGACCTGGTCGAGCAGGCCTCGACAGCCTATCAGCACATGCTCACGACCCTCCCCGAGGGCGACCACGAGATGTACATCCTGGGGCAGTATGGCCTGGCACGCGTCGCCGCCGCGCAGGGCGATATTACCGAAGCGCGTCGCCTCGGCGATATCTGTCTTGCAAGCCTCGTCATGAGTGGACACCGCAAAGAGGCCGAGGTCCGTAACTGGCTTGCCTCCCTCTCCATGCCCTCCAGCCCTTACTAAATACATGTGAGCCAAAGCCCGACGCTATGGAGGCTGCGTGGTCCCCCACAGCATCGGACAGTTACCGATGACAGCGGAGGCTCAAACAATTAATGACGCCAGGTGTCGAGCCGGGCGTTGGCGTTTCAAAATATTGTAATGGGCGCCCCGTATAGGGAAGCGAACTGGCCGCGGCGAACATAAGTAAAATACCTACCGCCAGCAACAAAAATGTCATGCTTACAACGAGCATACCAGAGCGAGGCGAATACTTCATTGTGTTCTCACTAACCTTCTTAAGCAAGCATATACACACAGCAAATAAAATAGAAATATAATACCCTGTTGATTAAACGCGCAAACATCCACTTTGTCTACATCCTCTGTTCATTTAGCTGCCCCTTATTCTAGAAAAGACCCCTACAGCCTAAGCGGAGGTATGATATAATAACTTCTAGAATAGGCGTTCTTGCTTTCGTCAACCACGCAATGCAAACCGAGAGGTGCTATGGCCACAGGAGAAACAGCGTCGTCCACAAACCCAGAAACCCGGCAATCTACAGTAGTCGCCCGATCTCCTATGCAGGATCAGCATGCAACTGATGATAGCTATCTCTTCGGTTGGGACCCCATGCCGGGCATTGTCTCTGTCTGGGCGCATCGGGATGGGCGCGCGCTCATCTGGCAGCGCGTGCGAGAGCAAGAGGGTGAACAAGTTGTTTGTCTTCCTGACCGCTTCCGCCCCTGGCTCTTTGCCACAACCCTTGAGGACCTGGCTCACCTGGGTTCAAGCCTGCTTCCACACGAAAGTATTCCCAGGACGCAGCATGCTATCTGGTTCCGTGAGCTTGATGGCCTACCTGGCTCTTACCGTTATCTCCTCTCGTCTACGGATGGGCGTTTGCTAGAACGTGAGATTCTCTTTGGTGCATCCCATCGCCTCAAATACCAGGTCAAGAGCCTTACCGAAACCGACCTGGAGCATACCTATTACCGCGTGGGAGCCGTCGAGCAATACCTTATGAGCACAGGGCGCACCTATTTCCATGGCATGAACTACGAGGACATGCACCGCCTGCAATTCGACCTGGAGACGACCTCGCTCGATCCACGTCAGGGACGCATCTTTCTCGTCTCCATTCGTGATAGCCGTGGCTTTACTAAGATCCTGGAGGCACCGCAAGTCGGTGACGAGCCCCAGTTAATTCAGGAGCTTTGCCAGATTATCCGTGAGCGCGACCCCGATGTGATTGAAAATCATAACCTCTTTGGCTTCGATCTCTCGTTTCTTAGCCGCCGCGCACTCGTGCATGAGATTCCCCTGGCTATAGGACGCATGGGACCAGCAGGCTACCATGCTATGCTTGAGAGCCGCGAAGAGACGCTGGCCGTGGGTCCCGAAGCCCGCCACCGCACGCGCTACACCGTGGCCGGGCGCGAGTTGATTGATACGCTTGATGCCGTACGCCGCCATGACTTCGTCGTACGCGACATTCCCAGCTATAGCCTGAAAGAGGTCGCGCGCTACTTTGGCATTGCCTCGCCCCAACGCGTGTATATCGAGGGAAGCGCGATCTACGATACCTATCGCCAGCAGCCAGAGAAGGTGCGTCGTTACGCCCTCGATGATGTCGATGAAGTGGATGGACTCTCACGCCGACTCCTGGGTGCCCCCTTTGCCCTGGCAGCCATGGCCCCACGCCGCTATGAACGGCTCGCCTCGGCAGGCCCCGCCATGGGCATCCTCGAACCCATTCTCGTGCGCGCCTACCTGCGCGCCGGAACCGCGCTCCCCTGCCAGGCCGATTATGCCACGAACAACGCCGGTGTCGAGCCACACGCGGGTGGTGCCGTTCACCTCTTCGCCAGCGGAGTCGCCAAACACATCGTCAAGGCCGATGTTGCCTCGCTTTATCCCTCGCTCATGCGTACATTTCAGATTGGTCCCGCCTGCGATCGCCTGGGAGCCTTGCTCAAAATCCTGGCGCGCCTCACAGATCTGCGCCTGGCCCACAAGGAGGCCGCACGCCTCGCCGACCCCACCTCTATTGAGGGGAACCACCATAACGCCACGCAGGCCGCGATGAAGATTCTGATCAACGCCGCCTATGGCTATATGGGGGCTGGACAGATGGCGCTCTTCGCTGATCCGCAGGCTGCCAACGAGGTCACCAGCCGTGGGCGCGCAATCCTCTCACAGGTGCTGCGCGCATTGGAGACGCGTGGACTCCTACCCATCGAAGCCGATACCGATGGCGTCTATTTCGCAGTCCCTCAGACCTGGACGGACGACAAAGAACGCGCCCTCGTGGCTGAAATCGGGGCCGAGTTACCCTCGGGCATCCACCTGGAATATGAGGGGCGCTACCGTGCCATGCTCAGCCACGAGGTCAAAAACTATGCCCTCCTGACCTATGATGGCAAGCTCATCGTGCGTGGCGTAGCGCTGCGTTCGAGCCGCTCAGAACCCTTTGGTGAGCGCTTCCTACGTAAGGCCCTGAGTTGTACGCTTATGGGTGATATTCCTGGCGTACGCCAGGCCTTCCTTGAAACCGTCAATGCCCTGCGTAATCGCCAGCTTTCCGCCGTTGATGTGGCAACCCGCGTACGCCTGAGCAAGAGTCCCGCGACCTATCGAACATCCCGCAATTCACATCAGGAGCCAGCTTATGAAGCACTCTTAAATGCTGGCCGCAACGAGTGGCTACCAGGAGAGCGTGTGCGCTTCTACAAGGGGCGAGGGCAACGACGCTACATCTGGCTTCCAGAGGAGGCAGCCGAGGAGAATACCACACCGCAACACTGGCGACAATACCAGGCCTCGGAGAAGCAGTCTTCCCCCAAACAACAGGTGCGCCAGGATTACGATGTAGAGCATTATGTGCAGATGCTGGTCACCTCCTACGCCGCGCGCCTGCGTAAAGCCTTCGCACCCGAAGATTTTGAGCAACTTTTCAGCCTCAACCAGCCCGGCCTCTTCGATCTCTATGAGCGCCCAATCGAGGAAATTCGCCCCCGTCTGGAGCGCGAGACGACCAGCATCAATCTCTAACGGCCCGGCTAGCTATCACGCAATAATTCCCACCTGGCTTCGCTGTGCGCGATCATACTAATATTGATGGCAATCACCAGGCATACGGCTGTGATGCCACCAACCGAGACGATCCAGATATCACCCCGGATCAGAGATGACCAGGGATAGGCAAAGGTGCTCACAATCGTTGCCAGGCAGGTAAGCAGCCCAACGGCACTAATCAGTAAGAGCACGGGGCGAGGCAAGATTTTCTGCTGCCCTTGTGCGTGCCGCCTCTTCCCCAGGAAGAGGCTGAAGAGATTTATAAAGTAGAACGCCGTCGCAATGGTCCAGATGATCGTCAGTACCGCCGAAAGTATGGCATAGATACGGGGTACCAGCATGGTTGTTGTCCCCAGCTTCACCACATATGGCAAGACCATAAACACGACAACTACTACAAGCACGGCCGCGGCTGTATGGAAACGTATCGCTATCACTGGCTGTCGATGCCGATTAAGGTAGACCATCTGCCGGGGAAGAAAGCGGTCCGCACCAGCCACAAACAGTAAGCGCGCCGAAGCTCCGATATAAAAGACAATTGTTGCCAGGCAAGAGAGCAAGGTGATACTTGCGACGACACTTCCAGCCCACGAGCCAAAGACCGCGTCCATGACATGAATGCCCGCAAATGACGGTACTGCCTCCTGCAGGACAGCGCGTCCGAGCACAATCAAAATGGCAAAGGGAACCAGAAAGTAACAGGCAAACACAATGGGAGTTCCACCAAAGAGGTGGGCCAGTACCATACGTCGCTTTTCCCTCCCTGCTTCACTCCTCAATTCACTCGCCATATTCAAAGGTCCACTCGCGCCGATAAAGCTCAGAGTAACCACACTAAAGAGCGAGAAGTTATCGGGGGTAATACGCCAGGAGGCTCCATCCACCAGATCTTTCTGCAAAGGGTGCCCACTCCATAGCCATAAAGCGGCCGCAATGACAATACCTAGCACCGCCAGCAAGAGAGCCAGGGCCGAAATATTGATCATGTTGAGGGCGATACGCAAACGCCTGGTACATAAGAAGGAACCTACCAGCAGCAAGCCAATCATCACACATCCCTGCTGCCAGGGCTCTGTAAGCCAGTTCTTATTTAAGCCTGCCAGGATGGTGACAAAGGCATTGGCAGCTGTCACTGGAGCCAGTACACCACTGAGCCAGTAGCATAGTCCGACAAAGAAACTCCAGAAGCGACCTAAAGCGTGATATGTCCAGTTATAGAGGGAACCTTCATGGGGATAAGCTATACCTAGCTGCGCGGTCGCAAGCACGCAGGGAAGAAAAAAAGCCACCGCACCCAGTACAGTATAGGTCAGCGCCACTACGCCACCCGAGGCCTGCAAAACCGCGTTTGTAATGAGAAACATGGCCACAATATAGCATGCCAACAGGTCCCGCCCACCAACGACAGAGGGCATAATTTGGGGTACATATTGCTCGGAAGGCAACGCTCCCTGGTCTCTCGTCTCTACCTCGCGCTCTGCTCTCCCTTGAACCACTTCAACATTTTTTGAGGCCTGCATCACTTCTCTCCTCAACCTCAACTTCCAACACTGCCAGCCACCAGCCCACTTATTCCTCCACCCATCGTTTCTACATGCTGGCTTTTTTCTCGTATATTTCAATGTATACAATGTTGTGTCTTATATTACAATCCTTTAGGCATTAAAAATTACTATTATCCTATTATAGATGCAACAATTTACACAAGCAACAGAAAAATCAACCTACACTACACCAATCCAAAATCTGAAAAATAACTTACCCTGTGTGTAAGTTCGATGAAGCTGCCCTGCAGGCTCCTGGGACTCCATTGGTCGCATCTCTCCGGGCGTGCTATAATACTACGGGTATTGCTTTCTGGCTGCTAACTCCTTCAGAGCGCCGTCGCCACCAAACAGCCCTACTGGCCATTTTCTGGTCCTGTTACAGGACTACTGGCTTTGATCTTTTCCACTTGCATAGCTACCTGCTCTATTGGTAGCTACATGTGAGTCGAATAAAATATTAGAGATTATCAAGATTATCATTATTAACCCATGCATGCCTTATTGAGCACGAATGCCACAGGTACCACGCGATGGGCTGCCTGAGCTTCTCACAGCCCATCTTTATGGCACTATGCTCTGCTTGCGCGTATTCATCCTGCCTTCTCTGCTCAAAAAAAGACATTATATTGGCATATCATACATGCTCAAATATGACTATAAGCACATCTATTGTATATGCTGTGTAGTATGCATAGCGGCTAGCGTGCTTCCCTGATCACAAGGGCAACTATCAACAGAGAACTATGCCACGTTGGAGACTCGGATTATGGAGACTGTCTTTACAGATAGAGCAACACCACATATTCATAGCACACACCCCTCCTGGGTGCTTGCTTGTGAGCGAACACAGCTTCTTACCCTCTTGCAACAAGCGGCAACACGCGCCCAACAGCAGCAGCAAAATATCTTTACGGCCCTTACGCTCCCCGTCGAGTCGCGCGATGCCTTACATATCTTTAGCGCCCTTCAAGTCCTTGAGTTGGGCGAGCGTTTTTTCTGGGAGAAACCAGCTAGCAATGAGGCATTAGTCGGCGTTGGAGCCGTCCTGACCATTGTAGCCGACGACGCTGATCGCTTTGATGTGGCGGCGCGAGCCTTGAGCACCTTTCAGGATACCTGCCTGGTCGCCACTACAGTTCCTATGAAGCGTGTCCCAGCTCCAGCTCTCTTTGGTGGCTTTGCCTTCGATCCACAGCGTCCCGGCACACAACTCTGGCAGGGCTTTCCCGCTGGCCTACTTACCCTGCCCCAACTACTGTATCGTCTCGATGACGACCAGGCCTCGCTCTCTATCCATGCCTGTATCCGTCCGCAGATGACAGAAGAGGACCTGGAGCAACAGGTCACAGAAACACTGGCCCTGCTGCAACGCTTAAGCGCCATCGTTGAACACTTTCCATTCCAGCGTTTGCAAGAACTCAGCACCCAGACCACGCTCATGCCCAAACATGAAGTACTACCCGCTCAGCAGTGGATCTCGATTGTCGCCCAGGCTGTAGAGCAGATGCGTCAGGGAGCCTACCGGAAGATTGTCCTGGCTCGCGCGGTCGAGGTGCTTCATCCAGAGGGTTTTTTCGATGTTGAAACTACGCTCTATCGCTTGCGCCAGAGCTATCCTGATACCTTCGTCTTCGCTTTACAGCGTGGGAAGCACTACTTTGTAGGGGCAACTCCAGAACGCCTGGTAAGTGCACAAGAGGGCAGGATGCGAACCATGGCCCTGGCTGGTTCGGCTCCCCGCGGACATACGCTTGCAGAGGATGAGTATATCAGTCAGCAACAGCTCTACGGAAACAAGACTCGCCAGGAGCACCAGTTTGTGATTGATCTCATTCGTGAGTCCTTGAGTGAGCTGTGCAACCAGATCGAGATTGGGGAACAGCCCCATGTGCGTAAGCTCAAGAATATTCAACACCTGGAGACTTCGATTGAGGGGCGACTCAAGCCCGGTCATAACCTGCTGGAGGCGGTCGCGCGCCTGCATCCTACGCCAGCCGTTGGTGGCTTACCACGCGAAATCGCGCTCAAAGAGATACGAGACCACGAAGAGCTTGATCGAGGATGGTACGCGTCTCCCCTGGGCTGGATCGATACCAGGGGCAACGGAGAGTTCGCGGTCGCCTTACGCTCAGCCCTGCTTACAGGTGCCAAAGCGACTCTTTTCGCAGGGAATGGGATAGTCGCTAGCTCTGATCCCGAAGCGGAGTATACTGAAACCAATTGGAAGTTGCCAGTGATGTTACGCAGCCTGGGAGATGAAGAGTAAGCAAGTCTCTATTAAAATAGTCAAGCTGACGCAGTAGGGAGGAAAACGTAGTCAATCTTATGCAGTCACAAGAACATCTCCGTCCACAGAACGCAACCTATGCCTATGTCGGTGCCTTCGTTGAGGAGCTGGCACGAGCAGGCGTTCACCACGTGGTCTATTGTCCTGGTTCGCGCTCTACACCCCTGGCATATATCTTTGCTCAATCACCTCACATACGCGCCTGGCTTCACGTCGATGAGCGTTCCGCGGCCTTCTTTGCTCTCGGCCTGGCCAAAGCGCTGGGGGAGACGGTGGCACTCTTCTGCACCTCCGGTACAGCCGCGGCAAACTTCTTTCCTGCCGTGGTTGAGGCCCGCCTGACCCATGTTCCGCTCCTGGTCCTGACCGCCGACCGCCCACATGAGCTACGAGAGAGCGGCGCCCCCCAGGCCATTGATCAAAATCGCCTCTTTGGCACGCATACAAAGTGGTTTATGGATGTCGCGCTGCCAGAGGCGAGCCAGCCAGCGCTCCGTTACATTCGCGCGCTCGCACATCGAGTGAGCGCTCTGACACACGCCACGCCCGCCGGTCCTGTTCACCTGAATATGCCCTTCCGCGAACCACTCACACAGGACCCACAGCCTGGGGCACCGCTCCCACCACCCGAAGAACGTCTGACCACCGCCTGGCAGGGGCGCGATAACGAACTGCCATATACAGCGGTCCATGAAGCGCCTTTAGGACGCTTGCCAGAGACCACGCTCTCTATGCTGGCTGCGCGCCTTCAGCAGCAGCCTCGCGGTCTTATTGTGATTGGCCCAGGCACCGATCCTACCCTGGCGAGCGCGCTCATTCCACTGGCACAAAAACTGGGCTATCCTATTCTGGCTGATCCTCTCTCGCAGCTACGCTGCGCGCCTATCGATCAGCAGTTAGTGCTCTCCAGCTATGATGCCTTCCTACGGCTCAACACCTTTGCTGAATGCTACGAGCCTGAGGTGGTGTTGCGCTTTGGCCCTATGCCGGTGGCAAAACCATTCTTGCTCTACCTACAACGCTATCCCAGCTGCCAGCAGATCGTGATTGATGGACAGGGAGACTGGCAGGACCCAACCCACCTGAGCAGCATGATGCTTCACACCGAGCCCGCTGCGTTCTGTCGGGATCTCCTGGCTACGCTAATCGATACAGAGGCACCAGAAAACTCTTCCTGGCTCGCAGCGTGGCAACAGGCTGACCAGCTAACACGTCAGGCATTATATACCGCGATTCAGGATTTTGCTGAACCCTTCGAGGGACGCGTCTTCACTGAGCTAGCTGAACTGCTACCCACAGAGGCAACGCTTTTTGTAGGCAATAGCATGCCTGTGCGCGATCTGGATACCTTCTTCTGGTGCCAGCCACGTCCTATACGCGTCCTTGCCAACCGAGGAGCCAACGGTATCGATGGCGTGATCTCAAGCGCGTTAGGAACCAGTGCCGCCAACGCGGTGCAGGAGCAGCCAGTGCCAACAGTGCTGGTGATTGGCGACCTGTCGTTCTTCCATGATCTCAATGGGCTTCTAGCGGCACGCCTGCATAAGCTTAATTTGACGATTGTGCTGGTAAATAATGACGGGGGCGGCATCTTCTCATTCCTGCCCCAGGCCGCGCAACCGGCACATTTTGAGGAACTCTTTGGCACTCCGACCGGGCTGGATTTCGCGCCCGTGATTGGGATGTATGGAGGGCGTTACTCCCTCGCGGAGGATTGGAACGCCTTCCGCCAGGCAGTCACGACAGGTATAGACCAGGGCGGATTACATGTTGTAGAGATACGCACCGAGCGTGCAAGTAACGTCGCAATGCATCGCCAACTATGGCAGGTAGTCCATAAGGCCCTCAAGGACCTGGCATCAGCAGAGCAGAGAGGGAGGTAGACACGGTATGGGCAGTACACTACGCATTATGAGTCTGAGGCAGCTTGTTGTGAATGGTGTGCACATGGGGGCGGTGATCTATGGGAAGCCACAGCATCCCCCCCTGGTCTTGCTGCATGGCTTTACCGGGAGCGCCCTCTCCTGGAGCCCACTGTTCGCATCGCTTTCTTCATATAACGTCAAACTGATCGCGCTTGATATGCTGGGACATGGTCAGTCTGACGCCCCCAGCGATCCAGCGCGCTATGCAATGGAGCATTGTCAGGAAGATATTCTGGAGGCGCTCCGCCAACTGGATGTCCAGCCAGGGACAGCTATTCTGCTTGGCTACTCCATGGGCGGTCGGATCGCGCTCTACAACGCCTTTTCCGGCTTCTTCCGCGCGCTCATCTTAGAAAGTGCCTCGCCAGGGATGGCTGACAGCGAGGCGCGCCTCCAGCGCCGAACAAGTGACGAGGCGCTCGCAAAACGGATTGAGCGCGAGGGCATTCCGGCCTTCGTTGACTACTGGGAGAAACAACCACTCTTCGAGAGCCAGCAAAGATTGCCAGAAGAGGAGCGGGAAGCCATCCATCAGCAACGCCTGGACAACCAGGCGACGGGTCTGGCAAATAGTCTACGTGGAGTTGGCACTGGCTCACAACCAGCGCTCCATGCACGCCTGGGCGAGCTCGACCTTCCCACACTCTTGCTCACAGGCGAATTGGATAGCAAGTTCTGTGCCATCGCGCAACAGATGCAACAAAAATTGCCTCGTGCAAGCTGGCATATCATTCCTGGAGCGGGCCATGCGCCCCATCTGGAGCAACCTGAGCGCTTTGTTGCCCAGGTAGGGAATTTCTGTACCCAAGTGTTATCATAAGGGATAAAAGAGCGAGCAGGCTCGATCCAGTGTGTATTGCGCTTGCTTGCAGAGCATATCTCTTTGATCTATAACTTATTCGAAGGAGAATATACCATGTCTTTGGATTGGCAGAAAGTCTGCGACTATACCGATATTATCTTTGAGAAGGCCGAGGGCATTGGCAAAATCACCATCAATCGCCCCGAGGTACACAACGCCTTTCGCCCACGTACCCTGTTTGAGTTGATTGATGCTTTTAGCCGTTGCGGCGAAGACCCAGAGATTGGCGTCGTTATCTTCACAGGTGCCGGTGGGCGTGCCTTCTGTTCAGGTGGCGACCAGCGCGTGCGTGGCGAGGGCGGCTACGTTGGCGAGGATGGCGTTCCTCGTTTGAACGCCCTGGAGTTGCAGAAGGTAATTAAATACCTGACCAAGCCCGTCATCGCTATGGTCGCGGGCTACGCTATTGGCGGCGGGCATGTCCTGCACCTGCTCTGCGACCTGACCATCGCCGCCGACAACGCCCGCTTCGGTCAGACCGGTCCTCGCGTGGGCAGCTTCGATGCCGGCTGGGGTGCGACCTACCTGGCGCGCGTCGTTGGGCACAAGAAGGCCCGCGAAATCTGGTATCTGTGCCGCCAGTACAATGCCCAGGAAGCCCTGGACATGGGCTTGGTCAACACAGTCGTGCCCCTGGAGAAGCTTGAAGAGGAGACCGTCCAGTGGTGCCGCGAAATTCTGGAGAAGAGTCCCATCGCGCTGCGCTTCCTCAAGTCCGCATTTAATGCCGATACAGACGGGCTCGCCGGCATTCAAGAGCTGGCAGGCAACGCCACCATGCTCTACTATATGACCGAAGAGGGCAAAGAGGGGAAAAACGCCTTCCTGGAGAAGCGCAAGCCCGATTTCTCGAAGTATCCACGCCTGCCCTAAGCCAGCTACACGACCAAGAAGCATTATGCGTGCAGCTACCAGCAATCAATCTGGTAGCTGCATGCTATTGTACCTGGGACGTATTGAGAGGACATCTTTGAGCACAGAGGAAACAAGCATATGCAGGTACAGGCAATAGACCTTCTTCCCTATCGCATCCCTATGCCTGGGGGCTTCACGACGGCACATGGCACATTTATGCAGCGTGAGGGCTGTCTAATCAAGATCACGACATCAGGGGGCATCATAGGCCTGGGCGAAGCGGCACCACTGCCAGATTTCGGTGGCGCTACCTTCGCCGAGACCAATGCTGCTCTCAACACCCTGCGGGATCAGTTGCTCCAGCGCGACTGTGTGGAGGCAGTAAGCAGCCTCTATCCCCTCCTGGAAGAGCAGGGATATCCCGCCTCAGCCATCTATGGCCTGGAATGCGCGCTGCTTGATGCATGGGGCCAGCACGAAGGCATGAGCCTGCATACACTGTTAGCCCCCGCTGGCACGCGACCACGTGCTAATGTTGCCGTGAACGCCGTCATTGGCGCCGCCACAACCGAGGCCGTGACACAGGCCGCGCAAAAAGCCATCCAGGCGGGTTTTGACTGTCTAAAGCTCAAGATGGGTCTGTCTGATCATCCCGAAGAGGAAATAAAGCGGGTTGCAGCCGTACGAGCCGCGATAGGACCACAGGTACACCTGCGCCTGGATGCCAACGAGAAATGGAGCCTGGAGCAAGCAGCAACCATCCTGGAAGCCTGCACCCAATATGACATTCAATATGTAGAGCAGCCACTGCGCGCCTTTGACCTTGAGGGCATGTATCAACTCAGGCAAAGGGTAGCAATCCCCCTGGCAGTTGATGAGGCGGTCTACGACCTGGCAAGCACGCGTCACATCTTAGACTGGCAGGCCGCCGACGTGCTCATTATCAAGCCACAACTGGTGGGTGGGCTCTACCCGGCACGCTCCATCATTCAAACGGCCAACGCCGCAGGCATACGTTGCGTGCTCACAAGCTCGCTTGAGGCAGGTATATCACTGACAGCCACGCTCCACCTCGCAGCCGCCTCGCCCGAAGTGGCGATGGAATGTGGCTTAGCCACGCTTGCGCTTCTCGAAGATGATTTACTTGCCACGCAGTTAACTATCAGGGACGGTTTAATGCCCGTTCCGACAACGCCAGGGCTAGGTATACAGCTTGATCAGGCGGCCCTGGCTCGCTATACATTCATGCCATCACAAGAGGAAGTTCGATGAACACCGCTTTATCTCACGATACCATCTTGCCCAACTGGCTCCTACGCTGTGCCGAGAATCAGCCTAACCACCTGGCTATACAATGTGGTTCTGTATGTTGGAGCTTCACCGAATTGCGGTGCCAGGCCGATCACCTGGCCTACCAGCTCGCGGCTCGTGGCGTGAGCAAGGAGAGTCGTGTTGCCCTACTGGCGACTAACGGTCTGCCCTTTGTCGTCACGGTCCACGCCTTGATGCGCCTGGGCGCCATCCTGGTCCCGCTCAATACCCGCCTGACCCAGCAGGAACTTGCCTGGCAATTGAGCGACGTCCGGGCAACCTTTCTCTGTAGTGACCAGCGCTACGCCGATATAGCCCAACAACTAGCTGACGAAATTACGCCTCTCGCGCATGTGCTCATTACAAGCGATGTCCAGCAGAACGTTCTGGTCGCGGATCAGACCGAGGGGCCTGTGATCGCGCTGCAAGAGACCATTGGCCTGGATGCGGTTCACTCCATTATGTACACCTCCGGCACCACGGGGCATCCTAAAGGGGTATTGATCACCTATGGCATGCTCTGCTGGGGCGCGCTCGGCTCGGCGCTCACTCTTGGCCATTATGCCGATGACTGCTGGCTTGCCTGTCTACCGCTCTTCCATGTAAGCGGACTAACAGTCCTGATGCGCAGCGTTATCAACGGTATTAGCGTCAACTTACACGAGAAATTTGAGCCTGAAGCCGTCAATCGGGCCATCTTTGACGAGCGAGTTACCATTATTTCGGTTGTGGCCGTCGTCCTTCAGCGAATGCTTGATGCCCTCGACACCCCAGGGGCACAGGGAAGGTATCCCGTGACATTGCGCTGCGTGCTCCTGGGAGGAGGGCCAGCCCCTAGGCCTCTATTGGAACGCTGCGCCGCCAAAAATATTCCTGTAGTGCAGACCTATGGCCTGACCGAGTCATGCGCGCAGGCGGTAACACTCCTGCCTGCTGATGCACTACACAAACTTGGTTCGGCTGGCAAGCCCCTCTTCCCCGTGCAGTTGCGTATCCTCACTGAAGACTATCAGCCCGTTCCTCCTGGCAAGCCAGGTATTATTCATCTTCAGGGACCAACCATTACACCCGGCTATGATCATCGTCCCGAGGCCACCGCGCGCGCATTTCATAATGGCTGGTTCACCACGGGAGACCTGGGATATGTGGATGAAGAAGGGTACCTGTATGTACTCGATCGGCGCACCGATCTGATCATCTCTGGCGGCGAGAATGTCTATCCAGCAGAGATTGAAGCTGTGCTCATGAGCCATCCAGAGGTAGAGGAGGCAGGCGTATGCGGCGTTGATGATCCACAGTGGGGACAGCTCCCCATCGCCTTTGTACGCCTGAGAGAGGGGAGTAACCTCACAGCCACGGAGCTACTTCCATATGTTACACAGCATCTAGCACACTACAAACGGCCAAAGGCTATTTACGCGGTCGCACAACTTCCACGCAACTCAGCCGGGAAGCTCTTGCGGCGTGAGCTACCTGGATTACTCCCCTCCTAACGACAGAAGCGCTACAAATGAGCAACAGAAATGCAAACAAAAGTTTCGCAATTGCGAAACTTTTGTTTGCATTTCTATATCATTTTTTGACATTTGAAAATACTTATAAGATTTTAATATCAAAATTCACGTATTCCATGGTATTATTGCTTATAAGCAGTTGCGTGTCCAGTATGCTTAATTTCCATTACAAGGAAGTAACGTTATGTATATCGCGGTAATTGAGGAAGAACCACTGATCCGAGATATGCTACGCCATGCTTTGGAGCTAGGGGGTCATAGAGTCGATATCTATGGCACAATGCCAGAACAATTCCGCTTATATGACCTGCTCATTGTTGAGCCAGGAGAGTTCGGGCAAGGCTTTCCCGCCATTTCTCAGCTTATGCGTGGCTATTGCATACCCATCTTGATTCTTACTTTTTATGAGTGGAACGTGTGTATGGCGAGGGAATATAATCTACCCGCGATTCACAAGATGCCATTTCGCTTGACGCATTTACTCAGGACGATTGGACGCTTTAGCCAGTTCAAAGCACGTTTGCCTCAACCACAACCTCATCAAAGCCCCCTTGAAGCGTGTTAGGATAATTTTATGGCCCTGCCTGAAACAGGGCCAGCTCGCTACACGATAGTCCAAATCTCCTCTCCACTGGTCACCAACACACTCGCTCGCTTACAATGAGAGAGATGATTTAAATTCCTGATAGGTGGTCTGGTGCGTGGCTGCCAGTCACAGGTTGGCAGCCACGCACCAGACCACCTATCAGGCGAGCGCCGCAGGTGCGAGAGGTCAAGCACAGCTGAAAGAGATACATTGCTATGTTCCAACCAATTTTGGCAACTCTGGGGTATATTCTCTCCCCCGACGGGAAGCAGATCCTGATGATTCATCGCAACAAACGACCAGATGACCTGCACTATGGCAAATACAATGGCCTGGGTGGCCGTGTAGAAGCCAATGAAGATATTGTTACGGGTATGCGCCGCGAAATACGCGAGGAGTCGGGGCTAGAAGCAGACCATATGCAGCTTCGCGGCACCATTTCCTGGCAAGGCTTCGGCAAAAACGGGGCCGACTGGTTTGGCTTTATCTTCCTGATCGATGCCTGGCATGGCACGGCACACAGCGGAAACGCTGAAGGCACGCTGGAGTGGGTACCACGCGATACCGTCACCACGCTGCCCATGTGGCCCAGCGACAAGTATTTTCTGCCCATGGTCTTTGATGGCGAGCCCCAGCCCTTTCATGGACACATGCTCTTCCGCAACGGCGAATGCCTCAGTTGGAACTATCAACGCCTCTAAAAAAACCTGATAAAAAGTGTTGACAAAACGGCGCCTGTGCTATATACTTATTTCCAGTTCGAAGGAGTGAATAGCTTCGGCGAACACTGTCCGGAGAGGTCGCATAGTGGCCTAGTGCGGCGGTTTGCTAAACCGCTGAAGGAGCAATCCTTCCGAGAGTTCGAATCTCTCCCTCTCCGCTAACTTTACAAATATGTAGAGTTAACAGTTTTAGACCCTGTAGGGGTGGTGCCCAACGGTTGAGGCGGTCGTCTCCAAAACGACTTTCAGAAGGTTCGACTCCTTTCACCCCTGTGTGACTTAAGCGCCTCCTTACTCTAGGAGACGCTTTTTTGTGCAGCAAGTCATAGCTCATAATCTTCTGCCCAGTAAGCTAAATGGGCAATTTCCTCAGAGTAAGGTTCGTGCCAGGTTTTATGTCGATTTACAATTCAACGCATGGGATAGGATATCAAGTTAGCTACTTCAGAGGTAATTCGACGAAGAACTCGCTGCCCTGGCCGGGCTGGGATTCGCACCAGATGCGGCCTTCGTGACGCTCGATGATCTCTTTGGAGATGCTCAGGCCCAGGCCCAGGCCCTTTTTCGTGGAGGCTTCGGCGTCAGGAGTACGATAAAAGGTGTCGAAAACTTTTTCGAGTTGATCGGGGGCGATGCCTTTACCGTGATCGCGCACATGGATCAGCGCCTTGCGCCATTTGCGCTCAACACAAACCTGGACCACGCTCCCCTCTGGAGAATACTTGACCGCGTTCCCCACAAGATTGATCAAGACTTGCTCGATCCGATCTCGATCTACGCTCACCATGACCTCTTTTGGCGACAGCTTTAGCTCTATATGCCGTCCGGTGAGCAAATTCTGGTCATCAACCACCTGCTGGCAAAGCTCATTAATGTTTAGCTTACTCTTGTTAAGTGCCATTTTACCGGTACGCAGACTGCTGACATCAAGTAACTCTTCAATGAGCGTCGTCAGGCGCATCGTCTGTTCATTAATGCGCTCCAGGGCAGTATGCATATCGCTCACATTCATCTCGCCATCCTGCTTGGCCAGGCGGCGCAGAGCCAGCTGGGCCTGGCCGCGAATAGTGGTGATCGGCGTCTTCAATTCATGAGAGGCGATGGAGAGGAAGCGATCCTTCGTTTGATTGGCATCTTCGAGTTTCTGGTTACTGACTTCCAGCTCTGCGGCATACTCTTTCAACTCTTGCTCGGCTATCAAGGTCTGCCAGCGCGCACGCTCGCGCTGGGACGTGATGATGGCAATCGTAATGCCAGAAATGAAGAATGGGAGGATTCGTAGACCATCCTCCCAATGTTGCCAGCTAATGCTCTGGTTATAACCGATAAAGAAGTAATCAATATAGAGTGCGCCCAGCAGCACCGTAAAGAGCGAGGGCATGGTACCCCAGAAGGTGGCAATAAACAGCACGGGGAGCAGAAGCAGCGAACCCGCGAAATAGATTCCGCCCCCGCCTATCCAACCATCAAGGGCTTGCTGTCCCCAGCCAAGCAGGCTCACGAGCAAGATGCTCAGGAGATAGCCAATCAGTGGGTGACGCCATAGTGGAAGGGAAGCAGTAAAATTTCTTCGTAATTCCGCCCGCTGCTCGAACGTCATTCGTCGAATACGCCTTCCCTGGTGATCGATATATGTATCTTTTTGTGTTGACTTCGTGATCGCCATCCGCTCTATCCCTATTGGAACGCCTCTGCTCTTCTCAATTATCAACTCCTGAAAGTCATTTTCCAGGAGTTGGATTGCGTTGCTTTATTATATCCTTGCCAGGCGCTCATTTTCTACCTGCATACTCGCCTCTTGCATGCGCGCATCATGCATCGCAATTAAAGGTACCTCTGGATGAGAACGTGCAAAGTGATGAAGCTCTAACAATGTCTGTAAGGCCGTAGCTTTATCGCTCGTCACACCATTCCAGAAGAACGGGTGTGGTGTCGTTGGATAGAGGTAATTTTCGGCCACATGCGCGGCATCGCCCAGAAAGAAGAGACGAGCACCATTGGCGCGATTGATGAACATACCAGTATTGCCAGGAGTGTGACCCGGCAATGGGACGAGCACGATAGAGCCATCACCAAACACATCCAGACTGGAACGGAAACCTTCATACGAAGGCCCCTCCAGGTCAAAGCAGGTAAGAGGGCTACCCTCCATCAGACGCCATACCAGACCCTTATGGAGGGGAATCACACCTTGTTTGGCTGCATCAAACTCGACGCGATTGACGCGCAGCGGCACACCTACTATATCGGGAACGCCGCTGACATGATCCCAGTGCAGGTGCGAGAGCAACACAAAGTCCAGGTCTTCCGGTTTTAGGCCCTGCTCATGTAAGGCCCCACTCAGTGTCTGTTCTACTTTGAAGCGTGCCAGCGTCTGGCGAAAAGTCAATGGCTGATCCTTCAGATGCTGATAGATATCGCCACTCAAGCCCGTATCATAGAGGAAGGTGCCCTGAGGGTGCCGGATCAGGACCGAACTGTAAGCAATCTTTCTCGGCTTGAGCGAGAGCGAGCCACGAACCATGACCAGCTCAGGCCAGAAGACGCTTCCACAGCGCAAAATATGAACATCCACGTCGGGTAGCTGTTGGTCCCACTGTTGCTTCTCAGTACCACTCTCCCCGGCGGGCAACAATTGCATGTTAAAACGAGGAGGCATCAAACTTTTGATCGCCGCCCCAACACCGAGCGCTGTCAGCGATACTGCTCCCCAGGCTAACCACTTATTCACTCGCTTTGACTGCATTCTTTTCTCCTGGCATAGCTAGATTAACTCCCGGTGTGCCAGTGGAAGCTCAAACCAGAACGTTGATCCTTGACCGGGAATACTCTCTACACCTACATGCCCATGATGGTGCTCTATAACTGTCTGGCTGATGTAGAGTCCCAGTCCCAGCCCAACGCCAGAACCGCTTAACACCCGGATCTTTGGACATTGATAGAAACACTCCCAGACACGCTGCTGCTCTTCCACAGTAAGACCCTGCCCTTGATCGCGCACCTCCAGGCGCACGCACGCTCCTGCTCGCTGAAGAGATAGAGCAATCTCCTTGTCGGCGGCCGAATACTTTAAGGCATTGCGTAGATAGCTATTTATTACCTGGGAGATTCTTCCCGCATCAGCAATAACTGTCAGGGTATCGTCTGAAGAGAGTTCTTTATGTATTGTACGTTCAGGGTTGACCTTTTGTTGCTCACTGACAACCTGCTCCACTATTGCGCGCACATCGCATTCATCTTGCCGCAGGTAGGACGCAAAGCGCCCAGACTGAATCCGCGAGATATCTACCATGTCACTTACCAGGTTGGAAAGCACACCGATCTGACGCTCGGCACGCTCCATCAGGTCGCTGGCCATCTTAATCTTATCAAATGTCTCTGTCTCATGTATATCCAACTGTTTCATAGCCGTCTTGAGGCGTCGCATCGCCAGTTGAACGTTGACTTTAATCGCAGTCAATGGAGTACGTAACTCATGGCTGGCAACACCAATAAACTCTTCCAGACGTTGGGTCGTGGCATGCAAAGTCACGACCTGATGCCGTGTCTCCTCACGCGCACGCAGGAGATGCTGCCGCTCGCTAATCAGTACAGACGTCTCTCGTGCCAGATCACTCTCTTGTATATCAGGGAGGGCAGACTCTAAGTGCTGGGACATTTCTAACTCTTCACGCTTGCGCTCATCAATGTCGGTGCCGATAAAGATCCACTCCCGCACCTTGCCATACTCACCCAGAACGGGAATGGCACGTACACCAAAATGGTGGTAGATACCATCAAAGCGCTGGATACGATATGCAAGCTCATACGGCCTCCCGCTGAGGGAGGCGCTTTGCCAGGCATGCTCCACCCACTGTTGATCCTCGGGATGAACCATCGCTTGCATATCTTGATGGCTCAACCGCCTGCCGTACTGCCCGGTATAAGCATGCCAGGCTTCCATCTGGCGCTCCATAGCCCCTTCAGCATCCACTACCCACACCATTTGCGCTAATGCCGCAACCAGAGAACGATAGCGCGCTTCGCTCTCGCGGAGTTGCCGCTGCAAATCGTTTACTTCCACGCTTTTATATTGTCCCCGTTCAGGGCTTTTGTCTGCCATCATACGATGCTGCCTTTATTCTTCAACTTCAAAAGTTTTGATATAGACATTTTTACCACCGCCCTAACCCGCTTATGACCACCCTCACCTACTCCTCCAGGCACCTCCCAGGCCCAACAAAACCTCCCAATTTTATAGAGACGTACAGATTATCATGCCTAAATTTTCTGCCAAAAAAGGGAAGTTTCTTTCACTTGCTCTTTACACGGCTGAGTTCTCAGAATAGATGCAAGCAACCTCTTTTCCCCAGGGATAGAACTCTGTGCCAAAAAGCCAGGCGACCGGGAGGATTCCCGGCCACCTGGCTTTTTCTTATCTGCGGCTTCGCCTGTGCTAGGCGTTATTTTTCACCGCCTCGTAGGGGCGAACAACGATTTTCTTATCTTCCACATCGACGTATACCGCCTGGCCACTGACGATTTCACCTGCCAGCAAGGCGTCTGCCAGCGCGTCATCGACATAAGACTGGATGGCTCGGCGTAATGGGCGAGCACCATACTCCTCGTCGAAGCCTTCCTCAAGCAGGAAGTCACGGGCGGCATCACTGACCACCAGCTCGATCCGCTGCTCGCTCAAGCGTGAGCGAACCTGGTCCAGCAAGAGTTCAACGATGCTGTAGAGCTCTTTCTTGGCCAGCGAGTTGAAGACAACGATCTGGTCGATACGGTTGATGAACTCAGGGCGGAAGACCCGCTTGAGACCCTCAAACGCCTTCGAGCGCATCGCCTCTTTCTGCTCCTCGCGCAGAGACTCACCCTTCTTGATGGTGAAGCCAATGTTCGCGGCCTTCTTCAGGTCTGAACCGCCTACGTTACTGGTCATGATCACGACGGTGTTCTTAAAGTCGACCGTGCGACCCTGACCATCGGTCAGACGACCATCATCCATGATCTGCAACAAGGCATTGAAGACCTCAGGATGCGCCTTCTCAACCTCGTCAAAGAGAATAACACTGTAGGGGCGACGGCGTACCTGCTCCGTCAGCTGACCACCCTCGTCATGCCCCACATATCCGGGAGGGCTACCAAACAGACGCGAGACGGTATGCGGCTCCATATACTCCGACATATCGAAGCGAATGATGTGGTCGGCACCACCGAAGAGTTCAGCGGCTAGAGCCTTCGCCAGTTCGGTCTTACCAACACCAGTTGGACCCAGGAAGAGGAAGGACCCAATTGGGCGCTTCGGATCTTTGAGGCCAGCACGCGAGCGGCGAATCGCACGCGCCACGGCTGAAATCGCCTCGTCCTGGCCGATAACATGCTTGCGCAGGTCCAGCTCCAGGTGACGCAGGTTCTGACGCTCGCTCTCCAGCATCTGGCTCACCGGGACGCCAGTCCAGGTCTCTACGACCCTGGCGATATGCTCAGGGGTCACGATGAGTGAGACTTCATCCTGAGACTTACCACGCGCCTCGCTCAGCTTCTCCAGCACCAGGAGTTCTTGCTGGCGCATCAAAGCCGCATGCTCGTAGTCTTCCGCGTTCGCCGCCGCCTCTTTCTGAGCCTGAATCTCTGCCAACTCTTTCTCGAGGTCAGCAATCAAAGTTGGACTCAAGATGCCCTTCTCGGTCGCCTCCAGGCGCAGGGCGGAGCCGGCCTCGTCCATGACGTCGATAGCCTTATCAGGCAGGAAGCGATCATTGATATAGCGATCAGACAGCTTTACCGCGGCCTCAATAGCCTCATCTGATATACCAATGCCATGGTGGGCCTCATAATTGGCGCGCACGATATGCAGCATATCGATGGCTTCCTCAACATTAGGCTCGCTCACCATAATTGGCTGGAAGCGGCGCTCCAGGGCAGCATCCTTCTCAATATGCTTGCGGTACTCGTCCAGGGTAGTAGCACCAATACAACGCAACTCACCGCGTGCCAGGGCAGGCTTGATCATATCACCCGCGCCAACCGCACCCTCAGCCGCGCCAGCACCAACAACAGTATGCAATTCATCAATAAAGACGATTGTATCGGGATTATCGCGCAATTCTTCCAGAATAGATTTGATACGCTGCTCAAACTGACCACGGAACATCGCACCTGCGACCATACCGCCAATGTTGAGCGAGACAATGCGCTTGCCACTTAGATTGGGTGGAATATCGCCCGATTGAATGCGGCGCGCCAGGCCCTCAACGATTGCAGTTTTACCAACACCTGGCTCACCAATCAGGACAGGATTATTCTTCTGCCTGCGACCCAGGACGGTAATCATGCGGCGTAGCTCTTTCGCACGCCCGGCCGCAGGATCAAGTTTCCCCTCAGCCGCTTCAGCCGTCAGATCGCGACCATATTGATCAAGCGTGGGAGTCTTGCTCTGCTTCGGCTGCCGTTCAGCCGTCGCAGTATTGACACTCCCCTGACCACCCGAAGCTTTCTGTGAACCGCCCGAGAAACCAAATGGGAAGGGAGCACCTGCAATATCCATATTATCAATGCCACCCATCTGGCCCATCGCGTTCATCAGTTCGTCAACGCACGACTGGCACAGGTAGTGCGATTCGCGTCGCCCGTCAACCATCTGATCTACACGAACACGCGCGGGATTCTTTCGACAACGCTCACATTTCATTATTTATATGCTCCTCATCTTTTCTCAAGATAGGGGGATGATTCCCTTCGGTTAGTAGTTAGCAATTGGTTCGTCTGACTGCTAAAAGTATAGCATATTCTTTTTGCTCTGTCTAGCACTCTTGCGACTTGATTGCTAACTCACCATTTATAACAGCGACTCCGTTGGTATTATTCCCGGTATAGCGTTCACTTCCGGCAATGTTCCTGACACACTCTTTGGGATGCTATTTCAAGGTGTCACAAAACATTTCACATGTGTACCCACAATAACGCCAGGCTTACTATGCTTATTCCCTTCCATGATTGCTCCCCGCACATGCTCACCGCCAGATTCGGCTGCTTCAGTAAAACGAGACCGATAAAAGTTACTTTCTTCTTTTACGAACATAGAGATGGAAAAGATACGCAACTATTCCCTCTAGTAAGAAAGACGCTGCTCGCACCAAATATATGCGGCTGCTCCTGAGAGCTATTACATCAGAATATTATCGGCATATCTCTTTCCTTCAACATCCTACGCCCTTATCACAAGAGACGCATAGGATGTGATATATTCAAAAAGTATGGTAATGTCGCCAAGCAAGACAAAGGAGATCGAGGGTTATGGATTTCGCCTATTCGGAGAAAGTCGACGCTCTACGACAGCGCCTGACTAACTTTATGGAACACGCTATTTATCCCAACCAGCAACTCTATAAAGAACAGATCGCGGCCTCAGGCAATCCTCACCATCACGCGGAGATCGTTGATGAACTGAAAGAACGTGCGAAGGCAGAGGGTCTCTGGAATCTCTTTCTGCCCGACACTGAATACGGAGCTGGCCTGACTAACCTGGAGTATGCGCCCCTGGCTGAGATTATGGGTCGTGTCAGTTGGGCATCGGAGGTCTTCAATTGTGCGGCCCCTGATACTGGAAATATGGAAATTCTTGCTCAGTTTGGTACCGAGGAGCAACAACAACGCTGGCTGCGTCCCCTCCTTGATGGCGAGATTCGCTCAGCCTTTGCCATGACGGAGCCAGATGTCGCCAGCTCTGACGCGACCAATATTCAACTGACCATCATGCGCGATGGAGACGACTACATACTCAATGGGCGCAAATGGTGGATCTCGGGGGCGGCTCGCGAACGCTGCAAAATCTTTATCGTCATGGGAAAGACCGATCCCCAGAACCCAACTCGCCATAAGCAGCAAAGTATGATCCTGGTGCCACGCGACACCCCTGGACTGACCGTGGTTCGCAACCTGCCTGTCATGGGCTATATCGATAATGAAGGCCACTGCGAACTGCGTTTTGAGAACGTGCGCGTTCCTGCCAGCAACCTCCTCGGTGAGGAGGGGAGCGGCTTTGCTATCGCTCAGGCACGCCTTGGGCCCGGTCGCATTCATCATTGTATGCGCTCCATTGGTACAGCCCAGTACGCGCTTGAACTCCTCTGCCAGCGCGCGACACAGCGCGTCGCCTTTGGCAAACCGCTGGTCGAGCAGGGAGTTATTCAGGAATGGATCGCACAGTCGCAGTTGGAGATCGAGCAGGCGCGGCTGCTCACGCTGAAAGCAGCCTGGCTCATCGATACTCAGGGCAAGAAGGCTGCGAAAGATGCCATTGCCATGATCAAAATCGTGGCGCCCGAGGTACATACCAATGTCGTCAGCAGAGCCATGCAGGTCTTTGGGGCTGCGGGTCTCAGCGATGATTTTCCGCTGGCCTCCCTCTGGGCGCATGGACGCACGTTACACATTGTGGATGGGCCAGATGAGGTTCATAAACGCACCCTGGCACGCTCCATCATCCATCAGCTTGCACAAGACTAACTTATCCATCTACACCGTAATAAAGGACCATTATGGAGAGCAACGTACAGCAAGACCCGTTTCTTGTCCATCGCCAGCACGCGGCAGAGCTCTTTCTGATCCGCCATGGGGATGCGATCCCCGAGGCGGACGAAATTATTCCCAGTGGCGTGTATGATAATCTGCCCTTGAGCAAGATCGGGCGCCAGCAGGCCCAGGCACTGGCCGCCCGCCTGAAGAACGGCCATTTTGACGCGGCCTATAGCAGTCCCCTGAGACGCTGCCAGGAGACTGGCGCACCGCTTCTGGCTGAGCTAGGGCTACAGGCCACTATCGTAGAACAGCTCAAAGAGATTCGCCTCGACGACCTGGTTCCCATTCCAGAGATCCCCGAAGGGGCTGATCTCGCCATGCTGACCCAGGCACTACATGAGCGCCAGGACAAGATCGTGCGTATTGCAGGTTCCTCGGGCAACTGGGATGCCTTCGCACACAGCGAGTCATCGAAGGCCTTCCGCCAGCGCGTGGTCCAGGCACTTGACGAGATCGCGAGTCGCCATCTTGGGCAGCGCGCGCTCATCTTCGCCCATGGGGGCGTCATCAACGCCTACGTCGCCGAGGTCCTGGGACTGGAGAAAGAGTTCTTTTTCCCCTGCGCCAATACCTCGCTCACCCTCGTACGCGCCCCAGGAGACACACGTATGCTTTATATATTGAACGATATCGCACACCTGAGTATCCCCTCCGCCCAAAACTCATAGGAAAATACCAATGCCAGTAGAGCGATATCGCTCTACTGGCATTGTGAGTGTTACTATGCGCCCCCTACTATGCGCCCCCTACTATGAGCCCCCTACTAGGAACCATAGAGGAAACATTCTATAATGAAGCTGTCAATGACCTCCGGCTAGAAGCCGGAGGCTGCTTTGTTACCTCTGGACTCCACCGCAATTCTGCATACCTTTGCAGGCGTGCAGCTTTGGCTTCACGGTCCGAGGCATCAGGGGTGATTGACAAGCACCCCGTCCTAGCCCAGTCCTGCCAGACCAGGAGCGTTCTCATGGTGATATTCCTCGCGCCTATCAGATCAGCATGCAAGCAGTACTGACACTGCTTGCACACGAACAACAACCCTTTGCCTGGGCGGTTTGCGCCAGCAGTGTGTCCACACATGGGACAGGCTTTTGAGGTGTAGTCCGCATCCACCTTCACGGCGAGCGATCCGGCAAGCGTGGCCTTGTAGCTCAGAAGCGTGTGCAGTTCGGCAAAGGACCACTGCGAGTAGACCCGATTGGTTTTGCGGGCCTTTGCAGACACTGGTTCATAGCCTTTGCCATTCTTCTTGCGTTTGCGCTTGCGGCGTTTGGTGCGCTCTTGGATATCCGTCAGGTGCTCCAGTCCCATGAGTGTGTGTGGGTGCTGCTTGATGATCTGTTTGGCGAGGGTGTGATTGGCTTGCAATTTCAACCGTCTCTCTCGCTGCTCGATGCGTCTCAAGCGACGTGTCGCGCCACGAGTGCCTTTTTTCTGCAAGCGTTTGCGTAAGCGTGCGTAGTGATTGGCTTGGTGTCGTACTCGTTTCCCAGTATGAAAGCTGGCTTTTCCTGTTGTTGTCGAAGTCACAGCCAGGTACCGAATGCCCACGTCCACCCCCACGACCTCTTGTAACTGGGCAGGGGTGAGATCAGGCATTTCTATGGAGAGGGACACGAGCAGGTAAAATTGCTTCTTTGGGCGGTCATACCAGAGCTTGGCATCCCCAATGGTGGCCCCCTCTCGAATGAGCGCGAGGTGTTTGTTGTATCCCTGGTAGGGTACGCTGATACGTCCATTGAGTGTGCCGATGCTGACCCGGCTGTCTCGCTGAAAGGTGTAGTCGCGCTCGTAGGTGTACTGTACAGTCGGAGACACGTAGTGTGGTGGCTGGTCCAAACCCTTGAAGCGTTTCTTGGTGATTTTTGCCCGGCGATGCTCCGCATTCTTCTTGAGCTTGGTCCAGAGTCCCTTGTACGTGGCGGCGACCTGGCGTTCCACGCTACAAGCCAGTTGCGAGGGCAGATGATAGCGCGTGCGTAGCTCGGCATACATCCCTTTGTGCAGTTTGGTCACACTGCTGGTTTTGCCATGGTCAAAGGCATACTGACTCACCGCGTTGAGGGCATCACGATACGCCAGTTGCGTGTGGCGCAGGGCCTCAACCTGCTCTGGCGTGAGTATGAGTTTGAGTTTCGCGGTGATGATCTGTTTCATGCTCGCTTGCTTTCACGTTGCCTGTCCATGTATGTCAGTACGTCAGGAACAACAAACGAAGGTGGTCAACACCTGGAAGGGAGGCATCATTCGAGAAGGACACCAATTGTATCCCTGCATGTGCAAGGAGGAAGCGCTTGGCCTGGGCCTGGCTCTTGCCTGCAATGCTGGCCTTGAGGCGCTCCTGCTCGGCCTGGGAGAACTGATAGGCCCAGGTCTGGGTTCCTGTCACCTGAATGGTCGTTGTGGTTCCCTGTGTAGTGGTCGTGATGTGAACGTCTCCGCTCGGCGTGTACTCGGTTCCTAGTTGCTGTTTTGCCTGGGTGGTGAGTGCCTGGGTGAGCAACGTTTGTAGGGCTTGTGTCTGGTAGACGATGCCTGTACATGTCTCGTCGAGAGTCACATGTACGCTTGCTGCGTCCTCTCCTGGTTGGTGATCGGCACTTGTTTTTGACTGGCAGTGCAAGGGGGTCACAAGCGTTTCGGTGCTCTTGACCTGCGTTTGGAGGGCTGCGGTGGTGCTCTGCTCTATGCTCGCTTTCAGGCTTGCGCCTGCGGCGTCTAGATCGTGCTGCGTCACGCTCTGGTAGTCGCGTGCCTCCTGCCCTCCACTGAAGGCGGTATTTGCTGCAAGCACGTTGGCACGGCAACAAGGCCCGTAAACGTCCGAGGCTTGTATGTTGCCTTCGGGTCCGCTCTGGACCGCGTGAGCCGTGACCGTAGCCCGCCCATTGGTTGCCAGGGTTCCAGCGGGTATGCTTGCATCTTGATCGGTGATGATTTGCACACCGTCTGCACCCGTTAAAAGCGTCTGGGCAGGGACCGTCTGCGGGTAGGTTGCTGTGTTATAGAAGGTAATGTATCCGTGTGCGCTCTGGGCGTCCTGGTGCGCTTTCCCCGTGGTGGGAATGGTGCGCTCCTGGCTCATCGTCACGATGGGAAGAAGCCGTCCTGGGACCTGGCTCTTCTCGGCGTTTTCTCCAATGGTCGCCGTCAAGCGGGTTTCCAGGGTGCGTGAAACAGGAACGAGTGTCACCGTGGTGGTCGGTGTCCAGAAAGGCGACACATATAACAGCCACCCGACAACAAGCGCACAAGCGCATAGGATGCCGCTGAGAAGCACAAGAGGGCGGGTATGCTGTCTTATCCACGGTAATGATGACCCTCTCCCTCCTGGTTGTGGCTCCTGGTCGATGGGTGGGACACTATCAACGACGTTGGCGGGTTCCTCTGCCTCTGGCTCTGCTTGTGGGTACACGTGGATCTCAACGTCCCATTGCTGGCGGTTGGGGTCGTACTCCTGGTTGGCTTCAATGTGGGGAATATCGTCGGTGGTATACGCCTGTTGGTTCTGTTGCCGCTGGTCAAGGTCATGTAAGAGCTGGTCAAGGTCGTTTTGTAGCTGTCGGTCTTGCATGGGTTCCCTCCGAAAAGAGAGGGAAGAGCACATCATCATGGTACTCTTCCCTGAAGAAACACTAAGCGTGTGTGGTGCCATCCCACGGTGCTCTACAAGTGTCGAGTGGTCCGGCACAAAAGGTCATGTAGTAGGCAATATCTTGGGTATGCTCGTCGAGCTGGTCAAAGAAGCTCTCTGGGACGGTTCCCCGCCAACGGATGACGATATAGCCATCGCCTGACGGGTTCGCCTTGCCATAGGAGATGAGAACCGCTTGGATGGGACGCTCGGCCTGGAATGTGGTTTGCTGGTTCAGGGCAAGGGTGGCTGTGATCGTCTCTTTACAGGCGACGACCACATATTCATCCTCTCCGCTAAAGGTGACGCCCATTAACTGGTTGACTCGGTGTGTCAACATGCGAAGCGTTCGGCGTGTTCCCCTGGGGTCGTTCTCCTGAGGTCGTCGTGGCCGTTCGGCCTGGATGGGGTATGCTGGTGTGACGATCACTTGTTCACCTCCTTCATGGGAGTAGCACTAAATGTGTCGTTCTCGTTCTTGAAGGCGACGTTTTGCCCTTCAACAGAAACAATCATGTCCGGCTTACCGTCTCCATCCAGGTCTTTGAAGGCCACCTGTGCCGGGGTCAAGTCTTGCCCACTTCCAAGCAAGTTCAATCCCGTTTTATAGAGGTGGGTCTTGCCTGGGTCGCCTGCCGCGATTTCAATGACCATGATCTGACCATGTAAATTCAGCACAATGAAGTGCGATGGGTTCGCGCTGCTATCGTGGTTATGGCCCACAACAGCGTCCGTCTGGTAGGTGCGGGGGCATCCATAGTGCAGATCATCTTGCCATCCCTGCCACGCCTGCTGTCCCATGTTAATGCCAAGCCATCCCCCAAACATTGTGAGAACCACGATTCCTCCATAGAGAGGCCAGCGGGGAAAGTGAAATGGCCTGGGGGTCCCAATGGGCAACAGTGGTGGCTGCTGATGCGACCTCTGCTGCCTGGGTTGGTCGTGAACATGTATCCTCACCCGGCGCGTTGCCTGTTCGTCTGCCTGGATCTGGGTTAATGCGTAGGTAGGCTGGCGTACCACACTCGTACGGGTGCGTGTGTCATACAAGGCGTCTTCGTCAATGTGCTCCTGGGTGTCGATCTCCTCCCGGTGTGCTCTTGTCGCGCGATTGCCACGGGGGAGCGGCTCGGTCGTTTCCAGGTTGAAGCGATAGCGAGAAGGGCGCACTAGCGTTCCCTCCTCTCGTCGCATGCAAGTTTTGGGGCGTTGGCTTGTTCCTCTCGCTTCTGCATCGCATATTTGTAAAACTCTTCGTTCCAGCCGCAGACATAGCCATAGCGCCAGATTGCCGGGCGTAAGGTGTCATACATGGCCCATTGCAGGGCATTCTCTACGTCCTGGGCCACGATCTCGCGATTTTCAAAAGCCAGGGCAATAAACTCGGCTCGTCCTGATTGAACTCCGTTGTGAAAAGCTGGATCGGCACAGATAAGAATGGTATCAATGTCTGTATGCTCTGTCTCGTCTGTCAGCTTAGGTGTATCCTTTGAGTAAAGATCACACGAGGTACCGACATGCTGTCGTGAGGTGCCTTGCCGTTGCACATCCTCATAGAAACGTGAGGTGATTCCCAATCTGTTCTGCTTCATGCGTTTCCTCCTCTGGCCCCCTCTCTCTCGTTGTTGAGTTGAAAACAGCTAGAGATACTTTCCTGTTACGTGATTGGTTGCTTCTTGCGGGGTCAAAAGCCCCTCGTTGACGTACTGAGTGACTTGAGCAATGCTGCTCTGGTCTTCGTGACACGGGCAAGAGGGGTCAGAACAAAACGGATAGGTGATGCCGTGGCGTTGGTTGTCATTGAGGATCACAGGAAGGAAGTTATCTCCGTAATGAGTAGGTACCTCAGAGCGTCTGTCCGGTGAATCAGAGAAAGGCTCTTGAATGAAAGAAGACGTTTCAAGCAAGCCTTTTACCCATCCAATGACCCAGCCGGTATTCTCATAGGTCGAAGCAGGAAAGGCGAGCAGGCGATGAATCAGGTACTCGTAGAGATCATGCTGGCTCAGAGAGGGTTGCTCGTTTTGATAGGCCTGGTATCCCATCTGTACGCCGCGAAAGAAGGCAATGTTTGAAACAGTAACTGGTGCATCCATCGGATGGCCAGTTCGTGATTCCGTTGAGGCCCGTTGTGACATACGTCATCATCTCTTTCTTGACTGCGGAGCCTCTATACGCTATGCTGAGCACAGAGAACTCCGGGACTTCACAAGGTTTTTGTGTGTTCTCACAGACTGACTTTCGTCTGGAACACGAAAGTCAGTCATTTTATTTGTTATCACCTCCTCAAATGAACAATTCCAATTGGGCTTATTTCTATTTGGCGGTTAACGTGCGACTAGGTTTGTCACATTACGACAAAGTATAATATGTGCGACAGCGTTTGTCAATCGTTGACAAGATTTAATAGCAATGTTATTATTCAAGCATCAAATCTGTTCTCATGAGGCATTGCTTGTGGAAGATGAAAATTTTTTAACTATTGAAGAGGCATGTGCTCGCCTGAAAATTTCAAGGCGTACTCTTGAGCGCTACACTACTAATGGTCGCATTAGAAGATACCGGCGTGGCGTTCGTGTATATTACAAATCTTCTGATGTAGAGAAATTAGAGCAAGAACTAGAAGAGTATAAGCCCGAAGATTTGCAAGAAGACAAATAAATATACGGAGAAGGTCATTTGAATGATTCTTCTCTTAAGTATTTTTCACCTTGTTGTCTGTTCTTTAGCATGACAGGCCATGAAGCACTCTGCATTTATTCGAATATTTCACTTTGTAAAAGTTACTTTATGTGTTTGGTTATTTGAGTTTGGAATTGTACTTGGTGAGAGGAAAAGTGGTTTCTACGAAAGGGAGAGGTTGCCATGCCAAATGCACAAGATATCGTGTTCCTCGATGGACACGCTGCCAACGGACCCTGGCCTCTTGAATTGGCAGAGACATTTCTTGACGCTCCAAGTCCAGATCGTGCAGTGTATACTTTTTTGCAACTGGCATCTTGGGTGAATGCTTATAATCGGGAAAAACCCAATCCTCTCAACCCTTTCGATCGCACTGGTGCTTTTGAGGTTGCTAGGCAGATAGAACAAGCATCCTCCTTAACGCAATTTTGTACGCAAGGCTTACTCGACGCACTCTTTTATTTTTATCGCCGCGATTATTGGACCAATGGAGATGGTAGCTCTATTGTTGAGGCGCTTCCCAAACTACGTGAGATTGTGCGGGAGGTCGTACGACGTGTCCGTTCAGACCAGCCTCCTACCTTTATTCTCCCAAATTCGCAGACTTCTTAAATTCGAGGTGTCTTCCGCCGAGTGGAGAGGAATGCTTGAGCCTGCTCGCTGGGCGAGGTCTTGCCTCAAGCTCCCAAGGATGCTGAGTGCCTTCGGCAGCCCATCAACACGTACTAAAAGATGGCAAGACCAACCAAGTCATGGGCGGAATCACTATGAGCCCGCTTCGACCTGATGTACTACAAAGCTCATTGACTTAGAATATGATGAAACCGACATCAAACTCGAAGACTATCGAACTTATACCACTGATCACCCACAAGATTGCTAGGTTTTAGGTATTATTGCCTAGCCAGGTCTAGCAGAGAAATATTATGCAAGCAGGTTACTCTATTCAACGCTGGCATATCTGCTAGAGCTACTTGAACGAGGAATTATCATACGTCGTATCTATACCGTGGCAACAACAGACAGTGGCGATAAGCTAGCACAAGATATGGGCTTTACAAGATTGCCTGGCGAGTGGACACGAGAACACGAAGACTTTAGGCGCCCCTATGTCCTCTACCTCGATGCTAAAGACAGCAAGTCTACTCTCGTGAGAAGATACCTCAAGCACAAAAGGAATCTTGAGAGGAGAAGGAAGCGCTACGAAAAGCAAGTAGCACAAGTAGCACAAGATAAAGAATAAGTAACCACCCCAGAAATATGAAGAAGAATAGCAAGGATTACGCTGACATGCAGAAAGACGAAGTCAAGCATTTAACTCAACAAGGAGATGCTCATTACAAACTTAGGCGTCTCGAAGAGGCCCTCTCCTTATACGATCAGGCTCTCTCCTTGGGTCCTACCTATGCTCCTGCTCACAGCGGGAAAGGATATGTTCGCCTAAGGCAAGAACATTATGATGAGGCTCTCTCCTTCTATGACCAGGCTCTCTCCTTGGATCCAACCTATGCTCCTGCTTACAAAGGAAAGGGGGACGTCTTCCTGAACCGAAAACGTTTTGATGAGGCACTCTCCTGCTATGATCAGGCCCTCTGCTCAAATGCGCACTATGCTCTTGCTTATTGTGGCAAGAGTTACACGCTTGTTAAACTCAAACGTTTTGATGAAGCACTAACCGCCATCGATCAGGCGCTCTCTCTCGATCCTCACAATGCCTTCTTTTATGGCAATAAGGGCAATGTCCTCTGTGATCTCAAACGTTTTAATGAGGCCTTACTGGCGTATGATCAGGCGCATACACTCGATCCTCACGATGTCTTCATCCACTACTGCAAGGGCGACGTGCTTAAAGAACTGAAACGCTTTAATGAGGCACTAACTGCATATGGTCAAGCACTCTCCCTCGATCCTCACAATGCCTTCTTTTATGGCAATAAGGGCCATGTGCTCAAGGAACTGAAACGCTATGATGAAGCACTAGCCGCTTATGATCAGGCCCTCTCCCTCGATCCTCACGATGCGCACACTTATAACAACAAGGGAGATATCCTTCGTAAACTGAAACATTATGATGAGGCGCTGGCTGCTTATGATCAGACGATCTCCCTAGATCCTGACTACCCGCTCTATGCTCTCGCAAGCCACTATAAAAAAAGCATCCTCAATCGAGTAAAGGTTCAAGGAAAAGCTCAAAAAATGCCTGACAGACTCCTAATAGGCAAAGAGTCCCGTTTTTCTGTGCAAAAACGACCGAAGCGATTAGAGTAGTGTGCAAGAAAGGAATGATGAGCGTGACGCCATCATCCTGTATCTACATGAGAGGTCAGAAGAGCAATGATAAAAATGGCAGAACTGGCAGGAGTCGCTCATAATATCGCACATCATTCTGCAAGTGGTTTGAGCTTTCTCTATCCACATTTGGCTCAAGCTCTTCGAGCAGTTGGGGAAGAAACAACAGCCATTGAATTGCTTGTCCAGGATCCGTATCCCCCGAAGGCTGCGGAGGTGCAGCCGCTCCGATTATCTCTTGCTTCGCTCAAAGGAACGGTCCAAAGGATGCTTCAAAAACACGGCTTCCATCAAAATGATATTCTCTCGATTGTTTTGCACATCACTCCCGACCCTCGGGATAGCACCTCTCTCCCTGACACATTTTGAGAATGAGGGAAAAACATCCTGAACGTCGATGTATTATTGCTTCCAGACTCTCGACGAGGGACAAAAGAGGATAAGCGAGTTAGGAAGAGAAAGATTCGCTTAACAACGGCATATACGACGTGTCTATCTCCTCATCAGTGCTTTTGACAGGAGAGAATCCTGCTCACCCACATCATCTTTTTGGAAGCCAAGAAGCCCTCTCAGCTTTTCTTCTGTCTCTGATCCTGGTGCTGCTGAATAGACACAGCACTTGAGATCAGGATCTCCACTGATTTGAAAGCTGGCGATTTCCAGCGTGAGGCGTCCGACTAGTGGATGCTCGATCTCGCGCCACTGTGAACACTGCCTCTGTACGTCCTGTTGCTCCCACGCGAGGCAAAACTCCGGGCTCGCTTGCCGAAGCCGGTCAAGAAACGCTGTGATGCGAGGATCCCCGAGATATTGGCTCGCTGTGGCTCGAAATGACGAGAGCGTTTCTAGAGCGAATGTCTCTCTAGCTGGAAAGCGCTGGCGAAAAGCGCTCTCGGTAAAGAGCAGCCAGAGCATATTACGCTCCTCCTCCGGGATCATCACGAAATCTCCGAAAACGGTGCTGGCCGCCTTATTCCACCCAAGAATGTCTGTCCTCCGTCCGGTAATGTAGGCAGGACTCCACTCCATCAAATCAAGCGTTCTCTGGTAGGCAGGGCTGATTGCCTCAACAAATGGTGGCGGCTCTGGAGGCAAGGGTTGATCAGCGAGCCAAGAGAGGTGGATACGCTCATCTCTGGTCAGTTGCAGCGCATTTGCAATACTTTCCAGCACGCTCTTGGAAACGTGCACATCGCGTCCCTGTTCCAGATACGTATACCAGGCAGTACTGACTCCTGCTCGTTCAGCGACTTCTTCTCGTCGTAGGCCAGGCGTGCGACGACGACGCGTGAGAGGCATGCCCACTTGCTGAGGTGTCAAGCGCGCTCGACGGGTGCGCAAAAATTCGCTCAGTTCCGCGCGGCGTTGTTGCTCATTCATCCCTTCTCCTTATCCAGAAAGAATTTATCCCAGGATAATCTCTTTCTGGTCCCAGAATATCGTACACGGTACACTTATGAACATATCATATCCCACTGCTCAGTCATATGTCATCTGAGCAATGAGAAAGAGAAAGGGTTTTACTCCTATGACATCTCTTACAGGAAAAGTCGCACTGGTAACCGGTGCAGGTCGTGGCATCGGCCGAACCATTGCTGAGCGGCTCGGCGAGGATGGAGCATCTGTGATTGTCAACTACAATCAGAGCGAGAACCTCGCCAAGGAAGTGGTTGATACTATTGTCGCTAAAGGTGGACGAGCTCTGGCTCTACAAGCCGACATCAGCAAACTTTCAGAGGTACGTCGCCTTTTTCAAGAGGCAGAGGATCATCTTGGGCAACTTAACATCCTGATCAACAATGCAGGCATCGGACTCCTTCGACCAACCGCAGAGATGACCGAAGAAGAGTTTGATAGCCTCTTTACGCTCAATACGAAAGGAACCTTTTTCGCTTTACAGGAAGCGGCCCGTCGCATGCGCGATGGCGGACATATTGTAAGCATCTCAACCGGAGCCACCATCGCCATAACCCCAGGCTTTGGGGCATACGCAGGGAGCAAAGCTGCCGTGGAACAGTTCAGCCTGGCGCTCTCGAAAGAGCTGGGGCCACGTGGCATTACCGTCAATACCGTCTTACCGGCTATCGTCGATACTGGCACCTTAGTGCTTCCCGATGAAGTTATTGCACAACTCATTCAGCAGACTCCGCTTGGTCGCCTCGGGCAGCCTCGCGACATTGCCGATATCATTGCGTTCTTAGTGAGCGATCAGGCGCGCTGGATAACAGGGCAAACGCTTCGAGCTGGCGGTGGGCTGATTTAACCAGCAATCTCTCAGTTTCTTTTCTCGTCTTCGAGAATACCTCAGTGCGGGTAGAAGTCTCTGAATAGATACGTGTGCCATACTCATCTATTCGGAGCCTTCCAGCTTTTCCCGCGATGCGAGTTGGTGCAAAAATACCCCCTTGGATGTCAATCACGCATGGTCTCGACCTCCCAAAAAGTAAAAACGTGAGGAGAACACTCTCTTTGAATACGACTCTTGTCCTGTGGGAAGATTGGATGAAGCAAGTAAGTGAGCTATTGCCGAGTGTTCATGGTCATCAGAAGAAGACATTGGCACTCTTTGCCCTTGGAATCGTGCTGTCGGGATGTGCAGTCTTGCAACGGGTAGCCGAACAACTCCACTTACAAGGAATCAGCGAAACAAAGATGACCAGCATTGAACGACGATTGGCACGTTTCGTGGCAAATGCGCGTGTGAATGTGGCGGACACGTGGAACGTGTTTCTTCAACAGGTATTACCGTTCTGGAAAGGGAAAAAGCTGCTCTTTGTGTTGGATGCAACGCCGTTCCGAGAAGATGCCACAATCCTCTATTTGGGGGTACTGGTGCATTCGCGGGTTTTGCCAGTTGCCTGGGCTGTGCTGCCAGGGCAGGAGAAATGGGAGGAAGGGCAATGGGTGATTGTAGAGCGATTGCTTGATCGCGTCTTGCCGTATTTACAGGAAATGGAATGCACGTTGATCGCTGATCGTGGGCTAGCTGGTGAACCGCTCGTGCGGATTTGTCGCGCTCGGCATTGGCATTATCTCTTGCGCATCAGCAAAGAACACACGTGTCAACGCCAAATGAAAAACAAGTGGAGTTCCTGGTGCCGTTTGGATACCTTCGTACATAAAGTGGGGCAACAATGGTATGGCCGAACCAGGGTGTGGCAAGACAAAACGATCGATGCGTTTATCAGTGCATGCTGGCAAGATGGGTGCAAAGAGGCGTGGTTTTTGCTTTCCGATCAAAAAGCGAGTAAGCAATGCGTGGTTACTTACGCCAAACGTATGCGCGTAGAAGCGACGTTTCAGGATAGCAAAAGTCGTGGGTGGAAGATCGAAGCTAGCTGGATCAAAGAGGAGGCTCGACTTGATCGCCTGCTGCTGGCTTTGTTTCTGGCGCTGTGGTGGGTCAGCCATCTGGCTGCTTCCTGCATTCATCATGGCAAACGAAATCAGTTTGATCGGACCGATCGACGCGATAAAGGGATTTTTCGTCTGGGTCGTTTGTGGCTCCTTGATCTCCTCCGGCGTGCCGCATTCTCCCCATTCGGTGCCGCAAGCATTACCAAATGTCTACCTTTCCGTCGAGCCAACCATGGTTGGGCTTTCTCTCTGCGTTTTTAAAATGTGTCAGGGAGAGAGCGGGATAGCACCGGCTCTGTGCTACATACGAGGGCTGTTATCACTGCCAAAAATGGTCGCGTGTATGACTCTGGCTGGTTGTGACCAGAATAAATGGCAAGCCATAAACTGGCTTAAACGCCGATAATATACGTTACACATGCTACGTGTGTGTTCAGGAGCAAAGGCATAAGAGCAAAAGAGATTGAAAAATACCTCTCCCAACTCGGGCAAGAACTGTCCCATCAGGGTATCCAACATCCTATACACGTTCTCCTCATAGGAGGAGCCTATATGATGCTCCTGGCAAAAGCTCCGACACCATCCTTGTTGGCTCTTCCGCACTTTTCGTGCTCAACAATACGGAAAGCCAAATATCATACGGCTTCACAAGACGTAGGAAAGCTTCTTCTATGGCTTTGATTACCTTTTTCAAGCCAAATCGGCCTCATCGCTCTCTGGGTGCGCTTTTCCCCAGAACGTTGAACTTGCAGAGCACGAAAAGTGCGGAAGAGCCAAAATATTTTACACCCTCGGTAGGGATTGCTCCACATCTTCCATCGCTGCCACAAATTCCCCTCCTACCGTCGGCACGCACCAGTGTTCGTGTTGCCAGGGTTTTAATTCATTTTTTTGAGCAATTGATGGATCGTATTTGGGGAGATACTACTGACAAAGCCCAACTCCACGGCTTTGTCTGCCAACAATCGCACTGTCCAGTGGTCATGCCCGTCAGGAGTTGGGCTACAAGCGACCGCAATTAAGTGAGCAGATTGTTGACCAGTCAGTGCTTGCCGTCGCCGCTGTTGCACCTTGTCATGCAACACTCCCTCCAGTCCGCCTTCAGCGTAACGCTTGCACACGTTCGTCACGGTAGCCTGACAGATATCAAAAGCTGCGATAATCTCCTGATCTTTCCCCCCTTCCGCCACTTTCAGCAACACCCTTGCACGGACGGGTCAAGGTACGGGCATTGGCTTTTTCTCGATGAACAAACATCTGTAAGTACTGGTGCTCTTGGTTCGTGAGGGAGAGGGGTTGTCTCATCCGTTTTTGTCTCCTGATTTTCCCTCATCATACCACTTCCATTAAAACCTAAGCGGACTAACCACTAACCCTCTTCTGTCAGAAAGGGAGAGAGGCGTGAAAATCGTTCATGATGGAAACGAGTGCGGCAAAGCCGGAGTGGAGATCAGGGATATCAAAGACCATCAGCCAGGGGGAAATGAGAGAGTAGAACACATAAGGCTGGAGAATGAGCCGCAGGTTGTTGAGCAGGTTCTTCCATCCCTGCCTCGAATCCCACCACACATGCCCAGAGAAGCGGTCAGATGCAGCCTCTGGAGCAGGCGCTTTGGCACTGGCTTGAGGAAGCGGCTCGAGCCACTCACACGTTTGGTGGTGGAAAACGGGACTGTAGAGGCTCACCAGCAGGTAGGCGCAGCACACGAGCTCCCACCAGCGCTCGATCGAGGTGTAATCGGTGACCCGGTAATCAGCCCAGCCCAGTTCATTCTTCGCCTGTTTGAAGCCATACTCAATCCAGGTCCGCAACCCGTAGGTGTCGCCAAGCGTTTTTCGCAGGTTCCCTTGCAGATTGGTCATCACATACGACGTGCTTTGCGTCGGCATCGTCTTGGGATCGGTCGTGAGCAGATAGAAACGGACGCTCAAGCGTTGGCCATAGATCACCTCGCGGATGAAGCGGGTTTGCGACTTCCCGTTGGAAAAGGTCCGCTCGAAGGGAAGCCAGGTGGTGTAACGGATGCGCTGACCAGGCGGGAGCCACATGCCGTGATTGTCGCGAATGGCCAGGACGTAGGTGAGATGTCGCTTTTCCAGTTCCCGCACAAACTGGGTACTCTCGCCATACAAGCTGTCTGCCAACACGACGTCAAACTGAAAGCCCCAGGCTTGCAGTTCCTCGATGATCTCGACCGCCAACTCCGGTTTGGTCTTGTACTGGTCCTCTCCCTTGAGGCGCTTGTCAGGTTTGAACACGCGAAAAAGCAACGGAAAGGTTATCTGATCGAGGACCCCATAGGCATTGACCGAGACGATGCCATTCTCGATTTTGCCCAGGTTGCCGATGTATTGCGAGGCCGCATACTCGGTTGTCTTCCCTTTCTTCTTGTCGCCTGTCTCATCAATACAGAGCGCGAAGGATCGGCCAGCAAGTGCCTGCCGTAACAACTGGAGTCGTCTGCTTCGCACCTCTTGCACATCCCAGAGACCATTGGCGACAAAATGATGGAGCGCCTGGGCGTCAACCTCTCCACAGATTTTGGCGATGGCTGGCAACGTCTTGCGCTTGATCTCCGACAAGAGTCCCAGATGGATATATTTAAAATGCTCCCGCGCTGCGCACGTCAGGGAAGACATCCTCATAGCACGTACAATACTCGTCGATAAAGGCCACTGTGGGGGCTGCTTGTCTTGCTACCGTCATCTCCCATCACCTCTTTCTGCTCCAATACCTTTTCTCCTTCTCCTTTCAGTCTATCCCTCCCTGACAAAAGAGGGCTAAGTACAATCAAGCAACTTTTTGGGTATTGTGCACGCTCGATAAAGGGAATTCAACCCAAAAACATTGCGTGATTGTACTTAGGCTGGCGGCGCAGATACCCCTGGTTGAAACACAGGGGTATCTGCGCCGCCTATATAATGAACGACATTGCGCACCTGAGCATACCCTCCACGCAAAATGCATAAGAAAAATACCAATGCCCGTGGAGCGATATCTGCGGTATCGCTCCACGGGCATTGGTATTTTGACTTTGAGTTCCCCCCCTCTAGGAACTATAGAGGGAACATGCTATAATAGTAAAGCTATGAAACCTGCCGTGCTCCACCATATACGCCTGTCGTTACCGACAGCTTTTGCGCGTCATATTTGCCTGATTACCATTGAGCGTTACCTACTTACAGCCGGGTAGCGACGCCTCATTCTGCCTTCCACCATGCCATGAGTAGAGAGCAATCGGGACCCCTGATTGCATGGCACAACCCTCCTCATTGCAAATCTTAATAGAACCTATTATTATTAGCTGTCTTTTTCACGAAAAAACAAAGCATTTTACCTTCCCTGTCTGCGCATGACTTATGCCCCTGGCTGCAACGAGTATGCCAGGCGTACAGAGAAGAGATAGAGAAGCGAGAGGAACCCGGTCGCTATGGATCTAATGGACAAACTGGCCACACTGGCTACACGCTACGAAGAACTAAACAATTTGATGGCACAGCCCGATGTGCTTACCGATATATCGCTCTTGCAGCGCTATGGTCGCGAGCAGTCTGAGCTATCAACTGTAGTTGAAAAATACCACGAGCTGATTGATACAGATAAGCAGATCAAGGAAGCTCAGGAGATGTACGACAGCGAGGAAGGCGAGCTGCGCGACATGGCGTTTGAAGAGCTGGAGCAACTCAAAGCCAGGAAAGAGCAGCTCCTGGAGGATGTCCAGGTCGCCCTCCTCCCCAAGGATATCATGGACGAGAAGAATGCCGTCGTGACCATCCAGGGTGGAGCGGGTGGTGACGAAGCCGCGCTCTTTGCCGCGGATCTCTTCCGTATGTACAGTCGCTACGCCGATGGCCGTCGTTGGAAGATCGAGATTCTTGACGGGAACGATACTGAACAAGGCGGCTTCAAAGACATTACCTTTGTGATTAGAGGGAAGGGAGCCTATAGCCGGATGAAGTACGAGGGCGGCACCCATCGCGTGCAGCGCGTCCCCTCGACCGAGGCCAACGGCCGCATCCATACCTCAACGGCCAAGGTCATCGTCCTGCCAGAGGCCGATGATGATATCCAGATCGAGGTAAAAGACTCGGATATCCGCGTCGACGTTTACCGCTCCACAGGCCATGGCGGTCAGAGCGTCAACACCACCGACTCGGCGGTACGTATCACGCACCTGCCAACTGGCCTGGTTGTCACCTGTCAGGATGAAAAGTCGCAGTTGAAGAATAAGCAGAAAGCCCTCAACGTACTGAAGTCACGCCTGTGGGACCTGGAAGAGGCCAAACGCCAGGAAGAGCTAGGAAAAGCACGCCGCTCACAGGTACAGACGGGCGACCGCAGCGAGAAGATTCGCACCTATAACTTCCCCCAGGACCGCGTCACGGATCACCGTATTGGCCTGACGCGCCACAACTTACCGGGCATTCTGGATGGCAGTCTCGATGAATTCATCGATAACCTGATCACCGTTGACCAGGCCGAGAAACTCCAGGGCATGTTCGTCTAAGTGGTATTGTTCAGTAAAAAAGAGGGGAGGTGCAGGAGGGTTCCCTCCTGCACCTCCCCTCTTTTTTACTGAACACACTACTCTGTTGCGTAACGAGAAAGGCTTATTCCGCTCTGGCCGTGGTCGTGGTTCCCGTTGTACCAGTATACGGTATCGGCTGAGCACCATCACCATAAAGGAAACAATTGGTCCAGTGACCATTCCCCAGGTCGGTGCGGCCAGGGAAGCGCTCCTTACAGACAGGCATGGCATGGGGACAACGTGGATGGAAGCGGCAGCCGGTTGGCGGGTTGATCAGGCTTGGAATCTCGCCACGTGCGGGAAGCTGACCCTTATCCTTGTTCTTCACGCGGGTAGGATCGGGCGCGGCCGAGAGCAGCAAGCGGGTATAGGGATGCTTGGGCTGCTGCGTGACCTCTTCGCTTGGTCCCCCCTCAACCATCTGGCCTGCGTACATCACCAGCGTCTCTTCAGCGAAGTAGCGCGCACTGGCGATATCATGCGTGATATAGAGTAGAGCCAGTTGTTCCTCATCCTTCAAGCGACGCAAGAGGTTAAGGATATCCAGGCGAATCGAGACATCAAGCATGGAGACAGGCTCGTCGGCCAGCAAGACCTCGGGCTGCACGGCCAGGGCACGCGCGATGGCGATACGCTGACGCTGGCCACCGCTCAGTTGGTGCGGGAACTTCTCGATGAACTGCTCAGCAGGCGTCAGGTTGACGCGCCGCAGCAGAGCCAGGATCTGTTCCGTCTCCTGGATGCGGTTGCGGGCATGACCATAAATACGTAATGGGCGGCTCAGATGATAGCGCACGCTATGCACGGGGTTGAGCGAGGCAAAGGGGTCCTGGAAGACCAGTTGCACATGGCTGCGATAGTCATTTAAATTGGCGCCTCGTCCCAGTTTCACCGCCTCATCACGGAAGCGAAGGGTGCCCGATGTGGGTTCATAGAGGCGCGCCAGCATACGCGCAATGGTCGTCTTCCCGCTACCGCTCTCACCCACCAGGGCCGTGGCCCGGCCAGGATAGAGCGAGAAAGACGCGTCTTCAACTGCGCGAACAGCCTGAGCGGCTCCAAAGACCTTTATCTGGCGCAAAGGGAATTCCTTGCGCAGGTGCTCCGCCTCCATAATCGGCTGAGCGCCAGCATCTCGAACTGGCTTCGATGCAGTGACGTTTGACAAGCTCATTACGCACGGCTCCCTTCTACCAGGCTCTCATAGGCACCCGCCACCTCGGCTGCAGATGGTGGTCCCTGAGGCCGGAACTTTCTATCATAGAGATGGCAGGCCACCAGTTGCTGCTGATTCTCAAGCGATGCGGGCTGAAGCTGAGGTACAACCGCGGAGCAGGCCTCAAAGGCCAGCGGGCAGCGCTCGCGGAAGGGGCAGCCCGATGGGACGAAACGCAGATCTGGCGGCGAACCGGGGATACCAACCATCTTGCGAATGGGACCATGCAAGTTGGGGAAAGCATTGAGCAAGCCATGGCTATAGGGATGGCGAGGATGCTCGTAAATCGCCACGCTGCTCGCCTTCTCCACCATTTTACCGGCATACATGATCGCGATCTGGTCAGAGAGCTCAAGCAGCAGCGACAGGTCATGCGTAATGAAGAGCAGGGCGGTATTAAACTCGCGGCAGAGATCACTGATCAGCTGTAGAATCTCGCGCTGCACCACAACGTCGAGCGCCGTTGTAGGCTCGTCCATAATGATCAGCTCGGGATTGAGGGCCAGCGCAATGGCGATGACGGCGCGCTGACGCATGCCGCCACTTAACTCATGGGGATAACTATTCAGACGATCAGAGGCGATGCCAACCAGGTTGAGCAACTCAATAGCGCGCTTTTTGCGCTGATTGGGACCCATATCGGGGCGATGAGCTTTCAACACATCCATGATCTGGTCGCCAACCGACATCACGGGGTTAAGGGCGTTCATAGCACTCTGGAAGACAATAGAGACCTCGCTCCAACGGAAGGCACGCAGTTCGGAGGGAGAGAGCTGCAACACATCGATGGCCTCGTCACCATTACTTCCTGTCTGTCTGCCTTTTTTCGGCAATTTGCTCTGTACGGCAGCAGTTGCCCCACCTTCATGTCCTCGAGGGTAGTAGAGGACCTGGCCGCCAGTGATATAGGCGGGTGGACGCAACAGGCGCGAGATAGCATAGGCCAGCGTCGATTTACCACAGCCACTCTCGCCCGCCAGGCCCAGAATCTCGCCACGACGCAATACAAAGCTCACGTCTCGGACAGCGTGTACAGCGCCATTAGACGCGAAATAATCCACGCAGAGATTGTTCACCTCTAGCAAAAGGTCTTTTGACTGCTTCTTTACAGCCGTGTCCTGCATTATTTCACCACTTTCTTGTGCTTGATCTCTTTGGGTGCCGGCTCAGTACGCAGGCGTGGATTGGCGACCTCATCAATACCGAAGTTGATCAGAGCCAGGCCAGCTCCCAGCGCCGCGATACAGATACCAGGCGGGATAAACCACCACCAGAGACCAAGAATCAGGGCGTTTGTTTTCTGCGCCCAGTAGAACATCCAACCCCAGCTTACGGAGTTGAGATCGCCCAGGCCCAGAAATTCTAGCGATGCTGAGTATAGAATAACATAAATTGTCGTACTTACAAAGTTCGCGGCAACAATAGAAATCTCATTGGGCAAAATCTCAAAAAAGATAATGCGCCAGTTTTTCTCGCCACTTGCCTTCGCCGCAGTCACAAACTCACGGCTACGCATAGAAAGGGTTTGCGCACGCAGGACACGCGCGCCCCAGGCCCAACTGGTGAAGGTCACAATCAAGGCCACCATCTGCGGGCCACGCGGAAAGTACGACGCCAGGACAATCGCCAGGGGTAATGCAGGAAGGACCAGAAAGATATTCGTCACTAACGAAAGGATATCGTCAACAATGCCGCCGAAGTAGCCGCCCACCAGGCCAACAACCACGGAGATGAAGGTTACGGCAAACCCCGTAAAAAAGGCCCACATAATCGAGGTACGCGTACCGTAGATGAGCTGGCTAAAGATATCCTGACCCGTCACAGTTGTACCCAGCCAGTGCTGGGCCGAGGGAGGAGACTTCGAGAGATCAGTGAGCAGCGTGGGATCGGTATGTACGAATAATGGGCCAAAGATCGCCACCAGGATGAAGAGAGCCACGATACTACTGCCTACCGTCACCTTCTTATTCACTGTGACGGCGTGCCAGAAGCCTCGCAAGCCATTCAACACCTGTACATGAAAGGGATTCCCCAGGGGCAATGCCACCGAGGTTGCCGTAGTCACATTTGTGCTGGCATGCGCTCCAACACCCACCGCTGCCGTCGCGGCGACAGGCTCATTCAAATTCTTAGGCGCTGGAGGCCATTGAGAAGAGGAGGTATTGGACATTGTTTACGCGCTCCTTTCCTGGCGGACACGTGGATCAAGCAGGGTATAGACCAGGTCGGCGAGGAAATTGGCAGCCAGGATAGCCAGAGCAATAATCAAAAAGATGCCCTGGATAAGTGCATAATCCTGGCCTTGCACCGCCTGCAAGAGCGTATAGCCAATACCCGGATACGAGAAGACAATCTCGGTAAGAAGCTGGCCGCCAACAATCGTACCCAGCGAGAGGGCGAAGCCCGCGACATTGGGCAGAATAGCATTGCGCGCGGCATAAGAGAACATCACACGCCTGGGCGCCAGGCCCTTGGCATTTGCCATTAAGACATAATCTTCAGAGAGCGTCGTTATCATCGAGTTGCGCATCACCAGCAGCCAGCCGGAGACGGAGGAGAGCACGATTGTCAGGGCGGGCAGAATACCGTGGTAGAGTGCGCTAAAAATGAAGTCAGGCGACCAGCCTATATCCAGCGCTGTATCAAAGCCATCCGAGAAGGGGAACCAGCCAAGCGTGTACCCAAAGATATACACAATAATCAGGGCCAGCCAGAAATAGGGGATCGAAGACAGAAACGTCGTCGCCGGAGCCAGGAATGTATCCAGGAACGAGCCACGCTTCCAGGCCATAATAATACCGAGCAAACAGCCAAGGATAAAGCTGATGATGACCGCAATGCCGCCCAGGACCAGCGTCCACTGGATGCCTTGTGCGATCACATCTTTCACGGGAGTTGGATAGTTGGTAAGCGAGGTGCCCAGGCGTCCCTGGAGCAAATCGCCCAGATACCTAAAGTATTGTACATACAGAGGATCGGTCGTATTGAGACCAAAGGCAGCCTGGAGCGCCTTCTCCGTCTCTGGCGCCAGATGTCCCTGCCGTTCGAAGCGTAGCATCATGGCCTCAGCGGGATTACCGGGTGCCAGACGAGGGATAAAGAAATTGAGCGTGACCGAAGCCCAGAGAGCGACAAGATAAAACAGAATGCGACGTAACAGGTGACGCATAACGGTACTCCTTATAGCGTGCAAGCCAGTTCTACCAAGCCAGGGTAGAAGCTACAAATCCTGGGCTTATCTTTACCGGATCGTAATAGTAGCATAGCACGATAGAGATACAGAAAGAATGCAAACCAGTATCTGCCTATTCGGAAACCTGAGCGCGAAGCACTAGTCGCGGGAGCGGCGTTGGTTTCCAGATAAGATCTATAAGGCACTGGTGGAGGCAGGGAAAATGGAGATGGCCCTTGTGGGACCATCTCCACCGGATTTCGGATAGAAACTTACGATACAGGAGTCAGATTAAGTACAATCTGGAGGTTGTCAGGCGTCGTGTAGGCGGCACCGACAGCGTAAGCATTGTCTTTGTCAGGCCAGCCAGTGAAGTTCTTGCTGCTGTACTCATACCAGGCAGCGGCGTTCACCAGAGGCACGACTGGCAGCTGCGTAGCAAAGATCTTCTCCAGAGCCTGAATGTCGCTCTTCTGCTTCGCCTGATCCGTTGTGGATGCATAGTCATTCAGCAAGGAATCACTCTGCTTATCATTCCACTTTTCCCAGTTGAAGCCATTGGGGGAGAGGTTCGCGCTATTCAAATGGGTGTTGTAGAGGTAGAAGGGATTAGGACCACCAAAGAGGCCACCGATCAGCATCTGGTACTTACCGTTGTTACGGGCATCGAAGTACGCGGTATCCTGAATGGCATTGATGTTGACATCGATACCGATATCTTTCAGATTCTGCTTGATGACCTGGCACATCTGCTCCCAGTCGGTCCAACCGGAGACCACCGTCAGGTTGAAGGACATCTTCTTGCCACTCTTGTCTTTGAAGAAGCCATCGGAACCCTTGGTGTAGCCGGCATCCTGAAGCAGCTTGGTGGCCTTATCGGCCTGGGCTGTCTTCTGCACGTCGGAGTAGGTGGGATCCAGGTAGTCTTTGTTGTTGGGCAGGATCAAGCCAGTGGTGCTAGCGGGCTCCACATAGCCACTCTCAGCCTGCTTCGACAGCTGCTGGCGATCCAGCGCGGCGCTGATGGCCTGGCGGACGGCGACATCATTGAAAGGCGCCTGGCCCAGGTTGAGGTAAAGCGCGAAGATGTCGGTTGGCGTCATCCAGTAGTGGTTGTGTGCAGGATCCTTGGCAACGAAGGTGCTGTCCAGGTCAGGAGCGAAGAAGCTACCCCAGTCGATCTGCCCCTTGGCCAGCTCGAGCTGCAAGGTGGTGTTGTCCTTCACGGATGGGTAGTGCAGCTCATCAACCTTGACCTTGTCGGCCTGCCAGTAGCTGGAGCTCTTGGCGTAGACCAGCAACTGAGCTGAGAACTTCTTCAGGGTGTAGGGACCGGTACCAACCGGGTTCTCGTTCGCAAAGGTGGTAGGATCGCCAGCGCCCTCAAAGATATGCTTGGGAACGATGAAGGTCTGGCCAGCGATATACCAGAACAGGGGAGGATAGGGCTTCGTGAAGTTGATAACAACGGTCTTGCTATCAGGCGCGGTCACGCTCTGTAAATAACCACCTGTCCACAGGCCCTGCGCATCGGCAGCTTTGTACTGCTTGAGCATGTTGAACGTGAAGGCTACGTCATCGGCGCTAAAGTCTTTACCATCGTTCCACTTAACGCCATCGCGAATGGTAAAGGTAAGCTGTTTGCTATCGCTGCTCCACTTGTAATCTGTGGCCAGCCAGGGCTTGTTGGTGTTATCAATTTTGTTGATGTAGTACAGCGTTTCATAGACCATGCCCTTGACACCCTCGTTGGCATTGGGGTTATAAGGGCTAAGCGCCTTGGTGAAATCGCCACCAACATGCGCACCAATGTTGAGTACCGACTTTTTGCTGCTATTACCAGAGGATGTAGAGTTGCCGCCACAGGCGACCAGCAGCATAGTGAGGATGACCAGCAAGGAACAGAGCCACATGCCGGCGCCCATCTTTTTACGGAACATCACTGTCCGCAAGCTAGAAGAGACAGAAGACACGAAAGACCTCCTGACGCTGAAATGGCAAAGCATATGAAAATATCGAAAATATCGAAAATATCTATATACTTGCCTCTTCAATACACACAAAACGTTATTGGTTGAACAGGACCTCTCCAACGAGATACACAGACACCCATTGTCTGCCAGCGCGGGGGGATAGCGTCTAAATAATCAAGTCGTTTGCCTGGCGCGAAAGACAAGAACAGCAAGCATATACTATAGAACCTTCCACAGGGCAAACGGCGCCGAGCCTTCTTTAATGAGAGAAGGTCAACCCGACAAACTCATCTCTATGCAAGCTACCACTTAGCATAAGCGTAAAACGCTGCTTCTTCTCCTTTGCTCCTTTCTCCTCAGAGGACGCTACTAGACTTGAATTCTCCCAGACCCTCAATACAAGCAATTCAACTAATGGATCTCTTTGGGAGTGAAGACTTGAATATCTTAGTAGTACTTTAACTCTTCTTTCTACAAATGTCAAGTCATCTAGACCACTAGACCAAAAATTCCGTTAATTCCTGTAAAATTCACCTTTGCACTTCTGGGCCTGGCTCTTTATTAGCTGTTTCTTCGCTGTAATCAATACTACGTTCGATTACCGGACAAAATCTCATCCTTTTCCCTTACAAAGAAGCAAAGGGATCGTTCTCCAGCAGAGGCAGTGCCTAGTCATCTAGACCTCTAGACCATATTGTGTGTTATAGTAAAAAGGACTGGAAAGTCGGTCTGTTTATTCACCGCAAGGCTACTCAACGAAGGAGTTCTCAATGTCCTCGCTACTCGAACAAGAAATATACAGCCAGCCCGAGGTCATCACCCACTTACTCGAGCAAGAGACAGAGCATATTACGAACGTGGTTGCCCAGTTGCCACCATTTGATTATGTTCTGATCGCGGCCCGCGGCTCGTCTGATCATGCTGCGACATACGCCAAGTACGCCTGGCCGATCATGGCTGGCTATCCTATCGCGCTCGCGGCCCCTTCGCTCCATACGCTCTATCATAAAGCCCCTCATATGCGCAACGCCCTGGTAGTTGGTATTTCGCAATCGGGACAGTCACCCGACATTGTCGCCGTGCTTGAAGAGGGGAAACGCCAGGGACGTCCCACGCTTGCCATCACAAACGACGGTAGCTCTCCCCTGGCCACTACTGCCGATCATGTCATCGAATTGCACGCGGGCCGTGAGCGTAGCGTGGCCGCGACAAAAACCTATACCGCGCAGCTCGCGGTGATGATGCTCTTCGCCGCGGCCTGGAGCGGGAACCCTCAGCGCATGACGGAGCTACAACGCCTGCCAGAGATCATGCGCCAAACACTTGAGATGTCTGCCCCCCTGGCCCAGCGCGCTGAGCGCTATCGCTACATGGACCAGTGCGTGGTTATTGGTCGCGGCTATAACTATGCTACTGCGTTTGAGTTCGGCCTCAAGCTGAAGGAGCTGACCTACGTCATGGCCACCTCATACTCCTCGGCTGACTTCCGCCATGGCCCAATTGCCACCGTGGATACTGGCCTGCCCGCCTTCCTGGTGGCCCCCAGAGACGCCACGTATGATGATATGCTTGATCTCGCCAGAGATTTAAAGCAACGCGGAGCCGAACTCCTGGTGATCTCAGAGGAGCAGGAAATTCTCTCCCAGGCGACAACACCACTGGCACTTCCACCAGCGGTGCCTGAGTGGCTCAGCCCCATCACCGCCATCTTGCCTGGACAAGTCCTGGCGCTTCATCTTACGCTGGCAAAGGGGCTGGATCCCGATGTTCCGCGCGGCTTACAGAAAGTGACGCGCACGCTGTAGTGGCCTCTAAGATTGTAGGGTCCATGCTGGCATGGACTCTCCTACAGGGGAAACATCGCTTCGCTCGGAGTCCATGCCAGCATGGACCCTACAGGCTCGCAACGAAACGGAGAGGGAGGCGCTTCGTTTAAAGCGCCTCTTCTTGCTGCTTCAAGAGGGATAAGCGCTCCTCCCAGGCTGGCTGAGTATAGATGACGCGCCCCTGGCACACCGTGGCTTGCAGTTCCAGCGCCTGGTTGAGGATGACAAAGTCGGCATCGTAGCTTGGTCGCAGAAGCCCCTTGTGATCCGCAACCTTGATCGAGCGTGCGGCGTTATAGGACAGCATGCCAGACGCCTCTTGCAGGTTCACCGGCGTCATCTCCAGAATATTTCTCAACCCCTGGTCAAGTGTCAGGATACTCCCCGCCAGTGTGCCATCCTCAAGGCGTGCCGCGCCACAAATCGCACGCGCGACCTGGCCCGCGAACTCAAAGGTGCTATCCGGAACGCCCGCCCCCGCCTGGGCATCCGTAATCACGATGGTGCGCTGGGGACCCAACAACTTCACCAGCACATACATCATTGAGGGATGCACATGTACACCATCGGCGATCAGCTCGCCCATGACATGCTCAAGAGGGGCGATAGCGGCCAGTGGACCGGGGTTGCGGTGGTGCAGAGGTTGCATGGCATTAAAGCAGTGCGTTACATGCGAGACGCCATGTTTGACCGCCTCAAGCGTCTGCTCATAGCTGGCCTCGGTATGGCCCATACTAATGGTCACTCCCTCAGCCAGCAGGCGCGCCATCATCTCGTTGGCCCCCACCAGTTCCGGGGCAAGCGTAACTAGCTTTAAATAGCCTTCAGTCAGCTCAAGAACCCGCTCAGTCTCTGCCAAGCTAGGCGTGCGTAACCAGATGGGAGGATGGGCGCCTCGCTTCTTCTCATTGATATACGGTCCCTCAAGAAATATCCCCAGGGGTTGAGCACCCTCGGACCTGTGTTGCCAGTCCTTAATCGCCGACACCGCGGTTTGCAGCTGCGCCTCTGGCATACAGTTTGGCGTGCCGACCACGGCAACCAGGTACGATGTCACCCCGGTGGAGGCGACCCAGCGATTATAGGCCAGGATCTCCTCTAGCTTAGTGGTATGGAGATTATGACCACCGCCGCCATGGGTGTGAACATCAATAAAGCCGGGCAAAATAATCGCGTCCGTGGCATCAATCACCACTTCAGGCTGGCTATCAGCCTGGTTCACTGTTTGAATTGTCCCCTGGGCAATAGTCATATTGCCCTCAGCTACATCCATTGTAGCATCGACTAAGCGAGCACCACTAAGTGTAAAACGCATTGACCTCTCCTTCAAGGCGAAACCTAAAAAATACGATAACGACGTAACATCTTTTGTGCGGCTTCCCCTGCTATTGATACGTAACACACAGCACGGTTAAATTGTACAATTTTCTTTCTGGACATGTACGTACCCTGTATATTCAGATCTGCTTTATTGCTAGCTTCACCATCCTTCATTTCTCATTGCCTTCCCAGTCTCTCCCTTGACGCCATCCTGCATTTATGAGATTATGACAGTGCAAGCTGGTATATACAACATACCAATTATACCATCTCTCTTTTCACAGCAGAAGAATAGCAAGCAAACTGGCACAAATACGTCATAGAGACGGTCTCACTTCGGGGCAGAAAAGGCTAGCCACTGCCCTATAGAACGCTGTACCATTTAGCAATGTCGCTAGCATCGTGCTTGTACGCTGGAGAGCATCCACGGAAAGAGGTATGGAACCTATTTTATGCAAAGCCGAAAAAGCCCCCTACCACGTTACTATCAACTCAAGGAGATCATGCGCGAGAAGGTAACTTCTGGCGATTGGAAGCCAGGTGATCTCATTCCTTCTGAGCGCGAGCTTGGCGAACAATATGGCATTAGTCGTATGACCGCGCGCCAGGCGCTCACCGAACTGGTGAACGAGGGCATCTTTTATCGCGAACAGGGCAAAGGCACCTTTGTCAGTCGTAACAAGATTACACAGCAGTTAATTCGCCTGACTGGCTTTACCGAGGATATCAGTGCGCGAGGTCAGGCCCCGGCAACACGCGTCCTCAGCATGCATATGATTCCCGCCACAGAAGACCTTGCCGAACGCCTGCGCCTGCACGTTGGTCAACCTATCTTCCGCCTGCAACGCCTGCGGCTCGCCGACAACGAACCGCTCGCAATTGAGCGCTCCCACCTCTCATTTATTGGCTGTGAAAGGCTGCTGGATGAGGACCTGGAGACACAATCGCTCTACCGCATTCTGGAAAGCAGGTATGGCATCCAACTCATTCAGGCAGAACAGGAACTTGAGGCGGGTCTCACCAATGAAGAAGATGCAAAGCTGCTGAATCTTCCCATAGGAAGCCCCGCCCTCTATACGCGTCGCACCACCTATACCAATCGTGACCTACCCATTGAGTACGCACGCTCGGTCTACTGTGGGCATAAATACACATTCTACACCCATATGCTACGGAATCAGTTAGTTCCATAAGTGTGCACAGGGTATATGTCTCGCAAGGAGCAAGTATGACAGAAGAACAGACCCTTTCAGCTCCCCTCGGCTTTCTGGGCATCGATGGTGGTGGAAGCAAAACGCTAGCCATCCTGATTGATGAACAGGGTCGCGAACTTGGGCGTGGGCAGGCTGGCAGCGCGAACTATGCCAATGTCGGGCTTGAGCAAGCCAAAGCAAGCATCTACCAGGCTGCGGCAGCGGCTCGTGCCCAGGCGCCAGGTCCAGTTGAGGTGCGTAATGCCTGGATTGGGCTCGCGGGCATCGATACCCCCCAGGCGCGCCGCGACTTCACACCTCACCTGCACGCACTGGCTCCCCACGTGCTCCTGACCAACGATGCTGAGTTGGGGCTAAGTGCTCTGCCTCAGGCCATTGGCATCGTCCTCATCGCTGGTACAGGCTCCATCGCGCTTGGACGTGACCTGCATGGCAAGATACAACGTAGTGGGGGCTGGGGACACATCCTTGGAGATGAAGGGAGCGGTTACGCGCTGGGGCAGCAAGCCCTACAGGCCGTTGTACGCGCCGCAGACGGGCGTGGACCCACCACCACCTTAATACACCGCATCCTGGAGCACTGGCAGCTCACTAATCCCTATGATCTGATTTCTCACATTTACCCTCTGGGTGATAAAGCCATAATTGCGCAACTCTCTACCTGTGTCCTGCAAACTGCACGCGAAGGAGATACCGTGGCCAACGAGATCGTTCACCACGCCGCTGAAGAACTCGCGCTGGCCGTTAGTGCAGTCTATAAGAAGCTGGATTTTGCGGGACAGCCACTGGCCGTGGCACTGTGTGGTGGCTTACTTATACACGAAGGGGCATTTCGGCAGCAGGTCATAGAGCAGCTCAACCAATGCCTCACGCTTGGTGAGATCGCGCTTGTGGATGAGCCTGCACGCAGCGCGGCTCAGGGGGCAAGTAATCTTACGAGCACCACTCACTGGCAACAGACCTAAAGGCTGTGTAGTATGGCCGACGCTGCTAAAGCACGCGTCTACGTATCGTCCCATGATATGTAGACGCGTGCTTCAGCAGCGTCGGCAAGCTCTATACTGGGCGGATACGGTCGGCGTAGTACTGGACCAGGCGGTTATTGCGTTCCATTCCTCCTGGTACATTGGCGGAGAGATAGACTGGGGCCTCTAATCCTTGTTCAAGCAAGAGGGCAATAATACCCGCGGTCAACATCTGGGCGATAAGCGCACCCGTGACGGAAGAAATAGCGCAGGCGGTACTGCCATCGGGTAAGGCCAGCAAGGCATCGCCGAATGGCGCCTGGTTATCGATGACGAGGTCGGCAAGCTCATAGAGCTTCTTACCAGAGGGATGACGAGCTGGGGACTGGTGCGTATGGGCCAGCGAGGTGACTGCCAGCAAGGTGTGGCCTCGCTGCTTCACCTGTTGCGCCACTTCAACAATAGCCGCATTCCCACCAGAATTTGAACAAATAAGAAATAGATCCTCAGGCTCAATATGGTAACATCCAAGCAACTCTTTGCCAGCCTGGAGATCGCGCTCAATATCAGGATGCATCACCACCGTAGGGGACCACCCCGCGCGTAAGGCCAGGTCCTCCAGGTCCAGCCGATTCACAGGGACCAGCCCCCAGCCCGACCAGCCAGTTCCATGGCAAAGGCACGTGAATGACCCGTGCCATAGGTATGGATCACGCCACCACGCGCCAGGCAGACAGCACACAGGCGCGCCGCCTCCCGCAACCCATCCATCTGCGTTTGCTGTAAGCGTGTAACAGTCTGCATCGCCTCCTGCCAGTAACGCTCCATGCTCACGCCAGTCAAAGCATCATTGACTTCTCTCTGTTGACTCATACATTGTCCTTCCGTGTAGTAAGGGAACCTACAGCATACTGCTCTCAGTATACGTCATCCTCCCCAGCTTAGCGCATCCTTTCACGCTGCTAGCACGTGGTAAGAGTAGCGTAATAGATTGCACTTGCCTTAGAAGGAATACTTTCAACATTTAGACATCAATGTATCTTTTCAGAAATTCTCGCTTATAAACATTTCCCTTAGGCATAGAGAGAACTTATGAAATGATATTAATAAAGGAGCGACTCTCATGACACAAATGAAAGGGCATATCAACCAGGCCAGCCAGGATATGGGTGACGCCGCCAAAGACGTAGCCTATAGCAAAGGCATGACTATCTTCGCCCGCATTGGCTACGCCGTGCGCGGTATTGTGTATGTCTTAATTGGCCTACTTGCCATTGAGCTGTCAGTTGGACATAGTGGCAAAACAACTGATCAGGTAGGAGCCCTTCAAACCATCAACCAGCAGCCATTTGGCGGATTCTTGCTGACGGTAGTCGCCATTGGTCTCTTCGGTTATGCCATCTGGTCTCTTTTTCAGGCCATTCTAGACACAGAGCACAAAGGGAAAAAGACCATGGGCATTATTGGCCGCATTGGCTACGCCATTACCGGCATCTCGTATGGCCTGCTCGCCTACGGCGGCATTCAGACGGTAATGAACGGATCCAGCCACCAGTCCAGCTCTACCAAGAACACTCAGGACTGGACAGCGCGCCTGCTGCATACAAGCTTTGGCGTACCTCTGCTCGTGCTTGTTGGTATCATTGTGATAGGTCTGGGAGGATACCTCTGTTTCAGGGCCTATAAAGCAGATTTCGTCAAACATCTCTCGCTCTACGAAATTCAGCCAAATATCCGCAAAATGGCGGTGTTCGCGGGACGCTTTGGCTATGCCGCGCTGGGTATTGTCTTTGTGATTATCGGCATCTTCTTATTCATCGCCGCGGTCCAGCATAACGCCTACGAGGCCAAAGGTCTGGATGGGGCCTTACAGGTACTCTCTCAACAGCCATTTGGCGCCTTTATGCTGGGTGTTGTCGCGCTGGGCATGCTCTCCTATGGTGTCTATTCCTTTGTTGAAGCACGCTATCGGCACATTGGTATAAGATAGACATCTTCTCTAGAATCTCATCTTCGGGGAGTTCTTGGGAATGAGGAAGGCTGTGTGATACAGGCAATTGCCTGTACCACACAGCCTTCCTCATTCCCTGTTTAAAGATCTGGATGCACCAGTGCGCCCACAGCCCCTTCATAGCTCGCCAAAAGCTGGGACAAATCCTGCAATAAGCGTCCCACCCGGTTCATTTGTGCAATGATTTCACTCCGCTTCTGCAAATCATTGCGCAAATTTTCTTCGAGAAATTTTAAAAAGACCATCGCATCCTTAACATGCAAATAGAGCACACCTTTTTTAGCATTCATTTGCAGGTGCTTCTCATACACCTGGGACAGTTGTGCCAATTGCGGGCTGGCGGGTAATCTGGGCATGGCTTCAATGTTCTCCATGGTATCCTGTCGTGGAAGCGAGGAGAGTTCTTCGGTGTGAGACTGGGACTCGTGCATCTCCAGGGTTTCAGATAAGGCGCGCACAAACTCCAGAAACATATAATATAGATCGGCAATAAAGCCACGGACGCGATGAAGCGCATCCTCGACAGAGTGCTGCTGGTTCTGGGGCAGTTGCCCCTCTGCTTCTGGATCAGTAGCAGCCTGGATTTCATCCAGCGTTGCCATAACCTCATTGAAGCGCACCACGAATGCATCGAGAGTATTGCCATTGCCCATATGCAAATATGTGCTATATACGCGATAGAGCGCCTCCAGGTGAGGTTGCGCTCTGGCAGCCGTAAACGCTCCCTGGTGCTGCTGGGCAGGAATCTCCAAAGAGGGTGCCGTCATTTGAGGCAAGACAGGCATTGTGCTTGTATCCTGCTCCTTTGGTGCGTGGGTTGCGGCCAGTGGACCCCGTAAAAACTGGAGCGTCTTCTCAATATCCGAAGCCAGTTCCACACGCTGCTCCTCTCGCAAGACAGCGTTGTATTTCACCATACTGAGGCACGCCAGGACTGTCGCGATTGCGTGCTCCAATTGTGACATTGGGGGCTGCGGTAAATTATCCCGCATCATGCAATGCTGCCCTCCCTTTTTTAACCCAGAACATTTAAGACAATAGTAATAACCTGTGGACTGCCTTTGATGCTGGCGCCGTTGCTGTCATAGGCTGTCAACGTCACATGTCCCCGATAGGTACCTAAGATTTTTCCCGCAGAATTCACTTCTATATTTAGCTTATTTCCGCCACTCGTATTACTTCCCGTCGTAGAAGAGAGCGAAATCCAGGATGCATCGGTACTCGCGTTCCAGGTCCCACCACAAACACCTGTACTGGCGAGAGCAATCTCCTGTGCCTGCGGAGTCGTATCCAACAAGGTGGCCTGGAATGTCAGCGTGCTCGGCGAGGCACTAAACGTGCAGGATTGCACTGTTTGCTGGGCAACGATGAGATTGATCGCGACCGTTTGTGGGCCACTCATCACGGCCTGGCCAGTGCTATCCGTCGCCGTGACCTGGACCTGGGAAGTATAGCTACCAGCGGCAAGACTCGCAGCGGTAACACGGACAGGAATATCGACAGAGCCACCAGCATCCAATGCGCCCTGAAGTGTCTGTATTAGCAACCAGGATGCGCCACCGGTGATTTGCCAGGAGAGACCCGCTTGCCCAGTATTAGCCAGGCTAAGACTCTGTTGCGTACTACTGGCCTGACCCGGTGAAAGCGTAAACGAGAGATGGGTCGGCGTGACCGCCAAGCTGGATGTTGCCTGTGACCCCGTGGGCAGAACTGTCGCTTGCACACTGATCATCTGACTTGATTGCGCTGTCTTCAGCACAAAGGAGCCTGTATACAGTCCGGGTGCCAGCTTCGTGGCATCCACGGTCAATGCTATATCTGTCGAGCGCTGCACATCTAGAGTTCCCTGCACCGGGCCGATCGTCAGCCAATCACTTTGCGAGCTAGCCTGCCAAGACAATTTCTCATGACAGCCAGTGGGGACATGTAGGCTCAACTGGTGCGGAAGAGTCATCTGTTGTCCAGCGCTCACACGCGCCATGATACTTGTCACGCTGGGCCGCACTTCACAGGGTGGGCGCACCACCAGGGAGAGCGCGATAGATTGCGGGCTGTTCAACGCCTTCTGGTCCGCCTGGAAGGAGATAATGCCGCTATAGACATCGGTAAAGAGCGACTGACTATGCATAGATAAGTGAACAATTTCGGTTTTACCGGGCGCGATATTCCCCATCCTTGGGTCTACATGCAACCACTCTATACGCTGCTGAAAACCAGATTCCTCAGAAAGCGAGGCCAGTTGCACCTGACTAGCAAGCGACCAATGAAGCGGTTTATTGCCTGTATTGGTAATCTTCAGGGCGTCTTCCACTGCATCAGTCGAGCCATCAAAGGTGCTGGCTGCAATCGCTGGCGGAGATACCGTCAACACAGGACCCGGGTCGCCAGGCAAGGACTTTACCGTCATTTTCACCGTTACCTTTTGCGTGCCACCTGTACTGGCCATAATCAGCAGCGATCCCTTATATTCGCCAGGCTGTAGACCTGTACGAGAGACGGCCAGGAAGATAGTCTGACCATCACTAAAGGTACCAAAGGTTGGTGTAGTAAACAGCCAGGCTGGTTTGATATTGCCAATCGCCCATGAGATAGTTCCTCCACCTGTATTACGTAGACGCAGGGATTGAATAGAGTTTGAGCCTTGTAAGCTCGCTCCCATATCAAGCGCGGTCTGGCTCAGTTGCAGACTGGGCGGCTGAACCGCACCAACCACATGCAATGTGGCATGGGCAACATTACGCGTGCTGGCATCCTCAGCCTGTACAGTATGCTCTCCCGCCTCCCAGTTTGCATCAATCTGCAAACGCACCCTCGCCTTCCCGGCGTCATCGAGTTGCACATAGTTATCGGATTGATTGTGAGGGAGCGCTAGTGTCTGAAGCAGGCGCACCGCGACCTGCACATCACGCGTGATACGCACATGAGCACGAGGCGTAAAGCTGCTCAAGCGCAACTCGATTACCTCTCCATGTGTGACCACGCTCTTCTCCAGAGCCAAAGCAGGCTGGGCACTTCCTCCCTGGCCCAACCGAAAATAGAAAAAGGCCAGTGCCCCATCAGCAAGTGCCAGCAACAGCAAGACGACTGCAATGATTCTCCAATGTCTGCGCACCCATGTGCGTCGGTACGCGGGACGAGGCGTTGTCGGAACCAGGCTAGAAGGAAACATATGCTCTGCGGAGATCGGCGATAGCTCTGACAACACAGGTGTCACTGGTAGCTTCGGCAGTGCAGATACTGGCGGCTTCGCGGGCGAAAGAACATGCCCTTGTGTACCAGCCGAGAAGAATGTAGATGAACGCTCCTGCCCTGGAGAACTCTCCAGGAGAGCGATCTGGCATTTTTGACAGAACGCGACATCATTCGCACATGGATTATTACATCGGAGACATTGATGCATCAAAAACACTCCTGAAAAGGCACTATAACCACCAACCCCAATCAAGGTCTCACCTGGAAGCTCTCCGTTTTCTTGAGAGCGCGAGCAGCTTATTTTTTAATATGCAAGATAATTGCTCTTCCCTATTCTACATTGGTTAAGTGTAATTCTCGAATTTTTACCCCATTGGTCATGTTCTTGCATATGCAGTTCTACAAGATCCCTACACGCAAATATACAACATTACCTGTTACACAATGTATACTTAGAACAGTCTATTTTTGTCTGTATCGCCAGCGAAGGAGCTATATATGACAGAGAAAGTCTATCGCACAGAGTTGACACCAGTCAGTTTCCTGGAGCGCAGTGCGCTCATTTTCCCTGAAAAAGTAGCCGTTATTCATGGTCAGCGTCACTACTCCTATCTGCAATTTGCGCAGCGTGTTTACCGCCTGACCGCGCAATTACGGGCGCATGGCCTCCATAAGCACGACCGCGTTGCCTTCTTATGTCCAAATATTCCACCCCTACTGGAGGCACACTATGCCGTGCCAGCCGCAGGCGGCATTCTTGTCGCAATCAATACACGCCTGAGCTCCAATGAAATCAATTTTATCCTGCAACATTCTGGCACCAGCTTTCTCTTTGTGGATAATGAGCTCTACCATCTCGTGGAGCAGCTCAACCTCGACGCGCTCCAGGTGATACGTATCGCCGATGATGGCACTGACAACGATCCATACGAGCAATTTCTGGCCCAGGGCGATCCACACCCCCTGCATAGCTGGCTGGTTGATGAAGAGGAGACTATCTCCATCAACTATACCTCCGGGACAACTGGCAACCCTAAAGGCGTGATGTACACCTACCGGGGCGCCTATCTCAATGCACTTGGCGAAGTCATCGAAACAGGTTTGAATAGCGAGAGCGTCTACCTCTGGACACTGCCTATGTTTCACTGCAATGGCTGGTGCTTTACCTGGGCGGTGACGGCCGTAGGGGCCACCCATGTCTGTCTGCGCAAGGTAGAGCCAGAACAGGTATGGGACCTCCTGGAGAGCCAGGGGATCACTCACTATAATGGCGCACCTACCGTCCAGATCTTTCTGACCAACCATCCCAAAGCCCATCCGCTCTCGCGTCCCGTGACGGCGACTATCGCGGGCGCGCCTCCCTCGCCTACCTTACTGGGGCAGCTCAAAAGCCTGAATATTCGCCCACTTCATGTTTATGGCCTGACCGAAACCTATGGCCCCTACACCGTCTGTGAATGGCACGAGGAATGGAATACGCGCTCAGAAGAGGAACAGGCAGCCCTCCTGGCGCGGCAGGGACAGGGCTATGTGACCGCCGAGCAAGCGCGTATCGTCAATCCAGATCTGGAGGACCTACCCAAAGATGGGAGTACCATGGGTGAGGTCGTCATGCGTGGTAATAACGTTGCCAAGGGCTACTATGGCAACGAACTGGCCACTGAGAAGGCCTTTGCTGGTGGTTGGTTCCACTCGGGAGATATCGGCGTCTGGCATGAAGATAACTATATTGAATTGCGTGATCGCGCCAAGGATGTGATTATCTCAGGCGGCGAGAATATCTCCACCATCGAAGTCGAGCAACTCATCGCCCGTCATCCAGCGGTACTTGAATGTGCAGTGGTTGCGATCCCCGACGCCACCTGGGGGAGCGTCCCAAGGCCTTTGTAACGCTTAAACCTGAAAGAGAGGCCACAGAGGAGGGGATCATTGCCTTTTGCCGGGAACGCCTGGCCCATTTCAAATGCCCTACAGCCGTAGAATTTGGCCTCCTCCCCAAAACCTCAACTGGCAAGGTGCAGAAATATGTGCTACGCGAGAAAGAATGGCAAGGGCATAAGAAACGCATCAATTGATTAGCATATGCATGTTTTTTTTGGCTTGCCCCCTCGCGCCTGCGGCGCTCACGTTGGGGAGTAGTGTGAAGAATGCTGGTAGCCGCAGGATTACCAGCATTCTTCACACTACTCCCCAAAAATGATTTGCTCGCTATTCAACCTGGAGAGGATGATATCCATCTTGCATCATATTGAGATCTACCGCCAACGCAAAGAGTTCTTGCTCAAGTTGGCTCCAGACGAGTGCCTCCGCTTTCCGTATATCCAGGTTCTCACCGCTACGCATGCTGGTCAGCATCACCTCGGCGACCCGCTGGCGGAAATTGAAGAGCACCTTCTCCTGATCGCTTGAGTGCGGCATAATTTGCAGGCTAATCTGCTCTAGTGGATAAAACTCTTCATAGTCGAAGACCAACGAGAGTAGTTCGGCATACTGTTCTATCAGCTTAAGTCGGGAAGGTAGAAAATAGTTGGGGACAGCGCTTGAGACCAGGAAGCATCCAGCCACCTTTGACTCGCGGTAGATAGGATAGGCAGCCGCGCTCTTCTCCAGTTGGTCCCAATGCACAGGGCGCACCCCCTGCTGCTCCTTAGAACGATTCTGCAACACACTGGATTGGCAGGTCCCTACTACATAGCCTGAAAGCGATTCCATACCCAGAAAAATAGCATGCGGCTCCAGATTTGCGGGCCAGGGAGAATTCCCAAACCCTATACGTTCACGCAGGCTACACACCTTGCCATTTTGAGACGGTGGCATACACTGAATAAGGATCACGGCCATGCCTTGCTTTTGTGAATCCAGCTGGTCAAGGGCGTGACGTAGAATCAAGTTTGTGATACTCCAGGAGCGCTGTATGTACGGCATAATGGTATATATATTGAAAACCTGTGCATACAATGCTGAAGAAATAAGATCCTGTTCCTCCCCTTGCTTACTCAATTCTAAGCCCAAAGAAAAATCGGGGAATTCGACTACAATGAGTTCTTGCAATTCGGCGCGATATTGCGGCAATACAGAAAGCAGGCGACGCAGATGCTGGTAACGTGGATTTGAGGCATTGCCTGCCCAGCGCCCCAGAGTTACAACATTGACACCCAACAAACCCGCAATCCGCTGTCGCTCCTGCATATCTTGAATGATACTGCCAAGTAGTTCACGCCAAGAGGTATATTTCTCCACGTTCCTACCTTAAATCAGAGCTTTTGTAGCTACATTTTTATCATTATATCTTTCAAAATAATAACAGTCTTCGCACTATTACGTCAATTGCTTGTGTTGCTTTTGCCGTTTTTTTAACAAGATTCTAATATGCGCTTGCTCGCATGAAGAAGAGAAAGATGTTGCATTTACACTTTTGCATAAATACAACATCTTTCTCTGAAAAAGTTGGCGTGTGTGTGCTTATGCAGTCTCGATAGAGGCGACTCCCTGTAGACCTAGTTCAGCGATGGCCTGCTGGCGCATTAAGTACTTCTGAATTTTACCGGAGATGGTCATAGGGTAGGCATCGACAAACTTAATATAGCGCGGGATCTTGTAGTGCGCGATCTTTCCCAGGCAGAAGGCACGCAGATCCTCTTGACTGACGGACTCGCCCGGCTTTAGCTTAACCCAGGCCGCGATCTCTTCGCCATAGCGCTCATCGGGAACCCCAATGACCTGCACATCACTGACCTGGGGATGGGTATACAAGAATTCCTCGATCTCACGGGGATAGATGTTCTCCCCTCCCCGAATGATCATATCTTTGATGCGTCCGACGATATTAATATAGCCCTCTTCATCCATCGTTGCCAGGTCACCTGTATGCATCCAGCGCGCCTGGTCAATGGCAGCCTGCGTCGCCTCGGGATTGTCCCAGTAGCCCAGCATAACGCTATAGCCGCGCGTACACAATTCTCCTGGTATGCTCTGAGGCACGATCTGGCCGCTTTCAGGATTGATGATCTTAATTTCGAGATGCGGATGAATCTGGCCCACTGTGGCGACGCGCTTCTCAAATGGCGAATCGAGCCTGCTCTGCACCGAAACGGGTGCCGTTTCTGTCATGCCGTAGCAGATCTCTACCTGTGACATATGCATGCGGTTAATCACGTTGCGCATGATTTCAATGGGGCAGGGAGAGCCAGCCATGACTCCAGTCCGCAGGCTAGCCAGGTCAAAGGTATGAAAATCTGGATGCTCCAATTCAGCGATAAACATAGTTGGCACGCCATAAAGTGCCGTGCACTGCTCCTCTTGCACAGCCTGTAATACGGCCAGGGGATCAAAGCTCTCGGAGGGGTAGACCATAGTTGCGCCATGCGTCACGCAACCCAGGTTACCCATAACCATACCAAAGCAATGATAGAGCGGCACAGGAATACATAGTTTGTCTTCATGGGTAAAATTTTGCAGACGAGCTACAAAATAGCCATTATTGAGAATGTTGTGATGGCTTAGCGTCGCCCCCTTGGGGAAACCGGTCGTACCACTGGTATATTGCACATTGATCGGATCATCAAATTCAAGCGTGCGCTGACGAGCGTGCAGCTGATCAATACCAACCTGCTCAGCTCGCTTGAGCAGCACCTCCCAACTGAACATTCCCTCAGTTGCGTCTTTTCCCATACAGATAACTGTATGTAGCGCTGGTAACCAGGCTGATTGCAACGCCCCTAGCTCACAGCTCGCAAGCTCAGGGGCAAGCGCCGTAACCATTTCAGGATAGTTTGAACTCTTGAACGCGGGGGAAATAACCAGCACGTTACAACCCGATTGCTTAAGCGCATACTCCAGTTCATGCAGGCGATAGGCTGGATTAATATTGACGAGGATAGCGCCAATTTTGGCGGTTGCGAACTGGGTCACACACCATTCGGCACGGTTGAGCGACCAGATGCCGACGCGGTCTCCCTTTTCAATTCCCAGGCTCATCAGACCCCTGGCACAGCGCTCCACCTGCTCATGCAATTCGCGATACGTCCAGCGTATCTGCTGAGCACGCGCAATCAACGCCAGGTGATCCGGATAGCTGGCAACTGTCTGGTCAAACATATCGCCAATGGTGAGCCCCAAGAGGGGAATATCACTGATGCCACTGGTATAGCTCCACTTTTGCACGGCCTCCTCAGACGTTGCCTGGGAGACTGCTGTCTTACTCTCCGTCATGGCTTGCTCCTCTTAATACAACCGTTACGAATCAGGATCTCATCTTCATGAGATAACTGCCAATGCTATATCTTCATCATGTGTACAGAGAATTAGTAAAAATCCTGAAAATTGCCATCTCTGTCCCTACAAGCCTTCTTGTTGCGATATTAGCTAAAGATTAACTCATGACGCATAAAAATACAACTCTACACAAAAGAGGGATGGACAACGTTGCCCACCCCTCTTTTGTGTATCTCTTCCTAATGAGTGAGCGTCCAGGTGGCCAGGGTGTGTTGTGCTAAATTCTCTGAATTTTGATCGGTCGCTTCCTGATCAATAGAGATCGGCAGGATCACGGTAAAGGTGCTTCCCTGTCCGAGCGCGCTCTCTACATCCAGGCGCCCACTGTGTCGCTCTACAATTTTGCGCGCGATATACAGGCCCAGACCCAGGCCGGTTTGCTCACCTGACTGCACCTCGATCCCTGGCGCGCGATAGAATTGCTCAAAGATATGCTGTTGCTCCTCCTGAGGAATGCCCACGCCCTGGTCCTCCACCTGGATCCACGCCTCATAGCCAACCTGCTGTAAACGTATTGTGATAGTGCTGGGACTGATCGAATATTTGCGTGCGTTGGAGAGCAGGTTGATGAGGACCTGGCAGATACGCTCGGCATCAATCTCTGCTTCAACCATTTCAGCAACGATCTCACTTGTGACGTCAGGCCCTGCACCGGCTGTATATTCGCTCAGCACACGCTGGCAGTGTTGCACCAGGTTACAGCGTTTGCGATGAAGCACAAACATATTGGTATCCATCATGGAAGTATCCAGCAAGTCCTGTACCAGCACTTCGGTGCGGTCGATTGCGTGTGACATATCCTCCAATCCCTGCTTAAAGACCTGCTTGTTGACCTCTTCATCCAGTTGTTTGTAGAGGAACTGTGTCATCCCCTTCAGACCTGAGAGAGGAGCCTTCAGCTCATGGGAGACGATACGGAGAAACTTGTCTTTGAGTTCATTGGCGTTCACCAGTTCACTGGTGCGTTTCTGCACCTGCCATTCAAGCGAGCGGGCATGTTGTGAGAGAGCAATATGCTGTTCAAGCACCTGGCGGCGCAATTGATAGGCTTGAATGGCACGTTGGAGCGCCGCGACAAAGGAATCTCGATCAATTGGCTTGAGGATATAGTCATAGGCCCCACCACGCAAGGCGCGTATGGCCAGGTCATACTCGCCATGGCCTGTGATAAGCAGTGTGGGGGTCTCAGGGCGCAGCTCTTGAATACGCGCCAGGAGTTCCAGGCCATCCATCCCCGGCATCTTAATATCGCTTATAATAGCATCGTAATCATGCTCTCGAATCATAGCAAGGCCACGTTCGGCGGAATCGCATGTATCAACGTGAATATCGCCCATGCGCAGATACAGGGTTTGTGGCAAAGCGCGCAAGAGGGCGGTATCATCGTCAACGATGAGAATAGAAGGCGTTGTCATGTCTTTTGGCTCCTCCCAACCCCAGATTTTAAGGAAATTCTATAGAAGTTGCTTCTGGTACGAGAGCACCAACCACGATGGATTCAAGGCGAGAGTTTTCTCCCATACACCATAGTGAGTGATCTATTCTCATTCATCTGGCACTCCTCTTTCCCTTCCCACACAAAATACGACGAAAGTAGAGAGAAAAAGCAACTGCCAATAACTTTCTTAAAAACACTATTTAATCCGATTGGCACAATGGAAAGAGGGAGGAAAGAAACGCCACCACCAGGTGGGATCGCGAGCGTCCCATAGTACTTCCCTAGTACTCCTGGTATGTGCTGGTATCTCTGGAGAGAGCGGACAGAAGGGCAGAAGAAGCTCAACTGAGCGAGCGCTAGCTCATATTCCTTGCTCTTCAGGCAAAAAATCTTAAATTCTACCCTCACGTATAGACATAACCATGCATATCTTTTGTATAATAATCCTTGGATTGTCATCGGATAGATACGTTACAACCAGTTAGCATGGAGGCGCACAATCAGTTGAACGTTGAGCATACTTTCTTCGTATGCGAAAACCAACGCCACTACCGTGGCTAGCGCTTGCGCGCTCAGGTTTTCGGATAGGCACTTTCTAGGAATTTTCCAGATAGCACACCGCCATGTTTTCCACATGTAGCCATTTCTTGTGCTACCTATCTGGCTGTTTGAAATATAGCGCCTCCCACGTTACAATCATGTAAAAAAAAGAAACCAGGAGCCGTCATGAACACGGAACAGAAAAAGCGGTCGAAGGCCTCTGAGCTTGCTGACAGTAGCAGACCAGACACCGCGATCATCGCGAACGAAGACAAGGACACCTTACTCAAGTATTACTATGAGATGGTGCTCATCCGCCGCTTCGAAGAGAAATCGGGCGAAATGTACAACAAAGCCCGTATTGGCGGTTATTGTCACCTGAATCTGGGCGAGGAAGCCACCGTCGTCGGCTTCTGCCACGGTCTTGGTCCAGAAGACTACATCTATGCCAACTATCGCGAGCATGGATATGCCCTCAGCCGTGGCATCTCCGCGAAAGCGGTTATGGCCGAGCTATTTGGAAAGTCTACAGGCATCACCAAGGGTCGTGGCGGTTCAATGCACCTTTTCGATATCAATAGTCGCTTTATGGGTGGCTATGGCATCGTGGGTGGGCAGGTGCCCCTGGCGGTGGGTGCCGCTTATGCTATCAAATATCGCGAGGGCAAGGAGGTCGTCGCCTGTCAGATGGGCGATGGCGCGACCAATGGTGGTCCCTTCTATGAGTCACTCAACCTGGCTAAGATTTACCAGTTGCCCGTTATCTTCTTCGTCGTCAATAACCAATATGGCATGGGCACACGTGTGGAGGCTGGTTCAGCCGTCGCTGAACTGCATCGAAAAGGCAACGCCTTCGATATGAACAATATCCGCGTCGATGGCAACGATGTCCTCGCGGTACGCGACGCCATGCGTTCGGCCGTTAAGCTGGCGCGTGAGAAAAGCGAGCCGACCCTGATCGAGGCGGTCAGCTTCCGCTTCCGTGGGCACTCAGTTGTTGATCCTGACCGCTATCGCGACAGAGACGAGGTTCAGCGCTTGCGCGGTATCAATGATCCTATCGCCAAATATACCGCACGCCTCAAGGATGCGAGTCTGCTAGATGACACCAGGATCAACGAGATTGCCGAGCAGGTTGAGCGGGAGGTTGAAGAGGCTGTTAACTTCGCGGAAGAGAGTCCCTTCCCCTCGCTAGATACGCTCTATGATTATATCTACGCTGATGACACAGCCGCTCACTAAGGTTCAGGGAAGGGATTGTATTCCATGGCAGAGATGACATTTAGACAGACTCTTCATGACACCTTGCGCGACGAAATGCTGCGCGACAAGGATGTCTTCTTACTTGGAGAAGAGATTGGAATCTTTGAAGGCTCCTACAAGATTACCGCGGGCTTGCTCAAAGAGTTTGGTTCCAAGCGTGTGCTCGATACACCTATCGCCGAGAATGGCTTTGTAGGTATGGCCGTTGGTGCTGCTATGCTTGGCCTGCGCCCGGTCGTCGAGATCATGACCATCAACTTTATCCTGCTCGCCATTGACGAGATCGTCAACCACGCGGCCAAGATTCACTATATGTTTGGCGGCCAGACGGCTGTGCCAATGGTCATTCGTACCCCCGGTGGTGGTGGTCAGCAGCTCTCGGCAACCCACTCCCAGAATCTCGAAGTCTGGTTCGCACATGTACCAGGCCTCAAGGTCGTCGCGCCTTCGACGCCTGAAGATGCGCGTGGCTTGCTGCGCACCTCCATCCGCGACAACAACCCGGTCCTCTTCCTGGAGAACCTGGCGCTGTACAATACCAAAGGCAATGTTCCTGAGGGCGACTATACTGTCCCCTTCGGTAAGGCTCGCATCGCTAAAGAGGGGCATGACCTGACCGTCATCAGCTACTCACGCATGGCCTCTATCGCGGTTGAAGTCGCCACCCGCATGGAGCAGGAGAGCGGCCTGAGCATCGAGGTCGTTGACCTGCGCTCACTACGCCCCCTGGATACCGAAACCATTGTCAAATCGGTGCAGAAGACCAATCGTGCCGTTATCTTTGAGGAGGACTGGCGCACCTATGGCGTTGGAGCCGAAATCGCTGCTACGCTTCAGGAAGAGGCGTTCGACTACCTGGATGCTCCTATCAAGCGTGTCGCCAGCATTGAGGTTCCCCTCCCCTATTCCAAACCCCTCGAACTGGCCGCGCTCACAGGAGCGAAACAGTTGATCGAGGCCATCAACGAACTCGCACCTCGCCGCAAAAGGAGATAAGATACCATGCCCGACGTAAGCATGCCCCGACTCAGTGATACCATGCAGGAAGGTACCATTACCCGCTGGCTCAAAAAGCCCGGTGATGAGATCAAACGGGGCGATATCATCGCCGAAGTCGAGACCGACAAGGCCAATATGGAGATCGAGGCCTACGACAACGGCATTCTCGAACAAATTCTCACCAAGGAGGGCGAGGTTGCCCCCATCGGTCAAACCATCGCTGTCATCGGCACGGGCGCGGGTGCAAGCAAAGGCGCAACAACCAGCGTAGCCGCGAGTGCGGAGAGCAAAGTGGCTGCGAGCGCCAATGGGGCCAGCGCGCCTCAACAGGAAAGCAAACCGGAAGTCGTCGTGACTTCAACTGCGTCTACCAGCGAGGTGTCTACTACGGCTGAGGGTCGCATCAAAGCCTCTCCCCTGGCACGCCGCATCGCTGAAGAGCATGGTATTGACCTGGGTCAGATCAAGGGCACAGGTCCCAGCGGGCGCATCGTGCGTGATGACCTGGAGGATTACCTCTCCCAGCAGCGCGCGACGACCCCAGTGGCCTCGGTAGCGGCTCCTGCTCAGCCAACCCAGGCGGCTCCGCAATTCCAGGCGCCAGCCTTTGCCCAGGCAGCAATTCCTGAGGATTCTGAGGTCGTAACCATCTCGTCTGTGCAGAAGAGGATCGCCAATCGCCTGCTTGAATCCAAGCAGTTTGTGCCCCACTTCTATGTCAGCAACGAGATTGATATGACCGATGCCCTGGCACTACGCCAGGTGCTCAATAGTGCGGCTGGCGAAGAGGGCACCAAGGTCAGCGTCAATGACCTGATCATTAAGGCCTGTGCCCTGGCACTGGAGAAATTCCCTGATGTCAATGGCTCATATCGCGATGGGCAGTTCATTCGCCATAAGCACATCAATATCGGCGTAGCTGTCGATGTACCCAATGCCCTTGTCGTCCCCGTGATCAAGGATGCCAATATTAAGGGGGTACGCACAATCGCCCGCGAGGTGCGCGAGCTGATCCAGAAGGCACGCAATAATAAGCTCTCGGTCGCGGACCTGAGCGGTGGCACCTTCTCAATCTCGAACCTGGGTATGATGGACGTCAGCAGTTTCTCGGCGATTATCAATCCACCTGAAGCCGCGATCCTGGCTGTGGCCTCCACGCGCAAGACGTTTGTTCCTGTCGACGGGCAACCCGTTATTCGCGATATCATGCCACTCACACTCTCAGCCGATCATCGTATTCTCTACGGCGCAATGGTCGCGCGCTTCCTCCAGGAAGTCAAACGGCTCTTGCAGAATCCCTATGCCCTGCTCGGCTAAGATCTTATTCCGAAACCCAACGTCACTTATGTGACTAGCGCTTCCCCCATTCGGGGACAGGCGCGCTCAGGGTGTTCGGAGAAGAAGTAATCTACAAAAAAAAGAAGGCGCTGGCGCGTTGCCAGCGCCTTCTTTTTTACTCAAACTCTATCACCAAAAATACTGTAGGATGAGCGTTTCTATAGTGGAACGATGTTTTTAGTTGACAGGAGGTTTCACCCATGAAAGATGCAAATTTGTATCAACTTTTAATCGTCCTCTTGCCCATCGTTTTACCACCACTCATCTCGGTGTCCAGCGTGCTCTACAAAAAGCTTGTACAAAATCTGCCCAACCAGCGTCGCTCAATGGTCGAGCTAGTCGTCAACTCGGTAGTCGCGGCTATCGAGCAGACCGCCAACGATGTGACGACCAGCGCGGACAAAAAGCAGGCGGCGGTGACTCTGGTACAGCAGGTGCTGAAAGAGCTACACATCCCGGCCTCGCCCACAACCATCTCGGTCATGATCGAAGCGGCAGTATATGCGCTAAAGCAAGTGCCAACCACATCTACGCCCGGTAACAATGGCTATACGCAGGCGTCTAGTGGACAGCCCTATGATCAGAATACGCCCACCCCTCAATACGCTCAGTATCCACAGAGGAACTATGCTCCAGGATATCAACAGGCATACTAACATTCTATATTGTCAGAAGGAAGGGAGGGAGAGCGGTCTGGGGCGAACGCCCCAAACCGCTCTCCCTCCCTTCCTTCTGACAATATAACCTTTTTTTGCCTGTAGCGTACTATATGGTATAAGCATCCTTGCATAATGAATAAAGAGGAAGACTTCATGGGCACACCATCAAATCAAGATCCTAATTCCTATGGGGGCTATAGTGGCTCCACGCCGCCTTCACAACCGCCATATAATCCTGACGATCCCTATGGAGCAACATTACAATCACCGCCCTCTGGTGGCTATGAGCAAAGCTATGGGGGTCAGCAGCAGCAGCAACAACAGCAATATCAGAGTTCGACCTCCTACCAGCCACCCCGTAGCGCGGTTGAACGCCAGCAGGCTTATGGTCAAACATCGACAGGTATGAGCGCCCGCAAGGCCGCCATCTGGAGCTATGCATTGGGACCCCTGAGCGGCATCTACTTTCTCTTTCGCGAGCGCCAGAATCGTTTTGTGCGCTTCTCAGCGGCGCAGTCCACGCTCTTCTCGCTGGCAGTCCTTGCATTCATTGTAATCCTCGGCTTGCTTAAGTCTCTCCCCGTTCTCGGCTTTATTATTGGACTTTTTGGGTGCGTGTTCAACATTGTCGTTGTGGCGCTGGTCCTCGTCTGGATCTTTCTGATGCTTCAGGCATGGCGTGGAGTCAAATTCAAGATTCCCTATATCGGGGATTTTGCCGAGCGCCTCTCAGGCACACGCGGACAACCCTAACGCGCGACGACGCTACAAAAGTACGCGTCTACATATCATGGTACGACATGATATGTAGACGCGTACTTTTGTAGCGTCGTCGCGCGTCTTTTTGTTGCTCTCTACACTCAGACACAATAGTTGCGAAATGCCTCGGCGAAATGTAATACCGATGCAAAACGCTCTTCAGGCCGTTTGGCTAGCGCCTTGAGCAAAACCATATTTACGGATGTCGATAAAGCGGCATTGTACGAGCTTGGGGGCTGAGGCGGCATGTTGAGATGCATATGCTTCATCGTCTGCTCAGCGGCTTTCTGGAAGGGGGACGGCCCGTCAATAGCTCATACATCATGGCGGCCAGTCCATACTGATCCGAGGCAGGCAGGACCCGGCCCGACCAGCGCTCAGGAGCCACATAGAGATAGGCATCCTGAGAATGCGAGAAGAACGAGCCATCCTGTGTCACGGCAAAATCTCCGAGCAAGAGATGGAGGTCGCTCAGCGTCTTCCCTTTCTTTTGTATCAATAAATTGGAAAACTTAAAGTTCTGATAGATCACGTTATTCTCGTGTGCAAACTGTAAGGCCTCCGCCAGTTGCATAAGGACTGGGGCCACGTCGCGTGGTGTAAAGAGCTTATTCTTCCGCTCTCGTATCCACTCATTCAGCGAGCCTTCAGAACACAATGGCATGGTTTTGAAGATAAAAGGAACGCCGCTGATATAGGACTTTCCCGTATTCAAAACCGGCAGGATGTGCGCGTGCTTCACCGATTCCAGCAAGCGAAATTCTAGTTGAAAGATATTATCCTCTTCCAATGTCCTATCCATAAGCGCGTAGGGAATAGCATCGGTTGGATAGGCTTTCAGGGCGATATCGCTCTCACGCATACGATCATAAGTACGATACACATGTTTACTAAGCGGGATATTCACACGATAGCGCCCCAGTTCCTGACCTTCTAATGAGGGCAGTTGAAGTTCAGGGGCCCGTTTGGCAGGAGAGGGCGTTTGCTCACGTGGCCAGCCCGTATTCCCGGTTTTCAAGGCGCCGCCAGTATTCCCAGTTTTCAAGACAGTATCGGTATTAGTTGGCGAGGCTGGATAGGATTGAGAAGGGAAATCACGCTGAGGAACCTGAGTTATTGGCGCTTCCCTGCCAGGTCCAGGTAGTATAGAGGGTGACTGGTAGGGAGGCACTTGCCTCTCAGCGGGAGTCTGTGTCTTACGCTCATTGCCATCCGACCAGGAGGTGCTAAAAGGCGAGAAAGGTCGAGAAATTGGTGCCTGCGGCGCAGGGGTCGTGGGTGTAGAGGCGGGAGCGTCTGGGTAGTTCAGAGGCGGTAACGTATAGGAAGGCGGGTTTGTTGTAGGCTGTGTATTCCTCTGCATACCCGCCTCCGGCCAGTTTAAAGAAGGCTTGTTAGTGGTAACATCACGTGCTTGAGAGAGCAAACGAATAATCACGACATGCTGCTGCTTCGTCTGGGTCAGAAGGCGTTGCAGAAAGAAGCGGTCATTTGTTTCTGCATGGCCAAGCACAACAGCAAATGGCAGGATAGTCCCCTGTAAAATAAGCGTAAAAGCATCTAAAGCACTGGTCGTCACCATCGACGGATACCCACTCGTTGCAAGAAGATGCTTGATGTAGCGTGAACGATTCTCATTCGGGTCAATAATGAGAACATGTTGTGGACGCATTGACATCCCGGTCGCGGTCTGTCCCTGCTTCTCAGCTTGCTGCAAAATATTCAAAAGCGGGACGCGAATGTACTCAGGTTGCTCAAACGAAAATGGTAGTTCATACCTGTCAACGTTCACCATAACACCAGCTCCTAAATCTGCGGTGACTCACAAAAAAACATGCTTTCCCCCATCCCTAGAGTACTACAAAATCCCCTCTATGAAAAGAGCTTTTATACGCTGTTTTAGCTATAAAATAACTAATTTTAATAATTTCTTTATACGCCAATGTAATAACCTATGCCTTCTGGTGTGGCTTCGCAAGAGCACTGAATATATTTTCATTTACACAAATATCCGAAATTGCATCTTTTGTTAGCATATGTAATCATCAAAAACCGTTTTTGCTATACCATGCTATTCTTGTTTTTAACGAATCGGTACAGCCCAGCCATTTAAGGGATAGGAACATACAAAATTTAAGATGGACCAAAACTGTATCCGCTAAAAATGAACGCGGGCACGTTCTATTTGTCAGGTAAACGATAGAGTAAGGGACCGGGGGATTGTTAAGAGGGCCTTACTCTATCGTAGCACCTTCTTAGCGCAGGCCCATCCAGACGGTTTTTGTTTGTGTATACGCGTCCAGGACCGCGTGCCCCATCTCTCGGCCATACCCACTTTGTTTATACCCTCCAAAGGGGGCTGCGGCATCGAACATATTATAGGTATTAACCCAGACCACACCCGCCTTCAGGGTCGATGCCATTTTGTGCGCGATCTTCACATCGCTTGTCCAGACGCCTGCCGCCAGACCATATATGGAGGCGTTGGCACGCACCGCCACCTCTTCGACGTTCTCAAAGGGGAGCGCCACCACTACGGGACCAAAAATCTCTTCGCGCGCGATACGCATCTCGTCCTGCACATCATCAAAAACGGTTGGACGCATAAAGTAACCCGCCAGGTCCTGTGTGGCTACCCGCTCGCCACCGGTCACGACGCTGGCCCCCTCGTGCTTGCCGCTCTCGACATAGCCCAGCACACGCTCCAACTGTTCCTGCGACACCAGCGGTCCCAGATCGCTTGCCGGATCGATGCCCGCGCCAATCTTCATTTTCTGCGCATACTCGGCCAAGCCACTTACCACCTGCTCATAGACCGATTGATGCACAAAGAGACGGCTGCCAGCGGTGCAGACCTGGCCCTGGTTAAAGAAGATAGCGTTCATCGCTCCCCGCACAGCATATTTGAGATCGGCATCGGGGAAGATAATGTTCGGCGACTTGCCACCCAACTCCAGCGTGACCTTCTTCAGGTTGCCCGCGCTTGCCTGGACAATCTTGCGGCCAACCTCGGTCGAACCTGTAAAGGCAATCTTATCGACATCGGGGTGCGCCGCCAGGGCCGCGCCAGCCGTTTCGCCAAAGCCGGGAACAATATTGACAACACCATCGGGGAAGCCAGCCTCACAGATAAGCTCGCCCAGGCGCAGGGCCGTGAGTGGTGTCTGTTCCGCCGGTTTGAGCACAACCGTGTTGCCACAGGCCAGGGCAGGAGCAAGCTTCCAGGAGGCCATCTGGAGCGGGAAGTTCCAGGGGATGATCTGTCCCACCACGCCCAGGGGTTCGCGCAAGGTATAGGTAAACATATTGGGAATGGAGACCGGGATGGTCTCGCCCTCCAGTTTGGAGGCCCAGCCCGCGAAGTAGCGGAAGTGGTCGACTGTCAGGGGGACATCCCCACCCTTCGCGTATTTGATCGGCTTGCCGTTATCAAGCGTCTCCAGCGCGGCAAACTCTTCGGCATGCGCCTCCAGCAGGTCGGCCAGCTTCCAGAGCAAGCGCCCCCGCTGCGAGGGCGTCATCTTCGGCCAGGGACCACTCTCGAAGGCTTTACGGGCCGCGGCGACCGCGCGATTGATGTCTTCGCTCTCCCCCTCGGCGACCTGCGCCAGTACCTCTGTCGTGGCTGGATTTATGGTGGCAAAGGTCTTGCCACTGGTGGACTCAACCCATTGTCCGCCAATGAGCATCTTCACTGGCTGCTGGCGCAGAAACGTACTTTGAACCGAATTTGCGGTGTTTGTCGTCATCAGTGTGAACCTCTCTGTTCCTCATGAATAATGATAAACATCCTATGTCAGACCATTAACAACGTGACAATGAATCTCTAATTTAGTTGTCCTTGTTGAGATACAGCGTAGGCGTGCTGAATAAGAGTATAAACACGCTTGCCAAATCCAGCGAAGCGCGCGTCCTGTGTCTGACCTCGCTTCCAGCGAACATAGATTTGTTGCAAGATAACGGCCAGCTTAAAGTAGGCGAACGTCATATAGAAATGCATATCGCTGAGATCACGACCACTCTTGCGCGCGTAGAGCTCAAGAAACTCATTTCGCTCATAGAAACCCGGCAGGACCGTCACTGTAGGAAGAATGCTGCGCAATTCGGGGGGATCGCTCGGACGCACCCAGTAGCTGAGCGAGATGGCCAGGTCGAAGAGGGGATCGCCCAGCGTCGCCATCTCCCAGTCCAGAACCGCCGCCGGGCGCGCCGGGTCATCCTCGGCGAAGAGCATGTTATTCAACTTGAAATCATTATGAATCAAGCTGGCGGCGGGGCTGGTTGGGATGTGCGTATTGAGCCAGCGCAACAATGGCTCAACCTTAGGGATCTCGTCGGTCTGCGCGCGTTGATATCGCTCGATCCAGCTCTTGACCTGCCGCTCTAGAAAACCTAGCGGATAGCCAAAGTGCTCCAGGCCCGCCTGCTGCCAATCTATGGCGTGGACCTCCACCAGCGTCTCCACAACCGCCTGCGAGAGACGCCGACCCAGTTCCTCTGTGGCCTCGATACCGGGAGGTAGGGCACTATCCAGAACAAGCCCTTGCCTGCGCTCCATGACATAGAAGGGCGCGCCCAGAACCGACGGATCATCACAGAAGCAGTAGGGCCTGGGAGCAAGGGGAAAGACGGGATGGATCTGGCGTAAGAGTCCAGACTCACGACCCATATCATGCGCCTTTGGGGGAACAGGTCCTAGAGGTGGGCGTCGCAAGACGCCCTCCCAGGTACCCATCTTCAGCAAGTACGTCAAATTGGAGGCCCCGGATGGAAACTGGCGTACCTCCAGTGATCCTTCAGGCTGAGCGCGCACCTCGGCTATCTGCGCGCGTAAATAGTCTTCTACTACGTGAGGATCAAAGGCCTCGCCGCTGCGTACAGCAATCGTGTCCTTTTCTATATTCACACACAACCTCCCTGTAACATTGCAATCTCCGCTTGCTTGTCCAAAGCCTCTTCGCTCCAGACAATCTATGCCATAGCATATCACACAGGCGTGGCGACCTGGCCTACGCACCTCCAATCGCCCCTTTTACATCACCTTCATTCTGTTCAGCAAACGGGCAGGCCAAATTTACACGTATAGGACCATTATCTTACATCTTCACCTGCCTCAGTAAAGATTTCTCAACCCTAAATGGTACTTTTCTATCTGTTTATTTAAAATGCATGGAATATCAACATGTTTCACTATAAGCTTTGTCCTAAAGGCTGCTACACAAGTAGTACGCGAACAGCATTCAGCCACGACATGTTCTCGTGAACGCCTTTTTGCTTGCTATCTATTACTCCTTATGCGAAAATCAACCCCCATTCGGGGGCGCAGCGCCCGCTCTCGCGGCTAGCGCTCAGGTTTTCGATGAGGCACTTGTGGAAAGCAAGGCATTGTATCAAAGGAGCTTACATGCAAGTTTCAAAACGTACATGGTCTCTCCCCCTGGCACTGCTCGCCCTGGTTCTCCTCATTGGGGCGATTATAGTGGCCCAGGTGGTGGGGAACCATCTCGCGGCCTCGGCGAGTGGCCCCTACCAGGGGCGCCTGGCTGGTCAGCGCTACAAATTGCTGGGGCATATCGCACCGGCCATGAAGAGATATACTCCCATGCACGCCTCCAATGGGCAGCAAGAGATGCGCCTGGCGGTCTCGCTCAATTTGCGCAACCAGGCCCAGTTGGACGCCTTGCTCGCCGCGCAGAACAATCCCCAATCCGCGCTCTATCACCACTACCTGACCCCGCAGGATTTTATGCGTCGCTTCGCGCCAACGCAAGAGGATGTAGAGCGAGTCTCGGCATATTTGCGCAGCAATGGATTGCAAATTGCCAATGTATCTACAAACAGGCAAATCATCAATGTACGTGGATCGATGGACAACGTAGAGAAGGCGTTCAGCGTCTCCATCTCGGATTACAATATCGATGGCCGCGTCGCCTATGCACCTCTCAATGATCCCTCGGTGCCAGCAGACATGGCAGGTATGATCTCCAATGTAGCAGGGCTGGAGAGCGTGGCACGCTATCACCACCATGCCCAGTTGCAGCCCAATCCTAAGAAACCGCGCCAGGGTTCCCAGGGCGGCTTTACTCCGACTGACCTGCGCACGGCCTATGATGTGAACCCATTGCTCCAGGCAGGCAACAACGGGACCAATCAAACGGTCGCCCTCTTTGAGCTGGATGGGTACACTCCTACTGACGTTAATACATACCTACAGCAGTATAACCTGGGCGCCCCTCGCTACTCCAATGTCCTGGTCGATGGCGCGACCAATACAGCGGGGCAAGGCGCAATCGAGGTTGAACTCGATATGGAGGTGGTCTCGGCCATCGCTCCTGGCGCCAACCAGAAAATCTACATCGGCCCTAATAGTAACGCTGGGGTCATCGATACTTATAATAAGATTGTTACCGATAATACCGCCAAAGTGGTCAGTATCAGTTGGGGCCTCTGTGAGACAAGCTCAGGCAATTCTATGCTTGACAGCTTGAGCAACATCTTTAAGCAGGGTGCAGCTCAGGGGCAGGCCTTTTTCGCGGCCTCGGGTGATTCAGGGGCCTATGATTGCAACGACAATCAACTAGCGGTAGACTCCCCGGCAAGCGATCCTAATGTCGTAGGCGTCGGTGGTACCGCCCTCCAGGTAGACGCGAATGGGGCCTACCAGAGCGAGTCAGTCTGGAGCAATCCCAACGCTCAGGGACGTGGCCCGAAGGGTGTTGGTGGTGGTGGCGGCATCAGCAACCACTTTACTCGTCCCGCCTATCAGAATGGCGTACAGAAGAACGCCAATCGCACAGTTCCAGATGTCTCTGCCGATGCCGATCCCAATACTGGCTACTCCGTGTTTGTCACCGGGCAATGGGGAGTCGTTGGAGGCACCAGCGCGGCAGCTCCGCTCTGGGCTGGCATCGTCACGGACGTCAACCAGTCTCTCCAGGGACAGAATAAACCCACACTAGGCAGTGCCCACACCGCGCTCTATAGCCTCTTTACGGCGCAGCAGGCCCTGCCTCCCTACCATGACATCACAACTGGCAATAACCTGCATTATCAAGCTACCCAGGGCTATGACCTTGCCAGCGGCATGGGAACGCCCGATGCCGGAAATATCGCCCAGGACTTGGCCAATGGCAACACTGGCGGCGGGGGAGGTACCGGCGGCGGCGGGGGTACTGGCGGCACCACAACACCACTCCTGAATAACGGTGACTTTGAAAAGGGTCAGACCAGCTGGCAGGAGAGTTCCACAGGGGGCTTTCAGCTCATCGATAGTACACAAGTGCATGGTGGGAGTGCCAGTGGCTACCTCTGTGGCTACAACAACTGTACCGACCAGCTTTCCCAGACCATCACGCTTCCAGGCAACATCAAGAGTATGACGCTGAGCTTCTGGCTTAGTAGTGCCACACGCGAGAGCGCGGGCTGCAATGATACACTGACCGCCCAGATCAGTGATGTCAGGGGACAGATCATTACCAAAGTCACCACCAGTTGTAGCGCCAACAGCGACTGGCAACAGATCAGCAGGGATGTCAGCAAGGCCCTGCTTCCCTTTAAGGGCCAGCAGGTGCAGATCGTCTGGAAAAGCCAGGGCAACGCCAGCGCCCCGAGCGCCTTTTTCATCGACGATGCGGCCTTCACTGTCTCATCCTAGCATATTCCACCACTTCCTCCGTGGACTGAATGTGCCTTCCTGTACTACACGGAAGCCTCTCCCCTGATAGGGGAGAGGCTTCTTTTCATAGGCAGGGAATAACCATTGGCAACTTCTCTGTTTGTATTCATGAGTAATTTACTCTAAACAAACCATGCAAGCTCGTTTTCTCTACTCGCTTCACATAGATTTGCTGTCAAGGAGTTGTTGTATCTATGCATATAGCTGAAGAAGCTACGCTAACGCCTGGTCAAGAGAGCAGCATTCCCCCCCTTTTCCGTCCCCTTCAGCTTCGTGGCATCACGCTACGCAACCGTGTCATGGTCGCGCCTATGTGCCAGTACTCGGCTGAAGATGGCTTCGCCAATGACTGGCACCTCGTCAACCTGGGCAGCTTTGCCGTTGGTGGGGCCGCGCTGGTCATGACGGAGGCGGCCGCGGTCGAGGCGCGGGGACGTATCTCGCCCCAGGATCTGGGTATTTATCGCGACGAGCATATCGCGCCCCTGGCACGCATTACCCGCTTTATCAAAGAGCAGGGAGCCTCGCCGGCAATCCAGTTAGCTCACGCTGGGAGAAAAGCCTCGACATATAGGCCCTGGAGTGGAAGCGGGGAGCTGGCCTCAGAAGATGGTCGCTGGCAAACCATCGGCCCCAGCGAGGTACGCTTCTCAGAGAACTATCCCCTCCCCCAGGAGCTGACACACGAAGAGATCCAGCAGGTCGTCACCAGCTTCAAGATCGCGGCCAAGCGGGCCTTAAAAGCGGGATTTGAGATCGTCGAGATCCACGGTGCTCATGGCTATCTTACCCACGAGTTCCTCTCGCCTCTCTCCAATAAGCGCACAGATGAGTATGGTGGCTCGCTAGAGAACCGCATGCGCTTCCTGCTGGAGGTCACCGATGCCATACGCCAGGTCTGGTCCGAGCACCTGCCCCTGCTCGTACGTCTCTCCGCCAGCGACTGGACCGAGGGTGGGCTCACCATTGAGGAGACGGTTGAGGTTTCCAGGGCGCTCAAAGTGCATGGTGTCGACTTAGTCGACGTCTCCTCTGGCGGCAATGCTCTGGCAAAAATTCCGCTCAAGCCAGGCTACCAGGTCCCCTTCGCCGAGCAGGTACGGCGCGAAGCTGGCGTTCCCACCGCCGCCGTTGGCTTAATTACAGAGGCTACACATGCCAATGAGATTGTAGCCAGCGGAGAGGCGGATGTGATTGCCCTGGCGCGTGAGTTGCTGCGCGATCCCCACTGGCCGCTGCGCGCCGCGCATGAGCTGGGCCATGATATCGCCTGGCCTCGCCAGTATGAGCGTGCCAAGCTCCCCCTCAAATAGCCTGTGGGTCATAGAAATGGATGATGAAGGCGATTGCGGACCATGCCTGCAATCGCCTTCATCATCCATTTCTATGTATAATACCAAGCAGAGAGACGCAACAATGCAAAGGATATTTTCTCGTGAGCGAACACACAATGGTTCAAGAGACACCCGAGCCACGCACGCGCCAGAGCCTGGCGCACGATCTGCGCCAGCTAGGTGTACAACCAGGCATGACACTTCTGGTCCATTCCTCCCTTAGCTCGCTTGGCTGGGTCTGTGGCGGGGCTGTGGCTGTCGTACAGGCCTTGATGGACGTCCTGACTGGCGAGGGGACGCTGATCATGCCCACCCAGAGCGGAGACCTCTCCGATCCGACCCACTGGCAACGCCCACCCGTACCTCGCGAATGGTGGCCAATCATTCAGGAGACGATGCCTGCCTATGACCCACATCTTACTCCGACGCGCGGGATGGGCGCGATCGTAGAGGTCTTTCGCGCTCACCCTGACACGCTGCGTAGCGCGCACCCCAATGTCTCCTTCGCGGCCTGGGGCAAGCACGCGGAACGTATCATCGCGCATCACAGCCTGGATTACGGCTTGGGCGAGGGCTCTCCGCTGGCTCGCATGTACGAGTTGGATGGCTCCATCCTACTCCTGGGTGTAGGCTATGATAGTTGCACAGCGCTACACCTGGCCGAGTATCGCGCCCCCGGAGGGAGTGAGATCGAGCGGGCCGCACCCATTATTGAAAATGGCCAGCGGGTCTGGAAAACCTATCGAGATATTGATATCGACTCCGACATCTTTCCCGAACTGGGAGCGGATTTTGAGCGTTCAAGAGCTGCTATCATTGGTCAGGTTGGCTCGGCCACGTGCCGCCTCCTGCGCCAACGCCCTCTCGTCAATTTCGGCGTCGAATGGCTCACCCACCGGCGCCAGGCAAACATCTCTACCGCCAAATAGCTCTAAAACATATGCAGATGTAGGATCCATGCTGGCATGGACCCTTAAAAATTAAGGATGGTATTATATGACAGCTTATCCCCCGATTGTTAGCCGCTTTGGCTTTAGTCAGGCCTCATTGGAGAAGTTACGCGCTGCGGCGCAGACCGATATTCACGTCATAGAGGATAGAGAAGAGTTTAACCGGAGCGTTAAAGAGGCCGAAATTATCTGCGGCTTCCTGCCAAAAAACTGGCGCGAGCTGGCTCCAAAGCTTCGCTGGCTCCAGTCGCCTGCCGCGGGCATCGATAGCCTGCGCGAGAACAGCATTCTCGCCCCTGACAGTGGCGTTATCGTCACCACTGGCTCGGGTATTCATGTCACGAACATCAGCGAGTATGTCTTTGGCAGCATGATCATGTTTAATCGAGCCTGGCCTCAACTGGTCGATATGCAGAGGCGGCATGCCTGGCCGCGCAATATAGAACAGTATTTTCCCGAGACCTACCAGGTGCCTTTCCGTGAGCGTGAACTACATGGGCAGACACTCGCCATCATCGGCATGGGCAATATTGGGCGTCGCATCGCTCAGGTCGCGCGCGCCTTTGGCATGCGAGTACTGGCAACCCGCCACTCGGCCAAAGATGGAGAGCAAGACCCCGATGTCGATCAGCTCTTCCCCCAGAGCCGCATGCTTGAGGTATTGCAGCAGAGTGACTATATCGTCATCGCCGTTCCCCTTACTCGGAACACAGAGAAACTGATCGGCGAGCGCGAGCTACGCGCCATGCAGGCTCATGCCTACCTGATCAACATCGCCCGTGGCAAAGTCATTGATGAGGAAGTCTTGCTGCGCGCGCTCCAGGAGGGCTGGATCGCTGGCGCGGGCCTGGATGTTACCGCCACAGAACCCCTGCCCGCCGAAAGCCCACTCTACGATCTCCCCAATGTGATTCTAACCCCGCATATCTCTGGCGCCACCGAGCATTATGAGGCTCGCCTGGCCGATCTCTTCGCCAATAATCTGCGTCGTTACCGCGCTGGTCAGCCACTGCGCAACGTCTACGAGCACCAGCGAGGCTATTAGTAGCATAATGGGTCCTGGTAGCCACAGGCTGCCAGGACCCATTATGCTACCTGCCCGGTAGGCTTACTTCTTAGGTGACGTCGTTGATGTTGGGGTTAATACCGGCGTTGGGCTGGAAGTCGGAGCCGAGGTAGGCCCGCTCTGCCCCAGGTTAATGCTGGTATCGTCAAAGGTCTTGAAGTTTACTACCTGGTTATCTGTCTTCTCAAATGTTCCAGTGATCGTGTCACCGGGCTGGACCAGCGGTAGCTTTGGCGAAAGCGAGAGGTTAGCGGTAAAGATATACGGCTGCCCCTCAAGCTGGATATAGTACACGGTATTACTTCCCTGCTGCACCGCCGAAGCGCGCAAGACCTTGCCCGTGACCGCCTGTGTCTGGCCCGTGGCGGGCACATTGCCTCCACCACCAGACTGTGTCAACCACTGCTGGTAGTCCTGCAAAGCCTGCGAGAGCGAGGTATCAAACTGAACATTGCTTCCGTTCAGGTTCCTGGCATCGACGATACCTACCGCCTGAAAGATCGCGCCCGTGGTCTGTGATCCCACACTGCTACTACCACTATTCGAGGTATCACTGGTAGAAGGGCCAGTATCCTGCACATAGATCGCGACCCAGGTGGGCCTGTCATAGATCTGGTATAACTGCACGCTTGCCACGCTATAGTTGCGAATGTTGGAGCGCGTCGACTGGAAGGTCTTAATGACGTTATCACCTATGCCAACGCCCTGTAAGGGATAGAAGGTTGCCTGATTCTTATGCGTGTCAAAGAGGAAGACACCCGTGCTCGAATTATCGCTACTTGAAGACGAGGTCATTGGCACAAGCCAGACGGGACTATCCACTCTATTGTAGAGTAACTCAGGATCGCCCGCAGTCACCTGCTGACCGGCGCCCGATGGGTTAAACCAGGGCGCGGCATGATAGCGTCCCCACCAGGAGAGGTACTGCTGTACGGTATCGGAGGGCATGACCCGGTCCACCCAGGCTGGAACCTTGTTGGGGGCATACTTCGTAATCACCCCGGTATGCGCATCCACCAGGAGCACCTCGGAGAGGACATCACCCACATAGCCACGAATAGGCTGCATCAACGAGACCGTCCAGTACGGGTGATAGTTATCGTCCAGCTCCAACGTCGGATCGACCAGCTTGCCATAAGTATAGCCATTCAAGTAGACATGGCGCAGGAGATCCTGGTTCAGCAACGCGCCAGGCAGGTAGGCCAGCGAGGTACCCGACTGGACCTGCTCGGTGTACAGCTTAGGTACGGCCTGGGGATTCTCGGCGTCCACGACGACAAAGCCGGGCGTCCGCGGATTCGAGAGATTTACAAAGATGTTATTGTAGCTCAACGGAGCCACATAGTAGAGGTGGCCCTTGATGGACTGAAGCGTATAGCTATCTGCATCAATGCCGTAAGCGGACCCCAGGTTCTGCCCATTTGAGCCCAGCACCTGCTGCCCTTTATAAGCCGCGACACTCTTGCTCGCCAGCACGATATGGTTCTGATCAGTTGGCGGTAGCTTATCGCTGGCCTGCATCGTGACCTGGGGAATCGCCGCCAGGGCCTTCGTATTGACATCAAACCAGGTTGTAAAAATGGTGATGAGCGCGGGCGCGGCGATACCAATAACGCCAACCACCACCAGGCCTAGAATGCCCGCCGCGATGGTGCCACGCGAGACACCACGAGTCGCGGCCCGCCCAATAGAGGATTGCTGAAAATTGATGCGCACACCACCCGCAGCACTCGACGCGGCCTCCATCACCGGGGCAGCAAAAGTAAAGAGGTTACCCAGGCTACTCAAAAACAGGGGCCAGAGCACCCATTGCCAGCCCCAGAAGGGACCCGTCAAGGCCGGGAGCGAGAAGTACAGGATCAAGAGGCTCAATAAGAAATTAAAGATAGTATACCCAAGGAACCAGCGCGTAAACTTGCCGCGCTCGAACCGCTCGCGCCGGCCAAACACCAGGCGCCCAAGCGTTAAAATCACCATCACGATGACCGTACCAATAAGCGCCAGCAGGAAGATGACCATAATTAGTTCTCCTAATAAAGAGGATATTTGCTAACGTAGCAAAAAATCTCTCTCAAATCTCTCTCTATATACGTGCTATGCTATGTGTAAGGTGCAAATAGCTTCCACTATTTCAAACGAATAATCAAGCCTTTGCCCCAACAGCTTTGCGGTTGCTCAATAAATCTTGATACTGGAGTTTATGGAGCAGGACCGCCCTGGCTTCTGGGAAGTGCGTGGCTATCACAATCATGCCGATCCCTGGGAAGAGGAGCGCTACTGATTACCAGTAGCAGATGAGAGAGCGCGCGGGAGGCGGCAAAATTATCCTCTCCAACCTCCACTTTCTCTCAAAAAGGGTCCCCTCCATGGCTGTTTTTGTGGAGGGGACCCTTTCATGCTCTGCTAGAGAACGAGCTCTACTTCTCTAACGTACTCTTACTGCTGCGCTCACCATCGTAAGAGAGCAGGATACGCTTGCCATCAAAGATGGTCTCAAGATGGACCGGGCGTCCCCACAGAACATACACATGCTGCAGGGTCTTCTCCGCGTAGTTGAGGTCGAGATCCTGGCCCTCATGCATATGTTTGATGTAGAGTTCGCGATTACCGCGATAATCGCCGTTATCCACCACCAGGTAGGGATAGCCAAAGTTGGTCAGGCTGCCAACAATCGAGTCGCGCACCTTCTGCCAGTTTTTCTCGACAACAACCCACTCATCTCCCTCTTTCTTGTAGAGATAGAGATCCAGGTCCTTGATGAGATCCTCGGTCAGGTAGTTGCGCAAGAATGAGACATCATTATCCAGCTCACGCACCTCGAAGATTTTCTCGCGGCCCGCCCCTGGCTTGCGCCCAAACTTGTCCTGCTCCTCCTTGTTGGGAGCGTTCCAGCGCTGCTCGATATCCTCAAAGACCTTGAAACCGATATAGTAGGGATTGAGCGAGGTCTTCGAGGGCGAGAGCACGCCTGAGTGCAGCTGCGCGAACTCAATCGTCTCCGAATCGGTAATCACGCTTCTATCGCCCAACTCACGCATGATACGAGAGTGCCAGATGCTGTTGTGGTGCAGCATACCGTTAGCGATATAGCGATGCGTCTCTTCCACAGTGATATCATAAACATCAGCAACCCCAGGCTCAATGCTGACGACTTCATCAGTTGGATCTTCGGTTAAGAACCAGCGATGGCTCTCCAGGTACTGGCTCAATTTCTGCTGCTTACGCGGCAGGCTAAAGCCAATCTCCTGCGCGAAGAGACGGGCCGATTGGCCTTTAATACGAATGTTGACATCATAACGTCGTGAGAGAATGCCGTAATTGAGCAAGATCACCTGGAGCGCCTGCGCGATCTCGTCACTGAAGGTGGAGAGAATCACACCATCGCTGCGCGAGGCACAACCATCACAATCAAAGTAGGCCCGCAAAAAGGCACTGACCACGGATTTGGGTGAACGTAAGATGGCGTCAGGAATGGTTTTTGTATGCGCCTTAGCCTGCAAATCGATCCCCAGCGTTTGCAGCAGATCCAACACATTCGCTGAGTAGAAGACGACGCGCCAGCGCCCACCCTTGCCATTGACAGTGTTATCATCCCATACAGGACGTGCCTCAATGGCAAAGAGACGTGTCACTAGCTCCGCGTAGCGTTCCGCCAGTTCGAGATCTCCACTGGTATAGCCAATGGCCTGCTTCTGACTATGAATGTTGCCATCGCCGACCAGGTAGCCCAGGAACTCGGCAAACTCCTCAGTGACATGCGTGGGAGACTGCAAGGGGAAGCGGCTGGCATAGAGCGCCTTACCAGCAGTTCCCGCTGTATAGCCAGTACGCGTCACGGCCTCAGTAATACGCTCCTGGGCATATGTCGTCTGCCCACGTAGCGAGCGATAAACGGTATGCACACCTACACCTGCTGTCTGCGCGACGTCTTCTACCGTGGCCCAGGTTTTCGGCGTAGGGTGAGTAATGGCGACGTGCTCAGTAGGCCAGACATTGCTGCCCACACTAAGCGGGATACGCTGTCCCACATGTACATCCTTCAACTCCATCCACTGCTCTGGACCCACGCTAAGCTTATGGCCCTCGGCTCCCTCCAGGACCAGGCCACGACGGGTACGCAGGCGAATGGTTCTGGCGTTACGCCGAATATGCCGATCGCTGACAACATCGCACTGGCGTTCACCGCTGGCAACCTGGATGCTCTGCCCCTCGGCGAGTCGTTTGTGCAACTCATCATAGCGCAACAGGCCATGTTCAGTCAGCACCAGGCTCTCGCCAACCAGGCAGGCCCAGCCCTCATTCATGACCTTGGTCTGCATCTGGGGGAAAAAGTAGAGCATCTCGCTGCGCACGATTTCGATAATGTCGCGCTGCCAGGTCTCCAGGTGGGGCGAGTGCTGCATGAGGAATAGAAGGAGATCCTTCTCCGGCTTCTCGGGAAACTTGACGGGCTTATTCGCACGCTCTTCATGTTCCTCCGTCGCCTGCTTCAGACGCGTATCCAGTTCCCAGAGATCATCGTAATCGGTCGACTGCTTGACAAACTTGCTTTCCTTGGACTCCTGATCGTGATGCAGCAGCAGATTGTAGTCGATATGTTCCTGAATGGAGAGGGCCGCATCCAGGAAACGCTCCACCTCTTGCTTACCATGGTCGAATTCATACTTGGCGATCCGCTCGGCATGAATACTGACCTTGTCGATCATGCGCCTGGACGTATGCTGAAAGTAGGCGTTATTTTTGAAAAAGTCGGTATGACCAAAGACGTGGGCTGCTACAAAGGTATTTTGTAGCATGTCATTCATCTCCATGAGAAAGGCATAGCTAGGATTGGTGTTGACCACCATCTCATAGATTTTGCTTAAGCCCAGGTCATACTGCATCTTCTGGCGATAATACGCCTTACCATGCGTCCAATGACTAAAACGTCCCGGCAGGCCATAGGAGGCGAACTCGTACATGATTGCGGCTGGAACGAGTTCAAAGTGTGTCGGGAAGGGGTCCAGGCCAAACTCGTGGGCGATCTCCCAGGCCCCTTCAATAGAATCACGCAAGCGCTCAAGGTCGCGATTGGATTCGATACCTGTCATACGAGTCCTCCTAACTACCTGGATGGCACCGGCTCTCGTTGGGCGAAGAATTTGCGCAACGCGGGATAGACCTCTTTCTTATCTGAGATGGTCACAGCGGTAAACTTCTTGTCGTTGATCTTGCCATAGGCCGACATCAAGGTACTGGGCGAGCGATAGTGGCCCTCGCGTATCTCGCCATAGCCAAAGATGTTGCACTGCTCCATCAGCTTATTTACCAGTTGGACACAACGGTCGTTATCCCACGGCAGGTTATCGCCATCGGAGAAATGGAAGGGGTAGATGTTCCAGTCATTCGGGTTATAGCGCTCCTGTATGATCTGGAGGGCCAGCTCATACGCCGAGGATACCTGTGTGCCACCACTCTCGCCCTTGTGGAAGAACTCCTCCTCCGTCACCTCCTTGGCCTCTGTATGGTGGCTGATAAAGACAATGTGCACATTGTTGTACCTTGTCCGCAGGAAGCGCACCATCCAGAAGTAGAAACTTCTTGCAATGTATTTCTCGAATTCGCCCATTGAACCGCTGACATCCATCATCGCCAGTACTACCGCATTTGACTGAAATTTGATGGTCGGCTCCCAGACTTTGAAGCGGAGGTCCTCGGATTTGATATCTTTGAAGCGGGCCTCGCCCTTGGAGGCGTTGCGCTTGATATTCTCCATAATCGTGCGCTTCTTATCCAGATTGGGCATGGGACCCTTTTTGCGCACATCGGTGAAGCGAACCGCCTCGGTCTCCATCTCCTGCTGGCGCTTCTCTTCCAGGTTGGGTAGGCTCAGGTCCTCGAAGATGAGCGCGGCCAGTTCCTCCATCGAGACTTCGGCCTCGTAGTAGTCATAACCCGCGTCCTTACCGGCATCCCCCTTCTTCCCCTTGCCAGGGCGCGGCTCCTGGGCGACGACATCGCCAACCTTGCTCTTTCCATTGCCCTGGCCCGAGTGCGTCTGGCGGCCGGGATCAAAGCGGAAGCGATATTCATCCAGGGAGCGCACGGGCACGCGTACAACTTTTTTGCCATCCGAAAGAATAATATTCTCTTCTGAGACGATCTCACCAAGGTTTTTTTTAATGGCGTCGCGTATCTTCTCCTTGTGGCGCTCCTGGTCTATTTGTCCTTTCCGGTGCAACGACCAATCGTGCTGTGAGACAGACATGGTACGTTCTCCTTACTATCGAGTAACCAGGGGAACACACTGTAGGTGATGGGGAAGGCGGGGGTGACCCGGCCTTAGCAAGAAGAGGCGCGTGAAGGCATCTCTGCCCGGGTATGCCACTAGCTTGCGGCGCACGGCGCGAGCACAAGGCTCGCGCGTGCATCTACATTCCCTATATATGCCCTACTGCATCAGCCCGGTTCGTTACTATCGGTTCAAGAGACTGCCCGTATACCGGAGAATTTCGTTAGCGCAGACATGACAGTAGCCGTGCTCCGCCATCAAGCGGTTGACGACCTCGTTGATCTTGCGTAACTGTTCTTTATCGGGGGTACGAGTGGATGTGGTAATTTTGACGACGTCGCGCAGGTCCGCGAAGAGCTTTTTCTCAATTGCTTCTTTGAGACGCTCGTGACTGGTATAGTCAAAGGTCTGCCCCTTGCGTGCCAGTGACGAGATGCGAATGAGAATTTCTTCGCGGAAGGAGCGCTTCGCGTTCTCCGAGACGCCGATCTGTTCCTCAATGGAGCGCATCAGGTGCTCATCGGGCTCCATCTCCTCGTCGGTGATTGGATCGCGCAGGCGCGTCTTGTTGCAGTAGGCCTCGACATTATCCAGGTAGTTGTTCAGCAGGGTGCGCGCCGACTCCTCATAGGAGTAGACGAAGGCCCGCTGGACCTCTTTCTTGGCCAGTTCATCGTACTCTTTGCGCGCCTCGCTGACGAAGTTGAGGTAGCGCTCGCGCTCTTCACGCGTAATGCTGGTATGCTGATCCAAGCCATCACGGAGCGCGCGCAGAGCATCTATGGGATTAATACAGGTCACATTGTGCTTGACCAGCGCATTTGACAGGCGGTTAATGACATAGCGCGGTGAGATACCGTCCATGCCTTCGCGCACCGCCTCCTCTTGCAGTTCGCGCACATCCTTTTGCTTAAAGTCTTCCATATCCTCGCCATCATAGAGCTTCAGTTTCTTCATCAGGCTCATGCCAGCTTTCTTCGAAGGCTCCAAGCGGGTGAGCAGCGCGAAGACACTTGCAATACGCAACGTATAGGGAGCGATATGGACATCTTTGAGGGCACTCTGTTTTAGCAACTTCTCGTAGATCTTGACCTCGTCAGAGACACGCAGATTATAGGGGACCTTAACCAGGATGATGCGGTCCTGAAGCGCCTCCGACTTCTTATTGCCCACAAACGACTGATACTCATGCTCATTAGTATGACTGATTACAACTTCGTCGGCATAGATCATGCTGAAGCGCCCGGTCTTGATATTCTGCTCCTGACTCAGCGTCAACAGAACATAGAGAAATTTCTCATCCGTCTTCAACATCTCTACGAATTCCATTATTCCTCGATTTGAGATGTTTAACTCGCCATCGAAGCGGTAGGCGCGTGGATCGCTTTCGACGCCAACCTCGCCAATTGTTGACAGGTCGATACCACCGACCAGCTCACTGATATCCTGGCTTTTAGGATCTGATGGGGTGAAGGTACCCACGCCCATGCGATACTTCTCGCTAAAGGCCACACGTTTGACGGGTACTTCCTCGATACGTCCTTTAAATTGCGTATCGACCATGTAGCGGCAGTGGGGGCAGAGGTCGCCCTCAATGTAGATGCCAAACTCACGCTCCACATCTGAGCGTAGTTCGTGGGGAATCAGGTGCAGGGGCTCCTCGTGCATGGGACAGCCCTTAATTTCGTACAACGCGCCCACCGTGCTTTTGCTGTATTCTTCCAGGCCACGCTTAAGCAGGGTGACAATGGTGGACTTACCGCCACCTACAGGGCCCATCAGAAGCAGAATACGTTTACGCACCTCCAGGCGTTGAGCAGCCGAGTGGAAGTAGTCAACGATCTGCTGAAGAGGCTTTTCAATACCAAAGATTTCCTGACTGAAGAAATTGTAGTGCTGCTCATTGTTACGGGTCGTCTCGACACCCGCGTCCATGATCATATGGTAAACGCGCTCATGCGATAGGCGGGCAACTTCAGGCTTCTTAGTCGCAATCTCAAAGTATTGCGCGAAGGTTCCCTCCCACATGAGCTCTCGCTCACGATCTCGATATTCTTCCAACCGCTTCACCAGATCCATGGCTTACCCTCTCTTTGCTGTACGACTGAATAGCGCTCGCGAGAATGAAACGTCTATTCCTCCTTGCAGGATTCGTTTCACCCCATGGTTGCTACTCTAGGAACTGATACTACGAATAAGACAGCCAGGGAAAGACTCCTTTTGGTTGGGCACAGACACTATACGAGGATGGCGCAGGAACTGTCATTGCAACCGGAACCACCTCGACCTCCCCTCTCCCCGCTTGACAGTGACCAGGAAACTGAAAGGGCCAGTTTCTTTCTCGACACACGTCGCAAGAGAACCAGCCCTTTCCAACTTTTTGGCGGATATTGTGGTCGGAGTCTACTATAATTTTAGTCCAACCCTTATACTGAATAGAACCAGGTAGCGTTGTCACACGCATCTACAGATGCTCCTGCAATGTTACACGTTGTCCTTTCCTGCTCCAACACATTTCAAAGGCATGTACTCAGTTTGCAGTTATTGACCACCACCCTCATTATTTTTGAACCTTGTCTAGAACCAAAACCCTCCTTAGGGTTATAGGCAAATTATACCATATTTTTCTGTCTCATACAATTCTACGGAGAAGATAAAATCCTTAGTATAGCAGTTTTTAACACTTTGCTCCCGCGCCCATCAGAGACGCAGGCGCAATTGAATGCGTACTCCGCGCTTGATACCAAGGGTCTGGGCTGCGTTCCCATTCTGGATGGCGACCAGGAGATAGCCGGAGCTGTCAGCCAGCATGAATGCGCCTTGCTGCACCTGGCTCTCGGCGCTCAGGGCAAAGGTGGTGCGTCGCTCACTTACACAAACACCCAGTTCAGGAAACTCTAAGACGGCCTCGGGAGCACTAAAGAACTCTGGAATCAGTTGCATCGGTAGCGAGGTAACCAGGTTGCCGAAATGGTCTATATGCACTACGCTGGCCTGCACCTCGTTCCCCTGGCGGGTAGCAAGCAGGTCGTCCAGGCGGCGTAAGCTTGAAGCCTCCAGGCGGGGCCCTAGCTGGTCCAGAGCCACTCCGCGCGCGAGGTGCGCGGCGGCCGGGGCAAAGATATCCCGACCGTGAAAAGTGCTACTCACGGTCGGGAGGCGATATTCAGGGGCTGTCAGGGCCACAACCTGGTGCAATGTCTGCTCAGCCAGAATAAAGGTAAACAGGCCGTTATCGGGTCCCACAAATAGCCATTCACCTGCATGTAGCGCGACCGCTCGCCGCTCGCTGCCAACACCAGGATCGACAACACAGAGAAAAATCGTGCCTTTAGGAAAATAGCGATAGTGGGTCGAGAGTAGCCATGCACCCTGAGCGACCTGCTGAGGTGCAATATGGTGCGTGAGATCCAGGAATTGTGCGCCATAGGCAATCCCCGACATCACTCCTTTCATGACACCCACATAACCATCCTCCACGCCAAAATCGGTCAATAGAGCAATTACGGGAGCAGCGTCGTTCGCTCGCGAAATATCCATAGATTGAAAACCTCCAAATGGTACTAGGACATATCCAGAAACAGTCTCTCCACCTGGACACAAGGTATGATACAACCAGAGCATACACCTGTGTAAACAAAAAAGTTGGCCTTCCAATACACAGTAGCCGATAGAGAGGAAGAGGGCTCAATGCCCTGGTACTCAGGGTATGCAAAACGCGCAACGTATGTGTGTGTGATGCGTCATTAGTCACATTTGCTATACCACACTCGCAGCAATATGCTATACTAAGCGCCAATAATGGCTATATTTACTTTCTCTGCGCACCCGATGCCGTTGAGTTATGTAGCACGGCCACGCCTTCTCAACGTCTGATAATAGAGCAAAATTTTGCACCATTTGCACCAGTAGAACCCAAACGTGCAGTGACCGGAGCGAATTTATGAATGCTAGTACCAGTGGACCACACATTCTCCTATTTGAACGAGATCAGCAGTTAGCGGGTTTACTTATTGGCGAACTACAACTAGCGGGCTACGATTGTCATACCGCACGTACCGCCGTTGAAGTCTTTGATGCCATCGCCCGCCTCCCAATCCGGCTTATTTTGGTCAACCTCGCCCAGGCGGCAGCCGCGCGTCGCGAATTTTGGGTCGCTTTAGATACGCAACGCCGTGGTCGTGGCATTCAAGTTCTGACATTCAATTGCACTAATATCGCAGGCTATGGGCCACGCGACTTCGATGATCATATCAATACGACACCAGCCGAAGTCGAGGTCGATGGCATGCTTGGGGTGATGGGCCTTGTTGACGCCGTACGCGCTCGCATTCCCTCAGAGCAAGCGAACACGTCCTCAACGACCCAACCACGCCTGACGCGCACCCCTTCGCCTTCTGCTCCGAACAATTCAGGCGCCTCGCCAACGGCGACGCCACGTCCAACACAACCTGTTCAAACACCCGGACAATCATATCGCACGCACTCATCGCCAGAGCAGCCGGTTATGCCTCTACGAAGTAGCGTCTCTGGCTTTCACCAGCCTGCTCCTGGAACCTTCAACAATACAGGTCAATATTCCTCGCCCACCTCCGCTATGACGCCCCCTCAGACGCCAAATGTGATGGAAGATCCTGCTCAGTCCTCCTACACGGACAAAATCCATGCCGTGCTCTATCCTAATCAGCGCACCTGGAGCGCGCCGAATACGCCTTCCCAATCAGGTACATCTGACAATAGATACGAGGCTCAGAGCGCTATTCTCTCTTCCTTTGCCAATCCTTCCTCCCAGCCATCCGCGGCTCCCATGGGTAGTTCGGGCCTGAATACCCTTCAGCGCCTGGCAAATGGCCAGGTAGATGCTCCCAATGAATCTGGCCTGGCTCAACTCTCACGCCTCATTCAGGGACGACAGGCTCCGCCCGCTGAAAATCATCCCACGATGCAGCCAGCTCCTGAGCGGCAGGCGTTTCGCCCCATCCAACCCACTCAGCAGGCAACTGTATCCCCTCCACCAGCTCAGTATACACGGAGCGAGGTACCTGCCCAGGCACACGTTGCTTATCAGGCAAGCGAGCAGCCTTCCTTCGCTCAACCTATGGTCCAAACGGAACAGGATACGCACGTCCGGGCACGCCCATTCTTAGGGGAACAGGGTCTATTCGCCCGCACCCCACAAACAGCGCAAGAGGCTTCTCAGGTCGCCCCCCAGGCGCAACAAACAACGGCCTATGCCACTCATCCAGCTATCGATGTTCCACCACGACAGGTAAGCGAGCAGCTATTCTCACAACCATTACGCCCCGCTCCTATCGAGGGGATGCCCGCTGAGCGGCCTACAAATATGCCTCCAGAGAACCCGGGCCGGCGTACAGAGGCGCCTTCACGCCCAAACAATTATGGGCAGGCCACAAATATTGCCTCGCCCCTGGCCTCTATTGTGACTGCCACGTCCTCTAGCCAGCAGCAACAGCACGCAGCGACTCCCCAGGCGACATTCACCAGTGCTCCTGGGCAGGAATATGTCAGCCGCGCACACACTGTAGAAGAGTCGAACTCCAGGCCCAAACGCCAGGAGCCAGAGACCGAGAAGTATCCTCCGACCATGCCCATCACAGATGAGAAACGGGACGAAGAGTCAGATATCGATCACCAGACAATTGTTGAGCAGATTAAGGCTGAAATTAAGCGGGCAACCGAGGGGCAGGCCGAAAAGGTTGCGCAGAACTCAACCAGTAACGCGGTCCTGATCGATATTATGCAGAGCCTGCCTCCGATGCCCACACCACCGCCCCAGCCACCTCAGCCCCAGGCACTCAATGGACGCGCAACACGCTCGCTCGGAAGCGTCTTATTAGAGGGTCACCTCGTTCCCGAGAGTCGCCTGGACGTGGCTCAAAATATCCAGCGTATGCTTAATGGCGTGGATCTTAACTACCAGCTTGGCGAGATCCTGCTGATGTTTAAGCTCCTCACGCCTGACCAATTACTGGCCGCCAGCCTGGTAAGCTACGGCATGATTAACACTACGCAAATCGGCTCCCTTGGTCGCATTCGCCAGGAATTGCATACAATGGGCCTCGAATACGATCTGGAGAACCTGCTCATTATGTTCCGCGTTCTCACACCAGAGCAATTGCGCGAAGTCAAAGCCGATTGGTAGTAACCAGATACACAGAAGGAGAGCCTGGCGCGGTTCGCGCCAGGCTCTCCTTCTGTGTATCTGGTTGTTAGTTGACGTTGGCAGTTGCCGTGGCTTCGATGCGCTGAATTTGTGCGCCGAGTGAACGTAGTTTGGCGTCCAGGTGCTCATATCCGCGCTCGATATGATCGATGCCAAAGACCTTCGACTCACCCTCCGCACACAAGGCCGCGAGGATATAGGAGCAGCCCGCGCGGATATCAGGAATATAGAGTTGCGTTCCCTTCAGGGGCGTTGGCCCACTAACTACGCAGCTATGCTGGTGTTCTTTCTCGCGGAAACGACAGGGCACCTCACCCAGGCATTTGCTATACAGGCCGATATGCGCGCCCATACCAATGAGGGCCGAGGTATAGCCGAAGCGATCCTCGTAGATCGTCTCATGTACTACCGACATACCACGCGCCTGCGTCAATAACACGGTAAAGGGCTGCTGCCAGTCTGTCATAAAGCCAGGATGAACATCTGTTTCCAGGGCAATCGCGGGCGGTGGCTGGTCATCAGCCACAAAACGGATGCCCTCGTCATCAATATCGAAGCGCAAGCGCATCTTTGAAAGAGTATTCAAAAACGTCAATAGAATATCCTGCTGTGCGCCTCGCAGGTAGACATCGCCGCGCGTGAGATAGGCCGCGGTAGCCAGGGAGACAGCCTCGTTGCGGTCGCTAAGCAGGGTATGACTCGCGCCACGTAGTTTCTCGACTCCCTCGATCACAATACGTCGATCAACCTTGACCTCGATGATCGCGCCCATCTTTTGCAATAGCTTGATCAGGTCTACAATCTCTGGCTCCATGGCCGCGTTCTCAATGATGGTCACACCCCTGGCCAGTGAGGCCGTAATCAAGAAGTTCTCAGTCGCCATGACGCTGGGGAAGGGCAGTTTGATTGTTGTGCCACGCAGGCGCTTTGTCGTCGTACAATAATAGAAGCCATCGCGCTCAACAATCGTCGCCCCCATCTGGCGCAGTCCCTCGATATGAAAATTAATAGGGCGCGGGCCAATACGATCTCCCCCGGGGGCAGGTATGCTTACCTGGCCACAGCGATGCAGCAGGGGACCAATCGCCATGACGGCGATGCGGTTCAGTCCCCCGACCTCATCTGAGATCTCAGATCTGGCAATAGAGTCGGTACGAAGCGTCAACACATGGTCATCCAGGTGCAGACTGGTGCCAACGCTTTCGCACAGCTTCATGGTTAAATACATATCTCCCAGCAGCGGCACATTGCGTAATGTGCACTCCTCGGAGGTCAACAGCGAAGCGATAATCATTTTGGTGACGGCATTTTTCGCACCGCTCAATTTCACTTCGCCCTGGAGCGAGGCTCCTCCCTGTACCAGGTAATAGGGGGAGGCCACTGGCATTTCACTTTGCTTCATTACTATCAGCCTTTATACAAGTCCTAATGGGCATCCTTCAATTTGTGGAACATAGCCGAATTTCCCGGCGCCATCCACAACCAACGCAAGGGGTTCAAGCGCGAATAGGCGACCGCCATATGTGATCGGCTCGCCCGCGCAGGTTTGCCTTTCCTGTCTGTTTCTTCACGATCCAGTGCATCTAACAGATCCAGGAAATGGTTCACACTCTGGGCCACCCCTTCCACCATCAGAAACCCCGATGGCTTGACGGCATCTCCCACGAGATACAGGCCCTCGACGGTTGTTGTTGGTGTGAGGTCCTCTCCCTGCGTCATCCTATTCACCGGCCACTCGCCCCGATAGGTCCCCATCGTAAGTACGCGACAATGCGTATCAAAAGCGTCACCAAAGAGCATATGCAAGTCCGCCAGCGCGAGCGCGCGCTCTTCCTCCACGTTATTACTCTGAATGACCTGGTGGGTAATTAACAAATGCTTGCCAGCAGGGGCAAGACTGGGGTCACTATTTGTTGGCTGGACGATGCCCGCAATGCGCTTCGTATCCAGGCAATACATAATGCCACGATGAGGGATAAACGAGGCATCACTTAAGATATGGATTTTCAGGCCCACGGCCTCGTGCAGACCCACCTCTGAGGGCATCTCGCCCCCTACAGACTCCTCTCCCGGCTTCCGCTTGAGCACATCGGCCTGCCTTACTTTCCGATTGTGCAGTAGCCCGTCTGTGGCTCTGGGGCCGATATCGCTCACTACCAGGGGAGCCTCAATCACTTCCTCGACGCCGCGCTCTTTGTAGCGCACACGTACTCCACGCACCCGCCCATCACGCTGGATGATCTGCAATACTTCGCAGGAGAGTGTAAGCTCGCCGCCAAGCGCCTGGACGTGCTGTTCAAGTTGGCGTGTGATCTCACCACATCCACCCTCGACAATCGCGGGCGCGCCAAAGCGAAACATGTTGCGCGTCGTGCGAATCACCTCGCGTGTGCTTACCTGGCTCAATTCCAGGCTCAGGGCAAAACGCGAGATCCGCTCGAAGAAGGCGACCAGTTGTGGATTGCGCTCGACATTGATGTGCTGCTCTAACCAGCGATGAAAGGGCATCTGGAGTTCGGCCTCAGACAACTGGCTAAAAAACATCAGGTAGCCCAGGCGGATGAACCACCAGGACTGGCGCGGACCCAGGAAACGCAAGACGCCCAGCAAACCCTGCGCCCGGTACTGTTTGCCATGGACATAAAAAGAGCCGAAGACATCGGCATCAAAGAAACGGTGGGGAACCTGCAAACGATCAAGCATCTGAGCCAACGCGCCACTGCTCCCGAAGGGAACCATATGCACCGCACCGGTACTTACCTGCACGCCCTGGAAATGTTTGGCGGTAAATCGCCCCCCGCATGCGGAAGGCGCTCTAGAATGAGAACGCGTTTGCCACGCTGGAGCAAATGGGCTGCGCTTAGTAAGCCGCCCAGGCCAGCACCAATAATGATGGCATCTATCTGTCGTGAAGCAATTTCGTGCATGAAAGTATCCGCTCAGTTGATAAGTTTTTTTATAAACCAAAGGTGCAGCACGTGCTGGTGGCCGCAAGCCACCAGCACGTGCTGCACCTTCTATTACTCTTCGCCAACCATGCCGCGCAACAGACTATTGCACTCGGCCATTGTGTTGAGTACATTCTGGTGAATCTGGAAGACCTTGTTGAGTTCGCGAGCCTTCCGCGCCAGTTTCGTGACATATTCGATATCGCGTGGATTGCTCATAACATCTTCCATGAGCTGCAAGAGCTCGGCCCAGGCCAAAGCCTCGCGGCTACGCGCGACATCGGCGATTGTGCTATCCATGCGCTCAGAGACGCGCCGGATGCCACCTCGCAGTTGATTGACGGTTTGGCCCAGCTCTCCCTCGCGCTTACGCATAGCATCCTGCGTCGAGTTGAACTGGTCCTGCAAAGCCGCGATCTGGCCATCCAGAGCGGAGACAGCGGCAATCAAGCTGCTCATGTCTGGCAGATTGGGCATGGGAATGGAGGTCAGGCGCTTAAAGGTCAGAGGAGCGTCATCGTAGGCTTTCTGTACAGGCTCTTCCTCGCGTGGCTGCGCAGGTTCCGCCGGTGTCTCGGGAACATAGTCAGACGCTTCAGGCGCTTTCTGTGTCTGCTCTTCCACAGCTGGGAAGTCAGCCTGCTCGTCTTGCTCAATTGGCGTGGCCAGGGCTGGCACGCCAAAGGGAATCTCTGGCTCCTCCGAGAGAATGGACTGGGTCTCATACCCACTATCGCTCTCAGGAAGCGTGACGTTGTCATCAGTCGAGGTACGATAGGTATTAGGCTCGTAGGGATTGGGTTCATAGGGAACAGAGACTGTGGGCAGATCTTCGACCTCATTTGAGGCAGTGCCAAAGGCGCGGAAGATCAGCTCATGCTCGCCAATGCCAATATGATCGCCATCCTGCAATAAGCGTGTGCCATTCTCATCAAGCTGTTGCCCATTGACAAAGGTACCATTGGCGCTATGCTCATCCTGCAATACATACTGTCCATTATCAAAGTGGACGACGGCATGGCGGCGCGACGTCAATTTATCTTTCTGCAACAGGATGTCGCTGTTGGGGGCACGCCCAATCACGATCTCTTTTTTCTCCAGCGGATACTCAGTGATGACCTGGCCGCTTTCAGAGCGCAAGATAAAACGCCCTGGCTGCTCAATGCGATCCATCGTTGCCTGGGCAGTAGAAGCGGAATAGTTGGCCTGCTCAGCCCCATAGCCGCCCGCCACGGTTGGAGCCGCCTCGTTGCCATAGTCAGAAGGAGGAACAGTGCCTCCTTCATGCCCAGCCGCGTTCCATTCTCCACTTGGGGAGGCCCCCACGGTGGGGGCGGCATTCATTGACTGCGCAGCAGCAGCAGGGGTCAGGCGATTCCCACAATTCAGGCAATACCGATCTTCCGGCCTTGTGTCGGCCCCACAATAGGGACACTTATCCATGATATGCAAATCCTCCCATTTAAAAGCACGCAAGGCTCTCATCACGCGCGCACAAAACTTCTGACATTATAGCAGAAGTGAAACTTGAGCGTCGAGCGAGCCTTGCTTGAACTCACCCTTTACGACTAGTCCAGGTTGCATGAAGCCCCTTTCTCTGGAGAGCCTTCGCGCCTGCGGCGCTCAGGGTAAGGTGTGTCAGGTGATTGGTTGACTCCGCCAGCCAACCACCACAGCAGACCCTTACCCAGGCGAGCCACGCAGTGGTGAGAAATCTCCTCCTGAGGAGGCGCAAGTTGGCTTGAATGCCTGTAAAAAAACAAGAATTACGCGTCTACGTTAAAGATAGATAATAAAAAGAAGTTTGTCTATGAAGTAGTTCTCAAATTGGTACTAGGACGCGAGAACAAGGCCTTTACAGGGGTTTGATTTAATGCTACCATTACATTTCACCATTAAGAAGCAGACACTGGGAGTAGACTAATCGTCGTTTCGTCCAGGCAGGAGCTTTTTCCTACTTGTGACGCCACCATACCAAGCGCCACGTATCGTACATAAGAACTCAACATTTACTTGCGGGAGTAGTCGTGTGTGAATGCAAGACAAATCTGGCAAACTGCAATAGAACGCTTACAGGAGCGCGTACAGCCTAATACCTTTACCACCTGGTTTCAGGGCACCTCCGCTGACTCCTTTCAAGATGGGATCTTCGTCGTCAGTGTCTCCTCGACCTTTGTCAAAACCCATCTCGAGCGTCGCTTCACCAGCCTGATCCGCACCATTCTCACCGACATCACGGGAATGGAGGTCGAGGTCCAGTTTGTCGTTTCCCGCGATAAAACCACACCAGAGCAACCCGGCGAGCCACTCTTCTCGCCCCCCAAGCGTCCTTCGCGCCTGGGACGAACACGTACATCGCCCGCGCAGCATGTACGTCGCCTGGCAGAGTCCGCGGCCGCCGTGGCGAAGAAGTCTAAGGCATCGCTCCCCTTTCAAACTCTTGGCTTAAATCGAGAAGGTGCGCTAAAAGCAGAAACCCCGCCCGGAGAGTATCCCGCGTTTCCACCACCTCCAGGCTCCGGATCTGAGGGCGAGTCAGAGCGCCCGGCGAGCTACAACAACCCAGCCAGGCCCATTGCCGTTCCACCGGTCATTACCTTTGGGACAGGTGGGCAACTCAACGCACGCTATACCTTTGATGCCTTTATCGTGGGCAAATCAAACCAACTGGCGCATGCTGCCTCCCTGGCTGCTTCAGAGAATCCCGGGCGCATCTATAATCCGCTTTTCCTCTACGGCGGCGTGGGCCTGGGCAAAACCCACCTGCTACACGCGGTGGGACATGAGGGTGAGGTCAAAGGGCTGACTGTGCTTTATGTCACCTCGGAGAAATTTACCAACGAAATCATTAATGCTATTCGCTATCAGAAAACCGAGGAGTTTCGCGCCAAGTATCGCCAGATTGATATCTTGCTAGTCGACGACATTCAGTTTATCGCAGGCAAAGAGTCAACCGAAGAAGAGTTCTTTCATACCTTCAATTCGCTCCACAACGCCAATAAACAAATCGTGGTCACCAGCGACCGGCCGCCCAAAGCCATACATAGCCTGCAAGACCGCCTGCGCTCACGCTTTGAATGGGGGCTGCTGGCGGATGTACAACCACCAGAGTATGAGCATCGCCTGGCCATCTTACGCTCAAAAACCGACCTCCTGCACTTCTCAGTTCCCAGCGCTGTTGTTGAATATGTGGCACGACCAGAGTGCAGCAGTGTACGTGAACTGGAGGGGGCACTCAACCGCGTTATCGCCTACGCGACCCTGCATAACGCGCCGATCACCGTGCAGCTAGCCGTCGACGCCCTGGAAAATATTTATAGTGATAAAAAACCATCTGCCGCCACCAAGTTAAGCGTCTCCGAGGTCATTGATGGCGTCTGCCGCTATTATAATGTGGAGGCCGAACGTATCCGGGGAAAGCAACGCGACCGCGATATTGCCTGGCCACGCCAGGTCGCGATGTATCTTATGCGTGAAGAGACTACAGCCTCGCTACAACAGATCGGTGCAGAACTGGGAGGGCGCGACCATACCACAATCATGCACGGCTGGGAGAAAGTGCAGGGCGAGATGCGCCAGAGCGACCGTGTCCGACATGAAATCGCGACTGTCCTGGAGTCGCTCCACTCAAAACCCTACTAAGTTGCCCAGCCCTCTCTTGGCGGCACTCCTGGAATATTATACTATTTGATAGTGGATGCACAGCAACCAAAGACACAACCAGATACACTAGCGCTTGACGTGCCAGCACCAGGCGCATGGAGAGATCCAGGGAGAATACGAGACGTATGCAACAACAGCAACAGCAACCTGGCAGCTATGACCTGCTAGCAGTCTTTACCGATGAGGAGAAAGCAGATGCTGCGAGCGCAAAATTGCGCAAGGAGGGCTTTAGCCTTGACGAGGTCTTTCAGCTTGAAGAAGGAATGGTAGGACAGGGGCAATTCCGTGAACATGGACCCAACCAGGCCCGCAGCGACTATTTTCTGCGTACGCAGAAGACCGGCCCCAAACCAATCTACATTATCCTCTTCGCGGTGATCTTTGGCGTGATTCTGGGTGTGCTTGCACTCGTAGCGAGCTTTGCACTCCCCCGTATTCTGCCAGAGCCCACCACGCTTATTGTAGGAGCGTTAATCGGTATTATCCTGGGAGCCAGCACTGGTACCTTTACCCGGCGTAGGGTACGCGGTGCTATTGGCCAGGACGTCACCAAACAGACCGCGAGCAAAGAGCAACCCGTGCGTAGCAGTAAAGGCGCGCTTAATGTCGTGGCTCTGCGTCTGCCCGATAGCGAGAATATCAGCCGCAAGTCGCGCGCACGCGCCATCCTCCTCAACAGTGGAGGCAAGATTGACCGCAGCGTCGGCCGTCGCTAACAGACAGAGACAGAAATGTGGGGTGATGTGTGCTGCACAGCACACATCACCCCACATTTCTGTCTCTGCAAATCCGAAATTAGTCGGCAGAGCACTAGAAAAATGCGTAAGTCTTGGTTACAATAGAACTCAACGGCGCACATATTCAGAGTAACTGAAGTACTCACTCAGGAGTGAATAATAGCGCAATGGCACAGAGGCAATGCCAGCCTTTACGGCTAGAAATACGGCCCGAAGAGGTTGTACGTCAACGTAGCAGCTTGCTTCCTCTCTATAAAGTCATTCTTTTCAACGACGACTACAATGACATGATGCATGTCGTTGCCGCGTTGCTTGAAACGGTCAACACCTTGACGATGCAGGAAGCAACTCACATTATGCTTACCGCTCACCTGAACGGGAACGCTATCGTTATTGTTTGCCCTCACGAGCTAGCGGAATACTACCAGGAACGCTTGCTTGGCTATGCGTTAACCGTGACAATCGAGCCAGAATAGTACTATAGTAAGGCGGTCGCTTGACCGCCTTTTCTTGTGTGAGATAGACGTTACTCTATCAGCGTATATCAAACTATATCTATTTCAACCGCGAAAACAGCAAAACATCTTATAGCGTGCGTACGTATTACTAGTAAAGGAGTTGAATCGTTCGGCTAACCCGGCTCAGAGTATTGGGCATGACACTCATGCCGTTTAGTGTCATTGACGAACCCGTATTCTGGTACTACAATCCTGTAGGATGGAAAACCAGGCTGCCATTCGTACGCAAAATTGGGTACTGTAACGAATGTTCGGTCAGGAATTTATGATGCTGTTTATCATGCTCCATCAGGAGGAGATCTATTATGGTTCACTTATGGGGCTCCAAAGCCAAAGAAGAGACAGCGATGAGCAAGTCCGCCCTAGGTGAAAGTGCCACAGGCGATGTTGCTGTTGTGCTCTGCGGTGACAAACTGGACTCAAACCTGGTATACCTGGGTTGCCAGATGGCAAAAGGAGCCAAACGTAAGGTCCATCTTGTACATGTCATTGAAGTTCCACGTGCTCTTCCCCTCAAAGCCGTGCTAACAGAAGAGTCTGAGCGTGCTGATCGCCTGCTTACCGGTGCCTTGAGTATTGCAGAAAAGGTCGGCTGCCTGGCTGTTGCAGAGGTAGTACAGGCCCGTGATGCGGGTCCCGCCATCGTCGATGAAGCTAGAGACCACAATTGCGCGCTCATTTTGATAGGATTAGTTCGCAACTGTCAGAAGGCTCAATACGATCTTGGTAAGACAGTTCCCTACGTGCTCTCCAATGCCCCTTGCCGCGTCTGGCTGGTGCAGGATCCTGCCAATCAATCGCAGAGCCAGCAGACCCAACAACAGACAGTAGGAGTACACTAAGATCTTTTTCCGAAACCCAACCCCCATTCGGGGGCACAGCGCCACTTGCGTGTCTAGCGCTTCCCCCATTCGGGGACACGCGCGCTCAGGGTTTTCGGAGAAGAAGTAAGCCAAAGCGAGAGAGCCTCACGGCTCTCCCCTTTTGCGCTTTTCAGGGAAAACATGAGCGGTAAGCCACAGCTCTTGCTTGTGGTCTGGAAATGTATTGTCTTCCTAAATGACTTTCTATGTTACAATAAGCATGGGATACTCGTGTCTAACATACAGGCTGTAGTCCATGCTTAGTTACCACCTATCCGAAAACCTGAGCGCGCTTGTCCCCGAATGGGGGGAGCGCTAGCCACCATCTAATCCCCATTCGGGGACAAGCGGTGGCACGGCGGTAGTGGCGCCCCGAATGGGGGTTGGGTTTCGCATAAGAAGTCAGAAAGTCACCAGGAGAGAAGATAACCCATGACAACAGACGATAACGCTCATCAGTTGCCACGACGTTCACATAGAGATTACTATACAGCTCTCCATCAGGCCGCGCTGACGTTTACCTCCAGTCTCGAACTGGACCAGGTACTCCAGAGCATCGTCACCAGTACCACTGAGGCGATGCAGGTAGATGCCTGTGCTTTACGTCTGCTTGACCGCAAAAGCGGCCTGCTTCACTTAAGCTGCGTTCATGGACTCAGCGGCAACTATCTCGCGAAGGGGCCAGTAAGTCTCACCCAGAGCGCAATTGACAGCGATACCATGCGTGGCACCCCAGTCTATGTACCCGATGTGCGCAGTGACGCACGCTTTCAGTATCAGGATGCAGCCAGGCAAGAAGGCCTGGTCTCGGTCCTGTGTGTACCACTGGAAGTACGGGGAGAAGCCGTTGGGGTCATCCGTGTCTACACCAAGCAACAAACTGTCTTTGATGAAGATGATATCCAGTTTTTAACGGTTCTTGCAAGCCTGGCCGCGCTCTCAATCGAGAACGCTCGTCTCTACGAGAATGTTCGCACATCCTTTGATGGTATCATGGGTGCACTCTGGGGACAGGAATATATCGACGAACAGCCAGCCGAGGTAAGCACCATCCGGACACAAACGGTTATTCAGTTTCGCGAATCATAAAGCGGCATAAATAGGACGACGCTGCTGAAGCACGCGTCGTCCCTCTTCCCCCTGCAAGTACCTCTAACTACGTTCAATCAACATTCCCACCTGGAGACCACTGTTGTGTTGAGCGAGAATTTGTTCCATCTCTTCACGGGTACACCCGAGTAAGATTTTTATCTCACTGTCGCGCTTTAACACGTCCACGCATACGATGAGCCCAGCCATCTGCCGCGTTTGCTGCGTACCCACCCAGACATCAATTCCGTCGCCATCAGCAGCACGCGTTCCTTGTAGATAGCCATAGTCATAGGGGTAAATCATCTCCTCATAGCGTGGATGCCTCGATCCCCTGGGGCGATCTATCACAATTTCACTGTTTGCGACCAGGTCATCTAGCGCCTGCCAGAATCCTTCCAGCTGCGTCAACATAGCATCCTTTCTCTATACAAACGTATTTGTCAGATACGGCGAGCTAAACGTTGTGCTCTCACCAGCCTGTCTTCCAGGAACCGGGAAAAGGCGCGCCGAGAGTGGTTTGCGCAGTCGCAGAGCAAGCGTCGCTACATCCAGGAGCAGCGCGGCAATCTCTTCGACAGAGCAGTCTCCTGGCAAGGGAACCGTGTCCAGTCCTGTCCCACACACGGTGGAATACAACAGGAGTTGATGGGCGTTGACTCTCCGCTCGGCCCAGCGCTGCCCTAACAGGCGATCCTCCAGGACAGGAAGCATCAGACCGTTATAGCCACAGGTTGGCAGATCCGTCCCCTTCAGGGCAGCAGTCAGTGCCGCGGCGACCGCGAGCGTTCCCGGCGATCCCAGGGGGCCATAGCCACAGAGTTCCATGGCCGCCGCGATACTCTCCTCGCCCATAGGCGCGGGCGAAAGATCGATACCGCCAAAGCGCACGCCATACGCTTCCGCCAGATGGCTGACTGCTTCCACCACCAGGCGCGCCTGTGACTGCAAGGCAGCCTTGAGAGTCTCGCTTACGAGAGTCAGATCGAGCGGGCCTGCCTGCTGGGAACGTAACTGTTGCAGTGCCTCCGTCACAATGCTCACCCCCTGCAAACCAACACTCAGGCTACTGGTCCCCTCGTGATAGGCCGCAGGAAAGAAGGGGCTGCCAGGCTCAACACAGGCCAGCATAGCGAAACGGAAGTTGCCAAAACCCTCTTCACTTTCGCTCGCCAGGCGCTTAATAATGTGGGCTGTGGGCAGAGCGGCCTGCGCGCGCAAGCCATGCTGGAGCGTCGCCAATTGGACCGTCGCGCTCAAGGCTGAGGTTGGCAATAAGAGATCTGCCAATATATCCAGCCGCGCCAGGGGAAAGTCCGGGCGCGTCACCTGGGCCGTTCCCAGCGAACAATAGGCCAGGTTTTGCTCGTCCAATATTCCCTGCAACTCCTGAATATACTGCTGGATCTCCGTCGCGGACCAGGACACGAGGTCATCCCACACGGAACGCGTTGAGAGGCGCAGTGTCTGTAGCTCGTAGCCAGCCTCCGTGAGCCGTGCCTCAACCTCGCGTAACAGGGCGCTCGCCTGTTGTATATGCTTCGCCGTCAGTGGGTGGGCGTCCGCCAGCCCCAGCGTGACGGTACGAATGATGGGATTTTTCGGGGATGCAACCATCTGTTTCCTCTTTTCCAATTGGTCGGTGTATGGTAATAAAAGAACCACAACACGTCTACCGTTCTGGCTTTATTCTCTATGTATCCTTGTTTGATCTAGAGATTGACGAAAGTTTGTTCGTGGCGTACACTGCCAGCAAGAGCAAAATACAGGAGACTTTTTCGCAACTATGACGCAGGGAACTGAACAACCTGAGATCCATACACACGCGCCCGAATGCTTCCTCTGTGCTTTCGATCCAGGTCCTGATTGTACGGGGCTGCAACTCGAAGGGCGCATTCTCGCCACTCAGGAACGGCTGGTGGCGGGCGAGCAGGTCGCGGTCTTCGTACTGGATACCGGGAGCGAGCACATCGAATTGCACCTGAATGACCACTACTATCGCAGCCTGGTGCGTGAGCTTCGTGCCCGCTGGGATGTAGTCAAAATGCGTCCTTTGCGCCTGCGTGTCTATCATCTCCCGTTCGCGCCCACCGAACTTACCTTTCGTGACCGTTCACGTTCCTGCTATCGCGGCAACTCCTATACCCTGGCCGTGCTTGAGCCAGATACCCTGCTTAACATCACTGACCTCAATCAAGCGGAATATTGCCAGCGCCAGCACCTCTTACAGCGCTTGATCCCTTCGCCAGCAAACGCCGCGACCATTCGTGGTAACATTGTACATCATTGCTTTAAGGAGCTTCTCAAGGAGCATGACCGCGGGAAATTTTTGCTACGAAAGGCAGATGAAGAGGAAAAGCAGGCACCAGAAACGGCGTATGCAAGCCTGCAACGTCACCTGGAGCAAGCGTTACAGCTCCATAATATTGAGATGGCCCTCGCGGGCATTCATCCTGAAGCGATGCGTCAGGAGGTTCAGCCACACCTGGAAAGCCTAGCGCGTTGGTTTGAACATGAACGCAATACACTCTGGGATATGCCGACCGCGCTTCAGGAGACTCACGAGACACAGTCAGATACTGATACCGCGCCCAACCAGGTGCGCGCCGAGACCTTTCTGCTGGCGCCTGAAATTGGGCTACGTGGACGCCTCGACCTCTTCTGGCGGCAGGCGGGTCGTCAACGCCTGCTCGAACTTAAAACAGGGGGCGCAAAAGGCGAGCTTCCCCGCAAAGAGCATCGCTGGCAGGTCTATGGCTATCACTCTCTGCTCATGGTCCGCCGCGATTCTCAGATGAAGAAGGCCCTCGCGACCCTCCTCTATAGCGGTACACCACAACACGCCCAGGCCTTTGGCATCCCCGCTTCTATCCGCGAGATCCAGCGCGTCAATGAGCGGCGCAACACCCTGGTGCTCAGCCTGGCGACTGGCATTCCAACCACACCTCCAGGCCCCTCACGCTGCAATCGCTGTTCGCTCCAGAGCCAGTGCTATCAGCTCTCAAGCCTCCTCGACTGGCAGCTTCCAACCATCGACGCGGCCTTTCAGAATGGACAGGGCGAGGTAAACGGGCCGGATACCCAGGACAGGCTCCCCTGGCATTTCAACACTCAGGAGGACAAGGCCTTCTTCGCTCACTACTATCACCTGCTTCAACTGGAAGGCCGCGCGGGCGAAGAACAGCAGGCCAGGCTCTGGAATACACCGATAGAGGAGCGCCTTAAACAGGGAACAGCCATTCAGGGTCTGCAAGCGCTTGGCCCAGCCAACATTGCGAATGACGGCTGGCAACAGAGCTTTAGCTGCGAGAATACCTCTGAACTACGCGAGGGCGACGAGATTCTCTTGAGCAGCGGCGATCCCATTCGTGGAGAGGTCGTCAGTGGCACTATTCTCCAGATTAGTTCGCAAGCCGTAACTGTCTGGACACGCGAGCTGATTGACCACCCGGCCCTGCTCGACCGCTATGATAACGACCTGGTGCATGTACGTACGTTGCAGAACCTGATGCGCTGGCTCCAGGTTGATCCCCATCTGCGCGATCTGGTCGCGGGGAAGGTCCGCCCACGCTTTAAACAGCAACAGGTCCTTCCAAGGACAGACTTTAACGCTGAGCAGAATCTAGCGGTTGAGCGCGCCCTCCAGATGCAGGATTATCTACTCGTCCATGGCCCCCAGGAACAGGGAAGACCAGCGTTATTGCCGAGATTGTCAAGCGCCTGACGCAACAGGGACAGCGCGTCCTGCTGGCGGCCTTTACCAACCAGGCTGTCGATAATATTCTTCTGCGCCTTGAGCGTGAGGGCTTCGACACCTACCTGCGCCTGGGTCATGAGCGTAGCGTGGCCGAAGGGGTACGCCCCCACCTGCTGAAAGGCCTGGTGGATGAGAGTCCGCATCCAGAGGCGGTACATGATCTGCTGCACTCTATGCCGGTGATTGCCTCAACGACCGCAACCTGGTCCTCTGATAAATATATGCCAGCCCACATGCTCACCAGTGAGGATATTGCACGTAAGCAGAGCGGACTGGACTTTGACGTTGCCATTATCGATGAAGCAGGCCAGCTTACTGTACCCGCCATCCTGGGGGCCTTGCGTTTCGCGCGCCGCTTTATCCTGGTAGGCGATGAAAAACAGCTTCCCCCCCTCGTCCTGAACCCGGAGGCCGCGACCCAGGGCTTAAGCGATTCCCTCTTCAGCCACCTTAAACGCTTCGATGATGACTATATGCAGAATCAGGCTGTGGCCATCAGCGCCTGTGTGCCACTACGCACGCAGTATCGTATGAATAAGTGGATCTCAAACTTCTCTTCCACCGTCTTTTATGAGCGCCTGCTTCTCGCGCACCCCTCGATTGCCGAGCGAAAGCTAGACTTTACCTCCTTCTCGCCGGCTCGCCAGGAGACAACGGCTATCGCTGAGGTCCTCAAACCAGGACGTCCCCTGGCCTTCCTCGATAGCTCACCTCTTCAGACGGAAGCGAACACATATGAAGCGAGACTGAGCGCGAGCGAGAGCAAAACGAGTAACGCCGAGGCGCGAGTTGTACGCGACATCGTCGCGGAACTCCTCAAGCGTGGCATCACACCGAAAGATATTGGCATTATCGCGCCTTTTCGCGCGCAAGTCGCCACCATTCGGCGGCATCTCTTTAGCAGCGATCCTACCAGCGGTTGGGAGGCGCTCTCGACTTCGTCCCTCCTGAGTGTGGATACCGTTGACCGCTTTCAGGGTGGCGAACGCATGGTTATCATCATGTCCTTTGCAACCAGCCAGGAACCTCCGGCAGGCAGCCAACGGCGTGACTTCCTGACCAATCCACATCGCTTAAATGTGGCTCTGACCCGCGCTCAACGCAAGCTGATCCTGATTGGCTGTGTCCCGGCCCTTGAGCCACTGCCTCTTTTCAGCCGCCTCATTACTTACTGCCGCAGCATGAAGGCCATTTTTCCCGCAGCCACACCCACACTTACCCCCACCCCTTAAGCATGAAGAAACTGTTTTAACGACAGGTGATGGCGAACTGCACAGCTAGCTCGCCATCACCTGTCGTTAAACATCTTGTACGTCAATGAGTCCTTTTTTGATCGCGTAGATGACAATCTGAGAGCGATCATAAATGTTGAGCTTACGATAGATGTTGCTAATATGGTTGCGCACCGTCTTCTCGGTTACTGCTATGGCCTGCGCAATCTCTTTAGGCACCATCCCCCTGGCAATACGCAGCAATACCTCGATCTCTCGGCTCGTCAGCCCCTCGCCAATCGGCTCTTTCTCCACCAGCCCCTGCTCATAAAGCTGCATCATGCGCCTGGAGACACGTGACGTAATAACCTGTTCGCCCGCGTAGACTGCGCGAATGGCGGCTACAACCCCTTCAGCGGAGCTATCTTTCAAAAGGTAGCCACTCGCGCCCGCGCTCAATCCCTCCAGAACCCGCTCATCAACGGTGTAAGCGGATAAGAGGATGACCCGGATCTGCGGCCACGCTTCCTTGATACGCCGTAGCGCCTCAATACCATCCATACGCGGCATCTGCACATCCATTAGGAGGACATCCGGCTTGTACGTTTCAGCAAGTTCAAGCGCTTCGATGCCATCACCAGCCTGCCCAACCACGCTAAAAAACTGTTCCTGCGCCAGCATACCAGCGATACACTCGCGGAAGAGACGCTGATCATCGGCCACCAGGATGCGAATATACGTTCCCTTCTCCTCACTGCTCCGGCGTTTTCCCCCAGGCTTCTCTTCTATTTGCAGCACCATGACACCCTCCCATAACCACATTGCGATATATTTACGCTATTAGCTTCATCTATCAATATTGCCCTATAACATGTAGAACGCGCAAGCTCCTTTTAGCTAGCAAAATGGTAAAGATTTTTGCTTTCGTGGCTAAATTCCTTAACCGCGCATATGCCTATGAATCAATATCCTAGATAATAATACCTCCTATTACGCTTTTTACCAACAATCATGCAGGTGTATTCTCGCAGCCTATTGCGAGAATACACCTGCATGATGTATGCTCTCAGTGGATGTTCATTAGTACCAATAGCGCTTACCATACTTTTGGGACTATCCCCTCGCCACGCCCCACATAGCTTCTCGCGAGATGCACCTGCGCTATGATCTTATTCCGAAACCCAACGTCACTGGCGTGACTAGCGCTTCGCACTCAGGGTTTTCGGATATGAAGATAACAAGAGAGTTCTGCTTTCCCGCAGGTCATACTGGCATGGCAGTAATGTACACAGGAGAACATTCGTTATGCAAGCAAAAAACATCCTGGTAGTCGGTAGCCTGAATATGGATCAGGTTGTACGAGTTCCACATATCCCGCATATGGGTGAGACGCTTTTGGCGGAGAACTCGTTAAAATTTGTTCCCGGCGGCAAAGGGGCAAACCAGGCTGTAGCTATGGCTCGCATGGGAGCCTCGGTCACCATGGCTGGCCGCGTTGGCATCGACTCCTTCGGAGACCGCTTACTAGACGCGATGCACACCGAAGGTATCGACACACAACTTATTGTTCGAGACAAGGAAGAGAACACCGGGACCGCGTTCATCTTCCTCTCGCATGAGGGGGATAATGCGATTGTCGTAGCCGGGGGAACAAATATGATGGTTGGAGAAGATGAAGCGCATATGCAGCAGATTCATGCGGCCCTGGCTTCAGCGCAAGCCCTGGTGCTTCAGCTTGAGATTCCCCTCGAAACCGTAACCAGCCTGATTGAGAAAGCCGATACCCTTGGCGTCCCAGTGACACTCAATCTGGCACCCGCGCAGGCACTCTCGCGTGATCTCTTGCGCAAAGTCACTGTGCTCGTGCTCAACGAAACCGAAGCCACACAACTCAGTGGGCAGCAGGTACATAGTGTTGAGGATGCGCGCATCGTCGCGACCATCCTGCACGGCTATGGTATTCAAACCGTAGTGATCACGCTTGGTGCACGGGGAGCCATGCTCGTGACACGCGACGCCACTGGACAATCACGCTGTATCTACCAGGCATCTCCCAAAGTTCAGCCAGTGGATACCACGGCGGCGGGAGACTGCTTCGTGGGCGCGCTCACCGTTGCACTCAGTGAGGGGAAACGCGCCGAGGATGCCCTACGCTTCGCGGTCTATGCGGCATCCCTCAAAATCGCGCGCTTCGGTGCGCAAAGTGGAATACCCTATCGGGAGGAAGTTCTTGCATCGTATCATTCTGGACACTGATCCCGGCATCGATGATGCCCTCGCGCTCTTTTTAGCTCTGGCCTCGCCTGAAATACAGCTTGAGGCTTTGACCACTGTATGTGGAAACGTCAATCTTGACCACACGACGCGCAATGCTCTGGCGTTGCTCTCCCTGGCGGGACGCGAAGATATCCCTGTCGCGGCAGGCGCGTCCCGCCCCCTCATCCTTCCACATGGGGATGCGGCGTCCGTGCATGGGCTGAACGGCCTGGGTCAGCTTCAGCTTCCCGAACCACGCATCACAGCCCACCCTCAGCATGCAGCCGACCTTATCATCGAGAGGGTCATGCAGGCGCCCGGCGAAATTACGCTAGTGGCCATTGGCCCACTAACCAACCTGGCCCTGGCCCTGCACAAAGAGCCCCGTATCGCGCGTGCAGTGCGCGAGGTGTATATCATGGGGGGCGCACTGCGCGTCCCTGGCAACGTCACACCTGCCGCTGAGTTTAACATCTATTGTGATCCGCATGCAGCCCATGTGGTCTTTCACGCGGGCTGGCCACTACGCATTGTCAGCCTGGATGTGACCCACCAGGTAAGCCTGACCCCCGCAGATTTTGCGCAATTGGCAACCTCCCTGGATGGCTCGGTGAAGCACGCAATCCTACAGATGACGGACTTCTACTTCAACGTCTTCCAGGCAGAGATAGCGACCAAAGCATTCCATATGCATGATCCACTCTGCCTCGCCGCAACCTTCCTTCCTGATCTTATAACCTGGCAGCCAGCCTACGTCGATGTGGAACTTCAGGGCACGCTGACCCTGGGTGAGACAGTCGCTGACTTTAAACAGCTCACGCAGGCCAACATGCAAGCACCAGTTGCCGTCGACGCAGCAGGCTTCCGTGCCCTCTTCCTCGAGCGCATCGGACAGGCCTATCTCTAAGCGGCATTGCAAAGGGCCTTGCCCTTTGCCGGGGCGGGAGATGTCCCCACCACCCCTCTTTTTCTTTTGACAAATAGGCTCCGATACAGTATATTACAGAAGAATATATTCCGACCTATTTACTCGGATTAAGAGGAGCCTACCAGAGACAAAGGAGCCGATTATGGCACAAATTAATGAAGCAGAAGTGATGGATGCCCTGCGTGAATGTTATGATCCAGAAATCCCGGTGAACATTGTTGACCTGGGCCTGGTCTATGGCATTGATATACAAGAAGCAGATGCCAGCGTAAACGTAACGATGACTCTGACCGCTATCGGCTGCCCCATGGCTGGCGAGGTAATAGAGGAGGTCGAGTCGCGCGTAAAGCAGGTCGAGAATGTGCAGAACTGCAAGGTTGACCTGACCTTTGATCCCCCCTGGTCCCCTGAGCGCATGACAGAGGACGCAAAATGGGAACTGGGAATGATCTAAGAAACGTGCTAAAGGCAGAATGAGGCCAGGCGTCGCGCGACGCCTGGCCTCATTCTGCCTTTAGCACTACTAGGCTTGGCACAATACGGGAAGAATGGTATGCTAGTGCATGATCTCGCTCTGTCTGGATCATGCATATTTTATTTTATTGCCCACTGTTTTATTTGTTCTATACATCGGAGTTTTTACATATGCAGCATTGCCCCAACTGCGGAACACCGCTACAAGCTATAGCAAAGTTCTGCCCTGGCTGTGGCCAGCAGGTTGCACTGGCATCCAATCCAGCGCAGCAGCCTGCCAGTGATCTTCCTCCCACGCCCCCTGCGCCCTCCGAACCAGCTATACTTGCCGGCGAAAACTACGGCTCCTACGGCCCCGACATGGTAGCCCCCACAGCACAATCCTCAGCATCTACCTCGTCGCCCGCGCACAGCATTTCCTCGCCTTACCATACACCTGTCTCTTACACCGGGCAGGCACCACTACCTGTTACGCCTTACAGTGCCAATCCTTACGCTCCTCCCGTTGATCCAGCGGCAGGCCAGAGGACTCCAGGAATATATACACCTCCTCCTTACATGCCTTATACCCCACCTACGCCTCCCGTAGCTACCAGAAGAAAGCGTTCGCCCTTATTACTCGTTCTCCTGGCCATTTTGCTCATCGTTGTCGTTGGCAGTGGTGTAAGCCTGATTTACTATGCGGGGGTTGCCCTACCAGCTCAAGCTAATGCACAGGCCACCAGTACCGCACAGGCCGCGACCAACACAGCCAATACCCAGGCAACCGGCACCGCACAGGCGATCACCAATGCCACCGCTACAGCCAATGCCCAGGCAACCGCGAGTGTGCAGCAAACAGCAACCACGCGCCAGACGATCTACGCCCAGGCAACCAACGGCTCGCCCGCCTTTCAATCCTCTCTTGCCGGTCCAGATAGCGCAGGCTGGGAGACTTATGATGCCGTAGGGGGCGGAGGATGCTACTATAGCAACGGCGCCTTCCATGCCGATGTTCGGAATAAGAACTATTATGTCGCCTGCTTTGGACTCAACACCAATTACACAAATATGGCCTTTGAGGTCAACATGACGATCCTGAAAGGTAATATAGGTGGGCTGATCTTTCGCGGCAATAAGGACTCATTAAAATTTTACTCCTTTGAGGTAGGAAGCGACGGCTCGGTGGAACTTAATGCCTCTCAGAGTGATGGCCACGCCCATAACCTTTTCTTTGATCATGTAGATGTCGTTAAAACAGGTACCGGGCAGACAAATCTTGTAGATGTTATCGCACGTTCCAGCACAATATATTTCTATATCAATAAACAATACGTCGGCCAGGTTCAGGATACAGCCTATACCTCTGGTCAGATTGGCTTCATGTCTTTAGATAACTCTTCAGCGACTGATGTGGCCTATAAAAACGCTCGTGTCTGGCAGCTTTAGCGCCACAAAGAGGAGTGAACAAACGAGACGCCGGGATGGCTCCCAGCGTCTCACAAGACGCGTAAATCGACGCCAACGAAAGATAAGGAGGAATATTTATCACTCATGCCTCATCTATCACCAGGCGAAACTCCGCATCAATCTGAGGATTCCAGGACCGTGCTAACAGAGAGCCAGCCGGGCAGTACATCCCCTGACACAACGACGCCCGCTGAGTCCGAAACGCTCTCTCCCCAGGAGACGCTCTTTGCCGCGCGCCTGGTAGAATTAGATCTCAAGCGCCAGCGGCTCCTAAAAGCCCAGCAATTGCAGAATCGGATGCGCCTACTCATCTTCACCCTGGCGACTGTCTTGATCGTTAGTGGCTTCGGCTTTATTATCTACAGTACCAGCGTCGACTATCGCCATTCCACGCATGCGTTTGCCACTGTACAGGCACAGTGGACACAAAATGTCGTTAATACCGCCCAGGCACGCTCGCAGGGAACAGCCAACGCGATTAATACCGTCCAGGCCAATATTAACGCCACCGCCACCGCCCAGGATGAAAATCAGGCACAGGCGACCACAACCATTGAAGATATGACCGCCACGGCGACCGCACTCGAAGGCATCCTCACCGACGCAACCAAGAAAGATCCTGACCTGAACGATTCCTTAAGTGATCGCACCGGTGATGGGAAATGGGATATTGGCGGTAGCAGCACCACAGGTTGTGCCTTCACTAGCAGTGGTTATCACGCCTTCGTGGCCAAACGGGGCTATATCCAGCCCTGCCTCTCGCAGGCGAAGACCTATGCCGATGCCGTCTATTCAGCCCAGGTCACCATCAATACAGGCAACGCTGACCGCGCCGGGCTGCTTTTCCGCGTCGACAGTACAGGCAATCAATATTACTTTTTTAGCATTGGCATGGATGGAACCTACAGCCTCGACCTCTACCAGGAGTCGGGACCGGGGCAGAACCTGCTCAATGGGCGCAACGCGGACATTACACAGGGGCTAGGACAGAGCAATCAGCTCGTCGTGCTCGCCCAGGGCACAACCTTCTACCTCTTCGCAAACGATACCTTCCTTGGAGGTGCCAGCGATAGCACACTGAAATCAGGGCGCCTGGGGGTGGCCGTCGTTCAATCAGGCATCCCCATCGACGCCAGTTTCAGCAATGTCAAGGTGTGGAAACTTTAAGCCAATCCACACCTTGACAAAGCGCAAGCAAACTGTTACCCTTGTATTTAAGTATAGAATCGGTGACAGATCTGTTTTACCAGGCAATACATAGACATACCATAACGGCTATGATTGGGACAAGTAGCCTGCGCCACCTTTCAGAGAGCTGCGGTCCGGTGCAACGCAGTAGTGAGCAGCGGTGAAATCCACCCAGGAGCCTGCGCGAAGAGCGCTCACGGTTCGCCCCCGTTACCCGGCCAGAACGAGGTTCACTTTCGCTTGAACGAACAAAGGTGGTACCACGATAACGCTGTAAAGTCGTCGTCGTCCTTGTAGGACACGGCGTTTTTTTATTGTTCGCATATACGCCGCCATAGATAGAGGAGGAGATCATGCTCGATCTCACGTTTATCCGCACCAACACTGACGCGGTCAAAGAGGCCGCGCGCCTGAAGAATAATCCTATCGATATCAATGCCCTCCTGGAGCTTGATCGGCGCGTTGTCTCGCTTCAGCAAGAGGTCGAGGAGGCCCGTGCTCAGCAGAACGCGCTCTCGAAGAAAATTCAGCAGGCCGCGAAAGAGAAAAACGTCGAGCTGCGTAACCAGTATATCGCCCAGGGCAAACAGCTCTCGGAGGCCATCAAGGAGAAAGAGCCGCTCCTGGCCCAGCTTCAGGAGGAGCGCTATCAGCAGCTCCTGCTCGTACCCAATATTCCCGATCCTAGCACGCCCGTGGGCAAAGATGAAGACGACAATGTGCCCATTAAGTACTGGGGGGAGAAGCCAACCTTTGAATTCCCCGCGCTCGACCATTATGACCTGATGCAGAAGCTGGAGATGGTGGATATTGAACGCGCCGTCAAGGTGGCTGGCAGCCGCAGCTACTCGCTCAAAGGCGCTGCCGCGCGTCTGGAGTTGGCACTGATGAACTTCGCCTTCGACCGCCTGTCGCGCAAGGGCTATACTCCCATTATCGTACCCTCGATGGCCCGCGACTTCGCCTTTGTCGGCAATGGTCAGTTTCCCAAGGGGCGCGACCAGGTCTATGAGATCGAAGGGCAGGACCTCTTCCTGGTGGGTACCGCCGAGGTCTCGATCACTGGCATGTACAAGGATGAAATTCTCAAGGCCGAGGAGCTACCGCTGACCTACGTAGGGTACAGCCCCTGCTTCCGCCAGGAGGCCGGAACCTATGGCAAGGATACGCGCGGTGTCTTCCGCATTCATCAGTTCAACAAGGTAGAGCAGTATATTATCTGTGAGGCCGACACCGCGGTCTCGGTCCAGTGGTTTGAGGAGCTTGAGCGCAACGCGGAGGAGCTCATTCAGGCTCTGGAGCTGCCGTACCGTATTGTCAATGTCTGTACAGGCGATATGGGTGATGGCAAGGTGGGTATGCACGATATTGAATGTTGGGTTCCCAGCGAGAATCGCTATCGCGAGACCCACTCGTGCTCGTACTTCCACGATTGGCAGGCGCGCCGCGCCAATATTCGCTACCGTGATGCCGAGGGCAAGGTCCGCTTCGTACATACGCTCAATAATACGGCCATCGCCTCGCCCCGCATCCTGATTCCGCTGATCGAGAATCACCAGCAGCCAGACGGCAGCGTGCGCATCCCCGAGGCACTGCGCCCCTACATGGGTGGGCAGGACTACATTCGCCCGCGCCAGTAGCGCAAACACCACCCAGCCAGAGCAGGTCTGGATATATTGTTCAGGCCTGCTCTAGGGCTCCTCTTCAAGCCATAAAATCTCCCCGCGCACACTCATGGCCTCATCATCAATAGAGAGCATCCCTACGCTGCGTTTAGGCTGACTACGCCGCTCATTCGCGCTCCCAGGATTAAACAAGAGAAGACCCTCATGCTCCTCATTATATGGAATATGGCTGTGGCCAAAGACCACCACTCGCGCCTGGGGAAACTCGCGTTGCGCGTTGCGTGCATAATGTTTTCGCTCGCCCAAGACAGCCTGGAACTATTGAAAAGAAGCTATAGAAATTATTTCGCCATCTACAACCAAATAATTTCTCCCCATACCTTCTTCTCCTCATCATCCACATGCAACAACCCAACACTGCACCTCGGTTGCTTTCGTCGATCCGTCGCGCTACCCGGATTGAACAACAATTGCCCATTATATTCTTTGTTGTAGGGGATGTGGCTGTGGCCGTAGACAACGACGCGGGCGTTGGGAAACTCCTGACGAGCCATCCTCTCCCTGTTATGCGTATCTCCTAGAATATGCACAATGCCAATACGGCAATGACCTACGACAACCTCGCGCTTGATCGGCAATTTCTCAACAACCTCTTCATATTCGATATTGCCCTGTACCGCCACGACAGGCGCTAGGAATTCAAGCTCATCAATTAATGAAAGGCGCGATAAATCGCCAGCGTGGATGATTAATTCTACCTCCGCGAAATGGGCCGACACGGCTTCTGGCAACTGCTTAAATTGCGGGATATGTGTGTCTGAAATGACCCCAATGTGATGTATCATTTGCGTTTTCTCCATCTTACATTGTTATCTCTATTATTCAGCCTCTCTCAGCAGCTTAATTTTATCACTCAGATCGTTTGGATATTCAGTCTATCCATTGTTACAATCCGCTCTATAGCGTGCATTTCAGCATATCCACAAATAAACGCTTAACATTGACAGCAGACCGCGAACGTGATCGATTCTCCCGCAGGTTTAACCTGGTTGCGGGGTAAGCCAGATAAAGCTATCACTAAATTGATTCTCACTACTAACGTTGTACTCAGTTTGATTTCCACATAGTATAGAATATCTATGAGTAACGCCTTATTTTTACTTCTTTTGGGTGTTCTATAGCTTTTAGTCTATCCGTTACTTTTACATCTCTAACTCCAAGTGTAATAAAATAAATATTGAATACTCACAAACCAATAACACAGAAACTGATAAGCCTGCCATTTGCGGCCTTGAAAAACTCGTTGCAGTAGTTGGCCCATATTTTACAAGAATTTTTGAATATTTCATGCTTAAAGAGCAAAGACGGCAATTGATTTGACAGGGAGGTCAAACAAAATGGATGATCTGAAATGGTCTAAAGAGGCATTAGCGCTACAATCATTAAGTCTTTGGGATGAGAACGCACGTTTCCCTGATAAATATTTCCGTAAAACGGAAGAAGAGTTAGTTGAGTACTTTATATCAAAAAAAGATTTCAAGGTTTTTGAGCTAGCAAAGGAGATAGTTGCAGAGCTGGATATTCCCCAGCTTGAAAGACTTGTTGTACTACGCCGAGATGGAAAGAACATTGTCATTGAAGGTAACCGAAGATTAACAGTCTATAAGCTTCTAGTGAAACCTGATCTCACACAGAATAAGCACCTGGGAGCTGAATTTGAACAGCTCAGTAGGCAAGCAAAGCTTACTACTAATTTTGAGTTAGATGCTCTGGTGACCGAGGACATATCAGAAGGACTAAGGATCATTGAGCGCAAACATCTAAAGTCGAATAATGAAGTTAGCTGGGGAGATTCAGAGCGAGCGCATTATAGTGCTAGAAAAGGGGTTACTGATCGCCAGACTATTCTTAAAGTTGAGATTGCGAAAAAGGTGAAGGAGACAGAACTTGATGAATCTCTCGTTGATGAAGTACTTGGCCCAGGATATGTTACCACCTTTCACCGCATAGTATCCGGATCTGCCGCAGATAAGATTTTTGGTTATAAACTTGATGATAACAATACTTTGATAGTCGAAGATCCTAATTTTCTGGATAAACTCAAAGTAGTTGCATGGAATGTACTACAAAAGAAGGATTTTAATGGAAATGATATCAATTCGCGTACGGTAAATACGACGAAGCAGATTACAGACTATTTGTCTGGTATAAGCAGCCAGGCTATCAAGGCTACTCAAAATGCCATGGCAGTATGTCAAGTACTGTGTAAAAGGACAAGATCTGGCTGAGCTTGCGATGCTGGTGGCATCGTGAGCTTGTGGAAGGTCAAGCCGCGAATGACGGCATAGAAGAGCAGCAGACAGCTCCCCTCATTGCGAAACGCGGCAGCCATCTTGTGCGAACGACGTTTGACTTCTCCAAAGAGCCGCTCACTGACATTGTTGGTGCGAATGGTCTTCCAGTGCGTCTTCGGAAAGGCGTAAAAGGTGAGACAAGCCTCCAGATCCCGCTGCAAGCACTCTACCGCGGTGGGATAGACCTTCTGGTGCTTCTCAAGGAAAGCAGCCACGGCTTGATCGGCCTGCTGTCGGCTTTCTTGGGAAAAGAGGGCTTTGAGCTCAGGTTCAAGCTGTTCTCGCTGCTTGCTCGGAACGTAACTGAGCACGTTCTCCATCTTGTGCAGAACACAGCGTTGTCTCTGTGCGGTCGGGAAGTGCTTGGTGATGGCATTGAGCATGGCTCGGTTGCCATCACTGATCCAGAGCCCGATTTCCTTGACTCCTCGTGCTTTGAGATCCTCCATGAGATCTTCCCACGCCTGCTGATTCTCCCGATCCCCCACGCGAAAAGCCAGCACTTCTCGCTCTCCGGTGATGGCAATGCCCACCACCGCCAAGATGGGCATCTTGCAGCCTTCGCTCTGGTAGATCACGGTGAAGTAGGTCCCATCGGCAAAGGCGTAGGCATAGCGCTGAGCTAGGGGACGGGCTTTCCACTGCTCATACTCCTCTTGCAGCGTATGAAACACCCGCGAGACGGTTGAGGCACTCGGATGCAAACCGGTTAATGTCTCGATGATCTCTCCGACTTGAGCCATGCTCACTCCTTTGATGAACATGTCTTGCATGGCGCCATCCAGCTCGTCGCGGCGGCGATGATAACGCTCAAACAACTGCGTGTGATACCCTCCTCGCGTGCGAGGAACGGGCACATCGGCGATTTCTCCCACAGTGGTGTCCAGATGACGGCTGTAGTGTCCGTTGCGTTGATCTCGACGGTGTTGGCTGCGCTCATACGGCTTGGCTCCAATAAAGGCCGTCACTTCTTCTTCCAGCACATTGATGAATGCGATGCGAACGGCGTACTGGAGTCGCTCTTTCACCAGCTGCTCAAAGGCCTCTTGACGGGTGATGATGTCTTCGCTAGAGTGATCGTAAAGGGTCATGGCTATCCTCCTGGTTCAGTTTTACTACATTTTCCAGTTCAGGATACCAGACCTTTTTTTTACACACCACTCAGAATACTGCCCAACTTTTAAGAAGCGTATTCCATACGCTCCCCACGCTGATATTGTACGTGGTGAAATCTTTGAAGCATTTGCAGAAGTAGGCGGAGAAATAGGGCTGCTAAACAGAAGAATCGCTCTATCTCCCGTTGTTTTTCCTTTTTTTGAACCACACATAGACCGTCGCATTGTGAACAAGTTTAATAAATGGAGCACTTGTTCTAGCGGTTATATTCTTCAGCATGGGAATACCATTCGATCAATGCTTACTAATCCTATCTATATAGGATACCAGTCGGTAAATGGGGTTATCAGACGCGATAGGCAAGGTAATATGATAACTAGCCATGAAGCGATTATAGACCTTGAGCTTTTCTTCTTCGCATACTACCGTTTGTCAAAATACGACCTCGATGGAACATTATTAGAGGGAAGGGAGGTAAAACGGTATTTTTACAGAGGCGATCAGGCGACATATGGCTTATGTAAATATCGTATACGATGGAGCGATGGGCCTGTTCGTACGGAAGCACACGGTGAGTATGATGGTGACACACCTGTTGATCGACCAATATACATACTTGCTCCAGAAACGTTTAAACTAGGCTCAAAGAATTACATGTGCCTACCTTGTGAGGAAGTAGACGCAGAAATTGTAAATCGACTCATGTATCATGTTCAAGAACTGAGCAAAGAGCAGAAAGAAACCAGTGAGTACGAAAAACAAGCTCAGGTAATACGCGAGGGACGCAAAAAGAAAATCAAACAAATAGAGCAATCATTTGTAGATATTGAAGTCAAACAGACAAAACTTGCAAATGCTCTAAGCACGGTCAAAGATGACAATAGCTCAAAGGTTGACCCGAAACAAGTAAGCACGCGATTACAAGAATTAATTATTGAACAGATGAGAAACCTTGAACGGGAGCGCCTGTTACTCATGAAAGATAAGCAAAGGTTAGAGGAAGAGGCGGAGAATGATATAGGCTCTCTTGAGGAAGAACTACAAGACCTAGAAGCTCTGTGGCCTAAGTATCGTTTCTCAAAACGGCAATCACTCATTAACTTTGTAGTACGAGAAGTTGTAATAGATATTATGTCCACTCATTGGGTACGAATACAAGTAACTTGGTTACATGAAGGTTGGGGAACAGAGGAATTATACTATGCCCGGCAGAGAGGCAAACAAGGCAACTGGACACCAGAGGAAGAAGCAATATTAAAAGAAAATTGGGCTACTACAACAAAGGCTCAACTTATGACGTTGTTACCTGATAGAGCATGGAGAAGCATACAAATGCGGGGACATTTAGCAGGCATAAAAAGGAAAACAGGCCCCAGGTCCTTAGAAGAAAAGACGCTGATAGTGGGAAATGGAGATATGGTGGGTCTGTAAAGAGCTTTGTGTACTTGGGTCATCATTGCGGAAAGCGATCTGCGAATTCAATAGCAAAACGATTGAGAGCTGGTTTCCACTCTCGGATGGGCATGGTCCATTTCTTGGACACCGTCTGCACAGCCAGGTACATCACTTTGAAGGCTGACTCATCGGAAGGGAAAATTCTCCGGTTGCGTGTCATCTTTCGCAGTGTCATATTGAGTGATTCAATAGCGTTAGTGGTGTAGATAGCCTTGCGGATATCCTGTGAAAAAGCAAAGAGTGGAATCACCCGGCTCCAGCGCGCTCGCCACGAGGCACTGATAGTGGGATACTGTGCGTCCCATTTCTCAGCAAACGCCTCCAAATTGAGTTCAGCTTCTATCTCTGTGGCCGCACTGTAGATGCTCTTGAGATCAGTGGCTACCTCCTTGGCATGCTTGTGTGAGACATAGCGCAGCGAATTACGGACCATATGCACCATACACAACTGCACACGTGTCTGCGGGAAGACGGTTTCTACCGCTTCAGGGAGGCCTGTGAGCCCATCCATGCAGGTAATGAAGATGTCCTTGATTCCCCGGCTCTGCAATTCGGTAAAGACAGAGAGCCAGAATTTGGCGCCCTCACTCTGAGCAATCCACATCCCCAGCAGTTCCTTGTGCCCTTGCAGATTCACCCCCAGGACCAGGTGCAGAGCTTTGTTGATCACCCGCTGGTTCTCGCGCACTTTGATCACCAATCCATCCACATACACAATGGGATAGACGGCCTCCAGTGGGCGCGCTTGCCAGTGGCGAACCTCCTCGCTCACCGCATCTGTCACGTTGGTGCATGAGCGTCGGCGACACCTCCACTCCATACAGCTCTTGCAATTGGGACTGGATATCACGCGTGGTCAGGCCATGGGCATATAGGCTTAAGATCTTGTCATTGAAGCCTTCCAGCCGCGTCTGGTGCTTCTTGACGAGTTGTGGCTCAAAACTGCCTTCACGATCACGAGGAATCTCAAGTTCCAAGTGGCCTTGCTCACCTTTGAGCGTCTTACGGCTTTTGCCATTGCGGCTGTTGGTTGTTCCCTCCGCTTTGGCCTCATACTTGCCATATCCCAAATGAGTTTCCAGCTCGGACTCCAGGCACCGTTCAATCACGGCTTTGGTCAATTGCTTGATTAACCCTCCCTCACCCAGAATATCTTGAGGGTTCGTATACTCTCTGAGCAATTCATCAAGAATCTCTTTGCGTATGGTCATGTTTCTCCTCCTCCATCTTCCGCAATCTCTCTTTATTCATTATCCTCACTACACAAAGGATTTTACAGTACCGATATGGTTATTGTTGAGGGTAGAGATTGCTCCTACTCAGACATTATTTTTATGCATAAAATAAATGTGCCTCAATCGTCTCGACGTATTGAGTGGCCCAAACTATCAGGGTCGAGAGATCTCCCGCATGAATGATCTGTTCAACATCCACAAAAAGCGTCCAGACAGCAGCGGGAATTTTCTTGTGTGGAGGCATATGTGTATCGGAGATAACGCCAATACGATGAATCATGCTACCAGTCCTCGCTTCTTCGCTTAACAAAACGCCCAACTTTTGTTTGTAATTATAGCGCAACCGGTCCCGCCTCGGCTTGCTGCGCAAGCCATTATGGTAAGGAGTGTGTGCATGGAAAACGGGCTAAGCCCGTTTTCCATGCACACACTCCTTACTCCTGAAGAATTCCCACAATATTCTTCTCATATTCCCACAACTGTGGGATATAATGTCTGGTAGTAGCTCGATGTAGTTAAACTCATGGATAGAGAACCAGCGCAGAAAAATGGAATCGTAATAGCTATGCGTATAGCAATTATCTCAGATATACACGGCAACCAGGTCGCACTAGAGGCTGTCTTACAGGACCTGGATAGCCAGCCTCCGGTTGACCAGATTATTATCGCAGGCGATCTCTGCCTCAATGGGCCGCGCCCTAAAGAGGTGCTGGATATCGTGCAGGGTCTCCACTGCCCCGTTATTCAGGGCAATGTGGATAAAGAGGTCGTTGACGACAACGGGGTAAGTGGCCCCAAGAAACGCAATATCATCGCCTGGACGCGTGAGCAGATTGGTCGTGAGGGAATAGACTACCTGGCCCAGTTGCCCTTCTCACACCGTATCCACAATCCTGATGGCAGCGATATTCTTGTTGTACATGCCAACCCGCAGAATGTCGAACAGGCCATTTTTCCCAACGCCCAGGATGAGGAGCTTACTGAACTTTTAGCGAGCGTTGAGCAGAACGTGGGGGCGCTTGTCTTTGGGCATCTCCACATTCCCTATATCCGTCGCTGGCACTCCCTCCTCCTCTTCGATGTAGGCAGTTGTGGGCTGCCACGCGATGAAGATGTTCGCGCCTCCTATGGCATTCTTAACTGGCGCAATGGAACATGGGATCCGGAGATCAGACGTGTCGAATACAGTCTGGATAAGGTCATCAAACAGTTGAAAAAGTGCGGCATTCCTCATTCTGATAAACGCGCCAAAATTCTGAGCAACGCTCGCTACTAAATAGCAAAAGAGAAGCCTGCCCCCTATTCCTTTTACATAAATAGAGAGGCAGGCGCTTTCATATATATACTATAGTTAGTTTTTGAGAATATAAGTGAGAGATGCGGTCATCGCGCTATGTAGCAAGGGTACATACAGATCGCGAAATGCATGAGCCAGGCAAACAATTACGCACAAAAAGATCCAAAATCATTTAGTGCGGGCAAGGCTGACTGCTCATTAAGCGTGATATCTTCTTCCCTACAAACATCCTCACCCAGGTAACTGGCAGCATCACCGATATCTACCAGCTCCAGGTCCTCAATAATTGCACGCAATTCCCCTGTAGTTGTCATAGGTTTGTCCTTTTGTATATCGATATACCACTATTGAGTCAAACATGCGTACTCATAGATCTGTCCTGCACACGCAGTGAAGCACACTGACGACCAGGGAGATCGCCACAAAACCTCTTCCGTTCCCGAGTGTAATCAAGACAAGTCGATGAAATAGAGTAGTTATGTATGTCTCTTACTTATAGATACGATTCTTACCATACATGATCACGACTCGGCATCTCTGTTAGGCCAAAAAGGCCATCCTTTCCTTCATTCCTCAGGGCATGCAGGTCTTTTACTGGGTACGCCTTTGCGCCTGCGGCGCTCAGGGGATAGAGTGTGTGGGTGGAAAACGGGTGAAGCCCGTTTTCCACCCACACACTCTACTCTTTAAGGCTCAAGTGGCAGGTAGGGCTACTGCTAGAGGAGAACGGGGATGCCCTGCACATTGATCTGCCGCCATACCTGCAGGCGCGTAAACGTGATATACTGACAGGAAGCTATTCTCTCACAGAAGGGGCCGGTCAACCGGGAATCGATGTGAAAGCAGTTATTTACCACGCCCATGATCACATTGCAGTTGAGCAACGACCAGTGCCAGCTATTAATGATCACGAACTTCTTGTACGTGTACACGGCTGTGGCCTGTGCGGTTCTGACATCCTCAAAATCACGCGCCAGGCTCCTGCCCCCGTTATTCTTGGACACGAACTGGTTGGGACAATCGTTGCGCAAGGGCGTGCCGTCGATACCTTTCACGTTGGAGAACGCGTCGTCGTAGCGCATCATGTGCCATGTGGTGAGTGTCACTACTGTCGCAGGGGAAACGTCTCGATGTGCGCGTCATTTAAGACATCCAACATTGATCCCTGTGGCCTGGCGGAATACATTCGTGTGCCCGCACCACATGTGCAGCAGGCAACGCTTGTCCTTCCCTCGACCCTCAGTGATGAAGAGGGGTCCTTTACAGAACCTCTCGCTTGCTGCGTGCGCGCGGTACGCAGGACACCTCTGCACGATGGAGACACTCTGCTTGTCGTGGGACTGGGTTCCATTGGCTTACTCATGCTCCAGGTCATCAAGGCTCTAAGCAAGCGTGCAGGCTTGAATTGCCGGGTGTATGGCGTTGACCTGCTTGACGAACGTTTGCAGCGTGCGCGCACATTGGGCGCTGACGAGGTATTTCACGCCCCTTCAGAGCCAGAGGGTTTGCGTAATCTGCTCTCGCCCCTGACCGCGGGAAGAGGTGCAGATACTGTGTTCCTCACTGTGCCTGGGATGCAGCCATTTCAGCAGGGGCTTGCCAGTCTGCGCGCAGGCGGAGCGCTGCATATCTTTGCCGCCCATGCGGGTACCGTTCCCTTTGAGCCAGAGCTGGTCTATCAACGCGAGCTTACCCTACTGAGCACCTATTCTTCTTCACCCGAAGATCTACGCATTGCGCTCGATCTTCTGAGCACACGCGAGGTGCGTGTTGCCGAACTTATTAGTCATCGCCTCCCTCTGGAGCGCTTTCATGAAGGTCTTCTGTTGATGCAACAACGCTCAGCATTAAAGATATTCTTTCAAATAGCAGGAGAAACCAATGTCTGATAAACACTATGATGTAGCGGTGATTGGTGCAGGACCTGGTGGCTACGTTGCCGCCATCCGCGCCGCACAACTCGGCGCGAAAGTAGCCATCGTGGAGAAGCAATACATGGGTGGCACGTGCCTGAATGTGGGTTGTATCCCCTCCAAGGCCATGCTCCACGTGGCCGAGGTGCTCCATAGCATGGAGAGCGTGGGAGATCTGGGCATCGAACTGGGCCAGGCTCCTACCTTTCATATGCCCAAGGCCGTCGCATTCAAAGATAAAGTCGTCAAACGCATGACCAGTGGCGTCGGCAGCTTAATGAAAGCCAATAATATCGATGTCTATGATGGCCTGGGCATTATAGATGCCTCACGCCGGGTCTCAGTTCAGAAGGGCAATGGCTCACACGAAGAGTTTCAGGCCGAGAAAATCATTCTTGCCACTGGCTCCGTTCCCCTTATGCCTCCTATGCCCGGCATCGACGGACGCAACGTCATCAATAGCGATACCTGCTGGAATCTGCCCGCCGTCCCCGAGAGCGTCATCTGCGTTGGTGGTGGCGTGATCGGCATTGAGCTGGCCTGTATGTTCAATGCCATCGGCAGTAAAGTGACAGTTCTTGAGATGCTTCCCAATGTGCTGGCACCCGTCGACGAAGAGGTACGCCGCCTCCTCGTTCGCATTCTGAGCAAGCGCGGCATCAATATCGTGACCAATGCAAAAGTCGAGAGCATCGAGGATGACAGCAAGCTGAAGCAGGTCAAAACCACCAGTGACAAGGGCGAGCAGACCTTTAGCGGCGAGTATGTCTTGATGGCTGTAAGCCGCCGCACCAGCACTGGCGGTCTTGAGCATCTGATCGAGCAGGGCCTGGACATGGATCGTGGTCGCGTACGCGTCAATGAGAAGATGGAGACCAACCTGCCTGGCATCTATGCCATTGGCGACCTGACCAAGGGAGCGGGTCTGGCTCACGTAGCCTCAGCCGAGGGTGAGACAGCTGCCGACAACGCCATGGGACACGATTCTAGCATGAACTACGATGTCGTCCCCAATCCCATCTACACCTTCCCTGAGATTGCCTTTGTCGGCCTGACCGAGGCCCAGGCGAAGGAGAAGGATCCCGAGGCTCGCGTCGAGCGCTTCCCATGGGTCGCGATTGGCAAGGCCGTCGCGATTGGCGAGACCGATGGCTTTACCAAGGTCATTCGCGGCAAGTACGGTGAGATTCTGGGAGCACACATCATCGGTCCCGACGCCACTAACCTCATCAGCGAGTTCTCTATTGCGATGCGTGGTGAACTTACCGTTGATGAGATCATCGAGACCATTCACCCCCATCCAACGCTGAGCGAAGGCATTCGCGAGGCCGTCCTGGCCGTGGAGGGACGTCCCATTCACATCGGTCCTAAACAGCCCGCGCGCGTGCGCTAGCTGACAAAGCTTGCGTTCCAAAAGCCAACTTATCAAGCGGTGGCACCCATTTGATGGATGCCACCGCTTTTTTCGCGTTCGACAACTCATCCATTTGGCCTATCGCCACCATCTTTAATATAGAGTTAATTTCCTCAATATACGCTATCAGAAAGCTACTATACTGGTTTTAGGCAAAGAAGAAGGGCTTCCTTCCTCATAGGTTCCAAAGAAAGCAGTCAGTCTTTCCTATGTATAGCACACTCGATACAGGTAGAAACAAACGCCTCATTGTAGCCTGGATGCTGGTGGCGTTGTCTGTGACACTCTTCCTGACCTCGTCGGGACTCTGGATCTATAGCGCATACTTCAAGAGCAGCGCGCCTCCTCCCACACCAAAGGTTCTCCATAAGCCTGCGGTATCACCGACACGTACGTCCGTAGCCAGCAAGACCGCGGGACTGTACCTACAAAAATTCTTGCAGCATGATTATCCAGGCATGTGGAGCCTGCTGCATCCCCAGGTCCAGACCACCTGGCCCGACCAAAACACTTACGCGCAGTACTGGCAGAAACGCTTCCAGGGCTACACCATCGCGGGCTACACGCTGGGACAGGAGAGCGCCCTCTCCTCATGGGTAAATCCTGAAACGATGCGGGAATACAAAGATGTGGCCATGGTTCCCGTCACACTCCAGATCAAGCCAACGCTAGAGACACGGCAAGCAGCACAGAAACTCAGCACCGTCGATCCCGATATCCTTCACCCAGAGGCGCTATATAGCAACATTCCCATGTATCTCTCGCGCACTGATGCAACTCTCTGGCAGGTGCTCAACGGCGGCCCAGTGGACCTTGAGGCCCCGATTCTCCCCCCTTTACATCCAATCTCTCACGATGTCAAGGTGCCTATCATGATGTACCACCATATTTCAGACGCTCCCACCCAGACCATTCTGGAGAAGAGCCTGACCGTATCAACCAAAATGCTAAGCGCACACCTGGCCTATCTCAAATCACGCAAGGCCCATACCATCACCTTTAATCAGCTCTTCGATGCCCTGTATTATAATGGTCCACTGCCTTCCAATCCCGTGATCCTGACCTTTGATGATGGCTACGATGACGCCTACACCAATGCCTACCGGCTTCTCCGCCAGAATGGCTTTAGCGGAATGTTTTATATTATCACCGGCAAGGTCGGCTGGAAGGGTCAGGCAAGCTGGAATCAGCTCCAGGAGATGCTCCTTGGCGGCATGCAAATTGGTTCGCACACCATCAGTCATGTGGATATCGGCAATATCTACCTGGCCTCGCACGCCCAGGCACAGAAAGAACTGCAAGACTCACGCGCAAGCCTGCAACAGCATCTCCATATTCCCATTCAGCAGTTCTGCTATCCCTCGGGTGAACCATTTCGCCATGGGAGCCTGGCTCTTCGCGCGGCTATCGTCAACCTGCTGACCTCCCTTGGATATGTTGGCTCAACCACCGATCCCGGCGAAACAGGCATCTTCCAAAATAGCCTGACCCCCCAGGTCCTCCTGCGCATCCGCGTCGATGGACGCAGCGATCTCGGCACCTTCCAGGCTAGCATCCCCTGGTAATGTAGTTCTTTCTGGTAAAGGGTGTAGGTTCAGGTGGGCAGGCTGCGACTGCCCACCTGAACCTACACCCTTTACCAGGCGAGCGCCGCAGGCGCGAGAGGTCAGATGAGTGCAAGCGAACAAGCGAAATTTTCTAAATCTGGCGATTGTCTGTAAATTTGTTGATAAAAAGGGTTTACAAGATGAGTACAGTGTGGTAATATCTAAACCGTCAAGGGGATGTAGCTCATCTGGTAGAGCGCGACAATCGCACTGTCGAGGTAAGGGGTTCGAGTCCCCTCATCTCCACCTAAACACTTCTCGGTATATACCGAAAGTACAATAGCTTCTTACAAAGGTCTTGCCAATCGCAAAAGTTTGTGGTATAGTAAGCACTGCCAATACGACAGCGATGAGCAGGAGTAGTAGGTCGTTTGAGTACAGAGAGTAGCCGGGTGGTGTGAGGCTACATATCAGACTGAACTCGCCTGTGAGCTACAAGTGTCAAATGGCAGGCCGGTAGATAAATACTAGGCAAGCTGTGAGCACTTGTCGGGACGCCCGATATAGCGTATAATGAGAGTAAGTCAGAGACAAGCCGATTCTTTATCTGGGCCTGTAGCGCAGCTGGTAGAGCGTCTCCATGGCATGGAGAAGGTCAGGGGTTCGAGTCCCCTCAGGTCCACCAGTTTTACCCCTTGTCTTGATTGAAAAGCGGGGTGGTACCACGGAACAACCTTTCGTCCCTTGGATGGAGGTTTTTTTTGTTGCTCTTTTTTCTACAGAATTTAACCGAATACATTACTATACCAATTTATCCCGCTGCATGGCATCCTGGGAGGCATTCGCATGATTACACGTACGAAGTACGATCCAAAGGCCGTTGAACATAAATGGCAGGCACAATGGGAGACCGAGCAGGTCTACCGCGCCTCAGATGATCCCGCAAAACCTGATTTAAAGCCTAAGTTCTATCACCTGGTGATGTTCCCCTACCCCTCTGGCGATCTACACATGGGGCACTGGTACAACTACTCGCCCTTTGACGCCTATGGCCGTCTCAAACGCATGCAAGGCTACAATGTGATGCAGCCCATTGGCTTCGATGCCTTTGGCCTGCCAGCCGAGAATGCCGCGATCAAACGCGGTGTCCAGGCACGAACCTGGACGCTGGCCAATATTGAGAATATGCGCAAACAGCTCCAGGCCATGGGCGCGGGCTGGGACTGGTCACGTGAGGTCATTACCTGCCTGCCAGATTACTACAAATGGACACAGTGGCTCTTCCTGCAATTCTATAAACATGGCCTGGCCTATCGCACCAAGGCACCTGCCAACTGGTGTCCTGGCTGTAACACGACCCTGGCTAACGAGCAGGTGCTGGCCGATGGCACCTGTGAGCGCTGTGGCAGTGTTGTTGAGCGCCGTGAGATCGATCAGTGGCTGCTGAAGATCTCTGCCTACGCGGAAGAGCTGCTGAAGTTTGAGGATATCGAGTGGCCCGAGAAAACCGTGACCATGCAGCGCAACTGGATCGGTCGCAGCGAAGGCGCCGAGGTCCGCTTCAAGGCTGAGATCGAGGGTAAGCAAGAAGAGATTCCAGTCTTCACCACGCGCCCCGACACCATCTATGGCGTGACCTTCTTCGTCCTGGCGCCAGAGCATCCCTGGGTCGCGAAAATCACAACGCCTGAGCGCAAGGATGCCGTTGAGGCCTATGTTGACCAGGCCCGCCGTATGACCGAGATTGAGCGCATGAGCGCTGAGAAAGAGAAGAGCGGCGTCTTTACCGGCGGCTATGTCATCAATCCTGTCAGTGGTGAGCAGATACCGGTCTGGATCGCCGATTATGTGCTGATGGGCTATGGTGCGGGCGCGGTCATGGGCGTTCCAGCGCATGATCAGCGCGACTTCGAGTTTGCGCGTAAGTTCAATCTGCCCATTCGCCAGGTCATTCTGGCCGAAGATGAGGAGCCAACCGATCCCGCCACCTGGGAAAGCGCGAAAGAAGCCCTGGGACGCATGATCAATTCAGGCCCCTTTGATGGGACCTCCGGCGACGAGTCGAAGACCAAAGTGACACGCTCTATCGAGGAGCAGGGTGTCGGCAAGGCCACGGTGAACTACCGCCTGCGTGACTGGTTAATCAGCCGCCAGCGCTACTGGGGTTGCCCCATTCCCGTCGTGTATTGTGAGAAGGATGGCCTGGTCCCCGTGCCCGAGGATCAACTCCCGGTACGCCTACCTGAGAATGTCCAGTTTAAGTCTACAGGCGAGTCGCCGCTGCGCTATGAAGAGTCCTTCCTGAATACGACCTGCCCCACCTGTGGCGGTCCAGCCACCCGCGAGGCAGACACGATGGATACCTTCATCTGCTCCTCCTGGTACTACCTGCGCTACTCCGATCCCCATAACGATCAAGAGGCCTGGAGCCAGGAGCAGATGCGCAAGTGGTTGCCCGTCGACCAGTATGTGGGCGGCGTTGAGCACGCGATTCTGCACTTGCTGTACTCGCGTTTTTTCACCAAGGCCCTGCGCGATATGGGACACCTGAGCTTCGGCGAGCCATTCAAACGCCTCTATCACCAGGGCATGGTGCTTGGCCCCGATGGACAGAAGATGTCAAAGTCACGCGGCAACGTCGAGGCCCCCGATAAATACATTGAGACCTACGGCGCGGATACCGTACGCTGCTATATGATGTTCATCGGCCCCTTCGAGGCGGGTGGCTCCTTTAAGGCGGAGAATCTGGAAGGCGTCTGGCGCTTCCTGAACCGCTTCTGGAGCCTGGTCACCGAGTCCTGGACCGACAATCCCAGCACAGAGGAGACCACTGAGAGCAAGGCGATTGAGCGCCTGCGTCACAAGACCATCAAGCGGATCACCGAAGACCTGAGCAACTTCCGCTTCAACACCGCGCTGGCCGCGTTGATGGAGTGTAACAATGCCCTGATTAAACAGCAGCATGAGTCAGTCGCGCGCACGGCGGCCTTCCAGCGCGCGCTCGAGACCATGATGCAGCTGCTGGCACCCCTGGCTCCCCATATTACCGAGGAGCTCTGGCATCAGACAGGGCATGAGGGCTCGATACACCTGAGCACCTGGCCAGCCTTCGACGAGGCCATGACACACGACGAGAGCTTTACCCTGGTTGTGCAAGTCAATGGTAAAGTGCGCGAGCGCCTTGAGGCGCCCGCTGGTATTAGCGAGGATGATGTCCGCAGGCTGGTGCTTTCTAACGAGCGCGTTCTCTCCTTCATTGGAGACGCCACCGTTCAGAAAGTCATCTATATTCCTGGGCGACTGGCCAACATCGTTATTCGCAACGTTCGCTAATATCCCAGTTTGTTAGCAGCAATCAGGCAGGCACCTACCCAATAGGTACCTGCCTGAATTTATATGCCCTATTTTGTAACCCTGACACGTCTATAGTAGTAGAAGGTGATGAAAAAATTGAAGATTTGTCATCACCTGTCGATTACACACCGAGAAGGCTATATAATTTGATAGGATGGAAAATTTTCGCGTTCTCTGTGGAAAAAGACAACGAAGTCTTGACTTTAGGTCATAGAGATGGAACTTTTCTACCTCTTCAAACGTATATACCGCAGATAGCCTTTTAAGATCGCTCTCCATGCGTGCTCACACGGCACCTGGAGACGAGCAGCGGTGGTAGTGAGTTTGGGGGACACGTGAAGCGGATCACACTTTTTATGTCACCTGGAACACAGTAACTACGCCGGTTTCCTGCTATGCTTCGTACATACGGAAATAGGTAGTGAGGGTGGAGTAACCTGACGAGGATGGGATAGTGTGATGGGGTACATTCAAAATCTGGTATTTGAAAAACTGTAGGGTGGCGCGTCTATTCAATGAAGCACTCTTTTCTTCGAGCTTTTCTTCGAATAAGAAATGGGCCAGAATAGTCGTTCCATAACAGGTATGCACAGTAGAGAGCAGTGGCGGCTTGCCGGTCATCGGCGTAGGTGGAAGGATATAGAACATGAATACACAGCCTTTGGAATTAATTACTAGCGTTGACAACGCTCTTGACGAGACGGACTTTCTTCGCCAGCGCGGTTTTGCTCAAGATGAGATTATTTCTCTGCTCTGGCTTCGTCAATGGTATCAGAATGGCGGGAGTGATCGTGTGGAGGTGGTGCGACAGCTAGAATATTTGCACTACCTCTACACACAGGGGAAAGTGACCTCCTAGTAGTCTATCTTTATAAATAAGTGGCGTAGGGTGTACTGGCAGCCGGCGGCTGCCAGTACACCCTACGCCACTTATTTATAATACATGACCATATGTCTGCTCCCAATATGTTGCAGAATCCAGCAGGTCGAGGCCGCGACTAACTTTGTCTGCAAAGGAACGCTGGCTCGCTTGGTAAACACATTGTAGTCATTCGAGCGAATGCGCTCCAGAATACGCCGGTACAAAACCCCACTTAGTTTCACCGACAACTGACAATCGGGATGCAGCAGGTCAATGCCCTGCTGACCCCTGATGTAGTACTCTTCGGCACGCGCCATTTGAAAGTGGATCAACTCGCGGAAAGCGTCGTTGATCACGCCCTGCTGTAAATTCTCTTCGCTATAGCGAAAACGCTCCATCTCCTCCAGCGGTAGATAGATACGGTTGCGCCGCAGGTCCTCGCCCACATCACGCAAGATATTTGTCAATTGAAGCGCGATACCTAGCTCCACCGCGTATGTCAATGCGCGCTCATCGTTATAGCCAAAGATCGGGCTGGTTAACAGACCAACAGTACCAGCCACACGATAACAGTAAAGCTCAAGTTCCGCGAAACTCTGATAGCGCCTTTTGCTCAGGTCCATGGCCACGCCATCTAATAGCACCAAAGCGGGCCTTATGGGCACTGCATAGGTCTGTAGCATATCTTCCCAGGCCTGCATAATCGGGTTATCACCGCTCCCTTCTCCATCATAAACATGCTGGAGCGACTGGTGCCAGTAATCCAGTTCGCAATGGGGATCCTTCACTCCATAGAGATGACCAGTACGCGGCTCCCGCGTGCCCTCCGCTTCATCCACGATATCATCGATCATGCGACAGAAGGCATAGACAGCCCAGATGGCCTTGCGCTTGGGTTGAGGAAGAAAGTTAGAACCCCAGTAAAAGGTTTTTGATGCTCGTTGGGTAATCTTCCGACAATACTCGTAAGGATCCGTCACGCTACTTTGTCGCATCGCACATCTCCTATTCTACTTTTGATACAGACGGGCTTCTTGCTCACTTCAAAGGTCACATCTCTCGCTCTATAGCTACAGCTGTTCGCTCGTGTTTCTCCGCACATCATCTTTTATTAGTTTAGGAGACATCACTAACCACGCCTATTTATCAGATGATAATTTGCTCCTACGCCAGTATAGATGCCTGCTCGCACTAGAAATGGGTAATTTCCCTGGCGTAATATGCGAATTCGTCTTATTGTTCTCTTCGCGGGAACCTGTTTGAGGCGCTTCGCCACTTCGTGGCTATTGATCAAACCTAAAAGAGGAGCTATACGTACATATGGGTAAGGCGATGTTGTTCAGTTCAAAGAATATTCTATAGCTTGTTCAGCTCAAAATATATAATAAGGAAGCTTATGCGTATTATACTTTATCTTGGAAAAGGCGGGGTGGGCAAAACAACCATCTCCGCTGCGACCGCCGCGCGTTCCGCAGCACTTGGCAAGCGCACGCTGGTTGTCAGTACAGACCTGGCTCATAGCCTGGCCGACTGTTTAGGGGTTCCTTTGACTTCTGAGCCAGGCGAGATCGCGCCCAACCTGTGGGCGCAGGAGGTCAATGTCCTTGATGAGATGCGCCGTGGGTGGGGCAAACTCCAGGAGACTATGACACGCACGCTGCGCAAGCAAGGAGTCGACGATGTCATGGCAGAGGAACTGGCCCTGATTCCAGGCATGGACGAGATCGTAAGCCTCGTCAATATCTACCGCAATGCCGAGCGGGGAAACTTTGATGTGGTAGTGATTGATGCCGCGCCCACCGGTGAGACTGTGCGCCTCCTCAGCATGCCCGATACCTTTCAGTGGTATGTTGGACGCCTCTCTGGTATGCGTGGAACTCTTAACCTGGCCCGTCCTTTCCTGAAATCGCTCCTCCCAACGACCGAGTTGCTTGATGCCGTACAAAAATTGAGTGAGCGCGTCAAGACGTTGCGTGAAGTGCTTAGCGACCCCACAATCACCTCGTACCGCCCCGTGGTGAATCCCGAGCGCATGGTGATCAAAGAGGCTCTACGCGCCGAGACCTACCTCTCCCTCTTCGGCTACCCTATCGATAGCGTGGTCTGCAACCGCGTCATCCAGCCCGGCGACTACCAGGATGCCTTTCTACGCGAGATGTATAACACACAGGAGAAGCTCCGCCAGCAGATCCATACGACCTTCGCGCCACTTCCCGTCTGGGAGGCACCCTATTACGCCCAAGAGATTCTAGGCGTGGATGAGCTTGAGAAGCTAGCCCAGGTGGTCTTTGGCGAGCAGGACCCCACCACAGTCTACCACCAGGGAGCAGTACAGGAGATCGTGCGCAAAGAGCAAGGCTATATCCTGCGCCTCCCACTGCCTCATGTGGAAATGAGCAAGGTCATCATGACCAAGAAAGGCGATGAGATGATTATCGAGATCGGAAACTTCAAGCGCGATCTCACCCTCCCCGCCATCCTCACACACCACGAGGCGACCTCGGCCCGCTTCGCAAATAAGGCCTTAGAAATCCATTTTACCGCCCCCGCCGAGGCCGAGAGCGACAAAACGGCATAATCTACATTCAGGAAGAGAGTGGCGGGCTGTTGTCCTGGACGACAGCCCGCCACTCTCTTCCTGAATGTTCCTATTAGTCAGGAGACTACCTCTATCGCTGACTTGCTTGGGCTCGGCTCTTCCTGAGCATCATCCTTCAGGCGCGCATTGCGCAGCGTCAGGAGGGCGACAACGCCCGCCAGGAGTGTAAGAATGCCTGAGATGTCTAATAGAGTAACTGTACTCAAGCGGTCGCCCGCACCAGTGGCGAGAATCAGGCCTGCAAACATAGCGATGGAGAGAAGTGTCTCGAATGCGCCAAAGACACGACCGCGATAACTATCCTCAACCCTGATTTGCAGCAACGTCTGTGTCGTTACCATTAAGCCAACGATAAAGACACCCACTATACCAATCAGGAGCAGAGAGATCAGTAGATGAGGATAGTGGGTGATGATCAAGATGGCGCTTCCCGTGGCTACCAGCGCCAACACTGCCAGCACAACCGGGCGAACTATCTTACTCACCTGGCCCACCAGCAATGCGCCCAACAAAGAACCCACGCCCTGAGCGGTAATAATCCAGCCCAGCGTGACTGAGCCGCCATGCAGTACTTTTTCTGTCAGCGGCACCAGCATGACGTTCAGTACGCCCTGCCCTATCATAAGGACGCTTATCGTCAAGAAAACGCCCAGGATGACATCATCGCGTTTAACTATCCCCAGGCCACTCCTCCACTCGCGCAAGACGTTCTTTGTCGCCTCTCCAACCGAGACCACTGCATCAGACTGTGGTGCCGTAGCACGAGCAGGGACAGCAATCAAGGCTATCATCAGAGCTGAAAAGAGATAGGTCGCGCTATCCGCCACGACCACCCCTGTTGTACTCAGCCAGGCATACAGTATACCTCCCAAAGGCGGCCCAATCAGGCGCGTCAGGGCTTCACTAAAAGACGAAAGCGAGTTGGCCCCTATCAAGTCTTTCTCACCCACAAGCGTAGGAATGAGCGCCATCGAGGCGGGTGTAAAAAATTGGGAGATGATCGCCTGGCACGCGACCGCAACATAGATGACCCATATCAGGTTCTGTGTATGAACCAACAAGATCAGTAGAAGCACCGCTGCACGCGAAAGGTCAGCAATAATCATCGTCCAACGTCGATCCCAGCGATCAACAAAAACACCAGCCAATGATCCCAGGAGAATACGCGGCAACATCTCAATCATATACATTATGCCCGTCTGTAATACCGAGCCTGTTAACTGATAGATGTAGAATGGTAGCGCCAGGAGCAACAGCCAGTCACCCGATAACGAGACAATTTGTCCCAGCCATAATAACGCAAAATTACGCTTCCTTAGTGCGGTAAACATTCTCAAGCTCCTTCAATTTTTTAAGTCTCTGTATTCTGCCCCACAACATTCGCTCACCATTAGACAAAAAGCTTCAATCGTTTGCAATAAAACACCAATCTCACGGCAATATTAACACCTGCCATCAACAAAAGTCAATATTTATTTGCTTATTTTTGGCAATTTAAAGTGAATTTTTAACAAATTGATCTGTATTTCACCAGTCTCTATTGCTTCCCTCTATGGTACATTGAAAGTATTGGAGGTATGACGTCTCACTCATCCACATACGAAGGAGTTTTCCATGAAGATCTTCGTCGTCGGGACCACCGGGGTCCTTGGACGCGCGCTCCTCCCTCAATTGTTGCAGCGGGGACATACCGTGCGTACCCTGGCGCGCACGCTTGATAAGGCTCGTGCACTGGAAGCTGCTGGCGTCGAGGCCGTTATAGGCGACCTCCTGGCTCCCGCCACTATTGAACACCTGCCTTCGCATATCTCTGGCTGTCATGCGGTTGTACACACAGCAACCGCTATTCCACGAGATCCTAATCATCCTGATCCCGATGCCTGGAGAGCCACAACGCGCCTGCGAACAGAAGGGACACAATCCCTGTTAAGCGCTGCGCTCGCGGCTAAGGCCAGGCGTTATATCCAGTTGAGTACTGTGATGGCCTATCCCGATGGGGGCGACTTCTGGCTGCATGAGAACGTTCCCCTGGATAGCTCTCCCGCGCGTGCGACTATCTGCGCCCCTGTAATCAAAATGGAGGAAATGGTCAGTTCGTTCCATCCCAGCCAGCTCCACTGGTGCATTCTGCGTGCAGGACAATTCGTGGGCCCAGGGACCGATCAGGAGAACCAGCTTGAAGGGCTGCGAGCCAGTCGTCTGACGGTTCCCGGCAGGGGACAGAGTTACCTATCACTTGTGCATGTCAATGACATGGCCTCTGCGATCGTGACAGCCCTGGAATCAGCTCCGGCTGGCTCTACCTTCAATATCGTCGATGAACCCATTCAATATGGAGATTACCTCGACAGGCTGGCAAACCTGCTGCACGTGCCCCATCCGGTACGCCAGCCAGAACTGCCTGAACCGCACTCCTGCCGTTGCAGCAACGAGGCCGCACGCACCCGTCTCGGGTGGTCACCCCAGAGGGGCATCTGGCCCGATGAAGAGCAACTAGGGATCACCCCGGCAACCGTTTCGAGCACAACCCAGGCTCGACGTGCCGCCAGATAAAGTAGGAAAGATGGACATGGCGCAGGGGTATTTGCCCCTGCGCCATGTCCATCTTTTCTGCCTCCGGCGAGCTTGTGAGCAGGAAGAGAATGAATGGCGTTTGAGAAGCATTGTCGTGCTCTCATGAAAACTTGACATCTGTTCCATAAAACCTCTATCATGGGGGTGAGATCGACAACGACATGACACCGCCTATCAGTCTATCAATCTAGCTAAATAGCGCTTACCGCTAAAAAATCTATTGTCTGGTCGCCAGCATGGCGCGCCTACAGCACACTATCTTATACTTTTTCCTTATGTCACAAACACAAACAAATGCTCTCGCGCCCTACATTGAGCGTGCGCGTAAAATCTTACAACATGAACAACGCACTCAGTACCAGGATAAAGCCATCCTTGGCGGAGGGCTGGAAACCTTTGTTGCCCGCTGGGTAGACGAAACGCGCCCACTGCTACAGAATATCGGTCTTGATCCCGCTATCGTGCTACGCCTGCGAACGCACCTGGAAGGGTATCGCCAGCTTACACCAGAACAGCGTGCCAGTCGCCTGCGCCTGGTCCTGGCTGATCTAAACGAGCTTGATGGAGCACCCGCCCCTGCTACACCCCAAAGCACCGCACCAGTCATTCTCCAGGGAAAGCAGGCAACGACTCTCCCTCAGAATGCTAACACAACACAGGCCGCGCCAGCGCCACGCCAGCAGAAACAGTCTACTGCGCCATCATCCACACCTGGTACACACCGCTCCCCTGCTCTACCCGCGGCGGAGCCTGATGTGCCTCGCGTAAAGCGCCCGGTCGAGCCGCCACCACCGCCACCGCCAAACACCATCCGCCTCGAAGCTGGAATGAGCCAGGGGCATACCTCGCTGACGCTCCTCAGCGCGGATGTCAACGCAGTACCTGGTGTAGGTCCCACGACCTTGAAACACCTGCATCACCTGGGAATTCGCACCGTGCGCGACCTGCTCTTCTATTTTCCGCGCGAGCACCGCGATTATAGCAAGATCACACCCATCGTCGATGTCCCCTTCAATGAGGTCTCGACCACTATGGGCCTGATCTGGGAGGTTACAGTCAAGCGCACCAGGGGCAATCAGTCCCGCACCATCGCCACTATCTCGGACGACAGCGGCAAACTCTACGCCACCTGGTTTAACCAACCCTATCTACAGAAACAGTTGGAGCGCGCACAGGGCTGCTATATCGTGATAACGGGCAAGAAACAGCGCTTTGGTAACAAGGTCGAGTTTAATGTACAGAGCCATGAGCTACCCGAACAGAATGATCTGCTCAACACAGGCCGCCTCGTGCCGACTTACGCCTTGACCGCAGGCCTCTCAGCCAAGGTGCTGCGCCGCTTTACCAAGTGGGTAGTTGATCGCTATGCCCAGATGGTTCCCGATCACCTTCCCACACCGATCCGCGATATGGCCCAGCTTATACCCCTGCCCGAGGCCGTGGCAAAAATTCACTATCCCGATAACGAAGAAGAGCGCCAGCGCGCCTATCGCCGCCTCGCCTTTGACGAACTCTTTATGATCCAACTCGGCATGCAGGAGCGCCGCGAGCGCTGGCAGTTCGAGGCCCCCCAGGGCAACGCCTTAACCATCTATCCCAATAAAATCTTTATCGCCCCCCCGACTGACGAGGGCCAGGACACGTCTCCTGCCAGTGGTACCACTATAAGCAATATCGGCATTGGCTCGACGCTCTGGTCGGTGACGGCAACCGATGCACCCCTGGAGGCAACGCTTCCCTTTCACTACACTGACGCCCAGCGCCGCGTGATCAGCGAGATTTTCGTCGATATGGCGAAGAGCAAACCGATGTGCCGCCTGCTGCAAGGTGATGTCGGTGCCGGTAAGACCGCTGTCGCCGCCGCGGGCCTCTTTATGGCGGTCCTCAATGGCAGCCAGGGCGCGATCATGGCTCCGACCGAGCTGTTGGCGGAGCAGCATGCGCGCAGTATCAGCAAAATGCTTGAGCCTTTTGGTATTCGCACCGTCCTCCTCACTGGCAGCCAGCGGGCCAGCGAGCGCGCCCGTGGACGCGCCATGCTGGAGAGCGGCGAGGCCGCCGTGGCTATCGGCACCCACGCCCTGATCCAGGATGATGTCAAGTTTTATAAACTGGGACTAGTCATTGTGGACGAGCAACACCGCTTTGGCGTTGAGCAACGCGATGCTCTGCGCAAGAAGGGGTATCATCCGCACATGCTCGTCATGACAGCCACGCCCATTCCGCGAACTCTCTCCCTGACACTCTACGGAGACCTGGATGTCTCTGTTATCGATCAATTGCCTCCAGGGCGCCAGAAGATTATCTCACGTTGGCGCACAGGCGCACGCCGAGCTGAGTCTTATGATACTATTCGCCAGCAGGTGGAGGAGGGTCACCAGGCCTTTATCATCTGCCCCTTGATCGAGGAGTCCGAGTCGCTCCAGGTCAAGGCCGCGACAACTGAGTATGAGCGCCTGCAACGCGAGGTCTTTCCAACTCTGCGCCTCGGCCTCCTGCATGGCGCGATGAAGCCCGCTGAGAAAGACCAGGTCATGCACCGCTTCCGCGACCATGAGCTTGATATCCTGGTAGCGACCTCGGTCATTGAAGTGGGTATCGATGTTCCCAATGCCACAGTCATGGTCATTGAAGATGCCGACCGCTTTGGCCTCTCACAGCTCCACCAGTTCCGTGGCCGCGTTGGGCGCGGCAAACACCAGTCTTACTGCTATGTGCTGAGCGAAGACGCGGGCGCGCAATCACAGGAGCGCCTGGGAGTCTTTGAGGAGATTGATGATGGCTTCAAACTCGCCGAGGAGGATCTACGCCTGCGCGGTCCCGGCGACTTCATTGGTGTGCGCCAGAGCGGGATGCCAGAGATGCGCATCGCCGATCTCAGCGATACCCGCATGATCGAACTCACGCGCAAGATCGCCGCGAGCGTCTGGGCAGGAGACCCCTACCTGAGCAAGCCAGAGCACACGGCGCTCCGTGAGCGGATGCACCTCTTCTGGCAAGACTTCATGGCCCACTAGCATCCAAAAAACAAACGGGTCAGAGTGTCTCGTCGCTATGCTTTCGAGACACTCTGACCCTCTTACGTTAAGAGTAGGTTATGCAGACCTGGAGTCGCCCCAGAGTCCAAAAAGTCTGCGTTTTAAAGAGCCGCGCACACGCTGCCATGAGAGCGAGAGCATCGCCTCACGTAATTTTTCGGCTTGCATGTGCTCAACCGCTTCGAATTCATCTATATCTATGTCACCATTGATATAGCGTTGTGACGCTACCCAGAGCGCCTGTTCCCGTTCCTCAGCCGTCATAAACGCTTCGCCCCCTCAATGTTTTGTGCCCCTGCTGACTCTTCTTCTTCAGTAATTCTGTCAAGTAGATACTTCACGCGATATGCAGGGTCACCAGGTAAACAAACGATAACTTTGCCACAATCTCAAAAATATGCTTTCATAGTACGAATTTATCTAATTGTAACGTCAAAAAGCCCTATTTTCAAGCTCATATTAACAAAAGCATGTCTTATAATGCAGAGAAATACCCCCTGAGTCAGTGACCAAAAAGCATTTATCGACTCATCTATGGTATCAATTTCTCGCTGATTAAGATGACCGCAGCCACGCGGCTTGCCAGCATGAGCAACACCTCTTTTACGTCCTGTGAGTCAAAGGCATCCTCCTTATAGCTATCAAAACAGAGAACTCCCAGGCAACGGGTGCTATTAGGCTTCTCGGGATCGCTCCCCATTATGGGAACACTCACAAGAGAGCGATAGGGAGGAAATGGCCGCCGCCCTCGCGGCTTCTTATACGCCTCCAGGTCACAGACCCAGAAATTATCGATGCGCTTCATATGCCCGACCAGGAGCCGACCGCTGGTAAAGACCTCGCCCGCAACTCCGCCATCACGCTCGCGCTTAGATTCATTTTTGCCAATATAAAATTCCATGTCCTCCAGGCTCTCCTGCGGCATATCGAAGCCCACCCAGTAGCGCAGGAACTCGCCTTTTACATCAGGCACAAGGATCGCAGCCCTGCTCACTGTTCCATCAAACTCGTTTGTGGCATCCAGCAGGACATCTTTGAGCAGGCGCTCAATCTGGCGTGTTCCAGGCTGTGACGGCTGCCAGCTCGCGAGTAGGCGCAGCAGCGACCCATCAAGGGCAATCATCTTATTGGTCCGCTTCAATGTGACCTGTAAAACAGAGATCTGCAACCAGCAGAAACCAATACCCAGCACAGCCAGCACTACGACACCCACCACAATGGTCCATGGCAAAGCATCATGCTGGAAAGCTCCACTCAAGCCATTGAGCATGAGCTGAAAGATTTCATCCGCCCGGTTGCCAATAATTCCATTAATGGCCGCGGTAGCGATTAGAGCCACCACTGTACCTAAAGCAACCAGCACCCCCTTCTGCTTGAACCATTCGCGCATCTCCTGGGCCTCCTGTCCCTCTTCTTCTGCCATACAATCTCTATTATCTCATACTATCCTTCTTCCCTCCACAGTAGAGAAAGGTATGTTATGACAGGTGTCGGGTAGATGCCCGACACCTGTCATAACATACACCCCATCCTTGACAGAATTGTCGGAATTTATTTATAATAAGTCAGAACTGACTTAACGATATCTGATAAATGGGATTGGCTATGTATAAACAACTGATGCTGCTCGGACTCTTGCTGGAGCGGCCAATGTATGGGCAGCAGATTCGCGAGGTGATCGAGAACCATCACGATCTCCTCGCCGACCTGATCAAAAAGCCAACCATTTATTACCAGCTTGAACGCCTGGCACACGATGGGTACCTGGAGATACGCCGCGAAACGGTGGAGGCTCCTGGTCCAGGCGCCGCGCATGAAGATGTCGCTTTGCGTGAACGTGATGTCTACTATATTACTGAGGCTGGTCGCCGCTATTTTCATTCGCTTCTACGCCGGACGCTGAGTAACTATACCCCCGGTCTGAACAATGCCGATGTCGATGCCTGCCTCTTTTTCCTTCATCACCTGGCGCCAAGTGAAGCGCTTGAGCTGCTCACAGAGCGATATGCCCGCATGACCGCTGCTCGCCAGGCCAGTGTCGCGCAAATGCAAACGCTGAGCCATCCTGATGACGCGCACTTATTTGTGCAGGACCACAAATTGACATTGCTTGACGCTGAAATCAGCTGGCTTGAACGCACAATAGCCTATCTACGCACATCTCCCCAGGTAGCTTCCACGTCTGTCCCCTCATAGGCGAGAGAGATGGCTGGAAGCAACTGGGGCATATTTTTAGCCCATCAGGTCAATTTTGACTTAACGTAGGTTTCACGTCATAATTGACGGCCTTTGCTGGTAGAAAGTAGCTCACGACGCGAGGGTACAGCAACTATCGCTTCTGCTGCATCGTCTGAGGCAGGTCAGGTACTTCTACCTACTTAGACGCAGCCAGTGAGGTCTGCTAAAAATACGGAACAGGACACACACTTTGAGGAGCACAGTTATGGATAAACAGCAACGCACGGCACTCCTGCTGATGACGCTGACTGTCCTGATCGATATTACAGGGTTTGGCCTGGTAATTCCCCTCCTGCCCTTCTGGGCAGAGCATTTTGGGGCCGACGCCTTTATGGTTGGCATGCTCACCAGTCTCTATGCCCTGGCCCAGTTCCTCTTTACGCCCATTCTAGGCACCCTTTCAGATCGCTATGGGCGCAAGCCGATCATTGTTGTCTCCCTCGTCATTGAGGCACTCTCCCTGGTGCTCACGGCCCTGGCGGGTTCGCTACCTATGTTGCTGGTGGCACGCTTCGTTGGCGGCCTGGGGGCCTCAAATATCGGCTCGGCTCAGGCCTTCGTTGCCGATGTCACGCCGCCGGAGAAACGCGCGCAAGGCATGGGCATGATCGGTGCAGCGATTGGGCTGGGCTTTGTCATCGGTCCCGCCCTGGGTGGCCTGCTCGCTGGTGCATATCCTGGACTATCGTTCTGGATTGCCGCCATGGTCGCGCTCCTCAATGCCGTGCTCGTGATTGTGCTTCTGCCTGAGAGCCGCAAACGCCTGGCGGGCCAGGAGCAGGGGCAGAGCAAAAAGGCCAGTAAGAGCGGGATTGGCGCCTTCTTCTCCGGGTGGGGCAACCTGGCTCATAAACCGGCGGTGCTCTCGCTGATCCTGGTTAACCTGCTCTACACCGTCGCCTTTACGGGGATGGAGAATATCTTTCCGCTCTTCACCCAGCATTACTTCCACTGGGGAGCAACACAGAACGCCTATGTCTTTACCTACATCGGCGTCATCATCGTCATCATGCAGGGAGGGCTGGTTAGCCAGCTCGTCAAGCGCTGGCGGGAGCGAGGTGTTATGCTGGCCGGGCTGGTACTTATGGCGCTTGGGCTTATCGCCCTGGCCTTTAGCACTCATCTCTCCTGGCTCATGGTCACGCTGAGTGTTCTCAGCATCGGCGATGGCGCGGTGAGTCCCACCGTCTCGACGCTGCTCTCCTTCGCCAGTCCCGGCGAAACCCAGGGTGAACTGCTCGGAATGTCTCAGGGCTTCGCGGGCCTGGCTCGCATCATTGGCCCCTTGATCGCCGGTGCTATTTATAAGATAGGTAGCGCGGGCACGCCCTTTATCGTGGGTGGTATACTTGTGGTGCTGGCGACGCTTGTAGCCTTCCCCACGATTGCACGAGTTACACAGCCTGCACAGCCAGCTCGGGCCGATGCCGTCGAGGTTCCTTCCTCGTCCCACGACTAGGCTCATCCAGGCCTACATTTACCTTTTTCAATTACAACTACAACACTGTAAGGAGTTTTCGTAACATGGCAGCACGTATCTCTATCATGGTCCTGCGCCTCGCCGTTCTGGTCGCGCTTATTCTGGGCATCTTCTACTGGGCAGGCAACTATATCGTGCGCACCGATGTACACCAGGGCGTTGGTATTATCGCCGTCATCTGTCTCTGGATCATCGCCGGTACCCTGGCCACTACCAAACCTGGCAATGCAGGAATCGCGATCGGCGCGGCCATTTATGGCCTGATCGTCATCGCCTTAGGTCTTACTCAGGACAACATTCTCATTGGCTCCGCCCATGACATCATCCGCACCATACACCTGCTGCTGGGTCTGGGCGCCATCGGCTTTGGCGAGATGCTCTACGCTCGCTACAAACGCATCTAAAAATCTGGTATCTCAAGGACATGGGCAATGGGTGGTGTGGCCCGGACAAATGCCCGGGCCACACCACCCATTGCTCATGTCCTTGAGAGCGCCGCAGGCGCAAAGCTTAGCCTGGAAAATTGACCAGCATAAGCTCTATTGCTGAAATGCCTCCACTATGGTTTAATGGACAGAAGACCCTGCTTTCCAGAGGGTCGCATACTCTGAGTTTTCATATACTATTTAAGGGGGGCCTCAGACGTGAGCAATGAAGCACAACGTCCACGCATAGCAGTCTATCCGGGAAGTTTTGATCCAGTTACCAATGGACATCTCGATATCGCGCGCCGAGCGGCGCGCCTCTTCGATGAACTGGTCATCGCGATCTACGCCTTTCCCGACAAAAATGTGCTCTTCACCGTTGACGAACGCCTCTCACTCTGGCAGGAAGTCATTGCCGCCGAAGGCCTGACCAATGTGCGCGTCGAAACCTTCTCGATACTCGTAGTAGAATATGTACGCTCTCTTGGTGGCTGTGCGATCATTAAAGGCTTACGCTCTCCCAACGACTTTGGCACTGAGTTCGAACAAAGTCTGATGAACCGCAAGCTGGCACCTGAAATCGAGACCATCTGCCTGCTCACCAGCCTGGATCACCTGTTTATCAGTTCATCCCGGCTCAAGGAAGTTGCTCGCCTGGGAGGCAATGTCGATGATATGCTTCCCGCCGCGGTAGTACGCGCGCTACGCCATAGGTTCGGCCAATAGCGCTCGCTCAGAGACTACCCCCTGACATCTATACACGTACCACTTATGACTTCTCGGCGTACGCACCAGGAGAGGGAAGGAGGAAGTTCTTGGATATTCTGTACCTCGTTGATCGCCTGGATAATCTCATCGCATCATGCAAGCGTGTACCCCTGACTAACCAGGTCGTCATAAAAGAAACCGACATCTTCAATATTATTGAGCAGATGCGTACCTCGATCCCTGAAGAGGTCAAACAGGCGCGTCGCGTTATTCAGGATAAAGAACGTATCCTCGCTCAGGCCCAGGCCGACGCCAATGCTTTGCTCAACCGCGCGCGTGAGGAGACCGAGCGCGTCATTAACCGCGAGGGGCTGCTGAAGGTCGCGGAGCAGCGCTCGCAGGAGATGCTGAACCAGGCCGAACAAAAGGCCCAGCAGTTGAAGGGCGACGCCGACGCCTATGTCATCGAGACGCTACGTACCCTGCATGAACAGCTCGTGCAAGTGGAGACCAGGGTCAGCCGCACCGTCTTAAGCGTTGAGCGTGGCATCGAGAGCCTGGAGGAACATGGGCAAATCGCCACCGCAGGAGACAATAGCCTGGAAGAGCACGACGCCACAGCATACGTCAACGAGGAAGAAGCATTTCTCGAAGAGGAGGAGGCAGGAGAACTAGTGGAAGACTCCCCCGGTGGATCACTGCCAGCCAATATACCACCACAGCCACGTCCACGGCGCTCCTCTCTGGCGGCCGATACCATTGGCATTAACCAGCCTTAGCATGTCACCTGTCGCGCTGGAGGGCAGACGTCAAACGGGTCCTATTCGTACGCCAACCTCTTTTTCGCTCTACGGCACGCGTAAGGTAAACGCACTATCCATGCGGCATCCTCGCGGTGCCTCCCTTACCCGTGGCCGCTTACGGGTCTTGACACCCTTTCAAGGCTTGTCTATAATGAGCAAGCGCCAGCAAAGAGCAAGAACTTTTCACTTTGCGCCATATCGCTATTTTCAGTATGCATTTTTACTGAGAGGAGATATCCTGATGATGTCTCACACAAGGGTTCAACTTTCTAGTGGAAAGGGAACAAGGAATGATCTTTAATGTGGCGCAACTTTTGAAATCGCTCGTCGGTACCAGCCTTGAGTCCGACTTTAGCGAAGATGATATTCAGCTTGACGAAGATCTCAAGGTCATCGGTCCTATCGCAGGTCACGCTCGTATGCGTCACATCAACCAGGGAATTCTGGTGGACGGCTGGGTAGACCTTACCGTTGAACTAGAGTGCACACGCTGCCTCAAGCATTTCGAGCAGCCTCAGCATGTAGACTTTGAAGAGCGGTTTTATCCAACCGTCGATGTGGTAACTGGTATTCCTGTCGAGCCTGTAGACGCGGAAGATGCCTTCCCTATCGACGATCACCACCTGGTTGACCTTACCGAGGCAATTCGCCAGCAGGTCCTGCTCGCGATACCCATTGTGACACTCTGCCGCGAAGATTGCGCCGGGCTGTGTGCGCAATGCGGGAAGGATCTCAATGAGGGTCCTTGTGAATGCCAACCAGAGCCAGACGCACGTTTCAGCGTCCTCAAGACACTTTTGCAGCAGGACAATTCATAAGCACATGTCACCCAGATTTTCAACGGGTGGAAGAGGAGAACAATTACCATGGGAGCACTTCCAAAGCAGCGTACCTCACGCGCTCGTCAGGGTGAGCGCCGGGCACATCATCACCTGAAATTACCACAACTGGTGGCCTGCCCTCAGTGCAAAACACCACGTCTTTCGCACCATGCCTGCCCCAATTGTGGCACCTATCGTGGCCGCCAGGTGTTTCTTCCTAAGGCCAGCAAGTAATGACAAGCAAGCGGCAATGTAACGCTTCTTCGTGAAGTCTCTTACATACGCCGCTTCTTTTTTTGAGAGTGATAAGCATGACGACCAGAGTCGCCTTTCTTTTTCCAGGGCAGGGAAGTCAGGCTGTTGGCATGGGAGCCGATATCTTCGCGTCCTCTCCCGCGGCCCAGAGAGTCTTTGCCGCCGCCGATGACGCCCTCGGGTTCTCACTAAGCGATCTCTGCTTCAACGGCCCAGAAACCACCCTGCGTGATACCATTAACGCTCAGCCCGCTATTGTGACCGTCAGCCTCGCGTACCTTGCCGCACTCCAAGAAGCCCTCTCCCCTGGCGAGCCTTCTTCCTGGTCTACGCCCCTCACACCCGCCTTTGTCGCGGGCCATAGTGTGGGCGAATGGAGCGCGCTGCCTGTCGCGGGCGCACTCGATCTCAAAGAGACCATCCTGGCCGTGCGCGAACGGGGCCGCCTGATGGAGCATGAAGGCACGGTCTGCCCCGGGGGCATGTCCGCCGTCATCGCCATGGACGAAGAGCCACTGCGCCAGGTCTGCCAGGAAGCAACTGAGCAGGCACTCGCGGAGCTAGCGGGGGCTACGACCCATCCCGGTCAGGGACGCGTCATTATCGCCAATTATAACGCTCCCGGCCAGATCGTAATCTCTGGTGAGAAGCGGGCGCTTGAGCTGGCGGGAGAACTGGCGAAGGCGCGTGGCGCCAAGCGCGTGATTCCTCTCGCGGTCAGCGGTGCCTTCCACTCACCCGTGATGGAGCCAGCCGCACAAGGCCTGGCGAAAACACTGGCAGAGCTTGAGCTTCGTGAGGCTGTGCTTCCCATCATCGCCAATATCGATGGCGCGCCGCTCACCGACCCCTCGCGTTTGCGCCAGGAGCTTGCCCAACAGGTGGCATCCTCCGTACAGTGGGTCAAGACCATCCAGTACCTGGTAGAGGCTGGCGTCAACATCTTTATCGAGATTGGTCCTGGCCAGGCCCTTGCGGGCATGGTCAAGCGCATCGCGAAGGGCGTCACGATTATGAACGTTGGCAACGCCAGCGAGGTCGCAAAGGCCGCAGCCCAGCTACGCGAACAGGATGTTTTGGCGTAGCTGCTTGCTTGTGTGAGCATATAGACAGGCTCTCCGTCTGAAGAGTCGGAGACCTGTCCAAAACCAGTATTGAAGTCCTCCTACTATGGACGGGCACACCATTTGGGATATATACTTGACATAGCTCGCAAAAGGGCCTATCTTTGGATTTAGATAATTTGCAATAGCGCCTGAATGCTCAACTACGATAGCGACAGATATACCGTAGTCATTTGTCAAATAAGTCGCTCGCTCCTTAACACTGGAAGGTTGCGATCTTACTTACCCATTTCATCTGGTGTGGCACTCACAGAGAAGAGAGGTTAAGATGGCAAGCGCCTATCAAAGTATTGGCTCCGTTCGCGTGGCCAAACAGGTACTTTCGACTATCGTAACGCATAGCGCGTTGCAGATTCCAGGTGTAATCGGTATGGCCAATACATCACCCACAGTGGCGATGCGTAACCAGTGGTCTCGCCTCCTCAAACACGACATTCCTCCTCAGGGGGTCGGGTTAACAGTGAGGGAGAACACCGTCTCGGCCGATTTATACTTGATCGTTGATGCAGATGTCGATATCGTCTCAATCGGCTCTGCCGTACAGGATGAGGTTGCCTCTGCGCTCGAAGATATGGTCGGGATGCAGGTGCAAGAAGTCAACATCTACATTTATGACATTGCATAACACGTCATTAGTTTGACATTTTTGAGGATACTATGCCAGGGATACGCAGGCAAGCGCGCATGGTCGCACTGCAAACACTCTATGAATACGACATGGTCCATCATGATCCCCTTGAGATCTTGCAGCGGCACGCTGAAGAGCGTAATCTCCATGCCAAAGTGGTAGAATACGCGCAAGAGCTGGCCGAGGGTGTCTGCAAGCACCTGGCTGATATCGACGCGCATATCCAGAGTGCCGCTCGCGAATGGCCACTGCAACAGATGGCTCGTGTCGATAAAAATATCCTGAGACTTGCAATCTACGAGATTCTGTTTAATAATACTGTACCAGCCAAGGCTGCTATCAATGAGGCTGTGGAACTTGCCAAGCTCTTCGGCAGTGACACCTCGAGCCGCTTCATTAATGGCGTCCTGGGTACTATATTTAATCGGGCTCAACAACAGCCCACCCCAAAAGCGGAAAGCGAGGTGAAATAATGCCAACTATTCATGATAGGCTGAAAAAAATTATCGTCGACCAGCTTGGTGTCGACGAGAGCGAGGTCGTTTCTAGCGCGTCTTTCGTTGAAGATCTCAACGCCGATTCGCTGGACCTCGTCGAACTCATCATGTCCCTTGAGGAAGAGTTCAAAGTTCAGATCTCCGATGAGGACGCCGAGAAAATCACGACCGTGCAAGAGGCCGAGGATTATATCGAAGAGCACCTGCGGTAATTTTTTTCTTCCTACGGACTCATGACAGGGTGGCCTAGGCCACCCTGTAACTTCCCTCACTCCCCTTCAGACAAACTGTATACTTTCCACACACTCCCCCTTTGCGAGATCCCATATATTTGCTACTATTTCTTTGTAAGACTAAGACATAATAATATTTTTTTCAAAAAAGAAATTCGTTGTCACACTTTCACATGCTCGTGCATCTGAGTAATAGAGAGACGTGTAAACCTGGCAATAGTTCAGATACACGGCTCCCGGTAAGAAACGTTTCTTTGCTATCGTCCATTTGTTGAGAGAGTTATCTGTGTGGATACGACGCCTACCGCCAAGGCTATAGAAGCGCTTATTCATGAGTACAGCGCCCTGGTCTTTCATACCATCTATGGCATGACCAATGATTGGGAGGAGAGCCAGGACCTGACCCAGGACACCTTTCACCAGGCTCTGCGTGGGATAGATGCCGCTCGCCGCGCGAGTGGAGACCACTTCCAACCTAAAGCCTGGCTCCTGCGTATTGCGCTGAATACGGTTCGCATGCACTATCGCCGCCGCAAGATATTAAGCTTTGTCCCCTTTTCGCGTATGCTCGAAGGGCGCCAGGCAGAGACGGCAAGTAGCGAAACGATCAGCGAGCAGGCCGCGCCTCTTCAGCCTTCAGGACTGGGAACGCACGCATCTGATGATCCGGCTGACATCATCGCCGAGCGCGACGCCGTACAGCGCGTCCTGGCCCGCCTGGCAGAGCCTCTACGAGTCTGCCTGCTGCTCTCTATCGTTGGCGGCCTGACCACCGCCCAGATCGCCGATCTGCTTGAACTAAAAGAGCCAGCCGTACGCCAGCGCCTCGCCCGCGCACGCAAGCAGTTTCAACAGCTCTACACCTATGAAAGCGATGAGAAACTTGTGGAGGCGCCTGGTGCTTCAGAGCCAATCACAACCAGCGCCGTCTCCACTGACAGAGAGAACATAGGACCGTCTACGCAAGCACATAAGCCCTACCATCTCTCGCTCAACGCCCAACCTGCGACACATCGGAGTAGCTATGCATAACGATACCGCAGAAACACTGCTGCTACGCCACTATGGTCCAACAGCGCCCAGGCCCTCAGACCTTGAGCAACGCCTGGTACATGCACTGCACCAGGAGAAGGTACAAGAACCGGCGCTCTTACCAACACGCCAGGCGCGCCTGATGACGCGTCGCCAGATCCTGCGTGCCGTAACCTTTAGCTCCGCCAGCGCGGGCCTCATAGGCCTGGCACTGGAAGGCGTTCAGCAACTTGACACGAGGTTCTTCGGTCACGATGCGACGACGCAACCACGGACGGCCTACTAGCCTCCACAGGCTGGTCTCGCTCCTAGCGCGTCATTACAGATAAGACCTTACGCTTGTTACTGTACGCTCAAATCTTGTATGAGATTTGAGCCTGAGCATACAATCAGTTGCATTCAGTTGTATTTTTCGCGTTACCATCTTAGTCCAGAAAGGATCTACCATCATGCCATTTGGAGTACATCCACTTACACTAGTTATCGTCGTCGTCATCGCCCTCCTGGTCTTCGGCCCTAAGCGCCTTCCCGAGATGGGTTCCGCTATCGGTAAGAGCATTCAGGAGTTCAAGAAGGGCATGAGCGAAATTGGCGCTCCCAAAGAAGAGAAGGAAGAGGTCAAACCCGTCGAGTCGAAGGGCGTTGATGCCATGGACATCGAGGCGCTTGAGCGTGAGATTGCCGCACGTAAAGCTGCTTTGAACGCCCAGGAGGCCGCAAGCCACTCAGTCGATGCCGAGGTTTAAATCAACGAATGTCGTCCGCTAAAAAACCTGCCTGGGAGTGTACATGGCAACTAGCAATCTAGACCAGCAGGAACGTAAACTATCCACATACGTGAGCGAAGCCACGGAAGATGTGGAGGATGAGCTGGCGGAATCGGCCATGACCCTGATCGAGCACCTGGAGGAGCTGCGTAAGCGCATCTTCAAGTGCCTGATCTTCGTCGTGATCTTTACAATCGTCGCCTTCGTCTTCCGTGTGCAGATTATGAGCTTTCTCTCTGCGCCGCTGCCAAAGTCATCTGATGCGCTTACCAGTGGCAAGATCGTCGTGACTGGTATCGCCGAAGGCTTTACCATCACGCTGCTCATTTCGCTCGCAGTAGGAATCCTGCTCTCAATCCCGGTTATTCTCTACCAAACCTGGGCCTTTATCGCGCCTGGACTCTATAAGCATGAGAAGAAGCACGCGGTACCTTTCATCGTCATCGGAATTGTGCTCTTCGCCATTGGCATTACGTTGGGGTACATCACCATCCGTTATCCCCTGGAGTTCCTGGTTCAGTTCTCGTCGGGCATGTTTACCGAACTGGTTACAGCAAATAGTTACTTTACCTTTATCACGTACTTTATGCTGGCCTTTGGTATCGTTTTCGAGATCCCGCTCGTGCTGACCTTTATGGCCCTGGTAGGTATCGTAGACTCGAACATGTTGAAGAAGCGACGCTCTACCGCTCATGTAGGGATGTGGATCGCTGCCTGTTTTATTACACCCGGCGCCGATGTCTATAGCCCGATCATTCTAGGTGTGGCGATGTCCTTCCTCTATGAATTGTCTATCATCTTCATTCGCGTCTTCGCTAAAAAATAAGAGGGTAAACAACAAGGGCGCCTGATCAGCGCCCTTGTTGTTTACTTGACCAGAACTTCTTCTCGCCGATCCTGCTCGCTCACATCAATCAGCAGGCGCTCACCAACCCCGCGCCCAAAGCGTCCCCAGAGTATGAGAACAGAGACAGTATAGAGTACTATTGCTATAAGAAATACCGGGCGGTAGCCACTGCGTGCGATTAAGAAGCCTCCAACAGGCGTCGCCAGGGCATTCGCGATATAGAAGGCCGCCTGGTAGATGCTGTTGGCAACTCCACGCCGCCTATGGGGAACGGCCTCCATTGAGAAGGCCTGGAAGACACCATTGCCCATATCCATCAAACCCTGGCGCAACAAGTAGAGCGGGGCAATCAAGGGGAGAAAGATCACAAGGCTGATCACGAGTAAAACGGGGAGGCTAGCGAGGCGTGTAGCAACCACAGTATTGACACGGCCGATCCGCAGCACCAGGAGAGGCGCGACCAGGGTAAGCACGGCATTGAGTGCGTTCGCTCCACCATCGATGGTGCCAAAGAGCGCAGGCGAGGCACCTAGGAAATGGACAAAATAGAGATTGAAATAGGGGATAAAAAGGCCTGCTCCAAAACCAATCAGCGTCTGCACCAGCACCAGTACAATCAGAGGGCTATGTAACAAGCCTCGTATATCGCTCTCACGCCAGCGCTGGAGCGTTTGCTTCACCTGGCTGACCATCAATAGCTTATGCCTCTTTTCAGGGGGGTTCAGACGCGTTATAGCGTCTTTTCGCTCAGACACACGAGTTGGGCGATCATTGCTCAGCAGGAAAAGGGGGATAAAGCTTGGGACGGCAATGAGACCAGCAAAGAGGAGTGAGAGTTGATAGGCGCGTGCCTCTGGTTGGTGTGCCAGGATGGCCGCTAGCCACGCGGGCCAGGTTCCCATCAGCCAGGTACTGGTGCGCAGCCAGACCGGGAGTACGCCTCCCAGCAGCTCACCCAGCACGGTCATAATCAGGGTCACAACAATCGTAAAGCTGAAGAGCAGGGAGCGCTCGGAGCTTGAACTATTCTGTGTCAGGAAAGGCGCGTTGACAACCAGGATAAAGGCGCCCGCTACACCCGCGATAAAGCCACTACACAGCAAGAATGGCGGTTGGCGCAACAGAAACTGTCCCGTCCCCGCCACGCCCACCGCAACACTGGCCCAGATCAGGATGGCCTTACTTCCAAATCGATCAATACAGAGGCCGGCGGGGAAGATAGCCAGGCCTGCTCCCACCGTCGTCATAAACAATACCAGTCCCACAAAATCAGTTTTATAGCCGAGTGAGACCAGGTAGAGATTATAGAGAACCTGGATAATGCCGAGCGTCATACCACTCAAGGCGTTGCTAATCAGGTACAGGCGCGCGTTGCGCTGAAAGCGACCAAACTGCCGCAGGTACTCAACGAGTAGTGACATTACGCAGTTGTTGTGCCTCCATACGTTGACGCGCTCCCTCGCCATTGCTTGCCTCGATTGGAACTTCAGGTGCCTGCTCTTCCATCAATATACGATAGCCGGGACTCTTAAACTCCAGGCCAGCCGCATCGAGACGAGCCTCCTCCTTGGCAAGCGTCTCGCGTCGCATCAGGCCGGGAAGGAAGAAGGCCTTCAAGATGGTCTGTGCCTGCACGGTACGCGCACGTGCCTCGATGAGGCCCTTCGCTGCTTTATCGGCAAGCTGTACCGTCTTTGTGTCGATCTTCTGCACACCCACGGGAACCTTCGCTACCGTACGCGCAAGCGCGCTCTCGTTCTCGTCAGGCGGCAAGCCCTGCCTGGCGCGCATGGTCGCCTGGTTGACACTCTCTACTTCCGGGCGCACCTTCTGTACCACGTTCACCTTCTCGCGCAGCAAGCTTAGTCCCCAAGCCATAGCAAAGTTCAAAGCCACTGAGACGATAATGAATACAAAGGCAAACAGGCAGATGATGATGGCCGCGATGCGTCCCCCCATCTCCAGGATAGGATTGACTCCAAGGACTAGAAACATTAGTCACCTCCAGCGCTCGCCTGCATAGCCTCCCGCTGCTGGTTCAGGCGCTCTTCGTATTTACTTCGCTTGCTCCCTTTACCAAAGAACACTTTGACCATCTCACCCGCGGCAACTGCGCCCGCGGCCGCGCGCACACTAGGTGCGACAACCAGATCGCTGGCCAGATTCGAGACAGTCCCAACGACCGAGGCCGTATGTCCGGCAGTTTTGGCTGTGTCCTGTACAATGCTAACGGTCTCTTGTAGAGAAGAGACGAGCGGTTTAGCCTCGTCACGTATTGTTTTGATCGTTCCAATGAGTGAGAAGACCGAGTAGATCTGCATGAACGTCGCGAACACCAGGAACGCGGCCAGAATCATCAGGATAATGTAAAGCGCCTCTAACAGCCACCCAAAATAGGCCGCCGCAATAATAAACAAGATGATTGCCACAAGTATTACGACGCCCACGATGAGCACAGTCTTTATTGCACCCCGCATAGTGGCCTCCCATAAAAATCTTCAGTAGTTCTTTTTCATTATAACGCACGAACTGAACGTGTTTAAACGCGAGTTATCGATCACAATCGGGGCAATAGCTTTTACTACCTATCAGGATTGCCCCTGGACAAAAATACTCCTACCCTTATATACGCACAGGATGCCATTCGCGTCTACAATTTCGCCATCTTCTTCATGCACCCACCATTAATCTCTACCTTTTGGCGTATCTTTTTACCATACTCATCCGTACTAGAGACGAGAGGGTTTAACTCCTCAATTTCATCACATTCTCGGCGCGTCCGGCGCTAATATATCATTCTTGACAAACTCTTTAGGCGCAAGGCGCGCCCTTGCAAAACCTGGAGGAGGTTCTATAAAACATGGGAATTTTGCTGCTGCCCCTTGCGGATTCCGTCATTATGACGGGTGATGTGCTAGGATATCATATCGAGATCACGATTGGGACGTTGATTGTCTGGGGCGTGGCTCTGCTCATTGGCCTGATCGCGGAATTTATCGTTGGCTGGCGTCTCCCCTATGGCATTTTTGGCGCTTTCGTTGCGGGCCTGGTCGGGACATGGCTGGCAACTGAGGTGTTTCACTTTAGCCTGCCCATAGACTATGTCTTCCACGATATTCCCCTCTTAAAAGCCCTGCTGGGTGCGCTCTCGCTGATTGTGCTCTGGCACCTGGTCACCTATCCGCTCTGGCGTAAACGCAGCCACCGTTCCCGCCGCTATGCAGCAGCCAGGTAGTGTACCTGATGTGCAAGATTTTTGTATAGTGGATGTGGTGCATGCTCACAGCCCTAGGGCTGTGAGCATGCACCACATCCACTATCCGAGCGAGCGCCACAGGCGCAAGAGACCACGCTCCTCAGTGTAGTGTTTACATAATTTATATATATGATATAATTCAAGCGCAGAAATAAGCTCGACGAAGGTAGTCTTCCACTCTATTTTATGCACTCTTTTTCCAATCTTAACTCGCAATACGAAGGTCTAGAGGTTTTCTGTGCCCACGCTCATTACTTTTACGATTAGTGCTTTCGTGACTTTTTTGACTATTATCGATCCCGTTGGTCTGGCTCCCGTCTTTGTTGGTCTCACCTCCCACCTCTCACAGGCCCAGCGCAAGGTAGTTATCGCCCGTGCCACCTTAATCAGTGCCGCAATTATTGCCTTCTTTGCTATTGTTGGTCGCTTTCTGCTGGACCGCCTGGGAATCTCGCTCTATGCGTTTAATATCGCGGGTGGCGTCCTGCTCTTTATGGTCGCTATCGACATGCTCTTTGGTCGTCCCTCAGGGGCACGCGAGACCAAGGAAGAAGAGGAAGAGGCCATGACCCGCGAGGATATCAGCGTCTTTCCTCTTGCTATTCCCCTGATCGCTGGCCCTGGAACCATTGCCACGACGATTCTCTATGTAGGACAGGCCTCGACACAGCCAATGTTGCTCCTATCGGTCTTTCTGGCAATTGCCAGTGCCCTGGCCCTGGCCTGGGTTGCCATGCGCAGCAGTTCCTGGATCATTCAGCGCGTTGGGCGTACCGGCATTATGGTCTTCTCCCGCATTCTGGGTATCCTGCTAGCAGCCCTGGCCATCCAATTTGTGCTGAATGGTGTAACCACCTTTGCCCACACCAGCGGCTTTATCAAGTAAGAGGTCTGGGTAAAGAGGTCCTGCCATCTTTGCTCCCTTCAGCCAGGTTGCGACTATTGAGGCGCCCGTTCGTATCTAATAATAAGCCCAAACGTTACGATATATAGAAGTAGAGACGCAGCCATAGACACGAGGAATGCTTGAAGATCAGTCCGCAACAGCAGCAGCAGCCAGCCACCACGCCTACAGCGCGTGATCGCCTGAGCTACCAGGTAGCCCTTTCCAGCTACCAGTCTCGCCATGGCCTCGATAAGGTGGCCTGGGTGACCTGGCTGCTTGTTCTGGGCATGAGCCTCCTCTGGATGCTCACCGCGTACAAGGCGGCACTTGCTGCTGGCGCTCATAGCTGGCAGACGATCCTTACACATGTCTGGACCAACGCGATCTCGATTCAACCGGCAGATGATGCCTCGCTCACGCAAGTTCTGATCGATTATGGGGCCAAATATAATCCAGCCATCGTGCAGCAACATGAGTACTGGCGCTTCTTGACACCCATGTTTCTCCATGCGAACCTCCTGCACCTGGGGCTTAACATGTTGAACCTACTGATGTTAGGTATCTTCCTGGAACGTTTGCTTGGTCATACGCGCTACCTGTTTCTCTACATTATCACTGGTATCATTAGTGTTCTCGCGAGCTTCTATTTCGCGCCAGAGGAGGTTAGTCTGGGGGCCTCGGGAGCTATCTTTGGCCTGGTGGGCGTCTTTAGTATCTTTGTGATTACCCATCGACGCGCCTTTCCCTTTGGTGGTCTCTTCTCGATTCTTTATCTCATCGTTATCATTGGGATCAATCTCGGTGTGGGCTTTATGATCACAAATGTCGATAACTATGCTCACTTTGGCGGCTTAATAAGTGGCTGCCTTCTGGGATTGTGGTTTAGCCCGCTCTATCGCAGTTCATCACCCTATACCGTCGTCGACCGCCACAGCCTGGCAAAGCGCTGGCCCTTGGCCCTGTTGACAATCTTAGGTACACTGATACTTACAGTCATTTCCCTATATCTAATAGGGACAAAAGTGTAACGAGAAGTGCCTTTCGAAAACCTGAGCGCGCTAGCGCTAGCCGCGAAAGCGGCGTTGTTTTTCGTATAAGGAGGAAATGCCTTCTCGCCTACCCTTGCTGGTTCTTTTTGGAGGATTCTTGTGGAAGCACAAATGGATATACAGACATACCTGGAACAGGGTAAGCAAGCCCTGGCTCAAGGTCACCCACGTGAGGCCGCCATCGCCTATGCACATGGCGCTCAGCTCGAGTCTGATAACCCGATGATTCATCTGGGCCTGGCGGAAGCCAACCTGGGGCTGGGGAGTTATGGCGTGGTACAGATGGCCTGCCGCCGCGTGCAGGAGCTACAGCCCGCCGGTGGACAGGAATCCCGCCTGGCACAGGCCCTGCTCGACCTCCTTGATCGACGCTTCGAGCGCGCACTTCAGAGTGTCGATGCCGTCATCAGCGAGGACCCGGGCATCGCCTATGCGCATGCGCTACGCTCACACCTGCTACGCGCCATGGGACAGACCTATGACGCCAACCTGGCACGCGCACGCGCGGCACGCCTCTCCTATGGTGGACGCTTCGAACACTGCTTCCCCAATGTTGAGCCACTCACGCCGCCCGAGCCAGCTCAGCCAACTGTACTTCCTACAAATGCGGCCAATGGAGCCAGCAGGGAGTCCATACCCACATGGTCGCGTCCGAATGGGATGCAGCGCCGTATGATTCGCACACGCTTCTTGATAAACCAGATGCCCGGCCTGGTGACAAATATCATTGTCGCACTCAGCATCATTGCCTTTCTCCTTGTTGTTACAGGCGTTGTCACCCTTAGCGGGGCAAATCCTCTCACGTATGTGGCCGCCATTTTCCTCACGGTCAGTCCTATACAGCTCATCATCAACCTCATCTCGCTCTTCTTTGTCGGGCGGGCCGTCGAGGTGCTCTTTGGCAAGTGGCGCTACATTGTCATCTACCTGGCATCCGGCCTTATCGGTATCCTGGTAAACCAATACTTCCTGGGAGGCTTAACCGCAGGCATGACCTATGCCGTCTTCGGCATCTTTGGGGCCCTGGGTGGCTTCTACTTTATCAACCGCAAATCCCTTGGTGGCTTTGGTCAGGGCGCGTTCCAGCAATGGCTGCTCTTCGCGGGTCTCAACATAGTGCTGAACGTTGCCTTTGCCCAGGGAAACTTGACCCTGGTCTATGGGCTGATCGCCAGCATCGTTGGTGGTCTGATCATCGCGGTCCTGCTGGCCCCGCGCCAGCGCCGCAACCTCTTCTAGCAGCTACCACCCACAAGATACAAGGGGAAGCATCTCTCGAGATGCTTCCCCTCTTTTTTCACCCTTTGCTTGTTGCTACTCACGTTAAACTTAATAGTAGGAAGTCGAGCTTGCAATCTCGCTGTGACCCGGCTGAGTCACAAAAATCCTGCCCACGTTCCAGAGTTGTCGCCGTTGAGCGTGGCCGGGATGATCTATCCATGCCCTTTACCCCCCTGCTCGGCTTCCACATTCTTCTCCCTTCCGAAAATACTACCCATTCACACGTTCATCTACTAGTTCAGCGACGATGCGGCCGGAGAGCATGACCAGGGGTATGCTACCGCCAGGATGGGCGCTCCCGCCCACAAAGTAGAGGCGCTCAACCTCGGGAGAGCAGTTGCCAGGGCGCGTAAAGGGGGCCATACGGCCGTTGGAGGAGAGACCGTAGATTGAGCCAGCGTTTGAGCCGTATTTCTGCCAGAAGTCCTCGGGCGTGAGCATCTCTTCACAGACAATGTGTTCGCGCAGGTCGCTCAGGTCAACCTGTTCGTAGCTGGCAAGCAGGTCCAGAATACGCTCGCGATAGGCTGGTGCCTCGCGCTGCCAATCTATGGCCTCAGTCAGGTAGGGCGCGTTCACGAGAATAAACAGGTTCTCGCCTCCCGCGGGGGCCTGCGTTGGATCGGTGCGCGTAGTGGCGCAGATATAGATGGTGGGATTCTGAATGGGCACACGCTTCTCGAAGAGATCTGCGAACTCTGCCTGGTAGTCATCGGAGAAGAAAATGTTGTGGTGCTCCAGGTCAGGATAGGTCTTGTCTGTTCCCAGTAGCAAGACGAAACCGGAGCAGGATGGCTCAAGCTTTGTAAGCTTACGCAGAGTTGCCTGATTTCGCACAGCGGGCGAAAGCAGTTGAGAGTGTGTGGTCACGACATCGCTATTGGCGACTACGGCATCGCAGTGAAGCACCCGGCCATCAACCAGCACGACGCCCCGCGCCTCTGGACGCAAGCGCGTGAGTTTGCGGCGCTCTGAGACCTGGATACGCTCTACTTCACAATTGGTCTCAAGTGTGACACCCAGTTCGCGGGCCAGTTGTTCCAGTGCCCGCGAGATGCTGTACATTCCCCCACGCGGATACCAACCTCCATCCGCCAGCTCGACATAGGGAATCAGGCTGTAGACCGCAGCCACCTGGTAGGGCGAGGAACCATTATAGGTCGCATAGCGCGCAAAGAGCTGGCGCGCATGCTCGTCCTGGAAGAAGCGTCGCACCTCCTGGTCCAGCGTACGCGACGAGAGAGCCGCCATGACGGCCCGCCAGCGCCTGCTCAGCGGCTCATCAGCGCCCGCGCCCGATTTATGACCCTTTAAGACATAGTGCCAGAAGGTTCGTACGATATTCAGTGGACTCCCCAGGCTATGGTAGAGAAAGGGGTCAGCCGCGGCCTCGTAGATCGAGCGCGTATGCTCAAAGAAGCGGCGAAAGGCCTCCCCATCCTCGGGATTGAGCCGGGCAAACTCCTGGGCCAGGCACTCGCGGTCGCGCCAGGCATTGAAGACAACGCCATCGCGATAGAAATAGCGACAGGTAACCTCCAGAGGGATCAGTTCCAGGTAGTCTTCTAAACGTCTGCCAGCAACCACAAAGAGTTCGCGCAGGACGTGGGGCATGGTTACGAGCGAGGGGCCAGTATCAAAGGCAAAGCCCTCCTTCTCAATCAGGTTGAGTTTGCCGCCAACCTGGGCCTGGCGCTCCAACACATGGACGCAATGCCCCTTTATGGCCAGGTGGATGGCAGCAGAGAGACCGCCAATGCCTGCGCCGATGACAATAATTTCTCTTCCCTGTTCAGACATATCTATCTATTCTGGCAGGCATTTTCTCGCCCTGGCGATTGTTTAGGGCCTGCTCGCTCCTCATAATTATGGTAGTCCATCTACCAGGACGCCTACCAGGCGCCTAAATGGGTAATCGGGCCGTTAGCGCCGTCGCGCGTAGGCCAGGAGAATGAGTCCCGACAACAGGGCGCAGACACAGCCGCCATAGTAGCCATGTGTCAGGTCGACCAGGCCAAACATCAGGAGGCTTAAAGCAAAAAGGAGGCGTGGAAGGCGCAGAGCCAGGCGGGGAGGCCCAACCCGCAAGACCTGGACGGGCGCGAACTGGCGATCCGTGAGCCAGACCAGCAGGCAGGCAAGCACAAACCAGCTCATAAAGTTCACCAGGGGAATACCATAATAGATGCTGCCAACGGGCGCCCAGCGCCAGTAATCAACGATATGAGCAGCTACAGGCTCTATCGCGCCATCCAGCAGCACAGCAGCCATGCCCGCCGCCAGAATGTCGAAGAGGCTGAGGCGAAAGCCAGGGCGCAGTGGGCGTACCCATCCATAGACACCAAAGATCACCAGCCCCCAGGCAAATATGACGGGCAGAGGGACGCCTCCAGGCAGAGAGGGCAACAAGACGGCTGTATACACATAGTGGCCAAAGGGGAAACCGGTATTAACGCCCAGAGTCTCGGCCAGGTAGGAGAGAATAATCACAAGCAGTCCAGCCTGGATAGCCCTCCGCCTGCCATAGAGGAAGGCAGTCGCTAGTAGAAGGAGCACGCCTTCAAGATAGAGGAGGAAGCTCGCCGCCCAATCCATAGGGAAGGATGGGTTCACATCGAATGCCACCCCAATTACCGCCAGAACATAGAGCAGGCAAAACATAGCGAAGAGAATACGCAGCGCAAGCCGCCCCGGCGCGCTTCGTGTATGACGCCCAATCGCTAATATACGCATGTTACTTACGCTTCTTTTGCTGCTACTCGGGCCGCGTTGCACAATCGAGAGAATGCGCATATAGCCGCTCCCCTTGATCACAGTTTTCATAGCACCAGTCGTAACATCCATCGCGTAGATGGCATTATCAGCATAACTTGTCAGGATATGATTGTTCACCCAGGGCCCTAACTCGACAAAGCGTGCGGACGTAATCGCCAGAACGCCCGGCTTGGCGACCTGAACCTGCTTCCCATTGCCATTAATCTGCGTCATATACAAGGCGCTATGACGCGCAAAGGGAGCCTGCTCATCGCTAGAAAAGATAACGTAGACCAGCGTAAGCCCATCCGGAGAAACCTGTGGCGAGAGGACCCAGTGATAGTCGGCATTATTGTTTAAGCCATGTTGTTCAGGCAAGAATATCTGAGCATTTCCCAGCGTGGCTTTAGATGTGTTCAGGTTAGCAATCGCCAGGCTATTGGCATTGTTCTGACCAGCAATATCATCTGGCACGCTATTATCTGTCGGCGCAGTCACCACACCACTATAGGTTGAGTAGAGCAAGGCATTGCTTGCAGGCGTCAACAAAAGGGGCATCTGTGAGACATCGTCGGTCAGCAAGCTCTTTGGATCTTGGTCTTGCACCAGCGAGTCATCCTGCGTATTGGGTAGATCTAGCAGCCAGAGGCCATACTGCGTAGAGCGACGATCACCGCGATCATCAGTCAAGAGCAGTTGCTGGGGTATCTGGTTCTTTCCATTTGGCAGAAATGAGAACACGCGAAAACAGGGGCAATTCGTATTTGCCTGTTGATAGACCAGTTTGGTATGGTCTAACGCTCCCGTATAGAGGCTCACATTCCCATTACCGCTTTTAGGAGCCGTACTCCAGGCGATTGAGAGGCCATCGCTGCTGAGCACCAGCGATGTGACAACCTGATTGCTGTCCACAGCCGCGATTTGTCTGGAGGTTCCGCCAAAGATATCGCTGAGCCAGATACCATTCCCAACATAGATAACCTGCCCAAGGGAATTCACTCGTGGCGGAATCGAGCGGCTATAGGTATACCCCGGAGTATCAAGCTTCTGCGGCGTACCTCCACCCAGTTGCACGGCGTATAGGCCACTCTGGGCCTCATAGACAACGTACTGGCCCCCAGGCACTTGCAAGGTATCAGTCGGATTCTTGCCCGAGAACTGGAAGAGGCCGTTGTCATCGCTTTGAGGCGTAGGACTGGGTGTTAACAACTGGTTGGCCCTGGCCGTTGCCGTTGCCAAGGACTCCTGGACCGCCATTTGCGCGTGCTGGTTGAGCGCGATAAAAAGCTGGGCGGTTAGAATAATCAAGAGCAGGCTCACCAGTGCCAGTAGCGTTACGATGCTGATACGTGTCGAGCGTATCGCTTGTGGTGGGGTCGGCTGCGTCTTGTGGTCTTGTGGCTTTTCAGGCGGACTATCTATATGCTGCGTCAATGTTTTTTCTGCTCCACATCTCATCTCTTAGCGTCTATCAGTATACATGAAAGCGCCTTGTACTGGGAAGTCACTAGCACAGCTTACCTGTTAGCGCGTTCTGCAAAGCGCGGCGCTCCCCACACGGTCAACATACGCTCGCTACGACCGATATTCTCCTCTATGACAACTGCTAGCGACTATTCAGGCCCTATAAGCGCGTCTATCTTCTGTTTTAGTTTCTTTGTGAGTGTACTTTTGTATAAAGGCCAGCGAGCGCTCCTCTACCTCTTGCCGGTCATGGTCTTTCATCACGAGATGGTATGAGCGTTTGAGGACCACGAGTTGCTTCTCAGGTGAACCCAGAAGGCGATAAATTTCGTGTCCATCGCGGACTGGCACTACATGGTCACGTTGGGCCGCGATAACCAGGGCTGGCATGGTAATACACGACAGTTCTTCGCGCAACCGGGGCAGATAGAGCAGCATGCTCTCAACCGGGGCCATCGGGGTCCAGCGATAGACATTACGAGTATAGCGCTTACGGGCTTGTGCATCACGAAGATCCTCTCTCAACGTGGGTAAGAAAGGAGTCAACTGCCTGACCATGCGAATCGCGGGCAGCATCCAGGGACGCATATAGAGCGGAGCGCACATCGCGATCACGCCGGATACCTCTTCATGAACGGCGATATGCAGGCATAGCGCGCCACCCAGCGAGTGGCCAACCAGGAAGACCTGGTCGCAGTGGAGTTTAAAGGCTCGTACCGCCTGTTGCAAGGCTGAGGCCCAGTCATGCCAGCCAATCGTCAACATATCCTGTACCTGTGTGCCATGACCCGGCAAGAGAATATTCTCGACGCGCATCCCCTGAGCCAGAAAGAGCTGTTCAAGCTCTTCCATATCGCTGCGATTCCCATTCAGCCCATGGACCAGTACTACGCCGACGCGCGCACGCTCCGGCCCTTTGATCGTCACTTCACCCGCACCCTGCTGATCTCGAAACTCCGCATGCTCCATGACCTTGCCTCGCGTTTCCTCGCTAGTTCACCACACTCTCTTCTTAATACGTTCTACGATGCTCCCTGGACACTTTTCCTATCCTAAACTCCGTACTTTTAGCTGAACGGGAATAATTTGTGAGTTATGCACCTTCTCAATAATAGAGATACTACTTATCTGAAAACCCTGAGCGCGAAGCGCTAGACACGCCAGTGGCGTTGGGTTTCGGAATAAGATCTAGAGAAGAAAAAAGAGGGGCGATAGTGTACGCTTTACTCCTATTTTCTCCTGCTTTTAACGCTGTACCCATTTACGTGGATAGTACTCATTGTCTTCACAAGAGGATAGTGCTATAGTCTTGTCCATATTACCTATATCTTAATTCATGAAGAAAGAGTCGAAAGGGACTTGACGATGGAGTTCGCTACCAAGGCCATTCACGCCGGACAGGAGCCAGATCCAACTACCGGCGCGATCATGACGCCAATTTATCAGACTTCAACCTATGCCCAGAGTGGCATGGGTGAACATAAAGGTTATGAATACGCTCGTACCGGAAATCCAACGCGCACCGCGCTTGAGGCCTGCCTTGCCGCGCTCGAAAATGGGCGCTATGGCCTGGCCTTCGCCTCTGGACTCGCCGCCGAAAGCGCCGCCTTGAGCTTGCTGAGCGCGGGCGATCATATTGTCTCGTGCGACGATCTCTATGGCGGCACCTACCGTATATTTGATCGCATCATGAGCCGCTATAACGTTGAGACCTCGTATGTCACGGCCAATCGTGTCGAGGCGTATGAGCAGGCAATTCGCCCCAACACCAAAATCATCTGGCTAGAGACGCCTACCAATCCGCTGCTCAGCCTGGTTGACATCCGCGCAGTCGCCGAGGTCGCGCACCGCCATAATGTGTTGCTCGTCGTCGACAATACCTTCTCCAGCCCCTACTTCCAGCGCCCACTCGACCTGGGAGCCGATATCGTCCTGCACAGCACAACCAAGTATATCAATGGCCATAGCGACGTCATCGGCGGGGCCTTGATCATGAATGACCAGAGCGTCTACGAGGCCATTAAATTCCATCAGAACGCCGCTGGAGCGGTTCCTGGCCCCTTCGACGTCTGGCTGACCCTGCGCGGCATCAAGACACTCGCGGTACGTATGCGCCAGCATGAAGAGAACGCGCGCGTCGTCGCCAACTTCCTGTCTGAGCATAAGCGTGTTGAGAAGGTCTACTATCCCGGCCTCGCCTCGCATCCAGATCACGAACTGGCCCGGCGGCAGATGAGTGGCTTTGGCGGCATGGTCTCCTTCCAGTTCAAGGGAACCCTGAGCGATGTCGATACCGTTGTACGCCGCTTGCGCGTCTTTACCTTCGCCGAGAGTCTCGGGGGCATCGAGTCACTGGTCTGCCATCCCACTAGCATGACGCATGGCTCAATCCCTAGGGAGATCCGCGAGGCCCGCGGCCTGAACGATACCCTCCTGCGCCTCTCGGTAGGCATTGAGGACATCTCGGATATCCTGCGTGATCTCGAACAGGCGCTCGCCTAACCGCCTGACCCGCATCTTCAAGCTGGCATGGACTGAAGGCCTCCGCGTCATCGGTGGCTGGCAGCAGACTGATATTCCCGCGCGGAAAGGTCGCTGCGCTCGCAGTCCATGCCAGCATGGACCCTACACGTTGACTTCCATTGGCTGGAAAAGGCCGAGCTTGCTCGGCCTCTACACATTAGAATCGCTGCGGCTGACCTTTTAAGAATTTTTTCAGGGCGGGGAGAGCTTGTTTGACAGACCTTCGGCACTTCTGCTATAATCTACGCGCACTTACCCAATCCGACACAGGTGTCGGATCTTTTTTGTGCAAGTCTCTTTTTCGTACCCTTGGGGTACTCTTCTAAGTGCCTATGAGGAAAACTGAGCGCGTAAGCGCTAGCCACGAGAGTGGCGCTACGCCCCCAAATGGGGTTTGTTTTCCGCATATGAAGTAAGTTCGAAGAGGCAATCTTTCGGGGAGGAAGTTTACTTAACATGCCAAATAATGCATCTGCGGAAAAGCGCATGCGCCAGGAACAGAAGCGCCGCGCACACAACCGCAGCGTCAAATCCAAGGTGAGATCCACCATCACAAAGGCACGCACATCCATCGCCACCGATAGCGTCGCCTTTGATGCCAGCGAGGCTGCCGTTCGCGCCGCTATCAGCGAGCTAGACCGCGCCGCCAAGAAAGGCGTCATTCACAAAAACAATGCTTCTCGCCGCAAATCGCGCTTGATGAAGCAGCTCAACACAACTAAAGTCTCTGAGAAGTAATTTTTGCGCCCATTGCTCTGCCATCTTGCTGTTCACAATCGATGAGCACTGAGCGCACCAGGAGGTATTAGGATGGCCGACAATAAAGTCGTAACGAAGCCAGCAGGGCGGGCGCTACTGGCCGCTGTCGAAAGTGCTCAGTTACGCAAAGATGTTCCTGAAATAAAGTCTGGCGATACCGTCCGTCTGCAAGTCAAAGTTGTTGAAGGTAACCGCGAACGCCTTCAGCCGTTCGAAGGCGTCGTCATGCGCCTGCGCGGCAACAGCGTCAACCGTAACTTCACCGTCCGCCGTATTACCAATGGCGTCGGTGTTGAGCGCACCTTCCTTCTCCATTCTCCCCGTGTAGAGAAGATTGAGGTTCTGCGCCACGCTCGCGTTCGCCGCAAGCAGCTCTACTTCCTGCGTGGTCTAACCGGCAAGGCTGCTCGTCTGAAGGAGATCCGTCCTATGACCAGCAAGCAGGCCGCTGAGAAGGCCGCGAAGGCTGAGGCTCGCGCAGCAGCCGCTCATGCAGAAGACTAAAAAATCTTCGCCAACACTCACAGAAGAAATGGCCCTGTTTGAACAGGGCTATTGCTTTATTGCCGGGCTTGATGAGGCAGGACGGGGCTGCCTGGCAGGCCCAGTGGTGGCCGCAGCCGTCATTCTGCCTCTTGAGTCCGATCCAACGCCTGTCCTGGCTCGTTTCGCCGGTGTCAATGACTCCAAACAGCTAAATGAGGCTGCACGCGAGCGCCTCTATGATGTGATTATGGAGCACGCCCTAGCCGTTGGCGTTGGTATTGGCTCGGTTGAGCTGATCGATCAGCGCAATATCCTCCAGGCAACGCTCCAGTCTATGCGCATGGCACTCACACAACTGACGCCCTCTGCCCAGGCCCTGCTCCTGGATGCCGTCAAACTCCGTGACATCCCACTTCCACAACTCTCGCTCACCAAGGGCGATTCACGCTGCCTCTCCATTGCCGCCGCCTCGATCATCGCCAAGGTGACACGAGATCGCTTGATGCACCAACTCCACGAGGAATTTCCCCACTATGGCTTTAAACAACACAAAGGCTATGGCACGCCGGAACACCTCGACGCGCTCAAACAATTTGGCGTGACCCCCCACCACCGCCGCAGCTTCTCCCCTATTCGCGAGATGCTCTTTGGCCTCTTCCCAGATACAGCCTTCTAAACATGTTTATCATATGCTTATCCAATATATACAACTTTTTTGATAGCAAGCGCTTTTACTTGACTTTCAAGCGCCGTGCACTTTACACTTATTTATGAAAGGAAACGATCATTTCTATTGTTTCCCTCCCCCTTCTTGCTAGCAGGATCGAAAAGCAGACGTACCGATTTTCAATGCCCTGTCATCAGCCTACTGTTGTCTTCTACATTTAGAAGGAGAGGCGACGATGGAGACCTCGGCTCAGACAAACTACCAAGCAAGTACAGGTCAGTTTCATGAACTATGGCAACTGAGTGGCGCACATGACTTTTCCTCCTGGATCTTTAATAGCACCGCTCTGGCAAACGATGGAACAGTTCTACTAACGCCCGGAGGAGGGAACCAGCATTGTTACTCCGCCTATATCGATGGCGGCAGTGTGAGCTATGATAGCAATACGCAGCTCTGCGTTGGGCGCGATCCCTTTGGCCTGGGACAATATAACCAGCAGAACTACTACAATGGTGGGCAGTTCTACTATGGCGCGCTGGTCTCACCCATTCATCAGACCTCACGATCCATCAATAGCCTGGTCGCTTCCTGGAACGCAACCACGCCCGCGGGCACCTGGATACAGACGCATGTCCGTGTGCAGATTAACGGGGCCTGGACGCGCTGGTTTAAGCTTCCTATCTGGGCCAGCGATTTGAGCACGGTCCAGCGTCACAGCATTGATGGGCAGGATGATCCCTTTGGCACTGTCGATACCGACACCTTCAGGACGAAAGGACAGCTTGCCACCGCGTATCAGCTCGCGGTCACGCTTTTTAGTACCACACCCAACACTACCCCTATCCTGTACCGCGTAGCAGCCATCGCCTCGTATGAGACGGATCCACAGCATACACCTCAGATCTCACCCGATAAGAGTGTGTGGGGGCGCAACCTGGGCGTCCCACAGCGCTCACAGATGCTCGCAGAGTACCAGGGACAGGGCTATGGTGGCGGCGGCGAGGTCTGGTGTAGTCCTACCTCGACCAGCATGGTTATGGCCTACTGGTCCAGTATTCTCAACCGGCCAGAACTGACGCTTACCGTTCCTGCTACGGCACAGGCGACCTATGACTTTACCTACCAGGGCACGGGCAACTGGCCCTTTAATACAGCCCACGCAGGAGCTCATGGCCTGCACGCCTTTATCACACGCATGTACTCCATGAGCCAGGTCGAGCAGTGGATTAAAGTCGGCGTGCCCGTCATCATTAGCATAGGTTTTCAGAATGGGCAGCTCCCTAATGCGCCGATTCCCAGCACCGATGGACATATCATCGTCGTGCGTGGTTTCGCTGCCAATGGCGACGTGATCACCAACGATCCCGCGGGCGCGTCCAACGATAGAGTACAGATTACCTATAACCGGCAGGCCTTACAGAACGCCTGGCTCCGTTCCTCCCATGGCACAGCCTATATCGTCATGCCAGAGAACTGGCAGATGCCCACGGCCAATCGTCTAACCAACTGGTAAGAAAATAGTAGAGAGAGTGGTATGGTGTGCGGTCTTCACTTGCACATCATGCCACTCTCTTATCCATGCATAAATTCTTGCACTTGACTTTATCGACCTTTCTTCCTACACTTTAGGGTAAGTGAAGTTAATATGGCAACCTTCCCTTTCTTCTAGACATACATCTTTCACTTACCCCTTTACATATTGTTACTATTTTTTGAAGAAAGGTTCTCAATGAAGCTATTTCACACTCAGGGGAAGCGCGGCAGTATCTTGCGCTTCTCCCTTAGCGCGCTCCTGGCCCTACTCTGCCTCTCACTGCTCGCGGGACAATCGGTCCAGGCAGCCACGCGAGCTGATACGCCCGCGCAGTATGATGAGTTCTGGCAGCAGGATTCGCATCACGACTTTGCGGCCTGGTCTCTCAATGGTGTCCAGGTAACGCCGTTTGGACACCTCAAGCTTGATTCAGAGAAAAAGCTGACCTGCTCATCTGACGCTATTGATAGTGGGACAGCATCCTTCGCGGCCTCGGTTGGCCTATGCGCGGGACAAGACCCCTACGCGCCTGGGGTCTATAGCCCCGATTACAACTACTACAATGCCGGCTCCTTCTATTTCGGGACGATTCTCTCGCCCGTGCATACGACCAAACAACCCTTCACCACATCCGTCGCCTCCTGGAATGCTGAGACGCCCGCTGGCACCTGGATTGAGACCCATATTCGCGTGCTAGAGAATGGCACCTGGACACACTGGTATGATCTCCCGATCTGGGCCAATGATTTCAGCACCATCAAGCGCCACAGCATCGATGGGCAGTATGATGATGGTGGTAGTATCGCGACCGATACCTTCTTTACGGGAGACACGCCCGCGACCGCCTATCAACTCAGCCTGACCCTGTTTACAACCTCACCCACAGTGACACCTGATATTCGACGCGTCACGGCCTTCGCCTCCTACGATTCAGATCCAGCGCATACACCGCAGGTCGCGCCCGATCAGCATATTTGGGGCAGGAGCCTGAATGTGCCTCAGCGCTCGCAGATGCTGCCTGAGTACAACGGCCTCGGCTATGGTGGCGGCGGCGAGGTCTGGTGCAGCCCTACTTCGACCAGCATGGTCATGGCCTACTGGTCCAACCTGCTCCATTACCCAAAATTGACACAGACCGTTCCCGACGCGGCCCGCGATACCTATGACTTCACATACGAAGGCACGGGCAACTGGCCCTTTAATACGGGTTACTCTGGTAGCTATGGCCTGCGCTCCTTTGTTACTCGTATGTACTCGCTTAGTCAGATCGAGCAGTGGATTAAGTTTGGCGTACCCATCGTCGTCAGTCTCGCTTATAAGAAAGGCGAGCTACCTGGTACGCCTATCCCCTCCTCTGGTGGGCACCTGCTCGTCGTCAAGGGCTTTACGGCCAGTGGTGATGTCATTACCAATGATCCAGCCGCCGCCAGCGACGACGCCGTCCAGATTGTCTATCCACGCCAGGCCTTCCAGAATGTCTGGCTGAAGTACTCAAATGGTACAACCTATGTAATCTATCCAGAGCTCTGGCCCACTCCCCAGAAAGACCGCCTCTCAAGCTGGTAGAGAGAAGAATAAAAGAAGAAGCTGCTGGTGGCCGAGAGCCGCCAGCAGCTTCTTCTTTTATTCTTGCTATGAGCACGTAGTCTATGGTATGCTTATAGAAGAAATCCAATAGAAAGAGGCCAGCGCTGATGACAACAACAAAGCATGTTCAGCATGATACCCCCAAGGGGCATGGCTCTCCAAAGAGCGATCTTCCTGGCGCACCTCGGGCCTCGCATTACATCTTCTAGAAATCAAAGCGACGCTGCTCATTTCTCTTCTAAGTAAGTCACGAGGCCGCAAGAACGCGCCACCGGGCCACTCGCTCTCGTGAGAGGTCCTATCGCCACTTTGTGCCTCTGATGCCCTTCTATGTGCTGTCTTCCTCTGTCTTATGACGTTGCAGACATCTACCCCAGGGAATATGAGGCCAACCTACAACATCCAACGCGTCTATAGGAAAGGATGTAGCTTCGTGCCGGACTCACAACGCACCGCGACGCTCACGTATACTCAGCTCTTGCGTACCTATCTCGGACCACAATGGCGACGCATGAGTCTTATTACCTTGCTTCTGCTCTCTATTCTTGTATTCCAACTCGTTAATCCCTATATTCTACGCTACTTTATCGATACCACGCTGGGCGGCGGCGACCAGTCCACTCTCCTGCTGGCTGGCCTGCTCTTTGTCGGCCTGGCCCTGCTTAACCAGGGCGCAACGATCCTGGAGACATATGTCAGCGAGAATGTGGCCTGGACGGCAACCAACCGCCTACGCGGCGACCTGGTCGCGCACTGCCTGCGCCTGGATCTTGCTTTTCACAAGTCACATACCTCGGGTGAACTTATCGAACGCATCGATGGAGATGTAGATGCGCTCTCCACTTTCTTCTCGCGCTCGTTTGTACTGGTCACCAGCAACATCTTGCTGATCCTGGGCTTGATCCTGATCCTGTTCCAGCAACACTGGCTGGTCGGCTTAGTGATGGGCACATTCGCGCTCCTGGCAACCTATATCCTGCTGCGGATCCGCAATTTCGCGATTCGCTCTGAGACCGCGGATCGCCAGAAAAGCGCCGAGTTTTATGGCTTCATGGGCGAACAGCTCGTTGGCACCAGCGATATACGTGCCAATGGCGCGACTGGCTATGTCTTGTGGCGCTTCTATACCCTGCTACGCTCCTGGTACCCGGTCAACCGGCGCGCCGCCTTTATGGGGTTTTCAACCTTTGTGACAACCATCGCGATCTTCGGCATTGGCAATGCCATGGCCTTCGCGCTTGGCGCCTACCTCTGGAGCCAGAAGTTGATCTCGCCGGGCGCGGTTTACTTTATCTTCTACTGCACCAACCTGTTGAACCAACCCATCGACCAGATCCGGCGTGAGCTCCAAAATCTACAGAAGGCTGGCGCGGGTATCGAGCGCATCCGCCTGCTTCTGCGCACTCAGCCCACGATCACGGACGCGCCTGCGCCCCTCTCGCTCCCTTCAGGCCCGCTCGCCGTCTCCTTTACGCGCGTTAGCTTTAGCTACAACGAGCAGGATACGGTGCTACATGACCTCTCTTTTGACCTGGCTCCTGGTAAGGTGCTCGGCCTGCTGGGACGCACGGGAAGCGGAAAAACGACGACAGCTCGCCTGCTGCTACGCCTCTACGAGGCTCAGAGCGGCGAGATTCGTCTGGGAAATGTTCCGATACGCGCGACACGCCTCGCGGACCTGCGCCAGCGTGTCGGAATGGTGACGCAAGATGTGCAGCTCTTCCATACCAGCGTGCGCGATAACCTGACCTTCTTTAACGCCAGTATTCCCGATAGCCGTATCCTGGAGACGCTAGAGAGCCTGGGCCTGGGTCCATGGTTACGCTCGCTTCCAGAAGGTCTGAATACCGAGTTGGGTTCCGATGGCGAGGGTCTCTCCGCGGGCGAGGCCCAGCTCCTGGCCTTTACACGTATCTTTCTCGCCGATCCTGGCCTGGTGATCCTGGATGAGGCATCATCCCGTCTGGATCCGGCCACCGAGCAGTTGATTGAGCAGGCCACAAGCAAGCTGCTTGCAGGGCGTACGGCAATCATTATCGCGCATCGCCTGGGGACAATCCAGCGGGCCGACAAGATTATGGTGCTTGAGGATGGACACATCCTTGAGCAGGGAGCACGCATAGACCTGGCCAATGATCCCGACTCTCGTTTCTCCTATCTGCTCAAGACCGGGCTAGAAGAGGTGCTGGCATGAGATCTGATATAAAATATAACACGCCTGATATACCACCGTTGAAGACCTATCAGTATCTCTGGGGCCTGATGCGCTACCGCCCCTGGCTCTATCTGGGCAACGCGCTCATCTGGATTATCCTGCACATGGCACCCCTCCTCCCAGGGCTAATCGCGCAACAATTTTTCAATACATTGGCACGCTCGGGACACCTCAATCGCGAACTCTGGCTGCTGATCGCGACCCTGGTGGCTATCGCCCTTGGGCAGGCTGCGCTCTTTCTCTTTGGCGGACTCGTCGATAACTTGCATCGCTTCTCGATGTCCAATATTCTGCGACGCAACCTGCTAGCACGCATCTTAGAGCGGCCAGGAGCACGGGCGGTCCCCGGCTCTCCCGGCGAGGCCATCAGTCGCTTCCGTGATGATGCCAATCAGGCCGAGAACGCCATTAGCTGGACCCTGGACAGTATCGGCGAAATCCTCTTCGCGCTTGTGGCCGTGTTCATCCTGCTGCGCATCAACGCAACAATTACGCTGCTGGTCTTCTTCCCCCTGGCGGGCGTGCTGGCCATTACCCAACTTATGCGCAATCGCCTGAGTAAGTATCGCGTCGCCAGCCGCCAGGCAACTGGAAAAGTGACCAGCGCCATCGGTGAGATCTTCTCCTCGGTGCAGGCCATCCAGATCGCGGCAGCCGAGCCACACGTTCTGCGCAACTTCGACATGCTCAACGAGCGCAGGCGCGTTGCCATGCTCAAGGATAGCGTGCTGACGCAGATTCTTAGCTCGACCTTTAGTAACATCGTAGGCATTGGTACGGGCCTCATCTTGCTTCTGGCGGCCCAGTCCATGCATACGCGTGACCTGGGGGTGGGCGACCTGGCGCTCTTCATCTACTACCTCTCCTTTGTGACGGAGTTTGTGCAGTTCTTTGGCATCTTTCTAGCCTACTACACCCAGACCGGGGTCTCGTTCTCTCGCATGCATACACTCTTACAGGGGGCACCAGCCGAAAGCCTGGTAGCGCACCACCCCCTGTATCTCACCGGAACCATTCCCCAGCCTACAACGCTGTCTGCAAGCGAGCGTAATCTGGAGTTACTTGAAGTACACAACCTGAGCTACTGCTATCCCGAAACGGGGCGTGGGATAACTCACATTGACCTGAGCCTGCGCCGTGGCTCACTCACTGTCATCACCGGGCGCATCGGCTCGGGCAAGACAACGCTTGTACAGACATTGCTCGGTCTCCTGCCACCTCAGGGCGGGGAAATCTTCTGGAATGGGAAGCCGGTTAGCGACCCCGCGACCTTCTTTGTACCACCCAGAAGTGCCTACACACCCCAGGTTCCACGCCTCTTTAGCGCGACCCTACGCGAAAATATCCTGCTGGGACTCGAACCAGAGCCAGCGCGTCTCCAGCAAGCCATTGAGCAGGCCGTGATGGAGCGCGACCTGGACGCGCTTGAGCAGGGCATTGAAACCCTGGTGGGAACACGTGGCGTCAAGCTCTCGGGTGGACAGATCCAGCGCTCCTCGGCGGCACGTATGTTTATACGTGAACCCGCGCTACTAATCTTTGATGATCTCTCCAGCGCCCTGGATGTTGTAACGGAACAAACGATGTGGGCACGACTGACAGATCTGCTACAACAGGGTCAGACCACGTGCCTGGTCGTCTCGCACCGGCGGACCGTGCTCCAGCGCGCCGACCATATCATTGTGCTCAAAGAGGGCGAGATTGCGGCGCAAGGCCCACTCTCCACTCTGCTAGAGAACGCTGAAGAGATGCGCCAGCTCTGGTATGGTGGTCTCGTGGAATAGCAGCATCGGGCGACTCTCCACATACCACGGGCTGATTGCTGTACCAATTCAGCCCACCATACTCCTATAGTTCTTGCCCCACTCCATACAGACTGTTATAGTGGGAGGAAAACGGTGGAGAAGAGGGAGTTATGTCAGAGTATATCTGGGGTCGCAATCCTATTATGGAGACCTTGCACTCGGTGCGCAAAGTGAAGCGCATCCTGCTCGCAGAGGGAAGTAAACGCGAGGGAGGCACCCTGAACACGATTATTCAGGAGGCCCAAAAACGCCAGATTCCAGTCGAGATGGTGCCACGCACGCGCCTGGACCAGATGAGCAAGGGCGCGGTACACCAGGGCTGCGTGGCTATTGTCGCCGAGCGCGAATATGCCAGCACCGACGACATTCTGGCCCTCGCAGCCCAACGTAATGAGCCACCGTTTCTGCTCTTACTGGACTCGATTCAGGATGTCAACAACCTGGGCTCACTCTTACGTACCGCCGAAGCGGCGGGGGTGCACGGGGTCATTATTCCCGAGCATCGCGCCGCCGAGGTTAACGCGACCGTGGTTAAAACCTCTGCCGGAGCAACCGAGCATATTATGATTGCGCGTGAAACTAATCTCACACGCACCATTGACTATCTCAAGCAGCAAAATATCTGGGTCGTGGGCCTAGCGGGCGAAGGAGACACACTCTATACGCAGGCCAATCTTACGGGTCCGCTCGCTGTGGTTGTGGGAAACGAGGGCAAAGGCATGGGGCGCCTGGTGCGCGAACACTGCGATGTACTGATTAAACTACCGATGCATGGCTATATTAATTCGCTTAACGCAGCCGTAGCGGGCAGCATCACGCTCTACGAGGCGCTCCGCCAGCGCTCGCTTGCTTCTCGCTAAAGGGCCCATCCTATCTATGCTTGCATTTGTTACATGCCTTATATCCATTACGTTCTATCATGTATATCGATGCAATAATTTCAGGAGAGCTTCATCGTGTTTAAGATATTTCTGCAACGCCTCAGCCTGCTAGCGATCTGCGGCCTGTTCGCCCTTAGCCTGGCGGCCTCGCTCCAGCCCGCGCTGGCACATGCCGCAGGTCCTACAGTTACCATAGCGCAACCAGGAGCGACGAGTTCAATTCTTATTGGGCACCCCGGCACGAAGGTGACGCTCACGGGAACAGGCTTTAAACCCAATGGCACCGCCAAACTCTTCGCCACTCCGGTAGGCGATCCCAACCAGTGTAAGCCCAACCAGGTTACTGAAAACATGAAGGCCTTTGTCCCAGATAGCGCAACGATTGACGCCAGCGGCAATTTCAATGTTGTCACCACATGGCCAGATGCCGCCAATATTCCCTCGGCCCCCTACTTCCTCTGTGTGACCACTCAGGATGAGCAGGCCCTCTCTGGCAACAACTTTACTGTTGCGGAGCCGGTTGCGATCAAGGTCACCCCTAAGAATGCGGCCCCTGGCGACAAGATTACGGTCCAGGGCACTGGCTGGCTGCCAGTACAAAATATTAACGTCTCTATTGTTAGCAATGGCTCAGCTATCACCAGCCAGAGCGTGCAGTCCGCGGGTCCAGACGGCACCTTTACCACGACGCTGACCATTCCGGAGAGCGCTCAGGATGGAAGCTATCAGGTAAGCGTCACTGCACCGAATGAAGATTCAAGCTATATGAAGGCCAGCCAGGCCCTTACCATAGCCGCGGAGCCGACGGCAGCGCCTTCTACCCCCACGCCAACGCCCGGTACCACACCTACAGTCACCGCGACGGCAACCACCAATTCCAGCGGCTCTGGTGGCCCGAATGGTCTGATGATCTTTACCTTCCTGCTGGGAGGCGTAGGCATCGTCCTGGTCGTCGTCGGCGCCATCATGTACTTCTCCTATTCTCGCCAGTAGCAAAGCACAATTACAGCTGTGGAGCGACGCTGCTAAAGTACGCGTCTACATATCATGGATCATATGTAGACGCGTACTTTAGCAGCGTCGCTCCCCCTATTTACTCCTGAAGCTCGCTCCTACGCGTATGCACGAGGAGCAAGACCCCACTACCAACCTCCACCTCGGCCAGGTCATGCGTCAAGACATTGCTAATGCCCCTGGGCGAACCAAAGCGCAGGCAACCATCGCGCAGGGCGTACTGTAAGTTGGTCGTGGTCAGACCCGTCACATCGCCCACCAGGGGGAAGAGCGAGAGCAGGTCGTTACTCGTGCCATGCACCTGGGTCCGTGCTGGGCCGTGCACCACCCAGCACACAGAAGGGCCATCGACCAGGCGCACAGGTACGCTTGTAATACTGGCCAGGAGCATAATATTTCCGAGGGCGTGCTCCATCCGTTCGCCTCCCCAGCCGCCAAGCAGGGTAATACGCGTCGCGCCATGCTCGAGCGCGAGTTGCAAGGCCAGTTCTGTATCGGTCTCGTCCTTCTCTTCAGCAACGCGCACAAGCTCACACCCACGCGCGCGTAGTTCTGGCTCAGGAAGAGTGAGCGAGTCGAAATCTCCTATAATGACACACGGTGTCAGACCATAGTCGAGCGCGGTCTGTGCCCCTTTATCGGCGGCTATAACCAGGTCGGCACTTGCCAGGGCCTCCTGTACACCGCTTCCAGATCGCAAGCTTCCCGCAGCAAATACAATGATATGCATACTATTTGCTATACCTTTCGGCTAACTAGTAGCCACATTTTCGCACAATTCGTTATGATAGTTGAACAAGTTCTAGATCCAGATCTATATCTATCCATATAGAGGGTACTCATAACATGTCGATACAGCGCACACCTCAATCCTGGGGCCGCTTCCCACGTGTGAAGCCCAATGCCGTGCTGCCAGTCTACTGGCGTCACGAGGTTCCACAACTCGATACACTTGAGAAGTCTATTCTGCCTTATGCCTACGGGCGCAGCTATGGTGATAGCTGCCTTAACGAGGGCGGTATCTCGCTTGATGTCAGCAATCTGCGTCACTTCATCTCATTTGATGAGGAACAGGGCCTCTTACGTTGTGAGGCGGGCGTCTCCCTGGCCGAGGTACTGGAACTGGCAGTACCTCGTGGCTGGTTCTTGCCTGTGACCCCTGGCACCAAGTTCGTCTCAGTTGGTGGCGCAATCGCGAATGATGTGCATGGCAAAAATCACCACAAAGGTGGCACCTTCGGCTGCCATGTCACCCAGTTTGAGTTACTGCGCTCCGATGGCACGCGCCTCATTTGCTCACCCGACCAGAACAGTGAACTCTTCCAGGCCACTATCGGCGGTCTGGGCCTGACGGGCGTCATTCTCTGGGCCGAGTTCCGCCTGAAACCCATCCAGAACCCATACATTCAGATGGATAGTATTCTCTTCTCCTCTCTGGATGAATATCGCCAGGTAGCTGAGGAGTCCGATAAAGACTTTGAGTACACGGTCTCCTGGGTGGTCTGCCTGGGCAATGAGAAGGAGTTGGGGCGAGGGTTCTTCTCACGCGGCAATCATGATACGACGCAGCCCATGCCCAACAATACTCAGGGAAAACACCTACCCCTGGCCGTTCCTTTCGATTTCCCTTCTATTACGCTCAATCGCCTGACGATTCGTGCCTTCAACCTGGCAATCTATAATAAGCAGCGCAAGAAGTATGTCCATAAGCTCACGCATTATGATCCATTCTTCTATCCCCTCGACGCCATCCATGCCTGGAACCGCATGTATGGCAAGCGTGGCTTCTTCCAGTACCAGTTTGTCATTCCCTTCGAGGGCGGTTATGAGGCCATGAAGGAGATCATGCAAGAGATCAACCGCTCCGGCGAGGGATCCTTCCTGACCGTTCTCAAATCCTTTGGAGATATTCGCTCGCCTGGCATGCTCTCCTTCCCGCGCCCTGGCCTGACCCTGGCCCTGGACTTCGCCAATCACGGCACACAGACCCTGCGCCTCCTCGACCGCCTGGACGCCATGGTTAATGCCGCCGGGGGCCTGATTTATCCTGCTAAGGACGCGCGTATGCATCCCGAAGATTTCCAGCGCTACTTCCCACGCTGGAAAGAGTTCGAGCAGTATATGGACCCACAATTTTCTTCCAGCTTCTGGCGTCGCGTCACACAGCCCGCTGCGCAATAGATAAAGCATACACACTACCAATCTGGAGTTATAAAAAAAAGTTATGGCAAAAATCCTTATTGTAGGCGCGACCTCAGCAATTGCCCAGGAGACAGCAAAATGTTTCGCCAAAGATGGTGCGGAACTCTTCCTGGTCGCACGTAGCCCTGAGAAAATGGCTGTTATCGCGGATGACCTCAAAGTACGTGGCGCCAAAAGTGTCGAGGCCTTCGAGTTTGATGCCTCTGACCTTCATCGTCACCAGGAGATGTTCGATGCGGCACTCGCAACCATGGGCGAGCTAGATATGTTCCTCATCGCCCACGGGACGCTCGGCAGCCAGAAGGGCTGCGAAGAGAGCGTGGCAGAGACCCTCAAGGAGCTTAACACCAACTTTACCAGCGTCGTCTCACTGCTTACAATTAGCGCCAATTACTTCGAGCGGCGTCACCGGGGTGTGATCGCGGTTATCTCATCTGTCGCAGGGGACCGCGGACGCAAGAGCAACTACGTCTATGGCACCGCCAAGGGCGCGGTCAACCTCTTCTTACAGGGCCTGCGCAACCGCCTGGCCAAATCTGGTGTGACGGTGGTCACGATTAAACCTGGCTTTGTCGATACCCCTATGACCGCGCACCTGCGCAAAGGCTTGCTCTTTGCCAAGGCCAGCGCTGTGGGCGAGGGCGTCTACCAGGCTATGCAGCAGAAGAAGGATATTGTCTATCTCCCCTGGTTCTGGGGCAGCATCATGTTTATAATCAAGGCTATTCCAGAGCGTATCTATAAAAATCTCTCATTAGGTTAAGCACGACGCTACTAAAGTACGCGTCTACATATAACGGGTATATGTAGACGCGTACTTTAGTAGCGTCGGACAAGGATGAAAGTATGACGCTTGATCCCCAGGTGGCCGCCTATTTGGCGTCCCTGCCAGTTGCAGAACCTGTTACATCTCTTGATGAGATGCGCCGTCAGAACACGTTCTCGGGCATTGTGAGTGGAGGCGAAGCGATTCCCCTGGCCCAGGTACATAACCGCACCATTCCCGGGCCAGCGGGTGAGATACCGGTTCGCATCTATCGCCCCACGCCCGATAATGTTCTGCTGCCAGTCGTGCTCTATTTTCATGGTGGCGGCTGGGTGCTTGGCAATCTCGATACCCATGATAACATTTGCCGCTCACTGGCGAAGCATACCTCCTGCGTAGTGATCGCGGTCGACTATCGCCTGGCACCCGAGCACAAGTATCCCGCAGCGCTTGAGGATGCCGAGGCCGCTCTCTTATGGGTAACCGCAAACGCCCAGGAGCTAGCTATAGACGCCTCACGTATCGCGGTGGCAGGAGATAGCGCTGGAGGGAATATTGCAGCAGCACTCACGCTCCTGGCGCGCGACAAAGGCTATCCACCACTCGCGGCTCAGGCCCTGATCTATCCCGTGGCCGACTATTATACTGGCGATCACGACTCCTACACAACCATTAAAGAGGGATACGGTCTCACCGCGGAGGATATGCGCTGGTACTGGGACCAGTACCTGTCTACGCCTGATGAGGGCGAACACCCCTACGCGGCACCTTTGCGCGCTCAAGATCTAAGTCACCTGCCGCCCGCGCTGATTCTCGTCGCGGAATATGATCCCCTGCGCGACGAGGGACAGAAGTACGCGCAACGCCTGCAAGAGGCCGGAGTGCCAACCCAGTTTATCTACCTGAAGGGTTTGATCCATTCCTTCTTTCGTATGAATGGTGTCTTCCCTCACGCCCTCGAACACCAGCGAAACGTCGCAGCCTGGCTACACTCCCGCTTCGAGGAATAGTTTTTCACATAAGAATGATATGGTTGTGCTTGTGGGCCTACGGTCCACAAGCACAACCATATCATTCTTATGTGAGCGCCGAAGGCGCGAGAAGTCAACTCTTCCCAGGCAGGAACTCGTTGGTATAAAGCTGCTTAAAGTCCATGCTCTTAATGGGCTTACCAGAGGCATCCTGAATGGCGCCTGCATTGAGCATAAAGTTGGGGTAGCCCTGCCAGGCCGCGTCATCCTGTACACCCCACTGGCGCCCCGTATCGGCATAGTGAGCGCTATTAAACGTCTGACTATCCATGACAAACGAGGTATCGGGAAAATTCTCCTTGCCCGCGCCATCAATAAGCATCTGCGCCGTCTCTTTGGGATGCTGGCGCGCATATTCATAGCCTTTGGCGGTCGCGGTCATAAACTTACGCAGCAGGTCTGGCTCGCCCTTCATCTGCTTTGAACCCGTAATAAAATTTGGCGTGTAGTAGTCGGGAATGCCAAAGTCAGTAATGTAGAAGTAATTGAGCTTCAGTCCCTCGTGCTTCGCCTGGATGCCCTCAACCCCCTCAAAGATCCAGACAAAATCGATCTTATGCGATTTCAGCGCCTCCATGGCATCCACATCAAGTGTGACATTGCGGAACTTGCCCTGCCCACCATCCTTCTGGATCATGGCACTGACAACCGCGCTCTCATAGGGTGCACCAAAGCCTCCGTAGGTCTTGCCATCCAGGTCACGCGGACGCTTGATACCCGAATCTGCTAGAGTCACCAGCGCGGAGGTATTATGCTGCAAGATAGCTGCAATCGACACCACAGGCTGACCCGTGGCGGCATCGGCGACAATCGACTCAGTCGAGCTAATACCGACATCAGCCTTGCTCTGGCTCACCAGCGTATCGGGCGAGACGCTGGACGAGTAAGGCAATACCTTGAGGTCAATCCCCTGCTCTTTGTACCAGCCCTGCTGGAGTGCGGCATAGATGCCGCTGTGGTTCGTATTAGGGGTCCAATCCAGGGCCAGGGTCATCTTCTTGAGGGGCTGCGACCCCGCTGGCGCGCCACTGGCATGTTGCTGCCAGAGGAAGGCGCCCACCACCACCAGAATGACGAGCACAGGGATGCCAAGGCCCGCCACTAAACGCGTTCGTGTGTTCATTGCTCCACTCCTTGAGAACTTTTAGAAAATACAACTAACTCCATCTACCCAGGGCTACTGTGGGCCTGCTACTTGCGTACGTGGCTACTGCTTCGCCCTACCTATCGAGACATTTCCTACATATATTTTGGGCCTGTGGGCATGCCCACTGCACCGAAGGCACGTCTTTGGGTCGACTCCTGCCAGGGTAAGACGATACGCTCAACCAGGCCCACCAGAGCGAAGAGCGCCAGGCTTAGCACGGTTGTGATGACGATAGCCGCGAAGACCAGGACGATGGCGTGGGCATTGGCCGAGGTTTGCATAAAGATTCCCAGCCCCTGCTCGGCACCTACGTACTCGCCAATGATGGCCCCGGTCACGCTATAGGTCGCGGCGATGCGCAGGCCTGAGAAGAATGAAGGCATCGCTCCCGGCAAACGCACCAGCCAGAGGATTTGCCAGCGCGAGGCGCGCATGCTGCGCATCAGCCGAACCAGGTCAGGATCAACGCTCAACAGGCCATCGGCACAGGCCACCGTGATCGGGAAGAAGCAGTACAACACCACCAGGATCACCTTGGGCAAGATATCGAAGCCAAACCAGACCAGCAGCAGTGGGGCTAGCGCCACCATAGGAATGGTCTGTGAGGCCACCAGCAAGGGATACAAGGCGCGCCTGAGCCAGGAAGAGAGGTCGATAGCCACCGCGATAGCCACGCCCAGGACCGTAGCGAGTGCCAGGCCCAGCACCGTCTCTAGCATGGTCTGAATAGAATGAGTCAGCAGTACATCGCGCTTATTTCCCAGGACCTCAAGGATGGCGCTGGGCGCGGGGACAAGCGTCGCGTCTATCCGGCCCGCACGCACGCCTACTTCCCACAGGAGCAGGAGCGCCACCACCAGCACAAAGGCCGGGCCATAGGCCGCGAAGCGCCTCCAACGTCTCTCATTCATCCTTGTTGCTCCTTGAGTAATAATCCCACCAACTCACGCTCCAGTTGCAATGCCTCTGGCTCGGTCAATTGCTCCTGCCGACGTGGGTGTGACAGGTTGACGTCCACCACGCGCAAAATACCAGCCGGACGCGTGCTCAGCACATAGATACGATCAGAGAGGAGGATAGCCTCACGCACATCATGCGTGATAAACAGGACGCTCGCATGCACCTCCTGCCAGAGATCGAGCAGCCACATCTGCAAGGAGAGGCGTGTCAGGGCATCCAATGCGCCCAGCGGCTCATCCAGCAGAAGAAAATCGCGATTGAACAGGACTGTGCGTAACAGAGCTACGCGCTGCTTCATGCCTCCCGAGAGCGTTGCCGGATAGTGTTGGGCAAACTCGCTCAAACTAAAGTGAGCCAACAAGGCTCGCGCCTCCTCCTGAGCCTGCTTACGCGGCACGCGTCGCACGTCCAGCCCCAGCATGACGTTCTCCTCGACCGTGCGCCAGGGCAGGAGCAGCGGCTGCTGGAGCATATAGCCACATTTCCCCGCACGCTTACCCTCGACACCATCTATCATCACCAGGCCCTGGTCTGGCTCCTCCAACCCGGCAATAATATTGAAGAGGGTACTCTTACCGCAGCCACTCGGTCCTATCAGCGTCACAAACTCGCCCTTTTTGACCTGCAGGTCCAGAGGTCGCAACACCTCTAGCCGCTGCTTCCCCGCGCTATACCTCTTGCTCACACCTTTCACCAGGAGCTTCAGCGGCTCCTCCACTTGTGTACCTGCTTCATCTTCCATAGGCTATATCCACTCTCTTCTATCTTCAAAGCATCCAGTAACAGAAACGCACCAAACCTGGTAGGGACCCGCTTTAGCGCGTCCAAAGGCGATTAATCGCCTGTAGGCGCAGCCCAAAACGCTACCGTTTCGCCATCATGGGGTAGATGCATTCTCCAGGCACAACCAGGCTTGCGCCGCACTGCCATGAATGGCGTTCGGACGCGCTAAAGCGGGTCCCTACCAGCCTGGGAAGCATTCTTGCGTGTATGTATGCGCGCGTCAGAGCGTCACACACACAAAAAAACCGTGCTCCCTTGGAGGGAACACGGCTAGCGCCTTGCGATATGGCGGCCATATTGAAATGCTGAAATGCTCTGGCCTCGGCATACCGGTTGCTGCTTCCCTCCGCTGGTATTATCCAGATCAGGTTCTTGTAAGGGTCGACGGCGTCTCAGCCGTCTCTCAGCCACAAAGGCTCCCCTAGCAGTTTGCCAATTTCTCTTGTTATTTTTGCTGAATGTACAATTCTTCTTACTGCATAGTATAACACAAATGGCGGTTATGCTGTAGCTCTTCAGGGTGCTCAAGACGCTTCGCGCCTGCGTCGCTCAGGAAGAGAGAATATGGAAGGGCTGGTAGGCGGATGCCTACCAGCCCTTCCATATTCTCTCTTTAAAGGCAAGCTTACAGAATCGCGCTTAGCGAGCGAGCAGGATGCTCGCAGCCGGGCTGGCGACATTGAGGAAGACTTGCGCCACAAAGGTGATAACGATCAGCGCCACCGTGGTTAAGAGCAGGGCTGTGCTCAGGCCCATGGTTGGCACCAGGCGGTCTTCCTTGACTGGCTTGTCAAAGAACATGACCTTGATGATGCGGCCATAGTAGACCAGCGAGACAACGCTGTTGAGCAGCGCCACAATCACCAGCCAGGACTGACCCAGGCTCCAGGCGGCGGAGAAGAGGAAGACCTTACTCCAGAAACCAGCCATGGGCGGGATACCTGCCAGCGAGAGCAGACAGAGAGCCGTCCCCAGGCTCAACGCAGGCGAACGCTGCCAGAGGCCACGGAAGTCCTCGATGCGCTCACCACCCGTCAGGTTTGCCAGGGCAATGATGCCCGCGAAGGCGCCCAGGTTAGTGATCACATAGACCAGGATGAAGAAGAGGACCGAGCTATTGCCCTCGGGGCGATTGGTTGCGAAGCTACCGATAAAGCCCACCAGGATATAGCCCGCCTGCGCGATGCTCGAATAAGCCATCATGCGCTTGACGTTGCTCTGCACCGCCGCGACGAGGTTACCCAGCGTCATCGTCAGGACGGCAACGATAGAGAACGCGATGACCGTCGTTGAGACATCAACCGCATTGAGGCCACCAAACATGAAGACGCGAATCAGGGCCGCGAAGCCAGCCGCCTTCGAGCCAACCGAGAAGAAGGCCGTAGCGGGCGTTGGCGCACCCTCGTAGATATCTGGCGCCCACATGTGGAACGGCACCGCGGAGATCTTGAAACCAAAGCCAGCCAGAATCAGGATATTGGCGACGATGACGACCATATTGCCCTGAGCAATCTTGGAGAAGGAGGCCGCGATACCAGCCAGGTCGGTTGTACCCGTCAGGCCATACAGCAGCGCGAAACCATAGAGCAAGATAGCTGAAGACATCGCACCGAGCAGCACATATTTCACTGCCGCCTCGGCAGAGCGCTCGTCATGGCGCAGCATACCTGCCATGACATACAGCGGAATACTGGTCAACTCAAGCGCGATATAGATCGTAATCAGCTCAGTCGTGCTCGCCATGAACATCATGCCGACGGTAGAGAAAAGCAAGAGCGCGTAGAACTCGCCGGTCGCCTTTATATACTTGCCGACATATTCATAGGAGGTGAGCGCCATAACCGCGGCGATTACCAGGAAGATAAGCTTAAAAAAGAGCGCATACGTATCTACGATCAGCATATTGCTGAACGCCTTCTGCGTTCCCGTGTGCGTCAGGGCCAGAGAGATCGTGAACCCCGCTGAGATCAGCAAGCCCACCAGTGAGACCCCGGCGATGACTCTGCGGCTTTTGACAAAAAGGTCGACCGCCATCACCACCAGCGCCATCACCACCAAGCTAAGCTCAGGTGAGAGCAGGTAGAGATCAAAAGGTTGAATTTGCATAAGAACTCCTCGTTTGATCATGGCGGACCCCGCAGAGTCCAGCCACGATCAAGGCGACCTTACTTTATCGTTGCCACAGCCAGCTGCATGATATGGGACAGGCTGGGTGTAATCACATCAATGAGCAGCTTGGGATAGACACCAATGATCACAATCAAGCCAGCGAGCGCAAAGAGCGGAATCATCTCGCGGGGGCTTGCATCGGGCAGCCAATCCCATTTCTTGTTAAATGGACCAAAGAAGACGCGCTTCATCATCCACAGCAGGTAGCCCGCGGTGAAGATCATGGTAAAGACGCTGATAATCGTCACAACGGTCCAAATCTTGAAGCTACTGGTGAAGACCATGTATTCCGCGACAAAGCCAGCCAGGCCAGGCAGGCCCGCCGAAGCCATCGCAGCAAAGACAAAGATCGTGCCCAGAATCGGCATACGCTTCGCCACACCACCAAAGGCCGAGATCTCACGTGTATGCGCCACATCGTAGATGACGCCGACACAAAAGAAGAGCAGACCAGAGATGATACCATGGCTAAAGAGCTGAACAGTCGCGCCCGTCAGCGCCGCCTGGCGGAAGGCGATATCGCCCGTGCCAGCCGCTGCGGCCACGCCCAGCAGCACAATACCCATGTGGCTGACGCTTGAATACGCGATCAGCTTCTTCATATCTCTCTGCACCAGGCAGATCAGCGCGCCATAGATGATGTTGATGATCGCGATCACCGCCAGCCAGCCCGCGAAGTCATGCACTCCCTGGGGGAAGAGCGTGAGGCAGATACGAATCAGACCATAGGCACCCATCTTCAGCAGGATACCAGCCAGGATCACACTGACCTCGGTCGGCGCATCGGTGTGCGCGTCTGGAAGCCAGGTATGGAAGGGGAACATCGGGATCTTCACGGCGAAGGCTACGAAGATCAGCAGGAAGACCACCAGTTGCAGACTCGCGGTCACGCCCAGGAACGGCAGGGCAATCGTGCCCCTCACCATGTGCGTGGGGTCAGCGAAGTATGCCATATTGGCGGTCGCCGTCGCGCCAGGAAGGCCTACATTATTGAAGTAGAGTAGCAGGATACCCACCAGCATGAAGATACTGCCGAAGAAGGTATACAGCAGGAACTTCCAGGCCGAATAGACGCGACCAGGGACCCCGTGCTTCAGCTGCTCGTTGCCCCAGACACCGATCAAAAGGAACATCGGCGCCAGCTCAATCTCCCAGAAGAGGAAGAACAGGAAGAGGTCCAGGGCCATAAAGACGCCCATGACGCCACCTTCCAGGAAGAGGATCAGCGCCAGGTAATCTTTGACGCGTGTCTTCTTCCAGCCGCCGATAATCGCCAGCACGGTCAAGAAAGCATTTAAAATTACCAGGGGGAGGCTCAGGCCATCGATCCCCAAGAAGTAATCCACATTGAACTGAATCTTACCTGCCTGGAAACGAATCCAGGGCACATTGACTGAATCCCGCAGGTGGGTTAAATCGCCAAATCCCTGACCACTCGCTTGAATCCTATACCAAGTAGACAGTGTCAGAGCAAAAACAGCCACTGCAACCACCAGGGCAGCCCAGCGAGCAACCTTTGATGGCATAAGGTATACCACAATCGAACCAAGGATTGGTAGCAGGATAATCCAGGTAAGATCACTGCCGAAAATTTGTTGTAAAGCCGTCATGATCCTCTATTATCCTCTCGCAAACGTGATCAGGACAAAGGCGAGCACTGCGAGCACTGCCACGCCGCCGAAGAAGCCAACCATGTACGCCTGAACACGACCCGTCTCGACACGACGAGCGCCGCGACCGAAGAGCGTCACCACGCTAGCCGCTCCGTTCACAATGCCATCGATCACGTAGGTATCGAAGGCCTGCGCCAGGTAGGAGATACCCAGGACGGCATAGCGCACAAACCAGTTGTACAGGTCGTCAATGTAGTAGCGGTTAAAGAGCACGAGATGCACGGTACGCAGGAAGGCACTTCTCTGCACAAAGGCGTCTATCTTCGCCGGCTCGGTACGGCCATACATTACCAGGGCCGTCACCAGGCCAGCCAGGGAGACCACCACACCAACCCAGGTATCAACTGATGTCAGCATGTGTGAGATATCCAGGCTTGGGGCATCGGGATTCAGGTACTTGAAGAACCCAGTCCAGTAGCCAGCTGCGATAGAAGGAATCGCCAGCAGCATCAGCGGAATGGTCATCGTCAGCGGAGACTCGTGGACGTGGCCCTCGCCGCGATAGGTACCGCCCCACAAGCCAAAGAACTTGCCATCCGGGCCACCGAAGGCCAGGATGAAGGCGCGCAGCATGTAGAAGGCGGTCAGGCCAGCAGTCGCCAGCGTGAGGATATAGGAGAACCAGTCGTGTTGCTCAAAAGCCAGGCCAATGATGGTCTCTTTACTAAAGAAGCCTGAGAAGAAGGGGAAACCCGAAATGGCCAGGGTCGCGATCAACCACGTGGCCGCGGTAATCGGCATACGAGTCGCCAGGCCACCCATCAGGCGCGTATCCTGAACCTCGCGGTGCATCGCGTGGTGCAGACCATGCAGCACACTACCAGCACCCAGGAAGAGCAAGGCCTTGAAGAAGGCGTGCGTGAAGAGGTGGAACATACCAGGGCCGGCACCATACTCGGGACCAGCCACACCCAGGCCAACGAACATATAGCCCAGCTGGCTAATAGTCGAGAAGGCCAGCACGCGCTTGAAGTCCGACTGGACCAGGGCAATGGTCGCCGCGAAGAAGGCCGTGAAGGCACCAACCCATGCCACAACATGGAAGGCAATAGGATCAGCGGCCGCGAAGAGCGGGAAGGTACGCGCGACCATGTAGACACCAGCGGCGACCATGGTTGCCGCGTGGATCAGCGCGCTAACAGGGGTAGGACCTTCCATCGCCGAGGGGAGCCAGACATGCAGCGGGAACTGCGCCGACTTACCAATCGCACCACAGAAAACCAGGATCATCGCCACAGCCAGCAGGCCCTTATCCATGCTTGCGGTTGAAGCCTGGATCTGAGAGAACTCGAAGGAGCCGGCATGCGCGAAGAGAATCATGATACCGATGATGAAACCCACGTCGCCGACGCGGTTGGTAACAAAGGCTTGCAGCGAAGCACTCGCGGGCGAGGGACGCTGCTCCTCGGGCTTGGCACGTTTATTGATCCAGAAGCCGATGAGCAGATATGAGCTCAGACCTACCAGTTCCCACCCAGTAAAGATGACCAGGAAGTTGCGGGAGAAGACGATCACCAGCATTGAAAAGGCAAATAGTGACAGGTAGGAGTAGAAGCGAGCATAACCCGCCGAGTTCTCCATATAGCCCTGAGAATAGAACTGCACCAACAGGGTAACAGTCGTCACTACGACCAGCATCGTCACCGCCAGATTATCAATCTGGAAGGCCACCTGGTATTTCAAATTGCCGAAGGCCACCCAGTCATACTGGAAGACCGTCAGACTATTACGAAGCGCTTCAGGATGGATGGCCGTGTTAAACAGCAGCACCCAGGAATAAGCACAGGCCAGGGCCATAATCAGGATCGCGGCATAGGCGCTTGCCTTGGCCCAGACTGAAAGATGAGGAATTTTGGGGTCTTCATCGTCATCTTCGCCATGTGCATCATGGCCACCATGACTCTCCCCGCCGTGGGCTGCGTCTGCATGCCCATGTTCTCCATGCCCACCTGCGGGCACCTCAGCACGTGGTCGACCCAGGAGATCCAGGACGCGCGTACCGAAGATGATGACCACAAAGGCCAGGAGCGGAGCAAACAGGATCAGCCAGGAATAGGTATACAACGAATCCATACTAATTAACACCGTGCGCGAACAGTCACAACCCTACAGGACAGGGGAGGCGCACTACTCCTTTCTCTTTTGCGACCCGGACGGCACTAAAACTTCAGCATGTTGATTTCGCCAACATCCACTGTGTCACGTTTGCGGTAGATGGCAATGACCATCGCCAGCGCGACAGCGGCCTCAGCGGCGGCTACGGTAATAATGAAGATAGCGAAGATTTGACCGGTCAGATAATTCGCGTAGGGTTGCACCTGGTTGAAGTAGGAAAAACCAACCATTGTGACATTAACGGCGTTGAGCATCACCTCGATGCCCATCAATACTGCGATAGCATTGCGCTTGGCAATTGCGCCATACAGCCCAATACAAAAAAGGATGGCACCCAGTACCAGAAAATGGTTTAGCGTCAGATGCATAGCCTCTTAATCCTCCCTACCGATAACAATCGCACCCACAATCGCTACCAGCAGCACCACAGAGGCAATTTCGAAGGGCAGGACGTAGCTATAGGACGTGGGGCTGTAAAGCAGTTGCCCAATCGCAACAACATTATTAATGTGGGCAGGTAGTTGATGGCCTCCACCAGTGCTGGTATTTGAAATCGCAAGCGCACTATTGAATAAGCCGTACAAAATGCTCCCACCAACAAAGGCGCTGATGATGGCTGCAATCCACCAGAGCCTGTTCGCTGGATTTGTGCGCTGTAGCCCCCCAATGCGCGTCAACATCAGCGCAAAGAGGATCAAAATGGTTACCGCGCCCGCATAGATCAGAATTTGTACAATAGCGATGAATTCGGCGTTGAGCAGGATATAAATACCACCAGCCATCACAAACACAAAAAACAACGCAATCGCGCTGTGTACAATGTTACGAAGGCTGACTACCAGCAACGCCGCCACCACCAGGATCGTTGCCAGGATCCAGAACATAAGGGCGGCAAAGTCCATAAAAAAACCTCCGGGTAATATCGGATCGTAATTTCAGTTCTTGGACAAGAGGAGAAGATTACATTCCATTTGGTACTCTATAAGTTGTATTGTATCACCCATGACGAGCGGTAGAATACCAGTAGGTATTCTACTTAGCCAGGCAAGTGCAAACCCCTAAACGGCCTACACCTGGGGTCATCATTGTACGAGGTCACGTCCGCGTGAGCCTCTTACCTCTCATTACACGAAAGGCTCCTGGTAGATGGTGTCACCATTACCCGGATCTGCTACCCCTTTGAGACTATACCTGGTGCAAGGGTTTGCACTGACAGTGCTTGCGTCATTCCTGGTAACGGTTCTCGTCACATGGGAGGAAGAGTGCCTGTTATCCCATTTGGGATTCTAGCAAAACATAGGAGTCATGACAAGGGGAGAAACGGGTCACCAACCGCCTTCTCACTCAATTGCATGTCACTTCCACCAGAAGATCCACCTTTTTAGGGAGAAACATTTCGCTTCCCCATACGTCTATGCTTAATAATAGTGGGAGAAAGCTTAACCACTTTACGGCCTCATACGTATACTTACTATGGGGTCTGCCCTTCAGCTTGTGCAGCAAATTCGGGAGAGCGGGTACTTCCCTGTTTATCCTATATCACTCTGTGTAGTCCCCGTTCTATCCAGATTTGCTACACACTAGTTTGTAGACTCTCGTTGTGTCACAATAGTTATGCATATTTGCCAACTTCTGAGCCAAGCAGGCGATTATAGCGCGCCTTCTTCGCGAAATATCATCTGACATGCTGTTGATAACGCTTCTGGTACATACCTGGTATGCTATAATTTTCTTAGACACGATAACTCTAGAGTAAAAAGGCGTAGTAGAGGAACATGAGCGTAACACAAACTCCATCTGACCAGAAACAGCCCACGACTGTGCGCTGCAATAACTGCAACGCGGTCCTGCCCCCACACGCAACTTTTTGTGGCTCCTGCGGCCAGCGCATAGATAAAACCGTCAGAACCATGACTCCTATAGATCAGAGTGATATCGCTGAGCGCTATCGTATCACCTCCCTCATTCATCGCAATAGTCAGGTGCAACTCCTCTTCGCCCAGGATAATCAGTCGCATCACCAGGTTATCATCCGCGATATCGATCTCTCGGCACTTGATGAAGCCGCACAACAACAAGCTCTTGAAGCCGCTCAGCAAGAGTATGAGTTGTTACGCCAGAAACGCATCCCCGATTTAACCTCTGCTATAGATCTGCGCTACTTTCAGGAGCACCTCCACCTGGTAGCAGAATGGCCTTTCGCGGGCGCAGAGAAGAAACAGGAGGCCCGACATCGCCAGACGCTGCATGATCTCCTGGAAAGCGAAGCGGGGCTTCCAGATGAAGATACGGCCATTAGCTGGGGTTATCGCCTGAGCAAGGTGGTTGAACGCCTGCATAAACAAAATATTGTTCTCGGCGACCTCGATCCGCACGCGATCCTGGTGGATGGTAACGCCTATGATGGCCTGCCAGCCCTGATGGTCTCCTGGCTTCCGGCCGCCATTCGGAACTTACTGGATGACTCGACTCAGGTTACAACACGCAATCCCTTCAGCGCTCCCGAGACACAGCAGGGCATATATGATCGCAGCACAGACATCTATAGCCTGGGTGCGATCCTCTACCTCCTACTGACCGGGACAGCACCAGACGAGACCACACAGCGCAAAAAACGCGCCTCAACCTCGCCACGTGAGATCAATCCCCAGATTGGCAGTAAGATCGACGAGGTCGTGAGCAAGGCCCTAAGCACAGATCCAGCCAAACGCTTTCGCAGCGTCAAAGAATTGGCGGAGATCCTGCTCGACCTCTCTTCGAGCACCAAGCCCGTGCGCCCGGTGAAAAACGCCAACCGTATGACACGTAAGCGCGCCCAGATTGCTCAGGAGAATCAGGCGCTCTCGCAGACGACGCAGAGGCAAGCTATCACAACACCCGATACTAACTCTGAGGCAGCCCCTGCTGCCACTAGCGAGGGCGAGAAGACACTCATCATTCCGAGAGATGGCGAAGCTACCATCATTGTTCGGCCTCAAGCGAAAGCACAATCACAATCACCAGAGAAGACTGTGCCAGGGGCCGCTGTCCCGCCAAAGCCGGAGACCAACGCCAGCGAACACACGGCGACCTCAACGACCGAGGCGGCAACAGCCTCCGCAAGCGCCATTGAGGATATCAAGACCCAGCAGATCGCAACCATCAGTAGTGAGAAAACCATCAGTATGCCAGCGCTCTCGCGGCAACCCAAGGCGACCGCCGATATTGATACGCAGGCCATCGATGCCCAACCTACAATGGCATTGAGCCTGCCGCCCACACCCAAGGCTGCACCTGCGACACAACCACATCGAGAAGAAGCCTCGACCTCCCAGCCCGAGCCCGAGAAACCAGCCGGAGGGGAGAACGACAACGGCCTGGTCACCAACCTGCAATCATTCCTGCCAGCGCCCAACGCGCTGCCAGCGAAAATCAAGGAGCATCAGCTGGTACAGCGTGTGCGTGAGCGCGTCAATGATCGCTTCCTGCCCGCAATCTCGCACATCGTTCGTTCGCTGAGCACACAGGCCAGGGAGACCAGTGCTAAGCACCCGGTGCTCCAGCAATTGCAACACTTTATCCTGGGTGTTCAGCGTCGTGATATCGCAGCCGCGGCCCTCATCGAGACTCCGCTACGTGTCCAACCAGATCAGAGCTATACGTTGCGCATCAGCGTCATGGGACGCGATGAGCCACATATTCCTGACGAGGCGACCGCCGATACGCCCCTCAGTGGACTGAGTGCTCTTGCAGCGGGTGACCTGGTACATATCGAGATCCGCACCACCCTCATCCAGCGCCTGGCCTATGTCGTACAGAAGGCCGATATCCAGGTGCCACGCAAGGGCTACGCCGCTGAGGTCACGATTCCAATGCAGCCCTTTGAAAGCTCCGTCGCCGGACGCCGTGAACGCCTCTATGTTCATTTCACCGACGAATTTCGCAATCCACTGTATGAGCAGCCTTTCGCTGTCGAACTCTTCGTCTCACCACTCGTGCAAGCTGGCCGTGAGGGCCACGACGTCCTCACCATCCCTTTCTAGAACAGAGAAAAAGGGCAGGGGAGGGGTCGCGACCCCTCCCCTGCCCTTTTTTCATACTCTAAACACCGAAGACAAAGACGGTCCCCGCCATCATGCCAAAGAGCAAAATCAAGAGCAAGCCTTCAAGCCAGACAAGCTCACCATCCCTGGTAATCTCGCTGAACAAGAAGGTCGTCAGGCCCAGTACTGAGAGTTCAACCACGCTAAACACCAGGTCCAAGCGCTGTGGCATAAAGAGACTGATCAGCACCAGGATCGGAGCCACCAGCAGGGCGATCTGGATCGAAGAGCCAGCCGAGGCCGCCAGGACCATTCCAATGCGCTTATCCAGCGACATAGAAATGGTATTAAAGTACTCGGGCAAGGCACCAATCAGAGGCAAGAAGACCAGCCCCACAAAGGCATCATTCCAGCCCAGCGTCTTCGTTACAGGCTCAATTGAACCCACAAGAATTTCAGAAACGAGGGCCACCCCAATTGTGGCCGCAGCTAACAAGAGCAAGGAACGCCACAGGGGCGGCTTATGCTCCTGTGTCTCCACTTTTTTCGCCTCGGGATGAGCCAGGTTGGCGGCAACTGGATCAAGGGTGGTAGCAGGCTGCCCATTCTTCTGTCCAGCCTGTTCTGACTCCCCCTGCGCCTTAACTGTCACGGCGCTACGCGCCTTCTCGTGCTCCATAATAGCGTCAACGGCGCTATCGATCTTCTTAAGTGTCCCTGTCTTCCCCTGGATTCCACTCTGAATCACGTGGTGCCGATACGTGAGCAAGCGCGAGATGGCAGCCATGGAACGCGCGCCTACAGTCACGTTCAATTCCTCCTCGCCCTCCTCCGCTTTGTCACCTACGTGGAAGACACTGAAGAGCACCGACGCCAGGTAGCCCACGAGCAGCACCACGGCCACATAATCCGAGAGATTATGCTCCATCGCAGGGTCATAATGGATGGCTTTAGCCTGAAAACTGGCCAGGGTAGGCAGAATCAAGCCTCCCATACAGAGTGCGAAAAGTGAGGCGTACTGACTCGCGGGGCGCGTCTCAAACTTCAGGCGCCCATGCTTAAAGCCTCCTACACAAACGGAAATCCCCAGGACCAGAAGCGCATTGCCCAGGATGGCCCCAATAATAGAGGCGCTGACAACGTTGACCAGGCCCTGGCGCAAGGCCAGAATACTAATAATGAGCTCAGTGGCGTTGCCAAAGGTCGCGAATAGCAGTCCGCCAATGCGCTCACCCGTGTGCTCAGCGACCTCCTCAACGGCCTGTCCAATAAGCGCAGCCAGAGGCACAATACCCAGGGCAGCAATCAGAAACAGCAGGAGTGGTGGAAGTTCAATATGCAAAAGATCAAGCCCTATCGCGATCACAGCGAAGAGCAATAGGAAATATAGCCAGCGCGGCATCTGGTTTCCCTCCCTAAACACGATAAACATTGTCTCCACATATGTCTCATCAATGAAGTGGCGCGGCTTGCCACCTCATTCTTACACGCATATGTGGGCAGAACCGTTGTAGCACGGTCTGCTCATCAGTATATCTTATTTCCCCTGTAAACGCGCATATTTTCCCAGGTACCAGCGAATGGTCATGACAAATTCGGCCTGGCTCCAGGTCAATGGGGAGACGCTCAACGGCTCACCCTGAAATGGGTGAACCTGCTCGGCCATGATGCCGCTGGCTAATGCATGCTTATGCACCCAATCCAGGAGTGGAAGCGCCTGGTGCAAGGCATCGAGCGATTGCGCGCAGGCAATGCGATACTGCGCCAACCAGAGGGTGCAGATAAACCACGGGTTTCCTTGCGCTTGAGCCATATCGTGTGTAACTTGATAATAGTAATCGTTCTCGTAGCGGGCCATACCACCCACCTCGGTCTTCACCCAGAGAACCTGCTCCAGGGCCTGCATCGTCGCACGCAACTGGGGATCATCCAACGACAGCATCCCAAAGAGGAAGAGGCCACACAGGCTGCTGTCCAGCGTGGCATCCTTGCGGATGATACCATCCTGCTCAACAACAAGCATACGCACAAAATGCCCTCGCTGCTCATCCCAGAAATGCTGGATGGTCGCTGCTTTGATCTCTTCGGCTGCCGCCTGGTACTTTGCCGCCAGGTCCTTCTCGCCAAAGAAGCTGGAGAAATTAGCCGCCGCCTGCAAGCCAGCATAGACCGCGGCATTGGTAAAGGCTAAGATGCCGCGCCGCTCCTCCCATAGGTCAAAGGAGGCACCAGGTAGGCCCGTCGTCTGCTCGCGGTAGGAGACGAGAAAATCGGCTGCGGGAACGATCAGGGAACGAAAGTGCGGAGCTACAAACTCGACATCGCGAAAACAAAGGTAGTGCTGCCAGAGGCTATAGATCACCAGGGCCGTTTCATCCTCCTGAATGGGGAGTTGGGGCTTTCCCTCGTCATCGACCCAGGCCTGCCAACTACTGCCCCAGGAACGATCTGGATTATATTTGTGCAACAGGTAACCGTCCTCCGTCAGCACGCCGGCACAGAAGTCAAAGAAGCTACGTGTAATCTCGCCATAGCCCGCATGACTCAGGGCATTGGCGACGAGGGCACCATCTCGTGGCCACATGTAGGAGTAGCTATCGTTATTGTAATGCTGGACATCCGCGTCATTGGCTGCCATGATCGCGCCACCAGCGTCAATCTGCGTGCGCAGCACCAGCAAACTACGTTTATAGAGGTCAACCAGTTCCGGTGACAGGTCCGCGAAGGCCTGCTCCTCCTTGTTCACCCAGCACAACCAGTAATTACGTGTACGCTCAAGCAGGCCTTCAGCACCCCGCTCACGCACGAGTTGATCGAGCCGTACAACTGCAGGTAAATCTGAGCCGACCGCGAGCCAGTGATAGGCAAGCTCACTCTTTCCTGCCTGGATGGTTGGCAGGTAGAGGGCAATGGTGCCATCCACAGAACCTTGTGCGATAGCGTGACGCCCAAGCTCTCCATCTTCGGCATCGCGCCAGGTCCCCTCCGCGCCATTCACCTCTTTGACACCCGTAGCCCAGCTACTCACGCCCGTCACGCATTGCTCCCCCTGGCCCACCTGCCCGCTCTGCAAAAAATAGCCCTGCTGCTTGTAGGCAATCAACGCCTGCTGTTGAGGGTAGTAAAAGACCGTATTGGCATCCCGGTCGTTCCAGATATGCCAATCGTAGTGGAAGAAGAGACGGACGTTCCGCGCCTGCTCGGCCAGGTTTGTAACCTCAATCCGTCGAATCAAAATGGGGCGATCAAAATCTACCACGTCCGTGCATACCAGGCGCACTTGCAATCGTGGATGCTCCAGCGTGACGTGGGTTACCAGCGTCTCTTTCTCATAGAGAAGCTCTCGCTGCCACTCTGGCGCGTCAAGCCAGGCAAACTGCCCATCCACCCAGATACCTGTATGCGAAATATCGCCCGCTGTATGCAACTCCTGACCGACATGTGGCCAGTAGATATCACGCAGGTTATAGCTTTTATCAAAGTTGACAAGCAAGTGGCCATTACCCAATGGAAGATCACGCGGCATAAAAGACTCCTTGTTTCGGATCAGAAGTAACTCTTGTGAAGATTGCTTTTTTCTGCGATACTCTATGATGCGACATAAGAAAAAAGAAGGTTAGGCACTCATGAGAAAGCGCAGCTTATTAGCACGACTACGCACTAATGGATTCTACTACCTGGTGAGTTCGCTCCTCCTGCTGGTAGCCATTCCGCTCTACCAGGTGCTGGTGCTGAACCCTACTGGCTTTAGCGATACCCGTACCACAGGCCATCTCAACGATTATCTCTTCTGGTTAGGCAACCACACCTCTCTCTTTGTTATTTATCGCGGCTTGCTCGCTATTGCCTTCGCCATTCTCTTCACCATGCCTTATACGCTCTATCGCATTATTGTAGCGCAAGAAATCCTGGGCCGCTCGCCCGATGAGGAGAGTATTGCCGAAGCCGAGATAGAGCTAGAAGAAAATGAAGAGCTAGAGGAGCTCGCTGAAGAAGAGGCCGAAGCCAACGAAATTGAGCCTGAAGAAGAGGCAACAGAAGAGAACACGATGCCTGAATTTGCCTGGCGAGGCAAGGGCTTCGCGATCATTGCGGTCTGGACGGGAACAGCTGGAATCGCTTTATTTGTGCTTGGAACCTTCCTGGGAACCATTTATCTCCTGAACGCCAGCCATGGTTTTATGCAAACGGGAGAAGCTCCCGCCAACATAGGGACGCTTGATGCCATCTTTACCATCACGACCAATACCGTTAGCATTGGCCTGATTGCCATCAGTTCTATGTTCTTTGGTGCTATGATTGCCCGCGCAGGTAAGCGCCTCTGGCCTGGCAACTGGCTCTGGTTTAGCTATATGGCCCTGGCGGTCGCAGCACTGCTGAGCGGAAGCGCGGTTGGCGTCGCCAGCGCGCCTTCGACGGGGCAGGCCACGCTGACCACCTTCGCCATTTTGCTCTTTGGCATATGGAACCTCTGGCATAGCATCATGCTGCTACGCCTGAAGGCAGAATAGGCAACCGATGCTGCTAAAGCACGCGTCTACAATATCACAGCCATATGTAGACGCGTGCTTTAGCAGCGTCAGCCATGCTACTCCTGCAAGACCTTAAAGCCCGAGCGCCAGCACAATAACGCCTCTTCTTCACGCCCCAACATCTCTAACGTTTGCGCCAGTAAGCTGTAGAGATTTGCCATCTCCTGATGCGCCTGGATGCGCTTCAACCCCTCAAGTGCCTGCTTAAAATAAGTGACTGTGGTCTCCAGCAGGCTCTTCTGTGCCTCACTCTCCATATACATCGCTTCCTCGCAGCTCACCCTTCCCATTGCCACGTAGACCTTACTCTGCATGGCAGGATTGCTCAGTTGCTCGACATGCGCCATAGCGAGCTGGCTATAGTGCCTGGCCTCCTCTAATCTGCGCTCAGCCAGGCATAATTCAGCCAGCAAGGCATGATTAGTGGTTAGCAATAGGAGATCTTGCATCTCCTGCGCCACCTGTAACGCCTGAGTATAGTGCTCGCGCGCTTCACAATACTTTTCGAGATGGAAGCAGATCTGTCCAAGTGCTTGATGCAATGAGGCGCTCTGCTGATGATCGGAGTGTTGCTGATAGAGGAGTAGGGAGGCTTGCCCGGCTTCATAGGCTTGCTCATACGCGCTAATAGCCTGGTAGGCTTCACAAAGACCATGATATACACGAGCGGGCATTTCCGTTTCCTGGTAATGCTGGCAGAGCTTGAGCGTCTCAGTAAAGCTCTGGAGAGCGGCCTGGGGTTGCCCCTTTAAAAGATTGGCCACTCCCAGCGAATAACGCGCTTGCATCCGCACCTTGGGCAGGTGGATCCTCCGGACATGCAGTACTTTTAAACACGTGGAGAAGTGCAGCGAGGCATCCTCATAGAACGCCAAGTAATTGGCTACCAGTCCCAGAACAAGCAAGAAAAACGCGATACGTTCTCGCTCTAACTGAATAGTACGACCGAACTCTTGCGTTTGTACATCTAGCATTGGCGAGAGCATACGCTCAGCCTCGCCCCATTGCTTGCCCAACACATAGGCCCAACCTGAGAGATAGATAACTTCCTGTTGCTGTTTGTCATCCTGGGAAACACAGTTCTGCAAGATCTCAAACACACTCTTGTGTTGCCCTTGTTCTAATTGTAGATGAGCGCGATACAATATTAACTGCATATCCAGGTTATTCGTCATGAGCGCCTCTCCTCTACACAAAAATATGTGGAATTATAACACACTTCTATGCGAAGGAGTAAGTATTTTCTAACAAAAGACTACAATAAAAGGGGGTAATAAAATACAAACGGGAGATCTTACATCTCTAACACCGCGCCCACAAAGTGATAGAGAGATTCCCGTTACACACAGTATAACCTAATATTTACTTTTACACAAGAACGTAGGACTTACAGTATCTACGTCGATTCTGCATTTAGTTGGCTGCTGCTTCCTTGCAGGACGTCAGGGGTCGTGATAGACTGAGGAGCAAGTATACAGACTGACATATGGAGACCCACATAGACAGAAGCACGCAACTCACTTCCTCCGCAAGCGAGGAATCAGTATAGAAACCGGATATTATAACCATGTATACAGACGATACACAGCAACCAGAAGAGAATGCTGCAAGAACCAGCCCCAGGAGACGAGCGATGCAAGGCTATTATCAATTGGGAGATCGTTTTGAAGGGCGGCGGGTTGTAACGATTGGAGGAGGATCAGGCACCTTCTCCATGTTATCCCACCTAAAAAAATACCCCTTCAATATCACCGCGATTGTGACCATGTCCGACAGTGGTGGTAGTTCGCGTATGCTTATGGACGAGTTTCACCGGCAACTTCCTCTGGGAGATCTCCGCCAGTCCCTGGTAGCGCTGGCGCGTCATGGTGCCCTCTGGCGTGAAGTCTTCATGCATCGTTTTGAGCGAGATGACGAGGGAACGCAGGAACAGGCCAAGGGAGGGGTCAGTGGTCATAGCCTGGGAAACCTGATTATCAAAGGCTTGCAAGATATCAACGGTGGCAACCTGTTACTCGCAATTGAAGACACCCAAGAGTTATTGGGGACAGCGGGCAATGTCGTACCAGTTACCCTCGAACCGACCACGCTCTGCGCCGACCTGGAAGATGGAAGCACTATCTGTAGTGAGACGGTCATCGACACACGAGGCAAGAAGAATCTCACCGACCTCTCTCCTATTCATCGCTTGCGCCTCATGCCTGAGAACGTAGCGGGCTGCCCCCAGGCCATTCGCGCCATTCGCCGGGCAGACACCATCATTATTGGCCCAGGCGACCTCTATACCAGCCTCCTCCCCAATTTACTGGTGCCTGATATTGCCAAAGCCATTCGTGAGTCGGAAGCCGAGAAGGTCTATGTTTGCAACCTGATGACCAAGCATGGCGAAACAGATGGCTATAAGGCCTCAGATTTTGTCAATGAAATTCATCGCTACCTGGGAGCGCGCGTCGACCGGGTTATCGTCAATACCGGAACCTTTTCTCCAGACCTGCGCGCCAAATATTTGGAGGAGCGAAGCGAGCCAGTGAGCGTCGATCACAATCGCCTTAGCAAACTGGTGCCCAATATAACCACTGAGCAGCTCAACTTCGAGGGTGACACCCTGGCACGCCATGATCCTGAACGCCTGGTACGCGCCATATTCCAGGGTCCAGACCTTCACGAGTAGAGCAAGTGCATAAGATTTATAGGGTCCATGCTGGCATAGACTCCCTCGCCCCGCAGGCCAGTAACCATCTGCTGGGAGACGCAGTCCATGCCAGCATGGACCCTACAAGCCTGGTGAAAAGTCTAACTAATAGAGGCCACGCACAATCTGTTCAAACTCCTCACGAGGGAAAGCCCGCATGGTTTGGGTGTGCATACTGCCCTGGGCAATGGTACCTAAGATAAGGCGCGTAGCGGTCTGATCATCTGGGACCTCGGTGATGACGATATAATCATACTGTCCCATCACGAGATAAAAACCAACAAGCCTCCCTCCGACCTCCCGCACAGCTGTCTCGAAGGCTTGGAGGCGCTCAGGGGCACTTCTGGCCTCCTGAAAACCTTGCTCAGTCAAATTCACCAGGCTAATATACGTGGGCATGCCGCTCCCTCCATGTGCATTGTTTACATACTAAAGCCCAAATAGAGTGAGAGCCATATTCGCCAAAACTATCTTCTACATGTTTCATTGTACTCCCCAATAGGCCATACAAACACAGGTACAACAAGACCAGTATTCCACGACCCAGCGGGAGCTATACGCGAACTCACCTTGGATCGCGCTACCGCAGACGCCTGGTGTGGAATAGCTTATACTCACACAAACCGGCCAGGGCCGCGCACAAAAACGCGATATCGGGATGCGTCGTCAACACTCCCTCAAACTGGAAGAGACCGCTATCCAGAAACAGATATACAAGGAGGCCCAACACAGCCCCAATAAATGGACGCGCAAACCAGGTAATAATTACGACCATAGAATCCTGGCGCATAGTGAGCAATGCCATCGAGCGCTGAGACAATCGGCCAAGCGAAATAAGGCAGCTTATACAGCCCCCCAACAGGCCATATACAAACACCAGCCAGGGAACCCCTAACAGGGTCGCATTATCGACAAGAAACGCGCTTCCCGGGCTAAAACCACGACAGAAGGCACAGAAAAGCACACCCAGAAAGAGCGCCGAGAGATACCAGGCAAAACCCACAAACCAGGATGCCATCTGCGGAGGCCGGGGCATTCTGACTTGCGAGGAGGGGGGTACCGAGGAATAGAGACTCGGCGATGTCACAGGGGAGGGGACGGTCTGTGAGTTGAGTTTTGTCACTGGGAGAGGCACACCCAGAAACGAGCGCTCAGATGGACGCTCTGGCATGCTCACTGGCGCCGCGAGTGGTAAGAGATAGGTATTGAGATAGGCTTCGGGTAGCTTCTGACGCTGTGCAATGGCGGCGACGCGCTGCACAAACGCCGCACCGACTGGGTGTGACGAGGGCGAAAATACACGCAGTTGCTGGCGCACCCGCTCGGTTGCAATATAGACAATGCAGGATACATCACGGCCACGATACGTCTCATGGACTGTCGCTTTGACTGGATGAAAGAGTTGATGAGGCGGAACGGCTCCATGGACCGCGTCCAAGAGCGAAGGCGCGCTGCTGCTACGCAGGGTCAGGCTCCGTGGAACACGATAGAGGACGCCCCAGACCTCGCTTTCTCTGCCAGAACCCGGAACGACTGTCGCGATGGTCCGGCTATTGCCTTCCCCATTATTCCCATCGCCAGGAGTCATACCAAAGAGAATATGATAGCCCTTGAGCACCGCGGGTCCATAGAGCAAGGCCTGCCCATTCAGTCCCTCTGGACTATTGAGCATCGTTGCATCCATTTCCAACGCATACTCAAAGAGCCAGACAAACTCCTGATTATCTTCCATAACCGATGCTGTTTGCTCATGTGCTCCAGGCACGGGTTGTGGGCTAAGAGGAGTTTGCTCATCCAGAGGAGCCATCTCTTCGGGAAGCGGAGGCGCTCCTGGCGCACTGGCGGGAAATAGTGACGAGAGAGGAAGCCCTGCAGGCAGTCTCTGCTCTGAAATAATAAAGCCAGGTCCGACCTTGAGCGGTCGTGGTGTATTACTACGAATAATCGAGATTGTCTCCGCATTCACTGGTTTGAGTTGATGTTCTTCCTGGGTAGCCTCGGCTTTCTCCGGCTGCTTTTGTGGGTTCTCCACAGCACTCTCCTTCATCCACATCCCCATCTCTACAAAGTGCATACTATAATTGCGCGATAAATACTTGCCAAAATAAGTGGCGCTCTGTATATCAGAATACAGCTATCTCCTTATTTTACCAAATAAATAGGACTACAGGAGTATCTGGAAAAGGTGCGTCATAAGCTCTATCTCTGCTCAAGCATATGGATGGCGTGCTGCGTCTCGTGAGCAATGCTGGCGATCTCTGGCACAGTTAAGCTACCACGCTCCGTCAGCCAGGCACGAACCAGCTTTGCAGGCGTCGCATCGAAGTAATAATTACGCACCGTCACCCCGATTGGAGGCTGATCCCAAACCTCGCTGGCCTCTTTCTCCTCCAACAAATGCGCGCTCTCCGCAAATTGCGCCAGGTCATCGCTCCAACGCCGGGACGAAATCTTCAGGGTTTCACATAACACATACAAAGGCACCTGGTACCCCTGAGCAGCCCAGGCCAGCAAAGCGGTTCCAGCCTTATTCAACACGGTGCCATCCGCCAGGAGGCTATCCGCACCAACCACCACACACTGGCATTGGGGGAGAAAAATCGCGGCCTGGGCGTCTGTTAGCAAGGTCACCTGAATGTTCGCCAGGGCCAGTTGCTGCGCCATCGTTCGGCCTTCATAGCGTGGACGCCCCTCCAGCACATAGACCTGCTCGACGCGCTCACGACATGCCTCCAACGCCTCAACCAGCGTATGCGAGAGGCTACACGTCAGGACATTTCCATGGAGAACTGGTCGTGCATGCTCTACAATCTGCTTGATAGCCGCGTCATATGCTTCCAGAAAGTCTGTCGCCTTCTGCGCGATAACCGCAACATCAGTCTCTGGCCCATGGGTAGAGCATAGGACACGGCTGACCGCGCTGGGCAAGGCCGACATCGCGGGCCGCGCACATGCCAGCCTGCGCCCCACCGCAAAGAGCGTCTCCACCTGTTGTTGCGGGTTTGCAGACTGCTCCATAGCCAGACTGCGCAGCAGGAGCACCGCTTCACGCACCAACCAGCGTGAGCCATGGTCCCGGTCTCTTACAATCTGTTCGGCTCGCTCAAAAAACTGTTGCATTGCTTCCTCCCGCTATGCTCACGGCAAATACACATAAATCCCTGTCTATCGGTCACCTCAGTATAGCAAACCAAACCTCATCTCCAGCAAAGTAGATCGCATTTGTGTTATTGTATATTTGAAGTCCAAGAAGCATTGCTCTCTCTTCTATGCATCTTATTTTTGCCCGTAGAGCGTACCATCATCCAGTCTCGCCCTTGCCATACACAAAAGCGTCGAAGGCTGGTTCGTTTTGTTCTGTGCAATGTAGCACACAGGAGGATGCGTTCATGACCATTCAGGCGTCGCGAGATGCAGTTATTGTTGAAGCCATCCGCACTCCCATTGGAAGACGCAATGGACAGCTCAAGGATTGGCACCCCGTTGATTTGCTGGGACATGTGCTTGCCTCACTCATCGAGCGCACCCGGCTCGATAGTTCACTTATTGAGGATGTCATTGTTGGCTGCGTTAGCCAGGTCGGAGAGCAAAGCTTGAATGTCGCACGTAACGCGGCGCTAGCGGCAGGCTTTCCCGAGAGTGTTCCTGGTACTACGGTCGATAGACAATGTGGCTCCAGCCAGCAGGCCATTCACTTCGCGGCCCAGGGCGTCATAAGCGGTGCCTATGATATCGTCATCGCGGGTGGTGTCGAATCCATGACCAGGGTACCTATGGGGTCCTCCAGCCAGGGACCAGGAGCGCCCTTTGGGCCCCAGATGAAAGCGCGCTATGATAATAAGCTCGTTCACCAGGGCATTAGCGCCGACCTGATTGCGCAAAAATGGGAGCTTTCGCGCGCAGAGCTAGATGCGTATAGTCTTGAAAGCCATCGGAGAGCGGCACGAGCCACAGCCGAAGGCTACTTCACTTCACAGATCGTCCCGGTACCCATGCACCAGGCCGATGACACAGCCGCTCTTTTTAGCAAGGATGAAGGCATTCGCGCCGATACCAGCCTGGAGAAACTGGCGAGCTTACAGCCAGCCTTCCAGACCGATGGACGTATCACCGCGGGAAACTCCTCCCAGATTAGCGATGGCGCCTCCGCCGTCCTCATCATGGAACGTAGTGTGGCCGAGCGCCTGGGTTATACGCCACGCGCGCGCTTCGTTGCCTTCTCCCTCGCGGGCGACAACCCCATCTACATGCTTACCGCGCCCATTCCCGCCACGCGTAAAGTGCTGGCGAAAGCCAACCTGACCCTGGATGAGATGGACCTGGTAGAAATTAATGAGGCCTTTGCCAGCGTTGTCCTGGCATGGCAACGCGAGACCGGGGCTAGCCTGGATCAGGTCAATGTCAATGGAGGTGCGATTGCCGTAGGCCATCCCCTGGGAGCCTCAGGTGCGCGCCTGACCACCGTCTTGCTGCACGAGTTAGAGCGCCGCCAGGGTCGTTATGGTCTCCAGACGATCTGCGAGGGTGGCGGGATGGCCAACGCCATGATCATTGAACGCCTCTCCTGATCCCCTTCCCAATAAGGAAATAAGATGTGTGGTGGTCTGCTGGCCGGATCCAGCAGACCACCACACATCTTATTTCCTGCGTGTTGCAGGCGCGAAGACGCGCCAAAAAAAGAGGCATTCATACCTCCTAGAATTAATAGACTCTGGCGCATCCTGGTTGTAGATCGGTGTTACAATACGAAGCAACGACGCATGGTGCCACGCATATGAAGCGATTGACACTTGAGCAGACTGATAGACAAGGATAGACGCGCCCATGGCCACATATAATACCGATGACTGGATCGTTACAGAGGAAGGTTTATATATTGCGACACGCGATTTTTTGATCCGTCGCGGCTATTGCTGCGCGAGTCGTTGTCGCAACTGCCCGTATATCAACTGGCGCGAAGATCCTACCTGGAAACCCATCCCAGCAGAACACGTTCGCCGTATGCGCGTCGCCCCACGATCCCTGGCCGCTGCTCGCTTCCTTCTCAAACAACATGAGGCTGCCCTGGCACGAGACCCGGAAACCAACATCAAATACCATCAACGCATGGTCGCCCACTATCGCGGCCTACTAGAGCACTGGCAGGAACGATGAGAATTGGGGAGAAGGTGTGCAGTGTGCTGGCAGCCACAGGCTGCCAGCACACTGCACACCTTCTCCCCAGGCGAGCACCACAGGTGCGAGAGGTCAGGGCAAAAACATATATATGAGATTACTTTAAGGTGATGAAAGAGACACCTGAGCCAGGATAGGAGAAATCCCAGTAGGAGAGAATGCCAAAGCCACCACCGTTAGCGTACCAGTTATAGTTACTGGTATGCACCGTTCCATTGGCATTTATCGACTCAACGATTGCGACGTGGCCATAACCGCCCGCCCCTTGTACGTTGGGTTGTAGGACGATAATGGCGCCAACAGTTGGCATAGAAGAGACCTTCCAACCATAGGCGCTAGCCTGGCCAGCCCACTCCCAGGCATTACCATACCAGGGCACCCAGACATTATGCAACTGGTGAAAGCGGTAGGCTGCCCAATAGGTACACTGACCCTGGAAGAAGTGATTACTTGTGCTATCTCCAAGCGTTGGACCCGTGTTGGTCACGCCAGCATATGTTGTGTTTCCCGGATCAAAGCCATCCTGAGTTACCGCTGTAGCTGTAGCCGCCTGCGCAGGCAACGAGGCACTATTGTCGCCTTTATTATCAAAGAGATTACTCAAGGATTTGGCAATGCCATTCGGACCTATCTGTGCGGGAGCCTGAGTCGCACTGACCGCCAATAGGGTACCTGCCATAATACAAATTAACAGCGCGGTGACTGCGATATGCACCACCATGCGCCTCCCCTTAGGGGGTCGCATACCAGTTGAAGGCTTGCCAGAACCCGCGATGACGACCGGGACGCGCAGGGCCGTAGTATTGCTCTTGGTGACCGGAAACTGGCCAGTCCTGCTCTGCACATCAAGAGAGAGCTGACGCGTCGCGCGAGGATTGGCACCTGTATCAAATAAGGCACCGCTAGCTTGTGGAGTAGGCATAGACCCAGTCTGAAAATAGGGAGCCTCACCGGGTGCAAAGAAGTCTCTGGAATACGCATCTGTTGAAGCGGGACGCTCGGGGAAAGCGGCTTGCTCTACATACGGTTCATTCCTTGCGCTGTTTGACAAGAATGAGCTGTTATCGTTGCGCTGCTGCGTAAACTTCTCTGATTTCTGATCCGTAGACGACATACAATATTTCCTTCACTCTTCAAAACGCGCTGTTTTTCCATTACCCAACATCCCAGCACTTCAGCATCTTTTTTGACTTTACCCGAGTATCTCCATAAGGGTCAAGTTGACTTCGTATATGTAGGCATATAGTCCTAATATTTGTTAGCTCCTCAACCATAAGCCAAAACTCAGCAAATACATGAAAATCCTCTAAAAAAACGCTTATAGAAATACAGATAGAGCCACAAGAGAGGGAAGCGCGCTGAGGGCGGGTCAAGCTAAAGATTGTAGGATATAATAAGAGGGGTGGTCAATTTTTTTATACGTGGCAAGGTTTTCAGGAAGTGAGTACTCAAAAACAATGATTTCCCGCGTGCGTCGCTACATACTGTTCTTGTTTCTCGTCTTCTTATTAGCAGCATGTACAACTGCTGGTTTCTCAAAAAGTATGGATGGAGGGACCGCGACAGCCAGTTCTCAGCCATCAGCGGTACCAGGCTTTGTAGACCAGGTCATCACTACCTGTCCGGCAGAGCTTGCAAACTATCAGGGATGCCATACCCCCTATACCCTTCGCCAGGCATATGATATAGAATCTCTTACCAAACAGGGATTCACCGGAAAAGGTCAGACAGTTGTGGTTATTGTCTCCTTTGGCAGTCCCACGCTACAAAAAGACCTGGATGCGTTCAGCCGGCAATTTGGGCTCCCCCAATCCCGTGTGCAAATCCTCTCACCACTAGGAACCGTGCCGTTCAACACACAGGACTCTGATATGGTGGGTTGGGCAACTGAAACAACCCTGGATGTGCAGCTCATCCATGCTATGGCCCCCGAGGCCAATATCGTCGTGATGACAAGTCCGGTGAGTGAGACGCAGGGCGTGCAAGGACTGCCCGAGTTTAAGCAGCTCGAAGAGTACGCGGTCAATCATCACCTGGGGCAGATATTTTCTCAGAGCTGGGCCGCATCTGAGGCTACTCTTGCCGACCAGGCTGGGCAGCAGCTCATCAAAAGCTACGCAGACTTTTATAAACAAACAACCCTGCAAGATCACTGGACGATCTTTGTGGGGACGGGCGATCAGGGCGCGACCGATTTCGCGGACCTGAACTCAACAAAGCTCGTTAATGCACGCAATGTGACCTTTCCCGCCGACGTTCCCTGGGTAACGGCTGTGGGGGGAACAACCCTTGCCAGCAGTCAAGGGGCAACTATAGAGCACGCCTGGTCTGGAAGCGGGGGCGGCTTTAGCAAGTTTTTCGCGCAACCAGACTATCAGAAAGCCCTGCCTTCATCCGTACAGGCGCAATCCGGTGGACAGCGCGGGCTGCCTGATGTCTCTGCGAATGCCGATCCCTCCACAGGCATGAGCTTCTATTATAACGGGAACTGGTCGCTAACGGGTGGAACCAGCGCGAGCACACCAACGTGGGCAGGACTGATGGCCATCGCTAATCAGCTCGCGGGCCATCCCCTCGGCTTCATCAACCCAACGCTTTATAGCCTGGCTCAGGGGGCGGGAGAGCAACAAAACTTTCATGATGTGACAATTGGATACAATAACAACCAGAGTACCAAAGGTGGAGAGACGGTAAACGTCAAGGGCTTTCAAGCGGTCCCCGGCTGGGACGCGGTCACAGGACTGGGTACTCCAAAGGGTTCTTCTCTGCTTCGCAATCTGGCCGCGGCCACAAAATAGGAGGAGTCATGCGACTATCTAAACTACGAGGCGCCTGCATATTACTGCTTTTAAGCTTCATGCTACTCTCCTGTGAGTATCCCGTAAGCACCACAGGTACATCGAATTCAGGGCAGGGCGATACCTCCGCCACGGGGAAAAATCGCTTCACCGACGTGAGTACAACCTGTCCCAAACCACTTGAGCGCATCTCAAGCTGCCTGACGCCCTATAGCATGCGCCAGGTCTACGGCATCCAATCCCTGATCGATCAGGGCTTCACGGGAAAAGGGCAGACGGTTATTGATATCGTCTCCTTCGGCAGCCCTACTTTGAAGGCAGACATGGATGTTTTCGACAAAACGTTTGGCCTCCCACCCGTCAATCTCGAGGTCATTGCGCCTCTTAATGTACCCGAGAAGGATCCCCACGGTGATAAAGATGGCTGGGGCGATGAGACCACCCTGGATGTACAGATTATCCATGCCATGGCTCCCGAAGCCAAAATCGTCGTTTTGGTGAGTCCGGTAGCCGAGACCGAGGGCACCTTTGGCCTACCCGAGTTCCGGGCACTTGAGCAATATGTGATGGACCATAACCTTGGTTCTATTGTCTCCCAGAGCTGGGGCGCCTCCGAATTAACGCTCAAGGACAGTGCAAGCCAGCAAGAACTTCAACAATGGGATACCCTCTTACAAAAGGGAACCACTAAGATGGGCATCACTTACTTTAACTCCTCTGGCGACCAGGGCGCGACCGACTACGCGGACGATAACAAGAAGATGGGCAACGTGCCCGCGACCAGTTTTGCTGCCTCCTCTCCCTGGGTAACCGCCGTGGGAGGAACAACCGTCAACCGCAAAGCTGGCAATACATCCGGAGCAAACGAGCAAGCCTGGAGTGGGAGTGGAGGCGGCTTCAGCCTCTTCTTTAAAACCCCCGATTTTCAGCAGGGCTTGTCAGCCAGTATTCAGCAGCAGCTACAAGGACGTCGTGGTGTTCCCGATGTCTCAGGCGATGCTGATCCCTATAGTGGCCTGGCCTTCTACCGCAAGGGCAACTGGAATATGGCTGGAGGCACCAGCGCCAGTGCGCCTCTCTGGGCCGCAATCATGGCGCTCGCCAACCAGGCTGCGGGTCACCCGCTGGGCTTTATCAACCCGACGCTGTATAAGCTGGCGGCAACCGATCAGTATGACCACCTCTTCAATGATGTCATCCTGGGCGACAATACCAATCAGGGCGCCCGTGTCCGAGGCTATCCTGCCATCAAGGGCTGGGATCCCGTCACCGGCCTGGGCACACCCAAAGCCGATAAACTGGTTCCCGCACTCGTTAAGGCCATGAAAACTTCATAGTGACAAACCATTCACATCCTTGCCGATGTCAGTAAAGAAGAGTGTGCTGAGGTGGCTGGGCAGATGCCCAGCCACCTCAGCACACTCTTCTTTCGCACCTTAAAGCACGCTTGCACTTTAGAACTATGCACGCTATGCTACTCAAAAAAGCACGTATTCACTACCACTATTAGGGAAAAAGAATGACAACAAACGCTCTCTGGACACCCATGCTTCTACTGGGCGGCCTGGTCGCCCTGCTTGGCTCGGTGCTGGTTGGTTTCCTGGGCTGGAAATATCGCCGTCGCACCTCGTTGAGTAGCTCTACTCTTACCGAGCCACCCAGGGACCTCTCGCCCGCGCTCAGTGGGATGCTGCTGGCAGTCAATCCCAATCCAGGCTGGAAGCAGGTGCTTGCCACGCTTTTTGACCTGGCGCAGAAAGGGGCGCTCCGTTTTGCCGAAGTTCCTCCACCCAAATCTACACAGTATAAAATGTTTGCGCTCAGGAAACAGCCCTACGCAGGCGCACTCTCCGCCTCGGAACGGGGACTCCTTAACGTGCTCTTCGGCATAGAACAAACCGAGCTACCACTCAGCGAACTCTCGAAAGTGTATAAACGCCAGGCTGACGCATTCACCACGCCGCTACGAGCTGAGCTACAGGCGCACGGCTTCCTCGACCCCGTACGCCAGCAGATACGCCAGCGCTTCGGGCGCGGGAGCCTGGTGCTCTTCTTGCTCTCCCTGGTAGGTATTATCGCCAGTTTGCTTGTAGGTTCAACTTCTGTCATCTGGCCAATTGTTTTTCCCGCCCTGAGCCTGCTTGCCGTCAGCACGCTATCATTCTTCATTATGTTGTATTATTCTCCCCTGAGCGATCGAGGGGCCGAGGCCGCGCAGGCCAGCCGCAGTTTTAGCGATTACTTGCTTGCCATAAGCACGAAGGCACATATGAACGTAGAGCCTGGCCTCTTTGACCGCTACCTGCCCTATGCTACCAGCTATGGCTTACTGCGCCAGTGGGTACGCTGCTCCCAACGGCAGGAGCCAGCATCCATCCCAGCCTGGTTTATGCACTTTGAAACAGAGCGGGCAGAGAGCTTCAACGCCTTTACCACCGTTATGGTCGCGGCACACACAACAGGGAGCACCGGGGGCGGGACGAGCGGCTATACTGGGGCAACAACCAATAGAAGAATAACAGATAGAGGTACCAGTAAAGCCAGCTAGGTTGCTAGCTGGCTTTATAAACGGCACGATAAGTAAATTGTAGGGTCCAAGCTGGCTTGGACTTTCTCGTGGCGGATAGCAAAGACCATGCAAGCATGGCCCCTACAGCTGAGCGTTAGAGATCGGCCAGAAGTCCCTGTGCATAGCAGAGTTCCGCGTTTAACACGGAGCCTCCAGCCGCGCCACGAATGGTGTTGTGTCCCAGCACCACGAATTTATAGCTAAAAATCGGGCAGGGACGGAGTCGACCCAGAACCGCGCTCATCCCCTTACCAGCGTCGCGATCACGCACTGTCTGGGGACGGTCAACCTCGCGCCGATAGATCAGCGCCTGCTCAGGAGCACTTGGGAGACCCAGCTGCTGTGGCAGGGGGCGATAGCCTTCCCAGACCGCGATAATCTCTTCAGGGCTTGCCTCGCGCTCCAGTTCGACGCTCGCGCACTCCAGGTGGCCCTCGCGTGTAGAGACACGCGTACAATGCGCACTCACGGCCAGAGGAGCATCGACAAAGCCCTGGCCTTCCTGCCAGGAGCCAAGCATCTTCCGAGTCTCGCTCTCCAATTTCTCCTCCTCGCCACCAATATAGGGGATGACGTTATCGAGGATGTCATAGGAGGGCAGGCCAGGATAGCCTGCACCTGAGATGGCCTGCAAGGTTGTCAGGAGCACCTTACGCACACCAAAGGCCTCCTGCAATGGCTTTAGAGCCATGACCAAGGGGGTCGCTGAGCAGTTGGCATTGGTAATAATAAAGCCAGGCCAACCACGCTCCTTGCGCTGGAAGGCGATAGCCGCGATATGATCCGCATTTACCTCAGGGATGAGCAGAGGTACATCGGGAGCCATGCGATGGTTCTTAGCATTACTAAAGACCGCCACGCCTGCGCGGGCAAAGGCCTCCTCAATATCACCTGCGACCTCGCCGGGCAGGGCTGAGAACACAACCTTGACGCCTGGTAACGCCTCAGGACGACAGGCCACCACTGGTAGGGACGCGACCTCAACTGGCATCTCGCTATTGGGCAGACGCCAGCGCGTGGCTTCACTATAGGCACGTCCACCATGCTGCTCAGAGGCCGCCAGGGCCACCAGTTCAAACCAGGGATGCCCCTGAAGCAGATCAATAAAACGCTGTCCAACCATTCCAGTCGCTCCCAAAACCGCGACCGGGATACGCTTGTAAGTCTGTGTAACCATAATTGATTTCCTAAACCAGAGCGCGCTTTAAGCGCGAGACGCCGAGGTAGTAAGCGATGACGCTTTCGTGGTAGGCTGCTCATGGCGCACCAGGGGAATAACGGGCGCAATCAGCTCGCGATGCAAGCTGCGCAACGCGCGCACACTGGCACTGTTCTCCACAATAAGCGTGATCCCCTGCTCAGAAGAACCTTGAGCAATGACCAGGATGCGCTCATGTGCAAGCGCGGCAACGGCATGAGCGGGACTCATTGGATCCGAGACAAAGCCTGACCCGATACAGGCACAGGCAGCCAGGGCACGCCGACAACGCACCAGCCAATCACCCATATCATGCTGTAGAGCCGCGATAATAGAATCCGCTGCCTGCTCCTCCACGACAAACGAGAGGTGGTGACCCGAGGATGAACAAATAGCGATAGGCGCTGCCCCCACGCGTGCGGCAAGCTCAAAGACCTGGCCTGCATTCTCTGGCGCGCCAAACAGATTCGTGCTCTCCATCGTAATTAATGCCAGGTTGCGGCGGACGGTAATCGCTCGCGCCCCACTTAAGCCATTGACGCCATTCACCACTGGCCCAACCACCGTACCACGCAGATGCGGGCGAAACGTGTTGCGTACCCGCACCGGAATGTTACGCGGGGCCACCGGAATCAAGGTGCGAGGGTGTAGCACCTTGGCACCAAACCAGGAGAGGCGAGCCGCCTCAGCATAGCTCAAGTGCGGCAGTAAACGCGCGTTCGCGATCAAACGGGGATCCGTTGTCAGTACACCATCCACATCGGTATAGATCGTGACCTCCTGGCAATCAAGGGCCGCCCCGATAACCGTCGCCGAGTAATCCGAGCCATTGCGCCCAAGCGTTGTAACATAGCCTGTGAGGGTCCGGCCAAGGAAACCGCAGGCAATGGGGGTCACCCCCTCCGCAAGCAAGGGATCAATCAGGGCATGCGCATTTTCAGCGGTCTCTCTCGGCAAGGGTTCGGCACCCACAACGACTCCAAAGGGCTGAGTGCCATCATTAAGTTGAGGAGGGGTGGTAATAATAATCTCTTTCTGGATAGCCTGCACAGCTGTTCCCAGGTCGCGCACAGCCGCGGCAACCAGCAAAACGGAGAGACGTTCGCCATAGGACGCAACAGCCGCGGTACGTAGCGTGACATCTTGCCCCTGCTGGGCAACGAGTTGGAGCGCCTTCACATCTCGCTCCAGAGCTTCAAGAGTCGAAAGCAGGTTACCCAGGAGTTGAGCCTGGTGCTCGCGCTGCTCCACCACTTCGGCGGCAGCGTCAAAATGCTTCTGCTTTAACTGCTTTAGCTCACGCGCGCACTCCTCATTCGTGCCAGTACAGGCATAGCGGGCCAGGCGGAGCAACTGATCGGTCACACCTGACATCGCCGAGACCACCACAACAGGCGTGGGGCTATCCTTGCCACTGCGCGCTTCGACGACATGATCCGCCACAATCTTCGCTACCTGCCGAATACGCTCACCATTGCCAACAGAGGTTCCACCAAACTTGAGAACACAAACCGCGTGTTGCATTTTCTTTACCGTCCCTCAAACAAGGCATCCTGCCGCCCTTCATGAGCGGGAGGCTAACCCCTTAACCGTGGAGTAGTCTTCCCGCTCACGAAGCCTCATCTGCTATACATTTGACAATTCTTCAACGCCGCTCACAGCCGCTTTTAGCGCCTGGTCCAGATCGCCAATCAGATCCTCAACCGTCTCAATACCAATCGAGAGGCGAATGAAATCTGGCGTGACACCCGCTGAAATCTGCTCATCAGGCGTCAACTGTGCATGCGTGGTGCTGGCGGGATGAATAATCAGTGACTTGGAATCGCCCACATTCGCCAGGTGCGAGAAGAGTTCGATATGCTGAATCAGGCGCTTGCCTGCTTCAACACCGCCTTTAATGCCAAAGCCAAGGATCGCTCCATACCCATGAGTGAAGTATTTCTTCGCCAGTTCATGCTGTGGATGATCTGGCAAGCCCGGATAGCTCACCCAGCTTACAGCAGGATGCGACTGCAGGAACTCCGCGATGCGCAGCGCGTTCTGGCTATGGCGCTCCATGCGCAGGGCCAGCGTCTCCAGGCCTTGCAGGAAGAGCCAGGAGTTAAACGGCGTTGTTGCCGCACCCAGGTCACGAAGTAGCTGTACACGTGCCTTGAGGATATAAGCCAGGGGTCCAAACGCCTCCGCATAGCGCAGGCCATGATAAGAGGGATCAGGCTCAACCAGTCCAGGGAAGCGTCCGCTCCCCGCCCAGTCAAATTTACCGCTATCGACAATAATGCCGCCGATGGAGGTACCATGTCCATTGATAAACTTGGTCGCTGAATGGATCACAATATCCGCCCCATGCTTGATCGGCTGGACCAGGTAGGGCGTTGCCAGCGTATTGTCGACAATCAGCGGCAGGCCATGCTCATGGGCAATCGCGGCCACGGCGCTAATATCCAATGTATCCAGGCGGGGATTTCCCACGGTCTCCGCGAAAATAGCCTTAGTACGCGCGTTAATGGCCGCGCGGAAGTTCTCAGGATTACGACTATCGACAAAATGCGTAGTAATACCCAGCTTGGGTAGGGTGTAGTGCAGCAGGTTGTATGTCCCACCATACAGACTTGCGGACGATACAATTTCATCACCAGCGCCCGCGATATTGAGAATCGCCAATGTTTCGGCCGCCTGGCCCGAAGAGGTTGCAAGCGCGCCCACGCCGCCTTCCAGCGCCGCCACACGGCGCTCAAAGGCATCCTGAGTGGGGTTCATAATACGGGTATAGATATTGCCAAACTGTTTGAGGGCAAAGAGATTGGCGGCATGTTCAGGGCTGTCAAAGACATACGAGCTTGTCTGATAGATTGGGACCGCGCGGGCATTCGTTGCTTTGTCCGCGGTCTCCTGACCTGCATGAAGCGACAGTGTCTCAAAACCATACTCACGATCACTGTTCAAAGCCATGATAGTCGTACTCCTTAGAAGCTGTTAGCCAAACGTTTAAAGCTGCTGTAATGCCACAGTCATTTGTGCCCACTCTTTCAAGAAGGCATCGTGTCCATGAGGTGAATTTAATTCAATATATGTTGCATTCCCACCAAGCTGGCGCACTCTCTCAGCAAGCGTCCGCACATGCCTGGCCGGGAAGAGAAAATCAGAATTAATACCAATAAATAACGCCTTGCTACGAATGCGCGCCAGGGCTGCATCCAGTGAGGAGAAGCCCTCACTGATATCAAAGAGATCCATCGCCCGGCTCAGGTAGAGATAGCTATTAGCATCAAAGCGCTGCACCAGGGACTCACCCTGATGGTAGAGGTAGTTCTCGACATCGAAGCGTCCACCCAGGTCGGGATGGGCTGTCGGTGATGTTACCTCTTCTCTGCGAGCTGCATGCCGCCCAAAGCGCTGCTCCATCGATTCCTCGCTCTGGTAGGTAATCATCGCCAGCATACGGGCGATGCTCAAGCCGGTAGCGGGACCGCGACCAGGAGCATAGTCGCCGCAGTTCCATTGTGGGTCCGCCATAATGGCCTGGCGCGCCACCTCGTTAAAGGCGATTCCCTGGGCAGTAAGGCTGCCAGAGGCCGCAATGACGGCCACACGCTGCACCATTTCTGGATACAACACAGCCCAGGCCAGGGCTTGCTGCCCACCAATCGAACCGCCATACACGGCAGCCAGTTGACGCACCCCCAGGTGCTCCACCAGGGCATGCTGCGCGCGCACCATGTCATGAATAGTAATAATCGGGAAACGCATACCATAAGGATGTTCAGTACGAGGATCAACCGAGGCTGGTCCAGTACTTCCACTACAACCGCCCAGTACGTTGGAACAGATCACAAAATAGCGATTGGTATCAATGGGGCGTCCCGGACCGATCAAGGGGTTCCACCATGCGGTCTTGGTATCATCAGGATGCTCGCTATCATGGGCATGAGTGTCCCCTGTCAGGGCGTGGGTCACGAGAATAGCGTTGGTTCCCAGAGCGTTTAACGTCCCCCAGGTCTCATATGCCACGGTGATTGGTCCCAGGAGTCCCCCACGCTGCAAGGACAAACGATCCAGGGTATAGGTGCCGGTGCTCTGTTCTTCACGAATTGGAGTCAAAACCCTTTTGGTATAGTTTATCTGTGCTACCATTCATGCGCTCCTTCTTCTGGTTGCCAGCTGTCACTTGCGTCCTTGCTTGCTATCACTTAAGCGAGAACGCCCATGCCACAACACTACACTTATTCTGACTTTATGCAGCAGAAACACTGTATTCATATGCTATACCCGAAGGGTGAAGGATAAAAAAACACCCTCACCCACTCCAGGGGCGAGGGTAAACGTCTTCGCGGTACCACCCTGATTTGTCAACGCTTCACAGCGTCAACCTCGACGAGTGCCATAGAATCCACGATAACATTTGTGGGGCACTCTGGCTGATAACGTAGCCACACGGCTCGATCTACTCGGTACTGCGCAGTTTGTGCGCAACCTTTTCAATCTGCGACTCCGAGGTCATATTCAATGCTGGAATGGCGCTGACCTTCTCATCATCGTCAACTCGCTGTAGCCACCCATAACATTTACTCGTCCTCTTCTTCGTCTTTCCTACCAGTTTTCACACGGTGTTGAGAGAGCTTCATAAGCTGCTTTTTCTATGTTCTTATTCCGAAACCCAACGTCGCTCTCGCGACTAGCGCTTCCGCGCTCAGGGTTTCGGAGAAGCAGTACGCCCTATTTTTGGGTAACAAAAAACCCCTCTTCAGGGGCTTCGCTACCTCGCTACTCCCCTCATCTTGCAAAGCAAAGCTTTGCCGGAATTGGCACCCTTCGTGCGACATTGCAGCGGGTTGCCGGGCTTCACAGGGCCGTATCCCTCCACCTCTCTGGATGAGTGCAGTTCTTCATATAACTGCGTGTATAGATTGTACAAATGTGCGATTGTGTTTCTAAACTTGTTACCCATAAGTATAGACAACCTGGAAATCATTTGTCAAGGCCAAAACACAGCGATTTTCCCTTTCGTCAAACAATATTGTTGAGTAAACAATCCAGCCTCTCCTTAAAAGCAACTGAATAGGCGTATATAGCGCAATAAAGTCTCTTCTCTATCCGCTTATTTGTTTATCTTTACAAGTTTTTTGCAGAAACATTATCAGCTTTATTATCTCTTATACGTTAAAAACATAAAAAACTATCCTGACATTTCAGGCATCTATTGCATTAACAATAAATATCTGGTACATTAGATACTGAAAAGCTATCTGCTAAGCGCTCGTTGTAGTTGCTGATACGCCAGCGATCAACAAAGTGTTCCTTAGCCAGGTTTAAAAGCCTATATTTGTTGGACACGAAAGGGCTCAGTATCTATGCGTTCAACCTCCATAAGCGAAGAGTTCGCTATCCCTCCAAACGCAGAATCTTTCTTTGGATCAGCCAATATCCACCCTCACATTACAGCCAATCACCTGTTGCCTCAAGATATTCAGGGGCATGTCCGGGGACGACATACCATTACGCACACCTTGCGTTCACAAGCCACCCTCATTCTCTTTGTCGAGTCGCAAGACATGACAGTTCCCCTCTGCCTTAAACTCTGGCACGCCTTCGAAAACGATATCTATGTAACCAGTGATATCGACACTTGCAACGCTTATACGCTTAATGGATTCGCCTTCAACCGGCGCCATGCCCCTGGCGTCTACCTCGGGATTGCCCCCATCTACCATTTTCAGGATCAGCAGTCAATTGAACTAGGGGAACTACTTACGCATCCTCAGCCAGAGCAGTTGGAGAAAGGGATACTCTATGCCCTGGTCATGAAGCGTCTCCCCCAGAACTGGCGCCTCGACAATCAGATTCACAGGGGCAACTTTGGTAGCAGGGAGGATATGCACTTTCTGGCCACCACCATCGCCCACATGCACCAGCATCTTGAGCCCACCCCTCCTCATTTAAGCAAGTTTGATATTCTGCAAGAGAAGTGGGAATTAAATAAAAGTTTCTTTAATGAAGCCATTGCCCACCTCCACCATCTCTTTCCTGCACACGACTTTACAACGCCTCAACGCATGATCCTCGATACGATGGAGACCTATCTCCACAAACATAGTGCACATTTTCAGCAACGCCTGATCTTTACCAGGCGCTGTCATGGAGATCTTAAAGTCAATAATCTCTGGCTTACCCATACCCCGCCACGCCAGGCACAGCACCTCTTAGCCCTCGATTGCATCGACTTCAAAGACGAATTTGCCCACATCGACCCAATGAGCGATGTCGCCATGCTCGCCATGGATCTTGAAGCCCATCTTACAGCCCGCTGGCAGCATGGACAGACGCTCAAGGATACGCCAGAACAACTAGTTGACCTGTTCTTAACATGTTATCTCAACCGCATCACAAGCAATTATAGTTATCATCACTGGCAATGGTACATTATAGAAAAAGCAATTATATGCACATATGTAAATATTTTTGCTGACAAACGTATACAGGAGGGGCTTGGTTATTTAGCAATTGCTGCTATATATGCAGATAGGCTTCAAAAAATTTTTGCTGAAACACGATAAGCGCTTTTTAAGCATCACAGATAGCAAGAATAAGTTTAGCCTTACATTTACACAACAAAGCGCATAAAGAACGAGCAAATTACTAGAACACACGATCTTTTTAGATCTTGCTATCAAAAGAGCAGATTTGAAATATGCGGTGCAACCACACATATGTACCAGTTGGCTTATTTATATTCTTTACATTCGCTATACTATACTCAGGAATTGCGGAAACAATCTTATGTCTTTGTATTACAATGTCAAATTTCAGCTGTACGTCAGTTTGAAATATCTTCTCACTCACGGCCAAGGTGTTAAGTAAGATCAACACTGTCTTAACACTCATGTCGTGGGTTCAACTCTTTAGCCAAACAAATGACGCTAGATTGATCCGTGAGTCCTATCAACATAAATTGGAAGGGAATGCACATTCATCACCTCAAATTAATCATTGAGTTTTAATGTGCCATAATATACAGATGGCTGGCCCACATACTATTACTAAACATAATCTAGCAAGGAAAAATACTTCAGTACGTCTGCAACGTAGGCGTAATCCCCAAGTTGAAATACAGAATAAAGAGCCTTATGTAGAGGGAAAATACTTCATTTACAAAAGATATGAATCTTCAGCCACGTCAGTCTTATTTCTTCAATCAGAGCAGGGAAAGAAATGCTTTTTCTGCGCAAAAACCTGGCTCCCTTGCACCAATGAGGTATATCTCACAAACACCCTAGACAAACGCCGTCAATATACTATCGAGGGCTTGGCATATAATCGCCAGTTTGCCCACAACATTTATTTGGGAATTGCACCAATTACCCAACAAGATAATAAGACAATTACGCTAGGTAAACTCATAAAACATCCAGATTCTACAAACATTGATTTATCAGCAGAATATGTCACTATAATGAAAGAACTAAAGCAATCCAGTCGCTTAGATTTACAACTTCAACGAAGGAACTCTGAAACAAACATAGGACTCCAGCGCCTTGCCATCCAGATAGCTCGAATGCATAAAGGCTTAACTACGCCATTACAAAATCAAAATATCTTAGAAACAACTAAAAAAAAATGGCATTTAAATCAACAATGCTTGCATAGAGCTATAAAAAAATCATTCCCTCCTTTCCTGGCCATTCTTCTTTATTACATTTTTTATATACTAATGTCTTTTATGCATAAAACATGCAGCAAGGATATTCAACAACGCCAAGGCAAAGTAAAACGCTGTCATGGTGACCTGAAGACCAATAATATTTGGATTGTGGGGAAGCAGTTTAATGCTCTTGACTGTGTTGACTTTCAACCTGATTTTTGCAATATTGATACGCTGAGCGATGTTGCAATGCTAACTATGGATTTAGAAGTTCAGCTGTCTCAGCAATCCAACTTATCAAAAAGAGAGGTTCGGTCTCTCCTTAACACTTTTATAGAAGTATATCTCAACGCAATGGGAGAAAATAATGCACCTTCTCGCCTTTTATTAGAGTATTACCTTACAGAAAAGGCCATAGTCTGCGCATATATGTGCATCCTCTTTGATAGCGAATACGATGCCAACTTACTGGAACAAGGAAAAAAATATCTTAAGACAGCCCTATCCCATGCAGGTTTGCTTTTCATATGCATAGCCAAAAAACCGTTAAAGCAGCTTGCATCTATAACATGGTTCAACATTTTGAACAAATCATTGGCACATTCTGCTCATATGTCATAAGCCCTATATCATTCTAAGTGCAACCAATCTGCATGGTTCAGTGAATACAGTCCTCCATAGTGATTGCTGATGAGCTCAACGTTATCGCTGTGATCCTTGAGCTTCTTGCGCAAATGATGCATGCGCTGGGTAAAGGTTGAGCGCTCGATGAGTTTCCCCCAGGCCCCCTGCATCAACTCTTCCTCGCTACAGCGCACAGGGTGCTGCCTGAGCGTTTTAATCAGGTGATACTCTAGTTCGGAGAGCGAGAGGCGCTCGGGAGCCTTAGAGGGGCGCGTAATAGTAAGCCAGAAGCCGCGACTGCTGGGAGGAGTCTGCATCCGTGCTTTCTCCAACAGATACTGGCACAAGATCGCTCCTGGATAATACACAGGCTGAAAAGGTTCATAGCGAATTACCCCCTCGTTGGAAAGAATATAGCGGAGTTCCGCCCCCAGGTTGTTCCAGAGTTCAGGTGCTATCTCTTCATCCGCGTTATGCGCCTCAAACACGCGCACAAATTCAAAGAAATGAGCCTTCGTCTCACTATTTCCCTTTTCAATAGCCTCTAGCAAACGCTTCCAATGCAGGGTGAGGAAGGTTGTCACCGCGCTATTTACCTGCTCGCTCAGTTGCTGCCGACCTTCAATGGGCAACTCCAGCCACTGTTGAGACTGCGTGGCATACAATTGCTTGAAATGAAAGGTATGGTAACAGTATTGCAACAGTATATAGGGATGACTTCCCGCCTGCTCATATAACCATTGCTGCTCACCAGGTGTAAATATTTCCTGTCCCCCCAGCCGGTAAAAGGCCTGCGCCCACGCCTCGCCAAAATCTTCCGGGCTCTGCCCCAAAAAGGCCTGGGCGTCGGTATGCGTCAGGCACTGAAGGACAATTGTCGTAAAGCGTGCCAGATCGGCAGATACATGCACAAACTGGTCCACAAGCTTCGGGCGAGCCAGGCTCTGGATAGAGAAGATCACGCCAAAATTCGTAAACTCATCAATTAAATCGACCAGGACACGAATAGCCCCACAATGGTTGAGCAAGGCAATTCCGCGCTCCTGCGGGGTCTGAGCCAGGCTCCCCTCTAACTCAGGGATAGCCATATCAAGGCGTGCCAGACGCTCCACTGCATCAAGCATCACAAAGTAACGCGCCTCTGGAAACTCGCGTGTGTAGTAGCGCAACAAAGACCTTAAGCCCTTGATATCATGGGAGAGAGATGGCAATTTCGCTGCAGCATAGGGAGTATCAAGACTTCTCTTACATTCAGTCACGAAGGCAGAGAGGAGTTCTTGAGCAGTTTGCGCATTCTCCAGGGTCGTCAGATCTATCTGAGTAAAATATAACTGGTCAAGTGCAAACTGCTCACGCAAATCGTGCAGGCTTACTTCATCACGCCAGGACCAGGCCACAGAAGACACGCCCTTAAGATAACGTACGAAGGCCGTTTTGCCCACGCGAGGAGATCCAGACAAGATAATGGCGCTTTGTTGATTGGCAATCAAATTTCTAATATCGGTGCTACGGCCAGAAACGCGACCGGTTCCGGGCATATCGCCCGAACTGAAGGGATTAAACAATGTGCGCCAGGAGTGTACATCCGACATAAGCATACTCCTTCCTCCTTGCTTAAGACTGTAGCAACCAGCGATTACGCATGAGCCAGAGCTTGACCAGTTCAATCTTAAAAGTATATTCGGGATTACTCGCGTTGCGTCTCCCTGCGTATTCATCTAGTATCAGACCATTACGCAACCGCTCTAAGGCTGGGCGAATCTCTCTTTCAGCCATCCCCAAGTTTTTTGTCAGTTGCCGCAACGAAATCATGGCGTGTTTCGAATTCGCCATAATTTCAAGCATCTCATCTAAAATACGCGGCTCCAGTTCACCATGTAGCTCTTGGCGATAATACGAAAAGCTTTGCTCACCACCAGCCTCGATAATATGATCTATCGCCAGTTGCAGATCTTCATCCGTTACCTGCTGCTTCTGCGCGTGTGCATTCAATAGGCGCACAAACTGCATTCCAATTAGGGCCATATAGTAGGGATTTCCCCCTGTTAATTGCACCGCTTGATGTACTGTACGAGAGGAGATAAGTACCCGCAATTCGCGTAGTGGCTCCGTCAGTAATCGTTCCGCACTTGCCTGGTCCAGAAAAGGCATGGGCAAATTTTGCGCAAAACTGAAGGCATTGACAAACTCTTCAGAAGCCAGCAAGGCGTGGGAACTGGTAGGAAGGGCAAGAAGCAAACTCACCTGCGAGATAATACTCAATAATTCTCGCCAGTAGGTAAAGAAGCGCAACTCCAATATACCATCCGCGTATGCTTGTAAAGCTCCTCCAAACTCATCTAACACCAGCACCAGGCGTGAACCAGGCGCGCTCTCTAAGCAGCGTTGAATAAAACGGCGAAAGCAAATCTGCACATCGCCTTGGTCCAGAGCGTCCCACTCTGGAGCAGAGCGATTAAAATGCTCTTGAAAACTGGCGCCAATCTCATCCGCCATATTGCGTAAGATACGCTCCTCGTTAAAGCGGGTTACCCCCTGTAGGGAGTAGAAGACGCCCCAGGCGGGAGGAGTAATATGGCGGGCGAGAAAATTTTTGCACAATGACGATTTGCCGGAACGACGAGGGGCATATAATACAACCGCTTTCCCCTCGCTCCCATCACAAAGCTCCCGCGCCAGATAACGCAGTTCGCTCTCGCGACCAAAGAACATCTTCGAGGAGGCTGGACGCGAGATATCATAGGCATTTTTCAGGATTGCGGACCGGGGTCCAAGCGAGAAGAGTCTATCGTGCCAGTGCTCTTTCTGGGGTTGCATAGGCTTCTCTTGCTGGTGCTCACGTATACGTTGGTAGATATAGGGAACGGTGCGAGCTGCGTCTACCTCAACTGAAGTCACGCCGCTAATTGATTTCAGATCACTGATAATCTCAGCCACCTCGCGATACTCGTAGAGTTCCGTCACGAAATGCACTTCCGCCTTTTTGAACTTCAAGATGGCTTCTGCGTGAATAGAAAGCAAGGAGCAGTGGCGTCTGCGCAACTTTTTCGTGATATCCAATACCAGGCCACGTCGGTCTCCCGTCAACATGAAGAATGCGACTTTAAAGGCTGCTGGACGATATTGCCACTGTACAGGAATCAGCCGTGCTCGTTGCGCCTCATTAAGGCGTGTGATATGCAAACAATTCAGTGTATGCGCGACCAGTTCGCGGCTATTTTTCCCCTTGTAAGCAACGGTTGTTTGCTTCGAGGGCATAGGCTGGCAAGAGCCACATAAACGTGGCGGATGCGAGTAAGAATCGCCAAGGAGAACCTGCGGAACGAGATCGGTTGTCTCTTTTGCAATCTCCAGCGTATGAGTTTCGTTGTGTTCAGCGCGACGCTGGATAATCTGCTGCGCTGCCCACTCAGGTGTGTATGGATCTTTACCATCACTGTTAAGCTGCTCCAGGTAAGATTGGCGTGTGCCGAGTTTCTGACGTGTTACCAGCAAGCGCAACTCTTCATCTAATTCCTCAAGCGTCAGTGGGTAGTGATAAAACTCAAGTGCTTCACGGATGAGTTCATAACTACGAAAGTTATGTGACTCTTGTTTGAGAACCGATTGGATGTGGGCCTGCGCCTGGTCAGAGGTAGCATACTTATCATCCTGCCAGTAGGCCTTTACTTGCGTTTCTTTCGCGGTCCTGATCTCTACAATGTCGCCAGCATTCAACTCATGGAATAATGTGGCTTTTCTGCTATTTATGAAGCCTTCCACCGCACGTGATCCTATCTCAGGGTCGAGCTTATATGCGAAATCTAAAACCGTTGCTCCTTTGGGAAGATGTATGGGACGATGACTATGGCTTTTATCATAGACGATAATAGGATTGGATTCTATATCATCTTCATCTAGCTTATCAGCCTTTTCCATGCCATCTTTAATGGCGGCATACATCTTGCCTTCTTCACCAAACCAGGTAGAACGAGAATCTATGTCATGCATATTTGGCACATTACTACGGGCAGTTTGTGATTCATCGTATAGGGCATAGATTTTCTCATTCAGGCAACCATAATAGATGCCAGCTTGAGTTACTTTCGTACCTATCTGAAAAAAGCAATTATAAGTAAACTCTCCATCTGGTGCCAACCATGGCAACTTCCGTAAAGGGTGAGCGAAGGGATCAAGTGTCAAACCAAAGGCAAGGTGACAATAACCATTAGGTTTAGGATGAGCAATCTGGTCACTCACACGATCTTGCACCGTACCTAGTTGAAAGAGAGCGCCCATTGCTAAGTAACAATCATAAATTACGGGCACAATGACATCAAAGTTGACAAGATCAAAACCGTAGAGTCGCTCTTTCTGAGAAGTCGCGGTCGTATGCGTATCCTGGCTGCGCCGCTTCAAACCGTCAATACCGCATGGTATGCACACCACATGCACCGGCCTATCAGTAACTACCTGACAATATTGTTCAAAGATTGACCTTAAACTCTCTATTTTGTCAGAGTCGCGGGCGAGTATTTTTTCGTAGCGCTGCTTATCCTCTAAAAATGTCTTTGGATGAATTAGCTCCTCAGCAATGTCTTCAATTTGGCGCTTAAAATCCCACAGGCCCAGGCGCTTGGTAATATGAATGAGCGTTCGCTTAGCATTCTGGACATCATCCAGCAATTTACCAGCCAAAGTTTGATGTGTTGTATGCTCTTTTAATTCACAGAACGCCTGGTAATGCACAGCCAGGGCAATTAATAATGCGCCCAGATCAGGATAGGGTGGAATCAGCAGATTGGCAAGCTGCTCTTCCTCGATGTAGCGAGTGTAGAGGAGGGAGGACTTAAAATGAGCGCGTACCTTCTCCGCGCCAGGAAGCGTCACGTGGCTCAGCAAGGTCTCGTCAGAGGAACGCAGATAGCCAGCGATGACTACGGGCTCGGGCAGACCCCAATCACGCAACTGATCGCCAACACTCCATGCATCATAGCGCACGTTAAATACATAGGCATAGGGTGGCTTTGGCTGCCCCTCTGCTTCGCGAACTACCATCGTGATGAAATCTCGCCACTCAGGCGAGATAGTGGTAGGCGTAGGACGCCAGGGGGAGAGATCCAGGCTTGCGTATGTCTCGGTCATGTGCAGTACTCTCTTCCTTGCCGTATGCACGTAACACTTCTTTTCTACGAAGCCTTCCTAAAAATATTACAATATGTACTATACCATAAATACTCTGCCTAAGGAAGCTTATAGTTCCCTTCATTTCACCTGGCCACAAAAATATTATAGCATATTACATTGATTTTTACGAATATATTGATCATAATATTAATAGCGATGATAAAAAGACAGTAAGCGTTTCCCAACTTCTTATGAGGTGATGCATGCAAAACGAGCAACCTCTCTTCTTATGTGATTCAAACGCTCCTGTAGATGTCATCCTCGTACAATTAGAACCGCGTATTCGTAGGCTGGTACATCGCCTCGCCAATCCTGGCATGGCCGAATGTGAGTGTGATGAGATAGTCCAGGGCGTTCTCATTAAACTGGCTCGCCTGCTTCCACGTACGACTATTGAGCATCCCCAGGCATACCTCCAACGCGCGGTAAAGAGCGAAATTATCGATCACTGTCGGCGACGCCAGCAGACATATCCTCTGCTGACGAACGACGAGGGAGAACCTCAAGGAGTACCACTGCTAGCCCTTAGCCAGGGCATGGGTGATCCATTGTATGAGATACTCCAACGCATCGCCTTCGAAGAACTCCTTGATAAGCTCGTTGCGGCAATTCTTACGCTCCCTCCTGTACAGAAGAAGGCCGCCATCTGCCACTTTCGTGAACAAGTCGACGATTTGTCAGCTTTTGTCGAAGCCTTTAAGCGTCATAATGTCGATATCACCTATATTCACCCACCTGATACTCATATCGATCAGCAGCGCTTACGCGCCTCATACTATGTAGCACGCCTGGTTCTGGTAGAGAAACTTAAGGAAACCGCTATGTACGGAAAGACTGATCGCTACGCTATCGTTTCCGCTTCGTAGATCCTATTCTTCTGGACTACACCATGGGCATGCGCTCAATGTGCAGTTCTTCCTGTTCATCGCGTGGTGAACGTCGACTCTGAATACGGCGCATGGCCAGCCCTATACGCCGTATTCCCTCCCTGATCTGCACTTCATCGCTTACGGCGTAGCTCAGGCGGATATACTGTCGTCCACCACCATCAATATGAAAAGGCTCTCCCAGGACAAACGCAACTCCCTCCTGGGCAGCCTCTCGTAAAAGCGTTCGTGCACGCATATCTCCCGGGAGGCGACACCAGAGATGGAAGCCGCCTCGCGGCAGCGTCACACGTGTTCCCGTCGGCCAATGCTCTTGAATCGCCTGAAACATGACATCGCGCTGCCGTTGATACTGCTGGCGCACCCTGGCCAGGTGAGGGTCCAGCATCTGGCGCTGGAGTATCTCTGATACCAGCCATTGTCCCAAGGCCGTCGTGTTCAGGTCAAAAATCTGTTTGTGGAGTGAGAGGCGTTCGATGAGGGGTTCTGGCGCCGCCAACCAGGCCACGCGCAAACCAGGAGCCAGGAGCTTTGAGTAGGTACTGAGGTAGAGCACATCTCCCCGTGTGTCCAGGGCCTTTAAGGGTTGGGGCGCTTCACCCTCAAAATAAATCTCGCCATAGGGATCATCTTCGAGAATAGGAACCTGGTAACGTCGTGCCAGGGTCAACAGGCGTCGTCTGCGCGCAGGTGACATAATTACACCCGTAGGATTTTGAAAGGTTGGTAGCGTATAGATAAGACGCGGACTGCGACGAGCTAAGATGGCTTCCAGGAGATCCAGGCGCATCCCCTCATTATCAATTGGGACGCCAATGACCCTGGCACCAAGCGCGCGAAAGGTCTGGATCGCGCCCAGGTAGGTAGGTACCTCCACTACCACCTCGTCGCCCGGATGCAGCAAGAAACGCCCCACAAGGCCAATCCCCTGCGTTGAGCCTGAGAGCACCAGGATATGTTGAAAATCAACGGGCACACCATGCTTACGCATCCGTTCAGCAATGCCACGCCTCAGGCTCTGTAAACCTTCGACCGGGCAATACCCGAGCGCGTTCTGCCGCGCGGTGAGTAAATCATCCTGCACTATTTCGCGTAACAATTCAGCCGGAAGCAAACCCTCAGCAGGCGTGGCTGCCGCCAGGGAGATGACCTCTTGCTGATCTCCCAATGAGGTAATCTCGCTCATCAGGCGTGCATCATGTCCCAGGGCCAGTTCCTCTTCGGCGGAAAGGCTAAACAACCAGGAGGGCATATGCTGTTCAAATGGCTCATCATCCAATTCTCGTGCCAAATAGGTGCGCTTCACCAGCGTTCCCCGACCAACATGCCCCTCGATCAAGCCCTCGCTCGCCAGCTCATTGTAAGCATTCATGACCGTTGTGCGATTGACATGCAGTTCTCGTGCCAGGGCGCGCTCGGTAGGGAGGCGCGTGCCCTCGGGAAGCTCACCACCCAGGATCGCATTGCGCAGGCGCTCGTAAATCTGGCGATAGAGTGGGACACCATTCGAGCGCTCAAGCTGAATCATTACCGATACCGAAGCGGTAAACAGGGGCAACGGTGAATGCTCCTGTGGTTGCTCAAATTTATGGACCATGCGTCTTTTCCCTTCATTGGTTGACACCAATCTCCCCTGTCAACAGACTATGCACACCTGCTTTCTTTTAACTATACCAGCCAATCGGGAACAATGCATAGGCCAATACCATCAAAAATAGAAGAGCCAATCTTTGGTGTAAGCAATACACAAAGGGAGCAGCAGTACTGCCGCTTCCTTTGTGTATCATAGTCATCTGGCTAAGGCGATAGGAACCTTGTCTAGCCTTTAGAGATAACACTACCTAATAGCTGGGCTGAGACACCACTATTGTCAAACCTGTTCTCGACACCTATGAGGAACAGGAACGCCAAACGGGGAATGCTGAGGCACAAGCATGACGTTTCCGAGGAGCAAAGACATGCGAGCAGATACAAGTCCGGCCTGTATCCACTTTTTCTTGGCGCTACATCGACCGCGAAAGACTATCTGCAACGCCCTGCTTTCTCTATCCGTATTCTCTATAGGCAAGAAAAAATCGCACATCGAAGCATACACAATGCTTAGAATACAAAATTGTCAGTAGCTGTATCAGCAACCTGCTATACGCCTAAAACGCCTTATAGTATGAAGGAGATATAAAAATGTCAGGCAACCGCGGATGTTTATTCAATAGCTTATTGTTCCTCATTATAGTTTTTATACCTCTCGTCGGCCATGTAATAGAAACAGTCATGGTACTGCAAGACGACCATTCGGCCCTTGGTATGCTAGGCTGGCTGCTCCTCATTTGGCTGATTCCTTTCATTGGCCCACTACTCTACCTGCTGTTTGGTCAACGGCGTTCACGCGTCTACTTTGGCCAACCGAGCTACGTGCAGAACCCCTACCAACAGCAAAGATAGACCTACTAACACATACAACAAGAGGAGATACAGGTTCAACCTGTATCTCCTCTTGTTGTATGTATTAGCCCTTGATTTACGCGAACTCTCGCCAAAACAGGAACAAATAGGCGTTCTGGTCCTCGATACCAAGAACCATGGTCTTAAATCATGCAACGTATTTGTACTCGCCAATCTACCCCGCGTAGCGCCTTACGTAGCGCTAGGCTAATATTTATGGGTGGCCTGATGCCAATCATCTGCGCCAGATTGTGCCTATACTTCTTCTTCCTCTGCTTTTGATAGGTGTTGGTGGTTGTCCTTTCCGCTCTGCCAGGTGCAGACGTAAACATGCTGTAAGGACACAATCCCTCGTGGCGAGACTTGCTCATGATACTGATCAAAAGGTTGGTAGGGGCCGTATGATACATATTTGTAATAGTGACCGCTTCTAGATCGCGACAAGTTCATCCTCTGCATTGATGATTGACGAGGTAATCATCAATGCAGAGGATGAACTTGTCGCTTGAGATGTACACGCACACTGCTGAGTTGAGCACGCGCTCTTCTCCTGTTTTTGTGTTTGGCAACAGCCACAATGGGAGTAGTAATCAATGACGCGTCCCAAACGATCAAACTCGATATGACAGCAATCAAGTACCATCTGTTTCAGCTTTTCACGCGCTCGCTGCACCCGTGATTTGGCTCCTGAAAAGGAGAGGCCCAAACGCATTGCCAGTTCTTTCTGTGAGACGCCTTGCATCTCGGTCAACAAAAGCGCCTCTTGATAGTCATGGGGCAAGCACGCAATCATGGCTGCGACCGACGCAGCCAACTGTGCCTGAAGATCTTCCTCTGGGATTTCATCGAGTGGCAGCATCTCCTCAGCATCCTCTAAGGGAATATCTTGCCGCCCTTTGCGATAGTGATCGATAATCAGGTTGCGCGCAATCTGATACATCCAGCGTTCCAGTTTGTCGTGTTCGCGCAACGAGCCGATCTGCGTGTGCATCTTGAGGAAGACCTCCTGGAGCAGGTCTTCGGCCTGCTCCTCGGTTGCCACGCGTCGGCGGATAAAGCGATAAAGGGGGTCGTGCAGTGTCTGCCAGGCAGACTCAATCGTGTGAAACATCAATTCGTACCTTCTCTTCTGATGGAGATCGTCTGCCTGTATTATGCACAGCACGTCAAGGGCTGGGAAGGGCAACATATCTGCGCTTTATGGTTCCTCGTTCCATCTGTGTCAAGGAGCAGCGAAACCCCATGCCTGAGCGTAGCCGAAACAAGGTCCATCCATGGGCTTTTTCTCCTGTCTGATCCCCTGGCCTCACGTGCGATATGGAGCTGATGTAGGTGGAGGCGAGCCTGTTCATAGTCCTGCTGACGCCAGTGCGCCAGTGATTCTTCTCGAAACATCCTCAATGCCCTTTCTGTTGTTGCAATCATTTCTACACGGGTAGACGGAGCACCATCAAAAAGGACGCATCTAAACGCGAAGCATTCTGGTCTAGCTTCAATCATATCCTCATTGTTTGCTGGCTTTATTGTCTGTACACCGAAATTGTGTGTGATTGCTGCGTCTTTTGGCGAAGCGTCACGTCTACCCAAATGAACATGCCAAAGGGCAGACACAGTTAAACATACGAAAAGAAAAACAAAGGAGCACGCCTTTATGACCCAGGTCTCCAATTCGTCAAAACCAGCAACCAGAGGTGGTTTTCAGCACGGCCTTCCCACCGTTTCCACCTTGCCAGTACAGCAGAGTGGGTGTTGTGGCACGACCAGTCAGTCCGCAGGAACAGGATGTTGTGGGGAACCCCTATCCAGCCAGGCTGTCGTCGCCTCAGATGCCCAGGCAACCGGCGGGTGTTGCGGCACAACCAGTCAGTCCGCAGAAGCAGGGTGTTGCGGAGAACCTACGACGAACCAGTCCCTCGCCGCCGATTCACAGGCGGCAGGTGGGTGTTGTGGGGAACCCGTGAAAGGGTCTTCCCCTTCAGGGCAACAGCGATGCTGCTAATAACACGAGGTAGGTAGAAGGAGAGACAGCATGGTGATTGAGCAAGCCGCCCCGTCTGACCTTCTCGCGGCCCTCACCCTTCTCGATCCAACGCGCATAATGGAGCACACACAGCAGTTGTGTGCTCCCGCTTTTGCAGGTCGACGGGTGGGCACGCAGGGGCATGCGGAGGCAACGGATTTTCTCGTGGAGCAGTGGAAGGCCCTGGAGTGGGAGACGACGACACAGGCCTTTCCGCTTTCGGCTCCAGTATTTGAACAGGCCGCCCCACTCCTGCTGGAACAGGTGACGTCTGAGGGTGAGGTGCTCCACACTTTTGTACAGCGTACAGAGTACTGTGAGCATCCACGATCCGCCTTTCAGCCGGAAATCGTAGCAGGGAGAGTTGTTGCGTTTTCGGAAGAGGGAGCTAGTAGCCGCTACCGGGGAGCGTGGGTAGCGCTCGATGCCGTGCCACAAGGGGCGGCATTCACGACGCTGGCCGACGAGCTTGCGCTCCAAGGAGCGATTGGTCTGCTTACGCCTCTCTACATAACCGCTGATGGCTATCTGGTAAAACGTATCATTGCCCATGCACCCATTGCCCTTCCAGTACTCTCAGTTCGAGTGGACCTCCATGCGCAACTAGTGGGAACAAGGATACGCGCACGTGTTCCGGTCTTTGCGCACCAGACCCAGGGATACAATGTTCTGGCACACCGTCCGGGAACCGATACGCTCCTAGCCAATGCACCACTGATCCTGGGGGCTCATTATGATGGCGTTGGCGATGATGTGGGAGGACCCCGCCTTCCAGGGGCCACAGATAACGCGGCTGCTGTCGCGGTCTTACTCGAACTCGCTCGGATCATCACGCAGGCTCGGCTCCAGTTCAGGCGCCCTCTCCTCTTTGTCGCCTTCGATGCGGAAGAAGTCGGGACGCAAGGGTCCTCTGTCCTGGCCGCTCAACTCAAAACACAGGGGAGCGCGCCGCTCATGCTCAACCTGGATGGGGCAGCCTGTCTCAATGACGCCGTCTGGGTTGAGCCAGGCTCGCAGACCGAACCTTTGCTCCAGGCCCTTGATCACGCCGGACGTTGGCTCGATATCCCGCTCATCGTCGGCAACATTGCTTCGGACCAGCGGCAATTTACCCAGGCAGGCTTTCCTGCGGTGGGATTGAGTGTGGGAGCGGCACAGTTGCATACCCCTGGGGATACGATTGAGCGCGTCCAGCCAGAGGCTCTTCGCATCGCAGCGACCCTTCTCCTCGCCACCCTCTGGCAACTGGCGGCGTAAGCGCTGAAAAGCGTGACCGTGTTAGCAGGTAGGCCCGCCTGCTAACACGGTCACGCTTTTCCTTTTCTTACAAAGAAGGGTGCATCCATAGTCTGGCTGGGGGTGTGAGGGCGATGCCAATGCCCGCCAGGAGAAATCCCCCGGCACACAACCAGAACGCGAGGTCATAGCGCCCGAGCAGATCATAGAGCCAGCCTGCAAGGACAGGACCTGCCGCCGTACACAGGGCAATGGGCAATCCTTGCAGGGCCGTGATGGCTCCATACGCTTTCTTGCCAAAATAGTCCGCAACGACAGAGGCTTTGAGCGGAGAGATCGCTCCAAAGGCCGCTCCATAGAGAAGTACATACACCAGCAGCCAGGGAACCGATGGGGCCAGGATGAGGAAAACGACGCCCAGCGCCTGCACGACATGACACAGACCGAGCAGAAGCCGTGGGGAGATTCGTTCGCTCAAGAGATTGAGCCCAACGCGTCCCGGTAAACTTGCCAGACCTAATCCTCCCGCGAGGGTCGCGGCCAGCACGGGATCATACCCTCGCTGGATCAGATGCGCGACCTGGTGGGTAAAAAGGACCGTATTACCAAGCATGGCGATGGCAAACGAGACCGTCAGCGTCCAAAAAGGACGTTGGTGCAAGGCCTGCCGAGCCGTCATCCCTTCCTCTCGTAGCAAGGCGTGCTCTTGTTGCTTCTGTGATCGCGCTCTTCTGGGGGCTCGCCGCAGCAGCAGTCCATGCAGCGGCACGGCAATGACGAGATGCATTCCCCCAAAGAGGAGCAGCATGCTTCGCCAGCCCATCATGGGAAGCAAGGCCCCTGCCAGGGGAAAGAAGATGGGTGATGCCAGTCCTCCCAGAAAGGTCAGGACCGCAAACGCCTTGCCTCGTCCTTGCTCAAACCAGGTCGTAATGACCGTAAAGGTGACCGGGTAGAGGAAGAGCGCCATCGCCAGGCCCATGCCTCCCGCCCACAAGAGCGCGAATTGCCAGGCGGCATGGGCAGAGGCGAGTCCAAAGAAGGTCAGTCCACCCAGCAGAGACCCCAGCGTCATGAGCAGGCGAGCCCCATAGCGATCAACCAGGTACCCAACAGGAACACCCAGCAGTCCTGCGAGGAGCAAGCTCACTGCATAGACACTGGAGATACTGGCCCGATTCCAATGAAAGGTGTCGCTCACGGGAACAACAAGCGTGCCAAAGAGATATTGGGTTGTGCCATAGGAAAGAATCGTGGTCAGGCCAAGGGCTCCAACCAGAATCCAGCCATAAGAAGAGCGCCTGGAAGAGAATGGCTCCTTCGCCATGAAGGAAGCGTTTGCACGATGCTGCTGGAGAGAGGCAAGCTTCTCTCCAGCCTCATTGCTAGCCACAGCAGTTCCCTGGCGTCACCACCTCGAGGCCCTTCCCGGCGAATTGCCTGACCCCAAGGGTCAGTGGAACCTGAGCGGGTGGCGTCGCACAGCAGGACCCACCGCTATCCACCGAGCAGACACCAGTCTCTGGCAATTCCAGTTCGACTCGGCGCGCGCTCTCCCAGTCCCCCGTGAGGGCAGCCACAATCGAGCGGACCTGTTCGTATCCCGTGAGCATTAAGAAGGTTGGAGCACGACCATAGCTCTTCATTCCCACGATATAGAAATTGGCTTCTGGATGGGTCAACTCATCTACCCCATGAGGCGGGACCGTCCCACAGCTATGCACATTCGGATCAATCAACGGCGCCAGGGCAACCGGGCTTTCCACCGCAGGATCAAGCGCGAGGCGGAGCTCGTTGATAAGAGAGAGGTCGGGGCGGAAGCCAGTGGTGGCAATGATCTCATCAACTGGGGGAAGCTCCTCTTCATAGCCTGCAAGGGAAATTCCTTGCTCCGTCTGAGAAAGCTTCTGAATCTGGACATTGCTTACCAGGCGGATTTGACCGCTTTCCACCAGGTGACGCATCCGTGCGCCGAGCTGGCCGCGTTCAGCGAGCGCATCACTTTCGCCGCCACCATAGATCTGGCCTGCCTCCTTACGACGAATTGCCCAGAACACCTGGGTCGCAGGTTCCTCTCGCACAAGATCTTCGAGTTCGAGCAGTGCATTGAAGGCCGAGTGTCCGCTGCCAACGACCAGGATACGACGGCCAGCATAGCGCGCTCGGTTTTTGCCCAGCACATCAGGGATGCCGTAGAAAATGTGCTGTTGTAAGGCTCGCTCGCCCAATGCAGGCATGCCATGCGCGCCTAGCGTATTGGGACGTCGATAGGTGCCAGAGGCATCAATGACAGCTTTCGCCAGAATATCTTCCTCCTCGCCACTCGCGTGCTCGACGCGAAGCACAAAGGGCGCCTCTTCGCGACCTGGCGTTTTCATCTTATCGTATCCCAGGCGTGTCACAGCGAGCACTCTGGTCCTGAGATGGAGGTGGGATTTCAGTGCTGGCACCTGAGACAGAGGTTCGAGGTACTGCTCAACCAGTTCGCGTCCCATTGGATAGCTTTCAGGATCAGGAGCTTGCCAACCGGTTTCTGCCAGGAGTGAGACGGCCTGGCTATCGAGCATATAGCGCCAGGGCGAGAACAAGCGGACATGTCCCCAGTCAAGGACAGAGGCCCCTACCGTGTCGCCTGCCTCAAACAGAAGAGGGGTTTCCCCACTGCGCAGAAGATGAGCGGCGGCAGCCAGTCCAACCGGTCCAGCGCCAATAATGGCAATTGGGAGCGAAGAGTGCGTTTCAGATGCCATAGTATGATACATGGAGTGTCTCCTTCCAAAGAAATAAACATGCGAGAAATTTCTCTGCTAAATAGTATGACGAGATGACAGGTCAAAGGACGCACTGGTTAGATTGCTGGCAAAAAGATACTCGACAATCACCACATCGCGCCAGATGCCATCAAGTTGCCCGTGTTTTTCATAGATGCCCACTTCACGAAATCCCAGTGAGCGTAACAGGCCACGGCTGGCCTCGTTCTCCACGAACACGCGTGAAAGCAGTTTCCAGAACCCCGCAGAAGCGCTCTCCTGAAGCAGATGCGTCATGGCCAGGCGCCCCACACCTTTGCCTCGCCAATCGCGGCGAACATACACCGAAAATTCCGCGATGCCAGCATAGCAGGGACGTGAGCGATACGAGGAAGTGGAGGCATAGGCGATAATGTCCTGCTCCTGCTCCACCACGACAATGGGATGGATGCCATCAAACCAGGATGCCACCATAGCCTCAGTACGCAACTGCGTCTCAAACGTTCCGACCCGGTCCTCCATCCCCTGATTGTAAATGGTTGCCATTGCCAAGGAGTCTGCCACCGTGGCTACTCGCACCCGCATGCCGCCCCTCCTTGGTCTGCATTGTCGATTGTCTCTGCTTCCGTCGTCAGGGTGTGTAAAGCCTGCTGGAGGAGTTCCAGGGAGGAACGGACCATCTCATGCTGCGCTGCGGGAATGTGTTCAAAGGTTTGCTCCGCCAGATCATTAAGCGTCCCATTCAGTTCGGCGAGACGTTCCTTGCCTGCGGGAGAGAGCGACAGTTGCACCGTTCGCCGATCCCGCGTGCTGGCAACTTTCTCCACCAGTCCCTCCTGCACCAACTGCTCAACGGCGCGGCTGGTCCAGCCCTTATCCAGGCCAACCCGGCGACTCAGTTCTGCCAGTGTCACCGGCTCACTCCGTCCCAGTTCGGTAAGCACCGTACACTGGGTGGAGGTTGTTCCTCTACAATAGGCCACGCAATTGCGCTGTAACTGCACATGTAAGCGGGCGACTTCTCGCAACAAAGCTCCTGTCGAGACATGAGATCCCATGGTGTTCCTCCTATCTTTTTTCGTTGCGTCAAGCAACGAGTGATGAGCTCAGTATACCTCCTCCCCATATCGTTGTCAATCACAACGTTGATAGAGACAACAAAAAAACAAAGAGAACCCATGATAGCATGGTGTGAGCGATATAAGAACTGGTAGATATAAGAGCAAATGAGCGGGAACTGGAGCCAACCGCAGAAGTGGTTAGCTCCTTCGAGGGGTCATTGGCAGAGGTTCGTGAGAGTAAAGCACAGATCACTATGAGCATACATTGCTCGTTGTTTTTATGCTCACTCTTCTACGAAGATCGTCTCTGGCTCTGCTTGAGGTGTAGAGAGAGAGGTTGCCATAGGCAGGCGTAACCACTGGTAGAGGAGAGCTCCCAAGCAGGTTCCAAGCAGAGGTCCGATCCAATAGGCCCAGTGTCCGTTCCATGCGCCAGAGAGGAGCGCGGGGCCAAAGGAACGCGCGGGATTCATCGACGCGCCGCTGACAGGCCCTCCCCACATGGCATCAAGGGCTACGGTGGCGCCAATGGCAAGCGCGGCCAACTGGCCCACCGCTCGAGTATCGGTAGCCACAGAAATAATGACAAACATCAGCACGGCTGAGAGCACGACCTCCAGACCAAAGGACTGCCACACACTTCCATGGGGAAGCGTTGCGCCGAGATCGGCCACAGGGCCAAAAAGCAGACGGAGGGTTCCAGCTCCCAGGATCGCTCCCAGGAGTTGTCCACCAATATAGACGGGAACGTCTTTCCAGGCAAAGTGACGGGTCAGGGCAAAGGCGACGGTCACGGCAGGATTAAAGTGGGCGCCGGAAAGGTGGCCTGTCGCCGCGATCATCACGGTAATAATGAGTCCAAAGGTCAGCGCAACCCCCACATGCGTCAGTGCGCCTGTCATGCTATCAACCACAATCGCGCCACAGCCAGCGGTGACCAGGGCATAGGTCCCAATGAGTTCTGCGCTGGCGCGACGCAATAACGACGTTGTTTTCATACACAATACATCCTTTCGCAAAACAAGAAGAGAGAAGAGAGTGTGGCTCCTCATACCATCTCTCGCCTCCATACGTTACGAAGCTCAACGTGCTGCAAGCAATTCTTCTTCAATGTGCTTTTGGAGGGCATGGCGTACCTGGCGATAGACAGCAAGTTGCTCCTCGTGGCTGCCAGTGGCTTGCGAAGGATCTCGTAAGGACCAGTGGCGTTGATGCCTGGCATGGGGAAAGAATGGGCAGGTTTCAGCGGCGGCATCACAGACCGTGATCACCTCGTCAAATGCTTCTTGCACATAGCAATCGAGCGTTTTGGAAAATTGGCCAGAAATATCGATGCCCAGTTCCGCCATGGCATCAATGGCCAGCGGGCGCACAACCGCTGCCTCGGTTCCCGCGCTATAGGCTTCGAACTGCCCCTGGCCCAATGCCCGGAGCAGTCCTTCGGCCATTTGGGAGCGGGCCGAGTTGTGGGTACACAGAAATAAGACACGTTGTGTCATGGAAGGATCAGTCCTTTCTCTCGTTGAAGAAGGGGGAGCAGGAAACGCAGACGAGTCGTCAGGTGCAACGCGGTCTGCTCGAAGGCAGCGCGTACCTCTTCCTCAGTCCCTTGTCTCTCGGCTGGATCAGCAACGCTCCAATGGATACGCTCTGGATCTCCGGGAAACGTCGGACACACTTCATGAACATGGTCACACACGGTAATGATGGCATCGAAGCGCTGTCCCTGGAAGAGGTCAAGGTGCTTCGGAACCGCCTGGCTCATATCAATGCCCATCCTCTCCATGCACCCTCGAGCCTGGGGATGAACCTGCTCAACAGGGGTGCTTCCAGCGCTGAAGGTCTCCATATTAGCGTCACTGAGATGACGCAGGAGCGCCTCAGCCATCTGAGAGCGTGCGCTATTTTCCGTGCAGAGAAACAGGACACGCAATGGCTGTGGCTGCTGTGTCATCTCCTGTTGCGGAGAAGGGACCAACGGTGTCCCGTGTGACACTGGGAACAAAGGAGCCGTCACACATGGGTGCAAGGCAGTACCTGCCTCCAGGTAAAGGAGCTGGATCTTCTCCACATTCAAGCGATAAAACACCGCACGCTCGTCAGCACTACTTCTGCGTTCTGTGACCAGATCACCCTGGCGAAGTTGCCTGAGATGGTAGGACACGAGATTTTGCGGTAACGTGAGCTTCTCAACGAGATCATGGACACGATAATCGCTGCGAGCCAGGCATTGTAAGAGGCTCCATCGGACCTCATGAGCAAGGAGTTTGAGGATCGAAGGTGGCGATAGCACAAGGTCGGACATCTCTCTCCTTTCACATTCCATCAATACAATTTGCATCAATACTCATTGATGCAATGCTACCCCAAAAAAGACCAACTCGCAAGAGACATGAGAGAGACGCAATGCCTTTCTCGTGGCACGAAATGGAAAGGAACAGACATGTGAAGACGGTTCCCCTTACGTTGAAGCGGTTCGCAATGTGCAATGGAAGATCGACCCTCTGCCTTGCGCGCTCTCCACCCAGACCTTGCCGCCATGGAGCAGGATAATCTCGCGCACAATAGAAAGCCCCAGACCACGCCCCTCAACGATTGCCGAACCAGAGGGAAGACGCTTGTAGCGCTCAAAAACATACTCAAGTTCTTCGGGAGGAATGCCAACGCCTTGATCACTCACGCTGATATGCACAAAGAGATCCTCCAGCTCGCTCACGACCGTAATGGCGCCTCCATCAGGCGAGTATTTGATCGCGTTATCCAATAAATTGATCAGGACGATCATAAGCTTCTCGCGATCTCCCCAGAGAATCGGGAGCGCCCTGGCAAGCTGGAGCCGGAAGGTATGGTTTTGCGTATGGCGACGCATTCGCGCAACCGCCTCATTAATAAGCGCGTTAAGATCAAGCCAGTTAAGGTGGAGCTGTATATGATCCATCTCGAGACGATCCAGGTCGAGCATATCATTGATGAGGCTTACCAGGCGTTGCGCGTCCTTGCGAATATCGGTCGCGTATTCTCTGACCTCAGAGAGATTTAGCTCATTACGCTGCAAGGTCTCACTAAAGCCTTGAATGTCTGTTAAAGAGGTACGAAATTCGTGGCTCACAATAGAGACAAGATTGCTCTTCATGCGATTGGTCAACTCTAACCTGGCGTTGCTCTTTTGTAATTCGGCGACCGCGTGATCACGCTCATACTGCGCCTGCTCACGTTCAACAAGGAGCGCCGCCAGGCGCGCGACACCCAGAATCAGCGCGTCATCTTCACCAGAGAGGAGTGGCTCTTGAGCGCCATAATCAATAAGTAGCACGCCCTTCAGCTTCTGATAGCGGGAGATGGGCGCAACCAGTTTATAGGATGGCTGATCATAAAAGAGCGTTGTAGCTGGCTCAAGAGGTATGCCCTGGTAAAAACGCCGTATTTGCTCGTCACCTCCCAGGAGGGCATGCAGCGAAGCTCCCTCAAGCCGATTACGCCAGAGCAGCTCCAGGTCAGAGGCAGGACTCAAGACGATGGCGGGGGATAACAGTTGCGTCTCCTCGTTTAAGAGCAAGATAGCAACGCAGGAGCAATCGAGCAAGCCAAGCGGGAGTTGCGCCAGGCCACGCTCAACCTCGGTAAAACGTTCCAGAGGCTGCGCCACGTTTGTGCTCTGTGCGATGAGCGTCCCCGTGTCTTGAGGCTCCGTCACCATCGCCTCGGCCATGGTGAGCAAGGCATGTAAGGCGCGTTGTGAGCAGCGTTCAGCCCCCCGCTGATCCGTCACATCAATACAAATCATGATCCCGCCCACAATGGCTCCCTGGATGTCGTGGATGGGTAGGCCAGACATGGTCACATGCATAGGATGCTGTTCGGGTTGATCCTTAGGGCGGATGCTGACCACGCGACTCTTTTGTATCTCGCCTCGCAACATACACATCATGGGCCATTGCTCCAGCGCAAGAACATGCCCCTCCTCATCCTCAAACTGAAAGTGCTCACTCAGGGCTTGCAGCGTCTGCTGGCCCGCTTCCTCAGCCGAGAGCTGGAAGGCACGTTGGAGCGGAAAACTCAAGCGCTTAATATGTCCCTGCGGATCGTAAATGGAGATACAGCGGAAAACGGTTTCAAAAATAACCTCAAACTCTTGCAGGCGCTCTTTGCTATCACCTTCGGTCAGACCAACCTGCCGCAACAGAGTATCGAACACGTAAGCATAGGGAGTAAAATCACTAAACAGGGTAAAAATACGAGAGGGTTTCTGCGCACCGGGACGAATTTGTGGGATAGCACTCATCAAGAGCCAGCGATAGCTCTGCTCATACTCATTGAAGCAGCCAAGCATCATATCACGCACAGGCTTGCCCTGTTGAAGTGCCAGTGCCGCCGGTTGTGCCTCCGCCGGACAGGGGGTTCCATCCTCACGAAGCGCCTTACCCAATGGGTCAATCGTTGTCTGTCCTAACAATTGCTCACGCGTCATGCCTAACATGGTGAGGGCTGCCTCATTTACCATCAAGATACGTCCCTGCTCATCGGAGCAGAGCGCCCCTTGATCCATAGTCTCAACGAGGAAGCGAGAGGCCTCATCTGTAAATGTAGGATGCTCTACAGCGGTAGTCAAAGAAGGCGCGACAGCGCTTTTCTTCTGGCTGTGGGTTCCACGCTCCCATTTTCTGCTTTGTGCCATCTGTCTCCCTTTCTGCATGCCTGCCCAGGCATAGGCTCATCCTATTGAGTAGTATCTATATTTCTAGTGTAAGCCCAACACAAATAAGGGAGAACAATGACCAGTAATGAAGGGAAAGCGAATTTTTCATTAGCGGGGAGAGAGGCGACAGTGGTGCGTAGGTCACCACTACCGCCAGAAAGGGAAGGTATAGCCACGCCTCTGGAGCACATCGCGAAACCAGGTCACGGGATCCTGGTTCTTGGACTCGGTATGGCTATCGGCGAGAAAGAAGCGAGCATACAGGGGCAATGAGGAGCCAATTCGCTCCAATAGGAGATCGATCCGCTCCTCAGCGTGCTGCCACCGGCCTTTACGGGCGCCCAGGCGCCAGCTATTATACGCCTCATCGTGCAGTTCGATAATATCTAGCAAGACAGGATCATGGATATAGCGCTCAGAGAACTTGCGCGCGATATAGGCATGGTGATTGGTACCGATTTTAGGGCGTGATTCATCCACGCGATATTTAAAGGCATCATGGGTCAATGCAATCAGACGAAGTGCACACCGCTCCTGCGCGGTCGGTGGAGGTTGTTGTCGCTCGATATTCGCAAGCACATCGGTGATATGAAATTTAACGGGTCCCTCAAGATGACCGGTTCGCGGTATCCCCCATTCCACACCGGTCTGCCACTCGGGGTCTTCAGCAATTTGGCGCTCCAGGGCAGTTTCCAGGGCAAAAGGTAGTGAAATCATGGCCCTCCCAGACTCATTGATGGGTACAAAATACATCAGAATTATGAGATAAATTGGCTGGCAAGCTTCATGGCCAGAGGATGATAATTATATTGGTAGCCTCCCACAAATTGTACAACACGTCCACCCCAACCGCGCTTGAAACGGTATACACCCGCCATTGCCTCTTCTTCATTGTCTGTGTCAGGAATACCCAGAAATCATAGCTTACGGCTCCACAGCCCCTGGCCCAGCGAATCGCCTCCCACTGCAAGAGGTAATTGGGCATGAGCTGACGCTTTTCATTGCTTGAAGCACCATACATGTAAATCCCTTCGCGCGCATACAGCGAGACAAAGATGCCAGCCAGGAGTTGTCCCTCATGCTCGGCCAGGAAGAGGCGCAGGTGCTCATCTGGATGAAAGCATTGCCAGGCTCGCTGGTAGTACTGCAACGTATGAATCCCAAAGCTGTCACGCTCACTGGTCGTCTGCATTAAGGCATACCAGGCATCGACATCTTCCAGTGTTTGCGCGACACGCACCGTCACGCCACGCTTACGCGCCAGGCGTACATTATACCGCCACTTCTCCTTCATTTGCGCCAACAGCGTCTCTTCTGAGGGTGTCACGTCCAGGGTAATCGTGCGCAAAGGCTGCACTGCAGGAACAGACTCCATTCCGGTACGCGCAAAATAGCTCTGAGCCCAGGAACCTGCTGGCGAATCAGCCTCCAGGTTACACTCTACACGTAACGCCATGGCCCCCTGTTGGCGCAAGAAGGCATGCAAATGTGTAAAAAAGGTCTCGCATAGTTCTGGCTGCGACCAATCGAGCACTGGACCGCGAGGGATATATGCCAGGTGTCCCAGGCGTGCAGGCACACGCGAAACCGTACGTTGCAGGACCTGCGCGGCCGCGACGATCCGCTGTTGCTCATCAAAGAGCGCCAGGCGCAGAGGGCGCCAGTTCGGCGACGTTTTCAGCTCTCCCCAGTTCCAACTTTGCAGGAGATGACCATAGGTATGTTCGGCTACAAAGCGTTCCCATTGACAACCTTCAGCGGACGCAAGGGGGCGCAAGGTATACCTTTGAACAAGAGATGACATGGTAAGCGCTCCAACTTTCCCAACACAAAAACTCCAACTGTATTACCTATCATACCATGTTGAACGAGGGAGTAGGCTTATTATGGCAGGGCGCCCAGAGCTAAAGTTACACATGCTATAATACAAACTGGTTATCACCTACATCCCAAAAGCGGTCTCTGACCGACAGGAGGCATTCCGTGAAAATTGTCATCCTTGGCTGTGGACGCGTTGGCGCGACATTAGCCACGCAGCTTGACAAAGCAGGACACCATGTCGTAGTTATCGACAACAATAGCGACTCATTTCATCGTCTCAACAGCGACTTTCATGGCGAGACTATCATCGGAAGTGGGGTAGATGAAGATGTATTGCGCCGAGCTGGCCTGGCTGAGGCTGATGCCTTTGCAGCTGTTACCAACGGCGACAATCGCAACATCATGGCTAGCCAGATAGCCAAAGAGATTTTCCACGTACGTAAAGTGGTATGCCGTATTTATGATCCCATTCGCCAGAGCACATACAACGAACTGGGCATCGAGGCCATCTGCCCAACCATTGTTGGCGCAGATCTGATGTTCCACGCGCTCATGAATACCAAGTAAGCTCGTTTTCCAGGTATACCAACCGTCATAGGGCGAAATGCCTGTGGCATAAACAGAAGAAAAAGATAGAGGCAGAAGGACTATGTATATCATCGTTGGAGGTGGTGGCGACGTTGGCTACTACCTGACCCGCAACCTACTTAGCAGAGGGCACGAGGTGCTACTCCTTGAGAAATCGTCGAACCGTGTGCAAACCCTTAGCGAGGAGTTAGGGCAATCCGTCATAAAAGGTGACGCCTGCGAAGCACGCATAATGGAGGAGGCCGGGGCCCAACGCGCGGATGTTGTCATCGCCGTCACTGGTGAGGATGAAGACAACCTGGTCATCTGTCAGATGGCAAAGAAACGCTTCAATGTCACCCGCACCATCGCCCGCCTCAACAACCCCAAGCACGAGGAGCTATTCCAGAAGTTGGGCATCGATGTCACTATCAGCCCGACCAAGGCCATTCTCTCACTTATCGAGAGCGAGCTTCCGGGACCACACTTCATCCCGCTGATGACACTGAAGAAAGCAGGACTGGAGATCGTGGCGCTCAACGTTCCCCCGCTCTCGCCAGTTTCCGGAAAAAAGCTCAGCCAGGTACATCTGCCGCGCAAAAGCACGCTAGCCCTGATCATGCGCGGGAATGAGCCCCTCTTCCCCACCGCAGACACTGAGCTGCAAGAAAATGATGAAGTCTATGCCCTGCTCAGCAGCGAGGGCGAAGAAGAGCTACGCAAGATCTTTGGCAATTCGTAATCGCCCGACTCTGGTCCTCTTTGGTCCTCTAAAAGGGGCCTTTCTGGATAGAAGCGTGATGGACCCTGGCTGCCGCAGGCAGCCAGGGTCCATCACGCTTCTATCCAGGCGAGCGCCGCAAGCGCCAAGAGTCAAACCTGGAATATGTAAATGGGGTTAACGAGAGGAGGGCGGCGTCGTCTCTGGCCCTCTCTCAGGTGTCTTCTTCTTCTCCTCCTCCTGCTCAACCTCGTAGAGCAATTCCGAGTAGGAGATCTCACCTGAAGGCGACTCAGAGGTGACCTCTGGTCTTTCTCCACTACCACCGGGAGAACGCGTCTGCTGGGCAGGCCGTTTATGTAACAACTGCCCATTTGGGCGACGTATCGTCCAGGGGGCACGTTTGCGAGCCAGAATCTGGTCCGCGCTCTCGCCTCTGGCCGAGCGGTAAATGCTCGCCACTACCACCCAGAGCGCCGCAACGACAGGTGTTGCCAACAAGGCTCCAAAGACCCCAAAGAGCTGGGCACCAACCAGCAGCGAGAGAATAGCCGCCACTGGATGCAGGCCCACTGCGTGACCCACAATACGCGGCCCCAGGATATTACTCTCAATGACCTGGAGCGCAATAAAGCACCCGGCAACAATTAATGTACGCGGGAAAGGATCTGGCAGAAGCAACGAGAGCAGCAGTGGCGTAATCGACGCCAGAGCAGGCCCCACCATGGGAATGGTCTCAAAGAGAAAGGCCAGCACACCACAGATCAGGGCATACTTCCCCAGCGGAGGATTGACGGCACAAATGACACCAACCAGGATCCCAACGATAACGGCCAGCGTTAACTGTCCACGAATATAGTTGCCCACGACCCGCGAGAGTGCATCTTCAAAGAGCAACACATTAGGCAGAAAACGCTTAGGCGAGAGACTCACCAGGCTATCGCGAATGCGTTTCCCGTCAACCGTGAGATAGAAGCTCAAGACCACAATCAGAAAGATATTGATAAGTGCATTCACAAGCACAGTCACAAAACTCAGCGCGTTATTTGTCAGCGTAAACGCAAACTCGTTCGCCTTACTCTGTATGCTTGTGATGGTATCGTCAATATTTTTCTGCGGAATCTTGATATCATGGAGGTAATTAATGAAATTCTTATAATTCTCAGGTAGCGCGTTGGCATAATTCTTAATGGTATCTGAAAATGCCAACGATTGCACAATCAAATTAGCCGCGAGGAGATAGGTCAGGTAACCCAAAGCCCCAAGTACAACTACATAGACAAGCAGCGTCGCGACCGCTCGTGGAACATGATACTTCACCAGGAAATTTACCAGCGGCGTTAATAAGAAGGCCACTGCCATTGAAAGTAAAAGAATAATAATCGCATCGACAAACTGGCCTAAGAGTGCCCAGGTCGTGCTAAAGATAAGGCCAACGCAGATAATACAGATGAGAATATCACGTGTGCGTTGCCAGTTAATTTGACCCATAGCCTTTTGTCCCCTTTAGTGCATATACATTCTCTATTAGTACGCAGGCACGCAGATGTATTGTGACATGTTTCCTACCAGGCAACAAGAGTTTGCCTATTAAATGCAGAAACAAGCAAAAGTAGCTTCTGTTTTCAGATTACCATGTTCTGGAGACACAGAAAAGAGGGAAGAGAGGCTTTTTTTGTCTCCAGAATGAACAAATAGCCATTCTTTACCGATAAAGGCTAGGGAAAGAGTTCTATATGATTAGACGAAGCGGCATGTATGGCTTAGAATACAGGAGTGTTGTGTAAAATAAAAATAGGAACCATAACAGCACAGCTTGAAACTTTTGGCGCTTCCGTTTCGTCATACCCTTGAAGCAGTCCAGGAGAACCATCCCAAAGCCACAAAGGGATGCGAAGACCTAAAGCACAAAGTTTCAGCCATGTTCAGCTCGCTCATATATATCGGTTATCACAATAACAAGAGTTCGCTGCTGTTTTTCCCACAAAACAGCCTGGAGAAGGGGACGGATTAGTGGACGCAACAACCGCCATCACATCGATGAACGACACGACGCATATGTTGATGACCTGGACGCTTGTTGGGCTACTCTTAGCCTGGATGATCGTTTTTGCCTGCCTGGCTCTTCGTAGAGGTGCAAAGCAGGTCGAACATGCGCCCATGCCTTCAACGACTATAACTCCCACACCAGTCTCCGTTGCACCAAAGAAGTTGCATGTTATAGCGGTCCAACCCGTGACCCCCAGGCCTGCCTACCAGGCCAGGGAGCAGAAAATAGCGCACACGCAAGCGGTGCTTTTTGAGCATACGAGTGCTGTACGCTAAGCGTCCAGGGTTCTCTATCAAGAACAATCGAGAAAAACTGTACAAGGCAGGCTATGGCAGCCTGCCTTTACTTTTACTGGCTATTTGGCTTGTAGGTTTTCATTGGGCCTTTGAGGGCGGAAAGCATCATTCTCGTTAATAAAAATAATCTGCGTATCCTGAATATGGACAATCATATCGGGCTTGCCATCGCCATTCTCGTCCACAAAAGACAATGTGGCAGGGGTAAGATCCTGGTTAGGGCCAATTAAATCAGGGCCAATATAAATCTTTGCCTTCGAACAATCGCCTGCAGGACACTCAATAATCTCTATCTTACGGTTCATATTTAAGGCTATGAAATGACTGGGTTGTGCGCTTGAGTCATTATTATGTCCAACGACATAATCTATCTGAGACGTACGAGGACGTCCATAATGCCAATCATCCTGCGTCACCTGCCACCAGTTGGATAAAAACGTTAAGGCAAACCACCCCAGAACCATAACAACCAGAAGAATACCAATATATACAAGTAAATGAGGGTGCTGCCCTGATAGATGCTTTCCTCGAAGAAGAGGACCTTTCCCTGGTCCCAACACATCCTCTGTATCAACCACGTGCCGACGCCCAGTCGATACCGCTGGCGTACGCCCCTGGGTCACCGCCGTCCGGCGCGGAGGAACCTTGCCAGTTGACGCAAGGCGCACGCTCTGGCTTGAGGCCTGTACATCTGCGGGGGCACGACCAGTCTCCGACTTGACATCGCTATGATAACGGCGCACGCTCTTAGGCATACGACCGGGCAATTCATCATCATACTCATCATCAAAAAAATCGCGGCTTGCTACCTGCTGTTCACGAATATGCTGGGAACCTTTCGCTGACATGCGTCCACCACGCGCTGTGTAACTCTGCTCCACATTGGTACCGTCCTCTCCTAATGCTAGCGAAACGAACTTTTGTTCCAAAGCCTTATGGTCCACATAGTACACTAGAACAAAGGTACTTGTCAACTGACTTTCCTGCCCTTTTTTGCTATTTTCGCTATTTTTATGTTTTTTTTAATAACTTTGCGTTGGCAACGCTTCAGAGAGGGCCCATAGGAAATAGGGTGGTGGCAATGCCTGAGGCATTGCCACCACCCTATTTCCTATACAAGCAAACTATATTGGAGCGAGAAATTCTGAGTAATCCCTGGTCTAGTCGTAACATTGGGCAAGGTAACACGCTAACAGAGGTGGACGAAACTCATAGTGAATAGCATCTCCCATACCATCTTCGGCCAGTAAGCCTGCCTGGAGTGATTCTTCCAGTACATCCAGGATCTCGTCCTCATCATACTCTGCCCCAAGCTGAAGCACCTGTTGCAGGGTAAAAGCACTTCCCAGGCGAGCGCACTTGCGCAAGAGCCGCTGGCTGCATAGGCTCAAGCGACAGAAACGCTGCTCAAGGATCGCTACGATAGAGCGAGGCAAGGTCACCTGGCTGTCTCCTGCGCTTCTCTGTGACAGGTTCCTTGCTTTCCTGCCTAGAGCAGCGGCAAGCTCCCAGGCCAGAAAAGGATTGCCACCCACCTGCTTCTTAATGTCGGCAACCAGCGAGGATGGTACGTGAGCCAGCAGATCTTCAATCTGTCCATCCCCAAGGGCTTGTAATCGCACCAGTTGTACTAGTTGATCGCGACGCAAGTCCGCAATGAGTGTTTGCAATACTTGATTCCGCATTAACTCAGCAGTTAGACAGGTCACCATAACCGCGATAGGACGCTTACACAAACGTCGTACAAGATAACATAACAACTCAATACTTTCACGATCAAACCAGTGAGCATCATCAAACACAATGAGCAAAGGTTTTTGACCACAACTAGCGTCGAGCCATTTCAGCAGGTCCTCACGCAGAGAGAAACACTCCTGCTCATGCAAGAGCGACTCCACGGCGGCCAGGGTTACATACTCCCGTTGCCACCTGGACAACACTTGTGTCTGCGAATTTTTGTTTACTATGTGCGTCTCGCTATGCTGGGGGAGAAGTTCGCTCTCGCGCAAGAGACGAAGCACATCTAGCCAGGCATGATAGGGAGTGGCACATTGCTCCTCCAATACTTTATTCCACAAAACCACCCAACCTAGTTCTTGCGCATACTGGCTCACCTCTTCGGCGAGGTGTGTCTTGCCCATGCCCGCCTCACCCGTTAACAGGAACATATGGGGAGTAAGAGACGGAGCTTGCTGAAGAGAATGGAGCGTACGACACAACTCCTCATACTCCTGCTCACGCCCTACCAGTTCTGGTCTGGATGCACGATCTTTCAGGTTCCACGTCGTCCTGACCAAAGATGGGATCTGAGCAAGAAAAACATCCTCAGACAAGGCATAAGGAGCCGTACCAGAGCGTAGCGATGAGATAGGTTGAGCAAGCGCAGATAAGGGTGAAGAGAACGTGGCTGGGGCCTGCATCTTCTTGCAGACAGAGGCATAGAGTTGCCGCGTCTCGACAAGTGGTTCGGTCCCGTAGAGTTTCGCCAACTTGGTGACCAGGCATTGATAGACATGCGCGGCCTCTGCGGGCCGTTCCAGGCGTACCAGAGCGTGCATAAGACGGCGCACGGCAGCCTCATGGGCAGGGTCGACAGTAATCAAGCGTTCCAAGACCTCGATTTCTTCAGGCCATGCACTCCGTGCCTCGTAGACATCGGCGAGCATGAGCAAAAGACCAATCCATTTGCGCTGCAAAGTGCTACGCCGTGCCTGTGCCCACGAGAGCGTTCGCTCCTCCGCTAAAAATTCACCCTTGTAGAGCTGTGCCGCCTGTAAGAGAAGATGCTCTCTGGACTGAGCGTCCTGAGCTGCGTATGCCAGGCGCAGCCATTCCTCAAACGCATCCGCGTCTACCCACACCTGGCGTTGCTGAGCAAGCATAAAAATATCATGTTCCAGGCGCAACAATTGTGAGTTTGCGGGTCGCTCCAGTTCAGGTTCCAACACCTGGCGCAATCCATGCACGGCGGTATTAAGACGATTAGCAGAGTTACCCACATCCAGTTCAGGCCAGAGCGCCTCCATCAGCTGCTCGCGCCCCATCATACGCGAGGTTTGACTTACCATACAAGCAAAGAGTGAGCGCACGCGTCTCTGTTGCCATCCCATCTCACTGACCGTTTCCCATCCCTGACTACGCCATCTTTCCAGGCAGCATTGCCCAAGCAGATAGATACGCACAAGTGGAACGTTCCTGTTAGCTGCATCCTTCATTACCTCTCACTGCCTTTCCAAACATAGGCACGGGGGAGATAGCGCGCCTATCCCTGCATGCAAAATACAGCACGATACGTCTACAGTACATGACGACCTGTCCTGCTAAAAGCCCAGCCTTTCTTCCGCTGTCAAAGATAAACTCAAGCTTGATATACTCTCGTATGTATCGTATTCAGGGGAGGGCTTTCTCATCTTTAAAAGTATAAATACATCCGAATAAATTCGCAAGGTGAAGTATGGCAGGTGTTTAATCTGCATAGTAAATGATGAAGTACCTATATGCCGCAGAGAAAGTGTTGAGAAGAAAGAATCTGGGACGTTGCTACTAAGCCTCGCCCCACAAATCACTCTGCACAGCTGGAGCCGCGACACGTTTCCGACCAGCCTTCGCCCGAGTGGTATCAGGCTTGCGGCCGCTGCTCGTCTTCTTCCCACTAACAGGCACGCCCTCTGGCTCGGTAAGAGGCATAGCAGGCATCTCTACGTCCTCTCCAGATGCATGATTGGTATCGACCATGGGAGACTCTTCTGACAGGCTCTCAGCAGCCAGTTCGACCTGCGCCTCGAAGATTGAGTCCCGGCGAATATGTATTTCCGGCCAAAGGGCAATGAGGGCTTCTATCGCGCTTTCATCACATGCCTGCAAGGCGGGAGCAAGCTGCCTGACACGCGAGGCAAAGGCGCCAAGCGTGAACGCGTTTTCAGCGCGCAGTGCTGTCAGCATCTCACGTCGCAGTTGCTCTTCCGCTTCGACACTGTAGAGACCCAGGCCTGCGACATAGCGCGTTCGCTCATCAACCACCAGTTGCGCCGCCTGCGCCAGTTCTGAACGACGGTAGCACTTCAGCAGGGCATAACACTCTTGCTCCGGGAGGAAACCGCGCACCTGCACATGCGCACGTATTGACGCACTATCTAGCTGAGCAAGGCGCGAGGCAAAATCATCAAAATGCTGGCGTAACAGGTGTAAGACCTCGCTGGCCGAGAGTTGGCCTCGGTAGTAGACAATGGGGAAGGACGAGGCAATCGGGGCAAAGGCCTCCTTCGCGTCGAGAGGGATGGCCAGGATAAGATCCTTGCGCTGCGTCATTTGCAGCAATTTCTGTATCTTGCGTTCCCGATAAGCCGGGGTCCAGAAACCAAGGATCTCCATATAAATACGCTCGCGACCTCGTGAGAGCGCAAAATCGGGTATAAAAATACTCTGTGCCAGCAGTAACGGCTCTGGCTCGCGTTCCAGGTGCCAGCCATCGGCACCCTGGCTGGCGGCTAAAGCAGTAAAGGCCTCGGCAAAGCCCTGCTCAATACTGCTATCAAAGAGCGCGGTTGTAGGAACATAAGCTGTGTTCTCCTCCGCCACTTCGCTCCTGGCAGGCTGTGGCAACAATTGGAGTAGTTTGGCGTCCATCTGAAACTGGTAGCGGCGCTGCAAGAAATGCACGGTTGCCTCCGCTTCTACCAACGCAGCGGAAAAAGACTGCGAACGCCCTGGTTGCTTTTGATACCCCAGCAACACCCGGCAGAGACGCGCCAGGCGCATCCCATATTGCTGTGGCGCACCGGTCACCTCTTGTGGACCATACAACAAGAGTTCGAGCGTGGTTGGACGCCCTGACAGTTCACCCACAAGGTCGGCCTCATAGGAAAGATCATAGTACACACCAAAGCGCCGCGCGAGAAAGCATAAACGCTTGATCACCGCGCCCAATCCCGGTTCAGTGCTGGGCATGGGAAAAAGCTCAGCGGCAGATAATTCGTCGGATAAAGCCTGGCAGTCGAGTGAAAAATGGACATCGGAGGCGTTAAAAAGCGCAGCCTCAAACGCCCACTGATTATAGATGGCGGCAACCTCAGGCGCTGTAGGAGGTTGTTCGCCAGTGCGTACCAGTACCGCCTCATCCTCGCTATCTAACACCAACAGATAGGCTAGCTGGTCAGGCGTCAAGCGATAGGTGAGAGCAAACGCCTGTAAAGCCTCCTGGCGCTGGTCAGTCGCCAGAAATCCCTGGTAGTGTTCGTTGACATAGTCGAAAAGAGCCAGGCGTAGCCGGGTCGGTGACATTACGTCCTCCAAGGCCTCGCTCGCCTGCATCTCTTGCAGGACCTCGTCCCACTCCCGCGTACGCCATTGATACCAGTTGCTCAAAGTCGCCAGCAAGCAATTGGCCAGGCGATAATCGCCAATGTAGGAGCGGGCCTCGTCTTCAAGGAAAGCACGCTGTGGACGGCCAAGCATACTTTCATAATAGGCCACAAGTTGCTCTATTTCCTGGTACAGGACGCCAGGGCGTAAAAAATACAGAGAGAGTCCGAGATCAGGCGCCTTCCCTGACCTGCCAGCACGCCGATGAACAGTTTTTTTGACATCTTGTAAGCTAAAACGCACGGATATCACCTTCCCAGGAAACCATAAGAGGTATACCTTGCCCCCATTATAGCAAAGATCTAGCACAAAGATCTGGCGCCTTTTTCAGGCTTTCGCACTCTCCTCTATTCTTATCGCGCTTGCACGAAACGGAGCAATAGGAGGCATATCCTATTGCAATTGAACATTTGTATACCCTATGCTATGGTTGGCATTGGGCTATAAAGTTGTTATGCCGATTATTTAGAGCATCTACAACAAAGGCACCGTTTCAGCCACTGGAGGCGGCAATGAGCACAACCCCACGACGCCTGGACAAATATGAGCTACACACTAAAATAGGTCGGGGCAGCATTGGCGAGGTATGGAAAGGACGGGATCTGCAACTCCAGCGCGATGTTGCTATCAAGCTCCTGCATACCGATTTGCAGCAGGCTAATCCTCACTTCTTCAATGACTTCACGACCGCAGGGACAGCCCTGAGTGCGCTTCACCAGGATCATCTCGTGCCTTTACGCGAAGTCAATGTCTATCGCGCCCCCGATGGAAATGAAACCGTTGCCTACATTGTGATGGATTACATTGAGGGACTAACATGTAACGATTACCTGAAAGTCACCTCGCATCGCGGTCAATTTCCCTCGATACATAACATTGTCTATCTCTACTCTTGCCTGGGAGATGCCTTAGATTACACTCACAGCAAAGGGATCATTCACGGAGATATTAAGCCCAAGAATATCCTGCTCCAGGCAAAAAATCGCACCAATTTTGATGCTGGTGAGCCCTTACTCGTCGATACCGGCTTCTGCCCTATGTTGGGTATCACGCCCAACGCCGACATGCCCTTTTATATTTCACCGGAACAGGCAGGTGGTGGCCACCCCAATACACGTAGCGATATTTATGCCCTCGGAGCCCTGCTCTATGAGATCTGCACCGGCATTCCCCCCTTTCGTGGAGAAAGCCCCATCTCAATTATGATGCAGCATGTGAATGCGCTTCCAACGCCGCCCAATTTGATCAATCCGAATATTCCCGCGGCCCTCTCCGAGGTCATCCTACGCGCACTTGCGAAAGACCCTGTTGCCCGCTTTGCCAGCGCCTCGCTCATGGCGACCGCTATTGCAGAGGCCTGCTCCATGCGTCCAAGTCTGAAGTTGCGTGCCATCCAAGCCCTTCCAGAGCCAGGCCATTCGGCCGCGCAAAGAGGGCCAACCATTAACATTCTCGGGGTTCCTCAGCCGTTTTCACCACAAACAGTGCAACCACCACTCAATGCACCTATTTCCCGGCCCTTGCCTGCGCTCCCTCCTGCCTCACAACCTTTGTTGTCAAATTCACGTCCCTTGCCAATTCCTCTCAAGGCCTCACAATCGTTACCAGGCATTGACCAGGCTCGATCGTCAAATTCACGTCCCTTGCCAGATCCTCCTGCGACTTCGCAGTCGCTACCAGGCATTGGCCAGTCACCCATAGCACCGTCACAGCGCTCTTCGGGTCTCCTTTCTGGCTATCAAGTCCGTGATGCACACCATGCCTCACCCCAGCCCACGCCAGTTGTAGGGCCTGTAAGGCCTCCAGAAATGCCAGCACGCGAGCCGCAACAGACAACCCATGTATACTCATCAGTAGCAGCGCCACGATCTGCAATGGCGCCACAAACGCCACCTCTGGCGTTACCTCCGCGCCGCCAGCGCCTTATCGATAAACCCGCGTATATTTTCCTGATCGCAGTCGTGTTGCTACTCATACTCGGGGGTGCATTCCTGGGAACTTTCTGGCGTCAGCCTCATAACACTCAGCCCACAGCAACCATCACAAATACCGCACGCGTCTTCTTCCAGGATGATGCGCTTGGGCATAACGATGTGCTCCACCTACAGATAGACCACATAGACGCTCCCGCTCAGGGCAAGGCCTATTTTGCCTGGCTGGAAACGGAGGCAAAGCCACTGCCCCTGGGCACATTACCGCTCCAGAATAATGCCATCACCTACACCTATCCTGGCAATACGCAACATACAGACCTGCTAAACATCGCGACAGGGGTGCTTATCACGTTAGAGCAAGCGAATACACAGCCCCAGGCTCCTGGCCAGCAACACATCTACCATGGAGTGCTCGACCCCAAAGTCGCAACCGCAGTCAAAAATATTCTCTCCTCGACTCCTGGCCTGGAGAATAACCAGAGCGTTATCGTGACACTCTTTGAAACCATTAAATCGATGAATGATAAAACAGGTAGTATTGTCGATACGCTCCAAAACCATGTGAACGATAAGGCCCTGGCTATGCGTCAGGCCATACGCGTGATCGAGATGCTCGATGGTAGCAACAATGCCCGCCAGTCAGGAGACCTGCCACAAAATCTTCCCTCGCAGCTGAGTATAGCTCGAGGACTGCTCTCCTCACCCAGCCAGAAAGGCTATCTCGATATTCTGAATGAACAGGTGCAACAGGTTAAGCAGGTCGCTGGCAGGAATAAGGATCTTTTACAGCGCGTACAAAACACCGAATATGCCATTCAAGATCTGCGAGACTGGCTCCAAAAAGTACGTGCTAACGACGTTCTTCTATTGAAGGCTGCTGACCTGGCTGATCCAGCGAACCTCAGTATAGCTCTCCAACTCAAACAGGTAGCAGCCGACTCTTACACCGGGCGCACGATTCCTCCGAATCAAAGTCCACTGCCACTACTAGGCTCCGCAGGCGCAAACCAGGCCTATATCGAATGCCAATACATGGCGGCCATTGGCCTCCAAAAGATTTAAATAATGTGTCGCTAAAGAAGGGAGGCGCAGAAGAGTTCATCCTCCTGCGCCTCCCTTCTTAGCGACGCCGCTTCGCCACCGACTCCTCAGTGGTATCGGAGGTGACCAGTTCATAGAGCAGGGCCTGGCCCTCCTTGGGACGAAGTACGCGCCCCAGGCGCTGGATATACTCGCGTTTAGTGCTATTGCCACTCACGATAACCGCTACACGGCAATCTGGCACATCGACGCCCTCGTTTAATACGCGCCCGGTAACCAGTTTTGTATACTGACCAGAGCGAAAACGTTCGAGGATGGTGCGCCGCTCCTCGGCAGGCGTTTTATAGGTGATGCTGGGGATACACAGGCGACGACTGATCTCATCCACGACATAGTTATACTCTGAGAAGAGGATGGCCTGGTCCTGGGCATGCTCGCGCAAGATACGCTCGATTTCAGCGTACTTGGCGGGGGCGTTCATGGCGATATTGCGCGCCTCACGCCAGGCCAGCATGGCTTCGCGCGCCTCTGGATCGCGCGCGCTCATATAGATCACCTTCTGCTGAAAATCCTCGGGCGAGCGAATAATAATGCGCCGTCGCTGCAAAAACGCGCGGTAGATCTGGCGCTGCTCATTGTAGCGCTCAGCATCCTCCTCCGCCAGGGCTATAGGTACGACCACTTCACGATACTGGGCCAGGTAGCGATCCTCAGTTAACTCGGAGGGGGAGCGACGATAGACCTCGGGTCCAATCAGTTCATCAAGCTCTATATGCGCCATGTCGCTACGCTCGGGGGTCGCGCTCAGGCCCAGGCGCAAGGGGGTAAAGGCCGACTCCGCGATCAGGCGATAGGTTGGTGCGGGAAGATGATGGCACTCGTCGAAGACTAGCAAGCCAAACTGGGCCAGCTCGCGTGGATAGAGCGCCGCCGAGTCATAGGTAATCACAGTGATCGGCTTCAGGGTTTTCTCGCCGCCACCAAAGAGACCGATCTCGCTGCTCTCCAGGGAGAGCGCAGTGGCCAGAGCAACGCGCCATTGCTGCAACAGATCAATCGTGGGCACCACAATGAGGGTCCAGAGTCCCAATTCGTGCAGAGCCATGGCGGCGGTAAAGGTCTTGCCAGCCCCGGTCGGCAAAATTACGACGCCCGCACTTCCCACGTCCAACCAGGCCTGTAGAGCCTCCTGCTGGTATGGGCGTGGCGACATCCCCAGACGCGTCGCAAAAGGGAGGGCGGGGCGTTCCTCGAACGCGATCCGGAGGGAAATTTGCTGCTCCTGCAAAGCCGCCTTCACAGCACTAAAATAGTAGGGCTTGGTGCGCCAGAAGGCATGACGCTTATCCTGGGTCAGGGTCTCCGCCACAAAAGGCGAGAGGCGCTTCCCAAACAGCGCCGTAAGCTGTTCTTCGGGAGTCAGCCGACTATATTCTGCGGAAGGCGTGATCACCAGGTCACGCCCCCGCATTTCTAATACCGTTTCGGATGTCGCTTTTTTACTCACGCTTCTCTCGTTTCCGCGCCAACACTTTCTGCTCAGATACAAAATTGCTTTGATCCACTTACCTGTGTCTATTCTTGCGCGCCCTCACACAAACGGAACCGGCCTTTCACCTGAACATAAGCATAAAAAGCAGGCATCACACCTCTTTTCAGCGGGGATGTTGCCTGCTTTAATTATGTTCCGGGCCCCCAATCAGGGAGAATTATGCGCCGTTGAGGCCCACGCGGGCCTCTAACTCGCGTGCGACGGAGTAGGGATCGCGCTCACGCTTCGTGATATCGTCGATCAACTCATGCCATTCTTCCTCGCTGACGGCCTCGCGGAGCGATTTTGTGACAGCCTGGAGAATGAGAGCCTGGAGTTCGCTACGCACCTGGCGCTGGGCACGGCTCTGCATCATTCCGCTTTCCTGGAGGTAGGTGCGATGCTTCTGCGCGGCGTCCGCTAGTTCGGCAATACCCTGCTCTTTTACGGCCGAGGTCTTGATGATGGGGATACGCCACTCCGCCTGCTTGCGATTGGAGTCAAGGCTGAGCAGCATCGCCAGTTCGGCGACCGTCTGGTCGGCACCTGGCTTATCCATCTTACTTACTACGAAAATATCCGCAATCTCTAAGATACCTGCCTTGATGGCCTGGATGTCATCGCCCATACCGGGCGCAACCACCACGAAGACCGTCTGGGCCGTGCGCATAACCTCGACCTCGGCCTGGCCTGTGCCCACGGTCTCAATAATGATCGGGTCATAGCCCGCGGCATCCATGGCACGCACGGCGTCGCGCGTCGAGGCGGAGAGACCGCCCAGGTTCCCTCGACTGGCCATGCTGCGAATGAAGATATTGGGATCGCCTGCCAGCTCCATCATGCGAATGCGATCACCTAAGATAGCCCCACCACTGAAAGGACTGGTCGGATCCACCGCGATCACACCAACCTTGCACTCTCGCCTGCGATACTCACGCACCAGGCGCGCCACCAACGTGCTCTTCCCAGCACCAGGCGAGCCGGTCACGCCAATGATATGCGCGTTGCCAGAGTGGCGATGGAGTTCAGCCAGATACCGAGAAGCTGCTGGGGCCTCGTTTTCAATCAACGTGACCATCCGGGCCAGGGCACGCCGATCTCCTTGTAGTAAGCGTTCAATGATGTTTTGCAAGGCTTATACCTCGGTCAGCAGGCGCTCAGACCGCACATTCTCCCGGACGAACTTGATGATCTCATCGGTCGAGGTCCCCGGTCCGAAACAGCCCTGGATACCCATGGCTTTGATTGCGGGAATGTCTTCATCGGGCAAGATGCCGCCTGCCGCCACCAGCACATCATCAACTTCGTTCTGCTTGAGTAGCTCCATGACTTTGGGAAAGAGGGCCATATGTGCACCGGAGAGAATGCTCATCAAAATCGCGTCCACGTCCTCCTGGACTGCGGCTTCAACGATCATCTCCGGGGTTTGACGAATGCCAGTGTAGATTACTTCCATGCCCGCGTCGCGCAAGGCACGCGCAATCACTTTCGCGCCCCTGTCATGCCCATCCAGGCCAGGTTTGGCAACCAGGACGCGAATTTTACGTGTATCAGCCATAGGTGACTCCTTTGTCGGCGATTCTTCGATCTAAGGGCGAACTGCTTGCTCGCCGTCCCTGGAGAGCTGATTCGTAGAGCGCGCAGATCGCTTGCTCTAGCTCCTCGTACATCTCCTTCTCCTTCAATTCTACTACGGGAGGTTTCGCGCTGCAAGCAGACTGTAGCTCTCTGGCCCGCTGAATGATGAAGCGGCGCTCGGGGCCAGCCAGGGTGGGGACTGGCAGGTGCGCCAGGACATGCTGCTCGATCTGCGGCTGCACCCATTTATACGCAGTATGCAATACATAAGTATAGACACGCAGAAGACGCGAGTTGAGCAGAGCCAGCAGGAAAAACAGCTCGTCTTCCTGCTCCTGGAAGGTGCATAGGTCCTCACGCGTAAGGTTGAGTATATAGAGCGTCTGTAAGACAATATGCCCCTCAAGGTCGAGCGAGGCCTGAAGCTGGCCTGTACTCTTAATGACCAGAATTTTGGGGGCGTGATAACGCGCCAGGGGCTTGTGAATATGCTCGCGTTGCATCCAGCGTATAGCTTGAGGGAAGCGATAGGGGTGAATATCGACGCCTCCCCGTAAGACGGGATACCACTCACCCTCATTTGGGCGCCAGGGTGAGAGGAGCGCGTGATCCTTACTCAGTTCCTCACCGCGCCGAACGGTAACCCAGTGTGAAAGCGGGGCCAGCAAGGACTTCTTACCCGCGTGGCCCTGGCTATGCAGATAGAGGCGTTCAATTAAGGTCCCCTGCATGCGCCCCCATAAGTAGCGTAACTCCGCTTCAGGTTGGCGTGCCAGGACCTCCTGCCTGATCATACTGGTATGCTCGTGTGCCTGTTCGGGCTTCTCGCGCCCTAGAATTGGCGTATGCGGAATCAACGATTCACTGCCGATAGAAATGGGCACCACCGTTCCACTAGGCAGGTGCCAGTGTCCACGTGTCCAGGTAACCTGGTGCGAACGCTTAGGCAGGCGCTTCTGTGCCACAATGACGACCGCGCCCACAAAGGCCGAGAAAACACCGGAAAGATGCCAGAGCTGGTGAATCGTCGTCTCTCGCAACAGTACCTGGCGCTCGCTTGCGGCATTGGTACGCGCGAGCACTGGATCTGGCAGCACCAGGCCAATCCAGCCGCCAGGGCGTACCAGGCGCAACGCCAGGTCGAGAAAGAGCAGGTAGCTATCGCTCTGCCCCTGATGGCCACGCGCCTGGCGATAGGCACTAAGATCCGTATTTTTGGCCGCCAGGTAAGGGGGATTTGCCAGAAAGAGATCAATATCTGCATGACGCTTTTCCGCCAGCGCCTGCCCCCAGGGAAATGTAAGCGCGTCGGCCTGGTGGATATGGAGTGGCAGAGAACTGCGATACTGGGGAGATTGCAGGGTATATGCAGCAAGCGCTTCGCGGAGGTGCATCTCAGCCATGAAACAGGCGACGGGATCGGGATCAAAACCCCAGATATTCTGCTGGACGCGGCTCAACATCTGACGCTGGCTCAAACCGTTGGCCTCCGCCGAGAGGACGAGGCGATGTAAGACAGCCGTCAGGAAGTTGCCGCCACCACAGGCGGGATCGAGGACACGGAGTTGGGTGAGATTGCGCTCAGGCGAGAAACCACAGGCATCGAGAATCTGCTCCACCAGGCGTGGTGGTGTTGAGAAATGTCCCCGCGTCTTCCGCTCAGTCGGAGCGAGACTGGATTCGTACCAGTTGACAAGATCGTGAGCTGCCATCTCTCCCCTTCCAGCTTTCTTTTAAAGAAACAGAAGCATCTATCCATTGGTTACATTGCTTCATGCTTATCAAAGCTGAGGCTGCGATTCATCCCCTACATCAATGATTGAAGCTTTCCCGCGCTGTTTCTGTAGAGTCTCTAGCGCCTCGCGAGCCGCGAGCCGTCCGGCCTCTTTGATACTGGAGGCCTTGCCCAGGCCTAGAAGCGTCTCCTGATCATAGACGCCAACCAGGAAGATACGATCATTATTACGCCCACTCTGCTCCAGGACGCGATAGCGTGGGAGACTTCCGGTGCGCTGCAAGATAATCTTTTGCAAACGCCCTTTAGGATTGGTGTCCGCCTGCACACTGACCTGCTCAACCATAGGCAGAATCGCTCGCGCCACAAAGTCGCGCGCGACCTCTGCCCCCTGATCGATATGGATCGCCCCTACCAGCGCCTCCAACACATCCGCACACAATGAGTCACGCGATCGCTCATTAAAGGTGCGCAGGTTCGCGATATCCACGCGAATAAAAGGGAACAACCCAAGCTGCTGCCCAATAAGCGCAAAGACACGACGGCTTACCACCTCGGACTTGAGGGCCGTCATATCCCCTTCACTCGCGTTTGGGAAGCTGCGATAAATATACTCCACAACATGAGCGCTAATAATCGCATCGCCCAGGAATTCCAGGGTGTCATATGAGTCGCGTAGCGCCGTTTCGCTACAACACGAGTGGTGCGTAATCGCTCGTAGCAGCAGAGAACGGTTGTGAAACGTCACCTGAAGCAGCGCTTCTAATGCGAGCAAATTATCGATATTTTCTATGTCTCCCATAATCCCATTATTATATATCAGTATTCTATAGCACGTCGATGTTACCCATCGTTTATATCATGATATCATATCTACTGCGAGATAGGAGAAGCCTGTTTCACCAACGCTACAAGGTATGCTACACTGTGGTCTGGTAACCCTCCACCGGGACATCACGTACAAAAGGTCGTTATCCGTATGCAAGCACAAAGATTTTTTCGGGCTACACCCCACATACATATATTTCTAACTATAGCTGCGTCTCTCGCCCTGCTCCTGCTGGTGATGACTCCCCTGCCAGGGCAGGCGTCTTCCATCCTCCTGCACTCAGATCCCCCAGCAGATAAGCTCCTGCTCACCGCGCCATCCGAGGTTCATCTCTGGTTTAGCGAGGATCTCAATTCGGCGGCCAGTACAGTTATGGTCCAGAACGCCGAACACAGGCGAGTCGATTTACGCACCTATGCCAGCGGTCATGAGCTTGTCGTCCCATTGCAAAGTCCCCTGCCACCAGGAGTCTACACCGTCTCCTGGCGCACACTGGCAAGCTACGATGGGCAGACGCTGACAGGGGCCTTTAGCTTCGGTGTAACCGTGCCAGATGGAGCCTTACCTCAAGGCGCAAACCTGACGGGAGTAGCTAATGCCTTTGGCGCCACGCCTCTTGCCTCCGGCCAACTCGATCTCGCCAGCGTGCTCTATGGGCTGATGCAAACCATTCTAGCGCTGGGTGCGACCTTCTGGGTTGGGACCTTGTTCTGGCGCGCATTCATTACACGCAAACAGGCGAGCACCGAGCATCAAGCCATACGTGAGCGCGAAGAGCAGATCTTTGAGCAGAAACTGGCGCAGCCGCTCTTGATCCTGCTCCTGTGCGCCAATATTGGCTTGCTGCTCAGCAATAGCCTGGCACTGGCTCAGGGAGAGGGCACGCAGGTTATACCCAGCGCCCTACAACTCCTTACCACGGGAGGATTTGGCACCTACTGGCTTTTGCAGCAGCTTCTGCTCATCGTCGCGCTCCTGTTGCCTGCACAGACTACGCCTGCCACCGATGCGCAATATTCGCGGTCGTCGCTCGTGACATGGGGAAGGCTGGCCCTGGGCTGCGCCCTCCTTCTCCTCTTCGCCCTGAGCGGACATGGCGCATCCACCACTATCAGTGGCTCACCACTCCTGGGTCTGGGTAGCGACTGGCTTCACTGGCTGGGTACCACTATGTGGGTCGGCGGCATGTTCTACGTCGCCTGGGTCTACCTACCCGCCCTACGCGATCAGCTCCCGCTCACTCAGGGCAAGGCTCTGCTGAACACACTAGGTACTTTCTCTCCCCTGGCCCTGACCGGGTTGCTTCTCCTCCTGGTCACAGGACTTTTCAGCTCCAACCTGCACCTGCAATCCTGGGAACAGTTGTTAAGCACCCCTTATGGCCGTACCCTCATTGTGAAATGCCTCCTGCTGGGAATACTGCTCTGCGTGGGAGCCGTACAAGATCTGCTCATTCGCCCGCGCATTAACCGCGACTACAAGAAAATTGAGCGGATCCAGCTTGAGGCTGGCGAGGAGGCAAAAGCACGCTTCGCCGCTGATGTCAGCAAGAAAATCGAGCGCCAGGTCGAACACGCTACGCGCACGCTCCACACACTTCTGCGTTGGGAGGCGCTGCTGGGTGTCACACTCCTGCTCGCAAGCAGCCTCATGAGCGTCTACGCGACTACCACTGCGCCTGCTCAGCCTGCTAGTAGTACAGGCACCGCGACCAAAACAAATAAGCCTTTCCAGGGAAGCATGCGAACCGAGGATCAACAGTTCAACGTTCAACTTACCATCTCACCCAATCGCATTGGCCCTAACACCTTCACTGTCCATGTCCTGGATAAGCTGGGGCAGAACGCGAAAAACATACAGGTTGGGCTGGCTGCGGATATGGTCGAGATGCGCATGGGCGCCACGCTACTCACCTTACAGCCTGACAACAAAGGAAATTTCAGCGGTACCGCCATTCTCCCCATGAGTGGACTGTGGCAGATTGATGTCCACATCCGCACTACGGATACAGCACAACATACCGCCAGTTTCCGCATTCAGACATCTTAAAAATGTTTATGTAGAAAAATATTTTGAGGAGCAGATTATGAGCTGGGGCAACAGGCGTTTTCGACGCTGGCTACCATTGAGCTTATGTATACTTATGGCCCTGGTGCTCGCGAGTTGTAGCGGCACCGGGAATGATACCACAACAAGCAATGCCCAGACCGCCCAAAAGGTCAATGTCTTTGGCACAGCCGCAAACCACCCTCACTCCTTGCTGGCCTTTGCCAACCATACGCTCTTGCTCGCGACCCACTATGGCCTCTTCCGCACCACAGATGATGGCACAAGCTGGAAGATGGTCGCAGGAGGAGCAGGGCAGGCCATGGAGGGCTTAATGAGCTACTCCATGGTGAGCAGCCCCGTAGATCCTCAACGCGTCTATGTCCTGGCTCAGCCCACCGACAAGTCATCGAAGGGCACGCCTGGCCTCTACACCAGTAGCGACCAGGGGCAGACCTGGCAGCTCAGCATCTCTGCCAAAAAGCTTACACCCAGCACGCTTTTCCTGGCCCAGGCTGGCACTACCTCCGCCAACGAGGTCTATGTCTATATCAACACCCTGGGCAGTCATGGGTTACTCGTGAGCCAGGACAGAGGAAAGAACTTTCAGGCCGCTGGCGAGCTTCCCTTTGGTAGCCTGAGCAGTCTGCTCGCCCTCCCAGGCGAGAAACATGTGCTCCTGGCCGGGAGCAGCGATGGCCTGGCGCGCAGCGAGGATGGTGGTCAACACTGGACAAAGCTACAGAACACAGGCGGTGTTTATGAACTGGCCACAGGCGGGAACGACGGCCCTATCTATGCCAGCGGCGATGATGGCGTGTATGCCTCTCAGGATCATGGCAAGACCTTCCAACAGGTCTATTCAGCCGCGGCCATTAACTCACTGAGCGTCTCCTCACAACAACCGCTCACACTTTACGGGAAGACTGGCACGTCTCTCTATCGTAGCAGCGATGGCGGCAAAAGCTGGAGCAAACTACCTCCCCTGCAAGGAAACTACTTCAATGTAGTTGCCCACCCAGGTAACGCAGGAGAGGTCTATATCTCGCTCTCCTACCCGGTTGCCATCTATCGCTTTGACCAGTCCAGCCAACACTGGGCCTCGCTGACACCGAAAAACTAGAAAGGGAGAAGTGACATCATGGTGCACAGTAGACGTCGCTTGCTCTATCCCACCTTACTCTTGACTCTTACTCTGATGGGCCTCCTGCTCATGGGGAGCAGCCCTCGCCTGGCCTATGCCGATGGCGGCGCGCCCAACCTGGCCTACGTGGCAGGCGCCAGTCAGGGCTTGAGCATCATCGACATCGCCACGCAAAAGGTCACAAAAAACGTGGCACTGAAAGGCAACCCGCACACCGTCCTGCTCAGCGTCGATGGCGCGAACCTCTTTGTGACACTACCTCAGAGCAACCAGGTCGCGGTTCTCGATACGCATGATGGACACACGCTCTGTACGGCGAGCGTTCCCGGGCAGCCCACACTTCTAGCCTATGACCTGAATACCAAGCTTATCTACAGTGGCGGCAATGGGACCAGTGGCGTACGTGAGATTGATCCCAAAAACTGCCAGGTCATACACACGCTGGCAACAAATGGTCCCGTCTACGGACTGGCCATGGCCTATGTCTCAGATCCCCAGTCAGATACGGTTGGCAATCAGCTCTGGATCTCTAGCGAGCACGACGTCATCGCCTATGACCTGAAACAGTATAAGCGGATTGCCAGCATTCCCGTTGACGGAGGCCCTCAATATCTCTCTAACCCGCCTGGGACAACGACCTATGTCACTACGCGTGCTGGGGACATTATGACTATTGACCTTGTCTCACACAAGGTCACAAAGATACTCTCTGGTGGTTCTTATGGTCCCATGGACTTTGATGAAACTACAGGAGAGATGTATGTTCCTGACCGGAGTACCAACAGGCTACTAGTGCTCAACCCGGTACATGGAGGCTTCGCCCTGCCCAAAGAGCCTAACCGGGTCATCTCCCTGGAGGATCATCCCCAATCAGTAGCTATTACCAGCGATGGGCAATTTGCTTTTATCGCGCTCGCAAGCGGCAAAGTCGTCATGTACGATGTTCCTGGACGCCAGCTCATCAATACCCTCACCGTAGGCGGAAACCCGCAATTTATCATTACAGGCCTCTATCCACCAGCCCTGACCCAGGCCGCGAACGGATCGCCTGATAGCCTGCTCACAATTGTCAACATCGTCGCCTATGTGCTGATTGTGTGCCTGCTGCTTGGCCTCCTGTTCATCTTCCTGCGCTCACGCAAGAAGGCTGAGCCACACAAGAAGGGCTAAAGATAGCCAATACTGATACAACGGATGTGTAGAGCGCCCTGGTAGCCTGCGGCTACCAGGGCGCTCTACACATCCTACTCAAAGGCACAAAGGCAAGCTAGGCGCGTGTCACAACTGAGAGGATCTCTGGGCTGCGATTCAGCAGGCGAGGAGTTACAAGCGATGTTATACCGATATAGACAAGGACACCGTAAACCAGCGAAAGCGGGGCCGTCAGCGACCAGAGCCAGGTCATACCAAAGAAGAGCGGTGCGCCCAATGCCAGCAGGACCGGCACCATCACCACGACCAGGACCGCGAGCGTCACCAGCGACATCACGGCCCGCATACAACCGGCCTCAGAGCTTGAACCCATCGAGGTCTGGAAGCCACGCTGAATCTGCCGCCACTGCTGAGGGAAGAAGACCGAGGTCAGGTTACCCAGGCCCACGACCACAAAGATAGCAGAGAAGCCACCCGCCAGGACGGGAACGAGCAGATTCAAGCTATGCGAGAGGAACATCGCCACCGGTACCAGGATCACCAATTCCACAATCCCGATCGTGAAGGTGACCAGGTTCTTGCCCCATAGGATATGCCAGGGCTTGATCGGAAAGAGGAAGAGCGTACCCAGGCTCTGGCGCTCAAAGCCCAGGATATTATACGAGAAGCGATAGAGCGAGAGACAGACCATCAATGGCACCAGCAAGAGCGGGGACCAGCTAGAAAAGCTGTTTGTGTGCGTACCACCACCAGATGTAGCATTAAACAGCGTTACAGCGACCACAAAGACGGGCGCAAGCACCGATTGCAGCAAGGCCCCGGTAATCTGCGGATCGCGCCGCATATATTTCAGATCCTTGCCCAGCAGCGAAAGCGCTGGCGTTGGGAAGAGGCGCTCCAGAAGAGCTAGCCTGGCTCTGGATGCCGCTACAGGGGCTGCTGCCGCTGTGGAAGGTACCACCGCCTCACTTGTGGAGCGACGACGCACACGCCTGGCCGAGTTGTCGACCTCGGGACGTACCACCGCCCGCTCTACAACCATTTGCCAGAGGAAGAGAGCCACCACGCCGACCGCCAGCAAGGCCAGCAGCCAGAGCAGCGCCTGGCCCCAGTTCCCCAGCGAGGCCTGCTCAATGGCCCGCGCCGCCATACCGGGCGGGAGCCACTGGAGATAAGGCGAATACGGATGATTGCTCAGATTATTAATGAAGTTTTCGGTAAAGATTCCGCGCGAGACAAACTGGCAAAGATAGCCAGAGAAAGAGATAAGCACGATCAGGAAGACACCCAGGTCACGGAAGCGACGGCTCTGCAAGAAGCTCATCAAGAGCGAGAGGATGAGCTGGCCGATACCAATCACCTGCACATAAAACACCAGTACCGTCACTATACTAAAGAGCACCAGGGGCAGCGAGAAGGCCCAACCTGCAATCAGGCCCGCGAAGACCAGTAACAGGCCCAGCGTCATCGTGTCCAGTAGGGTCGAGAGCACGAGACTAAGCATCTTCTCGCCCCGCGTAAGTGGGAAAAGCGCCAGCTTGGTCAGGTCCAGGCCTTCATTGGTATTAAATTCAAGCAGCGGCAGGACCAGCCAGAGCACATTCAGCGCCGTCAGGAGTAGCAGGGTCGCCTCAAAATTGGCGGGAGCAGGCAGAAAGCGGCCCGCCGCGAAGAAGAGAAAGGCTGCCCAGAAGCCTGCCCAGAGCAGCACCAGGATCAATACAATACGGCTAATGATGCGGCCAACCTTGCCCTTACCGGGACGGGTAAAGGCGCGCAGAAATGTCTTCCAGCGCAGCCAGAGCAGCCAGCGGATTTTATCGCGATGGATAAGCACACCACACTCCTATTACTTCTGATCCGAAACCCTGAGAGCGAAGCGCTAGTCACGAGAGTGACGTTGGGTTTCGGAATAAGGATTCAGTCAAGCCAACTCAGATTATGGTTCTCATTGCGCACACCAATGACGTTGAGGAAGACGTCCTCCAGCGAGGCATCTTTATCATCGCCGCTGGCCCGCTCACGCAGTTCTTGCAGCGTTCCCTCGGCCACAAGCACACCCTGATTGATAATGCCAACGCGCGTACACAAGCGCTCCACCACCTCCATGATATGCGAAGAGAAGAAGATCGTCGTTCCACGCTGGGTCAGTTCATGCAGAATGTCGCGAATCACACGTGAACTCACGGGATCGATCCCCTCAAACGGCTCATCTAGGAATAGCACCTGGGGGCGATGCAAGATGGCTGCGGCCAGCGCGACTTTCTTGCGCATACCTACTGAATAATCAACAATCATCTTATCCGCATCGTTTGCCAGGTCAAGGACACGTAGCAAGTCCTCGGTGCGGCGCGTCACATCGGCATCGGGCACGCCATACATATGGCCTGCAAAGAGAATAAACTCACGCCCCGTCAGGCGCTCATAGAGATTCAGATGCTCAGGAAGTACGCCCATCAGGGCACGAGCGCTGAGTGGATCTTTCCAGACATCCACGCCTCCCACCCAGACCGAGCCAGAGGTTGGGCGCAAGAGTCCCACCATCATTTTGATCGTTGTCGATTTGCCAGCGCCGTTGGGACCCAGAAAGCCAAAGAACTCACCCGGACGTACAGCAAGGTTCAGATGGTTTACAGCGACCTTCTGGCCGAAGGTTTGCAACAGGTCCTGCGTCAGAACCGCGTATTGCTCAGCACTCTGCCCTGTTTGAGTAGATGAATATGCTTGTGGATAAGCCTGAGCTGCAGCTGGTTGAGGAAAAGGTGTATCTTGAGTCTGTGGAGGATTCTGCTCAGGAAAGGTATTCATTCAAAACATCCTTTTTTATTACTACAGTGTCTACCAATGATAGAAGTATAAGCGAGAGCGCCCAATCTCGCACCTATGGCACTCGCCCTGGTTAGGGATGTGGTAGCGGTTGGCAGCCACTACTACATCCCTAACCAGAAATAACTTGCATATGGTGTCAGTAAGATAGACGTAGAAAGGGAGCGAAGATCTAAGGGGCATAATCTCAGCCCCTCGCTAAAAACTCATACATATACCTGTACGCATGGTCAATGCGAAAGTTCCTACCATAACACACAAAAGGTGCCCCATTGGAAAGGGGCACCTTAAGAAAGAGAGGCATGCACATAAGCACATAGATAAATACAGAGCATTACTTTTGGATATGCGAGCAGGTATTGGGCATCATACTCGGCGTACCTGCAAGCGGCTCATTCTGCGATATGGTTCTCTGCGCCACTTGTTGTGGCGAAATAGTACAGGCGCGCTGATGAGGATATACAAGCGTATCAATATTATTAGCTGCGCTACTTACTGGTTGCATGACATGGGAACTGGCAGCAACGGCACTGACAAGTGCCTGGGAACTACAACCAACACTCAGGACCAGAAATGCCAGCGTCACTATGCGTATCTGCCAGGAGTTACAAGAGCGCACAAACACAACGAACGCACTAAGGAATCGTCGTAACATTACTGGATCACCATCAATTTTCTACAATATTTAATTCATCCACTCCCCAGGAGCCTGGCTCACCGTTCCCTTACCGCTCTTCATAGCCTTGCCATCTTCCCCAATCCGCTTAGGAAGATCGGAGAGGTTAACACGATGCCAGAAGGCCGCCGGGAAGAGGCCGATACCAAAAGCCAGCGCCGCGCCAATTTCCAGGCGGTCAACGGGCAGGCCTGGTGGCAGATGGAACGGAACCTGAGAGATAACCCCGACTCGCAAGAGCAGGGCAAAGACAAAAATCGCCAGTTCGAGGACACAGATAGCCCAATAGGAGAACACCTCTCGCTTCGAACGACTTCGATACACGACCGCTAAGATGATATTCAGGATACACAGGAATGCACTGATCCACAGAGCAATGGAGATAACCTTCATCTGGCCATCGCTCACGCCAGCAAGGGCCATCCCCATCACCGAATGCAGAGATGTCTGTACGAACAACGTGTTCAAGCGTTACCTCCAACTGGATCTAGAAACTTCACCAGCGTATAAGCCCCAGGCCCACACGTGGCTTGTACATAAACACCGCCCTATAATTGTAGGGTCCAAGCTCGCTTGGACTCCAAGAGCTGAAGGTGCGGTCCTCGCGAGTGACAAGGCCATGCCAGCATGGCTGGCCCCTACAATTAAGCGTACCATTAATTTGCGAGAGCGCCATTTAAGAGCAAACGGCATTAGTTGCGAGTCAGCGCCAGATTAGAAAAGGCCACCTCAGTATCTTTGAGATACACCAGCATGCCTACCTGCCCCCCCTTTAGCGAGTTATCGCTCTTGTTACCAACCTGCTTGCCATTGACATAGAACGTAAATTTATCGTTCTGCACATCAATCTTGATCACATTTTGCTGGTTGTGGTTGCCTTTATACTCGCCCTTGATATCGCCTTCCCAGAGCGGCTGCTTCCAGGCTGCACCATCATCTGTTCCACGGCTATCGCTATACTTCCAGAACTGGTACTTGCGCCCACCCTTGAAGTTGCGCACATCAAAGAGGTAGAAACTACGCTTACCCTTGCTATCCTTCTGATAGCGCAGAATCATGCCATACTCATTATGAGCGTCAGAATCATTGTCTTTGATCACATTCATTGTGATCGTACTGACAAAGGAATCAGGCAGTGAAAAATCCTGCAAAATGGCAGTACTGACATTATTCGACGTATTCTTGACATGATACGCCCCATCTTTAAAGGTATAGCCAGGGCCAATTGGCCAGCTATGCGTATTACTATCGAGGGGATCCTCGAAATAGATGTTAGCTGCCTGGGCCGTTGCCGTCACACCCGCCTGGGCGGTGCTGGTCGCCTGGGCTTTCAAAAGCATTGTATCATGAGGGTTAGACTGTTGAGGGGTAGTATGCGAATTGACTAGCCAGAAGAGACTACCGCCAAAGATGATCAATGCAGCTGTAACAATCAAGATAGCCGATTTCAGGCGATTGCTCAACTTTTTTTGCTTTAGATTCTCCTCCTCTGCCTTTAGATCATCCTGCATCTCGGCGGGCAGCTGGGGTAGCATACCCGTCACATACTGACCAGGCTTGCCCGCGACTGGAATCTTAAAGACCCGGGCAGGTTGGACCAGGCGCATCATGCTAGTTGTGTTTGAAGCGCCTGGCGTGCTCACCTCGCCAATTGGCGCCAGGAGACCCGTTTTTCCCTGCTCAGGATATTGGGCACCAAAATCAGCAAGCGTGCCAGTCTTGCCCTGACCAGGCTGTGGCCAGTTGGGCGCGAAGCCCTGCTGCTGTCCCCATCCATCCTGCTGAGGCTGCGGCATCACCCCCTGCTGCTCATTATTCATGCCGGTCTGCGCTGGCTCAACAGGCTGCTGAGCAGCGGGTTGCGCCGTCGCGGCATAATTTAATAGGCCCGTAGGCTTGGACCCATAGGAAAAGAGTGATGAAGAAGCGGGTTGTGAGTTCTGCTCCGCCCCTGGTGAGGAAGGCTGCGCCAGGTTGAATGAGGAGCCTCCGGGCTGAGGCGTCGCCTGGGGCTTCTCAGATGAGAACTGGCTTAATAGCCCGCCTGCACGAGGAGTGGACGGTGCGCTTCCTCCAAATGAGGACGGCGCCTGCGGAAAATCCTCCTGCGGGATCGCGGGCGATTGTTCCGGACCCCAGGGTGGCGTGTACTGGTTAGGCGCTTGATTCTGGTTCTGCGCCAGAAATGTATTAGGCATTCCAAAGGAGGCATCGCCAAAATTAGTATTTCCTGAAGAGAGGGCCGGGGCCACGGGCGTCGGACGAACCGGAGCAGCCTGCATCTCTGGAGGAAGGATGCCTGTAAAAGAGGGCATCGTCATACTCGTCCTGGCGATAAAATCATTGCGCACGGGCGGTTGCGCGGGTTGAGATGCCTGGGCGTTAGCGCCAGGGTCTGCCTGGCCTATGGGAGCAGGCATAGGTGGAAAAGGGTGCTGCTGTTCAGAAGGCTTCTGAGGCGAGTTCTCGTCTTGTGAAAAATGATTTTGTTGCCACATAGGATCAAACAGACCTCGCTTGGTAAAAGAAGCATCACCCTGAGCGGCAGGCACTTTAAGAGTCTCGCCAATGGAGACACCAGCCGAGATCAGCGCCTCGCGAAAAGCGCCCGCGATCTCACTGGCATTGGCATAGCGATCCTCAGGCCGTTTCGCCAGGGTGCGCAGTATCACCTGCTCAGCCGCCACCGGAAGATCCGGGCGCAGCAAGCGTGGTGAGGACGGCGGATTATTTAAATGCTGCATGGCCACCTGCATAGGGAGTGCCCCTTTAAAGGGCAGGCTCCCTGTGACCATGTGATAGAGCACGCAGCCAAGCGAGTAAAGATCAGCACGTATATCGACTGGAGTGCCGATGACTTGCTCAGGCGACATATAGTCGGGCGTGCCCAGAGGGGCTCCAGCCCCCGTCAAGCGCACTTGCGCGGATTGCCCATCAGAGAGGATTTTCACCAGGCCAAAGTCGGTCAGGACCAGGCGGCCCTCCTGTGTGAGCATCACATTCGCCGGCTTCAAATCGCGGTGAATGACACCCCTCCCATGGGCGACCTCTAGAGCGGCCGCGAGTTGTTCAAGATAGTTACTGGTTTGTGCCAGGGGCAGGCGTCCCTCGTGCTCAAGTACATCGCGGAGCGTGCCTCCGCTCAAGTAGGGCATAACCAGGTAGGCCAGCCCATCCTGCTCGCCATATTCATGCACAGGCATGATATTTGGATGAACCAGGGAGGCCGCGGCATCCGTCTCGCGCCGGAAGCGCTCCAGGAACGCAGCCTTTTGACCGGGATTGAGCGGCGTAAAAGGGAAGAGCACCTTGACCGCAACCTGGCGGCGTGGGCGAGATTGCTGAGCCAGAAAGACGGCTCCCATCCCACCCTGACCGATAAGCTGCTGCAAGGTGCATGTCCCAAGCGCCTTACCAATCAAATCCTCTGCGTTCATACGACGACCTGCCTCTTACATGTAGATGAATAGGAACGGACCAGTGATGCCCCAAAACTAGTGCGTAGGATTGTTTACCCCGCGCGTTACTAAAAGGTTTCTAAAGGCAACTTCCGAGTTTTTGAGGTTCACAATCATACCCACCATGCCAGTAGCATAGGAGTTATCAGTGGCATCCATTACCTTCTTCCCATTGACCCAGAAGGTAAATTTGTTGCCATCCATCGTCGCGGTGAGCGTGTTCGTCGCGTTCGCGTCCCGCCCAATCTTAAACTCATTCCCAAGATTGACGTTCTTCCCAATCTGCTGCCAGAACTTATTCTTATCGCCCGAGCTATCATCGTATTTCCAGAAGCGGTAGTAGCCACCTTTTTTATTTAAGACCTCGAAGGTGTAAAAGTGGGTAACCTGCTTCTTGTTTTGCATGGACTGCGAGAAGCGGAAGATCAGGCCAAAGGTATTGACCTCTGAGTTATCGTCGCCAGCGATCTGGCGCATTGAGAGTGAATATGTGATAGGGCCATTAAAGGGCGAGGTCTCCAGGAGACTAATACCGCTAGCATCGGTATGGTTCGTGATATGATAAGCCCCATCCTTAAAGGCATACATATCTGCTGGCGTTTCAGGCCAATCATGCGCGTTATGGTCCAGGGGATCTTGAATCAGGATATTGGAATTGGTTGGTGCCCCCGAGGTCTTCTGCGTACTCGTCACACTGCTATTGCTAGTATTGTTCTGTGGAACCTGGCTCGAACGATTATGCATAAACCAGAACATACCGGCCCCAACCAGTAGAATCAGCACAGTCGCCACCGAGATGGAGATGATTTTTACCCCCAACGAGGCTCCCGAGCGCTCAGAAATCTTCTCATCGGCGGGAATCACAGGCAGAATGCCGGTCACGTAGCGACCAGGCTGGCCCGCAACAGGCACCTTCACGACTTTTACCGGCCCGGTGAGCTTGACTGTTTCGTTATTGCCATTGGTAAGCGTCAGCGCGCCCGTGCCCTGCTGCTTGTTGATCGACATCAGCGAGCCAGTGTTTGTGCGCAGAGCGCCTGTGTTCTGTTGGCCCGAAGGCGCGATCAACGTACCCGTGTTACGCTTTACCATACCCGCTGACTCAGGCTGAGGAGCCAGGGGCGTCGAGGGCAACAGAGAAGCGGCGAACTGCGTACTAAAATCCTGCTGCGGCGCCTGTGTCATAGTAGAGAATTGCTCAGGCATCTGCTGCGCCATTTCATTCTTTGGCGTACCATTCACCAGGGGAAATTTTCCCGTACGCGAGAGCAGGCCACCGGCAGGGCGCGAGGCCTCTATCGGCAGAGGAGAGAGCGGATCAGCGGGAGCGACTGCTGGCGCATCGGCAATACCAGGAGCACGTGCCAGCAGGCCACCACCAACGGGACTGACCTGGCCAAGCTTCTTCGAGGGCAGGACGCCGGGTCTAAACTGGCCCCTGGCTGCAGGAGCAGACGGCTCAGCCTGAGGAGCGGGAGCGGTTGGTCCAGGGACTGTCTGGATGCGCGCGCTATGCCGTGCAGGCTCAAGCATGCCTTTGGGAATAAAAATGCGCCCTGTATTGGAGGTAACACCATTCAACAGTGGACTCACACCAAGCTGGACGCCTGAGCTCTGCAAGGCATTACGGAAAGAGATAGCGAAATCGACCGCGGTCGTATAGCGATCAACCGGCTTTTTAGCCAGGGCCTTCAACAAGACCTGGGCCGCGGCCAGGGGCAAGTCTGGACGTAAAGCCTGGGGCGAGGGTGGTGGAACCTGCAACTGCTGGGCGGCAATCTGCATAGGCGTCTCTCCCTGGAAGGGAGTTGTTCCCGTGAGCATCTGAAAGAGAATCACACCCAGAGAGTAGAGATCGGCGCGTTGATCAACATCGCTGCCAATGACCTGTTCGGGCGCCATATAATCGGGCGTGCCAACTGGCACCCCTTCGCCAGTCAGGCGAACCTGGGGGGCATAGCCCTCGCCCACAATCTTCACCAGGCCAAAATCGGTCAATAAGAGACGCCCCTCGGGGGTCAGCAGAATATTGGCTGGCTTAATATCGCGGTGAATAACCCCGTGATCATGCGCGTGATCAAGAGCCGCGGCCAGTTGTTCGAGATAGTGCGTAGCTTTATCAAGCGGCAGGGGTCCAAAGCGCTCCAATTCGTCGCGGAGCGTACCGCCGCTGATGTAGGGCATAACCAGGTAGGCAATCCCATCCTGCTCACCATATTCATGGACAGGCGTAATATTAGGATGATCCAGCGAGGCCGCGGCATCCGTCTCGCGGCGAAAACGCTCCAGGAACGCCGCTAGCTGATTAGGATTCAAGGGCGACATCGGCATCAGCACTTTTACGGCAACCTGGCGGCGCGGGCGTGACTGCTGCGCCTGGTAGACAGCGCCCATGCCTCCCTGACCGATGAGCCTCTGGAGCGTACAGGTCCCCAGCACTCTTCCTATCAAAGCTTCTGCGTTCATTCTAAAACCTACCCCTTTTCCTGCTCACAAATACAATCGCTAGCTAGTCTTCGTCCTTCGATCTATTGCGATCCGCGTGGGCAACGTGATCCATCACACCTGCATCCTCTACCCACCGCATCTTTATCAGCCACTAGAGATATTTGTACCTTTGTACATATTATTCAACTTGGCTGGTTCTGACAACTTCTAGGCCCTGTAGGCATGACCAAAGTAATGTTTCTTTTGGCGCTCAACCGACAAGAAACACTTTACGCTAAAGCTCACTCAAGGATGTATCTCGGTAGCGTATGTTATAACAGCGTTTGTTATGACATCTCAAAGCTCTCCGGTAGCGCGCACTATTATAGTAAACGGGCGAGTAAGCAAAATGGTAGGAAATAGGGAAAAGAGGGCTAGTGACTGAATATGCATGAGGCCCCCTTCACCACAAAATGGCGGAGGGGGCCTCATGCATATTCAGTCTATACTTCTCCGACGAAGGTTTGGGAGTCGTGCAGGCCGGTTGAGTCACGATCCTCTTCCGCGTCGAGCGGAAGCACGCTATCCTCGATCTGCACAGACATCGAGGGTACCATGCGACTCTGTATGATAATGCCACGTAGCAGGGAAGAGGCGGCCTGCGCGAAGAGGGGGCGTAGGGCAGCCAGGCGCTCGCGTTGCTGTTGCAGTTCGGTCAATTGCGCTTGCGTGTGTGAGGCCACATTCCGCTCGTTCATCACGCCATCCGTCATCAGCGGCACCACTTTATCCCAGGCCTCCTTCATGTCGGCCACCTGGCCAACTGCGGCCTGGACTTGCTGGAGCAAGTCAATGGTCTGGTTGAGCAGCATCAGGATATCGCCCTCTGCCAGCTCGATCCGGTTAAGAAGCGCATTCAAGGACATGCCACGTGACCAGGCAAAGGCCACGCCGTGGAACTCTGGCTGGATACTCGGTGAAAAGTTAATCCCGGCCCGCTCCTCGATGCCATGGACATGTTGCAGTACCTGGTAGAGATCGCGCCGCACGCGCGCGAGGCGCGACGCCAGGACATTCCGATTATGCAGGCGCTTATCATTGCTGAAAGTGAACCAGCTACAGATCTCGGCGACCTCGTTGGGCGACATGCCATCGAAGATACCGCGCATTATCATCTCGACCAGCATGATACCAGCGGGATGGAAGATACCGCGCAGAAGGCGCCCCTTCAGCGTCAACTCATCGTTCTGGCCGATATGGCCAAGTGCCCGCAAGGCGAAGATCGTGCCATCCAGTTCGGCGGCGCCCGCCCGGCTGAGTGGGTAGGAGCCGATGCGCTGGCGGCGCTTTTCTAGCGCCTCAAACGCGCCCTCAGAGGCCGCCCCTTTCTTCTTGCCCGACTTGCGCGCCTTCTGATAGCGCTTCTCCAGGCGATGATACTCGTTCAGCTCCCATATGAGGTAGCGCTGGTACTCGCGCAGGCTGGAGGCGCAGATGCGACGCAGATGTTGCACATCTCCTGGCCGCCAGAGGTTGAGCACCGAGTTATAGCGAATGACAAATGAGCTAGTGACGGGTAGCATCTCGCCCGTGATGCGCTGAAATGCATCCTCGAAAGGCTCCCAGGGTGAGTAGGGGATAACTGCCGAGCCGCGCACATCCATGCCGCGACGTCCAGCACGCCCGGTCAACTGACGGTATTCATTGGGCGTGAGCAGGCGCATCTCCTGACCATCGAACTTGCTGAGGCTGCCCACCACAACGGTACGAGCTGGCATGTTCACGCCCAGGGCCAGGGTATCGGTCGCGAAGACGGCTCGCAGGTGTCCCTGGGCAAAGAGCGTCTCCACTAGTACCTTCAGTCCCGGCAGCAGACCGGCATGATGGAAGGCGATTCCACGCGGAAGCATGTTCGTCAGGGAGAGCACCTGTTGCAGGTTGCGATCCTCGGGCGGCAGGCGATCTAACCAGATCCCAATTTCTTCGCGGATAAAGGCCTCTTCCTCGGGGGTCGTAAAGCTATGGAGAGAGGCGCTCGTGGCGGCCTCTTCCACCACACGACGACCAGGCAAGAAGTAGAGACAGGGCAGCATATCGGCGTTGCGAAGCGCGGTCAATGTCTCACCTGGCTCGGGGGCCTTGAAGAACTGGCGCTGACGTGGCCGCACGGGGCGATCTTCCGCCTCACTGCCCTCTTCAGTATTGGGAGCAGCATGCGCCGACGCTGTAGAGGGAGCAGACGAGTGCTGCTGCGCGCGCGAGGTGCTTGGTTTGCCCCGACGCTCGGCTCGGCGTCGCTGCTCGCGGTTGGGCACGCGCCCCTTACGCCGATTCTCCTGCTTATCCCAAAACTCCTCGGTGACGGCCTCCTCGTCAACCTCGCCCTCTTCATCGTCGTCATACACGTAGATACGTCGGCGATTCATCATCTGCGCGATCTTGGCCTCGCCACCGACTCTGGGGAAACGATTGACGCGGTTCCCCTCGGCATCCTGCACCAGGTGAATCTTATCGCCATAGTAATAATAGTGCTCCAGCGGGACTGCGCGCTGCTCGTGAAAGACCAGTGAGATGGGGCGATGCACACGACTGATCCAGCTTGCCAGGTCTTCAGCGTTGCTAACCGTGGCGGAGAGGCCCACCAGTTGCACATGTTTAGGTGAGCAGATGATCGCCTCCTCCCAGACGGGGCCGCGATCAAAGTCACTCAAGTAATGCAGCTCGTCAAAGACCACAAAGCCGACATCACGCAGCTCGCTGGCATCAAGGCGCTCACCGTTGGCGAAGCGCTCGCCTCCATCTTCCAGCAGCATATTGCGATAGACCTCGGTCGTCATAATCACAATCGAGGCATGGCTATGCTCCACAATATCGCCAGTCACCAGGCCAACATTGTCATAGCCGTATAGCTCGCGCATATCACGATACTTCTGGTTCGAGAGGGCCTTAAGAGGGGTTGTATAAATGATACGTTGCCCACGCTTTTGTGCTAACCAGACAGCGAACTCAGCGACCAGGGTCTTACCAGTTCCGGTAGGAGCAGCTACCATAACAGAGCGCCCATCCAGCAGATGAGCCACAGCCTCTAGCTGAAAATCATCGATGGGAAAGGGATAGCGAGCAGCAAAATCTTCGATTGCGGCCTGGTTCACACGCCCGGCCTCCACGTATTCGTCCATGCGCCTTTTTCTTTACAGTTTCAAACGTTCGCAATATTGATCTCCATTGTAACATGCAGCGGGGGTCTGAACAAGCAGGACGATTGTCGAGGCAAGCTGGGCAAATATCCCACGAATGTGTAGGACAAACACCCAGCATGGTTATCACCTTATGGAAGCGCCCATCGTATTGTGTATAGTAAGAGTTTTCTTGCCAGGTGGCTGGTGGTTTCGACGCAGAGATATTATTCGCTACACAGCAGACAAGTATGTAGGAGGTACAGCATGGAGAAACGCGAGTCAAAAGGCCCAGTAGGCAAAACCCTGGCTGTAGTCTATGGCGCGGTCGCGGCCTTCACAGCCATCTCGATCATTGTCCCCATCTGGATGGAGAAACTAGAGCAGCGCGCTAGTCGCAAGAGGTAGATATAAGTAGTGTGTGATGCAGCAACTGCCGGGCTGAAGCCCGGCAGTTGCTGCATCACACACTACTTATTCCATAACCAAAGGTGGGAGAGGGATTGAATCTTGGAGCCTGGGTGTTTATACTATAGGAAGACAATAAGAGAAATATGCGCCAGCGTTGATAAAGAAGAGTAACCTGCGCGAGATACCAGCGAGCCGACGGAGGGTGCGAGGTCGGCAATCAACAGCAGGTGAAGGGCGCTTTGGAGCTGGCTTTGGATTCCATAAAGAGTGGCTTCACTGATTTGTGGTGAAGAAGCAGGGTGGAACCGCGCATGTCGCCAGAGCGTTGTAGTGGCCCCAGGCCCACACTGGCAACATTCGTCCCTGGGCGGAGAGAAGACGCCTGGGGATTTTTTATGTGGAGGTTCACCACTCATGACACAAATCGAAGAGATGCAAGAAGAGGTTCAGGGAACACCCCTGGTTCCCATCGACAAGATCGTCTCCCTGAGCAAACGGCGCGGGTTTGTCTATCCCAACTCCGAAATCTATGGCGGTGTCGCGGGCTTCTATGACTTTGGTCCCCTCGGTGTCGAGCTGCGCAACAATATCCGCCGCTTCTGGTGGTGGTCCATGGTGCAGATGCACGACAACGTCGTGGGTATCGAGGGCGCGAACATCACCCATCCACGCGTCTGGGAGGCCAGTGGACATGTCGAGAACTTCGTCGATATCCTGGTCGATTGTAAGAAGTGTAAGCGCCGCTTCCGCATCGACCACCTGGACCCCAAAAATGTTGAGCAGAACAAGTGCCCGGCCTGTGGCGGTGAATTCACCGAGCCACGTCGGTTTAACCTGCTTATGGAGACCTACCTGGGCGTGGTTGAGGGCGACCGCATGAAGACCTACCTGCGCGGTGAGGCCTGCCAGAACATCTACTTGGACTATGATAACGTTGTGAAGTCCTCGCGTGTACAGATTCCCTTCGGTATCTGTCAGATTGGTAAGGCCTATCGTAACGAGGTCACGCCGGGCAACTTCCTCTTCCGCCAGCGCGAGTTCGAGCAGTGGGACCTGCAATTCTTCGTGCATCCCAGCGAGATGGACAAGTGGTTTGATTACTGGAAGGAGTATCGCTTCAAGTGGTACCAGACCATCATCAACCACAAGGATCGCCTGCGCTTCCATGAGCATGGCAAGGACGAACTGGCACACTACGCAAAGAAGGCGTATGACATCGAGTACCGCACGATTCTGGGCTGGCAGGAGTGGGAAGGCATCCACTGGCGCCAGGATTGGGACCTCTCGCGCCACAGCCAGTATAGCGGCCAGGACCTGAGCTACACCGATCTCAACACCAAGGAACGTTATATTCCCTGGATCGTCGAGACCTCGGGCGGCGTGGATCGCACCTTCCTCAATCTGCTGCTCGACGCCTACGAGGAGCAGCCAGATCCCATGGGCAAGGGCAATGATCGCACAGTGCTGCACCTGCACCCCTGGCTGGCCCCGGTCAAGTGCGCGGTTCTTCCTTTGCAGAAAAATAAGGAAGAGCTGGTTGGCGTTGCCAAGGATATCCATAAGAACCTGCAACGCTTCATGGTCACCCAGTACGACGATATCCAGAATATTGGACGTCGCTATCGCCGCCAGGATGAGATTGGTACGCCTTACTGCGTCACCATCGACTTCCAGACCCTGGACGACCAGACTGTCACACTGCGCGAGCGCGACAGCATGGAGCAGATCCGTATTCCGATCGCGGAACTGACCATGTACCTGCTCGACCGCGTCACCTGGAAGTAAGAAATCCGAAAAAGAGATGCGAGGTTCAGGGCAGCCGATGGCTGCCCTGAACCTCGCATCTCTTTTTCGGATTGAAGGACTAATAGTAGGTGGGCGTAGCTTTGGCCGGGATTACTTCGTTTTAATTGATGTATATGCCATGATGACTCATACTGCTAAGAAGATGAAGAAAGCTAGAGATAGATAAGAATATGACTCGTATTGTTTCGTTTAATATCCTGGCTGGCGGCTATAATGTGCGTGAGCAGGGCAGCAAGCGCACGCGAGAAATTTGTAGTATTCTGCAATCTGTTAAGCCAGATATTGTTGGCGTGGTAGAGGCGACGCATCCGCAGATCCAGGAGCAACCACGCGTCATTGATGAAATTGCCAGAGAGATGGGAATGCAGTTGGTTATGGGCGGAGAACCAGCCTATCCTGGCGACTACCAGCTCGCCCTCCTGACACGCCTGCCCATCCTTGAGACAAAAATTCACCCACGTCCAGGGATTTTGAATAAGCCCCTGCTGGAGGTCAGCGTTGAGGAGGAGAGTGGGGAGCGCCTGACGGTCTTTGTGACGCACCTATGGGCCTCATTCTTCAAGGGCCGGGGAGGTGGCGCGCTCAGGAAGCGCGAGGTGCGCGAGATTCTGCGCATCCTGGCTCCCATCCAAGAGGAAGGCAGACCCCATATCTTGATGGGTGACTTCAACTCCCTGGCACCCGGCGACACCTTTCAGGCTAGCGAACTGCTCCGCGCCCTCGTCTCCTTAGAACAGGAGAAACGGGGCAAGCATAAGTTCAAGAACTACGCGGACGGTGTACCCACGCTAAACTATGTTGTGCCACCGCCCCTCCGCTTCCTGATCCCCGTGCTGCGTATTATTCCGCGCAGCCAGGTGCTAAGCGGGCTGTTTAACCTGGCGGCCTCGCTCTACGCACCACGCGCGAGTATCGGCCTCCTGCTTTCAGCAGGCTATGTCGATTGCTTCCGCAAGAAGGCCCCGCGCGATCCCGGCTTTACCTGCCCGGCCATAGCGCCAGCCGGGCGCATTGACTACATCTTCGCCGCCCCTGAACTGGCCCAACGCTTAGAGCAGTGTCAGCCCATCCTGATGGGCAATGGAGTCCTCGGTAGCGCCGCCAGCGACCACCTGGCGATGACGGCCAGCTTTACCGCCAAACCGGCCATAACTCCGAAAGCGCCCAGCGTTGAAGAATCTATTGTAGGCTAAAGAAGCAGCAAAAAAGAGAGGCTCCGTAGCCGCGTACGCAAGTAGCGGGCTACGGAGCCTCTCTTTTTGTTCTAGCCTATTGGAAGACGTCTTTGGTTTTCTCGAAGAGGTCGCGGAAGATGTTCTTGCCGTTCTGCTCATTCTGCTCGCGCTCGATGCGGGCAAACTCTTCCAGCAGGGTTTTCTGCTCGGGCGTCAGGTTGGTAGGCGTCACGACCTTGACGATGACATGCTCGTCGCCACGGGCGCTGCTGTGGACCACGGGAATGCCCATGCCCTTGAGGCGGAAGGAGCGATTGCTCTGTGTGCCAGCGGGAATCTTGAGCATCGTGGTCTTCCCATCAACGGTGGGAACCTCGACCTCGTCGCCAAGTGCGGCCTGTGTGAAGCTAATGGGCAGTTCATAGAGCACGTCGTTGCCCTGGCGCTTGAAGAAGGGGTGTGGTTTAACAGTCAGGACGACATACAGGTTACCAGGCGTCCCTCCACGGGAGCTAACCTCGCCCTCGCCCGTCACGCGTACGTTGATGCCGTCATCGACGCCAGCGGGAATGTTGACCACGACACGGCGGTTATTGCGCACACGGCCCTGGCCACGGCACTTCTCACAGGGAGTAGTAATGACGCGACCCTCGCCACGACAGCGCTCACACATCATGACATTGACAAACTGGCCAAAGATCGACTGCTGCACGCGGCGGATCTCGCCCGTCCCCTGACAGGCGGAACAGCGCGAGGTAGAGGTGCCAGGCTGGGCGCCGTTACCGTGACAGTTGCCACAGGTCTCCCAACGGGGCAGCTCGATTTCTTTCTGACAGCCAAATACCGCCTCTTCAAAGGTAATAGTTAATTCATAGCGGATGTCCGCGCCACGTTGCGTACCCGTACGGCGGGTTGTTCCCCCTGTAGACCCAGCGAAGAAGGTTTCGAAGAGATCATTAATGCTACCGAAGCCTTCAAATCCATTGAATCCGGCACCTGCGGCATTGGCACCAACACCAGCATGGCCGTAACGATCATAGGCGGCACGCTTCTGTGAATCGCTCAAGACCTCGTAGGCCTCGTTGATCTCGATAAAACGGGCTTCCGCTCCCTGCTCTTTATTAGCGTCGGGGTGATACTGTTTAGCGAGGCGGCGGAAGGCTTTTTTGACCTCGTCATCCGTCGCTGTGCGGGCCACCCCTAGAACTTCATAATAATCTCGTTTATTTGCGGCCATCTACCGGTCCTTTATCGTCAGAAACAGGGCGCGTTCTTTTCCGCGCTACTGGGTAACATCTATCAATAGAAGAAAGGCAAGTCAAGAAGAGATTGTACCAATTAACAAGCTTACACCATAGCCAGGAGATACGCAATGCTTGTAGTACCGGACAGGGTTTTGAAAAGGAATGCCTTTCCCTGCTTCTCGGCTTGCAAGCTCGCCTGTGGGTAGGAGGGATGGGCGTATGGGGCGGGCAAACGTCCGCCCCATACGCCCATCCCTCCTACCTCTGAGCGTCTGCAACGCTGGCTGCTCACACGTTTGTTACATCTCACTATATGTATCGGTTAATGGGAAAGAAACTCAATGCAATTCCTAAGTTTGTAGCGTTGTGTGGGATGTAGTGGTGGGCTGGAAGGGAAAAGGGCAAGGGTACTACCACGTGTAGTACCCTTGCACCATTATTACATTTCCTTGTATTCGCCCTCAATGGTGTCGTCACCAGTGTTACCACCCTGTGACGCGCCTGGGTCAGCGGTTGCACCAGGACCTGCGCCAGCCTCGGCACCAGTGCGGTAGATCGACTCACTAATCTTGTAGAAGGACTGCTCAAGGGCCTCGCGCGCGGACTTCATGCGCTCGACGTCGTCGGTCGCCAGAGCGGCACGCACATCAGCGATCTTGGTCTCCAGCTCGCTCTTCTGCTCACCAGAGATGCGGTCGCCAAGCTCGGAGAGAGCCTTCTCGGAGCGATAGGCCGCGCTATCGGCCTGGTTGCGCTCCTCAACCTCTTCCTTGCGGCGCTTGTCCTCGGCAGCATGAGCCTCAGCATCGTGAACCATGTTGTTGATTTGTTCCTTGCTCAGGCCGCTGGAGGGGTGAATGGTGATCTTCTGCTCACGATTGGTACCCTTATCGCGCGCGGACACGTTCACGATACCATTGGCATCGATATCGAAGGTGACCTCGATCTGTGGCACACCGCGAGGAGCGGGTGGAATACCATCCAGGATGAAACTACCAAGCGAGCGGTTATCCTTGGCGAACTCACGCTCACCCTGCAAGACGTTGACTTCTACGCTAGGCTGGTTGTCGCTAGCGGTGGAGAAGATCTGGCTCTTCTGCGTTGGGATAGTGGTGTTGCGCTCGATCAGGCGGGTGAAGACGCCACCATAAGTCTCGATACCCAAAGAGAGCGGCGTGACGTCGAGCAGGAGTACATCCTTCACGTCGCCGGTCAGCACACCAGCCTGAATGGCGGCGCCAATGGCCACGACCTCGTCGGGGTTCACACCACGATTAGGCTCACGGTCGAAGATACGGCGGACCATGGTCTGTACGGCGGGCATACGGGTCTGACCGCCAACCAGAACGACCTCGTTGACATCACCAGGGCGCATTCCAGCATCGGAGAGTGACTGCATCACCGGCTTGCGGGACTTCTCGACCAGGTCCTCGGTCAACTGCTCCAGTTTGGAGCGGGAGAGGGTCATGGTCAGGTGCTTTGGTCCGCTGGCGTCTGCGGTAATGAAGGGCAGGTTCACTTCTGTCTGCATCGAGCTGGAAAGCTCTTTCTTGGCTTTCTCAGCGGCCTCTTTCAGGCGCTGGAGGGCCATGCGGTCCTGGCGCAGATCGATGCCCTGCTCCTTGCGGAACTCGTCGGCTAGCCAGTTGATGACGCGCTGGTCGAAGTCGTCACCACCCAGATGTGTATCACCATTGGTGCTCTTGACCTCGAAGACACCATCGCCCAGTTCCAGGATAGAGATATCGAAGGTACCGCCACCCAGGTCATAGACCGCGATGCGCTCATCTTTCTTCTTATCGAGACCATAGGACAGCGATGCAGCGGTTGGCTCGTTGATGATACGCAGGACCTCTAGGCCAGCGATGCGGCCGGAGTCGCGTGTCGCCTGGCGCTGAGCGTCGTTAAAGTAGGCGGGGACGGTGATGACAGCCTGAGTCACGCGCTCGCCCAGGTAGGCCTCGGCGTCGGTCTTCAACTTCTGTAGAATCATGGCCGAGATTTCTGGGGGGCTGTACTGTTTGCCCTGAACCTCAACCCAGGCGTCGCCATTGCTGGCGCGCACGACCTTGAAGGGCACAATGCGCTTGTCGCGGTCGACTTCGGGATCTTCAAATTTGCGACCCATGAAGCGCTTGATGGAATACACCGTATTCTCGGGGTTGGTAATGGCCTGGCGCTTAGCAACCTCGCCAACAAGACGCTCACCATTTTTATTGATAGCGACAATCGAAGGAGTGGTGCGAGCGCCCTCAGCATTAGGAATAACGACAGGCTCGCCGCCTTCCATAACAGCAACACAAGAATTGGTGGTTCCCAGATCGATACCGATTACCTTTGGCACAGTTGCCTCCTAAAAAAAAGAATCAAATCTATAAGCATTTGAATTTCTGCGAAACAGAAATCCCTGGTTGACGTTTTGTTGATGTTTAACAGCTTTTACAGCTTTTTAATTAGCTGCCGCCGCTGCCGCCGTAAAGTTCGGAGAGTAGCTCGTTCATGACGTTTGCCATATAGCGAACAACGGCTATGGCGCGATCATACTGCATGCGTGTCGGACCGATCACGCCCAGCAGGCCACCAACGCCACCCTCCTGACCATAGCGCGCGATTACCAGGCTCACATCCTTCATCTCCTCCCACTCATTCTCGCCCCCAATAATCACCTGCACACCATCGGATGGTTGATCTCGCAGGTGCGAGGCAAGCGCGGGAAGGAGGCGATTCTGTTCAAGCACCTCAAGTACATTACGCACACGCTCGTTGCGAGCGGTTTCAGGACCGAGACGGCTATACTCTGGCTGCTCCAGAATATTGATCACGCCCTCGCGGTAGAACACATCGCCAAAGAGATCGCCATGCTGCTGCAAGATGCGACTAATGGTATGTGCGACAAGCTGTTCAACTGGAGATAAATCAACCTGTGAAGCGATCACATCGATCTCAGTGGCGGTTCTCTCCGCGAACAGCGAGTTCAGACGCGCCGACAGTGCACTAAGCTCATCCTGTCGAATAGGCCGATCCAGCAGCAGACGTTGCTGCTTCACCGAGCCATCGGTGAGCACCAGCACCAAATGGGCAGACAACTCAGTCACCGCCAGGATCTCAAAGTGCTTCAGACAGCCCTCGTTGGAGCGAGGAGGTGTCATGATCGCAGCGCTGTGTAGCAGGCGAGCCATAACCGAAGCCGTGAGGCGAACCCACTGATCCAGCTGGTCCTGCACCTGGTAAAATTGGTGACGAATAAGACGCTGCTCATCGAGTGACAGTGCTGACTCTCGCATGAGATGCTCAACAAAATAGCGATAGCCCAGGTCTGTTGGCATACGTCCAGCAGAGGTATGGGGCTGAAAGATGAGGTTCGACTCCTCCAGGCCAGCCAGTTCATGGCGAACGGTGGCGGAGCTATATTTCAGACCATACTTGCGCACAAGAGTCTCAGACGCAACAGGGGTCGCGGTATGGATATATTCTTCAACCAGAACCCGCAGGATCTGTTGCTTACGTTGACTCAATGGTGTCATCAAGACTGCCCTCGATTGTTGACGCACCAATCTGCAATATCACACACCCGTGACATGTACGATGATACAATGCTTGTCAACTCTGATTGCTAGCAGTCTCGACTTGAGACTGCAAATAAAGAATAGCACTCGACCGGGGGCATTGTCAAGAGGTGCGATGCTTTTGGTCATGAAACATGCTCAGGGGCCACGCTGGGGCGCCTGTGTGCTAGCTGCACGACGCTGCTGAAGCACGCGTCTACATATGCAGGGACGGGCCGCTGCTCTGCTCTCATATGTGTCGAGTGGAGCGTGCTGGACGCTGTGCTGCTACAGCGCTTTACCTTATTTTTAAAAGAGCGTTATTGCGATACATCATGTGATGTATGCATTTGAGCTTTTTTTGGCTTGCGCCGAACTGCCATACATGGCGTTCGGACGTGCTAAAGCCCCCATTCGGGGACAGGCTGGTCCCTACCGAATCGGGAGCCGTTTTGCGTGAGAGGTTTCTCTCTAAGCGCAAAAACTAGTGTTTTACGGGTTACGGTTGAGTTGGTTGGGATCGGGATTTCCGCTTTTGGGAGTTAGCAATGTATAAGAATGAGGGGTGAGATTGTGAGCGATCCTGGTTTGGGATTCGAGGATGGTAGTGTCAGGGGTTTGAGCGGAATTGGAAGAGTCGTCGGGAGAGGATTCAGTGGCATTAGAGGATTCGGGGATAAGGGTATCTTCAGAGTCGGGGGAGGGGAGAATGTGAGCGATCTCGAATTTGGGTTGGCAGGGATGCTGGGCCAGGAGTTCGGGAACGAGAGGTTTGATGAAGGGATGGAGGGTGTAGTGGCCGTGGGAGACGGTGGTGAGCAAGTTAGCTTTGACCATTTTGCTGAGGAGCTGGCGCACGCAGGCGTAGTCGAGGCTAAGCGCGGCTGTGACCTGGGCAGGGGAGAGGGGTTGGTCGCAGGTGTGGATGAGGTGGAGGATGGCGAGGCGTTCGGGAGTGAGCGCTTTATGAGCGCTAAGTGTGCTCAGGGCGAGGCTCTCTGCGAGGGAGGCGTGGCGAAAATGAATGTGAGAGGTTGGACAATGGAGGGTGAGCGAGAAGGGAGCGAGCGAAGATCCAAGGACATCAAGATGATAGTAGTTGGAGACAGGAAGGCGTTTGAGATGGAGGTGATGATCGACAGAGGCGGTCAGAGATGAGGAGCGCTTGCAGGTGTGGAGAACGAGAATACTGATATTATATTGTTCTGCGAGGCGGCGCAGGAGGGCGAGCAATTCGCGATCATTGCCCTTGAAGAGGGAGCGCAGCGAGGCCAGATTATCAATCACGAGGAGGCGCGTATCGGGAGAATTGGTAAGCCAACTTTGAAGTTCATGCAGGCCCTCGGTGGGCGTGAGAGGGGTCCAGGTGTTGGTAAGGAAGAGGTTGTTAGGTGGGGGAGTGCCGGGCTGGGCCGCGAGCAGGCGCGAACGGAACTCGTGAAGGCGGAGCAGGGAGTGATCGAGGCCCAGGTAGAAGGCGCGACCACGAGCGGATGTGAAGGGTTGGGAGTCATCGGGACTATCGTCGGCAAAGGAACACATGCCCTGTGCGACATTGAGCATGAGTTGGAGGGCGAAGGAGGTTTTGCCGGAACGTGATTCGCCGCTGAGGAGCGTCAGGCCAGTGGGAAGCAGGTTCTGAATGGGCCAGATGTTTGTGATGGGCGAGTTTGGAATGAGGTCATTCAGGCCGGTGAAGGGCATAAAGGGGCGAGCAAAGAGGTTAGCGTAGGCCTGCTGATCGAATTTTGTCATGTAAGCCTCCATAAGAAAAGTAGAGGGACGTTTTCGAGAGGTATACATATGAAAGGTGCAGAATACGCGATATATTATGCGATATACATTTATAGTATGCCCAAGAGGCGGCGATTTTGTCAAGTAAAAGAGGAAATATTGAATAAATTGAGTGAGAGGTGAAGAGGAAGGGTGACGGGGACGAGAGGCAAGGTAGATGCTTGTAAATCCCCATTCGGGACGCAGCCGCACAACCTACCTTGCCTCTCGTGCACGGGCGTGCTGCTGTGTGGGTGTGGCTACGTGTTGGGCCACACGTAGGCGTCCGATTTATGGCTGTATTTTTGAGATCCAGTGTGCAACGATAGTGCTTTGTATATCTTCGAGGTGCTCGAAGAGAAGTTGGCTTTCGCGTGCATAGGCAATTGCCTGTTCTTTATTGCCCATCTTTGCTGTTACCTGTGCTAGGCCAAAGAGGGCTTGTGCAAGTAACAATTGTGCTCCGAGATTGCGAGCTTCTTGTAGCATTGTTTGATAAGCATCTCTGGCGGCGTCAAGCTTGCGTTGCGCTAAATACAGTCGTCCCCACTCTCCCCATGTTTCACAAATAAGCCAGCGATGGCCAATCTCCTGGGCGATCTGCAAGTTTTCTTGCAGGTATGCTTCTGCTGAATGATAGTGTTTGAGTATGCCTTCTAACATGCCCAAATTTTGTAGTACAGAGCTAATACGAAATTGGTTTTGAATGCTTCGCGCAATGGCTAAACTCTCTTTTGAGAGTTCTACTGCTTTATAATATTGCTTTTGATGAAAGGCAAGCATTCCCTGATTCATAAGGAGAGCACTTTGCCTTTGACGGTCATTGATTCGATACGCAATTTCTAAGCCTTCACTATAGAAAATATCTGCTTGTTGATACTTTCCTTTTCTTGCGGCTTTAACCCCTAAGTTTTGGAGTAAGATCGCTGCAAGTGGGTAATTTTTCACCTGTTGTGCAATTTTCAATCCCTGCTGATAAAATTCTTCAGCTTGCGAGCTTTTGCCTTGGCTGTCCGCTATTTCTCCTAAGTACCAGAAAACAAGATCTTCATAAGACTTATCATTCTGTTCCCTTACAATTTTCATACCTTTTAAAACATAGGCCTCTGCATCAGAATATTTTCCTTGCTCAATAAACACGCCTCCAATATAGACATAAAAGCGTCCGACTAATTCTTGCTGCTCTCCCTGTTGAGCCAGAGTCAGCCCCTGCTGATAGGCGTATTCAGCTTCTTGAAAGTTGCAAATACGTTCTGCGATCTTTCCCAGGTAGAGCCAGATTCGCGCACCCTGGTCATCATCATTCAGTGCTTGGGCAACAGTTTGTGCTCGCGTGAGCAAGTGATGGGAGAGTGGATAGGGGCTTCGTGTCTCTAAAAATGGTGCGAATGCCAGTACGCCTTGAAGAAAGAGAGTATACATTCCCTGATCAAAAGCGATTTCCAGCGCTATCACGATATTTTGCATGTCGTTTTGCAAAATCAAGTTGTCATACTGATGATCCTGAACCAGCTTAATAAAAAAAGCCACCATACGTGCTGGAATATTCGTGTCTGTGCGATGCAAGGCTGCATAATCGGCAATAACCTGGTGTATTAGATAACGGTTGGATGCTGAGCTTTCAACCAAGCCACTATCAACAAGTTGGTCTAACGTTTCGTTAGTTATGCCACAAATAGTAGTCGCAGCTTCTTCAGAGAAACTGTAGGGTTTAGGAGGAAATATTGATAAGGCGTATAAAGCCTGTCTAGCCTGTTCCGGTAATGAGCTAAGACTTATATCAATGGCAAGCTGTAATGAGTACGGGGTACCCACTGGGAGACTTGAGGACTGCTGCCATATCAGGTGGGGATCAGTAATATTTAATCTTTCTTTGGCATGTAGACGTAGACGCTCTATTGCGCTATGTAAGCGCCGTGGCTGCCCACTATAAGCTTGCAGATAGAGATAATGCCCAATCAAGGTAAGCGCAAGTGGAAGGCCCCCGACAACTTGGATCAGTTCCTGAACATCTTGTACATTATGAGGTGCTATTTCTGGCACCAACTGTTCGAGGAGTTTATGACTGTCTTCATCTGTTAACTCTTGCAAACGCACTACATTATTATATGCAAATGAAACCCCCAAAGCTGGAAAGCGAGTGGTAAGTATGTGCACACAATTGCGTCCCCCAAGGCGAAACATACTGGCATCCGTTAGTTCCCAGGCATCATCTATAATAATGAGCATACGACGCGTACCAATGTAATCATGCAAATATTTTGCCCAGGCATCTGGAGTAGTAAGCTTACCTGTTTCTAGCTCATTGAGACCTAAGACTCTTCCCCATCTACTCATGAGTTCAAGAACTCGTGGATGGCGTCCCAGTCCGACCCAAAGGATACCATCCTTAAAATGACGTTGAATGTGGGGATGTTGCGCCAGAGTTGTTACCAGGGCAGTCTTACCAACTCCTGGAAGCCCGGTGATGGAATAAGCCGTACCACCATTACATGTCCGACCAGTAAGCTCGGCAATAAGCTCCTGGCGGCCAACGAGGGTCTGCTTTTTGTCAAAAGCAAAAGGAAGCGCAGGGTCACAGAAATATGTAGTGTTATGAGCGACCTCTTCAAAGCTTTCATCTTGCTCGACTTCATTGTATGAGGTGAAACCTAATTGTTCGGAATTCTTATTAAAGAGCGTGCATAATTTAAAACGAAATCGGGGGCCAGGTAAAGTTCCCTGCTTTTCCCAGCGATTGACGGTGACGACAGTAACTTCTAAACGGTCCGCAAGTTCTTGTTGCGTCCAACGACGTCTTAGCCTCTCTTCCCGTAGCTTAAGATTAGGTTCCGGCTTTCGAGACATGCTCATCTTTGATTTTCCCTGTTGTTCGCGTAAGGCATATTAAATGCTTTAAATACAGAAAATGATTATACGAGCAATATATTAAAAAGTCAATATTTTTGATAATAAAAATGATATCCTCTGCTATATTTTAATTTAACTCATGCATGCTACGCTCCTCAATAGTAAGAATTGAGCACAAGCTTCGATATTTACATAGCATGTGCTTATTTGTATACCGTGGGTCAAGCCAGAAAAAGCAACACTTTCTAATTCGCTCTGCTTAAGATAGTTACCTGTGTATCTTTTCCAGAAAGGAAGCCCTTCCATGAAACACACTATTGGCCGTTTAGTTCTTCGTGGTTTGCTGCTTGCCATCCTTGGGTTGTTTTATTCAGGTATTTCAAGTGTACCTGCTAGCGCCCATTCTCTTTCTGGTCCAGCTGTTGCTTCTCATGCAAAAGTTATACCACAGGCTACTCCCGCTCCCTGTACAAATAGTGGCTGCTATGGCCTTGATCCTTATAAGACAGCCTGTGGAAAAGCAAGTTCCTACAATACCATATACACCGTCTCAGCACCAGTTCCAGCAAATTATACTTTATACAAAGCAACAATCTATAATAAGTATTCTACCTGGTGTCGTGCCAATTGGGCCGAAATTGTAGTGACTTCCTCAGATTATTCGTTTGCATCAATCTCGATCAGCGCCTCGGGTGAGAGAAAGTGTTTTCCAACTGGCTGCACCTCAGTCTATCTTGGTTCTTACTATCCAGCATGGACTGATATGGTTGATAGTGCGCTTACAACTAGCGCCTGTGCCGATGAGCCAGGAGGTGGCGTCACGTGTGTTGATTAATAATGTTTTATACTTCGTTTACTGAAACCTATCTCACAAACGTAATAACCTCCTAACTCTAATACATCACCAAGAATAAAAATACAAATTGATATTTACCATAGTAACTCTCAGCCAGTCTATTGCTATCCAGATGACTGCCATAGCTTTACCACGTTGAATTCAGGTGTGAAAACATGGACAAATATGGCACTGGCTTCCCAGGTTTTTGCCTATGCGGAGATTGTTGTTCTAAGCCCCACAGATAATCTCTATCATAGTGCCACGGTTGCTGCGTAACGTTTTCCAGGAAGACAAGAAGAAAGCAGGCTGGATAAAACCAGCCTGCTTTCTTCTTACTTATGGCATCAGAGTCGGAGTTGGTATCACATCCGGCGAGGAGGGAGGAGCCGCCGTAGGTGACGTCGGCTCCACATTTATCCACGACGCTTCTTGCCGCCGCCGCCGCCATTGCCTCCATTAGGGTTCCCGGTCACAGTCGTCTTACCCGGAATGGTAGGCGCTTGCCCATCGATGACCCAGTCACAGATACCACTCCCTGCCAGCCCATCCTGAGCGGAAAGGTTACAGGTATAGGTCACGCCGCCAGGCTTAGAGAAGGTAGTAGGACTATTCATTCCATCCGAGGCAGGATTAAAGCGCGCAACAGGACAGGAGACTTTCACCCCCATAGCTGTATTAATGTCAGCACAAGGTCGTCCAGAAACGAACTCCATCACTGCATGCCAGATTGGCGCGGCACCCGTGATACCGACCACACCCGGTTTCATAACTTCACCATTGGCATTACCAGCCCAGACTCCTACTGTGGCTCTGGGGGTATAGCCTATCGTCCAGTTATCCTGGAAGGAGTCAGTAGTACCTGTTTTAGCACCAACCTGATAGGTATTACAGCTAATATATGTTTTCGGGGTGGAAATGCAGCTTGGATCCCAGTCATTAAAGGCGAGATCATGATCGCCAGGAAACTCTGGCTGGCGCGAAGGCTCATCAGCCAGAACTGAAGTCAGTAGGTAGTTTACCTGGCTAGAGAAGACCCGCGTTCCTTTGACCTTGGTTGGATCGAGATGGAAGAGATGGTTACCATAACTATCCCAGACGTCCAGGATATTCTGGTAAGGTACGTGTACCCCATCATTAGCAAAGGTCTGGTAGGCACTGGTCATTTCCAGTGGCGAAACATCGACTGTACCAAGTACAGGCGTAAGGTGGAAACAATCCATACCGCTAGTACATTTGTTTGCCTTTATGGCTTCATCCAGAGAGGTGATACCCATCAAGCGGGCGTTGTTGAAGACGTTATCGGTGCCGGCAAAGGTCATGGCCTTCACAGCTGGGATGTTGTAAGAGTTTGCTAATGCCGCACGAATAGTCGATTGTGGGCCCGAATACCCATTAGGCTTGCCGCCATAGTCATTGGGCGTATAAGTTTGAGCGTTTGGACCTTCTCCATCCTGGACACCAGCAGGGCTTCCGTTAGGAAAGTAAGTACGAATGTCTGGCAGAACAATACCAGGATTCCAACCCATCTGGAAGGCAGTGCCATATACGAAAGGCTTAAAAGTTGAGCCAGGTCCACGACCACTAGTAGCTACATTTACTCTACCAGCAACACGTTTATCGTTCGTTTTGTAGTAGTCAACGCTACCGCTCATACCCAGGACCTCTCCAGTTTTCGAGTTAATGACTACTACAGCCGCATCATTAACATTGAGGTCCCGATTCAGTACAGCATATTGACCAGCAAAGGAACCAAACTTCTGGTATGTTGGCTTTGTAATAAAGTACTTTGAAGTATTCTCGATATAGGTCTGGATGTTCATATCAAGTGTAGTCTTGATATTAAAACCACCTGAGAGGAAGGCTTGTACACCTAGTTGAGGATCACCATTACCAAGCATCTGCTCCATCTGTATAGTGACCCAATCAGTAAAGTGAGGGGCCTTCTTGATAGTGCTATAGGGCTTGAACTGCCAGGATTCCGTCAGTTTCTCGGCCTGCTGGATCATATCGTCATCTATGGGTTTGCCATCGAGAAGCTTGCCATCTGCCTGCATATTTTGCAACACAAGCTTCTGGCGATCAAGCGCAGCCTGGCGCGTGGTATCACTGATGCTTGGGTCGTAAATAGTCGGGTTGTTGGGGATGCCTGCCAATAGCGAGGCACGAGCCAGGGCGACAATCGGATTATGCTTGCCCGTCTTGGGATCGATATCCAGCTTTGTAATCGCAGGCTTACAGACAAAGCTCTTGTCACAATCAGGCTGTAAACCAAACAGGTCGCGTGCCGCAGATTCGACGCCAAGATCCTGAGTACCATAGGGAACGCTATTGAAGTACATCTCCAGGATCTTCCACTTGGGATACTGCTGCGTCATACCCAGGGCCAGGGTGGCCTCAACGAGTTTACGCGTATAGGTAGCATCGGCATTATGCGATAGATTTTTAATTACCTGCTGGGTAATAGTACTACCACCACCGTTATGAGAAATACCCGCACGCAAGATGCCCTGCGGATCGATACCAGCGTTATCCCAGAAGGTGCGATCCTCAATAGACGTTTGTGCATCCTTTAAGACATCGGGAATATCTTTATATGAGATAGGCGTGGAGCGGCCAGCACTTCCTTCGCCCTGGTCATAGCGCTCATTGATCAGTTGGCCGTTGCGGTCATAAATACGCGTCGTCTGGGCACTGGACTTGTTGGCGATGCTGGCGACCTGGGTGGACTCCTGCTGGTAGTAGTTATAGGCAAAGGCACCACCAGTCGCAGAGGCAATCACGGCGATGACCGCGAAGATGATGGCCGCGATGCCGAGGATCTTGCCTATGCCAAATTGTTGGCTCTGCCAGCGGTCGCGGCGGCGGCGCATCTTGTAGGCCACGCGTGTGCTCAGCGAGCGCTTCCAGGGCGTGGCCTCCTCCAGGCGTGGTTGTTCCACAGGAACTGGCATGGCCTGGGGACGAGACCCATGGTAGCGCTCCATATAGGGCGCGGGCTGTCCGTAGCCGTTGCGTCCTATAGCTGCCATCTTGCCGGAGACCTGGCGCATAAAGTTCATGGCGTTGGACATCCAACCTTGTTGCTGAGGCTGGGTCGGCATTGGGTGCTGCTGAGGCTGAGCAGGCATCATCTGACGCTGCTGGGGCATCTGCGGTTGCGGTGCCTGCTGCGTCCTCCCGGGAAGGAACTGGGAGGAGGGATTGCGCCCATTTGTAGGCGAGAATTGCGTCGGTTGAGCGGGCTGAGGTGGCATTTGTCTGCCCACGGGAGCGCCCGCAGGCAACGCTGGCGACTGTTGCTCGACAGGAGACTGCTGTTGACGATAGCCACTTAACAGGCCCCCCGTTTTCTTGGGCAAGCCATCGCGCGACGCATCGGTCGGCATACCTGGCTGATTCCAGTTATTACTCATAGGTCCCCTTTCTCAGTCAGCAGCGCTTTGTTGCGAATGGCGCATACGGCATAAGCTAGATCTTTTGGCGTTTTTGTTAGATAGGATTGGTAAAGGCTACACATTTCTCCACCTTCACATGGTATGTATGTGCTGCGACTGTCTGTCTGCTTCATGCATTTTCATAGCGGTTAAAGAAAAAAACGTCATCAACAAAGAGATTGCAGGAGAACCCACGATTTCCACTTCCAACCACTGCAATATCCCGCATAGGTTAACATAAACATCCACATATCCGCCAATTATCTACAAGAACGAATCAGCGCACGCAAGTTAACGCTCTAGCCCACTCGGATACATGTAAAAGCAGCATTTCAAACATTGATCATGCTTAATATGATATATCGAAACTCGCATATCAAGGTGTATCGCAGGAGGATGGTACTAATCATGTGGGTGTCAGCAAGCCAAATACCTGTATTGTCTTCTATACATCAAAGTGGTAGAACGGTACTAAATGGCTACATTCCTAGCGCGTCTCCACCAGCTAAACCACTTGTAGCTGGCATTGTCGCGAAAGATGCCCGCGGCCCATGCTGGAGGTGTCTGCCATCACCCAGTAAGCACGCCCATGCATGGGGACGGATTTAGTGATTCTAAAGGGCGCGCCTACCTTTTGCACCTGCATGGGCGTGGGGATTGTGCAATCACTCTTCACTGTATGCGTATGGAGTCCATGCTGGCATGGACTCTACACATTTTTTGTGGTAGGTGGTGGGAGGGGCATCAAATGATACATCTTGGAATAGCAAGAAAAGGGGAGAGAGTATACAGCAGTAGGGAGAATCGGGTACAATGCGGAATGATATATTTCCATTGTTGAGTCTATAGATCTTGAGAGGAGCCAGCAGGTTTATGCATCCTACGCCTCGTATGCATATATATAAGAACCGCTATGCTTTCGCTAAATTTTTTCTCTCTCTCGCCCTGAGCTTTACTTTATTATTAAGTATAACTTCGCTTATGCTGGCCAAGAGTGGGGTGGCACGAGATGCCATCACCATCACCTCTCAGACACAGCAGGTCCATTTCCCTGATAGCATCGATTTCTCGCTCACAGCAAATGACGCGGGTGGCAAGATTACGCAGGCCGTCCTCTATATCCAGGCTCCCTATCTTAATGGAGACGAGGTTCACGTAGTTACAGCCGCAAATCCTGGCACGAGTGTCCATCTTGCCTGGCATGAAGATATGCAAAAAGCAGATGACTTCTTCTCTCCGGGCACACCCATCTCCTATCACTGGGAGATAGAGGACAACGCGGGCGCCGACCATACCGGTACTACACAGAAATTTGACGTCAACGACCAGCGTTTCGCCTGGCAGGAGACCGATGTCCAGCAGTTCCAGATCAAGTATTATAATAGCGATAACGCTGAGGTTCAGTCGTTGCGCGCTGGCGTGGATAAAGCCGTCAAACGTCTGACTAGCAATCTAGGAGGCGCACCGACCAAACCAATCACGCTCTGGATATACAAAGATACAAATGCATTTAAGAGCGCGCTCCCACCCGATACCGAAGAATGGGTGGGAGGCATAGCCTTCCCTGATATTCGCCAGGGGATGTTCGTCGTCGAAGACGCTCAGGATAACACGCTTATCCGCGATATGCCACATGAGATGTCGCACCTGGTATTGCATGAGCTGACTGATGGTGGCGTCGTCGATATTCCGCGCTGGCTCGACGAGGGGCTCGCGGTCTATAACCAGGAGTATCACGAGGGCGAGTTGTCCTACCAGCTACGCCAGGGCCTTAAAAACCACCAGATTCTACGACTGAACGAGATCGAGGACCGCTTTCCCTCCGATAGCAATCAGGCTTACCTGGCCTATGCTCAGAGCTGGGACCTGGTCACCTATATGTACAACACCTTTGGTCAGGCAAAAATGCATACGCTTATCAAAGATATGGGCAATAGTAGCTATCCGAACTTTGATGAGGACTTGAAGGCGAGCCTGGGCATGGATGAGGCCCATCTCGAAAATGCCTGGCGTCTCTCTCAACATCAATCGTCCATCCTCACTCCAGACCAGGAGAAACAAGATCCACAACCAACCAAGCAGCAGGTCATTCCTGCCGCCAGCAACAACCCGGTGCCCTATAGCACACTGCTCCTGGTCCTGGGCATATTCCTCCTGGCTTCGCCTGGCTTCGCCTTCGCAGGTTACTTCATCTACCGCAGGCAGGTACGCATCCAGCAGGAGCGAAAGCTGGCCATCGCCCAGGCACAACGTATTCTCGACGAGGCCCACTGGGGACCGGGACCACAATCGTTCACGCCCATCGATCCCTACGCCCACTATACCAATCCTGGGCGTTATACACAGCCAGGCTCCCCGCTCTCTACGCCACCCGCCCAACCAGGCAACACGGTAGCACCATTCCCACCTCCAGGATTGCCACATCCTGGAGCAGGCGAACAGTTTGGTTCCTTTTTAGAGGAGGAGTGACACAGCGCACATTCTTTCTGGGAAGTAGCCGCGTACGCAAGTAGCGGGCCCGCTACTTGCGTACGCGGCTACTTCCCAGGCGAGAAGCCACGCAAAAACGTACATACCGGTTTAGTCGCTTTAGAATAACAGGAAGCAGAGGAAGAAGATGGAAGTGCATGAAGAAGCCCCACAGACAGCCAAACAGTATTCTAAACATTATTACCCCTCTGAGACACTCCCGCTCCAACAATTGATGCACTGGATTGCCTTTAGCCGCGTGATGGGTATTGGCGCGGTCCGCTTTCGCCTCCTTGAAGACTATTTTCAGGGCGATATGCAGGCTGCATGGCAGGCAGGACTCGAGGAGCTATGCAGCGCAGGGCTGGATGAGAAAACCGCGGAGAAGTTTCTGCACCAGCGAACCAACATCGTGCCAGAGCAGGAATTGGAGCGCCTGGAGAAACGCCGCATGCGCGTAATCACCTGGAGAGATGATGAGTATCCGCCGCTCCTGAGTAAATTTGAGTATGCCCCTCCTGTGCTCTATATCTATGGGCACTTGAACGAGGATGATCAGGAGTACGCCCTCGGTATCGTGGGCACGAGGCGCATGACCAGCTATGGCAGACAGGTCACAGAGAAATTGACCACTGAGCTCACTGGAGGGCGCGTCACCATTGTGAGCGGGCTGGCCCTGGGCGTGGATACCGTCGCCCATACCACGGCTCTTGACACTGGAGGAAGGACCATCGCTGTGCTTGCCAGTGGCCTGGACACCATCTACCCGCCAAGCAATCGCGCCCTGGCCAAGCGCATTGTTGAATCGGGGCAGGGCGCGCTAATCAGTGCCTTCCCGCTTGGAGTGCGCCCGGATGCCGGGAACTTTCCAGCGCGTAACCACCTCATCGCGGGTCTCTCCCTGGGCGTCCTGGTCACAGAAGCTCCGGCGCGAAGTGGGGCATTGATCACAGCTAGCTCGGCGCTGCAACAGGGGCGCGAGGTCTTTGGCGTGCCACATAGCATCTTCTCTCCCGGTGGCGAGGGCGTCAACAAGCTTATTCAGGATGGCGCACACCTGGTCACACGCGTCGAAGACATCATTGAGCGCCTCAATATCTACATGCTTCCCCAGCATATCGAGGCCAAGAGAGAGCTACCCGCCAACGCCGAGGAAGAGAGCCTGCTCGCGCTCCTCAACCATGAATCCAAACATATCGACGAAATCACCCGCGAATCGGGGCTGCCTGCGTCGAGCGTTACTGCGACGCTGACAATGCTCCAATTAAAAGGTATGGTAAAGGATATGGGTGCCATGCATTATATTAAGGAGATGTAGCGGACTAGTGTTGGTTCCCACCCCCATGCAGGTGCAAAAGGTAGTGCTTGTAAACCGCGCACCTACCTTTTGCACCTGCCGGGTGTGGGGCATACCAGGAAGAGGTAGTCACCCAGCCGAAGGGGTCCTGGTAGGTTGTGCCCCTGTGCCCCCGAATGTGGGTTTAGAAGCACTCCCAAGGCTCCTCCGGCATGGATGGCGGACCTCGCGTAACCCAATCCTACAGAAGCGTAGACTCCTTCACTTGACGCCAATGAAACACGGCTGCGCCCACAGGCCATAAATGGCGTTTGGACGCGATAAATCGCGTCCCTACCAACAACTCGGTCGTTTCTCACAAGTCTGTTCGGACAACTTGACAAAATTTGCCAGCAAAGTCATAAATGGGGCATCTATGTTAAAAAATAGCAGGCAGGGGAATTGGTAGAATAAAATAGGAGCAGGGCGAGGATGTAAAAAAGGGGGCAGGGACGTTCCCCTTTGCACTGTTTCCACCAGTCTCGGTAAATAATAGATAATAGCAACGGAGGGTAGATGTGATACAGCTGGCATATTTATTGGCCGCCACGCAAGGCAGACTTCAGAGTCCGGAGAAGCAGACGCGTTTTCAGGGCTTTAGTCATGATACTCGACAGATCCTGCCTGGGGAGATGTTTGTCGCGGTACGTGGAGAGCGTGGGAATGGTCATGACTATCTCTTTGATGCTATCGAGCGAGGGGCGACTGGCCTATTGGTGGAGGCACGCCACATCGAAAGTATGCCAGAGGCAGAGCAGGAGCGGCTCAAACAGATCACGACCGTCATGGTTGAGGATACACGCCAGGCGCTACGGGCTTATGCCAGCGAGATTTTACAACGCTGGCAGCCAACCATTATCGCGGTCGCGGGCGGCGTAGGCAAAACAAGCACGAAGGAGGCCATCGCCAGCGTGCTCTCGCGTAACTATGCCACCTTTCGCAGTTGGAAGAACTATAATGACCTGCTAGGCATTCCCCTCTCGCTGGGGCGGCTGGAGCCACAACATGAGTACGCGGTCCTGGAGTTAGGCTGCGATCACCCCGGCGAGCTCCGTGAGCTATGCCAGATGGTAAAACCCCATATCGGCATCCTTACCAATGTCGCTCCCGTCCAGCTCCAATACTTTGGCTCACTTGAACACCTGGCGAAAGAGCTCAGCGAGCTGCTCTATAGCTTGCCAGCCGAGGGTTGCTTCTGGCTCAATGACGCGGATGAGAGATTGGCCAAGATTGTAGAACGCTACCAGCAGCAACGCGCTTCATCCGCGCCAGACATTCGTCCACTCGGAATACGCGAGATCGATGAGACACAAATCCGAGTCGGCTGGGAAGGTCTCTCATTTCCCCTGGAGCAAGAGGGTGAGGCGGGAACGCTTACCCTGGCCTCGTGCCTGCTGGGACGTCAGCATATCGGCACCATGCTCGCGGCCTATAGAATTGGGCGCGCATGTGGCATGAGCGCGGAGGAGGTCAGTGAGGCTCTGGAGCAGCTCAGCCCCATTGAGGGCAGGCTCAATCCGCTTCCAGGCGTCTATGAGTCCAGGCTCCTGGATGACACACATAATGCCTCACCAGGTTCCGTCCTGGCGGGACTCGATGCCCTCGACGAGTTGACCAACGAAGGCGGCAAACGCGTCGCCATCCTGGGCGAGATGCTTAATCTCGGTTACTACCAGGATGACTGGTATGAGCAGATAGGCGAGCAGGCCGCCAGCAAGGTCGATTATCTTATCCTGCGCGGCGAGCGAACCGCTCTGATCGCAGAGGGCGCCAGGCAGGCCGGGCTGACGAGCGAGCAGATAGAGCTGGTCTCCACTCACGAGGACGCCGCGCAATTGGCAAGCAAATATCTGGAGCGCGAGGGCGAGGCCGGACGCAACGTCGTCCTGCTCAAGGGATCAGAGGCCACGCGTATGGAGCGCGTCACCGAGATGCTGATGGCCCATCCCGAGGAGGCGCAGGAGAAATTAGTGCGCCAGACACCCGGTTGGAAGCAAATCCTGGTCTTACAGACGGAGCGCCCGACCTGGGTGGAGATCGACCTGAGCGCCATTGGCAATAATGTGCGCAAAATACGCGAGATCGTGGGGCCAGGGGTCCAGATCCTGATCAGCTTAAAGGCTGATGCGTACGGGCATGGCGCGCTCAAGGTGGCGCGCACCGTCCTACACAACGGCGCGAGCATGCTCGGGGTCGCCACGCTTAGCGAGGCCGCCGCCCTGCGTGAGGCTGGCATTGACGCGCCCATCCTGATCTTCGGCTACGTTCCCTACTGGCAGATGCGCGAGGCCGTGCGCCTGGACGTCACGATCACCCTCTATAGCAGCGAATCGGCCCAGGCCCTCGCCCGCGCGGCCCAGGCGCTACGCCAGTCTGTACGTGTCCATATAAAGGTCGATACTGGAATGGGTAGGCTTGGCATCCGTAGCGAGCAGGCAGAAGAGATTCTAGCCCTCGTACGCGAAGCACGTGAGCTGGAGGGGCTGGAGGTGGAGGGCATCTATACCCATTTTGCCAGCGCGGATGCCGATGATAAGACATACGCCCACACCCAGCTCGCGCGCTTCCAGCACATTCTAGAATTGCTTGAGCGGGTGGAAATATGCCCCCCAGTGGTACACGCGGCCAATAGCGCGGCAACGCTCAGCCTTCCCGAGGCGCACTTTACGATGGTACGCCCCGGCATCGCGATTTATGGCCTGGACCCCTCGGAAGAGGTCAGGGTACCAGATGGCTTTAAAGCGGCTCTCTCCTTTAAGACACAGATCGCACAGGTGAAGATGATTCCCGCGGGCGAATGCATCAGTTATGGCTGCACCTATGTGACGGAGCGCCCCACACGTATTGCGGTCCTGCCGGTAGGCTATGCAGACGGTTTCCGCAGAGCGCCACGCAATTGGGAGAGCGTGCTAGTTCATGGGCAGGAGGCCCCCCTCATCGGGCGCGTATGCATGGATCAATGCATGATTGATGTCAGCGCCATTCCCCAGGTGCGTATGGGAGACGAAGTCGTGCTTATTGGTCGGCAGGGCAAGGCGGAGCTAACCGCCGAAGAGATTGCCAGAAGGCTCGGCACAATCAACTACGAGGTCGTCGCCGAGATCCTGGCCCGCGTCCCCCGCGTGAATTAGGATATGATGGAAAAGCGGAGCCGAGCAGCGAGCTGCTCGGCTCCGCTTTTCCATCATATGATACTGGTTATGCAAAACTAGAGGGCAAACAGGAACGTATTATCTACAAGGATTATCTTCAATGAAATACTTATGATAAAGAAGCTTTGCCATGACGCAAGGAAAGACATATATGCAACAACCACTACAATCAGCCTCCTCTAAGAAGAAATTTCAACCCACAAGCGCGGTCTTGATCGCTAATCCCACCTCGGGCAGCTATGTCAACAATAAAAAACAGGTAGATGAGACGGTACAGTTTCTCCAGACACAGGGCTGGGACGCTCATCTGCGACTCACTCAGCAACAGGGAGATGCGGGGCGCTTTGCCCATGAGGCGGTTAAGCAGAACATCGATGTAGTGGTCGCGATTGGCGGCGATGGCACGATCAATGAGGTCATTCAAGAGCTGGCGGGTAGCGAGACCGCACTCGGCATCTTACCAAACGGAACGGTCAACGTCTGGGCGCGCGAGGTGGGTATTCCACTGGAGAACGGCGCGGCGCGCGAGATCCTGCTCCAGGGGCAGCGGCGGCGCATCGACCTGGGAAAAGTCAATGAGCGTTACTTCCTATTGATGGCAGGCATTGGCCTGGATGCCGAGGTCACCCACGAGGTAGAACAGAGGCCAGCCAAGAAACTGGGTGTGTTGGGCTACGTCCTGGTTGGCCTCTGGAAGACCCTGACCTTCAAAGGCTTTCGCGTCTCTCTTCACATTGACGGGAAAGAATTAATTAAGACACATGCTACACAGATCGTGATTGGCAACACCCAGCTCTACGGCGGGGCCATCAAGTACACCTGGCAGGCCAAGTGTAACGATGGGCTATTAGATGTCTGCATAGCGCGCAGTCAGAGCCTCATTAATACAGTTTTAATGGGCATAGACGTCCTTTTGCATCGACGCCAGAGGCGGCAATGGGTACGCTATGAGACATGCCAAGAGGTAGAGATTCGTACCAGGCATGCCATTGCCATCCAGGTCGATGGTGATCCCTTGGGCTTCACCAGCGAACGCGGCGCGCCGCCTACAATCTTTAAAATTGCGCCCCAGGCCCTAAACGTGATTGTACCTGAAGAAGTGCCCGCCTGCCTCTTTATTGATGAAGTCACTGAGTAAATTTGCAGGGTCCAATAGCTGGTAATGGCAAGCGGCGCGCCGCCCATGCAGGTGGACGAAGGTAGGTGCTTCTAAACCCCCATTCGGGGGCGCAGGGGCACAACCTACCTTCGTCCACCTGCCGGGCGGCTGCGTTTAGAGAGGAAGGGAAGAGTCCATGCAAGCATGGTCCCTACAGGTTTTATAGTCTCTCCGATTGTTTTATAGTCTTCCCTATAATGTACTCAGGAGCTATAGGCTAACCAACTCCTTGTAGGCGAGAGGATGGATGATAGATGGCAAAGGCAGCATTACACGAGCGGCAACAGGAATTATTACAGGCGGAGCGTCGCCTGGCGAGCGAGCTGCAAGAGTGCCTGAGCGGCTTCGCTGGAGCCGATGTGCAGACAGAAACGCTGCGCCAGGTCACGGCAACGCTGGAGAATCTGTTCCTGCTAGTCATTGTGGGCGAGTTCAACGCCGGAAAATCGGCGCTCATCAATGCACTCTTGCGCAGGGAGGTCATGGAAGAGGGCGTGCTTCCAACGACACACCAGATCGCAATTCTGCGCTATGATGAGCAGCACACAGTTCATGAACGTGAGAATCGCATCCTGGAGGTCAGCTATCCAGCCGACTTTCTCCAGAATATCAGCATCGTCGATACCCCTGGAGTCAATGCCGTGCTGCGCGAGCACGAACAGCTTACCGAAGACTTCATCCCGCGTAGCGACCTGATCATGTTTATTACCTCCGTCGACCGGCCCTTTACGCAGAGCGAAAAACTCTTCCTTGAGCGCATTCGCGCCTGGGGGAAGAAGGTCATCATTGTCTTAAATAAAATCGACCTCCTGCGCCACAAGGCAGACCTGGCCAAGCTGCTGCACTTCATTCATGACAACTGCAAACATCTACTGGGCTTTCAGCCAGAGGTCTTTCCTGTCTCGGCCCTCAAGGCCCGCCAGGCGCAGGAGGCAGCGGGAGAGCAGGCGATTGCTCTATGGGAAGAGAGCCGCTTCGGCAAGCTAGAAGAGTATATGTTCCAGACCCTGGACGCCGATGAGCGCATTCGCCTCAAGTTCCTCAGCCCTTTAGGCGTCATGCAGCGCATCCTGGGGCAGACCCAAAGCGCGGTAGAGAAGCGCAGCAAGCTCCTCGCGGAGGATGCGCGCACCGTCCACACCATTGAGGAACAACTCGAACTCTACCGAGAAGATATGGAGAGCAACTTCACACATCGCCTGGGCGAAATCGAGAACATTGTCCTGGATATGCATGTGCGCGGGAATAACTTCTTCGATGACACCATCCGCCTGGGACGCATCTTTGACCTGATCAAGAGTGACCGCATTCGCCAGGAGTTTGAGCATGAAGTCATCGGCGATAGCGCCACGCGCATCGATGCCGCGGTGCAGGAGTTGATCGACTGGATGGTCGAACAGGAACATAAACTCTGGCAGAACGTCATGGATTACCTTGAGCGCAGGCGACAAATGAGCGTGCGCAGCGACGAAGACATGATAGGTTCGGTCAGCCGCCAATTTGATTATAACCGCCGCGCCTTGCTACAAGCCGTGGCACGCCAGGCACATGGCGTCGTCCAGACCTATAACCGTCAGGCAGAGGCAGAAGAGCTCTCGCAAGATCTACGGTATGCCGTAACCCAGGCAGCCATAGCGGGCGCGGGCGGCATCGGCCTGGGCGCGGCCATCGTGGCCTTTGTCGGCACAGCGGCGGCGGATGTCAGCGGCATCCTGGCGGGCGCGGTCCTGCTCAGCCTGGGACTCTACATCATCCCGGCACGGCGCAAGAAGGCCAAGCGTGACTTTGATCTCAAGATCGAGGCCCTGCGCAAGCGCCTGCATGGCGTGATGCAGGAACAGTTTCAACGCGAACTGCGCGGCTCCATGCAGCGCGTTCGTGAATCCATCGCTCCCTACACGCGCTTTGTGCGCACCGAACAGAAGCGCGTCGAGATGTCACAGGCCCGCCTCAATGAGATAGGCCAGGGCATTGCTGACCTGCGCACAGATATAGAGGGACCCAACGCCGCTAAGGAGATGCCAGAACAGGTAGAACAAGAAGAGGATATGGCCTATCACCACGCGGTAGCCGAGCCACGCCAGCATTACCAGGGTTTGTAAATAATAGGTGGGAAATGATGTTGTGGCCGCGACTGGCGTATGCCAGTCGCGGCCACAACATCATTTCCCACTACCTTGAGTTCTCTAATCGCTTCCTACAGTCTCTTTCTCACTGATAACCTCCTCGCGTGCTACTCTAGCCAGGCGGCTATGGTGTACACCATAGAGGAAGTAGACGGCGATGCCCAACACCAGCCAGATCACAAAGCGGATCCAGGTAATCAATGGCAGATAGAGCATCAGAGCGAGACAGGCCAGCATAGCGAGGATAGGGACCACGGGGACTCCAGGCGTACGGAAGGAGCGCTTCATATCAGGCTGCGTTCTGCGCAGGATCAAGACACCAGCGGAGACCAGGATAAAGGCCAGAAGGGTACCAATATTGACCAGTTCAGCCAGGTCGCTGATGGGTGTAAAGGCCGCGATGAAAGCCACAATCACGCCGGTCAGAATACTGATGCGATAGGGGGTACCAAAACTCGGATGCACCCGCGCGAACCAGGGCGGGAGAAGGTGGTCACGACTCATGGCAAAGAAGACGCGGCTCTGCCCCATCATAAGTATAAGAATAACTGCCGTTAAGCCGCATATAGCGCCAACTGAGACCAGGCCCGCAGCCCAGGGCTTACCAATGACCTCGAAGGCGGTCGCCATGGGGGCAGCGGTATTCAACTGCTTGAGTGTTTTGTAAGAGACGACGCCCGTCAGGATGAGCGAGACTACAATATAGAGCACGGTACAGACAACCAGCGAACCGAGGATACCGATGGGCATATCACGCTGAGGCTTCTTCGTCTCTTCAGCCGTTGTTGCCACGATGTCAAAGCCAATATAGGCGAAGAAGACGATAGCCGCGCCTGTCACCAGGCCACCCAGGCCATACGCCTGGGGTGGGAAACCCAGAATCAGTTGGAGAAAGGGCGACGCCAGCCCCCCTTTGCCAGCAATGCTTTGCGCAGGTGGGACGAATGGGATCCAATTGGAGGGATGCACAAAGAAGATACCGAAGACGATAAAGAAGATGACCACACATAGTTTGATAATGGTCACGACCAGGTTAAAGCGCGAACTGGTGCGCACGCCAATCACCAGCACACAGGTCAGGATCAGAGCAATTGCAGCCGCGGGGAGATTGAGATGCAGACCCGGCAACATGGGAATAAGCGCGGCCTTCCCTGTCAAGGTAGCGGGAACCATGATCCCCAGGCTCCTGAGAATGGTCGTGAAGTATTCAGACCAGCCGACAGAGACGGTAGAAGCCCCAACCAGAAACTCGAGAATCAGGTCCCAACCAATAATCCAGGCAATAAACTCGCCCAGGGCAGCATACGAGTAGGTATAGGCACTCCCCGCAACCGGAACAGAGCTGGCGAACTCCGCGTAACAGAGAGCGGCCAGGCCACAGGCCACGCCCGCGATCATAAAGGATATGGCGATACCCGGACCAGCATAATTCGCGGCGGCGGTGCCAGTCAGGACAAAGATGCCCGTGCCAATGATGACGCCAATGCCGAAGACGATGAGGTCAATCGGGCCGAGCGTCTTACGCAGACTATGTTCTGGCTCTTCGGTGTCGCGTATGGACTGCTCCACAGACTTGGTACGAAAGATATTCATGCGCGAAAACAACCTCCCATCCAATTTTGCATGCGAGTAGATACGTGTCCCCTCCAATTCCATCATACTCATACGACATAGTACTAATGCTCTGTTCAATTTTGTTTGAAGGGGATTCATACCGCCTGCGGCGGGAGGGGGGAAGGGGCGTGCAGAGGGGCTGACGCCCCTCTGCACGCCCCTCTTTTCCTTTTCAGGGGGAAACAAGAATGTCGGTTGCAAACACGTGCGTTTGCAACCGACATTCTTGTTTCCCCTACCTCTAAGCGCCACAGGCGCGAGGAGTTAGACCCACTGGTGCAGCAGGTCCTCCAGCGAGCCTCCAATCACGACGGTATGGCCGGTGGGAAGCGAGGCATCCACTGCACTGGCGGCGATGATCTCCCCCATCTCTTCAGCGGTAGGGAGCGCGCCAATCGAGTTGCGGCGGCCATCGGCCAGGCCAGGCGCGGCGCGCTCAAGAAGCTTGGGCGTGATCGTGCCTTCAATCAGGTCACCTGTGACGACCACCAGGCGTATTCCACGAGCAGTCAGTTCCGCCAGGCGCGCGCGTAGCTCCTGCTCACCAGCATATTTGGAGGCGGCAACGGACTCATAGTTAGGAATCTGTTTTACGCGACCATACAGGTGCGCCCAGTGGCTAGTGACAAAAACGACAGCGCCCCCACGCGTCATATAGGGGAGCGCACCTTCAAGCAGAGCCACCTGGGCGTCGCGGTTGATGACCATGGGATAATCTGGATTTGTGGTCAGGAGATCACGCTCCATGCCGCCAGAAGCATTGAGGACCAGCAGGTCAAGCGAGCCAAAGTGTTCTCCCAATGTGCTAAAGAGCCGGGCCAGGTCCTCGGCATGTGTGATATCACAGCTAAGCGCCTCGGCCTGCACTCCAAGCCCACGAGCGCTTGCCGCGACCTCTTCGGCACGCGCGGACTTATTGCGATAATTGAAGAGCACATTATAGCCGCGCGCGGCCAGGGCCAGGGTAGCAGCGGCTCCAATACCACGTGAGCCACCAGTGATCAAGGCGGTACGAGAGATAGATGGTTCGCTTTGCATGCAGTGGTTTTCCTTTATTTTCTTTTGCAACTTGTTGCGTGACACCTCGCGCCTGCGGCGCTCGCAATTTTTGTAAATTTGTAAATGGATGTAGTGTTGCCTGGCGACCTTCGGTCGCCAGGCAACACTACATCCATTTACAAAAACAATCAGGCGTCGAGGGCGACTTCGCGGCCTTGCTGGGCGGAGGTATAGCAGGCATCAATGACGCGTGCACGGCGCAGGCCTTCGCTGCCATTGTGCAGTGACCAGTTGCCACTATTGATATTCTCGATAAACTGGCGCGCCACGGCCTGGTGATACTCGCCACGCGAGACCCTGGGATTGATAGTGGCGGGAGCGCCAGCCACATCGGTGTAGATGCGTAGAGTATCTTCGGTTGAGTAGTTCTGGACCTTGATCTCAGCGCCGCCCTCGGTACCATAAAGAATAATACCATAGTCATCGCCAAAGCTGCTATGCGTAGCCCAGCTAGCCTCTAGAGTGAGCGTAGCCCCGGTTGAGAGACGCATAAATGCCGTCGCCAGGTCCTCAACATTATAGTTATTCGATTTTTCGTGCTTGCCTGCATTCAGATTAAAACCCACACCTTTTGATCCAAGTTCGCTATAAGTGGTCGCAGAAAGCGTCTTGATCTCAGGCTCGTCGAGCAGATAGAGCGCCATGTCCAGCATATGCACGCCCAGGTCGATGAGAGGGCCGCCACCAGACTTCTCCTTATTGACGAACCAGGAACCAACTCCTGGAATACCTCGGCGGCGCATCCAGTACGCCTTAGCATAATAAATCTTACCCAGTTTCCCTTCATCGATATAGCGCTTGAGGACATGCACATCGCCGCGCTCACGATGATTAAAGACGACCTGTAAGACGCGGTTGGCCTTTGTGGCCGCCTCAACCATGGCCTCGGCATCCTTGAGTGTGTGCGCCAGGGGTTTCTCACAGAGAACATGTAGCCCCCGTTCCAGGGCCGCAAGCGCGATTGGCGCATGCAGAAAATTCGGCACACCGATACTGACCGCGTCGAGATCATCGCGTTCAAGCAATTCTTCATAGAAGCGATAGAGATGAGGAACCTGGTAGTTCTTGCCGAGTAGCTCAAGGCGGTCCTCCTCCAGACCTGCCAGGGCCACGACCTCTACCTGGGGCAGATTGCTATAAGCCCGCAGAATTGTCTCACCACCAAAACCTAAACCAATAACGCCTACTCGTACCTTATTTACTGGTTGCAGATCGACCATTAGAAATAGCCACCTCTCCTGATTGGTGTATACAAATGAAAAATAGAAAAACTTCTATTAAGCGATTATTATATGAGCCAGGAGGGTGCGAGAGCAAATTGTAGGGTCAGGCGTTTTTGTTTAGCATATGAATGGCGTGTCTCAGCGCCCCCTCTGCGCTTTCCAGCAATGTCTCGCTCAGGCCGGGATGCGCATAGAGAATTTCGCTGAGATCGGTGAGGGTTGCTCCCATCTCTAGTGCAAGGGCTACCTGGCCAATGAGATCGCCAGCCCTCGTCCCCACCAGCGTTGCGCCAAGCAATACCTCGTCATCGGCGCTGGCGATCACAAAGGCGGCTCCATTGTCGGCGTTAAGCGTCAAGGCACGTCCATTCGCCGCGAGAGGAAAGCGGGCGCTCTTGACCTTGTAACCCGCCTGCGTCGCCTCTTCAAGCGTATAGCCAACGGAGGCAAATTCAGGCTGGGTATGGACCACGCGCGGAATGGCCAGGGGCGCGAACTGCACTCGCTGGCCAGAGAGCACCTCGGCGGCGACCTTCCCCTGCTTCATAGCCACACTGGCAAGCGGGCTGGCGCCCGTACAATCGCCCACGGCATAGATGCGCTCGGTGCTGGTCTTGAGCATAGAATCTACAGCGATGCCTCCGTATTCATTGAGACGCACTCCCGCCGCCTCCAGGTGGAGATCCTGCACACGTGGAGCAACGCCAGCCGAGAGTACCAGCGGACGCTCAGTAATGGTTGTTGGGTCAACGCGACTCTTGACCTGAATGCCTTGCTTGCGCAGTCCCGCCTGGAGCAGGCGCAACAGCGCAGGCTCGGCGGAGGCAAGCAACTGCTCCCCTGGAGTATAGAGCGTCACATGTGTTCCCAGGCGTGCAAAGACCGTCGCCAGTTCGAGCGCGATATAGTCATCACCTGAGATAGCCAGACGCTCAGGTAGTTGGGGAAGAGCCAGCGCCTGCTCAGGCGACAAAATTTCGCGCCCATCATACTCCAGCCCTGCGACTGTCACTGGCACAGCCCCGGTCGCGATGATGCAGTGGTCAAATTTGAAGCGGTGTGAGCCATGGACGCCCTCCACGCGCACCTCGCGCTCATTGATAAACCAGCCAGTGCCGGTCACCATTTCCACGCGATTGCCCGTGAGGAGCTGGCGCACGCCGTTAGAGAGCCGCGCCACTACACCCTCCTTCCAGCCCTGCATCGTAGACCAGTCAAAGGTCGTTGTCTCAACGTGTATGCCAAAGGGAGCCAGCTCGCTGACCTGAGACTGGCTATAGCGCTCGCTGGCCGAGAGCAGAGCTTTAAGGGGAATACAGCCGCGATTGAGGCAGGTGCCTCCCGCGGCGCCTGGATCTATCAGCGTCACATGACGACCACATTGGGCGGCGCGAATAGCGGCCACGTAGCCGCCGGGACCCGCGCCCAACACCAGGACGTCGACAGCGGTGGTTACATCACCTACAACCATACAGAGACCTCTTTCTAAGCTAGAGAAGCACGCACCAAATATGTAAAGGACCCGCTGCTAACCCCCATTCGGGGGCAAGCGCACGCGCCTACATATGAGGGGCAGGGGCGCCTATGCCATGTCCAGCATGATTTGTTGTGGCTGCTCAATCAGGGCCTTTAAGCGGCCCAGGAAGCGGCCAGCCTGCGCGCCATCGATCAAGCGGTGATCAAAAGAGAGCGCCAGCGGCATGGTTGGACGCGCCTGAACCTGTCCGTCCACCAGCACCAGCTTCTCCTGAATACGCCCCACGGCGAGAATGGCGGCCTCAGGATAGTTGATAATAGGTGTGCCGCTACTACCGCCAAACCCACCGACATTATTCAAGGTAAAGGTGCTGCCAGAGAGTTCTGGTAGAGACAGTTTGCGCTGCTTCGCTCCCTCGACCAGGTGCTCCAGGCACTGCGCGATCTCTAGTAACGTCAGGTGGTCGGCATCGCGCAAGACAGGGACCAGCAAGCCCTCGGGCGAGTCGGTCGCGATGCCTATATGATAAACACGCTTGTAGACGATCTCGCGACTCTTCTCATCCAGGCTGGCATTAAAGATAGGAAACTCTTTCAGCACAGGGATCAGGAGCTTGACGAGGAGGGGCATATAGGTAAAACGCGCACCGCGCTGCTCCGCCGCAGGCTTGAGCGTCGAGCGCAGGGTCACCAGCGCGCTACAATCGACCTCGTCAAAGGCGGTCGCATGCGGAATTGTGCGCCAGGAGAGCTCCATACGCTCGGCGATGCGTTTGCGCAGGCCCGTCAGTGGCTGGCGCTCCTCCGCCGCTTCGCTGCCAGACACGATATGGACAGTCCCATTGCGGGAACTATTCGTGGCGGGGCGCGGGGCGGCCTCGGACCTGGTCTCCGGCTGTTGTCGTGGCTGCTTAAGAAAGGTCTCTAGATCCTGCATCGTCACGCGGCCATGCGAGGCCGAAGCCGGGACTTGTGCCAGGTCGATGTTCAGCTCAAAGGCGCGTTTGCGCACCGCGGGCGCGGCGAGCACGCGCAGCCTGCCAGATTGAGGCGAGATATCGTGCGGCGCCTCTCGCTCTCGAACAGCGGTGGATGTTCCGCGCACGGGCTGCGTGGCCTGAGCGGTCTTGCTCTGAGAGGAGGTAGCGACAGAGGATGCAGGTGACGAAGGTTCAAAGGAGACCAGGCGCGCCCCTACCTTCGCGACCTCGCCCGCGGGCACGTAGATCTCCGCAACCTTGCCCGCCACGGGAGCGGGAATCTCCATCACGGCCTTGTCGCTCTCCACCTGCACCATTGGCTGGTCTAACTTGACTGTCTCACCAGGCTGTACCAGCCAGCGCACAACCTCGGCCTCCTCCATCCCCTCTCCCAGGTCGGGTAAACGAAATTCTTCCATCGGTTCTCTCCGATTATTTTCTCTTTTCCCTGCTCGACGCCTGCGGCGTCGAGCAGGGAGGAATAAAAAGTGTTTTTTCGGGGCACCCCGAGCCCCGGCAGGAGGGAGGCCCTCCTGCACCTCCCTTTTATCAGATTAAGGGGAGGAATTTGTGGGAATCCTCCTGCGCCTCCACTTTCAGGCTTTATGGTTCGAGCACCCGTTTGAGGGCATCAAAGACGCGGGCGGGAGTGGGGAGATAGTAATCCTCCTGGCCGGGCACAGGGAAGGGTGTATCATAGCCAGTCACGCGCTCGACAGGCTTGAGCAGGGAGTAGAGACATGAATCATTAATGATAGAGACAACCTCGGCACCGACTCCGCCAGCGCGCGGCGCCTCGTGTACCACTACGGCGCGCCCCGTTTTCTCGACAGACGAGACGATGGTTTCTTCATCAAGCGGCCAGATGGTACGGAGATCGATAATCTCGACGCTAGCACCTAGTTCTGCCTGTGCACGCCTGGCGGCCTCTTGCGCCACGGGAACCATCGCGCCATAGGCGATCAGGCTAATATCCTGGCCCTCCTGCACCACACCAGCTTTACCCAGTGGGATGGTATAGTGTTCCTCAGGCGTCTCCTGGCGGAATGAGCGGTAGAGCTTGATGTTCTCCAGAAAGAGCACTGGATCGGGATCGGCCACGGCAGAGGCCAACAGGCCTTTCGCGTCATAGGGATTGGATGGGAGCACGACTTTGATGCCCGGCGTCTGCATAAAAATCCCTTCCAGGCTGTCGGAATGCAGTTCCGGGGTGCGCACGCCTCCACCATAGGGGGCGCGCACTACCAGGGGGCAGGTGTAGACGCCAGCCGAGCGAAAACGTATGCGCGCAGCCTGGGTGACAAGCTGGCTCATACAGAGATAGAGGAAACCGGCAAACTGGATTTCGGCAATCGGGCGCATCCCATACACCGCCATACCAACCGAGCTACCGATAATAGCCGACTCCGCGAGCGGTGTATCAAAGACGCGCTGCTCACCAAAGCGCCGCTGTAGGCCCTCGGTAACCCGGAAGACGCCCCCATTGGCACCAATATCCTGTCCCAACAACACAATCTGCCTATCCCGCTCTAGCTCCAGGGCCAGGGCACTATTCAAGGCCTCAATCATCGTCATCTGCATCGTGGCTTACTCCCTTCCATCCTGGCGCTGGCGCATATAGTGGAGAAGATCCTCGCGCTGGGCCTGCAAGCGTGGTGAAAGCCCCTCACCCATCCAGTCAAAAAAGGCCTCCGGCGCATTGGGCGGCATCGCCAGCGCCTCACTCGCTGCCTGGTTGATCTCATCCTCAAGCTCACGCTGCATCTCCTGGTCCTGGGCCTCGGTCAGTATCTCTTGTGAGAAGAGCAGGCGACGCAGGCGTGTGATGGGATCTTTCCCCTGCCAGGAGGCAACTTCTTGGGCGTCACGATAGCGCGTGGGATCATCGGCGGTCGTATGCGCACCGATGCGATAGGTCAGTGTCTCAATCAGTGTAGGGCCAGCCCCCGAGCGCGCTCGCTCAACGGCCTGCCGCATCACATCATAGACAGCAAGGATATCATTGCCATCCACCAGATGAGAAGGAATGCCGAAGCCGAGACCACGCGCGGCAAAGGAGGGCGCGGCAGACTGACGATGGCGCGGCACGCTGATCGCCCAGCCATTGTTCTGCACTACCAGTACCACGGGTGCCTGAAAGACGCCCGCGAAGTTCAGCGCCTCGTTAAAATCGCCTTCAGAGGTCGCACCGTCGCCACAGACACCTACCGCGACTGCCGGGTCGCCCGACAGCTTCGCGCCCATAGCCAGCCCTACAGCATGCAGCATCTGCGTTCCAATGACGATCTGGATGGGGAGGCAGTGGGTCTCCCTGGGATAGCTCGGCGTAAAGCCACGGAAAGAGTAAATCAGGGTGGTGAGCGGCACACCTTTGACGATGTGCGAGGCAATCTCGCGGTAGGAGGTCGCGAGCCAATCCTGGGGCTGGAGCGGCACAGCCAGGCCCACAGCCGTTGCCTCCTGACCCAGTAGCGAACCGAATGTGGTAGCGCGCCCCTGGCGTTGGAGCGCGATTATCTTATTTGAGAAGATACGTGCCTGGCTCATCGCACGGTAAAAGCCCAGGAGGGTCTCCGAGGGCGAGGGTCCCAGGTCAGGCATAGGTCCAACAAGCTGGCCCTCCTCATTGAGGAGTTGATAGGGGACCAGGGAAGTATCTATCTGTTGCGTCGTCACGAGCGACTCCTTCTAGTGAAATAAGGGTGTGTAGGGTCTATGCTTGCATGGACTCCAAGCGCAGCGATCTTGCCTGCGCCAGGGTATCGACCATTGGGCAGGAGAGTCCATGCAAGGCATGGACCCTACACAGTTGAGGTGCACGTCGTGTTAGTAATCAAGAGGCGGGCGCGGCGAAGAGCCAGGGGGCCTCCTCGCGCCTACGCTGTTCATAGTCCGAGATATCTGTGGTATGCGAAAGCGTCCAGCCAATATTGTCGAGGCCATTGAGCAGAGCATGTTTCTTAAAGGTATCGATCTCAAAGCGCAGGATGCCGCCATCAGGCTTCGTCACGGTCTGTGCCGCCAGGTCAACCTGCAAGGTATAGCCTTCCTGGGCCTCGACCTCGTCAAAAAGCTGGCGCACCGTGGCCTCATCTAGCGTGATGGGTAACATGCCATTGTTGAAGCAGTTGTTATAGAAAATATCGGCGAAGCTATGCGCGATCAGGCAACGAAAACCATACTCCAGAATGGCCCAGGGAGCGTGCTCACGCGAAGAGCCACAGCCGAAATTATCGTCACTCAGCAGGATACTGGCCCCTTGATAGCGAGGCTGATTGAGCACAAATTCAGGGTTGGGTGTCTTATCATCGCCCTGGTAGCGCCAGTTGGCGAAGAGCGCGGACGCGAAGCCACTACGGCGAATGGTCTTGAGAAAGCGCGCTGGCGTAATCTCATCGGTATTGACATTGGTGCGGTCCAGGGGGGCAACCAGACCCGTCAATGTGGTAAATGGTTCCATAGAATGTATCTCTCCTCTTAGTCCAGGGTTCGAATGTCGACAAAGTGGCCGGCGCAAGCAGCAGCTGCCGCCATGGCAGGACTGACCAGGTGCGTGCGTCCGCCGCGTCCCTGGCGACCCTCAAAGTTACGATTGGAGGTGCTGGCACAGCGCTCACCAGCGGAGAGGCGGTCGCCGTTCATGGCGATACACATGCTACACCCAGCCTCACGCCACTCAAAACCAGCCTCACGGAAGATATCGGCAAGCCCCTCCTCTTCGGCCTGGCGGCGCACCTGCATAGATCCTGGTACGACCATGGCGCGCACCGTGGAAGCGACGTGCCTCCCCTTGATATACTGCGCAGCCAGGCGCAAGTCCTCCAGGCGCGAGTTGGTACAGGAACCGATGAACACGGTATTGAGCTGGATATCCTCGATCCGCTGACCGGGCTGAAGATCCATATACGCCAGTGCACGCTCCATCGCCTGGCGCTTCACGGGATCTTGCTCCTGGGCTGGATCGGGCACCACGCCGCTCACATCGGCGACCATGCCTGGATTTGTGCCCCAGGTGACCTGGGGGGCCAGGCCCTCCACATGCACCTCGTACACGGCATCAAACGTCGCGCCGGGATCCGAGGGCAACAGCTTCCAGGTCGCAACCGCCTGCTCAAAGAGCTCACCCTGGGGAGCATAGGGGCGTCCCGTGATATAGGCAAAGGTGGTCTCGTCGGGAGCGACCATACCCGCGCGCGCACCGGCCTCAATCGCCAGGTTACATAGCGTCATGCGTCCCTCCATCGAGAGAGCGCGCACGGTCGAACCACTAAACTCGATTACATGCCCGGTACCCACGCCAGTCCCTAGTTGGCCAATGACGTAGAGCGCCACATCCTTCGCCGTCACACCTGGCGAGAGGTGGCCCTCAATGCGAATATTCATGGTCTTCGGCCTGTTCTGCAAGAGACACTGCGTCGCCAGCACATGCTCGACCTCGCTGGTGCCAATTCCAATGGCGAAGACGCCGAGCGCGCCGTGCGTCGAGGTATGCGAATCACCACAGACCAGGGTCATTCCAGGTAGCGTCAAGCCCAATTCGGGGCCAATGATATGTACGATTCCCTGGTGCGCGTCCTGCATATCAAAGAGTGTCAGGCCAAAGTCGCGCGCGTTCTGCTCCAGAGTGGTGATACAGAGCGCGCTCTCGTTATCGACGACATCGAGCATGCGGCGTCCAGTCACCGTGGGAACGTTATGATCAAGCACGGCCACGGTGGCATCCGGGCGACGCACAGTACGGCCAGTTGTACGCAGGCCAGCAAAGGCCTGGGGCGAGGTCGCTTCGTGGACGAGGTGGCGATCAATATAGAGCAGCGTCGACTCGCCCGACACGGCGCGAACCACGTGGGCATCCCAGATCTTATCGAACATTGTCTTTGGCATCATCACATCTCTCCATTGGTGATCGTATAAGATCTTATTCCGAAACCCATCCCCATTCGGGGACAAGCCTTCACTTGCGTGTCTAGCGCTTTGCGCTCAGGGTTTTCGGATAAGTAGTAAGTAGTTTAGAGCAAGAGGTGGCGAAGTAAATTGTAGGGTCCAAGCTGGCCGAGACTCCTCGCGCTGAGAGTGCGGAGAGTGCTAAGCTCGCCGGGACAAGGCCATGCTTGCATGGCCCCTACAATTACCATATATACAGCGACAGGCGCTCAGGCGATATTGGTTCGTCCTTGAGCTGTTTCGGCAATATAACGCATATCCAGTTCTTCGAGCGTCTTCTTTTTACCCAGCAAGAGCTTCGCCATCTGGAAGGCCTGATCCAGCTGCTCTCTCTCCAGGTCATAGCCAAGATCATGCATCTGTGCAGCAAGCGCGGCTCTGCCTGAGAGCTTGCCAACGAAGATGCGGCGATCAGCGGCGGAGAGGCCAATAGACTCGGGCGTCATAATCTCATAGGTGCGCGCATCTTTTAGCACACCGTCCTGGTGAATACCACCGCCATGAGCGAAGGCGTTCTTGCCCACAATGCTCTTCGTCCATTGAGGCTCCATGCCAGAATAGTGCGCGATCAGGCGGCTAGTCGAGGTAATCTTCGTCGTATCCACATGCACATCCAGGCCCAGTGCGGCGGAACGCGTGCGCACCGCCATGATCACCTCTTCGGTCGCGGCATTACCAGCCCGCTCACCCAGGCCATTGAAGCTTGTATCAACGCGCTCAGCACCGTTACGCAGGCCCTCCAGCGCGTTGGCAACGGCCAGCCCTAAGTCATCATGACAATGAGCAGAGATACGGCACTGGGGGAATTCGCGCTTAACATCGGCGACGAGCTTGCCAAACTCCCAGGGCAGGGCAATGCCCACCGTATCGCAAAGGGTCACAAAGCGCACACCCTCTTTGATGATAACCTCACAGACCTCAAGGATAAAGTCGTATTCGGTACGTGTTGTATCTTCGAGGGCGAAATCTACATTTTCGGTATACTGGCGGGCATGGGCCACGGCGACACGCGCCATCTCCAGGACCTCGGCCCGCGTCTTGCCCATTTTGATCTCGCGATGCAGGGGAGAGACGCCAATAAAGGGTTGGATCGCGGGGCGCGCGGCAATCTTGACCGCATTCCAGGCAGTATCGATATCGGATATCTGCGCGCGCGCAATGGCACAGACATCCGCGTTCTCGACCTTAGAGGCAATCATGCGGACCGCCTCAAATTCACCGGGGGAAGAGACAGGGAAACCACAATCAAGGGTATCAAAGCCCATGTCGGCCAGAGCTTGCGCAATTGCAAGCTTCTCTTCAGGAAAGTAATTGACGCCTGGTGTTTGTTCACCATCGCGAAGTGTTGTTTCGTAAAACTTGATAACGCGTGGTTCTATAGCCATACCAAGTCACTCCTTTGTGCTGAGAGACGAACCATCAAACCAGAGCGGTACGCATAACAAGCTTGTAGATAAATATGCGGTAGGACAGCAGGTGAGAGGCACCTCTAGACGCTGTCCATCATTCTCACAAAACCGGTCTCTTGACTCCTACTTTCATTGTGACATAGACGCTAAGCATGAGGCGGAATGCGGGGATTGCCAGCAGGTGCAATGCATTGATAGTTATCGACCTTGACACCAGAATGCAGAACACGTGGCAGCCGTGGCTAGAAACCCCATCGTTTCGCCACACCACAACAACACTGAGAAACGTATTGAAACTTTTCTCCCGCCATTATACGCAAGAAAATCATTAAACTGCAAGCAGAAGCCTCAGGCCGCAAAGTGTTACCTATTTCGCCCTTTGACATTACACCTCGATGTACGTATTATCAACTAGCATACAAGTATATCGATCTAAAGGCACGTAGCGCTTTTTGGCAAGGAGAATCAATTCATATGTCGCATGAGCCAGAAGAGGGGAAGACACCAGATCATCCCCAGGAATCCTCGCCCAGGGAGTCAGAATATAGAGAATTTGGCGGGCAGAATATAAATGGAGCACCAGAACAGCCAGCTTATACCCAGCCAAGCGCTTACACGCAGCCGATACCTCCGTATCCTCCTCAGGGTGGCTATCCTCAACCTATATTTCCTTATCAGCAAGGCTATCCTCAGCCGATACCTCCGCATCCTTATTTGGGCGCTTATCCTCAGCCCGTGTATCCTTATCCTCCTCAGAGAGCAGATGCTAGATACTATCCGGAACCACCACCCACGCCACTTACGCTCAAAGAGGGATTGCGCCAACTGCCTCGCCAATGGTGGAAGGTTGTGAGCAAGCCATCCATACGCTCCTTTGCTGAGGAAAAAGGGAAGGCCAGTTGGAGCGTGATATTGATTCTATTGCTTATCTATGCCATCGTTCAGAGCGCCACTCTCATTCTTGAACCCTATATTCCTGGCACTTCCACAAACATTAGTAACACTCTCAATCAGAATCTGAGCCAGAGCACCTATTCAAGCACAAATGTATTCAACTCTGCTGATTTTACGCGCGCCATACTCCTGATAGAAGGACTCTTTGGTATCATCCTTTTCCCCCTCTCGTATCTCTTCGGTGAGGGCATCTACTTCTTGATCGCCAAACTCTTCAAGGGGAGAGGCAGCTATCTACAGCAAGTGTATGCAGACATGCTCTACATCATCCCCACCACTGTAGGCCTCTCTATTCTTTCATTGGTGCCTTTCCTTGGCGGAATACTACAACTAATCCTGAGCATGTTCATAGGTGTCTACTTCTATGTTCTGCGCATCTTTGCGACCCAGGCTGTGCATAGGCTGAGCATTGGGCGCGCGCTGGCAGTCGTCTTCATCCCCCTGGGCCTGGCATTCCTCTTGAGCTTTCTCATGATCATCATCTTTTTCTTTGTAATCATCGGCTTCATAGCATTTTTCATGCATTTACATAGTGCGCCCTAACCAGATACGATAGCAACCAGTAACACCGAGAGAGGATGAAGTGGCAGCGGGTGCAGGCACGCTGCCACTTCATCCTCTCTCGAATGTGCCTCTCACTACTGGCAAAGGGAGGTGAGAGTGAGTACAATAGGATGGATACATTTTCGTGCGAGGAGTTTCTGTTATGTCACAAGATCCCAGGACGGATTATCCCAGCTATGGAGGCCCAGGCCAGCGCCCCCCGCAGTATAATCCCTATCCACAGTCTGGTGGTCCCCAGGGCGGCTACAACTATGGACCGCAGGGCGATGGCTCCCAGATGCTAGAGGAGCCAGGCTCACTGAAAGATGACCTCTTACGCCTCCCCAAGGTGTACTGGCGCGTCTTAACGCGTCCAGGCACACAGACCCTTGCGCAGGAGGCAACACGGGGTCAGTGGGACCTCGTCTGGGTCCAATTGCTCATTTATGCTATTGTTACCGGTATTATCTACTATATTAATCTGCTCCTCTCGGGCGGGCTGCCAAGCCTCAACGCCCAGGGGACCGGCACCATCTCACTCCCCTCGACCGCGCAACATGTGCTTGAGGTCGCGGCCTCCCTTGCTATTATCGCCTTTATTCCTTTAGCTTTTTTCATCTGGCAGAGCGTCGTCTTGATCTGTGCCAGAATGTTTGGGGGCCAGGGTCACTTTGTGCAACAAAGCCATGCCTTTCTGCTCTTCTGGGTCCCCCTTGGTATCATCAGCGGCCTATTAGGCCTCGTACTCTCTTTCCTTGATACAGTACCGTTTCTCATCATCGCGGCCATCTTCGCCTGCTATCAGCTCGTGCTGGGCTTTTTCGCGCTGAAGGCCGTACACCGTCTCAACACAGGGAGGGCAATAGGCGCTATTCTGGCCCCTTCATTTATCCTCCTCCTCTTCGCGGCATGTGCCCTGGGCGCCCTGGGAGCACTCAGCAGCCTGGCGTAGGGGGATAGACAGACAGAAGCGACGGCATGCGCTATGAACGTGGCGTAGGGGGGACGACGCTACTAAAGTACGCGTCTACATATGAGGGTACCAGGCAGGCATCTTGCCCTATCATATATAGACGCGCACTTCACGTGCCTACTTTTGGTTAACATGCACGGGCCAGAGGCCCAGGCCCATCAGGCGGGGGAGCAGGCCGCTCAGGACGGGAAACCTGCCCATTAGACGCAGGGGCAGGGGAAGCGTAAAGGGGTGATCTTGATCTTGTGCCAGCGCTAGCGCGAAGACTCGGTTCTGTAAAAAGGTTTGTACAAGCTGAATAAACCTGGTAGGAATTTCACGTCTCCTCTGTACGGCGGCGAGATGCTTGAGCGGTAGCTGTCCACATTGCAGATCAGGCGCCAGGATATTGGCGGTCGCGACCGCATCCTGGATCGCATAGTTAATGCCCACGCCGCCTACTGGGGACATGACATGCGCGGCATCGCCAATCAAGAGCAGGCCTGGGCGATACCATTGGGGGAGGCGGCTCGCCTCGACCGAGAGAACAGAAACTTGCTTCCAATCGCGTAGCTCCTGGGCGCGTTCAGCAAGCTCGGGCAGTGTCTCGGCCACCACGGCCCGCAAATGCTCAAGGCCCGCCGCGCGCACCTGCTGATACTGCCCCTTGGGAATAACATAGCCAACTTGCCAGTAATCGAAACGGTTTAAGAGCACCAGGATGGCACGCACCCCAAAACGGGCGAGGGTCTCGCTGCTATCCCCCGATTGGCGCGAGAGACGGAACCAGAGAATATCCATCGGTGGCGAGGCCTTGATAGGCTCCATACCCGCTAGTTTGCGCATACGCGAGAAGCGACCATCCGCCCCTATCGTGAGGGGGGCGCGCACCTCGTGCCAGCCATCCTTCCCCCGATAACGCACTCCACGGACCACACCATCTTCCTCGATTAAGCTATCCACCTGGGCATTAAACACAAGCTGAAAACAGGGATAGCGGCTCGCCTCGCGTGTAATAAAATTGAGGAAGTCGACCTGGGGTAAGAGCGCCACAAAGGGATATTTCGCTGTTTTTGCCAGGTGAGCAAAATTCGCGAGATGCACCTCTCCCTGTGAGGTCTGAAAGACCATCTCACGCATCTCAGTGTGCTGTAGCTGGAGAAAATCCTCGGCCAGGCCAAGCTCATCGAGAATCGTCATGACCGAGGGGTGAATCGTATCGCCGCGAAACTCGCGATCAAAATCGGCATGCGCCTCCAGGAGTATAACCGGAATGTCCTGCCGCGCCAGCAGCAGAGCCAGCATCACCCCGGCTGGTCCACCACCGACAATGCAGCACGAGGTCTCGACGCTATCAAGAATTTCATGGACGGTAGAAATGGTCTGATTCTGCATATACTCTTCTCCTGTCCCCATAATCGATAAATTGTAGGGTCCATGCTGGCATGGACTTCTTGACTGGGAGACAAGTCCATGCCAGCATGGACCCTACAACCTCAATCTATTTGCCATGCACACATGACTAAGGCCTATACTCCAGGATACACACTACAAAAGAGCAGCCAGAAACAACAGGGCAAACACTCCTAAGCCGCCTCGCGACGCATGGTAAGTGCGCTTAATCCCACCATGAGCAAGGCGAAGACCAGCAGCGCTCCAAGCTGCTGCCAGATCTGCGTGAATCCCATCCCCTTCAACATGACCGAGCGCAGGGCATCGTTGGCATACGTGAGCGGCAGGAGATAGGTGAAGGGTTGCAGCAGCGCAGGCAACTGCTTGATGGGCCAGAAAATGCCCGAGAGAAAAATCTGGACGCCCAGAATCAAAGGGATAAATTGCACGACCTGGAACTCGTTACGGGCGAAGGTCGAGAGAAAGATGCCCAGGTTGACGCTGCCAATAGTCAATAAGAGCGAGACAAGAAAGACCAGCGCCAGGTTGCCGCTATAATGCACCCGCAGGACAAAGACGACAAAGAGGAGAATCACCAGGGCCTGCACCAGGGCAAAGAGCGTAAAACCACATATGTACCCGGTTACCAGCTCCGCGCGCTTCAAGGGCGAGACCAGGACGCGCTCGATCGTCCCCTGCGAGCGCTCACGCAAAAACGATACCGAGGTCAAGAGAAAGACAAAGAAGAAGGAGAAGATTCCAATAAAGACTGGAGCCAGCGCATCCGTCGAGGTATAGTCAGAGCTACCATACAGGTAACGCGGCTCCGCAAGCGTGAATGGAAGCTGTTTAAGATCTGGCAATTGCCCCTGCACACCAGAAGCAGGGCGCGAGAGCGTCAGCAGGATGCCAACCTGGCGTGCGATGCCTTCCGCCTGCTGGCGCATCACACTCGCCACATTAGGATCAGAGCCTTCCAGTACGACCTGCACACTCGGCTTCTGACCACGCGTGAACTGGTCCATAAAGTCGGAGGGAAAGACTAACGCGGCATCGGCATCGCCATTCTTCAATATACTGTCGACCTGATTGGCAGCAATGGAGCGCGTCTTGAGCTTATCTCCCCCTGGAAGCGCCTGGTCAATCAAGGTGTTAATGCGCTCACTACCCACCCCTTCAGGGCGTACCAGGGCCAGAGTATACACCGTCGTCGTGTTGGAGAGTACCAGGTAGAGCAACGTCATCAGCACAATGGGAATCACAAAGATCAACGCGAGCGTGCGTCTATCGCGAATAATCTGGCGCATAATGCGCTGAGAGAGAGAGAAGATACGCGCCAAACTCATGATTGAACCTCCTGTTCATCCTGGGCAGACGTAGTATTTGTATACACTTGTCCCTGCTCTGCAGCACCAGAGGGCATATTTTGATGCGCAAAGAAGAGAAAGGCCTCTTCCATCGAATTCTTCCCCGAGCGCTCCAGGAGTTCGGTGGGAGCTCCTTGTGCCAGAAGCTCACCGGAGCGTAACAATCCAAGACGCGTGCAACGGCTAGCCTCATCGAGATGGTGAGTCGATATAATAATCGTCACCCCCTCGCGATTGAGCTGCGCAAAATACTGCCAGAAAGAGTGGCGCAGTTCAGGATCTACGCCTACGGTTGGCTCATCCAGCAGAATGACCTGGGGACGGTGCACCAGGGCACAGGCGAGTGAGAGTCGCTGCTTCATACCGCCGCTAAAATGAGCCACCAGGCTTGAAGCGCGTTCGGCCAGTTCCACACGCTCAAGCTCCTCATCGATACGCCTGCGGCGCTTCTCCCCGCGCAAACCATAAATACTCGCGAAAAACTCCAGATTCTCACGCGCGGTCAGGTCATTATAGAGCGCGCTGGCCTGCGTCATATATCCGATGGCAGGGGCCACCTCGACGGAGGGCACGCGCTTTCCCAGAATAGAAATAGTTCCTCGTGTGGGTCGCGATAAACCCACCAGCAAACGGATAAGCGTCGTCTTCCCAGAACCATTGGGGCCAATAAAGCCATATGTCTCGCCCGCGTTGATCATCAGCGAAAGGTCTTTTAGCGCATAGAGCGAACCAAAGCGCTTTGCTACATGCTCAAGCACAATTACAGGCTCGCCCACTCGTGACTGTTGCTCCATTGCTGCATCCCCAGCCTTACTCATGAAGAGCCGCCTTTCTTATTGATTGATCAGACAATTAATAGCAGAGCAAAAAAGAGCTTGAGACTCAATCTGGTAAGAGTCCTTGAAGAAAAATATCAGCGATAGTGTTTGCAACTTGCTCCTGACTATAAGCAAGCGCTTGTGAATCGAGAAAGATCTGGCGTCGTAAGACAAAGCCAATCACGCTCCCCATCAGTGTTTGTGCAGCCAGGCGACTATCCTCTACACGACGCAGCTTCCCCTGCTCCATTTGCTGGTCAAGGTACGCTGCGAGCATATTTACGGCTCGCTGAAGCACACTGGGAGCCACGGGTAAGATGCTGGGATTATGCATCAACTCTGGCAAAATGACGCGAATAATCTGCACAAATTGCTCACCTTCAACAATCTTGAGCACCCGCAACACAAGCGAAGGCAAGAACTGGGCTGGCGGCAACTCCATCACCTGCGCAGGAAGCGAACGCAGCAGGCTCAGAGGAGAGCGCTCCTCAAGTACCGCCTGCAACAGGGCCTCCTTACTCTCAAAGTAATGATAAATCAGGCCTGGAGTCACATCAGCCTCATGCGCAATATCCTTATTTGTTGCACGTGAAAAGCCCTTGCGCGCAAAGACGCGTATTGCCGCATCCAACAACTGTTCGCGCCGATCCTCAACGACCTTCGGGGTCCTGGCCATACATCTTCGCTCCAAATTATTAACTAATCGATTAATTAATAGCATACACTAATACAGCATCAAAATCAAGCCAAACCTGAGGTAGGCCCAGAATATGTGGAAAAATTCGTAACTATTCACTGGAATCGATTTTGGCAAGACATGTTCCATTTCTCGTCGTTGTTTGAGATAGCGTTTGATTGTTGCCACCGACACGGCCAAGGTCGTGGCAACCTTGACCGTGTCGATGGCACGCAGCACTCGTTGTCGTACATCCTGTGAGTATGGCTTCATGCCCACAGTGTATCACCCATTAACCTTTGAGTAGTGCTTCTCCTGAGAGCTCCCGTTCTCATTGAGCTTAGTGGAATGCCCAGCTTACAGTCGTCCGATAAGGTGAGTGAGGCGAGGGAGATGAGTGGGGTTGGAGCTTTGGAGAGGCATGATGAGCAGCTCGTCGAGGCCAAAGGAGAGCAATTCAGCGAGGCGGGCGGCAATCGTCGTCTCATTGCCGGAAATGACAAGGGTGTCGATGAGATCATCAGACCAGGAGCCATCGGAGAAAACGGGAAAGCCAGCGGTGGCGAACATGGTGGCATATTCGGGCTGGCTTCCATAAAAACGGCCATGATCAAATTGGGCGCGAAAGGTGTCCCGGACAGACTGAGCGTCAGAGTCAAGGGCAACGAAGACTTGAGCGACCAGGGGAGGCGTGGGGCGCCCAGCGAGCTGCGCACCTGCTCGCATGGCTGGAAGGGCAGTGTGCAGCAAATACTGCGGTGGGCAGACCCAGGCAATCGCACCATCAGCAAGCTCGCCAGCAAGGGCGAAGGCTTTCTCACGCAAGGCAGAGATAAAGATCGGCACCTGGGCGCTTTCCGGGAGCGTTGCCTGAGTGTTGTAGAAAGAGCCTTGATACTCAACGTGGCCGGTCCAGAGAGCGGCCCGTAAAATCGTCAGATATTCGCGCAGATGAGCAAGGGGCCTGGACTGGCTATGTCCGTAGCTCGACTCGATGGGTTGGCGATTGCCCGGGCCGATGCCCAGACGCAAACGGTTTGGCGCCAGGCTGGCCAGGACAAGAGCCTGCTGAGCCAGGGCAACGGGATGGTGCGCGTAGATTGGCATGATGGCTGTACCCAGACGGATGGTGGTTGCGTGGGTGGCTGCAGCGGCAAGCACGGTGAGCGAGTTCCAGAGTGGCGTACCCTGGGTGCGCCAAATCTGACGCACTCCGGCGGCTTCAGCAGCCACGATCGTTGCTATGGCTTCAGCGGGAGGCGTCTGATAGGTCAAGAGGCCAAGGCGCTCGCGGAGCGCACGAGGCGTCGAATCTGAATGAGTTTGAGATACGGTTGGGATATGCATAGGATGCCTTTCGTTGTTTGCTGTGATAAGATCTTCTTCCGAACCCTCCCCATTCGGGGACACGGCAACGCCACTGGCGTGTCTAGCGCTTCCCCCATTCGGGAACAAGCGCGCTCAGGGTTTTCGGAGAAGTAGTAAAGCAAGTATAGCTTGTGGTGAGGAAAAATCTGGCATATAATCACTGGTATTTGCAGGGTTCGAGCGGAGAAACAAAGGGAAAAATGAACGATGCCGAAAGAATCGAGGGGTGAGTTGGATCAGATTGACCAAGAGATTTTGCGTCTCCTGGAAAAGGAGGCGCGTTTGTCCTTTGCGGCTATTGGTCGCGAGGTGCATTTGTCGCTATCAGCGGTTGCCGAGCGAGTGCGTAAGCTCGAAGATACAGGGGTGGTGACTGGATATCATGCGGCTGTAGATGTGACTAAACTAGGACTTGGCATACAGGCCATCTTGCGCATCGCTGCTGATAAAGAGCATTGCCAGCAAGTTGCAGCGTTAGCGGAACGGACGCCAGAAGTACGTGAGGGCTATCAGATTACGGGGGAGGATTCGTACCTGCTCATCATAGCGGTGAGATCTGTGGAGCATTTGGGGCAAATAGTCAACACTTTTGGGGATTTGGGGGAAGTCAGCACATCGGTGATCTTAGGACATGTGGGTGCCAAAGCACAATAAGGGAGTAGCTTGCCCTACCTCTTCCGTCGCTTGCCACTCGTTTTTTTCGCTCTACCTGGCTCATCAGCCCCTACATATAATAGAAGGTTCTCCTTTGGCTTTCATTTGCTCTTTCTCATGGCTCTCTTCTCGGAAGCGGGAGAGTCGTACCGAAACCTGAAAACGCTCGGCATCGGAAAGGAGAGCGTGACACTCTATCCAACGATGGAGTGCCACGTTCAGAAACAGCTTAGAACTTGGGACTTTTCCCTCTTTTGTCGTCTTCGATACGAAACCAGCAAGAGCTACCGGAAGGAGAATATTGTGAAAATGGCTCTTCTCATGCTCTCTGTCTCGCTCTTCTTCACGGGAAGCATTTCACTATATTAGGTAAGAAGACACGTCGCCTCTTCGCATGAGAGATTTATGATGGCATCGACTCGCCGCGGAACGCGGCGGCATTGCGGCGTGCAAACTCGGCGAACGTCGTGGGGTGAACTCCAAAGATCTCATGTGTCCCCAGGTCCACCCTCGATTCGCCGCATCTGCGGCGCTCGCTCCATAATTCGACGAACCCGTTGGCACGCTCTGGGGAAGCCCCTGCCGCCAACACTGCTCGCCGATATTCCTCCAGCAAGATGTTGACATACGTAACTGTTCTGTCGGTCATCTCTGAGATGCGCTCAGCGATTTCTGCCATCGTCAGCGCTTCAGGACCTGTTATCTCGTAGCTCTTGCCCTCATGCCCTTCACTATGGAGCAGGGCAAAGACCATTTTGGCGATATCCTCAATATCCACGGGCGAGAGCCTGGCATTCTCCATAGGGAAGGCGAGCGTATTGGCGGTGAGATTCATCGCTGGCGCTCCCGGGAAGTAAAATTGCATGAATTGGCAGGGACGCAGGTGCGTCCAAGCGAGTCCTGACCTTTCAAGGTACTGCTCGATTCCTTCGTGCTGCCGCCCAGTGCGGAAATGCTGCGCGTTGAACCCAATGCTCGATTCCTTCCCGGAGAGTTTGACGATGTGGCGAACCCCTGCTTTTCTGGCGGCATCGATGAACGTGCATTGCGTTTCGAGCATCCGCTCAGCGGCGGAAGAGATCATCAACACACGGTCCACGCCCTCCAATGCGACTCCCAAGGTTGAGGGTTCAAGCATATTCCCTTCTACCACCTCTACCGTGGGAAACTCCTCGAATGCACGCGCCTTCGCGCTGTTCCTGACAAGCGCCCGAACTGGCGCATGCTGCCGCGCGAACTCACGGATGACCAGAGATCCGCTTACCCCGGTCGCTCCTGTCACGAGAATCATGGAAATCTCCTTTCACTCTCCTCACATAGATAACATACAGTGCTGTGTTATGTTAGCGCATAGCTCAAAGGGTAATGATGCTTACAAGCTCGCAGCCCCTCTTCTGATAGACAAAGCCGTTGTGTTGCGCTATACTCTCTAGGCGAGTAAAAACTCGCTCTCATGGAGAATACACGAGTAAAAAATCGTATTATCAAGGATCCATCGGAGTCAAGCGCATCACTTCCCCTTTCTCACTGGCTCAATCAAATCATTGATGGACTGGTGACGTTTCATCTTGCTCACCCAGCTTTTCTGCCTCTTTTCTCAAGAGATTATCTGCTTTCACAGTTTTCCTCTCTTGCTCATGCTTTACAGCAAGAAGTGCAAACCTGCTTTGCGTTCGGTTTTCAGAGAGGTGCTCCCCACCTCTCTTCGACGCAGCGAATCCTGAGCGCCACGATCAGTGTCCAGCTCTTCAAACACCCCGAATGACTGGACACCGCGTAGCGTACTACGTAGTAGTGCAGGATATGCAGGCAAGATCATGCCAGTCTTGCTTGCATATGGGCTGGACAAACTTTCGCTGGTGTTGTAAACCTATGGAAGAGGAGTATGACTTTGAAGAGGCCATACACCGCGCCTGTGTCCTGTACAGAGACACATCAAGTTACAAAGCAAGAGGAGAGTAAGAATGGCACTCAATATTGAATTGCTGAAAAAAATTGCGGAAACACCTGGTATTTCAGGACGTGAAGACCAGGTGCGCGCCCTGATCCTGGAAGAACTGCGTACACTTACCGACGAAGTCAGCGTTGATCGCATGGGCAACATCATCGCCTTGAAGCGAGGCAAAAGTGAGCGTCGTGTCATGCTGGCTGCACATATGGATGAAATTGGCTTCATCGTCAAGCATATTGATAATCAGGGATTCATCCGTATTCAGCCGGTGGGTGGTTTTGATGCCCGCGTGCTCTTTGCTCAGCGTGTCCTGGTCCACGGCTTTGCGGGCCAGACCTTACGGGGAGTCCTGATGCCAGCGAGCAAGCCTATTCACCTGTTAGGCAATGAGAAACCCGCGGCGGCAAAAATCGATGATCTCTTTATTGATCTCGGCTTGTCAAGCGAACAGGTGCGTGCAAAAGTAGAAGTGGGCGATATGATCACGATGGATCGCACGCTGGAAGTCGTTGGCGATATGATCGTCAGCAAGTCACTGGATGACCGCGCCAGCCTCTTTGTGATGCTCGAAGCCTTGCGCGCTCTGCGGAACCATGAGGTGACTATTTATGCCGTCGCCACGGTCCAGGAAGAGGTGGGTCTACGTGGTGCAACCACTGCCGCCTATCAGGTTCAACCGGATGTGAGCGTAGCGCTGGATATTACCCTGGCGGGGGATATCCCTGGTGGCGCAGATCAGGATGCGGTCACACGACTGGGCGAGGGCACCGCCATCAAAGTCTTCGACTCGTCGCATATCTCCAACCATAAGCTGGTGCGGCACTTCCGCAATTTGGCGAAGCAGCACAACATTTCCCATCAGCTTGAGGTACTGCCACGGGGCGGGACAGATGCGGGAGCGATGCAGCGAACACGCGAAGGCTCACCCACGATCACGCTCTCGACGCCTACCCGCTACGTCCATACGGTCAACGAAATGATCCACCAGGCCGATCTGGAAGCGAGTATTACCTTGCTGGCCCGTTATCTGGAAGATGCCCACAACGGCGACTATTCGCTCTAGAGGCATAGAACGCATCGCCCCTCTCACTCTCCATATGAAGAGTGAGAGGGGTGGCATGTGTCCAGCAGAACCGTTTTTCGGGTCTTGGTCTGGAACATGACAATCTTCGCCTTTTGCGATAGCCTCTTTTCATACAAAGAGAAGTGCGGATTGAGCGAGCAGAAGCTCGCTCAATCCGCACTTCTCTTTGTATTAGTGAGCGCCGTAGGCGCGAAAAGTCACATGCAACGAGAAAAGGAAGATATCTCATTCCTGGCGCGGGGGCAAAAGCGATAGCCCCTGCGCGGAAGAGCAAAAGAAGAATATATTATACCCAGGGCATCTAGAGAAGAAGAAAACAGATGCCCTTCTGTGCGTTTCTCAGATTAGAGTCGAGACCTATATTCACACATATACACACAGGAATGTATGCACAGGGTGACGATTAAGAAACTAGTTCAAGCGCTGGAACACCCAGGACGCGAGCTAGCATACGCAAATGGTATGGCTGAGCCTCAACACGCCCTGTCTCCAAAGAAGTAATAGTATCTCGACGAAGACCACTGAGATTAGCTAATTGGCTCAGGCTTATTCCCTGGCGTTGACGTAGAATACGTAGATTGGTCAAACCACGGGTCAAACCACGAGCCTTCAAACTTTTGTCCTTAGCAGTTTTCATTGGCCTCTCCTTTGAGGTGGGAAGTAGCTCCGCTGCCGTCATTGCCAACGAAGCGTCCTCAACGTGTTTTTTTACACGCATCAGACGGATCCTCCAACTGATAAATAGCATACCAGATGAAACACAGCATTGTCTAGAGGAACGCTCTGACAATCCATAATCTCAACCTAGTACACAAAACAACCATTTCCATCAACACCGTTTGCTTTCTCTCAGCCATCTACAATACGGATGAGAGCGTAAAAAAGTTGCAGTGCTTAATGTTCCAGAATGGGCCAGTGGAGATTATGATATACCATTACTGTGCATTTCTATGAGAAGCATTTCTTCGCGGAGTTCCATACCCTATAGGGAACACAGCTAAGGCCGATTTTGTTCCTGCTGTTTTCCCTATCTCTACTATATATATCGCATAAGAAGACAAAATGAAACGCTTTTATCTACCAATTTTCGCTCTGACACAAAAATCACTATTTAAATCCTCCTCACTAGGAACTCAACCACCAGTCAGCGATATTCCAGGTATTCAAGGAGGGATTGGCGTCCGGAAAGATATTATGCAGGTGGGCATCAACGGTCAGCAGATTCAGCTCACAGTAAAGCGGCAGCATATAGACCTGGGCATTCAGGCGCGCGAGAAAACGCTGGTAAGCCTCATGGCGCGCGGAGAATGCGACCAGTGAGCGGCCTTGCTCCAAAGCCTGGTCAAGCTGGGCATCGCGCACGCGTCCATAGTTACTCCCGCCTGGTTGCTGCTCACCTGGCACCTGGGAGGAGTGAAAGACGTTGTAGGCCTCGTCAGGCTCTGGGCCATTAAAATAGGTGAACAGCGCCAGGTCAAATTTGCCCGTCGCTAGCACGCCTCCCCTGGTAGAGAGTCCAAAGAAACTGTTCAGATCATAGGTTATGATCGTCAATTGAATGCCAATTGCACGCAGGTCGCGCTCAAGTGCTTGTGCCACAGCCAGGCGCACTGGATCCTGCGATGTTGTCACCAGGCGTAACATAAACGGCTGTGAGTTTTTCTCTAAGATACCTGTGCGGTTGGTTTTCCAACCTGCCTGGGCCAGCAAACGGCGCGCCAGCGCGGGATTATATTTCGCGGTCGGAAGCGCCGCATCATAGTACAACGAGGGGGATGGCTCAACCTGGTTGACGCGTCGCTGACAACCAGAATCCTTCAGGACGTCGTGTAGCAAACCACAGACATCGATTGCCGCTTGTAGTGCCTGGCGCACGCGCAGGTCTTGCAGGAGTGGATGATCAAGATTCAGATCCAGGTGGGCATATGAGGCGGTCGGAACACTCACCTGGTGCACCCGTCCCGGCAAGCCACGCAGAAGTGGAAGATCTGGCTCTTGATAGCCTTGCGCGATTGTGACCGTGCCCTGGCGGACGGCCTGAGACAGAGTCTGCACGGAGGAATACACCTGGTAAGTGATACCAGCCAGGTAGGGACCATGAAAAAGCGTTGAGTGATAGGCCTGATTAGGCGTCAGCACATAGCGTTTTCCTGGCTCGAAGCGCTCGACTTGATAAGGACCACTCGTCACCTGTGGGGCTTGATAAATGGAGACGATGTTCTGCAAATCAATTGGGCGAAGGTGTCCCCAGACATGTTCAGGCGCGGCAAGCGGGAGATAAAAGAGATAGGGGCCAAAGGGGCGCTTCATATGTAGCACCACAGTCAAAGCATCAGGCGTTTCAATGGAGTCGATCTGATCATAGCCTGATCGAAGGATCGCCCCCGTCTGAGGGTCCTGGTTTAAGCGCCACCAGAAGCGAAAATCAGCGGCCTGTATAGGCTGATTATCCGACCAGTGAAGGTCGGAGCGCAGGTGCATAGTAATCGTCTTGCCATCATCGGTCACCCCACCGTTCTCAGGCAGGGGCACCTCGGTCAGTTCATCGGCGTGAACCTGGAAGTGGTTATCAAAAACCACAGGCTGGCCCCAGAGCGCGCTATCGAGCGCCAGGTCAGCTGAAGTGCTGGCAAAGAGTGGATTGGGAGCGGAAGGCAGTGCCAGGTCGCCAAGCGTCAGCTGCCCGGAAACCTGCCTACCAGGATAGGGCGTCATGTTATACGTCCCCAGCAATGGAGAGTTTATCGTTGCCGGAGGAGCAGCTGTATTCAAACATCCTGAGAATATCAGCGGCAAACAAGCAGGTAGTAAAAAGAAAAAGAGGCGCCTCCTGGTTCTCTCCAGAATGGCGCCTCTTTTTTTTCGTATGTCTGCCACCTGCGGCGGCAGGGGAATGAGACGCAGACGGGCTGACACCTCACTGCACTCCCCACCTTCATTCTTCCATTGGACGCAGACGGGCTGACGCCTCACTGCACTCCCCACCTTCATTCTTCCATTGGACGCAGACGGGCTGACGCCCCTCTGCACTCCCCACCTTCACTCTTCAACAGATCAAAAATTTATAGCATATCAGGGCGAGTTATCGACGCCACGTTGATCTTTCGTTGGTGTAGATCCATCAGGCGGAAGCACCAGGAGCGAAGGACCATCGGGATTATCTTTATCCACGAGCAGCGTTCGCACCATCCAGGCAGGATATTCTGTACTTTGCTGGAAACTATTCACATGCCCCATGGTCTGGAAGACGCGCTGTACATTAAACTGGTTTAACTGTGTAGCAATCTGGCTAAGTACATCTTGCGTGACTCCATCGTGTTGATCGCCCTGAATCCAAAAGATCACACCATTGCGTTCATAGATCAACTCAATCTGACCATCATGAACCCACTCATGGGTACTATTATCCAGATTATACACCCAGTTGCCATCAACAGTAATAGCCGCCTGACCATCGGGACCAATCCGTAATTCATGCGCCGAACCAAGCGAAACGTTTTGAATAACCTTGACTCGTGGCTTCAATTCCCAGATGGTAATTTTTCCCGAACCATGCGGTTTCAAACCAGGTGCTGAATAATGGCTCACTAACTGCAGGACGGGGCCATCCGTCCAGAACACACCCTGGTTCTGGATCAGGTAGGCCTCCTCCATCGTATAGTTCTCGGGCAGGTAACTCGGCCAGTAGAGGGGGAATTGCAGGCGTGAAACGGTTTCCAGAAAGCTAATCTGCTTTGGTTCATTCTCAATATTTGCCCGCAACGGCTGAGGAGAGGTCGTTGCTGCATCCAACTCTTTGGGAAGCAAGCGCGTCTGTACCACGCCTGCATGCGGTCCCGCAACGAGATAGATGACTCCGGAGGCAAAGGCGTTGCCTGTGGCCATCATTGTAGCCAGCATAAATAAAAAGCAAGAAGAAGCCACAACAGCCAGAGGACGCTGTACCGGAGCCATTTGAGATACCCACTGCCAAAGCGAGAAGCGAAAAAGGTGGCGATGCAGGCGTAGGCGACGAAACACACGAGCGTATGTCCGCTGCTCTAGTCCTTGAGTAGCGGGCTGGAAACGACTATTCTCCGCGTCTAGCAGCGTTTGCACAAAGTAGGGAGGCAGCTCCTCATCCGCAGGTGAGAAGAGCCCCTGTAACTCATGGGCAAAGTCTAGATCTTCTTTCGAAAAGTCATCTGGTAGCCGTCCCTCTTTCTCCAGATAGAGTGCAGAGGGATCTTTATCTGGCTCCTGCAAGCGTCGATCAAATTCGCTCATACTCATGGGCGTGCTCCTTGAGCGTTTCTCGTAAGCTCTTTCGCGCCCGCCACAAACGGGTATCTACAGCGTGACGGGTCAGCCCAGTCTTCTTCGCCAGCTCTTCGGTGCTAGCAAACTTAAAATAGCGTTGGTAAATAAGGTAACGATCGAGCTCAGGCAGCGTCGCCAGGGCAAGACGCAGTTCCTCGCGTCTCTCACTTTGCTCTAACAGGTTCTCCATACTGGTCTCTGGATGAGGAGGAAGCGCTACACGCGCATCTGTCTCGCCCCAACCAGAAAATTTACGACTTCCACTACCATCTGAGGAATTCCACTGACGTGTTTCATCAGCGGATTGCAGGGTATGGGTTTGCCTACGACACAGCTGGCGCCTGCGATCCAAAGCAATATACTTCGCCCGCATGGTCAACCAGGTGCGCAATGTCCCTCGACTGGCGTCAAAGGTATCGATTTCCTGCCAGACAGCTACGAAAAGGTCGTTGACGCACTCCTCAGCGTCTTGAGCTACCCCAATGCCATCGAGGACGACACGGATAAAATAAAATACTTCACGAGAGTAGCGGGTGATGAGGGTTTCCAACGCTTCTGGATCACGCTCATGCAACCGTCGGGCCAGGTCATCATCAGACCAATCATGTCGCACCATCTTTGCTCCTTGCAGACCTGTGTATTCTCGCTCCTTGCAGGTAAACAAAAAACAAGCCTGCCAACAATATCCAAGGAGTGAAATACACTGATCAATGGTACAAGCCCTTTCACTGTAATAAGATATACGCTTCCTGGGAGAAGCTTCTCTCATAGTTTTGGGGCTTTTTACAATTTTGCGCAAAAGAGCGATAATTGTCAAGATGTTTTCTGATGAGATTGGCAGTTAAGCAGGTGTAAATAAACAATCTGTAAGGCATAGCCACTCAGACGCACGCACATGACTATCAGGCTAACCAAGGCTAAAGCAAGCGGACATATAGGCAGAACAGGATGGGCATGCTATAATGACCGCACTAATCCACGTTTCTGATGGAGGCAGCACATGACCTACTCGATAGTCGCAAGAGATCCAGAGCGCGGTGAGCTCGGCATAGCCGTACAATCCAAATTTCTCTCGGTAGGGGCGGTCGTCCCCTGGGCCAAAGCCGGCGTTGGCGCCATCGCTACCCAGGCCCTGGCGAACACCAGTTATGGAATCCAGGGACTCAAACACCTGGCGGCGGGGCGCTCCGCCCAGGAAACCCTGGAGCAACTCCTGGCAGGCGATGAAGGGCGAGCGGATCGCCAGGTTGGTATTATTGGCATGGCGGGCCAGCCAGTAAGCTTTACAGGTGAACGCTGCTTTCACTGGGCGGGTGGGCTCACAGGCGAGCATTATGCCTGCCAGGGAAATATTCTGGTCAGTGGAGACACCGTCGAGGCCATGGCACGAACCTTTGAGGAGACGGGCGGACTTCTCTGTGACCGTCTGCTGGCAGCCCTGGCTGCGGGCCAGGCCGCAGGTGGCGATGGTCGCGGACAGCAATCAGCGGCCCTACTTGTGGTAAAAGAGGGTGCGGGCTATGGTGGTTATACTGACCGCTTCATTGACCTGCGCGTCGATGACCATCCAACCCCTATCGATGAACTCAAACGCATTCTTGAACTTCACAAACTCTATCTCTTCCGCCCTGATCCCGCCGACATCCTGACTATCGATGCCTCCCTGGCTCAGGAATTGCAAAAGCTCCTCACCATCACAGGCGATTATCAGAGCTCTATCACCAGTCGCTATGATGAAACTACACGCGAAGCCTTCCGCGCCTTTAGCGGCCGCGAGAACCTGGAGGAACGCTGGTTTGAAGACGCCCGCATCGACCGCGTCGTCCTCGCGTTTCTGCGCCAAAAAGTAGCAGACCACAAAGCGCACTAAACTCAGTTGTTTTGATAGATAGTGTGATGCATATGGAGAGCCTGCGGCTCTCCATATGCATCACACTATCTATCAAAACGAGCGCCGCAAGCGCGAGGTGTTAACCAAACTGGATGTAATCCGAGGGTATTGGCTCAGCAAGCCAGACCATATCGTTACCCAGATAGAAACGGACGCCATTGGCCTCGGCCTTGCGCGCATGGACCTTGAGAATGATTGGATGATTTGTGCGCCTGCGCGCGACGACCAGTGCCGTCTCTTCATCGGCAGAGAGGTGTACATACTGGCGCTTCATGGGACTCAGCCCCCTGCCTTCAATCAGATTGGCTGCCTGGGGCGTGGTGCCATGATAGAGGATCTCTGGAGGTGTTGCTGGCTGCTTCTCGACTTTTGTAGGTACTGAATGACCATAGTAGGCGCGAATCTTGCCATTGTGCACCTCAAAGCGCTGCTTCTCAGACTGCTCCAGTACCGCCAGCAGATCGGCCTCCTTCAGCGTGGCCCAGTAGCTCCGTTGCTGACGCAGAGCGGCCAGCAGATCTTTAAGCGAGACCCATCCCTCCGCATCAAGAGTTAGCCCGTGGCTCTGTGGATCATGGCGCAAGACATACGCCATTGTCTTGCTCAGTTGTACGAGGTGTTTTTCCATCTTTACCTCTCATCAATAGAAATAATAAAAGCAATATATTTTTTCTCATTGTAAATAGGAAGAAAGCTTATGTCTACAGTTCACACGACGTTGCCCGTGGCCGTTCATCTCTTTCTCGTTCAGGAGCAATCTATACTCCTTTTAAGGCGTTATAACACAGGCTACGAGGATGGCAACTATAGTGTTATCGCAGGTCACCTCGATGGCGGAGAAGAGGTCAAGCAAGCCATGATCCGCGAGGCATATGAAGAGGCGAACATTGAGATCAGCCCTGCGAATTTGCAGGTCGTCGGCATCATGCATCGCCGAGCCGAAGACGAGCGTATTGACTTCTTCCTGGCGGCACAGCGCTGGCGCGGAGAGCTACGTAACAACGAACCACATAAATGCGATGAATTAGCCTGGTATCCGCTTACTAGCTTGCCAGAAAACGTCATTCCCTATGTGCGCCAGGCGTTAGAAAATTATCGCGCGGGGCGCTGGTTCGATAGCTTTGGTTGGTAACTGACAAAAAGAGTGGGTGACTGGTTCTATATGTAGAACCAGTCACCCACTCTTTGACTTCGTATTATTATACGTTGAGCATAGGAATCTTCGAGACACTCCAGCGGCTGTTGGGGCTGGATACCTCGAACTGGACCATGCTGATGGCGTCTGTCGGACAGCGCACGACGCAGAGACCACAACGGATGCACTTCTCCTCGTCGATAATCATGTCCGCGCCACCCTCCCAGGTGTTTGTGCCCTGGTGCATAGGATCACCCTTCACTACGCGTGAGAGGCCCTCCATGCTGATGCAGTCATAAGGGCAGATGTCAACACAGCCAGAACAGAGAATACAGATCGAGGGGTCGATCATAATATTCAACTGACACTGGAGGCAGCGGCGCGCCTGTACAACGGCTTCCTGTGGAGAGTAGCCAGTCTCGGTCTCGCGTGTATGGCTATAGCGCTCGGACAGCGGCAGGGATGGAATCAACTGGTGAGGAATCGACTCATAGTTGTCGACCATACCACGGCGATAGTCAGGAAGCTCAATCTCTTCCGCGGGCTCCGCGGGAAGATCCTGGCCGCCCAGGTAGCGATTGATCGCACCAGCGGCATCGCGACCATCACCCACGGCCGAGATCAGGTTACGCGCGCCCTGAGTATAGTCACCACCGGCGAAGAGGCCAGGGTGGCTCGTCATCCAGGTTTCAACGTCGATCAGCGGTACCCCCCACTTGTTGACCTCCAGGCCAAGCTCCTCGGCCTGCAGCCAGGTCGTATCGCTATACTGACCAAAGCAAGGGATAACACTATCAACCTCGATCTCAAACTCAGTGCCGGGGACGGGAATCGGACGACGGCGACCGCTGGCATCGGGATCACCCAACTTATTGCGCACGAAGCGTACGCCGCTTGCATGCACGCCATCCTTCGAGAGCACCTCGGTCTGTGAGACGAGGTACTGGAACTCCACGCCCTCGAACTTGGCCTCGTCGACTTCGTACTCGTCGGCAGGCTGCTCCTCTTCAGAGCGGCGATACATGACATACACCTTCTCCGCACCAAAGCGGATCGCGGTACGACAGCAGTCCATCGCGGTAAAGCCCGCGCCGATGATCGCTACGCGTTTCCCAATGAAGGCAGGCTCACCGAAGTTGGTTTTATCAAGGAGGCGGATACCATCCTCGACGCCATAGAGATCGGCGCCTTTGACCACCTTATTATCGGGGCCAGTCATCGGATTTGGAATGTAGCAGCCCGCGCCAATGTAGACGGCGTCATACTCCTTGAGGAGATCTGTAAGCTGCACGTCGCGACCGACACGTGTATTGTATTTGACCTCCACACCCAGATCGGCCATGTATTCATCGCACTCTTCGCGCGTGACATCGCGTGGCAGACGCCAGACGGGAATACCGTTGATCATCACGCCACCAGCGACAGGGTACTGCTCATACATAGTCACAGGATACCCCAGCTCACGCAGATCGCGTGCGCAGGCCAGGCCAGCCGAGCCACCACCAATGACCGCAACCTTTTTATCCTTCGTAACCGGAGGACGCTCAGCATGGTGGCGATACTCGCGATGGTCGGCAGAGGCGCGCTTCAGCCAGCAGATGGAGATCGGCTTGCCATCAACCTTATTACGGCGACAGACAGGCTCACACGGGCGCGCACAGGTACGACCCAGCACGCCTGGCACAATGTTGGCTTTGCGGTTGAGCAGATACGCCTCGTCGAAACGGGCTTGGGAAATGAGACCGATGTAGGTAGCCACGTCGGTGTGTGCCGGACAGCCCACCTGACAAGGGATATTGGTTTGATACCAGTCTGGTGTTGTGGTTACCGATTGGTATCGAGGTGACAATTCGCTATCGGGATCAAGCATTTTAAGGTCCTTTCCTGAGCATCCCACAGACCAGCCCAATCCACACATATGGTGACTGGCGCAGGGAGCAGGGGAGACAGTATCGGCTTACGCCACGACGGGCGGCCCTTCAAATCTTCATAATAAGCGCTAAACTTACTTCTTCTCCGAAAACCCTGAGCGCGCTTGTCCCCGAATGGGGGAAGCGCTAGCACGCAAGTGAAGGCTTGTCCCCGAATGGGGATGGGTTTCGGAATAAGATTTTTGAATCGTAGATAAGATGTGTAAATATGCACTGGCACCGGGCAGGCGCCCACAGCCTTCTATGATTGCAACTTCATGTACGTAATAAGCGCACAGAAAGGATACTTTTCTTCGTAAGATTATAGCATAAGGTAACAATTGCGAACAAGCAGAAGCGAGCAGTGCCAAGACGCGCCATGCCTCATAGTCACATCGCCAGGTGCCTGCTTGCATTTGACCTCGCTACTCTCTATTTGGTATATACTCAGTACAGATTCACTAACCCGAATAAGGAAAGGAACGATACACATGCCAGATACAAACCCGGCAAAGAAGCCAGGTCTCGCGGGTCCCCGACCAGTGCGCGCACCACGAGGAACGAACCTCTCGTGCAAAGGTTGGCAGCAAGAGGCCGCAATGCGCATGTTAATGAATAACCTGGATCCCGAGGTTGCCGAGCGCCCAGATGACCTGGTCGTCTATGGTGGCTCGGGGCGCGCCGCACGCTCCTGGGCAGCCTTTGACGCGATTGTTCGCGCGCTGCGCGAACTGGAGAATGACGAGACGCTCCTCGTACAATCAGGCAAGCCCGTTGGTATATTTCGCACACATGCAGACGCTCCCCGCGTCCTGATCGCCAACTCAAATCTCGTGCCGCACTGGGGCAACTGGGATGAGTTTCGCCGCCTGGAGGCGTTGGGGCTAACCATGTATGGCCAGATGACAGCTGGATCCTGGATCTATATTGGCTCACAGGGCATTGTCCAGGGCACCTATGAAACCTTTGCCGAGGCGGCACGCCAGCACTTTGGCGGGACCCTCAAAGGCAAATTTATCCTCACCGCTGGTCTGGGCGGGATGGGAGGTGCTCAACCCCTGGCCGTCACAATGAACGAGGGCGTCTGCCTCGCGGTCGAGCCTGATGTCACCCGCATCCAGCGTCGCCTGGACACTCGCTATTGCGACGAGATCGCCAGCACGCTTGATGAGGCCCTTGACCAGGTGCGTGAGGCCTGTAGCCAGGGCCAGCCCCTCTCAATTGGCTTGCTAGGCAACGCGGCCGAGATCTATCCCGAACTGGTACGCCGTGGCATCATTCCCGATATGGTTACCGACCAGACCTCGGCCCATGATGCCCTCAATGGCTATATACCAGCCGGGCTTAGTATGGAGGAGGCCGCCGAACTACGCGCACGCGATCCCCAGGAGTATATCAAGCGCTCAATGAACTCTATGGTTCTGCATGTTCAGGCCATGCTGGAGATGCAGCGCCAGGGAGCGGTTGTCTTCGATTATGGCAATAACCTGCGTGGGCAGGCCCTGGCGGCAGGGGAGCAACACGCCCTCGACTTCCCAGGCTTCGTTCCGGCCTACATCCGTCCCCTCTTCTGCGAGGGCAAGGGGCCCTTCCGCTGGGTAGCCCTCTCAGGCGATCCAGAGGATATCTATCGCACCGATGAGGCCCTGCTCAACCTCTTCCCAGAAAACGAGTCCCTGAAACGCTGGATCACCCTGGCTCAGCAGAAAATCCAATTCCAGGGTCTGCCCGCGCGCATCTGCTGGCTTGGTTATGGTGAACGCGACAAAGCCGGGCTACTCTTCAATGACCTGGTTGCCAAAGGTATTGTGAGGGCTCCTATCGTTATCGGGCGCGACCACCTGGATAGCGGTTCGGTGGCGTCACCCTATCGTGAGACCGAGTCTATGAAGGATGGTAGCGATGCCATCGCCGACTGGCCCCTGCTCAACGCCCTGGTCAATACTGCCTCTGGCGCGACCTGGGTCTCATTGCATCATGGGGGCGGGGTCGGCATTGGCTACTCGATGCATGCTGGACAGGTCATCGTCGCCGATGGAACACCAGAGGCCGCGCAGCGCCTGAGTCGCGTCCTGACTAATGATCCTGGCATGGGCGTTATTCGCCATGTGGACGCGGGCTACGATGAGGCCATCGACTGCGCCCAGGAAAAGGGTGTCAAAATTCCCATGCTCTAAGATCTTATTCCGAAACCCAACCCCCATTCGGGGGCGCGCGCCACTCACGCGCCTAGCGCTTCCCCCATTCGGGGACAAGCGCGCTCAGGGTTTTCGGAGAAGAAGTAAGCAAGTTGTATCGCGAAATAAACAAGAGGCGCGTTGAGCAGTTTCTCAACGCGCCTTTCCTCATTGCCTATTATAAGCCCGCTGGACTTCTTCAATTTTCCACTCATTATCCGCCTCCCGTTTTACAGTCACCACGTCGCGATTAATCCCCTGGGAGTCATGAACAAGATCTAAATTTACGCGAATCGGTGAGTTATTTTCATCAGCGACTCCATGGGTACACTTTACCACCCGATCCTGCGCCAGCAATACAATAAAGCGCGTGCGCGGCAATCTCGACTGTAAACCGGGTCCAAACTGCTCATATGCCTGGGGATATTGCTCATGCACGAGACTGTCACAAAAGGTGTCAAGCGTCTTCATCGCTGTAGGGCGATTTAAGTACGAGATTCCCTGCAACAGAACGATGGGTAACGCAATCAGGAGGAGTACTAGCGTTCCCACTACCAACCAGAAGCGCGCAGGCTTGTGTGCCCAAAAGCTCTGGGGTGGCGAAGGCTCCGCCAGAGGTGGTGGATAATGATAGCTGGCATACTCGTGTTCAAATGATGGATGTAGTTCATCAATCAGAGGTGGTGGATAGCTATACTCCTGTGAGGATGGGGGGGCGGCCGATTCTGAAGAACGGGGAAGCTCATCGTACGCGTGGAGCGTTTCATAGGCAGGCCCCTCATAAATCTTGTCTGCCTTGGTATCTGCCAGGACAACATCGCCTTCAGGCGGGGAGGCTGATGAGCTTGATATAATTGGCTCCTGTTTCTCAACAGTGGGTGGCTCCTGCGCCTCATCCTCATGCATCGGAGGATGTGTGTGTCTGGGCAACGGCACCGTTGACTTATCAGGAAGATGGCTCCTAGGATCTTGATCTTGCATGTTAGACTCCTTGCATGGTTTGCTGGAAGCAGCATGAGAGACCTTATACATGGAAATTCTTCAACATTTCTAGTGTACGAGATAAAACCAAAGGACTTGCCACCAGCCACAAAAGCATGCATACTGTCAGCGGCAAGGGATGACGCCTGAAACCTGTGTAAACTCGTTTCAAGTTGAGGCAATGGAGCATATTCATCTTCGAGCAAGAAAGTGGGATATGAAAAGAAGCTTTTTCTCCAGAGGGAGCAACCGGTGATGTATATTTCTCCTTCTTATGACAAAAATATTGTGATTAGCACCAATCGACTCACCAAGGCTTTTGGAAATCTGGTGGCGGTCAATGATCTACACCTACAAGTCATGCGCGGAGATGTATTTGGCTTCCTGGGTCCCAATGGCTCAGGAAAGACCACAACCATTCGTATGCTGTTGGGCCTGATTCGCCCAACAGCCGGCAGGGCGATCATTTTTGGGATGGATAACGCGCACCAACTGCCCCATATTCTGCAACGTGTAGGGGCGATTGTAGAGACGCCAGTATTCTACCCTTATCTCTCTGGACTCGATAACTTGCGCGTTGTAGCGGCAACCTCGGGCATGATGTCCGGGAAATCCAATGATCGCCGCCTGGCCGAGGTGCTTGAAATAGTTGAGTTGCGCTCCTACCAGAAGTTAAACTTCCGCCAGTATTCGCTTGGCATGAAACAGCGCCTGGGCATCGCCGCTTCGCTCCTGACCGATCCAGAGCTAGTCCTACTCGACGAACCAACCAACGGCCTGGATCCAACCGGTATGATTGAGATTCGCAAGTTAATCAAGCGCCTCTCAGAGTTAGGTAAGACCATTTTCCTCTCCAGCCATCTGCTCCACGAGGTCCAACAGGTCTGTAACCGCGTTGCGATCATGCAAAAAGGGAACTTACTCAAGCAGGGTGAAGTCGCCACTCTGCTCCAGACAAGCGAGATGATTGAAGTTCGACTAAATACGCCACAAGAAAGCGAGCGCGCCCTCGCTATCATACAGCAGCACCAGGAACACGCATCCACCTGGCTGCACGGAGTAAAGCTGGAGAACAAGCGGGACATGCAGCCAGTACTCCTCATCGAGGCGCCCATCACCCACTCATCCGAGGTCAATGCCCTGCTTGCGCACAATGACATCTTTGCCGCAGAGATCCGCCCACGCGAGGGGAACCTGGAGGATGTCTTCCTCGAAGTTACCACGGGTGGAGCAGGCAGCCATACTGGCATGGAGGCACTGGCAGAGCATCTTGCGCACGCAGATGTCACCATACACGAAGGTAACCAGGTCCTGGAAGGGGAGGAAAAACATGGATAGCCAGGCCCAGCATGAACATCAAGCCAGCATTGCGACTTCCTCGCAGACCCCACCACGGCGTGACACTGTTGTCATGGGACGTCAAGACTACCTGAGTGTGATTATACGTCTGACCGGCGTAGAACTCTACAAGCTCCGCCGGCGTGGAATGTCTAAAGTGCTCCTCATTGTAGGCATGCTTTTGATGGTACTCTCTTTCGTGGGTATCGCCTTACCTGCACTCTTTCTGGCTGGCACCCCAGCGCGCAACTGGCTTCCCCCTCACTGCACAACTCACGGGCAACTCAAGCCACCATATTGTCTCGACCACCCGGCAAACACGCAGGATCTAGCACGCGCCGAGGCTCAGAAGCAAGCACAATTGCAACAATATAACGGTGTGTTGGGTCTGCCTGATGCGATAAACACCATCACGCAACTTATACAATTTGGTGGGCTTATCCTCATCGTCATACTCGCTGGTACAATTGTGGGTGGCGAGTATAACGTGGGCACGATACGCCTGATTTATACACGTGGTCCGACACGCGCCCAATTTTTGTGCGCCAAGGTAGGAGCGATCCTTTTCTCAAGCATACTAGGTTTTCTCTTGCTCTTTCTGGCGGGCCTGATCAGTAGTACCATCCTGAATCTTGTCATTGGAAACGCCACAAACCTGGACTTTGTGGATGCGACCTGGGCCTGGCACTTCCTGCTCTATCTCCTGGCTCAGATCCTAAATCTTTTCTGGTATGGTATACTCGCCCTGACCCTGGCAACTATAGGGCGCAACTCGGCAGCTGGAGTCTCAGGAGCCCTTGTCTGGTGGGTGCTGGAGAATATTCTAAAAGGAACACTCCTGTTAAGCGCCCCCCTTTTCCAGAATATTATTGGCGACATTCTCCGCCAGCTTCCCGATCTCTTTATCAGCAATAACCTGGAGGCTTTGATACTAAATCAGGCGGCATACGTGTTTAGCTTGCAGACCGCCCAATTGAGCAATCTCCATGCCCTCCTCGTTATCGCCACCTACCTGATACTTTTCCTGGGCATCTCCTGGTGGTTTAATCGACAACGTGAGATTACGAACTAGAGAGTCATACCGCCTACGGCGGTATGGGGATAGGACGCAGAGGGGCTGACGCCTCTCTGCACTCCCCACTTTTTCCTTTTATAGAGCGCTAGAGTGATGGTAGCATGTTAGACACACAAGTTGTAAAAGAATACGCCTACGAGCTGGGCTTTGACACCGTCCGCATCACCACGGCAGAAGCCTTTACCGAGGCCAAAGGGATTATTAGAGAGCGCATCAGCCGGGGCTTGATGGATGGATTGCCCTGGTATACCAGCGAGCGCGCAGATGTCTCGTGCCACCCGAATGCGCTTCTTCCCGAGGCCCAATCGATAATTTCCCTGGGTATGACCTACCTGACAGCGCAGCCAGGAAACGAAGAGGGAGAGGGACCACGTGGGCGTATCGCGCGATACGCCTGGGGCGATGACTATCACGACATCATTAAGTCAAAGCTACAGCGGTTTGCCGAGTGGCTGAGGGATTATACGCGCAGCGAGTTGGGGAGCGAGGCCGAAGCTCGGCTCTTCGTCGACACGGGTCGCATGGTAGATCGCGCTGTGGCCCAACGCGCAGGACTGGGCTGGTATGGAAAAAACACCAATATTCTGACGCATGGCTGGGGATCATGGCTCTTTCTGGCCGAGATCGTAACGAATGTTCCTCTCGAGCCGGATGAACCACTCAAAGCCAATTGTGGACATTGTGAGATATGCCTGCATGCCTGCCCGACAGGAGCGCTCACCAACCCCTATGAACTTGATAATCGGCTCTGTATCTCTTTCTTGACCATCGAGTTGCGCGGTAGCATTCCTCTTGAACTCCGCCCATTGATAGGAAACTATATCTTCGGCTGCGACATCTGTCAGGAGGTCTGTCCCGTCAACAAGGTCGCGGAACGTCGCCTGGGTCTACGCGATCAGCAAGGACGACCTCAATTTGTGGCCCTGGAGGCCGTCAATCGCCGCAGCACAGAGCGCCAGGCAACCTTCCAGCCTCACCAGGAATTTCTGAAACGACCAGCCGTGGGCAGTGAACCGGAACTTATACCACTTCTAGCCCTAAGTGAAGAGGAGTTCCGTGAACGCTTCCGGCGTAGTCCCATTAAGCGTACCAAGCGTCAGGGGTTGCTGCGCAACGTCTGTGTCGCCCTGGGCAATAGTGGCAATCAAGGAGCTGTGCCCGCCCTTATCGGCGCATTGCACGACCAGGAGGCGTTGGTCCGTGGGCACGCGGCATGGGCCCTGGGCAGGCTCCAGGGACAGGAGGCATACCAGGCGCTACAGGCAGCCTTAATGAGTGAAGAGGATACCGAAGTTCAGCAAGAGATTCACTGCGCGCTTGCCATGTTTACAGAAGAGGAGGCGAATAATTAATTGTGTTGTTGTGTGCTACTTACGTACGCTCCCCAGCAGAGTGCGAATACCCTGCGTAGGCGCGTACGTAAGTAGCACACTTCACCTTGCCAAAAACAAAAAGGCCGTAGTTATGTACTTCCCATAACAACGGCTATTTGTCTGTACACATCACACTAAAGAATTCATAGTTACCTCAATTTTGCTGAGCCACGCTGGCCTGCTCACGCTCCCCGTGCCGCGATGTCCTCTCGCTCGTGCTCAGGTCCGATCTCAGACCGCTCTCACTCACACCACAAGGGCTCACCACATACGCGAAGAAACAGAATGGGAAACAAGCCGTACGATCATTAGTACTGCTCCGCTCCACCTGTTACCAGGCGTCCACGCGCAGCCTATCCACCAGGTCTTCTTCCTGGGATCTTGACTCTTCTTGAGAGTGGGAAAAGTTATCTTCGGGTCGGCTTCGCGCTTAGATGCTTTCAGCGCTTATCCCTTCTTGACGTAGCTACCCAGCTCTGGAGGAGGCCCCCAACTGGCGCACTAGCGGTCAAGCCATCTCGGTCCTCTCGTACTGAAGATGACTCCCCTCACTTTTCCGACGCCCACGACGGATAGAGACCGAACTGTCTCGCGACGTTCTGAACCCAGCTCGCGTGCCGCTTTCATGGGCGAACAGCCCAACCCTTGGGACCTACTCCAGCCCCAGGATGCGACGAGCCGACATCGAGGTGCCAAACCTTGCCGTCGATGTGAACTCTTGGGCAAGATAAGCCTGTTATCCCCGGGGTAGCTTTTATCCGTTGAGCCACACTCCTTCCACACGGGAATGTGGGATCACTAAGCCCGACTTTCGTCCCTGCTCGGCCTGTACGCCTTACAGTCAAGCTCCCTTGTGCCTTTACACTCTACAGAGGGTGATGTCCATCCACCCTGAGGGAACCTTTGGGCGCCTCCGTTACTCTTTGGGAGGCGACCGCCCCAGTCAAACTACCCATCTGGCCCTGTTCACGTCCCGGATCACGGTGACGTGTGAGACACAAACCATGGTGAGAGTGGTATTTCACTGCTGCCTCCCTCACCCCCACAAGGATGAGTTCTCCGGCTCCCACCTATGCTACGCACACCATACTTCGTTTCCAGGCCAAACTGTAGTAAAGCTCCACGGGGTCTTTTTGTCCTGTCGTGGGTAACCCGTATCTTCACGGGTACTTCAATTTCGCCGAGTCCTCTGTCGAGACAGCGCTCAAGTCGTTACTCCTTTCGTGCGGGTCGGAACTTACCCGACAAGGAATTTCGCTACCTTAGGACCGTTATAGTTACGGCCGCCGTTCACCGGGGCTTAGATTCGTGGCTACGCACACCACTCCTCGTAACCTTCCGGCACTGGGCAGGAGTCAGCCCCTATACTTCCGCTTTCGCGTTCGCAGAGACCTGTGTTTTTGGTAAACAGTCGCTTGAGCCGATTTCTTGCAACCTTCTCACCATGTGTGCAAGCACACACAGCTACGCAGGCACCCCTTCTTCCAAAGGTACGGGGTTAATTTGCCGAGTTCCTTAACAGAGGGTCGCTCGATCACCTGGGGAGATTTCCCCCTGCCTACCAGTGTCGGTTTGCGGTACGGGCGGAACAGTTTCTGGCGAGAGGCTTTTCTTGACGGCCTGGGGACCAATGACTTCCGCACCCTCGCGGGCGCTCGGCCTCAGTGTCACGCATAATGTGTCCGGGATTTTCCTCGGTCACGCGCTTCAACAGAGGCACCGATCCTGTCCATTCGATCGGCTCACCTTCCCTACCGCGTCCCCCCATTGCTCATAACGAAATGTTCCGGTGCAGGATTCTCTGACCTGCTTTCCATCGCCTACGGCATGACGCCCTCGGCTTAGGGCCCGACTCACCCTGGGACGATTGACGTTGCCCAGGAACCCTCAGGCATTCGGTGTGTCTGGTTCTCGCAGACATTGCGCTACTCATTCCGGCATTCTCACTTCTCTTACCTCCACCAGTCCTTGCGGTCTGGCTTCTCAGGCGTCGAGAACGCTCCCCTACCAATATAGGTAGTCCTATATTCCACGGCTTCGGTACGATGCTTTAGCCTCGATACGTTGTCGGTGCCATTGCACTCGACCAGTGAGCTATTACGCACTCTTTAAATGGTGGCTGCTTCTAAGCCAACATCCTGGCTGTTTGGGCGCATTGACCCCCTTTGACACTGAGCATCGATTTGGAGACCTTAGCCGATGGTCTGGGCTGTTTCCCTTTTGACGACGAAGCTTAGCCCCCGCCGTCTCACTCGCGATAAACACGTAGTGGCATTCGGAGTTTGAGTAGGGTTGGTAACCCGCACAGGGCCCCTAGCCTATCCAGTGCTCTACCTCCACCACGCTCTTGGTCGCGGCTGTACCTCAATACATTTCGGGGAGAACCAGCTATCTCCGTGTTCGATTAGCATTTCACCCCTACCCACAAGTCATCCCCCAGTTTTGCAACACTGGTGGGTTCGAGCCTCGACGGACTGTTACATCCGCTTCACTCTGCTCATGGGTAGCTCACACGGTTTCGGGTCGCATCGCCGCTACATACCCGCCTGTTTGAGACTCGGTTGCCCTCTGGCTCCCCAGCTTTAGCGCTGGTTAACCTGCAACGTGCGATGCACTCGCCGGATCATTCTACAAAAGGCACGCCATCAGCCCTTGGTGCCTCGTGGCACAGTGGCCTCTGACTGCTTGTGAGTACGTGGTTTCAGGGACTCTTTCATCCCCCTCTCGGGGTACTTTTCACCTTTCCCTCACGGTACTTGTTCGCTATCGGTCGCTGAAGTTCTTTAGCCTTGGAGGGTGGTCCCCCCAGCTTCCCACAAGATTGCACGTGTCTCGTGGTACTCAGGATGCCAACCACGCTCATGTCCTCGTCCTCTACGGGACTCTCACCCCCTCTGGTGGCACCTTCCAATGCCTTCGAGTAAGCACATGATCGCTACTGTTGGTCCTACAACCCCGCCTATTCACGAAGAATAGATGGTTTGGGCTCGTCCCGGTTCGCTCGCCACTACTACGGGAATCTCGGTTGATTTCTCTTCCGCAGGCTACTGAGATGTTTCAGTTCACCCACGATCCTCCATATCGCCTATGTGTTCAGCGATAGGTCTCCAGACATGACTCTGGAGGGGTTGCCCCATTCGGACTCTCAGGGCTCATCGCTTGGATGCAGCTCCCCCTGAATGTTTCGCCGGTCTCCGCGTCCTTCATCGGTCTTCAGCGCCAAGGCATCCACCTCGTACTCTGTTTCGCTTGTTCTGCCTTGTCTGCTTCTTCTTGTGTTAACCCTTGTTGTATGGGATCTCGGTCTTCGTTCTTCACTGTCACGAGCTTCGAATGACTCACGTCACGGTTGAGCATTTGCATGCCAACGTGCTCGCTCAGCAAAATTGAAGTAACTATGTATTCTTTAGTTGTTAAGTGTACAATCTTGTTTTCACCTCGCTTCGCGCGGTGCCTGCATAATATGCCACATCCATGGAAACTTGTCAACACTTTTTCGCGGCAATTTTTTGCAAGCTGGAAAAATTGCTCCTTCCGAGGGATCTAGAGGCAGATCTCCATCCTCTGTCCTAACTTATGCTAAGGTACTTCAGTAAACTATCCAGCATCAGCAGGCTCTACAAGGGGAAGGACAATAAAGATAGAAATAAATGCATTTATCGTTGTCTTTTTACATAAAACCATAAAACGGTGAACTTGACGTGCCATGTACGTAATGATAAAATATTCGGAGTGTGGTATCGAGTAGGAATACTGTCAAATCACCAAGCGAAAAGCAACGGTGCTTTGCGGTTCGACAAAGCAGTCTACAGACTTTCACGAAACAGTCTCCGACTATTTAGGGAGGTTTCAATGCCGGCCACAATCAGTTATGCGAACATTTTGCATGCTGTCGGTCAGGTTCTGGATCAGATCGGCGCGAAGAGCATCGCAATCCATGAAGAAGAGGATGGCCTTGTTGTAGAAGGATTTAATAGCGACGGCCAGCTTCTAGTACAAATGCATTATGATATCGCGAGTTTGTATGAACTACTAAAAGCGCAAGCAGGACAGCCAGCTGCGGCAAACACCCCAGTTGATGATGGTGTGCTCCATCGCTTCCTGGCGCAGTATGATCGAGAATTGGTAGGGTCCGTTCTATAACGCTACTCATTAAGTATGGCATTTGCATCAAGGAACCGGGGTGTTCTCGGTTCCTCTCTCATTTTAAGCAGGGAAACGGGTGGAAAGTGTATTATCCTCTTTCAGAGGCAGGTTTATCCTGGCACAACCAGCGTTTTCCGTAACTACGCATACAATCAATAACGGAAACAAGATCCTGCCCTTTCTCAGTTAGAGAGTATTCCACACGAGGGGGAACTTCGGCATAGGTTTGTCGTATGACGATCCCCTCCTCTTCTAACGAGCGCAGCCGTTCAGAAAGCGTTTTGGGGCTAATGCCACAAAGGGATCGCTCCAGTTGATGAAAACGCTTCAGGCCAGAGGCCAGATCGCGTATGATTAGCAAGGTCCATTTACCGCTAATAATCGCAGCGGTACGGGCCACTGGGCAAACGGCATCATCAAGGTGGTTTTTTGTTAGCTCCATGACTTTATACTCTTTGTAAACAGTCCTTTCTTAACTTAAGAAATATACCATAGGATGGTACGCTAAGTAAAGCGTAGGCCTCTCGACTTTACTAATAAAGTATGATATGCTCATAGTATTAGGGTTACTGTAAGGTTATCCGAGCACCTGAACAATCATAAATCTTGGCCTGCGCGGTTTCTCCCAACGAGAGGAGAAGGTTGTGCCCGAAGATATTGCTTTATTCATTGACTTTGAGAACATACGTTACAGTATGCTAAATATTCAACGACGAGAACCCGATCCACAAGAGTTGATCGCGGTGGCTCGTCGCTATGGAACAGTAATGGTTGCTCGCGCTTATGCGGATTGGTCACGTCAACCCGAGCCCTTCAAAGGTAGCTTGACGGCTGCAATGATTGATCGTGTTGATTGCCCAGCCAAACAACGTGACCGCATACGCATGGGGACAATCCACTATGCCTCCAATACTCCAACCGGCCCCCTTGGTGCGCAGAGCTATGTCGCAGAACAGAATACAGGCTCTTTCCCGCGCCCATGGCCTAGTGGAATGTCAGCCAGTTCAGGTTCGCTTCCAGCCATTCAGCCACAACAAGGGCTAAACCAGGGATGGCCAGACGAGACAGACGATGCGCTTTCTCCAGCCAGAGATGAGATGGAGGAGGAGAACTTCGACGAAGAACGCATCCCCGATGATGATTATTCAACGGATTATCAGAATCGCGAGGCGTTCCGCTCCTCATCCTATCAACAACGCTCATATGATCAGACACCTCAACCAGCCGGGACGTCTCTGGCCCCAAGCAACACAGGTCCCTTAGGATATTCCACTATTCATACCGGAAACACTGGTCATATGCCCGCCGTGAACTCCGGAAACAGCACGATTGTGCAAAGTACTGTGGTACAGAGCACCGTCGATCTGAACATGCTGATGGATATTATTGAGACCGTCTTTGATCGACCTACCATTTCAACCTTTGTTTTAATGACAGGCGATAAAGATTTCACGCGTATCAGTGCTCGCCTAAAGCTACGTTTGAACAAAAATGTTATTGTTGTCGGTATTCCAGGAACCGTCAGCCGAGATCTAATAAGCAGCGCAAACCAGTTTGTTCCCCTGGTGCCAGGAGGACTCACATCCAATGGCGTGTCAGGTAATACTGGCTCATTACCCATTCCCAGTGCTCCATATTCAAGCGGTAATACAGGATCTATGCCCGCCGTAAACTATCCTGGAAACGCCCAGTATCCTCAGGCACCCTATGGCGCTCCCACTATGGATGTGCTTGATCCTTTGTTCATCCAGTTCCTCGATTATATCGACCGCAACTGGTCATGGCGTACAATTATTGGCGTCTCTAACTTCATTGGTGATCCAGTCAACCCAAAGAATCGTTTCCGTGGCCGCTTAACACGCGAGTCAGCACGCGAACTGCTCAATACATGTATTCAGCAAAATATTCTTCTGGTACAGACCGATCCCACTGGAGCCGAGGACCTGCGCCTGAATCGCTCACATCCAGGTGTGGACGAAGTTTTAAAACAGTTCGTTCGTTAACTACTGGCAGAACAAACATTTTTGTACATCTCTAAGCGACCCTGGAGGTTTGACTTCCCTGGCTCTGGCAGAAAAGAGTACCTCAGAGCTACAGAAGCCAACTCAGGGTCGCTCGTTCTTGTTTATCACTAAGACAATGTGTCTACTCAGGACTTCTCGCCACGCAGCCAGTCGCAGCGCTTCGGCAGCCAGCTAGGAATCAAAGCATTTGAGTGGTCACCATTGGAGATTATTTCTTTTCAATACACAACTTGGAGGTTTTATGGACGAGTCACGTGTTGCATTTCTCCGTCGCCTGGTCGCTAGCCCCAGCCCTTCTGGCTTTGAGCGCCCGGCTCAGCAGGTCGTACGCGAGGAGATACAGCAGTATACCGATGAAGTACATACAGATGTACATGGCAATGTGATCGCGGCCCTCAATGCCTCGGCTGAGCCACGCGTCATGCTAGAAGCCCACTGCGACGAACTCGGCTTCCTCATCCGCCACATCGATGAGCAAGGTTATCTCTATTTCGCCCCCATTGGCGGGTTTGACGCCTCTACCCTACCAGGGAACCGCGTCAACATCCACACGCCCAAGGGTATCGTCTCTGGTGTTGTTGGTCGCAAACCCGTTCACAGCCTCTCGGCTGAGGAGCGCGAGAAGGCTCCTAAGCTCTGGGACCTCTGGATCGATATCGGTGCTTCCAGTAAGGAAGAGGCGCTTGAACGCGTGAAAGTTGGCTCTGTTGGCACACGTGCCGCGGAACTAGAGACACTGCATAAGGACATCATCATCTCGCGGGCGCTCGACGATAAGTCCGGCGTCTTCGCAGTGGTAGAGGCGATGCGCCGTATCCATGCCAAACGCGAGCAGTTGAAGGCAGGCGTATTCTTTGTCTCGGCTGTACAGGAAGAGATCGGCCTGCGCGGCGCGCGTACCAGTGCCTATAGCGTCAACCCACAGATCGCCATCGCAGTCGATGTGGCCCCAACCTCAGATATTCCCGGCGCTCCAAAAAATCGTATGGGCGATCTGAAGATGAATGCTGGTCCCATCCTGACTATCGGCGCACATATTAATCTTCCCGTCTATGAGCGCCTTGTCAAAGCCGCGGAAGAGGCAGGCATCAGCTACCAGGTTGAGGCCTCGGCCGCCGGTACAGGCACAGACACCGATGCGATCCAGGTCGCACGCGGCCCCATCGCGACAGGTCTGCTCAGCATCCCTTGCCGTTACCTGCACACTGGCTCAGAGATGGTTTCGCTCAAAGATGTTGACGACGTCGCAGAGCTTATCGCGCGCTTCGTCCTGGCCCTCGACGCAGATACCAATCTGATCCCTTAATCTACTTATGACCTAATCAGACAAAAAGAACGCCTTCTCTCATTTGAAAGAGAGAAGGCGTTCTTTTTGTCTTTCACTACGATCTTATTCCAAAACCCAACGTCACTTGCGTGACTAGCGCTTCGCCCCCATTCGGGGATAAACGCTCAGGGTTTTCGGATAGGAAGACATGCATAGGCCATTGACTGCTTACTGTTGCATAGGTGGCATAGGCTCGGGATAATCAGCAAGCGGCTCCTCGTACTGTTCAGCAGTAGGGCGCTGGTACTGATCTACGCGCGCATCCTGAGTAGGATCTGCGTTAACCGTCTGTGATGGCTGCGCTTGATACCCCTGGCGATATGGCTGATAATAAGAGGTCGCCTGGTCTGGATTCTGATAGGGCTGATAATATGGATTCTGGTAATCCTGTGGATTTGGCGGCACTTGATTCTGCATAGGTGGACGGTAAGAGTTACGACCTGCATTCGCGTTTTGAGTGACGAACGTAGCGATGAGGGCCACAACCACCATGACCAGCAGCGTTAAGAAGAAAACATTAAAAGAGTGCATCGATACTAAAAAGATAAAAGGAATGACAAAAGGAAAGAAGAAGCGCCTACGCATACGGGGAGGTCGCCTGTAATTGTTGTTATACCACATACTCTATTCTCCAGTGGAACAAGCAGCAAAGGCGACAGCCACTACCTGATCGTCTAGCTACTCTTCTTCTATACGTTTCTCCTAAGATCTTATTCCGAAACCCATCCCCATTCGGGGACCACCTAACCCCCATTCGGGGCAAGCGGTGGCATGGCAAGCACGCTCTGGTTTTTTGGATCAGAAGTATACTACTCTCTTCTACGAAGAACGCACTCTCAGGGTTATGCTCAGCAGAGGGGATATTACGAACTGCTATATTTTCCCTGTCCAGGTAAAGCATAGCAAGAGAAGGACCCCCTGTCAAGGCAAATTTTGCCTACTTTCCTTGACAAAACCAGGGAGGTCACTTAGAGTAAATATGTGTGCATATATAGAAGAGTTTATTTTATCGCATCAGCGATCAAGGCACATCGCTAGAAGTAGAGAAATAATTTAATGAAGATCAAGGCACATGGAAAATATCTGGTACAGCTGACCAAGCTTGGTATCTTTAACTGCTATTTTGTTCTCGAAGAGGATGGCCTCACTCTCATCGACACCATGAATGCTGGCTCGGGGCAGCAGATCATTGGCGCGGCACGCCAGTTGGGTAGGAATATTACGCGTATCCTACTCACGCACGCCCATGGAGATCATGCTGGTTCGCTTGATGAGCTTCATGCAGCGCTTCCCCAGGCAAAGGTTATGCTGCTTGAGCGTGAGGCACGTTTGCTGGCTGGCAACAAAGAACTGGAGGCACATGAGGCCCAGGTTCCTCTCAAGGGAGGTTATCCAATGGTCACGACAAAGCCCACGCAGCTTCTGCACGAGGGCGAGCATGTTGGCTCGTTGCGTGTGCTCGCGACACCAGGCCATACACCAGGGCACGCCTCGTTTCTCGACGAACGCGATCAGACATTAATCGTAGGCGATGCTTTTCAAACCCTGGGTGGAATAGCGGTCGCGGGAACCATGCGTCTGCTCTTCCCCCTACCCGCGCTGGCAACCTGGCATAAGCTCTCGGCGCTGGAGAGCGCACGCAAGCTGCGCTTCCAGGAACCCTCGCGCCTGGCAACTGGTCACGGACCAGTCCTGGAGAAACCACTGCGCGCGATGGATGGCGCGATTGTGAGCCTGGCGCAAGAAGTCGAGAAAGAGGCGCTTCGCACCTCATTGAGCAAGGCCTAGCCTGCAAAACCTAAACTTTTCTCAAGCTCATACGTAAAGACTGGTAGCCAGGATTCTCAGGATTCGACAAGATTCGACAAGATTCTAAAGTATGCATCACCCTATGCTCGACGCGAAAGGAAAAGCGCAGAATGTCACAACAGATGTATCCACAAGATGATGAATATCGCGGCTACCAGTCTAACGCCTATACAGAGCGACCAGAAGGTCAGCCACAGAGTAGCCAGACCTATCAGCCACCCAGCTATGACATGAATGCCCAAAAGATTGGACAGGTCAACTTTAGCAACAGAGGTATCTCCTCGGGACAACGCCTGGCCCTGGGCATTGTCTCGGTCGTCATGTTTGTGCCTATCAGTGCCATTTTTCTGAGCATCGGAGATAGCACTAACGCTATCTCCATCATAGCCAGACTGATCGGTTTTGGTATTGTTTCACTCGCCATCATCATTATCAATGTGGCTATTAACTGGCATCGGTCCTGATCAGCCATATGATGGAGCAAATAAAAAAAGAGAGCTAAGAGCAGTTTTCGCTCTTAGCTCTCTTTTTTTATTGATGTGTCCTAAAGCTGCCACACCTTGGCATTGCTAAAGTTGGCCTCAGTAATTAAGGCATCATTGTCAACCGCAATTCCCACCTGGCCATGAGAGTAGGTGCTATCCGTAGCCTGCCCAATCTGCTGACCATCGGCGAAGAACTTAAATGAGTTCCCCTGTGCTGTTACACCCAGGCGGATAGGCTTACTAATGCTAAAGTTATTCACGTCGCCGGTGATAATCTTTTTCGTGTGGGATGCTGTACTATAGCTATAGAAGCCAAATGAGCCATCATAGAAGACCAGGAAGAGGTAGTAGTTCTGCTGATCTTCGTCCCCACGGAAGACGAGACCGCCTGCATTACCAATGAAGTTCTGCATCGTTGCTTCAAAGGAAAAGTCGGTATAGTCTGTGCTCTTAGCGGAACAGGTCACAAACGTACTGGACTTCGTTTCTGAGGCATGATACATATTATTGCTGAACGAGCAATATTTATCAGACATCCAACCATGCGCAGGATTGTTACCGCTCAACGAATCATTGAGTATCAGCTTGCTACTAAAAGGGAAGTGCGACGCCATATAGGTCGCAGTCGCCTGGACATTCGCTGTGGCTTTGGCATCTTGCGCCTGGGCCGTGGCCGTGGCATGCGCATTGCCCTGAGATGTATTGTACGCCGATGCGCTAAAGATACCAATACCAGCCAGCACAACAACGACCGCCAGTATGATCAGGGCGATTTTCCCGCCCGATGATTTCTTTTGCGGTGGTGGTACAAAGCCTTGTTGTGGATAGCCTTGATTCACAGGAGGGTAACCAGGATAGCTCGGTCCTGGCTGCACCGGAGGCGCCTGGTATCCCTGGGCTGACGGCGAGACATAGGTAGGATCATTATAGCCTGCACCACTTATCCCAGGCTGCGAAGGATACGCGGGCGAACTGTTCGGATTTGGAACAGGGGGATAGGATGGCGTCGAAGGCGCGTATGGATTGTAAGGCTGCTGCGATTGATAGGGATCAGATGGCCCCGGAGGAGGTGGCGGCGGCGCACCATAATTTGTGGGACTATACGGTGTATTGGGAGGTGGCGTTCCACCCGGGTTGTTACCTGGTGCGTTGGGATCGTAAGCCATAAACTGGATTCTCCTTTTGAAAGTTGAACGACAAGCGATGAAAATAGCTTGATAAAAACAGAAATATGAAAAAGAGGTCACAATACAATCTTGCGAATAGATCTATTCAATCAATTACCTATTATAAAACAAAAGTCCAGCCACCATGGGATTTCTCTTCCAATAGTAAGGTATAACCGCACGCTATGCTATAAACTAGCTCACAAAAAACCCTCGTCATATGTGGTAAACGTTGGAGAACTTCATTTCTAGAGACTCAGACGACCTCCTCGATCTATATAAAGAGAATATCTGCATAAATACCAAAGCGGGTGAGACTATTTACTAGAGACGTAGGAACGGCAGGTTATGCTCTTTACATAGAAGGTAGAGCCTATTATAATCGTAAACGTACTTACACATGGGCACACGTAAAGATACCAATAACTAATTCACCAGATAACGCCGCCAGATCGCATGCAGTGGGAAGTGGATGGGTGTAGATAACGCGAGTAGAGGAGGGAGAGGGCTCCCGCAAAACATGCAGAAGGGAAAAGACGTATTTATTATGGCTGAAGGCAACTCTCGTGTAGGCCAGCGTATAGGCGATTACCGGCTCACACGGTTAATGGGCGAAGGAGGCTTCGCTCAGGTCTACCGTGGAGAACATATACAGACCCAGGAACTCGTCGCAATTAAACTGCTTCACACACTACCTGGACAACTTGATGAAGCTCAAATTCGCAAATTCTATAAAGAAAGCCGTATTGTTACCAGCCTGCGCCATCCTCATATCGTCAAGGTCCAACGTTTCGGCGTAGATGAAAGAACACCCTATCTCATTATGGAGTTTCTGCCCTATGGTACATTACGCAGACGCCATCCAGAAGGCAGTATCCTTAAACCAACCCTGATCTACTCCTATCTGGAAAAGATTGCCGATGCCCTCGACTATGCCCATAGCCAGGGTATTGTCCATCGCGACGTCAAACCAGAGAATATCTTACTCAATCGCAGAGGTGAGCTGATCCTCAGTGATTTTGGCATTGCCTTTATCAGCCACCATAACGCCGAGATCAGCCAGTTGAGTATGCCCGGATTGGCAGGTACCTATTTCTATATGGCACCTGAACAATGGATGGAGAAACCAACCTACGCCAGTGACCAGTACTCACTCGCGCTCACCGTCTATGAATGGCTATGCGGCGAGCGCCCCTACCGTGGAAACCCTGGCTCGCTCCTCCTCCAGCACCTCAATGTCATTCCCCCCTCTCCAAGGGCACGCAATCCTATGATTAGCACGGCCGTAGAAGAGGTCATTATGAAGGGACTCGCGAAAGATCCCAACCAACGCTACGCGACGGTGCAGGAGTTCGCGCGCGCCTTTGGAGAGGCCGCCGGTCTGAATATAACGACGCCCGCAAGCGTCCATCATACCTCTCTTATCAATCGCCAACACCAGGAAGAGGTCGCGTCCCATGAGACCCAGAGACTGAGTCTGCCACCGTCCAAACAGCCTCTCTCTGACCTGGCACGCTCAACCAAAGACTTTGAGCACATCAAAAAGCGTGTGGCACAGAACACAAAAGCCCAGCTAGCCAATCTCACCCGGCGCAATGTGCTGCTCGGCCTGGCGGGCGTCGCCTTTGTCGCAAGCGCGGGCAGTATTTTCTTCTTTAGCCAGCATACCACGCCTCCCCCAGCCCAATCGAAGACGCCTACCAATACTCCCGGATACGTTTTGCGCACATTCGCGCTGGACGCGACTGCGCTGGACCTAAGCTGGTCCCCTAAAGGGACCTATCTCGCCTCCGGCTGCGCCAATGGCACAGTTAATGTCTGGGAGGCACAGACAGGCAAGCGTATCACAAGCTACCACCAACATACACGGAGAGTAAACGCGGTCGCCTGGTCACCTGATGAACGCTTCCTGGCCTCCGCCAGCGACGACAGTACCATTCATGTCTGGAATCCCTTGAGTGGTAAACTTACACAGAAGTATACTGGGCATAGTGAAGCCGTCAGCGTGCTCTCGTGGTCGCCTGATGGACAGACACTGGCCTCGGGCAGTGCAGATACCACCATCCAGCTCTGGGAACCAATCAGTGGCAACCTCCTCGAACGTTATGAGGGACATACTCATGGTATCTCCGCCCTGGCATGGTCACCTCAAGGCGCACAAATTGCCTCCTCCGCCCTGAACGAGAATAACGTTGTCATCTGGGAAGTGACAAGCAAGCAGATAGTCGTCAGTCACCAGCATAGCGACTCAGTGCTTGCCCTGAGCTGGTCCCCTCATGGAAATTACCTGGCGTCCGGTGGCAAAGATAGCCAGGTACATGTCTGGAGCATTGCCAGCGGTGAGAAAGCCAGGGTCTATACTGGACATAGAGGCAATGTCTATGCCATAGCCTGGTCATCGACGGAGACCGCCATCGCCTCGGGAGGCGATGATCGCACGATCCAGATCTGGCCGCCCTTCGAGGGCGATAGGCTCTATACCAATATTTTGCAGACAACCACATATGGCCTGGCCTGGTCGCCCACAAGCGGAACCACAATCGCGTCCGGTGGCGATGATAAACAGGTGAAGATCTGGCGCGCCATAGAGTAAACGCAACAAATTACGAGGGCAAGCCGTTTAGCATAGAGAGAATATAGTAGAGCGCGAACAAGGCAGCGGAGGAATCATGTATAGAGAGGTCCGAGAGAATCGGCGTAGACATACTAACTCACATAGACAGCCCTTCGCCGGATTCGCGCTCAGCCTGTTTCTCCTCCTGCTCCTTGCCAGTTGTGGAAGCGCCCAGGCAACGACAACTACGACGGGGACACAGCACATCGTTAAGAGCAATGTGCCAGCAACCACAAAAATGATCGCCCTGGGCGCACAGCCTTGCCCCACAACCGCTGCCTCAACGGATTACTGGAGCGCCGTCGTTGGTATTCAACGTGAACAGAACAGTATAGAGAAGGTCTCATGCGGCCACCTGGAGGGGAACGATACGCTGCAAGCCCTGGTCGAGGTCGACTACAATGGCGCGAGTGGGGGCGTCAAAGATATTTATGTGTATGACCAGGTCACAGGTCCGGCCCCCACGAAGATTCTGGAACTCAAAGACCTCTACCAGGGCGACGCCCGCATCAGTGGCTATAATACCGTTATCACCCGCGAGGTAGACTGGAACTCCAGCGTCAATAAGGGTCAGTCTGCGGATTCGGTCCAGCGGGACCTGTATCGCGAGTTCAAATGGGCGCCGGGCGCGAATGGCATGTTGCCCGTCGCGTTTCGTGGCTTCTATCCTGACCTGACACGCTACCAGGCAGAAACTGATCAACAGCAGGTGAGTAAAAGCCATGAGCAGTGGAAGCTGGATCCGCGCCAGGTTGCGCAACACATGGCCAGCAACCTGTTGAAATGGTCGGGAGCAAGCCAGGCCCGCATCCTGAAGCAACAAGGGGTAGATGCCACAGTAAGCCTGAAGAACGCGGGACAGGATGGCGGTACGATTACTGTCACCTTGAGCCGCCTGGAGGGCCGATCTGATGGCATCTGGCTCGTAACCCAGGTCGACAGCGATGCCCTACTCATAACCCAACCCACACCCCTTGACCACCTCGCGCGCAACTTTACGCTCACAGGCAAGGGTCCAACCGGTGTCAGCGGCCAGGTAAAGGTCTTCGATCACCTGTACAACGAAATTGGGAGTGCCAGCACCACGAGCGCCGGAAATGATGCCACAACCTTTCACACCCCCGTTAGCTATACGCCTACCTTCGATAAAGGGAGCGAAGAGGGCATCCTCGCCCTCTTCGCGCAAAAAGGTAACGCTATCCAGGGGGCAGTTATGTTTAAAGCCTTGCTTGGCTAGCCTGCGTTCACACTACACCTACTCGACAAACCAGGTTCTCGTAATCAGACCGTCTGTGACCTCATACATGACAATGGAGCGGACAGAGGGGCCATCCACCAGGCCTTCTACCTCCTCCTCATCAATGATGAGATTCTCCGAGGTAATACGCCTGGTTATATGTGCATGCAAATGTGGACACTCGGTAAAGAGCTTGGCATAGGAGAGGCGCAACGCCCCCAGGCCCTCGTCAAGTATCTGTCCACCAGGATGCAAAGCTACCGTTACAGTAGGACTGTAACATGCCAGGAAAGCCTCTAGATCATGGGCATTATACGCCTGTAACTGGCGATCAACGACATCCTGCGCCGTCATCGTCTCTAGATCTAAATCTAAATCTAGATCTACAATCATACCTTGTTGCTTCATAATAAAAAACCTCAATTGAATAAAATAATACCATCCTCCTATGCTATTACATTTTGCCGACGCACGCAACTTTTACCACCAATTATGTCCATTGGCAGGGTTAAATCGAGATAGTTTCTAAACAATATTTGCTCAAACCTGCCAGTAGCTGGCAAATTCCTGTTTTTTATAGAAAAAGCCTCCCCTTCCGCCGTTACTTTATAGTAACCATAAATATGTATACAAACTATATATTTCTATGCTATACTTCAATATATCTCATCTTTATGAGTGTAAATATTTTTTCTCTTTTGATTCTATATTATTATTTTTTTTCTTCACTCACAGCACCTTGCATCTCCCAGATGGGCGCAGAGAATATGTAATATCTTCTCTCCTTAAATGAGAGAAAGCTTCCTAATATCTCTCCCTGACACCGCTAATGCACCAGTTATGAGTGAAGCAAAACATCCAGTCGTTCTCATCGGCTGGATTGAGGGAAAAACAGTATGCGCTACTGCTATGCCTGCGGCTCTGCCCTCTCCTCAGAGCACGCTCAGTACTGCGACAATTGTGGCAAATCCCAGACACCGCCCGCTTCTATCAGCAGTACTACGACTCCCATAGACACAGATTCGGCTCCGGCCTTTTCCTTTCAGGAGTTCACGCCAGCCAAAGAAGCCGCAACAGCCCTTTCAGGGGAGCATTATCAGGGCAAAGAAGTCTCACATTATGCCATGCCAGCGGTTCATGTGCTTGAAGCCCCAAATGCGCAGTCCGCATCTGAGCAATTTGCATCGGATATGCACAACAGTGCTGTAGAGGCAAACGCCATAACAGCCAATGAGCCAACCGTGGCGGTGCCCTCTTCAGCCGAACACGCGCCGCTAGCACCCGTTTACCAACCACAAAGCGGTGTTTTTCCACCACAGGCACCCGTGCCACAGCCGGGAGCGCCTTACGATCCTGCCGCGACACCTTCTGTCTCGTCGCCACAGAATATATACCCTCCCATACCAGGACAGGCACCTTATTACGGTCCCCAGGGCGTGCCCTCAGCCTTCCCCATACAGGGAAGCACGCCTTATGGCCCTTACTATCCACCAGTTCCCGCGCCAGCTCCGCGCAAACGCTCCTGGTTCAGTAGTACGCCCGCCAAAATTTTAATTGCCGTCATTCTCCTGGTTCTCCTGATCGGTGGCAGCGCAACGAGCTACTATATCTATTTGATTACGCGCCCCAAGCCGGTCATTAGCATCGACAGTGTCTATAATGTCAATGCCTTGCCAACTGGATCAACCAATGTTGGTCTCACCTTCAAAGGCTCCGATTTCACCAAAAGCTCCCCGATCACTATCCTGATGGATGGATACCCTCTTCCAGGGCAACCACAAATCATCAGCGACAAGGATGGCAAAGCTGAGGCTGTACTCACAGTCAAAGAAGAATGGGTCACCGGCAAGCACACATTGACCGCCAAGGATGGTGACGGCTATACGACCGCCAAAGGGGTTGCGATTAACATTGTCAAACAGGGCGAGGCAGGTACGCCAGGACCCGGTGGAGCACCAGCCGACAATGAATCATTCACTATCAGCGGGCAAACAAATAAGGATACTGATCTCAACATTACAGTTACGGGTCAACCCGATCCTCAGGGGGATTAGCTTGCTTTGAAGGTGCAGATGGGCATGTCTTCACTGATACAGGCAAACTCGACGATGGTACACCATACACGACTAAGTACGCGACCACCTGTAGTGGTACCTACAAAAGCGGCAAACTCGAAGTCACTGAAACCATGAAGCAGGAAGAGACGACCTTCGTCACGCAGGGTGTCACCTTTACCTGCAAGACAAAGACACCTTATGAGAGCCTGAAAGTAGAAGGCACCTACGGACCCAATCAACGCTTCAGTGGCACCTATACTTTTCCAGCAACGACCGCGAACTGCACACCATATGACATTAGTCTCACAACGCAAGCAGAGAGCGGCACATGGGACGGTGGCCCCAGTTTTAGTTAGACGAACAGTTGAGTAGGCTATGATAGGTGAGCAACGGCTTTGCCGTTGCCCACCTACACCCCTTCCCCAGGGCGAGAACTGGAATACCCTGTTTGCAGAGAAAAGCAAGGTGCGCAAAGCCGATAAATATGCTATACTCCTACCATATTTGCACATTATCCTTTAGCAATACGAGCGTCCAGGGCCCCAACACCTTCTACTGGACCAACGCGCACTTATTCACCACCTACTGAAAACACACAAAGCACATCCCAGGTATATTGGAGGATGCATTCATGCTACATTGCCAAGCTTGTGGAGCGGAAATCCCCTCAGATGGCGCACGTTTCTGTGGCAACTGCGGGCAACCTATTCCCCCTCCCCAGCCAGTAGAGGCTCCGGCTCCGGCTCATAAAACTCCGTCTTTCAACGAAAACCGCTCCCTTGCTGATGAGAAGACGGTCCGGGGCATGCCCCCAGAGGCCGCGAGCACTTCCGCAGCATCTCAGCCGGGCGATAATGCCAATGATTTCTCGTTTCAGGAGTTTCAGTCTGCCAAGGAACAAGAGGCCCAAAGCCAGTCATCAGCCAGACAAGAGGAGGCAAAAACGGCCTATGGTGGCGGTGAGCATTTTGGGGCGCCCGTGGAAGCAGAAAGGCCTCAAGCGGCGGCTCCATCTACGCCGCCTGCAGGCTATGCGGCTCCCCCTCAAATGCCTCCACGTGCACCAATGGCCCCAGGTGGTTCCTACGCGCCACCCGCTTCTATACCAGATGCAGCATACCCTCCCGCCGCACCCGCGTCTGTGCGACCGGGCATGCCCACGCCACAGGCTACACCCTATCAACCGGGTGGGTATCCTCCTCCCGCCACTCCCTATCAGTCTGGTGCCTTTCAACAGCAGCAGAGTGTGCCTTCACAACCAGGATACCCACCACTCCCACCTGCCGGAACACCTCCAGCCTTCCCAGGCACCTACCCCACGGGCGCCTATCCTCCTCCTCAGCAGAAGAAATCCTGGCTGAGCACAACCGCGGGCAAGGTAACTATCGGGCTCCTGATCGTCGTGCTCCTGCTGGGAGGCATAGGAGTTTATGCGGTCTATCAACTCACTCGTCCCAAGCCAATCATTAACGTGACGAGCAGCTATAAAGTCGGGAGTGTCCCCGCAGGTTCAACAAGTACCAGCTTACATGTGACGGGGCAACAATTCTCCAATAGCTCAGACATTACCTTCCTCCTGGATGGCAATCCTATCGCAGGCCAGTCGCCGGTACTAAGCGATAAAGATGGCAAGATCTCTAGCGATCTCAAAATTGATACCGGTTGGAGCATTGGTCAACACACTCTGACCGCCAAAGACGCCGGCGGATATACCACCAAAGATGGTATTCCTATTGATGTCGTCCCTGAAGGGCAGGCCCATACTCCAGGCCCCAAAGGTTCTCCCTCAGATGATCAGAGCTTCAGGCTGGAGGTCCTGCTCATGGGCCAGGATAGCGAGAGCGGCAAACCCTTTACAAGCAAGGCCACCCTTATCGTGACAGGCCACGCCGATCCCGCAGGCGGCAGCATCTGTACCCAGTACGCCGATGGGCAGCCTCATACCGCAACTGATACCTCTGCTAGTGGGGCCAATACCCGCGAGACGATGACCTCACAGTGCGACGGCAACTATAAAAGCGGTAAGGTCGACTATACAGAGAAACTCTTGCAAGATAGCCTCGAAATTACGGAACAGGGCCAGACATTTAAATGCACCCTTGATAATTCTGGCACAGCTATCCACCTGACTGGGAACTTCGATAGCCCCAGTTCGGCAAAGGGAACCTTCGACAATGGCACCCAGTCATATACCTGCAACATTCCCGGTGCTAGTAAACTAGCAGTGCATGATACAGGCTCCTGGACTGGCCTTAAAGTCGCATAGAGAGAAGGCTCTCATAAAGGAGATCGCGCCCTGGCAGCCTTCAGGCTGCCAGGGCGCGATCTCCTTTATGAGCACTTTAATTCCCTTTGGCTCCTTCATAAGAAATATATCCATACAGTTCACTCTATCAACGCAAACGCTTGCTATGATGAGGGTAAGGTCACACTGTATAGATAGGCATAATGAGAAGGAGCAGGTCATGAGACCAGGATCGAGCGAACAGAGACCACCACAGATAATACGTCAGAAGATCCCTTCCTCCTCCTCTTTACCCCAGGCGCCGCTTGCTCACAAGCCTTCCAGGCGCGAGCGCTGGCTCTGTTATACCAGTATTTTTCTCTGCGGTTGGAGTTTCACGGCCCTGCTAGAGCACCTGCTCTGGTTTTCGCTCACCATTCCTTTCTCCTGGGTTCAGCTTGCAGTCCCCCTCTTGCTCACCTCCACGGCCCACCTGACCCTCTTTCCAGAACTGGCTCCTCCGGTCGGCAGCCTCCTCTGGAGAGAACAGACACGTTGGTTGAGCATCCTCCTACTCCTGGCTTTAATCATTCTCCCCTCCTGCCTGGCCTTCCTTCCATACGAGGGTCTAGGCATGGCCTGGCCCTGGCCCTGGCCCCTGACCATCCTGTTACTACTCGGCACAGGCTACATTCTATGGAAGACGCTGCGCACCGCCACCTGATCATGCTCTTGGGTGATAATGTGTAGGATCCGTGCTGGCATAGATTGCGAGCGTAGTGATCTCCCCGGCGGCGTTTTCCCGGCAATGATGTATGGTACAATAGAGAAGAAAGAATACATGTGTAAGGAGTTTGTAGCAGAGCACCACAGGGTATATAACCCGCCATACTCAGGAAGGCCTGGCAACATGCGATCTACGGCGAAGTACAAACAGCGTAGTTGTCAAACACATTCTTCTAGGCAGACGAACTGGTGGACATGGTGGATCTGGTTCTGGGGGGCCTACTGGATCTTCCACCAGTGGCTTATCGCTCTCGCTATCGCGGGCTTTCTCTTCCTTCTCTACACGGCCTGGAAAAATGATTGGCTTCATCTACGCAAACCAACTACGGTTATCTATGTCAGCAAACCCATGTCAGCCTCACCGCAGGTACATGAACAAGTATTGCGCTACGAACGAGGCTACCAGGGACTGGACACGCCTCCGGTGGATTCAGCAACGCTCTATTCACAGAACAGGCCCTCGCCCTGGGAATACGAGCAGCCATCAACGCAGTATCCAGAGCAAGAGCCACCGGCGGCTATGCAATAGCCTGGCGAGCTATACGCTTTAATTATCGCTTGCCAGGGTCGTGTTATCTAACTCAGCCAGAGCCAGCGATACTTCACGATAGCATGGCTCCCAAATATCTAGAAGCGCTTGAAACTTGGCTTTTACTTCAGGATCGCAGGTCTCCCTGAGCCAGCGCCTCGTCTTCTCAATCTGGCATGCCTGCTCCATTAGCCAGATATGGGTGCGCTCCTTGACCGATGCCAGCGAACCAAAACGCGTCGGCAAGTAGGCAATGACAATATCATTCCCAGAATCCTGAGATACCGTAATTTGCAATAAAGCGGTATGGCGCAGACGCTCTCCCTTGCTCACCAACACCTCATGTAACAGGAAACGCCCATATCTTTGTACAACCATACCGACCTCTTGAGTAAGGTGCATAAGGCTTCCGCTTTCGTAGGAACCCGCCGGGCATAATCACCCTTCGGATACGCAGTATTTCAACGTTTACTGCATCCTGGGTATACCGGTAGCCAAGCGCTTCGCCCGCTACCAGGCACGCTTCCCCCACAAACAATGTACAAAAACACACTCCCATTTTCTGAGAGCTTTCGCTATAGGGTGAAATTTCTTGCCTATCAATCTATAAGACGCATACCGCCGCGAAACGTTGCACGCCTGGCTTATTATGCCCTAGATGTCCCATGCCAAGAGCTTCCAAACATCAGTATGTACCCTTGAACCCGTGAGCAAGCACAAAAAGATGCTGATCGTGACAATTTTGCGCATGAACAATTGCAAACTATCCATTGGTCACTACTATATTATTAATAACAAAAAAGCGCAAATAGATACAGCAGAAAGCTAGAACACTAGTACTTCTGCTAGCCTACTAAGGAGCCTGAAGACAGCGCCTTACTGATAGCGCAGCGCCTCCGCTGGCGCAATTCGGCCAGCCTGCCAGGCCGGGAGCAAGGCCCCCAGGAAGGAGGCCAACAGAGCGATCCCGGCAATGGCGGCCAGGTAGTACCAGGGAATGGTAAAGGTCAACCCGGTCTGATACTGCTCAAAGAAGTTAGCGGCAAAGATATTACGCGATAAGATAATCCCTAAACCAATGCCCAGAACGCTGCCAAAGGCACCCACTAAGAATGACTCCAGCAGAAAGGCCCAGCGCACCATGCTCCTGCTACACCCAAGCGCGCGCAACATACCAATCTGTTGACGACGCTCAATAACGGCACGCGTTCCCGTAATGGCCAGCGCGGCCACCCCCAGTAAGAGCGTCACTCCTACAACACCAATCAAGACATTACTCAACAATATTCGTGGCCCACGTAGCTGCCAGATTACATCTTCGAGTACGGTTGTTTCCAGCCCATAATCGAGGTAGGCTGAACCCAGCGCCAGTGCCAGCTCACGCTTATCCTGGCCGGGCGCGACCTTAAAATAATAGGTCTGCAACTGGGGTTGGGCAGTGGTAAATGAGGCACCCGTCAAGGCCCGAACGCTGGCAGCGGAACGGGGAACATAGAGGCCAAAATGAGAGGCATCGCTGTTATCTACAACCCCGATGACTGTTACCTTCATCGCCTCTTTGGTGCTTGGACCGACCAGCCAGAGTGGAACAGCGGAAAAGCTCCTGTCTCCTTGCACAACACCACTGAGTGAGAAAGCGGTCTGTGGATCAATATTGGGTGGTGTGGCGGGAACAGTGTACTCGCTGGGAGCTGGCACCGATGGATCATAGACTGGAAAAGGTGAACGATATGGCAAGGCGCTACTATCAATCAAGGCATAGTCAGGATGCTGTTGTAGCGCGGTCCAGATGGCTGCGTCATTCTCAAATCCCTTCGCACGCGCGGAGAGATGCAAACCATAGCCCTGCAAGAAGCCGCCATCAACAAGCTGTGCTGGATAGACGCTCCAGCGGGGAGCATTCGCGCTCAACTGCATCACGCCAACCTCCGTCGCACTCCGCATACCGATAGCAGAGAATTGAGAGGTGGCAAAACCATGCGCGGCAAGCGATGTCGAGAGGTCCGGCAACGACTTAAAATAGGCGGTCGCTTGAATATCATACCCGCCCGTCTGCTGATCGATATCGGCGTAACTGTTCTGCACAGAGTTTGTAATCACGGCCATCACGGTCATGGCGAATACAACCAGGCTAAACATGACCACGCTCAGGCCCATACGGAAGCGACGGTGCAGCGGGTAGGCCGCAGCCAGGCGCATCGTGGCATAGAGATGTGGAACAATCGTCCACATGCGCAACAACGGCGCGATAAGCAAACCTGCATTGGCGATCAGTGCCCAGGTCGCCCCCAGCACCATCATAATACCCGCGACAAAGAAGATCTCAATACCTCCCTGAAAGCGGTGAAAGCCTAGGATGGCCAGGATATCAAAGGGCAACGCCCAATATCCCAGGAGCAGCAAGCCCGCCAGCGCGGCAAAGAGACCGCCAGCAATTCGGCGCGACGCCGCGTAGTTCTCGCGCCTCCACGCTCGCCAGTTAAAGATATCTAACAACCATGTCACCAGCCTGCGCATCCCCAGTCCAACACCCACCACAAGCAGCGATATGCCGCAAGAGAAGGACAACACCTGCTGTTGCTGTAGCCCTAAGCGAAATAGCCACCACCCAATCACCAGCGGCACCAGGCCAATCTCCACCAGGAATATCACCAGCCCACTGACGGCCTCGGGTAGAACTTCCATCGCCATGCGCCGCGCCTGCCGCCTCCGTGACGTGGGTTTGCTGCCAACGGGTGCTCCTCCAGAGCGCACCAGCAGGCGCAGCATCTGCCAGGCGCGCTGCAATGACTCACGCAATGACACCTGTTTTCCAGCCTCAGGTAAATCTCGCAAGGCCTCGATAACATTCATGCGGCTCACCAGCCAGGAGGAAAAAACAACCGAGCAGAAGGTAAATATGACTCCCAGGCAATAGGCAATAATAAAGCTACGCGGCTGGATACTAAATTTGAGCGGGAAGTTAAAGCGCGCCATCAATGGGCGTAAGAACCAGATCAGCGCCGCGCCACCACCAACGCCAAAGAGCAGGCCAACAAAGGAGGCCAGCAGATCATAGACCGAGCCCTCGAAAAGAAACATCAAGATCAAGTGACGTCTCTGCACGCCAATGGCGCGCGCCATGCCCATCTCCCTACGCCGTTCTGCCGCGAGCAGCACAAAGATAAGCAGGATCAGCAGCAGGCCAATCGCCAGGGCAAAAAGGGTGAAGAGGGCAAAGATCCGCGAAAAGATATCCTCTGCTTTCTGTGTATTTTCCACCCCCTGCTGTTTGACCTGAATCACATGCACTGAACGCGGCGTCATCTGCTCAAGCTTAACCGAAACCACGTCGGAGAGAGAGGTGCCATCAGACTCCGTCCCACTACGGTTGCGCACGAAAATTTGATTGATCACGGGTTCGTCAAGGTCCTGGAAGCCGCGTATGGTCTGTACATTCGCCAGGAGAAAGGGATTATCCCCTACCAGGCCATCGTTGCTAACGATCCCCGCAACACGCACCTGAAAACGCCTACCAGACCAGTCCTGGGAGTAGAGATAGAGCGTATCGCCGCGACTGGCATTGAGGAACTGGGCTGTAGTGACATTGAGGTAGACCTCGTTCTCCCCCAGTTCGCGGATTGTGCGATGCTGCCTGGTCGCCTGGTCGGTCATGCCGCCAAAACCCAGTTCGCTATCGGGAACGATTCCCAAAGCCGTGACCTTGGAGCGAACCTGGCGCGAGGTTTCATCAGCGATAAGAATATTCTGCATGCGTAATGCCGCGCCCAGGGCCGTAATATCGGGCTCCTGCTGCGCTCTCGTCTGCAAGCGCTGGTAGATACGCTCCGAGTACACGCCCAGAGTACCGGAGCCGCCTTCGACGAGTTCGTCTACGTTGCCCCAATTGAAGACCGCCACCGTCTGCACAGTTGAGGTTAAGACATCACCAGTCGTTAACACGCTGGAGAGGAGGGTAGTTGAAAGCATCAACGCGCCAATGATCAGGAACATCTGTGAACGCCGTCGTGGAATATTGCGCACGCCAATCTTAAAGAAGAGCATGTTGGTCAGCGCCAGAAGCAGCACAACGACAACGATCACCCCTGTGATGATCATCAGAGCCAGCGCAAAGCGATCCATTGGAATACCAAACAGAGCTGTCATATGATCCTGTGTTGTTTCATGCCCTGGTAGAACAGCTGAGCGAGACGCGCGTACCCCGCAGTACTTGGATGAAAACCGTCATCGCTAATAAACTCTGGATGCGAGGCTAGTTCCTGCCAGGCCTGGAAAAGGTCAATCAGCACTACATGGTGACGATCTACAACAGACTGTATAACAGCATTATAGCTAGCAACGGAATGCGCGAGTTGTGTGGTATCGGTCGAACTGAAACGAGGAAGAAGAGTTAAATCGGGGACGTTGGCGATGACAATCCGCACATGCGGGAGCTTAGTCTGTAAATCTTGCAGCAGGCGCTCAAGATCCTGGGCATAGCTAGAGGGAGGCACATTATCGACCAGGTCATTGACTGCCAACCAGACAGTAATCAAGTTGGGATGGGCATCGATGGCGACTGGTAGCTCAACGCCAAGCGCATCATGAGCGTGCATACCTGGAATGCCAAGGTTGATCAGCCGGACAGTATTCTGTCCCAAGCTCTGTTCCTGCATCTTGCCATCTCCATTATGAGCAAGCATGCGTGAGAGAACGGCTGGCCAACTTTCGGTGCGGGGATTTTTGCTGCCAGTGCCATAGGTATCGGAGGCCCCAATCGCGACATAGGTCATACGTGCCTGCGGCGCTGTCTGGATTGTCAGCTTGCCATTATGTTCCTGTCCTGTTAAGGGAGAAGAACAACCGGCCAGGAATAGCATCGCCAGCAGGAATAGCATCGCCAGGCAGAGGATACACAAAGCCCTGACCCATACTGGAGGCAGTATACGTCGAGAGCCAGGGTTCCCAATCCTCTGCTGGCGCATCCTATACATGTGGGTAAAGGCGTTACCGAATAAGGGCAGCACTGAGAATGGAAATTAGCGCGAACAACACCACGAAAATAATCGTGAGATTGAAGATCAGGCGCTCTACTCCACGGCGCGTCTTAAAGACTGAGCCAGCGCTGCTGCCACCAAAGGCGCTGCCCAGGCCAGCACCACGTGCCTGTAAAAGGATGAAGACGATCACGGCAAAGCAGAGGATGATCTGAACAATGCGAATCGCAGGAAGCCACTGCTGTAACAAGAGTATTCCTCTCTTTCGTATGGGCTGGCTCAAAACAGGCGCTTTTTACCAACACAGGTACGATTGAAGATTAAAGCAACCGAGAAGGCAGAAACGTCCCCGGTGGAGGTGATTATACCATACTTCCAACCTTCAGTCGAGATGTAAGAAAGGGCTATGGGCACGGCTGACGGGCAGATGGCCCGTCAGCCGTGCCCATAGCCCTTTGCACATAGAACTATACAATTACATGTTGTTCATAAATAGCGCCAGGGGTACTATAAAAGACTTTGTTAGCATGCAATGTGCAGTATACTGGTCTCAGTAACAGAGGGGGGAAGTCGGAGAGCTATGCTCGCTCTTCCGATAAGTGGAAGGAGGACTATGGGTTATGGTGATACCTATCGCGGAAGCACACCTACACAGATCTGAACACTATCAGACAAGCAGCGTCCGGCAGCCTCAGCGCCTGCGCTGTAGCGTCGGCATCATGGCCTACAATGAAGAGGCGAATATCGCTCGCACACTCCAGGCCGTGCTCGTACAACAGAGCATCACGCTCGATATCTACGAAATCATCATCGTCGCGAGCGGCTGCACAGATCGTACGATTCCCATCGTGCGCAACTTTGCCGCGCACGAGCCACGAGTGAAGCTCTATATCCAGGAACAGCGCGAGGGGAAGGCCTCAGCTATCAACTTATTCCTCGCGCACGTCGAAAGCGAGGTCGTCGTCTTACTGGGAGGCGATACCATTCCTGCTCCCGGAGCACTGGAGCATCTCTGCGCACCGTTGCTAGATACACATATAGGCATGGTTGGGGGCAGACCGATACCGGTCAATAATCCACACACATTTATGGGGCACGTCGTCCATTTGCTCTGGCACCTGCACGACCGCCTGGCGGAGCAGGCACCCAAGTTAGGAGAGGTCGTAGCCTTTCGGAATGTAGTCGCAGGCATCCCCATCAGGAGCGCCGTGGATGAGATCTCGCTCCAGGCCCTGATCTCGCAGCTTGGCTATCAACTCTACTACGAGCCATACTGTGTAGTCTATAACAAAGGTCCACTCACGATTAAAGACTTTCTCCGCCAGCGACGCCGGATCTATGCCGGCCATTTGCAGGTCAAAGAGCAGCAACACTACGAAGCCTCGACTATGCGCGCGCTCCCTATCATACGCCAGTTGTTTGCCACACACAGGTATGCACTTAGCACGCCACGCAAGGCTCTCTGGACATTAGGCGCGGTCGTGCTTGAGAGCTATGCGCGCTTACAAGGCTACCTGGATTATCTCTACCACCGGGAACATCATATCTGGCAGGCCGTACACTCCACCAAAGACCTGGACATAGACCTACCTCCCCCCATATGGTAGGGGAAGCCACTTCGCGTGGTTGCTGAATCGCTTCGCTCGGAGTCCAAGCCAGCTTGGACCCTACAATTTGGTAATTGCTCCATTAAAGAGCGTAGAGCTGTTGTCGATGATGAAAACTAATACATCACGCACATCACTCAGGCCTGTTGGCAAAACAGGCTATGCCCTTGTAGGTGACCTATCCATATGGTACAATACAATCCGGGCGAGGACATTTGGTCCCCGCCCGATCTTATGTAGAAAAGCGAAAAAGCAAAAGCTTATGGAAATAACCTGGCTCGGTCACGCTTGCTTCCAACTTCGTGGCAAGCAAGTTACACTCGTAACAGACCCGTTCACTCCTCAGCAAGGCTCCTCGCTGGGTAAGATCAGTGCCCCCATCGTCACCATCAGTCATGATCATCCCGGACATAACAATAGCGCCGCCATCGGTGGTAATCCTCGTGTTGTGCGCAGTCCTGGTGAATATGAGGTGAGCGATGTGCTGATTACGGGCATCGCCTCCTATCATGATAATAAACGGGGACAGGAGCGCGGGCGCAACACCATCTACGTGATCCACATGGATGACCTGGTAATCTGCCACCTGGGCGACCTGGGACATACCCTGCAAGAGGAGCAACTCGAGGAAGTCGCCGATGCTGATATCTTATTGATTCCCATTGGTGGACAAAGCACTATTCATGCAACGCAGGCCGCGGAAGTCATCAGTCAAGTAGAACCCCGCATCGTCATTCCGATGCACTACAACGCTGCCTTAGAAGAAAGCGCCGGCGCCCTCAATAAATTCTGCCGAGAGATGGGCGTTGAGCCACCGGCACCACAAGCAAAGTTTGTTGTTACACCAGGCACCCTTCCCGTAGAAACGCAGATCGTGCTGCTCACGCCACGATCATAATTTTAACAGAATCTTAGCTTCGCACAATCTTAGTTTGTCTATTATCTTGCGTCAGCAAGTTGCAGGTTGCAACGTAATCGTTTCATTTGCATAAACGGAAAGGCTCCGGCTTAAGGAGGTTTTTTGCATGTCAAAATTTATCTTTGTTACAGGTGGGGTGGCTTCATCGGTAGGTAAGGGCATCAGCGTTGCCTCTCTGGGCCGTCTTCTTAAGAATCGCGGAGTCTCTGTCTCGCTCATGAAGCTGGACCCCTATATCAACGTTGATCCTGGCACGATGTCACCATATCAACATGGCGAGGTCTTCGTCACCGATGATGGTGCCGAGGCAGACCTGGACCTGGGACACTACGAGCGCTTTACCGACGAGCCCGTATACCAGGCCAATAACATCACGACCGGGCAGGTCTATGCCTCTGTTATCGCCAAAGAGCGACGCGGAGAATATCTCGGCGGCACGATTCAGGTTATCCCCCATATCACAAATGAGATCAAAGCCAGGATGCACGCAGTTGCGCGCCATTCTGATGCCGATGTTGTCATTGTTGAGGTCGGCGGTACAGTTGGCGATATCGAGGGCGAGCCCTTCCTGGAGGCCATTCGCCAGATGCGTAAGGATGTCGGTCGTCGCGATGTGCTCTATCTGCACGTGACGCTGCTCCCTTACCTGGGTGCCTCGAAAGAGCTGAAAACCAAGCCCACACAGCATAGCGTAAAAGAGCTGCTGCGTGTTGGCATTCAGCCCGATGTCATCCTCTGCCGCTCCGACCACGAGGTCAGCGACGAGCTACGCGAGAAGATCGCGCTCTTCTGTAACATTGAGGCGCGCGCGGTCATTCCTCTGCTTACCGCGGATACCATCTATGAAGTTCCACTGGTCCTCGAAGAGGCTGGTCTGGGTGAGTACCTGGTGCAGGAACTGGGCCTACCCCAACAAGCCCCAGATACCAAATGGGACGAGTGGAAGAAGCTCGTGGCAAAGATCAAGAGTCCACGCCCGGAGGTCACCATCGGCCTTGTCGGCAAATATGTCGAGTTGCATGACGCCTATATGTCGGTGGCGGAATCGCTGCACCATGCTGGCTGGTTCCATGATGTCGACGTGCGCATCAAGTGGATTAACTCCGAGGCGCTTGAGAAGATGAATGAGGCCGAGGTCCTGGAGGGCCTCTCTGGTATCGTTGTTCCTGGTGGCTTCGGCCATCGCGGCATCGAAGGCAAGATCAAGGCCGCCAGCTTCGCGCGACGCAACAATATCCCCTACCTGGGTCTCTGCCTGGGTATGCAGGTCGCAGTCGTCGAGTTCGCACGCAATGTGCTTGGACTTAAAGAGGCCAATAGCTCCGAGTTCGATCCCCAGACGCCCAACCCTGTCATCGACCTGATGCTTACCCAGCGCCAGGTGGCGGATAAGGGTGGCACGATGCGCCTGGGCAACTGGGTCTGCTGTCTCACCAGGGATACGAAGGCCTACGCCGCCTATAATGAACCTATCGTCTTCGAGCGCCATCGTCATCGCTATGAGTTCAATAGCGAGTATCGCAAACGAATGGAGGCACACGGACTTGTCGTCAGTGGTCGCTCAGCCGATAATAGCCTGGTTGAAATTATTGAGGTTAAGGACCATCCCTGGTTCGTCGCCTCCCAGTTCCATCCAGAGTTTAAGAGCCGACCCACACGGCCACATCCTCTCTTCCGCGATTTCGTAGGTGCCAGTGTTACAATAGCGCAGCAACAACAATCGCAAGAGGGCACACAGGAAGAAAAAGATACGCTGGCAACCAACCGCTAACGGTTGGGCTTGCCCGGCGTGCCAGATGCCCCCTTTGCACCAAAAGGGAGACAAAATACACAGACTATGTTGTACTTAAGCCAGTTACTTGGCACACCGGTCGAGAACGCGCAAGATACGCGGATAGGCCGTATTGTTGATGTGTTACTGCCAGCAAAGCTGGTGGGCAGCGACGAGCCTGCCTATCCCAGCACGCTGCTTATCGATAGCGAAGAGGAACAGCGCTGGCGCGTTCCTCTTCGTGACGTTAGCTGGTTCGAGGGGGCACTGCGCCTGAACACTCCTCTCCAGCAGTTAACGCGTGCCTCGCGTGAGCTCGTTGAAGAGTCAGATGAGATATCCCTTGCCCAGGAAGTGCTCGATAAGCAGGTTATCGACATTAAACGCAAGAAGGCAATTCGTGTCAACGACGTCTGCTTAGATAATAGCTGGCGCATCCTCGGAATCGACAATAGCGCCTTCGGGCTTGTTCGCCGCTTAGCCCCTTCCTGGCTCCTTGGCTCGAAAGGCCGCGACTACCCCTCCGTTCCCCTTCCCTGGCAACAGATCGAACTCATCAGACAACCACGTCCAGGCGCCCAGGACGAGAAGGAAGGCCTGGAAGAAGAAGCGCCGCACGTTCAGCGCATCCTCTCAGGTCACCTGGCCGAAATGCACCCGGCGGATATCGCCGAAATAGTCCACCAGCTTACCCCCGGCCAGGGAGCACGCATCATCGAAGGGCTCGACGATGAAACGGCTGCGGCCACCATGGAGGAGATAGATACCGAGCGGCAAAGCCATATCCTGGAAAATATTGAGCCAGAGCGAGCCGCCGATATCCTGCAAACCATGGGACCAGACGAGGCCGCTGACCTCATCGCACGCCTGCCCGAGGAGCAGGCCCAGGAACTCCTCCACCGTATGACACCCGAAGAATCCGAAGAGGTGCAGGAGCTGCTTGAATATGCCGATGATAGCGCAGGCGGCCTGATGACCACTGATTTTCTCGCGCTCACCCAGACACGTACGGTACAAGAGGCCCTGGAGGCGGTGCGTACCAACGCACGCGAGCATGACTTGCGCACGGCTTACGTCTACTGCGTCGAGAACGAAGAAGACGAGGAGAGCCCCCTGGTAGGCGTCGTTTCACTCTGGGAGCTACTCATTGCCGGACCGGCCCAGCAGTTACACCAGCTCATGGAGGTCGATCTGATCTCCGTGGTCCCGGAGACCGGCGCACACGAGGTAGCCGAGAAGATCGCCAAGTATAACCTGCTTGCCGTCCCGGTTGTCAATGCCCAACGCGCCTTACAAGGCATCGTTACCGTCGATGACGCCCTGGATGTCCTGCTCCCACCCGAGCGCAGGCGCAAGCCCAAACGCATGTATTAGATTGTATCGCCGAAAAAGGGACCGCAGCGTTTCGCTGCGGTCCCTTTTTCGGCGATACACCCCTGCTTAATGGGCTTGACAAAGTCCGAGCGTATAGTTTATTATCCTTACACGATCAAAAATTTTTGATCGATAAAAAGAAGTGGCATGATAAAGAATGCTTGATGTTTACGAGATCACAAGCCTGGAACAGTTGCGTGCCATCAGCGACCTGCTACGCGTGCGCATTCTGGACAATTTAAAAGAGAAGCCTCTAACCGTCACGCAACTGGCTGAGTTGCTGGGTATGGCTCCAGCCAAGGTTCATTACCATGTGCGGGAGCTAGAGAAAGTGCAGTTGCTCAAGCTGGTTGAGACCCGCGAAAAAGGCGGCATCCTGGAAAAGTACTACCAGGCCGTTGCGCGCAATATCAATGTCTCCAAGGGGCTCTTTTCATCTTTGCACCAGGACGAGGCAGTTGAGGGCATCAGACAGCTCTTAAACCAGGCTCGTGATGGCTACCTTACTGCCTTTGAGCTTGAATTACAAGACACGCAAGCACCAGGAGCGGGGCTAGCTTTTTTCCTTAGTCGCTTGTATGTGACAAGAGATGAGATGCAAGAACTCTTGAAGCGCATCGCTCAGCTCTACGAAGCGTATGAAAAACCACGCAGAATCGAAGGCGAGCAGGAGGTTATGCAGATTCTCTTCAGCTATCCCGAACACCAGAAGGAACTAGCAATGCCAGCAGCGCTTATCACAGATACACAGCCTGAGCAACCTGAACAGGAGGCCTCGGTTGGAGTTCGCCATATCAACAGACATGAGCTAGAGCAAGCGTTGCAACAGAATAAACACCTGCATCTGAGCATCGTAGGGCTTTGTATCATCGCCAGTGATGTCCCGTTTGAACTCGTTCAGGCAACCATCGAAAAATTCAGTCTCGTTGGACGCCTACAGGCCGCGCCAGACATTTATGACTACCTGATGAGTATGCGCCACCAACCATGATAAAAAATTATGGCTTCTTCCCCTAGCAGGGAATGCGCAGGAGAAATTCATATGCAAATCGAGAGTTCAGGCCCGGTTGCAACGGACACACTGGCTAAAAGCGCCAGGACTGGTGCGCCAAATCCCAGGCGAAGGCTTGTCCACAATCGCAATTTTGTCTTACTGGCATGCGCTCAGGGCATCTCTAATGTTGGGGATTTCTTTTTTACGACAACCCTCCTGGTCTGGATCTACGAGCTCACCCACCAGGCAGGTGCTGTAGGTAGCATCTGGGTAGCGGAATATGCTCCTATCTTTCTGCTGGGGCCATTTGCGGGCGTCTTTGTAGATCGCTGGAACCGGCGCACGACAATGCTTACAGCAGATATCGCACGCGCCGCGCTGACCCTGATTCCACTCCTGGTTGCGGGCGCCCTGAGGCTCCCCGCCATCTATGTGAGTGTCTTTGTACTGGGAGCCTTCTCACGCTTCTTTATGCCCGCCAAGGCAGCCCTACTCCAGGTCATTGTGCCAGAAGAGCAACGGGGGCAGGCCGCCTCCGTAAGCCAGACCTTGATGGCGATCTCTTTCATTCTAGGTCCCGCCATCGCCACCCCGCTCTATTCCCTATTCGGCCCAACAATAGCTCTAACAATCAACGCCCTTTCCTTTGGTGTCTCAGCCCTCTGCGTCAGCTTGATGCGCGTCCCGCGCGAACAGCTCCACCCCTATGCTTATCAGGCCCAGGAGGCCAATTCGCAGCAGGGGTTACAACTGGTCTTACGCGAGTTTCAGGAGGGTCTCACCTTCGTGCGTAAGACCCGCACACTGCTCATCCTGATTCTTGTATCACTGCTAGCGATGCTCGGGGCGGGCGCACTCAACTCATTGGATATCGTCTTTGTCGCCCAACGTCTACATTCACCAACCTCGCTCTATGGCACCTTAATGGCCGCTGGTGGTGTGGGCGTCCTGGTGGGTGCCGTCGTTTGCGGTCTCTTAGGCAAGAGGATTACGCCGAAGGCGATGGTATCCTGGGGCGTTATGTTCCTTGGTATTGGGCTAATTGTCTATTCGTTCCAGACCATTTTTCTGGGCGCTGTGATCTTGAATTTCCTGATCTGTATTCCCCAAGCCGGACTCAACATTGGCTTTGGGCCTTTGATTATGGGCGTCACACCAGGAAAAATGATGGGCCGCGTTCAATCAGTTCTTGATACTTCCATGTTTGGCTTTAGCCTGCTCTCTGCGACCCTGGCAAGCTTTCTGGGGCAATTAGTACGCGTAGACATACTCTTCGGCCTGTGCGGTGGCCTGATCGTCCTGGCAGGCATACTGAGCCTCTTTCTGCTACCTGCTCATGAAGGTCAGCCAGAGACGGCTATGGTCGCCGAAAACGCAGGTGATTTACATTCATAAATTGGCATATACTATATAAAGGATTTGTTAAAAGGAGAGAACTTATGAGTGATATTCGTTTACAGCGCATGGCAAAGGTGCTCGTTCACCATTCGACAGCCATCAAAGAGGGAGATCGCCTGGCGATCCAATCTTCGCCGCTCGCAGCCCCCCTGGTACGCGAGATTGCACGCGAGGCTGTTCGCTCCGGCGCTTTCGTTGAGACTTTTGTCAGCCTGCCAGGCATCAGAGAAATTCTACTAAAAGAAGGTTCCGACAAACAGCTCGACTATATCGCGCCCAGCATGCGCCATATCATCGAAGAATACGAGACCTGGATCAATATCCTGAGTGATGAGAATACCAGGGGCATGAGTGGAGTTGATCCAGCACGGCTGGCCTACTCTCAGAAGGCCAGCCGTGAGCTGCTTGGGACCTATGCGCAGCGCTCAGCCGAAGGTTCTCTGCGCTGGAACATCTGCATGTTCCCAACCAGCGCCTATGCTCAGGACGCCAATATGTCGCTGAGCGACTTTGAAGAGTTTGTCTACAAGGCCTGCAAGCTCAACGATGAAGATCCAGTCGCAAGCTGGCAAGAGCTCTCGCGCCAGCAGGAGCGCTACGTAGAGTGGCTCAAAGGCAAGCGCACCATTCACATCCAGGGGCAGGATACCGACCTCACGCTCTCTATTGAGGGTCGCAGCTTCATCAACGACGATGGCAAGAAGAACTTCCCCGGTGGCGAGTTCTTCACCAGTCCCGTCGAAACCTCGGCCAATGGCTATATCCGCTATAGCTTCCCAGCGGCGTTCGGTGGTCGCTCGGTCGAGGATGTCCGCCTGCGCTTCGAGAACGGCGTTGTAGTTGAGGCTACTGCCGCTCAGGGCAGGATTACCTGGACCAGATGCTCGGCCTGGACGAGGGGGCGCGCCGCCTGGGCGAGTTCGCCTTCGGCAATAATCGCGACGTGGATCGCTGCATCAAGAATATCCTCTTCGACGAGAAGATGGGTGGTACCGTTCACCTGGCGCTGGGCAACGGCTTCCCCGAAGCCGGAGGCCAGAACACCTCAGCCCTGCACTGGGATATGGTCTGTGACCTGCGCAGCGGCAGCGAGATTCGTGTTGACGGCGAGCTCTTCTCCAAAGACGGTCAGTTCGTCTTCTAAAAATAGACTAGGGTGTGTTGTGCCGGGCTGGCTTCGCCAGCCCGGCACAACACACCCCTGCTCAGTAAGCGCCGCAGGCGCTATTCGTACATCGTGGTAATTGAGAGGATTGTGTAGGCGGTAACACCTCCAGGGGTCGTCACGGTGACCTCGTCACCCTCTTTATGTCCCATCAAGGCCTTGCCAACAGGAGATTGATCTGAGATAAGGCCAGACTTTGGATCCGCTTCGTAGGTCTCTACGATCTTGAACACACGCTTGGCGCCGCTCTCACTCTCAAGCTCAACCTTCATGCCGATGCGTACCGTTCCATCGTGTCGGTCAAGTGACTCAGGCGTAATTACTTCGGCGACTGCAAGCAGGTGCTCAAGCTCGATGATCTCGCCCTCAACCTTGGCTTGCTCATTCTTGGCATCTTCATACGCGCTGCTCTCACTAATATCACCGGCCTCTTTAGCCTCATGAACGTAGTCGGCAGCCTCCCTGCGTTTTACGTTGCGCAAGTAGTCCAGACGTTCTTTATTCTTGGCATAGCCCTGCGGGGTCAGACGAACTACCTTACGCTCTGAATTCGTTTCACTCTGTCCACCAATACTCATTGTAAAATTCCTCCTGGTATCGCGAATTCAACCAACTAGCCGGTTTATTCCAGATACCCGCCTCAAAGATCTGCTGTGAAAAATGTTATTCATATCTCTTTTGCATCATGACCCTCGCACAACCATCACGCGCCATCCATGACCTCTCTACATTATTATCGAGAGGTAGTACCCTTTTCTCCACCCCCGGCTCCCATTTTGTCTTCGCTAGTAAAAGAGGATGAACGTGGAGACAGCCAGGCAGCGTTGCGCTTTTTAGCTTTGCAACGTCCTGTTGCCACTGCCATTTTTCCTTTATTTTTCGAGGCGATGCTTCACTGTGTTTCATGATCGGCAGAAACACAGGTGTCCAAACACATGAGGGAGATTATACGTTGTCATTTTCACTACGTCAAGTAATTTCTGGACAAATTTTCACTATTCTGGCGCGATCTTGTATATTTCACCTTGTGTATACATGGGCCACGTCTAAACGCTTGTACTCATTCCTCATCTAGAGCGTCATGCCTCCCTTATTCTCCGCCTGCTGGGAGAGTAGGCCTCACTTTTATGAATCGTACAAGGTCAAATTTAGCCCGTAATAAAACGGAATAATCTGGTACCACAAACAGGGCAATGTCCCACCAGGGCGCTCCGCCCATTTTTCGTGACTGAACGCTCGGGCGCCTGCATCTCACGCTTGGTCCGACACTTCACACAGTAAGCCACAGCCGTCTCAGCGCTTGCCTGTGGCTCTGATGACGATGCAGGCTCAGAGGAGACCCCAACCTCTTCTTTGCTCCCGATAACCGCTGCTGGTGACTCTTGCTCGCTTTCTGTCACACGCTCTGGCTCCTGTAGGCCCGATATCACCTCATCCTGGCGCTCAGGCGCGGGCACAGGTTGGACGCACTCCTCCGAAGTCGTTTGAGCAATTATATCAGAGGTGTCAGCAGGCAGTGAATCATTTGGAGTTGAGGCCGCAATGGTCTCGGTTTGCCCGGAGACTGCCGGGTCAAGCGTAGCTAGTTCTACATCTTCATCCGTTACCACCTCTGGCGTCTGGATAGAACGCGCCACCGGCGGGACAGGCTCCTCGCTTAAAGTCAGGGGAGAGTCAACAGCAGAATTAGATTGCACAGCGACCTTCTCCAAAGCGGCTTCGCTGCTTGCGGCAGGTACAAACGCGGACGGCGTGGCGAGTGAGATGGGGGGCAGGGTAATCGTTTCATTCTCTTCGCTCGCTGGCGCTGACTTGAACACATTCTTTCGCAAAATATAGACCAGGATAAAAGCAGCACTACTTGCGAGCACCAGGAGCAGCAGGCGCATACTTTTGCGTAACACAACACCTATCTGACTCATAGCAAAACCTCCTTAGGACAACGCGGTACATTGTAGTGGCAACGTTACCTGCCACCCCACGATACGTTTAGCACACTACGGAATATACTTTGATCTTATGCGGAAACCAACGTCACTCTCGTGACTAGCGCTTCCCCCATTGGGGGACTACCTAACCCCCATTCGGGGGCACAGCGGCCGCGCGCTCAGGTTTCCTAATAGGCAGTATCTACTCTTTCGCAGGAAACGGTTATGCGTATTATAGAAGAAATCGACGAGATGATCGAAACCGCTCGCGGCTGGCTCACACGAGGAAGTGTTGGCTTCATCCCCATCACAAATGAACTGAGCATGCATGCTGGGCATCAAGCGCTCCTGGTGACCGCGCGTGAGCACTGCGAAATCACTGTCGTGTGTCTTTTAAGAACTCCACTCTCCTTTGATGCCAGCAGTGACACGACCATGAGCACCCACAGTCTGGAAGAGAGCCTGCGTTTGCTCACAGCAAGCGATGTCGACGTGGTGTTCACCCCCCGCTGGGAAATTCTCTTTCCAGCAGCATATGCGACCTATATTCGCCTTGGCGGCTCTATCCAGGAGGCACTCGTGCCAGCGCATTGTACGGACAATGCTCTCAATGAGTTCGCCACGGCCCTGGGTCAACTCCTGCTTATTGTACGTCCCGATATTGCCTTTCTAGGACAAAAAGATGCAATCCAGGCCGCAATTATACATAAAATTATACATGATCTGCACATTGATGTAAGTTTACGTCTCATTCCAACGGTACGTGAACATAATGGGCTAGCCATGAGCAGTCACACGCTGCTCCTCAGTCCCCAGGAGCGTGAGGCAGCCACGCTCCTCCACAACTGCCTCCTTCTCTGTAAAAATAGCATTGAGCAGGGAGTGGACGATGCCCCTACCCTCACACAGCTCGTGCACACATACATTGCTGGTAATGAGCATATCACGCTCCTCCACCTGCTTATAGGTGATCCAGAGACCTTACAGGCACGCGACAAAGTTATTCCTGGTACACTCCTAGCGCTCAAGGCACGTGTCGGAAAAAATCTTGTAAACGACAATATTCAGTGGATGCGCGATGGTAGCTGGCGTCTGTAGTCGCTCTTCATGGGTGATCTGGTAATTTCGGCGCATTCCAACTATAATGAGTCGGGGGTTCGGGCGGAGGAGGTGATCCACCAGACAGCACTGCGAAAGCACGCGTATTACATATCATAATACCTGCTATTTATTTTGAGGAGGCTCTCATGCCTGGTATTATTATTTCAGTGATCCTGAGCGCACTTATTGCCTACTTATGGGGTTCAATTCCTACCGGTTACTGGATGGGAAAAATCTTACGCGGGAAAGATTTTGACATTCGCGATCATGGCAGCAAGAAAATCGGCGCAACCAACGTTCAACGCACGCTTGGCAACGGGCCAGCGGCCATCGTTTTCCTAGTAGACCTGTCTAAAGGAGTTGGCCCCACCCTGCTTGCTCTCCTGGTTCCGGCCCTCAACGCTGGTGGCTGGGGACCACCCATCGCTGGCATCCTGGCCCTGCTCGGCCATTGTTATCCCGTATTCATTGGTTTTAAGGGCGGACGCGGTGTGCTGACTGGTGGCGGCGCGCTTCTAGTCATCTCTCCCACCATCTTTCTCATATGCCTGATTGTCACCGCGGGGACGATCATTCTCTCACGCTATGTCTCACTTGGTTCAGTTCTCGGTTCAGCCTGCACCATTATTTGCGGCATCACTTTTCTCCTGATCAGTCAGGGCAACCCTCACTTTTTCGCCCACGTGACGATCCAGCAATTGCTCTTCCTGATTTTTTCTCCCGCCCTGGTCATCATCTTCCATGCCGACAATATCAAGCGCCTGCTCTCCGGCACTGAGCGCAAGCTGGGCCAGAAAGTCGATACGACGCCAAACGCAAACTAGGGGACTGCGCTGCAAAAGCACGCGTCTACATATCATGGGACGGGAGCCGCGTTTGTATATCATGGTGGGTAAGAAGTGGTGGCGTGATGTGCGGGCGAATGCCTGCACATCACGCCACCACTTCTTACCTAAAGGTGAGCTTGCGAACTGAGAAGAACTGCCAGGGGGATAAGGGCTAGATGGTGCTGTTCTGCTTCTCTTCTTTAATCTCCTCGCGGAAGATGGGTATCGCGCCAACAGTATATTCAATCCCAGAGAAGATGGTCCAGATGGTGGCAACAATCAGGAGGATATCTCCAATAAAGAGCAGGAGTTCATTGAAGACCAGGGTCTGATTGTTGAAGGCCACCTGCCAGGGAAAGAGCGACAACAGATGCGCCCCCAGTCCCTTCGCGAGCAGGACGACCCCGATAGAGATCAGGGTAATAAAGGTCTTTTGCTTGCCCCATTTGCCTGCGGGAATCACCTTGCCCCGCGCGGCCGCTACCGAACGTAAACCAGATACCATAAACTCGCGCGTCACGATGATAAATACGATCCAGGAAGAGACCAGGTGCACCTCTATCATCGCGATAAGAATGGACACGACAAAGACTTTATCGGCAGTCAAATCCAGAAACACGCCCAGCGGCGAGACCAGATTATAGCGCCGGGCCAGGTAACCATCCAAATAATCAGTCACCGCCGAAAGCGCAAACAGCACGGTCGCGACCAGGTACGCCCACGGCTGATTGACCAGAACCAATATAAACACAATAACCGTTGAGATCAGGCGACTGATACTCAGGATATTCGGGACATTACGCATTAAGCACCTCAATAACTAACTTCTTCAATTTATGCTCGTTTCCCTGGAACAGCTCTGCTATAGGAAACATGAAGCTTCGAAACATGAAGCTTTTATAATGGGAAGATTAAAAAATGTGAGATTCTCCCCTCATTATAAGCTACAATGTCCATGCTGCGCATCTTTGCCAGAACTTCTGGCAGGACTTTCCAGTTCTTGCCTCGGGGTAAGGGGATGTGGGTGGAAAACGGCTTTGCCGTTTTCCACCCACATCCCCTTACCCTTGAGCCATGCTGGTGCGAAGGGAATGACGACTACGCGATTGTTGCTTGAGAACAAGCCCACATCCCCTTACCCTTGAGCCATGCTGGTGCCTTCTCGCCAGCTAGCCACTACACATCTTACCCGTGAACGACGCTGGCGCGAAGGCACTTTCCAGATAGGAAGTAATGGTTAGATCCGGAGAGCGTAGGCGCGTACGTCAGTAGCGCACACCTAGTCTGCGATGGCAACCAGGATATCGCGTCGCTTAATCACACGATCGACGGCATGCACCAGTTGTGTATAGGGCGGTTCGTCCAGGATATGCAGACCCGTCGCACGGCTTACAAGCTCAACCATTTCAGTACGTTCAATACGCGTTGCGTTCCAGGCCAGGGCAAGTGTTCCACCCGGAAGCAGCATCTGCTCCCAGGTGGGGAGCGCCCTCTGCAAGAGATCGGAAAGTTCACCAAAGTGCTGGATGCCATATGGCAGATCGCCTACAATGGCATGCATACGGGGTCCGCCTGGAATCTCACGCATGTGCGCGAGTGCGTCTCCCGCGTCCCCATGCGCGAGCACAAATGCCCGCGTACTATCTGCATTGGCTCTGGTAACCTTCTGCCCCTTGCGACCAATCTCGAACTGATAGCGCCGTCCCGCCTTACGCCCCCGCTCATCCGTCTCCTTAAAGGGAATCCCCTCACCGGTCAGGTACTGGCGTACATATCCCGCAGTGGTCTCGACATCCTGCCGCTGTAGCTCGATGCCAAAGGCGTCATAGCCCGCGGCCAGGGCGAGAAAGAGGGTGGTGGCACCACCCGCCAGGGGATCAAGTATGCGCAGACGCTCAGTGCTCTGCATCGCATACGCGCTAGAGAAGACGGCTACATTGAGCAAAACCTGGGTAAAGAGTTCGTTGGTCTTGCCTTTGTAACGCCGCGCCTCCGCGATTTCATGAGGAACAAAAGGTGTGTAAGGTGAGGCAAGTGGGCGCAGCAATGGCCCCTCCACATCCCCAATACGCTCAAAATATTCATAGATCTCGCTTGTAGCCCCCAGGCGCCCTAATATATCCAGGTGCCAGGGTGTCAGCGTCGTCCCGGCGTTCAGCTCGACCAGAACATACCCCTGTCCGGCTAGCTCTATGCGCTGCGCCGCGACCATCTCAGCCCGTAGGGGGCTGACCAGCAATTCTGGCAGGGCCAGGGTGTCCGCCAGGTGCATGTATTGTGTGCTCCGTTGTGGAGTAATCTTTAAAGCAAGTTTCATATGCGCCAGTATAGCAGCTATCAAATAGGTAATCCAACATACTCTACCCAACAGACCCCACAAGCCTATCGCCTTTGTCATACCAAGCCAATTCTATCCATATATATCCAGCTAAAATCAAAATAATATATCCAACAAGGTGTCAAATTTATCCTGATATAGAAAACCCATCAACCCTCCTGGCAGGCCATTTCAAGAGTCTTTACCCCCCCATGAAAAGGCACAAAAATAACCGACATCGGGCATTACCAGATATCGGTTATGGAAAGCATTTTATCCTGGCTAGCTGGTGGTCACGCTAAATGGGCGCGCCCACGCGAGTCCGCCATGCGTGCAGCCAGCATCCTGGCACCAGAAAACTTCTACAGTTCCTTGAAAAGTGATGTCATAGGTAGAAAAACTATCCGAGAAATATCCATAACCTTCAGCATATTGATTGATATACTTGGACATGGCTTTATCTTTCATTTCGCCATTGACATACCAGCGGGTTTGGACATAGCCAGTGCTTCCTTGTGCCCATTTGTAGGATAGATAGATCGTCTGGCTGCTCTGGAACTTCGATTGCAGCGTGACTGGTCGATACTGACTATCAACCTCATTTGCCAGTTGCGCGGTAGGAATCACCTGCTGCGCAGCCTCGGAGAAGGTAGCCCCGAAGGCGATTCGCTTTCGGTATAGGGTGGATATGGCGTAGGTGTGAGTTGCACTGAGTATGCTGTTGCTGTGGCATCGTCTGCTGTTGCCGTGGCGTCCTGATTCATAGTTGCAGTTTTGTTATTCTGGACAGCAATATAGATTCCACTAATGCCACATGTGAGAACGAGCAGCACAACGAGCACGATAATTGCCGCGATGGCGCATCCTGATTGTTTCCGCGGCTGCGCCATGACTGGTGCCATGATTGGCTGTCCGTATGGAACCTGCGGAGGCGGAGCGTACGGCGGCTGTCCATATGAGTTTGACGGTGATGGTGGTGTGTAGGCATTCTGAGGAGAAGAGCCAGCGTTATAAGGTGTTGGATTGGCACAATAAGGACAGGTTGGCACGCCTGGGGACAATGTAGCCCCACAACGATTACATTGCACTACAAGGAACCTCCCAAAGCAATTAATACTTTCCCTGGTCCTTCAGGCCAGGAGCCAAATTTGTGTAACACCTATTATATCAACATTTGTCGCTGAAGGAAACGAGTAAAAGTGCCAGACCCAGGGCTTGTGAATGATATGTAAGGGAGTGTGAGTGGAAAACAGCTTTGCCGTTTTCCACTCACACTCCCTTACCCCTGAGCGCCGCAAGCGCGAGGCATTACGCAAAAACATGCACATTTAGCGTGCCAAATATGCTTAAATATACAGAGGCGCCACTGCTTAGCGCTAGTGCGCGGCAAAGAAAGCGGGGGCAACAAGACAGGGATGCTCCAGGATTGAAGCAGACCCCTTACAATAAATATTGTATATAGCGGACAGAGCAATCTACACATTCACACATTTCGAAGGCTTGGAGGGCCGTCATGCATATCGTTACCATCGAGGAGATGAGAGAACTGGAAGCTCAGGCAGAACGCCAGCACGGTCTGACATCCCCTATCCTTATGCAGCATGCAGGCAATAGCGCCGCAGACATCTTCATGGCGCAACTCCTTCCGCACCATTCAATCAACGACCTCGAAGTTCTCTTCCTGATCGGACCCGGCAATAATGGTGGTGATGGTATGGTCATGGCTGAACACCTGGTCAAAGCAGGTGCGTTGGTCAGCCATTACGCCTGGAAGCAACACAAATTAACCGTGCGGGGGCAGGATATCGATGAACGTCATACCAGCCAAGAGCTAGAATCTGTGCTCCAGAGCGCGGATTATGTGGTTGATGCGTTGCTGGGCACAGGCACCTCTCGTCCCTTGAGCGATGATATGCGCGCCTTGCTTGAGCGCGTAAAACGTGAAGGCGAGCAACGCCCAGAACTGCGAATTGTCGCCATCGACCTGCCCACTGGAGTCAATGCCGATACCGGCGAGGTCGATCCTGGAACGCTCAAGGCCGATATGACCATCACGCTCGCCTGCCCTAAACAGGGCTTCTTCTTCTTCCCGGCCCGCGAGTATATCGGTGAGCTGCATGTGGGCTCTATTGGGCTCCCTACTGACTTAGAGAGCCATCTCCAGACGGAGATGCTTAATCAGGGTTTCTGCCACTCCTACCTTCCTCACAGGCCCCTTAACAGCAATAAGGGCACCTTTGGCAAGGTCATGCTCTTCTGTGGCTCAGCAGCCTATCCAGGCTCCGCCTACCTGGCTGGTAGTGCCTCCGGGCGTGTGGGCGCTGGTTTGATTACGCTGGCCGTGACTGAGAAAACCCTTCCCATCTATGCCAGTTCTCTCCATGAAGCCACCTTTGCCATCCTGCCCGAGGGTCCCACCAGCGAACTGAATCGCGGCAAGACGCACGAGCGCGCCCAGGCTCTAAGCGACCACCTGCCGGGTTATCGCGCATTGCTTATGGGTCCAGGCCTGGGACAATCGCCTGAGACCCGCGAGACAATTCTGCAAGTCCTGGAATACTTGCGCTCAGAACCGACGGAGAAGCGTCCCCACCTCGTGATCGACGCTGATGGACTCAACAACCTTTCCGCCCTGGAGCACTGGTGGACCTTCCTCCCTGAGGGCACAGTCATCACGCCCCATCCAGGTGAAATGAGCCGCCTCTGCAAAGGGCAAAAGGTCTCAGGTGGCTCGATTGATCGCCTGGCGCTGGCGAGGGAGAAGGCTCAGGAGTGGCAGGTAACGCTTGTGCTGAAAGGGGCCTGCACGATCATCGCCCATCCCGATGGCAGGGTACGCCTGAACTGGAAGGCGAACGCCGCCCTGGCGACCGCTGGCACCGGTGATATCCTGGCGGGAATCGTCACAGGCTTCCTGGCCCAAGAACTCGACCCCTTTGATGCTGCCAGCCTGGCGGTCTACATCCACAGCTACGCGGGTGAGCGTGTCAGCGTGGAACTGGGTAATGCGGGTTTATTAGCCTCTGACCTGCTCCCCCATCTGCCCCGGGTCATGCGCGATATCAAGCATAACGCATATCGTCCAGGAAGTGATATCACAGAGCGCTACGAGGAGAAATAATCGCTCCACGAGTAAGGAGAGAGCCCTGCTAGCTGGTGGCTGGCAGGGCTCTCTCCTTACTCGTGGAGCATGGACTTTGCAGTTCTTGGTAGTTACTTGGCGGCCTCGTCCACGACACTCACCGTCAATTTAGGCTCCAACTGAGGAGCAATTTTGACGGGGACCTGGAAAGTGCCCAGGGCACGAATAGGCTCGGCAAGCTCGATAGTGCGGCGATCTACGGTCAGCTTCTCAGCATCGCGCAACGCGGCGGCAATATCCTGGCTTGTAATCGAGCCATAGAGGCGACCCTGCGTACCAACTCGCGCCTTAAAGGTGAGCGAGACCTGGCCCAGGCGCTCGGCAAGCTGGCGATTCGTCTCTTCCAACTTTTCCTGCTTGCGCTTCTCAGCGGCGATACGCTGTGTACGGTTTGAGAGCAGGCTGGGAGTCGCCGCAGCCGCTACCTGCTGGGGCAAGAGATAGTTGCGAGCATATCCGTTCGCGACCTCTTTCAGGTCGCCGGCCTTTCCCAGACCCTGTACATCTTTTAAAAGAATTACTTTCATTGCTGTTCAAGCTCCTTACAGAGGTGGGGCAAAGACCCGACTACCTCCTCACGCATTTATACCGCAGTAGTATACACCCTGTGCTAGACGAACGCAAGCATTACGAGTAGAGCCTTGGCGCCTACGGCGCTCAGGGGAAGGGGTATGTGTGCGTAAAACAACGGCTTTGCCGTTTTTTACGCACACATACCCCTTATTCCACAAGCTCGCGCAGAGAACTAAGGCAAGCACCATAGGAGAGCGAAAAGCCCTAGTCTCTCCGGCTGTGCGGTTGCGACATCTTCGCATCTCCCCTATAATAGTTAATAATCACAGTCATTATTAACTTTAGTAGTATCTACATGCTAGCTAGCGCACTCATCAAGCGCGAGAAAAGGGCATTATCACACACTCACCCCTTGTAGGACAAGGCATCGGTCATTGCTACTGTTCCTCATTGAACGGAGTGATGGCTAGAACTACGAACAAGGAAAGGAGCGGGTGGCTCCTCCCGTCGCCAGCAGGCAGACGGATTTTTGCCACCCAGGGCTTATGAATATTGAGGGCACGTACACACTGCAAGCATCACCAGAAGAGGTGTGGCAGTGCTTAACAGACAAAGCCGTCCTGCGACACGCCCTTCCCGGATTGACTCAGATTGAGGAGCGAGGGAAGGAGACCTATGCTGTCTCGCTCAGCATCCAGCAGGCGCCACTCGTGGGAATGTATACAGGACAGCTCACAATTACTGACCGGCACGCTCCCTACTACTGCCACTTTACCCTGGAGGGGGCCGAAACGACCAACGCCATCAGCGGTGAAGGGACGCTTCATCTGAATGAGCGCCATGGGAACACCGTTTTGGCCTACAAAGGCAATATTACCTTCGGCCAACTCGTTCCCCCGCTCGTCACACGTGGAGCGGCCAAGTTGCTTACACAACAGTTTTTTATCGCACTCGCCGAACAACTTCGCCAGCACCAGGAGCAGCAGCCAGCCTCAACTCACCCACAGACGGACGATCTCATCATTCTTTCTTCTCATGCATCTTCTTCCAATGGGGAGGTTGCTTATCCCGTCTCGCTAAAAGTTGTGCGCCTGCTACGCCTGGGCGAGGGCAATCCGGAGCAAGAGGTGCTCTGGGCCACGCGCCTTCGACAGGCCAGTATTCTCTCCGGGCTCCTATTTCTTGTCTGGCTTGGCACGCGTCTTCCACGCCGCGCCTAAGTAGGGTAATAGAAAAAGGGGTGTGGTGATGGGCTGGCGCAGCCAATCCACCACCACACCCCTTCTTTATGTGAACTAGGCATCCATCATGGAGCGCAGGCGCGACTTCCAGTCGTTCTCGTCGCCAGCATTCGCGCTCGCCTGCTCGCTTTCACTCGACTCAATAACCCAACTGCGTGCGCCATCCGCTGTGCGCGTCGGCATGTTTCGCTGCTGGTGCGGATCGCGCTCATCCAGATTGCGAATGGCGTTGGCTGCGGCTTTGCGTACATCTTGCACTGGATCTTGCAGCAGAAGGCGTAGTGGCTCTAGTGCGCTCTTGATCCCCAGGCGTCCCAGTGTACGCGCGCTTCCAGCCCGCTCATCAGAGGTCGAGGCCTGCAACAGCGGCAGAATATCAGGCGCCATGCGTGTCAGCATGAGATCAGTGACCAGGCGCAACAGGCGATTGCGCCGAATAGGATGGGTCACATTTGCCAGGGCATAGCGACAATCGGCATAGATCTGAGCCTTGTTGCGAATGATTCCCTCGGCCCTGGCCTCCATTACCGCCATCTCGGGCGAGGTATGCGCGGTCCCACGCAGGAAAGGCTCGATCCAGGATGCCACCCGCTCCGTCTGGCCAGGATATTCATGCAACTGGAGAACGGCATGGAAATGCTGACCCAGCCAGGAATACAGGGCTAATGTCACCTCGGCATCACGCGCCGCGTAGGCCACCATAGCCGGTGGTAAGGGACGCCGCGTCCAATCTGTTCGTTGCAAGCTCTTATCCAGCCGCATATGAAAGGCCCGCCAGAGCATAGCTGCCAGCGAAGACTCATGCTGCCCAAAGACCGAGCGACTGGTTGCTTCCAGGTCATAGTAGTGCGCCACGAACACGCCTCGCTCGGCCATGACCCGCAGATCAGCCCCCGCTCCATGCAGCAAAACTATAACATTAGGATCGCTCACCACTGTATTCAACGGTGAGAGATCTTTCAGGCGGAGAGTATCTACGACAAAGCACTGTTTCTCAATAGCCAGTTGCAATAGCGCCAGGCGCGGAACAGTACTGCTATTACTCTCCGCAGAGAGAGAGCGTACCTGTGTAAACTCCGCGTCTATCGCCACTACAGGTGATTGCTTAAGTAGTTCTACCGCGTGCAAAAGCTGTTCAGAATTTTCAATCCAGAGCCGTTCTCCCTTGGGAGGCAACTGTCCCACTGGGGGTGTAGGACCAAGATAGCCAAGCTTGTCATGCTCCAGTTTGTCTGATTCTACCAATGGTACGTTATCTTTCAATGACGTAATATTCCACCTTCTATGTCAGCGTATAAGTGGCATATATTTGACACTATAGCATACCTGGAGGGTTTCGTACAGATAGACACGAACGTTCGCGCACAGCCTGGAGTCCACAGGGCTATCAGGCCCGCTTCTGTTGTTCTCCCTCCCATTGCCCTGTAAGCTCAAGGAACCTTTCGACCGAAACTAACAGGTCCCTCGAGTCCAGGGGCGTATACAGGGGTGTATAGATATTCAATGAGTCTTGTGGATCTTGTAATTGGTGATCGACAAAACTCGGCTCCTCTTGAGAGGGCGTACCCACCACAAAGAGCAAGGGGATATTTGACGTCGCCCGGTGGGTAGCCAGCGCCCGTGTGAGCAGGATGCCGTTGATCCGCCGCAAGGTCCCACTGGTAATGACGAGTTCAGGCCGCTCATAGAGGCTAAGCCAGAAGGCGTCTTCACCCGTCCGCGCCTCCAGGACGTTATATCCATTTCCGCGCAAAATATGCTTACACACTACACGCAATGAACGAATATCTTCCGCAATCAATACTTTTTTCTTCACCCAACGTTTCCCTTCCAAAATAAACGAAAAATATTTGTATATGAGCATAAGTATACAACAAAAACATGCAAACATTTATTACTTTATCTAATTCTATACAAATATGAAATAGCTGTAATTGCTTTCTGTAAGAGTTAACGTTCTTATTCCAGAGTCTGATCAACGTCTCTCTTCTTGGAGCCTTGCTTTATGTGTTTTTTTGCATCACCTCTCGCGCCTGCGGCGCTCGCCCAGGTTAGGGTGTGGTTGGTGCGTAGTGGCAGCCTGCGGCTGCCACTACGCACCAACCACACCCTAATCCAGAAATAAGTGTGGTCTGTTCACCATACAAACTAATAAGTTGTGCATGAGAAATTATGAAAGGATTGCCATTTATGTTAGAGGAAATTCTGGCTAATAACGAGCGCTTTCTACAGGCCCAGCGGCCTGCGTTGATTGGGCATACACCGCGTAAGCGCACAGCCGTCGTCACCTGCATGGATTGTCGCCTGGTGACAATGTTTGAGCAGGCCCTTGGGCTTCAGCGGGGAGATGCCCTGGAGCTACGTACGGCGGGAGCCACTATCTCGCAGCCAGAGCGGACCGGGGGTGCTAATGATCTTATTCGCTCTCTCGCGGGTGGAGTCTACCTCCTTGGGGTACGCGAAGTGCTCGTCGTCGGCCATACGGAATGCGGCCTCGCACACGTGAATCCCGCTGTGCTCACTGCCTCCATGCAAGCCCTGGGAGTCGATCCGCAACAGTTGATCCAGCGCGAAAATCTGAGCGACCTTAATGGGCTTCTAAGCTGGCTTGGTGCCTTTCATGATGTTCATATGAATGTCCACGAGGTCGTTGAGATCATTCGTCAGAGTCCCTACCTGCCCCGCATCCCCATCCATGGCCTGGTTATCGACATCCAGAGTGGCCAGCTCACTGTAGTAGACCGCGATACCCGTGCATAATTGTAAGGAGGAATGGGATGGGTGTGCGAACGATTCGCCCGCACATCCATCCCACTCCTCCTTTTCTCTGTGGAGGGCATATCGCTGGTAGATGGATGTCTAAATACGCTACAATATGAGAAGTGAGCTATTTAATACTCAAGAATACCTATTGCAATTGGCAAGGACATATGAGACAACGCATTCGATCAGGCAGGGCGTTAGTGGGCGTCTGTCTGCTGGCTCTGCTCCTCTTCTGTAGCGCCTGTAACGGAGACAGCAATCAAAGCGCACAGCCTACCCCAACGCGGCCCGCGAATGGGAAACAGTTGCTAAACGGTAAGGCCCTCACCTATGTGGCCCTTGGGGCCTCGGATGCCGTAGGGGTCGGCAGCACCGATCCAGAGACGCAGGGATATGCACCACGCATCGCACAGCACCTGCCACGGGGTTCACATTTCATCAACCTCGGCGTCAGCGGCAGCACTCTGCATAAAGCGCTCGCGAACGAGCTGCCCCTGGCCCTCTCGACTTCGCCAGAGCTGATTACCATCTGGCTGGTTGCTAATGATTTTGTAGACGGTGTGACCTATGAGAGCTACATGAGTGACTTGCATACGCTTTTGGATCAGCTCCAGACAGGTACCCATGCTCGCATCGTACTGGCCAATTTACCAGACCTGACGCTCCTCCCCAGCTTTGGGGGGCGTACACCCGCGCAGAAGGCTAGCATCCTGCAGGAGATTAAGCGCTGGAACGCTGGCATCACGCATGAGGCTGCGCGCTACCATGATCCCGTCGTGGATCTCTTTGCCGAACAGAGCGAGCTAACGGCTCATCCTGAATTTGTGAGCGGCGATGGCTTTCATCCAAGCTCAGCAGGCTATGCTGTCCTGGCCAACAAGTTCTGGACCGCCATTCAAAAATAACCAAGCGGATGGTGTTAATGGAAGTGTGGCTGGGCAATGCCCAGCCACACTTCCATTAACACCATCCGCTTGGAAGCCCTATACCTGCGGCTTCGTCTCTTTCCCCTGCTGAGGTAGATTCTGTACATAAGAATCACCCTCGACAATAAAGAGCAAACGCTCACAAACGTTGGCGCAGTGATCGCCAACGCGCTCAAGTTTATGGGCCATCCAGAGGAGATACGTGGCGCGCTGGAGAATCAAGGAATCGTTGAGGAGGGCTGGGACTGCGTGCGCGCCTCCCATCATAGCCATCAAGTCATGACGGACCATGTGGTAACGCACATCTACGACATCATCTTCTTCCCAGATGTAGCGTGCAGCCTTCACATCGCGATCCTTGAAGGCTTTAATGGTGCCCTGTAAGACACGCCTCGCCTCTTTCCCCAGGTCGAGAATGCCTTTCATAATTGAGGCTTCCGTGATCGTATTTCCGCTGCCCGCATCCTTGATTCCAGTCGTCTCCATCTTGACATGAGGCATCGTATCCCCACGCAGAGGTGTCATACGCAGGATATTCTGCGCAATACCAGCCGCGCCATCACCAGTGCGCTCAAGATCGCCCGCAATCGAAAGCACCGAGGCCAGGTAGCGCAGGTCACGCCCACCCAGTGGCTGCTGTAGGGTCAACAGGCGAATGGCACGCTCCTCAACCGCGGCTCTCAGACTATCGATCAATGCATCATTTTCGATGACCATACCAGCTTTCGCCAGGTCACCAGCCGCTAAGGCTTCCAAAGCTCTCTCCAGGGCCTCATCCACCATCGTCCCCAGGCGGATAATTTGCGCATCCAGCTCTTGCAATTCTTTATCTAGAATCGAACGTGACATCTTTGCCGCTCACTCCTTAATCAAAGTTGTCTGGCTTCCGCCAAGAAGGGCTTACATAGCTTGCCATCTTAGCACGCTTGGCTTGTTCCTCAGGTGCCTTATTCGCCTCACCACATATAGTGTAGCATATTTAGCATAGGAAACATAGAGTATTACAGCGGTTATTCGCTCTAATCTAAAGGGATGAGTAATAGAGTATAGTAAAGGTTGGTTACGTTGCAGTGTGCGTCGCGGGTGAAGACCGCGACGCACACTGCAACATAACCAACTCTCTTAAGCTGTTTCCTTGCTGTTGACAGGGCTTCCTAGAATACGATACAGTTAAAAGGAGTTTCATCCAGGCAGAAAAACGCAAAGGAAAGAAACCATGTCAACGAAACGACTGCTCGGCGTTTTTGCCCATCCCGACGACGAAGGATTCATTAGTGGTGCCCTGCTTCACTATCGCGCCTCTGGCATTGAGACCGGCCTGGTCTTTGCTACTCGTGGTGAGGTGGGCGAAATCTCTGATCCCCTGCTCAAAACACGAGACGATCTAGATGAGATTCGCGAAGAAGAGATGCGCATGGCCGCCAGCCTTCTTGGTGTGAATAACCTGTGGTTTTTGGGCTACCGCGACTCTGGAGTGCAAGGCGCACCAGATAATCAGCATGCACGCGCCTTTATCCATGCTCGCCCGGCAGAAGTGGTTGGCAAACTGGTACAAATTATCCGCCAATTCCGCCCCCAGGTCATTGTCACCTTCGACGAAACGGGCGCAGACGGGCACCCCGATCACCTGGCTATCTACCGCTACACTACCAGCGCGTTTCATGCCGCCGCTGATAGTGCGCTCTATCCAGACCTGGGACCCGCGCACTCAGCCGCCAAACTCTACTATACAGGTATGACGCGCCAGCAAATTCTCACAATGACAGAGTGGTTACAAGAGCAAGAACCAGGTGGTCCCTTTAAGAATGCTGATCCACAAACACTGGGGCTTACCGATGAACAAATCAATGTCGTCCTGGATGTTGAGCGCTGGCAAGATGACAAAATCCTGGCAGCCTCCCAGCATCGCACCCAGGTCAATCCCAGCAACCCCGTCGCACAAATGCTTCCCGAGTTTCAGCGCAAACTGCGCGCCACGGAATATTATCAACTGGCCACATCACGCGTGGGTGATGACACCATGGGCGAGAACGACCTCTTCACGCATGTAGAGGGTTTAAAATAGTCAGTAAAGATGAAGGGGTGGGCCTAGAGCAACCTGCGGTTGCTCTAGGCCCACCCCTTCATCTTTACTGACGGGATGACTTATGATTACAGCCGCTGAATTTTCTGGATCAATTCCGTGGTTGAGTGACCAGGAAGGTAGGAGATCAGGCTTACCTCGCCACCATAGCCAAAGACGATCCGGGCCTCGGGCAGTTTCTCAGGATCCACGCCATGCACGCTCCCCGCGTAGTCTCCACCCTTGACATAAATCGCCGGTTCCAGGGTCACGATCAACTCGCTGGCCGTAGGCTCACCAAAGATCGTGACATAATCGATGCAGGCCAGGGCGGCGAGCAGTTCGGCACGCTCTAATTCGGACACCAGGGGGCGCGTTGGCCCCTTCAGATGCCGCACGCTCTCGTCGCTATTCAGCCCCAGGATCAAGAAATCACCCAGGCTGCGGGCCTCTTGCAGGTAGCGAATATGCCCCAGGTGTAGCAGGTCAAAACAGCCATTGGTAAAGACGGCCCGCTCGCCCGCTTCCTGGCGGCGCGCGACCTCTAGTGCCAGTTGCGCACGCGATAGTACCTTGCTCCGCGTCTCGATCATCTCTTTGCTCATGCCAAAATTCCCCTCAACTCTTCAGGCGTATTGCTGGCGCAGCCCAGGCGGCGCACAACCAGCGCCGCGGCGGCATTCGCCAGGTAGGCAGCCTCCGCCTTGGATGCCCCCGTGGCCAGTCCCAGGGTAAAGGTTGCCGCAACCGTATCACCTGCTCCATTGGTGTCGACGATCTCGCTGGCATGCGGCAACGGATAGATGGGAATATGCAACGGCTCTTTACCGAACTCGAAGAGGCTCATGCCCTCGCTTCCACGTGTGATCAGGACGCTCTGAGCGTTACATTCTTCAAGAAGACGGGCACCAGCCTGGTTCAAATCCTCCAGCGTCTCAATCATCATCCCCAGGGTGCTCTCCGCCTCTGGCTGGTTCGGTGTCAGCGCTGTTACTCCCTGGAAGCGACTCAACGAGCCATGAGAATCAACGACAATCACTTTGTTCAACTCACGCGCCAGGGGCACGCAGGTCTCGATGATCTCTGGACTGATCATACCCAGGTCATAGTCAGAGAGCACGACGGCGTCCATGCTCGGTAGCGCTTCGCGAATATAGTCACATAACTGGCTCTTGCTGGGTTCACAGATATCAGCCTTGTTCACCCGGTCCACGCGCACAATATGCTGGCGTACCACCTGGGAGCTACCGGCCATGACACGCGTCTTCGTCGAGGTGGGACGTGTGTTATCGGTCACAACCCCCTCCTGGTGCATACCCAACTCCTCAATCGCCTGGCGCAGACGCTTACCCACGATATCATCACCCACGACTCCCGCCAGGAAGACCTCCGCGCCAAGCGCGTTGGCGTTGACCGCGACATTAGCCGCCCCGCCCAGGATAGTTCGCTCCTCATACAGATCAAGGATCAAGACAGGGGCTTCGCGCGCGATACGAGTTGGACGCCCAATAAGATACTCATCAGCAACCATATCGCCTATAATAAGCACCCGTTTCCCCTGAAAAGCCGCAATAACTGCTTTGAGGCGCGCAGAATCGGTGATTTGTATCGTCATGCCTTTTTTCGTCCTTTAAGTAAGACCAGTATCATGAAGCGAGGAATAGCCAGCATACGCCAGATACGCCAGGGCTCGCGGTAGAGCCGATAGAGCCATTCCAGGCCCATCCGCTGCATCGTTTTAGGCGCTCGTAGCTTGCGTCCCGCCAGGAAATCATACGCCCCGCCTACGCCCATGGCGACCGCCACCGGGAGGCGTGAGAGGTTGCGATAGATCCAGAGTTCCTGGGCCGGAGCGCCATAAGCCACACAGACAACGTCAGCCTGCGCCTGGCGAATACGCTCCAGGATAGGCTCCTCTTCGGCGGGATCTGGCGAACCAGCGTAAGTGCCAGCGATCTGTAGACCGGGCGCCAGGGCACACAAGCGCTCAGCGGCGCTCTCCGCAACCCCTGGCGCGGCCCCCAACAGATAGAGACGGTAGCCTCTGGCGGCACATAGTTTTGCGAGCTCAGGTAAGGTGTCAGTGCCGGTCACACGCTCAGGTGCAGGCTTGCCCAGGTAGCGCGTCGCCCAGACGATGCCCATACCATCTGGTACCACCAGTTCAGCCTCATTGATACATGCACGAAAGGCAGTGTTACGCTGCGCCTCAATCACGAATTCCGTATTGACGGTAATCACCTGCTGGCAGCGAACCTCTTCGCTATGCTCACGGCGCAGGGAGATAAGCTGATCAATATAATCGAGGGCCTGGCGCTGTGTGAGGCGATCCACACGAATACCGAGCACAGAGACTGAAATGTCTGAATCTCTCTGCTCGGTTTGTAGCATTGGTGATGACATAATTTATTTACCAATGAAAAACTTCAGTTTCAGCGTGAGTAAGCAAAATATCGGGACGTGTCTCTTCAATATAGCGGCGGGCATGATCCAGTACCTCACGTGCGTGCTGGGCATCATTGCTTACATAGCTGATCCCGATTTTGGTGATCTGCCAGCGGTCAAGCTCTTCCACCTCGGCAATAGCCACAGAGAACTGGTTACGTACCCGCGTCACGACAGATTTGACGATCTGACGCTTCTCTTTTAACGAGTGGCATCCTGGTAGATGCAACGTGATTTGACATGCTCCTATAACCATATGGGCGTAGTATAGCATAGTTCCCCATGCATATAACAGCAAACAGCCATCTATAGCTACTTCCCGCTACTTGCGTACGCGATTACTTCTCGCTACTTGCGTACGCGGCTACTACACCCATTCAGTCCTCCTTTTATTGGGTAAGGGTGTGTGGGGCCGGGCTGGCGGAGTCAGCCCGGCCCCACACACCCTTACCCCACGAGCCACGCAGTGGCGAGAAGTCCTGAGAGCTACTGCACAAAAATAATAGAGGCTCGACGCATCTCACTATCTTTGCTACAATTCCAGAGAATTCACTGCTGCCATGTCGAAGGAGAGATTTTTATGTCAAACATTTCCAGCCAGGAGGAGCGACCTCAACTGCCAATGCAGGGCATTCCTCAGCCTGGTCGCACCGAAGTCTTACAGCTACCACGCGTGCACATTTCCCGGCACCCGGTCATGGCGCACAAAATGACCTTGCTCCGCAATAAGGAGACGCCCGCCGCGCAGTTCTACCGCCTGGTCAAGGAGATTGGGAGTCTGCTTGCCTATGAGGCAACAGCGGGACTGGCCTTACGGGAGAAGACCATTGAGACGCCCCTGGAGCAGATGCAAGGCTACAAACTCGCTGGTGGCATTGGTATTACCCCTATTCTGCGCGCGGGACTAGGCCTGGCCGAAGGCTTCCGCGAGGTCTTACATGATGTGCAGATCTGGCACCTGGGTCTACGACGCGACGAGCGCACACTCCAGGCACTGGAATACTACAATCAGCTGCCGCATAAAGTCGACCTGCAAATCTGCTACGCCGTCGACCCCATGCTGGCCACAGGCGGCTCCGCCATTGACGCAGTTAATATCCTCAAGGCTAAGGGTATTCAGCGCATCTCGTTCGTTTGTATTATCGCGGCCCCTTACGGATTACTCAAGCTGAGCGAGGCCCATCCAGACATAGACATTTATATCGCCGCCCTCGACGAGCGCCTTAATGATCAGGGCTATATCGTACCTGGATTGGGCGACGCAGGTGATCGCCAGTTCGGCACTTTTTAGGTTCATTTGGCATAATAGACACCGTATGCCTTGATGTATCAATCAGCCTGCCAGCGCGGGCCGGATATCTTTTTTTATATTCACGTCCAGAAGCAGGAGGAAGTCGCTTCGTGTCCACAGCACCAGATAACGAGCAACCCCAGACAGAGCCACAGGTAGAAGAAGATTCTGCCTCCCTTGAGGGCGAGAAGAAAGACGCCTCAGAAAGCGAAAAGGCTCCCTCTAACGCACCACGCCCTTTTTTCCCTGAAGATTTCGAACCCAGTGGAGGCCCGCTGGGTTGTTGTCTCGGTTCAGTTATTGGCCTGATGACATTTCTCATGCTGACCGTCGGCCTCTCACTCCTGATCACTAATCAACCTATACAGCATTATTCCTGGCTCGTTCCCCTCTCCGTACTGGGAGCCATTGTCTGTGGCTTTATAGGCTGGCGGATAGGCAAACGCGTCTACCGCGAATACGATCCTCCCGTGATTAAGCAGCGCCCTCAGCGACGCGCCCGCCCTCGCAGCAAACGTGCGTAAATGGGTATAATGAGTAGGTGATGTGGGGAGTCATGACAGGCTTTGTCTGTCATAACTCCCCACATCACCTACTCATTATTTATTTATAGGCATGAAAGCGAGAAGAGTATGCGTGTAGTTATTTTCTGCGATATGGAAGGCGTCTCTTGCATCGAAACGTGGGAGCAGGTCTCCAGCGGCACAGCTATTTATGAAGAATGTCGCAAGCTCTACACCGATGAAATGAACGCGGCGGTCCGTGGAGCGCGTGCGGCTGGGGCACGTGACGTGGTCGTGGTCGACTGTCACGGTGCGGGCGGCGCGCATAATTTTAAGAGCTTTGTTCCTGAACGCCTGGAGTCGGGCGCAGAGTACGTCTTCGGGCACCCCTGGGCCAGGTATATTGAGGCTTTTGAGCAGAGGTGTGACGCTATCCTCTTTGTCGGCGCTCACGCCATGGCGGGTGTTCCCGATGGCGTACTCTGCCACACCGTCTCGTCCGAATCCTGGCATAACGCCTCGATCAATGGAACCCTGGTGGGAGAAAGCGGCATCCTGGCCGCGATTGCAGGCTGCTGGGATGTGCCCGTCGCCTTCGCCTCTGGCGATGCCGCGACCTGCCGCGAGGTCCAGCAATTGCTGGGGACAGAGGTGGTCACAGCACAGGTAAAAAAGGGCCTGGGACGCTTCTCATCCGTCAATATGGCCCCCAAAGATGCCTGCTCGCTCATCGAGATGCGCGTGGCCCAGGCTCTCAGCTTAAAGAACTGGCCCAAACCCCTAAAATTTGAGGGGCCAGTCACCTTTAAAGTCGAGCTTGCCACGCCCGACAACACTCGCGATTTTATCAACCGGCCAGGTGTCAAGATCGAGGATGCGCGCACAGTGACCTCGACCGCCGGCACCTTCTGGCACGCCTGGGACCAGTTTTGGTACCGCCATTAAGTAGTAAACCTGGCAGGTAACGCACACGGGGGAGGCCGGTCGGCCTCCCCCGTGTGCGTTACCTGCCAGGTTTACTACACTTTTACATCCTTGCGTTTGAGGCAGACCCCAACCACAATCGTCAGGATGATTACAAAGGCGCCCAGAGCGGCCCAGGACATCAGAATACGCTGTACCGCATCTGTATGGCTAAAGGTAGAGAAGATGGTTCCATGGAAGGTAAAGTCATCGCCAAACAGTTTGTCGCCATTGATCTTATCGCTGTGCAGGCCCGCCGAGGAACCAAGCGCCGTCATGGCCCAGCGCGTGGGGAACAGGAAGGCGAGCGCCTGCATGGCTTTATCCTTAAAGGGGATAATCGCGCCTGAGAAGATGACCTGCGGGATCAGAATAATTGGGACAAAGCTTACAGCACGGTCATTGTTCGGCGAGAGCGCTGAGATAGCCAGGCCAATCATCAGGCCCGCCAGAGAGGTCAGCACCAGCGTGATATATACCTCTAAGATGGGCGGCATAAAGACACTTGTCACCAGGGGCTCGCCCAGTTCGACAATAAACAGCAGCACCGCGCTCTGGAAGAGACACAGAATCCCTAGCACCACGATTTTTGAGAACATGTAGGGAATGATACCCAGATTGACCGCGCGCTCGCGCCGGTAGATATGGGCCTCCTTGACGATCTCACGCGAGCCATTGATACAGCCGAAGAGAACGGTGGCAAAGGCCATGACGAAGAGCAAGGTCTCCCCATTAAAGCCCAGTCCAGGCACGATAAAATCTTGCAGGGCCGTGTCGACATCATTGCTTTTCTGCTTCACAAATTGCTGGCCCGCCTGATTATCCTGCAAGAAGTTTTTCACTATACCGCAATCCACGCTCTCCTTGGTTTTCGCCTCGGGCAGGGCCAGAGGTCCTTGATTTGTCAGAATCTGCGTGCGACACTGGACGGTATTCTTCTGCTCAAATAGGCCGGTCCCAATTTCAAAGCGCATAATACCGACCAGTAACAGGGCAATGATCGGAGCCTGGAGCAAGAGCAGCGCCAGGTTGCCGGGATCGTTCTTGAGCAGTTCGATGTAACGCATCGACATGATTATAAACTGCTTTAAGGGATTCCCCCCCCTGGCACGCTTGATCTGATTCTGGGACTGCGGAATGCTGGCACGCTTGGCCTGACCCTCGTTCAAAGGAGCCACCACATATTTATAATACAGGGGCGAAGCCTTAAAGCGCTCTTCGGCCTCAGCCGGAATAGTTGGGTGATCCTTCGATGGCTCCAGCGAGCTATAGATTTCCGCGAAGTCGGTCTTATTGAAGAATGTCTTGGCCTCGTTGGGTGGACCAAAGTAGGCCAGGCGTCCCCCTTGACAGAGGAAGCAGACATAATCACAGGCGTTAATATTATTTGTCGCATGCGTCACCAGGATAATCGTACGCCCACGGTCGGCCAGGCGCCGTAAGAGGAACATCATCTTACGATCCAGGCCTGGATCAAGGCCCGAGGTTGGTTCATCCAGAAAGAAGATGCTTGGATTCGCCAGGAGTTCCAGGGCGATAGAGACACGTTTACGCTGCCCGCCCGAAAGCTTGTTGACCAGGAGCTTCCGCCGCTCAGTCATCTCTACATCTTCCAGCACCTCGTTGATACGCTGGTTAATCTGATCTTTTGTAAAGTCACTTGGTAGGCGCATCTTCGCTGCGTAGTAGAGCGCGCGCTCAACTGTTAGCTCACGGTGGACGATATCGTCCTGTGGGACATAGCCAAGTTGCGTACTAAAGGCCGACAAGTTGTGATAGTAGTCCTGTCCATTGTAGAGCACGGTCCCCTGCTGTGCCGGGCGCAAGCCATTCAAGGCATCCATGAGCGTTGATTTGCCCGCGCCTGAACCACCTACCAGGGCCACAAACTTGCGTGGCGGGATGACGAGCGAGATATCGTTGATGAGCACCACATTATTATTGCCGCGCTTGTTCAGATTGAGCGCATCGATACGAATACTACTGCTCTCATCGTACTGCGTCAGTTGCGTGCCTGTATAGGTCAGGCGATAGGGGCCAATACGGATCTCATCGCCCGTCTTAAGCGCCTGCTGCGAGACGCGCTGCCCATTCACATAGGTATGGTTTGTGCTATTGTGATCAATAATGCGGTGCGTATTATTTGGTCCCTGCTCCAGGTGTGCATGATGCGCAGAGATCAGGGGATGATTCAGCACTACCATATTATCTGGCGCGCGCCCCATGGTAATGACCGGAGTATTCAGCGGGATAGGATGAATATCTGGCGGCATCTCCTGGGAGACACCACTGCCATCATCATAGGTTAGCGTGACCAGGGTACCATGTTCGTCGCCAATACGAAAAATGTCGCCATGCACAAGCGGCTTACGAAACTGCTCATCGCCCTGGATAATTCGACCTTGATAGAGCAGGCCATTCAGCGTTCGGCCACGCGAAGGATGAGGATGCACCAGCACCCAATCGCTACCTTCGCGAATAATCTGCGCATGATAGGCTGAAACAACTGGCTCATTGATGACGATATCGCTTGACGGGTTTCGCCCAATATTGATGACGGGCTTCAACAAGGCCTGTTTCTGCGTCCCGTACTGCACATTACTGCTAATCTCAAGCGTAGGCATCCCCTCGATCGCGGTACGATCAGCGGCAGAAGGTTGAGCAGGAACCGGCGAAGGCGGCGGTGTAGTACCAACCGGGCCAAATTGGACCCCATTAGCCGGGGGTGTGGGAGGAGGAGCTCCCATAGAAGCGGGTATTGCGGGTGGAGTTCCACCGGCTATATGTGCTGGGCCTGGAGGCACTGGCGTAGGAGGAACCTGGACTGCCGCGGATTGGGCCGAAAGGACAAGTGGAGGGGCATTCGAGACCAGATGAGGCGGGGGAGCTTGTAACGCTAGCACGACAAAAGAACTATCTCCACCAAGAGTGACAACACTATTAAGCGCCAAAGTCCCCTGCTGAACCTTTCCTTGATTCAACAGAACATTGCTCGTTCTGGAAAGATTTTCGACAAACCAGTTGCCATTATTCCAGAACAAGCGTGCATGACGACGTGATACCTTGGGATCTGGCACGACGATATCGTTGCCTCCATCACGCCCAAAATCTAGAGAGGTCTTCGTTAGCTGAAAGACCTGGCCATTTAAAGGCCCTGCTATAAACCGAATAGAGCCGAAGCTTGGAGGACTACTCGCAGCGTTCATCAAAAAGCTCCCCTAACAAATAACATAGAACAGTTCTACACTTCAGGTCCACACGCCATCTACGCTGAAGGGATGCGTAACCCGCAGGCTGGAAAAACACGCTTGCTCCGCCACAAATTGATAAAGACGCTGGCCCAAACGAGTTCGTACATTGGCTATTACAAACTCTATCGTCGAAACTGGGCTTTCTCTGTAAACGCCGAATCGCATCATTACTTGTTGAGCAGTTTTTCCTACTTAACCTGATGTACAAGTTGTTTCTGCCGCCTACGGCGGCAAGAGGGGGAGGGGGAACTTGGGGACACCCCAAGCCCCGCCAGGGGCGCTGCCCCTGGACCCCGTCCTCCCTCTTGCCCCACTGCATCTCTAAGGGTAAGTCTATGATGGTGGGCTGGCTCTGCCAGCCCACCATCATAGACTTACCCTGCGAGCCACGTAGTAGCTAGAAATCGCTTGCTACATCTGGAGATCATATGAAATACGGAAGACAGACATCCGCGAACGTAGGGCATCAGAGAGGTTTAATAAGTGGTTCAAAGAGCTCTGCATCTCGCGTGTATGCTGCGTGATATCACCTGTCATACGCAAGATCTCTTGTACAGAGCCCGTCACCATTTGCGCACCCTGCATCTGCTGCTCAGACGTATCACAGATACTCTTTACCAGACTCGAAAACTCCTCGGTCACGGCGCCAATTGCTTCCAGAGCTACCCCGGTCTGCATCACTAGCTCGGTCTGCATCACGACACGTTGCGTATTCTGCTCCACGCTCTGCGACATTGCCGTGGTCTCATGTTGAATGCCGCGAATAGAGAAACCAACCTTACGAGCAGACAGGCTACCGTAGCTTGCCAGCGTGCGCATCTCCTGAGCGACCAGGCCAAATCCCTGCCCACGTTCACCCACACGTGTGGCCTCGATTGCGGCATTGAGTGCCACATGATGCATACGCACTGAGAGATCGGAGATGTCCGATACCACTTCGTTCACCTGCTGACAGCTCTCGCTCAAGGCCTTCATAGTGCGCGCTGACTCCAGGGTCGCTTCACGCACCATGCCCATTCCATCCACGGCACGATCAACGGCTCCCTGCGCCTCCTTAGTCACCTCAACTGACTCCATGAGTGTTTGCGAAAGCGTTGCTGCCTTCTGCGAGACCGACTGCATCTGCTCGGCAATCTGCTCAATAACGGTGGAAATTTGATTGACCTGCCGCTCTTGCTGCGCGATGTTACGTGCCAGCGACTCCGAGCTATGACGCACACTACGTGTATGTTCGTCCACCGCCTGCGTCACCATCTGTACTCGGCTCAGCAGAGAACCAATCTCGCCCACTACGGTGTTAATTGACTCCGCAATCGGCTGGAGTTTCTCGTGCTGGGAATGCAGGCGCACGCGTAAATCACCGCTTCGCAGTTGCTCCATCTCCTCACGCAAGTGTGCCACCCCCTCTTCCAGAGCGCGATGCTCCTCCTCGCGCTCCTGAAAGAGGCGTGCGTTATCAATGGCAATTGTTGCTTGCTGAGCGAAAAGTTCAGCCAGTTCAACATTCTCCCGCGATGGTATCAAACCATCTTCCGGGTCTCCAAGAGAGAGAATACCGAGCAACCGTTCTTCGCGTAAACTGTACAGAGGGATGAGCAGTGTATCTTCAGGATGCCATTGCCCTTCTTCATAGCTATCCAGCACGCCAGCCGGGACACTGACAATGTCCGCAAACTTCTCCTGGAGCTGAGTATGTGAAACAAAATAGCTCTGGCTGATCTGGTATTCAGGGCGCATAAGAGCCAGCATCCCCTCAAGCGGCTCTGGATTCTCCCTCAAGCGTTGGATATCTTCCGTTGAGACACCAATGCAGGCCACCACACGTGTCACCTGCTCCTGTTCATAGACCAGGTTAATGGCCAGCGCGCGAAATCCGGTACAGTTTGCGATCGCGGCCACAATCTGCTGGAGCACCTCGTCCAGGCGCAGATCGGCACGCAAGAGATTCCCCAGGCGTAACAGTTCCTTGATATGCAGGCCCCGTCGCTGCGAGACGTCATCAAGGGCATAGGAAAATAATCCCTTGGTCTCGCCATTGGGCACGGACTGGGTGGAGAGTACTTCCGCTATAGCCTGCTCTTCAGCCACCTGAGCACGCTCATGCTGCTCAGCACTGGGCGCAGCACGCAAGCGGACACGCAGAGGTATCGGTCGACTCTTCAACTTAGGATGTAGTTCAGCCATAGCGCTTCCCTGGCACTTTCAGCAAAAGAATAGCAAAAACAGCTAGCAATTAATACTCATACTCTAAAGGCATACATTTGAGAGTACTCACCTCTACCATATCACATTTCGTATTTTTCTGTACAGTTCATAGCCTTTGTAACTATCTGTCTGCTATTTTCTTGTTATGTCTCGTTCTTGAGTGATCCACCATGAGGCAGTATTCAATGATGTGACTTCTCGCCCCTACGTGGCTCGCCCGGTAAATAGGGATGGAGGCGGGCTGGCATTGCCAGCCCGCCTCCATCCCTATTTACCCTATACGAAGCCCCTGGGTGCTGAGGAGAAAATGGCTATGCTTAAGCGGGGGGTTGAATGTAAGGGGAATAATAGCCTGCGAGCGAACGGGGGAGGCGCCCCATCAGTCTCGTCCCCTCGTCTTCATGTTCTTCATAGGCAATCAGGCCGCGACGATGAAACAATTCTACCAGGTCGCCCCGGCTAAAGGGGAGTAAGACCGTTAGCTGCTCCATCGTATCCGCGAGTACGGAAGCCACTTCAGCACACAGTTCTTCCAGGCCTTTGCCCTCAGCCGCTGAGATAGGCACAGCGTGGCTGTAGAGGCTGGGATCAAGGACATCGGGGTCGGTGAGCAGGTCAATTTTATTGAGCGCGGTCACGCGGGGTTTCGCGGCTGCTCCCAGTTCTTCGAGGATATCGTGTACCGTCTCGCTCTGCTCAAAGGCATTCTCATGGCTGATATCGACGACTTCAAGCAACAGATCAGCCTCAATCACCTCTTCAAGCGTAGCGCGAAAGGCGGCGATCAACTGCGTTGGCAGCTTTTGGATAAAGCCAACCGTGTCGGAGAGTAGGGCCTCTTGATTGTTGGGCAGCAAGAGCCGACGCGTCACCGGGTCCAGCGTGGCAAAGAGCTTATCTTCAGCCAGTACGCCAGCCTCCGTCAGGGCATTAAACAGTGTCGACTTGCCCGCGTTTGTATAGCCTACGACCGCAACCATGGGAAGCCCCTGGGCCACACGCTGCTTGCGCTGGAGAGCGCGCTGACTCCGGGCCTCTTCAATCTCCTTGCGTAACGCGGAAATACGGCTGCGAATCCGGCGTCGATCCAGTTCCAACCGAGTTTCGCCTGGGCCGCGCACACCAATCGCGCCACCTACACCACCACCACCAAGGGAACCACCAGCCTGCCGGGTATAAGTCCCACTGCCCGCTAGGCGTGGCAAGCGATATTCGGCCTGGGCCAGTTCTACCTGAAGACGGCCTTCGTGGGAATAAGCACGTTGCGCAAAGACATCGAGAATAAGAGCGGTACGATCTATGACGCGCGCGTTCAGCATCTTATCGAGTGAACGCTGTTGAGTGGGGGTAAGTTCATCATCAAAAATGACAACATCGAGCTGGAGCTGTTGATCGAGTGCCACCAGTTCCTGGGCCTTGCCTTTGCCCAGATAGGTCTGTGCATCGGGCTGGGGCAGGTGTTGAATCATGCGTCCTAGCACCGCCGCGCCCGCAGTTGTTGCCAGGGCCTCTAATTCCTGAAGCGAGTCCTCAGCGCCCCACATCCCCTCTTGCTCATCAGCTTCAACTGCCACCAGATAGGCCCGTTCTGGACCCCGACGTATTCCGGTATCGATCAAACGGTGTGTCGTAACGTCCTCCAATCTTCTACATGCACGCTACATGCTTTGGCCTCTCTGCTCATTGTACGCTAGCTTCAGGGGAAACGCAAAGGGTAAATCCCTTGCTTCTGGACGCTGACGTTGCTAAAGCACGCGTCTACATATCAAGGCGCGATAGCCTCGTCCCATGATATGTAGACGCGTGCTTTAGCAACGTCAGCCCCAACCGCTCTAACGCTGTGGAGGCTGCGGTAGTGGCGGCAACGCGTGAACAAAGAATGCATTCACACGGGCAAAAAGGCTATTATTGACCGCGTCATTGTAAAAGTCATGCCAAGCCCGCAACTGAGCGGCATCAACGTGCATGCCCAGAGGTGCCCCACTTTGTGCACTCGCCAGGAAATTTCCCAGCACAATGAGCAGCAACAGCCAGAGGAGCCAGGACTCCACAAAACCTACCAGGCCACCCAGCAACGCATCCCCCAGGCCAACGCCTGGAATACGTTGCGTCGTGCCACGAATAAGCGTTGCCGCGATATGAAAGATCAGTACAACGCCGAGAAACAGCGCCAGAAAGGCAATCAGGGGGGTAGCCGCGAACCCGTCAGAGGCCATGATCGAGATGAACTCTGGCCCATAGGCGTACGCGACAAACCAGCCTATGGGTATGCTAATAATGTTGATCAGGCTAAATATCGCACCATTGCGAATACCATTGAACACCATCAGGAGAACGGTCAGCACAAACAGAATATCAATCACACTTAGATGGAATAGATCAGGCATATTCTTCCTCCGCCTGGCAAGCACCCAACTATAAGGCAGGCATAACAGCAAAAATGAGTTTCTTCGAAAATGAGTTTCTTATTATCGAAAACGCGACAGCCAGAACAAGCGTCACAAATAGGTTTCCCAGCACCAGGAGGTAGTCTATGAATACGAGTTCTCGCCACTATGTGGCCCTGCAAACACCTTCATGAAGGACGTTGCTGCTCATTGGGAGTAGAATCTGCGTATGTGTGAGGCTCCTGGGGAATCGGTGGAAACATATCCTCTATTGAGTGGAGTGACTCTTGTTGTCTTTCCTTGCTCTCCGTAGGCTTCTGCGCGGCATGAGCATCCTGTTGCGACCTGCGTCCAGGCTGACGTTTGCCAAAGCGCGAGGCCCAGAAGCAGAAGAAGAACATACAAGCCGCCAACACCACTATCAAAAGATTGAAGCCCAGCAACTGCGCAATCGCGCCCGCGAAAAGCAAGACGGGGATGGAACCAGCATTGTACAGCATAAACTGAAAAGCCAGGACACGCGCACGCCCATTTTCAGGCGCCCGTTCCTGCATAATCGTGTTTGTAGGAATATTCACGCACGCCATAGCCACGCCCAGCAATGTCACCAGTAGGATGACCGACCAGAGCAGCCAGGCAGATGATGCACCATGCACCGGGTCAAGGCGCAGCGAGAGCCACTGCATGGCTGGCAAGAGTAAGAAGCCCACCGCAAGCGAGATAAACCCGATCAACGTCAAACGTATACGCCCAATCCGCTCCGTCAACGGGGTCATCAAGACTGAAGCTCCAACCAGGCCAACGCCCGCCGGTGCCAGGATCAAGGCCATATCTTCAGGTGGATGGTGCAGCACTTGCTGGACAAAGGTACCCGCCAACTCACCAATCAGAAGCTGTAGGATACCCACAACCGAAAGTTGCACCACCGAGAAGAAGAGCAGGTTATCGACCTGCACAATGCGCCAGCCCTGACCCAGGTCTGCCCAGAGGCGTGCCAGCGTCTCCTTCACCGTCCTATCTCCACGCCGCTCCCTCTCTTGCTTGAGGTGCGACTCGGCAAAACAACGCGATGGGATAAGCAGGATTAAGCCAGCGCAAACCGCGTAGAGCACGCCGACCAGCAGGAAAAGCATATCGATGGATTGCACATTAAAGGCCAGCTTGCCTATATGGACTGTAAAGGGTGAGAAGAGCGAGGTTACCAGGCGCCCAAGAATAAGAAAGCCCAGGGCCTGCGAAATAGTGATGGAGATATTAAAGAGCGAGAGGGCGGGCATCAGATCGCGTTCGCCGACCAGCAAGGGAATGGATGACCCCTCAGCGGGAATAAAGAACTGTCCAATCAGCGAGGTACAGTAGGTCAGCAGGAAGAGGGGCCAGAGGTTGCTCCGGTTGAAGACAATGCAGATGAACATCAACAATACCGTCACCATGCGTAAGATATTACTCACCCAGAGCACCTGGCGCTTATTCAAGCGATCCACAATCGCGCCCGCGATGGCGCTAAAAGGGATGGCAGGTAGGGTAAACGAAATAATAGCCAGGCCAGCCATAAAGACCGATTGCGTCACATTGTTGACGAGCACGATCACGCCATAGTTTGTGGCATTGAGAATCGTCAAGGAGATAAGTTGTGCCAACCAGAGTAATAAGAAGTTGCGGTTGCGCAACACACGTCGCACGCGACCGGAACTATTCTTATTGGACACTTGAGCGTTTTGCGCTTGATCTGTACTCTGCACCATGGTCTACCAGACTTTCTACCAGTATTTCCCCAATATGTCCAGCTAACCTTACTACGTTTGCACTTGTACCTCTGTTACCACGCCTCATAGCAAAAAGGTTCTCTTGATAATACGTCCCAAAACAGAAAAAGTCAGACGCTACCCCGTAGCAACTGCGTTCTCCCCGCTGCTAAGTAGGAGATTCTTCCAGTCGCAAAAGGGTAGCGCATCCCCTCTTGACAGACTTTCCGCTTTTCCAGCTGGGAGCGGTATAAGAGAAATAAAGCATGTATATTTCCCAGGGTGAAGAGAGGAGACAATTTCGATGGCAAGCAAATATTATGATTTGCAGAACACCTGGATCTACCAGGAGATAAAAGCCCAGGTCCAGGCAGATCTACAGGCCCAACAATGCCAGGATTTGCATCATATCCTGCTCAAAATCATCGAAGCGCGCTTCCCCCGGCTCATTATCCAGGCCCATTCCCTGGGGCAACTTCAACCCGAGCAGCTCCAGCAACTCATCATCCTCATAGGCAGCGCCCAGCGCGAGCGCGAGGCTAAAGTCGCCCTGGAGGAATATCAGAACATAATCAAACACGCACAATCACTACAAAAGGACAGCTCAGATGGAAAGTCGCCTATGGTATTATAGAAAAGGAAGAAACCATGCCACGCAAAGTCAGGCAACTGAAAGCTGATCTTCAAAAAGCAGGCTTTCTTATGCGACCTGGCAAAGGAAGCCATACCAAGTGGATACATTCATAGTACCCTCCTATCTTTGTCAACCTATCAGGCAGCGATGGAGATGACGCGAGACGATACCAAATTAATGAGGTACAAGCTGCCTTAAGGAAGGTGAGAGAACGCGATGAACACTAGCCACTATTCCATCACAATCCAATGGGACCCAAGAGACAGCATTTACATTGCCAGCGTTCCAGGGCTTCCAGGTGTAAAGACGCATGGAGATACTTATCAAGAAGCCATGACAAATATACTTGAAGTGCTCGATATGTGGATTGAAGACGCCCAAAAGCACGGGGAAACACTCTCACCTCCAAAAATTTACGTGGCATAGAACTTAGCATTAAAGCCAACTACCATTGGACGAGAGCGGATCGAGGCAGTATAATGTGTGAACTATGATTCCAACACCGACAACAGATATGAATACGACACAACAGACACAACCTAAAACCGATCTGCTCACGCTGACGCTGCCGCAGTTGCAGGAGTGGCTGGCCGCGCGAGGCGAGGCCGCATTTCGCGCTAAGCAGATCTATAGCTGGATCTACCAGCAGCTTGTCGATAACTTCGCAGCCATGTCGAATCTGCCGCTGAAGCTCCGTCAGCGCTTGGAAGAGGAGGCCTGTATCGGCCCACTCGTCGTGCGCAGCGAGATGAGTTCGAAAGACGACCGCACACGTAAGATTCTGCTAGAACTCGCCGATGGCAAATTGATCGAGTCGGTGTTGATGCTCTATCCTCCCCTGGGCGAGAGTAGCGCACGCGCCACCGTCTGCGTCTCCAGCCAGGCGGGATGCGCCTTTGGCTGCACCTTCTGCGCCACTGGCCAGATGGGCTTTGATCGCCACTTACAATCAGGCGAGATTATCGCCCAGGTACTCCACTTCGCGCGCGAGCTACGCGCCACTCCCTGGAGCGCGGCTGGCCTTCCCGGTAGTACACCTATCGATCACATCACCAATATCGTCTTGATGGGCATGGGCGAGCCACTACACAACTACGACAATGTGCTCCAGGCCCTGCGCATCCTCAATAGTGCCGCAGGCTTCAACCTGGGGGCGCGGCATATGACCGTCTCGACCGTTGGCCTGGTGCCAGCCATCCGCAAATTGAGCCAGGAGCAGCTCCAGGTCAACCTGGCCATCTCCCTCCACGCGCCCACCAATGAGGCGCGCAGCCAGACCATGCCTGTTAACCGCAAGTACCCGCTGGAAGAACTGCTGGCCGCCTGCCAGGACTATATCACGGCGACACGAAGGCAGGTCACATTTGAATATGTCTTGCTGGCAGGCGTCAATGATACGCCGGAGCGCGCTCAGCAGTTAGCAGAACTGCTGGCCCCGCTCAAGCAGTTCGCGCACGTCAACTGTATTCCCGTAAACGCGACCTCGGCTGGCTATCGTCCCCCAGGTCCAGACGCCATTCGCGCCTTCCGCAATATTCTCTTTGAACGTGGCATCAGCAATAGCGTGCGTGCGGAGCGCGGCGATGATATCGCTGCCGCCTGTGGACAGCTACGTACCCGCTTCGAGAACCGACGCAAAGCTATTCCGGTTGTCTAAATCTAAAAAAGGGAACGTGGGGAGTGCAGAGGGGCGTCAGCCCCTCTGCACTCCCCACGTTCCCTTACGCAAAAAGGTACCCGCAAAGACCACCTCCCTGCTGGGAGAGAAGTAACCTTTGTGGGTACCTTCTTGTTTTTCTGTCTGCCTGCTTAGCGCACCTTCGGCATTTTGCTCATGGTGCGCATGCAGCGTGTGCAGATATTGACGTTCTGCACGGTACCATTCACCTCAAGGCGACGGCGCTGTACGTTGAGCACGAAGCGACGGCGCGTACGATGCTGAGAGTGTGGCACATTGTTACCATACATGGGCTTGCGCTCACAGACATCACAACGACCTGCTGCCATGTTACTCTTCCTTCCTACCAGACTGCGACGGAAACATACTTTGTGATAGATACCTGCTTGTAGTATAAGAGGTTCCGACAGCCATAAAGTCCATGCCTGCCGACACACGTTCCGCTGCTGCTTGATTTATGATCGAGGTCTCTGGTATACTGCTTCAGTGGCTATTCCCTTGTGCTACTGCCAGGGAAATTCGGGATAACACCCGTTTGCCATAGCCGCAAAACCAGAATGATGATAAGCTGAAACACCGGCGTTGTCAAGAGTGACAACTCGTGCTTCGCCTGGGAATCCCTGGCACGTTATGCGAGTATAACCCATATAGGCTAATTTGGCAAGAGAGAAGACAATTGCGTATGCCAAAAGCACATGCTCTAAAACCACAATCCAGCTCTCACCCCCGAGGTAAAATTGAAGTCCTTCCTAACGCCATTCATACGATTGTAGTACAGGCTACAACTGGGTGTTATGGGGTGCTAGGACTGGCTTCCCCACGCCTCCACTATGGAGAGCCTATCCTGCTTTCAACACAACATGTGAATCAGGGAGTGCGGGTCAATGTGGTCAATGATCAGCTCATTGTAGATATCTATGTCGTGTTAGAGTACGGATTGCGCATCTCCGAAATAGCACACAATATCATGAGCAGCGTCAAATTCTCACTTGAGAAGATGTTGGGTCTGCCCGTTGCTCAAGTTAACGTGAATGTCCAGGGCCTCCTCCATGGACCTGGCACACAAGAAAAACAGTAAAAAAGGTAGCACAGACGCTATGCAGGAACACTCACCGCGCTCAATTCGACAGCGGGCCAGACGTATCAGCGTTTTTGACGGTCAGGATCTCAAGAAAGCGATCCTGGCAGGCGCGGCGTGGTTGGAAGAAAATCGCGAAACCATCAATGCCCTGAATGTCTTTCCCGTTCCCGACGGGGATACTGGTTCCAACATGTCAGCCACCATGCGCTCAGCCATCCGCAATATCGCAGAAACGACAGAAAGCTCTGCGGGGGCTGTGGCCGCACGCCTCGCCCACGATGCCCTGCTGGGCGCGCGTGGCAACTCAGGAGTTATCCTTTCGCAGACGTTGCGTGGGCTGGCCCAGGGTCTAGAGGGGAAACCAACCTTCGCCGCCACTGATCTGGCTGAAGCCTTTCAACAAGCCCAGCGTCTGGCTTACCGCGCTGTTATCAAACCCGTTGAGGGCACTATCTTAACGGTTGTACGCGAGACTGCTGAGGCAACCAAACAGAGCGCGGAACGCGGTGATGACCTGGTCGGTTTAATGCAGGAAGCGGTTTCGGCCGCACGCCTGGCTGTTGCCAATACCCCCAATCAGTTGCCCACCCTGAAACAGGCAGGCGTCGTTGACGCGGGCGGGCAGGGCTTCTGCACAATTCTGGAGGGTATTCTGCGCTACATTCGTGGTGAGGCCGCTAGCCCGGCTGCAACCGTCACCCAATTGCAACCACTGCTCCAGCAAAAAGAGCGCGCCGCCAAAAAAGGGCGTGTCACGGTTGAGGAAGAGTTCGGCTACGAGGTCGTCTTCCTGCTCAGCGGCAAGAATCTGGACGTCGAAGGCATTCGCCAGGCCATTATTGATATGGGGGGCGTCTCAACAGTGGTGGCGGGCGACGAGACCCTCCTCAAGGTTCATACTCATACACTCACGCCCGGCAAAATCCTTGATTATGGCGTCAGCCTCGGTAGCCTGAACGATATCAATATCGAGAACTTGCAGGAACAGAGCCTGACCTACGCCGCTGAGAGCGCGGCCGAGCACGCCGAAGATGAAGAGCCTGAACCGGATGTAGAAAAAGAGGTACCTATCGCCCTGGTAGCCGTCGCCTCGGGTGAGGGATTTGAAGAGGTCTTCAGAGGCATGGGCGTCCAATCAATCGTCTCGGGTGGCCAGACCATGAACCCCAGCATTGAAGAACTACTCGCCGCCGTAGAAAACGCTCCCTCGCAGCAGGTGATCATCCTCCCCAATAACAGCAACGTGATCTTAAGCGCGCAACAGGTCAATGGCCTGACGCAGAAAAAAGTCTTTGTCATTCCCTGCAAAACAATGCCCCAGGGCATCGCGGCGCTGATGGCCTATAACTACGAGGATGACTTCGAGGACGTCTGCCAGGCAATGAAAGAAGCCTCTCAATCCATCCAGACCGCCGAGATCACTACCGCGGTACGCACCGTCAATATTCATAACATCAGCGTGCGCGAAGGCGATTTCATCGGTGTCATCAATGGAAACCTGGCCGTTGCCGGTCAGCAGATGCAGCCCGTGCTCGAAGATACGCTCCAACGCATGCATATCGATAACTATGAAATAGTTACAATGTATTATGGAGCAGAAGTCACCGCCGAAGAGGCACACGCAACCTGCAAACGGCTCAAGCAGCTCCACTCACATCTTGAGATTGAGGTTGTCAGCGGAGGCCAGCCCTACTACGCCTACATTCTCTCGGCAGAATAAGGGAACCCCAGGCACCTGCCTGCGATGCACCTGGCATGCCAGGACTGCTACAGGCAGGTGCCTGTGCAAGATACCTACCCGTTCAAGCTACACCCACTACACTACAAAGGCAGCAGCAGGCGTTCTAGTGCTATCACCACTCATCAGAGTTGATGCTCGTGAGAGAACGCCGCTTCTTCCTGCCAGGAGGCCAGTATGACCGTTCGTATCGTTACTGACAGCACCTCAGACCTGCCTATCGAGCAGGCGAAGGCACTCGGCATTGAGATCGTGCCACTTACTGTCGCCTTTGGCGATGACGCCTACCTCGACAATATCGAGATGGATAATGCGGCATTCTACCAGAAACTGCAAGGAAGCAAAGAGCTACCTCGCACATCTCAGCCTGCGCCCGCACGCTTTCAAGAGACCTTTACGCGTTTGATTCAAGAAGGCGCAACCGGCATCCTCTCGGTCCATCTCACCTCTCAGTTAAGCGGCACCTATCAGTCAGCCTGTACCGCGCGCGACGCCCTGCCAGAAGATCTGCGAAAAATCCCCATTGAGATCGTTGACTCTAAGACTACTAGTGTGGGTATGGGCTATCCCGTAATTAAGGCCGCAGAAGAGGCACAGGCAGGCCTGGGACTTGAAGAGATAAAAGCGCACCTCGTCGATCGCTTGGAGCGGACACGCATCTTCGCAGTTCTCGACACCTTAGAGTATGTCAGGCGCGGTGGGCGTATTGGTGGCGCAACAGCGATGCTGGGCAATGTGCTCAACATTAAACCCATCATCTCCCTGAAGGAGGGAGTCGTCATTCCTGTTGAGCGCGCCCGCACGCGCGGCAAGGCTTATGCTCGCGTCGCGCAGATTCTTCAGGAGCTAGGCCCAATCGAATATCTGGCCATTGCTGAGTCCAGTGAAGAGGTTGGGCAACAGCTATCGGAGGCCCTTAAGCCCGTCTATTCTGGCGATATTGCCATCTGGAAGCTAGGCGCAGTGCTAGGCACACATACCGGTCCTGGTACGGCCGCGATCTCGGTAGTAACAGCCAAATAATTTTGAGGTGACAGCATGTCGCAGCATTATGTGGTTCCCAACATTTACCAGGACATGAGCAATCAATCTCAGGGCTACTTCGCCTTTCGTTTTACCTGCCAGAGCTGTTACTGGCAGATAGACACCCAGCCTATCCGCTCTTCAGTGAGCACAGCCAGCAACATTATGGATATTGGTGTTGGCCTGCTCAATGGTTTCTGGGGGCGTGCCGCTGAAGCTGGCCAGAAAATCTATGGTAGCCAGTGGCATACGGAACAGGCTGGCGCTCTCCAACGCTCATGGGGTGAGATCCAACATAATTTCCATACCTGCCCACGCTGTCACCAGACAGTTTGTATGCGTTGCTTTAATATTCAGCTTAACCTCTGCACGCACTGTGCCCCCGATTTGAAAGCGGATGGCTCCCAGTTTCAACATGAACTCAATGTCGAGGCTCAGCGTAAGCAGATTGAAGAGCAGTATCACGCACCCCGCTTCAATGTCGCGGCTATTCCCTCAGCCGCGACGCCCGACCTCCTTGCTTCCCCTCAGCAGCAAGCACTCCCTCCTGGAAGTCCGCCCTACCAACTGCCAGCCGCCCTGGCTTTCCAGGGGGCACAGGCTGTAGCCTGCCCCAATTGTCGCCGCCCGGGCGCCGCAGGCAAATTTTGCCAGGACTGCGGCACACGGATTCCCGCCCAGGAGGTAACCTGCCCACAGTGTGCGCAATCCCTGGCACCAGGAACCCGCTTCTGTCCTGAATGCGGCACAAAGCTCCAAAACGCCGTCTAAGATAGTGTTTTAAAACGGTCGCGATGGGAAAGCTGGCACGAGCGTGGTGAGCATACGGTAGCTGGCAGAGAGCTTGATAAAGGCCTCACTGCTCTGTGGGAGCCCCTCGTGATCGCGGCAAAGCCTCCTCCAGCGCACGATCCAGGAGAAACTGCGCTCAATGATCCATCGCTTGGGCTGAGGCCGCAAGCCTGTGGGAAACAATGCGTCCCAGTCCACACCTCCTCCCCTTCGGGCACGAGCAGGCCTCGTTTGGGGAGCGTGACTGCATGGATGGTCTCAATCGTCCAGCCCAGCGTTTCTTTCACCCAGGTCAGAAAGGTTCCGCCGTAATGACTATCGCCCCAAATGAGCTGCAGACGGGGAAGCGCATTCTTGAGTGGCTCGAGCAGGGCAGTGCCGCCCTGGTGATCAGAGGCCTGGGCTCCTGTCACCTTCACAGCCAACAGATTGCCCTGCGTATCGACGAATGCATGACGCTTGCGGCCCCACGTTTTTTTTCCCGACGTCGTAGCCCTTTTCAGGACCCCGAACCGCACTCGTTTTGATGGATTGACTGTCGATGATCGCAGCACTTGGCTCTTCCTCTCGGCCTTGCCTGGTGCGCATCCGCATGCGTAGGGTTTGCAAAATACGATCCCAAACGCCTTCGCGCTCCCAGCGGTGAAAATTGTAATAGACGCTTTGCCACGCGGGAAATTCATGGGGCAGCATGCGCCAGGGACATCCACTGCGCAAAACGTACAAAATTGCATTGACGACCTCGCGTCGCGAGACAAACGGCTTGCGGCCCTGCAGGGATGGTTGAGGGATCAGGGGTTCCAACAGTTCCCACTGCTCATCCGTCAGATCGGAGGGATAGGCTTTCCTCCCCAGTGTCACCTTCATACGCCTTCTGCACTTTCTTTCTGCTTCTTCGACTCGTTACATCAACCCCTTTCTTCTTCCTCTCGGCGAGATGACCACTTTCAAACACTATCTAAAGAGGGTATGGATGTGTGGTATGGGCGATCGCCCATACCACACATCCATACCCTCTTTCCCTGAACATTGCAGGGGAGAAAACAGGTGCAGCAAGCAAGCTTCTAAGATAACAGGCAGGCACAAACGATTGACGAATGAAGGGTATTCGCGTACAATAGTATTACAGTATGTTTCATGCATTGCACTTCATCGCGTACCGTATACTAATGTTGTATGGCGTAGCGCGTCGGTTAATCTCAAGTCTGGGGATCAAACCGAGAGTCGGAACTATGCGTGCCTCTTATACAGCACGCAGGGAAGTGTCTCCACCAACGCCTGCCTGAAGCTTGTCCCGGTCGTCTGTAGGGTGCTCTGGTATACTTGTTATACATGGACAACTAGCAAGGCACGCACACAAGGAGTATAGGCGCTTCCTCCCCATGTAAGATTTCCATGGGCTCCTGCGCCAGGAGGAACAACCAGCAATGCGAGGACGAGCGACGAGCGACGAGCTATATATGTTCATCTGCTCATTGAGATATACCACGCCCTCACCGTTTGCTAACGGACGCCAAGGTTGTTCCACGACATTCGTTGGAAGCTGCCATCCAAAAATGGCGTAGACTACGAAGGAGGAACGACTGTGGGTATGTTACGGGTGATGTCACGGCGTGGTGACGACCGTCTCACCTGGGACGAGCAGAAAGTTCTCGCGGGTGATGCTGAAGCCGTGGCTGCAATTCAAGAAGCCGAGCGCATTTTTGCCCAAGAGCGTGCACGAGGCGCGACCGCTTTCCGCCTCGATCCTGGCAAACCAGCCGAACGCATCGAAGACTTTGATGCCACCGCGGAACAAATCGTTCTAGTGCCAAGAGTGGTTGGTGGATAAACTTGGTACCCCATATCCTGACGGCCCTATATTGGCTCGCAATTGCCCTGGCCATCTCTCCCATACTCTGGCTGATTTTTCAGCCCTATGTGAAGGGATGGTCACGAGCGGAGCGTAGAGCTAGTCACTTGCTGCGCGATCTCCTCACCCACGAGCAATTTCGGCAGCTCTTCTGGTATGGGTACCTGGAAATCCCAAGCCCTACAGCTCCGCATCGCGTGTATCGTGTACCACGCCATAGTGGCTATGTGCAGGTGTTCGAACATGGTCGCGCGATCATGCGTCTCTGCCTACAACCCGTGGAATCGCTGCCCGATAGCGATTTAGTGGTACTGCACAAGCTTATGATCGAGGCAAACGAAGAGACGTATCTCCAAAAAGCGAATAAATACCTTTGTATTGAGTAATGCTCGCTATTCAGGTAGTCGATAAAAGAAGAGTAAGAGCGCACAGTAACGCGCTCTTACTCTTCTTCATCCTCATCGATATCCTGAATCTCCATCTGTACAATCTTATGGTGCCCGTTCTGCTTAACACAGGCATGGGGACCACCATCCAGGGGCATATGGCAGAAGGGGCAGACCGGGCGACCAGCGGCCACTACCAGGCCAATCTCATTTGAGAGTTCCAAGGCCTCCTGGGGTGAGAAACGCAACACAACCGCTTCATCCTCCAGAATGAGCGCCTGCGGCTCCCCGCGCTCCTCAATAATCTCCATTGGGGCCAGGCTCAGCAGAAACATTTCATTATGCTCATCAAAGTTGAGCTTCATCTGCCCCACCTGAAAATCGTATGTTGGCGTAAGCGGAAAATCTCCTGGCATTCCCGTGGGAGATGGCAAGCCCCCCGGACGCGCCTCTAGGCGCAAGACCTCGCCGTCCGCAATCGCACCGAGAATACGTTCCAGGGTCTCGGCAAGGGTGCGCAAATGTTCCTTCTCCATCCACACAACCGCTGATCCACGCCCACTCCTGGCATAGAGTCGGAAACGTCGCTGCCCCGGCATACCCACTGCATCCGCACCGAGTGTCTCGATGCGGCCAAGATCATTGCTCATACAAGCCCTCTTCCTTCTAAATGAACTATCGCGCCCTCTACAGACCTTCTCCCTCGACGCTATAAGCGCCAGAACCAGGAGCAAGCTGATGTCAAGCTGATGTCAAGCTAATATCCACGTGCGGGATCATATCTATTCTGTAGTGGCTGGCCCGCTCGGTAGCGCCGCAAGTTTTCCGCGAAGAGCGTTGCGAGACGCTGGTCATAATGCACGCTCTCGCCCGAGATGTGAGGGGTCAGGATGACATTCGCTAACGTATACAAGGGACTCTCGGCAGGCAAAGGCTCTTCTTCGGTTACATCCAGGCCCGCGCCTCCAATCCATCCCTCGCGCAATGCCCTGACAAGCGCCCGCTCATCCACCACGCGGCCACGCGCCACATTGACTAGGTAGGCATGCTGGCGCATCGCTTGAAACTCGGCCTCACCCAACAGGTGCTCAGTCTCGGCCGTCAATGGAACAGCGACCACGACATAATCACACTCGCTTAGCATAGCATGCAACTGCGTCATAGGATAAAGCTGATCTACATGCTCCTGGTGCGCTCCCGCCTGTACCGTACGTCTGGTTGCCAGGACCCGCATGCCAAAAGCCTGGCCCAGGAAGGCCACGCGCTGACCAATACTCCCCAGACCAATAATCCCTAGCGTCTGTCCCGCCAGTTCGCGTCCCCCCAGTTTATACCAGTTCGCGCTTCGTGGCCATATGCGCTGATCCTGTAAACGCACCATCGTGGGCCAGGAGCGATTATACATAAGCATACTCGCGAACACGTACTCGCCAATGGTGGTGGCATGGATACCCACCGCCGTTGTGACCTGTACGCCACTATCGGCCGTCAGGATACCACTTATGCGCAGACCATCCACACCAGCTCCCGACGCCTGCAACCAGCGTAAGCGCGGCGCCAGTTGGCGCCAATTCGTGGGTACCTTGTAGGCACAAAGCACATCGGCCTCGCCCAGGCTCGCTTCAAACTCGTCGCTATCACTAAGGCATAAGATCTCCTTACCCGCAGCCTCGCTTAACACAGCCTGTGAGGCGGGGGAAAAAGGAAATGTACTGACTACTTGCAGACCTTGCGCCATACTCAACTCCTTAACTACTCTGTAAGGCCCTTTGTGGACACCTTTGCTCCATTATTTCAGTCTATCCGAAATCATCACGGGAACGCAAGACTCTCAACCTACTATATATCAATGGCACATAAAACACACGCGCTAGCAATCTTTCAAGCATTTTAGGTATGACGTTTCTCCCATGCTGTTCCTTTATTTAGAGTAATGCGTTTAAATATTCAGGTGTCGCTATACGCGACGCTCTATTGCGCATATCTCTATACCTAAGCGGAGAAAGAACGTTTGAGTATTCTTATTACTATTCTCGAAGGGGTCTATCTACTTATTGCGTTTATTATGGCCATACAAGCCATTTTCAATATTCGGTTGCGTCTCTTCATCTGGGAAACGCCAGAACATGCCTGGCTCAATAGCGCCCCGACCGTCTACCTCGATCCCTGCCTGACCTTTACTATTCTGCTGCCTGCGCGCCACGAGGAAGAGGTCCTACGCGAAACAATGCAGAAAATCTATGATCTCAACTATCCCAAAGATTTATTACAAATTATCGTCATCTGTCGCGAGGACGATCCCAACACCATTGCCGAAGCCCAGGCCAAGATCGATGAATTAGGTGATCCCAATGTACAACTCCTGGTCTTTAATGACAAACCCATCAATAAACCGCATGGGCTCAACCTCGCACTCCAGGTCGCACGCGGCGATGTCGTGACGATTTTTGATGCCGAGGATGAGCCTCACCCGGATATCCTCAACATTATCAATACCACGATGCTTACTGATGACGTCGACGTGGTCCAGAGTGGGGTTCAATTAATGAACCATAACACGAAGTGGTTCTGCTTTCTTAATGTTCTCGAATACTTCTTCTGGTTTAAATCCTCCCTGCATTTCTTCGCCAACGTAGGCATGACGCCCCTTGGTGGCAATACCGTCTTCGTCCGACGCGAACTGATGGAGACTCTGGGTGGCTGGGACGAGACCTGCCTGACCGAAGATGCCGACCTGGGCATTCGCCTGGCGCTCTCCCACGCACGCATGCGCGTCATTTACGACGATGAGTTTGTGACACGCGAGGAGACCCCCCACACTATTGAGCAGTTTATCAAGCAACGGACTCGCTGGAATCAGGGCTTTATCCAGATTCTCTTCAAAGGCGAGTGGCTAAAACTAGAGCGCCCCTACCAACGCCTGCTCGCTTTCTATGTCCTGGTGCTCCCAGAGGTACAGGCATTCTTTACCCTGCTCATCCCAGTTTCGTTGCTCACCTTTTTCTTTATTAAATTACCTCTCTGGATATCTTTATTGACGTTCTTGCCGCTCTACATCTTTATCATGGGCATCTTTATCGACCAGGCAGGGCTGTATGAGTTTCTTAAAGCGCATGGGCGTTCATGGAGTATACGCGAGGCTGCTATCATGCTTTTCGCCTCGGTTCCCTACCAGTTTCTGCTAGGCCTGGGCGCCCTGCGCGCGGTCTCCCGCTTTCTTCAGGGCGCAACTAATTGGGAGAAAACGGCCCATATTGGTCAGCATAGACAATGAAAGAATAAACACTTCTATCAGATAGGTGGTTGATTTGTGGTAAGAGATGAAACACAACAGCAAGCGAACAGACATATAAATACCCCGACGCAGTCCCTGCCAATAACTCCATGGCCGGGTATAGGTGCAGAGCAGCAAGCTCCTGAGAGGCCACAGATCCATTCCTTGCCTCAGGGGCGACTCATCTTACATAAGCAGGAAAACTTTTATGTCAGTACAGTCAATCGCAGACAACAACGTGTCCACCCCTTGCGCAAGCCAAGCGGGGTAACCAGCGCGCTCCCCAAGGTTCTACCGCAACAACAGACACGCATCGCCGACAGCGAGACACGCCGCATGCCGCGCCTGGACACCCTCAACATGGCGAGGCACTCACGTTTTCCGATTCCCATCTGGCTGGAGACGCTCGGACTCCTGCTGGTTCTTGTTGGAGTTGGTCTCGCCCACGCCTATAATATGTTCAACTTTCCACGCTACGAACTGGACGAGGGCACCTATATGGCCAGCGCCTGGTCCATTCTCCAGGGGCAGCTCATGCCTTATGCTTATGGCTACGCGCATCCACCCGCGGGCTGGATCCAGCTTGCCACCTGGATTCCACTCTTCAATGGCTTCTTTGCCTTTGGCAATGCGCTCAATACGGGGCGCGTCATTGTCTTACTCTATAAATTGGGAAGCGCACTCCTGGTTTACCTGATAACACGCCGCCTCTCGGCACGTCGCAGCCTGGGGCTGCTTGCTATGGGTATCTTCGCGCTGACACCTCTTGGAATCACCTATCAGCGTGAGATCTACCTCGATAACATCGCCATCTTCTGGTTCTTGCTCTCACTCTTCCTGCTCGTCACCGGTAATAGCCGCCTGCGAGCGATCATCTTCTCTGCCCTCACGCTGGGGATAGCCATTCTCTCTAAAGAGGTACTCATCCTCCTTATGCCAGCAATGCTATATGCAGTCTGGCTGTATACGACACATTTCCAGCGCAAGTTCGCGCTGGTGGCATTTGGCTATACCACGCTAGCACTCTGCTCGGCCTGGATTCTCATGGCCCTGATGCGTAACGAGTTCTTCCCCTATGCATGGCATCTCCCCTGGGATAACCACGCGCACCTGAGCCTGTTACAGACCATCCTTGAGCAGACAAAACGGACCCAGAGCGAAGGCAGCCTGGGCACCAGCTTCAGCCAGTGGATGGGGCTGGATAGTCTCCTGGTCGTCATGAGTATTGTAGCGCCCGTGTTTAACCTGGTGTTTGGCTTCCGCCAGCGCAATCAGTTGCTCCTCTCTCTGCTGGCACTCAGCTTCTGGCTGCTCTTCATTCGTGGAGGGGTCGTCTTTCCCTACTATATTATCCCGCTCATTCCTCTCGTAGCCATGAACTGCGCCTTCGCCTGCGCTACGCTGGCGCGCTGGATAAGCCAGGCCATGCACTTACCCCTTTTGCAGGGTATCCTGATCCTGCTCGCTATCGCGGCCATAGTCCCCTATGATATCCTGCACGCCCAGCCCATCTATACTCACGACTATGCACAGGAGCAGCGCCAGGCCATGGATTGGATGCGTGAGCATCTGCCTCGCAATACAGTTGTCATCATTCCACCCCAGTACTTTGTGGATATGAGCGTAAGCGGGGGTGAGGCCGTGGGAGCGCATTCCCCCTTTCCGAAAGCGCAACTCTTCTTTAACGTTGCCACTGATCCATCCATCTATCACGACCAACTCAAGGACAACTGGCAGAATATTGACTACATTCTTGTCGATCCCGATGTCATTCTCCATCTCAATATGATCCGGGAAGTTAGAGGCGGCAGCTCCATCCTTCAGCAGGCCCTCAAGCACTCCATTGAGCGTGCACACTTCTATGACATCAGCATCTACCAGGTTCAACATAAGACTTGATGGATGAGAGGGTATGGGAGCCGCAGGTTGCCATGCCCTCTCATCCATCAAACCAGGCCTTAAATAGACAATTTTACATATAAAACCTCAAATATCCATAAGTACTACATATCTGGATGGATACATCTTTAAGTAGTAAGATAAACTCACGTGCAGGGTATGTATCACATCCTGGTCAGATGTGTAGGTGGAATCATGGTTGCCGCAGGCAACCATGATTCCACCTACACATCTACTCAAGCGAGTGCCGCAGGCGCGAGAAATGGGATTTGTTGGAAGGGAAGAGTGAGATATGGATGCGAACGAGAATGCTGGCAGCCAGCATGTCAGCATTGTACGCACCTTTGAGGGGATTGAAGAGGCAACGCACCGCGCCATCGCGGGCATAGGCGGCATGGAAACGGTGATGCGGGGTGCGAAAGTAGCGGTACTCAAACCAAACTTTGTGGCGGGAAGGCGTGCTGAGACGGGAGCTACCACCAGTTTGGCCGTACTCAAGGCCGTGGCTGAGGAGGTGCGCGCCTGCGGGGCTGAGTCTGTGCTCTGCGAAATGCCAGGGACAGAGTTTGATCGCGAGGCGACCTATACCCTGCTGGGGGTAGAGGAGTTCTGCGCACGCCACAAGATTCGCATCGCCCGCCTGGACCTCGAAGGCGGCACGAACGAGTGGCGCGAGGTACACCCTGCGGGGGCGAAACGCCTGCGCTCCTTCGAGTTCCCACGCCTGCTGGATGATGCTCGTCTAATCAACCTGCCCGTTTTAAAAACCCACGTTGTCTCCGGCATGACACTGAGCATGAAGAACCTTATGGGGCTACTTCCCAGGCCCGCCCGTCGCGCGATGCATACCCTGGGGATAGACCAATGTATTGTGGATATGAACCTGGGTCTACAGGCAGATCTCAACATCGTCGATGGGAGTGTGGGACAGGATGGCGAGGGCCCCCTGTATGGCGAGAAGGCAGACCTCCAGGTCCTGGTGGCTGGTCGCAGTAGTCTTGCAGTTGACCTGGCCTGCTGTAGCCTGGTGAATGTGCCACCACGCGCGATTCCGCACCTGCGCCTGGCACTGAAACACTTTGGTCAGCCCGAGATACACTTTACCCACGAACTGCCCCAACCGCTCAAGACCTTTCGCCTCCCCCGGCAAAATAGCCTCTACCGCCTTCTCTTCTGGCTGATGTACCCCCTCGACTTCCCCTATACCTGGCTCGCCCAGCGCGGCAAACATCTCTGTACCACCCTCTATAGTACAGGTCTAGTAGGTACACGCCCCGTCATCGAGCGTGAACAATGCACTCGGTGCGGCGAGTGTGTACGCGCCTGTCCCCTCCCCGAGGTCATCAATCTCCAGACACTCAAGGTCAATTACGCTACCTGCCAGCGCTGCCTGCTCTGTTACGAGGCCTGCCCTGAGCAAGCGATCGGCGTCAAGGGTTATTCAGGAGCGCGCTCATGAAGGTCCTGGTCACTGGCGCGACTGGCTTTCTGGGCGCGGCCCTGGTCAGACGGCTCCTGGCGGAGGGAGAGAGCGTGCGTGTCCTGGCACGCGATGCTTATAAAGCTCATCGCCTCTTCGGCACACGCGTAGAGATTCTCCAGGGTGACCTGCTGGAAGCCCCCAAAGTAGCAGCCGCGCTCAAGGATATCGAGGTCATCTATCACCTCGCGGGGCGCCTCTACCACCCCAACATTCCAGCGGAGCGCTATCACGAGACGCATGTCGAGGGCACACAGGTGCTCCTGCAGTGCTGTCGCGACCTCCCAAGGCTGAGTCGCCTGGTTCACTGTAGTACCACTGGCGTCTATGGCGTCACTGGCCTGAACGCGGCTGATGAAGCCAGCCTATATGCGCCGACCAATCCCTATGAGCAAAGCAAGCTGGCAGGAGAAGAGCTGGCGCTGCGCGCTCATGCCGAAGCGCAGCTTCCCGTCACGGTGGTACGGCCCGCCCTGGTCTATGGGCCAGGAGACCTCCACCTCCTCGGCTTCTTCCGCCAGGTCGCTCGCGGTCTGCCCGCCACCATCGCTGGTGGCCGTGCCTATATTCACCCTATCTACATTGACGATATGAGCCGATCATTTCTTCTAGCAGCGCGCCTCCCGCAGGCCATTGGACGCTGCTATAACATCGCGGGAGATCTTGCGGTCAGCTTTACGGATCTAGCAGGTACAATTGCTAACGTCCTTAAACGCCACCCCTGTCCGCTGAGTCTCCCTACCTGGATGGCTTATGGTGCGGCAATGATCTTTCGCTGGCTGCCATGCATGGGCGAGGCCAGCGCTCCCCTGACCGCCAGCCGGATCGACTTTCTCACACATAGCCGCATCTATAGCTGCGAACGCGCTCGGCGTGAGCTGCAATTTACGCCTCAGGTTGGACTCAATGACGGCATCCGCTATACCATTGCCTGGTATCGCGAACATGGTTATCTTTAATGTCTGGGGGAGAAAAAAGAACTAACATTGCACAAATTTTGTCGCCTGTGCTATAATCCCATAGGTACAATAAGAAGAGAAGATAGATGGGATTTTTAAGATGAAGCGACAGCCGCCGAACCCAGTCTGGGCGAACTTGGCGTTAGTTGGACAACTTGGCTTCACTATCGCAGTTCCCATTATTCTACTTGCCGTTGTAGGAACGTTTCTCGATGGTTGGTTACATACCAGACCATTATTTATACTGCTCGGGCTGCTGCTTGGCCTGATCTCTGGCATCTACGGTGCCTACCGTTTGTTAAAAAACTCACAGGTTTTATAGGTTTCTTCGCGCCCTGGTGGGCATCATCCAGGGAGAAGCAAGCTTTATTGCTGAGAGCAAAACGGGGTCGCTATCTAATGACAAAGAGATCCATCTGGCAGGGTCCGCCGCAACTGGAGGATGCCGCGTGAATCTCTGGAGACTTCCCCATGTGCAACTCGCACCGGAAATTATCTTCACGATTCCAGGTCTTAACTTTCAGGTCACTAATACCTTGTTTTGCACCTGGATTTCCATTATCGTACTTGTCGCTCTTTTCTTTTTCGCGACGCGCAGAGGTGATATGATTCCCCGTGGCCTGCAAAATGCCATGGAGGTTATCGTTGAATTTCTGCTGAATCTGGCCGAAAATATAACTGGTAAGAAAAACGCGCGTAGGTTCTTTCCCCTGGCTGCTACGTTCTTCTGCTTTATCCTGGTTTCCAACCTGCTTGACGTCATCCCTGGTGTCGACTCGATTGGTTCTATTAATCCAGAAGAACTGCCCAAGGGAGCCCATCCAGGCATTCTCCTGTGGGGTGACGCTTCAAACGCGCTCATTCCCTGGATTCGCCCTGCCACGACCGATCTCAATCTCACGATTGCGATGGCTCTGATCGCAGTAATCACCGCGCAGTGCGTTGGCTTCGCGACGCTTGGCTTTAAAGAACATACCATGAAGTATGTCAATCTGCGGAGCCTGCTCAAGTTCTCAGGGACTGGCTTCATTGAATTCTTCGTGGGTTTGCTTGAGGTTGTCAGTGAGATTAGCCGCATTCTTTCGCTGGCCTTCCGTCTCTTTGGTAACATCTTCGCAGGCAGCATCGTGCTGGCAGTCTTCGCCTTCCTGCTACCTGCTTTCGCAAATGTCATCTTCATTCCGTTTGAGCTGTTTGTTGCCGCAGTCCAGGCCTTTGTTTTCGCCCTGTTGACGCTCATCTATCTGCAACTTGCCGTTACTGGCCATGGCCATGACGAGGAGCATGGTGAGGAGGTTGACCTTGGTCAGACCTCAGCAGCGGGCAGCCACGCCTAGACGAACGCAAGAGTATCGAGCCGTGTGAGACGGCGCTGCAAAAGCACGCGTCTACATATGGCGCACATATGTAGACGCGTGCTTTTGCAGCGCCGATCAACAGCAAGGATCGACCTCTCTGCATCGTCCCATCAACGTATTGTACCTTTTCAACGTGATTGCTACTCGCGGAATCTTTCTGCGATTGCATAAATTAATTATACATTAAAAATACTGGACACACCGTCCAGGGAGGATTATTCAAGATGAAAGAACTCGCTATCGCCCTCGCCATCGGTCTCGGAGCCATCGGTCCTGGTATTGGTATTGGTATTGCCGCCGGTCAGGCCTTCAACGCCATCGGTCGCAATCCTGAAGCCGCTCCTGTTATCCAGACCAACCTGATCCTGGGCCTGGCGTTCGCCGAAGCTATCGCTATCTACGCACTGCTGGTCTCTTTGCTCATCAAATTTGTCTAGCCCTGAATTATTTATTCTGAGGCTTCCCTATATGCGCACGACACAGAGACACAGCCAGTCGTAGACGGTGAGACAGACACGATGAGCTGCGTCTCCGTGTCGCGTATAGGGGACAAGTGATGGCATAGCGCCATCAAGGAGGCAAAAAATGCAAGCACTTATTCTCGCTCAAGCGAGTGAGAGCAGTGGCGGACTTGGTATTAACATGGCCTTCTTTATCTCGCAGTTGATTAGCTTTGGTATCGTCTTCCTGATCCTGTGGCGCTGGGGCTTCCCGGCCCTGCTAAAGATCATGGATAAGCGCCAGGCGATCATCCGTGAAGGTATCGAAAACGCTGAGAAGGCCAAAAGAGATCTCGCCGAGGCCAATAACCGCGCTGAGCAGCTCCTTCTGGAAGCACGCCGCCAGTCAGCTGAGACCATCGAGCGTGCCAGCAAGAACGCACAGCAAGAAGCTAACCGCATCATCGAAGAGGCCCAGGCCCGCGCTGAGCAGGTGGGGCAGCAGCAGATCGCTCGCATCCAGCAAGAGGCCAACCGCGCTCGCAATGAGCTGAGCCGCCAGGTAATCAACCTCTCTATCGAAGCCGCCGGCAAAGTCATCAACAAATCCGTTGATAGCAAAGACAATCGCCGCCTGGTGGAAGACTTTATCGTTGCCACTGACCAGACGAGGAACAACTAATGTTAAAAGGAGCGGTAGCACGCCGCTACGCCGGAGCCATCTTCGAGCTTGCGCGCAAGCAGAATACGCTTGATCGCACGCTTGAGGACGTGAAGGAGATTGCACGCCTCTTTTCGATTCGCAAACTGGCGTACCTCCTGCGCGAGCCAAAGGTTCCGACTAAGCGCAAAGAGACCGCGCTGCGCCAGGCTCTCGAGCCTCGGGTGTTGCCGACATCGCTCAACCTCGCTCTGTTGATCGTTCAGCGTGAACTGGTCGACGCTATGCCAAAAATTGCTGTCGAACTGGAACAACTGGTTCTGGACTATCGCAATCAGGCAATCGCCGAGGTGACAACGGCACAGCCCCTCGATGAAGGGCAGCGCACGGTCTTGCAACAAGCATTAGAAAAGCGAACCGGGAAGAGTGTTATCATGCAGACCCGGGTCGATCCGAGCATTCTGGGTGGTGTCGTGGCTCGTGTGGGAGATCAGGTCATTGATGGAAGCGTGCGTTTCCGTTTGCATGCCTTACAGCAACGCTTGCTCAATGAAGCGGCTTCCAGCAGTCGAGATTTTTTCTCTGAGGAAGAGCCTGCACTACGCTAAGGCGCGCGAGGTCTCTTCCTCACCACTGTGATACTACCCTTTCGCTATCCGCCCATTGGCTCCTTATGCGAAAACCAACGTCGCTCACGCGACTAGCGCTTCGCGCTCAGGTTTCCGTAGAGGAAGGGGCTGGATACGTCTCGTAGAGAAGACCCCCTGTCATGCTTTCGTCCCGCTCTCGTCCTGCCATCCCTTACGGGATGCGGCCTGAAACGGGCTTGAAAGAGGCTTGAAAGACTAAATGCACCGGCAACGCAGACAACAAGAAACCGTAAGCAGACAGACCACTAGGATACGAAACTAGGAGGAATACGATGGCATCTTGGGCTGACGAAATCAGTGCCATCATAGAGAAAAACATCGCAGGCTTCGGCACCGAAACAACGGCGACCGCGAGCGTCGGCACCGTTATCGCGGTGCAGGACGGCATCGCCCGTGTGTATGGCCTGCAAGATGTAAAATATCTTGAGCTGGTAGAATTTCCCCGCACAGGTCTCTATGGCCTGGCGTTTAACCTTGAAGAAGAAACCGTAAGCTGCCCAATCCTGGGCGACTACACCCAGGTCCGCGAGGACGACGAGGTGCGCACGACCGGTCGTATCATTGAGGTACCCGTTGGCGACGCCCTGCTGGGTCGCGTGGTCAATTCCCTGGGCCAGGCTATCGACGACCGTGGTCCTATCACAACCGATAAGACCCGCCCTGTCGAGCGTGTCGCCCCTGGCGTTATTACCCGCCACTCGGTGAACACTCCAGTACAGACTGGTATCAAGGCCATTGACAGCATGATTCCTATCGGCCGTGGCCAGCGCGAGCTGATCATTGGCGACCGCCAGACTGGTAAGACCGCTATCGCCATCGATACGATCATCAACCAGAAGGGCAAGGACCTGTTCTGTATCTACGTCGCAATTGGTCAGAAAAACTCCTCAATCGCCCGCACACGCGCCATCCTGGAGCAGCACGGCGCGATGGAGTACACCGTTATCGTGGCCGCTGGCGCATCCGATCCCGCCCCCTTGAAGTACCTGGCCCCCTACGCGGGTTGTGCCATTGGTGAAGAATTCATGGAGAGCGGACGCGATGCACTGATCATCTATGATGACCTGACCAAGCACGCTGAAGCCTATCGTAACATGTCCCTGATCATTCGCCGCCCTCCAGGCCGCGAAGCCTTCCCTGGCGATGTCTTCTATCTGCACTCTCGCCTGCTGGAGCGCGCCGCCCGCCTGAACGACGATTACGGTGGTGGTTCGCTGACCGCGCTACCCATCATCGAGACCAAGGCGAACGACATCTCGGCCTACATCCCAACCAACGTCATTTCGATTACCGATGGCCAGATCTTCCTGGAGACAGACCTCTTCAACGCTGGTCAGCGCCCGGCCCTTAACGTCGGCCTCTCGGTCTCCCGCGTGGGTAGTAGCGCGCAGACGAAGGGTATGAGCCAGGTAGCCGGTACACTTCGCCTTGATCTGGCGCAGTTCCGCAGCCTCGCCGCCTTCGCTCAGTTCGCCTCCGACCTGGATAAGGCCACCAAGGCACGTATTGATCGCGGCCGCCGCCTGACAGAAATTCTCAAGCAGCCGCAGTACAGCCCGGTTCCTGTAGAGAAACAGGTCATCATCATTTACGCCGCCACCAATGGCTATCTCGATGATATCGAGCTGGACAAGGTCGCTGACTTCGAGAATGGTCTCTACCGCTACCTGGATACCACCTATCCAGCACTCGGCCAGGAGATCGTCGAGAAATCGGTCAAACAGAAAAATAAGATGTCTCCCGAATTGCAGAAGAAGCTGGGTGCCGCTATCGAAGAGTACAAGCAGACCGCCCTGGCGCGCTAGGAGGTAGGCTGATGGCATCGATTCGAGAAATTGGCCAGCGTATTCGGTCGATTAAAAACATTGCTCAGATTACCAAGGCCATGCAGATGGTGGCGAGCAGCAAGATGCGTCGCGCGCAGGACCGGGTCACACAGGCCCGCCCCTATGCCGACCAGCTGCGCGAGCTTGTCTCGCGCCTCGCGGCCGTCGGCACCGAGGAACTGGGTGATGATGTAGCTCTGCTGAAGCAACGACCCGTACGCAAGATTGGCTACATTGTCATTTCACCTGATCGCGGCCTGAGCGGCGCGCTTCCCAGCAACGTCAACCGTAAGCTTGCGGCCAGCGTGCTTGAGGAGCAGCAACGCCTCGCTGAGAACGGCCAGCATCCCGCCGTAGACTATGTCGCGGTTGGTCGCAAAGGTCGTGACTTTGTTGTGCGGACGAAACAGAACATGGTTGCCGAATTCGTCAACCTGGGTGACCGTCCCAGCATGGCTGATGCCAGGGCTATCGCTCAAGTCGCGGTTGAGAGTTTTCTCAATGGCGATGTGGATGTGGTCTACATGGTCTATCCGAAATTCATCAACACGGTGACGCAGCAGCCAACAACGGTCCAGTTGTTGCCTGTGCAGCCACCGGCGTCTGAGGAAGGCACGAAGGCTGAGAAGCAAGACTACATCTATGAGCCGAACCCACAGGAGATCTTCAAGGCTCTCCTGCCACGTTATGTGGATACCCTGGTCTACCAGGCTCTGCTGGAAATGATCGCCAGCCAGTATTCCGCACAGATGATCGCAATGAAAAACGCGACCGATAGTGCGAACGATCTTATTCAAGATCTCTCTCTGACCTATAATAAAGCGCGTCAGACCGCTATTACCACGCAGATTCTTGAGGTCGTGGCCGGTTCTGAAGCCGTCTAGAGATAGACCTAGACAGAAGCAAGCATACTGGTAGAGGCATATGGGGGATACCGCAATGCCTCTATCTCTGGAGAAATATATGACTACAACACCTACTCGCACAAAGGGTAAAGTTGTACAGGTACTGGGAGTTGTCGTCGACATCGAGTTTCCCGCCGACCAGCTGCCAGAAATCTACAACGAGGTGCGCATCCGCATCGCCGGTGCCGAGAAAGACCTCTCGCTTGAGGTTGAGCAGCACCTTGGCAATAACTGGGTTCGCTGCGTAGCCATGGGTCCAACTGATGGCTTACAGCGCGGTCTCGATGCCGTCGACATGGGCGAGCCTATCGCGGTTCCTGTCGGCCCTAAAACCCTGGGACGTATCTTCAACGTACTTGGCCAGCCTGTGGATAACAAGGAAGAGGTCGAGGATGCCCCTCGCTATCCTATCCACCGCCATGCCCCTACCCTTGAAGACCAGGTCTCAAACATTGAGATCTTCGAAACCGGCCTCAAAGTCATTGACCTGATCTGCCCCTTCATGAAGGGTGGTAAGATTGGTACCTTCGGTGGCGCTGGCGTCGGCAAGACCGTCACCATCCAGGAGCTGATCAACAACATCGCCAAGGGTCACGGCGGGTATAGCGTCTTCGCTGGCGTGGGTGAGCGCACCCGCGAGGGCAACGACCTCTACCACGAAATGATCGATGCCGGTGTTATCGACCGCCTGGCCATGGTCTTTGGCCAGATGAATGAGCCTCCCGGCTCCCGCCTCCGCGTCGCGCTGACCGGCCTGACCATGGCCGAGTACTTCCGCGATGATGAGGGTAAGGACGTTCTGCTCTTCATCGACAACATCTTCCGCTTCACCCAGGCCGGTGCTGAGGTATCCGCTCTGCTCGGTCGTATGCCTTCCGCCGTGGGTTATCAGCCCACCCTGGCTGAGGAGATGGGTGAGCTACAGGAGCGCATTACGTCGACGAAGAAGGGTTCGATCACCTCGATGCAGGCCGTCTATGTGCCTGCTGACGACTACACCGATCCCGCACCTGCGACGACCTTCGCTCACCTGGACTCGACCATCGTGCTTGAGCGCTCGATTGCTGAGAAAGCGATCTTCCCTGCCGTCGATCCGCTGTCTTCGACCAGCCGCATCCTCGACCCCCAGGTTGTGGGTGCTGAGCATTACGACGTTGCTCGCGGCGTCCAGAAGGTTCTCCAGCGCTACAAAGAGCTTCAGGATATCATCGCCATCCTGGGTGTCGATGAGCTCTCTGAAGATGACAAGCTGACCGTTACGCGTGCGCGTAAGCTTGAGCAGTATCTCTCGCAGCCCATGACGGTCGCGCAGGCTTTCACTGGCCGCGAGGGTCGCTATGTGAAGCTGAAGGATACTGTGCGCAGCTTCAAGGAGATCCTTGAGGGCAAACATGACCACATTCCTGAGAACTACTTCTACATGAAGGGTGCTATCGATGAGGTCGTGGCCGAGTACGAGGCTGATCAGAAGAAGGGGTAAGACATGGCAACAACGACAATACGCAATACCCTGCATGTCGAGGTTGTCACCGCCGAGCGTGAGCTGTATAACGGGGAAGCTACCCTGGTAAGCGCTCCTGGCGTCGAGGGCCGTCTGGGCATTCTTCCGCATCATGCGGCCCTCCTGACCTTTCTCAAGCCCGGCGAACTGCGTATCGAACTGGGCGATGCCGAAGAGCCTTTCTTTGTCTCCGGTGGCTTCCTGGAGGTCTCGCATGATCGCGTGACCATCCTGGCAGATGCCGCAGAAGAGGGCGAAACGATTGACGAAGCTCGCGCACAGGAGGCCCGCCGCCTAGCGGAGGAGCGCCTCACCGAGTCGCGCAGCCAGAACGATCGTGCTGAGGCTCAGGCAGCCCTGGAGCGTGCACTTAGCCGCATCAGGGTCGCGGAATATGCGCGCCGTCGCAGCCGCCGCCGCATTGACACGGCAGGCATGCAACAGTAAGAAACAAAACAAAAATACTGTCCGGGTTCGTTCCGAACCCGGACAGTATTTTTGTTTCAGCAAGAGTCATATATGGCCTAGAAGCTCCCGCCGCCACCGCTATCGCCACCACCTCCTCCGAAGTCTCCGCCGCCACCTCCAAAGTCTCCACCACCTCCACCGCCCCAGTCTCCGCCGCCTCCGCCAAAATCTCCTCCGCCCTGATTACCACCAAAGTCTCCGCCGCCGAAATCTCCACCACCTTGATTGCCGCCAAAGTCGCCACCCTGACCGTAATCATCTTCGCGCCTCTCGCGCTCACCCTGTTCACGGCCCAGTTCATAGCCTACCAGGCCACCAGCCGCGGCACCCAGGCCACCAGCCGCCCAGGGATTCATCCCGCCACCCTGGTTATAATTGGGTGGATAGGGCTGTCCATACTGATTATAGGGTGGATAGCCTCCCGAAGGTGGTACATTGCGCCGACCAAAGAGGCCACCAAAGCCACTACCGCCACCGAAACCACCACCGCCGCCAAAGCCACCGCCTCCTCGACGCCTGCGCGAGAAGACAAAGACACCCAGACCCAGCAATACCAGCAAGCCCAGGCAGCAACAGAGCGTCGAGCCGCCAAAGGAACTTCCACTTTGTGCGCCCAGGCCCATAAAGCCACCATTAGCATTGTGGAGCGATTGCAGGGCCGCAACCGTTGCGCCAGTGTAATCTCCACCGTGGAAATTATTACTAAAAGCGCTAGCAGCATCATTATACTGGTTAGTTGTAAAGGGCTTTCCCGCAAACCAGACCCAATGATGGGTGGTATCTATCGCCATGACGACGTGATTGGAGCCACTCACCTTATTGGCTGTCGTCTGTTGAAAAGACGACTTGGAGCCGTTGAAGCCCGAAGTCGTATAGATGCTCACATTGGAAGACAGGGAATTCGCCGCGCTCTGTACGCGACTTCGATTCAACACACTGGCGTTGTCATAGATATTGACAGAGTTCGCCAGTACGCTCAAGGTGGACATAAGCACAAGGCACAGCGCGGCAAGCAGCGCCATTGAACTCAGTCCCAAACGCCTCCTCATAGAAGGCCACTTCCGGTCTCTACGCATATGTACAAGTCCTTCCACTTCGCGCTATCGCATCTCATAGAGAATTGCTACCATGTCACAGATTACTAACGCATCACCGCTCGCTCTATCAAATCAACGTATGAGTAACATATTTCTGGATGCCCAACTCTATTTACTATACGCCTCTTTGCCTGTTTTCGACTCTCTGCAAGCAGACTCAGCCTCTTTAAAGCAATCTCCGTATCAAATACGTGCTGCCACGAAAAATGTTGGAAGAGATATGTAGAAAGGTAGGGGACGGCGCTGCTAAAGCACGCGCCTACATATCATGGTAACATCTCTTTATCTATAGCAGGAAGAGATTACTTCCTGGTCTGTTCATCTTTTTTGGGGACCTCCCAGAAGTTGCCCCCAACGTCCTCGCCACGAGGATCAACGCCGGTCTCGCTGGCGGAAGGCACACCCAGGCGCTCAGCCACGTTTTTGTCTTTCAGATCTATATGCGCCTCAGGATGGGGGTTATCAACCTGTTGTGTGCTCTTACTCTTCTTCGTTCTGCGGGCGCCCACAAGCTGCACAGCCAGCACAATGGCAAACACCAGTACGATCAGTCCCAGCCACAAAGGCAAAAAATTTGACATAAACCACACCCTCAACTCTCTATATCAAGGAGAAGATACTCATCTCTACTCGGGACACGAAACAGAGGTAGCACTAGATACAACCAACTTCGCCCATGCGCAAGTGAGCACCGCAGGCGCGAGGGATCACAGCATACTCCACTCTTCCTCAGCATGCTACAATAGAGGGGCAAATGAGCACTACAATACTTCGATGGAGTTCTGTTGAGATGAGTATTACACCAGCTGGACGCAAAAGCCCTTTTGTCCTTATCATTATGGACGGCTGGGGCATTAATCCGCGCACCGAGGGAAATGCCATTGCGCTGGCACGCACCCCCAACCTTGATAAACTTGGGCGCGTGTGGTCCCACACAGCGGTCAAGACCTCCGGTGAGGCTGTGGGTCTTCCCGATGGGCAGATGGGCAACTCCGAGGTTGGACACCAGAACATCGGCGCAGGCAAACGTGTCCTGCAAGATTATACGCGTGTCAGTGAGTCGATTCGCGATGGCAGTTTCTTTCAGAATCCCGCCTTCTTAAAGGCCATTGAGCATGTGAAGAAAAACAACTCCCAGCTACATATCTGTGGTCTGCTCGGCAATGGCGGTGTGCACGCACATGAGAGCCACCTGGAGGCCCTTCTCACCCTGGCTCATATGCATGACCTGGAGCGTGTGTATATCCACTCATTTACCGATGGGCGCGACGCCTCACCCACTGGCGGGGTCGAGTTTATGAAACGCTTACAGGCCCGCGCACAGGAGATAGGTGGCGAACACGCCGCCAGAGTCGCGACAGTCTCCGGGCGTTACTATGCCATGGATCGCGATAACCGCTGGGATCGCACTGGCAAGACCTACCTGGCGATGGCCAGGGGCGAGGGCTTGCAGGTCAGCTCAGCCCTGGAAGCCATCCAACAATCATACGATCAGAAAGTGACCGATGAGTTTATCCTCCCAACCGTCATTATGGAGCATGGCAAGCCTGTAGCTACCGTTCAAGCGGGGGATGCCGTCATCCACTATAACTTCCGCCCGGATCGCGCGCGCCAGCTTACCAAGGCCTTTGTCATGCCTGAGCTGCCTCCACAGGCCGAGGGAAAATTCGCACGCGGCCCCAGACTCGCCGACCTGGCCTTTGTCATGATGACTGAGTACGAAGCAGGCCTGGATGCCGGGGTAGCCTATCGCGCAGACGAGGTTGAGATGCCCCTGGCACGCGTCATTGCTGAGCGTGGCCTGCGCCAGTTCCATACTGCCGAGACCGAGAAGTATGCCCATGTCACTTACTTTATCAATGGGCGCCGCGAAACTCCCTTCAGCGGTGAAGATCGCGACCTCGTGCCCTCGCCTAAAGTTCCCACCTATGATCTACAACCTGAGATGAGCGCGGCTGGCATTACCAGGACCGCCATTGAGCATATTCGCAGTGGCGACTATGATTTCGTGGTCATGAACTACGCCAACGCGGATATGGTGGGGCATACCGGCGTGATCGATGCCGCTGTGAAAGCGGTTGAGGCCGTCGATATGGGGGTTGGGCAGGTTGTTGAGTCCACGCTCGCCACTGGTGGTAGCGTCTTGATTACCGCCGATCACGGCAACGCGGAACAGTTGATCGAGTACGATACCGGCAAACCCTTTACCGCTCACACCACCAACCCGGTCCCCTTCTACCTGATCTCCCCTCAACTGGCTCAGGCGAAACTACGTACCGACGGTATTCTGGCCGATGTCGCCCCCACCCTCCTACAACTGATGAATATTCCCCAACCCAAAGAGATGTCGGGACACTCCCTGCTCCAATTCTAGCCACAAAGAGAAGTAGAGGGGGTGAGGGCAAGCGCTCGACTGACACTGCATAAGCACGCGTCTACATATGAGCTCTATATGTAGACGCGTGCTTATGCTTTTTTAATAAAAACCCTGAGAACAATGCCGCTCAACGTTCTTGGATTAATTATTAAAAGAGCATCAGCAGCAGCGCAAAGCGGGCCAAAATTGTCCGGTTACTGTGAGATACTTCTGGTAAGAGAAATGTATTGTTACGAGACAGGAAGGGTATTTCAATGACCACACAGAATTTTAAAGCTATTGTCCTCGACCTTTTGCGGCAGGGGCGGCTCGATGAAGAAGCGTTTTGGCAGGAGATGAGCGAGACTGAGCGCGATGCGGATGGGACGTGGGAACGCTGGTCCGCTAAAGATCACATCGCTCATAGGACGTTCTGGCGTCAGGACCTCATCCGGAAGTTGACGGCCCTTCTACAGCATCAGGACATACCATCGAGCGATGAGGATGAAGAACACCTTAACGTGACGACGTATGAGAAGCAACAGAAGCGCTCCGCGTCAGAGATTCAGGCGGACTCTGAGCGGACCTACGCCGAACTCTTTGCCTTGACTGAGCAACTGAGCGAAGATGATCTGACCTCCATGCGCTTCCCCGAAATTTCCGGGAAACATCCGCTGTATACAACCTTCCTTGGTGCTCTCTACGAGCACGAACAAGAGCATCTCGCGCAGTACTATTTCGACCATAATGACCTCCCGAAGGCGATTGAGGTCCGTGAGAGGTGTGCTAGCAAAATCCTTCAGGCTGAGGTGCCGCAATGGGTGAAAGGGTGGTTCCTCTATAATCTGGCCAGCTTCTACACCCAGCAGAACCAGTTGGAGAAAGCTAACGCTCTCCTTCAGGAAGCGTTTACATCCGCTCCCGAACTCGAAGAGCGCTCGAAGAGCGATCCCGACCTAGCTGCGTTACGCGGTTAATAGGCCCCCAGGCAAATTGGGGAATGCACATGGTGGCGGGCGCTGGAAGCGTCGGCCTCCCCACGCGCCTCCCATATAGCTCAATATTACTACTTACGCTGTAAACGCTTGACAAGTTATCCACAAAACGCTAGTGAATTTGTGGATAACTGCCTTCATTTGTGGATAACCTCGTCATCCGATACGTTCCAGGTGTACTATAGGAACAATGATATATGCACCACTCTCCAATAGCACACGCGCGGCACGGGCGCGAATGCCGGAGGGAAACTGCTGCTCATGAGAAAAGAGATGGTCCAGGATACCACTTACACCCGCGTACTCCCCCCCCATGACACGCACTGGGATGCCTATCTTTAAGGCGTGTCTGGGCACAACTGGCTGCCAATCAGACCTAGTCTCCTCCACTGGCAACGAGATCACCAGTTCGGGCAACAGGTGATGCGCCAGGGAGGTTAGACCTGATAGGAGCGCGAAGGAGCCTTCATAGCTTTGCAATATGCCCTTCAAACTCTCTGGCATAGGAAACTCGCCTACGCCTTCGGTAAAAAGCAGAGTTAATGGTGGTAAATAAGAGGAGGCCAGTTCAATATCCCGGCTGACGAAGAGTTGCAGCAGGTCGGTATGCAGAAAGCCTTCCAGGTCAGGCAGCGCAATACTGCTGGCAACCAGGCCTATGGCTTTCGCTTGTAGCGCCTGGTGCAGTAACGCGAGATTCGCCGGGCCGGGCACAATGAGCAGTGAACCAGGGAGCTCCTCGCTAATTGCCTTGCCATCCCACATGACCAGTTTCCCTACGACCTGATAGCCCACGCCCATGCAGCCCTGAACAACTGCCGCGCGACTCTCAATAACTACGCCCTTGCGCGGCGTCACAGCCAGAACACACCCACGGAGGCCAGCGAGCACCAGTTCATGTAAGCCAGGTGAAGATGAAATAAGCCGTGGCGCGAGCGATGCTCGCGCCGACGGCTCAAAAAGCGCTTTCGTTGCTTCGATTTGCAGAACAGGTTGGTCAGGCAGGACCTCCTGACCGGGCTGAACCAGGGGTATTGCTTTAATTGTGTGAGCACCAGGCCAACGCTCGCGCTGCACCTGCATGCGTGGAACCACCAACCAACCAAGAGGATTGGCCATGGCTTGACCTCCCGGATGCCTCTGCTTATCGCCAGGGTGCTACTGCACGCCCGCATCCATTTTGAAAGGCATTTAGACGTTCAACGCCTGCATCCATTGTGTGAGACGGGCATGCCGCTCCACATCATTTGCAGGAAGCGCCAGGGGACGCCCACGTGCGTCGATAATCAGGCCAACCAGGCCACCATCGATCTCTTCGGCAGCACGCGCACGCTCGCCAGGACCAAGACCCACATCAACTCCCGGTGCGGGGAAGAGGGTCAACAGGGCTTGCTCGTTTACCTTCAGAGGAATGACCTCGATAGAGCCAGCCATTACATCGACATTAATCTGGCGTCCATTACTATATTCTACACCAACACGCACGGCTAATTGCCCTGGTTTCAAATCGCCATAGGGGATTACACAGGTTCCCAGGCGGTGCGAAACGGCGTCATTCTCATTCACTTGCACCGCAACGATGGGCGCGATACTGGCAACAGCCCCCAGTTGCGAGATCAGCATGGTGCGATCCAGTACGAGTGACGTAATACCACGTGGCTGGAGCGCATCAAGCAGCATCATCGCCACCTGGCTATATTTGGGTGTATGGGCCAGAATACCGCCTGTAGCAAGAATGAGATCAGGGTTGAGTTCATCGCCGCTGGCCTTCTGAGCCTCCTCCATAGTGATCATCATTGCTTCACGCGCAAAAGCCTGGCTAAAGGCTAACTCGCGCGAACTCGTGGGGAGAGAGGCGGGATGCGCCATCTGATTTAGCGCGTACTGGCGCAGTTCCTCTTCCGTCACCACGAAAGGTAACCAGCGACCGACACGTTGCCAACCAACGCGCTGCAACAACGCGCTCAGGCCTGGCCCGACACCAATACCAGCATTTACAGTGGGCACAAATTCGCCCTGTTCACCAGCCAGCATCACTGTTGTTGTCAGCCCACCCACATCAACCGCGGTCACATTCATAGCATAGTGTTGCGCCAGGAAACGCACCAGACTGCTTAGTGAGGTAGCGGTCGCGACAGGCGTGGCCCCACCCGACCACCCCTGTAAGCGCGCATACCCTGGCAAGCTCTGGATTACATTGCGCTCATGCAGGCCGCCAACAGCCAGACTCACCTGGCCCAACTGCTCGGAAGCGGTTAGCGCATCCAGGCGTGTCACAGTGGAGACCCCCTTGAGCATACGTCGCACTGCCTCTACATATTGTGGCGCCCCGGCATACAGGGTTGGCACTTCGCCAGCCTTGCTCCCGAGCTCCTTGCGCTGGCGATCCGCGTTGACTAGCAACTGGCACGCCTCTTGCAGAGGACTGGGGCCTGCGGGACTATCAGTCATGCCTACAATTAAGGCTCCCTGTGGCTGTAGCTCGCGCATCCGCGCCAGCTGGCGCTCCCACTCTTTGGTGACGCGCTCCTGTGTCCAGGAGGAGGTCTCGGTGGGCGCTCTCTCCTCCGCCCCCGCTGCCCCCACTGAAAGAGGGGTCCGCGAGGTTGCCGCCTGAAACGAGGGGGCCGGGATAACGTGCATCTCCGCGTATAGCCCTGAAATCGCCTGAGAAGCGAGACTCTCTAATTTGGCATCGACGGCACCTAAAACGACCAGGCGCAGTGGACCACCCGCGCTGATAGTAGCAATAAAGGCATCCACCCCATCGCCATTTGACTGCTCTGGCGTCAGAACCAAGCCATCTTTCACCAGCTTACGGCCTGTCACGAACTCAATGGTATTGAGCGCTTGCATCACGCCCCGGGTTATATCTTCATGCGGAGGTACGATAGTAGTTGGCGCTTCTCCACGCGCCATCAAGCGATACTGGCCCTCAACAAGCCCAAAAAGTGAGACCTTCGTAAAGACGGTCCCACAGTCAGCGACGAGCAATGAATTGGCCATCGCGGGAGGTTGATTTTGTTGTGCTGGCCCCTGTCCGCCCTCTGGATAGGGTTGTGTGTACATCTCTGGATAACCACTCCTCTAATAATTAGCGGAAGAATAGCTCGCGGATCGCATTGAACAACCCACGTTTCGCGGGTTTCTGCGACTCCAATCGGGACTGCTCCGCCATTGGACCAATACCACTCTGTGAAGGCATCGCGCCGGGCATATTATTAGTGTTATTTGGCATCTGCCCCATACCCCCCATCGGCATCGGACTGTTTCCACCCATGCTGTAGGGATTAGGATTCGCAGCAGGCGCGTTGCCATAGGCGTAGGGATTATTATAAATGCCAGACATGCTCTGACCTGGCTGAGGCTGTGGCGGCTGCCCCATCATACCAGGCATTGCGCCTTGCATACCACCCGGTAATGAACCGCTCCCTGCATATCCACCTGGCTGAGGCATTGGCGAGGAAGTAGGTCCCTGCGGCATACCCACAGAAGCGGGACCCTGTACTCCTGGCGCTCCACCCATAAAAGGTGAACCGTTGCTCATTGGAGCCGAACCTGGCTGTAATTGTTGTGGCTGCTGTGGCTGCATTGGAGGCTGCCCAGGGAATTGTGGCGCAGCCGAGGCCACACCTAGCATTGAAGCGAAGACATTGGCTGCAACTTCACTGCCCTCGGTGGAACTCACCTCACTACGTGGACGACTGGGTACACGCATGCTCGCCTGATTGGCGCTTTGCGGACCTGTGGACACGCCCCCCTGAGTATAACCTTCACCTTCGCGCATCCAACTGGGCAGGGCATTTACATCAACAAAAGACGATGCAGAGATAGCACTCCCAGCGTTCGCTGCCGGGTTCGACTGCGATGGGGCACCTTGCTCATTCTCGCGCATCCAACCTGGAAGCACATTCGCGTCAATCAGCGAGGAAGCGGCAAAGCCTGGCTGAAACGACTGTGCGCTAGCAGGGCTCTGAGCGCCACCCGCCTCATTCTCCTTCATCCAGGAAGGGAGAGCCTGTGGATCAATAAGCGAATTGGCCGAGAAAGCACCAGAATTCACCTCTGCCGCCGCATTCTGTGTGGAATTGAAGGGAGAAGGCGCCTGTGTGAGTGGCTCTGGCACGACTGGCATTGGAGGCATCGACGCTGGCTGCGGCGTCTGCGCGATATTTGGCATGGCTGGCGCAGGCTGCTGAGTAGGCGTCATGGGCGAGGAAGCCTGAGCCTGCGGATGGATCTGACGCATCCACTCGGGCAGCGCCTCGGAATCTACCAGGCTAGAGGCATTAAAGCCCTGAGGCAGAGGAGCACTTTCATTCTTCTTTCCCTCGTGCATCCAGGACGGTAGCGAATTCTCATCAATCAAGGAATTAGCGTCGAAGCCCTGCTTGGGCATGCCCCCCTCGCCAGTGGTCGCGGCCGAAAAGCCCGAGGGGCGTAGCGGCACCTCTCCGGTCTCACCCCGCTCTGAACGCATCCATGTCGGTAGCGATCCCTCTTCAACCAGGTCCCCAGCCGTAAAGCTCGCTGGACTCTTGGGAGGCGCAGCCGACATCTCTCCTGCGCGGAGCGACTCTAGCCACGCGGGAAGTTCCTGCTGACCCTGCCCACTCCGGCCAGGGGCCATATTTCCCCCTGCCAGTTTTCAAGTGGCTGCCCATTTTCGACACTGCTAGCAAGCGGCGCACCACACATCTGGCACTGCCCCGCACTAGCAGGGGAGACATTCCCACAACGGTTACATCTAATCACAATAACTCCTCACTTTCGCCAGTCTCGCTTGTTATACAACGTAGCCATGTATTTTCCTACTAGGGTACTCGCCCAACCACAAGAACAAGACGCTTCTAGCAGTACTATGCTGTGCGCAAGCGAAGCCCTGGCGCATCGACGAGACGCGCTTACAGCGTTCCAAAATTGCTTTTATCCTTCAGAGCTTCCATACACGCGCGTGTCTCCAAGCGGGTGAACGCACACGCTTCTTCATCTTTAAGCAGTGAAATAGCAGCCAACCATTTCCAGGTACCAGGTCACAGACGTATTGTCGGTCAGATACGTGTGATAACTTGCATAATAAGGCATGCTGATATGATACAATACACGCGTTGTCGATTCCAAAAGTACTACCTACCAGGAGACCATCCATGTCAGAACAGCCACCGGGTATATCCAGGCCTGCGCCGGATCTGCTCCGTCTGACCCTCCCGCTCCCACCCAGCATCAACGAGCAATATGCGACGGTCAATGGACACCGCGTCAGCACGGCTGTTGCACGCCAATTTAAGCGCCAGGTGCGCGACGCCATACGCACGCTCGAACGCCAGGGTACACTCCATGATGCACTACGACAGCGATTTCAACAAGGCTATCTGGCACTCTTTCTGGACTTCTTCTTCTCCACCCCGCTCAAACGGGACCTGGATGGAGGACTCAAGATCACTCAAGATGCGCTTTGCCAGGAGCTTAACATCAATGATAACCGGGTTGTCGACATCCATCTTACAAAGCACATTGATCCACTCCAGCCACATCTCTACGTTGAGCTTGAGGTCATTGACGACTGGCAGTTTGATAAAGAGTACATTCTTCTCAGCTAAACAGATTCCCCCTTGCCAGTCAACAAAGCCTGTCTCTATGATAAAACTGATAAGGATTATAATCTGTAACAGAATGCGCAAACAATTCTTTAAGAGGTACTTTTGATGTTTCTCCAAGCATGTAGACGCACCTATAACAGAGTTACTGGTCAGCCTCGCTGGCGAGCGTGCGCCATAAAAGATACGATTCAAGCTCCCAGGCACCAGGCCTCCCTGTCCAGTATGTTAACACACAGGCTCCCTCGTGTCGCTCTTGGCCTGCTCTTAAGCGCGGGTATTAGTACCCTCGCCTATCGCAGGCGCTCCCTTGATCGCAGTGGAGTCGCTGGCGCGGTCATCACCGGCACCTCCACTTTTGGGCTAGGAGGAAACTCCTGGGGACTCTCGCTGATCTTCTTTTTTGTCTCGTCCAGCCTCTTTTCACACTTTCGCGCACAAGAGAAGGCCGCTACCGCCGCTGACAAGTTTAGCAAGGGCACACAACGCGATTTCGCCCAGGTCATGGCCAACGGTGGAGTCGCTTCGCTCCTGGCAGGCGCACACGCCTTTAGCAGCAATACCCAGGCAAGCCAGGCCTTGCACGCCGGCTATATAGGCGCGCTCGCCACGGCCAACGCCGATACCTGGGCCACGGAGCTAGGCGTTCTCAGCCCTCACGCTCCACGCCTGATTACGAATGGCCGTGTCACAACGCCAGGTACCTCAGGTGGGATTACGCCCCTGGGAACCACGGCCTCGGCGGCGGGAGCACTCTCTCTGGGACTTTTTAGCTGGCTCATGCAGTCGAGAGATCGCTTTGCGCGCCGCCTACCTCTTATCGCCCTGCTCAGCGGCCTGACTGGTAGCCTCTTTGATAGCCTGCTGGGCGCAACTGTCCAGGCCATGTACTATTGCCCACAATGTGCCAAAGAGACCGAGCGCCGGGTCCATAATTGTGGGACACCGACCCTCTTTCTGCGCGGATCTCGTCATATCAATAACGATACAGTCAACTTCCTGGCTACATTGTGTGGGTCTATTGTAGCAATCTTTTTAGCAAGAGGCACGTCCCGCACACATTGAAGAGATGGAGATAACGTGAAAAAAGTAGGGAAGATGCTTCCAGGCTTGCTCGCTCGCGATTGGAAACCCGGGCGGGCCGCCTTCGCAGGCCTTATAGCAACCCTCATTTATAGTATCGCCATGGAGAGCGATAAATTTCTTATCGGGAACCGTTTCAGCGATGTACGCTTTCTAGAAGGGATGCTCGCTGGCGAGAAGCGAAGCAAACGCATCACCGCTCTGGCCTGGCTGCTACACCTCCTGAATGGTGTGGCTCTGGCAGAACTTTATGCCGCGGTCGTCAAACGCTTCTTGCCAGGACCAGCCTGGCTACGGGGCACAATTTTTGGCGAGGCCTTCGTCTTCGCCATCTGGTGGATTACCCCCCTGGCTGATAAGTACCATCCCTTAATTCGCAATGGCGAGATGCCCCACCTCTTCCGCTGGCGCTCATTCTGGCAAAATATGCTTCGCCACGCCTCCTATGGCCTGGCTCTAGGGTTTCTCTATCCCAACAGTGATAAAAGAGGTAAATAAGAGTGTGATGGTAGGCTGGCTCTGCCAGCCTACCATCACACTCTTCACGCTGTATAAAAGAGGCTGATCTAGACGATGTGCCGCACCCACTCACCTACAAAGGGCAAGCGATAATCGGGCTTGACCCACGCCATGATCATTAGCCAGATCCAGAGTAGTGCCCAGGCCCACCACAACATATCAATAAACAGGCCCAGGCCAAAATTCGTGATCAAGCGCAGCAGAGGAATCAGGTTCAACATGGCTCGTAACATTCCGACCCCGTAAATCACCAGGGAGAGTGCCCCAAAAGTAATGAGTGATTGTAGGGCGTGCCAACGAACCCGGCGGTTCTTCTCAAGAAAGAAAAAGAATAGGCCTGAAACCCAGAAGAGTGCGTACGCCAGTACACGCTCAACTCGCTCATTCAAGCCTAAAGAGGTTGCTCGATGCATCATTACCCTGCTCCTCATTTTCCTAGCTGTATAGCCTTATGCATACATGCTTCATCAAGTCTTTTGCTTGTCTTATATACGCATTGCTCAATAGATGTGTTGCAAGTACCTGTACCAAACCGGTAATAGAGACGAGACTTTTGGGGTAAGTATACGTCTATTATCAATAGGAGGCGCTGCACCCAGACAATCACCCAAACATATATTTTTGTGGCGCAAAAAATACATTGTTTTGAACATAATTATACTTTGTGTAGTAACTGCTTACATGGGGAGTTTCCAGGACATTCCCCCAAGATCTTATTCCGAAACCCAACGTCACTTTCGTGCCTAGCGCTTCCCCCATTCGGGGACAAGGGCGCTCAGGGTTTTCGGAGAAGCTATTCAAAATGTCCTCTCCGCAGGGAAGGGTGAATTTCAGTCAAAGAAAGGAGCGCGGCCTTCCTTCCTCAACAGGTGACACGGAGTATGGTGCCGCTTTCTGTAATAGCTCTATGCAAAAAGAGAGTGTTTCGCTTCGCATCCCAGCCAACCGACCATTAAAACATATTGTGTGCTATGCCCTGGCAGTAATTACCTGCCTGATTGGGCTTTCAGATATGCTCTCAGCGTTTCTGCCCAGGTTTGATTGGGTCTTACAGTTTGGTCAGTGGCCAGCGATGCTGCCCCATACGCAACTACGCGCGCAGGTACTCACCGTTGTAGTGGGCTTTTTCCTCATTATGCTCTCGTATGGCCTGGCTCGGGGGAAACGTCACGCCTGGCTGATCAGCATTTTTCTGCTCCTCCTCTCTGCATTCTTTCTGCATGTGCTTCGCGGTGGCTCGATCCTGGCTACCGTTAGTGCAATGGTTCTGGCCATCTTGATAGCCTGTTCAGTTCACTTCTTCCAGGCACGCAGCGATCCACCTTCGGTTCTACGTGGTTACGCCGCTCTGGTCCTAAGCCTGGGCATCGTCTTCTTCTACGCCATCGGTGGCTTTCTGGCCCTCTTTGACGATCTAGAACCAATCTCGCGGCGCATCGGCTTTACAGGCCTGATTTTCCGCATTTTTACCCGCGCACACCTGCATGTTCCGATGTCATCGCCAGCCTTTCTCTTCGCGCCCATTCTGCGCACGCTTTGCATCTGTGCCGTGCTCTATGGTATGATCCAGATCTTCCGCCCCGTGGCCGCCGCCTTCCTGCCTGAACATACTGAGCGCCGCAAGGCCCGGGAGCTAGCCCATCTCTATGGCAAAAACTCCATCGCCTACTTCACACTCACCGAAGAGAAGCTCTACTTCTTCTCCTCCTCAGGGAGAGCAGTCATTAGCTATGTCCTGGAGGGCAGTACAGCAGTGGTAGCAGGCGACCCCATTGGACCAGAGACGGAACTCCCCATTATCATGCGTGAGTTTGTAGAGTTCTGCAATAAGCAGGACTGGACCGTGGTCTTCTGGCAGATCCGTGATGAGTTAAAACAACTCTATCAGACCCTAGGCCTGCACCTGATTAAAATTGGTGAAGATGCAGTCATCAACCCCCAGACCTTTACCTTGAAAGGTGGGGCGATGGCCAATGTACGCTCAAGCGCCAAACGCGCTGAGAAAGACAACGTTCATATCGACTTCTACAAAGGTCATGTGACCGACCTGGAACAGCTTGCACAGATGGAGGGCATCTCACAGCGCTGGCTCGATGAAAAAGGTGGCACAGAGATGGGCTTTAGCATGGGACACTTCGATCCCGCGGGTGATGAAGAGCTAATCTATGCCGTTGCCGTCGATGACCATAACAAGGTCCACGCCTTCGTCTCTTTCGTGCCCATCTATGGTCGCAATGGTTGGGGGCTTGACCTGATGCGCCGCGCCGAACAGCCCGCCCCTGGTACCATGGAACTATTGCTTGCACGCTCAATTGAATTCATCAAAAATACGGGTGCGACCATGATGAGCCTGGGCCTGGCGCCGCTCAGTGACGTTAACGCAGATGATGATACCTTCCTGGGGAGCAGCATCGATTTTCTGAGTAATCGCTTTGGCGATCCCACCAAGAACCAGTCACTCTTCAACTTCAAAAAGAAGTTTCATCCCGCCTGGGAGAGCCGCTTCCTGGTCTACTCAGATGCCTTGAGCCTGCCTAAGATTGGCTGGGCACTCTATCGCGCCCACCAGGATGTCTCTATGCTCAGCGTTATACGCCATAGCCTCAAGCAGCGGCGTATGCAACGCCGCCTCAAGCGCCTGGAAATGCTCAAGGCGACCCAAACAAGCGCAGTCTAGGTACTTACAATGATAAGCCTCTCAGAGATAGAGGGGGTGGTAGCAGACTGCGCAGCCAGTCTGCTACCACCCCCTCTATCTCTGAGACAACTTCTGCCTCAGTTGTCGCACTGGCGAAATTGCCGTATAATGAAACATAGTTTATCGACTCTAACCATCCTTCAGGAGGCTGCTATAATGGCTTTGCATATCAACCCACTTGATGGTATTTTCATTGGTGATTTCTTTGGTTTTCTCATCTCGCTGCCAATTGCGCTCTTTCTCGCGTTCTGGTTTAGCGCGATTAAGCATCGTGTCTTCGCGATTCTCGGGGCACTCCTGGGATCTTTCATTGGCTTCGTAGCGATTTATGCCTGGATTGGTACCCTAGTTTCTGATCCCCCTGTGCTCTCCTCGAATCCCGGTGCGGCCTTCTTCGCCTCGGCGCTCTTCTGCTCCATCCTCGGCCTGGCTGGCGGTGTTTTGGTCGATGTTCTGGTGGCAAGCAGAAGCAACCGCGATTATCGTCGTCCCGCTCACGAATAGCCTTTCGACTTTAGGCTGCACAAGTATGTTCTACCTCCTGCATGGCGATGATGAGTTCACCAGTCGCGAACTTCTCAAAAAGCTGCGTCAACAAAGCGATTTCGGCTTCAACCAGGATACCTATGACGGTACGACGGCGGATCTGAAAACGATTATGATGGCCAGTGGAACACAGCCTTTTCTCTCTGAGCAGCGCCTGGTGGTTATTGATGGACTCCCCAAGAAGAAACGCGGAGAGTCCTCAACCACCTCTGCTGCTCCGCAGGAGGAGGCCGCTAAAGGTGCCAGGGGAAAGCGTGGCAAGAAAGGCGCGAAGGGTGGCGCCCTCACACGTGCCGCCTATGAGAAGGCCCTGGCAGAACACGTTGGTCAGATGCCAGAGAGCACTGTGCTCATTCTCATCGTTGAAGAGGCCCTGGACAAGGCAAATCCCCTGGTCAAGGCCGCCGAGCAGCATGGGAAAGCCACGCTGAGCACACAGCCCCAGGGCGCACAGCTCGAACGCTGGATCGTCGCGCGTGCGCGCACCCTGGATGTCAAGATCGCACCCGAGGCTACGGCTTTACTCGCCAACTTTATCGGCAATCAGTTGCGCTTACTGGCCAATGAGCTGCAAAAGCTGGCCACATATGTGGGTCCAGGTGGCACGATTACCGTACAGGAGGTACGTACTCTCTCGGCCCAGGTGCAGGAAGCACGCATCTTCGATCTCACCGATGCCCTGGCCCAGAAGAATCGCAAACAGGCCCTCAATATTCTCCATGACCTTCTGGCCGATGGGGAAGCCCCTCTCAAGCTGATAGGTCTTATCACCTCCCAGGTACGTACCCTGCTCCTGGTCAAGGAACTGGCCCAGAAGGGGATGCGCGGCGGGCAGGTCGCCTCTACCCTGGGTATCGCACCCTTTGTGGCGGAGAAAGCCTTGCGCCAGGTGCATAATTTTAGTACGGCCCAGCTCGAACATACCTATCGCCAGCTCCTGGATACTGACGCGGCACTCAAGCGTAGCCGCCTGGAACCAGAGATGGCGCTCGACCTGCTGGTCGTTAACTTCGGCACTTAGAGCACATGCACACAACCACACCACTTCAAGCACATATTCTCGACACCATACGCCAGCATGGCCCCATTCCCTTCGCTGAGTATATGCGAATGGCCCTCTATGAACCAGGACAGGGCTACTATGTCAGCGGCAAGACACGCGTGGGCTGGGAGGGCGATTTCTTCACCAGTAGTGATGTCTCCGAAATCTTTGCCCACTGTACAGGACGGCAACTGCTCCAGATGTGGGAGATGCTCAAGCAACCTGCGCACTTTCTCGTGTTAGAACAAGGGGCCAATCGGGGCCTCTTAGGAGAGGGCATCCGCGCCTGGGCGAGCCAGGAGCACCCCGCCTTTCACCAGGCTTTGCACTACGTGAGCAGCGACATCGGCGCGGGCGAAGATGCCCTCTCAGCCGCTTCTGAACAGGCGCCTACTGTCCTGCTCTCCAATGAGTTGGTGGATGCCTTTCCCGTCCATCTCGTTGAGAAGCGTGGCAGTGAGCTGTATGAGGTCTATGTAGGCGAACAGAACGGAAGATTGAGCGAGTTGCTCCAGGCACCCAGTAGTGAGGAGGTCGCGAGCTACCTGGATGACTATAAGATTCCCTGGCGCACCTATCCCGATGGCTGGCGCGCCGAAATCAACCTGGATGCTCGCCATTGGATGAGGCGCTCGGCCCAGCTCCTGCTCGGCTCAAATCCCAAACGCAAGCGACGTGGCTTTCTCCTCGCTATTGATTATGGTGACCTGGCACGCCAGCTCTATATCCCTGAGCGCTTTACTGGGACGCTGGCTTGCTACTACCAGCACCAGCTCACTGAACGCCCCTTACTGCGCCCCGGAGAGCAGGATATTACCGCGCACGTCAACTTTAGCACGCTCATTGAAGAGGGAAGGCGCCAGGGACTGCGCCTCCACAAATTCACGACGCAGCGCGCCTGGCTTACAGACATGGGCATCTATGAGGAACTGGAACGTATCCGCCAGCGCGATTTTGCCGCGCTTGATGATATGCAGAATCGGGCCAGCGACCAGGGCCAGGTACAACTGCTCCAATGGTACAATGTGCGCCAACGCGTCTCCGCGCTGACCAGTCCGAGCGGCCTGGGAGGCTTCAAAGTCTTAATCCTCAAACGCTAAATAGTTTGTTTACGAAAGAGCAGGCTGGGGTGTATGTACCCCAGCCTGCTCTTTCGTAAACAAAGGTTACTAGCGCTTACGGGGATAGGTATAGTTGTCGTAGCTATGGCTATTGCCAGGGCCCGCGCCTGTTTGCGGAAAACCCACGAGCAGATTATCCCAGATGGTACCACTACTGGTACTGGTAGTCGGAGTCGCGTTGCTCGTACTCGCGCTCAGAAGGCTCACCTGGCTGCTCTGACTGGTATTGAACTGCGCGAGTTGCTGGCTATTCAACTGTAATTGCCCACAGGCCACGCTCGGTCCAGAGGCGTCTCCCTGGCGCACATCAATCCACAAGCCCTGTTGTAAGTTGGCATTGAGATCATTGTGCCCAACCGTTACCAGGGCGTTTCCTCCCTGGTCTGAAGCCACCGTGCCAATTGTTGCGACTGAGCTGCCTCCACAACGCTCCTTATCCAGAGTGACCGCGTACTTGAAGTTGTTTTTCAAGCCCTGCAATGCCACCTGCAAGTCACTTCCACCTCCGCTCTGTTTGGGGATAAGTTGAGCAGTTCCCGAAGCATTGGAGCCATCCACAGACTTCAACGGCGCATTACCGGCATTTGCTATATACTCTGGATGAAAGAGAAACACGAGGAACACAATCAAAGCCACGACGAGAAATAGCTGTATCCCCCGACTAAGCATGCACGCCTCCTTAACACTACACAACAACACTACACATAATCTACAGCTCTGCTATTTCTACATGTAGTATAGATCATCAAAGCACAAATCAGCAAGTTACGTGTTTTTAGTCCTGCTACAGCACTCGCTTGCTCGCATGGTTTCTAACCCAGTGATACTATTCAGCCTAACTTTGAGGAGCGTCTTTTTAAGTAGGGATGGTAGGCACAAGCAGGGATCTACTTCTCGCCTCCACAAAGCGTGTCTCTCTTAGAAGCGTTATAACATCCCTGGCATAGAGAGGAGCATATCAGGATGAGCGAGAGAGAGATCGAGATTGTGCGTGATTTTATGTCGGCGCTTGACAATAATGAGCAGGACATCTATGAGGGCTACCTATCCGATAACTTTGTTTTCTCGGGCTGGACCCCCAGGCCACTAGACCGACATGGATTTTTAGAGGTTGTACACGCGCTTGAGGAGGGTTTTCCCGGTCTCACCTATAATTTGCACAATGTGTTGGAGGAGGGTGAAAACAGAGTCAGCGCGACCTGGCAGGTTACTGGTTATCAAAGTAATTCATTTATTATTCCAGTGTTGGGGACGCCACCCATCCCACAAACCGCCCAGAGCATCTCCATGCCCTCGGAGAATGTCAACTACATTCTGGGTGATGAGAAGATACAGCGTATCGAGGTCGAGCAGATTTATGGTGGCGGCATCAAAGGCTTGATCGCGCAATTGGGGATCGATATTCCCATCATACAGTGAAAAATGGCAAGAGATAAAAAAGTGATGCGTCCTGGTCGCCTATTGCGACCAGGACGCATCACTTTTTTATCTCTTGTCAAATTGGCTTATTTGGAACCTTCCAGGGCGGGAGTATTGCCAAAGACGCGGGGCAGCCCAGGTGTGGGAGCAGCCCAGTGCACGCCATTCACAATTACGCGCTGCACATCTTTATTATGGTAGGTTGGCAACGTTTCGTGGCCAGGGCGGAAATAGAAGATCTTGCCGCGACCTCGTGTATAGCAGGCGCCACTACGGAAGACCTCTCCACCAGTAAACCAGCTAATAAAGACTAGCGTCTCGGGGGCGGGAATGTCGAAGTGCTCGCCGTACATCTCCTCCTCTTCGATCTCAAAGTAGTCGCCCAGGCCCTCAGTAATGGGGTGTCCTGGCGCGACCACCCAGAGGCGCTCACGATCACCGCTCTCGCGCCACTTGAGGTCGCAGGTTGTGCCCATCAACTTACGGAAGATCTTGGAGAAGTGTCCCGAATGCAGCACGATCAGACCCATACCGTCCAGTACGCGCTTGTACACGCGCTCGACGATATCATCACTGACATCGCCATGTGCCATGTGCCCCCACCAGGTCAGCACATCCGTTGAATCCAGCACTTCCTGAGTCAGGCCATGCTCTGGCTCATCAAGAGTCGCAGTGCGCACCTCCAGGCCTGCCTCGCTGAGGAAACCAGCGATAGTTTTATGAATACCTTCCGGATAGTGCTTCTGAACCTCTTCGCTGTGGCGTTCGTGGCGAAACTCGTTCCACACTGTTACACGTAGTTTCGTGGATGAACTTGCAGTCATCGCACCCTCTTTCTAGCTTCTCTACATGAACTTATTTTCACTACAGCCCTCTCCAACTCCTGTAGGCAAGGGCCAGTTCACCTTCATTGTAACACTTGCGCTCAGCAATCAACCAGATATCTCTCAGTACTTCCAGGGTTTTACTGTTTTCCTCTGTCACCTGCCTCGGCTCGCAAGCTCGCCAGGGGTGAAGGGATGTGATGGCTGACTTGCAATGGTATGACAATAATATAGAAACATACAAATATATTTTGCATGAGGAGATTTGCATGGACATGATAGATCAGCTTATTCATGAAGGCTATGCGCCCTGCCATGAGTATCGGACATGGTACCGGATCTTTGGCGACCCAGCGGCGAAACCTCCTCTGCTAGCCATCCATGGTGGTCCGGGTATCACTAGCGAGAGCCTCTGCCCGCTTGAGCAGTTGTCGCAAGATGGGCGGGCCGTGATCGTGTATGACCAGCTTGGAGCTGGCTACTCAGGCATTCCTGCTACGGAGAGCACCAGCCTGGCCCTCTTCCTTGAGCAGTTAAGGCAGCTTATCGTCCACCTGCGCGAGAGCATTGGTCTCACGCGTTTCCACCTCTTTGGCCACTCCTGGGGCGGAGTTCTGGCGATGGAATACGCTTTGGCACAGCCCGCGGAACTTCTGGGACTTATCCTTGCCAGCACTCCAGCCAGCGCGCCGCTGATGTGGAGCGAGCGCCAACGGCTATATGAGGAGCAGGCGCCCGATATCAAACAAAAACTCTATGATCCAGAGCATGGCTATCAGTACTTTCGCAGCCGCTTTGTGTGCCGCCTTGATCCACTTCCAGAGAGCTATGTGCGCGCCACTCAGCAGACGAATACTGAACTTAATGCCCATATCTGGCAGCAACTGGCCGAATGGGATATCTGCGACCGCCTGGCACAGATTACAGCACATACCCTGATCACGGCCGGATGCCACGATGGTATGACTAATCAGCAATACACCATCTTGCAGCAGGGCATTCCTGATAGCCAGCTCAAGCTTTTTTCAGCAAGCGCCCACTATGCACACCTGGAGGAACCAGAGGCGTATCGCGCTACGCTCAGCGCCTTTCTAGAACGGATTGAGCACGAGCAGCACGAGCAGAGCCGTGGCATTATCCAGGTGAAACTTGTCTAACAGTACCCACGTACATATAGAACCTAATATGTTGCGACATACGGCTGCCTGAGGTACAATCCACATACATACATCTATCCAAACTTCCTGTCCGTGTAAAACTAAGATATATTTGTTCCACAAAATAGGCATGCGTATAGCTGGTAGCTGCATGTACTGGCTGTTTTTTTAAGATCTTATTCCGAAACCCAACGTCACTGGCGTACCTAGCGTTTCCCCCATTCGGGGACCACCTAATCCCCATTCGGGGGCACAGCGGCCACGCGCTCAGGGTTTTCGGATCAGAAGTAGATAGAGAAAAGTAAGGCTTCAAGGTCATCATGCAAAAGCGCAGACTGCTTGTTATTTTACTCTCATGTATCCTGGCTCTGGTGATGCATATGGGCTGGCTACTCTGCACGCCCCCACCAGTGGCGCAGGCGCATGCCTTCGTCATTGGTTCTGACCCGGTCGATGGCTCAACAATCGCCAAAGTCCCCAGCGTCGCACACATCACTTTTAATGCTCCAATCAGTACACTCAGTAGCGCGCATATTTACTCGCTACAGAAGGGAACGCTTGTCGATGTTACCGATGGACAGCCCAGCGTCTCTCATGCCAATCCACGCCAGCTCAACATTCCCCTCCAGTCCCCCGATTCTCTGCCCGAAGGTAGCTATGAAATCAAGTGGGTCGCGGTCGCGGCGAATGATGGACAAACAACCAACGGTATTATTGGCTTTGATGTGGCGGTCTCCAGCCTGGGTATCTCGGGACAGAAGGTGCTTGGCCCGGCAACAAGCAATAATCTCTATGGCACAGGAGGCTCTCGCCAATTCACGACTCTGAGCATCCTGAGCGTAGGCTGGGACTGGCTCGTTCTCATCGCACTCACCTTCTGGATAGGCCTGCTTATCACAGAGAACTGGATTCTTGCCAGGCAATCACGTATTCAATCGTTGCTTGAACGCGCCCGCAAGCGCACCACCTCGCTACAATGGCTCTGCTTATGTGCGCTGCTGATTGGTGAGTGTGTGACCTTTATCCTGCATGTGGCTCAGATGTCGCAGACGCTTGATAGCAGCTTCTCTTTCAACTCTATGCTCGCCATGCTCCTGCAAACCACATACGGTATGCTGCTCATCATCCGTCTGGCGCTGATCCTCGTCGCGATGGGCCTCCTCTATTGGACGCGGCGCATAAACCTGAAGAACTATCCAGCCACTCCCACCCCACGCCTAGTCACACGCACCGGAGCGTTGGGTTCAATCACAGGCTCCCTCAGTCCAGTCACAGGGCAGCTTAGTATTGTCACTAGCGCGACGCGTGCGCTGAACACAACGGGTGCAAGCATTACCAGTTCGCTGAAGCAACCTACCGGCTCAAATCCAGGCAAGAAGGCCTCGAACCCTGGGAAGCGCTCATCCAATCCAGGGACGACGCGTAGCCTGACGCACGATACGCGCGAAGTAGCACGCGATCAGGAGAGCAGGCTGGGCAGGCTCGCCCCTTCACAACATGGCTACGCGCCAATATGGCTCGTCCTGGGCGGCTTGATCCTGCTCACGCGTTCGTTCTCAAGCGAGGCCGCGCAGGTCTTGCAACCACATGCTAGCGCAGTCCTCTTCGATTGGATCAGCCTGGTCAGCCTTGGCATATGGTTGGGTGGGCTCACCTACCTGGGCTTTATCCTGTTTCCGCTCCTCTCAGCAGTCGAGCGAGATCACTACGCCGATGCCCTAGTAGTCATCCAGCGACGCTTCACGCCCTTCCAACTGGGTAGCATCGCGGCGCTCCTGGCAAGCGGTTTCTACCTCTGCGAAGCCAGCATTCCGAATCGAGAGGCGTTCTTGCAAGATCCCTATGGGCGCACGCTACTGATCCTGTTTGTGCTCCTCGTGCTGATGTTGATCTTAAGCTGGGTCGGCATGGCGGTATTACGGCCTAAGTTGATGCGCCAGGCGCTCTTCCTACCGGTCGTCACCTCCGACCTGCCCACGCGCCGCGCTCGCCAGTCCGTCTTGCTTAACACAGGGCGCACGCTAAAACAGGTGGTCAGCGCGCAGTCGATCATAGGTGCTGGGGTGCTGCTCTGCCTGGCGCTCCTGACCTTTTACGCACCCCCTATTGTCTATCCCGAGGTAAACTACAGCGCCAGCACGTCTCAAGCAGCCAGCGCCCCAGCTACGCAGACGCGCCAGGTAGGCGATCTCTCGCTCTCGCTACTGGTGACGCCAGCCAAGCTCAACGAGAGTAATACAGTGGTCCTGACCATCAAAGATGCAGCGGGGCAGCCCGTCACCGATGCCCAGGTAACACTCACCCTCAACATGGTGGCCATGGATATGGGAACGACACAGACAGTCGTCAAAGGCAACGACAGCGCAACCTATGTTGCCGTCTTTGATAAGCAACAGACCTTTAGCATGAGTGGCGTCTGGACGATTGATGTCAAGGTCGCACGGACCGGACATGATCCAGTCCAAACACAGTTTCAGGTAAATATCAATTGATCAGGAATGTAGACGAAATTAGTTTGAAGGTGGGAGGCGGTTCTTCGATGACAACACCTGAGCGTCAATCTACGGGGAAAGCGCGAGCGCTCGCCGCTCGCGCCATCGCTGAAGCAACAGAACAGGCCATTCGCGGCACTATCAAGCAGGTCAAAGCGGTAAGCACCATGAAAAAGCGCAGAGAGCGGTAAGCGATGCTTCTCCTTGCCGAGCAGTCATACAGGCATCTGCCGGATGAGATAGAGGTTGCGCGCCGCTGGTGGCACCTGCCCCTGGATACGCTTCTACCTCTAGATACAGGCGAGACTTATCAACTCCTCTTCTCCGGGCGCCCGGGCGGCTCTAAAGGTCCAGATATACGCGACGCGGTCCTACGCCCCCTAGCATCTTCCTCGCCGCTAGCCCCGGCTGGCCTGCGCCAGGTTCTCCAGGCTCCGCGCCTCTGTGGCAATGTTGAGTTTCATGTGCGCGCCAGCGATTGGTATAATCATCACCATGAGAGCGATAGGCGCTACAACCAGGTTATACTACACATCGTCCTGCGCTACGATATCACTCAGCCTATTCTGCGCCAGGATGGGCTAAGCATTCCCACCTGCACCCTGGCAGACCTGCCCGCCGAGGAGCAGGCCCTACAGCTTCTAGGAGCAGGCCTGCCCCCCTGGCCCTGCCAGGAAATCATACCAGCCCTGACAGAGAGTGAGCGCCAGCAACTCCTCCATCGAGCAGGCTTACTACGCTTTGAGCAAAAGAGCGAGCTATTCAGTACCCAGCTACGTGCGCTCTCTACGCACAAACATGACGACGAGACCCTCTATGATCACTACCTCTTGCCAGCCCTCGGCGAGGGCCTGGCCTATGGGCGCGACCGGGCCTTCTTCCGCGCTACATCCCTACGGCTCATGGGCATTCCTGGCATCCTTCCCGAACCGGAGGGGCGCGCCACACGGCCAGCCCCCCTGGATGCCCAGCGCCTACGTGCGCTCCGTCACCTGATCGAGCAGGCACAGATAACGCCACTCTGGCAGCGTTTACGAACTATACTCACACCAGGAGAGGCGCATGGTAGCCTACCCAGTATCTGGCCGCTCCGGCGTATCTTCACCCGGCTCAATCTCAGTCTTGCACGCACTGATATACTAATTTGCAATGTGGTCTTGCCCTTCGCGGCAGCCGTCGCTCTACGCGAACAAGATATTGTACTATATGAATGCGCACGCCAGCTCTACACCAGCTATCCAGACCTGCCATCCAACCAGGTGACACGTATGATGAGCGCGCAGCTTCAGCTATCTGGTGAGCCAGGAGGAGCCTGCCAGCAACAGGGACTACATTACATTTATCAACAAACCTGCCGCACCAAAGAGTGTACGCAGTGGAGCGCGGGTCGAAAGGCACTATGAAGCAGAGAGAACAAGCGGGTTCCGACATGCCCGAGGAATTATCAGTACAGGAGCAATCTAGCAATCAGGAAGCCCAGGGCGAGCGCCTGGCCCGCTTTCTGGCTCACGCGGGCGTGGCCTCACGTCGTCATGCCGAGGAGTTGATCGCCCAGGGGCGCGTGCGCGTCAATGGCACCATTATTACCGCGCAAGGCACACGCGTACAGCCGGGCCAGGACCGCATCGTGGTTGACGGAAAAGAGATCCAGGCGAAGGCGCCGCATGCCTACCTGCTGCTCCATAAACCCGCGGGCTACGTCAGCACTGTTAGCGACCCAGAGGGGCGTGCCACGGTTCTGGACCTGCTTCCACCTGAGCTACGCAGCCTACGCCTCTACCCGGTGGGGCGCCTGGACCGCGACACCAGCGGACTCTTGCTGCTTACCAATGACGGAGCCTTCGCCCAGCACCTGACCCACCCGCGCTATGAGAAGGAGAAGCACTATGAGGTCCAGGTCAAAGGCATCCCCACGGAACGAACACTCCAGGCCCTACGTGATGGGGTAACCTTCACCGAGGACGATGGCAAGCACTACACCAGCTCGCCCGCGCGCGTGCGCAAACTCTCCAACACAGAGCAGAGTAGCTGGCTGACGCTGACCATTCACGAGGGACGCAAGCGCCAGGTACGCCGCATGCTCCAGGCCGTTGATCACCCCGTTCTGCAACTCAGGCGCGTAGGACTTGGCCCACTGACCCTTCGGGGTGTTGCACCCGGCAAGTGGCGTCATCTGACCCCTGCGGAGATCCAGTCCTTACTCAAGTAACCATTTGTTTACATAACCCATTCAGCCGGGTTGCCCTTCTCGTAATGGGCAATTCTTAGTCCAAATAAACTTTCTTACCCTTTATTTCCCATCATATTTTTGGCGCTGGCGCCCATCTATCTCTAGCTTAGTAAGGCTTTGGCGGATAGTGTATGACTCTAGCTTTTTAGAGCCTTCACCTTCAGACAGAGATGCAGAACGTCTTCTAGAAATATCGAGAAGAATGCAGGTAAGAAGCGCCCAACATAAAAGAATGGCCACTCGATAAAGGAAAAATGAGAAGAAAAACACGCATAAAACGAAAGCGATGAGAAGGGAAATCAAGCTAACAATCATGACCAAGTTTCTACTCATAATAGATCCTCCCTTTATCACTTTACAAGAGACAACAGGCTAAGGAAGATGCGTTCACTATACTTCATAGTAAACGTAAGTAATTCTTGTGAATAAAATCTCTCATTGCGCCTTTAGTCATTAAATACATTATCATTGATATCGCCAACTTCCTTTTGTAAGGAACCAGCCCAGCTAGCCAGAGGCGTCCATCAATAACGTGTGATATAATCCCCTTCAGATATACAACACAAAGTGGAGGACTCATGCGAGAGCCGGGATGTATCGCCATTGATGGACCAGCTGGCGCAGGAAAAAGTACCATAGGAGAACACTTGGCCAGGCGGCTGGGCTATCTATACTGCGATACAGGAGCGATGTATCGCGCCATTGCCTGGCTTGCCTTACAAAAGGGAATAGATCTAAACGATGGCCCTACGCTTGGCAAGTTAGCTGAGCAAAATACCATTCTTATTAGCAAGCCCCAGATCGCCGATGGGCGTCAATATACCGTCATCATTCAGGGTCATGACATTACCTGGGATATTCGCAGCACGCAGGTTGGGCGCGCAGTCTCACCCGTCTCGTCGCATCCACAGGTACGCTCTATTTTGATCGCCCAGCAGCGAGCCATTGGCTTGCAAGGGCATATCGTCATGGTTGGACGCGACATTGGTTCGGTGGTCATGCCCGACGCGGATCTTAAGATCTACCTGACCGCCAGCTTGCGCGAACGCGCCCGTCGCCGCCATACAGAGATGGTCGAGCGCATGGGTGAGCATAATCCCGCGCTCCCCAGCCTGGAAGAAGTCATGAGCGACGTTGAGCGCCGCGATAACACTGATCGCAAAAACATGCAACCAGCGAAGGACGCTATTATCATCGAGACAGATAATCTCGGCATCGAGCAGGTGCTAGATAAAATTTGTCACTATGTGGAGGGAAACAAATGAACCAGGAGCAGCAAGCTCAGCCGGCCCCCAGACGCCTCCGCCCACTGGCACAAATGGCAGTGACGGCCTGGAGGCACCCCAGAAGACCGTCGCCCAGGCCCCCGTGCCCAAGGCGAAACCTGAGAAGAATCTCTATGATCCGTATGTGACCCCAACGGTGCTCTATAACGCCATCCGCACAGTGGCGATCATCCTGCTCTCGCTTGTCTCGCGTATCAAGCTACGCAGTCGCTACAACATTCCTAAAGAGGGTCCCTTTATCATTGCCAGCAATCATCTCTCCTGGACCGATGTTCCCCTGGTCCCCCTCTTCATTCCAGGGAAAGTCGTCTATATGGCGAAAGAAGAGCTTTTCCATAGCAAGGTTGGCTGGCTGGTGCGCTTCCTGGGAGCCTTCCCCGTCAAGCGAGGTGAGGCCGACCGTCGAGCGCTCCGCGCGGCAGATGAACAGCTTAAGAAGGGCAAAATCTTTGTTATCTTCTCTGAAGGCACACGTAGCCGCTCCCATACCCTCGCCAAGGGCAATAATGGTATGAGCTATATCGCGCTGCGCTCTGGCGTCCCCGTGCTTCCTGTCGCCATTCATGGCAGCGAAAACGTCCTGAAGAAGTTTGGCGCGAAGGTGACGATTACCTACGGTAAGCCAATCGTCTTTACGCCGAAGAATGGGAAAAAGGTTACCAACGAGGACATTGAGGAGACCACGAAAACGATCATGTACACCATCGCGTCGATGCTGCCCGCGCAGTATCGCGGCGTCTATAGCGATCTACCTCCTGAGTTCGCGGAGAAAGCCCCCGCGACTAAGCAAGCAGCATAAAACAGTAAGAGAATGTGAATGGGCGCCGCGATTGCGGCGCCCATTCACATTCTCTTACTGTTTGTAATGCTCAACGATGTTGGGGTCGCGCACCTGGGCTGCTTCGGGATCTTGCCCCGCGTTGCGGCGCGCGCGGCGCTGACGCAAGAGGTCCCAGCACTGGTCTAGCTGGACTTCTAGCTGGTGAATACGCTCATGCTGGTTGTCTTGTAACTCCCCATTCTCCTTCTTCTGCATCAGCTCATGCTCTTCGTTGACCAGTTCTTCTATATGTTTGAGAATACCTTGATCATTCATGCAATTCCGCCTTTCTCCTGTGACACACTCTAAAATAGCCTGCACACAAGGTGTGTTTCTCTACATTCTACCCCATTATTCGTGACTGGCGCATCGCTATAAGTAACACCATACGTAGTGTATTTGCGTGACACCTCGCGCCCATCACACACTCCTTACCCTTTTTAAGCTGGGCAGATGAAGAAGAATGGGCAGGTGGGGCAGCGGGAGGGTTCGGCGGGGCGCGCGGGATACTCGTCGTGTTCAATACCCTCGATACATTGCTCCAGTTCGCCGTAGAGGCTCTGCTCCTTCTTCTCGGTCAACTTCATAGGTATGGTCTCGCCAGTGCTCATATTATGGCTGTGGAGTTCGACCGGACGCCCAGGATGGTGCTGGCGCGATGCCAGTGTATAGAAGAGTTCACGAGTGTCTGCCTTCGGTTTCTCCTTGCTCTTGCCATAGCGCGTGCGCACAAAGCGCAATGGCCCCTCCTCCTGTGGCTGTGAAGAGCTCTCAATACGATCCACAGTCACGCGTACGGAGCGACCAGCGAGGTCCACATGCAGGCTCTCGCGCATGGACCATTGGGTCTCGCTCTGCGTTACCAGCTTCTGGCGCATTCCCTCTACGACCTCAATACCATGCGCTTCATACATAGGCGCGAAGGGCATATCTTCCCCTCCCAGTTCGCGCCAGTGTCGCTTGTAAAGCGCTTCCAATTCCTCAAATGTGGGCAAGGCCCCCTGACTATCAGTCATACTCGCTAGTTGTTTATGCAGCACTTCAACCGTTTGCTGGGTTGCCTGAAGGAAGAGGCGGTAGGCATCGGCATCACCATCGAAATGATAGATTGTACTGTAGGCATATTGACGAGGACAGCGGCGATACATCTCTACCAAAGATGAGCTGAGGTCAGTGGGACGCATCCGGTCCAGAAAGCGCTCGCCAGGCTGTATCGAGATCGGCTTGAGGGATTCCTCTACACGCTCCTCAATCTCGCCATGGGCCTCCCAGGCAAGTTGCGTCAAACGTTCCTGGGGCATCGCGGCCTCCAGGGGATCAAGGAAAAGGGAGCGCTTATACGACTTCTTGCCATAACGCTCGCTATAGCTCAGCACCAGGTGATCGCGCGCGCGTGTTGCACCAACATAAAAGAGGCAGGCTTCACCACTATCATGAGCGGCGCGCCCAGTGTTTTCCGCTAGCAGCATTCCATCAGGCGCGTTGACAGCGCTTGAGCGATAGGTCAGGGGAAATCTATTCTGCACCAGGCCCGGCATATACACCACAGGAAACTCCAGTCCCTTGCTAGCGTGGACCGTCATGACCTGAATGATATTCGCTTCTTCTTCATCCTCGCCCTCACCACTCTCACGCGTGGCCCCATCCTGACGCAGCACCACTAGCATACTAAGGTACTCCAAAAAGCCTTTCAGGCGCGCCTCCATAGAGAGCTCTTCCAGAGATACAACTTCCTGGCCCTGAACCCTGCGCTGCGCCTCCAACTGCTGGTCATAGTGCCTAGCTAGTTGGAGCAAGCGATCATAATCCAGCAGCAGGCCTTTCGCGACCTCGTCCTCCGGGTGGCACAGGAGATCACGCACCAGGCTGGTCTCCTGGAGGAGATACTGGCTCATACAGGTCCAGGTATCATTACACTGCTGCAAGGTACGCATACTGCTGACTAGGCGCTGCAACGTGTTTCTTCCCTCTGCGCTGATGTCAAGGGAAAACTCTTCGCTGAGCAGCAGGCCGTGCGGACTGACCTGGCGCTCGTGGGCGGATAGCAAGAGGGCCTCTATATCCGCCTGGGTGAGGCGATAATCGGGCAGGCGCGCCACGCGCAATAACCCCATGCCACTCTCATTACTCAACAACAGCAGCATTCCCAGCGCGTCCTTTACGTGCTCCTGTTCCAACGTGCCAGCGCGTTCATGAGTGGGCAAGTCCGCCTCCAATAGGGCACGCGTGATCTTCTGAGCCTGGCTTCGCGTCCGGCAGAGCACCATCATATCTTTATAGTTATACCCCTGGCGGCGCTTATGCTGAATATCCGCGATGATGCCCGCGACCTCACTGGCCTCATTGCTCGCCTGGGCGAGTGTAACATATGGTCCGGTCTCTGCCACACGTGCCGGCTGATTTTTGCCTGGTTCCTGGCCCTTATCCAGGTAGGTACAACGAAAAGCCTCCGCCAGAGAGACGAGATCCGGGCGCGAGCGATAGTTACGACTGAGCGGTAGGATCACCGCACCGGGGAAGTCCTGGGCAAACTGGCTGATATTCGCGGGTGAGGCGCCCCGAAAGCCATAGATGGCCTGATTCGCATCTCCCACAACCCAGACGCGACCGGCCTCGCCTGCCAGCACACGTAAGAGGACGCCACTGGCTCTATTCATATCCTGAAACTCATCAACCAGGACATACTGATACACCTGCTGCTGTTCCGCCAGCACCTCTGGATGCTCACGAAGCAGGCGTACCGTCAGCAGCAAGAGGCCACCAAAATCGCAGTCGCCACGCCGCCCCAGGGCCTGCTCGTAAAGCGTATAGACCTGGGCAATCTCCAGGGCCTTCTCTGCGCGCTCAAGGGCCTCAGTATCATCCTGTCCCTGCGCCAACTCAAACATAGTTTGCGCCAGGCGCATATACTCCTCGGGTGTTATCAGTTCATCTTTCGCCCTGGAAATGGCTTTGAGCATATCGGGGAAATAAAAGGTAGGTGCACTCAATTTGACATAGTGTTTTAAGCGCATGGAGTGCGACAACTGGCGCAGGAGGAAGTAGCCCTCGGCCTCATCCAACAGAGTAAAGCCCGGGCGCAGACCAACTAACTCGCCATAGCGGCGCAAGAGGTCGGCACAGAAGGCGTGAAAGGTGCTGACTTTCGGTAACTGCCGGGTCAAGACCTGAGCTAAACGTTCCTCCATCTCCTGGGCGGCCTTGCGCGAGAAGGTCAGGGCCAGAATCTGCGCTGGCGGTACCTGGAGCGTGTGCACCATATATTCGATGCGCCCAATTAACGTACTGGTCTTTCCGCTTCCAGGCCCCGCGACAATCAAGGCTGGTGTTGGCGCCTCAATAGCCGCTTGCTGGTAGGTGTCATAGCGCTTTTTGGCGGGACTGGAGGGCTGTGCCGCTGGCTTTGGGGCCTGTCGTGGGAGCGGCTTACTGAGTAGGGCATCTTGCAGAAAGCCAGCCAGGCGATTGAGCATCGCGGACTGTGAGACGCCGAAGCGGGCCGCCAGAGAGGCTGGTGCGACCTGTTCCTCCAGGTAGAGTCTGCGTACGCGCTCGCGTGGCATCAGCAATTCGGCGGCAAAGAGATTCGCGGCCAACTCCCGCTGGCTACGGGGATCATAGGTGAGTCCGAGACCCAGCGTCTCCTGGAGATGATCCTGGTCCAGCAAGTGCAAGTTCATGTCCTGCTCCTGACAGGGATCGGCACGTGTTGGCAGTGATAAAGCGGGTGTAGGAATAGACAGCAGGGTCTGTTGATAGCGCTCGGTCTCTGGCACCTGGCTCTCTTGTAGTGCTTGCTCGACCTCCTGGACCAGTTGCTGAATACGCGTAGTCCCCTGGCAATGCAGGATGGCATGCCCCAGTTCATGAGCCAATGTAAAGCGACGCAGCGTCTCATGCATATCCCGGCACAACCAGATCAGGTTTTCCTCCTCGTCGGGGTCCATAAAACCAAAGGTGCCATCCGGGTAATCTACGGGGTGAAATGTCTCTACATTCAGCTCAAGCCAGCGTACAAGCTCGTCTAGAGGGGTCTCGTCCTCTGTCCAGGAGGGATATTCTCTCCGAAAGGAGTGAAGCGCCAGTTGCGCCGCCCTTTCGGCAAAGGAAAACCAGTAGCTCTCTATCTCGCGATCCATTGCTCTCCATCTCGCCTTCAACCGCAAACATCCACGGGTAGCTTATTCGCACTCCTCATTTTACCATATTTACTATTATTAGTGTCCGGGGTGGGCAGAGAGGCACGGGCATTCCCCCGTGCCTCTCTGCCCACCCCAGGTGCGAATCTTCTTGTGCATGACATCTCACGTTCTGATATAATGTGTCGAATATAAGAACTAGCCTTACAGCGAAACTAAAGGAGTACGCCATGCAAGCAGAAGAAATCCTTGCGCAGGCCAGGTCTGGTGCCTATCCAAGCAACTGGACAGTTTTTCCAATTCTTCGTAAAAAGCTCCAGTGGGGTATTGCGGGTTGGGCCTTTGGCACTATTATAGGGCTGGGGCTATTCGCGCTCGTGCTACCCATCGTCATTCCCGATAACTTACAGCGCGGTCCAATCCTGATTATCTTTACTCTGCTTATGCTCGGAATGTTTCTCTTTATCGGGCTGGGCAGCCTCTGGACACTGGTGGTCGACATCAAGCGTCTTCTTACATCTGACAAACATATCTTTGTCTTCACCCCAGAAAATTTTATCAAGCAAGAGGGTGACAAAGTCGTCCAGGTCCCGATGGAAAACGTTGAGCATATCACAGCGCGTGGCGTGCGCAGTGCCAGTCGTACGATTAGTGAGGATGAGCAGGTAACGGTGCGCACACTACCCACAATGGGTGAAAATATCGCTGGCTTCTTCGTAGGACGCGGCGCCACCAGGAGCGGTCGCCAGTGGCAGAACAAGCGCACGCGCACGCCGGTATCGCTTGCCTTCCTCAACACAGAGAATAACAAGCAGGTCATCGTCGTACGCGATGAGGCGTATGGTAACCCGGAGGAGATTGGTGAGATACTGAAAGAGTACGCCGGGCGCAGACATACCAACGTAGCTCAGCACCAGGCATCCTCGATTTCCCAAAGCGAATAACACGGGTCCTCTCCGAAAACCTGAGCGCGCTAGCGCTAGCCGCGTGAGCGGCGTTGGTTTTCGCATAAGGAGGTATAAGAAAGCGGATTCTCCATGTTACTAGCAATTGATATCAGCAATACCAATATCAAATTTGGCCTGTATCTTAATGATACGATGAAGCATCACTGGGTTGTTTCAACATCACGCCAGCGTACTACTGACGAATATGCCATGGTGTTGAACGACCTGCTGCAACATGCCGGGCACCGCTTCAGTGATATTCACGATCTTATTTTCTCAAGCGTAGTCCCTCCCTTGACACCTGTCTTTCAAGAGCTGGCACTGCGCTACTGCCATAAGGAAGCCTTCGTCATCTCGCACCAGTTAGACCTGGGCATTGCCTTCCATATCGACAATCCCTGGGAGATTGGTTCGGATCGTATCATGACAACCCTCGCCGCACATCAGTTGTATGGCGGTCCCGCCCTGGTCATTGCCTTTAGCACCGCAACCACCTTTGATGTTATCTCACAGGAGGGCAACTTCCTGGGAGGATCTATTGCCCCTGGTTTGATGATCTCAGCAGAAGCGCTCAGTAGTGCGGCCTCGCGCCTCTTCCGCGTTGACCTGACGCCACCTCAACGTGCCCTGGGTAAGAACACCATTGAGAACATGCAATCGGGCATTATTTACGGACATGTAGGATTGGTTCAGGGACTGATCAAGCGCCTCTGCGCGGAGATTCCTGGCGTCACCGACCAGGGCGAGGTCAGGGTAATCGCACATGGCGGGCTGGCTCAACTCATGGCCCCTCTTATTCCTGAGATTCAATACATCAATCAATATTTGCCCCTGGAGGGTCTGCGCCTGGCCTATAATCGCCTGCGACGCAGTTAGTGTATGAAGAGAACATGATGAGCGGGCTGGCTCTGCCAGCCCGCTCATCATGTTCTCTTCATATCATGAAATAACAAAAAAGCCCTGGTATGAAACCAGGACCTTAAAAGGGAAATGGGCCTTCCTGGACTCGAACCAGGGACCTCAGTCTTATCAGGACTGCGCTCTAACCACCTGAGCTAAAAGCCCGTAATCGCAACCATGAAACCCACCCATACAGGCGGGTGGAGAGGCGATGTCCTATTTTCCCACGGGGCTGCCCCCGTAGTATCGTCAGGGCTGAAAGGCTTAACTACCGTGTTCGGGATGGGAACGGGTGTTTCCCTTTCGCTATGACCACCACTCCACCTGCATGTACAAATGGGTTTGGTGGAGATGAGGGGACTCGAACCCCTGACCTCTGCCGTGCAAAGGCAGCGCTCTACCAGCTAAGCTACATCCCCATACATCTTGGTGCGAAATGGGCCTTCCTGGACTCGAACCAGGGACCTCAGTCTTATCAGGACTGCGCTCTAACCACCTGAGCTAAAAGCCCGTGGACAAAAGCATCAAGTTGTTCAAACAACTCAAGAGTGGTAAGGCTTGCCAAGCAAGTCAGTAGCCTGGTGAAGATAAGTAGTCGTCAGGTTCCTCCTGATAAATCAGGGGGATCGACCTGGGAATGGATTGCCACAGTGGGCAATCACAGCTCCCTAGAAAGGAGGTGATCCAGCCGCACCTTCCGGTACAGCTACCTTGTTACGACTTCACCCCAATCACCGACCCCACCCTCGACGCCTGCCTCTCACAAGGAGTTAGCCTGGCGGCTTCAGGTGTTGCCGACTTTCGTGGTGTGACGGGCGGTGTGTACAAGACCCGGGAACGTATTCACCGTAGTGTGCTGACCTACGGTTACTAGCAACTCCACCTTCATGCAGGCGAGTTTCAGCCTGCAATCTGAACTGAGACCAGGTTTTTGAGCTTGGCTCCCCCTCGCGGGTTGGCATCCCTTTGTTACTGGCCATTGTAGCGTGTGTGTCGCCCAAGTCGTAAGGGCCGTGCTGACTTGACGTCATCCCCGCCTTCCTCCCGTGAGGGCAGTTCCGCCTAGAAGTTGTAATAGGCAGTAGGGGTTGCGCTCGTTGCGGGACTTAACCCAACATCTCACGACACGAGCTGACGACAGCCATGCAGCACCTGTGCAAATGTCCCGAAGGAACAGCGCATTACCGCTGGTGCATCTGCATGTCAAGACTTGGTAAGGTTCTTCGCGTTGCATCGAATTAAACCACACGCTCCGCTGCTTGTGCGGGTCCCCGTCAATTCCTTTGAGTTTTAATCTTGCGACCGTACTCCCCAGGCGGACCACTTATTGCGTTTGCGACGGCACGGAAGGGGTCGATACCTCCCACACCTAGTGGTCATCGTTTACGGCTAGGACTACCAGGGTATCTAATCCTGTTCGCTCCCCTAGCTTTCGCACCTGAGCGTCAGATGCTTCCCAGGACACTGCCTTCGCCATTGGTGTTCCTCCGGATCTCTACGCATTTCACCACTCCACCCGGAATTCCGTGTCCCTCTGAAGCCCTCAAGTCTCGCCGTTTCCAAAGACCTTTCCCAGTTGAGCCGGGAACTGTCACTCCAGACGTACGAAACCGCCTGCGTGCGCTTTACGCCCAGTAACTCCGGACAACGCTCGCCCCCTACGTATTACCGCGGCTGCTGGCACGTAGTTAGCCGGGGCTTGTTCCTTGGGTACCGTCCTTACTCGTCCCCAAGAAAAGCAGTTTACACTCCGAAAAGCGTCCTCCTGCACGCGGCGTTGCTCGTTCAGGGTTGCCCCCATTGACGAAAATTCCTCACTGCTGCCCCCCGTAGGAGTCTGGGCCGTTCTCAATCCCAGTGTGGCTGACCATCCTCTCAGACCAGCTACCGATCGTGGCCTTGGTGAGCTCTTACCTCACCAACAAGCTAATCGGCCACAGGCCCATCCCAAGGCGCCCTTGCGAGCTTTGCTTCCGAAGAAGCATATGCGGTATTGTCGGCGATTTCTCGCCGGTATTCCTCACCTCGGGGCAGGTACCCATGTGTTACTCACCCGTCCGCCACTCCCTCTCTTGCGAGAGGGCGTTCGACTTGCATGTGTTAGGCACGCCGCCAGCGTTTATCCTGAGCCAGGATCAAACTCGCCATTCAAATTTTTATAAAAATCTCACGCTGGAGATTTTCTATTCTTATTTGGATGACTTGCTTATCCTCATTGACAGGTTACTTGTACTTGTTTGTTTTCCTTACCACTCTTCAGTTGTTCAAAGTACGCTCGATGCTTTCGCATCCGGTGCGCTTTTCGGTATCCCGTCCGGCGCAAGTGGAATAATATCACTGCTCCGCACTCTTGTCAAGAGTTTTTTCTCGGATTTTTATAGATTTGGAAAATTGTTGAAAAATTGCTTCTTCCTGAGCTTCGCCCGGTTCAGAAAACGGCTAGCGTTTCTCCCCTGATTCGCGTTCAAGCTTGGCATTAAGCTGGATGACCTTGTTCTTCTCTTGCGCAGAACGCTCCTCACCTGTACTCACGCTTGCAGGCTCAAGATAGTAACTACCTACCAGTGCCAGACCCACACCGAAGGGAATCAACCCCGGGAGAAGCCAGGGCCCCAGATGCAGAGGCGCGCTATAAAACTGGGGCAGAAAGAAGCCGATTGGGTAGAGGCCCGCGGTTAAGGTTACCCCGATCATAGCGGTGATAAGTCCCGCCCGCAAGATACCTCGGCTACGACGCCTATTCGACATATTATCAGGGGTCAAGCCGTGCGAGATCATGGCCATCCGCTCCTTGTGCTGCAAATAGCGGATGAGCACAATGAAGGCGAAGAAAATGGCCAGGGCTATCAACCAGCCACCTAGTACTAAAATCACGTTTGCCGACATGCCTTTCTCCTTAGTTGAGCCTACGTTAGCTGCTCGTTATGATATGATACCGTAAGAAGGCTAGATGTTTCGCTTGCTATTTTCGTCTATTTTGCTGAAACTTTCTAGGTGCCTTCGTTCTCTAATAATTTTGTTATGGGTGAAATTTTCTTGCAATCGCCACAAAGCATAGGGATACCCCTGCCAAAGCTGGCCTCTTCCTATCCAGAACAGGTTGAGCAGGATGATGCTGCCCTGGTCACAGCCAGCCAGGCAGGGGATCAGGATGCCTTCGCCATCCTAGTACAACGCCACCAACGCCGGGTCTTTAATCTCGTCTATCGTATGCTGCAACAATACGAAGAGGCAAATGAGATTACGCAGGAAACCTTTCTCGCCGCCTGGCAGGGTCTCCCTTCCTTTCGTGGCGAGGCGCGTTTTTCAACATGGCTCTACCGCATCGCGTACAATTGTTGCTTAAAGCAGCTTGAGCAGCGCAAGCGCGATAAGGCGCTCCAGGTGGCCATGGAGGAGGAGCATCTGCTCGACCATGCTGGCGAGGAAGATGCCACCGGTTCCCAACTGGAAGCCGCCGCGCGCCAGAGTCTCGTGCAAGAGCATCTCGCAACCCTACCCGCCAAGTACCGGGTCGTACTTGTACTACGTCACCTGCAGGATATGACCTACGAAGAGATGGCTGACATTTTGCGTATGCCTATCGGCACAATCAAAACACATCTCTTTCGCGCCCGCAACCTGTTGAAAGAACGTATACAGGCCTTTGAACAAGATTGGAGAACGAGAGGTTGAATATGCACTGTGCCAAAGCTGTATTTTATATCCAGCTGTACGTTGATAAACGCCTGCCATTGGCAAAGTTGCGCCCGCTCGAAACACACCTCTCATCTTGTTCCGCGTGTCGTGAACACTTACGCTATCTCGAGATGGTCGAGCAGTCATTCTACTCAATGCAACAGGTCATTGAACCCGCCAATCTGACGCAGAATATTATGTTCCGGGTCGCGCGTTCAGTTCAACAGGTTGAACAGGCGCGCCAGGAAGAGCTTCGGCGCTCTGAATCAAACTTTTTTCCCTTGCGCATATCGCTCTCCGAGCTTCTCACCGTTCTATTTCTGGCTACTGTCGCCACGCTTGGCTTTTTCCTGGGGCAACCATCGCTACGCGCCATGCTTCCCCTTGCTAATGGGCATGACGCACTTTCCTACGCCTTCGTCAACGCCTGGAACCAGTTATTAAGCATTAACAGTAGTACATTGATGCTGATCTTTTGGATTGCCGGTACCGCTCTTGGGGTCTGGATTACACTTATGGCCGCCGGGAATGAGGTACGCACTATCTGGTTTAAGGCTGTTCAGGATCGCTTGCCCGTCTGGTAATGCCTCTGGGAGCCTGGCGCTCTGCTCCCAGAGATCTCGCCTTCTACACACCATGAAGTGATCTTGCTTATCCACATACCATCCTATCAACCAATATCGGTTTTCCCTGGCGTTCTTCCTAATAACACATAGCTAACATGTGCTGCCTACGCTTCGATGCCCGCGATGCACCCTACTTGCATGAAAGGATGTCGATATTTTCATGGAGATCGTAAAAAAGCGCCGCCCCCTGGCCATCGCCTGGGGCCTTGTACAGCTCTGTCATCCTCTGCCGGTTCTCTTTCATGCCATTGCCGTGACCATTTTTCTCCTGCTGGCCGCGTGGCCTCACTTTAACTGGCTGCTCATTCTCTTAGCGATCGCGGCCCATACAGCTATGCAGTGCTCAATTGCTGTCCTCAATGACTATTGTGATCGCCACCTGGATGCCGCGGGCAAGAAAAACAAGCCCCTGGTGCAAGGCCTTGTACGTCCTGGAGAGGCCCTGACCTTTGGCCTAGGACTCATGCTGCTGATGCTCCTGCTCCTGCTACCAATCAACATGCCAGCGCTCCTGATCTCGATTCTCTACCTGGCGTTTGGGCAAGCTTATAACCTGGGCTTAAAGTCTACACCTTTCAGTGGCATCGTCTTCGCGCTAGCCATCCCTCTCATTCCCATCTACGCCTTTGTAGCGATGGGTCACTTTCTACCACTACTCTACTGGCTAGTTCCCATCGCAGCCCTGCTGGGAGTCATCCTCAACCTCGCAAACTCGCTGCCAGACCTGGAAGAGGATGCCGCCAGTCACGCGCGTACTCTGGCGGTCTTCCTGGGGCTACGCGGGACGTTCTGGACCTGCCCGCTGCTACTGGTGCTGGGAGGATGTTTAATGGCCCTCCTCTGGTATACAGGCCTGGTACCCGCCCTTCCCAGTTTACTATTCTCAATCCTGCTGGTGGGAGGCCTACTCGTTCTCGCACTCAGCCTGTATTCAGGACCAGGCAAACCACGTGTAACGCGTAAGGGCTATTTCTACCTGGTCGTACTTACCTGCCTGCTTCTTGGCGGGGGGTGGATCGTAGCCGCTTTGCTGGCTTGAAATAGACCCAAAATAATTTCACATGACTCAAGGCCGAATGTCCGACCTATAAACTTCTATCAGGTGAGGAGATATTGTCTTATGCCGTTGCGTCTGACCCCACTGGAAGCGCTGCTCTCGCGCTTTAACATCCTGCCCACGCCGCTTTTTGATACACCGCTCGCGCCTGGAATCGCCAAGATGCTGGTAACGGCCTGCGAGCTGGGTCTCTTTGATAGCCTGAGCCAGAGACGGCAGAGTGCCGAAGAGTTGGCCGAGAGTCTGCACTGCCACCCCCAGGGAATCAAGCTGCTCCTCAACCTCCTGGTCTCGGCGGGCTACCTGCGTGAGCGCCGAGGTCTCTATGCTAATAGCCGGATGAGCCAGCGCTGGCTCACCAGTGACTCGCCCGTCAGTATCGCCCCCTACGTGGTACATAGCCCCGATATCGTCAATATCTGGGAACATATCGATGAAGTAATCCACACCAATAGCCAGGCCATGCGTATGCCCTACGAGGAAGACGCCAGTTCGCCCGAGATGAAAGCCATGCTAGCGCGCCACTACGCCGGCCTGGCCTCGCTTGCCACGGCCCTTGGCAGCGAGATCATCCGCCATATACGACTTCCCCAGGGCTCGACACGACTCCTGGATGTGGGAGGCTCCCACGCCGCTTATAGTGCGCTCTTCTGCCGAAAATATCCTGACCTTCAAGCTACCATCCTCGATATCAAGCCAGGACTGGAGGCGGGTGAGCGTACCGCCAAGCACATGCATCTGGAGGAGTGCATGCACTTTGTCTGTGGGGATATCGTCAAGGATGACTTCTCAACGCTCTTTGCTGAGCCCTTTGATGTCGCGCTCTACTTCCATATCGCGCACCTGCTCCAGCCCGACCTCAACCAGGCCATTTTGCGCAAGGTAGTTCAGACCCTGCGTCCCGGTGGTATGCTCGTCTTCGTCGACCAGGTCACCGACCAGACCCACGGTTCCCGCCTGGCCTCGCTCATGGTGCAATTTATGGCCCTGACCATGACCACCTGCGGCGGCACCTGCTACCCCTTCGCGACTGTCAAAGCCTGGCTGGAGGAGGCTGGCATGCACCAGGTACGCAGCTACCGCCTGCTCACCCCGGGCGCCTCCCTGATTGTAGCAGTGAAGCAGTAAATATTGAAAAGAAAGACAAAATAGCGCGTTGCTACACTGTTGCTACATTTACAAGATATTTCAGATTTAAGAGACAAGGAGGTGTATCAAATAACACAAAGACGAGGAGCTAGCTTATTAGCTGGCTCCTCGTCTTTACCTTAGTATTAACGATCTTTGAGGTACTCAAGTTCTTTAGCAAACTGCTTCATAGAAATCTCAATGGCTTTTTTGACTGGCATTGCAGGTTTCGGTTTCCTGCTGTTTTTTTTGCTTTTTACGTCCTTCTCCGTCATGACACCCGCCTCCTTAGTCATGATGTGGTTGAATATGTGCCCTCAACCATTGTAAAAAACGCTCTCTATCCTTACTTACCACAAGCCATTCAATTTCCTTTGCGTAGATCAACTCATCTTCTTCATTAGCATAGACGATTTTTAGATTGTTCACAAGGAGGAAAGTTGACCCAGATATAAGAGCTGTGCGTTTGTTACCATCAACAAATGGGTGATTAAGTACGATCCGCTCTATGAGAATGGCAGCTTGCGTTACAATATCGACTCCCTCATAATAAGCAGATTGTTGAGGTGCGTTGATCGCACTCTCAAGTAAATTAATATCTCTAATGAGAGCATTGTATCCTAAAAGCCTGTTTATCTCAAGAAGCAAGTCGCGTTCTAAATAGTATATTTCTCTCTCTTCTGCCATGGACCATCCCTCCCTAGATGGTGGGCCAAACAACTGTTACCATCAATACAACGTGTGAGATCAAGTGATTTAAGGGCGATGAGAAAGAGAGCGAGAAAACCGGCTCATTCGCGTTTTGCTCTCAAGTAGAGCCTGCCGTAACTGGAGCTTTTTAAAGGCGAGCATAACAAAAGACGAGGAGTCCTTTATGAAAAGGCTCCTCGTCTTTACCTTAGTCGGGGTGAGAGGATTTGAACCTCCCATTGCGGCTTTTTGGCCTAGCTTTGAAGCTCTGTTCGTGGTCTTTTTGAGCTTGAGAGTGGGTTATTTTTGTACATTCTTGTCTAACTTTTAAGATATGTGTTGAACGGTTTTGCTCTCAGTTTTGCTCTCAATTATTGCGTTTACGATGAGTTGATACAAGTCCTCTTAGCTCTTCAAGAGATAAGATTGAATCTGGATAGCGGTGGACCATTCTGTGGCAATTAGAACAGAGAACAGTCATGTCTGTTTTGGGATTGATTGTTACTGACCCTCCTAAAGAACTTATGGGCCGTAAATGATGGACTTCAATGTAGCCAGCTCCTCGCGGGCCATAATAAAACTCGAAGTCAAAATCGCATCCTTTGCAAATTGTTCCGTGTATTTTTACTGCTTGCTTTCTTAGAGTTGCATCTCTCTCGTAAATGTTTACATACCTTTGTTTCTTTCCCCCTTCATATCCTTCAATAATGTTACCTTCTTCTACCTTTATGGCGATAAGATCAGTTAAGGTATCTAAATAGCGTTTTCTTATTGCCCAGTGTCCGGCACTTAAACCTTTGGGGGCATAGAAAATGTCATCTTCATCTGAATTCTTGATTGTGTGAAATGATTTTGTGTCGCTGGAATGTTGTTCGATAGTTCTTCTTACTGTAGCTTGCCAATGAGCGTGTTCGAGATTCATGATGCCTCGTTTGGATATTTGTTCATAAATAGCTTTTAGAGTACCTTCACCTCCAAGATCAATGAGCGCATCGATGATCTCGTTTATCCATAATCTAGGCTGAGGCATTGTATTTCTCCTGTATTTGGAATAATTGATGCGTTTATTTTAGCATAATACTTATCTAATGGGTAAGAGCAATTTTGGACATAATAGGGAAGATAAACTCCGCTACTGCTTATTTTTCGTTGGCTTTATATGTGCCTTGAGTGGCTTGTAAAGTGGCTCTGAGAAATTTGTTTGTTGAAGTTTGTCTAATGATTTCTTCTGTTGTTGATCGTCTTTAGTTCCTGAATTGTTGGCAGCGGATTGACAATGGGTTTTCTACGAATTATAATACTGTCAGTGGGTGGTTTGCCCGCCGTTAGAAATAATGTGGCGCTCTAAGGAGGAAGTCATGGATGAATTAACTTCAGACAATGAATTTGTAAGCGTAACGTTGTTGGTCCCTAAACATCTGGTTGGGGCTGTTTATCGTGCTGCGGCTGATATTGTAGATGGAGATTCAACGCCTGGTGTTGTAATAGATGCTCTATTACATGGCGATGTTAGATGGTGGTCTAAAGATAAACTTGCCCAATTACATAGAGAGGTGACTAATCCAACAGTGCTTGCCCTTCTCGGCCTTACTGCAGAAAAAGCTGGAAATTGGGTGACATATGATGAGGTTTGTGAAAGATCAGGTCGTTCAGGTCGCCAAGTGCAGGGAGACCTGGCTGGTCTAACACAGTTGATAAAAAGGCGTTTTGAGCATAACACAGGCTTCTGGCCTGTGGAAATCAGGCCTTCTACTCAATCAGCACCTTATGCCTATCGTATGCCAGTTGATATTGCTAGAAGGTGGAAGGATGTGCTGCAGGGCTAAATTTTTAGCCTCTTGATGTCCTCAACCTCTGTTCTCAAAATGTTAACGAACCTCAAGCTTCTTCTTTGCTGCTTTGAGGTTCGTTACATTTTATCTTAAAAATAAGATAAGGCAAAAGGTTGGGTATTGCATCTTATAAGTTAGGCCATAAGTCGAACACTGAATTCTACTTATGACCTGCCTAATGGCGATATAGAGGCGGAGAGTTGAACTCCTTTTGATGGGTTTTTGACCCGGCTTCCATAGGTCTCTGATGGGCTTCTTGAGCCATTTTATGGAACCATTGTTGTCTAACTTTTTCGATGTCTGTTGAGCGGTTTTGCTCTCACTTGTTGATACTCTGAGCTTTGTAGAAGGAAGATGGTTTATGGCTTGCCATTGTACCTTGCTGGCATGACTATATGGTCGCAAAAGCAAGTTTTGCTTCTTTGTCTTTCACTAACCTTCCTAAATACTGATTATAAGCAAGAGAATCTTTTGCATAATGTGCTCTACGATGACAATTTGGGCAAATGGCAATAACCCATTGTGGATCGTCTGGACCTCCATCGGAAAGGCGACGAATGTGATGAACTTCCAAGTATGGCTGATCTTCTTTGGTGATAAATGGGGCTGTTTGGTTACATCCCTCACAAATGCCCTCTGCGCGTTTGAGTGCGTAATCTTTGATAGCTTGACTACGGTAGTAGTACGCGATCTTACGTTCTGTTGGAGTTCTGCTTGTTACTGAGTTGGATAATGCTTTCGAGCGAAGGTCAGCTAGCGTTAAAGAAGCTGTTGTAGCTTCTCTTTCTAAGTTTTCGTTAAGTGACCCTGCTTCTGAAAAAAAGTCAAGGGGAACAAGCTCAAATAGAATTCTTTCTCGGATTTGCTCAGAGGCGTCTGGTCCTTTGTCATAACGGAAACCAGTACATACCATTTGACCGATGTAGCAAACAAATCCCTTTCGTACGTAGGTAAATAAATGAAGATCTTTCCCTTGCATGACATGATCGCGCAAAGCTGCATTTCCACGAGTAAATTTCATATCCCCCTGTTGCCCTTCGCCAGCGTATAAGAAAATGCCCTCATTCGTCCATCCATCTGAGTAGCCATATTGCCTTCCTGAATTGCTCGTGAATAACAAGATTATATTCTGATGAGCTGGTGTACTTATTCCTCCTTGCCCTTGCCCTCCAAATTGTTCGTGTATGTCAGTCCGTTTGTATTCCTGATTTTTTACAAACATTGATTTCCCCCTTACTTGCTATCTGTATTTAGTGATGATTAATCAATTGAAACTTGGGCATTGTTCCTGATTGGGCATAGAATCCTTCAAGAAGATCGTTTTCAATCTCATCAAAATTGATTCTTACAAGCTGGCGAGAAACCGGAAGCCATCGCTATTTTACCTACTATTGTGGGAGCCGATGAAGGGATTCGATGGTACTAGTTTGTGGGTGCTTGTAGAAATTTTCCTGGTGCTCCAAATCTAGATTTAGCGTTTACTGGCATTGTTTGTTACTTGTGTAAGTTTGTAGGTGTTGTTGTACTAAATATGTAAGCTTGGTTCTTTAGGTATGTATAGTTAGATGTGTTAGTTAAGTGAGTGAACATCATAGGAAAAGGTGGTGCCATCTTAGCGAAGGTTAAGTTGTTGTCCAGAATTGATAATAACTTTCCTTGCAACGAATCTAAGTAGTTCTATATCATAGCCAAGCATGTTAGCTTCTTTTGAAAACGGAAGAAGTAACTCTTCTTGACTATCAGTGTCTTGTAGCTTCGTGTGAACTATTTTGCAACGTATCTCATATATTCTTAGTGCTGTGTTAAGGACTACATTATTTTCTGGTTTGTTACCTTCATTGAAAATATTTTGTAATGCAATGGCTTTCCATTGGGCCTTAGTCTTGAAGAATTGGTTTCTTGACTCTTCTTCTTGAATAAAGCTACTAATTTCTTCTGATGACATACAATGTTCTATAGTAGCTTTAAGTGAATCTCGCTCATTAGCAAACCCCCCTTTCCCTATATAAGGCTTTATCAATGCAACCAGCCGACTAACATTTCTATCTAGGTCATTCATAAATGACGGATCTTTTAGCAATCGTTTGATGATATCATTCGTTTGGATAGCTGCGAACGAAGGAAAGAAATATTCTATTACTTGGTAGTATGCTAAGTATTGTAAAAGAGGCATACCAATTGATGCGCTTGCATACCAATATAATGACATTGGCTTTGTTTCAAATTGGTACTCTGGAAAACTAAGAGATATTGGAGGCTTTGATTGTCGAAATAACATGTTAGCACTGTGATTTTTTTGTTCTTCGTTCTCGAGATAGGCTGATACACCATTAATGTCTAATTGAAGACAAATGTTATTAGCAATTCGTTCTAAAATTCGTCGCGCATGATTATGGTCGTTTATCTGAATATTTTCTATTTTGATTGCTATACTTGTTGGGTAAGGGCTTTTATATGGAGAATATGGTAAATGAGGCCTGAAATATTCTTGTATTACTGAACGTGCTCTATCTAGTCTCCTACGTAATATTTGTCTTTTTTCATGGAGAAGGTCCTCTTGAAAAATATCAATGAGACTTAGTGTCTGCGATGTTAGCCCAATAGATAATTGAATGTTTTGATGCCACTCACTGCTTGAGGTTAAGACTAACCTGAGGTCATCATTTGTCTCTGAATCATCATTTGTCTCTGAAGAGCCATAGAGAGATACAAGCAACCTTTTTAAAATTGCGGATGGTGGACGTGGAAGAGGACTGACAAATTGTAATTTTGCTTCGATTAAGCCTAATTCCTTTGACCAAATAGCTTTGTAATCATTGATGCAAAAAAATTTATCAAAGTTAGTTTCCACTAAGAGCAATGCTTCTGTTTCTCTATCAAGACTTAACTTTAACTGCTTGAATTGGTTATTATCTATAGGGATATTAATTAGCAATCTTCTTGAGACGTATTCTGTTGTGATTTTTGCAATTTTGCACCTCTCTTCGATTTTTTTAAAAACCATTGGAATTTCTTCATTATTTAAATCTGACATAGCATCTCCCATAAAAATAATACTTGCCTTGGCATGTCAATTAATTCAACTATTATACCCTATTTCGTTGGGTTTTGTCTGTTATTGTGGTTTATTCTGTTCTTTATGGCAAGCCATTGCTTAGCCACTTGCTATCCTACTCGTTTTTTCTCAGCTAGATCTTTCCTTTTTCCTTTATTTACATTATAATTAATCTAGATTAAATGTTTTAGTTTAAGTGGTCTAGCATGAATAAGAAAGGGAGTGCTTATTATGACGGAAGCCAAAGTGGATGTTATAGCTGATGTTTTTAGGCAGCGCTTGTTAGAGGGTGAGTATGGGACGAGGGGTAGGCTTCCCTCATTGCGCCTTCTCTCAAAAGAGTTCGATACGACGAACGAGACAATGAATAAAGTTATCCAACTGCTTCAAGCCGAGGGTCTATTAGTGTCTCGTGGTCGCGCAGGTGTATTCGTTAATAGTGTGCGTACTCGTATTCCTGGCATCACATCTCGCTTTGATCTCTACTTACAAGAGCAAGGGCTTACACCAATGGAGGAGAATATAGAAGCTCCTGGTATCGTACCTGCACCTGAATATGTTGCTAAAGCACTAGGTATTGAGCCTGGCTCGGAAGTAGTGAGGCGTATTCGTTTGCAAGGTGGAGATGATATTCCTTTTCGCATTGCTGAAAACTATTATCCTGTTACCCTAGCTGGGGGCACTGTTCTTCAATGGTTGCAAAGTAACAAGTACTTAGATGTGCTTGATGCAATCAAAGGAGCTCACGGCAAATACGTAAAGAGCATTTCTGAGGATGTGATTGGTCGTTTGCCAACTACGGGAGAAGCAGATTTATTGAAGATTGTTCGCGGTGCTCCAGTTTTGGAAGTTCAACGTAAGAGTTATGCACAAGATGATAAGACTGTGATTATGTTCAATAAGATCGTCTTTGTTGCGAGCTACTTTGTCTTGACTTACGACTATACAGCCCAGCATTGGGGATAAGACCGAGGCATGTTTCGAGGGGTGGTAAAAATCGCCACCCCTTATATTTTTAGTCTTTAATGCTGCTTAGGTACTTTTTGATGAGCTTGGCAGGCGTTTTAAGGTTCTGCAAAAGGTACCCTTTCCGCTCTCCTCCATACAGGTTCACAATCTCTGTGAAACCCAGGTTCTCGAAGATTTCTTGCCCCTTGGCAGTAGCCCCTATTCCATACCAATTTTTGATGTCAAACTGACTGTTCTGTTTTGTTGCCCACTTGAGAGTTTGGGTTATAATAAATCGTCCAACATCTGCATCTCTTTTTGCATTCCCTGTGGGTTTTACAGTAAGGCTGCACACGTAAACGGATATACTTGGATCGGTCCATTGTCTAATAGCTTCTAATGGAATATCTCTTTCTCGTATCTTGTCATTTAGCAGTGCTAGCATAATGTCCTCATCGAGAGGCATCAGGCTAGAGTAGGCGATGAGCTGGCCCTGCTCCTTTACACTCATCTGCATTTCATCATTAATGTCACGCCATTCTAAAAGTGTGTCAAATGGTACTATATCATCTTCCCCATACAGATGCGCCCCAATTTGGACCTCTGACCATGTGTCAGCTACATTTGAGGGCGAAAAGACAAGATGAGTGGGACCCTGGCGCTTATTCTTTGTGTACTGTCTTTTTGCAAGAGTGTCAATTGCTTCCTTTGGATAGCGTCTTCCTCGTTGTCTGCCTGGCTCGATTTCAAAAGGAATGAGGCCATTTTCAACTTCCTTAAAGAATGTCGATCTTGGCTTACCAAGCTTTTTCATTGCTTCCTCTGCTGAATAGAACTCGTTGCTCATATCTCCCCCTTAAAGCAGCTTATTTTGCTATTATACGACCTTACTGTGGATTTGTGTACTCTTAGTCTTGGACTTAAAAGCACAGGAAAACTTATAGACTTATAGACTTGACTTCGTAGACTTGTATGTCTTATAATTGATCTAGATCAAATAAACCAGACGAAAACATCTAGTGTGTAGAACGAGCGTCTGGGATCGAAGTAACTTCAGAGCAATTAAATGGCAAGCTGTGAAAGTGGAAGTGAATAGACAAAGCATATAGCTGTGCTGTGGAGAGGCTTGGGAGGCGGTTATGTGGAAGGGTATCTTTCTCTGTTGGTTGTGGTGTTGTTACAGAAAGGAGTCGCCTATGAGCTGGGGTAGAAAACAGTTTCGGTCTGAGGTGAAACAACCTCGTCACGCTCGCGTGAGCCTGAGCGGCATTTCTTGTGCTGATTGTAATGTTGAGCTTCCTGCGACGTTTCCTATTGCTGAGCATGATGGCCGGTGTCGCCACTGCTTCTCCTCTCTATATGGTAGTGCTCCCTTTGTAGGCGGTGAACAACTTGTGCACTTCGAGGTGGTGAATGGCTTGCTGGTCGCCCTCTAGGGGTTGTGCCAGGAGAGCAAGGGATGCACGTTCTCGCGTTTAGAGAGGAGAAGGCCTATGAACATAATAAGCGCTGTATTGGTTATTGGCTTGCTGTTGTGTGGACTGGTGATCTGGCGGGTACGCCAGCGTGTCTGGGCCATTGGCATTGTCTTCCTCTGGGGCGTCGTTCCCCTGGTGATGCTCTCCTTTGTGTGCTGGGTTGGACAGAAGTAGACCGGCTATTCGGTTGTTGGGAGGTGCTTATGAGCATGATAAACATTGTTGCGTTGCTGGTGACTACTGGTGTGCTTCTGGCTTCGGTCCTGTTCGTGAAGCGCACATTGAATGCGCCTATGGACGCAACTGATTGGGGATTGGTGGCCTTTGGGAGCCTGGCGGCGTTCGTGGTGCTTCACCTGTTCCCTTTGCGCTAGACGGGGTGATTGGCTAGCCGATCAGTTAATAGCTTGCGGTGGAGAGATAGAAGGGTGGGAGACGTGGCAGCATCGCCCGGTGGTGGTGGAAAATTGGCGGGTGTTGTGTGGTGAGCGGTGTGTGAGTTGCGGGCGATGCTTGTGTGGTGGTGGGTGTGAACAAGGTGAGCAAGCTGGTGTGGTGGTGCTGGTGGTGGAATAACGGATGTTGTTTGTTGTGCATGATGAGTTGTTGCAAGGAGGTGGCCTATGATTATGAACGCGCTGTTTTTAGGTGGGCAGGTGATTGAGAGTACCTTTTATGACCAGATGACTGGCGCGCCGAAGAAGGGACACTCACTGGTCTTGGATGTGTTAGATGCTGATACCCACGAGAAGTATCAGTGCCAGCTTTCGGAGGGCATTCCCGCGCTTGACAACCTCAAACTGATGGTCCGCCAGGGGGCGCCTGATGACGTGGTTGAGACGGCAGTGGAGGAGGTGAAAGCCTCGCTTCCTCCGCAGATGTCGCCCCTGACACTCGAAATCCGAGCAATTAAAGGCAAGCCGCCGTTTCTCAAGCTGGTCTGTCGGCTCGCACAAGTGGCGGTGGCTCCCTAAGGGGTAGGAGGAGGTGCCTATGAAGCTAGATTTTGAGCGGGCGCTTGGGTTCTTCGGTATATGGTTCGGGGTGTTGGGTCTCGTGTGGCTGTTCCTGCATTATGGGCTGCATGTGATGTAGTTGCGTATGGCTAGTCGTGGGTCGAGCAATCGGCGCATGTCTAGCCAGAGAAAGGGAGGTGGTTATGGCATTAGTTCAACAAAGTCTCAGAGGAATACGGCAACAGAGTGGGTCATGGGTTCGCAATGCTGAGCATCTGGTGATGCGTCTGGTCTCGTTGGCGTTTTCGCTGGCCTCGGCACATGCGATACGCTGGTTCTTCGCGCCAATGGATCATGCAGATGTATTACAGCCCTATATCACCTGGGGTATTGCGATTGGCTTTGGTGTCCTGGGCTTCTTCGTGAGCCGTGGCATCGCTCACCGCATGATGAACAATGAGCCAGTATGGCTCTACATCCCGATCTGCCTGGTTGTGGAAGTGGTCGAAATCTTCTGCAACTTCTCCCTGGCGGCCTCGGTGGTGCAAAATGCAACGTGGTTGGGTACGGTTCCACCTGGAATGCATGACCCGCTCATCTATGCGACGTACCTGGTGCTCTCTATTGTGCCTCTGGTGTCGATCTTGCTGGCGGTTGTGGATATGGATATGGAGCGGCGGCGCGTGAGTGGGTGGAATGGGCATGGGGCTGCACCCAAGGTTGCACCGAAACAGGCCCCGGCATGGGGTGGGACTGCTGCCCAGCCGCAAGCTGGCTATCCGACAATGAGGGCACCCGCGCAAGGAGGTGCGGGGGCAAAAGTCCCTTTGCAGGTCCAAACGGTTCCGTAGTCTTGTCGTGTCTCTCTGTCGATCCGTCAACAGGGGTGGTGCTCGTGCAGTCCAATGGCAAGCGATTAAGCAAGGATGATGCGGCGGTGGTGCGGCAATTGCTCGCTGAGGGCAAACAGGTGGTGTTTACAGATCGGCATCAGTGGAGACACTTTCAGGTCCGTGGTTCTTAGAGTGTGTTGGTGTGAGTGGTTGGAAGCGCGTGTGGGGCTGGTGCTCGTGTGGGTATAGCTCTGGACGCGCTTTTGTTGTCGCATGTGCAAGGAGGTAGCCTATGAGTTATGCATATGATGAGCATGTGGATTATCAGTGGATTAAGCAGACAGCAAAAGCGCAAGGGATATCGGTCAATGACTTGATCGTGCTTGCTCCTCAAAATGACCCTTTCTATACAGGAACGCCCAGCGACCAGGCGTTAGGGCAATGGTTCGCGCAACTGTGGCATCACTTTGGCTATGATCGCGCCCATATTCGCCGTATTCACTATCAAATTATCAGCCAGGACCCGCCCATTGTGCTGCCCAATGGCAAGCCATATGAAAACACGATGGAGTGCTGGGACGTGCTGAACTTGGCTTCTAAGGCTGCGCGCTACCTGCAACTGGTCGACCCTGCGGCCTTCAATGATCGTCGTACGCCTGAAGTGATGCTCTATGCCTCCTCGGAAACAGGCGACCCGCGCGTTGGGGTCTATGGCTCGCTCTATCAATCTGATACTAAGCTTCCCGACTTCCCCGATCTCCCTCGCTATAGCGTGTCTGGTTTCAAAGGTGAGCAAAATTATCACCTGGAGGTCTGGTGTGAGAAGTCGACTATGAATGATGTGCTCGCGCCGCTCTGCCAGAACTACCAGGCGAACCTGCAAACGGGCATGGGTGAGATGAGCATCACAGCGACGCTCGCGCTTGTCCATCGGTTACAGCAAGCCAATAAACCCGCCCGTATCCTCTACGTCTCCGACTTTGACCCCGCTGGTCAATCCATGCCGGTCGCCGTGTCGCGCAAAATTGAATACTTTGTGCGCACACTCGGTCTGGACCTGGATATTCGCCTTTTCCCTGTGGTCCTCACCCTTGAACAAGTCCAGTACTACCAGCTCCCGCGCACTCCGATCAAGGAGACAGAGCGGCGGCGTGTGGGCTTTGAGGCTCGGCATGGAGAAGGGGCGGTAGAGCTTGACGCCCTGGAAGCGCTCTATCCTGGGACCTTGCAGCAGGTGCTCGCCGGGTATATGGAGAGCTACTACGACACCACGCTTGGGGATCGGGTGTGGCAGCAGTATGAGGCGCTGACTGAGCGGTTGCGTGAGCACCAGGACCAAGTGATACAGCCCTATGCCTACTACGTTGCCGACCTGCGAGCTGAATATGAGCAGATACGTGCTGAGTTTGAGCAGCGTATGGAGAGCTATAGCGCTCGTCTGCGCTCCCTCTGGCAGTCTATCCAGGGCGAGATGAGGCAGCTTCCCGCCTGGTTGGGGGAGTATCCCATTCCTCAAGCCTACCAGGGCCAGGAAATTGGGGAGGGCCTTTACAATAGCGAGCGAGCCTACATCGAGCAGGTGGAAGCCTACAAGCTGTTCCAGGGGCGTTTGTAGCATGGGTGCTCGTGGTGAGATGGAATGGTTTGACGTGGCGGTATGGCGGTGGTGGCCTTCGTTGCTTCCGACGTGTACCGCTCAGGTATGGGCCTGGAATGCTTTCTCAGCAATAGAGTGGACCATGCGTCAAAACAATGTCTCTTATGCAGCCTATGTGGCGGCATATGCTGCGGACCATTCCTTGATCTATCGTGCGCGTGAAGTATGGGTGGATTTGTACGAGGAAGCGTGTCTGCCTGCAAGCGATGAGATGGTCTTTGTAGCGTTGTTTAGTACGAAGCATATGTAGGACGGATGGTGAATGGCAAGCTGTAGATCGATGGATTGATCTATGGCTTGCCATGAGAGGAGGTGGGCCTATGCGTAAGGTGTTGATCTGGGTGTCCCTTCTGCTGCTGGCAATCATGGTAGGCTGTTTGTATATTGTGCTCTCGCCCTCTCGTAAGCAAGCTCGTATGGCAGAAACGGTACCGGCAAAAGGGTGTGCGCTTGGGGTGGTGGTGTGTCAACCTTCTCTCTCTGCTGTCGTTCTCAACCGCGTGCTTGCCTTCTATGGTTCGCCTGCTTCTGGCAAAGGACAAGCGCTCTATGATCTGGGTGTCTCCTATGGCATTGACCCAGCGTACGCGTTGGCCTTCTTCATGCATGAAAGTTCCTTCGGGCGGGCTGGGTATGCAACTATAACCAGGTCGCTAGGCAATATCATTTGTACACCTGGCTATTCCCTCTGTGTGGGTCGGTTTAGGGCATATGTCCAGTGGGAGGACGGTTTTCGTGATTGGTATCGCTTGATTCGAGATGAGTATGCAGCGCGTGGCCTGGATACCGTTGCGCGGATCATTCCGGTGTACGCTCCCTCGGCGGATCATAACAATGTATCTGGCTATGTGTATGCAGTCGATCATGCGGTGGAAGTCTGGCGAAGTGGTCACGTAGCGGTCAATGGCTAGCCGTGGGCGGGTGGAAGGGATGAAGTACCGGCGGCTCTATCCAGAAAATTGGGAAGCATTAGCATGGGAGTGTAAAGAGCGGGCGGGGTGGGTGTGTGAGTTCTGCGGGGTTCTTCATGGGACCCAGGTGGTGTCTGAGCGGACGGGGGTGGTCTACACGGTGTACCTGGCAGCGGCACATCTGGATCACGACCCCTGGAATCCTGAACCACGGTTAGCGGCGTTGTGCCCCTCATGCCATATGCGTTATGACTATTCCTGGCGTGAGAGGCAGCGTTGGCTAGAGCTAGAGCAGTTACGGCATCGGTTATGGATCGATGCTTACCTAGCAAATGAGTGTGAGTAGCTGGGCTGGAGGAGGTGAGACGTATGGTGACATATCAGCAGCTCAAGAAACAAGCTGAAGATTGCTATCAACAGGCTGAAGTGTTTTCGGCTGAGGAGAAGGTAGCTGAACGTATCCTGATGTTGCTAGAAGCAGGTCACAATGTTGAGAGTACCTACTCATGTTTGCAGCATGATCTTCAGTACCTCTTGTTAGAAGGGGATGAGGTGCGTGCTGGCGTGACGAGGGCATTTATCGAATTCATTCATGGCGAGCTGTGAGAGGAGGTGGCTATGGCAGAAGCATATGGATTGTGGCCCGGTGTGGTTGCTATTGCTGCGGATGCAAACTTGTTTTGTGTCCCGTGTGCGGAACGCTTGTATGGGGATGAGGCCATACAGGCGGTGGTAGATGCTGAGCCTGGGTGGGGGAAGTACCAGGATCACGAGGGAAACCCGTTTGGGGTCGTGCTGCGATGGTCTGCGGATGCACATACACAGTATTGTGCTGCTCCTGGGTGTGGTGAGCGATTGTGTGAGGACTATTGTGGCTGTTACCAGCATCCTGAGCTCTGGCAGCAGCATGGGATCGTGTGGGTCGAGGGTGGGCCATGAGGAGAAAGCAGCAACGTACTCTTGCACTGCAAACGGTCTGCGAACTGCTGCGGATCATGGATATTGCGCCGGAAACTGTCCACGCAGACCAGGCCTTTACGGCACTGGATGAATTGTATTATACCCAGCCTCAAAGTGTGGCGTATCGGTGGTGGGAGTCGGCAACAGAGCGTGAGATTGATTGCTTCATTGATGAGTGGGAGGAGTGGAGAGAGCAGGAATTAGCGAAGTGTCCTTTCTGTCAGTACCAGGTGGAAAATAGAGATTTTGTGTTTTGCCAGGCGTGTAGTGCTTTACTCGAAGGGGTTAATGGCTAGCCAGTGAGGAGGTGGCCTATGGGATTTCTTGATCAGTTGCGAGAACGCCAGAAAGATATCATGCAGCATCGCCAGGAATTGGCTGCATGTGCTCGTGAGCAGTGGCTTGGGTGCCGTGTGGTGGTATATGCTCCCTAGCTCGCTATGAGGGCAGTAGCCGAGGGAGCTATGGTGTACCTGGGTGACGAGAGCGGCAATTGGGTACATGGTGAGGTGGTTGAAGTCAATGACTATGGGGAGGTGCGTATTGCCTATGCTGTTGGGAGTCGAGGGGAAGCCTACTACACCCAGACGGTTCTTGAGGCTTTGGACAAGACATGTGTTCGTGCTGACGCTTAGTGACAGGAGAAAAGTGTATGTATAGGCATTCTCTTTTCTATTCTGTTGAGGAAGAGGCACAGCAAGCGGAAGAGATACTGCATCTTATTCTTGATACGGATGCCGAGATTGACGGGGTGATTGTAGACCCTGAGTACATCGAATGTAGATTTTACACGTCTGATCGTCTCCGAGATTCCGCCCAAACAGTCGTTATTCATCAAACACAGCCGGATGCGTACGCTCTGAACTGTGAGGATTATTGAGAGCCGTAAAAGTGCGAGAGGGCTATACAGCTCACCGTAACGCTCGGTGGGGTGGCTGCGGTGGGCTGCCGAAGGCACTCAAGCATCCTTGGGAGCCTTGAGGCATACCTCGCCAGCGACCAGGCTGAGGCGTGCCGAGTGGGGAGAGCAAGCGATGCCGCCAGGCCCGACCCTTGACCGGGGTGGGTAGACTCGCAGAGCGAGAGCGGCCGGCCTGCGGTGACGCACTCAATGCAGTACCCGGTCGCTCTCGGCACGAAGTGCTCACCCACCTCGGTCAAGGGCGGCATCGCCTCCCCACTCGGCGGCTGGAACGCTGGCCTGCGAGGGTGGAGTGGTGGTGTGGCGTCCCTGGGGTGGGGCGGTTGTACGCGCCCGAGCGTCAGCGAGGGACGGCGTACAACCGCCTTCGGCGCGAGCCAAGTAAATCGCGCCAGTATAAATACAAAAGAAAAAGAGAGCGTGGCACTGTTCTATTGACACGCGTGAAGAGTTTTAGTCGCTCACCTGTATTGAAGAGGTACTTGATTCCCTTGGCTGGTCTGCAAGTCTGTCTTTTCTTCCATAAGCTACGAGATAGAGGTTGCAACCAACGCAAGCCATAAAAAGCGTGATCGGAAAATGCAATGCTTGCATGAAATTGAGCGCCAAATGAATAGCGAGAAGAATAAAGCCAAGTATCAAAAGCGACATGCCAATAAAAGCGATTTGGATGTTTCGGCGGCGGCTTATGGGGCGAAGCCTCCAAAGCCCGATAGTAAGAACAGGACTACTAATCAGCAGTGAAAATCCCATAGATGCTAAGGGCAGTCGCATGATTGGATCTGACCAGGAAAATATCAGGAAAACGAAGCTCACCAAGATCTCAAAGAGTGTAGAAACAATGCCCATTACTCTAGGAAACTTTGAAAGTTTTTCGGAAGACATACAACCTCAGTGAATCTATGCAAAGGAGGAAATATAGATGTTTCGATCATACAAGCTTGCAATCATAAATGCAAGGATTTTAGCGCATACCTGAATTGGAGAAAGTGGAGGTGATGTCTATGCAACAAGCACACGTGGTCAATTATGGGGTAGATACGCTCGTACTCAACGCGTATCACACCGATATTGCTGGCAAGCCAATAAAGCGCGAATTGGACGCGACCTTACAAGCGCGACTCAATGAGTGGAAGAAGGAAGCTCAGGAAGCACACGAGGGAATACCGACATCTCTGGTCTTCAATGAGGCAACCTTGCATATGCAACCTAATGGAGCTGGTCAAGGTCAGTGGCCCTGGATGCTCAAATCAAAGGATATCACTCTCTACATCTCTGGTGGTCAGTGGAATGGCATTGCATCAGTGCGTCTCAGCTCGGAATACCTCTGGGCGCATCGAATGCTGCTCACTGCGATTGTGAGCGTTCAGGAGTTGCTTGATCGACTGTTCCAAGGAGAGATGTACTTGCAAGTCTCGCTCGTCGATCTGTGTGTTGATGTCGCTGGTTGGGATGATATCGACCAGCTTGATCGCTATGAGAATTTCATCACACGAGCCAGGAAGCGAACGAGCTATACAGAGATTGAAGAGGGCAATTCGACCGTCTTGCAAGATTTCTCCTATGGAAAGCACCATACAGGCTTTGCCTTTGGCAAGGATAAGAAGGGGCGCAGCTCCTTATCCTGTCGTATCTACGACAAAACACGAGAAATACTCCTCTCTGGAAAAGATTGGGTGCGTGATCTCTGGCGTGCTCATGGATGGTTGGAAGCTGATGGCGGGAAGGTCTGGCGTGTAGAAATCTCCTTCAAGCGTGAAGCGCTCCATGAACTATTGCAAGAAGAGATGGAGTTGTGGGGCATCGAAGATGCTTACACGCTCCCTGAATTGCTGCCTCTCATGTGGGCATATGCTGTTGGACAAGTCAATGGCGGCCCTGATGGTCTGCCTGATGGCTGGTTGCGCTGTGCGGTCTCCAATGGAGACAAGAACCGCTCGCGTTGGCCGACACATCCAGTCTGGAAAGTCATCCAGGGAGCTTTTGCGCAATCCTGTGAGGTTCCTGAACAATTTGGCAAGATTATTAGAAAGCGGCATGAGGAGAGGAGCATTGAAAAGGGCATAGAGGCTGTCATGGGGTACTTAACCTCCCTGGCTGCCTGGGCAGGTGGCGACCTGGCGGAAGACGGTGTAGATCTCTCGGTCGTGCTCCACTGGCTAGCCGTTAGCGGTAGTGACTACTTAGAACGGGTAGATAGGGATTTTAGTGCTGAAGTTCAACGGAAGCGGGTGAAGTTGGGGCTACAAGTGGCTAGCCGTTAGGGGATTGGAGGTGGCTTATGGCAGGACGTAAAAAAGTTTCGACGGTACAGCCTTTGCTTTTAAGTGTTGCTGATGTCGCTATACAACTAGGAGTATGTAGGCAGACGGTGTACACCCTCATTTACAAGCATGGTTTGCCGTCCATCTTGGTTGGGAGGAATCGAAAAGTACATCCAGACTCGCTAAGTGGTTGGTTAAAGGAGCGTGAGCGGCAATTAGCATAAGGAGGTGGGCCTATGGCAGGGAATAAGCGACGTGGACATCATGAAGGATCGGTGTACTATGTAGAGAGCCGTGAGCGCTGGGTAGCTGAAGTAACGATAGCGACTGGCAAGCGCAAGAAGTTCTACTTTAAGACAAAGCAAGAGGCTCTGAAGAAGAAAAATGAGGCTCTAAGAGAGCTAGAAATGGGGGTCTTGGCGACAGGAACAAGAAGAAGGCTAGGCGATTACCTTGAGGACTGGTTAGAGAATGTCCACAAAGGTAGACTTCGCGTTGGGACCTATGTTAACTATAAGAAATTGATTAAGTATGTGATTGCTGACCTGGGCGATATATGGCTACAAAAGCTCACACCTCAACACGTCCAAACCTTCTACTCCAAGAAACTCGATGAAGGACTTTCCTCAAAGCTCATAAATAACATACACGGGGTCTTACATGTAGCTTTGGAGAATGCAGTACGCTGGGGTCTAGCTCCAAAAAATGTCTGTGATCTGGTAACACCTCCCCGTATAGTAAGCCGTGAAGTCGTGCCGCTCTCAGTTGAACAGGCACGCTGGTTTGTGGATCGTGTAAAGAAGAATCGTTTAGAAGTGCTACTGGTAACAGCAGTTGTAACGGGTATGCGTCGTGGTGAATTGCTGGCTCTACGTTGGGCCGACATCGATTTTGCACGTAGACGTCTACTAGTGCTTCATTCGGTTGACTTCATCGCTGGCCACGGATACGTTGAGGGCCAACCGAAAACCGTCGCTGGTCGCCGGGTGATAAGTCTTCCGTCCTTCCTGGTCGATATGTTGAAACAGCATCGCGCTCTACAACAGGATGCGCGTAAATCTATCAAGGGTTGGCAGGATCGTGATCTGGTCTTCCCAAATCTGAAAGGCGGCTACCTGCACCCTGCGCACATGGGAGAAAAGTTCAGGAAAATATTAGTAGAGGCTGGATTACCTCCCATTCATTTTCACGATTTGCGGCATAGTGCAGCGTCCATCTTGCTATGTATGGGTGTGAATATCAAGGTCATACAGGAGTTGCTAGGACACAGTGACATCTCTATCACGCTGAGAACATACTCTCACCTGCTTCCGTCGATGCAACAGGAGATTGTGGAAACATGGAATGAAGTGTTTAAGGAGGATAAAAAAGAGAAAGAAGAGCCTAGATAATCTTTGCCATAAAGTTTGTTTCTTTTCTATGAAAGCTTTATGACCGAGAACATAAGAGAGCGAGAAGTTGTTGCGTGGAACGCTTCTCGCTTTTATCTTCGTCAGCCCAGAGTTTAGCACTCTCTCTATTTAAACTCCCAGTACTTTAAGGTCTAAAAATAAAAAATCGAATAAAATACTTGATTTTTGCCGGCCAAGACTGTACAATACAAATATCGAACAGCCATTCTAGAGCAGGTGTGTTGTCGATCATGTGGGTGATTTTTCTGGCGGTGGTATTACGAATTTTCAGTCACATGCAGTCTCTATACTAATGTCACAATTAGCTGACTCATGCTTTAGGAGGAAGTATGCAACCTAGTATTGCTTGGGATGACAATGGAGAGGCTCTTGTGTGGAATTTGCTTAAGCCACATGTTCCAGTTATCAATGATGCTATAAAAGCTTCATGGATAAAGTATCTTGATATAAACATTGAAAAGCGCTTTCCTTTTGACGCGAGAACAAGAGCAAATATAGTAAATAACTATATTTGTCACGAGATAAGGCATAGATTTGCTGATATTCCTGGAGTAACGATAACAGAACACCTGGGCTTTCTCGTTTTAAATTTTTCAGATCTCGTTCTTTCGCGGTTTAAGATACTTGATAGAAATTTAAGAGCTGGCAATGTTTGGACAAAACGACAAAGGGATTATGACGATTTGCTAGAATTGCCTGATCTTCCTCCCAAGGCGATAAGAGTAACAATAGGTTATCAACTGGATAGGTCTGAGACAGAAATAAAGAACATACTAGTAACCCGTCCTGCACATAGGAAAATTGCCTGGCATTTTTCTATTCTCAATGAGAACATATCCACCATACAACCAACTCTTACTCTTCCAAACGAAGTCATGCAACCAGATCAATCTGATAAGAAGAGGAGGGTTAAGCCGAAAGATCCAAAACAGCCAAAGCGTGATGTTAGTACTCCTGCTGAGCAACCACCAGAGTCTAAGGCCAAGCCAACAGACGTACTAAAGAAAGAAGGTGATGAGCCTCCTTCAGAATCTGAGGATAAAACAATTCCCTTTAAGAAGTCAGATAGTGACAATACTACCTCTTCCAAGAAGCCACCAAGAATTAAGCCAAATGGCCTAGAGAATTCGGGTGAAGATAATGGAGCAACCAGTTAACTCTGAGATGTTAATACTTGCTAGAGAGTCACGTGGTTTTACTCAAAGTGAGTTAGCCAAACTTACGCATATCTCTCAAGCTAACATATCAAAATATGAAAGTGGCCTTTTGAATGTCTCAAAAGACCATCTAGTAAGAATTGCCTCGGCTCTTCACTATCCCGAGGCATTCTTTCATTTATCTGAGCAGCGTTTTAGCTTTGGTAGCAGTTGTACTTATCATCGCAAGCGTCAAACGATGCCTGTGCAAGAATTAAAAGTCTTACTTGCTAAATCTAATATTTTTAGGATACATGTGACCCGGCTCCTAAACAATGTTGAGATTGAGGCAGACAATTTGTTTCAAAGATTAGATGTTGATGATTTTGATGGTGATGTAGAAGAGATAGCAAGGCGAGTTCGTAGAGCATGGCAATTGCCCTTTGGTCCGGTTAATAACCTTGTAAAAGTAATTGAAGATGCAGGAGGGATAGTTTATCTTTGTTCTTTTGGTACGAGAAAATTAGATGCAATAAGCCAGTGGATTCCTAGCCAAGATCCAAGTTCACCTCCAATATTTCTTATTAATTCAGATATGCCTGGTGAACGTATTAGGCATACCTTAGCTCATGAGCTAGGGCATGTAATTATGCATCGGATACCGACCGATAACATGGAGGCCGAGGCAGATCGATTTGCTTCAGAATTTCTAATGCCCGCGCACGATGTCGCGCCTGATTTGAGAACACTTACGTTGCCAAATTTAGCTAGGCTAAAATCATATTGGAAAGTTTCAATGGCAGCAATCATAAGGAGAGCAAGAGATTTAGGAAAAATAACAGAAAGGCAATATAGAACACTTTATGAGCAAATGAGCAAGCAAGGATACAAAATAAATGAACCAAACCCCCTGCCCATTGAGCGACCTACTATTTTTAATGAGATTTTGGAGGTATATCAACAAGATTACGGCTATAGTATGGCTGAAATTAGTAATCTGATATTCCTTTTAGAAGACGAGACAAGGGAAAAATATTTCCCAAAAAGCCGTCGTTTACATGTAGTAGGATTGAATTAAGTTTAATATTTTACGTACTTGGAATAATGGCTTGCTATCATTGCAGTCTTATTAATGGAATAGCACAAAAAGCGTTGGGATATATATCTCAGACGCTTTTTTGTATGTTAGGGGCATTATTCAAGAACAAGATCTAATAATTCGCGTTTTGCTCTCAGTTTTGCTCTCAATTAGAGCTTGCCGTAACTAGAGCTTTTTAGCGGTTAGCATAACAAAAGAAGAGAAGCCAACTCGTAAGCTGGCTTCTCTTCTTTACCTTAGTCGGGGTGAGAGGATTTGAACCTCCGACCACTTCAACCCCATTGAAGTGCGCTACCGGGCTGCGCTACACCCCGTTTTCTTGGAACGTCATAATTATAGCAGAAGGATTTGTAGTTCGTCAACCCCTTTTCGCGATTTTTTCCTGGTAGCGTCAAAGTTGATTCCTGGATGGTCTTTTCGCGCCTGCGGCGCTCAAAAGGGATAATGTATCTGATGACAGGCTGCCGGCAACGTTGGCAGCCTGTCATCAGATACATTACCTGAGATGGGTTTGTAGGCCCTCTAGAAGCTCTTGCTTAGATTAAGGCGACGACGCTGGCCTGCCTGCGGAGGAGCCAGGCTGCGAGGGCGAAGAGGACGGCAATACTCCCCAGGAGAATGCCAGCATCCAGGAGGATGGAGGCGTTCCAGCCTTGATTGTTCAGAGCTTTAAAGATGCCATCGCTCAGGTAGTATGTGGGGATAAATTTCATGACCTGGGTTGCGGGCGTATTCTGTAACAGGTTGCCCATAATCCCTCCCGCGAAGATTCCGGGAACAAAAAAGAACATTGAACCGACGCCGTTAAAGACGCCCACGGCATTATTGGTCTGGAAGATACAGCCCGCGAGGAGCCCGAAAGCGAGCGCCAGGCATGAGCCCAGGAGAATAAAGACCAGCAGGAGAGGTACATTGCCAGTCAGCGTTTGCAGCGTCAAGGCGACGACGATGGAGAGCAGGAGTTGGTACCCCAGGCCCACCAGGAGCTTCGCCATAATGACATCCGTAAAGGTGGCTGGCGAGACCATAAGCATACGCAGCGTCTTCTTCTCCTTTTCTTCCACCAGCAGGGAAGAGACAACAGAGATGCCTGTGATAAACGACATGAGCAGGCCAAGCGCGCCGAACATGGATTGTAATATATCCTCCACTGCGACCTCTGATTTAGGTGGGTTGATCATGGCCATTTTCAGATCGAGTGGATGGGGATCTTTGAGCGTGGTCACATAGGCGGTAATGATACTGGCGAGCGCGCCTCGCTGCTGGGTCCCCGCTCCCTGGTCGTTGTTCATGTAGAGCGTCACTTCCGGCTTCTGACCTTGCGCAATCTGCTGCTCAAAGTTGTCAGGAATGATGAGGCCGACAGCATATGGAGAGTCTTTGTGGCTTCCATCTGGACCAAAGGCCGCTGTCACCTCCTGCGAGGAGTTGACATGCGTGACTTTGGCTTTATCGAAGTAGCTGCTAACGGCTCGCTCCACCTGCGAGTTGCCGGGGTTATAAACCAGGATCTCTGTATTATGCTGGCCAAACACCACTAAAAACAGGGCATAGAGCAACGCGATAAAGAGCGGCGTGAGCAAGGCAAAAAGTGTTGTTTTATTGAGGATTATGTCAAGCGCGTCTTTGCGCGCGATAGCCAGTGTTGAACGCAGATTCATATTCATCACGACCTTGCTTGAGTCTTAGGCCGGGCGTACGCCAGCGATCTGAATAAAAACGTCTTCCAGCGAGGCTTCATTGGAGTGGATAGCACGCACGAGTCCCTCGCGCATCCAGGTCTCCAGTTGCGCCTGATCGATTGGATTAGTAAGCGATAGCTCCTGCTCCTGAAGCGATTGCTCTCCCTGGCCTGTTTGAGACAGGGTGACCGTTAGCGTGGGTTCACCGTGCGCCAGTTTCAGGTTACGAGGCGTATCATTGGCCACGATATGTCCATTATTGATAAAAGCCACGCGGTGACAGAGATGGTCAGCCTCCTCCATCAGGTGCGTCGTCAGGAGGATTGTCATCCCCTCCTGGCAGAGTTCGCGTACCGCCTGGCGTACCTCGCGCGCCGCGATGGGGTCCAGCCCACGACTTGGCTCGTCCAGAAAGAGGACGCGTGGGCGATGCAGTAAGGCCCGCGCGATCATCACCCGCTGCTTCATACCGTTAGAAAAGGTGCGTACGGGATCTTTGGCCCGGTCGCGTAGCCGGACCAGGTCCAGCACCTCGTCGACACGCGTTTTGGGCAGGCCATACAGCCAGCAGGAGACCTCCAGGTTGAGGCGCGCCGAAAGGCGTTCGTAGAGATTCTGCTCCTCAAAGACAACGCCGACAACCTGCTTCAGTTCGCGACGCTGGCGCACAACATCATAGCCTGCCACGCGAGCCGAGCCACCGCTCGGCTCGATCTGCCCCGTTAGCATCCGTATCGTCGTGGTTTTGCCCGCGCCATTAGGACCTAGCAGGCCAAAGATCTCGCCCCGGCACGCACTTAAGCTCACACCATCCACCGCCTGCTTCTTGCCAAAGGTACGGCGCAACTCATGTGCCTCTATCATGATATCTCTTGTATCCATAATCTTCTATCTCTCGCTCTTCAAAGCTTGCATGTTCTCGTGTTCGCCTCGCGAACTTGATCTGTCAAAACTGTAACATGTCAAAAATACTTGCGCTATAAATTCTGGTCCAGTGGAGTATATTTGCCGCTAACAGGAGCAATTTCGCCCCTGAATGAGCGACAAAACCGCTGAGTGGAGCAAAGAAATGGTTGGGTGAAGCAAACGGCTGTGCTACAATAGCTGCGGCGACATTCCGCTCCAACCGTTAGAGACCTCATAGCAAGCACCTGGCGAGGAAAGAGACGATGCTCATACGTGTACACCGTCTACACAAGATGGCAGATAACCATCATGCGCTCGATATCGAAGATCTTCAAATTGAGGCAGGAGATATCTATGCCGTTGCAGGTCCCGTTGGCAGTGGGAAAACACTGCTCTTACGCACACTGGCTGGCGTACTTCCCCCCAGCGGTGGCAGCGTGGAACTGGAGGGAGTAGATATCTACCGCAACGCACAGGTGCGCCTACGGATCGCCGCCCTCTTCGAGGAGGATCTGCTCTATGAGCGTCTCTCGGTCTACGATAATTTGAACCTGTACCGCAATCTGCACCATCTCCCCAAAGAGAGTATCGAGCACATATTAACTCAGGTTGAACTGAGCGACCAGGCGCGCAAAAGGGTCGCCAAACTCACGCCCTCAGCCCAGCGTCGCGTGGCTTTAGCGCGTTTGCTTATGGGAAATCCGAGCTTCCTGCTCCTCGACCATCCAACGCGGCGTACCGACCTGGAGGCGCAGAATCTTTTCGCGCGCCTGCTGAAGCAGAAAGCCCAGGAAGGTGCAGCCATCCTGCTAACGTGCGAGGATCTCTCCTGGGCGGGTAAGTTCTGCACGCATATTGTGGAGTTAGGAGGCGGACGCGTTATTGACTGTCGCCGCAACGAGATTCCTTCATCCAGCGCGTCCCCAGAGGTTACCGGGGAAGGCTCAGCTGTTCCAGAGCGTCTTGTCCCCTACAAGGTCCCGGCACGCAAGGAGGACCGTGTTATCTTCTTTGATCCCGGTGAGATTCTCTATGCCACCAGCCGCGATGGCAAGATTTATCTGCGCACAGCTAGCGAGGAGGCCACAACCAATCTGACGCTACAAGAGCTAGAGCAACGCCTCCTGGGGCGCGGCTTCTTCAAGGCTCATCGCGCCTACCTTGTCAACCTGCAACATATCAAGGCTGTCATCCAATTTACGCGCAATAGCTATACCCTCCTATTGAATGACGCACAAGAGACGATGATTCCTCTTAGTAAACAGAGTGAGAAGGAGTTGCAGGCACTGCTGGGCTATTAGGTTATTAGGCTATGCAAAAGTCTAGACTTTCCAGCCTGAATCTGGTACACTTTTATCTGAGTTGAAAAGTGTAAAAAAGGCGATGATGGGGAGAGTACGTGTAGCGAGTATGCACAGGGAGAAGGGGTCACCGACTGGAAGCCCTTTCGCAGAAGACCTGCACCGAAGTTCACCCCAGAGCTGGCTGTTGAAACCCTGCCTTCATAATCCGGCAGGTGTAAGTAGATAGCCCCGGCGGTCCCCGTTACAGGACAAACCGAGTGGATTTATGGTGGCGCACAGTTATCTTCCAGGTGCTGTGCCTGGCGATCATAATTCAAAACGGGTGGTACCGCGGAGCTTGCTATTCTAGCGCGAACGTGCAGAATTTTGCCGACAACTTCGTCCCTGTTGACGAATGTCGGTTTTTTGTTTTTTTGGAGGAACTTTACCGCTATGATTGGACAACTTGAGGACTTACTCACACAACTGGAACAGTTACGTGAGCAGGCCATCGCAGAACTGGCGAGCATTACCACCTCTGCCCAGCTTGATGAGTGGGATACTCGCTACCTGGGTCGCAACCGCGGCGAACTTAAGAATCTCTCTGCCGTGATGCCCAAGCTCTCGAAAGAGGAGCGCCCCGTGGTTGGGCAGAAGATCAATGCCGTCAAGTCGACCCTTGAGCAGGAATTAAAGGCCAAGCGCGAAGAGCTCAAACAGCGCGAGATGCTGCAAACGCTGGAGCAGGAGCGCATCGATGTGACACTCCCTGGGCGCGCACTGCCCGCTGGACATATGCATCCCCTCTCGCGTACCATCCAGGACGTGAGCGCTATCTTCATGAAGATGGGCTTCCAGATCGTACAGGGTCCGGAGATCGAGACCGATTATTATAATTTCCAGGCACTTAACGTCCCTGAGGATCACCCGGCCCGCGATATGCAGGATACCTTCTGGGTCTCGCCCGGCGAGATTCTGCTGCGTACCCAGACCTCGCCGATGCAGATTCGCACGATGAAGCAGCAACAGCCACCCGTGCGCGTCCTCGTACCCGGTAAGGTCTACCGCAACGAGAATATTGATGTCTCGCACGAGGCCATGTTCCATCAGATCGAGGGTCTGCTGATAGATGAGCACTGCACCATGGCCGATCTGAAGGGTGTCCTTGAGCGCTTCGCGCATGAGATGTTCGGCCCTGAGCGGCGTCTGCGCTTCCGTGGCAGCTACTTCCCCTTCACCGAGCCCAGCGCCGAGGTCGACATTAGCTGCGCCTCCTGCAATGGCACGGGCTGTCGCGTCTGTAAATATACCGGCTGGCTGGAGATCCTTGGTTCCGGCATGGTGCATCCAAAGGTGCTGCGTGAGGTTGGCTATGATCCTGCGAAATATCGCGGCTTTGCCTTCGGCATGGGCGTGGAGCGTATCGCTATGCTCCAATACAACGTCAATGATATTCGCCTCTTCTCCGGCAATGACCTGCGCTTCTTGCGCCAGTTCTAGCACTTCTGATCCGAAAACCCTGAGCGCGCTTGTCTCCGAATGGGGGAAGCGCTAGTCACGCAAGTGACGTTGGGTTTCGGAATAAGATCCAGCAGCATTCGAAACCAGACAAGGAGTTCCATCTACATGCGAGTACCTTTAAGTTGGCTCAAGGACTACGTTGACATCACCATGTCTCCCGAGGAACTGGCGCATACACTGACCATGGCCGGACTCGAGGTCGAGACAATTGATTATATTGGCAAGGAGTGGGGCGATAAAATCATTACCGCCCAGATTATCCACCTGGAGAAAGTGGAGACCTCCGACCACCTGAACTATACACGCGTAAACACCGGCACGCAGGAGCTAAACGTCATCTGTGGCGCACCCAATATCAAACTGGGCGATAAAGTTCCCCTGGCGCTGGCGGGCGCACAGGTTGGTGACCTGGAGATCCGCGAGACGAAGAAAATGGGCTATGTCTCTCAGGGCATGCTCTGTTCTCCGCGCGAATTGGGAATGGGCAACGATCACAGCGGCATCTATATCCTCGACGAGGACACTCCACTGGGCCTGAAGCTCTCCGACTTGCTGGGCGAGGTCGTGCTGGAGTTCTCCATTAAGGCCCATCGCGGCGACCTCTCGTCGATTATCGGTATCGCCCGCGAGGTTGCGGCCCTGACCAATCAGCCGTTGCGTATGCCTCAGCCACATTTCGCGGAGCAGGGCACACCTGCTTCGGACCTGGTTCGCATCACGGTGGAAGACGAAAAGCTCTGCCCTCGCTATAGCGCGCGCATCATCAGCAACGTCAAGCTGGGTCCTTCTCCCAGCTGGATGGGACGCCGCCTGCTCGCCGCTGGCATGCGCCCGATCAGTAACGTGGTTGATATTACAAACTATGTCATGCTAGAGTTGGGGCAGCCACTTCATGCCTTCGACTATGACCTGGTTCCAGAGCATCACATCATCGTACGCCGCGCCCAGGAAGGTGAAAAGCTTAAGACCCTCGATGATGTTGAGCGCAAGCTAACATCAGAGATGCTGCTCATCACCGATCCCCAGGGTCCCACAGCCATAGCTGGCGTTATGGGCGGAGCGAAGAGTGAGGTCAATGACGCAACGCAGACGATACTGCTAGAGTCGGCAAATTTCCTGGGATCTAGCGTGCGCCGTACCTCAACTAAACTTGGCCTGCGCACCGATGCCTCTAGCCGCTTTGAGAAGGGCATCGATCCAAGCCTGACCACTCTGGGCGTAAACCGGGCCTGCCAACTGCTCGTGGAGCTGGCGAGCGCGACCATCAATCCCGGCATCGCGGATCAGTATCCAGCCCCGGTCGAGCCGCGCACCCTGCGCTTCTCACTCGCCGATATCGAGTGGCTGACCTCAATGAAGGTCACGCATTCCGAGGTTGAGACGACCTTAAGCGCGCTGGGCTTCGGCGTGCAATTCGACGAACAGGGCGATGGCATGCGCGTGAGCGTTCCCACGCACCGCAATGATATTGAGGAGAGCGCTGACCTGGTTGAAGAGGTTATTCGTCTCATTGGCTACAACAATATTCCCAGCACCATTCCAATTGGCCCCCTGCCCGAGCGCCTGGAGGATACCTGGTTCGCACGCGAGCAGGAGTTGCGCACTCTCCTGGTCAATGCCAATCTCAATGAGACGATCACCTACTCACTTACCAGCCGCGTACGCATGGCCAAACTGCTCTCCAACGCCGACGAGGAGTCAGTACGCTACCTGCTCCAGGCACCACGCGCGACGAATGGCGCAGGTGAGCAGGCGCCCGAAGCACTTTTAAAAGGCAATGGTACGCAGGCCGTGGCGACCTTCGATCCACACTCAATTCCCGCGGTCGTGCTGGCCAACTCGCTCAGCAGCGATATGGAGTGCATGCGCCTGACGCTGATGAGCAGCCTGCTGGAGACGGTTCAGGAGAATAGCAAACGTAATAAAGCCGGCCTGCGCTTCTTCGAGATCGGGCGGCGCTACCTGCCTGGTACCTCAGCCTCGCAGCAACCAGACGAGCGCCGTGCCGTGGGTATCGCGCTCAGTGGACCCGCGGAGATTACCTGGATTCCAGAGCTGGCGCGCCCGGCAGACTTCTATGATCTCAAGGGGACCATTGAAACGCTGCTCGCGGGCTTGAAGATTGGGCGCTATCGCTTCACGCCAACACAGCATCCGACCTTCCATCCTGGACGCTGTGCGCTGCTCGAACTGCCACGCCAGACAGTGAATGGAACAGAGGTCTTCAGCCCAGTAGGTGTCCTTGGCGAGGTGCACCCGCTGGTGCAGCAGCACTATGATCTACCACAGCGTGCCTACCTGTGCGAGATCGACCTGGAGCAACTCTACAACGCGGTTCCAGCGCGTATTACCTACGCGCCCATCTCGCGTCACCAGGAGCTGACGCGCGACCTGGCCCTCATCGTTGATGAGCAGGTACCTGCGCAGCATATGCAAGACGCCATTCAGCGCCTCGGTGGTGAACTCTTGCGCGCCGTGACGCTCTTCGACCTGTACACGGGTGACCCCATCCCAGCAGGCAAGAAGAACCTCACCTATACCCTAGTCTATCAATCTCAGGAGAGAACGCTCAAAGATACCGAGGCAAATGAGGCCCAGGAACGCATCATTCGCGGTCTCCACGAGGAGTTTGGAGCAGACCTGCGCCAGTAAAGCAAAATTCCCAAAATTCCAAGCTACGAGTGTGATATGCCCTGGCTGCCGAAGACAGCCAGGGCATATCACACTCGTAACCCGGAATAATAACACATAGAAGCAGTTTTTATTTTTACTCACGCCTTTTAATTATATATCTGTGCCCAAATGCTCCTATACGCGTTAAGTGGATGTGAAAAATCTGCGCCTGGAACGTTTATTTCAGTGCAGCGTACTATAGCTTGCGTACTTTGTGCCATATTTTCAAAGCTTTTTTAAGGAGCGAAGCACTACTGGGGGCCAGCTCACGCCTCACTCCTCTCTTTTTTTGCTGTTTTTTGCTGTGTTGATATGTGGCAGTGGAGTATTTATAGGTAAAGAGTACATAATGAGTAAATGCAGACATTGCGGCAGGGCTTGCCCAGATCATGCCGTCTACTGTGAAGAATGCCTCTCCGCCTGGTCATCTCCAGAAGAACCTGGCGCGAGTTCTGCCTCGACCCAGGCAGAGAGCGCCTTTATAACCATGCCCGATATCACGGGAGAAATAACTCTTCCCGAGATAGATCCATTTGCTCCTGATCCAGAGTATGCGACTCACTTCAGCGCAGAGGAGACGGTTCCACCAGTTTCTCCAGCGACCGATACCTCCAGCCATATGGTCGATAACTTAAGCGATGCCGCGCGCCTATTACAAGCCACTGAACATAAAGAGCCACGTTTACGTCGCTCCTCGCGCCTCTCTCCGTTCAAAGAGATCTCCGTAGACGTTGAGCGCGAGAGCACACCCCATCCAAGCGTGGGCCAGGCTGCACAAAACGAGGCAACCCGGCCTGCAGGCGTCGGGGCGCTCACCAATACAGCAAGCCCGGAGAAGACTGCCGCGCGGCGGGATATACTGGAGAACAGCCTGCCACTGCCTGACTTCTGGCCCTGGCTGCCCGAACATGAAAACGAGGAGAATGAGGACGATAAATGGGCAGACGCAGGAGATCCACTGCTGGCACGTCAACTTGATCCAGAGGCGGCACAGCGGATTGAGCAGGAAGATGTGCGTAGAGCTATCGCTGAGGGTCATATTCCTTCGTTTCCAATGCCCAAACTGGTCACACCGCTTCTTCAGAATAAACAGCGCTTGCGTCTCTTCTTCATTTGTGCGGCAGCTCTGATCTTGCTCTCACTCGCGTTTGATAGCCTGCTGGTCTCTTTCTCATTTCTGGGTTCTCGCAATAATAACCAGGGATCTGGTGGCATTCCAACCCTGACGCTTTCGACGCCGACCGCCTCGTATGGAGAGAGTATCACGCTCTCCATACGCCACTTCCGGCCTCATGCCATGCTCTACCTGACGCATGACATCGGAGAACCCATCCGTATTAATATCGACCGCACGCTCGTCGCCGTTGGTGATGATGGCAGTGTGGATGTCAAAGTCAATATTGATACAAGCTGGGAACCGGGCTTTCACCTGGTACAGGCCGAGGATATCAATACACGTTATATTGCCAGCACAACGCTCCATGTTACCGAAGGTCCAACACGTCCCTCTCATTTCCTGCTAGATACAAAGCAGTTGGATATGGGAGGAGCCTACCAGGGAGCTAACACGCTCCAACCACTTACCTTGCATAACTCGGGGAGTGGCAATATTAGTTGGACCGTCAGTAGCGATCAATCCTGGCTCCAGGTCACGCCTACGCAAGGTGCATTTAGTAGCCAGCAGACCTTGCTGGTTGGCATCCAGCGCGCCGACCTCAAACCCGGATCCTATACTGGCACTCTGACCTTTGCCTCAAATGTGGGGGCGTCCCAGACAGCCAGAGTGACTATGGAAGTACGCGCACTCCCTCCCTATCCTGGTGCCGTCTTGCAGGTGACACCCGTGGTGCTTACCTATAATACTGTTGATGGCAATGGTGGCTCCTCACCCCAGGCGCTAATGATCACCAATCCTGGAACCAAGCCCCTCTACTGGACCATCTCAGGCAATCAGCCAGTCGACAATGAGCAAAACGCCTACGTACATGAGCTTGACCCCCATTTCAACTGGTTAAAAACAAGCCAGGATACAGGTATTGTTGCCCCACACGACAGCAGCACAGTGCCACTGGATATTGATAGCAGCAAATTGCTTGCCGGAACCTATCTCAATACACTATCGTTCAGCGCCAGCGATGGACATACCGCCATCAATAGTCCGCAAAGCGTGGCGGTTGCCCTGACCATTAAGCCGCAATGTACAGTGACTGCCAGCACACCCGCTATGAGCTTTGTGACCGTCGCAGGACTCAACCATCCAAGCGACCAGACACTATTCTTGAAGTCTGGCACCAATTGTCCAGGCACGATTGGCTGGCACGCCAGCAGCCCGAACAATTGGATCAGCATTACGCCCAATAGTGGCACCGTCAATAATATGACAGGGGCAACCGTAGCCATCGGCGTTAATCCCCATAACTTGAATGCGGGACATTATACGGGCCTCGTCTCGGTTATGGCGGGAAATAGTAGCCTTTCAATGTCGGTTGATCTGAGTGTACAGGCACCTCCAACACCAACGGCGCCAATATTGAGTGCCTCACCACTCAGTCTCAATTTTTCAACCACCCAGGGCAAAGGCATACCCGCGGGACAGGCTGTGACCCTGACAAATACGGGCCATAGTCCATTGAGCTGGCGCACAAATATTAATAATCTGGCCTACTCCTGGCTTGGCACCTCACCGACAGGCAGCGCCATCGCGCCCGGCCAGACAGGGCAGGTCATTATCAATATCGATCCCAGCAATCTCTCGCCCGGAACCTATGTGGGACAGGTGGTGATTAATGGCAGCGATAACGCCAATCATGCCGCGCCCGGTAGCCCACAAACAATCACGGTAACGTTGACTGTTGCACCACCCTGTACGCTGGCACAGCCATCTCAGAGCGCACTCGCGTTTAATGCCATCCAGGGAGGAAGCACCCCAACAGCCCAAACGATTACCCTTTCCGCCAGCGGGAATTGTAACTGGCCCCTGACCTGGAATGCCTCCATCAGCGGAAACGCTTCCTGGTTGGCGCTTTCTGCAAATAAAGGCACCTTCACCGCTAGTAACGCGACCGCGATGCTCAATGTATCTCCCTCTATCGCGGGACTGGATCCTGGCGTGTATAGAGCACAGGTCAATATCGATGCCACGGAGAGCACAAATACTAGTGCCCAGGGCAGCCCGCAGTCCTTTACCGTCACACTGACGGTGCAACCTCCCTGTAGCCTACAGGTGGCATCTGATAATCTCTCCTTCACGGGTTCACAAAATCAGGCCATCGCCAGCCAGAACGTTAGCCTGCAAACAACTGGTACCTGCGTTCGCCCCGTCAACTGGACGGCTAGCATTGACAGCGGGAGTAGTGGCTGGCTCTCGACAGGTGGCAATGGCAGCGACACCGGCAGTGGCAGCACACTGACTGTTACTACCAGCCCCGGCTCCCTACCACCGGGAACCTACAAGGGAACTATCACGCTTTCCGCCAGCGGGAGCGGCGGCGCTAACGTTGTCGGCAGCCCTGTTCAGATCCCTGTAACACTGACAATCACGGGCTATAAGCTAAGTGGAAGTGCTGTTGCCTGCGCGGATAGTCAATGTGCGACGCCTGACCCCCTGCCCAATGCCACAGTCACCTTGTCGACGAGCAGCGGGGTCATTGCGACCACAACCGCCGATAGCTCAGGGAATTTCAGCTTTAGCAATATTCCCATTGGCAGCTATACCCTGGCGGTAAGCGGTACCGACGCGCAAAACGTCCAGCACACCAGCAGCATGGCAGTCACTATCAATGGCGATACTTCGGGCGTCACCGTCCAGGCATCACCACCAGCGATCACACCCTAGCGATTTTATGTGGATGCAAGAGGCGGGCAAATTGCCCGCCTCTTGCATCCACATAGCCTCACTTACGACACATTGTGATACAATACAACACAAAACACCACACAAAGCCCCATCTACTTTTCAAACTCACAAAAGAGTATCTCAATCCTTGAGAATTCCCTGAGCTATACGTTTATTGAATAGCAACAACATTTTATAGAAACTCATCTATCTTTTTAAAACATGATTGGAGGCGGGAGAAGTAGGAATTGCGCTCACTTCTCCTGAAATATATACAGGGATGGATACCATACGCTGCCCACAATGCAAAAAACTACAGCGCGCCGATGCCCAGGTTTGTAGCCGTTGCGGCTACGCTTTTGATCGCCCCTCACGTCGTTCGGGGGCCAGGCAACCACATACCCAGAAGCCATCACTACCACCAGCCTCTCCGCATCGCGCTGGGCACCACGCCGGGCTACATCCAGAAGACCATCCCTACCACTCCAGCATGATGGAGGCGTTACAGCAAACTGTACGCTCGCGCACAGTTGAGGTAGACGAGAGTACATCTGAACTTGAAGTAGAGAATACGCAAAGCGATCAGCAAAGTGGTCCTGGGCTAAACATACCCGTTCCCACGCGACGTGCCAGCCGTTTTGCCTCCAAGCCACAAGTCGCCGTACCAATACCCCCTAAGGTAGAAAGCAATCCCCAGCCACAAGCACCCCTACATGAGGAGGCGCCAACAAGCTATGTAGCCGAGAAGCAGGGCGCGATAGATCCCATCTCAGAGCCACCTTTTCCTCTCTCAAATGTGCGCTCCTCCCGTCCTCGCGCCACCAGCCTTATCCTGCTATGCACCTGTCTCTTCTTCTTGATCATGAGTAGCGTGCTGGCCTTCTTCCTTATTGGCAACAAGCCATCAATTGCCCGGGCTTCAGTGATCGCTACTCCCAATCAGCTACGCATCAACGATACCTTTCTCCTTAAAGGGAGCGGCTTTGGCCCGCGCGATAATTTGCTTCTCACCTATGATGTCGCTCAGCCCATCCCTGGCGACAACGGGAAGCCTCTGCTTGCCAGTACGAATAAGCAGGGGCCTTCTCACTAGAGATCCATGTGACACAAGCGTGGAGCATTGGCAACCACGCCATTCATGTCACTGATGAGCATATGCGGCTCAGCGTCTCGACAACTGTCATGGTACAGGAAACGCCCAGCGGGCCACCTCAACTGCAACTGGCGACGCAACGCATCGACTTTGATGCCGCCCCCAGCGGGACCATCGCGACCCGCGACCTGACTTTGATCAATAATGGTGGCAATTCGCTCACCTGGCAGGCCAGTAGTGATCAGCCCTGGCTCTCGGTCACTCCCGCAAGCGGCTCCTTCGCGGGACGCGCCACCATCCAGGTCAAGGCCAACCGGGGCACGCTTCTACCCCATACCTACGCTGGGCACCTGCTCTTCCGCACAACGAACGCCAGCGAAAGCGCTCCACTTATGTTAACTGTGACGCTAGGCGTAGCCAAAGAGCCAGCCAGCGCAACACTCGTCGTCTCGACAGCATCGCTAGCCTTCTCGACAGGCGCAGGCTACAGCCCAGCGGCCCAATCCGTGGTCATTCAGAATACAGGTGACCAGGCCATCAACTGGACGGGGACGACCCTGACCGGCGATGGTTCGCCCTGGTTAAGCATGTCGCCTGCCGAGGGCAGACTGCCAGGACATAGCAGCGCTATCATTACCATTGCCATTCAGTCTACACAACTGGCGGTAGGCAACTATCAAGGCACCCTCAACTTTAGCAGTGCCAACAGTACTTCCCAGGTTGGTGTCTCACTCAGTGTCATTGCCACAGGCAACCTTGTGGTCTCGCCACCGACCCTGGCCTTCTCGACGATTGTCAATCAGCAGCCAGCCGATAAAACCATTACCCTGCAAAACACGGGAACGCTCGCGTTAAGCTGGCAGGCCAGTGCCAGTACCGCTGACCAGGGCAACTGGCTCAGCGCAACCCCGACCAGTGGGAGCCTGGATGGCAGCCAGCAAACGACGCTAACCGTTCACGTTGATGATAGTCGCCTGGTACCCGGCTCCTATCAAGGCACCCTTACCTTCAACTCAGGTGGGCGGGTAAAGCAGGTCGCGGTCTCGCTCACCGTCTCACCACCGCCTGCGCCCATCATTAGCGTGGTGCCATCAACCCTTACATTTGACACGACCAGGGGCAATAGCTTCGCCTCTCAACTAATTTCAGTGACCAATGTCGGCCAGGCGATACTCAACTGGCGCACCAGCCAGAGCAATGGCTCGGCCAGCCTCTCGCTCACACAGGGCACGCTCAATCCCGGCGAGAGCGATATTCTTATGGTCACCCCCACGGTCGCAACGACCAGTACGGGCACTTTTACGACCACCATTACCTTTAGCCACAACGATCCAGCGCTCAAAGTCCAACCAGCGCAACTCACCATCACTATGGTAGTAACAAACTCTTAAGGGAAAGTAGGCGTGGAGGGGGTACTGGCTGGACGCCCGGTCCCCCCTCCACACCTACTTTCCCTTATAAATTCCACTTTGGTTGACGCTCCCTAGTGTCTGTGCTATATTCTGACAAAGAATTTGTGGGTTTTGATACCTCTTTTTATCTTTCCTTATCTGCCAATCAAACATCTATCACGGAGGATATAAGTCGTGCCAACGATTACATATGTACGCGAAAACGTGCAGGTGCAGGTTGCTGAAGGCGATACAGTGCGTTATCCCGCTCTTGAGCATGATGTGCCCGTATACTGCGGTATCTACAAAGTCGGTAACTGCCATGGCAACGGCCTGTGCGGTACCGATCGCGTCGCGGTTTCTCCTAGCGAGAACACCAACCCCCTGACCTTCATGGAGAAATTCTGGCTCCGCAAGGACTTGAAGAAAAACCCCAATACACGCCTCGCCTGTCAGGTCCAGGTCTTTGGTGATGTCACCGTTGAGACCCGCTGTAAATAATGACTCCCTGATAGGTAGTAGAAAGCCCCTGATAGTCTATGGCTATCAGGGGCTTTCTACTACCTATCAGGGAGTCTACACATACTATTGCTTCACGGCAAAGTAGAGGCGATAGGCCAGTTGATCATTCCAGTAGAGTTCTATTTTGCCAGAGAGCGAGACGGGATATGTCAGGCTGATATAACCATGCTTATTCTGGTTAGCCTCAATAGCGGTCTCTTGCGCCTTATCCTGAATACCATTTGTAAATACCCTGACGGCTATCTTTCCTGCATCCTTCTTCGTTGAGATATTGTAGGTAACATAGAAGAGAGTTCCAGGGGCAAAGACTTTATGCTCATCCAGGGCAATATGGCTATTAGGATCGATGCGCGACGTGGTGGTGGCGGAGGTAATAATGCCCGCGCCTGGACCCGTCTCACGTGCGGCCGGATCGGGAATATTGGTTGTGACCGTTGGCTGGATCGGAGCGGGCGTCTTAATACCTAAGATGTTTGCGACGGTTCCCAGCTTACCAGAAGCTTTGGCATAGTAGCCTGCACCCGTGCAGAGCAGAAGTACCACGACAATCACACTCAAAAAGCCGCTAATGATGCGATATCTGGGGATGACCGCGCGCGGCTTGGTGTACATGGGCGGCACGTAGACGGAACCCTCTTGCTCGGGCAGGTCTGGTAGCAGTTGCTCGATATTCTGCACTGGCATAAGCATCGACGATGTCCCCTGCCCATGCTGCACCTGTAGCTGCACGGTATTTGGCGCCTGGTAAGGTACTGGCAAGAGCGATTGCTCTGGCTGCGCCCCTTGAAACTGATTATTCGCCTCGCCATCTTGATTCCAGGAAAGCTGAGTCCCCGAGCCACCGGCCCCACCATATTGTCCGCTTCCCCACTGACCGCTGCCCAGGGGACCTGAACCTGGCATCGGCATTGAATTCTGCCCGCTTTGCCAATCATTCTGCGGCTGGCCTTGCTGCCAGTTCACCTGGGATGCCCCCGGCCCCTGAGCGGAGCCTTCTGGCTGAGACCACCACTGTGGTTGCGGCACAACCTGGGGGCCACTAAAGGAGAGCTGGGGCACATCATCCCATGCGCCATTTGCGGCTCCGCCTGCTGCCGGGCTTCCCATCCCCCAGGCACTTCCCCCTGGCATACTTCCAGCCTGGAAACCGCCAGCGTTCGTCTGTCCCAGCAACGGCGAAGGCGCACCACATCTGGGACATGGAGCAGTGTTTGCTTCTCTCGCAGCATTACAGTATGCACAAATCATGATCTTCGCCTACCTTAAAAGAAAAACTCAACTCTAATATTCTTGTGTTCACTCCTCGTGTTCACTATCCACACTAACACTGCGACACCTCTGTAATCAAGTATTAGCGCTGAAGATAGTGAAAAATGGCTATCTTATCACCGTGCCATCCTGTATAAACGTGTCTCAAGAAGAAGATTGGGGTCAGGTATATGATGATTGTTGGGCCTGGCTTCGCCAGGCCCAACAATCATCATATACCTGACCCCTTGAAGGCTTCCCTTTCCAGGTGTTACCATGAATATGCACCAGGAGCGAGATAATACGCCCTGATGAAACTTCTCTGCATGGTGATATATGTCTGAAACGCAGGATCAATGGTATACAAGGCAAGCAATCGAGCGATTAGCGCAACACATCCCCTTTGAGCAGGATAAGGCGTCCAAAGCGGAACAGATAGAGATGTTGCGCGGGCTCGTCTTGCGTCATGGTACACACATCAATCCGGAATATTTTGGGTTTGAGGCCCGCAGTGAACTTATGCGTCTTGGCTTGTGGCATCGCATAGGTCAGGGCTTTACACATACGCAAGAGGATGAATAAAAGCATGAGCAGCGATAGAGTCAGTCATCCAGAGGCAGCTACCGACACCAGTGGTACGGCGTTGCAGAAAAATATTGCCAAAAATATTGTGATCACAGGCTGTTCAAGCGGGTTTGGGCGTCTGAGCGCGCTTGAGATGGCACGCCGGGGCTGGCATGTCTTCGCCACTGTACGCAAACCCGCCGACCAGGAAGATCTGCTCGCTGAAGCGACGCGCCAGGGATGCGCCAGCCAATTTACGATTTTGCTCTGTGATATTACTGACGAGCAACAGGTGTCCACCCTGGCCCAGCAGGTCCAGGAGCACCTTGGCACCTATCCTCACCTTCACGCCTTGCTCAACAACGCTGGCACCGCCTATGGCGCACCTCTCGAAATACTTCCCATCCAGGACCTGCGCTCCCAGATCGAGGTCAACGCCATCGCCCACCTCGCAGTCACTCAGGCCTTTTTGCCACTTCTCAAGCCCGCTCATGGCACCATCATTAACATCAGCAGTATCGCTGGCCGCTTCTCCAGTCCCATAACTGGCGCCTATTCGGCGAGCAAATATGCCCTGGAGGCCCTCAGCGATGCTTTACGCTTCGAACTTCGCCCCTTCGGGGTACGCGTGGTGCTGATCGAACCAGCCTCCAGCCCGACAGACATCTGGGAGACGAGTATGGAGCGCTCACGCTGGCTTGATAGCCATAAGGGGGGCTCCTATGGAAAGCTGATCAATACCTTTGAGAAGCTGGCCGTCCGCTCCAGTCACAAAGGTTTCCCGCCTCAGCTTGTCGCAGACACGGTCGCACGCATTCTGGAGGGCGAGAAACCACGCGCGCGTTACGTTATTCCTCGTAGTGCCTCAGCACTGACCCTGGCACGCCGTCTCTTACCTGATAGCGCCTGGGATTTCGTGCTTCATTGTGTGCTGAGATGGTAGAGCTGAGAGCGAGGAGGCTCTCGCTGCTGGCGTAGCAGGGTATCTTGATATCCTTATAGTAGTGCTTCTCAGCCACCTATGTGCTATCATAGGAGCGAAGAGCCGCAGTATGTATGCGGCCCCGAGTAGAAGTTTATGGCTTAAAAGTCTATATCGCTACATCATTACTACGCCTGCAATCATCATCCATATATAGATGCAAATTAAGAAATTACTTCATAGTACCCTTAATCTGCATATCATGTCTGAAAGGGGTTACACACCTATGCTCAAAGATACGCTGTTGTATCTTGCACAAAATCAGCGCATGCGCGATTTCGTTGTCCAGAATCCCGCAACTCGGGGAGTCTCGCGGCGCTTCGTGGCTGGAGAGACGCTTGAAGATGCCGTACAGGCCGTACGCATACTCAATCAGAAGGGCAACCCTGTAGCTCTCGACTTCCTGGGCGAGAACGTCTTCCAGGAGAGCGAGGCACGTGAGGCGACACAGAACTATACTGCCGCGCTCAATCTGATCAAGCAGACCGGCATTGATGCGAATATCTCCATCAAATTGACGGCGCTAGGCCTGGACATCTCGCAGGATCTCTGCGAGGAGAACCTGCGCTCCATCCTTGATCTCGCGCGCGAATATGGTATCTTTGTCTGTATCGACATGGAGGCATCCAACTATACCGAGCAAACAGTAGCAATGGCGCTCAAGGCTCGTGAACAGTATGAGCAAGTGGGAACCGTTATTCAGTCCTATCTCTACCGCAGCAAGGCCGACATTGAGAAGCTGATCGAGCACAACGTCCGTGTTCGTATCGTGAAGGGTGCCTATAAAGAGCCACCTAGCATCGCCTACCAGAACAAGAAAGATGTCGATGAGAGCTATATAGAAATCATGAAGATGCTGCTCTCACGTGGGAACTTTCCCGCCATCGCCAGCCATGACGAGAATATTATCAATGGTGCGCGCACTTATGTGCGCGATCACGGCATCTCTCCTGCCTCCTTCGAGTTCCAGATGCTCTATGGCATCCGACGCGACCTGCAAGAGCGCCTGGTCAGGGAGGGCTATAACGTTCGTGTATACGTCCCATACGGCTCACAGTGGTATCCCTACCTGATGCGCCGTATGGCCGAGCGTCCCGCGAATCTGATATTTGTAGTCAGCAATTCGATGCGCGGCTAAAAAATAATGTTGCCTGGGTGATGGATGTGGTGCTGGTTGACAACCTTCGGTTGTCAACCAGCACCACATCCATCACCCAGGCAAGCTACAGAAGATAGGAGCAAGGCATGTTGACACAGAAATCCCAGACGACATACGCCATCGCGGTTGGCGTCGCCGATGTGCGCCGCGATCCCAATCCCGAATCCGAACTGGTGACGCAGGCGCTCTTAAATATGCCTGCCAGTGCTCAGCAGACCTCAGGCGACTGGACCCATGTCCAGCTATCAGACTATGAGGGCTGGGTACTTACGGAGCATCTCGCCGAGCCGGTTGAGAAGGGCTTTACCCGCGTGGGACCAGACTGCGCCACGCCACTCGACCTGGCCACAGTAATCACGGCAACACGCACACCTCTCTATAGCCAGGCCGAGGGCGACGCCCAAAGCGACCATGCCTATCTCTCTACGCTCCTGCCCCTCCTCGACGACACACATCCCCAGCGCGTACAGGTCGCGCTTCCAGGTGGGGAATCCGCCTGGCTAGATCGTGAGGCAGTGGCAATAAGGCGTGCGTCCGACCCCTATCCCAAGGACGATGTACGCAAAGTGATTGAATATGCCATGCAGTTTCGCAATGTGCCCTATCTGTGGGGTGGCACCTCCTGGGAGGGTATCGATTGCAGCGGCTTTGTCCAGGTAAACTACCGCATGGGTGGCTACATTATTCCCCGCGACGCCGACCAGCAGCATGACTTCTTGCCGCAGAGCGTCTCACGTGAGGAGATGCAAGCCGGGGACCTGATCTTCTTTGGCACCAAGGCCATCACGCATGTGGGCATGGCCATCAGCGCCACCGACTACATCCATGCCGAGGGGCGGCGCTATAACTATGTGGTCGTCAACAGCTTTGAGCGCGAGAGTCCTATTTTTAATGATCGCCTCGCTGACATTGTCTGGGGTATCAAGCGAGTAGTAAGCGACCATGATTAAAGATTTTGCAGAAGAGCTGCTTGCGCTTGGTGGAGAGGTGGCCTGCGTCGTCTGGCCCCTCTCCACTCCTGAGCCACTCTATACACTCCACGCGAGCCAGCGTTTCCCTGCCGCCAGCCTGGCCAAGCTGCCTATTCTGCTGACCGTCGCACGCCAGGTCGCGCAGGGAAAATTGGCCTGGGAGACACGCTACGAGGTTCCAGCAGCCATGCGCGTCACCAGCGATGGTGTCCTGACGGATCTCTCGCCAGAGCTACGTCCTACGCTGAGTGACCTGGCCTATCTGATGATCACGATTAGCGATAACACGGCCTCCAATATTTTACTTGACCTGGCTGGCATGGAGCACATCAATGCCTTTATGCAAGAGCTGGGTTTACATGTCACGCGCCTCGAACGCCGCTTTATGGACTTTACCGCGCGTCAGCAGGGACGCGATAACTGGACGAACGCGGAGGAGATGGCACGCATCCTGGCTTATCTCTGTAGCGAGACCGCGCCAGAGCGGGAGCGCCTGCTCAGTATCCTGCTACGCCAGAACGACTATACGATCTTGCCCTCCTCCTGGAGCGAAGAGGTCCCCTTCGCGCATAAGACTGGCGGCCTGGTGGGGGTAATGCACGACGCAGGCATCCTCTACCCTCCGCTCGCGCCTGAACTCCAGCAGGCCGCAGGCAAGGAGCCAGTACCAGGCAAAGCACCACTCATTCTCGTCGCCCTCACCGCCAACCAGGCAGACACCCCACGCACGCGCTATACCCTGTCTCGCCTGGGCAAGCTCATCTACGAAAACTATTAGAAGAGCTAGAAAGTATGGTGGCGAGCATGCTCGCCACCATACTTTCTAGCTCTTCTAATTCACCTACATGATACAATGAGGGCGAACTTATCTCAGGGAGGGGAAAGATGCCCATCATACCTTTTAATGGCAATAGGCCGCATATCGCGAAGAACGTCTTCATCGCCCCAGGGGCTGTTATCGTTGGGGATGTGACGATCCAGGAGGGGGCCAGCATCTGGTACAACACCGTCATTCGTGGGGATACCGCCCCCATCGTGATTGGGCCACGCACGAATATTCAGGATAATTGTACGCTTCATGTTGACACTGATGCCCCTCTCATCATTGGGGCGGACTGCACCATTGGGCATAACGCGGTCGTGCATGGCGCGACGCTTGAGGACCATGTGCTGGTAGGTATGCACGCCACAGTCCTCTCGCATGCCAGTATTGGCGCGGAGACCATCATTGGCGCCAATGCCCTTGTCAGTGAACATAAAAGCATTCCTGGCGGCTGCCTGGCCCTGGGCGTCCCCGCCAGGGTCATACGTCCCCTCAAGGCTGAGGAACGCGTACAGATTCGTAATAGTGCCGCTGGCTATAGCCAGCGGGCAAGGCAGCATAAACAGGCCGTCGAGGCGGCTAAGCTCTAGCTTATCAAGAGAGAAAACGTTGCGGGAGACATGGCTGGAGCAGGCGGAGCACCTCCTGCTCACGCACACTGTGCACAGGCTCCAGCATAGCTCTAAGTCCCTCCGCCGTGAGCGCACTTAAGAGAAAGCCAACGCTATTATGTCCCGTCGCGAGCAGTAGATTTGTCCAACCAGGCACGGGTCCGATCAAGGGACGCGTATCAGGCGTCATGGGGCGCAGGCCCGACCAGGCACGTATCGCGCTCTGACCCGCCTGGTTGGGCAGAAGCCTGGAGGCCCGGGCTTTCAGCCAGGCTTGCCCCTCATCGGTCACCCCTGGCGTAAAGCCAACCTCTTCGCGTGTGGCTCCAACCAGTACACCTTCCGCGTGCGGTATGGCGTAGGCTGCATAGCCAAAGATAAGGTGACGCAGGGGTCGTATGGCATTTTCCAGGATCAACATCTGTCCACGCACAGGGGTGATCGGGAGAGCAGCAAGGGGCGCCAGAAGAGCCTGAGACCAGGCACCTGTCGCGATAATCAAATGGTCGCAAGCAAGCTTGCGACCATCCGCGAGCCGAACCCCATGCACGCGCTCCATATTACGCTCAGGCTCATGCCTGTCCATAATGATCTCACACACTTCTTGACCATCTTCAATCCTGGCCTCACGCTGTCGCGCCGCCTGGGCAAAGGCCTGGACCGTCGCACGCGCATCGAGCTGAGCCTCATCTGGAATGAAGATACCCGCACATACATCCGGGTGCAGGCATGGCTCTTGCTGGCGCGCCTCCTCACCCGTCAACCAGTACATCTCCCACCCCAGAGGCTGCCAGTTCTCCCAGCGTTTACGCAGCTTGGCGATGCGCTTCTCCTGAAAGACGACACGTAGCGCTCCAGTTCGCGCATAGTGGGTCTGGATGCCGCTTTCGTCCTCGACTTCAGGCAAGAGAGATTCAAGACGCGCCAATCCCTGAAGCAAGAGATCGGCCTGCGCACCTACCCCATTGATCGGCCCAAAGGGAGCTAGCAGACCAGCCGCGGCACCAGAGGCGCCACTCCCCAGCCTGTCTCGCTCCAATAGCAACACCTCGTGGCCTGCCCGGCGCAACATATATGCCACCACGCAGCCCACAATCCCGCCACCAATGATAATGATCTCACTTCCACCAGGAATTATCATCCCTTACACACCCACCTTGCGCAGAAGCAAAGGGCCGTTCTGGGACACGAGCACAATATGCGCATATGGGCCGTGGCCGACACGTGTGGTCCGAAATTCGTTTGAGATACTGGTACTGGTAGTACTCAACTTATCCACAATAAAAGAGGCATCGTCGGGCAAGGCTACGCTCACAGCACCGTTATTTGAGTGGAAGGCATAGATGCCATTAGCGTCCAATTTGCCACTAAAGGCAACGGTACCCACGCTGCTACTCAAGCTTACGTGTCCATGCAGGGCGACATCGCGCACGATAACGGTCCCGGTGCTGGAATGGATAGATGAGCCATCTTCCAGGTTTGAGTCATCGAGCGTGACCGCCCCTACAGAAGCAAACACGTTTACCTGGCTACTCATTCCGGCAATCGCCACTATGCCAGAAGCGACTGAGAGCCTGAGGTTGGTCGTGGGGGGCACACTTACATTGAGGTCCAGGCCCGTCCACCCGAGATGAAGAGGCCCTTCTTGAGCAGTCTGCTTTATGTACAGAGTGTTACCCACCTGAGAGACTTGCACCTGGACATCTTCGACTCTCCCTAGAAAGCCATAGTACCTGGTACCAGAGAGATGGATGGAGGCATCATTGCTGCGTTGGATGTGAATAGAGCCCGCATCCAGGCGTATATCGAGGGATGCAGGTTGCCCTGGCGGAGCGGCATAACTGCGCTCCGCTAGCGGTGCTGTGTGTGTAAAACTACCAGTCGCACCAATACCAATTAACATCCCACCCAGTAGAACACAACATACCAGCACTACCACGACGAGCCAGGCTCGCCTCCCTTTTCTACCGGGTGCGAGAACTGTTGGCGCTTCAGCAAATTCAGGCTCAGACTGCACCTGCGCCTGCTCGCTCTCTTGCTGTTTATTCACCAAACGCATTTGCCTTTCATCATCTAAACTACACTTTTGTAAGTGCCAGATCATTATAGCAAAAACTGCGCCAAAAGGCTTTATCATACCAGAGGTACTCAAAGAAGAGGGGTGCGGCTGTAGATCTCTGTGCAAACGCACAGAGATCTACAGCCGCACCCCTCTTCTTTGAGAGCGAACTTACAAGCCCTACAAAATTCTAGGCTTGCTGCTCCTGCACACGTACCAGTTTGTTCTGGTTATGTTTGGCCATTGGCAAGCGCCAGATGTAGAGAGCTATCAGGTTTGTCAGGAAGGTGACAAGCGCGAAGCTAACCGGAGGTGGCTTCTGGGTCTCGAAGATACTGCGGAGCGCCAGCGCGCCCACACACGCTACCAGCCAGGCCAGGGCGGTACGTGCCGCCATGCGTTTGGGCTGCGTCGCCAGGTCGCGGCGATACGTCCCGAAGAAGGGTGAGATCACATACCATGACAGCGCCACAGGCCAGATCACGCGCAAGAGGTTGGCCGGAGCCAGGGTCTCGCCATGACTATTCAGACCAACTATGCCTATCAGGAAGAAGGCGATCAGGTCTCCCAGGCCCATGTTAATGATATGGCCCAATTTGGAGCGCTCAGGGGGCGTGGGCGGCGTGGCTTCAACGATGTTGCGCTTTGGCTGATCTTTTGTCTTCATCTTTAGTTTCCTGCCTCTTTTTCTTCGCGCTCTTGCTGCTCGCGAACCAGTTCTTCAACAACGGCCAGCTCGGCCTGCACCCCGCGCATACGCAGGGCAATGACCGTCAGATAGATAAACAGAATCACGATGGCGGCAATATAGGCAATCGCGAGATAGGTAAATCCCGACATATCCGCTCCTCTCCCTTTATGAGACGATGGCTCGCAAGCGTTGCGCAATACTCTGCGCTCGCTGTAGGTGATAGACCTGGCGTACCAGGAAGATAAACAAGAGGGTAAACGCGATCAGGGTAACAAACATCGTCGCCAGCGCCTCAGGGGGCAGGCCCGCATCGGTATTCCCAATCTGCTGCGTTGGATGCTGACCACGCCACCAATTGACTGAGAGATAGATGATTGGCACATCCACGGCACCTACGAGCGCCATGACCGCGCCTACACGCATGCTATCGAGCGTGCGCCCCATATAGTTACGCAACATCAAGTAACCCACATACATAAACCAGAGGATGAGCGTCGCTGTCAGCCTGGCATCCCAGACCCACCAGGTCCCCCAGATGGGGCGCCCCCAGACCGAGCCAGTAATCAACGCGATGCTGATAAAAATGGTGCCGACCTCGGCGTTGGCGCGCGCGATCCAGTCCCAGCGCTCGTCCTTCCGCACCAGGCAGACGACACTGGCAATGGCGAGCAGGATAAAGGCCAGCATCCCCAGCCAGGCACAGGCCACATGCAGGTAGAAGATACGCTGCGGGTCCAGTTGGAGCGCGTCTTCAGGCGCATAGAAGAAGATCATCCAGGAGGAGAGAGCTAACCCGATAAGCGATAGGGCGCCTATGATATAGTCGACGCCCGCTAGCCCGCGCTTTCGGCCACGCAACTCCTCAGCCTTCTTCGCACGCGCCGCATCCGCCTCACGCTTTGCAATAGCCATAGATTTATTCCTCGATTACAAACTGGAACGCGAGCATTGACACGCCCAGAAAGATCACATCAAACACAATAATCAAGCCCAGCCAGGGCGGCTCGTTTACCTGTGGCATCAGTAGATTCTCGGTTAAACGAATGGCCCCTATTACCACTGGCACAATCAAGGGAAACACCAGGATCGGTAACAGCATCTCGCGCCCTCGTCCCGAGGAGGCAATGGCGGAGAAGAGCGTCCCCACACTGGCAATGCCAATTGTACCAAGCAAAACTATCTCTATTAGTACTATCGGCCCTCCACCGGGTAAGTATAAGTTAAACAGAGCCAGGTAGATGGGGAGAGCCACAATTTCTACTACACCGATAAATAGCAAATTTCCCAGGAATTTGGCAAGGTAGATCGCCTTCCGATCAACTGGACAGAGTAGCAGTCGATCCAGGGAACCCTGCTCACGCTCCGAACTCATCGTGCGCTCCAGTCCTAGAAGACTGGCGAAAATAAAGGAGACCCAGAGCACACCTGGGGCTACCGCCGCTTTGTTCTCGACCCGCAGGTCAAAAGTAAAGTTAAAGATGACCAGGACCAACAGGGCAAAGAGTCCCATACTGAGCCACGTCTGTTTGCTGCGCAGCTCGCTGCGAATATCTTTCCAGAGAATAGCACTGACTTGTAGCCAGAAGGCTTTGATTTCGCTCAGCATAACTAGCGCACCACTTCCCGATACACCTGCTGCAAGGCTTCTACGCTCAACTCACTGCTGGCACAATTGCGTACAATACGCCCATTGACCAGGAAGGCAAGCTGATCGCTGAGCGCCAGCGCACGTTCAAGCTGGTGCGTGATAAACACGGTGCTGCCACCACGCGCGCTATGCTCAGCCATGAGTTCGTCGATCAAGGCATGCCCCTGCTGATCCAGTCCGGTATCAGGCTCGTCCAGCAGGAGAATATCTGGTTGATGTAGCAGGGCGCGTGCCCAGGCCAGGCGCTGCAACTGGCCGCGTGAGAAGGTTCGTACCCGCTCGCTCGCTCGTTTCGCCAGACCCACCCGTTCCAACAACACCTGCGCCCGTGCCCTCCCCTGGGAGACACTGTACATACGCGCGAAGAACTCCAGGTTCTCCTGAGCGGTCAGGTCTTCATAGAGGTAGGGCTGGTGCGCAACCAGGCCCACCAGGTGCCGTACCTCCTGGGCATCGCTCTCAGCATTCCAGCCACAGAGCCGTACCGTACCCGCACCTGGCTTCGCCAGGCAGGCCAGAACACGCATAAGTGTGGTCTTGCCCGCACCATTGGCGCCCAGCAGCGCCAGGCGTTCCCCTGCCTGGACGCGCAGGTTGATGCCACGCAAAATCGGCTTGAGCCCATAGCTCTTCTTCAACCCCTCAACCTCGACCGCGACTGTGGCGGAGTTCATCGGCGCGTCGCCTCCTGCTCTCGCATGATCGTACGCAGCAGCGCCTTGGTCTTATTGCGCTTCTCCTGGTAGGCGCTCTTACTGATCTTACCAGCCTCGTACTCTTTGTCCAGTTCTAATAGCTCTTTCATTAAGGCTTTGCGTCGCTTTTCCTGGGAACTACTATGCGCCTCGTCGTCTTCATGCTGCACCTTACTGGTAGCTTTCTTTTCAGCCGTAGCATGTTTGCTTCCTCGGCCTCTAGCCTTGTCTCGCTTCCCTTCCTCTGGTTCCAGGCCCATTTTTACGCGCACAATACGCACTATATTCCAAAGCAGAATCACCAGGCCCACCAGGACGATAATCAAAACGATTACCCAGATTGAATTTAAGCCTGAAGATGTCCCCGTGCCGATACCAGTCACGCTCTCTGGTGCCTGGGGAAGCCCCTCGATCTTCATGACGACCTGGCGCTCTGGTGGCAGGTTGGCCGCGGTGTAGAGGTTATAAGGGCGGTCGGCATTATTGACCACGCCCTTGGGTGTTATATCCGGGCTGGAGACATGGTATTGCGTCGGCACCAGCAGGGACACACCGAGCGTGGGATAAATGGCCTTATAGTCGTAGTTAAAGCTCGTACCAGTGTAGGGGACCTCGAAGCCATAGGAGAACTCGCTGTCGCCTGGAGGCACCATGGCGTCCGTCGCGAAGCCATTTCCAGCCTGAATGGCGCGATAGCCAATCAGCCCCTTCTGGAGCGAGATGGCACGTGCACCGGCTGGTAGCGGGAAGAAGAGCGCCTTGGGTCGACCCTGGGTGGCGTCCAGTGAGCCCACAAAGGCTCGCCCATCCAGGTTCTTAAAGGCAAAGATTGCTGAGACGTTCAAGACATGTCTCTGACTATCTACCTGCTTCACCAGCAAGGTCGATTCGATGACGGCCATTTTTGAACTATCCGTGGTCGCGTCATAGACCGTCAGATCTACCCTCTGCTCCGGCTGGTTGACCAGGGAGAGCGAGTCCGACGAGTAGTTCGCATTCTGATAACGGATATACACTGCGTAGGTCAGAGTCTTGTCATTCGAGAGGCTAGAGAAACTATAATTCCCGCCCGCATCGGTAATGGTTGTCTGTGCATCCTTCGAGTTATTACCCTGCGCCACCTGCAAGGTGACAGTCTGCCCTGCCAGGGGGCTATTATTCTTCGAACCATCCAGCAGTCGTCCATAGATATGACCCGTGCCGCCATGCACTATCCCGGCTGTTCGTGTATGCGCCCGAGCAGGAGACCAGGCCAGAATTCCCAGCATGAGCAGCGCCAGCAGGCAGGCCCCGCCCAGCACCTGGCTTATAAACACCAGGCGTTTGCCCAGTCCAGGGTTCTTGCGTGTCTCCTTCTTGCTCAAACATTTATAGCTGCTTCGCATCGTCTTTGTCTTCCTCGTTTTGCTCTCGCATACTGCGCAACTGTTCCTCAATCATCTCATCCAGGGCCTGCTCCTGGTCATAGCGCGCCTTCAAGGCCACAAGGGCGCGCCGCATGTAACGCTCGCGCATGCTGCGATAATCTGGCTCGTCGATATTCCCAAGCTGATAATCGAGTTCAACTTCCTGAAGGGCCGCCTTGGCCGCAGTTTCCTGGCCCTCGGTGGTAGTAGCGCGCTCCTGCACACTCTGTTCCACTTGCTCAGAGACGACGATCTGTGCGGCACTTCTCCTGGTCTCTGAGCGGCGCAAGAGGGGGTAGAGCACAAAAGCCAGGGCCAGTAACCCCAGGATCAATGCGATTACAATAGCCATTAGTGCTCCTCCTTCTTCTGGTGTTTTTCCTGCGCCGCTTGTGCCTCATCTGTTTGCTCTTTCTGCGAGGGGCGAAAGAGGATGTCTTCCTCGGCTAGCTCTTGTTCGAGTAAAGCCTGGTACGTCTCCAGCTCTTGTACATCTACGATCTCTAACGAGTGGGCCTCGCGTTGCGCGAGCGCCACTCCTCGTGTTTGCGCCTGCCTGCGCCAATCGCGTAGGGTCAGGAAGACCAGGACACATCCCCCAAGCAGCAATAACACAGGCACTAGCCAGGCGAGCAGGGAGAAACCCTGGGACTGGGGCGTCAGGAGGATATCATCCCCATAGTGCTCGCGAAAGTAATCAAACACCTCTTGCTCAGATTTGCCCTCTTGCAACTGCTGGCGAATCTTTGCGCGCATCTGACGCGCCATATCCGCAGGGGCATCCGACACCGGCTCGCCCTGGCAGACAGGACACTTGATCTGGCTGGCGACCTCCCGCACACGCTGGTCCAGCGTCTTATTGCGCTCCGCATTAATATACAGGAACGACCAGGCGGCGAGCATAAAGGCGACCAGACCCAGGCAGAGATAGAGCATACTGCGCTTTCTTACAGGTCTCCCAGGTCTCATACGCTGGCTCCCTTGTCTACAGCCACCTTGCTTGCCTCTTCAGGCGTCGTGATCGCGACACGTCCATTTTTTACGCCCTGGCGACCATATACAGCTCGCTTGCGCCCATCCGGCCACCAGCAGAGCAGGCCCCCTAGCAGCATAATGACGCCCCCATACCAGACCAGGGGCACCAAGGGATTGATAAAGATACGAATGGTGGCCTGCGAGGGACCACTCCAATCACCCAGGAAGACATAGAGGTCGGTCACCCCCAGAGTCGTAATCGCAATCTGGCTGGCTGGCTGATTATCGAAGTTCTTATACATTGTACGCCCGGGCTGAATAGAGTCCACCAGCGTCCCATTACGCCAGACCTGCATCAGTGCCGCGACGCTCTGCTGATCATCGCCATAGCTCTGCAAGTTACCCTTGTAGACGAACAGGTAGCCACCAATTGTGGTCTCCTGCCCGCTCTTGAGCGTGACATCTTTCTGCACCTGGAAGAAGTGAGAGCCAATGACACCCGCCGCCAGCAAGACCAGACCCAGGTGGACCACATAGCCACCATAGCGCTGGCGATAGCGCTTAAAGAGCATGTAGACGGCCTGCCAGTAGGGCTCACCATGGGCGTGCCGCACACGAGCGCCACGCCAGAGTTCATACAAGATCGCCATAGCGGTAAAGGCACAGACCGAGAAGCCAATGTTGGCCAGGACATCCGTGATACCCAGGAGCGGCAGTACCAGTGCGCAGGCCGCCGCCAGTATCGTAGGCACACTCAGGTTACGCCAGAGAGCATTAGGAGAGGTACGGCGCCACGCCAGCAGCGGCCCAATTCCCATCGCCAGAATGAGCACGGCGAAGAGCGGACCATTCACGGAATTATAGAAAGGCGCGCCTACTGTCATCGTCTGCTTGCGAATAGTCGCCGAGATCAGGGGGAAGAGGGTCCCCCATAGAGTAGCGAAGGTGATACCCAGCAGCATCAGATTATTCAGCAGGAAGACGCCCTCGCGCGAGACCACCGAGTCGAACTCCTGGTCCGGCTTGAGTTTTGGTAAGCGGAAGAAGAAGAGCGCGGTCGAAAAGATGATAATGACGGCCAGAAAGGCAAAGAAATACACACCGATGTCAGAATAGGCAAACGAGTGCACCGAGCTAATAATGCCGCTTCGTACCTCAAAGGTGCCAAAGATCGAGAGCGCGAACGAGGCGATCACCAGGAACATATTCCAGACTTTGAGCATGCCACGGCGCTCCTGCACCATTGTCGAATGCAAAAAGGCTGTTGAGGTCAACCAGGGCAGAAGCGCGGCATTCTCCACCGGGTCCCAGCCCCAGTAGCCACCCCAGCCCAGCACATGATAGGCCCACCAGCTCCCCAGGAGCAGACCCGCCGTCTGAATGCTCCAGGAGGCCAGCATCCAGCGACGCATGGAGCGCAGCCAATCACTATTTACCTCACCAGAAAGCAGTGCTGCGACCGCGAAGGCGAAGGGCACCGAGAAGCTCATATACCCCATCAGCAACATCGGTGGATGCACCAGCATCCCAGGGTCCATCAGCAGCGGATTCAGACCCGTGCCATCCTGTGGGGGATAAGGCAGGCGCACAAAAGGATTAGAAACGGTGACGAGCACCAGTACAAAGAAGCCCTCAACCACCATCAAGGTCGCCAGCACATAGGGTACCAGCTTAGCGGGGGCGCGACGCGAGGTAAAGGCAAAGATCGCGGAGAAGATGCCCAGCATCAGTGCCCAGTAGAGCAGTGAACCTTCCTGCCCGCCATAGAAGGCGGCTGAGGTAAAATACCAGGGCATGCTGCGGCTTGACTGTTCGGCGACATATTTTACCCCAAAGTCATGCGTCAAAAACGATACTACCAGCATCGCCGAGGCCAGCACGAGAAAGGCGGATACCGCCAGGACAGCCCTCTTGGCACTTATGATTGCCTGTGGCTGCTCTCGCACTGCTCCCACCACCGCTATGACAATAGCGAAAACGGCGAAGCCGAGCGCCAGCATTAGCGCGATAATACCAATATCAGAAAAGTACACTCTGCTCTATTCCTACTTTCTGGCCTACTTTCTGGCTGGAGGGGTCGCGTTCTGGAACTTGGAGGGGCACTTCGCCAGCAGGGTCTGCGCCTCGAAGGGTCCCTGGCCCGTGTAGCGTCCCTCGACCACTACCTGTACACCTGGCTTAAAGATATCAGGCACCACTCCGCTGTAGTTGACGCGCAAGGTTTGCTTGCCGTCTACAATTGAGAACTGGATATGGTTCTGCACATCATCCTTGACGATTGTGCCAGCCTGGACATTGCCCGCGATACGTATGGTCTGTGAGGCACAATTCGTACAGGATTTCAATTCCGAGACTGTCATATAATAGGCGGCGCTGGTCTGTGTATTGGCATAGACCAGGTATACAACCGCTCCCAGAATAGCCAGTCCCACCAGTAAAAAGCTCAGTGGGAAACGCTTTTTGCGGCGCTGCTCTGGAGTAATCTTTGCTTCTTGCTGCTCTATCGTCATTGCAGGCGGCACGTCTCGTTTCTCCTTTGGTGGTAGGATTCACTAACTCTGTAGGGTCCATGCTTGCATGGACTTTCTCGCCTCCAGATCGATAATCTGGGACGAGAAAGTCGCTGCGCTTGCAGTCCATGCAAGCATGGACCCTACATCTAAGAACTAAGTGAATCTACCATTTAGTGAGGGGTGATGGCCGCTTCAAACAGGATGTTGAGCAGCGCCCCCAGAATAAATACCAGTATGCCAAGGGCTAGCATGACTTGAGGCGCGACCTTTGAGAGGCGCGAAGTCCTTTTTGCCAGCCGGCGAATATTGCTTTGTCCCAGGTAAATAGCCACAAACAGCATTGCAAGCACGAGCACGATCTTGGTGATCAGGGTCGCGAGATACGGCCAGCCCAGGGTGGTCTGCGTCAGGCGATCCACTGTCAGGTAGACGCCGCTCAGCACCATGATCCCCATGCAGATATTGACCATCCGCTTGAAGAGGGCCGCGACCTGGCTCGAAATCACTGGAGAGGGTCCACCGGCGCGCAAAGCGGGAATGACCACGAGCAGATACATAATACTGCCACCAACCCAGGCCGCACCCGCGATTGTATGCGCGGCGCGCATGATTAGATGTAAGATCATTTCCGCGTTACCCCAGCTCTCACTAAAGAAATTAGGCGACACCTAATTTCTTCAATTCGAGCTGCAAACCCTTCTGGTCCAGGGGCCCATAGCGCCCTACGATCTTGCCACTCGCGTCGATAAAGAAGGTCTCGGGATAGCCACGAATGCCATAACTGACCCCTGTATCGCCATTCAGCGTATCCTGCACATTGGTATAACCCAGGGTATACTTCTGCAAGAAGTTATGCGCGTCGCTAGATGGCTCATTAGAATCCACGCCAAGCATGACCACATTTTTACTCTGCAACTGCTGCCAGGTCTTGCTCAACTGGGGTGCCTCAGCCTGGCACGGCTCGCACCACGAGGCCCAGAAATTGAGAATCACAGGCTTGCCCTTAAAGTCGGAGAGCTGCACTTCTTTCCCATCGCTAAGCGAGGGAAGCTTGAAGTTAGGGGCATCCTTTCCAATTAAAGGGCTGGGCATCTCGCCAGTCGTTGAGTTGCTGGAGGGCGCGTTCTGTGCCCCAGAGGCAGGCGTCAATAATTGCGTGAGCAGCAGGGCCAATAGGGCCACGCTAATCGTGGTCACCACACTAAAGGTAATAATATGGCGGCGCTTACTGCGCTGCTCGAAGGCCTTCTCGTCGCCCACTTCTGCCATTGTTCTATGTTGTAGATCCAATTCTTCAGCTGCCATGTGCTTTCACTTTTTTAGTGCTCCTATCGAAAACCTGAGTGCGGAGCACTAGCCGCGAGAGCGGCGTTGGTTTTCGTATAAGAAGGTACTTGCCTGGTATCGAAGATATAATAACAGACAGATTATGGTGCTTAAGCCTGATAGCCAACTTGCAAGCCTTTAAGGCTACCTTACAAAGACCTGAACATCTTTTATATAGCAGAAAGAGAGCATCTGGCTGATGCCCTCTTTCTTATGTTCGGCAAAAAAAGCTATTTCTGTAGCGGCTACTTCCTACGCCGTGATCACATTTGCCTTCTGTTGCTTATACTCGCTAAAAAGCGAGACCATGGCGGAGTCAAAGGCAGGAAGATCTTGCGGGCTGCGGCTAGTTACCAGGTTGCGGTCACGCACCATCTCTTTATCTTCCCAGGTGCTGCCCGCGTTACGCAAGTCATCCTGAATGGTAAAGTAGCTGGTCAAGGTGCGGCCCTTCGCGACACCAGCGGATACGAGCAGCCAGGGAGCGTGGCAGATGGCCGCGATAGGTCGTTTGCTCTGATCAAACTTCTGCACAAACTCGCGTGCCTTGGGCTGCATACGAATAAAGTCAGCGTTCAGCGCTCCACCCGGCAGGACCAGACCCTCAAACTCATCGGGATTGGCCTGGTCAAGCGTCATATCGACCGGGAACATATCCGCCTTCGTATCGTGATTCATGCCCTGCACCTGGCCGCCTTTAGGCGCAATCACAGTAACCTTCGCTCCCGCCTGCTCAAGAGCCTTCTTCGGCTCTGTAAACTCTGCTTGCTCAAAACCATCTGAGACCAGAATCGCGACACGCATGCCGCTAATTGTATTGCCTTGCATGCTATGTACCCCTCTTTCTCTTTATAGTAACTAACGCCATATGCACATGATTAGCTTGACTCCTCGCACCTGTGGCATTCGTCCTGGTAGTGTGTGATGAAGCCCTGGCAGCCTATGGCTGCCAGGGCTTCATCACACACTACCTCCCATACTCAGGCGAGCCACGTAGTGGCGAGAAGTCCTGATGTGAGACGTAATATACACGTTCTAACGTCTACGTTCGTTACGCTCTCACTTGTGAGAGTAGAAAGAGGGAAGTAGCACCTGCTAAGCACTAGCAATCTGTGGGCTGGCCTTCTGACCACCCAGCGTCCAGTAGAGCAAGGCAACTATTACTATAAGAAATCCAGCCGCACTCAGGGCAACCTGGAGCAAGAGCAGGCCAATGACAACCAGGAGTAGGCCAGCGGCGGTAAGCATAGGCATCAGACTGGGGGCAGAGTGACGAGTGTAGGCAGCCAGTAAAATTTCTTCCGCCTGAGCCTCCTGGGCCGCTTTCCGCGCCTCTTGCTCATGCAGAATACGCCCTACAGCCTGGTGGAGCACGCGAGCGTCAAAGGGCTTGGTCATATAGATGGGTTGGGGAGTTTCCTGCCCGGCAAAGGGAGCCGCGAGCAGAGCAGAGGGAGTGCTTTCTGCCTGTTCCCAGGATAGCACAATCGTGGGAGTTTGCCACAGATCAGGCAGTTCCTGGACAGTACGCAGCAAGTTCCAGTTACGGTGTACTCCACCATCGACATCGACCACAATCAGATCGGGCTGGCGTTTCTCTGGCAGAGGAAGCGCCCTAGATATCTGCGTCATCTCGCTCACCTGTATGCCCTGGCTCTGTAAACCAATAGCAATCAGGCGGCGTAAGCAAAGATCGCTCTCAATGAGGAGAACGTGGGGTTGCTCTCCCGACGATGCGTACATGTATGCTCCTCCAAATTGCAAGACCTTGCGCGAAGACCCATTGCAAAATAACATTGCTTCTTATAGAGAGCATACCCAATCCACATTACAATACCTTAACTACCTAGGGTATTCACCTTACAGTAACCTGAATACATTAAAACAGGTACAGAGCTGTAATACAAAAGAGAAGAAAGAGGCCAGTCCTGAGCATGCTCAGGACTGGCCTCTTTCTTCTCTTTTGTATTACAGCTTCATGAGTTTGTAGCCAACATCGGGGACCGTCACTATATACTTCGGGCGACGTGAATCGCTCTCGACCTTGCGGCGCAGGCGGCTGATATAGACCCAGATAAAATCGATGTCACGATTATACTCTGGCCCCCACACCTTCTCCAGGAGCAATTCGTGGGTAACAACCATGCCTGCATTCTGGGCCAGCACACTCAGCAACTTGTACTCGGTGCGGCTCAATTGTATAGTCTTACCCTCAACGGTTACCAGGTGTTGCGCGTGATCAATGACCAGCTCGCCTGTGCGGAAGACAGCCTGCTGGGTTGGCTCTTCGCGTACAGCGGAGCGTCGTCGTAGCACAGCCCGCACGCGCGCCATAAGCTCCTTCATACCGAAGGGCTTGAGAACCAGGTCATCTCCCCCCAGGTCAAGCAGTTGGACGCGCTCGTCCTCGTCGCACTCATCGCTCAGCATAATGACGGGTACCTGGGAGAACTCGCGCAGGCGCTGGAGCAGCTCGATACCACTCATATCCGCTAGGCGCGTCGCCAGCAGGACCATATCTGGCTCCTCCAGATCGATCTGGCGCAGGAATTGCACGCCATGGTTAACTGTATGCACGCGATACTGCTGCTCCTCCAGATTCGCGCGCAGGTAACGTGCCATACGCGCATCGCCCTCAGCCAGCAACACAGAAACGCGACGATCCTGGCGCAGGAGCGCTGGGCGCACGGCCCCAAGTGGACCTGTGACTGGCTCCGCAACCTCGCTTATGCGTGTACGTTGGGGTACCGCTGCGGTCTCGATACGTGGCGCCAGGGGCAGAGTAAAGTAGAAACTGGTTCCCTGGCCCTCGCCCATCGAATCAGCCCAGATACGACCGCCATGCGCTTCAACGGTTGAACGTGCCGCGGCCAGGCCCAGCCCACTACCGCTAGCCTGCTCATCGCCTTGCGATCCGCGATAGAAGCGATCAAAAATGCGCTCCAGGTGCTCGGGAGCAATTCCTATGCCTTCATCGATCACGCCAATCCGCATCTCAACCTCATTAGTCTCCAGGCGCACACTCACGACCGAGTTGGGAGCGGAGTAATTCAGCGCGTTATCGAGGAGATGGTTGAGCGTTTGCTCTATGCGCACAGCGTCACACATCACCGGGGGCAGATCGGGAGGAAGACTCAACACAAAGCGATGATAGGGAGCCTGCTTCTGCCAACGTGTCACCAGTTGCGAGAGTAATTCTGGCATCTGCACCTGGGTAAGTCGTAACGGTTGCATACCAGCGTCCAGGCGCCAGACATCAAGCAGGGTGTTAAGTACATCGTAGAGACGATCCGACTGGGTATCGATCATTTGCAGCATCTCGCGCTGCATCGCCGGATCCCAGCGCGCCGAGCTACCCAACAGGGTAGTCGCACAGCCTTTGATTACGGCCAGGGGGGTCTTGAGTTCATGCGCGGCGCGGGCCAGGGTCTCCCCCTGCGCCTCAAGCGCCGAACGCTCCAGGGTCACATCATCGAAGAGCAGACCACGGCCCAGGAGAGAGCCACGCCGATCATGGACAGGGAAGGTACGAATACGCAGCCAGCGCACAGCCGCGTCCGCCAGGGCGACGTCGGCAGCATATTCCTGCTCTGGATGACGCCAGACGCGATCCAGTTCGGTATGTGCCAGCCTGCGATCAGCCGAAATCGACAACAGATGCTCGCGCACATTGAAGTCATCGGGTGAGATCAAATCATGCTTCCTGATTTGTAGCAGGCGGAGTGCGCTCTGATTTGTATAGATGACACGCTGCTGATTAAGCAGCATAAAGCCGCTGCTCATGCTTGAGCACACCTCGGAGAGGATATGATACTCCTTGGTAAAGGCGGCGGGCACAATATCAAGATTTTGCATCGACATTGGGCTATGTGTCACCGTGGCTTTCTCGTCTTCTGTCCACCAACCATCGTGGGTCATAAATGCGCTTCTCCCATCGGGGGATCAGGTCAAAGCTTCCTTTTCCCGTCTGTCTCTACTAGCCATCTCTGAACTTTAGTAATTGCTCATATTGTAGCAAAAAAATTCAATCTTGCCAGGGAAGTAGGACTTTGAAGCATGAGGCATTGTATCTGGTTGAGGCGTAGGAGTTGTTTTTTGCCACTCAACCAGATACGACCTTTCGGAAACCTGAGCGCGCTTGCCGTGCCACCGCTTGCCCCCGAATGGGGGTTGGTTTCCGTCTAAGAAGGCAAGGATGGGGAAACACGCACTTGGGTTAGCATCTATGGGGAGAGGTGCTCTATTTAATGATGCCCGCGATCAAGACCAAAAAGACCAGGTGGACAATCATAAAAATGAAGAAGCCAAAGCCTAGAATGGCAATCCAGCGCCGGTCATTGACATACATATGCAGGCGCGTGGGATAGGCCAGTGGCCAGCGCTCAGCGGCAACCAGGCCAACAGCGACACGCACACGTAGTGGTGAGTGCACCTTGGAGCGCTTTAACTCAGTCACCAGAGCGTTATAACAATGTTTACACAGGGTCCAGGAGCGACGAGGCTCAGGCGCATCCTCCGGTTCAAGCACCGTCAAGGGGTCAAACCAGATACGCTGGGTACAGATTGAACAATGCTTCACCCGCATACTCCGCGTGCGCGAACCCTCTTTCTCCAGCGGCTGTGAAGTATTGGCTCGACGCATAGCCTCTTTCATTCGCCTATTCGTCCTTCCAACTACCAATCATTCTCGCTCTACAATTGCTCGCTCGCTTAATAGCCTCTGCGGGAGGAGGCAGAAGAGGAACCCCTCCTCTTATCCCGTAGAGTAATTTCTCTCTCCACTCTTACAAGCATAACGCGGGCTGTAAGCGACGCAATAACCTACAAAGGTTGTTTCTCTCAGACTCTTTTTTTTACTCTCCACCAATTGTAGCACATTCCACCTGCAACATCAGTGTAGTGATTACTGGTAAATGTACAACTCACCAGGTGCTCTCTGCCCCTGCGGCGCTTCCGCAGGGGCGAGAAGTCCTGTGAAGATACAAACAAGCCTGGCATCCATTGAAGGATGCCAGGCTTGTTTTGCTTCTCTTGGCTTGCTCGATTGAGATTAGCCTTTGATCATCAACAGGGGCAGCAGATAAACTGTGCTAAAGACGATGATCCAGACGATGTCGACGAAGTGCCAGTACATCTCGGCGGCCTCGACCGCGAAGTGCTTCTTGGCGGTAAAGTCGCCGCGAATGGCACGAATCAGACAGATCGTCAGGAAGATGATACCGATGGTGACGTGCAGGCCGTGAAAGCCGGTCAACGTGAAGAAGGCCGAGCCAAAGGCCTTGGTCTGCATCGTAAAGTGATCGGCAGTGTAGAGATTAAAGTACTCATACACCTGACCACCCAGGAAGACAAGCCCGAGGATAATCGCGCCCGCCAGACCTGCAATCAACTGATTCTTATTACCTTTGACAATACCCTTGCGTGCAATAATTGCTGGGAAGCTACTTGCCAACAAGAAGGCAGTGTTAATCAAAGGGAACTTCCAGTCCAGGTGCTCGCCCGAGGGCAAGAGCCAGAGACCGTTTTTGATCTGTAAACCACGCACTTCCAGGTAGAGGTACGCGGCGATCAGGTTCGCGAAGATCAGCGCCTCAGAGGAAATGAAGAGGATCATACCCCACCAGTTCATGCTGCGTCCTACTTCAACATGCTCCTCTAGCGACCTGACCTGCTCGCCGTGAACAACGCTCATATTATGAACTCCCTAACCATGTTCTCGTTATCTACGCTCGTAGATCCATCCTATGATACAACCGATGAGCAGCACCACGCCGAGACCACAGACAATCGGCTGAAAGACGAAACCAACCAGAATGAGAGAGATAGCGACCGTGGTCACAAGCGGCCAGATGCTAGAACGAGGCATCAAATCCTCTTCCTTTGGCACGACCTTCTTGCGCTTCTTGACTGCGCCCTTCGCTGGCTGTTCAGCAGCCTGAGGAGGCGTAACCTCCTCCTGCTCCTGTTCCGCTGGTGCTGCCACAACCTGTGCAGATTGTGTCTCTGGCTGCGCGGACTTCTCGCGCTTCTTGTCCAATTGTTTGGCTTTGGTCATGGTGCTACTGTACCTCTAGTGAATAGCCGACTTCCAGTCAGCAATCTCAGGATTCTTCTTGTCATAGAATGGACGGCGGCTGCGGACCACGGGGATGGTGAGGAAGTTGTACTTCTTCGGAGGAGAGGTTGTATCCCACTCCAGGGTGAAGGCATCCCATGGATCGCTACCAGACTCTTTGCCATCCTTCAAGCTCTTGAAGAAATTGAAGACGAAGACCATGACACCCAGGCCAACCATGAAGGCGCCAATCGTCGCCATAAGGTTCAGCTCATTCCAACCCAGGTTGCCTGGGTAGGTGTAGACGCGGCGGGGCATACCCAGCAGGCCTAACAGGTGCATGGGGAAAAACGCCAGGTTCATGCCTATCAGCAGCAGCCAGAAATGAACCTGCGCCAATTTCTCGCTCATCAGCTTGCCGGTCATCTTGGGGAACCAGTAGTAGATACCCGCGAAGATAGCCATGGCGCTACCGCCGAAGAGCACGTAGTGGATGTGCGAGACAACGAAGTAGGTGTCGGTGATCTGGTAGTCGAAAGGCACGACGGCCAGGGCGGCACCGTTCAAGCCACCAATCAGGAACATACCAATGAAGCCAAGCGAGAAGATCATTGGCGCCTTCAGGCTCAACTTACCTTTGTAGATTGTACCCAGCCAGTTGAAAATCTTTACCGCGGTTGGCAGAGCGATCAGGGCTGTGCTAGAGGCGAAGAATGCCTGCGCGACAGGTGGCAGACCAACGGCAAACATGTGGTGTGCCCACACGGTAAAGCTCAGGAAGCCGATAGCCACACCCGACCAGGCGATGAAGGTATAACCAAAGATCGGCTTGCGCGAGAAGACGGGCAAGATTTCAGAGGTGATACCAAAGGCCGGCAGGATCAGGATGTATACCTCGGGATGGCCAAACGACCAGAACAAGTGCTGCCAGAGTAGCGGGTCACCGCCATATGCATACTGATAGAAATGCGTGCCCAGGTGGCGATCCAGCAGTAAGAAGACGCTGGCGGTCGTCAGGCTAGGCAGAGCAAACAGCAGCAGGAAGGACATAACCAGGATCATCCACGAAAAGAGCGGGATGCGGTTGATGCTCATACCAGGCGCGCGCATCTTCAGGATGGTTACCACGAAGTTCAATGAACCGCTGATCGAGGATACGCCCAGCAGCGTGGTACCCAGAATCCAGAAATCGGCATTCATGCCAGGTGTACAGTTGTACGCGTGAATACCGCAAGCATCCTTGGTCAAGCTCAGGGGAGCGTACATGAACCAACCGCCATTAGGCGCGGCGTTGAACAGGTAGCTCGACTGTAGGAAAATGCCACCAAAGAGCAGAATCCAGAAGCCAAAGGCGTTCATACGCGGGAAGGCCATGTCACGTGCGCCCATCATCAGCGGCACAACATAGTTACCAAAGCCCGCCATCATCGGCATCACGAACAAGAAGATCATCGTGGTACCGTGCATGGTAAAGATCTGGTTATAGGTCTCAGGACTGATGACTTTGCCATTGGGTACTGCCAGCTGTGTACGGATCAAGAGAGCCTCTAGACCGCCCACCAGGAAGAAGAAGAAGGCAGTAACCATGTACATGATGCCGATCTTTTTATGATCGGTCGTCGTGAGCCATTCACCCAGGTAAGATTCACTGAATGATCGCTCACGAACTACTGTTGTAGCCCTATCATTGATAGTGCTAGTAGCCATGAATAATTCCCTCCAACGAGTCTAGCCCCACAAGTGAGGTAGACGGGCAAGTTATGCTACTTGAGGCTTTCCAGATAAGCCACCAGCGCTGGCAGATCCGACTTATCGACGTTAACCGACATATCGTTGCCAGGTTTGACTTTCTGGGGATCAGAGATCCACTTCGCCAGGTTACAGTTGCTGAGATCGCCACCAGGATTACAATCCTGCTGGTTGTAGTCCAGCACACCGCCAGCGATCAGGTGACGGCTACCGAAGTGCGTCAAGTTTGGACCAATCAGACAACCATTATCCTTTGTGGGATCGTCACAGCGCCCAGCAGGGTTGGGGTCCTGCAGGTAAGGTGTGCTCTGACTGACACCAACGATACCATGGCAGGTGGTGCACTGGTTCTTAAAGACCTCCTGGCCTTTCGCCTCCAGGCTACCAGGAGCAGGAACGGCGGCCGCCTGCTGCTGCAACTGTGCCCATGAGAGGAAGTCGTTGTTGTCATGCGTGACTTTAACATCAAAGCGCATGTTCGCGTGCTGCGTTCCGCAGTACTCAGCACAGATACCCACATAGGTCTTATCCGCCGTATCCGCGCTAAACCACTTCTCGTTATCGTGGCCGGGGATGACGTCGGTCTTACCAGTCAGCGCTGGCACCCAGAAGCTGTGGATAACGTTGTTTGAGTACAACTTCACATGCACATTGGTATGGGGCGGAATCACCAATGTATCCGCGGTGGTCATCTTATACTCTGGATAGTAGAATTCCCACCACCACTGGTGTCCATACGCCGTCACCTCAATTGTTTTGTTACTATTGGCTGGTGGCGTGGCGACGTCGAAAATACCCTTGATGGTAACACTCAACACCGCCAGCAAGACAACCGCTGGAATAATAGTCCAGATCAATTCGACGGTAGTATTACCGTGGATCTGTGGCGGGGTGGGTGAATCAGGGCGCTCGCGGAAGCGAATTGTAGAGTAGATCAAGACACCCTCTACACCTACAAATACAACCGCGGCAATTATGAGAATAATCCAGAAAACATTGCTCTCGCTTCTGGCAATCGGACCCGCCGGATCAAGGATCGAGGGCGAGTTTTCACCACAAGCGGTCAACAGTATCGAGGTCAAAGCGAGACCAGCAACAAGGCTCGCCCAACGCTTTGGCCTACGAAATAAAGGCATCCTCACGTCTAAATCTCCTAACACGTAGTTTGACGATGAACGATAATGTCTCTTTTCGTCGACACTCTCTCCATTTTATTGTCCAAGTGTAGCGAGCCACCCTAACAGGTAGCTTGCAGTCCCTAAAAGCCACCTTACAGGAACCTGAATAAAACCACGTGTAACAGAGGCCGCGCTCGCTTGAGAGGCTGTGTAACAATGTGTAGCACCAGGTGGCAGCATAGGTTGGGACATGTCAGAGGACACCATGGATTGATCATTCCAGTGGGACTAGCACAAAGCACATAATCCCAATGGCTTTTTCTTAATATCTGTCATCTATTTTAGATAGAGTAGAGAGATAGTAAAAGCTCGTTTCGCTTCAGTCAATACCCCTCAAGGTGCTCTTCTCCGCTACATACTATAGCACAATTTGTACAGTCTAACAAAAACTTTCAATCCGCTTCCTAAGCCGTTTCAAGCCCTTTTCCACGTTCTTTAAGGTCCATTACTGACAGCTAAATGGATTGCCAATCCTCAAAAAACTCTGAAAATTCACACAGTTGACCTGTCTAGCGGTTGTCCTACTTTTCTATTTGATGAAACCAAAAATTCCCTGTGAGAAAGTACAAGAAGACACGTCGCCATGTGATGAATGACGACGTTCGTCCATTTGCTTAGGAGGTGCAAGTCAAGAAAATTACGAGCACTTCATCTTATGAAGGTTAGAGGTGAGTTGCCTTGCATATTGCTCGCACAGTTCTTGTTTGCGCGCAACATAAATGGCCTTACTGTAAATTCCATTTAAGGTAATAATCCTCACTTCTAGCTGCTCATCTTCAAAGAGCTCAACATAGGTCGTGGCTCCGCGTTCGTGATATGTAACCGGAACCTCTTTGATGTTACTTCGCCGATAGGAATTCGCGCCTGTAATTCGTAGCGAAAGGTGTCCCGTCGTCGCGGGATACACAATACTACAGGCAATTTCGTAGATGTAGGAGTCGAACTCCCTCGCCCGTTCTTGTAGGATGCATTCATACGAGATATGTACGAGAAAATCGCTTGGCTGGCTCTCTTCCAGAGAGGTATATGGAATAGATTTTGACAAGAAGCAACTCGCTTTCTACTACCAGGCACCATGAAAGGCAACCGCATTATCCATGTGAGGAGATCTCGCTAGACTCTGTCACGAAACATAGTGCGCCTCTTCTCGCTTGCTCGTCTCCTTAAGTAACTCTGGACATTTCTGTAACAAAAGAGGCCAAGAGCTAGCAAGCAGAAGAGTAACAAAATTATGGGTAATGACATCAGTATTTCCTCCTCACTATTTTGTCAGCAATAGTGTGCAAGAGTTACCTGCTCAAACAGGCTGCATGTTTTCGCCAATTCTCATGAATAAGCCATCTCGATACATCTGCTTATAGATGCTCCAATCATCTTCTTGCACATTGAGCAGATCCTTCAGTAAAGACACATCTGACACATGCAAGTCTTTTTCTGCTTGGTAACACAGTCGGCCTATTTTTTGCTGAATCATCGTATGCTGCATGCGTGTGGTGTGATGGGTATTAGCGAGCCACTTCAGTTGCAAACAGATTTCGAGAAACAGGGTCCTAAAGGTTTTCATACATACCCCTTTCTAGTGCTCGCAGGTGTTTTTGGAGAGATTACGCATTGGAACAGGTAGTACAACTATTTAAGACAGAGGAAAGAGGATCACGCTCTTCCTTCTTCAAATTTGTGCTCTATTAGGAGTTGTCTTTTGCTTGTTGCGTAATTTTCTCTGCAATATCTTTAACCTGTGCTTCTATGGCAATGAGCGTGGCTTCATCTAGTCGCGGCTCATTGTGCTCTTCACGTTGATCCTGAACCATCTCCATTACACCCGCGATGTGACTCATCAGGTATTCACCACTCGCTTGAAGCGCAAGTGTACGAAGTTGTTGTTTATCCAAAGGTGTCCTCGTTTTTTCGATGTTGTACTCCTTTTCAGGAGCCATACAAGAGGTGATTCTAAAGAGGTGCTCTTAAGTGAGGAAACCACAACACATCTCTTCCGGCTTCGTTTATAGCTGAAGGAGAGAGCAGGTATCACGATGTGTATATCATCTATTTATTATACATCTTTTTATCCCAAAATACAATACCAATAATTGAAGAGGTATAAGTCAAAATAAATAGAACGAAGTAGACTTTATATAGAATACAAAGCAGTGAGGATCGAAAATCTGGACAAAAATAGAAGTTGATTTTCTGCATAAGCAAGGGTAAGAGAAAAGAGCGTCTCCTGAGAAGAGCGCATTGTAAGCGCTCTTATGTATACAGCAGACAGGCCATTAGTACATCTTTTTACGTCTAGTTTGAAAAATTATTTTTCAAATTGTCTAAATTATACAGGCTTTTCATTTGTAATTTTTTTAAAAATACTGTATACTAGTAGGGTCATACATTGATGAGAACTGTTCCGCGTAGAAAACTTTTCCCGCGTGTTATCGTCTGCCTTCCACCTATTCTGGCAATTTTTCATCACCCATTCCGAGAGAATGTAAAACATCGAAGGAGCAGGAATGTTCCATTTGTTTTATCTTTGCTCGTCTTCATGACAACAAACGCGCCTTTACAAAGAAATGAGAGTAGCCAATGGCCATACCCACCCTCGACCAGACCGAAGGTATCTGGATCACTCGGACCAATAATTCGGGATATCACTATGTGCAGGATGTCTTTGCAGGAGAAAACCCGCGAGATCAATTTCACCGGGCAAATTGTCGTCTGTTGATCACCAAAGGGCGCCTGATCCCGGAAAGAGGTGATGCCCTTAATCCATCCGAACGCCACTGGGAGAAGGCCCAACGCTACAGCCAGGTCCTGATATGATGCAGAAACAGACATGACACCACACCACCGCCTGGCTTCCTTCAGAGGAAAGAGAAGCTGATGAGACGAATGCCAACAGGAACGCTTGTTTGGAGCCTCAAGCGCTATACCAGAGATGCCAACTTGTGGGACCGCGTCTGCTTCAGGTGCAAGCAAAAGGTTCCCGTCTTTGAGTATGAGCTTCGTAATGAACAGGAGCAACCACTCTTTCACTTTCTCTGTGAGGAATGCGCGCAGAAGAAACTTGCGGAATGGCTTCAATGTACAGAGAGTCCCGACTATATAGCTCTTGGCTACCAGACAGATTTTGATATCGCGACCGTATTCTTTGAACAAAAAAATGAAGGCGAAACTCTGCTCCTGACACGTTGGAGCAAGGAACAACGGCGGCGCAGACTCCAAATAGAGACTGATGCAGACGCTTAATAATAAATAAAGGAGCCACAGGCATGACTTACACACGCCAAAACAGTGTTGAAGAGCAGCGAGAAGCCTCTCACCAAGCCAGGCGCATTACTACTCTTTGTGAAGAATTCTACATCACACTCGATGCTATTGACTGGCAAGATCTGGGCATGCAGGCTCCGGTAAACGTGGACGGTATTAACATCGCGACCCTTCAAGTCCTTAGCCAACGTGCGAGTGATGACATCCTGCGCCAGATACAAATGAAGCTCTTCGAACATGCTGCTCTAGAAGCTATTCACGCTCCATCAAGTCTGAAGGCGCTCATATGGTCTCCGATCGAGGTCCTACAACCCCAGGCATTTTTACAACTTTGGGTTGTAACGATGGAAACGGGTGAGCGTGTTCCGGTCATTGAATCGCTCAAAGATGGACATCGTGTCTACGAACACTATAAATTTGATGGAAGTCATGAACAGTTTCTCCAACTCTTTGGTCCGCTTGGCAATGGGAAACTTCCTCTTGGAGAGAGGGTTACCATCCAGGTGCGAGAAAATCAATATACAGGAGAAATCATACACATCCTTCCCCCGGCAAAAATCCTACCTATCGCAAAAACGCCTCAAAACACGCTACAGCGTCAGAGCAGATATTCTTCAAGGACCTGATCGAAAGATATATGGTTGACTGTCACAACGGTTTTCCCTACATTGTGAATCAGACACAAATTGTTGCTAATGTACCTGTGAGCTGACTGTTGGAATAAACAAGCTACCCTCCTTGACACCTGAACTTATTCCACTTGGATGGAAAGTCTAAAGTCAATGCATCTAGAGTTACGCTGGGGCGGTTGATCCCAACCAGGGGCTGAAAAGTCAGCCCCTGGTTGGGATCAATTTCTTCTTCCACTTACACTACGTATGGGTTGGACAACCCGGTCAGTTGTTCGCTAAGTTGTTGGAGTCATCGTTGCTGGTCGCGCCCGTGAAGCAGTACGGTCGCTCCCTGCTTTGCCAGGGCCAATGCCGTCTGTTTTCCGAGCCCGTCGCTTGATCCGGTGATCAAAATGGTTTGTTGTGCAATGGGTTTCATGGTCTGCCCTCTTTGAGAGATGCGCTCCTCAATTACCAGGATGACCTGATCCGCGCTCCTCCATCACAATCAATGATCGTACTGGTCATAAACGTGTTACTAATCAGCATAGCAATGACCTGGGCCACATCCTCTGGGCGTCCAATGCGCTTAGCCGGAGTGATAGCTGCGGATTGCGCGAAGAATGCCTCGCGCATTTCCTCCGGGAAATCACCCCAGAAAGGAGTTGCGACCCCTCCGGGTGCAACGGCGTTGACACGCAAGGGCTGCAATTCCAGTGCAAGTGTGGGAATTATGGCTTCCAACGCCCCATTGACGGCCGCGAATCCGGATGCACCAGCGAAAGCGGTGTGAGCCGTGATAGCACTGACGATAGTCAGAGAGCCATCCTTGCGTAAGAAATCGAGACTGGCCTGCGCCGCGATCAATTGCGGCCAGAACTTGGTCTCAAACCCTTGACGAAGCATATCAAAATCAAGCGTGCGGAACTCTCCTGCTCCTACATTGCTCGCTAGAGTCAGGACAAGATGGTCAAAGGTACCAATGCGGTCGAAGAAGTTGCGCGTCTCTTCACGCGAAGTTGCGTTTACGACCTCACCGGTGACAGAGCCTTTAAGAGTGGCGAGCGCCCTTGTCACTTTTTCCAGTGAGCGCCCGGCGATAATGATATTCGCCCCGGCCTCAGCTAGAAGGTGAGCCGTTGCCAGTCCAATCCCGGACGTTCCGCCGAGAATCACAATGCGCTGATTCCTCAAGTCCATTTGATTTCCTCTTTTTCATGCTGGTTTCTCTCTCCAGCATCTGCTACAATAAACGATACGTGACGTGTCATATTGACAATAGCAATTGTATACGATACGTATCGTATAAGTCAAGGGGATAATTTTAGAGGAGGAAAGAGTAATGCTTGAGCAGGGGAGGCCGTTAGAAACAGGCGGGCCTGGCCGCCGCCGCAGTGATCAGGCCCATCAGGCTATTTTGCAAGCGACGATTGAGGTGCTCTCCCAGGAGGGCTATCGTGCTATGACGATTGAAGCGATTGCCGCGAGGGCAGGCGTGGGGAAAAAGACCATTTATCGCTGGTGGTCGTCCAAAGCGTTCGTAACGCTTGAAGCACTGACTGTGTATACCGAGGAGCATACGCCTTTTTCAGATACTGGCTCCCTGGAGGGAGATTTACTGACCTACTTTGAGCTTTCTTTCGCAGGCTTGCAGGGGAAAGCGGGAACCGCATTGAGCGGGATGACGGCTGAGGCACAACTGGACCCAGAATTTGCACGTGAATTTCAGCGCATATTCATCGTGCCACGAAAGCAAGAGCTGGTTGAGCTCTTGCAACGAGGAATACAAAGAGGTGAGCTGGCTGCTGATACCAACCTGGATGTGCTCGCGGACTTGATTTATGGAGCCAAATGGTATCGCTTTCTCTTGTATCCTAAGCCACTGGATGATACGTTCGCCAAAGAAATTGTCACGTTGATTCTCCGCTTGAGACCAGAAGCGTAGCACATAAGGGGAGAAAGATGGGAATTGTATAAGATGGGAATTGTATAAGAGTGATAGATGAACCGATAGAGAGAGGCAAAGAGTTTTTTCAACCAGAGGCGAACTTTGCCCATCATTCTTCAACCTTTCAGGTGTTTGTAAGGTGGCATTCATTGCTTGCAAGGAGCCTATCAGGAGCAAGACCGACAATGAGATATGCAGCACTGGCTCTAAACAATTTTAAAAACCATACTTTACGACAGCAATATACAGCCATTACCGCCTCGCGTGAGCAGCGGTCTTGTTCCATATTTGATTGCGGTTCCTGAAGTGACCGCGCGCTAATGAGGAGAATATTGTGTCACAATCCAATACCACTCTCGCCGCACAGCCAGCCTGGCGCGCGACACTTTCCGCTTATATCAACCTGGTAAAGCCACATGTCACCGTCCTGCTATTGGGCGTGACAGCCGCGACCATGGCTATCGCGGTACGCGGACTCCCTCCCCTGGGCATTACGCTTGCAACCCTGCTAGGCGGCTTTATGTCAGCTGGGAGCGCAAACTGCATCAACTGCTATATTGATCGCGACATCGACCAGGTCATGGGACGGACGCAGCGCCGTTCTCTGCCCGCTGGCCGCGTCCAGCCACAGCAGGCTTTGATCTTCGGCATTATCCTCGGAGTGGGTTCCTTCTTCCTGCTCTGGGGCCTCGTTAACCTGCTTAGCGCTGTTCTGGCGACCTCGGCGATTCTGTTCTATGTCTTCATCTATACGCTGGGCCTCAAGCGTACCACCGCGCAAAATATCGTGATTGGTGGGGCCGCGGGCGCAGTTCCGGTCCTGGTCGGATGGGCAGCTGTCACCAATTCAGTTTCCCTGTCAGCCATCTGGCTCTTTGCGATCATCTTCTATTGGACGCCTCCCCACTTCTGGGCGCTCTCGCTGCTGATTCAGAAAGACTATGAGAAGGCGAAAGTCCCCATGCTCCCGGTTTTGATGGGCGAGACTGAGACACGCAAGCAGATTCTGCTCTACTCGCTGCTCCTGGTCGCGGTGACCACGATTCTCTTCCTTATGGGCGCCATGGGTTACATCTTTCTGTTCAGCTCACTGACCCTGGGTGGCATCCTGGTCTATATGGCAGTCCGCCTGCTCAATGATGACGCATCGAGGAAGTGGGCGCGTACGATCTTCTGGTACTCCAACTGCTACCTCGCGCTTATCTTCGCTGTCGCAGTCATTGACCGGGTCATTCACTTCTAGAGTCGTTAACGCGCGATGTGCAAGTTCGTTTCGGCCGCCTGCGGCGGCGAAGAGGAAAAAGAATGTGGGGACACCCCAAACCCCGCCAGGGGCAGTGCCCCTGGACCCCGTTTGTGCTATCTTGCATATCATGTTAGTCAGTAAGGACAGTCGAGAGAAGCTATGAGTATCCGATGGAACTGGCGTCTAGCCTCACGCCTTTCAGTTTTAAGCCTGGCCGTACTGGTCGTTATCTTTGTCCTGGTCTATCAGCGAGTCTCAGCCGATAAAATGAGTTCGATAGACACCCCCTCTGTCACCACTTCGGGACTTCAGGGGACAGACCTGGGCGGCGCTGCCGCTCCCGGTTTTACCTTGATTGACCAGCATGGAAAGACCGTCTCGCTCGCCGATTTTAAAGGCCAGCCAGTCGTGGTCACCTTCATGTTTACGCGCTGCCCCGATCAGTGTCCTCTGGAAGCTCAGAAGCTGCATTCGACCTTCCAACTCCTGGGAAACGATGCCAGCCATGTGACCATGCTTGCGATCAGCACAGATCCCCAGAACGACACGCCTCAGGCGGCCTCTAACTTTACCCAGGCCCATAGCCTGGATCAGAGCAACTGGCATTTTCTCACTGGCTCAAGCCAGCAGCTCTCTCCTGTCTGGAGCAACTACCACGTCTATGCGAACAGCAATGGGAACACAGCCGATCACAGCCTTGGCATCTATGTCCTCGACAAGCAGGGCCACGAGCGCGTCTTCCAAGACACCAGCTTTACCCCCGATCAGCTAGCCAGCAACCTGAAAAAACTCCTCAGCGAATAAAGTAGAGAATAGAGAAAGCGGCGGCTCCTCGACTGAGGGGCCGCCGCTTTCTCTATTCTCTATCTGCTTATTGACGTGCATCAATCAATACAGTATGCTTTTACATGGTAAATCCTTGGAGAAGAAAGAAGAAGGCGTAAGATACGCAGACGCGTAAGGGATAAGAAAGTTATGGCGCAAGAGACATCTACCTGGCGAGGCCTGCTAGGACAAATCATTAGTGATGCGCAGGAACGCCAGCGCATCGCTGACCTGTTGCGAGTAAATCCGATTACTCTCACGCGCTGGGCTAACGCCAGGTCGAAACCACGCGCAGAAAGCTTGCGCCAACTGATTGATGTGCTCCCCACGCAACGCCAGCGACTCATTGAGCTGATTACCAACGAATACCCTCGCCTCTTCGCCGAGGAGGAGGCATGGCAAGAAGATATTGCGCCCCTCATTCCTTCGAACTTCTATACACGTGTGCTTAACATACATACCACTAGCTCCTTATTCTTACGTTCATCGGCCATCTGTATCGCTGTCCTGCAACAAATTCTGGCCCATCTCGATCCCACACAAAATGGAATGGAGGTCTGTATCGCGCAATGTGTTCCCTCGCAATCACAAGTTACCCCATCTAATGTTCAGCAGCCTCGGATACACAGCCTGCGTACTACCTTTGGACGTGGCACACCTCCCTGGAATAATCATGAGAACCAGATCGTCTTTTTCGGTGCGGAATCGCTTATCGGACAGGCGGCGCTTCGTGGCCATTATATCGCGATCCAGACGCGCGACGAGAGGCAGCGCCTCTTTCCAGCCCACGCTACCGCGCTGGAGGAGAGTATTATTGGCCTGCCTATCGTCCGGGCTGATCGCGTGGTGGGTGTGCTCTCAATCGCCAGTACCCAGCCTCATTTTTTCGTCTCGACCTGCCTGGACCTGGCCATTCACTACGCCGAACTCCTGACCCTGGCCTTTGAATCTCATGAGTTTTACCGGATTCAGGATCTCGACCTGGGCCTACTGCCTCCTATCCAGAGACAGCAAAGCTCTATCGCGAACTTCCAGCTCCAGGTAACACAGACTATGATTCAGGCTCAGCAGCAGGGCGAGCCACTTACACGCCCGGTGGCGGAGCTGCGCACCTGGCAGGAGATAGAGCGTCGCCTACTCCACCAGGCCTGGGAAGAGGCCTGATAGCTCACACCTTACACTCTCCTTACAAAGCGAGCTCCCAGGCCGTGCAATCCCCCATCTGCTTGCGCGAAATCGGCAGATTTGGTATGCTTACTTCTAGGACAATGATGGAAAATTATGTCCTCATGGTTCTTATTACTCTTGGAGGAAAGCGAGAAAAGCCTATGGATACTTCTCTTCAAGGCACCAAGCTTATCATCGATAATGAACAAGACCTTGGGGTGTCGCAAGAGGCAGAAGTGACCGAGGCCGAAAAGCATATCCATCTGCCAAGTCCCAGCCTGTGGCCGCTTGTCCTGAGCGCCGCTATCCTGGTGACCGTCGCGGGATTGCTCGGCCTACCGGATAGCCCCTTGCTTGCAATTATTGGCGCACCGTTCATCATCGTTGGCATTATGGGCTGGGCATTAGAAGACCCCATGGCGGGACATTCCCACCATGAAGCGTCCACAACTCCCATGCAAATCACCAGCGAGGGCGCGCGTGACATTCTGACACGTGCACGTGAAATCGCAGAGCGCTCGGTAACGGTCAGCAGCACCGCCTATAGCACTCACCTGGCGAAGGTGGAGCTAGAGGGCGAGAATAGCGAGGGCGTAACTCTGGCACTCTATGGTAAGGTGGAAATGGAGTCTCAGCGCGATGAGCTCGTCAATGAGCTACGCCAAATTCCTGGTGTGCTGGAAGTGAAAAACTTCATGATCGCTGAAGACTCGATCCTGCGTACAGCCTATCAGCGCCTCGACGCCATGCGCGCCAAGGGCAAGCTTGAGGGTGCGCAAAACATCTCGATTCTGGTTGAGAACTACATCCTGCACCTTTACGGTGATGTACCTCAGAAAGAGATGAAATACGCTCTGGAGCGCGAGATGGTCGGCATTACCGGCGTCAAGGTTGTGGTCAATCACATTGGCCTGAACAAAGAGATTCCCGGTAACCTCGGAAAGACACGCAACGCTTAGTTCTATAGAAGAAATAAAAATGAGATGTCCCTGGCAGCCTGTGGCTGCCAGGGACATCTCATTTTTATTTCTTCTATGTGACTGTCTTATGTGCGGCGCTGACGGAGGAAGGCGGGAATATCGATTACATCCCCGGAAGGGGCATTGCGACTTCCCCGATTTAGCTCCGGGTTGAGTCCGCGCACCTTGCGCTGAATCACCCTGGGCTGCACCGGCTGATCCTCCGGCTGAGGCACAGGCAATCGCCCCTGAGTGGGATTGACTGGCTCTTCATCGTAAGGATAGTCCTCTTCGTCCTCCTCATCCTCGGGCAGCAAGTCTGCTGGCTCACGCGTGGCAGGAACCACAGGTGGCAACGAGTTATACACTGGACTCTCATTGCGCCTCACACTACGCTCGCCAGCCATAGGCCCGGACACCTGATTGGGCAAGTTTACCGAAATGGGCGGCGTTACAGGCGGCATATCGACCTCGGCGAAGCGCGAGGATTTCTCCTCCTTGTTCGCGGCCGGCACACCCGAGTTCGTGTAGTGTGGACGCGACTCGTTGCGCACAGGCGGCTGCGCGACGGGATAGCTAGTTGAAGCCCCCCGCACCACTGTATTGCTATCAAAACCAGTAGCGATGACGGTGATCTTCATTTTGCCATCGAAGTGCTGGTCCTGCACCGCGCCAAAGATAATATTCGCGTCAGGATGCGCGGCCTGGCTAATAATCTCAGCCGCCTCGTGGACCTCGAAGAGCGTCATATCCAGGCCGCCTGTGATGTTAAAGAGCACACCACGCGCACCGCTGATATCGATATCCAGTAAGGGACTGGCAATCGCCATCTGCGCCGCCTCGACCGCGCGCGCGTCTCCCCCAGCCTCACCAATGGCCATGAGTGCCGAGCCAGCGGAAGACATAATCGTCTTGACGTCGGCGAAGTCCAGGTTGATCAAACCTGGAACGGTAATCAGGTCGCTGATACCTTGAATACCTTGACGCAGAACGTCGTCCGCAAGCTTAAATGCCTCGGAGAGCGGGGTGCGCTTATCCGCGATATGTAACAGGCGATCATTGGGCACGGTAATCAGGGTATCGACATGCTGCTTCAGGCTAGCGATGCCCTCCTCAGCCGAGAGTTGACGCTTCTTCCCCTCAAAGGAGAAGGGGCGCGTCACCACACCGACTGTGAGCGCGCCAAGTTCGCGCGCGATCTGTGCCACAACCGGACTGGCGCCCGTTCCGGTTCCACCACCCATTCCAGCCGTGATAAACACCATGTCGGAGCCTTTGAGTACCTCGTAGATCTCTTCCGCATTCTCTTCTGCGGCCTTGCACCCGACACCAGGGTTTCCACCAGCTCCGAGGCCACGCGTCAGTTTTTGACCAATGTGGATCTGCATGGGCGCATCCGTGCGTAGTAGCGCCTGGGCATCAGTATTAATAGCAATAAATTCGATGCCAGTCATATTGGCTTGTATCATGCGATTGACCGCGTTACTGCCGCCTCCACCCACTCCAATAACGCGAATCTGAGCAAAGCCTTCGAGTTGTTCATTGTCCATAGGTAACATACGTTTCGTGGCCCCCTTTCGAGTCTCTACTAGGTAGAACGGACGAGAAACACTTTTCTCTTACACCATTCTCAAAGATCTTATTCCGAAACCCAACATCACTGGCGTGCCTAGCGCTTCGCGCTCAGGGTTTTCGGATAAGAAGTATGTAAAAACTCAGTCTAAGGAAAAAATGCACGCACCAGGCGCCCAAGAAAACTAAAGCGCGACTTAATATCGGCTGATCCATCTCCATACCCATCGTCCTCATCAATCATGAGCGAGGTATGACGCAACCCCCACAATAACAGGCCAACCGCCGTTGAATATGCCGGTCGGCTAATGGAATCAGCCAGTCCGTGCATCCCCAAAGGAGTCCCTATACGCGCTGGAATATCCAGTGTACGTGCCGCAACATCTAGAATACCGGGTAGTTCCGCGCATCCACCCGTAATGACAATGCCAGCCGTCAGCAAGCCATCATAACCCGATTTCTTGATCTCTTCATGCACCATGCCAAATAGCTCTTCAACACGAGCCTGAATGATCTGCGCCAGCAACTTCCGCGGGACCAGGTCGTTGCAATCGGGCATAAACTGTGACAGGTCGATCATGTCGTCTTCATCGATGCTATCAGGATCACAATGCCCATATGTAATCTTCAACTCTTCAGCAACCGCGGGCGGCAAACGCAGCCCAATCGCGATATCACTGGTAATGTGATTCCCGCCAACCCCCAGGACAACCGTCTGCCAGATAGCCCCATCCGCAAAGATAGCAATATCCGTGGTGCCGCCGCCAATATCGACCAGGGCCACACCCAAATCGGTCTCGCCTTCAGCAAGCACAGCCTCACTTGAGGCCAGCGGCTCCAGAACCAGGTCTTCAATATCTACATGCGCGCGATGCACACATTTAATCAAATTATGGATCGAAGAGACGGCGCCCGTGATAATATGAGTCTCGACTTCCAGGCGGAAACCTGACATACCAATCGGGTTCTTAATTCCCTCCTGGCCATCCACGACATAGCCCCTGGGGATCACATGGATTACTTCACGGTTGGCGGGGATCGCTATCGCTTGCGCAATCTCAATAGCCCGGCTGATGTCATCCTGCACAATATCACGATGATTTGGCGAGATGGCGACAAACCCCTTGCTGTTCTGTGAATCAATGTGGCTACCCGCTATACCAACATAGGCGGCGGAGATCTTCTTCCCCGACAGGCGCTCCGCACGGTCTAACGATGCCGCGATAGAGGTAACAGTCTCTTCTATGTTTACCACCACTCCGCGGCGCAAGCCCTGCGAAGGGCAGGTGCCAACGCCAACAATGTTCAGCTTCCCGTCACGATCAAGCTCGCCAACCAGGACACAGACTTTTGTTGTTCCAACGTCAATTCCGACGATCACCCGCTCTTGCACGATTTTACGCTCCTATTGGGCGGTACAACTGTGAGACGCACTACAACGATGATTTTCGCTCTGGCAGTAAACCACCACTTTCACTGCCACATGCCCCACGCTCCGTTGCTTCCTCATAGCCTCGCTCTCAATCCATTTCAATTTACTGCCACGCGACTGGCTGGCATTTACTTAAGAGTATACACTGGACGCAGCCCATAACGAAGGTCAATACTGGCCAGTGACAGTTGTTGCTCCCTGGCCATATCCAAAATGGCCTTCAATGTCAAAAGCCGATTCTCCAACGAGTTGGTGTCATCCGCATCTCCTAGATAAGCCTTCCAACCATCCTGGCTCTCTACTACATACGAGCCTTTACTACGTCCCTGCGTTCCCCGCCCATCAATAGTATTAGCATACATTGTACCATCGTAACGTAATTGAAAAGCATTGATACCAGTTATCTTTGGTAAACGCTCAAACACGTCTTTTGCAAAATGAATCTCATTCGCATCCACTCGCATGCCCACCTGTATTCCCTCACCACCTGTTACCTTGCCAGACTTCGCGTTCCCCTGAGCAATGACTGTCAGTGGCGCCGTGACAGTTGGGAGCGCATCGCTGCCGGGTATATCACTGGCCCGAGCCATCAAGACACCGTCACTGTCGATGCTATAGGTCTCCCGACCCGTCCGCCACAGCAAGAGCGGAGTACGCTCTTGCACTGTGACGGTCAACTGGTTCGGCCATTGCTTATTGACCTGCGCTGAACGTACCAGAGGCAAGTTCTCGACCTGTGCCTCAAAGGCCGGGGTATTCAACAGAAAGATATTCTGCCCCTGTACTCCTTGCCTCTGAATGGCCTGAACCAGTGCGGCATTATGCGTTCCTACGACCTGCACCTGTTCAACACGAAACGCGCTACTCGTGAATGTGAAGCTCAAAGCTATAATAAGGACAAGAAGACCCGCAATAATACTGACTAATCTCCAGAGAAAACCGCGCCGGACACTACGGCGCCCGCTTCGTACGGGCACCGACCTGGATAGAGGGTCCGGGACGCGTCTTTGCATACTCTTCATGCGTCCACCTGTAGCCCAGGACCCTGTCTTAGCAAAGGTTCGGGGTGCAACCCGCTGTTGTACGCTCGACGACTGAGGCTGCTTTGCTCTCGTCCTTCTCAGCCGCTCCTGCCTCCTTGCAAAGGCATTCCATGCCGCCGAAGGATCGGCCTCCGGTATTGTGACAACGCGCTGCAACACGACCGGCCTCTCTACAGGCTGTTCCGCGTTGCGTGCGCTTCTACCATCGCGTTCATTCCTACCATAACTCCCTTCCATCCGTTTGACGGCTGCTCGCTTATAGATGTGTGTAGCCATCTGCTCTGGTAGTTGTCGTTTGTGTGTCATGATGTTGAAACCTTCCACTCACCACGCAGTTCGACCTCCATTTCCAGGTCGATGCCGAACTGCTCTAGCACGCGCTTATGAGCTTCTCGTATGAGCGCCGCTACATCCTCTGCCTTCGCTCCACCAAGATTGACAATAAAGTTGGCGTGGCGCTCTGATAGTTGCGCCTTGCCTATCGTGAAGCCTTTCAAGCCAGCCGCCTCAATCAGACGACCTGAGTGGTCTCCTTCTGGGTTCTTGAAGACCGAGCCCGCGCTCTGCTGAGGGGGCTGCGTCTGCTTGCGGTGCTGCTTGTAGCTGTTGATCGTTTCACGCAGGGCCGCAGGGTCCGCACGGTGCAGACGCACACCCAACTGCATGATGATCTCAGCAGGCTCAATAAAGCGCCGGTCGGCCGCCAGGGGCTGACCCTGCTCGTCGAACTGCACCCGGCGCTGAGCGCGGAAACGACTATGACGATAGCGCAGGTCTAACTCTGCGTGTTGGTAGCGCTCGATAGTGGCAGTAACAGACTGCTCCTCGCAGGGACGTGCGTCCAACACCTCAACCCATTCCAAAACCTCGCCAATATTGCCATGATGCGCACCCGCGTTACTAATGACGCCACCTCCCAGCGTTCCCGGGATACCCGGCCCAAACTCCAGTCCACCCCAGCCCAGGGTCGCCAGTTCATTGAGCAATTTCGGCCAGCTCACGCCAGCCCCCGCGGTCAATAGCGCCGTTCCGTCACCACGCTCTTCAATGCGATAATTATTTAAAGCGATACGCGCTACAATTCCACGCACTCCAGCATCGGCATACAAAACATTGGTGCCATTTCCCTGACAGAGAAGCGGCCAGCGCCTCTGCGCGCACTCGTTTACCAGGTCGACCAGATCTTCTTTTGTCTCCAGTGTGATCCAGATGTCCGCCGGTCCACCCACGCCAAAGGTGCAGTGACGCGATAGTAGTTCGTCGCGTCGCACACTCGCAAATCGCTCTTGCAACACACTGTAAGCTGTCTCTTTATCGAACGCCATAGGTTTGGATTCCCTTTGTGATTACTTTTATTTGTGACCTGGTTGGTTGGTCTGTTTTAACATTTCGCTGACGGTGTAGATGTCGCCTGCGCCCATGATGAGCACAATATCGCCGGGGCGCAGGTTGTCCTGGATGCGCTGCGTCGTCTCTCGTACGCTTCCTCCATAGAGGATTTGTGCCCCTTCCTGGCTAAAACGTGGACGTTTGGCGATCTCTGCGACCAGTTGCCGTGTATGCACCAGGCCAGTATCCACCTCGCGCGCGGGGAATATGTCGCTGATGATAGCGATATCCGCGGCGTCAAAAGCCTGGAGAAACTGCTCAAAGAAGGTCTTTGTGCGGCTATACATATGCGGCTGATAGACAGCGATCAGGCGACGGCCTGGATAGCGCTTGCGTGCAGCCTCAAGCGTCAGGGCGATGGCCGTTGGATGGTGCGCGTAGTCATCCACCAGAATAACGTCGTCGCGTGTGCGCTCGCCCACAACCAGCGCGCCCTGGTGGCGAATTTCAAAACGCCTTCTCGCTCCCGTAAAGCCCTCTAGCGTATGTGCAATTGACTCCAGCGGTGCACCAACTGTGTAGGCTGCCGCCAGGGACGCCAGAGCATTCTGCACATAGTGAATACCGGGCAATTGGAGTCTGTAGAGGACATCTGGCAACTTCACTCCCGCAGGGGCATTGCGCAACCTGACACGGAAACTGGTCTCTCCCTCCAGCTTGACGTCATACGCCTCGAAGGTCAGGCGGTCACCAAGATGCTCAGGAGTATCTCTGCTCAGATCTTGTATACTATAGTTCACGATTGAACCAGCCCAGCCGTTGAGATGGGCGCAGAGATCTCGGCATCCCGGGCTATCGATGTTGACGATAATGGTTGGTGGAAGCGGCCAGTTACTCTCCATATCCATGCCACGCACGAAATGCTCGAATGCGTATAGGAATTCCTCGTAGTTGTGGAAGAACTCGGGATGCTCGAACTCAATCGCGTTCACCACCGCCAGGCGGGGATGATAGTGCCAGAAATTGTGATTGAACTCATCGGCCTCGTTGACAAAATACTCGCTCTGTCCCAGGCGATAATTTGCGCCAAAGCGCGGCACAACCGCACCAATCTCGCAGGTGGGGTCCATACCGGCATCAACCAGCATCAGCGAGAGCATGGAGGTCGTAGAGCTCTTACCATGCACGCCACACACCGAGAGCAGGCACTTTCCCTCAGTGAGTGTCCCCAGCAACTCCTGCCAGGTCTTCACCGGGATGCCCCTGCGCTGTGCATCTAGCAGTTCAGGATTCTGTGGATCGAGTGCGGGCACCGCCGGGCTGATGATCAAGGCATCTGCGTCCTGGAGATGTTCCGCGCTATGGCCAATCTGAATGGGTATCCCTACCTGCGTCAGTGCGCGTGTGTTTGCCGATTCCTGCCGATCACAACCGGTCACGATCTCACCCTGGTTATGCGCGATCTGCGCCACCGATGAGATACCATGACCGCCTATGCCCATGAAATGTAAGTGCGATTTCTTCAAATGTTTACCACCTCGCGCTTTGCTATTTTTCCACCCTTGGCGGTCGCCATCTCTACGATGGTCTCCGCAATGGCTTGCGTAGCCTCTGGGCGACCCAGAGCACTGATATTTTTCGTCATTGTCTCTACATAGGTCGGCGTCGTTAGCGCATGCACCACGCGCTCGCTTAACTGCTCTGGCGTGAGGGCATCGTTGGCGATTACCTCCGCCGCCTGCAAGCGACCAAACATGGCCGCGTTAGCCTCCTGAGGTGAAGCCCCGATAGCCGGTGGCAACGGCACCAGGATGCCTGGCTTCCCTAGCAAGGCCAACTCGCTCAAGGTCGATGCGCCGGAGCGGCAAAGGACCATTTGCGCGGCCTGCATAGCCAGCGGCATCTCTTCCGACATATAGGCGACGAGCTTGTAACGCCGTTTTGTCTCCTCTTCAGCCTGGGCCAGGATACTCTCAGAGAGGTCGCGCGTTTCATCATAGAGTTTCTTGCCGCTAATTTGCAAGATCTGGCAATGCTGGAGCAGCGTCGGTAGGGCCTTGCAGACGACCTGATTGAGATGCCTGGCGCCCTGACTTCCGCCAGTTACCAACAGCAGGGGAAGGTTCGGCTGCATACCAAGTTGCTCGCGTGCCTGCTCTGGGGTCACGGCGCGAATGTCGAGCATCTCCTGGCGCGGCGGATTCCCCAGTTGCAACGTCTTCTCAGCCGGAAAATACTGCACAGAATCGGCGAAGGCCACCGAGATGCGCGAGGCCAGGGGCGCAATCAGCTTATTCGAGAGATTGGGCGGCACATCTTGCTGATGCATCAAGAGCGGAACGCCATTGATTTTCGCCGCCAGGCCCGTGGGCACAGCCACATAGCCACCGCTGGTAAAGGCCGCCTGAGGATGAAACTCACGCACAATAGAGATGGCCTGAACCATCCCCAGAGGGACGCGCGCCACCCCTTTGACCGTCTTCCAGGAAACAAAACGCTGAAGTTTGCCAGCCTTCACCGTAGCAAGCTTGAGGCCAGCCGCCGGAACGACCTCCGTCTCCAAACCGTCATCGCTCCCTAGAAAGAGAATTTCCGCGTCATATCTATCTCGTAAATGCGTCGCCACCGCCAGGGCAGGATAAATATGCCCCCCAGTGCCTCCGCCTGATACTAAAATTCGCATGATGCCCTTTCCTGGAGATGTCTACCTTCCCGGCACGGCCAGGCGTGCAGAACAACTCCTAGACTTTTCGTTTAAAGGTCCTTGTGATTGTTTGCCGCGAGAGCGCGGGATCTTCTGGCTGACGAATGTAGCGTGAAATGTTGAGCAAGATACCCACCGCCGCCAGCGAGATCACCAGCGAGGTACCGCCAAAGCTGATAAACGGCAATGGGACGCCGGTATATGGGATAAAGGCCGAGGTAGCGCCAATATTGACCGCAGCCTGCAAGATCAGCCAGGTTGTAATCCCCGTTGCCAGCAAGGCGCCATACATATCCTGTGTACGACGCGCCAGGCGAAAACCTCTAAAGGCCAGGCAGAGAAACAGGATAATGATCAAGGCCGCTCCCACAAATCCCAGTTCCTCACCGACAATGGCAAAGATAGAGTCGATATGCGGGAAGGGTAGGTACCCCGTCTTCTGGCGACTCTCGCCCAACCCCAGGCCCAGGAAGCCTCCTGACCCAAGAGCCAGCAGCGATTGGTAGAGTTGCAGGTTAATACTGGTCACATTCTGAAACGGGTTGAGAAAGCCCAGCAAGCGATATAAGCGATATCCCTTAAAAGCCTGGGTCATAAAGATCAGAATGCCACCCACCATCGCCAGCAAGAACTGGATAATATTTGCGCCAGCTGTAAAGAACATAACCGTTGCCAGTCCAGCAATGACGATAGCGGTTCCCATATCGTTTTCCAGTAAGACCAGGCCTAGAATTAAGCCTACCAGAATCACAAAGGGGGTCAGGCCATAGAGAAATGAACTGACCTGGTTGCCTTTACGTGCCAACCAATCTGCAATATACAGCGCCAGGGCTAGTTTTGTCAGCTCGCTTGGCTGAAAAGAGAAAGAATTACCAATGCGAAACCAGCGTGAGGCTCCATAGGCATTGGTGCCAAAGAATAATACCAGCACCAGTAGCGGTAGCGCGACCGCCAGGGCAATTAAGGAGAAACGACGCCAGTAGCGATAATCGATGCGCGCCGTGACCAGCATCGCAATGATGCCAAAGAAGCCTGAGATCGCCTGGCGCTGAAAGTAAGCTGAAGGGTCATTATAATCGTGCGTTGAGATAAACGAGCTTGCGCTATAGACCATGATCAGGCCAATACATACCAGTCCGAGTACAACCACCAGCAGCACCGAATCGACCTTACCAGGCGTACGTGAGAGGCTCATCTCAAGCTCGCGCAGCTTTTGCTGTTCTTCCTTGCTCATGACCTGCACTGGCTCAAAGTCAGGCTCTTGCACCCGCCGTCGTCCACGCTGGCGCTCTACCTGTAAGCGCTCGGCAATATTCTCGGCAAAGGACGGCCCATTCTTACGCCAACTCCTGGCACCACCATCGCGGGATACAGGCTCACGAGCAGGCGCCGCCTCGGCTCCTCGCTTGAGCGGAGGCAACTTACGGCGCACAGGGATCTGAGGCGCAACTTTCCCTTCGACGGCATAGCTGATCCTTTCATTACGCTCCCGGCGCTTCTTTGGCTCTGCGAGAAGCTCTTGCCAGAAGCTCCTTTTTACAGGCGGCCCAGGCCGCTTTTTCTGTTGCCGCTCGGCGGATTGCAGCGCAGGCGAGCGTACAGTGAGCGGAGAGTGCTTCCCTTTATGCTCCTGGCCTCTGCCGCTCTTCGCCGACCGTGCCGCTGCATAACGTCCCTGCTTATATGTATCCCGTTCCATAAAGCTGCTCGTCTTTCTCTAGCGAGATCCTAGATAAATGGCTACACTTATCAGATTGCTTTCTTCAGTTCCTCCGCCGCCAGTTTCCTCTTCTCCGTATTTCTACATACCCTTTGAGATCTCATTTGCTATACCTCCACACCAACTCGCCACCAAAACCCTTGACATAGAACGTATTTTCTAGTATCCTATTTCAGGAGGAAGATTCTTCTCCCTCTTCCAAATCGGATACTTGCGCATCCGCAGAAGGGAATGCGCCTTTCTGCGCTTTCTTGCCATCCTCCTGCATCAATTGCAGGGCGCGCTCGAGATCCTGCGCGCTCATATCCAGGTGTATTTGCTGTAAGTCAAGCTCTTCGTTCCCTCTGGTTTGTAACAGTTCACTCCAGGGATCGCTTGAAAGCACAGGAACCTCAAAGGGTTCTTTGCCCAGCTCTCCATCTGTACCATCGCCCCTCTTCCCCAATAATTCCTGCCATGTTGCACTCAGCTCGCCACCTGGCTCCTGTTGCCCCTCATACAGTGGTTCATCCTTGTGCTCCTGCATAGTTCTCCTCTCTCGCTATCACACAATACTGCTGATCGTTTTCCAATGCTTCCTACTTTACTGGTCGGTCAGAGGGCACATGATAGTGCCACATGACTTGTTCCGCAATTTTGTTCCATAATGGGGCCGCGGCGGTTCCACCGTAGATGGTGCTACGGGGATGATCCAACGTTACCAGGATGGCGTAACGTGGATTTGATGCTGGTAAGAAGCCCGCGATAGAGGCTTCCGTCAGGTCATCTGAGACCCCCTGAGTTGTTGCCGTACCACTCTTGGCTGCGACGCTATAGCCCGGCACCACAACCTGCTTATTATAGTCAGCCGCCGAAGTAAGCATCTGGATCAATTGCTGTGCGGCCTTCTGACTAATGACCTGGCGTAGCACCTGGGGCGACGTTTTGGTCACCTTGCCGTTATTATCGACCTGCTGTACCAGGTAGGGGCGCATCATCGTTCCCTGATTGGCAATAGAGGCATAGGCCAGCACGACTTGTAGGGGAGTCGCGGTAATGCTCTGACCAAAGGCCTGGCGCGTCAGGTCGCTAGGCGTCCAGCCCTGCGAGGTAGGAGTACGATACCCACCAGAGGCCTCGATTCCACCTACATTTGTGCGTTGCCCAAAGCCAAAGCGCTCAAGGTAGGGATAATACCGCTTGGCCGTCAGAAAATCGTGCGCGACTTTGGCGGCACCTACATTGGCCGAGTAATCCAGGATTTGCGTCATACTCTCGGTACCATGGGCCTGGTACTCCCAATTGGCGACAGCAACAGCATCCGGAAACGAGATGACCCCCGGATCATCAATGGTCGTATTCGGCGTCACTACCCCCTGGTCAAGAGCTGCCGCCAGGGTGATGCCCTTCATGGTCGAGCCAGGCTCATATGTGCACATAAGCACCGGGTTAAAGTACACACTCAAGGAATTCAGGCAGCCCCGCTTATCATAGTATTTGCTATAGACGTTGGGATCAAAGGATGGAGCACCTGCCATGGCAACGATGGCACCCGTGCGCACATCTATGACTGTCGCGGTACCTCCCAGGGCCTCCGTCTGCTGTACCCGCTCCTCAAGCGCCTGCTGTGCAAGATACTGAATAGTACTGTCAATAGAGAGGGTAACATTCGCGCCATCGATTACTGGTTGTGTAGAGCTGGCACCCACTGTGAGCGGATTACCATTGAGATCGGTCTCCGCGGTAAAGCTTCCGGCTGTCCCTGCCAGCAACTTATCGTAGGAACCCTCGATACCATAGAGTCCACCTTTATCTGGTTGAACATATCCCAGGATCTGGGCAGCCAGGGTACCACTGGGGTACACGCGTATCGTTCGAGGCTCCAGGAAAGTATATGGGATGCGCGATGCACGCAACTGCTGGCTCTGCTCAGGCGAGATCAACGATGCGATACGCACAGTGGCACGGCCTGACGAGAAGAATTTTGTTAACTGCTCCGCTGTCAGGTCAGGCAGGGCTTTATGTAATTTCGTGACGATACTTTGTAGCTCCACCTGCGCCTTTTCGGCATCGGTGTAATCACTGGTGAACTGGATTGGCTCTACATAGACATCGTCGCGCACAACGTTGGTGGCGAGCACAACTCCCAGGCTATCATAGATCACGCCTCGCGGCGCATCGACCACCTGATTCTGGATGTGCTCATCATTGGCCCATTTTGCCAGTTGCGGGCCACGTATAACCTGCCAGTAATAGAGCCGACCTAACAGCGCAAACATCAGGACACAGATCAGCAGGAAGATGATCATCTGCCGGCTGCGCGCACGCTGTAGCTCTGGACTCATGATTTTTATTCCTCCTGGCAGGCTTTGTCCTGCTTCTCTTCTCCTCAAAGATTGAGAAAGGTAAGGGGACACCCCTTATACCCTGGGGCTCGCGCCCAACTGGCAAGATTTTTCTGCTGCTCTACTTTTCTTCATACGCATCTCAGCGGAAAAGGCGGAAACGAGTTCAGGCATTGTGCTATCAGTCATTGGTACAAACCCGTTTCTCAGGGTTGGGCAGGGACCGTTTCCAGGCCACGCACGGTAACAACCTGGATGGTGCCTGGATCAGCAGGTTGCAGACCACGCTTGCGCGCCTCGCTATCAATATAGGCCGGGGAACGCTCGTGAGCTAATTGCTCTAAGAGGTCCTGGTTCTGGCGCGTGAGCTGGCTTTGCGTTGTGCGAATCTCCTGCAACTGGTTGTTTGTCTCTACGGCCTGGCCTAACTGGCTCAGGTAGAGCACCGACATCAAGCTAATCAATAGAACACTGGTAATACACAGCGCGACCGGTCCCATACGAAAGAGAAAGGGGCGCAATTGTCTGCGAAGCCTCACCACGTCCACTTGCGACGCAGCCTCTTCCGCCTTCGCGGTTCTCACTCTCTGGTTCGACATACGCCTTCTCCCTTTCCTGCATCGAGCACAGGCACGGTCTCGCGCCATGAGGGGGCGGCTCGCCACCTCGTGAACTTACGCATCACGCTTTTGGCAGGACTTCAGCGGCCCGCACACGCGCACTTCGCGCGCGTGGGTTGGCTGCTACTTCTTGCTCGCCTGGTACAATTGGCTTATTCGTCAAGATACGCAGGCTTGCCTTGTGGCCACAGATACACATTGGTATGCGCGGAGGACAGAGGCAATCCCTCGCCTCGCGCCGTAAAAATTCTTTGACGATGCGATCTTCCAACGAATGGAAAGCGATAATGACCATTCTTCCCTGTTTGCCACCAGCCTGTAGCAAGGAGAGCATCTGGGGCAATGCCGTCTCCAGGCTCTCTAGCTCCTGGTTGACCGCGATCCGCAAAGCCTGGAACACACGTGTCGCCGGGTGAATCGCCCCGTATTTGTAAGGCACGCCCGCCGCGGCAATCTCGGCCAGCTGGCTCGTACGGGTTATGGCTCGCTTCTGGCGCTCGCGTCCTATGCGACGCGCGATCTGGCGCGAGCGTCGCTCCTCGCCATACCGCCAGAAGATATCGGCCAGTTCTTCCTCGCCTGTGTTATTGACAAGATCCGCCGCCGTCAGCGAGAGATCCTGGCTCAGGCGCATATCCAGCGGTCCATCCGCGCTGAAGGAGAAGCCTCGCTGCGGATCATCCATCTGATCCGAGGAGAATCCCAGGTCCAGCAAGATGCCATCAACGCTGGTAAACTGTGCCTCTTGCGCCAGGCGCTCCATGTCAGAAAAGTTGCCGTGGCTTAAAATCAAACGGCCCTCGGCAACCTCCTTGCTCAACCTTGCTTGCACCCGTGCCTGGGCCTTACTATCTGTATCGATACCAAGCACCTTGCCGTCTGGCGCCGAACGCTCCAGCAGCACGCTTGTATGTCCACCACCTCCCAATGTCCCATCAATATAGTGTCCTCCCGGTTGGGGTCGCAGATACTCCATTACCTCTTCCAACATCACGGACACATGTCGTGTTTGCTCGTTCTCCATGCCATACACATCTAACTTTTGCGTAACTTCTTAAGACTTCTCGCCACTGCGTGGCTCGTCGAGTTAGTGTATGATGTTGAACTGGCAAAGCCAGTTCAACATCATACACTAACTCTTGCGAAGTGTCGCAGACACTGAGAATATCTCCTCAAGAAAAGGATTTTTGCATTAAAAGGGAATACCACTGCCTTCGGCGTCGAGGCGCTCTTGGTAGGCTTGCCAGGTACCACGGTCCCAGATCTCTATATGGTCGCGTACTCCAACGACAGTGACCTCGGCCTCCAGCCTGGCATAGGCGCGCAATTTCGCGGGAAGCACGATACGCCCCTGCCCATCCAGTTCTACTTCGCTCGCACTGGGATAGATACGGCGCTCAAAATCGCGCAATTCCTCGCTTGATTTCCCCGCCGTCAGTTCATTTGACTTCTCTTCCCAGCGAGCCATAGTGTAGATAGAGAGACAGGCACCCATCCCTTTGCCAATAACGGCCCCACGGTCCAACTGCACGCGAAAACGCGCCGGAACCGCCATACGGCCTTTATTGTCAATAGTGTGCTCATACTCGCCCAAAAACATGCTCGCACCGCTTGATAACTTGCCTTGACGACTATTTTGTCAGGCGCTTACCCGGAAATCCATTCCCCACTTGAACACCGCGCTATTCTATTACACGAATCACTTCCCCACTTTGACCCACTTTTCCCCACTACATTGTAGCACTTCGGGGCCTTGTCGGAAAAGAGTCTTCTCGATCAAATTTCGGCGTTAGTAGGAAGAACTTGTGGAAAAACAGATTTGACACATACACAACACGCGGCCTACAATCAAGGATGACTATCTGTACTTTCACACACTGTAATCAGCTTTTCGCTCTTGAGGTTTAGAAAACGTATGCAACAGCAATCGCCAGAGCATTCACGCCAGACCAACCAGCCCGCGCCTGTTAGCCAGGTGGCGCCCGGCATCTGGAAGTTTGTTCTCCCCATCCCTTTTCCACTGCGCACAGTGAATGTCTATGCCCTGGTTGGTCCCGATGGCTGGGTTCTGGTCGATACGGCTCTGGGAACCCCGGACGCACGCTCAGCCTTTCATGCGGCACTCACAGAGGCGAGACTGCATCTCGATCAACTCCAGGCTATTGTCCTTACGCACCACCATCCCGATCATGTAGGTCTCTCGGGCGAGCTTCAAGCTCGTACTGGCGTGCCTGTTTATATGCATTCCATCGATGAAGCCGCCGTGCAAATTATCTGGACCAATACCATGAGGAAGCGCTTTGAGCGCGTCTCAAGCTTCTTTGCCCAGCATGGCTTGCCAGAGACAGACCTCTGGTATAATCAGATGGAGACACCAGATAGACAACGTATTATTGATGTTCCCCCTCACGAAGCCTTTACGCTCGTTGAAGATGGCACCTCTCTGACCCTGGCTGGAGAGAGCTATCGCGTGATCTGGGTGCCTGGCCATTCGGATGGCCAGATCTGCCTCTGGCGTGAACGTGATGGTATTTTCCTCTCCGCCGATCATGTACTTCCTCGCATTACACCCAATATCGGCCTCTATTCCACGCGCGATCGTCCCAATCCCCTGGGAGATTTTCTGGCCTCGCTACAAAAAGTAACATCTCTGCCTGCCAGCCTGGTCCTACCAGGACACGGCGAACCTTTCACAAACCTTGCACAACGCATTGCAGAAATTGTTGAGCATCATGATATGCGCCTGCAAACCATTCTCGCCCTGCTTGCTACGCGCCCGCAGCACGCGGCCGCGCTTACGGCTCAATTGTTTCAGGATCGCTTAAAAAGTGATGAGGCCCGGCGTATGGCGGTGGCTGAGGTTCTCGCCCACCTGGAGTATCTGCGGTACAAAAATCAAGTCATACAACAACTGGCAAACGACGGGACTATTCGATACTCAGTGGTATAGCATACTGTAAAAAATCGTCTCTAAAATGAAGTGCAGGCAATCGGCTTTTCAAGCCAGTTTTTGGGACTTCGCATTGGCCTCATACGGCCTGCGAAGCCCTTTTACTATATATGTTTAATTCTTTATCCATAGTGACACGCTTGTATTTCTTAATTTCGCATGTTATACTGCCTATCGGCAGTGAGGTTGTGATGCCGCTTCAGAAGCTTCACAATCTTGTGCGCGCGATTGCGCCAGAATATAAAGATTGTTTGAAACTCAATTGGCAAGCGGCACGTGTTGATAGTTGCAAGGAGGATTTAGTACCTATGGCCAAAGAAAAAACTGCTACAGCGCAAACAATCGGTCGTCAAGAGCTTTCGCGGCGGATCGCCAAGCAAGCTAAACTTTCTCAGAAACAGGCTTCTGAAGTACTCGAGGCAACACTCGATGCTATCCGCGAGGCGCTTCAGAATGGTGACGAAGTACGCCTGGTTGGCTTCGGCTCTTTCAAGGTACGTACCAGTGCCGAGCGCAAGGGCGTCAACCCACGCGATGGTAAGGAAATTGTTGTTCCTGCCAAAGAGCGTGTACGCTTCTCCCCCGGTAAAGAACTCTCTGAGGCTGTCGAAAAGAAATAGTCAATCGGTCTTGATGTACTCTCACTGCCAATTTCGTAGCTCCTGATCAAGGATTGAGGGCTTCCGAGTAGCTAACAGCCGTGCTCTCCCCTCATTCAAATACTTGTCAGAAGCTACGAAACGCCTACTTTCGCAATCCCAAAAGCACTATGCAAGTCATCAGGCGTCTCGATCCTCTAAAGATCAAAGTTTTTATAGAGATTACTCTATACTATGATCGCAGGTCGGACGCCTTTCTGCATGCTCCAGTTTTGTAGACGCAGTCATACTATTGATTGAGAAGTGATAGGTAACTCAACCAGAGCTATAAACGGTTCAGTGCTACCAAGTGGAAGCAGACGATGATTACTCAGGCCATTCAGAACGTGACCCTTACGCTGATACGGGGCAATATTGTTGATATCTCGGCTGACGTGATAGTCAACGCCGCCAATTCCGCGCTGGCTGGTGGCGGGGGAGTAGATGGTGCCATTCATCGCGCAGCTGGTCCCAGTGTCATGCAGGAGTGCCACAAGTTCGAGCGCTGCCCAACGGGAAGCGCAGTCGTTACGAGTGCAGGCCAGCTCAAAGCACAATATATTTTTCATGCTGTTGGTCCCATCTATGGACACCATGCCGACGCCGCGCAGCTGCTCGCCAGCGCCTATGACACCTGCCTTGACCTCGCTGAGAAGTATCGTGTGCAAAGTATCGCCTTCCCCTCCCTCAGTACTGGCGCCTACGGCTACCCCCTGAACGAGGCTGCTCCCATCGCTCTGCAAACCGTTATCGAGCATCTCACTCAGGAAGCTACCACTCTGCGCCAGGTGGTCTTTGTGCTCTTCGATGAGCGCACATTTCAAGCCTATGCACGCGCCCTTGAGCGCCTCCTGCCCTCCTCATAGAATATACCAATTACTACCAATTACGGCTTCTCTCAAACGCTCTTTTTGTGCGCCTGCGGCGCTTCAGAGGTAAGGTATGCCTGATGGTGGGCTGGCGGAGCCAGCCCACCATCAGGCATACCTTACCCAAGAGCAAACTTACGAGTTGAGGAGAAAATTTGCAACTTCGCTAGTGTTGGTTTATGATACGAGCTATGCGCCCTTGCGACGCGATCCAAGCCACGTTGGGCCAGAAACAAGCCAGTTTCTCCATACTCACCATTCGAAAAGAGCGATCCCTTGTCGAGAGACACCAGATATTGTTGTAATGATTGTAGGGAGCATTTGATGCAATATTCTCTGAAGAGCGATAAAGAGATCGCCGCTATGCGCCAGGCAGGTCTGGTGGTCTGGCAGGCGCATCAAGTCGCCGCGCCACTGATGAAGCCTGGTATTTCTACCGCTGAAATTGATGCCGCTATCGAGCAATGTATCCTTGAGCACCAGGCCACTGCCCTCTTTAAGGGCGTGCCGGGCAAGGTTCCCTTTCCCGCCTCTAGCTGCATCTCTGTCAATGAACAGATTGTGCATGGCATTCCAGGTGCGCGCCGCCTGCAAGAGGGAGATGTCGTCAGCGTCGATATTGGTGCCAAGCTCAATGGCTGGTGCGGAGATGCCGCAACGACTTATGCCATAGGCGCGGTCGATCCACGTGCCCAGCGTCTACTAGAAGTTACCGAGGGCGCCCTGCACCTGGCAATTGAGCAGTTGACGAAGTGCCGTACCTGGAGCCAGGTAGCGCGCAAGATGCAGGAGTATGTAGAGCACGCAGGCTTCACCGTCATCGAGGGCCTGGTCGGCCATGGCATCGGCCAGGAGATGTGGGAACCACCTCAGGTACCAAACTACTATACGCGCCAGTTCCAGATCAAGCACGACTTCGTGCTCCAGCCCGGCCTGGTCATCGCGATTGAACCTATGGTCTCCTATGTCAGCAATACCTTTCGCCAGCTTCCCGATCACTGGACGCTGGTCACCAATGACGGCTCACCTAGCGCCCACTTCGAACATACGATCGCGCTCACAAAAAAGGGGCCTCAGGTCCTCACTGCTGGCCCCAATGGCAAGGCCTGGGGCGTCTCCTAATGACTATTCGCCTCGATACATATATACTTATCGTAGATACAACCCCTTTGAGGGTTGCGCTTATTTCACCAGGATGGAGGTTCTCTCATGTCATACGCTAGCAGGCGCCAGGCATTTATGGACAAAATGCAGGGTGGAGTCGCTATCTTTCATAGCGCGCCCGAATTTCTCCGCAGCGGCGGACACAATATCGAGATCAGCTACCGCCAGGATAGTGATTTCTACTACCTCACGGGCTTTACCGAGCCTGAAACGATCTGTGTGCTCGCGCCAGAGCATCCCGAGCACCATTTCATTCTCTTTGTCCGCCCGCGCGATCCACAGATGGAGGTCTGGACGGGGAAGCGCGCAGGAGTAGAAGGCGCACAGGCAACCTATGGCGCAGATGCGGCCTACACCCTCGATCAGCTCGCCGAGAAATTGCCTGAGTATCTGAAGGGCTGCCAGACGCTCTACTACAACAGCGGCACAGAGCATGCCTTCGATGAGCAGATGATCGCGTTTATCAATCGCTTCCGTCGGGCGATGAGTGGTGGTCCACGCCAGGTCGTCGATCCAGGTTCCATTCTCAATGAGATGCGTGTCGTCAAAGACGCCGAGGAACTAGAAGTTATGCGCAAAGCCGCCCAGATCAGCGGCGCCGCCTATCGCGATGTCCTCAAGACCCTCAAACCCGGTATGTATGAGTATGAGATCCAGGCCGTCCTCGACCATGGCTATCTCAAGCAGGGCGCGGCCCGTCATGGGTACTCCCCTATCGTTGGCTCTGGTCCTAACGCGACCATTCTGCATTACGACCAGAACAACCGTCACATGCAGGATGGGGAGCTGCTCCTGATCGATTCGGCAGCTGAATACCAGTATTACAGTGCCGATATTACGCGTACCTATCCCATCAATGGACGCTTCACGCCTGAGCAGCGCGCCATTTATGAGATCGTGCTGGAGGCCGAGGAGGCCTGTATCGCCGCTACCAAACCGGGAGCGGACCTGGCCGACATTCATAATACGGCGATAGAGATCCTGACCTCCGGGCTGGTCGCGCTTGGCATCCTCAAGGGAGATGTACAGCAGAATATTGAGGAGAAAACCTACCGCCAGTTCTACATGCATGGAACCTGCCACTGGCTGGGCCTGGATGTGCATGATCGCGGTCCCTATCGTGTGACCGAGAAGGGGCGCGGCGCCAAGCTGGCTCCCGGCATGGTCTTTACGATTGAGCCAGGCATTTACATCGCCGAAGACGCGGAAAACGTTGACCCACGCTACCGCGGCATTGGCGTACGCATTGAGGATAATGTCGTCGTCACCCAGGAGGGCTGCGAGGTCACCACGGGGAGCGCGCCCAAGAGCATTGAGGAAATCGAAGCCCTCATGAACGGGCGCTAATCCGATATACACAAAGAGGACCGGATGGTCGAGGGCAAATCCTCGACCATCCGGTCCTCTTTGTGTATATCGGCCTATACTACGAGCGACGCATCTCTTTCTTCAGCTCGCGCATAAAGCCTACGACGCCCTGCGACCAGGTCATCTTTTGCGTGCGCTTCATATAATGCTCATGCACAGCTTCCAGTATGCGCAGGTTCCGTATCTCTTCCAGCAATTGGATGTCATAGAGTGCACGCTGCTGGGGATCACTCAAAATACTATACGCTTCATTGAGCACCTTGATACGTGCATCGGAGATGCCCTTATTGATATCGGGATGATGCTGTCGCACCAATCTGCGATAGACTTTTTTAATCTGTTCCGGTGTGGCATCACGCGGAAGGCCCAGAATGGCGTAATAGTTTTGCAGTGGCATAGCTTACTGTGCCTCGATCCAAACTCAAACTAGAGAGCGCCTGTCAACATATGTGGATATCGTAGCATAGTTGAGTCATAATTACCAGGCATACAGCCTAATGCCCGGTACTCCCGAAGCCGCCGCGCGTCTCTCCCATCTCAGCGACTTCGTTCCAGGCAACCTGGGCCACTGGTACAAAGATGCCCTGGGCAATCCGTTCGCCACGCTCTACTGTGACTGCCTCATCCCGAAAATTATAGACCGAGATCAGCAGTTCATCGCCCTCGCCAGAGTAATCCTGATCGATAATGCCCACACCGTTGGGCATGAGCAATCCCTTACGCTTGGCGGTGCTGCTACGCATCGTGAGCATCAGCATATACCCGGGAGGGGTCTGCACGATAACATTTCCTGGCACGCGTCCCAGTTCACGCGGACCAATGGTCACCGTCTCGCGACAAACCAGGTCAAATCCGACTGACCCCGCCGTGGCATATCCAGGCAGGGGCAACGTAGTATCTACACGCTTGATAGCGACTGCCATCAATTGATTAGTGGTTATATTCATAGGCAATATTCTAGAGAATAGCTCTTTGCTCGTCAAGAGAGTATTCGCGCCTGCGGCGCTCAGGGAAAAGATGTGTCTGGTGGTGGGCTGGCTCTGCCAGCCCACCACCAGACACATCTTACTCGAAAGTGGGTTGGCGAGCCAGGACAAATAACATCTTTTCTATTTACGGGCAATGCTTTACAATTGGCAAGAGGTAGAGATGTGAGACACATGTTGAAAGTGGCGTATTGTTAGATATACACAAACGCACATTGATGTCTATGGAAGAGATTGCCCCGGGCGCCTGCGGTGTCTCGATGTTAGCAATCTCTCCGTTATATATTACATCATCGTCTATACGCTGACTCGCATGTGCCATAGCGGCAAGCACAGCCCAGAGTTGGATACATTATGAGCTGGCTCATCCAGTTTCAAAGCAGAAGGGATACTCACTTTGCAAACGCTCCTTCCCCCGCTTCTACTCTTGCTGCAACAGTTCGGGTATCTCGCTCTGTGGTTTTTTATCTTTCTGGCAGCGGCAGGTCTTCCACTCCCCGTTGGCTTAGTCGTCACGTCGGCTGGCGCCTTCGCGGCCCTGGGACGCTTCAACGTTTTCGCTCTCATCTTCATTGTTATCAGCGCCGCTACCTGTGGTGATGCTGTGAGCTACTGGCTGGGTCGGCGAGGTGGAGTCTACCTCTCAGGCTGGATCAAACGCCATCCACACAATCGCATTCTTCCACAACAGACCTTTGAGCGTTCGCATCGCTATTTCCAGCGCCACGGTGGGTGGGCAATCTTTATTACCCGCTTCCTACTCTCTGGACTGGGTGGCTCGGTCAACCTGCTTGCCGGGCTAGAGCTTTATCCCTACGCACGCTTCTTCTGGCCCGACCTGCTCGGCAATATCATCAGTGCGCTGATAGCCATCCCTCTGGGCTTTTTCTTCGGCTCTAACTGGCAACACGTGGCGGATCTACTCAGCGCCTTCTCCCTGCTCGTTACCGTGCTTCTCTGCGTCACGCTGGGCATCTATATCGCCTTTAAATTACTACGTCGCTATGATCTCCTGCCAGCTTTCTCCCTTGTCCGTCGCGAACAACCGCAAGCCCTTCTCACGCTAGAAGCAGGTGGGCCAGATGGCGGCGGATTGGCACCTTCTGTATGTGTCAAACGTATACATAAAAAAGACAAATTTTATACGAGTTTGTACATTTTTGCCAGCCTTTGGCGAAAAAATGAGTCAGAAGGACTAGAATGAAAGGGGGCCATAGGTTATAATTGGATTAGGAATAATTTCCGACCTGGCTTTGTTGCTATCTAGTAGATAGGGTACACATCATTGAATTCCTCCCACTCGGCGCACGGACTCCTTGGTCCGATGAAGGCTCGCTTTCCTGAGTGTAGGACCAGACCGATGAAATATATCTTGCTGCTTAGGATATACCATTTTTTCATGGAGGGCGCACAATGATAGACGTAAAGCGTGCCATGACGGGAAATACGCTTGGTAATACAACTCGTAAGAAACCTGATTCGGATAAGCAGCCGTACGGCACGATGGTCGAGCAGTTGCTTGCAAAGAATCTCCCATATACAACAGTGGAAGTTGGCAGAGAGGATGCACACGACGAGACAGAGTTAGATGATGATCAGCTTGATCTGGATCACGACCTCTCCGACGCCGCTTCTCTCGAATTAGAAGATGAACCGACCCTCACAGAGGATCTTCACGACACTGAAAGTGACGAAGAAGACCATCATGAGGACGTCGACGATTCGCTTCTCACGCTTCCTCCTATGGCACCAGCAGCTTCTCAGCCCGCTGTACGCCGTGGTGCAACTCCACGCCGTCGGCGCTCTGAGGATCAGGAAGAGAATGCGGCCAATGGAGCAGACGCAGGCGAGTCCGATGCTGTCATGACATATCTGCGTGAAATTGGCCGCGTTCCTATGATTACGCACGAGCGTGAGATTGAGCTGGCTCAGCGTATCGAGAGCGGCGACCGCGATGCCATGAAGCAGTTTATCCTGGCCAACCTGCGCCTCGTGGTGAGTATCGCTAAACGCTATGTTGGTCGTGGCCTCACCCTGCTAGACCTGATTCAGGAAGGCAACATTGGTCTGATTCGTGCAGTACAGCGCTATGATTGGCGCCGTGGGCACCGCTTCTCTACCCATGCGACATGGTGGATTCGCCAGGCCATCAGCCGCGCCGTTGCCGATAAAGGGCGCACGATTCGTCTCCCGGTTTATGTCAATACCGCGCTTAACCGCATTCGCCGCGAACGCCAGCGCCTGCTTCAGGAACTGGGTCGTGAGCCAAGTGAGCAAGAGCTGGCCGAGGCTACTGGGCTGGATCCGGTACGCATGATTGAGCTGCAAGCTGCTCCCGGTGCACCAGTCTCTCTTGAGCTTCCCGTAGGCGAAGATGACGACCAGGAACTAGGTGATGTCCTTCCAGATACAGAATCAGCCTCTCCCGAGGATTTAGCCACCACCCAGACCCTGAAGGACGAGGTGCAGCGCGTGCTCGAATCCGTGCTAACCCCCGCGAACAGCTGGTACTTCAGCTCCGCTTTGGCCTGGGCAATGGGCAGGCACATCCTCTTGAGCAGGTCGGCCGCGAGTTGGGTATTACCCGCGAGCGCGTACGCCAGATTGAGGCGGGAGCACTTGCTAAACTTCGCCAGCCACCTGTCCTGGAGCGCTTACGCGGTTAGTACCGCCGCTTGAGCAAAGTGATACAGATGCAAGAAAATCCCCACAAGAGGGGAGTGTGAGTCTTACCTGACCTCTCCTCCTGTGGGGACTTCCTATGTTTTCTACACATCCATACGCATTTTTACCGCTCTTGTCGAGAACACATGCATTTTCTGCCTCTAATTGCTGAGTTCACACCAAAGGGCAAAAGATAGCCATATCTAACAATGTCTCTAATTTACTGAGTTCGCGCACAAGGCCAAAAGATAGCTATATCTAACAATATACAGATTCGGGTCTTTTGCATATAATACATACAGGTTCCTGGTGTACCCTCCATACATTCCTTCTACCAAAACCAAGCTTCATTGTTCAATCCAGAGGTAACTAACACCAGGGACCTGCTTTTTCTCTTCTCTTAGCTCATCAACACATTGCTTCTGCCGCCGTAGGCAGCAAGGGGGAAAAAGAATTTGGGGACACCCCAAAACCCGCAAGGGCTCTGCCCCTTGACCCCGTTCCCCCATTCTTAGACATAAGGTTAGTTATCATGCCTAGGCCTGGGCGTCCGTGACTCTTCTACGCCCCATATCACGCTCTACCTGGAGAATATCCTTGACCTTTTCCAGACGCTTAAAGAGACGTGGCATGATTTCCAGGTCATTAATCTCCAGGGTTGCTGTAATCACGATACGCTCACGATTGTTGGCGTTTGTGCCAATTGAGAGCAAGTTCAGACCATACTCGGAGATAATCGTCGCTATATCCCGAATAAGTCCGGCACGGTCGCGCGCAAAAATGATAATGGGAACGTGATAGCGCGGCTGGCTCATCCCCTGCCAGGTCACCGTAATAAAGCGCTCACCGCTCCGCTCATGCAAACGCATAGCGTTTGGGCAATCCGAGCGATGCACAATGACGCCCTTGCCCCGACTGATAAATCCAACGATCTCGTCCCCAGGCAGAGGGCAACAGCAGTTAGCAAGTCGCGTCAGCAGGCCATCCACGCCCGCGACTTGTAGGTTCACCGCTGGCTGACGACTGGTGGCCGGCAGCGCCAGTTCGCCTGTTTCACCACGCTCGTCCCGGCTCTCTTTCCCCTCGCGTTGCTGGAAGTACTCATGCGCCTTGACCGCAACCCCATGTGGCCGCATATCGTCAGCACCAATCGCCGAGAGGATATCCTCAAACGTGTCCATATGGAGCTCTTGACAGAGCCAGTTCTCCACTTCTTCAGTAATGGCCTCCATGCCTCTCAGGCCAGCAATGGACTTGAGAACCCGGTCCAGGCGTTCACTGCCAATCTGAATGTTGATGTCGCGTTCGTGAATCTTGAGGTAGCGGCGAATCTTGTTGCGTGCAGCCGCTGTTCGTGCGATGTTCAGCCAGTCGCGTGTGGGGTGCGCGGACCGGTTGGTCACGATATCGACGATCTCGCCACTTTTGAGTTCATAATCAAGCGGAACCATGCGTGTGACCAGGCGATCTCCGTCATGTCCTTCAACGTGAGAGATAACCCTTGCACCCGCGCAGCTATCGCCAATTTTGGTGTGAATTCGGTAGGCAAAGTCCAGCGGGGTCGAGCCAACCGGCAGATCCTTGACCTCACCCCTGGGCGTGAATATAAAAATCTGTTCCTCGAACAGGTCATCTTTGACCGCCTCGACAAATTCGGAATCGGTGGCGTTGGCGGCTTTGATCTCGTGCTGCCACTCCGCCAGCTGGTGAATCCAGGTCAAGAGCTCCTTAGCAGTTGAGGAGGCATTATCGCCAATGTCTTTATAGTGCCAGTGCATGGCAACACCATACTCGGCCATCTCATGCATGGCATGGGTACGGATCTGGATCTCCACCAGTTGATCATCCAGGCAGAAGACGGTGGTATGCAGGGCGCGATAGCCGTTGGGCTTGGGATTGGCGATAAAGTCTTTAATACGCCCCTCTTTGGGCTTCCACAGGCTGTGTACATGGCCCAGAGCGATATAACACTCATTGTCGGTGTCGACCAGGATACGAAAGGCGATCAGGTCATGAATCTGCGTGACATCGGCGGCTGCCTTTAACATTTCAAAGTCGCCCCCGGCCTCGCCTGTGCTACGCTCAAGTTTGCGATAGAAACTGTAGTAGCGCTTCACCCGCCCTGAGACCACCGCGTTGACGCCAATGGACGCCATTTCCTGACGCAGCATCTCGCAGACGCTCTCTACATAGGAGCGCCACTGCTTACGTTCGGACTCAACGATTCCCTTCACCCACTGAAACTTATCAGGCTCCAGAATCTGGAAGGCCAGGTCTTCTAGCTCGCCCTCCACGCGCGACATCCCCAGGCGACCTGCCAGCGGCGCATAAATCTCGCGCGTCTCCTCGGCTGTCGCCAGCATCTCCTGCCGATCCCCTTGATACTCTGGGTGGCACATATGGCGCATCACAAAGAGCCTGTATGCTAGCTTTAGCGAGACGACGCGGGGATCTTCCGCCATGGCAACAAACATTTTACGGACCGTTTCAGCCTGCTGGCGGCGCATGGCTTCGCGGACGCGCGGCTTCTTCCCATCACCTGAGGCACTGCTGCTACCTTCTTCGCGCTCGTCATGACTTTTTTTTGCGGCTGAGGTCTGGAGGTTCTGCGCGCTAAGAGCTGCGCTCACTGCCGTCACGCTCTGTTTCTTACGCTCGAGGATGTTGAAGCGCTCCATGCTGCCAACCACGCGGGCCGTTGTGCTGCCCACCCTGTCCTCAACCTCTTCCAGAGTCACAAGATCTGCATCAATAGCCTCAAAGACCAGGCCAGCGGCTACGCCAGCGGCATCCATATGCATGTTAGCAAGAATGGAGGCCACGCCCAACGCATATTCTAGCGGAGGCACCAGGCGCTCGCCAGCCACTACATCGCTACAAACCTCTAGCACCAGTTGGAGCGCTTTCTCCACCATATCTACCTCATCGGTAGACATGTAGGAGCGTATCTGCTGGCGCAGATCTGCTACTGGTGAGGTCAAGTTCTCTTGAGGTGATACGTGTTTCTCTATGTGAATCATTGCCTTCTATCGTTTTACCAGACTACTACCATTCACCCCTTAGAACACTCGACATGGGCGTTATATTTCGCTACACATATCTTTTTTACAAAGGGGACATCAGAGAGCAGTCTGATGAAAACCATCCCTGGTAATATGTACTCTGCTTACTATACGTTTTGTATACCGGGTTGTTGGACGCTGCCACCTACAATATAGGCCATCCACCCCACAAACATCCTACTTCTGTCAACGCATCAACACTTCCATCTGTTCCTACCATAACACAAAACGAGCTAATCTTGGCTAACATGAGACATAACTATGACTTGTGGGCTGGTACCAGACCCATCTTTATACAGCAGAGGGAGAAAGTGCCAGCAATAAGGAACAGCGTCGTTTGTTCGCAAGGAGCAGCAAGTACGCATCTCTTCCTGGCCCAGGAGAGAGAATTACTTCTTCTCCGAAACCCTGAGCGTTTATCCCCGAATGGGGGCGAAGCGCTAGTCACGCGAGTGGCACGTGCCCCGAATGGGGGTTGGGTTTCGGAATAAGATCTTAGTGGGCGTTAAGCGCACGCTCCACACTGACGACATTCTTTACCTGGCGCAGGCGACGCAAGATGCGCTCAATCTGATCCAACACGCCTTCAGTGGCCATGACTTCTAATGTCGCTGTAATCACTGCTTTGTGGACAGAGGGGTTCGTAGTGGATGTGACCGTGGTCATATTGACGCCCGCGTCGGCGACAACAGCCGCAACGTCACGTAAGAGGCCTGAGCGATCATGCGCTACGATGGTAATAGGCGAGAGATAGGTCTCTGGTTCAATCTGCAACCAGTTGAGCTCAATGACGGCCTTCGCACTTTCTCGATGGCGTCTGACGCGCGTACAATCACTGCGATGGACATACATTCCCTTACTGGGGTTGAGCATCCCAACAATTTCGTCGCCGGGCAGAGGACAACAACATTGGGCGAGTTTGACGACCGCGCTCCCTTCGCTCTCCTTGCTCGTATGCTGGTTCGCGCCCTCGCCATGCGTTAGCTCATTTACCTGGCGCACCAGGGGGAGCAGATGTAACATGACATCTTCCACCTGCAGATCCTCACGCCCAATTGCAATATAGATATCATCGCGATTAGCGTACTTGCGCAGATCGCCCGTTTTATCCTCGTTGCGGGCCTGGTTGAGCAATTCCTCAACGGGGGCATTCAGCCCAACGGCACCGGCGGTCTTTAAGGCCAGGTCGAGCCGCTCTTTGCCGAGTTGGAGATTGATCTCGCGCTCATAGGTCTTCAGGTAGCGGCGAATCTTGTTGCGCGCCGCGGCTGTCCGCGCAAAACTGAGCCAGTCGCGTGTGGGGTGGACAGTGCGGTTGACCATGATGTCCACGATCTCGCCGCCCTTAAGCTCATAGTCCAGGGGTACCAGGCGCGTCACCAGGCGTCCGCTGTCATCTGTATTGGTAATGATGCGCGCGCCCGCACAGTGGTCACCAATATCGGTATGGATACGATACGCCATATCCAAAGGAGTCGAACCACGAGGCAAATCTTTGACCTCACCTTTAGGCGTAAAGACAAAGATCTGCTCCTGAAAGATGTCGCCCTTGACGGCCTCCACGAATTCGTCCGCACTCTGGGGAAGTTCGCGTTGCCATTGCCGCAACTGCTCAATCCAGGCCACCATCTCTTTGTAGGAGAGCTTCCAGCTATGAGGCGAGGGATCCTCCTTCACCATCCGGTCTTTGAGGTACCAGTAATTGGCGATGCCATACTCGGCGGTACGTTGCATATCGTGTGTGCGAATCTGAATCTCCGCCAGGCGGTTATCAAAGCAGAAAACAGTGGTATGCAGCGATTGATAGCCATTAAGCTTGGGCGTGGCGATAAAGTCTTTAATGCGTCCATCCTTGGGTCGCCAGAGGGCATGAATATGCCCGAGCGCCAGGTAACACTCGTTATCGGTATGCACCAGGATGCGGAAGGAGACCAGGTCGTGTAGCTGACTGAGATCCGCGCCAGAGGGCTGTCCAGAGACATATCCGAGCTTGCGGTTGATGCTCGCCAGGTGCTTCTGCCAGGCCTGTATCTCAGCCTGAATGCCCGCGCGCTGCATTTCCTCGCGCAAGATGCGGCCGACCTCGTCGATAAAGGGCATTCGCCGCTGTACCTCTTCCTCCACCTCGTGTTTGAGCCAGGCATAGCGCTCCGGGTCCTGGTAACTTAGAACCAGGTCCTCTAGCTCAGCCTGCACCTGCATCATGCCCAACCGGCGCGCTAGAGGCGCGTAGATCTCGCTGGTCTCGCGCGTCTTACTCTGCTGTTGCACGGTCGACATCGCAGCCAGGGTCCGCATATTATGGATACGGTCGGCAAGTTTGAGCACAACGACACGAGGATCTTCCGCCATGGCTAAGAGCATCTTCCGCACCGTCTCGGTCTTCTCACGACGCTTATCTACAACCGAGAGCGTCTGCTGCACAGGCTCTGCTGGCTCCTGGTCTGGCGCGTTATCGAGCGATTGAGCAGCCTTATTCGGCTTGCCCGCCAGGGCATCAAACTTTGTCACTCCATCAACGATATTCGCCACTTGCTGGCCAAACTGCTCAGTCAGGTCATCCAGTGAGTAGTCGGTATCCTCCACAACATCGTGTAGCAGGGCCGCCATAATGCCTTCAGCATCGATACGCATACCTGCCAGCAGGAGCGCCACCTCAAGAGGGTGCTGAATATAGGGTTCGCCCGACTTCCTTACTACACCCTTGTGTGCATGTTTCGCCAGTTCATAGGCATGACGTATTCGCTCTAGATCCGCATCCGCCAGGTACTGGTGAGCTTCATCTAGCAGATCTTCGATTGTCATCTGTGACGGTGCAAGATTCGTCTGCGGCTCCCCTGTTTTCAGGATGGTCGTCTGTTGCGAATCTTCGATGCTTCTCTCAAAGTTGGTAGCCATGTAATCTTACGTCATACCTTTCAATTGAGCACAGTTGTCAGTCCCTCTACCGCGGACTGTTTCAGGCTAGCTTCGGCATAGATCCCGACTGCCTTTGACTCAATCCGTTGCCGTCCCCATGTCACACTATTCGGGATAGCGTCACCTTTCTCTCCCCTTGCATCCTGGTATTGGAATGTCCTACGCAACGGCATAAAATACTAGTAAAAAGAGGGAGAGAAGGCATCTCCCGAGGTGCTTCGTGGTTTATTGTTCTATTTCACCAGCAAAGCCACATAGCCTGGCTTTGCCTCCACATAAGACACCCCTAAGCGATGCCTCCTCTTCCAGGTAGGACATTTCTGCCTATGAGTTAAACAGGTTATTACTTTATTATAAGGTGCTATATTCCCCTGTCAAGCGAGGACTCCGTTTTCACTTCATAATTAAAAACGCACACATCGATTTTGCCAGGGCACAGGAGAGGAGAGGAAAAGCCTCATTGTATTACATTGTATTACGTTTAAACACGCCTGGACGTCACCATATTCCGCCAATTATACGACTACTTATTTCCATTGTACCAACCTGGTAGTTAGTTTCTTTCATAGAAAAAGCCAGAGGCTAAGCAAAGAACACATCTTTGCTTAGCCTCTGATTACTTGTGAGCGAAAAACGAGAGTTCCGGTCAGATAAGATTTCTATGTCTGGCCTTAGTTCCAGGGCTTGAGCAACCTGGCGGGCGTCGTCGAAACAACGTATACCAGGCCGACAAGCTTCTTTCCTAAGAGCGATAGTGGCTCTTCTCTTGCAAACGCTCGCTTCTTCATTGTGCGCTGCTTTTAGCTGTGGGCTGCACCACGAACTTTGTCAAAGCAGGAGCTACAATAGACGGGGCGATCCTTGGTAGGAAGGAAGGGCACCTGGGTCTCCGCACCACACTCGGCACAAATAACAGGATGCATTTCTCGCGGGGCGCGCTCAGAACGACCGGTTGAACCCACAGAGTTGCGACGCGCCTCACGGCAGGGACGACAGCGACTCGGCTGATTCATCAGGCCTTTTTGCTGGTAAAACTCTTGCTCTCCGGCGGTGAACAGGAAATCATTTCCGCAATCACGGCACTTCAGGGTTTTGTCATCGAAGCTCAACTAGGACCTCCTTAGTGAATAGAAGAATGGTAAACCTCCAGGTCCTTCTCCTAGCGGATGTCACCAGCCATTCTTTCCCCTTACCAGCGAGGGAAGTATGTAACTCTGGACGAGCACCGTACGCGAGACCGAGATGGATACCGGAAAACAGCATACACTATCTTTTGTTGATTTTCAAGAGTTTTACGCCGATTCTGTACATATCTCTTCATATTTTTATGTATATTTTATATCTTGCCATTTTTCATACATTTTTATCTCTCTTTTTTGCTTGCTATGTGGCTTTTTATCAGCTCCTTCACTTCTCGCCACTACGTGGCTCGCGGGGTAATAAGTTGTGTGATCCTGCCGGGGTTGCCTTCGGCAACCCCGGCAGGATCACACAACTTATTTGGCTATAAGTCGTAAACCAGCAGTTCCACAACTTTTTTGGATATAGGTCGTAAGTCAGCAGTTCCATAACTTTTTTGGATGTAATCAGGCAGTACGTGGGGGTTGCTCTTGACCTTTATGAGACAATAGACAGCGAACTTTTAAGCGCTGTGTGCATAGATTCAGGTTTTTCTTTGTGCATTGCATATCATGGTATTCCGCCTTTAATTATATATTAGTATTTCTCTTTGGGTTTAAAGCTGATGTCACAATTTACGTTTACTATTGATACCGAGTGCTCTGAGAGCTGGGCGCGTGCCGGTACGATTCAGACTCCTCATGGCACGATCCAGACGCCGATCTTTATGCCTGTTGGCACACAGGCGACCGTCAAGAGCGTCTCTCCAGAAGAATTACGCGAGGTCGGCGCTCAGATTATTCTCTCCAATACCTATCACCTGATGCTGCGGCCCGGCTCTGAACTCATCGATTCTTTTGGCGGACTGCATGCATTTATGCGCTGGGATGGCCCAATTCTGACGGATAGCGGTGGCTTTCAGGTTTGGAGCCTGGGACACCTGCGTAAGCTGAGCGAGGAGGGAGTCCTTTTCAAGTCGCACCTGGATGGCTCACCGCAGTTTCTCACGCCTGAGAGTGTAATGCGCATCGAGGCGGAGTTGGGGTCCGATATCATTCTCCCTCTGGATATCTGTGCGCCCTTTCCCTGCACACCCAAAGAGGCCCGAGAGGCCATGGAACGTACGCATCGCTGGGAGGAGCGTGCCCTGGTCGCGAAAGAACGCTATCGCCCAGAACAGACGCTCTTTGGTATCGTTCAGGGGGCCTTTGAGCCCGAGCTACGCCAAGAGAGCGCACGTGTAATTGGCTCAATGCCCTTCCCCGGTCTCTCGATTGGCGGCCTCTCAGTTGGCGAACCCAAAACCAAGATGTGGGAGATGTTGCGCGCAACTACGCCCGCGCTTCCACGCGAGAAACCACGTCACCTGCTGGGCGTCGGCTCGCCTGAAGACCTGGTTGAGTGCGTCGGGCTGGGCATGGATATGTTCGACTGCGTTCTGCCCACTCGCGTCGCTCGCCACGGCGGTCTCTTTACCCGCGATGGGCGCGTGAATATCAAGTCCGCCCGCTTTAAGCGAGCAACTGGCCCGATTGAGGAGGGCTGTGACTGCTACACCTGTCGCAACTATAGCGCAGCCTATGTGCATCATCTTATCCGTGCTGAGGAGCAGCTCTACTACCGTCTGGGAACCATCCATAACCTGCGCTTCATGCTGCGCCTGGCCGCTGACCTGCGCGCATCCATTCTCGATGGCAGCTATCCCGTCTTCCGCGAGACCTTCCTGGCACGTTATCAGCCAGCCTCAGAGACGGTACGCGAGCAGCAGCGCGAAAAATGGAAGGCGGCCCGCGAGCGCCAGTCCTGAGCCTGAAAACCCTGGAGGAGATGTCGAGTCTTATGTCAGCAACCACTTATCGCTTTATTCATACAGGTGTGCAGGATGCAGCCTTGAACATGGCCATTGATGAGGCCATCCTCCTACATCACATTGAGGAGAAGGTCCCGCCCACGCTGCGCGTCTTCCAATGGAAGCAGCCAGCCATTAGCCTGGGACGCTTCCAGAATGTTGAGCGCGAAATTGAGCAGGAGGTCTGCGCGCGCGAGAATGTGGCCCTGGTTCGCCGTCCTACAGGCGGGAGAGCCGTCTATCATCGTGATGAGTTTACTTATAGTATCACCATAGGGAAGCGCGAGGGCGTGCCATCTGGAGTCGTGGCGGCCTATGCCTACCTCCTGCAAGGGCTTATTCAAGCGCTACAACATCTCGGCCTCAACGCAATCATCAGCGATGAGCGGGTCAGTAAAACGCCCTCGGCGGCCTGCTTTGCCTCTTCTACGCAGGCCGATTTGACAGTCGATGGCTTTAAACTGATTGGCAGCGCTCAGGTGTGGAAAGAGGCTTCGCTCCTCCAACAGGGCTCACTCCCGCTGGGTGACCGCGCAGCCGAGTTTTTCTCGCTCCTGCGCTTCCCTTCTGAAGAGGCTCGATCCCAGGCCCTGGCCCAGTACAATACGAAAACAGCTCCCCTCCATGCCTTCGCCCCACAGGCAACCTGGGGCGAGGTCGCGCAGGCTTTTCGCCTGGGCTTCAGCTCCTTCCTGGAGCATGAGTTTGTACCTGGCGAGCTCTTATCCTCTGAGTGGGACATGGCCCGGCAGCTCGTGGCCGAGAAATATAATCACCTCACCTGGCGCAAAGAGAAAGTCACGCTCATCGAGCATCTATAAGACCTCTCGTGCCTGCGGCGCTCGCCGCGGTTAGTGATATGTGCATGTGAATTGGCAGCCGCAGGCTGCCAATTCACATGCACATATCACTAACCAGAAATAACTCGCACACGGGTTAAACCAACTCTTTATGACTTCTGACCTATTGCTTCTCAACTTCTCAAGGTAAAGAGCCGAAAAAGAAAGTCAGAGGGTGTCACTGCCTGCCGCCTTGCCTGTTGTACACATTGCATGGATACACGTGGTGCGGTACAATAGTCCAGATACGGACTGACTGGAACTTTTCCGGGTCAAAGCATACACCGGGCCAGAAAAAAAGCGCCAGCCTACATGCTTGCATTGCTTGCATCAACGCCAGCCAGATACAGAGCTACAAGAGTAGCGACATGGTACGAGAGCGCCAACACGAAACCTGGCAAGCCTGGACTTGTATCAGCATATGAAACATTATCAACATTAGATGCCATCCACGCCTGGGGCGCGGCACACCAGCACCAGTCCTGCACATATTTGTTTCATCTAATAGTAAGGAGTTTCTTGGCTGTGAGCATCTCTATCGACATCGCACGGAAAATTTTGGAAGCGAGCAAGCAACGCGCACGCGAGTTACGCAGTCCTGTCAGCATTGCCATTGTGGATGCTGGTGGTCACCTGGTACTCTTTGAGCGTATGATGTCGCCTTATGGCTGGGCTACTGGGAATATCAGTATCGCCAAGGCGAGTACCGCCGTGATGTTCAACCAATCAACCGACTCTGTCGCGCAGTGGGGGTCTTCTATTCCAGGTTTTGCCTCTAGCCTGGCCGAGATGACTCACGGAAATTTCATCATGGCCGCGGGTGGCTGGCCAATCCGCGTAAACGGCGCGACCGTTGGCGGCATCGGTGTAAGCGGTGGCAACGCTCCTGGTCGCGATGATGAGATCGCTCGCGCTGGTCTCGTGGTTGTCGAAGCCCCACGCCAGGCTCCGCCGCAGCCATATGTGCCACCACAGCCACAACAGCAACCTTCGTTCTCAGGCCTGGCTCCACAGTCCCCGGCTTCATCATTCTACGCTCGCGGTGCAGCGCCTCAACAGCCACAGCAGACGCCTTCCTATACGGCGCCTTCCGCAAGCTATCCAGTCCAGCCAGCTCCTGAGTCCGCTCCCCGAGAGCCAAACTACAGCGAAAACGTCAATTATGCTGAACGACCTGCTGTAAGCGAGCAAAAGTCCTTCCCACAGGAACAAGTAGGACAGGAACAATACCGAAACGAAGAGACAGCTAAGGCTGACCCCTTCCCATTTCAAGACACCACGCGTGAGGAACAACCTCAGGCAGAACAACCAGGAGACCAATCATGAGTCAGGATTACCAGGATTACAAAGTGAGCACCAGCCGGCGCAGGAGGAACCGCGTACCACGCAACCGTCCCGTCCTCGTCACCAATGATGAGCAGCTAAACTCTGTGGGAGAAGAAACTCTCGCCGAGGAAGGTAACACGCCAGTTGAGAGTTCCGTGGCCCTTGCGGAGAACGAGGCGTCAGGCAGCGAGGTCAAGCCTCGACGCAGCTTCTTCTCACGCGTTGGCAAACGCGAAGAGGAGGCCACGTCGAAAGAGGATGTGTCTCGTGCACGCCTGGCGCGTGCGACACGTGGCAAGGCTGGCGAGGAGGCTACAGGCGATGAGAAGCCAAAGGCCGTCAAGCCCACGGCGCGTCCACGCTCGACACCACCTGCTGGCGGCTTTAAGACTCGCTGGATTATTGGTATGGCCATCTACCTGCTGGCAGCGAACTTTGTAGGCTTGTTTGAGCAACAGGCCGTACATAGCCTGGGCATTGAGCGCCAGTGGGCGCAGTTTAATCTCTTTGGTCTGCCAATGAATATCACGACGTCAACGGCGCTCTACCTGGCTACCCTGGTCATCCTCCTGGTCGTACTGGCGCGCTACGACTTCATTCCACGTAGCCTGGGCGGTTCCTCGGCTGCGAATAACAAATCTGCCGCCAAAAAGCCTGCCCGGTCCGCGGAACCCAGGGCGCCCCAGCCAACCATTCGCCAGGGCGTCAGTGGCGAGGCTGATGATCTCTACCACGCCTACCGCTCCGGTCAGCGCCGAGCTAAAAAGCGCTAACAGCATTACACCTTCACGTCAAACAAAAAGAAGTGTTCTCCTGCTCACGAGGAGGAGAACACTTCTTTTTGCCACTAAGATCACAGGACCCTTGACTTTTTGTATGCATCCCCCTTATAATGCTTAATAAGCCACTTTGAGAATACTCAGCGGCCCAGAGAAGACAACACAACCACATCTAAACGGTGAGAAGAAAAATGCTCAGTGCAACGTGTAAATGCGCACAACTGAATAACAGCTATTTTTATTACTGGTTTAGCCCTCCAGCATGATGGTGGGCCACTTTGGCTGAGCAAAAAAACCACCAGCATGCTGGACGAGCAGAGGAAAAATCCTCTGCTTTTTTGTTTCCTAAAAAAGCTCATCAAGTCAAGCACAAATAGTTACTTCTTATCCGAAAACCCTGAGCGCGAAGCGCTAGGCACGCCAGTGACGTTGGGTTTCGGAATAAGATCTTACAGAAAGGTTTACGAATCATGATCATCACCATTAGTAACCAGGCTTCAAGTGAAGAACGCGCCCAGCTGATGTCACTTTTATGTCGCATCACAGCAAGTCGCATGCCCCTGGCGACCACCCACATCTCCGGACGTGAAGTGATCGCCCTTGATAACACTGTTCTCGATGCTCAGTCCCAGCAACTCCTCCTCCAACAACCCGCAGTTACCGAACTTCTCCCCATGAAAACCTCCTACCAACTCGTTAGCCGCTCCTTTCAACCAGCCGACACCCGCATCCTCATTGGCACAGGTCATGCCTGCACCCCGATTACAGTTGGTGGCCCATCCGCATCTCCGGTCATCATAGCGGGACCCTGCGCAGTAGAGAGCCGCGAGCAGCTTCTCACCACCGCGCATGCCGTGAAGGCCGCTGGTGCTAATATCCTCCGTGGCGGGGCCTTCAAACCACGCACCTCCCCCTACCAGTTCCAGGGACTGGGTATTGAGGGTTTGCAGCTGCTGGCTGAGGCTCGCGAGCAGACTGGCCTCCCCATCGTCACAGAGGTCATGGAGACCGAGATGGTGGATACCGTGGCTGAATACTCAGATATCCTTCAGATTGGCGCCCGCAACGTGCAAAACTACGCTCTCCTGCGGGCGGCTGGTAAGCATTCGGCTAAGCGTCCAGTTTTGCTCAAACGTGGTCTGGCCTCCACGGTGGAAGAATGGTTGCTGGCCGCCGAGTACATTGTCGCCGCGGGCAATCCTAACGTGATTCTTTGCGAGCGAGGCATTCGTAGCTATGATCCACAGACGCGTAATGTGCTGGACCTGACCTGCGTACCGCTAATACAGGAGTTGACACACCTGCCTATCCTGGTTGATCCCAGTCATGCCACCGGGCGACGCGAGCTGGTACCCGCCATGTCGCGCGCAAGCATTGCCGCGGGCGCCCAGGGATTAATCATCGAGACCCATTGCGATCCCAGCACGGCACTCTGCGATGGTCGCCAGTCGATCACGCCCGAACAACTGGCACGCATCGTCGCTGAGACCCGAGCGCTTTCGCATCTCATGCAGGGGAGCGAACTCGTGCAGGTCGCCTAAAAAGCACTCGTCAACGCCTGCTGATTTGCCTATCGACTCACCAAAACAGGTATGCTATACTTTCCAATGTACGTAGAAAGTGGTTTTTGTACTTCTATGGTGGAAGAGACCAAGGCTTTGAGGTGACACGTATGCCAACACGCATTATTATTGCAGATGATGAAGCTATCCAGCGTATGGACCTGAAAGATGTCCTTACGAAACAGGGTTATCTCGTAATTGGCGAAGCGGGAGACGGATTGAGTGCCGTCAATCTCGCGCGCGAACTACGCCCTGACCTGGTAATTATGGACATTCGCATGCCCGACATGGACGGCATTGCCGCCGCCGAAACACTTACCCAGGAGAAACTCGCACCAGTGTTGCTGCTCACTGCCTTCGGTGACCAACCGCTCGTTGAACGCGCGAAGGAAGCCGGGGTGGTTAATTATATTGTGAAGCCACTCCGCGAAAGCGAAGTTACTCCTGCGATTGAGGTCGCCCTGGCTCGCTATAACGAGTTTCGCGCGATGGAAGAGAAGGCTCGCTCCCTGAGCGAGACGCTCGAAACGCGCAAGATCGTTGAACGCGCCAAAGGCCTCTTGATGGAGAAGCAGGGTCTAAGCGAGCAGGAAGCCTTCCGTAAAATTCAGAAGGCGAGCATGAATAATCGCAAATCCATGCGCGAGGTTGCAGAGGCGATTCTCCTTACCAATGAAATGTAATTTTTCTTTCAAAATCCTCTCACTAGAAACGATCTAGTAACACTCGGTGAATGGTAAGCCGGATGCATCAACGGGGCTGCATCCCTCACACTAGTGTTTCTCCCGTCCGGCATGTTATGGAGGCAGGGCATTCTCGACCACGCATACTCTCTACTCCCTCACCCCTAATAACATACGTTCGATTGGCGTCCACACTAGTCTAGCAAAGATGAGAGCAGATGGATCTAGCAGGCAATACGGCGACAGATATAGCTAAAATCATTGTTGTCGTTGGCGTTCGCTTTCGACCAGCTGGGCGTATTTACTATTTCGACCCCCAGGGTCAAACCTTCTCCAATGGGCAGTATGTGATTGTCGAGACCACCCGAGGCGTAGAGGCCGGGCGTGTCGTCCTGGCATCGAAGAAGCTTGCCGAGGAGGACCTCTCCGAACCTCTGAAACCCGTCTTGCGCCTGGCGACCGAAGACGAGCTGCGCATGCTCCTCTCTTTTAAACAAAAAGAGAAGGATGCCATGGTGCGCTGTGCCGAACGGATCACCCAGCACAGGCTTCCCATGAAGCTGGTTGAGAGCGAGTATACCTTCGACGGCAGTCGACTGACTTTCTATTTTACCGCTGATGAGCGCGTCGATTTTCGCGGCCTTGTGCGCGACCTGGCGGCAACCTTCCGCACACGCATCGAACTGCGCCAGATTGGGGCGCGCGACCAGGCCAAGCTTCAGGGCGGCATCGGTCCCTGCGGTAAAACCCTCTGTTGTAGCTCCTGGATTACCGACTTCGGGATTGTCTCCATCAAAATGGCCAAAGAACAAGGCCTCCCTTTAAATCCCTCAAAAATCTCTGGCGTTTGTGGGCGCCTGATGTGCTGCCTGGCCTATGAGAATGAAAATTATATCCAGGCCAAGCAACAGATGCCTCAGATTGGGGCATTCCTGAACACACCCAGTGGTTCAGGCAAGGTAGTCTCCATCAACGTTCCCAAAAATTCGGTCGAGGTTATGCTCGAAAGCGGGGTGACAATTCAGGTCCCCGTCGATGAAGAACCCGCGCCCAAAGGTGGAAGCTGCTGCTCCAGCGGTTCATGCGGCGTGAAAACAGCCAGTGCCAGTACAAAAGAATCAGGCAGAACAAGCGGCTCATGCAGTTGTGGCAAGGGCGGTCCTTGTACCTGCGGCAGTGGAGGAGGTGGAGGATGTAGTACCGGAGGAGGCGGAGGATGTGGCTCATGTGGTATAAAAAAGAAAAAGTTTTAAAGGAAATTTTAAAGTCACTTATTGCAATAAAAACTTTTCCTGCTAAACCACTGATGATGTCACGAGAGAAAGGTGCAATGTATGTCTTCTGACTGGAAAGACTCTGGGGCGACCTGGCAGAGTCCCCAGCATGATCCCCAGGCGGCCTATACCCACCAGCAGGCACACGACGATGATGACGACGTGACCCAGGACGCGCCTGAGCAGGACCAATATGATGTCGATGCTCATGCCTATAGGGCACACGATGATCAACGCTACCAGGCAGGCTACCAAGGGCACCAGGACTATCAGAACGCTCCAGCAGCCGATTTTGAGGAGCCTCCACCCACCCCTATAACACAGCGCGGCGATCTCCTACATACTGTAATCCACTATGCAACCCTCGTTGGAGCACCGATTCTCTTTGGGGGCCTGACAGCTCTCTGGGTACTCCCCCTGGTCGCCAATGGGCGTGCCGCGACCCCGGCCGCGGCATTCTGGCCGCTCGCAGTCCTCATTATCCTTATCGTTATCGCGCAGGGAACCACTGTTTACTATCTCGGTTCCATCAACGACCTCTGGTTTGTCTTTACCCTGCTTGGCTTCCTGCTCTTCCTCCTGGTTGGCTGCTTTTCGACCTTTGGTGCCATTCCCGGCTTCCTGCTGCTGGCTCTTATTGTCGTGCTCGGCGTGTTCCTGGTGCGCCGCTACCTCCATGCAGTGCCAGAGGGATATGTCGCGCTGGCCTTTGCCTTCGGCAAATACCGGCGGACGCTCCTACCCGGACCCCATCTCCTCCTCCCCTGGGAGCGGATAGCGTACGAACTCAACACGGGTGAGATCCAGTGGATCTGCCCCACACAGCGCGTGCAGCTCGCTCCCGATACCGACGTTATCCTGCGCGCGTCAATCTCTTATCAGGTTCTGCCCGACTATGCCTATCTCGCCATGTCGCGGGTAAATGGCTGGGAGGAAACCTTGCGCGAACTCTTTTTGGCTGCGCTTCAGACTATTGCGACCACGTTCTCGCCTGGAGATTTTCTTGCCTGGCCCGATGGCCCCCAGGGTCAGCCCGTCATAAATCCCTCGCTTGACGATTTCTCCAACGGGGCACGCTGGGAACAGGTCAATAACTATCTTTTTCAGTATATGCGCAATCGCGTCGCCGCCTGGGGAGTCCAGGTCAATGGGATACAGATCCGCGATGTCTCTCTGAGCTCTCATGGGGCACATCTCGTCGATTCGCCCCCCCTGGACCACGCGGCTTATGCATATGAGCAACCCACGCCCGCATCTTATGCTCAGCAGCAAGTACCTCAATTCGAGAACACTTACACGCAACAGGAGTTGGCGTCGCCACCCGCGGGTAATCGGCCACCGGTCTTCAAAGAAGAGGTGCTGGTCAACGCCTATAAACAGGTACAAGAGGGCAAGATCACCGATCCAGAGACAATTCGCAACCTGGCACGGACCTTTGAAGCTATCGCGCACGATCCAGAGGCAAATGGTTCCGTCAGCTTCGATCCCATGCGCGCAGCAGAGAATTTGTATGCCGAGGCTGACCACAATGAACAGTTGGCCAGCGCCTCACCTGCATCCAATTCGGCCCACTCCTCGCGCGTCTCCTTTGAGGACGACACCAATCCCGATTGGTACAACCCACGCCATCCCACCTAAATATTTCCCTAATAAAATGGCCCACAAAAGCCCTGGTTTGAGCCAGGGCTTTTGTGGGCCATTTTATTAATATATTAAAATACGTCTGCGACCGCCTTTTTCTGCGCATATGCTTTGATACGCACCTGCATATATTAATGCTGGGCGACGGCCTCTAGCTTCGCCTGGCGCTTATCATCAAAGTTGCGCAGGCTGGCCAGTTTCTCGGCACTCACAGTTTTCTCTGTGCGAGGATCAAACACTACATTATCGCGTGAGCAGAAATAGTAGTGCTTCCACTCCTCCATGGCATGTTCCCAGGCAGGAAGAAGCAAATTCGCTTCATTGTCGCCTTTCACAATGCGCTGGAAGGCCTGGAACGACAGGACCAGGGCTAGCACGATCACACAGAAAGTGACTGCCACCAGACCTATCATAAATGTAGAATCCAGTTGCGCTTCCATTCCGCCAATCAAGACGATAACAAGGAAGATACAAACTCCCACCAGCACAATACAGGAGATAATGGTCCTGATCATGGAAATGTTTTTGGTTGGTACGGCTGGTGGAGCGCACTGCTCTACCCCGGCATCATACGCCGCTTGCATTGTTTTAACTTTATCTGTCTGGTTGCACACCGGACAAGCTGGTTTCTGGCTCTGCACGGACGCCATAAGATTAGTCCCTCCTTACGTTGCCCCACATGGCTATTCCGGGCAACCGTATGATAGTGTAGTAAAGCATAACATGGTAGGCAATAATCTGGTACATTCGGTGTAAGAAAAAATCTTGCCTCAAGGCTAACACGTTCAATCGATGGAGACTGGTTCGATTTTATGTTAGCCGGTTGATATAGCCTCTCTATGATTTTATCAGCATAGGGCATATATTTACAACATCTTAACCAACACACTCTGCCATATCCTTCCTCAAGAGGGACAAAAGTCAGATTTGACACTCCCTAATACACCCGCTACACTTGTTCTGTCAGGTTGAAGATCGGGGCTGGCAATGGCATTCTCGCTTATCCTTTTTGCCCCTACCTGCTTTTCTCAATAGGAGCATGCATCTCAAAACATGATGAATATAACACCTTCCATTACCATTCTTGGGTTGGGTCCCGGCGACGCGCAGGATCTTACCGTGCAGGCCCATGATCTGCTGGCCCAGGCCGCCCAACGCGGGGAGACGGTCTACTTCCGCACCATCATCCACCCCACGGTGGAGCAGTTGCGCGAGGAACTACCCGCGCTCAATATCATCTCATTTGATAGCTTTTATGAAGAATCAACCGCCTGGCATTCACTCTACCAGCGGATCGCTGAAGAAGTCTGCACGCTAGCTACGCAAAGCCCCATCATCTACGCCGTCCCCGGCCATCCACTCATAGGCGAGACATCGGTCCAGATTCTGCTTCAGTTCGCGCGCGAACGAGGCCTCTCCACCTCGATTGTGGCTGGTCTCTCCTTCCTGGAGCCGGTATGCAGTCTGCTGGGACTCGATCCCTTTGATACCGGCTTGCACATCGTGGATGCAACCATTCTGGCAGGATTGGACCAGGACGAAATCGCCAGCAAGATTCTGCCCACGACACCTCTACTGATTACCCAAGTCTATAATCGCCGTCTCGCCAGCCAGGTCAAGCTGGCCCTGGGCGAGTGCTATCCCGACGAGTGGCCTGTCAAACTGGTACGGGCGGCAGGCGTCTCCGCAGATGAGGCCGCGCTAGAGATGCCTCTCTACGAGCTGGACCACAATAATCAGGCCAATCACCTTAGCACCCTGTATGTGCCGCCCCTGGACGCGCTCACACCCCTACGCCTGCCCGATACCTTGCGCTATATCACCAAACGCCTACGCCGCGACCCTGATGGCTGTCCCTGGGACCGCCAGCAGACGCACCAGACGCTGACGCGCTACGTCATTGAAGAGACCTATGAAGTGGTTGAGGCCATCGAAGAGAACGATATGGAAAAACTCGCCGACGAGCTGGGCGACCTCCTGCTCCAGGTCTACCTGCATGCCGAGATCGCGCGCCAGGAGGGACACTTCGCCCTTGGCGAAGTCTACGAGAATATCAACGCCAAGATGCTACGCCGCCATCCACACGTCTTCGGTAATGCCGAGGCCAGCACCGCTGGCCAGGTGGCGCTAAACTGGGAGGAGATCAAGCGTCAGGAGCGGCTCAACGCGGGCATTGCTGCGCCCGAGATAGAGACCGTCTTCAAAAATATTCCCCAGGCCACACCCGCGCTCATGGTCGCCCAGGAGTACCAGAAACGCATCGCCAAAACTGGCTTTGAGTTTGATAATCTCGATGAGGTCCTGGCCAAGCTAGAGGAAGAGCTTCAAGAGCTACGCCAGGCCACCTCCAAAGAAGAGCAGCAAGAGGAGATGGGTGACCTTCTCTTCCTCGTTGCCAAGCTGGCACGCTGGTATAAAGTCGATGCCGAAGAGGCCCTGCGCGCAGCAAACCGTAAGTTCCGCCAACGCTTCCAGGCCATGGAGAGCTTCGCCCGCCAGGAGCAACGCGAGCTTACCACCTACACCACGCCAGAGTGGATCGCCCTCTGGAACCGCGCAAAAGAGTATGTTGCCAACAGTTAAGTGCTTTATGAAGAGCGCTACTTACGTACGCGCCCACGCGGCTCATGCTGGGTCAACGTGACCTCTGCGAAACGCCGACCTATGCTTTACAATGTCCACCAGCGTAGGCGCGTACGTAAGTAGCGTACATTATGATGCTAACAGAATTGTTGAGTGCCTGGATATTTCTTCCTCCTCCCAGGTCCAGCCGGACTTTGCTTCAACTGATTCTGGCTGCTTTGCCTCTTGATAGGCCTCTTCTTCAACCACAGATTCTATGTAGGCATAAAAAGCTTCGTATAAAGTATCTATTCCGTCGAATATCATAGCCGTTCCCCTCTCACCTCTGTCCGTCGCAGAGATTTGTCTCAAATGCATTTCGCTTCTCTGGTATAGATACTACCTCTGCTATGTCGCAGCACCATCATAAAGTTGTCGCGTAATTGTCGCAATTTCATGTCCCTTAACCCGAAGGCATGATATGATAAGAAGAGGCACACAGAAGACGGCAGCACTGGCAAATTGCTGCCACACAAGCCAAAGGAGAAGTCCTGTGATCTTTGACCTCAATGAAGAGCAATCAGATATCCGCGACATGGTACGTCGCTTTACGCAGAACGAGATAACTCCTCATGCTGAGTCATGGGATGAGCATAATCACTTTCCCCGCGAGATCTTTACCAAAATGGCGGAACTGGGATTGATGGGCATGACCACGCCGGAAGAGCTGGGCGGGAGCATGCTTTCACGCCTGGCAGCGGCCCTTGTGTATGAAGAACTGGCCCAGGGCGATATGGCGACGGCGGTTGGCCTCTCCGTCCATAACATGGTCACCGGGTCTATCGCGCGCTTCGGCAATGAGGAGCAGCGCGAGCGCTGGGTGGGCAAGCTAGCGTCCGGAGAGATCCTAGGCGCCTTCTCGCTGAGCGAGGCTGCCTCTGGCTCCGATGCCGCCAGCCTGCAATGTCGGGCCGAGCGCTCGGGCGATAGCTACATTTTGAATGGGAATAAGCTCTGGGTGACCAACGCGGGCGAGGCCGATATCTATCTGCTTATGGCGCGTACCGTTTCCGGCAATGACGCCTCGGGCATCTCCTGCTTCGTTATCGAGAAGGATACGCCCTGCTTTGCCTTTGGCAAGACTGAGCGCAAGATGGGCCTGCATTCCTCGCCCACGCGTGAGTTGATCTTTGAGAGCTGCCAGATTCCCGTTTCGCAACGCCTGGGAGAAGAGGGGCAGGGCTTTAAGATTGCGCTCTCCTCACTCGATGGTGGGCGCATCAATATTGGCGCGGTCGCAGTCGGTGTCGCCCAGGCGGCCTTTGAGACCGCTCGCCAGTACGCCCAGGAGCGCCAGCAGTTTGGCAAACCCATCGGTACCTTTCAGGCCATTGAGTTTATGCTCGCCGATATGGCTATGAAGATTGAGGCCTCGCGCCTGCTGGTCTATGAGGCCGCTTATAAGCTCGACCAGTCCAAACAACCATCCAAGCAGGTCTCGATGTATGCCTCGATGGCTAAATGCTTCGCGACGGACTCGGCGATGGAGGTTACCACCAATGCGGTCCAGGTCCTGGGCGGCGCGGGCTATGTCCGCGATTACCCAGTCGAGCGCTATATGCGCGATGTAAAGGTGGCACAGATCTTTGAGGGAACCAATCAAATTCAACGTATCGTCATTGGCCGCGCCCTCCTCGACCAGATCCGCGCATGAATTTCTATGCGGCTGGAAAAATGCGCATAGCCCCTGAGCATACCAACCGCTTATTGTAGACTTGCCAGAATCGTCTTTTTTCGATATGCTAAAAATGCAAATTTTCTGAACGACCGGGACGTGTATTGCCATCTTGACAGGAATGGGGGTATGCGTCCTAGTTTTTTACCCCCTCCTTGCCATTACCCTTATAATATCCTAAAGTTCTTATCTTTCTTTTTCGATATATCTACCAAGATGTTTTCCAGGCATTTGCTTCTGACTTACTTTTCGCGCCTACGGCGCTCACAGGGGTAAGGATGTGCTGGTGTGGGGCTGAAGGCCCCGCACCAGCACATCCTTACCCCTGTGACAAGGGAACCAGGGAACATGATCCTGTCTTACCTCGATATAAATACAAGGGGTGAAATCCTGGTCTAACTTATCCTCTAGGAGTTTTGACGATGAAAGCTGATTGGGTCGCGAAGATTAGCGACCGAGTAGAGCAGCATGTGCGCCAGGTCAAGGGCGAGCATGCGACTATCATTTGTGCCTCTGGACTCAGTCCATCGGGGACGGTTCACCTGGGCAATATGCGTGAGATTATGACGGTTCACCTGGTCGCCGAAGAGCTACGTGCTCGCGGCTGGCAGGTAGAGCATATACAGTTTTGGGATGACTATGACCGCCTGCGCAAGGTGCCTGCGGGTATTCCAGAGTCGTTCGCGAGCTATATTGGGCAGCCTCTCTGTGAGGTACCTGATCCCTTTGGAGTCTATGCCTCGTATGCCGACCGCTATATTACTGAATTTAGCGAGAGCATCGCACCCCTCAATCTTCCTATGACCCAGGTGCGCCAGTCAATCGCCTATCGCGAGGGGCGCTATACCCACAAGGTCAAACAGGCCCTGGCCCAGCGGGGAGAGATCTTTGATATCCTGGCTGAGTATCAAACGCGCCAGGAACAGCAAGAAACGGTCTCCGAGAGGCGGGCCGCCTATTACCCTTATAAGGTCTATTGCGAGGCCTGTGGCAAGGATACGACGCAAATACAGCACTATGAAGAGGCGACTGCCAGTATCGATTATAGCTGCCAGCACTGTCAGCATAGTGGAGCCTTTAGTCTGAACGAGAAAAATTCCGGCAAGCTGGTCTGGAAGGTAGACTGGCCCATGCGCTGGAGCGAGGCGCAGGTAGACTTTGAGCCTGCGGGCGCCGACCACTCGACGCCAGGAAGCAGCTTCACCGTTGGTCAGCGCATCGTGCAGGAGATCTTCCATTCTCCTGCTCCCCAATACGCGGCCTATGCCTTTGTGGGCATGGAGGGCCGTGTGAAGATCTCCAGTTCCGTGGGAACTGATGCTTCGCCAGCCAATGCGCTCTCCATCCTGGAGCCTGCGATTCTACGCTGGCTCTATATCCGCCGCGCCAACAACCAGCCATTTAATATCGACTTTGGGCAGGGTCTTTTGCGGCTCTACGATGAATGGGATTCCCTCGTGCGCCAGGTCGCAGCTGGCAAGGTTAACGAGGCCAACCTGGTCGCCTACCAACGCGCCATCCAGACCTCGCTGGGTGCTGTGAAGCGAGCCGAGCGCACGGTGCCATTCTCGCTACTCGCCTCGACCCTGGATGTCACACAGGGCAATCTTGAGCAGGTCTTGCGCATCGCCACGCAGAGCCTGAAGGAAGAGGAACCCCTCACCCCGGCACAACTAGAGCCGCGCCTGACCTGCGCCGCTAACTGGATCAACAACTACTTGCCCGAAGACGAGCGCACCTTTATCCGCGCCAGCTTTGATACTGAGACCTATGCCCAACTTGGGGAAAGCGAGCAAGAGGCGCTCCGCCTCCTAGTCGTGGAGCTTGAGGGTGCCTGGAACCTGGATGTCCTGACCGACCTGATGTACCGCATTCCCAAGCAGGTGCGTGAACTACCCGCAGACGCGCCCGCCACACCCGAGTTGAAGCAGGCCCAGCGTGCCTTCTTCGCCGCAATCTACACGTTGATCTGTGGCTCGGACACCGGACCGCGTATCCCAACCCTCATGCTCTCCCTGGGCAAAGAGAAGGTCAAGAGCCTGCTCGACCCCAATGGGGCTTCTGTAGTCACAGAGTCGGCATAACATAGAGCGAGAGGTCACTGCTCAATCTCGTGGTTGAGCAGTGACCTCTCGTTAGTCTATTGCAACAGAACAGACCGCGAGCGTGCGCTTATCCCTCGCAAAAGCCAGGTAGAGTTCATCAGTCCCCGTGCCCCACGCATTCAAACTTGCATTTACCACCGCAGTTTGCGCAACATCAGGTTTATCTATTGTGGCCGTACTCCCAAGAGCAGCAATAGACCAGATGTGCAGGTTACCCAAATGATCTAGAGAGGCAACGCTTGTATCATTGAGCCAGGCAACATGACGCACCTTGCCGCCTACGTTCGCGTGTCCTCGATAAGTTATATGCAGGGTTGGATCTTGCAGGCCGCTAACAATGACCGTGCCATCATCGCTTGCCGACGCAATATTATATAGGGCAGGACTACAACTTACCTCATTTACCATCGCTTTATGCATATACAAATGTGTGTTGCGTCCGTTGGTATAAGCAGCAACAAGACCATCAGCATAGCCTACAACAAAATAGACTGAATTATATTGATCTACAACCATTGCCAGGTCACGAACAGAGCTGCCAATCTGCACACTTGAGGTTACAGCCGCCCAGTTGCTCTCTGCCAGGCGCCGATATTCAGTAATATACACATTATGATCTTCGCACACGACAGCAACATGATCCCACGAGCCAGCTAATACCACAATAGAAGAAGGGACACTGAAACGTATATCATAAGGATCTTTATTATTTTGGGACCAGAGAATCACCTCTCGACCCTGGTGCTGCCAAGAGGCAACCATACCAGAGAAAGGCACGCACACCAAGTGGTCGGTAGGATAGGTATGACCCATATCTACAACGCGACTACCGTCTAAGAGTACAGAGAGACTATTATCTATACAAGCCACAACACTTCCTGATGCATCGCTCCCGCGAGCAACACACTTAATCGCTGAACTGAAAGTGTGCTGCCATGCAGGCGTAAGTTTACGCACCTTGCTGGGAATAGGTGTATCCCCATCTGCTCCGTCGGCAATGGGTGTCTCATCCGCACCAGTACTATAGCTTGCTACCACACTCGTTTGATGATGACCCAACACACTGGCAAAGAGGTACATCCCCCCTATGGCAACCAGTCCGCCGCCTAGCGCAAGCACACGCCGCCTACTTACCCCACTAGAAGCGCCTCCACGGCTTTTCTGAGATGGCGTATAAATCTCGACACGGTCGAAGGGATACATATGTAGTGCAAGTTTTATAGTTTCCCGAACTTCAATGACGCTAGTAGGGCGTTTCTGTAAATCTAATTCTAGCATGCGCGAGACCAGGTTTGGCAGTTCGTGCGACATGCCAAAGCCGATCTCTGGAATAGGAGGGAAGCGGAAGGGATGAGAAGCGGGATCCTGGCCCGTCAGGACCTGATGTAGGAGCGCACCCAGGCTATAGATATCTGATTGCGTCGTTGTCTGAGCTTTGCCATACTGTTCAGGCGCGGCATATCCTGGAGAGCCAAAAATGCAGATGTGGAATGCCTGGATGGCTTAACAAGCGGAGCATGAAGGCTTCGCGCTCAAATGTTGCTATCGCATCATGCGTCTGTGATGGAGAAAGTCCAGCGAGATCAATCATCTTGATAGCGACGGCCATACCTTTGAGCTTAGCATCTTCGGCTTTATAGGTCGAGCCATAGCCTCCCTCGCCGAGAACTTCGACAATCTGGTAACGCCCTTTGAAGAGGACACCAGGCTCTAGAGGCACGACAGGAACAATAGTGATCATCCGCTGCCCCGCTCCCTGGCTAGAAGCGGAGATGGACTCCTCGTCATCAAGCTGCAAACGCGAGAGAGGCTGTTGACAAAACTGGCAAGCCGATGCAGTGGTTTCGTTGCCTCCACCACAATGATCGCAAAATAACATCTGTTGTATCGCTCCTTACAGCAGCGATGATCGATATTTTTCAAACATCCTTGTCATACCCATCCATCACCCACTTATGCATACAAAGATGAACGCATAGACCTGCTCGTCGTCAAATGACACGCTACAAACCTGGGAAATCGAGGGTGCCGAAGTAGTCGTCGAGCGTCTCGGCACGCCGGATGAGTTGGATCTCGCCGTTCTCACGCAAGAGCAGTTCCGCCGAGCGCAGCTTGCCGTTATAGTTAAAGCCCATGGCATGACCATGCGCCCCCGTATCGTGGATGATGAGGACATCCCCTGGAGAGATAGCAGGCAAGCTTCGATCAATGGCGAATTTATCGAAATTTTCGCAGAGCGATCCCACGACATCATACGTCTCGTTCGCGGGCTGATCCTCTTTCCCCAAAACAGTAATGTGGTGATAGGCGCCATACAGCGCGGGCCGCATCAGGTTTGTCATGCAGGCGTCCAGGCCTATATAGCGCTTATACGTCTCTTTCTGGTGGAGCGCTGTGGTCATCAGGTAGCCATGTGGTCCTGTGATCACCCGGCCGCATTCCATGACTATACGCAGGGGATGCAGGTTGTTGGCAACGATTTTCTGCGTGTACAGGGTCTGCAACTCCTGGCCAAACGTCTCCATATCAAAGGCATTCTGCTCTGGACGATAGGGGATGCCAATGCCGCCACCCATATTGATAAAGGAGAAGGTGATGCCAACCTCGCGCGAAAGGGCCGCGACCAGGTCAAAGAGCATGAGTGCAGTCTCAAGAAAATACGCTACGTTGAGTTCGTTAGAGGCCAGCATGGCGTGTAGCCCAAAGCGCCTGACGCCCTTCTCCTTCGCGCTGGCATACGCTTGAAAGAGTTGATCATAGGTCAGGCCATACTTTGCCTCCTTGGGATCACCAATAATGGCGTTTCCGGCGCGCAATGGCCCTGGATTGTAGCGAAAACTGATCAGGTCGGGAAGGCCTGCCTGCTCTTCGAGATAGGCGATATGACTGATGTCGTCCAGGTTGATGACCGCTCCCAGTTCCCTGGCCTTGCGATACTCGCTCGCAGGCGTCTGGTTGGAGGTAAACATAATCTCTTCGCCAGTAAAGCCTACACGCTCCGCGAGCACAAGCTCGGGCAGAGAGCTACAATCTACACCCAGGCCCTCCTCCTTGAGGATACGTAAAATATGGGGATTGGGCAGGGCCTTGACCGCGAAATAATTGGTAAAGCTCTCCGACCAGGCAAAGGCCCGCTTCATGCGACGCACAGCGGCGCGGATCCCCTGCTCATCATAGAGGTGAAATGGCGTGGGATGGGTTGCAATAAGCGCTTCAAGGCGCTCAGGAGAGAGAGGAAAACGCTTCTCGGACATATTTTGACTGTATCCTTCCTTAATCCTACGCCGCCTTGTAGGGTCCATGCTGGCATGGACTTCGAGGCCCGCAGGCCGATACCCTGACGTGGGGGAGCAATCGCTTCGCTCGTTAGTCCATGCCAGCATGGACCCTACACGACCTGCCAGATCTGCACGGAGCGATCGACCCCGGCAGAGGCCAGGCGTTCGCCATTTGGCGACCAGGCTACGGCGGCGACATAGCCCTGGTGCCCCTGGTAAGTATAGGTACAGCGCTCTTTGGCTACATTCCAGACTTGCACTGACTTATCATTGCTGGCAATAGCCAGGTGCTTGCCATCGGGCGCCCAGGTCACGGCGTTCTTGGCGCTGTTGCCACCCGCGGTCCGCAGTAGTTTCGTATGCTGCGTATAGGCGATGCTGACATCCCAGATGCAGGCGTAGGAGTCGCTAGAGGCCGAGGCTAGCAGATACTCTTTTGGATGCCAGGCCAGGGCATTCACCCGCTCATTATGCACCTTCAGAACGCTAGGTTCCAGGTCCGCGGAGAAAATGGATGAGACGCGCTGCCAGAAGGTGCGCGGCTTTTTCTGCTCGGCAAAGGGGTTCCAGAAGCGTATGCTCTTCTCTTTCCCCGCTGAGGCCAGGTACTTTCCATCGGGCGACCACGCTACAGCATATACCTGGTCCTTGTGCTCTTCATAGCGGTATAGCTCACTATGCTCCTGAGCATGCCAGGCCAGCACCAGCTTATCGTTACCAGCCGAGGCAATATACTCGCCACCTGGCGACCAGGCCACAGCATTCACGGGCTGGCTGTGCGCAGTATAGGTATAGACCAGGTGCCCGTTCGCGGGCTCCCAGATCTGCACTGTGGTGTCATCGCCCGCCGAGGCAATATATTTGCTATCGGAAGACCAGGCCAGGGCATTCACCCGCGCGGAGTGTCCCTTATACGTCCAGACACGATCACCAGAAGCCGCATCCCATATGATCACGGTGCGGTCATAGCTGGCCGAGGCCAGCCATTTGCCATTGGGCGACCAGGCCACAGCAGCCACGCGTCCCGTATGTCCAGTACAAATAAAGAGCGTATTAGGCTGCTTGACGATCTGGTATTGGGTTGGGCCTTTCGCCTTGCCAGTCTTCCCTGTAGTCGTGGATTGAGCAGGGATGGGCGGCATCGTCGCAGGTGTCTGGTACATGGGAGGGACACGCGTCGAGATGGTGGGCGGCGAGGTCAGCGCGGCTCCAGTCGTATATAGCGTCTGGATACGCTGAAGCGAGGCGCGCACAACAGCCACTGATTCCGGGCGCTCATTCACGGGTACGCTTACCATATGCATGACCAAGTCGGCCAATCCGGCGAGGGCTGGATGCGCCGGGAGGTGAATAGGCGCGAAGTGGAAGGGCGTTTCGGAAGGATCATGTCCGGTCAGGAGTTGATGAAGGGTCGCGCCCAGACTATAGATATCGGCGCGCACCGTGGTTTGCGAGCGACCATACTGTTCCGGCGCGGCATATCCGGAGGAGCCAAGCGCAGTTGTATCCTTGGCCTTGCCGGGCTTGAAGTGGCGCGCGATGCCAAAGTCGATCAGGAAGATATGCCCACCAGGTGTAAGCATCACATTGGCAGGCTTGAGATCGCGGAAAATAATCGGGGGCGTGCGCGAGTGCAGATACTCCAATACATCACAGAGCTGGATCGCAATATCAAGCGTCTGCTCAATAGGGAGCGTATTCCCCTTCAGGCGACTCAGGCGGTCCTCGAGGGTCTCGCCCTCGATATAGTCCATCACCAGGTAGGAACGCCCCTGGTCGGCAAACTGCTCATAAATACGCGGTAGATTTGGATGCGTCAAACCAGCCAGGAGCATCGCCTCATGCTGGAAGGCATCAGCGGCAGCCTGGCGATCCTTCTCATCCAGGCTATTCTGGCTCATCTCCTTAACCGCCACCAGGCGATTACCAAACTGCGAATCGAGGGCCTTATAGACAGCTCCGAAGCCACCCTTTCCTACATTTGCCAGGATGATATACCGCTGCTTGAGCATATGTTGAGGCTGCAACAGTCCTGTAATCGTCGAACTGCCTATGGGCAATTGGAAGGTGGTATTCACGTTTGTGTTCAGCGTATTGGCTGAGATTCCATGGACGGCGTGCGCGCTCGATATACCACGTGCCCCAAGACCTACAATGGTATCGGTCGTCGTGTCCAACCCACCAAGCGCCTGACCACAGGCACGACAAAAACGCGCCTCTGGTCGATTGGCAGCACCACATCGATCACAGAAAAATGTTGAATTGGATGACATGAAATCCTTTTTCTCAATAGATGTTTTACTTCAGCAGCGATGAGAAAGGATAGAATGGGCATGCCAGGTTGGCATACATCGACTGTACAGTAGTACATGAGTACAAAAATGTCAAGTAACCAGTTCATACCACGTATACAAAGTACGGTGTGATGTTATAATACTCTTATCTGTACGGAGTAAAATGCAGCGACACTATGAAAGGCTGCGCGACCAGGAGCGACGAATACCGACAACCAGAGCTGTAAAGAAACAGATCAAGAGTGACCTCTGTTAAAAAATGTTGTGAGATTGAGATCCGTACGGCCTGGCCGTTTTGGAATGAGGGGAATGCTGGTACTATGGCAAAGAAAATTCTGGTCATGGATGACGATCCGACAATTGCTGACCTGCTCACAGAAGCGCTAGCAGACGAGGGTTATGAGACGTTCATGACCACGCAGAGCCTGCGTTTCTATGACTCTATTCAGGAGCACAAGCCCGACCTGGTGCTACTGGACCTGATGATGCCTTATCTTGATGGCCGTGATGAGTTAAAACTCATGACCATGGGCATCGATAAGCAGATTCCAGTCATCGTGGTCACGGCCTTCCTGGGCGCGGCCAACGAAGAGCAGGAGTTCCGCGAAGCCGGAGTCGTCCACATCGTCTACAAACCGTTTGACCTCGACAAACTGGTTGCGCTGGTCAAACAGACCATCGGGGAGCCTGAGGAGAAAAGTGCATGAGCGTCTCCACAACGAATACGCCCGTGCGTCTAGCTCTGGACGCGATGGGCGGCGATAATGCTCCCGGCGAGATTGTGCTGGGAGCAATTCAGGCTGCCCGCGCCTATGGCATCGGCGTGTACCTCGTGGGACACGAGGAGGTTATCCAGGCCGAACTGGCCAAACACGACACCAGCGGACTGGATCTCCCCATCGTCCATACCGATGAAGTGATTGAGATGGACGACCATCCAGCTACAGCCGTCAGAAGCAAGAAGAATGCCTCAATGACCGTCGCGCTGCAACTGGTTCGCGATGGCAAAGCCATTGGCGCGGTTTCAGCGGGCAATAGTGGCGCGATGATGGCGGCGGCCCTCTTTACCCTCAAACGTATCCCCGGTGTAGAGCGTCCGGCCCTGGGTGGCGTCTTCCCAACCAAAAATAAGCCATGCCTGATCATTGATATGGGTGCCAATACCGATTGCAAACCCGAGTATTTGCAGCAGTTTGCCTTGATGGGTTCGGTCTATATGGAGCGCATCTTCCACGTCAATCGGCCTCGCGTGAGCCTGCTGGCCAACGGAGAAGAGGAGACCAAAGGCAACCAGCAGGTTGTGCAGACACACCAGTTGCTCAAGCAGAACGCGGAGCGCCTGGAGCTGAACTTTATCGGCAATATTGAGGGGCGCGACATCATGGCCAATGTGGCGGATGTGGTGGTCTGTGACGGCTTTGTTGGCAACGTCGTTCTCAAGCTCAGCGAGGGCGTGGGTGAAGCCCTCTTCTCCCTGATTAAAGACGAACTGACCTCGTCGTTTGTAAGCAAACTGGCGGCAGCAGTCCTCAAGCCAGGGTTGAAGAGAATCTATAAACGCCTTGACTATGCCGAATATGGCGGGGTTCCCCTACTAGGCGTCAATGGTGCGGCCATTATCTCTCATGGCCGCTCTAACGCCCGCGCCATCCAGAACGCGCTTCGCGTGGCCAAAGAGACAGCTGAGACCGGCGTTACGCAAGCGATTACCGAAGGCGTGGCACGCCTAGCCACAGCCAAAGCCAAAGCCGAATAACTGCGCTAACAAAAAATGGAGTACAGGCTATTGGCCTGTACTCCATTTTTTGTTACTTTTTTACTCTGTAGGGGACTTTTTCTGGCGCTTGGCTGCTCCACCGAGGCGGCCAATGCGGCTGTAAAAATCAGGCCCCTGGCTCTCCTTCGTGGCGTTGCCGCCCTTCTTGCCCATGGCCGAGAAATGCTCTGGGCCATACTTGACAACATTTGCGCGCCCGCCCTTCTGGGCAATGGTACGATAATATTCTGTGCCACGCTTCTCCTTCAGTACGGTGCCGCCCTTTTTCCCAATGCGCTGATAGTAATCCTCACCATACTTGGCGCGTACGGTACTGCCGCCCTTGCGACCAGACTTCTCAGCGGGGGATGACGCGGCACCTGTTGATGATATAGACTGCGTGGACTGCTCTTCCTCAACCATAATCTCTAGCTTCCTCTACGTCTTCTCGCAACATAATTTTTCATGGAACACTTAGAAAGAAATCGTACTTGCCTGGCTCAGCAACATCCTTTACTGACGTTTTACCAGGATGCCAGTGGCCTCCAGCCTGGCTGTTTCTCCTTAAGGCCGAACATAAGCCCTGACATTACTCGCACGTCTGGTGAAAACTCATAATAACTCTCACCAATCATTATTCTAACAAGATATGTGATAAACGTCAATAAACTATATTGATGCACAAGAACAAAATAGTTATTTATTGCTATACAAGTGTATTTTAATATAACACAAGAATAGATAAATATAAAAGTGTCCAGGGCGGCGCCCTGGACACTTTTATACCTATTCCAGAAGCTTTCCCCGCCAGGTAGCCGCGTTTTCGAGCGTGTTGAGATCGTTTTGAATATCCCCAGGTTTTCTTCCGTTCCCAATCAGGTAGCCCACCAGTGGCATATTCATAAAGTCAAAGATATATTGAAATTGCTGGGCTAAAGGCAAAGCTTTCTTCTGTGGCTCGTCATCCCCAACAATAACGACAAATGCCCGCTTCGTCGCCATCTCCATTTTAAAATTTATGGATGTATCTCGGAAGCTCTGGGACCAGCGATCAACGAAATTCTTCATAAGGCCGGACATCCCATACCAGTACAGAGGCGTGGTAAACACAAGAAGTTCATGCGCGCGAACCTGCTCAAGAACCAGGCTATAATCATCATCCACTGCATCGAAACCATTGGAGTCATGTCGTTGATCCACAATAGGCTTAATATGATAGTCACTCAAATGAATTGAGGAGTATGAGGTTCCTTTTAAAAGTTCTTTGGTGAGCTGTTCAGAGTTTCCATTTTTTCTCGATCCACCATAGATCGCTAAGGTTTTCATCGTTCTTTCCTTAAAAAGTAGTCGCGACACAAGATTTCCCACCCGGTGAATCAGGTACGGGTCGCGTTGTTCTCTGCCCCAAGTATAGTAAGAGCTATCTATCACGTCAAGCAATTGATTTTAATCAGATTGACCACTAAAAATGATCAAACTTCCTTGAGGACCTCGCGTGCGGTTGAGATAAATGCCTGGAAGGCCGGAGAGAGCCATTTGTCTTTATGCCAGGCCATCTGGGTAATAATGCGGAAATCCCTCCCCCAAGGCAGAATGACCAGCTTACTTTGTGCAAGTTCAGCACTTACAGAGACAGCAGGCAACACAGCTATTCCCATTCCCAGCATGGCAAATTGCTTGATGGCTTCAATACTCCAAAATTCAAGGAGCATTTTAGGGACACATCCTTCGGCAGCCAACTGTTGCTCAAAGACGGTACGATAGCTGCATCCCATTTCTGTTAGCAAAAGAGTTTCTGTCTCCAGATCTTCTGGCTGGATATGAGCCGCTTGCGCAAGGGGGTGTGAGGGTGCGGCAAGCAAGAGGATTGATTCGGGGAGAAGAGTTTCCGCTATTAGCCCACGCGACTGCACTGGCTGCGCCATCAAAAACGCCACGTCAATCACACCTTCGCTGACAGCCTTCTGAAGGGCATTCCATGAGAGGGGTCGGAAGAGTAGACGCACCTGGGGGAAGCGTTGTTGAAAATTACTGAAGAGCGCGGGAAGGCGATAAATACAGAGTGTATCCGGGGCGCTCACTGTGAGTGTCCCTTTAATCACTTCACGCTGGGCAAGCGCGGATTGAGCCTCAGCAGCGATAGTAAGCAGCTTTTCAGCGTACGCAAGTAGTTGTTCGCCTGCACTTGTCAGTGTGATATGCCTGCCGAGGCGATCAAAGAGTTGCACATCCAATTCCTGCTCAAGAGCCTGGATATGTGCAGTAACGTTTCCCTGGACATAACCAAGCGCCTCGGCAGCCCGGCGAAAGCTCTGAAGTTGAGCGACTGTACGAAAGGTGGTGAGGTGACGCAATTCCATGGCACACCTGCCTCTATTTTTTAGTAATAGATAAACATATATGGGTAGACAAATAGCATTTCTCAGCCTATACTACAAAAAGTAAGTACTACCCTATCGAAAACCTGAGCGCGCTTGCCGTGCCACCGCTTGCCCCCGAATGGGGGGAGCGCTAGCTACCACCTGAAGGTGACACGGCGAGAGTGGCGCCGCGCTCCCGAATGGGGGTTGGTTTTCATATAAGATGCAATGGAAATTCCCAAGCGTGAGCGTGCTCCAGGAGTTTTTGTATGTACAAGCAAGGCTCAGATTCGGAGAGAGATGTACAACCCATATGGTGCCCCATTAGAAGCCTTTTCCTTCCGCAGCGTACCCCTATCCCCATATATACCTCTAAACAGGAGCGCAGACGCGCCACCATATCAGCAGATCCCTGGCAGTATCGCATCCAGGCCTGGCTCACCTATCACATGATTCAGATCCGCTGGGACATTGAACGAGGCATTGCCAGGTTGCTGCATAAACGCTGGGGAACACGCTAACTCCCAGTCTCATAGGTCCATTCCCCCAGGCGTAGCTAAAGCTGCACGTCGGTATCCTCCGCTGTATCGCTCCAGTCAAATGAGAGGTCTCCAGTCGTACCTGTGCGGCGCAGGCGGGAACGCGCCTTTTGCTGCCCGGTCAGCTCTCCCTTGTATTTTCGTTGTATACGCATTTGCTGCTTGCGCTCTTTGTCTTCTTTAAACTCAATGGAGAGACGGCGATAGAGGTCCTCCCACTCGTCGAGGATATTGAGCCGATCATGCTTCTCGATGATATGCAGGCTCTCCTGCCCCATGCGTGTACGCAGGTCTCTATCTTCAAGGATCGTATCAATAGCGCGAGCCAGTTCTTCGCTATTTCCTGGCTGGAAGAGAAAGCCATTCTCATTCTGATGGACAAGCTCGGGCAAGGCATACGAATTGGCAGCCACCACGGGCAGGCCACAGGCCATTGCCTCCATCGTCGCCAGGCTCTGTAGATCAGCCTCGGATGGAATGGCAAAGAGCGCAGCTGAGCGACGTAGCGATAGGAGATCGGCGTCGCGTACAAAGCCCAGGAAGCTCACCCGGTCCTCTACATGCAAACTGGCCGCCAGCGCGCGTAGCTCCGCCTCCATAGGGCCAGAACCCACAAGCACGATGTGCGCAGGCTGACGTAGATGCTGCGCAGCGCGAATCAGCACATCAATACGCTTCTCCTCGCTCAAGCGATTGACATGAATGATCAGCGGGCGATCTGTGGGCAGACCAAAGCGCGTAAGCGCCTCGGGATCGGGCGCCCCTGGACGAAAACGGTTCAGGTCGATGCCATTGGAGATGGCGCGTGCGGGCGCGCGCAGCCCATGCTCATACAATAGGTTCAGAGCCGTCTGTGTGGGGGCCGTGACATACTCACAGCGGTTACAGAAATTAACCAGGTACGTATAAGTCACGCTGCTAAAGGGTTTGCCAAAGATTGGATCGGACGAGAGTGAGCGACTCATATTAATAGGCAGGTAGTGATTGGTCGCGATAACGGGCTTGCGCAGGCCACCCGCGAGAATTTGCGCGATATTCCCCAGCACTACAGGCGAGTGGATATGGATAATATCGGGATCGCTACGCTTGATGAGATTGCGCATTGGCATAAAAGGGAGGAAGGGAATGCGTAAGCCCTCGTAGGTAGGCCATTCAAACGAGGAGAAGCGATAGACCCGCACTCCCTGTTCGAGACGCTTCACATCACGCGCGCCATAGCTAGGCGCCACCACCCAGACCTGGTGACCGCGATTGACAAAGTCTACCGCGAGTCCACGTGTCACTGTGGGAACACCACCCACCATGGGGGGATATTGATCGGTTACTAGCATGATGCGCATAGTTCGCTTGTAGCTCCTAGTCTTAATGCTTCTTACACTACCTGCCCGCCCCATGGGCGAAGTATTTCTACACACAAGGGCGCTAACATAGACTATAAGCAATGACGACGTGGGTGAAAGCCTGGTAACAAAAAGGGGGACGCGGTAAGACATATAGGGTAGTTTACCGCGTCCCTGTCGTTACAGTAAAAGGCCTGCTTTACTCGCTAGCAGTGGACTCGCTCTCAGCCGCTGGTGCAGCCTCAGCAGCAGCCTCGGCAGCCTCAGGCGCGGGCAGCTCCACCTTCGGCGGCGCAACCTTCGCAACCGACTCCTCAGGATCACCTACAAGCTTAAATCCTTGTGGCAACTTGACATCCCTGGCATAGATCGTGTCGTCAAGCGTCTTCAACGGCGAGAGATCCACCTCGATGGCGGGCAGGATATCAGAGGCACGACACTGGACCTCAAGCGCGTCCATATGCAGGAGCGTCCCCTTGGTATCCTTGAGCGCGGGAGATTCGCCCACAAAGTGCAGGGGTACCTTAATGCTCACCTGCTCATCCATGCTTACGCGAGAGAAATCCACGTGCTGGATCTCTCCCGAAACCGGATTATGCTCCACATGATGTACCAGGACGGTCTCCGCACTCTTGCCAGGCAGGTTGAGCGCATAGATACTTCCCGCCCTGTTCTCATGCTGCAAGCGCTTGAAGACTTTGGCATCAAACTGAATCGCCACCGAATCGGCCTTGTGGCCACCAATATTTCCAGGGATAAGACCCTGGCGACGCAGGCTCTTCGTCTTTTTCCCAAAAACCTCGCGTGGTGCGACATCCATTTCGATCTGTTTCGCCATACAAATTCTCCTTCGGTCTTATTCCGAAACCCAACGTCACTTGCGTGACTAGCGCTTCCCCCATTCGGGGACAGGCGCGCTCAGGGTTTTCGGGTCAGAAGTTCTTGCAAAGTAACGATAAGAGAAATACAAGCGCCCGCAAGCGCTCGCGTCCCTCTCGACCTCACATTTCCACGTTGGAAGACCCTGTATAAGTAGCGCAGAGCGCTGGCTCTTATCCCTATTACGAATAAGCAGTACACTTTAGATGCGGCGACCTACGACGACAAGGCTCTGAGATAGATGCGAGCAAGCGCTTACTGGCTCAAGCGTCGCTCGCGTTGAGCACGGAAAAACTCAATGAGCCGCTCGCTCGTGTATGTGTTGGGAACGTCGTCGGCGGAGAGCCACCCCTTACGCGCGATACCCACTCCATAAAACACATCATCCAGCCCCTCAATGGCATGGGCGTCTGGTCCAAGCGGAACCTTAAGCCCCTTCTCGCGCGCCTTACGTACCAGGCGCCAGTCCATGTCAAGGCGAGAGGGGTGCGCGTTGATCTCTATGCACACGCCCTGCTCAGCGGCTGCATCGATCACAGCCTCCATATCTAATGTATACCCTGCCCTACCAAGTAAAATACGACCCGTCGGGTGACCAATAATTGAGGTATATGGATTGGCAATGGCCTTCAACATGCGCTTCGTCTGCTCTTCCGGCGAGAGATTAAAGTTGCTATGAATGGAGGCGATCACAAAGTCAAAGCCCGCCAGCACCTCGTCTGGAAAGTCGAGCGCGCCATCCTTGAGGATATCGCACTCGATGCCCTTCAAGATGTGGAAGCGCCCCTGCAACTCGGCGTTGATCTGGTCGATCTCTGCCCACTGGCGGCGCACATCTTCCTCAGAGAGTCCACCCGCGTAGGCCGCGGCCTTGCTATGGTCCGTAATGCCCAGGTAGGAGTAGCCGCGCTCGATACATCCCTCTACCATCTCGCGCAGCGTCTTCTGGCCATCACTATAGGTCGTGTGCGCGTGCAGAATACCACGCATATCGCTCTGCTCCACCAGTTTAGGCAACTTATGTTGCGCGGCCGCATCGATCTCCCCGGTATCCTCGCGCAGCTCGGGCGCGATATAATCCAGCTTGAGCGCGGCATAGATATCGCGCTCCTCGTGGCACGGAACCAGCTCTTCCTTACCCTCGCTGATCTTAAAGAGGCCATAGTCGTTAATGGTCATACCCATGTTCTGCGCACGCCTTCGCAGAGGAATATGATGCTCACGTGAACCGGTAAAGTGATGCAAGGTAGAGGGAAACTGGCTATCGCTCACGACGCGTAGATCCATGGCGATCCCGCTGGCAACCACGACGCTTGACTTGGTCGTTCCCTTGCCGGTGATCGAGATAACCGTTGGCTGGGTCGTAAAGAAGCTCATGATCTTCTCACGGGCCTCTTCGGGCGCGTTGTCATCTACGCTGGCGACCATGTCAATATCTTTGACGGTCTCGCGACGGCGGCGCAAGCTACCAGCAACCTCCAGGCGTACGATCTCGGGTAGGGTCGCCAGGGCGGTGCGAATGCGCTCGGCCTCGGCAAAGGCCACATCGAAGCGAAAGCGGTCGGCGTGCTGCTTCAGGAAGGCCAGCCCCTGGAGAATCTTCTCCTGTGTCTTCTTACCAAAGCCGGGTATCTTCGCGACTTTGTCATCCTTGCAGACCTGCTCTAGCTCAGCCAGAGTAGTGACATGCAACTGGTCATAGATGGCATTAATCTTCTTTGGTCCCACGCCGGGGATACGCATCATCTCCAGCTTGACGGCTGGCGTCTCGGCACGTAGTTCGTCGAGAAAGGCGATCTTTCCGTTCTGTACGGCCTCCTCAACTCGCTTGATCATGGTAGGACCAAGGCCGGGCGTTCCCTTTAGCTTCTTCTCTGCCACGAGCTGGTTCAGGTCGCCATCCACGCTGACCAGGGCGCGCGCGGCGTTTTCGTAGGCCCGCAACTCAAAGACACTGGCCTCAGGTTTAAGCGCCAGAAGGGTGGCAATCTCTTCCAGCATCGAGGCAACTTGCGCTTTATCCATATTCTTTCTCTCTATCCACTATTTTCCTATCTAACACATGACCTCTCGCGCCTGGGCAAGTGGTGTGGTACATGGGGTTGGCAGCTATAGGCTGCCAACCCCATGTACCACACCACTTACCAAAAATCATTTTTATTCAGGCGTCGAAATAGGAGCCGAGATATTCGGGTGGTGCGGTCTGCACTTCAAACGGGTTGCGCCCCCGCAGATCCCGATTAAGATAGCGTTTACAGTCAAAATGCGCCACTAACCAGCAGTAAAAGGGATCGCTGACAAACACAGCGTCCCAGGGGCGCTCTTCTCCCATGTCTAGTACGCGATTGCACACAAAACAGCGCGCCATTCCCGCACGAACAGCCTGCTCCAGCCAGGACATGACAAAGTGATGCATGTCCTCTAGGAGCATGTATTCCAGGCAATCAGCAGGATAGCCATATTCAACTGGATCGGGGCACTCACGAAAATCTCTATCCGCCCGACTCAGCGCGATTGGAGGAGCCTTGACGACAACTTTCACCTCGTCGTCCTCTTCCTCAGAGGCACTCGTCGCAACGCTGGTCAGCAGAAGACCCTCGCGGGCAAACCAGGATAATAACTCATTACGCATATAGTGCCTATTGTACTACAAAAACGCCCTCATGGCATGACCGGATGTTCTACAAATCACAAGGCCATGCTCATCTATACCTTGCGGCTGTTTTCTTGTCTTGCCCAACAGTATCCTGTATATTAGCTAATACGTTATATTTAGTGGTCTGGGGGAATTTGGATGGCATTGTTATTGGATGGAGTATGGCAGTGCCTGCGGCACTGCCATACTCCATCCAATAACAATGCCATCCAATAACATACTTCTATCTTTTTTGTGACGAAAGGCAGGCAATGAATAATTACGGCGAAGTTCCCGTAGAGCGGGCTTTAGTAGGACAACAATTAGGAAATTATCGCCTGGTAAAGTTGCTTGGACAGGGAGGCTTCGCGGACGTTTACCTTGGCGAACATATTCATCTTCAGACCCAGGCCGCGATAAAAGTCCTACGCCTCACACTGACACCAGAAAATATGGAGGGCTTTCGCAAGGAGGCCCAGGTCATCGCGCAACTTGAGCATCCACATATTATTCGCATTCTCGATTATGGTGTTGAGCGGGGCATCCCCTACCTGGTAATGAGCTACGCGACTAATGGCGCGATCAATCGGCGCTACCCACGTGGGACGCGTGTACCACTCAACATACTTCTTTCCCTGCTCAGCCAGGTCGCGAGCGCGCTCCAGTATGCGCACAATCAGCGCCTGATTCACCGCGATATTAAACCCGAGAATATGCTGCTCAACCGCAACGACGAGGTCCTGCTCAGCGACTTTGGCATTGCCCTGGTGGCGCAAACCTCGCGCCAGACCTCGCTGGATGTTGTCGGCACGGCGACCTATATGGCACCTGAACAACTGATGGGCAAACCAGTGCCAGCAAGCGACCAGTATGCCCTGGCAATTGTCGCCTACGAGTGGTTGGTGGGGCGCCCCCCCTTTCAGGGGTCCTTCTCCGAGGTCTGCGCGCAGCAACTTAACGCCCCGGCTATCGATATGACACAGCTTGATCCCCAGGTCATGCCGCTCCCTCTTGCACGCGTGTTAGAGATAGCCCTGACCAAAGATCCCCAGCAACGCTACCCAGATGTGCTGACCTTTGTGCACGCCTTCGAGCAGGCCGCTCAATCCTTTCTCCATAGTGCTCCCCTGCCCGCCATGGATTCCGCGCGCTTACGCTTACCAACACCATATCCTGGAACGCCAGCAGGCCAATCCTTCCCAGGCACCTACGTGCGAGGCAACGCCCTGCATAACAATGATATGACAGAGCAAATGCCAGCCCCGGTCTCCCGGCCTGGTATACCCTTTCAGGCTCCACCTCACACGCAGACGGCCTTTCAGCAGACCCAACAGAGGGGACCACAACAAAACGCAGGCCAGCCCTGGACGACGGGCAAGCCAACGCCAGTTCGTCAGCGCTCCCGTGTACCCGGTTTCCTGCTCGTCAGCGTGGCCGTGATCCTGGTCATACTCCTAGTCGTCATTGGCGCCTTCGCGCTATACAAACCAGTCGCCACCCACACCCAGCAAACACCGGTGGCAAGCAACACCCCAACTCCTGGAACGACTAACGTTCCCTCCGGGGGAGCACTCTACCAGGCGACCTGGGGACCTGAAGATACCTGGCAACTCACTGATGGCTGGGAAGCTCAGAATGGCCAGCTCACAAGCGACGGCTCCCTGGTCAACGCTAATGCGCTCTCTCTCTTCCACGCGAAGTCTGCCAACTACGCCGTAGAAACTGAAATCGCGTTCCGAGGATTTGGCCAATCTAGCGAGAATGGTGGTCAAAATAAGCCTGGCAAACAAGGCAATAGCCTCTCGCAATCAGGTGGTTATGGTATCATCGTACGGCTGCATAGCGGGCGCAGCTATATCTGTGGGCTCGATGCGCATACTGGCGCGTATATCGCCCTCGTAGAGGGTGGACGGATCATTAAGCGGCTCAAAAACGTCGGCTATCACTTCTCTACGGGTACCCATATGTATCGGGTCGAGATCCATGGCAGCGAGATTGCCCTACTTATCGATGGCAAAGCCATTGTACAAGCCAGTAATAGTACGCTGACCGCCCCAGGAGAGATAGGCCTGCACAGCGACAACACGCGCCTGGCTATCACCAGCTTCAAAGTCTCCCAACTCTAATAATGTCATAGAAAAAAGAGCTCGGCACTACTGGCGTATGCCAGTAGTGCCGGGCTCTTTTTTCTATGACATTAGATACTTTTGCCTGTGCTGGTCGCTGCGCTGGTTGCGTATTCGCGTACAAGCTTGTTAAAGGAGACCGCTTGCTCATCTTGCAGGTGATAGCGACTCTTATCCAGAATACGCACCTCGATTGCGGGATTAACACGCTTAAAGGCTCCGCTGGCCTCACTTGGTCGCAGCTCGCCCTCACGTCCCCAGACAGCCAGGACAGGCATTTGCAGGCGCGCAAATGGCTCATGAACATCCATAGCCAGCCCCTGGCTCAGGACTGCTGAGGCCGCAACATATGACCCGGGCTGGTGCGCGCTTGTGTAGACATACTCCACCAGTTCATCAGAAATGAGGCCGGGATTGTGATAGCCCTGGCGGTCATAGTAGCCACGAATAGCCTGGCGCGAGGCCAGAACATTGTAGAGTGCCTGGCCGACAATAGGTAGGCGCAAGAGGGCCCGCCAGCCACTGGCAAGCGGGCTGGGATAATGCTCTTGCAGAATAGTGAGAGAAGGTTCGACGAGAATCAGTTGCTCAAAGAGCTGTGGGCGGCGATAGGCGTCAGCGATCACAAAGGCGCAGCTCTGACCATGCGCGACAACAGTCACAGGCTTATTAATTACCTCGCGCATAAAGTCATGGATCAGGTCGGCATACATTTCGGCATCATATGCCACATCCGGGCGATCCGAGAGGCCATAGCCTAATAAATCGATTGCATATACACGGAAGTTTGTGGCCAGGGCATCAATATTCTTGCGCCACTCATACGAGGAGGCTCCAGGGCCAAAGCCGTGGATGAAGAGCAGGGGTTTGGCGTCGCGATTCCCTTTCACACTATAGTACATATCGCCATACTTCCAGGGATAGCGCCGCTCCTCGCCCGTGAGGACTGTATCAAGCTCTCCCGCCATAGAGTCGACCAGCCTGTTATAAATAGCCAGGGCACCCAGCGTGCCACCTACAACCATCGTTGTTGTAGCTAATTTCTTCGCGAAACCCATATCCTTTAACTCCCTATTTTTAGCATCGAGACCGCGTACCTAGGAATAGAAGAGTTGCCAGTCTCGTATCTTAGCGCTATACAGATACAATAACCTACCAACAGAATAAGCATTCCTCAACACTTGATTATCTAGCAAACCCATCTCACTAACAGGCTTAGATACTCCTCACGCCGCACGTTATTTGTGTACCATTTTCTATCAGCTACTATAGCATGTGCCCGCAGTCAGCGCAAAATAAACGGTACATATTGAAGCTCCGCATTAAGACGGCGCAAAACTGAACTCGCCAGGTAGCTAGTAATAGCACGAGTCAGCATAAGGTGGTGGCTACAACTGGAAGAAAGGGATGGGCTAAGATCTCCTGGGCCAGGATGCCTGGTTTGCGCTTTCCCCAAACGGCCTGTATACTTTTCCAATAGAGACACAGAAGCTAAAGGATAAGAAATATATGACCGCTATTTCCACGAAGATCGTTCTCGCGCCCGAGGTTGCCCAGGCGCTCCAGGCGGAGCAGGCCGTGGTGACCCTGGAATCGACCGTTATCTCGCATGGACTTCCTTATCCCGAGAATGTGCGTACAGCCAGGGCTATGGAGCAGGCCATTCGCGAGGAGGGCGCGGTCCCGGCTACGATTGGCCTTCTGGATGGCAAGATCAAAATTGGCTTGAGCACTGACGAGTTAGAATTTTTTGCGAGCGCCAAAGGCGTGCGCAAGGTCAGTCGACGTGACTTGGCCTTTACCCTGGCTAGCGGACAACCTGGCGCGACAACAGTCGCGGGAACGATGCTCTGCGCCAGTATGGCAGGTATTCGCTTCTTTGCCACAGGTGGCATTGGTGGCGTTCATCGTGGCGCGGCAGATAGTATGGATATCTCCGCCGACCTGACCGAGTTAAGCAAGACGCCGGTCATGGTTGTCTGCGCGGGAGCCAAGTCGATTCTGGATCTCAACCTGACCATGGAATATCTGGAGACACAGGGCGTACCTGTCATTGGCTGGCAGACCGATGAGCTTCCCGCCTTTTATGTCCGCGAAAGTGGCATACATCTCCCACTTCGCGTTGACGAGGTTGAGACAATGGCACATATCGCGCGTGAGCAGTGGGAATGTGGTCTGGCGGGTATCGTCGTGGTCTGTCCCATCCCTCCAGAGTACGCTATGGACTCCGAACCCCTGGAAGCCGCCATTGATGAGGCTCTACGCCTGGCACAAGAACAAGAGGTCAAAGGCGCCGCCACTACTCCCTTTATCCTTGGGCATGTCGCCCAAACCACCGAGGGAGCCAGCGTCGAAGCCAATACCGCCCTCCTGATCAATAACGCCCGCTGGGCAGCCCGCTTCGCACGCGCCTACTATCACTAGTGTGTAAAAAGTATTTGGGGAGAGATAGAGTGGCGCCTCCCGGCAACTGCCGGGAGGCGCCACTCTATCTCTCCCCAAATACTTCACAATATCTTATGAACGCGAAGTAAAAATCTCGTCTGAGAAGAAGCGGACCCAGAGTACCACTACAGCCAATCCTCCAATCAGGGCAAAGAAGCCCATCGCGCCACCCGCCTTGTCGGTGCGGAATGGGAAGAAGAGGATCATCGACATCCAGACCATGGTCAGCGTCACTGTCCAGTTCAGCTTGGTTGTCTCAGCGCTTGAGCGGTAGAAGAGATTAAAGAAGAAGATAGCGAGCAGGCCAACAAAAATGACCAGCGGCTTCAAAGGTGTGAGGTTATTACCGGTCCCGGTCCAGTCAATGACCAGGTTGCCATTGATGAAGAGAAAGGTAAAAACCCACAAAAGGGATAAAACCGCGCCCCAGATGACCTTGCGCAGTTCAATAGGACTATTCACCGTATGCGGCTCCTTTCGAGGAGGTATTGCTAGATAACTGTACTCGTATTGTAGTCGTTGTGCCAAAATAAATCAACATTTTTGAGTTTCTACCAAAGAGTCCCCCTCTTACGCGCCTGCGGCGCTCAAAAGGTGTAAGGGTGATGTGGCTGGAAAACTGGCTTAGTCAGTTTTCCAGCCACATCACCCTTACACCGAAGGATTGGCATAGCTAGTGCCACAGTTACCCAGAAGGGTTGACAAAGCTAATGCCACAGGAAAAGACCTATACATTTTAGCTGCTAGTGTCTAGTTCGGTTAGCTTGTAGGGTAAAGCCGTTGTAATTTCTGGCGAGCGTCACTGGCAGTAAAGCGCCACGAGATGGTGCAGTGCTTGGCATTGCGTTCCTCTTGCAGAGCTGTGACCTGCTGGCGAAGCTGTTGCTCATCGGCGATGCGGCGCTGCAAGCAGGAGCGCTGGAACACCCCGATTTCAATCGCGGCCATATTGAGCCAACTGGCATGCTTGGGCGTGGAGTGGAACTCCAGGCGACGCAGGATGCGACGGGCTTCCGGAGCCGGAAAGGTCTCATACAGCGCTCCGGGTGTGTGCGTATTCAAGTTGTCTTGGACCACGCGCACATACTCGGCAGACGGATAGGCCACGTCCACCAGCCAGCGCATTTGCTCAGCATAGTCCTGCTTGGTCCGCTGGGCGGTCACATGGACCTGCCGCCAGCCTCGTAGTGGCTCAACCAAGAAGAACAGATTGGCCGTGCCTCGCCGTTGGTACTCGCAGTCAATGCGCTCCGGCTGCCCTGGAGCGGCTGGCACAGGAGGACGCATCTCGGCGTGCAAGACCACCGGTTTCTCATCAAAACACACGGTCGGATACAACGGATCATAGGGTTCTGCGTAGAGGTCGAGCACGTCTTCCATAGCGGCTACAAATTCCCCTCCGACAGCGGGCAGCCACCAGTGTTCGTGCCGCCAGGGCTTGAGTTCATTTTTTTGAGCAGGCGGTGAATGGTATCGAGCGAAATCGTCTCCACAAAGCCGAGTTCCACCGCCTTGTCGGCCAGCAAGCGCACCGTCCAGTGATCATGCCCATCGGGGGCCGGGCTACAAGCCACGGCGATCAGATGGGCCGTCTGCAACCCCGAGAGGGCGCTGCGCCGGTGCTGCTGCACCTTATCATGCAAGACGGCCTCCACACCTCCTCGTGCGAAGCGTCCCCGGACGTTGGTCACCGTGGCTTCACACACATCGAACGCCTCGGCCAGTTGGGCAGTGCTCCAGCCTTCGGCAGATTTGAGCAGAAGACGGGCGCGCGTGATGGTACGGGCGTTGGCACTTCCTCGATGCACAAATGCTTCTAACGTGGTGCGTTCCTCTTGGGTCAAGCTGACGGCTGGCTGTCGTGGCATGGGGTTCCCTCCGTTTTTGCTCAGTATACCACCTTCCTAGAACCTAACCGAACTAAACACTAGTGGCGATAGTGTCTCTTTCCTGTAAAGACCATGGTGATGGCATAGCTGTTGGCTGCCTGGATGACATCGTCGTCGCGCGCCGCTCCTCCTGGCTGAATGATGGCGGTAATACCCGCGCGGGCCGCAGCCTCCACCGCATCGGCGAAGGGGAAGTAGGCATCGGCGGCAAGTACCGAACCCCGAGCACGACTTCCAGCCTTTTCCAGCGCTAACTGTACGCTTGCCAGACGATTCATCTGGCCCGCGCCAACGCCAATTAAGGCCAGCTTATGGGCCAGCACAATGGCGTTTGATTTCACCAGGCGTACCGCCTTCCAGGCAAACATCAAATCGGTGACCTCCTCCAGGTTAGGATCGCGCTCGGTCACAACGGTGTATTCTACCTCTTGTTCGCCAAGCAAATCCGGCGTCTGCAAGAGAAGTCCCCCACTAATTGAGCGTACATCTAAGGGGTGCGCAGGCCGGTGATCGACTTTCAGGCTATGAGTCGCGCGCTTGCGGGGCTCCAGGGGGGCGTGCGTAGCGAGTAGGCGCATCTCCGGCTTCGCGCGCAGGATAGATCGTGCCTCACGGCTAAAAGCCGGCGCGATCACGGCTTCAAAAAAGAGCTGGCTCAGTTCGTGCGCGGTATCCCCATCGACCTCGCGATTACAACCTACAATCCCTCCGCTGGCCGAAATAGGATCGCCAGCGTGTGCCTGCTGGTAGGCATCAAGCAGAGTATCTCCACAGGCCAAGCCACAGGGATTGGTATGTTTGATGATCGCGACGGCTGGCACGGTAAAGGCTCGTGCCGCCTCCAAAGCAGTATCCAGGTCCAGCATATTGTTATATGATAGCTCGCCTCCCTGGAGAATTCCCGCCCCGGCAAGCGTAGCTTCTCCCCGGATATGGCCTGGCTTGTGGAACGAGGGCCAGCGATAGAGAGCCGCCTGTTGATGTGGGTTCTCCCCATAGCGTAGATTGCGCACCCGCTGCGCAGACAGAGTGACGATGCTGGGGAAGAGTTCATCTGAGCTGGTGTGCAAGTAGCTTGCAAGTGCGCTGTCGTAGCTTGCCAGATAGTAAAGAGCAATCGCGGCCAGCCTGCGTCTCGTCTCCAGGCTCACCTCTCCCTGTTCACGCCATTCCTGAAGCACAGGCACATAATCCTCAGGACGTATCAATACCAGAACATCCTCAAAATTACTGGCGGCAGCACGCAGTAGTGTCTCTCCACCTATATCTAGCTGCTCCATGGCATCAGCCAGCGGAGTCTCCTCCTCAGTTACAAATGGAGGAAAGTTTACCACCACGACATCTATCGGCTCGATGTGGTGGACACGCAAATCTTCTTCGTGCCGGGGGCGGTCCCGCCGGGCCAGCACCCCCCCTAACAAAGCGGGGTGAAGCAGCTTGACACGCCCCTCAAGAATGTCAGGGAACCCGGTTAGCTCCTCTACTGGTGTCACCGTGACGCCAGCCGCTTGCAGAGCCTTTAATGTCTCCCTGGTAGAGAAGAGAGAGACATGCAGACTCTCTAGCTCTTGAGCCAACCTGGGAAGTCCCTCACGATTTGTTACGCTTATCAATGCCCTCATCCAGCTATCCTTTCAGGCTTTATGATGCGCATTCAAACGTCTCGGCCCGCACAAAAAAACGATACCTACAAACGTCTAGATCTCACTCTCTCAGTATAGTCTACTCGCAGGGATCAGCAGAGAAGAACTACAACATTTCAAAACATTCATTAAAAGTGGCAAAATATGAAATTTATCTTAACCAGCTTTTAGTACTTTACAACTAAATTATCTTGTACCCATAACGAATACCAAAAGAAGCATGGTAATATCCCTAACAGAACAATAAAGTTCTACAACATACCAGAACACATCGCACTATTTCAAACTGTTCCAGAGCACGCAGACACTGATGCATAAATTGATATATAGAGACGTATCATTCAAAAAAAGCCAAGGAGGGTGCCATCCACGCAAAAGGGTCATACCCATGCCACTCTGAAAGCCGTACAAACGCTTATACATTTGACCGTTTGTAGGCACAAGTGGCGCGAGACTTTGCCTGGCATAGTGCGAAACGCAGCCAAATTGCTGCATGTATTGTGATAGCTACCAGAGAGAAAGGGCCACACCAAACGTATGCAAATACTTGACCGATCTCATAAGACGAAGTCGAGAGAGGGCAAGCCCGCAGCTAGCGGACCACTACCTCGCCCAACACCACCTAAGCGTATAGTGCCATGGCTACTTATTACACTTGTCCTCTGTCTCGTGCTGGCACTCGGGGCAGGAACCTATCTCGTGTTACAACCGCGCCTCGGCTCCCATGCCGCCGAGGACAATCCTAATTGCACGCTTGTCGTGCCACAAAATCCTCTAAGTGCCAAAGGACTTGCCACACCATATCAACTTGTCGCTACTGATCCTAAGCAGGGTCCCTGCCATGAAGCCAATGCAGGACAGTCGGCCTTTGTGCAGGGCGCAGTCTTTGATCCTGCGACGGGTCAGATCTCGATCTATAATCCCCTGGTTGTGGATAAAGGTAATAAGCCAGCGCTTGCTCCGGTCGTGCCGCAACTCCCCGCAAACGCGATCGTTGGCCTCTGGTTCGGCTTTAACGCCGGCACCTTAACCCTAAAAGGGAATGGTGATGCCCTCCAGCAAGGCAAGTGTGTCAATGGCCTACCCGATGATGCCTTTGGTCAATTTGCCTATTGTAACGCCCCAGCCTTCTTCCAGGCAGCAAATCAGGCCATTCAGCAAGGGAAGCTCAAAGTTCCAGCGCTGGGGCGGGCTCATGACGGTCTGCCCTGCCCGACGGTACGCGATTTCTCGGTCGTCGACCAGGACCAGAGCGACAATGTCACATCAACCTATCTAACAACAAATGATGGCGCAGTCGCGCAGATGAATCAGGCTAATGCCCTTAAACTCCAGGGGGCGCAACTCATCGCCAATGCCAGCGATAACCGACTCGTCTCCATTGCCCTGGACAATGCCCTGGGCTGCAAACCGTGGACGGCGCCTGACCTGGCAGATCCTGGTCAAGTGACAACAGCACTACCGCTCAACGAGTTGATGGCCGCGGCAGACCAGGCGGCGCCAGCAGCCATTATTCCCAATGGGGATCCCATGGTACTACACAACGATAAGCCCAATATGCAGAAACTCAACCTGTATCGCGTTGGTGTCGACCAGCCAATGGTCAAGCGAGCCGACGAAGCAAGTACACGCCTCTATTGTACAAGTCTACTTGCGGCTGCCCCTCAGCGCATGCTGACCGATGCTCGCGTTACGACTCACCAGGCCTCTCCTGATACAGGCGCGGCCAATAACCTCTTTACCTTCCTGGCCCAGCGCTTTAATACGACCTGGGGGACCGATGGCGGCCTCAATTGCAAGGGACTACTCAATACTGACACGCCAATCACACTCAAACAAGATTCCAATGGCGTTACCATCAACGCCACGATCCAGGGCATCAAAATGACAATGCCCATGGACTGCTCCGTCAACGGTGTCCTTATCTCTGGCTGCCAGGGAACCACCACCATCAACGGTGTCACCTGTAACTTCGCTATGGATAACAAAACCCGTCGCGTCCTCATCAACTGTCCACAACCCGGACAGGGGAAGGATGAAAAGTAAGAGAGGAGCTAATATGCAAACACTGCCAAAACCCGATATAAAGCAACCAGGTACCGGTTCAAGTGGCCCTCTGGAGCCGCTTCAGAGACAAAAAAAGTCAGGACTCAGACCAGTGATCTTTGTGAGTATCGCGCTCTTGCTGCTCACGCTCCTGGCTGGAGCCTTCCTGTTCTTTGGTCAGAAGCGCATAGGCACCCACGCGGCCGCGGCCAATGCTAACTGTACCCTGATCGTGCCCGCCAATCCCCTCAGCGCGCAGGGCCTGGCTACTCCCTACCAGTTGCAAGCCACCGATCCCAATGCGGGCCCTTGTAACGAGACCAACGCGGATCAGGCCGCCTTCGTGCAAGGGGCCGTTTTTGACCCGGCGACAGGCCAGATCTCAATTTACAATCCTCTGGTCGTCGATGCGGGTACACAACCCGCTGTCGCGCCAGTCGTACCAACACTGCCCCAGAACGCTATTGTGGGCCTCTGGTTTGGCTTTAATGGCACGACCCTGACGCTCCGTGGCCAGGGTCGTGCGCTACTCCAGGGACGCTGCGTCAATGGCCTGCTCAATAATCCCTTTGGCCAGTTTGCCTACTGCAACGCACCCACCTTCTTCAGCGCGGCCAACCAGGCGATCAGACAGGGCAAACTTGTGGTTCCACCCATCGGCCAGGGCAGCGATGGAAAACCCTGCCCTACAGTTCGCGACTTTGCGGTTGTCGACCAGGACCAGAGCGATAACGTGACCAGCGTGTACCTGGCCAATGCCAATGGGCAGACCGCGCAAATGAACCCGGCCAATGCGGGCCAGTTGCAGGGCGCGCAGACTCTTGTCAACGCCAGTGATAACCGCCTGGTTGCAGTGGCCCTGGACGGTGCTCTAGGTTGTAAACCCTGGATGGCCCCCGACCTAGCAGCTCCAGGCCAGATGGCTCCCGCCCTGCCACTCAACGAGTTACAGGCAGCCCGGCAACAGGCTCAACCCGCGGCGGTCATTCCAGCAGGCGACCCCATGGTGCTCAATAACGGGAAAAGCAGCACAGCCAAACTCAATCTCTACCGCCTGGGTGTGGATCAGCCGTTTGTGCTCAACACCGATCGGGGCGCAAGCACCAAACAGTATTGCACCAATCTGCTCAATATCCAGCCGCCACGCCTGCAAAACCTGATGAACCTGCTTCAGCAGAAAGCATCACCAATGCCAGACGTGGCTAACAATCTCTTTACCTTTATGGCCCAGCGCTTCAACACCACCTGGGGGGCCGATGATGGCCTCAACTGCCAGGGTCTACTCAATATGAATAGCCCCATCCAGGCCCAGACTGATGGCAATGGGGTCACTATCAGCGCCACTATCAACCTTAACAACAATGGTGGGCAGAATGGCGCAGCGCCTACTCAGCCCGCGGCACCTACCAGCACAGCAGGTGCCACCCCCACGCCTGCCAACGGTAACGCGCAACCTACACCTCCTGTCGATAACGCAGGAGCCACGCCTACCCCTGACGCCGGGAATGGCACCCCCCAGCTCACGCCTCCTGCCGATAACGCAGGGGCCACACCTACTCCTGGTCAGTAGACGCTAGACTACAAAAAGAGAGAGGCGAATCATGTGATCCGCCTCTCTCTTTTTGTGCGTTTATTTTTGCTTAGGCCTCAGCAGCGACTGGCTCCTCAACCTCTCCAAGCAGTTCCGCAATGGAGGGGCGATCGGGGAACTCGGTCACAATGCTGACATTGCGACGATCGCGTGAGTAGTGGCCAAATTTGACATAACCATCGATCAGAGCGTAGATGGTATGATCGCGACCCAGACCGACATTGTCGCCGGGGCGAATCTTGGTACCACGCTGGCGCACGATAATGCTACCAGCGCTCACCAGCTGACCATCAAAGCGCTTGACACCAAGCATCTTAGGTTTGCTATCGCGACCGTTGCGCGAGCTACCCATACCTTTCTTATGTGCCATGAGATTTTACTCCTCTGTGCTGCTTTCTTGAGTCTTCTTGCTTGAACGGCGACGAGGTTTTTTCTCCTCAACGGGCTGCTCCGCAACAGCGGTCTGAGTCTCACTCTTGACCTCTTCAGCGGGAGCGGTCTCTTTTTTCGCCTTAGTCTTAGCCTTAGCAGGTGCGGCCTTTGTTTCTGCCTTTGGCTCTTCGCCAGAGACCAGGCTCTTGCCCTTCGAGATAATGTCATCAATGCTCAGAACAGTCAATTCCTGGCGATGACCACGGCGATGGCGATAGCGTTTCTTGGACTTGTACTTGAAGACGATTAGCTTCTCACCGCGCTTCTGACCAACGACGGTGGCCAGGACCTTCGCGCCCTCAACAAAAGGCGCACCCACGAGAGCAGTGTCGGCATCGGAGACCAGCAATACCTCGCCGATCTCAATCTGCTTCCCATCCTCATGGGGGAGGCGGTTCACTTCGAGCTTATCGCCGACAGTGACTTTGTACTGTCGTCCACCACTTTTGATTACGGCAAACATCTCTTCAATTTTCTCCTTGCAAAACTTTCGTCGCGCCCAAACAGCCTCAGCTAAGAATGACGCGACTACAAAACCCGCGCGTGATGAGAGGGATACGTGGGAGGCGTGGATGGAGGCCATCCTCACAGTTCCGCTTCTAACAACTCATCCGTCTATCTTGCTGCACCCCAGCGGCACACGGCGAGGAAACAATGCCAGATACGCAGGCTTACTCGACAACATACTACCTATCGGAAACCTGAGCGCGCTTGTCCCCGAATGGGGGAGGCCCTAGCCGCGAGAGCGGCGTTGGTTTCCGTATAAGAAGGTACCGACATGCGCGGGCAATGACCATTCCTGGTCTCAACAACTACAGGCAAACACACGAAAAAATCCACGGTCTTGTAATCTGACCCGTAGACGATTTGAGTATACGGTCCCATAGTGTGGGCGCAGCTATGCAAGCATATGATAGCAGTGCCGCTACCCACGTGTCAAGCACTATGCTCTCAAAAAGTTCTTTTTTCGCGCCTGCGGCGCTCAGGGGTAAGGTGGATCAGGCGGTGGGCTGGCGGAGCCAGCCCACCGCCTGATCCACCTTACCTGAGGCGAGCTTGCGAGTCGAAACAGGCACCTGAAGTGAGTTTGCAAAACAAAATATAGCCCTTTTTGCCAGGAAAAGACCGTGTTATACTATGCCAAATAGCTTCTATGCCAAATAGCTTCACATACCAGCAAAAAATCTAAACACTACCTGAAATAGGTCTCTCAGTATGTCCCTAATAGAGGAGAAATGTGGGGAGAAAATTATCCGTTCTTTGCTATACATCTATCTTTGATTATGATCTTATTCCGAAACCCAACGTCACTGGTGTGACTAGCGCTTCCCCCATTCGGGGACAAGCGCGCTCAGGTTTTCGGAGAAGAAGTATGTGGAGGAGAACACAAAGTAACTATGTATGAGGGCTTTAACGCTTGTCCAGACCTGGAAAAATATTCAGGCGAGCCAGTCTATCACACCAAAGTGGTCGAACAGATCACTGGCATTCGCGCTAATACGTTGCGCATCTGGGAGCGGCGCTATCACTTCCTGACTCCTAAACGTGCCGAAAACGACTATCGCCTCTATTCAGAACGCGATGTGGTGTTGTTACGCTGGCTAAAAGAGCGCATCGACAATGGCATGAGTATTAGCGAGGCTATTAACTTTTTTGAGCGCCTGGACAAGGTTCGCAAACAACATCCGCCCAAACAGGTCGATGCCGCGTCACCCCTCCACAGCCCTCATATCTTCACAGTCGCCAGTCGCCAGGCATTTACCCTCCCCCGTGGACTGGAGCAGCAACTACGTGCGCAACAGGATGAATTTCCTGAACAGGAAGTAAGCGCCCCAGAGCCACTTCCTTTTCCTCGTGAGACCCTACCTCAGCTGCCAGAAGAAATTCTGCTCCTTGCCCAGGAGCGCCTGCTGACCGCTTTCCGTAACCTGGACGATACAGAAGCGCATATGGTACTCACGCCTCTCTTAATTACCTATCCTGTCGAACAGGTGTGCGCCGATTTAATTACACCTACACTCTGGAAAATTGGTGAACTCTGGGAGAATCATAAGATTACGGTCACAGTTGAACACTTCGCCAGCAATTTCTTCCGTGGCCTGCTTACCAATTTGTTCTATATGGCACCTCGTCCAATGCACGTGCCCCTCGTCATGATTAGCTGCGCTCCGGGAGAAGCCCATGAGCTTGCCGCGCTGATGCTGGCACTAGTCTTGCGCCTGCAAAATGTGCGCGTGGCATACCTGGGCCAGAGCATCGAGAGTGAGGGGTTAATCGGTTCCATACAACAGCTATGCCCGGCGCTGGTCTGCGTCTCCCTGACCATCCCTTCGCATCTCCCAAATCTGCTCTCCCTGGCACAACAGATTCAGAAGCTGCCCTCACCTCGACCGCGCTTTATCTTCGGCGGGCAGGCCTTCCTGGAATATCCCAATATTGCTCAGGATATTCCAGGTGTCTATATTCATGGTAATATGAAAGAAGTCGTAAAACAAATTCAGACACTCTATACGCAACAGGGGATCGCATAGACAGAAAAAGGCCTGCATATGAGACGCTTCCCATTTTATGGTAAGATCGCCCTGGCTCTCTGTTTCATGGCCTGGGCTTGCTCCTGGCTTCGCGTGGAGCCATTCTATCGCTATAGCTTCTTTCCGCTCTGGTTGGGCTATATTTTGACGCTTGACGCGCTGAACCGTGCGCGCAAAGGAAGCTCGCTGCTCCATAGGATGGGGGGACGCTTTCCCCTCCTCTTCCTGGTCTCCAGCCTCTTCTGGTGGATTTTCGAGTGGTTTAACAATTTCGTGCAGAACTGGCATTATCGCCTGGATCAGCCCTATACCCCGCTGGCATATTTCTTGATCGCTAGCTTAAATTTTAGCACCGTCCTCCCCGCTGTAATGGAAACAACCGAGCTTCTAAGCAGCTTTAAGCCGTTTCATCCACGCCTGCTCGCTGAGCAAACGGGTCCGCGCTTGCCGCTACCACTGCTGCTAGGCGTTGAAGCCCTGGGACTGCTCTGCCTCGTGCTGCCCATCCTCTGGCCGCAATACTATTTCGGTCTCATCTGGCTCTGCCTGGCATTACTGCTCGATCCGGTTAATAACTGGTTTGGGCGCAAGTCAACGCTGGCTCACCTGGCGGTGGGTGACTGGCATTTCATCGTCCTGCCCCTGGGCACGCTGATATGTGGCTTCTTCTGGGAGACGTGGAACTACTTCTCGTTCCCCAAGTGGTACTACACCGTTCCCTATATCGAGTTCTGGAAGATTTTCGAGATGCCCCTGCTCGGTTATATCGGCTATCTCCCCTTTGGCCTGGAACTTTTCGCGCTCTACCAGTTTGTGCTTCTCCTCCTCCGCCAGAAAGAGGACCACCTCCCCTTCTAAGTAGCCTCATAACCGTTTCTTCCCCCCACGATAAGAATAGGGGAAAGAGCATATACGCACATTACAGCAGCCTGGAGGAGGGGAGCCACAAGCTATGACGCCTTGTCCTCACCGGTGGAATAGGCTATACTAAGCTGGAAATTCTATGCGTTCTGGTTGTGTCTGGAGGAAATTTGTCTGTGAAGATTACATGTAAGCAGCAAGACTTGAGTCGTGGCCTCTCTACGGTCAGCCACGCCGTCTCAAGCCGTAGCACGCTCCCCATCCTTGCTAATATTTTACTTACGACCGATCATGGTCGCCTGAAGCTCTCGGCCACCAACCTGGAGATCGGTATCAATTGCTGGATCGATGCCGAGGTGCAGGAAGAAGGCTCCACGACCGTTCCCGCCAAGACCATCTCCGATCTCGTCAGCAGCCTGCGTCCAAGCCAGGTCGAGCTCTCAGTCGCGGATGAGTCCCATACGATGAGTATCAAGGGTCAGGGCAGTAACGCGACCATCAAGGGTATGGATCCCTCTGAGTTTCCGCTCATTCCAAGCGCCGAGGGAAGCGAGACCCCTATCGCGCTTGATGCTCGCCAACTCAAAGAAATGATCGAGTACGTGGCCTTTGCCGCCGCCGACGACGATGCCCGTCCCGTGCTCACTGGTGTCCATGTGGAGACGACCAATGAGAAGCTGACCTTCGCCGCCGCCGATGCCTTCCGCCTCGCGGTTATGTCCGCCCCCATGCCCGGTGGCGACCTGCTCGCGGATACTATTCTGATTCCCGCGCGCACTCTGACCGAGCTGGCACGCATCCTGCCCAATGAGGGAAGCGTGCAGATGATCGTAACCCCCAACCGCAGCCAGGTGCTCTTCCATACCGATAACGTCGACCTGGTCTCGCGCTTGATCGAGGGTACCTTCCCCAATTTCCGGGGCATCATCCCGAAAGAACATACGACCCGCGCCGTCGTCGAGACCAAGGAGTTCTCCGCCGCCGTCAAGACTGTCACTCCCTTTGCACGCGATAGCTCGAATATCGCACGCATTAAAGTGAATAGCGGCTCAGAGGACGGTAATGAGACGGGCACGCTCACTATTGAAGCGACCGCCGAAGATATTGGTAGCAACGTCAGCACCATCAATGCCGCCGTCGATGGCCCCGAACAAGAGATTATTTTCAACGTTAAATATCTCTCGGATGTTCTGGGCGTCGTTGGTACCCCCGAGGTCGCGCTCGAAATTACGTCAGCGGCTCGCCCAGGCGTCGTCAAACCGGTTGGTCCCGCCGACTACACCTATATCATCATGCCAATGAGCACCAATCACTAAACCTGCTCGTAGCAGCTCTCCCAATGAGCGCGATACGAATGTGTGAGGGGCCTGGATGATCTTCCATGCCCCTCAGCTATGCAGGCAAACTTGCTGTTCATCGGCTAAGCATAACTTCATGGACAGGTGCATGTATCTCACTCACCTCACGCTTGAATACTTTCGCAACTATAAGCATCTAGACTTAACTCTAGGGCCAGGGCTTTTCTTCTTCTGTGGAGAGAACGCCCAGGGGAAGACGAATCTACTCGAAGCGGTTAGTATGCTCGCTACCGCGACATCCTTTCACGCCTCCAGTGATCGTGAGGTAGTCAATTGGCAGGCCCCTGATCATGTCGCACATCTGCAAGGGCGCGTCTCTCGTCATGAGGATGACGCCCAGATTGAGATCAGCGTCTTTGATCCTACTCCTCCAACCTTTTCCCAGGATGACACATCTCAGCAAACCTCACGCGGCCTTGACCTCCCCGCCAATACGCCGCGCAAACGCTATAAGCTCAATGGCGTTCCCCGGCGCACGATAGATATTATTGGGCAGATGAAGGTAGTGCTCTTCGCACCCGTTGATCTACACCTGGTTGATGGCTCGCCTGAGGAGCGCCGCCGCTTCTTTGATCGCGCCCTCTGCCAGGTCAGCCCCCACTACTGCCAGGCTCTTGTCCGCTACCGCAAGGTGGTCACCCAACGCTCGGCCCTGCTCAAACGCATTCGCGATCATCAAGAGGATCCACGCCTCATTGACTACCTGGATGACCAGCTCACTCAGCTCGCCAACCAGATTATGTATGAGCGCCACCACATGCTCGCCAGCATTAACCAGCTGGCCAATCCCTTACAGCAAGCCATCAGCGGAGGACGCGAACGGCTGGAAATTATCTATCGCCCCTCTTTTAGCGTTGATGAGTCGTTATCTCTGCCTGAGGCCCAAAAACACTACCAGCAACAGCTCCAAGCCATACGCCGCAAGGAGACAATGCAAGGCGTCTGCCTCCTCGGACCCCACCGCGATGACCTCGAGTTCCTGGTTAATGGCATCAATATGCTCTCCTATGGCTCGCGTGGGCAACAGCGTACCGCGGCCCTCTCCACCAAGCTGGCGGAGCTAGCTTTTATGCGCAGTAATACAGGCGATGAGCCTGTGCTGCTGCTCGATGATGTCTTTAGTGAGCTGGATGCGGTACGCCGCCAGTATCTCCTCCAGGAGGTGCTAAGCCACCAGCAGGTGCTACTTACCGCGACCGACCTTGAGAGTTTCCCGCCCGAGATCGCGCAGAAGGCCCACATCTACCACGTCCAACATGGCAATATCACCCTCCCCACCGGCCCTCTGACATAACTTAAGAACATAGCGACCAAAAGCAGTGTAGCGTGGCGCGGAACCTGGCCAGGTTCCGCGCCACGCTACACTGCTTTTATTTTTACCCCTCTGACACGGTGTTGGCTTTCTGACGGAAGACCTGCCACTCTTGCTGCACCTGGCCAAGCGTCTGCTCATCGGGGACATAGCCGCCGTAGCGTGTGAGCAGGTAGGCATCGGTCACTACCTGTAGCTCCTGCTCGCCGTCTGCCAGCCGGGTCGAGAGCCGCCGCCCAAACTCAACCGGGGTCTCCTCCTGCTGACGCCGCACACCACGCTGGTCCGCCCATTGCAGAAGCGCGCGATAAATCTCGCGAATGGTACGCACAGCGGGTTCGCCCTGGATCTCTTCCCTGGCCTGAACCACCCCGGTCGTAGGCTCCTCCTTGCGTGGAAAGAAGCGCCGCCAGAGCTGGCGCAAGAATAAGAGCGCCTGGCGCACAAAGAGCTCCCAGGACCAGATACTCTCGCGCTCATCACGCAAAGCCTTACGCCTTCTTGTGACCATTCCCCGGCGCTGGCTGATCCTGCGCCAGATAAACCACACCAGTACCACTAGCAGGACGACAATCGCCAGGATGAGGAATGCATCCAGAGTAAAAACATAGGGCGAAATACTGGGAGAGGGTTGTGCATGACGCGCCGCTGGAGGCTGCTGGGGAGTTTTGTGCTGGTTCAATGTCGGCGCCCCGGTCTGGAGATGCAGCGCGTTCAATAACCAGAACAACGGCGAGACCAGAACAACAGCGATGGTTGCTAAGATGTTTGCGATCACATCAAAGATCGCACTCAGGGGACCCTGGACCTCAGCCAGAAATGCCGTGCTGACAAATCCAACCAGGATCAGGCCAAGAAACATCATCACCAGGCAGATCAGACCCACCACGCTAAAAATTGAGCGCTCCTGACCCGCAATACTTCCTTGTAGTCCACGTGTATGGCTCAAGCGTAAGAATGAGGCCTGCGCCAGTGAATGCGCGATGAGCGCAAATGAGAGGAAGAGCACAATCATCAGGAACAGGAGAGGAACACCCGCCGCGCCACCTGAAGAGCTAGAAAGCAGGAGTGCCAGCACAATCACGCCCAGGCCGATCTGCAATGATTTCATCACATCACCCGGCTCAACACGCCGGCTGGTAATCACCACGCCGCGCCAGATGAGAAATGCGCTTATGACCAGCACAAAAATTGTATGGAGCCCTCCGGGTTTGAGTAACAAAATATCATTGAGGGCCACCAGAACCCAATTCACAGCGTAGAGGGGGAAAGTCCCCGCGTATCCACTTCCCCAGATCACCAGCAGAGCCAGAACTACCATGCTGCCCACGCGCACAGGCATATTCTCAAATAATGAGGCTTCAGATTTCTCCTCGCCAGCCTGAACGCTCTGCGCCTGGGCAAACCAGACACCTACCGCCAGAGGCACATACAGCCCCAGAGCGGCAACAACGGTATATGTCCGCCTATACCTACCACCGCAACTACCAGAACTATAGCATATATCCAGCAAGCCTCCATCGCGGCAAAGACGAACGGCACAAACCGCTCGCCCAGGCTCAGCTCTTCAACGCTTTCATTCTCCTCTTCCGGGCGCTCAAGTGCTCGTTCGCGTGTCCTCCGCGTCTGACTGGCGCTGTGAGAGGGTTCAGGAACAGATTTCATGGGCTGCTACCCTTCCTCATAATTTGACTGATGCACCTATTACGCTCTCAGGGTGCGAGATCTCACAGATATCACTGCTAACAAAGCCTGGTAGCCACTCCTTCAGCTACACCTTTATAATATATATCTTTGCGTTACATGACTAAACGGCTACAAGTCTTGCATTTTATGCAGCAGTTATCCACATTTTTTGTGGAAAAGCTGAGCTGAAATGTGGATATCTTGCCTTTTCTCGCTTGCCAGAGCCTCATATCCAGGCGCAACTATTGTAGCGCCGCCTGGACCAGCTTCTCGGGCGGAATGCTATCAATAATCGTTGTTCTATCCCAGAGGATAGCTGCTTCTACCTGTTGATAACTAAAGGGATTAGGCTCCAGCGTGACGCCTCGGTGCCAGGGACTGGAGGCCCAGATAGCCATGGAATAGATCGTACCTGGCAGATAAGGCGTGATTGTAGGAATCTGGAGCGCGCCCGCGATATGTCCCGGCCCCGTGTCGTTAGAGAAGACTATGTACGCATGCTGGGTAAGCAGCGCCAGGTCGCGTAGCGTCTCCGTGGCATAGACCAGCACATTCGCGTTGTTGTTTGTACCACGAAATGTGCCAAAGTCTTTCTGCATATCCGCCACACGCAGCCCTTCGGGATGGAGTTCATCGGGGCCACAGAGAATGAGAAACTCTATCTTCTGCCCAGGAGAGCGCCGAGCCTCTTCCCGAGAGAAGTGCTCCAGAACCTCATCCCAGCGACAGTAACACTTGGCAATCACCACAGACTGAAAGAAACACACAATGCGTAGTGCCTCATCTTGAAGGTGAAGCTTACGCGCCAGGCGAGTATAACGTGCCTCATCAGCAGCACCCAAGCGGATACGAGGCTGCACCTGCTCTCCCGGCAACGCTCCACGCGGTAGCTGCAAGAGGTTCTCGATAAAATCGGCGTAGCGCCGCTCAACCCCATGCCCTGCATAGCTACGTACACCCACGCGAAAAAGCCTGGCAAGGGTGGCAATTCTGCGCGTAGCCCCATGTTCTTCAACCGCCTGCTCCATTAACTCAGGCATACCATCGTGACCGCCATGCAGGTCAATGCCCAGGGCAACGGCGCCTCTGGCACGCTCCAACCTGCGCGTAAATATATCCTCGCCCGACATGGCCTCAGAGAAGGTAATCGTGGGCCAGTATGCCTGCTGGTAGAGCTGCTCTTTAAAGAGGGTCGATACACCTTCATCTATGATAACCTCGACCGCGATGCCAGCCTTCCCCAGGTACTGCAACGCCAGTAAGATCCCCTCAAGCAGCGAGGTCGCCACGATACTCTCACCCAGACGACCCGCCTTCCCCCCCAGGCGCACCACGACGACATCGGCCTCGCGCACAAGCTCGTTCACATGCCGGAGCAGCGCCCGCTCCTCGGCCCTCACCCCACGTTCTTGTTGTACCCCCCACTCATGCAAAAAAGCCAGATCGTACGCCTGCTCCATCGTCTACCCCCTGAAAAAAATGCTTTATTCTACTTTTGTAATGGTATCTATAATAACATCTTTACCCAGGGTCACACAAAAAAGAAGCTTATGCATGCATGAGCTTCTTTTTTGTGTGACCCTGGGTAAACTTATTTCGCCCCACGGGCCTGCGCATAGCGCTTATTAACCTCGTTCCAGTTCACCACATTCCACCAGGCATTGAGGTACTCGGGGCGGCGATTCTGGTACTTCAGATAATAGGCGTGTTCCCAGACGTCGTTGCCCATCACTGGGAAGAGGCCCTCCATAAGCGGGCTATCCTGGTTGGCGGTCGAGATGACCTCCAGGTTCCCATTACGGTCGATCACCAGCCACGCCCAGCCAGAGCCAAAACGCTTGGCACCCGCGTCATTAAAAGCGTTCTTAAAGTTATCAAAGGAACCAAACTTGGCGTTGATCGCGTTCGCGATCTCACCTGTCGGCTGCCCACCAGCATTGGGTCCCATGATCTGCCAGAACATCGTATGGTTACTATGACCACCGCCATTGTTGCGCACGGCTGTACGAGCACTTTCCGGCACCTCGTTAATGCGGCGCAGCACCTCATCAACGGGGAGATTGGCGAACTCGTGACCTTGCAAGGCGTTGTTCAAATTAGTGACATAGGTCGCGTGATGCTTGTCATGGTGCAGTTGCATGGTCTGTGTATCAATATAGGGTTCAAGCGCTTTATAGTCGTAAGGAAGTGGTGGAAGCTCAAATGCCATAAGACTCTCCTTCACACAGGGAAATATTTTCGGGACGAGTAAGCACAGACATAAGTATCTGATCACTTCCAGTATACTGAGTCGGGCATAACGCTATAGCGGCCATATCCATCAATCATCCCTGTTTCTTCCCCTGCTCTTCTAGCACGTTCACCATCCTCCCATCGTCTCACTCACAAAGGTTGCTCATCCCGGCGCATCTCCACAAAATCGCGCCTACCATAGCGATTCTCTTGCGTGAAGGTGCGCACACGTTGAAAACCAACACGCTCATAAACACGCAGAGCACGCTCGTTCCAGGCTAGCACATACAGCCATACCTGCCGTGGCGCATATTGCTCGCGTATAAACGCCAGCGCCGCTTCAACAAAGGACTGCCCCAATCCTCTCCCCGTCAGGTCGGGTCGCAATCCCAGGCCAAGGGCACTCGCCTGGCGTGTGGCATCGAGAAAGATCCCTGGCTCGCCTGCATTCCAGACCAGGGCCGAGGTGCCGATATTGAAAAAGCCGACCAGTTCTCCCACGTCATTGCGTACCCCGAAGTATGGGCTACGTAGATCTAACATCTCTGCCTGGAGTTCTTCTAGTGACCCATCGCCCAGGCTGTAAATCGTGTACGGCTCTTCATAGCGCCAGGTTCGCAATTCTTGCACATCCTCGCGCGTCAATGGATGTATATCAAAATTCATTCATGATTCTCCTTACCCGTGAGCGCCGCAGGCGCAAAAGCGAGTGCCTGTCGAACCTCGATATCATATGCCTATCTCTGTTCTTGAAGGATAAAACGTGGTATAGTCAAGGGCGAATTCATATTTCGTCTGTGACCGAAATTGCAGAGCCAAAAACGTATACGATAAGAAAGATTAATTGGAGCAATATATGGCTCAACAAAAGGATTTAGAGCAGTACTCATCAGGAGACCATAATAGCCTTCAAACCATTCTTATTGTTGAGGACGATGTAAACATCGGCGAGGTCCTCGTCCAGGCCATTTCTCAGGAGACATCATACTTTGCCGTCTTTGTGCAGAATGGCTTTGAGGCACTCAAAACGGTAGAAGGTATCAAGCCCAGTCTCTTCATCCTGGACTATCACTTACCACGTATGAATGGCATTGAACTCTATGATCGCCTGCATGCGATGCCAGCACTCGTTACCATTCCCGCCATTATGATGAGCGCGCGTCTGCCACAAAAGGAGCTTGCCAATCGCCAAATCCTGGGTATGAATAAACCCATCGATCTGGATGAATTTCTCCAGGCGATTGAACAACTCCTGGAATAACTGCCTATGAGCATGCCATACTTAAGTGGCGGCAGGGCCAAAGGCTGTCTATCAGGATTCTGAACCTGCGTTCCGATAATCGGTGTCGAGGGCTTCTAACAAATCACGAAAGGCCTGCACAAGTTTATGGTTACATAAACTATAGTAGACTGTGTTTCCCTGGCGGCGCGAGGTCAGCAGGCCCGTTTGTGCTAACTGGCGCAGGTGCTCCGAGGTGGTCGCGGCCGATAAGCCTATGGCCCTGGCGATATCTCCCGAGCGCATTTCTAGAATAGGTGTTTCCTCCTCTATAGAAGAAATGGCCAACAGTTCCACAATGGCACGCCGCCTGGTATCACAGACTGTATCTAAAAATCGATCGATGTACTGCTCTATCTCCGCCTCTCGTACAGGTAATTTATTGTGATTGGCACTTACAGAGGTTTGCTCGCTTGCCATAACGTGTCCTCTCCAGCTTATGATTTCGCCCAGTCAAATGGAGAAACTTACCTGAGCAGTTGTCACATTATATGATGTTTCTCCTCATCAACGCAAAACGCCCTTTTTTGAATATACCCTTCTAGAGTTCTTATAAGATATTGCAGAGAAAAACGTCGTTATCACAAACTTTACGCCACCGGTTCCACGCCTAGAACATAGCAAATATCGATAACGCAAATTTTAAATAATGTTGCCATGCAAGCTAAAAATTTGCGAAAAACTTCTTCTTCCAGCACTGTTTTTACTGATTATCCTATCAACTCCCAATGGCTTAAAAAGCCACTCCGGGCGACAAATAGCACAAGTCTTAAATGCCTGTATCGCACGAGGCGACTTTGTGTTATAATGCCGCCAAACCATTTGTTCTAAAAGCTTCATCCTGAAACACAGAGAGACATTCACAAGCGTTTCTATTGCAACCGGGAAGTATTTCGAGGTTCTAAGATGATTATCGGGAAGATCGTGAAATCTGACTCCCATATTAACTATGTCTGCCAGGTATATGGCCCACGCGAAGTCGAAGTCGAGCCCGGACCGGCTGACTACGCCTTTGGCCGCTTTGTGCGTGTCGCTGTCCGCTCCGGACAGGGCGATGAGCCAGACCCGCTTGATGTAGCGTTGGGGCGCAACCTGGAGCCAACCACATACGCGGTCGGCGTGATCTACGACACGATTCTCCTCAATCCCGCCTTTGGCTCGCTCGGCCCCCGCCTTTCCAACGAGACTCAGGTTGAGCTCTTCTCACCTGACTATATCTCTGAAAAAGCGGTACTTATCTATATTATGATTCTGGGTATGCTGGAGCAGCAGCGCGATGAGCTGGGCGAGAATCATGTGCTCTCCACGATGCACGGTGTCCCCCTGCTCTCGCTGGAACTGGGAAGCGAGATCGAGACCATGAACGATGAGGAGGTGCGCGCCTTCCACTTCTTCAGTGATCCCAACGATCCCGGCAATCCCAACGGGTCCCAGGCCTATCTCCACATGGGCTACCTTCCGCATATTATTTCGCAGCGCAATAGCCTCCTGCCTATGGTCACACTGCGCATCATTGACCAGTTAGAGCGCCTCTTCCCGCAAAACCTGGCGCTGCTCTCTATCGTTAAGCGTAACTTTGCCTGGCGACTCAAGGTTGAAACCACAGGATAACGGAGGTTCCTTTCTACCATGCTCGATGCCTTTTCAAGCGCGACCGCTCTCTCACCCATCCGTAAACCTGTCGGTATCACCAAGGGGCCTGGTGAGAGCAATCACGAATATACCTTTGTCTCGCGTGACGATGAGCAGGTGCTCAAAAACGGCGAATACGTCTATTACGAGCTGTTTGAGCCAGAGATGCTGGGAGCTGATGGCAGTTCCCGCCTGCGTACACAGCGCGTCCTGGGCCGCATCATCAAACGCGTCCCGCTCCAGCTCTATCCCGACACCTTCCTGGGCGAGCCAGAGATTCCGCCCGCCCAGGTGGCGGCCATGGTGGGCTACAATACGCGTACCAACGAGCTGTTTGAGCTACATGTGGCCATCATGGGTTACTATGATCCCCTAACCGGCTCGTTTATCAATCCCTGGATTCCCCCACAGTCAGGGAAACAGATCTACCTGGCCGACGACGAGATGCTCGCCGATATCCTGAGCCGCAAGAAAGATAAACAGTTTGGCTCGGCAACAATTGGCTCGCTATTGACCCGTGCGCCTGGCACAGTTCCCATCGTGCTCTCGGTCAAAGATGTGGTCAGTACTCACCTGGCAATCATTGCCAGCACGGGCGCGGGCAAGAGCTATCTCGCCAGTGTGGTCATCGAAGAGCTGATGCAACCCCATAATAAGGCCTGCGTGCTGATTATCGATCCTCACGGCGAATATAGCACCCTTGATGAGATCGCCAACGTCGCCCATTTTAGCGAGCCAGGCGATGGACGCCATCAGGGCTATCGCCCCGGCGTGCGCGTCTACAAGCCTGAGCAGGTCAAGGTCCGTATCTCGACGCTGACCATGGGTGATATGCGCGCCCTACTCCCCGAGATGACGGAGAAGCAGCAGTATCTCCTGAGCCGCGCGATGCGCAAAGTACGCGAGCGCAAGGGCGATACCCCCTGGGGTGTGGCCGATTTAAAGCAAGCCATCAAGAGTGTCTCCAAGCAGAAGACCGATGATGATAGCGAGGGAGCCGACGATTCAAGCACGGTCCACGCACTTAATTGGCGTATTGAGCAGCAATTTGAGCATAGTTTTACCTTCGATGATACTCAGCACCTGGATCTGCGTGAGATCTTCAAGCCTGGACAGTGTACCGTCCTTCAGCTCAATGAAATCGATGAGCGCGACCAGCAGGTCATCGTCGCGACGTTGCTGCGCCGCCTGAATAAGGCGCGTATGGATACCGAGCGTGGCAAGGTCCATTCAGGCGAGTTCCACCTCCCTTACCCGGTCTTCGTTCTGCTGGAAGAGGCCCATCACTTCGCGCCAGGCGGCGCGGAGGTCGTCTCGACCTCGATTCTCAAGCAGGTGCTGGCCGAAGGGCGTAAATTTGGTATCGGCGTGGGCCTGATCAGCCAGCGTCCGGGCAAGCTCGATGCCGACGTGTTGAGCCAGTGTCAGACTCAGTGCATCATGCGTATTGTCAACGAGATCGACCAGAAAAGCGTTGGCGCCGCCATCGAGGGCGTTGGGCGCGACCTGCTGGACAATCTGCCTGCGCTCTCTAAGGGCCAGGTTATCGTCGCAGGCGCGGCGGTCAACACCCCCGTCATCTGTCGCGTGCGCACACGCCATACTCCTCACGGTGGAGAGAGTAAAGATGCACCCGATCTCTGGCAGAAGTACTTCAGCCCGGAAAACCAGGAGCAGCGTCGCCGCGATGAGGCGCCCCTCAATGGAAACCGTGGCTTCAATATGATGAGGTAGGGACATGGCTGTGACCAGACGCTCGATATTGCTGATACTACTCTTGATCGCGCCCCTGGCATGGGGACTACTCCTGCTCTATGCCCGCTTTGTGCCACCACATACCTTCCTGGCCTTTACCTGCTTTTTCGCGCTCCTGGCCCTGGCTCTGACAAGCACCTTGACACCAGTGGTATATGCGCTCGGATCGCGCCTCTTCCCGCGGCACATCTACCAGGCAACACTGCGGCACGCGGCCCGACAGGCCATCCTGCTGACGCTAATCGTACTCTTTAATCTGATTATGAGCGCCCTGCATAGCTGGAATATCTACACCTCGCTGGCAATCCTGGCTGCGGCAGTCGTCTTTGAAATCCTGGCGTTGGCGCGCAAATAATTTAAGCTGAAATGTATGCACATCTGTATCATTCGTCCAGGCGCCCTGGGGGATACGCTCCTGGCCCTCCCGGCCATCCAGGCCCTACGCGAGCACGAGACCATTGAGCGGGTCACCTTTGTGGGACAAGCTGCCTTCGCGCCTCTCCTGCTCGCGACCAGCCTGGTGACAAGCTATCTAGATTATGAAGATACCTGCTGGAGCCAGCTCTTCTTGCCCCAGGGCATCCGACATCCAGAGCTGAGGGCGCTACTAGCGGATTGCCAGCTCGTCGTCTGCTGGCTGCGCGATCCTGATGGTTTAATCGCACAGAATCTACGCGCCACAACCCCAGGGCGCGTCGTTGTGACTTCAGGTCGGCCGGGTGAGCACGCAGGCATGCATACCAGCACCTATCTTGCCAGTACGCTTGGTCTCACACTCCCTGACGAGCCTCGCCTCACACTCGTCCCTTCAACAACTCCCCAAGTGGAGGCCACTTCGCGCTTCTTCGCCATCCATCCCGGCAGCGGAGGTGCGCACAAGTGCTGGTCTATACAGGGGTATGCCGAGGTTATACAGGCGCTCTGGCGACGCGATATTCCCGTGTTGCTGCTCGCCGGACCCGCCGATACTGACCGCCTCGCTGAGCTACGTCAACTCTTATCCACACCTCCCCCTGGCCTGCTTACGCTGCTGGAGAACGCGCCGCTCCTCCAGATTGCACACGCGCTACAACACTGCCGAGCCTACCTGGGAAACGACTCGGGGGTCACGCACCTGGCGGCCCTGCTTGGTATTCCTACCACTGCCCTTTTTATCGCCAGTGACCCACATACCTGGCATCCGCTAGGGCGCTCGGTACAGATCATTGCTGCCCAGGAACTAGGAGTTTTGTCCGTCTCTGAAGTCCTTACCGCCCTTGAATCGTTCCTAATATGACATCATATGCAACTTATTTTGTATGGATAGCACATCTCTGGGTAAGGTATGGTTCGGTGACGGGCAGGCTCCGCCTGCCCGTCACCGAACCATACCTTACCCAGGTGAGCGCCGCAGGCGCGAGGAATCACGCACACAAGACGCATAGGATTAGTATGGTAGTGCCTGGAAGAGAGGAGGGACTTACAAGATGAATGATTTTCCACAAATGCCACCTTCACCAACCCCATCACAAGATAAGCTTATTCTTCCCGCTCAGCCCGCAGAGCCAGAGCTCGCGACCATAGCTGAGGGTCAGCAAACCTCGCCTCAGGGAGCCGCTGCCTCCTACGCCAACTATGCGCCACTCCCCCAGAACCTCGCAGGACCTGCCCCGTTGGTGCACTACACACCCATACCCCCTGTCCCCAGGGGTCCAATAGCTAGTTTAGGCTACTACTGGCAGAAAGATCCCGCCTATCGCTTTCTTCTGCTTTCAATCGCCTTTGTCTTGCTCGCAAGCACAGCCTTTGCTATCGTCCTGGGTAATTATCTGACACAGGGTACAGGGAATTCTCCATCCCCAAATCAGGCCCAGGGGCCAGGCCTCCACGGAAATCCGACCGCCACTGCACACCCCCAGGTGACTGCGACTCCCGCGCCGCAGCCATCGCCATCACCAACGCCAACGCAGCAGCCAACCCAGGAACCGACAGACACGCCAGATCCAACCCAGCCCACTACCGGCCAGTTGAGCGTTCAGATCATCAACGCCCCAGCCGTGGTCAATAATGGTAGCAGCGTCCAGATAACGGTCGCCAGCCAGCCAGGAGCCACGGTTCGCCTCTCGGTACGCTATCAAGCCGCGCCCTTTGTCGGCGGCGGCGCCACAACCCTGGTAGGGGATAGTGGCACAACCCAGTTACGCTGGAACGTCCGCGTCATCAGCTCCCAGGATACAAGCGCCCAGCTCACAATCATCGCCACCGACCAGAATGGCCAGTCCACTCAGTCCGCGCCCGTGACCGTCCAGATCAATGTGAAATAAGTTGGATAAACAGCGTATGGTGGCGGCTTGGCGCAGCCAAGCCGCCACCATACGCTGTTTATCCTATGCTAAGCGCCACAGGTACCCGGAAAAGTTGATTATCCGTGCTCGTCTGTGAAATTTCGCCTACTTTGGGCGTATAATGTCAAGAACAGTCAAGAACGCAGCTTAAAACAAGCGAGAGGCCATATACTTCTATCTCAAGTATTTTCCACCATCAACATATTCAGAAACATGTATAAGGGGACCTATGACGCAAATTGATGAGATTAGACAACTTCAAGAGGCCGTGCGTGTTGTTCGCCAGAGCGTAGGCAAAGTTATTGTCGGCAAGGAAGAAGTCGTTGAGCTTCTGATGGTCGCCTTGCTCTGCGAAGGTCATGTCCTCTTTGAGGATGTTCCAGGCATCGGCAAAACAACGCTGGCGAAATCCCTCGCCCGCTCCCTCGGTTGCAGCTTCCAGCGTATTCAGTTTACGCCAGACCTGCTGCCCTCTGATGTCACTGGCATTACCTACTATAATCAAAAAAAGGGCGAGTTCGAGTTTCGACCCGGCCCCCTGCTCTCTCAAATCGTGCTTGCGGATGAGATTAACCGCGCGACACCGCGTACGCAGTCCGCGCTGTTGGAGGCAATGGAAGAACGCCAGGTAAGCGTTGAGCGCGAGACCATACGCCTGCCGCGCCCCTTTATGGTTGTCGCGACCCAGAATCCGGTTGAGCTTGAGGGAACGTTCCCCCTACCCGAGGCCCAACTCGACCGCTTCCTGCTACGCCTGCGCCTGCATTATCCAAGCAAAGAGGAGGAGCGCCAGATTCTCCAGCGCTTCAAGGAAGCCCAGCCCCTGGAGGAACTCAAGCCAGTACTGAGCACAGAATGGCTGCTCAAGCTCCAGCAGATAATTCGCCGCATCCATGTCGAACCAAGTGTGGAGAGCTACATCGTCGAAATTGTATCGGCGACGCGCACTCACAATAATATTGAACTGGGCGTAAGTCCCCGTGGCACGCTGGCGCTCTACCGAGCGAGCCAGGCCTATGCCGCCATTCAGGGGCGCCATTATGTCATTCCCGATGACGTCAAACAGGTAGCGGTTCCGGTCCTGTCTCACCGCATGATTGCGACCAGCCAGTCGCGCCTGCATGGACAGCTCATGGAACAGATTGTAGAAGAGATCTTACACAATGTCGCGGTTCCGGTAGAGTCATAATGCACAATTCACCACAAGGCCGCGCCTTTATTCGCGGCAAAGGCATTACCGATGGCATCTGGTACACCCTCTGTGGCGTGTTGGTTTTGCTCGGCATCATCGCCCGGCAGCCATTGCTGGTGGTTGTGGGAATATTGCTGCTGCTGATCATTATCACAACGGATATCTGGTCGCACTACTGCCTGGTTGATCTCCGTTACCAGCGGAAGTTTAGCCACCAACGCGCGCTCTTTGGCGAGGATGTCACGATGTCGGTGACGGTGGAGAACGCCAAGATCCTCCCCCTACCCTGGCTGGAGGTAGAGGATACCCTGCCACGCTCTCTACCACTGCGCGAGCAAGAGCTGCGTAGCGCAATCCTGAGTAATAACGCCCTGCTAGAATGTCTCTTCAGCCCACGCTGGTATGAGCGTGTAACGAGGAACTACACTCTGCGTTGCGTCCAGCGTGGCGTGCATACCTTTGGCCCCACGAGACTCCATAGTGGTGATGCCTTTGGCTTCATTGCCCAGGACCAGGAGCTTGATAATCTGCAACATGTCATGGTCTATCCGCTCGTCGCGCCCCTGGAGAGCTTTAATCTTCCCGCGCGCCATCCCTTTGGCGATCAGCGTGCGCCTCGTCGCCTGCTTGAAGATCCCTCACGCATCATTGGCGTACGCGAATACCGTTATGGGGATAGTATGCGCCGCGTGCATTGGAAGGCCACAGCCCGTAGTATGCAGATGCAGAGCAAAATCTACGACGCCACGACGACCTATACACTTGAGATCTTCCTCAACATCGATACACGGCCAGACGTGTACTACTCTATCCATCCCGAACTCCAGGAACTTTCTATCAGCCTGGCAGCGTCAATCGCCTCCTGGGGCCTGGACAATGGCTATGGAGTTGGGCTATACGCGAACACTATGATGTATATCCCTGATGAGAAGCGAGCCGACACAAGTTCAGCTTCCACGGGTCAACAGGAGCAGCCGGCGCTCAATCTGGAGGCTGAAGTAGCTCAGCAGCTCAATCGCAGGCGTATTCGTCTCCCAGCCTCAAGTAACGAAGAGCAGCGCAAGCACATTATGGAGACCCTGGCACGTATCCAGGGCTACTTTGGGGCCAGCATCGACGAGGTCCTGCAAGCCGAGAGCAATCGTCTCCCCAATGGTTCGACGATCATTCTCATTACCAGCAACCTGGGTGACCGTATAATAGATCGCCTGGCGCAAATGAGGCGGCGTGGACACGCCATCAGCGTGCTTTTCGTCAATGACAGTCCACCACCAGCACGCGTGGGCGGCATCAATGTCTACCACATAGGCGGAGAAGAGCGCTGGCAGGAATTGATCGCACCCTTTACCCCATCTAACACAGCCGGAGAACAAGAGCCAGCGGAGCCAGGCGCTCCACGCCCCCTGCCAGCCGTTCCCAGCCTGCACCTCTAACATTCATGCAGTCGGGCGTAAAAAAAGAGAGTCCTGTGACTCTCTTTTTTTACGCCTATCGATCTATACGTTAGGAACCCAATCTTCAGCATGTGGCAGATCATCGCCACTCCCGGGCCGCTCATTGAAGGGTGTCAGTGCGTCTTCGGCCACATCCTCGTTGCTCGGACGAAGCTGCAACAGTGCCTCCAATTCTGCTTGCCTATAGAGCCGCTGTCGCTTGATCCCCTGCCGGTAACTGCGCAAAAGCCCGCGGCTAACGTAAGTATACAAGGTCGATAATTTCACGCCGAGAAAATGGGAAGCCTCTTTGCCATCCAGGTAATTCTCCCCATTCAGTTCTATCAAGTTACACCCTCCTTCCATACAGAAAATCTGGCCGTTCTACGCCTTTTTTCCCAATGATAAAGATCGTTCCACATTTTGTCAATCTACTTACACTACACTACTATAGCTTCCTAAAAATTTGCTTTTGCACCTGCCTCAGTTCGCTACGCTCGCATTGGAGTAAGGTATGGTTCGGTGGCGGGCTCGGCTCTGCCGAGCCCGCCACCGAACCATACCTTACCCCGAGCGCCGTAGGCGCGAGGGGTCATACCGACCAATGCAATCAATATAAATCGACTATTATCGAGTTACATCAAAGCATAACATAAGAAATCCAATTTCATTGACATTCATCATAGTAAATGATACAACATACAAAAGAGATAAACCATTTACACATACTCAGCAAAGGAGCATATGCAGTATGTCAATGCCGATTTCTGGTCCTAACCAGGCTACAAATGCTACCACAGCCTCCGCGCCCAAGAATAAGGGTGGCCTGGAGGGTATTGTTGCCGCAACGACGGCCATAAGCAAGGTTGAAGGCAATACTGGCCGCTTGATCTATCGCGGCTATAATATACATGACCTGGCACGTACAACTATTTTTGAGGAGGTCGTGCACCTGCTCTGGTTTGGACATCTACCAAGCCAGCAAGAACTGACCAACCTTCAGCAACGTTTCGCCGCTGAGCGTACCATCCCCGAGAATGTGATGGTGGCGCTGCGTGCTTTACCCACAAGCACTGAGCCTATGGACGCTCTGCGTACCGCCGTCTCCGCCTGGGGCGCGGTTGCCATCAAAGGCCAGCCCACGGTGGATCAGGCCATCGCCCTGACGGCACGCTTCCCGCTCTTCCTGGCAGCGTTCAACCGCCTGCGCCATGGTCAGGAGCCTCTGGAGTCAAAACCCGAACTGGGACATGCCGCGAACTATCTCTATCTGTTGACGGGCGAGGTCCCCTCTGAAGAGCACGTCCAGGGCCTGAACGCCTATCTCGTGCTCCTGGCCGACCACGGTATGAACGCCTCAACCTTTACGGCGCGTATCGTTGCCAGCACCGAGTCCGATATCGCCTCCTCTATCGTGGCCGCCATTGGCGCTCTCAAGGGTCCCCTGCATGGTGGCGCACCCTCTAAGGTACAGGATATGCTGCATGAGATCGGCACTCCTGAGAATGCCGATAGCTGGATTCGCGACGCAATCACGACTGGCAAGAAGCTGATGGGCTTTGGGCACCGTGTGTACAAAACCACCGATCCACGCGCAGAAGAATTACGTGAGATGGCTCGCGTCGCCGATCCTCAGGGTTTCGTCTTCACGCGTCGCGTTGAGGAACTGGCGATCTCCATTCTGGAAGAACTCAAGCCGGGACGCCGCCTCTATACCAATGTTGAGTACTATTCGGCGGCCCTGATGGCCTCTGTTGGCCTCAGCGGCGACCTCTTCACGCCTACCTTCGCGGTGAGCCGCGTGGGTGGCTGGACCGCTCACGTCCTTGAGCAGGCTGGCAATAACCGCCTGATCCGACCCGAGGCCGAGTATACCGGATCAACCGACCTGGCCTTCAAGCCACTCAACGAGCGCTAGTGGCACGACGCTACTGAAGTGCGCATCTACATATAAGACAAGCATATGTAGACGTGTACTTCAGTAGCGTCGTCCCCTCTTCGTCTCCCTCGTCGGTTTTCATCTCACGGTAAGGAAGTCCTAACATGCAAACCCAGGCACCACCTTTCGCCACAAACCTTCCACCCTCTCTGCGCCCCTCTACCTGGAAACTCCTGCGCATATGGACCCTGATCGGCCTGCAATCCTTCGGCGGTGGTTCCTCTACCAGTTATCTCATTCAAAATACCTTCATTGATAAACACCGCTACCTTACTATTGAAGAATACATGCATTTCTGGAACTTATGTATTTTTACGCCAGGGATTAATCTGGTCGCGCTCACTATTCTCATCGGGCGCAAGCTTGGTGGGATACGCGGTATTCTGATCTCGCTGGTGGGCATGCTCGTGCCAAGCGCGGTCGTCACCTGCCTGCTGACGGCGATCTTCACGCTTATCCAGGGAAATGCCATCGTCCAGGCAGTGATGCGGGGCGTGGTTCCCGCGACGGCGGGACTGATGCTGTTGGTCGGGCTACGCTTCGCCCAGCCGCTCTTCAAGCAGGCACAAGCCGAGGGATCAAAAACCTTAATCATAAGCACGATCCTGGTCCTGGCCTGTGCCGCTACAATTATTCTGCTGGAGGTCTCGGTCATTCCAGTACTACTGTGTACGGCATTGCTCTCTATGCTTTTCTTTACGCCATGGCGCGCCAAGGGCAACCCGGCGACAGCACAACAGGCCATTGAGGCCAGCCACGAGGAAGGAGCGGAGAAATAAGCCATGGTCGATCCCATCATCTACTTCCTGCTCTTTCTGAAGGCTTCGCTCTTCTCGACTGGTGGCCTGAGCAATCTACCAAGCTTACGCCAGGATCTGCTGGCTCACGGCTGGGCAAAGGAGGGCTTCTTTGGCGAGTCGGTCACTATCGGCCAGCTAAGTCCAGGCCCCAATGGCCTCTGGGTCATCAGCCTGGGCTACTTGACCTACGGCATCGCAGGCGCACTTATGGCCCTGATCGCGATCACCCTGGCGGCACTGCCCGTCCTGCTGGTCTCTGCAGGCTATGCGCGCATCCAACGCCAGCGCTGGGTTCCCGGCTTTATGCATGGGATCTCGCTCGCCGTGGTTGGTATCCTGCTCACCGTCGTCTGGTCCATCATCAAACAGCCAGGCATCGACTGGCGGGGTTGGTGTATCGCGGGCGTAGCCGCTCTGCTTGGGGCAACCAAGCGTGTCAACCTGTTTATCATCCTGCTCCTGGCAGGTATCGCGGGCTACTTCATCTATCGCTAGAAGTCACATCACTTCAACACATAAATAAGGGAAGCATATTTTGGGCACGGCGAATGCCCAAAATGTGCTTCCCTTATAGCTGTTAGAAACTTTGGCTGATCTCCATAACTTCTTCCCAGAAGCCTCTCTGTCTTTCTTGCACAAGTAATAAATTCAGCAACAAAAGTATAATATTCATGTAGTGGAAAGGAAGCATAGTGTGATGTTTCCCTTTTCATAGTTATAGTAAGAGTACTATACCTAATAAATAGCTATCCTGATTTGAGGGAATTTTTACAGAGAAAGAATATTATGCATGAAAAACCGGATAGAGAGGCGAAAAAAGTGGGCATTATTTCTAAGGACCAGGGATTCCTGGTTGTTAAAGCGGCTATTATCTCTACTTCAAACGCTCTGTACGATGATACAAAGAGATTGGCAGGCTGATAAGTATTTCCTCCTGGCGATAATCTTGCTTGTATGGACCTCTGTAGTGGTTATCGCTTATTATCTAAACCATCCTCAACCTGAACCACTGGCAGATAGTTGGAGTTACCTTTATGTCGTCAACCAGATACAGCATCACGGGCAAATAGTTAATTTCTGGCGCTTACCGGGTTATCCTTTTCTGATTTACTTGATCTATACACTAGCTGGGCAAGGTAATCTGGGAGCAGTAAGCATAGCACAAGGAATGCTTTTTATTTTTAGTACGCTGGAACTATATATCCTGGGCTCATTGATTCTACGTCGCTCCTGGATCGCCTTTTTGCTTAGCCTGTTTGTTGGGGCAGACATAGTGATTTTATCCAACGTCAAGCCCATCATGTCGGAAGGAATGGCTCTCTGGCTGCTCATTACACTGGCCCTGGCTGTAACGCTCTTCTTACACACATTACGTCTACGTTTTTTTTGGCTGGTGATACTCTGCGCTCTTCTCCTCTTTTTCACACGGCCCGAGTGGATATATTTGCCCCCGTTTTTATTTGCGTACCTATTGTTGGTAATATATTGGCGAGGCTTGCAGAGGCGCTTCATTGTACCTATCTTGATTGCAACGCTTCTTCTCTATGGTTTTCTCAGTGGCTACACACTATTGAATACAATGCAGAATAATTTTAACGGCGTTACCTGGATTCAGAACATCAATCTGCTGGGCAAAGTCTTGCAATATCGGATGGAAGATGAGGCTTGCCCGCAAGATGCAAAAATTAGTCACATCCTGGACACCTATACGAAGAGAGGCATAACTGATCCATATATCATTCTATCTCAGCAACCAGTATTGGCCCGCGATTATGCAGCCCGATCAGGTAAATTCGCAAAAGGAATTATCCTTCACCACCCTGGTGAGTTCGCACTGAAGTCTATACCAATCTTTTTCTCATCGCTAACCGATTTCCATCTACAGTCAGCTGTGCAGACTGACGGCCCCTTTGGCGCGCCTCTGAAGTGGTTACAGGATGAATTCCACGCCTTTTATTACTACAACATCCTTTTCCCTTTATGTGCTCTCATCTGGGTTCTTCTCATGTGTATCAGAAAAATGCGCCAGCATGAGATGGTACAGAAGCTGGGGCAATTGTGTTGCTGGTGCTCTATGGCATAATAGTTACGACGCTGGCAGCTTATAGAAGCATAGATTATGCACGCATCTATACGTTGCTTAACCCTCTGTTGTTCCTGATAATAGGGGGAACATTCCTTGCTCCTTTTCTGCTTTTGTGGGCAGGAAAGCTACGCTTCATCTCTGGAGTTGGGAATAATGAAGGCAAGCCTGTGCGAATGGCTCATAATGGGATACTGATACACCAGCCTAAGAGTCTCTTAAAAGTCGCTTTCAAGCAGAAAATGCCCTTACTATTGGTACTACTCTCTGTTTTACTCGCTATTGTTTTGCTCGTTATAAGAAGCTCCAACATTCTAGTAGCCCAAGTTTCCTCCCACGTAGTTCCCCTGGCGTGTCACAAAGAGACTGATAGCGGAATGCTACATGGCAATGGGGTGGGTATTTTGTTTATCACGGTCGAGAATACCGGCCAATATATTGGACCTACAACTATGCAGGTAGAATTCAAGACCAGTTCGACCATTGTTCCTCAAGTTAAGCTTAATGTCGTGATTCCAGCTCTTCTGTCTGGAGCCCAAAGGCTGATCATGGTAGATATACCGAAGCCTCCGCAGGATGGTAGCTTCCTGAACCCTGTAGGTCCGATCAAGATTTCGCTTAATCTTACTCAAGGCAAAGAGTTAGCAAATATAAAGCAGGCGGACAATATCCTTATTACACATTGTTAGCAAAGAGTTGAACGCAGGGATCTTGAGCTTACAAATAATAGATGAGAAGAGGTTGCGGGTGGACACCCGCAACCTCTTCTCATCTATGCCTCTAAATCAGCTTCTCGTGCTTACCCGCCATGTGGCGGAGCAGCTCCAGTTGCCCAGCGTGATAGGTCTCGTGCCATTGCAACATCCGCAGGCCCTCGCCTACGGTACGCTTATCAGTGGGATCGGGCTTATGGGCGAGGGCTTCAGGCGTGCTCTGCTCTAGTGCTGTCTGTAAGCGCTGGTGTGAGCTTTCCAGGCGCTCGACCAATGTCGCCAGGGGCAAGGCCTGCTCTGGATTGGTCAGAGGCTCGGACTCCCGCTTATAAATTTCAGTCTCGTGCTCGTCCAGGACCGGTGTCTCTCCCAATGCTCTGAGTGCAATATCGCGGTGGACGACGATATGTCCGATAACCCAGTTCATGCAATTACCACCTGCGGAGGGCAGCAACAGGCTCTCCTCGGTCGTTACATCCTTAGCCTGCATGGTAATGAGATACTGGTTCCGTTTGAAGAAGGACGCCAGGGCTTTAGCTTCTGTCATGTAAATCACTCCTTTGTATCCTGTTCGGCTTGACGCTTCGCCAACCACCGCTGGATGCTGGCCTCTTTTCCTTGAGTACCCGGTTCATAGAAGCGCTGGCCCGCGAGGCGCTCGGGGAGGTATTCCTGGAGTTTAGTCACGGGCGGGCGCTCGGGATCGTCGCTCTGCATATCCTTGTAGAAGTCATGTGCGTATTTATAATCCTTGCCGTAGTCCAGATTCTTCATCAACTGAGTGGGAGCGTTGCGAATCCACAGCGGCACAGGATCATTGGGGCCATTCATGATCTCTGCGCGGATCTGGCTATACGCGTTGTAGACGGCATTGCTCTTGGGTGCCGCCGCCAGGTAAGCCACAGCCTCTGCCAGGATCACGCCTGCCTCCGGCATGCCAACAAAATGCGTGGCCTGCTGGGCCGCGACACAGATCGAGAGCGCCTGCGGGTCCGCCAGGCCAATATCCTCAGCCGCCATACGCACGACACGCCGCGCAATGTAGAGCGGGTCCTCGCCCGCTTCAAGCATGCGCACCAACCAGTAGAGGCTTCCATCGGGATCGGAGCCGCGTACAGACTTATGTAGGGCCGAGATCATATCATAGTGCTGATCGCCGCTCTTATCATAGAGCAGGGCGCGATGCTGCATGACCTCCTCAACCAGCGCGAGGGTAATGTGGCGCTCATCTGTCCCTCCACCGCTCATGATGCCTTGCGCCGCCAGTTCCAGGACATTCAACGCTGTGCGCGCGTCCCCACTGGCAAAGATAGAGATGGCCTGCAAGGCCTCCTCGTCGCTGGTAATATGATACTGTCCCAGGCCATGCTCGTTATCCTCCAGTGCCCGCTGGAGGATGCGCACGATCTGTGCTTCGTCCAGGGCCTTGAGCACAAAGACACGGCAACGTGAGAGAAGCGCACTATTCACCTCGAAGCTGGGGTTCTCGGTTGTGGCACCGATCAGGGTCACTGTGCCACGCTCGACGTGTGGCAGCACAGCATCCTGCTGGGCCTTGTTAAAACGGTGAATTTCGTCAATGAAGAGGATCGTGCGCCGCTGGGAGAACTGGCGCAGTTTGGCGGCCTCGTCGACCACGCGCCGCAGATCCGCCACACCCGCCGAGGTGGCGCTCAAAGTCACAAAGCGCGCGTCGGCATGGCGCGCAATGGCCTCGGAGAGCGTGGTCTTGCCGCTGCCCGGAGGTCCCCAGAATAGCATTGAGGTGACGCGTCCGGACTCAATCGTTCGCCGCAGGAGCTTTCCGGGTCCCAGCAGGTGCTCCTGGCCGACGATCTCGTCCAGGGTACGAGGACGCATCCGCGAGGCCAGGGGTTCCCCAATTACTTGCGCCCCCTCCTCGCTCTGCGCTGGCACGGCCTTTGGCCCACTCGCCTTCGGGCTCGTATCCTTCTCGGAGAGGTCACTCCCCCCAAAGAGGGAAAATTGCTCTGGCATAGCTACGTCCTCCATGTTCTTTAAATGCTTCTAAGCGATCCTGGTCGCGATGAGCAGCCCGGTTGACCAGTTCAGCTTACATATTCGCAAATCCGAGCGCTGCTCCAGAGTCGCTATCAGGGTCGTGACTCTTGGCTCATGGGCTGGCTCCCAACTCTCCAGAGGCCTCAGATCATCAATGATATAGAGCCCACCTGGCCTGAGCAGGGCCAACGTCTCATCCAGAAGCTCAAATTTTCCTGGCGGCATATCCGCGAAAATAAGATCAAAGGTACCTGCTTGCTGGGAGCGAATAAACGCCACACCATCGCCTGTGTGAAAAGTGACGCGTGCATCCCCGCTCAAGAAGTGCCGCGCAATCGCATTGTAGCGCTCATTCTTGTCCACAGTCACCAGGCGCGATGCAGTATCCATGCCATCTAGCAACCATGCGGTTCCCATGCCTGTACCGGTTCCCAGTTCAAGAAAGTTTCCTTCTGGTTTACTCGCCACAAGCGTCCTTAACAGCGATCCCGTTAGAGTATCAGACTGCATGGTAAAGTCAGTTGCGCGTGTCGCCTCCTCAATCTGCGTCAGCAACGCCGGCAGTATAGCCTGAGTGTCTATCATCGCGTCCTCTCTTCCATGAGTATATTCGATAATCGTACCCCTCAGTATAAAACCTCGTTCCTCCAGGTGCAACCAACACACTTTTATCACGCCCATGGCTTCGTGCAAGTTGTATGTGTCCGCCTCTACAAGTTTACCAGGGCGATACCCGCTAAGATGGCTCCAATGCCCAGCCACTGGCTCCATTGCAGCCGCTCACGAATAAAGATCCAGGCTAGCAGGACCGTGACTGCGCTATAGAGCGAGGAAAGCACGCTCACCAGCGAGACCTGACTTAGCGTTACGCCATAGGTATAGGCAAAGTAGGCAATGGTATCGAGTATCCCTATCGCGGCTAAAAGCCACCAGACCGAGCCGCGTGGCCAGGTCAATCGCTGTCGACTAATTGGTACGCACAACGTCAATACCACGGGTGTGAACAGGCGAAAAATCCAGATTGGCACCACAGGCCCCAGCGCCGGCGTCACCTTAAAGCCAAGCATCCAGAAGGCGATGCCATAGCCTATCGATGCCAGGATCGCCAGGAGCACACCTGGAGGCAGCTTTCCTCGTGGCTTGAGCGCCAGCGCCGCCCGCGCCTCCGGTTCCTGCGCGCTCAGGGGAGTCGCCACGACCGTCACCCCCAACAGGACCACGCCCATTCCTAGCAGTGGCACCAGCCCTATACGCTCGCCAGAGGCAAAGGCCAGCAAGGCCGTGACCGCGCTATAACAGGCCGAGATAGGCGAGGCAATCATGACGACCCCAATTTCAAAAGCCCGGTAGAGCGCCAGCGAGCTTAAAGTGTTCAAGCTAGCCGCTAGCAATGCCCAGAGCCAGATCTCCCACGCACTCCGCGCCAGTACGACCTGTAATTGCCCACTTGCCAGCAGAAAGATGCCCAGACCCAGCAGGCCAAAGAACTGCATAAATAATAGCGTCCGATACGATCCTATGCGCTTCGAGGCGAAGCGCACAAAAAAATCAGCGCCACCCCAGAAGAGTGCCGCCAACAACCCCAATACAATCCCCATGTCCCCTCCAAAACAAATTTAAATTTACCATTATAAATGTATCGGCAACCTTGCTCTTCTCAAAAGAGGTATGGTGTGTGTGGGCCTGGCTGACCGCGGCAGCCAGGCCCACACACAATAACCCAAATACAAGGATAGGTGTATTGCTTATAAGCGCTTCTAAAGTGTGCTGATGGGATCAATATCGATCTCCCAGTCGGGGGCGTCGACAACGCGGAGCAGGCGCGAGAGGTCGGGGCCACGCACAATCATCTGCCAGCGGTATTTATTACGAATGCGCTCCATAAGCGCGGGAACGGGTCCCACTATATCAGTTTCGGACAGGTTAAGACGCTGTATCCAACCCTTTAATTTCTCGCAGAGCTTCATGGCTTCTAACTGGCTGCGATGGCGGTTACTATGACTATAGGTAAATTTGACGAACTGGCGGAAGGGAGGATACCCATAGCGCTGGCGCGTCTCGATCTCGATACGATAGAACTCGTTATAGTCGTGACGTGAGGCTGCATCAATGCTGAAGTGCTCCGGGTTAAAGGTCTGGACAATGACATGGCCCGCTTCGCTGCCGCGACCGGCGCGGCCCGCGACCTGGGTGAGTAGCATAAAGGCACGCTCAGGCGAAGCGTAGTCTGGCAGGTTAAGGGCGATATCCGCCGAGACGACGCCGACAAGGGTTACGCCGGGCAGGTCCAGGCCCTTGGCGATCATCTGCGTGCCAATCAGGATATCGGCCTCGCGGTTGGCGAAGCGGTCGAGCAGTTCTTCATGGGCATGGCGGTTGCGCGCGGTATCGCGATCCCAGCGCAGCAGACGCGCCTCGGGAAAATATTTCTGGATGGTGCGCTGCACCTTCTCGGTTCCCAGGCCAAAGTAACGAATCTCGGCGCTGCGACAGGAGGGGCAGAAATGCAGGATCTTGCTCTGCGCACCACAGTAGTGGCACATCAAGACATGCTCAGTTGCGTGATAGGTGAGGGGGATATCGCACTGCTCACAGAGAGCCGTGAAGCCACAATCGCGACAAAGCACGCAGCTCGCCGCGCCACGCCGGTTAAGAAATAAGATTGCTTGCTGTCCCCGCTCCAGCACCTTGCCCAGTTCATCGAGTAGACGCCGGCTGATGATACTGGTATGTCCCGCGCGCAACTCGGAGCGCAGATCGACGATCTCCACAGGCGGCAGGTTGGCGCCGATACGCCCCTTCAGCTCCACCAGCTGGTAACGCCCCTGCTCCGCGCGATAATACGACTCCACGGCGGGCGTGGCACTACCCAGGACCACGGGCACTTTGAGTATCTCTCCCAGCTTGATAGCGGCCTCGCGCGCGTGATAGGTTGGCTTGAACTCACTCTGTTTATAGGCAGCCTCGTGCTCCTCATCGATGATAATCAAGCCCAGGTCGGGAACGGGCGCGAAGAGCGCCGAGCGTGAGCCGATGACGACATCGATCTCTCCGGCGCGAATACGCCTCCATTCATCATAGCGCTCTCCCACGCTCAGCTCACTATGGATGATGGCAACCCGCTCGGGGAAACGGCCCGCCACGCGCTGCACCGCCTGGGTCGTCAGGGCGATCTCTGGCACAAGAATAATACAACGCTTCCCCTCGGCAATAACCGAGGCCATGGCCTGCAAATACACCTCGGTTTTACCACTGCCAGTGACGCCATGCAGCAAGATAGGCCTGGGGACGCTGTTTGCCTTACCCTCCTCGACGGCTTCGAGAATGGCGCGCAGGGCCGCTTCTTGCTCGCCCGTCAACTGCAACGGCTGGCTGGAGGGGATGGCCCGCCCCTGGAGAGGGTCGCGTCGCTGCTCTTTGTTCTCTACCACTACAAGTTGCTGATCTTCAAGCTGCTGAAGCTGCCTGGGTGTCAGACCTGTGGCGCGACAGAGCGCCGAGGGGGTCCAGGGCGAGCCACGGTTAATACTCTGCTGCAAGAGGTCCAGGGCCGCCAGCTGGCGTTGAATGACAACGCCCTCCTTGCTCATCACCGGCGGGGCCAGGGTGGCGCTTGCGGAGGCGGACATTGACCAGGGGTTAAAGGGAGCTTCGGTCTTACTCATACTCTTGCGAGATGTGCTGACAGGAGTAGCCTGGGAAGCGCTCTGAGCTTGCGCCTCGCTCTCAGCCTTGCGCAGACGCTCTTCCAGCAGCTCGCGCCATGTCAGTAGCTCCTCGCCCTGTACCAGCAGGCGCACGTTTCGGCGCAGCTTGATACGCGCCTTTCCCTCGACCAGCTCTGGTTCGCGCACCACCAGCTTACTCTGCTTGATCTCTTTTAGGAGTTGCTGGGCCTTCGTCTTGCCAAGCATCTTCTTGAGCTGCTCAACATCGAGGGAGCCGTCATTATGCAGGAGTCCGAGCAGGGCACGCAGATTCAATGAGGTCTCCTGCGAGGAGGCCTGGACCGCGTCCTTAAGTGCCTCTTCAGAGAGCTTCAAGACGAAGCGTGAGCGCTGCAACATACCCGGCGTCAGCATGCCAAAGACGGCATGTGCCAGCGGCGTCGCGTAGTACTCTGCAAGCCAGCGCGCCAGCTCAAGCTGGTGAAGCAACAGAGCAGGCTTGGGATCCAGGATGCTGTACAGGTCGCGTAGCTCGATTCCCTCTTCCTGCAAAGGCTCTGGTAGCTCGTCTCCCTCTAGCAGATTCCAGACAATACCTTCGTCCAGGCGCTCTCCATAGGGAACGGCGACCAGTTGCCCAGGGCGAAGCTGGTTCGCCAGGGCTTCGGGTACGCGATAGGTCAACAGCGGTTGTTCGACGTTCCAACGTCCAGCCGCCGTGAGTACTTCTACCAGCATCCTACTCAATCTCCTGGGCCGCCCGCTACTGGCGTACGCGGCTACTCTTCTATGAAAGGTGATCTACTCGCCACTGTGTAGCTCGCCATGGTAAGGGGATGTGGTGCGCGATGTCTCCGGCATCGCGCACCACATCCCCTTACCCGCTAGAGGCAGAGTAAGCTCTACCCCTACCATTTATCGGCGCTCGAATTCGTGGGCTAATTCTGCGAGACTGAAGTGTACCATGGTTGGTCGACCGTGGCAACAGCTGAAGGGAGCCTTGACCTGCTCGAGCTGCTCCAGCATTTCGCGCATCTCGCTCATAGCCAGGAAGTAATTCTGTTTGATGGCGGCCTTGCAGGCGACGTTGGCCAGCGCACGCTCCTCCCAGGTCTCGGTATGCCCCAGCTGGTCCTCGGCGGTAAGCTCGACCAGTAAGGCATGCAGCGAGACACTGTCCAGGCGCTTGACCAGAACCGTGGGGACGGCACGCACCTCGACGGTCTTACCATCAACTACCTCCAGCTCGAAGCCGATGCGCCGTAGCTGCTCCCCATGCTCTTCGAGCGCCTCAATCTCGACAGGGGCCAGCGTGAGGTGCATAGGGGTGAGTAGGAGCTGCGAGATGGTCTCGCGCGATTTAAGGGCCGCGACCATGCGCTCAAGCACTATCCGTTCATGCGCCGCGTGCTGGTCAATAAGATACATGCCATCCGGTCCCTCGGTCACAATATAGCTCTGTGAGAGCTGTCCCACCACGCGCAGGCGCGGAAACTTGCGCGGCAGGTTCGGGTCTATACTATGGCCCGGTAGTGCCCCCTGCTCAGGGCGCCGCTCTACCCTTTGAGCGTCTCCTGCAATCGCCTGTGGCGCGACTGGACTCACAACCAGCCTTGAACGCTCCTCGGTCTGTGCAGAAGGCAACTGAATACCCATCGTGGGAATGCCACGCGGCACGGCGTCAAAGGAGGCCAGTGGCTCTTGTTCTGCGATGTCTCCGCCCGCTTCTGGACGTTTCTCAACGGGCGTGGCTGGCGGTAGCATGGAGAGCGGATCATCCTCTTCGAGAGAAGTATCAAGCGTGACGCTTACCTGCTCGGCCTGCGCGTGTAGCGTTCCCGTGGGAGAACGCTCGACCTCCACGGTTGTGTCAACAGCTTTGAGACGTGACCCCTTCGCCTTATCGGTCACGCCCAGGTGGCTCTGCCAGAGGCGTGCATGTCCAGGCGGCCTCGTCCCATGTTCTTCTTCCGTAAAGGTAATCCAGGGGCTATCTCCAGGGATCGTGCTCTGCCGCTGCTGTGGCTTACCTGCCTCTTCTGCTTCTTGCTCACCTGTCTGTACTGCTTCTTCATCCAGATCCAGCCTGCCCTCGAATGAGGGTTCCTGATCATAGGCGCCTGGCTGACTACTCGCGCGTGGCTCGCTAGACTTCGACTTCCACTGCGGCATCTCCTGCTCCTGCAAAAGAGCTTTGCGGGCCGCGCGCAGGATAGCGGCGAAGACACGACGCTCCTTTAAGAAACGAATCTCGGTCTTGGCTGGATGCACATTCACATCCAGGAAGGAGGGGTCGATCTGGATATTGATGACCGCCAGGGGATGGCGCCCGCTCAGGAGTAGCGAATGATAGGCCCCCTCCACTGCCGTAGTAAGCATGCGGCTCATGACCCAGCGCCGATTGACGAAGAAGGAGATATGCTGGCGCGTGCTCTTATAGCAGGCGGGACGGCTCACAAAGCCCTTAACAATGGGATATTCGCCATCGCTGGCGTCATGCTCATCATCGCCATCCACCTCCACCATCTGCTCCGCGATCTGTAGACCATAGACCTGCACCAGGACGCTAAAGAGCTTGCCATCACCGGGAGTCGAGAAGATCTGCTTCCCCTCACTGGCAACCGTAAAGCGGATCTCGGGATAGGCCAGTGCGTACTGCTCCAGCAGGTGATGACAATGGCTGATCTCAGTATTACGACTCTTCAGGAACTTGAGGCGCGCTGGAACGGCACTAAAGAGGTTACGAACCGTAATCGTCGTACCCTCGGGCGAGGCGGCGGGAGTGACATCAGAGATATGCCCATTCTGCGCGCTCACCTGTGATCCCTGCTCGGAGCCTCGCGCTCGACTCACCAGCGTCACCTCGGCCACGGCGGCGATACTCGCCAGCGCCTCACCGCGAAAACCCAGCGAGCGAATCTGCTCCAGGTCGTCGATGGATGTCACCTTGCTGGTAGCATGCCGCTCCAGGGCCAGGGGCAGTTCTTCGGGTGAGATGCCACTGCCATTATCGGTCACGCGAATGAGTTGCAGGCCACCATTCATCAGATCGACGCGAATCTGGGTCGCGCCCGCGTCAATACTATTCTCAATAAGTTCCTTTACCACCGAGGCGGGCCGCTCCACCACCTCACCAGCCGCGATCTTCGCCGCCACATCGGGCGCAAGTTGACGTATAGGCATAGCACTTTTCCCTGGTATATTAAGAAGGAGTAAGAACGATTGTTCCTGCATTATAACATAGCTATCGCGATTGAAAAAGCGCGATACTAATACAGACAATAATAGAGTAGTATTGTTCTGGAGAGTGTTGTGAGGGGCGGGCAGTCGCCCGCCCCTCACAACACTCTCCAGAACAATGAAAACTGTTTGCGCGCGCCTCAAGAGTGAAGTATAATACACATACAACGTTTGCCTGGCTCGCCAAGGGCCTGGTAAAGCACAGCGGGGTGCCTGGTTGTAGATAGAGGACTGTGATGTGTAAGAAACGGTCTATTTTTTATGCCCATCTTCTCGGTCCTCGTCGATGATGCCTGCGCAGGCTCATTGGCTAGCTCTTCTTGCCGTTCCAATGCGTCGGTCCCCGCTTGGATGTTCGGAAAGGGCGAGAGCAAGCGCCAGAGGCTGAGCGAAGCACTATCTAACCTCGTGCCTCCTGCCCTCCTCTCCCGCCCCCAGAAGTGAGGGAAAAATGTACAAAGGTCAATCTGGCATGTGGTCCTGGCTGTTGCACCGCGTGACAGGACTCGGACTACTGCTCTTCCTGTTTATCCACGTCGTGGATATTTCTCTACTCAGCTTTGGCCCAACAGTTTATAACGATGGCATTCTGCTCTTTGACCACGTCATTGTGCGTTTCCTATCACTGGCTGTCGTGGGCGCTGTCTTCTATCACGCTTTTAATGGCGTACGTATTATCATGATCGACTTCTGGCGCAAGGGTGCACGCCTTCAAAAGCCGCTATTCTACGCGGCCCTGGGCATAACGATAGTAGTCTCCGCCGTGTTTGCCTACTTCGTGCTGAAACCCGCGCTACTCCCCTCAGTGGCCTTCGTTAAATGGTTCTTTAATCCCGAAGCCATCCTGAGTGTCAAAAATTAGTAGCGCGTAGAAGTAACACGTCAAAGAACCCTTGTAAGGAGAAGAATGTATGCTGTCGCGTTTATATGGTGGGCCTCGTCCGGCTGGCGGTGGCTTTGAGACCTTTTCCTGGTATTACTTCCGTATCTCGGGCGTGGTACTGATCTTCCTGGTCATTATCCATCTTACTATTATGCATGTGACCAATGACGTCTCGTGTACGACCTACGCGTTTGTGGCGGCTCGCTACGCGAACCCCTTCTGGCGCCTCTTCGACTGGTTGCTGCTGACGCTTGGCCTGACACACGGTGTGAACGGCCTGCGCGTGGTCATCGATGATTATGTGCGTTCGCCGGGGACGCGCCTGGTGCTACAAGGCATCGCCGCGGTACTCCTGCTCGCCTTCTTTATGCTGGGCACTATCACACTCATCACCTTCCAGCCCGTTGCGGGCAGTCTCGGTCCCGCCTGCCTGCACTAAGAGCACAGGCAGCAGAGAAGTTGTGAGCAAGTTGAAGCGAGGATATATATACCATGTATCAGAAATTTGATGTCATCATCATCGGCGCTGGTGGCGCGGGTCTGATGGCTGCGATGCAATTGCCAAATGCCAGCGTAGCGGTACTCACCAAGGTCTACCCCACGCGTTCACATACCGGTGCTGCCCAGGGTGGCGTCGCCGCGGCCCTCGGTAACCAGGAAGAGGATCACTGGAAGTGGCACATGTACGATACCGTCAAGGGTGGCGACTACCTGGTAGACCAGCCTGCGGCCGAGATTCTGGCCCGCGACGCTATCGATGCCGTCTACGAGCTTGAGCATCGCGGCCTGCCCTTCAACCGCACGCCAGATGGCCGTATCGACCAGCGCCGCTTTGGTGGTCACACGCGCAACTTTGGCGAGGGTCCCGTGCGTCGCTCATGCTACGCCGCCGACCGCACCGGCCACATGATCCTGCAAACCATGTATCAGAGCTCAATCAAGAACCAGGTGCGCTTCTTCAACGAGTTCCTGGTGCTGGACCTGATCTTCAACGAGGGCCGCGCCTGCGGCGTCGTGGCGATGGAGATCCGCTCAGGCGAGATCCATACCTTCCATGCCAAGGCGGTAATGTTCGCGACCGGCGGCTATGGCCGCGCCTGGCGCGTGACCAGCAATGCCTTCGCCTGCATGGGCGACGGTATGTCCATCGCCTATCGCCGTGGCATCCCTCTGCAAGACATGGAGATGTACCAGTTCCATCCCACCGGCATCTACAAGGTCGGAGTGCTCCTCTCCGAGGCGGCTCGCGGCGAGGGCGGTAAGCTCCTCAACGATAAGGGCGAGTACTTCATGGAACGCTACATGCCCACATTGAAGGACCTGGCCCCACGCGATATCGTCTCGCGCTGTATTGTACAGGAGGTCAACGAGGGACGCGGCATTGACGGCAAGGACTACGTCTACCTCGATGTACGCCACCTGGGCGCCAAGGCCATTGCCGAGAAGTTGCCCGATATCACAGATTTCGCGCGTAACTACCTGGGTGTCGAACCGATTACCGAGCCTGTGCCGATCCAGCCGACCGCGCACTACGCCATGGGCGGTATTCCTACCGACCTGGATGGCCGCGTTGTCATCGATCCACAGTGGACACCCATGCCCGGCTTCTATGCCGCGGGCGAGGTCGCCTGCGTCTCCGTTCACGGTGCCAACCGCCTGGGCACCAACTCGCTGGTCGACCTGATCGTCTTCGGTCGCCGCGCGGGTAAAGACATGGCACGCTTCATCGCCGAGAACGATCACGCCCCCCTGCCAGAGAATCCCGAGGCCTATTCACGTGATATGCTTGATCGCCTGCTGGATAAAGGCAAGTCCTCTGGCGGCGAGTCGGCGGCCCGCATCCGCTCGACCCTGCAGAACGAGATGAACGACAAGGTCTTCGTCGAGCGCGAGGAGAAGGGCATGCTCTCAGCTCTGGATACGCTGGACGGCCTGCAAGATGCCTACAAGAAAATTCAGCTCCAGGATAAAGGCAAGCGCTTCAATACCGAGCTGGTCGAGGCCATCGAGCTTGGCTTCTTGCTCGACTGCGCCGAGGCAACCATTCACGGAGCTATCGCGCGTAAAGAGAGCCGTGGCGCCCACTATCGCCTCGACTATACCAAGCGCGATGATACCAATTGGCTCAAACATACCCTGGCCTACAAGGGCGAGAAGGCGCACGACGTTCGCCTGGACTACAAGGATGTCGTGCTTGTGGATGATCCCGTCTTCAAGCCTAAGGAGCGCAAATACTAGAGGAGAACGCGATGCAAGTCTTAATGCGTATAAAGCGCTTCGACCCGGAGCGCGACAATAAGCCGTACTGGGACGAGTTTACCGTCGAGGTTGAACCCATCGACCGCTTGCTGGACGCCCTGAACAACATCAAATGGACGATGGATGGCACGCTGACCTATCGCCGTTCCTGCGCCCACGGCGTCTGTGGCTCCGATGCCATGCGCATCAATGGTCGCAACCGCCTGGCCTGTAAGGTCCTCATGCGCGACGTAGGCAAGAAGGTCACCATCGAGCCAATGCTGGGCTACCCGGTCATTAAGGACCTCGTGGTCGATATGGACCAGTTCTTCGACAAGTACAAGCAGGTCAAACCCTACCTGATCACGTACGACAACGAGCCAGGCACCGAGCGCCTGCAATCCGCCGAGGAACGCGCGCGCTTCGACGAGGGCACCAAGTGCATCCTCTGTGGCGCCTGCACTGGTTCCTGCCCCTCGATCTGGGGCAACCAGGACTGGGTCGGTCCCGCCGCCATCGTCAACGCGCACCGCTTCATCTTCGATAGCCGTGACGAGGGTGCCGCCGAGCGCCTCAATATCCTGGGCAAGAAGGATGGCGTCTGGCGTTGCCGCACCATCTTCAACTGCTCCGATGCCTGCCCACGCGGCATTCCGGTTACCGACCTGATCGAAGAGGTCAAGCGCGCCATCATCTATGGTGACACAAAGAGTGTTTAGTGATAAAAAAACAGTAGTTGCACTTCGTGCAACTACTGTTTTTTTATCACTAAACACTCTTTGAAGCCTTTTGGAGAAATTCGGTGATCCATTCATTGACGAGTTCGGGTTTCTCTTGCTGGACCCAGTGGCCGCTATCGGGGATGCGCCGCACTTCTATGTTGGGAACCCACTCCTCCAGGCCATAGGTCATGGCGATATCCAGGGCCACGTCCTGCTCACCCCAGATAAGCAGCGTGGGCTTATCGATTCTCCCTTTGTTTCCGCTGACGGCCCCGATACTTGAGCGCCGCCAGATCGAGCGATAGTAGTTAATCGCCGCCGTCAGTGCGCCCGGCTTGCTCATGGCCTCTTTATAGCGCTCCAACACATCCTCTGGAAAGGCTGACTTCTGCACGGCGCTGGCGTAGAGCATCTTTGCAATAGGCTCAGCCCCTTCACGACTAAGGGCCAGCTCTGGCAGGACGGGCAGTTGAAAGGCATAAACATACCAGCTCTTGCGCAGCTGCTTCCAGGTCCGTAGCTCACGCGCGAAGGTCCAGGGCGGCGGCGCATTCAGACCAATCAGGCGCTCAACCATGTGCGGATACCTCAGGCCAAACTGCCACATCAGCACACCACCCCAGTCATGGCCCACGACGATAGCCCGCTCATAGCCCAGGCCCTTGATCAGGCCCTCAATATCGCGCAAGAGGATCGCGATCTCGTAGCCTCGGCGCGGCTTATCTGTATCGTTATAGCCCCGCAGGTCAGGCGCCACCACCTTATATCCCAGTTGCGCCAAAAAAGGGATCTGGTGCCGCCAGGAGTACCAGAACTCAGGGAAACCATGCAGGAGCACAATCAATGAACCCTCACCTTGCGTAACATAATGCATCCGAATGCCATTGGTGAGGATATCTCGATGCTGCCACTCAGTTATTGTTGTTGTCATACTACCTACCCTCTTTATCAAAAAGACAAGCCTTCAGCGTCGTGTTACCTACCTAAGATTGTAACACTTTTCTTCTGGACGCCTGGTAGGTGTAAATCATGTAAGGGATTATGTGTGGCGACATAGCACAGCTATGTCGCCACACATAATCCCTTACATGATATGGTGCGCCTCGTCGCGCGCTGGCTGCGACTGTTGAAGGGGGACAAGCTCGTGCAGGCGGCGGGTGGCTTCGTTTGCGTCGGACCCCAGGAAGACACCCTTGATACTTTTTACCAGGCCGAGATCCTGCATAAAGGCACCTCCACCAAAGCAGACAGTGGGGCGAGGTCCCTCTAGTTTACTGATCTCACGCGCGATCTCTGCCAAGTCCCGCGCGCGTGGTCGCGTGGTTGCTGAGAGACATACCACTCCAGGTCGCAGGCGCCGGATCTCTTGCAGCAAGCTCTGAGGCTCCAGCATCTGCCCCAGGTAGTAGACATTAAAGCCCTGGCGGCGCCAGAAGAGCGCCAGCATCAGTATACCAATCTCATGCGTCTCCCTCGGCGCGCAGCCAACCAGGATGGCTGGCCCCTGGCGCTGGTAGGGCGTGGTCTGAAAGAGATAGGCCAGGCGCGTACGAATCATATTGCTGGCAAAGTGCTCGACCGTTACCGTGATCTGGCGCGAAGCCCATAATTCACCAATCCGATAGAGCACTGGCTGAAACAGGTTACTACATACCTCCTCAACCGGGTAGTAGAAGAAGGCCTCATCCATAATTCTCTGCACATGTCCCTCGTCAAGCTGCCTGATTGCCTCCAGCATGATGTCTGCGATACGCGCCAGCGTGGGCACCGCCTCCATACGCTCCCTGGCACGCTGCTGACTGGCGTAGATCTGCGGAGCGCGGAGAGCCAGGAGAGAGAGACGTTGAAGAGCTTCGCGCGGGGTCAGGCCCGCCTCGATCAAATGTACAATCTGATCGCGTGTGAGCTTGGAGGCAAAGTGTTCGATGGTGCGGGGAAGTGAGACCGTATGGCGCAATTCAACAAGCTTCGTCAGCACCGGTTGCAGTACCTGCTGGCAGACGGTGGCCGCTGGATAGGTATCAAAGGCCTCGCTCAGAATACGCCCCGCGCCCCCCTCATCCATCATGGTAATCGCACGCAGCAAAGATTCATGCAATTCGGGAAACTTGCGCTGTCTGGGCGGAGTTGTAGACATATTCGCGCTATAGTGCCTGTTATACACCGGCTCCAGGCGCACCAGTTCCTGCATTGATAGGTAGACACTCGTGTTGTTCTGCTTGATACGTCGATTGAGCCAGTGGATAGCCGCCAGGTCTCGCATTGAATAGAGGCGCGCGTTATTGCTCCCATGCCAGGGCGCCGGAATACCAAAACGCCGCTCCCAGGAGCGCAGCGTCATCGCCGGGATATGCGTCTGAGAGATAACTGTCTCAAGGTCAAAGCATGGGGTCGCAGAGTAGCGCTCCAGGTGTGGCAACCCATCTCCAGGCGGCACATGGAGAAGTGAGAACATCTCTTCCGTTACCGGGGTGCGCCGCTCAGAAAAGGGAGAGCCTGGAGCAGTTTCATTCTGCTCCCCAGGCACGATGATCTCCTGCGTATCATAGATGCCGTTAGCCTGAGGCTGGCTCTCAAACGGCACAATCGCACGCTCAAATGGATTAAACGGTTTTCCTGAGGCTTCCATATCCTAACCTACTCCTCTACATCCTACACACATCGACTCAGCTTTATAAGGTTCTTTCCATGACAAGCAGAAGATCTGCCAATACATCTTCAATTTTCAAAGAGAAACATACAATATAAACGATATACTATATACTAACATTATATACAAAAATAAGATATTAATAACGCATAAAAATTTCTTACAGGCAGCAAAGCTATACAATATGGCTTGCTTATATTTAACCATCAAGACGCATCACAGGCGTGCTTACAATTGCCTAGAATAAATGCTAATTACTCAATACGTATCGACTATTTATTATGTCTAGATTGTAATATTGAAGCACGCCCTTCCCTTACCCGAAAGGCTCGCTACACGAGCCGAAGCAGGTTCCAGATGATTTTTTATTCATATTCAACGTGTCACAGAAACTCAAAGTGAAAATATATTTAGCAATGCATCAATGTTTTTGCATGAGCTATATTGACGATTACCATCTATTTTCTTACAATTAACTGCAACAAATGATTACTCCGTGGTAAGAAGGCATACAATACCAGGATATTCCCATCTAAACGTTGTTCTCTGGTTGTTATGTGGAGGTGGTTGAACAATGCATATACCTCTAGAAGCAGGACCCACGCCCCAACCCCGCGAGGGTGATATGGACGCTGAAGCTTTGCGTCACTATGGACACCAGGTCGTCGATTGGATCGCTAATTATATCCAGAGCGTCCATACACGCCCCGTTCTGGCCCAGGTCAAACCGGGCGACATCCAGGACATGCTCCCTTCCCATCCACCCTCTCAAGGTGAAGAGATGGATCAGATCCTGGCAGATGTTGAACGCATCATTGTTCCCGGCCTGACCCAGTGGAACTCCGGCAGGTTTATGGGCTATTTCGGCGTGACCAGCGCTGGACCAGGCATACTGGCTAATATGCTTGAAGGAGCCTTCAATGTCTCACGTATGCTCTGGAAGACAGCTCCTGCCGCGACCGAACTGGAGCAAGTCACGCTGGATTGGCTCCGCCAGATGCTTGGCCTGCCCGCACCCCTCTTTGGCATGATCCATCACAACTCCGCTATCACCAATGTTCTCGCGGCGGCGCGCGAGTTTGTTCCCGGCCTGCACATACGCCAGCAGGGACTCGCGGGTCGCAAAGAGATGCCGCGCCTCCGCTTCTATGCCTCCGAGGAGGCTCACTCATCACTGGAGAAGGCGGCTATTCTGCTCGGTCTTGGACTGGAGAGTCTGCGGAAGATCGAGACCGATGATGCCTACCGAATAAATGTGGAGGCGCTCGACCAGGCCATCCGCGAGGATCTACGCGAGGGCTGGTGGCCCTTCGCGGTTGTGGCCACTGTAGGCACAACCTCTACGACCAGCGTTGACCCCGTGGAGTCCATCGCAGATCTCTGTGAGCGCTATGGTCTCTGGCTCCATGTCGATGCCGCCTACGCCGGGGTCGCGGCCCTCATGCCCGAGAAACGCTGGGTCCTACGCGGTTGCGAGCGGGCCGATTCACTCTCGATCAATCCCCATAAGTGGCTCTTCACTCCCTTCCACTGTAGCGTCCTCTATACACGCCGCCCGCAGGCGTTGCGCGCTACCTTTAGCCTGACCCCCGACTACCTGCAAAACACCGAGAGCCGTTCAGGACAGGCGATCAACCTGATGGACTATGACACCTCCCTGCCACATGGCTTTCCCGCGCTCAAGCTATGGATGACGTTGCGCTACTTTGGTTATGATGGTCTCGTCGCCAATATCGCTGAACATTGTCGCCTGGCGCGCCTCTTTGCCGATTGGGTTGAGGCTTCAAGTGATTGGGAGTTGCTCTTCCCCACTCACCTCAGCGTGGTCTGCTTTCGCGCACACCCCTGGACCATCCAGAACGAGGAACGGCTGGATCATTTGAATGAGCGCGTGCTCAATCGCGTTAACGCCAGCGGGCGCTGCTTTCTCTCGGCCACCCGCTTGAAGGGTCGCTATACACTCCGCCTCGCTATTGGCAATCTGCGCACACACGAAGAGGAGGTACACCTGGCCTGGAATGAGCTACACACGGCCTTACGCCAGGAGTTGGGCGCGACCCCAACCCTCTGGCACACGCTGCGCCAGGGCAGGCTACGTCTGCTCTCGTTCTCAGATGTGCCCGCCAAACCCAATAATCTCTTGCCATAAGCCAGGCTAGAAGAGGCCACCCGGCGCCGTTACGGAGAGGATCATGCTATCGCCCGCCGCGCAGGGCACATTACTATTGGGACCAATGCTGGCCGTGTTCAGCGTAAACTTGTCGCCGAGCGCACTACCCAGCTTGCTATTTAGCTCCTGCTGAATCTGGCTATTGTAGGTATCATAAGGAAAGGTAAAGATGGAGAAGATTGTAACCGTGGTCTTCTGCACCTGGATAGCCAGCTTCCCCTGCTGTGCCAATGGCATAATCGTCGTGGTCGCCTGGGCCAATTTCAAAGATTTTCCCAGCGTGATATCGCTGGTCGCAACCAGATGGTTTCCACTCACGGAGAGCTGGATATTCCGCGCGAAGAGGTCATTGCCCAGAGAGAGTACGCCCAGGCCAGGTCCCAGGGTACTCAGTGAGCTAGCAGGAATCTCGACATAAGCATGCGTTCCCGCTGTAGCGCTCGCTGGCTTCTGCCAGTTCGTCAGAGTGGTGCGCGAAGATTGCCCCCGCGTAAAGGTTGCGTTCTGCGTGATCGCTGGCGCGTCCAGGTTGATCGGGAGCTGCATGCCAACATCTAACGCGTTCGCGCCACAGCCCGGAGTCGTATGAATGCTTTGCAGCTGCCCTAGGGGCGTGGGCAAGGTGGTCAGGGGACCACTGACCAGGGTTGGGCTTCCCTGGAGCGGGAAGGCGCTGACCTGAATCGTCGTGGCGTTGAGCACCGTAAAACGCACAAGCAGGTTGGCGTCGATAGGTTTAGGATCGCCGGGATAGAGACTGATACGCATCGAGGTCACCATCCCCCCTGCCTGCGGCGAGAGACCTGTAAGCGTGGCCGAGGGCTGAATCAAGACCTTTGCCATCTTCGCTGCCCAGTCACGCGTGTCACCTGGCATCCCATCCGTGATGCCTTTCAGCGTGCTAGCGACCGTTGAGGGCACCTGCGCGTCGATGCGCTCCTGAAAGATAGGCCGTAGCGCGTCGGTCGCCAGGTAGATATGTGCGCTCAGGGGCAGCTCCTGCTGCACACGCATTTGTATCACGGTGCGTGTCGCGGCATAGACCGGAGTAATCAACACCAGCACCGCGCTCACAACTATAAGCATAAGCACTATACTCCCCAGCCTGTAGGGAGTACGCATCCACAATTGTTGTACCTTACACATGCAACCTTCTCTCCTGGCCCGCTACTGGCGTACGCGGCTACTATGGGATGGTCAGGGTAGGTGAAAGCTTGTTGATATCGATTGGCCCGGTGAAGCAGTAGGGAGCGGGCGTGGCTATATGCGGCAGGTCGGCCACAGCGGGCGTCTCCAACTGGATCACGAGCATCATTGTACCTTTGCTACAGTTCAGGGTGGTTGTGGTATGTACCGCGCGTATCTGTACGCTCTTGAGTTGGGCGTGTAGCGCGGGCATGATCGAGTTGGTAAACATCTCGTTCACCGGGTCCTGCATAGCAGCTGTAGCCTGGGGGCCGGCATCCAGTCCGTCACGGCTGAGATGGGTAACCTTCAAATGGATATTCTGCTTCTGGTCAAGGCCAAGCTGGCCATCCATCGCAACCGTCATGCTGCGCTTGATCCCATCGGTATTGATATTCAACCGCAGGCTTAGACGCAGGCCATCGTTGGGCAGCGGCGCGACGCTGATATTGCTGATAGTGTCGCTCTTGATCTTCAATTGCGAGGTTAGCAGCGAGGTCACCGCCTGCTGATCCAGCCCAACCTGCAAGGTCAATGAACGCAACAACGGTTTGGCGCTCTGCTGCCGCAGCATTGGTCCATCCACAAGAAGGGTCGCCAGAATGCCACTCCCAATCAGCAGCAACACCAGGAGGATGCTTCCCACCGCGAGCACCTGGCGCGGCTGCGCGAAGATGCTCTTGCCCGGAATGGGGGGCGTGCTCAAGTCCAGCTCGCGCTCCGCCACCGGCGCCTGGTTTCCCCAGAGGAAAACGGCGGGAATGATCGCCAGCAGACAGAGCCACATCGTAGCAAAGAAGACCGAGGTATAGACTGTGTGTGCCGAGCGCACCACGTGGACCGCATAGTTTTGCACCCAGATGATATAATCGCCCGCCGTCGCCTTCATCGAGATTGAGGCATAGCCTTTGATACGACTATTGAAGTCGGCTAGCGCCCACGAGGTCAGGATCGCCAATCCCAGGATCATGCCAACCATACGCAGCGCCGTGATGACCGCCGAACTCATGCCTGCCTGCCTACTTTTTACAGCATTCAAGGCACTGGTGCCAATGGGTGAGATGACCAGGCCAAAGCCCAGGCCTGCCACGACCGTGCTTGTGGTAATCTGCGTCCAGCTAACATTGATGGGCCAGCGGCTCATCAGGTAGAAGCCACCCGCGGTAAACAGCAGGCCCAGCACTGCCGTCCAGCGACAGGTAATATAGTTACACAGCCACCCACCCAGCAACGCCCCCACGGGAATCAACGCGGTCATACGTAACAGAGCCAGGCCGCTATCCATGACCGTTAATTGCATAACCGTATCTACATAGATGGGGATATCAGCCATGGCTATGATCAACGCTGCTCCGACCAGCAGGCTGACCAGGGTAGAGGCACTGAAGGTGATACGTTTGAAGAGCGAGAGTTCGACCACCGGCCAGCGCACCTTGCGCTCAACCAGCACAAAAGCGATGAAGAAGAGTACCGCCAGGGCCAGGATGACGGGATTGTTCTGCGGGGCCGCACTGGTGCTGACATGTGCCGTTCCCATCTCCGCGCCCTGCTGAGCCAGTCCCAGGCTCAAGCAGGTCAGAGCCAGTCCGAGCAGGATGCTTCCCAACCAGTCAACACCCTCGCGCTGATGTTCTCCTTTGGGAATACAGAACCAGGTCCCAGCCATCAGGACTCCCACAATGGGGATATTCAGATAAAAGATGGCCTGCCAGCCGAGATGCTCGACCACTAGCGCGCCATAAAGTGGACCCAGCGCGCCACCTATCTCGGTGACTGCGCCGATGATACCCAGGGCAATGCCCAGGCGCTTCTGCGTATAGAAATCGCCCGCGATAGCCATAGCCACCGGGACCAGCGCGCCACCACCAATGGCCTGAAAGAAACGAGCCGAGATTAGCCAGATGAGTCCAGGTGACGAAGTATCGATGCCCAAAGGTTGCAAGAAGCTCAGGGGAAAACGCTGCCCCAACATTGGCGCGATGGCGCAGAGAAACGAGCCGATACCGAAAATGGCTAAACAGATCTGGAAGATGCGCCTGCGTCCATAGATGTCTGAGACACGCCCCATCAGGGGCATAGCCACAACAAAACCAAGTAGGTAAGCACTCACGATCCAGGAGGCATGATCCAGTTGTGTCAGGGATAACTTGAGGTCCGTAATCACCTGTGGAAGCGCCGTCACCACGACCGTTTCATCCAGGGCCGTAACAAAGACGGCAAAGCAGGCGATTGAGAGCGCCATAATCGCCAGGCGGCGATTGCCCTCTGGCACTAGCTGGCGCAAAGAATCACTTAGCTGTTCGCGTACTGAGGTGGATGTGGAGGTTCCCGCCAGGGGTCCCGTGGGAGCATTCACCAGGGTTGGGGTATCATGTCCCTCACGCACATCGCGCTCCTCGTGCTGAGGATCATCCCCAGTCGTCGCGGCCGCATCCTTCGCGGCCTTCAGTTCTCGCTGAATCGCTTGCTGCTGCAAACGCGACGACGTATCATGATCGTCTTCTAAGGTATACATTCTCCCCCCAATGCTAGGCACTACCAGGCGAAAGCACAATGAAATACGCACAAAAAACAACGTCACACCACCCCCTTTTCGCGGATAAATTCTTACTCAGGTTTGCCCTCCTGCTATCCCGTAGCGTAAGATAAATAGAGACTCACCCCACTACCCAGTAGTGATTCCCTCTCTGGGGGATACTATTCTTCTTCCGAAATCCAACGTCACTCTCGTGACTAGCGCTTCCCCCATTCGGGGACAGGCGCGCTCAGGTTTTCGGAGAAGTAGACTACCTATTTTTTTGTGAAGAGGAACCTTTTCTCATGGAGAATACAGAACTTACGCTGCGCTATGGCTGTAATCCACACCAGAAGCCAGCTCGCGTTTATAGCAAGCAGGGAGCGCTGCCCTTTCAGGTGCTCAGCGGCGCACCTGGATATATCAACCTGCTCGACGCACTCAACTCCTGGCAGTTAGTGCGCGAGCTTCGCAGTAGCCTTAACCTACCTGCCGCGACCTCCTTTAAGCATGTCAGCCCCGCTGGTGCCGCCGTTGGTGTCCCCCTGGACGACCGCCTGAAACAGGCCTACGCCGTCGAGGACCTGGAGCTCTCGCCGCTCGCAACAGCCTATGCCCGCGCTCGTGGAGCTGACCGCCAGGCCTCCTATGGTGACTTCGCAGCGCTCAGCGATATCGTCGATGTTTCAACAGCGAAGCTCATCAGTCGCGAGGTCTCCGATGGCGTGATCGCGCCCGGCTTCGAGCCAGAAGCCCTGGAGATCCTGCGTAAGAAGCGTAAAGGCTCATATATCGTTTTGCAGATTGATCCCAACTATGAGCCAGGGGAGATGGAGACACGCGAGGTCTTTGGCGTAACCTTTGAACAGAAGCGCAACAACGTCGTTCCCACCTTCGAGATGCTCAAGGATGTGCCTACGCGCAATAAGAACCTCTCCGAGGCCGCGCAGCGCGACATGGTCCTCTCCCTGATCACCCTCAAGTACACCCAGTCTAACTCCATCTGCTTCGCCTACGATGGCCAGGCCATTGGTATTGGCGCGGGCGGGCAGTCGCGCATTATGTGTACACGTGCCGCGGCTGCCAAGGCCGAGAACTGGTACCTGCGCCTGCATCCCGCAGCCCTCTCGCTGCCCTTCAAGGCCGGCGTCAAGCGCCAGGAAAAAGTCAACGCCGTTGACACCTACCTGCGCGACGACCTGACCGCCATCGAGGAGAAGGAGTGGGAGCAGCTCTTCGATGCGGTCCCGCCCCGCCTGACCACTCAGGAGAAGGAGGAGTGGCTTTCAGGTCTAAAAGGCGTCACCCTGGGTTCCGATGGCTATATCCCCTTCCGCGACAGCATCGATTGCGCGGCCCGCTACGGCGTCTCCTACGTCATCCAGCCCGGCGCGTCCATGCGCGACGAGGATGTCATCCAGGCCTGCGACGCATACGATATCGCCATGGCTATGGCAGGCATCCGCCTCTTCCACCACTAATATAGATCGGTGACGTGATGGACCCTGGCAGCCTGCGGTTGTCAAGGCCTATCACATCACCTCTCTCCTTAGTTAGTGCTGATTCTTCAGGCTACGTACCACGCCTGTCCCCTGCACAAGGAAGCCATCATACGGCTTGGTCAACACAAGGTAATACTTACCAGGTGTACTATGGGTCTCGAAGGTACCTCCACACTCGGGGACCGCCAATCTCTGCACCTCGGGATCAAGCCCCAGCAGGGCCATCCGTCTTACAGCAACTGTCATGGTATATCCCTGGCGACATGAGCGGGAGGTAAGCGTCCACTTCGCGTCACCAGTATCCATCGCATAGCTGTTCGCGATCTTTGCGTGATTGGTAAAACTATACGAATAGTTATTTGAGTAAGCTGAAGCACTCAACGGCGAGCCAATCACCGCAACGGCAAGTGCAGCCACCAGCGCCACGCTCGCCAGCACAAAAGACAAAGAAACAAACAACTTTTTCATCAACAAATTGTCCTTTCCACCCTACAACATATGTTGTTTCTTTAACTCAGTATACGTACACATGAAAATATAATGAGCACGAAATATATTATATCTATGACTTTAAGGCCATAATTCCATTGATAGGCATATAGAAGCTATCTATGTCTTCTCGTTACCCTACCTGTACCCTGTCTTCTACATGCTTATCAAGAATAGCTTTTATCTCCACTTGTTGATGCATATATCCACTTATCATCACGATATCTCCCTTTGTCAGATACATCTGACAAAGATGTGGAGAGAGCATGAGCAGGGTCTTATGAGAGACAATTCTCTCGATTTGCTCCCAAGACACAACTTCAAATACACTTGCTTCAATATATATCAAGCCTTGACTGTACAGATGAAGCCGAGTGAAGCGCGCAAAGTAGCGCGGCATATAAATACCACTGATAAATAGCACAAACATATAGATCAGATGCCAATAGGAGCGCAGAAAACTTACATCCGGGAGAAAATCAAGGTTAAAGATACTCCGACCAAGAAATAGAATGATACCAATGATAGGACCTACAATGAGCACAGTCCAGATGAGCAGCAGCATATAATAGATTGGCACCGCCAGTATCTTTCTGCGTAAAATGCCTTTAAAGCCCGCATGGTATGTTGCTATATGCTCCCCCAGTCGATACTCAGCACCTAATTGTTCGACTTCTTCAGGTCGCTCATATAAGATAAACGCTTCCTTCTCTGTAGCGATTTGTACTTTCTCCTGCTGAAGAAAGCTTTTCCTGATGAGCAGATCTTCAAACCGCCGCTCAATATCCCTTTCCTCTCCATCTCGTGCAAGCTGTGCTTTTAACTCGATCTCTTGAATGAGCACAACTAATCGCGGTATACGGGATCCAATCTCGATCGTTTCCTGGTTTGCAAGGTATATAACACCCTTTTCATGATTCCCTGTCACCCATTCAATCTCTTCCCAGCGCGCTACCTGATAAGTCTTTCCGCTGTGTACAAGCAAACCAGAGGCATAGATATAGATGGTCATAGGCTGCGCCAGCAAAATTATAGCCATAAGAATAAGCCCAACAACAGGAGGTATAGCCACAAAAAGGCCATCTAGGAATAGGTTAAAAGAAGTAAATTGAAAACGGCTAAAGCTGAGAGCCATGACTAACATGACGAGGGAGAGTATGCCTATGATCCATCCCAGTATTTTCAGATCGGAACGCTTATCTGTACAATAAATCTTGAGTGGCGCCCCTAAGTGATGTTTCTCCGCCAGTTGAGAAGCTTCATCAGATACTTGCGCAACCATCATTTGTCTCTTCTCCAGAGCAATTTTCTCGCAATTGTAGCATACAAGTAAACGCTCCCAGCCACGAAATACAAAAAGAGAATGGAGAGGCTCGTGCCTGCAAGCCTCCCCATTCTCTTGCTCTACTAGATTAGATGCACAGGCCCAGGACGCGGGACTGGCGGATGACCTCCGCGCCAGCGTTTAGGTCGCGGTTGGCAATGACGGTCTGGGCAGCCTCGCGCAGTCCCGAGACGGCTGTAGGCGTATCCAGGTCGTTCTCCATGGCCTGCTGGAAGAGGGCGCGAACCTGTGCGTCCTCGCCATGGCTCTCCTCACCCACAAGGCAACGCACCTGCTTAAAGAGTTCAATCGTCTCTTGCGCCTTGCCCAGATCCTCGGGTGTGCATTCCCAGGGCTGACGATAGTGATGGCTCTGAAGCGTCACGCGGATCACATCTGGTGAATAAGTCTTGAGCAGGTTGCTGACCAGCGTCAGGTTACCCAGCGACTTGCTCATCTTCTCGCCATCCTGGTACACCATGCCGGTGTGCATCCAGAACTGGCTGAAAGGCTTCTTGCTGGTATAGTGCTCGGATTGCGCAATCTCACAGGCGTGATGGGGGAAGGCCAGGTCGGCACCGCCACCATGGATGTCGATCTGCTGACCCAGGTGGCGAATCGACATGGCGCTACACTCTATGTGCCAGCCGGGACGTCCCGGACCCCAGGGGCTGGGCCACGCGGGCTCACCAGGTGCCTGGGCCTGCCAGAGCACGAAGTCCAGGGGATCATGCTTGCGCTTATCCTCGGGAAAATTACCACGCTCATTGGCGACATTGAGCATCGACTGGTAGTCATTGAGGCCAATCGCGCGCCCAAGGGTACCAAAGTCGGGGTCCTGCTTCACGCTATAGAAGACGCAACCCTCGCTCACATAGGCCAGGCCCTTCTCAACGAGGTCCTGCACGATCTCGACAACATCAGGAATCGCGTCGGTGGCGCGTGCGTAGACATCGGGGCGACGAACGTTTAGAGCGTCCATGTCGCCCAGGAAGCGGGCCGTCTCACGGCGTCCCAGTTCGTCCCAGGCCATATTCAGCTCACGGGCCTTGCGCAATACATCGTCATCAATATCGGTCACATTCTGTACGTAGCGCACGGTGATCCCCTGCGCCTCCAGATACCGAATGAGCGTATCAAAGGATACATAGGTAAAGGCATGCCCCAGGTGAGTTGTATCGTATGGAGTGACACCACATACATAGATAGTGGCCAGGCCTTGTTTAAGCGGGGTAAAAGGGTCAATGGATTGGGTCAGCGTATTAAATAGCTTCATCTATAGCTCCTAGAGAGAACAGGCGAATAGCGTTCTGTGTAGTGATTTGAGCAATTTCCTCAAGCGTCATATCTCGAATATCAGCAAGTTTCTGCGCCGTGTGCCTGACAAAGAGGGGCTCGTTACGCCTCCCTTTCTCTGGCTTGGGAATGAGATAAGGGCTGTCCGTCTCCACCATCACCCGGTCCAGGGGAACTATACGCGCCACTTCGGGCAATTCATTTCCCTGTTTGGTGAGGGGACCCGCGAAAGAGAGGACAAAACCGGGGAAGCTGGTCAGGCACTCCTCAGCTTGCTTAACGGTTCCAGAGAAACAGTGGAAGACACCGCGCAGCCCCTTACCATGGGTCTGCAACAGCTCTACCACATCCTCATGTGAATCGCGCACATGAATGATACAGGGCAGGTCATACTGACGGGCCAGCTCCAGGTGCGCGCAGAAAACCTCGCGCTGAATATCACGCGGGGTGAGCATGCGAAAATAGTCCAGTCCAAACTCGCCGATGGCAACGACTTCTGGCTCGCTGGTCATCTCACGTAGCTCAGCCTCTACCTCAGGCGTATAGCTCTGGGCATCGTGCGGATGCACGCCCACGCCCGCGAAGACCACTCCTGGATGCTCCTTCGCGAGTTGGAGCGCCGCCCGGCTAGATGCCAGGTCGCAGCCTGGATCGATCATGCGTGTCACACCGCCCTTGATGGCGCGCTGAATAACCGCCTCACGATCCTCCTGAAAGCGGGACATATCAATATGCGTATGGCTGTCCGTAAGCACTCTCTGATCCTTCTCTCTTTCCCAAAATCCCTGTGAGGGACTTTCTGATACACCGGAAACGTTGTAGGATCCATGCTTGCATGGACTTCCTCTGGTGCATCACGTACACAGACCCCCAGATATCTCGGGGAGAAGAGCACATAAAAATACGGGGCGCATCCTTACTATGATGACCGCCCCTCCATGCCCATCTCCTCGAAACACGTTCCCAGAAACTTGCTCTTCTATATAGAACACGCGAGGGTTCGATTCTATGCCCTCAACATGCTAGCATATCCCATCTGGTATTTTGATCGGCCAAAACTTCAGCATTTGTAGTATACGTGGCCCCTTCTTGCACTGTCAAATAGCAGGTAGGCTGCTAGTAGTACTAGCCAGAGACACCTGAGAAAACCTCTTCCGCTTTTTAAGCATACAAAAAGATACTCCTACTAAACAAACTTGTGTTGCAGGAGTAAAAGTATGCCATACTTACAAATCACCATACCCTCCGGCAAAAGCGAGGCCGAGGCAAAAGCCATACTCACCGAACTGCGCGATACCTTTCCCCTGCGTCAATCCCAGGGCCGTTCCCTCCGCATGACATCCTACTACATCGTCTTTGAGCAACCCGAGCATACAGCTTTGACGATGGAGCAAGTGCTCTGGCTTGAGCAACATGGATACGAGGATCAACAACGCTCTTCGATATACGATAATGAGCGCACTTTGTACATTCGCTTTCTCGAAGACCAGGACCAGGGTTGCCGCAACTGCAATCACCCATTCGACGATGCCCCCTTCGGTTACTGCTCACAATGTCACACACGCGACCCTTATAAGACCATCTCTTTCTCCCTTCAATTCTCGCCTGAAGAACACGCATATATCTCACATGTTGCTCGTCAGGTCTGGCATAATTCAGAAAACGCCTATTTGGCCCGTATATTACGCAGTCTTATCTCAATTCTCTCCAATCAAACCAGTGAGCAGAGCACACACCTCCTGGCTACAGACAGGTTTAACACCTCTGTACAAACCTTTACCAGAGATCATCCCAAACAAAGTGCAGACCTCCAAAACCAAAGCAAGATGGAGGGCAGATTAACACAGATCCAAATCATACTCTCACACCGTGAATATCGAGCCATGCAAGAACTGGCTGAGCAGCTAGGCGTAGATATTCACGGTATAGTGCATCTATCTCTTGGCATTCCCGAAATACAACTCGCAGAAGCTAGCCTCTCAGCTGCAACAGGAAATATCTTTTCCTGCGAAAATGGCTTTTATCTGAAGTATTTTGAAGAGCAAGCCACACAAATTTCTCCACCTACTCAAACAAAAGAGCCTAAGGTTGTCTCTGTCTATGCCGCTGATGGACGAGCTGTGCCTATGGATATTTTCCAGCTTATCTTTCAATGCATACTTATTTCTCGTCACCTGCCTCTCCTTGAGGGCACTATCATTCCTATTCTGGTAGGCTTATCACGCACACAATCCGGTCAAACCCATCTCGCTTGGGAAAAGGAACAATTGAGCAAACTGAACACAGAGACGATTATTCGAAATGTACCATGTTTGCCAGAAGAAATCATCCAATTGGAGCAAGTTATCGGCGCCTCCCTACCAGCGGCCTATGTAGAATTCCTCGCCTGGATGGGTCATAGCTCAAGCGAATTTATGCGCCACCTGGACTGCTTCTACCCCTCGCTCATTCACTTCCAACAAGCTGCTCATGATCTACTGGCGAAAGATAACAGCCTTGCCACCTTGCCTGATGATGCCTTTGTTTTCTTTTTCCAGCCTGAGCAAAGCTTCGCCTTCTTCCGCACCTCCGAGGGCGATAATCCCCCTGTCTACGCCCACCGACAAGATTGGCGACATTATCCTTTCAGACAGATCTACTATCACTTCAGCGACTTCCTGGCCATTCAAATAGCACTTCACGTCGAACATAGATGCGTGGGCCCATTTACTCCTGTGACAATCACTCAAGAATCAATGGATGAGCTTTTCATTCTAGGCGCAAAAATCCGAAACGCGATCAACCAGAAATTAGCCCTGAAAGCGGAGCAAGGAGAACAATAAACTATGTCTGTTGATTGGCTTGACTACATTCCCTTTAATTACAAGCGCTATGTGCAGGAGATCCTGCCAGCCTTCGAACAGGCCTGTATAGGTAATCCTAAACCAATAGAGGCACTACTACAAACGGCCACCACCTTTGCTTTTAGTCCTGGATCTACATGTCCTATACCGCTTACAGGTGAACATGTTGAGAAGCTCCTCAACACGCGCTACAATTTTCAGGGGTTATTCGACGCCGAGACCTCACATGCCTTGAAAGAAGGAGCGCCCTGCGATATCTGGCGGCATATGGCCCAGATTATTCCCACCCTTGAGGGCAAAACCATGCGCACCCTTGGCAAGTATGGCAATCTGCTACATAGTCACGTCTTTAGCACCTTCTGCTGTGAGCTACCGCCGCCTCTCAAAAAAATTACAGGAATGTTGCAAGACTATCCTTTTATCTTGAATGAAGACGTTTATGATTGGCTTGAGTATTGTGATCGCGATTCTGAGATAGAGGCAATTTGGTCAGTTTTCAGACAGCTTCCCCCCTCTGAGCTGGCTCATAAGCTGCCCTTGCTCAATTCTGATAACGAACTAATACTTCTATCCTATGGTCACCGTGCGTTTACCGGAGCCGTCAATGAGCATATCTCAAGTTTTATTACCTGCGAAGAAGCTCAGAACCTACTCCAACTCCGGACCCGTGACACACCGCTCCTGGAATCCATTGTTTCTTGCTGCGTACGCGATGGGAGGTCAAAAGATTGGAGTATCGACATTACTCGTATTGATCCCCAAATGGTAAAGCACATAGAAACTGTTTTCCCCTGGCAACCCAATGGAGAAAAATTCGACATTGAGGAACGAGCGCTTTTCGATTATTGGATGCAAGAACACAATGAGGAGATGCAAGGCTTCATTCAAAGATATCATGAAAATCTGTGGCGCATAGAGGACGAACTACTTCATCGCGTACGTTTCGCTGTTGAGCGAGGTTGGGGGCTATTGAAGTTACAGCGCTGATAGTCAGCACTGTAACTTCGCACTTTACATCTTATTGATACTCGTTGATACGGCTGTGGGTGTCGTTTAGCTCGGCCAGGGTGGCCTGCAATTCTTGCTCTAATTCTGCCAGTTGCTGTTTGACACTCTGCAATTGTTGCTCGTGGTCTTTGGCGCGTTGCAGGCGTGACTTAGCCTCCTGGAGCTGCTGCTGGGTCGCCTGAAGTTGCTGCTGATAACGCTGGAGTTGCGCAGCATGCGTCGCCGTAACATCATCATTCTGGCTGACCTGATAAGCTCCGTTCTGGTTCGCCAAAGCAGCTCCTACCGAAGCATCCTCGTAGCCTGCACCCTGCGCGGAGGTCGTGCCCTCAGTCGCGGCCTCTTGCGCAGGCGTCTCCCCGCCCCAGGTCGCTGGGGCCGTCGCACCCTGCGCCTCTGGATTCTCGTCAGCAGGCGCCTCTACCTGCGAGAGGTCAGGCTCGGTGTTATAGCGCGAGGTGTACGCCTCGGTACTATCATATTGACCATCTTCGATTTTATACTCAGCAGAGGCGGCATCCTGCTCGGGCACGTCTGGCGCCTGAGGCTGCTGCTCAGCGGTGCTCGCCTCAGGTTGCTGATAAGAATCTTCCTCTGCTTCGCGCTCGACTATGCCTTCATCCACATTCTGCTCGCTAGCTTGCTCCTCTGGCTCAGCATCATAGTTGTCGACCTTCGGCACATAATCACCTATGGGCGTCTCATCCGCCGCGCTCTCAACAGGCCGTGAATAGTTGCTATCTTCAGCGTTTGCATTCACGTCCTGCGATTCCTCTGGCTGCTGATAGAAACCTTCTTCCTTTCCAGGCTCGGCATAACTTGTAGCGGGCTGCTGATATGCGATTGTCCCCATATCCTGCTCGCCGACGGGGTAGTCGCTCGCCTGCGTATCATCAGCCGCAGGCTGACCGTCATTACCTGTATTATCATCTGCGAAAGATGTGCTCGGGCGCACATTGTACGCGCCGTAGCGATGCAAGATCCCTAGAACCTCTTCTTCTCGCCCCGGCGACTGGACCGTCAGCAGAGTATTTCCATTACTATACTCACTTGCGTAATACAGGGCATCATCGTCCGAGAAACCCAGACCATTGAGATCCCTGGCAATCGTGCTGCTTGTCGTGTCATTCCCTGTGAATAGACTCTTGAGATCCTGAAAGAAGCTTCCCGTTGTTCCCGGCGCGGAGAAGCGAATCTGCTCATGCGCGAAGCCCGCGCCATACAGCCCTTCAATGGCCTGCTCGGCCTGGGAACGGTTCCGAAAAACTCCCACAACTGTAGAGGATGGCGTCACTGACATGCTTGTGCTCCTTCACTCATGCCCATTAAGTTCTTATTCCAAAGCCCTACTCCCATTCTGGGGGCGCGTCACTCTCGCCTGCCCCAAATGGGAATGACTAACGCTTCCCCCATTCGGGGATAAGCGCGCTCAAGGTTTCGGATAAGAAGTAAGCATAGTTTTTGCGAGAAAACCAGAACTATAATATGAAGATCTCTCCCGCACACGCACCCATGTTTTCCACGTCTTTTCTCAGCAAAAAGATGCAAGTTCACAAGTCAGTACCCTACGGCTAAAGCCGAGGGCTTGGAGTTGTGTCTGAACTCCACCGCAACTCAGCATACCTTTTCAGGCGTGCTGCTTTGGCTTCATCGTCCGACACATCAGGGCGTACTGACAAGAGGCCCGTTCCTATCCAGTCTTGCCGGATAAGAAGCGTTCGCATCGCAATATTCCTCGCGCCAACCAGATCGGCATGGAGCGTGTATTGACAATTCTGACAGACAAAGAGCAAGCCCTTGTAAGGGCGATTCTCTTTGCAGGTGTGCCCACATTTGGGGCAAGACTGCGAGGTATAGTTGGCATCCACCTTGATTGCCATACTTTGATGCAAGAGCGCTTTATAGGCGATCATCGCGTGCAACTCACCAAAAGCCCATTTGGAGAAGGTACGATTGGCTTTTCGCTGTTTGGCACTGGCTTGTTTGCCTTTCCGTCGTTTGGTGTGCTCACGAATGTCTGTCAGATGCTCCAGTCCAATCAAGCTTTGTGAATATCGGGCAACAATCCGTTTACTCACGACATGATTGGCGTTGGCTTTCAACCGTCTCTCTCGTCCACTGATGGCGACGAGCCTTCTCGCCGCGGAACGAGTGCCTTTCTTTTGCAGACGCTTTCTCAATCGTGCGTAGTGGTGAGACCTGGTAATAGGAGAGATGTCAGCATGGAAGGTGCAATCGCCTTGCATGGTCGCCGTGACGGCAAGGTATCGCATCCCCACATCCACGCCAACGACCTGCTTGTGCGTTTCTGGGGTAGGATCAGCCGTCTCCACTTCCAGGGAGACGAGCAGGTAAAACTGCTTCTTGGGCTTGTCATACCAGAGTTTCGATGCACCTATCTCCGTACCACGCTGGATCAATGCCACGTGCTTGTCATAGCCAGTATAGGGAACCTTGACCCGTCCCTCAAGAGTGAGAAGACTCACGTGCTGCTCTTTCTTGAACGTGTAGTCCTTCTTATACTGGTAGGTCAACGTGGGGGAGAGAAACGTAGGAGCCTTATCAAGCCCTTTGTACCGCTTTTTGGTGAGACCTGCCTTACGATGAGCAGCATTGTTCTTCACCTTTGTCCATAAGCCTTTATAAGTGGCTCCAACTTGGCGAGGAACAGAACAGGCCATTTGTGAGGGAAGGTGAAAACGGAGGCGAATCTCATCATACGTGCCATCTTGCAGACGAACAGCATTACTCATCTTGCCATTCTCAAAGGCATATGTACTGACATAGTTGAGAGCATCACGATATGCCAGTTGTGTCTCACGTAATTCCTTGAATTGCTCGGGTGTTGTATTCAATTTGAGTTTCGCTGTTAACACCGTTTTCATACTTTAGAGTAAATCATAGTTTTCATCTACCTGTCAATAGAAAAGGAGCAGATGAAAAAGCTGTCTACGGGGTCTCTCACCCAAGCCACCGACAAAGGAACGCCGCATTCCTCCCCATGCCTGAAAGGGCAGGGGCATCCTGCGGCGATTTCGGTGAATTCCCTACAGCAGTCAGAATTTGTGCAGCCCTCCCTACAGCTCCGCACTATCCAGCCAGATGGTTACCGGTCCATCATTGCAGAGCTGCACCTGCATATGCGCACCAAAGACGCCACCTGCTACCTTCACGCCGTAGCCCGCTATCCCTCCTTTGAAGCGCTCTACCAGAGGCTCAGCAAGCACGGGCGGCGCGGCATTTGTATAGCTCGGGCGCCGTCCCTTGCGCGCGTCTGCGTAGAGCGTAAACTGCGAAACCACCAGGGCCTCGCCCTCCACGTCTAACAAGGAGCGATTCATCTTCCCCTCGGCATCTTCAAATATCCTTAGATTCACGATCTTCTCGACCAGCGTCTTGACCTGGGCCTCGCCATCTCCCTGGCCCACGCCCAGCAAGATCAGCAAGCCCCCGCCGATCTCACCCACTACCTCTCCCTCAACCGTCACGCTCGCCTGGCTAACACGCTGTAGTAATGCTCGCATAGCTACCTCACTTCGTTATTTATAACTGCTTTACTTCTCTCTAGAAGGTATTCTCAGCGTCTGCGACGCTTCGCGGGGTTATGGGATGTGGTGGAAAAATGCCTTTGGCATTTTTCCACCACATCCCATAACCCCGCGAGCCACGTAGTGGCAAGGAATCCTGCCTGCATGGGCGATGTCATTGCTTCTGACTACTGCATATACTCGCGCAGGCGCTTGATGCTCCAGCTATACGCGGCGGGATCGAATAGCTTGCAGTCAGAGAGGAGCAGGCTATAATACACCCCATATACACGTATCGCGGTAAGGATTTCCGGGCCATATAGCGCCAGGGCCTGCCGGGTCAGAGAGGTAATCTCTTGAGGCGTTACATACTCATAGAGGTCAAGAAACATTACTGCGCCAGCGATATCCATAAGGTGATCGCCCACCACGCTCCACCAGCTGACATCGAGTACTGCGGAGATCTTCAGCTTATCATCGACCAGCACATTGCCAAAGAAATAGTCGCCATGCACAAAGTTTTTCTCGGGAGTATCAGGCACATTCTCGATATCCTGGAGAAACGTCTCTAGCAAGCGTGCAACATCAATCCCTTCCTGGCGCAGATCATCCTGTGTTTGTGGCAATTTAAGTGGGGCCGTTTCCCGCAAAAACTGTCTCCAGCTCTGATATGGTACTGGCGACTGTCCTGGGGCATGAAAGATGCTTCCATATGGTTGTGTAGGGAGAGTCACCCCTTGCAAGTGTCTTACAGCCTTAAGATAATTAGACAGCAGGCGCTGCCTCTCATTTGTCTGTAGTCGAGCATAAACCGTACTGATTGGCCTGCCTACTAGCTTTTTCTCTATAAGATAGACTGTATCCTCATGTTGCTCAATAGCATAAATTTCTGGCACGGCGAAAGGGAGATGATGAGTGGACAGCCATGCATAGATAGAGCACAGATGGTCCAGGTTATCCCGCTCGACCGGTCCTTTATAGATCTTGACCACCTTGTCCGCAGTATATTCATAGGCCTGGCTCTCAGAACCTTCTCCAAGCAAAACTGGCTCTTTAATACCAAGGATGGAGAATATTTCTTGTTGTATAGTCAATCTACTCATTTCACCTCTTCTTCCAGCGATAGACAAAAAGGCCGATCCTTACGACTAAAGCACGAGTTTTCATAGAATGGTATGATATTGCCCGTACTATTCTATGAAAACTCGTGCTTTAGCAGCGTCTTCCCACACTACCCACGCACGCTGGTCAGGACTCTTCTTCAGTCTGCTGATTAGTTTGTCTGGCCGAAGGAGCGATATCGGCCTGTACGCCTACGGCGATGGCAATGGAGAGTTGGGCCAGGTCGGCGATGCTGACATCAAAAGCGCTCAAGCCTAGCTGCTGGGCGCGCAGCATAGCTGTCCCGTGCAGGCGCACGGTTGGACGCCCGCTACGCAACTGGACGACCTCCATTTCGCGCCACTTAACCCCACGCAATCCCGTTCCCAAAGCCTTACTGATGGCCTCCTTGGCCGCGAAGCGCCCCGCCAACCGGGCCGGCTTATTGCGACACTGGAGCACCTCTTGCTCGGTAAAGACGCGTTTGAGAAAGCGCTCGCCGTGTTTCTCAAAGACCTTGCGCACCCGGTCAACTTCGATAATATCGATGCCAACCGCGATATTGACGCCCTGCGTGGGGAGGAGTCCTCCTGGTAGGCCGGCCTTGCCCGCAGGACCAAAGAGCCAATCGGGAATCTCGACACCAGGCTGGCGCACCAGGGGTGTAAATAAGAGTGGTTGCTCGCCGTCCATTACAGGCCTCCCTTGAACAAAATATACCAATGCCAGGCTCCAGTAGTCGCGTATGCCAGTAGTGGGTCCGCTACTGGCATACGCGACTACTATTTTACTTGCTCTCTTCGAGGCTGAGCAATTGCGCCTCGCCTAGAATGCTCGTGGTATCGCCTGGAGGCAGGATTGTTGGCGCGGGGCCAGTTCCACGCCCAATGCCACGGTAGATGAAGCCATAGCGATTCATCTCTGTCGCCTCGTAGATGTTGCGACCGTCGATCAGGACGGGGCGGCGCATAGCGGCACGCACCTGTAGCATATTGAGCGACTTAAATTCGTTCCATTCGGTGGAGATCACCAGGGCATCAGCGCCCGTTGCGACATCGTAGGAGGTCTGGCAGAACTCGACCATATCCAGGTTAATGCCCTCGCGCTCAAGTGCCGCACGCCCAGTCTCTGTAGCCACGGGATCATAGACGCGTACGGTCGCGCCCTGCGCGGTAACCCAACGGATAATGTCAATGGAGGCTGATTCGCGCATATCATCGGTATTAGGTTTGAAGGCCAGGCCCAGGACACCAATCACGCAACCACGCAGCGAGCCAAGAATATTGGTCAGTTTGTTAATAACCAGGCGGCGCTGATCATGGTTGATATCCATGACGGCATGAAGCATCTGAGGGTGAAGACCCGCTTCGTCCGCCATGTGGGCCAGGGCACGCACATCTTTGGGAAAGCAGCTACCGCCATAACCCAGGCCAGCATCCAGGAAGGCACGCCCAATGCGCTTGTCGTGGCCCATACCCTCGGCAACCTCTTTCACATCCGCACCCAGGCGCTCACAGATCTGCGCGATTTCGTTAATGAAGGAGATCTTGGTCGCCAGGAAGGCGTTCGAGGCGTACTTGATCATCTCAGCAGTATAGATGTCCGTTACAAGGATGGGGGCACGCAGCGGGAGATAGAGTCGTGCCACGCTCTGAGCTGCTTCGGGATCAGAAGAGCCAAGCACAACACGATCGGGGCGCTGGAAGTCGCCCAGGGCATTGCCTTCGCGCAGGAACTCAGGGTTCGAGACCACTGCAAAGTTGACCTCAGGGCGCTTCAGGTTGTTGCGAATGACACGCGAAACCACATCACCACTACCTACTGGTACCGTGCTCTTATTGATAACGATAGCATAATGATCCAGTTCCTGGGCGATCATGCGTGCAGCCATCTCGACATAGCGCATATCGGCCGCGCCCTGGTTGGCACCCGTAGGTGTGGGAACGGCAATGAAGATAAACTCAGCATTGTCCAGGCCCTCCTCGTAGCTGGTCGTGAAGTGGAGGCGCCCCGCGTGTACATTACGCTCCACCATCTCTTCCAGGCCAGGCTCATAAATGGGTAGAATTCCCTGCTTGAGCTTTGCGATTTTCTCTTCAATTATATCTACACAGGTGACGTTGTTGCCCATGTCGGCAAAGCAAGTGCCGGTAACGAGTCCAACGTATCCTGTTCCCAGAACACAGATATTCGACACGATTTCACTCCTCTATAGTAACAAATGGATTTTCGTGCTTTTCTTCTTCAATAGTGGAAGGCTCACCATGACCAGGAAATACAAAGAGGTCTTCGGTCAAGGTATAGAGCTTATTGCGAATCGATTGTATGAGCTGCTCGTAGTCGCCGCCCTCCAGGTCAGTGCGCCCGATGCCACGATAAAAAAGGGTATCGCCGCTAAAGACGCAATATGGCTGACTGATCAGGCAGACGCCACCCCGAGAGTGACCGGGAGTCTCGACAACCTCCAGTGTGAGGACACCAATGGTAAAGCGGTCGCCCTCTTTGAGCAAGATATCTGGCTCACGCTCGACAAGCGGATGTTTGAGGTTGTATCTTTTTGAGATTCGCTCATCAGTATACATGTAGACATCAGCGGGATGAATCGCCAGTGGGACTGGGTAAACCGCGCTAACCTCGTCAATAGCTCCCGTATGGTCAAAATGACCATGCGTGTTGATAATGTACTTAGGAATGATTTGCAGTTCTTTAATGGCTTCGAGAATCCGTGGAGCCTCGTCGCCGGGATCTATAATGACAGCCTCGCGCGTTTGTGGGCAGGCATACAGATAGCAATTTTCTTCCAGCATGCCTACAGTGATACAGGCGACAATAGGCTGCTCTTGATTGGTGCTGGTCCCAGACATGGTATGCAGCTCTTTCTTTACAAACATTCGCTAACGTCAAGCGTTCGACCCCCATTATAACATAACGCTCTTCAACCGCCCTTCGTACCTGGGAGCTAAATAACCTATGTTAAAGTACTGGCTTGACTCCTCGCGCCTGCGGCGCTTGCCCTGGTAGGTGGTGTGATGCGTGTTGGCAGCTGCAGGCTGCCAACACGCATCACACCACCTACTAAATATACATGATGTTAAATAGAAACCCGGCAGAAGTCAGCAGCAACGGCAGAAATTGCAGCTTCACCTCCTATGTGATAAAGTGGTCGACAACGAGGCTTTTTTGCCGATAGGTATGCATCATAACGTCTTTTATAGACATTGCACACGGCGTAACCATGCAATGTCGCCTCGTAATTAAAAACTGTTTGAGGGTCTAGAACGTAAACTATTATAGCTGTATATTCCTATATCAATCCTTCTTACATATCGGAGAAAAAATCTTTTACCATTTTTAACTGGACGAGAAAGAAAAAGATGTGTAGAATGGATGTAGGAAATGCAATCAGCAATAGCGGGAGATAAGGATCTCTCCTCGCCCTATGCAAGCCAGATTGCTGGCGTTTATTCGCATCGCAGTGCCCGCAAAAAATGTAGACGGTCGATAGCACTCGGAGGAAGAGAAGCAAAACATGTCGAAGGATCAATCGGAACGCAGAACCTATCGCCGGAGTCCTGGACGCCAGTATGACTCCGAGTTTGATCCCCTGCGCAGCCGTACTGGCGCTAGCAGGAGTGGTCAGCTCAATAGCAACGGGGCTCGACAGAGCGGTCGCTTGTCTTCGCCATCCGATAGCCGCTCTGGATCTCTTCATACCCAGCGACCCGACCCACGCAGAACACGCCAGTTGTTGCGCCAGCAGATCATTTCCAGTAAAGCTTCCGGGACAGAAGAGGAAGGCGATGAACTTCGCGAGCTAGAGACCGATGAGTTGGAGCAACGTATGCGCCGCACCTCGGGTGTTATAGCTAACAACGTCTCTGCATCACGTAGCCCTAACCGGACCCGTAACCTCTCCTCCCAGGCACCTTACCTTCCAGCGGCGCACGATCTCTACCTGGATGAAGACAACGAATGGGAACAGGCAGAACTTGATGAAGTCATAGACGACGAATATGAAGATGATCCTTTAGACGAGCGCCTGGGCTACGCCAGTCCAGGCCCGGGCATTGCACGCTCAGCCCAGCTTCAGCCCCGACGTAGCGTTATGTATAATGACGTCTATGAACGTCGTGCGCCCAGCGGTCGCCTGGCACCTCCTCTTCCACCAGAAGAAGAATACGATGAGCCCTATGAGGAATATGACGATGAGGGCTATGAGGAGATCGACGAACGCGAGGCCCGCCGTCAGAAGAAACGCAACAAGAAGGTCTCTCGGCGTGGAATTCTCATCGGCCTGGGGGCCGCTGCGGTAGCGACCGCAGGCGTCACCGCCTATGAGCTAGGTCCCAAAATTCCTCAAGCCATTAGCGACACCGGGAGCAATATAGAGCACCAGATCCAGGATGCCTTCAATAAAGGTATGGCCCAGGGAGCTGAAAACGCACGCAAGGAGTTTATCACGGCCCTGGATAACCTGGAGGGCTTTACCCTTCAAGGAGCAATTGAGGCCGCCAAGTTGACGCGGGTGGCCTATGACGTCTTTGTCGCGCCCATCGTCCAGTTTGGCTCGACGGTCGCAACTGATTTCTTGAAGGCCATGCTCAGCGCGCTTAAGACCGCGCGTGGCCTGCTTGCGGGCGTCTACCAGGACAACGCGACCCTTCAAGCCATCCAAAAAGTCCTTGAAAGTTGGGTCAGCCAGGTACAGAACATGCCTAAGCAGCTTACCGCCGTAACCCAGACTGACCTGGATGGTGCCCAGGCCTACCTGCGTGCTCTCCAGCGCAAAATTGATGATGAGAAGGCCAAGCTGAATAACCCTCAGCCCTCGCCGACTGTTCCCGCTTCACCACAGGCCACACCCAAGGCCAAGCAATAGAAATGGTATGTGTTGGAAGAGACGGCTTCGCCGTCTCTTCCAACACATACCAGGTCACTCATGCTTCTGAAGCAGTTTTCCAGGGTCAGGGTATATGAGGAGGAGGCCGGCTTCACTGGCCTCCTCCTCACATACCCTGACCCTGCGAGCCACGAAGTGGCGAGAAGTCCTGAATATATCGAAGAAAATAAACGAGGAAGAGTGCCTTGGTCCAGAGTGATGTAGAGCAACCTTCCATGCTGCGTATTGATGAGCTGGCGCAACAGGTGGGCATGCCAAGCCGGACGATTCGTTTTTACAATACCCAGGGGCTGTTGCCGCCTCCTGTCATGAAAGGGCGCACGGCCTACTACACGCAAGAGCATTTCGTGGTTCTGGGTATTATTCGCGAGCTTAAAGAACATCAGAATCTCTCATTAGAGGCAATCAAGCGCCTGCTCGAAGTTCGCGACCAGCAGGGAGATGTGCAGATGCACATGGCGCTCAAGCAGCGCCATCTCAAATCCCTGACCGTAGGTGGTACACAGGTTCATTTAGCCCAGGAAGAGCTGGCGCGCCAGGGAGAAGTAACTGTCGCGCGCATCAATGAACTGGTAGAATTGGGGCTGCTCTTCCCCTTCGAGGGCGAGCAAGACGAGCAGCTCTTCACTGGAGATGATGTGCTCTTGCTTCAGCTTTACCGCCACCTGGAAGAATTGGGCCTCCCCCTCGCGCTCCCCTCCCTTATCCGTTTCCAGCTCAAACAGCTTACGCGTAGCGAGGTCGCGGCCTATGAGCAACATCTGCTCCCCCGCTGGCGTGAAGAGGGTCTCGCGCTGGAGCAACAGACTGAGCGCTTCGAGGAGGTTATGGCTTTGTCTGATACACTCATTTCTCTCCTGCACCGCAAGCTTCTCTACCAGGGCTAATGACTTCTCGCACCTGCGGCGCTCGCTTGGAAAAGAGAAGTGGGGCGTACTGCCAGCCTACGGCTGGCAGTACGCCCCACTTCTCTTACTCAGGAGTTGATGGCTTGTTTGAGCCTCAGGCTGGCAGTACGCCCCACTTCTCTTACTCAGGAGTTGATGGCTTGTTTGAGACTACTTCTGTTTCGGCCTCATCCTCATCGACGTTTGTCTCTTTGGCCTGCTCCTCTGCTTCGGCTGGCTCCTCTGGCTTCTTATCTCTCTCTGCCTCCTTGCTTGCCAGTTGGGGAATGCCATAGGTGGCGGCTACCTCTCCCTCGGGAACTGGTTTGGATCGGGAGAAGACCAGGTAGGTGATGGGCAGCAGGAGGACGAACAGGATTACCGAGGTCCACTGCGCCTGCTTGAGAATATGTGTTCCCAGGAAGTCGACGATGATGTTGTCGCGCGTAAAGAAGATGAAGAACTGCGTAATCACATACGCGTACAGGTAGACCAGCATCAGCATGCCTGGGCGCCTGAACTTGCGCGCACAGTAGAGCATGACGCCGAGCAGTACGATATTGGTGATCATCTCGTATAGGGCTGCGGGCTGCACGGGAACGTTACAGAGGTTGTAGACGCCGCAGGCCCAGCTCTCGGGATGTACATAGACCGTCGACCAGGGTAGCGTGCTCTGATAACCAATGATGTCGCCATTGATGATGTTGCCAATACGCCCAAAGATCTGGCCCGCCGCGCCAAAGAGGACAGCCGCGTCTACCAGGACCAGCGGATTCACGCGCTCGACACGCGCACGCCAGAAGAGGGCCGCGATAACCAGGAAGATCGCGCCAAAGAAGGCCATGCCGCCCTCCCAGGTCGCGATAATATGAATAGGGTTCTTCAAATAGTATTCAACCAGGTTTGGCTGCTGTAAGACGAAATACAGACGCCCACCAATCACACCAGCCGCGATACACCACCACAGGAGACGGTAGACCAGGTCTTCCGTAACACCCTTACGCTGGCAGTATCCCTTGATGACCCATAACCCTATCAGGATACCAACGACATACATCAAGCCATACCAGCGTACGGCTAGTGGGCCAAGCCTGAAGATGACCGGATCAATATTCAAGTAGATATAGGGTGGGCCAATACGTAACCATCCCCAATTGATAAGATCGGCGAACGGGAGAGTTCCCATGCTATCACTCCATATACTGATAATTTCTCTAGCAAACAGGCAAGTAGAGTTGCAACCTCTTTCGCGCCTGGTATTGCCAACATTGTTATTTTACGCTTTCCTGTATCATAATATGCATTACGTAACCACGCAACCCGTCTATCGGGTAGGTGGGGAGGTTCTAGTTCTTGCCTCGGCTCGCTACGCTCGCCGGGTAAGGGGATGTGGATGGAAAACGGCATTGCCGTTTTCCATCCACATCCCCTTACCCGTGGACGCCGCAGGCGCACAAGCGTTACCTGGTGAGCGCGCAGGCGGGAAAGAGCTTCTGAGCAAGGGAAGCTTCCCATATTCCCACAGACACGTACCTCTGAGCGCTGCGTATACCATTATCATAATCGAGTTATTCTTTCTTTTCTTTATCGCCATAGAAAGGCATATCTAACTACTATGCAGGAATGTCAAGAATTGCCGTCATCAACTACGCAGTCGGTGCCTACGGCAGCAGATCCGCACAAGGCACGCATGCTTACGCTCCTGGGCTTTGGCGCCATGGTGCTCGTCTGGGGATCTTTTCCCGTGGCAGCCAAAATTGGAACGGAGCACGTACCTCCTCTGCTCTTCTCTGCGGTACGCTTCCTTCTGGCGTTTTTGCTCTTGCTCCTGGTCGCACGCTGGCGCCGGGAGAGCCTCTGGATCACGCGCACACAGCACTTGCGCATCTTTCTGACCTCGCTCTTTATGGTGGGTATACCAGCCGCTATTTTCTTTGCCTCGATTCCATACGCGCCAGCAGGCGCGCTTACATTAATGTGGGCCACCGCGCCCCTCTTCGTCTCGCTCTTTAACTTCAGGGGGGCAGGAGAAGCGCGCGGCTGGCGTTTGCCTGTAAGCTTGCTTATTGGTATCGCGGGTATTTTGCTTGTGCTCCTGGGGCGGGTTCCCTTTCTGCCCAACCAGGGGGCGAGCATACCTGGTTTTGCCATGAGTGGGCCCGCGCTTATCGCGGAGCTAGTGGTCCTGGTCTCGGCGGCGGTCTATGGCTTTGGAATGCTGCTTGCTAAGCGCTATAGTGCCGATGTGCCTGTGCTAGTTATGACGGCCTGGCAGGTCTTCTATAGTGGCGTTGTTATCTTACTGGCCTCTCTCATCTTTGAGCATGGGGGTCCCTTTGCGCCCACCTGGAGCACCCTGGAGGCTTTACTCTATCTCGTGGTATTTTGTAGCTGCATTAGTTTCTTTCTGACCTTCTGGCTTATTCGACGGATCGGCGCGATCCGAACAGCTTACTCTGACTTTATCATTCCGGGTGTTACACTCCTCCTGTCATACTGGCTATTGGGAGAAGAGCTCTCGCCAGCTAAGCTTGGCGGCTTTCTCCTGGTTATGCTGGGGTGTGCTCTGGTTGAGAAGTAGCAAGGATTGGAGGCACGTGCTACAATCATTTTGCGATCTCCTAGCAAAAACCTGAGTGCGGAGCACTAGCCAACCCCATTAGGGAGCAGGCGATAGTGGCGCCGTGCCCCTGAATGGGGGGTGGTTTTCGTATACAAAACACTTGCTGTATTGAACAAGCTTTATCCAGCAAGAATCTGCATGCAAGCGAATGCGAGTTACAATTTTGTGAAAAAGAGAGCATTCTTCCTGCGGCGCGCCCTCCTGGTGGTATGTGTCGTTGTACTTTTAGCATTACTGGCCCCTGTGCGCCGCGTACTCTACTATAATTCCTTTGTACAGGCACCTTGTGTCATTACCGCTAAATCCCTACTCACCATTCGGGAGAGTAAGAGCAACGAAAGTGACAATGTATATGGAAGTTATCGGCCTCAACTCTCCTACACTTTGACCCTTCCTGGAGGACAGCAAGTCAGCACGAAGGGCTTTGAGGGGCCAGATATCCTGGTCTACAGTACGAAAGAGGCTGTCCAGCACATTCTGGATCGCTATCGCGTTGGCGAGAAGAAGAGTTGCTGGTACGATCCAGCCGATCCCCAGCGTGCGCTGCTGGTCTTTCAGGGCTTTACTTTTGGGCAGATTTTGTCCAGTTTTGCCTTCTTTTTCCTGGCCTTCCTGATCTTTGTTCCCGCGCTGGCCTACTGCCTGGAGTGGCAATTCTGGCGTTATATCGCGCTGCGTACGCGTGGGGTGCTGACGCGCGGCATTGTTGTCAATCGTGTTGAGCAACGCCGGCGCGACTTTACTAGTAATGTGTATACGGTGCTTTATCGCACGGGTGAAAATCAGCAAGAGGGGGTTGCGCGTCATATCCAGCTTATAGCACCTCCTATTGAGCGGCATAGTCTCCCCGATCTGTATAATATTTTTGTCTGCTACGATCCGCACCAGCCTATGTATGATCGTTGTGGGAAATTTCCGCGTCTCTATCGCATTATTCCAGGTGTGGTTGGTTCGCTCTTTTTTCTGGGGTTGACGCTTGTGTTTATGTATGAGGCACTCTTTAATCTCTATTGGGTATGATTTTAAAGCTAGAGAGGGGATGGATGGAGAATGGTTAGTCCGGAACAGTTGGTTGCGAGGGCGCGTGAGGCGGCTCGCAATGCGCATGTGCCTTATTCGCATTTTCATGTGGGGGCAGCGGTGGTGGCTGATGGGCGTGTGTATACAGGTGTGAATATTGAGAGTGCCAGTTATGGACTGACGCTCTGTGCCGAGCGGTCGGCGCTGGCTTCGGCAATTTCGGCGGGGGATAAGCAGGTAAGCGAGATCGCTGTGGCATGCGTTGATGCGCCTGATGGCGCGCCTCTGAATACACGTACACCCTGTGGAGCCTGTCGCCAGTGGATGATTGACCTGGCTCCAGATGCTGTTATTCATATCGATGGCGGGGTGGATGAGCAGGGTAAGCCAGTTATTCATAGTATGCATGTGCGTGATCTCCTTCCTAATGCCTTCCAGCTTTAATGGCGCTTACTTGTCGTATACTACTGGAGTTTAAAATTTAATGTGGGAGAAGAAGGCATCTCCCTAGTTATAGACGCCACACCGCTTCCTCAAATGGATGTTTACGGCGCGCAAGGCAATGTATCGCCCGAATACAGGGTTGTGACTAAGTCAATGGCTTGGTATCACTTGTCCTGGTACAATATCTCGTTAGAAATGAATACTCGTTATCCAGTAATATTGCGATAAATCGCCTTGTACGCGATAAATCGGGCACCTATAAAGGGGATTTTCGCTCACTATACCCTTTTGCTCCTTGTGTGAATTTTGTGTGAACTTCCCTTGACAGGCATTCTATTCTTGTGTACGCTATAGTTTACCAGTAGCATCTTGGTAGACACAAGCGCTCCTTATGCATGACTTTGTAGAGTGAACCCCTAGTGCGAAAACTCTAGTTCTCGCTCTGAGGTGCATCTATGTGGTTTGGCGCACAGGCGCACAAGTACCACAACGGTCTCCTGACAACTTATCCCGGGTTCTGGCTCGGGTTCTCTTCCTGTTTTCTACGAGCACCAGGTCCGCGCAGGGACATACGGTGCACAGATGGCAGTTCTCTTTCCTCATTCCTAATTTTCCTGAGTCTGAAGCTTTATCACCACCTGTTCGCGCATTGTTCCGATTACGTTATTTCCGGCGCACAACTTGCCCGCACAAGCAAGCATACATGCAATCTTTCTCACTAAACGGGCCTTCTGCGTGGGAAAAAGCTATTGTTCGCGCACAACTGTACCGTGAGCCTTGAATTGGGGCAGCAGGGTAGGTGCTCCCAATTGCCGGTTTACAGAACGAGTAGTGCTTCCATGCATCTAATGGTGTTTCGCTACCAGGTCGTAGGCCTGGATACTAGCAAGCTCAGGAAGGAGCCTACCATGGCGCATCAGTTTACACTTGGCGTCGAAGAAGAGTTCCAGATGGTCGATAAACATACGGGCCAGCTTGCCTCGCATATTCATGCCATCATGGACAAAAGCGCCCCCTCGCTCGGCGAACACATTAAGGCAGAGATGTTGCAGTCAGCCGTGGAGCTGATTACGAATGTCTGCTCCGACATTACGACGCTGCGTCTCGATCTCCAAAACCTGCGCGCCCAGCTTATTAACCTGGTTGAGGCCGAGGGACTGGCCTTGATTAGCTCGGGGACGCATCCAACGGCGCACTGGAAGGACCAGGAGCGCACGCATAATCCGCGCTACGAGGAACTTGAAGAGGAATACCAGGATGTGGGGCGCTCGATTCTGATCTTTGGTCTGCATGCGCATGTGGGGGTCGAGAACCAGGAGATTGCGATCTCGCTTTTGAACCAGTTGCGCACCTGGATACCTCACCTTCTGGCCATCTCTTCGAACTCGCCCTTCTGGGCCGGGCGTCATACGGGCCTTAAATCGTATCGCTCTATCGTCTGGAAGCGCTTCCCGCGCTCTGGTGTTCCTATGCTCTTCAACTCTTATCGCGATTTTGATGGCTATGTACAGGGGCTTATCAATACTGGCTGTATCGATAACGGTAAGCGCATCTGGTGGGATGTGCGCCCGCATCCCTTCTTCAATACGGTCGAGTTTCGGATCGCGGATATGCCTGCGACTCTTGAGGATACGCTGGCTATGACGGCCTTTGTTCAGGCCCTGGTGGCCAAGCTCTCCTGGATGCATAAACGCAATCTGACTACGTATGCTCTGCCCGCGCACTTCATTGAAGAAAACAAGTGGAAGGCCAGCCGTTACGGACTCGATGCTGAGTACGTCGATTTTGTGCAACAGCGCCGCATGACTATGCGCGAGTCGATTGGCGAGACGCTTGATTTTGTAGACGATGTGCTGGATGATCTGGGAAGCCGCCGCGAGATTAATTATCTGCGTACGCTCCTGGAGGATCCGCGCGGTACCGGGGCCGATAGGCAGCTCGCGGTCTATAAGGAGACTGGGAGTCTGTATGCGGTGACTCACTACCTTATGCGTCAGGTACATGAGAGTTCGTCGCTTAATAATCATCGCTCCTGGTGAGTGATGGGTAGAGAAATTGTTTTTGCCTTGCGGTTGTCTAAAGCGCGGTAGGCGCGACGTGGGACCTGGCGACCGTAGGTGGTTCGCCAGGTCCCACGTCGCCCCCCAATCTTCCTCTTCATTAGTTTTTCTCCTTTATTTGTGTGGTGTGGTTTTGTTTTTTGCCGCCTGCGGCGACAAAAAACAAATTAAAAAGAATTTTTCTGGGGACACCCCAGACCCCGGCAGGGGGACGAAGTCCTCCCTGCCCCCCCTTTTTCTGGGTTACTCCAGGCTCCGGCGGGGCATCCTGCACCCCCTTTTCGAGGAACTACCAGACCCTGGCAGGGAGATTTCGTCCCTCTGCGCACTCCTTTTTCTGGGTATCCCAGACCTGGCAGGGGGGTTGCTCTCCTGCACCGCTTTTTCAGGGGAACCTTAGATCCTGGCAGGGGAATTTCGTCCTTCTGCACCGCCTTATGTGAAGGGGATATAATAGGGGGGAGCCCTGGGGCTTGGGAGAAGATGGTGATGTGATTTTTTGACATGGTCTTCTCTACTTTCGAGGGAAACGGTGTTGTTTCCAGATGACCGATGAGGGAGTGAATAAGAAATGGTTAAAGAGATGGTTCACCAGACGGGTAGGGGACGCGAGTTGAGTACGTATGAGCGTTATCTGCGTACGGATGAGTTGCTTGCGCTGCAGAAGGCGGAGGGGAGCTGGCTCATCATGATGAGTTGCAGTTCCAGGTTGTGCACCAGGTTTTTGAGCTGTGGTGGAAGGAGAGCGCTTTTGAGTTGCGGACAATTCGTACGCTTCTGGGCAAGGGCGATCTGCCCTATGCCATTCGCTTGATGCAGCGGGTGATTCGTACGCAGCATTTGATGCTGGAGAATTTGCGGATGCTTGAAAGTATGACGCCCTGGGAGTTCCATGCTTTTCGCAAGGTACTTGAGGATGGGGCGGGTACGGATTCGCCTGGCTTTCACGCGCTGATGCGTCTCTCGCCTCTGCTGTGGGATGACTATAAGGCTCTGCTTGAGCGCGAGGGTGTGACGCTGATCGAGGTTTATACACAGCCGCAACATTATCCCCTCCTCCTGGCTATGGCCGAGGCACTCATCGATTATGATGAGATTTTTCAGCTTTTCCGCACTCAGCATTTTAAGCTGGCGATACGGATGATTGGTCCGGGTTCGATGGGTACGGGTGGGACCTCTATGCAGGTCCTTGAGCGCACCTTGCGTGATGCCTTCTATCCTGAGCTCTGGCAGGTGCGCAATGAGCTGACTGAGCTGGCGAATCAACAGGGTGAGCGATAAGGAATTTTTTGTAGAACGTCTTGTTTGTCTGCGCCTTGCGCAGACAAACAAGACGTTCTACAAAAATTATTCTTCTCCCAGGGCGGTGAACATGTAGCAGTTGTAGGAGACGGCGCGTTCGAGGTCTGAGAGACGAATGTGCTCGTTGGGTGAGTGGGCGGCGCTGCCCCAGTAGGCGGCGTTGCCGGGGGCCATCAGTCCGAGCAGGTTGACGTGCTTGCGCATGGAGCCGAGCAGAGGTAGGGTTCCCCCACCGAGGGGGGTGATGGAGACGGGCTTCTCCGCGTACTCCTCGGCGATATGGGCCACGCGTTGCGCGAAGGAATGGGCCAGGGGTGTCATGACGGGTTCGGCGTTGCCGAAGGTCGTGATGCGAATGTCCTGGTAGCCGTGGGTGTCGAGGTGGGCGCGCAGTTTGGCGACGATGTCGTCCGGGTCCTGCTCGGGGACGAGACGGAAATCGATCTTGGCCATGGCTTTCGCTGGCAGGACGGTTTTGGTGCCCTCGCCGGTGTAGCCACTCAGCAGACCCGCGATATTGCAGGTTGGCGAGAATGCCTGGCGCTTGCGCAGTTCGATGCCGGTCAGGTTGTCATTGAAGGTCTCGACGGCGAAGGCTTTTTTGAGGAATTCTTCGTGATTACCCTGGCTGGCTAAAGCCTCGATCTCGGCCTCGCTGGGGATCATGACGGCGTCATAGAAGCCGGGGATGAGTACTTTTCCTTCGGGGGTGCGTAGCGATGCCAGGGCCTGTACCAGGCGCCAGGCGGCGCTGGGCAGGATGGGGGCATTGCCTGAGTGCGCGTCCACGCCTACGCCCTGGACGTCGAGCTGGACATAGACCAGGCCTTTACAGCCAAGCACCAGGCTGGGGCGACCGTCCTCATCGAAGCCGGAACCTTCCCAGAGCGCGCCATCGCCCTGCAAGAGATGGGCGTATTTCTGCGCGATTTCGTCGAAGTGGATGCTGCCGATCTCTTCTTCGCCTTCGATCATCCAGCGAATCGTGATGGGGAGTTCGCCGTGGGCGGCACGTAGGGCGCGGATAGCAGTCAGGCGGGCAGCGATCTCAGCTTTGTTGTCGGAGGAGCCGCGGGCGTAGAGCTTGCCATCGTGTATGGTTGGCTCAAAGGGTGGAGTATCCCAGAGCTCCAGGGGTTCGGCGGGCTGGACGTCATAGTGGTTGTAGAGCAAAAGGGTGAAGGGGCTGCGGCCGCGAATTTCGCCGAAGATGACGGGTGGGGCGTCGTCTACGGTCAAGCGTTGGATGCTGAAGCCGTTCTCAGCGAGCAGCGACTCTACGAGGTTCGCCATTTCTTCGACGCCATCATTCTGGGCGGCGACGCTGCGCTGGCGGCAGAGGCGTTCCAGGAGGTGTTGGGCTTCGTCTTTGTGTTCGTCGAGGTATGCCTGGACGGCGTTTGATTGGAGCTTCCTGGTCATAAGAGTTGTTCCTTTCTTTTTGTTTTTGCCGCCTGCGGCGGAAAAAAACAAAATAAAAAAGTTTTTTCTGGGGACACCCCAGACCCCGGCAGGGGGACGAAGTCCCCCTGCACCCCCTTTATCACATCACCTTACAGAAAAAGAAGTTTCTGGGGACATCCCAAGCCCCGGCAGGGAGGGCTTCGTCCCCCTTTATCACGCTACCTACTTAAAAGGGTTAGGCGAGGTTTTGGAGGAAGCGGGCGACCGTGCGGATGCCGCGGTAGAATTGGGCGAGCGAGTATTTTTCGTTGGGGGCGTGGAGGTTGTCGTCGGGGAGGCCGAAGCCCATGAGGACGACGGGGACGTGGAGGATCTCGTTGAAGAGGGCTGCGACGGGGATCGAGCCGCCTTCGCGGAGGTAGATGGGTTCTTTGCCGTAGGTCTCTTTGAGGGCCTGGGTGGCGGCGACCATGGCGGGGTTGTCCAGGTCGACGACGAGGCCTTCGCCGCCGTGCAGGTTTTGGACGGTGACCTTGACGCCTTCGGGGGCTGCGTCGTGGACGGCCTTCTCAAAGAGGGGGAAGATCTCTTTAGAGATGAGGTCGGGCGGGAGGCGCAGGCTGATTTTGGCTTTGGCGACGGCTGGGATGACCGTTTTGGCGCCATCGCCGATGAAGCCGCCGGCGATGCCGTGGACCTCTAGCGTGGGGCGCGCACTGATGCGCTCCAGGGGCGGGTGTTCTGCCTCACCAACGAGTTGCGAGACGCCCATTTCCTCGCGCAGGGCCTCGGCGAAGTTCAGGGGGTCATTCTCCCAGAAGTCGCGCTCAACCTGGGCGGCGAGGCGTAGTTTGTCGTAGAGGCCAGGGATATGGATGTGTCCCTGCTCGTCCTTCAGTTTGCTGATGATGATGGCAAGGGCGTGCAGGGGATTGGGGGCGATGCCGCCGTAGGTGCCTGAGTGCAGGTCGCGCCTGGCGCCTTGAACTTCGACCTCGGTGTAGATGATACCACGCAGGCCGGTGATCAAGGCCGGGGTCTCGGGTCCGGGCATGTGGGTGTCACAGATGAAGGCGGCGTCGCAGCCCAGGGGTTCGGGAGTGGTACGCACGTAGTGCTCGATGGACTCACCTCCAGCCTCTTCCTCGCCCTCGATGAGGACCTTGACGTTTACGGGCAGTTTGCCATCGACGGCCATGAGGGACTCTAGAGCTTTAAAGACGAGCATGGTCTGCCCTTTATCGTCGCATGCGCCACGGCAATAGATGTTGCCATTGCGGATGGTTGGCTCGAAGGGGGGTGTGTCCCAGAGTTCCACGGGATCGACGGGTTGGACGTCGTAGTGCCCGTAAATAAGCACGGTAGGCTTGCCAGGGGCATTGAGCCACTCTCCATACACGAGGGGATGGCCCTGGGTCGCGATAACCTCGACTTTGTCGAAGCCGATGCTCTGCAGGTCGCGGGCGGCGTATTCAGCAGCGGCACGGACGTCGCCTGCGTGCTCTGGCAGGGTGCTGATGCTGGGGATGCGCAGCCAGCCTTTCAGTTCGTCGAGGAAGCGTTCCTCGTGTTCGGTAATATATGTTTCTAGCTGTGTCATGAAGTAAGAAACCCTTTCTATTTTTCCAAGTTTTATTCGCCCAAGCCATATTCAGAAAAGGAGTTTTTTTCATCCTATCAGCTAGGAAGGGGGGTTGTCCAGTGGTGCACCGCCCATGCAAGGGAGGAGCAAGGCCACAAGGCAGTTAAAGGTAGATTACCTGGGTGCGTTGGTGAGACGGTGGGATGGTAAGAAACAGATGATCTATAGTGCGAGATGCCGAAAGTGAACGTTTTAGGCTGCGCCTACAGGCCATTAATGGCATTTGGACGCGCTAAAGCAAGTCCCTACCGGAGAGGAGAGCGTTTCCCAATTCCCCAACAAATCATGAATCGGGCGCCTATATTGAGTATGGGACGGGATTTGGTTGTTAAGGTGCGCGATTGGTGGGTGGAATGGTTGTGAGCGATTGTGTTTCGAGCGCGAGGTAGAAGATGGTGCCGTAGGAGGGGCGGAGGTACTGGGAGGCGACGTCGAGCGCGGGATCCTGGGTAGCGAAGGGGGGCGTGGCGGTCGCGATGTCGAGCATGAGCTGGAGGGCGAGGGAGGATTTACCGGAGCGGGGGTCACCGCTGAGGAAGGTCAGGCCGACGGGGAGGAGGTTTTGGATGATCCAGGATTCGTGCGTGGGAAGGAAGACGGGGAGATCGGAGAAGGCGGTGAAGGGCATGTCGGGGCGGGCAAAGAGTTCTGAGAGGTTAGGTGTAGTGGTCATAGAAGCTCCTTATCTGTTTGTAGGGGTGACGATGTAGGAGTCTGGCGTTACGAGGGTGTTTTTATGTGTGCATAGAAGATGCTATATGATATATAGTTATATTAATTGTATATAAAGTGTAATTGAGAATGGATGTGTTTGTCAAGGGTAACGGGGATAGATTGAAGAAATTGGAGGAAGTGGGGAGCGTGGGGGGACGACGCCCAATATGTAGACGCGCTGCTAAAGCACGCGCCTACATATCGGGGGCGGTGCCAGGCGGAGTTGGGTCGTGAGGGGCGCCGCAAGGCGGGGGCACAAGGTCGGGTGCTTGTCAACCCCCATTCGGGGGCACGGACCCGCCTGCATGGGACAGGCGAGCAGGGCGTTTTCGAGCATGTCGATAGTCGCGCCGAATTGCTGCTAGAGGGCGATCCTCCACAATGGGTCTAGCTTACGCTTCTCCTTCCTAAGCATTTAATCAAGCCGTTGATGCAAGAACTCGATGGTACGCTCCCAGGAAAGTTGCGTGGCCTGGGCGTTATACTCGGGGCGATTCTCCTCAAAGAACCAGTGTTTGGTCCCTGGATATGTAAAGACGGCTACTGGCCTCCCCGCGGCCTGGAGTTCCTGCTCCATCTCTGCGGCAGACTCCACTGGTCTAAAAGGGTCATCCTCCGCGAAGTGGCAGAGGTATGCCGCCTTCGCACTGCGATAATCCAGTCCGGGGTAGGAGTCATAAAAGGTCACGACTGCGGCGATCTCCTCGGCCAGGGTAACGGACATGTCGAGCGCGTAGGCGCCTCCCAGTGAAAAGCCAACGAGGGCGAGTTTGCTACTACTGTCGGCCTGATGGGTCGCACTATGTTGACGCAGGACCTGCATCGCTCCCGCAATGTCGCCGCGCCACCGCTCCACATCTTGATCCAGCGCCTCGCTCAACGCGTGCGCCTCCTCGACCGACGTGGTTGTCTTGCCGTGGTAGAGGTCGGGGGCGAGCGCCACGAAGCCAGCCTCTGCGAGCCGATCGCAGACCTGCTGAAACGGCTCCGTCAGCCCCCACCAGGCATGTAGGATCAGCACACCTGGTCCGCTGTCCTGCTCGGGAACGGCCAGATAGGCGCTAATCGTTCTGCCATCAACTTGAAATTCTCTCATACTGTCCTCCTTAAAGTGCTCAAGAAACGCACTGCTTCTGGTTAGAAGTCATGAACAGTGTTCGATTCCTGCATCTTTCGACAACTGCCCGGCGCGGCTGGCCGTACAGCAACCCATTCTCTGAGGCAAAGGCGAAAACGGTAGCGGGAAGAGAAGGGAGCTCGCTCATGCAGGAGGGAACCTGGTTGCGTTACCCAGAAAGCACGCCACCCATGCAGGAGGAGCAGGGAAGCGTTGCCGGGATATCCACGCACAGACAGGATGGGCATGGACGTGCTTCTGATGGCTTCTGATATATATAGGTGATGCATGCTTTTTGGACGAAGACCCTTGCATAGCTCACTAAGGCTCGCGTAATATAGAAAGACATCAGAGAGACATCCCCTTTCACCAATGGGTGACACATATTCCTTTGAATGGATGGAGAACACTGAAAGAAAAGATAGGATGGGATGAGCAGAGCTATGCGTGAACCACCGAGGATTAGCGAGGAAGACCTTCGTGCCTGTTTGCAGGACCAGTATGATCTGAGCCCCGTCACGCTGACGTTTCTTCCCCTGGGTCATGATTACGACGCCGGGATATATCGTGTGGAAAGCGAGCAGGGAACAGCCTATGCGCTCAAAGCCACGACGAGATCGCTCTACGAACCACGATGCCTGGTTCCTCGCTATCTCAACAATCAGGGGATTGCATCGGTTGTGGCTCCCATCCCCAACCGCAGAGGTGCATTGTGGGCCCAACTCTCGGATTGGACCGTGATCGTCTACCCCTGGATCTCCGGAGAGAGTAACTTAACGGGGATGACGGACGAGCAGTGGAAGCAGGTGGGAAACATCTTCCAACAGATTCACCAGGTCATGCTGCCGCCTGGTGGTTTTGCGTCCTTGCGCAAGGAGACCTTTGATCCAACAGAATATGTTCGATGGGTACGTGCCTTTAAAACCCAACAGGCCCATGCTCAAGACGGAGGTGCCTCACAGCGTGCGCTTCGCTCCTCCTGGGTGGCGCATCAGTCCACGATTCATACGGTGGTGACCTCCCTGGAAAAGCTGGCAGTGGTGCTCCAGTCGCGACCATTGCCCTACGTCATCTGTCACGCCGACCTGCATGCAAGAAATCTGATCCGGAATCGAGCGGGCCAGGTGTTTGTGGTCGATTGGGATGAGGTGATGCTGGCCCCCAAAGAGCGTGATTTCATCTTTGTCAGGCCACCACACGCTGAGGCGTTTTTTCAGGGTTATGGGCAGGAGGAGATCGATTGGGTGACTCTCACCTACTTCCTCTGGGAACGGGTCGTACAAGATCTGATCGAGTGTACCCACAACGTGTGTTTCAGGGATGATTGGGGAGAAGAAAGCAGGGCCGAGGCCGTCCAATTGCTTGATGTAATCCTGGCAGAGGACAGCGGCCACATCGACGCTGCCTATAAAGCCGCGGCCCATCTCCCAAGAGATCTCACCTTTCACAGAAAGAACTCTTGATGAAACTTCTCCGATCCAGAGGTGATTTTCGTCCTTCGCTGTAAAACGCCAGTTGATGGTCACTTGCTCCTGATTGCGATCGTGCTGCCAGGCTTCCACTTGTAAACGAACGTCTTCAATGGTGGTCAGCCGTCGATAGGCGCTCGATTTATCGCGTGCAAGGCGATTTATCGCCCGAAAACTGGCTCGCCTGTATCTCACCATAACGCCACGTGTCGCCCCCAAACCTCAACGTCGAGCCACATGATTTGTCACAACCCGGTGCCACTGCGATAATGTAGTTTCACAAATAAATGTGGATTATCATGAGAGCCAGCAGAGCGTGGCAGGCATTTCCATAACCCGTTTTAATTTGTGAAACTACATTATCGCGGGGGATGCGGCGGGTTTGGGAAGGATGTGCGATTTATCGCGGGGATACGGGGTGGTGAGGATGGTGTGCGTGTTTTTCCTTTGGGGCGAGGGGCGAGGGGGACAAGCGAGCGTTTTTTTCAATTGGGGACAAGGGTGGCGCCCGCATTTTCAATGGGGCGCCGGGGGTAAGGTGGATGGTTAGTTTTTTTCGGGGGTGAGGAGGGTGGTGCGTTTGTCGCGGAGGTATTGGGCGATCTGGGCGGGTTCCTCTTTGCGGAGGGCCTGGGCTTTGATGTCGGCGAGGACGTTGCTCCATTGCTCTTTGGCGGTGAGGAAGCGGTTGTCGCGGGCGAGGAGTTCCTCGAAGATGTGGCGTTCGAGTTCGTGCCAGAGGGAGCGGTCGCGGCCATCGAGGTCGCCTTCGCCGGGTTCGTAGTCCTGGTCGCTGGTGTGGTTGTCGATGCGGGCATGGAGGGGGGTGAAGTGCTGGCGGAGCATTTCTTCCATGCGTGATATGTCGAGGGAGCCGGCGTCGAAGGCGAGGGTGCCCGTGAGGGTGACCTGGACGACGGGGGGCTTCTCGGTCTGGGCGTAGGCGGGGCCTTTGTCCTGGCAGTAGGATTCGAGGCGCAGATAGATGTCTTCGGGCTCGTTGAGGCCGTCAACGCGGATCTCGTGGCGCACGAAGGGGCGACGGGTGCTCTTGAGGCGCTCGGCGTGATGGATGCGCTCTTTCTTCTCCAGGTTGATGATGCGTCCGGGCTCGTCGGTATCGATCTCGACGTAGTAGTAGCCACGGTCCTCCCACTGGACCTCTTCGGCGCTACAGGTCTCGGTGGAGCCGGGATTGTAGATCCAGCCGTCGAATTCATAGGGTTTGTGGACGTGGCCGAGGGCGAGATAGTCGACCTGGCCGCTGAGGGCCTGGAACTGGGCCATGGTGGGAAGACCCTGGATGCGGGCGACCATGCCATCGATGCCAGTGTGCATCATGAGCAGGCGGTAGGCGACGCCGGAGGCGTCTTCGTCGGCGCGGGCGTCCTGGAGGGCGTGCGACATGCCTTCGAGGGCACGGGAGGTTGAGGAGCCAAGCCAGTGGATGCCGTAGACGCGCAGATTGCCATCGAGGAGGTCAACATAAGCGCCGAGCATGTTTTGCTGGTCCCAGGGTTCGAGCTGGGGCATGCCGTCGACCATGCGCGGCTGGAGCAGGACGAGATAGCCCTGGTAGCAGAGGAATTGCAGCCAGGAGGTACCCTCACGGTAGTAGCTGCGGTCGTGGTTGCCTTCGATGGCGATGACGGGGATGTTGGCGTCCTTGAGCTTCTTGAGGCCTTCGATGGCGTGGATGAGGGTCAGGGCATCGATGGCGCGCTTGTTGAAGAGGTCGCCGGCGATGACCATGAAGTCGACACGGCGCTCGATGGCTTCGTCGACGAGTTCCCAGAAGGCCCATGTGAAGTCGTTGAAACGTTCGCGGACGCCGTATTGTTCATAGCCCAGGTGGGTGTCCGCGCAGTGTATGAAGGATGCGCGCATAAGGGTTATGCCTTTCTTTTTTTGGTATATTCCAATAAATTGGGGGGGAATTTTTGTGGGGACACCCCACGCCCCGGCAGGAGGGAGACCCTCCTGCACCTCCCCTTTTTGTGTTACATGGTGGCTGGGCCGGTCATGAAGGCGCGAACGGCGGCGGCGACGAGGATCAGGGCGGCGATGCCGTAGATCAGGGCGTCGGTGCGCGGTTTTTTGCCGCTGGATGCGTAGGTGGTGGCGACGGGTATGGCGAAGATGACGATGGCTCCATAGACGTAGTGGAGGTAGTAGAGGTTGGAGCCGCCGCCGGGTTTGAGGCCCGAGGCTACCATGATGAGGCCGAGAAGGCCTTGTAGGGCGGCGAGGCCGACGGCGATGTACATGCCAATCGCCAGGGGCCGGGTGACACCTGATTTACGGAAATATTGCACGAAGCTCCAGATCATGACGATGGCGCCTGAGAGAAAGATCAGGTATGGGTTGTATTGATGAAGGGTTAGTACGAGTCCAGTCAAGGTGATAACTCCTCAAGGAATCTATTCTTTGCCTACCTGGCATAACCGGTAAGGGTTGTGGATGCTGTGTTGTAATATAGCGCGAGTGGGGAGGAAAAACAAGTTGGGTAAGGTATGGTGGTATGGGGATTTGCAGGTAATTCAGTTTTTGGGCGATAAATCGCCTTGCGCGCGATAAATCGGGCGCCTATGTTAGGCATGGAGCACGAGTGGGAAGGAAAAACAAGTTAGTCACTGGAAAAGGGGATGTGGTGGGCTGGCAGAGCCAGCCCACCACATCCCCTTTTCCAGTGAGCAAAAAAGGATTAGCACTCATTGAGTTTCTGGTCTTGGAGGACGGAGTGCATGTATTCGCGGAGGGCGGGGGCTAGCTCGGGGCGTTTGAGAGCGTAGGCGATGGAGGTCTTGAGCAGGCCGAGGGGGGTGCCGGTGTCGAAGCGCTCGCCGTCGAAGCGGAGGCCGTAGCAGCGGCCGGATTCGGCCTGGCGCTGGAGGGCGTCGGTGAGCTGAATCTCGCCGCCTTTGCCGGGCTGGGTGTGCTCTAGAAGTTCGAAGATGTCGGATGAGAGGACATAGCGACCGGCAACGGCCAGGTTGGAGGGGGCCTCTTCGGGGTCGGGCTTCTCGACCATGTGGGAGATTTTGATGAAGTCGTTTTCGCCTTTGACGGCCTCGCCGGCGACGATGCCAAAGGATGAGATCTCTTCTTTGGGGACCTCGAAGAGGGAGATGACGCTGCTCTGGGTGCGCTCGAAGAGTTCAATCATGCGGGGCAGGCAGGGTGTTTCGGGAGCAACTAGGTCATCGCCGAGCATGACGACGAAGGGCTCGTTGCCCACGAGGTGTTTGGCGCAAAGAACGGCATGGCCCAGGCCATGAGCCTCTGGCTGGCGGACGGCGGCGAATGAGGCCAGGGTCTGTACGCGGCGCAGCTCCTCTAGCTCTTTGAGCTTGCCTTTGCGCTCAAGGGTGCGCTCCAGGTCAGGGAAGGAGTCAAAATGGTCTTCAATGCTGCGCTTGCTGGAGCTGGTGACAAAAATAATCTCTTCGATTCCAGCGGCCACGGCCTCTTCTACGATGTATTGTAACGTCGGTCGATCGACGAGGGGTAACATCTCTTTGGGGATTACTTTACTTGCTGGCAGAACACGAGTGCCTAGACCAGCTACCGGCAGTACGGCTTTACGAATGCTCATCGGTCCTCCTGATAATAAGAGCACAGAAGTGACGCCTTACTATCTGGCGCTCGACTTCTCTTTTACTATTGTAGTGTATGTACTTATGGTTGGTCAATCTGTGCCAGGGAGATACAACCTTAGCTGGGGAAGAGGAGTAGGAAGGGGCCGGCGCGGAGTAGGAAGAGGCCGGCGATGTAGAGGATGAAGGTGATGGTGTAGATTTGGGAGGCCCAGAGGGTGAAGCGGTCACGGGCCTGCCAGCCGTAGAGGAGCATGGCCAGGACGAGGCCGGTTGAGAGACGGCCGGCGGAGACGAGTTCCTCGTATGAGGCGATAGACATGAAGATGGTCAGGGCCAGGTTCAGGCCCCAGATGAGCCAGGTGTGCCAGGTACAGTTGCCCCAGCGGCGCGGGAGGGCGGCGCGGGCGAAGGCGATGATGCTGAGCACGGTGGGGATAAACATCAGGATGATGAGTGGGGGAAAGCGGTTAGGGTCCTGGTAGAAGACAAATAGTCCGCGAAAGGGGATGCGCTCGAAGGGGGGAGCATAGCCCAGGCCGGTGCGCCCAAAGATGATGACGATCAGGCCGTACCAGAGTGCGGTGGGGAGGAGTGAAATGAGGGCGAAGCGTATGCTTTCCCACCAGCGGCGGCGCCAGAAGAGGAGCGCGATATAGCCCAGAGGAAAGAGGACGGCGGTTTCGCGTGCGAGGACGGCCAAGCTCATACAGATGGCGGCTGTGCGAGTGCGTTTCCATTCCAGCGAGAGCAGGCCGAGGCAGATCAAGAAATAGGTCAGGGGTTCGGTTGTGTCGAAGATAAAGGCGGTGGTCTGGCCGAAGTAGAGGCCCAGGGCCAGGCTATACCAGGGCGAGAGCTGGCGCCGCTTGAGCAGATAGGCCGCGATCTCTACGCTGCCCACAATTGAGACAAAGTTGATGAGTAGCATGGCATATGGGACCAGGGCTTTCTGTCCCAGACTAAGCAGCACCGTCAAGAGGGGATAGATAATGCGTTGATAGCGGTATGAGGGATCATCAATATGCGCGGGCGCGTGCTGGGGGTCGGTCACCATGTAATAGAAAAACTGGCCATCGTAGCCGGCGCTTCCATGAGCTACATGCTGCGAAAAGACTGTACCGATGTGCACATAATGCAAGGCGTCATACTGCTTATACATGCTAAACGCCACGATGAAGACCAGGTAGAGCAACGCTGTAACTACTGAAGGTCTGATAAGAAATGCCAGGAGGCGCCTGGGCCCTGTTTGTCCATTCCCCTGCTGAATCAGTTCGCCTGAAGACGCCGTCTGTGTACCTGTACTCATGAAATAACCTGCTTCCTCTTGCAATATTAGGAAAAAGTCTAGCAGAACCATTTGGAAATGGCAAGAACGATGCTTTGGTGGGGTGGTGAGTTATTCGTGAGTATTTGCAGAGTAAAGATTAACTGCATCTTGATGTTTTCTTGAAATCTCAGCTTTATAATCGAGAGTGTCGGTGGGAAACAAACAGGCAGAGAAATGAGTTCCCGGACGACAGGCTTATTCCACGCATATGTTTATGCTCTGCGAAAAGAGATTAGATAGAATTTTTGGAAATGAAGGAGCTAGCTGATGAATTGGAAAAAGCAGGCGCGGCGCTTGAGTCTTCTTCTCGTCTTGAGCGCGTTGCTGATTCTCTCGTGTGTCCTGGTGGCATGTGGAGGTAATGCAGGGGGTACGAGCACAGGTACGACGACGACGAGCAGCACGCAGACGACGTCCAGCCAGTCGACGTCTGATCAGTCTACGACGAGCGATAATGGCAGCGATGATCAGCAGATTCAGAACCTGATGCAATCGGCGAATGATACGTCTCCAGATAACAATGGTAGTTCGCATGGCAGCGATAATGATGTTATTCCCTAAGCGGGCCCGCTACTTGCGTACGCGGCTACTGTTGAAGCCAGTGCGTCCATTCGAAAAGTTTTGAGGCTGCGCCTACAGGCGATTAATCGCCTTTGGACACGCTAAAGCGGGTCCCTACCGGAATGTTGGTCTTTGGATGTGCTAAGGTGGGTCCCTACCGGAATGTTGGCCAAGTTCATAACCTATATTCACTCTGAAGAAGAGTTTTTTGAGAAAGGATTCGGTTTAAAGATATGATCAGCCCAATGCAGTTTGTACGCCGGTTTTCGGGTCGTGTTGGTTTCGCGGTTGGTTTGGGGGTGCTCTCGTTGAGCATGGCATTGCCGGCACAGGCTTTCGCGGCCACGATGAATGTTGATGCCCAAAAGTGTGGGGCCAAGGATGTAAAGTGTGTGATTGCCTTTGGAGATCAGCGTATTACTGAGCGCCTAACCGATCTCAGCGCCCTGGATACCAAGGTGCAGACCTTGCAGCAGAAGAAGCATATCGGCGAAGACGAGGCCGAGGCCCTGAAAAATGATGTGAGCACCAATAAGAATGGTCTCAATACGCTGAAGAGCAAGCTGGACGCCGAGAGCGAGGCCCAGGCCGCACGCCAGGATGTGAAGAACATTTATGAGCAGTTCCGCATCTATGCCGTTGTGCTGCCACGCGATGAGCATAGGCTGCACCTTGACGTAGAGAAGACCCTCGATGATAAGCTCACGGATATGAAAACGAAGATCGAGGCCCGCATCGATAAAGCGCCCACTGATAAGAAGGACCAGTTGAACAGCCTGTACAATGACTACAAGGCGCAGTTGGCGGCCGTCACGCCTCTGATTGAAGGGGCGAAGGCCATCCTCCCTAACATGACCCCGACGAGCTTCAATACTAATCGCGGCGCCTATGAGGGGCAGCTCAACACACTGAAAAGCGATGAGAAGACCATCCAGAGCGACCTGCAAAAGGCTGCAAGTGATCTGAAGCAGATCAACCAGCTTCTTAAGAAGAAGTAAAAGTGGATAATAAAAAACACAGTGGTGGCCTCGCATGCGAGGCCACCACTGTGTTTTTTATTATCCACTTTTTAGTGGCTCTGGCCGGTCAGGAGGCCGTAGAAGAGGAGGAGGGCGGCTGTGGTGAGGACCAGGGCGGTAATAATGAGGCCGGTATTGGTCAGCCAGCCCAGGCGCTGCTGCTTCATTACCTTGCGGCTATTGCCGATGATGAGCAGGTAGATGACCAGGATGGGGGTTAAGACGCCATTGAGGATGTTGGCCCAGAAGAGTAGGGTGATGGGATCGAAGTGGCAGAGGGCCAGGGCCAGGCTTACCACTAGCGCGCAGGTAAGGATGAGGTAGAAACCTTCGCGCTGCCAGGGCTTCTTGGAGAGACCCACGGGCCATCCGAAGGTGCCTGCCACAGCATAGGATGTACTGGCGAGCAGGACGGGAATCGCGACCAGGCCCGCGCCAATGAAGCCAATCGCGAAGAGGTAGGTAGCGTAGGGTCCAAGGATGGGAGTGAGGGCGACTGCCGCATCTGAAGCGGTTTGAATCGTCTTGTGGTGAGTAAAGAGGGTAGTCGCGGCAGTTAGAATAATACAGTAGGCGACCAGGTTACCACTCACGGCTCCCAGGGCGATATCGAGGGCAGCGTAGCGTGATTGCTGACGCTTCGTCTTGCCCAGGCGTTTCTCCTCTTTCTCGCCCTGCATCTGCCAGTAGATCGTATAGGGCGAGATGGTGGCACCTAGCAGGGCCACGGCGCTACTGATGCTATCGAAGGAGAGTCCAATGTGGGGCGCAAAGGTATTAAAAAGGACCGCGCCCCAGGCGGGTTTTGAGAGGACGGAGGTCACGAGATAGACTACAAAGGCCAGGCTCATCACAAGAAAGACCTTCTTGATGGACTCAAAGTTGCGGTAGACGGACAGGTACCAGAGGATCAGGGCCACGGGAATGACAAACCAGATCCAATTGATGCGTGAACCCGTGAGGAGTTCAAAGCCGCTACTGACCGCGACCAGGTCAGCAGTAATCAGCGCCACATTAGCGATAATCAGCACCAACGAGGCCACGCTAGCCACGCGACGACCATAGTGAGTGCGTAACACCTCGGCCAGGCCCTGGCCGGTGGCGCGGCCGATCTGAGAACAGCTATACTGGACCGCCTGGTAGAGGGGAGTCGCCAGCAGCATTAGCCAGAGGTGCGCGAGTCCAACCTGGGCGCCATCAAGCGAATAGGCGCCAACGGCTGAGGCATCATTACCAGCCATACCGCTCAGGAAGCCAGGGCCAAGCATGCGTAAGAGGCTGGCTTTATCACTCTTCTGAGAAGCTTGCTCCTCCACATCTCGGGCCACTTCAGCGTCGATACCGGGATGTGCCTCCATCTGGCGCAGGCCTTCAGCGGTAGGGATATGCTCTTGAAGCTCGTCGAACAAGTCGTTCTCTCGCTGGTGCTCGGCCTCGGTCTCGATCTGCTCGCGGCCCTGGGCAGTTAGACGTTTAGATTCGCTCTTATCAATGTCGATTGTCACCGTGCCAGGATTATGGCTATCGTGAGGGGAGTCTGGTGCATCGACCTTTTGAACGCGGTTGGCGGGAATCTCTAATTGCTTATGGAAAACGGTACCTTTACGCACGAGGAGTTTTTGGACGCGGCCCTGGCTATCACGTACGACTTGCTCAACCTTCGGTTTGCTGACATCCTCTTCGCCCAGGTCGCCTTCAGTGGCCGCGACTGACATACCGGGCTGGATGTCATCGATTTGAGATGGGGGAGTTTGTTCCTCTGGATTTTTCGTGGCCATATGTGCTTTTCCTTTGCTCTTTGGACGAAGGCGGGAAGATGATAGTGTACCCCTCGCCATGCGTGGGATACTGTTCTGCTATATCTTAATTACTATCGGAAAAACAGAAAAGTTTCAGGGTGGAGGGGCGGCGGGGGGACAACGCTACTAAAGTACGCGTCTACATATTATGGGACGGGGTAGTTTTAAACATGTTATCGGAAGGTTTTAGCTTGGCAGATAGTTTTTCATGCGTTATACTGTTATCGATGTATGTATTTCTTTTATAGCAAGGATGGCATAATGAGTACTTATGTTGAGCAGTCTGAGGCTGTTGCGGGTAAGATGAGGCGGATAGTGGGGCGGGTGGCATATATTTCGGCGGGACTCTGGATCGTGCGTTTGCTGGCTTTTTTTGTTCCGGCATTGCGGGATGCGAGTCCGAGTGGGGCGCCGTTGTTAAGCGAGCTATTTTGTGTGTTAGGGATCGCGACGCATATGACGTTGCTGCCGGTTGTGGATGCGTTGCCGGGTCCGAGATGGGGGAAGGCGGCGGGCTATGGCTGGATTGCGATTGACATGGCGACCGAGATCATGCAGTTGAATGGTGTGCCACATGCGACGTATATCGCTTTGAAGTATGGTGGGCATATTTCGGCGGCGGTCTGGTTCGCCACGACCTCCTGGGGACAGAAGGGGGCGATGCGCGTTGTGGGGCTACTCCTAGCCGTGTTCCTGGGTGGCTACTCTTTCGTCGCACCGTTTGATACGACGCATTTTATCGGGTTGTTGCCTTCGTTGGTTTTGATTCCGACGTGGATTATCCTGGCGGGGCGTGAAATCGCCAGAGAGAGGAGCCTATCCTCATGATGCGAGAGGCCCGCTTTTCGGTATTCGTGCGATAAATCGCCTTATGCGCGATAAATCGGGCACCTATGAAAGGGAAGATATCCTTCATGAGGATATCCGGACAAAATTTGCCAGCAAAGCCTGAAATGTGGCGCCTATGTAAGAGCATGACAGCAACCTATTATGGGAAATTGGAGGGTTACGGTGGTGCCCTGGTTGGGGGTGCTAGTGAGGGTAATGGTACCGCCGTGGGCCTGGACCAGGCCCTGGGCGATGGAGAGGCCCAGACCGCTGCCACTCTGGGCGGTGGTGCGTATGCGGGCTTGATCGACGCGGTAGAAGCGATCAAAGATGTGGGGGAGAGCTGAGGCGGGAATACCAAGGCCGGTATCGGTGATTTCTACGCAGGCCAGGGAGCGACCCTCGCATTGTTTACCCAGAGCGCGCAGAGTGATATCTCCACCAGGAGGGGTAAACTTGATGGCATTCTCAATGAGGTTGAGGAAGACGCGACGCAACTGGTCGCTATCGCCTTCAATGGAGAGGGATTGTTTGGGCAAATCAAGGGTAATATGCTGACCTTGAGCTAGAATATCGGCCTGTTCTTTTACATTGGTCAGGAGTTGGCAGAGATCGATGTGGGTCTTTCTGAGTTTCACCTGGCCTTCGTCCAGGCGAGAGAGTACGAGCAGGTCAGAGACCAGGCGTTGCATACGCTCGACCTCGTTGTACATGCCAAGAACCAGGCGACGCTTAGCCGCCGCGTCACCATTGTCGGCTTCCAGCAGCAGCATCTCCAGGCTTCCTCCCAGGCCCGTTAGGGGGGTACGTAGCTCATGGGAGACATCGGCCACAAATTGTTTCTGGCGCGCAAACATGTGCTCCAGGCGGATGACCATACCGTTGAAGGCCGTGGCCAGGCGGCCAAGCTCGTCCTGGGTTGGGGGTTCGGAGAGGCGCTGAGTGAGATCACCACTGGCGATACGCATACTGGCGCGCTCGATTTCGGTCAGGGGGCGCAGGGCCTGGCGAATCAGGGGTAGCGTCAGGAGAGCGGCCACAAGGAGGCCGATAGCGATGGCGATAAAGAGGAGCAGGCGTGTGGAGGAGACGGCGCTATCGATAACGGTGGTCGAGCTTTGAAGTTGCAGGATACCCCCGGCATAAGTCATGCTTTGCTTATCCATCGCCAAAATGCTATAACGCACCACCAGTTCGCGCTGTCCGTTGGGAGTGGTCGCAACCATGTCGGCATGGCCCTGTTTGTGCAACTGCTGTAGTAATTGTTGCTCCTGCTCGAAGCTAAAGAGATATGTGGAATTCGTTCTCCCGTCGCTCTGAGCCAGCAGATGACCATCGGGCGAGAGAATCGTCACGAGGGTGCTTTTATCAACAAAGTTTTGCGCGCTCCCAGCGATTTTGCCCGCCATCTCCTTCGAGAGAGGCTGAGAATTAGCACGGATATTAGACTGGCCACCTGAAGTTTGGATCAGAATGCCCGCCTGAGTGTTAAGCGCGCTGAGCTGGTTGGAGAGGAGCACCTGTTCCTCGACGCTTGAAACCACAATACCCATCGTAATCAAGATCAGCGCCAGCAGACCAAAGGAGACGAGAGCCACACGCCAGCGCAGGGGAAGGCGATTGAGCCAGAGAGAGAGCCAGGAAAAGCGGCGCATAGGATCACCTCAGCTTTTCACTTCGCGCAGGACATAGCCAACGCCACGCACGGTTTGCAGTAGTTGGGGAGGGAGATCCTGAAGTTTCTCCCGCAGGTGTTTGACATAGACCTCGATGACATTATCATCACCGACATAGTTGTAGCCCCAGATACGCGCCAGGATGGCGTTGCGCGTCAGCACCTGGCGGGGATGAGAGAGAAATAGCTCAAGAAGCTCAAACTCGCGCGGAGTCAGCTCTATTTCGCGTGTACCACGGCGTACGACACGGGTGGTACGGTTAAGCGTGATATCCTGAAAGACCAGCACATTGCCAAGCTGCAAACCGCGTCGTCGAAGGACTGCGCGTACACGAGCCAGGAGTTCTTTGAAGGCAAAGGGCTTGGTCACATAATCGTCGGCCCCTAGCTCAAGGCCAGCCACGCGATCCTCCACCTCCTCGCGGGCCGTCAGCATGATAATGGCGGTATCGTAGATGCCGTGAAGTTGTTGCGCAACGGCCATACCATCCAGGCCGGGGAGCATAAGGTCGAGGATCACAATATCGGGTTTGTGCTTTTCCACAGCTTGCAGGGCCCCGTGGCCGGTCATGGCTACATGGACGGTAAAGCCCTCATACTCAAAGCCCATGCGCAGAAACTCAATAATCTGCCGCTCATCATCGACGAGCAAGATGGTAGGCATGTGCTCTTGTGCTTCGGGAGAAGATACCATATGACCTCGTTCTGTTTGATATGTAAACGCTGCTAAAGCACGCGTCTACATATCAAACAGAACGAGGTCATATGTAGGAAACGTGCCTTAGTAGCGTCATTGTCCTAGAAAACGGCGTTATTACTTGCTGGGCTGGTTGCAGGCTGGAATGTCCGAGGGGAGTGGTCCGACAACCACCTGGCGAGCATCCAGTGAACCATTGCTAGCTAGCGTACCATCTGCCATGATAAAATCGCCTACCTTCAATTCGCTCAGGGAGATCGAGTGTCCAGCGATTTTGCTCGCGATCTCGGTGCTGGTACTAGTATTGACGGTATAGGTCTTGCTATTCTTAAAACCGCTTACCGTAAGCGTTGCCCCATGGATCGCGGTAATGCGTCCCACGATGCCGGTCTGGTTGGTTTTGGCCGAATCTTCGAGCTTCTGCTTATCGCTCTCGGAAGAGGGCTTTTTCTCGCTGGAGGAGGGTGGCAGCACAACCGTGATAGATTGGGCGGTCAGAGCCTTATCAGCACTATATACGGCATCGACCTGGATAAAGTCATCAACCTTCAAATCTTGAGATGAGATGGCCTTGCCCGCCAGCTTGCTCCCATACCCTGTGGAAGAGGTTGTGGTGACCGAGACAGTCGCCCCATTGTCATAGCGGCGCAGGGTAAGCGAGGAGCCGTTGATGGCGGTAATCGTGCCGATCATATGGACGGTATTGGGATCGGGCTGCTTCCCCGGATTGCACTTGGAGAGATCAACCAGGTTTGTGTTAGCTAGAAGAGACGTGTTGGTAGAGGCCTGGGCTGTGTGCATAAAGATGCCGCCTGCGACGAAGGCCGCGAGCATCAGGCATGTGCTCACCAGGGCATAGAGATGAACTGGCTTAAAGCGAGGTGAGGGCGGATTAATCTTGTCGAGAGACGTACTGTTCTCGACTTCAGGGTTTTGCTCGTGTGACATAGGATAGTATTTCCTCCTTGATAGGTTTACAGACAAGAGAGCAGGTATGGTCTTGCCTTCGAGAGCTAGCATAGCAAGCTGGATTGAAATATCAGGAGGTTTTTGCTGAAAAAACGCTGAAGGAGATCAAAGTGGCTTAGCGCTTTGTAGCCAGCCAAGTATGCAAGTTGCGTATAGTATCGTCGCGGTAGGCCTTGAAGAGTTGCTCCATCTCGGCTTCGGAGACGGTATGCATTCGAGGGTTGCAGTGCAAGAACGAGAGATGGCGCGCGGCATCCGGGTTGGCCAGATGCTTCACTTCGGGATCGTTATCGCTTATATCCAGCCATAGCTCAGTAATGGCATCCATGGTCAGAAGGCGTATCGACAGCCACTCATGTTCAAGAAAAGTCCCTAACACAGGGAAATGGGCCTGTTGATGCGAGGAACCTAAGATCATGATGGCAAAGTCCAGCCCGTGTAATGAAGGAAATGAAGTAATCTTGCTTGCCAGGGCCTCATAGTCAAGGTATTCGCGGGTAGGGTTATAGCGTTCAGCGGTCTCTACTAGGCAGAACAGATCCTCTCGTGCTTCATTATCAGCCTCCTCGAGGGCCATTTTCAGCAGCATTGAGGCAATGGAGCCGACCTCCTCAAGTTGAAAGGCATCACCATTTTCCAGGATCCAATCCAGGTCGCTGCTGGCATGTAAGCGCGTTTGAGGGTCATGTAAACACTGAAGAAACTTTTCCGTTTCCTGGCGTAGTCGCGAGGGATCGCTCATTTGTTTCTCTCACTTAATAGGGCAGTCATCAAGCCAGGTAGCAAACCAGGCATAGAGGGATGATGCCTCAATTGTAAATTCTTTCGCATCGGCAGTCTGGTCGCTATTCGCTGCCATGTTGATTGACGCATGTATTGTCAAAGATTGAGAAACGTTCTAATCCGATGTATCAGGCGAGAGGCACTCGATCATGAGGACCTGGGGGTCTTTGACGCGGTGGCTCATCTTGACGATATTCTGGATGTTGGCGGGATGGGTCATAAAGCTTGTGGCCATGTCTACGGCATCCTCGGCGCTGGCAAAGATGCCATCGAAGAAGGCGAGAGGGTCTTTTTCGAGGAGGAGGCCGACATGCCAGCCCTCGTTGAAGGAGAAGACCAGCAGGAGGCCGATGTGGTGACCGGCGATCTTCGCCAGGCTGGTGGTGTGGTAGATAACGTCGGTAGCGGTGCGATCTTCGAGGAGGAACTCCTGATCCTCGATACGAAGGGAGGAAGGAAAGACCATATCCTGGGCGGACCCATCACTCATGAAAATATCCTTTGCGCTGTAAGGGCTTTTGTTAGATATGGATATTATACTATGTAGACGCGATTTCTTCAGAAGGGGTGCATGTGGAAAAAATGTGGATGAATTGTGGAGAAGTGGGCCTGAGAGGACTCGAACCTCCGACGCACGGTTTAGGAAACCGACGCTCTATCCACTGAGCTACAGGCCCAACGCTTCAATAATACCATACTCGTCAATCATCGTTCAATAGGTTTTGTGGGGTATTTCAGGGAAGAGGGAGAGGCAGATTGTGCCTGGCGAAGCCGGGTACAGTCTGCCTCTTTCCTGCAAAAAGAAGGTGCATGGGGTCTCGATACGACAGCCATTTATAGGGGCTACCTCTCTCGCGCTGGCAAGCATAAGAAAGGTAGTTTGGCTATATATAGTTTTTTATTGGGGGCTGACAAAAGATACACCCTTGCCGGGGTAGTAATGCTGGTAGGAGACGGCGCGTGGATTAGGTTGCCAGTTCATGGAGCTGGCGATCACTGATCCGTCGTCTAGAACATGCTCTACGACTCCGACATGGCCTGCTCCGCCTGAACCTTGCACGCCACCCTGGAGCACGATAATGGCTCCCTCGGTGGGGGCAGAGGAGACGTTCCAGCCTGATTCGGCCGCGCGGTCGGCCCATTGCCAGGCCATGGCACCACCATGGCTCCATGGGACATAGTATCCGTAGAGGTCATGGAAACGTTTATTGGCATACCAGGTACAGGTTCCAAAGGGGAAGCTGTTGTAGTCTATCTCATCATCTGAATCAAGCCAGGGAAACTGGCTGATATATGGGGGCTGTTGTGGCCCTCCCCCATTGTGTTGCAACGATAGGGGTTGTAGATAAGGCTGCGCATTCTCTCCCTTCGCGGCGTTGTTCACGCCCTCCTCCGCATCGGCAGCCTTGAGAGACTCGTTCTGGTATGGCGATGTTTTTCCATTGTTATGGCATACAAGTTGATTGCGGGAGGAGTGTTGAGAAGATTGGGCATGTTGATCTGACAGGTGCTGCTGCTGGCTTGCGCTCTCCACGCTTGCACACTGAGACGCCTCGGCGGCTGCGACCTGGACATTCTGCATAGAGAGTCCCAGGGCAACACCAATCGAGAGTATGCCTAGTAGCGCCAGGGCACCGGTCTTGAATACACGCTGTAGTATATGTGGTGGCTGGAGTTCGCTCCAGCTTTTTCGCTGCGTTCGCACTATATCCTCTTCCATTTCGGCAACTTGCAGACCCCTGCAATGGCTTGTACTCCTTTCCTAACACCGTATGGGTTCGCACTGCCCAATTTTGGCCCGTTAAGGGCGGAATACTCTGCCTAAAAATACTATACACCGCCCTTTGTAAAAATAGATACCGATATGTAGGTATTTTACATATAAAATACCTACATATCGGTATATGACACTTCTCGCCACTGCGTGGCTCGCAGGGTAATAGGGGTGTTGCGGCGGTGCGACACCGCCGCAACACCCCTATTACCCCGGTATAAAAAGAGCGTAGGGCGGATCACGAGCGTCCTGGTCAGGTGGAAAAAGAGTGGGGAGTAGATGCCGACGCATGTCGGCATCTACTCCCCACTCTTTTTCCACCTAATATTTTTAGAGGCGTTGTTTGGGCTTTTTGTGGATGAAGGGCGAGGTTTTCTCCTCGGCGCCACGGATTTCGGAGACGCCGGTCTCCTGGTTGTACTCAACCTCGGTCACCTGCTCGCGACGAATGGCATTGATGGGCTTCATGCCGGTGGGAGAAGGAGTAGTGCGTGGGCCGGGCCGGGAGGAGGGCCATTCCGGAAAAACAACCTTCACTTCGCCGGAGAGAGCGGTATTGTCTGCGGGCGCCTGGCCTTGCAGGGCTTTCTTGGTATCAGTAACTTTTGGTTTCTGCATGTGTCTTCCCTCTGAAAACATTTCTAGATTGATAGGTCAATGTGATAAGGTCAGTAAAATTTTACTGTACACCGAGTGAACATACAAGTAAGAAGAACTATAGATTACACGCAGAAGTCTTCTTGACCTGTGACACATCGAAATACTAGTACTTTTAGAAATTTTGGCACTAGCCTCTGACATTTACTCGTTGCGTAATGGAACAAGCAAATCTTCTTTTCTATTGTACAATGCTCAATCTAGATATGCGATGGGAGTGAGGAGGAAAGTTTATGCGAATATTGCTGACGGGGGCGACGGGGTTGCTGGGGGGACACCTGGTGAAGGCGTTGCGGGAGAGGGATGAGCGGGTACGAGCACTGGTACTTCCGGCTGAGGATGCGCGTTCATTGGAGGGACTGGGGGTTGAGGTGGTGCGTGGGGATATTACGGAGGCTGGTGCGCTGGTGGAGGCTGTGCGAGGGAGCGAGTTGGTCTTTCACCTGGCGGGGATGATGGGGGTCTGGCGTCCCCTGGCGGAGTACTGCCGCGTGAATGTTGAGGGGACGCGGAATCTCTACAAGGTAGCTATGGAGGCAGGAGTGAGGCGGTTTGTGCATACCAGTTCGCATACGGTGTATGGGCTGGGATATGGGCGATTTCTGACGGAGGATGAGCCACTGCGGCCCGATAACGATCCCTATAGCTTGAGCAAGGCGGAGGGGGATAGGCTAGTGCGCCGCCTGATGCTCACAAGCCAGATGGAGACAGTGATTATTCGGCCGGGAACATTCTTTGGGCCGGGCGATAAGCTGCATTTCGCGCGCATGGCAGAGAAGTTGAGGCATGGGCGCGGCGTCATTCTGGGGCGCGGCGATAATCATCTCCCCTTTTGTTACGTTGACGATATCGTGCAGGGCTATCTTCTGGCGGGATATCATCCCCAGGCGCCAGGGAACGTCTACAACATTACGAATGATCAGCCGCTGACACAGCTTGAGATGTTTAATGAGATCGCGGACGCCGTGGGGGGAGAGCGCCCCAGGCTGCACCTGCCTTACCAGCCGATCCGCCTGGGGGCGATCTGCGCGGAGAAGTTGGTGGCGCGTATGACGCGGACCCGACCCCTGGTTACGGAGTTGGGGGCTTTGATGTTTGGTAGTGATAATAAGCATAGTATTGAGAAGGCACGCCGCGAGCTAGGCTACGCACCCCACGTGGGGCTGCGCGAGGGGATTCAGCTCGCGGCGCAGTGGTTCAATGCAGTGTAGCCAGGAGTCCATGCAAGCATGGACCCTACAGCAGTGGTTTAGTCGGGAGGGGATTTAGGAGGGACGGCGTTTTGGAGGCCGAAGCGTTGGATGGTGCGCGCCAGCCAGGTGGCGACGGGGCCTTGGTCGGCACGCTGGCTGGATTGGAGGAGGAAGCTGGCGGTTGGGGGGTGTGAGGGTTGTTGCTGGCTTTGTTTGATGTGCGCCAGTTCGGCGTAGTGTTGCGCGGCCCAGTAGAGGTTGATACGGCAAGCGCGGCAGTTTTTGGCGCTCTCTTCATTGCTTTCGCCACATTGGGGGCAGATGAACATGGGATTGGACATGGTAAGGTAGCTCCTTTTTATGATGGTTGGCTGGCTGTTTTAGCCTGGGTAGCGCGGGGGCGCAGGGTAATCAGCGATTGGGCGCTCTCGCGGGCGACTGAGAGCGCCACGCGGCTGACAGTGGGTATATGACAGAGCATGTTGGTGTAGGCCGCATTGGCGAGGGGGCAGTAGCACTCGCCGGCCTTGATGCTGCGTCGCAGTTCGGCGGCGCGGGGAGTGCTCCAGACGCTTTGGAAGTTATAGTCGTGTTCGCGCAGGTTGCCCATGGGTTCGGCGCGGATACAGCAGGTCCAGACGTCGCCATTGGGGGCTATCTGGGCGGAGGCGACGCCCGCGAGGCAGGGGATCACCTGGCGCTGCTCGGCGAGGGTGCGTTTAACGAGATCATAATAGCGATCCCGGAAGGCCTGGGTGATACGTGAGACGCCGCTGGCCTCGGATTGGCGTATCCCCTGCTGCAAGCGTTCAATAACGGCCTGGTACTTGGGTAGGGGAGGGGTGATGCCCATACCGACGGTGTCCAGCTCCACGCGCTCCTCGGCGATCTCACTGATGAAGGAATCGGGGCGCAGTTCCTCGCGCACGTAGGCATAGATCTGCTCAAATTCGTCGACATTAAAGTTTGAGATGACGGTATGTACTCCCACGGTCAGGTTTTTGTAGCGCGCTTTGAGGGCCTTGAGGCCAGCATAGGTCTTGAGGGCGCGGGCGAAGTTGCCTTTGACACCACGCACGCGATCATGCTTCTCGCCAATGCCATCCAGGGAGAGGTTGATAATGATTTCTGAGCCGGGCGCGGCTTGCAGGACCTGCTCGATGCGCGCAGGGATGATGGCGTCCTGGATGCCGTTGGTGGGGATATTGATGATGCCAGGTCGACAGTGCCGGTAAGCGGAAGCGATGATCTGGGGGAGGTCTCGACGCAGGGTAGGTTCGCCCCCGCTGAAGGTGAACCAGTAGGCGGCGCGGTCAATTGAGGCGAAGGTGCGTTCGTATTCTTCTAGCGTGAAGTCGTCGTTGGGACGCTGCCAGACGTTACAGGTTTTGCAGCGCGAGTTGCAGCGATAGCTGACGCTGATGGTGAGGTTGAGTGGGAGGACCAGTGGTTGGCCTGTGGCGTATGAGGCTTGTATTTTGGCGATTTTTGGTAATATTTCGAGCATGTGTTTCCCTTTCCCTTCTTTCCACGTTGCCGCCTGCGGCGGCAGAAAAAAATTACTCGGGGGCTTTGCCCCCGCACCCCCATAGTTTCCGACCGAGGCCGCATACGGTGGCAGGAGAATTTATTCGGGGGCGATGCCCCGCACCTCCATAGTCGAGACCGGGCCGTGCTGCGGCAGCAGGAGAATTTATTCGGGGGCGATGCCCCGCACCTCCATGGGCGTCCTCTTATTAAGACGGATAACTGTATGCAATTACGTTTGGTATGGTACCAGAGGATATTTTTGGTATTTTTGTAGCTGGAGGTAAATTTGCGCGATTTTTGCTGCCGGATTCCATTCTAAATGATGTAAATAGATGTTACGATATAAGGGATAATAGCAAGCGAGATAGCAAAGGGTGTGTATTTATGGTTCAACAATCCCGATATAGCGATGCTGGCCAGAATGGGGGTCCATATCTTGGGGCGCTGCGTGCGACGTATCGCCACGTTATGCTGTTGAAGACAATGTTGACGCTGATTATTTGTGTGGTTGCGCTGGGGCTAATACTAGAGGCTGTACGTCTGTTAAAAATTCATATGTTGACGGTAGGGATAGCGGGATTCTTCGGGGTGATTTTGCTGATCGTTTTTGGCTTCTGCCTGGCGTTGTTTCTGCGTTATCGGCATGAGACGGTGCAGGTCTATGAGCAGGGGCTGGTGGCGACGAATCGCGAGGGGTGGGTGGCGCTGCGTTGGGATGAGATTGAGTATATCTGGCATAAGGTGGATCTGCAGACGCCTGATCCGGATTTTGAGATTGATACGAACCGCCTGGCATATATCGCTTATGATAATCCGCATGCGACATCGTGGAGTAACCTGGATTATGTGACCCATACCGAGGCGACCAAGGGATCAAGCATTCTGAAACATTCGTATGTTGTGCGTTCATATCGAGGAGTTTCGCTGAACATTCCACAGCATTATCTGCGCTGGTCGAAGCTGTGTGACACGATTGATCACGAGGCCACGCGCTACCAGTATTCACTAGCGCAGACGCTACTACAACAGGGGAGGCCGGTCTCCTTTGGTCCACTCCTGCTAAGTCGAGATGGTATTTATTATGGGCAGGATCTCTTGCCCTGGCAGTTCTTCGGCGCCCTCTCTGTGGATGAGCGCTGGGGGCTGATTACGATTACGGTGAAGGGGTATGCGCGGCCATGGGCCTGGCTGCTGGTGGCGCGCGTTCCCAATATCGCGCTCTTGCAAGGCTTGCTGGTCATAGCACAGCAGAAGTTTGCACGCGGGCCGCAGAGATAGCGTGTTATTGTCGCCATAGCGAAATTTTGCTATAGTGGACAGCGGAAGCTTTGCGCGTCTGGTATTTTTATTAGATAGCGAGAGTAATCGATCCTCTAGAGCGCACGCATGGGAGTTTTTGTATGACCACACAAGACAGCGCCGTCCCTAGTTTAAAAAGGACCCCGCTTTATGAACAGCACCGGGCTCTGGGTGCCCGCCTGGTGGAGTTCGGTGGCTGGGATATGCCTGTACAGTATAGCGGCATTATCGAGGAGCACCAGGCCGTTCGCACGAAGGCGGGTCTCTTTGATGTGAGCCACATGGGCGAGTTTAAGGCCGAGGGAAGCGATGCCCTGGCCTTTCTGCAATATCTTGTGCCCAATGATGTCTCACGCCTGGCAGTTGGGCAGGCATTATATACGCAACTCTGCCGACCAGATGGCACGACGATTGATGATTTGCTGATCTATCACCTGGCGGAAGAGCAGTATATGCTTGTCGTCAACGCCGCTAATATCGATAAAGATTATGCCTGGATCGAGAGTCACGCGCAGAAGTTTGCCAACGTCACCCTCTCTAATCAGTCAGATACGACTGCCTTGATCGCCTTGCAAGGCCCACTGGCGATGAGTATTCTGCAACCGCTGGCGGACGTCAAGCTGGACGAGATCAAGTATTATCACTTCGCGCCAGGCCAGGTTGCGGACATTCGTTGCCTGATCTCACGCACCGGCTACACGGGCGAGGATGGCTTTGAGCTGTACTGCCCCTCCGTTGACGCGGCCAAGCTCTGGCAGACCCTGCTTGAAGCGGGCAAGCCACAGGGGGTGCTGCCGGCAGGCCTGGGAGCGCGCGACACGCTGCGCCTGGAGGCGGCCTACTGCCTCTATGGGCATGAGCTGGACGATGAGACCAATCCGCTTGAGGCCGGCCTGGGCTGGACTGTCAAGCTAAAAAAGAGCGTGGAGTTTATTGGTCGCAGCGCCCTCCAGCAGGCGAAGGAGCAGGGGCTGAAGAAGCGCCTGGTGGGAATTGAACTGCTGGAACGTGGCGTGCCACGCAGCGGCTACGCCATTTACGATGGCGAGCAGCGCATTGGCGTTCTTACCAGCGGCTCGCATGGGCCCACAGTGCAGAAGAGCATTGGCCTGGGCTTTGTGGACCCGGAACATGCGAAAGTGGGGACACGCGTGCAGATCGAGATTCGCGGGAAACGCGTCGCCGCGCAGGTGGTCGCTCTTCCCTTTTACAAGCGCGGGGAATAGAATTAGTTGTGGGCTTTTAGTCCATGCAAGCATGGACCCTACAATTTCCGTGAAGTGGGGAATAGAACAAACAGAGATACATTGAAGGAGAAGATAGACGATGGCTAGCCTTAACCATCCTGCTAACCTGAAATATACGAAGACCGATGAGTGGGTCCTTGTAGAGGGGGACCAGGCGACAATTGGTATTACGGACTATGCTCAGGATCAGCTGGGTGACATTGTGTATATCGAGCTGCCCTGGGATGGCGGCCAGACGCTTGGTAACGAAGAGAAGTTCGGCGATATCGAGTCGGTCAAGGCGACCTCCGAGCTTGTGGCACCGCTCAGCGGCGAGGTGGTTTCCGCCAACCAAGAGTTGAAGGAGCGCCCAGAGCTGATCAACGATAACCCTTATGATGAGGGGTGGATGCTGAAGATCAAGCTTGCCAATACCGCGGAGCTGGACCAGCTGATGACTGCCGAGCAGTATTTGCAATACCTCGAAGGTAGATAGATAGCGAGCAAGAAAAAAGCCGCTGGGATGGGCAACGCCCATCCCAGCGGCTTTTTTCTTGCTCGCTAATGAAGAAGGGCTATGTCCACTTATCCTTTTTGGCTATTCCGTTCATCAATGCGATATAATAGGTTGTCTGCATTGACCACTTCATCCCATTATAATAGATCAATTTTTAGTACTTTATGCGGGTCTCTGTGTACTCCCCAGGGGAGATGGCAGGAGGCCTGCCGATTATGATTTGCAGAAGACCAAAGCCTTTATAATCTCCAGGGAGATGTTTAAATCCATGAGTTATGTGCCTAATACACCGGAAGAGCAGCAGGCCATGCTGGAAAGCATAGGCCTCTCTTCGATTGAAGACCTGCTGACTCCCGTTCCTGAAAATGTGCGCCTGGATCGCCCGCTCGATCTGCCGGAAGCGCTTGCAGAGCCAGATCTGCGGCGCGTGGTGACGCGGATGGCGGCGCGCAATAAGAGCCTCGACACTACCATTTCATTCCTGGGGGCCGGGACCTATGACCGGGCCATCCCCAGCGTGGTGCCGCACCTGCAACGCCGCTCGGAGTTCGTCACGTCCTACACGCCCTACCAACCGGAAGTGAGCCAGGGCATCCTGCAGGCGACGTACGAGTTCCAGACCATGGTTTGCCAGATCACCGGCATGGACATAGCCAATGCCTCGCTCTATGATGGCGCGACAGCCATGATTGAGGCGGTCTTCGTGGCCCTTGGCCCCGGTGGGCGTGGTGAGGTCGTCATATCGACCGGCGTTGATCCCCAGTATCGCCGGGTGTTGCAGACCTATGCCTTCGCGCGCGGCTTTACGGTACGTGAGGTTCCAACTCAGGATGGTGTCACCTCCCTTGACGAGCTGGACGCGGCAGTGACGTCCTCGACCTCGGCGGTCATCATTCAGCAGCCGAACTTCTTTGGCTGTGTTGAGGACGCGCACGCAATCGAGGCCATCGCGCACAAGGGCAAGGGTCTCTTTATTACGACCATTACCGAGCCGGCCTCGCTGGGTATCCTGGCAACTCCTGGAGAATACAATGCCGATATCGCCGTGGGCGAGCTGATGAGCTTTGGTAATCCCATGAGCTATGGCGCGCCGGCCCTGGGCTTTATGGCCGCCAAGCAGAAGTTTATGCGCCTGCTTCCTGGTCGCCTGGTTGGCCAGACGGTGGAAGAGGGTGGTCATAAGCAGACCGGCTATGTGCTTACCCTGCAGACGCGTGAGCAGCATATTCGCCGCGAGCGCGCCACCTCCAATATCTGCACCAATCAGTCGCTGCTGGCGATTGGCGCGACAATCTATATGGCCGCGATTGGCAAGCAGGGTTTCCGCGAACTGGGCGAGCTATGCCTGCGCAAGGCGCATTACGCCTTCCGCCAGATCACCTCGGTACCGGGTTTTGAGCCTGTCTTCCATAATCCATTTTATGATGAATTCGTCATCAAGTCCCCCATTCCGGTTGCGAAACTGCAGCAGAAGCTGGCCCAGGCCGACATCATTGGCGGCTATGCCCTGGAAGAACACTATCCCGAGTTGAAGGATTGTCTGCTCTTCTGCGTCACGGAGACCCGTACCCGGCAGGAGATCGACACCCTGGTATCTGTGTTGAAGGAGGTGCAGGCATGAGCGTTGAGACATTAATCTTTGAGAAGGGCGCGCCAGGACGCCGTGCCGCGAATATGCCTGCGTTCGACATCCCCATGGAGTCGCTGGATGAGCTTCTGCCCGCGGACATGCGGCGCAAGGAAGAGGCCCCCCTGCCCGAGGTAAGCGAGATCGAAGTCGTCCGCCATTATACACATCTCTCGCAGCGCAACTTTGGCGTCGATAGCGGCTTCTACCCGCTCGGCTCCTGCACCATGAAGTATAATCCCAAGATCAACGAGGACATGGCGGGTCTGCCAGGCTTCGCGCATATTCACCCCTTGCAGCCCGATGAGACGGTGCAGGGCGCGATCCAGCTTGTGTATGAATTGGAACGCTACCTGGCGGAGATCTCGGGCATGATCCGCGTCACCTTGCAGCCCTCGGCGGGCGCACATGGCGAGCTGACCGGCCTGATGCTCATCAAGGCCTATCACCAGAGCCGGGGCGAGGGAGAGCGCAACCTGGTCCTGATCCCCGATAACGCGCACGGTACCAATCCCGCCAGCGCGACCCTGGCTGATTACAAGGTCGTCGAGGTCAAGACCAATCCCGAGACGGGCGGCGTGGACTTGGAGCACCTGCATAAACTCTTACAGCAGCATGGCAAGAGCGTCGCCGCCATCATGCTAACCAACCCCAACACGCTGGGCCTCTTCGACTCCAATATTCTGGAGGTCGCGCGCCAGATTCACGAGGTTGGCGGTCAGCTCTACTATGATGGCGCTAACGCCAACGCTGTCATGGGCATCACACGTCCAGGCGATATGGGCTTTGACGTCGTGCACTTCAACCTGCACAAGACATGCAGCACTCCGCATGGCGGTGGAGGTCCAGGTGCCGGTCCCATCGGCGTCAAGGGGCATCTCGTGCCCTTCCTGCCGGGTCCCCTGCCCATGAAGAACGAAGACGGCAGCTACTCCTGGGAGGATGCGGGCCCCAAGTCCATTGGCAAGGTACGCGCCAATCTGGGTAACTTCGGTGTCCTGGTGCGCGCATACACCTACATTCGCTACAATGGTCCCGATGGCCTGCGCCATGTCTCGGAGAGCGCCATCCTCAACGCCAACTATGTCAAGCATGGCCTCTCAGAGGATTATGAGATCTCCTACCCGCTCATCTGCCAGCACGAGTTTGTGGCCACGGCCCGCAAGCAGAAGCAAGAGGCCGGTGTGACCGCGACAGATGTCGCCAAGCGCCTGCTCGACTTCGGCATGTACGCGCCCACGACCTACTTCCCGCTGATCGTCCCCGAGGCCTTGATGATCGAGCCGACCGAGACCGAGACGCGTGAGACGCTGGACAGCTTTATCGCTGTCATGAAGCAGATCGCGGAAGAGACGCGCACAGAGCCAGAAATTGTGAAGACCGCGCCGCACACCACGGTGATTGGGCGCCTCGACCAGGCCCTGGCAGCGCGCAAACCCAACCTGCGCTGGATGCCCGGGCAAGAGGTTACGCACGCGTAAGTTGTGGGAGAAACAATTGTAGGGTCCAAGCAAGCATGGACCCTACAGGTCTTTTTGGAGGAGGAGGCAGTGGAATTGGATGTCACAGGGGCGGGAGTCGATGGTGGAGAGGTGTTGCTCGATGGTCTTGGTCATATGCCAGTAGTTGGGGGTCATGCGGACGAGCTGGCGCAGGGAGTCTTGATCGAGCGTGAGCTGATAGGCAAGCTCGCGCTGTTCCAGTAGAATGAAATCGGCGGCGAATTGTTCCAGGATATGTTGTTGCTTCTGTTCCTCGATATTGAGCAGGCCGAGCTCGGCGCGAAGCTGGGAGAGGTGATTGGGGCCAGGGATGACTATAAGCAGGAGGCCACCGGGAGCGAGGACGCGGGCATACTCGGGGGCATTACGTGGAGCGAAGATATTGAGCATGACCTGGATGCTGGCGTCGGCGAGAACGAGGCGCTCCCACAGGCTGGCGACGATAAATTGGACCTCGGGATAGGACTTGACGGCCATGCGGATGGCCTCTTTAGAGAGATCAAGTCCGAGCGCGCAGAGGGGCTGACTGGAAATGGGGGGTGGTAACTGGTGAAGGATGGAGTTTAGATAGTAACCGTTTCCGCAGCCGGCATCGATAATGGTTAGAGGAGAGGTCTGCTCTACCGACCTCTTGTGGAGGTGGGCCGCCAGCAGGTCTGTTAGTGTCTGTGCCAGTGGAGCATAGTAGTCCCGCTCCAGGAAGGCCCGCCTCGCCTTTAGCATCTCCTTTGTATCTCCCCCACTCGCTGGTTTGCGTAACAGAGAGACATAACCCTCGCGCGCGATATCGAAGGAGTGGCCCTGCTCGCAGTGCAGGGTTTTCTCCTCGGTGTGGAGTGAGTCGCCACAGATTGGGCAGGTGAGTAGAGCCAGGGCGCAAGTGTGAATGGGCAAGTGGGTTCCTCCTGATGAATAGAGTGTTGTTGGTATAAGTGCTGGTCGGGCATGCGCTCGACCAGCACTTATACCAACAACATATTACCAGTAAGGTGAGGACTATGAAAGAGGTCAGAAAAGGTTGGGTATGTTAGAATAGGGCTGGGTAGGCTGGGTGCATGTTTTGGGATTATTTTGTATTGGGAGAGAAGAAGGTATGGAATACGCGGTCCTTGGCGGCGGGGCGCTGGGTTTGATGGCGGCGTACCGCCTGGTGGAGGCGGGACATACGGTAATGCTCTTTGAGAAGGAGCCAATGGCGGGTGGCCTGGCGGCGGGCTTTCGCGTTGGCGAGGCGTGGCTGGATAAGTTCTATCACCATATCTTTCGTTCGGACACCACGGCCATTCGTGCCATAGAAGAGCTGGGGCTGGGTGAGCGGCTGGAGTGGCAGCGCCCGCGCACGGTGAGCCTGGTTGACGGGAAGCTTGAGCAGTTGGATTCGCCGTTGACGCTGCTGAGGTTCAAGCCCTGGCGCCTGGATGAGCGCCTGCGCGTCGGCGCGGTACTGGCCTTTTTGAAGGCCGCGCCACCGGCATGGTTTGAGGGGAAGACGGCCACGACCTGGTTGCGTAAATGGATGGGGAAGCGTCCCTACGAGGTTCTGTTTGAGCCACTGTTTAGCGGGAAGTTTGGCGAGCTACGCGACGAGATCGCCCTGCCCTGGATCTGGGCGCGGCTGCATGATCGCACGACACAGCTGGGGTATTTACGCGGTGGTTTCCAGTTGCTCTATGATCGCCTGGTCGAGCGCATTCAAGAGCGCGGGGGAAAGTTGCTCTTTGGCACCACCGTGGAAGAGGTACGGCGCGAGGGGGAGCGCTGGCATGTACAGACCGACCAGGGGAACTGGGAGTTTGACGAAGTCATCTCGACGCTGCCGACGCGCCTAACCTGTCGCCTGGTTCCAGAGTTACCTGAGGATTACCGGCGTCAGTATGACTGGGGACAGGCCTATGGCGCGCACTGCCTCATCCTGGGGCTGGACCGGCCTCTGACTGATAGCTACTGGATCAACATTTGTGATCCGGGCTATCCCTTCATGGCCCTGGTCGAGCATACCAATTATCGCGCGCCCGAGGAGTATGGCGGGCAACACCTGATCTACCTGGGGAATTATCGCCCCATGAATGATGCCCTCTTTACGCAAAGCAAAGAAGAGGTGTTACAGGAATTTCTGCCGCATGTAAAGCGGATTCAGCCTGATTTTGATCCCAGCTGGGTCACGGAGAGCTGGATGTTCCATGCGCCTTTCGCGCAGCCAATTGTCACCGTCGATTATCGTGAGCATATTCCGCCGCTGCAAACGCCGCTGGCGGGGCTGTGGATAGCGAACATGTTCCAGGTCTATCCCCATGACCGGGGGCAGAACTACTCGCTTGAGCTAGCCGAGCGCCTGGTAAAACAGGTTTTACCACCCGGCGCGGGAAGTCCCGTCCCATGAATGGAGGCGAGACTTCCCGCGCCGGGTAAAACTCAGCCGTTACTTTGCCCCTGATGATGGCAAACTTGTGCTCTCCCCCTTTATGGGCGCCGCAGGCGCTCAAGGGAGCGAGGGGAGCCATTGGCTATGACACGGCCTCTCAAGCCAGGATCAATTTGATCGATATATACTAAACACGGGCATTTCCTCTTGTCAAATAGCAAGAGGTATGCTATACTAGCCCATGAGCAGTATTAAAACCTCACCCATCCGAGTGATTGGGAAGAAAAGGGGAACTGCCGGTTTCGTAGGGTAGAACTTCGTAGTCGGATAGAGGTATTCGTCTAGTGGTCGAGCCTGGAAATTGAGTAGAATTGCTCAGTACGGATAAGTGCGGTGCGATAAAGCATTTGCATGGAAGACTTTCGGGGTGTGGCGCAGTCGGCTAGCGCGCAGCGTTCGGGACGCTGAGGTCGGAGGTTCAAGTCCTCTCACCCCGACCAGGTAAGGCACATACTCTTCCCCCTGTTTTCAAGGGGGAGTGAAGGAACTATCGATGAATTGGATCGATGTTACAAAAGACATTCCTTCAGCCGTAAGAGTATGTGCCTCTTTTTTTGCAGGCATGCCTTCTTATGCGGAAACCAACATCGCTCTCGCGACTAGCGCTTCCCCCATTCGGGGACAAGCGCGCTCAGGTTTCCGGGTAGGCACTAAGGAGTTTTCTTAGCATGCGGGTTTACAGGTTGCGTACAACGCTCACTCCATCTCAGGATGGCCCGGTGAGCTTTATAAGCCCTCCCCCCTCTTCACTGGATATGTTGCGCGGGCAACATAGACCTGGGGGAACGCACGCAACTGCTCCTGCATGGCCTGGCCTTCCTGGACATGCAAGATTTCTCCACCCTTATCCGCTTAGTCGTCACAGGCGGCAATAGAAGCGTAGGGCCTGGAAGCCAAATTTATTATTCCAATATATTGCTTCCAATAATCCTTGCGCCTCTTCCTCGCTGTCTGTGTTTGTGTCGGCTCTGACAGAGAGGAAAGGATGTCATTCATGCCTGTTCTTGTTTTGAACTCCTCACTACAACCTCTCTCAGTTATTCCCGAGCGCCGTCTCATCGTCTTGCTATCCAAGCAGAAAGTCACCTTTGTCGATGAGAACGTCCGGGCTTTGATTGAGGAGAGCATTAGCGCTCGTCGCCTGGATCTTGAACGGCCCGTTATCGTCCAATTGCTGGCGAATGTGCGCGTGCCTCGCATGGCACTCCAACCGACGCGCTCGAACATCCTCCTGCGTGATGACGATACCTGCCAATACTGCGGCAAGCGCACCCGCGAACTGACGCTTGACCACATTCTTCCGCGTTCACGTGGTGGGCAGAGCACCTGGGAGAACCTGGTAGCCTGCTGCCGCGCCTGCAACGGGAAAAAAGGCAGTCGCCTGTTGAAGGATGCCAATATGCACTTGCTGCGCCAGCCACGCCCGCTCACTACGGAGTACGCCGGCGTCTTCCTGCTGCGCTATCCCAAGCTACGCGCTGCCTATGAAGAGTTCATCACCGGCTTTCATGGTGGTCAGGCCAAATTTATGAGCGCGTAGCCTGGTAGTCTCAATCCGTATAGGCTTATAGATAGCAAATTTTCTTGTTCTTATCGTTTTCTTGGTAGATAGAGTGGCCCGACGCTGTTGAAGTACACATCTACATATTATGGACCATATGTAGACGCGTGCTTCAGCAGCGTCGTTGGGCCTTCACATGCAACCGCTGGGGCTCGTCAATACGTATTTAAAGTGAGCAGTGTGACAATTGCTGGCGATGGGCCATATATATTGGTACATTGATTGCCTCATTGCTGACAACTCTGTTACCATTATTGATGAGTAGCCTAGTTGTGTAGTAAGTCCAGGCGTGAGAGTGCTGCTTCTGCTTTGGACAAAATTAAGGTGGTTGCATGATCGAAAAGATACTTTCCAATGAATCTCTATCACGTTCGAAGCTTGGTGAGTCTTACCTCTGTTTGCATGGTCACTTTTATCAGCCTCCACGTGAAAATCCTTTTACGCATGAAATACCATTAGAAGCCAGTGCCTCTCCCTTTGTCAATTTCAATGAAAAAATCACGGCTGAATGCTATCGCCCCAACGCGGAAGAGGGCAATTTTGCCGCGATCAGCTATGACATGGGTCCTACCCTGGCAGCCTGGCTGGAGATCCATCATCCCGAAGTTTACCAGCAGATCATCGATGCGGATCGCCAGCATATCGCACGCTACGGTGTAGGCAACGCTATGGCGCAGGCCTATAATCATACTATTCTGCCACTAGCGACGACACGCGACAAGCATACCCAGATCCTCTGGGGGTTGCGCGACTTCCAGCAGCGCTATGGACACGAGGCCCATGGCATGTGGCTGGCGGAGACGGCGATTGACCTGGAATGCCTGGACATCCTCGCCCAGTATGGCGTCACCTATACGGTGCTGGCTCCCTGGCAGGCGGCCACGCCTGTTGATCCGACGGAGCCATATATTGTGCGCCTGAAAAATGGGCGCTCGATGACGGTCTTTTTCTATAATGGTCCGCTCTCGGGTGGTGTCTCCTTTGACTCATCCATGACGAGCAACGCCGATGTCTTCGCGGGCTCATACCTGACCGGAAACCTGGTACGGGAGAAGCTCGATAACGGTGAGCCGCAACTGATTCTGATCGCGACGGATGGAGAGCTGTATGGGCATCACAAACCATGGCGTGATAAGTTCCTCTCCTACCTGATCCAGCATGGCGCGCCAGCAGAGGGCTTTGAGGTATGTACGCTTGAGCGCTACATGCAGATTCAGCCGGCAACCAAAGAGGTTCAGTTACGTACCCCTAGCGCCTGGAGTTGTGAGCATGGGGTCGCGCGCTGGAGTGGGGGTTGTACCTGCACAGAGGGCGAAAGTAGCTGGAAATCGGTTCTGCGACGCGCGCTCTCGCGCCTAGCCGAGCGTGGCGACCTGCTCTTTGAGCAGTATACCGCAGAGGTCTTCCAGGATCCCTGGGCAGCGCGCAATGATTACCTGGCTCTGCGCAATGGCTGGGAGAGCGAAGAGAGCTTCTGGAGCCGTCATGGCAAAAGTGGTCAGCGTCCCGAGCAACAGCTGGAGTATCGTGCGCGCTTGCTGCTAGAGGCGCAGTACTACCAGCAGTATAGCTTCACCAGTTGCACCTTCTTCTTTGAGGACCTGGATAGGATTGAGCCACGCAACGCTATCGCCTTCGCGCGTCGCGCCATTAGTCTGATGTGGCAGGCCGTGGATGTCGATCTCCAGTACGACTTCCTGCAAGATCTACTGCCAGCACGCAGCTGGCGTACGCAGCAGAGTGGTGTTGACCTCTACAAGGGGCTCCCCGAGGTGGATGCTGGCTTGCTGCCGCCTTTTCCCCTGGGAATGTAAAGGATGTGGTTTGCAAGCTGATAAGGGTACTGAGGCGCGAAAAGGGGCTATCTTCGTGGGAAGATAGCCCCTTTTGTCTGTTGAAGACTTCTATTGGTCTTATAAAGCTTTTTTGAGGGGGTCTAGCTGTACTGAGGCTGGGCACTGAGGCCATCGGTTACTAGCTGGAGCAGGATTGGCAGATTGGAGACCTTGGCAACATCTACTGTGGCCCAGGAGAGCATGCTGCCCTGCTTCTTCACCTGTACAGAGCCATTGACCAGTTTAACGTCCTTGACCTCGGGCCAGGGGAGGAGTTTATCCCTGAAGCCGATGCCCTGCAAGCTCACGCTCAGGTCGCCAAAGCTGACGGGGACGCCGCTCGCATAGGCCTGGCGGGCCAGGGGCAGGTGGCGGCGAGTCACCTCGTTCATGATGACATCGCCCAGCTCTTTGACCTTTTTCAAGTGGCTGCTAATCACCACCTGGGCACCATCGGGGCTCTTAATGGTGTAGGTGTGACGGGTAGAGCCATAGCGTGAAGTGCGCACAATCTTCATCCATACCGCCTCAACACGGTCCCAACGGATGACGTTGAGCTGAGAACCACTGGTATAGATGAAGCCCTCCTGGTAAAGGAAAGCCTTGTGGTTATTGGTTCTGATGGCATTAACGGCATAGATAATGATCAGAATGGGCACGATCCATAAGTAGTAGACAATATAGCCCGCCAGGTAGATGAGATAGTTCAGGATAATATCGAGAACCAGCACCCCGGCGGTAATACCCATGGCCACCCAGATGTTGGTTGGTCTGAAGGCACGTACAAAGGGACCCAGAGCATTGATATTCGCCTGCTGGGCAATCTCAACTGGAATCTGCCCCGTAGCGGCCTGAGGGGGCAGGGCATTTGCTTGCTGATAGATAGGTTCAGACATATAAGTGCTTCTCCTCAAGAGTGCAAATAATGATGGGAACGACATACAGGCCCTGCATAAGAGAAGATACAGGAGTCAATATGCTACCTGTTACGTCCGTAATGTACCAGTTACTGTACGTAGTTACTATGAGCTATCTCACAAAAATAGCGAGATTTTCCCATGCGCATGCGGGCATGGGAAACATAGGCACCACGTTGACGACTTTGCTAGTAAGTTTCGTCCAAACATCCTCATGAAGGTCGCCTCTCTTTCATAGGTGTTCGATTTATCGCGCACAAGTCATTTATCGAGCGAATACAGAAAAACGGGCGTCTTTTTATCCTGTCGGATGCTCCGGTGAGAAGGGCCTCCAAGCCTGAAAGCCACTCCGAAGAAAAGATGCATCTTCAATTCAAGAAAACCTATCACACCATATCACTGCGATAAATCGCCTCACGCGCGATAAATCGGGCGCCTATGGGGGTGGAGGGCGCGGTCGCTCAGGAGTTTGCGTTGAGCAGGATATAGCGAATGACCTCGCGCAACTGCTCCAGGTTGTGTATCTCGCGCAGGGGGAGGGTATACCATTCGCGCGTGTGCTGCTCGCCGTAGCGCGCGATGAGCAGCTCCTGGGGGCCAATGCCGATAGCGCCGATCTCTTCCCAGGCGAGGCAGATGGGGTATGGTAGCTCAAGTTGAATGCCTTGCTGGTCTATTCTTAATCTGCCAAAGGAGAGCGGTTGTCCTGCCTTATAGGCCATAACGTGGGGAGCATGATGCAGGGTATGTTCTTGCCAGGCATGATCGACGAGGCGGCGCAGAATGTCGATATTTGGTAGATTGGCTGTTTTGAGACGAACAAGGGGTTCCTGGGATGTGCGTGTATGTACCAGCACGACTTGCTCATCGATGGTTAAAGCTTGAAATTCCGTCCAGGGCAAGAGGCGCTTGAGTGAGCGAATGGCCAGGCCCTGGCGGCTGACAGCAATCTCATCGAAGGAGACACTTCCACCAGCCCGATAGGCGGTTATGGCACGCGGCAGTAAGCGACGCGTGATCTCGCTTTCCATAAGCGCGCCCAGGAGATCAATATGCTGTAGCTCATTGGTAAAGGTTAGCAGGGATTCATCGCTGCGGCGGATAGTGTAGCGTCGCTTGCCATGCGCGCGCCCATCGCTCTCCTTCCAGAGACGCTCCAGTTGGTCCCAACGCACGGTCTCGATGGTGTCGGCGCTAAAAATAAGCCCCTCGGGACAGAGGTAGACCTGAGGTTGCGCATAAAAATGGGGTGCCAGCAAGACCCAGCCGCCGAAGATAAGCCAGATCAGACCAATCAGCGGAATCAGCAGGGCCTGCCAGAAGGGCCACCAGCTAAAGAGCTGCGGGTAAGCCACGCCGAAGACCAGGAGGATAAGGCAACCGACGAAGAGGGCGGCGAAGCCGGTAAAACGGAAGAAACGAAGCTCCTGGCTCGCCTCAAAGACTTTCTCGGGCGTGCCAAGGCGATAGGCGGTTGCCGCGCCCAGGATATCGAGCGGCACCTGTTTCTGCGAAAGAATCTGGCGCATGTGGGCAGCCTCCATAGGACAGGCAGGGCCAACGCTGGCACAAAGCAGAGCTGCGTGGGGCAACGCTGCTAACCCCCATTCGGGGGCAAGCGCACGCGCTTATATATTATGGTACCTATATTAAGCCAACAAAACGCCAGAAAATGCAAGAGAAAAAAAGATGTGGATGTTGGTTTACCTGGCAGATGCCAGGTAAACCAACATCCACATCCGACTCAGAAGAGGAAGGTAATTCTCTCAGAGTGGAGAGGTTAGTACAGGATGATGCTGGTATTCCAGTCGCTATTATCCATTACCCAGGCGGCCTGGGCGGTTGGCATATTGATGCAGCCGTGAGTACCGTTTCCAGCGCTGCTGTTGCCGGTGGCATCAACATGGGGGAATTGAGTGCCTGGACCGTAGTCGGCGCGCCACCAGGAGTCATGCAGGAAGTAGCCGCCCGCATGATAGCCAATGGCATAGTTGATATGAGTATCATCGTACCAGTACGGTGATCCCTTGGGGAAGGGAGACTTAAATGTAATATTGGTGTCGCGGCTGAGCACCGTCCAGAGACCAGGCAGCGCGGGCAGTTCCTGGCGACCAGCCGTGATGTAGAAAGAGTTGATCAACTGGCCATTGCGGTAGAAGCGGAGGGTCTCTTCAACCATTGAGACCACTACGGCTGTACCTTTTTGTAGTTTGTAGTGATCAAGCAGTTGCAGGTCTGTCTGATGAACCTGGTTGTAGGGAGTCTTGTCTTTGTAGTCGGCCTCCAGCATCTGGTGGTGGAAGATCGCGTTCTGGATATCGTTCAGGGCAGTCTGATAATCGGCTATCGTCGATGCATTGGCGAGTTCCGCATCCAGGTCGCTACCGATACCCTGATCCATATAGCCAACATTGAGGTAGTAGGCGCCAGAGACCATGTGCGCGTTGCCCCAATTCTTGACCTCATTATGGAACTGCTGGAGCAACTGGCGGGCCTGCGCCATAATCAGATCCTTCTGCATCGCATTCAGATCGTTATCAATCTGCTTGCTAAAGGCCTTGTAGTCGTCGAGCGTTTTGGTCTTCTGCTGGAGATCGCGAGCGGAGGCCAGAAGTTTCTCATAGTTGCTGACGTTGATGCCACTGCTTTTGAGCTGATTGATCTTCGTCTCCAGGTCATCTACCTTGGCCTTAGCGATAATGGGAATATCCTGTTTGAAGTCCGTCGCGGCCTGCTGGTACTGGATATCAATCTTCTTATCGATTTGTTTGAGATCGTCGGGTTTGGTGGCTTTGGCCATCTCTTTCTGATCGCTGTCATACTGGTTTTTGAGCGTGGTCACGTCTACCTTGCCCGCAGTCATCAGGTCAATTGTGCTCTTGAGCGTGGCGAGTTTGTCGCTGGTCGCAGGCATCATATTCAAGGTCTGGATGGCATTGCCGGTCGCGTCACTCACCACGAGGTAATCTTTGGGATATTGCGCGCTCTTCATCTTCTCCAGGTTTTGGGTATACACCTGTTGAAGCGTATCAGTGGGATAGCCCTTAGCGCGTTGTTGGGCCAGCGTAATCTGAAGCTTTTGCAGATTATCCTGGGCCTGGTTATCGGTACGCTCGGTCGTCGTATCGATCACGCCCTGGAGTTGGAGATACAGTTGATCATAGCTATGGGCAGCATTTGTGTAATATGCATCGACCAGTTGCGCATTGAAGGGATTCCAGGGGGCGGAAGAGTTATCCAGGTTCTGTTTCTGGGTAAGAATGGGATGTAGAGTAGTTGAGGGGACACCAATATCCTGAGCATGTTTGAGAAGTTGCGTCAGTTTAGTGAGGCTCTGATCTTTTTCTTGCTGTACGCGTGGGTCCGCGCCACATGCGCTGATCAGTGGGAGCAGCGCACTGAGGAGCAGGGTCAGCAGAATCATTTGTGCCAGGCGTTTAGTACGCGCCTGCCTGCGGGCAAATGTGGCCTGGCGAGCCACATGAGAGGGCGGGACGGGTGCTGGCATGTGAGTCATTCCTTTGTGTCGCACTATTGGTTGCATCGGGCATATCCTTGCTTTGAATCAATGCATTGGTATAGACAGAAAAGGGCAGGGTATATTGAGCTTCATTTAAGTATTTTTATTTACTGATATAGGGTATGGAAGGAGCAAGCTTACATGCTCTGACATAAGAGACGTTGGACATGTAAACTTTTCGCGCGCCTGGTACCTTTGGATATTTCTATCCTTCTATATATTACATCGCAGGATATATAAAAATGCAACGCCGAACAAGGGAATTTTGTCTCATGCAAAAAAAGAGAGCATGTACAATCCAGGCATATGCCTGGATTGTACATGCTCTCTTTTTTTGCATGAGTTTATGAGTTTAGCGGCCGCGACCACCGCGAGATTTCTGCTTCTTGCGCTTCTCTTTACGGGCGGCTTTGCCAGTTTTCTTGCCACGTGGCAGACCGGGCATGCCTTGCATATTGGAGAGGCCATCCATACCAGGGAAGCCACCCAGGCCATCGGGGAGGCCGGGCATACCCTGGCCACCGGCACCAGCATACTGACGCATCATCTGGCCCCAGGGTCCCTTACCGGAGGAGACCTGGCGGATCATGGTACGCATCTCAGTAAACTGCTTGAGCAACTGGTTCAGTTCCTCGACCTTGGTGCCGCTACCCATGGCGATACGCTTGCGGCGGCTGCCATTGATGATGTCGGGATTGCGGCGCTCCTCTTTGGTCATGGAGAGGATCATGGCCTCGACGTACTTCAACTGATCGCCTTCAAGCGCCTCCTCCATCTCAGGCGTGGAGGCCAGCTTATTGAAGCCGGGCAGCATCTCCATGATCTGGCGCAGGGGCCCCATCTTCTTTAAGCGATGCATGGCAGTCAGGAAGTCTTCGAGATCAAACTTGCCCTGTTGCAGCTTCTGCTGGGATTGCAGAGCCTCTTCTTCGTCGATGGCATCGCGGGCCTGGTCAATCAGGGTGAGCACGTCACCCATACCCAGGATACGCTGGGCCAGGCGGTCGGGATAGAAGGGCTGAATGGCATCCATCTTCTCGCCCAGAGCCATGAATTTGACCGGCACACTGGTGACGGTGCGAATGGAGAGCGCGGCACCACCACGGGCGTCGCCATCCATCTTAGTCAGGACCATGCCGGTTAGCGAGACGGCATCGTTAAAGTCCTTCGCGACGCGTACGGCCTCCTGACCGGTCATAGCATCGGCGACCAGCAGGACCTCGCGTGGGTGCACGCGCTCGCGGATATTGACTACCTCTTGCATCATGCGTTCATCGATGTTCAAGCGGCCGGCCGTGTCGAGAATGACCACGTTGCAGGCTTGCTCGCGAGCATAGTCTAACGAATGCACGCAGATATCAACGGGATCAGAGCCCATCGGTTCCGAATAGACCGGGACCTGAATCTGCTTACCGAGCGTCTTGAGCTGATTGACCGCAGCGGGGCGGTACATGTCGGCCGCCACCAGCAGGGGGCGTGAGCCGTTCTGTTTGCGCAGGTAGTTAGCCAGTTTGGCCGCCGAGGTGGTTTTACCCGAACCCTGCAAGCCTACGAGCATGATGATGGCGGGATTCCCGTTGGTATCGAGTTTATTGCTTTCGCCAGTGCCGCCAAGCACCTCGACCAGTTCATCATGAACAATCGAGAGTACCTGCTGTGCGGGCGAGAGACTTCCCATCACATCTGCGCCGATGGCTTTCTCCTTGACCCGGTCGACGAACTGCCGTGCGACTTTTAAGTTGACATCCGCCTCGATGAGGGCGATGCGAACCTCGCGGAGGGCGGAGTTGACGTCTTCTTCCGTCAGTTTGCCCCGCCCTTCAAGGTTTTGAAAGATGCCCTCGAGGCGTTTGGTTAAGCTTTCAAACATTGCCATATTGTATTACGCGTTCCTCTCTCCGCCGAGCAGATAATGCCTATCTTTAATTGGTGACTATTATATCATGTTTCATCACAGAGGTAAGTACGAAGTTTTTTCGCGCCTGCGGCGCTCAGGGTCAGGTGGTATGGGCATATGGCGCGGTATTCGTCGCGCCATATGCCCATACCACCTGACCACTAGTAAACTTGCGAGCAAGGTGTCCACTATCTTCAGTGTATATTATCGTCACTTTGATGGTTGTCTACAAGGCTTTTGTATGCATTTCATCTAATCACAAGAGAACACAAAACAGTTACGTTTATTTCTATGCTAGAATGAGAAGAGATTATTTTTTGCGAGCAGAGGGGGCCTATGCGATTTCTGACTGCTAAAGGGGCGCCCAGGTTGGCGCAGGATGAGATATTTTCAACGTATAACTGGTGGGACAAGAGTTGTCTGCTCTTTCAGATTACGGAGGAGCGCTGTGACTATATTGAGGAGCGGGTGGAGCGTGTTTTTGGGCGGGAGGCGTTGCCACAGCAGGAGGTGCTGGAGGTAGGGTGTGGAGGGGGCTTGATCTGCGCGAGCCTAGCGCGGCGAGGCGCGGTCACCTTTGGGATTGATCCATCAATTCAGGCATTGGAGGTCGCACGCGCAAAGGTACAGCAAGCGGGATTGGGGCAGCAGGCCTTTTTTGCGCAGGGCTACGCCGAGCGGCTCCCCTATGCCAGTGGGAGCTTTTCCGTGATTGTGTGCCTGGATGTTCTGGAGCATGTCCAGGATCTGGACGCGACAATCCACGAGATCGCACGAGTTCTGGCGCCCGGAGGCATCTTTATCTTTGATACCATCAATCGCACACTCCTGGCCCGCCTGGCCTTGATCTGGATTGGCGAGCGCTTCTTCCATGAGCATGGCCTGGTTCCAGGGTTACATGACTACCAGCATTTTATCAAACCACGAGAGCTTCACGCGACACTGACCAGGCACCAGCTAGTGGTGCGCGAGATGGTTGGCTTCACACCCCGTCTCGTCAAAGGGCGCCTGACGCTGGGTGTGGGTGGGCCAAGGCTCGTTTCTTATGTTGGCTACGCGACAAAGGGACGAAACTAAAGGGCAAGGATCATACGGCACGAAAGACGAACAGTGCACAGGCTAGCCTACTGCTCCAGCCAGAAGGCCTGGTCTTCGCTTGACATGTTACTGCGCGCGATGGCCTCGGCGAAGCTCTGTTTCTGTGGTCCCTGTTCCTGCTTGCGTGCGGCTTGAGAGGTCTGGCGGCGATTATAGGTTAGCGCGGGCTGGCTATTGTCCAGCAGCGTGGCGAACTGATCGAGTGAGAGCTGGAAGTAGCCCGCGAGACGCTCTAGCTGGCGCTGGCTCAGGCTTGCGGCCTCGATGGCGCCCGCCTCAAACTTATTCCAGACATCGACCGAGAGGCGCAAGGCCCTGGCCACATCGACCTTTTTGAGATTGCGGCTCTTGCGTAGCTCAACGAGGGTCACAGTCTCAACCTGCGGGGCGAGGACGCGCTGGAGCGCGCTTTGCAGGGCGCGCTGCGTTAATGGCAGAATAGTCGCGTTCTCCTCTAGCTCCTCGGCGGTGGTGACATAATAGCCAGCGATAAAGTCAGCCAGTTCGGCCTGTGCTGTGGGATGATCGCGCAGGATTTGTAGCTGTGTCTGCGCATCACCTGCCTCCCTGGCGGCCAGCCAGGCCATTTTGAGTTCTTGTATTGACATGCTCATCGTGAGTGCTCCTTTCGTGCCTCAACCCATTTTATCTTCTCCAGTGCATTCTTAAGAAAAGAGTTTGGAAAAAGCGGGGACACCCCGCGCCCCGGCAGGGGAGACCCCTGCACCCCCTTTTTCTGCACTGGAAACCTGGATAGTTATTGCTGTGAAATCATGGGTGGATATGAATGCTGGCCCTCGTGCGCGATACATTCGCGCAGATAGCTGCGAGCGCGCTCATAGCGTAGACGGACGGTGCGCTCGGTACGCTTACAGACAACGGCGATATCGTCCCATTTCATGCCCTCCAGGACGCGCAGGACCATAATCATGCGGTCCAGAGGGTCATTCAGGTAGGTTAAAATACGCTTACTCTCATCGTTGGCGTGTAGCACCTCGTACTGGTCCTGTGGATCAGCCACGTCGGAGCTGGGCATGTTCTCGTCATCCGGCGAGGCTGAGCGCAGGGATTCTACCAGGGCGCGTGGCACATGCTGGGGTCGGCCGGCAGGTCGCCCCTCGTCATCGCGGCGATAGTAGAGGCCCTCCTGGCGTAGCACGCGGTTAAACTCGTCGACGCAGAGACAGCGTAGATAATGGACAAAGTTCTGGGTAATAAATACCTCTTTTGGATTGAGAGCCTCGCGTAGCAGGTGCTCGCTCATATTCGAGATGACCTCCTCGCGTAGCTCTGGGCGATGGCGCAAGCCCTGAGAGTGGCGCTGAAAGAAGGGGGCGCAGCGTTGAAGCAACACCTCTGCCAGCATGCTCACTCCCGGTGTATCGCCAGCGCGTTGGCGCGCGCGTATATTTTGGACCAGCTCGATCTCGCTGATTTCGTAGCGTCCCTCCGGAGTGCGACGCCGCAAACGCTCTTGAAGCGTGGGATCATTTAGATCGATCATATTCTCCCTCTACTTCGTAATCCTGGTCAGGCTAGCACGTAACCAGGTGTATCTATCCCTCTATTCCTCTCGCCCTACAAAAAACGGAAATGTTTCTGGCTGTTTGGTTATAAGTGGTCTGGTATGCCCTGGCGGCCTTCGGTCGCCAGGGCATACCAGACCACCTTACCCGGTTCTTACCCGGATAAATGCTTTGTGCTTCATGCTGTATTGTACTTGTATTGCTAGCATGAGCACAAGCGTATATAGGAGCAAATTTACGAGAGGGGGCGCAGGCGCTGGGCAACCTGGGCGGGGGTGGGGATGCCGCTGATACCGGGCTGCTCAACGGAGAAGGAGGCAGCGCAGTTGGCGAAGTTGGTGGCCTGGGCGGGATCGCCATGCTGGTAGAGGTGGGCGAGGAAGGAGGCGGCGAAGACGTCACCCGCGCCGGTGGGATCGACCTCGTGGGCGGGATAGGCCGGAAAACTGGCGGGAACGCCCTGCTGATAGAGAGTGGCGCCGTGGCGACCATCGGTGGCGACGAGCAGGGGAACACGCTTGCTCCAGGCGTTAAGAATGGCGTCGGCCTCGGTGCGGCTACCATTGGCAAAGGGGAGCAGATCATCGTGGCTGAGGATCAGCACATCGAGCTGGGGGAGCACCTGCTCGGCATCGAGCCAGGGCGTGGGCCAGACGCGCCCATCGGCATCCCAGCGGCGCAGCCAGCCCTGGGGCGTGGCGGCCAGGATGCGACCGGGTCGGCGTGGAAAGACTGAGAGGATCTGGGGTGTCAGTTCTTGCGCCAGAGGTCCCAGGAGCACGACCGGGAGGTCGCGCCAGGCGGTGGGAATATGATCGGGCTGGATAGTGCTGGCGCGGGCGCGTAAATACTGGGTGCGGAAGCCCTGGGCATACACATTGACGAACGCAGATGTCTCGGTGGAGAGGATGGCTTGAACGGGGATGGCGGGCGAGAGGAGCGAGGGGAGGCAAGAGAGGAGATCGGCATCGGCCGAAGTCACGATAGTGGGAACTAGTCCCAGGCGATAGGCGGCCAGGGCGGCAAAAGTAACGGTGCCACCGAGTGAGAAGGTACCATCGGGATGCAGATCTTTAGTGACGTGGCCGATGGTGAGAAAGTTGGGTGAGGCAGAGTAGGCGTCCAGCATGAGAGAATGTTGTGGGGCAATTCCATCCAGAGAATCGCCCCGCTCCTTTTTTCAAATAGGTTATGGGAGAGATGGTATATGTATTAGCGACCAGGACGCTTCAGTGAGATGACCACGCGGCGCGCGTCGCCCTCACCGATGCTCTCGGTACTGATATCACCACTCTCAGAGAGAGCCAGATGAACGATACGGCGTTCATGAGGTGGCATCGCTTCAAGCGCGATTGAGCGGCGATAGTTGCGCACCTGCTGAGCCACGCGCTGGGCCAGGGAGCGCAGATTCTCTTCGCGGCGCATACGATAGTTCTCAGCATCAATGATGATGCGCATCCGATGATGTGTGCGATGGCTCACGATCAGGTTCACCAGCAGTTGGAGCGCAGCCAGGGTCTCGCCACGGCGGCCGATGAGCAATCCAAGATTCTCATGCATGCCATGAATGTTAAGGGTCAGCGGGCTGGTTGAGCGGACCTGGACCGTGGCGCGAATATTCAAGTGGCGCAAGATGTTCTGGAGCACATCCACCGTGATCTCGATATCTTCGCGCGAAGGTTTCTCAACGAGTGGGAGGGCGCCAGCCGGCTGCTCGGTGGCTTCCGTCTCGGATTCAGAGGCGATTGCCGCAGCAGCGGTCAGGGCAGGGAAGGTATCGGCGGAAATGAAGGGCGTCACATCCTCGTCCTCGCCGCCTTCCTCCTCCTCCTCTTCTTCCTCATAGGCCTCGTCGACATACTCCTCCTCGTCCTCTTCTTCTTCCTCCTCCTCATCCTCGTAGAAATCGACATCGCCCAGTTCGTCGTCGGAACCAAGAATGGCATCGGCCATCTCGGGAGTAATGACCGCGCCTCCAAGCGCGCCAGAAGTGGAAGGGCGGACCGTCACGCGGACGAGGGCCTCCTTGCTTCCCAGGCCAAAGGTACCACGAGCAGGTTCTTGAAGCACAGCAATATCAACCTCGTCGCGACGGCGATTGAGATGCGTCAGGGCCTTCTGAACGGCTTCATCTATGCTTTTACCACTAGCCTCTATACTTTCCACAGTTTCCTTGCCTCCCTAAATGCGTCGGTAAGAACTTCACAAGTAATAGATTACAACCTACCTCATAACAAGAGTTTGTGCTAAAGGGCACAACTCTTGACGAGTCAGCCCCTCCCTGTCTCTTCACGCTTGCGGCGTTCAGGGGCAAGGGGTATGGGTGTACCAGGCAGGTCACGACCCGCCTGGCACACCCATACCCCTTACCCAGATGGCTCGCGAAGGAGCCACCGGGTGTGAAGAGCAGCCTTAGCCAAACCCTCAAGGAGGTAGGCTGCAATCGATCAAGCTTAGCCTCGCGAACGTTGAGCGCTACCGCGGCGACGAGCAGAGGCACTGCTATTGCGCGAGCGACGGCGCTGCTGTTGCGTTGTTGATGATCCAGAACGATTATTTCCAGTGCGCATCTGGCTCGCGACAGGACCACTAGCGGATTCCTCGTCCTCATCAGAGGCGCTATCGGCCTCAATGATATTGGAGCGGCGCAGGAGATCTTTCTCACGCTGCTTCTTGCCTTCGCTTGCGAGTGTGCTTTCAACCACGGCGGGCGCCACCTTGGGATCATTCGCGAACTTGGGCGTGGTCAGCAGGGAACCCCAGCCGGTGACAAAGTACTGCTGTACCGCCTGGAAGATCGAGGAGATCGTCCAGTACAGGGCCAGGCCAGCGGGGAAGGTCCAACCAATGAAGATGGTCACAAAGGGCATCACATACTGCATGGTCTGCATGGACTGGACCATAGGATCAGGCGTATTTTTATCTTTGTTTTTGTTCGCCTGAGCGTTGCGCGGCTGAGCCATGCGCAGGGAGACGAAGGTGGCCAGACCAGCCAGGATCGGCAGGATATGCGTAGGATCGGGCTGCCCCAGCGAGATGTACCAGTGCGGATTGAGGAACTCGAACCAGCGCAGGTTGATGTCGGGTATATGTGTGAAGGGCGCGATAAAAGAGTACAGATGATCGTTGAGCGTTTTAGTAGTCAGATGCTGATCACGCAAGATGTTGCCCACAGCAAAGTAGAGGCCGTAGAGCACAGGGAGCTGGATCACGAGTGGCAGGCAGCCTGCCAGCGGTTTCACACCATACTCTTTGTACAGCTGATTCATGGCCAGGGACTGTGACTGAACATCGCCGGGGTGTTTCTTCTTAATCTCGGCGATCTTAGGCTGAAGTACCTGCATGGCCTTAGAGGAGCGCAGCTGCTGAAGAGTGAGTGGGAAGAGTAAAAGCTTGATAAGGACGGTAAGAACGATGATGGCAAGGCCAAAATCACCGAAGAGGCGGTAGAGCACCACCAGGCCGTTGAAGATGGGGTATGAAAAGATTATGTTAAAGAGATTACCGATAGCTCCAAACACGAGAATTTCTCCTGCGTTCCTCTCCTTCTACTTTCCCGGCCAGGTCTCTGGCACGGGATCGTAGGAATCACCGTGATAAAAGGGTTGGCAGCGCCCGATGCGCTTCGCTGTAAGCCAGCCGCCACGGAAGAAGCCGAAACGATCAATTGCCTCGTATCCATATTGGGAACACGAGGGTGTAAAACGGCACGAAGGCGGCATCACTACCGACAGAGTGCGCTGATACAAGCGAATTAAGCCAAGTGCGATATATTTCACAATGACTGGATACCTTTACCAACGGTCAGGCTTCTTATGCGAAAACCAACGCCACTGTTGTGGCTAGCGCTTCGCGCTCAGGTTTCCTGGGAGGCACTAAGCCTTGTATCGTCTACCACGGGAGCAGGGACCAGGAGCTGAGCCCTACGAAGCAGGAGACGAATGTCCTGTTTCAACGTAGAAAGATCGGCAACGATAACGCGTTTGCCTGTACGAGCGTCAGTGCCCACCAACTGGTGGCGCGCAGTGAGAACGAGATCATATCCCGGAGGAATTTCGTGCCAGAGCGATCTGACCGCCTCGGAGAGCAAGCGTTTAATAGTGTTACGGGTGGTCGCGTTCTTGGATATGCGTTTGCTTACCACGAACCCCACCCTGGTAATTGCGACATTAGATTCTAAATCGGATTCCAAACGTGATTCTGGATGTGGTGACCAGGCGAGAATAAGCAGCCGAGACGAAACGCTCTGCCTCTGCTGCCTAACCCGCTGAAAGTCACCGTTTTTGCGTAAGCGTTGAGCACGTCGAAGTGCCACTCTGCTAAACCGTCCGTTCTGCGAAAAGCTAGACCGTCAGGCTCCAGCGTCCCTTGGCTCGACGAGCCTTGAGAACGCGGCGCCCATTGCGGGTATGCATGCGCTTCATAAAGCCGTGTTCGCGCTTACGCGGAATGCGCTTGGGTTGCCATGTGCGTTTCATGAACAATCCACCTCCACTTTCAATATCCCGTAGATTATAACGAGTATTATGTATGCTGTCAATTAGCCAGGGCCAAGTGGACCGACGCGACTAAAGTACGCGTCTACATATGCGCGTTCTATATGTAGACGCGTACTTTAGTCGCGTCGTCCACACCGCACATACTATTGCAAGACAGGCTAGGAGGTCTTAAAGCGCAACAGGACACGGCCGAAACGTACCTCGTCATTGTCCTGAAGAGGTGTTGGCGTCTTGCTGGCCAGGCGCTGACGATTCAAGAAGGTGAAATTGGTACTATTCTCGTCCTCAACCATATACTGGCCATTCTCGACAAAGATGCGAGCATGCAAGCGCGAGACACCGCCCTCTTCGCCACCATGTGGGGTGAGATCGACATCGGGATAGATGTTGCTGACTGCGTCTTCGCGACCAACCGTCACATTCTCTTTACCACTCAGATCAAACTCCTGGTTATCGGCCTCAACAATCAGGCGGGCGTGTAGCGCCGCAGGAGCGGAGGCCGGGGAGGCGGGAGCCTGCTGAGGTGGCTCAGAGGGCGCGGAAGGCGCTGGAGGTGGGGTCTGAACAGCAGCGGGCGCACCCTGAAGGCTCGCGCCACAGCTCGAACAGAAGGCCTCACCAGCGGGATTGCTCGCGCCACAGGATGGGCAGGTCTGAGTACCGGTCGCCGTATCGGCGGGAGCAGCAGCGGGTTCCGCCGGAGCGGTCGCGGCCGCAACCGGGGCCACTGTGGGTTCCGCGCTGTTCAGCGGCTCTCCGCATTCATCGCAGAAAGCCGACCCATCTGGATTTTCATGTCCAAGCGAACATCGTACTGACATTGTTATATCCTTCCTCTTCTCTATGTAGTTATCGGCAAGAGTGTGCGCAGGTTAAGTAGTTGCACCTCTATGGCAGCAGGTCATCGAGACGCTGCGTGAGTTTACGTGTCTTATTGCCAATCGACTTCACCTGCTCCTGGGAGATCTGCTGGCCCTGGTTCAATTGCTCAAGGGCCGCCTGTGTCTCCTGATCGAGAACACGGGTCACATTGGGAGCGAGTTTCGTCGTCGCCTTACCGGTCCGCTTGTACTCGTCGAGGACGCGTGTCACCAGGCGATTGGCGTTGGCCTTCTCCGCGTAGTTCATGACCAGCGCGTTGACCTGAGCGGCCTGATTGGCATCGTTGGTGAAGCTGACGGTGATGTTCTGCCGCACGCGCTCGCCAATGACATTGGTGACCGGGACATCATAGGAGAGTTCGGCCTGCGCGATACGGAAGAGGCCAGCCGGGCGAGGATCAATCATCAGCTCGACCAGGACGGACTGGGCCGTATCTTTCTCTAGATCGCCCAGGGGCACCACCACGCGGCGGTCGGAGAGGGCCGAGGGATCGATATCGCGGATAAGCGGCAGGACCCTGACGGCCTTGCGGGGCGAGACGCCCGCGGGCAGGTTCAGCGTGATGACGGCATTACGTACGGCAACAGCCACGGCGCTCTGCACCTGCTGCTCAAAAATGGTCATGGCATCATTTGGTGAGCGGATAAACTCAGCAGGCGTACCACCGCTGAGCTGACCTACATCATCGAGAAGGTTCTCGTCCCAGTCGGCACCGATACCTAGCGGATAGATGGAGATGCCAGCGGCCGCGGCATCACGCGCGAGCTGGCGGCAGCGATCAGTATCACCATAGGTCACGCCATCGGTGAGCAAGATCATGCGGCTCACCGCGTTAGGGATGTTCCAGCGGCGTAGCTCGCCCAGGCTCTGGATCATACCCAGCGACATGGTGGTGCCGCCCGCGTCCTGAATGCGATCAATGGCGGCCTTCATACCAACGGGATCGTTGGCTGGCATCGAGGGAATAATGACCTGAGCAGAATCGTCAAAGATGACGACCGAAATGTAGTCACTTGGCTCCAGACGGTCAATGACCATCTTGACAGCTTCCTTCACATTGCGCAGCTTCGCGCCCTTCATCGAGCCAGAATGGTCGATGACCAGGGAGAAGTTCAAGGGCATACGCACCTGAGCCATAATATCGCTTGGCTTGGCTTCTAGCAGCACATATGCGAGCTGGCTTCCGCCAGTTACTGGCATATATTCTTTCCCTACCTGGGATGTCAGAGTTACCTCTCCGGGCATAGTCTGTCAGCTCCTTTCGCCATCGGCTGGCCCTAGTATATCATATAGAGCCGTGAGTTCAGCTTATTGGTGTTTTTAATTTGTGGGGACTGGTTTCGTATTTCGCCCACCAACCCCCATTCGGGGGCGCTGCGGCACTTTCGCACCTAGCCTACCGGCTCAGGTGGGCAGAAAGGAAACCCCACACCCCGGTTTGAATTGCTTTAGCGCACAAAAACCACGACCGCACTCACGTTATCCTCACCCCCGTTAATGTTGGCGGTCTCAATCAAATGCGAGCAGGCAGTTTGTGGATCGGGTGCATTATTTAGAATCTCTTCCATCTGTGGGTCACGTACCATCTCCCAGAGGCCATCTGAGCAACTGAGCAGGACATCACCGGGATGCACCTGTTGCTTGATAATATCGATCTGGACATTGAGCTTATCACCCAGGCTACGGAAGATCTGATTGCGCTGTGGGTGTGTATAGACTTCGTCCGGCTCGATCATGCCGCCCGCAACCAGCTGGCCAACCAGGGAGTGGTCCGTCGTCAATTTATAGAGTTTGCTATCACGCAGGAGGTAGGTGCGACTATCCCCTACATTGAGGATATACGCAAAATCCCCCACCAACATAAAACCGGTGATGGTGCAACCCATGTCGGTCTTGTTCTGCTGATTGGCCTGGCAGATGGTGGCATTGGCATCTTCGACCGCGTCATGCAGCAGTGTCACCAGAGAATCCTCGTCGTGCGCGGCCTCCTGGCCCGCCTGCTCGGCAGAGAGAGACGCGAGCAGTAGTTCGTGGAGCATACGCTCGCTGATACTGCGAATGGCGGTACGACTGGCGAGTTGTCCGTTGTCATGTCCGCCCATGCCGTCGGCGACGATATAGAGGCCCAACGGTGTTGAGAAAGATTCGTGGTTACGCTGCAACTGGAGCACCAGGGTGCTGTCTTCGTTAGGTTCGCTGCGGCGCATATTGCCAGCGTCGGAGTCGCCGGCGGCAAGCACATGCACACCATTGGGGAAGGACGATTGCAGGGTCTGCTGCTGTTCAATCACATAGGTATGGCCATTGGCGACAAAAGTATCGAGAATGGCGTCATGTACGAGATTCGCGTCGGCCTGACCGGAGGACGAGGCGAGGAACTCACGCATCGTATATGTGGCATCCTGTAAGTTCGCGCCACACTCCGAGCAGAAGTCATCTTCCTCGGTATTCTCGGTCGAGCCGCAGTTCCAGCAGCGCTTGTAGCCCTGGTGGTCGACCACCCGGTAGAGGCGACTTCCCTCCTCATCAGCCAGTTGTTCCGCGACCTCGTAGCGATTATTGAGCAATGTGCCCTCCGCCAGAGGTCCCTCCTGCTCGTTGGTCGCCTCGCCTGTCGTTGACGCGGCCTGGCCTTCGGTATAGGCGCCCTGGGGAGGTTCCTGTTCAGGTACGGCTGGCGTGGGTAGCTCTTGCTGATTCTGCTCCGTCGTATGTGTATCGTGCGGTGGTGTCACCTGCTCCATTACAACCTCTGCATTTCCAGTGGGAGAGGCGGCGCTTGCAGCGTGCTCCTCCCCATAACGATCATCTTCTTCATGGGTCACGCTCTCCGAGAAGGCGCCCGGCTGAGCATATGCGGGAACGGTGCGATACTCTTCCCCAGTTGAAGAGAAGAGCGCGGCACTCTCCTGCGGCGTCATCAGTACAGTTGGCGTCTCGGAAATATCCTGCTGCTCGGGGGTAAAGGCAAAGGCGCCAGCCTCGTCAGGCGAAATTTCTTTCGGCACCGGCGGCATCATCATGGTTGGCGCATCGGCGATATCTCCCTCATGGGAAGGTTGGGCCTGTCCCTGATGATCGCGCTCTAGCTCTTGCTGCCAGCGGCGCGACTGATACTCCACCATTTTCTCAGGCGAGAGAATTTGGGTCGGAGCCTGGCTTGGATCGTCCTCAGAGGCCGGTCCAGACGCGACCACTTCGATAAACTGATCCTCGTCCTCCTCAGGCGCTGGAGAGGAGGATGCCTCCTGAGAAGGGGGGGCAGAGCCGTTCGCGGTCGCCTGCTTCTCATCGAGCGGAGAGTCTGAAGGGGTAGGTGTGGCTTCGGGAGCCGCGGCCTCCTGAGTAGGCTCGGCAGGAAGAACCTGCCCGCACCCCTTACAGAACTTGGCGTTTGCACGATTTGATGTATGACATGACGGACAGAGCATTCTGCCCTCCTTCTTTGCTTTTTTAAGATCTTATTCCGAACCCCAACGCCACTGGCGTGTCTAGCGCTTCGCGCTCAGGGTTTTCGGAGAAGAAGTATTAGATCTGTTTCAGTAGACGTAAGGCCTCGGCATTAGTGCGATCGCGCTTGAGTGCTTCGTCAAGCATCTGGCGCGCCTCAGCCTTGCGATTTAACTTCAGGTAACAGTTCGCCAGAGCACTATAGATGTTCGGATTTTGGGCACCGGTTTTGCGTGCGCGCTCAAACGCGCTCACGGCATACTTCCACTCCTTAGCACGCATATGGGCGCGTCCCAGTTGATACCAGGCCTCCCAGGAGCTAGCATCAATCTGGACGGCGTGGCGCAGGGCCTCAATAGACTCGCGAGTGCGCTTGGTTTCTCCATAGAGGCGTCCCAGGGCCACGAGCATCAGAGCGTGTTCTGGGCTCAGGCGCAGGCCTTCGCGTAAGTACGATTCCGCATCGCGAAAGGACCCCTGCTCCAATGAGGTCAGGCCGAGTTGATAATAGACCGCCGGGTCATCGGGGTTGAGCGAGAGCGCCTTCTTGAAGGACTGCCCAGCCTGTGGCAAGAGACTGAGATCACGATAGCACATCCCGAGCTGGAAGTAGGCATTAAAGGATGTATTCGAGTGCTGTAGTGCTGCTTCAAACTGCTCGGCGGCATACTTCATATTCTCCTGCGAGAGTTTCTGATCGATATCGCGCACAGAGAGGCCGTACTGGCGGTAGGCGCGCCCCAGATTATAGAGAATGTCATAGGGCGTTCCACCCTGGGACAGAGCAAGCTTCAGCTGGTTAACGGCCTCGGCGTAATTCTTATTATTCAAGGCCTGCAAGCCAGCACGATAAGCCACCGTGGGATCGCTGGCCGGGGCCACGCCATTAGAGGGAGCCACCGGGCGCGCCTGAATGCTGCCACCTGAGCCAACCGGGCGGGCGAGAATAGACGAAGAGCGTGCCTGGAGTGGCTGGCGCACGGGTCGCGCGAGAATAGGCTGACTCATCCGCGCCTGTGGCGGAGGAACAGCCCCCTGCACGAGCTGGTAGCCATCGCGCTTGCAGAACTTGGCGCCGGGTCGGTTGTGAAAGCCGCAGCGTGGGCAGATAGGGCCAGCCGCCGTCACAGTTGACGCGGGCTGGGCCTTGACCGTAATCGTCGTTGCCGGTGACATGGCGGGAATCTGCACTGTTGGCACGGCGGCATGCGCCTGAACCGAGGCGGGCAGGCAGGAGAGCAGGGCATTGCGCATGGCCTCGGCGCTCTGGAAGCGCTGTTCTCGATCCTGCTGCATGGCCTTAATAATTACCTGCTCGACAGGACAGATGCGCTTCCCGCCCACCTCACGCGCCAGCAGGCGCGGATTTTTGGCTAGAATACTGCCAGGAGCAGGCGTTTGAATCGGATCTGGCTCATAGTTGGTCAACAAGTGAAACATCGTCGCGCCAAGAGAGTAGATATCGGCGCGAGCATCGGTCTGGACCGGGCGACCGGGATTCTGTACTGAGCGACGCTGTCCTGGAGTGGTAATCGAACCCAGATGCTCTGGCGAGGCATAGGAGATGGTGCCCAGGTTCTCTGTATTCGTACGCTTATTGGGATCAAAGCGGCGCGCAATGCCAAAGTCGATCAGTTGCACCTCATTATCGGGGGTAATCATGATATTCCCTGGCTTGAGGTCGCGCAGGATGATGGGCGGCGTACGCGAATGAATATAGGTCAAGGCCTCGCAGACCTGCATCATCCACTTAACGACCTGTTCCTCTGGCAGTGGGCCATGGCTATCTTCGAGAATCTTCTCCAGGCTGCGCCCGGGCACAAACTCCATGGCGAAGTAGTAGTTCCCGCGATCCTGAAAAGGAAGCATCAAGGCCGCGATCCGTGGATGCTTTAGGCTCCGTAAGAGCGCGATCTCTTTATTGAAGCGCTCGACGGCTGAGTTGCGCTCTTCCTCGCTAGTATTGGGGCTGATGAGCAACTCTTTAACGGCGTAGTAGTAGGGAGGATTCGTACCAAGCTGCTCAACCTTGTAGACGGTCCCCATACCACCTTCGCCAAGGATCTGAACAATCTTAAATTTACCGTCGAGTATCGTACCTATAGGGAGAGCCATACTCTACGCACTAAACCTTTCTTCGCAACGCTCCGCACGATGGCATAGTATGCTATAAAAACTATTCATTTTTTCCTGCCGCCTGTGGCGGCAAGAGGAAAAGAATTTGGGGACTGGTTCCTTATTCCGCTCACTAACCCCCATTCGGGGGCGCCGCGGCACTTTCGCGCCTAGCCTATCGGCTCAAGTGAGCAGAGAGGAGGCCCCAAACCCCGCCAGGAGCTCCGCCCCTGGACCCCGTTTGTGCAAACTTGCACACCGAGTTAGCTAGTGAGCACTGACCTGAATTACAACGGCGGTGATATTGTCCTCGCCACCGCCAGCATTCGCCAGCTCGATGAGCTTATCACAGATGGCCTGTGGACTGGCCTGCATCTTCATTGTACGCTCAAGCTCCTCGGGATGAACCATCTCCCAGAGGCCATCAGAACAGAGCAAGAAGAGATCCCCTGCTTGAACCGTCTCATGGAAGATATCCACTTCCAGCGTTGAGCGACCAGCACCCAGCGAGCGATAAATCAGATTACGATGAGGATGCGAATAGACCTCTTCCGGCTTGATCTGCTTGGTCTCGACCAGCTTGGCGACCAGAGAGTGATCTTTGGTAAGAGGGGTTAGCGCTCCATTACGTAATAGATACGTACGACTGTCGCCAACGTTGCCAATATAAGCAAGCTCATTCTGTATCAGCAGCGTAGTCACGGTGCTGCCCAGGCCACGCGCCTCGGATTGCTGCTCGCCGTAGCGCACGATCGCCTGGTTTGCCTGCTTGATTGCGGCCCGCAATTGATCCTCTACGGCACTCGCCATTGTCGCTTCAGAGAGTTTATGAGTCTCGGCTTTAGAGGGCTTCCCAGTGGGAGACGAGGGACGCAACATGGAGCGGTCGATCTTGATCGTGGGCTGATCATGAATTGGCTTAAAAAACGTATCCATGGCCTTATTAATGGTTTCCACCGCCATGCGACTGGCAACTTCCCCCGCTTTATAGCCACCCATGCCGTCAGCGACTATAAATAGACCGCGATCACCATCCTCGGCAGATTCAACCCTGCGATATGGTCGATCTTCGTTTTGATCGCGTTGCTTGCCGACATCCGTCTTATCGGCAGCGAAGAGTTTTATGTGCATAGGTACGTACCTCATAGAAGCAGGAATGCGTAATGTAGTTTTCCATGCTCACTATAGCATATAGTAGTATTGATGACAATTGAAACATCGCAGATAGATTGATAAGTAAAAATTCTTTTATTTCTAGCCAGAGCAAGAACGTCGCTGAGAGTTCTTTTCTACAGGCCCATCAATTCATTTATATACTATGATTAGCTGTAGAGCCGATGATGGTTCGCCCGCGTGCATTCCTCTCCTTCTCATCCGCGCTCTGTTGCATATACGTGTTAACTACCTGCAAGGTTGGAAAAAGAAAGAAAGAAAAGAAGGGATGCGCTGGCGGCCCGCGGGCCGTCAGCGCATCCCTTCTTTTCTTTCTCTATTGATTATTTCTCGCGGTCGTCTCTGGTAGAGCGGGCGCGGAAGTAGATGCGTATGCCTGTGCCTTTGAAGCTAAAGGCTTCGCGCAGGCGGTTCTCCATAAAGCGCTCATAGGAGAAGTGAACTGAGCGTGGATCGTTCACGAAGAAGACGAAGGTTGGCGGATTGACGCGTATCTGCGTCGCGTAGTAGACGCGCAGCGGCTTCATGCCAGTCACATACGCGGGCGTCTGGCGGCGTTTGGCCTCCTGCACGACCTCATTCAAGCGCGCGGTTGGTACACGCAGGTAGCGCATATCGGAGATCTTCAACGCGGTCTCTAGAATCGATTTGACGTGGTAACCAGTCTTGGCCGAGGCGAAGATGATGGGCGCATAGGGAATAAACTTCAGCTCGTTCATCAATACCTTGCGATAGTGCTCGGCGTCATCGATCTCCTCATCTGGCTTAGGATACTCACCCTCGCGCTCGGCTTTGCGCTGCTCCTGCGCCAGGTCCCATTTATTGACCACCACAATCACGCCTTTGCCCATCTCGTGGATCGTGCCCGCGATATGGGTATCCTGCGCCGTCAGTCCCTCGCTGGCGTCGATGAGCATCAGAGCCACGTCACAGCGCTCGATGGCGCGGGTTGAACGCAGGACACTATATTTCTCCACTCCCACGCCCACGCGACCACGGCGGCGGATGCCAGCGGTATCGACCAGTTTAATCTTCTGGCCCTCAAACTCAAGCTCGGTATCGATGGCATCACGGGTAGTGCCGGGGATATTGCTCACAATTGAGCGATTGACACCCAGGATGGCGTTGAGCAGCGAGGATTTGCCGACGTTTGGACGGCCTAGAATCGCGATACGTGGGGTCTGCTCGTCTTCCTCTTCGTCCTCCTCAGAGACAGGAGGCAGCGCTTCGACGATCCTGTCCAGCAGGTCGCCGGTGCCGGTCCCCTGAATGGATGAGATATCGGTGGGTTCGCCCAGGCCCAGGCTATAGAACTCGACAACATCCAGGCGACGCGAGGCATTATCAGCCTTATTGGCTGCCAGGATGACTGGCTTAGTCGCACGGCGGCGCAGCAGGTCGGCGACCTCATCATCAGCGGCGGTAATGCCGGCGCGCGCGTCGACCATGAATACGATCACATCCGCCTCTTCGATGGCGAGTTGAGCCTGGCTCATGACATGATCCATGATATCGCCTGGCTGTCCGGTCAGGCCAACCTGGCCGACAGGAATGCCCGTCCCCAGTTCCAGGCCACCAGTATCGATGAGCGTAAACTCACGACCGTTCCAATCGGTATCTCCATACAGACGATCACGGGTCGTACCGGGCATATCCTCAACAATGGCGACACGCTCGCCAATCATGCGATTAAAAAAAGTAGATTTACCGACATTAGGTCGGCCAACGATGGCAACAAGTGGCTTCATGTGTCGCCCTCCCACCCTTTCAGTGCAAACAAAAGATGATGTTAATTGTTAACATCATGTGCAAGTCGTTTCTGCCGCCTGCGGCGGCAGGAGGAGGAGGGAAGAAATTGGAGACTGGCTTCTTATTCCGCTCACCAACGCTGCTTCGCAGCTAGCCTTTCGGCTCAGGTGAGCGGAGAGGAAGCCCCAAACCCCGCCAGGGGTGACTGCCCCTGGGCCCCGTTCTTGAAAACTTACACATGGGGTTAATTAATTAGATAATAACGGCGTTCAATGTTATCTGGCGAATTCTCGAATCTTGACGCAGGCATTATAGCATAAAGTTTTACCGCTGGGTAATAAAGGGGACCAGCGTGTGTGGATTATATCCATGCCAGCATGGACCCTACAGGGCCGTTGTAGGGTCCATGCTGGCATGGACTATCGCACTTATTAGTGGAAGAGTTCGGAAACGGAGCGACCATCGTGGATGCGGGTGATCGCGCCAGCTAAGAGGCCCGCAACCGAGAGCACTGTCAGGTTGGGCAGGCGGTTGATGTCGGGAGGGGGAATGGAGTTTGTGATGACCAGTTCTTTTAGAGAGGCAGCGCGCAAGCGCTCGATGGCTGGGCCAGAGAAGATGCCATGGGTCGCGGAACAATAGATATCGCGCGCGCCCTGCTCGCGAACCACGCGGACGGCCTGCGTAATAGAGCCGGCGGTATCGATCTCATCGTCCACAATCAAGGCATTGCGGCCCGCGACATTGCCGATGATGCCCATGGCCTCAGTGATCCCCTCGTTGCCCAGGCGGCGCTTCTCAACGATTGCCAGAGAAACGTTCAGGCGGTCCGCCAGTTTGCGTGCCTTCTTGGCGAAGCCCTCGTCGGCGGAGACGATCGTCAGGTCCTCGATCTGTTTCTGCGCGAAATACTCGGCCTGGATGGTCTGAGCGGTCAACTCATCAACTGGGATGTTAAAGAAGCCCTGAATTTGCCCGGCGTGCATGTCCAGCGTCACCACGCGGTGGGCGCCCGCGACCGTAATACAATCAGCGACTAGGCGCGCCGTAATCGGCACACGTGGCTGATCCTTCTTGTCAGTACGGCCATAGGCGTAATAAGGAATGACGGCGGTGACACAAGCCGCTGAAGCCCGCTTAAGGGCATCAATCATAATGAGAAGCTCCATGATAGAGCGATTGACAGGCGAGCTAAAGGACTGAATAACAAAGACATCGTTCCCGCGGACATTCTCGTTTATTTTGACAAAAATATTTTCATTACTAAATTGAAAGACATCAGCCTCCCCTAGCGATATGCCTAGATGATCGCATATCTCTATGGCAAGCTGGCGATTAGCGTTTCCAGTGAAAATGCTCAGTTCGCTTGTCAATGTGTTCACGTGGCACCTCCTGAGTACCCCAGATTATACCATACAGACAAGCGCGACCGCAGGCACATCCCTTTACCCCAGGATGACACAGGCGTAAAGGTACCTCTGAGAATGTGGCTTTTCATATGTATTGTTACACTTGACCTTTCTATACGATTGGTTCACTGAATATTCGCTAGCGAAATAAATTCTTAAGAATAGGACAATGACATGCAGCCTTTACGTTCCCTGGATGACGAGGATGAGGTAGGAATTTCAGAACTCTATCGACAACATGCCTCCGCGCTTCTGCCCCATCTACGGGCCAACCTGAAGTCGAGAGAGGATGCTGAAGATCTGCTCCTGGAGGTCTTTATCGCAGCCCTTGAACGCGATTCTCTGCGCACACTCTCTCAAGAAGAGCAACGCTCCTGGCTCTGGCGGGTCGCCCGGAACAAACTGGTTGACCATTATCGCAGGAGAGCACGGCAGCAGAACCTGCCTTTAGAGGTAGCGAGCGACATGGTCTCCCCCGATGGGGAGTTCATACCCGAGTGGACGATGCTGCGCAATGAGGAGCAACACGACCTGATAACGGCCATTGAAGGTCTGCCTTCACTGCAAAAAGAGGTACTGCTCTTACGCTACGTCGAAGGGCTGCGCTCACCGGAGATCGCGCGCATGCTGGGGAAACGAGATACAGCTGTACGGATGATCCTCTCACGTACTTTAAACCTGTTGCGCCAAACCTTCGAGAAACGACTGGGAGGAAAATAATGGAACATCATGAGCAACCTTTTACGCCTGAGCAGGTCGATGAGCAGGTAGAGCAGCGTTTCAGCGACTTGCACACGCCCGAGGCCCAGTTTCACTCAGAGATGCAGCAGGTCACCCGGCAGATCCGCGAGGAGCATGATCGCTCATTACAGCGGGTCGAACAACGCCTGATGAAATATGCTCATACGCACGCTGAGTACGCGGCAGCCAAACCGGAAAAGCAGCCATCTTCGCCGCGCACATTAAAACAAGGAAGATTACGCTTTATGGAAAAGAAGCAAGCCTCAACGTTTGCCCGACGTGTGACCACGCTGGTCGCGGTCTTTGTTATGGTTCTTCTTGTTGGCAGTTTGCTTGTCGTCCTGAACCTTTCACGGCAAGCGACGGGCACAGGCTCAAAAGTCACACCAACCGCAACCGCGACACCCGTGAAGACCTATTCCAGCGCCCAGCGGCTCTGTCAATTTGCGGATGACAACAAAGATGTAGGCTCTGCCTACCAATCCTGGCTCGACTGGGCCACAGACGACCAGCTCGCAGCCAGTTATGGGAATCTAGCCAATTATGGGAATCTAGAGGTCGTCGATGGAGCGACGTGCACGCAGAAACTGCATCTCGATGATCAGGGCACACAGGACACAAATGCCCGCTGGTCGCCCGATCATACCCGCCTACTTACCAAGCTGGCTGACTCATTGCCGAAGATAGTAGATGCCAGCACAGGCAAGGTCATGGTGGCCTATGTTCCCACATTTTCCGTCAAGGGCAGCGGTGGCTATGGAAACACTATGGTGACTCCTTGGGATTCGGTCTGGTCTCCTGATGGGACTCAGATCATCTCCCTGGTCGATTATCCTGTAGGCCACTGGATCATTCAGGTCTGGAGTGCCAGCACAGGGAAGGTAGTCAGCAGCACCCCGCTAACACAGAGCCGCCAACCGCTGGGGTATGTGAGCCTATCGCCACACGGTACCTACTTCGCTATTGACACGGGAAGGGATATCGCAATCTGGAATATCCAGGCAAAGAAAGTGGTAAGCCACCTTCCAATCAGCGTCGATAACCAGCATTTTCTCTCTGATGCCTGGTCAGCCGATGAGAGCATGCTCGCACTTGGGATATTCAATGGCAATAATTTCAGCGCCTGGTCTGTGAGCGATGGGAAGCAGATCGCCTCATTCGCGGACAAAAACATTGGTTCCCTGGCCTGGTCGCCGGATGGAAAATACCTGGCCGAGAGCAACACCATGATTCACCTCTGGGATGTACGCACCCAGAAAGTGGTGGCGACCTTTGGTGATAATCAGTGGATTGCCAACCTGGCCTGGTCGCAGGAAGGTAGCAAGATTGCTTCCTCAGCGGTCAAACAGGGCGATCTTACTAAAAACACGGTAAGCATCTGGAAGCTCTCATAATGGGCAAAAGGCGCACTGCAGCAGAAGCAGGGAGGTGGCATAGCACGCTATGCCACCTCCCTGCTTCTCTCTTATGACTCGACGGAGTCTTCGGGGCCGGTAATCAAGATGTGCAGGAAGCGGCGGATGGCCCAGAAGACCAGGAAGTAGATGAGCATCGCGATCAGCGTCGACCATTCAAAAGCCTGGTTGGGGTGGACAGAGAAGGGATGGACCAGCGTGCTAAAGGGAAAGAGGATAATATCGGTTAGCGAGTAGAGAAAGCCCGCAAAGAGATTGATGGGATCGGCTCCGATAAGCTTGAGCAGGAAGCGCATTGCCAGCGTGACCTCCAGGACGGTCAAGAACCAGCGCAGGAAGTCATTGAGCTTGCCAATGGCATATTTTACGGTTCGGGCCTCTTCCTGACGCGTCTCCGCTATCTCTACCTCGGGGCCGGGCTCATCGGCCGCAGGCGAAGGGGGCGACGCTGGCTTCATAGGAAGATCATCCATGCGCCCCGCACGCGAGGGCTGTACACTCGTTGGCTCATTGGGATAGGGATTATTATTGCGCATCCTGCCATTCCTCCAACAACTTATACAAAAACCAATCCCCATTCGGGGACCACCTAACCCCCATTCAGGGGCACAGCGGCCGCACACTCAGGTTTTTCGAAAGGCAACAAACCTCAACAACAATTGCCTGAAAGCGCAGAGACAAACAGTTCAGCAATTGTTTGCCTGCATGGATTATAACATCTTGTGCCCGTCAAAAGCTATGGGTTTACGCGGGCAATTTCAGGACTTCTCTGGGGCATCACGCGTCAGGAAGCAGGCGAATTGATCGCGCCGCTGCCACAATGCCCATTGCTCTGCACCAGCAGGATCACGCCTTCGATCTGCTTGAGGGTGCAGAACTGTTGCGAACTACGAACCTGGTTGAGCATACGGACCGTGCTATCCTTGTCCTCCTCAGGAACGATGTTGTTGAGATCTACCACGATATACTGCACAGTGCGCAGGTTCTTCTGCTCGTCGGTATAGGTAATGAGCGGGAAGACCGTCACATAGGGGCGCTCGGTGAGGTGAGGATTAAGCGTCCCGCTTGCCGAGACGGAGGCCGTTGGCGGAATAGATGCAAGCAACTGGTTGATGGCCTGGTCACGATCACCCGGCAGGTGATCGGGCAGCAGCACATTGAACCAGGGAATCATGATCACAAAATGCAGCAGGACCATACACACAATCCAGAGCGAGACCACCCATTGCAACCGTGCCAGCGTCACCGTCTGCGCCAGGTCAACGATGCGATCATTAAAGCGCTTCCGGCGATGCGCGCTTGCGATTGAGACAGCCAGCAGGCCCGGGCGAGCAAAGGTGAAGGGGCGAGACAATACAGATAGGCCCGAAAGGAATGTCAGGCGTACATTCTCCAGGCCACGCACAAAAGAGTCCACCTGCGCCTTCTCGCGTAGCGCCTGCTCATCGGTCACCAGTACGGAGTCAACCGGCTCGCCACGCCACTGCTGCCATAACGCCACCAGGCGCGCCAGGCCAATAATCGACGCCATCACCACAAAGGGAATGATGGGGGCATTGTAGTGATAGATGCCGCTATAAAGAAGGGAATTGTTATTAGGCAAGAGATTGAGGGCCAGATTGGGCAGAGCGGGAAGCAGCCACTCAGGCGCGAAGACACTGAAGAAACCAGAGCAGCGCGCAAGTCCTGCCAGGTAGTAGAAGCGCTCAAGCGTGAGATAGGTCATGGGAAGAACCCAGGGATGCATAACGATGTTCACAAGCGCATCGCTGGGGGTTGCCCCCAGGTAGGCGTAGCGATACCAGAAGTTATTGCCCTGGTTACCGGGATAGAAATGCTTGATCATCGACCAGGCAAAGATGCCATAGAGGATCCCACCCAGAATGAGAATCAGGCCCAGGCGAGGCGCCCGGTATTTCCAGATTATCAGCACGCCAAAGACCGCCACCACAAAAGGAATCTCTTCTTTACAGATCGCCGCCAAGGCGCAACAGAGGAGGCACCAGCCAAAGCGGCGGTAGGTGAGGGCGAGAAAGGCATAAAGGAAACAGGGGGTGACCAGCGCCACCGGGTGAAAATCGAAGAGATTGATCCCGATCAACGAGGCTGAGAGCAAGTAACCTAGCACCATGACCGCCGCCACCAGAGGCCACTGTGGGAGGTAGCGCCGCGTCATAAGAAAGATCGGTAACGCCCCACTCACCAGGACCAGCGTCTGAAAGATCAGCAGGATGCGTGGATCGGCGCCAAAGACATAGAGTAGCGAGAGGGGCAGGAGCACTGGCTCGAAGTGTTGCGCGAGACGAATGGGGGGGCCATACCAGTCAACGCCCTGGTTCGTCCACTGAAACGGGTGCCCATGCAGGGTATTCCAGAGCACCTGGTCCATATTCCCCAGGTCGAAAGCCGTAGCCTTGAAGGAGGTGTAGCGTAGCACAGCCAGAAAGCCCACAATCAAGGCGTAAGCCAGCATAGCCAGCACCAGTAACGACCAGGAGAGACGCACCTGGGCGCGCGGCGATACTTGAACCTGTATAGAGAATTGTGGCAAACGTATCATAAATGTTTAACTCGCCTTTGGGTAGGGATGCCTGGTGGGCAGACTGGCGCCGCCAGCCTGCCGCCGAGCACTCCTACCCCTGAGCGCCGCAGGCACGAAGGCTAGAGGATGACATACCCCTGCCAGATACAAACCGCGACCACGAACATAAAGCCCCAAACTATTAAAAATTCCGGCCAGGTACCTGTACGGAAACGAAACTTATTATCCATTGGAATGCCAAAGCGTTTGTGCATAGGCCAGAACAGAGGTATGCCGCCATAGGTCAGCGAGTCACATAAGAGGTGCATTACACATCCAAACAAGACACCAAAGAAAACGACATGTGAAATGCCTACCACATGCGCGGGAGCGGAATAGCCTCGTAAGCCCAGTAGATATATTACCACTCGTTCTAGCCCTATGGCTAGCAATGAGCCGACAGCCAGGCCAAGAAGGCTATGAAACACTGTGCGATGACCTGCAATACCCTGAATCGTCTTGCTAATGATGCCAAAGCGATGGCCCAGGGTGCTACGTGCATTATCTATATCTGGCAGTAGCGCGCCAAAGCCAACCGCGCCATAATAGACCGCCTTACTCACCAGCAGTGGGAGCGTCACACTCGTGCCCGCCGTAAGAGCATTGCCAGAGATATGCGTGACACTATCGAAGACGACCCCGGCTACCAGACCAATCAATAAATGTGAGCGACCTTCCATGCGCTTATTGTCTCCCCTGAAACTCAATTTTCTTTCTGCCTTCCAGCAATTGTAGAGAGAATATAGAGTGGTGTCAATAGATGACCTCTTTTCATTTGTATCGTAATACGATATAATATTTATGAGAACAAGATATGGATATCTGTTTAAGGACTTCTCGCCACTGCGTGGCTCGTCTGTGGTAAGGGATGTGGTGGAGAAGCATTTTCTCCACCACATCCCTTACCACAGACGAGCCGGAGCGTCGCAGACGCTGAGAATACCTCATGTAGGATGGGCTACATTTACGAAAGACCACAGATCTAGATTCATAAGGAGAAATAGCTTGGCAGCGAATGCGTGGCAGGAGGAACATCGACAGGCGGGGGGGGATGGGGCGAAGAAAGCGGCTAGTCAGAAGAAGGTCAATCATGAGTTGGGGGATTTTACGACTACCCCACGTATGCTTTTCATCTCGCTCATCGCGCTTGTCATTGGTATTGTGAGCACCTTTATAGCTCTACTCTTATTAAAATTAATCGGATTATGTACAAATCTCTTCTTTTATCTACGCTGGGATACGGCCCTTGTCAGTCCCGCACAGAGTCCCCTGGGGATTTTCATTGTGCTGGTGCCTGTAATAGGTGGACTGATTATCGGTTTTATGGCGCGCTTTGGCTCGCCTAAGATCAGGGGGCATGGAATTCCCGAGGCGTTGGAAGCTATCTTAATGAATGGCAGCAAGATCGAGGCCAAGGTAGCACTACTCAAGCCGCTCTCGGCGGCGATCTCGATTGGGAGCGGTGGCCCCTTCGGTGCCGAGGGACCAATCATCATGACGGGCGGCGCCATTGGTTCTCTGATCGCGCAATTCTTTCATTTCTCCAGTAGCGAGCGCAAGACGCTGCTGGTGGCGGGGGCAGCGGCAGGTATGTCGGCAACGTTTGCCACGCCTGTGGCGGCGCTGCTGCTGGCAGTCGAACTCTTGCTCTTTGAGTGGAAGCCGCGCAGCCTGATCCCTGTGGCCCTGGCCAGCGCCACGGCTGGGATTGTTCGTTACTACATTCTGGGGGCGGGTCCGATCTTCCCGGTGCCGCCGCATGTGGCGTTTATTGGCCCGGTAGGCTTCCTGGGCTGCCTGCTGGTCGGTATCCTGGCGGGACTGGTCTCAGCGCTTATGACCTACCTGGTTTATCGCTTCGAGGATACATTCTCACTCCTGCCCATTCACTGGATGTGGTGGCCAGCTATTGGTGGCCTGGGCATTGGCATTGGCGGACTGATCTATCCACGCGCGCTGGGCGTTGGTTATGATGTTATTGCACAGTTGCTGCGGGGAGATGTCTCGCTCCAGTTGATCCTGGGCGTCCTACTGGTCAAGCTCTTGATCTGGTCATTCTCGCTTGGCTCAGGCACCTCGGGTGGCGTACTGGCCCCATTGTTGATGATGGGTTGCGCGTTAGGAGCGGCTGTGAGCCTGTTTCTCCCCAACGAGGGACCGGGCTTCTGGGCACTGATCGGTATGGCTGCGATGCTTGCGGGAACCATGCGCGTCCCCTTTACCAGCCTGGTCTTCGCATTAGAACTCACGCATGACTTTAATGCCCTGGTTCCGCTGCTGCTGGCAACCCTGGTGGCCTATACATTTAGCGTACTGGTCTTGAAACGTTCGATCCTTACCGAGAAGGTGAGCCGTCGAGGATATCATCTTAGTCGTGAATATGCTACCGATCCCCTGGAGATCCTCTTTGTACGCGAGGTCATGCGTACCAGCGTGGTCGCCATTCCCGCCAGCATTACACGCGACGAATTGAGCAGCCTGCTCACCGAGGGCCAGTCGCAGCAGCGTGGCATTCAGCACCTCTATCCTATTGTTGATGACCAGGTGCAGATTGAGGGAGTCGCGACACGCCACGATTTGATGAACCTGGTACGCAACGAACCGGGCAAGCGCCAGTTGGCCGACTGCATCCAGGCCAGCCCGGTTGTGGCGTATGAAGATGAGAATCTGCGCAGCGTAGTCTATCGCATGGCCGAGACCAGCTACACGCGTTTCCCGGTAGTTGAACGCGAGCATCCAGAGCAACTGGTGGGCATGGTCTCACTCCAGGACCTGCTCAAGGCCCGCTCACGCAACCTGGCGGAGGAGCGCGAGCGCGAACGCTTGCTGCACCTGCGCTTGCTCTTTCCCTCGCGCGCCAGAAAGGAAACACTCGCAGGCAGTCAAACAACAGGAGACTAACGCAGGCATATCGCTACCTCTGGATGTATTTCTACACAAACGGCATATACTAATCCTACGATAGCGAGTTTGGGCGGCCCTGGACACATGTGTCCAGGGCCGCCTTCTTTTTGGTGATGTGCAGCGCCCTGGCAGCCGCAGGTTGCCAGCGCGCTGCACATCACATATTATTCTTCTTCGGGGAGGCCGACGAAGATGGTTTCATCTTCGATTTTGATGGAGTAGGTATGGAGGTCCTGGCGTGCGGGACCGCGCAGCACCTTGCCGGTGCGCACGTCGAATTGCGCGCCATGCCAGGGGCAGGTCAGCGTGCAGCCCTCCAGCTCGCCCTCGTTGAGGGGTCCGCTGATGTGGGTGCAATTATCGGTAAAGGCGCAGATCTGGGCCTCCACCTTTGTCAGGCAGACTGGTTCGCCATCAACTTCTACCGCGTAAAGCTCACCTTCTTTGATCTCTTCCAGGCGAGCTGCCTTATAGAACTCAGTCATACGGCCTTATTCGTCCTCATCTTCATCATCAAGATTGGGGTGCTCAAAGCCTCCCATAGCCAGGCCCCGATGGAGTACACGCAGGGAGAGGAAGGCGCACTTGGTGCGAGCAGGGCTGATGGGAATGCCTAGTACCTCCAACACTTCCTCTTTCCCCAACTTTACAACCTCGTCTATCGGCTGGCCCTCAATCATCTCTGAGAGCATGGAGGCTGACGCCTGGCTGATCGCGCACCCACGCCCTTTGAAGCGGACCTCAGCGACGCGCCCATCCTGCACGACCAGGTCCATGGCAAGCTGGTCGCCACAGAGCGGATTGGAGTCCTCTGAATGCACATCGGGCTGCTCCAATGTACCAAAATTACGTGGATTGCGGTAGTGATCCAGGATATATTCGCGGTAAAAATCCATTGCCATATATGTATGCCTCTTTTTAGAAAGTAAAGATTTGGAGGGCTTTGTGCAGGCCCTGGACGAGGGCATCGATATCTGCTTTTGTTGTATACACGTAGAAGCTGGCGCGGGCGGTTGCGGGCACATCGTAGCGCTCCATGAGTGGTTGCGCGCAGTGATGTCCGGCGCGAATGGCCACACCGGCCTCCTGGTCGAGAATCGAGGCCAGGTCGTGGGGGTGGACATCGCCAAGTGTGAAGGAGATGACGCCTCCGCGCTGACCGATCTCGCGGGGACCATAGATCGTCAGGCCGGGAACCTGCTGGAGCTGCTCCAGGGCATAGGCCGTCATTTCTTGCTCATGGGCCTGAACCCAGTCCATGCCCAGCTCATTCAGGTAGTCGACCGCCGCGCCCAGGCCGATGGCCTCGGCAATCGCGGGGGTGCCCGCCTCAAACTTCCAGGGCAGATCGTTCCAGGTGGACTCGTGGAGCTTGACAGTGCGGATCATATCGCCACCACCCATGAAGGGGGGCATAGCCTCCAGCAGGGCACGCTTGCCATAGAGCACACCAATACCCGTTGGACCCAGCATTTTGTGCGCGCTAAAGCAGTAGAAATCGGCGTCGAGGGCCTGGACATCCACTGGCAGGTGGGGAACACTCTGCGCGCCATCCACCAGGACGATGGCCTCGACGGCATGAGCCTGAGCGATCATCTCCTGTAAGGGATTGATGGTTCCCAGCACGTTCGACATATGCGTAAAGGCGACCAGCCTGGGGCGCTGCTCCAACAACTGCTGATAGATATCCAGGCGCAGCAGGCCATCATCGGTGACCGGAACGAACTCCAAACGCGCGCCAGTGCGCTGGGCGAGCAGTTGCCAGGGGACCAGATTGCTGTGGTGCTCCATCTCGGTCAGCACAATCAGGTCTCCGGTGTGGATATTCGCGCTGCCCCAGCTATAGGCGACCAAATTGATGCTCTCGGTCGTGTTACGTGTGAAGATCACCTGCTTGCTATGGCGAGCATTGATAAAGCGTGCAACTTTGACGCGAGCACGTTCCTGGGCCGCCGTAGCCTCTTCACTGATCGTATAGACCCCGCGATGCACATTCGCGTTATAGGTCTGGTAGTAGGTATTCATGGCCTCGATGACAGCCTGGGGCTTCTGCGAGCTGGCCGTGCTGTCAAGATATATTAGAGGCTTATTGTGTACCTGGCGTGCGAGGATAGGGAAATCCGCGCGCACCTCGGCGGCGGTGCGTCCACTGCGTGTCTGTTGTGTCTGCTTCTCAAATGTCACCATAATACTTCCTCTGCCTGGCGGCTTACTGTTTATAAGATAGAGGGCACCCACCGGCCTGGAGGGTGCCCATTGTGCGTTTAGCGCTGTGTGACTAGTACTCGCTGAGTTCAATATCGTCTGATTGAGGACGAGTTGAGTCATCGAGGTAGATGGCGCCTTCGTCGACACCCTCGATCTCCCAGCGCTCCTGGGCGTCAACCCAGGTATCGGCCTCGGTCGCGGACTCACCACTCATACGAGAGATGATGCTGCGACGCAGGCGGATGCGCAGGTTCTCCAGGGGAATGCGCTGCAAAACTGGCTCGAAGAAGCCCTGAACGATGATGCGCTCGGCCTCTGGGCGCGCGATACCGCGTACCATCAGGTAGAAGAGCTGCTCCTCATCGATCTGGCCCGTGGTGGCACCATGGCTAGCGCTGACATCGTTCGCGGCGATCTCCAGGCCGGGAATAAACTCGCCACGAGCCTTCTTGCTCAGCAATAGACCATGCGCGGCCAGGAAGGAGGCCGTCTGCTGCGCATCCTTGTGGATGCGAATCATACCATCGAACTCGACGCGTGACTCATCGGTCAGGACACCCTTGATCATGGTCTCCGCGTTGGTCGAGACACCAACGTGGTCTGAGAGGGTATTGATGGCGTAGCGCTGGTTGTGGTCGGTGAAGAAGACACCCACCAGTTCAGCGGCACAGCCATTGCCCTGTAGGCCCGCGCCAATGCTATTGAGGTTGAGCTGGGCACCCAGATCGGCCATCACGAAGGTTACGCTGGCATCGTTCTCATGCGTCGCGTTCTTGTTGGTGATGAGCCAGGTATGTTGATCGAGATCCTGCAGGTTGCTGAACTCGACCATTGCCTCGCGTTTGGCAATGACTTCAACCACATCGCTGACCAGGCTGGGATGCTCGGCCTCGACGCTGGAAGTGAACTCCTGCACAAAGCGGGTGCTGCTCTGAGATTCCGCGATCACCAGTGAGTGGGAGAAGATAGCCGATGCAGAGCTATCGACCCAAACCTGGGCCAGGATCGGCGCCTCGATCTCCACGCCACTTGGGACATAGAGAAAGAAGCCACCTGTCCAGAAGGCCGCGTGCAGGGCAGTATACTTGCTCGCAGTCGCGGGGACACACTTCGTCATAAAGTGCTCCTGCACCAGCTCTGGATACTCGCGAACGGCAGTCTCCAGGTCGGTCAGGATGACTCCCTGCGCCTTCAGCTCATCGTTCAGGTGTATATACACAACCGACGAGTTATGCTGCACGATCAGGCCGGAGCGCTCATTGACCAGCGACTCTTGCAGCGACTGCTGAATGGCTGGAGGAAGCGCGGTATCCGGCGCGGGAACAAAGGGCTTCAGTTCCTGGAACTTGAAGCGAGAGAGATTCTGGAGGGTGCCCAGGTCGCCGCGGCGTCCCAGGGGGGCGGGAGTTTGCTCATAATGCTCCCAGGCCTGAAGGCGCTTCTGTAGCATCCACTCAGGTTCCCCCTTCTGGCGCGACAGCTCAAGCAGCGCGTCCTTTGTGAAACCTGTAGTTAGAGCATTAAGCATTCGTGGCCACCCCATTCTCGTTGGATGTCAGCCACTCGTAGCCCTTATCCTCAAGCTCGAGCGCCAGTTCCTTCGTACCGGACTTGATGATGCGGCCCTGGTACATGACATGCACAAAGTCGGGGGTAATGTAGTTAAGCATGCGCTGATAGTGGGTGATCAGCAGAATGCCCAGGTCGGGACCGCGGAGCGCGTTCACGCTCTCAGAGACGATTTTCAGCGCGTCGATGTCGAGGCCCGAATCGGTCTCGTCCATCAGGGCGATCTCCGGCTCCAGCAGGGCCATCTGGAGGATCTCAGCACGCTTCTTCTCACCACCGGAGAAGCCGTCATTGATCGAGCGGTTGATGAAACTATTATCAACCTTCAGCAGTTTCATCTTCTCTTGCAGGAGGCGGCGAAACTCACCTGGGGGAACGGTCCGGCGCTTACCCATCTTGCCGGTGGGGTTCTCACCCTCTTCGAGGGGCTTATTGCCCTCACGCACAGCCTCCAGAGAGCGGCGCAGGAAGTTAGCCACGCTCACACCGGGGATGGACATAGGATACTGGAACGCCAGGAAGAGGCGCATACGCGCGCGGCGGTCGGGAGAGTACTCAAGAATATTCTCGCCCTTGAACCAGATCTCACCATCGGTGACTTCATACTTGGGGTTACCCATGATCACATTCGCCAGGGTGCTTTTGCCGGACCCGTTGGGTCCCATCAGCGCATGAACCTCACCCTGGTTGACCACGAGGTCGACGCCACGCAGAATAGGCTTACCTTCAATATTGGCATGAAGGTTCTTTATAACGAGTTCAGATCCCATTATGGATAACACCTTCCTCAATTATAGTCAAAGTGCGAATCATGGTACTCAAGCCAGAAAACGATTCGCCTTGTCTATCAGAACATATGAATGTGCGCGCCGCGATTGACAATGTAGTAGTGAACACGGCGCAAAATGTGTAAGTTGATGATCTATACAGCCACAAAGTATGGAAAGCGTTCCCACGCTCTCCTACCTTTGATAACTATCGGCATACAAGGAAAAAAACGTGACCTGTGGTGGCAAGCGGCTATTCGGCGGTCAACAACTCGTGAGGCGATGCCATATTGGCACCGATACCGACGTGAATATCCGTCAGGGCAATAAACTGGCCTGTCTGACCCGTAGGCTCGGTCGTTTGAGCCACCAGTTCAGCCAGGGTAATCGAGTCAAGCGTCTGAGCGACCGCGTCACGAACGCGCGCCCAGAGGTACTTGGTCTTACAGGAATCCATAAAACCGCAGACCTGGCTCATCTCCCCCTCGGTCGCACAGATCATAGGTGAGATCGGGCCTTCCAGCACACGCACAATCTCGCCCATCGAGATCTCATTGGGATCTCGGCTCAGGCGATAGCCTCCATGCGCGCCACGCGTACTACTCACTAGTGGCGGGTCGGCATCGCGCAAGAGCTTGACAAGCTGCTCTAAGTACGCCAGTGGCAACGTCTCAGCTTGCGAAATATCTGTGAGCGAACGGGGACGGCCACCGTAATGACGAGCCAGGTCGACCATAATGCGTACACCATACTCGCCTTTAGTAGATACCCGTAACATTGTGGTCTCTCCCTTTTTCCTTGCTCTGACGTCCTTTTCGCTCTATGCTCACGACTCGATGCATCTGCCAGCAACTGGAATACACTTGAGCATAGCCCTGGCGCTGATGAACGCGCCCAGCCAGGAAATACCGCCAGAGGATACACACGTCAGATGAGCAATGAGCACTACACGAAATTAATCCGACCTAATCACTAGGAAATATTTTAGCACTCAGGCCACAAAGCGTCAACTGGTGAATCAGAGAGTGAGGGGTGCAGTTTGCGAGCGCAAGCGCTCGCAAACTGAACCCCTCACTCTCTGATTCGTTTCTAGCGTGCTTCGACGGCGATCTCCAGGCGTTTATTGATCTTGCCCTTGCTCTTATAATTCACCACGCGAATGCGCTCGACCTCGTGGGTATTGGCAACGTGGGTGCCGCCATCGGCCTGGATATCCAGGCCCTCAATCTCAAGGACGCGCACTGTGGTCATAGCAGCCGGGAGGAGGCTGACCTTGGTGCGAATGAGGTCGGGATTCTGGTCGGCCTCGGTGCGCGGCAGGAAATAGACTCTGGTCGAGCGGGCCTCGGCGATCTCGGCGTTGATACGCTGCTCAATCTCCTGCACCAGCTCGGCTTTCAGGTTCTCAAACTCAAAATCCATGCGCCCACGCAGAGGCTCCATATTGCCGCCCGTCACCTTCGCGCCATAATCGCGCCAGACCACCCCACAGAGGATGTGCATGGCGGTATGCGTGCGCATGAGTGCATAGCGACGCTCCCAGTCCAGCACGCCGTGGACCCGGCTCCCAACGGCGGGTGGCTCGCCCTCGACCTGGTGCCAGACATAGCGCTCATCCTTCGAGACCTTCGTCACCTGCCAGGTTTGCCCATCCTGGCTGAGTGTTCCCAGATCGTGCGGTTGCCCACCACCACCAGGGTAAAAGGCGGTAGTATCCAAAGCGACAGCGTTCCCCTCCACGACAAGCACCGTCGCATCAAACTCTTTTACATACGCATCGGTATGATATATAGCCTGCGTCTCCACGTTTGCATCTCCTTCTGCATGGCAAAATGATGGGGTTGCCAGTCAAAACTGACAACCCCATCATATCATTACCATTGACTTCTTATTAGCGGCGCTTGCGTCCAACCACAATCTGGCGTGTGCCCTTACCAAAGGGCTTCCAGTCATAGCCACCGTAGATGGACTCAATCGAGAAACCAGTTGCCAGGAAGAGGAGTTGGAGCTCGCGGGGGAAGAAGACATGCATATCCAGGCGCGTCAGATAGCGCTCGTTCTCACCCGTTTCAAAGAACTTCTCATGCGTCCAGGTGAGGTGCTGCACCTGCTCAAAGGCGTCATACTTACGCGTCGTATAGAGCATCATCGTGAAGTCGCCATCGGGCGATTCCAACTCGTCCTCTAGATAGACGGTCGAAGGGCGATTGAGGGCATCGCTCAGATAATCGATGTCGGGCAGGAAGACATCGACGACAAAGCGCCCGCCGGGGGCCAGGTGTTCCAGCGTTTTCGAGAAGGCCGCGAACTGCTGCTCGATTTCGTACAGGTGCGAGATCGAGTTGAAGGGGAGAAAGATAAGGTCATAGGTTCCCCTGGCTGGCAGGTCGTAGTCGCACATATCGCCCTGATGCAGGCTCACGCGCTGCTGCGTGGCTTCGGGTAGTTCGCCAAGCTTGCGCTGGTAGGCCTTGAGCATGCCAGGCTCGAGGTCCAGGCCGTCCAGGTGGAAGGCGCCGGGGACCTTTAATAACTCTAAGCCGATGCGCCCACTACCACAGGCCAGTTCAAGCACATGCTGAGGGGTATAACGCACCACCAATTCCTGCCAGAAGGGCACATCCTGCTCAGACTGGCTTTGATACTCCAGGTCATAATCGCTGACCCGCTCATAATATTCGCCCATTTCGTAAGGCATGGTCTAGAAGCTCCATTTGCTCGCTCGAAAACGTACCTATGAGATCGATTGGTCGAGCCGCGCCAATCGCCTCTATACAAGAAGAGTTTAGTGTGGAGGAAACCGGGTCATGTCCCGGTCTGAAACCTTGTAGAGATTACCATAAAGCCTACAGGGGAGACAATCATTCCACCAAGAATTCCCCCTGCTTCCTTGAAAACTGAATAAAAACTGAATGCTTATGGCATTGCATAGAGAAAAATCTATGTATATGCTTGGTACGTAGAGACTTTCCTTCAATTGCGGCCCCACGTTCACTGATTTTGCTGGAAATTTCGTCCGGACGAGTTACCGAGCTTGCAGAGCTGATCACTACACGGAACAGCTTCCCAAGTCGGTAGGGGCCAGCTTTAGCGGTAGCATATTCGAGTAACCTGATTAAATTTACCAGCAAAGTCATTCATTCAGAGAGATTAGGCGCCCACCGAGGGGTGCGAATAGTTTATGAGAGCAAGTAAGGAGCATGATGCGAAAAGTATTTAGCTTGCCACCGCGCCATGGCAGAGGCAGGTCCACGCTGCCAATGATGCTGGCCCTAATCGCAACGTTTGTCATGCTGTGTGCATATCCGCTCAGCGCAGCCGCTGCGGATACTCCCACAGTGCAAGTCACCGTTGATACACATCATACGCTAGCAACCATTCCCGAAACAGCGCTGGGAACCAATGCCGCCGTCTGGGATGGTCACCTACTCGACCAGGGCGTTCCGGATCTCCTCCACAACGCAGGCGTCAAAGTGATCCGTTATCCTGGTGGCTCGACCTCGGATGTGTATCATTGGCAGTCCAATACAACAGAGCCAAATCAGGGTTATGCGAATCCAAACAATACGTTTGACGCCTTCATGAAGGTGGCGCAAGCGACTGGCGCGCAGCCAATGATCACGGTTGACTATGGTGCTGGCACGCCGCAGGAGGCCGCCTCCTGGGTACAGTATGCCAATAAAGGAGGCGCGGGCTATACCGGGCCTGTCCCGACATATACCGGGAGGAGTAGCACCGGTCATACCTATGGTATCAAGTACTGGGAAATCGGCAACGAGCTCTATGGCAATGGCACCTTTGGCGCGAACTGGGAGTACGATCTCCACGAGAAGGGGCCGGTTGCCTATGCCAATAATGCCCTCCAATTCATCCAGGCCATGAAAGCGGTCGACCCCTCCATCAAGATCGGAATTGTACTGACTTCGCCCGGCGACTGGCCTGATAGCGTGACCGCACCTGGCTTGAGCACCGACTGGAATAACACCGTCCTCTCCATCCTGGGCAAGCATGTCGACTTCGCCGATGTCCACTGGTACGCACAGAATCCCGGCAACGAGTCAGATGCGGGTCTGCTCGCCAGCACCTCGGCCCTACCTGGCAAGGTCGCCACACTCAAGACAGAGCTGCAACAGTATAGCCCGGGCAAGCATGTACCCATCATGATTACCGAAACCAACTCGGTCTCATACAATCCAGGCAAACAGACGACCAATCTGGTTAATGCCCTCTTCCTGGCCTCGACCTATATGAACTGGCTGGAGAGCGGCGTGCAGAACGTTGACTGGTGGGATATCCATAACGGCATCGTGACCTGGGGGAATAACGATCCGACACTCTATGGCAGCAATCAGTATGGAGACTATGGACTGCTCTCCACTGGCGATAGCGAGCCGCCAGCGAATACCCCATTCCCCACCTACTATAGTCTGCAAATGCTCCATCACTTCATTGATGGGGACGGCAGCATGGTAGCATCTTCAACGGACCAGGGTCTCATAGAGGTCCATGCTGTGCGTCAATATAATGGCAAACTGGCCCTACTCCTGATCAATAAAGATCCGCAACAAAGCTATCAGCTCAAGCTGGCAGGTGGTTGCGGCGACCAACAGGCTAGCGCCACCGTCTACTTCTACGGCCAGAATAGTAGCGCCATAACGGTGCAGCATATCTCCGGCAAGGCCCTCTCCACACAGACCCTGCCTCCCTACTCACTCACGACTATTGTGCTGAATGGAGAGAGCAACTAACAGGCCCTAATTACAGTTTCATTCATAGGTATGTAGGGACAGTAAACGCGAACAGCTCGGTTCGCGTTTACTGTCCCTACATATTTTCCTCCTCAACCTGATACAATAAAGGGCAATGAAGCCAGAAGACGCATTCGGCAGTGTAGAAATTAGGAGATGCATCGCATTTTTTGCGGAAGAGGATATTTTGCATGAGCTATTTGTCCATACGTGAAGTGGCCGAGGAGTTACAGGCAGGCATTATTATGCCCACGGAGCTGGTGGAGGAGACCCTCAACCTGATCGAGGAGCGCGACACTGAGGTGAAGGCCTTTGTGACGGTGATGCGTGAGGAAGCCATGGCACAGGCCGAGCAGGCCGAGCGCGAGCTACGCACAGGTCTCAAGCGTGGTCCCTTACATGGCATTCCCATCGCCATTAAGGACCTCATCGCGGTCAAGGGAGTGCGCACAACAGGCAGCTCGCAGGTCCTGGCGGAGCATGTTTCTGAGGAAGATGCCACCGTAATCGAGCTTCTGCGTAAGAGTGGGGCTATTCTTATTGGTAAGACCAATACGTATGAATTCGCCTATGGCCCCTACTCGCCTCCCACGCGCAATCCCTGGGACCTGACGCGCACGACGGGTGGCTCCAGTGGCGGCTCGGCGGCGGCGGTCGCGGCAGGCATGGTACTAGGCGCCATTGGCACCGATACGGGCGGCTCCATTCGTATCCCCTCCGCGCTGTGTGGTGTTACCGGTCTGAAGCCAACCTATGGACGCGTTAGCTGTCATGGTGTGCTTCCTTTGAGCTGGTCGCTGGACCATGTCGGGCCTATCGCGCGGAGCGCCGAGGATTGCGCATTCATCTTTGATGCTATTGCCAAGTATGACCCACGCGATCCCAATAGCGTCTCGGGGCCTCCCAGTTCGCCCAGCCGCTCGACGGCGACCCTGATTGAGGGCGCGGAGGGGCGCGGGCCGCTCTCGCTACAAGGGTTAAGACTCGGTGTGCCCCAGGAAGACTTTGTCGCGCCGCTTGATCCCGAGATCCATATGGCCTGGCGCGGCGCGTTGCACGTACTGGAGGAAAACGGAGCCGAGCTTGTCAATGTCGAACTACCCCGTCCTACAATGACAACATATAGAATGGTGCAGAAACCAGAGGCGTCCCTGGCGCATATGCAGCAAGGCTGGTTTCCTCACCGGGGTGATCTGTATACCGAGTTGGTTCGCACACGGCTACGCGAGGGACAGGAGATTCCCGCCGTGGAGTATCTCAAGGCGCAACAGGAACGGCGCGCCTTCACAAGCCAGTTACGAAGCATCTTACGAACCGTCGATGCCTTTGTGCTACCCACCCAGGCCATGGGAGCGATTCCCGCTGAGCAGATGGGGCAGGAGGTTACTATTAATGGCGTGCAGGAGAACGCGACCGATGCCATGCTCCGCATGACTATGCCCTTCAACCTCGTCGGCTTTCCAGCGGTCTCGTTCCCCTGTGGCTTCACGTCTGAGCACCTCCCAATCGGCTTACAAATCGCGGGCAAACCCTTTGAAGAGGCCACGGTATTGCGTATCGCCCATGCCTATCAGCAACTAACCGACTGGCATCGCCGCGAAGCGTGGGAACGCCAGTAGTAGCCCGCTACTGGCGTACGCGGCTACTGCACCATCCTATCAATGAGAAAAATGAGGAGGCACGATACGACCGTGTACAATGAACTCAAGGATTGAGTAGTAGACATACCTGAACTTTTACTGGTACTAGAACGGGAAAAGCGATGGAAGCAACAGATAATCTGGCAGAGAACAAAGAGGCTTTACGCTCTATTGTTGAGCAAAATTATGCTATACCAGAGGCGCTTGATAGCCTTGAATTTGCGCAAAAGTTATTAGTAAATCTGGGGTCGAGCGATGAAGAGCTGCGTGATGACCTGAGCTATATGATCCTGGCGCGTGGCATCCTGGAGCCGGGGAAGCTAGAGTCAGAACAGCTTAAGCAGCTTCTCATAAGTGTTCTAAACGATGAGCATCTCTTCTACCATATTGGAGAGGTGAACAACGACAGCATCCTGATGCGCAGCTTCTCGAACCTCATCATCGCGGCTATCCTCTATACAGATGCCTCGCGGCCCAGTCTCTCACGTGAGAGCATTGGCCGTGTGAAGGATGCGCTAGTGCGTTATGTGCGTGAGGAGAAAGACTGGCGTGGCTATATTGAGGGCAAGGGTTGGGCACACAGCATGGCTCACCTGGCCGAGGCACTTGACACCTACGCGCAGCATCCTCATGCAACCAGCGATGACCGTAAAGATGTGCTCAAGCTGCTTAGCCAGCTTAGCAAAACCTCGGTTCCTCTCTTCTATGAAGAAGATGTACGCCTGGCAACAGTCGCGCACCATATCATTCTGGGGAAACAGGTGGACTCAGAGTTTCTGCATAGCTGGCTCAAAAGCTGCTACGTCCAGCGGGAAACGGATATACGCTCATGGCGTCGCGCCAACAACACCAAAAGCTTTCTGCGCAGTCTCTACTTCCTGCTGCTCTGGGATAACATTGGTGTTGGCCTGATGGACGATATCGCGCACATCCTCAGACGGCAGGACGAACCCTTTGCCGAGAACGAAGAGGGGATATAGTTGGTGATCAGGGTCCCTGCCTGGCACAAAGAGATGAGAGCAACACGCGAGTTCGGTTGCTCTCATCTTCGGGCATATCCACCAGGAATATTCACTAGCATTGTAGTAGTGAGTCGACCTTATCTAGTAATTCATCCAGCTCAAAAGGCTTGTTCAAGGCCACGAGATTGCGTTTCCGCACCTCTTCCTGGGGTGGCAGGTACGCACTCATCATAATTGTGGGCGTCCCGGCTAGCTCATTTAGGGCGTGGAGACGATCATAGAGTTCAATTCCATTCATCAGTGGAAGACGATAATCGGTAATGATCAGACAGGGCTTTACCTGTTTGACCAGGGTCAGCGCCTGCATACCGTCATTGACCAGTAACGGGCGATAGGGAGTCTCCTGGTGCAGGGCCTCAACCAGCATCGAACCGATATAGTCATCATCTTCAACTATCAGAATGGTTTTATCTTCCGCGCTCTGGGGGGCAACCTCCGCGAGCGCCTCAGTTGAAAGCTCGCTTTGCCACATCTGCCCCTGCGCGCTCTCAGTCATGCTCTCAGTTATATATTGCATGCATTCCCTCCTCACGTTTGCACACAGTATGCACACAATCAAGCTCATACATTCGTCTGTGATATTAAGAACACGCCAAAGGCTGGGATTTCGTTTCGCGCCAAGCTTTAGAACTCTCTTAAAAACCACCCTAAAAAGCCTTAACGCAACCCTTGACATTGGAAGCAGATATCGGTATAATCCTCTACAGGTCTAGTAAGCCGGCGTAGCTCAGGGGTAGAGCAGCTGTTTTGTAAACAGCTGGCCGGGGGTTCGAATCCCTTCGCCGGCTCCAGTTTCCTCCTCACACATTTCACACCGCACTAAAAGCCGCTTTAAGCAACTTTCCGCCAGAGACAGAAAACCACTCAAAACGGCCTTTTTTTCACATAACAGAATGTCTTCAGTACACCACTTTAGAATTTTAGAAAGTTTCTAAAGCCGCCTATATCCTCATACCAAGTTGCCTTCTAAGAATCGATCCTCACGTCGTCTCTTTTATACTTCAGTCAACTAGTTGATGAGCAGAGGAGATGCAGTATCGGGAATCGACTTCTTTCCGGAAGGAGTATCGAGGTCAGGGGAAGCGCGTTGTTACTAACGGTAGGGAAAACGGGGCATAAAAATATTGGGATTCCTAAACAATAACGAAGGTGATCTAAAAATCGCGATGGATAAAGTTGTTTTTGAGATTAACAGGCTGCTGCAGCATAAGCAACCGTTATTGGTAGCGCTCGATGGTCGTAGCGGTACGGGTAAATCGACGATCGCGCAGGCGATAGCGAGTCGTGTTGAGGGCATCATTGTCGTGGGGGACGACTTTTATGCTGGTGGCAATGACGATGTTTGGGATGGATGCAGTGTCAGGGAGAAAGTAGACAAGGTTATTGACTGGCAGCGTATGCGCGCCCAGGTCCTGGAGCCGTTGCTGGCTAATGAGACGGCTTTCTGGCATCCACTTGATTTCGAGCCCACAATTGGCTGGATCGGTTGGAAAGACGAGACCGTCAAGCTCGAACCTGCGCCGGTGGTGCTCCTGGACGGCGCGTACTCCGCGCGACCCGAGCTTGCTGATCTCGTTGACCTATCCGTACTTGTTGAGGCTGACGACAAGATACGCCGCCAGCGCCAACTTGTCCGCGAAGGCCAGGATTTCATGGATCGGTGGCATCAGCTATGGGATGCTGCTGAAGATTATTATTTTACCCAGATCCGCCCGCGCTCATCTTTTGATTTTGTCATCAAAAATGATTGATGCATCTACCCAAAAGAAGCAAGTGTTTTCAAATGCCCTCACAGGCATTGGCTATTGTCTGATTGTTTGATAATGAAGTCCAACCACCCCATTCTGGAATGCTTTGGTTTCGGCCAGTTTTAGTCTCGTCCAGGCAGCGATGTCCTGAAAGAGTGGGAGGCCGCCACCTAAGATAATTGGATTGGTACCAAGTTGCGATCTAAACCTCCATTCTGTTTCCTTTCTTAAGAACGCAACTTGGTACCAATCCTCCAAGTAGTCAGCTGCATTTTTACGATAGCCGCCTTTAGGCCTGCCCAGGTTCAAACCGGTTATAGGAGAGTGTTTCGATTGCACACGCCTAGCTGATCTACTTTCTGGAATCCCCTTAAAGTATCAGGAAGAAAAGAGGGTCTTCGTCCTTCCGGGGGAAGGACGGAGAATCGGAAGTATGTCATACTTGGGTGCATCGATGTAAAAAGCCTCCTGACGCTCTGTTTGTTGTGTTTTTCACAGTGTAGCGCAGGAGACCCTTTTTGCCTAATTTCTCTTCTTTTTGTGCTTTCCCTCTCTCTACGAAAATTCGGGATGACTCATAAATCGTGCAAAGAGAATCTATCTCTTACTCACGCTCAGGACACGGGTTGACAATCAGACAACTTCGAATCACGGTTGGAGTCATCAGTATTGTCTCCTGTCGCGTTGGCCTGCCACTCGCTGGAGGAAACAGGACGACAGTTTTGTGTCACCCAGTTACTTATCGATCTCTGGATTCCATCACCTCCGCCAAGCATAAAGTAACGAACAGTCCCATCTGCAACCAGTTGCGCAACCTGGCTGGTGGTCAGAATGGGATCACTGCCAGTACCCCCCCCAGAGCCATAACGGGTTTATTGGTTGTCAGGATGATTGAGTCCGCATCATTTGAGCCAACAACTGCAACCAGGTACTTGGCATTCCCCTGGTGTGCTTGCAGGTAGTTGATCAAAGCAGTATTAATATTAATAGTTCCGTCGTGACTAGCGAATCCTGACAGAGGCCAGGATTTTCTCGCGAGCGGGTTTGTGAGGGAATGACAGCCTCACGGGATGGACTACCGGCAGATGAACCCTGCGCTCCCCATCCTCTACTCCCTCCGACCCGAAGGCATCAGGAGCTGCTTTTCTGATGATGTTATAGGACCCGTTGCAATCGGCGTGAATGAGTTGGCCATTGGATGCCCGATAGAGCCTCCGTGTGATCCGTTTGCCGCTGAAAACAGGCGCATGCTCCTGGCTTTGCTGGTAGATCGGCAAAGGATCGCGATCCAGGAAACTGGCCTTGCTGGTGTAGCTTTCTTCGGTGAGGATCACCTGGATGCCTTTTTGCTCAGCTTTGTAGGTGAGCATCTGGATGAACTGGGCATGAGGCACCTGAACAAAGTTCTGATTTGTCCGTTTCCCCAGGTTGATCTCCTGTTTCCAGCCCACGTTGCGACCAATCACGAGCGTTCCGATCCCCTCAGCCACCAGCACATCAATCACAAAACGCGAGATGGTGTGCAGATCATGCTCAATCCGCCGATTGCGCCAGAGAGTCAAGCGCTCCATGCGCCGGGTGTTTCCAGGACGACCAAGAGCTTGTTGGAGTTCTGCTCGCCGCTTGTTGTAGAACTGATTCGTACTTTTCAGACCGCGCCCGTTAACGACGACCGGGACAAAACCCGGTTTATTTGAAGTTAGTGCGATCAGATTTTCCAGACCAGGATCGATGCCAGCGATGAGCGCGGGATCGACGGCGGAGCGGCTCGGCTCCTGTTCATAAATGATCTCAACGACGACAAAACCGTGTTTGGGAACCACACGGACCTGAGTGATCGCCTTGGGATCTTGTTGGGTTTTGATCTGGATGCCCAGTCCCGAAGGCTGAATGAGGTGTCGTCCAAGGGTCCGTTTGCTGCGGCTTACGGCCTGCATCGTGTAGATGAGTACGTTGCGGCCTGTCGTTTTGTGCTTGTATTTGGGGAATTGGGGGCGTCGGCGAAATTTTGAGGGATCGCGCTTGTAGGCATCGAGCGCTTCAAAGAAGGATTTCCAGTTGCGTTCGAGCAGCAGCAATACCTGTTGGGCCACTTTCGCAGGCAGTGCTTTGTACGCTTCATGCGACTGCATCCGCCGATCCATTTCATTGTAGTTGAGGTGTTTTCCCTCAAAGATGAAGGCCTGACGGATCTCATACAGCGCCGTATTGTAGAGATTTTTGGAAGCAAAACAGGCCGCGTCAAGCGTGGCATAGCGTGGATCACTCCGAAGAATGATGTGCTTTTCAACCAGGTGCACGGTCGGCCTCCAATTCCTGCACAAGACGCTCTGTTTTGCGTTTGGCACGCCGTTGCCCATAGAGCCGGGCGCAGAACGAGTACACGATGCTGGTGAGGTCTGAGAGCAGGTCTTCTGTGCCATTGTCGGCCTGATTGACGACCTCGATCTCACGCCCATAGGTTTGAAGCAGGGTCTCGATGTAACGGAACCCGAAGCGGGTACCCCGGTCCTTGTGTTCAATGACGATACGGCCCACACTTGGATCGGCCAAGAGAGCCAGAAACTTCGGCCGATTGTCATTGACGCCAGAGCCAATTTCCTTGACAACTTTGCCCACTTGATAGCCACGGGCAGCGCAGTAGGCAACCAACCGCTCAGCTTGACTGTCCAGGTTGGTCTTGTTTTCTGCGGAAGACACCCGCGTGTAGACCACGGTTTGAGGCTTCGATGAGGGGACTGACACCCTGGTTGGCTCGTCGATGAGAATCGTGTGAGCCCCTACGCGCCGCCCCTGGATTTTCCCGTCCCGGAACCAACGCCAGGCTGTCTCATAGCGGACCCCTTGTTGTTTCGCGTAATCACTGAGTTTCATGCTCAAATCATACTATGCTACTCAATGATTGTCAAGAATTCGCTATACTTTCAAAGATCGGTTTCAATACTTCCATCATTGCCCCTCTGATTGGGTCCAGCAACTGGTAATTCTAGTGAGGTACCAGCCAGAACGGGCGTCGCTGACCACACCGCCGAAACAAGCAGTAATGCTATCAATCCTCCGCTTATACAAGCAATCTGTATGCGACCATTGAAGCGCACACGCGAAAGGCCAGTAGGAGGTTTCCCTTCCTCCTTCCCCAGACGCCTTCGCTGAATATATGGAAGCAGGCGAGCAATGAATAATATCACGGCAGCCAGAGTACACACGCCTGCAATAATGGGGAGCATCCAGCTTCCCCAGCCGGGATTACTCAGGAGGATATGAATCTGCTCCAGAGCTGTCAGGAGAATTGCCACTGGCAACAGCCAGCCACGCCAACCAGACTGCCGATAGTCTCGCCACATCACCACGGCCCCGATACCAAAGAGAGCACAGATTGCGGGCGCCATGGTAGAGAGGTAATATTGATGGATAAAGTTCGCCATGCTAAAGAAAATGGCCATCGTCAACAGCCACATGCCCCAGACAATCAGCGAATGCAACTCGCGATTCTCACGGAAGCGTGGGCGGCCCTGCCACGCCAGAGCCAGGATAGCCAGCAGCGCAAAAGGCAATAACCAGACAATTTGCCCACCAAGCGGCTCGTTAAACAGTCGTAACGCCACAAAATCATTCGGGCTAGCCAGGCCACCACCACCCGGAGATCCCTTGACATGCACATCCTGGCCAGTAGGCACAATATCTCCGCCGCCTCCCTTGTTTGCCCCCCGCCACCAAGATTAGCCTTATTCAGACCCAGTAAGCGCTGAATGCCATTGTAGCCCAGAGCCAGACTGAATTCAGAGTTATCCTGTGTAGAACCCACATAGGGGCGCTGCGAGGTAGGGGTCTGATCCACCACTACCATCCAGGAAAGCGAGATAGTCAGCATCAGTAATGCCGCTAACCCCAGATGTAGCAGACGCACCCAGATGCGTTTTGGTGCCGCCAGAAGGTACAGCAAGCCATAGGCAGGTACGACCAGATAGGCTTGCATCATCTTGATATTAAAACCAAGGCCGATACACACAGAGCACAGCAGCAACCAGCGTAATTTGCCCGTCTCTGCCGCACGCATCACCGCCCAGGCCCCCAGCAATATCACCAGGATGAGCATGCCATCAACGGTGTTATTGCGATCCGTTACCACACTGATGGGACTGATGGCCAGAGCCAATGCCGCCAGCAAGGCCGCAACCTCACCAAAGTGACGCCGCACCAGCCAGTAGAGCACAACCACCGCCAGAACACCCGCCAATGCCTGAGGCAAAAGAATGCTAAAGGGCGAAAAGCCGAACAGCTTGGCACTGGCAGCTTGCAACCAGAAGCCCAATGGAGGTTTATCCAGCGTGACAAAGCCACCCGGATCAAAAGAAACAAAGAAAAAATTATGCCAGCTATCCAACATACTTTTAATAGCTGAGGCATAATAAAGATTAGGAAATCCGCTCGCCCCAATTGGTAAAAGTTGAGAAAATGGAGAGCAACAGAATAGCAGCCAGGGCTATATATTTCCATATCTTCCGTTGCCAGAACGCCAACGGCGGCCTTGCATCTGATATTTCTGGATTTTTTTCTGAAATTACGGACCCCGTAAGCATAAAGAACATTCCTTTCTGAAACAAGTTTGTTGGCCAACACCTCGTTTTATGTAGCCTTTCACAAACATGAGAAGCTCACAGGTGATTACATCACCACCCGCAGATCAAAGTAACAAAGGTTGATGGAAAATATATTGGAAAAAGATGTAAAAATTCTCATCAACAGACTCCGCCCTCAGCTTGAACCTCATCTAGCTTCTTCCCATCTATTTCCAATTTTTCTGATGTATCCTTCTGAAGGAGAAAACTGTACAGATAAATGGTTGAGATTACCCATTACAAGGAAACATAATCATGCATATACTCATTGTCGAAGATGAACAGCGCCTGGCATATCTCCTGCGGCGTGTCTTGTTGGAAGAGAGGCACATGGTAGATATGGCTCACGATGGGCCGTCTGGTCTGGATCTGGCATTAAGCGATGGTTATGATGTCATCATTCTGGATCGTATGCTGCCAGGTCTCAGTGGATTTGAGATTTGTCGGCAAATACGAGATGAGCGTGTTATGACACCAGTATTGATGCTCACTGCTCGTGGCACAGTGGAGGATAGAGTAACGGGTTTAAATGTGGGAGCCGATGATTACCTTACTAAACCTTTTGCCATGGAAGAACTGCTAGCGCGCATGAATGCGTTACTACGTCGCCGTGATCGTCGTTTCGACGATACATTTCAGCTTGTGGTGGGCGAGTTATTGATCTTACAGCCAAAGAATTTGCTTTATTAGAATATCTTATGCGTCATCCTGGTCAGGCATTGACCCGCACACAAATCGTCGATGCAGTCTGGCGCTATAATATGGAAGCGCTCTCCAATGTTGTTGATATTTACATTCATTACCTACGTGATAAGATCGATCAGCCTTTCTCATACCCCCTAATCAGAACGGTACGTGGTGTGGGCTACAAAATTGAAGCTCAGTCCTCAATGACGAGAAGCAGGTAAAAGATGAGAAAACTACTCTGGCAAATATGCAAAAGAAAACATAGCAATGGATACTATGAGCCTGGAACAGTGCTCTTTCAGACGCTACGCAATCATTTAACTCTCTGATACTGTGGCGTTCTAGGAGCGTCCTTCATCCTTTTCGGCGTTTCCCTCTACTTCGGCACTCAATATGCTCTCCTGAATCCAATTCAGTCCGATGTGCAGAAACGTACCCAGGCATACACATATCAATGGCTCAAGCAACTATCTATCCCTGACTTCTGCCAACCTCCAGTTTCAAACATCAATCCTTTAACTGGCCCCGGTCAAGTTTTTCCTCAGCCCAACCTCGCCGTCTGCTTCGACACAAATGGGTCTTTGCTTCTACCCCAAAATGCCAGTCAGTACCCTGCTGCGTTTCTCTCCAATAATCTAGTAGCATCAGCTTTGACCTATGGGTGTGCAGAGGGCACTGTCGATGCAGGCGGATCAATAGGGCCAATATACCGCTACGCCCTGGTAGTGCAAGATCCGCAAGGAAATGGATATATTGGGATAATAGTTACAGGCAGAAGCATCAAAGCTCAGGCAGACGCGCTCTCCCCACTGCTCAACTTGTTACTGGGCATCGGAGGGGGAGCACTTCTCTGCGCTGGACTGGGTGGATTGTTTCTTGCTAATCGTGCCTTAATACCTGCGCGTCTGGCATGGTCTAATCAACAACGCTTCCTGGCCGATGCATCGCACGAATTACGTACGCCACTAACACTTTTACGCGCTGACGCTGAAGTGTTGTTACGAGGACGAACGCATATGCAGCAAGAAGACATCTCCATACTGGAAGATATTCTTGCTGAAACACATCACATGACCACGATCACCACCAATATGCTCACCCTCGCTCGACTGGATAGCCACCAGTCTCACCGAGAGCACGAAGTTATAGATATCGCCGCTCTCACACGACGAGTCATGCAGCGCATACATGCCTTCGCTGAACAACGCGACATCACACTGGAAGAGCAGTTAACCAACAATATTCATATCATAGGCGACTCAAATTTGCTAGAGCAGGCAATATTGGCATTATTGGACAATGCAGTAAAATACAATAAGCCAAATGGAAAAATATGTGTAAGCACATCTATACAACATGAGGCAGTACACCTGAAAGTACACGATACAGGCATCGGAGTCTCAACAGAGCATTTGCCCCATCTGGGCGAGCGCTTCTATCGTGTAGATAAAGCTCGCTCGCGACAAGCTGGAGGCACGGGCCTGGGGCTATCCATCGCTCGCAGTATCACGGTAGAACATGGTGGACAACTGACACTGGTCAGCATACCCGGGCAAGGAACAACAGCCACACTTGTGCTTCCCATGGCACGAGAAACGCCATTGGCACACAAAGAAGCATTACCTACACGAACAGCCAGCAGAAATTAATGGGGAAAGTCCTAAACAGAATGGGTGTTCCCAACCGGGCGAAGGCGCCATATAGAGTACTCCCTTCACTACCTTGTACCGCTGTCCATCCTCTGGTATTGCCGCGTACTCAGTATATGTCCATTGGCCCTGTGGGGGACCTGGAACCCCATTGGCTGGAGCTACGACAGGCAAGCTTTCCCTCGTCGCCATCACAACCTGCCTTTCATGCGAAAACCAAACATACAATGATGCACATAGACTATTGTAAGCATACCATAGACATTTAGCGTGTAAACAAGCCGCCAATCGTTGAAGAGCCTTTACCCGGCACAACCATCTGGCAGCCCACAAAAAGTACTGGGTGGTTTTCCAGCACCCACCAGCGGGAGGAGTCCAAGCTAGCCTGGACTCTACAAACTGGTGCTTGCTCCGCGTTTAGAGGGAGCGACCAGGCAGCAAGCACATGATACAATGCAGGGGATTACAATACGTTGATTTAACCGGTATGGGAGAAAAGTGCAGAGAGGTGATATTACCATGAGTATGGGAACAGGCTATACACAACAGGCGCTCGGTGAGGAAGAGATACATCAGATCCTGGTGCAGGCCTTTGGCGAGCTTTCGCTGGACGGTAAGCGAGTCCTGGTGATTATTCCTGACAGTACACGCACGGCGCCCCTCCCCTTGCTGTTTCGTGAGCTATACGCCCTGCTGGGTCAGAGGGTACAGCGCCTGGATTATTTGATCGCCCTGGGGACGCACCCGCCGATGTCTGAGGAGGCGATAGCGCAACTGGTCGGAGTTGATGCGAAAGAGCGCCAGGAGCGCTATCCCAATGTCGAGATCTATAACCATCACTGGGATAAAGCAGGCGTGCTAAAGACGGTTGGTGTGATCTCACGTGAAGAGGCCCAGGTGCTCACCAACGGTATCCTCTCGGAGGAGGTTCCCGTACGCCTCAATGGCATGATCTTCGACTATGACCAGATCGTGATCTGCGGGCCGGTCTTCCCGCACGAGGTCGTCGGATTCTCTGGCGGGGCAAAATATCTCTTCCCCGGCATCGCGGGCGCAGATATCATCAACTTCACGCACTGGCTGGGCGCACGCCTGACCAGTATGCTTACCATTGGCACGAAGGATACGCTGGTGCGCCGGGTTATCCATCGCGCCGCAGCCTTTGTAGAGCGCCCCATCCTCTGCCTGGCCCTGGTGATGCAGGGCGAGACCCTGCATGGACTCTACGCAGGCAACTATATCGATGCCTACAATGATGCTGCCGACCTTTCGGCGCGCTTGAACGTAATAAAAGTTGAGCGACCCTTTAAACAGGTGCTCTCGCTACCATCGACGCGCTATGACGATTTGTGGACCGCGGCCAAGGCTATGTATAAGACGGAGCCAGCCATCGCAGACGGGGGCGAGGTCATTATCTACGCACCACATATCAGCGAGATCTCTTATACGCATGGCGCGCTTATCGACGAGGTTGGCTATCATGTGCAGGAGTACTTCCTCAAGCAATGGGAGCGCTTCAAGCAGGTGCCTGGCTCAATTCTGGCTCATAGCACCCACGTGAAGGGAACGGGAACCTACGATAGCGCCACAGGCATCGAGCGACCGCGCATCCAGGTCACGCTGGCGACCGCCATCCCCGAGGAGCGCTGCCGCAAGGTCAACCTGGGCTATCGCGATTATCGCGAGATCAATCCCGAGGACTGGGCCGGGCGAGAAGACGAGGGGCTACTGCTGGTCCGCCACGCGGGCGAGATGCTCTACCACGCCCCCAGCGTCAGAAAATAATAGCGCACTGTAACGTTTCTCTTTAAAGAACCGAAAATTAGATAGGAGAAGAGAAATTCGCTTATGTCCTGGACACCACTGACCGAGCGCATTGACGAGTTACCCTTGATTCTGGCGGGACCCATCTTACGACGGACGGAACCAGGCTCGGTCACTGTCTGGTTGGCGCTTAAAGCCGAACGCCTGGTCACGCTCCATATCTTAGAGGCTGAGGCCAGTGGAGCATTACGGGAGCGCTTCCAGGGCAAGCGCAAGACTGTTCGTCTGGGGGATAATCTACACCTGGTCGCGGTCACGGCGCAGATCTCGGCAAGTGTAGAACCGCTCGACTGGGGCGAACTCTACTACTATAACCTCTCTTTTCAGGCCCACCAGGAGGCGGAACGCGAGGAGCTCTACACACCAGGTATCTTACGGTCAGCAGAGCAGGCCGATGATCCGCTGGCATCGCTGATCTACCCTGGGCATCCCCTGCCAAGCTTCCTGCTTCCCGCGAGCAAGCTAGAGCAGGTGCGCTTTTTCCACGGCTCCTGTCGCAAGGCGCATGGCTCAGGGCGAGAGATGCTCTCGGCGCTTGATCTGCTCATCGAAAAGTCCACCCTAGCGGGAGATCATGAGCATGTTAATCGCCCCCAACAGCTCTATCTCACGGGCGACCAGGTCTACGCGGACGACGTCGCGCCGCCGCTACTCTTCGCACTGATGGATGCTGGTGAGGCGCTCTTTAGCGACCAGCGCCTGGAGATACTGCCAGGTGTACGCCAGCCCGCGTCTAATTTTGCTCCCGGCATGCGGCGCGACATTATCCATCAGCAGGCGCGCTTCACCTCCAAGACGCCAGATAGCCACCTGCTCTCCTTCGCCGAATACGCCTCAATGTACCTGATGTCCTGGTCCGATCAGCTCTGGCCCGAGACACTTCCGGGGACTGAGGAGCTCTGGCAACGTTATCCAGCCAGCCGGCCTGCCATCCTGACCCAGCAAGACCGTGATGCACAACACTTCATGGAATGGAATGCCCAGCTCGAACGCTTTCGCGCGCAACTGCCACATGTGCGGCGCGCCCTGGCCAATATCGCGACCTACATGATCTGTGACGATCACGATGTGACGGACGACTGGTTTCTTGATGGGGCATGGTGCCAGAATGTCCTGAATAGTCAGGCAGGCAGGCATATAGTGCGCAATGGTCTGCTGGCCTATACCCTCTTTCAGGCCTGGGGCAACACACCTGAACAGTTTGCAGACAGCTCTGGGCAGCTCCTGCTCTCAACGCTCGATAGCTGGCAGGGACAAGAGGGGACAGAGCAACGCTTGATTGATGAGCTCATCGGTATGCCCCTGTCCTACAATGGGCCGGGCGAGCTAGAACGCTCTAAACGGGCTTTGCACTGGCACTACACCTACGAAGCCCCCAGCCACCAGGTCATCGTCATGGATACGCGCACACAGCGTCACTACGATAGCCCCAAAGCTTTTCCGGGCCTGCTCTCACCCCAGGCCTTGCAGGAACAAATTGTCACAGCTGTACAGCCCGAGGCGCAGGTCAACATAATCATTTCAGCGGCCCCGGTACTGGGCATCGACTTCATCGAAAATGTTCAATTCTGGAACCAGTTGCGTGCCCACGACAATTATTCCATGGACTGCGAGGCCTGGGGGCTAGAATGGGGGGCATTTCAACAATTTTTGCGGGCCGTAAGCGGCCTTAAACGTGCCGTGATTCTGGCTGGAGATGTACATTATGCCTTTGGGTCCAGCATGGAATACTGGGATATGCACACAGGCGAGACGGCCAGGCTGATTAACTTTACCGCTAGCCCACTCTGCAACGAGGGCGCTGGCGAACATATGGCCGCCCTGGCGCTTGGCTATCCACGCCTCTTGCGCCTGCAAAGTCGTGGGCGAGATCCCTATGTCAGTTTCCTGGCCTGGGATCTCAAGCCGGACAGCAACCTCATTTTCCAGACTGTGGTGAGAAACATTAGCCAGCATATCTTCCGCTTCTGGTGGTCCCTGCCAAGGCTTATAGCAACCCACAGGTCCCAGCGGGAGATAGTGTTGCCCTCCAGGGGCTGGCTGCCAGGCACCTTTAAACAGATCCCGCCGGATCGCGTCTATCGCATTCGTTACCTGCAAAACACGCGGGCGCCTGAGACAAGGCAGCGGAAACGGGGCGTATTCCTGCACTTTAACCGCCTGCTACAGCGTCCACAGCGCCTGGCCCTGGGCATGACCTGGTTACTAGAAAGCGCGCTCAGGAGAATACGGCAGAGGACTGCGCGCCTGCATCAAAAGACAGAGCGCCAGCCCTTGAGTGGGCGCTGGCTGCTCGACCGGCCTACCCATGCCGTTACTCACGAAATTCTGGATAAAAGTGCAGACCTGGAGCAAGCGTTGAGCAAGCGCCGCAACGCCCTTGTCACGACGCTTCTCAAGGGCCGCAACTGGCTCAATAAGTGGAAGGCGGGCACGCTTATCGTTGGCTATAACAATATTGGCGAGATCTACTTCACGCCCGGAGACGACGGGCAACGCGAGGTCTGCCAGCGCCTCTGGTGGTGGCGGCAGGATGACGAGGGACAGAGCGGCGATATGATGCAAAGCACCGAGTACCGCGAGCGCCTGACGCTGCCCACAAGCGCCGAGCGCCCCCCGCTGCCGTAGTTGTAGGTAGAAAAGCGAGAGAGGCCTACAGCAATGCATTGCTGTAGGCCTCTCTCGCTTGTTATTTCTCTCTTAGATGTCCAGGTTGGCGTTGCGGGCGTGGCTCTCGATGAAGCGGCGGCGAGGTGCGACCTCGTCACCCATGAGCATGCTGAAGACCTTGTCGGCCTCGACGGCCTCATCGACGGAGACTTTGAGGATGGTACGGCGCTCAGGGTCCATGGTGGTCTCCCAGAGGGTCTCCGGGTTCATCTCACCCAGGCCTTTGTAGCGGCCGACCTCGGGTTCCTTGCCGTTGTGCGTGGCCTTATATTCGGTGATCAGAGCATCGCGCTCTTCTTCGGTGTAGACAAAGTGAATCTGCTTACCAAACTTGACGTGGTAGAGAGGTGGTTGCGCGATATAGAGGTGGCCTCCACCGATCAGTTCGGGCATGTAGCGGTAGAAGAAGGTCAGCAGGAGGGTGCGAATGTGCGCGCCGTCAACGTCAGCGTCGCACATAATAACGACGCGGCCATAGCGCAGGCGGGAGAGATTGAACTGCTCACCAATGCCCACGCCCACGGCGGTAATGATGTTTTTGACCTCTTCGTTGTGCAGGATCTTGTCCAGCGTGACACGCTCGACGTTAAGGATCTTACCGCGGAGGGGGAGGATGGCCTGGAAGTGGCGATCACGCCCTTGTTTTGCCGAGCCACCAGCGGAATCACCCTCGACTAGGTACAGCTCACAGCGGTCTGCGCGCCGCTCGCTACAGTCGGCCAGCTTGCCAGGGAGCGTGGTATCGAGCACGTTTTTGCGCTGGACGAGGTCACGTGCGGCTCGGGCGGCCTCACGTGCCTTGGCGGAGGTCAGACACTTGCTGATGATGGTCTTGGCCTCGCTGGGGGTCTCCTCCAGGTAGCGGTTGAGCATATCCGCGGTGATGTTTTCGACGATAGGGCGGACCTCGGCGTTGTTTAGCTTGCTCTTGGTCTGGGCCTCGAACTGTGGATTAGGGATCTTCACGCTGACTACTACGGCCAGGCCCTGGCGTACGTCGTCGCCAGTTAGATTGGGATCCTTCTCTTTGAGCAGACCAGCCTTGCGGGCATAGTCATTGAGAGAGCGCGTGAGGGCGCTACGAAAACCAGTGATATGCATGCCACCGTCTACGGTGTTGATGCCATTGGCAAACGAGAACTCGGTGGTTGACCAGCTATCATTATATTGCAGGGCAATATCGACTTTGACTTTATCAACCTCGCGGCTGGCGCTCGCGGGGCGTGCCTGAAGCGTGTTGCGATTCTTGTTAAGGTAGCGAACGAAGGAGACCAGGCCACCCTCGAAGTAGAAGGTTGCTTCACGGTCGCTGCGCTCATCGCGAATGCCAATGGTCATGCCGCGATTGAGGTAGGCCATCTCGCGGAAACGCTGGGCAAGGATATCAAAGTTATAGTCGCGTGTCTCCATCACGGAGAGATCGGGCAGAAAAGAGGTCCGGGTACCCGTGCCCTCGAAGCTACCTACGGCGGCTAGCTTGGTAACAGGCGTGCCCTTTTCATAGCGCTGGCGATAGATTTTTCCATCGCGCCTGACATCGACCTGGCACCACTCTGAGAGCGCGTTCACCACCGAGACACCGACGCCATGTAGACCACTACTGATCTGGTAGCCGCCACCGCCAAATTTACCACCGGCATGCAGGACCGTCATCACGACTTCAAGCGTCGACATGCCCGGCCGCTGGTGATGCTCTTCAACAGGGATACCGCGACCATTATCCTCAATCGTGACCGAGCCATCGGCATGAATGGTGACCTGGATGGTATCGGCATAGCCGGCCATAACCTCGTCAACACTGTTGTCGACCACCTCCTGGATGAGGTGATGGAGGCCACGCTGATCGGTCGCCCCGATATACATACCTGGACGCACACGTACAGCTTCTAAGCCTTCGAGAATCTGAATATTCTGGCCGCTATAGCCATTGTTGCCATGATTCTGAGTGGTGCTACCCAGGTCAACCTCATCACTGCTAGAGATTGTATTGGCAGGAGTCGCTAGGGCCTCCTGCTCATCTGAAATGTGCTCTGCCATTATTGATTCTCTTGTCTTTGCCATAGAACCTGTACATTCCTTTTGCTCAGTAAACACGGAACTGCGGCGGAGGCCGTTGCGCCTGGATAAACAACGGACAAGCCGCGGTCTGATACGAATTGCTGTTCTTTGAGTGATCGTCGTGGCTGGTCCCCCTACCACAATGGCACAACAGTAGTAGCGCTAGGAACAGGGGGCGAGTTATAGATGTAGAAGCTAGCCCCAATGCCTGCTGGTTGGACGTCTTCAGGTTTCGCCTGGCGTTCGCCTTATACATGACACGTGCTATGCACGTTCCAGGATGAGCGACAGACAACTGTGGAAGGCTAGTATTTCTCTGTGTTCTTATTCCGAAACCCAACGTCACTCTCGTGACTAGCGCTTCGCGCTCAGGGTTTCGGAGAAGTAGTATATGTAAGTATTCTGCTTGAGCATAGAAAAAGTGGCAATGAAAGCCACTGTGTGCCACATCATTATAGCACATTTTGCTTGATAAACAAAGCAGAGAAGTGGGTTGAACGGACAACCGCAGGGGGAAAGAAAAGGGAAGAGATGAAGTGTGTCCCCTGGTGACCTGGGCCATCAGGGGACACACTTCATCTCGCATAGTTTGGCTAGAAACGATTCCCGGGAATTGGTCCTCCCATAGGAATGTTTGAGTTGGGAACGCCCGGCATATTAGCCATACCTGGCATACTCGGCATAGGCGCGCCTGCCAGATTGGTTGTGCAGTACGGGCAGAAGGTCCAGCGCAGTTCCAGCAAGCGCTCGCACTTGGGGCAGGAGCGCTTGAGCTTCTGGCCACAGGAGGGGCAGGCCTGGAAATCCGACTCGATGCGTGCATGGCAATTGCTGCACGTCTGACGCTCGGTCATTTCAGCCAAGAGCGACTCTTCTTCCAATTGGCGCTCATAGATCTCGGCCAGGGTCTGGCGGGGACGCAGAATCATATACACAAAAACGCCCGCAATCGGAAAGATGGCGACAGCGACGGTAGAGATAATCTGCAGGAGGAAATCTTGCGTGCGCGCGCGAATGTCGCGAAACGTCCAAATAACGGTGCTCAGCCAGAATACTACCAGGAAGGCCACCATACAAGCGACCATAGGCCCGACCAGGTTTTGCAGTGTTGTGAGCCAGCCAGGCTGGGTAGTGGCCAGGGAGGTGCTCAGATTTGCATATACAAAATTCACAGGACAGACGCCCCTTTCAGAAAATAGAATAAAGTACTATTTACTACTCGCAACTTTTGCTTGCGTCGCTCCACTATTTTTTATCTGGATTAACGAGTTACATACACTCTCTTACAACGTTCGTTTCCCCTAGCATGATGACGGCATAGGACTATAAGCTGGCAGAGTTTTTGCTATCTTCTTTATATAATACTCTACAAACGCCATATAATCACCTATGAATACCTCCCTGACCCTTCGCGCCTGCATCCACATACCCTTACCCGCCAGGGGTGTGAAGGCTGCTGAGCTAGTCTCAGCGGTTGAGGCAGAATGGTTCCTGCTGGCTCTCAAGCCTGGTAAATAGCCTCTCTCTCTAATATATATCGAGAGGGATACGAAAAAGGAACATTTTCGTATCTTACCCCAACCTATAGGCTACGTGCCAACGCTACTTGTGTACGCGTCTACATATGATGGTTCGACATATCGCCTCTGATATCCTATCCCTAAGTACTGGGTATGCTAGAGCGGGCCAGGCGGATGCCTGGCCCGCTCTAGCATACCCAGTACTTTAATATTCTAAGCAAATTCTAATGTAGTTCGAAAAACAGGACTTAACTCTTACTAGTTTAGATGTTTTAAAGGTGATATGATAGTTTCTAACTAGAGGTTTATCATGAAGGCTGCGGTTATAGCGCCAGTGAGAAAATGGTAGACCTGTATCTAGGCCCGCTTTCGTCGCAAGTGGAACGTATAGGTAGTAGACTTGTGCGGATTTGAGCACTATGCTACAATAGAACACTAGTTCAAAGGCCTTATAAGGAGGTTATTCATGGCGAGTGGTAACTACGCCAGGAAGCGCTCACCACGCCAGCCAGTCGACACGACTTCACCCATACCCGCTCGAGCTACTCGACAATTGCCAGCCGTACAACAGCATCCCTTTGATGATGAAGATATTCTGACGGAATCGCTTCCGCCGCGTACACGCCCTACTCCTACGACTACTACGGCAATCAGGCGAACGACAGCGGAGGCACGGCGTCAGACGAGTGAGTTCAGGCGGGCAGCCACACCAGCGCTACGTTCGGCGCGCCCATTACAGCCAAATAGGAGTACTACGCATAGGCCCGCATCCAAACGTCGCTACCAGGTCATCGACGATTACGCGCCGCATCCATTACACCGGCATCGCCGCTGGCTCAATCCACTCGTCTATAGTTCACTCATTGGCGTTGTCTTCCTGGCTCTCCTGCTATGGGCCGCTATCGCGCAGCGACCGGGTGCGCCTGTGCTCCTGCCTAACTGGGGAGGACAGGTCTACAATATCCAGGTTGGCGCCGATAAGGCCGGGACCTGGGAGTCCCCCAAACCCGCGCCCCCTAAGGTGCCGGTCCCAACAGGGCCCTACTCGATCCTGGGCAAGCCCACGGTTACCGCCGACTTTATTAATAAGGTGCTGGCTAACGCTGGCTCTCCGGCGGCAGGCAAGGGGCAAGCCATGTATGACCTGGGTGTGCAATATGGCATTGATCCGGTCTTTGGCCTGGCCTTTTTCCAGCATGAGAGCACCTTTGGAAAAAATGGCGAGGCTCGCACTACGATGTCGCTGGGCAATCTGCGCTGTATCCCGGACCATGAGTGCATTGACCAGGATCGTGGCGGCTATGCCAAGTTTAATGGCTGGGAAGATGGCTTTCGCTCATGGTACGCACTTATGCGCAACCTCTACGTCGCCCAGTGGGGACGCAGTACCATCGATACTATTATTCCCAAGTATGCCCCCAGCGCGGATAACAACAACGAGGCGGCCTATATCGCTTCAGTGAAGCACGCCGTCGATAACTGGCGCGCTGGCAACATATAATATTGAGTAATTATCGCGCCTCTACGAGGCCTTGAGCCAGGGCTTTGCTCAAGGCCTCAGTCCGGCCTGAGACATTCATCTTCTGATAGATATTCGCCAGGTGAAAGTTGACGGTACGCTCGCTGACATAGAGGCGGGCCGCGATCTCTTTATTACGCAAACCACGTGCCAGGAGGCGCAACACCTCCAACTCACGCGTAGTAAGCGCCTCGCTACGCGCTCCCCGTTCACGCTCACGCCCCACACGCGAGAGGAGGCGGCCAGCAAGCTGTGGCTGCACCAGGACCTCTCCACGCGCCACTATGCGCAGCGCCTCAGCCAGCTCCTCAGATGAGACATCTTTTAAGAGATAACCATCGGCTCCGGCACGCAAGGTTTCATACAGGTAATCTTCCCGCTCTTGCGTTGAAAGCATCAGGACACGCGTGTTGAGGTTCAATTGCTTGATCTGGCGCAGGGCCTCCAGGCTCTGACCTTCAGGGAGTTGAGCGTCGAGCAAGACGACCTGGGGTCCCAATTCTAATGTCTCGCTCACGGCCTGCACCCCATCTCCAGCCTCACCCACCACCCACAGGTCCGCGTAGCTTTCCAGCAGGTGATGCAGGCCCGCACGTACGACTGGTTGCGCATCGACTATGAGCAAACTGAGGCGCGCTTCAGGCTGAGATGGTGCCGAGACAGAAATAGGGGGCGCGAGTTCCGCAGGCACTACTGCTTGCGCTCGTTCATGCTGATAGGGGAGGCGCGCCTGCACGCGCGTTCCTTGCGTAAGCGCCTCACTCGTCAAGGTACCTCCCATCGCCTCAAAGCGGGCACGCAGGTCACAATAAATATGTTCGGAAAAGTTTCCTACTCCCTCTTGTGCGTCAGACCAGAAGGGCGGAGGATCATCGGGGGTGGGAAGATCCGAGGGCACGGCTAGCGTTGGGAGTGTACCATCGTCCTCAATCGCCAGGAGGATATCCTCCTGGGTATAAGCTAGTGTCAGGCGCACGCGCCGCGCTCCTTGATGCTGGCGCAGTTGATACAGCGTCTCCTGCGCCAGGAGAAATAGCAGATATTCAGCATGAGTGACGTCTGCGTTCCGGGTGTGTTCCTCCACACCTGTCAGGGTGACCCGGCTGGAGAGTCCAAGCTGCTCGGCAGTAGCATCAACTAGCTGCTCAAGCGCCTCGCCAAGCGTATGCCCTTCTAGCTCGGGCAGGACCAGGTAGTCGCTCGAGGTGCGCGCCAGGTGCAGGGCCTGGCGGGTCATCTGCTCGAGTGAGCATAGATGGCTCGCCAGATCCGGCATGTGTTGCAGGTCTGCACTCGCAGATAGCACCTGGAACTCAATGAGCATAGCGCTCAGTGTCTGGAGAAGTTGCTCATGCTGCTGTTCTTGTGAGTGCACATTCTCGCTTGCCATATTTTTCTCTCTTAGTTTTAATGCCATGTGTACGTTCCTGGCTTGACCTCTCGCACCTGCGGCGCTCGCCTGGGTAAGTGGTGTGGTGCCGTAGCCGCGTACGCGGCTACGGCACCACACCACTTACCCTATTTTTTCCTATTAGATGGCCTGGACGGCAATGGAGCGTAGGGCTAGTTTGCCGTTCTGGACGTCGATCTGGACGGTGTCGCCGTCGCGCACGGAACCATCGAGGATAGCGCGCGCGATGCGGTTCTCGACCTCCTTCTGGATCGTTCGTTTGAGTGGGCGGGCGCCGAAGTGGGGATCGTAGCCTTCCTCGGCCAGGTAGTCCTTAGCGGCGTCGGTCAGTTGGAGCGTGATATGGCGCTCGGCCAGGCGCGGGCGCAAGCGGTTGATCTGAATATCGACGATGTTGCGCACCTGCTCCTTGCTGATGGGGTGAAAGATGATGACCTCGTCAATACGGTTGATAAACTCGGGCCGAAAGCCCTCCTCGCGCAGGCGCTGGCGCACCGAGCGCTGTACATCTTCCTCGTCCATGCCATCATACTCATGCAACCAGGCTGTGCCGACATTACTGGTCATGATAACGACAGTATTACGGAAGTCAACCGTACGCCCCTGGCCATCCGTCAAACGCCCATCATCCAATAGCTGCAACAGGACGTTAAAGACTTCGGGCGCGGCCTTCTCGATCTCGTCGAGCAAGATCACACTATAGGGGTGGCGGCGCACAGCCTCGGTGAGCTGGCCGCCTTCTTCGTAGCCCACATATCCAGGAGGCGCTCCGATCAGGCGCGAGACTGAGTGCTTCTCCATATACTCTGACATATCGATACGCACCATGGCCTGCTCATCATCAAAGAGGAACTCGGCCAGGGCACGCGCCAGCTCGGTTTTACCGACGCCGGTCGGACCAAGGAAGAGGAAGCTCGCCAGCGGACGATTGGGGTCTTGCAGGCCCGCACGCGAGCGACGTATGGCATCTGATACCGCCTCAAGTGCCTGCTCCTGGCCCACAACACGCTCACGCAAACGCTCCTCCATGTGCAGGAGCTTCTGTACCTCGCCCTCCATCATTTTGGAGACGGGGATATGCGTCCATTTCGAGACGATATTCGCGACATCCTCGGCATCCACCTCTTCTTTGAGCATACGCGAGGACCCTCCAGTCGAAAGCTTTGCCTCCATTGCCTGGATACGTTCCTCAAGCTCTTTGATGGTACCATAGCGCAGGCGCGCCATGCCCTCGTAGTCATAGGAGCGCTCGGCCTGCTCGTACTGGACCTGGGCCTCTTCAAGCTGCTTCTTGAGTGACCTCAGCTCATCCACGGGAGCGCGCTCGCTCTCCAGGGCCAGTTTCAAGGAGCGCAGTTGCTCATTCAAATTGGCGATCTCCGCCTCAACACGCTCGCGGCGCTCACGGCTGGCGGGATCGGTCTCTTTCTTCAGCGCCTCCTGCTCCACCTGTAACTGGCGTATGCGCCGGTCCAGGGCATCGATCTCGGTTGGTGTGCTATCCAGCTCCACACGACGATGACTGGCCGCCTCATCGATCAAGTCAATGGCTTTATCAGGCAGGAAACGGTCTGTGATATAGCGATTTGAGAGCATGGCCGCGGCCACAATGGCGCTATCCTGAATGCGTACGCCATGATGGACCTCGTAGCGCGGTTTCAGGCCACGCAGAATACTGATGGTATCCTCAACACTGGGTGGATCGACCAGCACTGGCTGGAAACGACGCTCAAGCGCGGCGTCCTTCTCAATATGTTTGCGATACTCGTCGAGCGTGGTCGCACCAATACAATGCAGCTCACCACGCGCCAGCATTGGCTTGAGCATGTTTGAGGCATCCATCGCGCCCTCAGCGGCTCCCGCTCCGACAAGAGTATGCAACTCGTCGATAAAGAGGATAATGCCACCCTGGGCACTGGTGACCTCCTTCAGGACCGCTTTGAGTCTTTCTTCAAACTCACCACGGAACTTGGCACCTGCGACCAGGGCGCTCAGGTCTAGGGTCACGACCTGTTTATTCTCCAGCGTCTTGGGAACATCACCACGCACAATGCGCTGGGCCAGGCCCTCTACAATGGCTGTTTTTCCAACGCCAGGCTCGCCGATCAAGACGGGATTATTCTTCGTGCGGCGGCTCAGCACCTGGATTACGCGCCGGATCTCTTCGTCGCGCCCAATGACGGGATCAAGCTTTCCCTCGCGCGCCGCCGAGGTCAGGTTACGCCCATACTTCTCCAACGCCTGGTATTTCCCCTCGGGATTCTGATCGGTCACACGCTGCGCACCTCTAATGGATGTCAAAGCCTGTAAGACAGAGTCGCGACTCAAGCCAGCAGATTGCAGGGCTTTGCGCGCCTCGGTATCGCTGTCGAAGAGCGCCAGGAGCAGGTGCTCGACGCTCATATATTCATCTTTAAATTTCCCCATCTCGCTCCACGCATCATCCAGGACTTTGTGCAAGCGAGGTGAGATGCCAGGATCACTGCCGCCATAGACGCGTGAGAGTCGATCCAGGTCGCCCTCGACACGGCGCAGAACGGCCTGCGTGCTTCCACCAGCTTTTTGAATAACCTGGGGTACAACCCCGCCCTCTTGCAACAGGAGTGCGTTCAGCAAATGTTCTGGCTCTACCTGCGCATGATTGCGGCTACGCGCAATCTCCGATGCCTCATATATAGCCTCGCGGGCTTTCTCTGTAAAGCGCTCTATTTTCATATGCAGCCTCCATCGCACCCTGAAATGATTTTTTTACGCTATCACTATACTACAATGAGTAGCGATCTAGCAATAAGTTTGAGTGCTTATCTATCAAACTTTAACATTTCTCTGTGGGCTATTTATTCCCACATCTGCTAGGAAATTGAGAAACGCCCCGCTCTGGTAGGGACCTGCTTTAGCGCGTCCAAAGGCGATTAATCGCCTGTAGGTGCAGCCTATACTTTTCCTCTTGATTGTATTGCCTACCCACGACAAAACCAGGCTTGCGCCGCACTGCCATGAATGGCATTCGGATACGCTAAAGCGGGTCCCCAGCGGTTTGGGAAGGCGCCTCGCGTGGCTGAAATGAATCGCTGAAACGCTGTAGACACAAAGGTTTATAAGAACGTCCTAGAAATTTGCAATAATATAGAAGCTTTGTTACCATAACATAAGAGTAGAAAGATATGCAAACAAGTAAATCCGGTTTACGTTGAGAGGGAGGGGTCAGTGTCTCACCAACAAGCTACGTCTAAGCCTGCCAGTCATGTGATCTCGCGCAAGGCCCGCATCTGGCCGGAGATTCCCCAGGATAAGGTTCTGTTACCTAGCGCGCCACAGCTCCCACAGGGGCCACAGGTGGGGACACTTTCTTTTGTGCTTTTTAATCTACTGGGCATGGGACTCTATGTGCTTATCTTTAGTACCTTCAAAATTGGGGGAGGCGCTCAGTTCTTTTTGCTGCCATTTATCGCCATTTCGGGCATGATGGCGCTGGGGACAGTGACAAATTTCCTGGTACAACACTTCAGCACGAGACGTAAGAGTAAGGCATTGATGGAGCGCTATGAGGCACAGCTACAGAAGATAGAGCAGAGACTCCAGAGCTTGCACTGGAAAGAACGGCAGGCACGTCTGGACCTTGATCCGCCACTTCTTCCCCCCAGGCCTGAGCAACAACTCTATCAGGGCCTGAGCATCGTGCCCTTGATAGAGCGCGGCTTCGATGAACAGGATACTCAGCTCTGGGCGCGCAAGCCAGATGATCCAGATTTCCTCACTGTGCGCATTGGCATGGGCAGCCAGCCAGCTACGTATGAAATTCAGGCTCCTCCCACTGCAAACACCTTCCCCGACCAGCCGAGCCTGGAGGCCTCTCTGGCGCGTGTCCAGGCCTCACAGGAGAGGCATAGCACGTTAAAGGTCCCCATCACAGTCAAACTCAACGAACCAGGGCCTATCGCGCTAGTGGGGACACGCGACAGGCTTGAGGCGGCGCGTGAGTTGCTACAGGCCATGGTCTGCCAGCTTGTCTATCACCATTCACCTGAAGAGGTGCGCATCATCATCCTGACCCCACGCTCACAGGAGCAGGCCTGGCGCTGGGCAACGGCACTGCCGCATACGGTACTATATGATCCACGCCAGGCAGAAGAGGTTGTGGACGAGAGTAGTCAGAGACATGCCGTCGCCATTGGCGCGGGGGCAATCCTTGAGTATTTGCCCTTAATCTCGCGGGAGTTGGGGCGGCGCGAACTCCTGCTTGGCGATACACGCCGGGAGGAAGGGCAACACCTCTTACCTCACCTGGTAATCGTCGTTGACCACTTCGATCTCTGGCAGGATCTAGATCAACCCTCGGCTCCGCAGCCCGTGGTCCCGCCCCATAACTCTATTCAGCGCACTGGCTCGCTTGAGCACCGACCTCAGCTCTCCGTCTCTCCCCTCAAGCGCCCCGAGATGACGCTGGCACTCAGCGGACCTACAACTCTGGGGGTCTCAGTGCTCTGTCTCTGCGCACACAAGGCGGATGTCCCTATGAACAGCAACCTGCTGGTGGATATCACACACATTCAGGATGATAAGCAGGCAGGAAAGGAGAGTTATACACTCCAGGCGCAGGTGCGCCAGCTCTGTCCCAATCCGCCGCCCGCTATTACGTGCGACGAGGTAGACGGTGTGCCCTTGCAGGCGTTGAGCTACTTCTCACAGCGTATGTTCCCGCTGCATGTCAACCGCACTAAACGCCTGGAGTTGCGCACGCAGGTCGATCTGCGTACGCTCTTCGAGCCACCACTTGACCTGCTCTACTATGACCCCTTCGCCTACTGGAGCGATCCTATGTTCCGTGGGCGCGACGCGAAGGGCAAAGAGATGCCCATGATGCGTATTCCCATTGGAACGAAGATAGGTGATGAGATTCAATACCTGGATCTGCTCAAGGATGGCCCTCATGGCCTGCTCATCGGACAGACTGGTTCAGGCAAGAGCGAACTGCTCCAGACCATTATCATGGCGCTCTCCATCATCTATCGCCCCAATGAGGTCAATTTTCTGCTGATCGACTACAAAGCGGGGCTGGCGCTGGAGCCTTTCCGCCATTTGCCGCATACCATCGGCTTTCTCTCCAACGTCTCCTCGCCCGCGCTCATCCAACGCTTTATTACGATGTTACGAGCCGAGGCCACGCGTCGTGAGATCCGCATGAAAGAAGGCAAGAAATCGCCGCGCATCATCATCATCATTGACGAGTTTGCCGAGATGGCCAAGCAGACCGATTCTGTTCTAGATGAGCTCTTCACGATCACACGCGTTGGGCGCGAGATTGGCATGCACCTGCTCCTGGCATCACAGCGACCCGAGGGCATTATCGCCACGCGCGTCCGAGACTATGTCCAGTACAGACTTTGCCTGCGCTGCGCCTCGCCGGAGGATAGTCGGGAGATCCTGCGTCGCGTCGATGCCGCCTACCTGCCCGCTAGCATTCCAGGGAGAGGCTATCTCCTGCATGGAGACAACCAGCTTGATCTCTTCCAGGCGGCCCGCGTCTCGATCCCTGTCACCCTCGACCAGCTCTATGTCAAACCCAATGGGATCGAGACCCCAGTCGATCCCACCAACGACGTCCTGATCGCCCAGCTAGCAGCAGAAAAGTAATTTTGTGTGTAGGGTGCACGCTGACAGCCGCTGGCTGTCAGCGTGCACCCTACACCACAATAGAAAGAGAGAAAGATGAGCACCCCCCATTTACAAACATTTCAGAATGCACAGACGGTTGCCGAGGTTCTGGTTGGGCGCATTACCGAAACCTACTCGCGCGAGGATGCGCGCAAGGCTGGCATTTACTACTGGCCGGAGCCGCTGCCAATGCCCAGCCAGCCCCTTGATCCCGATCCATTGATTCTTTTTCGTCCCGGGGGCGAGCATGAACAGCTAGCAGGCTCCCGTCCTGGGCGCGTATCGCTTGTGCGCGGAAGTATCGCCGAGTTTCTTGCCAAACATGAGCGAGAACGTCTCAAACCAACAATGCAGCTTCCCCTGGGCCTTGTAGACAAGCCTGAGCAGCAGAAGCAGGAGACGCTTATCGTCGATCTGCATGGTTCAGCGGGAGCTTTGAGCGGCGGCCCGCTTTTGATTGCAGGCGCGCAGCATAGTGGCAAGAGTACGGCACTGCAAAGCATCCTGCTCTGGCTCACCACGTACTATGGCCCCAACCAATTGCGCTGCGCCATCATCGACCCACACTATGAACTGGATGTCTTTCGCGAACTGCCCCATCTCCTTGATGACGAAGGGCATCAGCTCTGGACTGATGGTAGCAGCGACGAGAAGCTGGAGGAGTTCGCGCGAAACATGCATGGTCTGCTGGCCAAACGGCGCGAGGCATTCCCTGAGCAGCGTTGGACAGAGAACAGCCTGGGTCAGCTCTGGGCGCAGGGGCATGTTATTCCCCAGGTACTACTCATTATCTGCCACTATCATAGCTTTGCCGAGCGCTTCAACGCCACCATAACGCTGAAGAAGCTTGCTCTAGCGATGGCCGAGGCCCGCACCATGGGAATGTACCTGGTGGTCAGTAGCGCCGAGGTAGGGTACCGCTTCCTCTCGTCAGAGCTGATGGGAAAATTTGGCACCAGCATCGGACTGTACCTCAATGAGATCCAGCGCTTAGACCTTTTTGGGCGTCCCCCCATCCTGCCGGACCCCATTCCTGGCCGTGGCCTGATCCTGGCACCAGATCGCAGCATTCACCAGGTGCAACTGGCCCTGCCCATTGCAGGCCCCAGCGAGAGCGTGCGCTACGAAATACTCAAGCATGAGATCGCCAAACTTGCTACACGCTATAACGCTTGAGAGTTCGCTACTGGCGTACGCGACTACTATGGGGCTGTGCCTGACATACAGCCAAATATAAACGCTAAGTTTACGGGTCCGCTGGTAAATTTTGTCTGGGCAAGTTGCCGAGCTTGGAAGGCCATCCATTGTGCAAGCCAGTTCTCCAAGTTCAGTAGGAACCTCCACGATGAATCGGGAGGCTAGCGCGTCCGAACGCCATAAATGGCGTTCGGCGTAAGCCGTTTTTTTGGACAGGGGAGATGCAACCTGATACGCGATATGACGCAAGGGAGCGCTTCGGGTTACGCCCACAGGCGATCAATCGCCTTTGGACGCGGTAAACCGGGTCCCTACCGGCATAGAAGTTGCCTCGGTGGGGATTATCTGGACAACATTACAAAATTTGCCAGCGGAGTCATCAATGTGATGCTCGTGAAGAGGAGCCAACCTCTACAGGAGAAGGCTGTGGTGAGAAAACGGGGAGAGAAGGAAGGCGTGTGAGTTCGCAGGCACAAGACCACGAAGAGACAAGTAATAATGGGCAAAGAAGGCCATCGAACATACACGCCCAATACGTGGGATCGGCAGCCAGGCGCAAACGCCCTCGGTACCGGATGTGGGAGGTTTGTATATGACCCTGACAAGGGATTGGGCCTATACAAACCCATCACATTGTGTGACCCTTTATCTTTACATGGTCACCTCTCAAATACACAATAGTTGTGTATGTATCCTGCCGGTTCAGGAAATTAGTGCATGCCGTTGAGGCGGCTTATGTGGCTGCTGCTGTCATCCAGCATATTCTGCAAAGCACCGTTGTAGCGCCCCATCTGATCGGTGATGTTGGCGACGTTGGTAGTCCAGCTATTCAGTGAATCCTGAAAGTTCGCAATCTGGTTGCCATTGAAAGAGTTGTTCAAGAGGTTGTTCGCTACATGAAAGTCCTTCAAGACATTTGTCAGGTTAGCCTGAATGTTGCTCAGATTAGAAATCAGGACACTAAGGCTTTCGAGATCCAGATTTACACCTGCCATTTTGAATATTCTCCTTACTACGTATCTTCTATAGTATTCTGGCCTTGCGACTTTTATATTGGCCATTAACGGTTTTATCTTCCCGTTGTCAATACTTTATCAGAGTATATTTTTAAAGTCAATATATTTTTACACTAAAATATCGTAGATTAATATATTTTAATTGTAATTATATGCAAACATGTTACTTTATCTATATATTTTGCATAAAATGCAATCAGAACATGGACGATATGAAACGACCTTCAAACTCAGGTGTTCTTCATGTAATGATTGTTCAGAGGGACAGGCATGGTGGCTAGTTGGCTATTAGATAGAGAAAGAAGAAGAATTTTCTGGTGATTGTGTTATACTTTTCTCACTATGCAAGAGAACAAGCTCGAACCATCGCTTGAGAGGGCCATAAGCGCCCAGGGGCCAGTTTTGGCGCCCGAGGCACACCAGTTGGGGGCAGCTATCGAAAGCCTGCTCTTCGTCTCTGGACGCCCTTTAGAACGTGCGGAGCTGCGCAAGTTGCTGGGTGTCGGGAATGAGCAATTGGAGCCCGGCATCAGGGCGCTGGAGTCTACGCTTCAGAATGGACAGCGAGGGATTCGCCTCCAACAGCTGGGTGAACAGGTGCAGCTTGTCACCGCGCCAGAGAATGCGCATTATGTTGCGGCCCTGCTGGGGCTTCCCATGAGCGCTAAGCTGACGAATGCAGCCCTGGAAACGTTAGCGGTCATAGCTTACCGCCAGCCCATGACGCGCAGCCAGATTGAAGCCGTGCGCGGCGTGAACAGCGACCGTGCGCTGGCAAGCCTGCTGCAACACGGGCTGGTGGCTGAAGTCGGTCGCGCCCAAACAGTGGGACGTCCGGCGCTCTTCGCAACCACCGCCGAGTTTCTACAGCAATTCGGCCTGACCAGCCTGGAGGAGTTGCCACATATCGACCTGGCAACCCAGCAGATGCGTACCGTGCCAACTGAGACGACGGAACAAAGTATGCCCAACGGCGAGAGTAGCCAACCTGGCCAGAACTCCGCCGCCAGCCAGCCAAATCTCCCTACGTTTCAGGTGCCCCAGGGCACAGACTAAGCTGGCGCCTGATTTATTTATTTTGCGGCGGATCGCGAGGAAAAGGATAACATGCGTATTGGACGACATATGCCCACAGGCTCCAAGCCTCTGAAGGCTATTGAGACCGCCCGGCAGATTGGTTGCCAGGCCATCCAGGTCTTTGCCAGCAATCCCACTGGTTGGAAGCTGCCAGTTCTCGATGAGAAGAGTGGCCAGGCCTTTGCCATGGCGGCACGCGAGCAGGAACTGAACCCCATTGTGCTCCACGCACCCTATTTAATTAACCTGGGCACGCTCGACGCCACCATCTGGGAAAAGTCTATTCTCCTATTGGCTGGCACACTTCAGCGAGGCGCGCAGCTCGGAGCATCCTATGTCGTTTTCCATACCGGGAGTCACCGGGGTGCGGGCGTGCCCACAGGTCTGGCGCGCATCGCACAGGGCATTGAGCGTGTCATGGACCAGAGTCCCGCCGAGGTCATGCTACTCCTCGAAAACGATGTTGGAGCTGGCAACGCCCTGGGGCATAGCTTTGAACACCTGGCCACTGTTCTCGCGCATCTCCCACAGTATAGGCAGCGCCTCGGCGTCTGCCTGGATACGGCCCACCTCTGGGGCGCGGGGCACGACATAAGTACCCCCCAGGCCGCGCAGCAGGTGCTCCAGCATTTTGATGACACTGTTGGGCTAGCACGCCTCAAGGTGCTACACCTTAATGATACCGCGATGGCCCTGGGCAGCCATAGAGATGTGCATACACGCCTGGGTGAAGGCATTATTCATCCCACTGGCCTGCGCGCCCTGCTCACTGATCCTCGCCTCTCACATGTAGACGTACTTATGGAGACGCCCATTGAGACAGACGAGGATGGCAAAGAGGACTGGGTCCATGACGCGGGACAGATCGCCTACGCCAAAAGCCTGTGTCTCCCCGAAAAGTGCTGCTAAAGCACGCGTCTACATATAACGTTGCGGGGCATGTCGTCACGTTATATGTAGACGCGTGCTTTAGCAGCGTCGGGCCACTTCAGGGGGTAGGTGTACCTCCAGGCGTAGAGATGGCAGGCACCTCCACTGTCACGGTGACTGGCTGAGGGCCTCCTACGATAGCGGTCCCGCCTTGCGTGGCAGTCACTTGAATTGTCGCGTTATAGGTGCCCGTGCTCAGTGTGGGATCCACCAGGGTCACGGTAAAGGTTGCGCTCGCGCCTGGTGCTACAGTGACCGTTTGCGGCGTGACACTCAACCAGCCCGAACCATTACTATAAGAAATTCCTGGTATGAGGGTGATACTCTCCTGGCAGGTGTTCGCGACTGTGAGCGAAAATTGTGCAGTGGTTATGGATGGAGATAGATCCAGGCTTGCTGGCGCCGCGGACTGAATACTGCAAGGCGCTACGATGTTCAACCGCACAGTGATGCTATGGGGGGCGCCTGTCGTGGTTCCAGTATCCGCGTCAAAGCTGGAGAGGGAGACTGCACCCTGGTAGACTCCGGGTGAGAGGCTAATGCTGCTTGCGCTCACGGTAAGAATCGTTGAGGTACCGGGATCCAGCCCACCACTTTTTTTACTCACGCTTAACCAGTTCCCGCCGCTGGTCGCGCTGGCCTGCCAAGCGAGAGGCTGCGCGCAGGAGGCGGGTTCTTGTAGTGTGATGGAACGCTCAACCGGCGTAGACTGATTGGCGGGCAGGGAGAGAGAGAGCGTTCCAGGCGTCACACTGATATCGCACGTAGCTGGTGGTTGAATCACCAGGTTCACTGGAAGCACGCGCTCACTTCCAGCAACCGGATGGCCAACCGCGTCCAGGCTCTTGATGCTCAGAGAGCCATTATACGTCCCCGGCCCCAGAGTTCCAGCGGGCTGGGCAGAGATGTGCAAGGCCAGCGACTTGCCTGGATTGAGGGAACCCGCAGCGGGAGAGACACTCAACCAGGAGCCGCCAGAGGAGGTAGAGGTTGTGGCTTTCCACACCAGCCTGCCTGTGCCGTTATTCGCGAGAGCCACATCTTGTCCGACCGCTGTCGCCTGCCCCTGAATTGTGGTTAGTGAGACCCGAGTTCTGGAGAGCGTGATCGAAGGCACAGGCACGGCTGCTTGTAATGACAGGGTGACTGGTAGTGGCTGCACTCCCGAGGGAGATGAAAAGAAAAGGGTAGCATGATAGTCACCTGGCACAAGCGCGGAGGGGTCAACACTCACCTGGAATGTGCTGGGGAGTGTTCCCTGATCTGCATCGAGGTGCAACCAGTTGGCATCGCTCTTGACACTCCAATTCACGGGACCACTACAACCCTTTGTGCCTCCAAGCTTAAGAGATTGCGCCTGGGGCAGTGCTCCTTGATAGGTCCCTGTAAATGTAAGACTGGTGGGAGCGGCCTGCAAGAGACAGCCCTGAGTGACGGTCACACTCACAAAAAGCTTTTGCGGGCTACCAGGCACATCCTGCCCATCCCAGTCCTGCCCCCGTAGAGTCACCGCTGCTTGATAGATCCCCGGCAACAAAGCGTGTGTATCGACTGAGAGGCGCAGGTTCCCATGTTCACCTGGGACCAGGGTGTGGGTCGCTGGATCAGCTTTTAGCCAGGAGGCATCACTGGCCGCGCTCCAGTTCAGTGAGCGGATTCCAGCATTCAAGAGAGTAACATCCTGTGGGGAAGGTGAGCTATCCCCATCGGCTGCCAGGAAGGAAAGCACAGGAGGACTGACGCTCAGTGCACCAGACGAGAAAAACGGCGAGGAGACGACGCGCATCCGGGTCGTCAATCCATTGTTGCCCGCATCCGAGGTAAAGGCGACATGCCCGTTGTAGGCTCCAGGCTGCATATGTGAGCGATCAATTGCGATAAAGAGGCGTATACTCTGTCCACTGATGAACGTCCCGCGCGCCGGACTAATCTTGAGCCAGTCCTGGTCGGATTTTGCCTGCCAGTTAATCGCTCCACTGCCCGTGTTTGAGAGAGTCAGCGTTTTCACCCCGTTGGTAATGGTGTCGCCAGTACCAAAATCAAAGGCCTCACTGGAGAGGTGCAGGTGTGCCGGGCGTAGCACACCACCTTTCCCCTTTACCAAAAGAGAGAAGGTGGCAAATGTATGCGTCTGCGCATCCTCGGCACGTAACGTATGCCAGCCCTGAGACCACTCGCTCAAGGCAACCACCGTATCCGTAAAATTTCCCTGCTGATCAGCCCGAATGATAGCATTACCCACGGTATCCACAACAGGGAAGCCATGGTCACGAGAGAGGCCAACCTGGCTCCCGGGCGAGAAATGCGACCCATGTAGCGTCAGCGTCGCGCCAGCAGTAACCGTGCCAGGTGAGATCTGGAGCGTCATCCGCATGGGACCTGCGCCAAAGGCGGAGAAGACACCAAAACTGCCTCCCGCGACCAGTACAACCATGACCAGGCAGGAGAACCAGAAGAAGAGCGTCGGTGAGATAGACCGTCGTGTCGCGGTTCGTAGCTTAGGAGGCACGGAGGATTCAACGTGTGCAATCGCATTACGCACCTCTTTATACCAGGTGCTAGCATAGCTCTCAGGCACCAGGATAGAGGTCTCTGAAAGTCCTGGCTGCTCTTCATCTTCCGACTGAACCTGGATACGAGGCACATGGTGGTACGCATCCTGAAGTGAGCCCTGAAGAGTAACCGCCTCATCGCTTTCAAGAGACGCAAAAGGGCTGCTCACAGCCCTCAAAGCGGGATGGAGATGTTCGTACAGTGGGATGGTTTGCGCCTGGTCTTCCGGGCATATATGCTCACAAGGAACCACGGAGCCGCCACATGAGGGGCAAAAGATAGCATCCTCCTGCAATTGCGCGGCGCAATGAGGGCAAGATATCAACATGAGTCGTGGTCCCTCTTTTTTCTCTTATTACGCACACCCGGTGTGCACCTTTTTGGCGTAACGTCTCACTCCCTGGTGAGTGGTAAGATGCAGTAGCCCGCTACTTACGTACGTGGCTACTGGGGCTACGCCCTTGCGTACGCGGCTACTTGCACCCATTACACTCCCTACCCGAAAGGACTTGCATATGGCGCTATCAATGCATCTATATAGTAAGACGCGCTTTCATGGCATTTTGTGACGCCCACTTTGGGATTTTAGAATTTTTTCCTATTGATGTGCGTTACTCTCCTCACCTCGTCCCAAATTGTCGCAATTTCGCAGGGCATAGAGCGACTTTGTCGCGTGGGCGCATTGTCATTCTTCAGTACCAGAGATTACAATGAATAGAGACGCATTGTGCTCGGTCGCAATTTCGCAGATTGGTGGGGCTTGCGATCTAGTGTGTAGGGTCCATGCTGGCATGGACTTAAAACCTCGCCCAGTGAAAATGTAGCCGATAGAGGACACAGCCCACGTGGGTCGCGTAAGAGTCCATGCCAGCATGGACCCTACATATTACATATCACTAAGCGCGCCACTTCATACATTGAAAGGAAACGCAGATTTATGATTCGAGTTGCCATGGTCAGCTTCTGGCATGTGCATGCAAATGACTATAAGCGCCAAGCCCAGCAGCATCCATCAACACAAATAGTCGCGGTCTGGGACGAAGATGTCCAACGAGGGCGTCGTTGGGCAACAGAGTTAAGCGTCCCTTTCTATGAGAATCTCAATGAGCTACTGAGCCAGCCCGATATCGATGCCATCATCGTCGATACCCCGACCAGCATGCATCATGAGGTGTTCCTGGCCGCGGCACGCGCGGGCAAGCATATTTTTACCGAAAAGGTCATTGCGCCCACGCTTCACGAGTGTAACGCTATCATTAAGGCAGTTGAAGAGGCCTCTGTCAAGCTCACGGTCTCCCTCCCACGCCTTAGCGCAGGATATACCCAGGCCATCCAGAGCCTCATCCAGCGCAACGCTTTTGGGCAGTTGACCCTGGCACGTGTACGCCTCTCACACAACGGAGCACTCCCCAACGAGCGTTCACCTCTCGGCTGGTTGCCTGAACACTTCTTCAATAAAGAGCTATGTGGTGGCGGAGCCATGATCGACCTGGGATGCCACCCTATGTATCTGACGCGTCTCTTCCTGGGCATGCCCGAGAGCGTCAGCGCCAACTACGGCTATGTGACCGGGAAAGAGGTCGAGGATAACGCGCTGGTCTCGCTCCACTACGCGAACGGAGCGATTGGTGTTGTCGAGGCGGGCTTTGTCAATCCGCACTCGCCCTTCACCATCGAGTTGCATGGGACGGAGGGCAGCCTGCTCTTTGGCACGCCTGAGGAGCAGCTCCAGATTCGTAGCCGCCTCTTTGCAGAGGGTCAGCAGTGGAATACGATCACAGACCTGCCCGAGGACACCCCACTGCCCTTCCAGCAATGGGTCAAACATATCGAGGAAGACACGCTCGCCTCCGAGAACATTCAAGCAGCCATTGACCTGACAACGCTGATGGAGGCGGCCAATCGCTCCGCGCAAGAGGGGCACGCCATCAAAATTTCCGAGCTGACACACTAGACGCAAAGCGCGCTGGTGGTGAGTGGTCAGCAAAACCATGACCGATCCGGCGCGCCTTTTGAGGGCTGACAGATTCGCAGAGCAGGAGGAGGCTTTCGTGGCAAAAGCGGCTCGAGAACTGGACCGAGGTACCATCCAGGCCTTGCGCAAGCAGGGCGGTCCTTTTCTCTTTGCGCCCATGCAGGCGGAACCTGATGCGCTTGACCGGCTTGATATCAGCTTCCGCTGGGGTCATTATGGCATTCGTATACTCCGTTGTCACCTTATCGCCTTTCAGGCGGGGCATGTTATTCCCTATCACAAGCACCATAACTACGAGTTTCACTTCATTCCGCGCGGACAGGGGCGCTTAATCCTGGAGGATGGAAGCTATCCCCTGCACGCAGGGATGTTCTACCTTACCGGGCCACAGGTACTTCACCAGCAGGAGGCGGGACCTCGTGAGGCCATGTATGAACTCTGCCTGCACCTGGACATCGTGCCCCTGGAGGAGCCAGACACCAGCATGGAATGGGGTGAGCAATGGGAGATTGTGGAAGCCGATGCCTGTATCCAGCAGCTAAGCACTATGGAGGCCAGGCCAGTGCTTGACCAGTATAGTGCCATGAACTGGTTTCTTACGGCCTACCAGGCATGGCAGGAAGGCGAATTTGGTGCCTTTACCACGATTCGTCAATCCATCATTCAAATCTTGCTACGCACAGCACGCGTCCAGCATACGTCGCAACATCAACCGTCGCTCCCTTCACGCGATATGAACACGTATCGCTATCAGCTCGCGACACAGTATATACGCGACAACTATGCGCGCCCCCTGACGCTCAGCGAGGTCGCGGAGAGCCTGCATATCTGTGGACGCCAGCTGCAGCGCATTCTAGACCAGTATGCTAACGAGACCTTCAGCGGCTACCTGGAGCGCTATCGCCTGGCGCAATTGTGCCAGGCCCTGACACACTCTGAGCAGACGATTGAGCAGCTAGCATACAACCACGGCTTCTCAAGCGGTAGCTACCTGCACTACGTTTTTAAGAAGCGCCTGGGTATGACACCGGCCCAGTACCGCCAGCGCCAACAGCAAACGTTGGCTAATGGGTACCACGACCCCTGTTAATTTTGCGCGCTCATCCGTTGTAAGGAGTTTAGTGTATGTGATGTGAATTGGCGGCCTTGGGCCGCCAATTCACATCACATACATGACCCCAAAAAAATTGTGCATGGCATTCATAAGGTTCATTCTTCTAAGGAGAGGAAAAAATGACGATTAAAGTTGGACTAATCGGCTGTGGTGGTATCGCCGCCGTTCACGTCGGTGGCTATAATAAATTGACTGACGCGAAAATAACGGCAGTCTGTGATGTCGTAGAGGAAAGCGCACGTATTCGCGCTGAGGAGGCTGGCGGAGCCGATGTCTATACCGATATGGGCAAAATGCTCCAGGAGGCAGACATCGATGCTGTAGACATCTGCCTGCCCCACCACCTGCATAAAGGCGCGATCATTGCTGCCGCGCAGGCAGGCAAGCACATTCTCTGCGAGAAGCCGCTCTGTCTCTCGCTACAAGAGGCCGACGAGATCCGCCAGGCCGTAGAGGCCAATGGGGTCACGCTGATGTGCGCGCACAACCAGCTCTACATCCCTGCGGTCCAGTACGCCAAGCGCCTGATCGCTGGTGGTACGATTGGCGATATCTATGAAATCCGCACCACAGATTCGTTCTATCACACCTTTGATCCCAAGACCATTGGCTGGCGTGGTCAGCGCCAGTTCATTGGTGGTGGTGAATTGATCGATACGGGCTATCATCCCTCCTATCTCTTACTCTACCTGGCGGATAGCAAGCCCGTCGAGGTCACCGCTATGACGAGCAACCATCGCCTAAGTTTTATGGATGGTGAGGACTCGGCCCAAGTCCTGGTCCGCTTTGAGAATGGTGTGGTCGGCAACATCGTCACCAGCTGGGCCTATGAGCCAGGCGACAATACGGAGAAATTTGGCATCGTCGGTCAGCGCGGCTATGCCTATAGCAAGGGTAGCGACATCACCTACAAGATGCGTATGAGCGAACCACCTGTGGTGAACACGGTGAAACTCTCGGGCATCAATACCTTCGACGCGGAGATCGCCGACTTCGTCAAATGCCTGCAAGAGCAGCGCCGCCCCATCAACAACCACGAGGATGGCATCAACGTCCTCAAGATCATTCTCGGCGCCTACCAATCAGTCGAGCAGAAGCGCACCATCGAGCTATAGCCCGCTACTAGCGTACACGGCTACTGGCGGTGGCATACCCTTTATAGAATCAAGGTGTGTCGGTGTGGGTTTCGGGCGGATGCCCGAAACCCACACCGACACACCTTTACTTTTTGCCGGGTCAGCGGGTTATAATTAAATGAGAATAAACACAAAAAGCTGATTTAAACTAATTTGAGAAATGGAGAATAGTGCAGAAACGTCCTCTCTCGCCTCAAGCGCGCTTCTGGCTCCAACAAACGCTTGCGATCCTCTCACTGATCGTTAGCACCCTGGTGCTGGGCTTGATCTTTCGCTCATGGCCTCTGGCGATTGCCTTTATGCTGCTGCTCCTGGTCCATGAACTGGGGCATCTGCTGGCGCTACGCATCAAGAAATTACCTGCAAGGGGGCCATATTTCATTCCGCTTATTGGCGCGTTCGTGGCCATGCCCAGGCTACGCAAGCCCGCAGATATTACCTTTGTCGCACTGGCAGGCCCCTTTCTGGGAGGGCTGGGAGCTATTTTCTGCTATGGAATATCATGGTATGTGAGCGCGCGTAGTTGCTACGGTCCTGTCTTTACGAGTATCAATACGCTGATCCCCCGGCTCTGTTTTCTGCTCGATGGGGGACACTTCTGGCTGGTACTGGCAAATGTTGGCTTCTATCTGAATCTACTCAACCTCTTGCCTCTGCACCCGCTGGACGGAGGGCGGGTCGCGCCGCTGATCTCGAAGTGGCTCTTCTTGCTGGGCATTCCCCTGGGTATATTCTTACTCTTTGATTCATTTTCGACCAGGTCGCCCCTGGAGAGCGTCTTTAGCCTGATTACCCTGGTACTAGTTATTGTCAGCGTGACCTTAACCGTCGTTAATATGCGCAAGCCACCCTACCGGGTGCTCCCTGCTCGTGGCCGCACGAAAATCATAATAGCCGTAGCCTATGTGGCCATGGTGGCCATGCTAGGCTACGGCTGGTGGCTGACCTATCACTTATTGAACATTGTCAACGGGTTCTCGTAGTATGCGTAGTATATCCCGGCGTAGGATATCCGGTGCCGCTTATACGGAAAGAGAGTCATTTGCTTGCTGAGCACGCCATTCGCTGGCGAGAATGCCATAGACGAGGGTGTCCCACCAGCGTTCTTGCATCCAGCCATTTTCGCGCAAGTGCCCCTCCAGGCGCATGCCTATCTTTTCCAGGACATGCGCTGAAGCAGTGTTTTCGACGACGCATTGCGCGTAGATACGATGCAGGCGTAACTCGTTGAAACCGAAGTCGAGCAACGCGCGCGCAACCTCGGTAGCATAGCCATGGCCCCAGTGTGTGGAGGCCAATTCATAGCCGATATGGGCCTCCCAGGGTTGCGCATGCGTTGAGCGAATACCGCCATTACCGATCAGTGTACTGCTCTCTGGCAAGACCACAGCGAACTGGTAGCGGTAGCGAGGGCGCTCTTCACGCCAGTTAATAAACATCTGCACAAAATCGCGCGCATCCCCTTCTGTGCGGTACGTCCAGGGAGTATAGCGCAGATAGAGTAGATCGTTCTGATAGGCCTGTACGGCCTGCCAATCGTCCTCCTCGAATTCACGCAGTTGGAGACGAGCGGTAGAGAGAAGCATGCAACGATCCCTTATCCTTACTCGATACCAATATCCCAGGCCTGTTGCAGGTCTGCGCGCGAAAAGCACTTAAAGGCCATCAGCGTATGGGTCTTTTCGATAGAGGAGATCTTTTGCATATGCGTCGTCACCACCGTTGACAGATCATCGTACTGCGTCACACGCACCAACGCGACCAGGTCATATTCGCCAGTAACAGAGTACACATCAGAGACGCCGTTGATCTCTAACAGTCGTTGCGCGGTCTCATTGACCTGCCCACGCGCTACATTGATTAACACTATCGCGGATAGCATAGAGTCTCGACCTTGCCCTTTCTTCAAAGTTTGTATGTAGTATTTCTACTCTATCATGCAACACCAGAAACCGACAAGAGAAAGGTGGTGTTGTATTGAATGGGGACGGGCGAAGCGCAACCCCCACTCAATACAACACTATCCCCCAAAATGAAACGTACTTCATCCTTCACATAAGGAGACAAACCCATGTCCACTACCGAAGTATTCTCGCTGGGGGTTGAGGAGGAGTATCAAATTGTCGACCCGACCAGTCGAGAACTGGATTCGATAGCGGAAGAAGTTGTGCAGGAAGCGCAAAAAACACTGGGCAAGGATGTACAACTCGAAATTCAGCTGTCACAGGTCGAGGTCGCAACTCCCGTATGCGCGAGCCTGGCCGAAGTCAGAAATCAGCTTACGCGTTTGCGTAGCGCGGTCATAGACGCAGCCCACGTCTTTCATAAACGCATTGCCTCTTCGGGGACGCACCCGTTCTCCCTCTGGCAAGAGCAACCCTTCACGCCTCGTGCTCGCTACCTGGCTCTTGAACGCGATTACCAACAGCTGGCACGCGAACAGGCCATCTTTGGCTGCCATGTGCATGTCGGCATCAGTCAACGCGAGCTTGGACTCCAAATCATGAACCAGGCTCGGACCTGGCTTTCACCGCTGATCGCGCTTACCGCGAACTCGCCCTTCTGGTGCGGCCTGGATACAGGCTATGCCAGCTATCGCATCCCCCACTGGGGGCGCTGGCCACAGTCGGGCCTGCCACAGCATTTCTCCTCGCTGCGAGATTATGATAATCTGCTCCAACTCCTGGTCAAGACGCGCAGTATCGATGATCCAACCAAGATTTATTGGGATATTCGCCTCTCTGAACGCTATCCTACCATTGAGGTACGCATCGCGGACGTCTGCCTGACTATTGATGAAGCGGTCATGGCCACTGCCCTCATACGCGCCCTGATTCGCGCCTGTCACGAGCAGGTGATCCAGGGCCAGCAAGCAGAGCCAATCCGTATGGAACTCTTACGCATGGCCCACTGGCGCGCCGCGCGCTACGGCCTGGAGGGCGACCTGCTGGATGTGCACGCGCAAGAGACCGTGCCCGCGCCAGTCATGATTGAGCGCTTCCTGACCTTCCTGCGCCCATCGCTGGAGGCATCTAACGACTGGCAAGAGGTTTCGACGTTAGTCCAGAAGACTCTGTGTGAGGGCAATGGCGCGATGAGGCAGAGACGGATCTATCGTCAGCATCAGGAACTGTGTGATGTCGTGGATTATATCGTGCAGGAGACGGCAGAAGGCACCTTGAGGTCACACATAGACCCATCTATATATCAATATATCAATCCAGGACTGAGTGGCGGAGCCGAATCCAATCCAACGTAGCTGGTTTGCTTGCTCTATCTATGTAGGGTCCATGCTGGCATGGACTCCGAGCGAAGCGACTTATCCCAGCATTTGGGTATCGGCCTGCGGGCCGGGCGAGTCCATGCCAGCATGGACCCTACTATGAGAAGGCAGAAGGCATCATCGTACGCCAGGGAGTAGGTGGTGAGGCAATGACGGCTGGTTCCCAGCCTATTTCACCATAAAGGATCGAACCATCCCAGGTAGGATTTTTATGGAAATAGTGATAGCGCACCTGCCAATGCCGCCCCACTTGCTTCTTCTCATAGCAAGCGGTTACGACGTTGAGATGAAATGCCAGCAACTGCGCATAGTATGGTTGCAAGTTATACTCCATTTCATCTGTATCCAGTGTATGTTCGTTGAACGAGAACTGAATATTAAAGCAATAAGGATACTCTATAACTTCAGGATCCCGCTCCTCCTCTTCAGTACATTGCACAAGCACAAACATACCCAGCGTCTCAAACTGACAATAGGGTGAGCCCGCGAAAGATTTATCGGTAAAGGGGGGTAAATTAAGAAGCGCACGTATCTCCGTTGCAAGCTGCTGCAATGATTGGTGCGTTTTAATAGAGATCTGCAATGCCATAGAACGGCTCCTTAGCAATACGGAGATTTACGTATACGTTCCATGAAATATGTAATCAATATCTTACGACTGATAAGGAGCGGTGTCAAGCAGGGGAAAATAGAGAAAATAGTTGCGATGGCAGATTATGACTGGTATACTCAAAAGGACTGAACAGTACTTCCGCAAAAATAGGCGAAAAGAAGAATTCTTCTCTATCACTACTCTCATCTCTCCACCGACGAAAAACTCAACGCCTGGTATGGATGAGAGACTCTGGTGTAACCCGAAATGACCTTGAGCAGGCAGTAAGTAATGCGGCTCTAGACCACCTGAGGATACATGGCCACGACAAAGAAGAGCAAAAACACGAGGACGCGACGAGGCATGGCTCCCGTTCCCCCCACATTGATGGGTGCTCCCTGCATTTATGGAGATCGAACGACCTTACAGCACTGGCTCAAGCACTACTGGCAGAAGCTCCAACTTCCCGAACATGAGTTGACTCACCTGGCTATTACCCAGGATCGGCAGGAGTTTATGCGCTGGACCGGGAAACGCCTCAACCTCATGACACTGGGCTGCTATTGCTATGTCACTATGGCACAGGCTTTGCGCAAGGAGTATTGGCACCTGATCTTTATTGAGCCAGATCTGCAACCAAAATCAATCGAGGTCACGGTCGCCCATGAACTCATCCACCTGGCGGATCGCGTCAATGGCACGCCCCGCAAACACCGGCACCACGGCTATGATTCAATCGCCGCCGACGAGGCGGCTGTGACTGGTTATGGGTTGGAAGAGTTACGCGCGCTCCTCTTTGAAGAGAGCAAACGCCGCGAAGAGATGCGCCGCGCACGCCGCCCCATCCGCTACATCTATGAATGCCCCAGTTGTGGCAAGCAGTATCCGCGGACCCGCCGCTACAGCCGCCCAGTCTCCTGTAGCAGCTGTGATAAACACTATAACCCGCAGTTTCGCCTCCAGGAGAGCAACGCCGCCCCGGCATAAATGCCTGGGTAATGGGTGTGGTGCATGCTGGTGGCCTGCGGCCACCAGCATGCACCACACCCATTACCCATAAGGGATGGGGAGGTGCAGGAGGGCTCCCCTCCTGCCGGGGCGTGGGGTGTCCCCACAACGATTTACCATTCTTTAGGAAACACACCACTCAGGCTGAGGTATACTGAGAGCAGAGAAAAAGGAGAGAGAATCATGGGCTTGCCTCTACAATCGATACGCGTCCTAGACCTGTCTCGCCTCCTCCCGGGCGCCTATGCCTCCCAGATCCTAGCGGACTTTGGTGCCGATGTGATCAAGGTCGAAGATCCTGAGAGCGGCGACTACTCACGCAGCCTGCCGCCTTATGGACCTGGAAACATGGGCCTCTATTTCATGGCGGTCAATCGCAACAAGCGGAGCATCGCCCTTAACCTGAAAAGTGAGCAGGGAAAAAACCTCTTCCTGCACCTGATCAAAGAGGCGGATGTGCTGCTAGAAAGCTTTCGGCCTGGTGTCATGGAGCGCCTGGGTCTGGGCTATGAGCGGCTGAAACGGGAGCAACCGGGCCTGATCTACTGCGCGGTCAGTGGATATGGGCAGAATGGCCCCTATCAGCAGCGCGCGGGCCATGACCTCAACTATGTAGGCTATGCCGGGCTGCTCCATTACCAGCGCGATGAGTCGGGGCGCCCGCTTATGCCTCCCACGCAAATGGGTGATCTGGCAGGCGGGAGCTTTATGGCGGCCACGGGTATTCTTACCGCCCTGGTGGGGCGCGCCAGCAGCGGCGAGGGCCGCTTTGTCGACGTGGCTATGACCGAGGGCGTGATGTCACTCATGCCCCTGGCGATGACGGCGTATTTAAATACGGGCAAGATGCCGATACCTGGTCACTCCTCACTCGATGGTGGACTTCCCTGCTACAATATCTACGAGACGCAGGATGGCAAGCATATTACCCTGGCGGCCCTGGAACCCAAATTCTGGCATACCTTCTGCACCAGAATAGGGCACCTCGAACTCCTGCCGTTTCACTCGCCCGTTGGACGCGGGGAGCGCGACCAGGCCGTTGAAATACTCGCAAACATCTTTAAGACGAAGGCGCGTGACGAGTGGCTGGCGGAATTCGCCGACATCGATGCCTGTGTCGGGCCAGTCTACACGCCAGAGGAGGCCATACAGGATCCCCACATACAGGCCAGGGGCGTCGCCTTACAACACGGCGAGGGCGGGGCGCGCTTTCAATCCCTGCTCAGTTTTCCACGCCTCTCGGGCGTTCAGATTGAGCAGCGCTACGCGCCGCCCACACTGGGCGAACATACCGGCGTGATTTTGCGCGAGGCCGGATATAGTAACGAAGAGATAGAACGTTTACGCGAAGAAGGAGTCATCGCATGAGGGAGCACCACCCACGCATTGACCAGGCCCGGCAGCTACTTCCCGAGCTGCTCAAAGACCTGGAAGCCATCGTCAATATCGATTCAGGAACATATAACAAAGCAGGCGTAGATCTGGTTGGCGCATACCTACAAAAGCGCTTCACAGACCTGGGCTTCTCCACCTCATTTGATTCCCAGCAGGAGTATGGAGACCACCTGATCGCGACCCGCAAGGGAGGCAATCCCCAGGGGGCGCGCGTGCTCTTGATCGGGCATATGGATACGGTTTTTCCCGATGGCGAGGCCGAGAAGCGGCCCTATACCCAGACCATGCTAGATGGCCGAGAGATCGCCAAGGGGCCTGGTGTACTGGACATGAAAGTTGGCCTGCTTATGGGCATATATAGCGTGGACATGCTGCTCCAGGAGGGCTGGAATTCATATCAGAGCATCACCTTTGTCTTTAATAGCGACGAGGAGATTGGCTCGCCCGCCAGCAAGGAGCTGATTACAGAGTGGGCAAGAAAGTCGGACGCAGCCCTGGTGCTGGAACCTGGTCGTACCCTGGAGACAGTGGTTTCGGCACGCAAAAGCTCCGGACTGTATCGTGTCGAGGTCTGGGGACGTTCAGCCCACGCGGGTGTTGAGCCAGAAAAGGGCCGCAACGCCATCATCGAGCTCTCGCACCAGGTCCAGGCCATGCAGGCGCTCCATGAGAGTTTCCCTGGCGTCTCAGTCAACGTGACCAGCATCCAGGGTGGCGACCGCAAGAACGTCATTCCAGACTATGCCTATTGTGAAATGGACGTACGCGCCAGCAACATGCGGGGCGTTCACGAAATCGAAGAAGCCATGCAGCGCGCCGTACGGCAGCAGTATATTCCCGAGACGCAAACTCAGGTAAGCGGTTCGATGCGCAGCCTCCCCTTTGAGCATTCAGAGGTCAACGCACCCCTGATCCGTATGACCCAGGAGGCCGGGGCAGAACTGGGCATAGCGATCCATGACGTCGCCAGCGGCGGGGCTTCAGACGCCAACAACACCTCGCCTGTAGGCGTTCCCACGCTCGATGGCCTGGGAGCAGGTGGCGGCCTGGCACATAACCCGGACGAGTATGTCGAACTTGAGTATCTACCAGAGCGTATCGCCCTGCTCAGCGGGCTGATAGAGCGCATTTGTAGATAGGAAGCATTCAGGAACATATCCTTAGACAAAAACCAACCCCCATTCGGGGGCGCAGCGCCCGCTCTCGCGGCTAGCGCTTGCGCGCTCAGGTTTTCGAGAGGCACCATGCATGAAAATTGGTAAAGAGAGTATTTATAACCAGCCAGCAGGCGGCTTCGGCGCGGTAAGCGCCTATGCGCGCCAGCTACAACGCGAGGCCCATGAGCACGGAGAGGCCCTTCCTCCCCCGCGCCCTCTCCAGATGGGGGAGCCAAATTTCCTCACGCCCACGCACATCCGCAAGGCCGCCATTGAAGCTCTGGAACGCGAGGTCATTCCCTACGGTCCGCCTCCAGGTTGGCCCTGGTTCCGTGAGCTGCTGGCGGAGAAGATCAGGCGTGTCAATGGCTATCATGTCGGCATCGAGAACGTGGTCGCCACGATGGGCGGCACCAACGCTCTGCAATCTATCTTCCACGCCACCGTGGGACCTGGCGATGAGGTGCTCATTCCTGATCCCTGCTGGCCAGTCTACTACACACAGCTACTGGTCTGTGGCGCGACCGCCGTTCCCTACCGGCTTGATCCCGCCAACGAATGGCTGCCCTCAGTCGCCGAGCTGGAGCAACTGGTCACACCACGCACGCGCATGCTGCTCATCAATACGCCGGGCAACCCTACAGGCGCGGTCTTCCCCCGCGAACTGATCGCTGATCTGCTGGCCTTCGCCTTGCGCCATGACCTCTATCTCCTCTCGGACGAATGCTATGACCAGATCGTCTTTGAGGGCGAGCACGTCAGTCCCGCTACACTACTGAGTGCAGAAGAGCTAGAGCAGGGGCACTTTATCGGGGTCTATACCTTCTCCAAGACCTATGCCATGACGGGCTGGCGCGTGGGCTATGCTGTGGCCAGCAAGGCCTTAATCAAGTCCATCACAGAGGTCCTGGCCGGTAGCCACACCAACGTGAGCTTGATTGGGCAGCGGGCCGCCGCCGCCGCGCTCACGGGACCACAGGACTGCGTCACCACCATGCGCGAGGCTTATCGCCGCAGGCGCGACCTGGCGACGCGGCTACTCAAAGAATATGATCGCTATATCTACACGCCCCATGGCGCCTTCTACGCCCTGATCGACGTCCGCGACCGGGCGGGTCGTGTCTCGCGCCGGGACAACCATTTCGCCCTTGACCTCCTGCGCGAATATAACGTCATGATCGCGCCCGGCAACAGCTTTGGCGCCACCTCAGCCGAGTTTGTACGCATCTCGCTTGCCGCCTCCGACGAGGACGTGGAGTACGGCGTGCGCGCCATCTGCGAATTCGCCGACAAATAAATATAAGTAAGAAGAGACAATCCGGAGATGGCGTCCGCCATCTCCGGATTGTCTCTTCTTACTTATACGCCAGGATGCCGAAGGCTTCAGGGCGCTTGATGACGCGCTTAAAACCAGCCTCTTGCAGGCGCTTAAACGCGCCCTTGGCCACAGTCCCGCTCGACTTGCTCTCTAGATTCCCAATGTAATGGAAGAGCCGCCCGCCTTTTCTCAGCACGCGGTAAAGCTCGCGGTAGAAGACTGCTGAGTAGAGCTGGCCCGCGAGGCTAAAGACGGGGGGATCATGGACGATGCGGTCAAAGCTGTTATCGTCAAAGGTCGGAACGACCTCGTAGGCATCCCCCATCACCTGGCGAATCTTCGGATTATCAAAGAGTTCGTGGGACCAGGGATTCTGGCGCGCGATATGCTGCGCGCCGGGATCGAACTCAATTGTCGTCACCTGCTCGGCGCTTTTGGCGGCGGCAATCGCCGTATAACCCAGGCCGGTCGCCGTATCCAGCACGCGCCCCACCACAGGCGTCAACGTGGCCATCTTCTTGCGCGTATCCTCCATGGGATCAATATCCACAATGCGGTGCATGGTAAAGCCAGCAATTAGCATGGTAGGCGCGCCACGCGTGGGCATCAGGCTACACATGCGGTTGGTATCCTCGGAGAAATACTGGATGGAGCGGATCTCATTCTCTTCCACCACAAAGCAGTTCACCTCGGAGGCGGCAATCTTTTCAATCTGAGTCCAACGTAGATGGACTCCGCCAGGAAAGACTACTCCACTATCTGACAGTTCAACTGTCACATGCGAGAGGCCCAGGTCAGGCGAAATGCTTGTCTGCTCCTGGCCGCTTTTATAGGCCGCGCGCAGCTCCCTGGCCTGCATAAAGGCCAGCACAATCGGTGGCTGAGACATAATACAAAGATGCTCCCCAAAATATAATTAAATGGCATATTGCCGCTCATAGAGCACTGGAAATGTAGCATATTTGCTACCTTGGCGCAACAATCATCCCTAACGTCTCAGCTCACAAGCTCACCGCAGGCGCGAAGGAAGGATAATGTGCATGATAATGTTATAATGGGCAGCAAGCTTAGCTATTTCTTGTTGGAGGGAGGATGAGACGCATGCAGATCAGTGAGCCGGCGGAATACGCGCTGCTGGGGCTTTTGCAAGCGCGACCAATGCACGGCTATGAAATGTTCCAGGAGTTTGAGCGAGGCACGCTGGGCGAAATTATCCACCTTGAGATGAGCCAGTTATACGCCTTTCTCAAGAAACTGGAGCGCCTGGGATATATCGAGGCCACCGTAAAGGAGCAGGGAAGCCGTCCGCCGCGCAAGGTCTATCACTTGCGCGAGGAGGGGAAGGCGCTCTTTCATACCTGGCTGCTAGAGCCAGTGGAGAAGCCGCGCGATATTCGCATCCACTTTTTGATCAAACTCTATTTTCTGCGGCCATACGCATCCGAGCAGACCATCGCGCTCGTACAACGCCAGGCCGAGGCTTGTGAGCACTTCCTTCAGCACCTGGAGCTGCGCCAGCAGGCCAGCATCGATGATAGGCAGGCCCCAGAACACTTCTTAGCCCATGTAGTACTACGCAGCCGTATCTATCAGACGCGCTCGCTTCTGGCCTGGCTCACGGAATTGACCGCAGAGTTGCAGGATGAGGGCCACCCAAACTCTTGATGGCTTCGTGATAAAATGGATGAGCGTCTAATTATCTTATTTACATATTGGAGATAGCAAGCATGTCAGTAGCAATTGTTGTTCATGGTGGGGCGGGAACCATTAGCCCGGAGCGGATCGGTACCGGTATGGCGGGCTGCAACGAGGCGGCGCAGATCGGAATGCGCATTCTTGAGCAAGGGGGCACGGCCCTGGATGCCGTTGAGGCCGCTGTGCGCGCAATGGAAGATAACCCCAACTTCAACGCAGGCACAGGCTCCTGCCTGACCTCTGAGGGCAATATCGAGATGGATGCCGGCATCATGGAGGGACATACCCTTCAGGTTGGCGCGCTTGCGGGCATTGAACTGGTGAAGAACCCGATTGCCCTGGCACGCCTGGTCCTCCAGAGTCCTCATGCCATGCTGATTGGCCGGGGGGCCAGCCTCTTCGCCGAAGAGCAGGGTATCGCATTCTGCCAGCTTGAAGACCTGCTCACCGAGCGCCAGTATAACAACTGGAAGCGAGCCCAGGCCCAGCATACGACCGAGGCCGAAGATCTTTTCGAGGAGAAAAAGCATGGAACCGTGGGCGCCGTCGCCGTCGACAGCCATGGGCATCTCGCGGCCGCGACCTCCACAGGTGGCATCATCAACAAGCATCCCGGGCGTGTGGGAGACTCGCCCCTGGTCGGATGCGGCTTCTACGCGGACGCAAACGCGGCCATATCCTGCACAGGCTATGGAGAAGACTTCACGCGCCTAACGATCGCCAGGCGTATCGCAGATGCCGTAGGCACAGGCAAGACGGCCCAGGAAGCGGCCGACGAGGTCATCGCCTTCCTGGGAACTCAAACAAAAGAGACTGGGGGCGTCATCGTCGTCGATAAACACGGCAACACTGGTCAAGCCTGGAACAGCGAAAACATGATGTACGGCTCCGCGCAAAACAAATAGGTAGGTACATAAAGAAAAAGCGAGGGGCGCCATCCTGCAGATAGCGCCCCTCGCTTTTTCTTTACTTTAATACCATTTGGGCCAGGAAGTAGCCGATGACAAAAAATAGGGCGAATAGTAGCAGACCCGCGACGATCAAGACTGGCATATTCACGCGGCTGGGAGCCTGTTGGGCTTCGGGATAGGGAAGCGCCTGGTCCGTCATGGGAGACTGGGCGAACTGGGGATCTGCCAGGGCGGCAGCAGCCGGGGGAGCATCCGAAACAGCCAGGGAGCCTGGCTCAGAGCGATAGTTGGAGAGCAGGCCTGGCTGTGAGCGTTCCTGGCGGACCCCAGCAGAGGCTGAGCTTAGCTTGCCAGTGCCAGTAGGCAAGACCTGGTGTGGCTTTAAGACATCCTCTGACTTGAAGGTGGACACGGGTTCATAGGGTTCCAGGGCGTCGGCAATCGCTTTAAGTTCGCTATAGAGGGCATCTGGGGTCACGATATTTTGAGGATGCTGGCGAATGAGCGTCCGGGCAATCACATCGCAGACCTCAGGCGGCACATTGCGGTGGAAACGCAGGCGGCCATCAGTGGGCGGCTCAACGGAGGTCGCGCCCTGAGGTCGGCCTGAGAGCAACTGGTAGAGCAGGATACCAACCGCGCGTGTGTCATCTGCAAGCCGATTCTCGCTCATCTGTCCCCAGGGGGTCTCGGCATCGAGCAGGGCAACTCCATCGGCCCCTACAATGCTCCAGGCATTAAAGTAAGCCATGTCAGGAGGAGAGGCAAAATTGCTTAAGCGCACACTGCCACGACGATCACGTAAAATAGTGGCGGGCGTCAGATCTCCATGACAGACTTTGCGTGAAGAGGTATTGGCGTACATGAGTGCCTGGCAGATCTGGCGACCGAGGTCAGCAATTTGGTAGATAGATGGCTGAGCCTGGAGCAGCGTAGCAAAATCATCGCCGTCCACATATTCCTGCACAATATAGAGGCCATCAGCTTCAGGAATCACATCATACACACCAATGATATTAGGATGTGAGAACTGAGATGTCAGTCGGAGCGAGGCCCGATATGTGGGAATCTGTTCAGCGGGAGCAACCTTGACTGCAACCACACGCTGCAATACCTGGTCGAATCCTTGATAAACAGCACAGACCTGGCCCTGCTTCACCAGACGTTGCAGCAGGTAGCGCCTTTGTATGACTCGACCTGTTTCTACCATAAGCCCCTCGAGATTCTGCATTATTCCTTACGATCTTATTCCGAAACCCAACATCACTGGCGTGCCTAGCGCTTCCCCCATTCGGGGACCACCTAACCCCCATTCGGGGGCAAGCGGTGGCATGGCAAGCGCGCTCATGGTTTTCGGATCAGAAGTACATGTCATAAATCCTGGAGAGCCAGTGTGACAGCTCCAACCAGGCTGGCATCCACTCCTAGATGCCCTTGCACGACCTTTAGATCCTGGCACACCTCGGGCAGACACAACTGGTGTATCTGCTGCTCCACGGGTTTCACGAGGAGATCGCCAGCCTGGGCGACCGATCCTCCCAGGATAATCATACTCGGATTGACTAAATGCACGATATTAGCAAGTGCGATGCCAAGTGAGGTATGCACATCTGATACGACGCGCTGTGCAACCTGGTCGCCCTCATCGGCCAGTTGAAAGACCTGGGCAACCGTCAGGCGCTCCGCCCAGTCATGTGAGAGGCGCATAATCGCGGCATGCGTCTCTGTCACCTCAACCGAGAGGCCAAGCGTGGTACTGATAATCGCTCGCGCCGACGCGATGGCTTCAAGATGCCCATAACCACCACAGGAGCAACGGGGACCCTGCTCTTTCACCAGCATATGGCCAATCTCTCCGGCCATTGAGTTCACCCCGTGATAAATTTTCCCGTTAATGATCAGTCCCCCGCCGATACCTCGCCCCAGGCCAACATAGAGTATCACACGCTCGCCAATACCAGCCCCACGATGATACTCAGCCAGGGCCGCGGCATTTGCGTTATTATCAATAATACAAGGAGCATCAAAGCGCTCAGTGAAATAATCCTGAAGCGGAAAATCGTTCCACCCATGAGCGTGATACAGCCTTCGCACCATGCCACGCGAAGCATCTACCAACCCTCCGACCGCAATCCCTACACGTAAGATGCGTCCGTCCACAAGGCGCTCAGGCGAGGTGACCTCGGCTAGCATCGCCTCCAGTTGCTGCAAGACAGTCGCACTATCAGGAACGACCTCCAGTGGGCGGCTGATACGGAAGAGAATGTCTCCATCCAAATTGGCTAATGCTACCGATTGGCGCAGACCACTACTGCTAATCTCGATGCCTACGACATAGCCATGAGTGGCAAGCAGTTTGTCTGTAACGCGCTGTGGATGTACCAGCCCTGTGGAAAAAGATCCGGTTGGCATATCGGAAGAGTGCTGTATAGACACGGCGGTTCTCCCTTTCACGCGACCCTTCGCCCACGCGCCTAACGATTTTCCCGAGAAAGATCTTATTCCGAAACCTCCCCATTCGGGAACACGGCAACGTCGCTCTCGCGACTAGCGCTCCCCCCTTCGGGGGCACGCGCGCTCAGGGTTTTCGGATAAGCAGTAAGCGACGCAGGGCGGTCTTCTTTAAGGCCCCTTGTGACTGATTAATACAGGTGCTACCGGGCAACAAGGCATACTACCCTACCGGGACAACGTGTTCAGTATATCATACTGGTCGGGCAACGCAAAGGTGCTAGGATGCCTGTCCCAGTTTTGGCATGTTGCATTGTTTTCGCCCTATTGTTACAATACCTGTTACTACTATACTGCGTTAACATACGTCCGCCTATATTTATAAATTTATGGGAGCAGTTTTCCATGGCATCATCTCCTGCCTCCTCCAAGCAGGTCTTCATAGGACCCGGCCTGAGCCGCTTTAAGCTCGTTGTGACTGTCATAGGCATTATTGCTATTACAGCTTTAGTGCTCTGGATCGCTATTCATCAGGGCGCATCGGTACTAGCCAGCACCATCATCGCCATCCTGTTTATCCTGGGCTTCGCAATCTACCTGCGCATCGTCGCCCCCATTCCCTTTACCATCGCGCTCGAGCCAGATGCCCTGGTCAGACGCAATAAAAGTGGCGAGGACGTTATCATTCCCTGGGAGAACCTGACCAAAATCAAAGAGGAGTTTTTTCCCAATGGCAAGCGCATCAGCGTCATCGCCTACCGCAAGGTGACCGAGCCTGGCATGAAGGCCAAGGCCTGGGCGGTCTACCGCGACGATGTTACCGACCTCGATGGCCTGGCTGAGGCCCTCAAGCAGAATCATCCCGATACCTGCCAGTGGGAAAGCGAAACCGTTCACGAGTAGTTAATGTTTTGGCTATGTATGATGAGTGCTGGCAGCCGCAGGCTGCCAGCACTCATCATACATAGCCAAAACTTACATATACGCGTGGGCGGCGGAGGCTTTGAAGGAGGCGTAGATCTCCTGGCCCTCGTGCAGGTTCAGGCGCGCGGCGGAGGAGGCCGTGATCTCAGCCGTTAGGGGGATGGGCGCGGACGCCACACCGTCGACGGCCATACTGACACGGACGCGCCCCTCAGAGGGTGAGGGCAGATGGAGCAGTTGCACGATGCGCCCCTTGCAACTATTGCGCGCCGAACTCTCGGGGGGACCAGGGTGCAACGTGATGTCACGCGGCTCCACCACGACATAAATCTCGCTCTCGCTCGGAGGCACTCCCTGGCGCTCCTCAAACATGACTGTCAAATCCAATGCTGGCTGAGATTGCGCGATACGCACCACACAAGAGTCGTCGTCCTCGGTACGCAGCAGGCGACCATGTAGAAAGTTCATGCCAACCAGCTCGGCCACATAGGCTGAGCGCGGCTGCTGCGCCAGGTCAAGCTGCGACCCCTGCTGCAAAACCTGCCCCTGGTCCAGCACCAGGATATGCTGACCAAAAACCAGCGCATCCACATACTGGTGCGTCACAAAGACCGTCGTAATACCCGTCTCAGTCAAGATACGGCGTAGTTCCTGGCGTACCTCGCGCCTCGTCTGTACGTCCAGGGCAGAGAGCGGCTCATCCAGTAGCAGTAGCTGAGGCTGTAGAACCAGGGCGCGTGCCAGCGCCACGCGCTGCTGCTGTCCCCCCGAGAGTTGGGCAGGATAACGCTGGGCATAGCCCTCCAGATGTACCTGTGCCAGTGCCTCAGTAACCCGCAAGCGTATGCGCGAGCGCGCCTCTGCCTGCGCTCGTAAACCAAAGGCAATGTTCTCAAAGACCGTCAGGTGCGGAAAGAGCATATACTCCTGGAAGACATAGCCAAAGGGGCGCGCCTGGGGCGGTAACGCCAAGCCACGCTTGCTATCGTAGTAAACCTGCTTATCGAGGATGATATGGCCTGCCTGAGGCTGCAAGAGGCCCGCCAGTAAACGCAGAACGGTGCTTTTCCCCGCGCCACTCTCTCCAAGCAGCACCGTCGTTGTTCCCTGCGGCACGGCGAAGCTTACATCCAGCGTAAAGGTATCCAGTTGTGTTGAAAGGGAGACATCCAGCATACCGCTAGTGTAGCACAAATCCCCCTACCAGGCTCACGAGCTGGCCTTATAGGAGAACCTTCGCGCCTGCGACACTCAGGGAAGTGACCACTATATAACAAAAGTATGAGGGCAGAAAAAAGCTTTTCACTTACTTTTTAGCTGTATCCATCCTTGCCTTAGAGAATAAAACATGGTATACTTACAAGTAATTCTAAACAGGCGCTTTTTATCCCTATTGGTACAATCAAGGTACCTGTGAAATGGCAGGTAGGTGAATCCATGGCTACAAAGCCTACAACCTCAACAACATCAGCGCAAGACTCACCAGCGCGCATGTGTCCTCGCTATGAGCACGCGGTTCAGATACTTGGCAAACGCTGGACAGGTCTCTTATTGAACACGCTCCTTGATGGCCCGTGTCGCTTTGGTGAGCTGACCACAGTCGTCGAAGGTCTCTCTGACCGCGTATTGAGTGACCGCTTACGCGAATTGGAGAGCGAGGGCATCGTTAAACGCGTTGTTTACCCCCAAATTCCTGTGCGCGTCGAGTATCAGCTCACGGAGAAAGGGCATGCCCTTAAACCGGTCGTTGATGCGATCCATCTATGGGCCGAAGACTGGATTCCACTGCGTACAGAAGCAGAAGGCTGTCCCGCCCTGGAAGAACAACCGGAAGAGTCCACACAAATGTAGCCGCGAAAACGTGTTTTCGCGGCACGTTTCTTTCCCCTCTCCAACACCTACAGCATCCACTCCCAGACATAGCAGGCTTCGCTGTGATGTGATACTCTCTAATAGCAACTCGGCGTCTGCGACGCCTCCCACGTCGTGGCGCATCCACACTAAAGCGTCATCACTTATGCACTGTAGAGGATGTTGTTTATGGAAAATTTATGGGCGCCATGGCGCATGGCCTTTATTCAACCCCAAACTCCACCCAAGCCCGGCTGCATCTTCTGTACTCAGCCAGCCGAAGGGCGCGACGAGGAATATCATATCCTTCAGCGCGGCGAGCACTGCTTTGTAATGCTCAATCTCTATCCCTATAGCAATGGACACCTGATGGTCGCGCCCTACCAGCATATCGGCGCACTAGAGGAGCTTGACGCCGCGACGCTGGCCGAGATGATGGCCCTGGCTCAACTCGCCATCAAGGCCCTGCGCCTGGCTATGAACCCCGATGGCTTTAATATGGGTTTTAACCAGGGGAAGGTCGCGGGCGCGGGCTTCGCGGAACATATTCACTTCCATGTCGTTCCGCGCTGGAACGGCGACACCAACTTTATGCCTGTCCTGGCCGACATCAAGGTCATGCCTGAACACATCGATACCGTCTACCAGCAACTCAAAGAGGCCCTGGCCAAAGTCCAGAACAACCAGGAATAGAAAGCCTATTTGACAAGACGCGTATTTTACCTGTACAATTCCTCTATGTTATACGCGCGTTTATAGAAGCAACTTCTTTATCGTGAAGTTGCTTCCTGTAATTATCATTTGAGACTGAAAGGGCTACGATAACCACCATGCAGGCGAAGAACATATGGTTTACCACTACCATACTTGCCTCCACTACCCAATGTTATTCCCACGTGGAATATCCTCGGGTAAGGTGTCGTTGTCCTCTAGCTCATTCTCCATCAGTAAGCTTACCGTTACAACGTAGCTGTCAATAGACAGAGTAAAAAAAGAGAGAGGCGCAGGCGACACACCTGCGCCTCTCTCTTTTTTTACTCTGGATCTACTTTTCTCAGGCAAAGGAGGGGTATGTATGCCAATCATCGAAGTGGAACAATTAGCCAAGACCTTCAGGAGTCGGGAGCGGGCCTCGGGTCTCGCTCAGAGCCTCCAATCGTTTGTGGCGCCGCGTTATCGGACACGTGAGGCCGTGAAGCATATTAGCTTTGCCCTTGAAGCGGGTGAAGTGCTGGCCTTTATTGGTCCCAATGGAGCTGGTAAAAGCACGACCATTAAGATGCTGACCGGTATTCTCCACCCTACGGCAGGCAGGACACAGGTGCTTGGGTTCACCCCCTGGCAACAGCGGAGACAATTGGCTTACCACATTTCCAGTGTATTTGGGCAGAAATCACAGTTGTGGTATCACCTTCCACCACAAGACACCTTCAATCTTCTGGCACGCATCTATGAGTTGGATATGGCTGAGTACCGCAAGCGACGAGACTTTCTGATCGAGGTCTTTGACATTGCTGACTATATTCACACGCCAGCACGGAAATTGAGTCTAGGTGAGCGCATGCGTTGTGAATTGGCGGCAGCCTTTCTGCATAAGCCACGTATCGTCTTTCTGGATGAGCCAACGATTGGCCTGGATGTCATTGCCAAGCAGCGCATTCGAGACCTCATAGGTCTGCTGAATGTGGAGGAAGGTGTGACCGTGTTTCTCACCTCACATGACGCTGGCGATGTCGAACAGGTCTGCCGCCGGGCAGTGGTCATCAATCATGGAGAGATCATCCTGGATGAATCGGTGGCGATTCTGAAGCGCGATTACCTGAAAGCGAAGACCATTGAGCTGCAACTGGCTGAGAATGTTGAGAGTCTGATCGCTAGCGATCATGATCCTCAATCCCGGTTGCAAATGAAGTTAGCTACGCCCGCATTCGCCCAGGAAGGCATCCAGGTTTTAAAGGCGCAAGGGCATAGTCTCACGCTCGAAGTCGATACTGCCCGCTGCCTACTAGAGCCGGTCATTGCAAGCATTATGCAGCAACAACATATTCTGGATATGACCATTTCGGACCCGCCGATGGAGAAAATTATCGCCTCGATCTATGGGGAACAGAGGGAGGAAACAAGCAGTACCACTCACACCCAGGTTGAAGAGGTCGTACAGCAGCAAGCAGGAGCGGAAAGGGAACTACTCCATGAAGATGTATAGCGAGAGGGAGCCAGCAGGGGGAATCGTTGAGCGCATCCAGAGGCGAGGCCGCCTCTCTACCCTCAAATACCTGGCTGTCTTACGGGTGAGTATCTTAAATAACCTGGCATACATCATGGAGGTCTTCTTTCGCGCATTATTGCTGGTCGTGCTGGTCTTCGTTCTCACCCAACTCTGGAAAACGACCTTTGCCCTGCGTGGAACCAGCGTCCTGAGCGGTTTTAGTATCGCGGATATGATCTGGTATCTCGTCGCGGGTGAGGCCATTGCCCTGAGTTTACCCGCCTTAACCAGGCGCATTGATCAAGAGGTCCGTTCTGGACAACTGGCCTACCTGCTGGGGCGTCCCAGCAGTTACGTGCTTTACAATTATGCTCACTACCTGGGGGAGCGCCTGGTTCGTCTGCTGATGAATGCGTTGATAGGAGCGGTGCTGGCTTTTATTATGGCCGGTCCTCCCCATTTCACCTGGCAAGGAGCGCTGGCCTGGCCGCTTGTCGCCTTCCTCGCGCTCAGCATTGACTTCGTCATGCACTTTAGCATCGGTTTAATGGCGTTCTGGAGCGAGGAAACACAATCGTTTTCACTCATATTGAGTCGGCTCACTCTAGTACTGGGAGGCGTACTGGCGCCGCTTGAGATCTTTCCCCAGCCATTACGCAGTATCGCTCAGGTCTTACCATTTAGCACCATTCTCTATGGGCCATCGCGCACCCTGGTACATTTTGAAACCGCTCGCTTTACAGGCTTGCTCGTGCAACAATTCGCGACATTGGGAGTGGGAATAATTATTATGCTGAGCATTTATCATGCTGCGGTGCGTCGCGTCAACATCAATGGAGGGTAGAAACATGGCTATGAGCTGGCTTAAACGTTGCATTTCTGAGGTCCGCTTGATCCATGCCTATACCATCGCGAATACGCAAGCGGCGCTCGAATATCGTTCCGCCTTTATTGTACAGGTCGTTGCTATGCTCGCAAACGACTCGCTCTGGCTCTTCTTCTGGTGGAACTACTTTCAACAATTTCCTCTCGTAAATGGGTGGCAAGGGAGCGATATTGTCATTTTATGGGCCGTCTCGGCCTGTGGATTTGGCATCAGTGTCGCCATATTTGGCAATGCCCGCCAGATTTCGGCTCTGGTGATGAATGGAGGTCTGGATGCGTACCTGGGGATGCCTCGCTATGCACTGATCCATGTATGTATTGCCGCGACTGATCCGACTGCATGGGGAGATATCATCTTTGCCATTGGCGCCTACCTGCTCTTAGTGCGACCAGACATAGGTCATATCGGACTCTTTATCCTCCTTGTATTGCTGGTCTCACTCATTTATACCGCTTTTCTGGTGTTGCTTAACTCACTTGCATTTTTCCTCGGCAACACCGAAGGGATGGCTCAGCAACTGTTTGGCGCCCTGATCTCATTTAGCACATACCCGATGGATATCTTCAACGGATTTGTGCGCGTGCTGCTCTTCACCATTCTGCCTGCTGGTTTTGTCTCGTTTGTGCCATTACAGCTCCTTCGCCATTTTTCATGGTCACTATTGGGCATCCTTATCAGTGCAGTAGCCATATTCATCCTGGCTGCCGCTGGACTGTTCGAAGCTGGCTTACGCCGCTATGAAAGTGGAAATTTGATGGGCTCACAAATGTAGTTAAGCGAGAGAGAGTGGAGCGTGCTGGCAGCCCTCGGGCTGCCAGCACGCTCCACTCTCTTTACCCTGGAAGAGATGTGCCAGGATTGCTTTTCTGCGCTATCATTGCTAGAGGTAATCTGCTACTCCAATGCGTTAAGCATAGCAGCCAACACTTTGATTGTTTCGATTGTGTTCCACTCCAAAGCCCTCCATCGGCTGGAGGGTGTTTGAGAGCCTCCGCGCTTATGATGCTATAATGCCCTATTGCATTAGAGTACTGCCAATAAAGATCGACCAATGGACCGGCGTCGGTCCTAGTCCCTTCGCGCTACTCTACCACCGTTTTGTTGCTCTGATAGCTATGACCGCTTTTTGAGCTCTCACACCAATCCAAAATGATTTTTTGGTGAAGTAGACATTCATCCTACCTTAGTAATCACTACAGAAGATAGTTCGTTCTGTATTTAATGACTAGAGAAGCGAGCTTCCTCTTTTTTCAAATCGGCTAAACACCACTACTACCCTGAAGAGATTGGCGACAAGAGTGGAATGTAAATAACAGAGAGAAGGTAATTTTGGAATCATGGATGCAATTGATACAACTGACCTTACGAAGAGAGAGCAGGTACAAAGGCCAGAACCATCATTCTGGTCACTCGCCAGGCATACTATTTCTTCCTGGTTATTGACGTGGGAAATTTATCCCATCATCCTGGTTGCTGCATTTCTGCGCTTTTATCGACTTCCACTCACAGAGCTTGATGCAGACCAGGCGATACTCTTTAGTATGCCTCGCGAGGCCTTTTTGCATGGCCTTATTCCGGCAACCGGTACCGTTTCCTCCATTAAAATGGTGAATCCGCCAGGCTATATCTATTTCTTAATGCCTATTGCTGCCTTCATATCCAACCCACTTGCCGGTGCTTTTTTTACAGCCTTGCTGAATGTTCTCGCTGTTTTTCTCGTCTATATTTTTACGCGTCGTTATTATGGGCGCCTGGCAGGTACCGTTGCAGCACTCCTTTATGCAACTACAGTTCAGGATATTATATTTAGCCGTTTTATCTGGCAGCCTAACTTATTCCCGTTTTTTACCATAATATTTATGCTGGCTCTTTTCTGGGGAGCAGTTGAGCGCCGTCCCGGCTGGCTTCTGCCAGCGCTTCTCTTACTGGGATGTATGCTTCAGTTGCATACCACAGCTATCTATATGGCCATCCCTCTCGCCATAGCTCTGCTCCTGGCCTATAAAAATGTGCGTTGGCGCGATCTGATCCTCGGTAGCCTGCTCATTTTATTGATGTTTTCAACGTATTTTATCTGGTTAGCTGCCACGCACTTTGCCGATCTTAAATTTTTACTAGCAGTTTCCGGTGGACAGGCACACGTTGATACACAGGGGTTAGTTCAGTACCTTAGTTTTCTCATTCCCTATATATCAACACCGGACACCCCACAAAGTCTCCTGCCTCATCTTGTTCCTTTCCTGCGTTGGGGAAAATTGGCAGTGTACATCGTAATATCTGGAGGATTTTTCGTAGCGGTTTTAGGACTATTGGGCTGGAAGCATATTCAGCTTATGCCTTATTCACACTTTCCCACAGAGGAAACTCATGATGTTGCCAGAACCTCTCTGTGGCAGAAAGCCCTGTATTGGTGGAATACACTAGCGGCCTCTCCTCAACGTCGTAGCCTACTTCTACTTCTGGCCTGGCAGATTCCTCCTCTGGTGCTGTTCTCGCGCCATTCCATTGATCTTCAACCGCAATACGTTATGGTTTTGCTGCCAGGGTCGTTCATCCTTATCGGCTTATTCTTCAGCCAGATAGTTTCCTGGTGTGGAATGCTTAAAGAGCTGAGCAAACTTCTGCGTTTTGCGACTCTCGTGCTCTCCATTGTACTGATACTTACACAACTTATAGGTTCTTGTACATGGCTTTTTGACGAGGCGCATGGGTATCATTATCATGGTAACGCATACAATACGTTGCAAGATGTAGAAGGAGCTGTCAATACCGCTGATCAGCTTGCTCAAGCTCGCCATTTGCATCATGTTTATATTATTGCTGGAAGTGACCTTACCTATTTTCCACTGCACTATCTGGCCAGCGAGATGAAAACGCCGACGACTCTTCTCAGCGATCCCTACAGTACCTGGAAATATCTGCAAGGGCAGGTGTACGCCCCCCCGTCCAGTACTGCTCATTGCCTGATTTTACCCTCGCCCTCTCAGGGACCCGCGGTCATGCTCCTAGAGCCAAATGATCTGCTTGATATTGCGTTGCTTACTCATTTCACAGCGGCAACCCTGGTAAGTGAGCCAACTCGTCTGGGAGGTCAACCTTTTCGTATCTATGTAGTGCAACCACTCCCTGCCACGTCTGGCAGCCAGGTCTCGTTCACGCATGCCCTAGCTTTATCTACTAAAAGTCCGGGCACCATTGTGGAAAACCAGCTCAATCTGTTAGAGACACGCTGGACGAACCTAAAAAATTTACCGGCAAAATATGGTACTACATACAATTATCATTTCGTGGAGCATGCTTCTGGCAATGGTACAGATGGCGCAACCAGCACAGTGGATTGTAACTTTACCAGCCTGACTCCCGGTGAGGAACTGCTGGTACCTTTCAATCTCCCGGCAGGCAACTCTGCTCAGCCTGTATCGCTTTCTATTAGTGGCTCGACCCGTGTTACCAGTCATATAACTCTGCAATACGGACCATTAGACTTCCAATCGATTCTCGATCAACGTTCCGTATTAGCTCCATTTCAATCCTCTTCCGGTGGAGGAGACATCGTTGTTCAGAGCCAGGTCCCTTAGTAGCCTCTCATGTTTCTCAAGCTGTATTTGATGAGGCTCCGGATCATTTAACACAAGCGATAGCATGAGGTGAGAGCCCGTCGAGTTTTTTCGATCTCACTGAAGGGTTAATATAACAAAAGGTGGAAGAATAGACCACTGAGGTGCAGAGAATACGCCCAAATCTAGCTTACCCTTGTTTTCCGTTTCTTGCACCTCAGATCCTGGAGTTAGCGGCGTAGGGACAGTGGCAGGAATGGTTAAGGGATTTCTACCTCTACTGGTGAGGATATTCTTTTCTGAGCTGATGTTTCACCTTGAGCAGGTACATGTCCAGAAGAAACGGCCAGCCTTTTCTTTTTCACATTTCCAATCCACTGGATTAGCAACTCTCCTACACGCATGCCTGGCATTTCAATCCAGCGATAAAGGGTCAATGAGATGGGGATAATTACGAAGAGAATCCAGGCTACTGTACCCATATAGGCAATGCTTTTTCCCCATCCCCGTAATTGAGGAAGGATAGCATCCATATACAAGAGGAGCAGCGGAAGGTGCCACATATATAAACTGAAAGAGATCAGGCCTATCCATCGTAAAACCGGTAACTCAAGCGGTCGTTTGAGACGATCTGTTCCATACAACATGGCATAAAGGCAGAAGCCGTAGGCGATAGAATAGCTGATTGGTTGCCACATCTGCCAGGCTAATTCGAAGGCCTGAGGCTCCCCGTAGTTGAACATCTGGCTGCCAGAAGGATCGAGCCTGAGATTGATGTAATAAAGATGCAAGAAGGAGAGGATACCTAAGAAGCCTAAACCTGTTAGTAATATCCAGGGACTCCAGCGCTGAAATTGTACTCGCCAAACATCTCCTTGAGAAGCATTTTGCGTATAAATATAGAGCATTGCCAAGAGCATGCCTACTGCAAAGGATTCAAAATACTTACCCGTGTCGTCTCCATACACAAATGGTTTTATCTGAAGAAAGAGATTCTGAGCAAAGTTTACTGTTCCTGTACTGGGAATTGACAATCCCCAATAGCGTGTGAGCAATCCCCAAGTTAACATAAGAAGCAGGCAGCAAGTTAACTTAATCATGCGCCAGGAGAGAGTACCCCTACGAACAAAGAGGCAAAATACTCCCGCAATCAGCGGCAAAAGCATATAAAACTGAAATTCAATTGCTAATGTCCAAAATGGTCCATTTACTTGTTGTGAAAGTGCGTCGTCCATACGAAATGTGAGTAAAGCCCACAAGTCGGCCCAGTGTCCAGAATGGAAGTAATTGGAATGAAAAAAGAGGAGGATTAAAAATAATGCAACAAAGTATCCTGGAACAATACGGAAAATGCGGCGAAGGTAAAAACGCAAGATAGATGGCCATGATTCATCAAATAAAAGCGCTCTGGCAAAGGGGAGAAATAAAAGGAACCCGGAAAGGAGGAAAAAAAGGATTACCCCCGATTCGCCAAAATAGTATAGGGAAGCAAACAAGTTTTGAAGGGTGCCTCCTGTTGGGTTCCAGACACCACTTATGCGAAGGCGCAAATGCATATGATAAGAAAGCACTGCAAGGCAGGCAATTGCTCGTATCCCATCTAACACCAGCAAGTGGTGTTTTGGTTTGCTCACCTCTAAGGAAGCGGTTACCTTCTGGTTATAACTCTCCGCTTTTCTTCGTAGATAAGAGTACATTCGTCCAGAAGACGCAGATGTTGCGTCCATTTTTTATCCTTCCAGAATAAAGTCGGCTAACGCAGCCAATGAACTAATGTATGCAAATAAATCATTACAGCGATGATTATCCCCGCGAGCCTCTCAAGAAGAAAATATCTCGCTTACTAAACAGCATTTTGAGGGTATAAAAACACTGTATAAAAAACAACGGATCAGTAAATGGAAAAATGAGCGTCTAGCCTATATGGGTAAAGGTTCTGCTAGGACTCAGAAGAGGGCTTGGCTGAGAAGCCATTCATAGAGATACAGTTGTAAGAAGCCAACCTCTTGACGAGGAGCGATCCATGAGGCGCTAAAAAACGCGGTGTGTTGGGGGATGGTTTAGTACTCTGAGAATATTTCATGAGCCTTTTCTCTGGCAAGAAAACTTGTACGTCAGGTTAGTACTACTTTGGTGGTTTCTAAAAGATGGTCTTTGTAGCGAGCACCAAATATTGCCGTAATACTCAGCTTGGCAACTTGGTTCCAAGCTCCCATCTACAAAACTAACAGTGTAGTATTAGCTATACTAGTGATAGTTATAAAAATTTTGTAACTACTCAGCTCTTTCCTGAGTAGTAGTTATAAAATTGAAAAATATATTGCATGGACATATTACCGAATAGGAGTGAAATTTATATGCTAGGTAATTTTCAGAGGATGAACAAAAATTTTCAATCTTCTTCCGAGAACGATGTTGGAGCAGAAGATACAGAGGTAAGGATTCCAGTGCTACAGCCCATAAAGGATATGGATGGGTTGACTGACAAAAAAAACTCTACTTTTGTAAAAGCAGTTATAGAGACAAGTCTGATTGTTGTATGTCTGATAGCTCTTTTTCTGCTTCTTCCACGGGATGCTGGAGCTGATGGTTTGGTTCGCTATCAAGGTCTTTTGCAGATTGTTATGCAACATAAGATACCTGATATAAGGTATTCTCTTATTGGTCCATCTTTTGCGCTGCCTCTTGTATGGATTGGTAGAAAGCTTGGCAATCCGTATGGCTGGACGATTTCTTATAATCAGATCTTATTTTCCTTTACCTTGCTGGTCAGCTTTTTTCTACTACGTAAGCGCATAGACCGCGCGCTTTTGCGTAAATTCTATCTTCTTCTGATCATTGGGTCGATGTTTACAGCGCACCTGGCGTTTTTCTATGGCGAAGTATTTACCGCACTCCTGGTTGGGTTTGGGGTTTTGATAGCTAGCTTGCGTTCTGATCTACCTGTAGCGTGGCTGGCTGTCGCTCTAGGTGTTGCTAATACTCCTGCAACGCTGGGGGGATTGGTGCTACTTGTGCTCAAAAAGGTATTTGACAACAAGCGTTTGCGTTACGCGCTGGTGTTCCTTGGAGGCCTGGCGTTGATTGGTTTGGTTAACTGGCTTCAGCATGGCAATCCTCTAAATGGGGGATATACTGACGATCACGGAATTAAAACCATCATGCCTTACTCTAGTCTGCCCGGCTTCAGCTATCCTTTCGTCTTTGGCGTGCTTTCCCTCACACTCTCTTTTGGCAAAGGACTGCTTTTTTTTGCACCTGGCCTCCTTTTACCTGTACGCAAAACGCTGTTGCGCTGGCAGCAGCAAAAACAGGTGCTGCTCTACCAGGTGTACACGCTCTGGATTGCTTTTATTATTGGATTAGTACTGGTTTACGCACGCTGGTGGGCCTGGTCTGGTGCCATATTCTGGGGACCACGTTTTCTGCTTTTTGCATCTATTCCAGCTTCGTTCGCTCTGGCTATACGCATACATGATCGTAAAGAGGCATCACTGGCGGTAAACTTCTTAACGCTCGTGATATTTGTGTTTTCGGTTTGGGTCTGTATAGATGGCGCGGTTTATCAGTGGGCAGCGGCCTGGCATATGCCTTCAGTGTGTACACAAAATAACTACAATCTGGAGATGATGTGCTACTATATTCCTGAGTTTAGTGCCCTCTGGCTGCCATTTACTCAGCACTATGTGCTGAATATTCAGCAGAAACTTTTTCTGGGAATTATTCTTGTTACCGCCACATATATTGCTTTCCCTCTATTCTTGCAAACTGTATGGCAATCGTGGAACTTCCTCAAGAAATATGGTAAGGAGCATTTCACACCCACAATCTGGCGTATTTGACACTGGCGCGTTTTTAGAAAACTGGCAGTGGAGTTTCGCTGTTGGGGATGTCGGCTGTCGCAGAGGCTGGAGTGGTACGCACTACATAGAGAGAATGCCAGCCAGCTTCTAGAGGAGGTTGGCGTTCTGCAAAGAGTATGTCACTTTTTGCAAGGATACATAAAAGGCAAGCTTTTCAAAGAAATTACCAAATTTGCTATAGGCAGAGTTTTTATGAGATTTTCCTCTCCTCTATACGTCATAAATCAGTGAAAGTTAATGAAGTTTAGACCATTATTATTGAAATAGTGAATGGTTTTTTGCGTATGAGTATTAAAACAGGAAATGTTGCCAAACCTGCAATCCCTAACCAGCGAGAGCAGCCCGCAACATCTGAACAATCTCGTTGGCAGCGTATGCTCTTTTCACCACTCTGGCTCTGTCTACTTTTAGCATTGGTTGTGCGCATCTGGCTGATTATGCGTTCGCAGGGCATGATTGACGGTGATGAAGTGTTGGTTGGCATCCAGGCAGAGCATATTTTACATGGTGATTTTTCGATCTATTTCTATGGGCAGCCCTACATGGGCAGCCTGGAAGCCTATCTGTCAGCTATTTTCGTCGCCATCATGGGTCCTTCCGTATGGTCATTGCGAGCTGAAGCCATTGTCCTTTCGCTAGTTCTGGTCAGTCTCACCTGGTGGTTTGCCTCACTTCTCGCTGAAGCTGCGCGATTACCTCTCTCTATCAAGAGATACTTTACAACTGTCGCTACACTGGTGGCCGCAATACCCCCTCTCTATGATGGGGTTATAGAGCTACGCTCCTGGGGCGGCTGGATTGAAATATATATACTTATACTGCTGCTCCTCATTTCGGCATTTCGCTTGACAAGTCGTTGGAGCGAAGGAGCCTCTAACCGCGAACTGGCCTTACGTTGGGTCGGGATCGGTTTTATTGTAGGACTGGGTTTCTGGGTCTATCCGTTAATTGTCTCTGCTGTCGTGGCAGCTGCCCTCTGGATACTGGGCTATGCTGTCATGCTCATGTATCGCAATTATCAGCAACCCCACCAGGAAGCTCGACAAGTGTTGGGTATACTGCTGAGTACACTGAAGAAGCTTCTGCTGGCGCTTTTTGCCATCCCTGCTGCTCTCTTTGGCTTTACCCCTGCTCTGATCTGGGGCGCTCAGCATAACTGGGAAAATATCACTTATATTTTGAATCTGGGTGGCGGTATCCTGCAACGCCGGGGAACTATTATTCGTGTGGCAAAAGCCTATGTCACCTGTATCTCACCACGTGTTGTCAGTGGCGCGTTTCCCGCTGAATCGAGTAGTCTCGCAGCCTTGCACCTTCCGCTCTTGATCCTGGGAATGATCTGTATTTTTGGCTCATTCGCTCTGTTGCTGGCCTCATTCCTCTGGAAAGAGCCTCTGCTGGCGCAGGCGCGGAGTCTGGCCGCACTACCCCTACTTTTTGGCACATGGACGGCTATTAGCTTCGCTACAGGCAAGAATTCGGTCTACGCCCTGATCTCATGCAACTATGACCCGGTTGGGCGCTATGCCACGCCTCTGGCACTGGTCCTTCCTTTCCTTTATGCCACTGTTTTCGTATTCATTCTCCAATTCTTCTTCCAGCTACGAACTCGCCGTGCTGCTCAGAATGGCGCTCCCGTTGACCTCCAGCCACCTTCACACTCACGCGCCTGGCTTTTTCCGGGCCTGCTATTTGGTCTGTTCTTCTGTAGCCTAGTGCTACAGGTATTCACTTATCAGCAAACCAATATGGTTAGTGCCTTTGAATCACCCTATTGCCACGAGGCACCCGTCAGTGATGAGCCGATTGTGCATTATCTAGAAAACCAGCATATCCATTACGCCTGGTCGACCAATTGGATCGCCTATCGCATTGTTTATGAGACAAATAGCCAGGTCATTGTAGCAGATGCTATGCCATTTATACCACCAGTAGTTAATTATGATCGTATTCCAGCTAACGATCAAGCCGTGCGTCATGCTGATCGGCCCAGCCTGATCGTTTTTGTCTGGAAAAAGGATTCCCATCCACCGCTGCTGAGTGCGCTGGATGCAGCGGGCGTCACCTATAAAGCGGCCCGGTTCTCGGCGGTTTCTGACACAGATATTCTGGTGGTAACGCCGCTCAACCGCACAGTCTCACCTTTTGAATCAAAAGCTATCTCAAGCAATTTCGCAAGCTGTAGCTACTAAAAGCTGGAAGGAAAGATGGATGTCTGCAACGGATACAAACTTTGCGGTGGATGTGTCAGCAAGGAAAACAAAAACTCCGCCGCTATTCACTCATACCACTAATTCCTCTGGAGTCTGGCGAGAACGCATCTTTTCTCTGCTCTGGCCCTGTCTGTTAGTCGCGCTGGGACTGCGCATTTTCCTGGTAGTGCATACCCATGGTGTAATTGATGGGGATGAGGCACTGGTAGGTATCCAGGCCCAACGTATTCTGCATGGTGATTTTCCGGTTTATTTCTATGGGCAGGCCTACATGGGTAGCCTGGAAGCTTACCTGATTGCTATCCTTTTCGCGCTCTTCGGCCCCTCTGTCTGGGCTATGCGTGCCGAACCAATCCTGCTTTCCATGGGGGTGGTCTGGCTGACCTGGAGGTTGGCCGGAATATTGACTGAGGCCAGCGCTCTCTCCCAGACGGTGCGCCGTGTCTTTATGACTGTTGCGGCTCTATGCGCCGCGGTTCCGCCACTTTATGATGGGATTATTGAGGGGCGAACCTATGGCGGATTTATCGAGATGCTGGTTGTAATTCTACTGCTTTTGATCTCTACAATACGTCTTACTCGCCGCTGGTTTGGAGGCGCCCCACGTAGAGAATTGGCGTGGCGCTGGGCAGGACTTGGTTTTCTTATTGGCCTGGGTTTCTGGATTTATCCTTTGATCATCTCATCTGTGCTCGCCATTGCACTCTGGATTCTGGGTGCCTGTGCGCTGGCGATGTGGCGGCGCAGACAAAGCGGAACAGACACGGCACGCACATGGTGGCAGCCAGCCCGTGAGTTGCTTCTGGCGCTTTGGGGTATTCCAACCGGTCTGATAGGTATGGCGCCGGCTCTTGGCTGGGGTGCCACGCACCAATGGATGAATATTTCCTATGTGTTTAGCCTTGGAGGGCATGAAACACTGCACCAGAAGCTCTCCGACGTTGAAAGGCTCACTGAATCCTATGAAACCTGTGTAGGACCACGAGTGATAGGCGGCGGTATTCCTTATGAGTCTTCTCTGGCAGCTAATATTCATACATATATACTTTTAGTTGAAGTTGTCTGTATTATAATAACGCTCCTTATGTTTGGATTCTCTTTTATTCGACCAACCTTGCGCGCCGTTGTGGTACGCCAGCTTGCAGGTCTGCCTATGCTTTTCGCTGCCTGCACAGTTTTTCTTTTCTGTATCAGTTCAGCCTCGAAATCTATTTTTATAGGAGGGTGCGCGGCCGACAATGCTGGACGCTATGCCGCGCCTGTGATGCTGGCTCTGCCATTCTTCTTAGCCACCGCTTTTACGCTGGTCTGGACCTTCCTGGCTTCCAGGAAGACACCTGCTGATTTTACAGAGAAACAGATAACCCGGGTTCCTCATCGAGCTTTGGCGCTTGCGGCACAGTCCCTGCTCGTGCTATTTCTGCTTGGTTTGTTAGGTGCACAGGTAGCCACCTATCAACTGGCGGATCCAGCTGAGACGTACCAATCTAACTACTGTCTCGCGGATCCGACTGATAACGGCCCTGTTCTCGCGTATCTACAAGAGCAGCATATTCGGTACTTCTGGGCAAGTAATATGTTGGCTTACCCGCTGGTTTTCAAGAGTGGTCTCACCATTATGGGTGCTGATCCATTACCGCTGATCCAACCTACAATCGCAATTGATCGCATTCCATCCTACACAGATGCGGTCTTGCATGCAGATCGTCCCAGTATGCTTTTCATAGTTCCACACGACCAGATTCAGCCAAGGATTCTTCAGGTGCTTGACAGTCTGAATGTGACCTATCGTGTGGCCCGGTTTCCTTCTCAACCTGGCTATGATGTATTGGTTGTTATTCCACTAAACCGCTCGGTTTCGCCGCTGGAGTCGCCAGAACTCGATCTGTTCTACTGCGTCTCACACTAATTTCCTGGCAATATTGTCCGGTACCATCCCCCGCGCTCGCATCTCATCGGCGAGCAAGCACCGGCGCGTCCCTTGCGGAAAGCTGCCGGTGCGGCGAAGATCGAAGGTGGAAACGCTGGGGAATGTTGCGCTGCAAGAAGCACAAATGGATTTGGACATAGAAGAACCTCCTGGCACAGGTTGCCTACACTGTAGAAATTCTGACCGGTTTTTCGTAGGTAGGCCCTCGCAATACAGGGAGAAAACCTTGGGCTTTCTACAGTCTGGAAGAGATGTGCCAGGATTGCTTTTCTGCGCTATCATTGCTAGAGGCACACTACTTTCAACACAAGACACGAGGAAGCCAGGCGTATGTACCAGTTACCCGAACACGAATTTGATGATAAGACAATAGAAGTCAGCGATCTGCCAGGCGCGGAGAAGCAAGGCGGAGTGCATAGGCTCTGGCTTGGATCACGCCTGACATGCAAGCAGAAGCGGCAGCGTCTTTTCTGGACAAGCGCACTTATCGTCCTGGCGCTGCTTGGTCTTCTGGCAAGCCTGGCTCCAGTACGCGTGCTTATTGGCGAGAGTTTCTCGGGGAGCAACACTCCTGGCCCCAATGCGCGCAATCTGTATTTTGTGCAACTCTTGCCCGGCTGGGGACGGCTCAGCGTTGATGGTAAGCAATATAGCCCCTTGCCGACAGTCCTCAATGAGCAACCCATACACCTGGCCAGTGGAATCCATACACTCACCTGGGAGGGCGAGCCCTTTGCACCTCTCACCTGCCAGCTTACCGTGCCGGGCGCCAGCAGCGTGCCTCCAGCCAGGGGGCAGGCCTGCCTCACCAGCAGTGCCAACACGGCTCAGTACAAAGCCAGTGTCATTAGTTTTCCGCGCGCCGTCAATCTGACAAGCCTTCCAGGCGATGAGCAGACGAACCTCAAGCAAGCGGTCCAGGACTTTCTGGACAAACAAGGTAGCAGCGAGTATGTGCAGCCCGACGAACAATATAAGCTGGACTATGATGCTCAAGAGACCTTCACCGCGCGCCAGCGTATCCAGGCAACGCAGAGCTTTCTCCTGGATACCGATACGCAACGGCCAGGCGCCTGTGATGGACCAACCGTCGGCCCAGGCTGTACACTGCAACAACAAGACTGCCGCCTCTTCTGCACGGTCCCGGTAGGCAATAATCATCAAGCGAATAGTCAGCATTACTGGGACACCTTCGTTGTGGTACGTGAGCATTGGAGCTTTCAGGGAGACAATACCAACCAGCAATCGCGCGCCAATCACCAGACCCTGGTCCTGCTCCGTATTAGCAGGGTCAAAGATAGCTGGCAGATCGCGTTTCTCCCCCAGGGGTATAGTGGCTTTAATAATCCCGCCTGTACCCTCACAATGGGAACGATCTTTGGCAATGCCCGCTATCGACAGATTACCCAGAAGCAGCAGGACGCTGACTGGCAGTTTGCTACAGGCGAGAGGGCGGCTCGTGGTTGCCTGGCCGCGGCGCAGTTTTATATCAACTATTCCCGGACCTCGACCCAGAGCGAGCTGAGCAACGCCGACGCCTATCTCTTAACACGCTTCAACATCCTGCTTGCTGGAAACGCCAAAGCGCACGAGATCTGGCCTGACCTGCCCCTCGTCAGCTTGGAGGCGCGCCAGGCCACCGACGAGATTGCCCAACACCCTAAGATCATTTCATAGGGTAGAGAGTATTGACGAGGTGTGCAGGCACATGCCTGCACACCTCGTCAATACTCTCTACCCTATAAGCACCGCAGGCGCGAAAGCTCATTTGACAATTAATCCACAGCAGGTCTATCATGCTAGTAATATGTCCTTTTGCCTGTTGAAGAGAGAAGGCACAAACAGTACATCTTTCGGAGGCGAGGCGCTTCACATGTAGTGGGGGTGGCGCAGCCGAATTGTGAAAGGAGCATTCAATGTCAGAGAGCCAGAATAATGGCGCTGTGTTTCATACGCACCGGCTGAGCAATGGTCTACAGATCGTGGGCCAGCCCATGCCAGACTTTGAATCGGTGGCAATCGCCTATTATGTCCGCACCGGCTCACGCGATGAGTACGATCCAAAGGTCGCGGGTGTCTCGCACTTCCTGGAGCACATGGTCTTTAAGGGGACCCAACACCTGGACTGGCAGGAGATCACGCTGGAATTCAATAAAATCGGAGCAGAGATCAACGCCTTTACCTCCCACGAAGCGACTGTGTACTACGCTCGTGTGCTCGGCGAGTACCTGGATCGCGCCATGGAGCTACTGAGCGACATGATGTATCCACGCCTGGACGAGAACGATTTCAATATGGAGAAAGAGGTCATCGTCAACGAGATCGCTCGCTCAGAGGATCAGCCCTATAACCTGACCTATCGTCGCATGATGCAGACGTATTTCGGGGAGCATCCCCTTGGCCACGATGTCCTGGGCACACGCGAGAGCATTCGCGGGATGCACATTGAGCAGATGCGCGAGTACTGGCAGCGGCGCTACGCGGCCAATAACCTGGTCCTCACCGTCGCCGGGAATTTTGATTGGGATCACCTGGTCGAAATGGCCGAGAAGCACTGCTCAGGCTGGCGCACAGGCGATGCCAGCCGTGACGCGACCCACTATGAACCAGCGCAACCCATCAATAATATCGTGGTCGATCCCAAGCTGAAGCAGCAGATCATGATCCTGGCCATGCCCACCGTTGACGTCAAACACCCCGACTACTACGCAGCCATGCTGGGTGGTAGCATCCTGGGCGATAGCGATGGCTCGCGCCTCTTCTGGAACATCTACCAGCGCGGCCTGGCCGAGTCGGCCAGCGCGGGCATCTGGTCCATGGAGGGCACCGGAATTATGATCATGGAGTCCAACACGACTCCTGATAGCGCCCCCCGCGTGCTCAAGATGCTCCGCGATGAGCTAAACAGCCTGCTGGCAGACGGCGTCCACGAGGACGAGCTACGGCGCGCCAAGGATAAGCTGATCAGCAGCATCGTCATCAGCAATGAGTCCACCTTCGTCCGTATGCGGGCCCTGGCCAGCGATTGGGTCATCGAGGGCCGCCTGCTAAGCGTCGAAGAGGAGATTGAGCGCATCGAGAAGGTCACGCCAGAGGACGTCATGCGCGCCCTGCGCAGCTTCCCCCTGCGGGAGAAACAGGTGCTCACCGCGCTTGGTCCCCTGAACGAAGAGGAACTGCTGGCCGAAGTTTAGTAGGTACTGACTGTGAGTATGGTGCAGTAGCCGCTACTTGCGTACGCGGCTACTGCACCATACTCACAGTCAGTACCAGAGATAAATATCAGAGGCGCTGGCCGAGGCCAGGCATGTGCCGTCGGGCGACCAGGCCAGGGCTCTTATCCAGGCGCGATGCTCGGTAAAGGTATGCAGCGTCGCGCCTGGTTGGGTCGCGAACGGCTCATAGACATTCACCAACTTGTCCTCGCCCGCGCTAGCAAGTCGCTCGCCGCCTGGCGACCAGGCCAGCGTTTTAATGGGACGCGTATGCATGGGCAGGACACACGGCTCAATGATTGCCGGGGCCGGAGCAGGCTGATGGCCGATTCCTGGCACGCTCCAGATATGCACCTCCGCATCCTCCCCAGCCGAGGCCAGGTAGCCATGAGCAGGCGACCAGTCAAGCGCATAGACTGGGCCACTATGGCCGCGATAGATGAACACGGGCACTCCATCCGGCGCCGACCAGACATGCACGCTGCCATCAAAGCTGGCCGAGGCCAGATAGCCTCCATCTGGCGACCAGCCAAGCGAGAAGATGCGATATTGAGCGGTATATGTTGTGAGTAGCTTCCCCGACGTGGCTGACCAGACCTGCACCGTATTATCCCCAAAGTCACCACCAGAGGCCAGGTAACGCCCATCTGGCGACCAGACCAGGCAGCGCGTAAAGCGCCGATGTCCACGATAGATTAGCTGGGGTTTGTCGGATCCTGTCGCCACATCCCAGAGAAAAACCGGGCCAGCGGTCGAGCCAGCCGCGAAGTAGCGCCCATCCGGCGACCAGGCCAGGGAGAGGAAACAGGTGGCCGAGGGTTCATGATAGGTATATTGAAGCCGCCCCGAGGTGAAATGCCAGAGATGCACCTTGCTGTCACGGCCAGCGGAGGCCAGGAATTCACCTGTAGGAGACCAGGCCACAGCAAAGATATTATCGCTGTGAGCATCGAGCAATGTATGCATATGGCCTCCATTTATCATTGTAGGTGAGCTATGGATTGGCGGCCGAAGGCTGCCAATCCATAGCTCACCTACTTTAATGTTCCTTTGGGCCTTCGATGAGCAGGTTGATGGCATGGGGCAGGACGGGCAGGATATATTCCAGGCATTCTTTGACGGCCTTGGGGCTTCCTGGAAGGTTGATGATGAGCGAGTTGCCACGCACGCCTGCCACGCCTCGGGAGAGCATCGCCATAGGCGTATATTGCAGGCTGTTGAAGCGCATGGCTTCGGCGATGCCGGGAGCCTCGCGCTCGATAACGTCAAGTGTGGCCTCGGGGGTGACGTCTCGTGGCGCCAGGCCAGTCCCGCCGGTCGTCAAGATAAGGTTCAGGCGTTTCTCATCGGACCACTCGCGCAACAGGGCTGAAATCTGGTCACGCTCATCTGGCACGATTGCGCCCGCTTGAATAAGCGCCTCTGGGAGCTGCGTCACCAGGGAACGGATTCGCGCCCCGCTCAGATCCTCCCGCTGCCCATGCGAGGCACCATCGCTGATCGTCAGTACACCAATGGTAATCATGGTATTTATCCTACTCTATCCTGTAAAAACATAATTGATGGTGTGGATGACGAGGCAAAGCCTCGTCATCCACACCATCAATTATGTTTTTATGATTACCCTCCAGGGGCGAGTTCGCGCATAAGGGCACCGATCTGACGCCGTGAGCCATAGAGCCAGACAACGTATTCGTCGGGGAGACTCTCCACCTCCACGCTACAGTCCATCTCGCTGGCAAGCTTGCGCGCGATACTGTAAAACTGGCCGCGCTCCGCATCATTCCGGCTCTGAGTGCTCAGTGCGAGCTTACCCAAACGCTCTTCCGGCGCGAGTACTCCACTGATAAGTTCTGAGAGCTGATCCAGGCCAAAGACCACCTGCAATGGGGGCAGGTCCTGGGCCTGGCGAGGGGAGAGCGTCGCGATATGATCACCAGCCCCATCGGCTCTATCACGAGCCACGAGCAGCGCCTCGACGTTCTCATAGGCCGAGCGCAGATTCTCTAAGATGAGCAGCCGCGCCTCCTGAGGAGCATCGCCACGTGGATGGACATAGGCCAACAAATTGTGGGCCGGGTCTGAATATATGAAAGGCGTCGAGATAGCCGCTTTCAGTCCACAATTGGGGCAGACGGAGACGTTGAGCAGGCCCGCGAGCACGGTATAGCGGAGACCGGCGTCTTTAGCGACGTTGACATACTCGTATATTGAACTGGAAAACACTTCGCCACAGGGGCAAGTGAAAGTGTGTGTTGTTGAACGAGACATATGTGTTAGGTTCTGTTTCTCACTTCTCGCGCCTGCGGCGCTAGTTATATTGTGTGATATGGTTTGGCAGCCGAAGGCTGCCAAACCATATCACACAATTGACTCTGGTTTACGTGTGTGATGGGTATCTTCGGATAATGTATGCGATGGTTGCCTGGCTCTCTCTGCCAACCTCCATCACACAATTGACTCCAGGTTAATGACTCTTCTCTCTATTGTAAGTTAGTATAACACATGAGCGAGGGAGAACCTTTCCTCAAAGAGGGGTAAATTAAGGATAGCGGCGGCGTCCCTTGCTCATGGACTTCTGTGAGTAGGTAAATGTCATGCCCTGGTGCTGGATAAACTCCTGAAACTGGTTGTAGAAGATATCGCGGTCAACCGAGCGAATGACCGAGACCTGGTCGGCGGTTTCAATCGCATAGGGGTAGCCCTTGCCAATAATAATCTCGGCACGTACTACATCCATCACTGGCTCTACAAGTCCGTCATCAAGCATCCAGCGCGGGAATTCCAGGCGAGCAGGCGGGCGCGTAGAGGAAGTTTGCAGATACGAGAAGGCGACGCGATCGCGATAGGGTCCATAGCTATCAAGGATATCGTTACGCGCACACAGCATGGCAGGAGTGCGATCACCCCAGCTCATATGTCCCTGCCAGAGCAAGGCGTCGTGGATCTTCTTGGTATCACGCAGAATGGGTTGACGGTCGGCCCCATCCACACGGCGCAGCATGGTAATCATATCGCGGGCATAGCTGGTATCGATATACCCAATCAAGGGAACGCGCAGGTCCTCGGAGAGCTTTAGGAGCATTACCGCTGAATCAACATATTTCTGGCGATACTGCGGAAGCATAGTCAAGGCGAACGAGACCACCAGCGAGCCATCGAAGAAGACCACGGGGCTATGCGCAGGATCATCGACACGACGGTTACGCGCCTGCTGTTCCATCAGATTACAAAGCGTCTCAATCTCCAGCAGATAGCGGCGTAGCGTCACCTGCATATCGGAGTAGGGATAGCTATCGGGGTCATCCCCTTCTTTGCGCGCATCCTCCATGATCTCATCCGGGGCTAACACTTCAAGGCGTACATCCTTCGTGTAGGGACGGTTGTGCCCGTGCGGATTGACAAAAAAGCCCACCTGGACCAGCGCGACTGGAATCGAGGCATCGCGCCAGGGAAGCAACTGGCTGCCATCCACGGCAATCGTGGTGACGCCCTCGATACACTCGGCCCACTGATTGGCCTGTTCATGATTGGCAAAGGCCTGACCAAAGGGATAGTGGGGCGCACGGTATTCACGCAAAGCGGCCTCAGCCAGCCAGTGGTCAAACTCGATGGTTGGGCGAGCACCAGCAGAGGGCATCCCCGGCTCAGCGGGCGGCAGAATTTGCTCCAGCGCGGCGCTGGAGGGATAGCGATGATAGAGGTTCTCCAGCACATGGCGATAGGACTTGAGCTGGTCGCCAAAGTTGCCGTCATAGAGCGAGAACTGACCACGCTTCAAGTTCAGGGCAGCGAGCAGCTTGCCTTTGTGCAGCATGAGCGAACTCCTTTTTGTTGTGTCAACATTAGACATGCTCCATAGAAGGCTCGTTGGATCCATTGGGGTAGAGCGCTTCGTCGCTAAAGGATGACTCGGATAATCCCTCGTGTTGGAGCTGGGTCTCGCCGCTGGCCTTGCGCAGACGAATCAGGCTATCCAGCCCCTGCTCAAATGTATCGTCGTGACTGATGACGATTAGCTGCTCAAAGCCACGCACACGGCGGATCTGCTCGGCAAGGTTCATGCGGCGTAGCTCGTCCATGTTCTGCGTTGGCTCATCGAAGAACGCGAGATTGAGCGTCGAGAGCTTCTTGAGCAGGGCCAAGCGCACAGCAAGGGCGGCGCTCATCTGCTCGCCACCGCTCAACTGTGCGAAGGTGCGCGATACACCCTGACGGCGTAGCACCACCTCGTAATCGTTCTGCCAGGAGAGTTGGGCGCTACGGTCACCCATGATCTCGCCAAAGATACGATTAGCCTCGGCTGAGATATCGTTGAGCATGGCCTTGAGGACGTAGGGCGCGGCCTCCTTGATCACCTTGCGGAAGTATTCCATCATAGTGTGCAGGTCTTCCAGCTCGCGGTACTCCTGGCGCATCCCCTCCAGCTCGTGCAACTGCTGCTCAGCGTTCTGGATACGCTGCTCGGCCTCGTTGATGGTACGTTGGATCTGCTGCATCTTCTCCGCAAGGCTGCTAATCTCACCGTGCAGGTCGCGTCGCTGCCTGCGCACCTCATCAAGCTCCTGCTCATTGAAAGTGGCTCGGGCCTGCATGTATGCCTGCTCGGCCTCACGCATACGCTGGTGGGCCTGCTCGGTCTCCTGCTCCTGCTGGCGGCAGACACGCTCGCGCTCGGGCAAGGCTCGCGCCTGCTCGATGTGCTTGAGGTAGTTCTGATGCGCACCCTGGGAGCGCTGGCGTAGCTTCTCCTGCCCCTCGATATGGGCATCAAGCTCATAGTAGGCCGCGAGCTGTTCATGCAGGGCGGCGAGTTGGGTGTTTAGTTCCGCAAGCTCCTGCTCCGCCTCGACTACTTCCATCTGAAACTGGGCAGCTTGTGCGACGATATTTCGCTGCTCACGCAGTTGCGCGCGTGGATCGTTGAGGGCCGTCAATTGCTCGTTGACCTGCTGTAGACGCGGCTCACTATCGCGTAGCTGGTTGGCGCGTTCGCGCATCGTCTGGATATCGGTCTCGTACTGCGTGATGAGCTGCTCGTTTTGCTGGAGCTGATCGCGCAGCCCTGGCAGGGTGGCGACCTTCTCGCTTGCCAGCTTACTCTCTTTATACTGTTCTTCGTTTTCACGCATCCGACTATCATGCTCTTTGAGCATCTCAAGCTGGGCTTCCAGTTCAGCACACGCCTCCTCAAGCTGCTCCATTTCGCTCTCTAGCTGCTGCATCTGCCGCTTGAGATCATCGCGCTTCTCGACATAGAGGCTATATTTCCCCAGGGCATCGGCATATTTTTTGATCTGCTCGATGCGAGTCTCAACGTTCTTGCGCTCAGTGAGGACCTGCTGCCGCTGCGCACGCTCCTCGATGAGCAGGTTCTCGAAATAGGACTCCAGGCTGACCATACCCCGATTCTTGATGTTGAGGCAGGGTTCGCGCAAGAGGGGACACTGCCCGCCCGCCGACTGCTTGAGGGAATCGCTATAGGCCTCGATATTGCCATCCAGGCGATGAAGGCGGGCGTTGATTTCGTTCAAGCACTCCTGAAGCGCAGGCATCTCTTCCGCTTCAGCACGATTCTCGTCGATAAGCTGGACATTGCGCTCGGCCTTTTGGAGTTTGGTGAGCAGGGGCGCATGCTGATCGCGTCGCTCATGCAAGGCGCGCCGCTTCTCATTTAGTTGCTGAAACTTGTTCTTGCGCTCGACACTCTGTACTTGCAAGCGCGAGCGGGCCTGGTCAAGTTCTGGCAGGCGTTGCGCCAGCTCTACCAATGGTTCAATCACCGCGATACGTTGTTCCAGCACACCGCCAGTCTTCTTCGTGCTCTCCAGGCGTTCACGCTGATTCTGTCCCTCTTCACAAATGGATTTATAGAGCTTGACATTCTGAAGTAGCTCATCGCGTCGCTCCTCCAACTCTTGCTGGCGCAGTACATCTGGCTGAAGCATATCGATACGCTGGCGCGCCTGCTCTACCTCCTGCAAACGCGTATGCAGCCCCTTCGCCTTCATCTCAATCGAAGCGTGTTTATTACCTAGACGTGCCTGCTCCTTAAGCAAGCGATTGCGCTGCTGCTCCTGCTCGCGCAGTTGCTCAAGCGCCCTCTCAGCCTGAAGATACTGCTGATACCCCTTCTCTGCCTCGCGGGCAATCTGTTCGGCGGCCTGAGCCTGTGCCAGAGCTTGCTGATAGTTTGCCAGGATGCTACGGGCAGAATCATACTGGCTAGCACGCGCCTCGGAAGAGCGGCGTAGATCCTGGAGCTGGTTATATTGCGCATTCAGCTCCTGCTCGCGCTTCTCCAGCTGTGCCAATGTTGTTGTAAGCTCGGCATTACGCACCTTCTGCTGCGCGTCCTCCTGACGAGACTGCTTCAACTGCTCACGCCACTGCTCAAGCTCGCGCGTCTCATACTCAAGCTGGTCAATGCGGCTCTGATGCTGCTGCATCTGTTCGCGGTAATCTTTCTGCGAATCCAACAGATACTCGGCGGCGGCCTTGTAATCTTCAATCTGGAGCAGCGCATCAAAGGTCTGCTTGCGCTTGCTCGCCGCCTCAAGAAAGATGGAGGTAAAGGTTCCCTGGGGGACGCCCAGGGCGTCGCGGAAGAGCGAATCGAGCGGACGTTCGCGATCAATGCCGAAGAGTTCATGTAGTTTATCCAGCACATCCGCGCCCTGCTCGATGCGCATATTGGCCTCTTCATCGTGAATCAGCCAGCGCGAGCCGGAGCCACAGCGACGCTCCACGACATACGGACGCTCATCTCCGCCCAGCAGATGGACAAGTACCCGGCCCCACTTCTCGCCCTCGCGCACGAAACGCGCCTGGCTGTAAGGAAGGTAATCAAAAAGGGCGAAACCAATAGCCTCAACCAGAGTGGTCTTGCCGGCTCCGTTTTCGCCACTAATGGCCGTCGTCCCACGGCGAAAATCTACGCTAAAATGACGGTAGCTCTTGATATTCTCTAACTCAATACGCGTAATGAGCATTGCAGGTCAGCCAGCCTTCCCAACAAACGACACAGACGATCAAACTCTCCCAATTTGCTTTTCTTGCTCAGCGGGGCAAAAACGGAAAAGAAATACAAATGTACCGCCAGATTATAACATAATCTGGCGGTACATCTTATGGCTACAGGGCGAGCGCCTGCGGCGCTCGCCCTGGTAAGGGTGTGGAGGGTGCTGGCTGCCTGCGGCAGCCAGCACCCTCCACACCCTTACCCGACTGAGGTGAAACCCTACCCATTATTTAACGCGGAAGCCGCGCAGACGCAGGGAGTTTGTCACTACTGTGACGGAGGAGAGCGCCATTGCGCCGGCGGCAAAGATGGGGGCCTGGGTCTGTAGGAAGGGGATCAGCGGCGAGAGAATGGCCGTAGGAATCAAGAGCACATTGTAGGCGAAGGCCCAGAAGAGGTTCTGCTTGATCGTACGCATTGTGGCCCGCGAAAGCTCCAGCGCGCTCACCACGCTTTGCAGATTGCCCTTCACGAGAGTAATATCCGCCGCCTCCATAGCGATATCGGTTCCGGTTCCCATGGCAATGCCGGCATCGGCCTGCACCAGGGCGGGCGCGTCATTAATGCCATCACCCACAAAGACCACGACCATGCCCAGGTCTTGCAGGCTCTTGACCTGCCTGGCCTTCTCTTCGGGCAGAACATCGGCCAGTACATGCTCGGCATCGATGCCCACCTGCTCGGCAATGGCCCGGGCTGTGCGTTCGTTGTCGCCGGTAATCATCCAGACCGCCAGACCGCGCTGCTTCAGTTCGGCGATGGCAGCGGCCGAACTCTCCTTGACCGTATCCGCGACGGCGACCAGGCCCGCCAGCCTGCCATCCACACTAATCAGCATTGCTGTCTTGCCCACCTGCTCCAGGGCTTCAAGTTGTGACAGTAGCGCGTCAAGGGCAATCCCGCGCTCCTGGAGGAGACGCCGATTCCCAATCAGCAACTCATGCCCCTCAACCAGGGCCTCGACGCCCCGTCCTGGAAGCGCGACGAAGCGCGTGGGATAGCCCTCCGGGGCCAGGGCAAGGCCCCGCGCCTTCGCCCCCTCGACGATGGCCGCCGCCAGTTGATGCTCTGACCCCTGCTCGGACTGCGCGACCAGCCGCAGCAGCGTCTCCTCGTCCAGGGTCTCATCCAGAACTAATACATCCGTCAATTCAGGCTTGCCTTGCGTAACAGTACCGGTCTTGTCGAGCATGACGGCCTCGATGGCCTGAATGCGCTCCAGGCTCTCACCGCCGCGGATGAGAATGCCCTGCTCGGCACCCTTGCCTGTTCCAACCATAATCGCCGTCGGGGTCGCCAGACCCAGCGCACAGGGGCAAGCCACCACGATGACCGTGATCGCCGTTACCAGGGCGTTGACGGTGGGGTCCATATGCATGAGCATGTTCATCGGGTGACCGCCCATATACATCGGCATCATCATGGGGGGCAGAGAGAAGAGGTTGCCATAGATCAACCAGCCAATGAAGGTGAGCAAGCCAACTACGAGCACTGCTGGAACAAAGATACCCGAGACAGTATCGGCCAGGCGCTGGATCGGGGCTTTTGAGCCCTGGGCCTGCTCTACCATACGTACGATCTGGGCCAGCATAGTATCGGCGCCCACCCTGGTCGCCCGGACCTGCAACAGCCCCTGCTGGTTAAGGGTTGCGCCAATGACCGTGTCGCCCTCAGCTTTCTCGACAGGCAGGCTCTCGCCGGTCAGCATCGACTCATCGACAGAGGATTGGCCCCCCAAAACCTCGCCATCCACGGGGAGCTTCTCACCAGGGCGCACGCGCAGGATATCGCCCACGCGGACCCGCGCCACGGGAATATCCATCTCCTGGCCCTTGCGCACAACGTGGGCCACGTGAGCCTGTAAGCCAATCAGCTTCTTCAGAGCATCATTCGTGCGTAAACGCGCGCGTGCCTCCAGGTATTTACCCAGGTAGATCAGGGTAATGATCAGCGCGGTCGTATCGTAAAAGGTCATAGTTCCCAGCGAGGGATTAAAGGTGATTGCGATACTGAGAGCAAAGGCCGCCGTCGAGCCAAAGGAGATCAGGGTATCCATCGTGGCACTCAGATGGCGTAGATTCTTCAGCGCGTTGCGGTGGAACTCCCAACCAACCATGCCCCAGACCGGCGCGGTAAACGCCAGCAGCATGGTATTCATATTGCCCATGCCGGGCATGCCAGCACCCATAAAGAACATATTGAAGAAGACCACAAGCGCGCTCAGGATGGCACCTACAATCAGCAGGCTGCGTTTACGCTCAAGCTCGGCGCGGTGGCGCGCTCTCTGCTCCTCCTGGCGCTGGGCAATGAGCTGCAGGGGATCGAGGGCCTCGCCCTCCTCCTCTTCCTCGTCTGCAGGACGAACCACCACATCGGCGCGAGGAATGGCCTTATAGCCCAGGGCATCTACCTTCTGCACCATCTGCTCCGGCTGCGCCTGCGTGGGATCATAGACCACTGTTGCCTGCTCAGATGCCAGATTCACATTGGCCGTATGCACCCCTGGCAACTTCTTCAAGCCCTTCTCTATACGCATCGCGCAAGAGGCACAGGTCATTCCCTCCACCGCGAAGAGGATCTGTGCCTCCTGCGGTTCGGCCGTCACAGCGGCCACAGGTGGAATAGCCTTATAGCCCAGGGCATCTACTTTCTGTGCTATCTGCGCAAAATCGACCTGCTGGGGATTGAAGGTCACGCTTGTCATCTCAGAGGCCAGGTTGACGCTGGCCTCATTCACACCCGGCAGCTTCTTCAAGCCCTTCTCTATACGCATCGCGCAGGCGGCGCAGGTCATCCCCTCCACCGCGAAGGAGAGCTGCTCGGATGTATATGTCGTCTGAGAAGAACTCTCAAGCGGCATATGCATTTTCATATTCATAAGAACGAACCTCGTTCTAACAAACGAATCAGATCACACCAAATTTATACTATCGTAGGGTCCATGCTGGCATGGACTCAAGATCCATGATTTATCTTAGGTATGTCCGCAGGTTGATACTCCTGCTTGGGGAAAGTCGCTTCGCTCAGAGCCCATGCCAGCATGGACCCTACACATAGCATACGCATTACTACCAGGGTATAGATTGCTATCCATACCCCCCCGGTAGGGGTATAGAAGACACTATATATCACAAAAAGAGAGAAGTCAACCCCTACCCGGAGGGTACAATTCATGTTTTCACGCATTCAACACAAACTGGAGAGACGCTCCCCACGCGGTAGGGACCAGCCTGTCCCCGAATGGGGCTTCAGCGCGTCCAATACCAAAAATTTTATCGGCCTAACTTGTAGACATCAATAACACATGTTATAATACACCCCATACCCCCGGTGTGGGGTATAGATAAAACAGATCAAGCAGGCCAGCGGCTAAGGTGACCAGTCGTGTTGCTGAGATGAAGAAGCAGGAGAAAAAAGAATGAAAGCCGAAAAGCAAGATGTCCTGAAGCGGCTCAATTACATTGAAGGTCATGTCGCGGGTATTCGCAAGATGGTCGAAGAGGACAAATACTGTGTAGATGTGTTGCGTCAGACACATGCTGTCCGCAAGGCCATTGAGAAGCTTGAGCAATTAATTCTCAGCGGACACCTGGAATCATGCGTTGTGGAGGGCATCAAGGAGGGACGGGAAGAGGCGGTTATCGATGAGCTGCTCCAACTCTACAACGTCGCTGGCAATAAATAAATCCACCTTATTCCGCATTAAAGATAGAGGAGTACAGCATGAAAGAAATTACGCTTTCAGTGCCTGACATGAGCTGTGAGCACTGCGTCAATGCCATCAACAAGGCCCTCACCGGACTGAATGGCGTCGAAGACGTCAACATCAGCCTCCCCACGAAGACCGTCTCCTTTGGCTACCAGCCTGAGCAGGTCTCCATGGAGAAAATCGAGGCCGCCCTCGACGACGCTGGCTACACCGTCTCCGGCGTACAATAAGAATAAGCGATAGTGGAGGGTGTGGTCAGCCCATGGGCTTGACCACACCCTCCACTATCGCTTATGCTGGCTTCTGGCTTGTCGAAAGTGCGATCCCTGGCAGCAGGAAGAAGATCGCCAGTAAGATATTCACCGCCAGGCTGATCCAGGGATTTACGAAAGCCAGGGCAAAAGCAATGGTGTAAAAAAGTGGTCCCAGCAAGTACTGCCGATCAATACGCCTGACTGCCTCCATATCTACATTTGGACTCAGTAGGCGTCCTTTATATGTGGCATAGAGCCAGAGCAGATGATAGCCAAGCGCCACAAAGAGAAATACGCCATTATACAGAATGGTCGCCTGCTCAAAACTGACCTCATTCTTCACTACATCCACGCCATTCACCATATCCGCGCCATATCGGCCCAGTAAAGCAGTGGGAAAGGGCACCACGGTTGCGGCCAGCAACAAGAGGAGATTGAGCACCAGCAAGGTATGATCGACACGCACGATCAGCGTAAATAGTCTATGGTGATTTAGCCACATAATACCGATGGTAGCGAAACTCAGCAAAAAGGCCAGCAGCACCGTCCACTGTTGGCGAAGCAAGCCAAGGAGCTCAAGCTTTGATGCGCCACTAAACGCAGATGTTACATCCAAAATCAACAATGTAATAGCGATGGCAAACACGCCATCGCTAAAGGCCTCGATCCTCGATGTTTCCTTCTTCTCATCCATACAGATACAACCTCTCTTTATTCATCGCCCCATATAGCACAGTATAGCCGCTACTCACGTACGCGGCTACTCCCCCTTTTTTGTACCTTTAGCTCTGTAAAGATTTTATTATTTTTCTTTAACCAATAATGTTTGAAAATAAAGTTGACAAAACGCAAAGTTAATGTTAATTTGTCAAATATAAAAGCAGTAACAACGCACCATTTCACTCAACACATCGAAAAAATACATACTATTAGCTTGGCGGCTGAATATAACATAGCGATATATTCAGTTTCTGCGCTTCCTGGTGGCATAGCTCAATGGTGAGAGCATCGTCCTTATAAGACGGGGGTTATGGGTTCGAATCCCATTGCCACTACTTCGCTCATCTATCATTTCCCACACCTTCATTGTCTCAAGTGCCGCGTGAAGTGCTCGCGCGTCCTTGATGAACCTGAAATAAATGTGTAAGCTCTATCAAAAGATGCTAAATTTACTTTAGATAGAGAAAGGTGAGAAATGCAGAGAGAACATATCCAGAGGTTGACACGTCTATGGCCGTTATTACTTCTGGTCGCCTGGATCATCTTTCCCGAAGAATGGCTGGGTCTAAAATAGGCCACCTTTGGGCATGTGCTCTTTACGATCTTTGCTAACGACACTGAGCACGCGATAGGACACATAAGCCTCTTTCTTTTGTTAGGGCTAGGCACAATATATGTATTCCCTAAACTGCGGAAAAAGCCATTCTTCTATTTCTGCTTGCTTCTTGTAGGAGTAATCCAGGAGGCAGCACAACTCCTTTTTAAGCACAGGTGGCTGGCCGGGGACGACTGGCGCGACCTGGCAACAGACCTGGTAGGGCTGACGCTGGCATATGCGTTGGCATGGGGTGGGTATGCGTGGCGAAAATCGTGCATGAAACGCGAGAATACGCCATTCCCAATAGATTAGTTAAAAAACTTATCCACAACTTATCCACATATTTATCCACAAAAGTTGAAGAACAACATTTCGCTTTGATACATAATGTTATCCCCAAGGAATGGTCAATCTCTTGTGAAATGGAAACGCTAGATAGCAAAAGACACAGCAGCTTTGGGCCTGGAAAGAAATATTACGCTTCATATATCTAATTTTAAATCTGTTACACAAATAATAATGAACTACCTCACAGCACATGACTTAAACTTAGTCTATACTGTACCTTGCTTACCGAACACAGAAGGAGAAGTAGTAGAAGGAGAAGTAGTAGTAGTAGTTAGATGTGGAAGGTACACATATGAAAAAGACACTCGTATTCCTCGCCGGTCTCTTCATTATCCTGGGTACATTGTTGGCCTGTGGTGGTAGTTCTGATAACACCGGCACCTCAACCTCCAGCAGCACTACCTCACAAACCTCGCAGCAAGTCAAACACTTTAAAGTTGGCGAAACCGTCAAAGTGGGTGATACATGGGAAGTGGTCGTTAGCAGTGCCAAAACCTCAGACGGAGATGACTATACTAAACACGACGTCGGAAACACGTTCCTGATCGTCAATGTCACGGTCAAAAATATTAGCAATAAAGAGCAGGATATCAGCAGTCTGCTTAACTTCAAGCTGAAGGACAAGGATGGAACAGAAGGGAAAGACGCATTTCTCACCACTGGAGTCACGCCCGCGCCTAATGGCAAAGTTGCCGCTAGCGACCAATCCAAGGGCGATCTGACCTACCAGGTTTCCGCCAGCCAGAAGAGCTTCACACTTGCATTTGAAGCCGACCTTCTCTCCTCAGGCCAGACCGTCTGGGACCTGAGTGTCTAGTTCCCGCCCTGGGCGACTTCTCTGGGGTCAGAGAGGTCGCTCTTTTTCTTTATTAGGAGCCACGTCCCTCATACCCTTTAGGATAGCTACTGGGACATGATGAAGATATCCCTGGTGCCCCCGCCGATGTAGTAGAATAGCCACAAATAAAAAACACCCCCGACCTGCTCTAAGAGCTAGTCGAGGGCAACTGAGTAGCGGCTACTGGACTCGAACCAGTGACACAGGGCTTATGAGTCCCTTGCTCTACCACCTGAGCTAAGCCGCCATATGTTTCGTCCATCATATTACCATATGCTGTCAAGCAGGCATATTGGACGATTTACGAAAGTTCACTGCACGTGTGCAGTGAACTTTCTTTGGTAGCGGGAGCAGGATTTGAACCTGCGACCTCCGGGTTATGAGCCCGACGAGCTAACCACTGCTCTATCCCGCGTCAATTTATTAAGGTCTTGCGACCTGGTAGCGGGGGAGGACTCGAACCTCCGACCTTTGGGTTATGAGCCCAACGAGCTAACCACTGCTCCACCCCGCGTCGGTGTTTACATAATACTACAATCTTTGTTTCCTGTCAAGTATCTAGATTTTCTCGTTTGTGTAGGCCATCATGATGCTTGCCGATAAGGAACTCAATTGCACTGGACTATTATAGTCCAAAATGTTATGGACAGGCAAGCTCTTAGGGAATACAATATGCACATCACCAGATTGCTCCATATTCTTAAGACGATTCTTAGACGAAAACCAACGCTACTCTCGTGGCTAGCGCTCCCCCCATTCGGGGACAAGCGCGCTCAGGTTTTCGAGAGGCAGTATATCCTTAGAGATGGCAGGAGGCAGGACTGCCAAACTCTGCGGTGTAACCTTTCCTTACCCACGACGTATCACAAAGTAAGAGGTTACTTTCTTGCACGCACGATACGAAATTTTGCCACGTATCGTTTTACATACAATTACTCTTTCAGGCGTCTTCTTTTGAAGACGTAGGAAGCATCCGGCTTCATCCTATCAAAGACATGTCGTCAGACAAAGAAAGCAGGTCTGAACATATGGACGCTCAGGCTATATATATGTACCAGAACAATAACTCAAATGATCAACGCACTCCTGGCAACCATCAGCCGGATAACGGTAGTAATGGGAATACTCCAGGAGGCCCCCGCGATGGCGGTTCCTCGCTCTTGATTCGCGTTGTTTTGCTCGTTGTCCTCTTGCTGGGAGTCTGGTATTTCTTCCAGTTCTTCGTCTCCGGTTCCGGCGGTGCCAGCCCTAATGCGATTGAGGTCCCCTACAGTAAGTTCTATCAGCAGGTACAGAATGATAACGTTAGTTCTGTAACCTTCCAGGGACAGGACGCCTTTGGCAAATTCAAAAACGCAATCACGATTGTTGATGCCAATGGGCAGAGCAAGACTGGCCAGGACTTTCACTTTACCCAGCTCCCCAATGGAGACCAGCAGCTGACACAACTGCTGATACAACATAATGTCACGTTCTCGTCGAAGCCCAATAGCGATAATAACCTCTTCTGGACCTTCCTGCTCAACGTCGGTCCCTGGATTGGTTTGATTGTCGTCTTCTTCTTCATCCTGCGCCGAGCCAATCAGAGCCAGCAGAACATCTTTAGCTTCGGCAAGAGCCGAGCGAAGATGGTGCTGGAGGATCGTCCCAGCACTACCTTTGGGGATGTCGCGGGCGTAGATGAGGCCAAGAATGACCTGGTTGAGGTGGTCGAGTTCTTGCGTACACCTCAGAAATTCCAGCGCCTGGGCGGTAAGATTCCTCGCGGTGTCCTGCTGGTAGGCCCTCCAGGAACTGGTAAGACCCTGCTGGCACGCGCAGTCGCCGGTGAGGCCAGCGTCCCCTTCTTCTCGATGAGTGGCTCCGAGTTCGTCGAGGTACTGGTGGGTGTCGGTGCCAGTCGCGTACGCGACCTGTTTGAACAGGCCAAGAAGGCGTCCCCAAGCATCATCTTTATCGACGAAATCGACGCTGTTGGTCGCCAGCGTGGTTCTAGCATTAACAGCAACGACGAGCGTGAGCAGACCCTGAACCAGTTGCTGGTCGAGATGGATGGCTTTGATACTCACCAGGCCGTGGTCGTGATCGCGGCAACCAACCGCCCTGATGGCCTGGATAAAGCGCTCCTGCGACCTGGACGCTTCGACCGTCGCGTGACGGTTGACCGCCCCGACTGGAATGGTCGCCTGGCGATCCTGAAGATACACTCGCGTGACGTTCCCCTGGCTTCAGATGTGGATATGATTACCATCGCACGCGCCACGCCTGGCATGGTGGGTGCCGACCTGGCGAACCTGGTGAACGAGGCGGCACTGCTAGCGGCTCGCCGCAACCTAGATGCCGTGACTCAGCGCTGCTTTGAAGAGGCCCTGGACAAGATCCTGCTCGGCGCCGAGCGCCCGCTGATCTTGAGTGAATCCGACCTGAACGTGGTTGCCTACCACGAGGGTGGGCACGCGCTCACGGGTATTCTGACCGAGGGCGTCGATCCCGTCACGAAGGTGACAATTGTGCCTCGCGGCCAGGCCCTGGGCGTTACCCAGTATACGCCGCTTGACGACCGCTACAACTACTCGAAGGATATCCTGGAGGCACAGCTAGTAACCATGCTGGGTGGACGCGCAGCCGAAGAGGTCGCGATTGGTCGCATCACCACAGGCGCGGAGAACGATCTGCAACGGGTGACAGCTATCGCCCGCCAGATGATCACGCGCTGGGGTATGAACGAGCGCCTGGGCCAGATCTCTTACAGCGAACGCGAAGATCCCTTCTCGGGCACGGCCCTGGCGAGTAATTCTCGCGAGTATAGCGAGCGTACAGCCACCATCATCGACGAGGAGGTTACGCGTATCGTGAAATGGGCGCATAACCAGGCCGTCACGCTGCTGCGTGAGAACAAAGAGGCGCTTGACCGCATCGCCAAATCGCTCCGCCTCTATGAGACAATTGATGCCAAACAACTGCGCGAGATTATGGTCGAGACTGGCTCAATTAATGCCGCTCCCGAGTCATACCGCGCGGAGGTTACGGCCTAACACCCAAGGAGCGAGAGCAGGCAGGCTGGAAGATGTGTATCCTCCAGCCTGCCTGCTTTTCTTGTCTCAATCTTTCACAGGTGCCATACATTCTAGAATTCATTGCGCGCCTATGAGATTGGAAATGCGTACACACTCATCAGCGCCAGGAGTGCCATCGTCACAATGACGATCACGACAACGGTGGCCTTCTTCTGGGACATGTGGCTGCGAATGATACGCGTAATATTCTCTGAGAGCGAACGCGCATCGCGTTGCTCAATTGCATGTTTGCTTTCATCCACCCTGCTTAACTGGTCTAACTGAAGCGTCTCCTGGAAAAATTGTTTTGCCTCACCTGGCGATGCAGATGCTTGCGTATCGCCTCTTACGCGCTCTTCAACCAGGGAATCACGAGGAAGAGACACTACGGGGAGCGAGGGATCGGTTGTGCGCAGTTGCTCGCTGGTAAGAGTTGGCGTAGCCCAGCCAGAAGGTGCGCGTTGGGCGCGTTCATTTGCAAACAGGAAATGGGGAACGGGTTGTTCGGGGTCTGTCTCGCCCTCACGAGGATGCGTCATCACGGCTCGCAACTCGTCGAGGATAGTTGCGAGCACAGCGGAATCGAACTTACCGCTCTCGGGCCTGAGGAGCACGCCTCCCTGCGAGGGCAGGGGACAGAGATTGCCGAAGCTTGTTGTCACCCAGGATGTTTTGCGCACTACTATTGGATAGACAGAGACATCACCGCGCTGCTCCCGCTCTAGAATACGCTGTATTTCACGGGGATTGCCAAGGCTCAGCGTCTTGAAGTGCTCGCTTACCAGCAAGAGAATGATGTCAGCCTCTGTGATCTGGACCGCGGCCTCAACCGCCTCGTAGCGACCAGGGCTCAGATTTAAGCTCTGCCAGGTAGCAGGCACCTGCTCGCGCGAGAGACCATCGAGGAGATACGTTTCAAGCCGGGCCTGGATCAGCCGGTCCTCTTCTGCGTAACAGCACAGAAGACGATAGTTTTTCCCAGAACGTGTAAGCATCTGCATTCTTTATCCCCTTCCTTAGAAAAGTGGTTCAGGTAGGCTAATTTCTACTTTTCAGTTCGCCAGTCCAACCATGACTGGCGTCGGCAATGACTCGTATTGCCAAATCTTTATGGCGACGAGAGTCAATTCAGGGAGACGCGTTCTCAATGACCTTCTTAGACGAAAGCCTGGATGACTAGATGACGAACCCGATGTTTTTTTACCAGGCTCAGCACTAGCGATATCTTCAGCTCTCCTTGACCACCGTTCGCGACACTGCAACAGGCACGCTTCTCTCCAGAATCATGCACGGCGTGCATCAAGTATGTATGACACACGTCAAGTAGAAATAAAGAATGCAGTGAAGGTACTTTATGACCAGAAAATTTATACTTTGTAAAACTACAAATTTACAATTGTAACATTTAGCATATAGACGACAAAGGAAGACAAAGTATAAAACAGTTGAGGCAAATGTTGCTCTATCTAAACAGACCTCATTACGCTCCAATCGTCTGACAAGACATTGTTCAGGCAATCAAAAATGTCGGAAGGTTGTTGGAAAGCGCCCCATCTATACACAAGCCACAGCATGACCACGCACCACTTAGACGTCCTCTCTCCCCTGAAATTAAAGGTGTTCATAATGTCCGCGGAACAGGAAAGTGTAGTACAATGGAGCAGGTTTGCCAGTATTTTTATAACCACAAAGGAGTGAAGCGGCCTGGAGCAGTGTGCAGGAGCAATGAGCCGTGATGGCCGGAAGCAATGAATCAATCTTTCTGCACCCTCGCCCAGGCCGTTATATCGATATGCATCTATCAAAAATCACACCCAAGGAGCACTCACGGTTTCTCACATTTTCGCGTGAAGCATGGGCCAGCCTGCGTGCCAGTACGCCTCTAACCCTTTCAGAAGAGCGCCTGAACGCTCTGCGTAGCTTGAATGACCGCATTGACCTCAACGAGGTTGAGCAGGTCTATCTGCCACTTTCCCGGCTACTCAACCTGTATGTGGCAGCCGCGCAAAAGCTACATACCGCAACGTCGACCTTCCTGGGGCACCATACCGCCCAGGTTCCCTATATTATCGGTATCGCAGGCAGTGTCGCAGTTGGGAAGAGCACAACCGCTCGTCTCTTACAGGCACTGCTCTCCGATTGGCCTTCACGCCCCAGGGTTGACCTGATTACAACTGATGGTTTTCTCTATCCTAATCGTGTCCTGTTGGAGCGTGACCTGATGCAGCGCAAGGGCTTCCCACAAAGCTATAATCAGCGCCGCTTACTGCAATTTATGCTCGACGTGAAGGCAGGCAAACCAGAGGTCAACGCACCCATCTACTCCCACCTGATTTATGACATTATTCCCGACCATGTGCAGACGATTAGCCAGCCTGATATCCTCATTGTTGAGGGTTTAAATGTCTTGCAGGCCAGGCGTCCCACTGGGCGCTCGGCTCAGCGCCTCTTCATCTCGGATTTCTTTGACTTCTCGATCTATGTCGATGCCGAAGAGTGCGATGTTGAGCAATGGTATGTTGAGCGCTTCCTCACCCTACGTGAGACGGCTTTCCGCGATCCTTCATCCTTCTTCACCCGTTACGCACGCCTCTCTGAGCAGGAAGCCATCGCCACCGCACGCGACATCTGGCAGCAGATCAATGGCTTAAATCTGCGTGAAAACATTCGCCCAACCCGTGAACGTGCACATCTTATCCTGCGTAAGGGGCGCAGGCATGCCGTTGAAGAGGTTCGCCTGCGGAAAATCTAGCGCCTCCCCAGGCAGGTAGTTCACTGTACACAACTGGCGAACTTCTCTTTGTATCGGAATTCGCTCACGATGCGTATTCAGAGTATGAAGAAGCTACGTTTTCCGTGTCATCTTCACGTGGTATGCCTGGCTACGCATTATAGCGTATACTATATAGTATAAACTCGCAGCACCTCTTCGTAGTCATTTGCGCGCGAATTTCGTTGCTTAGAGCATGGCTGTCTACCAGCCTGCCAGCAGGGAGGAATGCAAGATGGGGCAAGAACGGGGTATCAATAGGCACCGCCTGCGCGTCTTTTACCGGGCGGTCAAGAGCAAGGCCAATAAGTATACGTGGAGTGGCCTGTTTATATTCGTCCTGGGAGTCGTGTTTATCGCAGCCGGCGTCAGCCTGAGCCGGGGAGTCTACTACTCTACGCCAGGGCTTCTGATTGGGCTAGGCGCTATTATCGCCATTATCGGATTGATTCGCCTCGCAATCGGCTTTATCAATCCTCAGACGCCCGAGGATCTGCCACCATCACCAGAAGAAGAACTGGTAACAAATGCGCAACACACCATCGCTGTCGATGAGCTTTTCGAGGCGTAATGATCATGAGTAGTGGTGCGCTACTTACGTACGCGCCTACGCTGGGGGCTTGCACACTGCCCGGGAGCGTAGGCACGTACGTAAGTAGCGCACTATTCTATATATCTCTAGTGCACAGGCAGGCCCTCTACGGCCCAGATTGAAGACCCAGGTGCTTCTGGAACGCGCTCCCCAGATCTTTGTCGATCCGCGAGGCAAAGGTTCAGGTAACAAGCAGGGCCTTGCCGACCTGGAACGGATGGTCGATGCTTAATGATGGATCTGGACCAGCAAAAAAAGCCTTGAGGCCGCACCTTTGATTTCTGATCACCAAAAACGAGCGATAATATTCTTATGTCTGGTCTACATGATGAACGTCCGAGCGAAACGACGAATGTCATCCAGATGGGTTGCATCAGAGAAACTGATCACGAGTTCCTGGACACCAGCAGACTCATAGGCGGCTAGCCGCTGACGGATGGTCTCAAGGGTACCAATGAGGCCATATGATCCGACGTCTCCAGGGAACACAGCGCCCGCCCATCCTGGTATTAGAGCCCTGGCCTGCTCATCAGTCTCACCAATGATACAAAGCGTGAGGGCTGTACGATGAATGCTCTCGTAGTCTCGTCCAACCGTCTCACAGTGCTGTTTGAGCACCGCAAACTTGTGCTTGAGCGTCGCAAGGTCGCCGCTCACATTACACGCATCGCCGTATCGGGCCACGAGCTTGAGCGTCACCTGTTCACCACCTCCGGCGATCATCATGGGAATATGTGGTTGCTGCACCCCTTTGGGCTGATTGATCGCACCCCGAATCTGGTAATAGTTCCCTTCAAAGGTGGCTTCCTCCTGGGTCCACATGGCAAGAATGACCTGCACCGCTTCTTGCAACTGGCGCAGGCGTTCCGGACCATCGGGATACGCGTAGCCATAGGCACGATAATCGGGTTCGTACCAACCTGCTCCAATGCCAAAAGTGAGCCGTCCATGCGAGAGGACATCGAGAGTTGAAGCCATTTTGGCTTGTAATGCGGGGTTGCGGTAACTATTTCCTGTCACCATCTGGCCGATACGCACCCGCTTCGTATCGCGCGCCAGAGCTGCTGCCATGGTCCAACACTCAAAGACCATTTCCTGCGATGGAGGAGCCGTTATAAAATGATCCGAGATCCAGACCGAATCATAGCCAGACTGGTCAGCCGTTTGCGCAAGGCGGGTCAGCGTTTCATACGCTTCCACCGGATTCTTGATGCCAGCCAGTTCATGCGTAAACCCTTGGGGAAGGAAGAGACCATATTTGAGAGACATATGTATTTACCTCTTTGAATTTAAATGACTCTGGAGGCGCTGATGAAGGAGGAATTGTTCGGCCTGGTTGCCTGTCAGTGCAAGGGCACGCAACTCGGCTGCGTGAGCCTGCTCGCGGCGACCGAGTTCCAGTAAGAAATCCCCCGAATGGCGTGAAAGAGATGATACCCCTCCAGATCACGCGCGAGCGTTTCGACTTCGGCCAGTGCTGCTTCTGGACCGGCCACATAGCGCAAGGCCACTGCACGGTTCAGTTGGATGACTGGCGAAGGCGTCATGCACAGCAGCAGATCGTAGAGCGCCAGGATCTGTGGCCAGTCAGTTGCCTGCCATGATGAGGCTTCCGCGTGGCAAGCCACTAAAGCCGCCTGGATCTGATATGGGCCTGGACGACCTAGCGCCGCCGCTTGCTCAATCAGGGCTCCCGCCTCAGTAATCATCCGCCGATTCCAGCGTGAGCGATCCTGATCGACAAGCAAGATCAGTTTGCCCTCGGTATCGAAGCGCGTGTCAGATCGCGCCAGGTGCAGACGCATCAGCGCGAACAACCCCAGAGGCTCCGGTTCTCGAGGATAGAGCCGCGTGAGGAAGGCCGCCAGCCAGGCAGCATCTTCGGCAAGATCGCGGCGCGCCGAGGCGTCGCCTCTGCTGGTAAGATAGCCTTCGTTAAACATCAGGTAGAGGGCTGCCAGTACTTCGCCCAACCGCTCATCGAGGTCCTCATCACGAGGGACGTGGTAGGGAATACCAGCCTGCACAATCTTCTGTCTCGCCCGCACCAGACGCCGCGCGACCGCCGCTTCGGAGGTCAGGAAGGCGTGGGCGATTTCTGCGGTTGTGAAGCCACAGACCGCTCGCAACATCAAGATCACCTGGGTCTCGCGCGAAAGCGCCGGATGGCAGCAGGTAAACATCAGCCTGAGGCGATCGTCAGGCTCTTGCATCACCGGGTGCTCCAACGCAGCAAGCTTATCGCGATAGCGTGCGTCGCGTCGGAGATGGTCGATAGCTCGACGACGGGCGACCGTCAGCAACCAGGCGCCAGGCTGAGTTGGAATACCTTCGACCGGCCAACGTTCCAGCGCGACGAGCAGGGCATCCTGAACAATCTCCTCGGCGATCTCAAAGTTGCCCAGGATGCGCAGAAGTGCTCCCACGACTTTGCCCGCCTCTTCGCGAAAGACCGCACTGAGCGTGACCTGGATCTCGCCACTGGAAGCAGGTGGGAACAGGGTTCTTGAGGTATCAGACATGGAGATGCTATTCCTCCACCACTGGCCAGATCTCGACCACATTGTAGCCTGGAGCATGAACAGACCACTCCCTGGCAAGGTGCAACGCCTCATCAAGGTCTGCCACCTCTATCTCAGCTATCCCCCGATCACTTCTGTTCCCTCAAGGAACGGGCCATCGGTCACCAGCGGTTGACCGCCCGAGCCAACATGGACACTGGTAACGGTATGGGGCAAATGGAGTCCATAGCTCTTTCGGATCTGGGAGCGGTGTTCGTGTATCCACTGACTGGCCTGTACACGCTTCTGGGCACGATCCTCTTCAGACAGCTCCTGCCATGCTGCCAGATCCTGCGAGTTGTTACAAAACAAAAGAAGGTATTTCATTGTTTCTTTCCTTTCCGTTCATGAAGTTGCGCTTCAAAGAATGCTCCGTATTTGTCCTTTATACATACGACGAAGAGGCCTGATCCGAAAAGGACATCCTTGATGCCGAATATAGAAGCACGACATTTTTAGGTATTGTCAACTTGGTAACGTAGCTGAACACTTTGCTAAAATAGCTTCATGAAAATAAATGCCATTGCCCCTCATTACAAAAGGTTCACAAAAGGTTCCACAAAAGACATTTCAAGAGATGCATAGCGTACCCATCAACATTTTGACATGTTCAACTATTCGGCTTTAAAGATGTCCTTTTCGGATCGGGCCTCTTCGTCGTATGTATAGAAGATCACAAGTGGTGATTTTCACGACACTGTCTCACATCACAAGAAAGGAAAAAGATGAATATCCCATCAGTTTGGTTTCCCGATGTCTGGTTTCCTACAGTCTGGTTTCCCTAAGCAACATGCCAGGCACAAATGATGGCCATCATCTGTGCCCCTGACAGCATTCATGTCGTCAGAGGCATCTCTGCCAGAAGACCAGGAGAAGGTGTGATGAGGCTGTGTGCCAATTCTTGCGCTCTCCCTTGGTTATGGACAGAGAATTTATAAAGCAGAGAGTCTACCATTTCTGTCGAGATGGTAGACTCTCTGCGAAAAGTCTACCATCCGTCTGTGAGTCTTTTGCAGAATGCGATTGTCCCTCTTCTATAGCAGCTTCTGACTACGGGCAGTTACTTGAGAAATACACCGATGACAGTGTATAGCTGGAAACCAGGCCTGGGTAAAGCTTTGCTCAACCAAGAAGAGGTTCAAGGTAACGCTGCAACGCGATTTTGAGTTCGTGTACAAGAGATCTTCGATCAGCCTCCTCTGCCTCGAGTATGAGTGGGAGGACAGCCTTGAAGAGTTGAACGCTCATCGTGGCGCACAGAAGGCGTTGCGCTATCGGGAGGTTGGGGGCACGTACCTGAAAACCCCGCTCAAAATTGGCTTGCATATCTTTCGGCAAAGCTTGCGTAAGACTTGCTAGAGACATCGATGGAGTGGGAATTGTGAGAAGGATGTAAAAAGCAGGATGGGCCAGGTGAAATGCAATCAGGGCATCAATAACCTGATCCAGCCAGAGAGAGAAGGTACGTGATGCTGCCTCGCGCGAAAAAATAGAACCATATACCTGTCGCAGTTCCTCGGTATACCGAGCAGCCAGGGCCAGAGCAATCTCTTCTTTGTTAGAGAAGAATTGATACAGAGAGCCAGGCGAGATCCCAGCCTGCGCTGCAATATGATTGGTCGTTGCCTCATCGTAGCCCATTTTCGCAAAGACAATTTCAGCGGCATCAAGGATGGAAGCAATGCGCTGTAAACCTCGCGCGCGCCGCTGAACAGGCCGTGCGTCTTTCTGCTGATCCATACGATCCTCCAAACATTCATTCCAAACAGCATCAGTATATTTTTTGCTCTAGCAAACCTCTTGACAATACGAGTTTTTACTCGTATAATTCTCCAAGAGGACGAGTTTTTACTCGCCTATGTAGTATAGGATATCAAGGCTGCTTTGTCCACAAGAAGCGAGGCTTGCCGAAAGTTATCCTGAAGTATCGCCCATGGTATCCATGCTGATCCCGGCCGTTTCGACTTCAGGGCTTTTATCATGATGACCATACGTCATGTTAGGTTGGTTGTTATAGAAGAAGGATCGCATATGAACACATCAGCCGAGACGAGGCGCTTAGATAGCAAGAGCGTGGTCGTCATTGGAGGCAGTAGAGGTCTGGGACGCGCCATTGTGGCCGCAACTCAGGCTGAAGGTGCACATGTGCTTGCTGTAGCACGCCAGGAAGAGCCACTCAAGAAGCTCGTCGCAGAATATCCAGCCGTGCAAATGCTCAGACTCAATGCAAGCGACGAAAACGCTCCTGCGAAGGTCTTTGAAACGCTTTCGCCAGACGTTCTGATTGTCTGCGGAGGTGCCATACCTCATAATGTGCCACTTTCGGAGCAAAGTTGGGAGCAGTTCTCGCGCAACTGGAATACTGATGTCAAAATGTCGTTGCTTTTCTCGCAAGCCGCGCTCACCAGGCCGCTTCCTGTGGGAACGAGTGTTATCCTCATCTCAAGCGGTGCGGCCATTGGTGGTTCTCCACTTTCGGGCGGCTATGCTGGCTCAAAACGTACACAGATGTTCATCGCCAGTTACGCCCAGAAGGAATCTGATCGCAGAGCACTTGGTTTGCACTTCTTTGCGCTAGCACCGGGAAGCATTATGCCAGAAACGGACCTTGGAAAAGCCGCGGTCTCGGCCTACGCTTCTTCGCTCGGCATTTCTGCCCAGGACTTCATCAAAGGCATGCCATCTCCACAATCGCCGGAACGTGTCGCAAACGCGGTGGTAGAAATTGCGAGCAATCCAGGCAGCAGAGAGGGAAATGTGTTCCTGGTTTCTGGAAAAGGCATTGAGGCTTTACCATAGTTTTTTTAGATTAAGAAAACGCTACCTGTGTTCATAGGAGTGTACAACAACTCATTGAAAGTGAGATAGAATGACAATCACTTCTCTTCCAACTCGAGCAGAGCTCGTGAGCCGTGCGAGTGCTATTGTACCTCTTCTCCAGAAACATGCGCAATGGCACGAGGAGCATCGGCGTTTGCATGAAGAAACAATCGAGGCGATGGCACGAGCTGGCATCTTCAAATTGCGCATCCCCAAACGCTACGGAGGCTACGAAAGCGATATCCAGACCGTGGTGGATGTGCTTACCGAGATCGGGCGAGGGGACGGCTCATCCGCGTGGACGGGGCAACTCTGGTTGCATGGCGCATGGATAGTTGGCCTATTTCCCGATGCCGTCCAGGAGGAGGTCTTCTCCACCCCTGATGTTCGTGTGAGCGCGCTTTTAAGCCCAACAGCGACAGCGGTGCGCACAGAGGATGGGGTCGTCGTGAGCGGGCAATGGCACTTCAATTCCGGCGCGCTACACAGCCATTGGGACCTGGTCAATGCCATATCCATCACAGACGAAGGAGCACCGAAGCCGATCCTTGCACTCATTCCGATGTCGCAGCTTGAGATCATCGATGACTGGAATACCTCGGGCCTGCGAGGAACCGGCAGTGTCACCACCGTGGCAAAAGAGGTCTTTGTTCCCAATGCCCGCGTGCTCTCGATCACCGCTTTAACGCAGGGGCAGTCCCAAAGTGCCTTAAACGCTAATCTCCCCCTGTACCGCAGCCCGGTGATCCTGACGGGCGCGACACTCTCCAGCGTGACCGGGCTTGGTCTGGCGAAGGCCGCCCTGGAGGCCTTTCTCCAGCGGCTCCCTGGTCGACACATTGCCTACACAGCCTACGACAACCAGGCTGAGGTACAACTTACCCATCTTCAGGTCGCTGAGGCAGCGATAAAGATTGAGGAGGCTGCGTTCCATGCCTCACATGCGGCAAGTCTTCTGGACACGAAGGCCGCGAGCGGTGAGACATGGAGTGTGGAGGAGCGCAGCCGTGTTCGTCTCGACGCAGCTCTGATCGCTTTGAGAGCCAAGGAAGCGATAGACATACTCAACACAGCCAGCGGAGGATCGTCGGTTTACAGCAGCGTGCCCATCCAACGCATCGCGCGCGATGTTCAGGTGTTAAACCTGAACGGCCTGCTGCATCCCAATACCAATCTCGAACTCTATGGGCGGGTCCTTGTTGGCCTTCCCCCGAATACGCTCTACCTCTAGACGTGTTCTGGCCCTCGCCACACGACCCGGCAGCGATCGGCTAAAAGCAGGATTGAAGGCCATCGGGTATCCTTCACAAGGCCATTGGCGCAACACCCGATGGTACACCCCCTGGAGTCGCGTGGCTCATCGGAGAAAACATGGAACAGGCTGCATCGAAAACGCATCACAATGAGTCACGGCTGGTCGATCAAGAACGCTTTCGGAGCGTGATGAGCCGCTTCGCCAGTGGAGTGAGCATCATCACTACACGAAACGCAGGTGTTGACTATGGCCTCACCGCCAGCGCCGTCACCTCACTCTCACTCGACCCGCCCATGCTTCTCATCTGCCTCAACAAGGCCTCAAACACACGAGATGCCATCGCAGAGGCACAGGCTTTTGCAGTCAACATTCTGCGGGAAGATCAGAGCGAACTGGCGCGCCGGTTCGCCACCTCTCAACCAGGCAAGTTCGAGGGCCAGAGCATCTCCTATGGAGAGCTCGGTGTGCCTCTACTAGACAATATGCTGGCTAGCATGGAGTGCCGTGTTGTTGAGATCGTTTCAGGTGGCACCCACTCAATCTTTCTGGCCGAAGTGCAGACGGCCCAGGCCACAACAGAGATGCCATTGACCTACTTTCGAGGGAGAATGGGCCGCTTTACCTTCCTGGGCGCCGATGCCAGATGAGCAGCGATATAGTATGAAAGGGACTAAAATATGCTTCTCGTTACAGGAGCAAGCGGGCTAAGCGGATCCGCAATCATCCGCGAGTTTGCTCGCCAGGGGTATCCCATCAGGGCGCTCGTCCGAAATCGAGCAAAGGCACAGGCATTGGAGACGTTACCTACTGTAGAGATTGTGGAAGGCGACATGCTGCGCCCTGGCACGCTCGCAGACGCGCTCTCTGGAGTAGAGCGCGTACTGCTAATCTCGACCGCTGACCAGCAGATGGCGGAGACGCAATGTGCCTTCATCGAAGCTGCCAGGAAGGCGGGTGTCCACCACATTATCAAGTTCTCCGGGGCCGAATCGGGTGTTGGTTTCAACCAGAGAAACTTCCGCTTCACGCGGATGCACGAAGACGTTGAACACTACCTCGAACAATCTGGACTTGCCTGGACGCATCTGCGCCCCAGCCAATTCATGCAAGTGTATCTGCGGGAAGCTCCTACAATCATTGCCCAGGACGCGCTCTTCCTCCCCATGGAAAATGCCAGGCTCTCACCCATCGATATTGAGGACATCGCGAAAATTGCCTGTGCGTTGCTGCGCACTGGTAGAGAGCATGAGGGTAAAAGTTACGACATGACAGGCCCTGAGTCCTTGACAATGACGGACGTTGCCGAGCAGATCTCTCGGGCGATCGGGAGAAACATCCGCTATGTGAACGTCACTCCAGCGGAAAGAAGACAGGCTCTTTTGGCGAAAGGAGGAGTATCCGCCTATTTCGCTGACGCCCTCGATGAACAGGTTAGCGAGCGTCTGAAATGCGCTGAAGCACAGGTCTGCCTCGACGCCCACAAGGAATTTGGAATTGAGCCGACCACGTTCGCCGAGTTTGCGCGCCGGAATGCAGCCGTGTTTCGGGGCGAGCTGGCACGATCTTGAGAGAGGGTGCACCGAGCCTCGACCTACCAACGTTATCTGAGACAAAAAAGGATGTATGAAAAGTGATCAGAAACGATTACCAAAGCTATCCACTCGTTGATACTGCCGTGGGAACCCGGCTGCTGCTTGGCTTTATCGCCGACGCCACAGCTGTCCAAAAGCGTTTGCCTCCAGGGTGGAAGATCGCGTCTTTACCGGCTTTCGAGGCAGTAGGGTTGCCAGCGGAGCACCAGCCCAACCTGTTGCTCGCCTTCCATCACCTGCTGTTGGACCAGGATCCCCAGGGACAAATACTCACCGATGCTGGCTCGCGCTTCCTTGTGTTGGATATTCCGGCACGTCATCCAGACAGTGGCGAACATGGCCTGGTCCACTTTCAAATGTTCACCGGCGGAGCCATTCCTGGTCGCTACCGTGACTCTCTGCCAGCGCAGGTGACGCATGACTATCACGTCATGGAAGATAGCGCTTCCACGAGCACCAGAGAAGCCTATCGGGTGCAACCAGAGGCTGGGGGTTTGATCGAGGTGCAAGTGACCTCTCAAAGGGGACCTCTTCTGCGTCAGACAGCGTCCTCCCCGAACTTCCCCTTGTGGGCAGCAGCCGATCCAACCATCATACGCATCTATCAAGAAGATAGCGTGATGGAACTCCTGCGTAATGACTTCACGGGCTTCAACCACGTCCAGGATCTCACCTTTCGTGTGACAGTGCCAGCCCTGGCGGATCTCTTTGATGGTAACGAGCGACTCGTCGCCATCATCGGCAACCCGCATTATATGCGGAGAGTGTTCTCGCCACGCAGCGAACCAGCTTCCCGCGAATAAGCGCCGTACAGACAAAAGATCCTGATAAACATGGGCATAAGCGCACTTTTGTTCTTAAATGCCACCAACCAGGTGACCCATCTTACCGTGGTCGATTCGACTTCAGCCAATCTTAGTTATTATCTGATGTCTTTGCATACCTATGTACTAACGTAAGGAAAGGAATGCCTTATGATTCTTGTAACTGGAGCGACCGGATTGAGCGGATCTGCCGTGATCCGCGAGTTCGCCCAACAAAAGGCACCAGTACGCGCGCTGGTTAGGAACCGCGCGAATGCACAAGCCTTGGAGGCGTTACCCACCGTGGAAGTTGTAGAAGGAGATATGCTTCGGCCTGAGACACTCGGAGCCGCGCTACGCGATGTAGACCGTGTCCTCATGATCTCTTCAGCTAGTAAACGGATGGTGCAGACACAATGTATGTTCATTGACGAGGCCCGCCAGGCCGGCGTCCGCCACATCGTCAAGCTTTCCGGCAAGGAATCAGGTATTGGCTTCAACCCGAATCACTTTCGCTCTACATGGGAGCACGAACACATCGAGGACTACCTCGAACACTCCGGGTTGGCATGGACACATCTGCGCCCCAGCCAATTCATGCAGTTTTACCTCCCACCAGCGCCGACGGCGGTGAATGTGGCCAAAAATGCGCTCTTGATTCCCATGGAGAATGCCAGGCTCTCACCCGTTGATGTTGAGGACATCGCGAAAGTCGCATTTGCGTTGCTTCACAGTGAAGGACATGAGGGCAAGAGCTATGACATGACGGGGCCTGAAGCCCTGACAATGGCAGAGGTAGCCGAGCAGATCTCTCAGGCGATTGGCAAACCCTTCCGCTATGTCAATATCCCGCTGGAGGAAATGAGGCAGGCGTGGCTGGCGGCAGGTATCCCCGCCGAGCGTGTTGACACCATCAGCGAAGTGCTCAGTGAGCGCATCAGATGTGTCGACTCGAGAGTCACCCTCGACACACACAAGATGTTTGGGGTTAGCCCTACAACGTTCGCCGAGTTTGCGCGCCGGAATGCGGCTGTGTTCCGTGGGAAAACGATGCCGTTGTAATTGCGTTGCTACCAACCTGACAACTGAGACACGCTTGCCACTATCTTGTGAGAGCCCAACGCGCTGTTTCTGAACAGAAGGCAAAGGGCTTTTCACGGATAGGTTCCTTTTTTGCTGCGACTGATGGGTTGGTTCCAATCGCAGCGCTCCACGTATGGCCGTGGACAACGTGATTGGGGCCAATGTCACTAACGATTACAGAACGATTACAAGTTTATATGCAGTTCAGGACACTTCCTCATTGAGCGCTAGATTGCACCCCTTTCTTGAATGGGGGCATTGTGGCACACCTGGACGAGGTGTAGCAGCGGGCCAAAACCATAAAACTCCAAAAAGTATTCACTAGCCACTCTGGTCAATTTGTCACCCTTTTCATATGAAGGTCGTTTATCATTGATGAATTATTATTTAAGGATTCTTTTGTAGCCGCACGAAACAATACTTAGGAGAGAGTCTTGCAATCTTTTAGCAAAGAGCTGCCTTCATCGCTTGAGAAGCAGCAGAATGAAGATGATGTGTCGACTCGCAGGCGTTCCTTGCCTGGACGCATCATAATGGAGAGCTGGCTACCTGGCGTGCTCGTCGTGTGTGTCGCCCTCGGGCTTAATTTCTACCGGTTGGGAGACCCTAGCCTCTGGTTTGACGAGATCCTCTCGGTCACCAGGGCAATTCAACCATTACCTGTAGTATGGAAAATCATCTGGACAACGCAGCCCAATATGGCCTTGTACTATCTCCTCCTCCACTTCTGGCTGGATGTCACTAACGCGCTTGGCTTTGCGCCAACTGAGACGGTTGTGCGCCTCCCATCGGCCATTTGCGCGGCATTGAGTGCGCTAGTGGTGTTCCAAATGGGGCGTCGCTATCTTAGCCTCTCGGTGGCACTCCTGGCATCTGGTCTCTACGTCATCAATGCCTTGCAGCTAACCTATGCCCAGGAGACACGTTCATATGGCTTGCAACTACTCCTGCTCAGCCTGGCATGGTACGCACTCTTGAACATACTGACACAGGAGAAGTTGTCCTGGCGCTGGCTCGTTGTCTATGGGCTCACGGCCACGCTCTCAGTGTATACCCAGATCTTTAGCTTGCTCGTCTTGTTGAGCCAGGTCGTAGCGGTTGTCTGTCTGCTTGTACTGCCAACCACCTGGCGCGAGCGTACACGCCAACGCTTCCGCCCCCTACTTTTCTGCGGAATTGTCATAGGCATCTTGATGGTCCCTATTTTGTTGGCGAGTCGGGGAAACGACAAAACTGGCTGGATTCCCATTCCTGATCTCGGGGACGCCCTCCATGTCTTCACCGTCATCAGTGGCGACAAAAGACTCTATGAGGTAATCCTGCTTGGCTTATGCCTCCTGAGCATGATTGGCGCGCTCTGTGTACAGAGTACATGGCTACGCACGCCGCTTCTACGCCTTCCAGCCTTCGCGTCCCTTGATAAGCAACCACGCCTACGCCAATTCTTCCCGGTCATTGTCGTGCTGGCTTGCTGGTTTGTGATTCCCTTTGTGCTCAGTTATATCATCTCGCAAGGCTCGACACGCCTGTTTATTCCCCGCTACCTTGTCACGATTGTGCCACCACTCATGTTACTGGCGGGCGCCAGTTGTATGCTTATCCCCTGGCGTTACCTGCGAGTAACACTCATAGTAGGTGCGCTCTTTGTGGCAAGCTGGGCAGTACCGCTGTATTATCAGAGCGCCGAGGTTGAGGATTGGCAGACGCCTACAGCCTGGCTCCAGGATCACTACCAGTCTGGCGATGGTATGGTCTGTTACGATAACGATCAAGGCTGTGAGGTAGGCATTGAATATTATCTGCGCGCTTATCCCACCGGTGTCACTTTCCCTGAAGATGCACCTGGCGCCTTTCCCTGGGTCCACTACGATACAACCAATCAGCTAGGGGACTCGGAATCCGCGCTTGATACAACCCAGTTGGCGGCCTATATGAATCAACACAAGCGCCTCTTTTTTATTGTCGCGCGCCTCAGCAATGATGACCAGGTCGCACGGGTCAAGGCTACCCAGCAATGGCTTAACAGCCACTATCAATACCAGGACCAGGTAACGACACCTACCGTGACGATCTATCTCTACAAAGTGAACTAATGGTGATTGCGTGGCTCACCGGGTAGGGTGTGTAATGGCAGGTTGGCTCCTCCAACCTGCCACTACACACCCCTTTTATTGGGCGGGTTCTTCCGTCTCGGAAACCAGGTCTTCTGAGAGATGTATAGGGGAGAGAGTAGGCTTTGCGTCTGCCTGGTGGCTGGCCAGACCGAAGAGTAGTATAGGCACAACCTGCTCAGCCTGTTCCAGGTAGCCAGGCTGATAAGAGGTCTCAGGCAATGAGGCATGGGATTCAGAGCCAGCAGGTCTGAGGCGCGGCGCGCGTAGAATAAAGCGTTTGAGCATATTCATAAACAGGTCGGCTGCCATAAGTGCATCAACGCCATAGGTCTGCTCATTGCAAAGGAAGCCCTGGCGGATTCCATCCTCAAAAATAGAGGCAATAGGCATAAGCATACCCGCGTGAAATTCCTGATGTAAGTCCGCACGCGCGCGCTCGTGCAGTTCATGCTCGATATCGTGCAGCATCATACCAATATCGATACGATTGGTGCTTACCAGAAAACGTGCCACCAATCGCAGGCGTTCAGGCACGCTTTCATTACGATGCGCGATCAGCTCAAGTCCAGCCCGGGATCTGGCGATAGTCTCCTTCACAACCGCGAAATACAAATCCTGCTTATCGGAGAAATGGTGGTAGAGGGCGGGCTGTGTCAGACCACAGGCGTCAGCAATCTGACGCGTGGAGACAGCGCGAAATCCGTATTCCATGAAGAGCTGATGCGCTGTACGCAAAATCGTATTACGTGTCTCTTCTATATCCTCGCCTGTACTTGATCGCCTTTGACCGCGTGGCATACGTATGACTTCCTCTCTAAAGTTGGCACAATGATCTATAGCGGGTGGAAAATTGTCGGGGCACTTGACTCTAATAGAACATCTTTACGTGTCAAAACTATATGACACGGCAGGGATAGTGTCAAGAGGTGAGGAGAATAAGCTGAGAGTACAAGAGGTACGCCTTCTAACCACCAGGAGCGAGAGGTTCGAGTAGGCAGACCTCTCGCTCGCTAACGAGCGCATCCTCTTGACCGCTAGAGCATGCGTCGTATACAGGAGTATGCCACCCCGTAGGGCAACATGGCTTGCGAGGAACACAAGGAGGGCGACAGGGGGTGCCGTAAGTAGTAGTCTGTCGATACAGGCCCGCCGTCCAGCGCGCTTCAATGTGCTCGTTTGTTTCCTTCAACGATACTTATTTTAACGAGGTCGTGTTAAAGGAAAGTTATATACATGTAAACATACTGCAAAGGATAGGTAAAAATGCGTATTAAGCAAGCGAGAGGAGCCAGAACCTTGACATTGGTTCTGGCTCCTCTCGCTAGAAGCTCATCCATCAGAGTATTGATGGGTAAGCGCGGATTATTGCTGAGGGTATGATGGATAGCCGGGGCCGACTGGTGGCTGCGGATAGCCAGGACCAGCCGGTGGTTGTTGCGGGTACCCGCCAAAACCAGGGCCACGCCTCAAGGCTGCCAGCTCCTGAAGCACTGGCCATTCAGCAAGCGCCAGGTAGAAAAGCAACACAATCTCCGCCAGGGGAACAAAAGCCACTAACAGGCTCAGCGCGCCGCTATAGCCTGCTTTCGAGAAAATCTTCCACCAGACAAAAAGCTTAATCGCAATACTGACAAGCGCAATAACCCCTACAATAACAAAATACGTTGTTAAAACAGCTATAAGCTGTGATTGACTATTGTCCATCAATTGCCTCCTCAGAAATATCTATAGTAAAAACTATTCACTCTGTTAAACTCACCTTTTTGTTCGAGGTAACATATATCGTTAAGGCGTTCTCAGCATACCATGCCTCAGCGAGCACAACAATGAAACAACTCATAAGCCAAAAGTGAGTCTCCTCACTCAGCAAGCTATTTGTTGACAAGGTGGGGGTGGACTCGTACAATCTGAAAAGACACATATTGGCAGTCATGTTACCGGATTGGTAGGAGTCAACACGTAGCGCAGGCTGTAGAGATAGTGCATCGAGTGTAGAGAAGAAGATGAGCGAGAAGCAGCAGCACGAGGAAGCCCAGGCCCTCTATGCCCAGGGCCTATGGTATAGCAAACAGGCAGAAGGAGAGCGCCAGGACTACCTGGATAAAGCGATAGCCTGCCTGCAAAAGGCCCTGGAGCTTTATAGTATCCATGAGACACCCACAGAGTGGGGGCGCGCGCAAAACGCGCTGGGCGAGATCTATGGCAGCCTGGAGAGAGGGAACCGCCAGCTTAATCTCAGGCGGGCTATTGCCTGCTATCAGGCCTCACTAGAGATCTTCACGCGTGAGCAAGCGCCGGGCGAGTGGGCGCAGGCCCAGTATGGATTAGGCCTGGCCCACCTCTCACTGCCCGGAAAGGATACGCGCCAGAGCCTGGAAAAGGCCCTACTCTACTTCCAGAACGCACTCAAAGTCTACACGCTACAGGACTATCCTCTGGCCTGGGCCATGGTCAACAATAGCCTGGGCAATCTCTACTGCCTCCTGCCAAACGAAGATCGCTACGATACCCTGAAACAGGCCATTAGCTGCTACGAGAACGCGCTCAAAGTCTACACCAGAGATCGCGCTCCAGAAAACTGGGCCATGACACACCAGCACCTGGGCAATGTCTATGCCTTTCTCCCAGGTGGAGACAGGCAGACACACCTGCGCCGCGCCATAGAGCACTATCGCGCCTCCCTGGAAATCAATACCTATGAGCATACACCGGAGCACTGGGGCGACATCATGCATAGCCTGGGCAATGCCTACCGTAATCTCCCTCCGGGCGAAGGCGAGGGCGAAGAAGCCAATCTTCGCCAGGCCATTGACTGTTATAGCCAGGCCCTGCGCGTTTACACCCGCGAGACATATCCCCTGGAATGGGCCTCCACTCAGACCAATCTCGGTATTACCTATAACCTGCTGCCGGAGGGCAATGAGCAAGAACGCCTGGAGAAAGCTATTCAACAATTCCAGAATGCGCTTGAGGTCTATACGCTTGAGGAACATCCTGTTGAGTGGGCCAAGACGAATAATATGCTGGCCCTGACCTACCTGGACATGCCAGATGGGAATGAGCAGGAGAACCTGCGCCAGGCCATCACCTGCTTTGAAAACACCCTGCGCGTCTATACACGTGAGCAGTTTCCTATTGGCTGGGCCAATGTACAGAGCAACCTGGGACAGGCCTATAGCCGCCTGGAGAGTGGAGATATCCAGCAGCACCTGCACCAGGCCATCGGCAACTTTGAGGCCGCGCTCACCGTCTATAATCGTAAGGCCTACGCCTTTGATTGGGCGCGTGTACAATTCTCCCTGGGAGGCGCGTACGGCTCCTTATTAGAAGAGCGCCAGGAGCACCTTCAGAAGGCCATTGCCTGCTACCGCGCGGCTTTGCTTGTCTATAATAGTGAGTACACGCCCCTGGAGTGGGCCGCGGCCCAGACCAACCTCGGCACCTCCTACTGCCACCTACAAGATGAGAAACCCGAGGTCCGCCAGGAACACCTTGAGCATGCGATTGCCAGCTTTGAAGCGGCTCTCAAGATCTACCAGCCAGAGCTACACCCCCTGGACTGGCAGAAAACCCAGAGCAATCTGGGCTTTGCCTATGCCGAGCTACCCCATGGCGATCATCAAAGTAACCTTTACCATGCGATATCGCACTATGAGGCTGCGCTCCAGGTCGACTTCGCCCAGGCGGCTCCCATAGAATGGGCCTCCCTGGTCTTCAATCTGGCCAACGCCTACCGCGAATATCAGGAGGGCAACCGGCAGAAAAACCTGGAGATGGCTATCGCCCTCTACCAGGCAACCCACAAGGTCTATACTCCCACCACCTTCCCTCTCGAATGGGCCGCGACACAGAATAACAGTGGCAACACCCTGCGCGAGCTTCAAATCGGCGACATCCGCGCCAATCTGCAAGCTGCCATCACCTGCTACGAGAACGCGCTCCAGATCTTCTCAGCCCTCAGCATGAACGAATACGCCCTGGCAGTACAGGAGAACATAGCCTCCGTCCAGAAGACACTCCAGACGCTTTAGGCGGGTCAGGGTCCCCAAGCATATACATCCCTTGCAATCCTCATAGCACCTTCTAAACAAATTCTTATATGTGGCGCTGGCTGGAGGCATTCGCCCGCCAGCCAGCGCCACATATAAGAAACTCACCTTGACTTCCATAAGCTCGGCTCGTATACTCAATCATTGAGTACTTGTTTGATGAGTATAAGAAGCTGGACGCGAGCTGACGGGCTAAGATGCAGACATTCCTATGTATCACGCCTGCGCTCGGATAAGGAGGTCCTCATCATGGTGCGCAAATATCGCATCTTATCGATCCTCTTGATACTATTTACGCTACTCCTGATGGCCTGCGGAGGCACGGACACATCGACAAACACCAAACAAAATACAGCGAGCGCCTCGCCTGTGACCCTCAATGTCTTCGCTGCTGCCTCGCTTACCGAGTCTTTTAAGGATATAGCCACCCAGTATAAGCAGGCGCATCCCAACGTGACTATTACGTATAATTTCAATGGCTCGCAGCTCCTTGAGCAGCAGATCGTCAATGGAGCCAGCGCCGATATCTTTGCTTCGGCTGATCAGATAAATATGAAGAAGGCCAGCGATGCCAGCCTAGTCACCACCAGCCAGGTTTTTGCTCGCAACAAGCTGGCGGTCATTGTCCCATCCAGCAATCCTGGCAAAATTCAAGCGCTGAAGGATCTGGCACAGAAAGGCAAGAAGATCGTAGTTGCGGCCCCTTCCGTCCCGGTTGGAAAGTACATGTTGCAGGTCCTGGATAAGATGGGCAAGTCCACCGACTACGGCAGCAGCTATGAGAGCGCCGTCAAGGGCAACTTTGTCTCTCAGGAGGAGAACGTCAAGGCCATCGTACAAAAGGTGCAGACCGGCGAGGCTGACGCGGGCTTTGTCTACCTGACGGATATCACGCAGGCAGTTTCGTCGAAGGTAACGATTATTGACATCCCTGATACCCTTAACGTCATCGCCGAGTACCCTATCGCTGTCACCAAAGACTCGAAATATGCTCAGGATGCGCAAGCGTTCATTGATTTCGTGCTCTCCACGCAGGGCCAGGCCATTCTCACACGCTACCACTTTATCAGCGTGAATAGCTAATAGATATAAAATAGGGTGGGCTGGAGTTGCCAGCCCACCCTATTTTATATCTATTAGCTTTACAACGATGAAGGCAGAACATAAGGAGGGGCATATGGAGCAACCGCACCAACAACATATCGCCAATAAAAAGTACCGGACAGGGCAGTGGCGGGGGAGCTGGGGAAACCTCCTCTTCCGCCTGGGCATTGGGCTGCTGAGCGCGCTTTTTCTCCTTTTTCTGGGTATTCCCCTGGTCGCGCTGCTCTTTCATGAGGCCCCTGCTGTCGTCTGGAGCGAGTTGCAACAGCCAGATATCCTCCAGGCCCTACAAATCAGCCTGTTGACAACCACGGTGAGTACCCTCCTGGCCGTTGTCTTTGGCCTGCCCGTGGCCTATCTCCTGGCGCGTGGTAACTTTCGCGGGCGCGGCTTTCTGGAAACCTTAGTAACCATGCCAACCGTTCTCCCACCTGTGGTCGCGGGCGTGGCCCTGCTATTGACCTTTGGACGCATGGGACTGCTTGGGAGCTATCTGCGCACCTTTGGCATCAGCATCCCCTTTACCACCGTCGCCGTCATTATGGCCCAGACCTTTATTGCCGCCCCTTTCTTTATCAATAGCGCCAAGGCCGGGCTGGAGCAAATGGATCGACGCTATGAGCAGGCGGCCTATACGTTGCGCGCCTCCGCCTGGTATACCTTCAGGCGCGTGACCCTCCCGCTGATTCGCCCCGCGCTCCTGGCGGGAGTTGGTCTGAGCTGGGCACGCGCGCTGGGCGAGTTTGGCGCGACAATCACCTTCGCGGGCAACTTTCCCGGCATCACCCAGACGATGCCTACCGCCATCTATCTTGCCTCGCAAGACGACCTGGATAAAGCTATCGCCCTGGCCGTAGTGCTGCTCGCCGTCTCCTTTGGCCTGCTGCTGGCACTACGCATCAGACGCGTATAGAAGAGGTATAGGCATGTAGGTAGATCCGGTTCGCTTGGTGTGGTGTGTATGTTGATAGTAGCAGTGACAGGCGAGCAGCACAGCCTGTGCACAGGCACCACCAGGAAGAGATAACACATTAAGCAGAACCGGGGCTGTCCATCAGCCCTCCACGAGGAAGGGAAGGTTTTCACTATGGGAGAATATGAGCGCTCTATTAAGATCCAGGCTCCCAGGCGCCAGGTAGAAGACTTTATGTCGGACGTGAGCAATCTGCCCAAGTACCTGCCGACGACGAAGCGCGCGGAGCCACAGCAGGGCGAGCGTGTGCGCGTCGAGGGCGAGGCTCATGGGCACCACTACGACTCGGAAGGCTTCTTCCGCGTTGACAAGAGCAAGAACCGCATGGAATGGGGTTCTGAAGGCGAAGAGCGCTATCGCGGCTGGCTTGCAGCCAAAGGCGATGAAAGCAAAGGCCCGACTGAGGTCACTGTTCATCTATCTTTTGAGCCATCCCCAAAGGTGAGCCGCAGCCTGGAAGAACCAACTGGCTCGCAGGAACAGACCATCAACGAGAGCCTGGACCACGCCCTGCAATCGCTCAAGAACCTCGTTGAAGGTACTGGCGGCAAGATTGAGGGCCGCGCTGAGCGTTAGCAAATTAATAGTTAGAAGAGCACCGAAGAGAGGGACCTGCCTGCGGGCAGGTCCCTCTCTTCGGTGCTCTTCTAACTATCTATCTGAGCTTTCTGGAGTTTGCCGCTGTAGTCGGTATAGACCACCTTCCACTCGGTGAAGACATCCAGTCCGGCGATGCCCGCCTCGCGGTGACCGTTGCCAGTGCCGCGCGTGCCGCCGAAGGGAAGTTGGATCTCGGCTCCCGTTGTGCCGGAATTGATATAGAGGATACCCGTGGTCAGATCGCGCATGGCTCGCTGGGCGTTGTTGATATTCTGGGTATAGATCGCGCTGGAGAGACCAAAGGGCGTCTGGTTGTTGACTGCGATGGCCTCGTCGAAGGTATCGACCGCGATCACGGAGAGCACCGGGCCAAAGATCTCCTCCTGGGCGATGCGCATCTCCGGGCGCACATCTTTAAAGAGCGTCGGGCGATAGAAACTCCCGGAAGTCAGTCCTTCGACTTCAGCACACGCTCCACCCGTTACCAGCGTCGCTCCCTCGCCCTGGCCAATCTCGACATAGGCATGAATCTTCTCAAGCTGGCTGGCATTGATCACCGGCCCGACATCGACCTGCTCATCCAGGCCATCACCCAGGCGCAGTTGCTCAATACGCGGCAGCAACTTCTCTAGCAAGTGGTCATGCACGCCACGCTGTACGATCAGGCGGCTACAGGCGGTACAGCGCTGGCCCGTGGTGCCATAGGCACTCCAGAGAATGCCCTCCACCGCCAGTTCCAGGTCGGCATCATCGAGAACAATAACGGCGTTTTTGCCACCCATCTCCAGCGAGACGCGTTTCAGCGATTGCGCCGCCTCGACCGCTACATGACGTCCCGATTCAGTTGAACCGGTAAAGGAAATGACCGCCACGTCGGGATGGTGAATCAGGGCCTCGCCTACCTCCTGACCAGAGCCACACACGAGATTGACTACGCCCTCAGGCAGACCAGCTTCCTGAAGGATCTCGACCAGGCGCAAGGCACTCTGTGGTGTATCCGAGGCGGGTTTAAGCACAATAGTATTGCCGGCAACCAGCGCCGGAAACATCTTCCAGGTCGGGATGGCAATGGGAAAGTTCCAGGGTGTGATGCAGGCCACAACCCCCACAGGATCGCGCAGAGCCATACCACTCTTATTGGGTAGCTCCACAGGCACGGTATAGCCAAAGAGGCGGCGGCCCTCACCGGCCATGTAGTAGGCCATATCTATGCCCTCTTGCACATCGCCGCGTGTCTCTTTGAGTACCTTGCCCATCTCGCGCGTCATAATACGCGCCAATTCCTCTTTATGGCGCGAAAGCAGCTCACCGACACGAAAGAGAATCTCGCCGCGCTTGGGCGCGGGGACGAGACGCCAGTGCTCAAAGGCCTGGCGAGCCGAGGCGACAGCCGCATCTACGTCGGCCGTGGACGAGAGCGGGAAATGGCCCAGGGTTTCGCCCGTGGCGGGATTATAGTTGGCAAAGGTTCTTCCCTCACGCGCGGCCTGCCACTTGCCACCAATGAAGTTTTGAAATGTCTGCACAGTAGTCGTCATGCAATACCTGCCTTTCTAAATGTGTTCAACATCTTCGATTGCGGTGAAAACGTCCGCACACCGCACGGAATCGTCCGTGTGTGGCCCAAGCCGGGCAAGAAACCTCATCAAGATGTTGACGGCACTGTTGTCGTCTCGATCTATGACGAGTCCGCATTCACTACAGCAATAGGTCCGTTTCCACAGTGGCATGTCTTGTTTGTGCCCACAGCCACTACAGGTTTTCGACGTATCGCGTTCATCTAGGATAATGAGTTCTTTCCCAGAGAGGAAGCACTTGTAGAGCAGCATCTGAACAAAGCTATAGAGTCCCCAATCGTTGTAGACCGCTCGATTCAAATACCTGTTTCTCTCTCGATGCTCTTTCATGACCATCTGCCTTTGGGAAAGATCACCGATCACCACGGTTCTCTCAACCAGTGTGTGTGCGATGAGATGACTTGCTTTATGCAGACAGTCTTGTTGTTTGTTGCGCTTCCGCTGTGAGACGCGCTTGTAGACCTTACTCAAGTGCTTGTATCGACGTGAACCCTTCTTACAGCGATCTCGCTTCGAGCGGATCTTGTCTAGTTGACGATTATACCACCGATTGCCCTTGAACCCTCCAATGTGATAGAAGCGGCCTTGGTCGTTCACGCCGGTTGCCAATGTCTTCACACCTAAGTCAAGAGCAAGCACGCCATTATATTCATGCGTTTCTTCTTTTTTATCGTGGACAAAGGATGCATAGTAGTGTCCCTGTCCATCTCTGGAGATCGCGACGTCTCTGTAGCCGGTTGGGGCTTCTTCCGTCAGTTTGGCCACCACATCGGGGTATCGCTTGCTCTTGCCTCTGCCCCCTGTCGGAAGTCTGAGAGACAATCCTTCCACCTGGATGTACATGGACGGGTAGATGAGCGTGAAAAAGCAATGCCGTGGCCGCACCCTCGGAAATCCGGGTTTTCCTCCGTTCTTGATCCGCCGAAAGAAGGCTTGCATCGCGCCATCCAAGCGGAAATAGACTTCCTGTAAGAGCTTGCCATAGACAAAACACAGTTCCGGGTCGTGCAGCTTGCTCTGTTGCAGCGTCTCCTTCGCTTCTTTCCATCCCGGCCACCTCTCTCCATCCCGCAAGCGCATCACCCACCAATTGTACAACCCCCGACATTTCCCCTGCATGAATTCCAGGGTGGCGGCGTCTTGTGGGCTGACCTCAAGCCTGATCTTCTTACTGATCAGCATCTCCTCTCCTCCGGTCTCAATAGGAAATGAACACAAAACGGATATGCTGGACATCTGGCAGGGTCGTATTGGTGGAGAAGGACACCGACAGCACCCCTGGGTGTGCTAATAAAAGGCTCTTTGCCTCAGCCTGGCTTTTGCCTGCAATACTAGCCTTTAAGTGCTCCTGCTCTGCTTGGGAGAACTGATACACCCACATATCTGTCCCTGTCGCCTGGATGGTCATTTTCCCTTGTGCTGTAGTGGCAATGTGTACCTCCCCACTCGGCATGTACCTGGCTCCTAGCTGCTGCCTTGCCTGAGTGGTGAGTGCCTGGGTGATGAGTGTTTGAAGGGCTTGTGTCTGATAGACAATGCCTGTACATGTCTCGTCGAGGGTCACATGCACACTTGTCGCTTCGTACCCCGGCTTGCGGTCGGCACTCGTCTTCTGCTGGCAATGTAGCGGGGTGACAAGCGTTTCTGCGCTTTGAACTTGGGTTTGTAGTGCTGCGGTGGTACTCTGGTCAAGGCTGGCTTTCAGGCTCATGCCTGCGGTGTCGATGTCGTGTTGGGTCACAGTCTGGTAGTCGCGTGCGTCTTGCCCTCCGCTAAAAGCTCCGTTTACGGCGGAGATATTGACGCGACAGCAGGGGCCATAGATCGCGTCTGCCTTGATGTTGCCTGCTGATCCTGCCTGGGTCGTGTGGGCGCTGACACTCGCCTGTCCAAAGGTGGGATAGCTTGCCGCGCCTATATTCGCGTCTTGATCGGTTGTCACCTGGGTTCCGTTGGTTGCGGTCACGAGGGTTCCTGCGGGTATCGTCTGCCCATAGGTCGCGCTATTGTAAAACGTGATGTACCCGTGTGCGCTCTGGGCGTCCTGGTGCGCTTTTCCCGTTGTGGCAACGGTATGTGCCTGGCTCATGGTGACGGTGGGTAATAATCTTCCTGGCACCTGGCTGTGGGTCGGGTCGGCGTTTCCGATTGTCACCGTCAGGCGGGTTTCTATTGTGCGTGAGATTGGAATAAACGTCACGATCATCGTCGCTGTCCAGAGAGGAAACAGGTACAGCAGGCAACCAACAAGAAGCGCACAGGCACATACGAGAAGGCTGATAGAGACAAGGGGGCGCGTGTGCTCACTTGTCCACGCTAGAGGCTTCCTCCCTCGTGGCTCTGGCTCCTGGTCAATGGGTGGGACACTTTCAACGGTGTTGGCTAACTCCTCTAGCTCTGCTTCCTCCTTGGGATAAATGTGGATCTCGATGTCATACAGACGGCGCTGGTGGTCGTACTCCTGGTTGGCTTCTATGGGTGGTATGTCGTCCGTCGTGCGCGTCTGTTGCTGCTCTTGGTCAAGCTCTCGTAGAAGCTGCTCTAGATCGTTCTGCATCTGTTTGTCTTGCATGAGGTTCCCTCCAACAGGAAGGGGAAGAGCACAGGTTAATGAGACTCTTCCCTGAGACATTAGGCGTTTGGGATACCATCCCACGGTGCTCTACAGGTGTCGAGGGGTCCGGCGCTAAAGGCCGTGTAGAAGAGAACCTCTTTGTTGAGCTGGTCAAGCTGGTCAAAGAAGCTTTCTGGAACGGTTCCACGCCAACGGATGACAATGTAGCCATCGCCTGATGTGTTGACTTTGCCATAGGAGACTAATACCGCTTGTACAGGGCGCTCTGCCTGAAACGAGGTTTGCAAGTTCAGGGCAAGGGTCGCCGTCATGGTTTCCTTGCAGGAGAGGACCACATATTCATCCTCTCCACGAAAGGTGATGCCCTGAAGCTCGTGGACGCGTTGGGTCAACATGCGCATGGTTCGGCGTAGTCCCCTGGGGTCGCTCTCCTGGGGGTGCTGTGGCTGTGTAGTCTGCATGGGATATGCTGGTGTGGCAATCACGGTTTGACCTCTTTCATGGGGATTGGGCTAAACACATCGTTCTGGTTCTTAAAGGCGATGCTTTGTTCTCCAACAGAGACAATCATGTCCGTCTTGCCGTCTCCATCCAGGTCTTTGAATATCACCTGCGCAGGCGTCAAGTCTTGCCCACTTCCTAACAACGCGATGCCTGTCTTGTACACATGTGCTTTGCTTTGGTCGCCTGCTGGCATTTCTATGACGGTAATCTGACTATGCAGATTGAGCACAATGAAGTGGGATGGAGTCACGCTTGTATCGTGGTTGTGGCCGACAACGGCGTCGATCTGGTACGTGCGAGGACGTCCATAATGCAGGTCGTCTTGCCATGTCTGCCATGCCTGTTGTCCTATGCCAATGCCAAGCCATCCCCCAACCATCAACACGCCTGCCAGTCCTACATACGCAGGCCAACGGGGAACATGAAACGGCCTGGAAGTGCCAACCGGCAAGAGGGGTATCTGCCTCTGCTGCCTTGGTTGGTCGTGGACATACACATTGACCCTGCGCATTGCCTGCGCGTCTGACCTTGCTGGCTGGTAGGTGTTTTGGCGTACGACACTGGTATGAGTGCGCGCCTCATGCAAGGCGTCTTCATCGATCTGCTCTTCTGTGTCTCTTTCCTCTCTCGGTACTCTGGTAACGCGCTTTGTGCGTGTAGACGGCTGCTCGGTTTCCAGGGTTGGGCGATAGCGAGAAGGGCGCATTAGCGTTCCCTCCTCTCGTCGTACACTGGCTTTGGAGGGCTGCCCTGTTCCTGTAGCTTGCGCATCGCGTATTGATAGAACTCCTCGTTCCAGCCGCACACATAGCCATAACGCCAAAGTGCCGGGCGTAAGGTGTCGTACATCGCCCATTGCAGGGCGTTCTCTACGTCCTGGGCAACAATCTCGCGCTTGGCAAAAGACAGGGCGAGGAACTCGCTCCGTCCCGATTTCACGCCATTGTGAAAGGCTGGATCAGCACAGATCAGGATGGTATCAATGCCTGTAGGTTTCGTCTCATCTGTCAGCCTGAGAGTATCTTCTGGGTGAATACCAAATGAGGCGCCGACGCGCTGGCATGATACATCTTGCTGCTGTGCTTCGCCATAGAGGTGGAAGGTGGTTTCCGTTCTGTTATGCTTCATGCGTTTTCTCCTCTGCCACCCTCTTGTTGCCTGTAAGCAACAAGAGGGTGGTCATTCCCAGCTAGAGATGCTTCCCTGCTACATAGTCAATTGCTTCTTGTGGGGTAAGAAGACCGTCGCTCACGTAGCGAACAACCTCAGAAATGTTGCTCTGGTCCTCATGACACGGACATGATGGAGCATAACAAAATGGGTTGGTTATGCTGTGAAGCTGGTTGTCATTGGGGATCACAGGAAGAAAATTATCCCCGTAAGGAGCAGGTTCCTCACAACGCCTGCCAGGTGAAGTCGAGGGTGGCTGTTGAGGAGAAGAAACTTCAAGCAAACCTTTCACCCAACCGATGACCCAGCCTGTATTCTCACAGGTCGAATCAGGAAAAGCGAGGAGACGATGGACAAGGTGTTCGTACAGGTCATGTTCGCTCAGCGGGATTTGTTCATTCTGATAGGCTTGGTATCCCGCCTGCACACCGCGAAAGAAAGCAACGTTGGAAACGGTGACCGGCCCATCAACCAAATGGAAGGAATGTAACACCATAGAGGCTTGTTGAGACATACGTATCATCTCTTTCTTGACCGAGGAGCCTCTATGCGCTATGCTGAGCATAGAGAACTCCGGGACGACGCAACGTTTTGTGTGTTCTCACTCACTGGCTCTCGTCGGCAAACGAGAGCCAGTTTTTCTTGTCTGCTATCACCTCCTCTAAAAGGGCTTACCTAGGTAGAAAACTTCTAAGAAATTTCATGATCACATAAGCATAATAACCGAAAAAAATCAAAAAATCAAGGAAAATATTGTTAAAAACCGGTTTTTGTGGTATTCTGATAAAGAACAGTGATGTGTTGCCCCTCCTGTTGACAGAAACCGCCATTTGTCGCAAAATACGGTTAATATTTGTCAGGAGGCCATATGGAGACCTTAGACCAACTGCGTAAGCGTGCGGGCTTGCAAGTCAAGGAACTAACGGAATTAGCTGATGTTTCAGAAACTTCCTATCGCAAGATGGTGAGGGGTGAAGCTGTAGGCGAAGTGCTTGTTTATCGTGTATTGCGCGTTTTATCTGAACGCCTTAAGCGCGAACTAACGCCTGATAATGTGAGTGGGCTAAACCTTTTGTAGGTTTCGCTTGTATTTGAAGCTAAATAATACTAGCTACATGCACCACCTTTGAAAAAGTGGTGCATGTACAATCAGAAGTAAAAAGCATAATCTACGTTAAAACGTCTAAGATGGAGTGGCAAGCAATACCAAATATACGCACTTATTGGCCCTAGAGATAACACAATACGATATGTTAGTATAAGCGATGATACTCAATACAGATTTGTCACTCTTCACAAACAGTGGTCATTTTTTCGTCACAGTCAATGGCACTCTTTTTCCCTAGAGAAGGTTGGCCTAGGTAATAAAATGGCCCAGCGTCGCGCAGGCTGGGCCATTTTAAGCAAACGCCCCTCGGTTGAGGGGGACGCAGATGCAAAGTGAATTATTTTTATGAGCCGTGAGTATCAAAATATGCCCGGGAGTCACCACGCCAGACACGAAACGCTTCCGGGATACGTGTCGCATGACCCGGATCAAGATCATCAGGCAAAATATCCTCGGCGAACCAGCCCATTTCTTTTATCTCGTTAGCATACGTGGGAGGATCAATGCGCTCAACGCCAGGTTTGAGACGACAGAGAAAGAGGAAGTGGTAGAGTTGAGCATTTGATACTGTGCCACAGAGACGAGAGTCATGTACTCCGACCAGGACAACAGGCTCGCAGGCCAGTCTCCTCCAGCGCCTCGCGAACCGCGCCCTGAGCCGGAGTTTCTCCCACATCTAAGCCACCATCCGGCATCGCCCAGCGCAAAAATCTTTCCCTGCGCGATCTTGCACGTATCGGTGCGCAAGCGAAACCAGCGATCCTCATAACTGATACTGCTCGCAATGATGTGCAGGGCGCTACATCCTTTGGTATACTGCTTTTCCTCTCCATTTTGTACTTTACTCCTCCACTTGTTGGGAAAAGAAAGCACCGTGTCCTCTCAGAAGGCACTTTGTAGAGCTTTTATTGTAGCATAGTTGCTTGTGAGGTTTCGATGTATTTTCGCTTGCATGTGTTTAATAACTGGATCAATTCAATGGTTCAGATTCTAACTGTGAAATTAATATTTTTTGTCCAGAGGCATTTATGGTATAAAAGCCTATTGGCTCTTCTCTCCAGAACTCCTGATATTCGCCCTCGTATTTCTTCTGATCCTGAAAAAATGATACTACGCTTCTAATAGAGATATATTCTTTGCCATATGTGCGAATAAGATTCGCGATCTCTTTTGCTTGTAGCGGCCCAAGGCCAACACGGAATGCGATTTCTAATGCCCAAAGGATCCGAATAACATATGAAATTTTCTTTGTTTTTAGGCCTTTGGGCAGTGATCCCAAAGATTGAACTGCATCTAGGATAACCTGCTCGTAGTCAATAGTCTCATCTTCAAATAAAGGCATCTGAAAGGGAGATTCTTTTGAAGTGTTCTGTATTGTCCAGCTTTTATCGTAAGTCTGCAGGTCCGAGTAGTTAGAATAAAATTCATCCAATAGCTCCTCGGAGTTTTCTAGTGATTTACGTTTATTTGCTTGAATAAAACTTAAGTTGCTAAAATTTTCTCCAAATACTTTTCGTTCAACAAGGCTATTTATAACTTGTGCCCAGTCCTTATTAGTTTGGCGAATATTATTGGCTTGAACTTCTTCTAGCCATGACCATTTTAGGTAATCTATGAAGGTTTCTCTCGCATCGGTAGCTTGTAAAGTATCATCATACCCACTTGTTTGTGCATCAAAAGTATCTCTCAGGCATTCAATATAACGTTTTGCAAATTCTTCATTGTACCAAATCATATCTTCTCCAACTCGCGTTTGATAGTAGCGGTTAGAAACTAGCTTTTGCAAGTAGTAATATCCTTTTGCTGAAAGTGCAATTTTTGTATCAGCAGGCAGAGGATCTGGAATTTCACTTCTCATCTCTGTAATAGAGGTTGCAGGTAAGCTTGGCGAGATAAGTAGGCCAGCATATAACAACTTGAGTGTAGCGTTATTTACGTGATGACTTTGATAGCCAAGAAAAACAAGATCACTTTTTATCTTTTCGTACTTTACCGAGTATCTTGAGGATGTATAGTTAACCTTCAAGCTAAGATACGCTAGTATTCTTAGCATTAAAAAATGGCTAACCTTTTCAAAACGATCAACGGAAAAAATATTAAAAACATCCGACTTTTTCTCCTCAAACCACCAACCATCAGTTAGCATAAGGGCTTGGAGGAAACGATTGTTCTCAAGTTCATAATTAAACTTAAAATCTAAATTTAATGGTGTAACCTCTTTACACTTATCATAAAATTCATGAAAAGTAGCATGAGACGAAGTATAATAGTTGGCTAGCATAGCAAGCCCGTATCGGATGTTATTTAGACTGAAAGCTGTAATAAACAGCCTTATAAAGTCATCTTCTTGAAGAAGAAGATGTTTTATATGCAAGTTTAAGAGATTTATGAGTTGAAAATAAGGCTTAAATAACTTAGGAAGCTCACCGCTATTTGTGATCCTATCTATGTACTTTCTTCGTTTGGAGATAATCTGTCGGAATTCAGGAGATTTCAATTGAAAGACAATATCTGTACTTCGAACATCTAAAAAACCCGCCTCTTGGGCTTCTAGGAAAGTATCTTGACGAAGGGTAATTAAAGTAACACACTTTGCATCATTACATAACTGATGAGCAAAAGAGTAAATAAATTGCTGATAAGAATCCGAACCTCTGTCTACATTGTCAAATGCAACCCAAACTTTATACCGTTTTTTTCGAGCAAATCTAATATAACCAACCAAGTGATCATATTTATCATTACTTAGGCCATATAAGTAATCTTCTTCCTCTAAACTATATTTGTCTGGATCCTTTTGAAATAAAATCTGCTTTTGTTTTTTGAAACGACCTAGTCTATCTGCAAAGCATCCTCTTAATACGGCTGGAGCATAAGGATCCAATTTGTCTTGAAATTGTTGTGCTAAACTCGTCAAGACTTTATCCGCCAGTCGTTGCTCCTCTTCACGTCCCTGTGAAATATTGGCTATTGCATCATTAATAAGGTTCACTATTGTACAAATATGTTGTTTGGGTCTATCAAACTTAACAAAACGATGGACAAAGGTACTTTTACCAGCGCCAACATTCCCGACAAGAAGGATTGTCTTGGGGTTACCAGAATCAGATTGTATTTCTAATTCGTTTTCTAAAGTTGTCTGGTCAACTTCCTCCATAGAGAGATCAGACTCTTCAATTACAGCATCATATTGTAAAATTTGTTGCAACTCACGTGAAAATTCATTTAACTCATAGCTATCAACATAGCACTGCTGCAACATTTTGCTTTGACCTGGTTGAGTTATATCTGCCATGAAATTATTAAAAAATGCTCTAATAATTTGTTTTTGCTGTATTTGCTTAGTTTCAGGTATAGAGTCTATAAAATCTCGTGGATGTATTGCAACCGTTGGCTCTATAAGCATCATTTTTCCAAAATGTTCTTCAAGGCTGTTATTTTTAATAGCCTCACGAGAAAGCAATCCATAGAACTCTCCAAATTTATTACGGATGTCCTTTAAAGAGTGAAACACAAGGGATTTGAGTTTTCCCCATTCTTCACCAAGCTTAAAGCAAGGCATTACAATCCAAATCTCTCCAGTAGTTGCCAAGGCATATGGTATTCCGCAATGAATACAGTAATTTATACACTGATCTAAGAGCATTTTCATTTCTGGTCCATAGTTGTTAAAGAGAAAGGAGTTAGCATATTGGCGACTTTGAATATTTTTAGGAAGAGGATTAACTGCTCCTACACGTTTCGCTTCAACTATCAAGCGTGGCTGGCCATCTATAGTTAAGCGGTAATCAGTGTAACTTTTAATAGTTGTTACTTGCTCCGGTTCATATTCATCTTTAGACCAACCTAAAATGCTTAAAACTTCATCTATAATCAGTAGTCTTGTCTTTGCTTCATTGGCACCCTGTAACTTACGAATGACTTCGCTTTCAACTAAAAGGTTCATCTTTGCCGCAGCATCCTCTACTATAGACATTGCATTACCTTTCTATCCAAACCTTTATTCTTCATAAATCAAGAATACTATTATCTAGCTTATCGTTTAAGGCGCCTTAAATTAATGTTAGATGTGATAGTTAATATAATATTACACGCCTATACAGTCAAGGTGCATCTAAAAGGTTAAATGATAATTACGTTTGAAAGTAAAAAGAAGCTGTCAGTAAGTACCAGATCAGAACCCATGTAAGTAGGTTTCAAATCAAGGAAGATACGAAGGGAGCAAAAAATACAGCGCTCCACCATCTGGACCGCTCAAAGCGATGAGACGAGAGAAGACCAGTTCTGCTAGCTGGTATCCTACTCGTTGTGGTTCTACTAGCATTTAGTATGCTATGCCAAACCACCAATCAAGCGCAAGAGCAAGGTGAAGCGCTGTATACATCAGGGAATATGCGATTGTGAAGCAGTCAAACGACTGTTACGAGATGCTCCCTTTGAGGGTCGCCAGGAACTCCATGTTATTGCCTGTCTTCGACATATGCTGCAAGAGAGCCTCCATGGCCTCCAGACCCGTACGACCGGGCTGATCGGACAGGGTCGCGAACATGCGGCGCATAACCACAACAGCGCGCAGTGTCTTCTCGTCGAGCAGGAGTTCTTCGCGGCGAGTGCTGGAGAGGGAGATGTCGATGGCGGGGAAGATGCGGCGTTCGGCAAGTTTACGATTCAGGACGAGCTCCATATTGCCGGTACCTTTGAACTCTTCGTAGATCACATCGTCCATACGGCTGCCTGTATCAACCAGACAGGTACCGATAATGGTCAGGCTACCACCCTCTTCAATCTTACGGGCGGCACCGAAGAAGCGCTTGGGGGGGAAGAGCGCGCTGGGATCGAGACCACCAGAGAGGGTACGTCCACTTGGCTGTACAGCCAGGTTATAGGCGCGACTCAGGCGTGTGATACTATCAAGCAGAACGACGACATCGCGTCCACCTTCCACCAGGCGCTTGGCCCGTTCGAGCACCATCTCAGCCACGCGTGTATGCGCCTCGGTTGGCTCATCGAAAGTTGAGCTAATGACCTCGGCCTTCACGGAACGCTTCATATCCGTGACTTCCTCAGGGCGCTCACCAATCAGGGCGATCATCAAATGCACATCGTCATAGTTCGCGGTGATGGAATTGGCGATGGACTTGAGGAGCATGGTTTTACCGGCTTTAGGAGGGGAGACGATCAGGCCGCGCTGTCCACGACCGATGGGGGAAACAAGGTTGATGATGCGTCCGGAGATGTTGGAAGCACCCGTCTCGAGGTTGAACATCTCTCGTGGGGAGATCGGCGTCAGAACCTCGAAGTGGGGTCGCCGTTTAGCGACTTCCGGATCGACACCGTTGATCGCCTCCACGCGCAACAGGCCATAATACTTCTCGTTATCCTTGGGTGGGCGAACCTGGCCTGACACCATATCACCGGTACGCAGGCCAAAGCGGCGAATCTGCGATTGCGAGACATAGACATCCATATTCCCGGGCAAGAAGCGCTCTTGACGGAGGAAGCCAAAGCCATCTTCAACGATCTCCAATACCCCTGCGCTAAAGATGTTGCCTTGCTGTTCAGTGTTGGCCTGGAGGAGTCGGAAAACGAGGTCTTGTTTCTTGAGGGTGCTGTAGCCGGAGAGTTCGAGGTCGCGAGCGATATCACGTAACTCCGGCAGCGTTTTAACTTCTAACTCTGCAATGTTCACGGTATGTAGGGCGGCGAAGCATTCAATTGCTTGAGGAAAGCGCCCCTTCTCCTTTCTGGGTTGAACCTAGATGAAATTGGTGGGAAAGAAACAAAGCTTTTAATGGAAACAAAGCTTTTAATGAAAGTACAATCATGAGGGAAGAGCAGACCTCCCCTGTAAAGCGTGGTTGTGGCATCGGGTAGCTTTGATGAAGTAAGAGGTGCCAGCTAATGGTCCAAAGAGCATGTACGACTTCTCAACACATAGCCATCGTTGGCGTGTAAAATTTTGGAATTTGCACTTGGAATTTGTATTTGAATTTGTGTGCCTGAAATTTGCTTGGACCTGGTTGTTCACCAATGGTGGCGTGGCACACATCTTTGGAGCTAGCATGAATATATCATATGGTATAAAGAGATGTCAAGAGCTGGAGTACATATCTACCTTCACATCCACTGGAGCAGTGATCAAGGTTGATTGCCAGGATCAGGAGTGTAGAAGAGAAAAGGGAGAAAGGATATCAACAGCAGCTACACTCACAGAGGACTAGCGCGACCTACGACCACGACGCGCAGAATAGCGCGCACTCAGCCAGCTCACCCAGCCAGCTTTCTGTTGCTTATCATAAAAGGGATACCACTCTTTGTCAATCCACTCATTACAAAGGTATAGCTGTTCACCCAGCGAGCGCTGCTCTAGCTCTTTATCAACGACGCTATTAGCGTGAGGATGCTGATATAGGCGCGGACGTGGAGAACCGAAGCCGTGTACATAGTGCACCAGTTCATGCGCAATTGTCGTGATTAGCACACATTCTGGCACTTGCGCAACCTGGAGCAAGGAATTAATGCCAATGAAGGATGTGTTCTCATCTAGCGTCATACGAATCACCCCCAGGCGCGTCTTCCAGGGATAACAGTAGGCAATACAAACCTCGTTGACAGGTTGAATATCAGCAAAATAACTCTTCCAGATATGCTCAAGGTACACATTTATATCCCGCTCAGGAGAAAACATGCTTACATCATTTATATAATTTATGGCAGGAGATGTCGCGGTCATTGAGAGCATTTAGGGACTCCTTAGGATGGTAACACACTAGGTACTTTAAGACTAGTATAGCAGCACTGCTCTAATTGTGAACATAAGTTTTTATATCTGTAAGAGGTAACCTATCAGGACTTCTCGCCATTACATGGCTCGCAGGGGTATAGGATGTGCGGTGGAGATGGGTCGGCTTCGCCGACCCATCTCCACCGCACATCCTATACCCCTGCGAAGCGTCGCAGACGCTGAGAACACCATGTCTAACAAGAGCTCATCATGACTTTAGTCTTAAGGGAAAGTAGGGGACTTTCGAAGTGTGCGGATGGCAAGGGGAGAGTAAGGACAGCCAGAGAAAAGGGCGTGGTCTTCACCCTGAAAATCCTTGAGTCAAAAGCTTAAAGGCAGATTGTAGAAAATTAGATTCCACTTAAAGCTGCAAAAAGTGCGCCAAATCTGGCCAATATTGGCAAGTTTTTCGTCATATTTCCGATACTTCTACTCGTATAGAGAATAGATGTGTAGTAGGAATAAGGAGGAGACACAATGTCCTGTACATTGAGCAGCACAATCGAAGCCATTGAAATGCCCCTGTGGTCTCAAGAAATTCCGGCCACATCAGAGGCAGCATATAAGAGATATGAGACAGCGCCTATGGTTGCGATCGCGCCAGTACCTGCCACCAGGATTTCTCCTACAACCGACAAATTGAGTGAAGAAGAGCTTCACAGCTCATTTGAGGAAGCGCTGGAAGAGCGCATCAACTCTGGAGAAATGCGCCGCATCAGCGCCTTGCTCGAGGAGCTGCCTTCTTCTCACCCATTGCCCCACACTGGGCCGCTGGCACCGAAACAGATGGTGCCATCCGAGTTGCAGAAGTTACTCTCCACCCTGGGAACACTAAGCGCGAAGAGCTATGCCTTGCTCATCGGCTTCGGACTCCTGTGTGTGCTGCTTGGCTTCGATCTCCTGGGTCTCCTCCTCCTCACGACACGCTAGTCGCCGGTGTGTAGGGGAAAGCGGCCCTCCTGCCATAGAATAGGGATAGCGCTTTTTCCCTCCTCCTTCTCTCGCTTCTGGAAATACTTTCGGTCCGTGAGACGTTGTAGTATATATAGTAGTGTTATTTCCTGAGTAGGTAGTGTGACTGACAGGGTCCACCACACATCACCTACCCAGGCAAACATCGCAGATGCGAGAAGTCAAGCTAAAACTTGCACCACTAAATTTCAGCAAATTCTAATAACCATTCGATACAAAGCTTACCTGCAAGCAAGTCTTTTCCCAGGCGCATAGAGGCTCAAACATAGCCTTCATATCATGGGACCGACAAAATGCTACTTCTAGCGCGTTTATTTCGTATTAAGTATTAAAGGCAAGGGCGCAGGTAGTTACGCGGCGTCTCGCCGATTGAGAGGAGCGATTGTGCAGCGACGATCAAGGAAGCCACAATTTCCTGCACGCCCCGAGGAGAGTTACGGTCATGTGACCTCCGCCATAGGTCTGGAGGAGACCTTCGGTCACCAACGGGCCAGGAGGCAGTCTCTCTTCAAGCAAACGCTGATGTGGATTACGGGGCTGATCTGCGCGGTGCTCCTGCTAGGGACCCTGGCTCAGGCCTGGTCCAATAGCCAGTTGACGCGGACGGTACAGAGCGAGCAACTGCGCTTGCAGTCCCTGCAACAGCGCAATGACCAGCTCAAAAAAGACGTAAACAAATATAAAGATCCAGCCGTAATCGAAAGTGAAGCCAGGCAGCAGTTAGGCTATGTACGTCCAGGCGAGAAGCCAGTTGTGGTCGTACAAGCTGATACGACAACCACAACCAGGACAGCATCCACCAGGACCACGAAGAGTGACTCAGGCTACTGGCTGGAGTGGTTGCAGGCCCTCTTTGGCAATGGCTAAGCCATCTCGATAAGCCAAAGGTCCTCTTGTAAGCGTCCAATTCTTGACATTACTTGTATGATAAATGTATAACATCTGTATAGAAATGTCATAACAAGCTTAAACGTCAGGTAACAACAGATGAAGCAGCAGCGTGTTCTTGCGACAAAATTTACCCTTATGATTATTCAGCTCCAGCATTGGCTGGAGCTTACAGGGTTTGTAGTAAGAACATTGCGTTTCGTGGAATGAGGAAGTAGCAGCTACCCGCTAGCGAAACGCACAAACGCAAGTTTGGTGTTTCGCTTTTTTTATTATCTTTCTTGCGGATCTTTTCACCGCAATCATCAATGTGAACGAGTTTGAACACATTTAGAAAGGCAGTAACTGGTAATGCGTCCATTAATCGGTATACCTTGTCATGCAGGCGTGGGGGCTGAGTCGGATCGGCCCATATTCTACAACAACATAGCATACATACGGGCAGTGGAAGCAGCGGGTGGCGTCCCTATTCTCATCCCTATTCTTGACGATCTCGCTGGCCTCCAGACACTTCTGCCTCGCCTTGATGGCTTGTTACTCTCAGGTGGAATCGACCTGCATCCACGTCACTATAATGAAGAGCCACATCCTATGCTGGGAAAAACCAATCCGCAACTCGATGATTTGGAGCTGGAACTGGTCCGCTGGGTTGTGCGGGAGAATCTTCCCACAATCGGTATTTGCCGTGGTATGCAGATGTTGAACGTGGCCCTGGGTGGCAGCCTCTACCAGGATCTGGAGGCGCAATATCCCCAGAGCTTGAAGCATCCTAACTGGGAGTTACCGCGCAATCAGATCGTCCACCGCATCAACGTTCAGGAGGAGAGCCGCATGGCTACTATCCTGGGCAAGTATGATCTGGGCGTCAATAGCCTACATCACCAGGCGGTGAAAGAGCCTGGTTCCGGGGTCATCATCAGTGGACGGGCAGAGGATGGTGTGGCGGAGTTATTGGAGATACCTGATCATCGCTTTATGCTCGCGGCCCAGTGTCATCCCGAAGAAATCTGGAATGATGAGCCAGCATGGAAAAATCTCTTTGGAGCCTTTATTGAGGAATGCTCTCAGCCTGTAGTCAAGCAGCTTCATGCCATGGATACAGTACTCGAGGTTAGTGCCAGGACGGCCTAAGGATTTTTGACCCATGAGAGACGCCTGTACGTCTGAAGTCAGGGATTACGCCCTTCTTTATCTTCACTCGCACACACGTTTACCTGAGCCTACCACTTATGCGAAAACCAACGCCACTCTCGTGGCTAGCGCTCCGCGCTCAGGTTTTCTGATAAGGCCTACAGTAAAATTGATAATAAACAAAACTATGCCAATGTTGTCATACTTGATTCTTATGCCGAAATCCAACGTCGCTCTCGCGACTAGCACTTCGTGCTCAGGATTTCGGATAGGTAGACACTAAAAAGTCGAAAGCGGCCACCCAGAGTAGAGTAACCGCTTTCGACTTTTGCGTTTGATCGTGTTTATTTGTCCGCAGGAATGTCAGCAGGCGGCGTCAGCGTGCCGCTCTTGATCATCTGCGCGAACTCGTCGGCCTTGGCCTTGGCGTCGGCAGGAACATCGCTCGAAGGCGTCGCATACCCAACACCATCCTGCTTCAGGTCGAAGACGGGAGGAGTGTTGGTGTACTGGTTCTTCGAGAAGTTGACAATCGTGCTGTAGACAGCGGTATCAACACGCTTGAGAGCGCTGGTGATGACATCGCTGTGCAGGTAACCCTGGTCGGCGTCGACACCAATACCATACACGCCCTTCTGGTTGGCGGCGTCCAGTGCGCCAATACCACAACCACCAGCGACCTGGAAGACGATGTCCGACTTCTGCTGGTCGATCTGGGTCAGGGCCATATCTTTACACTTGGCGACGTTGGCGAAATCCTGGGAGAAGCCAACCACAACTTTGACCTTGGGATCGACCTTCTGCGCGCAGTACTTGTAGCCCGCGATGTAGTGGTTCACGGGAGGGATCGCCTGGCCACCAACCGCGCTAATGACATTTGAACCGGAGAGCTTGGGCAGCTTGCTCTTGCCATCAAGCTCCATCTGGCCCGCCATCGCACCTACGAGACAACCCGCCTCCTGCTCTTTGAAGAAGAGCGGCGCGACGTTTGGCAGGGTGGTGCAGTCAGACTGACCTGGAGCCGTGGCACAGCCATCAATGATAGCGAACTTTTTGTTGGGGAACTGCTTGGCCACCTGGTAGATAGGGGTCTGCATCAGGAAGCCAACGGCGAAGATGAGGTCAGCAGCCTGGGCAGCCTGGGTCAGGTTTGAGACGTAGTCGTTCTGTGATGTCGACTGGATGACGCGCTCGTCGAAGTTCAACTCTTTCTTGGCTTTGGTATAACCAACATATGAGAGGTGGTTAAAACCATTATCGTTCAGGCCACCAATGTCGGTTACCAGGGAGACCTTGATGGGGGCAGTGGTGTTACCACTATTAGAATTGTTACCACCATTTGAGCTACCACCACAAGCAGAGAGTACCATGGCCACGAGCGAGAGTAGCAGAGTAATCTGGACGAACCAGCCATACTTACCACGCAAATACGGGCGACGCATTCGATAGGGTCCTTTCTCCTCTATAGATAGAGAAATATAAAAATGTGAACATAGCAACCAGTTATCACAGGTGGCTTGTACGATCACAAAATCGTCACATATAGATCCACTAATATAGAACTGGTATTCCTCAGTTTTTGAAGGGTGAAAAATGACCCGTACCAGGACATCTCTCCCCTGCTTATTCCCACACTCGCGCCCAGGGAGAGCGTGAATGCTTTTTTATTGCCTGCCAGTTACGTAGTATAGCATTCTTATTGCTGTGAAGCAAAAAAATGCACCCTGAATCAGCACGAAAAAATGGCAGGGTTAAAAACCGCTGCCATTTTAACATATTTTCTCTGAGATTACTACGAGCGAATTTCTTCGAGCAACGAGAGGTTGACAAAGAGATCGCAGCTCTGGCGTAGAGTAGCAGACATCGCCTCATCAAAGGCGGCCACTTCAACGCGCACACCATGATCGGAGCAGTAGTCGAGCATAGGCATAAAGTCACTGTCACCACTGACCAGCACAATGCAGTCGACCGCGCGCCCCTCAACCAGGCGTACGACATCCATACACAGGTCGAGGTCCAGGTCGGCCTTTTTCGCACCACTGGAGAAGGTCTTGTAGTTCTTAGTGGTAATGCGATAGCCCAGACCCTTCACGGCCTGCAAGAACATCTGCTCATCACCGGCCTGGGGACTGGTGGGACAATAGGCCTGTGCACGCACCAGGCGGCGATTACCGCGCAGGAAGTCCAGCAGCTTGCCAAAGTCAACCGACATGCGCAGGGTACGCGCTGAGTAGAGCAGGTTGGCCACGTCGACGAAGACGCCTACGCGCTCGGTCGAGGGGAAAGGAGGCAGGGTGACCGAGACATTGGTGGGAGCCTGCGCTTGACGGCGCATCTCTGTCACCAGGCGGTCTGACTGCAACTGCAAGGCCTGCACTATCGAGTTGGTAAAGTGATTAAACGCGGCGGCGCTGGGCATACCCTCCTGGCCACGACCCGAGCCAGACGTTGAGACCGGGTAGGAAGGCGTGCGCTGAACCTCGGCACGGGCAATAGTGCGTCCTCCATCGCGGCTCACGACACTGCCACGCGCGGGCGAGGGATCAGGTCCCATAAATGGGCCGGGCAGATCGCCGCCATGATTCATCTGGTTGATCGTGTAGCCCGACACGATGGAATATGCCATCCCTGAAGGAGACTGAGGCAATGAGCTCATTGGTGTCGCGAGTTCATTGCTCTGTCCACGCGCGGGCGCGGTTGGCTGCGCTAGCGCTGGTGCGGGTGTTGGCTCTGAAGGCGTTGGAGTAACCGGCGCGCTTGTGCTACCTGTCGTAGGGCGATGGCGACGACGACGACGTGAAGATGCCGCCTTCTGCAATTCAGAATATTCCAGGGGTGGCAGATCTTCAGGCGCGATCTCCTCGACGGCCGCCGCCAGAGTTGTATATGTTGGTGTATTATCCGAGTTTGGCGCTACAGGGGATGTTGCCATAGTGCTTGTCACTTCTTTCTGGCGCTCATGCCCCCGACGACGCCCATTCTCTTTGGCGGGTGGCGTCGCTGTTTCGGAGGCAGTAGAATCCTGATTAGCTTTCTTGCTTGTCTGTACTTCGCGACCCGTTGCGGTCTCCGCAGCTTTCGGCGCCACTTCTGGCTGGGCTTCAGCTTCAACCGGGCGGATCTCCGGAGTCTCTTTGGTCTCTTTAGGCTCTTCGGCACTCATGGCTGGAGCTGAAGGGACCGTCCCGTTGAGGGCACTGGGCGCGCCACTGGTGGCAGGCGCCGGCTTAGCCGCTGCTGCTTTTGAGGCAGAGGGACGGTCGAAGCGATAACGACGTGCGGGACGTGGCGGTGTGCTCTCAGCAGGCGCGGGCGCAGCTTCGGGCTGGGCCTCGGCTTCAGGCTGGACTGGAGCTTCAGCCTCATTTGAGGCGACTTTCTCCTTTTCGCGCTCCTCGCGCAGGTGACGGACGCTATGACGAGGGAAGCGAATGCGCGAGGCCGGGCGCAAGAGAGGTGAGACCGCCCGCTCTTTTACTGGCTGAGCGGCGCCCTCCTCTTCGCTCTTCTCCGACTCCACATTTTTCTTCTCTTCGCTCTCGCTCATGCTTGTAGGTACCTCTTCTGTCGTGCGCTCAGGCACTGTCTCCTGCGTGTCAGCAGGGCTAGAAATCGTCTCGTCCAAACGCTCAGGCCCGGCAACGGGAGTAGAGCTAGCCGCCTCTTCTCCTGCTACCATATCCTGGCTCGCTTCCTGCTCCTGCCCAGTCTGCGTACGCTCCACCTGGCGCTGAGCCAGGGGTGAAAGTAGCGCGAAGGCCTCTAGCTGCGACTCACGTAGCGAGGCATCAAAGCGCGCCTGGGCCTCGGCCTGGCGAAATTCTTCAATGAAAGAGGTAAAGGAACGAACCTCGTCTTCCTTTGACGGATGTAGCGAGGCAAAGCTTTCCTGACCAAATGGAGACAATTTCTCCTCGATGGCCTGGACATCTACTTCAATCACCGTCGGGGCCTGAGACTCAGGCGTCTCGGCCTCGCTGGAGCCTACTACAGGCAGCGGCTCTTGCTCAGGTGTCGTGGGTGCCTCCTGCGCCTGCTCTTCTGTCGCACGCGGGGCTTCGACCGTCTCCTCTTGAGCAGGGATCTCCGCATCAGCCGGTTGCGTTACCTCGGCGCGATTTGTGTCCGTCTCCGAGAGTGTCGGTAGCTCCTTCTGAGAAGCATCGGCAACGCTTTCGGCCTTCTCGGCAATGGGTGCAGCCTCTTCCTGCTCGTGTGCGGACGAGGCGGTGCTCAGCTCAGGGGATGATGCAGATGCAGAAACCTCACTTGATGTGGGCAAAGATGCCTCAGTATCAGTGGAGGAAGATGCTACTGGAGTTGTAGGCTCTTCAGCCTGCTGCTGAGCCTCCTCCTCAACATGCTGCTCCTGAGAAACAGTGTCAGCAACGACAGGAAAGGAGGGACCTGTCACAGCCTCGGCCTCAGAAGAAGTGGCGGTTTCAGATGCGGTCGGCTCAACCGTTGAGTTGGGGTCTGACGGATGCTCTACAATGTTCGCATCAACGTCATTGTGATCATCAGAATGAGAATGTTTTGTTGTCACTAAGATCTCCAGTCTCAGTCACTACGGACAGAGCACAGGGAATCATCATAGGAAGCACGACCGAGGGATGTGGGCGAAACACTGCACGATGGCTTCTAATGGGAAGGCTAGATAAGCCTATCAGCCCTGAGGCAGATGCTTATCAACAAAGGCCTCTAGAAGTATCTCAATCAGATGCAGTTTCACAACCTACCTGGTGCGTCATCAGCATTTATGCGATTGTGCGTAAGCGAATATACTACCTATTTGAAAACCTGAGCGTGTGAGCGCTAGTCACGCGAGCGGCGCTGTCCCCCGCATGGGGAGTTGGTTTTCGCATAAGAAGGTACCAGGGCGAAGTGAAGATCTTTTCTGATGAATCATCGTAGTCAAGTCTCCGCCCTCCATCAACTCTTAGCAGTCCTGCCCTATGGAATGATGTTTACGAACAAAGCACGCAGGCCTTCACCATAAGTGTACACAGCCTCGTGTTATACACGCATGTGTTCTCTGTACTCTAATCCGATCTCGCAAAGTCTATGCCGTTAGAATCATTCGTGTTTTATGCCCTCATTGAGAGGCGAAACGCTCGAGGGCAAGGGACGAGGGTTCGATTGAACGTTTTTGTCCGTCCCCGTGTTCAAGGTTGTATAAGGTATCGAATGACGCTGTTCGGGTTTACTGGTATCGTGTTGCTCATGAGATTGCTGTCGGGACGATTGCGCGACCTGAGCATGTGCGGACCGGCGAACAGACAGCCAGACCGCGAGCATCCGCTCTATAGCGGTTACATTTGAGAGTACCGCGAGCAGGGCCAGCGCCCAGATACCAGTACCAGTAATAAGACCTAAAGCCAGTAGGATGACACGTTCCGGGCGAGCCAGAAGTCCGACCTTGCACTCGATACCCAGGCCTTCAGCGCGTGCTTTTGTGTAACTGACCATCAGCGATCCGACAACAGAAACAAAAATCAGAGTCACCATCCAGCCTTGCTCAAAGGGAGCAGGCCAGACCACGTCATGTACATTGGGATGCTGTAACGCATAGATGAGCAATCCCAGGAGAATGATACTCTCTGAATAGCGGTCGATGGTCGAATCGAGAAAAGCGCCAAAGGTGGTCGCGGCATTTTGGACGCGGGCCATTGCCCCGTCAAACATGTCAAAAATGCCCGCAAACAGCACCAGCCATCCCCCAAGTACCAGTGATCCCTGCGCAATGACTACTGCGGTAAGAATACTCAGCACCAGTCCAATGCCGGTCAACATATTGGGGGTGACACCCGAGCGGGCCAGGGGTTGTACGATGTACATTACCAGTTGCCTGGCTCGTTGCTGTATGCGCCTACTAAACATATGTCTATTGTATCATACTTCGCCCCGATGGGACTAGCTCTTTTTGGTAGAAGATGGGTTTTCTCTAAAAAATGGTTGTCAAGCAGACAAATTTCCTATGCAGCATGGCTGGGGAGAACCTGGCTAGCAGCCATGGCTGACAGGTTCCGCGCTTTCTCGTCTCGGCTAGGTACATAGAGGGAAGAAAGCCGCTCCTTCGTATCTTGCTTAACCGCCAAAAAGTCTTAGGAGAAAAGTTTATCCCTCTGCAAGCAGGACAGTTCTATAGCAACAGTCAATAAGCGGCCTATTATAGCAGAAACTTGTGAGCAGCACCAGGGCGTAGCTCCTAGTAGCCGCGTGCGCCAGAAGCGGGCTCCTGGAGCCCGCTTCTGGCGCACGCGGCTACTATTTTGTTTAGGCGATTTGCGCGATATCGGTATTGATTCGTTCGCGACGGGCCTCGCGCCCTTGCTTGCTCATCAGGTAGCGTACCCATTGCGCGTACGCCCCTACATTCCAGAGCTTGCCGCCAGGGGCCGTCTGACCCGCCAGGATCATCGTGCGCAGGTCGGCCGCGTTTTCGCCCTCAAACCAGGTTACGCCGCTAGCGATGGCGCTCAAGGAGTGCGCGTCGCTATTGCCCAGTTCGGGCAGGCCATAGCGCTGGCGATTGATGCTCATAGCGACGCCATTGGCATAGATGCCACAAAAGCTGGCGTTCCAGGTCTCTGCGCCGTCGAACCAGACGTCTTGCGCGGCGTGGATACGATCCATGACGGTACGTTGACAGCTATGGCGGAAGAAGCGATGCAGGGGGTGCGCAATAATTGCCAGCCCACCCTGTTCGTGAATCAGATCGATGCTCCGCTCCATGCTCAAACCGGCGGGAATACGCTTCTCGATAAAGAGGCCTAGCAGGTGCCCCTCTTTCGTGGTCACCTCTTCGCCAACAATAAAGTCGAAGCGGTATGATCCCTCGCGCCAGAGGTCACGTGCGCGCAACGATCCCTCAATCACATCATGATCGGTGATCGCGATGACATCTAGATCGGTGTTATGCTCGACATGTTGGAGTATCTGCTCAATCGTCGCGCTACCATCGCTATAAGTACTATGCATGTGGACGTCGGCTTTGCCATGTTTGCCAGCGGCCTGCGCCTGCTGCAATGTCATTTGTTTGCGGCGCGCCAGCTCTGCGGTCCCAAGCGAGGCAATAGTGTTGCTATTAAGTGCTTTGTTCTCATTGCCAGTGCCATTGTAACCATCACGAGTAACCATGTAGCTCCTTCTATACCTTTCATATCACAAGTGCATACGTACCGATTATCTCACTACAGACAGTACCATGAATGCGTTAAGTTTCCCTCTTAAGACAAGGTAAAATGCGCAAAGTTTTTGTAATATCAGGTAAATTTTGTTAAAAAATTTCCTCTTCTGCGCATACTCAACCTCGGAAAAAGCTCTGGGAAACGCACGTTATGCCGAAGCAAGGGTGGCATATCTGTATGATGTTGTCGAAACGTAGAGTTTTTTAAATGCATCTAGTCATTCATGCTCGCGTCGGCCTCGATGAGAGCACTCCCTACGGGAAGCACCTCTAGAATCTGAGAGGGATCTACTAACCGTCCCAGGCGCTCAAGACACTGCTGAAAACGCGAGTGATTTAAAGAACAATACACCTGGCGACCCGTACGGCGCGTCTGAATCAGGCCCGCACGACGCAATTTACGCAGATGCCATGAGACCAATGGCTGACTGATGTTGAGCATTGCGGTCAGGTCGGTCACCGAAATCTCAGGCTGGCGGGCCAGGTGATAGACGATGGTGAGTCGAGCGACGCCACCCAGGGCTTTCGTCATCATTTTTAGATCGCGCCAGTCTTCCATAAACTGCCTATCGCTCTCCAGAGAAGTTGCTTCTCTTTCATCAACACTTACGACCAACTAGCTCTCCTCCTAAACTATATTATCGGCTAGGAGAGGTCCAGCCTTAACATATAAAGCTTTATTTATATTTTATCCATCTCTCTCCCACATGTCAAGGTATCTATCAATATTTCTTTATGTATCAACAAGGGACTTCTCTGTTTTATGCCCTGAGCTGCCGCCTGCGGCGGCAAGAGAAAAAAGAAGTTGGGACACCCCAATCCCCGCCAGAGGCGCTGCCCTGGGCCCCGTTTGTCATGCCTTTTTAGGACTCCTGGGTTCGCACAATGACTGCTCTGGCTGCTAGAATGAGTATATATTCTGTTAGAAGGAGTATCTTCATGAAAATAGGTGTAGCACTTCCTATCGCCGAGCGAGAAGGGCAACAGGTGGGGTACGACGAGATCCGCGCCCTGGCGCTCCAGGCAGAGGACGAGGGACTAGATTCTATCTGGTTCTATGATCATTTGCTCTTCCGCTCGCAGGGGGAACCTACGCGTGGCATCTGGGAATGTTGGACACTTTTGAGTGCGTTGGCCGAAGCGACAAAGCGTGCCGAGTTAGGTACTTTAGTCCTATGCACTGCCTTTCGTAATCCAGCGTTGCTGGCGAAGATGGCGGTGACGCTTGATGCTGTCAGCAAAGGTCGCCTGATTCTGGGGCTGGGCGCAGGCTGGCATCAGCCTGAGTTCGATGCCTTTGGCCTTCCTTTTGACCACCTAGCTGGTCGCTTTGAGGAGGCACTGAGCATCATTGTTCCACTGGTGCGCGAGGGGAAGGTCAATTTCGAGGGTAAGTACTATAGCGCCAAAGAGTGCGAGATGGCGCCCGGAAATATTCGCGCCGGTGGGCCACCTATTTTGATTGGCGCCTCGCGACCGCGTATGCTGGAACTTACGGCGCGTCACGCTGATCTCTGGAATACTTGCTGGCTGGGCCCTGTGGCAGCCCTTGCTCCACGCCTGGCACCTCTTGAGGAGGCTCGCCAGAAGGTGGGACGTGAGGCCGGCAAGCCAGGGGTGACCGTTGGCGTGTCCGTCCATATTCTGGCGGCAGGGGAAGAGGTTCCGGCCGCAGTTGATCGTGAACGCGTTATTGTGGGCACGGTTGAGGAAGTTGGGCAGGCCCTGTACGACTATCAGCAGGCAGGCGCGGTTCATTTGATCTGCGCGCTGCGCGAGAATACCAGCCAGGCATACACCCGGTTGGCCCAGGCCGCGCAATACTGCCGCAAGCTACAAGCTCAGTAAAGCCTCGGCAACGACAAAAAACCCGCTTCTCGTGAGAAGCGGGTCTCCTGGTGGGTGACCAGGGAGTCGAACCCTGAACCTGTCGATTAAGAGTCGAATGCTCTGCCATTGAGCTAGTCACCCGTGCGACGCCATTAATACTACCACAGGTCATATACGAAGTCAAGCATTCTGCCAATGAATTTTTTATGATTGGAAAAAAAGATCTGTATGGTTGGCTGGCGGGCTGCGCCCACCAGCCAACCATACAGATCTTTTTTTCCAATTGACCCCCGATTTTGCGCTACTATGTCAGAGCAGGCGTGAGGGCTTTCTCGGCCATGGGGAGGGAGAAGCTGATACGTGTTCCCTCGCCGGGTGTGCTCCTGGCCCAGACCTTGCCCCCGTGGGCGGTGATGATCGCACGCACGATGGAGAGGCCCAGGCCGCTACCACCAGTAGTGCCTGTGCGCGAGCGGTCGGCACGATAGAAGCGCTCGAAGATGTGCGGCAGGTCTGCCGAGTCAATGCCCACACCCGTATCCTCGATCCAAACCTCCACAGACTGCCCCGATTCTCCAGGGTGCGCCCCAACCGTTATCGTCCCCCCTACTGGGGTATGACGGCGCGCGTTATCCAATAAATTCAACAAAACCTGGGTAACGCGATCACTATCGGCCTGTACCAGGGGTACATCGTCCCGTGTTTCGTTATGGACAACAATGCCCGCGTGCTCACACTCTGGCTCGATAACGGCTAAGGTCTCCGCTATGAGCTCATGGAGCGAGAGTGGGGCCAGGTCAAGCCGCGTCCGACCAGACTCCAGGGAGGTCATCTGTTGTAGATCTGCTACCATACGACGCAAGCGCTGTACCTCTCGCCCAATACGTTGCGCAGTCTCCTGGCGCGCAGCCGGATCCTGGATCATATCGTCGGCCAGGGCCTCGCTAAAGCCCTGGATAGCTGTCAGAGGGGTGGCCAGGTCATGGGCGATATTGGCGAGCAGCTCTCGGCGCGCCTGCTCCTGGCGTCGTAACTCATTAACATCGGATTCAATAGTATCGGCCATTTCATTGAAGGTCTGCGCCAAAAGCCCCAGTTCATCCTGGGCCGCAGGGACGGGCACACGCTGGGCATATTTCCCCTGCTTCATCTGTTCCGCGGCGAGGGTCAGCCATTTGAGGGGCCGCGTCATGCTGCGCGTGAGCAGGAGGCTAAAGAGCAGGACCAGGCTGCCCACAATCAGCGCCGTCAGCTCGATTGAACTATTGATGCGATTGATTAGGGCATCCGAGTCTGCCTTGGGATCAGAGATAAACAGGGCACCAATGATCTGTCCATTAATCCTCATGGGAACACTGATATAGATTGACAGGAAGGAGCCTTTGGCAGTGGAGACGTTTAAGTAGCCATCATCCTCCTGTCCGTTTAGCGATTTGTGCAGAGCGTTACCGAGCGTGGGATCTTTACAAGAAACGAAGCCGTAAGGCTGAAAACATACAATATCCTGCCCACTGGCATCCACAATTTTCTGAATCTCAGGCTCACTAGAGACCAGGGTGCCATATTTATTGCCCCAAGTATAGCCCTGCTGGCGGTATTTATTCTCGTAATAGCCAGCAAAATAGATGGCCTTCTGACGGAGGTTGTCGTGCTGGGCCTCGCGATAAAAACTTTGAATCGCCAGCGAGATCACGATGGAGAGAATCAGGATCGCGCCAATGGTCACAAGCAATAGACTAAGCGTAAGCTTGGTGCGTAGACCAACTTGTGTGATATCGAAAGGCCTCTTCATGCTTCACCTTACCTGCCTGCATCCAAATACCCAGCCAGAGTGGGCCTGGCTCCTCAAGAGGACGACTCCATGCCTGGAGGAACAAACTTATATCCCACGCCCCAGACCGTCTGAATGACCTGTTGCACCTGTTTCGTAGACTCGAGCTTCTTGCGCAGCGTGCCAATGTGGACATCGACCGTACGCCCATCTCCCAGGTAGCTATAGCCCCAGACCTGGTTGAGGAGCGTCTCGCGTGTGAACACCCGGTCTGGTGCCTTCGCCATGAGCGCCAGCAGGTCAAACTCTTTGACGGTCAGCGAGAGTGCCTGTGGGCCGACGGTGACGCGTCGCGCGGGTATATTAATCAATAGGGAGCCATAGCTCAGCTCTTCACCTGAGGCGCTCTTCTCGTCGGCGTGATGTCCCTCGCCCTCCACACCGGGACTGGAATAGAGGCCAGCCCGGCGCAGGATGGCCTTGACACGGCTTATGACCTCGCGGGGGCTGAAGGGCTTAACCAGGTAGTCGTCTGCGCCCGAATCCAGGCCTGCGATGCGGTCCTCTTCGCTCTGGCGCGCGGTGAGCATCAGAATAGGCGTATTAGCCCAGGTGCGAATACGCCGACATACCTCCATGCCATCGAGCATAGGCAGCATCAGGTCTAGAATCACTAGATCTGGCTTCTCACGTGCATGGAGTTCAATACCAGCTATGCCATCGTTAGCGGTAACGACGGCATAGCCCGCCTGTTCAAGATAGAGGCGGAGCAACTGAGCAATATTTGCTTCATCTTCAATGACGAGAATCTTCATCATTCTCTACAACCTGTTTCCCTGGAAGAATATGGTGTTACTATAGCAGACGCACATCAAAGAACTTTAAGAAATATGTAAAGCTTTTTTAAGCTACGCACTGACTGCTACTACTCTGTTAAACTTCATTTGAAAGGTATTCATGCCGCCTGCGGCGGCGGGGGAGAGGGAGTGCAGAGGGGCTGGCGCTCCTCTGCACTCCCCACTTCCTCTCCGTTTTCCGCTTCGCGCCATGTTCCAGTCTACTCCCTGGGCCTGAGGTATCCCAGGCGCTCCAGGGCCATATATGCGGCCGCAATCTGTCCCTGCACCAGAAACTCCCCGCGATGAATAAGCTCAAGTAGCTCTGCTGGCGTGACCAGCAGGTTCTCAATGACCTCCAAGGGGTCGGGCTTGGAGACTCCTGTTTGCTGGATATTCCGCGCCAGGTACCACCAGACGCGTGTGCGCGCCCCTGTGGGATTGGCATACATGTGAGCCAGGAACTCCATATCCTCGGCCACTGTGACGCTATAGCCAGTCTCCTCCATCAACTCACGGTGCGCCGTCATAAGCGGATTCTCCAATTCATCTGGATCGATTCCCCCGGCTGGGAACTCTAGCACCACCTGACCGATACCATGCTTGTACTGGCGATTGAGCAAGAAGCGACCATCCTCTGTAACGGGTACCACGCCCGCCCAGCCGAAGTTCTCAATGATGTAATAGTCTTCAACGATTGGTCCGCCTGGTACCTCTACGCGCTCGCTACGCACCCGCAAATAGGGAGTATCTAAAAGCCACCGTGATGATAGTGTCTTCCATGGCTCATGCATATCCTTCAAAACAGGGGTTCTCCTTCACTATAGAAGCATAAGAAAATGGTTGCACACACATTGTAGCACTGTGTAGTAAGGTATGTGGTGTGTAAAAGGCATGCTGGCAGCCTGTGGCTGCCAGCATGCCTTTTACACACCACATACTTGACTCTGGATAGGTGTGGGAGGGCTGGTTTCGAAAGAATTTCATTGACTTAATAACTGGTTAATAGTATTCATCAGAGTATCAATGTCAAAAGGCTTCTCTAGCCCCAGGAGGTGACGTTCCTCTAGTTCTTCGGTGCGCTGGCCCAGGCTCGCGCTGGTGATGATTGTAGGAACATGAGAGAGATCTTTCATGGCATGAAGGCGGTCATAGAGTTCAATTCCAGTCATTTCGCGCAATAGATAATCGATAATTAACATATCGACCTGAATGCTATGCGCCAGATTGAGCGCTTCATGCGGGGTTGTGGCAAGCAGGGTATAAAATTGTGGCTCCTCGGAGAGAGCCATTTTCATGACCTCGCCAATGGCCTCGTCATCTTCAACAACGAGAATCACCTTGAGGGTTTTGTTATCCACGCTCTGGTCTTGCGCCATATTCTACCTTCATTCCACCTAGTGTCTAAGGATAAACTTTGTTTGCTCACGAGTTCTGAACATATACAGATAACACGCCAGGGGCATCGATACAACAGACACGACGCCCCCAAATGGGTTATTATCATTCTCTATCCCTATCGACACTACAAAGGTGGAGATGAAGGTTGATCGCGCGTACGTCAGTAAAGCTATATATCAAGTGGAACCGTTTCGCCGGTGCCTCGCAATAGGAAACGCTGGATTTTGCCTGTCGCGGTCTTAGGGAGCTCAGCGCGGAACTCGATGTAGCGCGGATACTTGTGGGGCGCCAGTCGCCCCTTCACAAATTCCTTAAGCTCCTCTTCCAGGGCATCCGAAGGCTCTATCCCCTGCTTGAGAACCACGTAGGCCTTGGGTTTGACGAGCTGTGCCTCATCTAAGTCAGCTACTACCGCCGCTTCAAGCACCATAGGATGTGCGATCAGGATATTCTCGACCTCGACTGGCGAGACCCATTGCCCGCTCACTTTGAGCATGTCATCGGAGCGCCCACAGTACCAAAAGTACCCCTCCTCATCGAGATAATATTTGTCACCAGTAGAGATCCAGTGCCCCTTGATCGTATCCTTCGTCTTATCGTGTTTGTTCCAGTACGAGGCGGCAATACTCTCGCCACTAATCAAGAGGTTGCCGATATCCCCCTGAGGTACAGACTGGCCCTGTTCATCGACCAGGAGCGCCTGGTAGCCTGGAACAAGCTTGCCCGTGCTGCCAGGCCGGATATCGTCAAAGCGATTGCTGATAAAGATGTGCAGGATCTCAGTTGAGCCAATGCCATCGAGAATGGGTACCTGGAAGGCATCCTGCCAACGTCGCAGGAGATCGGCGGGCAGCGCCTCACCGGCGGAGACACAGACACGCAGCGAGGAACAATCAAAGCGGCGTGCGGCCTCAGGCAGCGCTAGCATACTGGCGTACAGGGTGGGAACACCAAAGAAGATACTGGGGCGATACTGCTCAATCACACGAAACATGTCTTCCGCCACGGCGCGCCCTGGATAGTGGATAGCGGAGCCACCAACGCCAAAGGGGAAGTAGAGGCCATTACCCAGGCCATAGGCGAAAAAGAGCTTGGCAGCTGAGAAAGTGACATCCGGCTCATGTATGCCCAGAACGGCGCGGGCATAGTACTCGGTACAGTACAACATATCGTGCTGCAAGTGTACACAGCCCTTGGGGAAACCTGTACTACCCGAGCTATAGAGCCAGAAGGCGCTATCATCCTTGCTGGTCGCCGCCGCCGCCAGGCTCGCCGAGGCCCGCGCGATCCACGGCTCAAATGTATGCGTCCGGGCATCAAGTGCGCTCTGTGTACCACTCTCTTCAACGATCACAATATGACGCAGAAAGGCCAGTTGTGGGCGTAAGGCTTGGATAATTGGCCAGAGCGAGGCATGGACCAGGAGCACACGCGCACGGCTATCATTCAGCATATGGAGATAGTCAGCAGCGCGAAGCAGGGTATTCATGGGAACGGGAACCGCACCAATCTTGATCGCGCCAAAGAAGGCCGCGGCAAAGTAAGGAGAATCGAGTAAGAGTAGGGCAACACGCTGTTCCTGGTCTACTCCCAGATCGAGGAGCGCGTTGCCCACGCGGTTCGCCAGTTCGCTTACCTGGGCGTAAGTGTAGGTCTGGCCCTCATAATAAATGGCGGGACGCTCGCCGCGCCCCTCTACAAGGTGACGATCCAGAAAGACTGAGGTCGCGTTGAGCTGATCGGGAACAATAACCTGTGGCGTCGCGGGGTCGTGTATGGGCTTGGCGTAGAGCATTGGCACACCTCTTTCATCTTCGAAAGATAGCCAACCAGGCGCGCAGGCGCGTCTCGTATGGCAAGCAAACGACATCCAGGCGATTGGAGGGAAGCTACGAGACGCGGTTGCGCGTATGTATACGTATGTAAAATAGCGCTTACACTTCTGCGCGGAAGCGTATATGAAAGAGGAACTCACGGTTCCCATCGCGTCCCAAAATTGGAGAGTCACTCACCTCCAGTACTTGTAGCGCTGTATGCTGGGGAATCCATTCCTGCAATTCACGCAGAACACGTTGGTGAACCTCGGGATCGCTAATAATACCATTACCTCGGTCCACCTCGGCCTTGCCAGCCTCAAACTGCGGCTTGACGAGCGAGGCGATCCAGGTTTCAGGCGAACGCACTAAGAGGGGTTCAAGTGCGGGTAGCACGAGGCGCAGCGAGATAAAAGAGACATCAATAACGGCGCACTGCATTGGCTCTGGAAGTGATTCCAGGTGCCGGATATTGGTGCGCTCCATCACGACCACGCGTGGATCGTTGCGCAGAGACCAGGCCAACTGGCCATGCCCAACGTCGACCGCGTAGACGAGCCGTGCTCCACGTTCAAGCAGGCACTGGGTGAAGCCGCCAGTTGACGAGCCAACGTCTATCGCCACGCGACCGGTTGGATCGAGATGAAAGGCGTCCAGGGCCTTCTCCAGCTTCAGTCCGCCACGGCTGACATACTTCATTTCGGGCGTGATCTCTGCGAGACGACACTCTACATCGAGCGGTATCATCGAACCCGCCTTGTCAACCATGCGCTCGCCTACATAGACCTGGCCCGCCATGATCAGCGCACGCGCACGCTCACGGCTTGGTACCAGCCCCCGCCTCACCAGGGCGACATCGAGTCTCTCTTTATTCGCAGCCATAAAAATGCTTGTGCATCCTCCCACACTCCATGTAAACCATGTTCCTGTTTTAGTATACCTTATTTTTCGCTTATGCCTGGTTGTAGTAGATCAGAGCACCGGCGCCAACGAGGCCGACGTTGGGACCCAGTTCGGCGGGTACGATGCGCGCCATCTCGCGAGGCACCTGCATTGCGCGCTGCTGGACGATAGCACGCGCGGGGGCCAGCAGTTGCTCGCCCATCTGCATCAGTCCACCCCCCAGGACGATAAGCTCGGGATTAAAAATATGAATGATATTGACCAGGCCAACACCCAGCGCCTCTGAAGCCTCGCCCAGGACCTGCTGGGCCAGGGACACACCAGCAGTGGCGGCCTGCGCGACCAGGCGCGCGTCTACACGTAGCTCTTCGCCCGCGTGCAGCCCAGACTGTTGCTGGCGCGCAAAGCGCAGGAGTTCTTCGCCCTCGCCACGGGCGATGGCGGCCAGGACACGGCGCGCGATGCCCGTTCCCGAGGCCAGACCCTCCAGACAGCCAACATTCCCACACCCACATGGCTCACCACGCCAATCAACGGTAATATGCCCCAACTCACCCGCGGCTCCCGCGATCCCCTCCAGAATCTTGCCGTTAGTGATCACGCCACCACCGATGCCAGTGCTGATGGTCAGATAGACCATTTCATTGCTGCCACGGCCGGCGCCAAAGAGATGCTCGCCCAGGCCAGCCGCGTTCGCGTCGTTCTCCAGGTAAATAGGTAGCTGGTAGTGCTCGGCAAAGATGTCCCGCAGGGGGATATCGGTCCAACCTGGCAGATTGGGGGGTGAGATCACGACACCAGTGCGGTTATTAAGTGGCCCCGGCGCGGCAATGCCAATGCCTGCTATTTGGGCAGGCGTGAGCTGAGCATCAACTAAGGCCTGGTCTACCGCCTGGAAGAGGCGTGGAATTACACGTTCGGGGGTACCGTTGTCACCGGTAAGCAGATTCGCGCGCGAGAGCAAGGTCGCACCCTGCAATACCGCCGCCCGAATCTGCGTCCCTCCAAGGTCAACTCCTACCACCAGGGGATAGGAAGCGTACGTTGTCTGGTTGTCACCAATCATATCAGCTCCACAGGTCTGCTTTTTTGTTAGATGATACTCCATTTCCCCAAGAGCGACAAGATTGTTAGAGATGCACTTTGGTACATTTATCTATTCTGAGTTACTACAATATGCTCATGCCGTTTTTTTACTTGAAAGTGGTAAATACCAGGGAGCAACCGTTTATTCATTAATGTTGTGTGCAACTTCTTTCAGGTAGGTGGTTGTGGTGGATGCTGGCAGCCTGCGGCTGCCAGCATCCACCACAACCATCTACCTGGACGAGCGCCGCAGGCGCGAGAAGTCAAAAGATGTGCTTTGTGGATGGGAGGGTAAGAGATGACGACGCTACCAAACCCAGGCCCCGATATGCCTTTGCGGCCTTTTCACAGCCTGCGCGACTTCGGCGCCTTTCAAGGCGTCTCCCAGACAACCCCACAGGTAACAGTACCGGGCGCCCCCGAACCCCGTCAACCCATGGCGTATGCTACACATCGCCCCCAGGTCAGGCAATCCCAGGTAGCGAGTACACAGACAGACACAAGCAAAGTTGCGACCGATACAGAACAGCTACAGCATGAGCAACGAAAGCGTTGGCTGATCATCGGCCTGCGCGGGAGTGTGAGCCTAGTGCTGCTTGGCTATCTGCTCATTACGGCTCCCTGGACATCTTTGTTCACAGCATTGCATTCCCTAAATTTCGGTCTCGTGGGCATCGCTTTCCTCCTGGGTGGCATGAGTAGCGTGGCCTACGCCTTTCAATGGCATCGTTTGTTGCGCGCCGAACATATTCGCTTTGACCTGGCGGACCTTATCAAGCTTCACCTGGTCAGCCTGACATTCTACCATTTTCTCCCAACCAGTATAGACGGGGATACGCTTAAGGCTACCTATGTTGGCAAATGTGCCGATAACCCTACCGGGGCGGCGAGCGCGATGATGCTTTGTCATGTCACCAGTTTTCTTGGCATGCTTGTGATAGCAGTGCCCATGCTGGTGTTACACCCTGAGCGTTTTCCCTTCGCTATAAGCATGTGGTTTATCCTGCTTGCGCTTGGCATTGGTGTGCTCTTCAGTGGCGCGCTTCTCGTCTCCCTGATGCTGCCGGAGATCATCTTTGGCAAATGGCTGGAGTATCGCCCGGTGCGAGCCCTGCTGCTCCTGGGCAATGCCCTCAGTATCAGCCTCAATCGTCCACATGCCCTGCTCTTCGCCATTAGTTATGGCCTGCTCTCCTGGCTCTGCGCCATCTTTAGCTGTCAGACCTGCGCCCTGGCTCTGGACATGCATATACCGCTCGCCTTCTACTGCGTGGCTGTGCCCCTGGTCACCCTGGTTTCAACCCTGCCTATCTCGCTCTGCGGCTTTGGTCTGCGTGAAGTCATTCTTATCGCTGTCTTTAGCGCCGCGCCCATCCCAGCGGGAAGCGCGCTTGCCCTGGCGCTGCTCCTGGATGCCCAACTCCTCTTCTTTAGCGCGCTTGGAGGCTATCACTACTTCACCCTGGGACGCCATAGTGTTTAAATAGTTTGAGAGTGTGCTGCGTGCTGGCAGTTTGCCAGCACGCAGCACACTCTCAAACTATGCCTACATACATAGACACTCAACCGCATATGTCGTACACTGATACAATCTTCCAGACCTTGACTGAATGAACAAATGTTCGTATTCTATAAAGTAATATATTGACGGTATAATATTTTCCCGTTACAGGCACATATGAATCGCACATGGAGGAGGCGCCATGGGGGCAGATTTCGCACACTTGCACGTGCATACCGAGTATTCTTTGCTCGATGGCTTGAGCCACATCAAAAAACTGGTACAGCAGACAAAAGAGCTAGGTATGCAGCACCTGGCAATCACCGATCATGGAGCAATGTACGGAGCGCTTGAGTTCTACAAGGCCTGTCGCGCGGGTGGCGTCCATCCTATTATTGGCTGCGAGGCCTATCTCACGGAAGATATGCAGGACCACTCCAGGCGCTTTAGCGATGACTATTACCACCTCCTCCTGATCGCGAAGAACAATACTGGGTATCGCAACCTGATGAAATTGACGACGATTGCGAATACCGAAGGCTATCATCTGCGTCCCCGCATCGATAAAAAGGCCCTGGCACAATATGCCGAGGGGCTGATCGTCACCTCGGGCTGCCTCTCCGCCGAAATTCCCAAACTGCTCCTGGCGGGTAGACAGCAGGAGGCGCAGCAGGCTGCGCGCTGGTACCAGGATGTCTTTGGACCCGAGAACCTCTATCTTGAGATTCAGGAGCACCACGGCGTCTGGGATAATGATACTCCTTCCCCCCAGGAGCGCCTCAACCAGATGCTCTACCAGATGCACAAGGATCTCCACATCCCTTTGATCGCCACCAATGACCTGCATTATATTCGCGCCGAAGACGCTCAGTCCCATGACGTGCTCTTATGTATCCAGACAGGCAGGCAGATCGACGCCCAGAAACGCTTCAAGTTTGATAGTCGCGAGTACTATCTCAAGAGTCCAGCGGAGATGCTCCAGCTCTTCCCCGAACTTCCGGACGCCTTGAGCAATACGGTCCGCCTGGCCGAGCAGTGCGAGGTCGATCCTCTGGCTCATAAAGCCAGCCTTCCCCAGGTGCAGATCCCAGCGCAGTATGCCTCCGCCAATGACTATCTCTACGCCCTCTGCCTTGAAGGGGTAAAGTATCGCTTTGGCGAGCTGACGGAGCCTATCAAACGCCAGCTCGACTACGAGTTCAGCATTATCATGCAGATGGGCTACGCGACCTATTTCCTGGTAGTCTGGGACTATGTTAACTATGCGCGCTCGCATGGCATTCGCTGTTCCGCACGTGGCTCGGCGGCTGGTAGCCTGCTGGCATATGTGCTGGGCATCACTAACGTCGATCCCCTGCGTTACCAACTACTCTTTGAGCGCTTCCTCAACCCTGAACGCGCGGATATGCCAGATATCGATATGGACTTCCCGGACGATCGTCGTGAAGAAGTTATCAACTATGTCGCACAGAAGTATGGCGTAGACCACGTGGCACAGATGGTCACCTTTAATACCATGGCTGCTAAGCAGTCGGTCAAAGATGTTGCGCGTGCCATGGGGCGGCAGGACGTTGGCGACCGCATTACGCGCCTCATCCCTACTGGCCCCCGTGTTACCCTACGCGGCTCGCTGGAGAGCGTGCGTGACCTGACCTCTACCTACGAACAGAACCCGGAGGCACGCGAGATCATCGACCAGGCGCTAGAGCTGGAAGGTGCCGTACGCAATACCGGCATCCACGCCGCGGGCGTCATCATCTCCTCGGAACCGCTGGAGCTCTTTGCGCCCCTGCAACTGCGTGACTTCCGCGATGCCAGCAAGGGCTTTATTACCCAGTTTGAGCAATCACACCTTGAGGAGTTGGGGCTGGTCAAGTTCGACTTCCTGGGCCTCTCCAACCTGACCATCGTCGATAACACACTCAAGTTTATCAAAGAGGCGCGCGGCGAAGAGATCGACCTGGAGAAGCTGCCCCTTGATCTCACGGGCGACCCCAAACAGGATCGTAAGCGCGCTAAGGCCTTTGAGTTGCTGGCCGCAGGCGAGACAACCGGCATCTTTCAGCTTGAGGGCGCGAAGATGCGCGAGTATATCAAACAGCTCAAACCCACCAGTGTCGAAGATATTATGGCCATGATCGCCCTCTACCGTCCTGGTCCTATGGAGAGCATTCCGCACTTCATTGATGCCAAGCATGGACGTCGAGCCGTGCAGTATCTCGATGAGCGACTCAAAACCTGGCTGGAGGAATCGTACGGCATTATCGTTTACCAGGATCAGGTGCTCCTCATTGCCGTCAACCTGGCGGGCTTCTCCTGGGGCAAGGTCAACAAGTTCCGCAAGGCCTTGAGCAAGAAGATCATGCACGAGGTCGAGGGTTATAAGGGCGACTTTATTCAGGGCTGTATCCATAATGGCATGTCGCCTAAGATCGCAGAGGAGCTATTTGAGCAGATCAAACCCTTTGGTGGTTATGGCTTTAACAAGGCCCATGCCGCCAGTTATGCCGTTGTAGCCTTCTCTACGGCCTACCTCAAGGCCAACTATACCGCCGAGTTTATGGCCGCCACGATGACGACCGAGGCCGCGGACGCCAGGAAGATCGCCAACGCCATTGCCGAATGCAAGCGCATGGGAGTCAAAATCCTGGGTCCAGACGTCAACAAGAGCAGCAAGGGTTTTACCGTTGAAGAGGGCGGTGTGCGCTTTGGCCTGCTGGCGATCAAGGGCATTGGCGATGCCCCGATTGATGCCATCATTGAGGCCCGTCAAGCCAAGGGACCCTTTAAATCCCTGGCGGACTTCTGTACCCGCGTTAATCCTCAATCGGTCGGCAAAGGTGCCCTCGAAACACTCGCCAAGGCCGGGGCATTGGATTCACTTGGGCGAGGCCAGCGCCACGTCCTGCTGGCCTCGCTGGAGCGCGCCATGCAGTATGGCAAGGGCGAGCGCGAGGCACGGGAGCGCGGCCTGCTCAGCCTCTTTGGTGAGATTGAAGAGCATGGAGGCGCCCTGGCCTTTAGCCTGGCCACCAATGTTGAGGAAATTCCCATGCAGCAGTTGCTGGATTGGGAGCGCGAGCTGATTGGTGTCTATATTACGCAACACCCCCTGACGCACCTGAGTGACACCCTGGCGAGCAAGGGCGTCACTCATCACCTGGGGCAGATCACAGATGAACTCAATGGCCAGAAAGTCATTGTTGGAGGCATGATCAAAGAGGCTCGACGCATTACCACCAAAAAGGGCGACGATATGTGCGTCATCCAACTAGAAGATATGTATGGTACAGTTGGCGTGACCGTCTTCCCACGCCTCTACGCTCAGACCAGGGAGCGCTGGGTAGAGCATAGCATCGTGATCATTAAAGGGGGAGTTCAGATACGACGCGACGAACCCGAAATCATCTGCGACGCCGTCGCTGTCCTGGAAGTTGAAGAGGTGGAGGCCCCACGCAAGCCCTACCAGGTCTGGCTCACGATCCAGATCAGCGGCAACGACCAGCAGGCCATTGAAAACGACATGCTCAAAGTGCAGGATATCTATCGTTTTATTCAGGAGCGTCCGGGGCGCGACCACTATGAGATCCTGGTTAGTAATGGAGAGTGGCAAGTACGCCTGACACCCGGTGACAACACCATGCACTACAGCGAAGAACTGCATCATAAGCTTGAAGATGTTCTGGGTGAGGGCGCGGTCGAAGCTACGCTTGCCGGTTGATTCCTGCAGCATTGCAAGGGCGCCGCGCTGCTAAAGCACGCGCCTACATATCATGAGACAAGTGCGTGCTTTAGCAGCGCGGACCTTTTTTCTTTGACAGCAGAGATGGTCAGCCGTTATACTTAGTAGCAACCATTAACCCTAGCAATTCGTACTAAGTATTAATCGCAAAAAATATACATATCTAAATAGTTTAAAAGAGAAGGCTTGAATATCGTGGGCGCAGAATATCGCGAGTCACCAACTGACTCAAGGCCAGTCTCTGGCCCTACTTCTAGCAACATGCCGTCGCATGAGCCACGCCAACCAGGCTCACAGCCCGCGGCCAATCCAGGGCAACACCCCTTCGACAAACACCAGGTGGTGGAGACACCTCGTCCCGCAATCCAGGTCTCTTCTCATCACTATAATGACTATCCAGGTGACAGCTACCAGGAACCTGTGTACCGGGAGCATGTTTCTGGCTATCTAGGGGCGCCATACCGGCCTCCCTTTCCTCCTACGCAGGCTGGACAGCCAAATGGACAGGGGCATCAGCCATATCAGCCTCAGGCGGCCCATAATGGGGCCTATGGGGCACAGCAACCCTATGCCCCTCATGCGCCCTATAATCCTTATGCTCCCGCTTCCTACGCACAACCCCATTACTACTATGGGCAGGTGCCATATGGCTATCCATATGCCTATGGCTACCCCTATGGTTACTATGCGCAACCCGAGGTTAAGGAGCCAGGGCGCACTTACCAGCTCACAATGGGTATTATTACCCTGATTGCATCGGCCCTCGCCTTTCTGGGAGGTCTCTTCTGCGTGCTCATGCTGGTGCTTACCTCGACTATAGAGGCCGCGACCTCCACCCTGCCTGCGGACCAGCGCTTCGCGTCGATCAGCCTGTTCACGGCCCTCGCCTTCGCGGGCATCATTGGTGGCGCAGCCTGCGGCTATCACAGCATTCGCGCGCTGCTGCGTAAACAGTCATGGGCCTTTAAACTTCCACAATTCTGGATTTTCCTGGCCCTCTACGTGGTCTTGATCGGTATCGCGATCGCGATGTCCATTGGCGGTGTGGCCACCGCTAGCATTCCCCTGACGCTCTTCTTGATTGCCCTGGCGGGCGTCTTCCCAGCCTTTACTGTAGCCTCCCTGGCCATTCGCCACATTCGCAAACCGAAGACCGCCCCCTGGCCCACGACCTGGAGGCGTTTTATTGTCGCCATGGTTAGCGGCGCCACCATCTCAATTGTGCTGGCCTCAGTGCTGGAGCTACTACTCGAAGTAGTAGTCAGGCTCGTCCTGGGGACCTCCAGCAGTATTCTAAGTAATCCCGATCAACTCCCCAGCGACCCCCGGAGTATCATCGCCCTGCTGGTCACGCTGTCGATCATCGCGCCCCTGGTTGAAGAGGCTGTCAAGCCCCTGGCCGCGATCACGATGCTTGGACGCATGCGCAGCGCTGCCGAGGCCTTTGTCATGGGTATGGGCTGCGGTATCGGCTTCGGGCTGGTGGAAACCGTGATGTATATCAGCACAGGCTACCAGGACTGGCTCCAGGTCGCGCTCCTACGTAGTAGCGCCTGCCTGCTCCATGGCTTTGGCGCAGGCATGGTCTCGCTGGGCTGGTATTATCTCACGCATAAAAACTCCACCAAGAAATACAATCGCATCTTGCTGGGCATCGGGTGTGGCGCATATGCTGTACTCCAGCACGCCATCTGGAACGGCTCAACCGGGCTGGAGCTACTGCCCTTCTTCCCCAAGGACAATTTCCAGCTTGGCACCTTCTCGCTCAGCCCTGAGTGGGCGATTGTCCCCGTCTACGTCGTGCTCTCCGCGCTGATGATCGCCTTTCTCCTCTTTGTCACCAGGAGGTTGCGCACACAAAACAGCGAAGGCGCATCCAAAGAGGCGCAGCCCCAACAGCAACCACAGCAGGCATGGAATGTGGCGCCACAACCAGCCCGCGTTGGCTAGGTATGTAAGAATGATGGTATGGTGTTTGGGCAAATGCCCAAACACCATACCATCATTCTTCCTTCGAAAATGGGAAAAGGATCGTTGGAAAAAGGGGCACAAACCTCCTGTGCTCTTCATATTGATGAGGAGTACAGGAGGACATCTCTGGTGAGATGAAAAGAAAGATCGCAGTTAGGCACTCACCTCCTTAGGTGTTAAGACCACTTCATAGCCTAAAACATCAAGTCGCCGTATTGCTTGTTTCTTTGCCCTCTCTCCATCTAACGCATCCAAGTAGGTTGGCCCTAAGTCCTGATACGGCTTTTTCTTTTTGAGAACATGATAAACAATCACTGCAAGACTATGTGAGGTAGCTACAGCGGCTTTGGGCTTGATCATTCGACGCGCAAAGCGATGATGTTGGGTGGAAAGATAATTGCCTTTCATCCGGCTCAGGCACCAACACACCTCGGCTAAAGCTGCTCTCAGAAAGACGTTGCCTTTTGTTGCATGTCCGCTCAGCCGTTTGCCTGCACTTTCTTTGTTGCCAGGGCACACGCCAATCCAGGAGGCGAAGTGCTTGTCGGAAGGAAAGGCACTCAGGTCGATGCCTACCTCAGACAAGATGGTGAGCGCACTTAGCAATTGGAGGCCCGGAATACTCATCAACAAGTCGAGTGCTTCTTTGAATGGGTACATTCTCGCTTCAATTTCTTCAAGCAGGTGTTCCATCTGCTGTTCCAGAAAATCAATGTGGGCAACTATCTCTTTGAGTAAGAGACGATGATGTGCCTCGACTCGTCCTTCCAAAGCCTCTTGCAATTGTGGGAGTTTTATTCGTAATTTGCCTACCGCAAGCTCGGTGAGGACGTGAGGGTCATCTTCACCTTCAATCAATGCCTCAATCATCTGCCGCCCGCTTTTTCCTAAGACATTGGTCGCCACCGATGCAAGTTTGATGTTCGCTGTCTCCAACACTTTCTGTAAACGATTGATCTCCTCTGTGCGCATATAGACCAAGCTTTTTCGATAGCGCATGAGATCCCGCACGTCGCGAAAAGGCTTCGGGGGAATGAAACTGGCCTTGAGCAATCCATGGCGCAAGAGATCAGCAATCCATTCACTATCCTTCACATCAGTTTTCCGACCAGGAACCGACTTTATATGATGAGCGTTCACAAGGATGATCGTGTGTTCATCTTCTAAAAGATTGTAAAGAGGACGCCAGAAGATGCCGGTACTTTCCATGGCGATATGGCTCACGTGTTGCGCATCGATCCAATCTCGTAATGCCACAATCTCTGCGGTGGTGGTCCCAAAAGTTCTCACGGTCTTCTGCACCCGACCGTTTGGTGGCGTGAGCATGATACAGGCAACAACGGTGTTCTTATGGACATCTAAACCACAACAGCGTTCATAGAGCACTTCCATCGCTTCTTCCTTTCTCTCATCTGAACTGATCATCGTGTGTACAGAGAACGATGAGGAGTGAACATGAACAAACAAGTTTCCTTCACGTGCTCCTTTTTACAAAGGGCAACACACTTCTCTTCTGGAGACACTCAGGTCAGCTTACCCATCGGGCTCGATGGCACCAGTGAATCTTGACCTTGACTCACCGCTCTCACTGCTATTGTAGCCCATTTTCATTCACTTCTCTGGCAGAGAGGTCATAGCGCTTACTCTATTTTGCTTGCCTTTTTAAGGGTTGCATGGTATAGTTGGGCTATACATACATCTTCTTCACATAAGAAAAGGAGCCATACATGTCAGCCGCCACATTCTCTCTCTTCGGCGCCGTAGCCTCACATGGCCGCGTAAGTGATGAGCATGAGTGTTGTGGGTATTCATGTATGGCAACAATCTCCACACTCAGCCTCAGGTAAGCTCTCTCCGCGAGATGTCCCTGCTCTATTACTCATTCCTACGCTCAAGCAGCTAGCTTGAATAGCCAGAGTGCTACGCTCATGGTCTGTTTATGCCCATTTATAAAAGGCACCCATGAGGATGGCGCCCGGCTGTTTTTTGTCTGCTTCTTTGCATCAATTCCTTATGCAGAAACTAACCCCCATTCGGGGGCGCGGCGCCACTCTCATGGCTAGCGCTTCGCGCGCAAGTTTCTGAGAGGCACCTAGGAGAAATAGAGCATATGTATTCGATGAGCCGGAAGCTCAATGCTTATAGCGTATACCTGCTTATGGTCGGGATCGATTCCCTGGCCCGCAGTATTATGTTTACCCTTAACCTCATTTACCAGGCCGAGGTCGTCCATCTCAATCCCTTGCAGCTCGTCCTGGTTGGGACCACGCTGGAAACTGCCTGCTTTCTGGCCCAGATTCCCACTGGTGTCATCGCCGATGTGTATAGTCGTCGCCTCTCGGTCGTCATTGGCTATCTCCTGACGGGAGTGGGCTTCCTGCTTGAGGGCATGGTACCCACCTTCGCGGCTGTCCTGCTGGGAAATATCCTCTGGGGAATCGGCGCGACCTGCATCGATGGCGCCCAGGAAGCCTGGGTCGTTGACGAGGTCGGAGAGGAGCACGCAGGTCGCATCTTTACCCGTGGCTCGCAGATAGGCCAGATTATGGGCCTGGTCGGCATTCCTATCAGCGTCGCCCTGGGTAGCCTGCGCCTGAACGTTCCCGTTGTTACAGGCGCCCTGATGATCACGCTCCTGGGACTGGTTCTCCCCTTTATTATGCGTGAGGATGGCTTTACGCCGACGCCCCGCGAGGAGCGCAACTCCTGGCAATCCATGGGACGCCAGCTCACGGATGCCCGGCACATGGTCAGCCTCAAGCCCATGCTGGTCAGCATCTTTGGCGCAACCCTCTTCATGGGCCTCTCCAGCGAGGGCTTTGATCGCCTGAACCAGGTACACTTTCTACAGGACTTTACCTTTCCAATCCTGTGGAGCCTGACACCCGTCATATGGTTCGGCATCATCAGCGCGGTCGGCTCGCTCCTGGGCATCGCCACAACTGAGCTGGTCAACCGCCGCCTGAACCTGAATCACGCACCCTCCCTATTACGCGCTCTAACTATCATCAATTCGTTGCTGCTCATCAGTATGCTTAGTTTCGCCCTGGCTGGCAACTTCTACCTGGCCCTCATCGCTGTCTGGGGTGTCGGGGTCATGCGTACCGCGAGCCGCCCGCTCTATAACACCTGGGTTACACAGAACAGCGACTCACGGGTGCGCGCCACCATCTTCTCAGCCACAGGCATGATCGATGCCATTGGGCAAATCGGTGGTGGCCCAGCCGTTGGCTACATTGGCGAGCGCGTCTCTATCCGCGCCGCCTTGACAGCCGCAAGCCTGCTCTTGAGCCCCATCCTCTTCTTCTTCCTACGCAGCTTCCGCCTGCTCCACCAAGGGGAAAATACCTCCTTGGTGGGCCAACCACCGGAAGTCGCCACGGAAATAGAGTAAGAGAAATGGACTCCATCCCAAATAGAGTAAGGGAGACGGGTACTGGTCACGTGCGAATGCACGTGACCAGTACCCGTCTCCCTTACTCTTTGAGCGCCAAGCTATTGAATTCTCTTCTGCTCCTTGCCTCGGCTTGCTCCGCCCATACCCCCTCCCCGCGAAACGTCTGCGGCATGAAGGCACTCCTGGAGAAGGAAAGACATGAGATAGGTAAATATTGCTATAATCTGTAGCACAAGGAGGAAGCTATGATGCATTATCCAGTGAAAAAGACACATGAAGAGCGCTTACAACTTGCGCAAGAAATCGTGGCAAAATTAAAAGAGCGATATCGGGATAATTTGCTGGCGGTTGCCATTGTTGGTTCGGTAGCACGGGGAGAAGATAAAGATTTCTCTGATCTCGATATGATTGCCGTGATACAGGGTGCAGGTATCGCAGACGATTTTAACGCTATCATTGATGGGTTGAAGTATACAATTGATGTCTTCAGCCAGGATATCATCCTCGGAAAAATCACAACTGTGCATATGCGCTGGCCCTTTCTGGCGGGCAAATTCATCACAGCTATCCCTTTATATGATGAGCAGGGAGTGTTTGCCGCATATAAAGAGACCTTTCAAACCCTTGTACAGAGGGATTTTGCACCTTATATGAGGCAGGTGTTTGTCGAAGAGATCTACGAGGAGTGCAACAAATTCATCAACACAACCTGTACTGGCAGCATGAGCCAGGCCTACTACAATGCCTATCACCTCTTCACCAAATTCGCCATCTTTCTTGGTATCGTCAACAAGTCGTTTTATACCAGTGCTGTTGCCCTGCCTGAGCGGGCAATGGCACTCCCAATCAATTTCCCTTCATTTAGGCTTCTCGGGAGATTTGTCACAGGAGAAGTTATCTATAATCCTAAACAGCTGCGAGACATTGTTGAAGGTATGATGCTTGAAGTCATAGACTATCTGCGAAGCAAAAGTATAGAGTTTGAGACGAGAGAAATCTCCTTTAAACTTTGAGCATGAAACCTTTTCAGAAAGGGAGCGCGAGGTATCCCCGAAAAAGCTCTTTTCCTGCTTTTGCTCGCCGCCCCAGGCGCGAAGAAGACTTTACAACCCCATTGAAGATCAAAAAAAGCTTGACAGCGCCATCAAAGCCATGTTATGCTATATAGCACAAACATTAATCGTATACAGGCGATGAATGGGACATATTAAGTAGTTATAGCAACATACAGAGAGTGATGCCATGGCTGCAAGCATCACAGTTGGTCCTGCTTAATGACACCCCTGAGCCAGGCAGTGAACCGCCAACAAAGAACGATACATTAGGCGCAGTAGCTGTTCCTTCGGGATCGCGCCCGTTAACGCGCGACGGTTTTACCTCTTGCGTACACGCAAAGATAAACCGACTGAGGCCCTTTGAGAGGTCTGCCTTGTAAAGGCTACAGACTGCTCGGGGCAAATGGTGGTGGTACCACGACAGGCAAAAAAGCAATTGATGCCCTCGTCCTCCAAAGGATGAGGGCTTTTTGTTTTGGCCGTCAAACCACCAGCATTCGCTTGAAGCAGAGAAAGGATGCCTATGGAGAGTGACGACGGTAACGACGACGACGATAACAACACTATAAATATTCTGGGAAGCACCTGACAACTGCATGTCTGTATGACTTCAGGTATGCTTCCTTGCGCTCAAAACACAGAAATTTTATGAGAAGGAGCATACACCATGCAGAAGGCAAGAACATTAACTACGGAAATCCATAAACATGTCGGTGAGCGCGTACGCGTGCAGGGCTGGTTGCAATCCTGGCGCCAACTTGGCAGTATTCATTTCCTCGTTATTCGCGATGGCTGGGGCCAGATTCAGGCCGTGGCCGAGAGCGAGGCGGAGATCACACCCCTAACCGAGGCAGAGGCGGGAGTTGAGAGCCTGGTCGCGATTGAAGGGCTGGTCGAGAGCGTTCCCCAGGCCCCCGGCGGCATTGAGCTCCACAACCTGGCGATTGAGCTTATTGAGCCGATTCGCGAGACGCCTCCCTTCCCCATTAACAAACGCAAGATCAACGCTCAGCTTAGCACGCTGCTTGATCACGCCGTGATTACGCACCGACATCCTACCCGGCGAGCGGTGCTACGCCTCTCGTCCGTTCTGTCACAGGCCTTTCGCGAGAGCGTGCTCACCCGAGGTTTTACCGAGATCCACACGCCCAAGATCCTTGGCACGACCACGGAGGGTGGCGCCAACGTCTTCAAGCTCGATTACTTTGGGCGGCCCGCCTATCTGGCGCAAAGTCCACAACTCTACAAGCAGATCATGGTTGGCGTCTTCGAGCGCGTCTTTGAGGTTGGTCCCGTCTTCCGCGCCGAGGAGCATGATTCAACGCGCCACCTGAACGAATATGTCAGCCTGGACGTAGAGATGGGCTTTATCGAGAACCATTTCACGATTATGGCGCTCCTACGCGACATCCTGGCGGACATTATTGGCGCCTTTCAGGAGCACTGCGCACCCGAACTAGAGCTGCTCAAGGCCAACCTGCCTGTTGTGCCAGCCGAGATTCCGCATATCCACTTTCAAGACGCCCAGGAGCTTATCCTGAAACTGCATAAGGTTGACGTCAGAGGCGAGCCAGACCTCTCGCCCCAGGACGAGCGCTGGCTGGGAGAGTGGGCGATGAAGGAGTTTGGTAGCGACTTCCTATACGTGACGGGCTATCCCACGAAGAAGCGCCCCTTCTACACCCATACAGACCCGGAACGGCCCGAATACACCAACTCATTCGACCTGCTCTTCCGTGGCCTGGAGCTTGTGACTGGTGGGCAACGCCTGCATCGCTACGCGGACTACCTGGAGGCACTCCAGAGCCGCAACATGTCCATGGAGCCATTTGAGCACTATCTGGAGGCCTTCCGCTATGGCATGCCACCACATGGAGGGTTCGCCATTGGCTCCGAGCGCCTGCTTATGCAGCTACTTGGCGCGCCCAACGTACGCCTGACGACGACCTTCCCCCGCGACATGCACCGCCTCGTGCCTTAAGCTTTTGAAAGAAGAATGGGCCAGCCTGGAGACTCCCAAGCTGGCCCATTCTTCTTTCAGAAACTACTATTCCATGAAACGAAGCCTGAATGCTATAATATTTGCACACAAGCTAGAACATAGCGAAGGTTAGAAAAGAGGAGCTGCACGCCATGACGGAGCCAGAAAAGATACTCAACGAGCCAGTGGCACGCCCTAAGCGTCCCCTGAGCCTGGGCGCGGGCGCCATCGTGGTTCACGATAACAAGGTCTTGCTAGTACGCAACCGCTATGGCGTCACCAAAGGGCGTTACCTGCTGCCTGCGGGGCGTGTAAAGGCAGGCGAGTTGCCGGACCAGGCAGCTGCGCGCGAGACCTTCGAGGAGACTAACCTGCGCGTTGAGATTGAGGGCCTGCTTGGAGTACGCCTGTGGGTGATGGATGATGGCGAACACAACTACTTCTTTATGTACAAGGCCCATCTTATCTCACCTCTCAGCGAACTGCTACCCAATCTGGCCGAGGTCGATGATGCTCGTTTCTTCTCGCGGAAAGAGATGGACGCGCTGGGACCGGATGAGACATGGTCTGGCGCCATTGCCATCGCCTATAAAGGGCTGGATTCTGAGGCTGTCACATGGCCCAATCACGCTCATCTCTCCGATTCATCCGGCGTAGAGAGCGCGGAGAGATGGCGTATCTGGCTTTAGAAGTGCATGTGGTAGAAGAGAGGTTACTGTGCGCATACGCTTGCTGACCCTGGGTCCCCAGGAGATCAAATACTGGACAGAACAGATTCTTGATGTCTATCGCCAGGCCTTTGAGGCCCCACCCTACAACACACAGGAAGAAGGGGTACAGAGCTTTGGGCTGGTCCTACCGCGCCATAGCCTGCGCTCGGGCTTTCGCTTCCACGCGGCCTACGACGAAGAGGCTCAGCGAATTGCAGGCTTTATCTATGGCTATACCAGCCGCCCAGGCCAGTGGTGGCATGATACGATCCGTGGGGCTATGCCTCACGCCATGGCGTGCGAATGGTTCCAGGATACTCTGGAACTGGTGGAGCTAGCGGTGCAGCCAGGCGCGCAGGGCTGTGGACTTGGAGGCTGGCTCCACGATATCTTGCTCCAAAACACGCCTCACCGCACAGCTCTGCTCTCAACCTATGACGGCGAGACCAATGGTATGCAGCTCTATCGCAAACGTGGCTGGCTGCCCCTCTTGCCCCACTTCTACTTTCCCGGCGGCGACAAACCCATGAGCATTATGGGGCGCCAGCTTCGCTAACCATTACAAATGGAGTGGAGCTATGCCTTCTCGGCGCGCAAGAGCAGTTTATCGTCGGTAAATGTCACCAGAGTGCCATCATCCTGGAAGCTGATCTCATAGTGCTCCCTGGCGGCTGGCGAGGCCTCGACGAAGGCCTGGTACACGCCCTGCCTGGTGGCGTCATCCACACCAGCGCGCCGCAGCCAGTCGGCAATGGTATGCGTCTTGCGGAAAATCTGAGTTTCGCCGACTCTGAAGCCCGCCTGCTCCAGGAAGCGCCGCCACTCCATCTCGGTATAGGAGCGCACATGCGTTGGATCGCGCATCTTCTCGACGGTATTAATAAACTGGTCCAACTCCTGCGCTTCCGGGGCCAGGCTATCTTCAAGCACAAAGATGCCACCCCGGCGCAGGACGCGCGCGATCTCATGTACCGCGCGCTCGATATCCAGGAAGTGGTGAGGGGCGATACGGCAGGTCACAGCGTCGAACGCCGCGTCTGGAAAGGGCAGATCTTCGACGTCGGCCACCTGGGTAGAGATATTCGTCACGCCACGCGCCTGGCATAGCTCCTGGACGCGCTCCAGCATCTCGGGTGTGAGGTCGGAGGCCACGACTTCCTGCACATATGGCGCTACCGCCAGCGCCGTGTGACCGCCGCCCGTCGCGACATCCAGCACACTCATGCCTACTTGAGGTGCTAACAGGTTCAGCAGGAGTTGCAAGTCATGTCCCTTAGCATGAGTCACACTCTCGACATAGGCATGAGACATACGCCCAAACTGGTGCTTTATATCATCCTTTGAAGGTTGAGACATCGAAGCCATAAAGCCCTCCTTGACACAGTTTATTTCCCAACGAAAAAAGAAAGACCGGAACACACTGTTCCGGTCCTGTCTGTTTAGCCTGCGGTGGGTCCTCCGTCCAGGCCGGGTCTGGTCATGCTTGAGGGGTCCAGGATGCGATCCAGGTCCGCCTCGGAGAGGTCGGTCTTCTCACGAGTCACCTCGCGAATGGTCTTGCCCGTTTTATGCGCCTCTTTCGAGATCGCAGCTGCGGCATCATAGCCAATCACTGGCGCTAGCGAGGTACAGATCGCCAGGCCACGCTCGACCATCTCGGGTCCTTTCGTCGTCGCCTTCAGGCCCTTGATGCACTGACGTGTGAAATTGCGCGCCGAGGCCGCCAGCAGCTCAATCGACTGCAAGAGATTGTAAGCCGTGACTGGCATCATAACGTTGATCTCGAAATTACCCGCCTGCCCCGCGACCGTAATCGTCGTATGATTGCCCATCACCTGGGCGCAGACCATGCAGACCGACTCGGCGATGACCGGATTCACCTTGCCGGGCATAATCGAGCTACCGGGCTGTACGGCAGGCAGTTCAATTTCTCCGATGCCCGCGCGAGGGCCAGAGCCGAGCCAGCGAATGTCGTTCGCGATCTTCATCAGGCTGACCGCCAGAGTATTGAGCGCGCCGCTCGCCTCTACGACATTATCCAGCGTGCTCTGCGCCTGAAAGTGATTGCTCGTCTCGCGTACCTCGATGCCATTGACCCTGGAGAGGCGCTGGCAGACATGGGCCGAGAACTCGGGATGCGTATTCACGCCAGTCCCAACGGCTGTTCCACCCAGGGCCAGCTCTGCCAGTTCGCCCTGCGCGTGGCGCACACGAGCGATGCCGCGTTCAATCTGACCTACATAGCCCAGAAACTCCTGACCCAGGCGAATGGGGGTCGCGTCTTGCAGATGGGTGCGCCCGGTCTTGATCACGGGCATAAACTCGTCAGCCTTCTCCTGCAAGGCCTGCTGAAGCTCCTGAAGCGCGGGCACCAGATCTTTCTCTATGCTGACCAGTGCCGAGAGATGCATCGCCGAGGGAATGACATCGTTGGAGGACTGACCAAAGTTGACATGATCATTGGGATGCACCTTGCGCGAGCCACGCGAACCACCCAGCAGCTCGCTGGCGCGGTTGGCAATCACCTCATTGGCGTTCATATTGGTCGAGGTGCCAGAGCCGGTCTGAAAAATATCCAGCACAAAATGCGCGTCCAGCTTGCCATCAATGACCTCTTGCGCCGCCTTAACGATGGCTTCGGTGATAGCGCCATCGACGGTCCCCAGTTCCTCATTGGTCTGCGCGGCTGCCTGCTTAATCTGGCCAAGCGCGCGAATAAAGGCGCGTGGGAAGCGCAGCGAGCTAATGGGGAAGTTCAAAACGGCGCGCTGTGTGCTCGCGCCATAATAAGCGTCTATAGGAACCTGCATCTCTCCCATTGAGTCGCGTTCGATGCGGGTCTCTTGAGTCATAGTCATATCCATCTCCTCATCGAGCATAAGTGGTAATAACGCTGGTATTATACCACGCACACCCATTTCAGTGAGCGAGCAGACAAAAAATAGCGGCCCTGGAAGATTTCCAGGGCCGCCGTTAGCAGGCCAGTTCAGGCCTGCTATGTCATGCTTAGTTGCCGGTGTAGCCGGCGATGTCGGTGCCACCGTTCTTGTCATGGTAGCCGAAGTACATCACGCGCTCGGCCACAATCGTGCCGCTCATCGCCTGCACCGTCGACGAGTTGACGCCCGACCCGAAGGGCAGAATCGTGTCGCCCACGTTGACCAGGATGACCTTGTGCGCCTTCACCACAAACTGCTGCTGGAAGACGCGGTTATCGCCAAAGTAGGTGATCACCACCGTCTCATCGGCATCGGTTGGGTTCTGCACACTTATGTACTCCGAGAAGGAGGAGGTGACAAAGCCTTCAGCGAAGGAGTAGACCCCCTGCGCCTGAGGAGCACCGATCACATCCGTCAGACCCGACTCGTTGGCTGAACCATAGTGGAAGAACTGCTCGCGATCCACCACCACTGGCTGATCGGAGGTGATCTCTGCGCCAAAGATAGCAGGCTTGCCCGCGTTCAACTGGTTCACATCCACTGTCGACTGGCCGTACGCCGGAACCTGCACATTGGCGGTGTAAGGAGCCGTAGAATCGGAATAGGTCAATTTAACTGCTACATTCGCAGGGGTTGCGCTGTAATTCGCCACCACGTAGTACTGCTGATACTTCGAACCGGTATTACCCTGCGCGAAGTCCCAGGTCTTACCAGGGGTGACTGCACCAACCTGGCTGGCCGCGCCAGTGGTGGTACCACCCGCGGTCGCGATATTGGTCTTCACATACATCGGACGCTCAACCACGATAGGCTGGTCGGAGGTAACCGAGACCGCCACCTTCTTCAGCAGACTCAGCGCGGTCGGCGTGCCAGTACCACGCATCAGTGCCCCAACGCTAATTTGCTGGGTCTTACATGGGTTACTCGCGGCACCACAACTGCCATCGTAGTAGGTCAGTGTCACGTTGGCTGTGTTCGTCGTGCTCGGATTGAGGATACTGATATAGGTCCACGACAGAGCTGAGCTATCCTGGCGCGTATCAGCCAGCGGGAAGTAGTAGCTGGTGCCAGGATTAGAGGCGCCCAACACATCAGTACCGCTGCTGATGATGCCGCGATAGTTGAAGTACATCGGGCGTTCCGCCACAATACCGGGTCCGCTCGTGACCTTCACAATCGTCGAGATGGCATACTGTGTGCTCTGAGGCAGACCCAGCTCTCCATTGACGTTGACAGTGAAGCGCGAGCTTGGATTGACCGTGTACTGCTTAACGAGCGCGGGTCTATCCGTGAACAAGTAGGTAATACTCACTTGCGACGCGGTCGTCGTGTCTGGGTTCTGCAGGGTGATAAATTCCTGGAAGGCTCCGGCCCCACCAACGCTCCCCTCGGCAAAGTACCATGTCTTGCTCGTGGGAGCTGGGCGCGCACCCTTGCCCGTGTTCGCCGCCGCTACCAGGTCATTGGCCAGATTGGCCGCGTTGAAGCTTCCCAGACCCGTCGCCATATCATAGCCGGGCGTCGCAGAGTAATCACCAGGGTTGTAATTAACGAACGTGTTGTTGCCCGTATTGACATCATGGAAATCGGTATTGTAGTTGCTGCCACTGGCAATCTGATAAAGGTAGGGGTTAATGAAGCCCAGGTTGTAACCACCGCTCTTGACCGATTGCTCATTTGCCAGCGCCACAAAAGCCGCCCACATGGAAGCTGTGGCAGAGGTACCACTATCAAACCACCAGGCATATGGGCTTCCTGGAGAGCTTCCTGGGCACTTGCGATTTACAGTACAATATATCAGATATCCTTCTGCTGCTAACGAAACATCGGGTACCTGGCGATTCACGCTCGCATCCGTGCCAGGGGCAGTCTGCCACGTGGGATGTGCCCAGTAAGAGCTAATACCACCACCACTAGCTAAATAATCATTCCAGGTGATCTCACCTATATAGTTGTTGTTACTGTCAGTTGACAACAATGTGCCACCTACACCCATAACATATGGATTACCGGCTGGATCATTTACACCGAGACCGTTATCACCTGGGCAACTAGAACTACCATAATCACCGGACGCAGCCACAATAGTCTGTCCTTGTGCGACTGCTAGCATAAACAGGTTATTCTCGGCATCCATCTCGGGACTCGTATGGGTGGTTGGGTCTATAAGAGTCGCATCACATATGCCCCAACTGGTGCTCACAACGGGAACATTATCAGCAACGATCTGAGAAAACTGACTTATTAAACCATCAAAAGTGTTTTCAGAGTCGTAGATACGCAATTGGTTGAGATTAGGAACCATACCCAGGATAATTTCCGCATCAAGTTCGACCTCCAATGCGCCATCATCAGTCGGAGCATTAACCGTTGTTTGTATATTACGAATACTGGTTGGGGTATTCTTATCGAAACAACTGATAAAAGTCTGCAAATCGCTGGCAGAGTAGGTTGCAAACTCAACAAGCGCGATTGACTGCCCTTCACCTTTGAAGCCTTTATTGTACAGACCCTTGAAGTTGTAGGCTGAAGCAAAATCAGAAGGAAGCCAGTACCTGGTACCAGAAGTATAAGAAGAAGGACACGAAACACTATTAGCAGTTGCATTAGCAGTACTGTTACTCTTCACAGGTGTTTTTTTAAGTGGAGGACGCGTAAAATTCGCGTAATTGTCCAGGCCCACGATGCTCTGCACCACGCCAGCAATATTCTGGGGCAGTGTTGGATCGTTGGCGTTGGCGTAGTACTGCTTGCCTGTAGCGTCAACATAGTTGTTGATCTGCACATGGAAGGCGCTCTCCACTTGGGAGACTGTGCCACTGAAGGAGATCAACAGGCGGTGGTTGTAGGTGCGATCGATCTTGAAGCCTTGAGACTGCAGGTAGCTCACAACGGCGTCATAGCTTGCCTGCGTCGGCGCGAAGGAGTTCTGTACCTGGTCGGCGGAGAGATAGCGGCCATAGTTGACCGACTTCTTATTCTTGGAGTCCTGCAGCAGGCCTTGCAGGGCCGTTTTGTTACGCAGTTTGAGACCAATTGCTAGCGAGAGGGTCTGGTCGCCCGAGACCGCGCTGACGTTCTTGCTATGTGCCACGACAGCGGGAACCGAACCGGGTATGGACGAGAACGACTTCGCCGAGGCTGACATATTCAAATTTACAAGGACGGTCGTGACCAGTCCGAGCAGGAGCGCGAGTCCAATTGAGGCGCCAATAAACCAGGAGCGTCGTCCGCGTGGTTTGGGCTGCTCGACACTCACAGGAGACTTAAAGGGCATATGCTTTTTACCCCCAGAAAATAAACTCAACAATTAAAGAGGAGACGTCTCCATCGACAAGCACCTATACAATGGTCGAGGAGAAAAGACGAGAAAGATGAAGGGTTAGAGGTTCACCATAGGAGGTAGAGAGGAATGGCTCGCTCAACTACCTGCATACGCAAGAAGTTTCTACAACAAAAATTTTTACATAGGCAGAAAGTGCAACATTTACATTGTTGCTGATCAATATATTGCATCGGAGCCGTCGAGAGTTCGACTTTGTGCGCACCACTAAAAACTCCCGCATAGAAGAGATTAACATAGAGCCTTTCTGAAAAGCAAAGATGCAAGCGGTAAAAGAATAAAGTACTAAAGTTGGTAAATGTCTTGTGAGAAGCAGAAGAAATACAAAAGCACAGAAAGGAACTCTTTGATACACAGTGCTAATCCATCCTGATGAGCGCGCAGGCAGAGTATGCCGCATATTAGGTGTATCTGCTCCCATGCTCTCGCACACAAAAAGGTGGCTCTGGAAGACTTCCAGAGCCACCTTTTACAGGCCAGTTCAGGCCTGCTATACCATGCTTAGTTGCCGGTGTAGCCGACGATATCGGTGCCACCGTTCTTGTCATGGTAGCCGAAGTACATCACGCGCTCGGCCACAATTGTGCCGCTCATCGCCTGCACCGTCGACGAATTCACGCCTGATCCAAAGGGCAGAATCGTGTCGCCCACATTGACCAGGATGACCTTGTGCGCCTTCACCACAAACTGCTGCTGGAAGACGCGATTATCGCCAAAGTAGGTGATCACCACCGTCTCATCGGCATCGGTTGGGTTCTGCACGCTCATGTACTCCGAGAAAGTATTGGTGACATAGCCTTCGGCGAAGGAGTAGACCCCCTGCGACTGAGGCGCACCAATCACATCTGTCAGGCCCGACTCGTTGGCGGGACCATAGTGGAAGAACTGTTCGCGGTCCACCACCACGGGCTGATCGGAGGTGATCTCCGCGCCAAAGATAGCGGGGTTGCTAGCGTTCAGCTGGTTCACGTCCACTGTCCACTGCGCATATGGTGCTACTTGCACACTGGTAGTGATAGGAGCTGTGGAATCAGGATAGGTCAATTTAATGGTCACAGTAGCCATGTTCGCGCTGTAGTTCGCCAGGATGTAGTACTGCTGATACTTCAGAGCGGTGTTACCCTGCGCGAAGTCCCAGGTCGTACCCGGCGTGACTGCACCTACCTGGCTGGCCGAGCCAGTGGTGATACCGCCAGCGGTCGCGATGTTGGTCTTCACATACATTGGGCGCTCAACCACGATGGGTAGGTCGGAGGTAACCCCAACCCCAACCTGCTTGAGCAAGCCCACTGCTGAAGGCGTCCCGGTGCCACGCATCAGCGCGCCAACGCTAATAGTCTGGGTCTTACAAGCTGGCTGCCCGATAGCGATATCACCGCAGGTGCCATTATCGTAGTAGGTCAATGTCACATGAGCTGTTTGCGTCGTGCTCGGATTCAGAATACTGATATAAGTCCACGACAGCGTGCTATCCTGGCGCGTATCGGCCAGCGGGAAGTAGTAGCTGGTGCCAGGATTGGAAGCGCCCAACACATCAGTACCGCTGCTGATGATGCCGCGATAGTTAAAGTACATCGGGCGTTCCGCCACAATGCCGGGTCCGCTCGTGACCTTCACAATCGTTGAGATGGCATACTGGGTGCTCTGAGGCAGGCCCAGCTCACCATTGACGTTCACCGTGAAGCGCGAGCTTGGATTGACCATGTACGATTTAACGCGTGCGGGCATGTTCGTGAACAGGTAGGTAATACTCACTTGCGACGCGGTCGTCGTGCTCGGGTTCTGCAGGGTGATGAACTCCTGGAAGGCACCACCACCACCGACGCTCCCTTCAGCAAAGTACCACGTCTTGCTCGTAGGAGCCTGGCGCGCACTCTTGCCCGCATTGGCCGCCGCTACCAGGTCATTGGCCAGGTTGCCTGCGTTAAAGCTCCCCAGGCCAGTCGCCATGTCATAACCACTTGTCGCGGGATATTGCCCACCTTGTAAACTGCGATAATCGTTGTCACCACTCGTGACATCGTGAAAATCGTTGTGGTAGTTGCTGCCACTGGCAATCTGGTAAAGATAAGGGTTAATAAAGCCCAGGTTATAGCCACCATTCTTGACCGACTGCTCGTTTGTCAAGGCCACAAAAGTAGCCCACATTGAGGTTGAGACAGGGGTTCCGACAAAGCCCCACCAGTTATCAAATTCACACCCTGCAGCAGCAGAGCAATATATCAAGTATTGTGCACCCATAGCAGCGTTCAATGCAACATCAGGCACTTGGCGGTTCACACTGGCATTCGTGCCAGGGGCAACCTGCCATGCAGGGTGTGACCAGTATGAACTGACACCACCACCACCTGCACCGACACCAGTGGAATCATTCCAGGTTGTTTCACCAATATAGTTGCTGTTGCCATCAACTGACAGCGATGTACCGCCTACACCTGTTACATAGGGTTGGCTGGCTGGATCTTCGACTGAGAGCGTAGTATTCCGGGCATCACTGCTCAAGCAATTGGAGCTACCCGAATCTCCAGACTGGGCCACAATGGTTTGCCCTTGGGCTGCTGCCAGCATGAAGAGATCATTTTCGACATCTCGAGTACCACTACTTGTCAAGGCTTCACAAAACCCCCAACTGGTGCTCACTACCGGAACATTATCGGCAATAATCTGCGCCCACTGCCCGAGATAACCTGATGTAGTATTTTCAGCCTCATAGATATTCAGCCGATTCAGGTTAGGGGCCATACCTAGAACGATATCAGCATCGAGCTCAACCCAATACGCTTGAAGAGCATCTGGGGCATTAGTGGATGTCTGAATAACAAGAATGCCAGTTGGAGTATTTTTGTCATAACAGCTGATATAGTTCTGCACATCGCTTTCAATAAAAGATGACAACTCGAAGAGCGCAACCGACTGACCCTCACCCTTATAGCCCTTCGTATACAAACCATTGTAGTTGTAGGCTGTAGCAAACTGCGAGGGTATCCGAAGTTGACTATTACCAGAAATAGAAGGACACGACACACTATTACCAACAGCAGCATTGGCAATGCTATTACTCACAGGTGCGCTGTTCGCTGAAGGGCGCGTGTACTTGGTATAGTTATCCAGGCCCACAATGCTCTGCACCATGCCAGCAAGATCCTGAGGAACCGTTGGATCATTGGCGTTGGCGTAGAACTGCCTGCCTTTGGCATCCACATAGTTGTTGAGCTGTACATGGAAGGCACTCTCTGCCTGGGAGGCCGTACCGCTGAAGGAGATCAACAGGCGGTGATTGTAGGTGTGATCAATCTTGAAGCCCTGCGATTGCAGGTAACTCACCACTGCGTCATAGCTTTGCTGCGTTGGCGCGAAAGAGTTCTGCACCTGGTCAGCCGAGAGATGGCGGCCATAATTAACCGACTTCTTATTCTTCGCGTCTTGCAGCAGGCCCTGCAGGGCCTCTTTATTACGCAGCTTGAGGCCAATCGCCAGCGAGAGAGGCTGGTCACCTGAGACTGCACTGACATTCTTGCTATGGGCCACGACAGCAGGCACAGAACCGGGGATGGATGACAGAGCCTTGGCCGAAGCTGACATATGCAGATTCACCAGAATGGTCGTCACCAATCCCAGCAGGAGCGCGAGTCCAATCGAGGCGCCAATAAACCAGGAACGTCGTTCACGTGGTTTAGGTTGCTCGCCACTCACAGGAGACGTAAAGGGCATACGCTTTTTACCCCCAAAAATAACACAACAAATTAAAGGAAATATATTCCAATAGACATTCATCGATGCAAAAGGTAGGGAGAAAAACAGCGACCCTGGAAACCTTCCAGGGCCGCCGCTTGTGAAGCAGTTCAGGACTGCTCTGCCATGTTTAGTTGCCGGTGTAGCCGACGATATCGGTGCCACCGTTCTTGTCATGGTAGCCGAAGTACATCACGCGCTCGGCCACAATTGTGCCGCTCATCGCCTGCACCGTCGACGAATTCACGCCTGATCCAAAGGGCAGAATCGTGTCGCCCGCATTGACCAGGATGACTTTGTGCGCCTTCACCACAAACTGCTGCTGGAAGACGCGATTATCGCCAAAGTAGGTGATCACCACCGTCTCATCGGTATCCGTTGGGTTCTGCACACTGACGTACTCCGAGAAGGAGGAGGTGACAAAGCCTTCAGCGAAGGAGTAGACCCCCTGCGCCTGAGGAGCACCGATCACATCCGTCAGGCCCGACTCGTTAGCTGAGCCATAGTGGAAGAACTGCTCACGATCCACCACCACTGGCACATCGGAGCTGATCTCCGCGCCAAAGATCGCAGGCTTGCCCGCGTTCAACGAGTTCACATCCACTGTCGATTGGCCGTACGCCGGAACCTGCACATTGGCGGTGTAAGGAGCCGTAGAATCGGAATAGGTCAATTTAACTGCTACATTCGCAGGGGTTGCGCTATAATTCGCCACCACGTAGTACTGCTGATACTTGGAACCGGTGTTGCCCTGCGCAAAGTCCCAGGTTGTACCAGGGGTGACCGCGCCGACCTGGCTGGCAGCGCCGGTGGTAAGACCCGAGTTGGGTACAGTCGCCTTCACATACATTGGGCGCTCAACCACGATGGGCTGGTCGGAGGTAACCGAGACTGCCACCTTCTTGAGCAAGCCCAGGGCAGTCGGCGTACCGGTGCCGCGCATCAGCGCACCAACGCTAATTTGCTGGGTCTTACATGGGTTACTCGCGGCACCACAGCTGCCATCATAGTAGGTCAGTGTCACATTGGCGGTATTCGTCGTGCTCGGATTGAGGATACTGATATAGGTCCAAGAGAGGTCCGAGCTGTTCTGGTTCGTATCAGCCAGCGGGAAGTAGTAGCTGGTGCCAGGATTAGAGGCGCCCAGCACATCGGTACCGCTGCTGATGATGCCGCGATAGTTGAAGTACATCGGGCGTTCCGCCACAATACCGGGCCCGCTCGTCACCTGAACAATTGTCGAGATGGCGTACTGGGTACGAGAATCAAGACCCAATTCACCATTGACGTTGACCGTGAAGCGCGAGCTTGGACTGACCGTGTAGGACTTCACACGCGAAGGCATGTTCGTGAACAAGTAGGTAATATTCACCAGGGACGCGGTCGTCGTGCTCGGGTTCTGGAGCGTGATAAACTCCTGGAAGGCGCCAGCACCACCGACGCTGCCTTCGGCGAAGTACCACGTCTTGCTCGTGGGAGCCTGGCGCGCATTCTTACCCGCATTAGCCGCCGCTACCAGATCGTTGGCAAGATTAGCCGCATTCAAGCTACCCAGGCCCGTTGCCATATCGTAGCCTGTAATTGCGGGGAAATTACCGGGCGAGTAATTATTGAGCGTGTTGTTACCCACAGTGACATCGTGGAAATCGTTGTTGTAGTTGCTACCACTGGCAATCTGGTAAAGGTAGGGGTTGATAAAGCCCAGGTTATAGCCACCGTTCTTGACCGATTGCTCATTCGTCAGAGCGATAAAAGTCGCCCACATGGGAGCTGCGGCAGAGGTACCGCCAAATCCATACCATCCAGGCTGGTCACACTGTGATGCTACTACAGAACAGTAGATTAGATACCCTTGGTTCGGCGTTGCATTTAGAGCAACATCAGGGACTTGACGATTTGCATTTGTAGCCGCAACAAAACCAGCCTGCCAGGTTGGGTGCTGCCAGTAAGAACTAATACCACCACCACCAGCACCATATGTATCGTTCCAGGCCATCTCACCGGCATAACCATTGCTACTGTTAACGCTAAGCGAAGTACCACCTACGCCTGTTACATAGGGTTGACTAGCTGGATCATCAACAGCGAGGCTGGTATCAGTTGAATAAGGAGGATTATAGCAATCGGAGCTGCCAGAATCTCCAGAAGCAGCCACAATGGTTTGGCCTTGAGCGGCTGCCAACATGAAGAGGTTATTCTCGGCATCTAAATAGCTTTGCCCCATACTCGCTATCACGCCAGATTCACACAATCCCCAGCTAGTGCTTACGACAGGAACATTGTCGGCAATGATCCGAGCATACTGATCCAGTAGATCGGGAAAAGTATTCGTAGCTTCATAAACCCGTAATTGGTTAAGGTTGGGAGCCATCCCCAAGACAATATCGATGTCACCTTCTACTTCTATTGCCCCCCCCCAACAGTTGGAGCGTTCACAGAAGTTTGGATAACACGAATATTTGTTGGAGTACCTTTATCATAACAATTGATAAAGTTTTGAACATCGCTTGCAGGATAGGCTGAAAGCTCAACAAGTGCGACCGATTGCCCTTCACCTTTATTGCCCTGACTGTATAAACCATTGAAGTTATATGCAGTGGCAAACTGGGAAGGAAGCAAATACCCACTTTGAGGATTCAAACAACTTACAGTAGCATTGGCATTAACTGCATTAGTGCTACTATTATTTACAGGCTTTTTATTGTGAACCGGCGTATGAGTAAGTTGCGCGTAGTTATTCAGGCCAACAATGCCCTGCACCACACCAGCCAGCTCCTGGGGCATCGTTGGGTCATTGGCGTTGGCGTAGTACTGCTTGCCTTTGGCATCCACATAGTTGTTGATCTGCACATGGAAGGCGCTCTCCACCTGAGAGGCCGTACCGCTGAAGGAGATCAACAGGCGGTGGCTGTAGGTGTGATCGATCTTGAAGCCCTGCGATTGCAGGTAGCTTACGACGGCGTCATAGCTCTGTTGCGTTGGTGAGAACGAGTTCTGCACCTGGTCGGCGGAGAGATGGCGGCCATAGTTGACCGATTTCTTGTTCTTCGAGTCTTGCAGCAGGCCTTGCAGGGCCTCTTTATTACGCAGTTTGAGGCCAATTGCCAGCGAGAGGGCCTGGTCGCCCGAAACCGCGCTGACGTTCTTGCTATGCGCCACAACCGCAGGCACCGAACCGGGTATGGACGAGAACGACTTCGCCGAGGCTGACATATTCAAATTTACAAGAATGGTTGTCACAATTCCGAGCAAGAGCGCGAGTCCAATCGAGGCGCCAATAAACCAGGAACGTCGTCCACGTGGTTTGGGCTGCTCGCCGCTCATAGGAGACTTAAAGGGCATATGCTTTTTACCCCCAGAAAATAAGCTCAACAATTAAAGAAGAGACATCTCCATCGACAAGTATCTATACAATGGTCGAGGAGAAAAGACGAGAGAGATGAAGGGTTAGAGGTTCACCATAGAGGTAGAGAGGGGTGGCTCGCTCAACTACCTGCATACAAAGTTTTTACAACAAAAATTTTTACATAGGCAGAAAGTGCAACATTTACATTGTTGCTGATCAATATATTGCACCGGAGTCGCCGAGAGTTCGACTTCGCGCGCACCACTAAAAACTCCCGCATAGAAGAGATTAACATAAAATCTTTTGGAAACGCAAACATACAAGCACAAAAAGAATAAAGTACTAAAGACAAAAAATGTCTTGCAAGACACAGAAGCTTCACAAAAATACTGAGAGAAACTCATCGAGATACAATACCTCTTTTACCCTTATCCATGTGAAACTGGTTGACACCTTTAGCATGGTACAATATTCAGAAATTAGAGGCTCAGGATGTTTTCTGCTTCTCTACTTGAGAGACATTTTCCGCTGGAAACGGGCATAAGCGTGCAGCAGGCATGAATGCGTCTGTCAAGTCTGCAAGCCTGCCATCCGTGCCTATGAGCCGCCGCCGGGATCGTCGTTTATGATGCTAGTCAGGAGAGTATACGAATGTCCGATCTGCACATCAAATATTGCCCGGTATGTGCTACGCCGCTGGTCAAAAAGCAACTTTTTAACGCAGAGCGCCTCGCCTGCGAGAACTGCGGCTATATCTTCTTCCTTAATCCCAAGGTGGTCGCGATAGTCGTGATTCGCCACGAGGGAAAATTTCTGCTTGGCAGGCGCAATATTAATCCAGGCAAGGGCAAATGGGGCTTCTCCGGCGGGTACGTGGACCGGGGAGAGACCGTTGAAGAGGCCGCACTACGTGAAGTTAAGGAAGAGACCAACCTGGATATCGAGCTGGGCGGCCTGATTGGCGTCTATAGCGAGACCAGCAGTCCCCATGTCATCATCGCCTACCAGGGCACCATCCTCGACAACACACTTCATACCCTCTCGGCCCAGGCAGAAGAGGTCAGCGAACTGGGCTTCTTCCAACCGGATGCCCTCCCCGAACTGGCCTTCCCCGTAGACCAACAGATCCTTGACGACCTTTTCAAATAAAAAATTGTTCTTTATAATATACTCAGCAGTACTCCAAAAACAGCGTGAAGCCGATGGCGATGTTGGGGAGTAAATATAATAGAGATAGCAGTTTGTTGCAGAGTTATCTATATCACAGACAACACAGGTGGAATATCTTATGCTTTCTACAGAGACCCAGGCACGTTTACAACAGCAAGGCCTTAGCGCCTTCGACGAAGTTTCCTTGCGCGAAGAGCTGGAGAAACACGCGTCAACCTACACGCTTATTCGCCTGGCGGCCTGGCCCGCACGCCGCTGGAAATGCCATTATCGCCTGATGCTGGGCGACGCCATCCATGATGCCCAAAACGTAGCTGAGGCCTATGCGATGGCTCTCCTCTCGCTCCTGGAGCGCCCTCTCGTCGAATCCGAGCCTCAGCCCAGCCATAGTTAGCAGGCGGCAAGCAATCGCCGCGCCACGCGAGCAAACAACCAATTAGTAATAGCCACTCTGCCTAAATATAGGACAAGTGGCAAAAGTATGGCTATAATAAGGGTGCGGATCGTTTATTCTTATGAATAGTTATAATAAGGGTAGAGTATTCAATACTCAGCCATTGTTAATGCGTATCGTTAGTTCTACATAAGCACATCATTTTGTAACGCGGAAAGGAACAACCACTATTATGCTGCGTACCATGTGTAAAGGGAAAATCCATCGCGCCACCGTTACCCAGGCCAATCTCAATTATGTCGGTAGTATCACGATTGACCAGGATCTGTTGGATGCGGCAGGCATCTACCCTTACGAGAAGGTACAGATTGTCAACATCAATAATGGTGCCCGCCTCGAGACCTACACCATCGCTGGCGCGCGTGGTTCCGGTGTCATCTGTTTGAACGGTGCAGCCGCTCGCATGACTGCTGAAGGCGATCTGGTCATCATTATTAGCTATGCTGATTTCACGGAAGAAGAGATTCGTACCCTGACTCCACATCTTGTATTCGTCGACGAGAATAACCGTTTGACCGAGAAAAAAGACGTTCCTCTGTACGAGATGTTGCCCGAGCCTGAAGCCGCCCTCTTCTAGGAGCGCAAGCTCCAAGTAGTCATTTCATTCAGCCAGGAGGTTGGATGAATTACTACTTACATCCAGCCTACCAAACGTTTGTAAGGTTCCCTCCAAACCCTCCTCATTTCACAGATCCACTCTAAGATTAGACCCTCTTCCACTTTTATAAGTATGTTTAAGAATAGGAAGGAAGCGTACTTTTGTCCGTGGGAAAAGGCTTATATGTGCCTCCACTTGGAGCCACACCGTAAAAAAACTATAATACCCCTATGCGAATTACATCACTGCAAACACAGGTCAATAATCCTGACCGTATAAATATTTTTGTCGACGAGCACTTCCTGCTCGGCGCCAATGCTATGCTGGTCTTACAGATGAGTTTACATGTGGGACAGGAGATCACTCCCTCCCAGGTTGAGCAGATCCAGCAAGAGGAGGCCCTACAGCAGTCGGTCGACCGCGCCTTGAACTATCTCTCATTTCGTCCCCGTAGCCGCCAGGAGGTTCGTAATTATCTTCGCCGTAAAGGTACCACTCCCGAACATATCCAGGTGGTACTAGAACGCCTGGACCGCATGGATCTGGTCAATGACCGCAGCTTTGCCTCGTTCTGGCTGGAGAATAGAGAGCAGTTCAGTCCCAAAGGCGCTCAGGCCCTTAAGAATGAACTGCGCCAGAAAGGTATACAGCGCGAAGTCATTGACGAACTTGTAGATGAGGAAAACGACGAGGGGCGCGCACAACGCGCCGCAGAGAAGAAGGCGCGCAGCCTGCTGCGCCAGCCCAGTATCGACTACGCCACATTCTATCGTCGCCTGGGAAGCTTTCTGCAACGTCGTGGCTTCAACTTCGAAATCACCAAGCGCATCGTCAAGCGCATCTGGGAGGAACAGCGACAGGAAACAGTAGGAGAGGAAGAATAGAGCGGAGACGTGGCCCGCTACTGGCATACGCGGCTACATATAGGGCATGATATGTAACCGCGTACGCCAGTAGCGGGCCGTTTTGCTCATTGCCCCATATAGCGAGGATCATATGGCGGGAAAACCGGGCTACCCATACTGTTATTATCATCGTTATTGTCGGAATTATCCGTCGTGGGCGTATTCTGCGGCGAGGGTACTACTGGTAGCTGGACGGAGGGCAGGGTCGCGGGATTCTGGCTTGACACTGTGATCTGCTGCACATTACCAGGAAGTGTATCGCCATACGAGAGATTGACCGAAACGCTATTGGGATCAATCCCCTCCTGCTTTGTGATATACGCCCGGACATCGCTTTTCTTCATGCTCTTGAGATGATTCTGCATAGCCTGGAGTTTCTGAGGCGTGATCTGATAGCGTATCACGCTGGCAATCGGCACCAGCAGCGTTGCCCCCTGCGCATCAGTTCCTTTAAGCACGGGTTGGCCTACGCGTACCGTAGAATTCATCACCTCAAAGTTCGCCCCAGCATCCTGCAACAGCTTCTGGCGCGCCACCGTCTGCGCATCACTGTTGCTGTAGTAGCTCAGTATCCCCTCCTCCGTCAGCGTCACGGAGACGGTAGAACTCTTCTGGCCAACTTCGGGCTGGTAGGAACTCTGCTTATCGTTAAAGGAAGGCTGCCCCAGCGGACTGGCGTTTTTGCCTTTGACCTCGTTATTCAAATCCTGGGTCAATTGTTTAATTAGACCTTGTTTGGTTTCAATACCTAGGTTAATAATATCGTTGCTGGCAACCACGGTCGGGCAATTAAAGAGGCAGAAGAAGGGACGACCCGTAGCTGGGCCAGAGCGTGTACCCGTCTCGGTCTTACGAGCCTCATTAATAGGAATGGTGCCCGCATTGGTATCCACATGTGAGGTTCCATCGACAGCTCGGATAGTATACACCTTGCTGATCGTCTGCACCTGTGGACTAAATGTTACTTTGGCCGTAATAGCATTCTGAAAGACAAAGAGCGACATCCCAACAATCAGTACAACAATTGCTACGATACCAATGGGAATCAGAAGGGCTAAAGGACGCCTGTTCTTTTGTGGCCTGGGTGCTGGAGGACGGCTCGTCTGTGGTGAGGATTGCCGCAATTGCGCGGGATCCACAAATGAGGTGGGCGCATCATAGTCGCCACCGCCAAAGGACTTCGTACTGCCAGGCAGGATAAACTCTTCGCGCTGCAAGACCGCCTGCTCCTTGCGAGGCGGAATAGGACTCTTTTTTCCAGGCAGTCCTTGCCCGAGATCGGGTGAGCTCTTCCCCCGCACCTGCATGCCCTCGGCTGAGGCAGCTTGGTAGCTACGTGGAGAGGCAGGAATCGCGGGATAAGCTCCCGAGGGCGTGCCAGACGCTGTCTTACTAGCCAGGTCACGTCCCTGACGTGTGGGCGTTGGTGGTACATTGGATGGTCCAGCAGATTTTGGTGTAGGCGAGACGGCAGGAAATTTATCGCTCAGGCCAGAGGGCCGCGTCTCGGGCGACACACGTAGAGATCGGTAGGCCTGCTCGAATGCCTGAAGTAGCTCGTCAGCGCTGGCATAGCGGCGCGCAGGATCAGGGGCGACAGAGCGCGCAACAACCTCCTCAAGTGGAGGCGGCAGCATCGTACCAGTGCTGATATGTGGCAGGTGCCCCGTAATCATTTGATAGAGAATAATACCCAGCGAATAGATATCGTTGCTGGGAGCTGCGACGCCATCAGCCCGTTCAGGAGCCATATAAGCTACAGTCCCCACCTCGTGATCAGCCGTGGTCAGAGGAGGACTGGCAAGCGACCCCTGGAGTGAGGCAATCCCAAAGTCGATCAGACGCACATAGACCTGGTTCCCATCATCCTCACGGTCCAGCAGGATATTGCTGGGCTTCAAGTCACGGTGAATGACGCCTCGCTTATGAATATAAGCGATAGCCTGCACCAGTGCCTTGAAGAGCTGATAGATTTCGCCATATGAGAGCGGCCCCTGCTGCAAACGCTGCGCCAGCGTGCCGCCCTTAATATAAGGGGTTACGAGGAAGAGGCGCCCCTGCTCCTCGCCAAACTCGAACAAGGGGAGAATATGCTCATGCTTCAGATGCGCGCTGACCTCGGCCTCGCGCAGAAAGCGCTTTCGCGCTACACTATCATAGGCCAGATCCGAGCGAATAATCTTGACCGCGACTTCACGGCCAAAGGCACTACGTTGGCGCGCCAGGTAGACCTCGCCCATACCACCCACGTCGATACGATGCACCAGGTCATAGTTGCCAAATTTCTGCGGGTTCGCTTGACCATCTGTCGCACCAGGCAAATTTCTCAGATTTCCACGCTGTTCTTTCATGAGTTATTTTTCGAGGGCCATAGAAAAGACGGACTCAGTAGAGTACTACGAAGACAGAAGCGATAAGTCGCAAGAAGATAAACGTTTTTCAGCCCAGTTTTCCACGTCCTCTCCTCCCAGGTAGCTCTCGTTGTCTACCACACCTACCAGTGTGTGCCTATAATATTCTCATTGGCTCTATTTTGCAGTATAGCACCTAAAAGGAAGGAATGGAAGAGAAGGTTATCATAAGAAGAGAAGGGGCGAAGGCAGTAACGTACTCATCAATATAACGTAGAGTCTCTCGCTAGCGCGTTATAGCTTTTCGTGTCCCTTAGCTGCACGCTATAGGCAAAATTTGGGTGCGAAACCCTTGCACATTCGCTATTGATGGTGTATTATGTATGCGGTTCGCACTCTCATGCGCAGAGTGCTAAAGTTAAAGGTCATACAAAGATCCGATCCAGTTGCCTGGAATAAAGCAAAGCAGTAATCAGGGAGAAAAAGAGTATGCCAACTGTGAGTGTCAAGCTTCGACCACTTGGTGATCGCGTGGTAGTTAAACCCCTGGCTCGTGAAGCCGTCACGAAGAGCGGTATTGTCCTGCCGGATACAGCCAAAGAGAAGCCTCAGGAAGGCGAAGTGCTAGCAGTTGGTTCTGGCAAAGTGCTAGACAACGGCAAACGCACCACTCTCGAGGTTCAGGTTGGTCAGACCGTCCTATTTGCGAAATATGCTGGTACTGAGATTAAGCTCGAGGGTGAGGAGTATCTGATCCTCCGCGAGAGCGACATCATGGGTATTATCGAGTAGACCAAGACACACATCATTGAAGAGAAGGCAAACAACTTCTCCAAGAAATACAACCAATGTACCATAAATAGGAGAGATGTATCGTGGCTAAACGTGTACAGTTTGATGAGAAAGCACGCTATTCTCTGAAACGGGGCATGGATGTGCTGGCCGACGCCGTCAAAGTGACGATTGGTCCTAAGGGCCGCAACGTTGTGCTGGACAAGAAATTTGGCGCCCCCACCATTACCAACGACGGCGTCACCATCGCCCGCGAGATTGAACTGCCCGACCAGTTCGAGAACATGGGCGCTCAGCTGCTCAAAGAGGCGGCGACCAAGACCAACGATGTCGCTGGTGACGGCACCACTACCGCTACTGTGCTGGCGCACGCCATCGTGACCGAAGGCCTGAAGAACCTTGCCGCGGGCGCCAACCCCATGATCCTGCGCCGTGGCCTGGAGAAGGGTTCTGAGGCTGTCATCAACGAGATCAAAGCGATGAGCAAGCCCGTTGAGACCCGCGAGCAGATCGCCCAGGTCGCCTCGATCTCCGCCGCTGATCCTGAAATCGGTGACCTGATCGCCGAGGTCATGGAGAAGGTCGGCAAAGACGGCGTGATCACCGTCGAAGAGGGCCGCGGCATCGAGATGGAGAAAGAGTATACCGAGGGTATGCAGTTCGACCGTGGCTTCATCTCCCCCTACATGACGAGCAACAACGAGCACACCCTGGCCGAGCTCAACGACCCCTACATCCTCATCACCGACAAGAAGATCAGCGCCATCGCTGACATCCTGCCTATCCTGGAGCGCGTGCTTCAGAGTGGCCGCAAGGACCTGGTGATTATCTCTGAGGATATCGACGGCGAGGCCCTGGCAACCCTGGTTGTCAACAAGATGCGCGGTGCCTTCAACGTCCTGGGCATCAAAGCTCCTGGCTTCGGCGATCGCCGCGAGGCCATGCTGGAGGACATCGCCATCCTGACCGGTGGCGCCGTTATCACCGAGAAGAAGGGCCTCAAGCTTGAGAGCACTTCTCTTGACGACCTGGGTAGCGCCCGCTCCGTAACCTCGACCAAGGACTTCACCACCATCGTCGAGGGTGCCGGCTCCAACCAGGCCATCCAGGCCCGCATCGCCCAGATTCGCACCCAGATCCAGGATACCACCAGCGACTACGACCGCGAGAAGCTCCAGGAGCGCCTGGCCAAGCTGGCTGGTGGCGTTGGCGTTATCAAAGTCGGTGCCGCGACCGAGGTCGAGATGAAAGAGAAGAAGCATCGTGTTGAGGATGCACTCTCCGCGACCCGCGCCGCAATCGAAGAGGGCATCATCCCTGGTGGTGGCTCAGCGTTGATCAAGGCCCTTAAGGTCCTCGACAACGTCCAGGCTCCCGCTGGTGACGAGGCTACTGGTGTGACCATCCTGCGCCGCGCGCTCGAAGAGCCTCTGCGCCAGATCGCCAAGAACGCCGGTCTCGATGGCTCCGTTATCGTCGACCAGGTCCGCAAGGCTGATGGCTTCGTTGGTTTCGACGCCTACGCGAACCGCTACGTCGACATGTTCGACGCCGGTATCATTGACCCCGTAAAGGTGACCCGCTCGGCCCTGCAGAACGCGGTCAGCATCGCCGGAATGGTCCTCTCGACCGATACCCTGGTCTCCGAGATCCCCGAAGAGACCCCCGCAGCCCCCGCCGGCGGCATGCCGGGCATGGGCGGCATGCCCGGCATGATGTAAGCCTGCCCGGCCTACGCAATAAGCACAAAAGAGGAGTGGCCCTGGATCTCCAGGGCCACTCCTCTTTTGTGCTTAAGGGAGCTAATCATCCAGAGAGACAATTCCCTCAGGAGTAACAGTAGAAGTAATCTCACCCTTGATAAACGTTTCAGCATGCTTTATGCGGTTTTTCGGGCTGCCTTTTCCCTGGCCATCAAATACCACCAATTCAGTATTGGCAAGATGAATCAGGATATCAGAAAAAGCAGCAATATTACCCGTAAGCTGTAAGGCACCTTCATCGACTTGAAGAATATTATCCCCCAGAGGCGTGAAAAATAGTTCTTCTTGAAAGAGAGCAATGCCCAACATAGAACTAAAAACAGAGGCACATTGGCAGATCCTTCCACGCCTTGAAGGAAAAACAAGGATCCGTAGGCCAGATTCGCCAAACCAAAAAGTAGCAAGAGGCATACAGATTCATAAAAGCAATTCATGACAAATGCCCGTATTGCTGTACTTCTTTTCCGATGACCTACAGCAACCGCTAAAAATGCCTCAAGCTCCTGGATGGGAAATATATATGCCATCTTCTGCGTTATGGCAACGTACGAACGACTTCCCCATCCCAACAGCATCATTTCCGCCCCTAACGTCTTGAAAGGACTGTCAATCACAATAATACCTGCAATTTTGGTCGAAGCTTGCGCAGTGAACTCGACTAATCGCTGTGGGAGTGGGCCTGTCTCTAGATGCCAGAATGAATGGAAAGGCCATAATGACCAGGGAAGCAAACTACTGAGGCAAAAATTAAATATACCTAGAAGTAAAGCAACCTCTAGCCACCAGAGATTTGGTTGCAGAGCAGCCAGCAAATAAATAATCTCAACTAAAATAGCATTACCCACCACCAATACAAATTGACTCCAGACAATATCTAAAAAGCGTTTCCATACTGGCCGGTCCATACCATACAGATTAGGTAGTAAAGCTTTGTTAAACCAATCCGAAAGAACATAGCAGGCCGCAAAAATAAGGGCACAAATACCATAATAAAATAGAACAAGCCAGGGAAACCAATCATGTACCGGCTCCCAGCTCAGGAAAGGAAAAGCCAGGCGACAAGCAGCGACAAACTGGAAAGGGAAAATAGGTTTCATCGAAAGGGGCAGTGGAATGGGCCAAAAATAAACAAAACCAATATAACCTCCTATACAGGCGCCAACAATACAACCCAGAACATTGCCTATGTTTACACGAGTTTTATAGTACGCCTTCACCCTTTGCTGACGCTCTTCATTAAGAAGCATTCTGCACCTCAATAACAGGCTAGTAGAGTAGACAAAACTATGAGTAAGATACGTTACGCATGCGTATATCTAATCTCATGCATTATAGAGGTTACAATGCCTGCTTGTCTATAAACAGCCCATCAAAATTCTCTTAAATGTGGTACTATGACGGGCGTATTGATCCAGTTCTAAGATAAGGAAACCACCGCTATGCCTATCAATTTTCATGCCTCAAGCAATCGCAACTCTTACGCTGACCGCCATGCCGATGACTCCTGGAAGCGCTTTGTCTCGGCGCTTGTGGAGATACCAGGGAAAGAGGTGGCCGATATCGCCTGTGGCGGCGGCATCTATAGCATCGCCTTCGCGGAGCTGGGTGCAGCCCATGTTACAGGCGTCGACTTCTCACAGGGGATGCTAGAGGCGGCACGTGCATTCAGCCGAGACTATCCCACTATCTCTTTCCAGGAGGGAAATGCGCTGGCGACCGGGTTGCCTTCTGCCAGTGTCGATGTCATTCTCGAGCGCGCTCTGACTCACCACCTCAAGATAGAAGAGCTGCCCATCGCCTTCGCGGAGGCCAGGCGTCTGCTTAAGCCAGGTGGCACCCTCTTGATCCAGAACCGCACCCCAAAGGATTGCCAACTTCCAGGGAGTGCCACCAATCCACGCGGCTATTTCTTCGAACGCTTCCCTCGCCTACTGGAGATTGAGATTGGCAGGCGGCCAGACAATGAAACTATACAAGGAGCACTAAAGCAGGCAGGCTTTACACAGATCGGGGAGCATCACCTGCTTGAGCACAAGGAGATCTTCCCTGACTTCGAGGCCCTGGCGCAGAACATTCGCTCGCGCAAGGGCCGCTCCATCCTGCACGACCTCTCAGACGCGGAACTGGCCGAGCTGGTCGCGTACATGCGCGAGCGCTACCAGAGACACACAGGCCCCATCGAAGAGACCTGCTGGTGGACAGTCTGGAGCGCGAAGTAGCTAGAAACATCAATGGGGCAGAAGCTTATTCATCGGGCTTCTGCCCCAGCAAGCAAGACTTTTTATACTGCCTGCCAGACACGTACCGTATTATCATAGCTAGCGGAGGCGATACGCGAGCCATCAGGCGACCAGGCAACGGTTGAGACCAGGCTGCGATGCTCAGTATATGTATAGGCAAGCTGTTGTTTAGCAACATTCCAGATTTGTACCTGCGCCTGGTCATTTGCTACTGCTATATATGCACTATCAGGGGACCAGGAGATGGTATGGGGATGTAAACTAGAGAAGAGTGATGATCCAAAAGAAACGAGATTCGTCTGACACGTCAGCAGCACCTGACCTGTCTGCACATCCAATGCTTGTGGAGGTGTCGAGGCAGTGCCGACAGCAACCATCTTGTCATCAGGAGACCAGGCCGCAACATCAGGTTTGGAGCCAGCAAAGTAGTGAAGAGGTTCGCCAGTATGAGCATTCCAGAATTGGAGAGAGTGGCCATCTTTAGCCGCAGCAGAAGCGATAGTATTCCCATCAGGGGACCAGGTAACGACTTTAGATAATTGTGGTTGAGTCAATAATGGGGCAGGATAGGAAAGGATTTTTTGCCGCGTGCTTACATCACAGATCTCCACACCACGGTTTCCTGCAATAGCCAGGTGACTACTGTCGGGCGACCAGGTAAGCTGATGAAATTGAGATTCGGATCTACCCTCATATGTTCCAAGAGATTTCCCCTCTGGGTATCCCAAAAGCTAACCCAGTCATTCCCTCCAGCGTCAGACAATTCACAGATGGCAATCATTTTACCATCCGGTGACCAGGCCAGTGGGGCTGGCATAGCGCTAGATTGGTTGATGCTGAATGTTTCGTTTGGTTCTCCTGTCCTGGAGTTCCATACATAGAGTTGTGATGGCTTTCCTTTGCCTACTTGAGAGTAAATACCATTACTGGCGGAAATAATATAAGCACTATCTGGTGACCAAGCGATATCGTCAACTTGTTCTGTATGTTTCTGACAAACATACAAAGTCGTGCCGCGAGCCACTTTGGACGTGAGGGTTGTGGTTGGCTGAGACGTTGTGCCTGGCGTTGGTTGTAGCGTCGAAGTGTTCGTGCCGTCAAACGAACAGCCGGTCAACGCAGCTCCCATCAATCCTGCCAGCCCCAGGACTATCTGACGTCGCTCGAAGGTAAAGGTGCTTTTGCGTCCTTCAGGCATAAATCTGCTTCCCCTTTGCAGGAAACCTATTCATTTTCAAGTGACACTTATTATACAAGAGCTTTGCTAGTCATAAATGTGGCGTATTTCACATTTTCACTGAGGCATCCGGTAAAAAGTGTAGGAACCATGCTGGCATGGCCTTGTCCCCATAGTATTTAATCCCCTCCAGCGGGAGAGTCCAAGCAAGCATGGACCCCATAACTGGGTAGGAGATATGGTGTGCCCTGGCAGACGCAGTCTGCCAGGGCACACCATATCTCCTACCCAGGCGAGCGCCATAGGCGCGAGAAGTCACGCATGTGGCGCCACTTAAGGCATCTAGAGATTGTAGATGCCGGAGAACTTCTCGGTCAGGTAACGGACGAAGTACTGGGGGTCGGCCTCCTCGCCCACGACACGCTTGAGCAGGTCGGCAGGCTTGTAGGTCGCGCCATAGGCGTACATGTTTTCCTGCAACCAGCTCAGAACGAAGCGGGTATCGCCCTGCTCCAGGCGCGCATCGAAATCGGGGAAGACGCTGCGCAGCTTGGAGTAAATTTGGGCGCCATACAGGTTGCCCAGGGTGTAGGACGGGAAGTAGCCAAAGCCAGAGGACCAGTGGACATCCTGCAACACGCCCAGGGTATCGGTTGGCGGCTCAACGCTCAGGTACTCTTTGTACTTGCTGTTCCAGATGCTGGGCAGCGACTCAACGGCGATATCGCCGTTGATCAGGGCGCGCTCGATCTCAAAACGAATGATGATGTGCAGGTTATAGGTGACCTCGTCGGCCTCGGTGCGGATCAGGCTTGGCTCCACATGGTTAAGCGCGTGGGCAAAGGTTTTGGCATCCAGGTTCTGGAACTGCTCGGGGAAGGCGCGCTGGACCATGGGGAACTGGCCACGCCAGAAGGCCTCAGAGCGACCAATCCCATTCTCCCACAGGCGCGACTGCGACTCATGCACGCCCATTGAGGCACCACTGGCCAGCGGGGTGCGCAACAGCGAGGGCGCACAGCCCTGCTCATAGACGGCGTGGCCACCCTCATGCAGGGAGGACATGATCGACCAGGGTAGATTCTTCTCGTCGTAGCGCGTGGTCAATCGCACATCGAGAGGCGAGCCAAAGCTGGTGGTAAAGGGGTGCGCGGAGACCGCCATCTGCCCACGATTAAAGTCATAGCCCATGCTCTCTAGCAGGTGCTTATTCAGTTCTTGTTGCTTCTCGACAGGGAAGGTATTGGAGAGGCTACTGGTGTCGACCGTGTGGCCACTCTCCTGAATACGCTTGAGTATGGTGGCGCTGGCCTCGCGCACGGGAGCGAAGAGCACATCGACGCGGCTAGCAGTCAGACCCGGCTCGTAGAGATCGAGCAGGGCATCATAGCGGCACTCCTGGTAGCCAAAGCGGTCCGCGACCTCGCGCTGAAACTCGACCGTGCGCTGGAGCCAGGGCGAGAAGCTGGCGAAGTCGTTGTTGTGGCGTGCCTTGACCCAGGCCTCGAAGCTCTTCACGCGCACGCGCTCCATCTCTTCAACCATCTCGCGTGGGAGCTTGGTCGACTGGTCATAGGAGCGACGCGCATGATACACCAGGCCACGATCAGCATCGGTATACTCCGGCTGCTTGACGACCTCTTCGAGCTGCAATACCAGCTCACCCAGGCGAGGATTGGTCAGGCGCTCGTGAATCAGTCCCTGCATGGTTGCCATCTGATGCGCACGCGCCTCGCCCGCCCCCTCTGGCATGCCCGTCTGCTGGTCCCAGTCGGCCAGGGCGGAGAAGGCCCCCAGGTCGGAGATAATATTCATATGCGTGAGCAGTTCGTTGATGTGTTCGTCGCTGCTCGTAAATTGAAGATTCTTCGGTTCTGTCACCGTCACGGTATGTCCTCTCTTCTATAAATTCTCTATCTCGACTGGCTCAACCTCGTCTGCAAGCGAGAAGCCAAAGATACGGGAGTAAAAGTATAGTTCGGCCTCCAGGGAACGTTTGATGTTCTCCGCCATGCGGAAGCCATGCTGCTCTCCCTCAAAGGGGAGATAGGCCACGGGAATTTTCTTGGCGCGCAGGGCTTCAACCATGACCTCGGCCTGGCTGGGAGGTACGATCTTATCTTCAAGACCCTGGAAGAAGATAATCGGACGAGCAAGCCGGTCTACGTAGGTCATGGGCGAACGCTCAACATAGAGCTGCTTGGCCTCGGGATAGGGACCAACCAGGCCAAAGAGGTAGCGCGATTCAAACTTATGTGTGTCATGCACAAAGGTCGTGAGATCGCTAACGCCAAAGTGACTGGCCCCGGCGGCAAAGATGTCGCCGAACGAGAGGGCACACAGGGTTGTATACCCGCCCGCGCTCCCGCCATGAATGAGCAGGCGCTTGCCATCGGCCAACGAGCGTTCAACCAGGTAGCGCGCGCCATTGGCGCAGTCATCAACATCTACAACGCCCCACTGGCCCCTCAGGCGCTCACGATAGGCTCGACCATACCCAGTACTGCCACCATAATTGACGTCCAGGAGCGCAAAGCCCCGGCTGGTCCAGAAGAGGCGGCCCAGGTTGAACACGCTTGATGTTGAGCTGGTCGGGCCACCATGAATTTCCACAATCAACGGTGGGAGCTCGCCCTCCGGAGCCTGGAACTCAGGATTCGTTGGCGGATAGTAATAGGCATACGCCGTCTGACCATTGGTAGTGGGAAACTCGATTGGCTGGGGTAAGGCGAAGTAGCGCTCGTCGAGCGCAACAGCTTCAGCGGCACGTAGGGCCTCAAGTTTCTTGTTGGCGAGATCATACTGCACAATCGCCGGGCGCTGGGTCGGTGAGCCAGCAGTGAAGACGACGCGCTCAGAAGAGATGGCGGGCGGCCCCAGCGAGGTATAGGGCGTCTCTATCTCCGTTAATACACCGGTCTTCAGGTTGATACTTCCCAGGTGGTCGCCGTTCTGGCCATAGATGCATACCAGGCGCTCAGCCGAAACAAAGCCATAGGTGCTTGTACCAAAGACCCATTGCGGACGCCCAAACTCGGCCTCCATCGGGCAAACGGCCTCGATGGATTCGCCCTTCAGGCGGTAGAGGTTCCACCAACCGCTGCGATCAGAGACGAAGTAGAGCGTGCCATCAGGCGACCAGGTGGGCTGAAAAATCGACTCGCTCGCTCCCCCAGCGACATATTGGGCGTAGCTCACAAAGCCGTTGGCATCCAGTTCGCCAACCCAGAGTTCGGTGCCATCCCAGGGCATGTTGGGATGATTCCAGGTCAGCCAGCAGAGGCGTGTCTTATCGGGACTCAGGCGTGGTGTGGAGTAGAAATCATTGCCCGCGACCAGTGTATGAACCGATCCGCTTCCGTCCAGAGCAATGCTCACCAGAGTATTGACGGCCTCGCGCTGTGTATTGGTATGGTCCTCACAGACACAGAGCAGGCGCTGGCGCTGCCCATCAATAACCAGGTCGGCATAGCGCTTATTGCCGGCCTCAGTTAGCGGCTCTGGCTCTCCACCAAGAGGCTGACGGTAGAGGCGCTGATCGCTAAAATTCGCGAAATACACTGTATTTTCGTGAACTATATAATCGCCGCCGCCATATTCGTGGACCCGCGTGCGGGCGTTAAACGGAGCTGGTGTGATATCCTGCGTCACACCATCGGCTCCCTGGCACACGATTACACCACGCCCACCTTCTTCGGGGCGCACTTCCAGCCAGTAGGTATCCTGGCCCTGGACCTGCACCTGTCCCCGCCTGACCGCTTTAGCGACAATCATATCGGTCGTGATAGGAGATGCCCAGGCACCATAGGGGGCAATTTGTGGTTTTGTCATGATGTGTATTCTTCTCCAAATATATTCTTCCCTGCTATATACTAGCACATTGCCATATGGGCCAACTACTTTTCAATGTTCTCCTGAGGCGGGTATAGATAACATTTGAGATAGATGGTGCGCCCTGGCAATCGAAGGTTGCCAGGGCGCACCATCTATCTCAAATGTTATTACTCCTCCACGGCTCCAAGGGCGCGGAGCATGGCACGCTGGGCGGATGAGATGCCAGTCACACCGCGAATATTCATGCGCTCGTATGGGCGCTCCCGGCGGAGCGTTTTGAAGCACTCGCCATTCTGCACGTCCCAGAGGCGAATGGTACCATCATAGCTCCCGCTGGCAACCATATGCCCCTGAGGGTGAAAGGCCACGGCATAGATGCGCTTGTTATGCTCGCTTCCCGTCCAGAGCAGGCGCCCGCTTGCGACGTCCCACAATCTGACGCTATTGTCATCCCCACCGCTGGTCAGGCAGCTCCCATCGGGGCTGAAGGCGACCGACCAGATCCAGTTGATATGACCCTTAAAGATGCGTACACATTTGCCGGTCGCTAGTTCCCAGAGCCGGATTGTACTATCATCGCTACAGCTTGCCAGCACCAGGCCATCCGGGCTAAAGGTGACGGAGCGCACACGCCGCTCGTGCCCATGCAGCTCTCTCAGGCATTCACCCGTCTCCTTGTGCCAGAGGCGCACGACGTTGTCCTCACCCCCACTGGCAATCGTATGGCCGTCCGGGCTGAAGGCGACCGACCACAGGCGGCTCTGCCGATGCTGTAAGATGCGTATGCAGAGACCGGTGTTGACTTGCCAGAGGCGCACAGTCTGATCATCGCTACCACTCACTAGCTGCGTACCGTCTGGGCTGAAATCGACGGCGCGCACCCAGTTCTCATGCCCTCCCAGGGTACGTAGACAGTATCCAGTATTCACGTCCCAGAGGCGAATGGTCTGGTCATCACTGCCACTGGCGACAATATTGCCATGAGGACTGTAGGCCACAGCATAGATCCAGGTGCTATGGCCTTGCAGAGTCTTGATGCTCTGGCCACTTGCCACATCCCAGAGGCGCACGGCGCGATCATCACTACCACTTAAGAGGCGTGTGCCATCCGGGCTAAAGCGCACCGAGCGCACACGGCTACTATGACCCTGGAGCGTTTTAAAACACTGGCCGTCCTCGCAGTTCCACATGCGAATGGTCTGGTCATCGCTGCCACTGACGATGACGCGGTTGTCAAAGCTATATGCCAGTGCCCAGACACGATTATGGTGCCCCCTGAGTGTGGAGAGGCACGTCCCGCTAGCGACATCCCAGATACGGATAGAGCGGTCCTCGCTACCACTGGCAAGCTGCTTACTATCATAGCTAAAGCGCACAGGCCAGATGCGCCCGGTATGTCCCTGTAGGTTTTGTACACACTCACCGCTTTGTAGATCCCACAGGCATATTATCTGGTCCTCACTTCCGCTCGCCAGGTAACGCCCATCGGGGCTGAAGGTCACAGAGTGCACACGCCCGCTATGTCCCTTGAGCACACGCACGCACGCGCCACTCTCCACATTCCAGACACGCACAGAAAAATCGCTGCTCCCACTGGCAACATAGGCTCCATCCGGGCTATAAGCCACAGACCAGATGCGGCTCTCATGCCCGCGAAAGATGCGCAGACACTCGCCCTTCTCCAGGTCCCAGAGCATCAAGGTCATATCATCACTACCGCTGATCGCCCGGTCGCCTGCGGGTGCGAAGGCGATTGAACGAATGCGGTTGGTATGACCCACCAGGGTCTTCAAGCACTGTGTAGTCCTGGTATCCCAGAGGCGAATGAATTGATCATCGCTGCCGCTGATCACACGCTTGCCATCGTAGCGAATATCGACCGCGCGCACCCAGTCAGTATGCCCCTGACAGATGCCCTGCGGCGCACCCGTATGCGCGTTCCACAATCTGACGTCGCCATTAGCAGTTCCCGCCGCCAGGCGCTCCCCATCGTTGCTGAGGGCCACTGAGAGGATACTACCAAAGGTATCACTAAAGACACAGCGCTCCAACTGGGCATTGGAAAAGTCAACCTCGGGGAGCGAGACATCTTGCAGATAGGCGTTCCAAACTACCAAGTTAGAGAAGTCATAGCCACGCAGGTCAATCTTAAGCTGGACCAGCAGGTTGAGAATATTCCCCGCCACATATTCAGGCGTTTGCGGGCGCTGTAGCTGGAGATTGCGCAGCATCGTCTTCAGCCGCGCCCCACACTCCACCATTCCCAGGCGCGTGAGGAGTTGAAGCGCGATTGGCTCCAGAAAGAGGCGCACCTGGTTGTTACGGATATGGTCCTTGGCCTCGGCCCGCACCAGGGCGTGGCTGGTGAGGAGCGCGTATTCATCTTGCTCAATCTCACGACAGAAGCTGCTCACCAGGGCATCGGTCACATACTCCATGATGACAGGCTGGAGGCCGAAGCGTGCGCCACTGCTATTCTCAATCATAGAGCGCCGGCGTAGAGAATCAAGGGCAGCAAGGAGCATACGACGCGGAACGGGACGCACAATCTCTTTGGAAATATCATTCAGAGAGACCGGCTCGCAGGCCAGCGCCAGCCAGTAAATCATCTCGCGTTCCTCGTCTGAGAGGCGATGAAACTGTTTATCAATGAGGTCATAGACATCGCCAATCACCATGCCACGCTCGGCGAGAAACTCTGCGATATCTCCACCAAAGACCTCGCGGATGGGCGCGGCGACCAGTTTGAGCGCCAGGGGGTTTCCAGCATAGCTCTGGATCAGCCGGGAAAAGTCCTCCTCGCTGCCAAGGAGCTCGCGTTCTTGAAGGATCATACGTCCCTCATCCAGGCCAAAACCGGATAGATGAAGCACCTGTCGCCGGGGATGATTCCAGAACTCTACCTCCTGGGGCAACTCACGACTCGTCAGCACCAGGCTACTCATATGCTCGCTATTGCCAACATATTCAATAAACTCGCCATATCCCTCGTAGCCCGGGCGATAGCTTCCTACACTCTGGCCGCTCGCCAGAATGGTCTCCATATTATCCAGGATCAAGAGGCAGCGATGGGCACGTAAATATGAACCAAGCTGTTTAATCAGATCACCAACGTCATCTGGCAGCTCTACCTGTTCCAGGCCAGAGAGAAAGCGGATACAGTCTACGAGAAATTCTTCTAGTGGTAGTGCATTTTGGAGTGTCCGCCAATAGACAAAATCAAAGGTCTCTTTCAGGCGTTCCTTAAGCATAGAGGTTAGCGTTGTCTTGCCAACTCCACCAATGCCCAGGATCGCCGCAATACGACAGTGATCCTGTGCTAACCACTGTTCCAGGGTTGCCAGTTCCTGGTTACGTCCATAGAAGTTTGTGATACGGGGCGCTTCACTGGTCTGCTCCTGCGCGCGAGCAGCTTCTAGTACCGTGGCCTGCTCGCTTACATCTAGATGCGCGGCCCGCTTATGATTGGGCGTCTCCAGTTCCTCTTCACCAGGCTCAGTTCCATGCCTTTGCATCTCCATATCTGGATGTAGCACACTACTGCCAATGCCAGCCGTGACAGGCTGGGCTACGATCACAGGTTTGCCGATCTGCTCCAGAAGCGTTCCTCTCGCAAGTGCTAACGCCTGTTCATATGCCAGGAGTAGTTCTTGCGAAGGGCGGCCATACCCATTTTCAACTGCGGAGAGTCGGCTTTTGGTGTAGCCTATCTGACGCGCCATATCAGAGAGGCGAATGCCCTTCTCCTGGCGTGCCAGGCGCATCCTGGCCCCTACCGAGGTTGCCTCCCCATTCTCAAGTTCGATATGCTTTTCTTTTCGACCCATCGCGTTTTCCTCCTCTTTCACAGTATAACGCAAAAAGAGTAAGAACAAAATAGTTTTGTCAACAAAAATTGCTCAGTAATGTATTGCCCTCTTATAGTTTTCTATGTTATTATTGTTTTGTAAGCAACAATGAAACAAAGAAACAATTTTTACTGTTCTCCTTTAAAAACAAAAACAATTTTTACTGTAGGGAAGACCCCACGTAGTAAAGTAACACCCATGGATGGACACCACAGCAGTAAGCCATATAAGGAGACTCGATCATGCAAGCGACCATGGCGGTGCCAGTAGACACAGAACCTCCCCTATATCCTGGTGGGCAAGAGATAGACCGCTTTTTTGACCAGTACGACAGCTACATCAGTCTTCAGGCACAGCGCCGCTTTAGCCGGAAGAATAGTATGGCCCGCGCCGAGACATATGATTTGGACGTGGATGATGTGAAGCAAAGCCTGCGCCTGCATTGCTGGCTCGTGCTGCGCCAGCACACCATCGAAAATCCCAGGGCCTATATCAGCCGGGCGGCCTTCAATGAAACAGTCTCGCTCGCGCGCCAATATAAACCATGCAGTCAGCTTACCCTTGACGATGATGGCGAGCTCTTCCAGGGCAACATCTCTCAGACCTTTCATACGAGCAACCAGGACCCCGATCCCGCTGAAGTGGTGGAGCATAACGAAGACGCCACTCACTGGCTGGAGCTAGCCATTAACGCCATAGTGCAGCTACCACAAACACAGCGTTATGCCATGCTCAGCTCAATCAAAGAGCGCTTCGATGATCCGCAACAGTTGCGCGCCGTTTGCCATAAACACAATATTGATCTGGATGACATTCAATGGCCTGAGCATCCAGTTGAGACGCAGCGCCTGCGCGCCTCGCTCTCGGTCGCACGCAAAAATAAAACGATGCAGCACCTACGCCTGGCCCTTCAGCATAAGCTGGAAAATCCCGCTGAATGACTTTTCGTTTACCTGTTGACAGGATGATAGTTATGCCTTACTTTATACTGGATATAAAGGAGCCTGCACACCGAGAAGGTCACAGCTCACTGGTTTTCTCAGCACAATAACAAAACTAGAATTTTCTCTGGCATTTCATAATTTTTATCTAGCATCAAAGTAAGGCAACAACATATGGGAAGTAGTATTCAATTGCCAGCTTATGGGCATAGATTGCAGGTCCGTTTGCAGAAAGGCGACCTTTATCGCCTCTTTACTTCTCTTGAAGATGCAAAACATGAGGAGGCTATACTCCGCCAGCTTGGGCCTTTGCGCGAGACCTTCGCCAGTTTCCTGGGGCACGAGCGAGAGCTCGATCCACCCGATAACGCGGCGCTGGCACGCTATTTTGACGCCTGTAGTGATCCAGAACAGGGTTCACAGGAGCTGCTAGAAATCCTGCGGCTCCTCTCGCCGGGCAATGGACATATCGGGCGAAACCAGGTCAACTTTCTGGCCGATCACCTGCGCACACGCGTTGAACATTTTCTACAGAGCAAGCAACAGGATCTATCGCTTCTGCACACACACGACCACGTCTTCGGTAGCGGCGGTGACTTCTGCAAAACAATTCACGCTAGCACAGCCGCCGCGATTGTCGCTGCTCCCCTGGTAAAAATTTGTAAGACCGGCACCACCAACGTTACTTCCTATCATGGTAGTGCCCAGGCGATGGAGACCTTTGGCTATCGGCACCCGCACTTATCTATTCCTACACTTAATCAAGAGCTTGATAGCAACGGCTTTACCTTTATTCCACTCTCGGCCTTAAATTTCCCCTACTCCCAGGCACTCAAAGAGGCACGCGAGGCACTCTGGCACGAAGCCATGAAGCAGTTAACTCAGCGCTGTAACGTAGGCGACCCCAACTGGCAGGAGACGCTACGCACCACCCCACTTACGCTGGATATCTTCAAGATTGTTTCACCTAACGCCCAGGTCCTTCGCCCCGCTCACCACTCCACGGGCGTCTGTAGCCTGGCGATGCTTCCCTACGTGCTCTCACTCTATCTTCACCTGGAGAGCGAGGGCATCATTGTGCATTGCTATGATGGCATTGATGAGCTCTCCAATGCCTCCAGCGTTTCCGATCCCCAGCAACCCATCAACCTGCTCATCCAGGTCACACGCGACGAGGTCATTTTTGAGGAATGCTCACCGGAGGATATCGGCCTGACACGCGCACAACTTGCGGATATTCGCGAAGAAGTAGATTTAGCAGCCACTCAGAGCGATATATGGCATATCCTCTCAGGTGAGGAGCAGGGGCCTAGGCGTGACTTCATCGTCGCCAATGCGGCCCTGCTGCTGGTTGCCAACCAGGGCATCATCCCTCCTCAGGACAACCTGCACATCCAACTACGTGAGGCCATTGCCCGCATCAACGCCGTAATCGATTCGCACCAGGTCGCCGACAACTTCACCCAGCTCCTCAACGCCCACCAGCAGCAATATACACAACAGCAAAAACAACTATAGATGATACAAAAGCGGCTCTCGGCGAACACCGAGAGCCGCTTTTGTATCATCTATAGTTGTTTTAATCTAAAATTGTTTTAGAATCTTTAATGCCTCATCAACATGCTTCTGCGGCGCGAACTGCGACGAGAAGATGTGGCGCACAACTCCCTGCTTATCAATAATATAGGTCACACGCCCTGGCAAGAGACCAAGCGTCGAGGGAACTCCATAGCTCTTCCGAAGCGCACCACCCTCGTCGCTGGCGAGAATAAAGGGAAGGTTGTTCTTCTTCGCGAAGTTTTCGTGAGACTCGCTCGAATCTGAGCTTACGCCAATCACTTCCGCGCCCGCCTCCTGAAAGACCTCGTAGCTATCGCGGAACGAGCAGGCTTCAGCAGTGCAGCCTGGGGTATCGTCTTTTGGATAGAAATATAAAACGACACTCTTTTGTCCCTGAAAGTCGCTCAAGTTGACCTTGTCGCCTTTAGAGGTTGGAAGGGTAAAGTCAGGGGCCTGGTCGCCAACCGTGACGCTTCCCGAGGTACGTTCCTGTGTGCTCATGCTCATACTCCTTATGATTAGAGAACATATTTTTATTCTCTGCTCTAAATAAACATACCATAAGCCGAACTTTATTTCCCACTAGTGCCAGCTCTCAATCTCTTCTTTATGCTCGCACTATCTTCTGCTTGCGTAGACGGACCATGGTATCGAGGAGGTGCTGGAGCGCTGCGGCAGGATCGCTACAGAGGCCTGAGTGGACCGCCGAGATCTGGATGATAGCGCTACGCGGCGCGACCAGCCAGTGGAAACGCTCGGAGAGCGAGAGGTGCGCGATTGGCCCCCCCTCCGCCTTCCCCTCACAAATCAAGGCGATGGTCTCCAGGTGCTCGCGTACCGCCGCCACGTCGATATCTGGATCGAGCGCGAGCAGGCGGTGCTCATCAAGCTCGATGCGCGCGCAGAGGAACTGGCGCGTGCGGCAGAAGAGGATCACACCCACATTGAGGCACTCACCACGCTCCACGCTTGGCACTACACGCACAAGGGCGTAATCATACGAGCTGTTCGCGGGCATGCAACGCCTCCTCTACAAAAACATGTGAAGCCAACAAACGATCCTGTAAATAGGCCAGGTATGCGGCTCGATGCGCATCGGGATCGATATAACGTTCGTCATTCTCCAGCCAGGATGTAGGGATGGCGGCGACAATATCGGCCAGGCGCGCAACGGGCAATAAAGCCTTCATGCGCGCGTCCACCTCTTGCAAGCCATTGGCAAAAGGTAGGAGAACATGGTCTTTGATAGCCGCAAATGGGGTACGACTGCGCTCCATATAGTTGATTGGCATATGGTGAAAATAGAGCGAGGATCCGTGATCAATCAGGATCAGGCGGCGATGCCAGAGCAGCATATTCGTATTGCGTGGCGTACGATCCACGTTGGAGACATAGGCGTCGAACCAGACAATGGAGGCGGCCAGGAATGGGTCTAGCTCACGCGCATCGCGTGGATCAAAGGCCAGCGCGCCCGGCAGGTAATCTAGCGCCAGGTTCAGGCCCGCGCTCTGCTTGATCAGGGCCTGGATCTCAAAATCTGGCTCAGAGCGACCCAGCACAGGGTCCAGCTCCACAAAAACAATTTCAGGCACGGGGAGATCAAGCGCACGACCAATCTCGCCAGCAACCAGTTCGGCAATCAAGGCCTTTGGTCCCTGGCCGGCGCCGCGAAATTTCAGCACATACAGGCCATCATCATCGGCCTCTACAATCGCGGGCAGTGAGCCACCCTCGCGTAAGGGTGTCACATAGCGTGTAGCGGTAAGTGTTCTTAACATGGGGTTATTGTAGCATACATTAGGCCAAAAAGTCCTATGCACCCTTCGCTCTCTTTTCTGAAGGCCGAGAGAAACCTTATATGCCTACAAGCAAACAAACAGCCCATGAGTACTAGGAGAGCACTACACATTTTTGCCAGCCCCCATCATCAAAAGCGTTTCCCTGTTATTATTTCTCTAATCTCTGTGTTAACTCAGGCATAGAGACGCTTGCAGAAGCCTGTAAGCACGCTAGAGTGCTCTCTGGTAAGATGTCTTTCTCGTAGTATCACGCTACGTCACTTTCTGCCCTTAACCAGAGGAGAAGAAAGTCGCATTCAGATATTGAAACATGTCTGAACTTTAGCATCGGTACAATTAAAGCTAGCCCCTGGAAGGGTGTAACACGGGCAGGAAGCATATAACATACCGGGTACCCCTCACACTCCTGGCGTTTCGCGCGCCTGGCGTGACTATTCACTCTTAACGCATCGTAGCGAAGTATCAGGTAGAAAGTTATTAGTATTATGACGGATCACAAGCCAGATGTACTGCTGCTTCCAGCAGAAGAAGGCCCCGATGGAGCCTTCAAGCAACCAGAGATAGTCGAAGAAAAGGCCCATTCAAGCGCCACACACATTACTTTGAAGAGCGGAGATGCTTTTCTTGTCGCCAATATACGTGGCGATTTGTTGGGCGCGAACCAGGCTATGGGTCTCTACTGGCATGGGACGCGCTTTCTCCGCGAGAGTAATTTCTTTCTGGAGGGTCACCCTCTGGCCATGCTTTCTCACCACATCTCACCAGCGGGGCTTGCCAGCCAGGTAGATTTAACGAATCCAGCGCTCAGAGTCGACGCGGACACCTTCATTGAGCAAGGCGAAATCTATGTCAGTCGACTTCTGGAGCTACATAATGAGGAGCTGATCCAGACCTTTACCATTACAAGCTTTCGCGAGCTTCCACAACCGCTCCGTTTTAGCCTCAAGTTTGGTAGCGACTTCTGCGACCTCTTTGAGGTGCGCGGACTCAAGCGCGAAGAGCGTGGTCAGTTACAGCCAGCCCAGCTTACCGACAAGGGCGTAACTCTGAGTTATATCGGACGTGACCAGGTCACTCGCGAGACGCAAATTACCTTTACGCCACATAGCAAATATATCAGTGAGGATCGCGTCCACTGGTCGCTCCAGCTTGAGCGTGGCAAACCAGTCGTGCTCCAGATGCGCGCCCAACTGCGCGAGCTTAATGCCGAACGCTTTGCCAAACATATCGAAGTTGAGGGTGTTCATCCTCTTGAACGACCAACAATACATACCGATGACTATCTCTTGAATCGCCTACTCAAGCGTGGGATGGATGACCTGTTAATGCTCTGCACACTGACGCCTTATGGCTACTATCCTTATGCGGGTATTCCCTGGTTCTCCTGTCCCTTTGGGCGCGATGGCCTGATTACCTGCCTGCAATATCTTCCCTGGTTCCCCCAGGTCGCACGCGGCACGCTAGCCTTCCTGGCTATGCACCAGGGTACAAAAACTGACGACTTCACTGAAGAAGAGCCAGGCAAGATGCTCCACGAGATGCGCACAGGCGAGATGGCAAACTGCCGCGAGATTCCCTATGTGCCTTACTATGGAAGTATCGATGTCACACCGCTCTTCCTCATCACCCTCGGCGAGTATATTCGCTGGACCAATGACCTCGATTTTCTGCGCCAGCTCTGGCCAAATGCGCAACTGGCCGCGCGCTGGATGATTGAGTATGGCGACAAAGATGGTGACGGCTTCCTGGAGTACCACCGTATCCTTGATAGCGGTATCCTAAACCAGGGCTGGAAGGACTCCTGGGACTCCACCTCTCATGAGAACGGCGAGTTGGCTCGCTCTCCCATCGCGCTCAGCGAGGTTCAAGGCTACGCCTTTGCCGCGTATCGCAATATGCATTACCTGGCCGGTCGCCTGGGTTACCAGGATGAAGCTGAACGCTGGGAGCAGAAGGCAAGCGAGTTTCAGGCCAATTTCATGCGTACTTTCTGGTGGGAAGAGGAGCAGAGCATCTATATCGCGCTGGATCGCGAGAAGAAGCCTTGCAAGACGGTTAGCTCCAACGCGGGCCAGTGCCTCTGGAGCGGGATTGTCCCCAAAGAGCAGGCAAAGCTGGTCATCGAGCGCCTGATGCGCGAGGACATGTTCAATGGCTGGGGCATGCGTACCCTCTCGGCCAACGCCATTCGCTATAATCCTATGAGCTATCACAATGGCTCTGTCTGGCCACACGATACGGCCATGGTTGGAGCTGGCTTCGCACGCTACGGCGGCAAGTCTGAGGCATCTCAATTGCTCAAAGGACTCTACCAGGCCAGTCAGCACTTCGAGGATGCGCGCCTGCCCGAGCTGTTTTGTGGCTTTATCCAGCGCGAGGGCTTTGGTCCGACGCGCTACCCTGTCGCTTGCTCACCTCAGGCCTGGGCCACGGGCGCACCTGGACAGATCTTTAACGCACTCCTTGGCCTGCGCGCCGACGCCGAGCAGAAGCGGCTTGTGCTTGAACAACCGACCTTACCCTCCTGGGTCAATATGCTGGAGGTACGCGGCATCTACATAGGTGACCAGCATGTACACTTCCACGTGCACCGTCATGGCTCACAAATAGAGGTTCAGCCAGGCACAGAGAACGAAATAGAAATTATAGTCAACTAAAAAGAAGTCCGCTGGGCAAATTGCCCAGCGGACTTCTTTTTAGTTGACTATAATAGGGGGGACGGCTCCGTATTTAGGAGAGAAAGGCATGTATGAACAAGATACAATTGCAAGATGTTCTGGCACAGCGGCCGCTGGGACTGGTTTTTGATATTGATGGTACCCTAAGCGAGATCGTTCCCACCCCTTCAGAGGCCCGGCTCTACCCGGGCGTCGCTGAGCTCCTTACTGAACTGGCTAGCTACGCCGAAATAGCCATTATGACGGGCCGGGCCGCAGAGGATGGCGCGCGAATGGTTCAGGTTTCCGGACTGACATATATAGGAACACATGGACTGGAGTGGAGCGAGGACCTGCCGACAAGCAGTGCCCAGATCCAGCTTGTGCCCGAAGCGCTGAATTATGTAGAGCCTGGTAAGCGCCTGCTGACCCTGGTAGAGCGCGAAATGGCACATGAAACCGGCATTATTGTCCAGGCCAAAAGCGTGGGCGGCTCCATTCACTATCGTCAGTGTGCCAATCCAGAGGAGATACGTGAGCAAATTCTGGCGCTACTCGAAGAGCCTGCGCGCCAGGAGGGTATGGTGATCGACGAGGGAAAGCGTGTCGTCGAGGTACTCGCGCCCTTAAAAATCAACAAGGGTGAGGCGCTCAAGCGCTATATAGAACGCAAGCGGCTTCGTGGCGTGGTCTTCGCGGGCGATGACCGCACCGACCTCAACGCCATCTACGCGGTACGTGAGCTACGCCAGGAGGGATTCACCGGCTATACCATCGCCGTCCGGCATACAGACGCCCTACCCGAACTGCTGACAAGCGCGGACGAAGTAGTGGACGAGGTGCCCGGCATGGTAGAACGCCTGCGGCAGATACGGGATATGCTGGCTACACTGCGGCAATCCGGAAAGCATGAGGAGTAGAGTGGGAGGGGAGAAGAGAAAATAGAAGCCCGCTCTTCGGTGATGACGCAACCATTGCGTCCACCGAAGGTGCTTCCAATCCTGATATATAGATGACCTCTATGAGGATACTATCGAGGGTGCGAGAAGCCAGCTTGTGGGCTACTGGCATCTATTCATCTATCTATCTAAAGAGTTCGCTCAGTTCGCTACGAAAAGTCTCTACCCTACGTTCGCGACGACATCGTCTGGGGAACCTTCGGCTTCTTCAACTGGCGTCTCCGCTGGCTCACGCTCAAGGAGATCATTGATATCATTGATCTGCTTCGCGAGCCAGGTTGTCAGATTGCTACGCTCCACCGCCTGGCATGTGAAGGTCGCCTTCGCGTGACGCTCCTCTTTCGACATTGTCAGCGCCTTATAGAGCGCCTGCGCTGTCTCCATCACATCTGTGGGCGAGGTAGGAACCGACCCCTTCGCGAGTTGCTGGAACGCGCCAACGGTACGCGAGAGCACCAGCACCCCATCTCTCTGATTGACGACCGGCCCTTCTTTGGCAACCAGGTTCATACCATCAATAATGGGGTTAACCAGCAGCACATCATAGAACTGCATAGCCGCAAGGGCCCGTACACGATCATTGCCATAAAAGGCGCGAATAGGCGTCCAATCGTCGGTACTGTATTTCTGATTGATCTCCTCTACAATCGCCTGAACCTCCACAGTTGTACGGCGGTAGATGGGCAATGATTGGCGTGAAGGCACCAGAAAAGCCAGGAAGTTCACGCGACCAATCAGCTCTGGATGCTCCTCAAGCATATAATCATATGCCTGGAAGCCACGAAGAATGTTCTTAGTGGGCTCAATACGATCTGTGCGCATAATCGTAAATTCGTTGAGGAGAGACTTCATCTCCTCGGCGGCACGTTTGCCGGGCGCGCTTTTCACAACGCGTCGCTCTTCATGAACGGAGATCGAGATGGGATAGGCTCGCGCCTGCGTGCGGTGGCCCTGCCACCAGACAGCCCCCTCTTCAAAATCCACCACGGCCCCCTCTAAGAGGGTGCGTGCCCCTTCCAGGAAGTTGCGTGCATCGCGTTCTGTCTGAAAACCAACGATATCGTTGCCTACCAGACCGCTATAGATAGCCTGGGTGATATTACTTGGCAGAAAATGCCAGCAGCGAACATCGGGCCAGGGAATATGAATAAACTGCTGAATAACGATTGAGGGGTGAACTTTGCGAATGAGCGAGGAGACTAAGTAGAGATGATAGTCATGTAGCATAACAACTGGCATCGAGTCTTCGCGCTCAATTTCGTCGACTACAGCATCCGCGATAGCCTGGTTGGCCTCGCAATACCCATTCTCCCAGGCGTCTTGCAACTGTCGCATGTTGCTTTGAACGGGATCATACATATAATGCTGTAGGAACCAGAGCAGTTCATTACTAATCTTATCATAATGCTTACGGTAGGTTGTTTTGGGAACCGAGACGTAGTGCAGTTTCATCTTCTGACCACGTAATGGAGAAGGCATTACGCCTCCATGTTGCTCCATCTCCTTGACGATCATGCGATCGCCTTCGGTCATGGTCATCGCAACCCATGTCATATCGAGTTGGTTCCCAACATCAATGAGGGCAGTTACCATTCCACCTGCGCCACGTCTTGCTTTGAGCGTATTATCCTGGCCGAGTTGGAACTCAACGGGACCGCGATTGGAAGCAATAATCAGACGACGCGCATGCTTCAACTGCGGAAGATGAACATCCGTCTTCATCCGCGTGGGCATGAGGTTTGTCCTTTCTAACAGGTGCTTACTGTTATAGCCTGGGAGACCGGCTACAATTGTTTCCTCCAGGTGGGAAGCAAATTTACCCCTCTTATCTCAAGAGTACACCTGGCACATACAAAGGTATGATCAGACCAGACAATATAAGAAAGCGTTACGCAAGACACCATGTGTAATGTTACCATACAATGGAGCAGAATTACCAGAACACACCAATGCCTATGGAAATAATGCGACGCTGCACCCGCATTCAAGGCTCTCTTAGGAGTTATGCCTTTATCTCGACAGTACTTTGAGAACACAGGACGGTTCCTTCATCTATGATACGAATCAGTAGATGAAAATAGACTCAACAAGTGGTTCTTATTGGGAGTGAGGTGCGCCAGAGGCGCAAGAAATCCCCCAGAGAGTTAGACGCAAATTGCAGCCATCTTATCAAATAGCTCGTTAGAGAGTAGCCAAAAGTTTCATGGTTCTCCGACTGATACTGCTAAAGCACGCGTCTGCATATGGGCCATATGTAGACGCGTGCTTTAGCAGCGTCGCCCTACACACCACGCCCAAGCTATCGCATGTTCAGGACCATAGTACTGCCTGTCGTTTCTTCTCACGACGCTCCTCGTTGTAAAGAAGAGAAAGAAGGCAAATAACTGTCGTGTGCCAGGACTGCCACCTCGTTTTTCCGCGCCTCCCTGGTCAAAAACATGCCTCGCTATCTGTTATTTAAAGATAACATCGAAATAAAATCAAGGTAGCGCAGAAGCATCGACATCACCCATAACTACCTGCCTTCTAGACAAAATTTGCAGTTAAATAGGGCGCATGCTAGAATCAGCTTTGCATAAGCCCAAGAAACGTATCGCAAAAATAGTACTCTGTCGAACCAGTGGCAGAACCGAGAGGAGCGCATTTTGGAAGAGAGGAAAGGCAATAGCTGGCTTAAACGCATCCTGGATTTTGTGAATCCACTGCGCGATCCTAGCCTGATGGTCGCCGCAGTACTAACCTTCATAGAAGAAGCGGGAAATCGTGACCCCTGGTACATGATTGTCATTCTGGCGCTCGTAAACTGGTTAGCAGTGCGCGGTATCGTCTGGCTGGTCGTCAATTTTACATTTGCCTCAACGTTCCTGGTCCGCCGCTTCTGGTGGGCAATGAAACACCCTCGCCTGGCCTGGCGCATTCTGGATGCCGTAGGCCACGAAGAGATCGTGATTGGTGGCCTGCCCTCAGAGGGTGTGCTCCTGCAAGATGGAACCGCCATCATGGGACCTATGCTTGGTGCCAGTGGCATTCAAGTCATTGGTGAGCTCCCCGCAGGCACTGAGATTCCTATGCTTGGCCTTCCCAATCCCAATGGGCAGATGGGCCAGTTTACGACCGATGGTCAGAACATGCATACTCCTGGGTTCTTTCCCGGTGCTGGATCATTCGCGAATGTCAATGGTTTCGGCAATCAGGGTATGGGCAATAATAATTATATCAGCACGCAGAGCACGGATGGCTTACCGCGCAGTTTCCCTCAACGTTCATCTGAAGAGGAAGAGCGCCTGCGCCAACAACTGGCTACCTACTCGCGCCTCCTCGACGACTGGATTCAGTTTACCGAAGAGAAATGGCGCACGATCAGCGACGGCCAGCTTGGCTGGAAACCTCTCCGTGGCCGTTGGAGCGACTGGGACGATATCTTCCAGGATGTCTACGCCGCCAAAACCTCCGACCCCATGGCCGAGGCCGCGCAAGCCGCGGGTGCCGCGACATCTCGACGCTTTGACTCCTCTCGCGAAAAAGGGTCCGCCGCCTCAGCTGTCGCTTGCTTTATGCGTGATATGATGACACTGCGCCAGGGTCTGGATATCTTGCAGGGTTCAACGAATGCCGAAGGCGAGGCTTCCAGCACAAATGCCCAGCAGCAACAGTCCCCTGTCTCGCCGCTTAATCGCTCATTCGGAGGCATGAATAGTGGCAACCTGGGCAGTAGCACTACAGGCAGCTTTAGCCCGCGCAGCACTCTCATTCGCAGGCCCGCACAGATCTTCGTCGACGCTGATTCAGAGAAGTAGGACTAGTCGTACATGTATACATACTCTTCTCCCCGTCTTGTTACGGTGCGCCCAGAGATGGATCGCCTGGCTCAATATGCTCCAGGCGAGTCTCTGGAGGCATTTAGCGAGCGCACAGGTATTCCCATAGAGGATATTATTAAACTTAATAGTAATGAAAGCCCCTATGAACCCGCACCTACAGTATTGCAAGCACTCAGCAATTTTAGAAACTATAATAATTATCCCGACGCGAACTCAACCGCTTTACGCAATGCACTCGCCGATTATACTGGTGTCAATGGACGCCATATCGTCGTGCATCATGGGAGCGCCGAGCTTATCAATCTCCTCTGGCACCTCTTTCTCTCGGTAGGAGATAACATTCTCTGCTGCCCCCCAACCTTTTCACTCTATACCTCGGTCACGACCTTCTGTGGCGCGCATGTACTGGAGGTTCCTCGGAAGTCAGGCTATGAGCTTGATATCGATGCCATCCTCGATGCGCTCACTCCTGAAACCAAGCTCATTGTGCTAACTTCGCCCAATAACCCCACTGGCAACGCCATTTGCGAGCAAGATATATTAACGCTGCTCGATACAGGTCGCATTGTGATTGTGGACGAGGCATATGTGGAGTTCGCGGATAATTCTCGCGGCTTCGCGTACCTGGTACCTCAGCATGAAAATCTGATCGTGATGCGCACCTTCAGTAAATGGGCCGGGTTAGCAGGACTCCGCATCGGCTACGCCCTGACCCCTGAGTGGATTCAAGCCTATATGCGCCGCGCACAGTGTCCCTTTGAGGTGAATGTCGCCGGTCATATCGGCGCGATTGAGACCCTCAAGGCCCTGGATTATACTCTGGATAACGTCCGACGCATTACGCAGGAGCGCGAGCGGCTGTACGCCCTTCTGGACAGCTACTCCTTCCTTCATCCAGTACCCTCGCAAGGAAACTTTATCCTGATGCGCGTAGATGAAGACCAGGTGAGTGTGCGAGAGATTCGCGCAGCGGTTGAGGCCCATGGCATCCTGCTCCGCTACTTCTCGCAGCCAGAGATGCGCGACTTCATCCGCGTCACCGTGGGCAAGCCAGAGCACACCGATAAGATCGATAGCGCTCTACATAATCTCTTACCATAACACGGTACCTGCCTATGCTAGTATCGAAGAGAGGTACATGGTTTATGCTCGCCCGAGGGCGAGCATAAACCATGTACCTCTCTTCGATACTAGAGGGATTGCTTGCCCACCTCCCTCTCCAGGATGTACAATAGCCACGGCGAGGATGTATGGCACTTACTACATCCTGTACTGGTATGGCTATACTACCTATGTATGGTATAGCACAGCTTCGAGGGTCCCGCATGGCGCTATCATAGCAATGCAATAGATATCGAATCTTGTTTTCGTGGAGGATTTTGTAGTATGCCACTGAATACGGATGATCTGACAACAATTGAAGAGGTTACCGCGCACGAGATACTCGACTCGCGTGGCAATCCAACCGTTCAAGTTGAAGTGCTTCTGATGGGCGGAGCACATGGGATCGCAGCGGTTCCCTCGGGCGCGTCAACCGGCGCCCACGAGGCCGTCGAACTGCGCGATGGCGACAAGAGCCGTTATGGCGGCAAGGGAGTACTCAAGGCCGTTGAGAACGTTAACGACCAGATCAGCGACGCCCTTGTTGGCCTGGACGCCTCCGACCAGGTAATGATCGACGAGATCATGATCGAGCTGGATGGAACCTCTAACAAAGGAAAGCTGGGGGCGAACGCCCTCCTGGGCGTCTCTCTGGCCGTTGCCAAAGCCGCAGCCCAGGCCCATCAGCAGCCGCTCTACCGCTACCTGGGAGGCGTCTCAGCTCGTACGCTACCTGTACCAATGCTCAATATTTTAAATGGTGGCAAGCACGCCGATAATTCGACTGACTTCCAGGAATACATGATTCTCCCCGTTGGTGCGCCTTCCTTCCGCGAGGCCCTGCGCTGGGGTGCCGAGGTCTATCAGGGCCTGAAAAAGGTGCTGCACGGCAAGAAGTTTAATACCAACGTCGGCGACGAGGGTGGCTTCGCGCCTTCGCTCTCATCCAACCGCGAGGCCCTTGAGCTGATAGTCGATGCCATCGAGGCTGCGGGCTACAAACCAGGCGTAGATATCTTCCTGGGTATGGACACGGCCTCGACTGAACTCTATGAGAATGGGAAATACGAGCTCGCGCGCGAGGGTCGCACCCTTAACTCTAAAGAGATGATCGATCTCTATGAGCAGTGGATTGGTGAATATCCCATCGTTACTATCGAGGATGGCCTGGCGGAGGACGACTGGGAAGGCTGGTCTATAATGCGCCAGCGCCTGGGAGGCCGCGTCCAACTGGTAGGCGACGACCTGTTTGTCACCAACACTACCCGCCTCAAACGTGGCATTAGCGAGGGTTCAGCCAACTCCATCCTGGTCAAACTGAACCAGATCGGTACGCTGACCGAGACCCTGGAGGCCATTGAGATGGCCAAGCGTGCGGGCTATACCGCAGTCGTCTCGCACCGCTCCGGTGAGACCGAGGATACGACAATTGCCGACCTGGTCGTGGCCACCAATGCCGGGCAGATCAAGACTGGCGCACCCGCCCGCAGTGAGCGCGTCGCCAAGTACAACCGCCTGCTGGTGATCGAGGATGAACTAGGGGCTGAGGCGGCTCGCTATGCTGGCTTTAACGCTTTCTACAACGTACCTGCTCTGTACGCCAAAGCCTAAGCACGCTATAGTATAGATAACCCGTGTGCAAAACCTTCATGGTTGGTGGTGTGATGCTCCCTGGTGACCAATGGTCACCAGGGAGCATCACACCACCAACCATGGCGAGCACCGCAGGCGCGAGAAGTCAAGCCAGAAAGAATGCACACAACACATAGATATCATTTATCCAATCAAGAGAGGACTTATGCCTACAAGATTCAATACCTCACGGGAGCGGCGCACAGGGCGCGCCATCCATTACAAATATAGCTATATCGTCCAGAATGCCGAGCGTGGTCCCGAGGGGGCAATCGTGCTCCTGCACGATCTTCCTGCTGGCGCCTTCGCCTGGGAAGAGATCATGCCCCAGCTAGCTGGCCTGGGTCGCGCGGTCTATGCCTTCGATATGCTTGGCTATGGCCAGTCGGAGCATCCCTGGCCCGCCGATACCTCGGTCTGGGGGCAGGCAGACGGCCTGGCCCTGCTCTTCAAAGACCTCAAATTGAATAATATCATCCTGGTCGGACATGGCGTTGGCGGTGGCGTCGCGCAGATCCTGGCAACGCGTCTGTATCGCGAGCAGACCTCGGCCCTGGTCCTCCTGGATACGATTAGCTACCTCCACTCCTTCGACGAGAACTGGCCCCTGTCCGAGATGAGCAAGCGCCAGGATTTTGATGCCCCTAAAGAAGCTTCAGTCGAGGATGTGGTGCGCGATCTGCGTGAGACCCTGGGCAAGGGCGTGGTCAATGTCAAAGGCTTCGCCAACGTGATCGATAACTATATCGCGCCCTGGGACAGCGAAGTGGGCAAAGAGGTGCTCTACCAGCACATTCGCCTGCTCATCCCTTACTATACCAATGCCGTCTCAACCGATCTGGCGGTGCTCAAGAAACCAGTCCTCCTCATCTGGGGTGAGAAAGATCAGCAGATGCCGCTCACATATGCCGAGCGCCTACACCGTGAGATTCCCCATTCCAGGCTGGCAATCATCCACAACGCCGGCCACCTGGTCAACTTCGATGCTCCTGAGGCCGTGGCCACAGAGATCGTCAATTTCGTCAATGGCCTGTAATATCGTAGGTCAAAAAAAGAGGACGCAACCCATCTGGTTGCGTCCTCTTTTTTTGACCTACGATATCCAACCCTACGAGGCTTTCCTACGCTGACGACGCTCCTTTGGGCGCTCCTCGCCTTGGGACACACACATAAGCTGTTGCGAAGTCCGCACAGCGGGCAGTGTGCTTCTGGCCTGCTGCTGCTCCACGAGATAGGACTCGGAACATCGGTTATACTCTTCGACAGCGAGCATATACGTGTTAAAGAGCCGCTCAAGGGTTGGGAGCGAGGCTCCCTGCTGCTCGGCAAGCGCCAGGTCATACCATTTCTGTTTCATACGCTTTTCGGCGTACTCGATATCGCTAGGAGTCATGTAGTTTCAAGCTTTCTGGAGGGCAAGTACTAACTACTAATCAGGACGCCTTTTTCTGTTGCTTCTGCGCCCTATACTCCTCCGTAAACTGCTGGAGCAACTGTTTCGCATTTAAGAAGGTCAGGTTCGAGAGGTTGTCTGGTTCTGGCTTCTCCAGGTGCTGACAGAGCTTCTTAATGCTAGAAATCTGCTGCTCCGTCGCAGCCGCGTCAGGCGCTGGTTCACTCTTGCTCGCGCCTCCATTTGGGCCCTGCGCGTTCGCGCTCTGCTGCCCCTGACCGCTAAAGCGCCCATTGGCGGTGGCCGCAAATCCCCCCTGTGTGTGACTATTGCCATTGCTACCAGCATAGCTGCCATTGGTGGGCCGCTCTACGGGCGCATCGACAATGCGCTGCTCCTCATTAAGTTCTGGCGCGAACTGTGTGCCATATCCAAGCGCGGCCAATGCACGGCCAATAGAGCCCGACTCGGCCTTCTCGATAAAATCTGGAAAGTTCGCCGCGTTCTCCGACTTGGTCCCCGTCGCCGATCCACCCTTGCCATCATGGACAGTTGCCCGGAAGATGGCTACCCCCTTCGCTGTCTTCACGACCTTCTCGCTACGCCGCTTCTCAGCGTTCCACACAAAGGTCTCCGCCTCGACATCCTTATCCAGGTCCAGGTGTACGATTTCGGTTTCAATCGTACCTTGAGGGCACTCCTGGCGGAACCACACCAAACGCCACTTCACCTCCAGGTACTCCGATACGCCCTTCCCATTCTTAATATTTATCAGGTGTTCTCTAGGGTTAAACGTCTGGCCGTTACTCATTGCTAACACTCCTATTAGATGATCAATCACGTTGTCTTCTCTGGGAAATATGCGCTTTGCCCAGTATGTACGCCTACTCAATACAACTCTACTGTGCCATCCCTGACAGAAACACCCATTCACGTTCCGCTAGAATCTCGCCCCATTCAATCCACATCTTGAAAATTTGTTCTAACATTATAGAACAACCTGGAGCATGCTGTCAAGTTATGAAGATTGGTCACGAGAAGGCTGCTAGCGTGGCTTGAACCCTATATCTACCTCGCCTATCGTGAGGAAGATTCTCGTTATCGTGTCACTATCATATTCTTTTCACGTAGGCCAAAAGAGGAAAATACTAGCGGCCAGGGGAGAGGTTGCAGTCAGCGTAATAGTATAATAACAGGATAAGTATTCAGTGATTGAGTAGTATGCGAGAGGTGGGCAATGACTGCCATTACTTTGTACAATGAGATTCAGGCGGCCCTGCGACGTGGTGAGCGCGTCGTCGTGGCCACAGTTGTAAAGACGATGGGTGCGGCCCCTTGCGAGATTGGCACCAAACTGCTAATCGCGGCGGACGGCACGCCCCAGGGGCGTATGGCGGGACCCGTCACGGATAAAAAGGTCGTCGATGAGGGGTTGAAGGCGCTGAGTGAGAATCACTCACACCTGGCACATATCCATATCGATGCCGATAACGGCGAGTCGGTCGGCAGTTGTGGAGCAACGCTGGAGGTCTTTTTTGAGGTCCTACGCCCCGAGCCACGCCTGGTTATCGTAGGCGCGGGCTATGTGGCACAGGCCCTGGCGCACCTGGCGCATAGGCTGGACTTCCGCATCGTCGTGGTGGACGACCGGCGCGACCTGGCCGATCCTCAGCTCTTTGGCGAGAAAGTACAGCTCATCTTCGGCGATATCCCCGCGACCATCCAGGCCCTTGAACCTGATGAATCAAGCTGGCTGGTGATCGTCACGCGTGGGCATCAACTGGATAGAGACGCCTTAAAGGCCGCGCTATCCACCCGGGCGGCCTATATCGGTATGATCGGGAGCACCAGCAAGGTCAAACAAATTTTTCACCACCTGCGCGAAGAGGGCATCCCACGCAAGCAACTGGAGCGTGTCCACGCCCCCATCGGCCTGGACCTTGGCGCGGAAACTCCCGATGAGATCGCGCTGAGCATCGCCGCGGAAATGGTGATGCTACGCCGCCAGGGAAGCGGCCTCTCGCTCAAAAACAAGCACAATCTTCTAGGGGATGAGGTGCTCGCCTGAGCACCTCATCTCACACGCCAGGAATAGACTAATCGTCTGAATCAGAGTCATGTACCCCCGCATCGAATGCGGGGGCTTGCGAGGGGCGTTCGCGCCGTCCGCAGGCCCGAGACATGAGCAGACTCAGCCAGGGGAGGAGCAGGCTCCTCCCATCGGGCTCCGTTGCAAGCGAATGCGGCACCGCCGATGTTCATAGGCACGTTCAGGTGCTTCACCAGCCTGAACCTCTGCGGGAAAGCGTTAAAAGGTGTAGAGGGTGAAGCCGGTGCGCTTTCCAACAAACCGCTTGCACACGTTGTCGAGGTGAGCATTACCCGCGCAAGCGGAGGCCCGCAAGGGCACAAAGGAAGGAACCATGTCGAACGTCTTTGTCGTCGATACGCTCAAGCACCCGCTGACCCCGGTCCATCCGGGGCGAGCACGTCGATTGCTCACCGCCGGAAAGGCAGCCGTCTATCGGACTGCTCCCTTTACCATCATCCTCACGCGGGAGGTCGAGCATCCTGCCCCTGCCCCGCTGCGGCTCAAAATCGATCCGGGCGCCCACACCACCGGGCTGGCGCTGGTGGACGACGCGGGCGGGGAGGTCGTCTGGGCCGCCGAACTCACCCATCGGGGTGCCGCGATCAAAAAAGCCCTGGATACCCGCCGCAATGTGCGCCGGGGGCGCAGATCCCGCAAGACCCGCTATCGCGCTCCGCGGTTTGCCAACCGGAGGCGCAGAGCCGGATGGCTGCCCCCGTCGCTCGTCTCGCGGGTGGAGAACATCCTGACCTGGGTGGCGCGGATCAGCGGGATCGCGCACGTGACCACACTCTCCCAGGAACTGGTGCGCTTCGACCTGCAGAAGTTGGAGCACCCGGACATCTCCGGCGTCGAGTATCAGCAGGGCACCCTGTTCGGCTACGAAGTGCGGGAATACTGCCTGGAGAAATGGGGAAGGGCATGTGCGTACTGCGGAGCAACGGGCATCCCGCTCCAACTGGAACACATCCTTGCGCGCGCCAGGGGGGGCAGCCAGCGGGTCTCCAACCTCACCCTGGCCTGTGAAGCCTGCAATCTGGCAAAAGGCACCCAGGATATTCGAGACTTCCTCGCTCATGATCCTGTGCGCCTGGAACGCATTCTCAGGCAAGCGAAGACCCCGCTCAAAGCCGCGGCGGCCGTCAATGTCACGCGCTGGGAACTCTTCGAGCGGCTCAAGGCGACCGGTCTGCCCGTGGAAACGGGGTCTGGAGGCCTGACCAAGTACCATCGAATCACGCGGGCCCTCCCGAAGACGCATTGGCTCGACGCGGCAGTTGTGGGAGCCTCCACCTCTCAGCGCCTGCGCACGGGGGACGTCGTGCCCCTGCTCGTGCACGCGACGGGGCGCGGGCATCGACGGCTGTGCAACGTCAATGTGCTGGGGTTCCCGGTTAGCCATCGCAAGCGCCGCAAACGCTATTTTGGGTATCAAACGGGGGACCTGGTGCGAGCCGTGGTCCCCGAGCGCTTTGCCTGCCGGGGTACCCACGTGGGGCGTGTAGCGGTGAAAGCCAGCGGCTACTTCACCATCACGACGGCGCACAGCAAGGTCACTGATGTGCCTCACCGCTTTTGCCGGCTGATCGGACGCAGCACTGGCTACACCTACCAGGTTGGGACACGGCACGCTGCCCCATCCCCAAGCAGGCCGTAAGGAACGGCCACCGCGCCCCTATGGGGTTCCTCCCCAGCTTGCAAAGACCGGGGCTCCCTGGCCCGTATTTCTGTGGAAGCCATTGTAGACTGTCGTGGTCAGGGTAGCCGAGCTATCATCCCCATCCAGCGACCAGAACATTGCGCCAGCCAGATCGTGGCTTTTCACATAATGGACCTTAGTAGCTACCGCCGTGGCGTCATCAAACGACCAGAAGGTGGTGCCATCAAAGATCCAGGATGCTTTTGTAATGGGGTCGCGATACGTAGGATAATTGAGCTGTGCCAGGACGTTGTAGTCATTAGTGCCAGCCTCGTACACGCCTGGCGCGGGCTGCATGTCCGGACTGCTCTGGTAGAGTCCATGGTTCTGATTTGGTACATTCGTCCAACCATGACCATAGAAGGGAATACCGACCACCAGTTTTTCTTCCTCAAAGCCCGCTCTCAAGTAGGCGCGCACAGTGTTATCGACGCTGTACGCGTTTGTGGGAGCAGGGGAGGGATCCTTATGGCTGCTATAGAGCGGGGCAGCAAAATCGGTTGGTCCCTGGGCATCCCATGCTCCATGCAGATCATAGGTCATCAGGTTAGCCCAGTTCAGGTAATGACCAATCTTATTTAGCTCGATCTTCTGATACTTATCCGGGCCAGCAGGCAGGGCAGCCGATAGGAGATAGCGCTTCCCGGTCTGCTTGCTTAAGGCATCAAGCTGATGGCGGAACTCAGCCAGCAGGGCCGTAAAGTTCTGCGTATCCTCGGGCCGGTAGACATTACCAGTGTTACCAGGCGCGGCTGGATACTCCCAGTCAATGTCAATGCCATCGAAGACGCCAGCCCCCGCGCCATTGGCGGATGGCAAATTGCCCTTGATGTAGAGATCGATGCAGGACTGGACAAAGGCCGCCCGATTCTGAGGTAGTGCCGCGTCCGAGAAGAGCGCGGACCAACTCCAACCGCCAATCGAGATCATGGTCTGAAGCTTAGGATGCAAGGCTTTCAGCTCCTTGAGCTGGTTAAAATTGCCCCGCAAGGGATCAGACCAGCTATCGGCCTGGCCGTTCACGGCCTCGGTGGCAGCGAATGGTCTGTCAGTATCCGCCCAGCTATCCCCAAGCTGACACTTAAGATCGCTACTGATGTTGCTAAAAGCATAGTTAATAGTCGTCAGCTTGCTGGCCTGACCATTCACATCTACGTTATGCAAATTATAGTTGCGTCCATAGATGCTCCAGGCCGTGAAATAACCCACAATACGCTTGCTCGTGGGAGCTGGCGCGGCAAACATGTCATTGCCGCTCTTAGCAGCAGAGAACGTCTGTGCATAAGCCTTGCCACCACCATTGAGCAGGGTAAAAGCACAGAGATAAAAGAGGAGCAGAAAAAGGGTGCCTCCTAGCACCAGGGGTCGACGAGAGTGCGTCATACAGCTCTCCTTTCTGGCAATCATTGCCAGCACCTTTTACTTAAACATCTTTAATACGCTTTTTGGGACCTATACCCGAACGATATATTCTAAAAGCAACATTACCCACTTCCTATGACTTTGTCAAGACATCTAGACCACTAGACCTTATAAATAAAATTGTAGGGCCCATGCTGGCATGGGCCCTACAATGACTGTTCCGTTTACGCAATGAACTCTTGAGCGAAGAAGCGCAAGGTGTCCAACTGCAAACTATCGGAGGAGAAACTAATGATTACTTCCTGGATACCAGCTTCCTCCAACTCAGCAAGCTGGCGACGAATTGTATCCGGACTACCGATCAGCGCGCCTGCTGCTACCGGCCTGCCCAGGAGCGCGGCGGGAAACTTCGCCCTGGCCTGCTCATCGGTCTCGCCAATGGCACATAGGCAGGTGATCGTGCGATGAATGCTCTCGTAGTCGCGCCCGACCGTTTCGCAATGCTCTTTGAGTACGGCCAGTTTTCGCTTAATGACCTCTAGATCGCCACTAAGGTTGCACGCATCAGCGTACTGTGCGACCAGCTTGAGCGTCACTTTTTCGCCGCCACCTCCAATGAGCAGGGGGATATGCGGCTTTTGCACACCTTTGGGCTGATTGATAGCTCCATGTACCTGGTAGTATTTCCCCTCAAAGGCGGCTTCCTCCTGAGTCCACATGGCTCGAATAACCTGCACAGCCTCTCGCAGGTACCGTAGGCGCTCAGGGGCTTCGGGATAGTCATATCCATAAGCGCGATACTCATGCTCAAACCAGCCTGCTCCGATACCAAAGTTGAGTCGCCCATGCGAGAGCACATCGACGGTACTGGCCATTTTCGCGAGCAACGCGGGGTGACGATAACCATTGCAGGTAACCAACTGGCCGATGCGCATACGCGTCGTATCACGCGCAAGGGCTGAGGTGGTGGTCCAGCATTCAAAGGTGAACTCCTGGGATGGGCGTGGAATAGTATGAAAGTGATCAACAAGCCAGGCGGATACAAAGCCCACTTCTTCAGCAACCTGAGCCACGCGCGTCATTGCTTCATAGGCTTCAACTGGATCCTTAATTCCCACCAGTTCCATTGCCCAGCCTTGCGGCAGGGATACACCAAATTTCAGAGACATAGAGTAATTTCCTCGATTCTGGGCAAACATTTACAGAGTGATCAGGCCCTGTTGACGCAGGCGCCTGGCTTGACTATACTCTGTTGCTGATGCCAGGAACAGGGTTTCTTAATCATAGGTCTCTCACCACCAGGATAAGGAGCAACCAATATGCATGAGCGTGAACGCCGTCAGACCCTCGCTACTTTTTTACGCCAGCGGCGGATGCACCTTTCGCCTATCGATGTGGGGCTGCCGCCTGGTATCCGCCGTCGCACTCCAGGACTGCGCCGAGAAGAGGTAGCACAGCTCGCCAATATTGGCACCTCCTGGTATGTCTGGCTGGAGCAGGGACGCGATGTGCATCCCTCGGCCCAGGTTCTTGAGAGTATCGCCCAGGCGCTCAAGTTGACCTCAAATGAACGCCGGCACCTCTTTGTGCTCGCCGGGCAACCACTGCCAACTCCGCTTTCTCCTACAAACGAGAGTGTTAGCCCGGCGCTCCAACAAGTGCTTGACGATCTTAATCCATCTCCCGCTTATGTCGTGGGCCGCCGGTATGATTATCTAGCCTGGAATAAAGCCGCTGATGTCGTCTTCTCCATTTCAAACACAACCTCCACATACACGCGCAACTTGATATGGCGCCTCTTTACCAGCCCCACGATGCGGGCACGCTCAAATTGGGAAACGATTGCGCGAGGCACATTAGCAGAGTTCCGCGCGGCTAGCGCACGCTATCCCGAAGATCCCTATTTTGAGGAGTTAATTGAGGATTTGAAGCAGGTAAGTCCCGAGTTTTGCCAGTGGTGGCCCCACCATGATGTACGGAGCGCGCTAGAGGGTCCCAAGGTCATAGAGCATTCAACCCTGGGCACTCTGGAGTTTGAGCATTTCACCTTGCAGATGCTCGGTAGTGCTGATATCAGGCTTATAATCTACACACCTAATAGCCGGACCCGAGCAATTCTGCAAAGCCTTGACGCTTAGACCTCGCCAAGGACGTCCCTCGTTTTATTTTCTTTGTCTCCGTCGTGGGATCAGAAATACCTCTCTTCCCACTCTCAAGACGAGCGCTCCCCTCTCTTACTCACCTGGTCGAGCTTCCTCTTTTACGCCCAGGCTGTGCATCGTTGGTGATAAGAAGCCACCTACCCCTTGACATGATACGACACCAAATGTCCAAGCAGGGAAGGTGAACGTGGGTATCGAAGAAATCTGGAACGACGAATCTCAAACCGGCGCGAATCGCGCCAGTTTGAGATTCATCATTCACATTACCAATTCTGGCCCGCCACCTGCCTGGTGGTGGCGTTGAGGCGGTTGAAAAGGTTAGTCGTGGCGATCATAAGGACGATGGCCGCGAGCCCCTTCTCGTCGTAGTGGCTCGCGGCCTCGTTCCAGATCGAGTCTGGGACCGGGTCAGTCCGGTCGGCGAGGCGGGTGGCAGCCTCTGTGAGCGCGAGAGCGGCACGTTCGGCGTCGGTAAAGTAGGGCGTCTCGCGCCAGGCTGCCACGGCGAAGAGACGCTCATCTGTTTCGCCTGCCTTTTTGGCGCTGCGTGAGCCTGAGTCAACACAGGCACTACAACCATTGATCTGGCTCGCGCGCAGGTGGACAAGCTCAAGCGTCTGCTGCGGTACGCCGCCCTTTCTCGTGGCCTTGAGCAGGGTGAGTATGGCATTCATGGCGTCAGGAAGAATCGTTGCTGGATTGCTCATTCGTGCTTGCATGATGGATTTCTTCTCCTTATAGGTATCTTTGTTGTACGTGGTTAGATGATACTGAACCGGGATGCTGGTTTACGCATGTTTCAGCATGCTACCGGTACCATCAGTCAGTTTCCCAAGTGTGCGGCTTTTGTGCGGCTTTGTGGTCGAAGCACCCAGGAAGCGGCAATGAGAAGAACTACGGAACCGGTCGCGATGAGGTGGATTTCCCTCGTCACTTCTCTGACGGAACGCGGCGAGAGAATGTGACCGAAATCTCTACTCTCTTTGCGATTCTCCTATGCCAAAGAATAGCGTAAGGACTGTGTATTGATGGGCAATCCTGCAAAACCTTAACATTTAGCCCTCTTCCCGCCAGGCTTGGCGCACTAGCTCCGGCAGGATCTGCCCGACAGGTCCATTGAGCTGGTACTGGGTTGGCTGCTTCGCACTATAATCTATGAGAGAACCCCTCATCTACGAAAGGATTTCGCTATGCAGCCGCTTACAAAGCGCTTTACAGATATATTGGCAAACTATCGCTTCTCGCGCCCCTTCTGGCTTCTTGCCGCAGGATCATTTATCAATCGAGCAGGCCACTTTGTTGTGCCTTTCTTCGCTTTATACCTCACATCATCCCTGCATTTCACGGTCAGCGAAGCCACACTGGTCATCTCGATTATGGGCCTAGGATCGCTGGCCTCGGGCATATGTGGTGGTGTACTCTCGGACATTATTGGACGCAGGCCAACCATCCTGATAAGCCTGCTCATAGGTGCGGGCATTCTACTGGCTCTGGGCTTTGCGTCACACATTGTAATTATCACTGGACTAGCTTTGCTATACACGTTTTTCGCCGACCTTGCTGGGCCAGCGATATCGGCGGCGGTCGCCGATACAACGCCCTCTCAGAAGCTTCCTCAAGCCTATAGCCTGCGTTATTGGACAAACAATATCGGGTCAGCGATAGGCCCGGTCCTGGCGGGCCTGCTGGCTCCAATCTCATATCTGCTACTCTTCCTGGGGGATGCGCTGACGACCTTTTGCTTTAGCCTCCTGATCTGGTTTGGTCTACCTGAGACACATCAGCCACGCAAGACCGCCACCAAAGAGCATTTAGAACATCTACAGCATCTAAGCATCGCTCTGACCGATCCCTGGCTATGGAGTTACGCACTCCTGGCCTTCCTCTTCGATTGTGTGTATATGCAATCCATGACCGCGATACCGCTGGATATGCAGGCACACGCTCTGAGTCCATTCGCGTATGGCTCCATCATGGGAATCAGTGCCGTGGAGGTCGTCCTGATCAGCTTACCTGTGACTGCGCTCTGCAACCGTTTCTTTCCCAAAACCTCGCTGAGTATTGCGGCGCTGTTACTGGGAATTGGTATGGGCCTCTTTAGCATGCTACACACCTATCAAGGCTTTTTGCTGGGCGTCGCCATCTGGACCCTTGGCGAGATACCTTACTTCCCCACCTCGGTCGCCATCATCGCGGATATATCGCCAACACACCTACGTGGCACTTACCAGGGCATATTCCAGACGATACGCGCCGTAGCGGTAGTGGTCGCGCCCGGGCTAGGTGGCTTTGTCATGCAGCAATTAAATGCTGCCTTCCTCTGGCAAATCTGCTTTGTGATCGGGCTGCTGGTCGCAACAGGCTACTTTGTGTTAGGACGTTTACATCATAGCCATAAAAGCCGCGCCGTGTTGCCAGTCAGCAATAACAATCACGCGCTGCCCGCTGAAGTTCTCAGCAAGGACTAGAAGCATTTGTGAACAATCCTGCAAAGCCTTAACATTTAGACCTCGTCCCGCCAGGCCTGGCGCACTAGCTCTGGCAGGATCTGCCCGGCGGGTCCATTGAGCTGGTAGAGGTCAGGCGAGGCCAACGGCTCGACTTCAAGATTGATGACGACAATGGTGGCCCCAGCCCGGCGCGCGACCTCTGTCAGCGATGCGGCTGGCTCCACAAGGCCCGAGGTGCCGATAGAGAAGAAGAGATCGCAGAAGATCGCAGCTTCTAGCGCCTGCTCAAAGGTCTCCTCTGGCAGCGATTCCCCAAACCAGACCACGTCTGGTCGTAACAGGCCACCACAGCGAGGACAATGCGGAGGCACCTCGCCATTCGCTGACCAGGACTCCACCAGCGTATCCTCTTCAAAGCACCTGGTGCGAGTGATATTGCCATGCAGTTCCAGCACATTCCGGCTGTCCGCTCGCTGGTGCAAACCATCGATGTTCTGGGTGACGAGCGTAAAGGTCGCGGCATGCCGCTCAATAGCTGCCAGGGCCGCATGCCCCGGATTGGGCTGAGCCTGGCCCATCAGTTCGCGTCGGTGCGCATACCATTCCCAGACCAGTTTAGGATTGCGCTGGAAAGCCTCAGAAGTCGCCAGGTCCTCTGGGCGAAACTTCTCCCAGAGACCCGTCTGAGGATCGCGAAAGGTAGGCAGGCCACTCTCAGCCGAGATGCCCGCCCCCGTCAGGACAGCAATGCTTTTCGCGCCACGCAACGCCTCCACCAATCCTGGAGGAATCGAGACCGCAGATTGCTCACTCATAGTTCATCTCTTCTTTCTTAAAAAATCAGCTTGCCTCTATTTTTAATATTAACCCGCAAACATGACCTCTCGCCGCTACATGTAAATACAAACATTATCATAGTCAACAATCACACAATTGTCCTGGTAAGCAAGCTGCTTGGATAGCTCGTCCACTAGGATTTTTTTTGTAAAAGTGGCCAATTAAATGGCTTCTCTTCCGCACTTTGCGTGAAGCCAAAAGGGGGGAGAAGACTTGTGTTGAGAGGGATCGCTGCTCAAGCCTCTCAAAGCACGCTTCTCCTTGCTAAAAGCTCTTGCATTCAGCAAAGTGCGGGAGAGCCATTTCATGTTGGGATTTACAGCCCTGGAGGACCTGTTCAATCCTCTCTTACTTTTTCTCTGAACCAATCACCGCAGTGAAGACACCCAGCGCGATATAGACAGATCCTGTAATAAATCGCTGAATGCGCTGGAAGGATGCACTCCTGGTGAGGAACCGCCCCACGACAGAGCCAAACAGGGCGTAGAGGCTATCGGTGCAGATCCCCACCAATTCGAAAAGTATTCCAAGCAAAAGCATTTGTCCGGCTATCGAGCCTTTCGCAGGATCAACAAATTGAGGTAAGAAGGCGTAAAAGAAGAGAGCTGTTTTGGGATTGAGCAAGTCTACCAGGAAGCCCTGCAAAAAGAGCCGAGAGAAACTCTTGGGGACCACTACCACTACCTGCTGTGGCTTTTGTCGGTTCAGGAGTGTGCGCACGCCCAGGTAGATCAAGTACATAGCCCCCAGATATTTCACCACACTGAAGGCGAGAGCGGAGGAGAGGAGCAACGCTGAAAGCCCCAGAGCGGCTGCAATTGCGTGCATGAGACCCGCTAACTCAATGCCTAAGACAGAAGCGAGTCCTGCCCGCTTTCCTTGCACAGCACTGTGAGTCACGATGTACACGACTGAGGGACCAGGAATGAGCAACAACCCCAACGCTGCGAGGGAAAAGAGCATGATGGTTGACCAAGTGAGCATAATAATCCTCTTTGCTTGTTAGTAAAACTGCATGAGCATCACAAATGATTCGCTTCCTACCCGATTGAGAGCGGTATCCACGATTTCAAAGCCCATCCGCTCGTAGAGGTATCGCGCAGGATTGCTCTTACGGACGCTTAGCATCACCGCTGGATAGACCTTGCTGGCTGCTTCCAAGAGGTGCTTGAGCAACTGCGTGCCTATCCCTTGACCCAGAACATCTGGCAAAACGGCAATCGCGAGTTCTGGTGTGCCGTCAGGAATCAAGTGAGACGTTTTCTTTTCTTCGATGAGCAGGCGAATCCAGGCAGCTCCCAGCGGGCGCTGATCGTGTGGAGACAGCGCGAGGACTCCTATGTCGGTCTCGCGTCCCCATTCCTGAACATATTTCTGTAACCCAGGATTGTTCTTCGCCGCATCAGAGGAGGTCTCACCATCTTCTTGCATATGAGCGGCATAATAGAGCATTTTCCAGAGAAATGGTTCGTTGTCCGGCCTCACTGGTCGAATGAGGATATGCATGTCGTTTCTCCACATTCCGTCATTTTTGTGGAAGATATTCCCTCGTGGCACACTTCTTGAAAGGGGAAAAAGCTATCGGGCACATGACAACACTCCTGTTCCTTTGCTCCTACTTCCTCTCTGGCTGTAAGAATGGGGCATTATTCTGGCCTCGACATCTCTTACGCTTATGGTGCCAAAATAGAGCATAGCCTCCTGCAAAACACAACCTCTGTCCGATGTTACAGCCTTTCAGACAAGCAGAATTGCTGCATATGCAGGCTATCTGTATGCTGGCGTAGCACATCTACGACCTTGCGTTGTGGACGAGCATAGATGGTGGGATAATCGATCTCATCAAACTCTGGGCGAACGGGAAAGGCCAGTTTCTCCTGATCAAGCGAGAACTCCGCCTGTACACCAGGCTTGTTCCCTCTGGCGTCGATACGTACCCACTGGGCAAGTGCTGAGATATAGACGGCATTTAATGCGTGCAGCACATAGCCGCTTTCAGGTGTATCCCCAAGTGTCAAACGCTGATAGCAAAAGCCCGCTGGTATGCCTTGCGCGCGTAGTAGGGCCGCGAGCAGGTGCGACTTGGCATAGCAGATGCCTGTCCTCTGCTCCAAAACCTCTGATGCGCTACAGGTGATATGGGGATTTTGCGCATCCCAGGAATGCGGAATGGCGTCACGCACAAAGGTAAAGGTCGCGTTAATGCGGCTCAGTTCCTGGTCAGAAGCCGTTTGTAGATGCCTAGCAGTTTCTTGTACGAGAGGATGTGAGTAATTGACAACGTCGTCTTCGGCCAGATAGTCCGTTATCTGAGAGGTTTCATAGGTAAGCTGCATGATTATTGGGTCTCCTCCCACTTGGGAGGGCAAGTTTGAGGGGCTGATGTGTACCTTTCTTTATTATTGGCACACATACTCCCTTTCTGTCCAATCGAAAGAAATAGTCCACCTTGCTCTCTCCATGATGCTCATCCTAGCCCTGGGAGCCTTCAGCATCGCTTACAGAGAAATCATGACTATTTCACAGCCCGTCAAACTGCATTTGCCAGATGTACCGCGAAGAGAGTCTACCATCTAACAAATAGTGCTTGTAAATCCTTCTTGCTTCGTTTCAGTAAAGAAAGGCCATTTTAAGGAAAGAAGAACTATGTAAAAAGAAGAAGATCTTAAGCTCTACCGGAGAGGAGCCTGAAAACGCATATTCAGACTCCTTTTGCCCAATCATCCGTGATGACCACCGCCGGTCATGAGTACGCCGAGTTCCTCCTCGGTGACCTCTGGTCCGACGATGTCTACGATTCGCCCTTCGTACATGACCGCGATGCGGTCGGAGAGAGAGCGGATCTCATCCAGCTCGGCTGAGATCAGGAGCACAGCCTTACCAGCATCACGCTGCTCAATCAGGCGACGATGAATGAACTCGATGGCACCAATATCGACGCCACGAGTAGGCTGGGCCGCGATCAGGGCCTCGGGATTGCTCGCAAGCTCGCGCGCGATGATCACCTTCTGCTGGTTACCGCCGGAGAGCGCTCTGGCGGGAATATCAACCGATGGCGTACGCACGTCAAAGTCCGCGACCAGCTTGCGCGCCGCCTCACGAATCTTGCCCAGCGAGAGCAAGAACTTGCCACGTGCGAACTCGGGCCAGCGCTGACGTCCCAGGATGATGTTGTCGCTAATTGACTCGCTGAGCACCAGTCCGCTCTCGCGCCGGTCTTCGGGAATATGCGCCAGGCCCATTAAGCGCTCATCATCGGCGTGCATATTGGTCAGATCGACGGTCTTGCCTGCCTTCCCCTCCTTGACTGGAGTGATGGTGATCTGCCCCGAGGTCGCCTTGCGCATGCCAGAGATAACCTCGATCAACTCAGACTGGCCGTTGCCCTCGACGCCCGCGATGCCCAGGATCTCGCCTGAGCGTACCTCGAAGTTGACATCATGCAACACGTCAAGGCCCAGGTCGGACCTAGCACAGAGATCCTTCGTTTGCAGCACCACAGGTCCCGGCTGGGCAGGCGTTTTCTCCACCCGCAGCAGTACGTCGCGGCCAACCATCATACGCGCGATCTCGCGCCGGTTGGTGTCCCGCGTCGCCAGGTTGCCAGCGTTCTTACCCCGCCGCAAAACCGTGATGTTATCGGTCAGGTCCAGGACTTCGCGCAGCTTGTGGGTAATGAAGATGATGGTCTTGCCCTGCTTGACCAGGCCACGCAGCACGCCAAAGAGTTCATCCGTCTCCTGGGGCGTGAGCACACCCGTTGGCTCGTCCATGATCAGGATGTCCGCGCCTCGCGCCAGGACCTTGAGGATCTCTACGCGCTGCTGCAAGCCTACCGAGAGGTCTTTGATTTTAGCGTCGGGATCAATGGGCAGGCCATACTGATCGCTCAGGCGTTTCAGCTCGGCGCGCGCCTGCTTTAGATTCAAAGTACCAGCTACACCACCGGGTTCGCGCCCAAGAATGATATTCTCTGCCACCGTCAGGGGTGGGATGAGCATAAAGTGCTGATGCACCATGCCAATCCCGAGGCGAATAGCGTCACGTGGCCCATGAATAGAGACCGGTTTGCCGTTGACCAGGATCTCTCCGCTGTCGGGTCGAATCAGACCATAGAGAATATTCATCAAGGTCGACTTGCCCGCGCCATTCTCGCCCATGAGGGCATGAATCTCGCCCTGGCGCACTTGCAGGTTGACATGATCGTTGGCGATCACGCCGGGCCAGGCCTTGGAGATCTCACGCATCTCTACCGCGTAGGGGACGTTACTCTCGCCCACGGGTTGTATAAGCGTGCTTTCTTGCATAACTCTTTAACCTCCTATTCCGTGCCTGGCTCGTAAGGAATGCCATCGGCAGCTGGTGGAATCGTGCGACCGACCAGGCCAACGAGGGCGAACAGCGTCAGGATATAGGGCAGCGTGCTCAACAGGTTAGGATCAATGCCCGGTCCCTGTAGGCGTGAGACCAGCGCCTCACCCAGGCCAAAGACGACACACGCGCCCGCGGTCCCCCAGGGGGTCCATTTGCCGAAGATCATCGCTGCCAGCGCGATAAAGCCTGTGCCAGCCGTCATGTTGGAGGTAAAGACGCCAGCGATACCCAGCGAGAGATAGGCACCCGCCAGGCCAGCGAAGGCACCACTGGCACCCACGCAAATGTAGCGCATCAAGCGTACATTGACGCCCGCTGTGTCCGCGGCGTGAGGGTGCTCACCGACTGCGCGGATACGCAGGCCAAAGTTGGTATGGAAGAGCAGGAACTGCGTCGCGAATAGGATCACCACGGCGACATAGAAGATAATATTCTGTTGTAGGAAGACGGGACCGATAAAGGGAATGTTGGAGAGCGGACCCAGCGAGACCTGGGGCAAGCGCAGCGAATCATTCAGTGAAGGCACGCCCTGGCCCGCCGTCTGGATAAAGACGATATAGTTAGTCAGGCCCAGCGCGAACAAGTTGATCGCGATACCGCTGACAACCTGATTGGCCTTGAAGTTAATCGAGACCAGCGCATGAATCAGGGAGATCAGCGTAGCCGCGACAATCGCGCCCACGACGCCTAGCAGCACGTTATTGGTCGCACGCGCCACCATGACACCCGCGCACGCCCCGGTCAGCATCATGCCTTCCATAGCGATATTGGTGATACCGCTGCGCTCTGAGATCACGCCACCCAACGCGGGCAACAGTAGCAGAGCGGCAAACTGAAGCGTCGCGGCCCATAGGTCGCTTGAACGCAGCACACTCAAGATTAAGCCAAGCATTACTAACGACCCTCCTCAATGGGATTTGATGGGCGCTCCTCGGAGTGGACGCTCTCGACAGGAACCCCCTTGTGCTTTGTTGCCACCGCGTCCGACGCGCCAGGCTCGACTTCGTGCAAGCTATCGTTCTCAATCACGATCAGGGGATTGCCAACGATGGGACCCGCCAGTGGAACCTCAATCGCAGGCACCGCCGCGCGCCTGGAACGGCGACGGAAGGCGCGTGTGAGCGCGGGCAGGAACTCGGAAGCGATACTAAAGAGCACCAGCGCCTGAATGACATACACCATGTCGCCAGGAATCTTGGCAAAGAGCTGCATCGTGGTTCCCCCCTGGCGCAGGCCACCAAAGAGGAGGGCGCTCAAGAGGATACCAACGCCCGTGGTCCGCCCGAGCAGCGAGACGCCAATGGCGTCAAAACCGGTCGGATCAATCGCAAATGTCGAGCCAAACAATTGATACGGAGGTTGACCCATGAGGTGGATCGCGCCCGCCAGGCCAGAGAAGGCACCGGACAGCGCCATCACCAGGAACATATTGCGCCTGGTGCGGATACCCGCATATTGCGCGGCCCTGGGATTCTGCCCAATGACGCGAATTTCATAGCCAAAGGCGGTCCGGCTCGTAAGGAACCAGTAAAAGATGAGAACGACAAGCGCGATCAGCAAGCCGACATCGGTAAGATACTGCTCAGGATTAGTAATCTGAGGCAAGAACTGGCCCAGCGTATTATTATAGGTCGTGGCCAGGAAGGGAAGTTGCGCCTGAGTTGGCAGAGATGGCGTCTGCGTCGCCTGGTGAGGAGCTTTGTAGGGGCCAGAGATGAGATAGTCGGTTACATAGAAAGCGATCCAGTTGAGCATGATCGTGGTCACTACTTCATGCGCACCACGCCAGGCTTTAAGCAGGCCGACAATACCACCCCAGATACCACCAGCGACAATGCTTCCCAGCAGCATCAGTGGCACAAGCACGATGCCCGGGAGGGTGGGAAAGGTATAGGCGATAATACCCGCGGTCATGGCTCCAACAGCGAGCTGACCCGCGGCACCAATGTTAAATAGGCCAGCCCGGTACGCAATAGCGACAGAGAGACCAGTCAGTATCAAGGGACCTACGCGCACAAGAGTATAGGAGAGACTCTGTGGATCGCCAAAGGAGCCCTGAAAAAGGTACTGATAACCGCTCAAGACGGTACTCAGTCGATCATCAAATGTGCCTGAGGTCGTCGCCATGATAAAGATACCGCCGACAATCAACGCCAGCAGCACCGCGAAGAGAGGACGACTCAGAGCAATCCATATTCTATACAACCAACCGAGAAATTTCGACGCCGAAGAAGGTGTACTCTTTGCTTCGCGCCGACCTGGTGGCACGGCCATAAGGCTTCCTCCGAAACAGGAGACGGCATGATGCGCCGCCAACGAATTGTAAGTCAGGAATGTATATCGACAATCAGGAATGCATATCGACGAATATGATAACATTAGCAATGGAGATAACACAAGCATAGATCTGGGATGGCAAAAAGACGCAACATGGCATAATGAGAACTAGCTCTACTGTTTCCAAAGAGCCGGCAGCGCATCATCTCGTGATTCTAACGAGATAGCAGGCACCCGCTCGACACCCTCACCCAGCGGTGTTATACTTCTCTTAGCGCTGAGAATCTGCTATCAAGTGCGCTCCTACCAACTAACCGTAATGGCTATATCTTTCTCCCTGTGTGAGCAATGACACAAGAATCATTTGAGAAACAACCAGTCGAAACTCCTTCGCTGCTACATAATAACCGTGACCTGGCGGTGCTCTATGATATCGCGAGCTATCTGAATCATAGCATCGATGTTCACGAAGCCCTCCAGGAGGTCCTGGTCCGTGTCACGGACCTGCTCGGGCTACGCACGGGCTGGGTCTGGCTACTAAATGAATGGGGCAGTACCTATATCGCAGCCTCGCAGGATCTCCCGCCCTACCTGGCGGACCACCCTGAGCGCATGACAGGCTCCTGTCAATGCCTCGATACCTTCTTAAGTGGCGAGCTTTCGGGTGCCTCAAATATCGACGTGCTACGCTGTAGTCGCTTAAAGAACGCGGAACGCAACAGCGATCCATCGGCGCTTGGCCTACGCTTTCATGCCAGCATTCCTATTTACGCTGGTGATACGCGCATCGGCGTCCTCAATGTCGCCAGCGAAGATTGGCGCGAGCTACAACCAGAAGAGCTGCAACTGCTACACATCATCGGCGACCAGATCGGCCTGGCAATCCAGCGAGCACGCATCTCGTCGCAACACATGCGCGCCGCGGCCCGCCTGGCGACTATCGAGGAGCGCAACCGCCTGGCCCGCGAGATTCACGACACGATTGCTCAGGGCCTGGCCGCGGTCACCCTACAACTGGAGACCGCCGACGCCCTGGCCGAGAGCAAGCCCCAGCGCGCGCACGAGGCCTTGCAGCGTGCGCTCCGCCTGGCTCGCGGCAACCTGGAGGAGGCGCGACGCTCAGTGATGGATTTGCGTGCCGCGCCGCTCCAGGGGCGCACCCTACCCGAAGCTCTTGAGGCCCTGGTCCATGAGGAGAAGGCGCACGAAGAACAGGCGCGGCACGCGCTGGTTAGTTTCCAGTATGCGCCAGAAGCCCTCTTTCCGCCGCTCCCGGCGAGTGTGGAGTCTGGTCTCTACCGCATTGCGCAGGAGGCGCTCAACAACGCTCATCGTCATGCCCAGGCCACGCATATTCACCTGGAGCTGACCGCCAACGAGCACCAGGTCCAGTTAAGCATCAAAGATGATGGTCAGGGCTTCGACCTCGACACGCTTGCCACCCAGGAGGGCCACTTTGGACTCAAAGGCATAGGCGAGCGCGTCAAGCTTCTCAATGGCACGCTCTGCCTTGAAAGCGATCCCGGCCAGGGAACATATCTCTATATCGCGGTCCCCTACTAACGGGAAGAGTCCATGCAAGCATGGACCCTACGGGCGGTGGGCTAAGTTGTAGGGTCCATGCTTGCATGGACTAACATGAAGAGAAAGGCGCAGACAATGATCCATATATTGCTGGCAGACGATCACCCTATCGTACGCGAGGGATTGCGCGCGGTACTGGAGACCCAGCCCGACTTTGAGGTCATCTCAGAATGTGCCAGCGGCGACGAGGCCATCCGCCAGGCCGAACTCCTCAAGCCAGATATCTTGCTCTTAGACCTGGAAATGCCCATCATGGACGGAGTCGAGGCCATCAAGCAGCTTCGCCAGCGCCGGCAGAATGCGCGTATCATTGTCTTTACCGCCTTTGATACAGATGAACGCATCATTCACGCCATCCAGGCGGGCGCGGACGGCTATCTGCTCAAAGGCTCGCCCCGCGATGAGATCTTCAAGGCTATTCGTCTGGCGATGGAGGGAGGCTCGCTCCTCCAGCCTCTCGTCGCCTCTAAGCTGCTGCGGCACATGGGCCAGCGCGAACGCGAGAACAACCACCGGACCCTGCAAGGGATTCCCCAGGTTGAAGAGCTCACCGAGCGCGAGCTAGAGGTGCTACGTCTCCTGGCTCAGGGCATGCCTAATAAAGAGATCGCCTCCCATCTCGTCATCAGCGAGCGTACCGCCAAATTTCACGTCAGCTCCATCATGAGCAAGCTGGGCGCGACCAACCGCACCGAGGCCGTCGCCCTCGCCGCCCAACGCGGTCTGATTGATTTATAAATTTTGATAAGAGAAGTGAGGCCCTCTGGCAGCCTGCGGCTGCCAGAGGGCCTCACTTCTCTTATCAAAATTCTCTTAACGTTCATCCCCATGATAAATGCGAACATAGCTACGATAACGGTGCTTATCAATCACATCGTCCTCTACGGCCTGAATAATAGCACAACCCTCTTCGTCGATATGATTACAATCGTTAAAGACGCATTCGCCCAGGTAGGGGCGGAACTCGACAAAGCAGTGCGGAAGATCCTCTGGCAAGACATCCCAGGCAGCGAGGGCGCGAATACCCGCCGAGTCCGCCAGCCAGCCACCGGAAGAGAGCGGATAGAGTTGCGAGCCGGTCGTCGTATGCCGCCCCTTGCCCGTCGCCTCGCTAATCATCCCCGTACGAATCGCCATCTCTGGCTCAATGGCGTTCACCAGCGAGGACTTGCCCACGCCTGAAGGCCCGGTGAAGAGAGTGGTGCGGTCCTTCAGGATCGCGCGCAAGTCTTCTATCCCCTGTCCAGTGTGCGCACTACTCCAGACGATGGGGTAATCCAACTTAGCATAAAGATCGGCGGCCTCCTCCACACGCGAGGAATGAGGAAGATCGGCTTTATTAAGACAGATGATAGAGCGAAGTTGCGCCGCCTCACAAATGACAAGGTAGCGATCCAGAAAAGCGAAATGCGGCTCTGGCTGGGCCACCGATAGCACGATAATCACCTGGTCAAGGTTTGCCAGCAGTGTCTGCGGAATCGCTTTACGTTCCGTTGAGCCAGCGTCCAGGCGCGAGAGCTCGCTCTGGCGCGGCAGAATCTCTTCGATCAGGCCTGTACTCTGATCAAGCTTACGAAACTTAACATGATCGCCTGCCGAGAGGCGTGACTGAATGGGGTTTTCGGGTTCAGGTGCGGGTTTACTGTTTTTCTCACGTTCACGTTCGGCGCGTCGCAACTGATACTCATTCAGCTTGCGCCCTTTGGCAACAACCTGCGTATTCTGAGACTGGACGCGTGCGAAGGCTTTCTTTAATTTTCCGCGCAGCGTACAGCGAAAGACGCCAGCATCAGTGTGAACGTCATAGATGCCATGTGCTCCATTGAGCACAACACCGGTAAGCAAAGCCGGATCATCAATCAAGCTTGTTCCCTCCCAAGGAATTGCAGGAAAAACGGCAGCCATATGCCAGGCAGACATAGCTATCTCTTGAAGAGAGGTATGCTGCACTGGTTCATTGATAGAAGAATGGCGCGCTACAAACAACGGCATGAAGGTGTCTGCCACGTGGGAGGGAGTGTCGACCTCTCAACTGGGGAAGCACTACGTTGAGAGCCTTTTCCAGTCAACCCATGGCCTCCTTATACGAAAACCAATGTCGCTCTCGCTTGTCCCCGAATGGGGGCGGCTAGCGCTCACGCGCTCAGGTTTTCGGAGAGCCATGACCGGAAGCGATACAGACAGGCAATACTAGCGTGCGCCAGGTACCTGCTGAACCAGGAGAATCAAGGGAACCTGACGGGCGAACGACTGTCTATAACACTCGCCTCATGCCGGACAGACAAGGTGCATTCAAGCACACAGTAACAGGTTTTGTGCTCTTGCATAGAACTGCACCTCCTTTATACTGGCCAGGCCAGAATTTGAACGAACGGTTCCTCGTACTCAAAGCATACTCGGAACCCATCGTTTTTGTCAACGTTCGCTCTTCTCATTATCGACATTTCGCCAAAATTCATTTGCTTTCGCGCCTGCGGCGCTCAAGGATAAGATGTATGAGTTGTGGCGTGGGCGAATGCCCACGCCACAACTCATACATCTTATCCGGGTTGTGTGACCACAAAAAGCCAAGGAAAACTCTACAACATGAGGAGAGATAGTAGGCTAGTGGGATAGGAGGAGAAGTGCGCTACATTGCGCCTTTCACTGAGCGGCCAGTGAGTCGTGTAAACATCCATTGCTTTCAGAAAGGTTATCAGGTAGGCATTGGCACTGTCGGACGATGCATATGGGTCAAAGAGATTAAAGTTCGTAGTAGAGAATGCGACCACAATTGGTGCAGACCTGAAGTTCAGGACTACGGAGCGCCTCTTGTAATTCGCTGGGGGCAAGCACGGCCAGGCACCACTGGCAAGAACTCTGTTCAACTCTGGAAATGGCTCGTCCTTGCTTGGTGCGCCGCATTAAGGTATAGCGCTCAAGCAGGTCCGTTTCGAGAACTGAGGTAATCAGGGAACGCTGCTGATCGAGATTGGTGCGCTGCGTCTCAAGTTGTTGCTGGCGAGTCAGTTCCGTGGAATTATCCCGTGACCATGACTCTTGTGCCTGCTCTAACTCGCGCGCCTGACGCTCGGAGGTTTCTTTCAGCGATTCAGTAACGTCTACAATTTCACGCAGGGATTCTTCCTGGCGAGCGTGCTGAGCTCGAAGCTGCTGGACCTCCTGCTGAAGCGCCTGCAAATCCCGCGCATTGCTCAGACTCACACTGTTAAGGCGCTGCTCTTGCGCCTCGATACGCTTCGTCAGGTCTTCGAGATGCCATTCAGCCTCGCGTTGTGTCTGGAGACTGGCCTGCAACTGTTGCGCAATGCTCTGCTGCTCAGATTGTAGCTTACGCAGCTTATAATTGTTCTGAAGAGATTGCTGAAGGGACTGAAGCTCAGCCTTGACGCGGTCGAGATCCAGGTCGAGCTCTTGTAGCTGGAACAACCGCGCGGCTAGCTGGGTCGTACTCATGAGTAGAATTTCTCCTTTCAGCGCGTCCGACATTCTACCATAGATTACTATTGTACTGCTATCCAGGAGGAACATCAATAGCATTTTCCCTTTTGCCTACATTATTTACATTTTTCATAAAGAGATAGAAAACAGGGTGTTCTGGTGCGTACGCACTAGAACACCCTGTTTTCTATCTCTTTATCTATAGTCTTCGCGTGTATCGCGAGGCTCACGTAGAATACGCTCTACCTCGGCCAGCACAGCCTGGGGATCGATCTCTTCCAGATCTTCTTCAGCGGTTGCGGACGCTTCAACCTCGTAGGCTGGCTGCGGCACCTCCTCTAAGAGTGCCCGCGCGCGAATATCGGGAACATCTGAATCTTCCTCTTCATTCCACTGCCGAAAGATATCCAGCTCATCCTTGGGCAAGAGCATACTCTGAATCTCATCTTCATCGAGACCCACCCACTGATAATAGGTAATCTCCTCCCCATCCTCCAGATCGGTATAGATCTCCGTTAGGTTGCTTAACCCACGGAAAGTCGAGGTTACACGCTGGCCCTGGGGATTCTCATAGACCATCTCCCCCTCCTGTCCATGAGCCATAGCCTTCTGGAATGCCTCTTCTGCAGAGTTCGCCCGAATCAGGACAAGGTTTCTATGGACAACATTCTCTTCCGCCCCCTCCACATGAATCTCCTCAACTATTTCGGCAACATACCATTTTCCCTGTTTAGACGCCCCCATAGCATGTTCCTTTCTTGCTCGGACACAGGCCCTGCTTCGATTCCCAGGGCATCTCAAAAATCACCTCTTCTTCTTATTCGGCTCCAGGCTTCGCTTTCATAAGCAACCCAGGCACAAAGAGAGAGAAAAAGGCTATTCTTTGATCCACCCTGCTTCGACTCCTACTTTGACGATGACGAAGGTACAATCTGTGGTATACTCAAACATCATATCTTAAATTGAGGTAAATGTGTAGAGGTCTACACACGAGTATCGTCCAGTATGAGGATGTGGAGTTGGAAATGCCGCGGCATTTCCAACTCCACATCCTCATACTGGACGATTTAAGGGACGAGGAACTAGTACAAGCGGCGTATAGATCAAACTATTGACCGCTTTGGACGATTAGATATACTTGCAAGCAATGCCGACTGAATTATTTCGCTTTTCTCCACTATCTTCATATCCGAAAACCCTGAGCGCGAAGTGCTAGTCACGCCAGTGACGTTGGGTTTCGGAATAAGATCTATAGCATCGATATTAACAAAGAGGGATATATGCAACTGGAGCGCCGTCAGGCAATTATTGTACTAGATTATGGATCGCAGGTTAGCCGCTTAATCACACGCCGCATTCGTGAGTGCCACGTGTATAGCGAGCTGGTGCCTGCCTCGACTACGCTGGCTGAGCTGCAAGCCAAAGACCACCTGGATATCAAGGGCTTTATCCTCTCGGGCGGTCCCTCAAGCGTCTATGACGAGGGCGCCCCAAGCTGTGACCCGGCCATTCTCCATAGTGGCCTGCCTGTACTCGGCATCTGCTATGGCATGCAGCTCATGGCCCAGCAGCTAGGCGGCCACGTCGAGCCCAAGCATGGTACACGCGAGTATGGGCCCGCCACCATTGAGATTGTGGCCGACGCAGAGCAGGATTACGCGACCTATCGCATCTTCGAGGGCCTCAAGCCCTCCCCAGAGCAGACTACCCACCTGGATCGCCTCACGCAACATACCCCGCTACGCCTCCCGGTCTGGATGAGTCACGGCGATAGCGTGGACCAGCTCCCCGAGGGCTTTAAAGTCCTGGCAACCACCGAGAGCAATCCCGTCGCGGTCATCGCACACCCCAAGGGGCTGATTGGCTTCCAGTTCCATCCCGAGGTCACACACACCCCCCAGGGCAAAGAGCTCATAAAGAACTTCCTCTTCCGTGTCTGCGACTGTGAGGCCAGTTGGACACCGGAGAAGGTCATCGACGAGACGGTCGAGCGCATTCGCCAGCAGGTCGGCAAAGAGCGCGTCCTCTGCGCCCTCTCGGGCGGCGTTGACTCCGCCGTTGCAGCCCTGCTAGTGCATAAGGCCATCGGCGATCAACTCACCTGTATGTTCGTGGATACAGGCTGTATGCGCGAGGGCGAGGGCGAGCAGGTCGTCGAGACCTTCCGCAACCACCTGCATATTCCCCTGGTCGCTATTGACGCAGAGGAGCGCTTCCTCGGCAAGCTAGCTGGTGTGACCGATCCCGAGCGTAAGCGCAAGGTCATCGGCGAAGAGTTCATTCGCGTCTTCGAAGAAGAGGCCGTCAAGCTCGCTACAGAACAGGGCAAGATCGGCTTCCTGGCCCAGGGCACGCTCTACCCAGACGTCATCGAGAGCACCAGCCACGACACCGCCAATACCGCCAAGCGCATCAAGACGCATCACAACGTGGGTGGTCTCCCAGAAGAGATGGTCTTCAAGCTCGTCGAGCCACTGCGCATGCTCTTTAAGGACGAGGTACGCGAGATCGGCCTGGAGCTGGGCCTGCCCGAAGAGTGGGTCTGGCGCCATCCCTTCCCCGGTCCCGGCCTGGCCATTCGCGTTATCGGCGATATCACAAAAGAGAAGCTCGACATTCTGCGTAAGGCCGACAAGATCGTCATCGACGAGATCCGCCGCGCGGGCGTCTATCGCGAGCTAGGGCAGGCCTTCGCTGTGCTCACCCCCATTCAGAGCGTGGGCGTCATGGGCGACGGCCGCACCTACGGCAATCTCGTTGCCGTGCGCGCCGTGACCACGGGCGACTTTATGACTGCCGACTGGGCGCGCCTCTCGCCCGAACTCCTGGCGCGCATCTCCAACCGCCTCGTCAACGAGGTCCACGAGATCAACCGCGTCGTCTACGACATCACCTCCAAGCCACCCGCCACTATCGAATGGGAATAAAAATATGCTGAGAACATGATGCGGCTGGCGGCCATCGGCTGCCAGCCGCATCATGTTCTCAGCGTATGTAATACATGGAGAAATTTTATGTTGGAATTTGAGATCCTGGCGCAGGGCTGCTTCCCAGCAGACAAGGTCGACATTCTCTATCAGCCAGAGGAGCGTATGCCCATGACTCCTGCCATTCAGGCCTGGATGGACGCACTCTGGGAGGAGAGGCTGAGCCAGGCCCGCACCTTCAACAAGCGCCTCTTCGATGCCCCGCTCTACCGCCTCGTAGGTGCCGAGACAACGGGCGAGAGGCTCACGCTCCACCTGGGCGATACCAGCTATAAAGAGTATGTCACGACACGCGAGGCCAGCTTCGCCCGCGAGCGAAGGCGCGACGAACTGGGGAACGCCATCGGCGTCTGCTCCGTGGTCGAGACCAGCGACGACTATATCCTGCTGGACAAACGCCAGGGCGTCGACGTCTATGAGGGGCGCTATCACGTCATCGGTGGCTTCTTCGAGCGCGGCCTGGACACCCAGGGCCAGCGCCCTGACCCCTTCGCCGCCGTTCGCCGCGAGATCCGCGAGGAGACCGGCATTCAAGAGACCGATATCCGCGAACAGTATTGCCTGGGCGCAGCCTACGACCTCGCCATGCCCCACGGCGAATTCCTCTTCCTGACACGCCTGCACATTCCTCTCTCCGAGGTCCAACAGAGAGAGCCCGAAGAGGACGAAATCAAAGAACTCCGCTTCCTGCACTCCACAGAGGAGAGCCTACGCGCCTTTATTCTGGAGCACCATGGACGTATCTCCGCCACCGGTGAACCCAACCTCCTGCTCTATGGTACCTGGAAATTCGGCCAGTCCTGGCTCGCCTCCCTACTCCCAACCCTGGAGAGCCTGGCATAGCCCAACATGTTTCTAATCCAAATATTTTCCATGCTAACTCTGCTCTACAATCACCTCCAGGGTAAGGGGTGTGTATACCTTACCCTGAGCGCCGCAGGCGCGAAATGTCGCGATCTCTCATGACAAATATTGAACAGATATGATATAGTATTTCAACATATTCTATGTTTCGCCGGGCCGATAGTAGAGGATTTTTTTGAAATGAATAAGGAAAGACAGAGAAAAGCGTCGGGGAGCCTGTTCGGGCTGGCATTTGGCGACGCCCTGGGAGCCGATACAGAGTTTATGAGCGTCGAGCAGATTAGCGCGAAATATGGGCCAGAAGGGCCGAGCGAGCTACAGGACAATCCCGCCCGCGTGACGGATGATACGCAGATGACGCTGGCGGTTGGAGAGGCACTCCTGGCCGCCGAGAAGCCTTATAGCGCCGATACGTTGGAAGAGCCGCTGCGCGCCGCCTTTATCGCCTGGGATCGCAGCCCAGATAATAATCGCGCGCCCGGCAATACCTGCCTCCAGGCCTGCGAGGGGCTGGCGCGTAACCTTCCCTGGCAGAATGCCACTGTCATCAGTTCCAAAGGCTGTGGCGCTAATATGCGTGTAGCACCAGCGGGGCTCCTACGCGCCGAGCAAGACGAGGTCACACCTGAGACGCGCGCCGCCATCGCTCAGTTCCAGGCCGCGCTCACCCACGGCCATCCAACCGCGCTTGCGGCCTCCGATCTGACGACCTGGTGCATCGCCGACCTTGTGTCAGGCGGCGAACCCGAGGGACTCGTCGAGCGCCTGCAGGATTATGCCTTGAGCCAGCGCAGCGTCTACCATCAGCTCTGGCTGGGGCCGCTCTGGCAGATCCCACTCAGCAATACGCCACAGGAGTTTATCGAGCGTGGCTGGGATGAATGCCTGCAGGTACTTGAGCGGCTCGATGTCGCACTGAAGCAGCCAGACCGCCAGAGTGATCCCTGCTTGCAGACGGGCGCAGGCTGGATCGCCGAAGAGGCATTCGCCACTGGCCTGCTCTGCTTCCTGCTCTATCCCGAAGAGCCTATCAAGGCCATCCAGCGTGCTGCGACCACCAGTGGCGACTCCGACTCCATAGCCTGCCTCACCGGAGCCTTCGCGGGCGCCCACCTGGGCCTCGAAGCCTGGCCCCAGGCCTGGCTCGACCGCATCGAATACCGCGATCGCCTGGCAAAGCTAGGAGCAACTTGGGATTAACAACTTCGCCGGGGGCACTGGCTCTATGAATGATACTCAGCGATGACCTCGATGGGGCCAACAATATTACGGTTGAACTCATCCAGCTCCTCCGCCGGAATCCAGTACTCCTGGTGGATCGCGCTACCCACTTTTCGCACCTCATAGCTATCGAGAAAGGCCTTGCGCACCTGGAAACGCGTCACATACCCTGAATTGCCATCGCGGGCATTCCAATCACGAGCGATCTGGACGGCATATTCCTCAAAGAGCACAGGATAGAAGATAGGTTGCCAGAAGAGGCGCGGCGGAAAGGTGGTATACAGGCTCTCCGCAATCAAGGCCAACTCCTCTGAGCCAGTAGGACGATACAGCGTGATGGTCTCCTCTTGCATAAGTGTCATCCTTTCACAACCAATTAGCGAGCGCCTTCGCGCCTGCGGCGCTCAGGGGTAAGGGGGTGTGGGTGGAAAACGGCTTTGCCGTTTTCCACCCACACCCCCTTACCCCGAGGCGAGCGTAGCGAAACCAAGGCAAGAGCTGGAAAGCCCGGGGTTACGACTCACAGATAGCATATTAAACAATTTATTGATAGAATAAAGGGAAACTTCCCACAAAGCAATAAGTAAACCAGCTTCTATCCATGAAGGATTAACGATATGGCAACTTACGCGCAAATTCAGACCTATGCAACCTATGAAGATCAAGAAGACTTCGCAGAACTCCTGACCCGCTACCAGGACACGCTGAAAGAGTTGGGGTGCGACGACCAGGGCGTCCTGGCATGGCTGGACGAGATCACATGGCCCGAGAGCGAAGAGGAAAGCTTTGGCGATATCTATCCCGCTACCTTTACCCTCCTGCCTGCACACAGCGAGCCCATTACCTGTTCTGGTATCGATGTCTCACTCTACCCAAATATTGGTGCGCCAACCCTGGATGAGGAGCCACAGCCCTGGATTGGCATCAACTTGCAATTTGAAGACGAAGCCCTGCTCACAGAGACAGGAGCGACCTATAAACCAGAGATCGGAGCTGGCATCTGGCACATACTGCGCGTCCTGGCAAAAAATTTTCCCGAACTGGGCGTCTACTTCACAGAGGAGTGGCAGGAGAACCGCTCCTGGCGCTCCATCGTCGAGGAGGCAGGCGACCCCTGGGCCTTCGACCTGGCAATCTTCCCTCGCAAACTCGCCACATATTTCGAGGCGATCCCTGCCGGCTATGAAGGTACCGTTACCGACGAAGGCTTTGGCTTCGCCCAGAGCAATCGCTGGTCCCCCCTCCCCTGGAAATAATCAGATTAATTGCAACGGGGAGTATGGAGACCCTGCCAGCCGAAGGCTGGCAGGGTCTCCATACTCCCCGTTGCAATTAATAAACTCATATGTCACAAAATCAAGGTTCCAACGTCTAGTGTATTAGAGAGAGAAACCTTGATTTTCTTTTTGGTCTTATCAAACGCTGATTTTTTTAACTGGCAGCTATTTTTCTCGTCTACCTTATCGACATGTCTTACCTTCATTGGCGAAGGAACGCTTGCAAGGAGCGCAAGGGGGTCATGAGGTGAAGTCAACACAAGAAGGAAGGACACGCATATGCAGCAGGACGTTCTACAGGACTTTTTTATCTATGTCCCAACACTCGACCGCGTTGACGAAACCCTCACACAGCACGCCACAAACACATCAGAAGTTGGGGAGAAGCTGAAGGGGTTAGCGATGGACAAAAAGTGGCAGAAAATCGCGCTGGCAGGCCAGCTGATAATCTACGCTAAATTGCCAGAGGAAGAGGCCAACTGCGCATAGTCCCCATAGAAGCGTTCATATGTATTGTAAGGTATATGGTGGTGCCCTGGTTCTGCCAGGGCACCACCATATACCTTATTCATTAGATGAGAAAGTGGCCGTTCTCGTAGCAGAGTTCGCCATCGGCATAGACCTTGCCTTCATGGAGGTCGCATACAAGATCCCAGTGGAGGGCCGAGTCGTTGATGCCGCCCGACTCGGGCAGGGAGGCTCCTAGAGCCATATGCATGGTGCCGCCAATCTTCTCATCGAAGAGGGTATCGCCCGTGGCCTCTTGAATCTGGTAGTTGAGGCCAAAGGCGGCCTCGCCCAGGGTGCGCGAGCCAGCGTCCATATCCAGCATGGCGCTGAGGAAGTCCTGGCCACGCTCGGCGCTGCTCTCAATAACCTTGCCATCTTTAAAGGTCAGGCGGATTCCCACAACCTCATTGCCATGATAGAGCGAAGGATAGCGGAAGTAGACGGTTCCATTAACCGAATCTTCGATAGGGCCGGTAAAGATCTCGCCGTCAGGGAAGTTCTCCGTCCCGGCACAGTTGATCCATTTACGTCCACCAGCGCGATAGGTAATGTCGGTCTCTGGGGCCACGATATGAATCTCGTCGTGCCGCTCCAGGTACTCAGCGATACGCTGCTGCTCCTCGGCAATCTTCTGCCAGGCCGCTACGGGATGCTCCTGCTCAAGCAGGCCAGCGCCATAGACGAAATCTTCATACTCACTCAAGGACATACGTGCGTCCTGGGCATGGCCATGAGTAGGGAAGAGCGTGCCACACCAGCGCACCTTGCCACTGGCGATACGCTCCAAAGAGCGTTTTATTAACTCAGCACGTGCTTCATTACGTTTCGCGATCCGTGTGGGATCTATACGGCTACGCGCGCGTGTGTTCTCCTCAGCCCAGACGGTAAGCACGGCATCGAAATACTCGCCAGCATAGCGGTCATACTCGGGAATATGGGCAAGTTGTTCTTTATTCGCCTCTTTTAAGAGAATTTCGCCGAGTCCCGCAAGGCGAATGCTGGGTATGACCTCCAGTGCGCCTGCACGCAAGGCCTCGCGATAGACAGCGCGCACCAGGGGTGCTGCCACATCTGGAGCCTCAATTGAGAGCTTATCTCCGGGCCGTATCTTCAAAGAGTAGTTAACCAGCACACTGGCCAGTTTCTCTAACCTGGGATCTGTCATAAAATAATTCCTTCCGCTAACAAATAAACCTCGTGATTCATACGAGCAACCTCATCTTCAAGTTGTATAGGAAATTTGTCCGGCTCCGCTTACTGTTTTTCTAGAACGACTCGACTAGCTATTGTAGCATCACTTTAAAGGCTTTCTATACATGACTTTATAAATAAAAGCGAACATGCTTATAGACGCATTAGTAGACGGAGCTGTTTTTAAGGAAGCAAGGAGGTGCAGATTTATGTTGGCATGCCGATAAAGTAAAGCAAGAAAGCTCTAGAAGCTTTACGAAAATACCGCAAAACTACAAATCCCTATTATTAGAATTCCTTATTTTTCTCAGCAAACCAGATCCAGATTTATTGACTTTTGCTTAGGCGACAAGTACAATAGAGAGAGTAAGACGTCGTGTACAGACCAGGAGGCATCTTCATGGCTATTGCGCATACCGACTTTTACCGTCATGAGAACCTCGTTCGCAAATCCATTCAAATCCCCTCAACACAGCACAAGGAGCTCAAAGCCCTTGCAGTTGAACTAGACTCCTCACTAGGAGATGTAGTGGAGACTATCATGGAACTCATGCGCCAGGATAATTATCAGCAGCTCAAATCAGCCATTATTCAGAAGCGCGAACGCGAATTATCTTCCTCACTTAATTACTCCCTCGACGAAGCCTACGCTTATCTTGGTTCCCTTCCAGAAACGCTAGAAGACGCCCAGTTCTTTTTTGAGGCCGGGCATGAAGGTATGGTTGCATGAGCGAAGAGGCCAGGCATGTCCGGGCCAGCCCCAGAACGTATGATGTGCAGCAAGTAGATTACCCACAACCTCGCCGAGGCGAAATATGGGATGTTAACTGGTCGCCCGGACGTGGAGCCGAACAACAGGGCACACGCCCGGCTTTAATTATCCAGAACGACCGTGGTAACGGCTCAAGAAATTATCCGCTTACTATCGTCGCCTCCATGAGTCGCACGGAACGCGAACTGCCATTGCATGTGCGTATCTCCCCTAATGCAGAAAATGGGCTGACCGATTACACGGATGTCAAATGCGAACAACTGATGACGATTGAGAAATCACGTCTCTTACGCCGCAGAGGCGTCATCACCTATGAAGAGATGCAGCGCGTCGACTACGCACTCAAACTCAGTCTCAGCATCTCCTAAACACAAATAAAGCATAAAAAAAGAAGTACGGCTAGGCCGTACTTCTTTTTTTATGCTTTAGGATACCTTGCTTCCTTCTTCGGTGGCCTCGAGTGAGACGACCTGGTGGGGCAGGGGGCGCGGCATCTTCTGCCGCTTCAGGTACGCGACCTCGTGCTCAAGGATACGCTTGGTAATGGCAATGGTAGTGGCGTAGGTCGAGTCCATGCCGAAGTAGGAGAGACTGCCCGCGCCCAGGTTCTTGCCTCGCGTGTAAGGTGTATCTGAGGCGTAGTGTAGCAGACCCACTTCATAGGGGAGGCGCGCGAAGTTGATGTTCTCGCCTACCGGGTAGCGCGTGAGGTACTGGTCTTCATAGACGGCGTTGAGGTAGGGGCCGCTCTCCATCTCGACAACGGTGTAGTTGGCGCGATAGTAGAAGTCCAGGTACTGACGGTTCTGCAGGTAGGTACCCTTGGCCGAAATGGCCTTCTGGTTATCCAGCACGGAGCCATAGATCAGGTAGGGCTGGACATCGTGCGCCGTAAAGCAGTTGTCGAGCCAGTACGTGTTCTGGCTATGCTCGTCCAGCACAACATTAGAAATCATGACATCGCCGATGCTACCATTGAGCGTCGCAGCCTTGCCCAGGATATAAATGCCACGTAGCTGCGCCAGGTTCTCCATGATCTCGCGCATCATCCGATAGGCCGCCATGCCCAGGGGATAGTCGATATTCAAGATCAAGGCCTGGCTCTGGGCCAGGTAGTCCAGGTGTGGCATACGGCAGCGCGGGTCGATCTCGCCTGGATGTAGTTTGGAGAGATCGAAGATCTGGGCATCGATCTCTACCCCATGGCGCGCATCCACGCGATAGATGCCTCGCGCTCGCTCCTCCTCCTCGCGCTGGCTCAGGAACTCTTTGCCTGCGGGCGTATTGACCCACTCGCGGCCCGCGAAGTAGAGGAAGTTATGCCAGTTGCCCGGAACTTCGCCCTCCTGCAACTTGCGGCATTCCGCGTTCAGGTAGGGATCGTTGCCTTTGAGGGCAAAGCGCGTTAGCTCCTCCTCGCGATTGAGCAGGGAGCCGGAGAGGACGTTCACCATGCTATGGGTATTGCTGGAGACGAAGTAGATTGGGCGATTCTGCACGTTCAAGCTCTCCAGCACATCTTTGACCGGGTTCCACCACTGGCGCGTGGCGCGGACGTAACCTACATGCGAACCACCCAGCATGCGCAGGCGGAAGTTTTTGCGCTGCTGACCCATACTCAGCAGGGTCTCCCAAAGTTGATCGCCCCAGATGACCTCCAGGCGATTCCAATCGTCGGGCGCGATATGCAGGCGCTCGCGTAGCACTTTGCTGATCTCGGCGAAGACCGGAGAGCTACGATCCATGCGCGTCTCCAGCAGCTTGATCGTCGTCGGGTCCTCGTTGATCAGGTAATACATCTTGTTCCATTCGATCTGGAAGGCCACCAGCACAGGTACGATATCATCGGTGTCACTGACGCTGGCGACGTAGGCCGCCAGAGTCTCCTTGCCATCATAGAACCACTTTCGGCGCCTGGCCGAGGCCGTGACAGCCTGCCAGCTATTGACCGGGAAGTTATGCTGCACAAAGACATCCTCAGACTGCCCCAGCAACACCAGGTTACAGTGCAGGATGGAGATTGGCAGGCGCAGCACACTATAGATGAATGCCGACATATCGGGCTGTGGCACGCGCGCATCGGGGTGCAGGATTGAATCAATGTTGTAGTGCGCCTGCATCAGGGCCTTCAGATTAACCTCTCCGGAGCTACGCAGCATCGTATTGTAGGTGCGGATGTATAGCTCAACATCACGCTTGCCGGCGGCATGGAAGCGCTCGCCGTACTCAAGTGAGGATAGGACGGCGATATGGTTGCGCTCGTTTAGGACTTCGTCGATTCCGTGTGTCTCTTCTTGCATGGGGATGTGTGTCTCTTCTATCACTTCACGTCGCTGAAACTGTTCACTGTACTCGTTGTTCTCTCGTGTCTTCCGTGGCATAGCGTTACTCTCTTTTTCTGGGGGACTTCTTTCATCCTATCTATTACCGTAATGTTTCCAATAATTATACTCGCCAGGCAATCTTATTGGTAGGGTAGCGGTACCGCCTGAGCCTGCGCATCATCTAAGCACAGCTTTTCCCGGCAAAAACTCTTGTTTTGGGTAGTCATTGCCAATAAAAGAAGCAGGGTGGAGGCTGCCGGACGCGTCCGGCAGCCTCCACCCTGCTTCTTACTCAATACGCGCTTCTATTTAGCGGGAGTTTTCCACACTTTTATATAGACTGTATCGTTATTCGCTTTCTTGTCTGGTGGCAAGCTCGAACTATTCATACTTGCGGTGGCAATGAGAGTATCGTCGGGCGACCAGGTAACGCCTCGCATCTCCCCACTCTTTTCCTGGTAGGTGTAAATGGTCTGCCCATTCATAGGATTCCAGATCTCCACCTTCTCTATGCTGATCTGGTTCCCTTCATCCGGTCCACTCGCAATCGTTTGCAACCCGCTTTCAACCATGGCAATACGCTTACCATCATGCGACCAGGCGAGGTACTGCCCACTAACAGTCGGTGAGAGCGTCATGATGGGTGTACCTGTTAACGCTTGCCAGACCTGAACCTGAGGCTTAGTCTTGATCTCCCCAACGGTATTATTTCCAACCTGGACATCCATACTTACGGCCAGATACTGGCTATCCGGTGACCACGCTATCCCACCCATTGACCCATAGCCTTTCGCGTGAACGGTATTAATGAGACTACCTGTCTTTGCATCCCAGACACGAACAGTTTCATCCCAATTTTGTGAGAAGGAGGCCAGGTATTTGCCATCTGGCGACCACAACACGCGATAGGGATCGTCAGTATGGCCAAACAGCCTCTTAACTACTTCCCCTGTATGGCTATCCCAGATGAGAATTGGATGATCCTGCGGATCACGAGAGTTATTGATCAGGTGGCCCAGATTGGTGGCAATATACCTCCCATCTGGTGACCAGGCCAAGCTTGTTATGACGGTAGAACCGCTACCACTATGAGGAGCCAGGGGCATCAATAAGCTCGTGAGCAAATTTCCCGTATACACCGTCGATTGCTTTGGACCAGTAGCTAGGACCTTGCCAGTATTCGCGTCTATAATCTGTACAGTATCGGTGGCGATAGCAAGGCGCTGGCTGCCATCTGGCGCCCAGGCAACGTTTTGAACAGGAGTTCGCCCTCCACCAGTAGGATGATAGGTGACCTCGTTTTTCCCGGTCGTGGCATCCAAGATATGCGCGTCATTTCCCACCAGGACGATGCGCTTGCCATCAGGAGACCACTGCAAACCCATAATAATGTTGTCCTTCACTTTATAGTTGTAGACAACCTGGCCGGGATGAACTTGTGTGGGTTGGTTCGTTGCTTTAGGTATCGCAGTAGCATGTGGAGAGTCGGGATTCCCTCCCTGTGCTGAGCGCGCCCGGTAGAGTACGGTAAGCAGGCTACCTACGACCAGGGCTGCCACCAAAACGGCGGCGATGAGTGTGAAAGCTCTCCGGGTGGAGGAAAAGCGCTGCTGGCGTGGCACACCCTGCGTCTTGTCAGGCATGCGTGATGAAGGTATATGCATAGGGATGACCTTCCCTTCGTTATTCAGAGATCGCTGCGAGCGATTGCGGGCGCGAATATGCTGCCAGGCGTAGTTGAGCGATTGCGCGTCGGCCTGGGCATCCACCTGGTGGAGCCGTTGTAGATCGGCCACCAGTTGCGTGTTGGGTTCATTGGATTGAGCCTGCGCCAGAGCTTGCTCGATCTGCTTATCTATGTCTTTAGCATTGAAATGTTCGTTCGATGTAGCCATAGTGCCTATCCCTTTTAGTACTTCTCATTTGTGCTTCTCATAGATGGAGCGGAGGGTATTGAGCGTACGCGAGAGCAGCATGCGTACTGTACCCTCACGTTTGTCGAGGATGCGCGCGATCTCCGCGCTACGCAATCCATTGACAAAGCGCAGGTAGAGTAGCTTACGTTGTAGTTCTGGCAACCCCTGCACATGTGTCCGCAACAGGGCGTGACGCTCTGTGCGCATGGCGTGTTGTTCCGGCTCCTGATCTTCATCGAAGTAGAGCGCATCCGCGACCTGTTCTATGGGCGATACCTGGCGGCGCTTCAGACGACGATGCAAGTCGACCGTCTTATTCTGCGCCACCCGCCACAGGTAGGCTCGCTGTCTCTCTATGGGCACATCCTGAAAGTTTTTCTGCTCAAGCGCCGCCAGGAAGACATCAATGAGCAGGTCCTCGGCATCCTCACGCGTCGGTGTATGCATGCGCAAGTAGGCAAAGATCTCCTGAGCGTAGCGCTGGTAGAGTTCAGCTGCGAAGGCGTCATCCCCAGCTGACGACAAATGTTGTTGCATGGTTCCGTCCTACTGTAGTTCTTCTCGCTAGCGATTTCACTGCATATGTCGCTCAAGAGTTAAAAACGCCACATAGTTATTTATATGGTAAGGGTATGTGATGATACTGGGTTGGCGGAGTCAACCCAGTATCATCACATACCCTTACCATATGTTACTGTTTTTGGAGGATGACGATGTACTGGTGGGCGATGTTGGGGATGTAGGCGAAGGGGTAGCCGTAGGGGCGCAGGCGTGTTCCGGTCTGGTACCAGATGATCTCGCCTTTGGGGATCAGGCCGTGGAGGCGAGCACGGCGCGCCAGGTCGACGTGGGTAAAGATGTACTCACCATGCTGGTAGGCATCGCGCACGATGATGACCATGTATTTCCTGGGCTTCAGGAGGCGGGCACACTCTTGAAAGATATGCTCCATGGCCTCTAAGTAAGTCTCATAGCTGGGCATGTTGGCGAGATCGGCGGGATCATCTGAGCGCATATCGTAGGTGGTGCGCCGGCTGGCGTGCTGGTTCGCCTTGCGCTTGCCCGACATGGTCTGGGTCATGTGAATATTGTAGGGGGGATCGGTGGCGATAAAGTCAAAGCTGGCGCTCTCCATCTCGCGCATGAGGGTCAGGCAGTCGCCATGCAGCATAGACTGGGGCAGCAACTGGTCCTGGTTCTCTTCCAATACACGCTGGTAGATCTCTACCCATTGCGAATTAATCTCGATCCCCAGGGCCTCGCGGGGTTTGATACAGATCGAGGCACCTATAAGCGTTCCGCCGACGCCCGCGAAGGGGTCGAGGACACGTGCGCCTGGCTTGGTAAAGAACTCTATCAACTGGCGCATGAGCTGTGGGGGCTTGTTCGCGCCGTGGGCCTTGCGTAGGTGATGACTATATTCTGAGGGGTATGAGGTCGTCAGGATGCTACGAGTAAAGTAGACCCATTCGGCTCCGTTTAACTCGTTGAGTCCGTTGCGCGATGATACATCTTGTTTCTTCATACACGCTCTTCCCCATATACTTACTGTATAGATCTATGCTCAAAAACAACACTTTTTCTCTCGAAATCATGCGACTAATTACCTGCGCAAAACGTAAATTTATAATAGGAGGTGTCACTAAAACGCGGGGTCTCCCCATGTCCTGCGTTTCCCCCTGGTGATGCCTTCTTTTCACGTAAAAGTATGTAGCATGAGCTGTGCTGGATTTTGTTCCTTCTACTTGTAAGATTTACTAGCGCCAGATGAGTAAGTCGTCGTTACCAGGCGAAACAGGGTCTTCGTTGGTGGAGCGTGTGCGCCGCCATTCGCAGCGTACCTCGCCGCTCTGTAGCAGGTGCTGCATAACGCCGTCATAGTCGTTGAGCGTGAACTGACCAAAGTATTCAAGCATGGCCTGCTGGCGTAGATCGGGCCAGCGGCGCACGCGCTGTCCTCGCCCCAATTGGATGATGCGCTGCGTTAACTGCTCCAGGGAGGCTGCATGCCGCTCCTGCTCCTGGACGAGAAACCACTCCTCGGCAAGCACACCATCATGGATCACGGCATAAAGACGCCGCCGGTAGTCACAAAGCGCCTCATTCATATGTTGAAAGCTGTCCTGGCGCCTGGTCGCAAAGAGCAGGGTCGAGGGTACATACTCCATCCAGGCTGGCCCCACCTGGACCGGTAACGCGAGTCGTTGGATGGGCAGGCTAAAGTGGCGCTTCATGCTCAGTATAAACAGCTTAAGAAAACTATCTATGGCCTGCACACGCTCAGCTTCGGCACTGAGGAGGGTCTTCCAGCGGTCGGTGCGCAACAGATTGGTCAGCTTAAGTCCCACCTGTTCGTCACTTCGCGCGGTCTGGAGACAGGCATCAATCGCTTGATGGGGAAGCCAGAGGAGGAGTTCCGTGGGGGCGGTACGCTGGTAGATCTTGAGTAAATCTTCATTGCTAAAGAGCGAAGGCGTAAAGGGATTAAGCAGAAATATGGCTGGCGAAGGCTCAAGCTCACGCAGCAGAGCAGCGCCACCATCCAGCCAGTTGCTGCGCAGGACACCACCATCCTGGGGCAGCGTCTCTTGCGTTGTATGGGCATTCTGCCTGGAACCGCTTAGCAGCAGGCCATAAAGCGAGAAGGGTGGCTGCTCCTGAACAAGTTCGCGCGCTAGAAGCGAGATGGGGAGCAGGGCCTGTGGCAGCATGAGCACATCTGGCTCTTTTTTGCGCCGCTTCTTCGAGCCATTGCCATTCTCAGCGTGTTCAGGCATTGGTACAAGTATCTGCTCGCGCGCGTTAAGCCCCAGGGCATCGACCCAGTAGCAGCGCCGGAAGATGCGCGTGGCGGCAAGGGCGCGACAATATGCCGCTACATAGTCATGCAGCAGCCAGTGGCGCAGCGTCGCCAGGATCTCTCGTTCATTTGGCCTGCGCGCGCGTTTGCGCGGGCCATTCCCGCTTATCTGCGTCCATACGTCCTTATTCGCGTCGTTGCTTTCGATGTTGGCCCAGAGGTTCATTTGATATATTTTATCATGTTTAGGCGAGTGGAAGTAGACATCCCTTTCGCGCCTACGGCGCTCAAGGAGTAAGAAGATGAATGTGCAGGTCCGAGGCCAGAGGCCTCGGACCTGCACATTCATCTTCTTACTCGGGGGGAATAGTGCTATGCGCTGGAATAAGAAGTAGCCGCGCACGCCAGTAGCGGGCCTGTAGCCGCGTACGCCGGTATGGGCTTATTTGACACACCTGTAAGACTGTACTACAATAGATGCTGAGGAAGTGTATTTTTGACACTAGTCGATGCATTTTTTTCATGCAATTAGTGCAGCTATTAGAAATTGAGAAATTGAAGGTTCCGCATATGGGATCAGCACTCCCCATTTTTATCTTAGTAACGCTTGCGATCCTCTTCGGTATTCTGGTTATGGTGGTGACCAACGTGCTTGGGCCACGCAAACCCTCGCCGGAGAAGCTCGCGCCCTATGAATGCGGTATTCAAGAAATTGAGCCGCCCAAGAAACGCTTCCCAGTCAAATATCTGTTGACTGGTATGCTCTTTATTGTGTTCGACATCGAAATTGTGTCGTTCTATCCCCTCGCAGTCCTGCTCCACCAGCTACAGCTTTTCGGACTCATTGAACTGCTCGTCTTCCTGGCGATTCTAATGGTGGGCTATGTCTATGTTTGGCGGAAGGGAGCTTTTTCATGGGAATAACCAATCCCTGGGAGCCGGTACAGACCTACTCCAACACGCAGACACCACGCGAGCTACCAATGCATCAGAAGGATGGTAGCTTTGGCGTGCTAACCACGCAGGTGAGCAAGATCTTGGATTGGAGCCGTAGCTCCTCGCTCTGGCCCGCGCTCTTCGGCCTGGCCTGCTGCGCCATTGAGATGATGTCAACCAGCGCCAGTCGCTTCGACCTTGCGCGGTTTGGAGCCGAGGTCTATCGCGCCTCACCACGCCAGGCTGATCTGATGATCGTCGCTGGACGCTGCTCAGTCAAGATGGCTCCTGTGTTGCGCCAGATTTATGACCAGATGCCAGAACCAAAGTGGGTCATCTCAATGGGAGCCTGCGCCTCCTGCGGTGGCGTTTTCAACAATTACGCCATTGTACAGGGAGTAGATAAGATCGTTCCAGTCGATGTCTTTATCCCAGGTTGCCCCCCTACTCCCGATATGCTGTTGTTCGGCTTCAATGAGTTGCAGCGCAAGATTCGTGAGGGCATTCCCAATCCACCTGATCCTTTGAAGGATAGCGGCCTCAAGCTCGTCGGTCCTTCAAATATGGAGGCGGGTCTGTAGGGTCAAGTTGCGTTTAGTCCATGCAAGCATGGACCCTACACGATATACCAATCTTGATAGCCTGCCTGAGAGAAGGTAGCAGCGGCACGTTCTTCTTAATACGAAAACCAATCCCCCATTCGGGGACAAGCGCGCTCAGGTTTTCGAGAGGAAGTTCATACAGAAGAAACGAAACACAAGCGAAAAGTGGGGGCCAACCAGTTTCTGGTTAGCCCTCTTTGTGCGCAAGGGCGGTTATTTCCAGTATCGTTTCCTTGCCCTGACGCCGCAGGTGTAAAGCGCGACTCGTGTCGCCATGGACCTGGCTTTTAGCTCTACGTTCCCCTACGACCTGCGGCCTATGTTGATGATCTTTAACTAATTGCTTTGGTAATGATTGCACTCACAACTTGCCATATTAACTGGTTAAAGTCCCATTCAGTGTTCGGTTACTTTTTTAGGAAGTTATTTTATGGTCATAACAGCAGCTTCGACAGTGGACGTTGTGCGGGAAAAGTTTCCGCAGGCCGTGCTCGAAACCGTTGAACACCGTGACGAGCAGACAATCATCCTCGACCCAGGCTCCCTGGTCGAGGTCTGTCAGTTCCTGAAGGCACAGCTCCAGTACAATTTTCTTGAGACGGTAACAGCGGTTGATTGGCCAGAGCGCACACCACGCTTCGATGTCGTCTACCAGCTTCTCTCCATTGAACACCAGTGTTTTATCCGTCTCAAGGTGCGTGTGGGTCAGCGACGCGAGGCCCATCCAGAGGTTCCCAGTATTACGAGCGTCTGGGCTGGCGCGAACTGGTATGAGCGCGAGGTCTACGACCTTTTTGGGATTACCTTTGCGGGCCATCCCGACCTACGCCGTATTATGATGCCTGAGGACTGGACCACTCATCCTCTGCGCAAAGATTATCCCATCTCGGGCTTCGAGCTTCCCGAGCCTCACTGGGGTGGACAGGTTCCTTATAATGTCGATCCCGGCGTTGGCGATTACTATCAGCAGTCGCTACGCTCTTCCGAGGGTCGTCAGTTTAATGAGGGCCGCACTCAGGTCAATCCTGGTCAAGAGCCAGGCACATTGCCAACAACAGAAGAGGCCTAGATCAGCTCCATGACCTTGTACGAAAACCAACACCGCTCTCGCGGCTAGCGCTCACGCGCTCAGGTTTTCGGAGAGGCACTAAAGAGGACAGCTTATGCAGCAAAAAGAGAAGACGAGTACACCGCTAGCCGGGTACTCCTATACCCTTGATGAGGGGCAGCTCCTCGAAGATGGCCAGCGTAACGATACGATGACCATCAACATGGGGCCTCAGCACCCCAGTACGCATGGCGTATTGCGCCTCGTTCTGACCATCGAGGGTGAGACCGTTATTAAAGCCGTACCTGATATCGGCTTTCTCCATACCGGCATTGAGAAGACCGCCGAGGTCAAGTCCTACCATCAGGCCCTGGTTCTGACGGACCGCATGGATTACCTCGCGCCGCTCAATAATAACCTGGGCTATAGCCTGGCGGTGGAGCGTCTCCTGGGCATCGATGACGAGATCAACGATAAGATTAAGTACACACGCGTCATCCTTGCTGAGCTTCAGCGTATCGCGAGCCACCTGGTCTGGCTAGGAACCTCGGCGCTTGACCTGGGCGCGCAGAGCGTCTTCCTCTACTGTTTCCGTGAGCGCGAGATGATCCTCGATATCTTCGAGTTGATCTCAGGCGTGCGTATGATGACTAGCTACATCTGCCCCGGTGGTCTACAGGCCGAGCTGCCCAAAGGCTTCGAGGCGAAGGTACGCGAATTCCTGAAGGCCTTCCCGGCACGCCTGCAAGAGTATCATGACCTGCTCAGCAATAATCAGCTCTGGCTGGAGCGCACCCGCAATATCGGCATCCTGACACAGGAAGATGCCCTGGCTTATGGCGCCTCGGGTCCGACCCTGCGCGGTAGCGGCGTGGTCTGGGATATCCGCAAAGTCTTCCCCTACAGCGGCTACGAGAAGTTTGACTTCGACATTCCAGTCGGCTCCACGGGCGATGTCTATGATCGCTACATGGTGCGCATGCTGGAGATGGAAGAGAGCCGCAAGATCATTGAGCAGGCGCTAGAAGGTCTGCCCACAGGTCCCTACCGCGTCCAGAACAAAAAAGTCACACCGCCACCCAAGTGGCAGATCACCGGTAGCATGGAGGCCCTGATCCACCACTTCAAGCTCTTCACCGAGGGCTATCGTCCACCCCAAGGCGAGGTCTTTGTGCGCACCGAGGCCCCCAAGGGCGAGCTAGGGTTCTATATGGTCAGCGATGGCGGCCCCAAACCCTATCGCATGCATGTGCGTGGCGCATCCTTCGCCAACTTGCAGGTGCTCCCGCGCATGGTCGAGGGGACCTTCCTTTCGGACGTTGTCGCCGCCATTGGTAGCATTGATATCGTGCTTGGAGAGGTTGATAGATGATTTCAGAGAAGGCTAAAGAGCGCATGCGCGAGCTGGCTAAGCGTTATCCTGCCGCGCGTTCAGCGGTTATGCCCTCGCTCTATATCGCGCAAGAAGAAGAGGGCTATATCACGCGTGCGGGCCTGGAGGCTGTGGCCGAGGCCGTGGGTATGACGATCGACGACGTGGAGAGCGTCGCGACCTTCTACACCATGTACCATAAGCAGGCACCGGGCAAGAAGATCGTGAAGGTCTGCACCAGCATCTCCTGTTATCTGCGCAACTGCGATAGCGTGATGGAACACCTGGAGCAGCGCCTGGGCATCAAGCGCGGCGAGACCACCCCGGACGGCAACTTTACCCTCCAGGGCGTCGAGTGCCTCGCAACCTGCGGCTACGCTCCTGTTCTCCAGGTCAATGGGCAGTTCGTCGAGAACGTCACCCTTGAGAAGGCCGATGCCCTCATTGACGACCTTGAGCGCGAACTGAAACAGGGCAAACAGGTCAACGAGTCCAAGTCCGGTATCTCCCGGTAAAGGCACCAGTTACGAGGAAATGTGCAATGCCAGAAACAGCCAAGTTTCTTACAAAATATATCGATGTGCCGGGAATCGACACGCTTGAGGTCTATCGCCAGAACGGAGGCTACGAGGCCCTGGCCAAGGCCCTGAAGAGCGAGCCAGACCAGATCGTAGAAGAGATCAAGAAGTCTGGTCTGCGCGGACGCGGTGGCGCGGGCTTCCCCACGGGCATGAAGTGGAGCTTCCTGGCCAAAAACGATAAGCCACGCTACCTCTGCTGCAACTCGGACGAGAGCGAGCCTGGCACCTTCAAGGATCGCATGTTGATGGAGCGCAACCCACACCTGCTGGTCGAGGGCGTGCTTATCACCAGCTATGCCTGTCGTGTCAAAACGGCCTTCATCTACATTCGTGGCGAACTGCCCTACGCGGCAGACCAGGTTCAGCGCGCCGTTGACGAGGCCTATGAAGCGGGTCTGATCGGCAGCAACATCCTGGGCAGTGACTATAGTATAGACGTGATCGTTCACCGTGGCGCGGGCGCCTACATCTGCGGCGAAGAGAGCGCGCTGATGGAGTCGCTGGAGGGTCGCCGTGGCTATCCTCGCCTCAAGCCACCCTTCCCGGCGGTGGTCGGCCTCTATGGCGGTCCCACAGTTATCAATAACTGCGAGACACTCTGCACCGTGCCCGCAATCATCGAGCAGGGTGGCGAGTACTACGCCTCCTTCGGCACGGAGAAGAGCAAGGGTACACGTATCTTTGGTTTGAGCGGACACGTCAAGAAGCCCGGTAACTACGAGGCGCCCCTGGGCATACCTCTGCGCACGCTTCTCTATGATGAGCAGTATGGTGGTGGCATCCTCAACGATCGCCAGGTCAAGGCCGTCATTCCCGGCGGTTCCTCGACCTTCTTCCTGGGTCCCGACAAGCTGGACATCCCCATGGACTATGAGTCCGTGGCGGCGGCTGGCTCGATGCTCGGCTCGGGTGGCGTGATCGTTATTAATGACGAGACCTGTATCGTCGGCACTATCGCGCGCGCGGTCGAGTTCTATCGCGATGAGTCCTGCGGGAAGTGTACGCCCTGCCGCGAAGGCACTTACTGGCTCACCGAGCTTCTCGAGCGCCTGGAACATGGGCACGGCAAGATGAAAGACATCGACCTGCTCACCAGCATTTGCGGCAACATCAGCGGTAAGTCGTTCTGCCCCCTGGGCGACGCGGCGACCAGCCTGATTACCAGCGGCGTGCGCATGTTCCGTGAGGAGTTCGAGTACCATGTAACGCATGGCCACTGCATGGTTGGCGGACCTCATAAGCACGGAACCATCAACGCCGAAGCCGCCACCTTGAGCGCTGGCGCTAATTAATTATCCATAGGAATGATACAAACCGTCAGGTAGAAATAATTATGCCAGAAGAGAAAAAGGACGAACTCGTACACCTCACCATCGATGGCATTCCCGTCGAGGTTCCGCCAGGTACCCTGGTGTGGGCCGCCGCGCAGAAGGCTGGTATTGAGGTGCCGATCTACTGCTACCATCCCAAAATGCCGCCGCTGGGTGCCTGCCGCATGTGCTTCGTCGAGGTTGAGAACATGCCCAAGCCCCCTCAGACGGCGTGTACCACGCCTGTGAGCGAGGGTATGGTAGTGCATACCAAGACCGAGAAGGTGCTGAACGCGCGCCAGGGTACGCTGGAGTTCCTGCTTATCAATCACCCGCTAGACTGCCCGATCTGTGACAAGGCTGGCGAGTGCGATCTGCAAGACTTCACCCTGCGCCACGGCCCAGGCGGGACGCGCTTCGATCTCAACAAGCGCCACTATCCCAAGCCTGTGCCCATCAGCAAGGATATCAACATCGACCGCGAGCGCTGCATTCTCTGCCAGCGTTGCACGCGTTTTAGCAGTGAGATCTCGATGGACAACGGCCTGGTTATGATCTCGCGTGGCTACAAGATGGAAGTCGGCACGGCCCCAGGCAATGCCTTTGACTCAAACTTCTCCGGTAACACGGTGGAGATCTGCCCAGTCGGCGCGCTGACGGCCACAAGCTATCGCTTCAAGGCTCGTCCCTGGGAGCTTAAACGCGTTCCCAGCGTGTGTAATAACTGTAGCGTCGGCTGTAACGCTCGCGTCGATGTGCGTGTCGACCGCGTGACGCGCCTGATGTCGCGCAACAACGACGCCATCGATGATGGATGGCTGTGTAACCGTGGTCGCTGGGAGTTTGACTATGTGAACAATCCCGAGCGCCTGCGCACACCCTTAATCCGTCGCAATGGTACACTTACGCCCGCCTCCTGGCCCGAGGCCATCGCCTATGTCGCTCAGCGTCTACAAGAGATCGCGAGCAAGCATGGCACGCAGGCCATCGGCGGCATTGGCTCGACCCGCACCACCAACGAAGAGACCTATCTCTTCCAGAAGCTGCTGCGCGAGGTCCTGGGCACAGCCAACGTCGATCATCATCACGGACTCTTCCTCGGCCCCCGCGACCGCCTGACTGGCAAGCCCTGGATGATGACCAACAGCATCGCCGGACTGGAGAAGGCTGGACACATCGTCCTGGTCGCCTCCGATCCCTATGAGCGCCAGCCAGTGCTCAATCTGCGCATCAAGAAGGCGATGAAGGCCGGAGCCAAGATCAGCATCATCAACTCGGAGACCACCGAGCTAGACCGCTTTACCAATAGCCCCTACAAGGCGGCCAAGGTGAATGTCCCTCAGAATGGTGCGGGCAAGGCGGCCAAGCTGCTGCTCAACTACGTTCTGGAGGCGGGTGAGGTCCAGACCAGCGGCTACGAGGATATCAAGAGCAAGATTGGCCGCGAGAAGGGCGTTATCGCCGAGGCTGAGAGCGCCTTTGGTGCCGAGGTCGTGGCGCAGCTCCGCCAGCTGGCTCAGGAGATCGTCAGTGCTGGCAGCGCCGCGAAAGGCGCGGTTATCCTGTACGATGAGATGGCGACCCTCGATCCCGGTTGCGAAGATCTGGCCGCCGATCTGCAAGCCCTGGCCTTTGTCACCAAGAACATTGACCGCGAGGGCGCTGGCGTTGGTCCCCTCTTCGAGGATGCTAACTCACTCGGTGCGCGCGACATGGGTCTGCTGCCCGACGCGCTTCCTGGCTACCAGGCGACGACGAAGGTTGGTATGACCTACAATGAGATGCTCACTGGCTCGCAATTGAAGGCCCTCTTCGTCATGGGTGCCAATCCGTTGCGCCACCTGAATGGCGCGACCCTGCCTCAGTCCATTGAGTTCCTGGTGGTACAGGATGTCGCCCTCAACGAGACCGCGCAGCAGGCCGACGTGGTTCTGCCCGCCGTGACCTTCGCCGAGAAGGACGGCACCATGACCAACCTCGACCACCATGTGCAGCTCGTACGCAAGGCCCTGCGACCCCTGCCCGGCGCCAAGGCCGATTGGGAGATCCTGATCCAGCTCGCCCAGGCCCTGGGAGCCGACTGGAACTATATGCACCCTCGCGATATCTTCGACGAGATCGCCGAGCACAACCCCTTCTACGCGGGCCTGGCCCACGAAGACCTGGGCATGCAAGGCGTCCGCTCGTTAGAGCAGGAGGTAGCTCATGCTTGATTTCTTAAACAACGAGATCGTCGCTGCGGTTATCAAAAGCGCTATCGTTATCGCGATCCTGCTCACGGTCTTTGCCTATATGACGCTTATCGAGCGTCGCGTGCTGGCGAAGATCCAGGGTCGCCTGGGACCCAACCGCGTTGGCCCTTTCGGTCTCTTGCAGCCGCTCGCCGACGGCATCAAGATGGCTTTCAAAGAGCAACTTGTTCCGGGGCAGGCGCGTAAGTTTATCTACGGTATCGCGCCGATCCTCTCAACCATCGTGGCGCTCTCGGCCTTCGCCGTGGTGCCCATTGGTCTCAACTGGAGCGGCAAGACCAGCGTACACAATGTTTGGGATCCCCTGATCGCCGATGTCAACATTGGCCTGCTCTGGATTCTGGCCATCTCTTCGTTGGCAGTCTACGGTATCGTGCTCGGTGGCTGGGCCTCTGGCAACCGTTACTCCATGCTGGGCGCGCTGCGCAGCGCGGCACAGATGGTCTCTTACGAGACCAGTCTGAGCCTGGCCCTCGGCAGCGTACTCATGTGGTCTCAGACCCTGAGTATGGTTGGCATTATCGACATGCAGCGAGCCCCTGGTATGTCCTGGTTCATCCTGGCGCAACCCCTGGGCTTTGTCATCTATCTCATCGCGGGCATCGCCGAGACTAATCGCGCGCCATTTGACCTGCCCGAGGCCGAGCAGGAGTTGACCGCGGGCTACCTGACGGAATACGCAGGCCTGCGCTGGAGCCTCTACCAGATGGCGGAGTATATCAACATGATCACAGTCAGCTCGGTGGCGACAACGCTCTATCTGGGTGGCTGGAGTCTCTTCGGCCTGGAGACGCTCTTCCCTGGCGCTTCGATCATCATCTACGTCGCCAAGGTTGCCATCTTCCTGTTCATCTTTATGTGGTTGCGCGCAACCCTGCCACGTATCCGTTATGACCGCCTGATGCGCTTCGGCTGGCAGTTGCTGCTGCCCCTGGCCGTCCTGAACGCAGTCATCACCGCCTTTGTGGTGGCGCTGGGTTGGCACTGGGCAATCAGTGGCGTGGCTGGCCTGGTCGTACTCGCGATCATGTTCTTTGTCGCTCGCCGTCAGGGCTTCAGCGAGGGCACGCGTTTTGAGGAGAAGCAGGGCAAGGTTCTGCTCCCCACCTCGGTCCGTCTGGTCAAGTACGAACCCAAAGCCGTCACCGAAAACACCAGCTCCGAGCAAGAGCCAACAGCAGTTCAAGCGTAGGATGACAAGCGTAGGAGACTCTGTTACTATTTTGTCGTATGAGCCATCAATAAGGTAAAGGAATCATTGATGAGCTATCTCAAGGAGAGTGGCAATGTCGACCTACGCTTATCATCAGATCTTACAGCAGGTTCAGCAGTTATCACCTGATGAGCAGCTTCAATTATTGGCAGATCTAGCTAATATGGTCAGGCATCATCAGGTAACCGCTAAACCTCAACACAGCATCTTAGAGTTGGAAGGCTTAGGCAAAGAAATATGGCAGGGTGTTGATGTAGAGGATTATATTCGTCAGGAGCGAGATTCATGGGATGGGTAGAGGACCTGAACGGACAGACTGTTGGAGTGGATACGGCTCCCTTTATCTACTATATAGAAGGCAATCCAGCCTATAAGGATACCTTAAAAGCCTTCTTTCAAGCAGTAGATCAAGGCAAAATCAAAATCGTTACTTCTACAGTCACGCTGCTTGAGACCCTCATTCATCCGTTGCGAACCAATAACAATATCCTGGCTCAACAATACCGAGATATTCTATTTGGCACGAAAGGATTAACAACTCTTTCAGTTTCGCAAAATATCGCGCAAGAAGCAGCACGAATACGAGCCTTACACAACGTTCGAACTCCTGATGCTATACAGTTAGCAACTGCTATCAGTTCAGGTGCTACCTTCTTCCTGACAAATGATAAACTCTTACCTTCGCTGCCAAATTTAAAAATGCTGGTATTGAACGATTTGCGAACGCGTCCTTAAAGCTTTAAGGAGTTCATATGTCTTTTGAAATTCTCAAGGGTATGGGTACTACCCTGAAAAATATGGGCAAGAAGCCTACTACCATCTCCTATCCCGAGGAGGAGCGAGAACTGGCGCCACGCTTCCGTGGTCGCCATGTGCTGCACCGCTACGATAACGGGTTGGAGCGCTGTGTGGGCTGCTATCTCTGTGCAGGAGCTTGCCCGGCTGACGCCATCTACATTGAGGCCGCAGAGAACACCGAGGAGGAGCGCGTCTCCCCAGGTGAGCGCTATGCCCGCGTCTTCGACGTCAATATGCTGCGCTGCATCTTCTGTGGCTATTGCCAGGCGGCCTGCCCCACGGGCGCGATCACCCTGGAGCAAGAATACAAGCTGGCCTCGTTCCATCCCGAAGACCTGGTCTATCATAAAGAGCAGCTTCTGGAGGCGAAGGGCAGCGCGACCGTTGGCTCGAACGAGGTCTGGGCCGATCCCGCCCCCGAACCCGATTCGGCTGAGCAGCCTGTGCCGCAGAAGGGCAATGTCTTCGATGGTTCACAGGCCAGCGCGACCGCAGTTGGACTGGGCAATTACCAGACTGAGCGCCCCGTGCTGTTCGAGAATCCTGACCAGGACGCGGACCGCCGCCAGCTAGGAAAATAAGGAATCGTGATTATGACACCTACGATACTCGCATTCGCCGTGCTGGCAGTCGCCAGCGCCGCCTCCGCTATAGGGGTCATCGCCTTTAAGAACGCCGTCTATAGCGCGCTCAGCCTGATTCTGACGCTCTTCTTCCTGGCGATGTTCTATCTGCAACTGGGCGCGATGTTTATCGCCGTGGTGCAGGTCCTGATCTATGCGGGCGCGATCATGGTGCTTTTCCTCTTCGTCGTGACCATGCTCACACCTGATGCGCAGGATACGGGAGAGGATCGCATCCCCTGGCAACGCTATGTCGGCGGCCTGCTGGGCGTAGTCCTGGTCGGCGCTCTGAGCTACCTGATCTTCAAGAATATCTCTGGTAGCAGCAGCATGGTGATCAAGGCTGGCGATAGCTATAGTCATGCCGTCGCCGCGCATGGCAACGTCGAAGCCTTTGGACTGGCACTCTTCCATGGTTACCTCTTCCCTTTTGAGGTCACCAGCCTGTTGATCGTGGTCGCCATCCTGGGCGCCCTGGTCTTCGGTCGGAGGGCCTAGATGAAGCTATTCTTCCCTGTTTTTCAGGGTCTTCGCTGAACGTGAGGATGGAGGTCTTTTTCCCTTCTTATCAAGGGTCTTTCGCTGAATGTAATGATGGAGGTTTTTCCTTCTTATGCCTGAAATTTCTACATTGCCGCCACTCTCAGCGTATCTGATCGTCAGCGCCATATTATTCGGTATCGGTGCGATTGGCGTGCTTATCCGGCGCAACCCGCTGGTAATCTTTATGTCTATTGAGTTGATGCTCAATGCCGTCAACCTATCGCTTGTGGCCTTTTCAACATTTCTCGATTCCGCGGATGGACAGATGTTTGTCTTCCTGGTACTGACCGTGGCCGCCGCCGAGGTGGTCGTGGGCCTGGCCATTATCGTCTCCATCTTCCGCACCCGCCACAACATTGATGTTGATGAGATGAATATGTTGCGAGGCTAATGAGGGGGCAGTATGATCAATCTTAGTCTGTGGGTACTGCTACCACCCCTGCTCGGTTTTATCGTGCTGGGGTTGGTCGGCAAAGTCTTGCCCCGCGCCGCGATCCTGACTGTGGGCTGGGGCGCGTGTGGCCTTGCCTTTCTCTTCGCGCTGAGCAACTTTGTCTCGATGCTCGGCACGCCAGCCAATGCTCGTTTCAATGACACAGTGGTCTATCACTGGATCACATCGGGTACTGGTACCGGCGCGTTCAATGTCGACTTCGGTCTGCTGCTCGATCCCCTGACCGCGACAATGTTGCTGGTCGTGACGGGCGTGGGCCTGCTGATCCATATATACTCGGCAGGGTATATGGAGGATGATCCGGGGTTCTGGCGTTTCTTCGCCTATCTGAACTTTTTTATTTTCTCGATGGTGTTGCTAGTCACCGCGGATAACTTCCTCTTCCTGCTGATGGGCTGGGGCCTGGTGGGCCTGGCCTCGTTCCTGTTGATCGGTTTCTGGTACCAGCGCTCGGCCCCTGTGGCCGCGGCACGCAAGGCCTTCGTCATCAACGTCATTGGTGATTTCGGCCTGATGCTGGCCATCTTCCTGATCTTCCTGAACTATGGCACGTTGAACTTTCATGATGTCTTCACGAACGTCAACGCAGTCTCGACTGGCAGTGCGACGGCAGTGGCGATTACGCTGCTGATCTTCGTGGCCTGTGCCGCCAAGTCGGCGCAGTTGCCGCTCTACATGTGGTTGCCCGACGCCATGGAAGGCCCGACACCTGTCAGCGCACTGATCCATGCCGCGACGATGGTAACCGCTGGTGTCTACCTGGTCGCACGCACGCATCCGCTCTTCCAGATCGCGCCCGTGGCGCTCAACGTTGTAGCGGGTATCGGTGGTGCGACGGCGCTCTTCGCGGCGACCATCGCCCTGGTGCAGCTGGATATCAAGCGCGTCCTGGCCTACTCGACCATTAGCCAACTAGGCTATATGTTTATGGCCGAGGGCGTCTACAACTATTCGGCGGGCATCTTCCACCTGGTCACGCATGCCTTCTTCAAGGCCCTGCTCTTCCTGGGCGCGGGCGCGGTGATTCACGCCCTGGGCGGCGAGCAGGATATGCGCAACATGGGTGGCCTGCGCAGCCGCTTGAAGATTACCTTCTGGACCTTCCTCTTCGCGACCTGGGCCATCAGTGGTCTGCCACCCCTGGCCGGTTTCTGGAGTAAGGACGAGATTCTGGGTGGGATCTTCGCCCAGGCCGTGCATACCGCCAATCCCGGCTACTATGTGTTGTGGGGCATCGGAATTCTGACGGCTGGCCTGACCGCCTTCTATATGTTCCGCCTCTTCTTCTCAGTCTTCTATGGCGAGTATCGTGGCGGCGCGGTGGTTCAGTCCGCGCACGAGGATGACGAGGAAGAAGACCTGGCTCCCGCGAATCATGGTCATGGCCATGGCGCACCCGCCAGCATCTACCAGGTCTACGAGGTTCCGGCTGTGATGTGGATGCCGCTGGCGATCCTGGCCTTCCTCTCGATCATCGGTGGTGTCTTCGGCTCCTTCTCGCTGATCGGTCTGCCTAACTGGTCGCCGCTGGGCAATTTCCTGGCTCCGGTCTTCTCAGGTGTTCAGACCCCTGAAATCTCACTGGGTCTCGAATGGGTCTCGGCTGGCCTGAGTATCGCAGCGGCGCTGGTAGGTTTCTTCCTGGCTCGTGCTCGTTACGCGCAGGGCTTTGCCTACAAAGAAAGCACCAGCCCGGTCTACAAGTTGCTCTTCAATAAGTACTATGTTGACGAGGCCCTTGGCTGGCTCATCGTCAAGCCCGTTCAGGGCGTGGGTCGTCTCGCCACGCGCTTCCTCGATGGAAGCCTGCTGGGCGGCATCAATACTGGTATTACCGCGCTCTTCCGCGGTTCGAGCAGTGGCATCCGTCGCCTGCAAACCGGCTATATGCGCAACTACGCGCTGGCGATCCTGTTCGGCGTACTGCTGATCGTTCTGTACTACGCGGTGAGGGGGTAGAGGTTATGCAATCGTACATTCTCTCGTTACTGATCTTCCTCCCGCTTATTGGAGGAGCCGTTGTGCTCTGCCTGCCGAAGGCGAACCAGACGCTTATTCGCTGGGTTTCGCTAGCCTTCGCGGGGATCAACGTGATATTCTCGTTCATCCTGGCCCTGCTGTATTCGCAGGCTACGGTGAGCAATTTCAGTCATTCGAGCTTCCAGGAGCGCCTGCCCTGGATTCCTTCGATTGGCATCAACTACACCCTGGATGTCGATGGCATCAGTCTGCTGCTGGTCGTACTGACCTCGCTGCTTGGACTGGTGTGTATGGCGGCCTCTTACCGCCAGCAGAAGCGCTTTAAGAACTACATGGCCTTTATGCTGCTCCTGCAAAGCGGTATCCTGGGCGTCTTTCTCTCGGCGAACCTCTTCCTCTTCTATATCTTCTGGGAGTTAATGCTGATTCCAGCCTACTTCCTGGTGGGTACCTGGGGCGGAGAGCGCCGCATTTATGCCGCGTTCAAGTTTGTGCTCTATACCTCTGTGGGTAGCCTGCTGATGTTGGCGGGTATTATCGCCGTGGGCTACTTCTACACGCGTACGGCGGGTGCAGGCTGTGGCTTCACGCTCGATATCGGCACCCTGACCAACGGTCTGACCAATGCCAATACGGGCGCGGTCACCTGCGCGGCCCATTTCGATAGCACAACACAACTCTGGCTCTTCCTGGCCTTCGCGGCTGCTTTCGCGGTCAAAATTCCCTTTGTGCCGTTCCATTCCTGGCTGCCGGATACCTATAGCGAGTCGCCCGCGCCCGTGACGGCTATCCTGGCTGGCGCCATGTCGAAGACCGGTGCCTATGGCTTCCTGCGCATCTGCATTCCGCTTTTCCCGCTGGCAGTGCAGACTCTGGCTCCGTTCTTTAGCATCCTGGCCGTCGTCGGTATTCTCTACTGCGCGGTCCTGGCCCTGGTCCAGACGGATCTCAAGCGCATTCTGGCCTACTCCAGTATCAGCCACCTGGGCGTGGTGATGCTGGGTATGTTCGCCTTTAACGCGCAGGGCGTCGAGGGTTCGGTCCTGCAGATGGTCAACCATGGTATCACGACCGCGACCCTCTTCCTGATCGCGGGCTACATCGAGGAGCGCGTGGGGACACGCAATATCGCCGACTTTGGCGGCATCGCGACACGCGTGCCGATCATGGCGACGATACTGCTGATCGCGGCCCTCTCGTCGTTGGGTCTACCTGGACTCAACAGCTTCGCGGGCGAGTTCCTCTCGCTGTTGGGCGCGTTCCGCAGTAACGTGACTCTGGGTGTGCTGGGAACCGCCGTGGTCGTCCCTGCCGCCTGGTACATGCTGCGCTTCTTCCAGGGCGTGATGACGGGTCCAGGCCCGGCCCTGGGTCCGGTAGCGCAGGTCACACGTCGCGGCGGCCTGGCGGATATCCGTATGGGCGAGTTCCTGGCGATCCTGCCACTCCTGGCGTTGATCTTCTACATCGGCTTGCAGCCTGCGCCGCTCACATTCCTGCTGCACCAACCGGTGTTGAACACGATGCAAAATCTAGGCAATGCGTTCATCAAATGAGCGTAGAGGGAGCCTCCCGCGTGGCGGCTCCTCTCTCACGAGGTATGGTCAATGACGTTTACATTCACTGTCACCGCCGCTGATTGGTGGCGAATAGCGCCATTAGTGGTCCTGGTGGGCATGGCTCTCATTGTGATGCTGGTTGATGCCGTATTGCCGCATGAGGGTGAGCGCACCAAGCATAGCGGACCACAGAACTACACCATTCTGCCAATCCTGGCATTTGTGGGTGTGGTTGGCGCTATCGGAACCACGATCGGACTTTTACTTGGCGGAGATCAGCGCGAAGCCTTCAATGGCATGGTTGGCTCAGATCAGGGCACACAACTGGCGTACCTGATTATCCTGAGCGCCGCTGGCCTGGGCATCCTGCTCTCGCCGCCGTATCTCAAGCGCCTGCAACTGGTACACCAGGGCGAATATTATACGCTGATGCTACTAGCTGCAGTGGGCATGATGCTACTGGCCGCTTCGACCAGCCTGCTCACGGTCTTCTTGGGCATTGAGATGCTCTCGCTGGCCCTGTATATTCTCTCGAGCTTTATCGAGCGCCGTCGCGCCTCGCTGGAGTCGGGCATGAAATACTTCCTGCTCAGCTCCTTCGCCTCGGCCTTCCTGCTCTATGGCCTGGCCCTGACATATGGCGCGACAAATAGCACACGTTTCCAGGATATCGCCTTCTTTGCCGCGCACCTACCAGGTGCGGCCAATGGCACGGCACAGGCTCCGATTCTTCTGATCGTGGCCCTGGGCCTGCTCACGGTGGGCTTCGCCTTCAAAGTCTCGGCGATTCCCTTCCAGGCCTGGACGCCCGACGTCTACCAGGGCGCGCCCGCTCCTGTGACGGCCTTTATGTCGGTCGGCACCAAGGCCGCGGCCATGATCGCCTTTGGGCGGCTCTTCGGACTGGTCCTACTGCCCTTCCATGATACCTGGGCGCCCGTGATCTGGGCCATCGCCATCCTGACCATGGTTGGCGGCAATATCATGGCTGTGGTACAGACCAACGCCAAACGCCTGTTGGCCTATTCCAGCATCGCGCACGCTGGCTATATGCTGATCGGCATTGTAGTTGGTGGCACGCTCGGTATGAGTGCGCTGCTCTTCTACCTGGCCTGCTACACCTTCCTGAACCTGGGCGCCTTTGGCGCAATCTCGGTTCTAGAGGGCCTGGATAACGCTGGTAGCAGCGCCAACGATTTGCGCGGTCTCTGGCATCGGCGCCCGGTTGTGGCTGGTCTGCTGGCCTTCTTCCTGCTGGCCCTGGCGGGCTTCCCACCCATGGCAGGCTTCGCTGGTAAGTACTACATCTTCTACGCCGCGCTCGCGGGTGGGCATCCTGAACTGTTGATCATCGGTGTCCTCGCCAGCGTCCTGGGTATGTACTACTACCTGCGCGTCATCGCCACCATGTTCATGGAGCAGACGGAGGAAGAGAAAGAGGCACTGACCCTGGGAACCGTTCCGGCCTCGCCCAAGGTCAGCGAATCCCGCCGTCCGGCACGCACCTCTGGTGCCGCTCGGAGCACCACCGCGACGCTCTCGCGTGGTGGTGCCGCCGTCGCCGTCAAGCCAGAGACACGCACCGCTGTGGTGAACTCACCTCTCCCCGCCGAGGCGGAGGAGCAAGATCCAGCGCGCAGCCTCAACTGGTTCGCCTGGACCGCCCTGGTCATCGCGACCATCGGCACACTCGCGGTCGGCACGGTCCTGCCCTTCTGGCTCGTCCAGCTCGCGCAGCAAGCCGCCCCCATGATGCTCAAGTAACACTTACTCAAGAGTAGAAAAAGACGCCCTCTCACTATGGGAGGGCGTCTTTTTCTACTTTGTGACAGTTGCTCTAATTGTTACAAAAGTGTTACAAAATGCTTTGCAATTTACACAGTTTCTCTCACATTTCGTCATAATTTCGTGACATCGACTCGCTATACTTCCTGAAGATGAGCGAGCCTAGAAGACTGGATTGTGGAATGTAGTTTTTGCCGCTCTCAATACACACATGGAAGAAGTATAGTGATATGATATCTACTCCGAAAAAGACCGAACAATCTTCATTTTCTCATAATACGGCATCGCAATTTGAAGGTTTTCATTTCTCCTCCTTGCTTCGTAGAGGATTTGAGTTGAATCCCTGGCTTATGCTAGTAGGCCTGATGATGGTGCTGACACTCCTGGCTGCTGGCGTGGGGCTGATTGTGGACCATCGAGTTATTACTGGCGCACCGGCCTGGGTCAAACCAGCTAAATTCGCCATCTCATTCAGCATCTACTGCTTTACATTTGTCTGGCTTCTCACGTTTGTACAGCGTTGGAAAAAGCTAGTAGCTCTCGTGACTGCTGTAAGCACCATTGGGGTGATCGGTGAAATGGGACTAATCGTCTTACAGGTGGTACGCGGGGTTGCCAGCCACTTTAACCGGGCCACTACCTTTGACTCGACAATCTACTCGACCATGGGAACATTCGCGGTGCTGCTCTGGGTAGGAGCCTTTTTGACGGCGATCTTGCTCTTGTTTGAACGTCGTACCGAGAAAGCGCTGCTCTGGTCATTGCTCCTGGGTCTCGTGATTGCCATGGTTGGGATGTACGTTGGGGTAATGATGACGCAACCCACCGCCATGCAGTTGGCCGCGAAGCATGCCGGGCATGCTCTCCTGATCAGTGGAGCGCATAGTGTCGATGCTCCCGATAGCAGTCCAGGCCTGCCCTTTCTGGGATGGAGTACGGTTGGGGGAGACCTACGCATTGCCCATTTCGTCGGATTACACGCCTTACAAGTATTACCCCTGGTTGGGTGGCTCCTCTCAGGACAACGTTTCTCCTGTCTGCGAATAGGCCATCGCGTGGCTCTTATCTGGACCATTAGCCTGGGCTATCTGGGGCTGGTTGCTTCACTCCTCTGGCAGGCCTTGCGCGGCCAATCACTGATTGCTCCCGATGCGCTGACATGGCTAACCTGGAGCGGTGTGGTTGGTCTGACCCTGCTCGCGATTGTCGCGATTGTCGTCCATGCTCGCCTGAACGTGATTCACAGCACTCGCTTGAGCGTATAGTAAGTGAGACCTGTGCTTCTCTAAAAGAATATGGCCGATATGAGAGGAGACCCCATGATAAAAGTTACTTCAAAAGACGGAACGCACATCGCCTTCGATCAGTTTGGGCAGAGGCTAGCACTTATTCTGGTGGCAGGCGCGACTGCGACGCGTGTAGCCGAGACATCGCTAGCCACGGTCCTGGCACCACATTTCACAGTATTCGCCTATGATCGGCGAGGAAGAGGCGACAGTGGAGATAACACGCCATACGCGGTCGAGCGCGAGGTAGAAGATATCGAGGCCCTGATCGACGAGGCTGGAGGTTCAGCGTTTGTCTTTGGTCACTCCTCCGGGGCGGTTCTGGCTCTTGAGGCGGCGCGCCTCCTCCCCAGTAAAATTACAAAACTAGCGCTATACGAACCACCATTTATCGTCGATGATAGCCGACCTCGCCCCCCAGAGAATTATGTATCACACTTGAATGAGCTGATATCATCGGGCCAGCGGGGGCAAGCAGTCGCATACTTTATGACAGAGGCTGTGGGTGTTCCTGCCGAAATGGTTGCTCAGATGCAGCAATCGCCCATGTGGCCGGAATTAGAGAAAGTAGCACACACGATCCCATATGATGGCACCATCATGGGCGACACTATGCGCGGCGATCCGCGACCACTCAAGAAATGGGCCTCTGTCAGCGTTCCCACGCTTGTAATGGATGGCGGAGCCAGCCATGTGTTTATGCACCACGGAGCGCAAGCAATTACCGACATCCTTCCCAACGCGCAGCGCCGCACCCTTGAAGGCCAGGACCACGGCCCGGCGGATGATGTTCTCGCCCCCGCACTCGAAGCCTTCTTCTTCAGTTAAGGCACGACGCTACAAAAGTACGCGTCTACGTATCATGGCGCGATATGCCTCGTACCATGATACGTAGACGCGTACTTTTGTAGCGTCGGTTAATGGGATATCTCTCCCCGCTGCTGCACAAGCGTCATGATCTGGTCTTGTAGGGTGGTTCGATCTACCTGGTCATAGTCGGCGCGCTTCTGTTCAACCTCTTCGATATATTGCTCCGACCACTCGCGTAGCGCCCAGATCGGCTCGATAAGCGTCTGGCCCAGTGGCGTCAAAGAGTACTCCACCATGGGCGGAATCACGGGATAAACCACGCGCTTGACCAGGCCATTACGCTCCAGGCCGCGCAGGGTCTGCGTCAGCATCTTCTTCGAGATACCCTGGATATGCGCGTGCAGCTGGCTAAAGCGCCTTGTCTCCCCACGCAGAGCCACAATGACCAGCATGGTCCACTGATCGGCGATCAACTCCAGGCCACGCCGCGTGCGGCAATCCGGCCGAATAATCGGCTCTTCAACTTTATTTCTGGTAACCATGAGGTAACTATATCACTTTGCGGTCACTCCTTACAAGAAGAAAGCTTCTTCTTTATAATTTGCAATAACAACACTGTTTTACGACGCTTCAAGCGCACATATAGAAGAAGAGGAAATTAAATATGTCTTCATTGAGTATTACTATCCTGGGTGCGGGACCTATCGGGAGCACATTGGGACGCAAGTGGGCAAAGGTCGGGCATAGCATTGCTTATGGCGTACAGAATCCCTCGTCGGAGCGGGCGCAGGCTCTACGCCAGGACTTGGGAGAGCAAATCTTCATCGGCTCCCCAGCAGAGGCTCTGGCAAAAGGTGATATTGTTGTGCTCGCGCTCGCGGGGCAGGCGGTTGAAGGGATTATTACCACCTACGCGCAACAGTTAAGCGGTAAAATTATCATCGATGCTGCCAATAGGTATCCGCCCGATCAAAAGTTCTCTCAGACGCATCAATGGCCAACAACAGCGCTATATAGTGCCCATATATTGCAATCACATGCTCCACATGCCAAGGTCTACCGGGCCTTCAATACCTATAGCTGGCAAAATCTCGCTGACCCAGACTACCAGGGCATCCAGGCCGACATGTTCTACTGCGGTCCCAGTGGCAATGCTATGGCGACAGTTGAGCAGCTTATTGCCGAGATTGGACTGCAACCGGTACGTTTGGGCGACCTGGACCAGATCGATGTAGTGGATAGTGTTCTACGCCTCTGGGGTACCCTCGCTATTGTCCAGGGTAAGGGAGTCAATAACATCGCATTCAAGGTGCTAACACGCTAGCAAAGAGTAGTTGCTGCATAGAATAGATTCTGAAGGAGAAAGATATGAAAGCCAACTTGATTACGGCATTTGGTGGACCCGAAGTATTGCGGATCGGTGAAGTGCCGGAGCCCAAGCCCGGACCTGGACAGGTCGCAATTAAAGTAGCCTACGCGGGTGTAAACTTCGCCGAGACGATGGCACGGCGCGGAGGACGGCACAGGGAACAGCTCCCATTCATTCCCGGCCTTGAAGTCTCAGGGCACATTCATGCGCTTGGCGAAGGGGTCGAAGGCTTGCGTGTGGGGCAACCAGTCGCCGCGCTGACGTTGAGCGGTAGTTATGCCGAGGTGGCACTGGCTCAGGCCACGCTCACCTTCCCCCTCGACGAGGCCAGTGAAGAGATTGATCTCGCCACGGCGGCTGGTTTTCCAACCATCGTGCCAACAGCTTATGATATGCTTGTGCGACTCGCACATCTACAACCGGGTGAAACAATCCTTGTTCACGCGGCGGCAGGTGGCGTGGGGAGCATCGCGGGACAGATAGCCCGGCACCTGGGTGCAGGACTGGTTATTGGTACAGTAAGCAGTCAGAAGAAAGCCGACTATGCCAAATCCTTCGGCTACGACCATGTCATTCTGCGCGATAATTTTATCCAGCAAACGCAGGAACTTACACAGGGACGTGGGGTTGATGTCGTACTAGAGGCAATTGGTGAGCCTGTACGCAGCCAGAGCCTCACAGTTCTCGCGCCATTTGGGCGTCTCGTCATCTTCGGGAACGCCAACGATGAGCAGGGCCGAGGCCACAGTCTGCCACAAAATCCTGGTAACTTTATTGCTGAGAGCAAGGCCATTATGGGCTATAGCATTGGCACATTGAGCGTTTCAGCTCCCCACCTCGTTGCCGATACCGCGCGTTGCTCCCTTGAGCTGATCGCCCGCTCCCAGGTAAAAATCGATATCACCGATATCCTACCTCTAGAGCAGGCTGGCGAGGCCCACCGCCGCCTGGAAACTGGCCAGACCATGGGAAAACTGTTACTGCGTGTATAGAAGGAGAATACGCTGCTAAAGCACGCGTCTACATATTGCGGGCATATGTAGACGCGTGCTTTAGCAGCGTATTCTGGAACGCCCCCGAAAAGCTCTAGTATTCGCATTTCATTCGGAGTGGTGCGCTGCCTTAGCAGCGCATGACGTTTCGGACCATGCCCGATTACTTTTGCAGGGGAAAGAGGGCGCGCAGCTGCTCATTGCGCAGGTACAGCCCTCCCCAGATAAACAGGCCGACATAGACCGGGAAGAGAATATTACTGAAGAGTGGAGCGTCTATGCGCAGGTTGGTAGCAACGGCACCACCAAGATAACCTGTCAGCAGGATAGCACCGAGAACAGAGGTAGATGGAATTATATAGAGGACCAGGCACACAAGTTCCACAATTCCGATCTCAAGCGCGACGCTCGCAGGATATCCAAGCTGCTTGAATGAATCCATGACTGGGGGAATTTGCAGTACGTGTGTTACGCCATCGAAGAGCAGGAATAGAACTACTAGACCTGTCAAGATACGTCCAATCCAGAGTTGCGTTTTTGAACCCGAAGCCATTTGTGTGGCTGTTTGCATGAATGTTTCTCCTCAATATTTTTATCTCTCTATATACGTATTCCCTCCTGATGAGTAAAAAGCGGAAATGGGTTTTTCTTCGTGGCATCTTAGCTTCCACATCAGTTCACTAGAGAACGTACTCACCGCACAAGGGAATAAAATACGGTATACTTCAGAAAAAATATGCTTGAGGTGAGAAAGAGATGTCTCGAACAGGTGTGGAAGAGAAGCTTCCCTGGAGGGAGGTTCCCAAAGCAGTGCGCCAGCAAGTCGATAGCGCGTTAGGTTCCCCCGTGACACGAGCAACACGCGTCTGGGGCGGATATGGACCAACACCAACCTATCGCCTGGTGCTAGAGGATGGACGGCGGGCCTTTTTAAAAGGCACCTACCAGGAATCTAATACCTTCATGAAAAACGCGCTACGTTCTGAGGAGCGCGTCTATCAGGACCTAGCACCTGTGCTGGACAGATGGATGCCCCGTTTATACGCAGCCATTCATTATGCTGACTGGCACGTGCTAATCCTGGAGGATCTTGGTCCACAGAGTGTTCCGCCTTGGACACCTGGGAAAGCTCGTGCCATCACGCAGGCCCTGGCCAATTACCATAAAGCATTGCTTGGCACTCAACCTCCCGCGTGGCTTTCTCAACCCCACGAAGTCTTAGCACAGGAGAATTGGGCTCAGGCTGCTCAAGAGTCTCAGGATTTTCAAACAATCGCAGCCTTTGCAGGTGCAGAAGCCTCCCAGGCGTTGGCCTGGTTGCAAAAAATTTCTCCCACCATTGAGTCTGCGCTGAAGCAACCAGCGCTCACAGAAGGTCCATATGCCATTCTGCATGGTGATTTACGCTCAGATAATTTACGCTTTAACCAGGGGCGTTTGTATCTATTCGATTGGCCCTCCATTCAGCTAGGGCGACCAGAGTGGGATATTGCTGCCTTTGCTCAGAGTGTGGCCGTCGAAAATGGGCCTTCTCCCGAACAAGTAATAAAATGGTATGGAGAACAATTTCCCTTGCGCACAGAAGCTATTGAAGGTGCTCTTGCCTGGTGGCTCACCTTTTTTGCCCGGCGAGCCTGGCAACCTGAAATCCCTGGACTTCCTCGCCTCCGCCGCTTTCAGCGTCAGCAACTGGGCATCCTGATATTCTGGGCAGCACGTCACTGGTCATTTCCATCCCCTAAGTGGGCCAGGTTACTACTAGAGTAGAATCGGCACACTTTGCAGCATTATCTATTTGCGTGCTATACGCAACTAATTCCTCCTCCTCCTCCTCCAATTTTTGCCTGCTACTATCAGATCCCCTTTTTAGTTAGAACTTGGCTCGACTGGCTCAAACAACTACAATCAGAGGTAGAAGAAAAACGCGACAAAATGTCCCACTTTCCATAAAGCGGCGTCATTATAAATGGAAGAACTTTGAGGCCTCAAAACTTCTGTTTGCAAAAACATCATTCTTATCCAAGGAAATAATACATATGCAAGCTGGTTATACCTTTTCAACTATGCACCAGCCGGAGGAATTACAGGGAGAAGAAGCGCTTGTGCAGGCGGCCAAAGCAGACCCGGTCGCTTTTGAGCCGCTCTACCAGCACTATAAAGCTCGCATCTATCGCTACCTGTTACTGCGCATTGGGAGTCAAGAAGACGTAGCGGATCTCACCCAACAGGTCTTTCTCAAGGCTATGATCTCACTGGGGGATTATAAAGCGCGTGGCAGCTTCGCGGCATGGCTCTTTCGTATCGCCTTCCACACTGTGAGCGATACATATCGCCGGAAGAAATTTGCCTTCTCCTGGGATAGCTTGCCAGAGGCAGAGCAGCTCATAGGTGACGAAGATCCCGAAAGCATCTTTCTCCTGCGCGAGCGCCGCGTGCATCTGCGTGAGCTAATCAATCAGCTCGATGAGCGCAAGCGCGAACTGATCGCTTTGCGTTTCTCGGCGGGCTTGAATGCCAGCGAAATCGCTCAGGTTGTCGGCAAGAGTCCCGCCGCCGTCCGCAAACAGCTTACCCGTATCCTACAAGGCCTCAAGGAGCAACTGTAATGTCTAAACAACAGAAACTCATCCAAACATATAATGACTTACTTGAGACAGCAGCCGACCAGAGACTCATGCACGTGGTTGAGGAACTAGATAGCCTCAGTAACACTTCGCCTGTCCCCAATAATGTCAACTGGCAGAACCTGCGCATGCGCTATGCCCAGCACTCGTTTCAGAAGCCCACGGTCGTGCCTTTCCGTGAACAAACACAGTCCTGGTGGTTCACTCTGACCAGAAAAGCCATCCTGGTGCCACTGATTGCCGCGTTGTTGATCGTGACTACAGCCTCCGCCTTCGCGGCCACCCCACTCCTGCAAACCTTACTCCAGGGAGGAAGCTATAATGCAAAAGATTCTATCAAGTACAGTACCTTCGGTGATATCCAGCTTTCACAGAAAATTGGGAACGCCACTGTAAGACTGGAGAAGGGCTACGCTGAAGACCATAATATTGTGCTAGGTGTCACGGTCACACCGGTTGATGACAATTCCATACTGAACAATCCGCGCCTCACGACCGCCGATGGTACCGATCTCTCATCGAGTGGTCAGCTGCTGGGCGATGTCGAGAATCATATCCTGGCTCAGTCGATGACCTTTAGCGATGCTAATGTTACTGGAGCGCCAGCCTCGCTCAATCTGATACTCAAGATGGACCTGGTACAGAACGGGAGTAGGCAAACAGTTGTTTTCCACTTCCAGCTCCCATATCACCAGGGCGAGATCGTAGCACCGCATCAGCAAGAGACCTCACAGGGTCAGGTCATCACACTGGAGAAAGCGACCATTGGTAAGACGCAAACCACGATTGAGTTCTCAGGCCTGAATGAGATTTCTGTCACATCGGCTGTTGGAAAGCCTGTCACGCCGCAAATCGATATGCAGACCAGCAGTGCCAATCACATCACGACCTTCGATTATGCTGGCAACAATGAGAGCGGGAAGTTTGTCTTCCGCTTCAATAGCGACCTGAGCCACTATCACGGCCCTTGGACCATCATTGTCACCAAGGGCAACACTTACAAGTGGACCTTCCACATCAATGTATAAAGCATAAATAGAGTGGTACGAGTTGACAGCCATAGGCTGTCAACTCGTACCACTCTACCCAGCAAAGGATTTTTGTTATGCTACAAAAAATGCGTCTAAATGATGTGTATATCTATTGCGCGACGCTGCTCTTTTTTCTCCTCTGGTTCTTTGCCCAGAGCCGGGTTGTCGCACCCAACCAGCCCATGATGCTCTCAAGCTTTCTCTCTTACACGACCTCATCGTTAATGGTGAATATAGTACACCTCGTCTCGGCCATCCAGGTGCTACTTATCTTCTTTGGCGGGCTACCCATTCTGCTGCTTACTTGCCTCCAGGCATTGAGAGAGCGTACTAGAAGCGCTCTGCTCTTCTGTCTTTTAGGAATCATCGCTCCAATCGCTACGGCAATTTTGGCTTTCTGGACCCTCACATCTTTGGAGCTGCCCCTGATCAGTGGAAATATAGCTATAGGGCTGGCTCTGCTTATCTTCGTCCTTGGTCTGGGAGTAAGCCGAGGACTTCTATTCCGAGCAAGCCAACATCTTAAACCAGGTCGACTCATAGCTTACTATACAATCATCATTACCAGTGTTACGACCCTGGTTATGTTCAGTGGTATCGTCGCGTTGCTGACCTGGCTTCTCTCATCCTTCAGTAGTGCACATGGCGAAGCCTCCTATCTGATACGCGAGGGCATGTTGCTCCTTGCTTTAATCATAGCCCTGGTATTCTCAGGTGTCTCGCTCCGTAATACATATGTGGACCGAAACTAATAAAGTTGTACTGGCATGGCCCCCTACACCTCTCCTTTATTCTTCTGCCCTTCATAAAGGGGATGTGGCTATCTACGGGCTGGCAAAGCCAGCCCGTAGATAGCCACATCCCCTTACCCGGCGAACCACGTAGTGATCATAAGGTGCAATAGAGGCGGGGTTACCCTTGAACAGAAGTAGCACTGCGATTGAGGGCCTCTTCCCACTCCTCTTGCCGACCAAGAGGGGTAAGATCAAGGTAGTTATATGTTCCCAGGAGGATATCGACGCCGCGTCCCGTCGTCGAGTACGTGTGAAAGATCTGCTCGCCATCGCGCAGGAAAACACTTACCCCAGGTACCTCGCCGCCATCAACCGTAGCTTCGAAATCGTAGTTGAAGTCGCTGCCATACGAGGAGAACCAGGGAGTGGTCCAGTTCTTCTGCTGCTTATAGGGCTCAAGCTTCGCCAATGGTGCGCGGGAGACCAGGACCAACGAGGTATCGCCTTCATACAGGCGGGCTATATTGCCAGGAATGTTGTCAACCAGGTTCGTGCAACCCGGGCAACCTTTGTCCCAGCTTGGATCAAACATGAAATGGTAGACGATCAGCTGGCGGCGCCCGTCAAAGAGGTCGAGCAGGCTCACCTTGCCTTTCGGGCCATCGAAGACGTACTCCTTGTCGATCCTGACCATCGGCAACCTGCGGCGTTCAGCATTGAGCCTGTCGCGCGCACGGGTGGCCTCCTTCTCCTTGACCAGTAGCTCCTTACGGGCATTGAGCCACTCTTCTCGTGTGACGATTTGCGGATAGTTCATTGGGTTCTCCTTTGCTTCGATGATCACATTCCTGAGCTCTTTCCTTGGCCATCACTGGAGGATACAAAGAGCCATTAGGGACAATCTATCACGAGTCGGTCAGGAAAACTTCTCCAATGTTGCTTTTTTGCATTTCGTCGCTCAGGAGATGTAATATACTTATCTTCATTATTGCAGAGACATGCGCGGCGCCTTATAGTCTGGCAACCACACCGCCTGGATGACGACCTATCAGGCTTATGGTATAGATCGAAGTAGGGCGTGTTTAGAATGGCCTGCAAGCTTAATACTGTTTGCCAGGCCATCTTAAACATATTGTTCCGACTCTTATACGCGCTGCTGGTGGATCTTGACGGCCTCAACGATCAACTGATGCTCAACCTTTTTGATGCGCTCCTGGAGCGTATCTTCGGTGTCGCCTGCCTCTATGGGGACCTCGCGGCGACAGATGGGTGGGCCGGCGTCGACCTCGGGGACGACATAATGCACAGTGCTACCGGTGACACGCACCCCAGCCTCTAGGGCCTGGAGGGGCGCGTGCATGCCGCGAAAGACGGGGATAAGACTGCCATCGCTGGTGGTATAGGTGTCGCCCTTGCCGCCATCGGGGATGAGTGCGGGATGCAGGTTAATGATGCGCTCAGGGTAACGGGTGATAAAGTCGGCGGAGATGATGCGCATAAAGCCAGCCAGGACGATAACGTCTACCTGGAAAAGCTGGAGCAGGTCAATAACCCTTCGCTCCCACTCCTCGCGTGTGCGCCAGGGCAAGTAGAGCGCGGGTACTTTATGCTTGAGGGCGCGCTGTAAGCCAAAGGCATTGGCTTTGTTGCTGATGACCAGGGCAATCTCGACCCCGGGCAGGTGCCGAGCCTCGATGGCGTCCAGCAGAGCCTGGAGGTTACTGCCCGAGCCAGAGATTAAGGCTGCTATGCGCAACCTTTTATTGATGTGTTGATCTTCCATTCCAAATCACTACTTGCTTTTATATTTTGTATTATGACTGTTCGCGCCTACGGCACTCACTTAAAATAGAATCAATTATTGTGTTGTGTGTTGCCGAAGGCAACACACAACACAATAATTGATTCTATTTTTACTTATAAAGCGCGGTGGCCGATGTCGCTGCGGTACTGCATGCCCTCGAAGGAGATGAGTTTGGCGGCGGCATAGACACGGTTGGCGGCCTGTTGCAGGGTTTCGCCGTGGGCAACGACGCTGAGGACGCGGCCCCCAGCGGTGATGAGCTGGCCATTTTGCAGGCGGGTGCCGGCGTGGAAGACGTGGACGCCCTCCAGTTGATTGGCCTCGTCAACACCCTGTATGGGCAGGTCGCGCTCGTATTTGCCGGGATAGCCGCCTGCGGCCAGGGTCAGGCTCATGGCGTAGCCGGGATGCCAGAGGGTCTCAGGGGCAATGTGCTGGCCGTCCGCGTAGGCGAGGACATCCAGCAATTCAACTTTGAGCAGGACCATCAGGGCCTGGGCCTCGGGATCACCGAAGCGTGTGTTATGCTCCAGCACCATGGGACCGCGCTCGGTGAGCATGATGTTGGCGTAGAGCACGCCTTTGAAGTGGATATCGCGCTCCTTGAGGGCCTGGAGCGTGGCGCCGATGATACGCTGCTGAATTTGCGCCTTCTGCTCCTCACTGACGAATGGCAGGGGCGTGTAGGCTCCCATGCCACCCGTGTTCAAGCCCTGATCGTTGTCGAGGGCGCGCTTGTGATCCTGGCTGAGTGGCAGGGGCAGAAAATCCGTACCGTTACATATGGCGTGCGCGCCGATCTCGTCGCCTTGCAGGTAGTCTTCAATGACGACGACGTCGCCCGCCGCACCAAAGACATGATCGACCATCATCTGCTTGAGGGCATCCTGGGCTGTCTGCATGTCGAGGGCGACGATTGCGCCCTTGCCCGCGGCGTTGCCGTCAGCTTTGATGACGACGGGGGCACCATGCTCTTCCAGGTAGACACGGGCCGGTTCGTACTCAATGAAGGTACGATGTTGGGCCGTGGGGATGCCTGCTGCGGTCAACAACTCTTTGGTGAAGGCCTTGCTACCTTCGAGGGCCGCGCCCGCCTTGTCGGGGCCAAAGACGCGCAGGCCTCGCTTCTGGAAGATATCGACGATGCCATCGATAAGCGGTGCCTCGGGGCCGACGATGGTGTAATCGATCTTGTTGCGCTCAGCAAAGGCGGCCAGCGCCTCCAGGTTATCGACACTAATAGGAAGGCATTCCGCGTGGGGCAGCATGCCGGGATTGCCTGGCGCGGCATAGATGCGGTCGATCCGCTGATCCTGGGCCAGCTTCCAGACCAGTGCGTGCTCACGCGCACCCGAGCCAATGACAAATACTCGCACGAAATTTTTCTCCTTTTGTTATGAGAGCACGCCACGAGGAATGACGGGCACACGCCTGGGACCATGCTGAGACTCGACCTGGGGGTCAAAGGGCCAGCCCTGCATCTCCATACACCCATAACAAAATTCTTGATGCAGCATTTTCAGTGCGCGTGGATCGTCCACCTGACGAGGATCAATGTCAACCGTTTCATCGATATGGGCAGCGTTGATAGCGCGACCCAGGCCCGGCAGGCTAAGATAGCCCAGGCTATCGACACCCATGTAGTCCGCGACCTCCTGCACGGTACGACCCGCGGCGATTAATTCTTTGTCGCGCGGAATATCGATGCCGAAGTAGCAGGGGTGACGCAGGGGCGGCGAGCTGATGCGCAGGTGTATCTCCTTCGCGCCATAGTTGCGCAGCGCGGAGGCCAGGCGCTTGAGCGTATTGCCGCGTACAATCGAGTCGTCGACGATAATCAGGCGCTTGCCCTCGATTTTAGTGCGCACGAAGTTGAATTTCAGGTCTACTTCGAGCTGGCGCAGGCGCTGGTCAGGCTTGATGAATGAGCGATCGCTATAGCGATTCTTGATGATGCCCTGGCTATAGGGAATCCCGGAGGCCTCGGCATAGCCCAGGGCTGCGGGAATAGATGAATCGGGAACAGGGACGACCAGGTCCGCCTCTACAGGATGCTCATAGGCCAACTCGCGTCCCAGGGCCTCGCGCACCTCGTAGGTATAGCGATTGTTGATACGCGAAGTCGCGTCCGAGAAGTAGATATACTCGAAGACGCAGAGCGAGTGGCGGGGCAGCTCAAAGAGCATCTCCGAATGGATGCCATCCTCATCGATTGTTACCAGTTCGCCTGGCTCGACTTTACGCACAAACTCGGCTCCGGTACGGTCCAACGCGCAGGATTCCGAGGCCACAATCCAGCTATCGCCCAACTTGCCAATGCACAGCGGGCGCATCCCCCAGGGATCACGCGTCGCGTAGAGCTTATTCTGAGCCAGGATCACCAGGCTAAATGAGCCACGCAGGTGCTGCAAAGTGTCCGCCAGGCGCTCATTAAAGGTTTTCCCCTCAGAATGATGGAGCATCAAGGCAATGACTTCGCTATCCGTCGTCGAGCGGAACGAGTCCTCGGGGAAGGCGTTACGCAGCATAGCTCCGTTTACCAGGTCACCATTGTGGGCAATGGCCAGCGATTCATACTGTCCAGCACGATCACCTACGACAAAAGGTCCGGCATTCTCGACGCAGCTTGAACCCGTGGTGGAATAGCGCACGTGGCCTATGCCTGCATAGGTAGAAGGCAGGCTGGTCCCCGAATCGGTAAATACCTCGCGCACCTTGCCCATGCCTACACGATAAACAATCTGGCCTTCATCGTCATAGACAGCCATGCCCGCGCTCTCCTGCCCACGGTGCTGCAAGGCTGTCAAAGCCAGGGTAATGTAACTACGTACATCCAGACTTGCCTTGCCATGTGGCGCGTAAATTCCGACGACTCCGCATGCATCATGAAGTCGCTCCATCGCTGAACTCCTCTCTGGTAAGACGATCACATTAAATACTCAGCTTGCCCGTAAGATCAGCGACCAGGGCATAACGATCCGCGATCTCGCGCAGACTGTCCGAGGTGACTTCCTGGAGGTTGCGGTAGACCTGCTTATCGAGCATACGATTCTTGTCACCACCAGGCCAGAGCCGCCAACTATCATTATCAATTACATCGGCAACTAATAACTGACCCTGAGGGTCGCGACCAAACTCAATCTTGAGATCAACCATGGTCACATCCATTTTGGCCCAGGCAGTTTCTAGCACTGCAAAGACGCGCCGTCCCTCGCGCGCCATCCAGTCGATCTCCTCCTGCATCGCAATGCCTTGCTGTATGATCTCTTCAGGCTGAATCTGCGGATCATGGCGCGCATCATCTTTCAGGAAGGTCTCAATCAGGACGGGATCAAAGCGGGTGCCTTCGCTTACTTCGGGGTGGCGCTTCAAGAATGAGCCAGTCGCGAGGCGTCGCTGTACATGCTCAATGGGCAGCATCTCACAGCGCTTAACCAGCATCGTGACCTCGTCAACTTTTTTCACGAAGTGCGTATTGATACCAGCCTCGTTCAACAGGCGGAACACGTTGGCGGTTGTCGCCGTGCTCCAACGCGATTTCCCCTCTAGCTCGTTGCGGCGCGCACCATCGCCCGCGGTAATCTGATCCTTGCTGACCATATAGGCCAGCTGCTCGTCCTGTGGATAGCTATAAATCCGTTTGGTCTTGCCTTCCGTCAGCAAGGGTCCAAACTGCGCGTGTTGTGTCATGAGTTTCTTGTCTCCGAGAGAAGTGTGGGCACAGCGCTACTAGCGTACGCGCCTACTTTGTCTACCAATAGACACGTACGCCAGGTACACAGCAACACCAGTAGGCGCGTACGCTAGTAGCGGGACTAACGAATAAGAACGGCACCCTGTCCCTCGCGAATGGTGCCGATCTGCACCAGTTCGGGAAGGATGCTGCGCGCCTCAAGCGCGCTCTTGGGTGAGAGCACAAATATCATGCCGATACCCATATTAAAGGTTCGATAGAGTTCGTCTTGAGGCAGACTGCTCAAGCGCGCCAGGAGCTGAAAGAGTGGCGGCACCTGCCAGGAGCTGGTTTCGATCTCAGCCTGGATACCAGGAGGCAGGATACGCGAGATATTACCCTGGAAACCGCCGCCTGTGATGTGTGCCATGCCCTTAATGAAGCGCCCGCGATCCGCCAGATAAGAGCGAATCTCCTGCACCTCGCGCAAATAGCAGCGATGGGGGCGCAGGAGCGCGTCCGCCAGCGGCTCCCCCAGTTCGGGATAGACGGTATCGAGCGAGGTCTGGGCGAAGAGCTTGCGCACCAGCGAGTAGCCATTGGTGTGCAGACCGCTGGAGGGTAGGCCCAGGATATAATCTCCTACGCTGATCGTGCTGCCATTGACGATCTCGTCCTGCTCTACGATACCAACGATGGTTCCCGCCAGGTCGAAGGCGCCGGGCATATATACGTCGGGCATCTCGGCAGTTTCGCCACCGAGCAGGGCACAGCCAGCTTCTTTACAGGCCTCGGCCACTCCCTGGACGATTCTGGCGACTTGCACCGGGTCAAGCTTATTGACGGCGACATAATCCATAAAGAAGAGTGGACGTGCACCCATCATCAGCAGATCATTTACCGAGTGATTCACGATATCGTAGCCGATGGTGTCATAGCGCTTAGCCTGGGCCGCAATTAAGGTTTTGGTACCCACACCATCGGTGGAGGAGACCAGGGCCGGACGACGCATTTTATCGACTGCGTGCAGACTCATCGCGCCCGCGAAGGCGCCGACACTCTCCAGCACCTCGGGTCCATGCGTGGACTGGACCGCCTTCTTCATCAGGCGCACGGCCTGCTCGCCCGCGGTGACATCGACGCCGCTCTCGGCATAAGAGAGCGGAGTAATCGTGACGCTGGGAGCCTGGGCTGTGCTTGTGGCGCTACTAGCCCCCGCAACACTCTGCGAAGCCAGGGGCGAGGCCTCCGGACGGCTCACCGGCGTCACGCCTTCACCGCTGACGAGCTTCTGTGCATAGTTAAAGGCGTTCTGGAAGATGAGCAGGCCGTCGCCAATATCGCCCGTGAGGGAGCGGCGCTGGGGATGCTGGAGCGCACTCACAAACCGCTCTGGATGAGGCATCAGGCCAAAGACGTTGCCCTGAACGTTACAGGCACCCGCGATGTTGTCCATCGAGCCATTGGGGTTGGCGGGATACGCGACCATCTCGCCAGTGCGGCCTGCGGGCGTGGCGTAGACCAGGGGAAGCTGACCGCTGGTATGCAGTTCGCTCAGGTCGCCGCTATACACAAACTGGCCCTCGCCGTGGGCCACAGGAAACTCGACGGGCTTGTCAATCCCCTGCGTAAAAACACAGTTGCTTGGCTGGGTGACGAGCGTGACCCAGCGACATTCAAACTGCGCCAGGGCATTCTCGGTCAGCGATGCCCGCGCCACGTCGCCAGCGCCATCACTTGCCAGGACGCCAGGCAACAGACCTGCACGTACCAGGACCTGGAAGCCGTTACAGACGCCCAGGACCAAGCGGCCCTCGGCCACAAAGCGGCGCAATTGATCGCCCAGGTGAATGGTCAGGTTCTTGGCCAGCAGCGTGCCCGCACCCAGGTCGTCCCCATAGGAGAAACCACCGGGCAGAGCGAGAAAATGATACTCAAGCAGGGCCTCGGGATTCTTCAGCAACTGGTTGATATGCACCAACTCCGTCTCAAAGCCCACCAGGCGACAGGCATACGCCATCTCCCGGTCGCAGTTGATGCCAGGGGCGCGAAGAACGAGCGCGCGTGGTTTCCTGGTCATGCCTGTCCTCCCTTCCATGACTCTTGCAGTTCCTCAACGCTGACGTTGATCAGCTCTTCGTCGCCATCCTGAACAATAAAGCGTGGGGTATTGGTTACCATGCCCAGGTAGGCCAGTTCGGCGGCACCCGCGGCACGCATATGCTGCTCAAAGGTGCTCAACTGCTCAGGCGTAACCTCGACGATAAAGCGCGAAGGAGACTCGCTAAAGAGTCGCACAATATCACGCGCATGTGGATGGACCTCGTCGAGGGCGGTGCCCTCGCGTCCAACCTGCGCCACATCCAGTTTGACACCTAGCAGGCTCGCCAGCGACATCTCTGCCGCCGCGACCGCCAGGCCACCTTCTGAGAGATCGTGACAGGCGCGCACCAGGCCCTGGCGAATGGCTTCACCGAGCGCCTTCATGATTGTATACGCACGCTCAATATGCACCGTTGGCACCGAGGTATGCGGCACAAACGCCTTGAATGAGGCCTGGTCAATGACCTCGGTATAGTGCGAACCCGCCAGCTCATTGCGCGTCTCGCCAACGAGGTAGAGCAGGTTGCCCGGCGTCTTGAGCGACATATCGACGCTCTTGCTCGCGTCCTCGATCACGCCGACCGCTGAGATCACCAGGGTCGGGATCACGGGCAAACGCTTGCCATCGGCGCGATACTCGTTATTCAGGCTATCTTTACCGGAGATGAACGGCACTTTAAAGCCGACCGAGGCATCATAGCAACCCTTCACGGCTCGCACCAGCGTCCCAAGCTGCTCGGGATCATTGGGATTGCCCCAGCAGAAGTTATCCAGCACAGAGGTACGAGTGATGTCGCCACCGACGGCGGTCAGGTTACGCAGGGCCTCGTCAACGGCATTGAGTGCCATCTGGTAGGGGTCAACCTTGCCATAAAGCGGGTTAACGCCATTTGAGAGCACAATTCCGGCCTTCGTCGGCTCACCGACAATAGGCCGGAGCACCGCGGCGTCGCCTGGACCATTGCCCGCGCGTCCCACCATGGGTTTGAGCACCGTCGCGCCCTGAACCTCGTGGTCATAGCGACGCACCACGTCCTCCTTCGAGGCAATGTTCGCGTGGCGTAGCAGCGTCAAGAGGGTCGGAGTAATCGAATGAGTAATGGCCTCGGCATTGCCCTCTGTCCACTGTGAAGGCTGAGCAGTCGCGCTCTCTGGTCGTGCCCACAGCGCTTCAAGCGTCTTGATGGGATTGCCATCGTGCAGGAAGTCCATGGCGATATTGGCAATCACCTCGTCCTGATAGGTCACCGTCAGGCGTTGATCGCTGGTAAACTCGCCGATGATGCTGGCCTCGACCTCTTCGATGGCACAGATGTCCAGCAATTCCTGCAAATGTTCCTGGGGAACCGCCAGCACCATGCGCTCCTGAGCCTCGGAGAGCCAGATCTCCCAGGGCGCCAGGCCCTGATATTTGAGGGGGGCTTTGGTTAGCTCGACGCGCGCGCCGGTCTTCGAACCCATCTCGCCCACAGCGGAGGAGAAGCCACCCGCGCCGCAGTCGGTAATCGCGTGATAGAGGCCACGGTCACGTGCCTGGATGATCACGTCGGTCACCTTTTTCTCGGTGATGGGCGCGCCAATCTGGACAGCCGTCCCGGCCTGGGTATTGATCTCGTGGCTCATCTCACCGGAGGAGAAGGTCGCGCCATGCACACCGTCGCGGCCAGTACGCCCGCCGAGGACGACCACCAGATCACCCGGCTCGACCTTGCTGGGATGACTACCATGGGGCAACATGCCCAGGCAGCCACAGAAGACGAGCGGGTTGTAGGTGTAGCCGGGATGGTAGAGCACCGCGCCATTGACTGTGGGGATACCCATCTTATTGCCATAGTCGCGCACACCATTCACCACACCGCTGGCGATGCGCCGTGGAGGTATGATGCCTTTGGGCAACGAGGCGCTCTCGGTCTCAAGCGGGCCAAAGCAGAGGATATCGGTACAAGCAATCGGCTCCGCCGAGACGCCAACGACGTCACGGATCACACCACCCACGCCCGTATTCGCGCCACCAAAGGGTTCGATGGCCGAGGGGTGGTTGTGCGTCTCTACTTTGAAGGCGATATCGTGTGTATCGGTGAAGCGCACGATACCCGCGTTATCGCTAAAGGCTGAGACCAGGTCGGGATGCTGGACCTCGTTGGTGGCACGCATGATATAGCTCTTGAGCAGGCCACGGATAGTCTCATTCTCGACCTCGTTTCCCTGGGCATCCAGCTCGCGGTAGGCAATAGTCGCCTTAAAAGTTTTATGCGAACAATGCTCTGACCAGGTCTGGGCCAAGGTCTCCAACTCGATATCGGTTGGCTCACGTCCCTGCTCGAGGAAATGCTGCTGAATGACGCGCATCTCGTCCAGGCTCAGCGAGAGCAGGCCTTTTTTACTGACCTCAAGCAACTGCTCATCGCTCATCTGGGTGAGCGGAATCATTGCCACCTGAGAGCCTGCCACATCGGCTATAGGCGTGCCCTCAGACGCATTTGCGGCCTCGGGCTGTGAGCCATTGCCATGCGCCGGGTGGAGTTCATAATGCTGGATCACGGGATTATAGAGCAGGGCGTCGGCAAGGATACGTACTTCGGCCTCGCTCAAGCGCTCATCCAGCAAATAGCGTCGCCCCGTCTCCACACGCGCAATACCAGTCAGGCCCAACATACGTGCGCCCTCCAGGACGCTCTCGGCCAGGGTATCGGTTACACCAGGGTGAAAAAAGACATCGACCGTATGCGCGGTGTCGGCATAGGTCGATAGGTGGGCTTCCTGGATGACCGGGTCGGTAAGCAACTCCTGGGAGAGTCGCTCAACGTCCTGGGGTGAGAGTGAGCCAGTAAGGTGATAAAGTTGAGCTGTATGAAGGTAAAGCGGGGCATCAGCGGTAGTAGCAAGCGATGGAAGAGAATCTATCGATAATTGTGCGATGTCACGAGCAAGTTGACGGGCATGCACATCGTGGCGCTCCGCGGTTGCTCGCACTTCAATATGAAATGATGTCACGTTTCTGTTTCCTGGCTGGCATTATAGCTTAAGAGGAAACCAGGACCACTGTCGCGGCTAGCGCTCACGCGCCGGGTTTCCTGATAGGTAGCAGGTCGCATACAAAACAAGTCACACGTATCCCATCCATGCCATAGATCTTATTCCGAAACCCTCCCATTCGGGGACACGACAAAGCCACTAGCGTATCTAGCGCTTCCCCCATTCGGGGGCAGGCGCGCTCAGGGTGTTAGGAGACAAAGATAATGACTATAAGCGACCTCATCTGGTGGGACAAATTCATTGTAACACTAAGGGCCAGAGTCTAGCAAATTACCTGGAGCCAGAGGCAGAGCTTCACAAACATCATTCATGCGCTTGCAGATCGGCTCGCAGGTTCGCATTTGGGTAAGAGGGATTGGATGTGCTACGCAGGTGGATTGCCCGCATAGCACATCCAATCCCTCTTACCAGAGCGCCGCAGGCACAAAAACAAATGTCCAAAAGAAGCGATAGAAAAGGGAAAGCCAGGCGGAGCACCATCGCCTGGCTTTCTGAAAGTGAGTAGGGTATCTGGGAAGTGCTCTATGAGTTGGGGCGGCGCGTTAGGATGCGCTTCATCAAGTCGGTAAAGCCGCTGTTTTTGACCACTCCGTCCAGCAATATGCCCAGCGAAGATTTGGGGGGCGCTTCCAGAGAAGGGAAGGCATTCCCAAATGGATCTGAGTTAGGCTGATTATTGTTGGGCTGGCCATAAGTAGACTGGTCATATCCAGGTTGGTTGGGTACCTGACTCGCTGGACCTGGCTGGTAGTAGCCTTGATCCTGTGAGTAGGGTTGATACGGAGCATTATAGGTATCGGTGTTTGCAGGTACCTGGCTCGCCGGATCTGGCTGACCATAGCCCTGGCCCTGTGGATAGTACTGGTACGGCGCATTATAGGTATCCGTATCCGCAGGCACCTGGCTCGCCGGATCTGGTTGATTATAACTTTGATCCTGCGGAAGGGGTGTATTGTTTGTATCCGCAGGCACTTGGGGAGTCTGTGGAACGTTCTGGCTCTGCGCTGGAGGCGTCGGGGTGGACTGCCCCTGACCAGGGGCCAGACCTGTTCCCTGGGGCAACGGTTTATCAATATGCATCAGGTAGATTGTCCCCGCGCCAGGGGGACGATCAAAACTATGATTGGGATCATAGGCCAGAATACCACGCTCAAAGCGCTGGTAGGAGAACTGAGCATTAGGATCGGGATAGTATTCGTTCATTAGAGGCATGCCCAGGTGTGTTAGGCCATTCTTGCCTGTCCCGCCAAAGCTACAGTAGAAGTTAAGCATACCACCAAAGATGTAGTAGTTCGTAGCCTTGCAATGCCAGCGATCGGTGCCAGCCTGCTCAAAGTAGCGCGCAACGATTTCATCATTCAGGTCGATCATGGCACCATTGCCTGTACTTCCGCCACTGCCACCACTGCTGCCGCCGCTGTTGGAGCCACCACTTCCCAGGTAGGAGATCAATTCATCCCAGGGATAGGGGCCGGGACAGCGGCTACGGTTCACGGGATCAATTGAGTAGTGACCTGTAATGCCGCCATTACCATCGGCGCGCCGCCGAGGAATTTTATGTCGATCACAGATGTGGCTGATCAGGCGGAAGCTTGCCGCCTTCTGCGCATCGGTGATGGTATCTGAATTGTCGGTATGCGGTTTGACATGCTCAATGGAGATCGTTACCCAGTTGGGGTTAATACTTGAGGTCCACCAGGAATCATGCCCGGTACTGATGACGCCATTGCCCCAGGCTCCATCCTTCTCGGAGACGCACTGGACGATGGTGCCATCCTGGCCTACAACATAGTTCGCGCTGACATCGGCCGTCTGGAAGTAGGTACCCACATCGCGAGCACTACTAAAGCCCGCAGTACCATGCACGATAATCCACTTAGGGGTATAGCCGTTGCGGTTCGCGAAGTAGTTAGGAGAAGGTATCCACACCGCCCCTGCTTCATCCACCATATACTCACTCCTTCAAAATGTTGACAACCACTTCCTACTCGTTACCGCCCACTTGCTACGCACAACAGGTGAGAGATGATTGATACGCCATAAAGTATACCCCGAGAAAAAAGAATTGCAAAGCGCACAATGTTTAGAGATACTTCCTACAAATTATGGGTAGACTGGCCTCTCAGGCCGATTTATACTATCGGCATCTACATACTTCTTTCTATGGATGTGCGGCATGAACTATTGTATTTCCCTAAAAACTTTTTTTGTTTGCGTAAATGTTGTCACAGTCGCAAAAGAGGGAGCGATAGTAGGAGTGAAACCCTTAAGGGAAACACAAATAGCCTGAAGGTTAAAAATGCAACAACATGTTGAAAGAGATGGTGAAACCAGCAAATCCGTGGCAGAGGAGCTGTTTCACTGTCATGCGCCCGCTATTTTTGCTTTTTTGCGACGGCAAACATCCTCCCGGGAGGATGCCGAGGATATTCTGCTGGAGGTCTTTACCGCCGTTATCGAGCAAAAGCGCCTTGGCTTATTGCCACGAAGCCAGCAAAGGCAATTGATCTGGAAAATAGCGCGCAATAAATTGGTGGATGCCTATCGACGTAATCTACGCCGACCATCCTCGTCAATAGAGCTGCTGCAAGATGATCTGTTCGCCGATGACGAGCAGGCGCCGGAACAGGAGCTACTGCGCCTGGAGGAATACACTCAACTGCACGCTATGCTCCAGAAATTGCCACCTCTCCAGAGGAAGATTCTCAGCCTGCGCTTCAACCACGAGATGCACAGTCCACAAATCGCTACTCTGGTGGGAAAGAGTGAAGCCGCTGTGAGGGCCATCATCTCGCGTACCCTGAACCAGTTGCGCACATTGTATAGAGAAGAAGGTGAGAAGTGATGTCCAGGCACGAAGATTTCTACATCCCTGAGCAGGTCGACGAACAGGTAGACACGCTTCTACAGGCACGTGGAACATCATCGCGGGATAAGCGGCTGGCCTCCGATCTCCAAGACTTGCTCAAGCACGAGGATGAGGATGCATACTCACTCCAGCGTGTCCTGGGAAAGTTTCTGGAGAACGAAAACCTGACGCAACAACAAACTAAAATTATCCCCTTTAGTGGTCAACGCGTTCAACAGCAAGAACAAGGAAGGTTCATTGCCATGCCTGATATAAAGAAGCAAGCTCGCGCGACCGAGCGTGCACACCCTATCCGACGTGCGCTCACCACGATCGCAGCCGTCCTGGTAGTCTCAATCCTGGTCGGCAGTATGATATTAGTCTTGAACGCCGCCCGCCAGAAACAGCAGAATACCACGACGGCCAGCTCTAACACGGCCACAGCAAAGCCGACAGAGCATGAGGGGCAGGTCATTTATAAGAAAGAGCTCAATGGTATCGGTACAGCGGTAGTCTGGTCACCCGATGGTAGCCGGGTCGCCACAGTCATCAATGGGCAAGCAGAAGGTTGGGATGCACGCACGGGGCAACATGTCCAGATTTATCATCTTACGCTGGAACACAATGTATTGAATATCAGCTGGTCGCCGGATGGAAATATCCTGGCCGTCAATAGTTATTCCGATACCTCTGCAAAGATTGATCTCGTCAATGCCAAAACGGGAGACTTGTTACACACCTTTGACTTATCATCGGTCGTGCTCAACACAAATGGTACCTCGCCCTTGAATGCCACTGGCACAGCGCACACGTCTAAACTGCTGAGCAGCATGCAACCGTTTTCTGGCGGCGGATCGATGTTTGGTGCGGTTACCTGGTCACCAAATAGCAAGTACCTGGCTGCCTCCGCGCTGATTCAACCTGCAACCAACCTGGTTACAATCTGGAACGCCAACGACGGTTCACAGGTAAAGAAGCTCACGGATTTCCACGGAAACATTGTGGACCTCCACTGGTCACCCGATGGCAACTATCTCGCGACCGCCGCTAATCCAGCGATGCGTGATTCCACAATCTCGCCGGAAGTCAAACTCTGGAATACCAAAACATGGCAGGTCGCAAAGCAGTATGCCAATGTCGCCAGCCTTGAGTGGTCGCCCAAAGGAAAACAGTTAGCGCTAGTCGATGCCCAGAATGAGAGTGGGAAAGACGTGCGCATTGTCGATGCATTAAGTGGGCAAACAACAAAACAATTCGCACAAGCAGGAGCAGGGATTATTCTCGGGGTCCACTGGTCGCCAGATGGTAGTCGTATCGCTGTGGAGACGCAGAGCGGCTCTGACCAAAAAATGGTAACCACGCTCTGGAGCGCGCAAAGTGGGAAACTGCTCTACACCTTCTCCAGTAAGCACTCCATTTATGGTGTAGCCTGGTCGCCGGATAGTAAATACCTCAGCAGCTTTGAAACTATACAAGTCGAAGACCAGGATGGGAACACCAATACCGCGGTCAACCTTTTGATCTGGGTAGCGTAATCACCCTCTGTCCTGAGAGAAAACATGTTGCGCCCCGGCAGCCTGCGGCTGCCGGGGCGCAACATGTTTTCTCTCACATAATCCCTTCGCGCTCGTCCTTGGGGTCGCGCATCATCAGCTCAAGCACAGCCTTGTGGGGATCGAGGCCCTGGAAGAGGATCTGGCTAAGCTTAGAGGTGATGGGCATTTCGACGTGGAAGCGCTCAGCGAGTTTGAGGGCCGCCTGTGTTATATAAATACCTTCCGAGACGGAATGGGTCGAGGCCAGAATGTCATCCAGCGTCTCGCCAGCAGCCAGGCGGCGTCCCAAACGCTGATTGCGGCTGAGGGGGCTGGCACAGGTGGCGATCAGGTCGCCGATGCCAGCCAGGCCTGCGAAGGTCATAGGATTAGCACCTGCGGCAATGCCCAGGCGCGCGATCTCCGCAACACCACGCGTGATAAAGGCCCCCTTGGCATTATCCCCATACTCAAGCCCCTCGGTCATGCCCGCACCGATGGCGATAATATTCTTCAAGGCGCCTCCTAGCTCAACACCCACCACATCATCTGAGGTATAGATACGCAGGTGGCGCGTGGTCAGCAGGTCACGGCAGGCGATGGCGACCTCGGTGCTCTGGCTGGCAATGACGGCGGCGGTAGGCTTCTCGCGTGCGACCTCGGGCGAGAGGTTGGGGCCGCTCAAGACGGCGATGCGCCCGGCTGATGCAGGCAGTTCCTCGGCGATCACCTCGCTCATACGCTTGAGGCTCTCAATCTCGACGCCCTTGCTGGCGCTAACCAGCAGGGTCTGGGGAGAAAGGTGGGGAGCGACAAGGCGCAGGTTCTCGCGCATACGCTGTGAGGGCGTGACCAGGATCAACAGCTCTTTCTCACGCACAGCCTCGCCAATCTCGGCGGTGACACGCAGCGTCTCTGGGAAAGTGATTCCTGGCAGGAACATTTTGTTCTCGCGTTGCGACTGCATCTCTTGCGCACGCGCGGCCTGATGGTCCCAGAGCGTGGTGGCAACTCCCTTCCTTGCCAGCAACAAAGCCAGGGTTGTACCCCAGGCACCGCTTCCGATTACACCTACTGCTACCATGTCGTCTTCGTCTCCTCTATCAAGTTGTCTGTTAGCTAGCTATACATTCAGGCTCATTGTAACATAGAACGCATTGCTAGAGGGAGAGACTTCCTTCGCGCCTGCAGCGCACATAGGTAAGGGGTCTGGTGGCGGTCGGGCGGAGCCCGACCGCCACCAGACCCCTTACCTATATTTTCACCCTTGCATATTTTTTAAATCGCCTGAGTTTCGGCGGGACTGGAGTGCTGCTCTTCAGGCTCCGTTCCCTCATAGACGGAGGGCTTGAGGATGCCGATATAGGGCAGGTTGCGGTAGTACTGGGAGTAGTCCAGGCCATAACCTACAACAAATTTGTCTGGAATGGTGAAGCCGGTATAGTCGACTGGGACCTCTTTTAGGCGTGTGCGTTCCTTATAGAGTAGGGTGCAGATACGCAGACTCAGGGGATTGCGGCGGCGAATGACGTCTACCAGGTAGGCCAGGGTGAGGCCACTGTCGATGATATCCTCGATGATGAGGATATGCTTGTTATCGATAGGCCCTTCCAGGTCCTTGAGGATGCGGACCACACCGCTGGAGTGGGTGCTATTGCCGTAGCTGGCAACCGCCATGTAGTCGAGTTCCAGGGGAAGCTCGATGGCGCGGGCCAGGTCGGCAATGAAAGGAACTGCGCCCTTCAATGTACCCAGGAGCAGCAGGTGTTTGCCCTGGTAATCAGTGGTAATCTGCTGACCAAGCTCCTGAACCTTGGCCTGAATTTGCGCTTCTGAGTAAAGGACCTCAGAAATATCTTGATGCATTTGTTTTCCTCTTTTAATAAACACTTAAATGCGAGTGACGTCTCGCCACTACGTGGCTCGCCAGGGTAGAGTGTGTGGGTGGGGAAATGCCGTCAGGCATTTCCCCACCCACACACTCTACCCTGATATAAGGTATCGCGGTTGCAATGGTTGTATATGCTCTACCCTCATATGGGATATCCCTTTGGCATCGCATCCATAATAGTTACTTATTATACTCGCTGCATGGTGAGGTGGAGCAGGTGACGGGTCTCACCTGTCAGGCGGACACGGTCATCGATACATACTCCTCCTAACCAGATACATTGCGCACGCGAGAAGATAAGCGGAATATGATCACGCTCCTGGCGCGGGATATGCTGGTCTACGCATATATCCTGCACTTTTTTGCTATGCGCCATCCCCAGGGGACGAATACGGTCTCCCGCCCTCCTGGTGCGCACACGGAGAACTGAGTCGAGATGTATTCGATCAATATATACAGAATATCTGTTGGATGCAAGTTTGTGCCAGGTTTGGGTCATGCCTTTCGTACGCAAGCTCTCCAGTATCTCGGCCTCTTCTTCCTCGGCCACAAATTCAGCGCGTACCAGCCATGGAGTACCGGGCACCGCCACCTCGCCCGGCACTGGAAAGATAAGCTCGACGTTATTCTGAACGATCTGGGCCGGTTGTTGCTCTTCTGTCACACGCTTGAGCAGCACCTGCTCACCCTGGCGCCAGAAATGTAGCTGACCCGGCAGGTGAAGCATGAGTGCCTCGCCTGTCTCCTGGCTTAGAGCCTGCTCGATCAGCGTATAGTGGCGCAATTCAAGCGGCGACTGGCCCGCGCATAAGCTGGCACTGGCCCGGCGCCAGAGGTGGCGTTGCAGGCTTAAGGGTAAAGCTAGTAGCGCAGAGCGGCACAGGGCGATAGTCTCAGTCTCTTCATGCGAGACGACGGCTGACCAGTGCTGATCGACCTGCGCCTCGATCCAGGCCGCGTCTACCTGCACGACCTCTGAGCTGCGCAGGAGCGTGGCACGAATATTGGGATTGAGTTGTTCCAGGAGGGGGAGGAGTTCATGGCGAATGCGGTTGCGCTGGTAGCGGAGATCGACATTGCTGACATCTTCGAGGGGGGTCAGGCCATGCTGAGAGCAGTAGGCCAGTGTATCCGCGCGTGTGAAGATGAGCAGGGGGCGGATTATATCCTGCTGGCGCGGCTGCAAACCGTTCATGCTGGCGATGCCACCGCCGCGTATCCAGTGGAGCACGAGCGTCTCCACCTGATCGTCCTGGTGGTGAGCGACCGCGATAGGATCGCCAGCCGCGACCCGGCGTAGGAAGCGATAACGTGCCTCACGCGCTGCCTCCTCCAACGAGAGGTGCTCACGCTTTGCCAGTGCCTGGACATCCTCATCTCCAAGAGTTACGGGAAGCCCCAAGGCGCGCGCCAGATCAGCCACTGCCAGGGCATCTTGACTGCTCACTGGCTCACGGAGGCGATGATTGAGGTGCGCGACATGCAGTTGGAGGGTGGGATAACGCTTGCCGGGTCCACACAGGCTCCGCAAGAGGTGGAGCAGGCAGAGCGAGTCGGCCCCGCCTGAGACCGCGACAACTAACCTGCCGCCCGAGGCTGGTAGGAGCCGTTGCTGATCGATAAACGCGGCCAGCGCATCTCTCATAGATGCGACTCGCGCCTCTGATCTCTCCTGTGCTGACATAAAGATTGCGCCTGCGACCTTTCATATGATACTATATAGGCCAATTATAGTGGCAGTGTATGGTTACTCACAAGGGGGCCCTCTGCCCGGAGTGCATTAGTTGCAGTGCAGGGGATGAGAATATCCAATGGCTATGCGTCAAATTATTACATCTGAAAATCCAATTTTGCGCCAGAAGGCCAAGAAGGTGCATCGCTTCGATGCCTCGCTCCAGAAGCTCGTCGATGATATGTTTGAGACGATGCACGCGAGCAACGGGGTCGGATTAGCAGCCCCCCAGATCGCGCTCTCGATCCGCGTCTTCGTCGCTGAGTACGAGGGCCGCAGGGTCGCAATCTTCAATCCCGAGATTGTTAAGGCCGAGGGCGAGGAGCGCGGCCAGGAAGGGTGCTTGAGCATCCCTGGCTATGTAGGAAACAATATTCGCCGCGCGGCAAAAATCGTCGTCAAGGGTGTTGACGCCAAAGGCAAGCCCGTTCGTGTCAATGCCGAGGGCTGGTTCGCGCGCATCCTCCAGCATGAGATCGACCACCTGGATGGCATTCTCTTCCTGGACCGCCTGGATAGCCCGGATGACCTCCTCGAAGTCCAGCCAGAGGAGTATGAAGAGGCCGAAGAAGCCGCCATTATCGAATAAAGAGTTCATTGGATAAATGATATGAGGCTGGCTGAACTTCCTGCGGAGGTTCAGCCAGCCTCATATCATTTATCCAAAAGTTTAATTTATAGCTTCTGCTGTTTGCGTACCATAGGCAGGCCATGCTTACCCAGCCCCTGTGCGCAATTCTGGCAGACATAAAAACCTTCTTCGCGGTAATGGAGTTCACCCACGGAAAAATGAAGATAGCAGATGCCGCAACGCGTCGCATCGGACTGGCTGGCGATCTGGCGATCATGCTCAAACAGCTCGTGGAGAGACTGAATCATCTGATCAAAATCAAATGACTGGCCACTATAGTATCCCTTCTCCGGCGTCAACGACACGGAAGATTGGAGCTGCCCGGTGAGATGCCCGGTACGCTCACGGCGAAAGCTGTGGCCATTGCTCGCCGCCCCACTGCTATAGTGGGAGGAAGAATGATTACTCAAGAGACATCTCCATACATAATAACTACCAATAAGACTTTCCGTTAATTATACCTTTGGCACAGGTAGAAATCAAGGAAGCCTTTGCGCCTACCAGGCCTTACCAGTTTTTGCCTCGGCTCGCTACGCCCGTCATGGGTAAGGTGTGTGTACACACACACCTTACCCATGAGCGCCACAGGCGCGAAGGATTAGAGGCCGTCTGTATTTGACCAGTCGTTGTTCCAGCGGGGATCAACCTGGTCTTGGAGACGCTGGAAGCGGATATCTGTAGAGAGGCGGATGCGTCCATGAGCATCGTTGTTCACGGTTGCCGCGTGGAGCATATAGGGGCTATGCATCACCATATCGCCAGCCTCATAGTTGGCGGCCAGCCAGCGCGTATTAAATTTCTCAGCCATTTCAGGCAAATTGGCGCTGATCCATCCCCCCTTGCGCATGTTCTTGTTATAGGCGCTGATGCGCTCTGCAAAAGGCAGTTCGGCATTTTTCGCGCTAAACTCGGCCTCCATCTTGCGTCCAAGCGCGTCGGAACCCTCCAAGTAGACCAGTCCTCCCATCTGTGGCGGACAATCGCCTAGCGGTATCCAACTACTACAGAGCCGGTTAGTGCCTGCACGCAGATAAATAAGGTCATAGTGGGCGGCGGTACAGTTCTTTTCTCCGGGAACGTTATGGCGAATCAGGCGCCGCTGCAAGAGATGCGGCTCCGCCTCCAGGAAAGAGGTGTAAAACTGCCAGAGATGCGGTGTCTTGCATAACGCTTCATACTCGTGCCAGCGTACTGCCTCATTGAAAAGCTGGCTCACACACGCACGATCCACTGGCCCACCACTATAGAGCCCCTCCACGGGATCGCTGCCCTTAGCAAGCAAACCACAGGTCTGAAACTGGGTAAAATAGTGGCGGCGGAAGGCTAAAATCTCCGCACGATCGAGAAAGCCCTTGAACCAGATATACCCCTGCTCTGCATAGATCTCGTGCAGCTTTTTCAGCGGAAGGTGTGGATCAGTCGGCGTCAGCCAACCCAGGCGCTCGGGAACAGTTGAGAGCGTATACCCATTGCTCACCAATGGTTGCGATATTGTTGTCACTTGCCCACTCCTTTTTCGTCTTTTCGCAGTCAAAATGACATCATGTAACGTTTTTGGCTAACGCGGAAGTGTGATTAATCGCCTTCGGACGCGCTAGCCTCCTGATTCATCGTGGAGGTCCCTACCGACTTCTTAAGAGCTTGCTGCACCTTCTCAAGCAGCAGTTCCAGGGGGCAGGGCTTAGTGAGGTAGCCGAAGGCGCCCAGTTCCATAGCATGCTTCATGTGTTTCTCGGAGGAGCGCGAGGTCAGCATGATTGTCTTGACGGTCGATAGTTCGGGGCGCAGGCGCATCAAATTCAGCAGATCATAGCCATTGAGATTGGGCATCTCGATGTCGAGCAGCAACACGTCTGGGACGTGAACCTGTAAGAGTTCAAGGGCCTCCAGACCATCGCTGGCTTCCATGACATTATAATGGGCATGGTTCAAGGTCTGACGCAAGGAGAGACGCATCGAGACCGAGTCGTCCGCGATCAGAATACGTGGGGCCTGAGCCTGGCCGGAATGTGCTCCTTGCGGCACGTATGGACTCTCCTCGTGCTCCTTCAACTCATGCTGGTGCGTGGTATAGATCTTAATCAGCTCTGGCAGTTCCAGGACCAGTAACACATGCTCATGCCCATCGATGGCGGTACCTGCCAGGCCAGGGCGGCGCAGGTGTGCTGGAAGCGGTTTAATGACGAATTCGGCCTCGCCTATCACCTCGTCGACGGCGATGCCAACCTCGCGATGCGTCCCCCAGCGCGGCAACACCAGCAGCGTCTGCCCACTTACCTGTGGCGCTGAGCCCATCTCGGGAGCAGACGACAGCGACATATCCAGTAGATCATTCAAATTGAAACGCAGATCTAGCTGCTCACGAGTACTATCGCCTAGGCGCTGCACCTGGGAGAACGGCACGACAACTTTCTCGCCGCCACAACGTAGCAGGAGGCAATGGGTAGAGCCACGCGAGGTTGGAAGATAGAGATGGAAGCTCACACCTCCCTGAGCGTTACGCTCAAGGGTGACTTTGCCATTGAGCCGCTGCACTGGCTCGTGGATGAGCGTTAGCACGCCACCGGGCAAGGCCGTAGAGAAACCAATCTCAAGCTCCAGTTCGCTTCCCTCCTGGGAGGCGTGGAGCCAGACACGACACTTTTCCCCCTCGCGCCTGGTCCCGGCCTCTTCGCTCTCCGCCAGTACCTCGCGCACACAGGTTTGTAGTAAGTAGACCAGCGGCTCTGTGAGTACCGTTAGCACCTCCTGGTCGACCTCAAGCGTCTCACCCTTCACCTCAAACTGCACCTGGGCGCTGGTAAACCATTGGAAGGCTTCACCCAGGCGAGGCATGATAACGCTCAGTGGCGTCAGACGCATAAGGCGCAGGTCATTACGCACGTTGATGACCTGATTCAGGCAATCGGCAATGACCTGGTTATAGCGTTCGACCGAGTTCTGGACATGTGTGGAGGCCACTGAAACATCGGCCACCGCCTCGCGAAAAGAGCGTAGAAGCATATCTTTTTCGTCATAGCGTTCCATGTTCAGCTCATCTAAACGCCACTGGCTGGTGAGGCCAGGTTGCTTAAATTGGCGTAGTATGGGCTGGATATATTTAGGGCGCTGGAGAACAATCGAATGTTCTTTTGCACTCTGTTTCTCTTGCAGGATGCGGCGAATAAGCGACGAAGAAGAGAGAAACTCACTGGTGGCAGGGGCCTCTTTCTCTGGCAAGAGAGCATTGGCCAAGAGGGGCTCAAGTTGTTGCAGGCGTATCTGTGCGGCCTGAAGTTCCTGCATAGCGCCCTCAACCTGGCGCTGCGCCTGTTCCAGCGGCATCCGTTGTCCAATCAGGCTCTCGGAATGTTGTAGCAACTGGTCAAAGCGCCGCTGCTCAACCCGCATCGAGGAAGAGGGCGCAGAGGTCAGTTCCTCAGCGATTGCACCTGAAGGGATGTTCCCTTTCATCTCATACGAGGCCATGGGCTTTACCTGGCGCATCAGCTCGCGTGCCAATGTAACCTGGTCACTCTCTTCAAACTCTTCCTCCTCACGCTCGGCAGGAAGCAGATGGAGTTCGTTTAATAGAGTCTCAAGTTCCTCGCGTGGCTGTGTGCTCTCATTCCCTTGCTGGATAAAGCCCTCAAGCGTGACTTCGAGTGCATGTGCGCCACGAACCAGGGCGTTCAAAGACAGAAATGGCTCGACGCGCCCGGCCAGCACATATTCGCTGATCTCTTCCAGATAGTGTGCGATAGTTGAGAGATTGCTGCATTCAACCATACCCGCCGAACCGCGAATCTTGTGAGCGGCTCGCTTGACCGTTACCAGGCGAGCGCTATCGATAGAGGTGCCATCCTGCTGCTCCAATTGGTTCAGCGCCCGGCGTATACGCGCGATATCTTCCTCGACTTCATCCACAAAAATAACGAGCATATCGTCGAGGGTGTCTTCAATAGGAGAGGAGAGCGTGGGAAGCGTAAACAACCCTGGCTCGCTATCCTGCTGCCAGGGCGAGTCATCCATCTCCTCAAAAGCCTTAATAATAGCCAGATCCTCAGGCGTAAGTTCCTGCTCGTGAGTAAAATCGAAGGAGTTCTCGATATCTTCATCTTGCCGGGGCAAGGGGTGCTTGTCATTCTCCATAATTGGATGTTTTCATGCTACTTCTTGTAAAGAGAGCCACTATAGACAGCAAAATAGTGTGTTTGCTAAAAAATGGGTGTAGGGTCCATGCTGGCATGGACTCTTGCGCCCACAAGCTAAGATTCAGCCGCTGGCAAGATCGCTTCGCTCGAAGTCCATGCCAGCATGGACCCTACATGGTTAGCGATTGAATAATATGCTGAAAGAGAAGGTCACTATCAAGTAGCGGCGTTTCTGGCTCTACTTTACCCTTTATCACGCCATTAGGCAAGTGGGGCGAGGATGAGGCAGGAGAATTTAAGGCCTGGAATGTCTCCTGCGGGAGGTGAATGGGGATCGCATCCATCACATAAAGGCCCAGGACAACGCCCTCGTGACCCGCGATGAGGAGCAGACCCACGCCTCGAGAAGCAGCTTCACGGTCAGCGACAGACTGTGTGAGATATGCCTCAAGATCCACAATAGGAAGAATTTCCTCACGCCAGGCACGTACGCCAAGCATCCAAGGAGGAGAGGTAGGAAAAATAGAGAAGTGATAGGGAGACGAGATCACCTCGAGCAGCATCTCCAGTGGCAAAATGCAGCGCCCCTGACGCAAATGGCATTCAAGGTATTGCTCATGTAAACCTGTAGCAGGTGTGGCGAACGTCTCAGCCATTGAGTGAGCCAACGACCAGAACTCATCATCACTCAACTGCTCCAGGGTATGGGACGGAAGAATAAGTGGCTGATGCTCACCATCCACTGCTGCCTCCGGTCGCATGGGCATTCCCTGATTAAATGACTCGTTCATTTTCGCCCTGTGCATCCCTTCTTCATCGGCTGATCCTGGACGTTTATGATCCGCTAATTTGAAGCTGACGAGGCCGGTGCCCTAAGATGGGAATCGATTACCGCGATAATTTCCTGGGTCTTAAAGGGCTTGGGTATGTAATCTTTCGCGCCCGCCAGGCGTCCTTTGAGGCGATCAATAACGCCATCACGCCGCGAGAGCATCACAATCACGGTATGCGCAAATTGAGGCCTGGCTTTGAGACGGCGCGCAACCTCATATCCATCCATCTTGGGCAGGCCAATATCTAATAAGATCAGGTCGGGAATCTGAGCCTCGGGCAACGTGAGCCAGCGCATAGCCTCTACGCCATCTGGAAACCCCTGCACCAGATAGCCCTCGCGCCCCAGACATGTCTCAATGATTTTGCGCACAGTAGCAGAGTCATCGATAACCATAATAAACTTGCGCATAGAAAGTTCCTCTTTCTTCCTCACCAATACGTGATGCCAGGAGCCATTCCCGGTAGAAGGAAAGGCAGCATCACCCCTCCTACATCATGGACTCCTTCTCGTTCGACGTTCAACGAACCCAGGTCAGCCTGGCACATGACAACGTCATCTCTCCCTTGCCACCTATTTAAATGTCTCTCGTAAATGCTCTCTTCTCTTCGAGTATCCCCTGATGAGTTACTTAGAGTGGATGTTACCACAGAATCCCGCTTTGTTTCAATCTGTATCGTGTAAAAAATTGCTTAAAAAATGGCTATTGAGCTAAACTTTTCGATCAGGAGCACGGAAGTCCAAAAATCCTATGCTCGTGTCATTACTCTTGTTTCGTATACGGCAGCTCTTTTAAAAATCGTTCCAGGACACGCAGGCGATACTGCTGGTTAAGATCTACAATAGTGGACGACTTGCCTTTGCGCAGGCGCTGCAACTCATTTGTCACCATCTCCACAAGTATAGGTATGTCTTCTTGCCAGATCATATCCAGGAGAATCTCAGAGAGATCTTCCTCAATCTCGCGATTATCCAGGCGTTTCAACCAGAATGTCACCAGGCGCGTGAGCCAGTGCTGGCGCTCTTCCTTGCTCAGGAGGGGTGCGACATTGCTATCATATCCCAGGCTACTGCTGGCCTCGCTCAATAGGGTCGCCAGGTCGGGAATGACTTCATCCATTGAGTGATCTAGCAGACGTATCAGAGTGGCATTCCGCTCCTTGAGACGTTCATCCAGTACAATCGCATAGATGCCAAGGGCATTATAGTAATCATATTGCAGTGTACGCTGCTCCGCCTCAAACAACAACTCCTCCAAATCAGTGGTAATCACGGTAGTGCTCTCACGCTGGCGCAGTCGCTCACTATAGCGCTCCACACGCTGGCGATACGCCTCCAGGTCCATGGGAGGTGCGGCCGGGTGACGCGAGGAAGGAAGAATTACGACTTCCTCGATATTCCCCTCATCCCAATCGTCGAGCCGCAAATCTTTATCTTCCTTCTCCGCTATTCCGCTTAACAAGGCAGCCATCTCGGTTAATAACTCTGGGTGCCTTTGAAGCAGTTCCTCAAGTAATTGGACCATTTGCTGCTTACTCGTACTATTAAGACGAGCCTCTAATTCTGGCTCCATAGCCCCTCATCCTGCCTTCCCTGGTGGTATGCATACTCTTTGTGCTACATCGCAAGCTTACAACAAGAATTGATAGTTATCTATGAAACGTACCAACCAGTAAAGACGACGCAGAGAAGGTGTGAAGCGATAATTATCCGACGCTACCTTGCCTGAGTACGCTACTAGCCAGGTATAATCGGGAGAGTAAAGCTAAAAATACTACCTTTTTCAACTGCACTTTCGGCCTTGATACTACCTCCATGTGCCTCAACCACCTGGCGGGCAATGGCGAGACCCAAACCAGCACCACCACCACCACCGGGACCAATAAAGTTGGCTTTAGCGCGGGCGCGATCTACTTTATAGAAGCGTTCAAAGACGCGGGCCAGGTCCTCCTCGCGCATCCCCACACCGGTATCTCGCACGAAGAAACTCTGTCTTGCCTGTTCTCCTTTCGCCCTCGTCGTACCCACTGTGATCTTACCACCTGAGGGAGTAAACTTGATGGCGTTATGTACTAGATTAAACAGGACACGCGTGATTAATTTGCTGTCCACGTGCACTTTTGTCATTCCCTGCTCAATATCTGTCAGCAGACTCACGCGGTGCCGCTGGGCCAGGGGAAGCATGCGGGCCATAACCTCGCGCACCAGTTGCTCAGCCTCGATGAACTCAAAGTTCATGGGCACCTGTCCGGCCTCCAGGCGTGATAGCTCTAAGAGTTCCGCGACCATGCTCGAAAGGTATTGGAGTTCGGTCTCAATCTTATTGAGAAACTGGAGTGAGCGCTGAGAATCGGTCTCGATCACATCCTCAAGCGTCTCGGTAAGTAAAAGCGCTGAAGTCAGTGGCGTGCGTAGCTCATGCGAGATATTGGCGAGGAACTCGCGCTGAATACTCTCTAAGCGCTGCATCTCCGCCATATCTTCGATGCTTAAGAGAAAATACAGACTTTCAGGCTCTTCTGCCCTGGTGTGTGCCACGTGTTCTTCCTGGTGCGCCTCGCTGCCAGGCTCATATTTTGCGCGTGCCTTGCTCTGGTGCTCAAGGGGAGCCACCGTTACGTGCCAGGTCACGTTACTCCGCGTACGCTCAATACTGGCCTTCTGTGTGGTACCGCTCTGTACGCATTCGCGTGCCAGGCGTGCGATAGCCTCATTATTTAAGAGGTGGCTGATCGTTTCGTGGCGGGCCAGTCGTTCCTTGCCACATAACTTTAGCGCGGCCGCGTTGACCTGTACAACTTTCAAGTCACGGTCAAGAATAAACGCTGCCAATGGCACCGCCTCTAGTAAGCTCGTAAACATATGGCGATAGTTGATCGTGATCTTGCCTGTCACAGCCTTTTGCCGTCCTCACTATCATGATTAGGTGTCTTCTTATCTAGCAGACATTCTAGTATAAACGCATTTATGGGTAGGACGCAAACCTGGACTATTTTCGCGGGTGTGATTCTTTTTTACAGCCTCCAAAGGGAGAGTGGTGGTACCCCTCCCACCTCCATAGGCGCTACGTTTACGGCGCGCAAGGCGATTTATCGCCCGAGTACAGGGTGGCGAGCAACCATATGGCCTGGCGTCCTATCCCAGAAGAGGTTTTTCCGTTTGAGAGAGTGCGCCTCTATTTCTGTATTCCTGCGATAAATCTGGCACCTATAGAGGTGGGAGAAAGGTGTGGGGAGGAGGAGTTTGAGGGCAAAAAGAAAAGGTCACCAGAGTGGTGACCTTTGTGGCTCCTCGAGTAGGACTCGAACCTACAACCCATCGGTTAACAGCCGATTGCTCTACCATTGAGCTATCGAGGAAGATTTTGCTTCGTCTCTCAACGACATCGACAGTATATACCAACTGCTCCGTTTCGTCAATACTTTTTTTAGCAATTTTCCGCCAGGCATAAAAATTTGTTCTTTTGATGCACTCTATCATCGCTTTTAGAGCGCACCTATCCATTTCGATCGGTTGGAGCTTTACTCAATGACACCAAATTTGACACTAAAAAGGCAAAAAAACACTTTATTTTCGGCCTTTTTTCTTTCCATTCTGACCTTCGCCCTCATCCTCATCTTCAGACTACAGCAATGCATCAAGCTTTCTCATTGCTTTCAATTTTGCAGGTAAGAACGAGTGTGTAAATGCTAGAATATCAGGTTTGAGAGTGTTTCTGATCCAGGTACTTTTATGTTATAGCCAAGTATAAGAGCACCTTTTCGAAAGGTATTGAAACCGATCTTTGAAAGTATAGCGAATTCTTGACAATCATTGAGTAGCATAGTATGATTTGAGCATGAAACTCAGTGATTACGCGAAACAACAAGGGGTCCGCTATGAGACAGCCTGGCGTTGGTTCCGGGACGGGAAAATCCAGGGGCGGCGCGTAGGGGCTCACACGATTCTCATCGACGAGCCAACCAGGGTGTCAGTCCCCTCATCGAAGCCTCAAACCGTGGTCTACACGCGGGTGTCTTCCGCAGAAAACAAGACCAACCTGGACAGTCAAGCTGAGCGGTTGGTTGCCTACTGCGCTGCCCGTGGCTATCAAGTGGGCAAAGTTGTCAAGGAAATTGGCTCTGGCGTCAATGACAATCGGCCGAAGTTTCTGGCTCTCTTGGCCGATCCAAGTGTGGGCCGTATCGTCATTGAACACAAGGACCGGGGTACCCGCTTCGGGTTCCGTTACATCGAGACCCTGCTTCAAACCTATGGGCGTGAGATCGAGGTCGTCAATCAGGCCGACAATGGCACAGAAGACCTGCTCTCAGACCTCACCAGCATCGTGTACTCGTTCTGCGCCCGGCTCTATGGGCAACGGCGTGCCAAACGCAAAACAGAGCGTCTTGTGCAGGAATTGGAGGCCGACCGTGCACCTGGTTGAAAAGCACATCATTCTTCGGAGTGATCCACGCTATGCCACGCTTGACGCGGCCTGTTTTGCTTCCAAAAATCTCTACAATACGGCGCTGTATGAGATCCGTCAGGCCTTCATCTTTGAGGGAAAACACCTCAACTACAATGAAATGGATCGGCGGATGCAGTCGCATGAAGCGTACAAAGCACTGCCTGCGAAAGTGGCCCAACAGGTATTGCTGCTGCTCGAACGCAACTGGAAATCCTTCTTTGAAGCGCTCGATGCCTACAAGCGCGATCCCTCAAAATTTCGCCGACGCCCCCAATTCCCCAAATACAAGCACAAAACGACAGGCCGCAACGTACTCATCTACACGATGCAGGCCGTAAGCCGCAGCAAACGGACCCTTGGACGACACCTCATTCAGCCTTCGGGACTGGGCATCCAGATCAAAACCCAACAAGATCCCAAGGCGATCACTCAGGTCCGTGTGGTTCCCAAACACGGTTTTGTCGTCGTTGAGATCATTTATGAACAGGAGCCGAGCCGCTCCGCCGTCGATCCCGCGCTCATCGCTGGCATCGATCCTGGTCTGGAAAATCTGATCGCACTAACTTCAAATAAACCGGGTTTTGTCCCGGTCGTCGTTAACGGGCGCGGTCTGAAAAGTACGAATCAGTTCTACAACAAGCGGCGAGCAGAACTCCAACAAGCTCTTGGTCGTCCTGGAAACACCCGGCGCATGGAGCGCTTGACTCTCTGGCGCAATCGGCGGATTGAGCATGATCTGCACACCATCTCGCGTTTTGTGATTGATGTGCTGGTGGCTGAGGGGATCGGAACGCTCGTGATTGGTCGCAACGTGGGCTGGAAACAGGAGATCAACCTGGGGAAACGGACAAATCAGAACTTTGTTCAGGTGCCTCATGCCCAGTTCATCCAGATGCTCACCTACAAAGCTGAGCAAAAAGGCATCCAGGTGATCCTCACCGAAGAAAGCTACACCAGCAAGGCCAGTTTCCTGGATCGCGATCCTTTGCCGATCTACCAGCAAAGCCAGGAGCATGCGCCTGTTTTCAGCGGCAAACGGATCACACGGAGGCTCTATCGGGCATCCAATGGCCAACTCATTCACGCCGATTGCAACGGGTCCTATAACATCATCAGAAAAGCAGCTCCTGATGCCTTCGGGTCGGAGGGAGTAGAGGATGGGGAGCGCAGGGTTCATCTGCCGGTAGTCCATCCCGTGAGGCTGTCATTCCCTCACAAACCCGCTCGCGAGAAAATCCTGGCCTCTGTCAGGATTCGCTAGTCACGACGGAACTATACAAGCATGAATGATTCCATTACAATATGGGCTTCTAACCAGGCAATACACCTCATCGGTCCTTTAGGAAATCGTTGGCTCCATGTACAAAGCGTAGTAAAACAAGCTCACAGGGTAAGCCAAGTATTTGATGAAGTGAAGGAGCGTATCTCATAGCAGCTGCTTATCTACATGACATTGGATATGCTCCAGAGCTCAAGAGAACAGGCTTTCATCCCATCGATGGAGCCAATTATTTACGATCGCAGGGATATGAGCGCCTGGCCTCCCTCGTCGCGCATCACTCAGAAGCACAATGTGAGGCACAGTTACGAGGACTGGAAAGTGAGCTTGCGCAGTTCCCTCGTGAGCACTCGCCACTCGCTGAAGCTCTCAACTACTGTGATATGACTACGGGGCCTCAAGGCCAGCGTGTCAGCTTTGAGGAGCGCATCGCCGATATTCTGAGCCGCTATGGAGAGACAGATATTGTAGCGCAAGCCATACACCAGGCCACACCTCAATTGTGGCAAGCAGTTGAACACACGCAGGAATTACTTCGCAGCCACAATCTCTAGAAGAGAGCAAAGAAAGCACCTGGAACGTTCCAGGTGCTTTTATGTTACAAAAAACGAGCCAGAAAGCCCCTGTGATTTATCCAGGGGATGAATGGCTCTTCCTTGTTTGGGGGTGGATAGGGGCGGGCTGGTACGTTGGGTCATTCCATGCGAGGTAGGCGTCAATTGCCCTTCTCACAATTTCAGAAACAGGGATGTTGTCTGTTTCACTCTTCTGCCTGAGCCGTTCTCGTTGTTGGTCATCTAAGTAGATGTTGGTACGGGTGAGCGACATATGGCGTATCCTCTCTTGCAGTACATCTTATTCTGATGTATAATACTACCACAGCAAACAGGAAAGGACAAGGCAAGGACGTGCTGATCTACGAATACAAACTGGATGGCACCAAAGCACAATACGCCGCTCTTGATGAGGCGATCCGCGTTGTGCAGTTCATCAGGAACAAGTGCCTACGCTTGTGGATGGATGAGCATGCCAGCAAGAATGACTTGCAGTGCTACTGTGCCGCCCTTGCCAAAGAGTTCCCCTTTGCGCGCGCTCTCAATTCCCAGGCACGTCAAGCCAGTGCTGATCGGGCATGGTTTGCCATCTCCCGCTTCTATGACAACTGTAAGCAGAAGAAGCCAGGCAAGAAAGGCTATCCCAAGTTTCAGCATGATAACCGGAGCGTGGAGGACAAAGCGACCGGATGGAAGTTAGAACCCGATGGCAGGCACATCACCTTCACCGATGGCTGTGGCGTTGGTCGGCTCCGTCTCGTGGGCACGCGTGACATTGAAACCTTCCCCGTCAAACAGATCAAGCGGGTACGCATTCTCAGACGCGCAGATGGCTATTATTGCCAGTTTGCCGTGCAGGCCGAGCGCCATATTGAGCATGTCCCCACGGGCAAACTGGTCGGCATTGATGTTGGCTTGAAGACGTTCTACACCGACTCTGAAGGCGCGACCGTCGAGAATCCCCGCCACTATCGCAAGGCTGAAAAGCGCCTCAAACGCTTGCAACGCCGCCTCTCCAAGAAACAGAAGAAGAGTCAGAATCGCAAGAAAGCACGTCAATCCGTCGCCAAAGCGCATTTAAAAGTTCAAAGGCAGCGTGAAGATTTCGCTCGCAAAGCAGCGAACGCGCTTGTCTCGTCTCACGACCTGATTGCCTTTGAAGACTTGCGCATCGCAAACATGGTGAGAAACAGGCGTCTCGCGAAAAGCATCAGCGATGCCGCGTGGGGTCGCTTCCTCTCCTGGGTCAACTACTACGCCGCCTTGCACAACATTCCTGTGATTGCGGTCCCGCCACACTTCACGAGTCAGAATTGTTCCGCTTGTGGTACCTGCGTGAAGAAGAGCCTGAGCGTGCGCACACACATCTGTACCGGTTGTGGCGTGGTATTGGACAGAGATCACAACGCCGCCGTGAACATTTTGCAAAAAGCGCTCAGTACCGTCGGGTAGACGGGAACTGATGCATCGTTGAGTGCATGAAACGCTTCTGGACAGGAGGGCCTCTACTGCCTCTCAGCAATGGGAATCAGCAAGCCGCCTGGATGAAGGAAGAATCCCCCGTGCTTTAGCTGGGGGAGTGTCAAAATCATGAAATCCTCACATATCTTTTTGTACTTTGGGTACACTCATCACACGGTTGCCAGGGGAAAAATTACACAACCAAAGATAATATGTCTCTCAGAGAGAATGTGCTTCCCCTGACTATTAAACTGTTGAACTGGACAATAAGGATGAAATAGAAGATAATATTTTTTGGCAGTGAAAAGAAGAATTTCTGCGTATTCCAGATGGTAGGAGCGGTAAACATTGGATATTATCAGCTTTTATCGCCAGGAGCAGCGCCGGGTACATGTGGCGCTACAAGAAGCGGTGCAAAAGCTCACGACCGATGAGTGGCACTTTCTGCTCCCTGGCGCGGGGAACCATATTGCCTTTACGTTCTTACACTGTATACGCACTGAGGATAATGTCTATCGTTTTATTCTCCAGGGTCGTCCACCCATCTGGAATGAAGATAAATGGCATGAGATCCTGCACCTTCCTGAGCGCCTTCAAGGTTCTAGCATGTCAATCGCCGACGCTCGACGCATCTTTATTCATGAACCAACTTCCCTGCTTCGATACGCTGAACAAGTCTGGCGAGATGGCGAGACCTATCTCTCTTCTATCCAGGATGGGGGGGCCGCGCTCGCCGACCGCATCATCCATGTCAATCCCCTGGGCAATATGCCCGCTCTCCAGGTCATCGGGCAGGTCTGTATCTCAGATCTCTTCGCCCACCTGGGAGAGATACACACCTTGCTGGGCGCACAAGGGAAAAAAGTACGCCTGCTATAGCTACCTACCAAATTTTAATAATTTTTTGATATACTTGCACTTGACCCGTAATCTAAAATCTTTTATAAACAAAAGTGCAGGCAATGCTATGCTGTACGTTCCCAACCGTTTATGAGCAGAGAGGCACTATGACCATGCAAACCTGGAATTCTGGGGAGGCTTCTGTGTCGAAAAAGCAGAATACGTTGTTAAGGTCTGCCCGTCTGAAGAAGAGTTGGACACCCGAATTCGTAAGCGGGAAGGTGGGAGTGAGTCGCTACACCTATATTCGCTGGGAAGAGGGCTTGCAGGCTCCCCGCCTCACCTCCCTTCAGGCGCTCTGCTCCATCTTTGAAATGTCACCTACCGAGCTTGGCTTCGCTGAACTACTCGAAGAACGTATGCGCTCGCGTTCCTCGCTTAATGGCAAGACGACCCTACGGCCACCCACTGACTCGCTAGAATTGCCAACTATAGAGGGTCCCCAGGAACCTACGCTGACCGAAGCCCTGGCCATGTGGAGTATGGGCCTGGCCTCGTGCTGGCGCCTCTATATGATTGGGGGACAGAGCGAGCTTGAACGCCTCCTACCTACCTACCTGGCACAATTGACCACACCAACGCTACATCCCGGTCCCGAACAGAGAAGCGCCGCCTCGCTTACCGCCCAGGTCTATCAGCTTATGGCCATGCTCGAACTCCAGCGTGGCGATTTTGTCTCGGCCCAGATGAATGGCACGCAGGCCGTGGTGTATAGCCAGCTCGCAAAAAATTGGAACTTGTACATTGCCTCGCAATTGCGCATGGCCACGGTCTTTACACAGCGCAAGCGCATAGGTGCGGCCCTGGGGGCCTATAATGACGCCCTCAAGCGCATCAACACGATCAACGAGACCATTTCGCCCCTACTTCATGGCTGGATCTTCGCAGGCCTGGCTGAGATTCAGGCCGCGATGAACCATGAGCAGGAGGCCATGCAATTTCTGCGCCTGGCCATGGCCGTCTTCCCCGAGCACCCGGAAGAGGATGCTACCTTTGCCTACACATATTGTGATCGCTCACTGCTCTACTACTACCAGGGACATGTCTTCCTGCACCTGGGAGAGCCACGCCTGGCCTGGGACGCCTTCGCCCAGGTTGATGAGCTTAAGCCGGCTCCCCCAGAGAGAACGCGTGCCGAATTTCTCAGGCTCAAAGCCTATACCTCACTTGTGCTGGGCAATATGGTACAAAGCTGCATCTACCTGGAGGCCGCGACCCGCGCCGCGCAGGCTATTAGTAGCGATTTGATCCATAGCCAGATCTATGGCCTCTATGAGCATATGCTCTCGATCTGGGGTCAGGAGCCACGCGTGCGCTCCCTCGCCCATCTCTTCCAGAACTAGCTCTTCTCCGAAAACCAACGTCACTTTCGTGACTAGCGCTTCCCCCATTTGGGGACCACCTAAAGGTGGCACGGCAAGCGCGCTCAGGGTTTCGGAGAAGAACTAGAAGTGCTTCTCAACCCAGGTCCGCGCCTCGCGTACCTCTTCATGGATGATGGTATGTCCAGTGTTATTCCAGTATGCCTGGACCTCGGCCCCCTGCTGCTCAAGCAGGTTGATGAGTCTCTGAGTATTCTCAGTGGAAATCAGCATATCGGAGCGGCCAGCAGCCACAAAGATTGGGCGATGCTGCAAGTCCACCTGTGTCTCTGGCTCAAAGGGGAACATAGCATGCGAGAGGTAGGCTCCCGCCAGAGACTCGGGCCTGAGTAGGAGCATACTGGCGACGATATTCGCCCCGTTGGAGAAGCCGACCGCGACCACCTGGTGCGCGTCAAAGGCGTATTCCTCGCTGGCCGCCTGGAGGAAGTCTGCCAGTTCTACAGTCCGCTGCTTCAGGTCATCGATATCAAAGACACCTTCGGCAAAGCGACGGAAGAAGCGCGGCATACCATTCTCCAGTACATTGCCGCGTGGACTCAGCAGCGCGGAGCCAGGGCTGAGCATGCGCCCCAGGTTGAGCAGGTCGTTCTCATCGCCGCCCGTACCATGCAGCAGCAGGAGAGTGGGCTTATTGGCTTCCTGCGCGGGCTGAAAGTGGTGAGTATAGTGTTGTAAAGCGTCTTTTGCCATGGCTTTGCCTCTTTTTAGTTGTCTATTCCGGTGTTGCAGACTTCTCAGCGCCTATGGCGCTTCGCGAAATTTAGGATGTGTGGAATGGGGTTGCGAATGCAACTCCATTCCACATATCTTGACCCATATCTGTCAAGGGGGGGCGTTTGCAACCCTATTCCACACATCCTGACCTGTATCTATCAAAGGATTGCGTTCGCTGCCCCATTCCACATATCTTGACCCATATCTGTCAAGAGATTGCGTTCGCAACTCCATTCCACACATACTGACCCGTATCTGCCAGATGGTTTGATTTCTGTCTTTTTATTTTAGCGGGCTTCGGTGCCGGTCCAGGGAATGGTGAGAGCGGGCAGCGCCTTCTCGAGTGCCGGACGATTGCTCTCCAGCCAGGTAGGGAGCTTGAGGTGCGTTCCCAGTTCGGTCACAGGCTCATCTACTGGGAAACCGGGCTGGTCGGTCGCGATCTCGAAGAGGACCCCGCTGGGCTCTCTAAAGTAGATGGAGTGAAAGTAATTGCGGTCGAGCACCTGAGTGACCTGCATCCCCTCGTCTGTCAAAGCCTGGCGCCACTGGAGCTGCTCTTCATCGTTCGCGGCGCGGAACGCTACGTGGTGAACGCTGCCTACCGCCTCCTGGCCTCGCGCCCGGCCTGGCAGGTCCAGCAGGTCGACGATTGAGGCGTTGCCACTCTGAGCGGCGACGAAGCGCGTACGCTGTCCCTCCTGCTGCTGAAGCTTAAAGCCCATGACCTGGGTCAACAGCTTCGCGCTTGACTCATAGCGTGCGACCGCCAGAGTCACGCCATAGAAGCCACGAATTGCCTGCTCTGCCGGAACCGGACCCTGCTTCCAATAGATCTCTCGCTGCTCAATCCCTGGGGCCGCGACCAACTCAAGTTGCAAGCCATTAGGGTCTTCGAAGGAGAGCACGTGCTCCTCAAAGCGCTGTGCCGGCCCCTCAAAGGCGATATGGTGAGCGCGCAGCCGCTCCTGCCAGTAGTCCAGGGCCTCTGCTGGGATGGCGAAGGAGGTCGTAGCAACCTGGCCTGTGCCACGTCGCCCCCTGGGATATCCGGGCCAGGAGAAGAAGGTCATGATCGTGCCAGGATAGCCAACCTCGTCCCCATAATAGAGGTGGTAGGTCTCCGGAGAATCGAAGTTCACGGTCTTTTTGACAAAGCGTAAGCCAAGCAGGCCAGTGTAAAAGTCCAGGTTACGCTGTGGATCATCGGTGATCGCCGTCACATGATGGATGCCCGAGATAGCGTTTACCATAGTGTATACCTCCAACGGTATGAATAGAGTCTCTTTATTCTTGTGATGCCCTGTGTTGAGCTTACAAGTCAACATCAGAGCCTACTTAAAACAACATATTTATTTACAAAACAATAGTAACTTATTTTTAGTTAGCTGTCAAGTAGGAGTCATTGCTGGGGACCAACGCTGCTCAAGAGTAATAGAAAAAGAGCCGAGACTCAAATCAAAGTCTCGGCTCCAGCGATGTGTAATGGACGCTCTAGTCAAGGGTAAGCGTCTGAGCTGGCGTTATTTCTTGGGCAGATTGACACCAAGGACCTGCTCCAGGCTAGTAACGCGGGTCGCGTTGGCAGGAGCATCGATGGTGACGGGATCATTAAACTTGCTCAGGTCAAGGATAGAGTTCATATTGACCGTGAAATCCTGGGTCGCGGAGTCGCTAAAGAGTTTCCCATCGGCTACCAGGTTAATCTTGAGCTGGGTGCGATGGACATAGTACTGTGACTCATCGATCCAAACGTCCAGGTTCGCCTTTACCGACTTGGTGCCATTAATGACTTTATCGACGTTCTGCTGGCTGACACCAAAGTAGCTGGCAACCTGGGGATTCTGCTTGAGAAGTTGGCGCAGAGCCTCTTTATCCAACTCGGCACCCAGGTGGCGCAGTTGCTGCCCACTTACATTCTCGGTGTGGTAATCCGTGATCTTTGAATTCTGGATCAGGCCAAGCAGGCTATTCTGGTCCAGAGAGACATTGGAGGGTAGAGGCAACTTGCCGGCCTCGGCCTGTAAGTCGCTCTTGCTGATGACATACCACTTCCCATTTACCTGGAGGTAGACGTCATTGCCTTTTACAACCTGTTGCTCAGGGAAGCTCTGCCCCTGTGCACTCGCGGTGTACTGGACTTTGGCGTTATCGGTACCAGCCTGGTCGCCCTCACCATTTACGTTCGCGCTGACGTTCTGAGGCTGAGTAGTTCCATTGCCTGTCGATACCTGTGGTACCTTGACGTCATCGGTCAATTGCAACTTAAAGTGCGAAGACTTGAGCTGCTGCATGGCAGTCGAGCTTTTCTGCACAACCTCCAGGGGTGTGGTACTGGTAGTACCTGTTCCCGTGGAACTCTGGCTACAGGCGCTCAGGAGCAGCATAAGCATGCTCACCAGCGCTAGAGCCATGCCAGAGCGCATCCATAATTGCATCTTCTGTGGCATTATATTTTCACCTCTATTTGCTTAAAGTATCTTGCTTAAAGTACGTAGCATATTGATTGCTTTTAATACTCATAATACGGGGCAAAGGCCCGTTTTAGTTTCAAGGAGAAAAATAGGATATAGCATGCATGTGGACTGGCAGACTTCATCCACCAGTTCACATGCACGCTATATCTCTCCTCTGGAGAAGCCTTCGCGCCTACGGCGCTCAGGGTAAGGGTGTCTGGTGTGAGGCTGGCGGAGCCAGCCTCACACCAGACACCCTTACCCAAGGCGAGCTTGCGAGCCAAAGCGATGCCAAGAAAGATTTTGAAAAGCCTTGCCTGAACATACCTATTCTCTATACATAGGTGCTTATCGATGGTAAGATATATGGTATAGTAAGAAAATTCATTTCTAACAAAAGCATCCTGATAAACGTTACTCCTTTTTGCAACGTTTGCAACAAATTGTGAACTAGTACGTATCTCTACTGTCGAAATATAGGATATAATACTACAAGCAATTGCTCTCTATCCCCAACCAGGCCCAGGATAGGATTTACAAGACATGAAACGAAGATTACCCACACAGCATACACAGCAGAAGCTGCGTTTCAGTTTCCTGGTCATGTTGGCAGTGAGTGCTCTAGTCTTCGCCGCCTTCGGCAATACAAAGAGCGCACTAGCCGATAGCAAACCTGGAGGAAACATTTCTGATCCCGTTGTTCGCGCGGTGGATGTTGCCAAGCCGGCAGTGGTACGTATTATCACTACCCTGACCTCGCATGTAACGGTCCATTTCGCCAGTGGTGACGTGAAATTTCCCCAGGGTGGCGATGGTTATATCGCACAACTCTCGGGTAGTGGCACATTTATTACCTCCAATGGAGATGTGCTGACCGCTGACCACGTTGTCAACCCACCCAAGGATGATTCGCTCGTCCAGTATATTAATAAGCAGGCTGCCAATGACGTCGCGGCATATCTGACCCAAAAGGGAAAAGCGACGACCGCCAGTGACGCGGAACAGCAGCTCGATAGCGGCGCCTTGCGGTCGGACGCAAGTATTGACCAGACGCAGAGCGAGGTCTTTCTAAGCACCGACTATACGGGAAACCTGACAGCATCCAATTTTAATAGCGTGCCCTCCTATATTCATGCCAGTGTCGATAAGATCGAGCAACAGAGTTCGCTGGACCAGCGCGACCTGGCGATTGTGCACGCGAACTTCCAGGACACCCCCAGTGTTCAGCTCGGCAACTCCTCCTCAGTTCAGCAGCAGGACGAGCTAACGATCATTGGCTTCCCCGGCAACGGCGATGTTAGCAACCGTCCAACGGACCTGCTTACCTCCTCCGTTAATAAGATCTCGGTAAGCTCGATCAAGACCACAGATAGTGGGGCACCCGTCATCCAGGTCGGAGGGAATGTCGAGCATGGAGATAGTGGTGGCCCGGCCCTGGATAACAATGGTCGCGTTGTGGGGGTCGTCAGCTTTGGCCTCTCCAGCCCCAATTCGCCAGGCAGCACAACCTTCCTTCAGGCCAGTAGTGGCGCCGCTGATATGGCACAGAGCCTGGGCCTGAATACAGCACCCGGCCCTTTCCAGAAGCTCTGGCAGCAGTCCTTTGACGCTTATACCTCTCAGGATGCGGGCCACTGGCATAAAGCGCAGACGCTCTTTGATCAACTGCAAAGCACCTACCCAAACTTCAAGTCGGTTGAGCAGTACGCGAGCTATGCGCACACACAGGCCAACAGCGAGAGCCAGAATGGTTCAACGCCTAGCAAGTCAGGCAATCAGCTTATCAATACTTCCTCCATTTCCTGGGGACTCATCCTGGCGGTCATTGCAATTCTGGCAATTGTGGCCCTGCTCTTCTTTACCATCTCCGCACGTAGCAGGAATAAGAGGCAGGCGGCAGTTGCAGGTTACCCTGGCAATCCTGGTCAACCAGTCTATCCGAGCCAGCCTGGGGCGTTCGCTAATGGCCACCCAGGTGCCACGCCAGGACCCTTCCCGCCGACGCCTGGCGCGTTTAATACCCCAAGCGGTTATGACGATGGCATGGCGGCCTTTGGCGCACCCGCACGTCCATCGTCGTCTCATCCTGCTCCCTCCCCCATGCCTCCACAGCCGAGCTTTGGGGGCCAGCCGTCGCCATTTATGGCACAGCCTGGACCTACGCCCCTGGCGACGCCATATCCAAATAATCCTCCAGTGACGACACAGATCTGGCCCTGTGGGCACGCCAACCGCCCCGAGGCACGTTTCTGTAGCATTTGTGGTGAATCTGCCCCCCAGCCACCCATAGTGCGACGTCCAGTCGAACAGTAACCACCCTAACAAAACAGAAGGAGCGCCAGGCGAGATTGCCTGGCGCTCCTTTTTGGAGTGCAGGAAAAGCATAGTGAATAGAGGGGTCATGCAGATTGAGAGTCTTATTTCAGGCAGAATTCAGGAGAGAGGTGTATCTCTTCAGGTAGATAATCGTTGATGTAATTGTAATAGGCGTGATAGCAACCTGTCTCTACAGACAAGGTCGTATAGATTGAATAACACCCAGATCACTATCCAGATTCATAACAGGGAGGTTCCATGACCAGCAGCAGAACCATGCCAGATACACGATATAGTAATCCCCCTAAAGAGCCGGAACCTGTACGCACGTCCCGCGCCCTGGCGTTGTTGCCGCTACGCCTCTTTCTGGGTGTCACTTTTCTGTATGCAGGTATGCAAAAACTGACCGATCCAAACTTCTTGCGGCCAGGAAATCCAGACTTCATCGGCCAGCAGATTCTCACGTTCGCACAAACATCGCCACTGAGTGTATTGTTGCTCCAGGTAGCGGAGCCACACGCGATTCTCTCTGGCCAGGTCATCGCCTATGGTGAGCTGGCGCTTGGCCTGGGCGTCCTGCTGGGGCTCCTACTGCGGCCAGCTTCCTTCTTTGGTTTGCTGCTCAACATTTTACTCTGGCTCAGCGCCTCCTGGAGTGTCTACCCCTACTTCTATGGCTCTGACGTCGTCTTTGCCTGCTGCTGGCTCGTGCTCCTGCTCAACGGTCCACACGGTACCGGTCTGCCAACGCTTGATGAGACCTTCTTTACACCGTTGCTCGCGCGTCATATGGCGCGGAGGAGAGGGTTGGCAGCGCGCACATTCTCTCTCTTGCTGGGCCTCCCACTTGCGCCAGCCCTGACTAGAACAGCATATTCACGGGTGAACACGATAACCAGGCGAGGCTTCCTCTGGGGAGCCCTGGCGGGTGGCATAAGTGTGGCTGTCATGGCGACTCTGGGCAATCTGCTCCAGGCGGGACGCCAGGCGAATGTTCCCATTGCCAACCAGGTGACACCTACTGTTAGCACGCCCCCTGGCAGTACGGCGACGGCAACCAGTGTTGGGAGTCCTTCTAATGGGGCAATTGCACGTGTAAGCGATGTGCAGCCTAATAGCGCGCTTCCCTTCATTGACGCGGGAAGTGGGCAGAATGCCTTATTAATTCATCTCGATAGTAATCATTTTGTGGCCTATAGTGCGCGCTGCACTCATGCAGGCTGTACCGTTAGCTACGATAGTGATAGTAAGCTGATCATCTGTCCCTGTCACGGCGCCAGTTATGATCCCGCTAAGCAGGCCGAGGTCGTTCGTCCGCCGGCCCGTCGCCCTCTTGCCTCGATTCCCATTCATGTTGATAGCGCTACCGGCGAGATCCTACCCGGCTAAAGCTAGCCATAATGTTTCAATGTTTCACGTGAAACATTGAAGAAGCGAGAAAAAAAGGTTGGGCCTCTGAACTAGAGACTCAACCTTTTTTCTCGCTTTTTGTTTTACGCACCCATGACGTTGTAGCCGGCGTCGACGTAGAGCGTCTCACCGGTGATGGCACGGGCCAGGTTGCTGGAGAGGAAGAGGGCGGTATCGCCAACCTCGCTCTGCTCGATGTTGCGGCGCAGAGGCGCGATCTCGGCCACGTGGTTGCGGAAACCGGTCAGGCCAGAGACGCCACGCGCGGCCAGTGTATTGAGTGGACCAGCCGAGATGGTGTTGACGCGAATGTTGTGCTCGCCCAGCTCATAGGCCAGGTAGCGCGTGCTGCACTCCAGCGCGGCCTTGGCCACGGCCATGACATTATACTTGGGCATGACACGCTGGCTGGCCATGTAGGTCAGGCTGGTGATGCTGCCACCATTCTGCTGCATCAATGGCACGGCGCGCTTGGCCATAGCGACCAGGGAGTAGGCGCTGATATCCAGCGCGGTATGGAAGCCCTCACGCGTGGTCTGGACAAAGGGATTCTCCAGTTCAGAGGGAGGCGCGAAGGCCACGGCATGAATCAGGATATCCAGGCTGCCACCGAAGACCTCTCCGGCTTTAGCAAAAGCGCTATCTAGCTCCTCATCGCTCTGCACATCGCAGGGAATAACCTCGGTACCGGGAATCTTGGCCGCCAGCTCACGCACATATTTCTCCATGCGCTCCTGATACGTAAATACCAGCTGCGCACCCTCGCTAGCCAGCGACTGTGCTATGGCCCAGGCAATCGAACGATGGTTAGCGACGCCGAAAATCAGCGCCTTCTTTCCTTCCAATAGAGGCATATGCTCTATCTCCTCTCGCAAATAGCTATCTAACCCCATGTGCAACTTTTTGGTGTCACACCTCGCGCCTACGGCGCTCGCCGGGGTAGTGGGTGTGGTGCTGTTGGGCAGCCTGCAGCTGCCCAACAGCACCACACCCACTACCCAAATAACGTGTACATCGGGTTAGCTAGAACCAAATCTTTATAAGTTCTTGCAGCGATGTGACACGCCTGGTGTAACAGTAACGCTGTCAAGTAGAGGGGGTGTATTAGCGTGTGGCGGGAAAGCCATAGCTCATCCAGCCGTGCATGCCGTGCGCCAGATTGTAGACCTTCTGGAAGCCCAGGAGGCGCGCGATCTCGGAGGCCGAGGCACTGCGACGACCAGAGGCACACACAAAAATGACATCTTCATCCTTGGGGAGATTCTGTTCTGCCAGCGCCTTGCCAAAGGCGTAGATGCCATCTATGGGAACCAGGGTAGCCTGGGTGATGTGGCCGCCATTCCACTCATCCAATTGACGCACATCAATGACATGCGCACCTGCTTCGATCAAGAGTTTGGCCTCTTCAGCGTCAATCTCGCTATAGGGAAGTTGCTCTTCCTCGTCGTACATAGTTGATCACTCCTTAAGGCTCCCAACCATCCAGGACGGCTTGAGCCATGTTTTACAGCCAATGTGCAACAGCATTGAGTTGGGGGACGACGCTACTAAAGTACGCGTCTACATATGGGGGCCTTATATGTAGACGCGCACTTTAGTAGCGTCGGGCAGCCACAGTGCTACACTTTACCGTTCTCAAACTCTTCCAACCAGACCTTTCCCATGAGGGTGGGAGAGATAATATATTCATCGCCAACGAATGCCATCGTTAACAGTCCCTGATCCTCCATCTCGCGAAAGTCATCTGTTACCAGATACTGGTCGCGCAACAGGCGTGAGACATCGCTCTCAGGCAACTGTTTCCAGGTTTGCAACACACGTAAGACCGCCGCATAACGCGGCCTGTTATCGTCTACAGCTCGCATAAACCTTCACAAGCTCCCTCATCGTTTTCTCTGGCATCCTTGCACAGCGTACGCAACGGCATTAACATGCCTCCACATGCGCACTGCTCACAGTGTAACAAATCCGCCTGTACTGAGCAAGTCGGTATTACAAGTCTATGATCGGTATGCCCGCGTCCTAAGTCGGTATTACAAGTCTATGTTCAATATGCCCGCGTCCTAAGTCTATATTCTAGCCTATATTCGCTTGAACGACAGCATGATATACTGTAGCCGTCAGCACGTAGAAGCAGCAGAAACGCAAGCGTTCTTGTGAACTATAGAAGGAGAACATGGTATGGTGCTTGATCCCTCCCAGTCCGCGCACACGATACGCGCGGATACAGTGATTCGCAATATTGGTCAACTGGTAACAGTGGCTCAGAGTCCACTTCCCGGCGCCAGTGGTCCCCTTCAGGTGATTGATCACGCGCTGGTGAGTATTAGTCAGGGGCGTATCACCTGGATTGGGCGTGAGGGCGAGGAGGAGCCGCAATTTCAATCCACCACCACAGAAGAAGATATCGCCATCATTGATGCCGAAGGTGCGGTCATCACGCCTGGTTTTGTAGATTCCCACACGCACCTCGTCTTCGCGGGCGACCGTGCCCAGGAGTTTCACCTACGGCGTGCCGGGACCAACTATGGCGAACTCCTCGCGCGTGGTCAGGGCATTTTAACTACCATGAACGCCACCCGCTCTGCCGACGAAGAGACGCTATTAGGCCTGGCGCAGGAGCGCCTGCGCAGCCTGAGTGGATATGGCACCACAACCGTCGAGATCAAGACCGGCTATGGCCTGAATCCAGAGTCTGAAGAGCAGTGCCTTCACATCATCAATAAACTGAACGCCACAGACACAAACACCTTGCCCGCATTGAAAGAAGTCCGCGTCTTACCAACCTTTCTAGGCGCACACAGCGTTCCCCCCGAGTACCGCGAGCGACGCGAGGCATATATAGAACTTGTCATAGAGGAGATGCTGCCCCGCTTCGTGGGACTCGCCCGCTTCTGCGACGTCTTCTGCGAGCGCGAAGCCTTCACCCTCGACGAGAGCCGGCGTATCCTCACACGCGCTAAAGAGTTGGGCTACCTGCTCAAACTGCATGCTGATCAGCTCAGCCCCTCAGGTGGCTCGCGCCTCGCTGCAGAACTAGGCGCGGTCTCCGCCGACCATCTCGACTATGCCAGCGACAAGGACCTGGACGCTATGCGTGAGGCCGGAGTCGTCGCTACCCTTCTGCCGGGCTGCTCCTATACGCTGCGCTCGCCTTATCCCACAGCGCGCCGCTTCCTCGATCACGGCCTGCACGTGGCCCTGGCGACCGACTTCAATCCCGGCACCTCCTACTGCGAGAACATGCAAATGATCCTGGGTCTGGCCATGTCCTCCATGGGTATGTCGTTGGAGGAGGCGCTTACGGCAGCCACCATTAATGGCGCGCGCGCCCTCGCCCTGCAAGACGAGATTGGCAGCATCGAGGTCGGCAAACAGTGCGAACTCGCCCTCTGGTCCATCCAGGATTACCACGAGATCGGCTACCACTTCGGCACCAACCTCGTGCGCACCACCCTTGTGAAACGCCAGTAACGAGAATATTTCACGTGAAACGTTCTCGTTGTGACATGATGTTTCACGTGAAACGTTGCAGACTGAATATTTGTTGAAGGAACAGAGCCTTGGGAAATCGAGCGAATTATGTATTGATTGAGCAGGGGCAAAAGCAGATCTTCTTTTCGCGTTGGGGTGCACTAACCATTCCTGCCGTGTTGTTGTCGGGTCCGGAGGAGACGTTGAAGTACATTCGTGAACTTGAGTCTGACGACGCCCTTATGACCAATGTCTTCGCTGAGGGCGGCATTCTCTATAATGCCGATGAGCGCCGGGTTCTTTTCTGGGGTGGAGAGAGCACTGCAGCCTATCCTTATCTGCGTCGTCTACTTTTGAAATTGCTGCCGATACTCTGGCAGGGATGGTCCATTGATTGGGCTATGTATGGTGTGGCCGATCTGGCAGATGCCCTTGGTTGGGATGTCTGGGAGGTGCTCAAAGATATGTCGGATGACACAGCTTTCTTGACGGGAAGCGGGCCTGTAATCGAGACACTACATAGTCAGCAAGAGACTGATATGCTCATAAGCGTACGTTCCAGAACTGGTGAGGTCCGAGATTATCGCGTCTCGTCCGACGAGAATTTTGACGATTCTCTCTATTACCTGGCTCGTCCATATCTACTACTCTCCCACGGCCCAGAGCTGCTATCGTTATTAGCTACCCACTCTACCGCTCCTCTTCCTAAAGAAGGTAGAAACCAGGAGCCTGACAGCGGTGCGTTCATCGATGAGGAGACACATGCGCTCTGGGTATGACATCATGAAATCCTTGATCCCCGCTATCAGGAATCGCTAGCTCGCCGCTGGCCAGGCTGGCAGGTAAAGGGGCATGTGGATGGCCTGGTTCGTCACGTTGCCCTTACAGGAAGAGACATTACAGATCTTATGTATCCCGAGCAGCAGGCTATTGAGGAAATGATCAGCGAGCTAACAGCACGCAAGGGCATCGATCCAATACAGCTCGCCCACAAGATACAAGACACGCTGCCTGCGAAAGACCTGGAAGGCATGCAATTTGGCATGGGCTTTTTCAAGGCTGACGCACCACCACTGACCTCCCAGGAGCGGTGCAAGATCCTGGAAAACCTGCTATCACAAGTGAGCGATCATACGGCCAATGTAAGGAAATGATTATGATATGTCTAACTCATTAACCTGATCCAAAGGAGAGCATACACAAGTAGCATGGGACTTACGTTTCACGTGAAACATTGTGAAACGTCGGTCGCAATGTGGATATTGAGGGGATGACGCTGCCAATGCTGTTTTAAAACATTAACCCAAAAATGTACTACCCAACCGACGCTTAAGGTACGCGTCTACATATGGGCATGACATGTAGACGCGTACCTTAAGCGTCGGCTCACCACCGATCCCTGGCATGCCACGATATGTAGACGCGTGCTTTAGCAGCGTCGGTTAGCAAACGAACTCTCAGAAAGACAAAATATTAATGAGATTGAGTGAATTTCAAGCGAACTATAGCCTACATGATGCCCTGTCACCTAAGCAATGTTTCACGTGAAACATAAGAGAACAGTCTCGCGACTCTTATAAAACCATGGTCGCTACTGACATAGGGTTGTCACTCCGTTCATCTATACTTCCCGTGTTGGAACACAATACTGGATGAAATCGAAGAAAGGAACGTCTCTATGAATCGTAGTCAGCGTCTCGCCAAAGCCCAGGAATTTACCTGGTTGCATGCCCGGCTCCTTGAGCGCAATCTGTTTGCCTACCTCTTCGCCAATGGCGGCAAGGAGCCTGTACTCGCTGCTCTCCACGCTTACCAGAATGAGGACGGGGGCTTTGGTAACGCGCTAGAACCAGATAAGCGCTGCCCCACCAGTCAACCTCAGGATGTCGAGTTCGCCCTGCACATTCTAGATGCCATCAATGCTATGGATGATCGCATGGTTACACGGGCCTGTGATTACCTGGCTACTATTACTACCTCCGAGGGCGGCGTACCGTTCGCCCTGCCATCAGTCAATGCCTATCCCCATGCCCCCTGGTGGACGGTCGGCGAAAACCCGCCTGCCTCGCTCAATCCTACCGCGGCACTGGTGGGCCTGCTACTCAAGCATGGCGTTCAGCATCCCTGGATCGAGACCGCTTCCGCGTTCTGCTGGCGAGAAATTGAGGCACTGGATTCAACCGAGTTTCACACATTGATGCCAGTTATCACATTCCTTGAATATACTCCAGATCGTGGACGCGCCGAGCACGAGCTACAGCGTATCGCCACTCGCCTCGCACAGCCCGGAGTCATTGAACTCGATCCCCATGCCCAGGGTTATGTACAGAAGCCGCTGGACTGGGCACCGAACCCCCACAGCTTTTGCCGCCGCCTCTTCACCAACGATATCATTGAGAAGCACCTGGCTGCTTTCGCTGAGCGCCAACGCGAGGATGGTGGCTGGCCTATCGCCTGGGATCCTATTAGCTCGACGGTTGAGAGTGAATGGCGGGGGCGCGTTACCATAGAGGCTCTCCGCACCCTGGATGCATACGAAAACGTTAGCTCACATTGATGCCCTTCAGGATATCGGGCGGCAGGCAAGACCCAGTGCTACTTGCATACTCATATACTGTTGAGCTGTTTATGGCAGACAATGTTTCACGTGAAACATTGTCTGCCATAGGATATTTACCTGATTGCTTTCTTGAAGGAGATGTGAGTATACTGAAAGCGTCTTACAAGGAGGTACTTTTTTTCATGACTTTCGCAACATGGTGGCGGAGAGATTCCTTACCCGATCTCTCGCCTCTCCCAACATTCTCCGCTCGTATCTCAACAGATATAGAAGAAATTGCACGCCTTACCAATCACTCTCCACAGGTCATTATCACCCGCTTGCAGACGGGCAATCGATCTTATCTAGCTTTTATGGGTGATACGCTAGTCGCCTATGGTTGGGTGGCGACGCAAGAGGGAAGTATTTCCGATCTTCAGTTGTCCTTCGCCATAACCCCTGAAAATTGCTACCTCTATAGTTTTCTCACTCTTCCAGAGTGGCGTGGTCGTGGCATCTATCCTCGCCTGCTCCAGGCTATCATTCGCCAGGAAGAGCAGATGCAGCGCTTTTGGATTGGCTACCTGCCCAACAATGTAGCATCGGGGCGCGGTATCGAGAAAGCAGGCTTTCACGTTGTGAGCGATCTCGTTGTTTCCCAGGGTCACGTCTCTGGCATCACGCTTTTCGAGTCGAGTGAGCAAGCCCGGGCGAGCGCCGATTTCTTCCATCTCCCCGTGGTAACTGAAGCGCAAAAAGTCTGTTCTGACAATTGATCACAATTTTTCTACCATATTAACATGGTCAACATCGGTTCTCCTGTTTCACGTGAAACATTGTGAAGAGGTGAATCCCAACGAGCGCTACTTACACGGCAGAGGGATGTTTCACGTGAAACATCCCTCTGCCGTGTAAGTATACATGCATTTACGAGCAGGCTTACTTCTGCTATCATCTAAGGAGAACATAGATTTTTACAAAGGCAGACTGGCAATGAGGCCGGAAAGGATTATCTTCTATGACGAAGCATAAGACCAGGCAGAAACACACTACAATGAAAAATAATCAGTCACTTATGGCGCAGGCCACTCCTCTTTCTTCAGTGGATATTGTTCATATTACTGGCGAGGCCCTTACTCCCTCTGAGGTCATAGGAGTGGCGCGCCGCGCCATGCCTGTGCAACTTGAAGACACGGCTATCGTACGCATTCAGGCTGCGCGCGACGTTGTTGATGCAGCGGCGACTGAGGGGCGCAAAGTCTACGGTGTGACCACCGGCTTTGGCCACCTGAGCAGCGTGCGCATTCCCCAGGATCAGCTTGTTCAGCTTCAGCATAACCTGCTGCGCAGTCACGCGGCTGGCGTGGGCGAGCCGTTGAGTGAAGATGTGACACGGGCCATGGCCCTGCTACTCGCCGCCAGTCTCGCGCGCGGCAACTCTGGTGTGCGCGTCGAGGTTGTGCAGCAGTTGCTGGCACTGCTTAATCATGGCATTACGCCGGTCGTGCCATCGCGCGGCTCGGTGGGTGCAAGTGGTGACCTGGCCCCCCTCGCGCACCTGGCCCTGGTCTTGATCGGTGAGGGCGAGGCGCTCTATAAAGGAGAGAAAATTTCCGGCGCTGAGGCCCTGCGCCAGGCTGGCCTTCAACCACTGGTGCTTCAGGCAAAAGAAGGACTGGCCCTGATCAATGGCACACACCTGATGGAGGCTATCGCCATTCTGGCCCTAGATGATGCGCGCACGCTGGTCGAGAGCGCGGAAGTGGCCTGCGCGATGAGCATTGAGGCATTGATGGGTAGCCATGTACCGCTAGACCCACGCATCCATCGCCGCCGTGGCCAGTATGGCCAGCAGGTGACGGCGACACGCCTGCGCCAGTTGCTGCATGATAGCGAGATTCGCCAGAGCCATGAGCATTGTCCGCGCGTACAGGACCCCTACACCTTGCGTTGTGCGCCACAGGTCATTGGTGCGGTACGCGACGCATTAGACTACTGTCAGCAGATCTTTGAGCGCGAGCTAAACGCCGTCACCGACAATCCCTTGATCTTCCCCGAGGATGGAGACATCCTGAGTGGAGGCAACTTCCACGGTCAGCCCCTGGCCCTGGCCCTCGATACCCTGGCCATTGCCCTGACCCAACTTGTCAGTTTCTCTGAGCGCCGCGTCTATAATCTGATGGGTCCTCATGAGTGGGATACCAATGGCGCGCCCCTCTTCCTCACACCCAATCCAGGCCTCAACTCGGGCTTTATGATTGTACAGTACGCGGCGGCAGCCCTGGTCAATGAGATCAAGATTCTGGCCCATCCCGCCAGCATCGATTCTATACCCACCTCGGCTGGTATGGAGGACTTTGTGAGCATGGGTGTGACCAGCGCTCATAAACTCCTGCGCCTGCTCGAACTGGCGCGCCAGGTGATCGCGATTGAGCTACTCAGCGCGGCCCAGATGCTGGAGTTCCGTCTCCCACTCAAGCCGGGCGCAGGCGTTCAACAGGCCTATGACCATGTGCGTCGCTATGTCGCCAAACTTGAGGAAGATCGCGTGATGGCCCCCGATATCGCCATCATCGCTCAAGCTTTGCAAGAAGGCGTCTTTGCTTTCCCCGTAGAGGGCTAAGCTTTTTCATCAAAGAGAGGCGATGTTTCACGTGAAACATCGCCTCTCTTTTTATTTCAATGTTTCACGTGAAACATTTAGTGGCGAACGCTGCCGCCATTGACTGGCAAGATCTGGCCGGTGATATAGGCAGCGGCGGGCGAGGCGAGGAAGAGGGCCACGCCTACGATGTCTTCTGCTTCACCCCAGCGCTTTAAGGGAATAGACTCTTTGACACGCTGGTAGAATGCGGGACTGGCCTGCTCTTTAGCCCACGTGTTCTCGATCCAGCCAGGGGCAATACAGTTGACGCGGATATCTGGAGCATACTCGACCGCCAGGCAACGGGTAAGGGAGATAACCGCGCCCTTGCTCATGGCGTAGAGCTGGTTGGTGAGGCCAGCCGCACCTGAGAGCGCTCCATCCCAGCCTATGTTGATAATACAGCCTCCGGGTCGCATATATGGCCTTACCTCACGACAACACGTCCATGTCCCCTGGACATCCACGCGCATCATGCGTTCAAAGCGCTGGATCTCGTTTAAGCCTCCAGCCTCCACAGAGTTAGCGCTGGCTCCGGCATTGTTGATCCAGACATCGATCTCGCCCAGGCGCTTCGCCGCCTCTTTGACTAAACCCGTTGCCTGGTCGCTATCGCTAATATCTGCCTGGAGCGCATCCGCCAGGCCTCCGCTGTCTTGTAGCTCGCGCACGACCTCCTCGGCCTGCTCCCGGCTTTTTCCATAATGTATCAATACCCTGGCACCTTCGCGCCCAAAACCCAGGGCCATGACACGTCCAATCCCGCGTCCCCCACCGGTTATCACAACATTCTTCCCCTGTATGCCCGTCATAGCCACACTCCTTTTTATTAGTAAATGTTTCACGTGAAACATCAGGGCTTTCTCCGCTGGAAATTATGGAGATTGGTTCTTACAAACGCGGGGCGAACCTACTTCTGTCGCCTCATAGATCTACTTGTCGCTTATGCAGCGTATGTGCTACACTCATAGGGATGGTATCACCAATGAAGATGGTACCGCTCCTTAACAGGATGAAGCGCCATGTGTTGCGCGTATGAAGGGAGTATATCTTATGGTTACCCATGATCTCTCTGTGGACCTTTCCACCACGTCTTTGAATCAGGAAGAACAACAAGCTACTCTGCGCGAACTGCGCAGTCAGCTTATTAAATATTATCGCCCTCTCTTGCAGGATGGGCCAGGACCTATTCGTATTATGGCACGGATAGTCACAGAACTGGAAAAGGCCTGCCGCCAGCACAATATCTCAGAAGAGGTGATCATATCTGAGATTGTCAATCGCACGATTGGCGATATCAATGTGCGCTTGATTACCGAGTGCGAGGGTGAGCCAGGCGGTTCGCGTGACTATCGCCTCCTGGCCGATGAGCTGGGCGTGGCCCTGCCAGGAGAGAAGCTGGTCTCTGGCTATACCGCCAGCGGCTCGACCTATCTCTGGCTGCGCGAGCAGATGCTAGAGTGCGAGCACCTCCTGTTGCAACAGGGCTTTGATCTGCGTATCTATGATATCTATGGTGTTGGTAATCCCGTGCTCCGCTCCTGGCTGGCACACGAGATGGCTACCCTCTGGAACCTGCCTGTTACATATGAACATATTCTCCCCAGCCTGGGCGCAATGGATGGCATCGATAAAACCCTGCGCGGCCTGACCCTCCACTTTCAGCAACACAACATGGAAGACATCGGCATTCTCTTCCCTGAGCCGGGCTTTGGTGTCCCCGAATGGCAGGCACGCACCTATGGCTATACCCTACATCGCTTCCAGACAGCAGAGGAGCATCACTTCAAACTAACTGGCTCCCAGCTCGACGCCTTGTTACAGGAGCATGAAGATATTCGCGTTGTCTACTTGGCCATCAGTAATAATCCTACGGCCTTCTCTTTTACGGCCGCCGAGCTACGCTCGCTCTATGATGTATTGCATCGCTACTGGCAGAATGGGCGCGAGATCCTGGTTCTGGCCGACCTGGCCTATATCGGCACTAGTCAGCCAGAGTTAGACCGGGAGCGCATGTCTGCCTTCCAGGACACGGATATTCTCCAGCACACACTCTTTGTTAGCAGCCTCTCAAAGACCAGTACGCTAACCGGCGAGCGCTTTGGCTGGGTCACCTGCGCGAATCCAGCTATCGCCAACACCATTGCCGCTAGTTGGACGAATGGCATGGCCTCCCTTCCCGGCGAGTGGCAACTGCGCTTCATGGCCTATTATCGTCTCCTACAGGAACGCCCCTGGCTAATGGAGAAGTTGCGCGCCTTCTATCGTCTGCGCCGCCAGCGTTTCATTGAGCAGCTACGCCAGATCAATACCCAGCAACCCCTCTTCGCCGAGATTTATGTCGATGATGACACCACCGTCTATAACTGGAGTAAGCTTGCTCCCGGAGAAGATGCCTTCTCGCTCTTTGAGAAGACAGGCATCGCGGGCGTGCCTGGTTCAGGTTTTGGCTATACCGATGCCTACATTCGCTTCTCAATCGGCTTTCTTCCTGTGCCAGCAGTAGACTCAACAAACTCGACAGGCACTAAAGACTCATCTACATCCGATGCCACGTTGAACAACGTGAGCACACCAAATATTCCTACTTGATATCAGTTGTCCTAAATGGTACTCTGTAGAGGGCTATGAACTTTTCAAAGTTCTTGCCAGGGGAGCAGGGAGGCTGGCTGACAAGGCTCTAGCCAGAGCAGGTTGTGCCACCTGTCATTTACCACCTTCCATACTTCCCAGGATATAACTTCCATTAACTTGCACACAATGCGTTGGATCAGGTAAGTTCCTCATCCTGGGTGTGCGGGGCAAACCAAGACAAGCATACTGGCGTTTCTTTTTGGATGCACTGTCGCATCGCCCCTTGTTAATGATGACATGGTACTACATGCAGTTAAAACCCGGTTGTCACGATCAGTACTATGTGTTATGACAGGAGTCCATGATGGACGGATTGTAGCCCTGTCATAGCCATACCTACTTTTATTCGTACACACACACTCAGTCGTTGCAGCTATCTCTGCACGCTGAAAAAAACCGGTTCGCTCTGCTCGTTAGTACACTCGTAACCGTTCAGATGAAAAAGGAGAAATTAGGATATGACTCTTCGTGTAGGTATCAACGGTTTTGGACGCATTGGTCGCCAGTCTATGAAAGCCATGCTGGAACGCCACCCCGAGGACATTGAGGTCGTTGCGATTAACGACCTGACCGATACCTCAACCAACGCCCACCTGCTTAAGTATGACTCCACCTATGGTCGTTTCCCTGGCACCGTCGAGGCCACAGAGGACTCGCTGATCGTCAATGGTCATAAGATTCAAGTTATTTCTCAGCGTGACCCAGCCCAGATTCCCTGGAGTGATCTCGGCGTGCAGGTTGTAATTGAGTCCACTGGCTTCTTCACCGATGCCGAGAAGGCCGCCGCTCACCTGCGCGGTGGCGCCAAGAAAGTGATCATCTCGGCTCCCGCCAAGGGCGAGGACCTGACGATGGTGCTAGGCGTGAACGAGAACACATACGATCCTGCCAAACACCATATTATCTCCAACGCCTCCTGCACCACCAACTGTCTCGCGCCAGCCGCCAAAGTGCTCAATGATACCTTCGGTATCGAGCGCGGTATGATGAACACCATTCACTCATACACCAATGACCAGCGCATCCTTGACCAGGTTCACAAGGACCTGCGCCGCGCGCGTGCCGCCGCTGCCAATATCATTCCAACCACGACTGGTGCCGCCCGCGCCCTGGCCCTGGTCATTCCAGAGCTAAAGGGTCGCTTCGATGGCATGTCCCTACGCGTTCCCACCATCACCGTCTCTGTCGTTGACTTCGTGGCAACCACGCAGAAGCCTCTGAGCAAAGAGGCCGTCAATAACGCCTTCAAGGAGGCCGCCGCTGGCGCACTCAAGGGCATCCTCGATTACACCGATGAGCCCCTGGTCTCCAGCGACTTCCGTGGCAACCCTCACTCCTCCATTATTGATGGAGAATCAACGATGGTGCTTGGTGATAATATGGTCAAGGTCGTCTCCTGGTACGACAATGAGTGGGGCTACTCCTGCCGCGTCGCGGACCTGGCGAACTTCATCGGTCAAAAGGGCTTCTAGCCCATGAACAAGAAGACGATTCGTGATATTGATGTCACTGGTAAGCGAGTCCTGGTGCGCGTTGATTTCAACGTGCCTCTGGACGAGAACCAGCGCATCGCCGACGATATCCGTATCACCGCCGCGCTGCCGACGCTGCGCTTCCTGCTTGAACATGGCGCGTCGCTGATTCTGATGTCGCACCTGGGCCGCCCCAAAGGGAAGGTTGTAGAGTCCATGCGCTTACGCCCGGTGGCTCAGCGCTTGAGCGAGCTACTCCAGCAGCCAGTGAAGACCACGTCGGATTGCGTTGGCGCCGAGGCACTCTCCGAGGCCCAGGCCCTGCAACCCGGAGAGGTGCTCTTGCTGGAAAACCTGCGCTTCCATAAGGAAGAGGAGGAGAACGATCCAGCCTTCGCGCGCCAGCTGGCAGAACTGGGTGATCTCTACATCAACGACGCCTTTGGCACCGCGCATCGCGCCCACGCTTCAACCGAGGGCGTGACGCACTACCTACCTGGTGTCGCTGGCTTTCTGATGGAGAAAGAACTCAATTATCTTGGCTCTACGCTGGAGAACCCGCGCCACCCCTTTAAAGCCATTGTGGGTGGGGCCAAAGTCTCCGACAAGATCGCGGTCCTGGAACGCCTCATCGCCATCGCCGATGGCATCCTGATCGGCGGCGGCATGGCGAACACCTTCCTCAAGGCCCAGGGCCTGGAGATTGGTGAATCGCTCGTCGAGGACAGCAAGTTGGATGTGGCACGTGACCTTATGCGTAAGGCCAGCGAGCGGGGCATCGAGTTTCTCCTACCGGGCGATGTCGTGATCGCAGATCGTTTCGCACCCGATGCCGATGCAAAGGTTGTGGCGAGCCAGGAGGTTCCCACAGACTGGCGCATCCTCGACATTGGACCCGCGACTATCGAGCAGTTTGCGCAGGCCCTGGCCTCGGCGCAGACAATCATCTTCAATGGTACCCTCGGTGTGGCTGAGATGCCCGCCTTCGCAAAGGGCACCAATGCCGTGGTTGAGATCCTGGGCCGTCGTACCGCCGAGGGTGCCACAACCATCATTGGTGGTGGCGACTCCGCCGCAGCGGTCGAGCAGGCCGGGGCCGCGCAGAAGATGTCACACGTCTCCACGGGTGGGGGCGCCTCCCTCGAATTCCTCGAAGGTAAGACCCTCCCAGGCGTGGCAGCCTTGCAAGATCGCTAGTCCAGTGTTTATGATAATAGAGTCGGATCATATGTGTGATCCGACTCTATTCGTGTGACAATTATTAGAATTGCTTATACAAAGAGGTATAAATTATATGACTGCATCCTCAACTGGCCGTACCGCCATTATTGCGGGCAACTGGAAGATGAATTATGGGCCGCGAGAAGCCGCGAAATTTGTACAGGAGATCCAGCCAGCCCTGGTGGAGGCTCTTCAAGCCCCTGGCTCACCGCTGTGTATCCTCTGTCCACCCGCCATCTCCCTAGCAGCAGTACGCGCCGTGCTAGATATTCCCGATGCCACTAGCTCGCCCCAGATAGAGCTTGGCGCCCAGAATATGTACTTTGAGGAGAAAGGGGCCTTCACAGGCGAACTCTCTCCCAATATGGTACATGAGCTTTGCACGACCGTCATTCTCGGCCACTCCGAACGCCGTACATATTTTGGTGAGACCGATGAACTGGTAAACAAAAAGACCCTGGCCGCGCTACGCCATGGACTCAGGCCCATCGTGTGCATCGGCGAGAATGAGCAGCAGCACGAGAGCGGTGAGACGGCCCACATCATTACCACCCAGATACGGGCAAGCCTGGCTAATCTCACGCCCGAGCAGGCTCGTGAGATCGTGATTGCCTATGAACCCATCTGGGCCATTGGCACAGGCAAGGCCGCGACCGGCGAGATCGCCAACAACGTTATTCGCCAGATTCGCCAGGAGTACCAGGCGCTCTATGGGGCCGGGGTCGCCTCAGTGGTACGCATCCTCTACGGCGGCAGCGTGACCTCGGACAATATCGCCGAATTCATGGCCTATCCAGACATCGATGGCGCCCTCGTCGGTGGAGCCAGCCTCAAACCCGACTTTATCAATATCGTCCGCAACAGTCGCCAGATCCGTCACTAAAATAGCAATCAACTTATCGATCAGAATGCAGTCAGGCTCGTCACTGGGAGGACGAGCCTGACTGCATTCTTTTGGGGACGGCACTCTACACACATGTTCTCTCATATGCTAAGATGGTTATATCGTCAAGAACGGGTAAAAGATCACGAAAATAGGCATCATACAGAGGTCATACATGGTACAGGCACACTCTTCTCCCCTGCTCAGCACGCCTGCCTTCGCGCCAGAACATCTCGTGGGCGATCTGGAGCAACTTGCGCTCATACTTACCCAGAGCCTGGATGCAGTACAGACGAAAAGCTGGGCGCGCCCAACCGAGAAACATGGGGCAGGCTGGACAATGCATGAAACGCTGGCCCATGTCACAGCCACAGCGGAACTGTATTTGCAGACCATAGAAAAAGCACTCACTGGTGAGCGCTTTACTCGCGTCAATGTGACGCGCCGTTATGAACTGCCTGCCTTGCAAAAAGAAGATATCTCGGCGAGGCATCACCTTCCACCCACCCAGCTACTTGAGCAGCTCGCTCAAGCGCTTCGTCAGACCGCCCAGCTCATCCCTATGCTCTCAAACGTCGACCTGATGCGTCCAACGGCTATTGCCTTTTTTGATCGCCCACCCACCATTATTGAACTCATCGGTACTCAACTGGTCCATCCAGCCATTACTCATGCTCAGCAGCTTACGGCGGCGGCGGGCAGACCTCCACTCTGGAACACCTATGTGCCTGACTTCTTGCAGCGTAACCTCACGCGTTTATTCCAGATGCTCACCTTTCTGTATTGGCGTGAACGCGAGCGCGACCTTCACGCTACCGTCAACTACGACATCCAGGGACCCGCTGGCGGCCAGTGGACCCTTACGCTCACACCACAGGGAGCATACGCCGATAAAGGCCATGTAGAGCGTCCTACGCTCACCATCTGGCATCCTGGTGCTGAAGCCATGTGCTCCTGCTTTACAAAAGAGTCCAGCCTGCGGCGCGCGCTTGTGTTGGGACGTATGAGATTTCGCGGCGATCTGCGCCTGGTGCAGCGCCTCTATGATTTATTTGAACCTGCCTGATAGAAGAAGAGCGTTTTCCAGGCTATGTACCCCTGGCATACATATATCTGCTTGATAGGTGCGTAGAGCCTCCACCGTCTCGACTCCCACAGTCACCTGAGAAGCCTTATGCAGTCTTCCACCCAGCAACACGACCTCAACCGTTGAATGCTCGCTCAGTTCAACGGCAATTGGCGGGCTATTTGTTACTACCGTGGCCCGTAGATCACGCGGCAGGTAGCGCGCTACCTGTAGTGTCGTGGTTCCCCCATCCATGACAATCACCTGTCCACCCCTTACCAGCCTGGCCGCGGATCTTTTTTGCGCGATCTCCTCTTCCTGGTGTTTGATATAATCCATATATCTATAGCGTCAAACATAGGTGGCCATATACAAATGGATAGGAAAGATTCGCGTGATTTCAACAGACCAGACGACTCCAAACACCAGACGTACTCCCTCTTCGTTCGCCCTACATATCGCAATCGCCTTCTTCCTGATTTTGCTCATTGGGGCAAACGACGGTGCTTTTGGCGTACTGCTCCCTCATGTGCGCATACACTATGCGCTCAATAATTCTGTAGTCAGCCTGATCTTTCTATTTAGTACCCTGGGCTATCTCAGCGCGGCCTTTAGCAATGGCCTGATTATCGAGAAGATAGGCAAAGAGCGCGCATTAATGACCGGGGCAGGACTGCTTATCCTGGGCGCAGTGCTTATCAGTCTACAACCATTTTTCTTCTTGCTCTTACCCTGTGTCCTGATTCTTGGCTTTGGCATCGCCATGCTTGACGCGGGCCTTAACACCTTCATCGCCAGCCTTCCGCGTAGCTCGGCCCTGCTCAACTACTTCCACGCCTTCTATGGCATCGGGGCCTGGCTGGGACCTCTCACGGCGACAGGTCTCTTCGCGCTCAGGCAAAACTGGAATGTGATCTATATGCTGTGGGCTGGTGCAGGACTCCTTGGCATACTCTGCCTCTGGCTCATCTTGAGACGTACCCCCATTACGGCCCCCGTCGAGGGGACAAACGAAGAGGGGCAGGGCAATGTACTTGTTCAGGCGCTTAAACTGCGTGTCGTCTGGTTTGCAGCTCTCTTTCTACTCTTCTATGTCGGCGCGGAGGTCACCCTGGGCGCCTGGAGCTATAGCTTTCTAACCGAGGAGCGCCATGGAGATGTCGTGCTTATGGGCACCCTTGTCAGTGGCTACTGGTTTGGCTTAACTGCTGGTCGCGTTGCGCTGGCTCACCTGATACAGCGCCTGGGTGCAAAACGTGTGATCCTGATCTGCCTCGGAGGCTTTGTCGGTAGTTTGCTGCTGGTCTGGCTTATCCCCTCGGCGATATACGCAGCCATTGGACTCTTCGTGGCGGGCTTTAGCCTGGGGCCAATGTTCCCCACCACCATCTCTATCATGTCAGATCTTGTGCCCTCACGTCTCCTGGCCAGCAGCATTGGTTTTCTGGCCAGCCTGGGCAGTATGGGAGCCGCACTCTTCCCCTGGCTCACAGGGAATATCGCGCAACTTCTTGGACTCTGGGCACTGCTTCCCTTTGTCATTCTCCTGGCACTACTCATGATTGTCTTCTGGCTGTTTCTACACTCCTCAGCGCCTGCGGCGCTTCACATAAAGTAAAGTATGCCCAGCCTTCCTGCTGGGCATACCGTAGTAAGGTGTTCTCGACGCTTTGCAGGGTTATGATATAGCTTAATGATATATCTTCTTTTTCTCTCCCAAATAAAAAGTAGCAAGATACTTTTTATTTGGGAGAGAAAATTATTATTCTGCATCATGGCCCTCGGTGATCTCGCCGAGCATGAGGCGTTCAGCGAGGATATCGGCGCTCTCGCGTAGCAACCTACGGCGCCTCAGCCAGTCTCTAATGGTTACACTGACCAGGAGAACTCCCAGGGGAAAGAGGAAAATGATGGCGAACGTGGCGATTCCCTGGCTGGCTCCATAAATCACAAGCAGATCAGTCGACCAACCCAGGCAGAGAAGCGCAAGCACGCCCTTTGTGATAAGACTGGGTAGGCCCAACGTGCGCGGCACCTGGCCCTGGGCCGAGGCAAAGAGAAAGGCGCGCTCCTGTAGTCTACGCTCCTCAATATCTATCGCGGCAATAGGTGACTTGCCTATCCGATAGTTACGCACACCGTTATAAATGCCCCAGATCAGCAATCCCATGAGAAGGAGGAGGAAGAGTAATACAACCAGAGGCTGCTGAGTAAAGAGCGCGCGTAACGTGGTCAGTGAGCAGAGGAAGAGTGTCGCGCAAAAAAGTATCATTGCCCGCAGGGCACGCCGCCTTTGCGCGGCGCGCTCCTTTGCGATCTCTTCACGTAAAAACTCGGCTTCAGGATTGCGTTTCACATGCATAGTTTGCCATTCCTTTGGACGGGACTTCTCGCCACATTGTGGCTCACGTGGATATGGAACGCAGTGATGAGTCGTAACGATAGGTCAGACCTGGGCCAAGACAAGCAGAGACACGCCGCATATTCCTGACGACGTGTCTCTGCCTCTTATCGTTTTAGTGATTGGGGAACAATGCTTACCACGTAGATACGGCCACATGGCATTGTGGATTACTATAATTAGCTACCATTTGCTACGCGATGCACCTGTTAGTAACAAAACCCGGCAGGCAGGCAGGCAAACAAGCGACTAATCCAGGTAATCCTTCAGCTTGCGGCTGCGGCTTGGATGGCGCAATTTGCGCAGCGCCTTGGCCTCGATCTGACGAATGCGCTCGCGCGTGACATGAAACTCCTTACCGACCTCTTCGAGGGTACGGCTACGCCCGTCGTCGAGACCAAAGCGCAGCTGCAAGACCTTGCGCTCGCGCTCAGTCAGGCTATCGAGTACATCCTCCACCTGCTCTTTCAACAGCTGGTGGCTCGCGGCGTCCGCGGGGGCAAGTGCCGTATGATCCTCGATAAAGTCGCCGAGGTGGCTATCGTCTTCCTCGCCGATGGGAGTTTCCAGGCTTACTGGCTCCTGGCTGACCTTAATGATCTCGCGCACCTTCTCTGCACTGATCTCCATCTGAGCGGCGATCTCTTCCGAGGTTGGTTCGCGACCAAGATCTTGCAACAGGCGGCGGCTAATGCGGATCAGGCGGTTGATCGTCTCCACCATGTGAACGGGAATACGGATCGTGCGAGCCTGGTCTGCAATAGCGCGAGTAATAGCCTGGCGAATCCACCAGGTCGCGTAGGTGCTAAACTTAAACCCTTTGTTATAATCGAACTTCTCAACCGCACGAATCAGGCCGATATTGCCCTCCTGGATGAGGTCCAGCAGGTTCATACCGCGCCCAATGTACTTTTTCGCCACGCTTACGACCAGGCGCAGATTGGCCTCTGTCAGGCGTTTCTGTGCCTCTTCACCCTCAGAGATATAGCGATAGTTTGGCGCGGGCTTGAGGCGCTCAGCCTTTCCTCGCTCCATCAATTGAGCCAGGCGAATCTCTTCATTGGCTGTCAACAGGGGTACACGCCCGATCTCGCGCAGATACATACGCACGGGATCATCCAGGCTGCTTTCCAGGTCGGCCACAGCGATACCGAAACCATCCTGTAAATCCTCCCACTTGGGATCAGCCAGGACCTCGGCGTCTACATCGTTCATTTCCTCAGGGCTGGGCTCCCAGTCTGCTGGCGGCTCTTTGTTTGGGTCCAGGGCGTCCATAGACTCTTCGTCCTGTAATTTAAACAGATCGAAAGACTCACCCTCCGCGCCCAGAGCCGCACTTGAGGCATTTCCAGTCGCTTCTTGATGAGCACGACCAATGGCTTCAATATCAAAGACACTTTCCGTATCGTTTAAAAGAGTCTCATTAAAGGTTTCCATTTCAAAAACATTCCCCAATGACCCCGTGCTCACATGCCCACTTTGTACTCGATCCATAACTTCTTGTTCCCGATTCACCATTCTGGCATCCCCCTTCAGAAAACAGGACGTGGCTGTACATACATAAACGATAAGATGAAATATCCCGTTTCCTGATCCTATATGTAAAAAGATGATACCGCGCCTAAATAATTTGCGCTTGCTTGAAATGTCGACAGTAACATATACACAACAGGGCCAGGTAGGACTAGCCTTGCAGGTGTGTTGCAGAATCAATCGTGTGTAACTGCCGGTGAATTTCCAGTAGTCGCTGCTGTAACTGTCTCCTCGTTTGTGCATCACCAGCAGCAGTGGCTTCGCGTATGAGAAATTGCAATTCGGTATTCAGTTGTACAAGCCTTGCTCGTTTCAGGCGCGTCGCACACTGGACCGCTTCTTTTACCAGTCCAGCTCCATCGCGTGGAGTCTCCATGTCTACGCATTCGCGCGCCCGATTGAGCGCGTCCCATAACGAGGCAGGCACATACTGATCAAAGGATTGAAGTGAGGGGGAAGAAGCACGTTGTTGATACACAGAATAGAGAATGTGGTACAACTCTCGCGTATCTGTCCCAGCGAAGTCACCATCGTCTATTATACCATAAACATAGGGACTTAATCCGGGATTTTGCAGGAGTAGCCCAATCAGGTAGTCCTCCCATTTTAGCCTATTCGCCTCACCTCTGTCAAGTATACCACTGGTACCATGACGCTGTGCACCGACTAGACCATTCGTCCTTGCTTCCCTCTTCTGCCCGCTGCCTGGATGGCCTTGTTCACCAATGGGTGGTGCTCCAAGCACTGACCCTGCTTGTTCTTTGCTAAATCCCTTCGCACTATCAGCGTTCCTTTTGTCTAACGGAGCAGAGAACGTTGCAGTAACACTCGTCGCCCGTTGTTCCCTCAGGGTATGTTGTAATTCAGCATACAAACTTCGCTCATCGATAGCAATAAGCCTTGCAAGCTTGCGTATGTAGGCGTCACGCTTAATACGATCACTGATCATGCCAATGACTGGCAACAAGCGTTTCGCGGCCTCGGTCTTGCCCACTGGCTCACGAATATCCAGGTCCGCCGTCTTGACGACAAAGAAGTAGTCTACCAGGGGTAGTGGATGGCCGACAGCGTAGAGCCAGGCAGCATGGTCACGCCTGATAAACTCATCAGGATCTTCACCCAAGGGCAACTGAAGCACGTTGATCTCCGCATCCACCTGCTCCTCCAGGCGAATAATCCCACGTGCCTGCTGCTTGCCGGCGTAGGATCCCTTCTGCTCACGCACATTATTGCCCCCCTTGCGCCCCTCTCGCGGCCATTGACGATCAGGGGATCCGCCAGGCAATGGCACAGGTACAACAGTGCGATCAAAGCCCTTCAAGGCTTCCTGGATACCGTGCTCCGTCGCTGCGCTTCCTGCGGCGTCAGGATCCAGCGCCAGGGTTACTTGCTTGGTCATCTTCTTCAGTTGCTGAATGTGCTTTTCGGTGATCGCGCTACCAATACAGGCCACAGTTTGCCTGGTGCCATACTGGTGAGCAATGATGGCATCAACATATCCTTCGACAATAACAACTTGCCGGGCCTGTTTTATTGCATCGCGCGCCATATCCAGGGCGTATAAGACTGTATTTTTCTCAAACAGCAGCGTCTGTGGCGAGTTAAGATATTTGGGTTTTCCGTCTCCAAGTGCTCTTCCACCAAAGCCAATCACGCGTCCCCGTATATCCCGTATCGGAAAGATAATTCGGTTTCTAAAGTAATCATAGATGCCATTTTCTGTATTTCCCTCGCCGCTCTCGCGTCCACTTCGGTCAGAGCTACCCATTTCTCGCTCACGTGCCAGTCCCCCAACAACCAGCTCGCGCTCGCTATAACCGCGACTGAGCAAATAGCGCGACAAACCATCCCACTGGTCAGGTGCATAGCCCAAGCCAAAAGTAATAACGGTATCTGCGGAGATACCCCGGCTCTGGATATATGCACGCGCCTCCTCTGCCTCACGCGAACGCAGAAGCATATGGTGAAACCAGAGCAAGGCATCCTCGTTCAACTGGCGCAGGCGCTCTTTAGCCGCGTTCGTCTCACGCGAAGCCTCGGCGTTATGACTCTCCTGCTCCTCTAGCGCCACACCTGCCTTCTGGGCCAGGTATTCCAGGGTCTCGCGAAACTCCAAGCTCTGCTGCTTTTGCACAAAGGAGAAAACATCTCCCCCCTCGTTACAGCCAAAGCAACGCCAGGTCTGAGTCTCTGGAAAGACATAGAACGAAGGCGTCCGCTCGTTGTGAAACGGGCAGAGCCCTTTCAAGGTCTTTCCCGATTTGTGTAGTGCAACAACCAGGCTGATCTCTTCGGCTACGTCAACTTTAGCCTTGATAGTTTCGATAATAGATGTCATTTCCTGGCCCTCAAAGATAGATGTTGCTCTTACAAAACATATAACGGGTCATCACAGAGAAAATAGTGGCACATAGCTTATGAGGTGGGTAAGTAATAGTGCCCAGGTATTCTACAGCATGAAGATAGCGCACTGCAAACATGTGTGCCATAGATGTAATCTACCAGGGGGTGTGACCTGGAGAGTGTATATTCCTGGCTTAAGATTATTCTAATACGGGTACAAGGCCATACAAAAATAAAAACGTCGCTCTCTCTTAGCCACTTAACAGAACATCCATTCTATAGACGATCTCTGACTCTACCAGGTGACAAAAAAATCCACATTTCTTTCTTGTGTTTCTTGAGTAACTCAAAGTTATCCACATTTTCCACAGCCCTAACTACTAATATATTTATTTTATTTTAAAAAAATATATTAGATAGTAGTAGTAGGGGATGTGGATAAGTGGATAACTTTTGGTTTCCTACCATTGTCTCTCGCCCCTAATATATGCATAAAATCCCTTCGCAAGCGGCTCCAAACTATGTGGAAAAGTTATCCGCAATATGGTAAAAAGGCCAAAAAAAGGTGGATAACCTGTGGATAACCTGTGGATAACCTGGTGGATAAAACTCACTTCTAAGGAGGGTGCTGGAGGATTGTGGATAAGTTATCCACACCCTTTGTGGATAAACTCCGAAACATATCCACCGGATTGTGGATATGTGGATAAGTTATCCACACAAAATGTGGATAACTCCTATTTCTGGCATTTCTTTCATGTAAATATATTAGTAATTAGGAATGCATAAAATTATATTATGGAAAAATCCACAATTACAGCCTGCTTGTGTGGATAGTGTGGATAACTTATCCACACAAAATGTGGATAAGTTTAGCGTTATATCGTATTGTGTGAAAATGCTGTGAACGGTGGATAACTTGTGGATAAGTTATCCACATTTTGTGTGGATAACTTTGAAAAAATTTCCAGGTTCTGGGTCTTGTGGATAACTTGTGGATAAGTTATCCACAACGATTGTGGATAAGTCTTAGATGCGCATACTTCAATGGATAGTCTTGTGGATTTGTGGATAAGTTATCCACAACGATTGTGGATAACTTAGAAATACTGCTCGCTTTGTGGATAAGTTATCCACAATCAATGTGGATAACTTAAAAACGCCGCTCGCTTTGTGGATAACTCTTTCATCTTTGTTCATTCTTCTGTGGAAAAATCCACAATTACAGCCTGCTTGTGTGGATAGTGTGGATAACTTATCCACACAAAATGTGGATAAGTTTAGCGTTATATCGTATTGTGTGAAAATGCTGTGAACGGTGGATAACTTGTGGATAAGTTATCCACATTTTGTGTGGATAACTTTGAAAAAATTTCCAGGTTCTGGGTCTTGTGGATAACTTGTGGATAAGTTATCCACAATCGTTGTGGATAACTATAGCGTTATATCGTATTGTGTGAAAATGCTGTGAAGATGTGGATAACCTGTGGATAACTTTGTTGTGGTGTTGTGGAAAAATCCACAATTACAGCCATTTTGTGTGGATAGTGTGGATAACTTATCCACACAAAATGTGGATAACTCTAACATTATATCGTATTGTATGAAAAATGCGCAAAGTGGTGGATAACCTGTGGATAACTTGTGGATAAGTGCTTATTTTTAGGAGTATTCCCCACATTTAGTACAAAGCAGGTTGTGATTGTTCTAGCTTATCCACACAAAATGTGAATAACTCTTATTTCTTGTCAGAAATATGCGATAAAACGTGGTCGTTGCGGAGAACTTCGATCTATAAAGGTGGAATGTGGACAATAGAGAAACGTTTGTGTTCGTCCAAAGGGGGTTATTCAGATAATTATACACTTATCCACAATTTTTGTGGATAAGTGGGAGGAAAATGTGCAGAAGTCGAGAGTTTATCGTTGCACCTGGCTTTACAGATGAGTATGCATATAAGCTTTCTATGTTTGTTGAGAATGTAAATGGCATAAAATCTTGTAAGCTTTTGCTTGCCGTGCATCGCTGAGACGATTTGTTACATAAATAGGTGTGATACAAGGTGCTTTTTTAAACGTAGTGTTATTATGTGTATTTAGTACACCTTCTTGTGGAGATATTCTGGGCTTTTTTAAAGAGGAGATGATGATTGGTGTACCGCTCCCGCTTCAATCAAGGCTGGTTTTTGTGGCTCTGTATGTGGAGCTGCCTGGTGATCGTGCTCTCTATAAGCGCGTGTAGCGGCGTCGCTCTCCCCGCACCCAATAATGGAACGCCACCATCCCACCTGAGTTCGCCACTACCACAGGCCTCTCCTGACCTGATTCAACCAGGGGTGTTAACAGTGGGCAGCTATTTGCAGTATCCGCCACAGGCCTTTCTTGACCCGGCATCTCAGCGTCCAATGGGCTTCGATATCGATCTGATTACTGAAATTGCGCATCGCCTGGGAGTGAAGGTCTCTATTACAAACATGGAGTACAAAACACTGCCTGATGCGGTTACGCAGGGAGAGGTGGATGTAGCTATCGCCGCGATACCTATCTCTGATACCCTCCAGGCAAAGGTGAATTTTGTTCCTTACTTTAAGGGAGGAGAGGCTCTTTTGGTGCCACGAGGCAATCCTTTGCAGATTGCTACACTTAATGATTTGTGTGGCAGAAGCGTGGGCGTCGTCCAGAATTCTCTTGAGCAGAGCGATCTTGAATTGACCAGCGCCAGTTGCGTTGAAGCCGGGCAGGCATCGATCAGGCTTACATATATCTCTCCGCCCGATACATTCATTGATGCCCTGACCCAAAAGCGTGTAGAAGCTACATTTCAGGATCTACCGCAGGTTGATTTTTATGCTATGAAATATGCTAACCTCGTGCAGCAGGCGGGCCCCATTCTCAACGTCACAATGGAGGGAATCGCTGTACGCAAAGAGAGCGTAAACCTGGGACATTTGATACAGGTCGTGCTAGATACACTGCGGAAGGATGGTACCTATAATCGTCTCATCAAGAAATGGGGCCTCATACACGGGGCTTTAAGCTCCTAAAGACGAGTTTGAACCCGAACAACGTCCAGGCTCAAACCTTATCTTTCTATCCTAGAAATCAAGCCCCCGTTAAAAAAGTTTGTGGCGAGAGCATGAGTTCCAGGTCCTCGGTTTGCGGCATACCACACAGGTTCTGGCGCACTGGAAAACCTGGAGTATTGTCTAGCAGGTGGAGAAAAGCGCGGATGATCATGGGGTCAAAGCTTGCTCCAGAGGCTTGCAGGAGCCGTTCGCGCGCGGCGTCGTTTGAGAGCGGTGCCTTGTAGGGGCGCTGAGATGTTAAGACATCATAGACGTCCGCGACCGTCAGGATACGCGCACTCAGAGGTATCTCTTCCCCTTTAAGTCCCACGGGATAGCCATGTCCATCCCAGGCTTCGTGATGATGCAGGACCGCCTCTACATAGAAGGGATGGATATCGCAACCAATAAGAATGCGTGCGCCAATGAGAGGATGGCGCTCCATCTTGCGACGCTCTTCCTCTGATAGGGCCGCTGATTTATTGAGGATATCATTGGCGATCCAGGTTTTACCCAAATCATGTACCAGGGCCGCAAGGGCCAGGTCACGTACCTCGCGCCTACTCCACCCCAGGTGGCGAGCCAGGCGCGAGGCATATGTTGCTACGCGCCGGGAGTGCTCATAGGTCACGATGTCACGCTCTTGAATACTTTGAGCAAATGAAAGAAGTACTTTTCTTGTCTCTTGATCTTTTGTTATCTGTTTAGCGTCCACCACGTTGCTCTCCCACCTACAGGTGAAATGTACCCTCTGCCTGGTAACCGCGAAGATCACCATCACCTACTTAATACGAAAACCAGCGCTTCGCTCGCGCTCAGGTTTTCGAGAGGTAGTCCATAGAAAACGAGAGAAAACGAGTAAAAAGATAGGCTTTGATATACAACCTGTACCCCCAGGAAGTAATGACTACCTACTACATAGAAGACGCAAGGTAGGCCTTGTTCCGACCGCTTTTCTCGTTTCTATTCAACCAATCGTTACATGTGTGAATATGTCACATCTTAATACGTAGCTTTGAGTGGTGTCTATGTACACCTGCAAAAAAGGTACTTTTGGCTAGCATAATGCCCTTTGCGTGCGCTGGCGCGTTCTTTTCTTTAGCCTTTTCTAGAGGGAGAACGTAGACAATGCTATTCCCCAATTAGTCCCTGTTTTCCTCCTATTTCGTTTGGTATCGCACTCTTTTGTGATAGACTCAGCTTGATACTCTGAGAAAAGAATACTCATACCGTGTTTCTTTATTAGTGGATAAAGCCCTTCATGCATAGCATCTGGAAGTGACGAAAAATGGCGGAGAAATCTACACTACAGCAAAAGAAGACGCAAGAGTCAAACGTGTTAGAAAAGAAGCAAAGTGATATCGTGACCCTGGTTTTGACCGCTGATAACCACCTGGGCTATTCCGCCTTTGGACAGCAGCCTCGTAGGCGTGAAGAGCGCCAGCTGCGGCTGCGCCAGGCCTTCCAGCAGGCGACGGATTTTGCTATCGTGCAGGGAGTCGACCTGTTTATTCAGGCGGGCGACCTCTTCGATACACCGAGCCCTGATGAGCAAGATCGCAGTTTTGTGGCTGAGCGTCTTGCCCAACTTAAACAGGCAGGCATACGCACTTTTGCGTTGGGGGGAACGCATGATACTCCGTTGACCGGATCCACGCCCGCCCCTCAGAGCAGCTTTGCGCGCCTGGGAGCCCTGCATTATATTCCGCCCGCCCTCAAAGCTGGAGAACGGCTGGAATCAGAACTCATTGATGTGCATGGCGTGCGCATTGGTATTGCAGGTATCGGCGCGTTAGCTGGCCAGAGTGGTGATCCCCTGGCGAATATCTATGTGCGTCCCGATATTGAGGCAGCAGACATACCGATCTTACTTTTGCATGCACCAGTAGAGGGCCTGAGCGTGAACTCCTCGCTCCTGGATGTGCGTGCCAGCGTGAGCCGTGAGAGTATCGCGAACCTATCCATGTTTAAATATATTCTCGCCGGCTATCACCACGGACATACACGTATGCGCATGGCTCATTCTGAGCTGGTAGTGGCCGGTGCTACGCAGCATGTGGACTTTACTAGCCCTGAGCAGACACCCGGCTTTGTCTTTATGGGCATTGCCCCCGATGGGATCCGTTGGTGTAACCATATTCCCTCACTCGAGGCACTGCAGTTCAAGCGTCTGGTTTTGCATACGAATGAACTATGGCTGGAACAGAATGGAGATGAAACCCAGGCTGTTTCTCCCACCACTTTGATTCTTGAACGCCTGCGCCCCCTGTATGGTGACGATACCATGTTGCAGGTCCGTCTGGAGGGCCAGCTCTCGCGCCGTCAGTTTCACGATTTGGACCTGAATCAGATTCGGCGCACGGGCGAGGAGCATTGTTTCGCCCTGGCAATCGATGATAGCTCTCTTACCGTTTTGCCTGAGCAAGAGACCTCTCCTGTTGAAGAAGGGGCGCGCCTTTCACTGCGTACAGAGCTGGTGACCCTGGCCGACGAATGGATTGCCGTGGCATCTGCTGAGCAAGAGAAAAAAGCACTACAATATACGAAGCATGAATTATTGCAAGCGATGGATGAGGTAAAAAGGTAGATGGTGTCCGGGGTCTACCAGGTGCGTCTCGTCGATGATCTGGTAAGGGCTTGGCGAACGGAGTTGTATCCATGATTATCCTGAAGCATTTAACGGTCGAGCGGTTCCGCCTCTTGCGCGAGGTAAATATTCATTTCCCTCAGCGGGGTAGTATCCTGATTCAGGGACCTAATGAATCAGGCAAGTCGGCGCTACTCGAAAGTATTTACTTTGCCCTCTATGGCGAGCCAATGGCCTCTGACCGCAAAAAGAAGCGCGTCCTCGATGATTTAATTTCCTATGGCTCACCGCGTGCGACTGTCTCGCTCTCCTTCTCCATTGGTACGACCGATGTGAGCATGACGCGCATCCTGGAGCGCGGCCAGGGACAACAGGTTCGCCTGCTGGTAAGCCAGGGCGGAGTGACGCAGGGCGATGAGATCACTGATTTAAGCGAGGCCAATGCCCGCATTGTTGCGGAACTGGGCCAGATCAATGGTGAGACGTTACGTAACTCCTGCCTGGTGGAGCAGAAAGGCCTGACTCGCCTTGAGGATTTGAGTGGAGCCGAGCGCGAAGAGACGGTTCGCCACCTGCTTGGCCTGGAACAACTGGCCACTCTCGGCGAGCGCTTCAAAGTTCTCCCGGAAGATGAGCAGGCACTCCAGGTCAGTCGCGAACGCCTACAGCTTGCTGAGATGCAGGCGCGTATCCCCGAGGTGAGCAAACAGCTTGGCGAGGTAGAACTGGCTCTGGATGCTGTCACGATCCATGAGAGTCTGGACGAGATCCAGGCCCAGGAGGCCGAAATTGTCGAGGAGGAGACCGCGCTTAAAGATATCCAGAAGCAGCGCGGTGAGCACAAAATGCGTCAGCATCGTGTGCAACAGTTGCGCCGTGCTGATACGACGCTGGCGGAAATCATCTCGGCCTATGATGGCATTGCCGAGGCTCGGCATGAAATTCCAGAGCTGGAGCGCCAGCTAACCGAACTGGAGCGCCGTGAGCAGGAGGAACTGCCCGCGCTGGAGAAGCGCGTGAGCGAGTTGAGTGAGTTGTTGCGCTCCTTTGGTACCTTACAGCGTATGTCCAATGACCTTTTGAGTGTTGTCGATACTATCAAGGAACAGGAGCAACAGCAGAAGGAGCATGAAACGGTGCGCGAGGATCTCAAAGGCATTGAGGTCCAGGTCGGGAACGCCCGCGAGCGCTTGCTACAAGCTCAGCAATCCTTGCAGGATCTTGAGGATCGCCGGCGTACCAATCGTCCACGCCTGGAAGCACGCCTGGAACGTCTCCAGACCCTTGCTTCGCGTCTGGCTGAGCTGCGTCGCCTGGAGCAGAAATATCTGCGGTCTCTGGAAGAGAAGAAGTATGCGGCCCAGAATGCGCTTCAGATTGAGCAGTTCTCACGCTCACTGCGTGATGCCCAGCGTGAGTTAGACAATATCGAGGCCGAGGCCCGCCAGTTGCAGCAGCAGGCGGAAGAGTTGGAGAAGCGCTGGCGTATGCTGAGCATGCGTCGTCACCTGGAAGAGTGGCAGCGCCTCAAGGGGCTTTCTCAGGGCCTGGCCCAGGCAGAGAAGCATGTTCATGAGGCTTATCGCCATCAGGAGAAATTAAACCATCTGGCGATGGACGCGCGTAGCTCCGTTACCCGCTACCGACTTTTGTTGCTCGGTAGCGGCGGAGCTTTTATCGTGGCTCTGGGCTTCGCACTCTGGGCGATTTTTAACCAGGGTAATGTGCTGGTAGGCGTGATCTCTGGTGTGATTGCGCTCCTTTTAGTTGGAGCCTTTGCCTGGGGCTGGCAGAAACAATCGCAAGCACATGAAGAGACCACGGAGGCAGATCGGCAGATGCAGGATGCCATCAGCAAAGTGGGCATGATGGTTGCCGCGCGTGAAACAGCCATCCGTATGGGTGGTAGCCCTGAATCTCTGGCTCAGGTGGAGCGCGAGATCCAAACGCTGGGTGGTACCATTCCTATCTCGCTCGAAGATGCGCATCATATGTTACACCAGATTCGTGACGAGGGCGAGAGCCTGGCCGATATCCAGAAACGCGCCCAGGGGCGCCGCGAAGAGGCCAACGGCGCGCGCAACCGTGCCAACCTGGCGGGTGAGGCCGTCAATAAGTTACGCCAGGAGAGTGCCCTCCTCGAGGAGCAGCGTCGTAAGGCCGGCTGGGATCACCTTGAGGAGCGCATCCTGAAAGAGCTCTCGGCGGTTCAGCTTATGCACCAGGAGATCACGCTGCTAGCTGGTCAGGAGGGCTTACCACTTCCCAGCGTCAATGAGCGCCTCCAGGGAGCTGAACCGGGAACGGTGACGCCGTTTATTGGCCTCTCGACGCCCGAGGATCTTGCCAACACAGGCGTGCCTGAGTTAGAGTCCCTGGTCGAAGGCAATATCAAGGATACAGAGCGTGAAATGGCCTCCCTGGATGGTAAGCTGGATATGGTTACCAACCTGGCGGCCCAGGTAAAAATCCACCAGGAGGCCCTGGACGTCTTGCTTGAGCGCCAGCGGACGATCAGCGCACGCAACGCGCAGTTTATGGCAAATTCACCGGCCCAGCAGTTGGAGCGCACACGGGAGCAACAATTCGCCCTGAAGCAGGCCCTGCAATCCCTGAACAATTCGCTGCGCCAGCGTGTTAGTGCCCTGGGCATCACCTTCGGCCAGGCTCCCGTCAGCAACGCTGAGCTGGCGGCGCGCAAGAAGCTCGAAGAGCTTCATATTTCGCTGGGCAATAAATATACTCTCCAGGAGCGCCTGAACAAGTATACGAAGCAGCTTCGCGAGCTACAAGATCTACTGGCTGAACACTACAAGCAGCTTGCCAAGTATAGTAATACCCTGGGAAGCTGGATTGTGCCACCCAATCCCTTCGCGGAGGCGCTCTCCGCCCTGCGAGTGCGCTGTGCTGAAGAGCTCAAGGAAACCAACGAGCAGACGCTGGCCCGTGATAAGGAGAGATTGGATGGACGTGAAGGCGCGGCCAAAGCCAAGATTGCGCTGTGTAAGCAGGAAATTCTCAACATTCAGGAGCGTATACATACCCTCCTGGAGCAGTTGAAACGCCCTGAACCAGGCTCGCTAGCCCTTGAGGATATCGTGGCTATCTGGCCGCTCCTCGCCGATTATAAGGCTGAGGAACGTCCAGAGCTTGAAGAGAAGCGCGACACCTTCGCGCAGGAACTGCAAGATCTGGAGCGTCAGGAGCTTGAGTTGAGCGAAAAGCTGCAAACTGGTCGTCTCTCCCTCGACCTGGACGAGACGCGCCAACATGCCGAGCAGCAGGAGCGTTCGTACCAGATAAAATATCATGGTCAGCGCATGATCAATGAGCTCTATCAGCGTGTGTTGCAGAAAGTTGTTCCACGTACGCAACACTATATGCAGCAGATCCTGCCCCTGCTCACCAGCGGGCGCTATCACGATGTCCACCTGACAACGGATGACGAGGAAGGCACCATTAGTGGTGGGCCTGTGCGCGTCAATGTATGGGAGGCCGCCGCGGGTGAATACATCCCCAGGTCGGCGCTTTCGGGTGGTACTGCGGATCAGCTCTCATTGGCATTGCGCTTGGCCTTCTCTATCGCGGCCCTCCCGCAGGACGAGCAGGTTGTACCCGGCTTTGTGCTTCTGGATGAGCCACTAAGCTCCTTCGACCATACACGTGCCCAGGCCCTGGTCGATGTGATCACGAGCGAGGTACTTAGCACGCACTTTGAGCAGATTGTGTTGATCTCGCATAGCAGTGCCTTCGATCCTGCTATGTTCCCATATCACCTGTACATGAATAATGGCCTGGTGGTCGAGAGCAACCTTCCTGTGGTTCCAAGTCTGGCAGCTGTTGCCGTCAGCGAAGATACCCTGACGTCTTCCGACCTGACCTCTGGGCTGGAAGATGAGGAGGATGAGGATCTGCTGGGGGCCACACAGGCCGTTGCAGCCGTCCGCCCTCCAAAGAAATAACAATCACAGACATGAAGGAGCCGGGCAGCCTACAGGCTGCCCGGCTCCTTCATGTCTGTGATTATCTCTCTATTTTCCTGACAGAAAAACCTTGACCAACTCCTGGGCCTGTTGTTCCATTGCGGTACCACCCGCCAGCCAGAGAATGCGTTTATCACGCCTGAACCAGGTGAGCTGACGCCGGGTGAAGTCGTGGATCGCATATTTGAGGCGTTGTACCATCTCCTCTTTACTGCTGATCTCGCCACGCAGCCAGCGGCTAATAAAGCGGTATTCCAGCCCCAGAGCCTCCAGGCGTTCATGGCTGACGCCCTGCTGAAGCAAGCTCTCTACCTCCTGTATCATACCCTCAGCCATGCGTTCATCGACCCGCGCATCAATGCGCTGGTAGAGGATCTCGCGTGGCCAGTCAATGGCCAGGAGCAGGCAATGGTAGAGTGGTCGTGCTTGCCCGCGCTGGTCCGAGAAGGGCTTGCCCGTAACCAGACAGACCTCCAGCGCGCGGATGACACGCCGGGGATTGCGCCGGTCAATAGTGGCGTAGCTCTGGGGATCAAGCAGTTCCAGCTGGGCAAGTAGTGCTTCCAGAGGCTGCTCCTCTAGCTGTGCGCGTAGCTCGGGCTGAGGGGCGACCGCTGGAATGTCGAAGTTATCGACAATCGTCTGGATGTAGTGAGGCGATCCTCCAACCAGGAAGGGCTGCTTGCCATGCATCAGAATATCGTTGATGACGGTGATAGCTGCCTGTTGGTATTGGGAGACGGTATAGGTCTCGCCTGGGTCGACGACATCAAGCAGGTGATGAGGGATTATAGCCCGCTCCTGGGGTGTGACCTTGGCTGTTCCTATATCCATACCACGATAGACCTGGCGTGAATCTGCTGAGATGATCTCGCCCGCGAAGTGCTGCGCAAGCTGAATGCCCAACGAACTCTTACCGGAGGCCGTTGGCCCTACTATAACTGGTAGTCTGGGTAATATTGCAGTTTGGGAATACTCCATGTTTGCGGCCTACTCTTCCACTACGCATCCTCAAGGATTTGCTTTGTCTTCACTATGTAATGTACCCGCCAGAGCAGGCTTGATGCAACCAGCATACCAATCAGCATGCCTGCAATCGTGAACCAGCTCAGGTCATACTCGATTGTTAGCAGGAAGCCAAGCATCCCACCAATCGCGATGAGTAAGCCAATGACTAGTTGCCGCACTGAGGTTAAAGCCCAGGTCATCCATTCGATAACCATATTGCTCATGCGCTTATCAGTGCCGACGATGGCCGCGATGGCGGCAGTGGCTAGCATAAAAATCATTTGTACTGAGCCTGGAGTTATCTGCGCTAGCAGTTGCCAGAAGAGTTTGAGGACAGCCAGCGCCAGCAGGGTTGCGCTCATGCCTGTACAGAGGCGGTTGAGAATATCCTGGAGGCGCCACGTCCATCGCCAGTTGCTACTCAAGGCGCCAATGCTTGTGGTGGGAATAAGTACTGCGAGTACGAACACAAACCAGGGGCTGGGCGCGAGCGGCTCAATATGCCAGTTTGCCAGCAGTGATCGCAGAAGTGTATAGCCCAGGCCGCCTATAGCCCAGGCTCCACACCAGGTAAAGATATGTTTAAGAATTGTTTGCTCGCGCCGAGTTGTGCTCACAATCTCCCAACCCTGGTAGTCGCTTAGACCAGGGTCGCCATACTTTTCGATATCCGCAGCCTCTGCATTCATATGCGTGTCGGGTGTCGCGGTTACGTCTTGAGCCTGGGATTGCACCTGGCTCTGTTGCGCGGATACGCTTGCTGTTCTCGCGCGCATGGGTGTCCTGTGCTTCCCCGTGATCCCTGGTTGCGCGCCTGTTGCCTGCTTCCAATTATAGGCGTCGTCCAGCTCATCAAGATATTCGTCATCCTCGTCATTCAGGTCGGCGCCAATAGTTTTGCCACCATGATGCTGGGTATAGCGGAGAGCTAATTCTTGCTTATCGGCCTCAATAACGACCTCGATGGCGCGCTCCTTGCCTGCTCCTTGTTTCCCAGTGGGAAGAAGTGTGATTATTCCACTATTGTGTCCGGCATAGAGCAGATGGCTCTGAATTTGAACATTGACGTAGGTAGTCTCGCCCGAAAAGTCATCGCGGTCAAGGACAATCCAGGGATCACTGGCCTGGAGTGTGCCCTGAATGGGCTTGCTTGATGTGCTGCTAATGATGAGCGGGAGTGGTTCTGAGAGGTCATCTAGCACCTCCCCAAAATCGAGCCGAATGGGTTTCACTTCAATGGCAGGCGTGCTCCAGCGTAGCCACTGCATCTCCTTGTAGCGCCCACCTGACAGGATGGATCTGGTTGCGGGTTTCGCGCTCTGTTTGCTGCTATGCCTCTTCTGAATTGAACCGGCTGCTGTCGTTGCAGCCAGGTGTTTGCCACTCTGGCTGCCCCGGCTGCCTCGGCTATGTCCATTGCGTTGTGGAGCCTCACCTGGCTCTGGCGAGGGGAAAAGAGAGACCTGTGCGCCAGGAACCTTGCGAATAAATTGCTCGACCGACTCCAGGGGGTCGAGCACGGTGACGCGAATATACCGCGCTGCCCGTGCCAGGTCGTTCTCGCCAATCTCACGTAGCCAGGACTCGATCTCACCATTAGCCAGGTAGTCAGCAGCCTCGTCGGGGTAGAGCGCGCAAAGCTCTGCCAATTCCAGTGGATTCGTTGCCTGTTCACTACTCTCAAAGCTGAAGATATGTTCGCCAAGTAAGGCACTACGGAACTCCTCGACGCTATTGTAGCGGTCGTCGGGGTCGATTGCGGTCGCGATCTCCAGCGCGCGCGCCACCGCTGGCGAGATGTAGGGATGAGACTGGCGAATATTCTTGAGCCCAAAGCCCTTCTCTGAGAGTGTATTGGTGAGGAGTTCAAAGAGCGTCATCGCCAGGGAGTAGATATCGGAGCGTTCATCGGTCTGGGCCTCGCCATACTGCTCTGGAGGCGCGAAGCCAGGAGTGCCTAGTTGCTGGGTATCGTGGTGTCGGGCCTGGCGAAAGAAGCGCGCGATCCCAAAATCAATCAGCTTGATGCGCCCATCGCGTGTGAGCATGGCGTTGCCGGGCTTCATATCGCGAAAAATGATGGACGGATCCTGGCTATGCAGGTAGGAGAGTACGTCGCAGAGCTGGCGCGCCCAACCCAGGACTCGTCGTTCCGAGAAGGGGCCGCCATTGCGATGGAGCAGGTCCTCCAATGTCATGCCATCGATATACTCCATCACCAGGAAATGGCGATTATTCTCAGAGAAGAAGCCAGTGAACTTGGGCAAGTTGGGGTGATCCAGCCGCCAGAGAATTTTCGCCTCGATCTTAAAATTCTCAATGGCCTGTTCTTGCTCTTCATAGGGAACTGTCGAGAGGCTCATCTCTTTGATGGCACAAACTGCCTGGCGTTTGAGGTCGCGTGCCTGGTAGACAGCTCCCATACCTCCCTGCCCGATGGTGCGTTGAATAAGAAAGCGCTTGTGAAGTAACGTCTTACTTCCCAGGCGTCCTGTTTGTGGATTCCACTGGCCGCTACGCTGGTTGATGGCGAACCCCTCCGTCTTAGCTAGCGTCTTCTCCTAGAGGCCGAGCGCGATGGTGTGATCTCTGCTAAACCCGAACACCAGGCGATTGCTCAAATGCGCGACTTTAGTATAGCATACCCTACTGGGACATACTACCTAGAAAATGTTGTTCTAGCAGTACGCCTGGACTATCTCGTGGTACAATTGAACGAGCGCCTATTTGCTGGCTACAAAGGTTGGTATCTGAAATCTTGCTCTTCTACGGTTCTATATATAAAACGAGCGAATGCGTGTAAGTATCTGAAAAAAAGGCAAAAGTTACAAGCGCAGGTAGGTATTGATAAATGGTGACGAATCGAAATACATCACGAAGTATACCAGAAGTCTCGCGCAGGCGAAAGCGCTCGTATACTGTGCTCCTCTGTAGCGTGCTGTTGATCGTTATGGGAGGCGCGGCGACCTTGGTCTGGCAGATTCAGCAGGGCACGGCCACGCGCGCGGCTGGCGCCAATGTTGTTGGTCTACCCTCGCTACCTGCCGCCTATATCGACCAGGTCTTTGCCCAAAATGGTAGCCGTATGGCTGGCACTGGCCAATTGATTGAAAACGAATCGCGCCTGACGAATATTGATGACGCCTTCGCGCTCGGCGTTTTCTCAGCCGAGACCAGCTATGGAATGGCGGGCGTGGGCATTAATTGCCTGAATCCCGGCAGTATCTCCGGTCCTGGTTGTGGCAGCTTCAAGTCCTATCCTTCTTATAGTGCTGCCATTATCGATTGGTTCACCATCATCAAAAATAATTACGTGCTGGGGCGTGGCCTGACAACCGTTTATGCCATCAGTGGTCCCTATGTTGGTACTTCTGGCGCGGGCACCTGGGCCGCCAAAGTCGTCAACTCCATGGCGCGTTACCAGGCACAGACGGCGCCGCCACCACCACCTGTCACACCTACTCCTACGCGCGAGAGCCGTCCCTTTAATGAGGGCCCGACAGGCTTCTTCCCGGCTCAAAGCTTCTCCCAGGATGCCAGGCATATTGCTCCAGGCACTGAGGTTCCCGGTGGAAAGAACACTCAGCCACAGGCTGATGGTCTTCCAGTGGCCTTACGTAATACCATTGTCGCGGTCTGCCTATTGATCTCGGTGGCCGTATTCGCCCTGGGTATGATGCTGCGTAGACGCAATTCTAGCGTGAGCATACCGGAGATCGAGGTCCAACACGCTGCGTTCGCCGTCGTGCCACCTCTGGTAGCCGTTCCACAGACGCCATTGCCAGCCGAGGCGTTTGCGGCACCATCCTTTGTGCAGGAGGCAGGCGCCTTCCAGGTGGCCTCGCTCTCACCCTCGACGGAGGAACTGGATCGAGACGCATCTCAGTTCGTGGCCTCTCAGGGACAGAGCATGCCTATTGCGCCCCTCTTTGGACTCTCTGCGAAGAGCGCAGCTCCCCGCGAGCGCAACACCGACGAACACGTTCCATTGACAGGACTGCGCCCAGGCGGGGGGCTGCTCTCGCGTTATCGCAACACCGAGGCCCTGAATAACTCAAGCAACGGCCCCTCACAGAGGCAATCAGATCCTGGCCTGATCTCAGTAGGGAGTGGTCAGCAAGAAGGATTTTAGCTGCCTTAAAAGCATGCCTACACGCCCCAAAGAGGCAAGCGAGCGGATAGAGCGGAATTTTGGGAAACCTATAAAAAAAGGCCAGAAAAACTGTTGACAAAAATCGCGCTTAGGTGTATTATGGCACACGTAATCCGTTAGCAATTAGCCCTCGTGGCGGAATGGTATACGCAGCAGGTTGAGGGCCTGTGCTCGAAAGGGCGTGGTGGTTCGAGTCCACTCGAGGGCATTCGTAGGGCATCCAAATATTGAGTAAATATCTGGGTGCCTGATTTTTCGCCAACAAGCGGAATACACGGGCGATTAGCTCAGCTGGTTAGAGCGGCTGCTTTACACGCAGTAGGTCTGGGGTTCGAATCCCTAATCGCCCATCTCAAGCGGCTTTAGAGGCTCTTCTGTAGCAAGCAAACAAAGTGCTATAGAAGAGCTTTTTTGCGTCTTTTTTCTAGTCCAAGCCTACTGCCTTGTTCTTGTGATTTTGCGAGAATTGTATGGTGTAATCCTAGTCAAGTTTGATCGATTGGAAGAAGGTTTGATCGTTTAGAAAAGTTAATTATAGACCATCTGCATTTTCCTGATAAATGCGATGCTGTAAGCTGAAGAAATAGAAAGCCCCACTAGCTATAAACTACTGGGGCTTTTTGCTGGTTATATTACTAATCAATAGAGCACCACACCATTTTCCGGTATGTGTGAGCTCTATTGATTATCTTTCACAATCATCGAGGTGCGCTTTTTGTTGAAATATTCAAACCTTCTAACAATAAGCTCTCCAACACGTATGCCTGGCATCTCGATCCAACGATAAAAGGCGAGCGATATTGGTACAATGACAAATAACGCCCAGATATAAAACGCTAGATAGGTTATGGCATGCCCTATTCCCTGACTGTTTAGTGACGGCAGGACATAGTGAAGAAAGATAAAGATGAATGGTAAATGCCACATGTATAAACTGAATGAGATCAAACCAACCCAACGTAGGATTGGTATCTCAAATGGATACTGCAGTTTGCGTGAGCCAAATAATAATGCTGCGATACAGAGACCATAACTTACAGCATAGAGCAAGGCTTCCCACATAATCCAGGTCTTCTCCAGGCTATGTATGGCGGAATCAGAGACATTAAATATATTGGCATAAGAGAAATCTAAGTTTCTAACATGATAGAAATGATACATTGATACGACGGGGAGCAATAGTAACCCTGCTGTGAATGCGACCCAACTGAAGCGGCGGATGTTAGCCTGCCAATTCTCTGTAAGTTGTGTGTTTTGCGTATATACATACAGCACACTGAGTAGCATGCCAACGGCAAACACCTCAAAGTATTTGCCTTCTTCGCCATAAATAAAGGGCTTGAGTTTTAGCATGATACCTTTGAGGTATGCTCCAGAGACTCCAGGTAGGTAGACACTATAGTAGTAACGTGTAAACACCCCCCATACCATGATCGCGAGCAAGCAGCCTATAAGCTTGAGCATACGCCAGTTAGTACAACCACGTCGAATGAGCAGAGCTAGTATCCAGCAGATAATAGGTAATAATAGATAGAACTGAAACTCAACTGCCAGTGTCCAGAATACGCCGTTTATCTGCTGCGAATCGCTGAATTCCATACGAAATGTGAGCAAGCGCAGCACTTCTTGCCAACTACTATGATGTAGAAGACCAGGGTGGAAAAAGAGTATCATAAGGGATAGCGCAAGATAATATGCTGGCACAATGCGGAAGATACGGCGAAGATAGAAGCGGCTGATGGAAGGCCAGGAGCTATTCTCGAAAAGAAGCACTTTCGCAAAAGGCAAAAAGAGGAGAAAGCCTGAGAGGAGAAAAAAAAGTATGACACCAGATTCGCCAAGATAAAAGATCGAGGCAAGTATTCCTCCCAAAGTATCATAGGGGCGCCAGATATTAGAGAAATCAGATAGGTGATTAATATGATAGGTAATAACTGAGAGACACGCTATAGCTCGTACCCCATCTAATGCAAGAATCTGGTTCTTCGATTTACTTATCTCTAATGAGTTTGTGACTGTTTCACTCCATTGTTGGATATTGCCCTGAATATTTTTTTGCCCATTTCTTGTGAAAAAATTCATATGCTCTGCGCCTCCTCGCGCTAGTATTGATGGTGCATGCTGAAAAGAACTGGCTGGTACCCTCCTTGGCACAATCGAAGCAGTCACTTTTTGTCCGAAATCCTGAGGGCGCTCGCGTGCCACCGTTTGCCCCCGAATGGTGGTTATGAGATCCTCGAATAGGGATGACCTCACATGGAGGTGGGTTTCAAAATAAGATCTTAGGCAAATCTAGTATTGTACATACTGTTTACCTCTCTTACAGAGACGCAACTTTACAATAATAGAAACATATCGGTATGTGCGTAGCTAGATATGGCTATAGCGGTACAGTTAATAAACAAAAACACCTCATGTGTCATTCAAGAGACATGAGGTGTTTTGTTTAGGTGATTAGTTGGGAATAGAAGCGATCTGATGCCAGTTCTGGCCGTCATTCTGGCTATCATAGAGGTTTTGAGCAGTGTAATCGGAAGTTCCTGCGCTCACGAATAGGTGGTTCGAACTTAAAACCGACAAGAATGGGGCAGCAGCGAGATTGCTCGGCAATGTCACATTCTCGACGTCCCAGCTACCTGCTTGCAGCGAGGCGAACCCTACTTTACCTCCGATGGCAACGAAGGCAAAGGCTGCATTGACTACGTGCCAGTTATCGATCTGGATCACTCGAGTATTGGCTGGTACGGCACCTCCATCAATCTGCCAGGTCTGGCCACCGTCCTGAGTACGATAAATGTACGAGTTATAGATTGTGTATGAGTTTGTATCACCAAAGGCTGCTATCAGGTAGCCTTCCTGCTGATTGCCGAAACCAAGGAAGCGAATGTTGGTGGGCGCAGCCGTAGCGGGTACGTTGGCAGGAAGCGGCAGGTTTAGCTGGGCCCAGTTCTGGCCGCTATCGCTAGTCCTATACAGTGTGTAGCTGTTGTTCCCATTGTCATTGGAGTTCACGAAGGTCGTGTAACCCGTTGTTTGTGAGGTAAAGTAGTTATAGTACGAACCATTTTGTGCAGGTAGCGTAGCCTCCTGCCAATCCTGGCTAGTTCCTCCAACAAGGAAAAGATGGGACACGCTATTGCTATCGCTTGTCGAGATCCAGGCAGACTGATTATCGGCAACGCTTAAGGTTTGTAAGTATTGATTTGCATCAATCCAGGCGAAACGCTTCCAGGTCTGACCACCATCGTTGGTCCGATAGAGTGCCGTAATAGCATAGGTCTGCGAGTCATATGTCAGGTACCATGCTACCTGACCGTTTAGCACATATGCTTGACCGAGCATTTCCTGATCAGCAGGCTGGGCAACGGTTTGCCAGGTTTTGCCTCCGTCGCTGGTGCGCCGTAAAGCGCTGGTCAGTGTCCAACCAACCTTCTTGTCAATCATGGCTACACCGCCAGGGCCAGCTCCCCCTAACTGGATAACGTTTTGTAGCGTATCCTGGGACGTGGTGGAGGTTGCCGCTGCCGCGCTTTGGGCGTGCGTATTGGCAAAAGCAGAGGAGACAGTTATACCTATCAAGAGTAGAGAAAAGCAGAGGACAAGCGCTCCTTTGCGCAAATAAAGAGACCAGGACTTGTGACGATGGGGGGACATCACTGTAGACATGGTTCCTCCTGAACTACTAATGAGCATGTGCGTTCCATACATTTGCATAAAGAAGTTATTGATAGAATGTGAGTAGAGAATATTAAGCACATATCAAGCATATTACATATCTTCAATTAGTATACAGAAAATGATGAGTTAAAAACAAGATGAAAACAAGATGAAAAATACTGAAAATAGGCGAATATTTCAGTAAGTATCTGCTTTTGATGTTTATATTAGTAATTCGAATCAAATATTTTTAGTATAGTTAATAAGTATAAAATTTGAAAAACTTTTTGGTATCTTATAGCGTGTGACTGATTGTTTGCTTGATACGTCCCAAGTAGAAAAAGGGATATACTTTTATGGCTCGTATCTCTCGTATGCTCTTGTATTTTTCACAGCAACGCTGGACACTTATCGCCCTTACATCTTTATATCCTTGTGCTTTACTCCTATTTCTATTGGTTCAGCATATTTTTCCCCAGCATGATGGAGTCCTTGCTATTACCCAGGTTTTTGCGCCCTATCTATTTCTCCCTCTACTTTTTCTTATTCCCTTTGCCTTTCTCTCTCGCACCATGCTCTTGCGCCTGATCCTGGTTGTTTGCCTGCTCGCCTTTAGTTTCACCTACTTTCCTCGAATCCCTTTTCACGCTTCCAGCGACTCCACTTCCAGAATGATGACGAGTGTTCTTTCCTGGAATATGGAGGTAGGCCACTCTCATGATGCACTACTCCTCCCGTTACTCAAAGAGAAGCATCCCGCGATTGTGGCCCTGGAAGAAGTTGATCCAGGCGATACCTTCACTCAGTCGCCTGATTTCAAGCGTCTTTATGCGTATCAACTCGCCCAGCCCACTACTAACGTCCCATACAATCTCGCTCTTCTGAGTATCTATCCTATTATCGAGTATGGTACTCTCAAAACCGGCGATGATACCTGGGCGGAGCCTCAGGCGCAGGTTCTCTGGGCGCGTCTTGACCTTGGTTCGGGACAGCGGTTGGTGGTCATCATCGGTCATCCCGTTTCCTCCATCCATGCCGTCGCAAATTGCTACTTCTGTTCTGAGCGCCGCGATGGACAGCTTCGCTCTCTTAACGCTTTTGCCCATTCGTTCATGTTTCACGGCGAAGCGGTGCTCCTGGCAGGGGATATGAATGTGACAGATCGTGAACCGGGATATGCTTCTCTTACTGCTAGTCTGCAGGATGCCTTTCAGCTTGCTGGTACCGGGAGCGGCCACACCTGGGGCTTTCACCGCCTCAACCCTTACTGGCCTATGCTGCGTATCGACTATTTGCTTGCCAGCCCACGTGTCCATCCCACAACATTTGATGTTGATTGCGCTCCACGTGCCAGCGATCACTGTGTGATTTGGGGACAGTTTGGCCTTTTGTAGGAGATATTTGGAGAATGATGCCAGCCACGTAGAGGGCTACATCTGTGTAGAATTGCGGCTGGCATGACGAGGTTGTTTTTAGTTCAGGGCTTGCTCGATGGCTTGGAGCAGGTCGCCACGGCTACAGGGTTTGCACAGGCCTGGAATGTTGCGCTGGCGGATCTCTTGCTCGGGTAGGCTGGCACTGACCATGATAGCGGGGAGATCGGCCCATTCGGGAGTGCTGTGTACCAGGTCATAGATCTCGATGCCGTTCATGCCAGGCAGGTCATAGTCGAGCACCAGCAGTTGTGGCCGGTGCTCCTGTAGCATCTGCAAGATATGGCTTCCCTCGCTGAGATGAAGCACCTGGTAGGGAGTATGCTCGGTGATGATTCGTTTCATGATCATGCCCAGGACAAGCTGGTCCTCTATCAGAAAAATTGTTCCGCTGGCGACGCTGCTTCTGGAGGCCTCTTGTATGTACATCTCTTGCTCCTTAAACATTTCCAACTACCTCCTGATTCTCTGGCTTATCACGTTTTGCTTATGAAAGTAGCATAAGGCAATTAAGAGGTAATGTCGAAGTTGTGGTACCATTGGTCTACTATTCTGACTATAGAGGAGACGGAGCGGTTGACGCTAACCAAAATAGCTAAAGCGGTAATGTGACGGTTGAATAGAGAAGATGCACTGCGCCAGGCATAGGCAGTTTTATATCTGCCCGTGCCTGGCGCACTTTAATCTTGCTGAGTCTGTTTCTGATCAGGCCACAATTTGTAGGTTTAGCGTTGACTATAACGTTACTGGATCGCTAAACCTCTAAAAAGCCGATTCCCGAAGTGAGAACACTCTGTGGGTCCCAGCGCTGCTTGAGGGCATGCATGACTTTGAGCCCGTCGGGCTGGTAGCCCCAGCGTTCGATGTGACCGTTAAGCGCGTCCGGGAGAGCGGTGACGAGGGCGTAGCCGCCCTGCTGGAGGGCAGGCGTGCGTAACTCCTCTAACCATGCCTGGGTGCCGGGTACGCTCTCCTCCTGTGAGGCTATATAGATATGTCCACTGTTGAAGTCGACCATGTAATCGTTGCGCTCCAGTACTGCTTGCTGTTGCCGGATATAGGAGAAGGCTTTCCTAGGGGAAACACCGACGCGTACATGCGTTCCCTCGCGTCGGAGGAATTGCTCCCAGGCATTGGTGGCGCTCCAGTTCTCAACTATCTGCTCTTCAGGTGCGCCTGCTTCGCGTAGGGCCTCCTGCACTTGTTGGATTTCGGTCTCGACATCTTCGCGCAGTCCCTCGGCGCTATAGACCAGGGTATACGGTGAACCCTGCATATGCGGACCCTGATTACCACGATAGAGAACAATACCAGATCCGACGAGAGGATAGGCAAGCGCCGCCCTGGCCCAGTTCAGGCCCTGTTGTAGATCATCTACTGGTATGACAAGCGTTTGCTGCTGGCGTGGAAGGCTCGAAACCTTGAGTGTGATATCGCTCATCAGCCCCAGGGTGCCATAGGAGCCGACAAAGAGCCTGGTGATGTCGTAGCCCGCAACATTTTTAACGATGGGGCGGCCTGTCCGAATGACACGCCCATCTGACAGTGCCACTGTCGCATAGAGCACGAGATCGCGTATGGAGCCGTAGCGCATGCGCAGAGGGGCATTGATGTTGCTCGCGATAATGCCGCCAATGGTGGCATCTGGCCAGGGAGATGTGATTGGCAGTTGTTTCTTCTCCTCGACCAGGAAGTCCTGAATTTCATGGAGCGTTGTGCCAGCACCCACGGTAATATACATGTCGTCGCGGGCATATTCCTTGATGCCGCGCATATTCGCTGTGCTGATCTGCACTCCGGGTTGCTGGAAGCGCTTATGGTTGATATAAGCCCTCTGGCGGCCTTCAGCGAGCGCAAGGAGTCCCTGCGCAGCATCCTCAGCATTTTCGGGCGTGAAGACATGCTCAGGCGTTTCTCTGTTTGTGGTGGTATCTTGATAGTCGAGGGTATAGCCCTTGAAGGGAGTCTGTAAGCCAGGCTCTGGTGAGGGGAAGAGCTTGCCTGGATTGAGAATGTTCTTGGGATCAAATGCTTGCTTGATGTCCCACATGGCCATCAGTTCATGAGGCTTGTGCATGAGCGTCATAAACTCGCGTTTCTCGATCCCGATGCCGTGCTCACCGCTCAGGCTACCCCCCTTTTCAACACAGCACTGGACCATGTCGCGGCCAGCCATATGTACCCGGTGCATTAGCTCAGGATTGCCCGGCTCGGGTACCAGGATCATGGGGTGTAAGTTACCATCACCAGCGTGAAGCAGGTGTCCTGCGCGCAGGTTATGCCGCTCGATTATTTGGTTGACCTCGCTCAGCGTCTCTGCCAGGCGGCTGCGAGGGACTGTAACATCGACGGTGTAATATGAAGGGCTCAGGCGTGTGACCGCGCCTGCGGCACTCTTGCGGGCTAGCCAGATACGAGCACGCTCATCTTCGCTATTGGCGATGCGGATATTCTTGCCACCGTTGGTAAGCAAGATTTGCTCGATTTCATGTATCTGCGTCCCCAGGCTTTCAATATATCCATCGACTTCAATGATGAGAATGGCTCCAGCGTCCAGGGGAAGGCCTGCTTTGGCAAAGGGCTCGATGATGTGAGTGATTTTCTGATCCATCATCTCCATGGTAGCGGGAACCAGGCCAGCGGCGATAATGGCGGAGACCGCGACGCCTGCCTGCTCGACCGAGTCGAAGACGACGAGCATGGTTTTGACACCTGGCGGGTTGCGTTGCAGGCGCACCGTGATCTCGGTAATCATGCCCAACATGCCCTCGCTACCAGTTAGTAGGCCGCAGAAGTCGTATTCAGGATAATCAAAGGCGCTCCCTCCGGCGTGGATAATACTGCCATCAGCCAGGACTGCCTTGAGACCTGTCACATAGTTGGTGGTCACGCCATATTTAAAGCAATGGGGGCCGCCGGAGTTTTCTGCGACGTTGCCGCCCATGGTAGAGGCGCGCTGACTGGATGGATCGGGAGGGAAATAGAGGCCATGTACTCTGGCCTGTTCATCCAGGCGGAGATTGATGAGGGCTGGCTCGACGATGGCACTCCTCCCCAGGGTCTCTATCTCCAAAATATGATTCATATGCGCGAACTCGACGATGACGCCGCCTCGATCCGCGACCGCGCCGCCCGAAAGGCCTGTTCCTGCTCCCCGGGCGACCAGGGGAATATTGTGCTGGGCGGCCCAGCGTACAACGCGGGCGACCTCTTCTGTGGTGCGAGGAAAGACTACACCTTCGGGTCTGCCTCGATCAATGCCGGCATCGACCTCGTAGGCGATGAGTGTGGCTCTATCCACAAATACCTGCCCTTTGGGAAGGATGTGTTCAAGTGAGTGTTGTGCTGTCTCTTTCAGCATTGAAGCCCCCCTCTTCCTAGATGGTTCTTACTTCTTTCTGGCAGTATATAACATGGAAAATAAATAATGGGAAAAGAAATCCTGGTGCAAGAGAATGGGCGAATGCCCATTCTCTTGCACCAGGATTTCTTTTCCCATTATTAGATGTAACCTGCCAAAGAAGTATTCCCTCAATTTTGCTGAGCCACGCTGGCCTGCTCACGCTCCCCGTGCCGCGATGTCCTCTCGCTCGTGCTCAGGTCCGATCTCAGACCGCTCTCACTCACACCACAAGGGCTCACCACACACGCGAAGAAACAGAATGGGAAACAAGCCGTACGATCATTAGTACTGCTCCGCTCCACCTGTTACCAGGCGTCCACGCGCAGCCTATCCACCAGGTCTTCTTCCTGGGATCTTGACTCTTCTTGAGAGTGGGAAAAGTTATCTTCGGGTCGGCTTCGCGCTTAGATGCTTTCAGCGCTTATCCCTTCTTGACGTAGCTACCCAGCTCTGGAGGAGGCCCCCCAACTGGCGCACTAGCGGTCAAGCCATCTCGGTCCTCTCGTACTGAAGATGACTCCCCTCACTTTTCCGACGCCCACGACGGATAGAGACCGAACTGTCTCGCGACGTTCTGAACCCAGCTCGCGTGCCGCTTTCATGGGCGAACAGCCCAACCCTTGGGACCTACTCCAGCCCCAGGATGCGACGAGCCGACATCGAGGTGCCAAACCTTGCCGTCGATGTGAACTCTTGGGCAAGATAAGCCTGTTATCCCCGGGGTAGCTTTTATCCGTTGAGCCACACTCCTTCCACACGGGAATGTGGGATCACTAAGCCCGACTTTCGTCCCTGCTCGGCCTGTACGCCTTACAGTCAAGCTCCCTTGTGCCTTTACACTCTACAGAGGGTGATGTCCATCCACCCTGAGGGAACCTTTGGGCGCCTCCGTTACTCTTTGGGAGGCGACCGCCCCAGTCAAACTACCCATCTGGCCCTGTTCACGTCCCGGATCACGGTGACGTGTGAGACACAAACCATGGTGAGAGTGGTATTTCACTGCTGCCTCCCTCACCCCCACAAGGATGAGTTCTCCGGCTCCCACCTATGCTACGCACACCATACTTCGTTTCCAGGCCAAACTGTAGTAAAGCTCCACGGGGTCTTTTTGTCCTGTCGTGGGTAACCCGTATCTTCACGGGTACTTCAATTTCGCCGAGTCCTCTGTCGAGACAGCGCTCAAGTCGTTACTCCTTTCGTGCGGGTCGGAACTTACCCGACAAGGAATTTCGCTACCTTAGGACCGTTATAGTTACGGCCGCCGTTCACCGGGGCTTAGATTCGTGGCTACGCACACCACTCCTCGTAACCTTCCGGCACTGGGCAGGAGTCAGCCCCTATACTTCCGCTTTCGCGTTCGCAGAGACCTGTGTTTTTGGTAAACAGTCGCTTGAGCCGATTTCTTGCAACCTTCTCACCATGTGTGCAAGCACACACAGCTACGCAGGCACCCCTTCTTCCAAAGGTACGGGGTTAATTTGCCGAGTTCCTTAACAGAGGGTCGCTCGATCACCTGGGGAGATTTCCCCCTGCCTACCAGTGTCGGTTTGCGGTACGGGCGGAACAGTTTCTGGCGAGAGGCTTTTCTTGACGGCCTGGGGACCAATGACTTCCGCACCCTCGCGGGCGCTCGGCCTCAGTGTCACGCATAATGTGTCCGGGATTTTCCTCGGTCACGCGCTTCAACAGAGGCACCGATCCTGTCCATTCGATCGGCTCACCTTCCCTACCGCGTCCCCCCATTGCTCATAACGAAACGTTCCGGTGCAGGATTCTCTGACCTGCTTTCCATCGCCTACGGCATGACGCCCTCGGCTTAGGGCCCGACTCACCCTGGGACGATTGACGTTGCCCAGGAACCCTCAGGCATTCGGTGTGTCTGGTTCTCGCAGACATTGCGCTACTCATTCCGGCATTCTCACTTCTCTTACCTCCACCAGTCCTTGCGGTCTGGCTTCTCAGGCGTCGAGAACGCTCCCCTACCAATATAGGTAGTCCTATATTCCACGGCTTCGGTACGATGCTTTAGCCTCGATACGTTGTCGGTGCCATTGCACTCGACCAGTGAGCTATTACGCACTCTTTAAATGGTGGCTGCTTCTAAGCCAACATCCTGGCTGTTTGGGCGCATTGACCCCCTTTGACACTGAGCATCGATTTGGAGACCTTAGCCGATGGTCTGGGCTGTTTCCCTTTTGACGACGAAGCTTAGCCCCCGCCGTCTCACTCGCGATAAACACGTAGTGGCATTCGGAGTTTGAGTAGGGTTGGTAACCCGCACAGGGCCCCTAGCCTATCCAGTGCTCTACCTCCACCACGCTCTTGGTCGCGGCTGTACCTCAATACATTTCGGGGAGAACCAGCTATCTCCGTGTTCGATTAGCATTTCACCCCTACCCACAAGTCATCCCCCAGTTTTGCAACACTGGTGGGTTCGAGCCTCGACGGACTGTTACATCCGCTTCACTCTGCTCATGGGTAGCTCACACGGTTTCGGGTCGCATCGCCGCTACATACACGCCTATTTGAGACTCGGTTGCCCTCTGGCTCCCCAGCTTTAGCGCTGGTTAACCTGCAACGTGCGATGCACTCGCCGGATCATTCTACAAAAGGCACGCCATCAGCCCTTGGTGCCTCGTGGCACAGTGGCCTCTGACTGCTTGTGAGTACGTGGTTTCAGGGACTCTTTCATCCCCCTCTCGGGGTACTTTTCACCTTTCCCTCACGGTACTTGTTCGCTATCGGTCGCTGAAGTTCTTTAGCCTTGGAGGGTGGTCCCCCCAGCTTCCCACAAGATTGCACGTGTCTCGTGGTACTCAGGATGCCAACCACGCTCATGTCCTCGTCCTCTACGGGACTCTCACCCCCTCTGGTGGCACCTTCCAATGCCTTCGAGTAAGCACATGATCGCTACTGTTGGTCCTACAACCCCGCCTATTCCGAAGAATAGATGGTTTGGGCTCGTCCCGGTTCGCTCGCCACTACTACGGGAATCTCGGTTGATTTCTCTTCCGCAGGCTACTGAGATGTTTCAGTTCACCCACGATCCTCCATATCGCCTATGTGTTCAGCGATAGGTCTCCAGACATGACTCTGGAGGGGTTGCCCCATTCGGATTCTCAGGGCTCATCGCTTGGATGCAGCTCCCCCTGAATGTTTCGCCGGTCTCCGCGTCCTTCATCGGTCTTCAGCGCCAAGGCATCCACCTCGTACTCTGTTTCGCTTGTTCTGCCTTGTCTGCTTCTTCTTGTGTTAACCCTTGTTGTATGGGATCTCGGTCTTCGTTCTTCACTGTCACGAGCTTCGAATGACTCACGTCACGGTTGGGCACTTGCATGCCAACGTGCTCGCTCAGCAAAATTGAAGGATACTTCTTTGGTTGTTCAGGTACAATGCGGGCTTCGGATCTGGGTTGAACCAGCGGCCGAACCGCTCAAGAGTGGAAGCAGGGGACAACGGACAGGTCGTTCCTGTTCGACCTGAGAGTGCAGTGCTACGTGAGCACTGATGACTCCCTAGAAAGGAGGTGATCCAGCCGCACCTTCCGGTACAGCTACCTTGTTACGACTTCACCCCAATCACCGACCCCACCCTCGACGCCTGCCTCTCACAAGGAGTTAGCCTGGCGGCTTCAGGTGTTGCCGACTTTCGTGGTGTGACGGGCGGTGTGTACAAGACCCGGGAACGTATTCACCGTAGTGTGCTGACCTACGGTTACTAGCAACTCCACCTTCATGCAGGCGAGTTTCAGCCTGCAATCTGAACTGAGACCAGGTTTTTGAGCTTGGCTCCCCCTCGCGGGTTGGCATCCCTTTGTTACTGGCCATTGTAGCGTGTGTGTCGCCCAAGTCGTAAGGGCCGTGCTGACTTGACGTCATCCCCGCCTTCCTCCCGTGAGGGCAGTTCCGCCTAGAAGTTGTAATAGGCAGTAGGGGTTGCGCTCGTTGCGGGACTTAACCCAACATCTCACGACACGAGCTGACGACAGCCATGCAGCACCTGTGCAAACGTCCCGAAGGAACAGCGCATTACCGCTGGTGCATCTGCATGTCAAGACTTGGTAAGGTTCTTCGCGTTGCATCGAATTAAACCACACGCTCCGCTGCTTGTGCGGGTCCCCGTCAATTCCTTTGAGTTTTAATCTTGCGACCGTACTCCCCAGGCGGACCACTTATTGCGTTTGCGACGGCACGGAAGGGGTCGATACCTCCCACACCTAGTGGTCATCGTTTACGGCTAGGACTACCAGGGTATCTAATCCTGTTCGCTCCCCTAGCTTTCGCACCTGAGCGTCAGATGCTTCCCAGGACACTGCCTTCGCCATTGGTGTTCCTCCGGATCTCTACGCATTTCACCACTCCACCCGGAATTCCGTGTCCCTCTGAAGCCCTCAAGTCTCGCCGTTTCCAAAGACCTTTCCCAGTTGAGCCGGGAACTGTCACTCCAGACGTACGAAACCGCCTGCGTGCGCTTTACGCCCAGTAACTCCGGACAACGCTCGCCCCCTACGTATTACCGCGGCTGCTGGCACGTAGTTAGCCGGGGCTTGTTCCTTGGGTACCGTCCTTGCTCGTCCCCAAGAAAAGCAGTTTACACTCCGAAAAGCGTCCTCCTGCACGCGGCGTTGCTCGTTCAGGGTTGCCCCCATTGACGAAAATTCCTCACTGCTGCCCCCGTAGGAGTCTGGGCCGTTCTCAATCCCAGTGTGGCTGACCATCCTCTCAGACCAGCTACCGATCGTGGCCTTGGTGAGCTCTTACCTCACCAACAAGCTAATCGGCCACAGGCCCATCCCAAGGCGCCCTTGCGAGCTTTGTTCCCGAAGAAACATATGCGGTATTGTCGGCGATTTCTCGCCGGTATTCCTCACCTCGGGGCAGGTACCCATGTGTTACTCACCCGTCCGCCACTCCCTCTCTTGCGAGAGGGCGTTCGACTTGCATGTGTTAGGCACGCCGCCAGCGTTTATCCTGAGCCAGGATCAAACTCGCCATTCAAGTGGTGAATGTATCTTCCACATCACTGCTACACAGCGACGTAGTAAGCATTGTAAGTTTGCGTCCAGGCTAGAAGCACGTTGTCGTTACTTCATTGCTTTGTTCGCAGAATTGACAGGAACGGTGTTCTCCGCGATTGAGACATGCTCAACCAACGAAGTTCCGTTGTACTTCTGCATTCCACTCTTCAGTTGTTCAGGGTGCTCTGGTTCGTTCTTCTTTTTGTTGTTGAACCGCAACCCGGCAAACCCGTAGGCTTGCCTCTTGTGTGTCGGGCGTTTCGAACTCTTGCAGTGTTTTCGCTGTTTTTGTTCGCTCGTCGACTGCTCCGGTAGTATCGCACACCGCCTGGGGTTTGTCAACCCCTTTTGCAAGGCTTTTTCGAAATCCGTTTTTTCGTTCTCGCTGTTCTCTGGCCTGCCAATGGCAGATATGTAAACGTGGCGTGATCGGCTCAACAATTTCGTGTGCTTGTCGTTGGAGCGAGGGTAAGTATGCCATACGAAAAAGGGCTTGTCAATACTTTTTATGACCAATCTCAAAACCCTCTTTTCTCGATGAGAAACGGTTTCTGTTGTGAGAAAGCCAATGTGTGGGGCTAAATTCGTTATGCAGTGATATTGCAGAGTTATAATCGATATAAAGGTATGGCTGTTTTTTTCGGGTCTGTTTTGAGCCATTCCACTTTTTAGCGAAAGTTTATTTTCAACCCCTGCAATGCTGAGCTGAAAAAAGAGGTGGTGGGGCATTGCCCCACCACCTCTTTTTTCATAAAGGTATGTGACCGTTATGGAGAAGCTATAGTTTAGCGTTCGCCCTTTTTGGGGAGGACCGCGCTAAAGGTGCCGCTCACTTTGACATCACCATTCTGATCTGCTGCCTGGACCTTGCCCGCAATGATGGCCTCGCCATTAACTTCGTTTTTCTCGGTGATGGTGCCGCTACAGGTGATAGTGTCGCCGAGATGGGTCATACCTTTAAAGCGGACGTTAAACTTGCGGAGCGCGGTTGGCCCCACATAGTCACTTAACATCTGTCCCACAAAGCCCATAATGAGCATACCATGGGCGATAATACCACCTGTACCAACCGCTTCGCCTACCGCAGGGTCGGTGTGAAGTGGATTGAAGTCTCCCGAGGCTCCCGCGTAGCGCACCAGGCGTTGCAGGGTCATGGGGTCTTTGGTGAGGGTGGGAATCTCGTCCCCAACCTGGACATCTTCAAAATAGCGCCTGGCTGCTGGCTGTGTATCTGTGGCCATGGCTGGCTTCTCCTTTGCTCTTTTATGATCTTGTTATTAACTGGCTTGTATGCGTACGATTACCATCGTGCGGGCAACTAGAACCTCCTGCTGATCCTGGTTGCTATAGCGTGTCTCCAGGGTGACGATGTCCATGCCAGAGCCATCCTTGCCACGGCGCGACTTTCCACTGGCAATTGTTGTGGTGCCCGTCAGTTTATCGCCAGGATAGATGGGGGCTAAATATTCGTATTCTTCTTCTCCATGAAGAATACGTTCAATTTCTAGTCCAGTAGATCTCAATTGCTCATTGAGTTGGGCGTTGCCCCAGAAATTAAAGATGGTGGGGGCGGTAGGAAAAAGCGGTATATCGCGGTAGCCAGCGGCCTGTGCAGCTTCGCGGCTGGTATAGATAGGGTTCTCATCGCCTATGGCGAGCGCAAGCTCCTGGATCTTGCAGCGCTCTACCTCGATGTGGAAAGGAGGAAAGCTCTGACCAACTTTACTGGTATCAAACATATATTTTCTTTTCGCTCCTCTATAAAGTACTTCTTGTGGACAGTATCAGACTTTCATTTTGCGTTGTCAAGCGATCCCGGCTCGCAAGCTCGCCTCTTGATAAGTTATATGGTGGTGTGGTTGCGGGCTGGTTCTGCCAGCCCGCAACCACACCACCATATAACTATCCATTTGCTTTGTTGCTTCGTTAGTAGTAGGTAGAGCTGCAATTTTCGATCTATTATTTGGCGGAGTATTACTATGAATGAACCTCATCGACAGAGGAAGCGTTTGATAAGGAAGCTTTCCTTCGCGGCTACCTGGCTTCTGTGTCTATGTTTACTACTGAATGCCTGCGCTCAGCAGGCTTCTATGGCTCCTCAGACAACGGCCACACCTCAAGCTCCTGCTGGGCCAGTTCCTACCCCGATCGTGCTTGATGATGCTATGCTGATTCAACGTATGGTGCAACATATGAGCCTGGAGCAGAAGCTGGGCCAGATGGCGATTGTGGAGTTTAATGGCTCGACGCTTGATGATACTTTGCGCCAGATGCTACAGAAATATGACGTCAGCGGTGTATTGATCGAGAATAAAAATGGCAATGCGCAGACACGTGAGCAGCTCACGGCTTTGAATAAGGCTATGCAGCAGGCCGCACCTTTTCCGCTTTTTATTACGACTGATTATGAAGGCGGCGTCGTTAATGAGTTGCGACGTATTACGGGTGAGCGCCCATCAGAAGCTACTATTGGGGCTAGCGGTGATCCCCAAAAAGCCTATCAGGCGGGGAGTAGTGCCGCCAAGGATTTAAGTGGATTGGGTCTCAACGTGAATTTTATGCCTACAGTGGATGTGCTGACAAATCCTAATAATCCCGGTTTACCCCAGCGCACCTTTGGCTCTAGTGCGACCCTGGTCACAAATATGGGGCGTGCCTATCTTAAAGGTTTGAATGAAGGCGGTGTCGTGGGATGCCTGAAGCATTTTCCGGGCCTGGGTAGCGCTAACCTGGACCCCCATCGCTCGCTGCCATATATGGATCGCAGCCTGGAGACCCTCAACCAGGTAGACCTTGTTCCCTATCGCACGATGATTGGCGAGGGTGTGGTACCAATGGTCATGGTGACCCACATTCTCAATCCCCAGCTGGACCCACAATTGCCTACATCGCTCTCGCCAAACGTCGTGACTAATATTCTTCGTAAGCAGTTGAATTTCCAAGGTGTGATTATTAGCGATACCCTCTGGATGGGTGGTGTAAGTAACACGTATGACCTATCGCACGCCGCGGTCCTGGCTGTCAAAGCAGGCACGGATCTTCTGCTGGGGCCGCGTGGACTTACTGAGACCGCGACCATGCTTGAAGGGCTGGCCCAGGCTGTCCATAGCGGGACGATTACTACGCATCAGATCGATGCCTCCGTCACACGCATCCTTACGCTAAAGCTAAAATACAATATCATTTCGCATGAGCAGGCCCTGCTGCTAGCAGGTGTGCTGGAGCCTGGCGAGCAGCAGAAATAGGTGCTCTGATTAGAAGTTTTTTTATTGGACGCGGGTGAAGTTGGCAAAGTTGGCGACGCGCATCTCTTCTACTTTGCCTTCGGCGTTCAGGACAAAGGTGATGAGATCCTCGCCAACCAGGGGTTTGCGCCACTGGGCTTTAAATGTATCGTAGTGCCAGTGTTCCAGGTCTGCGTACTTGGAGCCAAAGCGGAAGGTGAGCTTACTGCCCTCTTTATTGATGAAGGCTCGGCCATAGAAGGCGTCCTCATATTCGCCCACGTAGCCCACTGGATCTAGCGAAGGATGAGTGTTGCTTATCTGCTGGCTAATGCGATCCTTGCGCTCCAGGCTCATCCACTCCTTAACCTGCTTCTCCTGCTGTCTCTTCATCTGAAGGAACTCTTCGCTCCAATCACGTTCGGGTAGCTCAAGAAAACTATCAAAGACCTTCTGCTTTAGCGCGATCAGGGGCCACCTGGACTGAAAACCATTGGCAAGGGCGACGATGCCTAGCTGCTTCTCTGGCAGTATGGCGATGAGCGCTTCCATTCCTGGCATTGCTCCACTGTGATCGATAACTTTTTGCCCACAGTAATCCGCGAGGAACCAGCCCAGGCCATAGCAGACAAAGTTCGAGCCGGGGTGATCCAGCTGCATCAAGGGCGATTGATGGACGATCTGGGGCGTGTGTAGTTCGTTGATGACCTCTGAACTTAAAATCTTCTTCTGTTTAAAGGTGCCTTTTCCCAGTTGCAGGCGTATCCACTGGGCCAGGTCAAGCACATTCGAGGTGATGCCGCCACCGGGTCCTACGTTATCTGGGATGCTATAGATGTAGGGATCAGGGGTGTTATTGTTCTCTATATGAGGGATCGCGACGTTGCGTGTATGCAGCGCCGAGGCGCGAGTGGTGCCACTAGCGCTCATGCCAAGTGGTTTGAAGAAGCGCTCTTTTATAAATGTGTCCCAGGGGCGCCCGGTAACGGCGGCGACAACCTGGCCCGCGATGGTGAACATAAAGGTAAAGGCGCCCTGGCGCGTGCGAAAACTGTAGCTGGGTTTGAGATAGCGCAGGCGATAAATAACCTCGTTGCGATCAAAGTCGCCCCCTTCTCGCATCAGGTCGCCACCGTCCAGGCCGCTCCTCGCGCAGAGCAGGTCGCGTATGGTCAGCTCTTGTGTCACATAGGGATCATAGAGCTGGAAATCTGGCAGATACTTGATCACAGGATCATCCCACTGAAGCTTCTCTTCATCGACGAGCAGTCCAATGGCTGCCGCGGTGAAGGTTTTTGTGACCGATGAGATGCCAAAAATAGTATGCTCGCTGATTGCTTTATGCTCGCCTGCTTTGCGGATACCATAGCCTTTCGCGAAGATGGTTTCATCATCTTTGACAATGGCCAGCGCAAGCCCTGGGATATGCCAATCTGTGAGCATCTTCCCAATGTAATCGTCCAGGTCTGGGAGCAGTTCTTGCCGTACATACGTGGAAAGCGATGTTTGTGCTTGCATGTTATCCTCTCCTAATGCTTTAGCTTTATGGCTTTGCATAATGACGCCCGTTGGAACACATTACAATACTTCGGTAATTTTCTGCCGCACGCTATGGAATTGTATCCTCTTGCCAGGAGTCTTGTCCATCTTGCTCCTATTTATAGGATACTCAGCACCCGGTAATAGGATATATGGAGGGCACATTCAGTGTATAGGTTGTTATCTCTTAAGTGTATTACGATAGCGTAGCCTTTCTGGCTATAGAGCGGTAGAGGGCGCCTTATCCTGGTTTGTAATGCTAGCTAGCTAACACTATTTGGTCATTCCAGGCCCTGTGAGCAGCCCTGTTTTCCAGGGTGTGGTATAATTTACCAAATTGACCCCTCCCCTAGGGCTTTTTTGTGAGAGGAGTAAGATGAGGCGCGTGTTCCCTACTATAACCTGTTGCGCTTCATTAGTGACATATGTTTCGAAAAATTCTGATCGCCAATCGTGGTGAAATCGCGCTGCGTGTCATCCGGGCCTGTCGGGAGATGGGTATACGCAGCGTCATTGTTCACTCCGAGGCTGACCGCGATTCACTTCCTGTACGCCAGGCCGATGAGCGTATCTGCATCGGTCCCGGCCCCAGTGGGAAGAGTTATCTTAACATTCCCAATATTATTAGTGCCGCACTTATTTCTAACGCGGAAGCAATTCATCCCGGCTATGGTTTTCTCTCTGAGAATACCAGTTTTGCTGAGATCTGTAAGGATGTCAATATTACCTTTATTGGTCCCTCGGCGAGCGTTATGTCCGTCATGGGAGATAAGGTATCCGCGCGCGAGGCCATGATCAAGGCTGGTCTGCCTACGCTTCCCGGTACCCCTGTTTTGCGCACGCTCTCTGAAGCTCAGGATGCCGCGCGCGAGATTGGTTTCCCGCTGATGCTAAAGGCCGTGGCGGGTGGCGGTGGTCGTGGTATTCGCCTCATTAACAAGCCTGAGGAGTTTGATCGCGTCTTCACCGTGGCTCAAAATGAGGTTCGCGAGGCCTTCCGCGACGATGGTATCTATCTTGAGCGCTATGTCGCCAAGGCACGCCACGTCGAGATCCAGGTCCTGGTGGATAACTATGGCCATGGTGTACACCTGGGCGAGCGTAACTGCTCTTGTCAGCGTCGTAACCAGAAGGTACTTGAGGAGTCCCCGAGCCCGATTCTGCCGCGTGAGCTGTGCGAGGAGATGGGCCAGAAGGCCATTCGCGCCGTTCAGGAGGTCGGTTATCGCAACGCGGGTACGCTAGAGTTCCTGGTGGATGAGCAGAATCGCTACTACTTCATGGAGATGAATACTCGCCTCCAGGTGGAGCATCCTGTGACGGAGCTGGTGACCGGCATTGACCTGGTGAAGGAGCAAATTCGTATTGCCTCGGGCCTTCCCCTGCAACTCAAGCAGGAGGATATTAAGTTCCGGGGCCACGCGATTGAGGTTCGCATCACCGCTGAGGATGCCGATGCCGATTTTCGCCCACAGACCGGCGTGGTTGAGAATTACCAGGTTCCTGGCGGACCTGGCGTGCGCGTCGATAGCCACCTCTACTCGGGCTACGAAATTCCTCCGCACTATGATTCGCTGCTTTCAAAGCTTATTGTCTGGGCTGAGACACGAAATGAAGCCATCGCTCGTATGCAGCGTGCGCTCGATGAATATGAGATCGAAGGCTTGACGACGACGATCCCCTTCCATAAACGCTTGCTCAGTCATGAGGGCTTTATCCAGGGGGATACGTATACACGCTTTATTCAAGAAGAGGCCACTGCTCTAGGTATTGGCTAACTGTATTGGGAGGGGGAGAGAGCCAGCCGGCGGCGCGGTTCCGGCCAGGGCTTGGTGGGGAGTGATAAACCGCTTACTTCCTCTCCGAAAACCCTGAGCGCTTGTCCCCGAATGGGGGCGAAGCACTAGTCACGCCAGTGACGTTGGGTTTCGGAGTAGGGATTTTACTTCTTTTATGTAAACTACAGGAGGTGACTTCGTGTCTCGCGTAGTTGTAACCGGATTAGGACTGGTTACCTCGTTGGGTAACGACCTGGCTTCCTCGTGGGAGGCACTCTGTCAGGGCAAGTCTGGTGTTGGTGAGATTACTTCTTACGATACCGAACGCTTTCGAGTGCATTTTGCCGCTCAGATTAAGAACTTCGATCCCACTCCCTATATGGATCGCAAGGAGATTCGGCGCAATGATCCCTACGAGCAGCTCGCCATCGCCACGACCAAGCAGGCATTGGCTCAGGCTGGTTTAGAGATTACAAATGATATTGCCGACGAGGTCGGCGTGTATATTGGCAGCGGCATTGGTGGCCTGGTCACCCTGCACGATCAGTTTAAAATACTGCATGAGCAGGGGCCAAGCCGTATTAGCCCGTTCTTTATTAACATGATGATCGTCGATGGTGCGCCTGGCATCGTCTCGATTATGACGGGCGCGCGTGGTCCAAACTGGGCCGCGGTCTCCGCCTGCGCGACCAGCGGTAACACGATTGGTGAGGCCTGGGAGACCATTCGTCGTGGTGATGCGACGGTCATGATCGCAGGTGGCTCCGAGAAGGCGGTTACCCCTATCGCGATGGCGGCCTTTGATAATATGACCGCTCTCTCACGGCGCAATGATGATCCCCAGGGCGCCAGCCGTCCCTTCGATGGCACGCGTGATGGCTTCGTCATGGGTGAGGCCTCGGGCATGCTGATTCTGGAGGACCTGGAGTTTGCCAAGGCGCGTGGCGCGACCATCCTGGCTGAACTGGTCGGCTATGGTAGCACAGGTGACGCGAGCCATATTACCGCGCCTGCTCCTGGTGGCGAGGGCCTGGTGCGCGCGATGCGCCGCGCCTTGCAGAAGGCCAATCTGCGCCCCGACCAGGTCGACTATATCAACGCACATGGTACCTCCACTCCGTTTAATGATAGTACTGAGACGCAGGCCATCAAGACCACCTTCGGTGAGCATGCCTACAAGGTCGCTATCAGCTCGACCAAGTCCATGACGGGCCACACACTCGGCGCGGCTGGGGCGGTTGAGTCAGTGATCTCGATTCAGAGCATCCTGAATGGCATTATTCCGCCGACCATCAACCTGCATCATCCCGATCCAGAGTGTGATCTCGACTATGTGCCTAATGAGGCGCGTCACGCGACCGTCAATGTGGCCATGTCGAACTCCATGGGTTTTGGTGGTCATAATACCTGCTTAATATTCAAGCGATATGAAGAGTAATAGGTTATGAAGACTGAGAATCATGAGCAGTGGCTGGAGCGTGTTGAGAAACTGATCCAGGTCCTTGAGGGGAGTTCTATTGGTGAGCTGGAACTTGCCGAAGGGGAGTTGGAGATTACGATTAAACGCGATCCAGGTATGGTACTGGTCTCTGCCCCTACCGTCTCCGGACCAGTAGCCATCGCGGGAGCACCGGCTCCACGCGCTCAGAAGGCGGATACAACCGTTGCGGTCAACGCGCCTCTTACAGGTGTGTACTATTCCGCGGCCTCGCCCTCCTCTCCACCGTTCGTCAATATTGGCGAAACAATTCACGTTGGTCAGGTCGTGGCACTCATTGAGTCGATGAAAGTCTTCAATGAGGTCGTGTCCGAGGTTTCTGGTCGCGTTACCACCCTGGTGGCGAAGAGCGGAGACGTGATGCAGAAGGGTGCGCCGCTTATTCGCGTCGAACCCCTATAAGGAAATTTTGTCTGAACGTGAGAGGCCCTGACAGCCACAGGCTGTCAGGGCCTCTCGCGTTCAGACACCATACTTTAGCGGCGAGCATCGTGCTCGTCGTCAAATGATTGGGCCTCTTCCACCATGTAGCCGGCAGCACGCAGGCGACGCAGTAGTTCTTCGCACTGTGCCCGGTTGCGTGTTTCCAGCGTAATTGTTTCCTCGCGTTGCATGATGGGCAGGCGCTCGGTGATGCGTTGATAGCGTACGTCGATGACGTTGATGCGCATTTCGGCGATGACGTTGAGCAGGCGCATCAGCTCGCCTGGCTTGTCGTCGAGGCGTGTGTGGATGACGAAGTAGCGACCCGAGACCGCCAGTCCATGCTCAATAAAACGCCCAACAAGGTTGATGTCGATATTGCCGCCTGTGAGCGGCACGAGCACCTTTTTTCCCGGCAGCTTGACGACGCCGCTAAGGAGAGCGGCCAGGCCAATCGCGCCCGCGCCCTCGACGACCATCTTGCTGCGCTCCATGAGCAGGAGCACGGCCTTGATGATATCCTCATCGCTGACCAGAACAACATCATCGACGAGCTGCTTGATAATAGAGAAGGTCAGCTCGCCGGGGCGCTTGGTGGCGATACCATCGGCGATGGTGCTGATGGCGGGGAGTGTAACTGGTGTACCACCGTCGAGCGAGGCGCGACAACTGGGGGCGCCCGCGGCCTGCACACCAATGATTTTAATGTCGGGCTTGAGCGCGCGCGCGGCGATGGCGATGCCCGCGATCAGGCCACCACCTCCAATGGGGACAAGAATGGCGTCGGCATCGGGGAGATCATTGAGCATCTCCAAACCCAGGGTGCCTTGCCCCGCAATGACATCTGGATCGTCGAATGCATGGATAAAAGTCGCGCCGCTCTCATGCTGCAACTCACAGCAATACTTATAGGCGTCATCATAGGTGCTGCCGTAGAGCTCGACGGTCGCGCCATATTCCTGAGTGGCGACGACCTTGGCCAGGGGAGCACCCTCCGGCATGACGATGGTGCAGGGAATCTGGTGCTGGGCCGCGGCGATGGCTACGCCTTGCGCGTGATTGCCCGCTGAAGCCGCGATCACGCCAGCTTTATATTGTTCGGGAGTAAGTCGCGAAATTTTATATGCCGCCCCACGTGCCTTGAACGAACCTCCACGCTGTAAATGTTCAGCTTTGAGATAAACATCCGCCCCGGTCATCCGCTGATAGGTTCGTGATGGCGTGAGAGGCGTATGGTGCATAATAGGCTTGAGGAACTTATAAGCTTGCCAAATATCGGCGATAGTGACTGGTAATGGTGGTGTCTCGACCAGGGCAGGTAGCCGGGTGGTACCTGTTGTCGAGTCATGTTCAATAAGCATAAGACTGACGACTCCTTTCAACCCTCCGCATGCCACACCACGACCTTTGTGGTTTTGCGTAATTGCCGGTTCTCCATGCAGCTTTGCATCTGTGACTTGCAGAGCATTATAACATGCCATGTCATGGTAGACAAAAGGCTGTGACGTTCATGGCGATGTACTTGTATGCGCTTGCCTTGCGCTTCCGTCTTCATTGATCGGTTTTGCTGTACGTATAGGTGGAGTAGTCTCCCTTATATCTACGATTATACTCACGTGTATGTGTCAATATGTATCAATGTGATAATCACACACTTTTAAATAAAAAAGGGAACCAGTCACACCACTCTGGTTCCCTTGCTTTGTGTTTGCCTGTTTTTGTTGTTTTACTTCTGGCCTGGCCGGGGCGCTCTCTTTTCATGGGCTGGAGAAGAGATTGGGCTGGCCGAAGTCCTTCCTGTTGTGCGCGATGAATGAGCTAAAGGGCGGGATGGCTCCTTATGCCATATTAGTCGCGAGCGCGAAAGATTTTGACACGGCGGTTGGGCTCTTTGCCCCGACTGCGCGAAAGCAGGTTATAGCGTGTCGCCATCTGGTGCTGCAAGCGGCGAATATGGGAGTTGGCTGGCGGAAGCTCAGCCGTGGTCAACCCTTTATTGAGCACTTGATGAATCGCGTCCTCTGTCTCCAGAAGGGCCTGTTTGGTCGGGTCATCGAAGTGCATCTCATCCAAGGCTGGATGGCTCTCCTCACCTTCGACGGTATCCTCCTCTGGAATGTCGAAGATACGTGCCAGGGCATGCTGCATTTGCGAGACGGTATTGTTCTTCAGGATGATGAGTAGTTTACCGTCTTGTGCGGCCAGTTGCAGGCGCTCTCCCTGGTGCCGATAGTAGTTTTTCAGCGTCATCACGGCATCGGCCTCTTTCTGGTTGTTTGTGATCACAACCGGGACACGTAGATGGCGTGATGCGTCGCTAAGTCGGTCACGGTTGACCCCGAATGGATAGACACGCAAAGTCCGATTGAGCGGGAGGGTCTCGGTCCTATGATCCTCCTCAGGCTCGCTCTCGATGGCTGTGCCTGGCGTAGTCGTGACTTCAGCGGGCGAGGTGCCGGTTGGGGCTAAGGCCCTCATCGGCATGGGCGGTTCATTGGAGCCGCGCCGTGGGCGCTCTATCTGACGCACCCCCTTGCTGCTGCCACGCTCTGAGCGATCACTACGTTCGGAATGATCACCACGCTCGAACATACTGGGAGTAAAGCCCTGGCTACGGTTGCCCAGGCCTCCGATCCCATTGGGGGAAGCGTTCTCCATACCGTTTCGGCTGATACGGCGGAGTCCGATATGCCCCGTGTTCTCGTCGCGTGTGCGTTCCTCGGCCACAATGATCATGCCTCTGAGCATGGTATCGACTGTGTCGGCGACATCGCGATGCACAATGACCTCTTCCCAGCTCTGCTGTTCCACCACGACATCAAAAGTCGGTGGCGCCTTACGCTCAAGAATACTCTTTTGCGTATGGCGGCGGCGCGCCTCTTCGTCGCCCAGGGTGACGGTTTGAATACCACCAACCAGGTCCGAGAGGGTCGGATTCATCAGCAGATTGCCCAGGGTGTTGCCATGAGCCGTCGCGACGAGCTGGACACCACGTTCCGCAATGGTGCGGGCGGCGGCGGCCTCCAGTTCGGTGCCGATCTCGTCGATGACGATAACCTGGGGCATGTGGTTCTCCACAGCCTCGATCATCACCGCGTGCTGCTCAAGCGTACGTGCGACCTGCATACGACGCGCGCGTCCGATACCAGGATGAGGGATATCACCATCACCCGCGATCTCGTTGGAGGTATCAACCACCACGACGCGTTTGTTTGCTTCGTCTGCCAGGACGCGCGCGATCTCACGCAGGAGCGTGGTTTTACCCACGCCTGGGCGACCCAGAATCAGGATGGATTGTCCCTGCTCCACGATATCGCGGATGAGGGCGATACTTCCTAACACGGCTCGACCGATGCGGCACGTCAGTCCCACGACTTTTCCTTTGCGGTTGCGCAAAGCGCTAATTCGGTGTAGCGTTCGCTCTATCCCTGCGCGGTTATCATCGCCAAATTCGCCGATGCGTTCAACCACATATTCGAGGTCAGCATAGGTCACGGGCTGATTGCTTAAGAGGACCTCTCCCTCGGGGAAACGTCCCTCGGCTAATCGCCCGAGGTCCATTACGATCTCCAGCAGTTCGCTTCGGTTCTCTAGCCGATTGACCGCGTCGTGGATGCTAGGTGGAAGGGTTGCTAGCAGAGCCTCAAGATCGTCGGTGACCACATGTTGCATAGGCAGTTCTATCACCTCATTAACTTTTGGCGTGAATTGACCGTCCCCAGGCCCTTCAAGCCATAGACCGCTCTTTGTTCTAGCAGGGGGACTGTGCTTTGCCTCGTAGCTAGTGATGCCACGTGTCGCACGAGCAGCAGCCTGGTGGTTGACTGCTCAAATCCACTGTTGCTTAGAGCGGTAATAACACATGAGTCGTACTCGCGCACCAGGCAATAAATGCGGCGTACGTCTGTTTCCAGTAACCTGCGCATGCCAAAGCGTAACAGCGGCTCCGCCAGGTCGGCATGTTCTGGATGGACAATAAGAGAGAGACGATGGGGTATGGTGTTATGCCCTCGGCAAATGCGTAACCAGGCGCCCAGGCGCACGCCAACGTCGCAGACATAGTTCTCGTTCCAGGGTGAGAACCAGCGCTGTGGCCCGACATGCAATTTGGCGTATTCCTCGCTGTTTTCAAGCAGCTCGGCCATGCGCACACGCTGTGGTGTGGTGGCCCGGTACAGTTGATGCAGCCCCCAGGCATAGTGGCGATGCCACTTGCGCAGGGAGCTCAACTGTTCACCTTGCTCGGGTAAAGTTGTTCCCGGTTCATAGACATAGGTAAGCTCGCGCGCATAGCGTTGGAAGCCACTGCGTACGAACATGTCTACCTCCGGCACCTCATCTTCAACCTTCGCAAAGATACGCAATATTCCATGCGCCCCCGCCATCTCTAGGGTGTAGTCGAGCAGCGCGCTCAGTACCTCTTCGCTGGAGACGTTTCTGTTGCGCATGGAGGCAAGATATGAGAGATCCCACGCTTTGCGCGCGGGTCGTTCGTTCATTTGTGCGAAACCGAGTAATTGCCAGTGATCTTCACAGATCCAGGTTCGCGAAGCTGGGGTAAGCGGCAGAAGGTTACGCAGGATAGGTGAGGGCAGCGAGTCTCTCTCTACAGGCTCCAGCCAGCACACGAAATTCGCAATTCCGTGTTTCGGACTACGAGCATGTCGGTCCATTGCATAGATGATTCCCGGTAGATCCACGAACAGGACCGGTCGTATCATCCAGTTCTCCTGCGTCCCTTTAGGGGCATCAATGATGCCCCTAGTTGCTGACGCTCTCTACTATGCGGAGAAAGTATTGGTGGAAACGAGTGTCTCCCGATACCTCGGGATGAAATGCAGTACCTAGCCTGGTTCCTTCTCGGACAGCAACGATGGTTCCATCGTCGAGCGTAGCCAGCACTTCTACTCCTGGTCCAACCTTTTCGACCAGTGGACCGCGGATGAAGAAGGTGTGGAATGGCGCTTCGCCAAGTTCTGGCACTACGAGATCTGTCTCAAAACTTTCCCGCTGACTGCCGAAAGCGTTACGACGAACTTTGATGTCCAGCGAGGCCAGAAGTGGTTGGCCTGCCAGCGCATTATCCGTCTCTTGAGATAACAATATAAGACCTGCGCATGTTCCCCAGACCGGTATGCCGTCCCGAATTTTCTGCCTCAAGGGTTCCAGGAGGTTATACTCGATCATGAGTTTGCCTATCGTGGTACTTTCACCACCTGGTATAATTATACCATTTATTTCCTCTAGTTGCTCAGGGAGCCGAATAGCTTTTCCCTCAGCGCCTAACTCGGCCAGCATCCGTAGGTGGGCCTCAAAATCGCCCTGTAATGCTAATACGCCGATACGAGGCAAAAGGTTGCGTCCGTGTGTCATGGTGCCTGAGCCTGTTCCGCTACTACCAGCCACGACGAGCCATCAGGTCGTCCTGCGAGAGCTTATCCAGGTTGATACCAACCATTGGTTCACCCAGGTTGCGCGATACCTCGGCGACGATGCCCGCATCCTGGAAGTGTGTGGTGGCTCGAACGATGGCCTTGGCGCGCTTGAGAGGATCGCCAGACTTGAAGATGCCCGAACCCACGAAAATGCCTTCCGCGCCCAGGCGCATCATCAACGCGGCGTCTGCCGGGGTTGCGACGCCACCCGCTGAGAAGTTGACGACGGGCAGTTTGCCGGTGCGTGCGATCTCACGGACCAGGTCATATGGCGCGCCCAGATTCTTGGCCTCGCTCATCAGCTCTTCTTCTGGCAAATTCTGCAAGCGGCGAATACCGTCCATGATGGTGCGCATATGACGAACCGCCTCGACGATATTGCCGGTTCCGGCCTCGCCCTTGGTGCGCAACATTGCGGCGCCCTCACCCACGCGTCGCAGCGCCTCACCCAGGTCGCGCGCACCACAGACGAAGGGCACGTTAAAGAGATGCTTATTGACGTGGAAACTCTCATCGGCGGGCGTCAATACTTCCGACTCGTCGATGCAGTCAACGCCGATGGCCTGGAGAATCTCAGCCTCGACAAAATGACCAATGCGACACTTCGCCATAACCGGGATAGTGACGGCCTCTTTAATCTTGATGATTAGCTCGGGATCGCTCATGCGCGCAACGCCACCATGGGCGCGGATATCCGCTGGCACACGCTCAAGAGCCATAACGGCTGAGGCGCCAGCTTCCTCGGCGATCTTAGCCTGTTCGGCGTCGATGACGTCACAGATGACGCCACCTTTGAGCATCTCAGGGAAACTGCGTTTAACCTGTACTGTACCTGTCTGTTTTTCCATTGTGTAGAAATCTCCTGCCATTTATCTGAGAAATTTCGCGGCCGTAAATTTTCTTTTCGAATTCTAACATAGCCTTCTGGCTCTTGCTACAGCCAATCCCTTCCACTTAGACCAGCCATCTTACATTGGCTCCATCCATGTGAGCATAGTAGCTGGCTCTCTTCTTTTCTATCGACTATTTGGGGTACCTTCTACATCATTGAGCGAGACAGATGACTTCTCGCGCCTACGACGCAAAAAAATATATGTCACCAGCCAGGTTGGTGGGGCGTGCTACTTTCGTGTGAGGCCATGCTGTGTCCTGTGGAAGGAGAGACCTGGCGCGTATGCAGACGTTCCTCCCTTATGCCTCTTTTGAGGAGACGGCCCGGGTGCTGGACTCCAGGCGCCTGGGAAAGCAGCGGGTAGAGGCATCTCAAATCCTGAAGATCATTACGACGCCAGACTACCTGGGCGCGTGGCGGCATCATCCTGCCGTTATGATGTGGCATGGCTATGCTACCGCCCTGCGCGAGTATCTTAATACAATGTTGACCGAGTGGGAGCGTCGTGGTTACAAAAACATGAAGCTACATCACCACCTGGATGAGCAGCATATTCAATATCCCTGGTGGCTTGGCGACCCACGCCTGCACGACTCCCATAAATCAAATCTGCTGCGTAAAGATTGGCTCTACTACAGCCAATTTGGCTGGGAGATCTCCGACGATATTCCCTACTACTGGCCCGTTACCTATCGGCCGCCCGAGTAGTGTTCTCCTTCCGGATATACCAGATATAGCCACTGAAGCGGAAGGTTCCGTGCTCACTGGTAAAGAAGGGACTGACCTGCTCTAGTAGTGAAAGATAGACCTCTTCCTGGCTCCTCTCTCCTCTCTCCAGCACAGAGATGACCAGGCTTTTCGTCATCAAGTATCTTACTAAATCCTCTCTGGTGAAGAGTACTTCGTTGACATAGCGCTCCTCTCGGATGAAGCGCAGACCATGTTCGGCCAGGACATACGGGTCAAGGGGTTTATTTTCGCGGGGAGTAACGGGGTACTGGGTAAGATATTGCTGGGCGACCCATTGTTCAAAGGCCTGATTTTCGCGCATCGACCCTTCAAAGCTATTGTCATAGATTACCAGCCAGCCACCAGAACGGAGGACTCGCGCGGCTTCAGGCAGGAAGCGCATACGATCCACCCAGTGGAAGGCAGACGAGATGGTGATCAGGTCGATGCTTGCGCCATCAAACGGCAGTTGCTCGGCCGGAGCCAGGATATAGCTCACACCTGGCAGCTCCGTGGCGGCGGCAAGCATTTCGGGCGAGAGATCACAGCCAATCACCTGGTCCGCGATATGTTTGAGCGCGCGGGTAGATTGTCCCGTTCCACAGGCCACATCGAGCGCCTTTTTGACGGGTGTGTCCAGGTGAAGGGCGTTCTGGACCTTGGAGATCACAAGAGGGTGAAAGTAGGGCCGGAATGTGGCATAGCGCCGCGCCACATCTGCATCTGCAAAGTAGTTCATAGCTGAATGGTTCCCTCCTCCGTAGGAAAATTTCTTCTTAATTAAGATCATAGCACAAGGGGCGAACCATTCAAAAGAAAAAACAAATAAAAAGTAGTAAGGGCATCAAGGTAAATCAATTTCATCCAACGAGATCAAGCCCTTTTTCAAGGCATAGATGACAGCCTGGGTGTGATGCGCAAGTTGCAATATATGCCATGACGGCGATGGCGACAATAATGATTATATATTGCTGCGACATATGCTCTCACCTCAAATCACTACCTTTCGGAAACCTGGGCGCGCTTGTCCCCGAATGGGGGAGCGCTAGCCACGAGAGTGGCGTTGGTTGTCCGTATAAAAGGTCTTCTTATGAAGAAGTATTTTCTCTAATCTGAGGGCAAGTATACCGTCGCGGTTCCGCTTTGCCATCGCTGAAGGGCAGGATCTTGTTCTCCCCCAAAAGGGGGAGCTAGGAGTTCAATTGAGCCATAAGTTGCCCATAGCTATAGGCGGCATTAGCCCCGCCCTGCTTACTTCCATTACCGTTGAGTACCTGGTCGCAGAGGGTGCGAATTTGTTGTAGTGTTGCCTGGTCGAAGGGATTCTGAGCGAGATTGATTGCCAGTTGATCCAGGCGAGAGGTCCACTCACGGATATTTTCCAGGGTGGTTCGTGCCTGCTCTGCATGCTGCTTGATGGTGGCGCTGGAATCGCTTTGTGTGGCTGCCAGCGAGACATGCATCAGGCTCATCTCGATATAGGCCCCCGCTCCTACAAGGCCAAAGCCGTCGCCTGCCTGCGCAATCTGCATTGTTGCGCACCGGGAGAAGAGTGCGGCGTAGTGCGCTCCTCTCGTTCCCTCGACGATATTGAGTATATTCTGTGCGACACAGCGTACTGCCTGAGAGGGCAATGTGCGATTTTTAAGGAGGGTGGCCTGGGTGTTGAGCTGTCGCGCCTGCTCGCGTAGCCCGACCAGTAGCCCAACCTGCCCAGGCGTTTCGTCCAGGTGGACCAGTAGGTGACGTAGATGCACAAAGGCGAGCGGGGGGAAGTCAGCTTTGAAGACGATTTTTCCTGTGGGGACGGTGACCTTGCTACTCTCCTGTGTGACCTGGATGAGGTTCCCCAGACTAAGTAGATTGGTTGCTCCCAGCGTCCGTTGCAGGACATAGTCTGTTCCGTGTGGCATCAATTGACCCAGTGGAGTAATATGCTCCGCCTCATCGTCGATGAGCCAGGCTAGGTAGGTCGCATTATCGGCTGGGGCGTTGAGCTGCTTGAGCGTAATGGTCACGCGGTTGCTTTTGCCTGGTGTTTGTGGATCATCGGTGAAGGAGACCTCGCCCTGAACCTGAGTGCGGTTTTGACTGCTAAAATCGCGTGAGAGGCGATAGCCACCAATCGAACGAGTTTTGATTAGAGCATAAGCGCCTACACCAATCGAGCTAATCAATAACGCGATGGCAATGAAAATAAGCATGGAGCGAAAGAAGGTGTTGTGCTGTCCCCGAGGAAGCCCGGTGATAGGCTCGGCCAGGGCGAGGTGTAGCGCGGAGGGTGAGAGTTCCTTTCTAGCGAGATCGATCTCAGGAAGCTCCCTGGTGACATATTGCCTCTTCGCTTGCATTTCATTATGGTGAGGGACAAATGCGTTGTGTGACCCTGTCTGTCCTGGTCGCAGGCCGAACCCTATGCCTGATGCAGCTTGTGGTCCTGGCGGCGGAGCGTGTACTATGGGTCTCTCCATAATGAGACCACGCCCTGCCTGGCCTGGTACGATGGCGAGGGGGGCTGGCTGCCGCTGCGACAACGGCTCTTGTTTGGAGTGCAGGCGCTGCCCACAATGGCCACAGAAGATGGCCCCTGGCTCCATTTCCTCACGACAAATAGTACATTTCATGATGACTACCCCTGGCTTCCCAGTAGCTATTTCTCTTTACCTCCTGGATGGGGGAGGTTCAGAAATATTTGTAATATGGCAGTATAGTGGTTATCTTTTGACTCTTCAGGTTTCTGGTACTTTTTTATGACTTCTCGCGCCTACGGTGCTCGCTTGAGTAAGGGGAGTGTTAGGGCAAGGTGCCCGGAGGCCACCTTGCCCTAACACTCCCCTTACCTTATTAATCAGGTGGGAGAATATGAAAGACGGTGATAAGTAGTTCCATGATACTGTGGTAGGAGATGATGAGCAGGGCTGCGCTAGCCAGGATGATATGTATGGTGCGCCAACGACGCATAAAGCGCTGGGCCCTCTGCTGACGGTGGAGGGAGACTAGCAAGTTTGCGCGTTCCTTGAGGGCCTCGGCGGCGCGCTGGAAGTCGTGGCGCTCGCTTGAGGGGAGTGCGGTCTGGTATGACGCGCTATCGGGCGCAGATCTGGTTTGGGCCAGGTGTTCGATGCAATACCCTTTGAAGGGGGCGGACTTGCCCGCGCATAGGCGTTCAACCGTTTCCTCCAGGATGGTAATACGCTCCTTGACGCCCTGGACGATGCCTACCCCGTTGGTTGCAGCCTCGTAGGCCAGGCGGCGCGTTTGCCACTGGTCAAGCAGACGACCAGTAATGCCGCTGAGGACGAGGAAGATCAGGGCGAAGAGGGCGGCTGGCCCGGCCTTGGCCTGAATCAGGTCACCCGCGCTTTGTACGAAGTCGTGTGTGATATAGGCATAGTTTTCGTGCAGGAGTGCGACCAGGATCGTGATGATTCCCAGCCAGGTGTGCATCCAGAGCCAGTTCTGCACTTTTCCAGGCAATGCGCGCACAAAGCGTCGGCGCAGGCTATAGCTCGCGCTCAGCAGGACCAGGGCGAAGGCGCAAATGCCAAAGATGCGGAAGGGATCAAGCGCTGGTTCCGCGTCCTGTCCTTTATGGATGGCATAGGCGCTCCAGGCGAAGAGGAACAGGTAGAGTGCGCCACTTCCCAGGAGCCAGAACCACTTCCCGCGTGAAGCGGGGGCGCGCCAGAGCTTTTTATATGTCTGCTGGCCTGCCATTTTATTTGCTTGTGAGGGGGATTTGGGTAGACTGGACATGCCTTGCTCCTACTTCAAAAGAATCTCTTCGGTCGAGCCAAAGAAGGTGCGCGGATTAACACGAATGGCCGCGCCCGTGGGGCAGGCCTGGACACATGCCTGGTCGTTATAGCCAGCACAGAGATCGCATTTGACAGCAATTTTCTTACGTATCTCCTCCACCGGGTCGAGTGGAGGAGTATTGTCCAGGGGACCAGGTGTGGTCAGGACAGGCAAGAGTTTGCGTTTCTTGCTGGAGAAGAAGGCGCTAAAACTTTGCCAGAGATCGCCCTGGTGCTGTGCCTGCTGTTCTTCCAGGTCGACGATAGCGATATTGTCGTAGGGGCAGCGCTCTGCACAGATCCCGCAGCCGATGCAGCTCTCGGTAATGTAGACTTCGCCGCTGGGCAGGCGTGCAATCCCCGCGCGGCTACAGAGCATACAGACGGGGTCCTGGCACTGGCGGCAGGCGGTGGCAATGCTGATATTGCCTACTACCAGGCCGTTGCGGTTCATACGCGAATGACCATGGCGGCGCTCGCAGGCCTCCTCACATTCATTACAATGAATGCATTTAGCCAGGTCGATGACTAGCACCTCGGTCCCCTCGATGACGCCATCGTCCACCAGTGCGTGCAATCCGGCGCGAGCGGCAGCATTGGAGGTAGTGATGGCAACTGGCTGTTCCTGGCCAAATTGGAAAGGTTCAAAGATCGCGCTCTGGGCGGCCAGTTTGGCGTCATTATAGAGCTTTAGCTGCTGCTGAAAGCGCGTTTTGACCTCTGGATAGCGGCGGAAGAGGTTGAGCAGCTCACGGCGTGGAACCTCGGCCACGGTCGTGCGCGTGATTGCTGAGACTTTGACCGCGCGCTGGTCTCCCAGCATGTCAAGTCCTCCGGCGAAATAGTCGCCGTTCTGGCGATAGGCGATAATGCGCTCTTTGCGCCCCTTGCCAGGGGGAAGCTTGCGTGCTACCTTGACGAAGCCATCCAGCAGCAGGTGCAGGGTCTCGCGCTCGGGCTGGTCCTGGCTCTCTTCGTCAAAGAGTTGCTCGCCGCGCTCATAGCGGCGCGTAATGGCCTGTTCTGCCAGATGGCGTAGATCGATTGTGGCGATGCCTTGCAGTAGTGGTAGGCGCCTGAGCACGGCTTCGATAGAGCGTTCCAGATGGAGCGACTCAAAGAAGACCCTGACCTCCGGCACGATCTCCATCAGGCGCTGGACGACCTGCTCGGGAATGACGAGCAGGGCGCATTTGCCGATGGCGTAGGCGCTAGTCTGCCGTGTCTGTCCGCTGAGCATCTCATGTTCGCCGAAGTATTCGCCTCGGCGTAGGACGGCGAGGGGCAGCCCTGCCTCGCCAGGGCCTGTCGAGGAGATTTCCACGCGCCCACTCAAAATAAGCACGAGGTCGCGGCCAAACTCTCCCTCGCGCATAAGCCAGCTCCCAGGTTGTGTGATGCGCAGTTGTGAGGAATTGACCAGGTGCAGCAGGTAGTTATCAGGAATAAGCATCTCGTCGCCGAGCATTGGCTGCTCACGCAGGCGCGTAAGCAATTGTGAGACGCTCCAGCTTTTGGGCAGCATGTCGCGCACACGCTCAATATCTGCCTTGTTCTCCCAGGATGTTCCCAGGCGTTCTTTGAGTGAGAGCATCAGCAGGTCGCGATGGTTATCCACTGGACAGACGGGAACGCAGGAGCCACAGAGGACGCATTCGTCGGTGAAGCGAACGAGCAACGGCGAGAGCTCATCATCGATTGTGGCTTTATTGAGTTCAGCGATACTAATTTTTGATGAGAGGGGAACCGGGCAGGCACGCATGCAGCGATCACATCCAATACACATGTCGATCTCAAAGCGAAGCTGCTCAGGCGTCAGTGGCCGAAGGGCGCGTTGTAGCTCAGTACCTGGAACTGGCTGCACCTCTTCTGGCCGAGAGGCTTTAAATCCTTGCATCGGCTATTCCTTGCTCTCTATGTCTAGCGGCGCGCTACAACTGGCACAGAAGCGAGCCTTCTGCGTGTTCACGATGCCACAACAGCGGCAAATGACCAGGCCCGGCAGGGGGGTGGAGCGCTGGTGCGCCGCCTCTTTGTATGCTACTAGCTCTGTGAGCACCTGGAGTGCGGGTATCTTCTCGGTTTGGCCCACACTTCCCGCTGTCGCAGTGGCAAAGCGCCGCATCAGTCCTCCGGTATTTCCTTCCATGCCCATGAGTGGGATGGGGAGTTTTTCAGAGATTCCCTTTAGAGGGGCTAGAGGGGCGGTGTCGGGCCCATCATGGGTATGACACAGACAGATAAAGCGTGCGCGGCTGCCAAAGCTGATCTCTTCGTTCTCTTGAAGAAAGTGTACTGAGCGTGGCGGCATGCGGTATCCATTGATAAAAATACCGTTGGTGCTGCCCAGGTCGCGCAGGACGTAGCGCCCATCGGTGAAGAAGATCTCGGCATGCGTACGCGAGATGGTCTCCATATCCAGCAGCAGGTGGGAACCAGGCTGGCGCCCAACAAAGAGCTTTTCGCTCTTGCTCAGCCGTAAGGGCTGGATATGGGCCCACTGTGAAACGTCCGTGTCGGGGACCAGGTACCAATCGATCCTCTGTGGCTTATCTTCTGGTTTGAGCGCTGGCTTTTTATCGGTTGTAGGCAAAGGGGACACTATAACAGGCCTGGGCGGAGCACCAGGTTGTGGCTGTGGCACAGGGTCGGTATCTTTCTCAGGTGCGTCTGCCCTGGCTTTCTCGGCCAGTTTGGCCCCCAGGAGCGGCGGGGGCACACCCTGGCTATCCAGCCAGTCATTCAGGTTAAAGTCAGACAGGAAGAGACAGAACGCGATGGAACCCATTTGTACACGGTGATCGATGGCCCGTTTGAAGGCCAGAGCCTGTGCCCGATTGCCCAGCCCTAGCATCCCAATGGGAATGCCATTTTTGAGCAGGACCTTGCGATAACTGCGTGGCTCGGGGTCCGCAATGATCTCCTGGAGCCCCTGGCCTCCGCTCGGGTATGTGAGTCCTGTCGCGGCAAAGGGCAGGCCATAGAGAAAGGTGGCGTTGTAGAAGGTTTGCGCCTGGAAGGAAGGCGTATCGTGTTGTGGATTGAGCAGATTCAACATGCTATAAGCGGCGGTTCGCGCCTGTTGAATGGCAGGATACCACTGCCCCAGGACACGCATGCGCCGGGTAAGGGGGTCCTGGATCTCGACTATATCTCCTGCTGCGTAGACGTTAGGAGTGCTGGTACGCATGAAGGCGTTGACGTGTATGCCGCGTCCATGAGCGATGTTGCTCCCCTCGATGCAGTCGAGATTGGGTTCAATGCCGATAGCACAGATGAGGAGATCGCAGGGCAGGACCTCGCCCGAGGTCGTCAGGAGCGCGTGTACCCTGCCCTGGCGTCCCGTAATCTCAGCGATTTCTGTCTCGCGCCGTACCTGTACGCCATCGCGACGCTCCTGCTGCAACACCAGGTCCGAGGCCGTTTCATCCAGGACCTCTGACCAGAGCGTGCGTTTGCGGACCAGGTGCGTGACTTCATGCCCCTGCTGGCGCAGTGTCTCAATTGTTTCCAGGGCCAGGGTGCCACTGCCACAGACGATGATATGGCGCGCGCCCGGCAGATAACTCATGACCTCCTGGTAATCTTCCAGGTTACGCAGGGTTACGACGCCCTTCAGGTCGCGGCCCTGACATTGTAGGCGCGCTGGTCGCGCTCCACAGGCCAGGAGGAGGCGCGAATAGCGGAGCTTTTTCCCGCTTTTGAGTCGCACATACTGCCGCTGTGTATCCAGGCCCACTGCCGGGTCAGCGTAAAAGTGGATATTGTGCTCCTGGTAGAACGTCTCTGTGCGTGCTGGTAGCCTTGTTTCATCGAGTCTTCCCGCCAGGTAGTCCTTCAGCGCGGGACGATACAGGACCGGTTGTTCATCGTTGCTGAGCATGACGATAGCGGCCGAGGTATCCTCTTGACGTAATACCTCGGCTGCCGTAATCGCGGCAATGCCATTGCCGATGATGACATATCGCTTCCCCACCTGGTTGCTCATTACCCTTTGCCCTCTTTCAAAGCGACTATCCCCTTCCTATGGTTACCATATGGACATCCATCTGCTAACGTCATCCTTGCTTTCGTGTGCCTTGCCTCAAGCCATGGTAATAGTGCCATCGGCATTAACCATAATCTGCACCTTCTTAAGCGGCGTCATGGCGGGACCCTGAAGGACGCTAGCATTATTCGCAGGATCGAAGACTGCTGAGTGACAGGGGCAAATCAGATGTTTGCTTCCCTGGTCATACTGTACAGCGCATCCCTGGTGTGTGCAGGTTGAATCAAAGGCGACGAAGTTGGTGCTGGGCAGATGGATCAATACCCCTGGATTCTTTTGATCAGGTAAAGTAAACGTAATTGCTTGATTGATTGGGATATCTCCGGTATGCGCCAGGACTTTTCCGTTCATGGGCTTGGGAGCCTGTGTTGGTTGTGCAGCCTGTGTTGGCTTGTTCTGCGCTCGTGGAGGCTGAGTACCAGTTGCCCCGGGCTGTCCTGCCTGTGGCTTTGTGCCAGGCATCGGTGCAGTGGGAGGTGTCACATGCGCGCTGAGCATATTCACGCCCAGAGCCGCAATGGTGACCGCGGCGGCTGTCCCGCCGCCAACCGCGAACAGCGTTCGCCGCGAGATCTGCTTATGGGGCGCGCCTTCACCTGCGGGAGTCACTGGACGTGAAGCGTGCCGCTGTGCTCGGCCATGTTCGGTGTCGATTTCGTTTGCATCCCCGCTCAGGGAATGTTTGCTCGCGGCCTGTGATGTGTTTTGCATCAGCGCTGCGACCGCTGGGAGGCGCTCGGGGGCGACGACCTGGTAGTATGCCTGTAGGACCTCGCCTGGATGCCGGTAGCGCATCTGGGGTTCCTTGGCCATAGCTTTAAGTAGAAGGGCTTCTAATCCCGCAGGTGGTTCTGAGAGCCAGGCGCTTAGGGATGGTACCTCGGCATAGAGGTGCTGGCGCATGATCTCATTGCGCGAGCGACCTTGAAATGGAGGCTGGCCTGTGAGTAAACGGAAGATGATCGCTCCCAGGGCATAGATATCTGTATAGGCACCTACGGATCTACCAAGAAGCTGCTCGGGCGCGCTCGACTCGCTATCGCCTTCAAAGGTATGCTTCTCGCTCCGTACGGCGAGGCTCAACTCGCGTATGCGTAGCAGGCCAAACTCGCCTAGGAGGAGATGCCGGTTGTTATGCAGGAAAATGTTGTTGGTCGAAAGGTTACGGTGCAATACGGCGTGTTCATGGGCATACTCCAATGCAGAAATGATCTGCTCCAGGTACTGTCCCACGATGCGCAGGTCGGAGGGAACGTTGCGTGTCAGTAGGGTGCGCAAGGGTACGAGCGAGACATAGGGGTAGACCAGGAAAGGCATCCCCTGAAAATTGCCGTAATCCAGAAGAGGCAGGATGTGCGGGTGCTGTAGCTTCGCCACCTGGCTGGCCTCCTGTTGGAAGCGACCCAGGTATATCATGTGATTCTCGGGTGGAAGCGACAGTCTGGATGGATTGGCCGCGGATTCAAAATCTAGAAGGCGCAGCATGACGCTCCGTCCCTCGCGGTTGTGAGCGAGAAAGACATGGCCCCATGGATGTTCTTGTAAGACCTGTTTTAACTGGTAGTTGCCTACCATCGTCCCTGCCAATCTGGCATTGGTAAGGCTTTCAACCATTTGGCACCTCTCAATACGCATTGGTATATTCTGCTACATGAATCAATCATAGCAGAGTATAACTGAGGTTAAACAGGAACTGCACAGAAAGTATTACTCATTTCCTACAAATCAGATAGATAACTCAAAATCTTAACCTGAATATGCCAAAGGGAGAAAAAGGCAAATAATGAGAATGTGACTTCTCACCACTGCGTGGCTCGCTGGATATAAGGGTGTGGTGGTCAGGATGACTTCGCCATCCTGACCACCACACCCTTACCCCTTGTAGGGGCCATGCTTGCATGGCCTTGTGCTCGGGGTGTGAGTGTGTTGCCCTTGCGAGAAAAGGCCGAGCAAGCTCTGCTCTTACAATTTATCTGCCGTGTAGCTCGTCCTGTTGCTGGTGTAGGACTTCGTAGAGCATCAGGACAGCCGCGTTGCCGACGTTGAGCGAGTCGGCGCGTCCACGCATGGGAATGGAGACGCTCAGGTCATGGCGCGCGAACCATTCCTCTGAGACGCCTTCTCGCTCGTTGCCCATCACGATAGCTGTACGCGCGCTATAGCGCGCCTGGCGGAAGCTAATCCTGGCCTGGGGGCTGGTCGTGACGACCTGGTAGCCATGGCGCTTGAGCCAGGCATAGGTCGTCTCTACATCGCTCTCGACGATAGGTAGCGCGAAGAGCGAACCCATACTGGCGCGAACCAGTTTGGGATGCGTCAGGCGCTGGCGGCTCTGTGTAATGATAATCCCATGAGCGCCTGCGCCATCGGCACTGCGAATAACCGTGCCAATATTCCCAGGAATTTGCAGCCCATCCAGGATGAGGAGCGTCCCTTTTTGGCGCGGTTGGAGGTGAGACAAGTCGTACCGCCGCAGGCGCACCATGGCTGCCAGTCCATCGGGACCCTCCCAATCGACCATGCTGCCTAAGACCTTCTCGCTGACCTGGTAGAGGTGCACCTTGCGCGTGATGGCTAGTTCTATGAGAGCCATGCCATCGCTTCCTCGTAGTCGTTCAGGGCAGACAAAGAGACAAGAAAGTTCTAAGCCAGCCTCCACCGCTGCCTGGATTGGCCCTAGCCCTTCGAGGGTTATCAGGTGCTCTGGATTGTGCTTTGTGTTATTTTTCAAGGCCAGGTACTGGCGTACATGTATATTATGTTGCCCGGCGGGCATAATCTGGTGCATATCCAGCATAGCAACCTCCTGTTACTGGCCTGCCTCTGAGAAGAGAGGCGAGCCATTCTGTATCTGTCGTACTAACTAGAGTTCTTATAGGTCTCTTGCTCCCGGCAATCAGTGACCAGGAGCAGACTCAGTTTGTTTGTAGTCAGCGTCCAGGCGCAGGGTGGACGTGCTCCAAATGGTGTGCCGCGCATACAGAAAAGACTCAGATATAACATGGTGTCTATCTCCTTGCCAAAAACGCAGAGAAGCCGTGAAGAGTGGCTAAACGTCGCCACTCTTCACGGCTTCTTTTCTGATTAGACGAGGGAAGCGCTATCGCCCCTCTTCTTGCCTTTCAAGTCAAAAAAGGCAACAAAAAAACCGTGGCACTGACCATCTATGGCCCCACGGTAGGTACTGTTCGAGCTTCGCGTCTTTAAAGAAATTTCCCGCTTAACTCAGGTCGTGTTTCGTCCTCCTGAAAAAGGGCATAGTATGGCCTTGGGCGACGGAATGGACCTCGCCATATTTGCGAACTGTACAGCAGTTGCTCAAAGGCAATAGTGTCCAGGTCGCGTTTGCCATACTCCGGAAGGACATAGAAACGTCTCTCTTTTCCTGAATAGCATAAACAATATCTACTGCAAGCGTAACATGCTAATTATGACTTGTCAAGCGGGAACAGACATTCAAGAGTAAAAGATATGTGTATGAAGAATGGAGCGAAGCTCCATTCTTCATACACATATCTCCTATTCAGAGCGTTTGACGATAAGGGCCAGGCAGGCGGTAAAGCTGTGTAGGAAGGGGCGGTCGCCAACTGGCCCAATTTCACCATTGCAGAAGAGGCCGATAGTGGGCAGGGGTCCCAGGATCTCTTCAACCATGCCCGCATCGTGATTGGGGGTGGAAAACAGGCTTTCGCCGCGCCCGTTACAGGTGCAGAGGATGCCACTGACGACCTGATATGCCTCGGCTTTCTTGAGGCGGTAATGGAGCTTATTAAGGAGTTCGCGCAGGTCTAAGTCCGCGGTCTCTGAATCGCGCATCTGGAATTGGATGGTCTGGCCGACGCGTGGTTGCGCGCCGATTGCCAGCGCCTTGTTGCGCCGGTCGACGCCGAGTAGATTGCGTATTAAGAAGCTGCCACGCCCAAAGCGCTCGCTGTACTCATCCGCGGCCAGCCCAACCAGCAACAGGTTTCTCTGGGCGCGGATCTGCGCGGCGGGCGAGAGTTTCTGAAAGGTGTCTACGAGCATGTCATAGGCTGGCCGGTTAGAGATGGTTTCGATCAGGCCATTATCCTGTACTTTAGTGATTGTCCAGGGTTCACCAATAGGTTCGCAGCCCTGAGAGACGATTGAGAGAATCTTGTAGGGGCCGCCAATTGCCAGGCCAATGCCACCATCGGTATAGACGGTATCGTTAAAGAAGAAATAGCAGGGCGAGTCTTGCATGTCGTTTGAGGCCAGGCCACCCATCATAGGTACCTGGGGATAGGCCCTGGCCAACGCGTCAATAAGAGACTCACTATTGAGATGGAAAGGATCGAGGAAGAGGAGCCAGCCATTCACGTCATCGAGCGGCACATCGAGGAGGGTTCGTAACTCTTCAGGGGTATTAAACATCTCTACAATGTCTGGTGGCAAGCGAGTCGCGTGGAGCGTGGCTCCTGGCAGTGACATCGTCATGAGCGAGAGTGCTGGCACATCCTCCAATTCCATCCCTGTCCCTATAATACCCTGGCCCGAGCATCCCAGTACAATTGAGGCACCTGTTTCCTTTTTGATGATACGCAACATCTCCGGGAAATGTTCCTCATATTCGCCACTGGCAAAGAGTAAGGCTACATCGGCCTGGATATCGCATGTCTGCGTGAGTGCCTGGAAGAGGGCCTGGTCCCAAATCTCATCAGCTACAACGGCTTCCCTGGCGACTGGCATACCTGACTTCATAGTTCTCATTCTTCCTCATAAGTGAAAAAGATGTATCCCGCTAACTCGTTCCAAAGTTAGTATCGCACACGATTACGCCTAATAGCAATGAACACTATGAAGACACGAGAAAGCCCTCATTGTCTCTCGTCTTACAATGAGGGCTTTCTCGTCATATTTATCAGGTAGGAAGTGGTGAGCCTTTATGCTGGGAGTATAGCATGTTTCTTATAACTCATGTGTTAAAAAGGCATTAATATTTTTGCTTCCTATTGTTCTTCTGTGTCTTTCTTTTGTTCAGCTTTACGCGCCTCTTCCTGATCCTGTACATGCCTGGGGGCACGCGAGGTCATGGGATCAATAATGTTTTGGTTGGTGCCTTGCCCGCCCGAGGTATGGGGATCACGGTCTCCCATGCTGGTTTGGGGTTGGTCGGGTGTACGACCACCAATGCTCTGGCTGGCTTGTTGATCAACAGCGTTGATATTGGCCGCAGTACTTCCAGAGCGATTATCAGCCGTAGTACCACTACCGCGCTCACGCTGTTCCTCTTCAATGGCTCGACCGCCTGTGGCTCCTCCTTCAGGTGTCCCCATGCCACCGCGTGCATTTCCAGAGCCACCCGCGGCACTATCGGGAATCATTCCTCCTCCAGCCGTTCCTAGATCGCGCGCGTTGCCTGTGCTGGTTTGTCCAGCCACTTCTTTGCGCTGGGAGGCTACCAGTTGCTCATATTGCGTAGCTTCTTCCTGGCGCTGTTGTTCACCTGGCTGAGGCGTATTATAGTCTGGCATGGCTTGTTCTCTCCTTTTACTCGCTTACCCTGGCTTGTCCTGACCAGCACTGACTAGTAATTGGTGACACATCTATATATGTACGCTTTGTACACGTGCCAGCGGTAGGCAAGGTGACTCACCTGGCAAAGCAAGAACCTCTGTTCCCCAATTGCTCTAGAATATGGTATTACATAGAGAAGATGCTTATGCGTTTGCTGGAGTTGTAGTAATTAGAAATTAGAGATCAGAAACCAGAAAAGTGAGGCGTATATGGTTCCACCCAGGCATATGATTACCTTTGCGACTGATGGTATTCTCTTTGTATATCGTGTGGGGGGTGTTATTCTCCATAATGGTCGTGTTCTCTGTCAGCGCGCCGCCCGGACCACTCCCCCTTACTGGTTTCTCCCAGGTGGGCGTGCGGAACTGCTTGAATCTGCTGCCACAACGCTCCAGCGTGAGGTTGAGGAAGAATTGGACCTGACGCCAACGATTGTGCGTCCCCTGGCGATCATAGAGAACTTTTTTGGGCAACAGCCCAGGGCAACACATGAAATAGGTCTCTACTTCTTGCTCGGCTTTCCTGAAGACGCATATATCTATCAACAATCGTCGCTAGCCTTGCGCGATAAAGACGGCTCTCGTGCCTCCTCAAATGAGGAGCTACTCTACTTCGATTGGCTACCCCTGGAGGAGATAGAGCGTGCTCCACTCTATCCACGAGCCTTGCATACACTTTTAAAAAATCTCCCAGAGCACTTTCAGCATATTGTCTCCCAATGAACAATGTTTTTTGGTAGAGGTGTGGTGAGCCTGAGTGCCGCATACGCTGGCACTCAGGCTCACCACACCTCTACCAAAAAAATACTTATCTATTTTGCGCAACTTCGCGTTGAAAAGCTTCTGTGCTCTTTTTTCCTACTTGACGGATCATACGTAAATTACATACAATCAGGCTGAGAGAAACATGGTATTTGTTAGCAGTGTAATACATAGCTAGCACACAGAGGAGGTTCTGGTGACTTCACAGGCTGGAGAAGAATGGCTGAGCTTGCGCGAGGCTGCAGAGATGCTTGGCATGCACCCCGCCACCGTACGCCTGTGGGCTGATCGGAATGAACTTCCATCTCGTCGTACCAGTGGCGGACACCGGCGCTTTCGGCGTACTGATATTGAGGCGCGCCTACGTCAGGAGAGCGAGCTGAAGCCTAATGTCGCCTCACAGATGCTTATTCAGAACTTGATCGGGCGGGTCCGCCTCGATTTTACCGCCGGTACCCTTGGCCGGTTCTCCTGGTATCAGCATTTTAATGAGTCCGCGCTGAATGCCTATCGCATGTTGGGGCGTCGCGCACTAGATTTACTCTTGCGCGGTCTGAACGATCCTGCTCATAAGGAAGATCTGCGCCAGGAGGCCATCCAACTGGGGACCGAGTATGGCACAGTGACGCGCAAGGCTCACGTCCCAGTGGCGGACGCGGTGCGTGCCTTCCTCTATTTTCGTACCATTATGGATGAAGCGGTGCTGCAACTTGCCGAGGTGCGCGGTGCGCGCGAACAGGATATTCCCTGGCTGGAGAGCCTGTACCAGATTCAAACCATCACCAACGAAATCCTTCCCGCGCTGATCGAGGCTGCGGTCACGCCAGAGTCGCTCTCTTTATGAAAAAATAGCTATTTTTGATAGTGATAGCGGGTACTATAGTATGCCCCTTTATGTCAGGTGTCACATTTCTTCCACTGTTGCGTCTTACTTAATAAGGGGGGCTTTGTTTTGTGCTGGCCAGAAGAGCTTTTTGCGCGCTTTTGCACCCTTCCTCCTGTATATATTCTCAAAGTTAAAAATAGTTATCACCTGAAAAGATATTATTAATTCTGAACCTCCTTGTTTACTGTGTATTTTTTTCGCAGCTACGTGCGGATACTTTCTCTATTCTGTTATCTGCATCTAAGGGGTAATATCAGGGGAGCATAGAATGTCACCAGATCAAAGAAAAAAGGAAACCAGCTCTGAGCGGTCTCCGGTTTCATCAGAAGCGATGGAGCAAGGACTGCCCGCCTCACCATTGGAAGAGCAGACGCAAGAACAGCGGGAAAATAACTCTGAACAGAAAATAGAGCAGGCTTCTCAAGAAGCCTCTCCCCGTTTAGAAGACTCAGAAGACTCTGACATCGATGATGATGACGCTCCAACCGTTCCTGGCTTACCCGCAATTGGCCGTGTGCCCAGGTCCACTACTCCTGACGTTACCTCGCCTGCCCATAAAGAGGAGCCCGACGCTGCTAGCTCTACTAACGTGAGTGAAAAGGCTGTGGCTGCATCAGAGAAGCATTCCCAGCCGAAGCCGCAAGCGGAGGTTTCCGCCTTGCTTGCTAATACAGATGAGCCACAGGCAGCCGAATCCGAGGAAGAAAGCCCATCGCAGGAGTCGGCCCCGTCTGATGATGATGCTGAACAGGATATCCCAACTGTGCGTATCTCGCCAGCAACCATACAAGAGGCGACGTCACCAGAAGCGCCACTGGCGAACGAGAGCGAGGAGCATCCAGCCGCGCAGGCTGAGGAGCAGGCAGCTTCTGCCTCCGCTCCAGAAGAGCAATCGGGGCCTGCTGAACCGAAAGCGACACCTGGTATTGCTCCTGTACGCCGTCCCAGGGCAGAGACCTTTATTTCTACGCGGCAGCAACGGGCTGTGCGTGCTTTTGAGAAGCGCCAGTCTCGCAATCAACCTGCAACGACGAACAGCGAACCCAAAGGGACATCACCCGCGGAGCAGCCCCAAAACGACCCATCCGGTCCAGATATCGCAGACGCACCCACTCGCGAGCTCACGGCGCCAGAATCCTCGGCGAAGCCAGCTAATCCGCCTAAACCTGCTATGCCGGTCTCGGTACCACGTCGCCCGGGCGCTGGCGCCTCCAGGCGCAGCGACAAAAAGAAGTCAGAAGCGCCCGTTCCCCTTTCCAATAAAGTGAGCGCAAGCGAGTCACAGGGGGCAGAGGCTCAGCCTGGAGCCGTAAATGGGCAGAAGATTGCGGTAGCCCAGCGAGAGGCCCATATAGATGAGGCTCTTGGACAGGAAGCCTCGCTTTCGCCTGAGGAAGTAATTACTGCCTCTATGGTAGGCTTGCCGGATGAAGAGTTGGCGCAAGAGTACCGCAGACACCTCGCGCGCCGCCATCATCGCAAGATATTACGCGTGGCGCGCTGGCACATTCGGCGTAATCATTTGCAGAAAAAGCAGACCCGCAACAATGTCCTGGTCGGAGCTTTCTCCGTCCTGATGGTCCTGTTGATTGTCTTCCTGGCCCTGAGCGGTACGGGAGCGTACTTTGGCTATCGTTTCTACAGCGATACCCAGGGACGTTACCTGGGGCGCGTGCTTAGCCTGCACGAGCTTTTGCCCAAGGATAATCTGAAGGTCTACGATAGCAAAGGGACATTACTGGGGCAGCTAGCTGATAATGGTGTGCATACATCGGTGAAATTGAAAGATATCTCGCCCGACCTGGTAAATGCGACCATCGCGGTTGAGGATAAAAACTTCTGGACGAATCCTGGAGTAGACGTTGCACGTATCCTTCAGGCCGCGCTTGATAACCTGAAGAGTGGGCACGTCGTCGAGGGCGGCAGTACAATTACGCAGCAGTTGATCAAGAAGCTGGTTGTGGGTGACAAGGTAGACAATGTGCGTAAGCTTGAAGAGATCATCCTGACGCCCCAGGTCAATGACGTCTACACCAAACAAGATATCATGGAGATGTATCTCAACACCATCTACTATGGGTCTCAGGCCTATGGTATCGATGCCGCCGCGAATATGTACTTTGGTTTGCAGGATAAACCAGGTTTACCAGCCTCAAAGCAGCTCGACCTGGCCCAGGCAGCGATGCTTGCTGGCCTACCTCAGAACGGCGATTACTATAATCCCTGGAACTATCGCGCGCGCGCGACGGACCGTATGCATCTAGTGCTGGACTTGATGGTAAGCCAGAAAAACATCACCAAGGCCCAGGAGAGTGCCGCGCTGAAGGAGGCCGGGCAGAAGGATTTCTTCAAACATTCGCCAGATATGGGCCTGCTCGCGCCCCACTTCTTTTACTTTGTGCTCAGCCAGTTGCAAAGCATGACGCATATGAGTAAGGAGCAGCTCTCGCGCTCTGACATGAAGGTCACAACCACGCTGGATATTGCTCTACAAAATAAGATCCAGAAGGTAATGACGGATCATACCGATGAATTGCATACGTATGGTATCTCCAACGCCGCCGAGGTGCTTATGGACCAGCACACTGGCGCGATCATCTCGTTGCTGGGGAGCCTGGACTACAACAATAACTCTATTGGCGGCAAGTTTGACGTCGCGACGCAGGGCTGGCGCCAGCCTGGCTCATCCTTCAAGCCCTATGTCTATGCCCTGGCGATGCAATCGAAAGGGACCTCGCCTGCACAGGCGGTGAACGATGTCCAGACACGCTTCCCCACGCCAGGGGCTGAAGACCCATACTGGGAGCCTAAGAACTATGATCTGAAGTATCATGGTCCGATGACGCTACGTTGTGCTTTACAGAACTCGCTCAATATTCCAGCCGTACGCGTGCTCCAGCAGGTTGGAATCAATAATGCCGTGGATAAGGCCAAAGATATGGATCTCTCCTATGAGGGAACACCTGGCCTCTCGATGGTTCTGGGTGGCTTGAGCGTTCACCTGCTTGACCATGTCTCGGCCTTTGGTTCCTTTGGCAATAACGGAGTCCATGTGCCCTACTACGCCGTACAAAAGATAGAGTACGTGAGCACCGGCAAGGTCATCGAGCACCAGCAGACTAAGGGTAAGCAAGTCTTTAGTCCCCAGACGGCGTATATGATCTCGAATGTGCTCAGTGACAATCAGAGCCGCCTACCCGAGTTCTTTGATTGCAATCAGTTGCAGTTGTATTCGAACTCAGAGCAGTCATGCTATGCGGGAGATCGTGGGGCAGTCCGTCCTGCCGCCGCGAAAACCGGTACCACCAACGACTTTCGTGACAATTGGACGCTTGGCTATACCACTGACTATGTCATGGGGGTATGGGCAGGCAACAACGATAACTCACCGATGTCTGATGGCACAACGGGTGTTGTTGGTGCCGCGCCAATCTGGCACGATGCGATGTTGCTTGCTGAGAAAGGGAAACCCATTCGCGACTTCTCGGTTCCGGGTGGCCTGGTGCGGACCACGGCGACAATTGATGGTATTACGTCGACCGACTGGTTCTACTCCGATAAGGTGCCTAGTGGCTATGACTCGACCAATGGTCAGTCCTGGAGTCCACAGTCTCTGCTACAGGATCCCACGGATAACAACCAGAATCCGCCGCCTGGAGGCGATAAAAACAAAGATAAGGGTAAGACCAAGTATCCGCCTTACTGTCCGAGCTTCTCGTATACTGGCAACCCTGGCGCTGGTGGTTGGTAGGACCTATAGCGTTGAGTTCTGGAGGTGCGCAGCCAGTCATGGCCGCATCTCCCAGGGCTCATATCCTTTGACTGCAAGCAGCTGAGTTAAAACAGGATTATTATATCTAATTGTACTGTTACGCGCTGGAGGCGTTACCACCCTTTTTGCGTTCCGTTAAAATAGACAGTCTGCTGTACTCTATTTTTTGTGAAGTTGCTCACATTTTTTTGCACGTGCCAAAAATATCCTTATTTTGTCGTTGCACATCCGACTGCTCAGAAGTTAGAATAAGTGTGGGAAAGAGGGGATGGGCTGGGTATTCATTGCTACAAATCGCAAGGTACAGAGTATATCTATCTTTTTTAGCGACTCTATCTGTATGGTAAAAGAGTAATGCGAAATTTTTATTGTTCCTGCTACAGGTCTTTTCTCAACCTGTCCGCAAAATTTGACTTATCACCAACCCAGTATATAAATAGAAAGATTAAATAGAAAGAGGTTGCATTATGCAGGATGAGCAGCAGCGCCCTGAGCGAGCGCAAGCTTCAGCGACAACCTCGCAAGAAGCTTTGCATTCTACGCTGACTGCGGCTAATGAGCCTACCCAAGCATCCGTTCAAGCCCAAGCTCCAGGTAATGAAGAGCGCAAAGGTCTGGTTGCTACCGCGGATGCACAGGTCGTAGACGCCGATGATGATCCAGGCAAAACCGCGAAAATGCGGGTGATCCTTCCCGCGAAGCTGCCCGCGCATTCCAGGGCTGCCGCCGCGCAACGCCTGAGTAATCTCCCACTCAAGGCGCCCCGTGGTGTTTACTATCCAGTGGCGCATTTGCTTCCCCTTGCACCAGGCTGGCGTACCAGGCGCCATATTAAACGCAAGGGGTTGCGCGAGAGTAATGCGCGCTTTAATGAAGCCGAGCGCAAAGGATCGCGCTGGGGCTTTATGCCGCTGGCCATCATTTTTATGGCTTTTCTGGTTGTTGCCGCCTCTTCTATTACCCTGTATACGGCTCTCTATAATTCAACTGAGCAGCTCTATGGGAGTAAGGTAACGACGCTACAGGATATCTTACCTAAAGATAATCTGAAAATGTATGACGATCAGGGGCAGATGATCTATCAGATGATTGATAATGGTGTGCAAACATCTGTTCCCTATTCGCAGCTCTCGCCTACGCTTATGCATGCGACCATTGCCATTGAAGATCAGTATTTCTGGTCGAATCCAGGATATGATATCACTGGTATTGTGCGCGCGGCACTTGATGACATCACGGCTCATGACACGGTCTCAGGTGCCAGTACGATTACGCAGCAGTTGATCAAAAATACGATCCTTGGTCAGCAACGGACGGCTATCCGTAAATTGCAAGAGATCTTGCTGGCACCAGACGTAACACGCCAATATACTAAAGAGCAGATCATCACTATGTATCTCAACACGATTTACTATGGTGATCAAGCCTATGGTGCAGATGCGGCCGCACAGATCTACTTTGGCCTGGAGGATAAGCCGAATATGCCAGCGGTCAAGCAGCTTGACCTGGCTCAGTCCGCTATGCTGGCTGGTCTCCCTCAGAACGGCGACTATTATAATCCATGGCTGCATAGAGATCGTGCGCTTAACCGTATGAAAGATGTTCTGCATAATATGAATGTGCAGAACTATATCACCCACGCCCAGGAGCTACAGGCGATTGCCGAGGCCGAGCAACAGGATTTCCTCAAGCCAATGCAGGTGCATAATGACCTGGCTGTGCACTACTCTGCCTATACCCTGCGCGAGTTAATGGACAAGCTGCATTTAAAGGCTGGTGACCTCTCACGTTCCGGGCTTATGGTCTCGACGGCGCTCGATCTGGCCAAGCAGAACCAGGTGTTGAAGATCGCGCAGAAGCATATCGCCGAGAATGCCAAAATCCATAATATGTCTAACTCGGCTGTGGTGGTGATGAACCCCCATGATGGCTCACTATTGACCCTGGTAGGCAACATTAATCCCAATGATCCCAAGTCGGGAGCCTTTGACGTGGCCAGCCAGGGCTTACGCCAGCCGGGTTCATCTTTCAAGCCTTTCATCTATGCGACCGCCTTTAATAAGGGCGTCAGTCCAGGCGATCATGTACAGGATGGTCCGCTGACGATTAACATGTGTTGTGGACTGCCAGCCTATCGGCCGACGAACTACGACATGAAGTATCACGGCAATATTACCTATCGCTATGCTTTGCAGAACTCATTCAATATTCCTGCCGTCAAGCTGCTGATGCAGACGGGGGTTGATCCCGCTCTACAGATGGCGCTTAACCTGGGAATTACAACGTATGCAGGTGTGCCAAACTACACGATGGTGCTTGGTTCGCTGAGCGTTCATCTGACGGACATGGTCTCGGCCTATAGCACATTTGGCAATAGTGGTAAGCATGTCACGCCGCATGCGATTACTGAGGTGCGCGACTCACTGGGCAAGGTGGTGTATCGTCCCGATATGAACGCCAAGCGTGTGATTAGCCCGCAACTGGCATACCTGATGGCAAATGTGCTTAGCGATAACAATTCGCGAACGTTCGAGTTTGGTAAGTGTAGCGTGCTCTACCTGTACTCAACTTCGCAGTCGCAGTGTTACGCTGGTAATCCCGGCCCCATTCGTCCCGCGGCTGTGAAAACCGGTACCTCCAATGACTTCCGCGATAACTGGACCGTTGGCTGGACGACCGACTACACAGTTGGCGTGTGGTCTGGTAACAACGATAACTCGCCGATGTTCAATGTCACTGGTGTTGATGGTGCCGCGCCTATCTGGCACGATACCATGCAGCTCTTTGAGCAGGGCCACCCCATTCGGAACTTTACAAATCCCGGTGGCCTCGCGCGCCGTGGTAATGACTGGTATATCCCTCAAAAGTAAACACTAAGAATTTAGTGTATACGAAAAAGGTCACGGTTCCCGGCATGCCAGGAACCGTGACCTTTTTACGTGTTATGCTTACGAGTTGATGGTCACACCCAGGCGCTCCAGCAGGCGCCGGCTGACCTCTGCCCGGTGCTTGCGTGGCATGCGAGCGGGATGGCTGTGGGAGTCGGAGCCAGTACTCTGTAGCAGATTGTGCTTGCGCACATACTCTTCGTACATGGCAACGGCCTCAGGGCTATGGTAGGGATGGTAGACCTCGATGCCATCTAAGGGAATCTCGGCGCGCAGGCGGTCCAGCAGCTCAGTGTCATAGAACGTAAAGCCACTCTCCTTGCGTCCTGGATGGGCGATCAAGCAAACCGCGTTACTCTTATGGGCTGCCTCAACGGCCTCTGCCATATCAGCCATAATGCTGACAAAGCCAGCCTGTTCGATCATACGCAGACCAGTCATACGGTCGGGCGCGTAGCCATGTTCTATGAGGAGGGTAATGTTGTCCGAAGGACGGAAAAGTTTGCCGCCATGCTCTGCCAGGGCCTCGGTCTCGCGGGGAAAGGTGTAGCCCTTGCTTACCAGTGCATCATGCACCTGGTGCGTGTTCTCCAGTTGCATGCGCGCCACCTTCTCTGTAACCTCTTGCACTGCGTTCTGCGCCGGATCGAAACCGTAGCAGAGCATATGGGCCATGTACCCATTCCACTTACAGGTGATCTCTACTCCAGGCAACACAGGAAGCCCCTTGCTTGCCGCCAGCTCTCGAATTTCAGCCACTTTATCGACACGGTCATGATCAGTGACCGCAACCAGGTCAAATTTCTCCTCAACCAGGTAGTTAATTAACTGTTCGGCGGGCCAGCGCCCGTCGCTATACGTAGTATGCATATGCAGGTCTACAGCCGCCCCAGGGGATAAAACGAGATTCTGTGTTGCCAACAGCCTCTGCTCCTTTACTTACTGCCAAAAACTTTAAGGAGGAAGATACCCTCCTCATGCCATACTGTTCATCGCTTTCATAGTATCACACTTGCTCGCTTGTGAATTGCGACAAATTCGCGACAGATACGCGATAAAGCTTTGACATTTGCACCGTATTATTGCTTTCAGAAGAGAGCGCAACATCATCGAGCAAGGAAAGGGTCATAAGCAGTATGCTATACGATCTATTGAAGCGCTGTACAAGCATCTTCTTCAATCTCTTGAACTGGCTGCTGGGCGGTAAGTTGCCGCCCTTCTGTAGCGCGGTAGTTGTAGTTGAGGAGCAGGGACGCTACCTGGTTGTTCAGCTTCCCGGCCAGCGAACAGTCTTTCCCGGCGGTTTTATGAACTGGCGTGAGACGCCGCAACAGGGTGCGCAGCGCGAGGGTCTGGAGGAGACTGGCCTGCACCTGGAAATTGGTGATATGGTTGGTTGCTATACGCTCACAAGTGATAGCTGGACCAACATGAGCAATCTGAGCTTTGTCTTCCAGGCACGAGTAACCGGTGGCGAATTGCGCGATAACATCGAGGGGCGCCCCTGCTGGTTGAGCGAGGATGAGCTCTACGCGCAACTCAATGAACACGGACGGCGCATTCTCGCCGATTATCAGCGCCAGCGTGCCGGTCGTCAGTTTTCGCTAGTCTCCACTTCTGTTACACCTAAAGCTGCTCCCATGGCCTCCTGAAATGGAAGCCATGGGGAGCTTTCTCCATATATCTCAGCCTCTTCCTGTAGTCTTCCCCTGAGTACCATGCCTGTCCCCCTGCGAGCACAACTGTGATACAATAGCCTGGACCCCGAAATAGACCTGGAAAAATCATATCTTTCTTCCTCCCGGCCCTCTCGCAGGGTACACAAACCTATAGAACTAATGGTCCGGCTAGCTAGATAGCTGACGACTTGAAGCCTGATCTGGAGCGTGATGATGTTGGAACAGATAAACTTACTCGATGGACTCAATGAACCGCAGCGTCAAGCTGTAACCACAACACAGGGACCCGTGTTGATCCTCGCGGGTCCTGGTAGCGGCAAAACGCGTGTCATTACACATCGTATTGCCTACCTGGTCCAGCATGAACACGTCTCTCCCTGGCATATCCTGGCCGTGACCTTTACCAATAAGGCCGCGCGCGAGATGCGCGAACGTATGGAGAAACTGGTGGGGGTGAGCGCGTCGAAAGACATGAGCATTGGCACCTTCCATGCCATTTGCGCACGCGTGCTGCGTATGGAGGCCGATGCGCTCCTGCCCCTGGGCCTGAACAAATCTTTTGTGATCCTGGATACCGACGATCAGCTTTCCCTGGTGAAGCAGGCCATCAGAGAACTGAACCTGGACGAGAAATTATATCGTCCAAACGCTATCCACGGCCAGATATCGCGCGCAAAGAACGAGATGCTTGGTCCAGACCAGATGGCGGAGCAGGCCCGCAAGTATAGCGAAGAGGTGGCCGCCCGCGTTTATAAGGTGTACCAGCGCTTGCTACGCGCCAATAACTCCGTCGATTTTGACGACCTGCTGATGCTTACCGAACAGCTTTGGCGGCGCGAGCCAGAAATTCTGCAACGCTATCAGCGCCATTGGCAGTATATTCATGTCGATGAGTTCCAGGATTGTAACCTTCCACAATATAAGCTTATTCGCTTGCTTGGCAGCGGGACTGCCGATCGGCAAGAGGGGCTGAGAAATGTATGTGTTGTTGGCGATGATGACCAGATGATTTATACCTGGCGGGGTGCCAGTGCCGAGAACGTGGTGCGCTTCGAGCGCGACTTCCCACACACAAAGGTGATCTTGCTGGAGCAGAACTATCGCTCGACACAGAACATCCTGGATGCCGCCCAGGAGATTGTACAGCAGAATCGCCTGCGCAAGCAGAAGAATCTCTGGACCTCGCAGGGACAGGGCGAGAAGATCACCATCTACGAGGCCTTTAACGAAGAGATGGAAGGCCAGTTTACCGCGCATGAGATCATACGCCTGCTGGCGCGTGGAGACGTGGGAGGACGCGGCGATATCGCCGTGATGTATCGCACAAATGCCCAGTCGCGCGCCCTCGAAGAGCAGTTCCTGCGTATGAATATTCCCTACAAGGTCATCGGGAGCCGCAAGTTCTACGAGCGCAAAGAAATTAAGGATATGATCGCTTACCTGCGCCTGCTGGCCAATCCGCATGATGACCTGAGCTTTGAGCGGATCGTGAATGTGCCTAATCGCAAGATCGGACCGAAGACCATTGGCGAATTGAAGAAATGGGCTAAGCAACAGGGGATTTCGCTGTATGAGGCTGTTCAGCGTGTTGAGAAGCATACAACGCTGGGAACCGCCGCCCGCAACTCGCTCCAGAACTTTAGTAAGCTGATCGTAGGCTTGCAAAGCGCTGTTGAAGAACTCCCGCTTCCCGAACTGTTGGATCGCATCGCTGAACGTACAGGCTATGGACCTGAGTTGCGTGCAAATGCCGAAGAGGAGCTTGATCGCTGGGCCAACGTCCTTGAATTGCGCCGCGTGGCCGAGGATTATTCAGAGATTGAGACGCCGGTCGCGCTGGAGTTGTTTCTGGAGAATGTGGCCCTGGTAGGCGGGGCCGACACGGCACAGACAAGCGAGAATGGTGCGCTTGTCAACGAAGAGCAGAACGACTCGGTGACGCTGATCACTCTGCATGCCGCCAAGGGTCTGGAATATCCCGTGGTGTTTATCGTGGGTATGGACGAGGGTTCACTACCGCATTCGCGCTCCATTAATACACCGGAGGAGCTAGAGGAAGAACGTCGTCTGGCATACGTTGGCTTTACACGTGCCATGAAGCGTCTCTACCTGGTTCGTGCGCGCCGGCGCTCGCTCTGGGGCGAGACTCAGTATACAGAGCCATCGCGCTTCTTGAGCGATATCCCTCTCCATCTACTCAGTCGTCCCGGCCTGGGGGCCGAGGATAGCAGCCGCTCAAAGCCGTCCGTTGATGGCGGTCATAATAGTGGCGTACAGGTCAATCGTCGGCGTGCCCCCTCCTGGGAAGATGAGTTTAACCAGGACCCTTATGGCGATGAGGGTGGGCGTGTCTTTGGGCGAGGCGATAGCTCTAGTTCTGGTGGACGCCGCTCGTCAGGGACAGGAAATGAGATCTATGGCTCCCCGCAGCGTACAGGCGAGCCTGGTCTCACTGGCCGTGGCGCATCGTCCTCGGCCCGCCCAGGAAATACATCCAATACGCGGCCACCTGTACCGCCTGCTGGCAAGCGGAGCGAACCTGCCAGCCTCAAGCCTCGGGACCCACAGTTTAAAGCGGGCGACCGTGTGCGTCACGATAAATTTGGTGAGGGGCTGGTGCTAAAGAGTGAGATGGAGGGGCCGACCGAGTATGTAGAGGTCCAGTTCCAGGGGAGCGTCGGCAAGAAACAGCTCAGCATGGACTTTGCGCGCCTCAGTAAAATCTAACAAGCGGAGGGTAATAAAGGGAGAGTGAGGGTCGAAGACCCTCACTCTCCCTTTATTACCCTCCGCTTGTAGTAAAGCCGCATAAAAATGACATTAAAAAAAGAAACATCGAGCATATTGGCACGATTTATTTGACAATGACACATTGACGGTTGTAATATAGCAAGCGAGACAGTTCTCATTGAGCTGCTTTGATTCTCTATCGGAAGCGCCCTTGCTTTCCCTAGCGAGAAAGGTAGAGTCATGCCGCCAGGTGATGAGTCCCATCAAATGCCGCGGAGGAAAATACGCTCAAGTTCTTTGGAGTATTCGACGACGAATGATTCGAGTCCACGGAATACACGAATCGAAGGTCGATATACTACAGGTTCAAGATTTAATGCAGTGGATGATATACTTGAGGATTCACGCCCTCACACCAGCGTTGTACGTTTAAGCCAGCAACCCTCTCAAGTAAATCGAACCACGGCAGCAAGTTTTCCCACAACGACTGTTCCGCAGCGCCGCCAGGCAGCAACCACCAATGATTTGCCTCGTCAAGCTCCACGTACCACCACCTACCAGCCTCCCAAGAATGCTCCACGTCAGCCGAAAAGGAACGCCGCTTCACGTCCATCGGCTACGCATCATCGCATTCACTGGCTTCTTCCCCTGGGTGTTGGTATGCTGGCTATGCTCGCCATCTGGATTACTGGTTCCTGGGCATTGGCGTGGGCACATCAAGTTTCCGACGATGTGCACTATGGGAACCCTCGTACCTATCAAGTCGATGCTGTCGTTGGTCATGGAACCGACGCGACGACGCATCCCAGCCATTTCGTTGCCATTAACCTGAATCGCCAGGCAGTGGTCTTTGAGATGGTTGCCGGTGATCCCGCCAAGTCGATAAGCTATGTGGCACCTATCTATATCGCTGGCGATGGAGGCGATAAGGCACCTGTCACCCTGGAATTTAGGGATGTCAACGGAGATAGTAAGCTGGATATGATTATTCATATTCATCTACCTGCCCAGGAGCAGCTCTCCGTCTTCCTTAATGATGGGAACAAGTTCCGCCCCTCCACCAACAACGATAAAATTCACCTATGACAGGCACACGCTTTTTTGTGGCGTGCTTGTACACAAGAGAACGCGGATTCTACCTGGTCGTATAACTCTATCTTTCCCTTACCAGGTAAGAACCCGCGTTTTTGTTATTTTAAGGAATCAGGGTGTGTGATGGGAGGCTGGCTCCGCCAGCCTCCCATCACACACCCTGATTCCTTAAAGCGTCTCAGACGCTCTATCTCCATATCCTCCTGGATAAGCCGCATAAGCAATTATGGCTATTTTTTAAAATGCCGATATATCCCTATTGACAAATGCTATGACGTTCTGGTAAATTTATGACTAGAAAGTCAAACTTCTAAGCTTAAGTCAAACTAAGGGATAGATGGTCATGTTTTAGCTTGTTTGGTCAATCTATAAACGGCTGAGGCGTGAGATACTTCCCTGATTAACCTGGTTAAGCGTTGCCACCTGAATGACAACCCTATAACCGTATGTCCTGCCATCACTGTGCAAGGTTCCCTTTTGGGAGGGCCTTGTGCTATGCGTGACCTATGAGCGCTATAAGCATTGCACCTATCGCTTCAAGGTTGAATCTGCGGTGATATCTGCGAGCTAGAAGCGCTGTAATGGTAACGCAAAGGAGGTTCTCGAATGCAAGTTCCTGCCCCGGCTGCAAGGCGGGAAGGAGGTCTCCCTTATAAGTGGATCGTGGCTTGTGTGGTGATTTTTGGTACCTTTATGTCTATCCTGGACAGTACCATCGTCAATATCGCCATTCCACGCTTACAAAGCGCCTTTGGAACAGACCTGAACAGCGTGCAATGGGTGTTGACTGCCTATACACTGGCTCAGGGTGTGGCCACTCCGCTTACGGCCTTTTTCGCTGATCGTATTGGTATTAAACGTTTTTATATCCTGTCTCTGGTTGGCTTTACGCTTGGTTCCGCTCTTTGCGGTATCGCCTGGAGTCTGCCTGTTCTGATCATTTTCCGTATCTTCCAAGGCGCGACGGGCGCCTTCTTGTCGCCTCTGGCGATTACCTTGCTCTATCGCGAGTTTCCACCGCAGGAGCGCGGTACTGTGATGGGTGCCTTTGGCGTGCCAATCCTGATTGCTCCTGCCATTGGACCAACGATTGGCGGCTATATCGTCACCTACATCAACTGGCAGTTGATCTTCTATATTAACTTGCCTATTGGTATTGTAGGTATGCTGATGGCTATCTTCTTCTTGCGCGAGGGAGAGATTATTCGCAACAAAACCTTTGACATTCCTGGTTTCCTTCTCTCTGCCATTGGCCTGGGCCTCCTGTTGTATGGCCTCTCTGATGCCAGTACTGATGGCTGGCTCTCGGGACCTGTGCTTGGGACGCTGGCTGGGGGCACTCTACTACTGATCCTCTTCATTTATGTCGAGCTCAGTGCCGCTCGCCAGGGGCGTCAACCTCTGCTTGATTTGACGGTATTCGCTGATCGTTCGTTTACCACCAGTAGCATCGCTAGCCTGTTGGTGACTTTCTCGCTGTATGGCGGACTCTTCCTGGTCCCGGTCTACCTGGAGAACCTACGGGGCTTGAGCGCATTTGATGCGGGCCTGGTTCTCTTGCCACAGGCCTTTGCCTCTATGTTCACGATGCTTCTCGGAGGACGTCTGGTAGATAAATTTGGTGTGCGTGCGATTGTCATTCCAGGCCTGCTCATTATGAGTGTCGCTCTCTGGCTGTATTCACTGTTGGATCTCTATATTCCTATTGGCCAGTTCCAATGGCTGCTAATCCTGCGTAGTTGCGGTATAGGGCTGTGTATGCAGCCGCTCATGGTTTCGGCCCTATCCAATATTGAGCCGCGCCGTCTCTCGCAGGCATCTTCGGTGAGCACAACACTTCGTTTCGTTGGTAGTTCGCTCACAATTGCTATTCTGGCAACAATGGTGCAGAGTCAGAATAAAATCCATTATGCTCATCTCGCTGAGCGCGTCACAGCAACCTCTCCACTTGGGACGCTGGTTGTGATGCTCCAGGGGGCTTTGATGGGCAAGGGCCTCTCGGCAACCGCAGCTTATGCCTACGCGCTGAAAACGATCGGTGGTTTGCTGCAAAGGCAGTCTTACATGCTTGCTATGCAGGATGGTTTTCGTTTGAGCTTCTACCTGGCGATAGTTGCTATCTTCGCGACGTTCTTTGTCAGTGGCGCGAAGAAGAAAAAGCCTGCTCAAGAAGAGGCTTCAATGAGCGAGGAGGAGCGCGCTGAGGCTGAAAAAGCTCGCGAAGAAGCTTCGCTCGCCATTTAATCTCATACACTGTTCTTCTATAGAACAAAACAGCACATTTATTCATCAGCATTTATATACCTAAGGAGGATACGCACGTGCGTCGTCTCATTCTTGTTCCCATCCTTGTTTTCGTTGCGCTCCTGGCTATCGCGGGCGCCGCAGGTTACTGGGTCTACAATAGCTACTACTTCTACTCTACCGATGATGCGCAGATCAGCGGGCAGATTCTTAATATCAGCAGCCCCCAGGCGGGTCAGCTGACCGACATGAGCGTTAAGCAGGGCGATAAAGTGACCGCCGGAGAAACTATTGGCACGATCTCTACCGTCTCGCAGACGGGCCAGAAGGTAAGCGTGAACCTGACCAGCCCTATCGATGGTACAATTGTGCAGGAGAGCGGAGTCGTCGGTCAGAGCGTCACCCCGGGTGCGGCACTGGCTCAGGTGGTTGATCTGAGCAAGCTAAATGTTGTGGCTTATATCGACGAGGGTCAGCTCAACAACATCAAAAATGGTCAGGATGTGGATATCACCGTCGATGCCTACAATGGCGATTCGTTCACCGGCCATATTGATCACATCGTTCAGGCGACCGCGGGCCAGTTCTCCCTGTTGCCCTCGACGGATATGTCCAGCGGCAACTTCACCAAGGTTGGTCAGCGTGTTCCCGTGGTCGTTACCCTTGACACCAATGGTGGGCATAACCTGGTTCCTGGCCTGAGCGCCGAGGTCAAGATCCACCTGCACTAAGGTGTCCCTGCCTTCTTATGCGGAAACCAACGCCACTGTCGTGGCTAGCGCTCCGCGCTCAGGTTTCCGTATAGGCACTTATAACCTGGAAAGGAAGTTCGCATGTTAATTATTGGAGGCCTGATCGTCGTCGCCGTGCTGGCGGTTGTGGGAGCTTTTCTCCTGGCACGCGGCGCTGGTCAGGAGACGGGGGCAACTACACCTGTTCCCGCACCCGTCGCGGAGCAGCCTGCGACTCCAGCGCCAGCGGCAACGCCGCAGCAAGAAGTTGCTTCGGTCGCGGATGCGCCTACGGTCTACCAGGACGCGCAGACAGGCGACCTGAACGCTTCGCATCCCTATCCAACGCCCAGGGCCGCGTATACCGATCCTGCTACTGATTTCGCGGGTGCGCAGTCAGGTGAGTATCTCAATGTCTCTTTCCCGGTCTTTGCTCTGCGCCAGGAAGTCCATATGCTTCAGGCACAGGTCTACCAGCTTTCAGAGCATCTCCAGGTACTCAATCAGCATGCTCGTGAGATTGAGCAGCGCCTGAGTCATGTGCATGAGATGCTGCCTCCAGGTGAGCAGGAAGAGACGGCCAACAGCGCATTGGATTCACGAAACTCTTTTTCTGAGGGCCATACCTACTAACCTTATAGCGCCAAAGCTTGTGCCCCTATCGAGAGATAGGGCACACCGGAGAACTGGTTTCCCATACGTGGTGAGCCAGTTCTCCTACCCATCGCACTAGCCATCCATTTAGGGAGCATTCTCATCTATAGCCCTTATCTTCACAACGGCGTGAAATGTAATATTGAAGTACGTCTTTGTATAGACCGCTACATTACGTACGATCAGCCCCCATGAACAATAGGGGTGCTGCTTTCATGCTTCATTTTTGCTCTACACTGGAGGGAGCCACATGCATGAGCCTATACCTGCGCTCTCGCTTAAAGAACGTCAGCGTCAGCAGCGTAAAGCACTTATACTCCAAGCAACCGAAGAAGTTTTGCTGGAAAAGGACTACTATGAATTATCAATGGATGAAATCGCTGCTCGTGTAGGTATCGCTAAAGGCACGCTCTACCTCCACTTCGCTCGTAAAGAGGACCTGGTTTTGGCCATTCTGGAGGAGCAGCTCCAGGGCATCATTCAGATGTTGCAGAGTATTGTTGCTACTCCTGGTTCGGCTCAGATACGCCTGGAAAAGATTCTCAAGTCAGTCTTTCTGAGCCTGCGCGGCCAGAGGGGGCGCCTGCTCTATGCACTCTTTGGCGCCGTTGAGCTACGCTCTATTCTCAAAGAACATCATCGCTCAATGTTCGATCAGCTCACGTCCATACTTATGGGACTTATCGAAGAGGGGAAAGCCAGTGGCGAGTTTGATCCCTCGCTTCCTAATCCCATCATGCTCCACACTTTTACCAGTATGCTCGCCTCGTATTCTTTTAAACGTTTGCTGCTCAGCGAGGCGATAAAGCCAGAGGAGCTTGTGGAGTATGTCAGCTTAATCTACTTTCGTGGTATTGCCAATCCAGCTTCTTCCTCTCACCCCGAAAGACGCTGCTAACCCCCATTCGGGGCAAGCGCACGCGTCTACATATACAGGACTTCTCGCCACTGCGTGGCTCGCTGGGTCAGGGTGTGATGGGAGGTGGGAGGCTGGCTTTGCCAGCCTCCCACCTCCCATCGCACCCTGACTCACGCACCCTGACCCACACACCTTGATTTCCTTTTGATATTTTTTCTGGCTTCGCGTTTATCCGGGTAGGACGCGACTCTTGAGGTAATGCTCTTTGTAGTCACACCTGATATTGATGTTGCTATTTTTGCTCTTCCAAGATGAAGAAGGTAACGCTGATTTTTAGAAGGAAATCATATGCGAACCTGCCCCAGTTGTCGGCAAACGGTGTCTATGAGCGATGATGTCTGCGAGAATTGTGGTGCGATTCTCACGCAGATTACGGTTGCGCCACGCCTGGCCACAACTTCTCAGCCCACAGCTGCGTCGCTGCATTCAGCGCCTGTGGCAACTGTAACCCCTACGGTTTGTCCAAATTGTAAGTCCGCACTCCAGCCTGGTGATGATGTTTGTGAAAACTGCGGATTGGTTGTGAGTGGCATCTTGTTAGCCAGCACCTCTCGACCTGTCTCCAGTACCACCGCCCAGACGAGCAACCTGTGCCCTCGTTGCCATAAGGCGCATAAGAGCAATGCTCGTTTCTGCAATGGTTGCGGCTATCACTTTCCTGATCCAGTGTCTGCACCCGCGACCTTTGCCAGCATGGTGAGCGCTCCTCAGACCGACCCGCTCTCGCGCCTGAGTGTGGGCCAGGTCCTTAACTCAAAGTATAAAATTGTCAAGGAGATTGGCGCGGGCGGAATGGGAGCCGTCTTCCTGGCGGAGGATACTGTGCTGAAGCGCCAGGTCGTGATCAAAGCTCTGCTGAGCGAAGACGATCCGGATATGGTGGAGCAGAGCGTCAAGGAGCGCGAGTTCCTGGCCGCGATCAAGCATGCGAATATCGTATCGATCTACGATTTCATCACGATGAATCGCAAGGGTTATATCGTCATGGAATATGTCCATGGCCAGACGCTGGAAGACTTGCTGCTGGCGCGTGGCAAGCCTCTACCTGTGGCCGAGGCCATTGGCTATATCCTGGACATCCTCCCCGCCTTTACCTACCTGGCGAAGCTGGACCTGGTCTATTGCGATTTTAAGCCCCAGAACATGATGGTCGAGCTATTAAAAGATGGCAACCAGGTCGTGAAATTGATCGATATGGGCACGGTTATTAAGTATGAGCCACGGCCGAAGGATGTGTATGGAACGCATGGCTTCTATGCCCCCGAGGCGGTCAAGCACCCTTCGTCCCAGACCGATCTCTACTCTATCTGTCGTACGCTGGCCTACCTGGTCTCCTTGATGGACCTGGCCAATCCCATGTTTGGCATGCCCATTGTTGAAAACTATCGCATCTTTCGCGACTATCCCGCGCTCTATCGCTTGCTTGTCAAGGGAACGCACAGCAAGCCAGAGCAGCGTTTCCAGAGTGCCGATGAACTGGCCGACCAGTTGCGTGGCGTTTTACGCCAGATTGTAGGTGGCAAGGCCAGCGAGCCTATTGCCTCCAGACTCTTCGCCCCCGGCATTCTGACGACTACAGGTAAGCTTGGGTTTCGTGGCGAAGCTGCCCTCGATGAGCGTGATCCCGTGATTGATACACTGCGTTATGGTGACCAGGCGTTACGGGCTGGCAACTATGTTGGTGCACGAGGTTTCTACAATCAGGCCACGCGCAACAACCAGCGCAGCCTCGATGCTCATTTGCGCCTGGCCGAGGTGTATATCGACCAGGGAGAATATAGCCTGGCTCTCTCAGAGGTCACGCTGGCTCAGCACCTCTCCCCCAGCCACTGGAAGCTCTCCTGGTATACCGGACGCTTACTGGAGGCTCAGGAACGGTATACCGAGGCCGCTGCTCAGTATCGCGAATTGATAGCTGAGTTGCCCGGCGAGCTACCACCTCAACTGGCCCTGGCGCGCGTAAACAATCGCATGCAGCAGCACCAGGCGGCAGTAGATCTCTATAGTGCTGTGTTGAAGGCTGATCCCGCCAGTACCGAGGCGGTTCTCGGCGCGACCGATTCCCTGATGAAATTACAGCGCTGGAGTGATGCCGCGACACTTCTGGGTGGTGTGAACGAGGCGGCGGCTCGCTATATCGAGTCCCAGCTCTTGCTCATCAACATCTACATCCAGCATATGCAGCCTGTAGATGAGAAGAACGTGCAGAAGGCCACGACCGTTGTGACTGCCCTGGAGGGGCGCACCGAGGACTCGCGCTACTTTCTGGCTCGGGGACACGTCTATCGTACGGCCTGGGAACTGGCGAAGCGTGGCGCACTCGCGAAAGGCGCCAGCCTTCCCGGCGTTAGCGCTTGTTCACCGCGTGTTCTGGGAAGCGCCGCTGAGCACGGTTACAAAGAGTACCTGCGCCGCGCCTCACATCCCGCCGACCGTGAGCAGGTTGTGAAGTATCGTCTCCAGGTTGCGCCCTGGCGTTGGTGGTAAGAGACGCAACGAAAGAAGAGAAGGACATCCGCTATGTTTAGCTTACGTGCATATCAAAACCCCTACCTGCAAGTGGGCCAGAATACAATCCAGGCCGTTATCTCCCTGCATGTCGACGATAATGCCCAGTTCACACCTGCTCCCCTCTCGCTGGCCCTGGCTATCGATCAATCGGCCTCGATGCATGGAGCGAAGATGCAGGCCGCGCGCGAAGGTGCGATCCAGGTTGTGCAGGCCCTCGACGAGACGATGCAATTTATGCTGGTCTCTTTTAATGATGTCTCGCGCCTGCTCTTTGGCCCTGCCATGGGGACGAGTGCCAATAAACGCAGCGCCATCGCTGCCATCCAGCGTATTACGGCGACGAATGGAACGCGCATGAGTACCGCGCTCAATATGATTGCTGAGCATCTGGGACGCGATCAGTCACGGGCTCGTAAGATCTTGTTCTTGACTGATGGGCGTAACGAGGGCGAGACGCGCTTCCGTCTCAATGAGGCGGTGGAGCGCTGTCGCGTGGCGAATATCAGTATTAGCGCCTGGGGCGTGGGTACGGATTGGGATGCCAGCGAACTGCGCCATATGGCCGACAGCACCCATGGTAGCGCGGACATTATTCCCCAACCCCAGCAGATTATTCCAGCTTTTACCCTGGCCTTTAACGAGATGCGCAGGACCGCGATTACACATGCCACGCTTGATCTATGGTCGCCTGTTGGCGTGAAGATCACGCGTATACAGCAGGTCTATCCTTCCCTGGCTGAATGCCAGCTTGAGGGCGATGGCGCGAATCCACGCCAGATGCATGCCTCGCTTGGCTCCCTCTCGATGGGTGAGCAGCGCGATTATCTACTCAACCTGGAGATTCCTGTGCATGATCCCGGCCAGCCTTTTCTGATGGTGCGCCCTAGCGTTCGCTACCTGGTTGGTGGTGGGACCGAGCAGGTGCAGAAGAGTACTCAGGATGGCTGGGTCTTTGTCGAGTGGACCGAGGATCTCAACCTGGCGGCCCAGGTCGAGGAGCATATCGCCCACTATACGCACGAGGAAGAGCTCTCCGATGCGATCAAGCAGGGACAGGCCGCGCTGGTCGCTGGCGATGTCGTGCGTGCGACCAAACTGCTGGGCGAGGCCTTGCTTATGAGCGAGCAGAGCGGCAACGAAAAGATCACACATCTGCTCTCCAACCTGGTCTTGCGCGACGATAAGGGAACAATTCGCCTCAACCCTCATGTCGATGCCGTGGCGCGTAAGACGCTGGCCATCAACACAGGACGCACCTCTAAGCTCAAGTAGACCCTTGCTTTACGCAATTGGGAAACACTCTATAGGAGAACGTGTATGGGTCGAACATGAGGCCCATGCTTGAAGGAAAAATAGATCATGGCGAAGCAGATGGGGCAGATAATGACCCCTATTCAAAGGCGGCACCTGCGCCAGCCAGTAGCCGCTTTCTGGGTGTAGACTGGGCGCGTTTCTGGCAATGGCTAGGTGGCACATACAAAGGAAAGTTTTCGACCCTTGCCAGTTGCCTGTTATTACTGGCTGTCATCCTGGCCCTTGTATCCGCGCAGGCAATTTCGCGCTCCTCTGATGATCTGATGACCATTGCTCAAGGAAGTGTGCCGAGCGTAGATGCCGCACAATCCATGTCACAGTATATTGAAGATATCGATGCCAAGGCCGCCGACTACCTGGTGACCGCTGAGCTGACGCAGTATGCGAGCTGTGTCCTGCCAGAACAGCCACGTACGACCTACTCCTTGACAGTACATGACTGTGATGATCAGACCATCAGTTCCGAGATGCTGCTTTTCAACCAGCAGCTCTACCTGGCGGCGCATAATGTGACCTATCCGGGCGAGCGCACCGCGATTGAGCGGATTATGGCAGGCTCCCAGGAGTATATGGCTGCGATCGAGCGCATGCGTACCGAGTACATCCAGGCGAAAGATAAAGGTGATGCCAGTGATCCACACCTGCAAAATGCCTGGAAGGCTTACCTGGATGCCAGCCAGGTGTTGCATACGAAGATTGGTTGGCAGTTACCGCAAGATAGCGATGGGCATATCATCTTTCCCGAGGCGAACCCACCTGTTTGTACACTGACGAGTCAGGGCGACAGTGTTCCGGCGGAGCAGTGGGCCGCTGGCAGTATCGAAGATAATATTACCTGCTTGAATAACATCAATAAGACCTCTCTGGATAATGCCTATGTGGATACGCAGAATTTTTTGAGTGGAACCTTTGCCCTTCTGGTGCTATTGTGTGGCCTGCTCACGTTGCTCTTGCTTTGTGGCTCGATCTATATGGCCGTGACAACGCATCGTGTGTTTAATCTTGGTCTGGTACCGGCTTTCCTGGTGGGCCTGGTCTTGAGTGCGAACCTGCTCTCGCTCTTTGGTACCATGATGGGCCAGCACGGCTCCTTTGGTCAGGCCGTGAAGGATGATTATGACAGCGTCTACTATGCCGCACAGTTGAAGCGTTACGGCACGATAGCCAACGGCGATGAGTCGCGCTGGCTGATCTCGCTTAAATTCAACGACCAGGAGCAGGCGCGACACTGGCAGAACGATTGGGAGCTGAACATCCGCCAGGTGAATACGTTGATCAGTCACGCTCAGCAGAATCGTACCTGGCCCGAGGAGGACCAGCCTCTGGCCGATATGAGCCAATACTGGAAGAGCTACACCGATATCGATACGCGGATTCGTACTACAGCCAAAGACCAGAACGACGATCAGCGTATCGCAGACGCTGAAATGCTGAGCACTGGCCAGTCCAACGATACTTTTAATACCTTCAGTAATGCAGTTGATCGCCTGAGCCAGGCTAATCGCTCCCACTACGACGGGACCGTTGCTAGCACGCAGAGCGAGCTCTCGCTCTATGTACTTTTGTGCTCGATTCTCTTTCCGCTGGTCGGTGTTGCCTCTGTCTGGGGCATCGGTCGTCGCTTCAGAGACTTTTAACCCCGAGTCGATAAGCCTGACGCTGAAGTGGGCAGACAAAAGGCGACGGCTGTGTTTCACGTGAAACACAGCCGTCGCCTTTTGTCTATCTACTGCTGCTAGATGTCACTCTCAATATATTGGTGTCGGCCTCCGTGGAAGATGTCTTCATAGTGCTCAGAGACGCGTTCCTGGGGAAAGAAGCGTAGCATATTTGTCGCGAAGAGGGCGAAGACACCCCAGTCCAGCCCGGCATCCAGGGGAACGCCCAGGATATTGCCAATGACTGGCAGGATGGTTCCCGCCAGGATGACCTCCGCGTCGGGGATGAGGAGGAGCGCAAGCAGGAGTGCCACGGTCCCACCAAACGCGAATTTGCGGAACACTGGCACGCGCCTATCCGCCATCAGGCGCTTGATCAGTCTCCCTGTTTTTACGAAGTGGAAAAGGATCTCAAATCGCTTGGGATGGCGTAATAGGCGTACGGCGTGCTTTTTTGCCTGCTCCCGGTAACTGCCTTGTTGCATCATGCCTTGCTCTCCTTCTTGGCGCACCTGCTGTTTTTCCATCTGGGCAGCTCCAGTAATTCCCTTCTATATAATAATACGTTCCAATGCACCACTTAGTTTATGGAAAATGGAGTAAGACAATGGTATGAACGTATGGCGCGGGCGAATACTCGCGCCATACGTTCATACCATTGTCTTATTAGTGGCCCATCCAGGTTGGAATGAGGAGCTGCAAGGCGTAGACGATGTGCCAGATTGTCAGGCCTAGCGTGATCAGGGCCAGAAAGATATGAAGCGCGCGCCAGTAGCGCAACACATAGCGGTAGAATTGCTCTTTTTGCAGGGCCTGTTGCACAACTTGCAACTCGCGCATCTGTCTCTTAAGGTTGGAAGCTTGTTGTCCTGTTGCGCCTGAGCGTGGTTGTAACTCATATGGAGTCTCTTCAAGGGTGATATATGCCAGGTCCCATGAAGGAGGAAGTGATATGCCTGCAAGGGAGCGCTCGCGGAAGGCCTTCGCTGGTATACCATGCAGACTCTCGCCAGGTCGAGCATCGCCAAAGAGGATTCCAGCCAGGCTAAGGCTGTTCGGGTTATTGTGCGCCTGTTGCCTGGGATCGCGCTCTTCCGTCAGATTTTGTAATTTCTGCGTGATACGTTCAATTCTATCCTCGCCTGAATCTGTTAGGGCATTGCGTACCTCGCGCGCAATGAGCCGGGGAATGATGCGATCCAGGACTTTGCCGACTATGCCACACATGACCAGGGCGAGCATGCCGTATAAGGCATATGTACCCGAGCGAGGATTAAAATTGCCGAAGCTATGCAGGATAAGGAGCCCCAACCCCATCAGGCCAAAGCCGATATGCCAGTTGAGGGCCGCGTTAAGCTTTCCTATAGCTTTGCGGCGTGTCCGGCGCGTCAGGCTATAGCTAATGGCGGCAAGCAGAAAGCAAGCTATGCCGCCAAAGGCTAAGGCATAGCCCAGGAGACTGTCCGGCGAGTTATCCGTGCTGAAGCGTCCCCACCAGAGGTAAAGTCCGAGGCCACCACCCAGCACAAAAAGCGCGAAAAAGAAACTGCCTACCCATGAACTGTTCATATAGAAGAAAAGCAAGGGATAGCCATGCGCCCCTGGCTTGTTTGATTGCATCGGCATACGCATAGGTTAACCTCTCCAATCGTCGCGTATTAGCCGCACTTTGAGCCACATCATCATTGCGTCACGATGCAATCCCACCGGACAGGGTGAGACGCAGGCTCCACACTGGTAGCATGTCCTGGCAAAGCGGGCAACGGCAGGCGAGATGGCTCCCGCTATGGTCTCGTGATTTAAGCGATCTATGGTGATGGGTTCAGCCAGCGCGGGGCAGGCGAGGAGACACTCATTGCAGCCGATGCAGGCATTAATCTCTTGCATGACTTGCGGCCCTGTCTTATGGAGTAGGACTGGCTCTTGCTTAAAGATCTTACTCAACCGTTACCGTCCCTTCTTGTGGTTATCTGATTTCGCATATGACCAGAGTGTACGTGTAGCGCCTGTTTGTCCACTTGAATGCTTCGTCTCCGGCGTTTTTGGCTGTTTATTTCCCTCTACATGGTAACGAAGACTGGGTAATCTACTCTGCGTAATTCCTAACAGGGGGGCTGGATTCCGGGGGGGATCCCCCTGCTGAAGGTTTTCTTCTTTTGCCTTTCTGCTATCCTTCTGTGCAGACGGCGAAGTTTCCAGGCTGGGAAGTTTGCCACTGAAGGCATCTAGCTCTTCTTCCCAGACTATAGATGGGCGTGATTGAGGCAGGTTGCCGCTGAAGGCATTGATCTCCTCAGGCAGGCCAACCAATGAGGGAGGCAGGGCTGGCAGATTGCCGCGGAAGGGATCAATCTCGCTCTGACCATGACCCACCAGCCATGATGAGGGATCGGGTGTCTGGGTATACTTGTGAGCATCTGGCGTTTGCCCGGGGCGTGTTGACCGCGTTCCATGCTGGGAGATCACTACGGGCGCTACCTCGCCCGTATTTTTTTGTATCGCCTGGCCAGATATGCGTGGGTTCTGCTCTCCTCTTGCTAGTGGCGCGAGAGGACTGGTTTCTCGCGCTTTATCTTTGGCGACGGGCTGGATCCGTTGTAAGGGACCCGTTGTGCGCGCTGGCGGAATCAGTGGACCACTCTGCCCCGGTTGCGGCATGCTGATGGCTTCTTGTTTTCTCGCCTTGACGAGCGGCTGTTTGCTGGTAAGCATACTGCGGGCTGTCTTGGTTTCTACCTGTGAGAGGTAGCGTCTGGCGTCAAAGTTGCCCTTCAAAAGCGCGCGTGTGATGTCTTGAGCGGGATGGCCCTCCTCAATGATGCGTTTGACGGCCAGGCTATCTGGCTGACTCTGACCCAGCGAGAGGTAGCCAACGAGCCTTTCGCCTGCGATGGCAAGCCTGCGATAGCCGCCCTGGCTCTTATCTTTGAGGATCTCTATGCCGCTGCCTTTGGCCAATGGGTCACCAACGGTTAGCATGGAGAGATCGCCGACATGCGTGGCATGCCAGGCGATGCCGAGCGGCTGTTTTGCCAGGTCTTCGCGTCCCGCTAACATCGCCCCTGCCAGGCGACCCTGGAGCACTGCCGCGTACCATTGCGCTCGAGGAGCATGCTGGCCCGTTTGAGGATTGGGGAGTGCGGCGACATCGCCTGCCGCGAAGATATTCGCCACATTGGTTTGCATAATATCGTCTACAACAATCCCATTCTGAAATTCAATCGGGATGGTGCTGCGCCTGGCCAGTGTCTCCGCAGGCTTTGTGCCCGTACAGATAAGGACCATCTGGCAGGAGAGCATCTGCTGCTGATTGGTAATCACTCCTACAACTGCTCCCACACGACCCACAACACCAATGACCTCGGTCTCGGTATGCACCGAGGCACCAGAGCGCCGCATGCCTTCCAAAATAAGGTCTGAGGCCTCCTGGTCCAGAGTGCGCCCCATAAACGTGGAGCCGCGAATGAGCCAGTGGACATGAATTCCCCAGTGGAGGAGCCCCATAACGGTTTCTACGGCGTGCACTCCTCCCCCAACAACGACCGCCTCGCGCACCTCTGGCAGGCGTCTGCGCAGATCGAGATAATCCTGTAAGCGGTGGAGTGTCAGAACGCCATCGAAGTGGCGCCCGGGCATGGTCTCGGGCAGACCGAGGGGGGCACTTCCAGTCGCAATCAAGAGCTTGTCGTAGCCAAAGGCACGTTTATCTGCCAGGGCAAGGTACTTGCTATTAGCATGGATCTCCTCTACTCGTGTAGTGACGATGCGAATATGCTCCTGGCGCTCGGTCCCCACAGGATAGGCCAACAATTGCTCGCGCGTCAGGCGCCCGGTCGCGTATTGCTTAAGCGCGGGCGTGTTGATCGTTGGATGAACTTGCTCGGTGATCATTACAATTCGCTTCTCTGGCGCGTGCTTTCTTGCCTCTACCGCGGCGGTCAGGCCAGCAATGCCATTGCCGACTATCACGATATCTGCTCGATCCATCTATGGCTGCTCTCTTCCTACCTCTATCCTTGCGCTGTGGCTCAAATTAGTGTGCTGTCCTTCCATCTGCATGATGGTGACTTCAATCTACATAAAGCGCCAGGAGCTGCTGCGCTTCTCCCTGGTGCTCTGGCAGAGTCTGGTAGTAGACGTCGGTCGTGGCTTTCTCGGTAATATGCCTGCGTATGTGGGCCAGTGAAGCGTTACACCCGGTGCCACAGCGAAAATGAAGCACATGGCCATCACTTACACGCAGGAGGAAATCCTTCTCGGATCCGGTCAGACTAACAATTTTTCCCTGCGCATGTTGTGTCGCCCCAGCCGTTATCTGTGCGCTTGCGACCTGTGTTATCCCTAGTACCAGCACAGCCGCTATTCCTACGAGCAATAAGACGCATAGTGCCGCCTTCCCGCGATTTAACCAATTCATGCCAGCTGGCTCCTTCCCCATAAAGTGGTAGCACTATATTTCCCAGGTGGCTTTATACATACCTCAAGGCGTTTCTTTAAAATGTGCAATGCGCCAGGAAGTAAATCTTTACTTTAAAATATATCTATGCATACCCTGGTTGTATTGTACCCCAAAGAAGAGATGCAATTCAGTAGACATGCCTTAAATTGGGCTAAATGTCTTATCCTGTAAAACACATCTTAACCATGTTTGACGCTTTTAGAGAATTTGATGTGAGCGAGGAGGAGGTAAGTGATTAAATTATTTATTAGCCTGTACTAGGATGGCCTGGACGAGGGCCTGATCCTGTTCTTCGAGGACGGTGCGCGGGTCAAAGAGCAGTGTATCGCGCGAGATGCGGGCGATGACAGGCAGGCGCTGGGCGCGCAGGTCGTTGGCTATCTCTTCCAGGGACCTGGCGCAGTGGAGCTGTTCCAGGGTCAGGAGGACGGTTGGCAGGGTCTCGGTGGGGAGCGAGCCACCACCGACTGTTGATTGCCCAGCCTGGCGCCGGGCGTTTATGCCCTGGGCCTTGAGCTGCTCGATCCAGCGATCAACGCGAATCCCTAACTGCTCCGGGCGAGCCGCGATCATGCGCCAGATGGGGATGTGGCGCTCAGCCTCGCCGCGCTGGTAGTGCTGGAGTGTGGCCTCCAGTGCGGCGAGGGTCATCTTATCGATACGTACGGCGCGCATCAGGGGGTGCTTCGCCAGGCGTTGCATGACGCTCGCCTTCCCCACCAGGATGCCTGCCTGCGGTCCACCCAGCAGCTTATCGCCCGAGAAGCAGACCAGGTCGACTCCTGCTTTGATGCTCTCCTGGGGAGTTGGCTCATGCGCCAGGCCATAGCGCTCGCTCGGCAAGAGGCAGCCGCTTCCCAGGTCGTGCATGACCAGGAGTTTATGCTCATGGGCGAGGGAGACCAACTCATGCTCGGGGGTCGCTTCGGTAAAGCCGCTGATCAAGAAATTACTTGGATGTACTGAGAGAAGCAAGGCTGTCTCGCCGCTGATAGCGTGCTTATAGTCGGTGATACGTGTACGATTAGTCGTGCCGACCTCAACTAATTGACAGCCACTCTGGCGCATTACATCTGGTACGCGAAAGCCGCCACCGATCTCCACTAATTGCCCACGAGAAATAATAACCTCGCAGCCCTGGGCAAGAGCGCTCAGCCCCAGCAGGACAGCCGCGGCATTGTTATTGGTGACCAGCGCCGCCTCGGCCCCTGTAATCTCTCTCAAGAGCTGGCTAACGTGGCTATGCCGCGAGCCGCGCTCTCCCGCAGCGAGATCGTATTCTAAATTGGAGTAGCCACTTGCGACCTGGCGTACCGCCTCCAGAGAGGCGGCACTCATCGGCGCGCGCCCAAGGTTTGTATTGATAATCACTCCGGTCGCATTAATCAGGGGACGCAGGTGCGGTAGCTCTCGCTCCTGGAGGTAGTGCGTGGCCTGCGCAAGCAAAGTTGTGTGTGGGGGACAGTCCTCCCCACGGAGAATCGACTGGCGTGCCAGGGTGATACTCTCACGAATAGCCTGGACGGCCAGGGGATGTGAATAGCGTGCGACCAGGTCCTGCCCGCTCTGTGTGTGCAACAATTCATCCACAGAGGGCAAGAGACGCAGCTGGCTCTGATATAGTGACATGATCGGCTCTGCTCCCATACAGTTCAAGCTTTAGAGCGTTCATATGGCTCGGCTTGGCGCTTTGTTCTATGCTCTATATAAGGTATACGTCAGCAAGAGAAGGTATGTAAAGAGGTCTGGTAGGTGGTGTGGTGCGCCTGGGCAGCTTGCGGTTGCCCAGGTGCACCACACCACCTACCAGACGAGCGCCGCAGGCGCGAGGTGTCACGCTATAAAATATGCTTAGGAGTAATGAGTAAACGAAGAGAAGACACGAGCTAATGGAGCGAATAGTAGTAGGTAATTGCCAGGCTATTGGCGACCTTGGCCATAATGGCACGCATATCGGCGTCATGCAGACGGCAGATGGCATACTGGTCCGCCATGAGACTGCGCAAGACAGGATACATCAGCTCAGTCTTCACCAGGCTATCGGTATCAAGGAGGGGATAGTCACGCTTGAGAAGAAGATGGTGGTAGGGGCGCAACTTGCCACGATATGAAGTCAAGGCAACAACGTTGATCGCCCCGGCGTGACGACAAAAAGGTTCAGCGGATACCACAAGTGCGGGATGCCAATCGAGAATACGCTTCTCCTCAATACCAGGAGGCAGCGAGGGATAACCAAAGTTCACCCAATAGACCATGCCAAACTGCACAGGCGTTTGATAGGTCAACTCTTCCGGTGCAAGGTCAGGTGGATGGGGCATAGCTTATTCTACTTGTACTTTTTCTAGCTAAACGAACATTCTCGACAAACAATGATAAATCTTATTCCGAACCCCATCCCCATTTGGGGACAAGCCTTCACTGGCGTGTCTAGCGCTTCGCGCTCAGGGTTTTCGGATCAGAAGTACTATGGGCGGGCTAAAGCGACGGGTGCAAACGTTACTGCTTCATTAGGCTCCAACTGGCTCTGAAAGCAGGCGGCGGTGAGGGACCAGGAACGTGCTACAAGACCTAAGCGCTCCTCGCGTTCGTCCTGACTCTCTTCTTGCAGGGCAAGAGCTATGAGTTCCATTTCCTTTTGATACTGTTCCATGAGAAAGGAAGAACGACTGAAGTCACAATTCGTTGCCATAGCACTTTACCTCATAATTCCAAGTCATAATGCCAGTCGAAACCAGCCAACGACAAACTAACCGGCTGTGTTACTACTGGTTAGTGGATGACTAAGGATAACTGCGGAAGGAATAAAAGAATTTTCTCCAACGTTGGGAATTATACCAGCAAATTGAGCAAGAAGCAATGCTTTTGCCTCTTATTTTTTAAAATTTGCTTAGAAATACTTTACAAATTCCTTACGTTTTCGTGCTCATTCTCTCCCTCTCCTGACACACATTGGCTCCTTTTGGAGCCAGAGATAGGCCGGGTCGTGTATGTCCCTCCTCTCACCCGTTCTTCCTACATAGATCGAAGAACGTTCGCTATAAGAGGAAGAGGTGACCTTATTGCAGTAGCGCCGAGCGTGCTTTCACACCCACTCTTCTCTTTTTTCGTGGCGGTATTCTCCCCTACTTTGTTTATAACTCCGGCCTCATAACGAATTTTTTAAATCTTGGCAGAACTGATAAAAAAGTGCTTGACATCGCTATGAGGGTCGGCTATAATACGTCACGTCGACCGGTTCAGAATGACGGCGACAAAACGGTGTGATTTCTAGGGATAATTCCTAATAGAGAGTGACACCACCTGGGCAGTTACCAAAGTGGCCAACTGGGACTGACTGTAAATCAGTTGCGAAAGCTTCGGAGGTTCGAATCCTCCACTGCCCACCAAGTCAGACCTCTCCTGGTCTGTCTAGCCCGTGTGGCGCAGGGGTAGCGCACATTCTTGGTAAGAATGAGGCCATGGGTTCAAATCCCATCACGGGCTCCGTGGTTTCTAGATGAAACCGCCGGGCACTTCCGCAGCGCTTTCATCTTTATAAGATTCCGCGTGAACGTACTAAAAGCTTTTGCTGCCGTCTTCTGAATTGATCAACCATTCCCTTCCCGTTGGTAGAATAAATAGGAAGATATTTTCCAAGGAATGCGATCAAATATCAGGGGGCGGCTGCTGCATGTTTACACCCATTGCTATCTGATCGCAAGAGGATTGCAAAGGAGCCTCATTAGGAAATGGCAAAGCAGAAGTTCGAGCGTACAAAACCTCACGTTAACGTGGGTACGATTGGTCACATCGACCACGGCAAGACGACCCTGACCGCGGCCATCACCAAGACCCTGGCTGCCGCTCAGCTTGCTAAGTACACGGCCTTCGACCAGATCGACAAGGCCCCCGAGGAGCGCGAGCGTGGTATTACCATCTCGATCGCGCACCTGGAGTACCAGACCGAGAAGCGCCACTACGCTCACGTGGACTGCCCCGGTCACGCTGACTACATCAAGAACATGATCACCGGTGCCGCCCAGATGGACGGCGCGATCCTGGTCGTGAGTGCTCCTGATGGTCCTATGCCTCAGACGCGCGAGCACGTCCTGCTGGCACAGCAGGTTGAGGTTCCCGCGATGGTGGTCTTCCTCAACAAATGCGACATGATGGAAGACGAGGAGCTGCTCGAGCTGGTCGAGCTGGAAGTGCGGGAGTTGCTCTCGAAGTACCAGTTCCCTGGCGACGATGTTCCTATCATCCGCGGTTCGGCGCTCAAAGCTCTGGAGAGCAAGGGCGACCTCTCGCGCAACGACGAGGCAGCCAAGTGCATCTGGGAGCTGATGGATGCGGTGGACTCCTACATCCCCACGCCTCCTCGCGCGACCGACAAGCCGTTCCTGATGCCAGTGGAAGACGTCTTTGGCATTAAGGGTCGCGGTACCGTGGCCACGGGTCGTATCGAGCGTGGTATCGTCAAAGTTGGCGAGAACATCGAGATCATTGGTATGAAGGAAGAGACCCGCACCGTGGTTGTCACAGGTGTGGAGATGTTCCAGAAGACGCTGGATGAGGGCCAGGCAGGTGACAACGTTGGTTGTCTGTTGCGTGGTGTTGAGCGTACGGACATCGAGCGCGGCCAGGTGCTGGCCAAGCCGGGCTCGATCAAGCCGCATAAGAACTTCCTGGCGCAGGTTTACGTCCTCTCGAAAGAAGAGGGTGGCCGCCATACGCCATTCTTCAACGGCTATCGCCCTCAGTTCTACGTTCGTACCACGGACGTGACGGGATCGATCAAGCTGCCCGAAGGCGTGGAGATGGTTATGCCTGGCGACAACATTGAGATGACGGTCGAGTTGATCCAGCCGGTCGCGATGGAAGAGGGCGTGAAGTTCGCCATCCGCGAAGGCGGTCGTACCGTCGGTGCTGGCATCTGCACCAAGGTTCTTGCATAAGATCAATTGGTTGTAAACGCATGGGCGCTCCAGCAGCAATGCATGTTGCGCCCATGTTCTTTCGCAAACAAAGCAGATTCAGTGCATCCTCTGCAAGCCAGGCAACAAAACGGAGAAAATCATGGCTAAAGGCAAAGAAAATCGCATTGTGGTCACGTTGGCTTGCACAACCTGCAAGAGCCGCAACTATACCACTGAGAAAAACAAGAAAAACAATCCCGACCGTATGGAACTGCGCAAGTTCTGCACGACTTGCCGGGAACATGTGCCCCACCGCGAGACCAAGTAAGATAGTAGAGTATGTGTAGGTTAGCACCTATGCTAGCGCGCATGTACAGTTGCTACTGATCGAGAAAGGCTGAACGTGGCAAACAAGATGGCCGAGAAAAAAAGAAATACTAGCCGGAGTCAGATGGCTGAGGCGAAGGTGAGCGGTAGGGAGAAAGAACAGCCAGTTAAGAGCAATAAAACACCCGTGACAACAAAGGTAGCTACTCGTGATCGTGGCAAAACCACGCGTCGCGAGCAGAGAGGCAATTCTACGTGGGCCCGCTTCCGTAATACTGCCTTTGGTGGTTTTGTTGTTGACTCTTATTACGAACTCCGCCACAAGGTGACATGGCCCACCTTTGAGCAAGCTCGCAACATGACTATCGCTGTTATCGTCATTTCTTTAGCGGTTGGGTTGTTTCTGGGGTTGGTTGACCTGGGTTTGAATCAAATTTTTGTGCTTATTAACGGTAAATAGCTTCGTCACCTGGCGACCAGAAGGGGAGAGCCGTGTTTACTGAACATACCAGCGAGAATGACCAGCCAGATACTAATGCCGGTGCTACTACCGAAGAGCGTGCCTGGTTTGCGATTCATACTTATTCCGGCTACGAAAACAAGGTGCGTAGTCACCTTGAAGCTCGTATTGCTTCCATGGATATGCGTGGAAAGATTTTCCGCGTCATTGTGCCCATGGAGGAAGAAGTTGAAATCAAGCAGGGCCAGCGCCGTACGGTGCAGCGCAAGGTCTTCCCTGGCTACGTGCTCGTGGAAATGATCATGAGCGACGAGGCCTGGTATGTGGTGAGAAATACACCCGGCGTCACGAGCTTTGTCGGTTCTGGTAATAAGCCTGTGCCCCTGCAAGAGCATGAGGTCAAAACGATCTTGAAGCAGGTCACAAAAGAGACTGAGAAACCCAAGGCCAAAATCAGTTTTTCCAAAGGTCAGAGTGTTCGCGTTGTCGATGGACCCTTTGCGGATTTCATCGGTACGGTCAGTGATCTCAATATGGATCGTAATAAGGTCACTGTACTGGTCTCTTTCTTCGGTCGCGAAACGCCTGTAATTTTGGACTTTTTACAGGTCGAGAAGATTTAGGTGCCTCTCGAAAACCTGAGCGCGCAAGCGCTAGTCGCGAGAGCGGCGTTGGTTTTCGTATAAGGAGGTTGTCCCTTGTGGGCAACTAAATCAGCAGGCCGTTCATTCATAGGTAATTCTTGAGGAGTTGACATAGGTTATGGCAAAGCGTATTAAAGCTGTCGTTCGCCTACAGATTCCGGCGGGCAAGGCAAACCCGGCGCCCCCAATTGGTACAGCGCTCGGTCCTCACGGCGTCAATATTATGATGTTCTGTAAGGAGTACAACGCGCGTACCCAGGATAAGGCTGGCATGATTATCCCAGCTGAAATCACCATTTACGAGGACCGCTCGTTTACATTCGTAATCAAGACTCCGCCTGTCTCCTATCTGCTGAAGAGTGCAGCAGGCGTCGAGAAAGGTTCCGCGGTTCCCAATAAGACCAAAAACGGCTCGATTACGCGTGAGAAGCTCCGCGAGATCGCCGAGTTGAAGATGGTAGACCTTAACGTAAACAGTGTCGAGGCGGCTGAGCGCACCATTGAAGGTACCGCCCGCAGCATGGGTATCACCATCGGTTAGTTCACGATTCACTACCCATCGTAGACTAAGCATTGGCCCGAAAGTCACTGCGGTTGTAGCCTCAAGGAGGGCTTAAAAGAATATGGCAATCAAAAGGCATGGCAAGAAGTACTTGGAGGTCAGCAAGCTCCTGGAAGCGGAGAAGCTGTACGAGCCCAAGGAAGCTGTCGAACTCCTCAAGAAACTAAATTACGTTAAATTCGATCCGACCGTCGAGGTCCATATGAAGCTTGGCGTCGATCCCCGCCACGCTGATCAGATGGTTCGCGGCGTCGCGATGCTTCCCGCTGGCACCGGTAAAGAAGTCAAGGTGCTGGTTTTCGCCCAGGGCGAAAAAGTCAGTGAGGCCGAGACCGCTGGCGCGGATTTTGTTGGCCTCGATGACCTGATCAAGCAGATCGAGGGCGATTGGCTCGGCTTTGACGTCGCCATCGCTACCCCCGATGTCATGGGTAAAGTTGGCCGTCTCGGTAAGAAACTTGGTCCCCGTGGCTTGATGCCCAGCCCAAAAGCTGGTACAATCACTTTTGACCTCGCTAAGACGATCCGCGAAGTCAAAGCTGGCCGCGTAGAGTTCAAAGTCGACAAGACCTCGCTCCTGCACATCCCTGCTGGTAAGTTGTCGTTCAGCGAAGATGCGCTGATGTCGAACATTACATCGGTGATCGACGCAGTCGTACGTGCCCGCCCATCTGGCGCGAAGGGCACCTATGTGAAGAGCGTAGTCCTTACGTCGACGATGTCGCCCAGCATTCGCCTGGACATCCCGACCGCCCTGGCGCTCAAACCTTAACAGACAAAAAGATACTTCGCAACCGAAGACCGCAAGCACACGTGCTGTGTTGAAATGATGCCCCTGGCATCGGCTTGCCGAGGATTGCGCGTCTCCATGAAGATTCTCCATGCGTACTCGCTACGTGTGCGCCTGAATTCATGCCGAGAAATACGCGGCTTTCCTCACGCCTTCGGTTGCATCCCGAAGGCTTTTTTCATGCCTCGCGCGAATATCTCGCAAGGCGTTTAAAAGATAAAACATTTTTTAGGAAAGGAGGGAGAGCAACATGCCAACGCAAGCAAAGGCTCAGATGATCGAGGAGTTAACCGATAAGCTGGGTCGTGCGACGATTGCTATCCTGGTTCAAACTCAGGGTCTCTCGGTCAAAGACATGAACGACCTGCGCAAAAAGATGCGCGCCGCCAATGTCGAGTTCCAGATCGCTAAGAATACCCTGTTGCGTATCGCGAGCGAGCGCAACAACATGAATGAGCTCGATACGAGCATCTTCAATGGTCAGACCGCCGTCGCTTTCGGTTTCGACGACGAGGTAGCAGCCGCTAAGGCCGTCGTTGATTATACCGGCAACTCCAAGGTTGTCGTCCTTAAGTCTGGCATCCTGGGTGGCCGCACGCTGTCTTCCGAGCAAGTTGAAGGCATCGGCAAGATCAGGGGTGGCAAAAACCAGACCAAGGCTGAGGTAGTGGGCACCATTCAGGGTCCGCTGTCCAATGTGTATGGCTTAATTAGCGCTCCCATGCGCGAACTGTGCTATGTCCTACAGGGTCGTGCTGATCAACTCGGTGGAGCTTCCGCCGAATAAAACTGTGTATTCAATGCATGTCTATGTGCATATCTAGGAGGAACGATCATGTCCGTTGAGACAATCATTGCTGATATCGAGAAGTTGAACGTCCTTGAGCTCGTCGAGCTGAGCAAGACTCTTCAGGATAAGTGGGGCGTCAGCGCTGCTCCCGCCGCCGTGGCTGTTGCCGCTGCTCCTACCGAGGCCACCGCTGCTCCTGTTATTGAAGAGAAGACCGAGTTCGACGCCGTCCTGACCGAGGTTGGCGCCAACAAGATCAACGTCATTAAGGTTGTTCGCGAACTGACCGGCCTGGGTCTCAAAGAGGCGAAGGCTGTCGTCGACGAGGCTCCTAAGCCCGTTAAAGAGGCTGTCTCCAAGGAAGAGGCCGAGCGCATCGCCGCGAAGCTTGCCGAGGTTGGCGCGAAAGTCACCATTAAGTAGCTTTTAAGTAAGTAACTTAAGTGACTGTCCCCTTCGATACCGAAGCGAGACAGGGAAGCTTCTACGTTTCCCTGTCTCCTCTCCGACTTTGAAGGCGTGCTCTTAATCTTCCCCACCCTCCCGGTAGGGAGGTTCTGGCCCCATCTTGCTGGAAAAACCCTCTAGCTTGTATGTCTACACACGATCTTCCTGAACAGCTTTCGATACAATACACCTATACACAACACGAACAACAACGACACAACCCAAAAGCTGATCTGGGGGACGCCTTTCGTTGCGCCCTCCGGTGATCCATGTTATAATGCTGAAAGATCTTACGTCTTTCCCAACTTTTCCTAGTAGGAGGTGAGTTAGAAGCGTGGCTTTGACAGTTGAAGAGAAATCACAAATTATTGCTGATTCCCGCGTCCATGAGACCGATACTGGTTCGCCCGAAGTTCAGGTAACTATCCTGACTTCCCGCATTCTGAGCTTGACTGAGCATCTCAAGGTGCATAAGCATGATGTCCATTCACGCCGTGGCCTGAGAATTATGGTTGGTCAGCGTCGGCGTCTGCTTGCATATCTGAGCAAGAAAAGTCCAGAGCGCTATCGCGCCCTGATCCAAAAATTGGGCCTACGCCGCTAAAACGGTATCGCGAAAGCCGTTGGGCTACAATTAATGCGGTCGGCGCAATCCTGGCGTACGCCTTTGCGTTCGCCCGACCGCTGCACCTTTTCCAAGAGTTCACAGGGATAGGGAGTGTCCCACAGATGTTGCTATTCCCACTGGATAAGCAGGCATCCTATAAAAAGCTCCCGGTTGTGTTTGCGAGGTCGCAAGTATTACTAAGTATTGCTCCTCAAGGTTGTTCGTGTGTCATTGGTGTTTACGAAGGAAGCTAGAGACGAAGGAACGAGCGAAGACGATAGGCAGAAGAGGGTTTTATTCTCCACACAGCAAGTAATAAATCAGCACGCAACGCACTGCTAGAGCGAAGACGATGTTTTGAAGCCAGTTGCAGCTATGTTTGCGAAAAAAAGGACATTTCAAAGAGCAGTGATCCGCACCCAGGTTATAACGAGAGATGGGCCGGCAAGACTTCAGACCCCTCCTGAGGAGCTTTAACACACTTTCGCGTTTTAGGTATTAGGGTGCATTAGTCGGAGGAAATATGATTCACCGTCAAGAAGCCGTTATCGGTGGCCGCGTCATGAGTATAGAGACCGGTCGCGTAGCGGAACAGAGTAGTGGCGCTGTACTTGTGCGATACGGCGACACCGTGATCCTGGCAACCGCGGTTGGCAGCGATGAACCCCGTGAAGGCATTGACTTTTTCCCGTTAACTGTAGATGTTGAAGAACGCATGTATGCTGCTGGTAAAATTCCCGGTGGCTTTATCAAGCGTGAAGGTCGCGCGACTGAGCATGCTATTCTCGCCAGCCGCCTTACTGATCGTCCTCTTCGCCCTCTCTTCCCCAAAGGTTATCGCAACGACGTCCAGATCGTGATTACTGTCCTCTCCGTCGACCAGGAAAATGACCCCGATATTATGGGTATTGTTGGCGCTTCTGCCGCTCTCTCCATCTCGGATGTCCCCTTCGCTGGCCCGGTTGGGGCCGTACGCGTCGGCTACGTCGATGATCAGTTTGTGATCAATCCCCCGGCTTCCGCGATGTCGCGCAGCAAGCTGGACCTGGCAATTGCCGGTACCGCTGACGCGATTATGATGGTTGAGGCCGGTGCCAAAGAACTGCCCGAAGATATGATGCTGGAGGCTCTGCGTATTGGTCACGAGGCCCTGCAAGATCTGGTGAAGATGCAGGAGAAGCTGGTCCAGGTTTGTGGGAAGCCCAAGCGCACCTTCGCGGCCCCCGTGCCCGATGCTGAGCTTCAGGGCAAGGTGGCGGAGTTCGTTCGCCCACGCTTCGAGGCCGCGGTCAGCAATCCCGATAAAACGGCTCGCTCAGCCTCGCTCAGCCAGGTGCAGGACGATCTGGTGACCGAGCTGGGAACGCAGTATCCTGATCGCCTGAAGGAGATCATCGGCTTCTATGAGAAGGAGCTGAAGGCCTACGTTCGCAATACCATTCTAGATTCAGGTATACGTCCCGATGGCCGCGATACCAAGACCATCCGTAACATTACCTGCGAGGTTGGTCTCCTGCCTCGCACGCATGGCTCGGCGCTCTTCACCCGCGGTCAGACGCAGGTGCTCAGCGTGATAACGCTTGGCTCACCTGGAGAAGAGCAGGTGCTCGATGGACTGGGGACCAATGATAATAAGCGCTTCATGCACCACTACAACTTCCCGCCTTATTCCACTGGTGAGAGCAAGCCACTCCGTGGCCCTGGTCGTCGTGAAATTGGTCATGGCGCCCTGGCTGAGCGCGCGGTCTCGCCTGTCATTCCAACACAGGAAGAGTTCCCCTATACCATTCGCGCGGTCTCGGATATTCTCTCCTCCAACGGCTCAACCTCGATGGGTTCGGTATGTGGTACAACCCTTGCCTTGATGGAAGCGGGTGTTCCCATTCACGCGCCTGTGGCTGGGGTGGCCATGGGGCTGATTACTGGTGAGGGTGAGCGCGAAGGCAAGTGGGCCGTCCTCAGCGATATTCAGGGCATCGAGGATGCTCTGGGCGATATGGACTTTAAGGTCGCGGGTACCGCCGATGGTGTGACCGCCCTTCAGATGGATATCAAGGTCAAAGGTATCACCTATGATGTGATGGCCAAGGCGCTTGAACAGGCACATGAAGGCCGTATGTTCATCATGGAGAAGATGCTGGACGCAATCGACGCTCCACGCGAGGAGCTCTCGATCTATGCACCGCGTATTCAGAGTATTAAGATTAATTCTGATAAGATTGGTGCAGTCATCGGGCCGGGCGGCAAGATGATTCGTAAGATCCAGGATGAGAGTGGCGCCAAGATCGATATCGAGGACGATGGGACCGTCAACATTGCTGCCACCTCTGGTGAGGCGATGCAGCGTGCGATGGATGCGGTTCGCGCCCTGACCGAAGAGGTCGAGGTTGGTCGCATCTATACCGGTACGGTTCGCCGTCTGGTCGACTTTGGTTGCTTCGTCGAGATCCTGCCCGGGAAAGAGGGCCTGGTTCGCACATCGCAGCTTGCTGACTACCAGGTGATGCGCCCTGAAGATGTCGTTTCGCTCGGCGATGAGATTACCGTCATGGTAATCGAGGTCGATGGTCAGGGACGCGTCAACCTCTCGCGTCGCGCGGCCCTGAGTGGCGAGATGCCCAGTCAGGCCGAGATTGAGAGTGAGCGCGGTGGTCGTGGTGGCCCAGGTCGCGGTGGCATGAGCCGTGGTGGCTATGGAGATCGTCGTGAAGGCCCGCCTTCTGGCGGTCGCATGGGTGGCGGCTATGGAGATCGAGACCGTGGTGGCTACGGCGGTGGCGGTGGTCGCGGCTATGGAGATCGAGACCGTGGTGGCTACAGCGGTGGCGGTGGCGGCGGAGATCGTGGCTTTGGCCAGCGCCGTCCCATGGGTGGTCCTGGCGGCAGTCGCCCAAGCGGCCCAGGTGGTCCACCACGCCGCGATAACGGTGGCTTTGGTCCGCGTTCGACGGATCGCCGCTGGTAAAACCTCAAATAAGCAGCAACACTATAGGCGACCTCGTGTCGCCTATAGTGTTCTTAACTTGGTTCTTGACCCTATTATGCACAATATAGTTGTGTAATATACAAAAGATCTGTACAATATAGAGACATCTTAGGACCTCAACGCTAGTAACGATTAAAAAAGGGGTAATATGCCATGTCGTCAGAGGAGATACTGAGAGAGGTAGCCGTAGAGGTTTCTACCTGTTCGAAATGTAATCTCTGTAAGGGTAGAACGAGGGCTGTACCAGGCGAAGGTAGCACAAGTGCTAAGATCCTTTTTATTGGTGAAGGCCCTGGTTACCACGAAGATCAGCAAGGACGTCCATTCGTGGGTCCCGCGGGACAATTCCTCGATGAACTCCTGGCAAGCATAAATCTCAAACGCTCCGATGTTTTTATTACCAATGTCGTGAAATGTCGCCCTCCGCAGAATCGCGATCCCCAACCCGATGAGATTGCGGCCTGTAACAATTATTTAGATCGCCAGATTGAGGCGCTGAAACCGCGGGTCATCGTAACTCTCGGGCGTTTCTCAATGGCCAAGTTCTTTGGTAATGAGAAGATCAGTGTTATTCATGGACGGGCGCGCAAAAAGGATGCAGGGTATATCTGTATTGCCATGTATCACCCGGCGGCAGGTCTGCACCAGGCCAGTCTGAAAGACGTAATTCGTGAAGATTTCAAGAAGATTCCCCTGGTAATGGCGGAGGCGGAACGCATGGCCGCGGCGGCTCCCAAAGTTGTCTTAGCACCCAAGAAAAACGAGGAACCACCTCAGCAGTTATCTCTGTTCTAATAATCTCCTCTACATCTCCCGACCAGCAAGTCATGGAGGTGAGAGCAAGCAAGGGTAGTGGCAAGGTGTGTAGGAACTGACCTCGTGCGCACCAGAGGCTATGAATCTGAAGGTGCGCACAGTATGGCTACTGATGACCAGGACCAACTCTGTTGTTGAGATTGGTTTACCTGTGCAAAATAGTCTGAGAAGGTCATCCGCGTTGAGAGATGAGCCTGTCCCTTGTTGCAATGGAGTGGTGGGTTGGCATAGCACTGACAGAGCTGTGCACGAAGTGGATGTGTGGATAAAGATTTGCTTTCACAATGGGAAAGGGAGATAATACTATGCAAACAAGTTTTCAACGTTCCCTTTTACTAGGGGGACTTGCTTTATTCTGTCTGCTCAGTCTCATACTCGCGCCCCAGGCGCTACACCGCGTTTATGCCCAGGGCTATACTGACCAGACCACGCAAGGTAAGCGCATCGTCGTAAGCATCTCACAACAGGAGCTGACTGCTTACGAGGGCGATAAAGAAGTCTTTGATACGCTGGTAACGACGGGTCGAACCCAACTGCCGACCCCAACCGGCACTTTTCATGTGCTACAAAAGCTCAGCCCAACCTGGTTCCATTCCCCCTGGCCAAAGAACTCAAAATACTACTATCCCCCAACCTATATCAACTATGCCCTCGCGTTCAAGGATGGTGGCTTCTTCTTACATGACGCGACCTGGCGCTCCTCCTTTGGCCCCGGCACGAGCGATGATAATCAAGGGTCACATGGCTGCGTAAGCATGAATCTGGATTCCGCGAAATGGCTTTACAACTGGGCACCTGTGGGAACAACTGTACAGATTGAATAATGGGTTTGTGTGATTTGCGGGCATTGCCCGCAAATCACACCACCTTGTTATTCAGTGGTGGCGCCCAGAACGAAGGCTTCAACGGCGCTGACGCGCCCACGCCAGTATGGTAGCTTAGTCTTATGACCCCCGCTGATGATGGTGATATCGCGCAGGTGTACATACTCATAGAGCACGGGCAGTCCTGCCGGTCCGATCTCAGGCTGGTCGGCGGGTGGTACCAGGTTGGTATAGAACTCACGCAGGAAGTCTGCAGTATCGGGATCTTCCTGGCGATACATCCCCTCATAAAGCTCGACATGGAAGCGGGCGTAGGCGAGCGTGCTGATCATCTGCCCAAAGACGAGCTGCCCATGCATCTGAAACATCACGGGAAACTCCTGGTCTGTCTGCTCTGCAAGTTTCACCCAGAATTGGAGCGCGATATCCTGTTCGCCATACTCTTTGAGCCATAGGTTGCGCCGCTCGGTGCGCGTAAGGGGACGAAAGTTTGGGTCCAGAGGTGGCAATTGCTCCTCGCCGCCCTGGCCCTGGTTCGATCTATCTGACATAGAGAATGTAGACCTCCGGGAAGTAGTATCGTTTAATGGCTGAATAGCTTCGTCAGTATTATAGTATTTTATCATCCACAAGTAAGTGAAACAGTAACATTGAATGGACAGGCGCGCCTGTCCATTCAATGTTACTGTTTCACTTACGGACCCGGGGTCACATCGATGATTTGCGGGTTGTTGGTAGGGCTATTTCCGCCAGTACTGGTGGAAGGCGTCACCTGGCTGCCGTTGGGGCTATTTCCTCCACCAGCGCTCGGGCTGCCGGACGAGTTCTTCCCGGTATCTCCATCTTTGCCGTCCTTGCTACTGTCTTTCAGGCATGCTTCTGGTATATCCTCGTTGCTGGTGCTGTCGCCTTCTTCATCATCTTTGGGTTTCGGGCATACCAGGGGGGGAACATAGTAGTTGGCGCCCTGGATGGTTGGCTGTGTTCCATCGATAAACCAGTCGCTTACCGCGCCCTCGCCAGCTGCATATGCCAGGCCGGTGTTGGCGGAGACTGCACCTCGATGCACATTATCGGGACGAGGAAAGTCGTCTGGCGGAAAGTTATAGTGCTGCGAGGCGTACTCCATGACATCGTGCCAGATCGGACCCGCTCCCGTGATACCAATGACATCGTACATCTGCTCATTGTCGCTATTGCCCGCCCAGACTCCTACCGTCAGATAGGGCGTATAGCCAATCGTCCAGTTATCGCGGAAGCTATCCGTGGTGCCAGTTTTGGCGGCGGCTGGTCTGCTCAGTTCCAGGGGATTACCCGGATAGAACTCTTTATAGCGGGCGACTCGATCCGAGAGAATGTCATTCATGAGAAAGGCAACGTCGGGGCGCAGCGCGCGAATGCCGCGTGGATGGAAGCTATAAAGCTCGCGTCCCTGGTTACTCTTGACCGAGAGGATCGAGACTGGGGGCATGCGTAGCCCTTGATTGGCAAAGGTCGCATAGGCATCGGTCATATGCAGCAGTGAGACCTCTTTTGAACCCAGGGCCATGGAGGGACCCGTCTGTGAGTCAGGCTGGTTTGCCACCTCTGAGATGCCCAGGCGCGCCGCCATGTTCTGGACGTTGTGTACACCTGTAAACATAATCGCGTCGATGGCGGGAATGTTGAAAGAGTTGGCCAGCGCCGTGCGTACCGTCATCGGATAATCGCTATGGAAGCTGCCATCGTAGTTCTGGGGATGGTAGTAATCCGGCGGATCGACCGGGTAGATCGTGCGATGGTCGGAAACGATCATCGCGGGATACCAGCCCATTTCAAAGGCCGTCGCGTACACAATCGGTTTAAAAGAGGAGCCTGGCTGGCGTGGCGTCATCGCACCATTGAGCTGGCCGCGCACCTGGGGATAATTCGCCTCGTAGGAGGCGCTCCCGTTCATGGCGAGAATTTCTCCGGTTTTGGGATCCATCACGACGACCGAGGCGTTATTGACGTTTTTATCGCGGCTTAAGACGTTATAGGTTCCCAGCCCACGATCATATGTTGTTGTATAGAGGTTGTTATAGGTGATCTCTTCAACTTTCTGCTCCAGGTCATAGTCCAGAGTGGTGTAGACGTCAAAGCCCCCATCTCGAAGCTGCTCCGGGCCGCCCAACACCTCCTCAAGCTGGTTGATGACATATTGTACAAAGTGGGGGGCCTTCATCTCCTGGTCAGTAGAATAGGATTGGATATCGCTCTGCTGCGTCTCCTGGCGAGCCTGACGGGCCTGTTGGGGTGTGATCATCTTCATCGCGACCATGGCGTTGAGGACCATCTGCTGACGCTCAAGCGCGACATCCTTGTTGATGACCGGGTTGTAGTAGGTTGGACTCTGTGGTAAACCTGCCAGCAGCGAGGCCTGACCCAGCGTAAGGCGCGAGACGGCTGGCTTGCAGTGATTTCCCTGGCAATCTGGCTTAAGACCAAAGTAGTCGCGCGCGGCCGCCTCGACGCCATAGTTGATATTTCCATAGTAGACGGTGTTCAGGTACATCTCCATGATCTTCCACTTGGGGTACTGCTGGGTGATCCCGGCGGCGAGAATGGCTTCCTGAAACTTGATGCCTACCGTGCGCTCTTTGCCACTAAAAAACTGATTCTTGATAAGCTGCTGCGTAATGGTACTGCCGCCCTCGCGTACGCCACCGCTGCGAGCATTGGAGAGCAGCGCGCGCCCAATGCCCTGGAGATCGACGCCTCCATTGCTCCAGAAGGTATGATCCTCCGCAGCGACTGTGGCGTTGATGAGCAGGGGCGAGATATCCTGATAACTGACATAGGTACGGCGTCCCTTCCCAAGCTGTTTATCGTATAGTTCGTAGAGCAGCTTCCCATGCCGATCATAAATATGCGTGTTCTGGAAAAGCGAATGCTGTGCGATACCATTGATCGACGAAAGCTGCATCTGATAGTAGCCATATGCTATACCTGTCCCGCCAAATGTGAAAAGGAGAGCAACCAGGAAGAGCAGGGAGCCACCCATAAGCAGGCGTGCTACCATATCTGGCCTGGGCTGCTTCAGGCGTACCCGCTTTTTGCGTAGCACACGGGCGTGCCTCTGGCGTTGCGATGCGTCTGGTAATGGCTGGGAAAGAGGCCTGGACCCACTACTGGCGTACGCGGCTACAGGAGGTGGCACCGCTGGTTGTATGTCTCCTCGTATGCTTCCTGGCTGGACAAACTGGCTGGTGCGATTGAGAGGCACAGGGGGCTTTACTATTGGCGCGGGAGCTGTGGAGGCATTGGGATGGGGAATGCCTGTTTGCCCTAGGCTTTGCTGATAAGTAGGCTGACGCGCGAGAGGAGGGCGAGGAAGTGTTGACTGCTCGCCATAGGCCTCCGCGTGTTCGTTCTCCTGTTGCCATGCCGGGCGTTCCTGTGGAGAGGAGCGTGAAGGAGAGGAATCGGAGCTAGAATTCGTTTGAGAATGATTGGTTGGCATAAAGTTATATATCCTTCCTGCGTTAAGATCTTTTTATTATTTCCTCGCAAGCGGCCCCACCTCTGTCCACATGCTTTATCTGAAATTTTCTGACTTATATGCACAATTCGCTCACTATTCATATTATGAAACGAACGAAAGCGCAATCAGGAGTATTTGCGTAGAAATTCGGGGATATTGGTACTTCTATTTGTAGATGCATATGCATATATGTGGATATTGAGCGGAAAAGAAACCAGCGTGCTAGCTGAAAATCACTTATCTCGTGCGTATATTGCAACTCAAGAGGTGGTCCGACGTAGAAAATGTGAGAGTACCTCAGCCTGAGTGCAGGATAGACCCGATAGTATATAATGGTGGTGCAAAGAAAGGGTCTGCTAGCGACTGGCAATACCTGTACAAAAATCAGGCATACGTGGTAAGAACGGACGAAAGAAAGCATTGGGAAAAGAGAGAGAGCTACACCAGCCCATGGCGGTGCCAAATATAAATTATGACGCCATCGACCTGACGAATATGCGGGACCTGAGAAATCTTCTCTACGCGCATGGGATGCGTCCAAATAAGGCCTTTGGACAAAATTTTCTGATTGACCGGAGCGTGTTGCAACGAATTGTCGAGGCGGCTGAGATTAACGAGAATGACGAAGTGTTGGAGGTAGGATCTGGAACGGGCGTCCTGACGCGCGAGCTTGCGCAGGAGGCTCGGCGCGTCGTAGCGGTTGAGCTAGAGCGTGATATGCTCACCTTGCTAGAGAAGACAGTAGGAGATAGGCCCAATGTTGAACTGGTGGAGCGTAACCTGCTCTTTATCAATCCCCAGGACCATTTTGAGCACAGACCCTACAAACTAGTGGCGAACTTGCCTTATTATATTACTGCGCCCACCTTTCGGCATTTTCTGGAGAGCCAGAATCCACCCAGACTACTCGTCGTCATGGTCCAGCTGGAGGTGGCACAGCGGATTGCTGCGGCCCCTGGCGATTTAAGCGTCCTGGGGGTCAGTATCCAGTTTTATGGTAAGCCACGTATTGTAAGCAAGGTGCCAGCCCAGGCCTTTTATCCCGCGCCCAAAGTTGACTCGGCCATCTTGCGTATTGATGTCAATGACGAGGTGCCCCTGACGCTGGAGGAGCGTGACCGCTTCTTCCGCGTGGTCCAGGCGGGTTTTGCAGAGAAACGCAAACAGCTTCACAATTCGCTGACGCATGCCTTACACTATAAAAATGAGGTAGTGCGTGCCTGTCTCAGCCAGGCAGGTATCGAAGCCAACAGGCGTGCAGAGATGCTCAGCATTGAAGAGTGGATGCAACTCTGGCGCGCCTTCGAAGCCCTGCGCACCACTCCTGCTGAGTAACCAGGTGTTGATACATCCGATAAAAAGGGGAGGTGCAGGAGGGGTCTCCCTCCTGCTGGGGAATGGGGTGTCCCCATAAAAATCCCCCTCCGCAATTTCTGGGAGTACCAGAAAAAAATTATTGAGAACATTTAGCGTGTAGCCTATTCTGAAATGAAGAAGTAGCGAGATTTATGTCGACACTGGAGCAGTTCTGCGAGAACTGTGGGGCGGCGAATGCGGCGACGGCGCGCTTCTGTCAATATTGCGCCACCGCGCTACCATTTCGACACACCACAGGAGCTTTACCCGAACAAACCCTACTCGATGGCCGTTATCAGCTTGAAGCGCTGATTGGTCAGGGAGGAATGGGCGCGGTCTATAAAGCATTAGATACGCGCTTTAATAACCGTCCAATCGCGATTAAAGAGATGAGTAAAGCGGGACTCTCCTCGACGACTGCTCAGGAGGCGGAAGACGCCTTTGAGCGCGAGGCTCTTCTCCTGGCGGACCTGCTGCATCCCAATCTACCGCGCATCTATGACCACTTTAGCGAGAATGAGCGCTCCTACCTGGTTATGGACTTTATCGAGGGCCGCACGGTCGAGGACTATTTGGAGCAGGCGGGAGGTAAGCCGCTGCCACTCGACCAGGTGCTGGATTGGGGCAAACAGCTCTGTGATGTATTGAACTATCTTCACAGCCATCAACCGCCCATCATCTTTCGCGATTTAAAGCCATCGAATGTGATGGTCAATGGCAATCATATCTACTTGATTGACTTCGGTATCGCGCGCGTCTTTAAACCTGGTCAATCGCATGATACCGTTGCGCTTGGCTCGCCGGGCTTCGCCGCCCCTGAGCAGTATGGGAAGGCACAAAGCACGCCACGCTCCGATATCTATAGCCTGGGTGCCTTAATGCACTGCCTGCTGACAGGCGTTGATCCCAGCGAGCAACCTTTCTTCTTCCGCCCGGCATCGCAGCTCAATCCCATGGTTCCCCACGAACTTGAGGCTTTGTTAATACGCATGCTCGATATGAGCGCGGAGAAGCGCCCAGCGAGCGCGCAAGAGGTATTGGATGTTTTGCGCCATGTAGATCAACAGCGCATCAGCGGCACCTTGAGCCAACCCATCGCGACTATGTCAGGGCCAACCTCCACACCGTATGCCTCAGGGGTCGCGTCCACAATGACGGCCTCCTCGCCTGAGACGAGCCAGCTCTTACAGGATGCCTATACCTTCTATGCACAGCGGCGTGTCCCTGAGGCCCTCAAGCTCTATGACCAGGTAATCAGAACGGACTCGCTCAATGCCCAGGCCTGGCAGGGGCGTGGCTTGACACAGGCCTTAAATGGTCAGCATCGCGAGGCGTTGCAGTCATTTACGCGTGCGCTCCAGCTTGATCCCGATCTGGTAACCTCCTTAAATGGGAAGGGGGTCGCGCTCAATCGCTTGCGCCAGAACCGCGATGCCTTGCAGTCGTTTGATCGTGCCATCCTGCTTGAACCTGGTAATGCCGTTGCCTGGAATGGGAAGGGCGCGGCTCTGAGCGCGCTCGGCCTCCCCGAGCAGGCTCTCAATGCCTTTGATACCGCCCTGAGCTTTGATCCCAGGATGGCCCTGGCCTGGAGCAATAAGAGCCTGGTCCTGCGCCAGATGCGCAAGTATGAAGAGGCTTTGCAAGCATCAGAGCAGGCTCTGAGCTATGAGCCTAATTCTGCGCTCAACTGGAACAGCAAGGGCTTGATTCTGCTCGAAATGGGGCGCTTACGCGAAGCCTACCAGGCCTATCAAGAGGCGCTCAAGCGCGATTCACGCTTCGCGCCTGCTCTCTATGGCATGGGCAATGTGCTCTACGCGCAGCAGAAGTTTAAAAGCGCGCTTGACAATTATGACCGGGCGCTCCAGTTCGATCCAAACTATGTGAAGGTCTGGGAGAGAAGGGGCCAGCTCCTGCAAGAGTTGGGCAACTATCGCCGCTCGCTGGAATCCTTTGAGCGTGCGACGCAGATTGATCCCAGCTTTGCCCCCGCCTGGCTCGGTAAGGCGACCGTCTTGAGTCGTATGGAGCGCTATGACATGGCATTGAATGCATATGAAGAAGCCCTGCGCCGCAATCCCAGCCTGCCTGCAGCCCTCAATGGCAAAGGGAATGCCCTCTATCGCCTCGGGAACTATAGCGCGGCCCTGAGCGCCTACGATAACGCACTCAAGGTCAATCCACGTATGGTCTCCGCGCTACATAACAAGTCCTTGATCCTCAAGCTGTTGGGCCGGTATAACGAGGCTCTGGCAGCGGCCGAGTCGGCCATTCGCCTCGCGCCCAACGATCCCGATAATTGGTTGCGCAAGGCAGAGGCTCTGCGCAAGCTCTACCGCAAGAGGGATGCCCGCGCCGCCGAGGCCGAAGCCGAGCGCCTGCGAGGGGTATAAAAAGAAGAGAGGAGAGGAATGGTCAGGACGCGGACCTGTCCGCGTCCTGACCATTCCTCTCCTCTCTTTTCTGAAGGTTACTTTAGCTTACGCGCGATATGATTCTCGACCACCACCTTTTCATTGGTGAAGGACAAGATGCTATCGGCGGAGATGCCCCTGGCTTTGTGTCCATTAGTGGAGATACCCAAAGCATTCAAGCGCATCGCGTTAAGAGGATACAGGGCGATGCTGATCTCGCCCACCTCGCCCAGGGCCTCGTCCTTCTCGCTGACAACGGGCATGCCGATCAGATCTTTGCTCTGTGGCAGTGGGGGAAGCGCCTTTATAAGCATGTTCTCGTTATCGATAGTCACTCTGTCAACTTCAACGGCCTTGATGCCGCGCACTGGCAGTGCAAAATCGCCATTGACGCGTGTATGGACACGCAGGGCATAGATAGAGTTTGATCCCTCTTTAAAGAAAAAGTCCACGACGGTCCCGAGAGACTTTCCCAGTTTGGGTACATAGACCGGAAGGCCCAGTAACTCAGACCATTTTCTGCTACTCGTAGTTTCCATATGTATTGGGTGCTCCTTGATAGGATTGATCAATATAATTATAGCGGGACGCTAACCTGTCCGACGCGTGCTTCAGCAGCGTCGGACTACTATGTTCTGACCTATTATACACTTTGTCGCCCCCCTTGGTAATTCTCTTTATCCACTGTGAGATACCTCATAGGGAATTGCGTAAAATTGCTTTATCATGTATTTGACTTTATAATGGACATTGGTTGGAGATATATGCAAATATGGCTCCATTGCTTTTAGCAAGCGGAATTTTCATTGTTCGTTTGGAAGAATGCTAAAGGTGGGTGCGATGAAGGAGAACGAAAGCGCTTTTTTAGGCAAAACAGTAGGTAATTGCACCATCGAAAAGGTCATTGGGCGGGGTGGCATGAGTACCGTGTACCTGGCGCAACAGCAACGGCCCGCGAGATTGGTAGCGATTAAAATCTTGCGCTCGGAGGCTGAGGGCTCGGAGGCTGAGGACTTTCTGGCGAGATTCCAGCGCGAAGCGGATATCATCGCCCGGCTTGAGCATGTGCATATCATCCCTATTTATGCCTATGGCGAAGGCGAAGGCTATGCCTACCTGGTGATGCCGTATGTGAGTGGTGGCGGCTTGAGCGGTCTGCTAGCAAGGCAGGGAAAGCTGGAAATGCACCAGGCGCTGGGCTTTATGATGCAGGCGGCCTCCGCCCTGGATTACGCCCATCAGCAGCATGTGATTCATCGCGATCTCAAGCCAAGCAACTTCTTACTCTACCCCGATGGCAGGCTCTTGCTCGCCGACTTTGGCATCGCGCGCCTGGTAGACAGGGCAGAAGATGAGCATAACGCAACCCTCACTTCCCAGGGAACCATTCTGGGAACGCCAGCCTATATGGCGCCAGAGCTGTTGCGCGGTGAGGAGATTGACGCGCGTGTCGATATCTACGCGTTGGGCGTGATTTTTTACCAGATGCTTAGCGGATCCGTGCCTTTTAAAGGAGATAACCATTACGCGGTCGTTGATAAGCACCTGTATGAACCCTTCCCTGCACTCTATGGCGTCAATCCCGAGGTCCCGCTGGCGGTGGATGCTGTATTGGCCAGGGCAACTGCTAAGAGCCGTGAAGAGCGTTATGCGACGGCCGGGGCTTTCGTCAAAGCGCTACAAAATGCGATCTATACCTCTGAGGGGGTGACGGAGATGAAGGCCGTGGCAAGTGGCGTACTGCCAACGCTGCCCGCAAGCTTTGCGGGCATTGAACTGGTGCAGCGTTCCGCTCCCTACGCCATGCCTGCCCCTGCCGGTTATCTTCAGACGCCTCAGCAGCCTTATCCAACCCCTCAGAGCGTCACTGCCCAACCACCCTATCCAACGCCCACGAATCAGGTCTACTGGCAGGCGACTCCTCAGGATGGTATGCCTATGCAGGGAGGCTGGCCCCAGCAGCCTGTCTATCCGCAGCAGAAGCAAGAGCGTGCCTGGCCACTGGTTCTGAAGTCTCTGCCGAGCCTCGCCCTGTTGGCCGCTATTATCTTTATCAGCTTGCAGGTCATGGGCGCCTTCGCGCAAAAGCCCCAGGGCAACACGGGGCAATCGGGGAACCAACAGCAGGGAAATGCTCTAGTCGCTACCACCACACCAGCCAGTCAGGCCGCTACGGTCCCTACAACCGCGCCCACTGCTACCCCTACGACTGCCCCAACCTCAGCTCCAACGCCGATTCCTATACAGACCCCGGTACAGAAAGCGCACGCCGTTGTGCAGTCGTACTATGACCAGTTGAATCGGCGCGATTATCAAGGTGCTTATAATCAATTGTCGCCCAATTTTCAAAACAGTTTATCTTATGATCGCTTCTCCAGCGGCTACTCTAAGGTGCACCACCAGGACATCACCTTCCTGAGCGAGACATCCAATGGTGATGGGACCGTGACGGAAGCCGTTCATCTGGTGGTTCAAGAGGAGAATGATCAGGGTGTTGTCCAGACGCATGAGCAAAACTGGACGGGGATCATTGTTCAGCAGAGCGATGGAAGCTGGAAGATCGATAGCGCAAAATTTAGTTAATCAGTAGTTGATGAAGTGGTGCCCCTGGCAGCCAGGGGCACCACTTCATCAACTACTGATTAACGCTGGTTGAGCGCCGCAAGCGCGAAAGCCAACGAATTTGATGATTTTTGAAAAGTCGCAAAAAAAGTGTTGACAAATCGCGAAGAGGATGGTATTATGCACCATGTCAATCGGAACCGCTTGTATGCGCAGGCGAACCGGTGGTTATTGCGAAGAGGGTACACCCGTTCCCATCCCGAACACGGTAGTTAAGCTCTTCAGCTCCAACGATACTTTGGGGGCAGCCCCACGGGAAAATAGGACACCGCCGTTTCGCCCGCTCACACGGGCGGTTCTTTGTTTATATCGAACACGAGCAAACGCATGGAAGAACTCAGTATTGGTGAAGTCGCCCGGCGCACCGGCCTGCGCACCTCGGCGATTCGTTACTACGAAAGCATTAACCTTCTGCCGCCGCCGCGCAGGGTGAGCGGTCAGAGACGTTATGCGCCAGAGACGGTGCAAACACTGGAGTTCGTACAAACCGCCAGGCGTATTGGCTTCTCTCTTACAGAAATTCAATCTCTATTAGAGAAGCGACAGGGCGAAGTTCCCCTTGGGGCACACTGGCAGGGTCTGGTGCAGCGTAAACTCATCGAGGTACAAAACGTTATTAATCAAGCTCAGACCATGCAGCACCTGCTGGTGCAGGGCGGCGGATGCAGCTGTACCACCCTCGAAGAATGCATCGATTGCGTACTGGCAAACTGCCAATAAGAAATATGCGTAGCGATGGCCCTGCTGAAAAATTGGGAAACGCGCTAAAGCTGGTCCTTACCGGTATGGGAAGCCTTCTCATGTGTTATGAGGCCCCGCTTCATGGCGACGGCGACAGCTGAGGCGCGCGAGTCGACCTGCAATTTAAAGTAGATGTTTGCCAGGTGTGTCTTGACGGTTGGCTCACTGATACTCAGATAGGTAGCAATCTCCTTGTTACGCTGGCCATGTGCGACACAGGTCAGCACTTCTAGCTCGCGCTCCGTTAGATCCACCCACTGCGCCTGTGCAGACGATCTCTCATCTACAGGTGTCGCCCCTTCTATTCGCTTAAGCAAACTCCGCACCAGGGCGTGCTGGAGGAGCGTCTCCTTGTGGACGCTCGCAGCCAGGGCCTGGAGGATGGTCATTCGACTGGCATGTAGCGGCAGGCACGTTGCCATGCCCGTTTGCAGACAGGCCAGGAGAAACTCTGGGTCATCGGCATGCATGGCGAGTCCCACAATCGCCAGGGCTGGCCACTCGCCGTGCATCATGCTGAGGGATTTGAGCGTCGCGCCCTGGTGAATATGCGTATCAATGAGCAGGACCTGGGGTTGGAGTTCGCCTACAAGGCGCATTGTCTCAGGGAGCGATGTGGCGATGGCAAGCAGTTGAATATCCGGGCTACCGGCAAGCATAGTGCGCAGGCCTTCGCAGACAACCGGGTGTGCGCTGGCGATGAGCAGGCGCAATGGTTTGGAGGCGTCGTTCATCGTTCTTCCTCTGGTATGTATTTAGCTTTATTACTTCTTTTGCATAGAATAGCAAAAATATAGCATGAAAACCAGGATAGATGGATGAGATCCGTTTGGCTGAGAAGTAATCATCCATTCGTACGATGTTGCCTGTCCGGTGAAGCCGCTACAATTGAGGTGTAAAGAGAAAAGAGATACATACAACTCACCTATAAGGAGGTAGGAGCATGATGTGGCAAGCAATAGCCGCCGCCCTGGCGATTGGCCTGGGAGCAATTGGCGCGGGTATCGCCATGGGTTTAGCTAATGGGCGCGCTTATGAGGCGTTAGGGCGCAACCCTGAGTCGGGAAGCACCGTACGCACAAACTTCATTCTAGGCCTGGTTTTCTCCGAAACGATTGCCATCTACGCCCTGGTCATGGGCTTGTTGATCCTCTTGCGCCAGTGATAAAGAATCTCCTCTGGCTCTTGCCTCGGCTCGTTACGCTAACCTCAGGGGTAAGATGTGTATGTGGAAAACGGCTCTGCCGTTTTCCACATACACATCTTACCCCTGAGCGCCATAGGCGCGAAAAAAGCAGGCAGGATAAAGAGTGCATATGCTACAATGTCAATATAATCAATATTGTAGCTATGATGTAGGCTCGAGGGATAGTTCTCGCGAAGCTGTGCTAAAGAAAGAGGAGAAAACTTCTTTTATGACCACCCAGCTCTATCTGATTCGTCATGGTGAAGCCACAAGCCAGGTACACCAGTTTCTTCGCGATGATGGGCTTACCGAATTAGGCGTCAGGCAGGCCGAGCACCTGCGCGATAGATTGATTGCTACACGCGAGATCCAGGCAGACGTTGTGATCGCCAGTACCCTTCCACGAGCCAGACAGACCGCCGAGATTATCGCCCCGGCCTTTGAGCTACCAATTATCTTTGATGATGAGGTGCAGGAAATGCTAGAAGGCGAAGCCCATGGCCTGACCTATGATGAATATCACGAGCGCTATGGTCCCGGTCCGGACTTTCTGCACCAGCCATTTAAACCGATAGCGCCAGGTGGCGAGAACTGGCCCTCCTTTGCCCTGCGTGTCGCCACCGCTTTAGAGCGCATTACTCAAGAGCATGCCGGCAAGAGTATCGTCATCGTCTGTCATGGCGGTGTTATCGATAATTCTTTCGCCTACTTCTTCCGCTATAGCACCTTTGCCATGCCGCCTGCCCATTTCTTTACCCAGAATACCTCCATTACTCAGTGGCGAGAGGATGAGCATAATGGAACCAGTTTCTGGCGCTTGATACGTTATAACGATAATATGCATGTGCGTGGCTTGGAGACGGATACATTCATCCCCTGGGAACAGCTTCCCCTGCCAAAGAGAAAGCGCTACCAGGTCGACCAGCCCGACGAACCTGCCAGCGAACAATAAAAAATAAGAGGTACAGAATGTTAGGATAGGACATGCCGCAGGCATGTCCTATCCTAACATTCTGTACCTCTTATAAAAAGGGAAAGAGCTATAGCGCGACGCGCTCGATTAGCATAATGGTTACGGTCAGGAAGACTCCCAGGCTAATCACGGAGATCACAGGATCAAGTAGAGGCGCTGTGATTAAACTGCCACGCAGGCGCAGGCGCTGCAAGAGATTGGGCAGACCCAGGCCGCAGAAGTAGGCGATCAACTGTGTAAAGCCAAAGCCCAGCGCCGCCACCAGACTTAAGGCAACGGTATGGAAGAGCACGAAGGCCGCAATCCCAGCCAGGATACTCACGACAATGCCGCTAAAGGTGCCGATCAGCAACTCACGCAGAATCGTTTTCCACAGATCACGCCCGCGTGTGCTGCGCAGGTTCCAGCCTGCGATGCCCAGGGCCTGTGAGCTGGCACTCCCGCTTGTGAGCAGCAGCATCGGAACCAGGCAGAAGAGACCTCCAAGCGCCAGTGAGAGCCGATTATCGCTTACACTTCCTACGAGGCTAACGAGTGCGGTGGTATGTGCGAGCAGAGGGGCGAAGGCCTGAGCCAGGACCAGGGCCAGAACAAAGCCTGCAATCACATTGACAATAGGCCAGATTGTGCGCCGAGCGGCGGTTGACCAGGAGAAATTCTCCTCTTCTTCAGACTCCTCCACATCTGCGCCCACGATATCGGAGAGGTCTTCAGCTTGCTCCTCGTGGATAACGTCGATGACGTCGTCGACCGTGACCAGTCCCACAAGGTGATCTTCCTCATCAACGACGGGCACGCCGAGCAGGTCATACTTGGCGATGATCCGCGCCACCTCTTCCTGGTCGGTATCCACACGCACCTTGATGACGTCCGGGTCCTTCAGATCGGCGATGCGTGTCGTGGGTTCGGCGACAACCAGTTGCCGTAGCGAGACCACACCCTTTAGATGGTGCTGCTCATCGATGACATAAAGATAGTAAACCATCTCCAGGTGCTCTGAGTGCTGGCGCAGGTAGGTCAGCGCATCCTCGACCGTCGATGTCTCGGAGAGCGCCAGGTACTCAGGCGTCATAATACCGCCTGCCGTCTCGGCATCATAGCGCAGGAGATCGCGAATGGGGCGCGACTCCTCAGTGGGCATGAGGTTGAGCAGGTGCTCGGCCTCAGCCGGAGCCATCTCGGCCAGGATATCGGCAGCATCATCGGGTGGGAGGCGCTCCAGGAGATCAGAGGCGCGCTCGGGATCCAGCTCGCTGATCAGCTCGCTCTGCAAGGGATACTCGACCTCGTTGAGGGTATCGGCGGCGGTCTCCATGTCCAGGCGCTCCAGCATGGCCCCGGCCTCTTCGACATCGAGCTGCTCCAGAATGTCGGCGATATCGGCGGGATGGAGATCGATCAGTTTGTTATGACTCACGTTGAGCTGGAGCTTGGGGATAACGCCAACTGCCCCCACGGTTGCAGCGGTGGTACCTGCCAGGGCGAGCTGACCGGTGTGTGCGCCCACCACCTGAATGGGTTCAACATAATTCCAGGTAATGGTTCGCTCTGGCAACTGCAATGGAACGACGCGCCCGATGCGGTCAATTGTGGCTTGCAAGCCAAGGCGACGCAGCAGGCCACTCAGGCTAATATCCACACCAACCAGGCGCGCGGTGCGCTTAATCTGAGCCAGTTTAAGATCATTGACTTTAACAACGCGGAAGCCCTGAGTATCTACAATCTGCTTATCAAGGATATCTCTTTTTAATAAAAGCTCTTCAGTATGTGGAATATAAGGTGTAATACCATCTTTATTAACATTTAAGCGTACTTCTGGTCCCTCTACAGTAGCTACCTGGGACCAGGGAATCATCGTTTCTCCGTTGCCGCTGCGATGGACGACGAGCGCGGTCACCACGGGAAAGGTCTCATCAAGGGAGACGCAGACATCGCGCACGCTACCCACGCGGCGATGGTCGTTATCGACAATGCTCCGGCGGAGCAGATCGCTCAAGAAAATCATGAAATCACCGCCTTTTTCAAGACTCAGTAGTGCGTATCCACTTATCCACATTCTGTGCACATATGTGTATAAGTAGTTTGAATGTCCTTTGCAGTTGCTCGTTTGCGGTGGTAGATGCCCTGTTAAAGGAGCAAGGCGTACAGTGTTCCTAGTTCTCCTGTGGGCAGGAGGGTCACTGGAGACTGTGTAATATTCTTCGGATAGCAAAGCCGAGCACAGGTTGGTCTGTCGGGAGCGGTATAAGCCTGTCGCGCGGACAGGTAGGACTAGCGATGCCTCTTTTGTAAGAGAACATCGTCAGAGACGCGCTCATAGACAGAGCAGAAAAGCCATAAGGGGGATGCTGCTGAGCAGCACAAGGACTTGCTGGCAAAGGCGGGATCGTCCTTACTCGACATCTCTTGGGTCTGACTATAATGCTATATCATAGGGGGAAACTGGTGGATGTCAGCTCATCGAGTAAGGGTATGGTGGTTATAGGTCAGGCAAGCGAGGTATTGGAAAGTGAGCCATCGCAACCACACCTGGCTACTCGATGAGGAGTAGAACTCTCCCATTGGCAGGCACAATTAGGCCTGCCACTAGTACTATGACTAGAACTAGGGCCAGCGTCCATATCCCTCACCTCCTTTGCCCAGGCAATTATGCGTATTTACTCCGGAGCGCCAGTAGTGGCGCTAGATCGGTAACGAAGCGGAGCAATCGCATTGATTGTGGGTGTACGAAAAAATTTTTGGAAATTGTGAGATTTTTCTCTCTTCACTGAGTATAACATGTCCTTAAAGAGGTGACAAGTTACTTAGTGTACATAGTACATATGTGCATGTTGCACATTATGCACATAACGAGAAGTATCACAATGATTCAATGTGGCTTAGACTGTGTTATGTGTCTTCTTGTACACGGGAGAAGGGTGCACAGGGTTTCACTGTCTGGTTGTAATAAGCAGGTTAATAATATCTCCTGGCGCGCCATGGCGCGTAGCCTCTGGTTGAGTGGCTGATTTTATCCCTGCGGTAGGAGAGGATAGATTGCATTCTTCAGTTGGGCGCAGATATCTTCCACTGGTTGTTTGGCGTCGATGACCCGAAACTCGTAGGGCTTGACCATGTGCTCGAACTGGGTGAGGAGCCGGGCCTGGTAGGTTATAAAGCTTTCATAGAGATCGGGACCCAGGCGCATATCCATCCCTGATTCCCAGTAATTGAAACCACCGCGCTGGAGCACGCGTGGAATCAGATCATCAATACCAATGTTGAGATAGAAAATGGCATCAGGCCTGAGGGCCAGGCTGTAAATAGAGCGTAGCCAATGAGGATTGGCGCCACGCACCATTGCACGAGCCATCAGTGTATAGATATAGCGGTCAATCAGAACAATAAAGCCAGCTCGTAGCGCGGGGAGAACCTGGTTCTCCAGGCGATCTACGAAATCGGTGGCGTAGAAGAGATGCATCGTGATTGGGCCAAGAGTATGTCCGGCCTTGGCCTGCCTGATACCATCGCCTGCGAGTGCCGAGCGCGTGAACTCGGTATCTGCTACTGCGTAGCCCAGGCTCTCCAGCCAGGGACGTAAGAGCCGAAGCTGTGTTGTGCGACCTACACCATCGGTACCTTCAATAACAATCAAGCGTCCTGGCAAAATTTCTTCACCAACCTGAATACCCAGGGTATCAATACCATAACAATCAGGGCGGGTCATAAATATGTGTTCCTCCTTAAACAGATCCACCAGCGTGGTTGAAGCCGAAATCCCTTTCGTGTCGCGGATGATTGGCTCAATGACGACACTCATGGATAGAAGTGACTCCTTACTTGACAATAATCTCGGAACGTCCAGTAGACTGTGAAGTCTGTTTCCAGGATGACCCTCCAGGCGTCGACTCTAGCGGGGCTGACCCTAAAGGAGGTAGCGGCATACTGATGCGGCGCACACCTTCAAGGCAAGGAAGGACGAGCTCGCGCATATGTCGCTGCTGCTCTTGAATGGAGAGCGTGGCATCCATCACGGTGAGGCCAAACTCCTTGATCATTGCCTCATATTCCTGGACCACGCGATGCTGAAAGAGTTTGAAGCTCTCATAGGGATCGGTGCTCAGTCCCAGGTCCATGCCCGCCTCATAGTACTTCAGATGTGGTCTCCCATTCATAATCCGGCGTAATGAGAGCGAGAGGGGCACGCGGTAGTAGAACGCCAGGGTAGGTTGTACCGCGAAGCGATAGAGTTCCCGTACCCAGGTACGGTTCACTCCACGAGCCGCGTCGCGTGCAAAAGCTGTATAAATATAGCGGTCCGCAAGCACAATCGCGCCAGCCTTCAGTGGCGGGATAATGTCATGTTCGGTGCGATCCGCAAAATCCGTGGCATGAATCAGGCTAAACGTGGTCGGCGTGAGAATTTGCTTTTTCTTACCGCGCGAGGTTGTTTGTTTGACGAGCGGTGAGGAGTTCCACTCGCTAAAGAAGACACTATACCCCTGGCTGATCAGCCACTGGCGGAGTAGCGCTATCTGGGTGCTCTTACCGGAGCCATCGATTCCCTCAACAACGAAGAGCTTACCAGGAAACTGATGTGACCCGTAGGTTTCCATATAAAGTCCTTTTTGCGTAACAATGCATAGATATCGATCATATGCGATAACATATCCCTTGAGATTAGTACCACGAATAGAGAAGCCGACCTTTTATATACGCTTGTATGTTGGGTTTGTTATGTATGTATAAACACGTATACAAAGGCATTATAGACACAAAATGAGAAAGGTATATCTGTCAACACCGATGTATGATATGAAACGTCTAAGCCAGGAGTGTGGTAGAAATAGTATACCATGTATAGCAGGAGGTATGGGTATATGGAGCGGGCGCGAAGAGCCGAAGCTCTGGTGAGGCGAAAACTTTTGTGGTACGATGCAGTGCAGTAAAACATGTTGAAGAGCAATAGAGTAATGCATTGCCCTGTGACGAAACGTATTCCTACATATAGACAGTGTCTATGCAGTTGATAAGCCAGAAAAGATGAAGCGATATACGTAGCCTTAAAAGGATAATGTCTATGGTAAACCAGATTTTGCATATCAATATACAGACACCCAGTGGGTATCTTGAAAGCATACTTAAGCCCGTAGATGATGGCCAGAAGCCAGCTTATGTCGGCATTGTCTGCCATCCTCATCCTCTATTTGGCGGCACGATGCATAATAAAGTCGTTTTCAAAGTAGCACAAGTCATGCAGGCCAACAACATCCCTTCGCTCCGTTTCAATTTCCGTGGCGTTGGCCATAGCAGTGGGACATATGACGAGGGGCGCGGCGAGATGGATGACGTGCGCTATGCCCTCGATTTTATGAGCCGCAAGTATCCTGGCGTGCCAGTGATCCTGGCTGGTTTCTCGTTTGGTGCATTTGTTGGACTCAAGGTCGCAGCCATTGACGACCGTGTCCAGGCCATGATGGGCCTGGGCGTGCCCGCGCGCTGGTTCGGCGCTACCAATCCCCTGGCCGGTTGTCATAAACCCAAGCTGTTTATCCATGGGACCAGGGATGACCAGGCGCCTTATGAGGCTGCGATGCAGTGGTTTGAGCAGGTGCCAGCCCCCAAACGCATCGTTACCGTGCAGGATGCCGACCACTTCTTCCAGGGCAGGTTAGAAGAGGTGCAGGCCATTATCGCAAATTTTGTCACCACCTTGCCCCAGCCCTCGCATAGCCTGTAAACTATTGCTGGGAGAGCATGGACCCTGGCAGCCTCTGGTTGTCAGGGTCCATGCTCTCCCAGCGATTTTAATTTATTTTCTTCAAGGAGTACATTACCATGACACAGAACCAGACCGTATTTGAAGTGCACACCATTGCCGCAGAAGACACATATGTGTTGCGTCAGAGCGTCCTGCGTCCCATGCAATCCCTGGCCGAGTGCGCCTATCCTGAAGATCACGAGCCGGAAACGCTGCATGCAGGCTGTTATCGCGATGGTCAGCTAGTAGGCGTGGGAACAATTTTCCGCGAGAAGCGGGAGGGCAGCGAGACTCCAGACGGCTGGCGTGTGCGCGGCATGGCGGTAAGTCCAGAAGCGCGAGGGTCCGGCTGTGGCGGCTCCGTTCTAGAGGCACTGCTCGCGCACGCTGAGAAGCATAGCCCCCAGGGAGAAGCATTCGAGATCTGGTGTAATGGTCGCGTGAATGTAGAAGGCTTCTACCAGCGCTATGGCTTCCAGCGTGAAGGCGATATCTTCGACGTTCCTCCTATTGGTCTACATGCTGTGATGGTCAGGTATACCCAGCTTTAAGCTCCACAAATATATGTAAAAGCTGCACAAAATAGAAAATTTAGCATACAATAAGAATTGTGGGAAAGATGCCATGAATATATCGGATTGATAGGTGAGCGTAGGAGAGGCAGAGAGCATGGAAGATATTGTGCGTATCGCGCTGATAGGTGATTACCGGGAAGACATGATTGCGCATCAGGTGATTCCCCAGGCCCTGGAGCGGGCGGCGCGCCCGTTGTCGCTATGCCTTGAGATACGCTGGCTGGCGACCTCCCAGGTACAGCATATGCGTTGGGAGGACCTAGCTAAATTCGATGGACTCTGGTGTGTTCCTGGCACAGCCTATGCGCAGCCTGAGGGAGTGTTGCGCGCGATTCGCCTGGCGCGAGAGCGCTGGCTCCCCTTTCTAGGTACCTGCCTGGGTTTCCACTACACACTTATCGAGTACGCCCGTCATGTCCTGAGCCTTCCCGAAGCAGATCACGCTGCTATCAAGCCTGATGCGGGCCTGCCCCTCATCGCTCCGCTCGCGCGCTTACATATGGATGGGCGTATTCTATTTCAGCCTGGTTCATCTATCAGTCGGATATATGGGGCATACGAAACCATTGAGCAGTATGGAAATTATGATTTTGGCCTGGATCCTCGTTGTCGCGACCTGCTTACCTATGATGATTTAGCCATCTGTGGGCTGGATAGAAGTGGTGCGGCGCAGGCTGTAGAGCTTCATGGGCATCCCTTCTTCTTTGCCACTCAGTATCAGCCAGAACTCCATGAAGTTCGCAACGAGATGCACCCCTTAATCAAGGCTTTTTTGCGTGCCGCAGCATAGCATGGTGGATAACTTGTGGATAACTTGTGGATAACTAAATGGTAGGTTTAGCAACGGTGGATAGGTCAGGCTTGCCTGACCTATCCACCGTTGCTAAACCTACCATTTCTCAAAACAAAGAACCACTTGTGTGAGCGGGCGAAACGGCGGTGTCCTATTTTCCCGTGGGGCTGCCCCCAAAGTATCGTTGGAGCTGAAGAGCTTAACTACCGTGTTCGGGATGGGAACGGGTGTACCCTCTTCGCAATAACCACCGGTTCGCCTGCGCATACAAGCGGTTCCGATTGACATGGCGCATAATATCATGGTCTCTAAATATTGTCAACAGTTTTGCGAGGCAATTTTTTTATTGCGCAAAAATTGCCTCGCAAGGTGACTTATTGTATCGGTGCGAGAGATATTTTGCAGCAGAGTTATTCACAAAAGGTAGAGTTTATGTGTCTCCCTTTTTGTTGCTCATCCGTGTACAAGTAAAGAAAAGCATACGTTGCTAAACTGATATATAGGCTTGCGAGCGCTTATAGCATGGCGCGAGTGATACGGAAGGAGGATATAACGTGAGTACCTATCAAAATCCTAATCCGCAGCAGACGCCGATTGTGGCTGGTGTCTTCCAGAGCGAGAACCAGGCCAAGGTGGCCGTGGATGAATTGCGCAAGCACAATTTCGCCCATGATCAAATTGGGGTGGCCATTCCTGAGAAGAGCCAGGTAGATAGCCTGTCACAAGATTTCATGAAATTGGGCGTGCCTCAGCAGAAGGCTTCGTACTACGAGAGCGAGTTCAATTCTGGCCATATCGTAGTCTCGGTGCGACCAGATGGGCGCGAGGGCGAGGCCGAGAATATTCTCCGCGATAGCGGTGGGTATGATCAGGGCGAGAAAAAAATGGGAGAAGAGCCTCCCATGGAAAACGAGGGAGAGCGCTAAGCCAGGCGTTTTTCAATAGCAGTATAGAGAGAAGAGGGGGCGCGTCCCTGCGGGATTGCGCCCCCTCTTCTGGTTTTGAATGCTCGGGCTTTGACTCTATTTTTTCATATGACACGTATAGTTACTAACGGTGGTGTGGAGGGCAAAGTGGGGCGAGAAATAGGGTGGGAGGTGAGGGGCAAATTATGGCACAAGTCAATTATTAGTAGCGAGTGATGAAGGAAACACAGAAGGCATGGCAAAGAAGCATGTACTGTCACCCGAACAACGTATCTATATCCCCCTGATTGCGATAGAGAGAGCGACCCAGAAGCATTCCTGGAGCCGTCTACCGGTTGCTATGGCATCTAAACCTGACCAAGCATGTGGCGAGGCGCGACGCATTGGCTATACTGGTCGCGAGGAACACGACCTGGCACTATATCGCTTAAAGATTAAGCCTGCTGGCTTGCCAACTGTAACGCTACCGGGTATCTATATCATTGACAAGGGCATATTTCAAGACTATGAGGAATGGAAGGCGATCCAGGAGCCGAGCTTGGAGACCCCCGTTGAATAAACTATTTTTATATGGGTTGTGGATGAGTGAGAAGTTCTGAGTAGGTAACCTTTCGCGACTTAAAGTAAGGCAATGCGGATTTTTGGGCTTTTTAGCTCTGCTTTTCTCAGTGAGAGAGGCAGGGCTATTTTTCTTGCTCATTTGCTTAAAATAGCCTGTGGAGGGGATGCAACTGGTATTTTCCTGCTTGTGTTAAGCGAGTGTTAACCTATCCCTGGGGAAAGTTTAACGGTCTTTTAACCATTCCATAAAGCATAGTTAATTCTGCAATGATAACTTATGAGTGCGACAGAAAATAGGATTTTAGGAATGGGTGAAGAGAATAGATTGAAGTTCTTCATCTTTTTCCAAAAAATAGGTTAAGTTATATCAACTTTATTTGTAGGAGATACTATGTTGAAGAAATGGCGCGTTGCCCTCGTGCTTCTGGCCATCGTGGCGCTCTCAATGATTATCGCGGCTTGCGGTGGTGATACCGGTGATGCCGGCAGCAGCGCTACTAAGACGACTTCGACCCCTCAGACTTCCAGCGATAGTGCTTTCTCTTGTGTTTCTGGCTCCATCATTGCCAGTGGCTCGACGGCTCTGCAGCCTTACGTCGACGCGGTTTCGAAGAAGTATACGGCGAAATGCTCCGGCGCTCAGATCGCTGTTCAGCCTGGTGGCAGTAAGAAGGGTCTCTCGGACGCCGAGGCTGGCACCTCGCAGATCGGTAACTCGGACGTTCCCGCTGATAGCACCCAGGGCGATCTTGTCGACCACCAGGTTGCCATCGTCATCTTCACGATGATCGTCAGCCCTGACGTCACCGCGAAAGACCTCACCACTCAGCAGTTGACCGACATCTACACCGGTAAGGTGACCAACTGGAAACAAGTTGGTGGCGCCGACGAGCCCATCGTGGTTGTGAGCCGCCCCACCTCTTCTGGTACCCGCGCGACCTTCAAGAAGTTCGTCCTCAATGGTCAGAACGAGAGCCCTGCTCAGGCGAAGGCCCTGACTTCCGATAGTACCGGCACCGTAGTCCAGACCATTCAGCAGAACAAAGGTGCGATTGGTTATGCCGCCCTTGGTGCCGCGCAGACTGCTCAGAAGAGTGGCCAGGTCAATATTCTGACCATCGACGGCAAACAGCCAAACGCCGACAACGTGAAGAGCAATGCCTACAAGTTCTGGAACATCGAGCACATGTATACCAAGGGCGAGGCCACTGGCCTGAGCAAAGCCTTCTTGGACTACATGTTCAGCTCCGATGCCGACACGATTGCTGAGGGCCTGGCCTTCGTGAAGATCAAAGATGTCCCCCAGGACATTCGCGACACCCATAATAAATAAGCTTTAGCCTGATGGTCGTCCTCTCCCCGAGTTGGGCGAGGACGATCTGGCTTGTCAACCATGTTTGACCCTGTTTCAGTAAGGAGGATAGGTGTGCAGAGAGCGCGAATGATGCGTATATCAGACCAGGTCGCGCGGATTGTCTTCCTCATCTGTGCCATTTTGGTTGTCGCTATTATCATCAGTGTGTTCTACTTTATTGGCTCCAAGGCATTCAAGGTCTTTTACCTGCCCGGTGGGTCAAGCGTTCAAGAGTTTTTCACAAGTACGCACTGGGATCCGACAGCGGGTAATAGCGATAATCCGGCATACGGTGCCTGGGGATTGATTCTCGGTTCGATTATTATTACCCTGGCCTCCGTACTGATTGCGACCCCCCTCTCGTTTGGGATGGCACTCTTCATGGCGGAAGTAACTCCTCGCTGGCTTTCACGCATACTCCAGCCTTTGCTGGAGGTTTTTACTGGTATGCCCTCGGTGGTCATTGGCTTTCTGGGCCTGACGGTTCTGGTGCCCTGGCTTGGAACCATCTCGCAGACGCTGGGCTATGGCTACGGCGCGGCGATCATCGTCCTGGTGGTGATGATTATTCCGACCATCGTCAGCGTATCGATAGATGCCATTCGGGCTGTTCCATCCAGCGTGCGCGAGGCGAGCCTGGCTCTGGGGTCGTCTAAGTGGCAGACCATGTCGAAGGCAATTATTCCAGCGGCCTCCACGGGCCTGGCGACAGCGGTTGTGCTGGGCATGGCGCGTGCGATTGGTGAGACGCTGGCGGTGGCAATGGTCCTGGGTGGCCAATCGCTGCCTGACAAATTGTACAATCTGAAGGCACTTTTCTTTACGCCAACAACTAATATCACGCAGGCCATTCTTAGTGACTTTGGCGAAACCTCTGGTATCGCTCAGGACGCTTACTGGACCCTGGCCTTCCTGCTCCTGGTCATCTCTCTGGCCTTCATCTGTGTGAGCCGTTACCTGGCGAGTAGGAGTGTCTACAAATGAGTATGCAAGCAATGGCGGGCAAGCAAGAAAAGCAAGCATCTGGACGAGTCGCGGAACTGACGCGAATTGCGCGCAGGCTACATGCAGGCAACCGAGTTGCCCTGAGCATACTCTGGGTTGTCGCTGCCTTGATCGCGCTCCTGTTTATCGCCATTATCGTCCTGCTGTTTGTTCAAGGCTTTAACTACCTGATGGATCCTGCTTTCTATTCGACCTCGGTGACCGGGGTGGGAATGCAGCTCTTCAGTACCTTCTATATCCTTATCCTTACCGAGATCCTACTCTTTCCCATTGCGCTGGGCGCGGCGATCTACACGGTTGAGTATGCCCCGCAGGGAAAACTGGTGGCGACGATCCGCTTCGCGGCCGAAACGCTGGCGGGTGTGCCATCGATTGTGCTGGGTCTGTTCGGCTTTGTCTTCTTCAGCGCGTTTCTGGGATTCCATATCAGCCGTATAAGTGGCGCTTTGACGTTGCTGTGCTTAAACTTCCCCCTGGCACTACGTCTCTTTGAGGATGCACTGATCTCGGTGCCACGCGAGTTGCGCGAGGGAAGCCTGGCCCTGGGTACGACGAAATGGACGACGATTCGCAAGGTGGTCTTGCCGTCCGCGATGCCTGGACTGATCACAGGCTTGATCTTGAGCGCGGGAAAAATCATTGGCGAGACTGCGGCCCTGGTCTTTACCATGGGCGTTACCCCAGCGAGTACCTTCTCGGCTGATCCCTTTATTCCTAGCGACACATTAACCATTCACCTGTGGTATATCAAGACCCAGGGTGCTGGCTCGATTCCTGGCTTGTCGGCGGCCGGTGCCTCGGCTATCTCGGCGGGATCGGCGGCACTCCTGATTATCGTCCTGTTGGTGATCAACCTGCTTGCCCGAGGGATTGGGCGCCTGATCCAGCGCCGGGTCATGGCAGTTTGATGCATGTAGAGCGATTACAGTAACAAGCATGGCAATCCACTATGGAGCGCCTCTTGAAGAACAAGGGTGAAGCGATCTATGAACTCGATAGCAGCAAACTCTTCTCTCATCACAGAGAATGTGACTCTGCCCAAGGGGGCAAGCATTTTCTCACGCAAAGTAGCGCGCAGTGGCCACATCTCATATGAGGGGCGTCCATACTTTATCAGCAAAGCCCTGGCTGGCCGCTACATTCGACTGGTCGTTATTGAGGATCGCCTGATTGTCGATGAGTCTATTCCCCTGCATAAGGAATATGAATTATCCTGAGCAAGGCTTCCTGTTTGGGCACGCATCGCGTGCCCAAAAACTGTTTCTTTTTTCAGAAGCCATGAGCCAGGATCAGAAGATCGATGCGATTGAGGAACGTATCCCTTAAGCATAGTAGCGCAATAGTGAAGAGCTGAAGCATCGAGAAGGAGAGATGTGAACGTTATGACACCAGAGGAACAGCAGGTAAACTATGATCAGGGGCGGCAGGGAGGCACAAGGACGAGGCAGCAAACATATGATCATGCCTGGAATGAGAATAATATGACAATTGAAAGTATACCAGAGGACCAGCAAGATCCTGGCAAAGTCACGGAGATCCGCCGCGAGCGTACTCTGAATCCAAACGCAGACTTTGCCATCAATGTAGAGCATCTCAATTTCTACTATGGCAAGAAGCAGGCCTTGTTTGATGTCTCGCTGCCACTGCGTAACCGCCAGGTGACGGCCTTGATTGGCCCCTCCGGTTGTGGTAAGTCGACCTTCCTGCGCACACTCAACCGTATGAATGACCTGATTCCTGGCACACGGACTGAGGGGCAGGCCCTCTTCGATAGCAACAACATCTACAACGCAAAAACAGATGTGGTACTGTTACGTCAGCGCATCGGCATGGTTTTCCAGAAGGCCAATCCCTTTCCCAAATCCATCTTTGAAAACGTAGCCTACGGCCTGCGCATTCAGGGCAAATCCAATCGCCATATCAAAGAGATGGTAGAGAAGAGCCTGCGCGGCGCGGCCTTGTGGGATGAAGTGAAGGACCGCCTGAATGCTTCGGCCCTGGGACTCTCCGGTGGGCAGCAGCAGCGCCTCTGTATCGCGCGTGCCCTCGCCGTCCAGCCAGAGGTGCTCTTGATGGACGAACCCTGTTCAGCGCTGGACCCCATCGCGACCCTTAAGATTGAGGAGCTTATCACCGAACTGGTGAAGGATTACACCATTGTAATCGTCACCCATAATATGCAGCAGGCGGCGCGTGTCTCTCACTTTACGGGCTTCTTCCTGAGTGGTAAGCTGATAGAGCAAGGGCCGACAAAAGACATTTTTGAGCGACCAACCCAGAAAGAGACTGAAGATTACATTAGTGGTCGCTTTGGTTGATACCTGGAAGTTTTCCGCATACGATGTATCTGTAGCGCAAAAATAGGTGTTTTAGGAAATTTGAGCGCGTGAGCGCTTACGCATAAAAAGCCGTTGGAGGTACTGCGTGGCACGCAAAATCCTGGTGGTGGATGACGAAGCGGTCCTGGCCGAGACTATCGCGTATAATCTGGAACAGGCCGGTTATCACGTCATCACCGCCGCTGATGGTAACAGCGCGTTGGACGCGGCGCGCAGTGAACGCCCAGACCTGATTGTGCTGGATATTATGTTGCCTGGCATGGATGGTCTGGAAGTGTGCCGCCAGTTGCGACGCGAAAATAAGACTGCGACGACTCCTATCCTCATGCTTACCGCCAGGGGCGACGAGATCGACAAGGTCGTGGGCCTGGAGGTTGGCGCCGACGACTATGTAACCAAACCCTTTGGGCGGCGTGAATTACTAGCTCGGGTGCGGGCTTTGATCAGGCGCTCCGATTATGTACCGGGGGGTGAGGGTGAGAACGGGGAAGAGCCTGAGCAGGAACGGCGCCCTGCCAATCGCGAGCTGGTTGTGGGTTCCTTACGCATCGACCTGGCGGGTCGGCGCGTCAATTGCCGAGGGCAGGATATCGAGCTTCAACCCAAGCAGTTTGAGTTGCTGGCCTACCTGGTGCGCAATCGCGGCACGGTCCTGACACGCGACCAGTTGCTTCATAATGTCTGGGGCTATGACTATGTCGGCGACACACGTACTGTAGATGTGCATGTGCGCTGGCTACGCGAGAAACTCGAAGAGGATCCCGCCAATCCCAAGCTCATTCAGACGGTGCGTGGCGTCGGCTATGTGTTTAGATGGTAACAAGAAAGAGATAGAGATGATGCCGGGCGAATGCCCGGCATCATCTCTATCTCTTTCTTGTTACTGACTCTGTATATAAGTTTTTTAGGCGGAGGAGGGGATGGCACTGATGGTTGTATCAGGACCTTCTTCCTCATCTGTGACCTCGAAGAGAGGGTGGGCGATAAACCAGCTCTGGCTATCCATCACTGGCACATCAGGATCATCGTTTTGCACACGGTGATAGCAGCCATCCGCGTTAAGTTCATGCGCGTTGACATTGTCGGTCAGGACCGGGCATAACATGTTCTCATAGAGCGCGTCGCGTATATAGCGATGCTCAATCGGGAAGAGTACTTCTACACGATTGTTGAGATTGCGTTGCATCAGGTCTGCGCTTCCAAGCAGAATCTCGGGGTTGCCGTTATTGCCAAAGTAGTAGACGCGGCTATGCTCAAGAAAACGCCCGACGAGGCTGCGCACACGAATATTTTCGCTGATACCGGGTATGCCCGGGCGCAGGCAGCAGATGCCACGAATCACAAGATCGATCTCAACTCCGGCCCGCGAGGCTTTATAGAGCAGTGAGATGATTTCAGGATCGGTCAGCGAATTAAATTTGAAGATCAGGCGTCCATTGCCATGCTCCTCATGTAGCCTGATCTCGCGTTCAATGTGTTCGTTGAGGCCTCGTCGCAGCCCGATGGGAGCCACAAGTAACTGACGGTAGTGCGCCTGGCGCGAATAGCCTGTCAGTGAGTTGAAGAGCAGCGTCACATCATCACAGATCTCCTGGTTGCTGGTGAGCAGGCCTAGGTCTTCATAAATGCGGGCCGTAGCGGCATTGTAGTTGCCTGTTCCCAGGTGGACATAGCGTCGCAGGCTCTTGCCCTCCTTGCGCACCACCAGGGCAAGCTTGGAGTGGGTTTTCAAGCCTTTGAGTCCATAGACTACGTGTACCCCTGCCAGCTCCAGCTTACGCGCCCAGACAATGTTGTTCTCCTCGTCGAAGCGTGCTTTTAGTTCGACCAGCACTGCGACCTGTTTCCCATTCTCCGCCGCGCGCAGCAGGGCCTGCACAACAGGTGAGTTGGGTCCAACGCGATAGAGGGTCTGTTTAATTGTGAGCACATCGGGATCATCGGCGGCGGCATTAATAAAGTCGACGATGGTGCTAAAGCTGTCAAAGGGATGATGTAGCAAGACATCGTGATTCTTAATGGTAGTAAAGAGGTCGTATCCACGCCGCACAAAGCGGGGAACACGAGGAGTAAAGGGAGGATCCTTCAGTTCAGGACAATCCAGGTTTTGTAGCTCTATGACATCTCCCATTCCCAGCTGCCCGTCAATGACCGTCAAATCATCATGCGTAATCTCAAGATTATCGATCAACAAATGACGAATGCGCTGAGGCATAGAGGGATTGACGGCCAGGTCGACGACGACGCCAAAGCGGCGATCACGCACCTCTTGCTCGATTGTTTCAAGCAGGTCGGAGGCGTCATCCTCTTGTAGTTCAAGGTCTGCATCGCGTACCACGCGGAAGGGATAGGACTCCCATATATCGAAACCGGGGAAGAGTGTGCTCAGATGTGCGGCGATGAGCTGCTCTATCCAGACAAAGACCTGTTGTGTCTGCTCGTTGTCATTTTCCATGGAGCGTGCGACGGGGACCAGGCGTGGCAGAGATGGCGGAATTTTCACACGCGCGAAGAGTTCCTTATTATGCAGGACATCTGTCAGGACCACGGCCAGGTTCAAGCTCAGGTTTGAGATATGTGGGAAAGGGTGTACAGAGTCGACTGCGAGAGGGGTTAGAACCGGAAAGACTTCACGTTCAAAGTAGTCCCGTAGTTCGTTGCGTTGGAGCGCATCGAGTTGTTCATAATCGAGAATATGAATATGCTGGTCTGCCAGGAGTGGAAGGAGATCATGTCGCCAGTACTGGCGGACCTCCTGTACCAGGGGGGCCAGTTGCCTGCGCACCGCTTCTAATTGTTGGGCGGCTGTACGACCGTCTGGACTGCGTGGCGCTGCGCGCGAAGCAATCTGATCTTTTAGACCAGCCAGGCGAATCATAATAAACTCATCCAGATTTGTCTCAAAAATGGATACAAATTTGACGCGCTCAAGCAGCGGGTGGCGTGGGTTTTTAGCTTCCTCAAAGACACGGCGATTAAACTCGATCCAGCTTAATTCGCGGTTGATATAAAGATCGGGCTGTATGGTGTCAGGTAAGCTAGAAGTCGATGAAGTTATTTGACTCATACGTAATAGGTCCCAGCATTATCGTACAGCGTTTCTTTACCTTCATTGTATCATCCAGGTAAGCACGATGCAAAAAGGAAAGAGTAAGTGATATGGTGTCCCCCTGGTAGCGCAGGCTGCCAGGGGGACACCATATCACTTACTTTACCAACATTGAGGCTCTCAAGTTTATCGCTTTATGTGGCCTGAAGGTATAAAATCTGGAAATTATCTTGACAGCAGGTATCTCACTGATGTATTATCTCTCAAGTGAGATGACTAGCGTTGTGCTGGACGAAAGCATTGTCTGAGAGTATCAGCTCTGGCTAGACATGCGCATCAGTAGCGGGCGGTTGCTGAAATTGGTAGACAGGACAGACTTAGGATCTGTTGGTGATGAACCGTGAGAGTTCGAGTCTCTCACCGCCCACCGGAAACCGAAAGGTTGCCGAAAAGCTGGATACCCTGTTTAAGAATACAGCTAAACGTGTCCTTTTAAATGGCACTTGCGGGAGTGGCTCAGTGGTAGAGCGTCACCTTGCCAAGGTGAATGTCGCGGGTTCGAATCCCGTCTCCCGCTCCAGGTGGTCTTGCACTAGAGTATCGTAGCGCTCTCTTGTCTACCTTGTTTGTTAGATAAGAGGTGCGAAGGCTGACGGTGTGACAGGTGGAAGAAAAAAACGCTTTCGTTTGTTATACTGGACAGGAAGGAAAAACGATATGTATCGCAGTGGCCACGCTGAACTGTGGTGGTTGGAGTAAGCATCGCTATGATGCACACTGGTAGCTACCATGACAACCGAATATGCGGGAGTGGCTCAGTGGTAGAGCGTCACCTTGCCAAGGTGAATGTCGCGGGTTCGAATCCCGTCTCCCGCTCCAAATTCTTGAAGCAGAGGGCGACTGGTAACACGGTTAGCCCTCTGTGGGCAAGTGCAGACAAAACCCACACAAGACATACCATCATAACATCTGTTTTGAAGGATGCGATAAGCGAGACGAGATACTCTGTTGTGGGGTGGTCTAGAGGTGGGAGACAGCTGAGAGAGTACGGGGCATGGCCTATTCGCGCTGCAATCATGTGGGTCACCTTCGATATTGTGCCTCGAATATACCAACAATCCTATGTATTCTCCCAGGATAGGTACTTCCCACAGCCTACTTACCCGCGATATAATAAGACACTGTAGCTTTGAATTTTATTTCCGAACAAAGACTACGTACGCGATTTATGATAAAGAAAACCTGTTGGAGGAACTGTGAAGGTCTCTGTTGAAAAGTTGCCAACCAGCGAGGCAGTACTGGAAGTAGATGTTACCTGGGATGAGATGGAAAAAGCCTCGGATAAGGCATATAAAAAGATTGTAAAGCAGGTAGATATACAGGGGTTCCGTCGAGGGAAAGCCCCTCGCTCAATGATTGAGCGCAGACTGGGCAAGGAATACATTTACCAGGAGGGCCTTGATGAGCTGATTTCCGAGGCCTATCGTGACACCCTTGTTGAGCATGAGATTGTTCCCATTACACAGCCGACGCTGGATGCGCCCTCTATCGAAATGGGAGAGCCTTACCACTTTAAGATTACTGTTCCCATCGTTACTCCCGTTGAACTAGGCGATTACAAGTCTATCCAGATGGAGCGCGAGGAGGCCGATGTTACCTCTGAGGAGGTCGAGCAAGAGCTGGACACTCTGCGCCAGCGTTTGACCACCTGGAAAGAGGTTGAGCACGCCGCTGAGTATGATAACCGCGTGACGATGGACCTCAAAGTGACCAGCGGTGAGCAGAAAGTCTCTGACCTGAAAGATAATCCCTTTGAGTTGACCCACGAGCGCGTTGGCCTCTTCTCGGGCATGGATGAGCATATCGTAGGCATGAATGCCGGCGAGGAGAAGAGCTTTACCACAACCATCCCCGCTGACTATGGCAACGAAAAGCTTGCTGGTCAGGAGGCGCAGTTTGAAGTCAAGCTGCATAAGGTTGAAGAGAAAGAGCTTCCTGAACTAAATGACGAGTTCGCTGAAAAGGTCAGTGATGGCCAGTATACCAGCCTGGAAGACCTGCGCAAGTTCTTGAGCGACAACATTCTGGAAAATAAGAAGCGTCGCATTCGTGAGGAACTGAGAGACAAGGCCCTGGATGCCGTCATTGAGCAGTCAAGCTTTACCCTGCATCCGTTGTTGATTGACGAGCAGGCAGAAGAGATGCTCCACCAGTTCTCGCATCTTCTGGAGCAGCAGAAGCTCTCGCTAGATCAGTACCTGATGATGATGCGCAAATCGCGTGAAGAGTATCTCAAAGAGCTGCGCCCCGACGCCGAGAAGAGCGTGAAGCGCCAGTTGGTACTGGATGCGATTGCCAAGGCCGAGGACATTACGGTTTCGCCAGACGAGATTAAGATGCTTTTCGATCTCTATGATCAGAGTGGACAGCCACTTCAGCGCAGCAAAGAGCAGGCGGATGCGCTAGCCCGCAGCTTCCTGCGCGAGAAGACAACTGGTCGCCTGGTTGATATCGTTGCCGGACCCGATCCAGACGCGGCGGAAGGCACAGAGAGCGAAGAGAGTGCTATTGCGGCCGCGGCTGCTGCTGAGGAGATTGCGGCCGAGACTGATAATGAGAGTAGCAAGAGTGAGGCGTCTGCAACAGAAACATCTCTACCCGAGGACACCAAGGATCAGACCGTAGAGTAAGCATATCGCTACCAGGTGCGAAGAAAGCACTAGTAGGAAAGGTAACAGACGTGGCAAACTCGAAAAACATGCGCACAACATACCGTTGTTCATTTTGTGGCAAGAGTCAGGACCAGGTTCAGCGTTTAATCGCTGGGCCTGGCGGGGTCTACATCTGCGATGAGTGTATCGACCTGTGTCGAGAAATCATCGAAGAGGAGCAAGCCACTGTTGCCAAGCCTCGTGGTACGCAGACAGGGAAGATGCCCGCGCCCAAGAAGATCTATGAGCAGCTTAGCAATTATGTCATCGGTCAGGAACGTGCCAAGCGTGCCCTGGCGGTAGCGGTCTACAACCACTACAAGCGCATCGGTGTCGGCATGCAGATCGATGATGTCGAACTGGGCAAGAGTAATATTCTGCTGATTGGTCCAACTGGTAGTGGTAAGACCCTGCTGGCTCAGACGCTGGCAAAAGTCCTCGATGTTCCCTTCTGTATCGCGGACGCAACCGCGTTGACGGAGGCTGGTTACGTCGGTGAGGATGTGGAGAATATCCTCCTCCGTTTGATCCAGACAGCTGACTTCGATATCGCACGCGCTGAACGCGGCATTGTGTACATTGACGAGATCGATAAGATCGCGCGCAAATCGGATAACCCCTCGATTACGCGTGATGTCTCGGGCGAGGGCGTGCAGCAGGCGTTACTGAAGATTATCGAAGGTACGGTGGCCAATGTGCCTCCTCAGGGTGGGCGCAAGCATCCGCACCAGGATTTCATCCAGATCAATACTTCAAACATCCTCTTTATCTGTGGAGGTGCCTTTGAGGGCCTGGAGAAAATCGTGGAGCAGCGCCTTGGTAGCAATAAGATGATGGGTTTTAGCGGTGTCAAACCGGCTGGCGAGACTGCGGAGCAAGAGAAGGATCAACCGATTCTCACCAAGCTCAATCCAGATGACCTGCTCAAATTCGGCCTGATTCCCGAGTTTGTGGGACGCCTCCCCGTAAGTGTTTCGCTTGATCCATTGGATCAGGAGGCCCTGGTGCGCATTCTGACCGAGCCTAAGAACGCTATTGTAAAGCAGTATCAGAAGTTCTTACAGCTCGATCATGTGGACCTTGTCTTCACCAGTGATGCGCTAGAGGCGGCAGCCGAGCGAGCGCTGAAGCAGAAGACAGGTGCGCGCGGTCTGCGCTCGATTATCGAGGACGTCCTGCTGGATGTAATGTACGAAATTCCTTCTCGTGCCGACGTAAAGAAGGTGATCATAAACGGAGAGGTGATTACTTCCCGCCATAAGCCCTTGCTTGTGACGAGAACGGATCGCACCAATGCCTATTCTGAGAATGAGTCTGCCTAGGGCAGACTCATCAACTTTTGTAGCCTAGCATGAGGGCAGAAATAAAGCGGTGCGATGCCCAGCGATCGTTCATTGGATTTGATGCAGTAGGTTTTTGTAGGTAGGTGACCGGTCAGGCTAGACAGGTGGGAAACCAATGAGTGAACAGGAACGCCAGGAACATGTAGAGGAGATGTTGGAAAGTTATCCGCTTGTGGCGTTGAAGAATATAGTGGCCTTCCCCCATAATCGGCATGCGTTGGTCATTGCCCGCGAGAAGACAGTTCGTGCCGTTGAAGAAACTATGATGCGACCAGACCGCATGCTGGTCGCTGTGACACAGCGTGATGCAGATATAGACGACCCCGAGTTCAAAGATATTTACCCCATCGGCACCCTGGCTGAGGTCTCCACTATGCATCGCCAGCAGGATGGCAGTATGCAGGTGGTCATCCGTGGCATAAACCGGGTCAGCGTGAAAGAGTTTACCGAGACCGAGCCTTTTATGCGTGCGCAGGTTGAGGTGCACGATGATGTCCAGGCCACTGGCTCGCAGGCCGATGCTATGGTCCGCCACGCCATAGGTCTCTTTGAGCAGTATGCGCAGCTAAGCCGGCGCTTCTCAGTCGAGGATATCAATTCGATTGTGGCGCTCAAGACGGCTAGTCGCCTCTCTGATACCCTGGCGGCCCATATTGTCACTGATAGCCAGCATCAGCAGGATCTCCTGGAGACGTTAGATCCCATGGAGCGCCTGGAGAAGATCTGCGTCCTGATTGGTAACGAGATTGAGATCCTGGAGCTGGAGACGACTATTCGCAGTCGTGTGCGCTCGCAGGTGGATCGTACCCAGAAGGAGTTCTACCTGCGCGAGCAATTGCGCGCCATCCAGGAAGAACTGGGGATGGATACCACCTCCGAGTCGGATGAACTGCGCAAGCGCCTGGCTGAGAAGAAGCTACCAGACGAGGTCACGACCAGAGTGCGCAAGGAGATCGACCGACTGGAGCGTATGCCCCAACAGTCGGCTGAGATCAGCGTGATTCGCGCCTATATCGATTGGTTGCTGGCCCTTCCCTGGAACGAGCGGAGCCAGGAGACCTTTGATATCGAGGCCACGCGACGCATCCTCGAAGATGACCACTACGGCCTGGAGGGTATTAAAGAGCGCATCATCGAGTTCCTGGCTGTACGCCAGCTACGGCAGCAGCAGGCCAGTCGCGAAGGGCTTCCCAAGAGCGAGAGCCAGGGGCAGATTCTCTGTCTGATTGGCCCGCCAGGCGTGGGCAAGACCTCGCTGGGCTACTCCATAGCCAAGGCCCTGGGGCGCAAGTTCGCGCGTATCTCGCTTGGTGGCGTCCACGATGAGGCCGAGATTCGCGGTCATCGCCGCACCTACGTCGGCGCTCTGCCTGGCCGCATCATTCAGAGTATGAAGACGGTGGGTGTGCGTAATCCGGTCTTCTTGCTTGACGAGATCGATAAGCTCTCGGCGGAGCAGCGCGGAGATCCAAGCGCGGCCCTGTTGGAGGTGCTGGACCCTGCTCAGAACAAGACCTTCGTCGACCACTACCTGGAGATCCCCTTTGATCTCTCCGAGGTCTTCTTCATCTGTACCGGGAACGTAAAATATCAGATTCCCCGGCCCCTGGCCGACCGTATGGATATCATCGACCTGCCAGGCTATATGCTTGACGAGAAGGTGAATATCGGCACAAGGCACCTTTGGCCCAAGGTACTGAACGAGCATGGCCTGAGTCCTGAGCAGGTACGCATTCCTCAGCCTGCTATGCAGCATATTGTGACGGATTACACGCGCGAGGCAGGTGTGCGTAACCTGGAGCGCCAACTGGCCACAATCTGTCGTAAAGCCGCCCGGCGTGTGCTGGAGAAGCCGAATACACGTATTCGTCTGACGACGCATAACCTGGGGCAATACCTGGGCTTGCCGCGCTACGCGGACATGCAGTTGACGCACAAGCCACGCGTCGGCTCAGCGATGGGCCTGGGCGTGACCGAGAACGGCGGCGTTATGCTACCTGTTGAGGTCGTGACCATGGTTGGTAAGGGCGACCTGATGGTGACCGGTCAGCTTGGAGATGTAATGCGGGAGTCGGCCATGGCGGCGCTCTCCTATATCCGCACTCGCGCCGATATGTTGAAAATCGATCCCAACTTTCAGGATGCCACCGACCTGCATATCCACATGCCAGAGAACGCCATGCCCAAAGATGGACCCTCAGCAGGTATCACCATTGCCACAACCCTAGTGTCGGCATTGACTAGGCGCGCCGTACGTGGTGATATCGCCATGACCGGTGAAATCACCTTGCTGGGCGATATCCTGCCTATTGGAGGCCTGAAAGAGAAGGTCCTGGCGGCCCAGCAAGCCGGCATTACCCATATCATCGCCCCTGCTGAAAACAAAAAAGATCTCATCGAGATTCCCTCCCGTATTCGTCAGCGACTCCAGTTTACCCTGGTCGAGAATATGGACGAGGTAATTGAGATCGCCCTGCTACCACCTGAGGAGGAGGTAGAAGAGCAACCAGCAAATGGAGGCGAGATTGTACCCCTGCGCCTGGAAGAGCGCGATGGCCCGCTCGTTTCCGAGAGTCAGAAGCGCCCACGCATGAATAAAAGCGCGGCCATGGAGCAAGAGAAACGCGATGCCGAAGAGCCAGAGGAGCGTGAGCCATTTATCGTGCCCCACGAGACCCCCTCGCCCCTTTATCCCCAGGCGCGCTCCCACAAAGAGCAAGAAAAGCAATAAAGGGGTAATATAGACCACAAAAAAGAGGCCGATTGCATCGGCCTCTTTTTTGTGGTCTATAAAAAACAACAGCAAATAAGTAAACATAGAAGCGTTTACGTGGTAGAGAGAAATGAAAGCAAGGGAACGATTTGATAAATTTGGCAGGGAGACGTTTAGTTCTGTAGCGGGCAAACAGTTTGCTCCAAAAAGAATAGTCATTTATGCCTGTAGATGGTATAGTTAGAACAGTCAGGGATGTGCTACTAGAAGTGATGCTACCCCTGAATGGATTTATAAAGATACTCAAAGAGAGGATGTGTCGTACATGAGTTACTACGATCCAAACCAGCAGCAGAACCCTCAATATGGCAGCGGGTATCCTCCTCAGCAGGGAGGCGATCCATACAGCGGGCAGCAGGGGCAGCCTAACCCCCAGCAGTATGAGCAGCAGCCGAACTACCAGCAGCCGGGTCAGGGCTATCAACAGCCAGGCCAGCAGGGCTACCAGCAGCCTTATGGTCAGCAGCCTGGATATGGCCAGCCTGGCTATGGTCAGCCCGGTGCTGGTGAGCCCATGTCGATCAATATGCAGCCGAACGTGGCGGCGGGCCTGGCCGTTATCTTTGGCTGGGTAAGTGGTCTGGTCTTCTTCCTCATTGAGAAGCAGAATCGCTTCGTCCGCTTCTATGCAATGCAGTCAATCCTGTTCTCTGGTGCGATTACCGTTATCAACATCATTGTTAGCATCGCGAACGCATCTCTGCCAACCGCGCTTGGATTGGTCCTGAGTTGCGTGAGTGGTATCGTCTGGATTGCCTTCTTCGTAGGCTGGTTGATCACTTTGATCAACGCCTTCCAGGGCAAGTACTTCAAGCTGCCTGTGATTGGCGATCTCGCCGAGAAGTATGTCAACACTGGCTCATTCTAGAAATCCATTCAGAAAAGAGCAAGAGGATGGGGTCGCCAATGGCGACCCCATCCTCTTGCTCTTTTCTGAATAAACAGAAATAAAAGAAACCGCCCATGTGAGCGGGTGAAACGGCGGTGCCCTATTTTCCCGTGGGGCTGCCCCCAAAGTATCGTTGGAGCTGAAGAGCTTAACTACCGTGTTCGGGATGGGAACGGGTGTACCCTCTTCGCAATAACCACCGGTTCGCCTGCGCATACAAGCGGTTCCGATTGACATGATGCATAATACCATCCTCTTGGCGATTTGTCAACGCTTTTTTGATGAGTTTTCAAAAAGTGGGTAAATTGATGTAAAAATGAAGGGCGGTGCGTCGGCACCGCCCTTCATTTTTACATCAATTTACCCTTTTATTTTCTCTTCGAGGGTTTCGTTTTGGCGGCGGACTTTGCCTTTGCGTTTCTCGGCGTAGGCCTGGAGGCGTTCGCGAATGGCGGGGTCACCGATGGCTACTTCTTTGGCGGCGTGGATGCCAGCGTTGACCGCGCCAGCATCGCCGATGGCCATGACGGCGACGGGAGCGCCCTCTGGCATCTGGACCATGGAGAGCAGGGCGTCTATGCCTTTGAGTGCCCCTAGGTCGCGTGGGACGCCAATGACTGGCAGGTCGGCGCGCAGGTCGGCGATGTTGCCTGGCAGGTGGGCCGCGCCGCCCGCGCAGGCGATGACGACCTGGATGGAGGCTGGGAGATTCTCAATATGCTGCACGGCGGCGCGCAGGTCACGGTGGACAGAGTTGATCTGTACCAGGCAGGGGATGCCAAACTCGTAGCGCAGGATATCGACGGCCTTCATCATCAAGGGCAGGTCGGAGTCGCTACCCATGGTGACGAGGACTTTTGGCTCGCCCCGGGCGGAGTCTCCCACACCCTCGGTTGAGACCAGTACACCGTGCTCGTGGCCCAGATTCAGTGCTGCGCGCACGTTCTCGCCAGGTTGCTCTTGTTGCATATGTGGTTTCTCGCTTTTCTCAGATTATGTTTTTAGATAGTGAGGGCAGCTCTGACTTTGAGGGCTAGCTGGTAGACCTCGTCGAGGTTGTCGCCAACGACTGTTATATGCCCCATTTTGCGGTCAATACGAGTCTCGCGCTTGCCGTAGAGATGGACGAAGACGTGCTGGGGATCAAACTCCTGGCTCCAGTGAACTTCTGCTGGCCCATTGCGCTCGCCCAGGATGTTGATCATGACTGACGCGGGATAGCGCATGGTGGTTGTGCCGAGCGAGAGGTTGGTGATGGCGCGCAGGTGCTGCTCAAACTGGGAGGTGAGGCAGGCCTCGATGGTATAGTGCCCTGAGTTATGAGGGCGGGGTGCGATCTCGTTTAGCCAGAGCTTGCCGGCCTTGTCCAGGAAGAGCTCGACGCCGAAGATACCAATGCCGTGCAGCTGGTCAATGGCCTGGTGCGCGATGGCCTCGGCCTCCTTGAGCAGGGTGGCATCAATGGAAGCGGGCGCCAGGACAGCCTGGCAGATATCGCGTTCATGGATCATCTCAACGACCGGATGCGCGGCGATCTCTCCGCGTGCATTGCGCGAGATCATCAGGCCCAGTTCTTTCTCCAGATCAATGCGTTGCTCAATATAGAGTTCGCGTCCCGCCAGGTGAGCCAGGGCGCTATCAATATCCTCTGCGCTATTGATGCGCGCGTTGCCGCGTCCATCATAGGCATCTTTCTTCGCCTTGAGCACCAGGGGATAGCCCCATGTCTGGGCCAGCTCCTCAATATCGCTTCGCGAGGCTACGGAGCGGAAAGGGGCAACAGGGATACCGTGCGCGGCCAGGAACTCCTTCTGGCGGAATTTATCCTGAATTACGGCCAGAATCTGGGGTGAGGGATGAATGGTATGCCCCTCGTTCTGGAGTTGTTCAAGGGCCTCAGTGTTGATATGCTCGATTTCGTAGGTGAGGATATCACTGCGCTCGGCCAGCTTGCGTAGCGCCTGGGGATCTTTCAATCCTCCCTTGATCTGCTCGGCTACTACCGCTGCTGGTGCGTTGGGTGTAGGATCAAGTACCGTCAAGGCTTGATAGCCCATGGCCCGTCCAGCTTCACTGATCATCAGCCCGAGTTGACCACCACCGATAATACCAATATGTGTAGAGGCAACGATCTCGGCCTCTGTAGGATTCAATTGTACGTTCACTCGCCAGAATCTCCTTTGGCTTCGCCTCATATGGACGCGGCGAAGCCAGTCTTTTGCTGCTTAGCTTGTGCTACACTCTCCATCACACCTTGCCAGGTATATTCTAAGAGGATATGTTCATTCTAAGCAACCATAGGATAACATGTCAAATAGAGTATGTGTGAGGTAGATGTGATAGAATGCACAGCGTTAGTTGTATATTCCAAGAAAAGAAGAGGACTTGTTGAGGATGTCGCGTATTCCTCCTGATAATAAAATAGCCATCTCCATGGAGAATACTCCTGGTGGCGCGACGATGGAGTCACTCTTTCGCGTCATGGCACATCGGCCAGAGCTTATGCAGCCAGCGCTGCAACTGGTCGAAGCCGCGATGCGCAGTGGCACCGTAGAGCCGCAGCTAAAAGAGCTGGTGGCGATTCGCGTCTCCCAGGTCAATCACTGTTCATATTGAATGGCTGCTCATACTGCCTTGGCAAGGCAGCTGGGTGTGAAGGAAGAGTTGCTCGATGCGCTCTACCATATTGATCGCCATCGCCACCTCTTTACGGGGCGCGAGCTGGTTGCGCTACACTATGCGGAGGTCGTGACGACGAGCGCGCGCGATGTAAGCGAAGAGTTATGGGACGAGCTGCAAGAGTACTTTGACGATGGAGAGATTGTTGAGATTACGACCGTTGTCGGCCTCTTCAACTTTTTTAATCGTTTCGCGGATGCATTGAAGATTAACCCACCACCAACATAAGGAAAATAAGAGTTATGGCGAATACAGAAGAGAAATACCAGGCGCTTTTGAAAGATCTGCAAGAGCTGGCGGTCTATTTGCATGGACGCGGCGATAAAACGCTGGCGCTCTCACAACAGTTTTCGGCCAATGCACAGAAAGATCCAGGCAATCGCGACTTTGACCTTAACCAGTCGCGTATGCTGGATTATCAGCACCATATCTGGCACGAAATCGGCAACAAAGTTGACCAGTTGCTCAAACTCTACGAACGTCAGTAAGTAGCCGCGTACGCCAGTAGCGGGTTCGCCCGCTACTGGCGTACGCGGCTACTTGTTGTTTGGCAAATGTTACAGGTTACCGGAGCGGGCCTGGGTGTAGCGGTCGGTCAGATCGTCTTTGGTGCGGCTGTAGAGCTGACGACCCTGGGTGAGAGCTTCCTGTGCGCGTGCGCGAATTTCCTCGCTAAAGTTCCCCGAGCGGAGCAAGACGCCTTGCTCGTTGAGCTGCGCGCGTGTCGCCTCGCCAGATTGTGGTGCGATGAGGAGACCAATACCAACACCGATTCCGAGTCCAAGCAAGAGTCCTAAGATAAACTTCATCGCCTCTTTCCTTTCTTCCCTGCGATTGGCATATGCCAGCAAGTGATGCGTCTTCCAACGCCTGAATAGAGAAAATTCTGAGTTATATAAAAGCCTGTTTGATGACGATATAGGTTTGTGAGTATGAGCGGAATGCTTACTCGCGCCTATAGTATACATAGTATATGCGTTGCATGAATGGATTGAGACGCATATACTACCCAGAATACCTATTGAGTCTCGCGGATATGGATAGTATCATAGCCAGGCTGCTACACCAATCCTGGCTACAGTAAAACATGGCTTGGAAGCATGTAAAGGGGACCTGGCAGTGACCGAACCCACAAGCAGCAGCGCACTACTCAGGTGCATGTCGCTCGCCTGCCTCACCTCTATAGAAAGGTGTTAGATCTGGTCAAGGTGTCAGACCTGATCGATATGAATGGTTAGTGCCCCTGACCAGCTTTTTCGAGCAGCTCTTCTACTTTGTCGAGCAGGACCTGTAGCTCAAAGGGTTTGCGCAACAGGTAGACGCCGTTGTAGAGTTGAGTGTCACTCTCGATGAGCCGGGAGACCTCATCGGCCTCTAGTACGGCTGCTGTATATACGATAATGGGAATATCGCCAGTGACTGAGTCACTTTTGAGCTGCTTGAGAATATCCTGTCCGGAGATATCGCCCAATTTGAGATCAAGGATGAGAAGATCGGGCAACTGGCTTTTGACGCGTGCGACTGCGTCTCGGCCTTCTTGCAGGATCGAGACCTGGTACTGCTCGTCCTCCAGGACGCGTCGCATCAGGTGTAGCAGCTCATTTCTGTCATCAACAACTAATATCCGTTTCGTCACATCTCTTCAGTGCCATACACGAGCTAGGCCCGCTCAAGACACCGCCTCCTGCTAGCGCGAACGCACCCCTAATCCACTTCGTGTGTCTGTGAGGCACGGTTTTGCGTCTTATTGTTGTGCTATAGCATTCTGCTTGTATTGTAGTGTACCATGTTTCTCTTATCTCAACAAGGCCGCAAGGCTGACCACTAGAGACTTCCAACCCTTGCCTTGGCTCGCTACGCGAGCGCTCAGGCTCTCCTATTACATATCATACGTCAGAACCATGTCAGATAGAAACTGGTTAGGCTCAGCTGAATGGGTAATATCGTTACTTAACCATAAAGAAGATGGTTAGTAATTGTTGTAATAGGGAAAAAATTTTACGCCTACATAGGTGAGATGTACCTTGTTGTATGTACGTTTGTTTGTGCGTTGAGATGCAGAATGAAGTTGTATTAGGGAGTGCGAACCGCGAAAAATAAAAAAAAAGAATGAGCGTGGTGGGGATCGAACCCACGGCAACCCGATTAAAAGTCGGATACTCTACCACTGAGTTACACGCTCATTTCGAAGACAAGGCTATTGTAGCGTATTTTTCTCAATCTGGCAAGGGGTCTTTGTGCTCAAAACCACGATTTTTTAGCAGACTTGCACCGAATTGATAAAGATCGAAGTGGCATGCTAATCGGAGGAGAAATATTCTCTGGGATCATACTCGCTTTAAGGTTTGCCAACGCCGATACAATAGGATAATACTAAATCATCAGGGCGTTTATAGAATATATGCTACCTCCATTGCCTATGCTTCGTGCTTATATTGATGCATATAAGTGAAATAAAAGAAGGAGGTAACTATATGGAGAGACCTACGATCCCTCAAGGCGAGACGCCACAGAATCAGGGGCAACAACAGCAACAGGGAGAGACAAAGACGCTGGCCAGCATCGCCGTGCTGATACACAAGGGCGACAGTATTCTATTGAATAAGCGGGTCAATGTTCATGGAGCCGGAACCTGGGCGCCGATAGTGGGACATCCTGAGTTTGGCGAAGCATTTGAGGATTGTGCCATACGCGAAACAAAAGAAGAGACCGGCGTGACAATCAACAATGTCAAATTCCGTGTCGTTACCAACGACGTCTTCGAGAAGGAGCATAAGCACTACGCGACCATCTGGATGGAGGCAAAGTATGTTTCTGGAGAGCCACACGTGGGAGACGCCCATGAAGAATCAGAGGTAGGCTGGTTCACCTGGAATGCACTGCCAGAGCCACTCTTCCTGCCTTTGCAGCACCTGTTAGAGGGCAAGACCTATCCCTCACAAACAGTCAGCAAGGACCAGGTTGGCGAGGCCTTGCAGCCCCCGTCCATCCTTCACGACCCCCATGCCCAATAGACCTGCATTCCTCGGCTCGTTATCTTCTCTGAGAGAGTGAAGTGGCTATGTGGTGGGCATCCGCCCACCACATAGCCACTTCACTCTACTCCTTGAGCGTCGCAGGCGCGAAAGCCAATGACTTTTTGATGACCTTTGAAAAGTCGCAAAAAAAAGCGTTGACAAATCGCCAAGAGGATGGTATTATGCATCATGTCAATCGGAACCGCTTGTATGCGCAGGCGAACCGGTGGTTATTGCGAAGAGGGTACACCCGTTCCCATCCCGAACACGGTAGTTAAGCTCTTCAGCTCCAACGATACTTTGGGGGCAGCCCCACGGGAAAATAGGACACCGCCGTTTCACCCGCTCACATGGGCGGTTTCTTTTATTTCTAGCAGAGAGCATGATGGCCCTGGCAGCCTGCGGCTACCAGGGCCATCATGCTCTCTGCTAGAAATTTTTTTGACAGAACCGGGGGTGAAGCCGGTTATTTTTTGAAAAAACAGTAAAAATATATCTTTACATCTTGACGCTAATACACCTGCAAGCCCTATAATCTGAGCAATAATTATGCAACCGAGCACTTTATTAACGAGGACGATACGTATGATGCACCCCCCTTTGCTCTGCCAGACATGCGGCGCACCGAACGAACCTGCATATACTCGTTGTGCCGCTTGTGGAACTCCTCTGGCAAGTGAGAAAGAGAAGATAGATATGCCAGATGTTACCACACCTGATGCTGGACACATCTGGCTATCCTCTCAGCCACAGGAGTATTTTCTATCAGGTGGCCTGCAGGTCCAGCCTATCCCAGTTTTGCCTCCGAAGCCTCCAACACGTATGAGCCGTCGCAAGCTTCTCACGCTGGTTGGAGCTGGAGTAATTTCCATAGCCTCATTTGTGGTGGCTCATTATGTGTTGCGAATTCCGCTGTAAATTATTTAGCCAATCTCCCTCCAGACAATGTGTTTACCCGTATGAGGCATGATGGTCCTGTGTATAGTGTTGCCTGGTTCACAAAAAATACTACAAAAGATACTACCACATATCTGGCCTCCGCTAGCGCCGATCAAACTGTACAAGTGATCGATATGGAATATGATCCTGATGTATATGGTAGTTCTCCTCCTGCCTCCTATATCTACCGGGGACATAAAGACTCGGTCAACAGTGTGGCCTGGTCCCCTGATGGCACGCATTTGGCCTCTGCTTCCAGGAATGGCCTTGTGCGAATCACGAAACTCGTAGGGGGTCCCAGCAAGATAACGAGCTATTCTGAGTTTTCTGTGGTCGGTGGCGACGATGTTCTCACATATGCAGGCCATAAAGGATCGGTACATGCCGTGGCCTGGTCGCCCAATGGGAGATATCTGGCTTCCGCATCCGCCGATATAACAGTTCAGGTTTGGGATGCGACCAATGGTAAGACCATTGTAAGATACCGGGAACATAGAAATGTAGTGACATGTGTGGCCTGGTCTCCTGATGGAACCCGTCTAGCATCTGCCTCTAGCGATGGCACAGTACAGGTCTGGAACGCGACCGATGGAAGTAGGATACTTACCTATTCTGGTCATAAAGGTCCAGTGCAAGTCGTCGCCTGGTGGAAGACTCCTGGCCTCGGGTTCTGCTGATACAACTGTGCAGGTTTGGAATGCAGGAAATGGCAACCTGGCTTACACGTATCGGGGAGATACCGCGAAGGTGAATACTGTTGCATGGCCTGTTGGCTACAGAGTCAGTGGTCCAAATATATCTGGCGCTACTATCGCCTCTGGTTCTGATGATGGAACTGTGCTTGTTTGGGACGTTATAGGTCAATGACGTCTGCTTCTACATACACGGTTCCTGGTACATCAGATATCACATTCTAAAAAAAGAGGAATAACAGAACATTTTCTGTTAGCAACAGAAATGGGGATGTTGGCAGCCACGAACTGCCAACATCCCTATACCAACAGGCAGATTTTTCTTGTCCTGGCACAAACCTATTGCTAATTGGCCCTCAAGGGATGGCTGGGTGGCTGCTGGCCCATGATCCACTGTGGAGGGGGAAGCGCCTGCATGCGTGGCGGAGCCAGGATCGGCTGCATCTGGGGCTGCGGCACGGGCTTCCTGCGCTCTCGTATGCCTTCGGCGACCATGTAGAGCGCTGGCACCAGGAGTAGGGTCAGCACTGTCGAAGAGGTCAGGCCACCAATGACCACGATGGAGAGCGACTTCGACATGACGGCACTGGAATCACTGAGACCCAGGGCCATGGGGAGCAAGGCAAGAATCGTCGCGCTGGCAGTCATCAAGATGGGGCGCGCTCGCTCGCTACCGCCACGAATAACCGCGCTACGCGCGTCCAGGCCGCGCTCGCGATACTGATTTACGCGGTCGATCAAGACGATGGCATTGGTGACCACAATGCCGATAAGCATCAACAGGCCAATCAGCGAGGTCACGCTGAGCGTCGTATTGGTAAGCAGCATGAGCAGCACCGAGCCAGTAGCCGCGAAGGGAATGGAGACCAGCAGGATCAAGGGCTGGAGCAGGCTGCGTAATGTAATGGCCATAATAAAGTAGACGATGCAGATGGCCGCAAGCATAGCGATGCCTAGCTTTAGGAAAGAATCGTCCTGGCGCTGTTTGACGCCACCGAAGTTATAAGAGGCTCCTCCAGGGAGCTTTAGCTTGCTGATACGGCTCTGGACATCCGCTCCGGTCGCGCCGACATCATTGCTGGTCACCTGTGCGCTGATGGTCGCGGTACGCGTCCCATCCAGGTGTGTAACCTGGACAGGTCCCAGCGTAGTGGTGATATCGGCCACATCACTGAGCCTGACGATGTTTCCGCCAGGGGTGGGAACCAGCTGATTTTGTAGCTGATCCACACTGGTGGCGGGCGCACCAAAGTGAATCTGTACATCCTGCTGGCTATCGCCCAGGGTAATGCGTGTGGCGCTCGTGCCAGTAAAGGTGGAGCGCAGGTACTGACCAACCTGGGACGGGGTCAGGCCATATTTCCCCGCCTTGTCTGGATCAATATGGACATCGACCAGGGGCGAGGCCGCAGAGAGATTACTCTTCACATTAGCCAGGTTGGGCGTATGCAAGACTGTGTCGAAAATTTGCCGGTTAGCCTCTTCCAGGGCCTGTTCATTGGGAGCCTGGATATTGATCAGCAGGGTTGTGTCACTGGTACTATCGCTGTTGCTGAGAGTTATTTTGCTGTCAACCAGGTGCAGGCTATTGATGACCCGCTGCTGCAAATCATTCTGGTCCGTGTCCTTATCGGTGACAACGTTGTAGACCGCGCTGTTGGGGGTGCTGGAGGAGAAGAAGCTACTCTGGGCAACTGTGACCTGGTAGGTCTGAATTTCTGGGAAGCGTGCCAGGATATCCTCGACCTTCTTGACTTCGCCCTGGGCCTTCTGGATACTGGTGCCAATCGGCAATTCCTGGTTGAGGCGGAAGTTATTCTGGCTTGAGCCATCCAGGAAGGTCGTATGCAGCGTAGGGATGAGCACAAAGGTGGCATCCAGGAGAACGATAGCCGCCAGGATGGTCAGGCCGCTATTGCGCTTCTTTGTGATCCAGGCCGCAATGGGAATATAACAGCGCTCAACTGAAGAGCCCTGAGGCCGCGAAGCGGGAACAAACTCAGGCTTAGGGACGCGCAGGAACCAGTAGGCCAGCACGGGTACGATAGTGAGCGCGATTAGCAACGAGGCCAGGAGCGCCACGGCTACCGTGATGGAGAAGGGGCGGAAGAGCATGCCGACCTCGCCATTGACGAAGCCAAGCGGGAGGAAGACCGCGACCGTGGTTAAGGTCGAAGCGGTAATGGCCGAGGAAACCTCGCGCACACCCGTGTAGACTGCGCTCCTCTTCTCTTCTCCCAGTTGCAAGTGGCGATAAATATTCTCCAGCACCACAATCGAGTCGTCAATGACGCGCCCAACTGCGATGGTTAGACCGCCCAGGGTCAGGATATTCAGGGTATAGTTTCCGATCCAGAGGGCGATCAGGGCCACGACAACCGAGAGCGGAATAGAGACTGCCGCCACCAGCGTCGAACGTAGTGAGAACAGCGAGACCAGGATCACCACGATGGCGAAGAGCGCTCCAAGCAAGCCTTCATGTATCAGGCCAGTCATTGACGACTCAATAAAGGGAGCCTGGTCAAAGACGGTCATGATCTTTGTGTTGTGCCCAAGCCTCTTCTCAAGATCGGCCAGGTGATTGTGGACGATGTGTGAGATTGTTAGGCTATTGCCTGCGCTCGTCTTCGTGAGCGAGATGCCGACACTGGGCGCGCCATTGATGTGCGAGAGCGAGGTCTCGGGTTCGAGTCCCTGTTGTACATCGGCGATATCGCTGAGTCTGATTGCCTGGCTGGCGGTCGCGAGATTACTGTCGGAGGAGGTCGCGCTGGCTGTGGCTCGCGAGGCACTGATCACCAGGTCTTTGAGATCTTGCAGAGAGTTGAAGGTATTGCCCACGCGAATCGGGCGTGAGAGGTCCTGATCGACTAGGCTACCCGCGGGTAGCGTGACATTATCGGCCTGTAGGGCGGCCTGGACCTGCTCAAAGGTCACGCCCGCGCCCTGCATCTTCTGTGGATCTAGGGTAATCGTGATGACACTTGCCCTGGCCCCTGTCAGCTCAACCCGAGCGACGTTGGGAATGTCCTGTAGATCTGGCACAACGATCTGTTTAAGGGCCTGGGCCAGGTCCTGTGGTGCCTGGGATGAGGAGACACCAAGCGAAATAATGGGAATATCCGACGTACTGTACGACTGTAAAGTTGGCGTTGTACCCTTGGGCAACTGGGCCTGAACAGCGCTGAGACGCTGAGAGAGATCCTGGCGCGCCTGGGCGATGTTAGTTCCATAATCGTACGTGACGCTAATAATCGAACTGCCCTCGTTTGAAAGCGAGGTATATTGTTGCAGCCCTGGTGTGCCTTGAATGCTCTGCTCTAGCGGATTGGTCACCTCTTTCTCAACAGCCGAGGGCGAGGCCCCGGCATAGGTGGTCACAATGGTAACGACTGGCAGGTCAATCGAGGGGTATAACTCCTGTTTGAGCTGCGGGATAAGTAAGCCACCAATGAGGAGCAAGACGATGGTGACAAGCGCCATCAGCCCTTTATTGGCGAGACTAAAACGCGAAAGCAATACCATATGTACGCTCCTGATGACAGCACATCTCTATGTACGTATCCAAATATGCGTGAGTTGTCGCTCTGCCTATTCTATGCGATTCTGTATGGTATACATTGTACTCACGCAATTGGGAAAAGCTATCAACAACCTCCTAACCGGGCGTAATGTACCATGTGATTTCATTGTGTTTCTATGTGCACATGCTACAATAAGATTATAGAAGTAAGGTATGTTTGCGTGCGATGTAGGCATTCGCTCACATCGCACGCAAACATACCTTACTTCTATGCAATCTCGACGGGAGAAGTGGGATTTGGTATAATGAAGCGGTAGCGTTGTAGAACACTAGTTTCATAGCAGGAGTACGCCATGAGCGACCGCCTCGTCTCGCCAAATATCAGCGATGAGGAACAGATACTGGAAGGCAGCTTGCGACCGCGCCGTCTTGCTGAGTACATTGGTCAGGAGAAGATCAAGGAGAACCTGGGGATATTATTGGAGGCTGCACGCCGGCGCAATGAGCCTGTAGACCATGTCCTGCTCTATGGGCCGCCGGGATTGGGCAAGACAACGCTCTGTAATATCATTGCGGCCGAGATGGGCGTGAATTTGAAGACCACCGCTGGCCCCGCGATTGAGCACGCGGGCGACCTGGCTTCAATTCTGACCTCGCTGCAACCAGGCGAGGTGCTCTTTATCGATGAGGTGCATCGCCTGGCGCGTGCCGTGGAAGAGCGGCTCTACTCCGCCATGGAAGATTTCGCCCTGGACGTCGTCATTGGCAAAGGACCCAGCGCGCGCTCCCTACGCCTCTCACTGCCCCCCTTCACAGTGGTGGGAGCAACCACGCGCGTAGGATCATTGACGGCTCCCTTGCGTGACCGTTTTGGGGCTATTTATCGTATGGAATATTACGATAATACTTCATTAGAGATGATTGTGCACCGGTCAGCGGGCATCTTAAAAGTACCCGCCGACGAAGGAGGCATCAAGGAGATTGCTGGGCGTGCACGTGGCACTCCCCGTATCGTCAACCGCCTGCTCAAGCGTGTGCGCGACTATGCGCAGGTACGCGCCGATGGTTTTATTACACGCGAGGTGGCCAATAGAGCGCTTGATGCTCTCGAAGTAGACGAGATTGGCCTGGACCAGACCGACCGCAATATGCTCACGACGATCATTCAAAAGTTCAATGGGGGACCTGTGGGCCTGGATACCCTGGCGGCGAGCACGAGTGAGGATTCGGAGACTATTGAAGACGTCTATGAGCCTTACCTGCTACAGCTAGGCTTTATTGCGCGTACGCCGCGAGGGCGTGTCGCCATGCGCGCGGCCTATGAGCATCTTGGGTTGACCCCTCCGGGTGGAGAAAGTGGACCAAATTTGTGGACAGCAACACCGTAGAACAGAGAACACAACAGAGCCTACCTGATCTCAAGATCAGCGACTTTGATTATCATCTACCAAATGAACTAATCGCACAGACGCCGATTGAGCCGCGAGACTCCTCGCGGCTACTCGTCGTGAAGCGCCAGGATGAGACGCTGGCACACCAGCACTTCCGCGACATTGACGGGTATCTTCAACCCGGGGATCTCCTGATCGCCAACCAGAGCCGGGTTATCCCGGCTCGCCTGCTAGGCAAGCGTGCCGAGAGTGGTGGGGCCGTTGAGGTCCTGCTCCTGGCCGAGCGCCCAGACCTGGGACAGGACACCTGGGAGGCCCTGGTAAGGCCCGGAAGGCGCTTGCGCGAGGGCGCGCGCATCTTCTTTGGTGCTGAGACAGAGGAACAGGCACGCTTGATTGGCGAGATCCTTGAGCGCACCGAGGCGGGAGGGCGCGTTGTACGCTTCCATGTGCCAGGTCGTTCCCAGAAGCGACAAAACGATCCCTATGCCCTGCTCGATGTGCGCCAGGCCATCGACGAGATTGGGAAGATGCCGCTCCCGCCCTACATCCATGAGACCCTGGATGATCCCGAGCGTTACCAGACGGTATACGCGCGCATTCGTGGTTCGGCCGCGGCTCCCACGGCAGGCTTGCACTTTACGCCCCAACTGCTGGAGCGCCTGCGCGCCAGGGGTGTGCGTACTGGCTTTGTAACCCTGCATGTGGGCCTGGATACCTTCCGTCCCGTTGAGAGCGAGGATGTACGCGAGCATAAGATGCACAGCGAAGAGATCGAACTCGACGAGGCCACGGCCGCGCTGATCAACGAGACGCGGGCGCGCGGAGGGCGTGTAGTTGCCGTAGGCACAACTTCGGTACGCGTGCTGGAGAGTGTTGCCAGCCTGCATGAGGGGCGTATTGTGCCCTATAAGGGTCATACCCGCCTCTTTATTACTCCCGGCTATCGTTATCAGGCCGTCGATGCGCTCATCACCAATTTTCACCTGCCGCGCTCGACCCTACTGTTACTGGTCAGCGCCTTCATGACCAAGCCGCTAATGGAGCGAGCCTACCAGGAGGCCATCATCGAACGCTACCGCTTCTTTAGCTTCGGCGACGCTATGCTCATTCTCTAGAAAAAAGCAGGAAGAGGGGCCTCCCACGCGCGTGGGAGGCCCCTCTTCCTGCTTTCCTGTCGGCCCTTATGTAGAAGATTTAGGGAGAGAGAAGCAGGCGAAGAGACGTATATCATTTGGAGAGGGGGTGGTGGGGAAACGCGAAGAAGCAAAAAAATGTTGTTGCGAGAGAAGTAAAGGAGCAGGCATGAGTGAATTGACCCCTGAGCTGATTGTTGACTTGCAAATTCCCCAGGATATTCAGATCTCCCCCGATGGCAAGCGTATCGCGTATACCCTGGGCGCACTATGTAAACGTGATGAGCACGCAGAGAGCGCGATCTGGCTTGCCACAACAGATGGCGCGGAGGCGCCCCGGCAATTTACCGCGGGCGGTGTGCAGGATAAAAGCCCGCAATGGGCGCCTGACGGTAACGCGCTGACCTTCCTCTCGGATCGCGCGGAGCGTGGAACTGCTCAACTTTACCTTATTTCCGCCAATGGTGGTGAAGCGCAGGCTTTGACGCCCAGGGAGAACAAGCGCGGCGTAGAGCGGTTCGCCTGGTCTCCTGGAGGCGGCCAGATCGCCTTTACCAGTGTTGATGAGCCAGATGAGGAAGATGAGCGCCGCGAGAAGGAGCGGGACGACGCCCAGGTATATGGAGAAAAGTGGCCCTATGCGCGCCTGCGCCTGCTCTCGCTGGCATCCAGGGAGGTCAGTACGCTGGTCGCGGGTGAGCGGCACGTGGCCAACTTCGCCTGGCATCCCCAGGGGCGGGAACTGGCCTATACGACCTGGAAGACACCCGAATTAAACTCATCCATGCAGGAGACTGCTATTGAACGCATTCCCCTTGCAGGTGGAGAGCCTCAGGTGGTCTGCCATTTTGCCTATGGCGCGTCGAATCTAACCTGGTCTGCCGATGGCGAGACCTTGCTCTTTACCTCTGCCACTGCACAGCAAGATCAATCTTCCACGGCGGTCTACGCCGTTCCTGCCAGTGGAGGCGAGCCAAAACGCCTCGCAGGCGGAGAGACCAACTGCATCTTCGAATTGCAACATTTACGCGAGGATGTGCTGGTAATCGTTGCCGAGGGACTGGAGACGAAGCTCTGCAGTTTGCAGCCACAGAGCGGCGAATTGATCTCGCTCCTGCCTGACAGCAAGGCCGTGCGTGAAAGCGATATAAGCAGCGCTCACGCGTGCGTACTGGCGGATGGCCGTACCGTCGTGGCCCTGACGCGTTCATCCGCGCAAGAAGCCTTTGAGATCTGGAGTGGCGTCGCCGAAGTGGGGAAAGCGGCTCAGGAGCTACGCCAGGTCACGCATCACCAGGAGCATTTCACCGGTTTTGCGCTGGGCGAGCAGGAGGCCTTTTACTGGACCGCACCCGATGGCTGGAAGATGGATGGCATCCTCATTCGTCCGCCAGAGACCTCCACGGATCAGCCTCTACCAACGATTGTGCTGGTCCATGGTGGTCCCTATGGTCGCTGGGATCATGGGCTGCATCTGAGCTGGGGCAACTGGGCGCAATGGTTGGCAACGGCGGGCTATGCCATCCTGATGCCCAATCCACGTGGTGGCCTGGGTCATGGCGAGGAGTTCGCCGCCGCAGCCCGAGGCGATGTCGGAGGCGCCGATTTCCAGGATGTCATGTCGGCCCTGGACGCCGCGATTGAGCGTGGCATCGCCGATCCAGAGCGCCTGGGTATTGGCGGCTGGAGCCAGGGCGGCTTTATGAGCGCCTGGGCTGTGACGCAGACTACCCGCTTTAAAGCCGCCATTATGGGCGCGGGCGTCAGCGATTGGGGGATGATGGTTGTTACCAGCGATCTGCCAGCCTTTGAGCAGGCGCTGGGCGAGACTTCACCCTGGGATGGTGTTGGCCCGCACCGGCATGCGCAGCTCAGCCCTATTTCATTCGCGCAACGGGTACAAACACCTGTGTTGATCCTGCATGGTGAGCGCGATGCACGCGTCCCCTTAAGCCAGGCTATCGGCTTCCAGCGCGCGCTGCGCCATTATCAAACGCCTGTAGAAATGGTCGTATACCCCCGCGAGCCTCACGGTATTCGCGAGCGCGCCCACCAGCTTGACCTGCTCCGCCGCGTGCGCGCCTGGTATGACCGCTGGCTTCGTGCATAGCCCATTAGATGGCCTATACAAGCCTCTTTTAAAAGTAGGAGATATTCTGCTTTTCAGAGTAATCAATAATGGTGTAGTGCTCGGGCGCCAGCCCGAGCACTACACCATTATCTCCTATCTTGCGAGCGCCGCAGGCGCGAAAATGGCTTTCTAGCATATTGAAAAAGATGTAGAAATGTATTATGGTAAGTTGGAGGAGATAAAGCCTATGCAAGAAATGCACCCGGTCATGCGCGTCGCGGTTGGCTCGCACAACCCGGTGAAGGTAGAGGCCGTGCGCCAGGCCTTTGAACGGGTATGGCCTGAACAGGCCTGGGAGGTGCAGGGAGTAGAGGTGCCATCTGGCGTTAGCAATCAGCCTATGAGTGACGAAGAAAGTATTCGGGGCGCGCGCAATCGTGCGAATGGGGCTATTTCTGCCCTGGACGCGGATTATGGCGTGGGCCTCGAAGGAGGAATGCAGCACACGGGCGACCAGTGGCTGGATTGTGGCTGGATCGCGGTTATAGATCGCCAGGAGCGCAGGGGCTTGGGTTCCACCATAAAGATGGTTGTGCCGGAGCGTATGGTAAAGATGATCCATGAGGGGCTGGAGTTGGGCGAGGTCATTGACATCGTCTTTGAGCGGCAGAACAGCAAACAGGCTGAGGGCCATTTCGGCCTGATGACGCGCAACGCCCTCACACGCACAAGTGGCTATGCCGATGGCGTGGTTGCGGCCCTGGCGCGTTTCGCGCAACCACATCTCTTCACGGAGTAGTTCATGCTTGCATGGACCCTATAACTGGTAAACTCTATTTCAACAAGGATGTATATTCGTATGCAGAGACGAGTGCTCGCAGGGCTGGGAGGAGCATGGTTGCTTCTCATTGCCTTGATCGCGGTATGTGCGCCCATGGGTAACGTGGCCTGGGCGTCCAATACGAAAATTGCCTCGTGGCCTCTCTATACCCTGGGGAGGAGCGGTGAGAATATACGAGCCATTCAGTATTTGCTGAAGGACCAGGGGTATGGAGTCGATGTCGATGGAAACTATAGCCAGGAGACAGCCGACGCGGTAAAGAACTTACAGCATAAAGAGAGCCTGAGCGAGAATGGGCTGGTGGGCGCATTGACCTGGCCAAAGCTTATTAAGGCCACCAGCAGTGGCTCCCAGGGCTATACAGTGATGGCCTTGCAGCGCCAGCTCAATCAGGCCGGATTCCACCTAAACGTAGATGGCGTCTTTGGTAGCGACACGGAGAAGGCGGTGCGTGCCTATCAAAAGCAGGTGGGTCTTAGTGTCGATGGCGTGGCGGGGGTACGCACCTGGCAGTATCTCCTGGCCGCGACAGCCGCCGGGGAGAAGAAGAACGAGCCAGGGCGTCTACACATTGGTTCAACTACGCCGCCAACGCATAACAGTCCTTCCGCGACCAGTCCCACCAATCTTAGTTCCAATAGTAGCGCTCACGGTATCTTCGGCCTGGACCAGGTGCCAAGCGTTGATCCAGGCTTTATCGATAGCGTGCTGGCCTACTACAACTCGCCCGCGCGGGGAATGGGGCAGACGATCTATGATGATGGTGTGCGCTACGGAATTGATCCTGCCTTTGCCCTGGCCTTTTTCGGCCATGAAAGCACCTATGGCCTGTATGGTGTTGCTCCAGTGACGCATAGCCTGGGTAATATCCGTTGTTCGGCTGGCTACGCCTGCGAGCAGACGCAGGGCAACGGCAGCTTTCGCAAGTATAGCTCCTGGGCCGAGGGTATCGAGGATTGGTATCGCCTGATGCGCGAGGCGTACCTGGACCAGGGACACCTCTACACGGTCGCCCAGATCATCCCGGTCTACGCGCCCCAGGCCGATCACAACAATGAGCGGCTCTATATCCAGTTTATCCAGGACAACGTCCTGGCCTGGCGCGATGGGCAGATCCTGCCATAGGGCGTTATCGCAGGAGGATGCAGGTGGTGGTACCGTGAGCGTAAAGCTTGCCGCTTGCATCCGTGATGCGCCCCTCGGCGGTGGCGATGCGCCCCCCTCTATGGATAATCTTGCCTTCGGCGTACACGAGGCCAGTCTGGCTACTGAGCGCGCGCAGGTAATTGACCTTGAGTTCAATGGTGGTGTAGCCCGTGCCCAGGGGAAGCACGGATTGGACGGCGCAGCCCATGCAGGAATCAAGCAGGGTCGCGGCGACGCCACCATGTACCGAGCCAATGGGATTATAGTGGAACTCCGCTGGCTCCAGGGTAAAGATGACGCGCCCCTCCTCAACCTCGGCGAGGCGCATGTTCATCAATTCCGCGATGGGTGGAGGCGGGATCACTCCGTTTTGTAGGGCCTGTAAATATGCTAGCCCGCTCAACTGCTTGCCAAGCTCTGCACTGGCCTGTGGATCGGCCCAGGAAACATTTCGTGAGCGTACGGGTTGTTTCAGTGGTGTCTCTATCTCTTCCATAAATTCCCTCTTGCATACACAAATCCAGTTATCTGCTTCATCTTACCACGCCCAGGCACGTAAACGCGCATTGGAAGATTTGTAGGGTCCATGATTGCATGGATTTGCTTGCCCAGCAGAGCCCATGCAATCATGGACCCTACGAGGTAGCCTGTGGGGTTTCGCAGTCCCAGAGGAGGAGGGTGGCACTGTCGAGTCCGCCTTCCTCATGGACGCGGGTGAGGGCGTCGCGTGCTAGGGGGCGCAGGTCTAGAGGGCCTACCTGGCGTTTCTGGGTGAAGTGATCGTAGAGATACCACGGGTTTTCGAAGGGATGCTGGCCGAATTCGAGCAGGCCATCGGTGAGCATCAGGATGCGATTACGACCGGGACGTAGTTGGCGCGTGCCTGTGGCATAACAGGGGATGGGAAGATCAAAAGTGTTGACGTGACCAACCCATTCAAAGAAACTGCGCCGGTTGAGGGCGAATTGCCCCAGCCTGGCCAGGTCGGGATGCAGCAAATAGACGACGCAATCGCCGATGCAGAGCCACCAGAGAAATTGCTCCTTGCGTGCGCATACCAGGCAGGAGGCCTCTCCCTGGAGGCTGCGACAGCGCTTTACGAACGCAGGTGCGCTCAATGCCTGGTGGACCTGTTGCTGTAGCGCGGGGAAGGCGGTCGCAGCTGGTTGTTGCATAAGGGAGTTGACGGTCTCTTGCATGTCGGCAAAGAGATTGACGAGCAGCTCGGTGCTCTGGGCGGTTGTATGTCCATCGATCAATGCAGCGAACTCCCAGGAGGAATCGCCCACGCAGCAGAGAAAGGCCCCATCCTCATTTTTGTGCGCGCCAGAAGATGTCCTACCTCCATAGCGGCCAATGGTGACATGGCCGCAGGTCGTGACATTAGGGGTATCCAGATACATGGCCTCGCTACCGAGCCAGCGTAGCGACTCGACCTGTTTTTGAGCAAGAAGACGTTTCACAGTCTCTTAGTCCTCCACATCTATTGTTGAGTGAGTAGCGGCAGGGAGAACCAGAATGTGGAACCTTGCCCTGGCTCGCTCTCGACACCGATAAGGCCGTTATGGAGTCCAATGATGGTCTGGCTGATATACAAGCCGAGGCCCAGGCCACCTCCCACGTGTTGCTCTGTCGTAGTGGGTTGGTGATGATCATTGCGTTCAATCTGATAGTAGCGCTTCCAGATACTCGCTTTCTGTTCCTGGCTCAGACCTGGCCCATGATCCTCGACCCAGACGCGCGCCTGGCTTGCCTGCTGCTCAATGCCAATGCTGATAGGCTCTACAGGGTCGGCATACTTGATGGCATTATTGAGCAAATTGTATAGTACCTGCTCGATGCGATCTTTGTCGGCATGGATCCGCATATCGCCGAGATCCATGGGTATCTTGAGCAAAAATTTATGGCCTGGGAAGGAGCGCCGCTGATCTAACACTGTATCATGTACAATTGCCAGCAGGTCGCAGGTATCGGGATTGAGCACCAATTTATTGGCTTGGATGCGAGTCGTATCTAGCAGGTCGCCAACCAGGCGGTTGAGTTGTTTGAGTTTGCCTAGCGAGCGCCCGACATGCGTATGGACATCATCGATGACGCTGTGAAGGTCTGTTGGCAGATTGTCTCGCTCCTCCAACAGGCGTTTAAAGCGCCGCTCGGCCAGTTGCAGGTTCCCATAAATAGCAGTGATAGGATTGCGTAGCTCGTGACTTGCCATGCTGATGAAGTCGTCTTTGCGGCGCTCCAGCTCTTTGCGCTCGCTGTTATCGATCACGAAGCCAATCCATTGACATGGTTCACGTTGGTAGAGGACCGCGCCCAGCAGAACGGGGATACGCGAGCCATCCTTGCGAATGTATTCCTTTTCGTAAGGTGCGCAGGAAATATGTTCAAGCATCTCGTGGAGCATGGCTTGATCCAACGCAGCATACTCCGGTGGTGTAATCTCGGCCCAGGCCAGTGGCTGTAGGGGGGGCTCTGCTTCTGTATAGCCGAATAATTCAAGGAGAGCAGTATTGCTATGAAGTATGTAGGTATCATCGGCGATGAAGAGGCCAATGATATTGGAGTTGAGGAGGAGTTCGAGGTGCTTACGTTCGCGAGCTGCCAGTTCCTTGGCGCGTTTCTGCTCGGTAATATCGTGGTAATAGACGGAGATTCCATACTCTCTCATCGGATAGACGTGGATCTCGTAGTATTTGCCGCTATAGAGTCCATCGGTCTCAAAATGAATAGGCTGCTGGGCCGCGACGGCCTCGCGGTAGCGCTGTTCTAAGACTGAGTTGCGCATACGCGGATACTCATCCCAGACGCAGCGCCCCAGCAATTCCTCACGGGTGCGCCCACTGAAATTTTCGGTTTTGGTATTGATATAGGTGTAGCGCCATTGACTATCCAGATGGAAAAAGCAGTCAGACATGTTATCGAGGATCTGCGCAATATATTGCCCTGTCTGTTGCTGGCGCTGCTGGAAGGCCACCAGGTCTAATGTGGGAAGTGCCTGGCCGGTGTGTGGCTCGCTTATGCGTGCTTTAGTTGTTTCTGCATTTAAGTCTGATCGATCTTCAGTGTGCATGTATTGGTTTCCCCGCAACAATAAAAAAAGCGCGTCCATCATAGAAAAGAATATATAGACCTGGGGACGCTAGATACGTAGTAGGTGTACATGGACACACGCCAGGAGAATACATATGCCGCTACTACATACATGGTAGCATAGCATAAGCGTCATGTACAGCGAAAAGGATATCTGGCCCAGGGTTTTCACTTCTCCTCTAACTCTTGCCTCGGTTCGTTACGCTCGCCTCGGGGTAAGGGATGTGGGCGCGAAGATACTGGTATATACACGGGCTGTATAGCGCTTATGACTCACTCATGTCAAAATGTGATACATATACAAGTAGGAATTATTTATACCTCTTAACAAGCTAAGGAGTGTCCTGATGTCACATTTTGAATCCTCTCCGTTGTCCTCGCAGAGTGCACAAGCTGTGGCTACAGTTGCCCTGGATAATAAGAAGCAGACAGACGTCAGTAGCGTCTGGTTGCGCATCCTGGTCGCTGTAAGCATGGGTATTTTGATCTCGATCCACTACACGAACTATAGTCCCCTGGCGCCTGCTATGAAGACGGATCTTCACATCAATAGTGGCGAGGTAGGACTCTTCTCAACGCTGCTCTTTGTGGGCATGGCTTTGACCTATATGGTGGGAGGCGTGCTGGCAGATCGCTTTGGCGCGAAGCCCGTGTTGCTGGCGTCCTGTGCTGTCTTGACGGTGGGGAGTCTCGCGCAGCCCCTGGTGCCGAATCTATTCTGGATGCTGGGTTGGCAGATCGTGATTGGTTTTGCTGCTGGTTGTGCCTTTCTGGCAGGCGCGAATGTGATTGCAGGCCTGGGCAGGTACGCGACACTGGGGCAGGGTCTGTATGGCGGCTCCGTCCAGTTTGGGGCGGGTATTGGCCTGCTGGCTACGCCATTGCTCTTGCCTTATTTGGGCTGGCGTGGCTGCTTCTTTTTCTGGGGTGTGCTCAGTATAGCTGGGACGCTGGCATGGTTTCTTGTACGGGAGAAGCGCGAGACGCAGCAGGTGGGAGCGCTCCAGGTGGGAACGGCCCTGCGCTCGCCTTCACTCTGGCTACTGGGTCTCTCACACATGGGAACATTTAGCCTGGGAAACGCGATTGCGGCCACAATCACACTCTACCTGACGCACGTCTATGGCCTCTCCCTGGTGGAGGCGGGCGTGATTGGCTCGCTTACGCCCATTATTGGGACGCTCTTTCGCCCTCTGGGAGGCTGGCTCCTGGCGCGTCATATGCTGCGCTCGATTACGCTGTTGCGCCTGGGGACGGCCATGGGTTGCCTGGGAGTCGCGCTCCTGGCCTGCCCTTTTCACTGGCCCTGGCTGGCTGCTGTCGGCCTGGGCTTGATTGGCATTGGTTCGACGGTTCCCTATGCCTCTGTTTTTAATAGCGCGGCCAACCTGCGTAGCGTGAAGAAAGGCCTGGCGCAAGGTTTTGTTAGCATGGTCTCCACGCCGCCAGTCATCATAGGGCCGCCCTTGATCGGCTTGATCTTTGATCGCACGAGCAGCTTTCTCTATGCCTATGGCTTAATCGTAGCCTTTGGCTGTATCGCGACAGGCGCGGCCTTTCTCGCGCGCTACGCGCTCAAACGTGAGTCGCTCCAGCCAGCCAGCGAAATCTAAGTAGTTGCCCCAACCACTTGGAGGGTGCATGCTGGGATGGACTTGCCCGGCCCGCAGACCTCTGTTTTCCTGTAGTCGTGCTATGCCACATGATATATAGAAAGAGGATCATTGCAACTGGCGATACTCAAAGCAGCTTCGTCTTGCTGTCGCTGGAGAGCTGTTTTTGCAAATAGGCCAGTTTCTCCGGGTTCAGCAGTGCATAGATCTCCTGAATACCCACAGCGCTCAGGGCCAGGCTGATGACTACGGCCAGGCTGCTCTCTTCCCAGAACAAGATGGCCGGGCTGCCATTGATCTCGGCCAGCGTCACGGTCAGAGGCCGCTGATTTTTGCGCTCTCGACTTAGCCAGAAACACCAGAAACGCGCCACGGCTTGCTGGCCGTGGATAGGCTTGAGAATCGACTGCACTTTGCCGCCACCATCCGCCCAGGAGACGGCATCCTGAGCCAGAAGGCTGGTCAGAGCCGCCATGTCCCCGGCCTGACTGGCAGAAAGAAAACTGTGCAGAAGCTGGCGCTGGCGCTGGCGCTCCGGCTCGAAACGCGCGCGCTTGTCCTGCAAAGCCTGCCTGGCCCGATGAAAGATCTGGCGGCAATTGGCCGGACTTTTCTCCAGCATGCTGCTGATTTCGCTAAAGGGGTAATCAAAGACTTCATGCAAGAGAAAAACGGCGCGTTCTGGCGGGCTGAGAGCTTCTAGCAGGCGTAAAAAGGCCAGCGAAAGAGCTTCTTGTTGCTCAAGGCCTGCTAGTGGGAACCCTTCGTCCTCCAATGTAAGGATCGGTTCGGGCAGCCAGTCTCCAATATACTGTTCGCGGGCGACCCGAGCCGATTTCAGATAATCCAGCGCCAGACGGGTAATAATGGTGGTCAAATACGCTTTCAAGGAAACTATCTCCTGGCTGGCACTCGCCTGATAGCGCAGATAGGCCTCCTGCACAAGATCCTCCGCGTCACTCGCGCTACCAGTCATTCGGTAGGCAATGGAAAAGAGCAGCACGCGGTAGTGCTCGAACTCTTCTCCCTGGTTCATGGATTCGTCCATCGCTCATATTTCTCCTTCTCCCCTCGTATTATAAGCCCATATCAGGACAGAGAACAAACGAGGGGTGTCACATCTGCCCGTGCTCTCTCGTCTCCTGTACGAGTCTCTGAGAGATATTCAAAGTACAGAGAAACCAAAAGAGGAAATAAAGATATGCAACATATTCTGGTCACAGGCGGCACCGGTACGCTCGGTCGCCACTTCATCCCTCGACTACAGGACGCCGGCTGCAAGGTACGGGTATTAAGCCGTAGCAGCCACGAGAACAGAGAGGGTATCGAATTCGTGACCGGTGACCTGGCCACGGGCGAGGGTCTCGAAGCCGCCGTGGAGGGGGCCGAGGTCATCGTGCATTGCGCGGGCAGCAGCAAGGGAGACGAGGAGAAGGCCCTGAACCTGGTCCGGGCGGCAACGAAAGCCAGAGTGCGTCACCTGGTGTACATTTCAGTCGTTGGCGCCAACCAGGTCCCAGTCCAAAGCGGCATCGACCGCGCCATGTTCGGCTATTTCGCATCCAAGCGGGCCGCCGAGCACCTCGTGATCGACTCCGGTATACCCTGGACAATCCTGCGGGCCACCCAGTTCCACGACTTGCTCCTCACATTCGCACAGGCCCTGGCGAAGCTGCCCGTCGTGCCGGCTTTTGCGGGCTTCCGGTACCAGCCCGTCGATGCCGACGATGTAGCAGCCCGGCTTGTACAGCTTACCCTGAATGAGCCTGCTGGCCTGGTGCCTGACCTCGGTGGGCCGCGGGTGTATACCTTCGCCGATCTGCTGCGCTCCTATCTGCACGCCAATCACCAACGTCGGCTGATCATGCCGATTTGGTTGCCGGGTCAGGCTGCCCGCGCACACCGGGCTGGCGCCAACCTGACTCCCGACCACGCCGATGGTACCCGGACCTGGGAGGAGTTCCTGACCGACCGGGTGAGTTTGTTAAGTGAGACCAGTCCTAGCCTGCCTTAGCGGCCGGAGAGGAGTTAATCTCCTTGCTATACACTCTCATATGCTCTCTCATTGGGACAATCTCTCCCAATGAGAGAGCATATCAATATGCTGCCCCATCAATAAACAAAGCATGATAGAGCATATATGTAATTGTGGAGACGATGGTATCAGGCTCTTGGAGTGAAACTTCTGCCAGTCGCCAGAACAACAAACTTACTACCCAGGCAAGTGACGTGACATCTACGTCCTTTCTCGCTCCTGGAGTTTGAAGCAACGTATGTAGCATGTGCTCGATTTGTTGCGCTGTCCACTGTTCAAGCTGTGCATGCAGTGCCCGCAATTCTCCATTGAGTGCTGTCGCCTCTCGCCATGCTCGATATGCTCCAACATAGGCCCAATCAATGAGTAGTCTTTGACGAACAGCCTGTTCGATAGCGCTACGGGCCTCAAGGGTATTGTCTGCTGTACACTGCTGAGAAAGATCTTCTACCCCATTCAGAAAGCTGTCCATAAGCACAAGGAGGAGTTGCTGCTTGGAGGCAAAGTGTTGATAGAAGCCTCCTACAGCTACTCCTGCTTGATGGGCAATCTCTTCAATGGTTGTGGCTTCATATCCTCGTTCCGCGAAGAGACTCAGAGCTGCCTGCAACAACGCATCTCGTTTTTGCTTACTCCTCTTTTGTTGTGGGAGTGGTGGAAACTGCTGACCCGTCAACAAATTCGGACGCAGATTCGCCTCGCTCTTCTCTGTTGGATCCGAATGCACTTGACTCACCTACAAATTCAACAATTTTTTGAGCAAGGAGAACAGGTTGATCTTCTGGTACAAACGCACGTGATCGCGAGACAAATTCCAGCCTGGCATGAGGAAATGCCTGTTGAAGCCGCCTGGCATTGCGTGCCGAGAAGAAAAGATCGTTCTTGCCCCATAGAATTAACACAGGATGCTGGAAATGCTGAAAAGATTTCGCGGCTTCTATTGTATAACGGTTCGAGACCTGCTTTAGGAACTGGATAAGGTCGCGCCTGATCTCTCTATTTCCACTCCGGAGAGCCGAAAAATAGGCGTCAAGCGTCGCATCATCTGCGTGCCGAAGAGAAACAGTCGCCATAAGAACCCGTTGCGCGCGTTTCGTCTGCAACGCCCATGTGAGAAAGTCAGCGAAACGGGTTCCGAAGAGCCGCGCTCCAGAAGCAAAAGGCTTAAGAAGTGGCGGAAAAAAATCCTCAAAGGCATCGCAGTTCGTCAAAATCAGCCGCGTGATACGCTCAGGATGATTGACAATCGTCAACTGACACATGGCGCCACCAGTATCATTTCCGACAAGTGTGACATTGTGTAGATCTAATGCCACTAAGAAGTCAGCAATGAGTTGAGCAATTCCTGATGGACTAAGGTCAGCATCAGCATGTAGAGGAACCGTCTGTGCTCCAAAAGGCAAATCCAGGGCAATACAACGAAACTGGCCCGAAAGAGCAGCAATTACATCGCGCCAGAGAGCACTATTGACCAGTAAGCCATGAATGAAGACAAGCGTTGGCCCTGTCCCCTCATCTCGATACCGTACAATACCTTGCGGTAGAGATACCTCGCCATTCGTATGTAATGAAGCAACCATAATATTCTTTCTCCTCCATGAATTTGAATACATATTCATGTTAGTGCAGAGAAAGAGCATAAGTCAAGGGGTATGTTTTTGCTAAGTGCAAAATTTACCACTGCTTGAGTAGGGGTAAGAGGCGCCCATTATAGAACTCGGGGCGTGAGTAGCGGAACCAGCGCAGGGGGGCGAGGAGCGGCAGGGGGAGGCGGGCATCAAGGATCGCGTGATCCAACGCGGAGAAAGCCTCCTCATCCAGGTGCATCGCTCCCCAGGCCATGGTGAACCAGAAGAGCGCGCCCCAGTGCTGACTATCGAGATTATAGGCTCCAGCCAGTTCGCTGAGCGCGCGTTCGGGTTGCTCGCGTAGCAGGTGGGCCACGGCGCGGCACAGGCAGGCATGATAATCGGCTGGATTGCGGCTGGCGATCTCCTCCAGCGTTTCGGGGGAAATCGCTCCAGGGTAGTCATCCAGGCACATATCGAGCCAGGCTCCCATCCAGGCGGGTTCGATGTACGTGCTATCCAATTCCCAGCTCTGGCGATAGTCTACGCGTGCCTGCATCAGGTTGCCCAGGCGCAGGTGTGCCTCGGCCCGCTGAGCGTATGCGCGGGCAAAATTTGGCTCATGGGAGAGGACGTAATTAAAATCTTGCAAGGCCTTGTGAGCCTCATTGAGGCGTAGATAGGTCGTGCCACGCTGGAAGATGGCGAGCACATTTTCCTCATCATGCGTTATGCTGCGCTGGAAGTCCTGTAGTGCCTCATTATACATGCCCAGGGCGGCATAGGATGCCGCCCGGTCGGCGTACACAATATCGAGGTTAGGATTAAGCTCTAAGGCGTGCTGGAAGTCTTGCAGGGCACGCGTATGCTCATTGAGCGCGGCCAGGGTTAACCCACGATTATAGTAGACTGTGGCCAGGGTTGGATCTAAGGCCAGGGCGCGGTTGAAGTCCGCAATAGCCTCCTGGTAACGTCGCTGTAGGCGATAGGCTTCGCCGCGATTATTGTAGGTAAAGGGCGTAGACGTGGAGAGCTTCAGGGCGCGATCATAATAGGGAAAAGCCTGTTCAGGGTGACCACTATCGGTGCAGGTCGCGCCAATACGATTGAGCAGGAGCACATCATCTGGGGCGAAATGCAGGGCCCGTTGAAAGTTTTCCAGCGCCTCATTATATTGTTGTTGGGCTGCATGCGCCTGGGCACGATTGGAGTAGGCTCCCAGGCGTCCCGCCTCCTCGGGATCAAAGGCGATGGCGCGATCCAGGTTGAGAATAGCCTGGGGAAAGGCTTCTAAGGCATAGTAGCTAATCGCGCGCCCGAGCAAGGCCTGTAAATCGTTATGCTCAAACGAGAGGGCCATGCTAAAATCATGGATTGCCTTGTGATAATCCTTTAATACATAGTAGATTAGCCCACGTTGATAGTAGGCTGAGGCATACTCGGGTTGCAGTGAGATAGCCTGATTAAGATCAGCCAGGGCATGTTGGGGATCGTTGAGACCACGATAGATGAGCGCGCGACTATGATAGTTCGCCGCCTCAGAGGGTTGAAGCTCGATGGCCTGCGTAAATTCGGTTAGGGCGCTTTGATAATCGCCAGCCAGCGCGTATACTGTTCCGCGTTTCTGGTACTCAAGCGTATTGTCTGAGTCCATCAGAACCTACCTCATGCGGTAATGCTTAAGTTTTATCATAGGTGATTATATACTTAATGTCAACCTCTATTGCCTTATACCGCTACTTTGTGAAAATATTGCTATTTATTTTATGCATTTTTAATATTGGTGTGTTTGTATTTAATTGGTAGTGGGAGCTGGTAGCGAGGGGAGAGAGGAGAGGATCGGGAGCACATCCTGCTGGTAAAAGCCAGGGTTCAGGGGCGCGACAAGTTGAAGGGGGGTAAAAAGTATCAGAGGCAGAGAGCTTTCCAGGGCGATATCCAGTGCCGAGCGTGCCTCCTGGTCGTGCTGGAGAGAGGCGTAGACGATGCAGAGCCAGAGATGAATACTGCTGTTATTGGGGTCGAGAACTAGCGCCTGTTGGAGGGATGCGAGCGCTTCCTCTGGCTGCTGGCGCAGATAGAGGGCGATTGCGCAGCAGAGAAGCGAGAGTTCCGGGGCCGAGTTGAGGGTGGCGATCTGCTCCAGGCGGTCGGCCATGGCCTCGGTATTGAGTGCTGGTAGCTCAAGGCAGAACTGAAGGGCCGTCAGCGAATAGTGAAAGCAGAGGCTCAGTGAATCGAGTGCGAGCGCCTGGCTGAGATCGTTCTGTGCCTGTGGCAACTGGTGCAGGGCCATGTGTACCAGGGCGCGCTGGTGGCTGGTTGCGGCATCACCTGGATCGAGTTGGAGCGCGTAGTTAAAGCAGGAGAGGGCCTGCTCAAAATCTTTTAGCTGATAATAGAAGATCCCTTGATATTTATACGTCGAGGCCTCGTCGGGTTGCAGGCGAATCAGCATATCGATATCCTGGAGCGCTAGCTTATAGTCGCGGCTGCGCAGGTGGAGCAGCGCCCGATGAAAGTAGATGGCCGTGACGCGTGGATTGAGCGCGAGAGCGGCACCGAAATCATTTAAGGCATTCTCCTCCTCGCGCACAGCACTATAGATAAGCCCCCGCGCATAATAAGCTGACACCAGGCGTGGATGCAGGTCGAGCGCCTCGCTAAAGTCCTCGATGGCCTCTCCGTGATCTTTGAGATTTGCATACTGCGTACCCCGCTCATAGTAAGCCCAGGCGAGGTGGGGATGGCCTTCAAGGACGTGATCCAGGTCCAGGATCGCGAGGCGGCAATCCCCCTGCTGTCCATAGGCCCTGGCGCGCATTCCATAGAGCTGTGAGTGAAATAAAGGCAGGTGCAGGAGCCAGGATGTCAGGGCAATAAGCGCGGCAGTATGGCGGCGTTTCGCGAGGTAGTGGAGCAAGAGGAAGAACACGAAATACAGACCCAGCAGGAGGAAAAGCAACACAAACACTATATTTAAGACAAAAATATTCATATCGCAGGCCTTCCCGGCATGAAGAGAGAGATGCGTTGATGTAGAATAGGAAAGAGAGTATAAATATATGATATTGTTTTGTATTGCTTTTTGTCAATCTTTTGTAAGGATAAAAGATATCATTTGTGAGTAATGTATGGTGGTGATATGGCGCAGCCACATCACCACCATACATTACTCGGCATTGCGTAGCATAGCCCGTGCTTCTTCCGCGAGGCGCTGGCGCAAGGATGCCGGTTCGAGAACACGTACCTGGCGACCCCAGCTCAACAGCCATTGCAGGATATCGCGCTCATGGCGCACGTGGAGGGTGACGAGCAGACCCTCAGCGGTCTTCTCGCTGGTGGTCATATAGTAATTGGGCGTCTCACGCAGCCAGCGTGCGACCTCGGCCGGGAAGAGCACGCGGACGACGATAGAGCGTGGGGCCTCACTAGGTGCAGGCGGGTTGGCAAGCTCGGCGGGGCGTTCAAATGTGTTGGGACACAATTGTAGCTCTTCCATGCGATCCAGGCGGAAGTGGCGTCTATCCTGGCGCAGGTGGCAGTAAGCGATCAGGTTCCAGATACCGTAGAGCGAGACCAGGCGATAGGGATCGGCCTGACGCGGCGTTACGACATTCTGTCCACTTTCAGGGTTTGTGCGTTGGTGATAGGTGAAGCTGACGCGTCGGCGGTCGAGGATAGCGCGGCGCAGCAACTGCAGCTTACCCTGCTCCTCCAGGGAGCCGTGGGCATTGGATGTCACAAAAATAATATTGTCTTGTAGATAACCTACCTCTGCACGTAGCTCCTGTGGCAGGACGCTGCTGATCTTGCGCGCGGCGGCGAGCGCGGCCTCGCGATACTGCGCATCGAAATATTGCGCCATAAGATCGCTACCGAGCAGGAGCATCGTCGCCTCCGAGGTGGAAAAACTGAGTGGAGGCAGGAAATAGCCCTCCATCAACGAGTAGCCCAGGCCCGGAATCGAGACAACAGGCACACCGGATTCACACAGTGCCTGAATATCACGGTAAATCGTGCGCTTACTTGTCTCGAAGGTCCTGGCGAGATCCTCGGCCCGTTGACGGCCTTTGCCCTGTAACTCTAAGACGATGGCCAGGAGGCGGTCAGTTCTATTCATGTGGCGAATTATAACATATGCATCCGCCTTTCTACGCGCGTTTGGTGGAGCGGTCTTCTTTGCCTCGTACCAGGGAGGCGAAGATGCCGAGGGCTGCGATACAGGCGCAGATGATAAAGGTCCACTGGAAGCTGTGTACAAAGGCCTGTTGCAGGGTCGTCAACTGCGCGTCATGCGGATGGCTTGTGCTGAGCAGTTGACCTGCTGCGGAGCCACCCAGCGCGCCGAAGATGGCGCCGGCGAGAGCGACACTAAAGCTCTGTCCCATCGTGCGTCCGGTGGCCAGGAAGCCCGACGCGAGACCCTGGCGATGGCGGGGAGCCGCCCCCAGCAGAGCGCTATTATTGGGTGACTGGAAGATGGCCTGTCCGACACCGACCACGATCAGGCGCCAGACGATATCAAAGATTGAGCTCTGGGTATTGAGCTGGCTGATGAGCACCAATCCCAGGCAGGCAATGGTCATACCAGTAGCGGCGAGCCAGCGCGAGCCAAAGCGGTCGGCAAGCGAGCCGCTGATGGGCGCGATGACCGCGATGGTCAATGGGAGGGGTGTCAGGAGTACGCCCGCCAGCTCGGTTGGAAATTTGCGCAGCTCCTCAAAGTAGAAGGGCAGCATAAAACTGACCGCGAACAGGGCCAGGAAGTTAAGTACCAGGCTAAGATTAGCCGACAAGAAGACGCGGTTGCGGAAGAGCGAGAAATCAATAATGGGGCTTGAGACGCGCTGCTCGACGAAAGGGAGGGCCGCGAGTGCGAGCACACCAAGGCCTATGAGTGCCAGGATCCAGGGCGAGGTCCAGCCAATTTCACCTCCAAAGGAGAGGCTTCCAGTTAGCGAGGCCATGCCGATGGCGAGTAGAAGCGCGCCCAGCGGATCAAAGCGTCCGGGATTGCGTTTATTTGCCTCTTTCAAAATGCGCAGGGTCGCGATAATGCCGATGATGCCAATAGGCACATTGACGTAAAAGATCCAGCGCCAGCTCAGGGTTGAGGTAATCAGGCCGCCCAGGGTCGGACCAACGCTGACACCCAGGGAGACCGTCACTGCGTTAAAGCCCAGGGCGCGCCCGCGCTCACTGACGGGAAAGGCGCTCGTCAGCAGGGCGGGACTGACGGCCATGATTAGTGCGCCGCCCAGGCCCTGAAAAGCGCGTGCGATGATGAGCGTAGTCAGGTTGGGCGCGGCGCCACAGATCGTCGAGCCAAGAGTAAAGACGATCAGACCAATGATCCAAACTATCTTTCGTCCCAACATGTCCGCCAGACGACCAGCAGTCAACAGAATCGCGGCGGTCGCGACCAGGTAGGCGATAATAATCCATTCAACGGCACCATTGAGTGGAACCTGAAAGTACTGAGCGATGGCGGGCAGGCTGATATTGACAATCGAAGAGTCGAGGGTCGCCATAAAGACCCCTACCCCTACAATTGCGAGGACCGCCCATTTATTCGCGCCCTCCGGGTTAGAGGCGCTTGAAGGGACCGCTGTGACGGACTCAGAGTCATTGTGCTCGGTTGGTGAAAGCGAGTGTTGCTGTTTCATAGTGTATCTATCATTTCATGCATGCAAGGGAGGGGCGAAAGGCGCTCCTCCATCTGGGGAGAGAGGCTTCTCCCAGTGGTCTTCTCTTTAAATCCGTGATTGCAACTACACGGAAGGTCAGCACTAATAGCATGACACATTGCCATGTAAGAATGCAAAGTCACACTCAATCCCACTGGACCTTTCCTGTGCGTAACACGATGGAACAGCCACGCTTGTTGCAAGAATGACGCTTCCTCCGCTTAGAGCGTTGTGCGGCACCATTGAGCTATATGGGGGCCGACGCTGCTAAAGCACGCATCTACATATGCTCGTCATATATAGATGCGTGCTTTAGCAGCGTCGTTTAACAACCAGGGTCAACCATTCAGTAATGTGAGCATACTCCACAATAATTTGAGCGCAAAGAAGCCAAGGGCGAGGCCACAGATGAGATTAACGAGGCGGAAAAATGCTGGCGTGACGAAACGCCGTCCATAGGATATTAAGCTTGATATAAGGACAGACCATAATGATGCACTAACAAGAAAGCCAGCAAAAAACACCATAACCTCTTTAAAATCAAGAGACATTTGTCTCGTTGCTATCAACGTGGGAAGAACGCTGAGCCAGAACACGACTGGGAATGGATTGGCTAGAGTGAGTGCTATACCCAGGATAAAATCTCCCTGCCCGTTCGCAGCTTTCTTCTCGCCTACACTTCCTTGATAGGCATCTTTGAGTGCCTGCCACATTAGCAGTAGCAAGAGCAGCACACCAGTAGCCCCCAAAAGCATGCGGGCGACCATGTTTTGTACGAGGAAGGCCGCGCCAATCAAGGCGACGACAGCCCATAGGAGCAGCCCAAGTAATGCACCAAGTTGTAGCGACAAAGCTCCAAGAAAGCCACGCCGCCCCAGACCTCGTAAGAGCTGGGCAGTTATCGCACCGGGAGTAGCGAAGAGGGCAAGGCCCAGTCCAAATGCAGAGAAAAAGAGCGGCACAATAATACCTCTATTTTCAGGTAGACATTTCTCTCCTCGAAGAGATGAGCCACCTGGACTGGCACCTCCGAAGAGAGAAATTGGTCTTTAAACTGGCAATAACTACTTATATGCAGCTTGCAGAGGCAAAGCTACTTCCTCTGCCAGGCGATGGAGGAGATTTTGAGAATCGGGCACAGGCACATGATAGATAATATGTGTTACTCCAACCTCTATAAATGAGCGGGTCTCCTGAAATGCTGCCTTCAGATCAGAAGGGTCAACAGAGATATGCCTGGAATGTTCAATGCTTGCCGGATCGCGACCAATGGCCACACAATAATTCTCCAGTAGAATACTCTTCTGCTGATAGATCTCAGGAGACTCAACACTACAATCCCAGATGTCTGCATGCTGAGCAATAACTTTCAAGGTTTGCTCACCTTCACCGCCAATGACAAAGGGGGGAGATGGTTTTTGAAGAGGCTTGGGATCGCAAGGTGCCTCGCTCAACTGGTAGTAGCGACCCTCAAAGGTTGCTAGAGGCTCTAACCATAGTCGCCGGATCAGTTCACATGCCTCGCCTAAACGGCGAATGCGTTCTCCAGGTGGGGGAAGGGGAATGCCATAGGCATGATGTTGCTGCTCTGACCATCCTGTCCCAATGCCGAAATTCAGCCGACCGTGGGAAATGACATCAACCGTCGCGGCCATCTTCGCCAGAAGTGCTGGATGACGATAGGTGTTATCAGTGACCATGACTCCAATCCGTAAACGCCGTGTCTGAGCTGCAAGTGCTGCAAGTAGGGTCCATGACTCCAGATAAGGGCCTGTTGGAGTACTGCCCAAGCCCATGAAATGATCATTGATCCAGGCATGCTCAAAAATGGAAATGTTATCTGCCGCTTGCCAAACGTTCAGTAAGGCATCATGCGTTGCATGTCGTTGTGCCGTTTTAATACCGAAGCTTAGTGGTCTTGATTTGTGCATATGCCCTTTGCCTTCTCGCTAATAGTGAATGGATACATCAATTTGATGCGCCTAGTATATACTTCTCTTGTGCGAGAATACAGAAATAAAGGAAGCTATTTCTTTTGTTTGGCCTAATTTAAGAAGGGGAAACATCATAATGTCTTTAGAATTTGAAAAGATACTGGATGAAACAGGTTGGCGCTTGCTCTATGAATTGCAGCAGAATGCGCGCCTCTCTTACAAAGAACTGGGCCAGCGCGTTGGACTTTCTCTTCCATCGGTCGCTGAGCGAATGCGGAAGATGGAGGAAGCGGGCATTATTACCGGCTATCATGCAGAGGTCAATCTGACCAAATTAGGTTTGCCAATCCTCGCTATAATTCGCCTGGGAAGTTTTGTGGGAGAGAGTTGCGCACGTGTTGCTGCCCAAGCCAGCGAGATTCCTGAGGTTCTGGAATGTTATAAAGTGACAGGAGCTGACTGTGTCGTCGTTAAAGTGGCCGTTACCTCGATGCCTCACCTGGAGCAAGTCATTGAGCAACTCTCCCGCTTTAGCACAGCCTCTACCTCTCTTGTATTTTCTAAACCTTTAGAGAATCGGGTTATTACCCATGAATTGTTGGAGCGGGCAGAGGGTATACAGGATAACTCGTTGTAGCTTCCTTATCAATAGACTCTATGCACGCGCTCATAGATAAGTGCGAATGAAGAAGTAGATGGTGAGGAGAACGCCAACCACAATCACAAAGATGCGCACATAGCGTGGATCGATCTTGCGCGCATAGTACGCGCCTCCGTAGCCGCCCAGGATGGTGCCCACAATCATCAAAAGTGCCTGTGGCCAGAGCACCGCTCCCTTGAAAATAAAGAGGAAGGCCGCAGCCCCGTTGATGACGACTGTCAGCAGTGTCTTGACGCCATTCATCTCGTGGATATTGTCCATGCCCATCAGGGCCAGCGTTGCCAGCATCAGAATGCCGATGCCACCGCCAAAGAAGCCACCATAGACGGCGATAACGAACTGAGCGATGGCGATTCCTATGAGCGTGGGGATACTGATGGCGGAGCTTCCTACCATGCGAGCCCGCAGGCGTGCGGTAAAGTAGGGGCTGGCGGCGAAGAGCACTGTTGCCAGCAGGAGGAGAAAGGGAAGCAGTTGCACAAAGGTATTCTGAGGTGTCCCGAGTAGTACCAGCGCGCCAATAATGCCACCAACCAGGCTACTGATGAGCAGGATAATCAGGATCGCGGGCCGTTGGCGCCGAATCTCCTGCCAATAGGCACTGGTACTGGCAATAGAGCCTGGCCAGAGCGCAAGCGTGTTTGTCGCGTTAGCCTGAATGGGAGGAAGACCAGTAAAGAGCAGCGCGGGAAAACAGAAGAAACTGCCTCCGCCCGCGACCGAATTGAGTGTACCACCTATAACAGCGGAGACAAACAGAACGATGATGTCAAGTAATGTTAAGTGCATAGCGAATGTCCCTATTCCATAGTTATAAGATTTCTATTCTACTATATCACTTTAGCAGCTTTATTGCGTTGGGGATGCCTGCCCTGGCTCGCGCCTGCGGCGCGAAGATATGCATGAGCGTGAAAAAAACTCTCTTGAGAGACTATAATAGCATTAGAGGATAGCACAATAAAATTAGGAGAGATACAAAATGTTTGTAGCTGTCAATAAGATTGCCGTTCCCGCCGAGCGTATGCAGGCCATGATGGAGGCTTTTGAGCGTGAGGCGCCCAGAATGAAGCACTTTAAGGGGTATCTGGGCATGGAGCTGTGGAAAGGCGAAGATAACACCGTGCTTGCCGTTTCCCGCTGGGAATCGAAAGAGGCGATGGAGGAATATACCAATCATCCAATGTTCAAAGAGCATCATGGTGGCGGGAGCACAGGTAGCGGCCAGGGTGAGCGCTCAAGCCTGGTCAGCCACTACGAAGCAAAAGTATTGTAAAGAGCTAAAAAGATGGTGGGACTGAGGCAAAGGCCTCAGTCCCACCATCTTTTTAGCTCTGATAGGTGATGGCTAGAAGGGGTGGCGGATGATGATGAAGATCACGATGATCAGCACCACGATGGCCAGCGTACCCAGCACGAAGAAGAGGGTCTGGCGCCCGAGCTTGACGCCGCCAATGGGCGCGGCGGACTTCAACCTGGCGCGCTCGGCTTCCAGGCGCTCTTTACGACGGTCGACACGATCCTGGCGCTTCTGGCGCATCTTTTTTAGGCGGTCATCTTCGCTCTCAGGGCCTGTACCCATCTGCTCCATACGTCGGCGCATGGTGCGGTTATAGCTCTCATATTCCTGTTGTTGTTTGGAAGCCTTGTTGTCGATTGGCTGGCGTGGCTGTGTTGATTTGGCCCCCTGTACAGCGGTTCCGCCGATCCGCGCGCTCCTGGTCGTCTTCCTGGATTTCTTGCCGCTGGTAGCGGTTGGTGGGGTGGGCGTGGTCGCGGGTTGGGCGGACACGCTCTCCTGCTTTGGGGCTTTGTTCTCTTTCGCCATGGCGATGTAACTCCTTCAGTTAAGCCTCGATGTTTGCTTTTTGATGACCCATAAATGATCTATAGTATAATGTCGGCCCTGATTATCTCTCATTCATGGCTCCTTGTTCAAGAGGGTAAGAGATCAGGGTTTGGAGAACTGATAGAGCCAGCCTTTGGTCGCGTCAACTGCTAGCTCATAATCGTCAGCCATGTTCTGGCGGATATATGGGACTAAATGCCCAGTCAGTGCATGGCCATTTCTGATAGCTTCCAGATTTGTTCGAGCCTGCTTGGCGAATGCCGCCATAGCGGCGTAGGGATCGGTGAGCAGGGCTTGTAGGCTGGCCCAGAGCGCCCCCAGTTCGCCGCTGACCCTGTGCATCTCATCACTGGGTTCGAGGCGCCCCATAATTTCAATCATAGCAAAAAGCATATCTTCGTCAACCACACCCAGGTGTTCGGCCATCAGGAGTACGCGCAGGGCATGCGCGATGGTCTCATGTTGCATGGCGATATTGAGTTCGGCATCATGACGCATGCCCCGGTCATTGAGATTGGCCGAGCCAACGGTCGCCCAGTAGTCATCGATAATGGCGACCTTGGCATGGACATAGATCGGACGATAGTAGCGCCCCGCCTCTTCCTCCTCCTGGTGATCTGTGGCCAGGGTATAGACCTGGAGTCGGCCCGCGCCAATGGCGCCGGGAGCCAGCTCTTGTAAATAGATCAGGCCGTCATCGGTAAAGTGGCGTCCCACATTTGGGCGGTCTGGCAGGACGAGCACGATATGGACACCACGTTCCAGGGCGTCCGCCAGGGCCTGCAAGAGCTGTTCCATGTCCTCGTGTGGCGGACCAAATGTTGGGTTATCCAGGCCGAGAAAGGTTCGCCGCCATAAGTACTGGTTTTCCAGATAGATGAAGCGTTGAGCCTGCCCAATGGCGTGGAGATAGGCCTCGAAAATACTGGCGATGCCATCGGGAGCAAAGTCATAGGTCTGGGTGGGGATCGTACGCGTCACCTGAATGGGAATGGCCTCGTGCTTGCGTCCATCGGTAGGTGGCACACTCTTCGAGGGCTCTGGCAGGAGCAGGGCCTCATCAATCTGATGGCGCTCTACGACAGCGTTCCAGCGTTGGTAGAAGTTATAGGCGACATCCCCGACGGCTGGCCCCTCAAAGCGGAAATGTACATCATGCCAGGAGTGAGGCATCTGCCCGTCCAGGCCCTGACGCAAGAGATTATAGTAAATGTGGCCCTTGGTGTCCCAACGGTCAAAGTCTCCATTGCGTTCGGTCATCAGGTCGATGCCGCCAACGAAGGCGTAGCGATTATCGATGACCACCGTCTTCTGGTGCAACGATTGAATGGGATGGTTGAGCAGGTCACGGTTGCCATTGTCGGTGAGGCAGCGAATGCCGTAGCTCTCAAGCTCTTCTTTTACCTGCTGGGGACCAACCTGTAAGGGTGCCGAGAAGAAGTTCCAGAGCAAGACGCAGACATCGACGCCCTGCCTGGCGACATAGCCGAGTACACTGGTGACGGTCAGAGCCTCGCTTTCCTGCCAGAAGGTGATGGCGCTTTCGGAGAGGCCCTTCTTGCGCAGCCAGGCGAGTAGCTCTTCTTGTTCGGGGGAGCCATCAGGACCGGCGCGGTGGTGCTTGCCACGTATGATAGGGAGGTTGGGTGTCAGGCCCCAGGCGGCGATATAGATAGAATTTTTCGCGCGTAGAAAGTGGATACACATCTCAAGCATTGTCATACGCCCATCAATGAGAAAGGCGGCCCGGTGTGCTGTGCTGGGAGAGAAATCGCTGGTGGCCCAGCGCTCCTGTTGCCCGGCTTCTTGCTCATCCTGTGATGGCATACTGGTTGTATTCATACGTATATTTTCACTAACTAATATGCATTTACAAAAGCTTGTAGTGCCCAAAAGCTTGTAGTGTTGTGGCGTGGGGGACGGGCATCGCCTGCCCCCACGCCACAACACTACAAGCTTAGATTGTGTTGGGGACGTCGCAGAAGAGGGTTTCGACCTCAAACTGGCGCTCTAGTAGTGGTCCCAGTGCTTGGATACCGATCTTCTCAGAATTGTAGTGTCCAATCGAGATAAAATTAACGCCCTCCTCGCGCGCATATGCTTCGGTCGGCTCGTCGGTCTCGCCTGTCAGGAAGGTGTCACAGCCAGCGGCTATGGCCTCAAGCAGGTAGCCGGGTCCACCACCAGTCACCACTCCCAGGCGGCGTACCGTCTGGCGTCCATATTCATAGACCAGGGGTTGAGTGCCAGCCGCTTTGGCGATCTCCTCGACCAGTTCGCGCAGAACCGTGCGTTGAGGTGCGGTCCCTATTGCGCCAATGGCCTTACCGCGAGAGCTGGCAAAGTTGACTCCCTCAAGGGTAAAACCGAGTTTTTGTAGCCAGAGCACGTTATTACCTATCTCAGGATGGGCATCGAGGGGGAGGTGATAGCCAAGCAGGGTGATATCGTGCTCAAAGAGGAGCTTGAGACGTCCCTTCATCATGACGCCGATTTCGCGGGGCATATTCTCCCAGAAGAGGCCATGATGGGTAATCAGCATGTCGGCACCCGTGGCGGCGGCCATGCGAAAGCACTCAAGATTTGCGCTCACTCCCAGGGCCACGCGTCTGACCTCTGGCTTGCCGATGACCTGCATGCCATTTGGGCAGTAATCACGGAAGGCGCTGATATTGAGATGCGTATTGAGAAACTGCACAACGTCATCGCGAAGGGCACTCATCGAACGTTCTCGCTTCCTGTTTTTCTTAGGAGTTGCATAAGATGTTAAAGCTTTTCGCGCTCAACGAACTCTTTGGCCAGGCTGACCGCACGCTCCTTATCATCAGAGGCCAGTGCGCCATCAATGACCAGGCTCAGCAGGTACTCTTTTAATGGGCGGAGCCAGGGGCCGGGGCCGCGCTCAAAGAGCTGCATCAGTTCATTGCCATCCAGTGGGCTCTTGATGGGAACACGTTCGGCCTCCTCGCGCAAGCGCTGGCAGCGCTCGGTAAGCTCCGCGACGCGTGCGGTTGCCCGCGCGACCTTGTCAACGCGATAGCTTGTAATATCGGCGCTCGAGAGATCGAGCAGTGTTGGCAGATCGTGATCGGCGTCGAGCATCAGACGGCGTACTGCGCCATCGGTCCAATCGATAGTATAGGCATTAGCGCGCATGTGCAGGCGCACCACGCGGGAGACCGAGTCGATAAACTCGCGGTCAAAATGCAGGCGCTTGAGTATATCGCGGGCCATGTGCGCGCCGACATCCTCGTGGCCAAAGAAGTGAACCTTGTGATCTTCAACGCTCTTAGTGCGGGGCTTGGCGATGTCGTGCAGCAGGCCACACCAGCGATTCTTCAGCTTTGGCTGAGTGCGCTCGACGACGCGCAGCACATGGGCGTATACATCCTTGGAGGAGGCCGCGCGCGGAGTAGGCTGCTGGCTGACGCCACGCAACTCCATGACCTCGGGCATGATATACTCCATCAGCCCGGCCTCTACCAGGAGGTCCAGGCCTTTAGCGGGATGCGCCGAGACCAGGAGCTTGTTCATCTCGTCACGGATACGCTCGCGACTGATCTTCTGCAATTTGTTGGCCTGGCGTTTGATTGACTGCCAGGTCGAAGACTCGATTTCGAAGTCCAGTTGCGCGGCGAAACGAATGGCGCGCAAGAGGCGTAGAGGATCTTCATCGAAACGCTTATCCGGCTCGTTACCAACGGCGCGTATAATATGCTCCTCAAGGTCCTGGCGTCCCGCGAAGAGATCAATAATGGAGCCATTGAGGGGATCGCGTGCAAGAGCATTAATGGTGAAGTCACGCCGTTGCAGGTCTTCCGCCAGATCGGTTCCAAAGCACACCTCTGGCTTACGCGACTCTGGATTATAGCGTTCGCTGCGAAAGGTCGTAATTTCGATAATGTTGTTGCTCTCGTAAATGAGGCGTACCGTCCCAAAGCGCTCGCCTACCAGGACGACTGCACTCGGCCGCGTGGGAGCCACCAGGCGTTTGATTTCTTCTGGAAGAGCATCAGTGGCCAGGTCGGCGTCGGCGGACTCGCCACGTTGAAGAAGCACGTCGCGTACCGTCCCACCTACCATATACAGTTGTTTGTGCTGAGCACGAAAATCTTGAGCCAGCCTGATAATAATATCTAGCATGCTAACATCTATGCTTTATTTCTTCTTAATGGAGCCTGCTCGATTCCCTGGCGAAGTGATCCATGGCCAGGTCAAAGCAGTAAAACTCTACGATTTGAAAATAAGGAAGTCCAACCCAGTTTTGCAATGGGATTATTGTATCATGTTCGGATAGTGACTTAAAAGAGGTTTAGCGCATAGGTTTTTTTCTGGATCCATAGCGAAGACATATTTGGCACGTTAATATTCTGAGGCTTTCTCCTCCTGCGAGAGAGGTAAGCTGTCCAACCAGAGCCGCGCTTCCTTGCTTAAGCGATGATGCTGTTGAGCGAAGAAGGTCGCACTGATATTGCCCAACTGGTGAGCGGCCGTGTAATCTCCCTCAAGGGCTGCGGTACGCGCCAGGCCATAGCGTGCGCGTGCCATGACCTCCTCGCCAATGGCAGGCATTGTGAGCATCTCCTGGAAATAGACGCGTGCGCGTTGTGGTTGCTGGCGACAGTCCTCTAACTTGCCATACTCATAGAGCAGGTTGCAGAGCTGGTGTGGGCGATGAATATCGCGCGCCAGGGCCAGACCCTCTTCCAGGTAGTGTTCGGCGTCCTCGAAGCGCAGGCAGGCCGTCATGGTCGCGCCCAGGCCTGTGAGCATGCTAATGATAGAGCGTTTATTATTCATCAGGCGCGCGCGTACCAGGCCTTCCTGGTAGTATTTCTCGGCCTGGGTATAGTCGCGACGGTTGCGCGCAAGTGTGCCCAGACTTTCCAGGCATTCGCAAATTGAGACGGAATGACCTATTTTGCTGGCTAGAGCCAGGCCTTCACGCAGAAATGGCTCCGCCTTCTCATATTCTCCACACTCATTGGCAACGTAGCCCAGGTTGCCTAGGATAGTGCAGAGGATCTCCTGGGCGTTGATCTGCTGTGCCAGTTCCTGAGCCTCCTGGAAATAGCGCTCGGCCTGGGGAAAGTCTCCCAACTCACCCAGAACACAGCCAATATTGTTGAGGATATGACACATCTTCTCCCGGTGAGCGATCAGGCTGGCCTGATCGAGGCTCTCAAAGAGCAGTCCCAGGGCTTGTTCATAATCGCCCCGTTCATAGATCAGTGTTCCCAGACGATGAAGGACGTCCGCGAGATGCTCGCCATTGCCGAGGGAGTGCGCAATCTCCAGGCTCTCCCAGGCATACTCCTCGGCCTGCTTATGATGATCCAGGCTACCATGAGCCTGGGCCAGCCCCAGCAGAATATAGGAGAGTTGTTCCTGGTCGCCCGTGTGACGCGCGTGAAGCATTCCGTCTTCTAAATAGGCGATGGATTCGCTGAAGAGGCCCCGACGGTGCATAATCGTTCCCAGGTGTGTGAGGAGTCTGCTGATGGCTAACTCATCTTGTTGTTGGCGTGCCAGTTGGAGGCCGCGCTGATAGTATGTCTCAGCCTGGAGATAATTGCCGCGCGTATGGGCGATGCGTCCCAGGTCGCGCAGAAAAACAGTGGCATCCGACAAACGTTGCAGCGAGAGCGCCAGTTCTAGCGCGGTCGAAAAATACTTTTCGGCCTCCGAATAGCGGCCACGCACGAAGAGATAGGGGCTACTGGCCTTGACGCCGCGCAGAAAGGTATCGTGCATCTGACGAGTATGCGCCAGTTCCAGCGCGATATGGGTGTTGCGGCTCTCCTGGTCTAGCAGAGAATAGTCCTGGGTATGCTCCTCCAGGTAGGAGATAAAATACTGCACAAAGCGCGTATAGACCTCGCTATCCTCAAGCAGGACGCGGGCGTAATCGGCGATAGTCTGGTGCAGGGTATAGCGACTGGGGCCATTGCTCTCTAGCAGTCCAGCATCCGAAAGCGTATCGAGTACCTCCTGAGAGAGAGCCATGACTGCCAGCGCGGCCTCCTCGGAGAAGCTATTCGGTTTGGCCGGGAAGACAGAGAGAGAGCGTAAGCCGGTGCGTGCAGGTAGATCGAGCAGGGCGTCGCTGACCTCAATGATGGCCTGGAGTGAGACACGGCTCTCGGGCGTAAGGCTGGTATGCCGGTCAATGAGTGAGCGAGGCTCACTGATTTGCAGGCGTTCTCGCGCGTCGCGCAGGCGTGTGAGAGCCGCGTTGATGCGGCGAGGCTGGCGGCCATACGACTGAATGCGTAAGTATTTGCCGATCAGGGTCAGAGCAAGAGGGAGGCCGCCAACGGAGCGGACCAGCTCCAGCGCGCTCTCGGTCTCGTCCTGGACCACGTGTGGCGCGAGCCGAGCCAGCAGGGCCAGGCCATCATTTTCGGCCAGCTCGTGAACCGGGGTGGTGTTACCAGCGGCAAAATGGAGCGCGATATGGGGAAAGCGAGTGGTCAGCAAAAACGCGCAGTTGGGGCCGCCAATCTGGCAGCTCAGGGCATCTTCGATCTGCCAGACATCATCGATAACAATCAATATGCAGCGCTGCCCAATGGCGAAGCGGATGGCCTGTGCCCAGGACTCACAACTCTCCTTATTAGAGAGGGAGGCCTCATCGACATGCAGGAATGCACCCCAGCGGCTGAGATGTTCCAGGACCTCGGGATGAGGACCAAGCCCGGCCCAGAGAATGCCATCGCTAAAGGTTTGCTGTAGAGAGGGATCATGCGCCAGGGCGACGGCCAGGGAGGTTTTGCCCACACCAGGAAGGCCGTTGAGCGCGACAAACGCCGGGCCGCGCGTCGTGTCGCTCAGCTGGTCTCGAATATGCTGCAAAAGATCATCACGCCCAATGAGTGAGCCATCAATGGCGGATAGAAGAGGGATGGTGGGGTCGAGAATGGGATCTGGTGAGATAGGAAGGACGGGTGATAGTTCACTATCAATGGCAGGCAGAGCCAGGCTCTCTTCCACAGGCAAGGTCGTGGGCGTCTCCTGAACCAGTCCTAGTTCCTCAGCATTTTTACCAAAGAGTTCACAGAGACGTTCGCGGAAAAATGGGTAAGGGAAAGAAAGCCCTCGTTCCCAGCGACTGACCGTCGCGGGATCGGTGCCAAGTTCTTGCGCTACCCTGGATTGTGACCAGCCACGTAGCTCGCGCTCGCGCCGTAAGCGCTGATTTGGTTTCATGCCTGTCACCTCTAAGATCTTATGCCGAACCCCAACGTCACTGGCGTGACGAGCGCTTCCCCCATTCGGGGACACGCGCGCTCAGGGTTTTCGGATAAGAGTATGTCAAAACGCAGGCCCCATGGGTGCAAATACTCTGCTTATTGGGATTTATAAAATAATGCAGGCAACGTGCGAGAGTTTGTAAATCAAGCACATCCTTATAAGGAACGTCGCAAAGTTGTTATGTAGTTGTCTAGTAGTTGTCATTGTACCAGATAATACTGTATATGCATAATTAGGTAGGGGAGACATAGGTAAAAAGGTTTACGTACAAATGGGGTAAAGAGAGTAAAAGGAAGTCAAACATGAGTAAGCTCGTGATGATCATTGATGACTCTCCTACGGTACGGAAGATCGTCGAGATAAGTTTGCGCCGCGAAGGTTTTCGTGTCGCAGCATTCAATGATGGCGTCGAGGCATTGCAGGCAGTGACGAATCGTGAATTGGAGCGCATTCCAGATCTGGTCATCCTGGACATTGATTTGCCCAAGATGAATGGCTATGAAATTGCACGGTATTTAAGATCGAAGTCTGCCTGGAGCAATACGCCGATTATTATGCTGTCGCGGCATAATGGCGTTGTAGACCGCTTGAAGGCGCGCCTGGCTGGTGTTCAGACGTACCTATCGAAGCCATTTACGACCCAGACGATTCGCGAAGCCGTCAACGCAAGCTTAAAATTAACCCGAGAGGCGCAAGCTGTGTAAAAGCGCCCAGGCGCTTATTGGTTTAAGCTTACTACTTCTCCGAAAACCCTGAGCGCGCTTGTCCCCGAATGGGGGAAGCGCTAGACACTCTAGTGGCGTTGGGGTTCGGCATAAGATCTTAGTAGTTTATTAAGCTATCACACAGCTACGGCGAGAGACTATTTTCTAACCCAACCCGCCTCGCATCACCGGGCAAGCCGAGGAAACTCTCCTCGGCTTGCCTCTATATGTTTGTATGAAATCTTTCTTGCTTCAGGCTCCCATAGCCATTTTTTGCTATAAAGGCCCTTCTGGATTGATATTGCTTGACTAGAACCTATCTTCTGGTATACTTAGGAAAATATGTTCTAGAATTCTGCTAGAAAGGAGGAAGGGTCATTGGATACTATGCAGACAAGAAGGGAGCCACGTCCGCTGATGTATGATCCAGCAGAAGAAGATGACGCTATCTACGAAACCCGGTCGAGGACAAGTACACGGAGGTATCGCTCAAACCCGCCGACACGTGAGCGCAATACGCGCGACGATGTCATGATTGATCGCAAGGCTGTTCCCCAGCGCAGGCGCTCGGGTCAGACACGAGAGATGCCTATGGTTGAGGTTCCCGTCCGTGAGTCACGCGACCTGAAGCGTGAGCGTCCAAAGGCAAAAAAGGGCAATCCCGCTCTTTTGATTATGGTCATTGGCATGGCCTGTACCGTGTTATTGATTCTCGGGATGAGCACGCTGGCTTCCTGGTGGCATGTTTACCAGGATGATCTGCACTATGGTCGCCCGCGAACATATCAGTTTGACGCCGTAGTTGGCCACAATGATAGCGCACAAAATAAAACTCATTTCGTCATTATCAATTTAAATCGTCGCATCCAGATTATCGAGATTCCCGGTGGCGATCCCTCAAAGTCACGTATGTTTACTGGCCCCTCGCTCGTGGGCTCTGGTCAGGATCTCACACCCGCCTGGGGTGAGGCCACCAAAGACGTGAACGGCGATGGAAAACCCGACTTAATCGTGCATGTGCTTGATCAGCAATTCATTTTTCTCAATGATGGATCTACTTTTCACCAACAGCACTGATTAATTTCTTCTTTTTATAACCTGACACCCCCTTTGGGATGCCAGGTTTTTTCAGGGGCTGGCAGGGTGTGTTATTGTGCAAAAGTAAAGTTTATTATGAATTATGTTATTGACTTATGTACCTGTGCTTTAATAGAGTGTAGAGTATATGACGTGACCGGGCTAATGGGCCCGGTCACGTCATATACTCTACACTCTATTACCCCGCCTTAATATATATAGTTTACAATAGTATAGAGTTAGAAATACATATAGAGAGGTAAATATGAGTGAAGGAACGCATGAGGCGGCCCTCTATTTCTGGGCGATTGGAGATATGCACTACCGTGCCATGCCAGCCTGGCACGAGGTGCACGAGCAGCGTTTGCAGTTAATGTTTGTTGATCTGCGCGCGCTCTGGCAGGAGGAGGGGGAGCCTGCCTTCTGTGCCGCCCCAGGTGACCTGGTGGAGACCTGCGCGCCCGCTAACTATGAGCTTGCCCGGACCTGCCTTACTCGGGAGCTGGGCGATATCCCTTTCTATCCAGGTGTGGGCAATCATGAATTTCATGGCCCCGATGGCGAAGATCCGGCTACTATGCTAGAGACTTTTCACCACTTCTGGCAGCAGCCCCCGCGCTATAGCTGGCAGGTGGGAGGCATCACCTGCATTATGCTCGACTACCCAGATCCACATATGCTTCAGGACCCGGCCTATGTCTATGTCTCACGTGAGACACTGGCGTTCCTGGACGAGACCTTGATGGCTTCTCGCGGGAAGCCTGCCGCTATCTTCTTTCATGCCCCGCTGCGCAACACGGTCCTGGACCGCGACCCACATGTCGGTCGTGACTATAACTCCATGCAGAACTTCTTCTCGCCCGAGAACTCGCAGGCCGTGCGTGATATCCTGGCGCGCCACGATCGGACCTGTCTCTTTCTCAGCGGGCATACCCATACTGGCTGGGAGGCTCCGGGTCTCGTCAAGAGCGAGCAGTTGGGGCAGAACACGGTGACCTTTATCAACCTCATGTCGCCCTGGTATACAGGGAATCAAGGCGCGGTCCGTATTGATAAGGAGCTGCAAACCGTGACCTATGTCCCCGATGAGCCGGATGTAGTGGTGAGTTTCGCCTTTCAGATAAGAGGGGAAGAGGTGCTGATCCGTGCGCGTGAGCACCACTCCCGGCGTTGGCTCAAAGAGTGGCGCGTGAGTATACGCTAAACAAGGCTTGCTTACTTTTCTGTTCGCCTGGGAGAGCGTATTCCCTGCTTCTCACGAGTCACTTTTTCTTCCTCCTCGAGTCCAAGGAGATGATGCACAATATAGAGGGGGCGTGCGCGTACCTCATCGTAGATACGTCCCAGATATTCTCCGATGATGCCGAGAAAAATGAGCTGTATGCCTCCCATAAAGAGCACCATAATCAGAGTCGAAGCCTGTCCTACAATTGCATCCGTGAAGAGACGTAGCACAATCGCAATAATGATGCCTATCAGGCTTAAGAAAGCCAGGATCATGCCGAAGGTGGTCGCGATTTGCAAGGGTAGGTGACTGAAGCTGGTAATGGCATCCATTGAGAAACGGAGCATTTTCTGGAATGGATATTTGGTTGTTCCAGCGAAGCGCTCATGGCGGTCATAAAGAACGGCCTCCTGGCGAAAACCAACCCAGGCTGAGAGGCCGCGCATAAAGCGATGATGCTCACGCATGGAGATCAGGGCATCCACAACGTGACGATCCAGCAGGCGAAAATCACCTACATTGCGCGGAATCTCGATAGAGGTGATGCGGCTAATGAGGCGATAAAAAAGCGAGGCGGTGATAAGCTTGAATTTTGTCTCGCCATCGCGTTTGGCGCGTTGAGCATATACGACCTCAGCTCCCGCCTTCCAACGTTCAATTAGCTGTAGAATGACTTCGGGTGGATCTTGTAGATCGGAGTCAATAATAATCACAGCCTGTCCCTGAGCGTAGTCGAGTCCCGCTGAGATCGCAACCTGGTGCCCAAAGTTGCGCGAGAAATCAACCACGCGCACGCGAGTGTCTTGCTGATGAAGTGACTGCAAAATTTGGTAAGAGTTATCGCGACTACCATCATTGATCAAAACTAGCTCGAATGGTTCCTGTAACTGTTCCATAACAGCTACGACCCGAGCGTAAAAGTGGGGAATGGTCTCTTCCTCGTTAAAGACCGGAGCAACAATTGAATACGTTGGTTGGGTGGTAGGTGGTGTAGTTGAACTTTCTTCTTGTTGGACAACCATTGTACGTTTTTCTCCTCGTACCTTTAGGCCGTTTTCTTTCTTAGCAAGTAGCCTTTCAGGCATAAGTTTACCATGATATTTCTCGCTATGATAGTAGTGGGAGTTTTTTACTGTTGATGTTGGGCACACCTGTTTCTTAAAACGGGGTCATGACATTTTTTCCTCCCTGTTTTCCCGCTAAGGGCAAGCATCTCCAAAATGAGCCAGAATTTCTCCCACTAAACCAACATCATAGCCTTCCAGTCCCGTTTTAGAGCGGTTTCATTGACATCACCTCTGCCCCCTGATAAAAAACAAGAAATGATGGAGATGTGCAAGTCTCTGAACCGGAACTGCAAGCAACCATCGCCTCAGCGAAAATGCTGCGCCCAGACGATGGGGATTCCCTGGATCTCATCGAAACCCGCTATGCTCCCATGCGCCAAAGTTTGCTCTCGCTCTACCAGGCGCTCGACTGGCCTCCTGTTCGTGCGACAGAACCCGCTCTCCAGGCGCTTGAACAGGTCTCGCACCTGGCCCAACACCGCAAACGGGTCACGGCTCCGATTCAGAAAATTGGGAAGGGAAAAATGGTTGCTCCACTGGGGCATCTGACTGAACGATGGCGCAAGCATGCCTTGGCAGGGAAAGGAATTGCCCCAACCTATTATGAGACCGCGGCTTTTGATGCGCTCAAAGGGCGTGTGCGATCAGGAGATATTGCGGTAAACGGAAGCCGAAGATATAGAGCCTTCGAGGGATACCTCCTCCCTCAGCCCGTTTTGAACAGCTTGTCCAGAAACACCGGACCCGGCTTGCCGTAGCGGATGAAGTAGTTGCCTACCTGACGGCGAAACAGCAAGAGATCAAAAGCGGGCTAATCGCTCTCCAGTCGGAGATGAGAAGCTCGTATTGGTAGCGGCGCTGATGGGTTATGGGCATGAATTTAGGGTTGACCAAATTGGAAAGCATGACATTCGACCAAGTCAATACAAAGCTCATTACCGATCAATGGAATGAGATGTGGCGGGTGGCTTCATCCATTCATCATGGAACCGTCTCTGCCTCCTTGTTGATGCGTAAGCTTGCAGCCTATCCTCGTCAAAATCAGGTTGCGAGAGCATTGACCGAGCTTGGCAAGCTTGAACGGACCGTGTTCCTGCTGGAGTATTTTCGCGACGCCGAGTGGATTCTCAAACAGGATGTGATAGAAAGGCTCGTCTTGTCTGCTGGTTCTCTTCTATGATATACTCATCCTTGTTGGGATGTTGGGAAGAACCTATTTGTGGAACAAGGACGTATGCCAAAAACACCTGCAGCGACTCTCACCTGGTTCCTGAGAGCAACTCCTACAAACTCCATATCTCTGACCAACGACCGATGTGGATTGAGCCGGGAACCGAGGGGTCGTGTTTTGCCTGGTTAACAACCCATACTTCATTCTCTTTCCAGGGCCAGCACGGGCATCTTAACGTCTATAAAGAGCAGCGAGCACGAGGCGCAGGCTACTGGTATGCCTACCATACAGCCGCTGGCCAGACCCACAAGCGCTATCTCGGACAAAGTGCCGCTGTGACGCTCACACGTCTAGAGGAGGTAGCCCGGGCCTTTCGGGCGTCGCCACCTGGCGAATTGCAGACTGCCCGTATAGGCAGAGAGGCCACTTCCACCACGACACAGCAAGGCAGCGAACCCGGTGAGCTGAGAACGACGATCGTGATGACCAGGCTCTCTCCCCCACATTTGCCTGCCACGCTGGTCATACGAGAACGATTGCTCGCGGCGTTGGATACCGCCCTCTCTCGCCCGCTCACCCTGCTTTCCGCTTCCGCTGGATGGGGCAAGACCACCTTGCTTGCGACATGGGCGCACAGGCATCCCCAATCAGTGGCCTGGTTCCTCTGGAAGAGATGGACAATGACCCGACGCGCTTCTGGACCTCGCTGATTGAGGCTCTACGCCGATGCTGGCCTGGGATCGGAGAACGCGCGCTCACCCTGCTACAGGCGTCTGCCTCTTCGCTGGCTTCTCTTGTGACTGGCTTGACGACCTTGCTCAATGAATTAGCCGACCGGCAAGCAGAGATCTCGCCCATCTTGCTGATTTTGGATGATTATCACGTCATTCACGAACCGGCGATTCACGCCTCCCAGGCCTTCTGGTTGGAGCATCAGCCTCCACATGTGCATCTGCTGCTGGCCAGTCGCATCGGCCCAGAGCTTTCCCTGGCTCGCCTGCGGGTGCGCGGGCGCCTGGGAGAACTTCGCAATACTGAGTTGCGCTTTACTCGGGAAGAAACACAGGATTTTCTCACCCGGTGCATGGGGCTTGCTCTCTCGGAGACGGACGTTGAATTGCTGCAAGCTCGCACCGAAGGGTGGATTGCCAGCCTGCAACTGGCTGCCCTTGTGCTGCAAAAACACGCTGATCCTTCCGCTTATGGGCAAACACTGCGTGGCAACCAGCGCTTCTTGCTTGATTACCTGCGCGAAGAAGTGCTGGCGAATCTGCCTGAAACGCTCCAGGACTTCTTGCTACAGACCAGCGTGCTCCACCGGTTTAGCGCCTTGCTCTGCGACAGTATCACGGGGAGAGAAGATAGTGATCGCTTGCTAGAACAGGTGGAACGGGCGAATCTCTTCCTCCAACCTTTGGATAACAGTCAGCAGTGGTATCGCTATCATGCGTTGTGGGCGCAGGCCATGCAACACGAAGCCCGCCTGCGCCTGGGAACCGCCGCAGTGCGTGAACTTTACCGCAAAGCCAGTCGCTGGTATGAGCAGCAACAGATGCTGCCTGAAGCGATTGAAGCCGCGCTGACAGGCGAAGCATTTGCCCGCGCGGCGAAGTTGATCGAGCGTTTTGCGGTTCCCAACAGCTTTCGGAACGAGTATCGACTCTTCAACTCCTGGCTGAGACGTATGCTGGAGGAAGAGCTGCAAGCCCAACCAGATCTCTGTTTTCAGTATGCGCTCGCGCTGATGGTTACCACGGATCGACGCTCGTCTATCTCAAGGACACGTATCGAGTCATTGGTGCAGTGGGCAGAGCAGGGTTTTGAGACACAAGGGAAACGAGAAAAGCTGGGCGAAGCTCTGCAACTTCACGCTGACCTTACTTTCTTTTAAGAAGATCTGACCCGTATGGTTACATTGGTCCACCAGGCTCAACCACTCCTGACCGAGCGCAGTCTCATGTATCCTGATAACCTTTTGATCAGGGGGGTGAAGCCTTGCTTGCTGGTGAGGTGAATACAGCCTGGCAGTTCCTTCTCAAAGGGTACGGGAGGGTAAAAAACCTCGGCGATCATTCCGTAGCCCTGGCTGCGTCCCTCGTATTGGGTGAGGTATGCCTGGAAAAAGGGGAGTTACGTAGGGCTTTGCGCTACTGTCATCAAGCTCTTGCTCATGTTGATGAAGACCAGGAGATTTTCCGCGCTTCTGGAGAGCCTGGGCAGGCTCTGGATGTGCTTTCGACATGGGAGGTGCATGCCCGCTTCGGCTGGTCAGCAAGAGCGATACGCGCCTGCCGGGCATGGCTCCAACTGGCACAGGGAGATCTCGCCGCGGTAGAACAATGGGCGCAGGAAAAGGGACAGACGTTGGATTTCCAGGCGTCCGAACAGGAGAAAGCGTGCTCGCTCTTGCACCAGCAGGAAGAAGCGCTCGTCCTCGCGCGCTTCTCCATTGCACAAAGGAGAGGGGAAGCCGCATTGAGAGAGTTTGACTCCCTGGAAAGAGAAGGCTCAGGCGCAGGGGCGCCAGCGGAGCGTTCTCAAAATCCAGATCCTGGAGGCACTGGCTCACGCTGCCCGTCAAGAACACAGGATGGCCAGATCCGTTCTCATACAAACACTCAAGCTGGCTCAACCTGAAAACGATCAACGCGTCTTTCTGGACGAAGGTCCGGCAATGGAGGCGTTGTTGAAAACACTGTTGCCGGAACTGCGCGAGGCTGTGCTGATCTCCTACGCGCGGACCCTTCTGCGTGCATTTGCCCAGGAACCAGGTGCTCAGCCAACCCGGGAGGCGCAGCCTCGCGGGGAGAATGTACTCCTCCTGGAGCCACTCAGCGATCAAGAGCAGCGGGTTCTCCGCCTGCTGGCCGCCGGGCGCTCCAATCCAGAGATAGCAAACACCCTGGTGCTTTCGCTCAATACCGTAAAAACTCACGTCCAAAGCCTCTACCGCAAGCTAGATGTTCACAGCCGTATTGAAGCCAGCGAGGCGGCACGGCGCTTCTCTTTGCTCTAATTTCTCCTCCTCCCTCACCCGCTCACAACCACCCCATCGGGCGATCACAACTCACCCGATGGGGCTTTATACTTCAACCATCCTGAACGAAAGGAGGAAGGCGTTGCAGATGCGATGCTCTATCTCTATCGAAGGACATCTGGACACGTCCTGGCAAGAATGGTTTGAGGGACTCGATATTCTTCACGAGGCATCCGGCAAAACGGTGCTGCGCGGATTACTAGTTGATCAAGCGGCACTCTACCGGGTTCTCTTGAAAATTCAAAGTCTTGGGCTCGTTCTGCTTTCCCTTGAGACGAATGAGCAAGCCCTGGACTAGGATGTACAAAACGACGACACGGAAGCTTGTCATGCACCCCAGGGATGCCAAAGAAAGAACCGAGCGCTGGCTTATCGAGCAAGGTATTGCAATATGAATAATACCTTGACAAACATAGTACTATGCCGTATAATCAGCATACGAGGTATCGCAACAAAGGCAACTGGGAGTACGCGAAGGGCGTGCTGGAGAACCTCTTGTAAAGGAAAGGTGTTGGTATGAATGAGAAATTGACCAACTATGTCAACGGCGTGTTTGCTCCCTACGAGGAGGTCAAAAGCGTCGCCGAATTAAAGGCTGATCTGCTCTCCGATGTGCAGGAGCGCTTCCGTGAGCTCAAAGCCGAGGGCAAGGATGATGAAACCGCCTTTGATATGACCATTGAGAGTATCGGCGACATTGAGCAAACCGTCCAGGAGGTCGCCAACCTCTCCCACGCGCTGCAGCGGCAGGTGGCCATCAACTTGAGTGCAAGCCATCTGCCACAGAGCGACTTTGCGGGCGTTGTCGCGCATCAAGGCAATTTTCAAGCGAGTGCCTTGCGCGGCTCGGACTTTACGGGCGCAGACCTCACCGGGAGCTCATTTCGGGGCAGTGATGTCCGTGAAGCCAATTTTGCAGGCGCCAATCTGACCGATTGCGACTTCTCCACCCTTGACCTTCAGGACGCGAACTTCCGTGAAGCCATCCTTGTGCGCACCAACTTCAGCACATCGGGGCTGGTCGGAGCACACTTCATCGGCGTCACGCTGACTGATGTCACCTTGACGAAGACCGACCTGAGAAAAACAACTTTTGAACGCTGTCGCTTTCTCGGCGTGGACTTCAAACATTCCGACCTGAGCGGACAGCGACTTGATGGGCAGACCTTTCTCGGCGTCACGTTTGACCTGCCAGCACTCAAGGATGTTTCGTTTCAGGGAGCGACCCTGAAAAATGTGTCTTTTCGCCCGGTGGGGATCTGGTCTTTGAAGCGTGCCATTCAATCCATTCACTTTGAGGGCGCGATGATGGATAAGGTCACGTATGCCGCGCTCAAAGGCCTGGGAGCTGATGTCTCGAAGGTGGCTGTTCTATCATAAGGAGCGAAGATTGTGCAAAACACTGCAATTCAGGTAAGAGATCTCCAAAAATCATACAAAAAGCTCAATGTCTTAAAGGGCGTGAATTTCAGCGTGGAGCAGGGCAGCATTTTTGCCCTGCTTGGCTCCAACGGCGCGGGCAAGACCACGCTTGTCAAAATCCTCACCACGCTGCTCAAACAGGACGGCGGAACGGCCATCGTCAACGGCTTTGATGTGGCGTCACAGCCAGACCACGTGCGGCAAGCAATCAGTCTGACCGGGCAATTTGCCGCCGTGGATGAGATGTTGACCGGGCAAGAAAATCTGATCATGATCGCCAGGCTCCGACGCCTCAAACAGCCGCGCCAGGTGGCCGACGAGTTGCTGACCCGCTTCGGTTTAATCGATGCTGCCAACCGCAGGGCCTCGACGTATTCAGGCGGGATGCGCCGCAGGCTTGACCTGGCCATGAGCCTGGTGGGAACACCACCGATCCTGTTCCTTGACGAGCCGACCACCGGGCTGGACCCCGAGGCACGCATCGAGATGTGGAAAGTCGTGAAGGAGCTGGCTGATGGGGGCATCACCGTCTTCTTGACCACGCAGTACCTGGACGAGGCGGAACAGCTGGCTGATCGCATTGCCATTCTCCATGAGGGCAAGATTATTGCTAGCGGCACGCTCGCAGAGCTCAAACAGCTGTTTCCCCCTGCTCAAAAGGAGTATGTGGAAAAACAACCGACTCTGGAGGAGATCTTTCTGGCCATCATTGGCAAAAAGGAGGAACACTAAATGGAAGCGATACAGAAACAGGAAACCATACAGAGGCACTTTTTCAGCGATATGAGCGTGATGCTTGGTCGTTCTATGCGCCATATTTTCCGCAGTATGGACACCATTATCACAGTCCTGATCACGCCTATTGCGATGATGTTGCTGTTCGTGTATGTGTTTGGTGGCGCCATTCAAACCGGGACAGGCAATTATGTCAATTACTTATTACCTGGGATTTTACTGATTGCGATTGCGAGCGGGATAGCCTATACGGCGTACCGGTTGTTTAACGATGTGCAAAAGGGGATCATTGAGCGCTTCCGCTCTATGCCGATAGCCCCTTCCACCCTGCTGTGGGGACACGTGCTGACCTCGCTGGTCTCCAACGCGCTTTCGTTGGCGGTTATCATCCTCGTTGCACTGATTATGGGCTTTCGCTCGTCGGCGGGCATTCTGCCATGGCTGGCCGTCGTCGGTATTCTCGCGTTGTTTACGCTGGCGTTAACTTGGCTAGCGGTGATTGCCGGATTGAGCGCCAAATCGATGGAAGGGGCCACCGCCTTTTCGTATCCGCTGATCTTCCTGCCCTTTATCAGCTCGGCGTTTGTGCCGACCAAATCGATGCCACTGGCAGTCCGCGTCTTTGCCGAAAACCAGCCCGTGACGGCGATCGTGAACACCATCCGTGCGTTGCTATATGGACAGCCCGTGTCTCAGGAGATCTGGGTGGCGCTTGCCTGGTGCGTCGGCATTCTGGTGGTGGCCTACATCTTTGCGATGAGGGCCTATCAAAAGCGCGTGTAAACAGAGGGCCTTCTCCGAGGAAAGGCGTTCACACCATCTCTCCTCTTGCTCGACACGTTCAGCACGTCCACATGACAGGGAGCCGACAGAATGTACGCTCGTCTGTAAAGAATGCCCCACGTCTGAGGGCCAGATCTGCTCACGCGCGTGGGGCATGTACCACCAATGAAGTAGAAGAGAATAAAAAGAGAAAGAAGAAGAATTATGCAGAAAAAAATCAATAGAGAAGAGCTCACCGCCTCGTATGACTGGTATCGTCAGATGCGTGAGACACAACCTGTGTTCTTCGACCCGAATATACAGGGATGGCACATCTTCCGCTACGACGATGTGGTACGCGTGATCACTGAGCACGCGACGTTTTCTTCCGAGCAGAACCGCTTTGTGCCAGCCGAGTACCGCGATGTGAACCCGATTAGTTCGAGCATTGTACGCCTGGACCCGCCGCGCCATCACAAGTTGCGCCAGCTCGTGTCGCAAGCCTTCACGCCGCGCATGGTGGCTAACATGGAATCGCGCATCAAGGAGATCACCAGCGGATTGCTCGACCAGGTGCAGGCTGTGGGTGAGATGGATGTAATCAGGGATCTGGCCACTCCTCTGCCTATCACGGTCATTGCGGAGTTGTTGGGGGTTCCCGCAGAGCGGCGTGAGGATTTCAAGCGGTGGTCCGATGCCTTCGTCTCGGGAGACGCGGAAGCGACGGAAGAGGATATGCAGGAAGGCATACAGGCAGCAGGCAGCATGGTCGACTACTTCGCCCAGATCTTTGAGGAGAGGCGTGCTCATCCCCAGGATGACCTGGTGAGCGCGCTGCTGCTGGCTGAAGTGGATGGGGAGCGCCTGAGCAACGAGGAATTGATCGGGTTCTGCGTGCTGCTCCTGGTCGCGGGCAACGAGACCACGACCAATCTGATTGGCAATACCATCCTGTGCCTGGATGAGAATCCAGGAAGTGTGGAACGTCTGCGCGCTAATCGCGACCTGGTGCCCAAGGCTCTTGAAGAGGCACTGCGCTACTACTCGCCGGTCAAACTCGTGCCGCGCTGGGCCGTGACCGAGACGACAATTGGCGATCAGCGCATAGAAGCTGGTCAGTTACTCTTTGCCTGGGTCCCCTCGGCGAATCGTGATGAGGCCCAATTCCCCAATGCCGATCAGTTCACGATCGAGCGTGAGCCGAATCGGCACCTGGGCTTCGGGCGCGGCATCCACTTCTGTCTGGGCGCTCCCCTGGCGCGTTTGGAGGCAAAGATTGCGCTGAACGAGATGCTCGACCGCCTCCCCGGCTCCTGGCACGTGTCCGATGTGCCGCTGTCCCCGATCAAGAGCATGTCTGCGTTTGGGGTGAAGCAGTTGCCCTTGACATGGGAGAAGTAACATAACGTGAGCCCTGGCGAGCAGATCCCTCTCCGATGAGCGATGAATCGATATGTCGTGGGTGACACCAGACTGGTCTCGCCCACGGCTTTTTTGTGTGTTGTCAATCAAAAATGGTTGAGAATGGAGTTTCCTACCAATGGCTTCTCACGAACATGAAATCATTTCACCGCCACTCTGGCGCAATCCTAACTACTTACTGTTACGGCGAGAGCATCTTGACCTGCTCGTCCGTGAACTGGGACATGATTGACCTCCTGGTCAGCTCTGGGAAAGGTCCTTGTGACCGCTTCCGGAAACGGATATTTTAATGGACAAGGCCTGCGTGGAGTCGTCTGAGATGCAGAAACCTTGCGTCTCAGACGACTCTGCAGCGTCCTGATCCTGAGTACATCCACCACATTTTCCTGACACTGTTGCTTCGCGTACTGGTTCTCGGCGCGAACGTGCTGCGATCTGAACTGGTAGTGGCGAAGCCTCTCCCTCCTGGTCGAAAGAGATCTTGAGGAGAGCAATGTACCATCGCCATAATGATATCGTCTGGCGTTCTTTCGTTCAAGGGGAAAAGGGGGAAGAAACTGTTCAGGCCGAGGCGGCGCAGGAAACCGACGCTCAACATTGCCATGATGTTCCCTGGCGTTATTTTCTGCGCGTTTTCTACTTAAGGGCCGGTTGGTGGTGCGCAAAACTCAGGTTGAAATCGCAGCGAGTTTCTCATCCTTTCCCACAAAAACGAAAATTTATGGGGCAATTTATGGATCTTTCGCCCAGAAACAAAAAGATGCTTTCTCTTTCTGGACATGTATTGCTGCTTGGAAATTTTATATGGCAGAAAACGAGTCTTTCTCCCTTTTTCTAGCTTAGCGGGAAAAACGGGAGGAAAAAATGTATGACCCCAAAACAAGAAGAAGCCTGTGGAGTATTCTCCACAGGCTTCTCACCACCACCTCTCATCACCACCCGTTCCGGTTTCTATCAAGAAGAATATGCATGCCTAGCTCTTCCACTTCCCACTTCCCCCAATATCCATCTACCTGGCTCAAGATAGATAGTGGCATACCCATTTGCATCCCTGGTGCCAGTACCTGCGCTACCACCCTTCGCCACGTCCCCATTTTCAGGTATCTGAGCAGAAACAACCCTTACCACATAACCACCGCTACTTCTTATACGAAAACCAGCGCCACTCACGTGGCAAGCGCTATGTGCTCAGGTTTCCGGATAGGTCGTAGCCAAGAAAATCACTACGAGACCAACTACCCCTCTTCCCACTTTACGAAGTCTGGCCGCGTCCCCATGACCGACCACCTGTGCCGCGCTATATGGCCTCCCTTGCACCTGGCGCCCCCTCTCACATTCATTCCCTACACTTCCAGGCTACCCCTACACTACATCATCAAAAGTGATATTAAAAGTCTATATATCACAACGCGCGCAACACAACTCACCACCGAGCGCCTGTCACACCTGCACATCCTCACGCTCCACTCTGACGCTATCTCCCCGGCCATCCCTCAATTACCCCAAGTATTGGTCAGATATTTCACCACCCTACCAAATGACGATAGTATCCACTATTTCACGCGGAGAGAGCTTATGTGCGCATGAGTCACTCACTCACGACCCATTGCACGTTGTAGCGGCCCTCCACGTCATCTATGCTTGTGTCTTTGTGATACTCCTGCTCCCCACCTGGCAACATCACCTCTATCAATTGACTCCAAGCTCACCACTTCCCCCTACCATCTTCCTATCGACCCCACTTACACTTCCTACCTATAGGACCGCTGTCTTGCCTCAAAGGACCAGTCCCCTCCCCTCTTCCACGACTCCCCACCACCAGGAGCAGATCCTTATCCCACTTCAACTTCCACCAGGGGTTTCCTCTTTTCCGTCACGCCAATACTATAACATGAAGTGATGACGAAGCAATGAATTGATAAACGTGTATGATGAATACTATTTCATAGTATTGGCAAAAGCAACGAAAAGAATAATTACAGTTTTTTCATCTTCTGCCAATCCTGGGAGAAACGCTCGACGGCGGCCTCGGACTCCGGGTCTGTGACCATCTCCAGTAATACCTCGGGTGCCACGGTCAGGTCGTGCGCACCGGCCAGGAGCGCGGATGCAGCCTCTAACGGTGTTTTGATGCTGGCCGCGAGGATGCGCGAGGGGAGAGCGGACTGCGTAAGAAGCTGCGCCATGCAATGGATACGCTGGCTGGCGTCAACCCCGGCGCGCGTTAAACGATTATAGTAGGGGATGATATAATCTGCGGGAACCATGGCGGCACTGTAAGTCTGGGCCAGCGAGGTGACGGCGGTAAAGGCGATGCACCATCCCTGCTGCTTAAGCTGCCGGGCAACACGCATGCCGCTCTGTGTCAGCGGAATCTTCGGGACGACTCGCTCGGGGCCGGCGTTGATATACGTAAGTGCCTCACGTAGCATCTCTTCAGCCACGCTTGCTCCTGGCTGGATAAAAATAGTCTCGCCGGGTAGCTGGCGCAGAAGTTCTTCCAGGAGAGCCTGGGGGGTCAGGGTTTGACCGCGTTGGCGTGCGGTGAGCATCAACGTTGGGTTAGTCGTCACTCCCGCTATGGGGACGACTCGCGCAACGGCTATAATATCATCGAGAAAAGCACTATCAATGTAAAGGGCCATAGCTATGAAACTCCAATCTTCTTTACTTGATGCAACCGTTCGCCTCGCGGGGCATGAGTCTGTACTTGTCCTTAATTCCGCGCTCGATCCCTATGTGCGCCGCCTGGTAGAGGGGCGTCAAACACAGCAGATCCAGGATGTGCGCTTGGTTCTCGCTGAAGATTCGATTGCCAATGCTGAGGCCAGCATGTATATCGCTCCTGAGCGCGTGCAGCATGTGGCTTTTCATGATTATATCTTATCTCACGACGCGGGCGAGGTAGAGGTTGCGCTGTTGAATCTTCTCTACCAGCCATCTAACGCCTGGATGATCTATGGTGTGCGCGTCGCGGCCCACGCGCTACGCAAAGGCGGCAGACTCTACGTGGCCGGCGCGAAGGAGCGAGGAATTCTGACCATTGGCAAGCATATGCAGGCGATTTTTGGCAACTGTGAGACCCTGGAAATTAGCAAGGGGCAACGTGTGCTCTGTTCGGTGAAGGAGGACGATACACTCTCCAGTGAGAAGGCTTCTGAGGTGTTGAAGGTCTTCGCGGAGAATCAACTAGATGAGGGGACGCGCCTGCTGCTAGATGCGCTAGAGGTGAAGCCCACTGACCAGGCTCTTGACCTGGGGTGTGGCGCGGGTTTTATTGGCCTGCATATCGCGCGTCTTGCAACTAGGGGCCGGGTCACAATGGTGGACGTGAGCCTGGCGGCGGTGGCGACCTCTCGGCAACAGGCCGCTGAGCAGGGCTTGACCAATATCCGTATCCTGCCCAGTGATGGCGCGCGCGCGGTCTATACAGAGCAGTTCGATCTCGTGGCAACGAATCCCCCCTTTCATCAGGGGGCCTGCAAACGACTGAGATTGCTGAGCGTTTTATCCGCGAGTCCGCGCATATTTTGCGTCCCACGGGACGCCTCTACCTGGTTGCCAATCGCTTTTTGAAATATGAGCCTGTGCTACGCGCACATTTTCACGCCTTCGAGGAGGTTGGCGGTAATACCAAATTTAAAGTGTTGCATGCGCATGGCTTACGCACGCGCTAAGCGAGTGCTACCAGGGCTGTGAAGATGCCTCGCAAAGACGAACGCGCGTATACTAAAAATATCCTTTTCGATGAGGTACAATACAATAACATATTATGCAAACGCAACGTCAGTGGCTCATAGGTGTAGGTGGTGTGGTGCTGGCTTGCCGAAGGCAAGCCAGCACCACACCACCTACACCAAAAGAAGCGCCGCAGGCGCTGAGAAGTGGTGGGGCCAGGGTCCAAGAGGAGTGTGGGTGGAAGGTGAGATAAGCTTAACACTGGAGTTGAGCGCGGAAAGTCTGTTGATGGTGAGCGTCTTTGTGCAGTTCGGCTTTGGAGCTTGCTGCTCATTACCTTTAGAGAATGAGGATAGAGATGATCAAGCCGCGCAGTTCTTTTGTTGACACCGATATTATTCGCCTACACTACCTGGAATGGGATCCGGCACAACTGAACACGGCTCAGGAGCAGAGCCAGGAATGGGATAACGATAATATTCCCCTGATACTGCTGCATGGGCTGGGCGCGACTGCCGATACCTGGCACCTGGTAGCTGGACGGCTCTACAAGCACTCTCCGGTCATCGCCTTTGACCTGCGGGGCCATGGCTTAAGTGAGCAGCCGGAGACGGGTTATGACCTGGTGAATATCGCCGAGGATGTGGTACATGGTATGGCGGCCTTGGGCCTGGGGCAGGTCGCCCTGGTCGGGCATGGCTGGGGGGGACGTGTGGCCCTGGCCCTGGCCGCGCGCCATCCCGCGCTTATCAGCCATCTTGTGCTCGTCGATTGCCCGCATGTCGAACCGCGCTATTGGCCTGGAATGACGCGGGAGCGCTTTTTACGTGGGCGAGGTGACCAGGAACGCTCGCTCTCCTGGAACGATTTTGTGCGCGAGATGCGTGAGGAGATGGATGATTTCTGGACGCCAGACATTGAGGCCATCGTGCATACCTATGTGCGCGAGAATCCGGATGGCAGTGTTGAAGAGCGCCTGGGACTTGAGCAGCAGCGGCAAATTCGCGCCTCGCTCTGGGATGATCGCGCCCTGGACTACTATGGCAAGCTGACTTGCCCGGTCCTGTTGATACCCGCGGCGGCCCAGCCTCGGCAGGGCGAGGATCCGCCTGAGCGCCTGGAAAGCGCGAACGAATTTGCTGCCGCCAAGGGCTATATGGCCTCTCAGGTGGCACGCGTCATCTCGCGCTGCTCGGTGCTCTGGATGCCGCACACCGCGCACGATATTCAATTGCATCGGCCAGATATTCTCTCACAGGCGATCATTGACTTTATGGCTGAGTAGTTTATTTTTCGCAAGAGGAAGTGCGATGAGCATGGCATTCGCCGTGTTCATCGCACTTCCTCTTGCGAAAATACACTGGTAGAAAAGGTAGGTCTGGTTATGGCGAGAGTTATTTATCTCAATGGAAACATATATACGATGGATGCGGCGCAACCGCGCGCGCAGGCTATGGCGATTGACCTGGCCAGTGGGCGCATTCTCGCTGTGGGCAGCGATGACGAGGTACGTCGCCTGGCTGATATGCAGAGCGAAATGGTTGACCTGCGTGGCAAGACCGTTTTGCCAGGCTTTATCGATGCGCATATTCACCTCATGAGCGCCGCCTATCGCGCGCATCATATCGACGCGGAGATGTGTACCAGCGAAGACGAGGTAGCCGAACTCGTGCGCCAACGCGCGCAACAGACCCCACCTGGACGCTGGATTCAGGGCGGGCGCTGGGATAAAAATACCTGGACGGGCAACAGCGCGGGCCGCTTCCCCACAAAGGCTTCGCTTGACGCGGTAGCCCCCATCATCCTGTCGTGCTCTGGAGCAAGGATGGACATCTGCTCTGGGTCAACTCTCTGGCCCTCCAGCGCGCAGGCATTACCGCCGAGACACCAGAGCCAGAGACAGGCGCCATCTTGCGTGACGGATCGGGCGAGCCAACGGGTGTCTTGCAGGAGGAGGGTGCCACGGAACTGGTGTATCGCGTAGTCGAGCACTCGGACCCCGAACTGGATCGCCTGCTGATAGAGCGCGCCTTGAGCCAGGCCCAGCGCTATGGTATCACCACCGTGCATAATATCGAAGGCGAGAATACCTTGCAGCTCTTCCAGCAGTTGCGCAGCGAGAATAAACTTGGTGTGCGTGTGCAGATGATTCTTCCACGCCAGATGTTGCCGCAACTGCGCGAGTATGGCATCAGCATGGAGAAGAATGACCTGGTAGGGGTCAGCGGCATCAAGATTTTCGCCGATGGAACGCTGGGTTCGCAGACCGCAGCCATGCTAGAAGGCTTTGAAGGCAATCCCAACAATCGAGGCATCCTCTCAATTCCCGAGCAAGAGATGCAGGATGTCGTGCGTGACGCTACGGCTATGGGCTTGACAGTCGCTATTCATGCTATTGGCGACCGGGCGGCGCGTGTCGCGCTCAACTCGATTGAATATGCTCAGCAGTGGGCGCAGCGCGAGGGTCTCTCGCCCCAGGCATCGGCGCTCCGCTATCGCCTTGAGCATGTGCAGTTGATCGCGCCCGAGGACCTGGAGCGGATGAAACGCCTGGGCGTGGTTGCCTCCATTCAACCCTATCACGCCGTCGCCGACCGGGATCTGGCGGTACGCTATTGGGGCAAGCGTCACAAGCGCGCCTATGCCTATCGTACTATGCGTGCCATGGGAATTCCCATTGCCCTGGGCTCTGACGCGCCTGTCGAGACATATGATCCGCTCAGTATTCTCTACGCGGCGACTGTTAGAAGCGATCCCTTTAGTCAGCGACCATCCTGGTTGCCGGACCAGGCGCTTGACATACGAGATGCGCTCTGGGCCTATACCTTAGGTGCAGCCTATGCTGCGGGCGAGGAGCAAGTGAAAGGATCGTTGACAAGAGGCAAGTTGGGAGATGCTATTGTCCTGCGCGACGATATCCTCGCAGTACCGCAACAAAAAATGCCTGAGAACGGCGTCGCAGCCACGATCTTTGGGGGCCATATCGTGTACGGGCGCATCTAGAGCGGGGTTAAGGCGTTTTGGTTTGTATAGTCCTTTTGGCCTATGCTTCACAGTGTTTCAAGCTGTGCCAGGATATGCATATGCTAATATACACATCAATGAACAGCACATTGACTGTAAGCACCAATACAGTGCTCGCGGGTGACGGGCCCGCGCATTAGCAATGTAGTATATGGAGGCAAACGCACATGCAGAAGTATTACCAAAAGGCTTGGCAATACTGTAAACAGCACCAGACAACAAGTATCCTTGCAGGACATGTTGTTATCCTGACCGTACTTACGATAGCGCTGCTTACGACGGGCTTCATCGGCTCTATATCTAGCGCGTTCGCTGCTTCCTACTGTGGAAGCAATGACCAGACGTACATTGTCAAATCGGGTGACACTCTCACTCAGATTGCGAGTCAGTATGGTACTAACTTTAGCAAACTTGCTGACTACAACAAATTGACAAATCCAAATGTAATTTATGTTAACCAGCATATTTGTGTTCCTAAAAACGGGTCTACAACCACGACCTCGGATAATGGCTCAACCACAACGGTTCAGACCAGCACCACAGGTTACACAGCTCCTTTAAGTAAGGGAACTGGCAACTATTTTGCCTATCCTCAGTGCACATGGTGGGCGACTGAGCGCTACCATCAGCTTCATGGTATTTATGTGCCCTGGACCACCAACGCGAACGCCTATCAGTGGGTTGACCGCGCTCATCAGTTCGGCTGGCGCGTCTCCTACACCCCTGTAAAGGGCGCGGTTGTTGTCATGCAGCCTTATGTGCAGGGTGCGGGTAGCCTGGGCCACGTGGCCATCGTTGAGAGCATCAACGCCAATGGTACCTTCACCGCCAGCAACATGAACTGGGGTGCCAACCCTTATTCGGTGGCCTACACCACTCTCACTCCTGGCTCGGGCATTGCCTTCGTCTACTAAATTAAATAGTTCTTGTAGAGACAGAGAAGCGGTAAGCTTTCAGCTTACCGCTTCTCTGTCTCTACAAGAACTTGACCGGATAGGTCGATGAGCATGTGAGAAAGCTCGCCTTCTTTTCGCACAATGCCTTTTTTACCTCTTTGCCGCCGCAGGCGACAAAAAAAACTGCACATCGGATTCATTAGATCAAGTATAGGATAATAGATAGAGGGGAGGGATATAGGTGTGATGATACGCTAATACTAATGGCGTTGAATCCACTAAGGTGGTATGATATGCTACGCAAAGACGGATAGTAGCGTTTATTTTGGTAGTATAGTCGCCATTTCCACACGAAAGACTAAACAGCTAGCGGTTTAGAGAGGAACCGAGGGGAAAGTAATGACTTCAGCCTCGACCTGGGGAAACTCCGAATTTCATAGTGAAACGACCTATTCTGCATCCCTCATACGAAAACTGTTGCAGCAGATGATGGTGCAGTTTAATGCGCATGGAGCTTGCATCGCCCTGTATGACGAGAGCGAGAATCAGATGTGCATTACATATCATATACGCGTGCGCAATGTCGCATCCCTGGCTTCGGGCCAGCTACTGGAGCCTGGTGTGGCCAATATGCGCGTTCCCAGACGACGTGTGACGCTCCAGCTTCAGCGTGATGAATCCGAGGAGCTGCATCGAGGTGAGGAGTTTGATCTTCCCGAGGTAGAAGATGTTACGCCTCAACAGAGCGAGCTTTTTGCCGTAGGCGAGTGTTATACACGAGGGCAGGATGCCATTGGCCGGGTGTGGCAGCGCAATGAAGCCTTTCTCATGACCCATGATGAGTACCTCTCGATCTTTCATCGCAGCTATGGTCATATTCCCCAGGTAGATGTAACGCCCAGTGCCTACCTTGCCGTGCCCGTACAGGAAGTGAACACTATTGAGCTTCCTGAGAGCCAGAATCCACAGCCGCAGACGCTGGGTATCATCGTGCTCTACCAGTTAGAACATACTGGCGGCGCGGTCTTTCAGGCACGCCAGCGCCATGAAGCGCTGCAATACGCTGAACGTGTAGCGTTGTATCTCCAGAATGATCGTTTGCAGCGCGCGCAGAGGCGGACTGGCGAGTACTTGCAGCGCTTGCAGGATATCAGTACCGCTTTCCCCACGAATGTTAAGCTTTATGATCTTATTGAAGATATTTATCGCTTTGCCTCGCAGATGGTAGATGTCTCGTCGCTCCAGTTGACTCTCTATGATCGCGATACCGTCTGCCTCTATGATGTCTTTGCCATTGAGAATGGGCAGCGGTGCGAAGAACTGCTGACAAATCCTACGGTCTCGACCAAAGAGGCGCGCCCCATATGGTGGGATGTCGCCCAGGTACAGAAGGAGAGCCTGCAATTCTCGCCCGCGCAAGAGCCAGCCCTGGTTGAGCGCTATGGCGAGCTCTTGCGGGGAGCCTGGGGCGATCAGAGCCAGGCCGAATCTTTCGTCTTTCTCCCGATGAAGATGTTTAATCGCGTTACGGGTTCGTTAAGTCTGGCGAGCCCCCGGACGGGCGCCTACCCTTCGCAGGAAGTTCAGGTCCTGGAGACCATGATCCAGATCGTGACTGTGAGCATCGAGAATGCCAAGCTTTATGAGCGAGATCGGCACCTCTTGCGCGATGCCAAGCAACGCGAGGCACAGCTGGCCGCCATTAATAGTACCTTACAGACCATTACCTCGGTGCTGGACATCAACGAACTCTTGAATGGCTTTGTGGAGAAGGTCGCGAGCCTGGTCGATGTCGAGTTATGCGTCTTCTTCCAGCTCTCACTCACGCATGAAGAGCTGGTCGCCGAGGCCATGTATGGCCGCCCGAGTGTCAGTCTGCTTGACGATGGAAGTGGGCGGCCCGCCATTGAGCCGCCGCACAATAAGGAAGAGCATGAGGCGCTGACACGTATGATCCGCCTCCCCTTCCGGGAGACCTTTCTGGAGCCGCAGATACGCGATGAAGCTTTCTTCTATCTCAATTCAGAGCGTATTGAAGAACTGGCCCAACATAGTAACGAAGGGGGCATCTTCTTCCTGCACGCCATCCCGGCGCAACAGCTCCTGATGATCCCTATGTTCTACCAGGAGGACTTTATCGGCTTACTCTCAGTCTCGTTGCCCAAAGAGGGGCGAACCTTTAAGCCGAAGGATGTTGGAATGTTGCTGGCGATCTGTGCTCAGGCCGCGAGTGCCATTCGCAATGCTCAGTTGTTCTCTGAGCGCGAAGAGGCCTATGCCGAGCTACAGCGTATGGATAAGCTGAAGGACGAATTTCTGGTCACAGCCTCGCATGAGTTACGTACCCCGATGAGCGCTATTATTGGGTATTCCAGTCTGCTCAAGCGTCAGAGTTCGCGCATTGGTCCATCGGATATTCTGCGCTTCGCGACCAAGATCAGTACCGCCGCGCAGCAATTGCACGACCTGGTCGAGAACATGACCGAGGCAGCGAAGATGGGCGCGGTTGATAAGAAGCTCGAGCTGAGGCTTGAGGTGGTGCAGGTGCGCTCCGTGGCTGAGATGGCGGCGAGCACGCTGCTCTTGAGCATTGAACAACGCATTAAGCTCCCTATTGATGAGCGTCTGTGGGTCAGGGCCGATGCTGTCCATCTGCGCCAGGTAGTTCAAAATCTCCTGGATAATGCGTCAAAGTACTCGCCAGCGAAGAGTGAGATCGTCGTAACAGCGGAAGAAGATATTCTCTCACATGTCGCGGAGAAGCTTCCCGAGGGTTCAATTGACCATATGACCATTGTCGAGCAGGGGAACGCTCCCGTCATCGTCATCCAGGTGCGTGACCAGGGAGAAGGCATCTTGCCAGAAGATCAGCAGCGCATTTTTGATAAATTTGTGCGTGCGCCACGCTCGTTGACAACCCCGGTGCGCGGTTCGGGCTTAGGCTTGTATATCTCCCGGCGCTATGTTGAGGCCATGGGAGGCAAGCTCTGGTTGGAGAGTAGTGGGCTCAATGAAGGTTCTGTTTTCGCTTTTTATCTACTACAGGTAGAGCCGCCAGCCGAAGCAGGAGAATAACATGCAGGTGCAGAAGAAGCCGCAGGAGATCCTGATTGTAGACGACGACCCTATTATTCGCGATATGATGGTGGATATTCTCAGTTTTGAAGGCTATCCTATTGTGATTGCGCGCAATGGGCGTGAGGCCCTGGAGAAGATGCTTCAGGGACATGCTTATCTCGTATTTCTTGATATGCTCATGCCCATTATGGATGGACGTGAGGTATGCCTGGAACTGGCGCGCCAGCCAGATATACGTATGCGCCACGCCATCGTCTTAATGTCCGCCCTGGACAACCTCTTAGATACCATTCCCTTGCAAGTGGATGCGACGATGCCCAAACCCTTCTCCGTTGATGATGTTTTGCGCATCGTTGAGCCATTTATGCGTGCATAGCAGATACATAAAGTTTTAAGGTGTTATTTGTATGAAGTTGCTAAAAAATAGGAAAATCGGCACTCACGAATTATTGTTTGTGGGATTGCTGGTGCTAGCATTTGTGATCCGCCTGGGTTTAATAAGCCAGGGATGGCCAGCAACAAATAGTGATGAAGGTACGATTGGTCTAATGGGGTTGCACATCGCGTTTAATGGTGAGCATCCCACCTTTTATTATGGTCAGTATTACATGGGACCACACCAGGCCTATGTTGCCGCCCTACTCTTTCGCCTCTTTGGTCCCTCGCTTTTTATGCTGCGTTTCGGTCTGTTACTGATCTTCACGCTCTTTCTGATTAGTACCTATTTGCTGACCCGCCTCGTCTATAGCAAGGGTTGGGCGCTGTTCTGCCTCTTTTTCCTGGGAACTGGCTCGTCATTCATAATGGCGCGGGAATTATCAGCAATCGGCGGCTACACAGAGACACTGCTCTTTGGCTCGCTCCTCTTCTTGCTGGCGGGCTGGCTCGTTATTTCTTATCGTCCATATCAGCGCTTGCGTGAGTGTCGCTGGCGTATTGTCGTTTACCTGGCCTGGGGGATAATCGCGGGGACAAGTCTCTGGGATGACCTGCTTAGTGCTCCTTTTGTCTTAATGGCGGGCCTGCTCCTCGTGGTCTTTTGCTGGCGCGAGCTGCTGCAACTCATTACGCCCCTGGCCGCGCTCATTGGTCTGCTGGTAGGGGCATTCCCCATGCTCTACTACAACCTGCATGCTGCCCCTGGCGAGGATTCGCTCTCCGTGCTCAATAACTTGCGCGGCAATGGGATAATGACAACGCAAGTAAAAATTCTGGCGGTCAAACATGCCATCGATATTAGCGTTCCTATGATGACGGGAGAGCCTTTTTGCCAGGCCAACGAATTAGCCGCACTGGGGCCAACCACCTCGTATGCACGAGGTTGCACACTGATTCGGGAAGCCTGGGGCTATAGCTATATGCTGCTCCTGGGGATTGCGATTCTCCTGGCACTCTGGGGTCTGTGGGGGGCTTGGAGAGAGTGGCGTGGTAATCGCCAGGTCGAGCTGGAAGCGGCTGCGCTGGAATCTACCCATTGGCTGCGTCGTCAGGTCATTCACCTGGCATTGTTGATCAGCGCGGTTATTACCTTTTACCTCTATGCCTTTAGTAGCGCGCCCATTGACTGGCCGGGTATTCATGCCCGCTATCTGATCGGTTTCCTGGTGGCGACTCCCGCCATCTTCTGGCCTCTCTGGCAAGGTTTTATCTCTGTTCAAGCACGGTTACGTACGCTGGTGCAGGTCCGACGCGTCGTTTGCGGCGCTCTGCTAGCACTGGTAGGCGCTCTACTGGTCGTTGGATCAGTGGATGCATACACTGAAGCGCCCGCGATCAGCGCGAATAATGCCCGCGATATGGCCTTGATTAATACTTTGTTGAGCCACCGTGTTAGCCATATCTACAGTGACTACTGGACATGCAACAAAATTATGTTTTTGAGCAATGAGCGCGTCATCTGCGCGGTGGTGAATGACCAGCTACAGGATAGCCATAATCGCTATCATCGCTACTATGATGTAGTGAGCGCAGATCCGAAGGCAGCCTATGTCTTCCCCATTGATATTGGTTATGTGAAAAAGGACGGCGATCAATATACTCTTCCCATCGTCGATGAGTATGCGCCGAGGAGAGGTTTTACTTATCAAATCATTGCCATTAATGGATATGTGCTGGACCTGACTCAGTAAGCTCTTAACTTGATGCGTATTGCTCGGGTTTATGCGCATCCTTCACTGTGTCTGTGGATGATGATGATATAGCGGCAGGCGGTTCCTCCTGGTGAGGAGCCGCCTGCTTTTTTGTGGTCTTGGTCAGGCGCGTGCCAAGCTGAATAAAGGGGCGCTCAACGGCGACGAAGAGCAGGAAGACCAAGGGAATAACAAAGATGGCGAACCAGCCCCAGTAGACGGCGTAGCGCAACAAGGCTGGCCACTCGGGATGCCGAGCCACAAAGCTGGTGGGAAGGCGCACCAGATTCAAGTGCCACATATAGAGGCCATACGAAAGCAGGCCAAGCCAGCGGAGCGGCGTCCACTCAAAGGGACGTTTTAGCCAGCTTCGACCAAAGAGAATCGCCAGAATGAGCAAGCCATAGCCAATGCCATACCCCAGTTCAGCATAGGTCGCGTAATTCGCTGGCGTGAACACAAATTGCGTGAAGAATGGAAAGGCCTGGGGTGCTGATTGCGCAAATTTCCAGGCGAACATCGCTAACTGCCACAGGAGCGCGAACACGAAAAGCACAGGGCTCAAGCGGCTCAGCCAGCTTGCTAATATACTGGAAGAGTGGGCTCCCCCCTTTCCAGGCATGCTTTGAGTGTAGATATAGAGCGTACTTACCAGCATGCCCATGGCGAAATCCTCCAGAAATTTGCCATGGAGTCCAGCCACAGGTGCGCCAAAACCAAAGAAGAGAAAAAGGTTAATCAACCAGCTCGTGAGGGGTGTGGTGGCGATCTGTGGATTAGCCACCAGGTAGATGCCCAGCCAGCGCGAAAAGACGCCCCAGGCAGCCAGTATGCATAGTGAGCCTATAATCCATCCCAGGCGTATACGGGGATTGCCTGAGCGCTGTGAGCAGCGCTCGACCAGGAAGGCAATCCCTAGCGCGATGAAGGGCAAGATCAGGTAAAACTGCCACTCTACCGCTAATGTCCAGAAGGGACCGTTGATCTGCTTATAGGCATCGGCTGAGGAGTCAATAAAGAGAAACAGAAAAGAGAGCAGGCCCTGCCAATGATGGATGCTAAGATAATCCGGGCGAAAGAGCAGGATCATTAAGAGCAGCGAGACATAGTAAGCGGGCAGGATACGGAAGATACGCCGCAGGTAGAAACGCTTCCACGAGGGTTGAGGTTTGCGCCAGAGAATGGCACTTGCGAAGGGCATAAAGAGCAGAAAACCTGAGAGGACAAAGAAGAGATTGACCCCTGTATCGCCCGCGAAAGCTACAGCCGAAAAGAGGGGATTGAATTGCGAGGCTGTCCATAAAGGCACATCTCGCGTCGTAATCAATGAGAGATGGAAGGCTACGACAATCAAACAGGCAATGGCGCGTACCCCGTCCAGCGCGGCAATGGTATTCTGCTTATGGTTGGCCTGTTTCCCCTCTAGAAGATAACCAATATACGGAAAAATACGTTTCCAGAATAGTATCGTACGTGGTTCTAACGCTTTCTGTGCCTGCATCGAAAATCCTTTAAAGCTATCCGTACCTCTGACCTTAGCCGCTCTATGTACAAACGGACAAGGGGCGGCACACGCAACTACCATAGGACCAAGTGTGAAAGGAAGTGCAATGGCGAGTTGGCTTTGCTAACTCGCCACTGCACTTCCTTTCACATTACACCTCCTCTAGTTGCGCGGGGACGGCTGGCGCGCCGGGCCAGCTAATGGGCAGGCCCTCAAGGCGCATGATCTTGAGCGCGTTAGAGGTGGGGCAGGGACCCGTACGCAGGCAGTAATCAAAGCTCATTTTGCCCTTTATGACATGCTCGCGGAAATGATAGTTGTAGATTTGCGGAAGCTCGTCAGAGAGTGAGACCAGTTCCAGGTCATGCGTCGAGATTGCCCCCAGACAGTGCTGGCCCGCCAGGGCATAGATATAGGCGTGGCTGCCTATCAGGCGCTCGCGATTATTGGTGCCTTTGAAAATCTCGTCGATGAGGAAGAAGAGCGGGTAGCGTGGCTGGCCCTGTAAGCGCGAGAGAATCTGGCGTAGGCGTCGCACCTCGGCATAAAAGTAGGAGTAGCCATCTGTCACCGAGTCCACAACGCGAATACAGCAGCAGAGCTCAAAAAGCGTGGTATGCAGTGAGGCCGCATTGACTGGTCCGCCCGCGTAGGCCAGGCAGAGATTGAGTCCTACAGTACGCAGGAAGGTGCTTTTCCCCGCCATATTGGAGCCCGTAATCAGCATCACATCGCCCTGGCGCGCGAAGCTGACATCATTGGTTACCTTGCCCTCTGGCTCAAGCAGCGGGTGCCCAAGTGCCGTACCCTGGAGCAAGGGCGCGTTTCCCAGCTTCTCCTGGGCGACTACCTCTGGCAGGGTATATTCAGGATTGAGATAGGCGAAATTCGCCAGTGAGCAGAGGGCCTCCAGCTCAAACCAGGCCGAGAGCCACTGAGGCAGGTTATTGATTGCGACTTGTTTGGAGAGGGCCAACTGGTCCGCGATATAGGCGTCCCACGGTAGGAGGGCATTCAGGAAGAGCGCCCCCACCTGGTCCTGCGAGAATGTGGCCATGCGTGCCAGGCGGCGCAGTCGTGCCAGGAGGTGGGTGGGACCCTGGGCCTTCTCCTGCGCGAAGGGCGCACATAACTCTTGTAGGCGCGAACCCTCCTGATAGGGATAATGCTCCAGGTAGCCAAAGATATCTCCCAATTGCGCGAAGCTCTGGCTGATAAAAGAGGCGTCCGCGAAGAGCGCCAGGCGGTCGCGCATCGTAAAGAGTGACCAGGACACACTTACCAGCAGCAAGACCAGAGGGACCATCACAGGAAGTATCCCCAGCGCGTAGAGCAGGAGAGATGCAAGTAAGATCACCGTCAGGACGCAGGGGACAAACAGCTTATAGCGTGGCGGGCGTGGTGCGTCATCCTGGGCTAGCCAGAGCAGGATGCGTTTGGCATCAAAGAGCTCACTCATATAGCGCGTTGTGTAGAGCGAGTGAAAGGCCAGCTTATGGCGAAAGCGCGTCTGTGTGGTCAGCTCGCGCACCAGGGCCTGGCGATGCTGAATGGTCTCCAGGTCTGGCTCGCGCTGTAAGAGCCACTTGCGCAGATGCAGCGAACCCTCGTGCGAGAAAGCCGTATTAAGCAACTGGTGCAGCGAATACTCGCCCGAGATATCCAGGTCGTTCTCAAAGGGATGATCTGACTGCTCGCTCCTGGCTGGCACGGAGGGAATATGCTCCCAGTCCAGCCTGGCACGAGCGACCTGTGTCTCATAGAACTGTACCAGGTTTTTTAGTTTGAGCGCGCTATCGCTGTAGGCCACCTGTTGCTTGCGAGAATAGTAGAAGTACGCTATGGCGCCCAGGATGGCTAGCACACCCAGCGGGCGAAAGATCGCGAGCAGCACAAAGCTAATCACAAAGCCAAGCAACAGCGCCATGACCTGCTGCCAGGCGAAGTAGTTTGATTTTAGTTCACGCCTGGCGCGACGGGCTTCGAGGCGCTCTATCTGGCGTTGAAGAAGGGCGAGGCGTTCTGTTCTGGTCGTTTTCACGCTAAAGTCCTTGCTCAGAAAAATACTAATGACTGCACGTCTGCTTTATACATCGGATGGGGCCCGACGCTGCTGAAGCACGCGTCTACATATCAAGGTACGAGGCACGTCGCGCCAAGATATGTAAGCGCGTGCTTACGTATTTAGCAGCGTTGGCTCGATAACTCTACTTCACCTAGGATAACAGAAACACGTACCCACTTCCAATTTCTTCTATACAGGCATATTGCGCGCACTTTGCCTTGACAAAAGCCTGTTTATCCATGGTCAAGGCTAACCTCCTGCAATCGCCCATACGTAGCCACTACACGCTCAACTCATCCATCCTGCCCATCCTGCCCGCTCTTCTCATCCAATACGTCGCGCTCCTGCAATCGCCCGACATCAGCGTCATCCCCATCCCACTCATCTCCGAGACCTCACACAGTATAAAGAGCTCCAAAGCAGAAGACGCTCCCAGTCCTGAGTCTATCCCCGAACCTATCATAAGCCACCCATTTCCATCACCAACGGCACCCAGCCCGCCATCCGAGACGCATAACCACACAGTAAGATGAGTACGCCAGTAGAGGGCCCTCTACTGGCGTACTCATCTTACTGTAATCAGGTTAGTATGGGGATAGGTCACTCTTGATTCTTCTGGAAGTAGCCAATAATCCCAATAATGGCGCCTATGAAGATGAGAAGTACGGAGAGCAGCGGAAAATAAGTGGTGAAGGCATCGACTGATATAAAGGTGAAAGTGCGGAAGGCAAGGAAGCTATTGCCCGGTTGAGCGAGTCCTATGCCTATCAAGGCAATCACAATTCCTAGAAGCATCGTTTTGTTTGACTTCATGTCCTTTAAAACTCCCTTCATGCCTTAAAAGCCTTATGAGTTTATGCATAGATTAACGCATGGAAAGAGGCAAAATAAAATAAAACAGTTCCTCGTTGGCTGATTTATCCCAGGCGCAAGCGTAAACTGGCTGCATCTCTTCCCATGTATTCACTATCCAGAATTTGTGTGAAATATTGGGATACCAAATAGGCTAACTTCGATGTAATGTTTTTATGCTGCCTGCGAGATACCTATGAGATCTCAATAAACGCTAGCTAGAGGATGCGTATGCAACACAAGGATATCCCGCCATTGGAGCACACTTTCGTGGGCTTCTTGTAGCGTTATCCTATTAGGACCCAGGCTCTCTGGATTATCAACTTGAGTATGTGTTTGCTCCCAAAAGCAGACGTCGCAGATCTCATAAGACCCCCAGGGGTCCTCTTCCAACGTAAGGAAGCCACAACAATAGCAAGCAAATTTCTTTGTGTTCATATCACTACCTGCCTTTAGCCTGCTGCTCTTCGGCTACTTCCGTAGTGTAGCATTACAGTGCTCAAAAAATCGAGCTTTTACGCGAGGCAATATGTTGGTACCGCTTGCCCGCCCAGCCCGCGCTTTGAGTGAGGGAAAATGTGGTATAAAAAGCTTAAAGGTTGGGCATAAAGAAGGAGGAAGGCTATGGCTGAGATAGGGACGCCAGGAAGAAACTGGGCTGGCAATTACACGTATCGGGCGCAGAAGTTGCACCGACCGAGGACGATTGAAGAGGTGCAGGAGATCGTCGCCCAGGCGGACCGCGTGCATGTGTTGGGCTCGCGGCACTCGTTTAACGACATCGCCGACTCGCAGGAGCTGATCTCGCTGGAGGACCTGCCTGCTGATATCATCGTCGATCACCAGGCTCACACGGTCTCCCTGGGCGGAGGGGTGAGGTATGGCGAGTTGGCCAGGACGCTGAACGATGAGGGCGTGGCCCTACATAACCTGGCCTCGCTTCCCCACATTTCTGTTGCGGGTGCCGTGTCGACGGCAACACATGGCTCGGGCGTTACCTGTGGTAACCTCGCAACGGCAGTCGCCGGGCTGGAGATGGTGACCTCCAGCGGTGAGATCCTCAAGGCGTCCCGAGGTGAGCCTGACTTCGACGGCCTGGTGGTCGGACTCGGCGTCCTCGGCGCGGTCACCCGGATCACCCTGGATGTGCAGCCTGCCTACAAGGTGCAACAGCGGGTATTCGAAGGCCTGAGCTGGAAGGCGCTCTACGACCACTTCGACGAGATCACCTCGTGCGGCTACAGCGTCAGTATCTTGACGCGCTGGGGCCAGGCGATTGACCAGGTTTGGGTCAAGAGCCGGATGGATGAACCCGACCGGGTGGAGGGGGACCTCTTCGGCGCGGTTGCCGCAACGGTTGAGCGACACCCGATCATCGGACTCGATCCAACCTCTTGTACCTCGCAGTTGGGGCGGCCCGGTCTCTGGTCTGATCGCTTACCGCATTTCCGTATGGGCTTTACACCCAGCAACGGCGAAGAAATCCAGTCGGAGTATCTCCTACCTCGCCGACACGCCCTCCAGGCCATCGAAGTGCTGCGTGGACTTGGAGACAAGGTCCAGCCAATCCTACAGGTGTGCGAGATTCGCCGGGTGGCCTCTGACAGATTGTGGATGAGCATGAACTACGAGGAAGACAGCGTCGCCTTTCACTTCACCTGGAAGCTCGAGCCAGGCGCGGTGAAGGAGGTGCTCACCCTGATCGAGGACGCCCTGATCCCGTTCGAGGCGCGCCCACACTGGGGCAAGGTCTTCCACGCGGACGCAGCGGTGATCGCTCCGCTCTACCCACGCCATTCCGACTTTGCCCGCCTGGTGGAGCGACTCGATCCGCGCGGCGCGTTCCGTAACGCCTGGCTCAAGGCCCACGTGCTCGGTGACAAGTAGGCGCTAGATCTCCCAGACCTTCACGTTTGAGAAGGCGACCTCGGTTGGCTTGTTTGTGTCGTCGGCGAGCAGGCCAGTATACCCGCTGGTAAAGGTTTCGTCCTGAACCTGTGAGAGGAAGTGCTGATTGATGTACAAATAGATTGAGGACCCGCGCACGATGATGGTCACTACATTCTTTTGCCCATAATTGGTATTGAGATAGGGAGTAGCTATACCCCAGGTCAAGCTGTCCATGCTAACTGTAGGATCTGTTCGCTTGAACAGTGAGTATTCCCCTTGCTGGTTATATTCAAACATGTAGTACTTGTTTCCGGTGGAATCGGCGCGAAAGACTAGGCCCGAGTAATCGCCTTTGAGGAGATTGACCTCTATCTGAATAGCGAAGTTCATATAGAATCTGCTGAAGTCACAATTAGTGAGGTAGCCTTTCTTAGATATGGACACATGGTATGTGCCATCCTTGAAGTCGCAACTATAGGTCGAGTCCGAGCCGATATCGATCCAATCGCCTTCTCCCTTGCTGGCAAGCGAGTTGCTGAACGTGGGAGTGCGGTTCGTCACCTCGGTATAGAGCGCCTGCGCATTAACTGATTGGGTAGCCTGCGTGTTTACTGTGGCCTGGATACTCAGCGTTTGTTTCTGCGCTTGCGTCACAAATCCTTGTATCCCCAGAAGGCCCAGACTACAAATAAGACCGCAACTCCCAAGGATGACGATGCCCACGATGGAGAGCGTCACGATGAGCCATGTCTGGCGCTTCTTTTTAGGTTGTGGCGGTGGAAATGGCATTGGCGCGTAGGGGGATATGGTGGGTACGGCGGCGGCATGACTATTGGCCCCTGCGATGGCACGGTGGACATGGGAGCGTTGGGTCCATGCGGCGGGATAACGCCCGCGGGCGTCTCAGACGGTATGTCTGGAAACGCAATATACTCTGAGGGGGAGGGTATGGCCTGGATAGGAGCCTGGCAGAATGGGCATACTGTTGCACCTTGCGGGATCTCGGCCTGGCATGTTCGACATTGCATGGGTGTCTGTCCTCTGTTTCACAGTATATGAAGAAAATATAAGTAGAAACTCATCTATGCAATTATGCCATAGGCTTGCTTACTTGAATAGTAGAGAGGAAAGTAACTCCCTTTGCTCTCCTGTTGGGTATGGACTTGATGAGGGTGAACTGAGGCTTTGTAATAGGGGATAGCAATTAATCTGAATGAGAAGGGTACTCTCAAACTGTGAACTGAAATAGGCCCTTAAGTATTAACGGATACTGTTGCTAAATTGTTTCTTGGTGCTCAACCTGAGCATGGCATTCTGTTCGTTTCAGCCTGGCAAACGAATTTAGCAACAGTATCATTAATGGACCAGAATACTTAAGGGCCTAATGCTACTCAATTTCATTATTGGTATTCGACTCTACTACCATAGACATGTAAATGTCTATGAGATCCTCACTATCCACTTTAAAACCAAACCGTTCATAAAGACGCTGAGCAGGGCTTCCTTGCAGGACATTTAATGTCACCCGTTTTCCTATTACATAATCTTGTTTAAGAAGATATTCTAATACCTGACTACCAATGCCTTTACCTTGGTAATCGGGATGAATATAAAAATGTTCCAACAGATATCCATCTACTATCGGTTTAAAAGCTATGCAACCAATAAAGGAAGAACCCGCTTTAATGATCCATGTATGAACTGGGTTAAATGCATCACGAAAGCGTTGTCGAACCCTTATTTCATTAAATCTTCCTAATCTAGTTAGATCATCATATAGTACAATTGCCCGTAAATTAGCGATTGTCTCAATATCGGAATTTTGGGATTGGTGAAGAGTAATCTGTTCCATCTAATATTATAAATCCTTTATCTCGATCTGCATCTTATGGCGTGCAGTTATGAACTGGACCTGGCCCAAATTGCTGCCCTGCCAACAGATGATTTGACCTTTCCTTTTGCTGTCACGAGCATATGAGAGCAAAGAAGAGGCCCGCGTGCAAGCTCTTGCACGCGGGCCTCTTCTTTAAGAGTGCCAAGGGCCGGGATCGAACCGGCGACACCAGCATTTTCAGTGCTGTGCTCTACCGACTGAGCTACCTTGGCGCAGGACATAATATAGCATGTCTCTTGCGAACCGTCAAGCCCCTTTGGCGACTTTTTTTGGCGGCGCGCAAAAATTGGTTCGCTTGCGGTGGAGCGCGCCTCCCTTTGAGCATGATGGCTCGTATGTCTGCCATTTTGGGTTGCCTGGGGATGCTTTTACCTCTTTCGTTTGTTATAGTAAGTAGAGAAAAGCTATAGATTTGCCGATAGTGAAACATAACATCACTTTATGATTGAGAGGCGATGTGGGGTGGCACTGTTCCAGGCCCTTACCCCTTGCTTGTGTTTTATGACCTGCTATGCTACACTGTCAAATGGAATAATATAACTTATTTTGCCTTTACCTCCTGTGGCGGATGCAGGAGTGAAGATATATGCAACACAAAAGAGATACGTTTGTCACATCGTGATACACATATAGTTCATTAGGAGGTCCTTTATACATTGACGAAGGATAAAATTCGAGTGGTGCCCCTGGGTGGCTTGGGCGAGATTGGTAAGAACATGATGGTCATCGAATATGGTGATGACATCCTGATCGTGGATGTGGGGGTGATGTTTCCAGATGACGAGATGTTTGGCGTGGACCTGGTGATCCCTGATACGAGCTATCTGGCTGATAAGAAGCACCGTATACGTGGAATTCTCATTACACACGGACATGAAGACCATGTTGGTAGCCTCCCCTACGTCTTACCCATGCTTGACTTCCCCCCCATTTACGCGACACGCCTGACGCAGGGGTTGATTCAGGTGAAGCTGAAAGAGCACAGGCTGCTCGAGAAGACGATCATTAACGTGATCTCCCCCGAGGATAAGCTGGAACTGGGAAGTTGTGGGGTTGAGTTCTTCCGCGTCAACCATAGCATTCCCGATGCGATTGGCATTGTCATTCGCACGCCCATCGGTACTGTTGTGCATACGGGCGACTATAAGTTCGACTATACCCCCGTTGATGGCAAGCCTGCCGATCTTGGTAAATTGGGAGAACTGGGCAATCAGGGTGTGCTGCTCATGATGGGCGATAGCACGCGTGTTGAGTCTCCCGGCTATACGCCCTCCGAGCGCGTTATCAATGACTCGCTGGACAAGATCTTCGCCAATGCTCCCGGGCGTGTGATCGTGGCAACCTTTGCCTCGCTGATCTCGCGTGTGCAGCAGGTGGTGGATACGGCGGAGCGCTATGAGCGCTTTGTGGCCCTGGTTGGGCGCAGCATGATCAACAATGTGCAGATGGCCATTGAGCTTGGCTACCTGCGTGTGCCTAAGGGTATGTTGATTCGCGCCGAGGATATCAATAAGTTCAATCCCGGGCAGGTGGTGATCATCTGTACAGGAAGCCAGGGTGAGCCAACCTCGGCTCTGACACGTATCGCGAACGAGGATCATCGCCTGGTGCGCATTCAGGAAGCGGACACGGTTATTCTCTCCGCGACTCCGGTGCCGGGCAATGAGAAGATGGTGCATCGCACAATTAATAGCCTCTTCCGCCAGGGGGCTGAGGTCTTCTACCAGGGCCTCTCCAATGTGCATGTCTCCGGACACGCCGCGCAGGAAGAGTTGAAGCTGATGCTGAGTCTGCTGCGTCCGAAGTTCTTCCTCCCCGTTCACGGCGAGTATCGCCAGTTGATCCTGCACGCGAAGCTGGCCTATTCGCTGGGTACTCCTGAGGAGCACATTGTGGTTGCTGAGGATGGCGATATCATTGAGCTAACGCAGGAGCGCATCGAGATGGTTGGACATACCACCTCAGGGAATGTCTATGTTGATGGCTTGAGCGTGGGTGACGTGGGTCAGATTGTCTTGCGTGACCGCAAGGTGCTGTCGCAAGATGGTATCCTGATGGCGGTGCTCACCGTCGATAAGGAGACTGGTCTGCCTATTGCGGGCCCCGATATCGTGACGCGTGGCTTTGTCTACATGCGCGATGCCGAGGAGTTACTGACGAGCGCTCGTGAGCGTGTGATTGACTCTCTCAGTGGCCTGAACGGCCATAGCTCGGACTGGTCCTTTGTGAAGGACAAGATCAAGAGCACGTTGAGCGAGTATCTCTATGAGAAGACGCGCCGCCGTCCTATGATCTTACCAGTGGTCATGGAAGTTTAAAGGTAAGAACATAAAAAAGCAGCCTGGGCGAATGCCCAGGCTGCTTTTTTATGTTCTTAAAAGGGCGGCTTTTACGTATTATATTTATAAGTATGAAAATAGCGCGGCGCACAGTGAAAGGCAATGGGGCATGAAGCCGTACGAAGACGATGATGATATGGAGTTGGAGATCGTCGACCTGGGCGATTTCGAGAATGCTCCGGAAGGTGTCTGGAAGAGTTCACTGTCATCGCGGGAGAAGAGCGCCTTGCCGGAGCCGCGCGAGCCTCTTCCACTGTGGCGGAGGCGGCGTGTGCAAGTGCCTTTTGTAACGGCGGTCTTCTGTGTGGGGCTGGTGGCGTTGCTCCTGACCAGTGGAAGCTGGTCCCGGTTCGCCAGCAAATTCGTGCCTCAGCCACCCATCACTTCCGCGAATACCCTGGATATGGGTGAGTCATGCATCAATGATGCCGAGCTGGCCCCCAATAAAGAGGTGATCGCGGTCATGGAGCGTGATTATTGCTATCTGCCCTCGCTCTCTCGGATCGAGGGGCGCACTGGTAATGCCAGACTCAAACTCTTTGACGCACACTCGAAGCGTCTCCTGGGCCAGTTTGCTCTCGCTAAAGCGATTCTCGATATCGTTCATAAGCAGCAGTTGAAGACGGAGGATGTAAGCGATATCTACTATCTTAATGTGAGCTGGTCATCTGATAGCAAGAAGGTAATTTGCGCCTTCCAACTGGCTCTGACACCCAAGAATTCGATGTTCGTGGGGACGCTCAAGACGCTGGCGGGCTTGTATGTGCTCGATCTGCCAAAACAAACGCATATCTATCTCGCCACTCACGAGTCCAGTGCCGCATCTTCTTCGAGCTTTATGGAGCTGGGCTTGGTCTGGGATGTACTGAGGGGTGTGCAGGTGCCGCAAGCTGCACATGTGCTGGAGACCAGCGCCAATACTGGCTTACAATGGGACGAGCAAGGGCACCTGGTACAGCCGCCAGCAGGTACGCTCTCGGGTACAGATGTGGGAAGCGTGCATAGTGGAGAGCCCTTTACTTTCTGGCAGCCTGGAAAGGTCCAGGTCGTGGATACGACGCCGGAGAGGCAGTATGTCTGGAATGCCTCCTGCGTGAGCTGGTCGAGTGATGGGCGCTATATGGCTATCCTCTACTGGCAGGCGCGTATAAGCCTACCCGGGCAAGCGCCCTTAGCGCCGAATGTGTTGAAGGGAGCCTCACTGGATCAATTGCCAGTCTTACCTGTGCATGATAAAGCTCTTGAGATGCTTCTGCGCTCCCAATCTAAAGGTCTGGAGACGAAGACGTTTGCCTGGAGGCCCGATGGCCAGGTGCTGGCGGTGTATGATCATCAAGGAGAGCGTCTCTCGCTCTATAACGCCAATACGGGCGCGCTCTGGCGTGTGTATGGTGTCTCCGTGAGCGATCATAACGATGAGGCGGCGGACCTGATCGCCTCCAGCGTGCTGCAATGGACCCCCGATGGTAAGACGCTCTTCCTGGCCCTGCGCACCGGTTCCATGCAGCTCTGGCAGGGAAGTGTCCTTCCCGCCTGATGAGGTTGTGGTGCTGCGTGCAGCACCACAACCTCATCAGGCGGGAAAAACTCCTGTTCTGCTACTTGCTTCTTTTGAACATCTGCGCTATCATAACGGGTGTCTCCGACGTTATGCACTCAGGAGGGAACCTCATTATGGCTGGTAGTAGCTCGAAAAAAGAGGCGAGGAGCCAGGTAAGCGGCACTTCGCGCGTGAGTAGCGCCGCGGGCGCGGTCGGTTCGCAAAGCGTACAGAAGGCTCAAATGGAGCAGCGCACGAACCTTCCCTCTTCGCGCCAGGGGCAGACTCCGCGTACGCGTGCCAGCGCTTCGTCTTCGCCTTCGCGTTCGGGTCGTGGAGCGTCCACGTCGGGCGTGCGCAAGAAGGGCGCGGCCTCTAGTCGTCCGGGCGCGTCTCCTCGCTCTGCCGCTCCCCCTCCTGCCACTAGCGATACGCGCTTTCTTCAGTGGGCGCAGCAGAAATGGGCCTCGTTGGAGGCACACCAGCGCCAGCGGGTATTTAGTAGTGTGCTGCTGGTGCTTTCTCTGCTCCTCTTTGGCTCGCTGACCTTCTTTAGTAAGGTTCCCGTTCTGCGCAATATTAACCAGTTCTTTCTTGTCTTCTTTGGCTGGTCAGCCTATCCGCTCGCCATAGGGCTGGTGCTCTTCGCTGCCGCCCACCTGATGGAAGGCTTGCGCAATGAACGCCTGGTGCGCCTCTCTATGGTCTGGGGGTTGGTTGTTATCTGGATCTTGCTCCTCGTAGAGAGTCGTCTGCTGCTGGGCTATGGCAAGGCGGGCGTGCTGGCCGACCTGCTGGCGCTGCCACTCCTGGGCTGGCCGACCGCGGTTGCACACGTGGGCCTGATTGGTCTGATTATCTTAGCTATTATCCTTACCTTCCGTATCACCTTTGGCCATGTTCTGCTTGTCGTCGGTTTCTTCCAGCGCCTGGTCGCTGATCCCCTACCGCGCGCAGGTGAGTCCGATGAGATTGAGCTGAGCGAGAGGCGGCGGATTTCCGCCTTCCTGGGACAGCGCCCGCGCTTCAGTCGCTTTGGTAATAGCGCCGGTATTAAGATTGGACCCCAGGATGATGAGGAGGAAGAGGAGGAGATCGACGAGACGCCAACGATCCCCAATGACCGCGAGGCAGTACAGCAGATCGTGATGGCTGCCAAGAGGCGTTCCGCTCCTCCTCCGCAGTACGAGGACGAAGAGGATGATGAGAATGTTGAGTTTGAGCAGGACTTCGGCTTTGATGACGAAGACGATGACCCACGCAACGATATCAATATTCATAAGCACCACGTCGGTTCTGTGCCACGCCGGGACCTCAAGGTTCCCCCGGCGCTTGACGCCAGGGGCTATGCCAAATCGGTGCGCGGTGCTAACCAGCAGGAACTGCCCTTCAATGAAAGCCAGGCGCGGCGTGCAGGCGCAAAACGTGGCGAAGAGATCGCGAACAGCCGTATGGAGCCGCTCGCGCCCAATCCCCGCCTGGGTAAACGCCAGGAGCAGCAGGCGATAAATCTGCCAGGGGGAGAGACCGCCCCCAAAATCCCTAAGGGCGCGAAGAATGTTCCATCCCAGGTCATGCCGAACGTGGTCTCGCGCTGGAAACTGCCAGAGAACACACTGCTCAATAACGCGGAGGAGACTAAGCTCCAGGCCTATGGCGACGACACGGCTGAGCTGGCGCGCCTGATCCAGGAGACCCTGCACAGCTTCCATGTCAATGCCGAGGTACGCCCAGAGGATATCAGTATCGGGCCTACCGTGATTCGTTTCGGTATTCGGCCCACGGGCAAGGCCTCGATGATCAAGGACGACAAAACCGGCAGGATGATTCCCGCGCTCGATGCCGCCGGGAATATCGTTTATGAGACGCGCACGCGTGTGAGCCGCATCATGGCCTTACAAAATGACTTGGCTCTGGTGCTCGAAGCCAAAACGATTCGTATGGAGGCACCCGTCCCTGGTCGTCCCTACGTCGGTGTGGAGGTCCCTAACAAGAACAGTCGCATGGTGACCCTGCGCGAGGTGCTGGAGAGCAAAGAGTACCATGCCGCGAAGGGGAAGTCCAAGCTCTCTATTGGCCTGGGCAAGGACGTTGCTGGTCAGGTGCGCCTGGGTGACCTGGCGCGTATGCCGCACCTGCTGATCGCGGGCGCGACTGGAGCTGGCAAGAGCGTCTGTATCAATACGATTATCGCCAGCATCCTGACGCAGGCCACGCCCGATGATGTACGCATGCTGATGGTTGACCCCAAAATGGTTGAGTTGAGCCTGTACAATGGGATTCCGCACCTGCTCTCGCCCGTGGTTATTGATGTCGATAAGGTGGTGCCACTCTTAAAGAACGCCATCAATGAGATGGAGCGGCGCTATCGCCTCTTCTCTCAACTGGGTGTGCGTAACCTGGACGGTTACCGCAAGATGCGCCGCGAGCGCATCGCCAATGGCGATACCTCGCTGAATAATCTCCCGGCAATCGTGATCATTATCGATGAGCTGGCTGACCTGATGATGGCTGCCCCCGAAGAGGTGGAGTCCATGATCTGTCGCCTGGCGCAGCTAGCGCGCGCAACTGGTATTCACCTGGTTATCGCGACGCAGCGCCCCTCAGTGGATGTGATCACTGGCTTGATCAAGGCGAATATTCCCACGCGTATCTCCTTCATGGTCAGCTCGGCTGTGGACTCGCGCACGATTATCGATATGGGTGGTGCTGAGCGGCTGCTGGGACGCGGCGATATGCTCTATCTCCCGGCGGATGCAGGACGCCCTGAGCGCATTCAGGGAGCCTTCCTGGCTGATGAGGAAGTGGAGCGCCTGGTGGAATACTGGAGCAAGCAGGCCCAGGCCATCGCTAATGAGGGGGCTGAGGATCCAGTTGCCGCATCCGTGCCTCAGGCCGTTGAGCCGGGCTGGGAGATCAAGGATGAGCCAAACTCCGATGACGTGGAGCTGGATGATGAGCTGCTCGACCGCGCCGAGGAGATCGTGCGCGAGTATGGGCGTGCCTCCATCTCGCTGCTCCAGCGCCGCCTGCGCGTCGGCTATTCACGCGCGGCCCGCCTGATCGATCTGCTGGAGGATAGAGGCATTATCGGCCAGTTCGAGCCAGGTGGGCGCGCACGAGAGATTCTAGATGGCAGCAATGGTGGAGGATCGCATCATCACGCCGATGAATCTGGCGACTCACTGGCCGATGTCGCGGAGGATATCGCCGCCGAAGAGCGTGCCCGTAACGATTTCCTGCGCCAGCAGGCCGCAAAGCGCAACATCGCCGCTCGCCAGGAAGAGTAATGAGGAATTATAGGTGCCATGCATGCCTCCGATCGGAGGCATGCATGGCACCTATAATTCCTCTTCTATCTCTTTGAGCAGTTTTTTATCTTGCTTGCTAGTGAGGTCGAGTTGGGCGTAAAGGTCGGGACGGCGTAGGTGCGTCTTCTTCAGGGCCTCCTTGCGGCGCCAACGTGCGATCTGCTCGTGGTGGCCCGAGAGCAGGACATCGGGCACGCGCCAGCCACGGAACTCGGGCGGGCGTGTGTAGTGAGGATATTCCAGCATATGGCTGGAGTGCGACTCCTCAGTGGTCGAGCCTTCGGCAAGAACGCCGGGCAGGAGGCGACTCACCGCGTCAACAACGATCATGGCCGCAAGTTCGCCCCCTGTGAGCACATAATCGCCAATCGAGATTTCATCGGTGACAAGGTGCTGGATCACGCGCTCATCGATGCCCTCGTAGTGCCCACACAGCAATGTGATGCGCGACTCCTGTGCCAGGTCCTGCGCGATCTGCTGATTAAAGAGGCGCCCCTGTGGCGTCAGGTAGATGATGGGACCGCCCTGGTGGACCGCCTCAATGGCGTTAAAGATGGGACCTGGCTTCATGACCATGCCAGCGCCTCCACCATAGGGATAATCATCCACGACATGATGCTTATCCGTTGTGGCATCACGAATGTTGTGAAGCGCCACGCTCAGCAGCTCACGGTCCTGGGCGCGCTTGAGAATGCTCTCAGTTAATGGCCCCTGAAACATGCCAGGGAAGAGGGTAAAAATATCAAAATGCATGATAATATTCCGGTCGTTAATGAAGCAGTATGTCTCCAGGGGGTATTAGGATGTGATGGTGGGCTGGCTCCGCCAGCCCACCATCACATCCTAATACCCCAGTGAGCCACGCAGTGGTGATCTGTATTGAGAGAAAAGTATATCAAGTGAGGGGAAAAAAGACAAGAAAGCAGGAGGTGCGCATAAAGAGTATCTTTCTTTCTGCCAGGAGGTGTGCTACACTGACAGAAGCAATTTTAACCTTCTAACGAACTCCTGGTTTTCAACCGGCCAGCCCGTACATCTGCCAGATCAAACGTCGAGTGGAGTCTATTATTCCTATGTCCTGGTCTCAATCGCATCAGTCCGAAGATCTGCACGACCAAATAACTCTTCTGATTGGAAGCGCTATACAATTGCTAGGAAGCGATGCTGGTGTCTTTGTCATCTCCAATGAGGCCTTTGATCCACAGCGAAACGTTGAGTATATCGCCTATCACCTGCGCCCGGAGGTGCTTCCTGATCTATTACAGCGCGTTCAGGAGGGTTTGCAGCCTACCTCGCGCCACCCCATGGTGATAGAGATTCTGGAGCCTGCCTGGGCCAGGAGGGTGTATGCTGAGGAGCAGGTGGAGAGTAACGGCACGCATGACGCCAGCGGTGAGCCGCATGAGTCTGAGGCAACACCTTCACCAGGGCCGGAGAAGGATGCGTCCTGGCACGAGCTAGAGGTTTGCTCACTTGCCGTCTTTGATGCGGCAGGCCCGCTGGGGACACTGCACTTTCTTCGCTCCACCGGTACCCGCTCATGCTTTGAAGTGCATGAAGAGAAGATTGGGGTGCGCCAGGGGAAGCATACATATGACTCTGACGCGGAAGAAGGAGGCGAGGAGAACGCCACTCTGCGCATGTTTATTGTGCAACTGGCCGCGTCCCTGCGTTGTGCCTTTAAGGCTCAGGCCCTGGTGAGCGAGCAGGAGCGTCTGGCCTCCATCTTTCGCTATAGCACCGAGGGCCTCCTGACCGTCGATAGCGCGCTAAGGATAATTGATTTTAATCCCGCCATGGAGAAGTTGACCGGGTGGCGCGAAAGCGAGGTATTGGGGGAATTATATTTCTCGGTACTGCGTCCTCGCGACCGGCAGGGCAATGAGCTAAGCTTGCAGGAATCGCCAATCTTGCAGGCCTTCGCGGGCCAGCGTGTCGTCAACCGCGAGATGATTTTTACCACACGTGATGGCCTGCCCGTCGATGTGCGTGTAACTGCCTCCTGTGTTCGTTCAGCGCGTGGGGAGCCGCTCAATGGCTTTCTCACGGTGCATGATATCACACTGGAGCGCGAGCAGGAGGAGCAGCGCTCGACCTTTATCTCCGTGGTCTCGCATGAGCTACAGACGCCCATTGCCATCATCAAGGGCTATGCCTCGACCCTGGCGCGTATTGGGAGTCGCCTCGCGCCTCAGGCCTTGCAGACGCGGTTGGTTGCGATTGAAGAGGAGGCCGACCGCTTAAATAAGCTAGTGGGGAACCTGTTGTATGCCTCGCGTATCCAGGCCAATGGCCTCCAGATGGAGATTGCGCCCCTGGACCTGGAGCCACTGATCGAGACGGTTATCAGGCGCTTGAAGATACGCTACGCCGACTTGCAGGCCACGCTTGAGATATCGCCCGACCTGCCGAGCGTCATGGCGGATCGCGAGCGGATTGAAGAAGTGTTACAAAATTTGCTGGATAACGCGATCAAATATTCGTCGGGCCAGCTCAAGATTACCATTTCCGCGCGTGCCACCAGCAACGAGGTTATTGTAAGCGTACGCGATACGGGCATGGGGATCTCGTTACGCGACCAGGAGCAGATTTTTAAGCGTTTTCGTCGCATTGGCAATCCCCTGGCGCAGTCTACCCCGGGCACGGGTCTGGGCCTCTATATCTGTCGTGCCATCGTGGAGGCTCACGGGGGCCGGATCTGGGTAGAGAGTACCCTGCGTCAGGGATCAACATTTTCATTTAGCCTGCCGCGCGAGAAGCAGGCACAGTTACCGATGGTGGTGTTTTGATGGAGAACGAAGTTTTTGATCAGCGTGATATGACCATTCTCATTGTGGATGATGAGCCACGCATCCGCGACTTTGTGCGTATGAACCTGGAAATGGAGCACTACCGCGTTATCGAGGCCAGTAATGGCTTGGAGGCGCTTGATCAGCTACGCGAGCACCTGCCTGACCTGGTAGTCCTGGATGTCATGATGCCAGAGATGGACGGCTTCGAGACCTTAAAAGCCATTCGCGAGGTCTCGACCGTGCCAGTGGTGATGCTGACAGTGCGCCAGAGCGAGCAAGATAAGATTCGCGGGCTGGACCTGGGAGCCGATGACTATATCGCCAAGCCCTTCAGTCCACCCGAACTACTCTCGCGTATTCGCGCCCTGCTGCGCCGCTCGCTCATGTCCCCCCCGGCGCGTAAGACCGAGATCGTGGTCGACGAAGACCTGCAAATAGACTTCGCGCGTCGCGAGGTCATGGTGCGCGGCAAGAAGGTCGTCTTGCGGCCAACGGAGTACCGTCTTCTCTATCACCTGGTGAGCAATGCGGGGCGGCTGATGACGCACGAGACTCTGCTCTCAAAGGTCTGGGGGCGAGAGTATCGCGACGAGGCCCACTATTTACGTCTCTACATCACCTATTTGCGCCAGAAACTAGAGGAAGATCCAGCCCATCCTAAATATATACTCACGGAACGTGGTATTGGATACCGCTTCAAAGAGCTAGACAATCAGTAGATCTCGCATCAGAGAAAGGATCAAGAAGCTAGCATGAATAAGAAGGAACGTGTTGAAGCCGTGCTACGCGGTGAGGCGGTTGACCGGGTTCCGGTGAGCGCCTGGTGGCATGATTACCAGCGTGAAGGCAGCGCCCAGATGTTGGCCGAGGCCACTCTGGAGAGCTATAGCCGCTATGACTGGGATTATGTCAAGGTCACGCCACGATCGAGCTATATTGTGGAAGGCTGGAAAGCGCGCTATAAGCTGTCCACGGAGAAGTATATGCCGCCTGTGTTGGAGACTACGCCCATTCGTGGCTCCTCCGATTGGAAGCGCCTACGGCATATTGAGCCTGACCAGGGCTCGCTGGGCGAGCAGCTTTTAGCGCTGCAACTGATCAACCACGCGCTGGGCTTTGAAGCCTATTTCTTGGAGACTGTCTTCTCTCCCCTGGCGGTGGCGCAGATCCTGGTGGGTGGGAGTGAACAGGTGCTCCTGACGATGCGCGAGGATCGCAACGCCATGCATGCCGCGCTCCGTGTTATCTCTGAAACGATTACCTCGTTTGCGATTGCCTGCCTGGAGCAGGGCGCGCATGGTATTTATTATGAAACCAATGGCTGGGCCAGCACCGAGCAGTTGACCGCCGACAAGTATCGTGAATTTGGCGAGCAGTATGACCAGGAGATTCTCGACGCACTGAAGAGTCGCAGCAAGTGTACGGCGCTCCATAATAGTGGCGCGAACATCCATTTTGACCTGCTGGCGAGTTATCCTATTCATGCCATCAACTGGGCCAGCGAGGCGAGTGGGAATCCCGACTTGCGCGATGGGCAGCGCCGCTCAGGGAAAGTTGTCATGGGTGGCTTGAGCCAGGGGGCCTTCCAGAAGGGCGCCAGCCCCAGCCAGGTGCAGGACGAGGTTGGTAGTGCGCTTGAAGCCACGGGTGGAAAGCATCTACTGCTCGCGCCTGGAGGCTCTCTCACCCCCGACGTGCCGACGAAGAGCCTCAATGCATTACGCCGCGTGTTATCTTGAGTTATCCTGCTTGACACTCTGAAGCGCATTCGCTATACTCACACATAATTTTAACCGCATAATGAATGCACTCCATTTCGGTAGAGACCCGCTTTAGCGCGTCCAAATGCCATTTATGGCAGTGCGGCGTAAGCCTGCTTTTTGAGGGGGCGTGTTTGCCTCACGATGGTGCAGACAGAGGCGTTTTTGGGCTGCGCCTACAGGCGATTAATCGCCTGTAGGCGCTAAAGCGGGTTCCTACCGATGGGAGAGCCGCCTTTGTAGGCGTGTACGTGAGTAGCGCTCTTGCGTGATCTGCTCTAATCGCCAAGGATGGCTAAGGACGGGGCAGGATGGAAAAAATGTTGTATAGTGTATTCGATATTCGTCTACGATAGAGAAGCTAGCGAGATACGCCTGGGTTGTCATGAGGTATGGGCGTGTATAGCGCGAATAGTCAATGATGACGAACTGAATAGGAAGATAGAGTGTGCTACCAGTCTGCCAATCTGGTAACATGGTAGTAATTCATTCATCTATAGACCTATTCAGTACAATTAGAGGGGGGTTGAAGCGCGAGAAATGGAGCGATACCGCACAATGCGAGCGTACTCGGCAGGGGGCGTCGTGTTTCGCCTGGTTCCGATGCGGGCCTCGGAGCAATTGTTATTGCAGCACGAGGCATATGCCGGAGAGCATGAGCAAGCGGAGGGAGCGGGCAGCATGGAGGTAGTGCTGGTTGGGCGTAGCCACGCGGGAATATGGGCTTTGCCCAAGGGAACACCTCAACCTGGCGAGACAGCTGAGCAAGTCGCGGTTCGTGAGGTGCGCGAGGAGACAGGGCTTGAGGTACGATTGATCACTTATGTGGGCAGTATCTCATACTCTTTTGTGCGAGACCAGGTACGATACCATAAACAAGTGCGTCATTTCCTGCTGGAAGCAGTTGGTGGGGATACCTCTTTCCATGATTGTGAATATGATATGGTGGAGTGGTTCCCCTTGCATGAAGCTTGTCGTCGTCTGACCTATCAAAATGAAGTACATATTCTGTACCAGGCGGAGGAAATGCTCTCGCGCTGGTTACAGTATCAACGTAAAGAGAGGCAACCATAGCTTTATGAGCCAGCCGCAGGATTATTCGCTCATTCGTCGCATACTCTTGCCCTTTAGTGGGAATGAGACCATCACGCCCGGGCAGAGGTGGAGAGTCATGCTTGTGTGGGGGCTGGTGTTTACGCTTCCCATGGTACTATGTACTCTGCTTGTGGGGCTCGCGGCCAAATCAAGCACCGGGAAGTTAATCACGCTGCTGACGATTGTGTTTCTGGCAGGTATCATTATATTTGGAGCGACCGCGGCCTTCGCCGTGAGCAGTATTAACCGCTCTGTGCGTCTGCGAGAGCAACGCAAGGAACAGGCCAATAAATAGCACCAGTGGAGGTAGGTATGGATCTTAGTGTTGAAGGCAAATCTGAGCGCATTCCCCCTGGCTCACATATCTGCCAACTTTATAGTAAGGTGACAGAGATACCAGGTGTCACGGCGCGTTTGATGAAAGTCGGCCTGCTCTCACAAGAGAAGTGTATGTTCGCGGCCGCACCCGCCCAGGTGAAGGAGTTTCGCGACGAGCTACAAAAATTGCAGATTGATGTAGAGCAACTTGAGGCCTCGGGTCAGCTTGTTTTGTTTGAAGAGCGCGAGGCTTTCCTGGCGGCGGGGAAGCGTTTCGACCCCTATTACTTGCTCTCATCGCACCAGACATTCATTGCCCAGGCCCTGCGCGAGGGCTGGAAGGCGGTACGCATCTCTATTGATATGACCTGGCTCTCAAAAGATATTGCCACCCCTGAGCAGGTCTTGAAGTATGAAGCGGCCTCGGACGCGGTCTTCACCTTCCAAAATGCACCAATCATTGCGCTTATCCATTATGATCACAGCAAGCTCTTGCCCAGCCTGGTGGTAGAGATGCTCAAACTGCATCCTATTTCGGTGGTTGGCAAATATATCAAGCGCAACCCCTACTACCTCAACTCTGAGCAATATATGCTCAAGATCTTGCGTATCAACAAAGACAAGAACGGGAACGGTGGCTCATCTGCCAGCGCATAAGGTAGTGTTACCTCGTCAGCAATGAAAGGGGATGATGGCAGGTGAAGCCTGCCATCATCCCCTTTCATTGCTGACGAGGTATAAATGCTAGAAGAGGTCGCCCAGGCCGCCGATGTTCATATTCATGTTGTTCTGGCCGCCTGCCTGGGAGGCGCCTTCGGCCGTGGGTGGATGATAGGTCATGGACTGGATACCCACGCGACCGGGGCCGATAAAGCGGTTCAGCGTGATAGAGGAGCCAGCCATAAAGTTGCTGATCGCGCCCAGGATGCCACCGCCGCCGCGCTGGGATCCAGCCACTGTGGTCATCTCCATGCGGACCGAGGGATCCTTCCAGAGCCAGGCTCCAGGCTCGATATCGAGGACCTCGCCGGGGGCAAGCATCTTCTCGAAGACGTTGCCATAGCCATGGAGCAGTAGCATGCCCTCGCTGCCCATCGCGGTAAACTGGTCGACAAAGAGGCCGGTGCGGCTGAAGAGGATGTTGGAGACGCCCTGGACAAAGGTGAAGTTGTAATCTACATTGCCCGTGGCGACCAGGAACTGGTGTTCACGGACCTCGACCATCTGGCCGGGCTGCAGGCGTAGCGCCACGATCTGCCCCACTGAATCGCGTGAGAAGGCAATGTTGCCGGGACCCTGTGCCTCGCCAATGAAGATCTGTAGGCCCGCGAAGAAGCGCCGCGCCGCTCCCCGCATCGACTTAAAGCCCAGTTGTACCCCAGGGTGCTTCCAGAGCAGGATGTGATGTTCGAAATAGATAGGCATCTGGTTGCCCAGCATGATATCGACGACCGGGACCAGTTCACCATCGATAGTGATGGTCATGTCCGCGATATGCAGGGGACCCTTGGGGTTATGCAACTCGGAGCGAGGAACGACATTGCCAAAGACGCTGTTGCTATACTCCTCAAACTGGTTAGGGGGAACATAGGCTTGAGCTGGTGCTGGCTGCGGATCGCTATAGGCCCCGGAGGGGTGCTGAGGCGCCGCTTGTGCCGCGCGCATATCCTGCCCGCAGGTGCCGCAAAACTTGACATGGTCGGCAACCTGGTTATGGCAACGGGGGCAAATCATGAAGAATCCTCCTTCAACGTGGCGGGACCGCGCTGCTAAAGCACGCGCTTACATATAATGGTACGGCATTTCTCGTCTCATCATATATAAGCGCGTGCTTTAACAGCGCGGTCGGATAGCTCTTTATCAATTTCAACGTTCGCCGGTAATTATTTTCGCGGGCGGATGGTTCTATCAGGAAAGACGTAAACGGGACCCTTATATCAAAAAGAGGGAACCCGAAAGGGGTTCCCAATTTGGATGCGACAGAGTATACGATTCGTGATAGATAGGTTAAGAGACTTAGAGCACGAAGCTATCGGCGAGTGGGCTGCGAGCGTTGTTATTGCTCTCCCGCTTATCGCCATTCAGGTTGACGGTGCTCTGCCCATTGTTGGAGCGTGCCGGCTGATTGTAGGTGTTCTGCCCTGCTGGTTGAGGGGTGCCCTGAAGTGATTGCAGACTCTGTAGTGCGGCCTGCGACTGTGGGTTGGTGGCGCTACCGCCATCGGTTGCCAACTGAATTGTCTTGCCTTCGATGACGACAGCGATGCCCACGCCACGGCGTAGATCAGCCAGTTGACGGCGAAGTTCGCGGTTCTCCGCTTCCAACGCATCCATTAATTTTTTCTGCTCGAGCAGCATCTGAGCGATGCCTTCAAAACCAGCGCTAGCAGTGCGATCCATCGGGGATTCTCCTCCTGCGTACTTTTCGTACCCAATATATCTAGAACAAAAGCTCCCATCACAGCGCCACGTCCCCCCAGCTACCCTATGCCAAAAGGGATATAACTCTATCCCAAATCGCCGCCGCAACGCCTGCTTTGGGCATAACGGGCAAGTCTTCCATTGACCCATCAGCATGGAAGAAGTAGACCTTGTTAGTATCCGCCCCAAAACCGCTATCTGAGCGCATCACATCGTTTGCCACGAGAAGATCGAGCTGTTTACGCACGAGCTTATCGCGTGCATTCGAGATGACATTCTCAGTTTCCGCTGCGAAGCCAACGCGAACGAGTCGCCGCGGTCGCGGCTGCTCTCCAGCGTTGCTTCGTGGCTGCGCTGCCTGAAGAGAAGCCAATTCAGCCAGGATATCTGGATTGCGGACCAGGTGTATTGAAAACCCGCCACCAGAAGTGTCAGCGTCTGGTGTCGCCTGCCCCTGCTGCCCAGGAGGGGTTATGGCTAGGTGCTCTCCCGCGTGTTTCTTGATTTTCTGAGGAGAGGGATGAGCGGGCCGAAAATCGGCGACGGCAGCGCTCATAACCAGGGCATCAGCATCGTGTACAGTGGCCATGACGGCATCACGCATCTGTGAGGCCGTTTCTACCCGAATCAGGTCTACCCCATAAGGAGCGGGAAGCGAGACCGGCCCTGTCACCAGGACGACATCAGCCCCACGATCACGCGCCTCTGTCGCAATGGCGTAGCCCATCTTTCCCGAAGAATGATTCCCCACATAGCGAACAGGATCAATTGGCTCCTGTGTCCCGCCAGCCGTCACGATGACGCGCTTCCCCGCCAGGTCTCCACTGCGGCGACCCAGGGTCAGGCGTATGGCCCCCATAAGGAGGTCTGTATCTGGTAGGCGGCCAGGTCCAATCGCCCCTGATGCCAGGCGTCCCACCGCTGGCTCGACAACATATGCCCCTCGTTGCCGCAACACCTCCAGATTGGCCTGTGTCGCAGGATGAGTATACATATCTTTATACATGGCAGGAGCCAGGAGTAAGGGTGCTTGCGTCGCCAATGCTACTGTGGTGAGCATATTATCGGTGAAACCATGAGCCAGTTTCGCGATTGTCTGTGCGGTCGCTGGTACAATCGCCAGGATATCAGCCTCCTCCGCCAGCTTAATATGTGTCTCCGCGGCCTCCCCTGAGGGCTCCCACAGATCGCTATAAACTGGGCGGTGGCTCATCGTTGAAAAGGTTAGTGGGCGAACGAATTCTTCGGCGTGCTCCGTCATAATGACGTCTACCTTCGCGCCAGCTTGCTGTAGCTTACTGGCCAGATCGACCGCTTTATAGCAGGCGATCCCCCACAGACGCCGAGGATAATATGCCTATTGAGTAACATGTAGGTGATCTCGTTCCCTTGTGTTGGACAGTCCTAATGAGAACACCATTACAATAGCATACGCCGATTGTAAGGAGCAAGGGCCTTGCCAATAAGTACCATATATCATGAATCACGTACTACATTTAAAGGAACGTATAGAAATCCGGTATTGCCATATTTGAGATTATACAAAATAGGAAGGATGATGCATTAAAAAAAGAAAAGTGGTGCATGAATGACAGGCTTCGTCTGTCATTCATGCACCACTTTTCTTTTTTTTAACGCCGAATATCTTTGCGCTTGAGGCAGAAGGCAATGATCAGACCAAAGATGAGAGTCATCGCCAGCAAGGCGAACCAGGTGAGGAGCAGATGCGAGGTTGCCTCTCCCTTGGTTGCGTGTCCAAAGAATGTGCTGACATACGAGAAATCGTCTGCGCCAAGCTTATCGCCGCGCAGGCCAATCGTGGTACCCATCGCGGCCATGGCCCAGCGAGCCGGGAAGAAGGCTGCCGGGAATTGGAGCGCCTTGGGACTATCCAGTGAGAAAATGACGCCCGCGAAGATGACCTGCGGAATGAGCACGATAGGAACCATACTCATGGCGCGGTCATTGGTGGGCACCAGGGCCGAGATCATCAGGCCCAGCATGAGGCCCGCCAGGGAGGTCAGACACATCGTGACATAGATCTCCAGGAACGGTGGCAGGATGACGCTAGTTTTAAAGGGCGTCTTCAGGGCCACAAAGGCGACCAGGACCAGGCTCTGGACCAAGCAGAGCAGGCCCAGGACGATGATCTTGGAGAACATATAGGGCGCGATACCCAGGTTCACCGTTCGCTCACGCCGGTAGATGGGTGCCTCTTTGACGATCTCGCGTGCGCCATTGATACAGCCAAACATAACGGCGGCGAAGGCCATGATGAAGAGAATCTTCTGTGCATCTCCGCCCGATCCCTGCTGAATCAGGTCGTCCTTGATCTTGTTCTTAAGCTCATTACCCTGCAAGTTCTGGTAGCGCAGGGGATTCTGGCTTTTGAGTCCATTAATAATGATCGCACCCTGGGGTCCATCGATCTGATTATAGGCCTGCTGACAGTCATAGTCGGTCTTGCCAGTCTGTGTGATCATGTTCTTGGGGTGAGGACAGGTTACAATGCTGGTGGTGTTAAAGATGTTAGCCTGCGTCATAAAGAAGAGGATCAGGCCAATGATGGGGGCCTGTAAGAGCAGGATGGCCAGGTTACCCACATCGTTGCGCAACAGTTCAAGATAGCGGCGCGAGAGAATCTGGAACTGCTTCCAGGGATTGCCGCGCTTGGGTGGCTTGATGACCGCCGGTTGGGCCATAAGCTGAGCGCTCTTGGCGGCGTTTTGCGCCAGGGGCTGCGCGACATAGCGCTGGTAGTCAGGCGACTGGCGGAAGCGTGCCCCAGCCTCGGCGGGAATATTTGGATTCTCGTCGGTCGGCTCAAGTGCGCTATAGATCTCAGCGAAATCTGCCTTGCCAAAGTAGGCCTTGGCCTCGTCGGGCGGTCCGAAGTAGGTCAGGTGTCCACCTGCGGCGAGGAAACAGACGTAGTCACAGGCGTTGATATTGTTGGTCGCGTGCGTGACGAGCACAATCGTGCGTCCGCGGTCGGCCAGGCGGCGCATGAGTGTCATCATTTTGCGGTCCAAGCCTGGATCGAGGCCCGAAGTAGGCTCATCCAGGAAGAAGGCGCTGGGGTTCGCCAGGAGCTCAAGCGCGATAGAGACGCGTTTGCGCTGACCGCCCGAGAGTTTGCTGATGAGCAAGTGGCGGCGAGGCGTCAGATCGACATCGGCCAGGACCTCTTCGATACGTTGGTGAATCTGTTCTTTGGTCACGTCATCGGGGAGGCGCAGGCGTGCGGCGTAATAGAGGGCATGCTCAACGGTCAGTTCGCGGTGAATAATATCGTCCTGGGGCACATAGCCAAGCTGAGTGCTGAAGGCGGCCAGGTTATGATAGTAGTCCTGGCCGTTGTAGAGCACGGTCCCCTTTGTCGCCGGGCGCAGACCGTTGAGGGAATCCATCAACGTTGATTTACCGGCGCCCGAGCCACCGACCAGGGCCACGAACTTGCGCGGTGGAATGGCGATTGAGATGTCATTAAGCAGGATACGATGGGCCTGGCCCTCTTTGACGAGGTTGATAGCATCAATACGAATTGTATTGCTCTCGTCCTGCTGGATGAGCATCTGCCCGGTATAGATGAAGCGGAAGGGACCGATGCGGATCTCGTCATTGGGCGCCAGGTTGCGTGCACCACGCGAGATGCGTGCGCCATTGACATACAGTCCATTCTTGCTGTTCAGGTCAACAATGCGGTAGCCACCCTGAACCTGTTCCAGGCGGGCATGGAACTTGGAGATTTGCAGGTGGTCCAGCACCACAGTATTCTCAGCGACGCGACCCAGTGTGATGACAGGCATCCCAAGCTGAATCGGGCGAATCTCGGGAATAGCATCACTTGAGTTGCCACTGCCATCTTTAAAGAGCAGGGTCGTAAAGGTGCCATGCTCATCGCTAATACGGAAGGTATCACCATTGGCCAGGGCATGCTGGAAGGATTCGCTGCCGCGTACCACATGTCCCTGGAACTCCACGCCATTGCTGGAACGCCCGGTTTTGGGATGCGGATGGACCAAGACCAGGCTCTGTCCCTGGCGCTGAATAATAGCGTGATAGGCCGAGACGGTGGGCCGGTCAATCACGATATCGTTGTCGGGCGCGCGCCCAATGCTAAAGCCCTGCTTCTCCGGCGCGAGCTGGAAGACGCGGCGATCCTGCCCAGTATAGTTTGTCACTTCAAGGGTGGGAATGCCCTTGATCTCGGGCGCGCCAGCCTTGGAGCCACCCAGGCCCATGGGTCCATTAGCCTGAATAGTGGGTTGGTATCCAGCCTGAGATGGTGCCTGTGGCGGCATGACCTGGTACCCCGCCTGTTGATAGCTGGCCTGAGGCGGTGTCTGTGGCGGCATAGGTGGCAATTGGGGTGAAGCTGCGTATGGTGCATTGCCTACCGTTGCAGGAGCAGCAGTAGGGATGCCCAGGCGGAAGTTCACCCGACCTCCTATGCAGACAATATCGCCTGCTTTGAGGAAGGCCTGTTGGGTCTCCTGCTGATTGACGGTTAGTGTGTTCTGGGGAGCCAGTTTCTCAATCTTCCAGGCACCGTTGACCAGCGAGAGCTGGACATGGCGGCGGGAGATTGAAGGATCGGAAATAACAATATCATTGCCCGGCTCGCGTCCAATTTGCAGGACCGGCTTGCCAACTGGCAGAACCGAGCCCGCGCTTGGACCTGAGAGAAACTCAAGCGAAGCGAGATTTGGGGACGGTGGTTGAGCCACGTTCATGTAGTGTTGTCGCGAGCGGACGCGCGTAGCATGCACGACGCGCCAGCGACGTCTCCTTTCCGCGAGAGGTAAGGTAAAAGATTGCGTTACAAAAATGGATATGATAAATGCGGATATTTGAGTATGTAATATGCCCATTATAGAGAATAAGCATTGCCTATGCAACCACTCTCTTATTATAGAGAACGATGGATCTGTCATGCTCTCGACCATGGATTTGTGTGATATCACCTTGCCCCATCCAATGCACAAATTATATATGGGTTAATAGTGTGTCCCCTGGACAGCCGGAGGCTGTCCAGGGGACACACTATTAACCCATTGCGAGCGCCGCAGGCGCGAGAAGTTAGGCGCCGGGGGCTTTGTGTAGGTTGATGTTGCCGATGCTCACATCAAGGTTGAGGGAGGCGGGCGCGGGCGTGCCAGCCTGGGGATTGAGTGGGCCGTTATAGCTCATGGAGTTCTCGTCTTTGGGATCTTTTTGGGGCTGAATAGGGAAATCGCTTTTGATTTTGCCTATATTAGTGGTGAGGTTGACCTGAATGTTCAGGTTGGCGGGAAGGGTTACATCGACATTGCCCTGCTCGCTACGAATGTAGTAGCGCGCAGGAGCAGTGGCGGTCGCCGTGGGGGGAATCAGGAGCAGGCCATTGAAGGTCACGCCCTTCTGGCCCGTTTCGAGGCGCGAGCCGGAGGCGAGGATGGCCTGGGTCACCTTGATGGCTCCTGTATTACCGTGAAGGCTATATACACCACTTAAGCCCTGAACAGTGATGTTGCCTACGGGCGCCTCGACTCCTATCTGGAGCGAGGGCGTCTGAGGGAGAATACCGGGCGGGATATGAATGGTAATATCGGTCGAGGCCGTCGTGTCCTGTGCCAGTCCTCCAGTAGTGGGAAAGACCACGTTGACAATCAGTGCCTCACCGCTGGCTGTGGTGCCCTGCTGATTGGTGGGATTAGGCAGACGGGTACAGGTCAGAGGCTGGGTTACGGTTGCAGGCGGCTGGATCTCAACCTTCATCTGGGCGAACTTCTGTTGCGCATCGCCCTGTGAGGTGGCCTGGACCATCTTCTTGCTGGTGATAGTCGTGGTGGCGCTGCTAGGATCGACGAGCAGCGCGACATTGCCAATTTTAGTGCAGACCTCAACTGTGCCCAGCGAGGTGATAGGCGTGGTCACGCTCTCTTCTTTAGTATACTGGTGTAGTGGATTAAAGGGATTGACGGGCGTGCCACCGTTTTTGAGGGAAGGGACGACGAAGTAGAGCACCACCGCGATGGCGAGACCCACGGCCACAAGCATCCCCAGCCCACAGCCAAGGAGCATTGAGGGGAGAGAACTCTTGCGGCGGCGGGGACGCTTGCGTGCCACCGGGCGCGCGCGAGCTGGTTCTCTGGGGCCAGGCGAGCGGCGTGGAGGTGTAGAGGAATACGCGCTGGAGCGCCTGCGCCGGGGAATGTACTCAGGATAGGTCTCCTCGTCGGCCTCGCCAGCGTTTACTGAGTCTTCCCACGCGTCATATGCGTCATACTCTTCAACTGGCAGCTCTTCTTCAAGATAATCCTCGTCATTAATGGGCCGTGTGCGCTGTATATAGGGCCGTTGGCGGTTGGTGTAGTAGCGTCCCTGGTCCTGTGCTCTGCGCCTGTTACGCCCATCGGGATACTGTTCCTGATTGCCGCGTGGGGTTCCCTGGTCCATACTCTCTCTCGCTTTCCCTGTCGTATATATGCTACACCTATCATACGTTACGCAGGCCGAATTTGCAGCAATTTTATATCCCTTTTTCGTGTCATAAGGATATGGACGATGGATGTGGCTGGTGGGTTTTGCCCACCAGCCACATCCATCGTCCATATCACAAAACCTTTTCAATCCCCTGACTGCACGTTATAATAGGGAAGATTATCTCATACGTTAAGCTGCGAGTAGGAGCAATTTTAAGATGGCTGGTAAGCAGCGTTTGCTAGTACGCTTTTGGGGTGTACGTGGCAGCTATCCAACGCCGGGAGCACATACGCTCCGTCATGGTGGCAATACCTCCTGTATTGAGGTGCAGGCGGGCGAGCATACCCTGATTTTCGACGCTGGCAGCGGCATTATTCGCCTGGGCGACGCGTTGATGAGGCGCCTGGCTCAGGATACGACGAAGCAGGAGAGCCTGGACCTGGCGTTGTTTATCACTCATGGGCATGGAGACCACCTCGTGGGTTTTCCATTCTTTGCTCCTCTCTTCGAGGCTCGTACGAAGTTACATCTCTTCGGCCCGGACCTGGCGGGCCAGAATATAGAACAGCTTGTAACACCACTTATGTCGCCCCCATATTTCCCGGTAGATATGCGCCAACTTCCCTCCCAACGTACCTTCCACACGCTCTATGATACTCAATGTGTCACCTGGCATGCTGGCGGCCCTGCTTTGGAGGAGAGCGCTGAGGGCAACGCGGGAGCCGAGGGCGAATTGAGGGTCGTCGCGAAATTGACGCAGTGTCACCCACAGAATGGAGCCTGTATTTATCGGATCGAGTACGCGGGGAAGAGTATTGTGTATGCGACGGATGTTGAGTGGAAGGAGGGGAGTGATGCCGAGTTTGTGCAATTTATAGAGGGGGCGGACCTCTTGATTCACGATGCACAGTATACCGTGACCGATTATCAACAGGAGAAGCATGGCTTTGGGCATAGCACCATTGCCATGGCGACTGAGGCGGCCCGCCTGGCGCAGGTTCGTGAACTGGTGCTCTTTCATCATGAGCCGACCTACGACGATAACCAGCTTGACCTGATGGAGGCTGAGGCACGCGCGCAATTCGCGCATACACGCTCCGCCTGCGAGGGGATGGAGATCGACCTTTTGGCAGAGACGCAGAAAGAACAGAGAAGAGAGAAAACGTTATGAAAATAAACGTGCTTCTAGCGCTGATGATCATCCTGTCATTTCTCGTGGCCATTGTGTTGCACGAGTGGGCGCATGCCGCCGTGGCGAACTGGCTGGGTGATTCGACTCCGCGTCGCGAGGGACGCCAATCTCTCCGTCTGCGTGCGCATATTGAGCCGCTTGGATTGATCATGTGCATTTTTATGGCGTTTCAGCCTGGAGCCTTACCTATGGGGCTTGGCTGGGGGGCGGCTGTGAAGCCTGACCCCTGGAAGTTGCGCACCGGCCCCAATCGTGGCGTAATCACGGTCGCCCTGGCGGGCCCGCTGATGAACCTGGGGCTGGGCATTGTAAGCGCTTTGCTGGTGCGTATACTGGAGACTACAAGCATTGCGCTCTACATTAACAACCCAATAACTATTCGTCTCGTTCAGCTCCTGGTCGTCTTTTCGGTTGTGAACTTCTCTCTGGTGCTCTTTAATATTCTGCCGTTCTATCCCCTGGACGGCTACCAGGTGTTGTATACGCTGCTTCCGAGCAAACAGGCCGTGAAGTTTGCGCGCTGGGCTGCCCCATATGGGCCAGTGATTATCTTAGTTCTCTTTCTTGTTTTACCATTTGTAGGGAGGCTGTTGAATGTAGGAGACTTCTTCCTCTTTAACTTAGGCCCCTATATCTGGTCGGGAGCGATAATAGCGCTTCAACCTCTTACTGGTATTCCAGTCCAATATCTCGGTGGATGGTATTTCTTATAACCTTGGGAGACTATACCGGAGTGCGATACATTAGCCCTACCGAGATTATTTATGTGGGTGTGTTGGTGAAGGTGGTTCTGGAAAGGGCCGCCGGTAGTTGTGAGGTGGTAGTAAGATACTATGATATTACAGAAGGTTCACTATCGGCTGGGACAGGTGCGGCAGCAGATGGGTTTTGTGCAGCCGCTCACGCTGGATGAGCATCGAGAGGTCACGCGCTGGCTTCCACAGTCGGCGCTCTCGTTGTTTTATACAATGACGCCAGCAGACCAGCGACATAGCGTACGTGTGTGTCAGGGGTTGCAGGAGAGCGGTTGCCAGGAAGAGGATATGCTCGCGGCGGCACTCTTGCATGATGTGGGGAAGGCTGAAGGACGTGTACCTTTCTGGACTCGACCGGTGATTGTACTAGGGAAATTACTGGCCCCAGCCCTGCTCTCGAAAATCGCCGTCTCTCCCCTGGATGCAGAGAAGAGTCGCGTAACACGCTGGCGGCTGACGCTTGGCTATGCCTGGTGGCACGCGGAGGTAGGAGCAGAACTGGCCCAGGCCGCAGGCCTTTCGGAACGCGCGGTCCTCTATATCAAAACTCATCACCAGGCAAATGGGCCCGCCGCCATCTTATACCGCATTGACGAGGTATCATAGTCCCCCATGTTAAAAAAAGTTGAAAAAGTTAACAAGGCTGAACACGCTGAGCAGGCTGACCCACGTGCCAACGCGCAACTTGCCTCGGAACTCTCGCCGAAGGAGGCGGCAGAGCAGAGCGCGCGCGAGCAGGCACGCTATGTCGTGCATCTTCCCATATTTGAAGGCCCCCTGGATCTGCTGCTGCATTTAATTGAGAAGCGGCAAATGGAGATTACTACCGTTTCGCTGGTCGCGGTAACGGATCAGTATCTGGAATATTTAGCGCAGTGTGAGTCGGAGGCTTTGCCTCTGGCGAATATGGCGGCCTTTGTCTCCATTGCCGCGCGTTTGCTGTATATCAAATCGCAGAGCCTGCTTCCTCAGACCCCGCGCGAGGAGGGCAATAGCGAGGCCGAGAGCGCCAGCAGCCTGGCCGAGGAGCTACAGCATCACCTCTTAGAGTATAGGCTGGCTAAAGAAATCGCCTCGACGTTAAAGCAGCGTGAGGAAGAGGGTTTGCAGACGCATGGGCGTTCGAGCCTGCTAGCAGGTATCGAGGCCCAGCTTGCCTGGATGCCGCCCACGCTCACAGGTATGGAGGCTCAATCGCTCAGCCGGGCCTTTCAGCGCCTACTGGAGATGAAGGTCAAGGAAGAGGCCCAGGGCGAGCACCTGATGCCCGTCGCACGCGTACGGGTGAGCGACCAGATCGCCGAGATTGTCGAACGCTTGCAGGAGCGCGAGACAATCTTACTCGAAGAGGTTCTAGAAAATGAGTCCTCACGCTTCGTGATTGTGGTCACCTTTATCGCCGTCCTTGAACTCTGGAAGTGGCGCCGCGTGAATGTGGCTCAGGAAGAGCTTTTCGGTGCCATTGTGTTAGAGCGCGGTGAGCGCTGGTCCTCAACTGAGCACGACGACGTAGAAGATTAATGAGTTGAGAGAAAAACGAGAGGATTGGTGCGCGACTAGTCGCGCACCAATCCTCTCGTTTTTCTCTCAACTCATTAAAAACTCTATGTGACTTCTAGCAGGAAACTTGACAGTAGTCGACTCAAGTTCTATACTCGAATGCATAATAGCTTGCAGGAGTTTATCGCCTTTGGCATAGCGATATGTAGCGTCCATCGTCGTAAAGATAAATAGATATGAGGAGATTGAAACACTGTGAAGGAAGAGTTTCAGGAGCAGACCAACCAGCAGCAGAATGAGCAGCAAACCTCTGGTGCCGAGGCGCGTGTCGCCGAACTGGAGGCCCAGCTAGAGCAGGCACGCAAGGAGGCCACAGAGAATTGGAATAAGTATCTGCGCGAGCGCGCGGAGTGGGATAATTTTCGCAAGCGCCAGGAGCGCCAGTTAGAGACGCGTGTTCTTGCTCACAAGAAATCTCTCTTTCACAAACTGCTCGATGTCATGGATAACGTGGAGCGCGCTCTTGTGTACCAGGAGAGCATGGATAAGCAGAACTTGCAGCAGACACTACGTATGTTCCACTGGCAGATGAACGAGATTCTCCGTGGTGAGGGTCTGAACCCTGTCCCCACGGTGGGCGAGCCCTTTAACCCCTATATGCACGAGGCCATTGAGGCGGTCGAAAGCGCCGATAAGCCAGAGGGCACGATTCTGGAGGAGACGCGCAAAGGCTACACCCTCGGCGAGGAGACGCTACGTCCCGCGCACGTCAAAGTCAGTGTTCCCCTGGGAAAGAATGGCAACAACGGAGCCAATAACTAGCACAACGTGTACGTTATGTCTGGTAGGTGGTGCGGGTTGGCGGCTTGCGGCCGCCAACCCGCACCACCTACCAGCGAGCGCCGCAGGCGTGAGGAGTCAAACCAATTGTTAGTCAAACCCCGTGTGCACAGGGTTTGACTAACAAACAGAGTATATGCATGGTAAAAGAGTGAGGCTGGGCCGATGGATTATAAGGACTACTATAAAATTTTAGGGGTATCGCGCACTGCCAGCGCCGATGACATCAAGAAAGCCTTTCGCAAACTGGCGCGCACTCATCATCCCGATGTCAATCCAGGTGATAAGAAGGCGGAAGCGAAGTTCAAAGAGATTAACGAAGCCTACGAGGTCTTATCTGACCCCGATAAGCGCAAGCGCTATGATACGCTTGGACCAAACTGGCGCGATCAATTTAACGGCTTTTCGGGAGCCAGGCGGAGTGCGGGTAGCTATCCTAACTATGATCCTAGCGGCTCAGGCTTCTCTGATTTCTTCGAAGTACTCTTTGGTCGTAGCGGCGGGCAGGGATTTCCCCCTGGCGCGAACGGGCGAGCCTCTACCGCGGGCATGCGTAGTCGCGCGGGCGAAAACCTGGAGCAGACCGTCGAGGTGACAATTGAGGAGGCCTATCTTGGTAGCCAGCGTACGTTTACCATTCAGGCCCCTGAGACCTGTTCCGCCTGTAGGGGCATGGGGCAGATTGGTGGACGCCTATGCGCGAAGTGTGGTGGCCGGGGCAGCCTGAATGGACAGGGCAAGCGCCTGCAAGTTAAAATTCCGCCCGGTGTAGATAACGGCTCAAAGATCCGTGTGGCGGGCGAGGGTCATCCTGGCGCCGGTGGCGGGCCGCGTGGCGACCTCTTTCTGGTCATAAGCATCAAGCTAGACTCTGCTTATGAGCGCAAGGGTGATGACCTGTATATGGATGTGGATGTTGACCTCTTCACGGCTATGCTGGGGGGATCAGTGCCAGTGACGCTCCCCGATGGGAAGCGCCTGAGTCTGACGATTCCCGCCGAGACGCAGAATGGCAGTCTGTTTCGCCTGGCTGGGAAGGGCATGCCACATCTCAAAAGCGAGGGGCGAGGGAGCTTCTACGCCCGCGCTAAGGTTGTGCTGCCAATGCGCCTCTCGCCAGAAGAGCGTGGCCTATTTGAGCAGCTAGCGCGCGCCCGTGGGGTTGAAGCGCATCCATAGCCCGCTGAAAGGAGGGATGTACGCATGCCAGAGATGCGTGATGGCGCCTGGTATATCATCAGTATTGCCGCGCAAAAGGCTGAGGTACACGAGCAGACGCTGCGGCACTATGAGCGCCTGGGCTTGATCGCGCCCGCGCGCAAGGGCGAGAGTCCGCATAGCCCTCGGCTCTACTCGGATAAAGACATCGAGCGTGTGCTACATATCCGGCGTTTGATGCGTGACCTGGGGGTAAACCTGGCAGGCGTCGAGGCCATCCTGCGTATGAAAGATCATATGGAGCAGATGCAGGAAGAGATGAAGCACCAGCTAGAGGAGATGCGTATCCAGCACACCAATGAGACCCGGCGCCTCAAAGAGATCATCGAGCGGCTACAAGGCGCGCCCGATGTCTTCTCTCCCGAGGAAGATAAGTAGTGTAAAAAAGAGCGAGAGAGAGGTGAAGGCGGCATTTCCACTTTCACCTCTCTCTCGCTCTTTTTTTAATTTTGGGGTGGGACGGCGGGCATCAGGTGACGTTGCATCTTGAGTGCGATCACGCGTGTGGCGGCCTCATCCAGGCGCGCCCTGGAGAGCGTGCCATCCTGGAGGGCGGCTTTGATGGCATTGACCATGTCCAGGGTTTGGACGTAGCCGGTGGGGCCAAGCAGCATGTCGTTGCCTGCCTGGAGGGCCATCACACCCGCCTGGGCCATGCTGATGGGCTGGCCGTTGATGGTAACCCCCTGCATGTAGAGCGCGTCCGTTAGCGTCATACCATCATAGCCAAGCTCTTTACGCAGGATATCAGTCATGAAGGTGTGCGAAAGTTCTGCGGGATAGATTGGGTCGATGGCGGGCATCAGGATATCTGTTGGCATAACCAAGCCAGGATTCTCCAGCTTATCCTTAGTCTGGATGAAATGCTTAAAGGGAGCAAGCTCCGTCTGGTAGAGCTGCTCTTTGGTGCGATTTACCACAGGCAGGCCTTTATGAGGATCAATCTCGGCGGCGCCTATACCGGGAAAATGCTTGATGCAGGCGATAACACCATCTTGCTGCATAGACTTGATATAGGGGCCAGCGAAATTGATCACTGAGTCCGCAGTATAGCCAAAGGTGCGTGTGGCCTGGCCGGGACCCTGGACCAGGGCCACATCCACGCTAGGAGCGAGATTGGTATTGATGCCCAGCGCGAGAAGGTCTTGCGCAACTTTATGCCCCTGCTGCGCCGCGACCTGTGGATCGCCAGTATTATAGATATCCAGCGCCGAGGGGCGTGGTGGATAGATGTTGGTGAGTCGGTGAACGATGCCACCTTCCTCATCGGTGGAGATGAGCAGCGGGAGCTTTGCGTGTTGCTGCATGCTGCTAATATCACCTTTGGTCTGAGCCGCGGTCTGCATCTGAAACTCATACATGATGACGCCCCCGGCGTGCAGCTCGGTGAGCATGCGGTTCAGATCGTCGGAGTAGTAGGTGTCATCGTACTCGACCATGATAACCTGTCCGATCTCCTCATCCAGCGACATGCGGGCAACATAGAGACCAGCCAGTTGCTTAGCGCTCATACGTGTCGAGAGATGATGTAGCTCATCTATTTGCTGCGCATTGAGCGAGGTCTGCGCAAAGGTATTGGGATCGTTGGTGGTGTCCAGTGGATTTGCCGTGCTACCAGCCAGTAAACGCATAAGCGTAAAGGAGCCGCCAGTCAACACGATGAGAGCCAGCAGTATGACAGAGATCAGCAGGCGCAAGTGTTGTGGCCAACTGTGTCCCTGAGGGCGTTTAGCAAAGACTTGAGGCGTGACCTCCAGTTTTTTCGGGATAGCCAAGGGTGTACGGTCGGGTGGTGGTAGCTCTAGCCCGCCTAATATCGGCATAGGCGCGGGAGCCAGCGTTTCCTCGGGCTGTGGGGAGGTTGGCGCGACATTCTTCTCCGGCGTCGCAGGCAATTTGTCGCTGTCCTGCTCCTGCTTATATTTAAGTGCGGGCATAGGGCGGGAGAGCTTAAACCAGCGCGAGGGCGGGGCCTCATCCTCGTCCAGCAGGCCTGTGGGGAGCTGGTTATCGATCCAGACCTGTGAACCTGGCGAGACGGCTGGTGGCTCTATCTTGCCTCGTTTGCCTGTGGTCTGTTTCCGCTGGGTGCGCAGACGTGGTTGGGTAGGTGTGTTGTCCTCCTCCTGGAGGGGGCTTTCCTGTTTAGGAGCAGGGATAGACCCGTCAGGGAGGGTGGTAGGGGTGCTATGCGATTGCGAGCCGGGCGTTGCCGGGGAATGTCCCTCGGTCGTATCCAGGCGAGGCTCCTGTTTATCGGTTGACATGCAGTTTTCCCCGGAAATTAATGATTTCTCTTCTCTAATTTGTAGGGTCCATGCTGGCATGGACTGCGAGCGAAGCGACCTCCCTAGCGTCAGGGGGCCGGCCTGCGGGCCGGGCGAGTCCATGCCAGCATGGACCCTACAAACAGTCTACTTCTTGCGACGATTACGTGTCCGCGAAGGTCGCTCCTGTTCAATGGCTGGAGGGGGCATAACTGACTGCTCCTGGCTGTCTGACTCCTGGGCGCTGCCTTCAGTCGCTGGCATCTCTTCTTCAGGTTGGAGTGCCGACTCATCGGACTGCTCAGCAGGCGCGTCAAGCATTGGCTCGAATGGTTCCTCAGGCTGCTCGGGTATGACGATGGGTGTCACTTCTGCCTCGACTGGCTCCTCGGCCTCAGCGGAGAAGTCGATTGGCAGCTCCTCGGCCTGCTGTTCCGGTGTGGCTGGTAGAGGCTCAACTGAGAGGGCCTCTGGCTTGCCAGGCGTTTCTAGCACTGGTGACTCGCCGGGTTGAACCTCGGCGTCGCTAGCGGATATTGCTGGCACTAGTTCGCCCTCAACATTCGCGGGGAGTGATGGCAAGTCTGACGTCGAGGGAATATCCAGGAGAGGCTCGCTTTTCTGCTCCTTGACATGCGTCTCGCTGGCTTGAGCCCTGGCCTCTTCTCTGGCTTTATGCCTGGGGTTGGGCATCGCATCCGTCTTCTCGATGCCGGAGGTAGCAGGAGGGGCGGGAGCTACAAACTTAGCAGTTGACTCCTCCTCGGGCGCCGGGGTCGCTGGCGTGACAGGCTCTATGTTCGGTGTCGTGGCAGGGCTGGTCTTGAGCACCTTCTCGCGTAGCGGGAGTAGCGAAGCCGAGCGCCTTGGACGCGCGGAGGCGCGCACGTTAGGCACGACGGATTGAGGGACAAGCGAGTAGTCAAATACGACCTTGATGGCCCGGCTCTTGTCCTTGCCCATGGCGGTTTCGAGCGCCTGGCGATAGTCGGTCAGCGCGAAGCGATGGGTCAGGAACTGCTCGGGCGCGATACGTTGCTCGCGCATCATATCAGCGACGACCTCGAAGGTAGAGTGCATGCGCCCGCTGCGCTGCGGCCAGTGCTCCTGTCCATGGCTCATAGTACCAATGAGCTTAATTTCCTGGTTCCAGACGGGCGTCAGGTCGATATGCATCGGGTGGAGGTGGACGCCCACGAGAACCACATTTGCACGCGCGCTGGCCCAGCGAAGGGCGTGGGGGAGCGTGCGGTTACTGCCAATGGTATCAAAAATCGTCTCATAGCCGCCGACCAGCATATGATTGCCCAGCCAGCCCCGATAGCTCCTGGCATTTGTGACAGTCTGGACGCCGAGGTAGCTATCATGGGTATAAATAATGTGGCTGGCACCCAGGCGTGTGGCCTGTTCTATCTGGAAAGGGTGGCGTGCCAGAACGCTGATCTCAGCCTCAGGAGCCAGTGCGCGCAAGACCTGGAGCGTCAGCAGGCCAATGACGCCCGCGCCAATGATAAGCACCTGGCTATCGGGGCGGGGTAGGGCGCGCAGGACCGCGTGCAGGGCCACAGCCGTGGGTTCTAGCAGGACTGCCTGCTCATCGCTCATCCAGGAGGGAACGCGGTAGAGCCTTTGCTCCGGCAGGAGCATCTCCTCGCTCCAACCGCCGCCGATGGCATGCGGGCCGGGCAGCGAGCCATGTTCACACAAATTGTAGAAGCCCTCGGCGCAGAAGCGGCAGATGGGCTGGACTCCCTGCGAGAGGCAGTTCGCCTCGTGCTGGAGCACAACGCGGTCCCCTACGCGCAGGTGTGTTACCTCGTCGCCAATTTCGACGACTTCGCCCACGACCTCGTGCCCGGGATAGTGCTGTTGATGACCGGGCAGGGCCGCCAGAGAGACGCGCAAATCACCGTCGGCACTCACGAGATGCAGATCGCTACCACAGATACCAGCGAGTCGGTTGCGGACGCGTACCCAGGAGGCAGCGGGGAGGGTAGGGCGAGGCAGGTTTTCAACACGGAGAGGAGCATAAGAAGAGAAGTACGCGCCGCGCGAGAAGCGGCCCAGCACTCGTGTGAGAAGAACGCGTTTCGGGTCGAGATCAAGCGTTGAGGTCCACATATTTCTGTCTCTCTTTGGCGAAACTACCGCTTTGGACAAAATTTTGTAGTTAACAATAATAGTAGCAGTACTTATTTTTAATGATGGCAGTGTAACATGCTGCCAGCGGGACGGTCAATAAGCATAGGAAGGATTGCAGGTTTTATTATGATAAGGTGGGTGCGGTGGCGGCTGGCGCAGCCAGCCGCCACCGCACCCACCTTATCATAATGTATTACTTGGTGTAGGGTAGCATAAATGTAAAATCGCTGCCCGCGTCCGAGGTGCGCTGAACGGTAATATGGCCCTGGTGGGCGTCGACGATAGCCGCGGCAATGGCCAGGCCCAGGCCGGCTCCAGGGGTTCGCTGGTGCTGCCCATGATAGAAAGCCTCGAAGATATGTTTCAGTTCATCTTCTGCAATGCCGGGTCCATTATCGATTACATGTACCTCGATCTGTTGCTCGCGCTTGGTCAACTGAACGGTAATCGAGCCTTCAGGCGCGGGCAGGCCATGTTTTACCGCGTTGTCCAGCAGGATATAGAGCAGTTGTTTGATGCGCTCTTTATTGGCTTGCAGGCCGAAGGGAGCCTCCCCACGTAGTGAGATCTGCATCCTGCGATCATCAGTTGCCTGGGTGCGTGCCTGTTCGATGCTTTCTTTGACGAGGTCGAGTAGATCTATATACTGCATTTTTAGTGGTTGATGTTCACTGAGACGCGAGAGTGTGAGCAGGTTGTTGATCAAAGCTGTCATACGCTCGCCCTCGTTGCGCATCAATGTCAGAACGCGTTGCGCGGTCTCGGGATCGTCTTTGGCGCCGCGCAAGAGAACCTCAGTAAAGCCCCGAATCGAGGTCAAAGGCGTGCGTAACTGATGGGAGGCGTCGGAGAAGAAGCGACGGAAACGCTCTTCGGCTGCATGCTGTAACTCTTCGGCGCGTTCCAGGCGTGTCACCATCTCATCGATGCTGCCACACAGGCGGTCGATCTCGTCCTGTGGTGGCAGGTGAAGAGGCGGGAGGCGACTGCGCTGCTTCAGATCGCCCAGAGCAATGGCTTGTGCTGCATCGGTCAAACGTACCAGTGGGCGCAGGAGGAGCGTCGTAAAGGTCGCGCTGAGGACAATACCACCCAGAGCCAGCAGGGCCACCGTTGGATAGAGCAGGGCATTGCTGCCTGACGCATCACGCAAGAGTATCGCCGCGACCATCAGCACCATGAGTAGGATCAGGCTGAAGATAGTCGAGAGCTGTACGGGCAGGCTAAGAAAGGGGCGGAGCCAGCGTGGAGTCTGAGCCGTGAATGTGCGTGCAGGCATGATCATGCCCGTCAGAGGCGATGTAGTAGCGGAAGAGCTCTGAGGCGAGACAGACTGAGATGACACTGGAGCTGAGGGGCTTTCAGTGTTGGCATGCTCGCTTTCGGCTGTTATTTTCCGCCGTGAGGTCTCTTGTGATTGCTTTGAATATGGATCAGGCATTACCTTTGGACTCCGCTATAGACAGGAACAATGTGTTGCGCTTTACCCTTTCAACACGTATCCAACGCTACGAACGGTTTGGATGAGCCTAGGAGTACTGGGTGAATCCTCGATCTTCTCGCGCAAGTATCGTACGTAGACTTCAATGATGTTCGTTTCGCCGAGAAACTCATAGCCCCAGACGCGTTGGAGAATCGTCTGTCGGTCGAGCACCTGGCGCGGATGGCTCATAAAGAGGTGAAGCAGGTTATATTCGGTCGCGGTCAGCTCAATCAGGCGACCAGCGCGGGTGACCTCGCGGGTAGCGGTATTCATACGCAGATCTTCAAACTCGAGCATGTTGCCATTCTCGGCTCCTGCCGCGCCCTGGGGACTCTTCGTGCGTCCCTGACGGCGTAAGATGGCGCGAATACGCTCAAGTAATTCATCGAAATCGAAGGGCTTGGTCAAATAGTCATCCGCACCTGTACGCAGGCCCGCGATACGGTCGCGTACCTCGTCTCGCGCTGTAAGCATCAGAATAGGAATCTCGCGTGTTGTTGGATTCTCGCGTAAGCGGCGACAGACTTCCAGGCCATCTATGCCGGGGGGCATCATGACATCCAGAATAATGATGTCTGGATTGATGCGCAGTGCCGTAGCGATACCAGTCTCGCCATCGTTAGCCGACTCAACCTGAAACCCTTCATAGCGGAGGCCGAGGCGAATAAATTCAATAATGTTCTCTTCATCGTCGACGACCAGGACTCTTAAGAGCGGCTGCTTCTCCTGTCCTGATTGCCATGAATTGCCTTGCTGCATAAGTACAGGACCCCCTTAAACCCAGAAAACGTGGCCATGGCATGCATGAATAGAGTGCCTTAAAATGTTTAGAATGACAGTCTCATTATAGATGTCCTTATGCAGGGCTGCAAGCTTGTACGAGCATATGCGCCATATTCTCAGCAGAAATTAATCAATGGAGGTGGCAGAAGCGGTGGCAAAGCTGAGGTATGTAACAAAACGGGAAAGCGGTAATAGCGGGGTTGAGGAGCGATGCTACCCATTGACATGCATGCTTTACTGATATATTCTAATATCAACTTTACTTACTTCTGATCCGAAAATCCTGAGTGCGAAGCACTAGTCACGCCAGTGACGTTGGGTTTCGGAATAAGATCTTAGTATCTATCACTCTTTCCTCACCTGGAAAAACGGGTTGGCAGTGACTGGCAAAGGGAGGCGTCACGCGCACTTCAACGTCCACATAAGATTACCGTAATTTGGCATGTATTAATAATAGATGAGTGGAAGCTAGATCAGTCACATCGCCCGAAAGAAAGGTCCCATATATGAAGCTTACAATGAAGGGAGACTACGGTCTGAGAGCAATGCTTGATATGGCCGCTTATTATGGACAGGGGCCAATTGAGAGCTCAGATATTGCCAGTCGCCAGTATATCCCTGAACAATACTTAGATCAGATCTTGATGGTCTTGAGGAAAGAGGGCCTGGTAAAGAGTGTGCGTGGTCCCAAGGGTGGTCATATGCTAGCGAAAGCGCCGGGTCAGATTACAATGGCTCAGGTGATGCAAGCCCTGGAAGGCTATGTACCACCAATGGAGTGCCTCCCAAATCCCGACTTTTGCAAACTTTCCCCAGGATGTGCGCTACGTGAGGTCTGGCAGAAGATCGACGCTGCGACCCAGGAGATACTTAACTCGACCACAATTGAGGAACTGGCGCAGCGGCATCGTACAGGCACCACCGAGACCATGTACTATATCTAGCTCACACACGAAACGCGAGATGGCTTTCCATCTGGTAGGGACCCGGTTTACCGCGTCCAAATGCCATTAATGGCATGCCAGCGCAAGCCGAAGCCTTTGGTGGGCAATAAATCTTGTTGCGCGATATCATGAAATGGAACATTTTGGGCTCTGCCCACAGGCGATCAATCGCCTTAGGACGCGCTAAAGCTGGTCCCTACCCAAAAAAAGCGCGTTTTTATATCCATAAATAATAATCCAATTGAGGAGGGGTGGGCGGAGAGGCGCCAGGGGCATGGAGGGTATTGAGCCAGGAACGGGGACGTTAGCCGATAAGGGGGTTTGGAAGCAAGTGGCTGAAGCAATGGATGCAACGCGGCCAGGAGCGAGTAAGCGTATCGCTATTATTGAGGATGATCCACTCCTGAGAACGCTTTTTAGTGATACCCTGGACTGTTTTGGGGATTGGCAATTAAGCTTTTTTATAGATGGGCAAGAGGCCAAGGATCGTTTGCCTGAACTGGATGCGCACCTGATTCTCCTGGATGTTGGCCTCCCCAATCTGGATGGTGCCTCGCTCTACAAGATTCTCAAGGGGCACAACAAGACGAAAGATATCCCTATTATTATGATTACAGGGAGTCATGAGTGGGAGCTACATCGCATGGGCTTACAATCCGGCTTGCTGCTACGCAAGCCCTTTAAGATTGAGGAGCTCATCAATATTATTACCGCTTTGCTGCCCGCTGAACCTCAGAGTTAAGGGCTGGCAGAGAAGTATAGCAAAAGGAAGAACAGGGATATTATGACCGGTTGGTCGCACGACGCTTCTGAACTCGTTGGTCGCACTCCCCTGGTCGAGCTGACGCGTTTTCCCGCCAGGGCTGGAGGCGCGGCAGCGACCATACTGGCCAAATTAGAGATGTTTAGCCCAGGTGGGAGCGTCAAAGATCGCGTGGCGAAACGCATGATCTGCGAGGCGGAGAGCCAGGGCTTGCTCCGCACGGGAAGCACAGTTATTGAGCCTACAAGCGGTAATATGGGCGTCTCGCTGGCGATGATCGCGGCTGCACGGGGATATCGCTGCATACTGACTATGCCAGATACTGTAGGCCTAGAGCGGCGTCTCCTGTTGCAGCGCCTGGGGGCTGAAGTCATGCTCACGCCTGCGCGCCAGGGGATGCGGGGTGCTATCAATAAAGTGATTGAGTTGCGCACAACCCTTCCGTACGCCTGGTATCCCCAGCAATTTTATAACCAGGCCAATCCACGCGCACATCGCGAGGAGACCGCGGTCGAGATCTGGGAGGAAACGGGTGGAGCCGTGGATATGGTGATTTTAGGTGTAGGGACGGGTGGCACGCTAACGGGCATCGCCGAGGGGCTGCGTGAGCGCAAACCCGAGGTCGAAGTCGTTGCCGTCGAGCCGGCCTCCTGCGCCGTCCTTTCAGGTGGACGTCCGGGTCCACATCGCCTGGAGGGCCTGGGTCCGGGTTTTATCCCCGATACGTTGCGTGTGGACCTGATTGACCGGGTCATTCCTGTTAGCGATCAAGACGCGGTCGCGACCGCCATCCAGCTGATGCAGGACGAAGGGCTCTCGATTGGTATTAGTAGTGGAGCCGTGGCCTGGGCCGCCTTACAGGAGGCGCGCAAAGAAGAGAATCGGGGCAAAATCATAGTGACGCTCTTCCCCAGCGCAGCCGAACGCTATCTACACACCGTCCTCTTCGATGATCTCCGCGGCAAAAACCGCTAGACGAATGTAAGAGTAAGCAACAAGCCAATCCCGAGTCACGCATGAAGACAGGGAGGCGGACCGCCAGGTCCGCCTCCCTGTCTTCATTCTTTATCCCCTCGCAGGGAATCAATACGAAAAACGAAGATACAACGTGTTATAATTGGCGGCCAAATAATGTAACCTCAGCGCCAGGGGAATCGTTTAAAGACATAGGAGATAATGGCTAGACATACGTTAAGCGCTGAGAAGCAAACGCAATCTGTAGATCCTGAATCTTCTTCTCCGCAAACCTGAGCGTTTATCCCCGAATGGGGGCGGAGCGCTAGGCACGCCAGTGACGTTGGGTTTCGGAATAAGATCCATAAGGGGATAATATGAAACAACCTGCTAGTGATACCTATATCTTTCACCTGGGGCGTACAGCCTATCAGAGGACGCGCTTGTTGGGTGTGTTGATGGCGGTCGCGCTGTTTCTGGGCGCACTTGGGTCGGCCTGGGCGTGTGGTTGGATGTGGGGCACTTATCGTCATGATTTTACTTTTTATCTGAAGTGGCAGGATGCGCTGGTTGGCCTGCTGGGTTTCCTGACCTTCGCGATGCTCAAAGGGGATATTTTAATTGCACGCTTCCTCTTCGCGCTTCACCAGGGCTATCGCAAGGGAACGTTTCTCGTCAGCGAGCATTCGCTCGAGGCACGTGATCTCTCTCCACTGAACCTTTCCAGCATTTTCTGGATGATGAACAGCGAGTTCTGGTGCTTTGTGGCTGTGCTGGTGGGCCTGGTGCCAGCCATTCTTGTGGGCTGGACCCTGCATATTACGCAACCGCTCTTACTGGTACTGGCGACCGGGTCTGCGCTCTTGTTGAGCCTGGCGGGCCTGGTAGTCAGCATTGTCGCGTTCTCATTTATCCTGATTGGCTGTGTCGGTGCCATCTCGTTCACTAAAAGCCTCGGCGCGCCCCAGACCTATGAGTTAAGCAATCGAACTATGGTACGCATCGATGATTGCCAGTTAACCATCATCTATCCAGGCGCGCAGGAATCGCTCGTGGATCTGCGTTTATTAGACAAGGAAGATCGCTGCTTCTTGCTGGACTTGCTACGTGAGCGCTGGAATAACGCGCAACATGTGTGGAATCCCACCCTGGGCGAGGAGATTGAGCAGGCCCTACGCGAGTCTGAAGAGCGCCGCGCCGTTTTAGTATAGAGTGGCGTGGGGTAATTTTCTGATCTGTGGAATAAATGATGGCTGGCCGATGTTTCCTTTGGTAGATATAATGCTGGAAAAACGTGTTGGTTAGTCGCTTTACTGGCAGGCGAAGAAAATACAGACTAGAGTATTGACATATGTAGGTGGAAGTAGTATACTTACCTCTTGCCAGTGTAGTATACTAAAAGCAGCGATATTTCCAATAGCTGCTGATGCGAAGATACATAATAGGCTAACAAGGTTGACTAACAAGCGAGCAAAGAACGGACAAACACATCATCTCCCCAAGTGCGCAGCGTGAGCGTAGATACCACAAACAATACTTTTATCCACAGCAGAAGACCGACACCGATGTCAGTATGCAGCATGGATTTATGTTTGATTGTGTTGAGCGGGAGGTGGTGTGAGTTTTCTGCTGTTCCTGGCTCTTAGTTGCAAGATCTTATGCGGAAACCAACGTCACTGGCGTGACTAGCGCTTCCCCCATTCGGGGACAGGCGCGCTCAGGTTTCCTGATAGGTAGTAAACTCTTATTCCGAAACCCAACGTTGCTAACGCGACTAGCGCTCCGCGCTCAGGTTTTCGGAGAAGTAGTAAACAGAGTTTGTAAAGCATGCCAAGAATATATCCTGTTGGGGGTGATGATGTGTGGGCGCAAGGCAGGAGAGATTGTTAAGTTTCAATGCGAGTAGGAGTAACCGCTTATTGAATTGGTGAGCGGTTACTTTTCTTGTCGTTGACCGTTTCACAACACAGGTCACTCTAGGTATTAATAGATAACATTTCGCAATTATCTAGAAATTTTTTCGTTTTTTCCCGTTTCCCGTTACTCTTTGAGAATGTCTCCATCCCGTGCCTCTACGCTATGCATACATGTAATACGCTTATGTATTATACAACGTTGACAAACGGTTGTGTATGCGGCGAGTGGTGTGGGCCTCTGGTGCATTCTGTGAGTGGCATGCCCCTGCGTGTCCCTCATGATCCTCTATGGGCGAACTAGGTGAGAGGAGAATACCACATATGGCAGTAAGCACGAAGGCCGTTGCACTCCCAGAGCGCGTCTCTTTTGGGCGTATCCCGGACATACGGCCTATGCCTGGCCTAATTCAGATTCAGCTCGACTCCTTTGAATGGTTCAAGAAGGAAGGTCTCCGCGAACTTTTCGAAGAAATTTCTCCTATTGAAGACTTTACCGGCAAAAACCTCAGCCTGGAATTTATTGTCCCTCCTGAACCCTTTGGCAAGCCAAAGTATGACGAGGATGAGTGCCGCGACCGTGACGCTACCTATGCCGCACCCCTCAATGTGAAGGCTCGCCTGATTAATAAAGAGACAGGTGAAATCATCGAGAAGGACATCTTTATGGGTGACTTCCCGTTGATGACCAAGGCTGGTACCTTCATTATCAATGGCGCCGAGCGCGTTGTGGTGAGTCAGTTGGTGCGTTCCCCCGGCGTCTACTTCACGGTGGACGAGGATGCGACGACTGGTAAAAAACTCTTTGCCGCAAAGTTGATTCCTGGGCGTGGTGCCTGGCTGGAGTTTGAGACCAGCAACAAGAATCTGCTAACCGTCAAGATCGACCGCAAACGTAAACTACCTGTAACGACCTTGTTGCGTGCCATTTCGCGCCTGGCCAAAGAGCACTGGCATGCGGAGGACCTGGACCTCTCAACCGACCAGGGCATTCTGGATGCCTTCGCCGGGGTAGATAACGACCCGGTCATCCGCTATATCCAGGCGACCCTGGACCGCGATCCCGTGAAGAAGGAGGAGGAGGCCCTCCTGGAGCTGTACAAGAAGCTGCGTCCTGGCGATCCCGCCACCCTGGACAACGCGCGCTCCCTGGTGAAGAACCTCTTCTTCAATCCACGCCGTTACGATCTGGGCAACGTTGGTCGCTATAAGTTGAACCGCAAGCTGGACCTCTCGATCCCGCAGAGCCAGCGTATCCTGACGCAGGACGACCTGGTGGCGATCATCCGGCGCCTGGTCTCGCTCAATAATGGGCGTGGACGCAAGGATGACATCGACCACCTGGGCAACCGCCGCGTGCGTTGCGTGGGTGAGCTGATTCAGAGCCAGTTCCGCGTTGGTCTGCTGCGTATGGAGCGCGTGGTCAAAGAGCGCATGAGCATTCAGGAGCCTGGGCAGGCTACCCCGAACGCGCTTATCAACATCCGCCCTGTCGTGGCCGCGATGAAAGAGTTCTTCGGCGGTAGCCAGCTGTCGCAGTTTATGGACCAGGTCAATGCTCTGGCGGAGATCGGTCACAAGCGCCGTCTCTCGGCCCTGGGTCCCGGTGGTCTCTCGCGCGACCGCGCAGGCTTTGATGTACGTGACGTACACGAGTCGCACTATGGCCGCATCTGCCCGATTGAGACCCCTGAAGGTCCAAACATTGGTCTGATTGGTAACCTGGCGACCTATGGCCAGATTAACCCCTATGGCTTCATTGAGACACCCTATCGTCATGTGATTAAGCGCCTGGCGGCAACTGACGGGCGCCTGCTTGGTCGTGAGTTGCGTGGCTATTACGGTCGTCGCGAAGATATCGTTACGGAGGACGGTGAGGTGCTGCTCAAGCGCAATAACCCGGTGCGTGTTGATGAGGAGCTCTTTGAGAAGCTGGCCTTCCTGGGCGATACGCCTTTGAGCATCAAGCCATTTGTCACCGATGAGGTCGATTATCAGACCGCCGATGACGAAGAGAACTTCTATATCGCCCAGGCGAATGCTGTGCTGACTGATAACAACGAGTTTGCTGACGCACGCGTGCTGGCTCGCTATCAGGGTGAGTTTACCGAGGTTCCCTCGGAGAGCATTGACTACATGGACGTCTCGCCTCGTCAGACGGTGAGTGTCGCGACCGCGCTGATTCCCTTCCTGGAGCATGACGACGTGAACCGCGCGCTGATGGGCGCGAACATGCAGCGCCAGGCTGTGCCTCTGCTGCGACCACAGTCGCCCATTTGTGGCACGGGCATCGAGCGCCAGGTGGCCGTCGACTCGGGTCAGGTCATTGTGGCCCAGGCGAGTGGTGAGGTTGTCTCCTCTACCTCGCGCAAGATCGAGATCATGGACGAGCATGGTCAGCTCTACTCGCACACCTTGCGTAAGTTTGTGCGCTCCAACAATGGTACCTGCATTAACCAGCGCCCCATTGTGAAGAAGGGCGACTATGTCACCAAGGGCCAGGTGGTTGCCGATAGCTCCTCAACCGAGCTGGGCGAGCTGGCGCTGGGTCAGAACATCCTGGTTGCCTTTATGAGCTGGGAGGGTGGCAACTTTGAGGACGCCATCCTGATTAGTGAGCGTATCGTGCGTGAAGACCTCTTTACCTCGATCCACATCGAGAAATACGAGGTGGATGCCCGCGATACCAAGCTTGGTCCCGAAGAGATCACACGCGACATTCCGAACGTGGGTGAAGAAGGTCTGCGCAACCTGGATGAGCGTGGCATCATCTATGTGGGCGCCGAGGTTGGCCCACAGGATATCCTGGTCGGTAAGATCACGCCGAAGGGCGAGACGGAGCTGACCGCTGAAGAGAAGCTGCTACGCGCCATCTTCGGTGAAAAGGCTCGTGAAGTCAAAGACACCTCACTGCGTGTGCCTCATGGTGAGCGTGGTAAGGTTGTCGAGGTCAAGGTCTTCTCCCGCGAGGCGGGCGATGAGCTCTCGCCAGGCGTCAACCAGCTGGTTCGCGTCAGCATCGCGCAGAAGCGTAAGATCGGCGCAGGCGATAAGATGGCGGGGCGTCACGGAAATAAGGGTGTGATCTCGCGCGTGCTGCCGATTGAGGATATGCCCTTCCTGCCCGATGGTTCACCAGTGGATATCATCCTGAACCCGCTGGGTGTGCCTCACCGTATGAATATCGGCCAGATCATGGAGACGCACCTGGGCTGGGCTGCTAGCGTTCTTGGCTTCAAGATCGCCACCCCGGTCTTTGATGGCGCGACCGAGGAAGACATCGAAGAGATGTTGCGGCGTGCGGGCCTGCCTGAGTCAGGTAAGGTTCAGCTCTATGATGGGCGTACCGGTGAGCCATTCGATCACCCGATCACTGTTGGCTATACCTATATGCTCAAACTGGCCCACCTCGTCGAAGACAAGGTACACGCTCGTTCAACTGGACCATACAGCTTGATCACGCAGCAGCCGCTAGGTGGTAAGGCGCAGTTCGGTGGACAGCGCTTCGGTGAGATGGAGGTATGGGCGCTTGAGGCCTACGGTGCAGCGAATATCCTGCAAGAGATCCTGACTGTCAAGTCGGACGACGTTGTGGGTCGCGTAAAAACGTATGAGGCCATCGTCAAGGGCGAAAACATTATGGAGCCTGGCGTGCCTGAATCCTTTAAGGTGTTGGTCAAAGAATTGCAAAGCCTCGGTATCAACGTTGAGGTGCTGAACGAGGACGAGCAGAAGATACAATTTGTGGAAGACACCTCGAATGATGTGATGCCGGAACTGGGTATTAATCTGTCCGGTTTCGAAGGAGACCAATAGTAGGGAGTGCGACCGTGTATGCGTGTCTGTAGCCGCGCCCAGAGGATGCTCACGCGCATACACTGCCCTTACCCCAGGAGGTAGCATGCTCGAAGTCAACGATTTTAACGCTATCCGTATCAGCCTTGCCAGCCCTGAGCAGATTCGTGGCTGGAGCTATGGTGAGGTCACGAAACCGGAAACCATCAACTATCGTACACTCAAGCCCGAGAAGGATGGCCTTTTCTGCGAACGCATTTTTGGCCCCACCAAGGACTGGGAGTGCTACTGTGGTAAATATAAAAGAGTTCGCTTCAAAGGCATCGTTTGCGATAAGTGTGGCGTAGAAGTCGCGCGCTCAAAGGTTCGCCGCGAGCGCATGGGCCACATCGAACTCGCTTCGCCCGTCAGCCATATCTGGTACTTCAAGGGCACGCCAAGCCGCATTGGCCTGCTGCTTGATTTGTCACCACGTAACCTGGAGCGCATTCTCTACTTTGCTCTGTATGTCGTCACACATATCGACGAAGAAGGGCGTCAGCGCGAGCTGATGCGCATCGACGAAGAGTTGCAGCAGCTCGACCAGGACCTCGATACGAAGGTCGTTGATCGCGTCAATAGCCTCAAGTCGAAGCGCGACACCGCCATTCGCGATAGTGAGCAGCAGTTCTCTACGCTTGACCGCAAGAGCATCGAAGAGAAACGTGAGCAGGACCTGGATAACGCGCGCCGGGCCGAGAGCGAGACGCTCTCTGAACTGCGCGACCTGATGAACCAGGCGACTGACAACGATATCATCTACATGCCCACCGATTCCGTCATCGTCCGCTCGGGTGAGACCGTTTCGCCCAAGCACCTGGATACGCTGGAGCGGGTTGCCGAGTCGTCGCGCAACGCCATCGCCGAGCAGGCGCGCCGCGAGATTGAGGCCGCCCTCTCTGAGAGCAAGCGCGAGGCCGACCGCCTTGGCCTTGAGTACCAGGGCCAGATCGATACCGCACAGTTGACACTGGAGCGCGAGCGTAGCGAGTCCCGCACACGCCTGGACAACATGCGCCGCGACCTGGAAGGCCTCAAAAAGCTTGACCTGTTGCAGGAGAATCGCTATCGCGAACTCAGGGAGTCCTTTGGCAGCGTCTTCCGTGCTGGTATGGGTGCGGAGGCCGTGCGCGAGCTGATCGCAGCCATCGACCTGGAGAAGCTCTCTAATGACTTGCGGCACGAGATCATTTCGACGGTTGGTCAGCGTCGCAAGAAGGCTACCAAGCGCCTGAAGGTTGTTGAGGCTTTCCGCAAGTCGGGCACCTCGCCTGAATGGATGATCCTGACCGTGTTGCCAGTGCTGCCGCCTGATCTGCGCCCGATGGTGCAATTGGATGGTGGTCGCTTCGCGACATCCGACTTGAACGACCTCTATCGCCGCGTGATCAACCGCAATAATCGTCTCAAACGTCTGCTGGAACTGGGCGCGCCTGAGATCATTATTCGCAATGAGAAGCGCATGCTGCAAGAGGCCTGCGACGCCCTGATTGATAATGGACGTCGTGGTCGTGCCGTGGCGGGCTCGGGTAACCACAAACTCAAGAGCCTCTCTGATATGCTCAAGGGTAAGCAGGGTCGCTTCCGCCAGAACCTGCTCGGTAAGCGCGTTGACTACTCTGGTCGCTCGGTTATCGTGGTTGGTCCTGACCTGAAGCTGCACCAGTGTGGCCTGCCCAAGCGTATGGCGCTGGAGCTCTTCAAGCCGTTCGTCATGCGTAAGCTTGTGGAGCAGAACTTTGCCCATAACATCAAGAGTGCCAAGCGCTTTGTTGAGCGTGTCAAGCCCGAGGTTTGGGACGTCCTGGAAGAGGTGATTAAGAATCATCCCGTCCTGCTCAACCGCGCGCCAACGCTGCACCGCCTGGGTATTCAGGCCTTTGAAGCCGTTCTGGTTGAGGGTAGCGCGATCCAGTTGCACCCGCTCGTCTGTTCAGCCTTTAACGCGGACTTTGACGGTGACCAGATGGCCGTGCACGTTCCCCTGTCCGATAAGGCGCAGGACGAGGCGCGTCGCTTCATGATGTCAACGCGCAACCTGCTCTCACCGGCCCATGGCGAGCCTTCGATTGGTGCCAGCCAGGATATGGTGCTTGGCTGCTTCTACCTGACGCAGGATCGCCCTGGCAAGAAGGGCGAGGGACGACGCTTTACTGACGCCACCGAGGCCTTGCTGGCCTACTCTCAAGGCATTGTAGAGCTACAGGCGCGTATCAAAGTGCGCATTGGAGATGTCGAGGTCTATGACAATCCTCCGCCCGCCAAGCCATCGATGAGTGCGGCTGGTAAGCTTGTTGAGACCACTGTTGGCCGTCTCATCTTCAACGAGGCGTTGCCTGAGCGCTTGCGCTACCGCAACTACGCGATGAAGAAAGAGAATCTGCGCCAGGTGATCGCAGACTGCTTCAAGTACTATGGTCGCGTGAAGACCACTGAGCTGGCCGACGAGGTCAAGCGCCTTGGTTTCTCCTACGCTACCAAAGCCGGTGCAACCGTCGCCATTAGCGACGTCAAAGTGCCGATTGAGAAGCAGGAAGAGATGGCGAAGGCCGATCTCAAGATTGCTGAGCTGGAAGAGCAGTATCGCGACGGTCTGATCACCGAGAACGAGAAGTACCAGCAGACGATTGAGACCTGGAACGAGGTGACCGATAAAGTCACCAAGATGGTTGAAGCGACGCTGGACCCCTACGGCTCAATCTTCACCATCGCGAAGTCTGGCGCGACCAAAGCGAAGTTCCAGCAGATCCGTCAGCTTTCTGGTATGCGTGGTCTGATGGCCAGCCCGTCGGGCCGTATTATCCCGGTGCCAATTCGTGGTAACTTCCGCGAAGGCTTGAGCGTGTTGGAGTACTTTATCAGTAGTCACGGCGCGCGTAAGGGTCTGGCTGACACCGCGCTACGTACCGCAGAATCTGGTTACCTCACCCGTCGCCTGATTGACGTCGCGCAGGATGTCATCGTCACCGAGGAAGATTGTGGCTCGACCGAGGGTATTCTCATCACCGATGAGGACTCCAAGGAAATGGGTCTCGACAACCTGGGGACGCGCCTGCTGGGTCGTGTGCTGTCCGAGTCAATTCCTGGCCTGGAGCACATGGAAGCTGGCGATGAGATAACCGAGGAAATGGTCGAAGAGATCGTGGCCGCGGGTGTCAAGAAGGTGCGTGTCCGCTCCGTCTTGAACTGCCTGGCCCGCAGGGGCATCTGCCGCAAGTGTTATGGCCGCGACCTGGCAGCGAACGCGCTGGCCAACATTGGTGCAGCGGTCGGTATCATTGCCGCTCAATCGATTGGTGAGCCGGGAACGCAGCTCACCATGCGTACCTTCCATACTGGTGGTATCGCAGGTGCGCAGGGTGACATCACGCTGGGTCTGCCACGCGTTGAAGAGCTGTTCGAGGCGCGTGTACCGAAGGACAAAGCCGAGATCAGTGAGATCGACGGCGTTGCCGAGATCATTAAAGACGAGAACACAAACCAGCGTACCGTACGCGTAGTTGCCAGTAACGTCTTCTTTGATGAGTACACCATGCCCGCGAAAACCAAGGTACTGGTTAACGACCAGGACCAGGTCGTCAAGGACCAGGTGATCGCGTTGATGCCTGCGGAAAAGGGCGGTGAGCCGGTTCCGGTCATGGCACGCACGGATGGCACGATCAACATTGGCGCGAATGGGCTGCTCTCGATTCGCTTTGAGGAGCATGACGAGCGCACTTATGCAGTGCCAGCGGCACGTAGCATCGCCGTGGAGCATGGACAGAAGATTCAGGCGGGCACGCCCATCACTTCTGGCCAGCGTGATCCACAGGATGTTCTGCGTATCCAGGGACGTGAGGCGGTGCAGTTGTACCTGGTCAAAGAGGTGCAGCGTGTGTACCGTAACACTGGTGTGTACAATAACGACAAGCACATTGAAGTTATTGTCCGCCAGATGCTTCGCCGCATCAAGGTAGAGGATTCTGGCGACACCGACATGTTGCCAAACGACCTGGTTGATCGCTTCCATTATGATGAGACCAACGCGCGCGTCCTGGCTGAGGGTGGAGAACCCGCCACCGCTACGACCGTGTTATTGGGTGTCACTAAGGCCTCGCTCAATACTGACAGCTTCCTGGCTGCGGCCTCCTTCCAGGAGACCACAAGGGTGCTGACAGAGGCGGCGATTGAGGCCCAGACCGATCACCTTGTTGGTTTGAAAGAGAACGTCATCATTGGTAAGCTCATTCCGGCGGGTTCAGGCATTGCCCAGCGCCGTAAGGAGCAGATCGCACGCCAGCAGGCGGCGGCCGCGCGCATCGCGGCGCAGCAGACTCCCGTGGTTGCTGGAGTCGTGGCTGGCAGCGCGAGTGAGAGCCTGGGGGATGGTTTTGCCAGTGGTACCCTTGGGCTGACACTTGACAGCGGGGACAATGAGTGATATTATATGCAACCGCGTATATGTGATAAAAAGTCGCGGGTAGCAACTTTGCTATCCGCGCTTGCAGTCATTCTTTTATAGGGACAGGGAGGACCTTTCCTTGCCGACAATCAATCAGTTGATCCGAAAGGGCCGCAAACAAAAGCAGAAAAAAGTGAAGGCCCCAGCGCTGCTGTATTCCTACAACGCGCTAAAGAATAAAACGTCGCGTCTGCGCGGATCTCCACAGAAGCGTGGAGTATGCACTCAGGTGCGTACCATGACCCCGAAGAAGCCGAACTCGGCGATGCGTAAGATTGCTCGTGTTCGTCTCTCGAACCAGATGGAAGTCACCGCATACATTCCTGGTGAAGGGCACAACCTACAGGAGCACTCTGTTGTCCTGATCCGCGGTGGTCGCGTGAAGGACCTGCCGAGTGTGCGTTACCATATCGTTCGTGGTACACTTGACAGCGATGGTGTCTCCAAGCGCCGTCAGGGTCGCTCAAAGTATGGGGCGAAGCGTCCGAAGCCCGGACAGGCAGCAGCACCAGCGAAGGGGAAACGCTAAGCTGGTCTGGCTGCGTCAGTATTGCCCGCAAGCCGCGGCTTGATGGGAAGGCCAGGGTAAACTGGAGTGGCCATCAAGTTTCGCGCCAACTCCCTGCTATAGCGTAAGCGGGGTGGTTATCACGGTCACCGTGGGGCAACTTACGGTGATAGTCGGGTGTCCTCCTAGTACATAGCCAGTGCGACGCATGAGTTATCTCGTCGTGGCTATGCTTCTCAGAACGTCTCCTCTCAAGGACGTGAGGGAAAAAGGGAAAGGCGCCCGCGTGTAGGCGTCAGAGAGAGATTAAGGCGAAACGCAAGAAATAGCCTTAATCATTAGGCTCGACGCCTTTTCTGGTGTCTGTAAACTCCTTCTGGCTGATGCGGAGCGGGGGAGTTCTTGTGAGACACAAGTATTATCTTGCACTAGACGCGCGAGCGTCGGTTCTATGGCTTGACGAGAGGACAACATCGCATTCAGAGCGAAGTGATGCAGCAACAGTAGGGAATTTGGGTTAGTGGGATGTGAAAACTATCCACCGCAGCCGAAGTAATTCTAGAATGTGGTTGCTTCGCATCTGAATGGCTGAAAGGGAGGCAGAAATTGCCAAGACGTAAGAGAGTGGTGCGACGGCCCGATGTGCCGGATGCAAAATACAGAAGCCGTAACGTGGCTCGCTTCATTAACAAAATGATGGTTGATGGAAAGCGCAGCCTGGCTGAGCGTATTCTCTACGATGCGCTAGATGCCATTGAAGTAAAGCAGAAGCGCCCATCTATTGAGGTGTTTGATCAGGCATTGAAGAATGCGACACCCAGTATTGAGGTTAAACCCCGTCGTGTTGGTGGTTCCACCTACCAGGTCCCTGTGGAAGTCCGCAAGGATCGTGGTAACGCATTGGCAATGCGCTGGTTGATTCGTGCTGCTCGCACGAGAAACGGCAGGTCGATGTCGGATAAGCTGGCTAGCGAGTTGATGGATGCGGCGGCGGGACAAGGTTCCACTATTAAAAAGCGTGAGGAAACTCACAAGATGGCGGAGTCCAACAAGGCTTTCGCTCATTATCGCTGGTAAAAAGACATCATGGCTAGAGAATTCCCACTCGATAAAATTCGCAATATTGGTATCATCGCTCACATTGACGCGGGTAAGACGACCACCACAGAGCGTATCCTCTACTACACCGGGCGTATCCATCGCATTGGTGAGGTGCACGAGGGCGGCGCGACCATGGACTGGATGCCGCAGGAGCAGGAGCGTGGTATCACCATCACTTCAGCGGCCACTATGTGCTTCTGGAATGATTATCAGTTCAACATCATCGACACCCCTGGACACGTAGACTTCACAGCTGAGGTTGAGCGCAACTTGCGCGTACTCGACGGTGGCGTAGTGGTCTTCGACGCAGTCGCGGGTGTTGAGCCTCAGTCTGAGACCGTGTGGCGCCAGGCGAACAAGTATAACGTGCCTCGTATCTGCTACGTCAACAAGATGGACCGCACGGGTGCCGATTTCTGGCGCACGGTTGATATGATCAGAACGCGCCTGAGTGCGGTTCCTGTGCCCATTCAGGTTCCTCTCGGCAGCGAGAGTAACTTCAAGGGCTTTATCGACCTGATCACGATGAAATCCGTAACCTTCACCGACGAGAAGGGCGCTTCGCCAATGATTAGCGAGATTCCCGAGGCGTTGAGGGACGAGGCGCAGCAGCATCGTGATACCATGGTTGAGCGCGTTGCCGAGACCGACGAGGAGCTGACGCTGAAGTTCCTTGAGGGCGAAGAGATCTCCGAAGAGGAGCTGAATACCGCGCTGCGTAAGGCGACCATCTCCAACGCCCTGGTGCCTGTTCTCTGTGGTAGCTCCTACAAGAACAAAGGCGTGCAGGCCATGCTCGATGCTGTCGTGCATTATCTGCCATCGCCAATTGATATTGCGCCACCTGTAGGTATCAATCCAGATACCGAGCAGGAAGAAACCCGCGAGGTTGATGACAACGCTCCCCTGAGCGCCCTGGTCTTCAAGATCGTGTCTGACCCCTTTGTTGGTCGCCTCTCCTACATTCGTGTTTACTCTGGTACCTTGAAGAAGGGCGCCTCGGTCGAGAATACGACGAAGGACAAGACCGAGCGTGTTGGTCGCCTGTTGCGCATGCATGCCAACCACCGCGAGGATATCGATGAGATTCGCGCGGGCGACATCTGTGCCGCCGTTGGTCTGCGCAACACCTTCACAGGTGATACGCTCTCCGACTCGTCCAAGCCGATCATCCTGGAGTCGATCTCCTTCCCCACGCCGGTTATCGAGATCGCTATCGAGCCTAAGACGCGTGCCGATCAGGAAAAGATGGGTGTTGCTCTGGGCAAACTGGCTGAAGAGGATCCCACCTTCCGCGTCAATACCGACCAGGAGTCTGGCCAGACCATTATTAAGGGTATGGGCGAGCTGCACCTGGAAATCATTCAGGATCGCCTCTTCCGCGAGTTCAAAGTCGAGGCGAATGTTGGTCGCCCACAGGTGGCCTATCGCGAGACGATTACGCGTACCGCGCAAGCCCAGGGCCGCCACGTCCGTCAGACAGGTGGTAGCGGTCAGTACGGTGACGTCTGGCTGCGTGTTGAGCCAAATGAGCGCGGTAAGGGTATCGAGTTCGTCAGCGAGGTCGTTGGTGGTACCGTCCCCAGGGAATACATCAAGCCGACTGAGCAGGGTGTGCGCGAGGCGCTGGAGAACGGTATTATCGCCGGCTTCCCCGTCGTCGACGTCAAAGTTGCTCTGTATGATGGTTCTTACCACGACGTTGACTCCAGTGAGGCGGCCTTTAAAATCGCCGGTTCGCTGGGTGTCAAAGAGGGTGTCCGCAAAGCTGGCCCCGTGTTGTTGGAGCCAATCATGATTGTAGAGGTTACCACACCTGAGGACTTCTATGGCGATGTCATCGGCGACCTCAACCGCCGCCGTGGCACCATCCTTGGTATGGAGACCCGTGCTGACTCGAACGTCGTCAAAGCTAACGTTCCCCTGTCCGAGATGTTCGGCTACGTGAATGAGCTGCGTTCGATGTCCAGTGGTCGTGCCAGCTACTCGATGGAATTCTCCCACTACGATCCCGTTCCAAAGAATATTGCCGACGAGATTATCGCCAAATCGAGCCGCTAATCTGAGCAGATCGTAGTCAAGCTTGTTTAAGTGCTCGCCGTTTGCGGTGGCAATGCGCCGCAAACGGCGGGTGGCTGAGAAAAAAGGTTTTGGGTGGGGTTGGTAGCTTCGTGGTTGTGACCATATAGCTGCCAGCGTATACTGAACATACGCGGCTTATGGTGTATAAGTGGTGGAAAAGTCAGGGATGATCCCCCAAACCTCCCTATCTACTTGTCAGCAAGGACTCGAAAAGAGTACAATCTTCTTTGCGTGTTTTGGCTTACTACCTATCGGAAACCTGAGCGCGAAGCGCTAGGCACGGAAGTGACGTTGGTTTCAGCATAAGGAGAGACTACCTGATTGGAAAAGGTAGGATGTAGAAGGACCTGCCCGGTGCCGAACTCAGGGACAGGCCTACCGGGCCAGGGCATAAGTCTGCACTGAGAAGATAAACTCCTACGGTAAAGTAGGGGATGGAAAAAATTAAGAGGATAAAACATGGCAAAACAGAAGTTTGAGCGCACAAAACCTCACGTTAACGTGGGTACGATTGGTCACATCGACCACGGCAAGACGACCCTGACCGCGGCCATCACCAAGACCCTGGCTGCCGCTCAGCTTGCTAAGTACACGGCCTTCGACCAGATCGACAAGGCCCCCGAGGAGCGCGAGCGTGGTATTACCATCTCGATCGCGCACCTGGAGTACCAGACCGAGAAGCGCCACTACGCTCACGTGGACTGCCCCGGTCACGCTGACTACATCAAGAACATGATCACCGGTGCCGCCCAGATGGACGGCGCGATCCTGGTCGTGAGTGCTCCTGATGGTCCTATGCCTCAGACGCGCGAGCACGTCCTGCTGGCACAGCAGGTTGAGGTTCCCGCGATGGTGGTCTTCCTCAACAAATGCGACATGATGGAAGACGAGGAGCTGCTCGAGCTGGTCGAGCTGGAAGTGCGGGAGTTGCTCTCGAAGTACCAGTTCCCTGGCGACGATGTTCCTATCATCCGCGGTTCGGCGCTCAAAGCTCTGGAGAGCAAGGGCGACCTCTCGCGCAACGACGAGGCAGCCAAGTGCATCTGGGAGCTGATGGATGCGGTGGACTCCTACATCCCCACGCCTCCTCGCGCGACCGACAAGCCGTTCCTGATGCCAGTGGAAGACGTCTTTGGCATTAAGGGTCGCGGTACCGTGGCCACGGGTCGTATCGAGCGTGGTATCGTCAAAGTTGGCGAGAACATCGAGATCATTGGTATGAAGGAAGAGACCCGCACCGTGGTTGTCACAGGTGTGGAGATGTTCCAGAAGACGCTGGATGAGGGCCAGGCAGGTGACAACGTTGGTTGTCTGTTGCGTGGTGTTGAGCGTACGGACATCGAGCGCGGCCAGGTGCTGGCCAAGCCGGGCTCGATCAAGCCGCATAAGAACTTCCTGGCGCAGGTTTACGTCCTCTCGAAAGAAGAGGGTGGCCGCCATACGCCATTCTTCAACGGCTATCGCCCTCAGTTCTACGTTCGTACCACGGACGTGACGGGATCGATCAAGCTGCCCGAAGGCGTGGAGATGGTTATGCCTGGCGACAACATTGAGATGACGGTCGAGTTGATCCAGCCGGTCGCGATGGAAGAGGGCGTGAAGTTCGCCATCCGCGAAGGCGGTCGTACCGTTGGCGCTGGTATCTGCACCAAGGTTCTTGCATAAGATCAGGGGAAACCCTATAGCAAAAGAGAGGCTGGTAACAGCCTCTCTGGCTGTTGGGAACCTATCAGGAGAAAAGTATTCATGGCTACGGGATCAAAACAGCGCATCCGCATTCGCCTGAAGGCGTTTGACCACCGCATTCTCGACCAGTCTGCGATGCAGATTGTGGATGCTGCCCAGCGCACTGGCGCACGCGTTTCGGGGCCAGTGCCACTGCCTACGAAAATCGACAAGTACACGGTTATGCGCTCACCCTTCATTGATAAGGATGCACGCGACCAGTTCGAGATTCGCACGCATAAGCGTTTGATTGACATCGTCGATCATACTAACAAGACTGTCGAGGCCCTGACTCATTTGAATCTGCCCGCAGGTGTAGACATTGAGATCAAGCTCTAGCTTATGAGCATTCTGGCAAGCGAAGCACTCATCTTACTACCTTTCGGAAACCTGAGCGCGAAGCGCTAGCCACGAGAGTGGCGCCGCGCCCCGAATGGGGGTTGGTTTCTGTGTAAGATCTTAAAGGCTTGCCGGAGGCTGTGTGAGCAGCGAGGTCATCTGAAGAAGCGCGAGAAAGCCATCGTTGCAGGGATGGGAACCATTTTGTGTGTCTTTTTGTGAGGCATGGAGGGTGGAAAAAGAGCGTTAATGCTCGATCTCTTAACATGAGAGACGCTGGTGGACTGAGTATTCAGATGCCTACAGTATGAAGAGGTAAAAGAATATGCTAGATGCATTGTTGGGCAGGAAGGTCGGCATGACCCAGGTGTTTGGCCAAAACGGCACCGTCATTCCGGTCACTGTAATTGAAGTCGGCCCCTGCATCGTAACACAGGTCAAAACGGTGTCCCGTGATGGGTATGAGGCAGTGCAGATTGGTTTTGAAGAGACCACCCTTAAGCACTCAACCCGTCCTGAACTGGGGCATCTTGGTCATAGCCTGCCATTGCTGAAGGGACAGCGCAAGGCATTGCAGACGCATGACCAGCAGGCAAAGAGCGAAGAGAACAAAGAAGAAGAGAAGCAGAGCAAGCAAGTACGCAAGTTGCTCAAGATCAGAGAGAACCGCCAGCGCCGCCCAGGACCAGAACTTGGCCCTTTCAAAGTGTTGCGCGAAGTAGGATTGCAGGAAGGTGTGGACCTGGGGAGCATTGAGCTGGGACATAGCTTTAATGCTAGCCTGTTCACCGATGGCGAGATCGTTGACATCGTGGGCATTACCAAAGGTAAGGGCTTCCAGGGTGGTGTCAAGCGTCATGGCTTCCGCGGTGGTCCTCGCACGCATGGTCAGTCAGACCGCTTGAGAGCCCCGGGTTCCATCGGTTCTGGTACGACTCCAGGCCGTGTCTTGAAGGGCACACGCATGGCTGGTCGCATGGGAAATGCGCGCGTAACAGTAAAGAAACTGCAAATAGTTCAATCTGATCCTGAGCGCAATCTGCTGGTGGTAAAGGGTTCGGTACCTGGCGCCAATGGCGGCTTGCTCACGATTAAGAAGCATGTGATGAGGTAACCGAAATGCCCTCGACTACAGTGTATAACATGGCCGGAGAGGCCGTAGAACAGCTCGAGCTGAGCGAGCAGGTGTTCGGGGTCACTCCCAACATGGCGGTTTTGCACCAGGTCGTTACTGCGCAACTGGTCAATCGCCGTCAAGGCAATGCTTCAACCAAGACTCGCGCCGAAGTCTCGGGCGGCAATAAAAAGCCTTACAGACAGAAGGGTACGGGTCGTGCTCGTCAGGGTAGCACCCGCGCACCTCAGTTCCGTGGCGGCGGTACCGTCTTTGGTCCGAAGCCTCATCCATATCACCACGATGTGCCCAAGAAGATGCGCCGCCTGGCAATCCGCTCGGTGCTCTCGGACAAAGTGGCGAACCAGAGCTTGATCATTGTGAACAAGCTTGAAATGGAGACCCCCCGCACAAAGGACATGCTTGAGCTGCTGAATAAGCTTCCATCAAGCGAGGGGAAAAAGGTCCTAATGATGTTGCCGAAGCGCGATGAGAACGTCGTATTATCTACGCGTAACATTCCTTCGGCGAAAGTCCAACATGTCTCCTCGATCAACGTTGTTGAACTGCTGAAGCATGATTATATCGTCATGACACCCAAGACTGTGCGCTGGATTGAGCTGGTCTTTGGTGAGGGGTTGAGCGCTGAAGAAGCCACCCTTAAGATTGCCGACGAAGCTACAGCAGCGGAGACCAGTAGCGAAGCGTAGGCGAGGAGGAACAGACTGTGGAAATCACAGAGATACTACGCCGAGGTATCATCACCGAGAAAACGGTGAAGCTGCAAGAGCAGAATCAGTATACCTTTGAAGTGGCGAAAACTGCAACCAAAGTTGACATACGCCGCGCAGTCGAGACGCTTTTCAAAGTCAACGTGACGCATGTCAATACGATGCGTATGCCTGGTAAGCCGCGCTCGATCCGTCGGCGTGGAGCGGCCCCGCGTCCAGTCGAGGCTCGCGAATGGAAAAAGGCGATTGTCACCCTCAAAGAAGGACAGACAATCGACGCAATGAAGGCGTAAGGGATATAAGAGATGCCAATCAGACAGTATCGACCAACGTCTCCTGGGCGTCGTGGCATGTCCGTCTCGACATTCGAGGAGATTACAAAGACAAAGCCTGAGAAGTCGCTGACTGTTTCGCTGAAGAAGCATTCTGGTCGCAACAATCAGGGTAAAATTACGACCCGCCATCGTGGCGGCGGTGCAAAGCGTGCGTATCGTATCATCGATTTCAAGCGCAACAAGTTTGGTGTCCCAGCCCGGGTCGCGGCGATCGAATATGATCCAAACCGCTCTGCCAATATTGCTCTGTTGCATTATCTAGATGGTGAGAAGCGCTACATCATTGCTCCTCTGGGCCTTAAGGTTGGGGATCGTGTAGAGGCTGGCCCTGACGCGGACATCCGCGTTGGTAACGCCCTGCCCCTCAAGAACATCCCGACTGGTACCACGGTTCACAACGTGGAGATGGAGCGTGGCCGTGGTGGTCAGCTTGCACGCGGGGCTGGTGTCGGCATCCAGTTGATGGCGAAAGAGGGCGATTACGCCTTGTTGCGCCTCCCCTCTGGAGAGCTGCGCAATGTGCATATTCTGTGCATGGCGACCATTGGCCAGGTTGGTAATCTTGATCATGAGAACATTAGCATCGGTAAGGCCGGTCGTTCGCGTCATCTGGGGCGCCGCCCGACCGTCCGCGGTTCGGTAATGAACCCACGAGACCATCCTCATGGTGGTGGTGAGGGCCGTGCACCCATTGGTGGTAAGCCACAGACGCCCTGGGGCAAGCCTGCAATGGGCTTCAAGACTCGTCGGAACAAGAGAACCAATCGCTTCATTGTTCGCCGTCGCAATGCGGGCAGGAGGAAGTAAGGAATGTCGCGCTCAAGAAAAAAGGGACCATATATACACGAGTCTCTCAGGAAAAAGGTGCTTGTCATGCGCAAAAGCGGCGACCGCCGCTTGATCAAGACCTGGTCACGCGCTTCGATGATCTTCCCCGAGATGGTTGGTATGACCATCGGTGTGCATAACGGGAAGACCCATGTGCCGATTTATATTACTGAGAACATGGTTGGTCATAAACTTGGTGAATTCGCCCCGACAAGGCATTATCGTGGTCATGCGGGCGGAAAAAATGAGAAGACCACTTCGGTGAGGTAGAGATGCAAGTCAGAGCTATTGCAAAAGACATCGGAATTTCGCCGCGCAAAATGCGTCTGGTGACGAATGCGGTGAAGGGGCTTCGCGTAAATGAGGCTCTGGCTATTCTCCAGTATTTGCCCAACGCTGGTGCGACACCTGTACGCAAGGTTGTCGCCTCGGCTGCGGCGAACGCGGAGAATAACTACAGTCTCAATCCCGATGATCTATACATTTTGAACATTGTCGCGGACGATTCATTCCGCATTAAGCGTGTAAAGCCACGCTCTCATGGCCGCGCGGCTCGCATTTTGCGCCGCTTCTGCCATGTGACAGTGGTTGTTTCTGACGATCCTGCTGACGCGGGCCGTTAATTAAGGAGGACACAGTTGGGACACAAGGTACACCCAATAGGGTTCCGGCTTGGCGTCATCAAAGGCTGGGAATCATGGCAGTCACGCTGGTACGCTGAGAACAACTACAAAGATATCCTGGCGGAGGATTTCCAGATCCGCCGTATGATCAACAAAGAGCTTTCCAGCGCCCATGGGGCCAAGGTTGACGCGGGCGTCTCAAAAATTGAGATTGAGCGCGCAGCCCCCAAACAGGTGCTGGTAAAGATCAACACCGCCAAACCCGGTATTGTTATCGGTAAGAGTGGTGAAAAGGTAGAGAGACTGAAGGCTCACCTTGAGTCCAAAACGCAGAAGCGTGTGCGCGTTGAGATCGTCGAGATCCGCCAGCCTGAGCTGGACGCGTACCTGGTTGGTCGCAGCATCTGCGATCAGCTTGAGAAGCGCGTCTCTTTCCGTCGTGCGATGAAGCAGGCGGTTCAGAAGTCGATGCGTGCTGGCGCGAAGGGCATCAAGGTAATCGCTGGTGGTCGCTTGGGTGGCGCGGAAATTGCTCGCACCGAGAAAGAGGTTGAGGGCAAGGTTCCTCTGCATACCCTGCGTGCCGACATCGATTATGGCCTGGCCGAGGCACACACCACCTTTGGTGTGATTGGCGTAAAAGTGTGGATCTATCGCGGGGACATTCTGCCAAGCCGCCGTCGCGAAAGCGCGGAGGCCGTGGATCTGTTTGCACCTACCGCCCCGCGTGAGTCTGGCGAACGCCGTCCTGATCGCCGCAGAGGCGAGGGCGGCCCACGCGGTCAGCGTCCTCAGGGAGACCGACCACGTGGTGGTGAGCGCCCCCAGCGCGGACCTCGTCCGCAGGGAGAGCGTGGACCTCGCCCGCAGGGAGATCGACCGCCACGCGGGCCTCGTCCGCAGGGCGAGCGCGCCCCACGCCCACAGGGCGAGCGCGCTCCACGTCCACAGAGCGAGCGTCAGCAGCCAGCGGCCGAGCAACAGCAGCCGCAGCAGCCACCGGCTGGGCCTACCGAGTCCACTCAGGGCGAATAAGAGGAGAGCGAAGCCATGTTATTGGCACCATCAAGAACAAAGTACCGTCGCCAACATCGTGGGCGTATGAGGGGCGAAGCCACTCGCGGCGCAACGCTTGCCTTCGGCGATTTTGGCCTCCAGGCTCTGGAGCCATGTTGGATGGAGGCGCGTCAGATCGAGTCCGCTCGTATCGCGATGACGCGTTATATGAAGCGTGGTGGTAAAGTCTGGATCCGCGTCTTCCCCGACAAACCTATTACCGCCAAGCCTGCCGAAACCCGTATGGGTAGCGGTAAAGGTGCGGTCGATCACTGGGTTGCCGTGGTGAAGCCTGGACGCATCATCTTCGAGATCGGTGGCGTCAGCGAAGAGATCGCGAAGGAAGCCATCCGCCTTGCTATCCACAAGCTGCCTGTCAAGTGCCGCTTTATTACTAAAGGGGAGGCGGAGAGTGTCGAAGCTTAACGAACGTCGCAAGCAAATTAGCGAGATGGGCGAGGGCGAGGCGCGCAAAGAGATTCAGGAACTTCGTATGAAGCTCTTTAACCTCCGCTTGCAGCAGCAGCGCGGTGAAGTCAAAGACAACCGCGTCTTCGCGAACACTAAGAAAGATATTGCACGCTTGTTGCATCGCCTGACGATGTTGGAGAGTGAATAATCATGACAGAGCGAGTAGCCACTACTAGCTCGACCGCGGCGCCTTCAGTGCGCCGCGTCCAGAAGGTCGGGCGAGTAATTAGCAATAAAATGGACAAGACCATTGTTGTATCGGTCGAGTCCTTGAAGAAGCATCGTATCTACAAGCGAACATACAAGCAGACGAAACACTTCCATGTCCATGATGAGAACAACCAGTGTCAGATTGACGACGTTGTGCGCATCGAGGAGACTCGCCCCATGAGCAAGCTTAAGCGCTGGCGCCTGGTCGAGATCGTAAAGAGCGGAAGTGGTATCGTCCCGGTTGCAGAAGTTCTGGCTGAGGTTGATCCCAACCTGACGCAGAGCGAATCATCCGCGGAAGCTGAAAAGTCTGCCGAATAGAGTTAAGAGAGGGACGAACAGATGATTCAGCCGCAGACACGCTTGAAAGTCGCCGATAACACCGGCGCTAAAGAGATCATGTGTATCCGCGTGATGAGCGGTTCGGCCAAGCGCTACGCTGAGGTTGGCGATATTATCAAAGCCTCAGTGAAAGTCGCGACTCCGAACGGACAGGTAAAAAAGGGCGAAGTAGTGAATGCTGTGGTCGTGCGTGTGACGAAGGAATATGTCCGCCGTGATGGCTCGCATATCCGTTTCGATGAAAACGCCGCAGTTATCCTGGCTCCCGGTAACAATCCCAGGGGCACCCGCATCTTTGGCCCTGTAGCTCGCGAACTGCGTGAGAAGAACTTTATGAGACTAGTCTCACTCGCGCCAGAAGTGCTATAACGAGGGGAAAGATGTCAGTAAAAAAGAAAGAGAAGAAACCCCTGCACCTTGCGAAGATGAACATCAAAAAGGGTGACACCGTCTTGATCATCACGGGCAAGGATAAAGATAAAGAAGGAACGGTTTCGCGAGCGTTGCCCCAGGACAGCAAGGTAATTGTTGAGGGCTTGAACGTCGTGAAGAAGCACGTTAAACCGCAGGGACAGACCCGCCAGGGTGGCATCATCGAGAAGGCAATGCCATTGCATGTCTCGAACGTTATGTTGAAGTGCACAGAGTGCGGCGAGCCTACACGCGTTGGTCATGACCGTCGCGTCATGGGCGACAAAGAACGCTCGGTTCGCGTCTGCAAAAAGTGTGGCAAAGTCATTCAGGACCGGACGAGGAGTAGTTAAGCATTATGTTGGCATCACGCTTGAAAGAAAAATATCGTCAAGAGGTTGTGCCGGCCCTGCATAAGGAGTTTAACTACGCTAATCCGATGCAGGTTCCTGGCATTCACAAGGTTGTTGTTAATATTGGCATGGGCGAAGTCATCCAGAACGCCAAGGCTATGGATGCCGCCGTTGCCGACCTGGCGACCGTTACTGGTCAGCGCCCGGTCGTGACACGTGCCAAGCGCTCGGTGGCCGCGTTTAAACTACGCGAAGGGATGCCGATTGGCTGTATGGTGACACTGCGCGGCACGCGCATGTTCCACTTCCTCGACAAGCTGATCAACGTCGCGCTGCCACGTATCCGTGACTTCCAGGGCATCTCGGCTGATGCCTTCGATGGCCGCGGCAACTATACTCTGGGACTGCGCGAACAGCTGGTCTTCCCAGAGATCGACTACGATAAAGTAGACAAGCTGCGCGGCATGGAAGTGAGTATCGTCACTACGGCTCGCACAGATGAAGAGGGGCGCAGATTGCTCGCACTAATGGGCATGCCCTTTAAGAAGTAACGCTGGAGGGCGCGATGGCAAAAATATCAATGATCATTAAGTCGCAGCGCAAGCCCAAGTTTGAGGTGCGGCATCACAATCGCTGTCAGGTTTGCGGGCGACCCCGTGCATATATGAGAAAGTTTGGCCTGTGCCGCATTTGCTTCCGCGAACGGGCGTTGCGCGGTGAGCTACCCGGCGTCACAAAATCGAGCTGGTAGATTGTAGTCGCGAATTGTTCCAGTTGGCTTTGATGACTACAGAGCAGCGTCGCTGTATCTGAGCGTCAAGCTGCCTGGGAAACTTAGTGGAGGATGTTCCATGAACATGACTGATCCCATTGCGGATATGCTGACGCGCATCCGTAATGCGGCTACAGCACGACATACTCGCGTACTCATTCCAGCGTCGAAAATGAAGCTGGCGATTGCGCGCGTGCTGAAAGAAGAAGGTTACATTAAAGATATCGAGATCCTGAAGGATAATCCACAGGGAACGCTGCGCCTGACGCTGCGCTATGTGGAGAAGAAGCCTGTCCTGACGCAGCTCAAACGCGTGAGCAAGCCTGGTCTGCGCGTCTATAGCAAACAGACCGACATTCCCCGCGTGCGTGGTGGCCTCGGTATCTCGATTGTATCGACATCCAGGGGCCTGATGACTGGCGCTAGCGCCTATAAACAGGGCGTGGGTGGCGAAGTCATCTGCTACGTTTGGTAAAGGGAGGTTAGAATGTCGCGTATTGGACGTGCTCCTATCACTGTCCCGCAAGCGGTGCAGGTGAACTGGACCGAAGACAATCTCGTGACGGTTAAAGGCCCCAAGGGCACGCTGTCTGAGCAGGTCGACCCTCAGCTTCAACTGAAGCTGGAGGACGGCACGCTGACGGTGACCCGCCCTTCGGATAGCAAAGAGCATCGCTCAAAGCATGGCCTGTATCGCACGTTGATTAACAATATGGTTGTGGGTGTGACCACTGGTTATACCAAGATGCTTGAGATCCATGGTGTGGGTTATCGCGCCGTCCAGCAGGGGAAGAACCTGATCATCCTGGTCGGTTACTCGCACCCGGTGGAGGTTCAGGCCCCTCAGGGTATCGAGTTGAAGCTTGAAGCGCCTGATCCCGCTAGCAAGGCGACCCGTATCAGCGTTACTGGCATCGACAAGCACGCGGTTGGTCAGTTGGCGGCCAACATTCGCCACATCCGCAAGCCCGAGCCTTATAAAGGCAAAGGCATCCGCTATGCTGGCGAGGCCGTGCGCCGCAAGGCTGGTAAGGCCGGTAAAGTCGGCGGTAAGAAGAAGTAAATAACGGCAAACACATTCTGTTGTAGGCGTCCGGGAGGAGTCTTCGAGAGTCCTCCCGGTACCTGTTGCATACGGCCTGTTACGGCAGGGCCAGCATACCTGGTCCTGGTGATTGGCATAGTGTTTACGACTGCTTTATACTATCTTTCGACGGTCTCTTATCACGTCATGAAAAAGCAATCGTGAATGCCGCTTCGCAGCGGCTAGCTTTCGCTCACACGATTGTATGGCAAGACAGAAAGACGCGACGCGAGGGCTGAACCCGGGAGACGTAGTGCCGACCACGTATTCCAAGTCCCTCAATCGCGCATTTTGCAGAAAGGGGATGAGCAGAGGAAGTTTTCCTGTGTCCTCCCGGTAATGGGAGAGCAGAGAACATGGATCTTCTGTTCACAGACAATGATTAAACAATTTCATGCAAATCAAGCAAGGCTGCGGCGGCACCAGCGAATTCGACGCCACCTTGAAGGCTCAGAACTGCGCCCACGTTTGAACGTATTCCGCAGTGGGCAGCATATCTACGCGCAGATTATTGACGATACCACGGGTAAGACCCTGGTTTCGGCTTCTACTCTGGACGAGAGCTTGCGGGACTTTAAGCCGGCCACTACTGAGCAGCACAAGCAGGCTGTCCAGACCGAGAGCGCGCCCGCCGCAGTAGAAGAGGTTGTGGAAGAAGCTGCCCCCGCCAAAGGGAAGAAAGCCGCTAAAGGTGGCCGTGCCGCCGCTGTGGCCGAAGCTCCGAAAAAAGAGAAGAAGAGCCAGACCGAGAAGCTGGCGGGCATCTTGAGCAATCGCAAGGTCTCCCTGGCGCACGAGGTTGGGAAGCTGGTGGCTCAGCGAGCGCAGGAAAAAGGTGTTAAGCAGGTTGTCTTCGATCGCGGTGGCTATGCCTATCACGGCAGAGTCGCGGCGCTTGCTGAAGGCGCTCGTGAAGCGGGACTGGATTTCTAGGGCCACGAGAGAGCCAATGAGCCTTTCAAAGAGGCATGAGGAGTATTATGGCAAGAATTGATGCTTCAAAACTGAACCTTGAAGAGACTGTGGTTGAGGTCAGCCGCGTCTCCAAGGTGGTGAAGGGTGGCCGACGCTTCAGCATTCGTGCCCTGGTAGTTGTCGGTGATCGCAATGGTTTTGTTGGGTATGGTTTCGGTAAGGCAGCTGAGTACACTGAGGCGATTCGTAAGGCTGTGGAAGACGCGAAGAAGCACCTGGTTGAGGTGCCTCTCTCTGGCACAACCATTCCTTACCTGGTGAAGACGAACTTTGGCGCGTCTGAGGTGCTGCTCAAACCGGCGGCCCCCGGTACGGGTGTTATCGCCGGCGGTGCTGTCCGCGCTGTCATGGAGGCCGCGGGTGTTCGCGATATCCTGACCAAGACGCTGGGAAGCACCAACAAGGCAAACACCGTTCAGGCATGCGTCAAGGCGCTACGCGAACTGCGTTCCCCCGATGCCGAGGCGGCACGCCGTGGGAAGACCGTGGTTGAGCTGCTTGGCAAGAAGCGCGCCGAGCAGATGGCAGCCGCGACGGCAGCCGCGGCTGAGCAGGCTGCGGCTGCTCGTGCGGCACGTGAGGAAGAGGCGCGTGAGAGTCGCGCCGCAGCAGCAGGTCGTCGTGGCGGCGGTGATCGTCGTGGCGGTGGTGATCGCCGCGGTGGTGGCGGTGAGCGTCGCGGTGGCGGCGGTGAACGCCGTCGATAGGAGTAAGCAATGGCAACAACGGGAATAACAGGATCAAAAAAATTACGCGTAAAATGGGTAAAGAGTTCAATCGGTTACGCGCAGGATCAGAAAGATACCATCCGCGCTCTGGGGCTGCGCAAGCTGCACCAGATCGTTGAGCATAACGACCAGCCTGCGGTGCGTGGCATGATTCGCAAAGTCAATCATCTAGTGCAGGTTGAGGAGATTGCAGAGTGAGTCTAATTAACCTTTCCAATTTGCAGCCTGCTCCAGGTTCGCATAAGACTGAGAAGCGCCTCGGTCGCGGTCACGGCTCCGGTCGTGGTAAGACCGCTGGCCGTGGTACTAAGGGTCAGAAAGCTCGCACTGGCGGGCGCGTCCATCGCGCATTTAACGGCGGTCAGACTCGCCTTTCAAAGCGCTTACCTTTCCTTCGTGGTCTGGGGAATCAGAATCCCCTTTTCCGCGACGACTATACTATAATTAATGTTATTGATCTCGCTCACTTCAATGCCGACACTCAGGTTACTCCTGAGGCCATGGTTGAGAAGGGGCTGCTCATCCCCGCGCAGGCTCGCGGCCTGATCAAGGTGCTGGGCGATGGCGAGATCGACCGCGCGCTGACCGTCCGCGCGCACAAATTCTCGGCGAGCGCGAAAGAGAAGATCGAGGCGGCCGGTGGTCGTATCGAGATTATCGAGCGCAAAGTGTACGAGAAGACGAAGCGTCGTAAAGATGAGAAGTCTGCAACAGAGCAGGGCGCGGGGGAGTAATCCCCCACGACCCTGCCCCGTGGCAGCGGTTACTTGAGAGTCTGTCCTTCATTCCTCTCCATCTATGCAAGATTCCCGATATATTGAGGCTCTAGAGATAGAGTCGAGATAGAGTCTTGGAGCCTTGTATAGCAATGTGGGAGGATTGAAAGCCGGAAGGAGGCTCCCATGTGGGAAAAGCTGCGTAGCATCTGGACTGTTCCCGATTTGCGCAATAAAATACTCTTTACGTTGGCAATGCTGATCGTGGTCCGCATCCTGGCCCACATCACCATTCCTCTTACAGGCGATGAACATAAAGCCCTGGTTAGTCTCTTTAACAGTGGCAAAAACGTCGGCCAGCTCTTGGGTCTACTCGATGTGTTCTCTGGTGGTTCGTTGCAGACGTTCTCCATTGTGGCTCTGAGCGTCTACCCATATATCACCGCTACCATCGTCATGCAGTTGTTGCAACCCATCATTCCGGCCTTGCAGAACCTGGCCATGCAGGGTGAGGCGGGTCGCCTGCGCACCAGCCAGATTACTCGCATGATCGCTGTTCCTCTTGCCTTCTTGCAGGCGTTCGGCCAGTGCGCGCTGTACCAGAATCAGCACGTATTGAACAACTTCAGCCTGGTCGATCCAAAATACGCCCTCGAATCGTTCGCAATCCTCATCACCCTGACCGCCGGTGTTATGATCCTGGTCTGGATTGGTGAGCTGATCACTGAGAACGGCATCGGTAATGGTATTTCGCTGGTCATCTTTGGTAATATTGTGAGCCGCCTGTGGTCAACAGTCCAGCAGGGCTATGTCTCCGCGACCTCTGGTGGTGGTAATGGTAGTGGTATCGTCAGCATCGGCGTGTTCCTGCTGATCGGCCTGATTACCATTGTTGGCATTGTCTACATTTATCTGGGACAGCGTCGCGTACCCGTGCAGTATCCAACCAAGCGTATGGTCGGGCGTAATATGCTGGTTGGTTCCGCGCAGACAACCTACATTCCGATGCAGGTCAATAGCGCGGGTATGATCCCGCTGATCTTCGCGCAGTCAATGATGCTCTTCCCGTCGGTCATCTCGCAGTACTTGACCTCGAGCACCACACCCTGGTTGCGCGATAGTGCTGTATGGGTTTCGACCTACCTGGTCAACCCGAAGTTATGGTGGTACTGGGCGATCTACTTTGTGCTGGTCGTCGCGTTCACCTACTTCTATGCCTACGTTATGTGGCAGCAGCAAAATATACCGGAGAACCTGCAAAAGCAGGGCGCATTCATCCCGGGCTACCGGCCCGGTCAGCCTACGAGCGACTACCTGTTCGCGATTCTCAATCGCATTACATTGGCAGGTGCGTTGTTCCTGGGCATTATAGCTGTTCTACCCTTCTTTGCAAGCGTTGGTGGCAATCAGCTGCTTGGAAGTGCTTCGCTACTGATTGTAGTCGGCGTCGTTCTGGATACCGTGAGACAGCTTGAAGCCCAGATGGTAATGCGTAACTATTCGGGCTTCCTGTCTTAAAATTCTTATTCCGAAATCAATGGCACTCTCGTGCCTAGCACTTCGCGCTCAGGATTTCGGATAGGAAGTAATAAGGGAGTTGTGCCGCCCCGCAGTGGCTGTTTTCACTGCACTTCCATAAAGGCACTGAGGGACATGGCAGCGGTAGAGCGGTCTGTGCTGGAGAATGTCTATCATGTGTGTATGGGAGTGCAGCGGCGCACTCCCTGTCATTTTTCCGCTGGAGGAAAAACGTGAACATTATCCTGATCGGTGCTCAAGGGTCTGGCAAAGGAACACAGGCCGAGAAGCTATCGCAGTCGCTCGATATTCGTCACGTGGCTAGTGGCGATTTGTTTCGCAGCGCCATAAGCCAGCAGACGGAGTTGGGGCTGAAGGCGAAAAAGTACATGGATGATGGTCACCTGGTCCCCGATGACCTGACCATCGCCATGGTGCTGGATCGCCTGCAAGCCCCGGACTGTGCGAATGGCGTGATTCTGGATGGCTTCCCTCGCACTATTGCCCAGTCCCAGGCACTAGATAAAGGATTGGCAAATGTAGGCAAGCGGGTTGACTGCGCGCTCTACCTGGAGGTGCCGCGAGCCGAGTTGCTCAAGCGCCTCTCGGGCAGATATATCTGCAAAGCCCACCAGCATGTCTATAACATTGAAACCAACCCCCCGCAGGTTGCGGGGATCTGTGATATCGATGGTAGCGAGCTGTACCAGCGCTCCGATGACCGTGGGGAGGCGATACAGAAGCGCCTGGATATCTTCTTTAATGATACGATTCACCTGATCGATTACTACGATGGTCAGCAGAAGTTGATTCGGGTGAATGGGAATCAAAGCATTGATCGTGTACAGCAGGAGCTGGTCAACGTGATTAGCGAACGCGCCGGTCAGCGCTAAACTGGGATCAGATTAGGTAGGTACTCGCCGCCGCCAGGTGGTGCTCTCGGTTTGGAGCCAGCCAGGTGGAAACTGGGTAAACGAGTACGCAGGCAGAAGAGCTGAAAGCCGCTCAACAGAGGAAGCTTCTCCCTGAGGGGTGAGGCCTTCACTGCGAAGGCGGCTCTTTACTGGAAGAAGGACTGGGGCAGAAAGTGTACTGCCTGATAACCCACAAAGGGCTATCCTGGTTACTCCGCGCATCGTTGTACGTCGGTACACGAAGAGTGGAGTACAAGAGAGTTGTGGGGGACACGGGCGACTACGAATGTTCTAATGGCGAAGTCGAGAGGTCTATTCTGGCATCAGAGAATTGCCCTCTCGACTTCCTGGAGAATGTATGCTATAATTCGTAGTTGGCTGCAGCAGTACATACTGCTGCCCTTTTGTACTTGTAAGAGTAACAAAGCTTTAGCTGAGCAAATACACTCAAATGGGATAAGAGTCACAAGCGGTACTGAGGTGTGCTGCCTCAAGGGGAGCCGTTTTGTGTACCTGTAGAGAGGCTTGAGCAAAATGTATCTGTCGTTGTCCGTCAGATAGTTCTTATGCGGAAACCAACGTCACTCATGTGACGAGCGCGAAGCGCTCAGGTTTCCTAATAGGTAGTAATCGCGGATAGCCGTCCTCTCTCTCAGATGCATTTTATAGAGAAGAGCTGCCGCGTGCTGGCTGCCACGCGTAGACGATCCTTGTGATGAGCCGAGAGCAGGAGAGAAAAACGTCCCGATGATCAGGGAAAGGATGCTATGCCAAAAGATGAAATAGCTGTCGAGGGTACTGTACTAGAGGCCCTCCCCAATGCCATGTTCAAGGTGAGAATAGACGAGCAACATGAAGTCCTGGCAGTCCTCTCAGGGCGTATCAGAATGAACTTCGTGCGTATCGTTCCAGGTGATAAGGTACGAGTAGTGCTATCCCCATATGACCTGAAGCGAGGCCGTATCACATGGCGAGTTAAGGGTTGATGGTGGAGTAGGCATCCTTCTTTGTTCCCGTTGCTACCTGTGACCCAGACAGGTGTATGAGAAAGCGACAGGCACCGTCTAGGAAGACGAGGCATGCTTACAAGCGTGCTGTTGTACTTTTGTGTGCCTGGAAGGTTAGTAGAGACTCAACTATCTTGAGGAGAGCAAGTCATGAAAGTGAGTGCCTCGGTAAAGCCACGTTGTGACGGATGTAAGATTATCCGCCGTCACCGTGTGGTAATGGTGATCTGTAGTAAAGATCCAAAGCATAAACAGAAGCAAGGCTAAAATGGCGTTGCGAGTTTCCATTCCGTTCCCGTCCAGAGAGTTCCTTGTTGTGGCGGGTGAGTGGAAGGGGGAACTCGAAGCTGGAGGGAAAGATGGCTAGAATTGCTGGCGTTGACATTCCACGCGAGAAGCGCGTGGAGATCTCGCTGTGCTATATCTATGGTATCGGGCTTACTACAAGCCAGAAGATCCTGGAGAAGACAAGAATCAATCCGGACACCCGCGTTAAGGACCTGACTGAAGAAGAGGTAAACCGGTTGCGCGAGGTCATCGACCGTGAACACAAGGTTGAGGGTGACCTGCGCCGCGAAGTTCAGACGAATATCAAGCGTTTGATTGATATCGGCTGCTATCGTGGCCTGCGCCATCGTCGTAACCTTCCTGTACATGGTCAGCGTACTCGTACGAATGCGCGCACGCGCCGTGGACCAAAGAGAACCGTTGCCGGTAAGAAGAAGGCCGGTAAGAAGTAACGCCGGGAGAGATAGAAAGCATGGCAGACAAGAAGAAAGCTACTACTGGCAAAGTCAGGCGGCGTGAAAGAAAATCCATACCGCGTGGACAAGCTCATATTCAGGCTACGTTTAACAACACGATTGTGACGCTCACTGATCCCAATGGGAATGTCATCTCCTGGGGTAGCGCGGGAGCGCAGGGCTTTAAAGGCTCGCGCAAGAGCACGCCATATGCTGCGCAGGTGACTGCCGAGACGGCGGCGCGCCGCGCCATGGATCATGGGCTTAAGCAGATCGATGTGTTTGTGAAGGGACCCGGCTCCGGTCGTGAGGCGGCCATCCGCTCATTGCAGGCCTCAGGTCTGAATGTCACATCGATTACAGACGTAACACCTATTCCGCACAATGGCTGCCGCCCGCCCAAACGGCGTCGTGTATAGCCTGGGTTTTGAGGAGGATATATAGATGGCGCGTTATACCGGCCCGGTCTGCAAATTATGCAGACGTGAGGGGGTAAAACTATTCTTAAAGGGCGACAAGTGTATCCAGAAGTGCACACTTGAGCGCCATGGTCGCAATACTCGCCCTGGACAGCATGGCACGAGCCGTGCGCGTAAGGAGTCGGGTTATGCGAAGCAGTTGCGCGAGAAGCAGCGCGTGCGTCGTACGTATGGAGTGTTGGAGCGCCAGTTCAGCAAACACTTCGTCGCCGCGGCCCGCCGCCCTGGTAAGACCAGCGAGAACCTGTTGCAGATCCTTGAGATGAGGCTCGACAACCTGGTCTACCGCCTGGGCTTTGCTGATTCGCGCGCGCAGGCTCGCCAGCTGGTCAATCATGGTCACTTCGTTGTCAATGGCCGCAAAACGGACATTCCGTCCTTCATCGCCAAGCCAAACGACGTGATCGCGGTGCGTGATTCCAACAAGAGCCTTGAGTACTTCAAGAGCCGCGCGCTGCTGTTGTCTCAGAAGGGTATTCCAACCTGGCTGCGCCTGGATGTGGATGCGATGTCTGGTCGTGTTCTGACGTTACCTTCACGAACAGATCTCGAGCTGCCCTTCGATGAGCAGATGGTCGTCGAGTACTATCAGCGATAACACGTTGAGTTGCGGTGGGTCGATCCCTGGGCGTAGCTCCTTATATGGAGCCGCTTGGGGGCATAGCACTCTTGGACTACCGTCATTCGTGGCGTCTCCCTCTTCCAGTGCGTGCTCCTAAGGCTGCGGTAATGCAGCAAACCTGGGAGAGAGAGCACGCTTGCGGATGGATAGTGGTAGAAAAAGAAAGGCAGGTTTGAACCTTGCTAGATATTACTCTGCCTCGTATAAAGAACACCAAGACACAAGGGAATTATGCGAGTTACGACATTGAGCCGTTAGAGGCGGGGTACGGCCAGACCCTGGGCAACGCGCTTCGGCGTGTATTGCTGTCATCGCTGCCTGGTGCAGCCGTGACCTCTATTCGAATCGAGGGCGTGCAGCATGAGTTTCAGGATGTCCCCGGTGTGTTGGAGGACGTGACCGATATCGTCTTGAATATCAAGAAGTTGCGCCTGCGCAGTTTCTCCGAGCATCCCGTTACGATGCGCCTGGAGGTCAATGGCGAGCGCGAGGTCACGGCGGCGGATATCGTCGCGCCGAGCACGGTGGAGATCGTGAACCCGGAGTTGCATATCGCATCTCTGGATAACGATAATGCTCATCTAGACATGGAACTGGTGGTGGAGACTGGTCGCAGCTACGTGCCTGCTGACTCGAAGGAGGATCAACCCATTGGTGTGATCCCCGTCGATGCCATCTACACACCAGTACAAAAGGTCAATTACACGGTTGAGCACACTCGTGTTGGCCAGATGACAAACTACGATAAGATCGTTCTTGAGGTCACGACCGACGGAACTATTACACCGGATGAGGCCTTGCGCCAGAGCGCTGATGTCCTGGTAAGGCACTTTACGTTGCTTGCCAACTATCGCGCCTCTCTGCCCGAGCCAGAAAAGGCTCCGCTGAGCAGCCTGCCCATCCCACAAAAGATCTACGACACGCCGATTGAGGAACTTGATCTCTCGGTACGTGCCTATAACTGCCTGAAGCGTAGCAATATTACGAAGGTAGGTCAGGTGCTCTCGATGAATGAGGAAGATCTTCTTGGCGTACGCAACTTTGGTGAGAAGAGCCTGCAAGAGCTGCGTGAGCGCTTGCTAGCGCGTAACTTCTTGCCTAATCCGCGCACAAGCGCGGTCGGAGCCGACGTAGACGGCGACCACGAAATGGAGGAATGAGTTGAGGCACCGAATTGCCGGAAACCGGATGAACATGCCTGAGCCGCGCCGTCGTTCTGCGCGCCGTAACCTGATGGCAGGCCTGATCCGGTATGACCGTATTAATACAACTACCTCGCGTGTAGAAGCTATTCGCGGCGAAGCAGAGAAGCTGATTAGCACGGCTGTCAAGGGCCGCCTGGCTGCTCGTGAGCACCTAGCTAAGGTGGTCAGCGATACCGAGAAGGCCGAGCAGATCCTGGCGTTTGCCCGCCGAGGTCGCTTCTCACTGAAGGCGACTATCGGGAGCAACGAAGAGCGTGCCAAGCAGCAGAAGGCTCCTCTGACCGATAAGGGCCGCAAGTTCCTGGAGGATAAGCACAAGGCTCGCCGTGAAGAGTTGCTGAAGATCATCTCGAATGAGTCTGAGGCGGAGAAGGCTCTGGCGGCTGCCTACGAGGCAATGGTGATCGAGCTTCACGCTCGCCGCCAGATCCTGAGCGCGCTCCCTGATGAGCTGGTCGTGAAGAAGATGTTCGACGAGCTTGCTCCTCGCTATGTCGGACGCCCGGGTGGCTACACGCGCATTACCAAGCTGGGACGGCGTAAGGGTGATGCAGCGGAGATTGCGCAGATTGCCCTGGTATAACCCGGAGAGCCTACACACAGCGTAAGGGCGACAGCGCTACGACAGAACGTTCTTAGCTTTTTCATGAGGTTATTCATGATGGGTCGCCGGCGCAGGCTCGATTAGCAAGGGCGTACCGGGTGCGGAAGAAAGTCGCTTTCACTCTATTCAAGAAGCGTACGGAATGTACGAAAAGCTGTACTTTTGAAAATGTATGATTATTGCGTGCGGTATTGAGTATGATGGCACTAACTACCATGGTTTTCAGCGGCAACGCGCGAGCCATGGTCCGACGGTGCAAGGAACACTGGAAACTGCGGTAACGCAGATCAGTGGTGTACAAACCACGGTAATGGGAGCGGGGCGGACCGATGCTGGCGTTCATGCCAGCGGTCAGGTTATCCACTTCCGTACGGAGTCGCGTCTGACCGTTGAGGTCTGGCGGCGAGCACTGAATGCCGTTCTACCCAGTACTGTCGTGGTCCGCTGGGCGAAAGAGATGCCGGAAGGCTTTCATGCTCGCTTTAGCGCGCAGAGCCGTTCATATCGCTATACGATCTGGAATGAGCGCTTTCCCACGGCCCTACGCGCGCGCTATGCCTATCACTGTTCACGCGAGTTAGACGTGACCCTGATGGATGATGCGTGTCGCTATTTACTGGGTCGGAAGGATTTTGGAGCGTTTGGACATAGTCCCGACGACTCCAATCCACTCAAGCCAGGACCACATCACTGTATTCGTACAATGTTAGAGGCCCGTTGTTTGCGTGATCATCAGCAAGCAGAACTCATCTATTGTGACTTTACTGCTGATGCCTTTCTCACGGGGCAGGTACGCAGGATGGTTGGCACACTCCTGTTGGTAGGACAGCAACGCCTAAGTGTTGCGGAGTTTGCCGAGATTGTGCAGCGGGCGGAGAAAACGCACCCTGGTTCAGCGGCCCCATCGCTTGGGCTGTGTCTGGTACGGGTTGAGTATCCTGAAAAATTTGGAGTTAATGGACAATGAATAAGACATATAGCGCCAAGGCCGCTGATCTGCAACCCACATGGTATGTTATCGATGCCGAGGGACAGGTATTGGGTCGTCTGGCATCGCAGATCGCGCAGATCTTGCGCGGTAAGCATAAACCTACCTTCACACCGAATCTTAACACTGGCGACTGTGTTATCGTCATCAATGCCGATAAGATCGCGGTTACGGGCAAGCGCCTGGACCAGAAGATCTATTATCGCCACTCACAGTATCCTGGTGGTTTGAAGCAGCAGACGCTGCGCCAGGTAGTCGAGGGCAAACATCCCGAGCGCGCTCTTGAGCACGCGATCCGTGGCATGGTTATGCACAACCGCCTCGGTGCGAAGGTGATGAAGAACCTGAAGATTTATGCTGGCTCAACACATCCACATGAGGCCCAGAAACCCGTGGCCTGGGCGGGGGCGGAAGCTCTGTTGAAGCAGCCCGCCGCTGAGAAGTAAAGAAGAGGAGATCCTACCTTGGCTGAAACACCTAAAGGTGAGTACTATTACGGCATGGGTCGGCGCAAGACGGCGGTTGCTCGCGTGCGCCTCTATCCCAACGGTGATGGTAGCATTACAATCAACGGCAAACCTGCTTTTGAGTACTTTGGCAAGCGTGAGACACATGTCTCGACGATCATCTCGCCCGTCCGCGAGCTGAATATCGGCAACTACACCATTACTGTGCGTGTAGTCGGCGGTGGCACAGCTGGTCAGGCTGGCGCGATCCGCCATGCCCTGGCTCGCGCCCTGGTTCGCCAGGATGGCGAGAATAAGCCCGCTATGCGTAAAGCTGGTTTCTTGACCCGCGACCCACGCATGAAAGAGCGCAAAAAGCCAGGCCTCAAGCGCGCCCGCAAGGCCCCACAGTACACAAAGCGTTAGTTTCCCCCGCGAAACAAGCGTCTTTGGTGGTCCTGTTGGAACCCAAGATTTCAACCCCTGCCGGAACTCTTCTGGCAGGGGTCTCTTTTCTATACTTGAATTGTTACCCCTTCGCGTCTTCTTTAAAGAGAGCCAACTAGATGGAGTAACTGTTTTCGCTCACTTTCCTCATCGGCAATAGGGACGAGTTGCAACATCAGCTCATCCAGGCTACTTGCCAGAAGCTCTCTCAGACGATGGCGTATGGTTTCCTCAGTGCCGCTGATCACTAATGTTCGCACTAAGGCATCGATCTCTTCTTCATTGCCGTTTGCAGCTCTGGGAAAGCCAGCAGATGCCCACATCTGAGTGAAAGAGCTGAAGCGCGCGGCAAATTGCACCCCCTGGCGCATCTTTGAGCGAACTTTCGCTTCATCGGTACTCAGTGCAACTCGCACATGCGCAATGATGGGAGGAACAGGACGACCTTGCTCCTCAGCCCCAGCACGCAGTTCTGGAAGTGCCGACTCTAGAAGATAAGGAATCGGGCAGGCCCAGGAGATCGCCCCATCAGCAATCTCCCCTGCCAGCCTGAACGCTTTGAGGCCAACTGCTGAAGTCAAGAGAGGAACCGAAGCGCTCCGCGACATGTTTTGCTTAGAAGTGTTCAGAAGTATATGCTCCACATTGAAGAACTTCCCGTGGTGGGAAACCGCTCCACCCTTGAAAACGCCGCGCAGTATCTCCAGGTACTCTTGGAGATAGGCCAGGGGCGTTGTTTGCGCGAGACCGTATGAGTTCTCAATCAGCATTTTGTTGCCGGGACCAATACCTAATCTCAGGCGCCTAGGAGCAAGATCCTCTATGGCGAAAACCTGTCGTGCCAACGTCAACGGGTGACGTGTATAGACGGGAACAATGGCGCTTCCAAGCCTTATACGCTCAGTTTGTGTAGCAACCGCCGCAAAGAACGTTACAAGGTCGGCATCTCCAGCATTCTGTGCCCAGATTTGTTGGACCCCTGCCTGCTCCGCTTCGCAGACTCTGGCGATGGCGTCCAGAATATCAGTCGCTTCAGAAAAAATTCCAACACGATCACGGATGGAGCGCGGAGTAGCAGCTATTGAAGGATATTTTTCTTGTTGCATCATAAATTCTTTCTTCCTTTGGCTCGTTTGTTCTGTTCAGGTGATCGAAACAATCAGGCTCCCCATCCGTCGGAGTAGTTTTAGAGTAGTATCCTTCCAAAGAATATTTATCTGACAACCACAGGGAAATGGATAGACCAGCCAATCTGGTGGTATTATGGAGCAACATCTCTGCTGAAACCAGGAGTGTATTTTCTCATAGGTGTAAAAAGTAACAGTTTTCGATGCTAGATGATGAGGAACAGATGAGCGAACGTGTGAAGCGCCGTGTAGGACTCTCCGATTTTTTGCGCACTCGTCGCGCGCGCTTGCGTCCAGAACAGTTTGATCTCCCAGCAGTTACAAGACGACACACTCCTGGGCTTAGACGAGAAGAACTTGCCCAACTCGTGGGCGTGGGTATTTCCTGGTACACTTGGCTCGAACAAGGTCGAGATATTCAGGTTTCTGAACAGGTGCTTTCTCGCCTCGCAGACATCTTGCAACTCGATGCTGAGGAACGTCTCCATTTGTTTGGCCTGGTGCGAGGTCGAGTTTCACTGTCAGCAGAACTGGATAGCGGCAAGCTTTCACAGAATACTTCCTATCAAGCTATCCTCGATGCATTTCTCTATCCGGCCCAACTGATCGATCATCGTTTGAGTGTGGTCGCGTGGAATGACAGTGCTAACCAACTCTTCGGCGATTACTCCACAAGCTCGGAGCGCGAACGTAATCTGGCCTGGTCTCTTTTCATGAACCCTCTGCAACGCCAACGCTTTATCCACTGGGAGCGTGCAGCACGCGGTTGTATTGCGCATTTGCGTGTGATGAGGGACCGGTATGGCGATGAAGCATGGGTAACGGAATTGATTGACGACCTGAATAGCTCCAGCCATGAATTTCGGGCCTGGTGGCCTGAGCATGAGATTCTCTTGACATGCAACAGTTCTGGTGAAATCTATCATCCCCTGGTCGGTCACCTGGCGTTTCAAATCACCACTCTCTCCATTCCTCAACAACCTGATTGGGGTATGGTTGTTTATACCCCTCAACCCCAGACCGATACGGCTGCCAGGCTAGGTGCGTTGATGAGAGGGGAAGCTTATTCCCAACTCTGACCTGACAAGGTGAAACAACTTGCGAATTGTGTTAGAAGTACTTGATGGCTGAATAACGAATAAGGAGGTGCAGACCAAGGGTCCGCGCCTCCTTACTGATTGTATATAATGGCGTCTGAAAGCCTATAAGAGGCTTTATTTTTTGTAGACGGGGGTACACCACTGCGCGCTATATTCAGGGTGTTTGCCGCGCACGATATCGAAGTAGAGTTCCTGCAATCTGCGTACAACAGGGCCTACTTTGCCGCTGCCAACCGGGCGGCGGTCAACCTCGATGACGGGGGCGATCTGCGCGCCTGTGCCACAGAGGAGGATTTCGTCGGCGAGGTAGAGTTCTGTGCGGTCCACCGGGCGCTCGCGTGTGGGAATGCCAAGCTCGCGCTCCGCGATCTTGATAACGGTGTCGCGGGTGATGCCCAGGAGAATGTTCTCGGTTGGGGCCGGGGTGACGAGCTCGCCATTGGTGTAGAGGAAGATGTTCTCGGCGCTGCCCTCAGAGACGTTGCCCTCATGTGTGAGCATGATAGCTTCATCGAAACCGTTCTGGAGCGCCTCAGTCTTGGCAAAGGCCGCGTTGACGTAGCTACCGCAGATTTTGGCACGTGCGGGCATGGCGTTGTCATCGATACGGCGCCAGGAGGAGACCCCACAGCGCAGACCCGTGATCTCGACGTAGTTGCCCAGAGGCTCGGATGTGAGGATGTAGTCGTCGCGCAGGTCATGCAGCTTGACGCCTATAATTTCATCACCCTTATAGGCGACGGGGCGTAGATAGACATCCTCATGCTGGCCGTTGCGGCGTACCAGTTCCGTGCTCTGTTCGATCAATTGCTCAACACTATAGGGGAGAGACATGCTTAAGATCTTGCAGGAGCGGAGCAGGCGCTCATAGTGCTCGCGCAGGCGGAAGAGATAGAGCTGCTGCTCCTCTTCGTTCCAGTAGCCACGGATGCCCTCAAAGCACCCGGTGCCATACGCGAAGCCGTGAGTACGTACGGAGATAATACCTTTGTTGGCGGGGATAAATTCCCCATTCATAAACAATTCTTTGGCGTTCATGGCGTGGTACTGATAAGAAGCCTCGTTGCTCCCTATCTTCCCTCCTTTTCTGGAATGATTTGGTGAGATGAATTGTAGTAGTTATACGATACTCCAGAAACAAGGCTTTGGACAACATTGTCCCAGGATTATAGGATCTTTTTGCCCAGGGCCGAGAGGATAAGCTCAACGGCCAGGCGGGCCGTCGCGTTCTCCCGGTCGAGAATGGAGTTGACTTCTACGACGTCCATAGAGACCATGTGTTTGGAGTCTGAGACCATTTCCATTGCCAGGTGAGCCTCGCGATAGCTGAGACCACCACGGACCGGGGTCCCAACGCCTGGAGCCTCGCGTGGGTCAAGTGAATCCATATCCAGGCTCAAGTGAATGGGTTGATCCTGGCGGCCCGCAATCTCGATGGCCTGGCTCATAATATTGGACATGCCATAGCGGTCGACATCTGACATGGTATAGACATGGACGCGATGCTTGCGCAGGAGATCTTGCTCGCCTGGATCGAGGTCACGCGCGCCTACGATTACAATGTTTTCTGGATTGAGCTTGGGCGACCAGCCACCGATATGGGTGAGCCTGGAGTTTCCCTGGCCGACCAGGGCCGCGAGGATCATGCCATGGATATTGCCGGACGGGCTTGTCTCTTCAATATTAAAGTCGCCGTGTGCATCCACCCAGATGATGCCCAGGTTTTTGTGTACATTGGCGACGCCGCTGATTGAACCCAGGGCCATACTATGATCACCGCCCAGGATGAGCGGAAACTGGTCGGATTTGAGGGCGTCAGTGACAACATTTGCCAGTTCCTCAGAGACTTCGACGATGGGGTCGAGGTATTTGAGTTTGGGGCTCCCAATGGGCCTGCTTTCAGGCTGGGGAACATGTATATTTCCGAAGTCAGAGACTGTATGTCCAAGTGCGCGTAGGTGGTCGTGAAGTCCCGCATAGCGGATGGCGCTGGGGCCGATATCGACACCACGACGGTCTGCACCAAGATCGATTGGCGCGCCTATAACACGAATATGCATAGAAAAACCTCTTGTTCAACGCTGAACGCTAACTCTTTCCACGTTCCTATGTTCATTATAGACCCCCACTTGAGGTTTGTCTATGAGGGGTAGTTGAGTATATATGTGGGTGTGTTTGGCAGGCGTCCGCCTGCCAAACACACCCACATATATACTCAACTAAGTGGATAGGTAGTATGGAGCGTGGCTTTTGATTACAGATGGGGCTTTTGGATTTGGGTTTAGTTCGCTATACTATGGTGGTTGGAGTATGCTCAGTTATTCTTATTCCGAAACCCAACGTCACTGGCGTGACTAGCGCTTCGCGCTTAGGGTTTCGGAGAAGTAGTATTTTGTTTTATGGCGAAGAACAATCATTACCTGTAATGTTGTAATAGACATAGGCTCGCGAAGGCGAGTACATTTTGTGGCTTAAGAAAGTGAGGAGCCTGGATGCATCATCGCACGCTCTCTCAAATGAGCCTTTCTCCTGGTGCCCATAATCAGGTGGCGTCACGAAGGGGGAGGCAGGGAGTCGGAACCCTCTTGCTGCTGCTTTGCGCTCTACTACTTATTCTCGTTGCATGCAGCAATGGAAATTCATCAAAATCACCGGGAAATGGTACGCCAAGCCAGTCTGTGGCACAGGTCCTTAAATTCCCTAATGTTGGCACAGAGGATGCTGCCTCGCTCGATCCAGCGCAGGGTCCAGACGAGAATACAGGCCAGGTCATTTCGATGATCTTTAGTGGCCTGGTGGCTCTGGACGCGAATTTGAATGTGGTGCCAGACCAGGCAACCTGGCAGGCGTCCGATGATGGGAAGACCTATACATTCAAGATTCACGATGACGTTCGTTTCTCCGATGGTACGCCTGTAACCGCGCAGTCCTATATCTATACCTGGACGCGTGCGCTGCTACCAGAGGTTGCCTCTCCCATTGCCAGTACCTTTGAAGACCAGATCATTGGCTCTGATGAAGTGGCCAGTGGTAAGACGAAGACGCTTAGCGGCCTGAAGGCGCTGGATGACCATACCCTACAGGTTTCACTAAAGACGGCCTCGCCCTATTTTCTCTCGGCACTCACTAATTCCCTCTTTGCTCCGCTTAACCAGAAGGTGATTGAGAAGTATGGTGAGAAAAGCTGGCCGCAGAAAGCCCTGGGCGAGGGAATAGGCGCGGGTCCCTTCATCGCGCAGAGCTGGGATCACAATGTCAAAATGGTCTTTGTGCCAAACAAGTATTACTATGGCAAGAAGACGCGTCTGCAACAGGTCGAGATGTATTTTGTCAATGACGCCTCGACCGCTTTTAAAGCCTATCGAGCTGGGCAGTATAGCTTTGTCTGGAAAGTGTCGCCACAGGACCAGATAACTGCGCGCGGTATCTCTGGTTTCCGTAGTCAGTCGCGTTTACAGACTGACCTGCTCTTCTTTGACAATACCAAGCCGCCGTTTGATCGTCCCGAGGTGCGCCAGGCCTTTGCGTATGCGATTGATAAGACGAAACTGGTTAATAACGTACTCAAAAATGCAGCCCTAGCTGCGCCAACCATTATCCCTCCTGGGATGCCTAGCTACCAGCCGGATTATGCGGGCATTCCCTTCGATCCTAATAAGGCTAAATCCCTGATCCAGTCGGTATATCCTGATATTACGAAGGTTCCGACGATTACGTTCTCTTACCCCAATTCGCAGGTGTCTTCGGCTGAGGCTGCAGCGCTGCAAAATATGTGGCAGAGCGCGCTTGGCATCCAGGTAAAACTGCGCTCGGTCGAGGTCACAGCCTATAATGATGAGACGGCGAAGAAGCAGATTCAGTTTGGCTTTACCCAGTGGGGGGCAGATTTCCCCGACCCTTATGACTGGCTGTATCTGAACCTATTGTCGTCGGCGGCCAATAACAATGGCCAGTGGAAGAACACTGAATTTGATGCCACGGTGCAGACCGCTGAGACCAAGACGGGGGATGAGCGTATCTCTCTCTACAACAAAGCGGAGCAGATCGCGATTACCGATGTTGGCTGGCTGCCCCTGGATCATGCCTCGCTGGCCGCGATTATCCCACCAACCTTGCATGGCGTAACCCTGAATGCGAATGGCCTGTACTTTGGTAACTGGTCCAATGTCTACCTGACGCAGAAATAGAGAAGAGAGTTATGGGTGTGGTGGGCGCAGGTCTCCTGCGCCCACCACACCCATAACTCTCTTCTCTATTTCTAAAGTGGGGTTGGAAGCTCGCTAGAGGCCAGGCGAACTCTGCAATATATTGTAGGATTGATGGCCTTTTTTCTTGAAGGTCGCACTGACTGGTGCTATACTGAGGGCATATTCACATGCACATTTGTCCCGGCCAGCACTGGGCGGACTTTTCTAATAACCCTTTAAAGAGATAACCGCTTAAATATTCATAGGTTTTACTTCTATGATTTATTACAATGTGTGTCAGGTATCTTTTCTCTTTTCGAAGCAAAGATGCTTCACATGCGATGACGCAACACAGTCGAATGATCGACTCATACCAAGGAGGATCTAAACGTTATGGTTATTGAGATGGTCAATCCATACGATGTAGCAGTTCATCAGTTTGATGAGGCGGCGGAGCGTCTGGGACTTTCGCAGGCCATGCGCGCTATTTTACGCAAGCCCAAGCGTGAACTGATTGTAAATTTTCCTGTACGCATGGATAACGGTGATGTTGAGATGTTTACCGGTTATCGCGTTCAGCATAATATTAACCGTGGACCAGCCAAAGGTGGTATTCGCTATAGTCCGGCGGTCTCCCTCGACGAGGTGCGTGCCCTGGCTATGTGGATGACCTGGAAGTGCGCGGTCGTCGATATTCCCTTTGGTGGTGCGAAGGGTGGAGTCATCTGCGATCCCCACTTGATGTCGAGCGCCGAACTTGAGCGCATGACACGACGCTATACAACTGAGATTTCGCTCCTGATAGGCCCCGATAGCGATATTCCCGCGCCAGATATGAATACTAATCCCCAGATCATGGGCTGGATTATGGACACCTATTCCATGCACCGTGGCTACTCGGTTCCAGCGGTAACGACTGGTAAGCCCCTGGCGATTGGTGGGAGCGAGGGACGCCTGGAGGCCACGGCGCGTGGTGTACAGGTGGTGACACGCGAGGCCATTCGTGATAAAGGTTGGCAGCCAGAAAATTGTTCAGTCGTCGTGCAGGGCTTTGGTAACGTTGGTGGTATCGCCGCGCGCCTGTTGCATGAAATGGGCTGTAAGGTGGTTGGTATCAGCGATATCTCTGGTGGACTGTATAACCCCAATGGCATTAATGTTCCGGCGGCGATGCGCCACTCACGCCGCAATGGCAGCTTGAAGGGCTATGCCGAGGCCGATGCCGTAAGCAATACTGAGTTGCTGGAGCTGCCTTGCGACATCCTTATTCCCGCGGCATTAGAGAACCAGCTTACTGAGCGCAACGCTCCTCGCATTAAGGCGCGCCTGATCGTTGAGGCCGCCAATGGTCCTACCACCAATGAGGCGGATGCGATCCTCAATGATATGGGAGTCACGCTCATCCCTGATATTCTGGCTAACGCGGGCGGTGTGACGGTTAGTTACTTTGAATGGGTACAGGACTTGCAACGTTTCTTCTGGGCGGAGGACGAGATCAACAATCGCCTGGAGATGATTATGAAGCGCTCGTACAAGGCGGTCAAAGCTAAAGCTGATGAGCAAGAGGTGAATATGCGTATGGGGGCCTATCTACTGGCTGTTGCGCGTGTCGCCGAAGCGACCGAGATTCGCGGCGTTTATCCCTGATTTAAGGGCGTGTAGAAAAAAAGAAAAGAGGCGATGGACCATGCCATCACCTCTTTTCTTTTTTTCTACAGGGTAGGGGAATATTTGTGGGTACACCCCACACCCCGGCAGGAGGGTTTCCCTCCCGCACCTCCCCTAAACGGGTTCGATATCGAGTAATTTGAGGCGTGTGCTGGGGCCAATGCTGTCCTCGTAGACCTCCAGGTGGAAGATGATGTTGACCTGGGTGACCTCGCGCAGGCTCTCGAAATGCACGGCACCGCGTACAAAAGTGCCTTGCAGTTGTGTGCGAGCGCCTTTTTGCTCCAGACGCAGGCTCAAATTCTGCTTCTCGCGTCCCGAGAGCCACTTGCTTTTAATGGTCAGGTGCTTCATCTTGAAGACTGGCTCGGGATTGCCCGCGCCGAAGGGGGCCAGTTGATGAATCTCTTTATACAACTCGTGATTGAGGTCCTGAAGATGCAAGTGTTTGAACTCCAGGTCGATCATACGGGGTGGAAGCGGGATCTCCTCGCTCTCCTGGGTACTCTCCACAACCAGGCCAGTTTGATCGGGAAGTTGAGTGCCCTCGATCTGCGCGGGAACGCTTGCTCCACCATTCTCCTTCCAGGCGATCAGGTGCTGGTGTAGCTTCTCAATGGAAGCCTGCTGGAGGGTGAAGCCTGCGGCTTGGGCATGGCCGCCATAACGCTCAAAGGTGCCATCGAAGCCGCGCAGGGCCTCGATGATATTGAAATCTTTAGGGCTGCGGGCTGAGCCACGGCTGAGACTGGTCGCGTGATTATCACTCAAGACCAGGACGGGTTTCTGTACCTCTTCGGCTAGTTTGCCTGCTACCAGGCCAATGATGCCTTCGTGCCAGTCCTCGCCTCGCACCAGGATCACGGGAAGCTCGGATTGGGTCTGGGCCTGAGTACGCACGTTTCGCATCAGCTCCTCGGTTTCTTGCTGGCGCCCTTGATTCAGACTGTCCAGTTCAGCGGCGATACGTGTGGCCTCGTGTGTATCGTCGGTCGTGAGGAGGTCAAAGGCGATGCTGGCCTCTTTCATGCGCCCGGCGGCGTTGATGCGTGGCGCGATGGCGAAGGCAATATCGCGCTCGCGAATATGCCCCATCTGGAGTGTAGAGCGCCGGACCAGTTCGAGCAGGCCGGGCTTCTGAGTACGATTGAGTTTACGCAGGCCCAGGCGCGTGAGGGTATGATTCTCGCCGAGCAAGGGAGCGATGTCGGCGACGGTACCAATCGCGACCAGGTCAAGCAGGTCTTGCGCATCCTCTACAGGGCGCCTATATGCTCGGTAGAGGGCCTGTACCAGTTTAAAGGCTATCCCAGCCCCGCAGAGGTAACGCTCGCCGTATTCGCAGTCTGGGCGCCAGGGATTGACCATGGCATAGGTGCGAGGCAATTCTTCGGGTGGGCGGTGGTGATCGGTAATAATGACATCGATGCCCAGCGTACGCGCATACTCCACTTGCTCTACATCCGAGCTGGCGCAATCGGTAGTAATGATGAGCGTGGTGCCGCGTGCTTTAAGCATATCCAGGGCATGGAGGTTGAGTCCACAGCCATCATTGAGGCGGTGAGGAATATGAAAGCTGAGTGGCGCCTCAGGATGTTTGAGGGTGCGTAGCGCGCGGTAGAGGAGCGCTGAGGAGGTTACGCCATCGGCGTCGTAGTCGCCATAGACTGTGATATGCTCGTGCTCCGCCAAGGCCTGTTGAATGCGTGTGACAGCCCGGTCCATGTCGATCAGCTTGCTAGGATCGAGCAGGTTCTCATAGCGGGCCTCCAGGAAGGAGCGCATTTCGGATGTTTCTTCTATGCCGCGATTATAGAGCAGTTGAGCGCGAATGCGTTCATACTGTGTACGTGTGCCGAGTTGTTTAAATTGTTCGGCGCTTAGCTGGGGAAAGACATCCCAGGTGGAAGAGGAAAAATTTGCCGATGATGCCATAGTGTCGCCTCCCTTTCAGTTAGTCTGGCAGCAGGCGGAGAAAGACCTCGTTGCCAAGGAGGCGTCCGCGCTGGCTCAGGCGCAGCCAGTCGCCTACCTGTTCCAGTAGTCCCGCTTCGTCGACGATGTGCAGGCGATCCCCTACGAACTGGGCGAAAGGCTGGGCGAAGCGGCGTTCAAAGGTAGGTAGGTGCAGACCCATCGCGGTCCGTAGTCCCAGGAAAGCTGTTTCAGACATCGCCTGAGCCTGGTCTACCTCCTCGCTCTCGCTCTCTATGACGGGGATCTCATCGCGCTTGAGCCTTTTGATGTATGCCTGCGGATCGCGCTCGTCGGTGTAGCGTTTCTTGCCAAAGAAGGAAGAGGCGCCAGCGCCCATGCCGATGTAGGGCAGATTCTGCCAGTAGGTCAGGTTATGGCGGCTATGGTGACCAGGGAGCGCCCAGTTAGAGATTTCGTAGTTGATATAGCCCGCGGCGCGCAGGCGCTCGTCGGCGTATTCATACATGTCCGCGCACAGGTCTTCGTCGCCCGGGGTGATGCGTTTCTCCGCGACCCACTGGTGGAAGGGGGTGCCCTCCTCGATGATAAGCGAGTAGAGGGAGAAATGCTCTGGATGCAGATCGAGGGCGCGGTCAAGCGTTTCGCGCCAGTGTTGCATAGTCTGGTCGGGCAGGCCGAACATAAAGTCCAGGTTGATGGAGGTAAAGCCCGCGGCGCGCGCGAACTGGACGGCCTGGGTAATCTCGTCTGGATTATGGATACGTCCCAGCTTCTGCAAGAGCGCGGCGTCATAGCTCTGGGCGCCCATGCTTAGTCGATTGATGCCTGCCTCGCGGATGCCGACAAGTTGCTCCTGGTAGAGGGTACCTGGATTGGCCTCCAGTGTGATCTCTGCCTCTGGATCAAGCGCGAAAGCCTGGCGGCAGGTGTCGAGCAGGCGTGTAATCTGAGCGACAGTTAATAAGCTGGGGGTGCCTCCGCCAAAGAAGACGGTGCGTGAGCGACGTGGAGTGCCATCAGGATGTCTTGCTTGCTGACCCGCCAGTTCTATTTCGTGCAGGAGTGCCCGCACATAGGGTTCGCGCAGGGGGAGGATACCGGCGTAGGTATTAAAGTCGCAGTAGTAACAGCGTGTATGGCAAAAGGGGATATGAAGATAGAGTGAGGCTGTCTCCAGGAGATCTTCAATGGGTTCGGTCCGTAGAAGCTCCTGGGGGAGGGAATCTCTCTGTTGGGTTGTAGTGGGTGCAAAGCTGGTCATAGTGAAAAGCTCATCCTCAACTGGCTTAGATAGCGCGAAGGGTCGACCATCCATGGTGTCTGGTCGACCCAGGCTCGTGCGGGTGCGCTATGAGCGCCTGCACGAGCGCGAGACAGTGGTATGGTATACAAAGTTACTGGCTATTGGCCGCTTGTGGGATCCTGCCCAGGCAGGCCACTGGGCAGGCCAGTGCCTGAACCATTCTGGTTCTGCTGTGCAGGCGGAGAAACAGGAACGCTAGAGGGCAGATTCGACGCATCGAGAATCGTATCGATATCGGTGGCCGTAATCTTCGAGCCGAGAAGCGCTTTCTGCTTCACAAGCCAGAGGTCTAAGGCGCTGCCCTTGAGCGATTGCAGCTTGGCGCTATCGACGGCGCGTGACTGCTGGATCCCTGTAATCTGCACGATGTGGAAGGCGCCCGCATCGGAGATGATAGGACTGAGCTCATTGACTTTGCGCTGTGAAGCGAAGAGCCAATTATCGACAACGCCCCCGACTTTTTGTGCGTAGTCTAGTGAGTACTGGCCGTTGACCAGCCAGCCGAAGTCGCCACCTTTAGTATTGGTGTTGACGTCCTTGGACATATCCTTCGCCACTTTAGCGAAGTCCTCCCCCTTATGCAGGCGGTCGAGAGCCTTCTGCGCATCGGCCTGGGTATCCAGGGTTATGCCACGTGCCTGGACCTGGTAGGCGGGAGTGGTGTACTGTCCGGCCAGGTATTTCTGCATATTATCGCGGCGGACCTTGATGGTAATCATATCGTGGATATCCTGATCGCTGACATTGTCGCTGCTCAGGAATTGTGAGTAGCCGCCATTGGAAGACGCGGTATCGGCCTTGAAGGCATTGAAAGCCTGAGTAATAGTGTTGGGTGTTGGATCGATCTGAGTGCGTACATTCGCGCCCTGGTTGGCCTCCCACTGGCGAATCATGGCGTCTTGCTGGAGCCAGTCGGAGCTATCATTGGCGACTTGCGACTGGGTATAGAGTTGCTTCGCGTTGGGAATCTGGTTTTGCAGGATATCGTTGGACTGGACATCCAGAGTATCTTTTTTCGTCTGTGTATCCTTCACCTTGGCCTGGGCGTCGGTGACCTGTTTGGTCAGGGCATCATGCTGGTCCTTCTGGTCGGCGGGCAGGGCCTTGATCTGCTTATTCAGGTCATCGATCTGCTTATTGGTCGAGTCGATGGTCTTTTGCAGATCTGATGATTGCTTGGTGAGGGAATCGCCCTGTTTGGTGAGATTATTGATGCTATTCAGGCGCATCTGGGCCTGAAGTGCGGCCATCTTGCGGAAGTTCGCCAGCGGGATATTCTCACCATTAACGGAGGTGATGGTGTGATTAGGAATGATAACGTTGATATTAACCCATGAAAAGACGACTGTGCCCACGATAGTGAGGGCGATGAGAGCGGCAAGGACCCAAATAGCACGACGTTGTAGACGTGTTTTTTCGGTGCGAGAAAGGTGGCCTCCCCAACCAAAAATTAAGGGTGTTCCATCGCGCCGGGCCTCGACATGAGCTGTCTGTTTCGCGTATTTGCGGCTTCTTGCAGGGCGCGTGTTTTTTGTTTTCTCGGGGCGACGCGCTGTTTGACTGTTCATCAAAACCTCCAGTGAGGAAATCCAGCGGATATCCAGAACTGAACTACGAGGGAGAATTGGGAGTAAGGGATGAAGTTGGAATTTTACATATGGGCCTCTCCTGTAAGAGGAAAGGCCCATATGGCTACCACTGTTTACATTCCGCGAATGTGTTCGGCGGTATAAGGGAGCAGGGCCATGTAGCGGGCCTGCTTGATCGCTGTGCTCAAACCGCGCTGATGCTTGGCGCAGGTGCCGGTTTTGCGGCGCGGCTCGATCTTACCACGATCCGAGATGTAGCGCTTCATGAAGCGGCTGGCATCTTTATAGTCGATTTCACGAACATGATCGTGGCAGAACTGGCAAATTTTGCGGCGAGAGCCACGCTCTCCGCGTCCGCCCTCGCGTCGTGGGCGAGGGGCGGAGGTAGAATCAGTACGTCTCTGCACTGATAGTCTCCTTCTATCTGACTAGAAGGGATGATCGCCTAAGTCTCCCAGGTCGTCGTCGAAGTTTCCTCCGCCAACGCTAGCAGGGGCGGCACCAGGCTGTTGATTTTTTGGCGTAAGCATCTCCATATCTGTGACACTGACCTCGACAGCCAAACGCTCAGCGCCAGTCTTGTCCGTGTATTTACGCTGGACAAGACGACCTTCAATGAAGACTTTTGAGCCTTTATGAAGGTACTGGCTACACGTTTCGGCGAGTTGACGCCAGGCGACGATATTAAACCAATCAGTTTCACGTTCGCGTTCACCACTGCTATTGCGCGTGGGACGACTGACCGCCAGGCTGAACTTGGTGATAGCGGTGCCATCTTGAAGGTAGCTCATCTCCGGGTCGCGACCCAGGTTACCAATCAACATAATTTTGTTCATGTCTCAAACAAATCCTTTCGCCCGTAAAACTGCCCTGACCTATGATTGAGAGTTAGAACGAACATGCCCTGACATGTGACAACTAAGCCTCAACAGACTCCTCAGAGCTGGGGGGGACGGGTCCCTCCTCGGATGCAGTAGCGGGGCTGCTCTCGGTGCTGGCCTCGGCAGTAGCGACCTCGGGGGTCTCCTGCTCGCTGGTCGGCGCCTCACCCTCGCTGGCGGGAGCGGCGGCAGCGGCGGCGGCAGCCTCGGCTGCACGTGCCTCGCGGGCCTCACGATCCTCGCGCTCCTTCTGCACTGCTTTGGGGTCACGTTTCTTGGTCATATAACGAAGGACAGACTCCGAAACCTTGAGCGTACGCTCGATTTCGGCTACCGTCTCCGGGGTCAGGATCATATCAATGAATACATAAATGCCGTCGCGGTGTCGCTCGATAGGATAAGCGAGACGCCGACGTCCCCAATTATTCACCTTTACAATCTGACCGCCATAATTTGCGACGATCTGTTCGACACGATCCAGAATGGCGCGTGTCTCCTCTTCGCTGACTTCGGGGTTGAGAATGAAAGCCAGTTCATAATCTCTTCTCACGAAGCCCCCTCCTTCCTGTGGGTTCGACCCTGGTCAGGTATTTTTTCTGCCAGGGCTAGGTGGAGCATCAATTCCAGTTGAACGATGCAAGTGACAGATGCCGCGCACGAATTGGCGGCTTATAACAAATTGTCCCACGCTCAAGCGTGGGAGCGACATCCACTGCCATCAAGACGGGTATCTGTAGGTAACAGGTACCAGCAACGGCTATTGTGGGCATCAGTACCACGCTATTATAACATTGTTCATTCTAACTGACAATAGAGTCGGGCAAGTGACTCTTTGTATCTACCTATTCTTTTTATACACCCCAAATCTGGCAAAGCGGAAAGAAAAGTGGGGAGTTTTTGGCGTTTATTTCCAATGTACGCCAAATTCATGTTTTGGGTTTGTGTGCTCTGATCAGTACTTTTCATATGGTAAGGATTGGCTATGTCACAGCGAGCACCCCATAGAGGGATGACTTCAACTTATACACAAGAGCGTGAGTTTATTGAGTCGTTGCCTACTACTCCTGGTATAACGCGTATGCGCAGGTATGCTCAGGCTCTGCTAAAGGGGGAGCGTCCTCCTGGCCTTGGGCGCTGGCTTTTGAGCTTGTATGGCCTGGGTGCTGGATTGGGCCTCTGCCTGGTCGCGCTCTACCCATCCTGGCTTCGCCTGGGCTTTGCGCCTATGCAGGCTAGCCTGGCGACGCTCTGGCCCTGGCTTTATGGTATCTATCACCTTCTGGATGAGAGGCTCCCACTAGATGCTGGCTGGTGGCAGGGGCTGATGTTCCTGCTCGCACTGCTGGTACAGGCGCTGCTCTGGCGCTGGAGCGTGCGAGCGGCACGCTACCAGGATCGTGCTGCTCAAGGTATTCTGCTTGGTAGCATCGTTGGTTGGGCTGCCCTCTTTGTCGTGCTGATGCTCTTGGCACCGCTGGGCAGCAGCCTTCTGGCCAGCGATATCTTGCATTCAAGTTTATATGGGCGCTTGATAGTTCTCTACGCGGTAAATCCTTATCTTGTGAGTCCACAGATGTTTCCTCAAGACGTGGCTGTCATGGGGCTAGGGGGGCATCTCACCCCTGCAGCAGCGTATGGCCCGGCATGGCTAGATATAAATTTACTACTCACACTGGTGGCGCGGGAGCATGTGGGATGGCAGGTGCTGGGTTTGCGCTTGCTTGGGAGCGTGACTTACTTCTTGACGATAGCCCTGCTCTGGCAGCTGACGAAGCACCTGAAGCCAGAATGGCGGATTTCGGCCGTGCTACTATATGCCTGGAATCCCCTGGTACTGGCACTGGGTATCGCGCAGATGCATGTGGAGATCGTGGTAATTTGCCTGCTATGCGTTGTGCTCTGGTGCTGGTTGCGCGGGGCTTTGCTGGTTGGCTGGCTCTTTCTACTGCTGGCAATGCTGATGTATCCCCCCTGTGTCGTACTGCTCCCGCTCTGTGCAGGCTTCTTTATCCGAGAGAACGCGCTACGGCATGCCTCGCGCTGGCGACGCCTTGGGCAGTGGACTCTGTTATGTGTGCTGAGCCTTTTTGCGCTGGGGCTTACCTATCTGCCGTATTGGCAAGGTTGGGGAGGAGGGGGTCTGCTCCAGCAGGGGCAGATGATCTTCTGGTCGCCAGAGGCGCATGCTTCATTGGAGGCGGGCCTGCTTGCACTTATCAGGGGCCATCCTGGCTGGGTTGCAGACATGTGGCAACCTTCGTGGTGGGTGGTGGGTGAGCTAGTAGTGATGGCATGCTTTCTTGGCTTTAGCCTCTGGCTGGCTCAGACGCTAGAACTACTCGCTTTTTGTGCGGCCTGGTTGCTATTATTGCTGGCTTATCTGCATCCTGTATATCGATCGGCAAGTTTGTTGCTGCCCCTGGTGTTATTGCTGTGTACCGGGAGCTGGCGTAGCCTGGCCTTACTCTTACTACTCCAGATTGGCGCGCTTGCCACGTATGACTATGGGCTACAGCAGCCCGGTTGGGAACTGGCTGGCTTGCTGGGTATCTGCCTCCCGTTTCTGCTCTGGGGATGGGGGCTCTGTATATGTGCAGCCTGGCGTATGGCACGCGCGCGTAGTGTTCCCGAGGAGCCGGTCAAGCCTCGGCGTGGGCTAAGCCGCTTTAGCAGCCGCCTTTCGCGCCCTGGCTGGCTCTCCAGGCCCTCTCTGCGCGGCTTCAAAAGAAATGTCACTTAAAGGGAAGGCTGCATATTGCGAAGAGAGAGCCAGTTATGCTATAATCGTTCACGCAAGCGGGGAATATCTCTTGAAAAAGGCTTCTCTGCGCCTTTGATGGAGTGCTTATTGCTTGAAAGGGCTGAAAAATTTAGCATTCAAGCATTGCGGGATACGTTATAGTACCGCCCTCTTCTGATGTAGGTGCCTTCGATCCTCACGCTGTTGGCTGTTCTTGATATGAGAGCATGAGACTACAGAGAGAAAAGGTTGATGCGCTGCGTTAGCAATTGAGCGGCTGTTTTTGTGTGGGAAACACAGGCAGCCATGAGGATTGTGAAGAGGTATGGCTGCATAGAAAGCAGTTGCTCTCATTTATTGTCTACCCCGCCAGAAATGGAAAGAAGAGTCATGAAGCAGAAACTCAAAACACACAAAGCCATGGCCAAGCGGGTCCAGGTGACCGGCTCCGGCAAGTTCATGCGTCGTAAAGTGGCCATCAACCACCTGCGCACCAACAAGTCCTCCCATTTCACTCAATCGGCCGACAAGAAGTTCCAGCTCGCGACAGCCGATACACGTCGTCTGAAGCGCTTGCTGCCTTACGCCTTCTAGTTGTTGAGATTTAAACGGAGGATTCTAAAGAACTATGCCAAGAGTAAAACGTGGCGTACCTGCCCACAAGAAGCATAAAAAACTTTTACAATTTGCGGAAGGCCACCGTGGTACACGCAAGCGCTTATTCCGCCCGGCGCATGAATCAGTCATGCGTTCAATGGCTTACATGTATCGCGACCGCCGTAACCGCAAGCGCGATATGCGTAGCCTCTGGATCACACGTATCAACGCCGCCGCGCGCATGCATGGCATTTCTTATAGCACTTTGATGCACGCCATTCATGTTGCCAACATCGACGTCGACCGCAAGATTCTTGCCGAGATGGCTGTCAATGACATGGACGCCTTTAGCGCTGTGGTGAAGGCCGCGCTCGCGGCTGTCGAAGCCGCCAAGTAAGGATTGCAGTAGTAGCGCAAAAGAATGCGCCGGAACCAGCGTGCTGGTTCCGGCGCATTCTTTTGCGCTACTACAGAGGGAAAAAACATGACATTGATTAGTAGTACAGCTAATCCGCGTGTGAGTAAGCTACAGCGTCTGCATACCACGCGTGGGCGCAAAAAAAGTGGCCAGTGTCTTTTAGAGGGGCCGCACCTCTTGCTGGCGCTGCTGGATGCGGGAATGGTTCCGCTGGAGGTATACTACCAGCCGGAGGTCATGCAGCGCCAGGCTGAGACTCGACTCTTACTTGAGCGAGTGAAAAACGCAGAATTGGGCGAGCAGCAGCTTTTTGAAGTCAGTGAGCGGGTAATGGAAGCCATTAGCGACGTGCAGACCTCCCAGGGGATTGTGTGTGTCATGGACCTGGCGGCCTTTGAGGCCGCGACCGTGACCCGGCGACGTGCACCCGCATCGCGTCCCGCGCTCCTGATTCTGGACGACCTGGCTGATCCAGGCAATATGGGGACCATTATGCGCACTGCCCTGGCCGCTGATGTTGAGCGTGTGCTTCTGACACCCAACTGTGTCGATTGTTTTAACCCCAAGGTGATTCGTTCTGCTGCTGGTGCTCATCTCTTCTTGCCTGTTGAGAGAAATGTCAACTGGGATGAGATTCAGGAGCGCGTGCGGGCACATTGCCAGGAGCGGGTATTGATGGCAGAGGCACACAGCCCCAATGTGTACTTCGACCTTGATCTCGTGGCGCCTTTTGCGCTCATCATCGGAAACGAGGCGCATGGTCCTTCGCAGGCCGCGCGCGCCCTGGCAACCATCCCTGTAGCTATCCCCCAGGCGGCTGGCATTGAGTCTCTCAACGCCGCAATGGCTGCGGGCATTCTGCTCTATGAGGCGGTACGCCAGCGCTCTGTAGCTCGCAGATAGTCCAAGCGAGCCTGGATCCTACAGCTGGTAGACGAAAAAGAGGGCACTGTCACAAATGACAGTGCCCTCTTTTTCGTTTGTTGATTACCAGTTCGAGTTTTGCGGATTCTGTGGATAGCCTCGGTTGCCATTGCTATTGTTATTGCCATTATAGTCGCCACCGTTATTGTACTGCTGCCCGTTTTGCTGGGGAGCATTCAAGCGAGGTGGATTCTTGCTGGTTGGTGGTAGCCCTGCATTCCACCCTCTGCTGTTGGCCTGAGCTTCGACCGGGAACTGGGGCGAGAACTGATTGAAATCATCGTAGCCATTATCGAAGCCGCGATTATCTGAATTTGGTGAATAGGCTGGCATGGCGGTTGACGAGACAGTGCGGAACGTGTTTGTCATGGGGACTCCAGGATTGTTCCCATCGTCGACCGAGATGCGAGCGTTGCTATTAGGGGCGAGATAGCCTTCATTTTCGCGTAGCTTAAAGGCTTCCACCGAGGCGCGTAGCTGTTCAACCAGGCGTGCCAGGCGCTCCATGTTCTCAGAGGCATCGCGTGTGCTTGCGTTGCTCTGATGCGTCGACTCCGAGACGGCATGCATCAGGTTTACGACGGAGCCAGTTGATGTGAGCTGTTCAACGGCTAGCTGGTTGATGCCATCAATTTCACGGGCCTGGTTTTCAATGGCGGCGAAGATCGAACCCAGGGAGATACCGGCCTGCTGCGTCAATTGTGCTCCGCCAGCCGTCTCGCGCTGCGTATCTTGCATGGAGACTGCTACCGCGCCAATGTCTTCACGAATGCTGCGTACCAGGCGGTTAATAAAGCCTGCCTGCTCCTTTGAGCGTTCGGCCAGACGGCGGATGTCGGCGGCAACGGCGCCAAAGCCCTTACCGTTCTCACCGGCCATGGCGGCCTGGATGGCGGCGTCGAGCGCAAGTCGATTTGTCTGGTGGGCGATGCTGGAGATAACTTCAGCAATTTCATTGATTTCGCGTGAGCGGTCACCCAGGTTCTGAACTTTACTCGCAGTGGTCTGTACGTTTTCGTTGATGCGTCCCATGCCTTCGATGGCTTGATACACCGAGTTACGACCGGCGCGGGCATCGGTACGCGCCTGATTCGCCACTTCCAGGAGTACTTGAGAACGGCTGGCGACCTGGCGGCTGGAGGATGCAAGTTGTTCGACCACGGCCTCGGCTTCACCGATCTGGCCGATCTGAATGTCGCCGGTCTCTACCAACTGCGTCATACGGTCGAGGGTAGAGGTAGCCGATTTTTCAACCTCGCCTGCCACCATCTTGACGCGTACGACCAGGCTACCTAGCTCTTCAACCATATAGTTGAAGGAGTCGGCCAGCACACCCAGGGCATCCGCAGTGACCTCAGCCTGAACGCGCAGGTCACCTTCACCAACACCACTGACCTCACTCACCAGCTTTTCAACCTGTCCCTGTAGAACGTCGCGCTGCGATTGGGTCTCTTGAATCAGGCGAACGATGTTATCGAGCATGTTATTCATGGAGGTGGCGACGGTGTAGATCTCGTCGCGCCCATCGATATTAGCGCGTGCGTTTGTCTCGCCGCGGGCGATACGCTTAGTCAGGTTAGCGAGGTCGCGCAGGGGATCAGTAATGGTGCGGTTGACGACGTAACCAATAACGATGATGATGGTGATGGTAAACAGAAAGGAGATGGTGGTAGCGCTGATAAGAGTATTGTTCAGGGACGCGCCGGGATCGGCCACAATGTTGCTTATCTCGGTCGCGTAGACATCAACGAAGCCCCAGCGGTCGGAGAGCTCTTTATATTTGCTATCTAACGTTTGGAGATCGTTCAGGATAGCAGTTTTGTCGCCATTTGGCATATCGTGGTTATCCAGCCTCTGTTCTGCCGCGTAGTATTGACGCCAGGTGGTGCTTGTTAGCAAGTTAAGGGTCTGTGTCTGAACATGTGGAATATTAGTGTCGGCTGAATCAGCTGTGACAGCGTCGAGAATACCCTTCATCTTAGGGGAATCTTGAAGCGAATACTTGTCCTTAAATTGGCTGAGGTTGCGATCAATCTCACTGGCCTGGGCATCGAGGTTCTGGACAAAGTTCGTCAGGCGATCACCATTGGAGAGGTTAGACCGAATCAAGTCTGGCTGATCGCGCAAGAGGCGAATCTCCGATTTGATATACGCGCTATCCTCGATCATGTTTGTCGCGTAGCGTAGTTGGGCACTACGACCGTTGATCGTATTTGTGAAGACAAATCCAAGGATGATGATGATAAGACCAGGAACGACTGCCGCCAAAAGAAAGGCGTAGAAGAGGCGGCGAAAGATTGGAATATTCGCAATAGACTTAAACATTGTACGCGTGTCCTCCGCAGGCGGCAGGGTGATGATTGTATGAATTGTGGACTACAAGGCACATTGCTGAGTGGTGAGTTTCAGATTTGAAAGGACTACATTGGAGTGTAGCGTACTTTATAGTGAAAAGAAATACTCTTCCAAAAGAATGGCCTTTTTTTCCTAGTCGTCGATGTTTATGACATGTTATACTGTGTCAAGGAAAAATACCTGAAGTCGAAGGAGCCTTCATATGCATGCCAACTCTCTTGATCTCTGGCCATTTCGTAAAGTGTTGATCGTGAATCGCGGAGAGATAGCGCTGCGCATCATTCGTGCTTGTCGCGAACTAGGTTTGCGCAGTGTTGCTGTCTACAGCGACGCGGATCGCGATGCTCTGCACGTACGTATGGCCGACGAGGCTTATCATATAGGACCTGCCCAGGCGTCACAGAGCTATCTACATATTCCAACCCTGGTAGAGGTCGCGAAGCAATCAGGCGCCCAGGCGGTTCATCCCGGTTACGGCTTTCTGGCGGAGAACGCCGAGTTCGTGCGTGCCTGCCAGCAGGCGGGACTGATTTTTGTGGGCCCTCCCGTTGAGGCACAGCTTGCGATGGGTGAGAAGACCGCGGCTCGCCGCACCGCCCAGGCGGCGGGAGTTCCCATTGTTCCTGGCGCGATGGCAGATGTAGAGGATGACCAGGTGGCGTTGGAGATTGCCGAGGGCCTGGGATATCCTATTCTGCTGAAAGCCGCGGCGGGTGGTGGTGGCAAGGGTATTCGCCTGGTACGTGAGGCCAGAGATCTCTCATCCTCGTTACGGACGGCGCGCAGCGAGGCTCAGAGCGCCTTTGGCGATGGGCGCGTCTACCTTGAGAAGGCTATTACGCCCGCGCGCCATATCGAGGTGCAGTTTATCGCTGATACGCATGGTAATGCGGTTCACCTGGGAGAGCGCGAGTGTAGTATTCAGCGTCGCCACCAGAAGCTGATTGAAGAGTGTCCCTCGCCTATTGTCGATGAAGAATTGCGTGAGCGTATGACCTCGGCGGCGCTAAATTTGATTCGCTCTATTGGCTATGTTAACGCTGGCACGGCGGAGTTCCTGGTTGGACCGGACGGTAATTTCTATTTCCTGGAGGTCAATGCGCGTATCCAGGTTGAGCATCCCGTCACAGAATGGTGCACAGGAGTTGATCTTGTCCAGGAGCAGTTCCGCGTGGCCGCGGGCTTGCCCCTCTCCTTTACCCAGGAGGATATCGTCTTGCGAGGCTCTGCGATTGAGTGTCGCATCTCGGCGGAAGATCCCGAGAACCGCTTCCTGCCTGCCACTGGAACTGTAAGCGCGTTGCAGGAACCAGGTGGACCGGGTGTACGGGTTGAGAGCAGCCTCTATGCGGGCTTGCAGGTGCCACTGTATTATGATCCGCTGCTCTCCAAGCTGGTTGTCTGGGGCAAGGATCGAGAGCAGGCCATCGCGCGTATGCGCCGCGCCCTGGCTGAATACCAGGTGGTGGGGGTGCGCACTACGTTGCCCTTCGCGCGCTGGCTGATGGAGCAACCGCGTTTTCTCGCAGGCGATATGTCGACAGACTTTATCGCCCAAGAGTGGGATGGGCATAAGGCGCAGACTCTTGAGGAGCGGGATGCTCAGGAAGAGCCGTCGCTTGAGCAGGTCGCTGCGCTTGCCGCCAGCCTGCTAATGGATGCGAATATCAAGGAAAAGCAGCTTCGGACGCAGCCCCAGGAAGATGGAACAGGCGGACATAGCCGCTGGCGCGAGCGAGGTTGGAGAGAAGCCGTCTGGCGTGTATAGGTAATATATTGGGTTGAAATCAATGATTTCAACCCAATATATTTTTTTATTCTTCGACGGGATGGGGAAGTTCAAAGGCGGGAGGCTCCTGGCCCTGGCGTGCGGCGGCGGCAGCCTTGAGGCGTTCGACGGCCTCATAGGGGACATAGCGACCACCCAGAGGGGTGGGATGGATGCCAGGCCCATGAAAATCTGAGCCTCCGGTTGGGATGAGGCCATAGATTTTCGCTAGCTGGAGCAGGGTTGTCTCCTGCTCTGTGGAGTAGTAGCCGTAGTAGGTCTCCAGCCCCACGAGTCCTGCCTTGCAGAGATCTGGCAGCCATTCTTGCAGGCGAACGACTCCTGGATGATCATAGGGATGCGCCACGACGGGCAGGCCGTTGGCGCTGGCAATCAGGCGAACGGCGTCTAGTGGTGCCAGCTTATAGCGCGGTACGTAGCCGACCTGGCCGTTGCCAATATATTTCTCGAAGGCCTCGGGGATGCTCTGGACATAGCCTGCTTCAAGCAAGGCTCGCGCGACGTGGGGGCGTCCGACCGATCCCTGGGCAATTTCGCGCACCTGCTCCCAGGTGATATGGATGCCAGCCTCATTCAACTGTTCAACCATGCGTTGCCCACGATGCTCACGCGCGTTGCGTAGGCTCTGCAAGATGTGCTGAAAGGCTGGCCGTTTGTACTCAAGGAAATATCCCAGGACATGGACCTCTCCCCCGCTGAAATCGGTGTTTAGCTCGATACCAGGCAGCAAATCAATGTCATACTGGCGCGCGGCCTCCAGCGCCTCGTCCAGGCCATTGGTGCTGTCGTGATCGGTGAGGGCCATAACCTTGAGTCCAGCCTCCTGAGCATGGCTCAGAAGTTCCGTGGGAGAATAGATGCCATCAGATGCCGTGGAATGGGTGTGAAGATCGACAAGATTTTTCATGAGTGATCTTTGTACCTCTTCTATGCTTTAAGGAGGTATGGGTGTGGGACAGAGGGGGCGAGTGCACCCTCTGTCCCACACCCATACCTCCGAATGTTTCTTTAGCGAGCGTAGTCGACCGCACGTGTTTCGCGGACGACGCAGATTTTGATCTGGCCTGGATAATCAAGGCTCTCTTCAATTTTGTGAGCGATCTCGCTGGCGAGCTGGGAGGCGCTATACTCGTCCACCTCTTCAGGTTTCACGATAATGCGCACCTCGCGCCCGGCCTGAATGGCAAAGGATTTCTCAACTCCGGTAAATGAATTGGCGATATGCTCAAGTGCCTCCAGGCGTTTGATGTAGAGATCAACCGTCTCGCGGCGTGCGCCAGGGCGAGCTGCCGAGATGGCGTCCGCGGCCTGCACGATAGCGGCTTCTAGGGTCTGAGGCTCGGTCTCGCTGGCGTGGTGGGCAACGATGGCATGCACGATGCGCGGCGACTTGCCGAAACGCCGCGCAACCTCGCCACTGATGATGGCGTGTGGCCCCTCGACCTCCTGGTCAATGGCCTTGCCCATGTCGTGTAGCAGGGCCGCGGCCTTACACACATTGACGTCGGCACCTAGTTCATGCGCGATGGTCGCAGCCAGAATCGAGACCTCGACCGAGTGGGCCAGCACGTTCTGCCCATAGCTCGTGCGGAAGTGCAGGCGCCCCAAAATCTTGAGCAGTTCTGGTTGCAGGCCATGAACATTGGCCTCCAGTGCTGCATTCTCACCCGCCTCGCGGATGATGATATCCACCTCCTGGCGGGCCTTGGCCACGACATCTTCAATGCGCGCCGGGTGAATGCGTCCATCAATAATGAGCTTGGTCAGAGCGAGGCGGGCCACTTCACGCCTGACGGGATCAAATCCCGAAAGAATAACTGCCTCGGGGGTATCATCAATGATCAGGTCAACCCCGGTGGCGGCCTCCAGGGCGCGGATATTGCGGCCCTCACGTCCGATGATACGTCCTTTCATCTCATCATTAGGAAGCGGCACAACGGAGACAACGGCCTCTGCTACCTGGTCGGAGGCACAGCGCTGGATCGCCAGGGTGATGATCTCGCGTGCGCGGGACTCGGCCTCCTCACGCGCCTGCTCTTCGATCAGACGCGTACGCTGGGCGGCCTGGACACGCACCTGGGCCTCGATGCGCGAGAGGAGCAGTTGCTGAGCCTCCTCCTCTGTCATCTGTGCCAGGCGTTCAAGTTCAAGCAGGTGCTGGCGCTTGAGTTCCTCAATCTTGTCGCGGGCCTGTTCCAGGTCGCGCTCCTTCGTATTGAGTTTACGCTCGCGTAGTTCCAGGTTGTCCAGCTTGCGCTCCAGGTTCTCTTCTTTAGTTAGAATACGGCGCTCCTGGCGTTGCAGTTCAGAGCGGCGCTCCGCATTCTCTTTCTCTATGGTCGCGCGAAAGCGTGCGGTCTCCTCGCGTGCTTCCCGCAACGCCTCCCGCTGTTCGGTTTGGACTTCCAATAATTTCTGTTCACTGGTCTCGCGAAGCTCGCGTAGATTCGTTTCATGGCGTCCTTTACTTTTAGTTATCCCATATTGATAACCAGAGTAGAGGGCCATGAGTACGCCAATGATGAGCAAAAATGCTACTAATAACAAACTTATTTGTGGTGACACGACGGCCTACCTCCCGGTCGTGGTAAACAGGCCATTATAGGCTTGGAATAGCAGTATAAGTGTTCCATTCCCTTTGTAATTCATGCTTGGACTGTCTGTCAGCTTCCCTTCATAACAGTTCTCAACACCTGCGGTGCTTCGCTCGGGGTTATGGGTGTGGTGGTGGGCTAGCAGAGCTAGCCCACCACCACACCCATAACCCCGAGCCATGAAGTGGCGAGGTGTCTTAAACGTGTTCACTCATATGAAAAGAAACATAACACTATGCAATATGGAATGGTACAGCGCTTAATATGATGTTCTTCAATGATGGGCTTTCAAGGCATTCTGCAAACGGATGGAACGTACAACCGAATTATACATTAAAAAAAGATAACAAGGGTATTCTGTATATGTCCTCGCGAGAGGAGAGTGCGCAAAAAGCGCAAATGCATCCTACTCTATTTTTGCCTGCTTGCGCGGGAAAGCGTTCATCAAACCATACGACTAAGCGCGCGGCTATGCACACGCTCACGCCATATCAGAAGGTATATTATGCGCCTAGCATACTATATAAGAGTGGGAAGGCTACGTCAAGGCTGAAAAATGGGGGATATGGCGGAGAGCAAGGGGGGAGCGGGCAAGCAAGCAGGATATCTGGCTGATTTTGTAGGTAACCAAATATCCTGCCAATGCGTGATGATTGTATTATACCGTCCAATGTCCGGTCATAAATTGCAGGGTCAGGAAGGTGAGGAAAGGGAGCGAGAGCAGCAGATAGGCTTGATGAAATTTAGGTGAGCGCTCTCCCAGGCGGGCAAGGACGATAAAGGCCATAAAGAGTTCCAGCACAAAGCGCTGTGTGGAAGGCATTGGATCGTAGCCCTGTCCAGGAGCGCCAGGAACGCCAGGCCAGAGGATGGCGTAAAGCAGGGCGCAGCCCCAGAAGACCAGCAGCGGCCATTGATCGCGTGGGAGACGATCTCGTCCAAAGATCGCCAGGAGGAAGAGGACCAGGAAGGCTATAAACGTACCCAGGTCAATCAAGATATGTGGTGTAGAGAAGCTCAAGGGACTATGCACGACAAGCTGTTGCAGGGATTGATAGATTGCCATTCCAGGAATGACCGCGCTCGTACGCCAGTCTACCTGGGCATGCGAGAAGGCCAGAGGATCACCCAGGCGTACATACAGACCAAGCATGTAAACAATAAGCCCCAGTGGAATGAGGAGCGCGGGCAACAGGTGTGGAATGTGTTTCAGCAGGGCCACGGGACGTACCGGGCGCAGATTGGGGCGCAGCTCTGGCCAGCGCTGGCGCACATACTCACAGAAGAAGATGACAAAGAGTAGGATCGCGATAGAGCGGCTCATTGCAGCCAGGAAGCCGAAGACGCCCGCGAACCACCAGGCTCCTCGGCGCAGGGCGTAGAAGCAGCCGAGCATCAAAAAGATAAAAAGCGATTCGTTATAGCCAGCAAAAAAGAAGAACGCCGTGGGGAAGATGGCCTGGTAGAAGACAGTGCGCTGCGCAAGCTCTCTGCCAAACTCCATCTCCACAAAGCGGTAGAGCATAACCATCATGCCGAGCGTGGCTACATTTGAGACCAGCATGCTGGCGATAAGCATGCTATGGGTCGGAATGATCTTACTGGTAAAGGCCACAAGTGCGGGATAGAGCGGAAAGAAGGCTGCGTTCTGCACCTTGGTGTAGCCACTGGTGGCGATGGTGATGAAGCGGATGGCGTCCCAGCGATACCAGGTATGAAGCATAGTATTAAAAGAGAGATGATCGTACGAATAGTTCGGGATATTGAAGAGGACGCCCCCAAAATAGGTGAGTAGTAGAAAAATCAGGCGTGTGATAATGTATAAGAAGAGAATGTTACGCGTCGCCTGCCACCAGGGGGAGAGAATTTCGCTCCATGCCTGGTGCGGGCTACGCGTGACCGGGGCTGAGCTATTGGTCGTGATAGCTGAAGGTGTATGCTGTATGCTCATTATGTAGAATACCTGCTTTCACAGCTAAAAATTGTATGCGTTCAGTGTAGTGGCGGGACCATGTAGCGATCCAGCGATGGCATATCTGTAAAGTTCCACATGAGAAAAATTTTGTTGACGTATGTAACGTGGTTAGTATAGCGGAAAATAATTGTAGCTGTCACCGTCCTAACCCTTTATTCCGAAAACCAACATCACTTTCGTGACTAGCGCTTCCCCCATTCGGGGACAGGCGCGCTCAGGTTTTCGGAGAAGAAGTAAGATCTTATTCCGAAACCCAACGCCACTTTCGTGACTAGCGCTTCGCGCTCAGGTTTTCGGAGAAGAAGTAACCTGAATATCGCAATGAGGTGCAAAGTTCTATGAATGTTCAGAGCTCAAAAAAAGCGGTACCACGCTCGGTACTGCGTCCAACACATGTCGTAACCTGTTTCCTCCAAAAGGGTGAGGAAGAGCATACTCGCTTATTGCTGGTGAGAAGAAGTCAGCAGGTGGGGAGCTATCATGGTCGCTGGGCTGGTATCAGTGGATTTGTCGAGGTAGGGATCTCACCTGAGCAGCAGGCATATACCGAGATTCGTGAAGAGACGGGACTCGCACGTGAGCAGGTGCATATGTTGCGGCGCGGTGGGATTGTCGAACATGTCGACCAGGATTTGGGGCGTCACTTCTATGTGCATCCCTTCCTCTTTGCCGTCAACGAGGACGAAAGTATTACGACGGACTGGGAGGCGACAGATATGCGCTGGGTCGATCCAGATACCATGCGTAATTTTGAGACCGTACCCAAATTGCGTGAGGCCTATGAGGCGGCTTTGCGTGGCGAAGAGGTCCAAGCTGAATAAACGCTCCTTTTGTTTGCTTCTCTGGATGAGCAGAAACGTATTTGCGCTGGAGCAAGAAAGGAGGCACATCCGTTAATTTGGGATGTGCCTCCTTGTTGTTTGAAGCCTATTTTTAGAGGCGCTTAGAGGTGCTCAATAATGGTTGCGATGCCCTGGCCAACGCCGATACACATGGTCGCGAGGCCATAGCGTCCGCCACGGCGCTCTAACTCGTGGAGCAGGGTAACGACCAGGCGGGCGCCGCTACAGCCTAGTGGATGGCCGAGGGCGATGGCTCCTCCATTGACGTTGAGCCTCTCCTGGTCGATCTCTAGCTCGTGGCCGCATTGTAGCACCTGGGAGGCAAAGGCCTCGTTCAGCTCGACCAGGTCGATGTCCTGCATGGTTAGTCCTGCGCGTTGCAGAGCTTTGCGGGTTGCGGGAATGGGTCCCAGGCCCATATAGGCTGGGTCGACGCCAGCGACGGCTGTCGCCACGATGCGCGCCCGTGGATGCAGATCCAGTTCCCTGGCGTGGGAGGCGGAGGTCACGACCAGGGCCGCGGCTCCATCATTGATGCCAGCCGAGTTCCCAGCGGTCACGCTGCCTCCTTGGCGGAAGACTGGCTTCAGGCGCGCCAGTTTCCCTAGAGAGGTATCGGGGCGCGGATGCTCGTCCTGGGAGACGCTGAGATCCTCGCCCTTCTTTTGTGGGATCGCGACCGCGACGATCTCCTGGGCAAACTTTCCTGACTGCTGAGCGGCGACGGCGCGCTGGTGGCTGTGCAGGGCGTAGGCATCCTGCGCCTCACGGCTGATCTGATAGCGCTCGGCAACGTTCTCGGCGGTCTCGCCCATGCTATAGGGATGATACAACTCGGACAGTTTGGGGTTAACAAAGCGCCAGCCGAGCGTTGTATCCTCAAGCTTCTGCGCACGACCAAAGGCGTTGTCGCTCTTGCCCATGACTAAGGGGGCGCGTGTCATGCTTTCCACTCCGCCAGCGATAAAGGTATCGCCCGCCCCGGTTTGAATGGCCTGGGCCGCGCTATTTAGCGCCTGGAGTCCCGAGCCGCAGAGGCGGTTTACCGTCTGACCAGCCACTGTGATAGGGAGGCCCGCCAGGAGCAGCGACATGCGAGCGACGTTGCGGTTATCCTCGCCAGCCTGATTTGCGCAGCCAAAGACCACATCTTCCACGCTGGCTGGATCAACCTGCGCTCGCCTGAGCGCCTCCTGAATGACCAGAGCGCCCAGATCATCTGGGCGTACATCTTTGAGGACACCACCATAGCGCCCGATAGGCGTACGAACTGCCGAAAGAATAACCGCATCTTCCATGTTTCATCTCCTTAGACGAAAACCAACCCCTTCGGGGGCGCAGCGCCCGCTCTCGCGGCTAGCGCTCACGCGCTCAGGTTTTCGAGAGGCACTACCTGCCCTTGAACTCGGCCTGGCGCTTCTCAATAAAGGCGTGCATGCCCTCACGCATATCCTCGGTCGCGAAGAGCAAGAAGAAGTTTTTGCGCTCGATCTCCAGCCCATCTTCCAGCGGCGTCTCAAAGGCGGAGAGTACCGACTCCTTCGCTAGGCGTGCGGCAACAGGAGCCTGCTGGGCCACCTTCTTCGCTAGCTCAAGAGCGGCTTTCAGGTGTTCGCCTTTGGGCACGATGCGGTTGACCAGGCCCAGGTCGGCCAGTTCTTGCGCGGGAACCTGCGCGCCTGTCAGCACCATCTCCATGGCGCGGTACTTGCCGAGAGTACGCGCCAGGCGCTGTGTCCCGCCCGCGCCGGGGATAACTCCAATGAGGATCTCAGGCTGGCCAAAGCGCGCGTTCTCTGAGGCGATGATCATATCGCAGAGCATTGCCAGCTCGCAGCCGCCACCCAGGGCGTAGCCACCAACGGCGGCGATGAGGGGCGTATGCACACGCTTGATACGCTGCCAGCCGTCGAAGGCGCTTAGCATCATATCGATGGGCGACTTGTCGGACATCTCCTTGATATCGGCGCCCGCGGCGAAGGCCTTTTCGCCCGAGCCCGTAATGACGATACAGCGAATCGCCTCGTCGCGATCAAACTCCTCCAACGCGTCAGCCAATTCATTTACAAGCTGGAAATTGAGCGCATTCAATTCTTTGGGACGGTTCAGGGTCACAATCCCGACGCGCTCGTCACGTTCAATGAGGATATACTGATATTCTGTCATAACTCTCCTTAGATGTTTGCTAGAGAACGAGGGGCGGGGGACACTGCATGGCCCTCATATGCCCCTCAAAAGGGTCTATGTGCCAGAAATATTCTGCTTGTAGTATATCATCCATGAGGGACGCGACGCTGCTACAGCACGCGGCTCTAACGGGTCCAGACGCCCTGGGGATCGCATTCGCGGATGATGTGTAGTTCCTCGGGGCTGGGTGGTGGCGTCTCGCGGCAGTCGGGCGCGAGGCGCAGCGGCCAGCCAGTCTGTTCCTGTACTTCCTCGATAGAGGTGCCTGGATGGTAGGATTGTAGCAAGGCCTCGCCGTTATCTGGATCGAAGGCGAAGAGCCCCAGGGTGGTGATGAGCGCGGCGGGGCCTCCACGGGGCAGGCCGACCCGGCGTCGCCAGGCGCTGCCCGCGGGACCCTCTGCATTGGGATAGCCATAGCCGGGGCTGGTCACAAAATCGACGCGCTCGCGCAGGCGATGGCGTTCATGGGGCATGATGATCGCCAGGCGGTGGGCGAGCGAGGCGATATCGGCTCCGCCCCCGCTGCCAGGGAGGCGCACGCGTGGCTGCTGCCAGTCGCCAATGAGCGAGGTGTTGAGATTCCCATAGCGGTCGATCTCCGCCCCGCCAATGAAGCCAAGCTGAACGTCGCCTGCCGCCAGCGAACCCAGGACATTGACCATATCCGTCGTCCAGAGCGCACCAGTGATGTTGGGGGCATCGCCCATGGTGTAGAGCAGTTCGGGCGCGGGCGTATCGCGCACGATGCCACACTCAAAGAGGCCAATGCAGTTGGGGGCATGCGTGCGTTTCGCCAGGGCAAAAGCCAGCAGGGGGAGGCGCATCCCGACGAAGACCAGTTCATGATCGTGGATCTGGCGTGCCGCGCATACGACCATCAGTTCGCGCTCGCTATATTCTCTTGCCATATGGATTGCCTTTCTGCACTCGAAAGTGGGCCTTAAGCATGGACCCTACCAAGTATTTAATAACCATAGTCGACGGGGGAGGCGTAGCGATGTTCTCTGATTTTCAGGGTACGCATGCGGTCTTCGCCCAGGTGTGCGAGATAAGTAGCACGATTGGGGACGTTCAGGACCCATTCCTCCAACCATTGCTGAAAACCCTCCTGGGTGCGGGTGCGCTGGTGATACTCATGATAGAAGGCGTGATCGCGATTGTAGCAGCCCTGGACCGAGGAGGGATGTGCTCCCCAGGGTTCATGCACCACGGCGCGGACCTTGTAGGATGGGCCAAGCACGCGGTTGGGATCGCTCAAAATAGTCTCGTGTGAGACGAGGTCATCGGCGACGATAATTACATCGCGTGCGGCCAGAAAGGCGCTTTCACAGATACCGAGATTTCCCCAGGCGTGGGCATTGCCCTCCTCGTCGCTGCGTTGCACATGCACGACCGTCACATCTGGCTGGAGCGCGGGTACAAGCAGGATGGGGGCCTCATCCAGGGATGAGTGTTTAACGCGCAGGCGTGGGTTCTGGCGGGGAATGTCGCTTCCCAGCAGGGTGCGCGTGGGTATGTAGGGCGAGCCAACGCTGGCGGCCAGGAGGGCCAGAGCGATGGTATGATTGCTATATTCTTCAACATGGATGGAATGGGGAAGCTGTTTCTCTACGGCGCGGCGATAGCAGTGGCCCAGGCCCTCGCTCACATTACCGACCCAGGCAGCCTGGATTGTGCTGACGCAGCCTGCGCCGATTAACTGGTCAAAGAGGATATCGGAAATGGGGCCAATGAGCGCCAGGTTCTGGCGACGCTGGCGAATGATCTCGTGTCCGACGGCGAAGGGAATGAGGGGTTCGAGGGCCAACCCGAGGGCTACGGAGGCTCCATTGGGAATGTAGCGCGCTACGGCTTCGGCCATTGAGAGACGTTTGCTCATACGCTTGTTCTCCATCGAAGCTAATGCAGGGAGACACGATAGGGCACCATTGCCACTACCGCAAGTATTCAAGCACACGCTCTTATCCTACCACATTACGCTTTGTATGAAATATTGTGCTCAATTTTTACACTTACATAATTCTTGTCCTAAAAATGGGTGTAGAAAGCGTCTAAAAGAGTGAGAGAGGAAAATTGGATGCCTCAGCTTTACCGTTTTTAAGCGCGACAGAAAGAATAGATAAGTGTGTGGATGGAGGAGGCGGAGAAATGGTGCAAATGTCCCATGTGCCTGGGGGAATGGGACGGTATAGTTGTACCTGTAGCGATGTGTTGGTCATCGAAAGTATGTGCGAGGAGAAACAGCAATGAAGAACCAGCAGCCAAAGAATGTCCTGTCCGCTCTCGGCCTGTCGTCGTTTGTGTTTGGTATGTTGATTGCGGCTGTGGCACTGGGCGCGAATATGCTCCGCCCAACAGTGCATGTGGGAAATACGAGCCTAGACCTGGCGCAGGTGGTCGTGTTGGTTCTGGGTGTGGTGCTGGTTCTGGCGGGGGGCATGCTGACCTTCCTCAAGGGGAAAGTGGTGAGGCTGATGCGCTGGGATGAGGATGTGCAGGTTGCTGAGCAGGCGTAGGACGAGCTTACGAAACGCCCTGGAAAGCGTCATTCATAGATAAACGTTACTGATAGATAAAAGAGAACAACCCGGAACGACTCTCGTTCCGGGTTGTTGTTCTCTGGCTATCCCGCGTCTATTCCCACTCGAGTGTTGAGGCGGCTTGGTACTCGGTGACGCGGGTCTCGAAGAAATTCTTCTCTTTGCTCAGGTCCATGGTCTCGCTCATCCAGGGGAAGGGGTGAGACGAATGGAAGATGGGCGCGAGGCCGATGCGCTCAAGGCGGCGGTCGGCGATGTGCTGAACGTAGCTGCGGAAGGACTCGGCGTTCAGGCCAAGGATGCCATTGGGCAGGCAGTCATAGGCATAGGCGATCTCCAACTCCACGGCGCGCTTGATCAGGTCATAGATATGCGCCTGGAACTCGGCGGTCCACAGTTCGGGATTCTCAGCCTTGATGCCATTGATCAGGTCAATGCCGAAGTTGAGGTGGATAGTCTCGTCGCGCAGAATGTACTGGAACTGCTCGCCCACGCCAGTCATAAGGTTGCGGCGATGGAACGAGAGCATCATCACGAAGCCACTGTAGAAGAAGATACCCTCCATGATGATATAGTAGCCGATCAAGTTTTGCAGGAACTTCTGCATGCCCTCAAAGGTCTCGGTCGAGAAATCGGGATCAAGCACCGCTGAAGTCAGCTGCATCTCGAACTCGTCCTTCTCCTTGATCGAGGGGATTTCGTGGTACATATTGAAGACTTCGCGCTCGCTCAGACCCAGGCTCTCCACGATGTAGAGGAAGGTGTGCGTGTGGATCGCCTCCTCGAAGGCCTGGCGTAACAGATACTGGCGGCACTCAGCGTTCGTAATGTGTTTGAAGATCGCGAGCACGAGATTATTGCCGACCAGACTCTCGGCGGTGGCGAAGAAGCCCAGGTTGCGCATGATGACGAGGCGCTCGCCGGAGGTCAGCTTAGTGGAGCGCCAGGTCTCGATATCCTTGGTCATGGGAACTTCGGTGGGCATCCAGTGATTGGCGCAGCCGTTGAGATAGTGTTCCCAGGCCCAGCGATACTTGAGGGGCATGAGCTGGTTGACATCAACGTGCCAGCCATTGATCAGGCGTTTCTTCTGAGCCTGCTGCTCGCTGGCGGGGGTAGTATTGGCAGTGCTGGTGGTATTGGTAGGTGTGATAGGGGTATCGTCAAAGGATATGCTCATGTTCTCTACGAAGCTCCTTATATTGTATATAAATCGGTTTAACCGCTAAATGATGCGGAGATCTGTAGGGTCCATGCTTGCATGGACTCAAAGCGTCGCCCTGCGAGACGTAACTCATCTAGTGGATATCTCGCTTAGGTGGCGTTAGAGTCCATGCAAGCATGGACCCTACAATTTGCGTGAGTGTTACTGGCAGGCTTCGCAGTCATCGCCGAGGTTACAGACCGCGCCCTCGCCGCTCAGTTCCAGGGGAATAGGAGCGGACTTAGGCTGCTGGGCCTGATTCTCGCGCTCGACCTGGATATTGCTCGATGGGCTGCTGTTCTTCATCCAGCGAGGCTGAATGCCGAAGCGGTTAATATCGACGGTCGACTTCTCAACCTGGGTCGCGGCCAGGGTACGCAGGTAGTATGTGGTCTTGAGGCCGCTGTTCCAGGCTAGCTGGTACATATCACTAAGCTTCTTGCCGCTGGGATTGTAGAGGTAGAGGTCAATCGACTGTCCCATGTCGATCCACTTCTGTCGGCGGCTGGCGCAAGCGATGAGCCAGCGTGGCTCGATATCAAAGGCGGTCAGGTAACGCTGGCGAATCTCCTCCGGCAGGAAGGTCATCTCTTGTAGGGAGCCGTCGTAGTACTTGAGGGCTTCCAGCGTATTGCGATCCCAGATCTCCAGGCGCTTGAGATCGTCAACCAGGAAGGAATTGATGATCGTGAACTCGCCCGAGAGGTTGCTCTTGACGTAGAGGTTCTTGTAGCTAGGCTCAATCGACTGGCTGACGCCAACGATAGAAGAGATGGTCGCGGTCGGAGCAATCGCCATGACATTGCTATTGCGCATACCATTCTGCTTTACTGCCGTGCGCACTTTATCCCAATTCAGGGTCATGCTGCGGTCCATGTCGACCTTCTGACCGCGTTCCTCCTCCAGGATGGCGATGCTATCGATAGGCAGGATGCCACGATCCCACTTCGAACCTTGGTAGCTGCCATAGGTGCCACGCTCGGCGGCCAACTCGCTTGAGGCCAGGATAGCGTAGTAGGAGATGGCCTCCATGCTGCGGTCGGCGAACTCGACGGCGGCCTCGCTGGCATAGCTCACGCCCAGTTTGTAGAGTGCGTCCTGGAAGGCCATCAGACCCAGGCCGACGGGGCGGTGGCGCAGATTGGCATTGCGCGCCTCATCGGTTGGATAGTAATTAATATCGATCACGTTATCGAGCATGCGAACCGCTGTACGGACGGTCTTCTGCAAGCGCTCGTGATTGAGCTTGCCATCGATGATGTGCGCTGCCAGGTTAATCGAACCCAGGTTACACACGGCGGTCTCGTCGTTCGAGGTGTTGAGCAGAATTTCGGTGCAGAGATTGCTGCTATGCACGACGCCGGCGTGATCCTGGGGCGAGCGTACGTTGGAAGGATCCTTAAACGTGATCCAGGGATGGCCAGTCTCGAAGAGGCGGGTCAGCATCTTGCGCCAGAGATCGAGAGCCGAGACGCGGCGGTAATGCGTGATCTGGCCGGCCTCAACCATGCGCTCGTACTCCTCGTAGCGCTGCTCGAAGGCCTTGCCATAGAGGTCGTGCAGATCGGAGACCACGTCCGGACTAAAGAGCGTCCACTGCTCGTTGCGCTCGACGCGCTTCATGAAGAGATCGGAGATCCAACATGCGATATGCATATCATGTGTGCGGCGGCGATCATCGCCCGTATTCTTGCGCAGGTCGAGGAACTCCTCGATGTCCAGGTGCCAGTTCTCAATGTAGGCACAGACCGCGCCTTTGCGCTTGCCGCCCTGGTTGACGGCCACTGCGGTATCATTGACGACCTTGAGGAAGGGGATGATGCCCTGGCTGATGCCATTGGTACCCTTGATGTGCGCGCCCAGAGCGCGAACGCGCGTCCAGTCGTTACCCAGGCCACCAGCCCACTTGGAGAGCAGGGCGTTATCCTGGATGCACTTGAAGATATGGAACAGGTCATCGTCTACCGTCGTCAGGTAGCAGGATGAGAGCTGTGGATGGGCTGTACCAGCGTTAAAGAGGGTTGGCGTCGCCGAGGTGAAGTAGAACTGGGAGAGCAGTTCGTAGAACTCGATGGCGCGAGCTTCTTTATGCTCTTCGTTAAAGGCCAGGCCCATCGCGACGCGCATCCAGAGCAGCTGTGGCAGCTCGAAGCGGCGATTGTTGTCCTGGAGGAAGTAGCGATCATAAAGGATCTGCAAACCCTGGTAAGCGAAGAGTTGGTCGCGCTCAGGATGGATGGCCGAGGCCAGTTCAACCAGGTCATACTCTTGAAAGCGTGGGTCGAGATAGCCCTTGCTCACACCAAATTCAACATAGTCTGAGAGATAGTTTTTATAGATACTGGCCGCGTCATTGAGTCCAACACGTGTGGCCTGAGTCGTAGAGAGGGCCTCATTGTAGAGGCTGATCAACAGGAGGCGGGCAGCGACAAAAGTGTAGGCTGGCTCGAACTCGATATTCGTGCGGGTCGCCATAATCAGTGCCTGCCACAGCTCCGCATCAGAGATACCAGCATACGTGGTAGCATTTACAGATTGGAATAATTGATCAACATTGACCTCGGGTCCAAAGCCCTGACAAACTTCTTCGAGAATACGTCGTACTGCTTGAGAGTCGGAGGGACTGGTCGCCCCGGTAGAGGTGCTACCCCGCTCGGAATTGCTTGCCGTATTTAATTCAAATGTATCTGATACTTGAGACATGGACTAATACCTCTTATAAAATACAATCAAAAAAGCCTGTCCACAGCCGGATCAGGCTTGAGAAAGAGGAACGACATAGAGAACAGTCAGACGCGTGTGTTCTGACTGCTAGCAATGCCTCGCGAAAGGCGGAAAGCTCTAGAAAACTCTAAATATACGTTCTCAGTCTCACCAGTTAAAACGCCAGGGTGAAAGTGTTTTCACTTGTATGAAAATGGTAATTGTTCCCACTAGATTGTGTCTGTGCCAGCCAACCCGTGTTAACCGTTTTTCTTATATACAGTCTTTTTATCGCTTTTATTGACTAGCTCGCGGCGTGTTAGGTTCTGTGTCTTTTATTTCCGCGTGGTATTACACTACCATAAGGCTTGGGAGAAGTCAAGACCGTATGGGACCGAATTCTCAACATGTTGTGTCGAGGTGCACGCTCAGAAACAACATATAGTGGTTTTCTCGCCAGGGACGACCTCATACTCTAAGCTTAGCCATACAAATCTTCTACCGGAAGGGCTATAAGCGCTTCTCTGGCTGTTCCTGGCCCTAAAAAGACCGCGATACCGAAGGCCACAATAGAATGTCTTATCACCTACACGCAGCCAGGACAAGCCAGGGTTCAGAGCCTGGAGCATGAGGAGGCGAAGGTACTACGCCCTCCAACAAAGAGGTACTACCACATCGTGGATATGCTTTTGAACCAGGGTGCGATTCAGCCTGTGGCATTACTGTTGCCGGTAAAAATATCTGCAAAAGTGATCTTTAGCCAGGGCTAAGGGGCCTATTATAGTGTTGCCTGGGCATTAGCGGTGGCGGGTATGATAGAGACAGGGGCATGGCCGTGTACACCATATGTCGAAGGGACAAAGCGGTGACCTCTGAGCGTCTCGTGCGCTTTATCATGCAGCTACAGAATGAGAAAAAACCAGCTGAAAGGCGCCAGTTACTGCTAGACGAAGTTCGCCAGTGCAGCGGGGCGCTCCTGGCTGCCTTATTTCTCTATGTACCTGGCGCACATGCTTTTGTACTGCGTGGGTATAGTGGCGCGTACCCGCCAGGAGCGCCCCACCACATTCCAGGTGGTGGGGGACTAAGCATGGCCCAGGCCCAGCAGGGATGGCTCCTGCTCCCTGCCCAGGAAAGCAGGCAGTACCTGAACTCACAGGAACTGGCATGGATTGAAAGAGACGCGTCTATTCGCCTGCATAGTTTACGCTCAAGTAAGCGTAGTGAGGCGGATCAAGGGGTTATATTACTGGCCCCCAGAGATACAGGTCCACAAGGCCGTGAAGGGATGGAGGCACTAGACGTCTATGTCTCGTTGCTACCGGCTTATCTCTCGCTCGCACAGGAGGAGGAGAGTGTGATGGATGAGTTATCATTGATTGACACTGGCGAGGGTGGGCGCCAGGAGACAGTTGCATTGCAAGAGATGGAGCAGCGCGCTGGAGTGGATACGTCCGCGACAAAGGACCAGAAAACCCAGACAAACCCACACACAGTACCCGCTGAGAACGCCCTGGCGAGGTCTATTGATGCGGGGTTGCACCAGGGGAACACTCCCGCTCTCGCAACCAGTCTCAGCAGGCTCTACGAGGTAATGCTGATAGGTGAGTACAAGGTTGAGGATGATGCCTTATATTCGTTGCTGGTGGGGCAGATGAGCGATCTCATTGGCGCCGAGCAAGCCTGGCTCTTTCTCTACCAGGCGGAGCAGCAGCGTTTCTCCCTGGCGGGAAAACAGGAAGCGGGTGATGCTGAGGAGCTATTGCGACGCCTTCCTGAGCCAGGAATGCTGGAAGAACTGGCTCAGCGCGAGCCAGGAGAGACAATGACAGCACTTCATATCGAAGATGGCGTTCTCCTGATCCTGCCGCTGAGCCATGAGCCAGGGCTGGCTGGGGTCGCTCTCTTCAGGCTCTCTCACTCCATGCCCCCTCTCGAGACCCGGCTTGTACTGTCATACATGGCGCGAGTCGCGGTACTGCTCCTGCGTGACCGCGAGGCGCATGCGACCATTCAGCGCGAGAGTATGTTGGAAGAGTGCAACCGCCTCGCGCGCGATATTCATGATGGCCCCGCGCAGCAATTGACGCTAGCTCTGCTCAAATTAGAGTATGTACAGAGGCGTCTATTGAAGTCTCCGGAGCATGCCCAGAGCGCGTTCTGGCACACCCTATCCGAGGATTTGGATCGCGTAGGCGCGGTCTTGCGCGAGTGTGTGGAGGACCTACGGCACACCATCACCACCGAGATACCCATGCAGCTAGAGCAGCAAAGCTTTATATTCGCACTTCGCCTGGAACTTACTGAGCGCGAGCGGGAGGTTCTACGCCTGATGAGCGAGGGCCTGACAAATCATGCAATTGCTAGCCGTCTACTGATCAGCATTGAGACCGTCAAAACGCATATTCACCACATCATGCAGAAGCTCCAGGCCAGAGATCGCACCCAGGCGGTCACGCTTGCCATAAAGTATGGCCTGATCTAGCCTATGGACCGACGCGTGCTTTAGCAGCGTCGAGCCCCACTCTAGGATTGCTCGCGCAAGGCTCGGGGTGCCATCTCTTCATCTGTTAGCAGCCCCTGACGCAGGGCAAAAATAGCGACCTGGGTGCGGTCGCGCAAGTGGAGCTTCTGGAAGATAATTGAGAGATAGTTTTTCACTGTCTTCTCTGAGTAGGAGAGCCGTTCGGCGATCTCCTTGTTGCTCAAGCCCGCGGCGACATAGCGGATAATCTCCAGCTCTTTCTCCGTGAGCAGGTCCGTACCCTGGTTACTGCTGGTAGTATCGGCCAGGCGGCGAAACTCGCCTACGATGGCACGTGTCATTTCTGGTTGGATGGAAAGCCCCTCGTTATAGACGGTGCGAATGGTTTCAGCTACCTCGTGCGCAGAGGCCGACTTGAGGATGTAGCCGCGAGCACCATTCTTCATGGCCTGGAGCATTTGCTGGCTCTGGCGATACATGGTGAGCATAATGACGCCCACTGTTGGAAACTCCTGTACAACCTGGCGCGTCAGGGTGACGCCATCAACTATAGGCATCAGAATGTCCATAAGCACGATATCAGGCTGAAGCTGGCGAATCTTTTGCAGGGCCTCAAGTCCATCTCCTGCCTCACCCACTACTTGGATATCCTCTTCCAGCCCTAGCAGGTGATGCACACCCTCGCGAAAAAGGGCATGATCATCCACCAGCAAGACCGTAATAGCGCTTGCTCCTCTCTGCTCATGTCTCTCCCCTCACCCCCTCCCGGCTTTGGGAGATAGGGACTATCGATATGATCTTCTGGGGATTCATGGGGTAATGGCGAGGGTCGCTCAGTCATGGCTATGGTATACTTCCTAGCGTCTCTATCCTAAGAGGCACACTATATTACATGCAGAAGCTTCCTTTGGCGAGATGGTTGTTTGGGCTGATTGGCTACAATGCGGATAATTCTTTCTGTAGTATACCAAGCAAGCGAAATACGGCATCACTCATTTGAGGGATTTTGTTTCGGAGAAGTTTTTATGAATTTGGATTTGGCAGAGCAGGCCATTGTAGAGGCGGTATACGCTGAGGTCAAAGAGCACTTCACGCAGGTTCACGACCTGGCTCATGGTTGGGACCATATCGAGCGCGTCTATAAGCTGGCGCGCTATATTGGCGAGCGCGAGGTGCGGCGCGAGCCATGCGACCTGTTTGTGGTCGAGATGGCGGTGCTGATGCATGATCTGGGGCGTGCTGCGCCACATGATGTTGGTGGACACCATGCAGATCTCTCTGTGTCGATGGCACGCGATGTGATGCAGCACCATACCCTCGCAGAGGAACGTCAGCAGGCCATTGAGCATGCTATCATTGCGCATAGCTTTAGCCGCAAAGTTGAGCCGCAGACGCTGGAGGCAAAGATCGTACGCGATGCCGACCGCCTGGATGGGCTGGGAGCGATTGGCGTCATGCGCTGGGCCGTTACTGGCGCCGTCCGCCATGGCAGGGAAGGCGAGACCGTTGCCTATCACCCAACTGATCCCTTTGGCCAGCGGCATGAACTGGATGATAAACGCTATATGCTAGATCATTTTTACAAGAAGTTGCTTCAATTGATGGAGACTATGCAGACGGAGACTGGTCGCGCCCTGGCCTGGAGGCGCACTCAGTTTATGGAGCAGTATCTCGATGAATTTCGCAAAGAATTGGAGTTGTTCTAAGCGACTGGCTAGAGCTTATAGAGCTTGAAGTTGTTAAAGATCCCTTCACCGGTATGCTGTGGCGTGAGTGTGCCGGTGACAAGGGCAATCTGACCACTGCTATAGAAGCTATCGCGAGTCTCGGCCACAAAGCTGCCATTGATGTAAAACTTGAAGGTTGCACCTTGCGCGATTACCAGCAGCGTATTGGACTGGCCTACTTTGATGGCGGCGCTGCTGGTTGGCTGAAGCAGGTAGACATAACTGGCCCCTAAGCCAACATCATGACGGCGGAAGAAGTAGGTGCCCTGGGAGCTGATCTCAAAATCGTAAAACTGTTCGCCCTGGGCGCGCACCAGAATGCCGGCGTTGTTGGCACTCAGCAGGGTACTGTCGACCTGGAGCGCGCCATCACTAAAGCTGGTGTTGCGCAATGGACATGGCTGCAAATAGTCTGCCTGTTGCACCAGCACGTGGTAGCCACCATTTGTGAAAACGCAACGCCCCACGCCCTCGCTCCAATTGCCGCTATCATTGCTGGCCAGAGAAGTGTTGAGCAGCGGTGTGGCGCTGGTAACTGTGGCGATGGGCGCGGCTGTGGCTGTCGCGCTTATATCCAGGCTGCTGGCCTGTGAGGTTCTGGCAACGCTGGGAGTGGCGATCTCATTGGTCCCAGGGGTGTGCGTTCCTCCCTGGTGCGTGACAAAGATATAGTAGATAAAGGCCATGGGCAGCACGACTGTAAGAAGCAGCCCGATCAGGATGATTGCCAGGACGCGGTTCCTACGCTTGCGTGCATGCTCCAGGCGTTTTTGCTGTGCCGTTCGTGTGGTATTGGTGCGTACGGCTCGGATGGCACTGTCTCCTGAGAAGTGCTCTCCAGAAGGGGCGTTTGTGCCAAAGAAAGGTGTGCGCCTGTCGTCACGCGTCTTCGTCACCGTCGTGGGTGCGAGCATAGGATTATCAGGAAGCACCAGGCGTTCGCGGGTCGTATACGGTGTATGATGGGAGGCGTGTTCAGCCACCTGGACGGGGGCATCACCGTCCTCAAGCCGGGCCGACGGGTCATCTAGCTCTCCCGATGCATAGTTCGCCCCCTCGTAGAGGTCATCGTCGTCTGCGGACAGAAGCATTTCAGGAGAGATGAGCGCGATCTGAAACTCATCGGCTAGCTCTCTGGGGGATTGGTAACGTTGCGCCGGGTGCTTGGCGAGGGCGCGCATGACGACATGATCAATCGCGGGCGAGAGATCTGGCTTCAGGTGCGAGGGGGGATGTGGACGCTCACGGAGCTGTTTCCAGTAGACGGCAATGGGGGTCTCGGCGGTAAATGGGAGACGCCCGGTGAGCATCTGGTACAGTACGACTCCCATGGCATAGATATCGCTGCTGGCGGTAGCAGGTCCCTCGGCCAGGTCGGGGGCCATATATTCTGGGGTCCCTAGCAGGGTGCCACTCTGCGTGAGCGTCATTTCGTGCGAGTTCTCCAGGGATTTGGCGAGGCCAAAATCGGCCAGGTAGCTGTAATGGTCATCACGCATCAATATATTAGAGGGCTTAATATCGCGATGAATAATGCCGCGGTCATGTGCAAACTGCAAGGCGTCCGCTAACTGATAGAGTATTTCACCAACATGTGCCGGTCGCAGGGGACCTTGTTTGATCAACTGGCGGAGTGTCCCTCCTTCAATATGGGGCATGACCAGGTAATGCCAGTGCTCCTCGGTGCCATAGTCATACGCGGGCAGAATGTGCTCATGCTCTAACTGCTCAATCGCACTGATCTCGCGCCAGAAACGCTCAAGATATTCCTCATTGTCCGCGTGCACGACCTTGATGGCGACTTCGCGTTCTTGTGCGGCATCGTGAGCCAGGTAAACGCGAGCCATGCCACCTCTGCCGAGCAGGCGTATGATGGTGTAGGGGCCGAGTGTTGTTCCCTCTAATTCAGACATCGTTGTTGTGTGTTTCCTCATCTACCGGGTCATGAGGGAGCCGGTGGGTAGGTGTTCCCTTGTAGGCGAAACGCTTGATGCTTGTGCTTGAAAGTTTATGTATTTAATCGGGCCAGTAGCGCCTAATGCCTACAGGGCCGGAAAATATTTTGTCAAAAGCACTAATCAAAAGTGCTGATTAAAAGTACTAAATTGCGCATTTTACCAGTATAGAGTCTTGCCTCGCTGATGTCAATGTTGCCTATATCTCTTATTCTTGTTCCTCTGCGCTTGCTCTACTGACCAATGACCAGGTCCAATCAGAACGCAACAGGTGACCAGGCCCGCTCATCGAACAGTATCATTGTTTACTTGTTATGCCCTTTCCCACTGGAGGAGCCACCACGGTGACTTCCTCCATTCCCGTTGCTATTGTTCCCGTTTTTGCCATTTTTCCCATCTTTCTGGCCAGATTTGCCACTACCACCACTACTGTTACTGGCTGGCGCAGGATTGCCGTGATTTGTCCGAGCAGGTGCGACAGGGGCCACGTTCTGTGGATTCCCTCCCTTGTTATGCCCAGCCGTTGGAGAGGGGGAGGTCCCAGCCGTTGGGGTGCTGCTCGCTGCCCTCGCTTTAGGCGTGGACGAAATCGTTCCATTAATGATTGGATGCGTAGATTTCGCATCGGTGGTTTTGAGCATATAGATTGAGAAGCCAAAGAGAAAGGGAACCAATAAAGCCAGCGCCAGCGCGGGTAGTGCAGGTATAGGCCTTCTAGTCTGGCCAGGTATCAACCCTGGCTCCGTAGCTTCTGCTTTCAGCGTGACCACATGAACTGTAGTTTTCTCATCGTTCGCGATGCGCTCCTTATAGGCGGCAAGTGCCTGCTGATAGGCCTCAGCAAAGGCGCGAGCCGAAGGGTAGCGCAAGCCCGGCTCTTTCGCCAGAGCGCGGAGCATGATCTTCTCAATCTCTTTGGGTACATTACGGTTGCGCCGCGAAGGCAGTGGTGGACGCTCAGAGAGATGCTTCATAAAGGTTCCTACGGGAGTCGCTCCCTTAAAGGGCACATCTCCAGTCAGCATCTGGTAAAGCAGGATGCCCAGGGAATAGATATCGCTTGCGGGAGAGGCGTCTTCTTCCGCCAACTCAGGCGCCATGTATTCCGCCGTTCCGATTAAGTAGCCGCTCTCGGTCAGACTCTCGGCTGTGTCATTTAAGCTTTTGACAAGACCAAAGTCAGCCAGGTAGGCAAAATTTTTGTCGCGCATCAAGATATTAGAGGCCTTGATATCGCGATGAATAATACCGTGTTCATGAGCATGCTGCAAGGCAGAGGCGATCTGCGCAAGATAGTCTCCAGCCTCATCCAGGGAGAAGGGTTCCTGCTGCATATAGTCACGCAGAGTTCCATTAGCGATATAGGGTGTTACTAAATAGCACCAGGGGCCATACTCTCCATAATCGAGGGCGGGAAGTATGTGCTCATGCTGAAGAGAAGCAATCGCGCGCGCCTCGCGTTGGAAGCGTCGGCAATACTCCTCATTGCTGCTATGCACCATTTTAATTGCGACATCCTGCTGTGTTTGGAGATCACGTGCCAGATAAATTTCGGACATGCCGCCTTTGGCTAGATAGTGTTGGATGGCATAGTGTGCGATAATCGTGTTTTCTATGTCACGCATATTTTTCCCGCACTTCCTATCTTAAGCGAAAGAATAATTACTACCAAGTACACGCATGCCGGTGGGAATTAGTCTCACCACTCTTATGGTAAGCATAATGCGAAAACATGGCTCCAGACGGGGGCGCAGCCAATAATACCTTATTGAAGGAAAAGAAAAAATTACACAGGTTTAATATACGCGGTATCAATGATGGGATAAACGCGGAGAGGCCTGCCAGCCGCAAATGTTCGCGGCTGGCGTGGGGAACAAGGATAGCTAGCCTGCGGGTAAAGCACGACTCAGAAAGCGTTGCCAGTTGCCTCCCATGATGTTGAGGATATCGACTTCTGTATAACCATTCTGGCGCAAGACGTCGGCAATTTTTACAAAGTCCAGGGCCGTGTCCAGTTCTTCGGGCGTCTCATCGCGGCCAAAGCCACCATCGATATCGCTGCCCAGGCCAACGTGTAGGGCGTCACCGCTGAGCTGGCAGATATGATCAATATGGCGCACGACCTGTTCGAGCGTCACCGGGAAGCGGTGGTTGCGCCGCCACTCGCCATTCAGGAAGAAATTGCCGGGAACCATACCAATCACCGCGTCGCGTTCAATAAGGGCGCGAATCATCTCATCGCTCAGATGGCGGTCGGTTGGAGTATAGATACGGCAATTACTGTGGCTGGCCATGACCGGGCCAGAGTAACTCTCCAGGGCTTGCCAGAAGCTCTCTTCCGCGCTATGCGACATATCCAGAATAATGCCTACGCGCTCCATGACGCGTAAAAGGTCACGTCCCAGTTGCGGAAGTGGTCCGGGCGCCCTTGTTCCGCCAGAGTAGCGCGTTCCCTGCCAGGCCAGGCCAATAATGCGCAGCCCCTGGGCGTACCATTGCTCGGCCTCCTCAGGAGCACGAATGGGATCAGCCCCCTCCATGAGGGGAATGATGCCAAAGGGGCGCTGTGGATCTTCGGGGGAGCTAGCCTCCCAGGCTTGCAGATGCCGTTGTAGATCGGCCTGGTTAAGAATCAGTGAGATGCCTGGTTCACGTACTAGCTCGTGGTAGTAGGCGAACTGGGCTTGTCCAACCTGGTATGCCTCCTCAGCGGTGCGGTAGGACTGTGTAAGCTGTTTGCTACACGCGGGAATATGTTGTGAGGAGCATGGCTCACAGAAAATAGTGGCGCACACCATGGCAAAGCCAGCGCGGCGTAGTTCTGGCAGTCCCGACATGGCAATGCCGCCCGCACCCTTGGTAGGGTGCGATTCGGGATCTCCGGTATAGCGTTCTTCACGCTGGCGTGTCTCGTAGACTGAGCGTCGAATGTCGCGGCCCCATTCGAGCGCATTGTAGGCAATATCCTGGTGAGCATCAATGATAAGCACGGCACAATCCTCTCTAGCTCTAAGTCCATGCTTAGCATGGACCCTACAACGTTGCTCTCTATCATACACTGTTAGTGATCGCGAAGGATAGGCTCCTATGGTAAGATAGGGGGCGTAGTGGAAGCACGAAAGGAGCCTGTTGTATGCCAGACCGAATCGTCTATTCGACCGATAGTGGCCGTGTCTCAACCTGTCCGCGCTGTGGCCAGTCGTATAAAAAATGTCGTTGTGAGCAGGCAGGAGCGAGCGCGCCCACCAAGAAAAGCGATGGCTTTGTCCGCGTCATGCGTGATCGCAAGCAACGTGGCGGTAAGACGGTCACAGTTATTAGTGGAGTTCCCACGGAAAACCTGGTTGAACTGGGGCAGCAGCTCAAAAAATTATGTGGCTCCGGCGGAACGGTTAAAGATGGGAACATCGAAATTCAAGGCGATCACCTGGAAAAGGTAGAGGTCAAACTCATCGCCCAGGGCTTTAAAGTCAAGCGCGTCGGCGGATAATTTTAAGCGTATCTGCATATAGTCCTCAGCAGGTACGATGCCAGTAAAGATTCGTGCAAACGCGCGAATCTTTACTGGCATCGTTATGTATTTCCGCTTTTCCACTTTTGGGATGTATAGAGAGAATAGCAGGGTGTAAGAGGGAAGATGCGGCAGATACAGATGTTCTCCAACACATACTGCAACGTATGGTGTACAGAAGAGGCGGCGAGCATGAATATTCACGAGCAATTTGAAGAGTTTCTGGCAAAGCTGGGGGTGGAGATGGAGCGACCAGAGGAGCAGCCTTTTAAAAAAGAGCGCTACAACGGCGAGGCGCTACCGGAGGTCTCAATCTTCCAGGCCTCGCGCGATCATTATGGCGTGTTCTACCGCCTGGACATTGTGGAGCAGCGACCCGAGCTGCGCATCATGGTCCCGACGGAGCGTGGCGAGACAAAGATGAACATTTACCTGGTGCGTTTAAGCGACATGATGCCCATGGCCGCCTGCTTCGCGGATATGGATGTGTATGAGGGGAGTGATGCCTATGAGCGCGGGCGCGAGGCCACCCTTCAGCATCTCCTCTATGCGACCGCCGAGATGATGAAGCAGTTGTTCTGGACCGGAGACCTGGAATCCCAGATCTTTCCACCAGAGATTGAGGTACATGCCCTGTTACAGCAGGACCAGTTGAAGTTGCAGGGATAGGGGATGAGGATGGAAGCAGATGGCGTGCTAACCATGGCTCCTGCGCATCGCTCTAGACAACAGTACCTATGCGGTCGTTTTCTGCTGTGTCCTTCTGGCTATGATACACTGTCTATAGTACAGAAAGGAAGCAAATCGTATGCCCGACAAATTAGAGCAGATTGGACAGCAAGCGATAGAGCATCTCTCCCTTAAACATGCCGCGCGCGAAAAGGCTTTGCCCAAGTCACGTACCGTGATTCGCCATTGTGCAAACAGTATTCGCGCGACGCATCGCCATGAGCGCGAGCGGGCCAATGAGCTTATGGCCCAGGCGGCACAGCTATTGCAAGAAATGAAAGATGATCTGCTGGATCACCAAGATATTTACTATGCGGGCTTCGCGCAGGATGCGCAGAAAGAGTATGCTGAGGCGCGGTGCCTGGCGGCGCTTACCCAGTACCAGGAGCTACCAGACGCCGAGGAGCTGGGGATTGGCTGGGCCGCCTACCTGAATGGGCTAGCCGAGGCCGCGGGCGAGTTACGGCGCTACCTGCTTGACCAGTTGCGGCGCGGAAATCTCCGCGATTGCGAGGCGTACCTGCGTCAGATGGATGATATTTATTCCCTGCTCATCTCCGTTGATTTCCCCGATGCCATTACCTCTGGCTTGCGTCGTACCACCGATGTGACGCGTGGTATTCTAGAGAAGACGCGTGGAGACCTCACAACCTCTGTTGTCCAGGCGCAACTCCAACACTCCATTCAAGAGCTTTACCAGGCGCTAGGACAGGCTGGCACCACGGATACCAAATAATGACTTTACTGGGAAATTGGGAACGTACGAAACCCGGTAGGGACCAGCTTTAGCGCACCCGAAGGCGATTAATCGCACTTCGGCGCGAGCCAAAAACGATGAGATACTCCTCTGCTCGGATAATGCTTCAGGCTTACGCCGCACTGCCATGAGTGGCATTCGGACGCGCTAAAGCTGATCCCTACCGAGTGTGAGAAGCCACCTCGTGAGATGGCTTCCTGGTTGGTGGCATCGCCGTAGGCGCGAGAGGTATTGACCAGCGTCCCAGGCAACTTGACGCTCTCTATGGAAGCGTATATAGTTGATAGATAGTGAGATGCATATGCTTATAAGAGGGTGTTTCCCTGCCTCTGTATACTAAGAACAGTAATAACGCTCCTGAAGGTTATGGGAGCGCGAAATGCTGCGCTTATCATGACCACCTGGGTAGCGATCCACTTATATTGAGCAAGGGGCGCAATATTCTTATTCTTTTCCTGAATGTTGCGTTCTCGCCATCCACATCGTCTTTCTTAATGAACAGTCAAAACATAATAAACATATCGCTTAGCTAGTTAACGCCAGATGCACACTATTTCTGATAGATGGTGTGATGTACCCTGGTAGCCGCAGGCTGCCAGGGTACATCACACCATCTATCAGGACGAGCGCCGCAGGCGCGAGAGGTCAAGATGACGTTAGCAAAAATGCACTTATTTGCTATTTCATGGGTCTATGCCGAGAGGGAAGCGTATGGAAAAAGAAGAGCAGAAGAAGCAGGCTATCGAACGGCCTGAAAAGGAGAGCAAGAGTTCGATAGCGGGTACCACGGCACCAATTATTGAGGCTGATGGTGAGAAAGCGGAGCGTTTACCAACGATTCCGTTAGATTCGCTCAAGGCTATAGGTGAACTGGAGCCGCCCGTGGTCTCCGTTCATTCGGTAGAATCAACGCGCACCTTTAGCGTGCCTACTCCTCTGGTTGTGCAGCCAGCAGAGTATCATCGTTCCTCTGGGGAATGGATGCGTATCTTCTGGGATGGCATACGCCCATCCTATTTGAGCCTATCGCTTTTCCCATTTCTCTTTGGAACGACTTTAGCATGGAGTCAGCAGGTCAGTTCAGCCCATGTGCTGGGCCATTTCCGCCTCCTCTCCTTCGTGCTTTCCCTGGTGGCACTGCTTCTGGTGCATATGGGCGCTAATCTTATCAACGACTACTATGACTATATCCGTGGGGTCGATACCAGCAATCCTCTTGGGCCTGGTGGTTTGATCCAGCAGGGGTTGATCAAGCCTACCCGCGTGCTTGTGTTGGGCCTGATTTTCCTGGGTGCTAGCGCGCTATCTGGCCTGGCTACTGTGCTCATCTCAATGAACTGGATGCTGGCTTTGTTTGGCCTGGTGGGCCTGCTTTTCGCCTATTTTTATAGTGGTAGCGGGAAGTCTCTCGCTGCTCTATGCCTGGGTCCGCTCGTGGCTCTAGGGATCTTTGGTCCCCTGGTAACGATAGGAGCATACATAGTCCAGGGTGGTGGTGATCTGCACAAAGCCTTGCTCTATAGCCTTCCGCTTGGCCTGACGGCGGCGGCAACGATCCTGGTAAACGACATGCGTGACCTGGAGGGAGACGAGCAGGCACGCAAGTTTACCCTGGCCAATCGCCTGGGACTGACATGGAGCCGTGCCATCTTCCTCGTTTTGCTACTGGCTGCCTATGGCTTTGCGGCTTTCCTGGCCGTGCCATCGCATACGCCACACTGGCTGCTCCTGGCTTTTTTGACGTTGCCGTTACTGGTTAATATTGTGACTGGGATATTACGTGCCAGCAGCCCGAATAGCCTGCATCTCGTCTTTCGGGACATGCTCAGGCAGAATGCCTGGTTCGGTGTACTGCTTCTTATAGGCCTGATTGTCTCTACCCTGGTCTCGGCCATATCACTGTTGCCAACGCACCTGATGCGTTAAACACTTGCAATTGCAAACACGTTCTTTGGGGTAATGTGTAATGAGCACTGTGGTAACTTGCGGTTGCCACAGTGCTCATTACACATTACCTCTACGAGCGCCGCAGGCGCGAGAAAAAGTAGCTTCTGGGTCTTAAATGTACTACAACAAAATTCCTACTATAAGCGTGCTAACTGTAACCATTCGGGCCATTTACAAGGCTAAAACACTGTGTTACACTTCGCTTAGTGCAGGATCCTCAGACGGATCACGGAAATAACCCGAAGCTCAGCAGCCATTTACCACATCAGCTCGTACTGGCGCGAAGAGCCTAACAAGGGAAATCCGGGCATGTCAGATGGTTTTGCATTAGGGCGTAAGGTAGGCAGAGACAGAAAAGGCCATAGCGAAGACATCCCTCAGTGCTTGCCCTCAACGATCTTTTCTGTTCCCGTGACTTCCCCATGGTAGCATATGCTTTGTTTGTACGCATGGTGTCACCGCCTGGTCCGCTTACTTCTTCTCCGAAAACCCTGAGCGCGCTTGTCCCCGAATGGGGGAAGCGCTAGGCACGCAAGTGACGTTGGGTTTCGGAATAAGATCTTAATGGCCTGGCTCAGATCACTGTTTGCGGTTGTTTCACAAGGAGGTGCTCTATGGCTGGCTGGGAAGAAGAACTGGCTATACTGTTGCACGAACTGGGTGTCAAACAGGAAGAACCTCAAACACCTTTATGGCAACGAGGCAGGCCCTATCCCCAACCTGATGACAACAGAAAACAAGATCACATTGCCGACGTGCTTTCCTGGCGTTTAGAGCAGACGACAGGCGAGGACGCGGATATTGACGATGAGATTGAAGAAGCGTGGGCAAACGACCTGAACTCCATGCGTCAGGAGGTCGACGCTATCGTTAACCAGGTAGTCCTCTTGATGCAGCGAGGTGGGCTTGATAGCTCAATTAAAGAAGATATTATGGTTGTGTTGCGTGCCCTGCGTCGACGCGCCCTCCAGCAGCACCAGTTAACATCGAATGATGAAGCGAGCTACCTGGAGTCCGCTACCGCCATGCTGCACTTCTGTCGCCTGGTCTTGCAACTTAGTGAGCAGGCCACGGAACACGATTAGCGCACCCCTCTCCTCATAAAACAATATTTTTGCCCTAAACAAGGTTTCTCCTTCTGGTTATATGCCAGGTGCGCCAGGTCTGCGATTGTCAGATCTTGCAAGTAACTCCCTTGCTTGACTTTCGAGCTTTCCAACTGAAATACTATACTGTTCGTGTACAGAGTATTAGGTTGTACCAAGTTGAGCGAGGAGAGTACATATGCCAAAGGTGAGACAAGAACAAGAGGTCCAGGAGTTCTCCACAACGAAACCTTCGTTAAGTGAGTCTCTCTGGGATTTGACAAACTCGCCCTACGCGCAGAATATAATACAGCGGGGGAAGTACTGGCCGACGAACTGCGGACACGAGGAGAGCGCGTGGCCTCCACTGTGCGTCATCGAGGTCGTAAGCAGAGCCAGCAATTGGCGAAGCATGGCGGGCATTTACGCCATGATCTGGGTGAATATAGCGAACAGGCCGCGCACGAATTCGCGAAGAGACGCGAGCAGGCTGTGCGTGAACTGGCTCGTTTTAGTGATCGGACCGCGAAGCGACTCTCAAAGAAGAGCGAGAAGGCTGCTCGTTCTGTGACAAAGAAGAGCCGGAAGATCAATAAAGGTCTGAACGAGTATGGCCAGCGTGTATTCCAGGAGATCAGCGAGCAGGATGGGCGCTTCTGGGCGCTTATCGGCTTCGGTATTGGCCTGGTTGCCACAACGATTGCCATGATCTTTGTCATACGTAAGCGTATGCAACAGCCTGAATCGACAGAGGAAGAGCATGTCCTGCTCAAACAGAATGGAAATCTGCGCGAGAAAACTGTTGAAACCGCGCGAGGAACTATTCACGCCATTAACCTGCCTCGTGAGGAGGGCGCGCAACCAGCAGAGGCCGCCCTACCGATTGTAACCGAAGAGCAGTCAACAGCCGACCAGGAGACGCCAAAACTGGTTGGTGTGGCAAGCTCAAAGCGTTACTATCCTATGGGCACACCTCAGCAACTCACATCTGAGTCGACCTCACCCCTGGATATCGTCTACTTTGAGTCAGAGGCTCAAGCACAGGCCGAGGGATATACACCTGCGGAATAGCCTGTCAGAAGCACAGTTAAAAGACGGGAGGACTCTCCTCCCGTCTTTTCTTTTTGTTTGTCTAACTTCTTCTCTGAACACCCTGAGCGCGAAGCGCTAGACACGCCAGTGGCGCTGCGCCCCCGAATGGGGGTTGGGTTTCGGAATAAGACCTTAGTCGTGGAAGCGTCTCTTGCGATATTGCCTGGGTAGTGCGTCATCCGCGAAGCCCTCATTGATGAGCCCATGTTGATAGAGGTAGCGTAGGTAGGCGAGTTGCTGTTCAAAGGTGGATGCTGGTCTCTCGGGCTTATTGGCGGCGGCATCATCTTTTCGGGCATTTTCGGCGGCTTGGTTACTAGAGGATGGCGTTTTGGGAAGCGCCGTCTGGTCAGTGGAACTGCCTGGTTTTTGACTAAAAGGTGTATCAAGAATGGGGGGATGCTCATGCTCAATAGCGACAGTGGTCATGCCTGTTTGAGGCATAGGGCCTTCTGAGGAGAGGAGCCTGGGGGGATTCGAGAGCATGGAGGCATTCCCCAGGTTTGTTGCCTGCTGGTTGCTTGTCGCTTTGGGGCGTCCCCATGGCCACCATGCGAATACATTGTGCAACCACCTCTGGATTGTTTGCGTGATCATAACTCTACCTCTTCATTTACGGCGGACAATCGGTCACTGATTACCCTTCAATCACGCACGATTTGCGATTAGCGTCTCAAAATAAGATAACTCATATTGAGAAACATAGAAACATAGTAGCATATCAACCCAGCCCTTTGCAACCGTTAACTATATTGATTGGCGGCGCGAAAAGTTAGCTTGGAGTTGGCGCACTGAATGCGCATGGGGCTTGAGCTTACCTATAGTCAATTGTACTTGCAATTTCAGGGTGCGCGTGCCATAATCAATAGGTCAGATCGCCTTATTCCAGAGAGAAGCGTTGTGTGCTATGAAACCGGTTATATGCGCGTGGCTGGATACGTAAATGAGTATATCAGTCAGCATGGCCCGGTTGGGAATAGTCGCAGCTTCTGTATGGTTCTTATGGATAGTGAAAAGACGTTGTGGCGAAGTGATCTGAATAGCTAAGGTTTGTAGGACACGTCATCGCTGAAATAGTACAAGAAAGCCAGGTGTCGGCTATGCAGGAAGATGTTCTTGGAACCCGCCGAACTGCCGTCGCAGAAGATATTGTGCTGTGCGCACGATGTGGTAAGGCAACTCCTATAAAGGACTCCCATATCATTGAAGGCGATGTACTGGACGAAACCCTTTCTGAGTTCGAGTACCTTTGCCCCGATTGCTGGCAGGCACTTGAAACGGGCGAAAAAGACCTGCCTATTGTATAGGCGTGTCGTCTTGTAGAAATATTGTAGGCAAAAGGCAAGGTGACGCTACAAGACGTAGTGAGCTTTGGACTTTTGCCTTTTTGCTCTTCATTCGCATCGCCGTTTGTCGCCAAATTTGGAGAAAGAGTCGCAGGGAGCAGATCAGTCAGGGCTATGACTCATGTCCATGGTCCATGTCTATATGCCTATGATGACTGGTTCCCCGTCTCATAAAGAGGGATACTAGTATGCGCATGCGTTACAGGCAGGTAACCTATCGCTCAGTGGGAGCGGGGGCGCAACACCAGTTGGAGCAGCATTATCGTCGTCTCCTTAATGAGGCCTTGCGCCAGGGACAGCAGTCTATGTCACATCGCTCTTCCTCCTGGCGTCCGCTCGCTGACATCCTTGAATCGCCTGAGATGATGATCGTCAAGGTCGAGCTGGCAGGCATGACAGAAGAAGAGATAGAGGTAACACTGTACGAAGATGCTCTGATTGTGAGTGGAACGCGCCAGGATATCCATGGCGGCTTGCCAAATCTCTATTATCATGAAGCCCAGGTACGCTACGGCCCATTTCGCCTGGAGGTGTATATTCCCTATCCCATTCAAGGGGACGCAGTCACCGCGCGCTACGAAAATGGATTCTTATGGGTCGAATTGCCCAGGCTACCTCAGGCGGGAGCCGAGCGTGTAGCTATACAGCGTCCTGATACAGACGCCTGATGAAGATGTGACAATGTATTCTCATTCTCTCTACCCTTCTAATAGGGGCATACCAGCCAGGTGAGATTGATGTTTCTTCCAGCGGTGCGCAGCCATTTCGCTCGCCATTGTAAGTCACCCTGCGAGAAGTTGTAGAGAAGGTTTTGGAGTTATATAAAAATGCATAATAGTGAGCAAGAGTTTGCACAGCAGGAGACACAAGAGGATGAGACTCGATCTGCTAGCATCCCGGGCCAGAATGAGCCCGGTGCTGCCGAGGTGACTCAGCCGCAGGAGCATGAGGAGTCTCCTGCCGATGAGGTCGAAGATCCTGCTCAGAATGAGGAGTCTCCCAGCGCCGAAAGTGAGGAGGAGAACCCGGAGGAGAGCGAGACGCCACGCGAAGAGCCGCAGGCGCAGGAAGTAGTTGAGGAGTCCCTGGCCCAATTCATAGAAGAAGGTGTGAAGGCTGAGGGGGAGGAAGAACCCTTCAACATTCCCGAGATTCTGCCCGTACTGCCGCTAAAGGATGTCGTGGTCTATCCCTACTCGGTACAGCCGCTGGGCGTAGGCCAGGAGCGCTCGATTCGTTTGATTGACGATGTGATGCGCGGAGATCGCCTGGTCGTCCTCGTCGCGCAGAAGTCGGCCGAGATTGAGCAGGCTGGCCCCGATGAGATCTTCCGCATGGGCACGGTCTCGCGTGTGGGGCGTATGTTCCGCATGCCTGATGGAACGCTCCAGATTGCTGTGCAGGGACTAGAGCGCGTCGAGATCGGCGAATTTACCCAGGAGAAGCCCTACTTGATGGCGCATGTTACCGCTCGCCCAGATGTACAGGAGAGCGATAACGAGACCGAGGCCCTCAAGCGCAACGTCATTGGTTACTTCCAGCGCCTGGTCGCCCTGGTACAGAACATGCCCGAGGGGGTCGCCGCTGCAACCCTCAATCTCGAAGAGGCGCGTCAGGTAGTATATGTAATCGCGACCTTCGTTCAGATGGAGCTGGAGCTTCGCCAGAAGCTGCTTGAGCTGGACTCTGTGCGCGAAAAGCTGGTGCAGCTAAGCTTTTTTCTCGCACATGAGCTTGAGATCCTGGAACTGGGCAAGAAAATTCAGACCAGCGCTCAGGAAGAGATGGGCAAGATGCAGCGCGAGTATCTCTTGCGCGAGCAACTCAAGGCCATCCAGCGCGAGCTGGGCGAGGAGAGCGAGGAGCAGGCCACCGTTAACGAGCTTCGGCGCAAGATCGACGAAGCGCAGATGCCCGAGGAGGCCCTTAAAGAAGCCAATCGTGAACTCTCGCGCCTGGAGAAACTGCCCTCGGCCTCGCCCGAATATAGCATCATTCGCACCTACCTGGAGCTGCTCGTCAGCCTGCCGTGGGGGCGGAGCACGGGCGAGAAGATTGATGTCTCGCATGCGCGCCAGGTTCTGGATGAGGATCACTATGACCTGCAAAAGATCAAAGAGCGCATCCTAGAATACCTGGCGGTGCGCCATCTGAAGGAAGAGCGCCAGCAAGAAGAGGAGCAGCGCGAGCGCGAGCAGGGGGAGGCTGAGAGCCAGATCGAGCTTGAGGAGACAGGTGAGAAACGTCGCACCCAGCCACTCTTAACGCAGGAGCAGAAGCGGGTCATTAACCGTGAGCCAATCCTCTGCTTCGTTGGGCCTCCTGGAGTTGGTAAGACCTCGCTGGGTCACTCAATCGCCCGCTCGCTCGGTCGTAAGTTCGCGCGCATCTCCCTGGGGGGTATTCGTGACGAGGCGGAGGTTCGTGGTCACCGCCGCACCTATATCGGCGCGATGCCTGGCCGTATCATCCAGACCCTGCGCCGCGTCGATTCCAATGACCCGGTGATCATGCTCGACGAGGTCGATAAAGTGGGCGCTGACTGGCGTGGAGACCCCTCCTCGGCGTTGCTGGAGGTGCTTGATCCAGAGCAGAACTACAACTTCCGCGACAACTACCTGGACTTGCCCTTTGATCTCTCCAAGGTAATGTTTATCGCCACGGCGAACTCTCTGGAGCCTATTCCGGCCCCCCTGCGTGATCGCATGGAGATTCTGGAACTCTCCGGCTATACCGAGGACCAGAAGGTGCATATCGCGCGTAACTACTTGCTGCCCAAGCAACTGGAAGCCAATGGTCTTAAGCCAGAGGAACTGACACTCGATGACGATGTTCTGCGCCTGGTTGTTCGCAACTATACCCGCGAGGCGGGCGTGCGTAACCTGGAGCGCGAGATAGGGGCACTCTGCCGCAAGGTCGCCAAGCAGATCTCTGAGGGGAAAGAGGGCCCCATTCATATCGAGTCTAACCAGTTGACCGACTACCTGGGTCGCAGGCGCTTCTTTGAAGAGGCCGCCGAGCGCCTGGACCGTCCCGGCATCGCGACCGGCCTGGTGTGGACCGCCGTCGGTGGCGAGATCATCTTCATCGAGGCCGCGACTATGCCTGGCAAGGAGGAGCGCCTGATTCTTACTGGCCAGCTTGGCGATGTCATGAAGGAGTCTGCGACCGCTGCCTTGAGCTATGTGCGCTCTAACGCCCAGGCGTTAGGTCTGCCAAATCACGTCTTCGAGAACCAGAATGTGCATATTCACGTTCCCGCAGGAGCCATTCCTAAGGATGGCCCCTCGGCTGGCGTCACCATGACGACGGTTCTGGTCTCGCTGGCGAGTGGACGTAAGGTTCGCTCCGATGTTGCCATGACGGGCGAGATTACCTTGCGTGGCAAAGTGCTACCGATTGGTGGCGTCAAAGAGAAGGTTCTGGCGGCCTACCGCTCAGGCATTCGCGTCGTGCTCCTGCCCAAGAAGAACGAGAGCGATCTCATGGAAGACCTGCCCAAAGAGCTGCGCGAGGAAATGGAGTTCCACTTCGTCAGCGATATCAGCGAAGTGTTGCAGATCGCGCTTGAGCCAGAGGAGGCAAAGGCTGACCATAAACACGAGGAGAATGGCACAGCGCGTACGCGCAAGCGTAAGAGCGACAAGGGCGAGAAGGTCGTCGCCCACGCTCACGAATAAATAGACAGTCAATCTCCAGTTAGAGGGAGGTCCGGCAATGCCGGACCTCCCTCTCTTGTTTGCGTTCAGGGCTGCTAAAGACCTCAGTATCATATCGGCAATGAGGACCCTGAATTATACAAAATTCCTTGACGTGTATATAAATTCGTGTTATGCTTAAGCTCCAGATATGGAACAAAATTTCCATGTGCTGAAGAGTCGCCTTGTAATGTAAGCACTATATCAGGAGGAACTATGCAGACCAAACTTAACCCATACCTTAGTTTTAAAGACAACGCTCGCGAAGCTATGGAATTTTACAAAACTGTCTTTGGTGGCAACCTGACGATGAGTACTTTCAAAGAATTCCATGCCTCGCAAGATTCAAGCGAAGACAACCTGATTATGCATTCTGTGCTGGAGGCCGATAACGGCATTACTTTTATGGCTTCCGACACCCCCAGCCATATGGAATATAAACCCGGAACAAACTACACTATGTCGCTCAGCGGCGACAATGAGGCGGAGCTAAGAACCTATTTTGAGAAGCTTTCGGCCGGTGGCAATATTACCATGCGGCTTGAGCATGCCCCATGGGGCGACACCTTCGGCTCATTGACCGATAAGTTCGGCGTACCATGGCTCGTGAACATCGCGGGTCAAAAAGCGTAGCGTCTCAGCTCAGGCAAACACTATGCGTGTTATATACAACCAGTGATTGACAGCAGCAAGGAGGCCCGGGATACCAGGCCTCCGCTGCAGTTGAGGAATATTTTGCCAGCTCAGCTGCTCTTTGAGGCTCACATAGCGTCATGTACCCCCGCATCGAATGCGGGGGCTTGCGAGGGGCGCTCGCGCCGTTTGCAGGCCCGAGACATGAGCAGACTCAGCCAGGGGAGGAGCACGCTCCTCCCATCGGGCTCCGTTGCAAGCGAATGCGGCACCGCCGATGTCCATAGGCACGTTCAGGTGCTTCACCAGCCTGAACCTCTGCGGGAAAGCGTTAAAAGGTGTAGAGGGTGAAGCCGGTGCGCTTTCCAACAAACCGCTTGCACACATTGTCGAGGTGAGCATTACCCGCGTAAGCGGAGGCCCGCAAGGGCAAAAAGGAAGGAACCATGTCCAATGTCTTTGTTCTCGATACCATGAAACGGCCGCTGGCCCCGGTCCATCCGGGAAGGGCCCGCCTGCTGCTCAAGGCCGGAAAAGCAGCCGTCTATCGGACCTCTCCCTTTACCATCATCCTCACGCGGGAGGTCGAGCATCCTGCCCCCGCACCACTGCGGCTCAAGATCGATCCGGGAGCCCGCACCACCGGGTTGGCGCTGGTAGACGACGCGGGCGGGGAGGTCGTCTGGGCGGCCGAACTCACCCATCGGGGAGCTGCGATCAAAAAAGCCCTGGACACCCGCCGGACTGTGCGTCGGGGGCGCCGATCCCGCAAGACTCGCTATCGCGCCGCGCGCTTTGCCAACCGGAGGCGCAGCGCCGGCTGGCTGCCCCCCTCGCTCCTCTCGCGGGTGGAGAACATCCTGACCTGGGTGGCGCGGATCAGCGGGGTCGCGCACGTGAGCGCGCTCTCCCAGGAACTGGTGCGCTTCGACCTGCAGAAGCTGGAGCACCCGGACATCTCCGGCATCGAGTATCAGCAAGGGACGCTTTTCGGCTATGAAGTGCGGGAGTACTGCCTGGAGAAATGGGGAAGGGCATGTGCGTACTGCGGGGCAACGGGCATCCCGCTCCAATTGGAACACATCCTTGCGCGTGCCAAGGGGGGCAGCCAGCGGGTCTCCAACCTCACCCTGGCGTGTGAAGCCTGCAACCTGGCAAAAGGCACCCAGGATATTCGAGACTTCCTCGCTCATGATCCTGGGCGCCTGGAGCGCATCTTGAAGCAGACCAAGGCGCCTCTCAAAGATGCGACGGCTGTCAACGCGACGCGATGGCGCTTGTTTGAGCGGCTCAAAGCCACCGGACTCCCGCTGGAAACCGGCTCCGGGGGCCTGACCAAATATAATAGGATCAAACGTGCCCTCCCCAAGACGCATTGGCTCGACGCGGCAGTTGTAGGAGCCTCCACGCCGGAGCGTCTGTGCGCGGCGGATGTCGTGCCCCTGCTCGTGCAAGCAACGGGGCGGGGGCATCGACGGCTGTGCAACGTCAATAAACAGGGGTTCCCGGTCAGCCATCGCAAGCGGCACAAGCGCTACTTTGGGTATCAAACGGGGGACCTGGTGCGAGCCGTTGTCCCCGAGCGCTTTGCCTGCCGGGGAACCCATGTGGGGGGTGTGACGGTGAAAGCTAGCGGCTACTTTACCATCACGACGGCGCACGGCAAGGTCACCGATGTGCCTCACCGCTTTTGCCGGCAGATCGGCCGTAGCACTGGCTACGCCTACCAGATCGGGACACGGCACGCTGCCCCCAGCCCATAAGGAGCGGCCGCCGTGCCCCCTCTGGGGGTTCCTCCCCGGCTTGCAAAGACCGGGACTCCCTGGCCCGTACTTCTGTGGGGCAGTTGCGCACTACCGCTGGACGAAAGACCTCTGAGGAGCGCAGCACGGAGCTATTGACCGTGCCCTTATAGCGCTTGGCGTGTTCTACCACGCGGTTCTTCGTGTCGAGAATCAGTATGTGCATTTCGTCTGATGCAGCCCGAAGTTACTCAATACTTAATGCGAGCGACGGCGGAACTGGCCGAATTGCTTGGTATCGCTGTGTAAACCCAAGCAGGAGGGAGGTAACTGGCTCCCTCCCGCTGCTCCTAACACTATCGCGAACGTTGCGAATGATGTAGTAGCGGGAAGTGGTCAAATCTGAAAGCTTGTAAAAAATGCTGAATGGCAATCTTTACATGAGGCGAGCTTGAAATGGTCTCTTTCCTCCCCTCAAAACGAGCTTACCTCTAGGCAAGATTGCCATTCAGCAAAAAAATGGCTATGAGGATATTGTGGCGTTTCGCGCGCTTATAACTGCTAGGAAGAACGAGTTTGCGCAATTTCACTCGTTCTAAGATACCAGTGAGGCACCCCTTTGGACATATTTGCTCCTAAGGAAATGTTATTATCTCTTGCATACTCATTGCGAGGAGAGAAGACACTGTCGCTCATCTCGACTGAGAAGACAGCAGCACGAAATGCGAGCATTGGAAGGAAATGCATATGCAAAGTTGGCTCATAGTGCCTACCCATAGTGGAGGTCGGTTACAGCAAATAGAGCAAGAACAACCACAGCCTGGACCCGGTCAAGTCCTGGTGAAGATCCGAGCGGCCTCATTGAATCATCGTGACCTCTATATCCTTGAAGAGTTCAGTGCTGAAGATACAGATACTCCCATTGTCCCTTTGTCTGATGGGGCTGGGGAAATTGTTGCCTTGGGCGAAGGAAGCAAGCGTTTTCAAATAGGTGATCGTGTGGTGCTTACGTTCTTTCCCTATTGGCTTGACGGCCCCCCTCGTGAGGATGTGCTCTTGGGGCGAGGTGAAGCTGGGACTCCTGGGGTACTGGCAGGCTATCTCGTCATTGGGGAGCAAGAAGTCCTCCCACTCCCTGAACATCTTAGCTACGCTGAAGGGGCAACGTTGCCTTGTGCAGGAGTGACTGCCTGGAACGCGCTTGCCACTGGGCAACTGCGTACAGGTGAGACTGTCCTGCTTCAAGGAATGGGAGGGGTCTCCGTGTTCGGAATACAGTTTGCCAAGGCGGCAGGAGCGCGAGTAATCGTTCTTTCTCGTTCTGAGGAGAAATTGGCACGGGCGCGGTCTCTAGGAGCCGATGAGACGATCAATACCACCACCACGCCTCGCTGGGACGAGCGAGTGCTCGCACTCACCGATGGACAAGGAGTTGATCACGTGCTTGATGTGGGAGGAGCAGAGACCTTACCTCCTTCATTGCGGTCTGTACGATTGGGGGGCGCATTAATTTGATCGGTGAGCTCGGAGGCTTTACAGGACCAGTGGAACTGAGCGAACTTCGGCAGCGGATGGCTATTGTCCAAACATTCTATGTGGGCAATGGGTGCGCCACAGATTTTTGCATTGAGTCTACCTGAGCAACAGAGCACCGCCACAAGCAGCATCAACGCAAGCCAAGAGATCGCATTTTGGTGATTCACCTCCACTATTTGCCGATGGAACACGGGGGTAATGTCTCTCGCAGAGGGGACTCTAGGTCATAGCACCGAGATTCTCTTGCATCATGCTTTCTGTTGGTGGGTTGCGATCCCTGGCAAACCCACTTCGTCGCTACCTCTTCTTGTGAAAGGAATCGGGAGGAAAGAAATTGGCAGGAAGCAAAGCATTTATCCCCTCCTGCTCCACACGTCTCCGGAATTCCTTCAGAGTTCGCCTATCGCGCGGGGTAAATAACGATGGGCTGGGCTGGCCTGGCTTATAGGTAAGATTGATTGTCAACCTCTTCTCCGTAATAGAAAGATAGAAGGGGTCCGATCGCGCTAGTGTGACCAGGACAAGGTGTTCAGGGTCGGGAAAACCGTTGCGTGTATTCAGAGTATTGACATCTTCACTCTCTACAAGGAAATCCAGGCGTTCTTTGAAGGGGGTATATGGTACATCCTCTGGCGATTGTCTCTGTTTTTGTAAGCTCTCACGCATTTCGTAGAAGACGATCAGCCAACGAAATTCTTGCTCACTTAGTCCATTGTCAGCAAGAAGAGAGGTCTCTTTAATCACCTCATCAGTAGCGAAAAAATAATCATAAATTGGCTCAATGAGAGCAATGTATGCCAGATCGGCACGATCGAAAATATAATCGTAACCTTGAGCGGCAAGCTTCGCCGCAAATGGTTTGCAATATGCTAGATTATCTGCCAGAGTACGTTCATGCATGAAAAGCTCCTTCCTCATAGAGATTTTTTTCTGAGTATATCCTATCACACAGCCACATTTCCTCTGTGATCTGTTGATTATGAGTAGAGGGAAAAGACGGCATAATGTGGTTATGTAACCACGTGCAAAAAGATGTGGGACACCTGTGGGCAATCGTGCCACGTTCGAAGCCATGAATGCCTTTCTCGAAGAGCACCACATCTCTCCCGTCATTGATCGGATATTTCCTTTTGAGCAGGTTCCCCAGGCATTTGAGCATCTTGCAGGAGCCAGTCACGTTGGGAAGGTCGTCATCGAGTGGTAAACACACGCTACCAGTCATGTGTTTGAGGGAGAAGATGGCGTCGCGAACCTCGTTGTGCGAAAGCACTTTACTGGGTAGTGTTGCAAAAATTTTGAGCGGAGAAAATGGAGCAAGTAGTTACGGCACAAGAATCATTGTTATAGAGAAAAGGCGCATGTTTTGCATCTTTTACTGGTAAGGGTGTGTTTGTGTGTCCTTCAATTTGCAGAGCTTTAATTTTTTGCAACACTACCTAGGTTTGCCCGGTAATTGGTTAGCATTGATGAAAAAGCAGAGAGAGCAGTGTCTCACGATGCGCGTGGTCGTCCTGGTGGCTACGGTTCGCGCAAAGTACACACGCTGCTCTCTCTGCTTTTTCCATTTATCTGAGGATTTTAGGCCCTTCTCGAAACAGGGGCCGCTTTGAGCACGTATCTATCTACAATCGAATGAAAAGCAACCGAAAAGCGAGCAGGCTCCTGCGCCAGATAGATCAGGCCGTGATGCAAGATAGCTTTTCGATCAGATTGCTGATCACAAATAAAAAAGCGAACAGCCGTACAAGGTGATATTAAATGCTTAGATGCTTGGCTGCTTACGTTGTCACATTATAGCATACTCAAGGGCCCTGTTCCTCTTTTTGGGAGATTGCGAGGGACATAAAATACTAGCATCCCATAAGGAATTGTGCTAACATAATGAGCATACATTTGCATGCATCTATTTTGAAAAGGTGCATCAACTTCTTTGGGTGCGTTCCGCTCTCCCCAAAGAGAGCTCATCGTTCTGCTGCCTTTGCGCGGACACCTCACAGATGAGCAACGAAATCTCCTCTCGGAGGTTTCATGAGAGCACCTTCTGAAGTCTTGCGCGAGAGGAAATTCCCTCTTCGCAGCAACACAGCAAGGGAACACAACCACTGCCAACAACAAGAGATAAGGAGGTAGAGCACATAAGCACACCCTGGGGAGTAATGAAGCGACTTCCCAGGCCAATCAAAACCGTCCCTACCGAAGGGCTTCCCATGCCACGGGAAAAATTGCTCGTTCTCTACCAGTGGGCATTGCTCTTGTCCACAATTGGCTCCTCCATGCAGGCCTTCTCAGCCAGCATGGACATTGTAACCCGAGCTTCCCTGCCCGTCTCGATTACGCTAGCCATTGCGGCCTTGCTCACTTACTGGCCGTGGGCTGTATTCCCCCTCTTCGGGGGAATTCTCAGCGACCACTTCGAACGGCGGACAATCGTTCGGGGAGCACAAGTACTCCTCTCGCTGCAGTCGCTGCTACTCGCATGCTTCCACACAGAAGCGGCAGTGCTCTACATCATGGGGACTACTGGGGGCATCATTGGGGCACTGAGCAACCCAGCCCAGCTTGGGCTGCTCAGGGATCTCGCGGATGAGAAATATGCCCAGGCGAATGCCAAGATATCGGTGTACAATCAGGCGGGGCAAATCATTGGGGTCACTGTCGGAAGCCTGCTCTTTTTCCAGGCAAATCTCGCTGAGGTGGCTTATATCGCAGACGCCGCCAGCTATCTGCCGGTGATCGTCGTGCTGGGCTTGCTGCCAAAGACGATGCTCACGAGCATGCCGACGGTGGCTGAGTGCACGCAAACCCGCCCCACACTCAAGGAAGCCCGCACCTTTTTGTGGCAAGACGCCACACTCAAACAGGTGCTCATCTTGCGCCTGATTCTGGCATTCGGCGCGAGCGGCGGCTACGTGGCGCAACGGCTCCTTGCTTCCGATGTCTTCGGTGGACTGAAAACATACACCTGGTTCACAGTCATCAATTCAGCGGGCGTCCTGATCGGATCGTCCATCGCGGCGCGTCTGTTCAGAAAGCAACAGCCCTCCGTTCGTGGTGTCTTGACTGGCGCTATAGGATCGCTACTGCTCACAGTAGCGACCGGGCTGTCACACAGCCTCCCGCTGACACTGGCGATCCTGCTCGGCGGGTGCATAGCCTATCTATACTCGAGTGAGCACAGCACACCGTTGCTGGTCGTGAAGGATGGCAGGCTCCGCGAGAGAGTAGCAGGCCTGATGCAGGCGACCACCATGATCTGCACCATCATGTGTAACCTGCTCATTGGGCTACTCACGCTCGTAATCGGTGTATTGTCCACAGAGATAGTACTTGGAGCCTCTTGTCTCCTCATTATGGGCCTCTACAAGGCCCGCGTCAGGTTGAGGGAGAAGAGTTTGACCTAAGGATTCCCGCGTCTCCCTCAGGCGGATACCACGTATTCTGTGGTGTCCGCCTGGGTCGAGTCGTCTCCATGACCTTGACCCGTCTTCGTAGAGCCTCCACCGATTGGAGCTGAGAGGATGGAAGACGTTTCTACGTTACGTAACGTAAAGGGTGCGACACAGATTTTTGCACACCAATGCATAGCTCTACTGTGCCATGCTCTCTCTATACTCCTGAGTGAATACTACTTTGCGCAGGAAGAACCATGCCTGCGTACCCTTTTCTACAACGTATTCAGACACATACGACTGTCGCCAATACCAACAGTTGAGACGCCTTCCTAAGCTAGTAGGAAGACGTCTTTTTGCGCTGAAAGGCGAGCGCTCAATTTCCTCTCACCACCCCTTGCTGGCATGCTCATTGTGCGCAAAAAGTTGTGGCGCACCCTAGCTTGAGAACGCGCGTGACAAAACGTGAACGTTAACCAATATTACACTATGAGGGACGCTCGATGGGCCCAGGGGAAGGGCAGGTACCGGTTTCGAGCCAGGCAACCAGATGTTCGAGATGAATGTTCCAGCCGTTGTTTCTGAGAGTGTAATAGTGATCCCACTCCTTGCCTTCGCCGATGCCCGAATGGATGAGATAGAGACGGGTGCCATCGTTTTCTGCGGTCAATTCAAAGGTTACCGGAGTGGGACTCGGCTCCATGGCTTCCCAGGTATAGCTGAGGCGATGAGGCGGGTCGAGGACGAGGATCTTGCCAAAGTTGTACACTCCCCTCGCACGATCCCACTCAAATCTGATCGCACCCCCAGGCCGTAAATCGAGTTCGGCTTTCACAAGAAACCAGCGTTCCAGCTCGGCTTGCTCGGTCAAGGCCTGGAAGACGCATTGTGGAGTGGCTTTGATGAAGAGTTCTTTCTCAATTGAGCGGCCATCAGAATTGGTTTTCTCCATGATTACTGTACAATCCTTTCTTTATCGGTCACGCCTAGTGCTCAATTCCTTATGGATCTAGAGTACTATTCTCAGACAGGGTCTGTTTTTCGGTGAGAGATTCCTCTCTCTTGAAACTGCGCAGCACATGTCGTTTCTCACTCAATGTGCAGCCGTTCTGCACTTCCCAGTGCATTCCAATTTACAAAGTACAGATGGAAGAAACCTCTTGTGGAGCACTTTGCCCACGAACATTTCTATCAGTGCTCAAGATTGAGGGCAAATCTCATGTTTGAGGGCCAGATTCGCTCACTTCGGTACAAGGCTGAGCAGCTTCGATTATCTCGATGCAACAGGGATGTGCATTTCGTCTAATGCAGCCCGAAGTTACTCAATACCTAATGCGAGCGACGGCCGAACTGGCTGAACTGCTTGGTATCTCCGTCTAAAATAAAGCAGGAGGGAGACGGCACCTCTCTCCTGCTGTTCCTTGGTACCGTCGCGAACGTTGCAAATGATATGGTAGTGAGAAGTGGTCAAATCTGAACAATAACTAGAGAAAGTTAGTCTTTGCAAATATCTCGAAGGAAAACTTCATATACAAAGAAACACGTTCGCGCTGAAGAAAGAACAACACGTTGAGCGGCTCAAACTGTAAATCACGGGATTATGAGGCTCTCACGCACTTTGTGTGAAAGCTCTGCCATATTCGCGAGGCAGGAACATTGAAACTGGCCTTCAACTGGAGATCGCCATTTCTGTGCATCCCGCTCTGGGTATCAGAATCACGCAAACCGCGGGAGAGCCATGTAATTCCCGAATGTACAGTCTGTCCCTACTGCTCAGTCGCCGTCAACCTTTTGCAAACAGTATTCGTTTGAGGAAGAAATAAGGAGGAATGAGAGCTCTTCACCTTGCTGCACAAACTTGTTAAAGTGCATTACAAGCTCATGCAGCAAGATGCATACATTCTACCTACCAGGCGTACGCCTCTGGAGCAGCACCTCCAGGACCTGGGAAGATGCTATCAAGCTGCTTCAAACTATCAGCTGTCAGCGAGACCTCCAGCACACGTAACGTGCCATCGAGTTGCTCAATCGTCCTTGGGCCAATGATAGGAGCGGTTACCACCGGATTCGCCAGCAACCATGCCAGCGCGACGTTAGCAGGTTCCTCACCCAATTCGGCACAGAAATTCTCATACGCTTCCAGTTTGGCCCGATGTTTCTCGATAGCCTCCTGTATGCCAGGTTGAGTGCGGCGTCCCCGCTCCGTTTTGCGCAGGACACCGCCGAGCAAGCCACCAGCAAGAGGACTCCAGGGGATGACACCTAACCCATACGCCTCACAAGCAGGCAGGACCTCAAGTTCAATACTACGAGCGTTCAGATTGTAGAGGCTCTGCTCGGAGACCAGACCGAGGAAATTACGGCGCTGTGCAATCTCGTTGGCCCTGGTGATATGCCAGCCCGCAAAATTGCTACTGCCGACATAGATCACCTTGCCCTCGCGTACCAACTGCTCCATTGCCTGCCAGATTTCTTCCCAGGGCGCCTCGCGGGCGACATGGTGCATTTGATAAATATCGATATGGTCTGTTTGCAGACGGCGCAGACTGGCTTCACAGGCTTTGCGGATATTCAAAGCCGACAGGCGCGAATGGTTCGGCCAGTCACTCCCCATATTCCCATACACTTTCGTTGCCAAGACCACCTTCTCACGACGTCCACCACCCTGAGCGAACCAGCGTCCAATGATCTCTTCGGTGTGCCCTCTGTGTTCAGGACCGCCATAGACATTGGCTGTATCAAAGAAATTGATGCCATGTTCTAGAGCACGGTCCATAATGGCAAAGCTATCGGCCTCGCTCGTTTGCGGCCCAAAGTTCATGGTGCCCAGACACAAACGGCTGACTTCCAGCCCTGTACGACCCAGATGAGTATACTTCATAAAAACGCTACCTTCCAGGATAGAAACAATAAGCATCGACCCCACCCCACACGAAATACGATAACAGCAAGAAAGAGGAACCGTATTCCCGCTAGGAAAATCGTCTTCTCCGATTCGGGCCATCTCATTTGCAGTACGCTCAGTATATAAGATAACCAGCAGCCTTTTTCGGTGTTCCCGCCTCTCGAATAGGCTGTGTTGCAAAAACTCGAAGAACGGAGCTTTATTGCAATTTGACCCATAAATTGCCTCATCCCACGGGATGCGCAACGAGTTTGAGCCCATCAGTGAATTGGCTTGAGGACATTCTTTCTCATGCGCCCATTTTCAAAAGGCAGAGGTATTTCTCGTCCTTTGCAAGAAAAAGCTGGAGCATTGAGCAGGCCGGTGAAGCCACTTCAGCTAAAAGTGCATCTCGTTGCGCATCCCGTGGGCTCATGCCCATTCTTGGGGATTACTGATTGTTTGCTGTGCTTAAAGAGCACACAGCCAAGAGAAACTGATATGTCAAGCAAGTAACCTATAAGCCCCCAAAGTGGACAGGAGCCCACAGGTTGCGCAACGTGGTGGCGTTTTGGAGTGAATCGGCAGTTCTTGCCATGAATGAGGACAGCTTCTCACCGCTTTGTGTGGTAGTCTGTGGTGAGATTTGCCCAAAGATGTTGCTTTTTAGCAGACAAGCCCAAATGAAAGGAAAGCAGGATGGGAACTTCTCTCAGTAAAATCCAACTCCTTGCGGAATTGCACCAGGAACAGGCTTCCTGGCAAGCCTTGCTCGACGAGATTGGGGAAGCCAATATGACACAGCCAGATGTCGCTGGTGGATGGTCGATCAAAGATATCGTTGCCCACCTCACTGGCTGGCGACGCCGGACGGTCCAACGCTTCCAGGCAGCGCTGAAGCACGAACCAGATGTTTCACCGCCCTGGCCGTCAGAGTTGCAGGCAGATGATGACATCAATGCCTGGATTTACGAAGCCAATCGAGATCGTCCCTTAGCAGATGTCCTCAGCGATTCGCGTGACGTCTTTCACCAATTAGTGGAGACCCTTGATGCTTTTTCTGAGGAGGATCTCCAGGATCCTCACCGCTTTGCATGGCTGGAAGGCGAGCCGTTAAGCGGCAAAGCGTTCTTCTCGCACTTTCACGAGGAACATGAGCCAGATATGCGTGCGTGGCTCGACAGAGCGCGGAGGGGGAGGTAACAGGGTCGTGTTCTCAAAAGAGGAACATCGAACTGTGACCACCGAGTTCCACCGCCAGGTCACCTGGATCAGCCGCATCAGATTGCAAGATGTGTGCTGATGGCTGCCAACAGGTCATGCCCACGGGGGCGCAACGAGCTGCCCAGTAGCGAACGCGTGCAAAAACAGGAAGGGGTCGAGGGCACGGATAAGGCACATTTTTCTTCGTGCTCGCTACAGATTTGTAGCTCGTTGCGCATCGCGTGGGAAGAGCCAAAGTCGACCAATGGCAATGAAAACCTTTGACTTTTTGTCGTCTAATGCAGCCCGAAGTTACTCAATACTTAATGCGAGCGACAGCTGAACTAGCCGAGCTGCTCGGGATTGCCGTGTAAACCAAAGCGGGAGGGAGGCAATCGGCTCCCTCCTACTGTTCCTTGGTACTAACGCGAACCTTGCAAATTGAGCGATAGAATCGGCTCTCCAGATGCTATACTGTAAATCCGGCAGTATGTCAAGTACTGTGTAAAAGGACAAGATCTGGCTGAGCTTGCGATGCTAGTGGCATCGTGAGCTTGTGGAAGGTCAAGCCGCGAATGACAGCATAGAAGAGCAGCAGACAGCTCCCCTCATTGCGAAACGCGGCAGCCATCTTGTGCGAACGACGTTTGACTTCTCCAAAGAGCCGCTCACTGACATTGTTGGTGCGAATGGTCTTCCAGTGCGTCTTCGGAAAGGTGTAAAAGGTGAGACAAGCCTCCAGATCCCGCTGCAAGCACTCTACCGCGGTGGGATAGACCTTCTGGTACTTCTCAAGGAAAGCAGCCACGGCTTGATCGGCCTGCTGTCGGCTTTCTTGGGAAAAGAGGGCTTTGAGCTCAGGTTCAAGCTGTTCTCGCTGCTTGCTCGGAACGTAACTGAGCACGTTCTCCATCTTGTGCAGAACACAGCGTTGTCTCTGTGCGGTCGGGAAGTGCTTGGTGATGGCATTGAGCATGGCCCGGTTGCCATCACTGATCCAGAGCCCGATTTCCTTGACTCCTCGTGCTTTGAGGTCCTCCATGAGATCCTCCCACGCCTGCTGATTCTCCCGATCCCCCACGCGAAAAGCCAGCACTTCTCGCTCTCCGGTGATGGCAATGCCCACCACCGCCAAGATGGGCATCTTGCAGCCTTCGCTCTGGTAGATCACGGTGAAGTAGGTCCCATCGGCAAAGGCGTAGGCATAGCGCTGAGCTAGGGGACGGGCTTTCCACTGCTCATACTCCTCTTGCAGCGTATGAAACACCCGCGAGACGGTTGAGGCACTCGGATGCAAACCGGTTAATGTCTCGATGATCTCTCCGACTTGAGCCATGCTCACTCCTTTGATGAACATGTCTTGCATGGCGCCATCCAGCTCGTCGCGGCGGCGATGATAACGCTCAAACAACTGCGTGTGATACCCTCCTCGCGTGCGAGGAACGGGCACATCAGCGATTTCTCCCACGGTGGTGTCCAGATGACGGCTGTAGTGTCCGTTGCGTTGATCTCGACGGTGTTGGCTGCGCTCATACGGCTTGGCTCCAATAAAGGCCGTCACTTCTTCTTCCAGCACATTGATGAATGCGATGCGAACGGCGTACTGGAGTCGCTCTTTCACCAGCTGCTCAAAGGCCTCTTGACGGGTGATGATGTCTTCGCTAGAGTGATCGTAAAGGGTCATGGCTATCCTCCTGGTTCAGTTTTACTACATTTTCCAGTTCAGGATACCAGACCTTTTTTTTACACACCACTCAGAATACTGCCCTTGTGGGTAGAAAGAACCAATTTGAAAGAGAGAATAAAACGATGAAAAGTCCAATCCAAAATCGCGTCACCAGTGTCTTTGTGCATGTGACGGATATGCAGCGCTCCAGCAAGTGGTATAACGAGTTGCTCGGCGTGGCCCAAGGGAGCACTACCCACGAAGGCACCATTTATGATGTGCCAATGGATCGCCAACACAGTCCTTTTTTAACTCTGGATGCCAACGTGACACTCACTCAACCAGATGGCAGGCATCCCCAGTTGATGCTCGAAACAGCTGATATTCAAGCTGCACATGATTTTCTGGTGGCCAGAGATATCGAACTGCTAAACGGTATTGAAGATATTGGCTCAATGTATTTCCTGGCTTTTAAAGATCCTGATGGGAATGTTTTGCTCGTCAGTCAGAAGAAATAAAAGGGTAAGAAAAGAAGCAGGGATGATGATATGAAGCACCTCTTCTGCTTTAGATGAGATTGCGCTGACAGCGCTGTCAGCGCAATCTCATCTAATTAATCCCATCAAGAACACGCCGAAGATGTTGGTGTCCCAGCCGGCTTTGAGGCGCTTGGCATGGATGCCCACACGGGAAGAACGTTCTTGACGCAACAAATTCAAGCTGATATGGCGAAGCACTGCGAGATTTTCGTCGGCATGACCGAGCCTGACACGTGATTCATCTTCTCGAAAAGCGATATCGAGGACCCAATGCAGGCTATTTTCAATGCCCCAGTGGCTTCTGGCCGCAGTGGCAAAGGCGTTGACTGACGAAAAACTGAGCAAGAAGTAGCGCGTTTCTTTCGTGGTCTTCTGCTCCATGCGCCGTTGCGCCCGAACGACCCCAATGCCTCGCAAGCCTTTCCACTGATGTTGCGGGTCGAGATAGGCCAGGATTTCCGGATCACTCAGGGTCCAATATTCGCGAATTTCCAATCGACCGTGACCTTTCTCCACTTGTCGATCCATCTTCCAGTACGGGCAGGCAAAGCCATCTTTTTCCGCGAGAGCAAACGTCGCCTTCACCTCGTCAAACAGGTTCCCGTGATTGTCTTTGAGAGCCAGGGCATAGTCGCCGTCTTGCTTGATAATCTGCTCGGCAATCTTGGTTTGCGTCCTATCGCATCAATGGTCACAATGCAGCCATACGCGCACCAGTTGCTCTAAGAGCAGCGGGATGGCGGCAATCTCGTTGGACTTCTCTTCCGTCGCGAGTTGAGCCAACACCAGACGATTTTCGACTGCCCAGGCACTGACCAAATGGAGCGCTTTTTGGCTTGCTGCCTGATCGTGCGAGCGGCGCAGCGTTTTGCCATCAATCGCAATCACTCCTTTGACGGTTTGGCTGATCCCTTGTACCCATTGGGTGAAACTCGCTTCAAACTGTTTGGGATCAATGAGGGCAAACACGCGCCCGAACGTATCATGAGACGGAATTCCATTGGGCAAGCCGAGCAAGTCCGTGAAAAAAGCCTCTTTCGCCTTCCCGAATTCCTCAATTTCAACCCATCCTTCTGCTCCACATAAAACTCCACAGATCGCCAGAATGATGATATCCCGTAATCGATGCCGCTTGGTTCGCTCCATTCGAGGGTCTTCCACTTGCGCAAACAGGCTTTCCAGATCTTGTCGGCTGTTCTCCTCCATCTCGTGGCCTCCCGCTTTTTCGGCTTATTTTATCACCTCCTCTTCCTTTCTTCTATTGTTGTTGAGCTTATTTAGATACGATTGCCCTGCTAAACGGGATTTATTAGTCAGATCGCTCTTAGCCGGAACGCCCCAGCAAAGCCAAGCAGGAGTAGCGCACGGTCGCGCTGATCGATCAGTGAGGTACCTAGCGGGTCAACCAGCCAATAGATAATACTGGACGGCGGGCCGCGCATCTTGCGTACCACTTGCTGTGGGACATGGGTTCGTCTGATGCCCTGCATGGTGAGTTTGACAGTGGGCAAGCGTGTAAGGAGTGGTACCCGGCAGCCGAGCGTAGTTGGCTGATGGCCGACAGCCGCCGCTGGATCGTCGATACTTTGCAGAGCGGCGCCAAGTAGGCCCTTTACCATTGAGCATCCTGATGTCAAAGCTGGTTTTCAGGCGGGCCAGCAGGCAATCTACCGTGATACACGGCCGGAGAGGATATGGAGTTGGTGCGGTTTATCAGCGACTTTAGGAGCGACGAGCAGCAACGGTTGGCATATAACGTGGGCTTTTTGTTCGGGTTGTATGCCAACAAACAATAGCACTATACATAAAGAAGCAGGAGGGGGCAATTGCTCCCCTCCTGTTTTGTCTTACACAGCAATGCCGAGCAGATCGGCCAGTTCGACCGTCGCTCGCATTAGGTATTGAGTAACTTCGGGCTGCATGAGACGAAATGCACTTCATCGAGTACCTGCCCTACACTTTTAATATATTGGACAATCTTTCTTAAATGCCCCCCGATGACCCTCTTCTGTCCCTGTTCCTCATTTGTAGCAACGTATTCTGTATTTGCCTCAACGCATATGCATGAGTAATACGTTCCTGCTCCAGACGTATCGAGTTCTGAGCAAGGTGCAGGAAAAGCTCATGCTCATCTGCTGTCAGATAAGGCAGTCTTCGCACTGCACAGGGCGTTCCTCGCACGCAGTATTCGGCAAATATCTGCAAGGTTTCTTTTTCCATCATGAGCGAGATGACATGCGGAAAGATCGAACGAAGCTGGGAGAGAATCTGGAACCCATGGGCATCAAGATCCCCCCAATAGATCATTGGACATTCAGACAGCCAGGGGATAGACACCAGGCTGCCTACTTTGAAGCCCCCACCAAGAATTGCAAAAGTGTTAGGTAAAGGAGGCAGCGTAAGAAACGTCATCTTATTTTCAGTGATGATACAATACTGCCCTTTGAGAGGCAGTGCTGCACATTGAGAATGTGGGAGAGTCAGCTCAGTAATTAACAGCGCATAGTGCGTTCTGAGCTGATCATCGAGCAAGCGTATATGAACCTGGATCTCCTCCTCACGGAGTCCAAAACGCTTCTCGAACGAGGTGGTATCGTGCATGATGGCTTCCTGAGGAAGCAGTTGTTCGAGGAGTTCTTTCAAAATCCCGGTGTGCCGCTCAATAAATTTGGTATCGACATTGATGGGGAGTTCTCGAATGTAGAGATGTGGTCGGGGATGATCCAGAAAATAGAGACAGACAGCAAGCAATCCCGACCAGCAGTTATGGTTATCAACGACCTTCTTTGGATTCGTTTGCATCCAGCTTTCGAGTTGTGGAATCTGCTCACGGATAAGCTGCACATCCTGTTTAAAACGAATAAATTCTTCGTCCTTCTTGATGGTGGACAGCAAATCCTTCGACGTGTCCAGCACAACGTGGATCGGCACTGTTTGTGTTCCCAGCAATCGCTTTTGTTGCGTTACCGACTCAATCCGGTAGCCGGACCCGCCCTCTGTTTTTGCGCAGGCTTGCAAGCGCTCTACTTCGTTTTTGAGACGTACGAAGTCAGAGGAGGGTTTCCCTGCCGAAAATACCATGGGGACGAAAGCTTCCCCTCGCAACCAGGCTCGCAAAAATGGAATGTACTGCCGTTCAGCCTTCTGCTTGATCTCATCAGGCGTAATCACAGATTCTTTGCTCCTGTTTGCCATGCTTGCTTCCGTTCGAGATACTCGGCGAAGGTCAGGTTGTACACTTTCGAGTCATTTTCTTCTTCGGTATTCGTCACGAAATGGCAGGACGAGATATATTTTTCGACCACATGAATTTTATCGAGCGGAGTTACGACCAGAACTTGCAGATCGAGCTGCCGGAACAAATCCATGGCGTACCGTGCATTCCGTTCATCCGACCGGTTAAACGCCTCGTCAACTGCCACAAAGCGGAAGGTGCGTTCGCGGCCCTCTTCCTGGTCCAGGTTGTATTGATAGGCAATCGCGGATGCCAGAATAGTGTATGCGAGTTTGGCCTTCTGTCCCCCCGACTTGCCGGAGGAGTCCGAATAATAGTTTTTTTGTTCCTCACTCTCCTGATACAGCTCAGAAGCGGAGAAATCAAGCCAGTTGCGAACATCGGTCACTTTTTTGGTCCAGCGCTCATCCTTTTCAAAGCGTTGTAGGAGGGCGTGGATACGCTGAAAACTGACCTCGTTTATCTCAGCAGTCCTTGCCTGTCCAATATCCGGCAAACAGGCACGTAAGAGCATTCTGAACTCGCGGACCTCTGCATCATAGGATCGTTCACCGTTCAGTTGGATATACGTCACGTCGGTATAACCAATGGTACGAAGCGATCTGTTGAGCCGGGCAATCCTCTCCCGAATCTCTTCCTCTTGCAGATCCAGTGCTCCCTGAAAACTTCCGATGTCTGTGATCACTTTTTCATTCAGCAACTCTTTGAAACGGCGACGATGACGTGGTAAGTCTTCATGCTTGAGATGCTCATAGAGATCACGATACGCCGCTATAGCGTCTATCGATACATCCATTTCTTGGGCAAGAACAGGACTCGTCTCGCGTACATCTCTCATTCTGCCGACGATCTTTTCTGATACCTGGCGAAGCTGGGCATTGAAAGATGATGAGCGATTGGCATAGAGTTGCCCTAATCGGTCGCGGGCATCGTCGATGGTCGTTAAAGAAAGGGCAGGTTTTTTCTCTTGCTCCAATATCTCCCTTAGTTCTTTGTCTATACGCTCCAATACTTCCGCTTGTTGTGAGAGCACCATTTGATCCAAACCACGATCACATCCCTGCTGCTGCGCTTCATATCGTTGGATATCTCCGTGCAATACCTGCTTTTTCGCAAAAAATGTGTCTCTCTCCTGTTTCTTCTCTTTCTGCAATTCCTGAACAGATTTCAATTGGTTGCGCAACGTTGCAAGCTGCTGATTACTGGCTTCTAACTCCAGCAAACGCCGCTGCCGACCTTGCAATTCTCTTTCCACAACCTGCCAATCGATTTTGTCAAAGCTCTCCCATGTCAGCAATGATTGCACGCTTGACTGTGTCTCCCAGCATTGCTTCTGTTCCTGCTCTATTTCTTTTACTACCCGATCAGTTTCTTGTAATAAACGCTTCACTCTCTTAAGCGCTTCTTCAAGCGTCGCACGTTTTTCCTGGTTGTTCCACCCCAGAACATACCGTCGACGATCACCGAGGGCATGCCGATCATCTTTTTCATGACGAGCACCTCCATGCTTTATCTGACCCTTGAGCGTTACCGCCTGGTGGCCCCGCTGAAACTCCTCCAACGACTCACAACAGAGATAGTTGTAATAGTCAATCAACTCAGCATTCAACCAGCCTGTAAACGCAGTGCCGGGTTTGGTCTCAAGCTTGTAAAAGAGCGATTGTGGCGATAATCGCTCCTCGTGGCGCGGCGTTCTGGCGCTGGAGACACGATGATAGACCAATCGTCCACGCAAATTGGTATGATCAACATAGCCGCTAACACGTTGATACAGGTGCTCAGCGACCAGCAGTCGCCGCCCAAAGTTGTGCAGCAAGCGCTCAATCGCAGGTTCCCATCGCTCCTCGCTGCTGCGCACCCGGAGCAGTTCACCGACGAATGGCAGATCCTCTTCCGCCAATTTCAGCTCTGTTATCAACCGCCGGCGCAACAGAATATCTTCAGTGGGAACCTGACTGCTACGCTGTTGAAGAGAAAGCAGTTCCTCCTCAAGCTCCTCCTGCTCGTGTTTGAGGGGCGTAACCTTCTCCATGTGCAGGTCGCGCTCTTGCTTGAGATATTCACCCCTTTCTTCAATCTGTTCCTGTATTGCTCTGGCTTGTTGCTGGTTTACATAGAAGGAGCTTTCGTCCTTATACTCTGCAAGTCTAAGGTCCCTTGCTCGCTTGTTGTATTTTTCGACTTCTTTTTCACGCTCTCTTTTCTGTCGTCGAAGAGAGTCTATTTCCCGGTTCAAATCCGTGATCTGCCTGCCTATCGCATCATTTTCGAGGTCAATTTGCAAGCGTACTATGTGCTGGTCGAGATCATTCAGTTCATTTTCGAGTTTGTCAAAGCTTGCCTCCGCTTGTGCCAATTCCTGGTTCGCGTCCTCGATTGTCTGGACAAGAAGCTGTTTCTTTTGCATCATGATATACGTGGGAAGAAGACGATTGCTTCGCACGGTCTCGTCAATACGAGCTTGTTGCTCCATATAGCGTCGTGCATCCTGCATCAAGGGTTCTAGTATTGCTAACTGGCGCTCTGCTAATTGAATGGCATCATGCGCGCGCGTCAAATTCGTGAAGTTTTCCTGCAACTGCTTGATACGATCCTGAGCATCTGTTCGTTCGAGCATGTGATTGCGGACAAAAGCGTTGAGACCACCAATCTCCTTGATAGAGACAATTTGATTAAACAGATCGAGGGCATTCTCTGAGCCTATATACATCAGTTGGCGAAAGCGCCGGCTATACTGTACAAATTCGTCATAGACTTCAATGCCTTGCGCCTTGAATTGTTTGCGCCACTCTTTCGGCGCTCCCTGCAAGCGAAAGTGGGTATCTATGCTGAGAGGAGCGGTGGCAATCAGGTGCAATTTCGACACTTTTTCATCAACCCAGAGAACCTGGGCCAGGGTAACAACCTGATCCAGTTCGGCATTCGCAAAAACGGCCAGTAAGACAGAATAGGTCGTATTCGAGCGCAAGTATTGCGGCTTGGAACGATTGCTTTCAAGATCTTTCTGCTTCCCCCACGCTCCTAAGATGTAGGAACGCTCATCACGCTCTTTGTGCTTCTCTGAACCTGATGCAAGATTGTAACTACGTTTGCGCAAAGGGACGAGCAGTGTCAATAACCCATCCACTATCGTTGATTTGCCGGAGCCATTTCCGCCTGTCAGCAGAGATGTGCCACCGTGTGGGCACAGGCTCCAAATGCGACGATTGAAGGTTCCCCAATTATAAATTTCCATCCGCTCCAGGCGGAAACCACTGGCCACCACCTGGTCCTCACGCCCTGCTTCTTCACTCCTCACTTGCACCATAGTGTTGTAACCTCTCCTTAATCTCGACTAACCGATCAGCATCGATCTTGGCCTTGAGGATACGACGCACCTCAAAATAGTCCGGGCCGAGCTTTGGCAATCTCTTGAGAAACCCCAGGTCGACCACGCGCGAAATAAGCGCATCCATTTTGCTCTGCTCCAGTAATTCATTGCTACGTTCAGGCAGGAAATGCATGAGGAGTTCATGGATCTGTCCCCTGGTGAGAATACAGGTCGTGCTTTCAAGATTACTGGCCTCAAATTGTAAAAGTTGTTCGCGTAAGAGGACACACAGCACCGTTGTGGGATAATTCAGAGGGATACGTCGCGTCAGGCGGGGCAGTTCAACGACCTGCCCTTCCTCATTTTCCAGATCCGGCTGGATCAGATAGGCAAAGCCATCTTCCTCCTGCATATGAAGTTCCAGTCCGATCTTTGCACAATGAATGCGGATCTGATCCAGATGCCTCAGCAATACATTCCAGGTCTGAGCGTCATCACTAAAAAGCGGACCTTGCAGCAGTTTGATCACCGCCGGGGCAAAAGGCTCGACACTACTCCCCCTCATAGTCGCTCCTTCGATACAAAACGCTTGGCACGACTAACACCCGCTCCACTGAACCATCCTCTTGTGCCAGCGAAGAAAACCGTATTGTTTCGCTCGCATCCACATCGATTTGGTGGCGTGCATCTCTGGCGGCCAGCATACAATAGGTCAGGATTTCGGCCAGTCCTTTCTCTACCGGATACCGAGCAAGGACTTCGCAAAGGCGGATCTGTGGCGTATACTCAAGCAGAGTTTCAATGCGTGCTCGTAACATGTCCTCATCAAGAGAGAATGGGGTATAAAGTGCTGTCAGATCGATGTCACGCAGATCTTCTTCACTCACGAGAAGAGGCGGCTCGCCGGACGGCCTCGCTTTCTCCGGTTTCCAGAGATCACGTTCCATCGACAAGTTGATCTCCGGCGCTCCTTCAATTTCCAGAAATGTCATGCTTCCATCAATGACATGAGCCAGACGGTATCCCTCTCGTTTGATGTCCTGAATCAGTGCCTGGACACGACGATTTTCTGCTGCTGCCTGCTCATCCAATAAGCGGCGCAATTGTTCCGCCAAACGAGCGTTGGAGTGAACCACTTTTTCGGCAGCCTCAATAAGCGTGCTGGAGAGTCGTGGTAAGACACGCTCTTCGTTAAGCACCGAACGGAGTTCAGGCAGGTGCGTCAATTGCTCAAGGAATGCTTTCAACTCGTCACGTTGTGAGGGCGAAATGAGGAATTCCCAGAAGGTGTAGAAACTGCGTCCCTGATCTGACGATTTCAGATCCGCATCTGCATCGAGGACATATTCGACCAGCGATCCCTTGCGCGCTCCCGGTTGGAGTTGGGCCTGCTGGACTGAACGGGCAATGTCACGAAAGCGCTCCTCGACGAGCCGAAAATCACGGAGCAGTTGGCGCGCCATATTCGAGGCTTCAATGAAGCGCTCTCGAAGTTGGGTCGGACTATACTGTTTTTCCACCATCCCTGTCTGATAAATCTGCTCAATCTGCTGATCCAGATCTTTCCTTTGCTGTTCTAATTGTTCCAGGCGCTTATCGGGATCGTCTGTGCTCTTCTCGATAAGATCACGAATGAGCTGCACAATCAGGAGGAAACGTGACTCGGTTCCCACAAACGAACGCGGCTGCATATCTTCCAGCCAGCCAATCGCACGCTCGGCTTCTGAAGTCAGCACCACCATTGGTACCTCAGAATTGCCGTGTGCCACGATATGGATGAAGCGGTGGTCGGAGTCTGACCATGTCCTGATATATGCCTGAGCTGTTCCAGGATACTGTCCTGGCTTCTGCTCACGAAGATATTCTAGGTATTCCTCAAGATGTTCGATGAACTCAGGATGGGGAACAGCGACACGCTGTGCCTGTTTAAATTCTCGATGTAAAAAACTGATAATCAGCGCGGCAGAATCGGCTTTCAGAAGTTTAATACTAGAAGCGTGCTCAAGAGTGTAGGCTAATTGCTCTTCGCTCATATCAAAGCCCATCGATCACTCCTCTACTTTGCCATTGCCACTTAGTCCCACATACAAATCTGCACAAAAAATCCTATCGTAATTGAGCATCTTCCTCCACATACTCCAGCCTGATGGAGTTTTCAGCGAGCAATTAAGAAGAATGCTTGGTGTGGGCCAAAGAGAGGCACTTGCTCGCCTTACTTTTTCTGTTTCTTAGATAGCTTCTCGCTTCTATTAGAATACATCTATTATAACATATCACACGATTTTGCTATCTCACTGTCCCCTCGATTCCTTGAGGATATATTCCGCTCTCTAAGCCACCTGGTAGAGTCGGGTCGAGAAGAACAGGAGGATAGTGCGCAGCTAGATAGCACAGAAGAGGTTGAAATAATACGGTATTATTTCAACCTCTTCCTTAGGCTCTAGAACACGATCAGATAGTGACTACTATTCCCTTTTCCTCCAACAATTCATGGATCCCGCTCAGTATTTTCTCTACGTCGCGAAGTTCTATACACTTAAGGTCATCAAGACTGACTTTCTCTCGTTATTGTTCAGATTTGACCACTTCCCACGACCACATCATTTGCAACGTTCGCGATAGTCCCAAGGAGTAGCAGGAGGAGGCCGATTGCCTCCCTCCTGTTTTGTTTTATACGGCAATGCCGAGCAATTCGGCCAGTTCGGCCGTCGCTCGCATTAGGTATTGAGTAACTTCGGGCTGCATCAGACGAATTAAACAAACAGGGACAAACAGCCAAAACAGTCTACAGGAAGGTCTCCAGTGTAGCGCAATCTTCGCGAACTCTGGTATAGTTTACACCAAGTTGATAAACTAGCTGCTTTTGCTCCAAAACTACGAGAGGACGGAGTACCAAGCCATGAACGAAGATAAAGATCTGGTTGGGCCAATGGCTTGTCATCACTGTGGAAACAGAACAATTTTTAAAAAAGAGGGTGAGTATATCTACTTCACAGAAGATGAACATTTTGAAAATGAATGGGCAAAGTATATTTGGCAATTACTTCGTTGTCTTACATGCTCGAAACCAACATTGGTGGAACTTTATGCCGACGATGGTGGTGCCTTGTTTAGCAAGAGACCAGAAGATATAGAGGATGAGGATTACAGATGGAAAGAATTATATCCTATTGCATTAGTTCAGCAATACGCTCGTGATATGCCCAAAGATATTATTGAGGTCTATAAAGAGGCATCAGCAATTTTCTCTCACTCTCCTCGTGCTAGCGCTGCTCTTCTCAGACTCGCACTTCAAAAACTCTGCATTCATTTAGGGCAACCTGGGAAAAATCTCCATGATGATATTCGGGCACTTGTAGAAGCAGGGTTATCTCCTAAAGTTCAACAGGCATTTGATATTGTACGAATTGCTGGAAATAATGCGGTGCATCCAGGAGAAATTGACTTTAACGACGACGCCAAGACAGTAAAAACGCTTTTTAAGCTCATTAACTTTATTGTGGAAGAGATGATAACCCGTCCACGCGAGATTAAAAAGATGTATGATACTTTACCCCAAACTAAAAGAGATGAAATTGAGAAAAGAGATAGGAGCAAATGAAGAATATTCAACTACATATAATGGTACTGATATTGTTGTCCAACATACAAAAAGCCTCTCCTTCCTTCGCATTCAAATAACGACATGAGTATGCCCCGTTTTTCTTCCCAAGACGGGACTGTGGAGTTGGCCCAGTTTGGTGTGGTCGATGAATGGAGAAGGTGAAGGTGAACGGGGCTCTTGTTCTCTCATCTATTTTCGGCAAGAGTCTATCTTCTTCAGAAAAGTCTACCTTCGGCATCGCAAATAGTAGACCTTGCTGAAGAAAGTAGACGTTTCGAGATGAGAGTAGATCTTTCAGCAGTAGATAGACCTTTCATACACGCAGGATCAGAGTCAATCCATGCTAAAACAACCTGTAACAGCGCCTTTTTCCCTGCTCTTTTTGCGATTGAGCACCCGGATGTCAAGGCAGGCTTTCAGGCAGGCCAGCAGGCCATCTACCGTGATACACGGCCGGAGAGCGATATGGAGGTGGTGCGGTTTATCAGCGATTTTATGGCTGACGAACCACGGCGGCTCGCCTATAACGTCGGCTTTTGGTTCGGATTGTATGCTAACAAACATAGCACTCTACGTACAAAAGCAGGAGGGGCAAGTGCTCCCTTCCTGCTTTTGTCTTACACGGCAATCCCGAGCAGCCCGGCTAGTTCGGTCGTCGCTCGCATTAAGTATTGAGTAACTTCGGGCTGTTGAGCGCTATCAGGATGCTTTAGAGGCCAGCAATCGAGCCATTGAGAGCGATCGAATGAACTCAGCGACTTATAAGGAGAAAAGTGAGAATCTTCATTGCCTGAAACGTGAAACAGAGGCATTGGAAGCACTAGAACAAGCTATTACATTGAAACCCAATTCTGACCACTTCTATAGACAGAAAGCAGAGATCCTTGCTAGCCTGAGACGCTATGACGAGGCATTAATTGCCTATGATCAAGCAATCCGTCTCGATCCTGATAACGACTACTCTTATTGGGCCAAAGCCAGATTTCTTTCGCAGCTTGGTCGTGATGAAGATGTGCTGGCCACCCATGATCAGTTTATTGAACGTTTTCCTGCTGTTTTTAAGGGATACCAAGAGAAACTGTTTTTTCTCTCAAAACGGCAACGCTACGAAGATGGATTAAAAATATGCGATACTTATTTGCAACAGCATCCCCATCAGGCTCAAGCGTATGAGTGGAAAGGCCGTCTGTTGTCTCACCTTAATCGCCCTGAAGAGGCCCTGCTCTTCTACGAGGAGGTCATTCGCTTACAACCGCAAGATGAGGATGCCTATACGGCAAAGGCAGAGGCACTAGTGAAGCTCAAGCGGTATGATGAGGCGCTAAGCACCTTTGATCAGGCGCTCCAAGTAGCTCCCGATGAGGTTGAAATCTCGAAGAAGAAAGGCAGGCTTCTGATTGAATTGAAACACTACGAGGAAGCTTTGCCAATCTGGCAGAAAGCTGCTCGCCTCGATACAAAAGATGCATCTCTTCAAGATACCATCGGTGATATTCTGAGAGAACTAGGTCACTATGAGGAAGCCATCCAGACTTATAACCGGGCGATTGGCAGTATTCTGAGTGGTGTGTAAAAAAAAGGTCTGGTATCCTGAACTGGAAAATGTAGTAAAACTGAACCAGGAGGATAGCCATGACCCTTTACGATCACTCTAGCGAAGACATCATCACCCGTCAAGAGGCCTTTGAGCAGCTGGTGAAAGAGCGACTCCAGTACGCCGTTCGCATCGCATTCATCAATGTGCTGGAAGAAGAAGTGACGGCCTTTATTGGAGCCAAGCCGTATGAGCGCAGCCAACACCGTCGAGATCAACGCAACGGACACTACAGCCGTCATCTGGACACCACCGTGGGAGAAATCGCTGATGTGCCCGTTCCTCGCACGCGAGGAGGGTATCACACGCAGTTGTTTGAGCGTTATCATCGCCGCCGCGACGAGCTGGATGGCGCCATGCAAGACATGTTCATCAAAGGAGTGAGCATGGCTCAAGTCGGAGAGATCATCGAGACATTAACCGGTTTGCATCCGAGTGCCTCAACCGTCTCGCGGGTGTTTCATACGCTGCAAGAGGAGTATGAGCAGTGGAAAGCCCGTCCCCTAGCTCAGCGCTATGCCTACGCCTTTGCCGATGGGACCTACTTCACCGTGATCTACCAGAGCGAAGGCTGCAAGATGCCCATCTTGGCGGTGGTGGGCATTGCCATCACCGGAGAGCGAGAAGTGCTGGCTTTTCGCGTGGGGGATCGGGAGAATCAGCAGGCGTGGGAGGATCTCATGGAGGACCTCAAAGCACGAGGAGTCAAGGAAATCGGGCTCTGGATCAGTGATGGCAACCGGGCCATGCTCAATGCCATCACCAAGCACTTCCCGACCGCACAGAGACAACGCTGTGTTCTGCACAAGATGGAGAACGTGCTCAGTTACGTTCCGAGCAAGCAGCGAGAACAGCTTGAACCTGAGCTCAAAGCCCTCTTTTCCCAAGAAAGCCGACAGCAGGCCGATCAAGCCGTGGCTGCTTTCCTTGAGAAGTACCAGAAGGTCTATCCCACCGCGGTAGAGTGCTTGCAGCGGGATCTGGAGGCTTGTCTCGCCTTTTACACCTTTCCGAAGACGCACTGGAAGACCATTCGCACCAACAATGTCAGTGAGCGGCTCTTTGGAGAAGTCAAACGTCGTTCGCACAAGATGGCTGCCGCGTTTCGCAATGAGGGGAGCTGTCTGCTGCTCTTCTATGCTGTCATTCGCGGCTTGACCTTCCACAAGCTCACGATGCCACTAGCATCGCAAGCTCAGCCAGATCTTGTCCTTTTACACAGTACTTGACATACTGCCAAAAGTTTCCTCTACAGGCTACTTCGATCGTGGAGACCCTTGATGCTAAACAGTTAAGAGTCTCTTGCGATCTCTTTATTACAGATCCCCCTATGCGGACGCGGTACACTACCAGGAAATAACTGAATTCTTTATTTCCTGGCTCAGAAAAAATCCATCAAAATATTACAAAAACTGGATTTGGGATAGCCGTAGAGCTTTAGCTATCAGAGGTTCCGGAGAGGAGTTCCGCCGTGACATGGTAGCATCCTATAAGACAATGGCAGATTACATGCCCGATAACGGTCTACAAGTCGTGATGTTTACCCACCAGGATACAGGCGTTTGGGTGGATATGGTAGCTATTATGTGGGGAGCCGGCCTTCAGGTGACGGCGGCTTGGTATATCGCCACAGAAACTACCTCCGAGCTGAAAAAAGGTGGTTATGTCCAAGGTACGGTATTGCTGGTGCTCCGCAAGCGCAAGGAGCAAGCCTCTGCCTACCTGGATGAACTGGTTCAGGAAGTCAAGACCGAAGTCGAACGGCAAATGGATACTCTATTGGGCCTGAATCAAACCATTGTTTCTAAGCGTAAAAAGCACGCCGAGAGCAATACCCTGATTGAGAATCTGTTTGAAGATGCCGACTTACAAATGGCAGGCTATGCTGCCGCCCTGCGGGTCTTGACAGGATATACCCATATTGATGGTAGAGATATGGCTGCTGAGGCTTTACGACCTCGTACTAAAGGCGCAAAAGGCGTAGTGAGTGAGATTATCGATTTTGCTGTTCAGATCGCCAACGAGCACTTGGTACCAGAAGGTATCCAACCCGCTATTTGGGAAGAGCTAACTGGTAGTGAACGTTTTTATCTCAAGATGATAGAATTAGAAGCCTTAGGGCTAAAGAAGCTGGATAACTACCAAAACTTTGCGAAGGCTTTTAGGGTAAACAACGATAATTCGATGATGGCATCCTCTAAGGCCAATGATGCCCGGCTGAAAACTGGTTATGAGTTCAAGAAAACCGAGTTTGACGGCGAGTTTGGCCAGTCCGGTTTGAGGGCCGTCCTGTTTGCACTCTATGAGCTTCAAAAAGATTTGGATAGTGATGAAGTAATGAGTCACCTGCGAGATCTGGTAGTGGATTATCACAGCCGCCGGGAAGCGCTGAAGGCATTGATTCACTATATTGCCTCCAAACGGGAGAAAACAGCTCCACGGGAGGCTGAGGCGGCTAGAATTCTGTTAGGGCGTATTCAAAATGAACGGTTAGGTGGGTAACAAGGATGCAGTCACCTATGTCGGAAACAGCTTTCATCCGTCGTTTTTCATCCAGGACTGGCCGCTTGTCCCATATTTTTCTCAAGGATCGTCTTCAGAATGCCAGTGAATACAAACGGATTGCTGGCTACTTTCGCTCTTCTATCTTTGAGGTGGTCGGCGAGGAGATTGTCGGCATTGAAAAGGTTCGGATTGTCTGTAACAGTGACCTGGATCCCCGAGACATCAAAGCATCCCGTTTGGCACAAGAGTCCATTCTGAAAGAGAAGTGGAACGAAGGAACAGATGAAATTGATACTCTGCTCCATCGTCCCCGCTATAAAAAGCTCTATGAGTTACTGAGGAGTGGTTGTATTGAGGTCCGCGTTTGCTCTGCCTCGGAGGCTCCTTTTCTCCATGGGAAAGCTGGAGTTATCCGACAACGTGACGGATCTGCTTCCGCCTTTATCGGTAGCCTAAATGAAACGCGCGAGGGCTGGCAAGCACATTATGAAATTGTTTGGGAAGATACCTCGGAAGAGGGGATTGCTTGGGTTGAAGCTGAATTTGAATACCTATGGGAACGGGGAGTTCCCCTGCCCAATGCGGTCATCGAGGAAATAGGACGACTTTCCCGCAAACGGGAAGTGGTTATTGATGAGATAGAACCTGAAGATGTTGCTCCTGCTGCCCTAGTGGAGGCTCCGCTTTATAGGATGGGGGAAGAACTCAAACCTTGGCAACGATCTTTCGTTGGCCTATTTTTAGAACACCGGAGCATTTACGGGGTAGGGCGTTTTATCCTGGCCGATGAGGTGGGGGTTGGAAAAACCCTCTCTCTCGCTACTAGTGCGATGGTAGCTGCTCTTCTGGGAGATGGTCCAGTTCTGATCCTTTGCCCAGCTACTCTCTGTCTGCAATGGCAGGTTGAGCTTAATGATAAGCTAGGAATCCCTTCCGCTATCTGGATTTCCAATCGCAAGGTCTGGCAGGACCATAATGGGAACATCATCAAGACCCGAGGGGCTGAGGATATTGGCCGGTGCCCTTACCGTATTGGGATTGTTTCTACGGGCCTGATCTTTCATCAGGCAGAAGAAGCTAGTATCCTGCTGAACCGGCGATATAGAACCCTCATTTTGGATGAAGCTCATCGTGCCAGACAATCCAAGGGCCTTGGGAACAAGGAAGGCGAGCCAAATAACCTATTGAAATTTATGATAAAAGCTGCCCAACGTTCGAAACATGTTGTATTGGGGACAGCGACACCTATTCAGACCAATGTGGAGGAATTGTGGGATTTGCTGGAAGTATTGAACCAAGGGGCGAATCACGTTCTAGGACAGTTTTTGAGCCACTGGAAAAGCTGCCAAACAGTGCTCCCTATTCTGACAAAGGAAAAGAACGTCACGAATGAGAGCGAAGCCTGGGATCTGGTTCGCAATCCGTTGCCTCCCAAAACCGAGGATGCGCTCTTTGACCACATCCGGTCAGATCTATCTATCCCAGACACCCGCTTCTACACGGATAAATCTTTCACGGATCTGGATCTATTCACGCGCGTAGGGTTTTCTGAGAGGCTGGAATCTGATGAAGAGGGTCTGAGCTTCTTTCAACGGAATAACCCCATTGTTCGTCACACTGTTTTGCGGAAGCGGGCAACCCTGGAGAATATGGGCCTTCTGGAGCGGATTGCAGTAGACATTTGGCCCAGCGAAATGGAACGTCTCCCGATGTTTCAAGGAATTGCGCTGCGGACATCCACTGATTTTGATGGAGCATATAAGGCGGCAGAGGATTTTGGAGATGCCATGCGGCGCCGTACCAAGGCGGCTGGCTTTATGAAAGATATGATGCGGCAGCGTATATGTTCCAGCTTCGCAAGTGGTCTGGCTACTGCTAAGAAACTCTTGGAAAAACGGCAATTCCCCGAAGACGAAGAGCAGGCGAGCCTCATTGAGAATTTTGAGGTTATCCTGAGTCAGGAAATCAGCCACCTTGAGAGATTGATTGATTTTTTGGACCGGAAACCAGCGGATCCTAAGCTGAAAGCCGTATTGCACTTTCTAAAAGATAAGAAATGGCTGGAATACGGCTGCATTATCTTCAGTCAGTATTATGACACATCCTTCTGGGTGGCAGAGAGCCTAACCAACTCTCTACCGGATGAGAAAATAGCTCTGTACGCAGGAGCAGGAAAGTCTGGATTATTCTTTGCCGGGGAGTGGCGCAGTGTCGAGCGGGAAGAAATCAAGCGGGCTGTTCGGGATCGCATTATCCGCCTGGTGGTGGCTACGGATGCAGCCTGCGAAGGTCTAAATCTGCAAACCCTTGGGATACTGATTAACGTGGATCTGCCTTGGAACCCTTCTCGCCTGGAGCAGCGTATTGGCCGGATCAAGCGATTTGGGCAAACACGGGAACGTGTGGACATGCTAAATTTGGTTTATCAAGACACGATAGATGAGAAGGTATATCAGGTTTTGTCTCAGCGCATGAAGGACCGCTATAACCTCTTTGGCTCTCTTCCAGACACTATTGAGGATGAGTGGATTGAGCATATTGAAAATCTGGATGAGTACTTTTCCCAGTTTACTCAAAAGAAAAAGCAGGCGAATGCTTTTGATTTGCGCTATGCTAGTACTGTACAACCAGCAGGTCCTGGATGGGAGCTTTGTGAGACAGTTTTGTCTCGTCGAGATATTATAGAAAGGTTGTCAGAGGGGTGGTAAGCTTTAAGTCTATAGAGATGAATAAGCGCTCGGCAGGACCATCCACCGGTTGCTTCAGAGCGCGCACCACTACTGTAGGACCGACGATGCCAGCGTTGAAGCCCACGGATTGCGCAATGAGTGTGACGAGCCCATTGAGGCGGAAATCAATCGGTCGGATATGAAGGAAGCAACGTCCTCTGTACGCTCACAACTGAGCCAAATGATATACTACTGATATACTGTTGAAGAGCTATCCTCTTCATTTGGCTCAACGAGTAGGATTTCCCGCTTGCATCTGACATCAGAGGGAGTTATGGAGTATCTGATCATCTATCAAGGCCAAGCAATCGCAAAAATCACCCATCCAGAAGCGGATGTTGGGCAGGGCATCGTCATTGGCCCGTTTGTCCCGTTTCCAGCTTATGAAAGCGTTCGCGCTGTGTTTCAGATCTCTGGGCAGCTTATCGCTGCTGAGCTTGAGAGCGGGAGACGGAACGAAGGTGCCTGGCAGCAGTACTACCAACAGCGAGATGTGCTTACGCAGCGTCTCTCTATTACCACTCTTGATGATCTCCCAGTGGAAACCACTTGGATCGACATCCTTGACTGCTCGGAGGACATGGGAGACGATGGATACGAAGCTCACTTTGTGGTGGCGACTCCTGAATTCTTCAAGGATGTATTGCTCTGGGATCAGAGAGCAGAAAGGGGCGGGGCACCCTTTTCAAGCTGAAAGCATGTGGAGGCGCTCCGTGCCTCTGTTCTGGAAAGAAAGAAGGCCGGATCGATAGGTGGAAACCGGGCCTATCAGCCACCTTTCTCCGCTGGCGTTCCCTCTACACCGCGATCAGACCGAGCCAGATAGCAAAGCTCTCTGGGATACCGAACAGCTTGAACGTGAGCTGGCCAGCCTGAGCCTCGCGGGCATTGCGTGCAAGCCGCTCATCCCACGACAAGCGGTAATGAGCACGCTGGGCCCGAGAGATCGTCGGAGGGGAGACGATTGGGGTGGGAGGAAGAACTGGCCCCATCTGGATGTCCAGGCGTTGGCGGTGCAAGTGCAAGCACGCCTGCCGTTGATGTCGCCGGCTCCAGTCCCGCCAAAGCAGCGGATCCGATCCCACCACCAGGGGATGAAGCAGAACGCTGACCTGGCGCGGTTTGGCCGTTGTACTGCCGTTCCATTGGCACTGCTCGCGCAAGGGACAGGGACGACAACTCCGAATGCTGGCCCCATAGACCACGCGCAGGCTCCCATCGGCTTCTCGGCGCTGTTCATGCGGCAGGAGCGCGCTCCCAGCAGGGCAACGCACCGTTCCATCGGGCTGGAGCGCAAAGTCCTGGCCTGAAAAGCGACCAGCCTTCCATGCCGAACCCACTTCTGGAGGAGCATAGCCAGAGGCAGGCGCTGCGTGTGGTGGAGGTGGTGGGAGAGGAGGAGCAAACTCGGTCATACGCAGTGGCTCTGGTGTGAGCTGATGGCCCAGTTCGAGTCTCAGGTTCCACACCCATTGGGAGACCAGTTGCCAGCATTCCTGTCCCCAAGCCGAATGGCTGCACCACCGGTCGGGATCGATCTCCTGGTCTTCATCTGAGAGGACGGGCTCAAAAGCGCCGCGATGCAGGTACAACTCAACCACATCGCGGGCGGTAAACGCCTGTTGGGGCAGGTTGGTGAAGAAGAGTTCGTAGACCACTCCTGCGCGTGTGACCCCAATGGGACTCTTCTTTTTGCCTGCCGGATGGGTCGCGACGAGCACGCGGCAGGAGACGCCATCAGATCCCACCGGGATCTCTGGGCAATCGTAGAGGCTGCGCTCCATCTGACTTTCGGGACGCTGCTGGATCTGATCAGGTGGGAGATGCAACCGGGCCGAGACGCTCGGATGATCGAGCAGGTGATAGTCTTTCCCACGGGTCACAAACGCGAACCCCGCCACCTCGGCGAGCACGGCCCCATTGCCATATAGCCCATCGAGCCTGAGCAGCGTACGTTCTGGGGAGAGTTGATGGGGCGCCAGATACCGGCCAATGGCCGCAAGCCCCTTGCGCAGTTCCTCGCGATAGTGTCCGTTCCCGCGATTGCCAAACGTGCCTACCCACTGATAGCTGTGCGCCTGCGACACCGTGGTCCTCGTCCTGGCCGTTTCCCCCCGTTTGCGGCCCCGGTAACCAGGTGCGCAGACCTCATCCAACCGGCGAAAGGGCGGGGGCAGCTCATCGGTTTGGGGTAAAGCACGTTGGCGGGCGGCTTCCCGTGTGCCGTCGATATCGAACACGGTCCAGGGGGCACCCTTTCGATCCACCAGTCCTCCAGTTTGCTTGTCGGGGGTCAGAGGACGCGCGAGCAAATCATCGAGAAAGAGGGTCCGCAGCGCTTCGACCGGAGCCTGGGTGAGCGCTGCTAAAAAACGCGAGAGCGCTGAGCGTGAGGGGAGCCGGTCGCGATCAAACAGGGCCATGAACGGGACGGCAAACGGCTGGAGTCGCTGGTAGAACTCCTCGAGCGTGCGCTCTCCGCTGATCGCGTAGCCGAAAAGCACCGCGAGGAAGTCAATCACCTCATACTGGCCAAAACGCTTCCGCGCAAAGCGGACCTGCTCGTTGATCTTCTTGAACACACCCTGCGTGCGAAGATACGTGCTGATCACCACGACTTCTCCAAACCACGATGGGGTTGAGAGGTTCGACTCCGGAGTGGTCTGGATTTTCACTGAACCATCGGCGATACTGGTCATACCTGGACCTCCTTGTTGAGAACAGTTGTGATCGTTCTCTTCAAGGAGCCACATTTCTACGCCGATGGGCTACCAGTTACAACTCGTTGCGCAATCCGTGGGGAAGAGAGCAACGTAGCTCGTCGCGAAGGAGTTGAAGCCTTCGGCCTCTTCGAAGCCTGACTAGAGGGCGTCCGAGAAGGATCTAGCGCTTCAAGCCGCTTGAGACGCCTTCTCGACGCCCTCTAAGTACAATCAACTAACTTTTTTGGCATTGGAGTCGATAACAGACAAAATTTTGTGTGGGCACTGGTTGAAGCGGTCAAAGCACTGTTGGGCCGCCGCAAGTAGTGCCTGCTTGGTTTCAAAGAACTCACCGTGGGTGACTTCCCGGCGAAAATGCCGCCACAGCATCTCGATGGGATTGAGAAAGGCAACTATAGGTTGGCAAGCAAAGCAAGACCAACCGCCCTGCCGCCGCTCGCACAACCGCTTCCACTTGCTCTGGACACCTACGGCAGGTTCCTGGCTCAATATGGCCGAGTCGCTGTATACGATAGTAGGACTACACGTACTCCGAGCCGTTCTCCAGGCTGAACTACGACGACCCCGATATTTTGGTGTTCCCGACTGGAATCGAACCAGCGCACACGCCTTCGGAGGCTGGTGCTAGGCAATTGCGAGCAGCATTCGTTGACACCCTGCTCTCAGCTAACCAGGAGATACCTATAGAGCATCTTTCCTCTCCAGAGCATATTCGTATGCGGGTCAAGGCTATTCATGCCCGGTTATCGGAGATCGTCGCGACACTACGCGAGACATAAAGCCACAAAGGGTACGTTGCCCTGGATCATGATATGTATTTTTATAATTTTACTCACCTCAAATAACAGTTGGGCTTGCACTTTTAAAAAGCCTAACTGTTATTGATACAAACTTTTATTTTATTTGCTACAGATGATACCTGCCTAGCTGATATGCCTCAACATTGTGTTCACGGAGCCAGAGCTCAACGTATCCTACACCTATATGCTGTACATCAAGATCAGATACAAATGCCTGTAACATAGTATGGGCTTTCTCTGGATCATCCTTCTCGTCACAGCGAACTTCTACTTCCAAGAAATCACCAAGCTGAGTAACGTGATCGACACTGATATAGATATCATCCTGGGAGTATTCTTCCCTTTTATTATCAATACGAGCTAGCTCAACGAGTCCGTTTTTGCTTATGGCTGCTTCTACAGTAGCTTGAGCTTGCCAGGTGGGAAGAAAGTGAGCAAAGAGGGCATTCATCTTTTTTGCCTGATCGGTATCTGGGTGAAGTGGAAAGGTGCGCTCAGTACTTTGACCATGTATTTTTTCAATACTCTCGTTGAATTTAAATTCGACCTTTGTGCTATTTCGTACTCTTACAAACGCTGCTTGCTGAAGGAGAGCATAGTCCTGGGTATCATAATAGATATCTATGTTATGCACTTCACCGTCAAAACGCATATGTTCAAGCTTTGAATGGAGTTTCTGGAGAAGCGCAGGTGAGAGCTGGCATTTTAATTCTACCTCGATCATCGACTTTCCTCTTTTCGTGAGCAAACTCTATGGCATCCACCGATGAAAGAAAGACCTTTCCTCCCTTCCTCTCGATCATAGAAGCGATACGATGTAAACGAGCTTCGTCCTCATATCGTCTCCATGTGGGAGCGTGAGCAGACCAGGGAACGATGACTTGACGATGTGGAGTTTGTGTCAGGATTTCTGTTGGGATGAAGCGAACAAACTGCCCTCCTTCATCTGCGTAAAGAGGACCTAGAACAAAGCCGCCACATCCAGCATCTATACCTGCCTGCGCTAGTTGTTCATATTCTCTATCCCGAATACCAGGTAAGATGGGCCGTAATGCAATGTAGGTTGGAATGTTCCTACGTTTTAAGTTTTCGATGTTCGCAACTCGTTCTTGGGCAGTGGGGGTATGAGGTTCGACAAGACGAGCAGAATCCCAACAACTCAGAGAGATAAAAGCAACTAGTGTGTTCCCATCTTGTAACATACCATCATGGATGTCTACAAGGACGTTCAGAAGAGCATTATCCAGAAGCGCTTTGGTACTGAAGCTAATATTCTTACGGAGTCTCGCCAACCGTTGTAGCATCATGGCACCGCGTTCTGGCCTATCAAATGGATCGCCGTCATACCCAAACTGAATAGTTTCAAAGGCATGAGTGCGCATAAACTCTTCAAACTGGCGAAGAATTTCCTCTGCATCAACCTTTGAAGGGCCAACCTCTCCTTTTCGGGTATAACAGTATTTGCAACCGAACCGACAAGCCTGACCAACCGGAACGAGAACTCTATTCTTCTCGACTTTAAACTGGACATTTCCGGCCATACTGATCCTCCCATACGATACGTGCTATAAAAGCGTATCTCTGATAAGTGTAGCATGGCAAGAATATCATGTCAAAAGAATAGCGTATTTGGAGGTTGCGCTTTAAAGAGAGATATTGTACTATGCTCTTCAGATAACATTAAATGATATTGTTATTAGAAGAGCATATTCTATGCTCTATCAGCTTGATTTTTGCAAGTCGTGATAGAACACTTCCTAATGGTGAGAAAAGGAGCACGATGATGTTTACCGATTCACCTACTCCACAAAATATTTCAGAAGGAAAACTGCTTTCAGATGATCGCTTTTTGCGTGAAGTCGCTCATTTGTATTATGACGAAGGGCAGACTCAGGAAAATATTGCTGAGGCCCAGTATTGCTCAAGGCAGACAATCTCAAAAGCACTCCAGAGAGCCAGAGATCGTGGCATTGTTCGTATCTCAGTTATCCCGGAACAAAGAACGGGGTATTTGCGCAACCTTGCTCGCGACTTGCGTTTGCGACTCGGTTTAGAAGATTTAATCCTTGTGCCTGGTCGCAATATGGATGAGGAGCAGAGCTCTGCGAGCGATGTGTTGGATGACATTGCTGGTACCGCTGCTGATTATCTCGATCAGTTGCTGACAGATGAAGATATTCTGGCTGTATCAGGTGGGAAAGATACCATGCGCCAGGTTGTCCGCTATCTCAAACCAACAAAGCTTTTACCTCATTTAAGGATTGTTCCAACTATTGGTTTTGTAAGGCCGCAAACAAGTGTTGGAGATGCCAATCTGACCTCCTTTGACATCGCCACAGCTTATGGAGCAAAACATAACTGGCTTCCTATCCCTGCGATTGTTGAGTCTGAGGAACAATGTGAACAGGCTCGCGCCCTTCCAATAGCGCGAGACGTTTTAAAGATTATGGAGGACGCAAACATTATTATGACGGGATTGTGGCCTCCATTTGCTCAGAAAGCGATATTTACCCAGCAGAAAATTGAAGAAATCACGACATACAATCCAGCTGTTGATATTAATCATTGGATTTTTGATAATGTTGGTGCTTGCATTAATGACAGGTTAGAGTCTCCTCCCTACTACCTCACTGGATTAGAGATACCACGACTGAAAGAGAAAATCCAGCAAAACCACGCGAGAGTTATTCTTGTGGCTGGAGCAAATCTCAAATATATACCAGCCATACGTGCTGCTCTGAAAGCAGGCATTGCCAACATCTTGATTACCGACCATGTAACAGCCGAAACACTCCTGAAAAAGCCAGAGTAATGGGCCTGAGCAAAGACCTTGCGTTTTCACTTCCCTCAAACACATCACCATTGATGTGTTTTTTCTTTGCATTCCACCTTCTCTCTACGAGACCGATGGGGCACATTGCTCGCACGAGAAGCCCAAATAGCAGAGCGCTAACAATGATTGAGAAGTTTACATATGCTACAGCTTGGATTTTTGTTGTCTCTTGTCCACTCTTTAGGAAATAATGGTTTTATCATAAAGCAAACGTTTAGTAGTAGCATATGCTACAAAATTAGCAAATGCGCCAAAATGCATTGATAAATGCGTTCTCCCATGCTACACTCCAATTATCGACAGTCTTGGTTGTCATATGCTCTTACGTTTGCTCTTTAGTAAGATATTCCTTCAGATTGGTAGGAGGACCCAGTTATGGATAAAAATCAAAGTGAAGTGGCAACTCTTTTACAACAAATAGAAGCCGAATATCAGGCAGCATATAACGGATTAGATGGCTTTGCTATGACTGCACCTCATGTCTTTCGTACGTCCTGCTCAGAACGCATAGGGAAATTGCATGAGGATTTACAGCAGATAGTTGGCTTAGAAGATGCTATCCAGCTTGTCGCGCAAACATTAGATCGATTGTAGAGGAGCAATAATGGTAGTCCATAGGCACATTTCTACGTTTCCAACCGAAACGATACCTTCTTTGAGGCCAGCACCTCTGGAACAAGAACCAATGCTGAGGCATAACCGAGGCCTCGACCGCTGGGAAGGGGGATCCCGAGAGCGTTTCCTCTGGATGGACAATACGACCTTCCTGCTTTATGTGGATGCCTATCTGGAGTTTCACCAGTTGAAGCCGCCAACACCAGAGCAGGTACAAGAGGCCATTCAGCATTGTGCTCGCCTGGACTATTGGAATGGCTGCGAGCGCTTCTATGATTGTCATGTCCATGTTCAACGGGAGAACGAGGAAAGGATTTCATGATGCCATTATTCCCTCTTTTTACGACGAAGACGCCGGGGCACCATTCCAGCTTTTGAGCCTCCTCCTTTCAGCGCGAAACCTACCGCAACCGTGATTGGGGAGCGCCGGTTCCGCGTGGACGTGCCCTATCTCTTTCCCAAAGATATGCCTGAGTACGACCGTCTGACCTTTCAGCGTGCGCCCAGAGAGGTCTAAGAATCCTTACCATCAGAGGATGGTGCCACTGAAGGACGGTGGCTAAAGCAGCGTCTTACCTTCACTCGAAAGAGCTGGGGGGACAATAGCATGACGTGAAAAGGCAGGCTAAGTCCGAGCATCACGGACCAGTACGCCAGTCAGCTAGGTCGTCTATGGTGAAGGCTGATTGCCAGAACCCAAGTCATGGGGGTTAATGCGAGGCTTGCAGGCGAAAAAGATGCCGTGGCCTGTATCCGGCGCCATCAGAAGGGTGTTGGAGTTCTGATGGTCCTTCCACCGGACCCAACCCGCGAGGAGCGGGAAAAGACGTAATGGGCACCTACGGACGAACCAGGATTCTCAAGATAACCTGGGGATCGCCTACGTCTCGCGAGAGATATGGCGACGGAGTGATCATAGTACTCAAATGCTCACCGTAATGGGTGAGACACGGGGAAGAGTCACAGGGAACCCATTCCATTCATTGGAGGTTCATTCGGATGAATGACAAGACCTTAAAGCGATTGGAATACCTGCAACAAAAGAATAGCAACCCAGCATGGGTCAATCACGATCTGTACCGTCTCATGTACCAGGAAGACTTCTACATCCTGGCCTATGAGCGCATGAAATCGAAACCTGGAAATATGACAGTTGGCAGTGATGGAGAGACCCTGGATGGATTTTCGAGAAAGGTCATCCAGGCGATGCGTACCGAGCAATTTCGCTTTCAACCCGTTCGACAACAGTTCATTCCGAAATCAAATGGGAAAATGCGAAAACTGGGTATTCCATGTGTACGGGATAAAGTGGTACAGGAAGTCATTCATATGATTCTTGAAGCCATCTACGATAGCCCGCATGGAGCCTACTTCTGTCAGAGTAGTCATGGGTTTCGATCACAGCGCAGTTGCCACACGGCATTACGTGAGTACCGGAAAAAATGGACCGGGGTGAATTGGATCATTGAGGGAGACATTCACGCCTGTTTTGACGAACTCGATCACCAGATCCTGGTTTCCCTCCTGCGAAAGAAGATCCAGGATGAGCGATTTCTCAATCTGATCTGGAAATTGCTGAGAGCAGGATACATGGACGTGCATGGAACCAAACGAGACAGTCTCATTGGTTCCCCACAGGGTGGATTGGTCAGCCCAATTTTAGCCAACGTCTACCTTCATGAACTCGATGTGTTCATGGAGAAACTAGGTGAAGAGCGAAAAAAGGGAGAAAAAAGACAGAGAAATCCAACCTACACTCGACTAAGCAATGACTTAGCGGGTCTCAGGAAGTGCGACCAAGCCAAGACAAGAGCGTATCGAGAACTCATCAAACAACGGCGAAAAGTTCCCTCATTTGTGCCCAAGGACCCGGAGTATCTCAGAATAAAATATCTGAGATACGCAGATGATTGGATTATTGGTGTGTATGGAGATAAACGCTTCGCTCAAGAGATCAAGGAGCAAGTGAAGGAATTCCTTCACACGACGCTCAAACTCCAACTGAGTGAAGAAAAGACCTGCATCACACATGCCAGAACGGAAGAGGCGCAATTTCTCGGGACCCTTCTTACCCTTGGGTATGGAGGGGAAGCGAAAATCGCACGTATTGCAGAGAAAGCAAGACGTTACAAACGCCGATCAACCGGATGGGAAACCGTGATTAAAGCACCAATCAAGAAGATCATCAAACGGCTCCATGAGCACAAGATATGTACGGCGGAAGGGGAACCAACCGCAAAGGGAGCGTGGTCACACCTGGACCTTCAGCAGATAGTAGCTCTCTACAGCAGCATCAATCGCGGCATACAGAATTACTACCGCTTCGTGGACAATTGGGGTGAACTGACACGCATCCAGTACATCTTGCAATTCTCGCTCGCCAAAACCCTGGCACAGAAACTGAAACTGTCCAAGCGAGCGGTCTTCAAGCGTTTTGGCAAAAATCTCTGTATCAAAGGGAAAACAGTTGATGACAAGAAGGAGCAAAGCGTAAGTTTCTTCTTGAACCACGACTGGACAAAGAAAAGAGACGCCTTCCGAGGAGGCACCTTTTCCGACATTGATCAGGTGAGAATGTGGAGACGCTTAAGTACCCGCTCGAAATTGGGAAAACCGTGTTGCATCTGTGGGATCACTCCCGAAGAGGCGCAGATCGAAATGCACCATGTTCGACACATTCGAAAACTATCCGGGAAACGGGAAGCCGCAGGATTCAATCGTATCCTGCAAAAACTGAACCGGAAACAGATTCCAGTCTGCGAGATGTGTCATGGGAAAATTCATCAAGGAGGATATGATGGCATCAAGCTATCCCAATTGGCATACCTTCCGCGATAACGCCATTCTTCACAGTGCAGGGGAACCTGGAGAGCCGGATGCATCGAAAGGGTGCAAGTCCGGTTCGGTGGGGAGAGGTTGGAGCGCTTGGGAAACCAAGTCCCGGCCTCTTACCCGACACTACTTCTTGAAGTCCTTGCTTGGTAGCAATTATGCCGCTCCAATTGACTATCCCAAGCGTATTCTCGATGTTGGCTGCGGTACGGGTATCTGGGGACGGGAGATGGCACATGCCTTTCCCGATGCTCAGGTGGTCGGCTTCGATATCGAGCCTCAAACTCCTGTCTCACATGCCCTTGAGGTCCCATCCAATTGCCTCTTTGTCCAGGGCAACGCCCTGCAAGGCTTACCGTTCGCCAATCAGGATTTTGACTTCACTCATCAGCGCTTGATGGTGGCGGCACTTCCTGCTCGCGCCTGGCCCTATGTGGTGAGCGAACTCGTTCGTGTCACCCGTGCTGGCGGCTGGATCGAGTTGGTTGAGGCGGCTGATACCTTCGAGCGTATAGGACCTGTGACAAAAAAATACATGGAGTGGTGGCACAAACTCGAGAGCAAAACCGGCTTTGATGCCTCTCTCATGACGAAATTACCGACTCTGCTGATAAAGGCTGGTCTCTCACAGGTCAAAGATCGGGTACTTCAAGTCCCTCTTGGGACCTGGGGTGGACGAGGAGGAGAGCTTCTGGCAAAGGATCTGCACGCCATTTTTGTCAATCTGAAGCCCGTGTATTGCTCTCAACTCAAGCTTTCGGAGAAGGAATTCGACAAAGCGCTCAATGCACTTCCTCAAGAATGGGAAACCTACCAGACGTACTTTCATTTTTACCTCGCTTACGGGCAAAAATGAGGGATGGCTAAGGGTCAGGAGGGTCGTCCATGCAGCAATCTCAGACCTATCTCCTCGCTTTTCGTCGCTCCGTGACCTTTCGGAGCATAGAAGGAAAAACGACGTTTATTTCGTCTGCTGAAATCGTGCCCGGCGTCAAGCTGATACAGAAGATTCCCGCGACACGTGAGGCCCCTGCCCTCTATGAACTAGCATTGACGCTCGATGGTGAGCCCAAAGTACTCATCGTTCAGAAGAACCTGATTGAACTGCGCAAGGAGAAGCTTCTTCAGAAGATAGAAAGTAGTGTCACCCAATAATGTCTGTTGTGAAAAGCTTTCCCACGATAGGGAGAGTGACAAACACCAAACAGCTGGTATCTTCCTGAGTTTAGTAAGCACGAGAAGAGGGTTGTCATGATCTCTGAGCACTCTAGAGAGACCTTGTCGCAACACGTATTGCATGTCATCCTCCTGAGTTCTCCTCAAGAAGCTCGAATACTGAAGCCGAAGCTGCGAGGAGGCAATATCGCAATAACACATCTGGTCCATCTCGGAAGTAATGCGTCAGCGATGACAGCGAGACTCATGCAATCTGACGTCTGGCTTGCCTGTTGTTCTCATTCACGAGAGATCCAACAGATTCGGCAGATCACCCCTCATGCGCCACTGATGATCTGCTCACAGATGGAGGAGGAAGCCCAGATTGTGAAGATGCTCGATGCTGGCGCCGATGATTATATCTTCTTCACATGCGGAAAACAGGAACTTCATGCGCGGTTGCACGGGCATGCCAGACGTTACAGAGGACGCCAGACTTCTTCTTGTGAGGCACCAAGACAGATCGGTCCCTTCCTGGCACTTGAAAGCAAGGATCAGCGGATTCGCTTGCAATGCGCAAAACGCTCTGTCATCGTTCGTGGGCAGATCGTCCACCTGACACCCATAGAATGCGCGCTGCTCTTCATCCTCATGCGCGAAGGGGGCAAAGTGCTCTCTCATCAGTCGTTATTGCATGCTGTCTGGGGCGAAGCGTATCATGGGGAAGTAGATTATATCCGTGTGTATCTGCATACCCTTCGTCTCAAACTGGAAGAAGATCCTAAACATCCCTCCTATCTCGAAACGATCACGGGCGTAGGATATCGTTTCAGTCAGCTATGCATTCCCACAACGTTTCATGGAGAAGCCTCGCACTCAGAGATCGTTGGAGAAAACAGAACATGAGAGCTCACCTGAGTTGACTTTACTACGAAGACACGTTATCAGTAGGCTCACCATACAGCCATAAAAAGAACAAATCAGGTCGAGATGGTTGTATTCAGAACCGCGAAAGCAGTCATATAAGCCGAGAAGCAGAGTAGACAGAAGACATTCAATGAAATGACCAATGTTTGGTACGAGCAGATGAACCAAGGGCATATTCTCCCAGTTCTTATGGATGGGAAAATACCAAATTTTGGTATTCTACTATTTATAGAATAACCTCTTCAAAAGAGAAGATCCTCTTGGAGAGAAGGTTGGCTTTGTCGCACATATTCATCCTGTTACCAGGAGAATACCGCCATCCCATTCTGGTCGCTTTTCATCGCTCACACCTTCTTCATCGGTCGAAAGGCGCACTTTTCCCTAGGAAAGCAAGGGGTCAGTTCAGTACTTCCGAAGCCACTTGCAGATGTCCTGAGACACCGTGCAGAGCGAGATGAAGGCGGTGAGATGCTCCGTCCTCTCAAGAACTCCCTGTTTGTCTGTTTATTCTTCCATCGGAAGAGGCCCACATCACACAGGCCCAGAAAACAAGGTGTTTCTGCCTTCACATCGTGTGCAGCCAGGGAGCAACGCTACAACCTGGCGCACGGGCAGCGCCAGAATACCGGGGTGAATGGAGAGACTCAACATCCACCGGGGTATCCCTTCTTATGCACTGCGGTTCTCATATGAGAGAACACATGTTCGGTTGTAATACGAGTGAAAGGGGCGTGTGGTTACATAGATCGAAACAAATCGGATACGCACTGATATTTTTGCACTCAATAACCTCCAGGGAGAATTTCCTGTAATCCTCAAACATGGTGTTATTGACCGACGACTTCTAGCATTTTGAGATTATTTAGCTTATCGTCCAAAGCCAAATCTGACCTGCACTATCTCCTGCAAGCAAATATTTGCCATCAGGAGACCAACCAAGTGCTTGAAGAGCATAGAAGTCAATGCCTCTTCCGTCATTTGTATCTGGGTCAGAGGTGGTAGAGGTGTTCGAGAGTGTCTTGCTCGATATATTCCAGACCTGGATTTTATTGTCTTGCCCTACCGTCGCAAAATGGGTACTGTCAGGAGACCAGCTAATTTCGTAGACAAGCCAAAAATGAGCGGCGACAGAACCATCGTACCTCCAACGTCCTCCCTGTTCTTGCCGGGACCAGAGAGCAACTATTCCTTTATCATAGTTGTGATAAGCAGCAGCAATGTGTTGGCCATCTGGCGACCAGGCTATCGAATTGATAAAATTTGGTTCATCAACTGGTTCTTTGAATGGGAGAAGGGTTGCTTCACCAGTGATTGTATTCCAGCAAGCAAGAAAATCGCCCTGATGAGGGCCTAACGCTGCAATATGGCTACCATCTGGGGACCAGGCAAGGCTATTGAGATACACTTCACCATCAGCATTTTTATATGCCTGCAACGTGAGTTGAATACGACCACTCTCAGGATCCCGGATCTGTATCTTGCCATAGTCACCGCCTACAGCAATCCGCTTATTATCTGGCGACCAAGCAACGACCGTCCCAGCAAACGTAGGAAATGACGAGAGGAGTTTTCCATTGCGAGCATTCCAGATATGCACACCAGATCCTCCCGATGCAAGATACTTTCCATTTGGGGACCAGGCAATCAATGAGGACAAGGTATTGTTTTCACTCTCTAACGTTGACTGGCTATATACTTGCTGCCCGTCTACAGTCCACACCGTCATCATGCCTGTTGTATTCAAAGCAACAAATTGATGACTATCAGGCGACCAGGCAACCGCTATAACTTCCCCATCCATATGCTGAATATATCGAGGAGAATGCGTATATTGCCAATTGAGAAAACCACCGAGTCCCAACGCTACTACTCCACCACCACCAAAAATAAGCAGCTTGCGCCGGGAGATGCGACGTCGCCCACTAGATTGAGATTGGTGCGCTTCAATTTGAGATGGAGAAGAAGAGGATTGGATTGTCATGAAATGGTAGGTATCCTTCCTGAAATAGGTAGAGAAGCCAAAAAAGAATCAAATGAGAAACGCGCTATGGAAGCGCAGGCGGCATATTTGAAGAGTCAGTATACTCATCGGTAAAATGCCCTGTCAAGATACGGATATGTGTATGGCTGGTTGGCTTTTCTTTATTATGCGTGATTGCCCCTTGATGATCGTCTTTTTCTTCTTCCCTGGCTTTGCCAACCTGGAGAAAGTGGACATTTGCCGGCTTCGTCCGAAATTGGGAATTACTTCGCCCACTATTGGGTGGTTTTCTTCTTCCCTTTTTGACAGGCTATTGAGTACACTAAGAGCAGGTCGTGTGGCTCTTGCGTTGTGCGCTACATAAGGCCTTCCCCATGAAGTCGGGCGAGAACATGAAACAGCGGGCGGCCGAACACGGCATACGGCGATTGATTGACGGCCGCTCGTGCCGATCTATCATTCACCGGTCCATGTGTTACGCTGATTGGGCGAATACCGCAAAGGCGCTCAATATCGAGCCGGAGAGCGAGGAGGGGTACAAGCTCCTCAAGCAACTGAACCACTATGCTATTACCACGGAACATAAAGGGCTGTCGTTCTGGTGGCTGTTGCCGGTCATGGAGATGTCGAACGTTGAGGAGAGTTTGTCTCCTCATGTTCTAAAAACATAAGTTCCATACGCACCAGGTTAGCCACGTCATCCGCCGAGCGAATCTGATATTTTTGGTCCTGCTGAAGCATGCTGAGGCGCTTGCCAAGCTCAAGCGCAGCCTTGAGTTGCGCGGCTTTCGCCAGGCCAAGCCCATACTCTTCGCTTAATTGATGAAAGCTGGCGCTCATCAATCCCCCAGGCCCCCGTACTTGGCTAGCAGCTTCCCGGCCATCTCCATCACGTTGTCGCGCTGGGTTCCGGTGCGCAAGATGATCGCCAGCAGGTCCGCGTTCGACAGCGAATCCGCGCCCTGCTTCTGCAGGCGTTCCCTTGGTCGTTCATCGTGGGGAAGGTCGTGTACTGTGGCGTGATATTCCGCGCGTACAGGCGGCTGTAGCTCGTCGTCATAGGCGCGTTCGCGCATGCTCTCTCTCCTTAGGTAAACTCATCGAATCACTTCTATGGAGAAGAGTATGCCGACCACCCGGAAAAGACAATAGGCAAAATAGGAAGTAAGCAAGTCAATAAATCGGGAAAAATAGGAAGTGCCCGGGTGGCACGCAGGAAAAGCGCACTCACCTGCGTTACAGGGAATAGAACGAGAAGATACATGAAGGCGAGGATAACTATCGATGTACCAGGCCTTTGGCGACGGATCTTCCGACTGCTCAGGGGAAGAGGCCTCCCTTGAACAGTTAGTGGCGCAGGCTCGTCAGGGAGAGGCTACCGCGTTTGCCCGCCTCTTTGAAGCCTTTAACGCGCCCATTTGTACCTATCTAGCCCGCCTGGTGGGAAATGATGAGTTGGGGCGTGACCTGGCCCAGGATACCTTCCTGAAAGCCTGGAAGGGCTTATCGAGCCTACAGGGCGAGATACAGTTTCGTGCCTGGCTCTATCGCATTGCAACCAACGTAGCCTACTCACACCTGCGCCATACGCGGCATGTGCGTTGGCTATCCTGGATCCAGGTGAGCGAGCATGAAAGCCCAAGCATTGAGGGGCCGGAGGAATGGGTGAGCGAAGTAGATGTGATTCAGCATGCCTTGCGTCAGATCTCGCCACAATACCGAGCATGTTTGCTGCTTCAGGTGATTGAAGGCTTTTCGCAACGCGAGATCGCACGCATGCTGCATATCAGCGAGAAGAGTGTAGGCTCAAATGTCTCGCGTGCCCGCGAGCAGTTTCGCCGATTCTATCAGCCAAAGAAAGGAGTAATGGAATGAGGAAGCAGCAGAGGCGGCCTGTTTCCGCGCCCTGTGTTCAGTGGCAAGCACAACTGGCCAGCTTGCATAGGAATGATCTTCTGCCACGTGAGCGGGAAGCACTAAGGGTCCACCTTAAGGAGTGCTCTGCCTGTGCCCAGGCTCAGGCAGACTACCGGGCTATGGATGTCGCTCTTCGTAGTTTACCGCCAGTCGCTCCCCTGTCTCAACTTCCCAGGGAACTGGCAGAAGCTGTGTACAAACAGCAGAGAGGAACAAGAATGCTCAAGGATGACACCCCAATCAAAGGAGTAACCGGTGATCTTGAAGTGATTGACCTGGATGAACAGCTTGCGAAACGTGCACGCAAAGTCGGTTCCAGGACAGCGCTCCCGCCCAGGCCTGAGCGACATGTAAGCCGCCCTGTACGTATCATCAGCTCGCTTGTCGCGGTTCTGGTAGTGGCGGTCCTGGCTGGAGGCGCTTTCCTCCTCTTCTCGGGTCATGAAGGACCTGAGAGCAGCGTGACAGGTTCAAATGTGCCTTTAAATGCCAGGGCGTTCTATATCTGGCCAGGGACTTCTGGTCAGTTGAAGAAGGCAGACATTTATGCGTTGAGTATGCAGAATGGATCAGTCTATTGGAAGGCCACCCTCAAGACCCAGTTGACGATTAGTAAACTAGTCCCATACCAGGGAAAATTGTTTGCGCCAGGTGAGGATGGCAATCTGTATGCTCTGAGCGCGAAGACGGGCCAGGTGCTCTGGAAATATTCGGTTAAGAGCGATCCGGCACCAGATGAAGCTCCTGCGTCACCCATTGCTGATGGGAACACGGTCTACTTTGAAGCGGGTAGTGGCTTCTACGCCTTAAATATCAGCGATGGTAAGCTTCTCTGGCATGTAAAGACACCCTGCAAACCGACGATTCCAGGGGTAGTAGGTACTGACTGTGTCAATGTGTTGAGTACAGTGGACAATGGTAAGGTCTATGGCTTCTTCGATGGACTCTATGCCTTTGACGCCAGCAATGGGAAGCAACTCTGGCACGATCCACAAGTACAATTTAGGGGCGAAAATAGCATCGTCGTCTCTGGGAAGTACCTATATAGTGCTGGTGAACGCCTCGATGTACTAAATGTAGCTGATGGCAAGAAGGTGAACGCGCCTGCATTTTCCAGTCTGAATCGTTCAGGTAGCTTGTTAGAGGCAGATGGAGTGGTCTACTACTCAACTGGAACTCAGCTTACAGCTATTCGTGATCTAGATATACTCTGGCAGCATCATTACGCGAATGGCCTGACACCATTGGCTGCGAGCCAGAATACCTTGTTTGTAGATACGGATCACCCGCTTGAACAAACCGGCAATGCTCTGGGAATTTACTTCTATGCCCTGGATGCCAGCACCGGGAAGATCAAGTGGCATTGGGAACAGAGGTCTCCTAATGGGCGACTGCCTTCGCTCCCATACTATATCACGTCGATGAATGGCAAGCTTTACCTCTACTTACCAGAAAATGGTTTTAGCAATAACTCGGCCGGTGGCCTCTGGGTCTTGCATGATGGCAAGCGCGACTTCTATCCTTCGCAAAACTAGTAGAGAAAAAAGCAGAGGAGGAGATCTGCCTACCGCAGGTCTCCTCCTCTGCTTTTGCTATTCATGAATATTATTTATGGGATGGTTAGCGGATACGCAACTCGTTGCGCGTGCGAAGCCGTGGCTTCGGAGTTTCGTGTTCGCGCTGTTGCAGTTCTAAGACGAGCTGCGTCACTGTAGCAGTTGTGGTCAATTCGGCTGGCTGGTGCTCGACTTCCTGCGGCTCGCTTGTCGCGGAAGGGAGGAAGCTTACAGCGGCCTCGCGGACCTGTGAGGACGCGACCGGCTTGCGTGTTTCTCGTGATGTCTCTGTTCCTGGCGTTTGCATTGCCTGTTCCATTAACAGCGTGCCACAAACACCGCACATCCCATGGCTTGCCTTATACAGTTTTGGCAGCGGCAAAAGGGAGACCCGCTCGCCCGCGCTATCAATCAAGCGCAGGCACCATGCACACTGTCGTACCATAAATCCACACTATCCTTTCCCTCACGGTGCAAACGATACATAGCGACATAGTATGTCTCTGGTACTTGGGTGGGAACAGGACCGGTGAAGATCCGCCTCTGTGTATCGTCTTGCTGGTTTCAAAAATCAGTCAATGTCGTCCGTTGACTACCGTGTAACATCCTCCTTGTTATAATACCTTCCACAGAAAGTAATTTTCATCCTTTGTCTGAGAATTTGTACATATAGATATGCGGCATTTCGTATATTATCTCCCCTTTTCTACATATCTTCATACCCACCACCACCTTTTCTTTGTAATGGTTGCTCGATTTTGTCTTTTAGATGTAGTGCAGGTGTCCCGCATGTCGTTGCCCTCTGACCTACTGTCAGGGTGCGTAGTACTCAGACGCCAAGGAATAAGACAAAAGGTAAGACAAGGCAAGATATTGATGGTTGCCTATTTTTCCCTACATCTTAAACAACGAATGGCAGGCGAAAAAGTTGCAATTAATTTAATGTAATGCATCTTCATACGTCTTTCGCCTGCATTAACGAACTGTAATGGAAATGGTGTGATAGCCGGATGAACCTGCGGGTGCGGGCGAGGCAATGGCCGGGTCCTGGACGTTGCCCTCCAGATCGATCGCTCGCGCTACGACTGAGTACTGTCCCGCTTTAGGGGTCCAGGAAAGCTCCCATAAGACCCAGGTAATCTGCGAGAATGGTTTCTTCAGGGTTGCTCGCTGCCAGCTCGCACCACCATCCAGGCTCACATCGACCTGGCTGATACCTTTATTTCCCGAGAAGGCGACGCCGGCAATATAGCTAGTTCGACCGTCTGTGAGTGTCGCTCCGGTCAGTGGCGTATCGATACGCGTGGTCATACGAACGGGGGCGGCATCGTCCCAGCCGCGATTCTGCCAGTAACCTTGAAAGTTGTAGTTGACGACCTCAATGCCTGTGATCCACTTCACGTGTTTCATGCCATAGATGCCAGGGACCAGGAGGCGAGCCGGGAAGCCATGCTGCTGCGGAAGGGTCTGCCCATTCATGCGCACGGCGACGAGGGTTGTCGGCTCTAGGGCCTTGCTCAGGTGAATGCTGTCACTATAATCATCCGCCGCGTGCAGGACAACCTTGGTCGCGCCCTCTTTAACGCCTGCACTCTCCAGCAGTGTGGAGAGTGGGAAGCCTTCCCAGAGGGCGTTCCCCATATAGGGGCCGCCAACCTCGTTGCTGATGCACATTAGCGACTCATATTGTTGCCTGGTTGGCATCTGGAGGATCTCGTCATAGTTGAGTGTGTAGGGTGTGCGTACCTGTCCCTTGATCTCCATATGCCAGCCTCTGGCGTCGACTGTAGGATCGGAGACCAGGTTTTTGGAGACGGTATAGAACTGGTCGTTACTGGTAAGCTCTGGCGAGAGATTCTGCGCGGGCTGAAGTGTGCCATAGTTGGGTGTAGGTGGTGGCACGATTTTACGCTTGAAGTTCTGCGTAATGTGCGCAACATTCGTGCCCGCGCTTCCAAGTCCATTGGAGATAAAGCGCCATGCCAGGTAACCCATGACGCCTACACCCAGCACCAGGCCGCCGCTACGCAGGACATCGCGGCGCGTCTGACGAGAGCGCTCGCGAGCTGCCTGCGCGTCCAGCGCTTCTTTCGCGACTTGCTCGCGTACGCTAAACAGATTGCGGAGCAGGACGTAGAGCAGGCCATAGACCAGGCCAACCACGCCCATACTCCACATGCTACCGCTAAGGCCGCTGGTTGTGTTCGCGCCAAAGAGCCCACTGCCAAAGAGGGGGAGCAGAAGTAAACCGCTGAACAACCAGAGCAGAAGTGCCAGGAGGAGTCCAGCACTCCATCTCATGGTTGTACTCTTGCCATCCGGGCGTGGATGCGCACTACTAGAATGCCCGCTTACCTGGTTAAAGAAGCCGCCTGCGAGACCGAAGACCGCGCACTGCCCCACCACAACGATGGCGACGAGAACATGTTTGGCATCGTCGCCAATCAACTGGTGCAGGAAGGCGAAGAGGGGCGCAGGCATAAGTTGGGTGATCCAACTGCCCATCTCTTCGGGCAGCGAGACGCCATGAAATTCGATATTGAGCAGGAGCATGATGCCGGTGGCAAGAATACCTGCGGCAAGTCCCGCTAAGAAGCCATTGGCAAAAAGCTCCTGGCGCGCCTGTGCTTCTGGCGGTGGCGTCTGCTCGGGTTGGGTCGGTGGTTGTGTCGTTTGCACGGTGATGCCTCTGTCTGTAAGAAAATAGAAAAGTTCCTGATTGAATCAGATCGTTCTTAGATTCACACGTTGTCTACGAGCTTCTTTTACAGAGATGCTGGACATGTAGTAATCGTATCATTACGGGGAACTTTGTGTAACCTTGAGCCTATGGCTGTGCGTACTATAAATGCTATCTTATCAAATTGCTGGCTTTGTGTCTGAAAGGAGGCCCACCATGATGGGCAGGGATTCAACGGATCTGACGCTGGAGATGCTTAACGAAGAGGTGCGTATGATTTGGGATGCTAACGCACCCTTCTGGGCGAGCTACATGGGCGCTGAGGGGAATAGTTTTCATCGCTTACTGGTTGCCCCATCTGCTGAACGATTGCTAGCTTTACAAGCTGGGGAGGAGGTATTGGAACTTGCCTGCGGGGGTGGTCTTTTTGTCAAACAGATGGCACTCTTGGGAGCTAGAGTGGTCGCCACAGACTTCAGCTCAGTTTTTCTGGAGCTTGCGCGGGAGCGCGTCGCCGAGTTCGAGGAGCAGGTACAGTTTGCGCAGGTGGATGCCACGCATGAAGAAGAGATTGTCGCCCTGGGTGAGCAGCGTTTTGATGCCGCGGTCTGCAATATGGGTATCATGGACATGGCAGAGATTGATCCCTTAATGCGTGGCCTGGCGCAGGTGCTCAAGCCGGGAGGGCGCTTCGTCTTTACGATTATGCATCCCTGTTTCAATTCATCACATGTAACGATGGGGGTTGAGACCAGGGATGAGAGTGGCGAGGTCATCACGGAGCGCTTCTTGAAGAAAACAAAGTATTTGTATATGGAGCCTGAGAAGGGTACAGGTATCGTGGGTCAACCTCTCCCTCAGTACTATTTTCATCGTCCGCTACATAAACTCCTTGGGAGCGCCTTCCGCGTGGGCTTTACCATGGATGGCATCGAGGAGCCAGCCTTTGGCGGAATCGAGGAACCAAAGGCGCGGGTACATTGGCCAGATTTTCATGAGTTTCCCCCTGTGCTGGCGGTGCGTTTACGCCTGGCATAGAAATAGCGAGGAGAGGTGCGGAACTTTCCCGCACCTCTCCTCGCTTGAGAAAGAAAGCCGTTACGCTCGCTCACTGGTACTATGGATGATTAGCGTCTTCCTTTAGTGATGAGGTGTGGGATCTACTCCTGGCTTTCCATTGCCTGTATTTTGATTGCCTGATCCATGATCGTGCGTATTGTTCCCATTGCCGTTGTTTCCCGAGCCTTTGTTATTAGACCCTGGTGTATTGGCCTTGCCATTCCCGTTATCGGGAGATGCCGTGGTGATCATAATTGTTCCCGTGCGTACTAGCGTAGCGTCCGGGTTGGATAAGTATATAGTCTTGATCGATCGTTCAGTTCTCCACTCGACGAGGAACACATACGTGCCCTGTTGTATGCTTCCCGTCGCATTGACGGGTTGATTATTGATCCAGAGCCGTGCTCCTGACTGAAAATGTGTTCCAGAAAGTATAATTGTTACCTGACCATGAGATGATGGCGAGAGAATAACCGTGGCGCTTTGTAGATGGGTGACCTGTTCGCCCAGGTGCTCCAGTGCCTCGGTTGTTGCTAGTTGCGCTGTTGTTTTCAGTGCAGGTAATAGATTGCGAAGTGTCTGGCGAACATTGGTTTGAGTCGTCGCGAGTTCTTGAGACAAAAGGGTGTGATCTTTGCCTGGTGGAATGGCGCCAACGGATTGTGTAGCTGTGGTGAGCTGCTGTTCAAGCTCTGTGAGTTCGTTAAGATAAACATCCTGTTGCGAGGCGGCTGCCGCGCTTTTCAAGGCCGTCAGGTGATCTCGCACAATGCGCAGATGTAGTTCGGCTTGATCTGCTGGTGAGTTTATGAGCGTCATTTGTACTTGCTGGATCCAACTCTTGACGCCATAAAGAGGGGTGTTGGGTGTAGCTGTCTGGGCGGCGAGCGCGACTCCTGCCGTTCCTAGCACAAGGCAGAGCAATATTGCAGCCAGAGCCAGGGGTGTGCTGAGTGGCTGGAGAAAGCGGAACTGCCACCAGAAACCAGCGGGACGTTTTTGCTGGCTTGTATATGCATGTGCGCGCAGGCGTGTCTCTAAACGACGTGCGAACTCAGGATCTGGCTGAATGGCGGGATGTGTGCGTACGCGCTGGGCCAGCTTGACCAGTTCGTCAACCTCAGTCTCTTGACCGAAGAAGACAGGAGGTGGCATGAATCCAGGTGCCTTGGCTAAGTGTCCTTTATACATGTGCTCCTCTAGACGCGTATTGAGGAGTTCTGATAGTGGTTTCATTTTTATCTCTCCTGTTTCTGCGATGTGCGTCGCGAGATTGGTCTGGCACGTCTGGATTTCTGCTTTACAGGTTTCGTGGGATGAAGGAGGCGCTGGAGACTCTGGAGCGCGCGGAACTGTAGCGCTTTGATTGCATTCTCTTTCTTGCCAAGCATTCTGGCAACCGTGGCGACATCATAGCCAAGCAGTAAACGACTAACAAGCACCTGCCGTTGCTCCTCAGTCAGTGCATTCATCGCCTGAACCACACTTTGCCATTCATCCCGTATTTCAGCGATATGAGCTGGATCATCATCGGCATAGTGTGTCGCCAATATATCTTCTTCGCTTGTTGGCCGTATTGGGGTCAAAGATACTAGTAGTGGTTGCTTCTCCCGGCCACGGTAGTAGCCAGCGACAGTTAACTGCGCAATGCGTAGGAGCCAGGCCGCAAAGCCAGACTCATCATTGGTCCTGACCTTATGGATGCCTTCCACCATCTTTAAGAAGACTTCAGAGGTAAGATCTTCTGCCAGAGAACGCTCAGGCATTCGGGTTGCTATATAGCCAAATATGCCAGGAAGAAATTGACGATAGAGCGCGCCAAGCGCCTCACCATCTCCTTGCCTTGCCTGGTTGAGGAGGTGATCAAATGGATGAGGATGTTCTTGTTGAGGCAAGGGCTCACTCTCCGATGGCCGGGGCCAGGAAAACATATATAATCCTCTCAACTCCACAAAATAATAGTTGTGTTGTCTCCTCTTAATTAGTTGTATTTTTCTTCTTTCTAGTTACGGCATCATAAGCCGAACTTTTAGGGATGCCGATTACATTTCATCACCAGGGCCGTAACCAAACTCAAGTAAAAGACAACTATAGTAACGAGAGATGCGAGACAGTACGCATACTCAATGGCAATACGTAAAGGCCTTATTCTTTCTTAGCATTTGCTCGAGATAAGCGCATTTGAAGAGACAGAGCGGGGGGAACTCTCCTCGTAAAATGTTGCCTATCTTTCCCCATAAAAGATTATTTATGAAGGGGAATGTTCGTATATGAGTCTCGGAAGCACGATTGTAACAGCCATCAAAGGAAAAATTGTTGTCACGGCACTGGTTAGCCTGGCCGTCGTTGGTGGTGGTACTGCGGCGTTAGCAGCCAGCCCAGCGGGACAGAATTTTGCCAAATCCATTGCCACTCCTGCGCATACCGCTACACCTGACAAGCAGGATGGCAAAGACCAGAATGCTAAGAATGGTGCTACTCAGGACAAGCAGTCGAACGATCACAAAAATGACTGTCCTGGACTCGCAGAAGCGCAGAACCTGGCCAAGAAGTTTTCGCTGAGCACCGATAGCAAGGGCACGACTATCCAACTTATCTGCTCGTTGCATGATGGTACATATAAAGGCCTCGATCATCCCCTCGGGTTTGGCGAGATCGAAGATCTGCTAACCTACGCTTGGTACCTGGCGGGACATGACAAGAGCGCTACAAACGCGAAGCTCACGGACGAGACACTGAGCAACTATGTCGCGAACGCCTTGAAAACCTGCAATAACGGCTCTATTGCTGCCTGTGTGAAGGCGAGCATGTCAGCTACTCAGGGCAAAGACGGAAACAACAATGGTAGCAGCAATGGCACTGACCATAGCAAGAGTGGAACTACGGGGAAACCAACAATAACTCCAACTCCCCATCACTAGTGGTGTAAGGCCCACTGATTTTGTATCCCCCTATCAGCCGTTCGCGGCTGGTAGGGGGATATTTTTTGTGCAAATGAGGGTTAACTTGCTTGCCAGGTGCTTGCGGGGAGAAAGTAGAACTCAAAGGTGCAGAGCTCTTCAAAGCCGAGACGGCGATAGATGGGAAGCCCCATCTTTGATGATTGCAGGGTGGCGTAGCGGTAGCCCCTGGCGTAGGCGCTACGTAGGGTGGCCAGCGTTACAGCTCGTCCGATACCGCGTCCCCGTTCCTCGGGCAGAGTGCAGACGTTATAGATTCCAGCCAGGCCCCCGCCGGGACTAAGCAGTGAGGTGCCAACCACGCGCCCCTCGTGTAGCGCACAGTAGGGGCGATAGTGCTCCGATTGGCGATAGCCCTGGCGCTGTAATATATCGAGCAAGAGGGTTGTGACAAAGGACGGGAAACTGCTTCCCTCCGAGAGGGTATATATCCATTGCTCCATCTCAGTGGCATTTTCCACCACTTTGATCGTGATCCCCACTGGTGGAGCTTCGTCGAGAGGGAGGTTCCGTAGATCAACGGCCATGCCGGGCAGGCGTTCATCCAGTGCCAGTCCGTGCTTGAGCAGATGTTTTCCCAGATTGTCTGGCGTCGTCGAGGGAAAGGTTAGCCACGCCATCGGCAGATCTCGCTCACGAAAAGGCGCCAGCAGGCGTTCAATCTGGGCGTCCAGACCCTCGGTCGAGAGTTGGGCGCGGATGATGCCATTAAACATAGAGAGCTGGGTTCCAGAGAGAAACCAATCAACCTCTGGTGTAGAGTGGATCTGGCAGCCGAGCACGCGGCCCCAGAGGGCCACGGTCTCCTGAACATTTGCCTCCATGGCACGCACGAGGTCTTCGCGCGTGCCAGAGCCAGATGTAAAGATTTGCGCCATTTAACGCACCTCTTCGGGTTGAGGCGTGGTTGCCTGGTCTATCTCATCCAGAACCGAAGCATGTACCTCCACAAAGCCCTCGCCCGGCTTATAGTCTGGCGATTGGTGGCGGAAGTAGGTATTGTACAGGTGAGCGTAGTGCCCCCCCTGGCGCATCAGGTGCTCATGGTTGCCTTCTTCGACGATGCGACCACGGTTGAGCACGATAATACGGTCGGCCTGTTTGATGGTCGAGAGCCGGTGTGCGATCAGGATAGCGGTGCGGTCCTCGAGGAGAAGGTCCAGGCCCTCCTGAATCTGAGACTCCGTCAGGGGATCAACGCTGGCGGTGGCCTCGTCGAGGATCAGGATGGCGGGATCTTGCAAGAGCACGCGTGCCAGGGCCACAAGCTGACGCTGGCCCATGGAGAGCGCCTTGCCCTCTTCGCCGACCTGCGTCTCCAATCCCTCGGGTAGCGCTTCAATCCAATCACCATCGCCAATCTGGCGCGCTATCTGGAGCACCTCGGCGTCGCTGGCCTCAGGCCGCGCGTAGCGAATGTTCTCCGCGACAGTGCCTGAGAAGAGGAAGGGCACCTGGGGCACGATGCCCAGGCGGCGGCGATAATCGTGCAGATCGAAGCTGCGAATATCACGCTTATCGATAAGCAACTTGCCACCCTGGTACTCATAGAAGCGCGCCACCAGCTTGGCGATGCTGGATTTGCCCGCGCCAGTGTGGCCGACGAAGGCGACCGTCTCGCCAGCCTGGATCTTCAGGTTAAAGTCAGGCAGTACCGTCTGGCGGTCATCATAGCTAAAGAACATGTCCTGGAACTCGATCTCGCCTTTAAGGGCTGGCACCATTTCGTTACCCGTCTGGTGTACGCGAGGCTCAGCGTCGAGCAGAGCGAAGACACGCTCGCTGGCGGAGAGGCCAAGCTGAAACTGGCTCCAGAAAGAGGCGATGCTGGTCACCGGGAACCAGAGCGAGGCGATACCCTGTACAAAGAGAAACCAGTCGCCAGCAGTGATACTGTGGTTGAGGACGTTATGCCCACCAAAGTAGATCACCAGGGTTGAACCCAGGTTTGCGATAGCGACCAGGACAGGGAAGACCCCGTTATAGAGGATGCCAGAACGAACATCGACGTGAAAGGCCTGGGTGTTGACCTCCTTGAACTCGTTGTACATATTCTGTTCCTGGCGGAAGTTCTTGGCGACGATGATGCCGCTGACTGCCTCCTGGACATTCGAGTTCACGCGTCCCATGGAGCGCTGTGAGCGCTGGGTCGCTGTGCGCGCCAGGTAGCGGAAGCCCAGCGCCACCAGCATGATCGCGGGCAGAATCGTAAAGGCGATCAACGCAAGCTGCCAGTTGCGGAAGAAGAGGATGATCGCGATCAGGATGAAGAGCAAGAACTGGCTGAGCAGGTTGACGGTCAGGGTCACCACCGTGGCAAATTTATCCGTATCGGAGGTGACGCGGCTGACGATCTTGCCCGACGAGAACTCGTCGAAGAACGACATATCGCGATCCATCACCGCGTTAAAGGCGTCCTTGCGTAGTTGCAGCACGACATCTCCAACCGCGATGGCGGTGAGCCATTGGCGCAGCATATTGAAGACCCAGGAGAGGACGCCCGAAACCAGGAGTAGCGCCGCCAGCCAGATCGCTGTTTGCATTGCCTTATTCGATACCAGGGTATCGATACCATTGGAGACAAGTAGAGGGAAGGCGGTGTCCATTAGAGTCTTGAGCACGACCAGAATGCTGACAACGACCACCACTCCCAACTTTGGTTTAAAGTAGCCTGCGATGCGCTTGATAAGCTGACCATCGGTATATGTTCGATCATAGGCCTCGGCGTCCAGGCCATCCATAAGAAAACCCATTGTTCGCTCTCTTTCCTCTCACTTCTTATGCGGAAACCAACGTCGCTCACGCGACTAGCGCTTCCCCCATTCGGGGACAAGCGCGCTCAGGTCTCCGAAGAGGCACTTAACTATTCGCCACTGGCCAGAACAGCCTCCGGCGCCGCTACGTTCTCATAGTGTGAGAAGATGCGTTGGTAGGTGCGGCAGCGCTGCATCAACTCCTCGTGTGTACCCTGATCGATGACCTCGCCATTGCGCACAACGAGCACTTTATCCGCCCAGCGAATCTGTGAGATACGATGGGTGATAAGGAGGGTGGTGCGATTCTGGAGTACACGCTTGATCGCCTTCTGAATCTCATCCTCAGTGGCGCTATCGATGGCGCTGGTTGAGTCGTCGAGGATGAGGATACGTGGATCCGTGAGGAGGGCGCGCGCGATCGCCAGGCGCTGGCGCTGGCCGCCTGAAAGCATGACGCCACGTTCGCCAATAACGGTCTCGTATCCCTCTTTAAAGCTCATGATAAAGTCATGGGCCTGGGCATCTCTGGCCGCCTGCTTGATAGTGCTGGCATCGGCTTGTTGCCCCATGCCATAGGCGATATTGTCGGCAATTGAGCGCGAGAAGAGGAAGATGTCTTGCTCAATGGTCGAGATCTGTGAGCGAAGCGCATCCATATTCCAATCGCGAACATCCTGCCCATCAATAAGCACACGTCCACTGCTGACATCATAGATGCGGTTGACTAGCTTGGTGATGGTGCTTTTGCCCGAGCCGGTCTGGCCCACAATGGCGATGGTCTGTCCGGCTTTGGCCTGGAAGGAGACATTCTTCAGGATGGGTGTCTCGCCATAGCCGAAGGAGACGTTCTCGAAGACGATATTGCCCTGGATCTCGGCCTTGTAGCCATCCTCGTTCTCGTCGATCTCTGTCTCTTCTTTCATCATATCGAGGACACGCCGTGAGCCCGCGACCCCCAGTTGGACCAGGGTAAAGCTCCAGGTCGACATATCGGTGACGAAGCGCAGGTTCGTGGCCAGGCCAATGAACGTGACCAGTTGACCAACGCTGATCTGGTGTTGCAGGAGCAGGAACAGGCCATGCAGGAAACAGAAGGCCAGCGCGATACCCAGCAGAAGCGTTGGCAGGTACTGACCCTGGATGATGCCGTTCTTGACGAAGAAGTCGCGATAGCGAGAGGCATTCTTTGTGAACTTCTCTTTCTCTTGCTCCTCCTGCGAGGTGGCTTTGATGACCTCGATGCCGGTAACCGCTTCGTTTAGGATGGCGTTGGTCACGCCAAACTGCTCGCGCATCTCTCGCGAGACGGGGTTGAGGCGCCGTGAATAGAGTCGCAATGTTAGCAGAAAGACCACCAGGTAGAGTAGTGGCACCAGCAAGAGCTGGATATTCAAGATGCCGATAAAGATCATGATTGCCAACAGGCTTGAGAAGGAGTCGTAGATGATATCGAAGCCAGGCGAAACCATGTCGCTGATCTGCGACATATCATTGGTTGCACGCGCCATGATATCACCGACGCGCTGTCGATTATGGAACGACTGGCTCTTGCCTAAGAGACTGACATAGAGCTCCTCGCGTGCATCACGGGCGAGGCTCTTGGCAATGATCTCAATCATGAAGCGTGCGCCAAAATCGATCAGGCCACAGCAAATGACCAGGGCCAACATCTTGAGCGCGATAATGCCAACCTGTGCGCCATCTCCCTTGAGGACAGCATCAAAGGCATTACCGGTCAGCACACGGGTCCCCGAGAAGGCAAAGTTGGTGATTAGGGCCAGCACCATATACAGCAAGACGCGAAATTTATAGCGGAACAAATGCGAGATAATCCAGCGCGCAGGGCTGGCGCGGTTAAATGTATATTCATTAGAGACGGTAAACTCGCGTTTGGACAAGGGGTACCTCCGACGAGCTAGGATAAAAACAGACTACAAATACTGCCTCTTAGGAAACCTGAGCGCGGAGCGCTAGCCACCCCCATTCGGGGGCACGGCGGTCTGGCGTTGGTTTCCGCATGAGATCTTGCTTCTTATGCGGTCGTACATTGAAGTACACAGATGAGAATGAGGTATAGGCATGTATATGTCTATAAATACACGCGGCATCTCCCTTCCACACAAAACAACCTACAAAGGATGTCTTCCTTCTATCTATATATTCTCCTGGTCACAGATATACGCTGATGAGTATACCATGAAGCACTGCTTGCTTGTCTATGCCCTATTGGACAGTTTCTCTCAACATATCGCCTTCATAGTATAATCCGGAAAACCTGCCACCTTCTGTCAGGTAAGCTATGTATCTAATAGCGCGCCTCACAAAGCCAGTACACCCTCATTCTTTTTCCTCCTGTTTCTTTTTGTCGTGCCTCAAACTGGTAAGACGGTAGGTGACGCTGCGGTCCGACGCGGGCTAAAGCCCGCGTCGGGCTTTATTCTTGCCACCTTCTGTCAGGAATATAGGGTAATATAGAGATGGGCAAATGTTTTGACGAAGCCTGATGGCTTTGTTTGAAGGAGGAGTAGTATGCGTGCTGAGCGCTTGATCTCGATTTTAATGTTGTTGCAGACGCGGCGGCATGTAACGGCGCGCGAGCTTGCAGAGCGTTTGGAGGTCTCGGAGCGTACTGTCTATCGCGATGTTGAGGCTCTGAGCGCGGCAGGCATCCCGATCTATACCGAGCGTGGTCCAGGAGGCGGCTGTAAGTTGACGGATGGCTATCGAAGCAATCTGACAGGACTCAATGAGAATGAACTACGCTCGCTGCTGGTCCCTGGCTTTAGTCCAGCACTTCCAGAGGGGAAGGGCGAGAAGGCGCGAGACGCCGCACTGCTAAAGGTGCTGGCCGCCTTACCTGCTGTGCAACGACGAAGCATCGAGCATGCACGCGAGCGGCTCTTCTTTGATCCACTACCCTGGTTTGTGGGTGAGGCCACTACGCCATTTCTCCCTCTGCTACGTGAGGCAGTCTGGCATGATCGCTATGTGCGCCTCTTTTATCATAAACCCAGTGCCGAGGTCGTCGAACGCCTGGTAGAGCCGCTGGGGCTCGTCTCCAAGGCAGGGATCTGGTATCTGGTGGGACGTAACAAGCAGCAGATGCGCGTCTATCGCCTCTCGCGTGTGCGAGATGTAGTGGTGCAGGAGGAGACATTTGAGCGACCGCTCGATTTTGACCTGGAGCGCTACTGGACGGAGTGGAGTGCAAACTTCCAGGAGAGTATCGCTACCTATAGTGTGACAGTGCGTGTCGCGCCAGAGTTTCTACCAATCTTGCCTATGATCATGGGCGAGTCGGTGCGTCAATTGATTCGTGAGGCGGGATCCGGCGATGAAGAGGGGCGCATCACGCTGACTCTGCGCTTCGAATCCAAAGAGACGACTTGTAGCTTTATTCTGGGCTTTATCTACCGGCAAGAGGTAACTCCTGGCTCCTCGACCTTTGTACCAGGCATAGAGATTCTGGACCCACCAGAGATGCGCCAGGCGGTGCTAGAATGCGCCCGCAAGATCGTAGCCCTCTACAATGTCGAATAAAATGGCAAACTGCATTGTTTGTGAGAGAGGGGACGCGGTACTATGGCGTGATAGAGTGTCCTGTGCATTTGACGTGAGAAGGCCCGCGGTTTATAATCTTGCGGATAGCATTCCTTTTTCTTTGCGTGAGCTTATGTACGACGCTCTCTACCATTCGTACAGCTTTTATAGCGTTTTTCGTAGAGCCAGCACAGGTTCTCTCCCAATCGAGCGAAGATGTAGCAGGAGTAATAAATTTTCTTCCCCCACAGGTTTCGAGGTTAAACAATGCCAAAACTATATGGATGGGTGCGTGAGGTAGTGCCCGAGAGCCCGGCTGACCACGCAGGGTTGCAGCCAGGCGATCTCATAAAAACAATCAATGGTCATCTTATTCGCGATCTCGTCGACTATCGTTTCTATGTGGCCGAGGAAGAGCTGCTCATTGGTTACGAGCGCCAGCAAGATGAGCGCTCAGTAGCGGTTGCCAAGCGTGCGGATGAGAATCTGGGTGTTCTCTTCGGTGAAGAGCCGGCCCCTTTTATTCGCCAGTGCGCCAACAAGTGTGTATTTTGTTTTATTAAGGGGCTGCCTGAGCGTTTCGCGCCTCAGCCGGGTCTCGAACATGGAATGCGCTCTTCGCTCTATATCAAGGATGACGACTACCGCTATTCCTTCCTCTTTGGAAACTTCATCACGCTCACCAATCTGAAAGAGCTTGACTGGCAGCGCCTGGACGAGCAGAAGCTCACGCCGCTCTACGTCTCGGTGCACTGCACCAATCCCGAACTACGGCGCAAAATGGTCGACGGCCCGCGCGCGGGCGAGATCATTGAGCATATCAAGCGTTTGGGCGATATGGGGCTGACCTGTCATACTCAGCTCGTGCTGTGCCCCCCCATTAACGATGGCGAGGAGCTGGAGCGCAGCATTCAGGAGCTGACCGCGCTGCGCCCAATTGTGGAATCCATTTCAGCGGTGCCAGTGGGCCTGACCAAATATAATAATATGATTCAGCCAACCGGCGATCTACCGGCGTTGCGCCCCTACACACGCGAGGAGGCGGAGGTGGTGATTGACCAGGTGGAGGCGCATCAGCGGCGCTTTGCCGCGGAGAATTCCGATGGCGATCCCTTTGTCTTTCTCTCGGATGAGTGGTACTACATTACGGGCCGCGAGTTCCCGCCCAGCGAGCACTATGGCCTCTTCTCACAGATTGAGAATGGCGTTGGCATGACCCGCTTCCTGATAGAGCAGTGGAACCGTACCAGGCGTCGGTTGCCCGTTGAGATGCCCGAGCCGCGTCCCAGGCGTATTACCCTTGTAACCGGTACAATGGCGCAGCCCGTGATCGAGAGCTTCGCGCAGGATATTCGTGAGCAGGTACAAGGCATCGAGGTAAACGTCGTTCCCGTCATCAACCAATTCTTTGGCGCCCAGGTAACGGTCGCTGGCCTGCTATGCGGCCAGGATGTGCTGGAGACGCTTAAGGCTCAGGATGACCTCGGTGACCTGGTCTTGCTATCGCGCGTCATGCTGGACAACGATGGTACGCGCTTCCTGGACGATATCACGGTCGAGGAATTTAAAGCCCAATTGCCCGCACGCGTAGAATTTGTGCGCAATGCTCAGGAGACGGTTGAGGCCATTCGTACGCTAGCTGGTCTGCCCGCCGCGACGCGCGGCCGCCAACTGGTACGCCTACAATCTCGCTTATAGAGGAATGAATAAAGTCGTAAAGGCACGCAACATCATGCACCGCGCTAGCACGGTGCATGATGTTGCGTGCCTTTACGACTTCAGGCTATCAGATCAGAGCCGTCATACTGTGGGCTATTGACACGCCGGGAGACCTCGCGTGCCTGCATCGCCTCGGGGTCACATGGCTTGAGAAGCGGTAGTAAGATATTTGCATCATGCAAGCCTGGATCGAGCCATATCTCGCGTGCATCTGGCGGGAGAATCACTGGCATGCGCTCATGGATTGGCGCGACTAGATCATTGGCATGAGTGGTGATAATCGTACAGGTGCGCAACACTTCCCCATCAGCAGTCTTCCAGCTATCCCACAGGCCCGCGAAGGCGAATGGCTCATGCCCTTTGAGTGTGATGTACATTGGGACCTTGCCGCCATCGACCTTCTGCCACTCATAGAAGCCATCGGCGGGAATAAGGCAGCGCCGTGAGTTGAGGAGGCGCTTAAAGCTTGGCTTCTCCGCCAGCGTCTCGGCGCGGGCATTGATCATGCGTGAACCAATGCTCGCATCTTTCGCCCATGAAGGGATTAGCCCCCAGCGTAGCAGGTCCAGGTGCGGCTCGCCGTCGTTCAAGACAGCCACGACATCCTGGGTTGGCGCGACATTATAACGCGGACCAGCTTGCAGAGATTTAGGCACTGCCACGTTGAACGCACGCGCCACGGCATTGCTATCAATTGTTAGAGTAAAACGACCACACATAAAGTATCCTCTTTCTTTCTCCCAAAGGGAAAGTTCTCTACTTCCTAGTGTATATATCTTAATTCTTTTTGTCTTATTCTTTTTGCGGGCGTTGCAGATGGTGATGAACGGAGAGGGAAGAGATCAACATCGACGAGTGAGAAGAGGATCAGGCCGCCTGGGTAGCGGGAAGAAGTAAGTTTGAAACCGCTTTTTTTTCTTGCGTAATAAAAATCTTTTTTTCTTTTGCAGAGAGGGGAGAGGCGAAACCGTTTTTTTTGTTGGACCTCTCGGCTGGCTTTATATATGTGTGAATTATAGCGTTTTTTTCTTGTGCCTGCTCTGGGTTCTGGCTATTTGTTGAATTATTAGAAAATGAGACTTTTTTTTGAGCGTTTCGCGCCCTGTCAAGAGACGGAATTGCTTTTTTTTGTTGGAGTGGGAGCCATGAGCCATCATGATGCTGGAGCGAGAGTCGAGACGCAGGTTGCGTATGCCTGCCCCTGGCGCTTTTTTTTGTTTGGCGAGTGGTTCTCGCTGAGGCATGCAGGCTTTCAGCAGAGCCATTATGAGCTTGATTAGTTGCTACCTCGTCGTTCTTCAGCAGGGTATAGCCCCATTCACCCAGGACAAGCGGGAGATGGCGTGCCTCGTAGGGCGCGAGGTGCAGTGAACGCGCATAGAGCGGCATCTCTTCTTCCATCCCCTGACAGTATGCCTGCCAGTAGTCTTCCAGATTGAAGTCCTGGGGATAGGTGAAAGGAAGATCCAGTATCTCAATACCTTGAAGGTTTGCTACGCCTAATACTGTCACTTCTGGCCTGTCCGCGAACTCCCCGATCAGGAACCAGGCGCCTGCCTTGGCGACAAGGCCATAGGGGGCCATGATATGTTCGCGATGTGTTCCGTTGGCGATACCGTAGCAGACAAAAAGTTGCTGCTCGTGATAAAGGGCTTCTCGGATCAGGGGCAAATGTTGTTCACCATGCCGCTCGCTGGCGAACCAGGCTTTATGATCCAGGTGAACGCGTTGGCGTGCCTGTTCGGCCTGTTCGCGCCTGGATTCCGGGAGTGCGGTGAGTAGTTTGAGCATGGCTTCATTGAGGGGTTGCTCCAGGCCCAGGTCAGCGACAGACTTGCCATCGAGAGCGGTAAAGAGAGCCTGGATTTCCGCGGGCGCGAGACCAGTCAGGTTGGTCTGGTAGCCACCAAGCAGCTCGCAGCCACCACCGTGTCCGCGCTCGGTATACACCGGGATGCCCGCGATGCCCAGCGCTTCCAGGTCGCGATAGATGGTGCGTTCCGAGACCTCCAGGCGCTCCGCCAAATCTCGCGCCGTCATACGCCCCCTGGTTTGAAGTAGCATCAGGATCGTGAGTAAGCGATCCGCGCGCATAAAAATAGACCTCCATGTGTTTCTACTATGGTTGGTCAAACAGTATAACAAGTATACCATGCAAAATGGCAAGTTTCCATAGTAAGAAGAGTGGTGTGATGTGTAGGCGGAGCCCACACATCACACCACTCTTCTTACTTGTTCTCCCTGCAAAGCGCTTAGAGCGAGCTATTGAGTGTGCAGGGCGTTTGCGTTGAGATGTAGAGATTGGCCCAGTGGTCGCCAACGGGAAGGCCCTGTGCGGTAGGGGAGAGGCCCTCAACGCAGGGTTTGACGACTGTGGGGTTATAGGCCTGGTAGATTGGGAGCCAGGCTACCTCGTCTACCAGAATCTGTTCGGCTTGCTGATATTGTTTAATGCGTTCCGCATTGTCAATGTTACCATCAGCCTGTTGCATCAGGTCAATTGCCTGCTGCTGGCGTGAGGCACTTTTTACCTGGGTGTTCAGGCCAAAGTTTTCGCTATTGTAGGACGAGTTCTTATCGAAGAGCAGGGTTAACCAGTTCTGTGGATCTGGATAGTCCGAGCCCCAGCGAATAAACCACATCTGCATGCCATTGGGATTGCCGTGAGTCTCATCGTTGCGTTTGAGGAGCGAGGGATAATCCATGCCCTCAAGTTTGATAGAGATGCCCAGAACCTCTTGCCACGTCTGCTGGGCCGCTGTAAGCATATTACGATCATCTACAGGCCAGGCCGCATTGTAGTAGAGCGAGATGGTAGGGAAGTTTTTGACACTCAAGCCCTCTTCTTGCAGCCCCTCATTAAACAACTGCTTCGCCTTGGTGCGATCACCTTTAAGCGAGGTAACTCCTGCTGGCCCCGCCAGGTCTGGGTTATAGCTCGGGATGCCGCTGGGAACGATATGATTGGTCGGAATGACATTGTCTTTATAGATGCTATGCGCAATCTGTTCCTTATTCAAAGCCAGCGCCAGGGCCTGTCTCACCTTGATATTATTAAAGGGCTTGCTGTAGTAGTTCATGGTGAGGTAGTAGATGGATTGGGCTGGGACCGCGTGATACTGCTTGTCGGGAAGTTGACGCGCGCTTTCGACATTGGCCGAGGAGACATTCCCCCAGCTAACCTGCCCAGCCTGGTAGGCCCGGTAAACAGTGTCATTGCTCTGATAGAAGGGCATGACGACCTTCTTTAGTTGAACCTTAGAACCGTAGTAGTTCGGGTTAGGAGTAAACTCAAGGCCTCGGCCCTTGATATATTTAGAGTTGATAAAGGGGCCTGCACCTGCTCCCTCGCTTAGATGATCCGTCCATTGATCCCCATATTTGTCGATTACCTTCTTGTTAACCACAAATGAGCTAATATAGGCAAGCGTATAGAGGAAATAGACCGCTCTCTTCTCAGTAACAATCTTTACCGTCGAGGGGTCGGGAGCAAAGAGCCCAACGTTGATCAGTGTGGGAATTTTTCCTGAATTGAAGTCTGCTCCGCCTTTGATCAGATTGAGGTAGATGGGGGCAGTCGTAGATTTGGTTTTGGGGTCGAGCGCGCGATTAATACTGTAGAGTACATCCTGCGCGGTAAGAGGGGAACCATCGCTGAATTTGAGATTTGGTCTTAGTTTAAATGTCCAGGTCAAACCATCATTAGCGACGCTATAGGATTCGGCCAGCTGCTTGATGAGCTTTTGATTCTCGTCAACCTGTACCAGTCCTGTGAAGACCATGCCACTAGCGACCACAGAGGCGTTATCTTCGGCTGTGGCGGGATCAAACGTGGAAATATCTTTTCCTGAGATGGGGTAGACAAAGACTTGTTTATCGTCGGTAGCTTTCTGTGCAGAGCCACTTTGTGAGGTGCCTCCACACGCAGTCATCAGTATGGCGAGTAGACAGACGATAAGCCCTATGGTGCGCAAACAATCCTGGCGCAGCCACCGCGCTTGTTGGAGTCGCATCTTCAAACCTCCTTGTAGTAAACCAAGCTTGCACTATTGTAATAACTACGTTCAGGTTTTGAGCGATTCTCACATCAAATGGCACACAAACGAAAATAAAAAATCAAAATAAAAATAATGCGACAGAATGTGATACAAAACTGATCAATAATGTCTTATCTTGAACGAAAAAGGAGACTTGGGGAATGATTGACATTCCTCAAGTCTCCTGCTTTGTAGTGGAGCCTGGATCTTTAAGATTCGAAGAACTCGAAGACTGAGCGTGCCAGGACCTCAACGCCGACGGGGAGCGCGTCCTCGTCGAGATTGAAGCGTGGGTGGTGATGAGGAAAGTCCGAGCCTTTCTGGACATTGCCGGAGCCAACGATAAAGTAGCAACCAGGCACGGCATCGAGGAAGTGCGCCATGTCGTCGCTACCAGCGATCAAGATCGCTTCGCTTTCGTCGACGTTCTCGCTTCCCACGGCGCCAATAGCCGCCTGGCGCACAATCTTGGTGATTTCGGGATTATTGGTGCAAGGTGGACAGCCCTGGTTGGGCGTGACCTCGCAGGAGCCGCCCATAGCGCTGGCAATTCCCTGTGAAAGCTCGCTGATGCGCTTGAGCAGGTAGTCACGATGCTCCTTGCTATAGGAGCGCATAGTGCCTTCCATGATGGCATATTCCGGGATGATATTAGAGGCTGTCCCGGCTTTTAGCGTGCCAATGGTAATGACCGCGGGACTGAAGGGCGAGGTCTCGCGGCTAATCAGGGTTTGCAGAGCCGTAATGATATGCGCAGAGATGACGATGGGGTCGATTGTGCTTTCAGGCATTGCTGCGTGCCCACCCTTGCCTTTGACCGTAAAATTCAGCGTGTCCGCGCTGGCAAAAACGGTGCCGCTACGCACGCCAACTTTGCCAATGGACATATTGCTAATGAGGTGCAGGCCGATAACGGCATCGACGCCCTGCATTGTCCCCTCATCGACCATGGGTTTCGCGCCACCTATGCGCTCTTCGGCGGGCTGGAAAATAAACTTGACATTGCCCGTCAATTCGGCGCGACGCTTAGTGAGGATATCGGCGACAGCAAGTGCGATGGCGGTGTGCCCATCATGTCCGCAGGCGTGCATCTTGCCATCGGTCTGTGAGCGGTAGTCGACCTCGTTTAGCTCGTGGATAGGGAGGGCGTCGATATCGGCACGAATGGCGATGGTGCGAGCGTTCGCAGGAGCCGCTTCTCCGCGTAGCAGGCCGACGACGCCAGTCTTTGCTACGCCAGTCTGGACCTCAAGGCCCAAAGCTTGCAGGCGTTGCGCCACAATGCTCGAAGTGCGCACCTCCTCAAAGGCCAGTTCGGGATGCTCATGCAGATCGCGGCGCGTCGCGACCAGGTCTGGGATCAACTCATCAATTTCGGCTTTTAACATATCAATGGGGGATACGGACATGTTTCCTCCTTGTTGAATGCTGGCTATACAGGACGCTAGAACATGCTGGAGTTATGAGTGGAAGAGATATTTGGCTGTCTGCCACATACTACTCTAGCATAGTACCACATCAATGTATTTCTCTGGGGTGGGTGTTTGCCTCTAGAAGGCTGTGCTCTGATGGAAGGCTATATAGGCCAATGTGATGTGATTTAGAGCGGATTGGCTGTGGCAATGCAACACTTTCTCGGGTACAGTAGAAGTTATGTATTTGCATTTTCTGTTTTAAGACTGTGGCATCTGATTATTGTATGAAAAAGACGTTTATGTATCTGTTTGGGAAATCTGATGAGCAAAGTACAATTGACACGTTCTGAACCGGTTATTGCTCCTGCAGCGCAGAGCACTGCGCCTGCCTTGAGTTCGCGTGAGCGGCTGGGAGTGGGCCTGGCGCTGGTCGCGCTCTATATTATCTGGGGTTCGACCTATCTTGGAATGCGTATTGCTATTGAGAGCTTTCCGCCCTTTCTCATGGCGGGTATACGCTTTATCTGTGCTGGTCTCCTGTTGTACGCTTTTCTGCGTCTGCGTGGGCATGCTGCGCCTACCGGGAAACAGTGGGGTGGTGCGACCATTATTGGCGTGCTCATGCTGGTATGTAGCAATGGCATGGTCTCATTCGCGGAACAATGGGTGGCGACGGGAATCGTGGCTATTGCCCTGGCGGCGGTTCCACTCTATTCGGCGTTGATCTTTGGCCTTTTGGGGCGCTGGCCCTCACACTTCGAATGGTTGGGGCTGGGGCTGGGCTTTGTCGGCGTCATTATGCTGAACCTGGAGCATGGACTCTGGACCAATCCGCAGGGCGCCCTGGCGCTCTTGATTGCCCCTTTCTGCTGGTCACTGGGTTCCGCGCTCAGTTCACGATTTTCTATGGCTTCAGGTCTGATGGCTAGTGCGACCCAGATGCTAGGTGGAGGCGTGGCTCTTCTGCTGTTAGGTGTGGGGCTGGGTGAGCACATAAGCGGCTGGCCCTCGACTCGTTCGTGGCTGGCGATGCTCTACCTGGTCCTGATTGGCTCACTGGTGGGATATACCGCGTATGGCTATCTCCTGCGCAAGGTCCGGCCCGCCCTGGCGACGAGCTATGCCTATGTCAATCCAATTGTGGCGGTTGGCCTGGGCGCCCTGATGGCTGGTGAGCAGATTACACCCATTGGTATTATTGCCATGCTCATTATTCTTACAGGCGTGGCCCTGGTCTCACTACGCAAGCGTAGATAAGAGGGCGGTTTAGAGTAAAGGGTTGAGTAGCAGGTGGCCTCTGGTCAGCCTGCTACTCAACCCTTTAGTTTACTTACCCTTGTTGAAGCGGAAGTGAGCGATATCGCCGTCCTGGATCTCGTATTCGCGACCCTCCAGGCGCTGAACGCCCTTTTTGGTGGCCGCCGCGAAGGAGCCACACTCCATAAAGTCATTGAAGTGTGTGACCTCGGCGCGGATAAAGCCCTTCTCGATATCGGTATGGATCTTGCCCGCTGCTTCGGGTGCCTTCGCGCCCCGCGTCACAGTCCAGGCGCGTACCTCGTCCTCGCCAGCGGTCAGGAAGGTAATCAGGTTCAGCAGGCGGTAGCCGACCTGGATAACGCGATCCGCGCCAAGCTGGGGCAGACCCAGGGCCTCCAGGTACTCGTTGGACTCCTCCTCGGAGAGCTCAGAGAGCTCGGCCTCAAGCTTCGCCGAGACGGCAACGACCTGCGCGCCCTCTTCTTTGGCGCGTAAAGCTACCTGCGCAATGCCCTTCAACTCCTTCTGTACTGCCTCGGGATCGACGGCCTCGCCCTGCTCGATCTTTGCCAGGATCTCGTTGGCCGAACCAAGCATATCTTCGCTTGTGTTGAGCACATACATGCGTGGCTTGAGTGTTAGTAAGAAGAGTTCGTCGGTGACAACCTTATCCTGTGCGGAGATCTCAACCTCTCTCGCGAGCTTCAGTTCATTGAGGGCTTCCTGCAAGCGCAGGAGGAGATCTAGCTCTTGCTGATATTTCTTATCACCAGACTTGGCGGCCTTCTTTGTGCGCTCGATACGGCGCTCGACGGTTGAGAGGTCAGTCATGACCAGTTCCGCATTCAGGCTATCCAGGTCACGTATGGGATCGATAGTGCTGTACACATGGGGCACATTATCGTTGGCGAAGGTGCGCAGCACGATTGCCAGCGCATCGGCGTTACGAATATGGCCGAGGAATTCCGCGCTCAGCCCTTCCTTCTTCTCTTTGGCTGCTTGCGTAGCCTGGCCCATGCCTGCCACATCGACAAACTCGACCGTCGTATAGGTCTTCTTGCGAGGTTGAAAGATGTCAGAGAGGGAATCTACGCGTGTATCGGGCACCTGGACCACGGCGAGGTTCGCCTGTACGGTGCTGGTCGCGTAACCACTGACGGGTGCCCCAGCTTTCGTCAGGGTGTTAAATAGGGTGGTTTTGCCGCTTTGGGGTAAACCAATAATACCAATTGTGAGTGCCATAAATTATCCTTCTTTACTGCTACATCTGCCACCTGAAGAAGTCTTTGGGGAGATGGGAAAATCGCGCGTTTGTGTCTCTCTATTGTACTATCTTTGGCATGTGAATGGTATATTCCGGATAAAGGATAATAGTGTGAGGTGCAGGCGACCGCCTGCACCTCACACTATTATCCTTTATCCGGAATGTATAGAACCTAGCGGAGGCACATATTCGCGCCACTCTCATCACCGAAGCAATTTCCACTGCGCGTGAGAATGATCACTTTACTGATCGTGGGAAATTGTTTCAGCGTGGTATTGATCTGTGACTGCACACGCGCATCCATGCCGATTCCCGCTGAACTGAGATCTCGGCAGAATTGAACGGTGGCGGTTCCTGTCTCAGGGGTACTGCCTTTGGTGTTGAGCTTAATAGTGAAATCCGCTCCACACGTGGAGGCGCCCTTGAGCATAGAGGTTAGCTCGGTATAGTACCCCTGTGCCTGCTCGCTGGCATTGGGACCCGCGATCAGGTATTGCAGGGAGGCGGTAGCAACGGCCTGGCTTGTAGTGGTCCGGTTAACGGGATAGACCAGGGTCATGCTATCCTGGCCATGCTTCGAGAAGTAGACCTTGACATGATATTCCTTGCCTGGCTGGCTGGTTCCCGTATTGGTGGGCTGCTGACCACCATTATTGGCAGTACTGTCATTGCCATTGGTGGAGCCTGTAGGGCTACTGGCTGGGGTAGCGGTACTCGTTGTGCTGGTCTGGCTGGCGATGTTGCGACCGGTGCCGCTATCGCTAGCGCAGGCGGTAATGAAGGCTGCGAGTACGAAGAGCAGACTAAGCGTGAGTATTGTGAAGAGATGCGAAGAGCACATAGAGTTAGTGGATACAAGGCGTCGTTGCGATTTACCACTCATGTTGGGCACTCCTTTTTGTTCAGCGTTTAACTGTAATTTAAACACGAGAAAAGTGTTACAAGCTTCAAAGGAAACATAACATAGAGAATATAGTATGCATGTTAACTAACAGTACTTCTTTTAAGAGTGCTTTTCTACGAGAAGCGGATCTCCATGTTTCATTTTACACGCCAGTCAAAGAGGAAATGGTACTTCTGGAGGTATGATAGTGCGAATTGTAGCATTTTGTTATGAGGTGTTTCACAATTTGGCAGAGAACTTCATCACATTCAGAGATGTTTTGAACGCCTGATTTTGCTGCATAATCCCATGCCCGCGCACTTGACGATGGGTAGAGCAGGCACTACAATATTCTTGGATCAAAATGTCTTCCCCATATTTCATGGAGGTGTTTTCTACATGCCGTTGTACGAATATTACTGCCCAGACTGCAAGAACAAATTTGAGTTGCTGGTCAGCTATAAGCACGCGGATGATGTCGTGTGTATGAAGTGTCATAGCGAAAAGGTGCGTCGACTTCTTTCTGTATTTGCTGCCCAGCGTGGGGGGCGGAAGATGGTGGAGACGACTATTCTCCCTCTATGGGTGGCTGCGGGTGTGGTGGTGGTAGCTGTGGATGTCATTAAGATCTTATTCCGAAACCCAACGTCACTTACGTGACTAGCGCTTCCCCCATTCGGGGACAAGCGCGCTCAGGGTTTTCGGAGAAGTAGTAAGTATTTTGGCGCAGTAGACATTTCCTATGTATAGCGAACTTGGCAGTATGTCCTGGTAGCGGCCTGGGGGGCGCCTGGTAGCAGGGTCTCTCATGGACTGGCTCTTCTGGTCGCGCGAGGCATCTATAGACAGGTTTATGGCATATGTTGTTTAACAAAGTAAGTTATCGGCGTGGTCTCATCGAAGGAATTATTCTCTTTACTCTTGGTCGTCTTTGCGCGCTCATTAGCCCCCTTGTCTTTCCAGACTGGACCTATGTCGCGGCCCCTATGTTCTTTATGTTTTTAGAGTACGTAGTTCCGCCTATCTGGGCGGCTCGCCGCATGACCTCTACCAGGCGTGAGCGTTTGAGCAAGCGCTTTGTGTTCCTGGGACCTCTGATGGCTGCCTGGTGCCTGGGGATTGATCTGGTGATCTCGCTTGGGCTTGGCCTGGCGGTTAATCCCTTTGGGGGCATCCAACAGGGACCTGCGTTGCTGCGTATGCTGCAAGGCGGTCCAAATCACCTGACCCCTGGTGCTTTTGCCCTGGCTGAAGTGAAGACTGCCCTCACCTTATTAGCCTTCTATACCATTGCTGTCATCTGCACTCGCCTGGCTGGAGGTGGCTTCCTGCGCTTTACTATGCCCGCGGGCGGCAATCGTGTCACCCTCTAGGAACGTATATCACGCTACCTTGTCTTCCGCCTTTCGTTGATGCTGTATATTGTTCTGCATAAGGTGCGGTAAACGCTTTTTTGTTAATCTTCTTAGTCTTCAAACGACTCCTCTTGCCTGCCTATATCGTGCGTGAGAAAGTACAGAAGGCAGAATTCTTGCTTATGGCAGGCCCATTTGTTACAATGTTTCTGAACTGTTATGCTTAGCTTGTCTCCGTTGGCATGGCGAGATGAAAGGTACGGTAAGTAATCCGTGTCAAAAGTGTACGCAATCACGAACCAAAAAGGGGGCGTGGGCAAGACGACAACTGCGATTAATCTTGCCACGTACCTGGCAGCCGCTGGCCGGAAGGTGCTGCTCTTAGATATGGATCCTCAGGCCAATACCACCAGCGGGATTGGCGTCACGGATCGCAAACGCCAACACACGCTCTATGACCTGCTGGTGCAGGAGGATGAGTCAATCACTATTTTTGATGTTATCGTGCCTTCTGATCGACGCGAGCTGGTGGTTGCCCCTTGCACGGTCGATCTGGCCGCGGCCGAGGTGGAACTGGTAGGTGCGCTAGCGCGCGAGCATCGCTTGCGCGACGCCATTCAGCCCATTCGTGATCGTTGCGATTATATCATTATTGATTGCCCACCCTCCCTTGGTCTACTGACGATTAATGCCCTGGTGGCCTCTGATGGTATTTTGATTCCCATCCAATGTGAGTACCTGGCGCTCGAAGGCCTTACCCAATTGCTCAACACCGTGAATATTGTCAAAAATAAGTTGAACCCATCGCTCTTTATTGCCGGGGTGGTGCTGACCATGTTTGACCCACGCACCCGCCTGGCCGGTGACATCGTGCGCGAGGTACGCAATCACTTTCCCAAAGAGGCGTTTCAAACGATCATTAATCGCAATGTCCGCTTGAGTGAAGCTCCCAGCTTCGGTCAGCCAATTCTGGACTACGATCCGACGTCTCCGGGTGCGCTAGCCTATCGTGCGCTCGCTGAGGAGGTAATGGCTCGTGGCTAAACAACGTTTTGGTCTGGGGCGCGGCCTGGATGCCCTGATCTCGGGCGCATCCGATGTGATGGGGCCCCAACAGCAGGCGCCAGCCGCGAATGCCGATGTTGGCGCTCTGCCCCTGGTCTCTCTGGAAAGCATTATCCCCAATCCACGGCAGCCTCGTAAAGTGTTTCGCGATGATGATCCCAAACTCCTCGAACTGAGTGCCTCCATTAAAGAGCATGGACTCTTACAACCCATTGTCGTGGCACGCCTGGACCAGGCTGAAAAGCGCGCCGATACGGGCGATAGCTGGTTTGGTGAGCCGGGCGAGTCTACTTCAGCGGTTGTCTCGAACGATGAGGCGATCGTGCGCTACCAGATCATCGCGGGTGAGCGTCGCTGGCGCGCTTCCAAGATGGCGGGCCTGAAGCAGGTACCCGTCGTCGTCAAAGAGGTAACGCCGCAGCAAATGCTGGAACTGGCCCTCATTGAAAATATCCAGCGCGCCGATCTCAATCCAATTGAAGAGGCGATGGCGTATCAAGAGCTGGTCCAGACCTTTGGTCTGACACAAGAACAGGTGGCGCGCCAGGTGGGGAAGGATCGCTCCACGATCACAAACTCCTTACGTTTACTGCAACTGGCACCCAAGTTGCGTGAGGCCCTGGTCAATCAGCCAGATATCTTCACAGAAGGCCATGCTCGCGCCTTAGCGGGTATTACACGCGAGGAAGACCAGGTGACCGCGATGAACCAGGTAATCGCGCTCCACCTAAATGTGCGCCAGACCGAAGAGCTGGCTTCGCGCATCAAAGCCTCGCAAGATATCGAGGCCGCAGTGAAGAAGATTACGACGACATCGGGTCGCACACCTGAACTGGAGTCGCTCGAATCGCAATTCCGCGATTCCCTGATGGTCAAAGTAGATCTTAAGTGTAACGCCAAAGGCAAAGGCACACTTGTGCTCCATTTTAACGATCAGGATGAGTTGGAGGGCCTCTATTCACGCCTGGTCAAGAAAGAAGATGCAGAGTAGTGGTTGTATGCGTGCGGGCAGCCGTAGACTGCCCGCACGCATACAACCACTACTCTAAGTTGTTAGAGGGGTGAAGATAGTGGAAGATGAGCAGAATCTATTTGAGGAGTTTCGCGGCCAGTTAGTCGCCGCGCGCATTGCTTTTCTCGGGCAACTGGCAAAGTTTAGTCGCGAGGAACTGGCCCTCTCGCCCGGTAAGGTTGAGTGGTCTCCTATCCAGGTCGCCTATCACCTGTATGTAACGGATGGTGAAACTCTGGAGCAGATGCGGCGTGTGCAGAGCGAGGAGAATCCGCTTCTCTCCTTCGCTGAAATCGAGGGGCCAGCCCAGGTTGGAGCGAATACTGAGCTACCAGCGACCCTCGAAGCGATCATGGCTGGTATGGCCGCGCGTCGCGAAGAACTCTTTCAGTTCCTTGCGGAGCTTTCCCCTTCAGGCTGGGAGCGAGTATATCGCCACCCTCGCGAGGGCCAGCTCAACTTTCCCCAGCTCGTTCAACTCCTGGTTGAGCATGACCAGCGCCATGCTCAGCATCTGGCACGCATAAAACTCGCCCGCGAACAACGCCCCCATGAAATTTAGAGAAGAAAATGTGCTGCTCTCTCAGGCTGCCAGCGGCAGCCTGAGAGAGCAGCACATTTTCTTCGGCATAATTATATTAAAATCTCTACAAAAACGTAATTCTCAAACAGGTTTTGGTAGGTTTCTCCTTGTCAGGACACGCAAAGCACGCTATTATATGAAGAGATTTCGCAGAGGGCATCAGGCCCTGCAATAGAAGATGCAGAATCAGGCCCACCGGGCTGATCGATACAAGGATTAATGGAAGCAATGCAGCACTATACAGCTACTTCTACCGCGAAGACGCCCCCTCCTCACACGGGCGTGGCGCGTTTTCTGGACGCGTGTTATCATCGTCAACCCGACGCGACGCCGGTCTGGTTTATGCGCCAGGCGGGGCGTTGTCTCGCGGAATATCGCGCCCTACGCCAGAAATATGACATGCTCACAATGGTCAAGACTCCTGAGTTGAGCACGGAAGTCACCTTGATGCCGGTCAAAACCTTTGGCGTGGATGCGGCGATTATCTATTCTGATATTTTGACGCCACTTGAGGCGATGGGCGTCTCATTTGAGATCCGCCACGAAGTTGGACCGCTCATTCACCACCCTATTCGCAATCAGCAGGATGTTGAAAATATTCGCATCCCAAATGGACCAGAGATCGCGCCCTATATGATGCAGGCGATCCAGATGGTGCGCCGCGAGGTTGAGGGAAAGCAGGCGGTGATCGGTTTCGCGGGTGCCCCCTTTACCATGGCGTGTTACCTGATCGAGGGACGCCCCTCGCGCGATTATCGTAATGCCAAGGCCATGATGTATAGCCAGCCTGAGTTGTGGCACGCGCTGATGGAGAAATTAACAACGGTCACCCAGAGCTATCTTGGTGAGCAGGTGCAGGCGGGCGTCGATGCCGTACAACTCTTCGATAGCTGGGTTGGCGCGCTTAGCCCCAGCGTCTACGAGCGCTATGTACAGCCGTATGTACGCCGCATCTTTGACAGTGTCAAGCAGACAGGTATCCCCGCGATCCACTTTGGTACTGGCACAAGTGCCTTGCTGGAGTCGATGACTGCGGCGGGCGGAGACATTATTGGCCTGGATTCGCATGTGGAGCTTGATGAAGGTTGGGAGCGCGTTGGCTTTGAGCACGGCGTACAGGGAAATCTGGACTCCATCCTGCTTCTAACCGAGTGGCCGGTGATTGAGAGTGCCATGCGCGATGTCTTGAAACGCGCGGCCAATCGCCCGGGGCACATCTTTAACCTGGGGCATGGCGTATTGCCTCCCACCAATCCAGATCTATTGCGCCAGCTGGTCGAGGCCGTTCACGCCGAGACGCAGAGGTAGTAGGGAGGAGCAGAGCTACTATGTCAGCAGAGAAGAAGAACCTCTCAACCGTGTCAGAGCATACCGGTCTGGCACGCTTTATGGCCGCCTGTGAGCACCGCCAGCCCGATGCGACGCCGGTCTGGTTTATGCGCCAGGCTGGCAGCACCTTTGGCGCGTACCGCAAGATGCTGGAGAAATATGATGTCCTCACCATCGCCAAAACGCCCGAACTAAGCTCACAGGTCGCGCTCTTCCCCATCCAGGAGTTGGGTGTGGATGCCGCCGTACTCTTCGCGGACATCATGCTACCTATCGAAGAGATGGGCGTTGAACTGCACCTGGAGCCGGAGGTTGGCCCCATCATTCACCATCCTATCCGCGATATACAGGCCGTCGAGGCCTTGCGTACACCTGCCCGAGACGAGGTGACGCCCTTCGTCATGAATGGAATTCGCCTGATTCGCCGTGAGCTTGAAGGCAAACAGGCGGTGATTGGTATCGCAGGCGCCCCCTTTACCCTGGCGTGCTACCTGATCGAGGGACGCCCCTCGCGTGATTACCGCCACGCCAAGGCCATGATGTATAGCCGCCCCGATCTATGGCACGCGCTGATGGAGAAGATCTCCACGGTGATTGCCAACTACCTCGTGGCGCAGGTGCAGGCAGGCGCGAATGTGGTGCAGGTCTTTGATAGCTGGGTTGGCTCGCTTAGTCCCAGTGCGTATCGCACCTTTGTCCTGCCCTATACGCAGCGTGTCTTTCAGGCCGTCAAAGCGACTGGCGCGCCCGCCATTCACTTTGGTACAGGCACGGCCTCCCTGCTCAATGTTATGACTGAGGCAGGTGGCGATGTAATGAGCATTGACTGGCGTATGGATCTGGATACTGCCTGGGAGCGGATCGGCTATGAGCGCGGTATTCAAGGAAATCTCGATCCCGCGTTGATGTTAACCTCCTGGCCTGTCATTGAAGAGAATATGCGCGATGTCCTACGCCGCGCGGCGAATCGCCCAGGGCACATCTTCAACTTTGGGCACGCCATGCCCATCGGCTCGCAAGCTGACCTGTTGCGCCGCCTGGTAGAAGCAGTCCACGAACAAACCCAGAGGTAAAGATAGAGAGAAAGATAAAGGATAGAGATCATGGCAGAGAAACATATTGGCGTTCTATTGATGACCTATGGCTCCCCATCGACGCTCGATGAGGTGCCTGAATATATGCTCAATGTGCGTGGTGGACGCGAGCCTGAGCCGGACCTGGTGGTGGAGTTTCGCCGCCGCTATGATTTGATTGGTGGCTCGCCCCTGGTGCGCATCACGCGCGAGCAGGCCGCGGCCCTGCAAGGGGAGCTGAATAAGGATGGCGGCGATACGCACTATCGTGTGGATGCCGGAATGCGCTTCTCCCATCCATTTATCTCCGAGGTTCTGCCCGAGGTTGCCAGCAACGCCGACAAACTTGTTGGCATCGTGATGTCGCCCCAGTTCTCGCCCATTATTATGGGTGGCTATGTGCGTACTCTCAACGAGGCCGCGGCCCAGCTTGGTCGACCAGAGATGCCAGTGCGCGTGGCTGGCGATTGGCACTTGCAGCCCCTATTTATCCAGGCGCTTGCTGAACGTGTACGCCAGGCTCTCGAAGAGAAGTTCGCGCCCGAGGAGCGTGACCAGGTGCCAGTGCTACTGACAGCCCATAGCATGCCGAAGCGCGTCATCGAGAATGAGCCCGACTACATCAACAACCTCAAGGAGACCGCCGCCGCGGTCGCGAAAGAGGTTGGGCTGGCCGATGATCGTTGGATGTTCTGCTATCAGAGTGCGGGCCATACCCCCGAGGAGTGGCTCAAGCCCGATTTTGCCGACATCATGCCCGAACTGGAGGCGGCTGGTCGCAAGCATGTGCTGATCGCGCCGGTGCAGTTCCTGGCCGATCACCTGGAGATCCTATATGATATCGAGGTGGGTGCACGTGAGCAGGCCGAGGAGCATAACATCCACTTCGCGCGCATCGAGTCGCTCAACACCTCGCCACTCTTTATCAAAGCCCTGGCCCAGGTAGTACGCGAAACACTATAAGTCACAAATACAAAGAAGCGGTGGCGTCGGCGACGCCACCGCTTCTTTGTATTTGTGACTATAAACCTGCGCGAAGTTCCTGGAGGGTTGCCAGGCGCTCGCGAGCGATTGAGCTGCCGGGATTGATCTTGGCCAGGTTGCGGTAAACGCGGCTGGCCTGTTCATACTCGCCAACGGCCTGGTAGGTCTGACCAAGCATATCGTAGGCGTCGAAGTTGTTGCGATCAATCGTAATCAACTGCTGTAGTGCGGCCACAGCCTCTTTGACCTGCTGGGTCTCGAAGTAGTGGCGAGCAATAACAGCCTGGTACCTGGCCGCTTCCTGAGGATGCCCGACGCGGAAGCAGAAGCCAACCACCTCACGCAGCAGATCCATCGAGTTGGGGTCCAGCTCCGCGGCGCGGCAGAAGGCAGCCAGGGCCTCCTCGCTATCACCCGTCTCGTCATAGATATTGCCGATGCGCTGAAGTGTCGCGGCGGCCTCGGCGGTGTTATTGCGGCGCAGGTTAGCATCAACTAGCAGGCGCAATTCCGCGATACCCTCGTCGAGCAGGCCACGATTGATGTAGATGTCGGCCAATTCTTCGTGGGCCTGTGGCTCCTGGGGGGCGAGGTGAACTAGTTCGTTGAGCACCTTGAGCGCATTGTCGACCTGACGACTCTGGCGGTAGTGGCGAACGAGATCCATATACTCACGAACGGCGGTCGAAGGATCCGGGCGGCGTGCTGAGATCTCCGCCAGAGTTGAAGCGACCTCGTCGTTGCCGGCGCGCACTTGCTTGACCTGGCGCATGATATTCTCGGCCTGATCCTGGCGCCCACTACGTCTGTAGGCCTGGGCCAGCAAGAGCGAGATTTCGACCTCGGGTGCCTTGTGCTCTTCACCCTCTTCGCGTGGACGTGCGGCCCATGTGGTGGGGTCCAGCAAGGCAGGAGCACGGCGCACAGCTTGTAGCGCCTGCTCGAACTGCTGAATAGCCGCCTCTGGCTTGCCCTGGCGCAGATAGCAGTGAGCGCTACCAACGCGTGCCAGCACCTCTACCGCGCTATCGCGGCTAGCCAGTGCATAGGAGTCGAGCGCCTGGTCAAAGTTTCCGCACTGCTGGTAGACCTGGCCGAGAGAGTAATGCACATCGGCGTTGTTGGGATAGATATCGGCGGTCTGTGTGTACTCGCGGATAACCGTGTCCGCGTGCTTCTGCCCCTCGCCGCGCAACTGCCAGCGGATGCGATTGAGCACCTCAAGCGTGTTGGCGCGGATGGCACCAATATTGGTGACCTGGGCGATATGCCAGCGCACCAGGGCCGTGATATTGCGTGGATCAACCTGGAGGACGCGCTGGTACTCCGCTACCGCCTGCTGACTACGGCCTAGCTTTTGCAGGGCCAGGGCGTAGTTGAGGCGCGTTGGTACGTTGGTTGGGCTCTCCTGAAGGGCCTGCTCAAGCTCGGTCAGCGCACGATCCATATAGCCCAGGCGCAGGTAGGATTCCGCGGCAAGGGTGCGCTCGCGCAAGAGATCCTCTTTATTGCCCTGAGAGGAGAGCAGATTGATCAGGCGCATGCGATAGGTCAGGTTATTTGGCTCAAGTTGGAGGATGCGGCGATAGGTCGCGATAGCATCCTCAATGCGCCCGTTTACGATGTAGGTATCGACCAGGATGGCATACTTGGTAATGGCCTGCTCAATCTTGTTCTGGCGGACGTAGATCTCGCAGAGCACCTGGTGAACGTCCAGGTACTGGGGAGCCATATCGATGACCTTCAGGCACTCCTCAGTCGCGGGCGTTAGTAAGCCGTGGTTGATGTAGTTTTGGATATCGCGCATGGAGCGCACAACCTGCGAGCGTACGCTCTCGGGAAGCGTGGCCGTGCTGGCAAGAACCGCCTCGGCCGCCTGCATATTGCCCTGGTTTCCCGCCATCTGGCTCAGCAACTCTTCGGTTGACTGCTTGCGCTCGGGGGTGACGGCGCGATACTCCTGCGAGGGAGTGCTGCCGGGCAGCATCAGGTTCATCTGCTCGAGAGGAACGGGTGCTCCACTGGTGGTCAGCGGAGGTGTTCCCAGCGCCTGTAACATCTGTTGTGCGGTAGGGATAGCGGGCGCGGCAGGCTGCTGGACAGGCGGAACCGCTTGCATTGGCTGTGAGGCCGATGCCGGAGCAGGAATCGGCGCCACTGGCTGAATGGGTGCCGATAGTTCCTGCTGGAGCGCAGCCAATTGTTCAGCGGCTGAGGGCTGAACATGGCTGGGTGCCAGCGGCTGCGACGCAGGCTGCTGTTGTTGCAGTTGGGCCAGCGGTTGTGACGCGGGCTGCTGCTGAGGCAGGGCCAGGTTGTCAGCCGCAGGAGCCGGCTTAGGATCATCTGTGAGCCAGGATGTCGAGGTTGGCGCTTGTGCGACCGGCTGCTGTGGCAGCGGCTGTGATGCCGGCTGTGGTGGCTGCTCGTTCTCACCAATGATGCCAGTCAGCCAGTCGGGAAGCTCGCCGACCACGCTCTGACCTTGAGGCTGAGGCGCGGGCTGCGGAGCCTGTGGCTGTTGGGGTGCCTGAGGGGCCTGCGGAGTGTTAAGCGCATTATTGATATTCGCGGTATTAAACATCATCGTCGAGGCTTCAGAGATGGTCTGTGCATGTTGCTGCTGTGGTGCCTGCTGCGCGGGTGGCGGTGTGACCGGCCGCGTTGGCAAAGGCGCGTTCTGGGCCTGTTGGAGCATGAACTCCACCTGCGCGACCTTGTCGTTCCAGCCCCGGCTGCGTAAGAAACCCAGCAAGGCGTTATAGACCGTCATGGCCTGTTCTTGCTCGCCCAGCAAACGGTGGGCTTCTGCTGCCTCTTGACAGAGCTGAACCAGCTGGTCAGATTCCTCAACGGTTAGTGCATCGAGGTTGACGCGGTCGACTGCCTCGTCAAAGTGGATGGTGGCTGTACGCAAATCGCCACGCGCACGGTAACACTGACCGAGTGCGTAATAGCAAGAGAGCGCATAATCTGGATCGTTAAGGAGCAACTGGAACTGGTTGATTGCGTCATCCCAGCGCTGTTGCTCTTGATAAAGCCAGCCAAGAAAATAGCGGGCGTCTGGCCTATCGAAGCCGCTCTCCAGAATCTGCTCACAGAGGTCGATAGCATCATTGAAACGACCCTGGTCTTGAAAAATCTGGGCCTGCTTCAAGACCTCTGTGACCTGGTTAGCTGTAATACGATTGCGAGGCGCGCCTACAGGTCTATTGAGTACCTGGGATGAGTCTGGACCCACCCCACCGAAGTTGCCCATGCTACCCATGTTACCCATGATGCCAGTGTTACCTCCGCTGATATTATCCGATGAAACAGTATCGGCTAGAAAATTATCGGAAAAAGGTGTTTGAGCTTTTTGTGCTGCTTGCTGTGCCTGTGCAGAGCCGGGGGAAGCGGCCTGGGTCTCTGGAAAGACCTGGTTCCCCGGGGGACCTGCCGCCGCTGGCGGTCCATTCATGATATTTGTCATGGTATTTGTAATCTGGGCCAGTAGCTGCTTCGCTTGAAGGTTCGACCCATCGGCTCTTAAGACTTCTTCGCATTGTGTACGTGCGGCGGCCAGATCCTGCTGCTCTATATAGCCTTGCGCGGCAGCCAGGCGTTGCTGAAGCATGGCCGCGATATCTTTTTTTTCAAAGTAGTAGCTTGCCAGGCGCTCGTGAGGCTCGGGACTTCTGGGAGAAAGCTGAACCGCTTTTTGCCAGGCCGCTTCGGCGCGCGCGCCCTGGCCAGCTTGAGAATAGAGATCTGCCAGGTGTAAATAAGCTTGATACGCATCCTGGCGTCTGTTGAGTATGCCATAGAGTTCCGCGGTCTTGCTTAAAGCAATGACATTGCTTGGATCGCGCTGGAGCGCGAAGGCGTATTCTTCGAGTGCCTTTTGCCACTGCTTCATCTGCATATAGCAGAAACCCGCCCCACTACGCGCGGTCACATCTTCTGGGAACTCTTTGAGTGCCTGCTGATATTCATATAATGCTGTCTCCCACTGGCTATCCCAGCGATAGCGGTCGGCAGCATTGACGGCTGTACTAAAGACTTGTCGGTTCCCAGGCATAAAATCAACTTTCTCAATCGAGAGAACTACATATCAATGGCTATCGCGCATGCATCTCTGAGGCTAGGAAGGCGATTCAATGAGTCTAGCTTAGCCTAGTCAGAAGTTAGCGTACTACAAATATCCCACCTGGACACTTGTTTTGGTACTAAAGTACTTGAGACAGAACCAGGGAAGAAAACGTGCGTTCGCTTGAATGCTTCACAAGGCCAAAAAAGCTCTGTAGGCGGTTCTACACCATCTTATAGGGGGATCAGAGCGCGTTTAGATATCGGCGCTCTACCATGTGGTAGGAGACTATGCCTCCGACAACTCTCTCGTGTTTGCCTATCCCCTGGCTAGAGACGCGAAGCCTTCTTACTTACCTCGTGCCTGGGAGGAGGAAGCCTCTGTTGTAGACGCCACTTTTCCCAGGCTCATTGAAGTAAACGTTGCTTGTGTCTCTCTTTTGCATGGTTGCCTCGACGGTTGGCATGCTTCTGGGACTTCCTGCCTATACGGAAGCTTAAGAGATTAGCTGCGGTAATTTATGAACTGGAGGGGAACGGGAAGATCTTTCTCTTTCAGGAGCGCAATGACAGCCTGGAGCTCATCGCGGCTCTTGGCTGAAACGCGAATAGCCTCGCCCTGAATCTGTGGCTTGACCTTGGGATATTTATCGCGAATGGTTTTGGTAATACTTTTCGCGAGATCTTGCGCAATTCCCTGTTGCAGTTCAATAACCTGGCGTACTCGCCCTGAGGCCGCGTCTTCCTCTTTACCTGGCTTGAAGATCTTCAATGATAGGCCGCGACGGACCGCCTTCGACTCGAGGATATCGCGCACACCCTTGAGCGTGAGTGTGCTTTCGGTGTTGATGACAATGGTATCTTTCGTCTGTGTAATCTCAGTTTTCGTGTCTTTGAGATCGAAACGCGTCTGCACTTCACGACGTGCCTGGTCGATCGCGTTTACGAGCTCCTGCTCATCATACTCTGAGACTATATCAAATGAACATTCTGCCGCCATAAAATCCTCTCCCTCGGTTGATGCTAGCTATCCCCATGTGCAAGTTATTTCGGGTAAGTGGTGTGGTGCGCAGGCTATCACCGCGCACCACACCACTTATTCTACATCGATGTATGACACATGTTTCAGGGGCATTGTAAACCATTTTGCCGATCATTGCCACTTTATCCCCCAAGTGGGACACTATGAAGCTCAGTGAATTATGGCAGCGCACTATAAAGCGCGAAAAGGCGAGGAGACGTCCTGGCCTCTCTCACTTCTCGAATTCATTCAATATACTAAAGAATGCTATCTCACTTTTTCAAAAGTTGCTACTAGTACTTTCTGCCTCTGCATTTTCTGGGTTGCCTCTACTTATTGTAAACCTCTATCCTGACCAATGAGATAAGAGCAAAGCGGGATTTCATGGGGTGAAACCTCTTAAATGTTTGCTTTGTATTGTAGCGATTCCTTAACCGATGTGTGAGGCATCTTTACTTCTTCACACTCTTGTGTTTAACGGAGAGTAATGCTAGAGTCCATTCAGGGAGGAGTGGCGGATTATTGATGATGAATGCGACACGCAAGCCTAGTGTGAAAGGTAATCGGGCCATATCATGGCGAAGTATATACGACCTAAGTTACTTCCCCATCACGAGGGTGATTCCGCGCTCTCTTCAATTACTATTTCGCAGTTCTGGCATGGGGGCGAGATGGCCACTGAGGAGCAGGCGCGCAACTTTGAGCTGTTACGGCTCGCGTTTTTTGTGTTAAAGCTTCGCAAACTAGAGGCTACAGTCGCTGAGAGTGAGCGCGACGCCGACTTCGCGTTTCGCTGCAACCTGCTCCGGCATGCGATCTTTCACCAGGTCGTGACGCTGACCCGCCTACAAGCCCGTGAGCAGGCGCTACAAATCATTACCGCTTGCCAGCACAATTAGCCCGCCCGCTTGATTGACAGTGCTCAATGCTACCAGATCACCCTTGGGGAATGAATTAGATCAGTAATTGAGCTATTGTTGTCGCTTGATCCTGGGTGAGGTGCCCGGTGACACGGATGCCGATACCTTTTTCTGTCCAGGCCAGGCTGGCCAGGTTATTTATCTGCGCGAAGGTCGCGTTGGTGGATCGAAGCTTGAGGCTCTGCCCCGCTGTCCCCTCCAGGTTCGCCAGGGGCGCTCCTTCTGCTATGGTGAAGATCTGGCTGCCCTGCATATAGTTCAGCAGGTAAATGGCATTCTTCGGCGTGCCAAGCGTCGTAACACCATTTAAAATGTACTCGCTATGGTCCCCCGAGATGGCCAGCAGGCGATAGCCAGCCTTCTTCTGGGCCTGAGCCAGGGAGAGCAGGTCGCTATTGCTACTGCTTGCCGTGGGCAGCGCCTCCTCTTTGACTCCCGCGGGGACAACAAAGGTAAATTTTCCTGAATCGACAGGGGTGTTCAGCTCGAAGGCATCAAAATGCATGCTCACCGGCCCCAGGCTGGCGAGCGTTAGATCCATGCGTAACGGCTGCTCGCTGCTTTTATCGAGATAGACCTCGCCCTGGTAACTTAAGCTCCCCGTATTCGATCCACCCTGATCACCACTCTCCTGGGGCACCACATGCACCTGGTAGGCCGCCTTGCCATCGACGCTGGTTTTATCGCTGACAAGTGTACCAGCACTGCTGCCAAATACAGAAAGCAGCGTATTGAGCAGCAACTGAACCTGGCCGCGACCAGGAACAGCCAGGATAGAGCTACTCTGCTGGGCGGGACCTACATAGACAACCTTCTGTGAGGGATCATACTGCCACATCTTTTTACCATCACTCACCGTGAGGCTCCCCGCGACCGCCTGTGGAAGCGTTGAGGTGAGCGTCTCATTCCGGTTCTTGCCTCCCTGTGCGCTCCACTGCTCCAGCCTGATTGTACCCGTGGCTGCGCGTCCCTGAAGTGTAAGGGTGAATCTGCCATGCAGGGTTTTCGCGCTATTGAGACGCTGCGCAATGCGGTCAAGCAGTTGCTGTCCCGGCGAACCAGTCAGGGCCAGGTTGCTTATACCAGGATAGGTTCCTGTATGGATCATAGCGTCTGTAGGGGTTGGCTGACAGGCGCTCAGTGACAGGGCTAGCATGACCAGCAGGACAGCAGGTAGGCTGAGTATAGAGCGATGGCGGTTCATAATTGGTGTGCTCCCAATAGATATCTAATATATATCTACGGCCTTCTACGGATGCGTGCATTATGGCAGCAAAGATATGCTCTCTCATTATATATAGCACGGTTTAGCGGAGTATGCCAGGGTGAGAGGGCGCTGTGCTACTGAACAGTGACTTCGAAGCTGGTGTCTTGCGCGGGAGAGCCGGGTACTTCAAGATGCACACGTAGCAACCAGGACCCACTCATGGAGAATTGCAGGCGCATGCTATAGACGCCATTGCCCTGGCGCTGTGCCTCGGCCTGTGTCGTCTGCATATTCATCTCCTCCATGTCTCCGCTAATGAAGAGATGCGCGTTTGTCACGAGTTGCTGCTTGCCTGTACGTACGATCTGAAACGCGAGGGTGGCTGGATGGGTCGTTACAGGGGGATTGGGATCGACCTGGAGCGTGATCGTGTAGGCCCCCACTTGTTTGCTCTGAACATGGGCGGTGGGCGCCTTTTGAGACTCAACATTACTGACAAACGCGCCAAACCAGGCCACGAGAAGGAGAAAGCCGATTCCCACGGCGAGAATCAGCATATTTCTGCGTAAGTATGGCTTCATGCTTTTTTACCTGCGCCGGGTACTTTGACGTACACCTGGTTATCTTGAATGCGAGTTTCCAGGCGAGGGAGCGCCGCCAGGTAGAGCACGGGGCCTCGCATAGGGTCCCCATACTTGCTAAAGAGGCCGCCATGACAGGGGCAGGCGAAGCAACGTCCATCGCTATCCCATTGTAGCAGGCATCCCATATGGGGACAAGTCGCCATTAGGGCTACAATCTTGCCTGCTTCTTGCCCATCGTCCTGGTCATAGCGCACAATATAGCCCGCGAAAGCCTCAGTTTGGAAGCGTTGTGCTTCTTCTTTTAGTTGGTCGAGGTGCGCGATGGGTTCCCAGTGTGAGAGGATGTTATCGGGGACGATCTTGGTGGCATATCCCTGACCTTTTTGATGCGGCGGCTGATTATTGCTGGCTTGCCTGGTAAGTATGGAGCCGAATGTGGCTCCTGCGGCAAGGGAGGCTGCAGCCACCGCGCTATTCGTCAGAAGCGAGCGACGTGAGAGTTCCCGCTTAGGGTGAGACGTAGATAAATGAGGCGTTTCGCCGGTTGCGGTTGGCGTGGGCCGTGGTGAGGTGGCCTTGTCTAGATCTAAAGTTTTTTGATCATGCTTCGTTTGGGTTGTGAGGGATGAGAGGAGTTCTTGCTGCAAGCGCTCTACAAAGAAGGGACAGGGCGCTATATCTTTGGCTGCGGCGGCGCGTAAGCATGAATACATGCGTAGCACGGGAAGTTGCCCAGGAGGGAGCCGGGGTGGCTGTGTTGGGCATTCCATGCGTAAAGCCTCGATATAGCGTTCTAGCTCGGCGTATTCTACAAGAAGGTCCTGGTCCTCGTCCGACATAATCCTTGTTCCTGGTGTCGTTCTACTGTTCTACTGTTCTACAAGTATTTTTTCAAGTTCGGCTGCGCGCCTGAGTGCGCGGAACTGAAGCACTTTCACGTTGGCTTCAGTTAGATCCATCTTCCTGGCTGTCTCTTTAATCGAGAGATTTAAGAGGAAACGGTAAATGAGTACATCGCGGTAGTGGTCGGGAAGGGCCTGTAAGATGCGTTGTACGTACTCTGTGGCCTGAAGGGAGGAGGCTGATGATGTTTGCGTCTCCTCATCCTCATCCTCATCTATAGGTCCCTCCCAGCCCGCCTCTAACAATGCTTCTAGTGAACTGGTAGGAACGCGATAATGGATACGCCAGTAGTCTGCCAGGGTGGTCTGCGCGATGCGAAACAGCCAATTCTGCATGCTTTGAGGCGAGCGTTCTTGATCCAGCCCATGTACGGCTTTCATGAATGTTTGTGAGGTTAGGTCCTCCGCCTCTTCTCGATTGCCTACCTTACTGTACATATATCGGTAAATCAAGCCGATATTGTCCTCATAAAAATGTTGCAGCACTACATTGGCAATCCGTACGCCAGGCTGCGATGCACCCTCTTCTCGCTGGTCCATAGCGAATGCCCTGTTCTGCTGGAAAAGGCCATGAGCGTTGCTGGCGAGCTTGCATGTCCGAGCTATAGTGCCTGGTTGCTTGCTCCTGGTATCCGCGCTTTGCTTTGTGCTTGAGATCTGCCTGGGAAGTATTCTATCGGGCTGGTTGGCTTCAGGCCAGTAGTATGAATCAGGGTGCGCGGTATCTACCTTACCTGGCGAGCATCTACCATACTGTAGATCTGTAGGTTTTATATGGTACCTATCCAGATGGAGTATGCTTGGCCGCATGGGCTTACCAGGCGTGTTTGAGCTTCTTGCCAGTTTAGTACACATGGCTGGTTGTCGTGTATAACTACGTTTAAGGTTACAGGTCTATAATTGCTTGTGCTTCTGGCTAACATCCTGTGTTGCTTCTACTGTAAGTATATATGCTCTTCCCAAGCCTGCCAGGCAAGTAAGGGGTTTGCGCCTGCGGCACTCAGAGGGAAGAAAGCACGATAGTGGTTTTGTTCCTAAACTTAGGTAGAAAATGTACAGCAAATAGGGTGGGTACCTGATGGCCGTTGGACCAGGTTTGCTATAGTATAAACGTACGTATTTTTCTAAAGGACCTCCATCTATAGAGCCTTAATTGGCCAATAATTGCATCTTCTAGATGGGGATCTGGTTGTGTAACCAGGGTAGAGGAGCACCATTTTTATGTTTAATATCGCACCACAGGTGGTGTCTATTGCTGAGGCTTGCCTGGGGGGGTTACAAGGTCGATCCGCGTTGTTGATTGGTCCCGAAGAGCGACGAAACCCCTATTCATATCTCTTGCGCGATGCTCAGATGAGACAGGTATATCAGGAAGATACGTCACTGCATATTGTGTCTCTCCTCCCCGCCGTTGATCTCTTGATCAGTGTGCCTACCCTGGATAATGGAGGATCTGCTATTCAGCTGAGTGCCGCGAAACTGGCGACAGCCTGCACCGGGCGCCGCAGCCCTCTCTTTATCTTTGATCTCTCGCCCACGCCTTCAGTAGAAGAGATGGCTGGACTATTGCCAGCGGTCTGCCTCTACACTCCCGAAGATTTGCGCCGAATAATAATTAAAAACGAAATGAAGGCGTCTTGATCCATATGATACACTCAAGTCGTCTTATATATGGAAGGTTTTGATCGGCTTGAACTCTTGGTAAAGGGACAATAATGGAAGTTATAAAAATATCGCCTCGTGGTTACTGCTATGGTGTTGTAGACGCCTTAAATATCGCGCGTAAAGCGGCCAAGGATGCCTCTCTTCCCCGGCCTATTCATATAATTGGACAGATTATTCATAATCGCCATGCCATTGAAGAGCTTTCAAGCATGGGCGTGATCACGGTTGATGGCCCTGATCGCCTCTCGATTCTGGAGAATATCCAGCAGGGGACCGCGATCTTTACCGCGCATGGCGTTTCGCCTGAGGTGAAGCGGCGCGCCCAGGAGCGTGGCCTCTACTGCATCGACGCGACCTGCCCTGATGTCACGGTGACACATGACCTGGTTAAGGACCTGGTCACCAAGGGCTATTATGTGATCTATATCGGCAAGAAGGGCCATCCCGAGCCTGAAGGGGTCATAGGTGAGGTTCCCGGCCATATTAGCTTGGTGGAAACCGAGGCTGATGTCGATGTCCTGGCATTGAGCGAGGACCAGCTACAGAAGCTGGCCGTCTCGACTCAGACTACGCTCTCGCTCTGGGATACCCATCGCGTCATCCAGCATATTAGGACCAAATATCCTCAGACCGAGGTCTATGTCGATATCTGTCGCGCGACCCAGACGCGCCAGGAAGCGGTCGCTGATCAGGCCAGGGGCGCGGATCTGACCGTGGTTGTGGGTGATCCACGCAGCAATAATACCAATCGCCTGGTCCAGGTCTCTGAGGAGAAAGCCGGCGTACCCGCAGTGCGTATCGAGGATCTCTCCCAGCTCGACCTCAGCTTACTTAAGGGCAAGCATAAGATTGCGGTAACAGCGGGTGCCTCGACACCTAGCCAGATTACGCGTGCCGTGATTCGTTTCCTGGAAGAGTATCAGCCTGATCAGATCGAAGAACCAAGCAACGTTTAGAGTAATAGGGGATGAACTGGGTCCCGGCAAACCGCAGGCTTGCCGGGACCCAGTTCATCCCCTATTACTCTTTATGCTTCAAAGACCTCAAAGAAGTGCTCGAAGAAGTATTGCGTATTCACATTTGTAGCAAGCTGATGGCGTGCCTCCTGCCCGTCAGGCTGCCAGTAGGTCTTGCCTAATAGCTCTTCGTCTTTGAGTTCTATATTAATCGTGCCAGGCGTGAAGGTTGCGACCTGTTCATCAAAAATTGTAGCTGCAGCCAGAGGACTGTAAAACGTAATCGTTTCCTTATGCTGGAACCAGACCTCCGCGAAATCGAGAACCGGGTGCAGGTGAGGTAGGTGACAACGCGCGCGGAATTCCCCGGCAGGTGTACTGATTTGTTCGGAGATGTCAAAGCCAACACTACGATGAATGGGCACATTGGCCCGGTAAACAATGGCGGCGGCATAGGGATCATTGAGCACATTCCATTCACGTCCAGGAAGCGTGTATTGGCCACATGCCAGAATAAGGCCCTTGAGGAGTTGGGGGATATCTGGTTGAGTAGCGAAGAGGAGCGCGATATTTGTCAATGGTCCGGTTCCAAGCAGCATCACCTCGCCCGGGTAGGCGCGAATGGCATGATTGAGAAAGGCGATGGCCTGTCCATGAGGAAAGTCGACATCGTGTTTCCAGTTGGCGAGCGCCATGGCCTGAGGAGCATGGGCCTGTCGTAGTGGTGTCATCAAAGGTTGCTCAACCCCGGGATAGATGGGGATATCCTTATCCACGGCATTGCAGAGACTACTGGCGAGCATGGCGCGTAGATACGGTTCTCCTGTGACTGTGGTAATACCCAGGAGATCACACGCTGGCTGCGCGAGGAGGTAAGCGAGGCACACCGCATCATCAATATTGCTGCCAATATCTGTATCGAGGATGACATGGGTCCTGGATGTTGTAGGTGAAGACATAGTACCTGGCTGCCTCCTTCGCTCGCTAGTTGATATTCTACTTTATTATAGCCATGTAGAAATAAGCTGTTTCTGCCCCTTCGCGCCTGCGGCGCTCAGGGGTAAGGGGTATATGGTGGATGGCTGGCGTAGCCAGCCATCCACCATATACCCCTTACCCCTGAAGGCTAGCGTAGCGAGTGGAGAATGTGTGTTGGCTCGCTCAAAATCTGTGAACTTCCTCTCCTATGTCTCACCTCAAGGCAAATTGTGATGTGTATCATACTCAACCATTCATTCTCCGGGTATGCTTCTTGACAAGAGAGACAAGAGAAACCTGTCAACAAGATCTCTCGCAACATCTGCTGTTTAATGAATAAGTTTAAATGTGCCGATATAAAAAATAAAAAGTATATGTGAGAAAACGGCTATGAAAAAGATGATCATGACGACCCTCCTGCTGATCGTAGGGCTTGGCGCCTGGGCCTCCTATATAATCACCTATCCCAACTCTGCGCATAGGGCCTCGGCGCAGGCTGCGGCAACCACTCCGACACCAACGCCTATCAAAGATGAGACGAAGCCTATTCCGCCCGCGGTGAAAGCGAGCGTCTTCTCTCAGGGAAGCGATGCGGTCAACGAAATCGCATTGACCTTTGACGATGGTCCGAGCGCGGCCTATACCGCGCAGGTGCTCGATATTCTGCAAAAATATGGGGTCAAAGCCACCTTTTTCTGTATTGGCCAGCAGGTGCAGGCGACTCCAGACCTGGTAAATCAGGAGTTGCAGAACGGTAACGTGGTGGGAAATCACACCTGGAGCCATCCCGACCTCACAACCCTATCCGCGCAGGATATATATACGCAATTGCATATGACCTCTGACGCGATAAAGAGCGCTACTGGTACCTCGCCAGTACTGTTCCGCCCTCCCTATGGGGCCATTAATGACACAGTAAAGCAGCAGGCCAATGCGTTGCATATGACACCAGTGTTGTGGTCCATTGATACCGAGGACTGGCAAATGCCGGGCGTGGATGCGATTGTGAACACTGCATTGAATAATGCTGGCAATGGGAGCATCATCCTTATGCATGATGGCGGTGGAGACCGCTCGCAGACCATCGCGGCTCTCCCTCGCATTATCACCGGCCTGCAACAGCGCGGCTTTAAGCTCGTCACGGTCCCAGAACTCATGGCGGACGCCAACTAGAAAAGAGTAGCCATTTTCTCTAAGAGTAAGGGGTGTGTGCGTGGAAAATTGGGCTTTGCCCAATTTTCCACGCACACACCCCTTACTCTTACAAGCTCGCGTAGCGAGCCGAAGCAGATGCCACCTGACAATCACTCGATTGGCATGGCGATAGGAGTTTTTGGTATAATTCTTAGCTGAACAACTAGCAGGCTGCCTGGCGCCTTGTCGCTATTCTCCCTGTACCGACACTGGCACATTGCCGATAGAATGTGTGTATACTCTTATACTTGGGGGCAGATATCTATTGGTGGAAGATTAGTAGGGAAGGTGTTTGTAGGCTATATCCGGTGGAATATATCGTGTCAAGACGTTTTATGAGGTGAAGGCAGCTGCCCTATATATTCAAAACTGACAGTGCTTCTTTGATGTGAAGATAAAGAAGTATCTATAAAAGCAGAGGGACAAAGAGGACATATAAATGCGTGAAATCACCATTTTCAGTGGAAGTGCTCATGTCGAGCTGGCTCGTGAAATTTGTCATCATCTAGAGGTGCCGCTATCGCCAACGACGATTCGGCGTTTTGGTAATGACTGTTTGCATGTCCAGCTGAACGCGAACTGCCGTGAAAGCGATGTATTTTTGATCCAGCCTCTTGTGCCACCGGTGCAGGATCATCTGATGGAACTACTGCTGATGCTTGACGCGGCGCGTGGTGCGTCCGCGGCTCGCACAACGGCTGTTATCCCGTATTATGCCTATGCGCGCTCCGACAAGAAGGATGCCTCGCGTATCTCTATTGCTGGCCGCCTGGTTGCGGACCTGCTGGCGACTGCTGGCGCCAACCGGGTGCTGGTCATGACGCTGCATGCGTCCCAGGTACATGGCTTCTTTAGCGTACCAACAGATCACCTCAATGCTTTGAATGTCCTGGCCCAGCACTTCCGCAATCGCGACCTGAGCAATACGGTAGTCGTTTCGCCCGACCTGGGCAACGCCAAGGCGGCCTCGCATTTCGCGCGCCTGTTGAAGGTGCCTGTCGCAGCCGGTAGTAAACGCCGCGTCGATGACAACAAGGTGATTATTGATACCATCGTGGGCGATGTCGAGGGACGAGACGTGATTGTTATCGACGACGAGATCGCCAATGGTGGTACGATTATCGAGATTCTGGATCGCCTGCGCGAGCGCAATGTACGCCGTATCTCGGTCGCCTGTACGCATGGTGTCTTTAGCGGCAAGGCTATCGAGCGCCTGGGGAGCCAGGAGGATATCGATGAGATCGTCGCGACCAACACCGTGCCCATTCCCGAGGAGAAGTATCTCCCCAACATGACCGTCATCTCCATGGCACCCCTGCTATCGGAGACCATCCGCCGCATCCACAATGGCGAATCGGTCAGCAGCCTCTTCGCCGACGCATAGTTATATGTAGGGGGCGTGGTAGAGATAGACCTGCGGTCTATCTCTACCACGCCCCCTCTCTTACATCGGATAGTGCTTTTGTGATATACTCAGCTTATGCGCAAGCGTCGATATGGTTTTTGTGTGTTTGCGCCCCACTCTAGACAGAAAGGAGGCACGCCAGTGTATCAGGCGAAACAAATGTTTGCTCTGCCTATCGAGACCGGGCTGTGTGACTCCTACCTCTTCCTTCTCGCGCTATAGCGCCATTATGATGGTTGCACGGGAGCGGTATGTGTAAGTTCCTGGCCTGTCCCCCGATCAGGTTGATTACCTCTTTTTAACCGTATAAGTAATGTTGTGCTTGTGACACGGCATATACAGCAGCATGCTGTAAAAATTGAGAAGAATAGAACAGGAACACTGCAACATGAAAAATTTTGCGATTCAGAAAACAGACTATCTCCACGCGCAGGGGGCGCCGCTTTACTATGAGATCGCCGGGCCAGAGCAGCCCGTTAGCGATATTCCCATATTATTCATTCATGCTGGGGTCGCCGACTGCCGGATGTGGGATGAGCAGTTCGCGGCCTTCGCGCCTGACTACCAGCTTATTCGCTATGATATCCGTGGTTTTGGCAAGTCCGCTTACCCTGCCAAACGTTTTGCGAACCACGAGGATCCCTCGCTGCTGTTGGGCTATCTAAATATTACTAAAGCCCATGTGGTGGCGTGCTCCTATGGTGGAAAAGTTGCCATCGACTTCGCCCTGACCAATCCAGACTCAGTGGCCTCGCTGACCCTGGTCGCGCCAAGCGTGGGCGGCCTTAAGTCAGATGAGGAGGTTGAGCGTTTCTCTGAGCAAGAGGAGGCTCTGCTGGAGCAAGGCGATGTCGCAGGAGCGACCGAGCTGAATATGCGCATATGGGTGGATGGTCCCAGGCGCTTTCCTCAAGAGGTTGACTCCACTGTACGTCAGCGAGTGTACGAAATGCAGTACCAGGCCTTTGGCATCGAGATACCCGAGGGCGCGGATTTGATTAATCTTGACCCTCCCGCCTGCGAGCGCCTGAGCGAGATTATCACTCCAACACTGGCCATTGTGGGAGACCTGGATCTGCCTTCGCGCTTTGACATTGTCTCTCAGTTGACTGAGGCTATGCCAAACGTCCAGACGTTGACCCTGGAGGGTGGTGCGCACATGGTCACAATGGAACAGCCTCAAGCCTTTAACCAGGCTCTACGCGCTTTTCTTCAGACCGTGAAATAGTAGCTTATCTCCAGAAAATGCTGAAGGCGAGGTCCACGGACCTCGCCTTCAGCATTTTTTTCTCTTTTATGCCTGTACGGGTGTTTTCTCTTCTGGCTTCTGGGGTTCGCGCTCTTTAGCGGACTCAGCGGCGGCCTTCTTGAACTGCCGCTCGTCGCGCCAGTGCTTGAAGTCGAGCAGGGCGCGGTAGGCCTGGTAGACGATGGGATTGTAGATAAGGTCCTGCGTGGGGAAGAAGCGGATGGGATAGCCGCCGAAGCCACGCTTAAACTGGTAGACGCCCCACAGCTCCTGGCCCTCCTCAAGCACATCTGGAATGCCACGGAAATTGTAGTACTTCGCCCCTTTAGATTTGGCCCACTGCATGCTGGTCCATTGCAGCAGGTGATTGGGCATCAGGTTGCGTTGCTCGTTGGAGGAGGCACCATACATGTACCAGCTCCACTCGCCCAGGACGCTGATGATGGTGCCCGCGATGGGCTTGCCCTCGTACTCGGCCAGGAAGAGGGCCACGCGGTCTCCCTCTTTGTAGAGGTCAAGGTACTGGCGATAAAATTCCTTGCTGTTGATGAAGAAGCTATCGCGCTCGCTGGTGACCTCGTAGATGCTGTAGAACTTCTCCAGGTCCGCCTCGGTCTCGCCACGGCGGACGGTAATGCCTTTGCGACCAGCCAGGCGAATGTTGTAGCGCCACTTCTCCTTCATACCGGAGAGAATGCCCTTTTCATCGGGGCTGATGTCGAGCACCCACTCATGGCGGATATGCATATGATGGGGATTGGTGCGAAAACCGAAACGTTGCATGGCGGTCTGCCATTCGCGGTTATCTGTATCCACACTTGGCTCGACCTTGAGCATGAAGGCACCACGCTTGCGTGCCTCGGCTCGCACAAAGTTGAGCAGGACGGTCATCGCGGGTGACTGGGGATCAGTGATGACGGGACCGCGTGGGGAGTAGAGATAGACCTGTCTGATCACGGGCGCGCGTGATACGAGTACCATCATCCCTGCGCATAACTTGCCCGAGTCATCAAGCACGCCAACACGCAAGACTTCCTGTACCCCGAGCAAGGGGAGTTCTCCCCACTCATAGGATTGAGTGATGTTGCAGCAGGGGGACGAGGCAATAAAGTCGTTCCACTGCTGGCGATCTGTAATGATGCGGGCTTCCATGGGTCATTATATCCTTTTATATTCTAACGGATCCAACATGCCTTCTCGCGCCTGCGGCGCTCATATGTTATGTATGTTGTGTGGTAGGGTGGGGCTTTGCCTCGCCCTACCACACAACATACATAACAGAAAGATGAGCTTGCGAGTCTTTACTTATGATACAGGAGAACTGGTTTCCTCTGGGGTGTCGGCGATGGGAGAGCTGCCTGCTTCTTGCGGCTTCTTTCCATTCTTGCCTGCCTGCTGTTTCTGCTTTGCCTTCGCGGGTTGAGGCTGCTCTTTGGGCGTTGCTGGAATCTGTTCCGCTGGTTTGGCCTCTTCGTCCTTGCGCTGAGCCTGGCCCCGGGCGGAGCGCTCTAGCTCGACCTTCTGGCGTTCCTGGTGACGTTTGGCGCGACGGTACTCGACTAACCTGCTCCAGAGCGTATAGATCAGTGGGCGGTAGACGTAGTCCTGCGTTGGCATGTTCAGGCGCGAGAAGCCGCCAAAGCCTTTCTTATATTCATAGACGCCCCACATCTCTTCGCCCGGCTCAAGTATCTCGGGAATGGTGCGGAAGTCAAAATAGCTGCACCCACGCGCCTGCGCCCACTGGAAGCAGGTATATTGCAGGAGATAGGCTGGCTTCAGGTTGCGCTTCTCGTTGGAGGTCGCACCAAACATATCCCAGCACCAATCGCCAAAGCGGATAAGCATCTTGGCCGCGATAGCCGTACCCTCGTGTTCAGCGATATAGAGCACCGCGTCGCCCTTGCTAGCGAAGTGGCGATAGATCTCCTTGTGGTAGTCCAGGCTATGGATAAAGAAGGCATCGCGCTCGCTAGTAACCTTGAGAAGCTCATAGTAGGCCTCAAAGTCGGCGTCGCTACTGGCTTCACGGATAATCACACCTTTACGGCCCGCGGCGCGCACATTCTGACGCCAGGTCATTTTAAAGTTGGCCAGCAACTCCTCGGCGCTCGGACGAATATCCAGCACCCAGCTCCGGCGACCATGGACTGCGATGGGGTTGGTGCGGAAGCCAATCTTGCTATAGGCGGCCAGCCAGGTGTGTTCATTGGGATCGTCGTCGGCGATATTGGGTTCGATGCGCAGGATGACCGCGCGCTCTTTACGGGCGACTTTGTGGGCATGCTCGATGAGCGCGGATAGTGCGGGTGAATCGGGACTCTCTACCGTGGGGCCGCGCGCACTGTAGAGCCAGCTAAGTTTAAGACCGGGAATACGCGCGGGCAGGGGAACGGGATTGACCGTGAGCAGCATGACTCCGGTCAAACGCCCATCCTCCAGGGCACCCAGGCGATAGATGCGGCCACCAAGGTATTTATTTAGCTCACCCCACTCATAGGACTGCAAGAGGTGTCCACGAGGCTGGCTGGTGAGAAAATTATTCCATTGTTCCCGGTCATTGATTTCCTGGATGGTAAGAGTCATAGTTTTTCCTATGAAGAATAGTGGGACCAACAGTTTTACAGCAGATGCGAGCAGGTTGAGTTCGTGTTGCTATATGTAGACACGGGCAGTTGAGTTTGTGCTCTGAGACGGCGCTGCTAACCCCCATTCGGGGGCAAGCGCACGCGTCTACATATAATGGTACGGTATCGTGCTCACTATTGAGCGTCTTCCTGTTCGTACTTCTCCAGAAACTCGCTTCTCAGCAGGCTATATACACGCACATCGTGGTACTTGCCGAAGCGGAAGATGACCTGGCGCATCGTGCCCTCGTGCTTGAAGCCAGCCTTCTCGTCCGCGCGCCAGCCACCAATGTTCTCCTCCATATCCTGTGTCTGGATACGGTTCAGGTTGAGTTCGAGGAAGCCATAGCGCAGCATCATTTTGGTGCCCTCGGTGCCATAACCCTTGCCCCAGGCCGAGCGATCCAGAATGATGTAGAACTCCGCGGACTGGTTCAGAGTATTGATATCTTTTAGTCCGACCAGGCCGATCAAGCTGTTATCACTTTTGAGGGCCACGCCAAAGATAATATGCCCAAAGGTTTTGTAGAGGTTCTCGATGCGCTCTTTGGCCCGTGCATCACTGGTGGGATAGATAGAGAACCAGCGGCGCACATCGGCGTCGTTGAGCCAGGTAGAGTAGAGGTGATTATCCTGAGCAGGCTCCAGTGGCCTGAGATAGAGTCGTTCGCCAATGACGAATGGATTCTGCATTCGTGAGAGTTCGTCTGCCATTTTTTTATCTACTAGGCCTGCGGAGACCCCTGTGCGTGAGCCAGGAGAGGAAGCAGGCCCTCCTTTCTTGGGAGAGAGGGGAGGACCCTCCCCTGCTGATATTGATAGCCATCACATCGATGCACCGTACGACAAAAGCGGGCTGCGATGCCCTGGATCGTGCCCTTGGGGGTAGAGAGATCAAAATAGCCGTTGTTGCGCACGGCCACTTTGCCCACATATGTTCCTCTTTTTGTCCCAGAGGTGACAATCGCTTTGACCATATCGCCTGTCTGAAACCCTCGCACGCGCTTGGCTTGTTTGGGACCCGTTCGCGGAAACCCATGACGACTCATCCGGCACATTTGCCGTGATCCATGCCCTGTCGCGGTTATCAGCAGTGGCACGGTTTCTTTGTAGGCAAGGATCTCAGGCGTACTCTGGCCCACACAGGCTGCATCGAGCCAGTGCGTTTTGGGGAGACCTCTCTTCGTCCGATTATACTTGGTCAAGCCTCCACTTCCACACTCAACAGGCATACCCGTGGCTTTGAGCCGTTCATACAATGCCCAGCGCGTCGCATTCACTGCGCTGGCATCCTTGAGAGGACGCTTGACCTGGGCTAGAATCCGCTTGAGCACCTCAGGCTTCTTGGCGAGAAACACCCGAATATCTTGTGTCCCTTTAGCTCGATTACAGGGTTCACAGGCCAACGTCAAGTTGCTCTCGCGGTTGGTCCCATCCTTGGCTTGTGCTTGAATATGCTCGATTTGCAAGGGAACACCCCGTGTGCCACAATAGGCACAGGTGCGCTCCCATTTTTCCAGCAAATACTCCCTAATCTCGTAGTCTTGCAGTATCCCTTGCTGGTATTCAATCCCGCTTATCCCTGGGTTCTCTATCCATTGTACATCAAACTTCACGAGCTCCATACTCAGAGCTGCAATGGGAGCGTAACGACACAAACGAACCACCCAGGTCAGGATAGTGGCTAGACGACTTTCCAAGGATGGGGGCAACCATCCCGGCTTTCGTCTGCGGTTGAGAAAGCGTGGCTTGCGATAGCGCGTCTTGTGTTGGCGACGACTTCGACGCACTACACGACGACGATCCAAGCTGGCTTTAATAGCCTGCCCACGATGTGCAAGTTCAGCGGCAAAGACCACCTTGCCAGTGGCATCATTGACCAGAGCGATGCCCGTAGTTTTGCTCCCAGGATCGAGCTTGAGGCGCAAGGGCTGCACTTCTGGCTGCTCAATCACCCGCTTGAGAATAATGGTGAACGGATAGATTCTATACACAGAGGCTTTCCCCTGTCTGAGCAGGAGCCTGGCCCGTGCTGGATGGACGGGATTTAAGGGCTTATAATCACTATCGATGACACATGCGTTGCTCAAGTTGAGCCTCCTGTTTCCAGGGTAATGGTTGCCTCGTCAAGGTTATGGAACGGTTTCTTGCACAGCACACGGGCTTCACCCTCTACACCTATTTAATGCTGTACCGGAGCGGTTGGAGCTGGCATGCACCCCAACGTCCCTATGTATTCGTTCCTAACGGAGTCCCTCTTCCGAAGAGTCAGGATAAAGACTGGTCAGGTTCAGGCTTGCTTGCACAAGCCTCTGCCGAAAGACAGGGGTCCCTGATCCTCCAAAACATACTGCTTCGAGGGCAGTATAGCATAGGGGCGGAAATCGGTGCAATTAAACAGGCAGATATATAGCTCTTTTGAGTTAGGAATAGAGGGGAATGAGGATGAGGTAGGTTGGTAGCCGAAGGCTACCAACCTACCTCATCCTCATTCCCCTCTATTCCTTGAAATTACCCGCGATTGGAGTAGCGTAGGGCGCGGCCCCCGATTAAGGGAATTCTAAAGCGGGTGCCAAAGAGGGCACTGATAATCGCGATGACGCCCAGAATGATAAATGCCAGAAAGACCCAACCAGTAACTGTATGTAAAAATTCCAGGATCTTGATAACTAAATCACGAGCCTCATGATATCTCTCATAATAGAGACCCTGTTGAATCCAGTTATCGAGCAGCGAGAGCACGATTAGGATGACGTAGAGCTGGAAGCCTTGTACGACGTGGAAACGTGGCAAGGCCTTGCTGCGCTCGGTAAAGAAATAATATATCCAGGCGGCAATGCAAACAAAAGGCACATAGGCCAGTGCGGCCAGGCCCCGGCCCTCTGAGGGAACGGGCCGCATGTTGGCCCCTGGCGCGGGCTGCTGGTAGGCTTGCTGCTGCTGAGGTGTGGTAGCGTAAGGCTCGTGGGCCTTCGGAGGTGCGGGCTGGCGGCGCTCGGTTGGCCCTGGCGCGGAATAGGTCTCCTGCGGAGCGGGCCTGTAGCCTCTATCAGGTGTCTGGGGATAGGCGTTGTCGTTTCTGCGTATGTTACCAGGTTGATTATTTGGGCTGCTTGCGTAGCCAGGTCTATAGCTCCCAGCCTGATTGTTGTGGTCACCTGTCTGCAAGGGGCGGCGTGCCTCAAGTTCGTTCTCTCGCTGAGGCGCGGCCGGTGGCATATAGGCATTACGTGCCTGGGGCTGTTGGTGTTGATTATTCTGGTCGAAGGCGTTATAGGCAGATACAGGCCCCGAATGTGGATTGAATGCATCGTTATATGGTGGCGTGAGCTGCGGACGAGGTGGCGTAGCCAGCGGCGTGTTTTGACCAGCCTGAAGCGCGGTCCCCTGCTCATAGCGCAGGCCAGCGAGGCCTGGCTCACTGCTATTTATGGCTGGGGCGGCTTGCAGACGCGCATTAGGATTCTTGAGCGCCTCCATGAAGGTACGGACATCCGCGAAGCGCTGCGTGCGCTCCTTGCCCAGTGCGCGAAATATGACGTTTTCAACATATTCAGGAACGGCGGGATTTAGTTCACGTAGGCGCTGCGGATATTGCTGCATCTGCATCTGCATGACGACGTAGTTAGTCGTGCCCGCGAAGGCTTTGCGGCCCGAGAGCAGTTCGTAGGCGATACAGGCCAGGGCATACTGGTCGGTCTCAACGCTTACCATGCCTGTGAATTGCTCGGGCGCCATGTAGGTGGGCGTGCCGATCTCGCGTGTCTGCTTGACCGTCGCCGAGGTAAGAACTGTTGAGATGCCAAAGTCGGCCAGCAGGGCCTCATCTCTAGCGTTAAAGAGAATATTCTCTGGCTTCAAGTCACGGTGAATGACATGCTGGTCGTGTGCATGCTGAAGACCAGCCGCGATCTGTGCAAGGATTGCCAGTGTTGTCTCCAGGCTCAGGGGGTTGCCGTTCTGACGCGCAATGCGCTCGCGTAACGTGCCATTGGGGGCATATTCAGCGATGATATAAGGCTGCTCATTCTCAATGCCGACATCATAGATGGGGAGAATGTGAGGATGTTTGAGCCGCTCCAGGATTTGGGCCTCGCGAATAAAGCCTTCGCGTTCCTGTGGCTCTGAGAGATACACGCCCTGCAATAGCTTAATAACAGCGCGCCGCTCGGTGAGGTATTCATGTTGCGCGAGATAGACGCTACCGAAGCCTCCACGTGCTATCTCTTTCTCGATACGATAGTTGCCAAACTTTCGACCTGAAAGGGCGTAGGGTTCTTGCGCCATCGAAGATACCACCTGCTTTTCGGCTAGAGAGACTATAAAGACCATGCTATACCAGCTAAGGCATACAGAAGTGACTATAGCATGCACATACAGACGTGTCAATTAGCGAGATCACAATTTCTATCCCCTCTTGCCAAATAAGCGTACGTGGTGTAAGGTGAGAAGTATAAAATGCATCTCTGCTAAGAAGTGGTGATTGTGTGCAGAGTGTGTCATGGCGTTATGTTGGGTGGTTAGTGATGGGAGCGTTTGTATGACGATTAGTACTCCTCCGCCTGCGCGAGAAACCTCTCGCGCAACTCCTCAGAAGCAAGATGTTGCTGGCTTGCCTCCGCGAGCAGGAGCCAGCCGACCCGGGCGCCTGGTGAAGGCGATCCTACGTGTGCCCTTGAAGTGGTGCTACTACGCTTTGCGTTTCTGCCAGCGCTACCGGTTGTTTGTGGGCCTGGCGCTGCTCCTGCTTATCGCCAGTGTGGTAGCCACAGTAAGGCTTACGACCCAGGAGTGGCCCTTGGGAATTGGTAACGATCCCTTTCATATACAGACGCAGCCCAGAGATGGGCGCGATGCCAGCGCCCAGATTAAAGGCTGGCTCTACGCATTGCGTAAGGGCGATGCGACGGCCTTGCAACTCAGCAGCGCCACGCTCTCCTCGCCTACGGATGCCAGCACGCTCTCGCAGTATATCGAGAGTCTGAGCGCGACCGATACGCGGCAGTGGGGCGAGATCATGGTCTTAAGCGTGCAGCCCCGAGAGGATACCTCGCTTGATTATTTTATCTCGGTCGAGATCATCACGAGTGGACCCGAGGGGAAGCATAAGGCGCTGGCCTATTTCTATTTTGTGATGGCCCCGGGGCAGGGCGGCGAGCGTCTCCTGCGCGCCGATTACCTGTTTATGCGCGCGATGAGCTAAATAGCGCATTGGTACATTGTAGGGTCCATGCTGGCATGGACTCTTTCCGCTGAGGGTGCAGATCTTGTGGGGACAAGTCCATGCCAGCATGGACCCTACACGCAGGTGGTATGGGAAGTTGGAAAGGGAGAGCGATAACGTGTTAGCAAAGGATAGACGGAAAGTGGCTGAGCGTAAACTGGAGAGTGACCTGGACAGGTCGATTGATGTGGGGCTAGACCAATTTGGACGCTTTGTAAAGTATCGCTGGCTCTGGCTGGCACTGGCGACCCTGGTCGGTTGGTATTTTCTGACCACCGTTCTGCCGCAATTGACGCCGCCCAGCCCTGGCTCGATCTTGCTCTATGCCCTCCAGATTATGTTTGCCATCTTTTATGTCCTCATACAATTTGTGGCTATTTTCTGGTTTATGGGGCGGCCACGTCTCTACTGGGTGATGCCGGGCGAGACCGGACTAGGCTTTAAGGACTATAAAGGCAATCCCGATGTCCTGGAGGAGGCACGGCGCATCGTGCGTATTCTGACTGGTATTAAGGCCTACCAGGAGATGGGCGGGCAGCCTGTGCGTGGTCTCCTGCTTTCGGGACCACCCGGAACGGGCAAAAGCTACCTGGCCCAGTGTATCAGTACCGAAGCTGGCGTCCCATTTGCCTATGCCAGTGCGGCCAGTTTTCGTGGCATGTTCTGGGGCATGGATGTGCTGATGGTCAAGAACCTCTACCGCAAGGCGCGGCGCTATGCGCGCGAGTATGGCGCCTGCGTTATCTTTATTGACGAGTTCGATGCTATTGGTATGTCGCGTACGGGCGGCGGTGAGCAGAATGGCCAGTCGCGGAATATGGGCATGGGTGGTATGGGTGGCATGTTTGGTGGTGGCAATGGTGGTCTGAATGAACTCTTGATGCAGATGGACCCGCCTCCCATTGATAATGGCTGGATCAAGAAGGTCTTGCGTGTGTTGGGGCTCTTCCAGGGGCGTGCCCAGGTCGAACCTGTGCTTACCATTGGCGCGACCAACGTGCCGCAGGCGCTGGACGCCGCCCTTCTGCGCCCGGGACGCTTCGATCGTCAGATTCGCGTGCTACCGCCCACGGATAGATATCGCGGCGAGGTCATCGAATATTATCTCAACAAGGTGAGCCATGATCCCGCCATCTCTCTGCCTGCGCTGGTACAGCGTATGTTTGAGTATACGCCAGTCGCGATCAAGCATATCATCAATGAGGCTGTGATTCTGGCCCACTTCGATGGTCGCGATCTGGTCACATATAAAGATATCGCCGCCGCTCAGGATAAGCATGAGTTTGGCATCCGCCAGTTGAGCGACCTGACGCCCATTGAACGGCGTCGCCTGGCGTATCACGAGGCCGGGCATACCGTTGCCTGCTACTACTTGATGGAGCGTGAGTTTCCCTCGTATGTGACCCTGCATCGTCATGATGGTGAACAGGGGGCCGAGGCCTTCGCCGCCTGGCGCAATAAAGAGACGGTCAAGACGCGTAACAAGCAGGAGGTGCTGGCGCTGTTGCAGGTCTACCTGGCCTCGCGTGCAGCCGAGGAGCTTTTTCTGGATATGAACCTGGACGGGGTAAGCGGAGACTTGTCTCAGGCCACAACGCTGGCGGGCCTCTATGTTGGCGCCTATGGCATGGATGGGACCTTTCTCTCGCGCCTGAACAGTTTGGAAATCGCTGTTCCTCGCCTGGCGGAGCGTGTTGAGGAGGTGTTGCAGCAGCAATATCGCGAGGTTTTGCAGCTGTTCCGTGAGCACAGCGAGGCTGTGATTGCGCTCGCCGAGGCCCTCAGCGAGCGCGATGAACTCCTTGCCGATGAAATCAAGACCATTATCGATGAGGCCGACGCAAGCCAGGTCCTGGCCGAGGTCACTGGCGCCCTGCAGACTATATAAATCAGATGGTGAGGCCTAGACTGGCAGCCCAGGGGCTACCAGTCTAGGCCTCACCATCTTTAGTACTTCTTGATTATTCAGTTCATTTTTGATAGTGTTACAGTGGCATCATTCGATATTATTGTTCAACGTATAGCAAGATCGTGCTGGTCTTTTTCTGATGAATACTAACCTGCTTTCTGCGCGCCATTCCTCCTCACGCCTTCAGCGCTATACGGGGGTTCTGGTTTCTTCGCGCCTTATTTTTGCTCTGGCCACTCTGGCTATTTTTGTTCTGGCTCTGCTGCTCCGCTTATACCGCATCGATATTCCTATCGATCTGGATAGTTATGATGAAGGCGTCTACTGGCAGACGCTGCGCGCGTTAAGCTCAGGTCACGCCCTCTATCAGCAGACCTTTTACTCTCAACCACCCTTCTTTGTTCTCTCTATTTTTCCGACGTATCTCGCTCTGGGTCAGAGCCTGTGGGCAGCGCGTTTCGGTGTCGTTCTTATCTCGCTGCTCGGTGTGCTGGGCTGCTATTGTATTGGGTATGCGCTCGCGGGACGCCTGGGAGCGCTGGTGGCCGCGCTCCTGATGACCCTTGATCCGCTCTATCTCTCACAATCACAGAAACTCCAGGCAGAGGCCCCTTCGGTCGCCTTTATGACTCTTGCAGTCGGATTGGCCTGGCTCTGGTGGCGGCATCCTGGCGGAAAACGCGGAAATGCCCTGGCCGTCCTCTGTGGTATCGTACTTGTGCTTGGTGTTCTGTGCAAGCTGCTGGCTGTGGCGGCTCTCGTGCCAATTGGTATTCTTCTACTTATGTATCTCTATCGGGAGCTGCGTCAGCCGCGCGAGAAGCGCTGGCCTCTGTTTATGCCCCTCTTGCTAGCCCTGGGCGCCTCCATCCTGGCCTTCCTGGTAATTATACTGCCCTATCTTGGAGCCTTTGCGCAGCTGTGGGATGGTGTCGTGACCTTTCACCTGGTCGCGGGGAAGGTGCTTGCGTATTCAGCGAAGGGGAATATCCATATGTTGCTTACCATCCGCAGCTATCCCCTGCTCTATGCCGCGCTTGGCGCCGCGTTATTCGCCTGCGTGCGCCGCGATTGGCGTATTATCGCGCCCCTGGCCTGGTTCCTTGTCTCTGCTGTGTTGCTCTGGCGCCAGGTGCCGCTCTTTGCCCATCACCTGGTGTACCTGGTACCCCCGATGATTGCCATGGTAGCAGTAGGCCTGGCTCCCCTGTTGGATCGTTTGCAACGGACCGAGGTCAGATTAGCACGCCTGGCTCGCTGGACGGTCGCGCTTACTCTGCTTATTGTGCTCTTCACGACCGCTAGTAACATCCTCCAGGTGCGACATAATTTCAAAGCCCTGCCAGTCGGCATGCATGCTCAGGACCAGCGTGTTGTCGCAGATATGCAAACGCTCACGAAGCCTGGCAGCCTCGTTGTAACGGATGCGCAATTCCTGGCGGGCCTGGCGGATCGTAGCACCCCTGCCTCCTTGGTTGATACCTCGGGGGTGCGTATTATGACAGGCTATGTTACAGAAGAGCAGTTGATTCAAGTGGCCAGCCGTCCCGAGGTCCAGGCTGTGCTGTTCTATACTGGACGTCTCCATTTTTCGCAGGTCGCCGGTTTCCATACCTGGGTGCGACAACATTACACCCTCGCGCGTACATATAGTAATGGGCAAGAACTCTGGCTCAAGAGCTGAAGATAGAGGAGAAGAAACTATGCCACAAAAGAAGAAAACCTTCAGCACCATGGAGATTGTGCTGGTCTGCACGCTGGTTGGTTCACTTATCCTCTCGCTGCTCCAGGCGCGCAAAGATGAGAAGCAGCGAGAGGGGGCTAATTTTTAGTACATTCTCACACAAAATGTGCGGCAGTTCCTAGGAACTGCTGCGGATTGAAACTAGCTGGCTTGCGTAAGCAGCAGGGGGCGCGAGGTCTCGATGACCTCTTCATAGCCGCGTATCACGCATTCCATGGACTCGTACCAGCTATAGCGATTGGCTTGCTGATGCGCGGCCTCGCCCATCTCCAGGCGCGTCGCCTCCTGCTGGACCAGGCGCTGTAAGTGGTCGCGATAGGTTGTGATGTGCTTATCTGCTGAGAGCGCTTCTGCCTCCAGGAGTAGTCCTGTGCTTTCATGCTGCACCAGGTCGCGCACTCCCTCCGCGCGTAGGCCTACCACGGGCAGTCCTGAGGCCATGGCTTCCAATACGACCTGCCCAAAGGTCTCCGTATACGAAGGAAAGGCGAAGAGGTCCGCCGTCGCATAGGCCCGCGCCAGTTCCTCGCCACGCAGGTAGCCCGTGAACGTCACGGGCAGGCCCTGCAACTCCTGGCGAATTTCGTCATGAGCTGGCCCATGACCAACGATGACCAGGTGGCAGCGTGTATGATCCATCTGGCGATAGGCCTGGATCAGCAGTTGGAGATTTTTTTCCCAGGAGACGCGTCCCACGTAGAGCAAGACTACTTTCTGTTCAGGCTGCTCACGGCTTTGCAGCCAGCTCGCTCGTAATTCCGCGTCACGTTGCTCGGGACGGAAGAGGGTTGTATCGACGCCGCGAGGCCAGAGGCGCAGGTGCTCAAAGCCTTGCTGGCGTAGCATCTGTGCCGTGGAGGGTGAGGGACAGAAGGTTAATTCGCACTGATTATGGATAAAGCGATTGTAGTGCCACATGGGCTGTGTAAAGAACGAGAAGCCAAAGTGGGTACAGTAGGCGGCCAGATTGGTATGGTAGGAAGAGACGAGTGGTTTATTGAGGAGGCGGGCCGCTGCCAGACCGGTTGCTCCCAGGACAACGGGATCGACGATATGCATGATATCTGGTTGAAACTCATAGAGACGGCGTATGAAGAGGGGGCGAAAGAAATTAAACTTGAGCTCCGGGTAAAAGGGGAGCGGGAGTCCCGCCGTGCCGATAACCTCGGCCCCAGCGTATTGTTCCATGCCGCTTTCAGGGCCTAGCAAGAGGGCTTGATGTCCCGTCGCCTGCACATGTTCCAGAAGGCGGGCAAGCGTGCGGGTAACACCATCGAGTTTGGGCAGGAAATTCTCTGTAATAATCGCTATGCGCATAGGACACCATTCACCTATCGTGGAGAGTGCGGCGGACAATGATCCAGGGTGCTGACTGCCTTCGCGAAAATCCCGAGGGCAACCTTCCACTGCAAGCGTAATCTATACTGGTTAGTGGAGGGTTAAGCGATGTTTACAGTTGTGTAATGTGTTGACTAACAGGGAGTTAAGACCGATGTACCAAAATGTCCTATCCTAAGCAAAAAGGTAGGCATAATCGTGATGTTTTTTCCCAACAATACGTTATACTTGGTAGATATCAATGAGCGTGTCTTTATGTATCAAAGAAGTGTATGAACCAGAAACAAGGTTGAAAGTGGTGTGGGGCCTCTTAAGGAGCATCTGCGGTATGACGTTGTTAGGGTGAGAGAAAGCGAGAGAGGGCATGCGAGTAAGGTTCTAATTAGATAAAGCAATTGTTAAGGAAGCAGGTAAGCGCAGTGAAACGGCAATTTGTTAATATGAAACCTTCGAGCGGGCAACACCCCCTACCTGAACAAAAAATTGCCCCGCGCCCAGGTTCAGAGGGACCGAGGACTGAACCCGTTGTTCCTCGTAATACAGGGTCTCCTCCTGGTCAGATTATATCTAATGGACCTGGTACACCACAGCCACAGGCTGGCCCTAAAAGTGGGCAGTTTATGCCTCGTGGACTCTCCCTTCCTGGTGTCTCGCCTCGTGCTACCAGACCCCTGGCCGGCAATAATCAGGGTTCGAGCTTTGACACTGTACCTGTTTCACCTCAGCAGTCGGGCATTGGCGCCCCCCTGTTCCAGGAAAAAGAACCAAACTCAACGCCTTTTCGCAATCCGGGCGCGAATAATGACCCAATATCTGATCGATTCGCCAATCCTCAGTATCCTGCTATCCCTGCTTCTGAACCAACTCTGCGCTATCCTGGCAATGGTGCTCCTGTGCAACAGCCACCTATGGGTCAGCCATCGCCATTCTCCCAGGCGCCTCTGCCTGGACAGGGTAATAATGCCTTTGGCCCCAATAGTTCGTCATTTGCAAATCCAATGATGAGCGCGCCTCCGCAGACGCCACGTCCGCAGACCGGGAGCCTTGGTCCGGTCTCTATGGGCGCACCAGGGAGTATGCCCAGTATGTCTGGTATCCAGGCGCCACCCCTTATCCCACAGGGAACGCCACCCAGAGGTCCAGGCAATCTTCCCCGGACGCCGATGCCACCTCAACCACCAGGAGGTTTCAGGCGCACGCAAAAGCGGCGTTTCCCCATATGGGCGCGGGTGCTAGTCGCGGTTATGACGGTACTTATCATCTCGACAGGCGGCCTTTACTGGTGGTACCAGGCCAACTTCGGGAGTGCTGTGAGCCAGATTACCGGGCATAAGGCAACGAGCTTCAATAGCAAGGGCAAAGAGGATAGCTCGCAAAGCGCCACGTCCAATGGAGATATCCTTAGTGGTAAGCGCATTAATATTCTGTTGCTGGGTAGCGACAATGATGGTAAGGGCAACAACGGTGTCAATGGTTCACCCCTCGCCCAGACCGATATTGTCGTGACTATCGACCCATCGACACACTATGTAGGTATGCTTTCCATCCCACGTGATATGCGTGTCTTTATCCCCGGTAACAGCCCGGGCAAGATGGACTACGCCTTCTCCTATGGTTATCAGAGTAATGTCTCGAAGGACCATTATGCCGATGCCGCGGGCCTGGCCATTGCCACAGTCCAAGAAAATTTCAATATTCCTATTGATTACTATGCCTGGGTCGGCCTGGATGGTTTTATTAAGGTCATTGAGACTGCGGGCGGTGTGGATGTAGATGCCTTGCACCCGATGGTCGACGATGTCTATCCCAATGATATCAGTACCAAGGATATCTATGGCTTTAAGCGCCTCTATATCGCGCCCGGTCCTCAGCATATGAGTGGCGTCCAGGCGCTTGAGTATGTACGCACGCGCCATTCGGACCTGGGCGGTGACTTTGGCCGCTCTGTGCGTCAGCAGCAGGTGCTTACTGCGCTCAAAGGAAAGCTCCAGAGCACTGATACAGTGAATAAGTTGCCTGAATATGCCAAAGACCTGGTTGGCTACCTAAAGACAGATATGCAGGTCACCGATGTGATCAAAATGGCCAACTTCGCGCGTAATATCAATACAGCGAATATCAACAAACTTATTCTTAGTCCACCCTATTCTGGTCCGCTGTCACTTCCCGATCCTAAAACCGGCAAAAACACGAATACCGGCGACTTTGTCCCCTATTGTTCTAAGATCTTGCCGGATCTGCAAAAGATGTTTGGTGATACTGCGAGCTGTAAGTCTGTCCTATCCCTGTATGGCAACGCGGCGACGCCTAGCCAGCAGGATACGCAGTTGGCGCAGAACAATCCATCGCATGTGAACGCGGATGTGCCCAATGCCACGGCCTCCACACAACAGATGGTTTCATCGGGCGCGATGAGCGTTCCCCAGCTAAATGATCCCTTTGGTGTGCGCAGCCTGCTGGACCTGATGATGATGGTAACCTTTGAGACCGTCAAAGTAGAGTGAGATGGAATGTGGCAATGAAGAGAAATATACAGGTTAGATGTAGACAGTATAGCGTGCTGGCGCTTCTGGTATTGCTTGCATTTAGTTTGCAAGGTTGTTTAGGCATTGGTAATGACAAGAGCAATACCTTTGATACCAAGCAGACGACGAAAGATGGGACCTCGATTGGCATCAATAAGACCGACCAGGCAGTGTTTAGTGGGAAGTTTTACTTTACGATTGATCGCAACCTGTACGAGCTTGATAGCCAGCGCAATCTCAAGCAGCTGACCCAGGGTCTGGATGTACGCGATCCCGCGATATCGCCTGATGGTAAGCAGCTTATCTTTGTGATTCGGCGTGGCGACTACTCTGATATTGCAACTATGCCCGCTGAAGGTGGTAAGATCAAGGTCATTCGTAGCGGCCAGGGAAGCTACTACAATATAGATGGCTTTGTGAAATCGCGGGCCAACTGGATCGGGCAGCCTTCCTTCTCGGCAGATGGAAAGTCTATTCTTTTTGCCAGTGACTTTGGTAAAGAGAACTGGTACCAGGCTACGGGTCAGAATGCCCCCCTATTGGACCCTCAGGTGTTTACCGTGCCAGTCTCTGATCCTGGAACCGATACGCCCCAATATGTAGCTTATAGCGATTACGGGGCTGGTGGTGACCGGGACGTGGCTTTCCGCCCGAACACACCAAAAGAAATCATCTATACACACTACACCTATGACCCTAAAAACTCTTCTAATTTGCTGACTCAGATTTACCTGGCTGACTCGACTCTGATTGCTAACAATCCATATAAGTATCGTCCAGGAGTAGCCAAAAGCCAGCCCGATACCGGTGTCGCGCTCACGCCTGAGGATTCGAACGTACGCAACTATCAACCCATCTTCTCGCCCACGGGTGATTCTATCGCCTACACTCGTAGCGAGAACACAAGTGATCAGTTAAGCATCTATGTCCAGAAGGTTCCTAAAGGGATCACTGCCACGCCCGGCGATGCCGCGGATCAACAGGGGACCACACCATACAAGTCGGCTCAGTTGATCGTGAAGGGCCAGTATGTGTGTCAGCCTGTCTGGTCGCCTGATGGCAAGTCCCTGGCGTATATAACCTACACCAATGGTGCCTTTGATCTCTGGCTGGCGCACTTGAACGTGGATACGAAAGGCAACTACAAGCTTACTGGTAATCCCATTCAGTTGACTGACACCAACAACAGAATCAACGCCGACTCTCGCCCCATCTGGGTGAAGTAGATTTGGCGGTATATGTGTGCATGGGAAGTGGGCATTTGCCCGCTCTCCATGCACATATACACCTCCTACTCCTAAAAACTCGACGACATAACGCATTGATGATATACTACCCTCTGAACGTGCAGATTTAAACTTTATTTTTGTCTTACTTTCACCTGACCCAGGTCGCTTGAGGTAGGTACGTTGAACCAATTCGAAGGCACTTTAATTGCTGGACGGTACGAAATTCGCGAGCATATCGCTACTGGCGGTATGGCCAGCGTCTTCAAAACCTGGGATCATCGCGTAGAACGTATCGTGGCGGCCAAAGTTTTGCGCTCACTTGATAAGAGTGATGCGCGAGCTGTGGAACGTTTCCGCCGAGAGGCACGCGCCGCCGCTGCGCTCGCGCACCCCAACGCCGTAACTATTTATGACTTTGTAGAAGAAGCGGGCCAGTATTTCCTGGTCATGGAATATATTCATGGCCCGACATTAAAGCAATTAATTGGGCAGCGTCGGCAGCTACAGGCGCGCGAGGCGATAGAGATTGCCTCCCAGGTATGCGCCGTGCTCCAGGTTGCGCATGCGCGAGGCTTTATTCATCGCGATATTAAGCCGCAGAATATTATGCTTGCCCGTAGCGGTAACGCAGGCGGTGGTCTGAGCGATGGCGGAGCATGGGTAAAGCTTACAGACTTTGGTATCGTGCGTGTGGCTGAGGATGCCGGACTGACGAATAGTGGTATTGTGTTGGGAACCGCCGATTATCTTTCTCCAGAGCAGGCTCGCGGCGAGACATTGACCGCTTCGTCTGACCTCTATTCTCTCGGCGTTGTAATGTTTGAGATGCTTGCTGGGAGACCACCTTTTGTGGGTCCAACCGCCGTCTCCATTGCCATGCAACATGCCTCGGCGCAGCCTCCGCCTTTGCGTCCCTTCAATCCAAATGTTCCTCCCGCTGTTGAGCAGGTGGTGATGCGAACGTTACAGAAGGAGCCGGAGGACCGCTTTACATCCGCAGCCGAGATGCAGCAAACCTTGCGCCAGTGCGCGCGTGAGATCAGCAAAGCGAGGCCCGCAACCACGCCTGCTGCGCAGATGTATCCCCCCCAATATAATCCGGGCATCGATGGGCAGGGGCGAGTACCACCCTCAGGGCGTGGACCTTACTAGGAGTTAGCGCCTGTTTGCATAAGGAGAGGCAGGAGACTTTTCTCATCTTTTAGGATAGAGGATGTCTCCTGCACATTTTCGTCTGTGTGACTTACCTAAATAGCATACACACCTTTCCCAAGTGAGCGCCGCAGGTGCGAGAATTTAAGCAAAGGGTCGCACATACAATTAATAAAAATATCAGGAGTGGAGAACAACATTTATGGAACGTGAGAAGATTCAGACTGCTAATGCTCCGGCCGCTATTGGCCCTTATAGCCAGGCCATTCGTTATGGACAGTTTATCTACACCTCCGGGCAGATTCCCCTGGACCCAACCAGTGGTGAGATTGTCGGTGCAGATGTAACCGCTCAGACGCACCAGGTGTTACAGAATCTGCGCGCAGTGCTAGAGGCTGCGGGTTCCTCCCTCCAGAAGGTCGTCAAGACAACCGTTTTCCTGACAACCATGGATCACTTTCAAGCCATGAATGCCGTTTACGCGACTTACTTCACCGGTGACATCCTCCCTGCTCGTTCGGCGATTGCAGTCGCTGACTTACCACGCAAATCCTTGGTCGAGATTGAATGCGTTGCTTTGGCCGAGGACTAGTTTAAGCAACTAGTACGAGAGCTGCTATGCCCTACTGGAGTACATGGTGAACACTGCTACGATTTGGCGCTCGACGCTTGAGCGGTTGCTGCAACACGAGTCGCTGGACCCTGTCACGCGTCAGTGGTTGCAAGAGGCTCATCTACTTGCCTCTCAGACTACTGAAGGTGGCGCGCATGAGGAGACGGAATCGCTTTATCTCTCGCTGCAAGTGCATAATGACCTTGCTCGTGATGTCCTGACCTCGCACTGGCTAGAAGTAATGGAAGAGGCCTTACAAGAGGTAACGGGGCGGACCATTGTGCTTGAAGTGACTCATGAGCCAGGCGAGGAGTCCTTGCCAGCTCAGGAAGAGGTCGCGACACCGCACCTGGCCGCATCGACATCGGGGGCGCAGAATGGATATAACTTCTACGATCGCAGTATTAACCGCAGTATTCCCCATAAAGCAGCGCGCACACCTGAAGCGCCGTCGTATGAGCAAAACGCAGCATCTTATCAGTCATTCCAGGCTGGTGTGGCTTCTCAACAGGAGCAATGGGAGAATGAGCAGCGGTCAGGCATATTGACAAATAATCGCCTTAATCCTCGGTATAGCTTCGATACCTTTATTGTAGGTAGCAGTAATCGACTGGCTCATGCCGCCTCACTGGCGGTTGCCGAGGCTCCCGGTGAGTCGTATAACCCGCTCTTCCTCTATGGAGGTGTCGGACTGGGAAAGACTCACCTGCTACATGCTATTGGTCAGCAGGGGGTGCAGACAGGGCTGGCGGTCCTCTATGTCTCCTCCGAGCAGTTTACCAATGAGATCATTAACGCCATTCGTTACCGTACGACCGAGGAGTTTCGTGCCAAGTATCGCTCGGTTGATATTCTGCTCGTTGACGATATCCAGTTTATCGCTGGCAAGGAGTCGACCGAGGAGGAGTTCTTTCACACCTTTAACAGCCTGCATGAGATGAGCAAGCAGATTGTGATCTGTAGTGATCGCCCGCCCAAGGCCATTGCCAGCCTGGAAGAGCGTCTGCGTTCGCGCTTTGAGTGGGGCTTGGTGGCAGATATCCAGCCGCCAGATCTAGAGACACGTATGGCGATTCTGCGCGTCAAGGCGGATGCCTTGCACTACCGAGTCCCTGACGAGATCATCTCGTATATTGCGGGTCGTGTGCAGACGAACATTCGTGAGCTAGAGGGCTGCCTCAATCGCTTGATGGCTTATCAGCAGTTGCATCGCGTAGATTTAACGCTAGACGTGGCACGTGCCGCCATGTCCTCGTTGGGGGCGGATCACCGTGAAACGCACCTGGATGGGCGTCAAATCGCGCAGGCCGTCGCTGATTACTACCGTGTCTCCTTTGAAGCGATGTGTAGCAAACAGCGCGATAAGCATATCGTGGTTCCGCGCCAGGTCGCGATGTATTTAATTCGCCAGGAGACTCAGATCTCACTGTTTGAAATTGGCCAGCTCTTCGGTAAGCGTGACCATAGCACAGTGCTCCACGCCTGCGAAAAGATTGAGCGCAACCTCAAACAGAATCCCACCCTGCGCCAGGATGTCTCCACCATCCGCGAGCAGCTCTTACGCGATTAGAGGAGGTGGATATGCAGGCGTTGGCGGCCAAGTGTCGCCAACGCCTGCATATCCACATATTACTCTATACTCCCCCATTCTTCCTACCAACTCTCGTTTTTTCTGCGTTGGCCGATTTTTTATTTTTGTCTAGTCCCGTTTTTAGACGATATAATAGAAGCATATAATAACATGCATGTATTTGGAGAAGTATGTTACCATCATATACAACCTATCTGATTGACCTGGATGGCGTCGTTTACCGTGGGGATACCCTGGTGCCGGGCGCGAAGGAGTTTGTGGACTGGCTTGAACTGACAGGGAAGAAATACCTCTTTCTGACCAATAACTCGTTTGCCAGTGAGCAGCAGGTCCTGGATAAGCTTATTGGTCTGGGCATTGATACAAGCCTTGAGCATGTGCTTGGGGCTGGCCAGGCCGCGGTTAAACAGATCGCACGCCGTTTCCCTAATGGGACCATTCACCTGATTGGTGAGCGTCCTCTGTATGATATCGCGCATGAGCATAATTTAAAGCTTGCCGACACCCAGGAAGAGCATGTCGATGCTGTTCTGGTCGGGCTAGATCGCCAGTTTACCTATGAGAAGCTGACTGCGGCAGTGCATGCTGTCCGTAACGGTGCGGCCTTTGTCGCCATTAATCGCGATCCCTTGCTGCCAGTTGCCGATGGCTTTATCGCCGGTACTGGTACGATGGTGGCCGCCATCGAGGCGGGCAGTTCCGTGACGCCCGAGGTCATAGGCAAACCTCAGCCGGGTCTACTGGTGGAGGCCATGCAGACGCTTGGTAGCCAGCCAGAGGAGACGGTCATGGTTGGTGATGGCCTGGAGGTCGATATCCTGGCGGGTAAGTCGGCGGGAACACACACACTGCTCGTCCTCTCTGGTCGTGCCAGCCGTGAGACGCTTGAGCGCTCGACGATTCAGCCCGATCATGTCTATGAAAATCTAGCCTCCGTCCTTCAGGACGTCCAGGAGTAATTTGTAGTGAAGTAACGAATAAGCGGATTGGGCCGGCTCTACCGGCCCAATCCGCTTATTCGTTACTTCACTACAAAGCAAAAAGATTACTGCTGGGAGGAAGCAGCTTTGAGGGCTTGAATGCGGGCCGCCTCGCGCTCTTCCTCTTCCTGGCGCTGAGCCTCAATGACCTGGTGTGAGGGAGCAAGCTTTTTGAAGAGCAGATAGCCTGCATAGAAAGCGATGGGCCAGAGCAGGACAGTGAGTACGATGCCACCCATGCTGTCCCAGTGCAGGTACGCGGTATGTGTGGCTGCCCCATACACATCGCGCAGGATGCAGAACAGGGGGATGCCAAAGAGGAGCAGTTTGGCGAACCAGGCTTTAGGTCCCTTCTCAAAGCGCCAGATGAGCAGATAGACGATTGAGCCATAGACCAGGCCAGTGCTGATATAGTATGTCACAGGGAAGTGCGTCACCAGGTGATAGAACGCCTGGGGATCGATATTCCAGGGGAAGCGCTGGCTTGGTTTGGGAGCGGTAAACACGTAGTGCCAGAAATTGGCATAGGCGGCAATTACGTCAAAGAGTACATTGACCAGTGCCAGGACCAGGCCGCCAAGAAGCGAGGCTATGAGGACAGCTCTCGACGGGCGAATAAAGAGAATTGCTGCCAAAAAGACAACAATAACAAACGAGAGCACGAGAATCGTGAAGTCTAAGAGTTCCATGCGAGAGCTTACCTCTACTATATGATCTACTGAATTAGCAATGCTTTACCTAGTACCATAGTGCGTTTTGTGTGTCTCGTCAAGAGCAACAAGGCGAATCCTCGGCAAAAGTCATCTATGACTATTCCTCGCTTTCGCCCAGGGCTTTTTTGCGGCGTGCCTTCTGGAGAACCGCCAGCCATTTGGGGTCCTGGGGAGGCAGTTCTGGCTCCTGTAAGAGTTGAGTGCTGGCCTTCTCAATCCAGGCCAGCTCGCCCTCAATCTTTGATTCCATGTATGAGAAGACCAGCATGCCATATTCATCAATAAAGGTGACGCCGTCGCTTTGTAGGCTGCGCAAGTAGGTGAGCAGCTCCTCTGATTCCTCGCGGCGCGCCTGTAGATGCTCTCGCAGGGTGTGGCGCTCCGCGCCAGCGATGCCCCAGAAGAGGATCTTCACCAGGAGTTCGTCGCGCATGGGGAGAGGATAGGCCGCCTCTTCGTCCATAAGCCAGCGCTGGAGTTCTTGCCAACCCTTGGCCGTCAATTCATAGAGCTTGCGTTTACGCCCATCTTTATCCTCTTGCTCCATACGTACAAAGCCTTCGTCCTGAAGTGCGCGTACACGGGGATAGATACTGCCAAAGCTCAGCGCCGAAAGGAGACCAATGCTGCCCTTCTCAATCTCGGCGCGCATATCATAGCCCGTACTGGGCGCCAGGCCGATGATACCCAGCACAATATGATCAACTGACATAAAGCCACTTATCCTCTTCCGGTAGGGACCAGCTTTAGCGCGTCCAAATACCATTCATGGCAGTGTGGCGTAAGCCTGTTTTTGCCAGGAATGTGCGACCCATTATGCGAAATGTTGCCTGCGAATATTTGGAGCTGCGCCCACAGGCGATCAATCGCCTTCGGACGCGCTAAAGCTGGTCCCTACCAGGTTTTGTGCGTTTCCCAATTTCCCAGCAGAAGCAATTTAAGAAGGCCAGTGCCAGGGAAATATATCTTGTAGATACATTACTCCTCCTCTCTGGTTTTTTCAAGTTCTGCCTAATGTCTACTATTTCTATCCCAAAAACGTCCTATAGATAGGGCATAAGTATCAGCGGTTACTTGCCCTATGTTATACTCAACATAGAGACACGTAAGCTCCGTTAAAGGTGCGTAAGCTTCCAAATATCCAATATCGCTTACGCAAGCAGGTACATGTGCGACTTTTGATTCTCTTCTTCGTTTATGTAGGTAGATAAGTCGTGCATAGGCTTACGGAAAAATATGACTATTGGACTGGATTGAGTAGCGCATGGACCAGGCTGAGGAGGAGGCCTGGTTGACGAGGAGGAGGCTGTTCGGAGCATCAGCGGGGAGCCTCCAGGGCCGATCACAGCCCTGAGAAGTGGGTCGACAAAACCGGGTGGTAACGCCGGGGACAATATACTCACAGTGAGCAAGCAAGAGTACATTGCCAGGAGTCTTTTTTCAGAATTTGTTGCTCCTGGCCCGGGGTTTTGTGCGCTTTTTCCAGCTTAGTGCCTTTCGAAGACCTGAGCGCGCTAGCGCTAGCCGCGAGAGCGGGCGCTGCGCCCCCGAAAGGGGATTGGTTTTCGCATAAGGACTCAAGCAGGAGAAGTGAAGGGAGATTATGCCCTTCTTCCCGCCTGGTCGCGCATGCCTATTAACCCCACGTGCTCTGCGACATGAAGAAAGGATACCTTCCTCCATGTGTGGTATCATTGGCTACGTCGGGCCTGAGAGCACCGATGTTACGACTATATTGCTTGAAGGACTCAGTAAACTCGAATATCGCGGTTACGATTCCGCCGGTATCGCTGTTCTTACCACGGCAGGCAAGCTTGAATTGCATCGCCGTGTTGGCAAGATCGCCAACCTTGTAGCATCCGTCTCCAACGGTTCGCGTCCAGGTGAGGGCACGCTTGGCATTGGCCATACGCGCTGGGCCACTCATGGACGCCCTAATGATAGTAATGCTCATCCCCATACAGATTGCTCTGGCACACTCTCGCTCGTCCACAACGGCATCATCGAAAACTATGCCGACCTGCGCCAGGAGCTCAGCGCCAGTGGTCACACTTTCCAATCCGAGACCGATACCGAGGTACTGGTCCACCTGGTAGAGCAGGCCTACCTCGGCGAGGCCAACCATGACCTGGTCCAGGCCGTGCGCCTCGCGCTCAAGCGCGTCGAAGGGACCTATGCCATCGCTGTGGTCAGCCGTGAGCAGCCCGACCTGCTGGTAGGTGCGCGCCACAATGGTGGTCCTCTGATCGTTGGCTTGGGCGAGAACGAGAACTTCCTCGCCTCTGACATTCCCGCCCTGCTCAAGCATACACGCAACATCATTGTGCTAGAAGAGGGCGAGGTCGCCGAGCTGCGCCCCCATGGCGTCACTATCACCGATCAGGCGGGCAGTGTTGTACTGCGCAAGCCCCTCACCGTCGAATGGGATATCGAGGCGGCTGAGAAGGGTGGCTACCCTCACTTCGCCATCAAGGAGATCAACGAGCAGCCTGAGTCCCTGCACCGCGCCCTCCTGGGTCGTGTGCATGAAGGTGAGCTGTGCCTGCCCGAACTGGAGCCGTTGCGTGCCTCTGGCGCCCTGGAGAACCTGCGCCGTATCATCGTGGTGGCCTGTGGCTCATCCTATCACGCGGGCCTGCTGGCCAAGTACGCCATCGAAAAGTGGACGCGCATCCCGGTTGAGACCATTACCGCCTCTGAGTTCCGCTACTGTGAACCCATTGTTGGACCCGACACACTCTGTATTGCTGTCACTCAGTCGGGCGAGACGCTGGACACCATTGTCGGTATTCGCCAGGCGCGTGAGCATGGCGCGACCGTGATCGCCATTACCAACGTCGTCGCCAGCGCCATTACGCGCCTCTCTGACGCCGTGCTCTACTTGCACGCGGGTCCCGAGATCTGCGTCGTCGCCACCAAGTCCTTCATCAACTCGGTGGCCGTGCTGTACCAGCTTGGCCTCTACCTGGGCCAGCTCAGCGGGTATATTCAGCCTGAGCAGATGCGCGAAATTCTGAACGCGTTTGAGCGCCTGCCCGAGCAGATCCAGAGCATCCTGGAGCATGCTAATAGCCCTGATGACGTCATCGCGCCGCTTGCGCAAGAGATGGCTCAGGCGCGCAGCATGATGTTTATCGGGCGTGGTGTTGGCTTCCCCACGGCCCTGGAGGGTGCGCTCAAGCTCAAAGAGATCTCTTATATCCATGCCGAGGGCTTTCCCGCGGGCGAACTCAAGCACGGCTCCATTGCCCTGCTTGATCCCGAGACACCTCTGGTTGCCGTCGCCACCGCCTCCCACGTCTACGACAAGGTCGTGAGCAACATCCAGGAGGTGCGTGCGCGCGACGCCCGCGTCATCGTCGTCGCCACCGAAGGCGACGAGAAGATCAAGCAGCATGCCCACGACGTCCTCTATGTCCCCGCGACCCTGGAGATCTTCAGCCCACTGCTGGCGAGCATCCCGCTCCAGCTCTTCGCCTATCACGTCGCCGTCGCCCGCGGCTGCAACGTCGACCAGCCTCGCAACCTGGCCAAATCCGTCACCGTGGAATAGGCGATTGCTGAATAGGGTTAAATATTGTTTCAAGCTCTAATGCTGAAGAGCGAGGCTCACAATCCACTCTGGTGGTTATGGGCCTTGTTCTTTTTATATTCATAGCTGTCAGAGTTACTTGCCATATCTTACTTATGTCTACCAAGCAGGAAGAAGGCAATGTTAAGAGCTTATGGTAAAGGACTAAAATATCGTAAACAATCAGCATACTTATGTTGAAAGGAGTTTTATCGATAGGTTGGGGCTGAATCTTGTAGTTGACCAATTGAGGGTAATGAGCACTGATTGTTTCATCTTGGCTGGCTACTATCTTTGTACTTGCCTTTTGCATTTGTAACTCAAAAAATGCATCTACCTCTTGAGGCGATTGTAGGTGGGTAACTTTACCTGGTGTGATCTGAGCTAATTGCTTTTGTAGTTCCTTCTTCTTGTGTATAAAAATGAAATTAATTTGGTTGCTCGTTGTAGGCCAAAATTATCTACACATTCTAGGGGGAGGTCACGGCGAGCCAACCCGTTGTAGAAGTAATGGCGCTCTATCACACGCTGTAAACACAGAGTTAAGGGCAGATCCAGGAAAATAATTGTATCAGCCATTTCCCAGGCTGGTTGGGTAGAGTAGGCGTAGTTTCCCTCAATAATCCAGCTTTGCTCTTGCGTAATTTGTTGTAAAGCGTCAAATCTCGTATCGAAAGGCTTGTTTCCCCAATTTCTGCGCCAGAAGAACCAATGATAAGAATTTTTGACATACAGACCTACTATTACAAGAAAAATATCACTACTTGATAGTGATGAACAACAACGTTTGATAAGTAAGTTCTGCAAAGTGAAACGTTCCAGGTATATGAAGCAGTAACATCTGGAGGAAATACATCTCTAATTGCCCTATTTCATAGAGTACAATATCTTTTTATCAAATACCTAAATAGAATCCATCAAATACTTTTTGTGTTTTCTTCCAACATCATCATGTACTCTTCTGAAATTCGGCTGGTCGCTGGATGATTTGCGCCGTAAGTTTTTATGTAAATTTCCAGTGCTTTGTGATAATGTACTTCTGCATCATCGAATCTATCTACACATATATAGAGTTTAGCAAGGTCAAAATATAAGATAGCTGTATAAGGATGGGCTACCCCAAGTTTTTGTTCACGTAGACATATTGCTCGTTTATAAGCTGCTTCAGACTCGGTATAGTTGCTTTGCAGGAAAAAGTTGTAGCCCCTATTGCGAAGTGTATATGCCAGGTAAGGATGTTCGTTTCCAAGGGCTTGCTCTTGAATAGTGTAGGCTTGCTCAATCATAGGTTGAGCTTCTTGATACTTTCCTTCATCGTGAAGAATTTCAACTATGCTGTTGAGAATAGTTGCTATGTGTTCGTGTTCGAGACCCGAGGTGTGCCTACGAAGTTCCAATGCTTTTTGGTTCCTTTGCATTGCTAATTCGAGCTTTCCCTGTTTATGCTGAATTCTGGCCAGCCTGTTAAGGCTAGAGGGAATGATAGGGTGAGTTTCTCCTAAAAGCTGTTCTTGAATCTGTAGCGCTAGTTTGCAATATTTCTCAGCTTGCTGATAGTCTCCCTGTGCTTCATAGATTTTTGCCAGGTTATAGTAGCTTTTGGCAACAAGAAGGTTTGATCCTCCAAAGACAGCTTTACTAATCTTTATCGCCTCTAACTCCGCGGGTATTGCTAAATTGTAATTGCCCTGTGTACGATAGAGGTTTGCCAGCCTATTTAATGTCTCTGCTACGTCAGGATGATTGGTTCCTGAGACCTGTTGGCGAACGCTAAGAGCTTTTTGTAGGTAGCTATCAGCTTCTTTGTAGCTACCTCTGATAAAGTAGAGATCGCCAAGGTCATTTAAAGTGCGTGCTGTATCTGGATGGTTTTCTCCCAGGATGCTTTGCTGGATCGAGAGCGCATTGAGGAGAAGCGGCTCCGCCTGCTCGTAATTTCCTCGTGTCATGAGATAAGCAGCCGCCTTATATAGCAAATGCGCCGCCTCAGGAAAGGCAAGGTGATACTCTTGAATATAGAATGCACATGAAAGGGCATGCGGGAGAATTCGTTGACATAGATGCCAATTTTGATGCTCAACAACAGGAAAAGCTGAATCTACGGCGTGTATGGCTCTCCTTGCCCATGTGCGTTGTTCTTCTTGCGCCAAGCCATCGCGAAGGACGGCCTGTACCAGGCGATGGATGTGCAGCGTCTTTTCTTCGGGATTTCGTCTGATCAGCGAATAACGCATAAGAAGTTTTATGATGGCGTCCAACTTTAATGGATTACTGGCTGCTAATTGGAGTTCGGGTTCAGGTTTATTTGTCCTGAGTGTAAGAATTTCTTCGGGGATTGCTTCTGGACTGAGAAAGGCAAGCAAGTGCAAAAAATCTGCTGCTTCCCGGCTGGCCTGGGCAATTTGTTGGAAAGAGAGCGACCAGGTGGTAGTGATGGAATCAGGATGCCCCATGGCTGTATCCCCCCTAAGTGAGAGGAGTTGACTGCGGCTGGTCTGGTAAAGTTGCAGGTACCGAGCCAGGCCACAACGAGTTTCTTCTATATACGCACCAGCCTGATCGAGTGCAAGAGGTAGGCATCCTAGCTCAGTGCAAATTTCTTCTGCCAGCCTTCGCTCTTCGCAGCCTATCTCTGCGAATGCATCACTCGCCTGGATGGATTTGATACGACGTAGGAGAAAGGTAACGCTCTCTTCCTGCCTCATGTTCTCAATTTCAAATTTGTGTGCAAAGGCACCAAGGGCCTGGAGCCTTGTTGTGATAAGCATGTGACCTTTGTCGAGCATTGGCACAAATTCATTGATCATGTTCAGATTATCGATGTTATCCAGAATAAGGAACCAGCGAGTGTGTGTGTTGAGCCAGCGTTTGACGGCTCGAATAACCGCGTCCTGATCTTGTTCATCGCGTTGCGTTAGCTGAAGCAACGTTGCTAGTTCCACAAAATCTGCGTATAAAGCATCATGTCTGGAGCCAGAGAGCCAGAAAATAGCCTGGTAGTCCTTCTGGTGAAGATAGGCATATTCAATAGCAATCTGTGTTTTCCCAGTTCCTCCCAGCCCGCTTAAAGCGAGAGGCAGGCTATTTTGAGACTGTGCATTGAAATAGTCATTCATGCTCGCAAGAGCTTTTGTCCGCCCTGTAAAGAGTGGATTGCGTCGATGAGGAACGCGCCAGAGTAGTTGCGTGTGTATTGTATCTGATATCGATATATCTAAAGGAGTCTCAGTCTCTGTGTCGTTTTCGGGAAGAAAGCCTAGCTCTTGTGGATTCTTCTCAAAGAGCTCACTCAGTCTCTGACGGTAGAAGGGGCTGGGTGTCGTAATACCATTCTCCCAGCGACTTACATTGATCTGGTTTGTACCAAGGCGTTCCGCAACCTCGCTTTGGGTCCAGGAATGCCGCTCACGTTCTTTCCGAAGTGGAGAGCTTTTCTTACTCCTGGATATATGTCCGGTGTTCATATAGTAACTCCTGTGAGGAACTTCCTTGCTTTATGTCGCTCAGGAAACAACAGATCTTATTTCGAAACCCATCCCCATTCGCGGACAAGCTCACTAGAGTTTTCGGATCAGAAGACAATGCAAAACAATGAGAACGCCAAATCCCTACTATTACTACTATCCAACTGGTACCTATGCGCTAATCTCTGCCGATCAAAACGGTAATTTCACGACCACTATTCAGGCCGATGGCCTTGTAAGTGGCCAGACATATCACGTGACGGCTTCTGATTTCACCTATGGATTTTCTTCTGTAAGCACTGCAACATTTGTCGCGCAGTAAGTTCTAATGCCAACGAAGAACCTCCTGACCCTCTTTCATTGAGAGCCAGGAGGCCTTTTTAATTTCATACCCAGGAGTTTCATTTCGTATTCGAGGGTTTAGTGCAGGCCCTCTTCCAGGGAGGGTGAGCTGTGGCCGAGATCCACAGGTGCCGCGCAGCAGCACCTGTGCCCCTGTCCAACATAACAAACTGCCTGACCTACTCTGTCATGTCGCGGCGGCTGTAGAGGAGGTAGCCACCGACGATGAGGATGAGCAGGTAGACTATAAGGACGATGAGCGCCGTGGTAGGACTCATAACGTCGGGATTATTGGTGGAATTGGTCGGCTCCTGGAAGAGCTGTCCAGACGGGCCACTCAGCATGGTCTGAGCGACCACGCCGGGGAGCCACTCCTGGAAGTGGATGAGATTCTTGGCGGTATTCTGGTCGAAGAGGCTGACCAGGACGACGAGAATGCTGCGCACCAGGGTCTCAAAGATCTGGTAGCCCAGGGCGACGGCTGTGCCCGCGATGGGATTGCGCCCCAATGTCGAGACGAAAACAGCGATAGTCACAAAGAAGTAGATGTTGAGGGAGTGCCCCAGCCAGTAGGTAAGCAGGCCAAGCCACGCTCCGCCCGTGGGGAGTGCCATTTGCACGCCAAAGATGTTGCCAAAGAGCAGCGAGAGGATGATACCCAGCAGGAGGGTGATCGCCGTTCCCAGCAGGGTCACGACGGCCAGAGCCGCCAGTTGCCCTGTATAGACCTGGAGGCGGCTCATGCCACGCCCCAGCAACTGACGTTGGATGCCATAGGTATATTCGCTACCGATAAGTGTTGCAGCCAGAATTGGCAGCAGGAGCGGCCCCAGCGAGCTAAGTATCGAGCCGAAGAGGCGAAATAGGGTTGGGTAGGCCAGTAAATCGTGTTTGCTGGTTGTCAGGAAGATGCCGACCATGACGATCAGGGGCAGAGCAAAGATAATGCTCAGCCACTTGCTCATGGCACGGCGCCGCATCTGGTAGAGGTTCCAGCCAACCATGCGTGCGACCTGGGCGAGCCAGCCACCTCTAGGGGCTACCTCTATGCTTGTAACCAGTGATTCTGCTTTCATAATTAGATATTCCTCCCTTGGCCGGTAGAAAGTTGGGGCTGGGCTGGCTCCGAAGTTTCATTAAAGTCCGCGTCCTCCCCAGTCAGTTCCAGGAAGAATTTCTCCAGGCTGGCTTCCTGGCGGCGAATCTCGGCTGCATAGATACCACGCTCGCCCAGGAGCGCGTTGACCTCCATGGCGTAGTCGATGGGAGCCTCAACCTGAAGAAGCGGGCTGCCTACGCTTGCCCAGGAGCCCGGTTCGGCCTGGGTATGGGTAACGCTCTTCATCCAGGGAATCTGGGCCTGAACTTCCTTGAGGGCCTGTTCCGCTTTGCTGGCCTGCTCGGGATATTTAAAGCTCAGGCTGATGCCTTCGCGTTCCGCCAGGAGTTCATTGACGTTGCCCTGGACCAGGAGCTTGCCGAACTTAATAATGGCCACACGCGAGCATACTTGTTGAATTTCGTGCAAGATATGGCTGGAGACGATAACCGTGATGCCCTGCTGCGCCAGTTGCCCGATAAAGCGGCGAATCTCGACGACGCCCGCCGGGTCCAGGCCATTGGTTGGCTCATCGAGAATAATCAGTTCGGGCTGACTGAGGAGGGCCGCGGCAATGCCCAGGCGCTGTTTCATGCCCAGGGAGTATTTCTTATAGCTATCGTTAGCGCGCTCTGCCAGGCCCACCTGCTCCAGAACCTCCTCTACGCGAGCGTGCGTTGCCTGGTCATTGGCCAGACCCGCAAAGGTCGCCATGCCGCGCAGGTTTTCGCGCCCGGAGAGGAAGGGATAGAATGTGGGCTGCTCGACAATCGCGCCCGTGCGGCGGAGGGCATCAAGGTAGCCACGCTTATCCTCTGACTGCTTGCCCATGAGCATGATAGAGCCCTGGTTTGGTTGGATCAAACCGAGTATCATGCGGATCGTGGTGGTTTTTCCTGAGCCGTTGGGACCTAGCAAACCAAAGACATCGCCTCGGAACACTTCTAACGCCAGGTTATCCACGGCGGTACGCTTCCCGAAGCGCTTCGTTAAATGCTCTGTGCGTAAGATCGGTTCTTGCTGCATGAGTAAGGTTCCTATCTTTTTATTCTCAGCCTACAGTATGATTGCGTTCTAGTCTAGTGTTGTGCTGTTTCTGACCTTCTTCTTACCCCACTAGTCCTAGTGTCTCTTTGTATCATCACGCCTCACGCCTGTGGCGCTCGCTTGGGTTTGTAATGTGTTAGAGTAGCCGTGTACGCAAGTAGCGGGCCCGCTACTTGCGTACACGGCTACTCTAACACATTTTCTACTTATTTATAACGGTAGATGTTTCTATCTCTCGTCGATGTCCTGGAATTTAACTCTTTTGGTTGATGACACCGGGTTGAGGACATCTATACACTTGAAATGAGGCAGGTTTTCATGTTGAGGGGGTGAGGGTTCTATGAGTATAGCGATAGTGTCTGGATGCCAGCAATGTCAACACAAAACCAGTATTTTCCTGAACCGGGTACGCTTGAGCAGTTGGGGAGCTATCATCTATTGCGTCCGCTCAGGCGTGGTGGATACGCGACGATTTACCTGGGAGAACATCAATATTTGCACACGCTGGGAGCGGTAAAGGTGCTCAATACCTGGTTTGCCACGGGGAGAGATACTCAGCGCTTCCTGGCAGAGGCTACCCTGCAGGCGCGTTTGCGTCATCCGCATATCGTGCGTGTGCTCGATTTTGGCGTTGAGGAGCGGATTCCCTTCCTGGTCATGGAGTATGCACCACATGGGACCTTGCAGGACCGTTTCCCCCAGCAGAGCCGGGTCGCCCTAGACGTGGTGCTTCCCTATGTGCTGCAACTTGGCGCGGCGCTGCAATATATGCATGATAATGGTGTGCTGCACTGCGATGTCAAGCCGCAGAATGTGTTGCTTGGGCCACAAGAGGAGGTCTGGCTCTGCGATTTTGGTATAGCGACCTCCGTGCTTAAACACTATCAGGAGGCTACTGATAGTTCGAATGGAACAGCGCTCTATGCCGCACCAGAGCAGATTCATGGCCGCCCTGAACCCGCTAGCGATCAATATGCGCTAGGAATTATGCTCTATACCTGGCTCTGTGGCCATTTCCCTTTTTCCGGTAGCACCACCCAGGTCTGCCACCAGCATCTCTATATACTACCAGAACCTATTCGCGTATTGATGCCAGAGGTCCCTATAGGTATCGAGCGCGTGGTGATGCGCGCACTGGCCAAAGAACCCGCCCGGCGCTTCCCCGATATCGCAGCCTTTATGAAGGCCCTCCAGCAAGCCGTCCACTCGCGTCCCACTCTGTCCAGGGGACCGCTCAAGTGGGCGCGCTCCCTTCTTAATGCAAAGCACACCTCTTAACCTGTGAACTACGCACAAATATATGCTAGTGTGGGGGAACGGTCCGCGAGCGTTCCCCCACACTAGCATATACTCCAATGAAGCGGATTTACGAGCGCTTGGTAGAATAAAAAAGGAGTAGTGACGGCGCCTTTATGTCAAGTGGTTTTGCACTAAGGTAGGAGATGACCCCTATGATTAGCGTGGTAATTGTGGATGACCATGGTATGGTGCGCGAGGGATTGCGCCAATTTCTAACAGAGGATCCCGAGATTACGGTTGTGGGAGAGGCTTCCGATGGCGCCTCTGGTGTGCAACTCGTGCAAAGCCTGCGTCCCGCGGTGGTGCTTATGGATGTGATGATGCCTGTACTGGATGGTATCTCCGCCACGGCCTCGCTGCGCCACTGCTGTCCTGAGTCCCGCGTGATTATTTTGAGCAATCATGTCGAGCGCTCAACGGTCATCCATGCCGTCAAGGCGGGCGCTGTAGGATACTTGTTGAAGGATGCCCTGGCTGAAGAGCTTTGCCACGCCATTAAAGAGGTGGTGCAGGGTAACGTGCACTTTGCCCCTCAAGCCTCTATCTTTCTCCTGCACGAGGTACGTGAACCCAACCTGCCCGAGAATCTGACGGAGCGCGAGGCCGATGTACTGCGCTTGCTTGCCCAGGGACGTTCGAATAAGGATATCGCGCGTCATCTGCATATCGTCGAGGATACGGTTAAGACGCATGTGCGTCATATTCTCTCAAAGCTCGGGGTTCAGAGCCGAACCCAGGCCGCTCTCTACGCGACCCGCCTGAACCTCGTTCCTATTGATGAGCAGGAGCAGAGCCTACAGTCGAGCCAGGCCAGGTGAGTGGTTCGGGGAGCTATGGGGAACGACGCAACTCAACGCACATGTCTATATATGATGGGATGAGTCGCTGAAACTCGTTTTTCCCTTCTCCCGTGTATCATGCAAGTGACACACAGGTCTTTTTTGTGGAAGTAAATAAGGCTGAGAACGTGCTCTGAGTTAATTCGAGTTAACTGGCAAGAATGCATTCAATTTCGCTGACCAACCACCTCTCTTGTTGTGAAAGGAGGTCTGGCTATGGCAATGGTGCAGAAGACAATCGCTGTCGGTGTTTTCGCGGATAAAGAGCAGGCCAGGAACGCTATTGAAGCGCTGCGGCACGCGGGCTTTACCGATGATGAGATTGGCTATCTGGCGCATGCTCGCCTGGAGGGGCTTTCAGAGGCGACCGCTGTCAATACAGCTACCGGTATGGTGGAGGGTGGTGTGTTAGGTGGCGTACTGGGGGCCGTGGCGACATTGTTGATTCCAGGGATTGGCCCAGCCATCGCGGGTGGTGTCCTGGTGGCAACCCTGGGTGGTGCCGCGCTGGGCGCAGCGGCCGGTGGCCTAATTGGCTCGTTTGTACGTATTGGTATTCCCGAGAAGGATGCACGCTTCTACCAGCAAGAAATCGCAGCAGGTCACACTGTTGTCACGGTCAAGACGGCCGGTGAGGCCAGCTATGACGATGCGTTAGCGATTATGCGTGCCAATGGGTCCTATGATGCCGCGACAAAAACAGGTGTGATCAATACGACGCCGCCCATCCGTCCACATGGAGTCTCCGGCCCTCTGAACACCGGTGAGAATAATCCGCCTGAAGCCCAGTCCTAGCATGAAGAACGCTTTAGAAGAAAGCAAGAACTCGCTCTCTTCTAAAGCGTTTTAGTCTCGGTCAAATAGTTGCTCACCTGGCGAGTTGACGTTGAAATGGGCGGAGTAATAAATGCGCTATGATAGCTGCACTGGCCGAGCTGGTGCAGCTATCATAGCGCATTTATTACCTATTGGTTGTTGGTAAGGTCTGAATGTTCAGGCAGGCCTGGTGTGCTATGAGTTGCTTGGGGTGTTGGATAGGTGATAGTGGATGCGGAAGCGGCGCCTGGGGGGCTCTTCCTGGTCGTAAAAGTCGTCGAAGGCGACCTCTTGCAGGCCGCAGGACTGGAAGACTGAGAGGCTTTGCCGGCTCAGGGGAGAGGGGATTTTACCGTCGCGTTCCTCGTTCTCTGTGCCACGGCAGATCACGAGCAGGTTGCCATCGGGAGCCAGGCAGAGGCTGATGCATTCCATGGCGCGGGACCTCAGTTCGTGAGGAAGGGTCTGAATAGTATATATCTCTAGAATGAAGTCGAAGGTTTGCTGCCATGCTTGTGGTAGGGCGAAGAGGTTTGCTGCCTCGTAGTGGACTTGGGTCTCGGGGAAGCGCCGTTTGCTCCATTCAATAGCCTCTGGCGCGATATCGAAGGCGGTGACCTGAAAGCCCAGGCTCGCCAGGTACTCGGCGTCATCTCCCAGGCCACAACCAACGACGAGCGCTCGCCTGTTGTTTCCCTGGAGTTGCTGGCGTTCGGCCCAGTCCTTGAAGTGCGTATTTACTTGCTGGTCCGCCCAGGGAATGGCTGAGGCGTCCCCCTGGGCTTGCTGATAGAGCGTTGAGAAATAATTCAGTACATCACCCCGGCTGGTATAGGTATCATAGAGATGCTGGGCTTTTTCCCGTGCCTGCTGTTCATCTAGCGTCATATATGTGCATCCGTTTCTATTTGGATTTAAAGGCGCCTGCTGGTAAGCCTGTTATCGTTGTATCATATTCTGCATTTACCAGGCAAGCGAGAGCTAAATGGACCCTATATGTGGATGGTGTGTGCCGCAGGCGCGAGACATCTCGCCAAAAACATCCACATGCAGTTTACTAATCAAAGAAAGGGAAGGGGTGACTTTTATAAAGGCCTTGAAAGAAGGATGAGGAAAGAGTGTACATGAGATCAGTTTTTGCTATAATAAGACACGTACACTAGTTCCAATTTTTGTGTCCTCGGGGCATAGGACGATGACTATTTTGTGTTTCGCCGCGGATTGTGTAGAATTGGAAGGGTAGGCGTGAACACATTGTCGGCATAAGAGTGGGCAGAACAGCAAAGAGGAGAAAGTGTCTTATGGATGGCCAGAAGGCGAAACTGGAAGGAGACAGCAGGCATATCTGGTTGCGCTATGCGACTGAATTTGAGAGCGGAGGGCGCAGGCATACGCTTGAGATGGGTATCCCTATGCCGCTGGGGGCGAGCGATCAGGAGCGCGAGCAGCTGTTGAACGAGGCCGAGCAGGGTATGAATCAGTTAATAAGTCGCATAGAGAAACGTGTATCTCGTACCATCCCGAGTGGCGCTCCAGGGAATGCTCCAGGTATCCCCAGGGTGAGTACGCCTGCTCCTCAGGGGGCGCCAGCTGGTGGGCGCCCTGCGGCTCCACCACAGAAACCAGCCTCTGTGCCTGCTCCGCAGACGAGTACGCAGCCGACTCAGCCCACACCTAAGGTGCGCGAGAGTGCTGCCCCTGTCGAAGAGGCACAGGTGCCAGTGCCGCGCCAGCATAGCGGGGTTAGCCTCCCCTCGGTCCCGAAGGTGACTGGTGATCTCGGTGGCGATATGTCGCTGCCAGATTTTATCCACTATATTAAAGAGACCTGGGGGATTGAGCCGCATGAAGCTATGAAGCAGTTGAATGTGCGCTCCCTCTCCAACATTAATCGACGCTCAGCAATTGCACGGTTGCGTGAATTGCGGGATGCTGACAGTGGCGGCGATGATAAGCAGCATTCGGCCAATCAATCTACGCAGACCACGGCCTCGGCAACGGGCAATGAAAGACCATATCAGGCTTCTTCAGCGGAGGCACAGAATGAGCAGAGGCCGCAGCCCAGGCAGGCCGAGGCACAGCCTGCTCCTCAGAAGCAAATTGAAGCTGCCAAGCGGGAAGCTGTTGCTGATCAGCCGACGCGACCAGTTATTGCGGCTCCCCAGGTAAATGGTAACAATCATACCACTCTGCCCACGAATGTGGTTCCCCTGAATGGGACGCGCCAGGCTGCCTCACGCCAGGCGAGAGCCTTTGATGAGGAGGTTGAGCCTGAAGATCTCGATGGCCTGGTTGACCTGGAGGAGGGCGAGGAGCCAATGTTCCCTCAGGCGATCCTGGACGTGGCTTCTGATAAACTGCACGCGTTTCGTGAGATGCAGGGCGCGACGGCTGCGAGTCCAGATCGCTTGAAGGTCCTCAATATACTGGTGGGTTCGCAGATTAGCAAAGAGCAGTTGCAGGCCTTGCTCGCGGGCGTTTGGGGAATAACCATACAGAAAAAATTGAAGGTAGATCAAAACGAAGCTTTGATTTCGTGGGCTAAGGAAGATAACTTTATACCCGAGGTCGAGGCCGTCTTACACCTGTTGGAGGAGGAAAAATATGCGCGTGGTAACCGGTGAGGCGAAAGGCAAACGGCTCAAGTCACCTAAAACGATTGACACTCGACCCATCCTGGATCGCGTCAAAACGGCGCTCTTTGATATCCTGTCTGGCGAGGTCCAGGGTACACGCTTCCTGGATCTATTTGGTGGTGTTGGCAATGTTGGTATTGAGGCCCTCAGTCGGGGGGCTGCCCACGCGACCTTTCTGGAACTCAATCCCCAGGTATTTCGTATCCTGCGCGAGAACCTGCAATTGACGGGCCTGATCAACCGGGCGGAGACGGTACGGGGAGACGCCTTTAAGTTTCTCCAGGCTGGTGCAGCACCTGGAGCCGCGCCAAAACCCTATGACATTGTCTACGTCGCGCCTCCTCAATACCAGGAGATGGCGGCGCGTGCACTGGAGATGCTGGACCATTCGTCCCTGGTTCCTGATGATGGCCTGGTGATTGTGCAGATCCATCCCAAAGAGCGACCCGGAGTTGCCGCAGTCATCTGTCAGCGTCTCACACTCGTCGACGAGCGACGCTATGGCAGCACCCTCTTGATGTTTTACCGTGTTCCCGGCGCTGAAGAAGCGTAATAAGAGAGTGTAGTATGGCCCTGGCAGCCGAAGGCTGCCAGGGCCATACTACACTCTCTTATTATTGCGAGCACCACGGGCGCGAGACCTAATTGAGCATCGCGGGACCAGGTGCCGGTATGGGCGTCTGAGGCGCAGGTGTAAACTGCTGCTGCATCTTCACAATGCCGGGAAGCGTAAAGTGGAACTGGCTCCCTATGCCCGGTATCCCCTGGCTCTCTACCCAGATCTTTCCATGCATGGCTTCGACCAGGTGCTTGCTGATATACAGGCCCAGGCCGCTGCCACGTGTTGGTCCCGCCAGGTCTTGTGGCAGGCGCGCAAATTGCTCGAAGAGCATGGCCTGCTCTTGTGGAGGGATGCCTGCCCCTCTATCGCTGACGGTGATGCGAACCTGTTCCCCATCAGTGCCCGCTTCAATAAGGATGGGACTCATGTTGGGAGAGTATTTGAAGGCGTTGGAGAGCAGGTTGTAGAGAATATGACGTATGCAATGAGCATTCCCACTGACAAAGAGGTGACGTGAGATCCTGGTATACACCTGGTTATGACATTGGTAAAGCATTTCAAATTGGGCGACCATGTCATACACAATACGATAGAGTTGTAGATTCTCTACCACCAGGTCACCTCTATTATTCGCGATAGCCATGGTATCCAGTACGTTGTTGACGAGGCGGCGCAGCTCGTCGCAGTAGTTGAGTGCATTCCTGAGATAGACCCCGTGGAGGTCGCGTGTCAGATGGCCGGTCTGCTCCAGCAGGTGTGCGAGCATTTCTATATAGCCATATGCCGCTGAGAGGGGGGTGCGCAACTCGTGATTAACGTTGATAATGAACTGGTTCTTGAGCTGGTTGAGTTGGCGCTGGCGCTCATAGGCGTTGTGCCCCTGTTTTTGTGCTTCCTCTGCGCGCCGCTGTGCCTCTTCTGTGGTGTCGAGCATACTGCGTAGCGTACACATCAGGTAACCCTCAATAAGCAAGACCACAACACTTCCCAGCAGAGAGTAGAGATAGGTCGGCGTCAGTGGTGCCAGGTGGTAGATGAACTGGTTATAGAGGATCAAGACGCCAATGTTGCAGACAAAGACGCAGAATGCTCCGTACCTGTTGAAGGTCCAGGAGGAGAGCAGCATTGGGACCGCGAGAATATACCCGGTGTGCGTAAAGGGCAGGGTCCAGTAATAGATGGTCGTACAAGCAATAAAGCAAACTCCACAAATACATAATTTCAGCGCTAAGGGGAGACGTAAGAAGAGGCGCGGCCAGGAGGTAAGCAGGTGACTCCACATGATGACTAATCCTCCGCAATCCACATATTGACAACTAGCACATGCCATGCGCAATTTACAGAATCTGCAAAAATATCTTGTACATGGGTAAACAAGATAGAGAAGAGGTATGCATAGAAATATATTAACATGCGGGAAATATGATTTTCCATGGTAAATTACTTTTGGTTTACAATTTAGCTTATTTTATTTTCTCTTGTGTTACAAATGTATATATTATTATGAATTGCTTGCCCTATTGGACAGGTTCTCTGGGTCGTGGTGTGCGCTATAATTGGGGAGAGAAGCCATAAAATTCATGATTTGCAGATACTATGGAGGAATAAAGAGCTATGTTAAATAAACCTGGAGGGCCGGGAGGTCCCGGTGGGCGTTTTGCCTTTATCGATGCGGGCGAGGCGGCACGTATGCTGGGGATTGATCGCATTACCCTGGAACAGTGGATCAAGGATGGGCGTATCAAGCCAAAGCGAGGCGTGGGACGCGAGTCCTTCTTCCGCGCGGCAGATATCCAGGCGCTTTACAATGAGTTGCATCCCGAGGCTGAGCTTGCGGCGGCAGTCGAGGCCGATGAGCGCGAGAGCGCAGGCGAGGCGCCCCAGGCCCCGGTGCGTAAGAAGCAGGACCCGCAGATGCGTGTCTATCTGCGTTTGCAGGCTGATGCCAAGTGGTTTGACATCTCCGAAGAGGATATTCAGACCTGGTTTAAGCAACTGGCCCCCGATGGCTACGAGCGCAACAAGCGCAATGTTGAGCATACGATCAAGAAGCTTCAGTATCTGGTGGGCCTGATTGATGACGCTCAGCAGCGCCAGGCTGAACTATAGTGTACTAAGAAAATAGTGTTGAGCCTGGCGGGCAAAGCTCGCCAGGCTCAACACTATTTTCTTAGTACATAAATCCTCCGCCATCCACGATGAGCTTCTGCCCGTGAATAAAGTCGGCGCCAGGTGAGAGCAGAAAATCAACGGCCTGGGCTATCTCTTCAGGCTGGCCGATGCGCTTGAGGGGGATGCTCTGCTCAATCTTTTTGAGGCGTTGAGGATCCCTCGTCCCATAGCGTTCCTCAACCTCCTGGGTCTGGATGAAGCCAGGCAGGATGCAGTTGACGTGAATTTTTGGCGCCAGTTCCAGGGCCAGACATTTGGTCATCGTCAGGATACCAGCCTTGGAGGCGCAATAGTTCAGGCCATTTTTTCGTCCCGTGATGCCGGTTGTGGCCCCCAGGTTAATAATGTAGCCACCTGCTTCCTGATGGAGCATGTAGCGCGCGGCGCATTGGGAGCAGAGAAAGGTCCCCTTCATGTTAGTATCTACGACATGATCCCAGTCCTCTTCGCTTAGCTCCAGCACTGGTTTATCGATATTCAGTCCCGCGTTATTGATCAGGACATCGATGCTTCCAAACTGGCTGCTGGCGACATGAAAAAGATTCTCAACATCGTGGGTATTGGCGACATTGGAACGTATTACCAGCACCTGTGGGGTAAGCACATGGCATTCCTGGTAGGTTTCCTGAGCTGCCACGTCATCTGAGTGATAGCTGAGTACCAGGTGATATCCTTCACGTGCCATATGCAACGCAATCGCCTTCCCTAGCCCTTTGATACCGCCTGTAATGATCGCGGTTCTGGCCATTACTGCATGCTCCTTTATCGATGTTCAAGACAAGTGTAGCGGTTGAAGTTGAGTCCGTGGAGCGAGTAGTGCCTGTTTTTCTTAGTATATAGAAAGCCGTGAGGTGGCCCGACGCTGCTGAAGCACGCGTCTACATATCAAGGCGCGATATGTAGACGCGTGCTTCAGCAGCGTCGGGCCTTTTCTCTCAGCGCCAGGCAGCGCTATAATATCCACTGAATGCAAAGTGGGCCAGGAGCCTGTATGAAGAGCATAGCAGGAAGCCAAGGAAAAGGAAGACAGAAAATATGGAATGGAAAGCGGCGGGTGCGGTTCTGGTTGGAGCTCTGGGAGCTATTGGTGGCATGAACTATTATGCGCGTCGCATTGAGCCATCCTGGCTGGAGGTAAACGAGTTCTCGCTGGCGTTGCCACGCCTGGACAGTGCTTTTGCTGGCTACCGGATCGCTCACATTAGCGATATCCATGCCGATACTACCTGGATGGATTATGCCCGCTTGCAAGAGATTGTGCAGACGGTTAACCAGCAGTACCCCGATATGGTGGTCATTACAGGCGACTTTCTCTCAGTGTACGAGCCACCTGCCCTGGAGGCGTTGAAAGCGCTGCGTTTTCTCCAGGCGCGTGATGGCGTCTTCGCGGTCCTGGGCAATCATGATCACCGGGTGGGAACACAGGGCCCCACGTATTTACGTGCCCTCTTCACGGAGTATGGTATTCATGACGCCACCGAGATGGTATTTTCGCTTGAGCGGGCGGGCCAGATGCTGCATATCGTGGGGCTGGCGGATCTCTTTCAGCAACGGAAGGTGCCTTCTGTGCCGCGCACTGTCTCCTACCAGGAGAAGTTTCAGGCTGTCGTACGCAAGATACCTGAGCAGGGCGCGGCTATCCTACTTGTGCATGAGCCAGACTTCGCCGATGTAGCCGCCAAAGCGCAACGTTTTGATCTCCAACTCTCGGGTCATTCGCATGGCGGGCAGGTACGCCTTCCATGGTTGGGCGCGCTCAGGCTGCCGCCGTTGGGCCGCAAGTACTCCTGTGGCCTCTACCGCGTGGGCGAGATGTGGCAATATACCACGCGTGGCCTGGGGATGAAGCCACCCCAGGTGCGTCTGAATTGCCGCCCAGAAATTACTATGATTACCTGCTGTGTGCAATAATATGCACAAACTACATACTCTTATTTCACGGCTTCGGGGAGGATATCCAGCAGGTCCTCGACTGAGGGGACGATGATCTCCGCGCCACGCTGTTTGTAGAGGTCGACCTCAGCGGGATTGACGCTCATCGCGCCAATGATTATGGGTTCGCCGGGTGTTCGGCCTTGCATATACTTGCGCACGAAGTCATGGTCGTCGGCGGTATCGCCGATAAAGAGGCCAGCGCGTGCGCCCGTGCGCTCAATGGCCATACGCAGGGCCTGGGGATTAGGCTTGGGGCAGATATCCGCCGGAATAACGACCTCCCACCAGCGCTCACCGCTATAGGCCTCCATGCGCTCAAGCGCGCTTTCCACCTCGGGTCCAACGCGCCCGGTGATCATGCCCATATGCTTTATACCAGCGGCGCGCAGGCGTTGAAAGAAATCGGGCTGGTAGAGCATATGCTCCCGGTGGTAGAGTCCCGCGAAGTCACTAGGGAGGTAGCGCATCTCCTGGCCGTAATATTTACGCATGCCCTCGCCGCCCCAATAGTATTCGTGATAAATGTCGCCAATAATTGCATAGTCGGCGCGGGCGCGGGCGGGAATGGTCTCCTCAACCCAGGTGCGTCCTCCATGTCCATGCAGGTTGGCCTCGCGTGAGAGGGCGGCCCATTGTGCATTGCTGCGTTCGGCCAGCTCGGTGCCTCGCCATTCGCGCAACTTCGCCGTGTAGAGCGAAGCGAGCAGGTAGCACATATCCCAGTCATTGTTATAGCCACCTGCCTGCTTGAAGATATCCACATCCATGGAGGTCAGCAGGGCTTTCCCTTCATGCTGCCCCCAGTCCAGTCCATGCAGTGTGCCGACTATGTATTCGGCGGTGGCGATATCCGTGGCATGGAAAGATTCGAGCGTATGAATTAAGATGCCATCAACATCGAAAAAGATGCTATCAAAGTCAGGGGGGAATTGTAGTCCCGGTCGTCGCCAGATGCCCGGCTTGCTCATGCGGTAAAGGCCCTTCCTCTCAGGTCTTTGGTCAGAGAATCTGTGTAAATTATCTCTCCCATTATAGCAAGTTATAAGACGACAGGTCTGAGAAGTGGGACCCTTAAACATTCTTGTGTGCTATGCAGGGCGTGTGACCAGGAGTTTGAGGAAGCGGCGCACCAGGAAGACGCCGAGCCAGTAGATAAAGATGGCGACCAGGATGGAGCCATCAATGGCGTAGCCGCTGTAGTGTGAGATGGGCATGAAGCGTTCGAAGGGAAACATAAAGGGTGCGCTAGCGGCGAAGATCCACTGTGAGAAGAGGCTATGGGTCAGTCCAAAGAGGGTGAAGAGGAAGCGCGCAGCCAGGAGCAGCGTCAACATCCAGAGCAGGAAGCCAAGCAACTGGTTGAGCTTGCGAATGAGGGCGGCACAAAAGCGCCCTATACTATAGAGGGCACGCCGGTGCCACGGCAGGTTGGAGAGATACTGTGGAGGCACTGGAGCAGTCGAATCAGGCCACCACGGCTCTGTGGTGGAGGCGTTATATGTATTCTGGTTGAAATGTGGGGTGTTGCGCATGCGCTCATAGGCTTCCCGATAGTTACGACGAAACATGCTTCTTGCTCACACTTCTGCCTACAGTCAGAAAATAATAATGCTGGATGCTCTCACTTATATTGTACCATAGGTTTCCTATACATAGCACGCGCAACAAGAAAATACAGACTTAGGCCTCAGGTGTGGGCGTGAAAGGGAGAACATGAAGCTGGATATTAGCTGCTGAGTGATTGATATCCTCCTCGTCAAGCTGGTATATCTGGTCCCAGCCTTCCTGGGGACTGTTGAGTAGTACCTGTTGTAACTGGCCAAAGTGATAGTTGATCACGTCTGCTCCCACGCGTCGCTGCCGTTGTTGTTCATGGCGTAGGCAGATGTCGGGTGTGATATTGAAGACGAAGAGACAGGTCTGATAATTGTAGCGGTGCGCCAGTTCAAGCAGGTTGCGCCGGGCGTCCCAGGAGATGGCCGTGCTATCGGCGATGGTCGTGCGGTTTTGGCGCATACGTTTGGCGATAATAAAATGAAAGAGATCGAAGGCTTCACGATTGGCCTGCTGGCTGGCCTCGTCATCGAAGATTACGCTGCGGCAATAGTCAGATGAAATAATCATGGTTGGCGCGAAGCCAGCATGCTGGTTAGCGTGAACGAGGTTGCGCGCAAAGGTGCTTTTTCCGGCACCAGCCGGGCCACAGAGCACGATTAATGTTCGCTGTGGCAGCGTAATATAGAGCGGCCGTAGCCGCTGCTGAGAGCTTGCTGTGTCCATTGCGATGCTTCTTCTCCTTTGATATAATGCGCATGCATATATACGCCTTTTTAAGAAACAGATGAAAAGGTGGAACGTAAGGTCATATGCAGCTTTTGTGTTTCATTGTATACTAACAAACACTCACACAAATGTTGTTGTTAACAGCATTTTGATGATAAAACCGGCTCTTATCTATTGCGTCTGTCTCTTTGTGTGCAGAAACGAATACAGGTTGGTGCATCTTATACCGTAATATTATGGTAACGGTAATGACGCCCCGCCTGGGCATTCCAGGCCACCTGAAACCATACACTCTATGTGTCTTTATCGCAAGAGACGCTCCCATACGCTGAGGAGGTTGTTGTGTCTGTAGAGATCGCTCTTACCAGCACGGAAATTCGTGCGCGTTTTTTAGATTACTTCGCGAGCAAAGGCCACGTCAAGGTGCCCAGCTCATCCCTGGTTCCACGCAATGATCCGACGGTGATGCTGACTACCGCGGGCATGCAGCAGATGATCCCCTACTTCCTGGGGCGCGAGACGCCTCCAGGATCACGTCTGACCTCGTCTCAGAAGTGTTTCCGCACAACTGATATCGATATCGTGGGCAATGAGCGCACGTTGACCTTCTTCGAGATGCTGGGTAACTTCTCGGTTGGCGATTACTTCAAGCGCGAGGCCATCACCTTCGCCTGGGAGTTCCTGACTCAGGTGATCAAGTTGCCCGCCCAGCGCCTGCATCCAACGGTCCATCCAGAGGATGACGAGGCACCACGCTACTGGAATGAGATTGCAGGTTATCCTGATGAGGCTATTGTACGCCTGGAGGATAACTGGTGGGGTCCTCCAGGAGCGTCGGGTCCGTGTGGCCCAGACTCTGAGATCTACTATGATCGTGGCGTTGAGCATGGCTGTGGACGTGCCGATTGTAAACCGGGCTGTGAGTGCGAGCGTTTCCTTGAGATCTGGAACCTGGTCTTTATGCAGTTTTTCCAGGATCGCGATGGGGTTCGCACGCCGCTGCCCAAGACGAATATCGATACCGGCATGGGTCTGGAGCGCCTCTCAATGGTTGTGCAGGGGAAAGAGTCGGTCTTTGATACCGACATCTTCCGCGCCATTATCGATCACTTTGCCCAGCTTACAGGCAAGGTCTATGGGCAGGAGACGCGTGTCGATACCTCATTGCGTGTCATCGCCGATCATGCACGTGCCCTGGTCTTCCTGGCTGCCGATGGTGTGCTACCTAGCAACGAGGGGCGCGGCTATATCTTCCGCCGCGTCTTGCGCCGCGCGGTGCGCCATGGTAAGCTGCTAGGACTGGATCAGCCCTTCCTCTCCATTGCCGCAGACACCGTCATCAAGCTCATGGGTGACTATTACACCGAACTGCGCACGCAGCGCGACCGCATTGTCGACGTGTTGAGCCTGGAGGAGAAAAAGTTTAGCCAGACCCTCAACACGGGCTTGCAGTTGCTGACGAGCCTCTTAAGCGACCTGCGCCAGAAAGAGATTTCGGTCATTCCAGGCAACGAAGTCTTCAAGCTCTATGATAGCCACGGTTTCCCGGTTGAGCTGACGCAGGAGATCGCCTCTGAGCAAGGTTTTACCATTGATGCAGCAGGCTTTGAGCTGGCCATGCAGCAGCAGCAGGAGCGCAGCCGCGCAGCTAGCAACTTTGCGCAGGCCGACCACGAGACCAACCTCGACGAGGTGCTCCAGCGCGTTGGTCCGACGAAGTTCACTGGCTACCAGGGCATCACCGGCACGGGTAAGGTTGTGGCCTTATTTGTGGATGGCAAAGAGGTCGAGAGCATTAGCGCGCCTCAGCAAGCCCTGGCGATCCTGGATGCGACCCCCTTCTATGCCGAGAGCGGTGGTCAAATTGGTGATCGTGGAGACCTTCTGGCCCAGGCGGGCGTGTTTAAAGTACACGATACACGCCGCCCGGTAAAAGGACTCTATGTGCATTATGGCGAAATCGCCGAGGGCTACCTGCGCGTCGGTGATAGCGTCCAGGCCGAAGTGATGAGTCAGCGCCGTGAAGATACCATGCGTAATCACAGCGCCACGCATCTTTTACATAAGGCGTTACGTGATTTACTTGGGACACAGGTGGAGCAGCGGGGATCGCTGGTGGAACCTGAGCGCTTGCGCTTCGACTTCAGCAGCCAGCGCGGATTGACTACAGATGAGCTTGCTCAGATCGATGCGCAGGTGAATCGTTGGATTCGCGCCGATTATCCCGTTGATACTACTATCATGCCTATTCAAGAGGCACTTGCCACAGGCGCGATGGCGCTCTTCGGCGAGAAGTACGATGACCTCGTGCGTGTCGTCTCGATGGGCAGTAGTACCGAGCTGTGTGGTGGTACGCATTGCGCCTCAACAGGCCAGATTGGCCTCTACCTGACCGTGCAGGAGACGAGCGTTGCCGCGGGCATCCGCCGTATTGAAGCCTTAACTGGACGGGCTGCTGAAGCCTACCTGCGCCGTCGCAGCGCCCTGGTTGACTCGCTCGCCGCCCGCTTGCAGGTACAGACCGACACGCTTGAAGCGCGTGTGGAGCAGATGCAGCATGAGCTGAGCACGTTGCGTAAGCAGGTGGCGCAGTTCCAGCGCGAGAACGCGGTACGCCAGGTGGAAACCCTGGTCTCACAGGGGCAGGAGCAGTCTGGTGTAACCATCATCGCGACCAGCGTGGATGTGCCTGACGACAAAGTCTTGCGCGAAATGGGCGAGATGATGCGTTCAAAATTAAAGCAGCCACACGTGGTGGTTCTCGCCGCACCTCTGGAGGAGCGCATCGCTCTTCAGGTAAATGTCGAGCCATCCTTGACGAAGCGTGGCCTGCACGCTGGGAAAATCGCTGCTGCCGTCGGCCAGAAGCTTGGCGGCAAGGGCGGTGGTCGCCCAGACGTCGCGCAGGGTGGTGGCAAGAACAAGGCTGAGTTGGGCGCCGCTTTAGAGTTGGTAACGCAGTTCGTGCGAGAGAATCTACAGTAGCTCCTTATACGAAAACCAATGCCACTGTCGTGGCTAGCGCTGCGCGCTCAGGTTTTCGAGAGGTAGTAACTTTGCCAGAAGTACGTTCTTTGTGTTATAACGTACACGTCATGCACTTTCGTTTTTGAGGCGACGGTGCATGACACTCTGAGCGTATATGGCGATGAGAGCGGTAGTCAGCGCGCTGTTTCTGGCGAATGTAGGTGGACCCCATCACCTGTGAAACAAAGAAAGAATGAAATCAGGGAAGACACGCATATGAATCTCTTTCAACGTCTGCGCAATTTGTTTGGCAGAGGACACGAAGAGAATGGGTATTATCCCGAACTAGATGAAGAAGAGTATGAGGTTGAACTCGAGCCTGTGGGTTCGAGCTCTGAGCGTCAGCTCTTTACAGCGTTAGATATTGGTACCGCCTATGCCAAGGCTATGATTATCGAGGTCCATGGGGATAGCGCTGAGGTTCTAGGCGTGGGACACCATCCTCAAAGCTATACACATATGTCGGATGGTATTGTAACCGATATTCCCGGCGTTATCGCCAACTGTAACAAGGCTCTGCTCAAGGCGGAGCAAGCGGCAGGGGGGTTATCGCGCCTTCCGCGATCATTGGTATCGCAGGCGAACTGGTCAAGGGTAGCTCGACAACGGTCAGTAAGAATCGGCAGCAACCGGCACGTCCGATCACAGCGGATGAGCTGGAAGCGCTAATGGCTAGTGCGCAGAATAAATTATTGAAGAGCGCCAAGGAGCGTATTGCCGCGGAAACGGGTTACCATAATATCGAGGTTCGTCTAACCAATACCGCCGTCGTCTCGGTGCGTATTGATGGGCAGGCCGTATCCAATCCTATTGGCTTTCCCGGTCGCTACTTCTCGCTGACGCTCTTTAGCGCCTTTGCGCCACTAATGCAATTGGGCGCACTGGAGGCGGTGGCCCAGGGGCTGGATCTTACTCTGCTGGCGATTGTGGCTGAACCCTACGCCCTGGCACGTTGTTTGAGCACGAATGCTGGAGCCGATAGTGGCGCCATCTTTATTGATATTGGCGGCGGTACGACCGATATCGCCCTGGTACGGCAGGGAGGCATCGAGGAGACGCGTATGTTTGCCCTGGGGGGCGCTCGTTTACGCGTCGCATTGCCACAAGTAAAAGCATCTCGATTCGCGAGGCCGAGCGCCTGAAATTGAGTTATAGCCGGGGAGAGATTACAGGCGAGGCCTATGAGGAGATGCGGGCTATTCTCGAACCCGATTGTCAGACCTGGATGGATAGTGTCGAACTCTTGCTCGAAGAGCTTGCCAAGGAGGAGTTATTGCCACCAGCCATTTATGTCGTCGGTGGTGGCTCGGGGCTTTTAGATCTGTTTCAGAAGCTTGAAGCCTTTCCCTGGATAGAGCGCCTGCCCTTCTCGCGGCATCCAATCATCCGCACTGTGCAACCAGAGATGGTGGGACATATTACTGATCCCGAGAGTATGTTGCGTAGCGCCCAGGATATTACGCCTATGGCTCTGGCATACCAGGCCGTCGAATTAGAGAACGATGATTCAATGCTGGAACAAACCCTGTATCGTGTTCTAGACGCGATGCGCATGTGATACATATTCTCTAGCATATAGATCTTATTCCGGAATCTAGCGCCACTTACGTGTCTAGCGCTGCGCGCTCAGGGTTTTCGGATCGGAAGATGCTTGAAAATGGGCAGAAAATGCATCGGGAGAGCGGAACTGGCACTATCATACGTTATTATATGAGAGACACAGGGATGTGATACTACGCTATAATTAAGCTGCACAGCCCGAAATTCGTGTGGATCCGTTATTGATGGGGAGAATCTGGGCTTATGAGTGATGAGCAAACAATTTATATTGGTCCTGAAGACGATTTAACCAGTGTACGTGAGCGCCTGCAGCGTGTTGAATCGCGGCGTGTGACCATGGTAATACCGGCGCAGACGCAGTTGCGTAGTCATGTGGCCTGGAAGTTACTGCATGCACGAGCACGGGAGATGGGGAAGGATGTGGTCATTGTAAGCTCTGATCCTCAGGTGCGTTCGGTGGCCCAGGCGGTGAAGTTTAAGGTGGCTCAATCACTCGAGGCCCAGCCCAGCGATCCTCGCCAGAATAGTCGCCCGGGGCGCTCGGCCCCGGGCGGTCGAGGACGAGGCTCCTCTCGTAAGTCCCCTGAGGGACGTAGCCTGGGGCCTCGCCGGTCTCGTCAGTTAGAACGTTCGTCCGAACGCTGGAGGTCTGCTCCCCCCTCTCCCCTGCCCCTCTCTCCTTCTCCTTACATTCAGCCAGTCTCCGAAACCTTTGAGCCAGGTCAGAAAGAGCTACCCAGCAAACACTCCCAATTTGATGGAAGCTTTGAAGAACAGAAGCGTCCAGTTGAGGAGACGCCTGCGCGTAAGTTCGAGGCGCCCTATGTTTATGAGGGGCAGAGCCGTCCTTCAATTCACTCGCTGCCTCCCCAGGAACTGGATGATGACGAGGCCGATCTGCTACTCGAAGACTATAACCAGGCTCAGAGTATTCGGCGATCTGCCATGCAAGATCAACCACGTGCACAAGCAAAGGAGTCCGAGGGCAACGCCAGGCTAGCCGCCTCGCAGCGCACCCCCGATGAGGCGAAGCCGAGCTATACAACGCCCCCTCTCTCGCCAACTGTCGCGGATGCCATTCTCTCCGATCCTTTCGCGTATTTTGATGATGAGTTACCGCCGCCACCACGTGCCGAGCAACGAGGCGCGGTAACGATAGATCAGCTTGAGAGTGGAATGCATCCCATTCCCGAGACTCCTGTACATGGTGGGCCATCGACCCAGCCCGGTATTATCGTGGATGGCGAGATTGAAGACCTGGGTGACATGGGCAGTGATGACGCCTTTCCGCCTGCCCGCCAACAGGAGATGGAGTCGGATGACGAAATTGATGAGCTTACGCCTCCTTCACTGCCCGCGGCGCGCCGTGATCGACGTTCAGTGCCATTGCAGAAAAGCTCAAAGCGTCCCATGCCCGGCCGAACCCCTCTGGAGGGGGACCAGGATGAGTATGAGGCACCGGATGTGGAGGAGCAGCCAACACAAATTATGCCACCACGTCCCGCCGCCCAGGCGCCCGCCCAGCGTTTAAGCCGCGAGTTGACTCCGGTGCATTCGCGCGCGGTACGGCCCGCGAGCGGGATACAGGAGCATCCCAATCAGGTAAAACCAGCTTCGCGTAGCAGCCAGGCGTCACAACGACCATCCAGGCAGGCACCTCATAGCCGTGTCAGTCGCCGCTCTTATCAGGAGCGTAGGCGCGGGGCCAGGGGAGGCTTCCTGGTGGCAGCCGGTATCTTACTGGCGTTTCTAGTGGTTGGTTTGCTGGCCTTTTTTGTGCCGAGCACAGATGTGACGATTACCTTTGCGGGACGTAGTTATAGCCATGCGCTCACACTGGCCGCGGTTCCCAATGGTCCGGGTGTGGTTGGGCCACGCCTCGCGCAAGCCACGAGCGCAAGTGTTCCGGCACAGCGCCTCTCACGGGACTTCACACAGAATGGCATTGGCACGGCAACCGGCCAGAAGCTTATTGATAATCAGGTGGCTACCGGCAGCATCACATTCACCAATAATGGGAGCGCTAATATTACCATTCCCTCCGGGACGGTATTAGAGACGCAGAGTGATGGCATTCAGTTTGTGACAACCGCGGAGGCTGTGGTTACGCCTCAAGGTGGTGGCGCGAACCCTGTGGATGTACCTGTGCAGGCGCAGAAGCCTGGGACGAGCGGGAATGTGGGCGCTAAGACCATCACCATACTCCCCGATAATAGCAAGAGCGAGATCGCCCGGGCGAGTCATCTCTCCTCGCCTGACCAGGTAAAGCTAACCTTTACCAACGCGGACCGCATGACAGGTGGCGGTGCTGGCAAGGCTACCGTGGTCACTCAGGGAGACCTGGATGCTCTGAAGCAGAAGCTACAGGACGCCTTGAGCGCGGATATCCAGAACTGGTTGACGCAGCAGAAGAAGTCGCCACAGGATATCGTGGGGAAGCCTGATCTCCAGAGCACCTTAACCGATGCCCCCAAAGTTGACCAGGTGGTAGAGAATAACTCTTTTACCGCGAATCTACATGTGACCTTGACGGCACTGCTTATCTCTGGCAGCGATATCCAGAAGGCAAGTGTCGATCCACTGAATGTGTCCTTGCAGCAGGAGCAGAACTTTAAGGACTACATCGTAACTGCCGATGCGGCCCCCTCCATTCAAATTCAAAAACTCTCGACAAGTGGCACAGGAGAGCACCTGACGCTCAACTTTACCGCCCAGGTAAACACCACGCCCTCAATCAAACCCGAGACTGTACAGCACCTGGTGCTGGGGAAATCGGCGACCAACGCGCGTGCCGAGGTGTTGCATAGCTATCAACACTACAATGTAAAAGAGGTCCAGATCTCCTCCACCCCATCGTTTGTCTTCTGGGTGACGTTCTGGCAGCCAAATATTCATGTCCACCTGGTGCCAGCAAACTCCTGAGCAACTTACCTGAAGCGAATGACTCTCCCATCGCTGCCGGGCCAGTCAAAGCTAGTCCGGCATTTTTCGTATGACCCCCTTACCTCAAAGGCTCGCGCAGCGAGCTGAGGTGGAAGTGAGGAGATGACTTTTGCGAGTCTCCTGGTGGTAAATCTTGGGTGAAAGTAGACAAAGCGAAGCCAGGTTCGCTAGAATGCAATAAAGAGGGTCTGGTAGGTTGGTGGTGTTCGTACAATTTTTGGGAAGGGGACGTTCATGGGGAGATTGCTCGCATTAGACGTAGGCGAGGCCAGAATAGGAGTTGCAGCGTGTGACGCAACTGGTTTTCTGGCTTCACCGTATACCACTATATATGTTACTCGGGATGAGGCGCAGACCTGGGATGCGATTGAGCGACTGATCGCAGAGACCGATGCAGAGGGCCTGGTAGTTGGACTACCAGTGAGCCTGGATGGTCAGATACATGCCCAGGGTGAGCGAATCATGGCCTTTGTAGAGCGTTTAAAAGCCCATATCGCCGTTCCGGTGACCTTCTGGGATGAGCGCCTCTCAACGGTAGAGGCCGAACGCCTACGCACACAGCAGGGGGGAAGAAAGTCGAAGCATACCGGCGGGCGTCAGCGCTCTCAGGGGAAACGTCGACGTCCAGGACATGAGATTGATGCCCTGGCGGCGGCCGTATTTCTCCAGGAGTACCTGGATGCACAAAGGAGTAGCACAAAAGAGGAATACGAATGATGAAACGACCGAAGAAATCACGTGCTGGTCTTATCTCAGTGCTGATGGTTGCGGTGGTGATATTTGTCGTCAGTCTCGTGGCATGGAATACTTTTACCTCTGTTTTTCAACCGGCAGACTCCAAGAATAACAAAACGGTGGCCCTGGAAATTCGCCCGGGCGAGAGCACGGCTGAAATCGCCAACGACCTGCAAAACAAGGGTTTGATTCGCAATGCGCTCGTCTTTCGCATCTGGGCGCGTGTGCGCGGCCTGGATAATCAGTTGCAGGCAGGCGTGTATAAAAAGCTGACACCTGATATGACGGTAGACTCGATTATCAACCAACTCTTGCGGGCCCAGCCGGACGCTGTCGCAGTCGTCTTGCCTGAAGGCTGGCGCCTCGAACAGGTCGCCAATGCCTATGCGCAAGCGCAACCCACGCTCTCGAATTTTAAGAAGGACGACTTCCTGAAGTATGCCAGAGATATCAATGCCTTTGATGCTTATGTGCAGGGCAAGTACAAAATGTCCGCGCGGGATAAGTACCCCATCTTAAAATCGATCCCGAATGGGAAAGGGATGGAGGGTTTCCTTTTTCCTGCCAGCTACCAGGTCGACCTCAAATCTGATGCGGGCGACGCTATCGGCTTGATGCTGACAACTATGAACGACGTCGTAAAACAGAATAACCTGGAGGCGCTGGCTCAGCAGCATAAGATGAGTCTGTATGATATGGTGAATCTGGCCGCCGTCGTCGAACGCGAGACGGGCCATGCCTCTGATCGCGAGGATGTAGGCAGCGTCTACTGGAACCGCATCTACCGGCCTAATGACGAGACCAATGGGAAGCTACAGGCCGATCCCACGGTTCAGTACGCCCGTGATAGCGATCAAACGCCTGCGAAGTACTGGCTGCCGCTCAATACGGTCGGAGGAGATACGGCCTCTAATAGCCCGTACAATACCTATAATACGGCGGGCCTGCCTCCCACGCCCATTTGTAGCCCTGGCCTGGCCAGTATGAAGGCCGTTGCCAATCCCAAACAGACCGACTACTACTACTTTATCGCGGATAAAGATGGCAAATCGCATTTTGCGAAGACATTCGCGGAGTTCCAGCAACTGGAGTCCCAATATGGCGGCTAAGCTGAAGAGGCCATGCTAGCATGGCCTCTCAGTTTCACTGGGAAACTTTGTCCAGATAAGTCACCGAAAGAGAGGATGCCCTCACGTGAGGCGCTTCCCAAGGCTGGTCCCTACTGGGTATACAGCGTCTTCCCAAATGAGAAGTCCAAGTTAACTTGGACTCTACAATGCGGCGGATGTGTTTACAATTACAACAATGAGAGAGATATAGTTATTTATGAATATAACAATCTGGCAGACGATTGTTCTGGCGCTATTGCAAGGCGTAACTGAGTTATTTCCGATTAGCAGTCTGGGGCATACAGTTCTTGTGCCGGGCCTGCTGGGCTGGGGCAATATGACGACCGACACGGCATGTGGTGGTGAGAGCTGTTTTGTCCCTTTGATCACGGCGCTGCACCTGGGGACAAGCATCGCTCTCTTACTCTATTTCTGGCGCGACTGGTTGCAGGTAGGCAGGACGCTGGTGGTGACAGCCAAAGATTGGAAGAGCGTACGTAAAGGCACACCAGAGTGGGTAAGCTGGCTGATCATTGTTGGTACCATTCCCGCTGGCCTCCTGGGTCTCCTGCTAGAGCATACACTCAAGCGTGTTTTCGCCTCACCCCTGCTCGCCGCTGCGTTTCTGGTACTCAATGGCGCGGTTCTGTTCCTGGGCGAGGCCATGCGGCGCAGATCTGCTGCAACGTTTTCCGCCTTGCCGCCACGCGAGCGTGAGAAGCAGTTTCGCCACCTGGACTCGCTCTCCTTCAAAGAGGCCCTGGCGGTCGGAGCTGCGCAGGCCCTGGCCTTGATTCCAGGCTTTTCGCGCTCTGGCATGACAATTGTGGGGGGCCTCTCTGTGCGCCTAACGCATGAGGATGCCGCGCGCTTCTCCTTCTTGTTGGGGACACCAGTCATTCTAGCGGCATCGGTTCTAGAGGTGCCCAAACTGCTGCACCTACCAGTCTCGACACTGCTGATGGTGCTCTTTGGCGCAGTCCTCTCTGGGATCGCGGCCTTCGTGAGCACCAGATTCCTGCTCAAGTACTTTGAGACTGGCCGTCTTGATCCCTTTGCCTATTACTGCATGGGAGCTGGCCTCATTATGCTGATCCTGTTCTTTACCGTCCTGCCAGGGCGGGCATAAAAAAGGATTAAAGCTGCACGACGCTGCTAAAGCACGCGTCTACATATCAAGGCGCGATATGTAGACGCGTGCTTTAGCAGCGTCGTCCCACTCTAGTTGCCGAATGGCTGTTCTGAGATCTGGCTATAGCCACGGAGAAATTCTTCAGTGGTCATGGCCTTTTTTCCCTCTAGCTGTAGGCGTTGTACCTGTAAGAGGCCCGAGCCGGTCGCGACCACCAGTACCTTCTGTCCGGCATGCTCACGAACGAGGGCAGTACCCGGCGCGACCGCTGTAGCGGGCTGGCGATCCAGAGGACGGGCTGTCAGAATCTTGAGCAGCTTGCCTTTCCACGTGGTGTAGGCGCTGGGCCATGGCTGGTAGGCGCGAACCTGGCGTGAGATGGCGCCCGCCGAGCGTTCCCACTGGATACGGCCATCCTCTTTCTTCAGCATACGTGTATGCGTCGCGTGCTCCTCATCCTGGGGCTCAGGCGTGATTTTTCCCTGAATCCAGAGCGGAAGGGCCTCTAAAAGCGCCTCTGCCCCCAGGTCTGCGAGTCTGGGGGTGAGTGTTCCCGTGGTCTCGTCTTCAGCCAGGGTCAGCGTGCGCCTGAGCAGGACGGGGCCAGTATCGATACCCGCGTCCAGGAGCATAATGGAGACGCCGCTCTCAGCATCGCCCTGGAGAATACATTCAGCGATAGGGTCGGCTCCTCGATACTTGGGGAGGAGCGAGGCATGGACGTTGAGCGTTCCATAGCGTGGCTGATCCAGCACATTTTGTGGTAGAATCTGCCCGAAGGCGGCCACAATGTAGAGATCGGCCTTGTAAGCGGCGAGCGCCTCACTATTTTCGGCCTTCTTAAAAGAGCCTGGCTGCCATACGGGCAGATCATGCTCTACGGCGGTCTGTTTTACGGGGGAGTAGACGATGCCGCGTCCGCGCCCGGCTGGTTTATCAGGCCGGGTGATAACGGTCACGATCTCGTAACCTTCAGGGAGAAGCGCTCCTGGCTTTGAATGCTGGATTAAGGCTTCCAGGGCAGGGACAGCAAATTGTGGTGTTCCCATATAGATGATGCGTAACAAGTCTTACCCCTCTACTACAACTCTTGCTAGATAGCGTTTATCCTTGTATTATGGTATGTATCTTGTTGTGTTTAGCGTCGCTAAGGTCATGTTGTGGCGGTATGTACAGTCCTGTTTTCCCGTGTGCCACTTCTGGCATGCAAGAAAGACTCTCTTATAGTAGCATATTCAGGCTATTTTATCACTCTTATCCGTTGATAGGGTTATGCTATATTTGCATTTGACTCATCATTAGTATTTTGTCGTTTCTAGCGTGGGAGGAAGCGTCACCTATTTTTATGGAGCCGCCCGTGAATAATGAGTACTCATTGCAACAGCCTCAGGGTCAGATTGCGCCATCGGCTACACCCCATACCCCGCGTGATTTCGCGGCCATGCGGCAGCACCAGCCATCCCAGTTGCCCTTTGGCATTAACGCGACTATGCCGCCTCCCACAGATGCACAGCATATCATGCAGCGCGTTGATGAAGTAACGACTCTTCAGCGTATGTTGATGGATCCAAACACGAGTTCTGTGATCGTGACTGGTAATCCTGGAGCAGGGAAGTCTACCCTGGCTGCCCTTCTTTTTCAGCGTCTGCTGCAAGCGCGTAATGCTGGTCAGCCCGCGCCCTCGCGCCTGGTCTGGCTTGAGATTAGCCCCTACACCACAGTCCCAGATATGCTCGCGGCCATATTGAATGGTATCGATGCAGGTGACCCCGGCCTCTTTCTGCTCAAACCAGAGCAACAGATGCAGCGTTTATTGGATGCCTTGCGCGATCCGCGCAAGAATGCCCTCGTTGTGCTCGACCAGTTTGAGGCGCTGCTCTACCCCGACGATATTCAGCCGGGAGTGGCGGCTCGGGGCGCGCTTCCCCTCTTTCTCGCTCTCTTACAGCAGGACCTGGGCGCCAGTCGCCTGCTGCTGACGAGCTATAGCTCACCTTTTGATGAATATGCCGAGAATACACGCGTACGCTCCTGCCTGATCTCGCGTATCAGCATCCCGGAGGGAATAGCCCTGTTGCAACAGCGGGGGGTGCGTGGCTCTCCTGAAGAGCTCTCCCTGGTCTGGCAGCGCTGTAGTGGCCATGTGTTTGCCCTGGCCCTCTTTGGCGCCTTGCTCAACCTGAGTGGTATATCGCTGAGCTATTTCCTGAACTCAGACGATTATCAGCCTATGTGGGCGGGCGATGTGACCTCGCACCTGTGCGCCGCCGTGTACCACTTTCTTAATCCCATTCAGGCTCAGCTTATGCACGCGCTCTGTCTCTATCACGAGTCTGTGCCTTTGTCCGGAATTCTGACGACAATTACGGGTGAGAAGGCTTTTGGTGGACAGACGATGACCGTGTTTGAGCATGAGCTGAATATGCTTGTGCATTACTCGCTGGTCCAGCGGACGTATAACTTAGAACGTTCGGCGGAGCGCATGCCACTCTTCATACTGCACCCGCTGCTGCGTCACTACGGCGTGGAGCATTATCTCGATACTCCCGAGCAGCGCACGGCTGGCAGTACCAGTGCAACGGGTTTGCGCCTGGCTCCCAACTTCGATGATACCCCTCAGCAGAACGACTCCTTGCAGGCGGCCCTCTCGCAGGCGCACATGCAGGCCGCTGCCTACTACCTGCATTTGGCTCATGAGACGGCTCCCCCCCAGGAGCAGCGACAGACGCTTGGCGATGTCGAGCCATTTATCGCGGCCGCGCGCCATTACTGCCTGGCCTGGCGCTGGCAGCGTGCGTGCGACCTCATTTTCGCCGAACACTTGCATGAGATGATGGTGCAACTCGGGGCCTGGAATACGCTGATCGGGCTGTATACGACCCTGCTACCCCCTCTGGGCGTCATTGCACGCCAGGATCAGGGCCTAGTCGCCAGTTATAATGGCATGCTGTATGGGCGCCTGGGCGATTATCAACAGAGCATAAGCTTCTTTAGCCAGGCGCTGGAGATCCAGAAACAGATGGGAGACCAGCAGGGAACCATCGCGACCCTGGTAAACCAGGGCGAGATGCTGCGCCTGCATGGCGATTTAGAGCAGTCGTACGCGAGCTTTGAGCAGGCACATGTGCTTAACGAGCAGGTGAAGGATCAGCAATTGCAGTGCGCCATCTACCATAACCTGGGCTTGCTCTATCATTCTGCCAGGGATTTTGAGCTGGCGTGCAACTACTATGTAGATGCTTTGAAGTTAACTGATGAGTCCTCGTCCCTGAATAAAGGGATGATTTTGACGAACCTGGGTATGCTGCTCTATCAGCAGAAGCAGGTGCGCGAAGGGATTGCCATTCTGCTCGCCGCACTAAGTCTGCGTCAGCGCATCCATGATCCAGCGGTAGTCTCTCTAGAGAAGTTTCTCCACGCCATTGAAACAAAGCTGGGTCCTGAGCACTATCAGCACCTCTGCCAGGAGGCGTTGGAACTCCAACAAGAGGTGTTCTCACGCTTCGTTCTCCTCAATATCTAAACCTGAGTGGAAGCTGAGAAAATTTGACAAGGGTTCTTTTGCTCGCTAAAGTAGGGGTAGGCTGGTTGCCAGTTGCCAGGCTTGTGCCGGTTGCCCGTCAATTACTGCCTAAAAAGTAAGAGAAAGAGAGTTCGTCGCGTTATGTCGTCTACTGCTGAGTCTGATTCGCGTGCCACAACCATGGTGGAGAAAGCAGCTCCCCCTGGAAATGGACAGCGTGTACATGATTGGTTTTTGATCCTGCTGGTATTTGTCTCTGGTGCCGTCTCCCTGGCGGTAGAGCTTTCGGCTTCGCGCTTGCTGGCTCCTTACTTTGGGACGTCGCTGTTTGTCTGGGCAAACGTGATCGGCCTGATTTTGCTGTACCTGACCGTCGGCTACTATGTTGGTGGTCGTATCGCCGACCGTTATCCCCGCTCATCTGTGCTTTACGGTATGACCGCTGCCGCGGCCCTGCTAATTGCTGCGATTCCTGCATGCTCACGCCCAATTTTGCAGTGGGCCTTGACCTCCTTCTCCTCCTATTCTATTGGTGTCTTTTATGGTTCATTGCTCTCGGTCATTCTCCTGTTCGCTCTACCCACGATTCTGCTGGGGTGTGTCTCGCCTTTTGCCATTCGCCTGCGTATCGAGCAGGTTGGCACATCTGGACGTATCGCTGGTGTGCTCTATGCGATTTCGACTGCGGGTAGTATTGTGGGAACGTTTCTGCCCGTCCTGGTCTTGATTCCAACCTATGGCACATACGCGACCTTCCTGATCTTCGCGGGCCTGTTGCTGGTCGTCTCGCTGATTGGCTTACTTTTTTTCGTGGGCGGGAAGCCGAGCCTTCCCAAAAGTAATAAGCGTTTTTTTTTGGCTGCTGCTGATTCTCGTCTGGTTGCTGACAGGAATGCTCGGAACGCACGGCCCTATTAAACCCGCCAGTGGCACGGGTGATGGGGGGCGTCTCCTGGAGGAACATGAATCGGCATATAACTATATTCAAGTGGTGCGCGCGGGCGATGAGACCCAGCTAGTGCTCAATGAGGGTCTGGGCATTCACTCCATTTACAACCCGCATGCGGTGCTGACGCAGGGGCCGTGGGACTACTTTATGGTTGCTCCCTACTTTAATAATCCACCCTTTACGCCTGACCAGGTCAAGCGGGTCGGCATTATTGGTCTGGGCGCGGGAACCTCCGCGCGCGAGTTTTCGGCTGCCTATGGTCCCATTCCAATTGATGGCGTCGAGATCGATAGCAAAATCGTCGAGATGGGCCGCAAATACTTTCATATGGATGAGCCCAATTTGCATGTGGTGGTTCAGGATGGGCGCTATTTCTTGAGCACGACGCAGAACAAATATGATGTGATTGGCATCGACGCTTACCAACAGCCATATATTCCCTTCCAGCTAGTTACGACGGAGTTCTTCCGCGAAGTACGCTCTCATCTCTCCTCGACCGGCGTAGCGGTCATCAATGTGGGACGCACAAGCGAGGATTACCGTATGGTTGATGCCATGGCGCAAAATATGAAGACCGTTTTCCCCAACGTCTATATTGTTGATACTCAGCGTTTCTCCAATAGCTTGATTATTGCGACCAATGCGCCAACGAAGTTCGAGAACTTCCGCAATAACGCAAATGAGCTGACCAATCCCCTGCTTCAGCAGGTGGCGAACACGGCTCTGCGCTACGGCAGTATGCGCGAGCAGATACCATCTCATGTCTTCTTCACCGACGATCTCTCGCCCGTTGAGCAAATGACCGACCAGGTTATCTTTGGCGAGATCAACCGCTTACAGAAGTAGGGTCAAAAGCCGGGTACATGACCATCTATGCCACCTGGGATCAGGAGATGCCAGGTGGTATCGACCCGGCCACCATCTTGGCAACCGTATATGACAAGGCCATTGAACGCTGAAGCCAGCGCGGGATTGTTCCTGGTGAACCTATCCGCGAAAAGCGTTTCCTCTATAGCGAAAAGGCTTAGACGTCATACCTCAATTTTCGGCGAAGTGGAAGCCGCATGTGCAAGGCTTTTCGCAACTATATCAAGCAATTCATCGAGATGAAAAGGCTTGTACAGAATAGGAATGCCTTTTTGTTCAAGGATTGCCTCTTGTTGCAAAACATCAGTAAGGCCTGCAGTACAAAGGATAATAGGGATATGCATAGTTGGGCGATGTAACTTGAGTTTCTGCAAAAAGTTCCATCCATCTTGGTGAGCACCAAATCTGAAATCAAGAAGAATGAGATCAGGTTGAAGGCGCTCAACATCTATGACATCCTCAAAGATCATCTCTGCAATCGTTACTTGATACCCGCCTTCCTCTTCTAAGACAAGGCGCATCATTTCGAGAATTGACGGGTCGTCATCAATAATCAAAAGATGGGCAGACATGACGTAAAAGCTCCTTTCATCGCTCTAGAATTGCATCAGAATGGCTCAGACAAACTTTATACTCAAGTATACGAATGAGTATTGGTATCAGATGCAGTTTGATTTTCGATCATAGCAACCTCGTGTGCCAGCTGGCACACGAGGTTTTTTTATGGAGGTTGCCCAGTATGCAGAAACCAGTAACCACGGCTCCAGGTGAGTTACAGTAAAGACGGATGTACAGTGCTGCTTACTGTCGAGGTTTTATCTCTAGAGGCTTATAAATAGGCGTTTCGTGCTGCTCTTGACTTTAGGAATATGGGGAGTGTTGTGATATACTAACCATTGTTTCTCTTTGCTCGCTTCGCTATTCCTTGCCCAGAAAGGATAAAGATATATATGAGTAGTGAACAGCTACCCCAGAATTACTATTTCCATAAGCTGCCCAATGGGATTGAGCTGATTGGGCAGTATATGCCCAGCTTGAGCTCGACCACGCTGGGCTTTCAGTTTGATGCCGCGGTTATCCATGAGCCAGCGGATAAGCCGGGCCTGGCGCATCTCTTTGAGTATATGCTCTTTCAAGGTACAAAGCAGCATGACGCCCGTGCGCTCAATGAAGCATTTGAGTCGCTGGGAGCGCGCAAAGGCGCAAGCACAGGGCTGGAGACCAGCCAGGTGTGGGCGCAGATTGTGCATACCAAGCTCGACGCCACGCTAGAGCTCTTGCGCGAGGTCATACTCCAGCCTACCTTCCCGCGTAATGAGCTGGACCAAATGCGCAATATCGTACTTCAGGAGATTCGCCGTCGCGACGATGAGCCGATGAGCCGCATCTTTGAGCTGGTGCGCTCAAACTTCTATCATGGCTCTCCCCTGGGACGCCCTATGCTTGGTAGCGATGACACGGTGCGGGCCTTACAGCGCCAGGATTTGCAGAACTTCTGGCAGGAGCGCTATCAGCCCAATAACATGCTCTTTGCCATCGCGGGCAAGTTTGATTGGGAGCATGTGGTGGCGAAGATTGAGGAGCTGTTTGGCTCCTGGCAAGGCAACGCGCAGGCTCTGACGTTGCAGAAGCCGCAACCAAGCAATAGTATTGCGCTGGAGCACCAGGAAGGCAAACAAGAGCATATCGCCATGATGGTCCCCTTCCCCAACTACATGGATGAGGATTATTATGCCGCCCAGGTGCTGAGCGAAGTGCTGGGTGGTGGCATGGCCTCGCGCCTCTTTGTCGAGGTACGTGAGAAGCGCGGCCTGGTATATGGCGTCTCCGCGGGCCTGGCTGGCAATAAGCAGATTGGCGTGCTGCGTGTCTATGCAGGCACCACGCCCGAGCAGGCCAACGAGTGCTTAAAGGTCATTGTCGATGAACTGCGCAAGCTGGAGCAGGATGGGATTACCCCCGATGAGCTGGAGCGTGCCAAGATTCAGCTTAAGAGCGAGCTGGTAATGCGCGGCGAGGGTTCTGGCTCACGCATGGGCGCGATCAGCCGCTCCTGGTGGTATGAGCGCAAGTTTAAGACGATCTCGGAGGTCAAGGAGGCGATTGATGGCGTGACTCAGGAGCAGGTGCTCAAGGTATTGCGCCGCTTCTCGCCGCTAAGTCCACTCACTGTGGCCGCGATTGGCCCCTTGCAGCATGACGAACTGGTTGGCGACACACTTTCCTTCTGAGTAGAAGGGGACAACGCTGCTAAAGCACGCGTCTACATATCATGGTACGTCATATGTAGACGCGTGCTTTAGCAGCGGTAGAAACAGGATTTTTTATGAGAATACCGCAACGCTTCTTGCTGCTTGGTTCCAGTGGCTATCTTGGGCGTACGCTGACTACTCTAATGCAGGAGCAGCCAGTAACCCTGTTCCCTACCTATCGCACCACAACTCTCTTTCCTCAAGCGTTGCGCTATGATTTCTGGCGCGATGACCTGGCAGACTTCGTGCGTGAGCAGAAAATAGACGCGGTGATCATGGCGGCTAACATGGCATATGAGGCCGTGGATCCTCTTTTCGATGGAAAGCTCTATCGGCGCCGGGTGAACCAGCTGGTTCAGGCCTGTATGCATTGTCGTTTTATCTATATCTCCAGTGATGGTATCTTTGATGGGCGGCAGGGAACATACACAGAGAGTGATCCTCCCCATCCAACTACTCCTTACGGCCAGAATCTCCACTTTTTTGAAGAGCGTGTGCGCGAGTTTTGCGAGAACTACTGTATTATTCGCCCCAGTTACCTGTACGGTTACTCACTTGGTGAACTGGATCGCCGCTTGCGGCGTGTGCGTGAGGGGTTATTGCAGGGCGAGCATTTTGAGTATTTTGATGATATGCTGAAGAGTCCCCTGGATGTAAACCAGGCCGCCCAGGCCATTGTTCAGCTTGCGCTCTCCAATTTTGTGGGTATTGTGCATGTCGCGGGTAAGCCTATGAGTGTCTATCACTTCTACCAGGCCGCGATGCAGGCCTTAGGAGTTCCTGTTGAGCATCTGCATCCCATCTCCATGCCGCCTGAGACCTATCTACCGCGCGACACCACGCTACGGACGCGCCTGATGAAGGGGTTAACGGGAATAGAGCCGTTAGAGATCGCGGAGGCGTTGACGCGCTATGCCCCGGCCTCCCTCAAGCCTCTGGAGGAGGCGTAAGCGCTCCTGTAGAGGCTTGAGGGAGACGAACTGCGCTAGCCTGTATACCAGATGCGGTAAATGGTCCCGTCTTTATCATCGCTGACATAAAGGGCGTGATCGGGTCCTACGGCGAGGCCCACTGGGCGACCCGAAGCATCATTTCCTTTGAGGAAGCCTGTAGCGAAGTCTTGCGCCTTGCCCGCGACCTGCCCATGGGCGGTCAGGGGGATAAAGACCACCTTGTAGCCTGTGGGGACGCTGCGGTTCCAGGAGCCATGGAAGGCAACGAAAAGGCCCTGGTACTGCTGGGGAAAGGCTTTCGCTCCCTGGGGGCTCTGGCCCTGCTGTTGCGCGTCATAGAATGCCAGCCCAAGCGGGGCAGAGTGCGCCTGCATTCTGACCAGGGGCTGTGTTACCCCTTTACATGAGTCTGAATTGCCCAGGTCGGGATCAATAATATTTCCCGCGTGGCAATAGGGCCATCCGTAATTTGCTCCATCTACGAGGTGGTACACCGTTTCAGGAGGAACGTCGTCCCCAAGTAGGTCGCGCCCATTATTGGTGACCCAGATCTGCTGGTTCCAGGGATTGATGCTCAGACCGACGGCGTTGCGCAGCCCCCTGGCGTAGAGGCGTCCATTGTTCCCGTCCAGGTTGTAGCGCCAGACGGTGGCGCGCTGGGGATTCTGCTCCACGCAATTGTTACAGGTTGAGCCAATAGAGACATAGAGATAGTTGTCGGGTCCAACCAGCACTGTGCGTGTGGAGTGGTTGCCGCCTACTGGCAGATTGGGCACGATTACCTTGCGCTCAGTGACCTTGTAGTCTTTATCGAGAGTAAAGCGCGTGACGCGTGATCCCTCGCCCACGTAGAGCTGCCCAGCATGGAAATCCAGGCTGGTGGGATCATCGAGTCCACTGACGACGACGATGCGCTCGCTGGCCTTTCCGCTGTGGTCGCGATCAGGAAGGGCGATGATACTTTTGGCATAGCGCTCCGCGACAAAGATCGTGCCATCGGGGCTAAAGGTAATCATACGTGGACCTGAGAGGCCGCTATAAAAGGCACTGGCATGAAAGCCAGGTGGCAGCGTGAGCGGAACTGTCGCGGCATCGCCACCAACATAGTGTGTGCCAGTCAGGAGGGAATCAATCGTGCGCCACTTGCTGGCGAGTATCCCCCCACCGATGAGCAGGAGAATTAATCCAACGATGAGTGCGATATGCCAGGGCCTGAGGCCACCACGCTTCCCGGCGGCTGGCAAATTTTTTTCACTGGTGTCCATGTGTTGCGCCTCTCTCCTTCGCCTTTTGTTATATCTCATTATGTCTCATCATGTTTTTGATTATAGGGAGGCTGTCGTATATCCGCAAGCTGTTCCTCACGTTTATCCCCGAAAGGTCCGGTATGCTGGTAAAGGTCCAATCGTGCAGTATTTGGAGGAGAGAAAAGCGCGCTCACCTCCATTATTGGTAGCTTGCTTGACACTAGCGTGAAGGCATGTGACAATGAGCATCCAATCCGTGGAGGGATGTCAGGCGAGCAGATAAGAGAGCTCCGGTTATGCTTTGTGCAGGATGCAAAGGTTGGTATATGCAGAGATGAGAAATAATTATTATGATCCTACCCGCACGCTGATTGTACCCTGTCCTAACTGTGGGGCGCGCCCCCAGGCGCGTGTCTGGTCGAATGCTCCATTAGAGCAGGTACGTATCTATAGCTCTGGTAGCCAGCCCAATACCTGGGGGGCCTCGCCCCTTTTCCCTCTGGTGTGTAGCCGCTGTGGATTGGTGCAGTTGTTTACTGATCCACGCAATTTTCAAGCAGAGACCGATATCCCGGTGAAAGAAGATACGTACACTCCCGCACCGGGTAGCGATCCAGATTAGCCTGGTCAGAGTAGACTAAAAAGAGAGACCTGCAAAGAGGAGCAGTGATATGGCAGACGAACAGAGTTACGCGAAGCAGACGGATATGTCTAAACGACACGATCAACAATATTACGACCAGGTAATGGCCCGCATCGAACATGAGCGGGTACGTTTCATCAACCTGGAATTTACAGACGTGGTAGGGATGGCCAAGTGTGTGACTATCCCTGTCGAGCAGTTTAATGACTGCCTCACGCATGGCAAATGGTTTGACGGCTCCTCAATTGAAGGCTTTGCGCGTGTCGCTGAAAGCGATATGTACCTATTTCCAGATCTCTCGACCTTCGCGATCCTTCCTGATAAAGTCCGCCTATCCTATACGGCGGAGGGCCATCGCAGCGACGACATCGGGAATGCGGACGTGGTTGCGCGTGTGATCTGTGATGTACGCACGCCTGATGGCGAGCATTTTGATGGCGACCCGCGTGCGACCTTGATGCAGGCTCTGAACCTGGCGCGCGAGATGGGCTTTCAATATAAAGTCGCCCCTGAACTGGAGTTTTTCTTGCTTAGCCTGGAGGACGAGACACCGAAGCCGCTGCCCCATGACCGGCGTGGCTATTTCGATCTCTCGACCGATCTAGCTGCGACTGTACGGCGGCAGATGGTCTACTCCCTGCATAAGATGGATATCAATATTGAGGCCAGCCACCATGAAGTTGCCGATGGTCAGCACGAGCTGGACTTTGAGATCGCCGACGCACTGCGCATCGCCGATGGCTTGATGACGGCGAAATATGTGCTCAAGGCCGTCGCGGCTCAACATAATCTCTACGCGACCTTCCTTCCCAAGCCCTTCTTTGGTGTGAATGGCTCGGGTTTACATATCCACCAGCAGCTGATTAATAGCTCGACGGGTCGCAATGCCTTCCTCAACCCCCAGGCTGATTATGCGCTCTCCGAGGAGGGGCGCTGGTTTATCGCCGGGCAATTGGCGCATGCGCCCGCCATGTGCGCCCTGCTCGCCCCCCTGGTCAATTCTTATAAGCGCCTGGTCGGCGGCTATGAGGCCCCGGTGGTTATCAACTGGGGGCGCATCAATCGCCAGGCCTTGATCCGTGTACCGCGCCTGGGAAGCGATTCCGAGAGCACGATGCGTGTTGAGCTACGCTGCACAGATCCAAGTTGTAACCCCTATCTCGCGCTGGCGGTCATGTTGCGCGCCGGCCTGGATGGCATTCAGCGCAAACTTACATTGCCAGCTGCTATGGACGAGAACCTCTTCCTGCATGACGAGGGCGACCGCCTACGTCCACGCGCGCCGATGCTGCCCGCGACCCTTGGCGAGGCCCTGGAGGCCTTGCGTGAGGACCCACTGATCCGCGAGACCCTGGGCGACGCCATCTATGAAGGCTTCCTCGATGCTAAGGGTATCGAGTGGACCGAGTATCGTGAGCAGGTTCACCCCTGGGAGATCCAGCGCTACCTCTCTGTGTTTTAGTTCTCTCCTGGCCCGACGCTGCGCCAAGCCGCCATTTCCTTACAGGTCGGAGGGGAGCAGTGGCTCCTGGAGGAAGCGGCGGAAGTTGGCGAGGCGTTGTGGGCCTTGCAGATGAGGGCATAGGATCTGGTTACCATAATGGTAGCTGAAGATGTAGATGCGCTCGATGGGATCGCGTAGCGCGTCCAGGTCCGCGCCTCCACGCAGGTAGCGTATCATGTACTCTCGAACCTCTTCGTCTGGCTTGCCATCCTCTAGCATCAGAGCGGCGTTACAGGCTACGCCCTCCAGCATATTCTGCGCATACATGATGCGTTCCTCTTCCAGAGGATTGCTATCCATATCGCGCCCTAGCTGGCTAGTGATCTGCTCGCCTAACCATTGAAAGCCCTCTACAGGCTCAAAAAGCATCTCGCGGGCCTGCATGGCAATGCCTTCGCTAATGACGATTGCAGGCGTCAGCAGGCACATGGTCGCTGCTTCTTTGAAGCCGCGCTGGCGATAGAGGAACTGGTCCTTATGCACAAACTCGGTATGATGGCCTGGATAGCACTCGTGGCAGAGCGTATCGAACTGCCGGTAGAGCTTGGGCTGCACGTTTTTGTTGAGTTCGATGCGTGAGCGATAGTTTCCCTGGCAGAAGCAACCGCCACCGAAGCGCATGTCTTCAGGAAAATGCAGGTCCAGTGTCTCGCCCTCGGGCAGGCCGAAGCGTTCGACCGTTCGCTGGCGTAGCTCGGCGAGGATCGTGGGTACAATTTGTGTCAGGAAATCACGTTTCTCCCAGGGAAGCTCACGCCGTCTATGCCAGGCACGAAGGCGGTCAAAGATAGTGCCTTTCCCTGGTAATACCTCATCATGAATGCGGCGCGCCTCCTCAAAGTAGCTATCGGGTATATAGTCGGGGCGAATATCCAGGCAGCGCTCGACGAGATCACGCAAGGGAATCTGCTCGCCGCACAATAGGCGACAGATAGTCTCTAACGAGCGCACATTCGCCTTCAGCACATGTTTACGCTCTGCGCTAAAATCCTGCTGCGCCAGCTCCCCGGCCAGTTTCTGCGCCTCTTCAAGCAGGACCGCTGGCTCCTGCACCTCCTCCGCCTCAACCTTCGCCCTCCACTCCCCCGGCCCAAAGTACCCATCCACGAAAGGCGAAAAAGAAATTTTCTCCAGACGCTTATGCATACGCAAGGCTAGACAAGTATAATCCCGCGTCCATGCTACTATCATAACGTTGTCCTTTCGTCCGTAATACGTATACTTATAATAAAGATCAGGTAACGCTTGTACCCCCCCATTCGGGCGCACGGCGCCCTACCCCTCCCCTTCCAGAGAACACGCAGCCGCCCGGCAGGGAAACGAAGGTAGGTGCGCCCTTTAGAAGCACATCCTTCGTTTCCCTGCATGGGCGGCGTACCACTCCCCGTACCTGCATATGTAGACCCTACTTGTCCGACGTACTGATAGGGCGAATCAGCCAGTAGCGCCCATTCTCGCGCATCATTAGCTTCTGGTTGATCAGCTCGCGTCGAATGAGTGGCACATCGGTATAAATGGGCTTCAGGATGGCATTGACCTCGGATTCTTCATAGATGTGCCCCCACTCAAAGGTGCGGGCGATCTTCTCCATGACATAACGCCTGCCCTGAGTGCCTCGTGGAATACTGAGCAGACGTTCGCCCTCGAAGAAGGATGACTCTACCATCTGGCGATCATCTTCCTGCATAGGGTTCACCAGGGCATTTGTGTCCTGAAGCTCTGCGCCAATGCTCCGCAGGTGCTCTAGAGTGAGAAGTGAGCTGGCTTGTTTAAAACCCTCGGTTTCCAGTTCGTAATGATGATAGTTGTTCTCCTTGCGCACCTTGATCAAGCCTGCACCGCGCAGGAGGGCCATATGATGCGAGATAGTAGGCGTCGAGACGTCCAGTTGCTCCGCCAGTTCCTGCCCATACATTGAGCGCTGGGCTAAGAGCGCCAGGATGCGCACGCGCATAGGGTCAGCGATGGCTCGCCCCAGGCGAATGAGCGGCTCGGCCTTTTCGAGGCCATAACGCATCCGTGCCATACCATAGTTTGTATCGGCCTGGCGCGCATTCTGGCGCTGTTCGCGCTGCTGCTGAACGATTTCTTCTTCTCGCATTGCCCTTCTCCTTCGTGCGCTGAATATGTGACCAGGTAGGCGAATTACTAGTTGTATAATTGCCTAATTAGGTGATAGTTAAATTACCCACTTTTGTCAAGTGGGCAGCGCTTTACGGGTATGATTTACAGTACCCTGCTGGGAAATTAGGAATCGCGCCAGGCACGCTAAACTCGGTAGGGACCCGCTTCAGCGCGTCCGAATGCCATTTATGGCATGTCGGCGCAAGCCGCTTTTTGGCCAGTGAAGATGCAAAATGACATATGACATGATGCAAAGGTGCGCTTTGGGCTGCGCCCACAGGCGATTAATCGCCTGTGGACGCGCTAAAGCGGGTCCCTACCAAGAAATAATCTCACCTACGCTTTACTCGATTGATGCTTGATAGGCTTGTTCGTGCTGCTCAAGCATGGAGGTGAAAGAGAAATGGCGTTCGACATGTTGACGGCAGGTGGATCGTTGTATGGAGTCTAGTTCCGTCACCTGGTGCGCGGCCTGGAGTGTATCACCGGGCCTGATTAAGTACCCGGTCTCGCCATGCTTGATTACTTCTGCCGCAGCCCCGCGCTCGAAGGCCAGCACGGGCGTACCACACGCCATCGCCTCGACCATGGTCAGGCCGAACGGCTCGTCCCAGGTGCTGGTAAAGAGCAGGCCACGCACCTGCCCCATGAGTCGCCAGAGCTCATGTTGCTCAATCGATCCCAGGTAATGTGCTCTCTCTCCCATTTCCTGTAGTCGTGGTGCAATGTGTTGCTCATAATAAGCCTGGTCATAGATGCCACCTGCCAGGAGTAGGGGAACGTTCGCGCGTTCAGCGATCTCCAGTGCCGCCTCAACCCCTTTCTCGGGAGTGATGCGCCCGGCGAAGAGTAGCGGCGCGTCCGGCTCAATATATGGTGCGAAATGAATAACGTCGGTATCGAGGCCATTATAGATAATATGATCAAAGAGTGTGTAGGGCTCATAGGTGCGTGCGCAGGCCTGGGAGACCGTAATCAGCCGCAGGGGATGCCCTTGCTGGTGAAGCAGGCGAAGCGCCTCGCTGATCTCTGGCGTGACGGCGGGCAGGTGAATGGTGTGTATCACAGGAATGGCTGTCAGAAGGGTGCTCAGCGTAAAGGCGGGCCAGTCGAAGGCGTGGGCATGAACGAGATCGAACTCATGTTGACGCTGACGCAGTTCAAGGAAAAGATCGAGAAAGATATTAGCTTGCGCGAAGAAGCCGGGGTCTGCCGGGCGCTCCTGCGAGGGACCGGAGAAGCGTGCCGGAACGACGCTGTCAGGGACGACAAGCTCTTCAATCTTAATTCCAGGTACCGCTGATCCCTGGCGCGCGAACAGCGTTACCTCGTGTCCACGCTGTTGTAGTCCCTGGGCGAGTTGTGCCACCATGGCCTGTGAGCCGCCCAGGAAGGGTTGTGCGATGGGGGTGACGATAGGAGCAATCAGCGCTATTCTCATGCCTCTGGCCCTCGATAGGAGGCGTAGTTGTTCTCGGTTTCGTGAAGCGTGATCTCGTAGAGCCGTCCCTCGAAGGCCGGCGCCAGGCGCTCCCAGAATTTGATAACCAGCATCTCGGCGGTAGGGATAACCCCCTCCAGCCAGGCGACATCGTAATTGAGATGTTTATGATCCACTCCATCCACGACGCGCTCATTGATGATACGCTTCATATCCGTCAAATTGAGGACCATACCAGTCGTGGGTTCTGGCTCGCCACGAACTGTCACTTCCAGGATATAGTTATGCCCGTGTCCATGGGGATTGGCGCATTTATCGTAAACGTTGTAGTTTTCATCCTCTGAGAGATATTCGCTCCACAGGCGGTGTGCGGCACTAAAGGTCACCCGCCTTGTGAGATATACCATATCTTTCTCCTTGCTTGGATTCTAGGCATTGGTAAAGAGTTCGATATTGCTGCCATTGAATTTGCTCCCGCTTTCGTCATCCGCCAGGAAGAGGAGGATTTTGGCGAGTTCTTCGGGGGTCATGCCTGCCTTCAGGTGAGGCGCGGCCTGGCGCAGCATATCGGTATCGATGGCGCCCGGGCTGACGGCACAGACGCGAATATTATATGGTTTTCCCTCTACCGCGAGGATTTCTGTCAAGCTGGCTACACCTGATTTAGAGACGTTATATGCGCTCAAGCCGGGGAACTTCTCTACCCCTTTCACGCCAGAGAGGGAGGAGATGTTGATAATGACTCCCTGTTCCTGACCAGCCATCAGGCGAAAGGCTTCATGGCAACAGAGGAAGGTGCCGCGCAGATTGACGCCCAGCACGCGATCCCAGGTCGCGCTATCCATCTGGAGAAATGGGCGCACCAGGACCACGCCAGCGCAGTTGACCAGGATATCGACGCGCCCGAAGCGCTCGCTTACTGCCGTGAAGAGTGCATGGACATCTTCATCCTGTGAGACATCGCCTGCCACAGCCAGCGCCTCGCCTCCCTGCTCCTGGATCTCGCGCACGCAGGACTCAATTGTTTCGCGTGTACGGCCAAAGAGCGCGACTTTCGCGCCCTCGCGTGCAAACAACTGCGCGGTAGCGCGTCCCACGCCTCGCCCCGCACCCGTTATAATAGCGACTTTATCTTTTATGCTCATGCCTGCATTATAACATCCAGGGAGTTGTGCCTGTCAGCCAGGCAAGCCTTTGGGTAGAATGTGTGCTGGGAAACGGGTAAAAACCGTTTCCCAGCACACATTGGTACTATCTCTGTATCTGCTTCTTTTGCCGGAACGTGTTTAACATTGAAAAATATAGATTTTTGATGTAGTATGGGTCAGAGGCTGAGATGTATGTTGCGTCGATGTTATGCTGAGTAATGGTGACGAGGTTGATGCAGGTAGGGAGAGGTGGCTTGTTCTACTCTATTGTGTACCATGGATACCAGTTGTATGCTTGGGCTACTTGTTGGAACATGTGGGGCTTGCTATAATTGCTCGGGATTGAGCGTTTTCTGCTGTGACCAGGAGAGGGATATCTCTCGTACCGCATCGTATAATTGCCATTGTATGAGTGCCTGGTACGACTTTCAGAATTATAATCTTATTCCGAAACCCAACGTCACTTGTGTGCCTAGCGCTTCCCCCATTCGGGGACAAGCGCGCTCAAGGTTTTCGGATCAGAAGTATCATGACATCGACGTTGTAACGTTTTCGCGACGACCTGACGCATGGGGGATTATGAGCACAGGCACGGTACTGTCGGGTTCATTAAAAGACTTTGGGCTGGTGGAAGTTTTACAGGTTGTGGAATTGGGTGGCATGACTGGTGCAATTCATTTAAAGCAGAGCCAGGGCCGGATGGGCATTCTCTATTTCAACGAGGGCAAGCTCGCCAATTGCAGTGAGTTTGATCCCAGTGCACTCACACTTGGCGATGTGTTGCAGCAGTTAGGTATGACCACTTATCACCAGATTGAGCAGGCCTTCGCGCAGCAATTACAGGACCCCATTGGCAAACGCATTGGTGAGCGCTTGATGATGATGGGTGCCATTACCGAGAAGCAATTGAATGAAGCATTGCGCATGAAGACCCTTTGGACCGCGCGCGAGTTGAGCCTCTGGACCGATGGTACCTATGAGTTTATTGCCAGTCAGAACGTGCAAAAGCTTTTGCCGCATGGCGAATCTTCGCTGGATATTGATGTGATGCGCGTCACCATGGATATGGTGCGTTATAGCGATGAGTGGCAGGAACTGCGCAACTTTCTCCCCATGGGCATACGGACTATGCTACAACTCTCCCCCGCGATTCCCTATACTATTCGCTTCGATCTGCGCAGCCTGGAACTTTTCACGCATGTAAATCTCTATCGTCGCATACGCCGCATCGCGACCGCTATTCGCCGACCCGAGATGGAGGTCGCGCGTGAGCTAGGACAGCTCGTGCAGCAGAAGTTTCTGCAACCTGTCTACCAGGATACAACTCCCCGCGCCAATGGCAGCAAGATGCGCCTCCCCGATCCCGCCGAAAAGCTGCGCCTGGAAAACTTTGCGTTGCTTGACCTGCTTAGCCGTATGGAGCAGGAGTGGGATAAGCGCAAGACTCCGATGGAACAACTCGCAGCCCTGGTTGATTTCGTCAACTGGACCATGGATGCCCTGGCCGAGACCTGCCGCGCCAATGGCATTACCCTGGATAGCAATGCGCTTCTGCAACTCATGCATAATGAGCAGGTGGATCGCCTGGGCAACTACGCATTTCGCGTGGAGCAGAATCACATCGATGTCGAGGACTTCACACGCCTCTGCTATGACGTGATGAGTGGAAAGATGCAGCAGGCCGAGCATTTCTATAACCAGGCCTCCATGCTGCTACACCACCTGCTCTGTAGCCTCTTCGAGATGATCAATGCGCGTGTGGCCAATCCCCGCGAGCGCATGGAGAACCAGGAGGTATGGGAGGCCATGTTCGAGCAATTCTCGCTAGTAAGCAGTTCTTAGCCCTCAAGACTTCTCGCCACTGCGTGGCTCGCCTGGGTAAAGAGGGTCTGGTGGCAACGCGGCAGAACCGCGTTGCCACCAGACCCTCTTTACCCTATTAAAGTATCGCATGTGCTAAGATGACATCACTTCGCGGGAGGATAGGAGACGAAGACGCTCTTGGTCTCGCTGAACTCCTCTACGGCATAGGAACCCAGCTCGCGGTGGCCATTACCACTACTCTTCATGCCGCCGAAGGGCAGGTGAATTTCGGAGCCGGTGGTGCCGGCGTTGATGTAGACCAGCCCGGCCTCGATATCGCGGATGGCACGGAAGGTCAGGCGCGAGTTCTCAGTAAAGATGGCGGTTGAAAGGCCGTACTCTGTGCCGTTAGCCACGGCAATGGCCTCTTCGTAGCCTGCGACGGGTATGACCGCGACGAAGGGACCAAAGACCTCTTCGCGTGCGATGCGCATCTCTGGACTTACCTCGTTGAAGATTGTGGGCTTGTAGAAGGCCCCTTCCTGGTAGGCGTCCTCGGTCAGTGGCGTGCCGCCATAGACGAGCTTCGCGCCCTCCTGCTGACCAATTTCCGTGTAGGCATGGACCGCGGGCACGCGCCCGGTGTTGACCAGGGGACCCATCTCGACCTGGCTATCCAGGCCATCACCAATGCGCAGGCGTTGCGCCGCCGCGGTGAGTCGCTCTGTGAAGGCTTGTTGGACTGAGCGCTGGACAATGACGCGGCTGGTGGCTGTGCAGCGTTGTCCTGTGGTGCCAAAGGCACCCATGGCCACGCTAGTGGCGGCCAGGTCCAGGTCGGCATCCTCAAGTACGATGACCGCGTTTTTGCCTCCTAGTTCAAGCGCGCAGCGGCGCAGATCGCGCCCACAAATCTCTGAGACCTGTCGACCAACCTCGGTTGAGCCGGTGAGGGAGATCATGTTGACGCGTTTATGGCTGGCCAGGGCATTGCCCAGTGTGCCACCGCCGCCAGTGACAACGTTTAGCACGCCATCGGGCAAGCCCGCCTGTTGCAGCAGTTCGGCCAGTTTGAGAGTCAGTGCGGGCGTATCGCTGGCGGGCTTTAGAACCACCGCGTTGCCTGCCAGGAGAGCCGGAAGTGTCTTCCAGACCGGAATGGCCAGGGGGAAGTTCCACGGCGTAATGATGCCGACAATACCTAACGGATGGCGTACCGTCATGCAGAATTTATTAGGGAGACCCGATGGAATGGTCTCACCTTCGGGGCGACGCCCCTCGCCGGCGATAAATTTGGCAACGTCGATGGAAACCTGGACCTCGCCCAGCGTCTCTTTGAGAATCTTGCCCATCTCGCGCGTCATGAGGGTTGCGAGCTCATCGCGCTGCTGTTCAAAGAGGTGGGCCAGGCGGAAGAGGACCTCGCCGCGCTCGGGGGCGGGCGTTGCGGCCCAGCCCTTCTGGGCCTGAGTTGCAGCCTCAATGGCGTCTTCCAGATCTTCAACGGTTGATTTTTGATAGCTGCCAATGATATCGCTGGTACGAGCGGGATTAGTGCTGATAAAGGTCTCACCACCGCGTGAAGTGCGCCATTGGCCCGCGATAAAGTTCTTGTAGTCTTGTCCTGACGTGGTGGAAATAGAGGATGAGAGTGACATTGAGAAAAGCTCCTCGACGAATTTCCCGATCTTCTTTGATTGGGACTAGCTTCGCGGCCCCCTTTTATATGGAGCGGCGAGAAAACCGCGAGGTCTTCAGCCTCGTGGATGAATCGCCGGACCCCCCCTTGTTCTTGCGAGCAAGAGACGATCCCTTGACTCAAAAAACTCTGCCCGGAGGCAGGTGATGCGTATCTCTTTGCTATGACCACAAAGAGAATCCGGCTTCATCTCGACAAGGTTCAAAAGGCTTTTTACACCTGGATCACCGGACCTTCCCTCAGTCCTTCTTAAACCCAGACGACAGAGCAGCGGTCTGATGCGTCAACCGCAGGTGTCATGACCTTACCGAACGTAGCTCCCATTTCTGGGGCTGAGTCTGGTGAACTCAAGCTTCCGAAAAAGCTACCAAACCGCAGACCCGACAACTTCCGAAGAAGCCGCTGCGTCTTCAGCTCAGTGGTAGTTCACGGGTGGACTAAACGAATGCATCCGCTTATGAGAGTGTAAGTGGGTAAGTGGCATTACTTGCCTGCCAACATTATATCAGCCTACACGGTAGCACGTCGAGGACGTTAAGAAGTCATGTGCAGTTGTGAGTTGCGCGCAACTCACAACTGCACATGACTTCCTTTTAATGTTGAGCGATGAGGGGTCGTATGGCGAGGAGCTTCTCATCCAGTTGTTTGACGTCGGAGAGGCCTTTCCAGGGGGTTAGGGCGTGATTGAGATCGTTCAGGCGTTGCAGGACGCGGGCGGATTTCACCTGTTTGAGCGTCTCAAGGGCCAGGTCGATGTAGTGGAGTGTACCCTCGATCTCGCCTAGTTGTAGGTAGGCGGAGGCAATATCGATGAGGACGATAGTTCGATGACGTGTACGCGCGCCGTCCATATGCTGAAGAGCCGCTTGTAGGGCCGGAAGAGCCCCTTTCGGGCGCTGGAGCTTCAGGTTGCATACTCCCTGGTAGCCGAGGAGTACGGTATGGGAGAAGCGCGTGTGTGCGTTTTCGCCGTTGCGTCGGGATTCATGTTGCTCCAGGAAGTATTCCGCCTTTTGCAGGGCTTGCAGGCTGTCCTGGGTCTGGCGGAGATTGGCGTATGCCTCTGCCTCGATGGAGGCCAGCCAGGCTTGCGTGATGGAGGGGACATTGCGCCTGGCGATGACATTTGCTTGTTGCAGCCAGGGGATGGCTTTTTCTGGCTTCTCCCCATAGATAGGGATAAAGCTCCGGCGCCCCAGGAGGGTCACTTGCATCAGGGGATTTTGCGTGACGCGCGCTGCCTCCAGCCCTACTGCATAGTAGCGGTCGGCCTGCTCGCTCTCCTTCATGTCGAAGAGAAGCTCGCCCGCGATCTGTGTAAGTTCAGCTGCTACACTAGCGATGCGTATGCGTTGCTCAGTCACAAGAGTTGTTGAGAGGAGCTGCGTGACGATTTCCAGGCGTTGGAGCACATATTGCAAGAGGCTTTGGGAAAAGGTGCCAAGCATCGTAGGGAGGACGCGCCAGCTATCGCGCACAATGGCTTCCAGGTGCAGGAGTGTTTCATTATCCATGTTGGATGGTTGGGCGAGGACTCGCGAGAGGCGCTCCCAGAGCGGTGGATAGAGTAATGGTGAGGAGGAGGCCGCTAGCGAGGTGCCGGTGATACCCAGAGCCTGGAGAAAGCCGCGCCGGGATTGCTCCATATCGGCGCTCTCTAACTCCTGGATGGCCAGGGCCTGACCACGAATGAGCATCCGTGAGCGCGTTTGTGAAGACACAGGCTCTAAAGATTCGTCTTCGCCATGTCTCCCTTTGTGTTGCTCACGCTTATCACTGACTAGTCCCAGGGCATCCGACGTCATGTGAAAATATGCGCAGAGGCGGCGACGTGAATCCGCGTTGATGGGCTTATTTTGCTCGGCGCGCATAATGGTCTGGGGGGCGACACCTGTCTCCAGGGCCAGGCGTTTTTGCGTAAGGTTGAAGCTCTGGCGGGCGGCACGTAATGGATGGATAGCGTGATCACTCATATTTCCTCTTCCCTTTCCACATGTCCTACGGTATAGGCTGGTGACACAGTGTGAACATCTATGTTGTGCTTTGTTTTACAATGTGTTCTTAATTTGTTAATAATAACATAAAAATGTATAAAAGCTAGTAAATGGGATAAAAGTATATAAAATAAGTGATATGCAAGAAGGAGTGCTGGTTGGCAGCCATTGGCTGCCAACCAGCACTCCTTCTTGCATATCACTTATTTGTTAAGCATTTTCGATGGTCGGCCCGCTCGCGGGATTCTCGCTGGTGGGTTGTGCCTGTGGCTGCTCAGCGCTGGTGGCTGGCTGCTCTTCCGCGTAGTCGCCCTCCTGAGCAGGGCGCTTGAAGATGTAGTAGGCCGAGTTAGAGGTCAGAGGCTGGAGGCTGACCAGCTCCCAGTTCTCCTTGCCCAGCTCGTTCATGTAGCGGCGGGCAAAGGCGCTCCGTCGCTCTTGATCGCCAATAAGGGTCTCCTGACCCTCGCATGAGATACGCCCGCGATAATCGATATACACGACCTTATACGCCCACTGGCTCATGATCCGCTGCCTTTCCAAACGTGTGAAAACGTATGGATTGCGGTGAATACTCCGCACACCGCACGGGATTACCCGTGTGTGGCCCTAGCCGGGCAAGAGACCTTTGGAGGGTATCTCACATGTAGCTACTACCTCTCTTGCGAGAAAAGGATGGTTCTTTCAACCTCTTCTTTTTTTATGGTAGTAAAAGTATTTTACCGCAATCTACATACATTTTCAAGTACTGTCTGTAATTTCTTTAGCTGTAAACTTTGATGATGGTCCCCACCAGGCCACACCAGCCATGCGCTACATCAGTAGGCATGTCAGGGTTTGACGACGCGCAACGCCGGGTTCCACAAACAGCGTTGCTCACCGTTGGTGTGGTTACTGGTGGGCTTCCCTCGCACAGTGGTAAGTATACTCTGCACATAGGTCGCTTCACACCGCTAATTTGGCGGGTTTTTCTGCCCGTGCAAACTAACAGGAGAGGAGCCTGTAGAAACAGACAGGGGGATGATGACCGCTGCTAACCCCATTCGGGGGCAAGCGCACGCGTCTATATATAATGGTATGAGGTATTTAGCGCTATTATATGTAGACCCGTACTTTAGTAGCGTCACGCTATTGAGCGAAGAGGTTTTGTTGTATCGGCAGCTCGAAGGTGAAGGTCGTGCCGTTTTGACTGCCTGGGGTCGCTTCTTCTAGCCAGAGCTTCCCATCATGAGCCTCGATGATGGACTTGGTGATGTAGAGACCGAGCCCTGAACCCTGGCGAATTTCGCGTGTCGCTTCCAGTCGCCCAAAGGGGCGGAAGAGGTGCTGCATATCCTCTGTGCGGATGCTGACGCCCTGGTTATGGACGCTAACCTTGACCTTTTCCGGCTGGTCGAAGGCAGGCTCTAAGAGTTGGATGCGCAGAGTGATGGTGCTCCGCTCATCGGAGTACTTAATCGCGTTGTCTAGCAGGTTGCCTATGGCCTGTTGGAGCCGCCCCCCATCCCAGCAGCCGTTTATCGCTTGAACAGGTGCGTCCACGACAAAAGAATGATAGGGCGCTACAGGGCGCAACTGTTCAACAACCTCGCGGCCAAGCTCGACAACATCACAGGGTTTGCAAATAAGCGTAAACTGGTCAGAAGCCAATCTTGAGGCATCTAGCAGGTCGTTCACCAGGCGTGCCAGCTTCTGAGCCTGGCTGATAATAATACTGGTATTGCGCGAAAGGGATTTTTTGACAGGATCCGCGACATTGTTTTTGGGAGCGAAGAGACCTCGGTTTAACATCTGCGCATAGTTGATGATGGGCGCAAGGGGGCTACGCAGTTCATGCGCGATCATGGCCGTGAACTGCTCCTTGCGCGTAATTTGTTCCTTGAGCAGGAGGTTTTCCGCTGTGAGCTGATCTATCTGTTGTTGTAACTCTTCAATGAGCCTATCTTGTGATTTCTCGTGTTGCACCTGCATACCCCGGGTCTCCTCGGATTCTGGCTTTTCTATCTCCTGGTATAGATTGTGTAATTTTAGTATACACCGAATAACGCCCGCACACGCGTTAATAAGACAAGCTCCTAGGAGTATTGGGTAGTATTGAGTGTGAGGGCTATACCTCCTCGCCGAGTGGAGGCAGGAGATTGAGATCCGCCAGTTCTTCGCGTGCCATCTCGCTAAATTTCGTGATATCAAGCGTCCGGTCAGCATGGGAAATTAAGTGGCGAATACGCTCAGCGATGCTGCCACGCATGTAGTGATCACTACTCAAAAGTAGTTCACCTACCGCGATTTCGATCTGCTGGCGCTGTAATGCAGCTAACATTGACTCTTCCATGCCCTTCCTTCTTTCTAGCAGTTCTTCTGTAATATTTCTTTTCATATGCCACTTACGCCTATTTTACTACAAAATAGATATCTAAGCCAATAAAACACAACAGTAAACAAACAATATTATACATCTCCTATCGAGAAGCATTAAACGAGAGCACAAAAGAGTAAGAGAGCCCCTGGTAGTCACTACTATCAGGACCTCTCTTCATTCTGTAAAGGCGACCCGAGCCAGCTCCGTTCCACTTCGCTACACGGAGCTGGCTCGGGTCGCCTAATTTTCTCCTTTTTTAACGGAAGCAGCCACCTAAGCGACCGTAGCCGCCTCGCTAGCGGTAATAATACGGGTGATAGTACGGGTAGTAGTACGGGCGATAGTACGGGTAGTAGTACGGGCGATAGTACGGGTAGTAGTACGGGCGATAGTACGGGTAGTAGTACGGGTAGTAGTACGGGCGATAGTACGGGTAGTAGTACGGATATTGGGTAGCTGTTGCTGTCTTGCTTGGCATCGTCGTTGTAGTACTGGCGGCTGATGCTGATTGTGTTGAACCTATGAGTAGCAGCAGTGCAAACAGCCCACTGAACACGGTCAGCATAACTATCTTTGTAGAGAATTTCACTGAGTCCTCCTTTCTGTACAAAAGCATTGAATTTGAATTTAATGCTTTTGTACTAAGAAAAAACTACTGTTGAGATTCATATGCGTGAGCACTACAAAAACCTTTTACTTCGTATGTTTCTATTCATAGCACCAAGAACAAACTCAAGATACATAAATGTAAATGCAACAAACCCTATGTTGACCCATAAAGAATTATGTAAGAGAAAAAGACAAGAAAATGGACATTTATCAACAGAAAAATATGCTGAAGCCGCTTGTAGACTGGAAAAGCATTTTTTTCCATAATACTACAAAGTAGATGTTTGCCAAGCGGCTTTCTTACAGATCTCAATATTGGTAAAAGCTCTCAATCCCTCGCTGGCAGGGGGAGCGCATAAAAAAAGCACCTTGCGGTGCTTTGGGCCTGGAACTCGAGATGGGACGCGGAGGAAGGTCCGCGCCTGGCAGCAATTAAGATGCTGCTGGAGTCGCGGCCTTGCTCTCGGTTGAGGGCGTTGATGCCGGGCTTTCGCTCTTACTTTCCACTTTACTGTCGCTTGTCGCGCTCTCGTTCTTAGCGCTCTCGCTACCCGTGGAGGCAGAGGCGGTGCCGTTGCCACCTTTATGGTCTGTTGAATAGAAACCAGAGCCCTTGAAGATTACGCCCGACGCGTACAGCACGCGGCGAATAGCGCCACCACACTCAGGGCAGACTGTTAAAGGCTCATCAGTCATTTTTTGCCAGGTTTCAAAGCGATGATTACAGGTTCGGCAGAGATACTCGTACGTTGGCATATATCAATCACCTCTCATATATTTCGATTATTCCAAAGGCGTCTTTGCGCCCCATATCACATACCATTGTTCAGCATAGTAGCGCGAAATTGTGCAGGTGTCAATCGCAGATGATGACTGCTAGCGCTCGTTATGCATAACACTATAGAGCGCCATTTTATTTCTGTTGTGTATTATGTTCTATCGGCAGGGGTGTGCATGGTTAGAGAATTAGCCTGCCTGAGTAGCCTTTGTCTCCCATTGCCGCTAGTCTGAATCGCCTGGTTGCTCAGAGGTGAGACCTGTGATCGCTCCCATATTCCGTCCAATGAACTCTTTGACCTTCTCGGCGGAATCTCTGGTCATTCCATCAATGGCTGCCAGCTCGTCAAGGCTGGCTGTGCTGATGGCACGTACGGAGCCAAAGTGTTTCATGAGCGCCTGCTTGCGCTTGGGACCGATGCCGGGAATCTCGTCGAGCAGTGACTTAAAGGTGCGATTTGTGCGTAGCTTGCGGTGATAGGTAATACCGAAGCGGTGGGCTTCGTCGCGAATACGCTGTACCAGATAGAGGCCCTGCGAGTTGCGTGGCAGGAGTATGGGTTCCAACGTCCCCGGAATATGCAACTCTTCCTGCGTTGTGGAGCGGGTATGCGAGCCTTCTTCCTTGGCGACACCAATGATGGGAATGTCCAGCTCTAGCTCCTGTAATACCTGGAGTGCGGCGTTGAGTTGGGGTTTGCCACCATCGATCAGGATCAGGTCAGGCATGGCCCAGTTATGTTGGAGGGCGTTTTGCTCACTCTCGCCCCCAATCTCTTCCTCGCCGTTCGCCCGCAGGCTGACCCCCTCCACGGCGGCCGTACTCTCGCGCTCAAGAGTGGCCTCCTGGAGTGCTGCCGCCTTGCGGAAGCGCCTGCGCAGCACTTCTTGATGACTGGCTACATCGTTGGCTCCCTCGACGGTCTTGATCTTGAAGCGGCGGTATTCGCTGTTTTTTGGCTTGCCACCCTCGAAGACCGCCATCGCGCCAACTGAGTTAGAACCCTGGGTGTTGGAGATATCGTAGCATTCGATACGCTGTGGGGCTGAGACGAGGTTGAGGGCCTCCTGCAACTCCTCCAGGGCCATCTGTGTCTTCTGGCTATCGGTGAGCCACTTGATGCGCTGCTGCTCCAGAACCTCCTTGGCGTTGTTATGTACCATTTCGACCAGGCGCAGCTTCTCGCCGCGTTTGGGTTCGTTGATGGTGACACTGGCGCTGCGTCCCGCGGCACTGGTTCCGCGTCGCTTCTCTTTGAGCCAGCTCTGGAGAACCTCGCGGTCATCGGGCTCGGCCTCGACGAGAATTTCGGCGGGGATATGGGGTGAGCTTTCATAGAATTGTTGGAGGAAGGAACTCATGATCTCGCCAGGCGCGCTATCGCGTGTTCCCTGGAGAATGAAGTATTCGCGTCCAATCAGCTTGCCGCTACGGAAGAAGAAGACCTGGGCGCAGGTCTCGTCGTCACCGCTGGCAAGCGCGACAACATCCTGGTCATCCTGCCCCTCGGTGTTGATAATCCGTTGTTTCTCCAGCACGCGCTCAACGGCTTTGATGCGGTCACGAATGCGCGCGGCCTCCTCAAAGTTGAGGTTCTCCGCCGCCTCTTCCATGCGGCGCTGGAGATCTTTGAGCACCTCGTCGTGTTTGCCTTCCAGGAAGAGGATGACTTGCTGGATAATCTTATCGTACTCCTCACGGCTGGCGTAGCCGACGCAGGGCGCGATGCAGCGATGAATATAGTACTGGGTGCAGGGACGGTTCAGCAATTTTTGCTTCCAGCCAGCGGGCGGCTCGCCAGTACGTGGAGGCGCCCAGACGCTGGCATCATAGCGACAGGTGCGGAAGGCGAATAATTTATTGAGCAGATCCAGGGTCGCATCGACGGCCCCCGAGTTGGTATAGGGGCCAAAGTAGCGGTTGCCGTCGCGTTGAAAGCTACGCACACGGTACACGCGGGGAAAGTCCTCGTTGAGCGATACTTTGATGTAGGGGTAGCTCTTGTCGTCGCGCAGAAGCACATTATATTTGGGGCGATACTGCTTGATATAGTTGCTCTCCAGGACAAGCGCCTCGACCTCGTTGCGAACGACCAGGAACTCAATGTCCTCGATCTTAGCGACCATGCTGCGGTTCTTGGGACTGTGGTCGGTCGATTCTTGAAAATATGAGCGTACGCGGTTATAGAGCGAGATGGCTTTGCCCACGTAGATAATCGTTCCCTCGCCATCCTTCATCAAGTAGATGCCCGGTTTGTGTGGTAGTGAATTGAGTACCGACTGAATCTTTTCGTTCATGTTTATTATCTCTTGCTCTCGACCAGCGCTACTGGCTACCCTGAAGGGCACAGGGTATGCGCATATTTTCAGAAGTGTGTGGATAGATACTTTGTTCGTGCCCTCAATTATACCCCTTTGCGCCAGTGCTGTCGACGCTCTGACAATTTGCGACAGGTTTGCGACAATTATGTGATGTCTCCGCGACATTGTTGAGATATGATTACCTACGTCCTACTAGTGAAGCTGAATACTCCTCCCGTTTGACGCGACTTTTAGCGGCGTGCAGATGGGCAATGGTAGCGAAAGGAATCTTCTATCTATGTCGCAAGTTGACATTGCGGGCCTCGCTCGCCAGGTCTCCGCTCACGCTGCTTCTGAGCGTGCTGGCGAGACTGTGTTATGCACACATAATCTAACCAAGCAGTATAAGCAGCGCGTGGTCGTGGATAACCTCAATCTGGATATTCGCCGGGGTGAGATCTATGGTTTCCTTGGCCCCAACGGTGCGGGCAAGACCACAACTATCCGTATGATTCTGGGCCTGATCAGGCCGACCTCTGGGAGCGTCGAGGTCATGGGACAGGACACACTGGCACATCGCAGCGAGGTGTTGCCCCGCGTTGGTGCCCTGATTGAGACGCCTGCGCTTTATCGCTATATGTCTGGGCGAGATAACCTGTTGGCCTTGAGTAAAGTCCTGGGTGGCGTGCCCGCAAAGCGTATTGACGAGGTTCTGGAGATCGTTGGCCTGACGGGCCGCCAGAAGGACAAGGTCCGCACCTATTCCCTGGGTATGCGTCAGCGTTTGGGGATCGCGGTCGCGCTCCTGCAAGATCCTGAACTGTTGTTGCTGGATGAACCCGCTAATGGCCTGGACCCGGCAGGTATTGTAGAGATGCGCGACTTCCTGCATCGCCTGACGTCTGAGGGCAAGACCATCCTCATGTCGAGCCACTTGCTAACCGAGGTGCAGCAGATCTGTGACCGCGTGGCGATCATTAACTTTGGTAAGCTCATTACCGAGACGACGGTGAAGGATCTGACGACGGGTAAGGGCGAGTTTACTGTGAAAGTGGAGCAGGCTGCGCAGGCTCTAGCTCTACTGAAAGAGCAGCCATGGGGCGCGAACGCGCGCCTGGATGAGCAGGGCGATATCGTAACCCTGGCGCCCAATAACCGAGGGCGTAACCTCAATGCCTTCCTGACCCAGGCTGGCTTTATGCCTGACGAGCTAAAAACAACTAAATATGATCTTGAAGAAACCTTCTTGCGCCTGACCGACGGTCATACTGGCATCTAAAACGATATTATCAACTATCCAGCTATATTCGATTGAGGAAAGAGAGTGAAGTCGTGAGCACAGTGGTTGCTAAGTCCCCTGCATCATCTCTAGCGCAGTCTGCGCGGCCTAGTTTTCTGGGTCTGATCCAGGGCGAACTGATCAAATTATCACGCCAGTGGTTGACCTGGCTTATGGTTCTCTGCCTGGTCGCGGGAACAATCTTATTGCACTTTATTATTGCCAGTAATAGCAGCACTCATACGAACATTGCCACCAGCTCGCCGCAGTTCTTCTATAGCGAAATGAATATGACCCTGTTTGTGCTGCGCGTCTTTGGTGGCATCTTCTTGATGATTCTGACGGGCCTCATGATCGGTGTGGAGTATCAGAACGGAACCATACGGATTATCCTGGCGCGTGGTGTTGGACGCGTACAGCTCCTGCTGGCCAAGCTTACGGCCATGTTGATTGTCGGCATTGAGCTGTTTGTAGTCGGGGTGCTGTTTAATGCCTTACTGGTGCTGGTGACGCTCTACTCCCAGGGTGGTAGTATCAGTATCATCGATAAGATGCCGGCCGAGGTCTGGAATAATATCGGCATCTACCTGTATACGGTCGCGATTAGCTTCGCGGTAACCATTCTCATGACTGCCACAGTAAGTGTGCTTGGACGCTCGCTGGCCTTTGGCATGAGTGTGGCTCTAGCCTGGTTCGCGGTGGATAACATTGGGTCGCTCTTCCTGTACCTGGCTCATGGCTTTACCAAGCAGCAGTTCTTCCTGGATGTCACGGCGTACCTGCTGGGACCCATATTGAATGTGATGCCCAAAGCTTTGCTCCCTAAGAGCCTGGATATCACAGTGACCTTCTCGCCCTTTGTCAATGTGGATGGTCCACACACGCTCTGGGTTGCTCTGGCCTATGCTGTTGCCTTCCTCGTCATCTCCATTGGCGTGATCTGGAAACGCGACGTTCACGAATAAGTTTCTTTTAAAGAGAAAAGGGTGTATGCATAGGAAGTGGGCAAGGCCCACTTCCTATGCATACACCCTTTTCTCTTGCGCGCTGCAGGCGCGAAGGCTCTTATGCAAATGTCTCGGAAAAGGTCTATAATATGATGAGCAAGAATAGGAGACACTTTGGATTAGGAGGAAGGCCATAACAGTGTATGCTGCCTGCATGTTGGTGACGCAATGAGTTGTATTGGCACAGCTGGCCATGTCGACCATGGCAAATCGACCCTGGTTGAGGCCTTAACGGGCATTGATCCCGATAGGCTTGTGGAGGAGAAAGAGCGAGGTATGACCATTGATCTTGGTTTTGCCTGGCTCAAACTTCCTCAAGGGCGCGAGGTGAGTATCGTCGATGTGCCTGGTCACGAGGCCTTTATTAAAAATATGCTGGCGGGCGTAGGCGGGATTGACGCGGCGCTGCTGGTCGTTGCCGCCGATGAGGGTATCATGCCTCAGACACGTGAGCACCTGGCGATCCTGGACCTCCTACGTGTGCGCCACGGCGTGGTTGCGATCACCAAGGCGGACCTGGTGGATGAGGAGTGGCTGGAACTGGTACGCGAGGAGGTCGCGCAACAGATAAGCCCTACAACCCTATCAGGAGCCGCTATTCTCCCAGTGTCGGCCTACACTGGCCAGGGACTGCCTCAACTCCTGGCTGAACTTGAGCACCTGCTTGATGAGGCCGAGGCGCGCCAGGATATCGCTCGTCCCCGCCTGCCCATCGACCGCGTATTTACCCTGACCGGCTTTGGTACGGTGGTGACGGGAACCCTGCTCGATGGGAGTCTGCGCCAGGGGCAGGAGGTCGAGGTGTTACCAGGAGGCCAGAAGAGTCGTGTTCGTAGTTTACAGATGCACAAACAGAGTCGCGATGTGGTGTATCCCGGCAGCAGGGTCGCGATCAATCTGCCAGGCATTGCACGTACGGAGCTTAAGCGTGGAGATGTGGTCGTCTTGCCGGGCCAGTTACGTTCGACGCTGCTGCTGGACGCACGTATCTCGCTCCTTGCCGATACTGAGCGTTCGCTAACTCATAACACCCAGGTGGAGTTCTACTGCGGTTCACAGGAGATTCCCGCGCGTGTGCGTCTCCTGGATACAGATGAGTTGCAGCCGGGCGAGAGCTGTTGGGCGCAATTGCGTCTGAGCCGTCCGGCGGTAACGGCTCGTCGTGACGCTTTTATTCTGCGTATTCCCTCGCCCAGCCTGACGATTGGAGGAGGTGAGGTTGTAGATGTGCATCCGCGCTATCATCGTCGCTTCCAGCAGCCTGTGCTGGCAGCTCTAGAGCAACTTCAGCAGGGAACGCCGGAGGAACTGGTGCTGGCAGCCCTGGATAGGCGGGCCATTACCGCGCGCGCTGGTCGCGCAAAGCCAGGTGAGGCAAGTCGTCTGGAGGCCAGGACGTTGATCGGGCTACAGGGATATGAGCTGACGGAGGTTGCACGTTTAGCGAATCTTGCCGAAGATGTGACATGGCAGGCGCTCAAGTCGTTGTTAATAGAAGAGCGAGTTCGCCATATAGGAACGAAGAGTGTGGCTGGGGATAAGGATGAAGGCACTCGGGGGCTCTGGTTCGCGCGTTCCATCTGGAATATCCTGATCGAGGAGAGTAGTCGCCTACTTGCCAACTATCACCGCCAATATCCCTTGCGCAATGGGTTGGCCAAAGAGGAGTGGCGTACACGCTTGAATCTTTCAGCCAGGCAGGTAAACGACATCTTTATGGCCCTATTTGAGGAGGGTGTTCTGGAATTGGCTGATCAGGAGACGAGCGCGTCGCGTCCTATGAGCTTGCTACGCCTGCCTGACTTCAAGCCAAGGTTTACAGATGCACAACAGCGCCAGGTGGAGGTTTTGGAGCGGACTTTTCGCAAGCAACCGTTTGCGCCACCAGTGCTGGGAGAGGCTGAGAAACTGGCGGACCCCGAGGTGGTGGCGGCGCTGATTGAGCAGGGACGCCTGGTCAAAGTGAGCGAGAGCGTGCTCTTCCTGCATGAGACCTATGACGAGGCCATCTCTAGATTAGTGCGCTATATGAGCACGCATGAAACGATGACTGCGGCGGAGGCGCGTGATGTGCTGGATACCAGTCGTAAATATATCGTGCCCTTGCTTGAGCACCTGGATATACTACGCATAACGCGTCGTGCTGGCGATGTGCGTATGCTGGCCCCCGGTAGTAATGCCAGGCTACCTGTGCCGAGAGCTGAATAGGCTTCTACAGGCTTATAGAGCTGATGAGATAGCTTGAAAAAGCTTGTAGTGGAACACTATTTCCTAGTTTTGTGGAGAGTGTTCCATTCTGTCGCAGAATAGGTTACAATAAGTTGCACGATGTATGCATGTACTGGCTGAGCCTGAAATCCCCGAGGCGTACGCCCGGAGAGTCTGGAATACCAGGGTTGAGCCGTTGATCTGCGCCTTTGGGGCCAAAGGTGTTTTTTCTTTATCCCAAGCAGCACCTGGGGATATCCGTGGTGCCGCCTTCTGACTTCTGTGTTGCCCCGGTATGGTTGGCGACACAACTATTGCCTGTACAGTGCGGAGAACTATGCAAATCGAAGTTTTGGGTGAGCGATACCGACTACAAGAGGCCATAGGCCGTGGCGGCATGGCCACGATCTATCGTGGACGCGATTTGCACATGGAACGCGATGTCGCTATTAAAGTGCTGCGCGAGGTCTATAGCACCGATCCAAAGTTTGTCACTCGCTTCCAGCGCGAAGCAAAGGCCGCTTCATCCCTTCAACATCCTAATATCGTACAGGTCTACGATTATGGCCAGAGTGATGGCAATTATTTCATCGTGATGGAACTGATCGAAGGGACCGATCTGCGCCGCTACCTGCGTTCGCGTGGTGTGCTGGCCGTGGATCGGGCGATCATTATCGCGCACGATGTCGCTCTGGGCCTGGGTGCCGCTCACCGTCGTCAAATTGTCCATAGAGATGTCAAACCCCAGAATGTGCTTGTGGGACGTGATGGCTCTATCAAGCTTACCGATTTTGGTATCGCCAGTGTATACAAGGATATCAACGCCGAGCGCCTGACAACGACTGGCATGACGTTGGGAACCGTACAATACTATGCGCCAGAACAGGCGCAGGGCGAGATCGTGAGTCCTGCCGCTGACGTCTACGCCCTGGGCATCGTCATGTACGAGATGTTGACGGGACGGACGCCCTTTGATGGCGATACCCCTGTCGCGGTAGCCATGCAGCATATTCAAGATACTCCCGCGCCCCCCAGTCATTTCAATCCTAATATCCCTCCAGCTTTGGAGGACGTGATCCTGCGTTGCCTGGAGAAGATTCCCGAGATGAGGTATCGAGATGGAAGCTCTCTGGCGCGTGCGCTTGAAACACTGGGCCAGGAGGAGATTGGCCTCGCGCACGGTGTGACGCCAGGTAGTGTGTCAACGCCTCCTGCCGGCTCCAGTGGGTATGGTGCCGCTGTCTCGTCTCCTCGCTTAGGTGTCTCCTCACCTTATGGACAGATAAGCTCACCCAATCAGGGGTGGTCGCGCCTGCCCAGGGCTATCCGGGCGATCAAATGCTTATTCCAGGACCCGCCACCGGTGATCCGATGATGGTTGCTGAACAAGGGACTGTACCGTATACTGCAACCACCGGGAGTGGGACAACACGCCCCTTCCAGCGTGACGATTTAGCATATCCGTATCCTGGGCGTCCCCAGAATAACTCTCGTGCTGCTGGTTTTGTGACGGCACTTATTGTGCTTGCCGCTCTGCTATTATTAGGTTTTAGTTTTTTCCTGGCAGCCGAACTAGGAGTTGTGCATATTCCTGGCCTGACGCCTGCGGCAACCTCGACGCCTGGTCCGAACCTAGTAACGGTTCCCACCTTTACCAATCTGACCTTTGATGAGGCGCAACAACTCGCGCAGCAGAATCACCTTCAGGTCAAGATTATCAAGGGTCCTCAGGATGGCGTGGTATTGCATCAGTCATCCCAACCCGGCGATAAGATTGCCCCCAATACGGTGATTGGGCTGGAGATGCAGAAGAAGTCGACTACTCATACAGTGCCATCTGGACTACTCAAGCGGCCGCTTGACGAAGTGAAGACACGTTTGAAGGATGCTGGCTTCACAGATGCGCAGATTTCATCTGTCGATGCGGGTCCGGACGCGACACTCCCCCCAAATACAGTGATTCGTGTTGATCCAGGTGAGGGGCAGACCGTGACCGATGGCGGTGTGGTGATTGTCTATGTAGCAAACCTCGGTGTTAATCCCACGCCCTCACCGGCTGCGACGGCGACACAACAGCCGACGCCAACGCCGACGAAGGCCCCACCGACGCCAACGCCGACGAAGGCCCCGCCGACGCCGACACCAACGTCGCCACCGCCGACGCCGACACCGACGCCGCCACAGACGACGATTGGTACGCCAGGGACTGGTTCACCAATGAACTCAATAGCGGCTCCGCCGCAACTGCGCTCTCAATCCTCTCGACCCTAACCAGATCTGAAGGGTTCACAGAGGGGCATATAGATCTACGCGATATGGAAGCGACATCCTGCCGCTTCCATATCGCTTTTTTGCATTATCCGCCCATGAAATCGAATTTATGGAAAGAGATTGAGGATGGTGGAAGTGGCTCTGGGAAGCCCTCGAAAACTCTACCTTTCTGCGTGTCGCATAGTACATTTCGCGTTGCCTGTACTATAGCCTGCCATGCGTGTGTGATATACTGAAATTGTAGTCGCGAATGTCTGAACAAGCGGCCTTTTTTGCTATGGAACAGTCACCTCTTCCTCGCGCTTGTTATTCTAAACCAGAGGATTTTTTGCTTATGATGAAACTTGATGGAGCGATATCGCCAGAGAATACGCTCTTTGTATTGCTGTGCTTTGAGGGACCAGATATCTACTCGACGGCTGGCGGCCTGGGGACACGCATCGCTGAGCTCAGTGATGCATTGGCAACGCAGGGGTATACGACCCACCTTATCTATATTGGCGATTCTCAGAAGCCTAGTGTTGAGCACCGTATTGAGGGGCGTTTGATTCTCAAGCGCTGGTCTCAGTGGGTAAGCCAGTATTATCCCAATGGTGTCTATGATGGTGAGGAACAGAAGCTCTATGACTACAACGAGAGCGTTCCCTATCATATCTATAGTGAAATTGTGCGCCCCGCCGCCGCCGAAGGCAAAATGGTCGTGATTATGGGTGAGGACTGGCATACTGCTGAAGCGATGATGCGCACCTCCGACCTGTTGCACTGGTTTGGCCTGCGCCAGCGAACCCTCATGCTGTGGAACCTTAACAGCTTGATGTCGCTGCATCGTATCGACTGGGGACGCCTCAATTTTGTGACGACGCTGTGTACCGTTAGTAAGTATATGAAGCATAAAATGTGGAATTACAGCGTCAATCCTTTGGTGATCCCCAATGGTATTCCAGCGCGCTATTTGCAGCCAGTGGACCAGGACGCTGTGACGCGCCTGCGCGCCGTGGCCCGGCAAAATGACCCACGTCGTTTCTTCCTCTTCAAAATTGGTCGCTTCGATCCCGACAAACGCTGGATGATGGCTATCGAGGCTGCGGCTCGCTTAAAAGAGAGTGGTCATCCGGTAACGCTTTTTGTGCGCGGTGGTATCGAACCTCATGGTGCGGATGTGCTACGTCATGCCTATCATCGTGGCCTGGTCATTCGCGACATCGAAGCCAAGCGCCCCAACTTGCAGCAGTGTATCGACCTGATTGAGCAGGCTGGCCCCGCCGATGTCTACAATCTGCGCTTCTTCCTTCCCGAAGAGTTTGTGCGTGTGGCGTACGCCGCCGCCGATGCAACGCTTGCTAATAGCGGCCACGAGCCATTCGGCCTGGTGGCCCTGGAGGTCATGGCTGCGCAGGGTATCGCGGTGACTGGCTCTACCGGTGAGGATTACGCTATCTCCTTCGAGAATGCAATTGTGACTGAGACCGAGGACCCCGATGAGATCGTCGGTTATCTCCTCTACATGCAGCGCCATCCCGAGGAGCAGGAGCGCATTCGCCAGGGAGGCTATCGCACCTCCTCGCAGTTTGTCTGGGACCGTGTCATTGCCAATCTGGTGAGCAAGCTTGAGTTCCTGGCTCGCAAACAGAATGTGCCGCTGCTGCCAATACAGGCAAATGCAGCTTTACATGCTCCAAGCGCGCCCCAGATTAGTAACACAAAGCCAGCTTCGCAGGCGGAGGAAAAGGTCGCGGAGAAGCATGGCGTCTAGTTTTGAGAGGACGGTTTTATGGTCGCGGATGTCGCGCTCTATACCGTAGTCCATCAACCTCGCCGTTTAAAGCTCCCCGCGCAACCTATACCGCGCGGGGCCTCCCTTGAGGATATCGCTCGTTGCCTCTTCGATGAGGCGTTAAATGAGCGCTATTTTCGACAGGTTGCTCAGAACTGTTATTATCCAGCTACAAGGATGTTCCTGGACCTGGTTCGTCATGGCCTGCGTTTGTCTATTGGTTTCTCTCTCTCGTTCCTCCAACAAGCTCAGGCGTGGGAGCCATCCTTGCTGGATCTCTTCCGCGAACTGGTGGCGGAAGAGCGTGTTGAATTATTGGGCGTTGAACCCTATCATAGCCTGCTTTTCCTCTTCGATCTGCCTGCCTTTGAGGCCAGTATGCGCAAGATGGCTGAGGACCTTCATACAATTTTTGGCAAGCGTCCACGCATTGTGGATAGCACTGAACTGGCTATGTCGGCCCCACTATACAATGCTCTGGATGCCGCTGGTTTTCAAGGCGCGCTAATGGATGGGCAGGCGCATATCCTGGGCTGGCGTGACTGTACCTATCTCTATCGTTATGGTGATGAGGGAGCCTATGCGCGCCCGATTGCCGCCAGGCGCCTGAGAGCGAGAGAGGAGCGTTCATCACATGCTCCGCTCTTGTTTGCCCGCCATCGCCAGTTGAGTGATGATATCGGCGTACGCTTCAGTGATATACGCTGGTCCGATTTCCCCCTCTATGCCACCACATATGCCTCATGGTTGGCTCAGACCTCTGGTGAACAACTGGTGCTGGGCTGGGACTTCGAGACATTTGGTGAGCGCCATAGTCGCGGAAGCGGTATCTTCGACTTTTTGCGCGCCCTTCCAGGCGAGCTAGAGCACGTTGGGATACAGACGCATACGCTAAGTGAGTTGGGCGAGCGTCACCTGGCGGGGGCACATTATCTGCCACTTCCGGTCACGCCAGCGCTACAAGGTGGCTCGCTCGATCCCGAAGGTGGCTCAGAGTATGTAGCAACCTCCGCGCAGCGGCGCCTGCTCCAGTTGATGAGCGCAGTCCATAATATGGCTCGCCTGACCGAGCAGCCCGCACTAGTCGATATTGCTCACTGGTTGAGCCAAGTGGATCACCTACGTTATGCCGATGTCAGCGCCCAGATCGCGCCGTTTCTTCCTCGTGAATGGCGGCACCTGGAAGTTCCTGAGCTAATCTATGAGCAACAGCAGGTATACCTGAACACGCTGCACGCGATGGAGCCCTATCTTCCAGCCCGTGCGGCCCGTCGTGTTAAACCTCGTGCGCGTCCCTTAAAGAGGCAACACGCTCCTGTTGACGCTGATGTGCTCCAGGAGGAGGCTTCATTTGCGACGCCTAAACCTCGCCCCAGGAGGCGCCAGCGCGAGCTGGCTGCTCCTACCCCACCTCTGAAGAGCTAACAAAGAAGCCCGGCAGGTAACCTCCTGCCGGGCTTCTTTTTGTTTAACCTCATATGCACGGTGCTTTTTTAGATGTCTGCCCTGGTAAGAGGTGTGGAGGATGTTGGGAGCCGCAGGCTCCCAACATCCTCCACACCTCCTCTAAAGCGAGTGCCGCAGGCGCGAGAAGTCATTTAAGAATGTGCATATGATGTTATCTATTGCCCAAAAGTAAGTATAAAGGTTTACCTGCTTTAATCATGTACTTATGCATAAGCTATGGTTAAAAATTGCTGTGCTTTACCATATTACTTTTCACCCAGTTGATGGCGGAAAATTGACGAGCGCATCCACATCGTTTAGACTCATTCCCAGTAGGTAGTTTATTGTAGTAATGAGGTAGGTTATGTCGCAATTTCGCTCTCTCCCGTCGTTTAGCCGTGTGGAAGGGACTTCTACGGATGAAGTGACGACTGAGCGCCCTATTCACACCAATGCTCTCTTCCCTCCCATTACGTCCGCTGCCGCAGGCGATGGTGTCAATACGCAATCGGTTTCTGCGCCCAACACTACTACTCTTCCACCCCAGTACACAGGATCGCTCGCCCCCACATTTCAGCCAGGCACTACGACAACGGGTCCGATCCAGCCTGCTTCGACGCGTGTGCTCTATGATGTGGCAACGACGCAGGCCCTTGTTACCTCTGCCCTTCAGTCTGCACCCGAGCGGCAGACCGCCGCCACAAAATATCTTGTAATCCCTGGCAAGAAGCCGAGAGCTTCGCGCCGGACGACCACGCTTCTGCCCGAGTCAGAGCGTCACACAGAAGACCTGAAGCCTGTGAGGAGGATTAACTCACAGCTCCGCTATGCAATTGTTCTAGGGGCGTTGTGCGGTGTGGTCCTGACCTCTTTGCTCTCCTTGACTCCTTTAGGTGGAGGGCAGACCAGTAATCCATTGACGGATCTTATGAACTTGGCTCAGTCACCAATTAATAGTTGGAACGTTTCTCCTCACCAGGAGGATAAAGCTGCCAACCCCCCACAATCGGCTGGCGTTCCGGCTGGTGTCCCATCACAGCTTTCGACCAATCAGTATGTACAGATCGCACGTGAGGCTGCGGCGAAGTATGGGATTAATCCTGACTATTTTGTGCGCCAGATCTATTCCGAGAGCAGTTTTAACCCCAATGCAGTCTCGCCGGCGGGCGCGGTCGGTATCGCGCAGTTTCTTCCTTCTACCGCAGCGGGCCTGGGCTTCAATCCCTGGGACCCGGTGCAGGCGCTCTATGGAGCCGCCAAATATATGGCGCAGCTACGTGACCAGTGGGGTGGCGACTATGCCAAGGCCCTGGCCTCCTATAATGCTGGCTCTGGTACCGTGCAGAACGCGGTCAACCAGGGCGGGGCAAACTGGATGAATTATTTACCCGCCGAGACACGCAACTACTTGACCAAAATCATGGGCATTTAAAAGGTCCCATACAAAAAGCCGGCAGAGCATTCTGCCGGCTTTTTGTATGGGACCTTTTGCTCTCCTTGACTTCTTCCTGTGCTACAACATACAATGGATATGTCCATATGGAGATATACTGGTGTGGTATGCTGAGGTAAGAGGATGGATGGTATGCTCTACCCATCTTCAAGGGCGGTTCCTGCTTGTTCAATGTAGACGAGAAGGAGTGACGAGTCATGACCACCGCGATCCCAACGCTCCAGAGCGAGGAGGCTCTGCTGCAACGTATTCGCAAGCAACAGTTAATTGAATCGGTTGAGCATATGAGTCCGCTGTATCTTGAAGGAATCAAGCGTATCTTGACGGTCTCCGCCGATACTGAACTCATCAGCTCACCTGCCTACTATAATGCCGCTATTCACGCGCCCACCCTCAATGCCTTCGGCTCGGCGATCTCGATTATCCAGGACGAACTGGGCCATGCGCATATTGCCTACCGCCTTCTGCGCGACCTGGGGGTTAACACCGAAGAGCTGATCTTTGAGCGCGAGCCCGCCAAGTTTAAGTATCCTTACGCCTTTGATGTGCCGCTGGAGAGCTGGGTCGAACTGATCGTCGCGAATGCCTTCTATGATCGCGCGGGCTATACTCTCCTCAGCGATGTCTATCAAAGCACGACCTTTGGTCCCTGGAAGCGCGCCCTGCTCAAGGTTGATAAAGAGGAAACCTTCCACCTGCGGCATGGCGAGCAGTGGATGCGTCGCCTCAATAAAGATCGCGCAGGCCACGAGTTGCTGCAAAACGCGGTCAATTGGATGTTTCTATTGACGGTTGAGTGGTTTGGTCTCCCCGATACGATGAAAAAGCATACCGAGCAGCTGGAGTATGGCTTTAAGGGGCATAGCAACGACGAACTGCGTCAGATCTGGATGTCGACTGCGGTTCCCCTCTGCGAGGAGTTGCAACTCAAGGTGCCGGCTCACTACGATACTGAGCAACAAAAGTATGTGATTGATTGTGCTTTTCCCGCCCATTTTGATGCCACGCGGAAGCGCTGGCTGCTAGAGGAGGGTCCCTGTACCTGGAACGATGTGCTGGTGCGCTGGAAGGCCAGGGGACCCAGCAACGAGCGTTTTGTGGCGATGATCCAGCGGGGGAAGAAAGCCATGCTGCGCCAACTGGAGCAAGATGTATGACTACGATCTATCCCTCGCTCCAGGATCTTCCGCACGATCATCCAAGCTGCCCCGCGCTCTGGGACGCGCTACGTGACGTGATGGACCCGGAGCTACCCATCAGCGTCGTGGATATGGGCCTGATTGTTGCCATTGAGCGGCACGGCTCGCACGTGGCCGTACAACTGACCTTTACAGCTATGGGCTGTCCCGCGACCGACTTTATCCTTGAGGATGTGCGCGAGCGTCTGCTACGCGAGCTGGGGGTTGAGCAGGTGGAGATCGAGGTGGTCTGGGACCCGGCCTGGACGAAGGCTCGCTTGAGCGAGGAGGGAATTGATATTATGCGCACCTGGGGAGTCTCGGCATGAATACGTCAATAGAGAACAGACAGGCGGAAGATGGGCATGCGCGCCGCGAGGCGCTCAATGATACGCGGGTCTGGTGTGTCTATGCCCGCCGCAAGTACGAAGAGCCGCTGCACGAGATCGGCAATGTCATGGCCGATGATGTCGAGCTGGCATGTGTGTATGCCCGCAGTATCTATGACGAGTTCGCCTGGATTGAGATGGTGCTTATCCCGCGTGACTGTATTGTGAGTGTTATCGCTTCGTGATGCTTGTAGTGCTAGGAGGCTTGTATTTATGACGACAACCATGCGTACCGATCACGCGGCCCTCTTCGCCGTGCTCTCATCGCTGGCCGATAATAAACAGGCCATTGGCCGTCGCTATGCCTTCTGGTGCAATGGCGCGCCGACGCTGGAGGCGGCTGTGGCGGCGGCGGCGATGACGCAGGACGAACTGGGACATGCGCGCACGCTCTATCCCTTGCTAGCAAACTTCACCCAGGCACAGGCCGATCCCGCCCAGGTCGAGCCAGAGACGCGCACGCTGAACTATGCGCTCTCCTTCCTGGATCATGATTTCGCGGGCTGGAGCGATTTTGTAGCGACCAACTTCCTGCTGGATACCGCGCTAACAACCTTTTTCGCGGCTGCGCAACGCTCAACCTATGAGCCGCTAGGCGCGCGCGCGCGCAAAATTTTGTTGGAAGAGCGCATCCATGCCGCGCACGCCGATGGCTGGGTGCGACGCCTGATGAAGGCTGGCGGCGCGGTACGAGCGACGATGTCCGCCTCTCTCTTAGGACTCTGGGAGGAGACGCTCTGCTGGTTTGGTCCCGAGGATGATCCCGCGATGCAGCGCCTCTACCAGGAAGGCATCATTGACGCCACGCCTGATGTATTGCGCGCCCGCTTCCTGCATACGATCATGCCAACCTTGCAGGCCGTGGACTTTGAGGTGCAGGTTACCTTTGACTCAGAGAACAAGTCCTGGCGCGTCACGCAAGTGCTGCCCTGGGAGCGCTGGGATGTGGCGGCGCGCCGTTTGCGACCTCAGGGACAAGGAGCGCAGTGATGAAGCAGTTTCAGCTGGATCAGGCAGCAACGCAATCATTCTCTGCCGCTCAAGACCAGCGTGAGAGCGCGGTCGCCTGCCCCTTCTGTGCGTCGACACAGACTGAACTTGATGCCTTGTTCGGCCAGCAACTGCTGACTGTGCAGTACTACTGTCATGCCTGTCATACGCCTTTTGAATATATTAAGGACGATGCTGTCCTCTACGACTATGTTGAGCGAAAGGACGAACTACTATGACAACCACTTCCGAGCGCACTCTGGTAAACTATGCTGTCACTGATGGCGTCGCCGTCATTGAGTTGAGCAATGCACCAGCCAACACCTATAGCTATGAGATGATGCGCCAACTGGATGAAGCTATCTTGCAGGCCCGCTTCGATGAGAACGCGCATGTCATCGTGATCCGGGGCGCGGGCGAGCGTTTCTTCTGTGCGGGAGCCGAGATCAGCATGCTCAATTCCGTCTCCCCCACCTACAAATACTATTTCTGCCTGCATGCCAATGAGACGCTCACCCGGCTGGAGCAGACGCCCAAGCTGGTGATTGCCGCGCTCAATGGGCATACCGTTGGTGGTGGCCTGGAGATTGCCCTGGCCTGTGATATTCGTATCGCGCGTCGTGGTGCGGGCCAGGTCGGATTGCCCGAGATCAACCTGGGCGTGCTGCCGGGAACGGGTGGCACGCAGCGTATGGCACGTGCCCTGCCCAAGAACAAGGCCATCGAGTATATGACCGAGGGCAAGCTAATGAGCTTCGAGGAGGCACAGGACCTGGGCCTGATTAACTATATCTATGACTCCGAAGGCTACTGGGAGAAGGTTCTGGAGTATGCCAAAACCTTCTGCCCGCCGAACAAGGCCTCGCGCACTGTTGGGCGTATCAAGCGCTCCGTGCAGTCGGGGTCTGAGGTCGCCTTCTCCGAGGCCCTGGCCATCGAGCGCGAGTTACAGCAGCTCTGCTTCCAGAGCGAGGACGCCAAAGAGGGCATCAGCGCTTACATCGAGAAGCGAAAGGAGCGCAACTTTACCGGGCGCTAATTTCTAGACATACACCCTTTTCCCGTTTTCTGCACTCTCATACGCAAGCAGGAGAACGTCAATGGCGACGTTCCCCTGCTTGCTCTTTTTGTTATGATAAGGGCTTGACCATGACGTTACGTCACGCTTTATACTCCTGTTTGAAAGGAGGTAGCACTTGGATCGCCAATTTTATCATACCGGTCAGTTCGCGCAGATGGCCTCGGTCTCGATACGTACATTGCGTTTTTACGATACGGTGGGGCTGCTCTCACCTTCAAGGTATACCGAGGCCGGGTATCGCCTCTATACTGATGCGGACTTCCGGCGCTTGCAGCAAATTCTGGCCTTGAAGTTTCTGGGGTTCTCGCTTGAAGAGATCAAGGCGTGCCTGCGCGTTGGTCCCTCGGGCTTGCGCGAGTCGCTTCAGATCCAGCATACTATGCTGGTGGAGCGCAAACAGCAGCTTGATAAGGTCTTGCAAGCCCTGGAGGAGACGCAGAGGTTGCTGGATGTGAATACCCAGGACTGGTCGGCAATTCTCCATGTGATCCAGGTGATACAGATGCAACAGGATAACGAATGGCGTAAGAAGTACCTTAATGATGAGCAGTTGCAGAAAATGAGTGAGCTTTCCCAGGCCTCATATACCGAAGAGCAGCGCCAGCAAATCGCTGAGCGAGGGAAAAACTTTACCGAGGCGGACCAGGTAGAGGCTTCACGGCGTTGGAGTGAGCTGGGAGCCGAGCTGAAGCGCTTGATGTCCATCAATGCAGATCCCGCTGGCTCTGAGGCCCAGGCCCTGGCCGCGCAATGGACTGCCATGATTCAGTCTTTCACTCAAGGCGATCCAGGGATTACTCAGGGGTTAAAGAACTTCTACACGAACCTGGGAAAGATGCCTGAGGCGGAGCGCCCGGTGCCTATGCCCTACTCCAGTGAGGAATGGGCCTTTATCAATCAGATGCTGGCTGCTTACCAGCAGAAGCACTAGGAGAAGCCCTGCATAGGGAATGAGTGGTACACTCATTCCCTATGCAGGGCTTTCACTTACCGCACCTGCGGCGCTCAGGGAGAAGGGGAGCAAGCCGAGGCAGGAACCGAAAAGCCCTGACCTTACATTTGCATGCTTCTATAAAAGGGAATACGATGGTATAATAAACAACGAGTCTAAGCATCAGTAGAAAGTATGTGCCCTCCCGCGAGGCGCAAAGCAACAGGAAGGTCGTATGTCAAGCGTCCGTACCAGGGTACGTAACGATATCCTCTGGATTATCCTCGATAATGTTCCCCATAATGCCTTAAATACGGCTATGCTGTTACGGCTGGCGGAAATTCTCCGCTCTGCTCGGCAGCAAACTCTGAACCTGGTCGTCCTCACTGGCATGGGCGAAGAGGCATTCTGCTCGGGTTTTGACCTTCCCGTAGACTCCACGGAACTACAGAAATTGCACCAGGCGGCGCGAAGTGTCGACGAGGCCTTTCAGCAGCTTGCACAACAGGGAATCCCCTCGGTGGCGTTGATTAAAGGCCATGCCTATGGTCCTGGCAGCGAGCTGGCCGCGCTCTGTGATACCCTTATTGCGCGCGAGGATGTGACTTTGCGCCTGCCTGCTGAAAACGCGCGCCTCTTTCCTTCCGCGACCTCGCAGCGCTTTCCCTCGCTCCTAAAACCGGAGATATTTGAGCGTCTCGCCAAGAGTGGTGAGACCTTGGGCGCGCACGCCGCCCTTGAAGTTGGCTTGGTTCACCAGGTGTTGCCTGCCGCACGCTTCCTCCAGGAATCCGAAGAACTCCTGGTTATGCTCTCCATCGTTGGCCTGACCGCTTAGAAGAAATAAAGAACGTAGTGAAGGAGGGCTGGCCGAGCCAGCCCTCCTTCACTACGTTCTTTACCAATTTTATGAAAGGGTATAAGGTTTAAGAGGGTGTTAAGGCATAAGTTAAGGTAATAGTAAAATTTCAGCTCGACTAAGACATGAGAGACTGCTAATGTACTCAGGCTTTTTTATGTTAACCTGGCTTTAAATCTTTCTTTGTATGCCATAAAGATGGGTCTTTTTTACCTTTACATAATACTCTCTTAATCCAACGGCAGTAAGCTACTAAGTAGCGGCATGATGCGCAAGGCTAAATAGCCTTCCAGAGTAGACAATGAATTTGCTTATATGTGCACTACTCTGCATCTCTGCTGTATATAGATAGATATTCATGTGTTTTTCTTCTGTGTGAACAAGGCGTAGCTGTAGCATCTATTTTACTGGCTAACGTGGCGTGACAGGTAGCAGGTGATGAAGAGATGGGCAGAGCATAAGAGGCGGTTACGGGATGCAGATACGGCTTTGTAGAAAGGTAAAGGTTGAGGGCCATGAGTTTGATCAGGCCTCAAACACGCAATATATCTCCTGTTTCCGATGGACTTGCCAGGAATACCAGAACACCGCTCGCAAATCTGTCTCAGACACCTTCAAATACAACTATTCATATTCGCCCGCGCATGCGCGGAGGACGTACGCTCGTCCTTGATATGCCAATTGGACAACGCCTGGCTATCGGCTTCCTCCTGGCTGCTGTAATTGCGGCCCTGGTGGCAGGCCTGGTAGGAGCGCAGCGCTCGGCATCCCTTGGTCGCCAGTCAGAGTTCTATCAAGATCTCTTACGTACCAATACCTCTCTTACGACAGGTGCTAACTTTTTGCAGTTAATGAATACTGAGACGGCTACGTTGATTAGTGATGCAGGCGCCGCCTCTCCTTCTAAAGAGACAATTAAGCAGGATGAGACAGCGCTCCGTGGACTGATTACACGCTATGACACGACGCTCAAGAACTATGTGGGCCAGGACCTGGTAAGCAAACATCCAACGCAGGTGGCTATGCTGGAAGAGGCCAGTAACGGCGGGCAGGTACACCAGCAAGAGACACTGGCGGCCAGTGCGCAGCGTACCTGGCTGGTATATAAGGCCTCGTTGGAGCAGGTCCTTTCCAGCGTCGATGCACATAATCTGACTGAGGCCGCCAATTTTGAGCGCGTGCAGGCCGAGCCTACGAATGGTGACGCGCTGAGTGCGTTACGTGCGCTTATTCAGCTTAACCAGCGCCTTTCCAACTCCATTAATATTGCTGCGGGTGTTGAAGAGCAACAGCAGCTCCTGACGACGATCATTGGCTCAATTCTGGCCTTTATCGCCATTGCCCTGGTTGGTTGGTTTATCTCCGGTACGATTGTACAGCGCTTGAAGCAATTGTTGCGTGTGACACAGTCTGTTGAAGGGGGCGACATTTCGGCGCGTGTAGATGTCGTTGGGCGTGACGAGATTAGTAGCGTCTCGGCCTCGACCAATGCTATGTTGGATGCGATTGTCGCGTTGCTGGAGGAAACCCAGCGCCAGAACGTGGCCTTGACGAATGCTGCTGAGCACCTCTTCTCAACTATGCGCGTTGTAAATGCGGGCGATCTGCGGGTAAGTACCAACGTGAATAACGATCCTATTGATCTGCTGGCCAATGCCTTTAACTTCACAGTTGGTCGCTTCCGCCGCTTCGTTACACGTATCCAGACCGTTATTGATCAGCTTGATTCCGCCTCGCGCTATGAAGTTGAGCGCGCGGAACACTTCCTCTCCATCCTGAATACGCTGGAGAGCGGCAAGCCTGTCTCGCGACTGAAATCTGCGCGTCTACAGGGAGATGAGAAGGCGGGGGCTGCCTCACCCGATGCGGAGTCGGTGGCGACACAGCTGAAGCAGACGCGTGAGCGCCTGCACAATCTCTCTGACGAGAGCGCGCAGAAGCGACTCCTGGCCATGCAGAGTTTGAATGAGCAGATTATCCAGGTGACGGATCGCTTACAGAAGGGACTGACACGTGATTCGACGGTTCGAGGAGGGAGCGCGCTGGGAAATGGCGTAGCCTCTATGTATCTGCAAGAATTGCGTACCCTCGAAACTCAGGCGCAACGTATGTGTCGTGACGCGCAGCAGACGCAATGGCAACTTACGCAAAATCTTGCAGAGGTTGAGAAGGAATTAACGAAGTTGACGAATGCGACCCAGGTGTTGGGCAAGCAAGGAAGTGTGAGTGGATCGCTTTCGACTGAAACGCGTGAAGAGTTGTACCGCTCAGGGAGCGTCTTTGTGGGTGATGTACTCTCTATGGCACGTAAGCTCAATGCCCTCTCGCAGGAGATACGCGCCAATATGATCTCCTTCCAGCTTGAAGGCAATGATGAGGCTGGCTATCGTGTCCGCCCCATCTCTGATGGTGAGCGTATGTTGTCGCAAGCTTCACCCGAGTACAGCTTCAGCGTCCGCCCAGGGGTGCATAGCGCAAGTTCGGATCGCCGCCTGCATTCATCGCAGGGCTAAAAGCGTTGCTCTCAGCACCTGCGGGGCTTCGGCAAGAGTAAGAATAGAGGGTGTGGTTGTGGATCAGCTTTGCTGATCCACAACCACACCCTCTATTCTTACTCTTACTTGTTTATATTGTGTGCCAGGCGTTTGCGCCAGCTTTTCGAGAGCAAGTTGCTCTGCTGGGTCAGGGTAATGCCCAGCAGAATGAGCACAACGCCTGCCCATTGGATAAGCTCCACATGCTCTTTGAGGACCAACGTAGACATAATGATAACCACGGGTAGCTCAATAGAACCTAGAATGGTTGTGATGCCTGCACCAACGATGGGAACTCCTCGCGCGAAGAGGAACGGCGGGATAATGACGCCAAAGCAGCCAAGAATGATAGCCCAGAACCAGAGTCCATGAGAAAGCGCGCCAGTAAAAAGAAACTGTGGCGGAAAAATTATAAGAGTGATGATGAGTGCGCCCGTCATAATGAGGGTGCTGCGCAGCGTTGGAGGAACCTCGGGCGCTACGCGCTCATTGATGACGATATTACCTGTATAGCTGGCTGCGGCCAGCAGGCCCAGGCAGATACCCTTGAGCTCCAGGTGCGAGGTAAGTAAGACCTGGTAGTTGGCCGCCAGTACAGTGCCGATCAGGACCGCGACCAGGGCTAGCCAGCGACTAAGCGTAGGCGCCTTGCGCTGTAAGATCCAATCGACCAGCAACCCCATCCAGACAAACTGGAAGAGCAAGACGACGCCAAGCGAGGCCGAGATGGTCTGTAAGGCCATATAGTAAAAAACGCCGGTGAGACCCGGAAAGAGGCCGCTGAGCAGGAGCTGCCCAAGCGTTAGCTTGCGGATGTGGCGTAAATATTTGAGTGAAGGAAGGCTTAAGAGCCAGAGTCCCAGGCAGCCAAAGAGGACCTGAGAGCTTGTGATCTCTGCCACGGAGAAGCCCGCATGATAGCCTAACTTGACCACACTGGAGAGAATGCCGAATGAGGCTCCCGCCAGCAGGACAAGAAGGGACGCTATAAATCTGTTCAAACCGATACACCTCCTGCATATGTCGCCTCCTCGCTAACCGGGTCCGGGCACGCTGGCACGGCGCACAATCATAATAACATGTGATGATAGTGCTCTCAATGGCTAAAGCATCAGGAATGCCTACTAGCTGGATTGAGCCGATACCGTCGGTAATTGCTTACCCGTATTAGTTAGGTACGTAGCAGAAGATGTATTGCCTGAATGGTCGGTCTACGTCTTGTTTTGCTCAATGGGGAGAACCTGAAGAGATGTAACTGCAATAGTTAAGCTACTAGAGTCGTGTACAACTCTCCCATTCGCTAGAATAGACGCGTGCGTGCCTCACCCGGCCAGGCTGGTGAGAGGCTCGTGTTCTTTTGTAGAAATCGTCTAACCAGAGAAATATTGTAACGTTCTCTGTTGCTATTTGTCAAATGAATTTATAGAAGTCTCGGGGCAAAATTTCGGGCGGATGCCCGAAATTTTGCCCCGAGACTTCTATGCTATGGAAAAATGCTTAGGGGGTGACGCTGGCTACACCTGGGGTTTGCATGCTGTTGATGGGAACGTAGCCCATCTCCTGGGCCTTCTGCTGGACATCTGAGCCAAGCATGAATTGCAGGAAGGCCTCCAGTATGGCATCATCGCCTCCCAGCGTGTACATGTGCTCATAGCTCCAGAAGTTGTACTTGCCTGAGGAGATCGTGCTCACGGTACCCTTCTGATTATCGATCTCTACGGTATGAATCGCGTTTGTCACGTATGAGGCGGCCACGTAGCCAATGGCTCCGGGCGTCTTCGCGACCGTGTCTCGGACGGTAGTAGAGGAGTCAGTTGTGAGTAGGGTACCCTTTTCGTCGCGGCCACCTAGAATGTATTTGCGGAAGGTCGCGCGTGTGCCGGAGTTGCTTGGGCGCACGATAGGGGTGATCTTGAGGTCTGGGCCACCTAGTTGGCTCCAGTTATTGATCTTGCCAGTTGAGAAAATATCAATAATCTGTTGCTGGGTGAGCGAGGGGACGGTAATACCTGGATTGGTGATCATCTCAAAGGGGGTGACGCAGACAATATGGTCGGTGAGATTGGGATCAGGGTAAATCGCGGGATTGGCATAAATATCTGAATTGCCTATCTCCGCTTGTTGGGCAGTAACGGCATCGAGTCCATGTCCGCTGCCACCTCCGCTGACTTCGATCTTTGTTCCTGTATATTGTTGCTCGAATAATTTGCCCGCTTCCTGTGCCAGGGGCAGCAGGGCTGTAGAGCCGGTGACGCGTAGTTTTCCCGCGATGGGCTGACTCTGGCTGCCTGGTGCGCTACAACTGGTGAGCACATAGGTGCCGAGCAATAGACAACATAGTAGGGCTGCCCGGCGTAGCAGATTCTTACTTGAGGCCAGGCGACGTTTTTGGCCACTGGGGCGTAGTAAATATATACTTTTCAATGTTTCTAATCCTCGACAAAATCAACATAGTATTGCTCAGTCTCTATTATCCTGCCTTTTTTTTAAGGTATAGTTAACAATCTGTAATCTTTTGGAGTAATGGAACTTTTTCGTAAGGTGAGACGTTTTGTCTGTGATGAAGATGGTGGAGTAGGGAAGAGGAAAGCGGTGCCTGGGAGGCATCAGAAAATGCCAGGTATGATGGCGTCTTAGTTACAGCCAAAGGAGCGTATGTTTATGCATACCCGATCTATAATAAAGCAGGAGGCACATCCTATGCCCACTGAAAATGGTGCCTATACGTTGCTGGTTCTTCGTCGTAAGCCTTTTTTGATAACCATTGTGCTCTCGCTGTTCCTGCTGCTCTTCCTGGCTGGATGTGGGGCTACGAGTAGTGGCACAGGCGGGACAGGCAGCGGCAATAGTAATCCAGGCAATGGCAGTACGAAGACCGTCAAGGGGTTTGGAGCCGAGAATGGTTGCCCCTCTGATGCCGTCCTTGAGACGCGTCCGTCTAACCCGACTGTAACAGTGAAGCCTACGCAGCAGGATAGCACGGTCACCGTTCATAAAGGCGATGTGATGGAGGTACAACTGCCCTTTGGTAGTCGCTGGGCTGGACCTACAAAATCCGAGGGGCCGCTCCAGATGGAGATGACGGCTGGCTTTGCGGACCAGGGAGCCAAAGCCTGTGTCTGGCGCTTTAGTGTTCAGGGAACGGGCCATGCGACGCTGAACTTCAGCAAACGGGCGTTGTGCAATGGCAAAGAGCGCGTCTGCGCCATGTATATCATGCCTTATACCTTTACTGTTAACGCGCAGTAGCCGCACAAGGTGACTCCCTGACTCCCCCTGTTTGTGGCTGGGCTGACCTCTCCAGGCGAGGTCAGCCCTTTTTGTGTCATGAAGAGTTTCCCCTGTTCGCTATTGTTCTGTTGCCATGCCCGTCATTGCTGCTGCTACCTCTTGACAAGAAGGCGCTCTCAGTATATCGTTACAACATTCTACTAGCTATCTTATGCATTATCTTATTTCTATTGCCTGCTGTCTGTGTCGCATTTGTGCGAACCAGTGTTTTTTCTATTATTAGCGTGCATTGGGTTTGGAAAAGGAGTGTTTTATGGTGGAACGTTCGCTTCACATCACGGTTGCTCAAGGTACCGACACAGGACGTAAACGCTCGTTGAATGAAGATAGTTTGCTCGTGGCTCAGCCTGAAGATGCGCAAACCTTGCGCGAGCGAGGCGTGTTGCTTATCGTCGCCGATGGCCTGGGAGGTCATGCGCGCGGTGAGGTCGCCAGTGATATGGTGGTTAACGCGGTCAAACGCTTATATTATGAGAACAAGGAAGCGAATATCGCCGAGGCTCTAAAAGGGGCGATTCGCCAGGCCAACCTGGATCTTTTTAAGCGCGCCATCCAGGAGGGGAACGACATGGGAACCACCTGTGTGGCCTGCGTTATCCAGGATTCGACCGCCTATGTCGCGAATGTTGGTGATAGCCGGGCCTACCTGTTGCGCGTAGAGAGCATGCGCCAGGTAACAGACGATCATTCCTGGGTGGCGGAACAGGTGCGAGCTGGCCTGATTACAGAAGAGCAGGCCCGGGTACATCCCCAGCGCAATGTCATCCTGCGTAGCCTGGGCATCGATCCAGGGGTGGAGATCGACATGTTTACCGAGACTCTACAGAATGGTGATATCTTGCTGCTCTGTTCGGATGGCCTCTCGGGTATGGTTGAGGATGATGAGATTGCACAGCTTCTTCGTCAGCAGGAGCCTGAAGAGGGCGTGAAGCAATTGATCGCCGAGGCCAATGAGCATGGCGGGCTGGATAATATCACTGCCATTGTGGCGCGTGTCACTCTGGCCGAGGAAAATGTGCAGGAGCCAGAAACCAGCGCATAGCAATGCCTGGGGGAACCAGAATAATTTTCCTTCATTTTCCCTTTTTCTGGTGCTTTCTTTATTTAGGTGAGGTGGGTATTACTCATGTTCGTGGGTAATACCCACCTTTTTCTTTTCGGGTACAGGCTGACTTCTCGCGCCTACGCCGTATAATAGCTTGTTTGTTGTGCTATGATTAAACCGTCTATTTATTCTGCCTGCCTGGATTCATAGTGGAGCTTCATGAGAGTGCAATTTGTGCCTATTGTAACTGCCGCCTTGCTACAAGGAGGAGATCTGGCTGATCTTGTGCGTGAGGTCGTCTTTTTGGCGTTGATTGCGTTACTGGTAATTCTTGTGACGCGTCGTCTGACTGTTCCATACACATTGGGTTTAGTGGTAGTTGGGTTGCTAATTGGTGTCTTTAACCTGGCTCCCGAGGTGCGGTTGACTCCTGACCTGGTGCTGTTTGTCTTTCTGCCTGCACTGCTTTTCGAGGGGGCATGGTCGCTCTCGGTTGAGCGCCTGCGTGAGAATTGGAAGGTGATCTTTCTCCTGGCGTTTCCTGGTCTGTTGCTCTCGCTGGTGTTAATCGCGGTACCGCTACACGCCTTCGCGGGCCTTACCTGGCTGGATGCCTTCTTGCTAGCTGCGATCCTCTCGCCCACTGATCCTATTGCTGTGCTGGGCCTCTTTCGCCAGCTCTCGGTCAATGAGCAACTCGCGACTGTTATCGAGGCTGAGAGCCTCTTTAATGACGGGGTCGCGGGGGCGCTCTATCAGACATTTCTGGCACTGGTCCTGCTCTCAATCAATGGCCAGGGTTTGCAGCTGGCACAGGCCTGGGGCCAGGGACTATCTACCTTCTTGCTGGAGGGAGGCGGCAGCGTTGTCGTGGGTCTGGTCTGTGGTTTCATCGTCACGCGCGGCGTGCGCTTGATTGATGATCCTATGATTGAGACGACGATCACGATTGTTACCGCCTATGGTGTCTACCTAATCGCTGATTTTATGCATATGTCGGGCATTTTGGCAGTGATCTGCGCGGGCCTGGTGCTGGGCAGCTATGGACGCAAGCATGGCCTCTCTGAGCGAACCCTGGAGGTAACGGATAATTTTTGGGCCATGAGCGCCTTCCTGGTCAATGCTCTGCTCTTCTTGCTGGTAGGGGCGCAGATCAACCCGGTCCAATTTTTTGCTTCCCCCGATGCATATGGATTGCTGCTGAAGTGCGCCCTTGTGGTATGTTCGGTTCTGGTCTCACGCCTGGTCATGGTGCTCTTAATTCCGAGCAGCTTCCCGCCTTTTTCGGGTATGCGCTTGCGCTCCTGGCGTTTTGTCATCTTCTGGAGTGGCCTAAGAGGCGCGCTCTCGCTCGCACTCGTCCTGGCGCTTCCGCTCAATGTTCCAGATCGAAGTGCTTTGATCTACGATACCTATGCAGTCGTGCTCTTTACACTTCTGGGTCAGGGGCTCAGCCTGCGCAGCATCCTGAAGAAACTTCCCTCTGTCACGCGCAAGCTGATCGACTAGGGAGTGTTTTTCTTGGATTTTGGTATGCACTCAGGACTTCTCGCCACTTCGTGGCTCGCCGGAGTCAAACGGCTAAGCATCGTAGATGCTGTGAATACCTCGTACAGGGGAGGGCCTGAGTAGTTACGATTTTGCTATAAAAGATAGATAGGCTTTATCATGTCTCAGGTAATTTACTTTGATTGTTTCTCGGGTATCAGTGGCGATATGACGCTTGGGGCCTTGCTGGACCTGGGTCTCTCTCTTGAAGATCTGCGAGCCGAACTGGCGAAGCTCCAGATCACGGATTGGCAGATTGCCAACCGCCAGGAGGTACGTGGCTATATCGCGGGAACGCGCGCCCTGGTGACAGCTCCTGAGCAGGAGCAGCATCGCCACCTCTCTGATGTGCGCTCCATTATTGAGGCTAGCACGCTTTCGGAGCGAGTCAAGCGCCAGAGCCTGCATGTCTTTACCCTGCTGGCTGAGGCGGAGGGCAAGGTGCATGGTTATCCTGCCGAAGAGGTGCATTTTCACGAGGTCGGCGCGCTGGATGCGATTGTCGATATCGTAGGTGTAGTGGCTGGCCTTGAATTGCTAGGTGTAGAGCGTGTCTTTGCCAGTCCCTTGCCCCTGGGGGCCGGCTGGACGCGAGCCGCGCATGGCTGGTTACCTCTACCCGCGCCTGCTGTGCTAAACCTGTTGTCTGCTGCTGGTGCGCCCGTCACTCCAGATATGACGCCTGCCGAGCTGGTCACGCCAACCGGGGCAGCGCTCCTGGCGGCCCTGGCAGATTTCCGCCGCCCTCCCCTGCGCCTGAGCCGCGTCGGCTACGGCCTGGGCAAGCGCGAGCTAGAGCGCCCCAATGTCCTGCGCTGCTGGCTCGGCGAACTCCTGGACGAACCCCAAAGTCATGCTCATACTCACCACCACGAGCACACGCGCACGCATGAACATAAACCTCTTTCCTAGGCATCGGGCTAATGCACGAAAAGAAGATGGCGCGCATTTTGCGCGCCATCTTCTTTTTGCACGTTTTTACTCAAAGTGGCAGTGTGAGAGGCCGCGCTTCGCCAGGTAGCGCTGGTGATACTCCTCCGCACGGTAGAAGGTGGTGGCGGGAACGATCTGGGTCACGATGGGGCGCTTGTAGCGACCGGAGGCTTGCATACGCTCCTTGGAGGCCTCCGCCTCCTTCTGTTGCTCGGGAGTGTGATAGAAGATGGCCGAGCGGTACTGAGTGCCGACGTCGGGACCCTGGCGATTGAGCGTGGTCGGATTATGGTTCTCCCAGAAGACCTGTAAGAGCTGGTCGTAGGGGACCTGTTCTGGATTGTACTCCACCTCCACGACCTCGGCGTGCCCGGTCTGATCTGTACAGACATCGCGATAGGTTGGGTTCGTGTAGGTGCCTCCCTCATAGCCAACGGCTGTATTGGTCACGCCCTTGATGCTACGGAAGGTCTCCTCAACACCCCAGAAACAGCCCGCGCCAAAGGTGGCTTTCTCTAACTGTGCCATATGATACTTTCTCCTTTCAGAGAAAACTGAAAAATGCTATATACTATAAACTTCTACCTTTTAGAACAATCTCCCAAGGCCTTTAGTTCCCAAGAGAGGGAGTATGTACAATATTTGTATCAGGTCAATTCACATTTTAACCTCTTATATGGGTTATATGCTGTGTGATAGCGAGCTGGCTGCGCCAGCTCGCTATCACACAGCATATAAAACAACACGTTGCAAGCAAGGGATATTTGCAAACAATGTTGGCTATTTCACAGACAAAAAGAGATTTTTCGTGTATAACTTATAGGGATCTCTTCTCCTGATGAACACTGTCTATCACTATTATATTGATGTATGCCTATTTTGAAGGGAGCACGCTTTTATTATGTCCAGCCAGCCTTCTCAAGATGTTCCCCCGTTGACATCGACGGGTACTCTCTCCTCCCTGGTGCGTACGTTGTTTAATCGCTATGCGCGTGTCCTGCGCAATCCTGGTTTGCGTGTTTTTTCTGAGGAGAAAACGCGCGCCAGTGAGCCGCTGGTCCTGGTACAGGTCCTGGCTCTGGCCTGTTTTATCTCACTGACGATCGCGCTCTCGCAGCCATCGTTTACTCTGGTAACACCAATCTTCTATTCGGTCGCCTGTGTCTTTGTCATTGGCGGCTTCTTCCTGACGGAGTATGTTTCTTACCTGACGGCGCGTGCCTTTCGTGGGCAGGGTAGCTTTGTACAACAGTGCTATCTCTCGCTGCTCATCTCTCTCCCTTTGACCGTCATTTACTTCTTTGTGGCTCGCATCCCCTTCGTGGGGGATCGTCTGGTGTGGCTGCTGGATGTCTATGGCTTTGTGCTCTACGTGATTATGATCCGAGCTGTACACAACCTGGACCTCTGGCGCGCGCTTGCCGCCACCATCACGCCATTTGTGGTAAGCATGGCTCTTATTGGGACACTGATCTTCCTGGGGATTGTACTGTAACAACATACACATTTGTGATGAGAGAGGGGCCGTGGATATAGGTAGCCTGTGGCTGCCTATATCCACGGCCCCTCTCTCATCACAAATTGCTACTCGCCGCGGAGTTTGCTGTAGAGGACCTGGTCGTGCCAGGCGCCGTTACGCCATTGAGCCTTGCGTACCACGCCCTCGCGTGTGAAGCCTGCCTTCTCCAGTGCGCGCTGCTCAGGGCGGTTTGTTATGTCTGTCATGGCCTCGACGCGCATAATGGGGAAGGCCGCGAACAGATAGGCGGAGAGGAGTTGTTGCGCTTCGACGCCATAGCCTTTTCCCTGGTGCTTAGGGGCGAGGGCGATGCCGATCATATAGGCTTTGCTGCCCTCGTTTGGACCATAGCGTGTCATGTGGTAGTCCACGCTCCCCGCAAGCTCTCCCTCTAACGTCGTCACGACGAGGTGTCCCGAGGGGTCGCTGAGCGTGCTCCCCTCATCAAAGGCGCGTATCTGTGAGCCATACCCGCGCAAGCCAAAGTTGTTAAACTCGCCAATAAAGTCTGGATCATTGTTCCAGCGCTCTAATGTCTCTAGGTCTTCCTGCTTGATTGGTCGCAAAATAATATTTGTGCCGCGTAGCATGGACAATTACCTCTCTATGGTATAAGTATTTGCATTTGCTGATTATTATAGAAGTTTTAGTGTGTGCCATTTCTCAGCATTTGATGTCAGTCAGTGGGTATGATGGAGATAGTTTTCTATGGCCTGCCGATGGCTGTGAAGCATTTTTCCAGGTAGCTTATCGGGCGCGAAGAAGTGTAGCGCAACCACTTCATGCTCGTCAGGTAAAGGCTGCCCGCTGTAGGCCTGAGCGATGAAGACAGCGGTGATCGCGAAGGCTTCGTCCCCATTGGAGCATTGGAAATAGTAGTCGCGCCCTGAGAAGACCTCTTGCATATGTAGTGTGTGTAGTTCCAGCCCTGTTTCTTCCATGACCTCGCGCCGGGCGGTTTCCTCAAAAGATTCCCCCGGTTCCATCAATCCGCCTGGTAATCCCCAGGTGTCCTGTGGCTCTCTACGCTCTTGCAGAAGGATTTCTTTCTCTGCGTTAAGTACAATGACAACCGCCCCTGGCAGGATAAGCGGCCTGGTTCCTACTAGCCCGCGCATGGTCTGTATGTAACTCATGTATACCTGCTCTCTCTTTATCCAGACGTATGCTAGAGTCTGTTAGATTACGTCAAGTATACCATCTTAATTGTGCGGAATGGAGAGAGACGGCCCCCTATCAGGTACGAAGGTGTTTTCTGGCTGACACGTTTTCAGCGCGGAAATATGTTACCATGCAGAGAGAAGCATTTCGTTACTGGTAGTTTATTTGAAAGGATAGATGTGCGAGCTATGTCTGACACACACTCTTCTCCTACCTCGCGTAGAGCCTATCGCTCGCGTATCGGCATCGTGGCCGACTCTCCTAATTTTCCAGGGGCCTGGAAAGAGATTGTCGAGAAGGTACGCCTGGCCGATGAGCTGGGCTTCGACTCGGTCTGGCTGGGCGAGTCCTGGGGCTATGAACTCTTTACCTCGATGGGCGACCTGCTGCAGGCCACAAAGCGCATTAAAGTGGGCGCTGGAATCGCGAATATCTATTCGCGCACGCCAGCGTTGATTGCTAGCACTATTGCTACCCTGGACGAGCGTTCGGGTGGACGTGCCCTGCTGGGTCTGGGTCCCTCGGGCGCGAACGTTATTGAGCACTGGCATGGCGTCAAGTTTGAGAAACCGCTCAAGCGTACGCGGGAGTATGTGGACATTATCCGTATGATCTTACGCGGCGAGAAACTGGCCTATACTGGCGAGTTCTTTCAACTTGAGCGAGGTTTTAAGCTGCGCTTCACGCCTTTGCGCACCGATATTCCGATCTACATCGCGGCCATGGGACCCAAGAACATTTCGCAGACAGGTGAGATCGGGGATGGCATTCTGCCCGTGTATTGGCCGGTGGAGAAGTTTGGCGAGATGCGCGCGCAACTGAATGAGAGTTCACAACAGGCGGGCCGTCCCGCGCATAGCGTGGCTATCGCGCCCTATATCACGACCGCCCTTCTGCCAGAGGGCGCCAGCGAGCAGCAGATTCTGAGCGCGCGCCGAGCGGCCGCCTCGCCTCTGGCCTACTATATCGGCAAGATGGGGGTCTACTACGCGCAAATGCTCTCGCGCCACGGTTACACGGAAGATGTCCAGGCTGTGCTGGCTGGCTGGGAGAAAGGCATGAAGACAGCCATCGAAGCGGTTAGCCCGCGTATGCTCGATGCCGTCTCCATTGTAGGTACGCCACGGGAGGTTGTTGCTCGGTTGGATCAGTGGGCTGACCTGGGCGTGGATGAGCCGTTATTGACGATGCCTGGCGGTTCGCTTGATGAGACCGCGACCCTTCTGGGCATGTTGAGGGATGCCTTAAGCGAGGAGTAGCGCTTCTCGGCGAACGTATCCGCATGTTGCAGTCTCCGCTTGACGGAGGGGTGCGAATGGAAGAGGAACTCCACAAGCGGAGAGGGCGAGATCTCGGTGAGATTCTGGTTAGCGAGCCTGCGCATGGCGCTTTTAAAGGCATCGACCTTCTGCGTCATCTGGAGCGCGTACTCGTCGGCCTGGTACTCCATGTGACGGCTGTAGATGTTGCCTACGGGCATCACGATCAGGCTAAAGAGCGCCGTTAGCAGGAAGAAGAAGGGCAGCGTTGACGGGTCCGTGAGGGATTGGTAATGCCCTTGTTGTTCCACCGCCTGGTGGAGTGCCAGGTTGGCGAGGTAAAGTCCACCCAGAGTCAGGATCGACTGGCTGACGATCATCTTCCAGATGTCGTGATGGACATGGTGTCCCAGCTCATGGGCCAGCACGACCTCGATCTCATCCTCTGAATACCTGTCGGTCATTGTATCGCCCAGGACGATGCGGCGTGTATTGCCCAGTCCCATTAGAGCCGCATTGGTGGCTGTGGTCTTATTGCTCATCTGCATGGTGAAGACGCCCTGGACGCGTGTATCAGCGCTGGCAGCCAGCTTAATCAGGCGTTCTGTCAGCTCGCCCGCTGGTAGCGGCTTGAATTTGTAGAAGAGGGGAAAGATCAAGATGGGCGCGAGATTAGCCATAACCACGGAGAAGAAGAGCATGGCCAGAGCTGTCCAGAGCCACCACCACTGGGGTTGGAGCGCGAGCAGGCCATAGATGAGCGAGATGGCCGCTGCCTCAAGTCCCAGATTGAGCACAAAGTTTTTGCCTACATCGCTGATCCAGGCGCTTAGGGTCTGGATAGAGATGCCATAGCGACGCGGCAGGATAAAGCTGCCATAGACCAGCGCGGGTGCGGCAAGCAGTTGATAGAAGAGTATGATTGCCAGGAAGTAGAGCAGAATCTGCCAGGGATACCAGCCCGCCAGGGGTTGCCACTGGAGGAATGGGAGGGTATGGGAGACCCAGCCTATGCGCGTCCCGGCCCGCACCAGGTCGCGTAATCCCGCATCCCATCGCGTAATGAGTATGATAAGCAGGCCAGCAGACACCACCCCCATATTGATGAGTGTGACATGCCGTCGCTTGCGTGCATATGCGCGAGCTTTCTTTTGTCTTTCCTTATCGATCTCCATACTACCGTACTCCTACCACGTGAAGCTGCCGCACTCATTATTTTCTACATCGCTTGCCTGTGCCAGCCATGCTGGAGGCGTTCGTCCTGACAATTCGTCCTGATATTTCTATTTTAGAGCAAGGGCCTGGCAGGGGGATCTCCTGCCAGGAGTTGCATCTCTTCCATCTTATTGATGGAACTAATGGCTAGCGTTGGGTAAGTTTGGCCAGGTTGCCAAAGGAACGCTCAGCACTCTCCAGTGAAGGAATGGTTGGAGCGTCGTTCTCAACGATATACCAGGCCGCGCCAACCTCTTTAGCGGTGGTGTAGTAGCCCAGGATGTCCAGCGTGCCATTGCCCACTTCCGTGAAGGTGCGCTCCGCCGTCATGTCTTTGAGGTGTACCAGGGGTACACGCCCGGCATGCTGTTGGAGATAGGCCTTGGGATCGACACCGGCAAACGCGACCCAGTAGGTATCCAGTTCGAGTTTGACCAGCTCAGGATCTGTATTCTCGGCCAGGATATCCAGCAAGTAGCTGCCGTTTAGCTTCTCAAATTCGTGGTTGTGGTTGTGATAGGCGAGCGTGATTCCCGCCTCGTGGCAACGTTTCCCATACTCGTTCATCTGCTTGGCGAAGGCCAGCAGACGTTCCGTGTCGTTGAGGTCCTCACGTGACATGTAAGGAACGATCAAATAAGGGCAACCAATCTGGCGGCAGTACTCAATCTCGCGTGCGCTGTCGGCCTGCAAAAGATGGTAGCCTACATGGCTGCCAGCCACTTTGAGTCCAGTCTCCTGGAGTAGGCCGCGCAGTTCTTCCGCGCTCAGATCGCCATAGCCTGCGAATTCGACACCCTGGTAGCCTAGCTGCGCAACCTTACGAATTGTCCCTTTGAAATCCTGCGCTGTCTGATCGCGTACGGTGTAAAGCTGAAGCCCTACTTGCATAGACATGTATTCTCCCTTAGAGTGTTGTTACTTGATGTATCCACTGTCTTGAATTTCTACCCTCATTGGCAATAAGTAGTGCAGCTGTAAGCAGCTGGCAAATTGTAGGGTCCAAGCTGGCTTGGACTCCTCCCGCAGGCAAGGTACCCTGACTCGTGGTGATAGGCCATGCCAGCATGGCCCCTACAATGCCCTTTGTGCCGATGATGATACTTCAGTATATCACCTGTGGCGCCTGCTAATATATCTATGGCTGCCTCGGAATAGTGGAATTGTTTGAGATCTTATGGTTTTGTCGCGCGCGCTTGTCAGATTTCGCAACAGGGGTCAGCGTGAGCTTATCTGGCAGGGCCTCCGTGATTTCATGCAAAAATTGATTAGGTTGATCAATGTGCATGTAGTGTCCCGCCGCTGTAATGATGCGGTTACGTGTTTGTGGCAAGGCACTGGCGAGCTTCTGTGCAACTTCGCGGAAGAACGGTTGGCTACGTGTACTTATCAGGCAGGTGACTGGCTGCTTGATCTGTGTGAGCTCATGTGTATGTATATACTCACCTGTTCCCGCCGCGTTCTCCTGTAGAGCCGCCTCCGCGTTGGTAAGTAGCACCTCGCGCCATTCCGGTGAGAGGTGTGTAAAGCCACTATCGCCGGATTTGTCCTCTAAGAGATCGTGATAATATGCCTCGGCTGCGGCTCGTAGGCCCTTTGTTTTCTGGAGATAGCGTAGGCGGACATTATCCAGGAAGGCGGTCACGGCCTTTTGCTTGCGCAGGTGAAAGGTGGCTTCGCAGAGGACGAGGGACGCGACCAGTTCTGGATGATGTAACGCCAGGTCGAGGGCGATAATCGCGCCCGTGTCTGTGCCAACAATAGTTGCTGGCGTCGCGTGCAACTGCTGGAGCAGAGTGGCGGCATCCTCGGTATGTCGATGGAGATCGCCTACAGGTGACTGCCTGGAGCGGCTAAAGCCCCGGCGATCATAGGCGATAACACGGTTGCGTGTCGCCAGGCGTTCAAAGGTACTTCCCCAGAGATCCGCGTTGGCCCCATTGGCATGAATCAGCAGGATGGGGAGCCCGGCACCCTTTTCTTTGTAAAAAAGGTCTGCGTTATGTATGCTGGCTGTTGGCATAGACATCTCTCTTTCCAGGTGAAACGAAGTTTTAAGATTGTGGTTGCCATCCCTGTTCGCGGTAAATGCGCAGTGTTTGCTGATCGCCGGGCACATAGCTGACCATGGAGTAGTTTGCGATACCAGTAAAAACGGTGGTTGCTGTGCGTAGGGTCAGTCTTCCCAGTGTACTATGCTGTACCTGGAACACGAATGAGGGAACGGGTTTCCCCTGCGAGTAGGAAGAATTGGCGATGCGTCTAAATTCTGGAAGTTCGCGCAGGCGTTTGCGCAGGGCCTTATATTCTGGGAGATGGGTGCTGGTGCTGGCGTTGTACTGAAAGTCGCTGACCAGGCGGCGAGCCAGGTTCTCCCATCCATGGAAGCGCCGCCGCATCTCGGGATCAAATACAAACTCCAGTAAATGCAGATTCTTTTGCTGAGAGCGCTCTTCGGAAATTTCAAATAATTGTAGGGAAGCCTCGTTCCAGGCGTGTAGGTACCAGAGGCGATTGAGGGCGTGCGCGGGATAGGAGGTATTTTGTACCAGTAGGCTTGCCAGGTCTCCTAATTCGAGGAGGGCCTCTTCAGGTTCCTGACTAATATAGTGCCCCGTCAGGCGCGTATAGGCATCGTAGAGCTCCTGCCGTTCGTCGCTTACGAGTTCAAAGGCCCTGGCGAGAAGTTGCACGACATGCGGCGAGGGATTGGCGCGCTGCCCTGTCTCCAGGTGATAGATATATGTGCGAGAGAGGCGTGTGGCCTGGGCGAGCTGCCCCTGGGACATGCCTCGTGTCTGGCGTAAATGGGTGATCAGTTGTGGAAACGTAAATGTTTTGCTATGTATCATCCCTGGCCTTTACTCTCTCTATGATGATCCCTTTTTCGTTAGCTATACTCTATTATGCCCAAAAATTTGTTAGCTGGCAACGTGGCTATTACTCTATACGCGCCATATAATTAGAGAAAGGAGAAATGGGTTGTTGGTGCTTATCGCCGCGACAGAGTAGTCGCTCAGAGCGTCGCATGGATGATGTCCCCCTATGGAGAGGAGCTTTGGCTAAATGTCTGACCCATCTTTAATCAACAACACCCCAGAGCAGCAGCGTTTCTCTACTCTTACCAGTGATGGACGCGAAGAACTTCTTCGGGAGCGACCATGGATACGTCACTACCAGGAAGGTGTTCCCGCTCTTCTTGATATTCCTGATCGCGCTGTAACGTCTCTGCTCGACACGACTGCCAGTCGCTACCCAAGCGCTTGCGCTATCAGCTACTTTGGCGCCAAGCTGACCTATGCTCAGCTCTCGCACCTGGCTAATCGCTTTGCGATTAGCTTACAAAAGCTAGGTATTCACAAGGGCGACCGTGTGGCCATCGCATTGCCAAATATTCCCCAGTACCCGATTGCCTTCTTCGGGGCATTGCGTGCGGGCGCGGTTGTCGTTCCTACCAATCCACTGTATACAGCGCATGAGATGCGTCACCAGATGGCCGATTCTGGCGCGCGCGTCCTGATTATGCTCGATGATTATTATCCTGTTGTACGCGAGATACGCAAGGAAACAGCCCTTGAGCATGTTATTTTAACCAGTCCCTCGGATTACTTGCCAGCCGTCTTGCGCACTCTCTATCCCCTGAGCCATCGTGGCACGAATAAGTCGGGTCCGCTCTTATCTGAAAAAGAGCGGCGCGGCGATGAGTCGCTACATATCATGAGCACCATGTTAGAGTCACATGCCACGCGTGGCGGCATTGAGTTGTTTAGCCTGCCCCAAGCGGCGAAGGGCGATGACCTGGCCCTCCTGCAATATACAGGTGGCACCACTGGTCTCTCCAAGGGTGCTATGCTTACGCACCGCAACCTGATAGCCAATGCTATGCAGACGCGCTATTGGACAACTATGGCTCGCGATGCCCAGGAAATTACGCTATGTGCCGCTCCTTTCTTCCATGCCTATGGTCTGACGGTCGGCATGAATCTCTCGATTCTGATCGCGGCAACGATGGTCCTTATCCCTCGTTTCAAGCCCGATGAGGTTCTGGATACAATTCGGCGGACGCGTCCAACACTCTTTCCGGGGATTCCGACGATGTATATCGCGATTTTGCGCGAGGCGGGCAAGAATCCCGAGTACCTTAGCTCTATCCAATATTGTATCAGTGGCGCAGCTCCTTTGCCAGCCAAAGTACAGACGGATTTTGAGTCCGCGACCAGGGCCAAGCTGGTCGAGGGGTATGGTCTGAGCGAGGCCGCGCCTGTGACGCACTGCAACCCACTGAATGATAATCGGCGCGGCGGCAGCATTGGTCTTCCCCTCCCAGAGATCGAGGCTGCGATCATGAACATTGCCACTGGCGAACTGCTTCCCGTCAATGAGATTGGCGAGATCGTGGTCAAGGGTCCCAATATTATGCAGGGTTACTGGAATCAGCCAGAGGAGACCACGGATATCTTCCGCAACGGCTGGATGCGCACGGGCGATATTGGCCGCATGGATGAAGATGGCTTTTTCTACGTGGTTGACCGGGCCAAGGATCTGATCCTTGCCAGTGGCTTTAACGTCTATCCGCGCGAGGTCGAGGAGGTGCTCTTCCGCCACCCTTCGGTTGTTGAGGCCGCCGTCACCGCTGTCCCCCACGAGTATCGTGGCGAGACAGTGGGAGCCTTTATCGTGCTCAAGCCCGGCGTCGCGCCCTCTGAAGAAACTCGCCAGCAAATTATCGCTTTCTGTAAAGAAGAATTAACCGCTTATAAAGTGCCTAAGGTTGTGGAGTTCCGCAAAAATCTGCCGAAAACACTTGTCGGCAAGGTCCTTCGGCGCGAACTTCGTGTTGAAAAACAAGCATAGCCGCATAGATGCGTTTGACTTCTACTCCAAAGGAGAAAGGGAACCTATGTCGACAACTATGAAGCCAACTGAAGCTGGAACAGCCTTTTTGACGACTCCCGTCAGTGAGAGCGCGGATAGAATATTTACCCCGGAACAGCGTGACGAAGATCAGCGCATGTTCGAAGAGTCCAGCGTGACCTTCGTCGAGCGCGAAGTCTTGCCCAAACTCGACGCCATCGAGAGCCAGGAGCCGGGCGTTATGCCCTCCCTGCTGAAGAAAGCTGGCGAGCAGGGCCTGCTGATGATTGAAATCCCCGAGGCGTATGGTGGCGCGGAACTGGGCCTGCTGACCAGTGTCCTGGTCGCCTCGCAGCAGAAGGAGGCCTCCTTTAGCGTGGCCTTTGGTGCGCATACCACCATTGGTTCGCTCCCCATTGTCTATTACGGTACCGAGGAGCAGAAGCAGGCCTATCTGCCCAAGCTGGCGACCGGAGAATGGATCGCCGCTTATGCGCTGACTGAGCCGGGCGTTGGCTCTGACGCCATGGGTCTGAGCACGCGCGCCGAACTCTCCGAGGATGGCAAATACTATATTCTCAATGGCACCAAGCAGTGGATCTCGAATGCTGGTTTCGCCGATGTCTTCGTGGCCTTTGCCCGCATCGGCAATGAGCGCCCCTCCGCCTTTATTGTCGAGGCCAACTGGCCGGGTGTCACTACTGGACCCGAAGAGAATAAGATGGGCATCAAGGGCTCCTCGACACGCCAGCTGATCCTTCAGGATGTCAAGGTGCCTACCGAGAATCTGTTGGGCGAGATCCACAAGGGTTATAAGATCGCCTTTAACATTCTCAACATTGGCCGCCTCAAACTGGGTGCCGGTACCGTTGGTGGTGCGCGCAACGCCTTAAAGCTGGCAGCGACCTATACCAATGAGCGCAAGGCCTTCGGCAAATTCCTGCATGAGTTCGGCATGATCAAGAAGAAGCTGGCTCGTATGGCCGCCGAGACCTATGCCGCTGAGAGCGAGGTCTTCCGCACCGCCGCCAACATCTCCAACGCGCAGCATAGCGGTGGCGACAATACAGATGCCATCTTCAAAGCCGTTGAGGATTATGCCATTGAGGCTTCCCTGGCCAAGGTACACGGTAGCGAGGTCCTGGCTATGGTGGTTGACGAGGGCGTACAGATCTTCGGTGGCTACGGCTTCATGAAGGAGTACCCCATCGAGAAGGCCTATCGCGATGCGCGTATCCAGCGTATCTTTGAGGGTACGAATGAGATTAACCGCATGGTGGCCTCGGGCACGCTCTTCCGCCGCGCAATAAAGGGTCAGGTCAGTTTGATGACCATCTATCCCCAGGTTGAGGGGCGCATTAAGGCCAATCAGCCGTCGAATGGCGCTGATGAGAATGTGCCTGCCGAACTGCGCGAGGCCGTTTACACTCTTGAGCGCTCGAAGGATGCCACCATTTATGCCGCCGTCAACGTGGCCATGAAGTATATGCAGGCCCTTGAGCAGGAGCAGGAGTTTATCGAGTACCTGGCGAATCTGCTGATCGATCTGTACGCGGTCGATAGCGCCCTGGCGCGTGCCATCCAGGCCGTGCGTCGTGGTGATGCCGAGAGCGCGACCCATGTCAAACTGGCGCAACTCGCCTCCTGGCTGGCCTTTACCCGCATCCGTGCCAACTTGGATCAACTCCTGATGTCCTACATTGACGAGGGACGCGTCGCCAAAGTTCTGGAGCGTGTGCGTACCTACGTGGGCGACTATGCGATCAATGGCGTTGCGCTCCAGCGCGAGATCGCTTCTATCGTAGTTGAGAAGCAGGGCTACCCCTTCTCCCTCTAGGATCTACCTATCGGAAACCCTGAGCGCGGAGCGCTAACCACGATAGTGACGCCGCGCCCCGAATGGGGATTAGCTTCCGTTTAAGTAGCAATCACAAGCAAATACCCTACATTCTTAGCTCCTGGTTGTGGGATGTGGGGGGGAGTCACTCCTCCCCCCACGTCCTGTTCTCTCTTTTCGTCCTCAACGAGGGATTAGTGCCCCCCTCTTGAGCTAAACCAGGAAGTTGTAGCACCTCTATCGCGTACTGCCACAATACGAAGAGGAGTTTTGCTATGCAGGTTGGAGATACGAAGTCTTGGGAGCGTACATTTACCCTGGATGAGGTGCGGCTCTTTGCTCACCTCTCAGGCGACAAGGGTGCGCATCATATCCTCCCCGATGAGCAAGGACGTGTCATGGTGCATGGATTGCTTACCGCGACACTTCCCACCAAACTTGGCGGGGACCTGAACTATATCGCGCGTTCGCTCAATTTTGATTTTCTACGCCCCGTCTATGCTGGAGATACCGTCCGCTGTATCGTCACAGTGACTCAGCTTGAGCAGCAGGCTGGGCGGACACACATGACTTCCATCTTCACCTGCTTCAATCAGCATGGCAAACGTGTTCTGGCTGGCGAGACACAGGGAGTTGTGCGTGACCTCGAGCCAGATGAGATGTGTGTGCCATGCGACTAATACAGGGTGTTGGCACAACGCTGCTAAAGCACGCGTCTACATATCAAGGCGCGAGATGCTCCGTGCTCATATGTAGACGCGTGCTTTAGCAGCGTCGTTACTCGTTTTTCTCACTGTAAAATAACGATTCACTCTCACAAAGGAGTAGAGATAATGCCAGAAGCCGTGATCGCGAGTGCTGTACGCACTCCTATTGGGCGCGCGAATAAAGGCGTGCTAAGAGATGTACGTGCCGATGACCTCGCCGCTCTAGCGGTCAAAGCCGCCGTTGAGCGTGTGCCGAACTTGGATCGCTCTCTGATCGAAGATCTGATCCTTGGCTGCGCCTTCCCTGAAGGGGAGCAGGGCATGAACCTGGCGCGTATTGTAGGCGCGCTTGCTGACCTGCCCGAGACCGCTGGTGGTGTAACTGTCAATCGTTTCTGTGCCTCCAGCCTGCAAGCAGTGAACATGGCCGCGCAGAGCATCATGCTTGGCCTGGGAGATGTGATTATCGCAGGCGGCGTTGAGAACATGTCCCGCGTGCCTATGGGCGGCTTTAACCCCAGCTTTAACCCACGTCTGGTTCCGCCGCGTGAGGGCGAAAAGGCCGAGTCGTATCTCCCGCCCTGTGAGCTTGAGTATGGTTATGCCAGCTATATGCCCATGGGTATTACCGCCGAGAACCTGGCGCGCCTGCATAACATCAGTCGCGAGGCTCAGGATGCCTTCGCACTGCGCAGCCACCAGCGCGCCATTGCGGCGACTGAGAAGGGCATCTTCAAGCGCGAGATCGTGCCCGTGCCCCTGCCCGATGGGCGCGTGATGGAGATCGACGAGGGACCACGCCGAGATACCTCGCTTGAGAGGCTCGCCAGCCTGGAGCCCGCCTTTATCAAAGGTGGCACCGTGACCGCTGGTAACTCCAGCCCGCTCAATGATGGTGCCTCCGCTGTTGTGATCATGTCCGAGGAGAAGGCGCGTGAGCAGGGGATTACGCCCCTGGCCCGCATTCGCACCATGGCTGTCTCTGGCGTACGCCCGGACATAATGGGCATTGGACCCGTCTCCGCAGTGCGCAAAGTTCTCCAGCGCTCGGGCCTGCAACTAAGCGATATCGATGTCTTCGAGCTGAACGAGGCCTTCGCTGTGCAGAACCTGGCCGTAATCCGCGAACTAGGCCTTGATGATGAGGCGAAGCTGAATCCCCACGGTGGCGCGATTGCCCTGGGACATCCCCTGGGTTGTAGCGGTGCCCGCTTGATTGCCACCCTGGTGAATGATCTACAGACTCTGAATAAGACGCTGGGTATTGCCACGCTGTGCGTCGGCGGTGGCCAGGGCGTTGCCACCTTGATCGAGAGGATTTCATAGTCATGTCTACCACGCCATATCGCATTCGCAAAGTAGGCGTGATCGGCGCTGGTGTGATGGGCGCGGCTATCGCCGCCCATCTCTCCAACGTTGGCATCCCCAGCCTGCTGCTAGATATTGTGCCTCCAGATGCCAAAGATCGGAGCATTGTGGCCCGTACTGGCCTGGAGAAGGCTCTCAAAGCCAGGCCAGCCGCCTTCTATACCAAACGCGGGGCGCAACTGGTAACGGTTGGTAATATTGAGGATGATTTGCAGGCGCTGGCCGAGGTGGATTGGGTCATTGAGGCCGTCGTCGAGCGTCTCGATATCAAGCATTCTCTGTATGAGCGCCTGGAGAAGGTGCTGGCGCCTCATACCATCATCAGCTCGAACACCTCGGGCCTTCCCGCGCACCAGCTGATCGAGGGGCGTGGCCCCGAGTTCCGCCGCAATTTCCTGATCACGCACTTCTTCAATCCCGTGCGCTATATGCCCTTGCTAGAACTGGTTCCCACGCCCGATACCGATCCTGCGCTCCTGCCCTTTATGCGCGAGTTTGGGACGGAAGTGCTGGGTAAGGGCGTGGTCCTGTGTAAGGATACCCCGAACTTTATCGCCAACCGTGTTGGTGTGTACGGCTTTCTCTCGACCATTCACCGCGCGCTGGCCGAGGGCTATAGCGTTGGTGAGGTGGATGCCATCCTTGGCCCCTCCATGGGACGCCCGAAATCAGCCGTTTTCCGCACAGCCGACCTCTCGGGCCTGGATACCCTGGCGCATGTCGCCGACAACCTCTATCAGAACGCGCCAGAAGACCCCTGGCGTGAGACGTTTAAGCTGCCGGAGATCATCCGCCAGATGGTCGCTCAAGGCAAGCTTGGGGAGAAGAGCGGGCAGGGCTTCTATAAGCGCGTGAAGCAGCCCGGTGGCGGCTCAGAGATCCTTGAATTGGATCTGAAGACGCTGGAGTATGGGCCGAAGCAGAAGGTGCGCCTGGCCTCCATTGGCACGGCACGCAATTATGACGACCCGGCGCAGCGTGTGCTTGCCATGCTCAATGGCGATGACAAAGGCGGGAAATTGGCCCGCGAGACCACGGCGGACTCCCTGATCTATGCCGCGACCCTGGCGGTTGAGATAGCCGATAGCGTCGTCGCGGTCGATGAGGCCATGCGCTGGGGCTTTAACTTCGACTTTGGTAGCTTTGAGGTCTGGGATCTCCTGCTCAAGAATCCCCAGGTGCTGGAGAAGACCTTTGAGGGACGCGAATTGCCCGAACTGGTCCAGCGCGTGCGCGAAAAGGGGCAGGGGACATTCTACGTCGAGACCAACGGTGTCCGCCAGTACTTTGACTTCAAAGATGATACCTATAAGCTGGTGCCTGTGCCAGCGGGCAGCATCACCTTCACCGCGCTTAAAGCTAGCGACAAGGTTGTGCGTGACAACGGCTCGGCCGCCCTGATCGACCTGGGTGATGGTGTGGCCTGCCTGGAGTTCCATACCAAGATGAACTCCATTGATGAGGGCATCATCGAGATGATCCGCTATGCCGTTGAGGAGGGGCCAAAGCAGTTCCGCGCCCTGGTCGTCGCAAACGATGCTCCTGACTTCTCGGCTGGCGCGAACCTCTTCCTCGTGCTCATGGGGGCGCGCCAGGGGGAATGGGATATGATCAATAACGCCGTCAACGGGTTACAGCAGGCGAACCAGATGCTCAAGTATAGTTCCATCCCTGTTGTGGCCGCACCGACTGGCCGTGCGCTTGGCGGTGGCTGTGAGATCATTATGCATTGTAACCATACGCGCGCCCTGGCCGAGTCGTATATGGGTCTCGTCGAAGTGGGTGTTGGCGTGGTGCCAGCAGGTGGCGGCTGTAAAGAGCTTCTTCTGCGTCATGGAGCCGACCTGGAGCGCCAGAAGGCAGGCAAGACGGGTGGTCCTTTCACCCCATCGCGTAAGGCCTTTGAGACCATCGCCATGGCCACCGTCTCGACCAGCGCGGTCGAGGCCCAGGAGCTACGCTTCCTGCGTAAGACGGACAGGTTGAGTGTCGGCCGTGCCGTACTCCTGCGTGACGCCAAGGCGGACGCCCTGCAACTGGCTGAGGCCCAGGCCGCCGGTAAGTGGCAGCCTGCCCAGCCTCAGCTGATGATCCTGCCAGGTTCTGGCGCGCGTCTGGTCCTGGAGCAGCAGGTAGATAATCTGCTGCTTACCGGAAAGGTCAGTGAACATGATGCTGTTGTCGCGCGCCACCTGGCCCGCGTCTTGACTGGTGGCAATTGCTCACCCCTCACACCGCTAACGGAGCAGCAGGTGCTCGACCTGGAGCGCGAAGCCTTCCTGAGCCTCTGCGGCATGGAGAAGACCCAGGAGCGTATGCAGGCTATCCTGATGACAGGCAAGCCCCTGCGCAACTAGCAAACCAGGCAAGCGCTTAAGCCGTAGATTTTTCTCTAGCGTTTGTTATTACGGTTCCCCAACCCTTTAGTGAGGTGTCCTGCTCAGTTTGAGTAGGACACCTTTTTTGTAGGAAGCAAGCATCACGTATTTCATCTGGTAAGAATATGTGACGGCGGTCCAGCTCAGCTGGACCGCCGTCACATATTCTTACTCCCGCGAAGCGCCGTAGGCGCTGAGAAGTTACCACACTATAAAAAGCGAGGCACCAGTAGCAAGTTTGCTACTGGTGCCTCGCTTTTTATAATCTTGCTTAGAAGATGGATTCGCCGGTCGCGGTATCGAAGAGGTGAATACGATCACTCTCGACATACAGGCGGATCTTGTTGCCGGGAACCGCGCGGGAGCGAGGATCGAGCGTCGCGATCAGGCTCTTGCCGCCAGCGGTCAGGTAGACCTGGAGCTCGTTACCGAGGTTCTCAACCACGTCAACTGTGCCGTCGATGCTGGAGCGGGTGCTGCTCTCGCCGACCAGGGTCGCATCCTCAAGGTGTGAGGGGCGGATACCGAAGGTCAACTCGCGGCCAGCCGCGTCACGAGCGAGCTTGGCCAGCTCAGCAGGTAACTCAATCTGGCCAATACCCTCAAGCACGAGCTTGGTCAGGTCGCCTTCACCAACGACCTTCGCACCGGGGATGAAGTTCATGGTAGGAGTACCAATGAAGCCAGCGACGAACATGTTCGCGGGATGATCATACAGGTCCTGTGGTGTACCCAGTTGCTGGATAACGCCGCCATTCAGGACTGCAATACGGTCACCCATGGTCATAGCCTCGACCTGGTCGTGGGTAACGTAAATAGTCGTTGTCTGAATGCGCTGGTGCAGTTTGATGATATTCGCACGTGTCTCAACGCGCAGCTTGGCATCCAGGTTGGAGAGTGGCTCGTCCATCAGGAAGACCTGCGCCTCGCGGACAATCGCGCGACCCAGGGCAACGCGCTGACGCTGACCACCGGAGAGTTCTTTGGGTTTACGCTTGAGCAGGTTTTCGAGACCGAGCTGCCCGGCTGCGTCTTCAACGCGCTTTTTGATCTCTGCTTTGGGGTAGTGGCGCAATTTCAGACCGAAGGCCATGTTGTCAAATACAGTCATGTGAGGATAGAGCGCATAGTTCTGGAAGACCATGGCGATATCGCGATCCTTAGGATCGACGCCATTAACCATGCGGTCACCAATGTAGATCTGGCCTTCGCTGGGCTCCTCAAGACCTGCAACCATACGCAGGCAGGTACTCTTACCACAACCGGAGGGGCCGACCAGGACCATGAATTCCTTGTCCTTGATATCAAAGCTGACATCATGGACGACTTCTACCTTGCCGAAGCGTTTGTAGATGTTCTCAAATTGGACACGAGCCATGAAGGGATACTCCTTTCGCTTCGTAACAGTTCGCAGCTTTGCTTACTGTTACCCTTCTTCATATAGAATGAAGCTCCTGCTTAGTGCTATGCCGCGTCAAGCGTGAAGTAGAGCGATCTTTTTTATAGAGATTCGTCTATATAAATCACTGCTTAAAGGGAGATCGACATAGCTTCTACCTACCGGCTCCGCTAAAAGTATACTTCATTGTTTCCAGCCGGCAGGCTAACAATAAAATTAGTATAACACAACTTTAACAAGAAGCATAGGCTAATTTTGATAAAAAAGCATGGTTGCTCAAATCTGGGCCTTTATGAAATTTTAATAAGATGTCGGCTATGTAGTCTCTATATGTATTGCCATTGGAGGAGAGAGTAATCGACATTGTATGAGTGAGAATGTATGAGGGAGAATTAGTACTCAAGTACCTGCCTATTTCTGAGTATCTTTTTGTTAAGGCTAGAGGAACAGTCTGGGGAAATTTTAGCGGTTTTAGCTTATTGAAGTGGCTTTATAAAACGTTTCTCCTTTGTTATGACAATGTAGGCATATTACATAAAAATGTGTAAAAATTGTATGAAGATTTCTTGTGTATAAGCTGTTTCAAGAGAAAAACACTAGACAATTAGATGCAACTTCATGCATACTATTAACGTGCAATGCACAGTATGTGACTACAAAAGAGAAACATTGTATGTACATATGTGCAAGTATAGGTAAGAGAGTAAAACGCGGAAAAGCAGTCCACCCATAGGGACAGTGGAGGAATGAATGATGCTAGAGGCACAGGAACAGCGCAGCGAGGTTGCGCGCTTATTGTCGCAGATAAGCGCAGAATATGAGGCAGCACAACGCGGATTATCTGAGATTTCTTACGGTATGTCACAACATGAGTTTATTACTGCGCGAATGGAGAATATGGGACAGCTCCATAACCAGTTACAATCACTGGTGGGGGATGTTGCCATTGCGATGATTGCCGATAAACTAGGGAGCTGCCATTAGGCTCGCGGGTGATGGTGTGCCACATTTTCTAAAGTGATATCAATTTCATCTCTCTACAAAGGAACCCTGAAAATGGGTTCCTTTTTGTATCTGTGCTGGCTGGTATGATAAAGCGCCAAAAAAGAGGATTGTATTTATACGTTGTCAAACAATACATCTTACAATGTACGTCACAATGTATAAATACAATCCCTGGGCGCAACTCACGAAACATGTAGCCTGCATAGTTCTTTGATCAGAAAGAGCTATGCGCCGCTATAAGGCGGTTTCAGCTATGAACTGACAGAATAAAGTGTCGAAGGTTGTCTGCGTGACACTTACTTCGCTCCTCCATTCACGGAGAGGGCAGTTTTTAGCGTGAGAGTGATGGTGTTAAGGAGCCCGGTTCAAAGACAAATGTATGCAAATGTGTATCTATTTGTGTCCTGGCTTGCTCGTCGAATAGCGTTTCTTTCTGTATATTGCGGACGCCACTCACGACATACTCTACTTCTTCACAGAAGAAGTCGGGATGGTCAAAAATGCAGTTTTCTTCCGAGAAGAAGCTGCGTCTCCATTGTGCTTTATCGGCTGCGGAGAGAAAAGGTGCGCCCTCGCAGAGAAACCACTCAGCGATCCCCTGAAGATAAGAACGATATTCAGGCGTCAGGGGAGAATGTCGGCGAATGGGATAGGCGTGTTCAACCACCGCATCATATCCTGCCTCGCGCAAGTAGTGCTGGAGCTTGGAACCGATCCAGCTATCTTCATGTGCGTACCCCAGAGCTGCCCGCTTCTCCTCCCACTTTTGTCGTGCGCGCAAGACACGTTTTTGTAGTGCCTGACTCAGAACACCAAAGCGCATAGTGCCGAAGTCGATATCCTTCACAATCAGGCGTCCACCATATTTGAGGTAGGGTCGCATGGCGGCAAAGGTATTCACTGGTGAAGGAAAGTACTGGCTGACATTTGCACTGAAAATGATATCCGCTGTATTGAGTTCAATGGGAAGTTGTTCCAGGTCAGCCCGTCGATATTCAACCTGGTCCTCATACCAGGCACCTATGCTTCGCTGGTGCGCAACGTGGAGCGATTCATCTGAGATGTCAACGCCAAGGATACGCCCCTCTGGGCCAACGGCCTTGGCCAGCATTGGTGTCCAGAGCCCTGGTCCACAACCCGCATCAACAATAAATCCTCCCTGTGGGAGGGCGATTTCCTGGATCATATTGATGCGTTCGCTGGCCTTGCTTTGATGGTGTGTCTCCAACCATTCAATTGCATTGAGAGGTAAACCGTAATCATTTACGTGAATGAGATTGTTTCCCGCCATTAACACTTAACCTTAACCTTCCAACCAGATACAAAATTCTCAGCACGAGCATTAACAGCAGTAATATTAACATATCGATGGATGAAAAATCAATAGATGTGCAACATTGTATGAAGTTAGTGTATACATTGTAATGTGTCTTTGTTTAATCAAATGTATTTTATAAGTGATAATATAAATGATGCGTTTGCAATAGGAACGTATATAGCATCTCTCTCTTATGAGCTAACCCTCTATGTTTTGGGCGAGATGCCTCATGCCTGCAGTGCTCGCCTGCGATAACTTGTACAACCGGGTTAATTGAAGAGGATAAGTGGTGGGGCCTCGGTGAAGAAAAAAAGGATGTCTGCTAGGAATGCGCCCTGCTCTTTTCTGCTGAATATTCACATTTGTGAAATAACTGCCTGCATTTTTTTATCTATTCTTCATGTGAATATCTACAATAAAGTCCCGTTTCTATGCTATAATGGGTGAGATAAATAGAGATGGAGCATGTGGCTCCCTAAGGAAGAGGGCTATTGGTATGCAGAAAGGACGCAATCCCGAACAGCCAGGCAACGAACTGGAAGAGAATGTATTGCGTGGCAGTTTGAGGAGTGGGCAAGGAAAACGCAAGAATACAGCCATCCTGAAGCAAGCGCGCCCTCCACGTAAGAGTACCCTCTCGCGTACTGAGAATGCTAAAAGTACGGTGCAAGCGCACAAGGGGAGCCAGGTCGCCGCCGATAATATTCCTGTGCTCAATAGCGCTAATGAGAAGGGACTCTCACCATTTAGTAGTACGTTGCATGCTATTTTGCATCGTAACCGGGCTGAGATTGGGCGCATCTCACGCGAGTTGGATGTCGCGGAGAATACTATCTACCGTTGGATGAATGGTACCTCTGATCCTCGACACTCACATTTACGCAATCTTCCTGATGTGATGTCAGAGCATCGACAGGCAATGATACAGGCGATTAACAAAACCTTTCCAGGCGTTCTTGATATGAACATTCTGGCGAGTATCCCTGAGATTCGGGTCGAGATCTATCGCCGTGTCCTTGAGTTGATTGCGAGCACCGCTGATCCAGCCAACTGTCTCTGGCAAGTTGCGCAGACGATTTTTGATTATGCCCTGCTCCAGTTGGATACAGAGCACAAGGGAATCACCATCATCTATGCTTCTTTTATGCCTCCTTGCGAGGACGATGGGACTATTCATTCGTTATATGAAGCGCTGGCCCGTGGCACCGAACCCTGGTCGCCAGCGACTGATAGCCGCGTCTTTCTGGGAAGTACGACGCTTGCCGGGTCGGCGGTGATGCAGCAACGCATGATGCGCTGGGATAGCCGGGACGAAGCGGCTCGCCTCCTCGTTGAAGTCGATACCCATGAGGCAAGTTCATGTGCGGCCCCCGTCATGCGTGGTGGCAGAGTCGCCGGGGCGCTTGTGGTCTCCAGCACTCAGCCACGTTTCTTCGATGACCCCACCGCCTGTAAAGCAGTTGACGACCTGGCTCATCTTCTGGCGACAGCGCTTCAGGATAAAGACTTTTACCCCTATACAAAATTGAAATTACGTCCTATGCTTAGTCTAGTAGAGCAACGCGAGATTCTGGCCTCTTGCTATGTGCAGCGCCTATTGAGCTATGCACGTGAGCATCGCGTGTCACGCGCCGAGGCCGAGATATATGTGCGTCGCGATCTGGAGAGACAATTTGAGCAGCAGTAAGAACTTTCGCCTTCCCTCTGGCGTATAGTTAATGTATTATAGTCATAATTGTTTCTGGCTAAGTTCTTATTCCGAAACCCAACGTCGCTCTCGCGACTAGCGCTCCCCCATTCGAGGACAAGCGCGCTCAGGTTTTCGGATAAGCAGTAAAGGGACTAATTTTCATTTTTTGGATTTGGATAAGAGTAAGTTATTATGCAGCAGACTCCAGAAGAAGAAGCCAAGACAGGGCCTGGTCAATCGGCTCAGCCATTGTACGAGTATCCTGCGCCTACCGCCTCACAAGCAACTCCTCCCCAACAGGGAGAGAGCCAGTCGCCATCTGTAAACATGGTGCCTGAGGAGGAAGAGCATAAGCAGCCCGGTACCATATCTGAGCAGTATGGCTCTGTCGCAGCGGCTCCTAATGAAGACAGGCCCGCACAGGAGGTCTCCGCGGAGGATATCCGGAGTGGACTGGTTTATCCACCCCCGCCCTCATTCTACGCACAGATGCCGGAGCCAACCTCTGTCGAACGAGAGCCAGCACCGCCTTCACGGCCTGAAGAGACGCCCTGGTCAACTTTTCCGCCCGTCCCTGCAAGAGGAAACCCTGGCCCACAGGGCCCCCAGCAATTTCAGGGAGGGCCGCAGTTCGCGCCCGCGCCTCCATTTGCGCCTTTTCCCGCGCCTGGTCTTCCTGTACGACGCAGGGCCAATAAGTGGGTATGGCTCTCGCTTGCTATTTTTGGTGTGATCGCTCTGGTGAGTTGTGGTTTGTGTACCTGGACAGCTTCATCGGTCATGGCTCCTGTCGTGTTGCAAACCACGGGTTCACTAACGACGATCAATAACTACTACACCGCTATTCAGAGCCGTAACTACGATGAGGCTTTTAGTTATATCGAGCCAAAAGGACGTTTGCAAGGTCTCATGCGCGAGCAATTTATTGCCGAGGCCAAGGCGCGTGATGCTCGCTATGGCCAGGTACTCTCCTTTACGCCACGCACCAACCAGGTTTCAGCACAGCCGAGTGCGCAGGGGCTCTCCAATCTCAAGGTCACCTTCGATATCACGCGTTCAAAGTTAAAGTACGCGGTGACCTTGACCGTCGAGAAGGTCAACAACCAATACAAGATTGTAGATTATCAACAGATTTAGGTGTAACCAGACAAAAAAGGTGTAAGCCAGGATCCTGGTTTACACCTTTTTGCAATGAATCAGCAATAGGTTTTTGAAAAATGAAAACGATATAGATAAATCTGGAAAACTGCAAATGTAGTAAACTTAGACGGGTAAGGGAAATCAATTACTGCGCATTTGCCAATGGAGCGGAGGAAATTTCGCGTCCCACGCATGCACGCAGATCCTCGCGGTAGAAACGCCAGGTGCTACCGACCTTGTGTCCAGTAAGCTGCCCGGACCACATCAAGCGGTAGAGGGTGGAGCGGCTCACGCGCAGGTAATCCATTGCTTCCTTGAAGGTTAAGAGGGTATCATCCTGAATCATCTGAACTACCATGTTAGGTTCTCCTTAAGAATTGTTAAATAAGTACAATTGCCACTAACGATGTAATCCGGGAGACGATAAATTACGTTACATAAATTGTCTCATTGCATACTATAGTAGCCAATGTTGATGTGAAACTGTGTTAAGGAAAAGTTGCGATCTGGTTAATTTTAACGCTAGCATGGTTAGATATTCGTTACCCTGGACTGGCCTGCTATCGGATATTAAATCTTCCTGCTAGACGTTCTTCGTCTCCCTTTTTCTGATTATATCCTTTTTCGGTTTCTTTGTAACTCCTACTACCACTTTGTGGCTAGTAGTATGTCAAGTTCCTCGTGCTTGCAAGCCACGGGAAAGATTGTCATATGCGTAAGCTGAGCCAGGTAATCGAGACTCTCTTGATCCGAGGGATCGGCCAGGGCTATGGTTAGCGCCTGTTGTTCACGGCCTACAGGTACGCAGCGCAAGGTGCAGGCAACGCTATGGGGGATGAGGCGTGTCAAACGCCTGGGCAGGCAGGTTGGCAGGTGCATAAACGGGACTGAGGATGGCATTGCTGCTTCGTATGCTGGCGGCTGATGATACAGGTTACTATGCCTGCTGTATGTGGCGCTGATTGGTAAGAGCATACGTGGCTTCAAGGTGACGCGTCGCTCGCAACGCCCTAACTGCTGGAGAAAGCCCTCATAGGTCTCTTGCTGTTCGGGGAAGGAGGCATACCCGATGATAATATGTGTTTCATGCCGTAGGGGAGGAATTATCGTCTCGGCCTCCAGTAGATCTACCTGTGCATAAATACGCTCCAGAATGTTGTAGGCGCCTCCAGATCCAACACCTGGGAGGAAGAGCAGAGCGCTCCCTTCGCCGTGTGTGCATAGTTGATCACTACCGCGTAGGACGGCTTTGATCTTGTCTTCAAGTTGGCTCATAAAGCCAGGTGCTGGATGACTGCAATGTGGAGGCCTGAACACATGCTTATGTGTGGTGGCATCATAGGTGCTTCGGCGTTCAACTTGCACAACATGCAGGACAAAAAGGCTGAAGGGCTGTCTCTGTGCCAACAACTCCTGAATGTGTTGTTGTACCTCCTGCAACAGCTCTGTTGGGAGTAAAATGTTCTCCAGGAGAGGCTCTTCTGCTTTTCTTATCTCTTGAAGCGCTTCTGTATGCGTGAGCGGCAAAAGTTGGCAGGTGCAGGGGTCGCCCTGATGCCGTACAGCTCGCCTACCTCGGGCTGACTTTATGCTTGTACGCTTGAGATGCTGCTTCTCGGAGGCTGCCTCACCTGTTGTTAGCCTTGTAATCATCAGACCTCTGCCTCTGGATACCCATGCCTTGAGGCATGGGGTTCTCTGACTGTTTCTGTGTATTTGCCCAAATGGATATAGGGAAGTGTATCATTGAAGAAGACGAAGGTGTGATGGTTAATGCGTTACAGAGTGGTTAAGATTCACCAAGGCAGGTTAAGAAGCAGGGCTGAGAGGATGGTGTTCTGTGAGTGGTATCCAACCATGTATTGTTGTCTCGCGTATGGCTGGATACCTGATCGTTGTCGTCGCTTGTGCCCAAATTGAAAGCTTAAGGGGCCGGGTTAAGGTTCGATAGCCACAGGGGCAGTGAAGGTATAGCCTACTCCTGGGACCGTCATAATAAAACGAGGGCTATTAGGAGAGGGCTCTACTTTCTGGCGCAGGTGGCGGATGTGGGTCTTCACCAGGCCTGAGTCGCCGGTTTCATCGTAGCCCCAGACACGTTCGATGATCATATCTGTGGTCAGGACCTGGCCTGTATTAGTAATAAGCAAATGGAGTAAACGGCTTTCAGTAGGAGTAAGGCGAACTTTGACGCCATCGCGTGTGACCTCATGCCGCATCGCATCAAGCGTAATTGGTCCAACAGTAACTGTAGAGGTGCCCGCGACCCCACGTACATTGCCTGCGCGGCGCATAACGGCTTTAATGCGTGCCAGGAGCTGTCTCGGGCTGAAGGGTTTGCGCAAATAGTCATCAGCACCCAGTTCCAGGCCACGGACTTCGTCGTCTTCGCGGTCGTGAGCGGTCAAGATAAGTACCATAGAGTTGGTTTCGTTACGCATCTGGCGACAGACCTCGAAACCATCAAGTTTAGGCATCTGAATATCTAAAATCACCAGGTCTGGTAATGATTCACGCCAACGCTTGATTGCCTGCTCGCCATCAAAGGCGCGTATGACCTCGTAGCCATGCCCTTTGAGCCAGTAGCTCAGCATATCTACCATGTCGCGGTCATCGTCCGCTACCATGATCTTCACGTACGTTTTCCTCCTACACTACAGGCCTACGTTACAATGCAAGGATGTACAGACGTGTCTTCTTATAGACACTTTGCCCATCATTTCTGCGTCTCACGTTCCCAACGGGACGCAACTATGGGAGTAACATAATGATACAATGTGTGACAGGAATAGTCATGATCAATAGTTCTTTTGGGCAATTGGCTCTGTTTATTACGGCAATTTGACCCGTCTCCAGGTTTATTTCGCTGGCCATCTGCCCAGTAGTGTCCCGCAAAAGCCTGCTCTCCCTTATCTATCCTGGTTCACAAGCTCGCCTCAGTGGAGATGGTCCCTAAAAATGCGCAAAGGAAGAGGTAGAAAGGCGTATGTGCATCTTAAGCATTTTCTACTTCACCCACAAGTCCTACTATTTTGTCTGTGGTGAAACAAGATGATATCATTTTTCTGAAGCTATCCTCTAAGAATGTGTGTACGCTGGGAGTCATGTACCTCCGCTTTCAAAGCGGGGGCTTGGAGCGAGGACATGTGCCTCGTTGTGATAAAAGCGGCAGTGGATGGCTCCTTGAGGGAGGCAGACAACGAATACAGCAAGTTTCCCAACCTGGTTTTATCTGGGTAGCTACGGTGGAGTCGCCTGCTGCCTATGTATGCTCGTGGGCAATATTCTCTATGCCTACATACGCAAACGTGGGGCACGGCGTCAGCTTCAGGCTGTCACTTTCGCCTGCATAATAGCGGCCCTGCTGGTAATTCCTGCCTTTATATGGTATGCGCTTTATTTTCATGCCGCACATACCTCGCTCTCATTTCTAGAGGCGATGATCGTCCTGGCTTATCTCGCTATTTGTGGTTGGTTGCTACCCGTAGGGGCCAGCGCCCTCTTTCTGGCGCTAGCGCGACCGCGTGTTGCGGAATCTCTCCTTAGATCCACATCCGTGCAGACCGCTGCCACACGCTCGAATTCCACTGGCGCCTCGTATGTTCCTCCCCGCTATATACCAGGTAACCCCGTGTCGCTGGTCTTTGGCGAGGAGACGCCCTGGGCCTGGCTAGAGTATCGGAATGGAAACTTTCAAGGCCAGCGCCTGGCTTTCAAGCGTGCGATTATGACGATTGGACGTGATGAGAACTGCGATATCTGGCTGGATGACGATATGGTCTCGCGCCACCATGCCGAGATCGCGTGGGACCGTGGCATGGTCTTTGTGACAGATTGTGGGAGTATGAATGGCCTCTCGCTCAACGGCCAGCGTGTCAAAGGCTTTGCACGCCTGGAGCATAATGACCTGCTTGAAGTTGGCTCACACCGCTTTATCTTCGCGCTGGCTGAGTCTCAGGAGGCTTCGCTAGAGGAGAGTGACCCTCTTGCGCACCACAAATGGCGCCTGACCAGTGAACTGGGTCAGGATACCCCTACCGGAAATAGTCGTGATCTGCCTGCAACCAGGCCACTCACCGACCGGGCTTCGGTCCTCTTTTCGGGGCGAGTAACGGAAGATTGGAAGGACACTGCTGAGGTAACAAGGCCGCCAACTCCTTTTCAGACCTCGACAAATCTGGGAGGTGCGCTGACCATTCGTGATGGTGAACTGGTGGGCCGTAGCTTTATGCTCGAACGGGCCGTTCTCTCAGTTGGGCGCGGTATCGAGAGCGATATCGTGATCAATGACTCTTCGATCTCACGTCGGCATGCTCAATTCTTGCGTCAGGCCGATGGCGACTATGTGCAGGATCTCAATAGCCGGAATGGGACACGCGTCAACGATGAGTACCTGACCAAGCCTCGCTTGCTCCAAGGCGGCGATATCGTCTCTGTAGGTAACATTCGCCTGGAGTACATCTCGATGCTGGTGGCTCATACTTCTTCCCTGCCACATCTGATCACACCCCGGCCCTATACCGCGCCTATTAGTGGCATTGGTCCCGCCCCTATCAAGCTTCCTAGCCGCCAGAAGTAGTGCTCCACGCGAACGTGTTTACCACGCAATTTCATAGCGTTGAAGTGGGTGGAGCGAGAGGATGGGTCGCCCATGGCCAGGATAGAGGTAATGAATATCCAGGCTACGGAGGACGTGCAGCGTCTCGCGTAAGAGGTGGCGGCTAGCTCCAGCGCGTAGACGTGGTCTCTCACTTTCATTAGTGAGCACTGTATCTCCACAGATTAATTCCAGAGAGAAGGGATTGTAGAGGCAGAGGCTTTCGGGAGTATGCCCGGGACTGGCAATGACGCGCCACTCAGGATGCTCAGGCAGTCCCGTAATATCCTCTAGCCAGATATCAACCAATTGCATTTGCTGGAGATAGGCCGGTGGGAAGAGATCGAGGTGTTGCAGAGAGTCCGGTAGCATCCGCCCGGCGAAATGACTGATGTGTGGCAGGACATTTCCCTTGTTCTCATTATCGAGCGCGAGCTGCTTAACCAGGGCCGAGGCCGCAACGGGGGCCGAGCAGGTGGCTTTGAGCGCCGCGAGACCTGCCGTATGATCGGGATGGAGGTGGGTAAAGACAACCAGGTCTATGTCTTGAGGACTGCGACCAAGAATGCGCTGAATGTAGTGGTGGAGCAGGCGCACATTCAACTCAGAACCAGGGTCGACGACCACCAGGTGCTCATCGTTGATGAGGTAGGTGTTGGCCATAGAGAAGCGATCTGTGATGGTGTGCACCATCCTGGCTTTGGTTGGATGCATAGGCTCTAGGATGCATTCCTTTCCTTCAATCGGGTTCCCTGGATACTTGCTGGCTTGCCCTGTAGCTGCTAAGAAGAGCTATATGGGGTGATGAGGGCGCAGGGTATGATTTAACAACCTGGATAGAATGCATTATAAAACCTGGCCTGCTACAAAGCAATGAGATGCTTATTTAGGAGCAAACTCCCATGTACTGTACGCTTTTTTTCTCTGCCCTTACCGAAAACGAGGCCGCCTCCCATCGTAGATCAGCTTATACGCAGGGAGTGATCTCATATGTTATACTTACGGTAAATTAGGTGGTACATCCTCGATACGGAGGTTCTTTTTCGAATGACACTAGCCCCTGAGGGTCAATGGCCGCACTATACCTATGCTGTGCCACAGACCTATACCAAATCCCAGGTTCGCCTTGTGGGTTTGGGGAATTATTCTCCTAAAGGTATTATCACAAACGAATTTTTCGCGTATATTTCGACCTGTCTTGGTGATCCGCGTAAGGCGGAGGACCTGGAGCGCGTTACTGGTTTGAGCACCCGTTATGTTCGCGCCAGTACAATGGCTCTGTGCCGGAGGATGGCTGGTAGCGATGCTCCCGGCCTGATCGATGATCCCGAAGCGGCCGAAGATGAGTCGCTTGTTGATATGGCGGTTGGGGCTGCGAAGCGCGCCCTGGCGAGTGCGGGCCTGGAAGCCACAGATATAGATACAATCATTGGTGCCTCCTCATCCGATAATGATGCCTTTCCGACGATTGCAGGCTGGGTGGGAATGCGCCTGGGTATCCCAACTATTCGCGCAACCATGCTGCGGGGCGCCTGTGCTTGCCAGACGGAGGCCTTCCAGGTCTGTGCCGAGATACTGGCCGCCAGCTCTGCCAGGCGCGTGTTGCTGGTGATGTCTGAGGGCCTACTCCCCAACATCATGAATGTGTTGGATTGGAAGACCAGCTCGCTCTTTGGCGAGGGGGCCGTGGCCTACATTCTGGAGCGTGGCGACGAGCCAACCTATGTCATTAATGGTTCTGATGCTCGCCAGGCAGCTTCCCTCTTCTACCAGACGCCGCTGCGTAAAGACTCGGTGGAGATGGCCGAGGTCGATCTGCGGATTCGCCAGCTCTTCAAAGAGGGCAAGGGGAAAGAGTTAAGCCAGCTTCTCTCGCAGTACCATGTGGGCTATACCAAGATGAACGGCAAAGAGGTCTTTCGTGAGGCTCCCCGGGCTATGGCAGAGTCTGTAGATGCGCTCCTGCGTCACTCGGGCTTGCAGTATGATGATGTGAAGCATATCGTGCCTCACCAAGCTAACTCACGCATTACGCGTCGCATGGGTGAGCTGCTGATGAATGATTATGGCTGGCCTGAGTCTACCATGGGGAAACTGGCCGATAACTTCCGCTACTATGGCAACCTCTCCAACGCGAGTATTGGCACCGCACTGGTTGAACTGTTGCGCAATGACCGCCTGCATCCTGGCGAGTGGCTGGCCCTCCCCGCGGTAGGTGGGGGGCTTAACTATGGCTGCTGGCTTGTACGTTACCAAGGATTGAAAAACGTAGATGCTGTGGTCGACCCCGCTTAGAAATTTTTGATGAAGAATATAATGATGCTGGCAGCCACAGGCTGCCAGCATCATTATATTCTTCATCAGTTAAAAAAGTCCACGTTCGTAGGTATAATAGACTTCGCTGTCTTCGGCGATGGCCTCTTCACAACCCAGGCCCGCGAAGGCATCGCGCATAATAACCAGGTCGGGCGCGTAGATGCGTACGTTTTCGATCTCTATCTCGATTGCATGCTGGAGTAGCTCGTTGCCGATGAGGCTGATGGCTTCGATGGCGGTTCCGTCGATGTACCCGACCGAGAGACTTACTGTTGGGTTCTCGCGCACCTCAATGATGGCCAGCCCATCCAGGCGTTCCCAGCGATGAAGAACATAAATTTGCTGCGCCTTGATCTTTTTCTCTAGAAACTCTGCCGTGATGGGATAAGCGCGGAAGCGCAGGTAGTAGAGACCTCCGACGATGGGAAAGATATTCGAGGCATTTAAGAAGTCAATGATGGCGTCCAGGTCCTCAAGCGTGGCCAGGCGCGGTTTATCGCTGCCATGTACACGCGTGATTTTCTCGGGCGTGGCTTTGGTATTAAAGGGGAGAATGGCCCCCACGCGGCGAAAATATCCCCCTTCACTCACCTGCTGCGAGCGCTCATTGATATGTGAAATGGCCATACGTGCATATTGCGCGCCGCGCCGCATAGCCTCGGCCAACGCGGCCTCATTCACCTTGCGTGCCAACCCCTGACGGCGAAATTCTGGAGCGACGCGCAGGCCCTCAAGCCAGGCGTCCTCAGACGTAAGCATCTCCATATGCACCAGGGCTGCAGGTTGTTTGTCAACTGTGGCTACAATAAGCTGCCCTGCTGGATTCTGTAGCCATTCATTCCAGACGTGCTCGATATAATCTCCATGTTCCCATGTGTGTGCGCAGAAGGCCAGAACCGCCTCGCGGTCCTTGGCCTGCGCTGGTCGTACTTCAATGTGTGACATGACCAGTGATACCTCCCTTTCCTGTGTTGACTATAGCGAGAAAACGTCATTTTCGTCAATATATTCCGCAACCATTGCTCAGTCCTGGGCGTGCTATATGTATCGTTTACCTATCCGTAAAGATAAATTCCGCTGTAGACAACTACAACTTTTGATAGAGAGTTAGCTAGAGGCATAGAGGAGGAGGCCATGCCAGAAAAGAATCCACCTTCTAAAGATGAGGCAGTAAAAGAGCTTGAGGGCCATGCTCAGGAGGCAGTGCAGAAGGCACAGCAGGAGGTAGAGGAGTCGCGCTCTCCCTGGTGGAGCGTCTTACGCAAGACGAGTTTCCTGATCACGTTTGATGCCATTATGCTTGTGCTTTTTGGCGCCCTGGCCGCCTATGTGCATTTTAATGCCGTCCTCAATATCGATGTGTTTATTACGCAGGAGCTTCAGGAGTTACGGACTCCGTGGTTAGATGTGTTGATGACGGCCGTCAGCTATATTGGGACCAGCCTTATATTGTCAATCCTGCTAATTATTGTGATGGCGATTATCTTCTGGATCGTCAATTTGCGTTTGGAGGCGATCATTCTCATCGTGCATACCACTGTGAGTTCGCTCTTGAATGGTCTGTTCAAAGCCTGGATTGGACGCCCACGCCCGACAACCAACCTGGTCGAGATCCTACAGGCCGCTGGCGGCAAAAGCTTTCCCAGTGGGCATGTGATGGGGTATGTTGCCTTCTGGGGCCTGCTCTTCTCCTTCGGGATGATTCTCTTTAAGCGTGACCGCTGGTGGCACTATGTATTGCTGATTGTACCTGCATTGTTTGTGATCCTGGTAGGGCCATCACGTGTCTATCTTGGTGACCACTGGGCCTCGGATGTATTGGGGGCCTATATGATTGGCCTCTTCTTGCTCTCCATAACGCTCTGGATCTATGGACGCCTGAAGCGCCGAGGGGTGCTTGAGTATAAGCATACGCCCGCTAAGGCTCATCCTGCTCATTCATCATAAGATCTGCCTGGTACACAGAGAGGAGGGGAACGGCATCACATGGCCGTTCCCCTCCTCTCTGTGTATATGCTACTTACGCGTTAGTGCTTCGTCTGCGACGATGGCTATGGCCAGTGGATGTCTCGTGCTCTGGCGTCTCTTCCTGCTCGTCTGTTTCATCCTCTTCTTGTGTCTCTGCCTGATCCTGTGTGGTTGGCGCCTCCTCTGTGCTTGAGGATGGGGAGGACTCACCTCCTTCCCCCTGGGTCTGTGGTTGATCTACATTGGCCTGGGTAGCGGGCTGCTCCTCTGTGTTGTCCTGGTTTGCAGGTTCCACATGGCTATTGTCGAGCGCTGAAACGGTTTCTGGGGTGTGTTCCTGGGTGAGCTCCTGAAGAATATCGTTCAAGGGAACTGGCTCGGGCGCTGGCTCGTCCTGGGCGACTGATCCGGCGTGGAGCGCTGCGTGCTCCTGCTCGAGTGTGTTTGTCACGGGAGTGTCGGTCAATTCCTCAAGGATAGGTGCGGAGGATGTGATAGGAGGCTGCTCATTTGTTTCATTGGCAGCTTTGTTGGTTTTCTTCTCACCTGGAATGGATTCCAGCGCGTTTTGCACCTGTTGTAGCTGCATCTCTAAATTGTGGAGCGCCACCTGAGCCTCCTCGAAGCGCTGTTGAGCTTTGGCTACCTTCTGCTCTGCCTTCTGAGCCTCTTTCTTGCCCTCTTCAATTTTTAGCATAAGCCTGGCTTCGCGCTTGGCAAGCTTTTTTCGCTCTTTTTTCTGATTAGTGGGAGATGCGGCCTGCACGTGATTGGTAACTGTCATAATGCACTTCTCTTCCTAAAACTATGCACGGACGTCTACATAACAACGATTGCCTGGCTGCAAAAATACCTGAAGCTGTCAACCTGGAGTAGTATACGCGTACTGTTGTTGGGTTCGGGGGCGCGAATAGTGACAGCTATTATGAGAAAGATACTCCATAGTGACGGCAGTTGGCAAGAGGCAACCTGCCAGGCAAGAGATGTTCGTTGTATTAAGCACGTGTAGGGGTGCTGGGTAGTTTCGCCCTCTGTGCTTCTGGTCGCAGATGGCTGTATGTTTGCCCCTTCTCAGTAACTATGATAGACTCAACCGGGGGAAGAGATTCGCCTTGCTTATGCCAAAGAAACGTTAGGAACATAATCATGGAATTGAATGATACGACTGATTATCAGCTCTGTTTTGTGTGTGGCCAACGGAATCCCTATGGCCTCAAAATGGTATTTCGCCTGGATGGGGATACGGTGGTCTCGGACTTTCGGCCTGAGGCTGAGCACCAGGGGTTCCCAGGAGTCATTCATGGTGGCATTGTTGCCGCTGTGCTAGATGAGGCCCTCAATCGCACCACTATGCTTACCGATACGCCCGCCTGGACAATGACCGGGCGCCTGGATGTGCGCTATCGACGCTATGTTCCCTATGGACCTCTGTTGCGTGTCCGAGCGAAGCTTGGTCTCCAGCGAGGGCGTATGTCGCAGGCATCTGGCTACCTTACCCTGGCGGAGGACGAGAGTGTTGTGCTGGCCGAGGCGCATGGAACCTTTATGGCACTATCGAACCAGATTATTGATGAGATTATGCAAGAGTATCCTGGCATGCGTGATTTTTTTACTCCCACATCTAAATAAGTGGAGCAATCGTTGAGAAAAGCGAAGAGCCGTGCGGCCCTATTCAGGGCCGCACGGCTCTTCGCTTTTCTCAACCTTCTATTGCATCTCGGGTGGTTGGAGGAGTGAGGCGGGAGGAGGAGGGGCCTCGACGACCTGTACCTGCTGCGAGGTTGGGTGGAGCTGGGTGGAAGCAATGGGTGCTCCCGTGCTCTCCATAATCGTATGTAGCTGCTTGGCGTCAATGGTTTCGTGCGTGCGCAGATCTTTCGCGATCCGGTCGAGAGCCGGGCGATAGGTGCGCATGATATTAAGAGTGCGCTCATAGCATTCATTGATGATGCGCGACGCCTCTTCGTCAATGATCTGGGCTGTCACCTCGCTATAATCGGTCGGATTGCCCATATCGCCGCCCATGAAAGGACTCTGACGCTCGCTAAAGGAGACCGTACCCAGGCGCTCACTCATACCCCAGCGAGCTACCATTTGCCGCGCGATCTGCGTAACACGTTGCAGATCGTTCTCCGCGCCTGTAGTGATGCGGTCAAAAATGACCTGTTCAGCGGCTCGACCACCAAGGGCATAGACGACCTGTGCCAGCAAGTACTCCCTGGAGTAGTTGTAGCGATCATCAAGCGGAGTCGACATAGTCACGCCCAGGGCCTGCCCGCGTGGGACAATGGTGACCTTGGTAACGGGATCGCATTCCTCGGTGACCAGGCCTGCAAGTGCGTGCCCGCCCTCGTGATAGGCTGTCACATCGAGGTCTGCATCGCTCAGCACGAGTGGACGCTCGGCACCCAGCAGAATCTTGTCTAGAGCCTCGTCGAAACAGGGCTGTGTGACATAATCCAGATTACGGCGTGCCGCGATAATCGCGGCCTCGTTGACCAAGTTGGCCAGGTCCGCACCAACCATGCCAGTCGTGCTGCGGGCGATGGCCGTCAGGTTGATATCAGGTGCCAGGGGGACAGTGCGCGTATGAATCTTCAAGATGGCGAGGCGACCATTCCAGTCGGGGCGGTCGACGGTAACACGTCGATCAAAGCGGCCCGGGCGTAGCAGCGCTTGGTCGAGTCCATCCGGGCGGTTCGTGGCGGCGACCACGACGACTGCCTGGCGGGCATCGAAGCCATCCATCTCAACGAGTAACTGGTTCAGGGTCTGCTCGCGCTCATCATTGGTGTTGATGCTTGAACCGCGCTGGCGACCAACGGCGTCAATTTCGTCAATGAAGATGATGCTGGGTGAAGCCTTCTTCGCCTGGTCAAAGAGGTCGCGGACACGGCTGGCGCCGACACCTACGAGAACCTCGACAAACTCAGAGCCGCTCATTGAGAAGAAGGGAACACCAGCTTCACCAGCGACCGCGCGTGCCAGCAGCGTCTTACCGGTTCCTGGAGGGCCTACCAGCAACACGCCGCGAGGGATCTTACCGCCCAGGCGCTGGAACTTCTGGGGTGTCTTGAGAAACTCAACAACTTCCTGAAGCTCATATTTTGACTCGTCCACGCCTGCGACGTCCGCGAAGGTGGTGCTGGGGCGATCCTCAAGGATCAGTTTAGCGCGGCTCTTGCCGAAGCTAAAGATGCCCTGCTGCCCCTGTGAGGCGCGGCGTGTCAGGAAGAAGATAAAGCCAATCAGGAAGATCCAGGGTATGGATGCGATAAGCAGGTTCAGCCAGAACGAATTGTCAGGTGGAGGCTGATAGGTGACCGTAGCTCCGCTCTGAATCAGATTCTGTGCCAGCTTGTCATCCCCGTTGGGAAGCTGGTAGACATGGAAATTTGGCTTACCCTTAAAAGGTTCGCGCAACGTACCCGTGATGTCGCTTTGCCCTACAATCGTGGCAGACTTGATGTTTTTCTGTTGGATTTGCTGATAAAATTGCGTATAGCTTAACTCGTTGCTTTGTGACGAGTTGGTAGTGTTCTGGCTGGCGTTGTTGAAAAAGTTGAAAAGAGCCAGGCCCAGCATAACGACAACGAGGGCTAGCAACACAGAATTGAGCCGGTTGGATGGTCGTGGCTGTTGATTCTGCCCATTATTGTTGGGAGGGCCACCCGGGCGTATTTGCTGCCTATCGTTGTTATTTTGAAGCCAGTATCTATTCCCCGGCTGTCTGTCCATATAAGTTACCTGCTTTCTGGGCCTCAGACATATATGTCCCCTGAAGTGAGTGTGGTGTTGAAATTGGATATGTTTGAGTTAGCGTATAGCATGCCTTATTATAGCGTACTGGCATGGGAAATGCACGCATAAACGTAGCTGCTACCGGTACACCGTACTCTTGTCTCTGGTGATATGACTCCTGGGAAGAAGAGGCCGGGTTACCTGCTCTTGTGGTGTTTATGTGCTCGCTCCCTAACGTTGCTACACATGTTACTATCTCTACGAGAGAGATGACTGCAACGTTGCAGCCAGCAAAATTTGGTGTTGTAAGTGGTAGAGAAGTGCAGGCAGGCGGGACAGCTACCTGCACTTCTCTACCACTTACAACCGGGGTTTAGCGAGGTTGTGCTTGCAGGCGCAGGGTAATCTGTTGCTGGGTATGGGGAGCGATATTGAGCCGGTCCTGGGGACGGTTGAGGCCATTCTCGTGGGTCACAATTGGCTCAAAGCAGATAAACTCGTGATCGGGCGCTGTGATTGGCTCCGACCAGACCTGCATCTCTTTGAGCAGGTAGTGCCCAGCATGTGGAACCTCTGCGATGCGCAGGGTGCCTTGTTGTGGAAACTCGAAACTGGCCTGTTGGGCGAAGGGGTAGTGATTATCGGGCGGATTGGTGTCCCAGTGGATCGTGCTGGCATCGAAACCTTCGAGACCGTTGACAACTACGTGCGATTTCTCCCCCTGGTCCTGGGCAAAATAGGGGTGAAAGCCGGGCGCGATAGGCATTGTTTCATCGCTCTTATTCTCCATTGTGAGCGTATAGGTAAGGCTTCCCTCGCCTGCCACGATTTCACTGGTAAAGACGAAATCATAGGGATAGCTTGCGCGTGTAGCCTCACTGCTTGTAAGCTGGAGGCGAATACTCGTCTCGGTGTGCTCCGCGACCGACCAGGGCAAGTTGCGCCCGAAGCCATGCATCGGGAGGGTGGTTCCTTTCTCTTCAAAGAGGCCATCTTTTAGCCGCCCGAAGTTAGGGATCATCAGGGGAATACCCCAGCGTTTGACATTCCCCGTCTCCGAGGCCCGGTAGAGTACCTGCCAGTCGCCAACCTGGAAATGTGATACCAGGTTGATCTCAGGCATGACCGCGATAGTGGTGGTTCCACTGGTAATGACGCGTTCGTTGGGCATAGGAAATTGCGTAAATGCAGCCATTGTATTGTGCGCCTGCTAACTAGAGTAGCTGCGCATCCTCCTTCTGTAAAAATTGCGTTTTGAAAAGTGGGTTATGTCATCGGGGACGATAGATGTGTGCTACTGCACGCCTTCATATTACCACTTTAGCAGGCTGGTCTCGCTTTCTGCCTGCTCTATGCTACAGTTTAGAACAGGAAGCATGGAAAGTAGCGCCATTTGAGGTAATATCAGCCAGTAATCCTATTACGACCCAAAACTCGTATGCTCTATTGCGTTTTAATCACGGCAAGCTTATACTGTATGTAGCCTAAGACGCATATCTATGTAGGCATATGCGCCACAATTGATCTAGTTGTTTGGTGTTCTCTATGGACGCCGTGTTGCTTTCATTAGGAATATGGGGACTGCATTGGGTATGGAGGAACAATCGCTTCGCGAAGCGTTTCAGGTCAAAAGGCAACCGTATGGGCAGCATAGGGAGGAGATACAAACGGTGTCAGCGAATATCGCTATCAAAGGAACTCGTAGTGGCTTGCTCCTGACGCTAGAGCCAGAAACCCCATTTAATGATTTACTCCAGGCGCTGGCGATGCGCCTGGAAGAGGCTCCTGCCTTTTTTCGTGGCGCCTCTTTGACGGTGGATACCACGCGCCGTAACCTGCGTGTGACGGAACGCATCCAGTTAGAACGGCTCCTGGCCGAATATCAGATGTCTGTTGCTCCACTTGAAAAAGCCGCGGAGGTGCGTAGAGATGCGCGCACAATTACGCTTCCCACACCCGAGACGCCTTCTCGCCCTCCTATTGTAGTACCCAGGGCAGTTGTGACGCGCCAATTAGATATGCAGGTTGATATGCAGGCCGAGGGTAATCCCTCCTCGCCCGGTGAAGATGTCTATGAGCAGCGTGATCCCCGTTCGCTTGATGACGCGCTCTTCATTCGGCGTACGGTTCGCTCGGGCCAGGCCATTAGCCATCACAGCCATGTCGTCATTCTGGGTGATGTCAATCCCGGAGCCGAGATCGTGGCTGGAGGCGATATCATTGTCTGGGGGATGCTCAAAGGCATGGTGCATGCAGGTTATCCAGATAACGACCAGGCCCTCGTCTGCTCGCTCTATCTCTCGCCCGTGCAGCTACGAATTGCGCACCTGCTTTCGAGGCCACCCGAAGGCTTTGAGGTGCAACCTTATCCTGAAGTGGCAATGATACGCAATAACCAGATTATTGTTGAGACCTGGATGAATGGTCGCCCACCTCGTAAATAAGATGGCATAAAAACTGTTCTGGTAACGGTGCTGTGGTAGGTCAGGCTAGCCATGATAGGCTTGTTGAAACTTTGGTGACATGCCGGTTCGTGGTATACTAGATAACGATGCGGACGGGCATGAGATGCGAGCGCAAGGCAACGTCCGAGCCGATAGTGGCTGAACAAGTTTTAGCATTTGGGAGTAGAGCATGGACAGCAGGGTGATTACGATTACTTCGGGTAAAGGTGGCGTGGGTAAGACCACGACAACCGCGAATCTAGGCACAGCTTTAGCAATGCAAGGCAAAAAGGTGGCTGTGGTCGACTCAGATATCGGCCTGCGCAACCTGGACGCCGTCCTGGGCCTGGAGAATAGGATTGTCTATGACCTGGTGGATGTTGTCGAGGGACAATGCCGCCTGCGCCAGGCTTTGATCAAGGATAAACGTCTTCCCGAACTCTATCTTCTCCCTGCTGCGCAAACACGTGACAAGAATGCTGTGAACAGTGTTCAGATGGAGCAGCTCTGCCAACAGTTGCGCCAGGAGTTTGAATTCATCGTCATTGACTCCCCTGCCGGTATCGAGCAAGGCTTTCGAAACGCCATTGTAGGTGCAGATGAAATTATTATTGTTGCGAACCCGGAGATGGCGTCGGTCCGTGATGCGGATCGCATTATTGGTCTGGTGGAGGCTGCGGGAAAGCCCGAACCTCGTTTGATCTTGAACCGTCTGCGTCCAGAAATGGTGAAACGAGGCGATATGATGGATGTGGCGGATGTGTTGGAAGTGTTGGGTATCGACCTGCTGGGTATCATCCCTGAGGATGAAGCCATTATTGTAGCGACGAACAAAGGCGAACCCGCCGTGTATGAGCGGCGTTCCCGTGCTGGCCGCTCCTTCCTGAATGCTGCTCAGCGTATTTTGGGCGAGGAGATTCCGCTTGACGAGGTTGCAGACGTTCCGTCTCTGTTAGAGCGGTTGCGCCGCCTGGTGGGCTTTGGTCCTGCCTCAGCTGAGAAGCGTTTGCGCTCTCAATCGTCTTAAAGGGGGCCGGTTATGGGTGTCTTTGAGTTTATGGTCGGTCGGAAGAAGCAGACACCAGGCGAGATCGCCAAGGAGCGTCTCAAAGTGGTGTTAGTCAATGATCGTTTAAAGCTCAATCCAGAGCTGCTGGAACTGATCAAACAAGAGTTAGCAAGCGTGCTTTCACGTCGTCTGGATGTCGATGAGGAGCAAATGCAGGTTATTTTCTCGCGCGACGAGGGCTACGATAAGCTGCTGGCGAATGTGCCTATTAAACGTCAGCGGGTGGGTTTTGAATGGGATCCACCATCGCATACCCCTGCGACAAATGTGCTGCGCGGCAAGGTGTTCCTCACAGATGCAGACGATGATTCGGATAGTGCCGAAATTTAAAGTGTAATCGATACAACTCAATATCGAGCCAGAGAGGGAAGGGCAAGCCATCGTCCAGGGTGTCGTGGCTGGCTTTTCCCTCTCTGCTTTCTATGAGCGCAACTATGAAAGCCTCGTCACATTATCTCGTGCATTCAGCGCAAATCGGGGAAAAGTAGAAATATCTTTATACATAAATTATTCATTTATATGGTTAAGAACTTCATAAAAAAATTAATTGTCCTTAACTGAATCTTCATAGCTTCACAACCGCTAAATGGAATAACACATGTTACAATACGTTCAGCAACAATGAAATAAATCTTTTATCGAAAACATTGTGCGAATCCGCTTTGTATGGGAAGTGATCTTACCAAACCATTTTCCAATATCGCTGAAACAGCTATATTTACAGTGTAGATGTTTCAGTGTACGGCAGCGAAGTGCCGGTGTAAAGTAACACCTTGGCGTGGGTCGATGCGTTTGCATCGCCTGCAACTTGCTTCTTGTGATGTGGATGGGTGGACTTTGAGCGGTTCACGAGCACGCAGCACGCATGTAGAGCGACATGGACTTTCATGTCTCCTGAGTGAGAGGTCTCGGCCTTTCTCTGCTCTCTGGTGCGGGCTGAGGTGTGGATGAGTGGAAAAGGAATGTCACGCTAGATTCTTAAACAGAAACCAACCCCCATTCGGGGGCGCGGCGCCACTGTTGTGGCTAGCGCTGCGCGCTCAGGTTTCTGATAGGAAGAGACCAAATTGCTGTAGTTCTCTTTGAGCTGGTCTTTATCTCAGGCCGGTGGAGTGGATGTGTGGGGATGTAGCGAGATAATGGCTCGTGAGCTCCTGGAGGACTGCACTTTTTCCCTTCGCAGGTGGTGATGTTGGGTGGTATATGGTGGCGCGAAGGTCTGGCTTTAGCGGTCACATTCGTGGATGTTGGGTGTGCTCGTACCCGCTCAAATGGTGGTGTTGAGTCAAGCAAGGTGTCTACTACGCCGGAGACTGAGGTGCTCGGTTACTATGCCGGCACTTCGTTGCCGTCTATTTTTCGTTTGCTATGTGCAGAAACTCTATGCCACCAGCACATAGTTTGTCTTCCCCGGCCTCTTACAGTACCAAACGCGGACCCCTCTATTTTTAGCGCTTTCCACCTGTTATTGGTCCGTTGTTTTACCAGGTGTACTGGTTACTACCTTTCGAAAACCTGAGCGCGCAGCGCTACACGACAGTGGTGCCGTGCCCCCGAATGGGGATTGGTTTTCGTGGTAAGAAGGGAAGTGGGGAGAGCAATATGTGCAAGGGAATGTCTACCAATGTTGGACGTGTGCAGACACCGGGTCTGGCTTTGCGTGTCAGTCGGGCTATCTGGCCTCCACAGTGGCGCCATAGTCTTTCGACAAGCCCGGTCGCGCAACAACGGCGTTTCTTGCGGCTCAAAGGTCTCTGGTATCCTGGCCTGGATGCGCCAGGGCACTTGCTGAAGCTCAGGCAACGTCAATATCGTGCCCTCTCTATGCTCGCCTCCAGCCTCGCTGTACTGACGCTAATAGCGTTCAGTGCATGCGTGCCTCTCTTCATCTACCAGTTCTGGATATTGCTCCTGGTGCTGGTTGTGGCCTGGTGCTTTATCGCCGGGACTGTAACAGCGCTTCTTGTGCGTGAGATTCGTGTGGTGCTGGTCTACAAAAAGATGTTGCGTATGCGTCATATGCAGGCTGCCATGCGGTTGTATCGTCCTTTCCACATTACGCGAGGCACGCTTGAGACGCCTATGCCGCTACTCTCTACTCCTCGGGTACGCATTATGAATACGATTGATCTCTCCTCTAGTGGTATTCGACATTTTCTCCATGAAGAACAAAGAAGACGGACAGACGATGTTCCACGAACCCAGGTCCCGTACGAGGAGGAAGACGTGAGGGATGCCTCTACTCTGCCATACTCTACACGCCATTCCTGGAAGCTGCCGCGTGAATAAGGTGCTATAGCAGTTAACAGACGCTGCTAAAGCACGCGTCTGCTCTCACATATGACCTTCGGGTCAATTCGTTGACCCCCCTCTTTTTGCTAGGTATGATAGGCTGTGGTGTAGTTAGAACTCGTAATAGCTGAGAAATGAGGAGGGCTGGGCCTTGAGCAATCAGCAAATTCAGAAGGTTAAAGTCAAGCGTTTGGCGCATGTTGGTTTATGGGCTTCGGATGTACAGGCCCAGGCTCGTTTCTATCATCGTGTTCTGGGATTCGATCTCTATACGCATGCTGATGGCCCGCTTGAGCAGCATCTTGAGGAAGAGGATGCTGCCATATTCCTTGCCTTAGGCGAGGAGATGCACGCCCTGAGCATCTTTAACGATACACGCGTCTTCCCGACGAATGGACGGCGTCCCGTAGTGCGCTCTACCCTCCATCATCTCTCCTTTGCGGTTGATACTGATGCTGAACTGGCCGCGATGGCGGCACGCCTGCAAATGTCTGGCATTGAACTCTCCTTTGAGCCACGCGATGGCGCGCCTGACCTGGGAGACGCGCTTTGGTTGAACGATCCCGATGGCAATCGCGTCGAAATTTCCGTGATGCCTGACGAACTGTATACTGCTATCTCTAGCAACCGTAAGACGCGCCGGGCGCTTCTACGTCCTTATGGCCTGCAACATGTGGCCTTGAAGACCAGCCGCCTGGAAGAAATGGTGGAGTTCTACACCGAGTCTCTGGGTTTTGATATCTCAGACTGGCTCTTGCGCGAGCGCGCCTGGTTGCGCTGTAACAACGATCACCATAGCCTGATCTTGAGTGAGGGGCAGACCGGTATCGAGCATGTTGGCTTCACCATCGCCGATGGCAGTGAACTGCTGGGCTGGGCCGACTATCTCAGTCACCAGCAGGTACCGCTGCTGTGGGGACCGGGACGCCACGGCGTTGGCGATGACCTCTTCTTGCAGTTCCCCGATAGTGACGGGCTGCATATTGAGTTGTCCGCTGGCTTGAGCCAGTATTATGATCGCGATGTCACAACGCCGCCACGCCTCTGGCATACCCGCGAGACGGCGCTCAATCTCTGGGGGGCGATCCCCTCCTGGCTGCGTGAAGAGTCTCATGTCTAAGGTGTATTAAAAAACAAAAAGTGCTGGTTCGCGTACGCGAACCAGCACTTTTTGTTTTTTAACAGGTTTATCTTTTGACGGCGACGACCAGGTTGCGGAGTACGCCGATGCCCTCGACCTCCGACTCCATCACGTCGCCTTCCTGAAGGAACTCCGGTGGTACACGTGTGAAGCCCACGCCGCTGGGCGTGCCGGTTGCCAGGATATCTCCAGGCTCCAGGGTCATGCCTTGCGAGAGCACACTGATAGCATGCTTGATGTTGAAGATCATCATCTTTGTGTTGCCATCTTGCTTGGTCTCGCCATTGATGCGCAGGCTTAGATTCAGATTGTGAGGGTCCGCGATCTCGTCCGCCGTTACGATGCAGGGACCCATGGGGCAGCTACCATCCAGGCTCTTGCCCTTGAAGAATTGCTTATGGCGCTTCTGCAAGTCGCGCGCTGTAACGTCATTGAGCACTGTATAGCCAAAGACATACGAAAGCGCCTCGGCCTCAGGTATATTCTTGCCTCTCTTGCCGATAACAACGCCCAGTTCCACTTCCCAATCAAGCTCGCTTGACACCTGGGGATCAAGCTCAATCTCGCCGTAGGGATCGTTGACGCTGGTGGGGGACTTGGTAAAAAATACGGGAATGTCGGGTGTCTGCCCCTTGTGATCGCGCTGACTGGCGGTCTCTTCAGCATGCGCTTTATAGTTTACCGCCAGGCAGTAAATATTTTTACGTGGCCTGGGAATGGGGGCCGCCAGCCTGACCTCATTCAGGGTATGGGCAGCACCAATCTCGCTAAAGGTTTTCACCTCGCGGAAGCTACGCGACTGTGCCTTCTCCATTAATGTCTGGAGCGCTGGCAGGTAGCGATCATAGTCTTCGATCAATGTGAGCATCTGGTCGGGAACGTCCAGGCCCAGGGCTCTGCCTGACAGGTCCACATCTAGAACTTCGTCGTTGCGCAGGACGCCCAGGTGCGCCCTGGGAATCTGGCTGCTGGAAAAACTTACAAATCTCATGTATGAGACGCCTCCTTCTTGCTGCTACCTTATTGTACAACATCATGTCTGAAGGCTTGTGCCCCATTCTAGCGCATGAGGGCGGCACGCATGATCTCAAGCGGGGCCGGCTGATTGGTCCACAGTTCAAAGGCTAGCGCTCCCTGGTGCAGGAGCATGGAGAGGCCATTGGCGGCGCGAAGTTCCATGGTCCGTGCCTGTAAGAGCAGGTTCGTCTGAATGGGATTGTAGATCATATCATAGACAAAGGTGTCAGCGTTAAAGCGTGCCAGTACATCGGCTGGCAAGGGGCTGACCTCTTCATGCAGACCGACCGAGGTAGCATTGATAATGATCGAGGAGGAGTGAGGGATAAGAAAATTGGGATCGCTGAGGCTGAAGACGGGGCACTCATAACTCTTCTGAATAAGTGCCGCCAGGAGCTGAGCGCGCTCCAGGCTCCGGTTCAAAATGACGAGGCGCTCAATGCCAGAACTGGCGAGGGCAAAGGCCGCCCCGCGAGCCGCCCCTCCCGCCCCTAGCAGTACAGCAGTATATCCCTTTAGCGATATCGTTCCATCCGCTTGCAGGCTGCCCACCCCATGCTCATGGAGCGCGCGAAGCAGTCCCGGCGCATCAGTATTATAGCCATGTAGATAGTCATCCCGGTTGACAATTGTATTGACCGCGCCAATCTGGGCCGCCAATGGATCAACCACGTCCAGCAAGGGCAGGACAGACTCTTTGTAGGGAATCGTGACATTGGCACCCAGGCACCCTTGTTGACACAAGGCGCGTATACGTACCAGGAGTTGCTCGGCGGGCGTGCGCCAGAGTTCATAGGTCGCCGGAATGCCCAGGGCATTGAGTGCTGGCTGTTGGAGACGTGGCGAAAACGAGTGGGCCACGGGATCGCCGATCAGCCCCACTCGTAGCTGTGGTCCCTTTGAGCCTGATTGCTTGCTCCCTACAACGGTATTTCTGGCCGACATGTCAACTCCAACTCAGTCTATACTTTGCCCCGTGCGCAAAAATAAGCGATCAATCGCGTGTGGGTCTCCTGGCCGCATTGTATCATATCAGAACCTCTCCACCAGGATATGGGGCAGGTCTGCTCACTTCTCTAGCATAGCATATCCTCCCTATTTGTCTAGCTGCCTGCCAGCGATATTTCATGGAGGAGTAGCGTGAACCTCCCACTTATCGAGTAGGGTATGAGTGTGAGGCTGGTGCGAACGCTTATGTGATACGATAAGAAAAACAGCAACCGCTAGCATAAGCGAAGAAGGAGAATAATCCTCTATGGTCATGCAGCCACGCCTGGCGGCAACAGTGATGTTGTTACGAAACACTGCACAGCAGCAGGGCATCGAGATATTTATGGTGCGGCGAGTGGTGCAGAGCGAGTTTATGCCTGATATCTATGTCTTCCCTGGCGGCTCGGCATCCGCTGTGGATAAAGAGATGGAGCAGAGCGCGACACTCAGCGTTCCCCTGGAACCTTCAGCCGCCGATCCTGAGGGGCGTACGGCGCTCGGCAGCGGGGTGCGTGCCGCCGCCATCCGCGAACTGTTTGAGGAGGGCAATGTCTTGCTGGCCTATCAGCAGCAGCGTTTGCTGGCCATCGGTGCGCAGGATGTGCCTCGCTTCGCCGAGTATCGTCAGCGGCTCAATGCACGCGGTGCGACATTGCTGGATATTGTCCAGGCCGAGCACCTGGTGCTGGCGACCGAACAGCTGGCCTATTTCGCGCATTGGATCACGCCTGAGCAGCTGCCGAGGCGATTTGATACCCATTTTTTTCTGGCGGCAGCTCCCATGGAGCAAGAGGCGCTCTACGATCAGCTTGAAACCAGTGAGGGTCTCTGGATACGTCCCGACGAAGCTCTGAAGCGTTTCGCTGAAGGAACCTTCCCGGTGGCCTTCCCGACCTATCACCAGTTGCGTGACCTCGCGCCCTTCGCGACGGTGCAGGAGGCCCTGGCGGCTACGCGAACGCGCTATGTGCCCACCTATCAGCCGATCTGGCTGGAGCGAGAGGGTGGCCCTTTCGTCTATCTGCCTGAAGATCCCGATTTTCTCTGGAAGCTCTAGCACGCGTCGGAGAACGGAGGCCTTACCTATGTCACAGGAACGCTATAGCATACTTCTGGCTCCCAATCCCTCCATGATGACGGGACCGGGAACGAACACGCTGCTCATTAGCAGCTCTAAGGGGGCCATTGTCATTGATCCCGGCGATTCTGATCCGGAGCACCTTGAGCGCATCGTGCGGGAGGGCCAGGCACGCGGCGGTATACGCCATATTCTCATCACACATGGACATCCAGATCATGTGGGTGGGGCCGCCGAGTTACGCGAGCGTACGGGTGTTCCTATCTCTGCTTTTAGCCGGGCAGGCGTTCCCCTGGCGGACCATGAGATTCCCGATGGAACGACCTTTGATCTGGGCGATACGGCGCTGCGTGCCATTCATACACCCGGGCACCGCTTCGACCATCTCTGCTTCTGGCTTGAGCGCGAAGGCATCCTCTTCGCGGGCGATGTCGTAGCTGGTGTGGGAACGGTCGTCATCATTCCTCCTGAGGGGCATATGGGGGTGTATCTCCAGACGCTCAAGCGCCTGCAACAGCTCCCAATCGCGCGTATTGTCCCGGCGCATGGTCCCGTTATTGAAGATCCGCAAGCGAAATTGAGTGAATATATTGCCCATCGTCTTGAACGCGAGCGCCAGGTCATCGCCGTCCTGAACCAGCTCAAGCAGCCCGTGACCCTCTCTACGCTTGTGCCGCTCGTATACGCGGATACCGACCCGAAGCTTTATGCGGTGGCTGCTCGCTCACTGGAGGCACACCTGATTAAGCTACAAGAAGAGGGTCGTGCCCAGATTGATGCGCAGCAACACTGGAGCCTTTGTCTTAAGTAGAGGGAGTCGTGCATGTGAGCTGTCGCAGGCAGCTCACATGCACGACTCCCTCTACTCCTGGCGAGCACCGCAGGTGCGAGAAGTCACGCTTAGCGCCTGAACAGGAGTCCAAGGGCGCTGATGCCCGCGATCCCCAGGCAGAACCAGCCGGGAAGCCCTTGATGGAGATTTGTCAGATAGACTCCAGCCGCGAGCGAGGCGCCGAAGAAGAAACTCCAGGTCAGACCTCCAACACCGCTCCCCCTGTACTCATCGCCGCGCCATTGCGCTGGCGTGCTCTGCGTAAGCGGCTATTATTGCCGGGAAGATTTGCCAGCCTCACCTCTACCTGACCCGCCTCTATCTTGCCAATAAGCCGGTTGATGGATTTTGGAAGCTCCAGCAGCACCTGCCCAGCGTCTATGGCCTCCTTAAGGATATTCTGGGCGGTCTGGCTGATGCCTTCAGCGTCCAACTTTAGAAACTTACGTGCGTAGGGAGTCGCCACATCCACAAAGTTGAAGTTGGGAGCCAGGCCAGTTGAGACGCCTACCAGTGTGCTTACCGCGCGTCCCGCGAAGGCAAATTGTGAGGGGATACGGAATGGTTGCCCATAGAGCAGTGTATCCAGGTCATGGGCCACATCCGATACCTCCAGTTCGCGCACCTGGCCCAGCGTCATGCCGAAATAGTGCTCCAGCATAATGTCCAGGGCTTGTTCCAGTGCGGCCTGATTCGCTCCTTCTCCCACAAAACCCAACTTAAGCAGCGAGTCCACCATCTTCTTGGAATCGCTTAAGACCAGCCCCAGGAAGAGGTCGCGGATGGCGCGCTTCATGCTGCCCGTAAGCGAGCCGACCATGCCAAAATCCAGAAAGGCGATCACTGGGTCATCAGAGGGCGAATTCTTCTTGACAAAGATGTTCCCAGGATGGGGATCAGCATGAAAAAAGCCCTCTTCAAAGAATTGGTAAAAGTAGGCGCGCACTGTGCGGTTGGCGATCTCTAGGCGCGAATAGCCTCCCGCGTCCAGTGCCGCGTAGTCATTGACCTTAATGCCATCAATCCATTCCAGTACCAGCACGCGCTTAGAAATATACTCCTCGTAGACGTGGGGAATATAAATGGTTGGATCTTCACGGAACATCTCGCGAAAGCGTTTGGCGTTCGTCGCCTCAGTCACATAGTCGATCTCTTCATAGACGGTGCGACGAAACTCTCGATAGAGTCCCTTCAAATCGATAAAGTCGCTCTGGAAGAAACGGTTCACGACCCAGATGACAAAGCGCAACGTACTCAGGTCCATCCCCACCAGTTGCGTGATGTGTGGGCGCTGTACCTTAACTGCGACTGTCTCGCCTGTACTGGCCAGCGTAGCCCGGTGAACCTGGCCCAGCGAGGCCGCCGCCGTGCACTGCTCCTCAAAGACGCTGAAAATCTCCGTGAGCGGCTTGCCATACTCCGCCTCAATGACCGCGGCCACATGCTCAAAGGGAGCAGGCGGAACCTCGTCCTGCAAATCGGCCAGCACGGAGAGGGCCTGCTCTGGCAGGATATCCGCGCGTGCGCTCAAGAATTGCCCCAGCTTAATCATCAGCACGCCCAACTGGAGGGCGGTGGCTCTAAAAGCGCGCAGGACCTTTAACAGCACCTCGATATTCGGCTGTACCTCGTAGTTGCCACGCTGCCGCGCTTTTACCACCCGCTGACGCTCTCGGTAAATAATCCAGAGCGTCCATAACAACAGGCGCGATACACGTAAGAAACGCAAGAATTGAGCAAATCTATTCATACCACGTGGTTCATTTCTCATAGAAGAGCCTTTCTGCCAACAAGAAGGATCACACATAATACTCTACGGTGAAAAGCAAGATATGTTCAAGATCTGTGATTTTATCCTTCGCGCCTGCGGCGCTCTGGGTAAGAGGGTGTGAGTGGTTACTCGTTTCTGCATACTGGCAACCTCCATAAAAAACCTCGTATGCCAACTGACACACGAGGTTACAAAAACTAACTTTAAGCCTTTTTGTCGTAAATGGGGCTCTCGCTATCGCATTTCTTTACTCAACAGCGGTGGTCAGAAGGGGTGACCCTCGATTGCGTAAACCTATGTAATACTACCTGGCTCAAGGTTTCTGACCTTCGCTGTGAGGCCAGAGAGTGTAACAAATGGGATAAGCGAACGACAGTGTAAGCGAGACCATCAAATGATACGGTATGAATAATCAAAAAAGAAACTGTTGAAAAAATACACTTGAGAAATGAGGAGAATACGACAATATGCGACTTAAGACGTTCATTTCCACCATGTTGTTGACGCTGTCGCTGGTTGGAATCCTGGCGGCCTGTGGTTCTGCTACTTCAACAACCAGCACCGATTCGCTCGCTACGTCGCTCAAAGGAACTACCACGCAATCGGCACTCACAAACAATGCAAAGCACACATCTTCTTCGCTCGTGGTGTCCGTGGGCCAGGTTCCATCCCATCAAGCGGTAGGGGTCACGTTCCCCGTTCTGACGACCATTAAGGGTATGACGTTATATGTCCATCAGTGGCAAGGGGCAAGCGGCTTTAGCTGTGATGGGGAATGCGCTAAGACCTGGAGTCCCCTGCTTTATAAGGGTACCGGCACCCCTACCTCTACCACACCACTGCCCGGAACACTGAGCGTGGGTACCGATTATATGGGGCGCCAGGTGGTCTTCTACCAGGGCTATCCCCTCTACACCTACGTTGGTGACAAGAAGCCTGGCGACTTCAATGCGCCCCTAGCTGATAACTCACCCTGGCAGCCCGCCACCATTAATATCCCTACTGGCCTATAGCCAGTCCTTTTCAGCAAAAGGTGCAACGTCTCTGGCGGAATATCCCCAGAGATGTTGCACCTTTTTATCAATCGCGCTAAGGGAAAGCCCTTATAGCACCTTCTATAAGAGCTGGCTCTATATCCTTTTCTTACACACAATGCACTTTACTTCGCCTCATTTCTTGCGTTTACATAAGAAGTTGAATGAGACGCAGTGTGTACTCAGAGAAAGGAAGCTCTCTTATTATGTCCCTATCAACATCCCTTTTTGGGGTTCATAGTTATCGCTGAAGCCCTACCAATATCTCCTTTTGTGTTAATAATCGCTGCCATTGCCCTTGTCGTGATCATTGCCATTATTGTTACCTGGATTCTCATCATTCGCCGCCTCCTTCAACGTCGCTAATAGGGTAGCTCCTGCACTGAGCAAAGAAACGCCCTTACAGCAGGTGCTATAAGGGCTGACTATACCATTTTCGTTATCTTCGCCGCCGAAATTCGACGGTTGGGTGATCAGTGCCGTGATCATCAAGAATGGTCACTTCGTCGTGCTCTTTGGCCTCTATCCAGTCTTGGGCTGTTGCTTCCCGTGGCTCCTGCCGGTCACTCTTGGGCCAGTAGATACAAAGGACAATCACGATCACACTAGTGAGCTTCCCCAAAATAGATGATATACTAGTGAAATACCAGGGATGAGTTACAGCCAGAGAGAACCCGGAAGTGTCAGATCAAGACTCTGGGTCGGGCCTGTATGGGTTGGTGGCTGTGTGGTAGTGGGACTGTTCTTCCGTTGTCAGATTATTTCACGCAAGAGGAGCTATAACCTTGACACACTGTACCAGAGCACATTCTGTAGACCTCGGGAATGGCTATAGCCTGCTATTTATGCAGGGCCAGGAGGCATTGCCCAATCCGCCCGCGCGCAACTATGAATTGCCCGGCGATACGCTGCACTACGCACCCGATCGCCCCGGCGACGTTAAACACGTCAAATTGGATATCGCGCTGGACTTTGACCAGGAAGTGATCAGCGGTACCATCTACACAACCTTCACGGCCCTCTATGAAGAGGCCAAGAGTGTCACCTTTGATGCGATTGAGCTCTCGATTGATAAAGTTGCACTTGTGGATGGCCCAGAACTGAACTACAGTCTTGGCGAGAAGAAGCTACATATCGAACTCGACCGCCCCTACAAGCATGGCGAAGAGTTTACGGTCGCGGTGACCTATCACACCAGGCCGCGCAATGGTCTGCACTTTGTCAAGCCCGCGACCGAGGATCCCACGCGCCCGGTGCAGGCCTATACCTTTGGTCAGCCACAGTATCATTCCTACTGGTTCCCCTGCCATGACTCCCCCAACGACCGTGCCACAACCGAGTTCCTGGTGACCGCGCCCTCACAGTTTATTACCATCGCCAATGGTAACCTGCTGGAGGTCGTTGACAATGGCGAGACAAAGACACACCACTGGCTGCATGCCGTGCCTCATGCCGCCTACCTGATCTCGCTCGTTGTGGGCGACTTTGCCGTGATCAAGGATGAGTATAAGGGCAAGCCGGTCTCCTACTATGTGCGTAAGGACCGCGCCAACGACGCGCGTCTGTACATGGGAAAGACCCCAGATATGATGGGCTTCTTCTCCGAATATACCGGCGTCGAGTATCCGTATGACAACTATGACCAGACCGTGGTCGAGATCTATACAGGTGCCATGGAGCATACAACGGCCACGACGCATAGCTTTGGCTTGCTCTTCGACCAGAAGGCCAACCTGGATATGGCCCCCGAGTTCGTCTCGGTGACTGCGCACGAACTGGCGCACCAGTGGTTTGGCGACCTGGTGACCTGCCGTGACTGGCCCAATGCCTGGCTGAATGAAGGCTTCGCGACCTACTTCGAGCACCTGTGGACCGGCCATGACCAGGGCGAGGATTACTTCAAATGGGAGATGTTGCAGACGCGCAAGGGTTACCAGAACGAGGATCGCCGCTATCGTCGCCCGGTTGTCTATCATAAATACTATAACCAGGGCTTTGAGCTCTTTGATGGACACATCTATAATAAGGGCGCCTGGGTCCTGCATATGCTGCGTAACCAGCTTGGGGATAGCGCCTTCCGCCGTGGCATCAAGTCGTACCTGGAGCGCAACCGTACGCGTGAAGTCATCACCGCAGACCTGGAGCGCGCGCTTGAGGAGGCCACGGGTCGCAGCCTGGCGCATTTCTTCCATCAGTGGATCTACAGCGGTGGCTATCCCGAGTTCGAGGTCAGCTACTCCTGGGATGGACAGCATAAGCTGGCGAAGGTCAAGGTACGCCAGGCGCAGAAGGTCGACGATCTGACGCCCTGCTTCAAAGTGCCAGCCGAGATCGCCTTTACCATTCCTGCCTCAGTGGGAAGCGACGAGACACGTACGATCCCGCTGCACGTCACCCTGGGTGAGGATGGCGAGGTCGAGCAGACCTTCTATCTGCCACTGGAGCGTGAGCCAGTGATGGTACGCTTCGATCCTGAGGGTCGCCTGCTGAAGTCGCTAAAGTTCGAGCGCCCCACTCACCTGCTCGTCTACCAGCTTGAGCATGACGATGATATCCTGGGTCGGGTCGAAGCTGCCGAGGCCCTTGCCGACCACCGCGAGCCACAGGCGCTGACCGCTCTCACCAACGCCTTGAATAGCGATGCTTTCTGGGGCGTGCGCACCACCGCCGCCGAGGTCATCGCCAAGCATAGCACAGCCGAGGCACAGGATATCCTCATTCAGGCCTTTAGGGAGCTGGATGTGAAGGAGTTCTCACGCGTGCGTGCTGCAATTGCTACGGCCCTCGGAGAGTTCCCGGCGCACACGCATGGTGAACTGGCCCAGCGCTCTGCCGAGGCTCTGCGCCCCGTGGTTGAGGACGGCGATGTAAGCTATCGCGTTGAGTCAGCATCTGCGGCTGCGCTGGGTAAAACCCGCACCGAAGGTAACATTGAGCTGCTAACGAAGGCTCTGGAGCGTCCCTCCTGGAATTATGGTGTGCAGAACGGTGTCTTTAATGGTCTCGCCGCCACCGGTGACGAGCGCGTGATCGATACCTTGATCGCCTACATGAGCGATACGAGCAACTACATTACCCTCCGTCGTGGTGCCATAATGGGCCTCAACGCGGTTGGTAGTCTGCGTCATGAGTATAGTGAAGCGGCGCGTCAGCGAGCTGTGACTGCTCTTATGCACGCCGCCGAGCATGATACCTGGGGACCCGCCCGCGCCACCGCAGCCTGGGCTTTGCTCACGTTTGGTGAGAAACGAGCTATTCCGGTGCTGGAAAGCGTTGCCAGTCGCGAGACAGAGGACGGCGTGCAGCGTGCCATGCGCTGGGCTGCCCATAACCTGCGTAGCAGCGACAAGGGCGAGGAACAGCTTAACCAAGTGCGGAAAGATCTCGATGAGCTACGCGCTGAGAATCGCAAGCTCCGAGAGCAAGTCACAGGCCTGGAGGCCCGCCTCTCTTAAGTATCAGAACCTGTAAACACGACCTGGCACGAAGAGATGTGCCAGGTCGTTCTCTTTTTCTCCAGGTTTCTTACGTGTACACACTATCTAAATGGTAAATTCACGTAGTTGTTAGATGTAGGGTCCATGCTTGCGTGGACTCCCGAGGCCCTCAGGTCGATACCCAACTGTTGCGGAGGTCGCTTCGCTCGCAGTCCATACAGCATGGACCTACAAATTTGGAGAACAAACCACTAGAGATGTGGCCAGCGAAAATATTGGCGCAGTACCTCTTGCAGCCAGCTATGTGTCAGGAGGGGCAGGACTATCACGACAAGCTTGTTGTAGTGCCAGGCCTTGCGAAACTGACCATGAACGGCGCAGGAGACGGCTCGCGTCATTCCACAGCCGGGACAGCGGCGCTTGAAAATGAGGCGTGAGAGGCAGACTGGAGGATGGGCCTCAAGCCAGGAAGTTGGTATCAGGAAGAAAAGTAAGGGAAGGAGGATGAGCCATCCTGCCTTCCCTCGCGCAACGTGTTTCTCTATGCGCATAGCTGAACTACGCATTGTTGCGGACCAGCGGCTGACCGTTGGCGTCGGTGAAGCTGCCTGTTATGATCAAGATAAAATCAATGAATGCCCAGATACCGCAACCGCCAAGAGTAAGCAACATGGCGATGCCGGTGCCAGTCTTACCAACGTAAAAGCGATGGACACCCAGCCAGCCAAGAAAGAAACATAGGAGCAGCGTTATCAACCAATCTTTCCCCTGCTGAGGATAGCCCGGCTGGGGATAACCTTGCTGGAAAGGAGGCTGCTGATAGCCCTGCTGGAAAGGAGGTTGCTGATAGCCCTGCTGAGGGTAACCCTGTTGGGGATAGCCCTGCTGGAAGGGAGGCTGCTGGAAAGGAGGCTGCTGATTTGGCTGCTGGAACGGAGGCTGCTGGCTCATAGTGAATAAGTCCCTTCATGGCTTAGCTTTAAGCGCTTTTTTTATTTTAAGTAAAGAAAAATGATTGTTGTGAATATTTGCTACTCACGAAGGAACTATAAGCGAGCAACTCATCAACTGTCAAGTATCAAGATATGCCTTTATAGAACGCCTTATAGATTCTTAATGCACATTACGCCCTATATGCTTACGATAAGGCATGAAGCATTTGAAAATATGCATCACGTAACCAGGGATGAAGGACTGCAAGCTGGACGCGGCGCTCCCACATATAGCGCAAATAGAAGAAGGTGGCCGCGTCCAGCGAGATTTCTAGCGCTGCTTGCATGCCTTCGTGAAAGGGGGCGTGTCCTGGCTGGTCCCAGGCCAGCTTGTCCGCTACGAAAAGCACTTTGTCGAGCTGGCTAGCATCGCGCTTGAGTGTGGTATGGCACTCGACCGCGCTCAAGACCTCTGGTTGGGTAATCTGAAATATCTGGGTGGCGAGGACGCGTGAGAGCTTCTGGTGAACGATCATGGGGAAAGCCGCTTCTTCGGGCAGGACGGAAATACCCAACTGATAGGCTATTTTGACGCGTTCTGGTGTGGGGAAGATCGCGCTTACGTCATGTAGCCAGCCTGAAACCTCGGCAAGCGCCGGGTCCGCGCCGACCAGGAGGGCGACGCGTCGAGCTTCTGCCGCAACCTTGCCACAATGCCTGGCCGTCTGTGGGCAACCGTGTGCGATGAGAAAGGTGGCAACATTGAGCCCTGTATTTCCTGTCAGGGTGATGGATTGGCGTAAATCTTCCAGGAGCGGCAAGGAAAGCGGTGCATCTTGCATCATGTTAGAGGGTATCCTGCTCTTTCTATACTGGCACTTAAGGGCGTTTGGGTGTCTGATCGTTCAGGCGCTCAATGGCGCGCTCCGTGACTTCCAGCCCGGCTTTAAGTACCGCCTCTTTATACTCGCGTACCAGCATCTGGTATTCAAGCAGGCGAGGACGACGCGTTGGGCGCGAGGCGTACTGCTGTTTGACCCGTTCCATATAGGCTAATTGCTGGAGCAGGCTCTCACGATGATGCTGGAGGTGGTGAAGCGCGATCTCATCGCTGGTCTCACCACAGAAGAAGAGTTTAGTGAGAAATTCATCCTTGGTGAAGCGATCTGGAACCTCCTCTTCAAGCCACTGCTCAAGCTCGGTTAGCCCGGCCTCGGTCAGGCGATAGACCTTGCGATTAGGGCGTGCCGTCTGCACGATGACCTCGGATTCTACCAGCCCGGCCTGGCTTAAACTCTTGAGTGTGGTATAAATCTGGCTGTTGCCCGCGTTCCAGTAGCTTGCGATGGCGCGATCAAAGGCTTGCTTGATGTCGTAGCCACTCATTGGGTGCGCCCAGAGCAGTCCCAGGATAATATAGCGCAGACGGTTGCGCGCGGACGGTTCTCCCCCATTGGTTTCCGCTGGCTCATGTCTATCTTGCTCTAGTGGTTCGTGCATAAGCTCTTTCCCTACTGGCAACAAGCATTAGATTGTGACTCTCGATTTGCGTTCTCCATTATAGCATCTCAAGCGAGCTATCTCACTCCTCTTCGCGCTTGTGGCGCTCAAATCGCGTAGTGTAGGTGTATGGCAGTGGCAGGCCAGAGCCCTGCCACTGCCATACACCTACACTACAACTTTCACGCGATAGAAACGTAGTACCTCCAGAACGATACTTTCCTATGTGACATATAACCGGTAAGATGGGAATGAGGAGAGAGAAGAGGCTTCGCTGGCTGTAACGCTTTGTTGGAGGATTTTAGATGGATGCCCGTTTTTATAACTCAGAGGATATCGATATTGAACGCCTTGCCAGAGACATGGTAAATGCCTACATGGCCCAGGGGTACCAGGCGCAAAGTATTGGTAATAAAGACCAGATGCTGGTGCAGTTGAAGAAAGGCGGCGATTTCGAGGCCATTATTGGTATGCAGGCCGCGCTCTCTCTGACGCTGCAGCGCACAACTGGTGGTGTGCTGGCGATGATTGGTCAGCAGAAGTGGATCGATAAAGCGGCTGTCGGGGCCGTGGGTATTGTAGCGTTGCCCATCCTCTGGCCGCTGGCACTGACGGCTGGTGTAGGTGCTCTGCGGCAGGCGAGCCTGAGCAACCAGGTGTTGAATATGACCGATGGCCTGGTGCGCCAGCAGCGCCCAGGAATCATGCCTGGTCCTGTCCCCTACCAATTGCTGCCCCAGGTGCAGCAGTCGATAACGCCTCCTTCGGGAGCGCAACAGCCGTACTATGTTCCACAAAACCGGGATATGCCTCCGGCCCCACCCATGGCGAGGCCACCCCAGCCAATGATGCAGGCTCCCGCGACAGGTGGTTTGCGCTGTCAGAACTGTAATACGCCCTATGAGCCGGGCGATACCTTCTGCTCCGGCTGTGGCCGTTCGTTGACGCCTCCCAAGCTCTACTGTTCACGCTGTAACTCGGAGGTCAAGGATGGAGCGGCCTTCTGTCCCAAGTGCGGAGCATCAACGTTCCATACCATTGCCTCACAGGCCGCATCTCAGCCTGCTCAGCCCACAGTACCGGCTCCCCAGCCACGCGTGACGTATACCACGCCGACGCCGTCACTGGCGCCGCAGCCAACCTATACACCTCCGACGCCACCACCGGCGCCAGTGTATACGCCACCACCCACACCAACCTATACGCCGCCCGCGCAGCCGCAGCCCAGTGTGGTGGAGTCGACAATCTTCCCAGGTCAGCAGCCATCGCAGCGCCCCGCGCCGCCGGAGTATGTGCCACCAACGCCGCAGAATCCTACGGTCGCGCCACAGCCGACGGTAAAGTATGTGCAAGGTACAGAGAAGAAGGAAACGGCGCCCGCGCCCAAGAAGCCTGAGATCCAGTACTATGTGCCTTCAAATCAGCAGAGCCAGGCGACTGCTTCACAGCCTACTGTTCCCAACACGGCTCCTACACCTGCACCCGCGAAGGAGACTCCCTCTCAGCAGCCTAAGAAAGAGGAGGTCTACTACACCCCGCCCGCACACCTGCAACAGCAGATGCAGCAGAAGCAAGAGCAGCAGGGCGGCAAGGCCAATCTGGTTCAGCCCGCGCAACAGCCTCCGTCGCCTCGCGCAGCTGGGCATGCTCAGCCTGCCCCTCAAGTCTCCAACGCAGCAGGCCCAGCCTGGGGTGCGCTCATCTTTAGCGATGGCTCTCAAGTGCAGCTAAAGGGCGAGTCAGCCGCTGTTGGCCGCTACGACAATGATCTGGGTGGTATCCGCCCCGACGTTGATCTGAGCAGCAAACAGGGCGCGGACACCATTTCACGTGTGCATGCCGCCTTTGAACATAGCGGAAACAGCTTTACCCTGACTGACTTGAATAGTACCAACTCTACACGCGTCAATGGCAAGCGCCTGGAGCCCGACAAGGCGACCCCGCTGAACGATGGTGATTCCATCTCCTTCGGCAAGGTCACCTGCACCTTCAAGAAGTTCTAGCAAACCCGAAGAGCTTCAAGCGTAAAGGATGTGCGTGAGAAAATGACCACAGGCCATTTTCTCACGCACATCCTTTACCTTCTTGTCTATTGACATTCGTGCTTGCACTCGTTAGACTACAGATAATTGCCGAAAAAGAAAATAGAGAGCATAGAAATAATCTGGCTACGAGCAGGAGGAGTAGACGCACCCACCGCCAGAGAGAAGGGATCATTGGCTGCAAGTCCCTTTCGGTTGACGAAGCGTTGAAGGTCGCCTGGGAGTCTGAAAAGCACCCCATCTATTTAAGAGGGGGAATTTTCACGGATGTGTCCGTTATCGCACCTATGAGGATCAATCTGTGTGATTGATCGAACAAAGGTGGTACCACGAGTCATGTCCTTTCTCGTCCTTTACGAGGAAGGCTTTTTTTATTATGTTAAACAAGAACGCAGACGTTTTCACCACCCATTAGCCTACGCCGGGTAAGGGTGTGTGGATGCTGATGTGTCGCTTAGCGACACATCAGCATCCACACACCCTTACCCTCGCGAAGCGCCGCAGGCGCTGAGAAGTTAAAAAACAAGAGGAGTCAACATGGCTGAGCAGGAGCAGAACACACTCACAATGCCCACTCCATCCGCCGCCGATCTTCCCAAGGCCTATGAGCCCCAGGCAGTCGAGGCCAAATGGTATCGCTTCTGGGAAGAGGGAGGCTACTTTAAGCCACGCCCCAATCCTGAGCGCAAGCCCTTTGTCATTAGTATGCCTCCGCCCAACGTGACGGGCGCGCTGCATCTGGGGCATGGTATTACCTCCACCGTTGAAGATATCCTGATCCGCTACCATCGCATGCTGGGCGATGAGACGCTCTGGGTTCCGGGCGAGGACCACGCCGGCATCGCGACCCAGACCGTTGTCGAGCGCCTGATCGCCAAAGAGGGGACCGACCGCCATAAACTGGGGCGTGAGGCCTTTTTAGAGCGTGTCTGGCAATGGGTACACCAGTATAAGGGACGCATTCAGGACCAGCATCGCCGCCTGGGCGCTTCCTGTGACTGGTCGCGTGAGCGCTTTACCCTTGATGAGGGGCTCTCTCACGCTGTGCGCGAGGTCTTCGTCAGCCTGTATGAAGAGGGACTGATCTATCGTGGCGAGCGCATCATCAACTGGTGTCCCCGCTGTATGAGCGCCCTCTCTGACCTCGAGGTCAACCATGTCGACACCCCTGGAAAGCTGACCTATGTGCGCTATCCGCTCAAGCCAGTTGAGGGCGAGAGCGAGACGCGCTATATTAGCGTCGCGACCACGCGCCCCGAAACCATTCTGGGTGATACCGCGATTGCTGTGAACCCCAACGATGCACGCTATAAGGATATTGTTGGACGCCTGGCAATCGTACCCGTGGTTGGACGCGAGATTCCTATCGTCGCCGACGAGGCCGTGGACCTGGCCTTCGGTACCGGCGCGGTCAAGGTCACGCCCGCGCACGATCCCACCGACTTCGAGATTGGCTTGCGCCATAAGCTGCCTGCCGTGCAGGTCATCGGCTTTGACGCTATTATGACCGAAGAGGCCGGTCCCTACGCGGGCCAGGATCGCTACGAGGCGCGCAAGAACCTCGTTGCCGAGCTTGAGCGCCAGGGTCTCGTGGTCAAAATCGAGGATTATAACGTGCCGCTGGGTCACTGCCAGCGCTGTGACACCGTCGTTGAGCCACTGATTTCCAAGCAATGGTTCGTCAAGATGAAGCCCCTGGCAACCCCCGCCATTGGCGCGGTGAAACATGGCCTGATTCGCATCGTACCCGAGCGCTTCAACAAGACCTATATGGATTGGCTGGAGAACATTCATGACTGGTGTATCTCGCGCCAGCTCTGGTGGGGCCACCGTATCCCGGTCTGGTACTGCGAAACCTGTGGTGAGATGTCGGTCAGCCGCGAGGATGTGACGGCCTGTTTGCATTGCCATAGTACGGCTGTACGCCAGGACGAGGATGTGCTGGATACCTGGTTCAGCTCATGGCTCTGGCCCTTTAGCACGCTTGGTTGGCCCGAGGATAGCGCTGACCTGCGCCGCTACTATCCAACGGCAGTTATGGAGACTGGCTACGACATCATCTTCTTCTGGGTTGCGCGCATGGTCATGGCAGGCATCCATTTTATGGGAACTGTGCCCTTCAGCACCATCTACCTGCACGGCTTGGTACGTGATGCCAAGGGTGAGAAGATGAGCAAGTCGAAGAATAACGTCATCGACCCGTTGGAGGTCATGGACAAGTTTGGCACCGATGCTCTGCGCTTCACTCTGGCCACCAGCAGTACGCCGGGCAACGATATGAAGCTGATCGAGGAGCGCATTGTTGGTAACCGCAACTTTGCTAACAAGATCTGGAATGCCTCGCGCTTTGTACTCATGTCCACGGCTGAGGTTGGTGGTGGCGTCCCCGATATCAGCGCGGTCAGGCCTCGTACCCTGGCCGACCGCTGGATCTTGCAGCGCCTGAATCGCCTGACGCAGTCTGTGACACGCTTGATCAACGATTTCCAGCTTGGCGAGGCTGGACGCCAGATCAATGACTTCTTCTGGTCCGACTACTGTGATTGGTATGTTGAGAGCGCCAAGGTCCAGATGCAGGGTGACGAAGCGACACGCCAGTCGACCACAGCCATCCTGCGTGCCGTGCTGGATCAGAGCCTGCGCCTGCTGCATCCTTTCATGCCTTTTGTCACCGAGGAGGTCTGGCAGCACCTCTATCGCCTGACTGAGTCTGATCAGAGTAAGTGGCCAGCCTCGGCGCTGATCATCGCCCCCTGGCCAACCGCCCAGGAGCAGTTCGTCGATGAGGAGGCCGAGCAGCAGTTTAGCCTCTTGCAGGAAGCGATCACGCGTATCCGCGATGCGCGCAACCAGATGAACGTTGAGTCAGCACGCCGCATCCCGGTCATCATGGCTGCAGGCGAGTATGTCACGATGCTCAAGGAGCAGAGCCCGCTCATCCAGTTCCTGGCGCGCACCGAGGAGCCACAGTTGCATGTAGCTCTGGAGAGCAAGGTCGAGCAGGCGATGGGCCTGCTAGCTGGCAACGTCGAGATCTACCTGCCTCTAGCTGGTATGGTCGACATTGCCAAGGAGCTTGAGCGAATCGACAAAGAGATCACCCAGGCCCAGCAGGAACGTGCGCGCTTGCAGGGCAAGCTCTCCAACGAAAACTTTGTAGCTAAAGCCAAGCCCGAAGTAGTCGCCAAAGAGCGCGAGAAGCTCGCCGCCCAGGAGGAGCGCGTCGCTAAGCTCGAAACCCGCCGCGCCCAGCTCGCCGGCTAAATAAATATTCGCACGCAATAAAAAGGGAGGAGTGTGGTGCCAGATCTGGCACCACACTCCTCCCTTTTTATTGCGTGCTGTGACTCCCTTTCTTAGTAGTGTGGCGCAGGCGCGAAAGGGAGCGTTTGAGTGTTTAAAAGGGCTTGACTTTGGGGGTGAATGCAGGTATATTTGTAGATATCTCAACAATATTTTGTCTAGAAAGAGGAGCCTCTTGATGACCGCCATTGCTCGCTAGAGCGCGGTGGACTGCTTCTTTAAGAAACTTTGCTGATATACTGTGCCGCTAAAGGCATGGGGCAAATAGTCCTACTGCGACTACACACATGACAACTTTATAATGCATAAGCCTCTCTCCACTGTAAAAGTGGAGATATAGCTTGGTATGTATGCGCTGGAGTCTCTGCCAGTGCTGGTTGTTTATGCTTTTTGTTAGTCGCGTTATCAGCATATTCCTGGAGTCCTTGACTCCTCACTCTTCTGAGCATCTCCACACGCTCTCCCCTACATCTTTTTCCCTTCTTTGTGTGCAGCTTTTTTGTGCTGGCTTATTGTAAGTCACTCTGCTTATTCCCGGGTCGCTTTCTGCCTTTTCAGGCTTATGGCGCGTCGTGTGCTGAATGATAACCACCGCCGCCACTTTTCCAGGGTATCTCTTGCCCATTTTTGCGACCCTATAGATGTCTCAAGCTGCTCACTCCTACGAAATGTATTTACCTGTATGGCCGTTCACACTTTGACCGAAATTCGAAAGAAATGGGTGTGTGCTGGCGGCCCTGGAAAGAAGCCGAGGACCTATGTGTAGTATTTGTAAAAGGACCACCAAACTGTGCGCGGCGCTTGTCGCCAACGCGCTTTCCCTGCTGAAAGCGCCTCTCATCTTGCGTTTAATTCTCCCCAATACAGTTGTGATGATAAAAAAGAGGTTCACCCTTGCGAAAACGCATGTCGCGCGCAGCAAAGAGTCACAAACAGCCTTTGCGCTTCAACGAATTTGGTATCCTGGATGCATATGATGGTATAGATGCAGAAGATTTTCGCCCCAGCGATCGGGGAAAGAGCGCCAGGCCACGCTACAATACTGAGGAAGAGGTCTTTAAATGTCGGCATTGTCGGCGCTTCGTATGTCCATTGCCTAGTGGCGGACATCACCGCAACCATTGTCCCTTTTGCTTATATTCGCGCCACGTCGATGATAGGCAATCTGGTGATCGCTTGAGCACCTGTGGCTCCTCTATGGAGCCGGTTGGGCGCTTTCAGCGTACACGGGGCGAGGATGTGATCGTGCATCGTTGTTTGGGCTGTGGCTTCGAGCGTTTTAACCGCGTCGCCGCCGATGACGATTACGAGCTGATGCTGGAACTGCCCATGGTTCCACCCCGCACGAGCCGCGACCTCAAAGCCCGCGAGGTTGAGGTCTGGCTGGAGGAGCAGCACGAACTTGAGCGTGCTGAATGGGATGTCTCTGACGCAGGCTAAAAGTACAAGAAGGGTGGAAGGCTCAGCCTTCTACCCTTCTTGTTATCAGGTAACCTAGTCAGCGCTGATCTCTTCGAGGGCAACCTGTGAGAATTGTTCCTGGTAGAGGCGGGCGTAGAGGCCGCCCAGTTCGAGGAGTTCCTGATGCGTGCCGCGCTCGACGATCTCGCCTTTGTTGACCACCAAGATGACATCCGCGGCCAGGATAGTGGAGAGGCGATGAGCGATGGCCAGCGTGGTGCGTCCCTTCATCAGGGGTTCCAGGGCTGCCTGAATGAGACGCTCTGAATGGGTATCGAGGGCGCTGGTAGCCTCATCCAGGATCAAGATACGGGGATTCTTGAGGATGACGCGCGCGATAGCGATACGCTGCTTCTCTCCGCCTGAAAGCTTGTAACCACGCTCGCCTACGACCGTGTCATAGCCATCTTCCAGTTCAGTGATGCGCTCATGAATCGCCGCCGCCTTTGCCGCTGCGATCATCTCCTCATCGGTCGCATCCTGGCGTGCGTAGAGCAGGTTTTCACGAATCGAGGCATGGAAGAGGTAGGTCTCCTGGGTAACCATGCCTATTAGCTCACTGAGCGAGGTGAGGGCAAGATCTTTCACATCATATCCATCGATGGAGACGGTGCCGCTATCTACCTCGTACAGGCGAGGTACCATATAGGTCATGGTGGTTTTGCCTGCGCCACTGGGACCAACGAGGGCGGCTAGCTGCCCCGGTTTGATCGTGAAGGAGACATCCTTCAGGGCGGGACGCAGTTCCTCGTCCTCGTTCTTTACAATCGCCAGTCTCTCAGCCTCCTGCTCATCTTTTGCTGCCTCATCCTTCAATACCGAGTGAGAACTGTCGCGCTTGTAGGCAAAGGCGACGTGGTCAAAAGCGACCTCGCCACGAATCTGTTCAGCCTGCAATTTGAGGGCGTTGGGTTTATCTTTGATCTCAATAGGCATATCCAGATATTCAAAGATGCGATCGAAGAGTGCCAGCGCGCCTTGAACGTCTACCTGCACGCTCAGGAGCTGACCGATGGGGAAGAAGATACGGCTTTGAAGCGTGGTAAACGTCACGATGGTACCCAGCGTCATATAGCCGCCGAATATAGGCGCGTGATTGATGATTTGCGCACCCGCAATCAGGTAGACGATAGCTGGGATGACCGAGAAGAAGGTACCAATGAACATAAAGAACCAGCGCCCAATCAACTGCTGGCGAACCTCTAGATTAGCCAGCTTCTGGTTCTCCTGCTCAAATTGATCGCGGGCATGCTCCTGGCGGCCAAAGGTCTTCATCAAGAGGATGCCGCTCACGGAGAGCGTCTCCTGCATCATCGCGGTCAGCGAGGCCATGCTCTTCTGTGTCTCTTTGCTGGTTGCGCGGCGGACATTGCCGACGCGATAGGTAAACCAGAGGAAGAGTGGGAGCAGTCCCAGGGAGACCAGGGTAAGCAGAGGACTGATAATAAACATCGCGATCACGGTACTGAGAGCCGTCGAAATGTTGGAGACAATGCTCGTCGCCGTATTTGTGACTACGCCCTGCACCCCACCAACGTCGTTGGAGAGGCGTGACTGAATCTCACCAGTGCGCGTGCTGGTGAAGAAGCTCAGTGACATGTTTTGAAGATGAGTGTAGAGCCTGTTGCGGAAGTCACGCATGACGCTCTGCCCGATTGTGTTGTTGAGGTATGACTGCCATACGCCGATAAAGCCCGATATAATCGGCGTAATAAACATAATAATGACATAGATGATGAGGAGAGAGAGATTGCCTTTTCCGATAGCATCGTCAAAGATGCGTTGAATGAGCAGAGGATTGACCAATCCCAGCAGAGTCGTTGCTAGGATTGCTGTAAGGACCAGGAATACCTGAAACTTATAAGGTTTGAAGGCTTCTATAACGCGACGCACGGTGCGCGCATCTGTTTTACGACCACGTCTCTTTTGTTCCTCTACATAATCAGCCATGCCTCCCCCACGCCCACCACGCATTCCGTGTACACCCATATGCATTTCTCCAGGTAGGTAGTGTTGTATGAGAGACTTTTTATATGCCTCTCTGGTGTCTTTTTTTGTCCACTAAAATCAGAGTATATATAAGTGTAACAGATTGCTGAGCAAGATACACTGGTCGGGTAAACGGTTTTCCCCCTGTTCTTTTTGACAGGCTGATTAATATGTATTGAGTAGATGAGAAAACCTCCGACGGCGAAGCCGTCGGAGGTTTTCTCATCTACTCAATACATATTAGTGTATGATGGGCCGACTCAGCACGATTCCGGTCACAAGTCCAGCAATGAACGCCAGCAAGATCAAGATGACGAACATTTGCGTGCTTAGCAGTAATTCTTGCATATGCAGTGCCTCCGTTTCGGCAGAGTGAGTAAACGCGTTCTAGGCCTGATCTCTCGCGTCTGCGACGCTTGTCTGATTGTTGAGGCTGTGAGACCTGGCAGCCACAGGCTGCCAGGTCTCACAGCCTCAACAATCTTTATGCTACGAGATGTGCATACTGCTGAAAGAATTCATTCCGCAGTCGCTTGTAGGCGATACTTACCAGGGAACTATGGCGTGCTTTGTCCGCCTGTTCGTCAGGCTGCTTGTCTCGATAGGCGCGAAGATTGATGTTGACCTTGCTCAGGGCTTCCTCAAGCAACGAGGGTATAGGCGCGTCGAAGTCATTCTTCTGTGCCAGGTCAATGAGCAGGGCCTGGCGTTGTTTCTCTGGGAACGAGGCTATCAGCGTGGCCGAGGCGAAAATGACAGGGCGTGCGAACAGAGCCTCAAAGATGGCTTCGACGGGATCGTCCTTCACCTCTTCAAGAATGTAAATTTCAAAGGAATGGTCTCCCTCAGGGAAGTGCTCCAGGCGCTTCTCCTTGCGCCTGAGGTCACGGCAATAGTTGCGCGCGATGGTCTTGCAGAAGGATTCCAGGTGCAGGATGGGCGTTGCACCTGACGCCTGTGCCAGTTGGATCTGGCGATAGATGCGGATGACTGTCTCCTGTAATACGTCTTCGACCAGGTCATTCTCCTGACCATGCCACGCTGATACGGTATACATGTATACAAAGAACGTGACTGTGGGCCGTAAGAAGTCATACAGTCTGCTCCAGCTTTGCTCATGAGCAAGAGCAAGATCCTCAAGAGAAGGAAAGTTTACTTGTTTTGTCATAGCTTGTACTCCTCCATAGGCGCTTATCTTGTCATGAAGACGTAGGTTTATTGTGAAATGCTACTAAATTTGTTGCAAAACTACGTTTGTTCTATACGAGAAAAGGTTGTTTACTATAAAATATGTTATTGTTTGAGAAAACTTAAAACAATATTAAAGGATACTTAAGTTTTCTTATTGCTAAGTATAAGTAAATGGAATATGGTAGTCAAGATTTCTAAGTACGTATATATGTTTTTTTGCTTTGTGATAGAATATTTGTAGGAAAAGAATAAGCCTAATGGGAATTATGTAGGATTGCTGTTGAAAAGTTTTGCGTGTGCGAGTACAATCTAATTTATAAAGAGTGATTAACATGTTTTTAATATCTGGCCTCAAGAAACATCAAGAATAGAGAAGATATTTTGTGCTTCAAGCGAGGTGAAGATAAGGTTTTGTGTATGTGAGAGGTGGAAAATTTGAAAGAATTGTATTTACTACCTTTCGGAAACTTGAGCGCGAAGCGCTAGCCACGCGAGTGGCGTTAGTTTCCTACACGGAAACTACTGTGATAGCAAACACGCAAACAATACAGGGGCTAGTTATGGAAGACTACACCAGGCAGCGTATTCAACTGCATTTACGCAATGAAGAAGTGCAAGCGCGTATCCTTGAAAATATACACCGCAGCAGGGCGGATGCCACGGTTACCATTGGCCGGGCTGCGCAACTCTCTGGCTTTAGCGAGAGTAAATTGCGTGACCTGGAGAGCCAGCATATGCTCAATCCTATGCGCTCCAAGGAGAATAAGGGGACCAGGGAGGGCAAGGGCCAGCGACAGTATCCTCTTGAGGAACTGGATAAGTTGGCCGTGATCCAGGAGTTGCTGGAGTCGCGTTTTGCGCTCTCTGATATCCCCAAAGATATCGGCGAAATCTGGGATGAGATCTTGCCAGAGGGGCGACAGGGGCGTCAGCTGCTGGAGTCAGCACCAGCGATCAGCGAAGACCAGGTTGGCATGCTTTCTATTGATCGACGCCTGGCTCGCGAAAAGTCTCTACTGTTCTGGCGTTATTATGCCGCCCAGGCCTTGCGTATGTCCTTGATGCTGATTAGCGAGTTTTTGCCAGGGTGTGCTATTGGCTTGATCTTGCCGCTAGCTTGCGACCCGGTTGAGGTAGGTGTACGAACGACTGAAGACCTATCTCGTCTTGGCGAGTCGCTCGTTGGCTGGCTAGATACTAGTGGAACAGTACATACGTTACTTACCCACAATCCCTCATTCCAATATGAGACCGATTATTGTGTGTATCCACTAGGTATTATGCGCCAGGAGCGTTTGCTTGAGAAACCAACCTATCACACCTTGATTGTGCTTGACCGGCCGGATAAGCGTTCACGTCGTCTCTCGCTAGACGAGGCCTATGTACAAACAATCAGGCGGGTGTTGGCACCTTTATATGAAGAAGTTGAATTTATGCGCCGCTGCTTTGGTCCCGGTTGGCATGACCATCGCGAGGCCGCGGCGGACCTGGGCAAGGTAGGTTATTACCAGGATAGTATTCTAGAGGGCCTGGCAGATATGGTTGTGCGCATGGGGGGAACGTTTGCGAATGGTCGGCACCTTTGGAAGTTTTCTGTGATCCTCTTGCCTGACAATAGCGTGGGGAAAGTTCCCTTACAGGAGCGCACGCTTGTTGTGCGCGCTCATAGTAAGGAGAGCCCCTATATTGTGGGAGAGTCCAGGTTCATTCCGCAGAAATCAAGAACAAGCGTGGGTATTCGTGCCTACCAGAGCGGACGCATTCTCTATCGCCCTCATATCTCCTTGCGCGAAAGGACGCGCGCCTTTATTGACGTCGAGGGCGAGATTCAATCCAATGTTGCGGTCCCTATTGGCGGAGAGCATGGGGATCCGCTGGCTGTCCTCTATGTCGTCTCAGATAACGTAGAGGCCTTTTCCCTCGCAGATCGGCAGTTGCTGAGAATCGTTGTGCGCTTTATTGAAAATGCCATCACGACCTACGATGTCCGCCTACGTACGACTGATGATCTAAAAAGCCTTATGCATACTCCTGACGTTGTGGATACATTGTTTAATGAGTTCCGCTGTGAAAATGACTTTATGCGTGATGTGGAGGCACTTGTGTCCGATGCACATGCATGGGAGGAGGATATAAAAGAGGAAGAGTTTGTTAATGAAGAGCCTGGAAGGAGTGATGTTGTCTCCTTTATCGCTATTGACATGGATAACCAGATCAAGCTAGCGCGGAAATATGGCGATCACACTATTCGCTTGTTAGACCGGGCTATAGGCTTGCGTATTCAAGAGTTAATCGCCCCGCTGACAACCAGGGCATCACAATGCTACCTCTATCATATGTACGCAGACCGCTTTTACTTGATTTTGCGTGGCTACTCGCGCGAAAAGGCCTGCGCAAAGGCCGAGCAATTCAAAGTAAACCTGGCCAGGAGCATCGCGGTGCACCAGCACGTGGCCGCCGATAGCGCGCTCGTCATATCGGAAGTGAGCGCACACCTGGCCGTGACCTCGTACTCGCATACTAAGTTGAGCGAGTTCCTGCAAGAATATTCCTCAGCCGCCGAGGTAAGCGCCATGATCAGCCAGACGCTGGATGCGGTGTTAAAGCTGGGAATTGGTGAAGGTGGCAACGTCGTTATGGCCTGGAATCCCGACGCTGAAAATGGCATAGGAGGTTATTCACGCTGGTCTCAGTTGGAAGAGAGCGAGACCAAATAGAATCTCATTCAAGAGTTTCCAGTAAGGCTGCGCTTTATGATCCACTGGGGGGTGGATCTTTTGCAAGACCTGGAGATGCTGTTTCTTATTTCTACTGTCTTCTTGATGATCTTTGGGAGTAGCTGTTAATGGATGTGAAGGTATTTGTATTAGGACGCCCTGGAAGCGGAAAAACGACCGCAATGCGTCGTATACATGAAGTCGCTCATCAATGGGGGGTGAAGACAACGCGTGTAAAGGATTATGATGTTCTTTATGAGATGTTTCTTGGAGACGAACGCGAACTGCAAGGCCGCTTTCGGCGCACCGATTTCGCGGGCTTTGATGTGTTAGATATGACGGTTTTTGATGATGTGCTCAAGAAGATGGGAAAAAGTATGCAAAGCCTCTCTTCTTCTGTATCATTTGAAACAAACGAGCGGGTAGAGAAGATAATCACTATTGAATTTGCGCGCGATGACTATCAACACGCGTTAAAAAACTTTGACAAAACATTTTTGCAAGATGCCTACTTCTTTTTTGTCGAAGCTGACCTGGAGACGTGTATGCGTCGTATCCGTCAGCGTATTACCTTCCCTATGGATGGTGAACGGCCAGTGGATGATTGCCACTTTATTTCAGACTATATCATGCAGACATATTACCATAAAGACTGTGAAGAATATGTGTTGGGGCAGCTGGCGCGGGACTTTGATCTAGATTCAGGGAAGATTATTATGTGCCGCAATGAGGGGTCATTAGAAGCCTTGCTGGCGCGTGTTGACCGCTTTATGGAACAGGTTGTTCCCGCTCTTTCTGTCGTGGGAACAAAATAATACCACAATAATACATATGTGTAGGAAGAGAGGAGCCTGGCAGCCGCGGCTGCCAGGCTCCTCTCTTCCTACACATATGTATTACACTGCTACCTCGCGACGTAGGCGTTTATAGGCGATGCTGAGCAGCGCGGCGTGGCGGTTCTTTTCGCCTGGTTCGGTTGGAAGTGGATGTTGATAGGCTTTGAGTTCAACTCCCGCTTCAGCGAGCGCCTGCTCCAGGAGGGTGGGATACTCGCCAAAATCGGTAATATTGGCCAGGTCAGTGAGGAGGGCGGCACGTTGCCCAGGGGGGAATTTGACCAGGATGCGTGCCGCCATTGAAATGACGGTGGTCAGCATCACGCGGTCAACCGCGACCTGGGAGGGGTCAACAACCTGGGATGGGGCGCTGCGCTCCAGGGGAGATGATACCTCCAGAAAACCTTCAGTGTTCTCACTCTCCTGGGCCGGGCGCACCAGGTTCCAATCTTTCTTGCGCCGGTCGCGGAAGTAGTTCTGTGCAATCGTTTTACCAAGCGATTTTAAAGAGTCTATGGGACGAACTTCCCCATGTACGGCCCGCTGGCAGTAACGAAAGGTGCGTAAGACCGCCTCTTGAGTAATATCCTCAGAGACTTCTCGCTGTTGACCATACCAGGCATTGACGCTGGCATTGCGTACCCACTTTTCCACGCGTGGGAAAAGCCAGGTATAGAGATCATGCCAGGTTGCCTCGTCGTCAGGTTGGTAGCGGAGAGCGGCGGTATTGTTGGTGTGTGCCATCACGTGTAAACTTCCTCCTTGAAGGGGGGATGAATACCAACGTCCTTACGTAGACCTGCCCTATAAGAGCATTTGCACGTTTGAAAAGGCAAATGCACGAATGAAATGTACTCAAGAAATTTGACATTAAAGAAGTAATTTTATCTTTACATGACTTATACTACCTAATAAGGCAGGGATTTGTCAACTCACTTCATGTTGTATTTTAAGTTGCGTAAAGAAAATTGAGAAAATTCATGTTCTAAAAACGATGTTTTTTCTTTTAAATTCTGCATACGCATAAAATAAAATTGAGGAGGGTTAAGAAAGTTGACAATAGGCGTGCGTAAAGAGGAAAGAAAGTTGACGGATCAGGTCTCTATTAGCTATACAAAAGAAGTTTGATATGTTACTATTATATAAAGCGTTTGCAGGGTTGCGTGGTGCATTTATGAAGATGAAAGACGATATTGACCAGAGCTGGCTTGAGTGTGCCAGAATAGGATATGCATTATGGATGAACGAAGTGTGCACCGCATACAGGAACACCTGCAACAGGAAGATGTGCAGCGACGTATACAGCGTTATATGGAGAAGGGGCATGCCGAGGCCTCTGTCACGATTAGCCGGGCCGCCGAGCTCTTTAATCTGAGCGAGAATCGGTTGCGTGACTGGGAGGAGTATGGCTTGCTCTCTCCGCTGCGTCCTACGGGCCCCAAGGGGCGGCGTCTCTATACGCCCGCCGAATTGGATAAGCTCGCGATTATTCGTGAATTGATTGATGCTGGCTATGCGCCCAGTGACATTCCTCCTACCATCAAGTTACTATGGAATGCTGTAAGTCCCCATCCCATCCATTCCTATTATCCCTCACCAATATCCTCCGGTGACGTTCACCCACAAGCTGATTTACCTATCAACCGGCGTATAGAGCAGGCCCGTGAGGAGGCCTTCTGGCGTTTTTATGTCTCACAAACCCTACGCCTGGCGTTGATGTTGATTTGCCAGGATCTCCCCAACACGAATGCATGTCTGATCTTGCCATTGGAGCAGGCTCGTACCCTGGATGCGCCGCCTCAACGTGTGGAGGACCTGGAAAATCTGGGAGAGTCGCTCGTGGGCCTACTGGACCAGAACCTGGCTTCACATACGCTCTGGACAATGACACCCACCTTTGAGTATGCTTCTGACTATCGTATCCTCTCCCTGGCGCCGATGACGGAAGATGTCCCCGAGGGGCTATCACACGAGCGGGCCTTTATTTTGCTTGATCGACGCTCGCGTAAATTGTCACTGAGCGCACCCCTGGTCGAGACGCTCTCCCGCTTGCTGGCTCCGCTTTATGCCGAGGCTCCGCGTTTTCGGGCCTGTTTCGGCCCAGGAACTCGCGATGCTATAGATATTGTGCCGAATCTGAATGATACCTTGCTAGGCGAAGATCGCACCCTCAAGGGGATATGTGAAATGGTGGTGCGGCTAGGTGGGGTATCTGCAACAGGGCAACCTTGCTGGCACTATAGCTGTCTTCTACTGCCAAACTATCCGCCCTCCATCCTCTCTTTGCAGCAACGTGCGCTCCTGGTTCGTGCTCAAAGCAAACAGGGGCCATTTAAAGTAGGCGTGACGCGTTTTGACCCGCAAGATATCGCTACCACCCCCATTGTGCGTGCCTTTCAGGTAGGGCGTATTCTCTTGCAGCCCATTATTCCTGTGTTGGAAGAGCCAGTCCTGGGGAGGCTGGAGGAGGGCGAGCGCATACGCTCGGCTGTTGCCATTCCTATTATGGGGCGTGAAGGGATCGCGATTGGCGTCCTCTATGTTGCTTCGCAACAAGCGGAGGCATTTCAAGAGCGCGACCTGCGTGTTTTGCGTGTCATTGAAAATATGTTGGGAAGTCTACTAGAGACGTATTATGCACGCTTACTGCCACTGAAGGGTTTGCGTACGAGTATCGAGGCCCCTGCCGTGGTAGATTCGTTCTTCCAGGAGTTTCTCTCTGAAAATGAGTTTGCCTCTCATGTAGAAGAGCTGTTGTACGCGATTCAGGGGCGCAGAGAGTTTAGTATGCGCGAGGTCGTCTCGTTTATTGCCCTGGATATCGATAATATGAGTAGCCTGGCGAATAAGTATGGCGACCGCATGGCGCGTGATCTGAGCCACGAGGTAGGCCTGCGGATTCAAGGCCAGTTGCGTGCCTTCAAAGACAACGCTGAATGCGAACTCTACCGTATTAGCGCAGACCGTTTCTATATCATGCTCAAAGGGATGCCTCTGGAACAGGCGCAGGCCAAGGCCGAACTCTTGCGTACAGTGCTCAGTGGTTCTTACCAGATCGACCCCCAGCGCGTTCCAGCGGGCCAGCCAACTCTCCCAGCCAATAAAGTAGCTTTAAATGGTATTACTGTCCGCCTGGGCGTATCATTTTACTACTATGCCAAGCTACAGGAAATCTTACAACGCTACACAGCGCATAATGCCCTGGTAGAGGCGAGGCTTCTTATCGAGCGCTTCCTGGACGAGGTTCTTGATATTGCTAAACGTGAGGGCGGCAATGTGGTCATGAGCTGGGACCCTCATCAGCGTGGCTATGTACGCCTGCCTGGCCCCCCAACCGCAGTCGTTCCGATCCCCATAAGCCCCTCGATATCCACTTCATAGAGAGGAAAGAAGTGTTTCATATTCTGTAGAACTGCCTGCTTGTAGTATCTACATAGCCATTTTAGGTACAGTTATAAAGTCTAAGCATGTTTTTGTAGAAGTCTTCTGTATACTTATCTTTAATACAAAGCTAACGTGTAACCTTCTTTATGTTCACAGCTTCGCTATGGGATACGTATATGGGTTGTGGTAGAGTGGGCTGGCAAAGTCAACCCACCACCATAACCCATATACAATGAGTCACGTAGTGGCGAAGTCTCTCACTCATCTGCGGATGAGCGCTTGTGAAGTATACGTTAGCAAAGGGAGAGTATACACATGGGCGTAAAGGTATTTGTTCTGGGGCGTCCAGGCAGTGGAAAGTCTACCGGAGCTCGATATATCAGGTACCTGGCTGAGCAGGCCAGTTGGAGCAGCGCACATTTTAATGATTACCATATTTTACAAGAAATGTTTCTCGCTGATACGGAGCATAAGCAATTTCGTCCTACCGAGCATAACGGGTTTGACGCCATTGACCTCTCGGTTCTCGATTGCGCCTTACAGGAATTAGAGCGCCGGGTGCAGCTAATAAGCGCGACCACGGATCTCGTCACTATTGAATTTGCCCGCGATGACTATCAGGCGGCCTTTAAACATTTTAGCCCTGCCTTTCTGCGTGATGCCTCTGTGTTATTTCTTCATGCCGATCTGGATACTTGCTTACAGCGTGTGCATGAGCGTGTGAGCTGTGCCTTTTCGGCGGACGATCACCCCTCCTTCTCCGACGATATTTTTAAGCGCTATTATGCTCACGATGAGACAGAGTATATTTTAACTTTCTTGAAGCATGAATATGGAATAGGACAGGAGGTGTGTGTGCTCAATAATATGAGTGGCCTGGAGCATCTCCAGCGAGGCCTGGAGTTGTTTGTGCAGAATACTCTCTTACTGCCGAGTAAAGTGCTCTCCCTAACCGCCTAAGCGGCATAGTATACCTCTCCATAACCTCTACTTTTTCATTGACTACATGTGATACAGTTATGGGTGAGTCGTCCGCTAGTACAGAGGAGGTTTGAGGTTTCGTGGCTTCCATACATATCCCCTTTGAGAAGCTCACACCAGTTCATCCACGGCGCCGTATTACACTGGAGACGGAAGCTAAGCCCATCTCAACACGTGTGATTGACCTGTTGATTCCGCTGGGATTTGGGCAACGCGCCCTGGTTGTCGCGCCACCCCAGGCTGGAAAGACAACCATTTTACGCCAGATATCGACCGCGGTTTTGCGGAACTATCCCCAGGCTTACTTATTCCTGTGTCTCGTTGATGAGCGCCCAGAAGAGGTGACTGAATGGCGCTCTGAGATTCAAGGTCCCCAGGTCAGGCACTATGCCTCCAGTTTTGATCAGCGCATAAGTAAACATGGCTACATCGTTGAGCAGGCTCTCTTCGATGCCAAGCGTGCAGTGGAACAAGGTGCTGACGTCATTATTATTCTAGACTCTCTGACGCGCCTGGCACGGGTGCATAATTTGCAGCCTGATATGTGGCGTCAGGGGCGAGGAGGGCGCACTCTTTCGGGTGGTATCGACGCCCAGGCGCTGGAGATTGGGCGGCGTACCTTTGGTGCTGCTCGTGCCCTCGACGAGGGTGGTAGCCTTACGATTGTGGCAAGCTGCCTGGTCGAGACAGGGAGTCGCCTAGACGAGGTCGTCTACGAGGAGTTTAAAGGGACAGGCAATTTAGAGATACGGCTCTCACGCGAGATGGCCGATAAGCGTATCTTTCCAGCCATTAATATCACGTCTTCAAGTACGCGCCAGGAAGAACGCCTGCTAAGCGAAGAGGACCTGAAAGCGGCAACAGATATACGCCGCCGTATGGCGCCCCTCCCTAAATGGGATGGGAATGAGCAGGCAATTCGCCTCTTTGAGAAGACCAGCAGCAATAGTCAGCTGGTGAATGCTATTCTCAAACAGGCGTAATTAGAATTCAAGGGCGCGCTTACGTCTACCTCAATATATGTAGTTATGTATGCATCGTTGTGTCTTGCTACCAGAAGTCAATGTTGGCAGACACTAAAAGGCATGTGACGCATCCCAGAGAGAATGTCAGGTGGTGGGGTGGTATTTCCGCGTACTTCTTATCCGAAATCCTGAGCGCGCTTGCCGTGCCACCTTCAGGTGGTCCCCGAATGGGGAAGCGTTAGTCACGCAAGTGACGCGCTCCCCCGAATGGGGGTAGGGTTTCGGAATAAGATCTTAGAAGCGGATGTGTCATTGATGCTGCAAGAGAACTGGAGGAACCAGTATGCGTTGTCCTTACTGTGGAGAACCAAATAATAACGCCAGCGCGTCCTTTTGTATTCGTTGCGGTCGAGATCTTAAGACAGGTGCCCAGGTTCGACCACGCCAGCGATCGTTTCAACCACCCCAGGGAGCACCCGCGCCGCACAATATGAGCCAGCCGCAGCCGGGGTCTGGGCCATACTATGCCCCTTCTTCGTACCAGGTGCCGGCCACTATCCCAGGGCAACGGCAGCCAAGCACACCCGCCCAATCTGGGAGAGCCGCGCGGCCAAAGGCGTCCTCTGGACAAGTAGCCAGGCGTGAAGAGCTTAATCTGTTAACGCCAATCATGGCGCCTGTTCAAGGTCCACAGGCTCCTGAATCCTTCCCACCGCGTACTTTCGCGCAATTGATTGCCTTAGAGAGGGAGGCTCTGGACTACAAGGTGCTGAGCGACGACCAGGGCTATGGGCGCAAGAAGATCATTAAGATTGAGTTTGCGCGTTCTGTTCCCTGGCTCCAGGTGGCGACACTGCTCAATGTGCTCAGCAAGTATCGCTCGACCTCATCTGATACAATTATTATACAAGGCAGCTACCCACAGAGCTCCAATCTGTATGATTTCAGTAACGGGCAGCTGCAATATGACCATAATGTGCGCCTGGGAAGCCAGATGGTTGATCGCTACCTCATTGATAGTGGGACGGGCTTAGAGAGTGATGGGGTACGTATTGTGTTTACAGAGCGGGGTAACTGAAGACTCCCCGTGTTAAAGCAGCGGGGGTTCTGAGTGTTCCGTCCACGCTTCCAGCCTCTCTTGCCCAAGCAGGAAGGCTGGCTTTTTCCAGCCCTCACGCTCACGCGGGAGTGGCGATTCATCTCCGACATGCATGACTGGGGCTTTCTCGCCACGTTCTCTGTAAAAAAGAGCCTGGAGATATATGCAAGCTGTAGCGCTTATACGAAAGAAGCGGGACGGAGGTGTCCTGGACACCGACGAAATTAACTGGCTTATTGAGCAATATACACAGGGAGGGGTTCCCGATTATCAGATGGCGGCATGGCTCATGGCCGTTTGTTGGCGAGGAATGGACGCGCGTGAAACGCGCGACCTGACCATGGCTATGGTGCATTCAGGAGATGAACTGCATGTGCGCGATATCGTCTCGCCTGTGATTGATAAACACAGTACCGGGGGCGTCGGAGACAAGGTTACCCTGGCGGTAGCGCCCCTGGCCGCCGCGTGTGGTATCGCGGTAGGAAAGATGACCGGGCGTGGCCTGGGCCACACCGGCGGAACGATTGATAAGCTTGAATCGGTCCAGGGCTTTCGTCCTGAACTGACGCGTGAAGAATTTGTACGTATCCTCAAGTCAGAAGGCGTTGTGCTCGCGGGCCAATCGGCGGACCTGGCGCCAGCCGATGGCAAGATGTATGCCCTGCGTGACGTCACTGGAACGGTTGAGAGTATTCCCCTGATTGCCGCCAGTATTATGAGTAAAAAACTAGCCATTGGCTGCTCCCACCTGCTCCTTGATGTCAAATTTGGAAGTGGCGCGTTTATGAAGACAGTCGAGAAGGCACGCGAACTGGCCCAGGCCATGGTAGACATTGGCCGCTTGGCCGGGATACACACCGTAGCCGCCTTGACCTCGATGGAGCAGCCGCTAGGGTGCGCAGTGGGCAATGCACTGGAAATGATGGAGGCCATCGCGATCCTGCGTGGTGAAGGGCCAGAGGACGTCAGTGCGCTCTGCTACCATGATGTGGCCGAATTACTGGTCATGACCGGAAAGGCACAGACCATGGATATGGCGGAGCAACAGGTGCAGCAAGCTATCCGTTCGGGTGCGGGCCTGGCGAAGCTGGCGGCAGTGATCGCGGCCCAGGGAGGAGACGCTCGCCAGGTCGAGCAGCCGCACTTATTGCCGCAAGCACCTTACAAAGTGATGCTGACATCACCACACACAGGTTATATCGCGGCCATTAACGCGGAAGCCATAGGCCTGGCCAGCATGCGCCTGGGGGCCGGGCGCTTCCGAAAAGGCGAGCCGATCGATCATCGCACGGGCCTGGTCTTGCAAGCCAAGGTCGGCGCGTATCGGCAGGCCGGAGAGTCTCTGGTGGAGGTGCATGCACGTAGTGAAGCAGAGGCGCGCGACCTCTTTGAGAATCTGCTGGCGTGCTACCGTTGGAGCGATACGCCAGTGCAGCCAGGAGCACTTATTCACGAGGTAATCCGTCCATAAGCATATTTTGTTCTAGCTTAGGAGGCGGGAGGCAGCGTTTGCGTAAACGCTGCCTCCCGCCTTTTTTATTTGCCTATAGGTTCCTTCGGATTGGTGTCTTCTGTAGGAGTGTTCTGCCCGGGGGCCAGGGTTGGCGTGTTCTGCATGGATGCTTGTGTAGGAGTGTTCTGTATTGGTGTCTGGGTAGGGGGAACGCTCTGTGGTTGGGTTGAGTGAGGGAGCGTCAGGGTGAGCTGCATAAAGTCGGCTGTAGGGATGCCGGGATCACGCGTGCCGCGCAGAAGGTAGAAGTGTCCCTGTGTGTCACATGTGGCTGTTCCCAGGAGCGAACCCCCATTGGGAATGTCAGGCAGAGCACTGGCATGCAGGGTCTTCAGATCAAGCAGCCAGGAACGAGCCAGGCTACTATTATGTGTTGCGTCGAAGCCGCCAAGCATAACGAGTTGATCGCTGGAGGGAGCGCAACTGGAGCTACCACTCAGTGGAGTGGGGAGGGTTGCCTGCTCCTTATGCCAGGCGTTATGCGCGCTATCGTAGCGGTAGATCGCGTTCGAGGGGTGCGCCTGGGCGGCATCGCTTGCGCCGCCAAGCAGAAGGATCTGATTTTGCGAGGTAAGTGCCAGCATCACATAGCCCAGACCCTGGGGGAGAGGGGCGAGCGCCTGCCATTGACCGGTATGTGGCGTGTAGCGATACCAGCCCGTCCCTGCGACTGTCTGCCCTGCACCAGCCTTGCTAAATCCCTGCGTCAGGTAGACATCGCCTTGCTGATCAGTGAGCATTGAGAGACCAAAACCAAGAGGAATATCCTGGCTGGGGATGATTTTATTGAGTGAGCCATCTGCCAGTTGGTACTGATAGAGGGCAGATGAGACGGAGTAAGTATCTGTCGAGTACCCATTGGCGAAGAGCAGATTACCATAGGTATCGTGAGCAATGGCGTTATTGAGCATGCCAGGGAAGGCGCCATTCGTGGTTGGAGCCTGCTCCCAGCGCCCGCTACTGATATCATAGCGGTAGAGGTGACGGTCATATTTGGGGTTTTGTTTAGGGCCACGATAGCCGCCAGTCATATAGACATAGGAGTGTCCCTCGACCTGGGCAAACATTGAGGCATTATCCGCGACGGGCACTGGCGGCGAAGCCAGTTGATGCCAACTGGCTATGTGGCCAATATCAAGCGACTCAGCGCCAGGAGGATTAGGATTGTCACCTGGCGAACCTGCCTGGCTGAGCAGAAAGGGTGTGCCATAAAAGTAGGCCACACTCGCTGAGATGAGCAGGAGTAACAGGAGGGCAAACATCAGGAGTGTCAGCGCACGTGTTTCACTACGAGTTTGCTTGGCTGAAGCATTGACAGCGAGCGCAGCGGGAATGCCATTGGTTGCCGTAGAAGATGTAGGCCTGTATTGAGGCCTGGGAGTAGGCACATTACGTGGCTGAGGTGTAGGCGTTGGTGGGCTGAATGGTCGAGGAGTAGGATGCCTGCCCTGGCGTCGTAAGCGCTGTAAGTGTTGCCTGGTCTGACGGCGCCCATCCAGTATCTGCGCCAGGAACGCTGGTGAGGGTCGTACGCTGGAGAGGGAGAGTGGGACAAGGGACGAAGCCAAATTGTCACCAGCATTCAAGTCCTGGTGTAAGCCTGTGGCCTGATCTTCTTTGCGCGCAGCCTGTAGCGAAGATGATGGCGTGGGGAAGGCATGTATATGGCTGAGGCGTTCTTCATACGCGGCCCGTTCTTCAATCGCATACACGCGCTCAAGGGCCTGAGCAAAGAGGGACGCATTCTGATAGCGTTGGGCTGGATCCGGGCGTGTTGCAAGATTCACGAGGCCTTGTAGCGCGGACGAGACTTTGGTCTGGATCGGGCGTGGCTCATCCTTCATAAGCGCAGAAGGGGCTACACGTTGCCCTGTAAGCATCTCGTGCAGAATAACGCCCAGGCTGAAGAGATCGGAGCGCCCATCTGTCTGTGAGCCGCCATTATACTGCTCGGGTGACGCATAGCCTGGAGAGCCAAAGCCGGTTGTGTCGGTGCTCTGCCCCTCTTTGTAGTAGCGCGCGATGCCATAATCGATCAGCATCAGCATGCCATTGGGCATCAGCATAATATTTGAGGGCTTGAGATCGCGATAGATAACAGGCGGCTGCTGTTGATGCAGGTAGGCCAGGACATCGCAAAGCTGGGTCGCGTAATTGAGTGCCTCCAGGGGTGGCAAAGGGGCATGCTGGCTCAGGTAATTGTTGAGGGAGATGCCCGGTACATAATCCATCACCAGGTGCCACGACCCATGCTCATGAAAGTAGTCATAGAGCGTAGGGATGGCGGGATGCTGTAGGCGTAACAGGAGCAGGGCTTCGCGCGTAAAACGGTCTGTATGCTCCCCTCCACTCACGGGAAAGCGCCCCGGAGGCGCAGGATGAGGATCAGCGATCACATCGTCGGGGTGCAAAACCTGCTCTAACTCAGCTACAGCGCTCTCAGCGAGAGGGCTATCGGCGAGGGCTTGCTTAATCGCAAATGGCGTCCCGAGGCGTGTGTGGGTTGCGAGGAGTACCTTGCCCATGCCGCCGCGACCGAGAATGCGTTGAATCTGGTAGTCTCCATTATGGAGATACGTTACAGAGGAATCGGATGCTTGTGAGTGTGTGGGTTGTTGCATGTTGCCTGGCATTGCTCTGCTTCTCCCTTCCAACTTTCCACCAATAGCTTCTCTTCTTAAGAAGTATTCTAGTCAGGCGTACGAGAAAAAGGGAGCGAAGCTCTTATTTGCTCCCCTATTTCTTGTAATTCTATACTCTCTCTATTGTACTAGAAATGCGGAGGATTAGCTATGTGGCCAGAGCGAGCCTAACCAGTGCCCTAGCCTGTTTGTGGTTGTTGTCGGTGTTTTTCTAGATGAGGAAGGCGAGATCGCTTCTGGTTTGGGCTGATATGGAGTGCGATTACGTGCGACCTGGGCCATGAGTGCATGGTGGCGGCAAACTGCAAAGGCCTGGCGAGGAGAGGAGGTTTCCAGCCTCTTCAGGAAGAAGCTCATAGGAGGCAAGGCCAGGAGAGGCCGGACAAGGGGATAAAGCGACCAGTAGAGGGTAAAGATCGCGGATTGACGCCCCAATTGGAGCCAGGCCGTGATCCATCCCAGAATTTCGGTTGGCGTGAGGGTAGAGAGGGCCAGGCGATAGATCGCCGGGTAATATTTAGGTGTATTCAGCACGACACGCGTATAGTCGAGCCAGCCGATGCGATCCTTAAAGAAATCATTGGTGGCGCGAGGTCCAAGGTCATACAGGACGCGGCAGAAGACATTCAGCGTCTCGTTGACCTGCCAGGGGACTTCGTACCCGGCGGGTTTCGCAATCATGAATTTGCTAAAGGCGCGTGCTACGGCTGGAACGGCCTCGGAGGCTCGAATTTTGTCGAGGTTGGAAGCGCTCAGTAAATCATGCTCCAGGGCGTAGGCCAGGAGGGTCGTAATACGGCGCAGATTGCGGACGTAGGAGCCGAAGCCACAGAAGGTGAGCGGCGATTGAAAGGCCGCGGCATCGCCCAGGGAGATGACGCGATCATAGGCCAGGACCTTCTGCTCTTGCTGCCAGGGAAGGGTAATGTTGTAGCCCGCAGGAATGAAGCCGTAGACTGGCTTGAGGATCTCCACCTCGCTTGTGTCTTTGTAATCAGGAAGCAGGGCGAAGAAATCATCAAAGAGCTCAAACAGGTCGACACGCTGCCCGGTCTCTGCGTAGTAGAAGAGATAGATCGCCACCTGCTCGTCGCGTCCAGGGAAAGCCTCCCAGATAAGCTGCCGCTCCCGCCGCACATCTTCCGTGGTCACCAATATCTCTCCTAGCGCGGGATCAATCGCATCTGGAGTAGAACCCTGCTTATATCCGCGCGCGACAGTGCCCACGGTTGGGCAGACAAGCGAGAAGGGGCGGCCACAATTGAGCTGACAGGCGATGGGCGAGGTTGAACCCATACCATCGATCAGGAGATGGGCGGTATAGAGGTGCGTCTCGTTATGTGTGTTTACATGCACATTGACATTGCGCTGTGGATCGACAACGCAGCGCTCAAAGGTCGTCTGGTGCAGGATAAGGTTGGCCTGGCCCTCTCGTGGCTGATGAGCCTGGATTTTCTGTACACACAATTGGGTGAGCTGCTCCGCATCGACGGCAATGTTGAGCACATCTTGTAAGTGAAGCTCTGCTGTGGGCACCCCAATATGCTCGGAGGAGAAGCGCACCAGGCCATCCGCGTACTCCCGCTGAATAATCTGTTCCAGTTCTTCAGATGTCAGTAAGCCAACAGCCAGCAGCTCATTGAGTTCCTCGCGCGAGATGTTCCATTCGCGATGGACCGCTCCCACCGTGAAGCGATCAAAGACGAGCACGCGCAGGTTATAGCGCAGCGTCATCACGGCGGCGTGCAGGAGGTTGAGACCCCCACCCGCGTAGATAATGTCGAAGGTATCGACGGCTGGTAGATCCTGAGTAATGCCATTGGTCACAACTTCGACATACTTCTTCCCCGAACACTCTGAGCGCGCTTGTCCCCGAATGGGGGAAGCGCTAGGCACGGTAGTGAAGGCTTGTCCCCGAATGGGGTTGGGTTTCGGAATAAGATCATCGTCACGAGATGCACCTGAAAGCAGCAATCCCTGCCAGGACTGGTTGAGATCCTGAATGCGGCGGAGATGCTCTTCCGCCTGGGGAATATGCGCGAAAGCAGCAGCCAGGTGAGGGTAGCGCATAGAGAGCTGATCCAGGTGTGTCTGCTGCATTGTTTTTCCTATAGTTCCTTCAGGAAAGGAGTCACGGCATTCATAAAGTGAGCGAAGCGGTCGCGCCGGATATTATGCCCCGCTCCTTCGATATGCACCACCTGGCAGCGTGGATTGATCTGCTGAAGCTCGCTGGCCAGGGAGGGTGTGACGATGGCTCCACGCTGATTCTCGCCGGTGATGATCAAACTGGGGCAGGTGATACGCGCGACCACTTCGCGCCAGGGAGTCTGGCGCCAGGGGACTTGTAAGCTGTCCGCGATATGTCCAAAGACGGCCATATCGAACTGGTCCTGAGCCGTCATCCAGGGACCGAGATCATCGGTGGTCCAGAGTGGTTGTTCAAACTGTGCCTGTTCCAGGCGATCCTCATGCGAGAGATCCTTCTGGCTCTGGATATAGGTCTTCCAGTGCTCAACCTCGATTTTGTGGTGCTCATCGCTCTCGTCCGGGGTCTCCCACCAGGCGGGATCTTCAAGCACGAGGGCGCGTACCAGGTCAGGGCGTTGAGCGGCTACAACCGCTGCGTTACTTGCTCCCATGGAGTGCCCCATGAGAATGGCCTGCTGAATGCCAAGCGCTTCAAGCAAGGCGATGGTATCGTTGGCCAGGTCTTGATAGGTAAAGCCAGGTGTTTGCTCAATGCTGGTCAGACCATGAAAGCGCGCATCCGGAAGTAGAATATCGAAATCGCGTGTAAGCGTTTCGGCGACGCGCCGCCCATTGAGGCCATTGTCATAGAAGCCATGAAGGAAGACAATAGGAGGCTTTTCGCCGCCAGTGCGCAGATAGTGAATTGTGAGACCATTTGCCTCAACGGTTTGAGAAGGCCAGAGTACCATGAATAGAAACTCCTTAAGACAGTTTTTCCTCTATTGTAATTTTTCCCCTATTGTAATATACACTTCCCACCGGGAACTACGGATGCGCTCGGAGCGGCGGCGTAGATTGAAACGCTCTAATGGTATGAGGCGCCCAAACTCAGCATCGGGTAATACATCGGTCACGAATTCCTCGCCGATGATGTTTTGTTGCTGCCTGCCCCTCGTGGGTGCGCTCCTCTTGCGAGGTCCATAGACGAGCAGCTGAAGCAAGACAAGGACCGGCTGAAGTGCTCCAACGGGCAGGAGCTGTGAGCCGAGGACAACAATCAGCCGCCCGCCCGGGCGTAGCACTCTGGCTACCTCAGCAATAGTATCTGGATCGAAAATGTATTCACTGGGAAAGGTACTGACAACGGCATCGAAAGAGGCATCACCAAAGGGTAGCGCCTGGGCCAAACCCTGAACAATCAGCCCCGAGGTGCCAACGTGGCGTTTGCGCAAGGTGTCGCGCGCGGCAGAGACCATTTCGGGCGAGTGCTCCACGGCCTGGCAGGTGTAACCGGCTCCGAGCATATCGGCCAGCAGGTCTCCAAGTCCACAGCCCAGTTCCAGCACATGTTGTCCCTGAATACGCGAGAGGACAAGGCGTTGCCAGGTACGCCACTGGCCCGCGAAGGGGACGGTGCTGGCGAAGCGATAGAGATAGCGATTGCGGTAGAGCGTTTCGAAAAGCGCTTTGCGTAAGGTTGGAAGCATCGTAACCTCTCCTCGCGCCTGCGGCGCTCTCCTGGGTTGTGGGTGTGGTGCTCCCTGGCGGTCGTAGACCGCCAGGGAGCACCACACCCACAACCCAGAAGTAAGTTGCATATGGCATTAGAAAAAGAGGCGCCGCACAGTAAAGTGTGCGGCGCTTCCATGTATGATGCTACGTCTGAAGTCAGATGCGCGACGAGAATTACTCCTCGTTGCTAGGATTGAGAACATCATCGACCAGGCCGTACTCAACTGCCTGCTGTGCGCTGAGGTAGTAGTTACGGTCAGAGTCCTGCATGATGCGCTCGATGGTCTGGCCTGTATGCTTGGCAAGAATCTCGTAGAGATTGCGGCGCAAGCGCAGGATCTCGCGCGCGGTAATCTCGATATCGGCGGCCTGGCCTTCCGCGCCACCGAGAGGCTGGTGGATCAGCACAGTGGAGTTCGGAAGAGCATAGCGTTTGCCTTTATGACCAGCGGCCAGAATGACTGCGCCCATGCTCATTGCCATACCCATGCAGAAGGTGGAGACGTCGGGACGTAGCCACTGCATGGTGTCGTAGATCGCGAGACCAGCGTAGATGACACCACCTGGTGAGTTGATGTACATCTGGATGTCTTTGGTAGCGTCCTCGCTCTGGAGATACAACAACTGGGCGACTACGCTGTTGGCAACCTGATCATCGATGGGGGTACCCACGAAGATGATGCGCTCTTTCAGCAAGCGAGAGTAGAGGTCCCAACTGCGCTCACCGCGAGGTGTTGACTCGACGACGGCGGGAATGATGCCGCGTGGCTCCAGAAATTCATTGGACTCCTTGACCCATTTCGGATCACGGGGATTGAAAACACTACCCATGTTAACTCCTCACTTTATCTATCACGCTCTCCCTTCCAGGGTGGAAGGGCATAAACCTGTTACAGGAACGATGTGTGCGCAAGAAGCCCACGATGTGGGGATATTTACCGTTATGATAGCACCTGGATGTGTCAAACGCAAGGACAAGAAGTTCTGACATGCAAAAGCATGTTGTTAAGTTAAAGGAAGTATATGGATGTGATGCGGGCAGCCAACGGCTGCCCGCATCACATCCATATACTTCCTTTAGGGTTATTATTCGTTGCGGCCGGGATGAACGGGGCGATAATCTTGTGATTGGTTCATATTGACGCGGCGCACCAGGCTGATATCACCCAGGCGTGAGCGAATGCGTTCATCAATATCCTGTAGGCCCTTAGGATTAGCGGTAATCACCGTTGGCATGCTCATGTTGTAGCGATAGTTTAAGAGCTGGAAGAGCTTCTCTTTGGCCCACTGAGAGCTTTGCTGTGCCCCCAGGTCGTCGAGTATGAGTACCCCCGCCTCGCGCATCTTAGAGAAGAGCTGGTCGTATACCTCGGTAGCATTGGGGGCGAAGGCTGCCCGCAGGTGATCGAGGAGGTCGGGAACCACGGAGAAGAGCACGACATCGCCCGCCTCTAGCCGCTGGTGTGCAATGGAGAGTCCCAGGTGTGTCTTGCCGCAACCGTTGGGTCCGATCAGGAGTAGCCAGCCCTGCGGGTCGTGCGCGAACTCCCAGGCGGCCCGATAGGCCTCATAGACGCCGGGGCGTTGGGGATTAAACGTATCAAAATTGAAGTCCTGGTAGGCATCCAGGTTCGACATCTCGCGTAACTGGGTGCGGCGTTTCTCTTTGACCTCAGCAACCTTGCAGGTGCAGGGAATGGGCTTGCCAAAGTTAGGATGGCCAAAGTTGACGTTGGCGCGTAGATAGCCCGCGCCTTTGCAATGGGGGCAGCGTGCTCGTGCTGGCTGTAAGGCCCGGCTTTCGACTGGCTCCGGCAGACGTGGGCGCCTGGCGATGTCGCGTGTGATAGCCTCACGAAAGGCCTCTGTCTCCAGGCGCTCACGGCGGAGTTCTTCCAGGTGGCGCGGATCGAGTGGCTGTGTAACACGAGCACGATACTGAGGCTGCGCGACCGGGGGCTGAGTTGCAACCGGCAGTTGGGGCTGTGGCGCGCGAGTAGGTGGCAGGTGTGGTTGTATCTGCTGTCCAGGATGAGATGGCATTGGCATGCTCATATCACGGGTAGTCTGGCCCGTACGTGGCGGCGTGGGCGTGTTGTAGCGTGCCGCAGGCGGTTGCCCAGGGCGTGGCGCATAGTTAGGCTGATAGGGCGCATGAAACGGCGACGTTTGGAGCGTCTCTCCATCTGTACGCTGTGCATCATAGGCGACTGGATTGGGATTGGGATTATTATAATAATTATTATTGTAGCTCTCATCGCTGTCCCCTTCCCAATCCCCATACATTATCCCTGGACCATCCTCGTACCCTTCTTCATTGCTCCACTCCTCAACGACATCTGCTGGTAGTGCATGGGCGTAGTCATCGTGATGGTAGGGAGGATAGCCAGGGCGAGACGGCATCGGCGCCCTGGGTACTTGCCCCTGGGTGCGTCGTGGTTGTGCCGGGTAGTGCGTCGCGGTCGTGCTATTGAGTGGTGGCTGGACACCTGAGCCACGCGGACGAGGACGTGCGGGTAGCTCATAGGCCTCGCCTTCGTAGGTCTGACCGCTTTCTGTATAGGGATAGTCGGTAAAGGCCGCTGTCTGCGGATCGCCTTGCCCGCCAGAGAGGAAGCGTGTGGTAGGTATTGAAGGCATCTGCGCCGCCTGTGCCTGGTTGGCTGGCGGCAACTCCGCTCTCCGATTGTCTGGGCGCACACGTGCCTCGGGCTGTGGATGACGCGGATAGGCGGCTGGACGTGGCTGAGCCGCGCCCATAGGCGTGCCTGGGCGACGATGTTGCTGCTCATCCACGTTGGGCTGGCGCCTGGATTGTGTGCGACTAAAAATACGATTCAGGCTCTCCATGATTGCCTGCCTTCCGTTTCCCAGCGCTTAAGAATAGCGCGAATATAACTCCAACTGCGTTTATTATTTTCTACGGCTTCGCGAAACGCATCCTCAATCCACTCTGGTGGGAGGCGCTCGGCATAATCTTCTAGCTGTTGCGCGATCATCGGACCAAGCAGTCCAATGTTTTGTTCATAGAGTGTAAAAATATTTGGTCGGTCAACCTGAACCTGCGCATAGGCTGGGTCTGCCGGGGACGGCGGAGCATGCCCTCTAGATGTAGCATACTCCCTCGCAGCAACAGGCCGTTTCTGTTCAGGAAGCTCATGCTCTTCGTCTACTTTCAACAAGCTGCCCGGCATCATTTCACCGCCCTCAATCGCCTCAACTACTTTGCGGCTGCGGGCAGTATTGAAGAAGTACCAGGCAATGACGTCATCGCCCTCACTCAGGAGGCGTAAATGGACGCATAGCAGCGTGCCACGCGCGACCGCTTGCTCCAGGCCATGTTGTAGGCGTTCTTCGGGCGGACGTGGATCTCCACGGCGCCTGAGACCCTGTAATAGGAGCTGATCACCAAGTAACTGCCTATCGCTCACACAGCGCGGATTACCTTGCATACGCGCCAGAGCCCAGAAGAGATGCAAGGTCACCTTCAACTCGGCGCTATCCTCAATCTCCGGCAGCAATTGTGTAAAAAAGACCTCTGGTATCGGCACAAAGGGATTATTTTTCCCGGCAGGGAATCCGGCAAACGCACTCATAGCTGTCCACCTCCCACCCTTACTCTTCGACGCTCGATGAGACATCGACTTCCAGGTCCGCAAAGCGCGTCTGGCTTGCCTGGAAGAAGAGGCTCACCTCGCCCACAGGACCATTTCTATGCTTGGCAACAATTATATCTGCAATATTTTTACGCTCAGTATCAGGATTATATACTTCATCTCTGTAAATAAACATCACTATATCAGCGTCCTGCTCAATGGAACCGCTTTCTCTCAGGTCCGAGAGCTGGGGGACCTTGGATTGGCGGCTCTCAACGGTACGGGAGAGCTGCGCCAGGGCCAGCACGGGCACATCAAGTTCGCGGGCCAGGCCCTTCAGGTTACGGCTGATCTCAGAGACCTCCTGCACGCGGTTCTCATTGCGTTTGCCGCCGATGGAGGACTGCATGAGCTGGAGGTAATCGACAATGATCAGGTCCAGTCCCTGCTCGCTGGCGAGGCGGCGGGCCTTACTGCGCATCTCCATGGTGGAGATGCCCGCCGTATCGTCGATGTAGATACGCGCCTGCGAGAGGCGCCCCATAGCCTGCTCGATCTGCTCCCAGTCTTCGTCCTCAATCCAGCCTGTACGCAGGCGTTGCTGGTCGATGCTGGCCTCCATAGAGAGGAAGCGCTGCACTAACTGTTCCTTACTCATCTCCAGGCTGAAGACGGCCACGCTCTGCTGGTAGCGGACGGCGGCATTGCGCGCCAGGCTCAGGGCGAACGAGGTCTTACCAACGGCGGGACGCGCCGCCAGGATGAGCAGGTCTGAGCGCTGAAAGCCGCCCGTCAGGCGGTCGAGATCGGTGAAGCCAGTTGGCACACCCACGATGGTGCCACGGCGCTCGTGGAGCTGTTCCAGCTTCATCAGGTAGCTGGTGAGGACGTCGTTAATGGCGGAGAAGTCTGAGCGCGTCGTACCCTGGCTGATCTCGAAAATAAGCTGCTCGGCCTTGTCCAGGGCCACGTCGGCATCGCCCTCGTCATAGGCCACGGCGGCGATCTGCCCGGCGGCGTGAATCAGGCGCCGGAGAATGGCGGTACGGGACACGATACGCCCATAGTGCTCAACGTTGGCACTGGTGGGGACGAGGTTGACAAGCGAGGTAATATAGTCGGCCCCGCCGACCTCTTCGAGCTTTCCCTGCTGCTCTAGCTCGTCACAAATGGTGATAAAGTCGGCTGGCTCATGTTGCTCGTAAAGCTGAACAATAACTTCAAAGATGACGCGGTGCGCGTCGCGGTAGAAGTCTTCGGCGCGTAGAAAGTCTGCCACCTGAACGATAGCTTCAGGATCGATAATGATACTCCCAAGTACACCGCACTCGGCCTCTACATTTTGCGGTAGCAGTTTTTCCACGTCAGCGACTCCAGCATCTACGAATAACTAAGAAAAATATGATCTGTATTTCAGATGGAAAAGTGTGTGCTCAAAGTGTAACGAATCTGGCGCCCGAAATCAAATGCCAGGAATGGCTGTGCTATGTGGATATGTGGATATCTTCGCGTCAAAACGGCAGATTTTGTGGGTAGGAAAAAGGTTATTTCTCACTTATCCACCAAAGAATGGGAGTTATCCCCACTTAAAAGCAGTTATCCCCGAACTTATCCACATACTTATCCACAAAAATTGGCATGATTGTGGATAAGTACAAGTAGGAAAGTTGGTATGTGAGGGGGAAACCTGTCCTAGGAGGAAGTGAGATGTATGAGGGGAGTCAAATGGGGAAGAGAGCGAGAACGAAGGAAATAGTAGCCTGGAGGAGGGCTTGACCCAACCATGCAAGAGGTTTATTATAACACAAAGAATTATGCGGTATAGAGGACCACCGCATAAGAAAAAAGGAGCATCGCTAAGAACCCATGCCAAAGACGACAAAACGTACAGCCACAAAACGGGCGGCGCGCATAGCGAAAGCGCACGCTACTGAACTGCCAACGGTTGAGCCAAAAGTTGCCCAGCAGTCCCAGCAGCGGCGGACTCCAAAGCAGCAAGCGCCAGCTCGTGGGATAGCACGATATCCATGGGCGATTACCATGTCTATCCTGATTATCGCAGCCGGCGTCGCCCTCCTGTATTTCAACCACGTTGGCCCTTTCGCGCCCCCAGCTAAACAAGCTTCAAACGCGAAGAAGGCAACTGCCATCGCGACGCTCGCTCCAGATGTGAAAGCGAAGGCAACCACCGTAGTCACGAGTATGCCAGCGGATCATAAGCAGGCCTTCACCAGTTCTAATTGTCTTAAGTCTGATATCCTGAGCAAGATTACTGATACCTCCGCGGCCCCGAGTTCCGCAGACAAGGACAAAATTAAGCACAGCTACGATAAGGCCCCAGCTATGACCATCAACCAGAAGACGACCTATTGCGTTGGCATCAATACTAATCGCGGATTGATTGTCCTCGAACTGATGCCCCAGTGGGCGCCTGAGACGGTCAATAATTTTGTCTACCTGGCGCAGAACAAGTTCTATGATGGTCTGACCTTCCATCGTGTTATGAAAGACGCTGGCAACCTTCAGATCGCCCAGGGTGGTGATCCCAAGGGTGATGGCACGGGCGGCCCTGGCTATACTCTGCCTGACGAGACGGGGAAAAATGGCGATTATACCGCGGGCACGATCTCAATGGCGCGCAGCGATAAAGTCTCTGGTAGTCAGTTCTTCATTAACACTGGCGACAACTCCACTGGCCTGAAGGGGCAAAACTTTAACACCTTCGGCTGGGTTGTCAAAGGTATGGACGTCGCTCTGGCCCTGCAAGGACCAAGCGATAGCGACAAGAACATTACCTCTGATGTAATGAATCATGTACTTGTTGTTCCTGCCTCCTAAAGGTACAATGTAAGGGGTACAGTGCATTGTGTCTGTACACAGTGCACTGTTTTTTTGTTGTTAGTTTTAGGAGGATGTTTTTCGTGGCCAAGCAATATAACAGTGCGCCTGCACTGCAAATTGATCCCAAGAAGAAATATACCGCCGTCATGCATACCAGCAAGGGCGATATTCGCATCGAGCTATTCGCCGCACAGGCGCCAATAACAGTCAACAACTTTGTCTTCCTGGCGCGCGAGGGTTTCTATAACAACACCACTTTCCATCGCGTCATTGGTGGTTTTATGGCCCAGGGTGGTGATCCCACGGGTACCGGCATGGGTGGTCCAGGCTATAAATTCAATGACGAGCAGGGCGCGCTCAGCCTTAAGCATGACAAGGCTGGTATTCTCTCGATGGCCAACGCGGGGCCAAACACAAACGGTTCTCAGTTCTTTATCACGCATGGTCCCACGCCTCACCTCAATGGTCGTCATGGTGTCTTCGGCCAGGTCGTTGATGGCATGGATGTGCTGATGGCTATTCGCGAACGCGATCCACAGCGCGATCCACGTCCCGGCGATGAGATTAAGTCCATCGATATCATCGAGGAATAACTTTTCGCGCCTGCGGCGCTCATCTGAGTAAATATAATGTGGAGCATGCTGGCAGCTTACGGCTGCCAGCATGCTCCACATTATATTTACCCGAAAAAAATAGCCAGGACAGGGCTTAGAGGAAGGGGCGGAGTGGTCGCAGGAGATACTCGGCGTATTTGTGGAGGCGTGGACGGCTCTCCCATTCTGCCAGAGATAGTTCACGGGCGTGGGTTGTATCGTTATGAAAGATAGTTTCCATCTGGGTCGCGAGTTCGCGATTATAGATGGCGAGGTTGATTTCATAGTTTCCAAGCATGCTCAGGCGGTCGATATTGGCGGTGCCGACCGTTGACCAGATGCCGTCGATGGTCGCGGTTTTAGCGTGCACCATGGCGTCCTGGTAGAGGAAGAGGCGAATGCCAGCCTTGAGACAGGCCGTATAAAAGGCACGCCCCAGCCAGTCGGCAATAACGTGATTAGAGATGGCTGGCAGGAGGATGCGTACATCAACGCCACGTTCGGCAGCTTTGAAGAGCAGGCGGATGAAAAAGCGATTGGGAATGAAGTAGGCCTGCGTCAGGTAGATCCGCTTGCGCGCCCGATCAATGACCTCGTAGTAGGAGGCGCGGATGGGGAAGGTCAGGACCGAGGGTTCGTTCCGGAAGAATTGTATATAGGGGTCCCAATCACGTTTCGTACTCGCTGCCAGCCGTGGTAGATCTCGTGTGCGATGAGTGTTCCAGAAATCGACAAAGGTGGCCTCAACCTCCCAGGCATCGTGGCCGATGATGCGCGCATGTGTATCGCGCCAGTGTGTTGCGTAGAGACTGCCAATGTTATAGCCACCCAGGAAAGCCACATGACTATCAACGATCAGGATCTTGCGGTGATCACGTGCGTAGCTGGCCAGGCTCAAGGGATTGAAAGGGAGCGTGAGAAAGGGATAGGCTAGCATGTGAATCTGTGGCGCAAAAGAGGCAAAGAAGGCGCGTGGCACAACGAGATTGGCGAAAGAATCGTAGATAACATAGACCTCGACACCTCGGGCCGCTGCATGACCTAGCGCGTCTCTGAATTGCCTTCCCACCGCATCACCCTTCCAGATAAAGGTCTCGATGAAGATATGTTTACGCGCGCCCTCGATGCTTGCCAGCATATCCGCGTAGAGATCCTCTCCATAGGTGTACAACTTGACCTCGGAATTGACGACGTGGACGGGGGAGGTCGGGATGCGGGTAAGATGCCCCTGGGGACGTGCCCGTTTGCGCCGCTGATCCACGACCAGTAAGATCATACTGACCACAAGGGCGGGCGCAAAGATTGGCATGAGCAGCCAGCAGAGCAAGCAGGAGAGCGAGAAGTGTGCTTTCTGGAAGGTCGGCCTGGGAATGTGTTCAGGCGTCGGCATAGAATAGTAACCCTCCAGTCTGACTGTTTGCTTCCATGGACAAAAAAGCGTACCACTATTACTATACAGAGTTGCCCATTAGTGGTTTGCTCACCGAATTCGTAGGGTCCATGCTGGCATGGGCTGCGAGCGCAGCGACCTTCTAAGCGCAGGAGAGTCCATGCCAGCATGGACCCTGCAGGCTCTTTAGCGGTAGGCATCGGAGAAGTTATTGACGGATTGCCACTGGTCCAGGGGCCAGTAGACAAAAGCGGCCTTGCCGATAATATAATCGCGTGGAACGAAGTCCCAGAGGCGCGAGTCGTCACTGGTGCGGCGATTATCGCCGAGCACAAAGTACTGGTTTGAGGGAACCTGCCAGGTTTTGGCGAAGGGATTGTCATAAGAAAGCCGTGTGTATGGTTCATGGAGCTGGCGACCGTTGATCCAGATATGTTCGCCATTGATAAGGATGCTATCGCCCGGTAGGCCGATGATGCGTTGCATATAGGCGATACGGGTATCACGAGGATAGCGGAACACAATCACATCGCCGCGTTCAGGATTATGCGTGGTATATGCCAGCTTATTTACCAGCACCAGCGAAGATTGGACAATGGCTGGACTCATACTTGTGCTGGTCACCTGGTAGCTTTGTAGGATGATACGGAAGGCAAAAAAGAGGATTGCCACAAAGACGGCGATTTCGACGCATTCTCGCACAAACTGTCGCTGGTTCAACACACCACTCCCTCTCCACATACTCCCTCTCGGAAACCTGCATACAATTTATTTTTATTGAGTGGTGCAGGTTGGCAGCCTGAGGCTGCCAACCTGCACCACTCAATAAAACAAGGCGAGCGTCGCAGGTGCGAGGGGCCAATCCAAGAACTTGCTCATGACATTCTCTACTTAACAGTATAGCTAAGCAGGTGACTGGAGTAGTACCGAGTGGCTATGTTTGGAGAGACGTGAGGTGGAAAGTAGGCTATTCCTCTTCCTCTTCCTCTTCTTCCGCCCCATAATAGTAGGGATGGTTTAAGGTCGCGCGTATCGCTCCCCACTGCGAGAAGATACCACCAAAGAGACAGCCTATGACCAGGATTACCAATTCAACCGCGATGCCGCCAGCAACCTGGCCGCTATATTGTTGCCCCGAAATATTGCCAGGATAACCGGGGATATAGCGCAGGAGAAAGCTAGCGACATAGATGATAGCGACAGCCACGACACCAGTCCAGAAGGCGGGGCGGCGCACGATGATACGTTTGCCGGTGATAAAGCCAGCGATAAAGCAAAGAACGATATTGATGATAAGGGCGAGACAACCCAGGCCCAGGGCGAGATAAGTCCAGGGGCCAGCGGAGGCTTCACGAGCCTGGTTCGCATAGGCAGGCACACTCAAAAAATTGATTATTACGTTGAGCACGACGCCAATCAGGCCAAAGATCACACCCATGGTCAGGGCGCGGCTGGCCGCGTTGGCCGGGGGAGCGTAGACACCAGCATTCTCATTGGGATCGTAAGAAGATCGATTACGCATAGAACCTTTGTATTCCTCTTATACAATGTAACGCTTCGGCACACTTCGCGTTACCTGTAGGGGTAGTGCACGGTAGTGGTAACGCTTTGGCAAACAAACTGTTTGCGCTATGGCATTCGCCACTACACGTGTCGTGAAGCGCTTGAAGGCACGGACGAATTACTGCTTTCCGACTCCCGCGAAGGTATCGGAATGAGTATTAATAAATTGCCACTTGTTAACAGGCCAGTAGACGAGCACGGCCTTGCCGATGATATTGGCCTTGGGAACATAATCCCAGTAGCGTGAATCGTCGCTCACAGGTCGATTGTCGCCAAGTACAAAGTATTGGCCGGGTGGCACCTTCCATATTTTAGCAAAAGGATTGACTGGCGCACTAATATAAGCCTTTTCATCGAGAAGTTTATCATTTACCCAGACATGAGTACTATCTATGCGAACCGTGTCTCCAGGCAGACCAATGATGCGCTTGATATAGTCGACGCGAGGATCGCGCGGATAGTGAAAGACGATGACATCACCGCGCTCAGGGGCCTTAAAGATATAGGCCACCTTGTTAATGAGCACATACTCATTCGCATTGAGTGAAGGCTCCATGCTTTGCCCATCGACCTGGTAGGTTTGTACGACCAGGCGGATCAGAAAGAAGATCAAGAGTGTGAGAACAATGATCTCTACGAGTTCGCGTACAAGATGGGAACGTGGTTGTTTCAACGTTGAACCTCGCCTTTTCTTTTTTTATGTCAAGGGTTTTGCGCCGCTGGCTTAAAAAAACGTGGATGGCACGTGCGCACGACCCAGGATTATGCGGTAAAGATGGCCTCACGGGTGAGGGCTTGCTTTGTGGATAGGGTATCCTGCGACAGAGAATGCCATTGCCTGTCATTATAGCTGAAAGTCTATGAGCTTGCTAGAAAGTGGAGCGCATGGGGAGGTATATCCTCCCATGTTCCCTACTTTCTAGCGCCTGGAATAGATGACATAGCCGGCTACCGTTTCACGCCGGTAATGCGTTGGATCTAACGCGTACCTTGTGGCTTCAAAATTATGTGCTTGCAAGGAGGTCAGCGGAAAGACATAGGTTGGTGAAGGGGCATGGCCTACTATCGTCGCATACTCAGGATAACGATTCTGCCCAGGTTCCAGGTTGTAATCGAGATTGCTGCACAGAATGTTTTCATTTGATGCGAAGACCAGGCGATTGCACGTCCAATACTCCGAATAGATACGCGTCTGTTGGTGTGTCAGCAGGTATGACACCAGGGTTTGTTGACGCTCGTAGGCGGCCTGTGCGTTGGGTGTATCAGCGAAGGTACGAATGGTTCCCACAACTAACATGACCAGAATAAGCAGGAGTGCGCCCACGCGAGCGAAGAAGAGGAGGCGCTCGCCTCGCTTTTCTGGAAACGCCAGCGTTTGGATGCCCCGCCAGAGTGGCCAGAGTATGGCAGGGAGCGCGACGCACATGCTCAAGAGATAACGGGCCGTCGGGCCAGGATTGACCGCCGAGGAGGCGCTCACCGTATAGAGCAGTAGAATCGCGCCCGCGCTGAGCAGCAAGGCCAGGCGCAGAGCCTCCAGCACGAGCGTTCGATAGGCTGGCGACTTGGCCAGTGGTTCCTGGCGTGGCCAGTGCCGCCAGAGCGAGGTTACCGCCATCACAGTTGCGCTTCCCCAGAGCACCAGGTAGCCTAGAGACCAGAGGCCCTGCGTGATGCTGCAGGTAAAAGTGGTGACCGTTGTCGGGCCAAAGAGAGGAAGATTCTCAGGCGTGCATACGGGGTTAAAGCCGGTAATCGCGGGCAGGGCAAAGAGGAGCGAGCCGACCAGGCGCCGCCAGGGAGAGATATTATGGGTTGCCATCTCATCGGCCATAGCTTTGTTCACGTTGATGATATCGTTGAAGGTATTGTGCGCGATAGGCATAGATACATTGTAATACACCATGGGCGAGACACACAGCAGAAAGCCAGCCAGCAGGCCTACAAGGTTCCAGCCATGGACCTCCCTGCGGCAGAAGACCAGCAGGAGCAACAGGGACAGTCCCACAAACGGAAGGGTAATCTGATCGGTCCAGACAGCCAGGCCACAGAGTATACCCTCAAGTAAGAAGAGAAGACGGCGGCGTATTGTGAGCGTGGCTGTAGGAGTAGTCAGGGCCAGGTGCGTGGTCAGCAGCAGCAGCGAGGTGCTTAAAACCAGGATATCGGGATAGCGTCCAAAGGCTTTAAGCTCTTGAATTAACATATCAAGCGAGCCAAAGCTTAGAAGCAGGACGCTAAAGAGGGCCAGTTTCCGTGAATAGAGCTTACTGGTCAGGTTATACAGGAGTATGAGAAAGAGCGCAAAGAGCGTTATCAGAAGCAGACGTACCGTGAAAACCGATGGGCCAAGCAACAGAACAAATGGAGAGGCCAGGTGGGCTTCCAGTGAGCCGAGATAGGATTGCCCATAGTAAAAGATGGGATGTTCGCCCCGAAAGGCGATATGCAGGGCCATTAGATCGATGACGCTCTCATCGCTGTTGGTCGTTGGCCAGTTGAGAGAAATAAGTGCCATACGAAGGACAATAGCCACGACAACCAGGGCCAGCAAGATTAATTCAGATATGCCAATACGGAATCTCTTCAAGAATAACATACAATTCCTAACGTTAGAGCAGCCCTGGTGGTTGCATCCAGGGAAGAATGTCGGGGGTAGTGAAGTTGTCCCACTACCCCAACTCAAGCATACGTTGTCTAAAATAAGATGTCAATGGAAGATAAGCTTCTTATAAAGATCTATAAGCTCTTGCGCATAACGCCGCCAACTAATCACAGAATCCAGAGACTGAAGCTCGTCTGTGGTGGGATGATAGTGACGACGCGTGGCAGCCTGGAGCGCCTCTGACAGCGATGAAGGACTTTCGGGCTGGTAATAAATACCGGCGTGTAGAGGGAGCATTCCCTGGTAGCGTGGCAGTGTAGGCGCGATAACCAGGCGATCATAGGATGCAGCCTGGATCGCAGCGTGCAGGTTGCCAACACTGATATTCGCCCGGTGAGGAAAGATCACCGCATTGCACGCGCCCATGTAAAGTGGAAGATCAGCCTCGCGCGCCTGGGGATACACATGAATATGCTCATCCACGTAGGCAATGCGTTTGAGCTTGCGCGTGAAGCGCTTGGTTACAGGAGGGCCTGCCAGGAGCAGGTGCAGTTGGAGAGGCTCAGGCTCGCGATTAGCCATCTCCTGTTGTACCTCTTGAAAGCCCTGTATGAGCTGTAAGACCTCGCTCTCAGTGTGCAAATGCGTGTGACAGAGATAGATAAAGGTATTGGGTTCGGTCAGGCCAAGCTGTTTACGCGCCTGCTCTTGCAAAATAAGGGGAGGATTGGCCCCGCGTGAGCCGGGATAGGAGAGGCCATAGGTACGCTGGCGCAGCTCTTTCTCGGCATAGAGGTCCTGGGGCTGGCGCGTGAAAGCCTGAATCGCGTTACTTCTCGAGAGAAGAGTATGCTCAATCTCCAGACATTTACGGGCACGCCGACCCGGAAAATTGTGCCACCAGCCTCCCGCATCCGTCGCAACGATGGTAATACCCAGGAGGCGCGCCACCCAGAGCGAGAACAGGAGGCGTCGTCGCGCAAGCCAGGAGCGCTTGAAAGCGCCTGGCTGATAGATATGGACCACGCCAATGGAGCGTTGCTGATAGGCACGATGACGCCAGAGCCAGTTGAGCGGAATGGCCCGCTTTTTCGTGACCAGGGGAACCTCATCTTTTAAATAGTCGAGAACGCGTGGCTGTTCTTCTTTATTGGGATATACAAAGAGAACCGAGGGAAGCGTGATTTCGGCAGGGGCATGGTAGAGCGCCTGGATGAGCTGTCGCAGTCGGCCCGCGGCCCGTGCCCGCTCCATCGCCGCCATCATATACTCCGAAGTTGGCTTGTGAGCAAGCACGATCAGGGGGCGCTGGATATAGGCCATATTGAGAATATTCAGACACTCCATAAACGCCGCCAGGAGGATCTGGCGTGTCGTGGAGGGTGCTGGCGCATCAGCGCGAGGTTGACAGGCATAGCGGGCCAGGATTTCAGCACGCCCCTGCCAGTAAGCTCGCCCTAGAAAGAAGGCTTTTTGTAGACGTACAATTGGCGCGCGATGAAAGACCAGTGCCTGTGGCTCATACCAGAGCTGGCAATCATGCTGGCGTAGGCGCTGGCACAACTCTTCTACATCTAAGTTGGTAGGACTATGCAGGCGTTTGCTAATATAGGGCGAGAAGAGACCCACCTTGCGCAGTGATTTGATTTTTACGGAGAAACAGCAATTGCTAAACGCGAGACCAGGCGGCATTGGCAGGCGCTTCTGCTCAAAACCAAAGGGCGAAAAATAACCCAGGACATCCAATAACTCGTCCGAGAGCCAATAAGGCCGATCGCCCTCCCAGCGAATATCGACGCGCCCACCAATGGCGTCCGCGTTGGTCTCATGATAAGCGAGTAGCAGTGACTCTAGCAGGTTGGCATCCGCGATGCTATCATCATCCATGAAGACGGCAATCTCTCCACGTGCATGAGCCAGTCCCGTGTTGCGCGCGTAGGCCAGCCCATTCTGAGGTTCAGAGATGCAGCGTGCCTGCCAGCGTTTTTCGGCTGGTGTGCATTTATCATAGAGCGATTGCAGATAGTTTTGTATGGCTTCGATTGTCCCGTCGTTTGAGCCATTATCAACTACAATCACCTCGTAAAGGTGTGGTGGCAATGTTTGGCGGTGCAGGCTGGAGAGCGCCGAGAGAACCAGGTTGCGGCGGTTATATGTACAGAGAATAATGCTCAAGCGCGGTAGCTGTGGCCTCCCCTGGGAGTGATAGACCGCAATCGACTGGATATGGGCATCGGTATTTGGCGAATGGTACTGGTGAAGTGTCATCATACCTCCTTGGGCACTAGCGCCGCCTGCTTTTTCAGCGAAATATGGCAGAGCAGTATCGACCCCACTGCCGAGAGAATTTGTGCACTGGCGCTGGCGATGGCCGCGCCTGAAAGACCCCAATAGGGAGTGAGCAGGACCGCGAGCAGAATGTTGAGGATGGCAGCACATAATCCCAGGCGCAGGCGTAGGGGATGCTGCTGGTAGGTTGCCAGGTAGGTTGTACTGACAGAAGCCACGCTCCCAAAGGCGGCCGAGACCAGCAAGATACGGAACGGTACGACTGCCTCCAGGAACTCTGGCCCCAGGCAGAGCTGAATAAGAAAGGGGCAGAGCAGCATGATAAGGCTGCAGAGCGGGAAGGCTAAGACTGCCATCGCGCCTGACGTACGGATAAATTGTTGTTGAGGAGAGCTACAGAGCCAGTGCGCGCGTGAGACCAGGAGCAGTTGGGTACAGAGTGGGGCGAGAAAGGTCGAAAAAAGCAGCGGGATCAAGCTCATCAGCCAGCTACTTAGTAGTGCGCCCAGCGCATAGAAGCCCAGGTAGGCGGGGCGATACCAAAGAGCTAGGAGGAGGAGCTCACTACGTTGCCAGACGATGGCATCAATGAGAAAGAAGAGTGGTGAGTTTCTGATCTTGCGTACCAGTCGCTCGCGGAAGAGGTGACTGGGAGCATGAGCCTGGCTGACTGGGAGCAGGCGCAGCACGCAGATCATAGCCATGACCAGTGTAAGAGTATCCGCGATGGCGCGTGCCAGTAAAAAGATACCAATCCGTTCACCATCGATGTGCAGGGCGACAACCACCAGGAGGAAGCTGACAAAGGCTCCAAAAATTTGCAGCATGAGTAGGAGATCTGAGCGTTGCTGACCGCGCAGCGTCACCCCGGCAATATTGCTAAAGAGCAAGGGAAGACTCGAGAGGCTGCCGAGTAGAAGGAGAGAGCGGCTAGGTATGTGGAAGAACCAGGCAACAGGAGTGACGAGGATCAGGCAGGCCAGGATATAAAATCCGATATGGCGGCACTGGCGGCACCAAAGAAAATAGAAGATTCCGGCTACCAGGCGAGGGGCTTCATGACTCTGTGTGCTTGCGATATGCTGATTAGCAGGTGCTGAGGCCCCTATGCCAATCAAAGGGATCACCAATGCGCCAAGCCATTGCACAAACGCAAAGATGCCAAAGTCATCGGGGCCGAGTGTACGAATAATGAGCACCTGTGTGCAGCATGTAATGAGTGTCGCGTAGAGAGTCGCATAGAGATGCCAGTAGCCTGGAAGTAAGAAACCTCCCTGTTCGCGATCAGAGAACAGACCCGGAAGGTGAATATTTTGTAAATGAGAGCGAATATTATTTGAGCGTGGTAAGAGCATGACCCCTCCACCCATACCGCATCACGTTACCACAAAGCAACATTGAATCCCAACCCCACAAAATAAAAAATACAAACCAGAGTATCCAAACAGAACCCATACTCTCTTTCATTGTAGCAGAGAGTTCGGGAAAGGCTTGTAGAGGCGCACTTTGTGTACCATAATGTACCATAATAGATCATTGTAGGGTAATGTATAGTTATGTCGATATGTGAGGCAGTGAAGCACATGGTAGTAGCAAGCAGTATTATGTATAGAGAGAGGGTGTGTGCTTTTAGGATAAAAGACGGTCCTCTGCACAAGGTTTGTTGTGTAGTTGATGTTGAGGAGTGGCGGAGTGAGAGAACAGACCAGTCTTAGTGAGCGTGACATAGTGATTCAAGAGCGTGTGGGGGGCGAGAAGCTCCATGCAATCATTCATATCGAGGTGCATGAGGCATATTTTTTGCCTTATTTGCCACAGTTAACCTGCTATCCTTCTCGCAGGTTGCTTCACCTATTTCCCTACGAGCTTGCGAATGAATATCGTTGTGTGCCAGTAGGTATCGAGCGGGGGCGGTCACCCTGGCTACAGGCCACTGTCTCGCTAGTGACGTTCTGGCTCGGCTTCAGAAGCATACGCACAAGCGTATTTTTCAAGTGCGTTGTGCGGATATAATCCTTGACGAGTTACTACAGTACTGGCGAGGTGTGCTCCCGGCTTAAGGGTAGCGGCTCCGCCTGCACTGGCGGCCTTCTCTCTTTTCATATATTTTAAGCAAGAGAGAAAGCCGCGCGAGAGGCTGGGTAAGCAAAGCCTGCATCTACCGACTGAATATCGGGGGTGCGCAATGTGCGTCGCAAGTTATTGAGCGCGGCCTGAATGCGTTTCTTTAACGTATTTTCGGAGGTCTCGAGTGAGCGTGACATCTCCGGCAGTGTCATTCCATTGTAGTAGTGAAGCACGATGACAACACGCTGTTTCACAGGAAGATTATTAATCGCCTGGGCCAGGTCCCAGTCTCGTTCCATCTTTCCTTTGAAGTCATCGGCTGCCTGGGCGATCAGGTCTGTTTCCTGCTCTAAGAGTGTCTGGCGCATAAAGGCAGTATTGCGTGCGAGGCGCCGCTTAAAACTGATGCATTGATTGACAACGATACGCATGAGCCAGGGGCGAAGCGCGCCCGCCTTGCGCAAGTCTGTGAGGTGGTTCCAGGCAAGGATGAATGCATCCTGTACAACGTCTTCGGCCACATCACGATCCGCAACAATGAGCGTCGCTGTACGCAGCATCAAGTTGCCATACTGCTCCACAATATCCTCAAAGGCTTTTTGATCGCCCTGGAGCGCACGGCTCACAGTGATTTCTTGCTGTATCTGCTCGGGCGTCAGTTCACTGGTCATCTCCATCTCTTGCCCCTCTCTACCTGAGTAGGGATGGTGGAGGTATGTATCGCAGGCGCGTCGATTGTAGATGCGAAAGGTGCAGGCTGGGTTGTAAGCGCCACCATGATGTGTATAACCTCCTCATATGTATGTATGATGCAAACTCTGTACAAAATATAGCACGATGATAGGGCGCGTTCAAGGTGTGCCTACTCACGAATTTGTGCATGTGTAATCTTTGTGCATAGAAAATGGCTTGTTTTGGAGGATTAAAATTGTATTAGAAGAGGTTTATAGTTTGCTTATTATATTTGTACAATGTTTGAAGCATAAGTGAAATGAGTTTGTGCAATGTTTGGTTAAAAAAGGACGGTGAGAGGCATTATGCCCCTCACCGTCCTTTTTATTCGGACGTTATTCTCCTGTAACTGTTTCTTTAACCTGTTCTTTGGTCTGAGCAAACTGGTCGGGGTGGCGCACACGCCACTCGCCCCACAGGACGATAATGATGGTTTGCAGGACGCCGGCTATGGGTGAGGCAAAGAGCGTACCCCAGATGCCAAAGAGCTCGCCACCAGCGACCAGCGCGAAGAGCGAGACAATTGGATGAAGTCCAACAGACTTGCCGACGATACGGGGACCCACCACCTCGCCCTCGATAACGTGTATGAAGACAAAGTATACCAGGACAAGGAGGGCTGTAACCCAGGACTGGGTTAACGCAATGAGGATGCAGACCGCGCCTGAAATAAAGGTGCCAAGGACTGGAATGAAAGCCATAATAAAGGCCAGTATACCCAGGAGGAAGGCATAGGGCAGGTGGAAAATGAAGCCCATGCCCAGGCCAACCAGTACCGAGATCAGCAGAGCCAGAATAAATTGTCCACGTATATAGCCGCCAACCACGCGTTGCAGGGTATCCAACAAGAAGTTGGCGCGTGCGGCCTGGGGGTATTGCGGCGTAACCATTGAATCACGCGTGTGCCATCAATGAGCAGATAGATGCTTAAAATGGCAACGATAATGGTATCGATAAGAAATTCAAGGAAGCTGCGTAGAAAGGGAATGGCGTCGCGGGTAAATTCCTCGCCACGTGTAAGTAGAAATTGCCGGCCCTCGTTTATTTGTGCACGTGTGATGCCAAAGTTTCCCAGGGAACGTTCTAGCTGTGTTGGCTGGCCTCCATGTCGCTCGGTCAGGCTTTGTATGTAGCGCAACAGGTCATGCGTTTGTGTAATCGTTGCGCGCAAGGTAATATAGCCGAGCAGGCTAAACGCTGAAAGCACGATTAAATAGACAATCAGGATTGCCACGATACGCGGCATGACGCGCTGGAGTAGTTTTACCAGAGGGGCAAGGGCAAAGGCAAAGAGAGCGGCAATTGCCAGCATCAGCAAAGCCTTTGTGATGTGGGAGGCCAGCCAGAAGACGAGGATGATGAAGACGCTCCAGGCCAGGTAGGTTAGCGGAATATCGCGCCTGGTGGCCCACTTCTGCCAACGTTGTCTTTGGGTGAGGCCTGGTTGCCTATCTGGAAGTTCGGGTGCATCTTTGGCCATAGAGCAGAGTCTCCCTCAATAAAGGCTGAACAAACAGTAAGAATACCACTATACAAACCATTGTAGCAGAGGGAGTGTGAGCAAGGTCGAGAAGGGCAAGAAAAAAGGAGAGGTGAATCACCTCTCCTGATGGGCTGGGGTACAGGGACTCGAACCCCAATTAACTGATCCAGAGTCAGCCGTCCTACCATTGAACGATACCCCAATGTGTCGGTGTGTGTAGAAACTAAGAGTCAAAGAGGAGGAGAGGTGAATCACCTCTCCTGATGGGCTGGGGTACAGGGACTCGAACCCCAATTAACTGATCCAGAGTCAGCCGTCCTACCATTGAACGATACCCCAATCTCTTTGCCAAAGCTCTGACGCTCTTGACGTCAGTATGATACCGTAACATGGTTGCGTTGTCAAGAGGGCAAAAGGAAAAACTGGGCTTCTCAGAAAGTTTTTTGTTCTGAACCAGAAGCATCGATACAAACGTATCTTTACCAGGATGTGCCACGCGGATTTTGACGAGTGTGAACGTTCATTTTGTACGCCTATGCACAATAAAGCATAGGAGCAAGGGAGTATATGATGGTTTTTATAAAGTCGCACTTGATAGCCTGGGACCAGGGAGAGAGCCAGAAACGAGGTGGCAAGATGCAGCGTGGACCTGGTGTGCCGTGTCCACAAGAAGAAGAAATCGTGCAGCGAGCGGTAGCGGGGGAGCCATTCAGTGACGACCTGACTCATCATATTGCTCGTTGTGAGCGGTGTCAGGAGAAAGTGGCAGTGTATCAACGTTTAAATGCTAGCCTGGTGCAGAAGCTCTATAGATTTGACTGCCCCTCCAGTGAGACCCTGAGTTATTATTGTGCTGGTTTGCTGGAGAAAACGCGCGCAGACGAGACTGAAGGCCACCTCCGTGTCTGTCCTCTCTGTGCAGAAGAGGTGGAGCAGACGCACACCTTTTTGCAAGCTGAACAGTTTAAAGATTCATAGATGGCGGAGAATTGCCATAAGGATGCGCCAGGGCATACAATAAAGAGAAAGTAGAATACTGGTTCACTCTCTCTTCGGAACACCTGAGCACGCAGGGCTTGGGTGTTCCGAAGAGAGAGTTTTGAAAGGACGCGTCAATGCGAAGAAAAATCACCGTCGTAGGAGCCGGCTTTGTAGGCAGCACTCTTGTCCAGCGCCTGGCAGAGCGTGACTACGCTGATGTAGTCATGTTTGACATCGTACCTAATATGCCACAGGGAAAGGCGCTTGACATCATGCAGGCCGGACCTGTGCTTGGATTTGATACACAGGTAACTGGTACCAACGATTACGCCGATACCGTCGGTTCCGATATCGTCGTTATCACCTCTGGTTTTCCACGTAAGCCCGGAATGACGCGTGACGACCTGGTGAAAAAGAATCAGGAGATCGTCTCGCAGGTTACCGAGCAAGTGGTCAAATATTCACCCGACTGTATCATTATCTGTGTGACTAATCCTCTCGATGCCATGGCGCAGATCGCGCTCAAGGTCAGCGGTTTCCCACGTGAACGTGTGCTAGGCATGGCGGGTGTGCTGGATACCGCGCGTTTCCGCACCTTTATCGCGCAAGAAGTCGGAGCCTCGGTACGCGATGTTCAGGCCTATGTCCTGGGTGGGCATGGCGACACCATGGTTCCGCTTGCACGTATGTGTACGGTCGCGGGCGTACCTATCTCGCAGCTTATCTCGCCTGAGCGTATTGAAGAGATTGTACAACGCACCCGCGATGGTGGCGCTGAAATTGTGAAGCTGCTGGGCACGGGTAGCGCCTACTATGCTCCCTCGGCCTCCGTCTTGCAAATGGTCGACTCCATCATGCTGGATAAAAAGATGATCATGCCCTGCGCGGTCTACCTCCAGGGTGAGTACGACATTCACGATCTCTTTGTGGGTGTGCCGGCCCAAATCGGCTCAAAGGGTCTGGAGAAGGTCATTGAGATCGAGCTGAATCCCAGTGAGCGCGAACAGCTCACCAAATCGGCCGATGCCGTCAAGGAACTGGTGCATGTAATGGGCATCTAGCCTTATACGGGCATGAAAGAGCAGCGTGCGCGCTCTTACTACCTGAAGCCAGGGAAAGGCGGAGCGCGCACCGCTCGTAGAAGCGTATGTTATAATATAACAAGATTTTTTGCTTATTTGCCATTGTATTTCGCGTGTAGCACGCAATGCCAGCCTCAAACGCGACCTAGCGGGGGACAAGAAGGGGAGGCTCTTATGAGAGAACGTCAGCCACTTGCAAGTGTGAGTGTAAAGGGACAGCATGGCAATGCATATCGCATTGATCAGCCGGTGACGTTAATTGGACGCTCTTCTAAGAATGATATCCCTCTCTCAGGCGACCGACTTGTATCGCGTCGACATGCTACACTCTGCTTTGAGCAAGGGAAATATATTCTCACCGATGAGGATAGCGCGAATGGAACCTATATCAATGGGATAAAAATCGCGCCCCACCGACCCTATATCTTGCGTCACGGAGCTGAACTGCGTATCGGGAGCAATATCCTCGTGTTCGAGCTACACGATGTTGAGATGCCTCGCATAGAAGACATACCCACTGTGATACTTCCCGTGCGAGGAGTGATGGGATCTCAGGCGGATGAGGCCAGAGTGGCGCAACCAGGCGTGGCTGCCGCCTGGCAGTTGACGAGTTTCTCTCCCCGGTTGATTGGTATTGGATCATGGAACGCCTTCTTTATCTATCTTCATCGTCCGAATGCTGCGCAACAGGTGCGCCAGGATGCCTTAAGACTTTTGCACGAAATCGAGAATGATACGGAGGAGTCTGCAGATGCAGGCGAAGTACTTGTCCATCCGGATATGAATCTGACGATTGTTCCCGAAGGCGAGGGCATCTTCTTTCATCCGCGGCGCATCACGCTGAACGGGATGAAAGATTGGCAGCGGGCTACCTTTCGCTTCTATGTCAAGCCAGAGCAAGAGGCGAAGATGCGCACCTGTAGTATCGCCTTTTATGCCGGGCCACTCTTGCTTGGCCTGCTTGAGGTGCCGCTTGAGTTCGCTGGAAAAGAATTAGATACCTGGCCGCCTGCGCATGAAAATTGTATTCAGATGACGACCGAGAGCCTGAACACTGTCTACCTGGCTTATAGCCATGAGGATGAGGTCATCGCACGAGCAATTCACAAGGCGTTGAGGACTCTGGACCTTCCGTTTCTGCGGGAAGTGGAGGCGCTACGAAGAGAACAGCGGGAGGGACCAGCGTTAGAGCAGAAGCTCAAGAGCGCCTCAATCTTTCAGCTCTTCTGGTCGAGTAACGCCGCGCGTTCGGCATACATAAAACAGGAGTGGGAATCTGCCTTGCGCCTCGCGGGCGAACACGCCTTTTTGCGCCCGGTGTACTGGGAAGTGCCGCTTGTGTCCCCGCCCGAGGAGTTACACGAACTGCACTTCACCTATATCCCGGCCAATGTTTTATAATGGACGACGCTACTGGCGTACGCGTCTACTTCAGGAAGTAGACGCGTACGCCAGTAGCGTCGTCCTATCCCTCATCATCCGCATCAGCACCGCTACTAGTTTCGCGTCCCTTGCCTGCGATCACCACGATATACTCGCCTTTGAGCTTGCTCTCGGGCGTAGCTGCGATGAGAGAGGAGAGGCTGCCGCGCTCGACTTTCTCAAACATCTTTGTCAGATCGTTGGCAAGCGCGGCGGGGCGGTCGCCATAGACCTCAAGTGCATCTTTCAGAAAATCAAGCACGCGATAAGGGCTCTCATAGAAGACCAGTGTATGGGGTGAGTCTTTATCGACCTCCATAAACTTGCGGCGCCCAACAGTCTTACGAGGGGGAAAGCCGCGAAAGGTAAAGCTGTGGGTTGGCAGACCCGAGAGCACAACCGCCATAATACAGGCGGTTGGCCCTGGAATCATCGTGACCTCGAGATTGGCCTGAACGGCTCGCTGGACAAGCGTATAGCCTGGATCCGAAATGCCGGGTGTGCCCGCATCCGTCACTACTGCGACTGACTGACCCTGGCGTAGCAGGTTTTCGATGCGTTCCCCTGCGCGTTGCTCATTGAAGGCGTGGAACGCGATCTGAGGTTTGGAGATCTCGAAGTGTTTCAGCAGCATGCCGGTCTTGCGCGTATCTTCGCTGGCGACAGCATCGACTGAGCGCAAGACCTCGAGCGCACGTAGCGTAATGTCATTTAAATTTCCAATCGGAGTAGCGACCAGATAGAGCATATTAGTGTATCTTCTGTTCCTTCCTGAGTGTGGTGAGTTGCGAGAATACTTCCTGGCGCTTCACTTTCAGTGTATGTGTGCGAGGGAAATCGCTCTCAGGCCAGATGGTAAAGCCTTTGATTTGTTGATGGCTCGCCAGACGCTTGTTCGCTTGCTGAATCGCAGCCCTGGCTTTTGCCTGATCAGGCTGTTCCATGAGCAGAATGGCATGTACTTCGGGTCCACGATCCTCATTCTCAAGCCCCATGATAACAACATCCTTAAGATCTATATTGCCCTGAAAAGCGTTTTCGACATCCTCGGGATAGACATTCATCCCATTGGAGAGGACAATCAGGTTCTTTTTGCGTCCCTTGATATAGAGTCTATTCTGCTTATCAAGGAAGCCGAGATCACCTGTGCGATACCACTCGCCCTCAAAAGCAGCGGCAGTTGCCTCAGGATTATTCCAGTAGCCTTGAGTGATATTCGGGCCGCGCACCAGGATCTCGTTATCGGGAGCGATGCGTACCTCTACGCCGGGCAGAGGCTGCCCTGCCGACTCCATATGGTGGTCATGCTTGCGTGTGACGCTGACCACGGGCGAACACTCGGTCGTACCATAGCCTGGGTGAACGCGCACACCCATATTCTCCCAGCGGCTTCCTAGCGCGGGCGGCAGGTAGGCGCCACCGCTGACGAAGAAGCGGAAGTGACCACCCAGTTTCTTATGCACCGAGCCAAAGAGATAGCGGCGCAAGGAGAAGGGGAGCAGAGCCGCCACGGAGTGGAGCCGTTCCCAGATTTTCTCCTTATGCTGGCGCCGTACTTCGCGATCAATGCCATTCATAAAGAGTTGGAGCACCTGGGGGACCAGGACCATAAGCGTGATACGCTGTGAGGCGAAAAGCCTGAAGAGAGTATCAGGGGCCAGGGAGCGAGCATAGGTGACGCTGGCACCAACATAAAAGATAGCCAGGTCGATTGTCAGTTCAAACATATGTGAGAGTGGCAGAATAGAGAGCGCCCGTTCCTGTGGACGAATATCCACAACCTCCACCGCTGATAGAGCATTGGAGGTAATATTGTAGTGGCTGAGCATCACGCCTTTGGGCTGGCCAGTTGTGCCGGAGGTAAAGACGAGGGAGGCCAGGTCATCTTTTGCGATGGTGGGGAGAGCAGAGGGATCAAAAGCGGCTTGAGGAAGATTATCTATATCAATGAAGGTCAGCGGAAGCGAGGGGAGAGTTTCAAATTGTTTCTGCGTTGTCAACAAGAAACGAGCACCCGTCGCCTCGATGAGACGAGTGATAAAATCCTCTTTGCTATTGACATCGACGGGAACAACCACCATACCGAGAAGAACGGCAGCAAAATAGGCGATGAGCCAGTCGGCTCGGCTCGCCGACCAGATCATAATACGTTCGCCCTTCTGAGCCTGCTGACTCTGAAGATAGCCCGCGAACTGCTGCATGCGTTCGCGCACCTGGAGATAGGAGAGGATGGATATGGAATTACCATCGGTCGGTTCGAGGAGTACGGGTTGGTTACGGTATTGTTCAACAGCATAGTTAAACAATTGAGGAATAGTTTCCATCTCGTAGCCTTTCTGTGTACTGGCAAGAAACTGAAGTTATGCGCAACACTGCACCTGAACAATAGGCAAGGTTGAGCTATAAAAAGGAAGCAAAAATAAAATAAGACCATGCGTGTGTACAGGCACGCATTTATCAAGTGTATCATAAGATGGGCGCGAGAGATAGCCGGAAAAAGGGATGAAACCGTGGTTTTCCAATTCTGAAGGTGGTTTTCTCTCTTTTCTATAGGCCGCTCTAGCAGGCATCTGATAGAGCTACGTAAATAGTTATGTAAGGGTGGTGAAAGGCTTGTAGAGAGCAAGCATACAAGAGAGCAGGGTAAGCAGAAGGAGACATGCTATAGAATGAATCATTGTGAAATAATCTGATAAATTGTAGCGAAAATTTGTATAGGAACTCGAGCATAAGACCATACACAGAGATCGTAAAATGAATAGAAAACGTAGAGATTTTTAACTCAAAAAATATTGAATTATGCTCTGATGTGCCGATGTAAAATTTTATGCAGTAACACTATGATGAAAGTACAATATGGGTTGACTCAAATCATAAGTGTATGTTAGACTACAAGAGAGAAAGTAGTATCTAGCTAATTCCTGTCTTACGTCAATGCTCTTACGCTAAAGCCTCATGTAGATTCCATGAGTGATACAAGAATTGCTGTAGTAAAAAAATCGCGTGAGACTCGTAAGGCAATCGCTAGATCGGTTCGATTGTATGTGTTGACGTTTTACCTGGGAGAGTGAAAAGCGTTAACATGTATGGTTTAAAAAAAGGAAACGATTTCCATGCCATCCCTCGAAACTGCTAATGTAGGGAAGGCGGTTGCAGCGCGAGTAGGGACGAATATTCGAGAAGTGCGCACAAAGCTAAACATGACTCAAGCGCAGCTGGCCGCCCCCGAGTTCTCCATTTCGTATATTTCAGCGATTGAACGCGGAAAGATCCGCCCTTCGCTCAAGGCGTTGTCGATTCTTGCTCGCCGCCTTGATGTACCTCTAACCTTCTTATTAGAGGGTTCTCCTGCCGGCGCGGCAGAAGCGCGCGCGGTAGGCTACTCGCCCGCTGATACCGGCCCTGATCAGCGCGTTGACGTTGACCTGGTGCAGGCCAGTGTTCTGGTTGAGCAGGGTTCCTATCTAGAGGCCGAAGAACTCCTGGTTCCTATCCAACCCGAGCGTATCACCACAGAGCAGGTCTATCGCCTCTACCTGCTACGTGGGCAGATCCACCTGGGGTCAAGAGAGTATCAAGAAGCAGTGGTTGATCTACGCGCCGCCATCGGCCAGGGCGAGGCTATCAACGATAGCGAGTTGACCGAGCGCGCGCGCAACCTTCTAGGTAAGGCCTACTTCTTGCTGTACAACTACACGCTGGCCATGGAGAATCATCATCGCTGCTTTACAGCGATTGAGAATGGACAGATTACTGATCCCGTCTTCTCCCTAGAGGTCTTTAGCAACCTGGCCAATGACTACTTCCGCCTGGGCGACCTGGAGAAGTCGATTGAGTTCTACAATCGCGCTCTGGATATGCTCAATGCCATGAGCCGGGATAGCAAGAGCTTCGCCAGGAAGTATATTGAGATTAGCCAGCATTATAAGACGGTTGGCAAACTGGCGATGGCGCGCGAATATGCCTTGCGCAGCCTGGCCATTTATGAAATGCGCGACGAGCAGCGCCTGGTTGGTCTAACTCACCAGCGCCTGGGCAAGGCCCTGGAGAAGAAGAACGATCTGACGAGCGCGGAAAATGAGTACCGACAGGCCATCGCCATTGAGCGTGAGCTTAATGATGAGATCACCGCCTCTCTCTGTCATACCTCCCTGGCCGAGCTCCTGCTCAAGCGTGGTGAGGTCGAAGAGGCTCAGCGCGAGGCGAGCCAGGCACTTGAGTTTGCGCGCTCCAGTGAGGACGCCCAGACCCAGGGGCAGTCCTTGATTACCCTGGCGCAGATCTATCATCAGAAGAGCGATTTTGCGCAAGCCGATGCGTACTTTACGCAGGCCCTGGATTTGCTCGATGCCTCGAATGCCCATGAGATCGCGGCGAGCGCATATTTCCGCTTCGCGAACCTCCTTGAGGAGCGCGGCGAGGTTCAGCGCAGCCTGTCGGCGATTAAAAAGGCCTATGAGCATCAGCGCCTGGGTAAGCGTGGCGACCTGGAGTAAATAGGGGGGCGGATGACTGCGTCACCCCGTTGCGTTGATCACTAGATAGAGCAAATTGCATCCCTCCATATCTGATATGGAGGGATGCAATTTGTTGCGTTCCCTCACTAATCCTTGTACAATGCAAGAGGCAAGCTCTGTGATCGAAGAGGCGCGGAGCATGCAGAAGACTATTTTATGGGCATTTTGTAGGAGTTCCCCGCATGCCATTTACAGCAGACGACCTTCGGTATCGACCAGAGCAGAGCTATCCCCTTCTCTACGCCTATTTGCATCGTAATGCACAGCGCTTTCTGGGTTCACTCAAATATGATGCCTTCGAGGTGGACACGGTGGTGGGCCATGTTGTGGAGCAGCTTGTGCGTTTAGGACTCCTGGGTGGAGAAGATCGAACGCCAAAGACAGCGCTTGACAACTTAACGGATGCTCAATTCTATACCTTTCTTAGCCGAAGCGTGAGAAATAAGGCGATTGATCGTCTTCGCAAGCGCCGACTTCAGGTGAATACGGCGGCGGAGCTGGAACAATTTGAGCGAGAAGAGAGCGATGAAGATCCTCTTGAGGACGCAGTTGTTACGGCTTGGGGAACGACTCCTTTCGCTACTCCAGAAGATCTTGCCTTACACCTGGCTTCTCAGGCTCAGTTACGCAATTTACTTAAGCACTGTATCTTTGTACTCAGCGCCGCCCCCAATCAACTTCAAGCAGTCATGCAAGAACTGCATGAGATGGGTGCCGATGATCTCTTGCAGGCAGTTGTGAAGGAGCTGCATATCGATACATCGACTCCTGTGGAGACTAACCCTCATATGAGCCAGCATAAGGACCATGCACACCGTAAATTGCGTCATTGTTTGCAGCAGCAAAGTACCAATTTGACAGTACGCGTTGCGTTACGTTTGATAGAATATAAGGCATCCGCTCCAGGTAAGCAGGACAGTACATTGGCGATTCACACACTTGTCCATGATGATCTCACAGCGGAGCAGATACGTACGGCCCTGAGACAACTGGTCACAGAAGGCTTACTCGAATGGGATGGCACGGATGCCATCCATGTAACAGCCGCCCAGCTGAAGCGCCTGGCCCGCTTCTACCGTGAAGAAGAGGAATAGCAAGAGATTGAAGGCTCGAGAGGAGTAGAGAAATGGACAAGCAGTTTGATCACAACGCAATGGCCCCTGGCAGCGAAAGCCGGCTGGCCCAATGGTTATTGCAACTCCTGCGCGAGCCGAAAAGCGATGCGGGAACACCGGCAGCAGCCTCCAGGCATGGAGCGCGTCCTGGTCACAGACCTGAGGCGCTACTGGAGCTGCAAGTTGAGAGCAGCTATCACCTGCCTTTTTATCAGCAGTTGCCAGATTTTGTGCTGGCGCAACTGCGTGGCGATGAAGAGGCTACACTGCGCTATGCCACACTGCTCTACCACCTTGTTGGTTGTGCTGAATGTCATCAGGCATACCTGGAGATCTATGATGCAATGGGGGTGGCTCTCCATGGAACCGATACCTATGCCATGTATGGTCTGGGTGGAAATCGCGGCGCGGGTGTAACTCCCCAGCGGATGCTTGGTCACCTCTGTCGCACTCTTATTAGCCAGGCGGAGGCGATCTTGAAACAGGCGCGGCGTAGTCATCAGGATGATGCCGAGGCGGCGCGGGCGCTTCTCCAACTTGCCCTGCGTATGAGTGCCCGTATTGGTCAGAGCACCATTCGCCAGAGCGCCACCCAGGATCTTGTGCGTGTGGCTACCCTTGCGCAAGGACCAGCGGTCCCGCCCGGCTCCGGTGTACAGGTGTACCAGTATACTCCCACTCTCACGGGAGCTGGCGCACGCGGCAAAACGGTACGCCGGGCCGATGTGCTCAGTCGCCCCCTTGAGCAGCCAGTAATCCACTTGCAGGCCAAAGGTTTACATGGCTCAATTACCCAGCGTGAGCGTACTCTTGAGCTGCATTTGCAGCACCTCGACCCACAAACTTATGGCCAACGACTCCTCGTTACTGTCCCCCTTGGCTCCCTCATCGAGCCCGTACGCTGGCGTGGAGGCAACCCGCTCGCCATTCGTAGTGAGCAGCCCGTCGATGCCCAGGGTTCCCTGGTGATGACATTGGGCGAAACAGATCTTAACTTAAGTGATCCAGAGGAGCATAACCTGCTGGAGACACTCTTTCTCTTATTAGAAGTACGCGTAAGCGCATAGTGAGCTGAGGTACTAACTCCGTTGCTCTGGCGTAAAGGAGACGGTGCCGCTTTTGCCGCCGCTCTTCTGTGCGACATAGGCCTGCTCCAGAGTAATTGTGGTGTCGAGTCCTTTACACATATCATAGATCGTCAGGGCGGCTACAGTAACGGCGGTGAGTGCTTCAACATCGACACCTGTTTTATAGGTTGTGCGGGTGCGCCCCTCAATCGAGATACATCCCTGCTCGCTATCAAGGAGAAAATGGAGATCAATATGCGTCATTGGCAGTGGATGGCAGAGTGGAATGAGCTGTGGAGTCTGCTTGGCGGCCATGATGCCCGCGATCTTTGCGGTCTCCAGGACGCTCCCTTTCGAGACCTGGTTGTGTTCAATTAAGCGGACGGTTTCGGGCTGCATGCGTATGCGTCCCTTGGCGATGGCCTCTCGCATCGTATCGGGACGGGTGGTCACATCGACCATGTGGATATTGCCCTGTTCGTCCAGGTGTGTCAGTTGCTGTGGTTTATCGATTGGCGAAGACATAAAGCGACCTCCTTTTGTGTCCTCCAGTATAACGTACCCTTGTAGTGCTTGTCACTCTCACAAAAGAAGATTCTGGCTAGTAGGTGGTGTGGTATAGTTGTTCGCTACTGGTGTACGCGGCCACTGTACTACACCACCTACTAGCTTACTTGCCAACCTTTTGGCGGCTCTGGAAAGCGCGGCGGAAGTAGGCGAAGGCCTCGCGTTCCTTGCCATTCTCCTCAAGCAGTTGCGCGTAATGCACAGATTCATTGGCCAGTTCTTCGTGGCGTTCCAGGTGTTCAAGAATATGCAGGCCCTTGATGAAGTCTTCATCGCCCCGAGCCCGTTTCCCCTGGGCATAAGCGATGCGCCCAAGAACAATATAGGTCTCCGCACCGATGATATTGTCTTCAAATTCATCAGCGAGCGCCTTGCTCTTCTGGGCAAAGGCGTAAGCCTGCTCATAGTCTTGCTGGGCAAAGTACCAGGAGGCATTAGTAATGTAGAGGCTTGCGAGCGAGAGTGGGTCGAGCGCGCGGAGGCGTTCTTCTTGTTGAAGCACATTGTCCAGAAATGAGCGAGCCTGCTCTGAATCGTTTTTGAGTATTGCTTGGCCCAGATAGTAGTACACTTCGCTTCTCAGTTGAGCAAGTTGGGCCTGGTTTGTGAGATAGAGGCTCTTAAAAGCGTAAAGAGTAGCAAGATCATACTCTTTACTGATGCTGTGATGGCGAATGATATCGAGGTAGGCTCCATGATTCTGAGAGGAGTTGATCTCAGGGCCGATGGCATCAAGGGCTTTACGGAAGGCGTCAATGGCTAGATCCAGGTTCTCTTGCTGGGTGTAATATTGTCCTATCTGCATGTGTAACTGTGTTGCAAAGAAGGGATCAACGGGAATGGGTGAGGTTTCCAGGACGTTGAGGCAACGTTGAAAGGAGAGGAGCGCCTGGCTGTAGTTACGCATGACATTGTAGGCGAGAGCAAGCAGGTAGAGTATGCGTAGCGTCAAGTAATGATCGTTGAGTTCTTTGGCGATTTGCAAGGCTTCATTAAATACATACTCGGCTTGCTGGAATTGAGCATTTTTGAAGTGTGACCAGCCTGTAAGGAACCGATGGCGCAAGAACTGGGGACGTTTGAGGCGTTTTAAGGGAATACGATTGAGTTGTGCGAGTGCATGAGCGGTATTTCCTTCATGCAAAGAGACATTGATCTCTATAAATGCGAGATCGATTTCTTCTTCTTCCCGTTCTGGGAGTGGAAAGAGACTATTCGCACGATCCTCTGCCTGAGATCGGTTAGGCAGAAGTTGTGTAGAAGAGAGGCCAAGGCGAGTCGCCAGGATCTCCAGGGCGCGCAAAGAAGGGTGGATTTGTCCACGCTCAATGGCTGAGATGTAGCTGACAGAAAAATCAGGAGCTGCGAGCTGGCTCTGCGTCAAGTGTTGCGCAATGCGAGCGGTTCGCAATTTTTCTCCTACCGATTTTCCAATTTTGCTTGACGTTTGTTCAGGGGACATAGTTGCCTCCTACATAGTTCTTGCAAATTTTATCCATAAATACACAAAAGGTACTTTCAAATATATTGTAAAGTACAATTATGTTTTCTGTCAATACGCTAATGCAATAAATATTGTAAAGATAAATTGTAAAGTCAGGCTTGTGTTACAAGTAAAGTCGCTTTGCGAACAAACACGTCTATCAACATGCTATAATGATTCCTAAGAGAGAGCGAACGTATATCTTTAAATGCCGCTGAAACCTGTACATTAGAAACGTACAGGAGTAATCGAGCAGCGATATAGAGCAAATCTGAAGTAGGACGTAGCTGGCTGAAGCCGAATATGCTCTCATCCCTCGCAGCGACAGATTTCAGGTTTATTGTGTAGGTTGTAGAAAAAATCGTTCTAACTTGTAGAGTAAACGACCTCCAGCAGTATTTTTGGTGTTAGAAATATATAGCACAAGTGGGGATGACGCATTTTCAAGAACAGCGAGATGCTATAAAATAAGCTAGATGCGTAGTTGAGTAGGCAAGTCAAAGAAAAAAGAGAGTTTAAAAAAATATGTTCCGTTTTTTGACCGCAGGTGAGTCGCATGGTCCCTGTCTGACGATTGTTGTTGAAGGATTGCCCGCTGGATTGCAGGTAGAGAAGGCGCTGGTAGACGCTGATTTGCGCAGGCGCCAGGGAGGCTATGGCCGGGGTGGACGCATGAAGATCGAGAAGGATGAGATCCGCTTCCTCTCCGGTGTGCGTCATGGAAAGACCCTCGGCTCGCCCATTACCATGCAGATCGAGAATCGTGACTGGGTGAACTGGGAAGAGCGCATGAATGCCGCTCCTGTCGAGGCTGAGATGGAGACAGTCACGCGTGTGCGTCCAGGGCATGCCGACTTTACTGGGGCGATCAAATATGGGCAGGATGATGTACGTAATATTATTGAGCGTTCTAGTTCACGAGAGACAGCCTCGCGCGTCGCCATTGGTGGACTCTGCCGCCAGTTTCTAGCACAGTTTGGTATTGAGATCCATAGCCATGTCCTCTCCGTCGTCAATATTGGCTACGAAGAAGAGCGCGCGCTGACACCTGAAGGCTACTCTCCCGAGATGTGGGAGGCGGTTGAAGCCTCGCCAATGCGCTGCGCGAGCCCAGAACTGACCGAGAAGATGATCGCGCGTATTCTGGAGGCCAAGCGCGCAGGCGATACCTGTGGTGGTGTATTTGAGGTTGTCGCCTTCGGAGTACCCATTGGCCTGGGAAGCTACAGCCAGTGGGATCGCCGCTTGAGCACTCGCATCGGCATGGCCCTGATGAGCATTCCCTCGACCAAGGGCGTTGAAATTGGCGCGGGCTTTGGCGCGACGCGTAAGACTGGCTCTCAGGTCCATGACGTCTTGCGCCGCTCGTCTGAGGGAGCCTGGTCGCACCTGACGAATAACGCGGGTGGCATTGAGGGTGGTATCTCCAATGGAGAGCCCATCGTTGCCCGCGTCGGCGTCAAGCCCATTCCTAGCCTGGCGCATCCGTTGCCCTCGGTCGACCTGGCAACCGGCGAGAACATCGATCAGAGCCGCTACGAGCGCAGTGATGTCTGTGTCGTTCCCGCGGCTGGCGTTGTCGGCGAGGCTATGCTGACCGCTGTCCTGACCGAGGCCATGCTGGAGAAGTATGGTGGCGACAGCATGGAGGAAATGCTGCGCCATTATCGGGCCTAGAAACGTTTATATTACTAGAGGTATCGCCACAATTACCCACAACATTGCAAAATAGTGTGTAAGAATGATACATTCCTATAAATGCGTATACTGCTCTGCGAAAGTTGATGGGAACGGTGGGGAGTGCAGAGGGGCGTCAGCCCCTCTGCACTCAAATTCCCTGCCGCCGCAGGCGGCAAAAAGCCTTTCTGATAAAGATTGACAGAGCAATAGCATACATGCTGTAAAGAAAAAGGCAGTCGTGGACGCTGTCTGCACATTTGAGGACATAAATGAACATAAGCCACGGTATTCGCCGTATCACGCAATTGTTCCTGGTCTTGTTTCTAGCTATGAGCGCAGGCCTGGTCTACTGGCAGGTCGCGGTCGCCGACCAGGTGACCTCCAACCCGCGCAATTTGCGTAGCTGTATGAGTACCAGCGTGCCACAGCGCGGACGCATTTTCGATCGCAACGGCGTCCTATTGGCCGACTCACAGCCGGACCCACAGGCCTGTGGTGGCTTCGTACGCCATTACTACGAACCCTCGCTCGCGGGCTTGATTGGTTACTATCCCGGGCCATACTTCCTGGCCACGGGACTGGAAGCCAAATTTGACGACTATCTCTCCGGGCGTGTCGGCATGACGTCATTAGATAACCAGGTAAATAAGACGCTGCACCGCTCGCCCGTGGGCGACGATATCTATCTCACGATAGATGTGCGTATCCAGCGCATTTTGGTGCAGCACTTTAATCAGCAAGCCCCCGTTGATAACGTCAACTCTTTTGCCTCGGATCGTGGCTCGGCCATGGTCATGGACCCCCATACAGGTGAGGTCCTGGCCATATATAGTAGCCCGGGCTATGATCCCAACAAAATGGCGCAGACGCTCACTCATGCCAGCCTCTCCTACTACAACCAGATGGTCAATGATCCAGAGCGGCCCCTGGTCTTCCGTCCCACCCAGGGCCAGTATGTACCAGGTTCAACCTATAAGGCCATGACCCTGATGGCGGGTATCGACTCGGGAGCGACCTCCCTGGAGCAGACTTACGATCCAAAGTTTACGATGGGACCAGTCACGCTGGGTCAGCACCTCTTTACACCTGCGGTAAGTAACATTAATGGTTTTACGAATCCTAACGCGCATGTCTCGACGAATTATGGCTTCTCGCACTCAGACAATATCCTCTTTGCCAAAATCGGCGACGATATGGGTGTTGATTCCTGGTTGGCGTACAACAAGAAGTTCATGGTGGGCGAGAAGATCCCCTTTGAATTGCCCGTCGCTGTCAGCCGGGTGACCAAAACCGATGGGACGCTCGACGAGAACACCCTGGTTGACAATGCCTTTGGTCAGGGCGTCGACTTTGTGACCCCTTTCCAGATGGCGATGATCGACAATATCGCAGCCAATGATGGGCAACTGATGCAGCCCACCGTCTTGAGCAAGGTCGCCACGCGTGATAAGGCGCCGGTCAAGACCTTCTCACCTCAGACGCTAGGCGATGCCCAGATCAAGCAGTCAACGGCCATTGCTACGCGCCAAGCCATGTTTGGTGTGGTACAGTGTGGCTCTGGCAATAATGATTTCGTTCACGGTGCTATGCTATCGACTTCGCCCTGGAATATCATCGGCAAAACTGGTACTGCCGAGCTTGGTGGTGGACAGCCTGCCCATGGCTGGCTGATCACCCAGGCTCCCTATGATTGGCAGCAATCTGATAAAATGCCGGCTCTGACAATTGTGGCCATGAAAGAGAATGGTGGTGAGGGCGCGAACGCTGTTGGCCCCATGATCACCAACACCTATAACGACATCTTTAACCAGCATCTGGTGAAGGTAGATCTGCCGCCCGCGGCGCCGTCAATCACCGGGTCGACCATGAACTACTGTCATAATATTGCGCATCTGTTGTAATAAGCTAAGAGACCATACAAATAGAGAGCAGAGGCTTTCAGTTTCGGCTGAAAGCCTCTGCTCTCTATTTGCAATATTTTCTGGTGCCCTGCGGTGTCTTGGCTAGGGCAAGAGTTGGATTTAAGGCTACTGCTTATCCTGTGTGAGCTGCTTCAAGCAATCATCACAGTAACCAGAGGCCAGCAGGTCAAGGGTAACCTCGTGGAAGCCATACATGTGTGCCAGTTTCTCGTGTAGATCTCCCAGGAGAGCCGTATCCAGGTGAATGGTATGTTGACACTGGCGACAGACGAGGTGGTGGTGATGAATATGGTCCTGGACCGCCTCATAATAGAGCTGTCCGCCTGGTAAGTGGGCGGAGCGAATCAAGCCCAATTTTTGCAATAGTTCCAGTGTGCGATAGATTGTTGAGAGACTGACATAGGGATTGCGCTCCTGGACTCGCTGGGCTATCTCCTCGACGCGTAGATGGGCATCGGCATCCTGAATCACACTCAAAATCATATGACGTTGAGGCGTGAGGCGATAGCCACGTTTACGCAACAGTTCGTTGCCCATACGAACATAATGATGCATAGCAGTTCCCTTACCTGACTGGACTGGATTGAAATTATACTTTGAGCCTATCCTAGCACCCCACACATAAAGCGTCAATGTAGGTATAGTGAGTGTCAGGGCTTTCCATCTCCTGGTTCGGCTCGCTACGCTCCCCTCGGGGTAAGGGGGTGTGGATGGAAAACGGCAAAGCCGTTTTCCATCCACACCCCCTTACCCCTGAGCGCCGTAGGCGCGAAAGGTCAGCGAAAAGTATATGCAGAACAGAAAAAGGCCACCGTTTATTCTCATAATAGAAGCTGAAGGAAACGCTAAAAGCAGGTATTCTTAACACCAACAAAGCGTTGATATGCATGCTAGATAGAGAGGAATATATGATACACTGGGAGCACAGATACCTTCTGGGAACCATGATCTTTACTGTCGCGGGCGACGTAGTACGTGACTTTGATGATGAGTACGAGGCTTGGCGCTGGCTGGAGCAAGAGGGCTGGGGCCTGGCCGCGATTGAGCCGCCAGATCCCGTGCGTCCGGGAGCCTGCAAATACTATTTTCGTCGCCGTGTACGAGAGCAGAGCCAGCAGACACGCGCAACTGCGGAATATGAAGCTTTCGATAGCAGATATGCAGAGAAACAGGAGCGCCGCTGGCGCTACTAGAACATTATACGAAAACCACGAGCGGCGCGATATGTAGACGCGTGCTTTAGCAGCGCGCCTACATATCACAGCGCAGCTCAATGATTCGGCATCTTGCTCTGGTTCTCATTTATAAGAGTGGAGAGAGACGTGAGTACGCAGCGTGATTTGTGGCGTTCGGAGCTGGATCCAGAGCGCATCGTACAAATGACAGTCAATCACTGGCAGGAGATGGAGCACCATGAGCGCGAAGATGTCCTGGCAGTAGAGGAGCCCTTTGAGGTCCGGATCAATGGCGAGAGCCTGGCCGTAATTATGCGTACTCCTGGGCATGATAAAGAACTGGCTCTGGGTTTTCTCTTTAGCGAAGGTATACTCTCCACCATTGATGATATTGAAGGCATTGAAAGCGCAGTAGATAGCGATGGCTTGCCACTGGAGAACGTCATCAATGTGCGTCTACGCCAGCCAGGTAATGCCGCAAGTGAGACCAGTTGTGATCTGCCAGGTGGCGTAAGTTTTGAACGCCATTTCGCCGTCTCATCTAGCTGTGGTCTCTGTGGAAAGAACAGCATCGCCTCGCTGCTGCAAGACGCTCCACCTCTAGAGCAAGACACCCTGCAAGTTTCTGCCAAGACGTTATATATGCTCGCGCAACGTCTGCGCGAGCAACAGGCGGTATTTAGTCATACGGGAGGTTTGCATGCCGCTGGCCTCTTCTCGCTTCGTGGCGAACTCCAGCTCTTGCGCGAAGATATTGGACGGCATAATGCGGTAGACAAGTTGATCGGACATGGATTCTTACATAAAGGCTTGCCGTATCGCGAGAACCTCCTCCTGGTCAGCGGTCGCACCTCATTTGAAATAATCCAGAAAGCCCTCCAGGCGCGTATCCCCTATGTGATAGCCATCTCAGCCCCCTCAAGCCTGGCTGTTGACCTGGCCGAAAAGAGTAACATGACGCTGGTAGGCTTCTTGCGCGGCCACTCTATGAATATTTACACGCATCCAGAGCGCATTACTCTATAGTTAGGGGCTGCTTGCGAGCGTATGAGGGGTGGGGTATAATCCTGCCATGCAGAACGACACAATTGCCGCTATTGCCACCCCTCAAGGGGTGGGTGGTGTTGGTATTATTCGCGTAAGTGGGAGCGATGCTTTTAGCCTGGTTGCGCCCTTGTTGCGCAGGCCATCCAGGGAAGATATTCCACCTGTGCCACCAACACATCAGCTTACATATAGAGTAATTATAGATCCAGCGACCCAGGAAATTCTAGACGAGGTCCTGGTCGCCTTTATGCGTGCCCCGCACACGTACACCTGTGAGGATGTCGTCGAGATTCAAGGACATGGTGGTCCATTGATCCTCAGACGTATCCTGCGGGCCGTACTGGCTCAGGGTGCGCGCATGGCCAACCCTGGTGAGTTCACCTTACGCGCCTTTCTCAATGGGCGACTGGACCTGGCCCAGGCTGAAGCCGTGATGGACCTGATTGGCTCACAGACTGAAGTGGGGCAACGCCTCGCTATGCAGCAACTACGTGGCAAGCTCTCAGACCAGGTGGAGCAGGCGCGTACCTCTATGCTTGGAGCCATCGCGCGCATCGAGGCCAGTATTGATTTTCCGGAAGATGATATTCCTACTCCACAGGCCGAAGAGTTGCTCCCTTTTATCGAAGAAGCGCAACGGCAAATCGCCAGGTTGCTGGCTGGCTCTGAGCAGGGACGACTCTATCGCCAGGGGCTGCGCACCGCTATTATCGGTCGTCCCAATGTGGGAAAATCGAGTCTGCTCAATGCGTTGCTACGGATTGAACGCGCCATCGTGACCCCCATTGCCGGTACAACGCGTGACACCGTAGAAGAGATTGCGAACTTACGCGGTATTCCCCTCCACCTGATCGACACGGCGGGCATTACGCCTACCCAGGACCCTGTAGAGCAGCTTGGAGTCCAGCGGAGTCGCCTGGCCGCAGAAACTGCGGACGTCATCCTGCATGTTTTTGATGGTGCGACCGCTTTAACTGAGCAGGATTGGCAGGTGGCTCAAGAGCTGCGAGCCATGGGCTATGGTGAAAAGCGCGAGGGACAGGCAACCAGGCGTCCGGTAGTCGTTGTCATTAACAAGGCTGATTGTGAGCAGGTAATTGATGTCGCCGCCATCCAGTCGCTCTGGCAGGGTGCCTCCCTGGTGCAGACCTCCACACTGACGGGGGAGGGGCTGGAGACGCTAGAGAATGCGCTGGCCGAACTGGTGCAAGCTGGTAACGTGAGTGGCAATGAGAGCGTTCTCATCACCAGTGCACGCCATCAGGAGGCGTTGCGCAGGGGCGCGGAACACCTGAACGCCGCTATCCTTTCTTTAGGTCAGGAAGTGCCACTGGACTTTGTCTCCATCGATTTAAGAGCTGCCTATGATGCCCTGGGCGAAGTCACAGGCGAGACGGCCAGTGAAGACCTGCTAGATCG
>NZ_BNJG01000001.1:2920000-4420000 GCF_016587375.1 Ktedonobacter robiniae
CCCAAGAGTTCACATCGACGGCAAGGTTTGGCACCTCGATGTCGGCTCGTCGCATCCTGGGGCTGGAGTAGGTCCCAAGGGTTGGGCTGTTCGCCCATGAAAGCGGCACGCGAGCTGGGTTCAGAACGTCGCGAGACAGTTCGGTCTCTATCCGTCGTGGGCGTCGGAAAAGTGAGGGGAGTCATCTTCAGTACGAGAGGACCGAGATGGCTTGACCGCTAGTGCGCCAGTTGGGGGGCCTCCTCCAGAGCTGGGTAGCTACGTCAAGAAGGGATAAGCGCTGAAAGCATCTAAGCGCGAAGCCGACCCGAAGATAACTTTTCCCACTCTCAAGAAGAGTCAAGATCCCAGGAAGAAGACCTGGTGGATAGGCTGCGCGTGGACGCCTGGTAACAGGTGGAGCGGAGCAGTACTAATGATCGTACGGCTTGTTTCCCATTCTGTTTCTTCGCGTATGTGGTGAGTCCTTGTGGTGTGAGTGAGAGCGGTCTGAGATCGGACCTGAGCACGAGTGAGAGGACATCGCGGCACGGGGAGCGTGAGCAGGCCAGCGTGGCTCAGCAAAATTGAGGGAGTACTTCTTTGGCAGGTTACATCAGAACGAAAAAGGGTTCGCAGTGGAAGAATGATGCTGCGAACCCTTTTTTTGCTTGTCCTCAAATTCCTGATTCCATGTCATAGAGCTAAAACCATGATTATCGATATTCATACCCATATCTTTCCTCCTCATATTTGCGCTCAGCGAGCTTTGTACTGTGAGCGCGATCCCTGGTTTAATGAGCTGTACGCGAACCCTCGCGCTCGGATGGCCACCGCTGAAGATTTAATCGTTGAGATGAATGCTTCAGGTGTAGATGTCTCAGTTGCCTTCTCCTTTGGCTGGAGTGATCCCGGCTTGATTGAAGAGACAAATAGCTACGTTATCGAGGCTATGCAGCGGTATCCCGGGCGAATCTATGGCATGGCTGTGATACAACCCACCTCTGGCTTACGAGCTGTGCGTGAACTAGAGCGATGCGTGGCGGCTGGCATGCTTGGTTTGGGCGAGCTGATGCCGCATGGACAGGGCTATCGCCTCAGTGATATCACCCTGCTGACTCCTCTGCTTGAGGTCGTGCGCCACTATCAGCTACTGGTGCTCTCGCATTGTAGCGAGCCTGTTGGCCATCTCTACCCTGGGAAGGGTGATGTCTCTGTGCAGGATGTGCTTACTTTTCTCACGGCTTTTCCAGATGTGCGCTTTATTGCCGCTCACTGGGGTGGCGGTTTGCCTTTTTACGCCCTTATGCCAGAAATAGAGCGCGCCACAGCCAATGTATGGTATGATACAGCCGCAACCATCTATCTCTACCGTCCCGCGATTTTTAAGGCGGCGGTTAATATGGTTGGCGCTGAGCGTATTCTCTTTGCCAGCGACTATGGACTTCTGGGCCAGCGGCGAGTGATGAAGCATATTCGGGCGAGTGGCCTGAACGAGGCTGAGTTACAACTTATTCTGGGCGAGAATGCGCGACGCTTGCTGCGCCTACAAGCGGCTGATTAAACTATTTCTTCTGAAGGATAACAAGGTAGCAGATATATGCGTGTGGTTTCGTTAGGTAGTAGTAGTAGTGGAAATTCCCTCTATGTCGAAGCCGGACCAGGAGGGCGTACCAGGCTGCTGGTAGATGCTGGCCTGGGAGTACGTGTACTTCAAGCTCGTTTACGCTTGCTTGGCGTCGACCTCTCTCAGTTGCGTGGTGTACTGGTAACCCATGAGCATAGCGACCACGTGCTGGCTCTTCCTGCGCTGCTTCGCCGCTACCAGGTTCCTGTTATCACAAATGAAGAGACCTTCGCGGCTATTGAGCAAGGCCTGGCGGCTGGTGCGTGGCGCTCAGACTCAGGCAAACTGGTGGTATCTCCAACTGAGGCAGAGGGGGATGTGGTTATTCAAGAACAGAGCGAGACAACACTGGTTCAGGAGCAGTCCGGTGTAGAGATTGTGACCAGGATTCAGGAGTCTACCCTCGTCTATCGCCCGGCGAACAATGTGCCAGCCCTGATCCTGCCCACAGGCAAAACGACTACTGTGGGGGATATCGAGGTGACCTCTTTTCCTATCTTGCACGATGCTGTTGCTCCCTGTGGATATCTCTTGAGCGTGGGCGGTTGTCGTCTCTGTGTCGTGACAGATACGGGTGAGGTGACTCCTGAGATGCTCTCTATGATGGCGCAGGCGGATTTGTTGGTGCTGGAGTCGAATCATGATCGCCAGCGCCTCTTACGCGGCCCCTATCCGCAAAGGCTGAAGCAGCGCATCATCAGTTCAACAGGGCATCTCTCAAATGACCAGGCCGCGAATGCTGTTCTGAAAACGTGGCGTCCAGATAGTATACGCTGGCTCTGGTTAGGCCACTTAAGCAAGACCAACAATACACCCTCACTGGCCCTGACCAGCATGCGCGAACGACTACAAAATGCTGGCGCGAATCTCTCACAACTTCATATCACAGTCCTGCCACCCGGAATGGGAGGCATCTGGGACTCCACCCAGCTCTGGCATGCTCCTTCGCTCTGGGATCTCTAGGGAGCGCTGAAGTCTCTAGACACGTGTCGAAGAGGTCTGCATCAGTACCAGGCGCAGGCGCTCAATTTGTGGCTGGGCCTTGAGAGCCTCGAAAAAGCCCAGAGCGCGTTCGAGATGATAGCGGGCGCGACTCAGATAGCTATTACGTTTCTGAGCTTTATCGTTGTTTTCTTCGGCCCGGCGCGCGTATTGAATGCCGAGATAGTAGAGTGTGAGTCCCTGCTCCCAGGGCAGGTCAAGCGCCTCGCAGCGTGTCAACGCCTGCTTGAAGTAATCTTCAGCCAGTTTCCAGTTCTTCCGCTCCGTATACAGGCGCCCCCAGGCCCTTAGCGCAATTGCCTCACTTTTCCGTGCCCCCGACTCCTGGGCATGCAAGAGCGCGCGCTCACAAAGCTCCTCCTGTTTCTCTGCATCTTCCCCTGTGCTTACGAGTAGTTCCGCTAGTGTGGCGAGTGTCTCGGGTGTTGGTATGGGTTCACTGATGCGCAGCTTCTCTTTATAGTCCGCGGTGGCTAGCGTCCAGTCCTCACGTGCCAGGTGAATGGCATGCAACCGCGTCGCCTGGAGATTGCGTCCCTGTTCCTCTCCACGCTCCATCTGTTGCTCCACCAGGCGCTGGCACTGGCGATAATAGCGGTCTCCTTCTTCTTGCTTCCCCTGGCGATAGGCAATCGTTGCCAGCGTTTCCAGTGCCCAGAACTGCAATTTCTCGTTCTCTAGCTGATACTGGTCGATCAGAGCCAGAATCTCAATGGCGACCTGCCTGGCTTCATCCCAGCGATTCCACTGGCGCCAGGCGCGCATGCGTCCAACCATGCTTTCGAGCAGTAGAATGGGATTCTCCATGGTTTGCGCGTTGCTATAGGCCCGCCCAAACCACATCAAAGCAGCGGAGTAGTCGCCTGTTTCCTCATGTGCCAGTCCAAGCGATCCATAAAGATCGTAGAGTTCTTCGCGCTCGGTAAGCTGGCTTTCAAGCTGGTAACGACGATGTTGCAGTTCATGTGCTTCACGATATTTATTGTATTGCCGGTAGATAAAACTCAGCGCGTCCAGCGTTAGCGAGAGCGCGATGGGTAGGTTGAGCTTTTCTGCCAGATTTAAGGCTTCGTGCCCACTGGCAAGGGCCTGCTCCGCCAGGGCTACCTTCTGCGAAACGGGTGTTGCCTCCAACTGGCGAATATTCCAGAACGCCTGGTAGGTCAGGAAGTATACGCGTTCTTTCGCGAGCTGTTGATTGGTGTCAAGCAGGGCCAGTCCTTGATCGATATAGCTGCGAATTTCTTGTAGCGCGGGCGGGTTGCGAAACATGCCGCGCATGCGCGTACCTAGCTCGCCCAGCCGCTCATAGATATCTACCAGCTCAATGGCTTCAATGGCAATCGGCTCCTGAGCCTCGGTTACCAGGCGTAGGGATTTACGGTACTCCTGCCAGGCCTCATCGGCGTTGCCGCGTTGCCAGTGTGCGTCTCCCAGTTTAAAGTGCATTCGTACAAGCTCAAATGGCTCCGTCTCCCCTTCTTGCTGAAGTTCCAGGGCGTCATTGTAGGCCTGCAAGGCGCGTAGCGTGTAGTAGCTATGCAAGGCCTGGTCGCCCGCCAGTGTCAGGTATCTGATCGCGCGTTTGCGCAGCTCAGGGCGATCTATAATATGTGCCTGAGACCTGGCTCCGCTGCCGAACTCCAGCGGGTTATAGGTCATATTAATAGACCAGTTTACCAGGGCCTGTTGATAGTGATAAGCCAGCAGCTCGATGTAGGTATCGCGATCTTCTTGTGTCTTCTCCTCAAGCCATTGGGCCAGTACGGCGTGCTCACGCGAGCGGCGTGTGCGCGGAATATTGTTGTAGACCACGTCGCGAATGAGAACGTGCTTAAAGGCAAAGGTGCGGTCGTCAGGAATAATGTTGCGTGTATGCTTCTCGATTTCAGTGATAAAGTCGCGTTGGATGAGGGCGTCAAGCGCGCTGGTGAGCACTTCTTGTTGAATATCGGGTGTCAGTTCACGCAGTTGCGAGAGCCAGAAGGTGCGCCCGATAATGGACGCATGCTGGAGCACACGTTTCTCAATAAACTTGAGCAGGTCGATGCGGGCCGCGAGCACGCCCTGAATGGTGTCGGGCAGATGCGACATCGGCAGGAGATAGGGCATATTGAGTAATTCATCGGAATGCTCTAAGGGCGAGGCAAACTCACCAAAATCCATCTCGTTATAGCGCCCCAGCCGCCAGTAGTCCTGCCCTGTATTGGGATCGCTTTCATATATCAGAGTGCCCTGATCAATCAGCATGCGAATGATTTCTTCTACAAAGAAGGGGTTTCCCTCGGTGCGGGCCAGGATCGACTGGCGCAGGAACTCAGGGAACTCTTCCGTATTGAGGTGGGCATCAATGAGCTCACTACTTTCCTCGGGCGAGAGGGCATCCAGCTCAATTGTCGTGAAGTTACGGCGGCCTCCCCCCCATTCACGCCGCCGCTCAAAGAAATCGGGGCGAGCTGGGCAGAGGAAGAGAATCGGCACGTCAGTGACGCGGTCGGTCAGGTATTCCAGCAGGTCGAGAAGCGCCTCATTCGCCCATTGTAGATCGTCGACGACGATTATAAGTGGCTGCTCCTCTGCCAGTGCTTCCAGAAAGATGCGCCAGGCCCGTAGGAGGGGACCTGCCTGGTTGCTGATCTGCTTGGGACTGAGCTCTTTCCCTTTCTCTTTCTCGGGGCTACCCTGCCGCTCATCCAGGCCACGACCAACACTACGGATTATGGTGTTAACGATTTCGTCCGCCGACTCGGTGCGATGTGAACGTTGCAGGGCTTGTTTGATGCGCTCAGAGAGGCGGGCCAGGTATTGTTCATTGCTCTCGCTCTCCTCAATAGGTAGGAGTGAGCGCAGGATCTCGATGAGTGGCCAGTATGTGATGCCTTCGCCATAGGGAGGACAGCGTCCCTTGAGCACGCGGGGAACCACCAGTTTACCATAGGATGAAGCGCTCTTGACCTTTTCCTGCTCGCGCTTAATAAATTCTCTGACGAGTCGTGATTTACCGATGCCGGGGGAACCCAGGATCGTGATGAGATGTGGCTGACGCTCGGCGAGGACGCGCGCATAATTGGCATGAATCAAGGTCAGCTCAAGGGAGCGCCCTACCAGCCTGACCTGGCGGCCCTTGATGCCACGTGGGTGTTGATCTGTGGTTGAAAGGCCCTTGCGCTCATTTAGTACGACGCTGGCTGTGATTGGCTCAGTTTTTCCTTTGAGCTGTAAGGGCGCCATAGGGCGAAACTCGAAGACCTCGCGCGTCGTAAGGTAGGTGCGCTCGCCAACGAGAATTGTATCGGGCGCGGCCGCCTGTTGTAGGCGCGCGGCTACATTGACTGCGTCACCTGTAATGAGAAAATCCTGCCTCTGGTGCGTGTTACTATTTGGAATGGCGACCTCGCCAGTGTTAATGCCGATACGCATTTGCAGGCGCGTGGCCTGTGGATCGAGCCTGCAGCGTTGCTCATTGAATTGGTTGAGCGCTGCTTGCATGTCTAACGCGGCGCGAATAGCCCGGTCGGGATCATCTTCATGCGCGATAGGCGCGCCGAAAACCGCCATGACTGCGTCACCAATATATTTCTCGACGATGCCGCCATGTTTGCGGATTTGCTGCGTCATCAAGTTAAAATAGCCTGTCAGAATGGCACGCATATCTTCGGGGTCCAGGCGATCTGCCAGGGGCGTTGAGCCAGTGATATCGGCGAACATGATGGTGACAACACGCCGCTCCTCAGGTGGTAAAAGGAGAGAGGAAGTCGAGGATGCGGGCGCTGGTAGAGGCGCAGTACGGCCTGCACTTCGCGTCTCCGCCTGTATGGCTGGCATTGGCGCGGTAGGACCGCCCACGTTGGCCTTTGGCTGCGATGGCTGTAACCTGGTGCCGCATTCAATGCAGAACTTGGCGATGGGCAGGTTTACCGTCTGGCAGTTGGGGCAAACGAGCAGGCGATTCCCGCACTCAAGACAGAACTTCGCATTTGCTGGATTGATTGTCTGGCAGTTGGGGCAACGCATAAATTTCTTAACAGTCCGCATCTTCTGATCCGAAAACCCTGAGCGCGGAGCGCTAGTCACGGCAGTGACGTTGGGTTTAGGAATAAGATTATTCTGCTGATCTTGCAACAAGCTGGCGCCCTTCTGGCAAGCAAGGCGCACGTAGTAATATGGGTAGTAAGCAGGGTGTAGAAACACGCGCCAGCACCCATCAGCTTGTATTGTACAACACCAGGCCCCCAGAAGAAAGGCCTGGGATGAGGTGCGGAGACTTGGAAAGGGTTAAAGCTCTATTTGCGGAATAAAAGGTGAGCGCAAAGCGTTTATTCAAACTGCAATGCAACAGACAGAAGTAAGCAAAGTGCCAGGCATAATGGGAAAAAGTATCTTTTATGCTTGACGTTTCAAGATAAGTTCCGTACTATGGGGTCGACGGAAGGGAGTATATGTATGCGGCAAGACTTTTTAGTAGAGTGTCGTAACTATGATAAGACGCTACGTGGCTCGTGGAAGGCACACCAGTTGAGCGCTCAGACGCAAGTGGGGAACGAAGAGGCAGAGGCGGCGCAGGGTTCCTTGCGACTCTGGCTGCCGGCTGGTACACCGATGAATTGGGAGCGAGGGACACGCCCTCTGCGCTCACATTGTCTGCAATTCTTCTGGCCCGAGCGCTGGTACATGTTAAGCGCATTTTATGACGGCGAAAGCCTGATTCATACATACGCCACCATTATTCAGCCCGCTATTCTGGGATATGAGCGCCTTTCCTATGTTGACCTGGATCTGAGCATGCTGGTCAAGCCCGATCTCTCGTACGAAGTCCTGACCCAGGCCGAGTTCGAGCAGGCCGCGGATGCGCTTGGCTATGACGAGGAGACGCGTATCAGCGCCCTTATGGCTCTGCGTACGTTGAGTAGTACCATTCAGCGTAGCCTGGGCGTTTTCTCCGCCGTGCCTCATCGCCTAAAGTCGGACCTTCTTCAATCCCAGCATTCAAAGCATAGCTACAGCTAACGCCTTAAGTAAGTAATTCTAATAGGTGGTGTCGTAGCCGCGTACGCAAGTAGCTGCTACGACACCACACCACCTATCAGGCGAGCGCCGCAGGCGCGAGGAGTCATTGTAAAGAATGTCAGCCGAGAATACCCCTAAGCGGATCGATCATGTGGCTATCATTGTCCGTAACATTGAACAGGCACTAACCTTCTATCGTGATACACTTGGTATTGAGCCGCGCGAGATCAAAGAGGTTCCAAGCGAGCAGGTGCGTATCGCCTTTCTGCCCATGGGCGGTCCCGGCGGTAGCGAGATTGAACTAATTGAGCCTGCCGCGACCAATGCCAGCCTCCTCAAGTTTCTAGAGAAGCGTGGAGAGGGCTTGCACCATATCTGCCTGGAGGTTGAGCATATCGATAAAGCCTTGCAGGAGATGCAGACCCAGGAGGCGCCCGTACTCGATCAGCAGCCACGCCTTGCCGCCGAGGGCCGCGCGGTATTTATCCATCCCAAAGGCACCAATGGTGTCCTCCTCGAACTCCTAGAAAAAAATAAGTAAGAAGATGAGAGTGTGTTCGTTGATACGGGCTTTGCCCGTATCAACGAACACACTCTCATCTTCTTACTTAAAACATTTATAAGGGAATATTGCCGTGTTTCTTGGGTGGGTTGGAGTCGCGCTTATTTTTTAGCATCTCCAGGGCGTTGATCAGCTTCACACGTGTGTTGCGTGGTTCGATAATCTCATCGACATAACCGCGACTGGCGGCGATGTAGGGATTATTAAACTTCTCCGTGTACTCAGCGATCAGCTCTTTACGTCGCTGCTCCGGATCGTCGGCGCGCTCGATCTCATCCTTGAAGAGGATATTGACCGCGCCCTCTGCCCCCATGACCGCGATCTCAGCGGTCGGCCAGGCGTAGTTGATATCGCCCCGGACGTGTTTGCTGCTCATCACATCATACGCGCCGCCGTAGGCCTTGCGTGTAATAACGGTGATCTTAGGCACAGTGGCCTCACAATAGGCGTAGAGCAGTTTGGCGCCATGGCGAATGATGCCCCCATGCTCCTGTCCGACGCCGGGAAGGAAGCCTGGTACGTCAACGAAGGTAATGATGGGGATATTAAAGCAATCGCAGAAGCGAACGAAGCGGGCGGCCTTGTCTGAGGCATTGATATCAAGGACGCCTGCTAGCGCGCGCGGTTGTTGCGCGACGATGCCTACGGAGCGCCCATTCAGGCGAGCGAAGCCGATAAGAATATTCTGGGCGAAATGTTCCTGGACCTCAAAGAAATTGCCTTCGTCAACAATATGTTTGATCACTGCCTTCATATCATAGGGTTTATTTGAGTTATCAGGAATAATGCTGTCCAGGGCTTCCTCGACGCGGGTGGGACTATCGTTGGTGGCGATGCGCGGAGGATCCTCCATATTATTGGATGGCAGATAGCTGAGGAGCTGACGGAGCTGACGAATGCACTCTGGCTCGCTGGGACAGGCAAAGTGCGCGACGCCGCTGGTGCTATTGTGGATCTGTGCGCCACCCAACTGCTCGAAGGTCACATCCTCGTGTGTGACGGATTTGACGACATTAGGGCCAGTGACGAACATATAGCTCGTCTCCTCGACCATAAAGATAAAGTCGGTAATCGCGGGTGAGTAGACGGCACCTCCGGCGCAGGGTCCCATGATGGCCGAGAGCTGGGGGACCACGCCCGAGGCCATAGTATTGCGCAGGAAAATGTCTGCATAGGCGCCCAGGCTTACCACGCCCTCCTGAATGCGTGCACCACCCGAGTCATTGAGTCCGATGACGGGTGCGCCATTCTTCATCGCCATGTCCATGATCTTGCAGATCTTCTCCGCATGCGCCTCGGAGAGCGAACCGCCAAATACGGTGAAATCCTGGGAAAAGACGTAGACGAGACGCCCATCGACATGCCCGTAACCGGTGACAACGCCGTCGCCGGGAATTTTTTGCTCATCCAGACCAAAATCTGAGGCGCGATGGGTCACAAACATATCCAGTTCGTTAAACGTACCGGGATCGAGCAGGAGGTCGATGCGCTCGCGGGCCGTTAACTTGCCCTTCTTATGCTGCACCTCGATGCGCTTAGGGCCACCGCCCAGCTTAGACGCCGCTTTGGCCTCGGCCAGGTCGGCCAGTTTCTCCTGTGTTCCCTTGGTATGTGTTGTTCCCTGTGAGCTACGTTCGCTAGTGGTCATAAAACTCAATCTCCATTGATCTATGGCAAGAACAGTGCGTACGTATGGCAGTATATCACAGCCCTTTTTACAGAGGCTACTTAGCACACACTACGCCCTAACCTCGGATGAGCTACACACCAGTTTGTAGTAAGGAGCTAGTGGCGTGGTTTGCGGCTGACGCCGCAAACCACGCCACTAGCTCCTTATTATCCATCACAAAAAAGAGCGCCCCCGCAGGGGCGCTCTCAATCGGACGCAAGAGGAACTCACCGCTCGATGGGGGAGCGGACCAGGCTACCCCATTCAGTCCAGGAGCCATCGTAGTTACGGACGTTTGTATATCCCAGCAACTGTGTGAGAATGAACCAGCTATAGGCTCCACGCTCACCAATGCGGCAATAGGTAACTACTCGGTTTTCGGGTGTAATGCCCTTGTCTTCGTAGAGCTTGCGCAGTTCATCGGCACTCTTGAATGTACCGTCTTCGCGCGCACCAGTGGCCCAGGGAATATTCTTCGCGCCAGGGATATGCCCACCACGCTGGGCGCCTTCCTGGGGATAGTTCGGCATTGCGATCAGCTCACCGCTGTACTCACCTGGGGAGCGTACATCTACGAGGCGCAGGTCAGAATCCTTCAGTTCGACCAGGACCTGGTCGCGGAAGGCACGAATTTGCTCGTTTTCTTCCTGAGCTTGATAATGGGTGCGCTCGTAGGTGGGAACCTCTTTAGTATAGGCTTTCTCTGCCTTTTCCCAGGCCGCGCGCCCACCGTTGAGGATGCGCAGATCCTCATGCCCATAGAGCTTGAAGAGCCAGAAGGCATAGGCGGCGTACCAGTTGTTCTTATCGCCGTAGAGAACCACGGTGGTGTCGTTGGAGACGCCCCAGCGGCTCAACAACTGCTCAAAGCCCTCTTTATCCACAAAGTCGCGGCTCAAGGGATTCTGGACATCGACATTCCAGTCAAGTTTGACCGCGCCCGGAATATGACCAATTTCGTAAAGCAGGACATCTTCATCCGCCTCGATCAGGCGAACACGGGGATCCTGCAAATGATCCTCAACCCAATTAACGTCAACGAGTACCTCTGGATGTGCATACTCTGACATCGCGCTGGCTCCTTTGAAAAGTTGATTAAATAGATCAACAAAGTATTTTTCTCTTGAGCTAAGTATAAGTTCTGGCATAGGTAAATGTCAACCTTTAAAACGAGGTATTTTTGCGAATGCCCATCTGGAGTGAGGGAATAGCCGTCGGGAGGCCTCAAAGTGTTTACATATTGCTTCGGTTGATGCAGTGAAGCCGGTTTGCAGCCTGCAGGCTACAAACCGGCTTCACTGCATCAACCGAAGCGAGCGCCACAGGCGCGAGAGGTTAACTCAGTAATTTGCTCATAGCATTAATTAGTAGGACATAACCACTGTCATACCAACTGGTGCCCGGCTATAGTACCACTGTCCATCGCTGATGCGTGTATTGATACATCCATATGAGACAGTTGACTGGGTGCCATCTGGCAATGTATGGGGATCCTGCGTTCCAGGACCAAAGTCATTGTACTCTCGCCAGCCCGCGGTATGGATATAGATACTGCCAGTGGTGAGCTTGAGCGCGTAATCAACATGCTCAGGCGAATAGTAGTAAGGCGAACCAACTGGCCAGGGAGAGTAGAACGTCAAATTAGCTCCCTTGCTGAGGACAGTGAAGGTACCGGCTGGCGTGTATAGTTCCGGGCGTCCACTTGTGATCGGGAAGGAGCGTACGACCGCGCCATTCTCATAGGCGTAGAGATACTGAGTTGAGAGATTGACAAAAATGACCTTTCCAGTCGCGATGGGCGCGGCAGGAGCAGGGGAGGAGGAGGAGGAGGTCCCAGGACCTTCCCGCCAGTAGATGTCTGTGTGGGGGCAGGTGTAGTCTTCGTGTTGCTGAGACGACCACCATAAATATATTTAGGGTCGCTATTGCGGTCAGAGACGCGATACCATGTTGAGATGCCATTGACCGTTTCTCCCTGTACATTGCCATAGACAGTAACGGCGGTTGCAGGAGCATAACTGGTCAGGATGGTGCCACCCGTATTGGGGGCATTGCGCACGGTGGCGGTCCCCGTTGCATACATAGTGTAAGGATCTGTCCAACTAACCTGAACGGTCGTCGCGGGCGTCGATGGCTTAGTCAGGGTAACTGGTTTGCTTAATTTGACTGGAACCTCTTTCGCCTTTTGTGCCAGAGATGTGGCGGTTGGAGATGGCGCTATAGTTGCCTGAGGAGGCATTGTCTGCACCACAGCCAGCCAATACAAGAGAGAAGAGAGACAAGAGGATCATACACAAAAGAGGAAGAAAGTATTTTCTTCGCATGGTTATTTCCTCTAATTTCTATAAAAATATAGACGCATATAAATGTATGCAAGTTGTAGGAAAAATACAAACATGCAGATGTTATGAATTTACATACATCAATATTGACGTGGTAAAACCTGAAGTGTTACGTCTACATTACTTCTGGTGCAGATGGCAATCGAAGAGCCGTTGAGGCAAGTGGAGGGACTGATAATGATGAAGAAAAGTTGCACAAAAAGAGAGAGCTGCATAGGAGCAATTCTCTTTTGTGCAACTTTTCTTTTAGACCACGGTTTTGAGATACTGGCAGTTGTTGTGGACGAGGGCCATGATGCTCAGCATGGGGTTGACCCCCGAGGCGGCGGGGAAGAGGCTGCCATCGGCAACGAAGAGTCTCTTGACGCCATAGACCTCGCCGTGTTCGTTGGTAACCGAGGTCTTGGGATCGCTGCCCATGCGGCAGGTACCCATCTGGTGCGCGGTAAAGGTCATGTTGCGGTTGGGTCCCATGCCATGGCGCTCAATGGCGCGATCAAAGGCACGTAAGTCCTGTACGCTGACCGTGCCATCACTGCCTCGCTTCACGCCTGTGCGCTGATTATGCAGCGTCACGATCTCCCTGGCGCCTGCGGCGAAGTGGATGCGCGCGGACTGGCGTAACCCATGCATGAGGTGTTTGCGATCATAGACCGAGACGACATAGTTAATGATCGGCTCTCCATGGCGGTCAAGGGTAACACTGCCCTCGCCTTTGTCCCGCGAAAGCACGATAATGGTCGCGATATGGGCTGCTTGCGCCATCTGCTCGCGATACTCTCGCGCGGAGAACCACGGCGTTGCCAGTCCCAGCAGGCCAGGATGGGTGGGCGGTACCTCAAGCTTATAGCCATAGTTGCCATCGAGATGACCAAACTGATCCGAGTACGCCGACTGCATGACGCCTTGCCAGGGATAGACCTTGTCGGGATAGAGTCCCGCAAGTGTGGTCGTGGGGTGCAGGTGGAGGTGTTGCCCGATATGCTTATTTATCAGGCCTGAGCGCAAGAGAATCGCGGGTGTATTGAGGGTTCCCGCCGCTACCACGACCGTTTTCGCGTGCAGGATAAGCTCATAGGTGCGCCCGCTCTCTTTATTGTGTACTGTAGCCAGGACGCCCCTTACCTGTCCATTCTCCATCAGCACCTTATCGGCCTGGCAGTGGACGATGATGCGCGCACCCTGGTCGAAAGCATCCTGCAAGTAGGTCTTCATGGTCGACTGCTTAGCTCCATAGCGGCAGCCATAGCCACAGGTGCCACAGCGTTGGTCACAGCCAACGGTGTTGCGAGGGATGGCCTCCGTATGATAGTCCAGGGTCTTACAGCCATCATAGAGCAAGCGGTTCTGGCGGTTATGCGCGCTATTCTCTTTGTTAACTTGAATGCGCTGCTCAACGGCGGCGAAGCTCTCCTGGTACTGCGCATTCGTAAAGCGGCCGCGTAAGCCAGAGATGGCCTCCCATTCTTCGAGTACATCTATGGGTGTGCGAAACGAGGTCGTCCAGTTGACGACGGTCCCGCCGCCAAGCGTGCTCCCCGCCAGGACGACCATGCCCAGGTCCTTCGAGGTTAGCAGGCCGCGATTCAAGTAGAGCTCGGGTGTAGCCTGGGCCTCTTGCAGGGTAAAATTCGCCTCGTTGTTATAGCCACCCTTCTCCAGCACGATCACGCTCTTGCCCGCCAGGGCCAGTTCAGCAGCGACGACTCCACCACCCGCGCCTGAGCCGATCACAATGGCGTCGGCGTCCAGCGTTGTGTCTTCTGTAATGGCCAGGGGGCGGATGGGCTGTGGCGCGTCGGTTGGTGGTGATGGTGGCGCCGGAGTATAGTCGAGCGCCTCCCAGTTGGGATTACGGCCCTCTTCAGTTGGCGCGGAGAAGTAGATAAAGCCCGCCAGGCGCTTGATGGCTTGATAGCCCTGGCGCAACTTTCCCAGCGGGCTATTGGCCATCGCCAGGAGGTAGCGTGTGCGCTTTGCGGCAGAGAGCTCTAGAAACGCTTTAGCGCTACCAGCCAGGAGCAGCCCACTTATGGGACTTGCCATCAAGGCCAGCAACTGGCGAAACTCTGTTTGGGCCTCGGGAGGCTCCTGTGCCAGCGTCTCGGCGATCAGGTTAGCGAGATGAAGGTCATGAGCATTACGGCGATAGTAGGCTTGCTCCACCTCCGAACTGCCAGCTGGTGGTTCAAGCGAGGGAAATAAGGTCTCACAAACAGCCTCTAAAATAGCGAACTCTTTGGGTGCGAGCCAGCCCGCGACGCGGCTCTCGCCATGGGTTGTAGAGGAGATAGTCGTGGTCATGAAGTGCCTCCTTCATTGGAGTAGAAAGATGACCGTCGATGTTGACAATGAGCCAAGTATACCATATGACCAGCCAGCATAAATGCGAGCCATTTACCGAATTTTTCCATGATAACTGGAATAGCACCTGTGTATTGTCATATTTTCAGCGTTGTCAGAAAAGCAAAAAGGGAAACACCTATGATTACTGAACCGAAATTGGAGAATCGCAATGAGCAACACTATGTAGCGATTCGCACCCAGGTCACTATGCAAGAATTAGATACCGCGATCCAGCAACTCTGTAGGGAAGTGTTGGCCTGGATCGCGCATCAGGGCATAGTGCCAACTGGCGCGCCTTTCCTGCGCAATCTCGTCATCGATATGAAGGCGCTGCTTGATATTGAGGTGGGCATTCCAACCGTGAGTGTTGAGTCTACCAATGACCGGGTCAGGGCAGGAGTTCTGCCAGCAGGTTTGTATGCCTCGCTCGTCTACACCGGCTGGGATAGTGGCATCGAAGCCAATGCGGCGCTGCTGGACTGGGGAGCGAAGCAGAGCCTGGTGTGGGATGCCTGGGAAACGGAGCAGGGCCGGGCGTTCGGCGCGCGTTTGATGTCCTTCCTCACCGATCCAAACGAGGAGCAAGATCAAGCAAAATGGGAAACAGAAGTGGCGATTCGGCTGGCGGATCCTCACCCCCGATAGCTGGCTGTCACACATGTCAATGCGCAAGCGGGCTGACCTCCGTCTTATAGAGAGGCATCTATGCCTATGCTTGTTTCAGTTACAATACAAAACAATTGTTTGAACCAACCCGAATGGAGGAGCATGTGATGAACGAAAGAGCAAGTATCCAGAAGACGGGATTGTCGCAAGAACGTCTGGGTCGCTTGAGCAGCGTCTTGCACGGCTACGTCGAGCGTGGCGAGATCCCAGGGATGGTTGCCCTCATTCACCGACACGGTGAGGAAGCCTACGTCGAGACCATTGGCTGGCAGGACAGAGAAGCACAGATCCCCATCCAGCGCGATACGCTCTTTCGTATCATGTCCATGACCAAACCAGTGACGACTGTCGCTGCCTTAATGCTGGTAGAAGAAGGCAGGCTTCGCCTCTACGACTCGGTGGATGCCTGGCTTCCAGAACTGGCACACCGCATGGTGATGCGCGATCCGGATGGCTCGCCAGAAGAAGTCTATCCATCTCCCCGCCCGATCACGTTGCACGACCTGCTCACCTATCGTCTCGGCATTGGGTGGGGACCGTCTTCGCTCTGGTCGCACATCTTTGCTTTGTTTCCCTACCCGCCACATCTTGAGCAAACCGAACGCCTGGATCCCGACGCCTGGATGGCCCGTTTGTCCGCTCTCCCTTTGCTCTATGAGCCAGGGATGCGGTGGCTCTACGAGGTGGCCTCTGATCTTCTGGGGGTGCTGATTGCCCGCGTCACGGGCCAGCTGTTGGAAATGGTATTGCGTCAGCGCATCTTCGAGCCGCTGGGGATGGGAGATACAAGCTTTGTGGTACCTCCAGACAAACGCGACAGGCTGGCGGTGCTCTATGCGAAAACGGCCACAGGAGAACTCACCGTAGCGGATCATCCTCGCAGCACGGGTTGGGCTGAGCCATCGCTCTTCCCATCCGGGGGAACTGGCCTGGTTTCCACTGCTGACGATTACCAGCGATTCGGGCGGATGTTGCTGGGCAAGGGGAACCTGGATGGCGTGCGTCTCCTCTCGCGCAAGACCGTCGAAGCGATGACGACCGACTATCTCACGCCTGAGCAACATACCCATCCCTTTTTTGAATTTGATCGCTACGACGCTGACCGATCTGGGATGTGGACCAACCGGGGGTTTGGGTATGGGGTCGCGGTCAGGACCAGGCAGGTCGGTCTCGGACCAAGCATCGGCTCCTTTGGCTGGCCAGGAGCGTTTGGGACGACATGGATCGCGGACCCTAAAGAGGACCTGATGGCAACCCTTCTGCTTCAGGTTGGGAGTGACAACCCGTTCTACACGCAAGTTGGTGAGGATTTTGTCACGCTGACCTATCAGGCAATCTGCGATTGAAGCATACAGAACCTCTGGCTGGCATGGCGCGATCCTCATAATTTGCTCTATTCCACTGCTTTTATCGCCGCTCGATGCCTAAGCCACTTTTGATCGCCGAGAGATCATAAGCTCCGCCGCGTTGCTCATAGCCCCCGGTAAAGGGATCTTCAGCCAGAAGCATAGGAGTATCCAGGTCGATGAAGCGGAAGCCACCCAGGCCAGCCACAAAATGTGCCGAGGCGCTGATCGCCAGGCGTGACTCGATCATCGCTCCGACCATAAGCTGCGTGTTTGTGCTCCGGCAGAGCGCGGCGATGTCCAGCGCCTGCACGAATCCCGACTTCATCAGCTTAATATTGATTACATTTACAGCCCCCATACTGATCAAGCGCCAGGCATCGGCCGGGCTGCTGACGCTCTCATCGGCGGCGATGGGCACCGAGGTGTGGTTGGTAATATAGCGCAGGCCCTCGAAGTCGTCCTTGGCCACTGGCTGCTCCAGGAGCAGGGGGCGAATATCGCGATCATTCAGGGCTTCAAGGCAGAGTAGGGCCTCATTAGGGGTATACCCCTGGTTAGCGTCGAGGGTCAGACCTACATGGGGCGCACCACTGCGAATGGCCTCCACGCGGTCAACATCCTCACGCAGACCTCCACCCACCTTGACCTTAATGCTGCTAATACCCTTCTCGACCGCGTCCTGCGCCAGTTCGTAGCCGTGCTCAGGTGAGACCAGGGGGATACTCAAATCGGTCTCGACCGAGCTTGTGGCCCCACCAAAGAAGGTATAGAGCGGAATGCCATAGGAGCGGGTTAGCGCGTCGAGGATCGCCATCTCCATGCCAGTACAGACAGTGGCCTGGGCGTAGAAGTGGCTACGAATCAGCTTGGCGAGGACACGCCAGTTGGCCACATTCTGTCCACGCAGCAGCTCAGCACAGCCACGAGCTGCTGCCAGGGCTGTCTCTTGTGACTCGCCGGTACTGGGAGGGAAGGGTGCGCATTCACCATAGCCCACGCTGCCGTCCTGTAAGGTAATGGTGATAAGGACGTTGCTTGCGGCATCCACGCTCCCAGTCGCGATAGCGAAGGGTTCGAGAAGGGGAATAGTTAAAGGTTCAACGGTCACAGAGGTAATGGTGGTACGAGTCATGTGGGCTGCTGCCTTTCTGCTTGTCATTGATGCATGTATCCTGGTGTGTAGGTCGCTTGCTCGCCAGAGCATAGCAAGAAATATACTTTTTAGTACGTTGGGGACGGCTTAGATATGCTTGTATTGTATAACATCAGGCAGACTTCCTAATAGCCACCAGGAGCCAGGGGAGCGGGTTACCTATAGTTTATGTGAAGATAAGCGCTTCAGCCTTAAGGCTGAAGCGCTTATCTTCACATAAACTATAGGTAACCCCTACAAACCGAAGCTGGTGCGGTTGCGCTGGCGGTCAGCATGGCGCTCAAGAGCGAGCTCGACCAGGCGGTCAATAAGCTCAGGGTAGGGGATGCCGCTGGCCTCCCAGAGCATGGGGTACATGCTGATCTGGGTGAAGCCGGGAAGAGTGTTAACCTCGTTGATGTAGACCTTGTTGGTCTCTTTCTCCAGGAAGAAGTCGATGCGCGAGAGGCCGCTGAGGTCGAGCGAGGTGAAGGCGATGAGGGCCTGGTGGCGCATCTCTTGCGAGAGCTCCTGGGAGATTTCGGCGGGGATGATGACCTGGGACTTCCCGTCGACATACTTGGCTTTGTAGTCATAGAACTCGTTGTTGGGAACGATCTCGCCCATGACAGAGACGATAGGCTCGTCATTGCCCAGGACTGCGCACTCAAACTCGCGGCAGTTGATGTTGCGCTCAATGATGACCTTGCGGTCGTACTCGGCGGCGACATTGATAGCGTGTACCAGTTCGGCGCGGTCGTGCGCCTTGTTGATGCCCACGCTTGAACCCAGGTTGACGGGTTTGACGAAGCAGGGATAGTTCAACTGCTCCTCAACGGCGTTAAGGATGCTCTCGGGATCCCGCTCCCACTGATTGCGGCGGTAGACGAGATACTCCCCAACTGGCAGTCCCGCGCGCTCGAAGATCATCTTCATCTTCTCTTTATCCATGCCCAGGGCCGATCCCAGGACGCCGCAGCCGACGTAGGGGACGTCCGCCATGTCTAGCATACCCTGCAAGGCGCCATCCTCGCCTGTGGTGCCATGCATGACGGGGAAGATCACGTCGATGGCTCCCTGATTCTCTAGTTGCTCCTGGCTGCCATTGACCGGGATGAGACGGCGCAGGTTGGGGTCGCCAGTAAAGGTAACGGCGGTGCTCTGCTCTAGTTCGGCCTCAGCCTGGGCGCTTTTCTCGGCCTCGATCATGCGTGTTGGTTCGACGCCCAGCAGCCACTTGCCCGTTTTGTTGATGGCGATGGGAACGACCTCGTACTTATCAGAATTGATGTTTGCGATGACCGATTTGGCAGAGTTGAGGGAGACCTCATGCTCGCCGGAGCGGCCGCCGTAGATCAGGCCAATGCGGATTTTCTTCGCGCCTGGCTCATTATGCTGTGTCACGGGTGTGATCCTTTCGTGTGTTGCGCTGGAAATAGCTATATTTTACTCTGAGATCTGCTTGATCAGAGTATCCATGCCGAGGCCGAGGGAGGCCTTGATGAGCACGAGGTCCTCGCCGCGCACCTGCTCCTTGAGGAGGTCGGCGGCGGCACGCTTGGCGGCCTCAACCTCGGCGCTGTTCTCCAGGTCGGCACTATAGAAGTAGGCGTGATCCTGGGGCATGCCAGCTTCCAGGGCACCCTCGATAAAGAAGCGCGCTTGCTCACCTATGGCGACGATGTAGTCGACCAGGGAGGCCAGGGCGGCGCCACAGGTGCAGTGCTCCTCGCGTGCATACTGTCCTAATTCCAGGATATCACCCAGCACCGCCCAGCGTTTGCCGTGGGGCGCGAGCGTTGATCCATGCATGGCCTGGGCGATAGCGAGGATGGACTGGCGATTGGCGTTATAGGAGTCGTCAATCAGGGTGCTGCCATTGGGGCCGGGCTTGATCTCGCCACGGCGTTTGGCTGGTTTGAGTTCTTCGAGCGCCTGCCGAATAACCTCTAGAGGGAGGCCAGCGGCACAGCCTACCGCTGCTGCGGCCAGGGCAATCGCGATGCCATGCTCACCAGGAATATGCAGTTGAACGGGAACCTCCTGGTCCTGGTAGCTGAGCACAAAGCTGCGCCCAAAGAGCTGGTCGCCGCCAGGCTTGCTGGCGCGGACGTCGGCGCCTTCTCCCTGACCGTAGTAGATCACGCGGGCGCTGGTTTTGGTGCTCATGGCGCGCACATTGGGATCATCATAGTTTAGCAGGGCGATCCCATCGGGTGAGAGCACCTGGACCAGCTCACTTTTTGCGATAATGACCTGTTCCTGCGAGCCAAAATATCCTAGATGGGAGGCGCCCACATTGGTGATGACCGACCAGTCCGGGCAGGTGATGCCACTGAGCATCTTTAGCTCGCCCACCCATTGCGCGCCCATCTCCAGGACCGCGTAACGATGCTGGGGCTCCAGGCGTAGTAGCGTAAGGGGATAGCCGATCTCCGTATTATAGGAGGCTAGAGTCTTGAGTGTGGGCGCGTGGCGCTCCAGCACGGCGGCGATGGCCTCTTTGGTGCTGGTCTTGCCGTTGCTACCGGTGATGCCGATATAGGTGGTCTCGGGCTGGCGGCGGGTGCGCGCGCGAGCCGTGGCATGTAGGGCCGCGACTACGTCGGGAACCACGATCTGGAGAAAGCCCCCAGGTACATCCTCGACGGGATGTGTGCAGAGGGCCGCGCTGGCCCCGGCCTGGGCCGCTTTATGAATAAAGGCGTGTCCGTCGACTTTTGCGCCCTTGATGGCAATAAAGAGATCACCGGGCTTGACCTGGCGGCTATCGTGATGCGCCTCGGTAAAGGTCATAGCCAGATCGGGTGTTGTTGTGCTCACAAGCTGCACTTGCGCCTGTGCGTCCTGAGATTGCTGTAGGATGTCAGCGAGGGTGAACATAGAGAAGAAAACCTCCACAGCCCTATGGTTTTGGTGCAATTATATCATGCTCAACTAGTACCTTTGCACCTGCGGTGCTCAGGAATAAGTAAGGAGTAGGCTGTTTGGCAGGCGGAGCCTGCCAAACAGCCTACTCCTTACTTACTCTAAAGAGGTGCAGAAATTGCGAGTGACAATCCAATCAATTAGTATGATGTGGGATGAGGTACCGGGCAGTCACCCGGTACCTCATCCCACATCATACTAATTAAACATAAGCTACTTGACAATGATAAGTCAATGTGATAAAACGTAGTCAAGATATGTTGCTATTCGAAAGTAAGTGGCTTGACAAATGCAAGTTGTACATGCTAGAATGTAACTATCATAAAGAAAGTTGCTAACAAAAGCATATTTGCTTTTTTAGGAGGTATATCTAATGGCCTGGGAAATCGATCCTACACACTCACACGTCAATTTCTCCGTGAAACACATGATGTTCAGCACTGTTCGTGGTAGCTTCAAAGTCTTTAGCGGTAAGCTGCACATCGACGAGCAGAATCCTGCCGCCTCCTGGGTTGAGGCCCAGGCTGATACGACCAGTGTCGATACCAGCGATGCCAATCGTGACGGCCACCTGCGTGGTGCTGACTTCTTTGACGTTGAGAAGTATCCGACGATCTCCTTCAAGAGCACCAATGTTGAGCGCGCGGGCGACGGCTACAAAGTGACCGGTGACCTGACCATCCATGGTGTGACCAAGTCAGTCGTTTTTGATGCCGAGTACCTGGGTCAGGGCAAGAATCCCTGGGGTGCGACCGTGGCCGGCCTGAGCGCGACCACGAAGATCAATCGCCGCGACTTCGGCCTGACCTGGAGCGCCGCTCTGGAGACCGGTGGTGTGCTAGTCGGCGACGATGTCAAGATCGAGATCGACCTGGAGACTCAGAACAAGGGCTAATTCCCTCCTGAGAAGCAGAAAATAAAAAAGAGGCAGCGTGTGTTCTCAAACTTGAGAACACACGCTGCCTCTTTTTTATTTGGGAATCCCTCCTGCAAAAGAGGGCGTCGACATTGTACAATAGTAGCGACATCGGCCTTGAGAGGCGGTCATCAGTGTCAACGTAGACATTTGTAAGGAGAGAGTGGTATGAAAGCGGTCATTATTACCAGGGCGGGCGGCCCTGAGGTATTAGAGGTACAGGAGATCGCCACCCCCGAACCGATTGGGGACCAGGTCCTGGTGCGCGTGAAGGCGGCAGGTCTCAATCGCGCGGACATCTCGCAGCGTATGGGACATTATCCGGCGCCTCCAGGATATCCAACCATTATCCCCGGCCTGGAGTTCGCGGGTGAGGTGGCGGCGGTGGGCCCCATGGTGCGCCGCTGGCGTCCTGGGCAGCGAGTAATGGGGATTACAGGCGGCGGTGGACAGGCTGAATATTTGCTTATCCACGAGGGCCTGCTGGTAGAAATTCCCGAGAATCTGGACTTTATCCAGGCGGCTGCGATTCCTGAGGTATTCATCACTGCCCATGACGCCTTGTTTACCCAGGGTGACTTGAAGATGGGTGAGCGCCTGCTGGTACATGCCGCTGGTAGTGGTGTGGGGACGGCAGCGATCCAACTGGCAAGCGCTATGGGTTGTACGGTGTATGGTACCTCGCGAACCGCTGATAAGCTTGAGCGCGCCAAAGAGCTGGGCCTGGATGTCGGTCTCTCTACAGAGAATTTCGCGCAGGAAGTCAAGGAAATGACGCATGGCGAGGGCGTGCATCTCGTGCTGGACTTTATCGGAGGCCCCTATATGGAGGGGAATCTGGAGGCGCTCGGCCTTTGGGGTCGCCTGGTCTTCCTGGCGACACTGGGCGGGGCCGATGCCAATGTCAACTTGGGCAAGGTCATGGCCAAACGCCTGAGCATTCGTGGTTTTACCCTACGTTCACGCACCCTGGAAGAGAAACTGGCGGCTACGCGCCACTTTGCGGTCCAGGTTGTACCCTTGCTCGCCAGAGGTAGGGTCAGGCCGATTGTGGAAGAGGTCTTCCCCATTGAGCGCATCTCTGAGGCGCACAAGGTGATGCAGGCCAACCGCAACTTCGGCAAGCTAGTGCTGGCCCTGGGCTAAGCAAACGCATAAAACACAGAGAAGGGGAACCAGTCCTGGCTCCCCTCCTCTGTGTTTTATGCGTTTGTGTATTGCTGGATAATGAGCAGGTTGGTGGCCTGGTCGCGACTGGTGACCTGGGGGATTACCTGGCTACGGTTGATCTGCATACACAGGTCCAGGTCGGCTGCCAGGCCGGCGTTACGGACGGAGCGCGCCGATTTACAGTAATCGAGCAGGCGCGGCGGTGCATAGGTCTCGTAGAGAGCGAGAGCCGCGTAGACGCTATCGCCGAGAACAAGGTCGGGTTGTTGGGCGCAAAACTCGCGCACGAGATAGCCTGCGCATGTTGCATCATCCAAAGGGAAGCTGCCGCCTTCGCCAGCACATACAATATTGATTGCGCTATTATGTTGCCGTGCCAGGGCCAGGGCATGGCCTGTGATGGCATGGGCATTATTGAAGGAGCCAGCAAGGCGAAAGCTGGTCTCGGGACAGGCGAAGAAGGCACGGGTACCATTAGTCGTGGTTAGAATCAGCGTTCGCTCATCGAAGCTCTGGCGAAGAAATTGAACAGGCGAATTGCCGTAGTCAAAGTCAGGCAGGGGACGGGCATGGCGCTCACCACAGAGCAGGCTGCCAGGGTGAATACGCGCGGCTTCCCTGGCCTGTTCCAGCGTATCTGCGATGAGTACCCGGCTCGCTCCCTGTTCCAGTATGACGTTAAGAGACGTGGTAGCGCGAATGACATCAATAACGATATAAATGTCGCTGGCTGATTGACTGAGCGCGGTGACCTCCGCAGGGGTAAAGTAGATATGCAGCCTCAAAACTAATTCCTCCTGGCAAAACGAGAACGGGTCTCTCTATCCGCTGTGCTATGCGTGTAATTTTAGAGTGATATGTGTGGCATGAATAATCTGGTCTATGTTATTGTTTTTGTATAGAGAAAGAACTTTTATGTTTCAAGGTTGAAGCAATGGGTTATAAAGAGGTTGCACTATGCATATCAAGTTGTCACGATTGTTGTGGCGTGGTCTCATTCTGCGGTGTCCTATCTGTGGGAAGGGCAAATTGTTCCGCCGTCCTTTCAAAATGTATGATCAGTGTCCATACTGCGAGTTTCCCTATGAACGTGGGGAAGAGGGGTACTTTACCAGTTCTATGGCCATCAACCTTGTACTCAGCGAGTTCATCGTTGTCGGCTTTACCGTGCCTCTATCGGCCATGCGGACCGTGTCTTTAGCTCTAATCTGGGCCATTGGTATTCCTATGACGGTCTTGCTGCCATTCCTCTTCTTCCATCATAGCCGGAGTTTCTGGATGTCGATAGATCACTTCTTCAACCCGGTTTCACGTGAACACCTGGAGACACGCACACGTATCTTCGAGCTTTCGAGTAAAGAATAAGGATGTAGCCAGGGGAGGTATACCTCCCCTGGCTACATCCTTATTCTTTCTCTTTCTCTTCGGTGGCCTTCTTGTGGCGGCGAAGGTGGCGCTTGGCGGCTTCACGCTGTTCCTTGGCCAGTTCGTCCTGGGGATTGAGGCGCAAAGCTTGCTCGGCGCAGGACAGGGCCTCATCATAGTGCTTGAGGCTATTGAGGACATGCGCCTTTTCGCGTAGCGTCCAGGCATCATTGGCGTCTAGTTGCAGGGCCTGGTCGTAGGCCTGAAGGGCTTCTTCATAGCGCTTGAGTTCTTTGAGCGCGAAGCCCCTGCGTCCATGGGCGAAGGCGTTGTGTGGCTCCAGTTTAACGGCCTGGTCGGACTCATGTAATGCCTCCTCATAGCGCTTAAGCTCATTGAGCACAAAAGCTTTTTCACGATAGAACCAGGCATTCTTAGGGTCAAGCGCCTGCGCTTGATTGTATGCTTGTAAGACCTCTTCATAGTGACCGAGATTCTTGAGGGCGAAACCTTTCTGGACATAGGCATACATATCGTGCGCATCGAACTGGATTGCCATATTTGCCGCCTCGACTGCCTCTGGATAGCGCTTAAGAAGATTGAGGACGTGGGCCTTCTCGCGATAGGTCCAGCCATCGTGTGGATCAAGAGTCAGGGCCTGATCATACGCTTGAAGCGCCTCGGCGTGGCGACCGAGATTTTTGAGGGCGAAGCCCCGGCGACCATAGGCGAACTCGCTTTTGGCATCCAGCTCAAGCGAGTGATCAATGCATTTAAGCGCATCATCATAATGCTTGAGTGTGTTAAGGACATGCCCCTTTTCGCGCAGGGTCCAGGCGTTATTGGCGTCGAGCTGGAGCGATTGGTCGTAGGCTTGCAGGGCCTCCTGGTAGCGGTGCAGCTCTTTGAGTGTATAGCCCAGGTAGGCATACATCCAGCCATTATTGGTATAACCGAGCTTAATAGCGTCATTGAGTGCAGTCAGGGCCTCCTCATAGCGCTCAAGGTGATACAGCGCGAAGCCCTTGCCACCATAGAGCCAGCCGTTGGCGGGATCAAAGTGCAAGGCTTGCTCAAAATATGCCAGGGCCTCGCTATAGCGCTCGATGTCATTGAGCTTGTGCGCGGTTTCTCCATAGAGCCTGGCCTTATCTGGATCGAGAATAAGCGTGGGTTGTTGCGGGACCGGCGTAATGGGCGGTGGCGCGGGGGCTATCTCAGGCGTGGATGTTTGCGCCTGGGAATTAGAAGCACTTCCTGTAGCCAAGGCTGCTGGCAGACGGCGCGTCTTTTTAGAGGTGCTTGCGGCCTGGGGCTGGTTTTGTGCGTCGCCCTGCGTCGTATGGAGGGTACTCTCTGTATCCGCATTGGCTGAGACGGTTGGTGTGTAGCCTTGAGCGGGTGTAGAGGAGTCTGGCTGGTCTGCCATGATTGTGGGTGCGATGGCCGGGCCGGTGGGAGACTCTACCACGCGGGTAGGAGCCAGAGGCGGTTGTTGCTGGTTTGCTGGCTCTACCATAACGGTCGGAGTGAGTCCCTGTGGCTGAGCGGGTGTGGTGTAGATCGTCTGCGTCGTATAGCCTGCGTTGAGTGCCAGGAGGAAGTCCGCCACCGAGGGAAAACGCTGTTCGCGATCCTTAGCCAGGGTGCGTAGAATCGCTTGCTCTGTATAGGGTGGAATTGTCGAGTTTATCTGTGTGGGTGGGGTCGGTACCACCTTGGCATGCTGGAACCAGATGGTCTCGATACTGGTATCAGTGAATTGAAATGGCAGGCGCCCGGTGAGGAGTTCATAGGCCATGCAGCCGAGGGCGTACTGATCGCTTTTGATACTGCTTAAGCCTTCAAACTGTTCGGGGGCCATGTAGGCCGGGGTACCACTGCGGTTGGCGAGTTGAGTACGCGTCGAGGTAAGAGTTACGGCGATGCCAAAATCGGCGAGCAGCGCCTCGCCCTGGTCGCCAAAGAGGATATTCTCTGGCTTGAGGTCGCGGTGCACCACCGATTGTTGATGCGCATAGTTTAGACCATCGCCGACCTGGTTGAGGATGCGCAGCGCGTCGGCGATGGGAAGAGGTGTCCCCTGCTGCTTGAGCAGGAGATCGCGTAGCGAGCCGCCCACGGCATAGGCCGCAACGAAATAGGGTACACCTTCATCGAGTCCCGCGTCCTGCACAGGCAGAATATGCGCATGCTTCAGACGGCGTAACAGGCGTGCCTCATCAAAAAACTGCTGCTCGGAGGCTGGATCAGTCAGATTAGTATGCAGAATTTTGAGGGCGACCACAGGTTCATCGGCGAAGATAACATGTTTGGCCTGGAAGACGCTGCCATATGAGCCGCGCTGTACCTCAGCCTGAACAAGGTAGTTTCCAACTTGACGCCCGACGTAGCTCTCCGAATTCGCTTGCGTATTGCTCATAAAGACTTCTACTCCTGGTTAATATATGGCCAGTCTTGCTCAGGTGTGCGAGATACTCAACATATCCAGGTTTATTATAGAGAGGTGTTACTTATCAAGCAAGAGGTCAAGTTTCACGCCTGCGACGCTCATGGGTAAGGGGATGTTGGTGCAGGTAGCGAGCTTGCGAGCCAATGAGAGAGAAAGATTGTCATGTGCTCCATGTGGCGTGATATGATACAGGTCATGATCGGCAACAGCGTTGTTGTTTCTTACGCCAAGTGAGATGTAAGGAGGCATGTATGACGCAGGCGAAAACCCCAAATATGCTAGATTATGAAGCTGAGCGCCGCGCGTTCGCGCTTGAGGTTCCCGAGTATTTTAATTTCGCAACCGATGTGATTGGCAAATGGGCACAGGACCCGCAGAAATTAGCGATGTTATGGCTGGGACAGGATGGGGAGGAGCGACGCCTGACTTTTGTGCACTTCGCGGAGGCATCGAGCCGGGCGGCGAATGCCTTCTCACTGCTGGGGATCCGCAAAGGCGACACCGTGCTGGTCATGTTGCCCCGCGTTCCCGAGTGGTGGGAGAGTGTGCTGGGATTAATGAAATTAGGTGCCATTCCTATCCCCTCGACTACTCTGCTCACAACGAAAGACATCCAGTTTCGCATCAAGGCTGCGGAGGCGCGTGCCATCATCACAGACAGCGAAGGAGCCCAAAAATTTGAGGCGGTGCGTGATCAGTGCCTGACCGTCACCCAGGCAATTCTAGTAGGTAATGATGAGCCTGGTGAAGGCTGGCACAGCTACGCGCATATCACAGGCAAGGCCCTGCCGGATTTTTCAGGCCCCAAGACGCGTAGCGACGACCCCTGCCTGATCTATTTTACCTCCGGAACCGTGGGCAACCCCAAGATGGTGCTGCATACCCAGGCCAGCTATCCCATTGGACATACCATCACAGGGAAATACTGGCTCGACCTGCATGAGGACGACCTGCATCTCAATCTCACTGAAAATGGCTGGGCAAAAGCCGCCTGGTCCAGCTTGTTTGGCCCGTGGAGCATGGGTGCGGCCATCTTTGTCCAGGACGCGCGCGGAAAATTTAACGCGCTGGAGACCCTGGAATTGCTGCATACCTATCCCATTACCACCTTTTGTGCCGCCCCTACGGCCTATCGTATGCTGGTATTGGATGAGCCACTGGCCTACTTACAGTCCCATCCACCAAAGGCGCTACGCCACTGCGTGGGCGCGGGCGAGCCGCTCAATCCCGAGGTCATTCGTCTCTGGGAAGAGAAGACGGGCCTGACTATTCGTGATGGCTATGGCCAGACGGAAACGGTCTTGCTCTGTGGCAATTTTCCTCCTCTCACAGTCAAGCCTGGCTCAATGGGCAAGCCCTCGCCAGGTTTTGAGATCAGCATCATCGATCACGATGGCAGCGAACTTCCACCACATAAAGAGGGCGATATCGCGGTACGTATCAAGCCCGAGCGTCCGCTGTGGATGTTCCAGGAGTACTGGCGCAACCTTGAGGCGACTCAGGCCAGCATTCGAGGCGACTGGTACATTACCGGTGACCGGGCCTATAAGGACGAAGATGGCTACTTCTGGTTTGTTGGACGGGCGGATGATGTGATCATTACTGCCGGTTATCGCGTTGGACCCTTCGAAGTTGAGAGCGCTCTGAAAGAACATCCAGCCGTCGCCGAGTCGGCCGTTGTGTCCAGCCCTGATCAGATGCGAGGCGAGATCGTCAAGGCATTCGTGATCCTGGCCCCAGGCTATGAGCCAGCGGACTCCCTGGCGCGCGAACTACAGGAGCATGTCAAAAACGTCACCGCCCCCTATAAATATCCCCGCGAAATCGAGTTCGTCGAGACACTCCCAAAAACCATCTCCGGCAAGATCCGGCGCGTGGAACTCCGCGAAAGAGAGCGCAACAAAAAGAGCTAGGCTGTATGTAGAGGCATAGAGTCATGCGCGTCGGTCAATATCTCATGGTCCCGGGTAAGTTGGGTGCAGGGATGCCGGAGGCATCCCTGCACCCAACTTTTACTAAATTCTCATGTATCCTGAGTGGGAGAATGCACGTTTATCTTTGCAATAAAGCGCGAATTGTTGAGGAGAGAGGGGAAGCGCACATCTAGAAGGGAAGAGGTGCTATATGTTAACGCGAAGCCTTACGCTTAAGACGCTCCTGCGTTCGCTAGGAGTGATATGTCTTCTTTTAAGTGTGTATTGGACTGTGCGCATTGTCATGGCAAACGCGGGTTTGTTGCGGGTGAGCATTCCTATTGTCGTGCAGGATGTCCTGTGGTGGCGCGACACTATGCTGGGCGATTGGATGACCGGCGTTCCCTTTGGAGGTGTTCTTATTTATCTAGGGATAGGGATTGGCTTATTGGGCATCAGTTCCGAGCGCCCGCGCCTGGCATTCTGGTTGCTCCAGGTCGCCGTCTGGTGTGTCGGGATCAACCTGCTCTACCAAACGCCGGGGAAGCGGGTAACCTACGCATGGGGACATCTACTGGCGCTTGTGGTGCCAGTCAATATATTCTGGGGGATAGTCACCCTGGCAATCTCACTGTTATTGTTCATCGGTTACATTCCTTTGACGCGGTTCTTGCGCCATGTATATGCGCATGCACATGCGCAGGTGTACCTGGAAAGTGGTAGCAACGGCTAGGATTCGGTGAACGTTTCTCCATTGTAGATGTATGCCCTCGTAGATATAATAGGGGAAACAGGTTACAGCTATTTTAGTGTTTTGCGTTTGTATAAGTAAGGAATGCGTATTTCTATGTTACGGCGATTCTTGCGCTATCGGTCTGTGTGGTGTGGTCTAGGGGTGGTCTGCCTGGTGCTGGGAATACTCGGAGCGATAAACGTTGTGCTGGCGCGTTCGGCCCTGCCTTCGGTGAGTTTCTCCTGGATTCTGTCAGATCTCCTCTGGTGGCCGGGATATATCCGTGGCCTGGGCTTTGGAGGCGTGCTGACGTATATCGGTATCGGCATCTTCCTGCTAGGCATAAGCTCTGGACGTGGGCGTGTGGCATACTGGTGCCTCCAGGCTGCGACCTGGTGCGCAGGTCTGAACACCTGGTACCAGCATGCGGGAAGTTGGGGACCCGGCGCCCTGGATATTATCATGCCAACAAATCTGCTCGGATGTGTGATAACCCTTGCCTGCTCGCTTGCGCTCCTGGCTGCATATGTCCCCATAACGCGCCTATTTAGACGTCTCCTGGAGGCAAACTCGGCCGAGAAGGATCTTGAAGCGGCTAAGACCACGGCAGAGGCTTAGCTTTCTGAATTGTCTCGTGATCTTTATGTATCGCTGCTCGCCAGTAGATGCGTCAGGATTGCGGGATTATTTTGGGCGCGCTCGATAAAGGTGTCTACTTGCTGCTGACTTAGGGTCCCATTGTCGACCTCGGGTTGCAGGTTGCTATGGAGTGTATCACTGATCAGTTGTTGTAACTGCGTGCTTGAGACACCATGATTGCTGGCGACCTGCGCGATATCTTCTCCACCTTGCAACTCCTGGATCAGGTCCTCTGGCGAGGTATGCAGGTCGTTGGCCATCTGTGTACGTATGGAAGAGAGATGCTGGCGTAGCACGAGCGGCATGGAGTGGCCTGGAAGAAATGGACTCTGCCCACCTGTATTGTTTGCCGCGTGCGGAAGACCGGGAAATTGTATGATGCCCGGACGTTGTGCCCCGTTGGGATGTGGATAGAGGCTATTGAGCCTCGGTATGAAGGCAAGCGTGACGACCGCTATCAGAATGAGAGCTGCCACCAGGGCCGCCGTGGTGATATAGAGCCATTTGCGTATGTGCTGTTTGGCTCTCCTGGGTTGCGGCTGCCAGTAGGGGTAGCGAGCGTACTCCTGGTAAGGGGGGAACGTGGGGTGAGAGGCATAGGGGTCTTGCGCGGTTACAAAGGAACCTTCCTGGTCTGGGTGAGGATAGACTGTCTGGGTCTGCTCGCTATAGTAATTGCGTTGATAAGGGTCCAGGCTGGCGTGTGGCAGCGTTGAAGCGGGAAACGGCGCCTGGTGGTCCTGGTATATTGCCTCTTCATGTGGCTCAGAAGATCTTTGTGGCTGGTGTGGATTATGACTGTGCGGTTGCTGCTCCATGAGACGACTCTTCTCCTCTAGGTAGATGCCTGTTCTTTTTCAGTATAGATCTGAGCCGTATTGGATTATTTGAGTATATGTAGTCACAAAAAAAGAGACCGGAACAGCTCCGGTCTCTCGCGTGAAAAAGGTTACTAAGGAATGGGTAGCAAAGGAAGTGGGTTATTTGGTCTTTTTGCCCTTCCCAACGTGATTGATTACCATCTTTAGGTAGTTGGGGTGCTTGCCCATGGCGGTTGTGAATTGGTCAACCTCGCTCTGGGTGAGCTGCCTCTGGCTGACACCTTGTTTGAGCACGGTCGTCACGGCATCCTGCACGTCTTTTTGCAGGTCCTGCTCAGAGACACCCTGGGCCTTGGCGATATCGACCAGTGTCTTGCCGGATTTGATATCGTTGGTGAGCTGGTCTGAGGTCAGCTTCAGATCTTTCGCGAGTGCGTTTACCAGGTCAGTGCGATGCTGTACCAGGTACTGGCGAACGGCTGAGGACTGGGCGCCCTTCCCGTTATAGCCGCACCACTGGTGCTTGCCTAGGTTCTGCTTGAGCTTATCTGCCTGGGCCTGGGTGATTTTTCCATCTTTCACCATCTGGTCCAGGATATCCGACACGCTCTGCTGGCGCGCGTTCTTGAGCTGATCAACAGAGATGTTCAGGCGCTTGGCCATATCTTGCTGAAACTGCTGGCAATATGTAGCATCGCTGGTAGTCGTAGTCGCGCCCTGGTTGATAATGCTACTGGCGAATGCCGATAGTGGTGTAAAGAAGAACGCGCCAAAGAGAGCCGCGACTACAAGGGCCAGGCTCCCCATGACGACAAAGATTGTTTTCTTCATAGCGTAAATTTCTCCTCTGGATGATGTATATCTATTTACTTCACTTTTTATTAGGCATTCTCAACGTCGATACATGCATATTCTATGACGCAAAGATGAACGAAAGCTCTTGTGGGTTTCAAGATTTGCTCAAGATTGCACGTGGGCGGATAAAAAGGCCTTTTTTTCTGTTGAGGCTATGCTAAGATACTGTGTAAAGCGAAAGAATTATGGTGGCTATTGCCTGGTGGGTTTTGGAGTAAAGAGCCATGGCGCAGAAGATTCTGATCATTGAAGATGAAGAAGGTATTATCCATTTACTCAACCTCTATCTAAAGGATGCGGGCTACCTGACCATTGTCGCGCGCGATGGCGCCGATGGCCTGGCGTTGCATGCTCGTGAGCACCCGGATCTGGTGGTCCTGGATATTATGTTGCCCGCCATCGATGGCTTTGAGGTCTGTCGGCGCATCCGGGCCTGGTCACAGACTCCCATTCTGATGTTGACCGCGCGTAGCGCCGAGGACGACCGCATCAACGGTCTTGAATTGGGCGCGGACGACTACTTGCTAAAACCATTTAGCCCGCGTGAGCTGGTCAGTCGTGTGCGCGCCATACTACGCCGTATCCCATCGAGTCAGGAGGCTACGCCAGCTTCTAAGGCGACGAAAGAAGATGAGAAGTCGGTTCTGCGCTTCCCAGGACTCTCGGTTGATCTGCTGGCACGGCGAGTGGAGGTGCAGGGGCATGAGGTCGCGTTGACACCAACCGAGTTCGATCTCCTGGCCTTGATGGCCCAATCGCCCGACCGCGTCTTTACACGCGAGATATTGATGAATAAAGTTTGGGGCTATGACTATCTGGGCGATGGACATACCATCGATGTGCATATTAGCGCCTTACGTAAGAAGATTGAGGCGGGAGAGCAGCAGCGCTACATCAAGACGGTGTGGCGTGTAGGCTATCGCTTTGAGATAAAGGGTACGCGTTAGGACGAAGAGCATGCTTGTTTGAGTAGTACCGGGAGAGAGCGATGACGCAGAAACGTATGAGCTGGTGGCAGAGTATTCGCTGGCGCCTGGCCCTGGGATCGGTAGGGGTCACGATGCTGGCGATGATCCTGCTGGTGGCAACGGCGATTCTGGCTATACTTTACTACTATGATAGTGACCAGAAAACGCAGTTGAATGAGCTATCGGAGACCCGTGCCCAACAGATTGGGCGTGAATATAGTCATCAACTCAGTATTGGCGAGACCAGCGCCGCCGCCCTACAAAAAGCTTCTGTGATGACGCTACCAGTCGCGCCCTTGAAGAACTTACAAGACCAGACTTTTGTGAATGTGGTGTTGGGAGCAAACAATCGAATCGCCTATCCTACGCAGTCAAAAGTGTCATCCAAACAACTGATGCGTACCGCGCAGATACGTGCCATCTATGCCTTTATTACCAAGTACCTGGATCCTAGCCAGAAGGGCAGCGATATTACCCGGTTCCGCAATGATCTTGCCCAGGCGCAGAATGGTGACACCGTCACAGATACTCTAGGTAACAAATTGTTGCCACAATCCTTTATTATGCGGCCACTCTTCGCTGATGGGGACTCACACCACGAGGTTGTGGGTGTGCTTTTTGTCGCCCCCCGTTCGACTGTAGAGCAGTCTTTGCCACAATACATCTCAAATGTGGGGAGTGTGATGCTGCTGGCGCTGGTGGTGGTGGCTCTGCTGGCTGCGCTAGGGGCCATCCTCTTCGCGCGTACGATTACGCGCCCCCTGGAAAAAATGACGGTCGCGACACGCCAGATGGCCGTAGGCGACTATAATGTCCGCGTACAGGGGCAGGCGATGGGCGAACTGGGCGAGCTGGCAACTACATTCAATGAAATGGCCTCTCAGTTGCACCAGGACGTGGAGACCCTGCGCGAGCAGGAGCTTTGGCGCCGCGAGCTGATCATGAATATTACCCATGACCTGGCGACGCCGCTCACCGCCATTGCGGGCCTGGGCGAGGCCATGGTCGATGGTATTAACCAGAGCCGCGAGGATTACGAGGCGACGGGGCGTATCATTGTACGCGAAACGCTACGCCTGCGGCGCCTGGTGAAGGACTTGCATGTCATGGCCAAGGTAGAGGCGGGGGCCCTCCACCCACAACGCACCTCGCTACGGATGGCGGCCCTGGTCGATGAGGCGATAGCGGTCCTGGCCCCCGAATTTGAGCGTGTGGATGTGGAACCGTTGAATAATATCTCCTTTGAACTTCCCCAGGTCGAGGCGGATGCGGATATGATCACGCGTGTTGTCTCCAATCTCTGTGACAATGCGCTCCAGCATACGCCGTCGGGAGGGCAGGTCGTGGTCGATGCCCAGGTGCAGGGAGCCGAGTTGCTGATCTCAGTCACCGATACTGGTAAGGGCATCCCCCCTGAGTTGCTTGCGCGCATCTTTGAACGCTTCTATCGCATCGATGGTTCACGCCAGGCACAGGGAGGCGGGGGAAGCGGTCTGGGGCTTTCTATTGTGCGCGCGATTGTCGAGGCCCATGGAGGGCGTGTCTGGGCTGAGAACGCCCCTGGCATGGGGGCGCGCATTATCTTCACCTTGCCCCTGGTAGCCGCTGGCCAGCCCTCCTTTGCCGACGCCACTACGCAACCCCTCCAGAAAATTGGTCTGCTGGCGGCATCCCAACCTGGTGCTCTTCCCCCAGAGAACTAGCTGGCAAAATGCACGTTGATACTTGCCGCACATAGTTCGTGAAGTGTAGTATGGTGCGCTCTGGCAGCCGCAGGCTGCCAGAGCGCACCATACTACACTTCACGGCGAGCGCCACAGGCGCGAGAAGTCAAGCTAAAAATGCGTACATCGAACTCGCTGGACTGATAATGATATACTGTGAAAAACCATGTTATGGCATATGTTTGTATGTCGATTAGTTTCAGGATAAAGTATGACGACGCCTATTTCTACTGAGTATGAGGGGAAACTGTCGGCGGGATTGGCGCGCCTGGCCCGTGTGATCAATACCGAAAGTGAGCCTGAGCCTATCTACGAGGCGATTCTGCGCGAAGCGCAGTCCCTGGTAGCTTGTGAACAGGCTCATTTGTATATCTATGGTTATGGCCTTGATGGACAGGCACACCCTTCGTTTCTGGTGAACCTGGCGGCTGCCGAGAGCACTACCAGCGCCCCATCGGTCAGGGTTGAGGTCTTATCAGCCGAGCGGGCAGCGTGTCTGATGGCTGAAGAAGAGCTTCTGGTACGAGCGGTAGCACTGAGAGAAACCGTGACCGGCCTGGTGAAGGGAAGCCAGGAGAAGACACTCGGCGTCTTCCCTTTAGAGGCACGTGGACGGCTTCAAGGCTTGCTGGCCTTAAGGCAAACTCGGTGCCTGGTAGACGATGAGATCACTGTAGGGGCGCGCCTGGGAGAACTGGCCGCCACGGCGCTCGCGCTTCTCGCCTCGCAGCGACACCAGCAAGAGAGTGAGGTACGCTTCCTTTCCAGGCTCGCGCATGAGTTACGCTCTCCCTTGAACGCGATAAATGGATACCTGGATCTCTCGTTAAGTGGAGTAGGTGGCGAGCTAAGCGAGCAGCAGCGTGAGTTTATGCAACGTGCGCGTGTAGGAAGTGAATATTTATATGCTTTACTTGAGGATCTACTCCTGCTGGGGCGCGCCAACACTGGCCAATTGCGGCTTCGCAAACAGGTAACACACCTTTCCGAGCTAGTGACGAATGCGCTTGAAGATCTGGAGTTGACGCTTGAAGATGCGGAGATCCAGGTTAGCACACAGCTGGCGGACTTGCCGCCTATATATGCCGATCCCATCCGTCTTCAGCAGGTCCTGCGCAACTTTTTCTCCTATCTCGTGGCACAGGCCCGACCCCAAGATCAGTTGCTTCTGCTAGCCTCTGTGGAGGCTGAGGGCGAAACACCAATTGAGGAAGATAGACCAGAGGAAAATGGGCGCTGGCTGCACCTGGAATTAGAGGGCCCACTGGGAGATCACCAGGAGACCCAAGAGAGTGAGAAGGGGGTTCTCGCTTCCGAAACGCTACGTGCCCTCGCCATTGCTCGCCTGATTATAGAGCAGCATGGTGGCGTCTTGGCTCAGGAGGAGCGCGCTGGTGGGCGATGCGCGTTGTTGGCGCGCCTGCCCATCGTCTTATCCTGAGCGAGGATGTGCTTGCCCCCTCACGCCTGCGGCGCTCGTTACGTTTGGTAGTGTGATGCGGATTGGCAGCCACAGGCTGCCAATCCGCATCACACTACCATGCCTAATTGCTATGGGGAGAGGATTTATAATAGAGGTGAAGGGAAATTTGAGGGCGTGAATTGGCACGTTTTCGTTATTGGGTAGACAAAAGGCGAAAGAGGAGAGATTGCTGGAGGAACCCTTGACGCGTGGTATTTCGCGTGTTATTCTCAAGTTATCCCATCGTGTTTCTTGGCAGCAGCAAATGCCAGGAAAAATGCGCGGTACTGTACTTGCTTTTCATCAGGAGAAGGAGACCGACTGTGGGTATGCTAAGGATCATGTCTCGTCGTGGTGATGATCGCATCATGTGGGACCCCAAAAAAGTTGAAGCGAATGATCCCGAAGCGTTGGCTGCCGTACATGAGGCGGAACGCATCTTCGAAGAAGCGCGTGTACGTGGCGCAACTGCATTCAAAGTTGTCGAGTCAGGTCCTGTAGAGCGTATTGATAAGTTTGACCATACCGCAGAGCAGATCGTTCTCGTGCCGCGTGTCGTCGGTGGGTGAGGAGAGAGCTGCTTATGTTGGAAACGCTGAGTTTGTTTCTCGGCATCTGGCTGCTGTTTCTTCTACTGGCGATCTATTACCTGTCGCAGTCGCCTGACGGACGGGTGGGACGTTTACGCGAGACAGTAAGCGAGCACCTCTCGGCTGAGAGCAGAGCGAAGGCCCTGCTCCAGGAGATGCTCTCAGAGGGTCAGTATCAACAGCTCATAAAATGTGGCTATCTCGAGGTATCGAGTCCATCGTATGATAGCCGCATTTACCGTATACCTGGCTCTGGCGGCCTGGTAAAGGTCTATGAGCGAGGCTGCGCGGTTATGGAGTTGTGTTTGCAGCCAACTGAGCCCCTCCCCGATGGCGATGTCGTGGTAATGCACAAACTGATGATTGAAGCGAACGAAGAGGAGTATCTGCAAAAAGCCAATCATTTTGCGCCTGGCATTATCTCTCTGCGATGCCAGCACCTCTAGCGCATTTCAAGGAGTGGGGAGATAGCTATAAGCAAAGAGGAGGGATGGGCATGTGGCGGGGCAATTGCCCCGCCACATGCCCATCCCTCCTCTTTGCTTATATTAAATATTCTTGCTAAACTTTGTAAAACAGAATACGTATATAGATTGAGAGAAACAACAGAGGCTTTAGTAGCGATTTTTATTTTATTGGCTTAAGTGCAATTTTATGAAAATAGGTGCGTTGGCATAAAGTAAAAAGCCCTCAAAGATTGGTCAGGGAGGAAACTGCCAGGTATGACTGAATGTCCAAATTGTAAAGCACCTGTGCGTGAGGGAATACGTTTCTGTAGCGCATGTGGTCAACGGTTGCAAACGCAATCCTCTACCTCAGATGCGCCCACTGTCCCCGCTTCTGGCGGATTTTCCACCGTTGCTCATACGTTATTGTCGGGTATGCGGCTACAGGGCGGGCGTTATCTCGTCAAGAAAGTGCTGGGTGAGGGAGGCATGGGGGCAGCCGTCCAGGCAACAGACAATCGCCTGGACGATAAACCGGTCGTGATTAAAGAGCTTATTTCAGATTCGACGGATGATGCCCGCTTCCAGGATGATGTGCGCAATTTCAAGCGCGAAGTGGCGATGCTTGCGCATATAGATCATCCGCTTATTCCCAATGTGACCGATCACTTTCAAGAGGGATCGCGCTATTTTATGGTTCAGGAGTATGTGGAAGGGGAGACGCTGGAGGAACGGATTACGCGTCTGAACCAGCCATTGAAAGAGCGCGATGTCTTGATTTATGCGTTGGAGGTGCTAGATGTGCTCGATTACCTGAGCCAACAGACGCCCCCCATCGTGCATCGCGACATCAAACCCGCCAACATCATAATCGGGAGTAAAGATAAGAAGGCGCACCTGGTGGATTTCGGCATCGCACGCGCGGAGGTGATGCGTAACGCCCAGCGTAAGCAAACGACCGCGCTGGGAACACCTGGGTATGCACCTCCAGAGCAGTATCAGGGGAATGCTGATCCCCGTTCTGATTTGTATGCGTTGGGGGCTACGCTACACCATTTGCTCACAAATCGCGATCCCCGGCACTACGCGCCGTTTAGCTATCCGCCTGTACGAACCCTGAATCCACAGCTCTCGCCTGATATTGAGCGCGTATTGGCGCGGGCGCTGCTCAATGATATGACGCAGCGCTACCAGAGCGCCACGGCGCTGCGTCAGGACTTTGTCTCGATTCTACAGCAACGCTTTGGTGTCTCGGATAGCCTGGGCCACTATGGTGTGACCTCTTCAAGTTCGTTGCCTGCCTACTCCGCGCCTACTACGGTAGGTACACCACCAGTGAGTCAGAGCGGTGGGCTAGCGCCAGTGGGGCCGAGCGCTTCTGGTGCGACCCCACCGACAGTACGCATGGCACCACAGGGGGGAACAAGTGTCACGCCGCCTGTCCTGCCACCTGTGCCACCTGTATATGGCCCTTCCCCCTATACGCCACAACCATTAGCAGCGCCAGGCTGGACGGGTCCGCAGCTGCAGCCCCGTCGTCGCCAGCCCTGGTGGCTTTTCTTGCTGCTCCTCTTGCTTGTCTGCCTCTTGATTGGTGGGGGTGTGTTTTTCTACCAGGGCTTGTTACAGGGCAAACATACGACCAAGGAGCCGAACAAAGCTGGTTTGGGTGTGACGCAAATAGGCAATGAATTGATTGGTGTAAGCGATGGAAGCTATAGCTTTGATACGGGGCGGGCCAATGGGAGCTTGATGACGCAGGCCGCGGAGCGGTATCATCAGGGGGATATTGGTGGTGCGACCTCTCTCTGGAGCCAGGCATCGGCGCAAGTTACTTCAGATGCCGAGCCGTTGATCTACCTGGAGAACCAGCACGTCGCGACGGTCCCCCATATCACCCTGGTTGTCGCGACTATGCTCTCGGGTGATGGCTCATCGGTGGGAGCGGGCCGTGATAACCTCCAGGGGCCTACCTGGCGCAAAAGGAGTTTAACGATGGCGCCAAGTTGAGCGGAGGCCTCAAGGTGCGGCTACTTATTGCGAACTCTGGCAGTAAATCGACGTATGTTAATCAGGTGGTCGAGCGTATCAAGAACATCGCGGCAAGCGACAAGACGGTGGTTGGAGTTATGGGCTGGCCTTTTAGCTCGCGCGCGATCGGCGGAGCGCAGCTATTGGGTGAGGCTCATATCCCTCTCCTCTCACCGACCGCAACCAGTGACCAGCTCACCGGGATCTCGCCCTATTTCTTCCGTGTTGCCCCAACAAACAAAGCGGAGGCTATCGCGGGCGCCAGGTATGTAGCGAACACGCTGCACGCGAAGAGCGTGGCGGTGTTTGTAGATGTGGCTGAATCCTATAGTCAGAGCCTGGCACAAGACTTTGAGCGCCAGTGGCAAAGTGAGGGCAATAAACTTACCACCGAGGCACGGTATACTACTGGCGATGGAGCATCGATCATAAAGGCTTTGCCAGGAGTGCTGGCAACACATCCCGATGTGATCTACTTCGCGGGACACTCGGCTGATGTGAACGTTCTCCTACTGAATCTGCCCTCGGGAAATATCCAGGTTATGGGTGGCGATGCGCTCTATGAGCTTAATGGCTATACCTCTAGCGCGCGTGCTGGCTTTAACCGGCTGCGCTTTACCGCGCTGGCCTACCCTGATGAGTGGTCGGTGCTTGGTAAGAGAGACCAGACCCCAGGCTTCTTCGCGGCTTATAGCGCGACGTATAATCCCAGCCGCAATCCCCCACCGTCAGTCTATGGGTATACACGTCCGAGCAGCGATGTCATGCTCTCATATGATGCGATGACGGCGCTGCTGAAGGGGGCGGAGAATATCTTGAAGACGGGCAAGACGCAGATCACGCCAACTGACCTGAAGAATGGCCTGGCCCAGATCAGTGGCTCTCATGCCTTTCAAGGCGTAAGTGGACAGATTAGCTTTGGCCCTAACGGTGATCCGGTGGATAAGGCCGTTGTGATTTTGCATGTCTCAAATGATGGGTATATTCAGATGGAGAGTGGCATCGAGGGGCGTTTCTCTCTTCAATAGGAGAGAGAAACGCCCCTCGATGCCCTTAAGCAGCGATAAGGCCTCTTCATTTGACGCTGAGGGCAAGTTTGCGTGTATTATGTATATATTATCGTTCCGGGTCGTGGTGATGCGGAGGAGAAGATATTTCAAGATTGTATTCAAGCAAGATCATCACAGGACGTTCTTATTACAGCTCGCGGGAGCAGTAAATGCCCCGCGTTCATTTGCAAAGTGGTAGGCAGAATTCCATGAAATGTCCTTTTTGTGGTACGGATAATGTTCCCGGCGACAGTTTTTGTAGCAATTGTGGTGGTTACCTCGATTCCTCCGCGCCCAGTTCCGTGAGTAGTGGAGGGACGTCGAACACCGCGACGATTGTCAGTACTGGCCCTACGACAGGTGGTGGCCTGGCAAGCTCTGGCTCTCTTATCCCTAACGCAAAGCTCCAGAATGGTCGCTATGTCGTCGAGCAGGTTCTGGGGAGTGGTGGTATGGGGACCGCTGTGCTGGCGAAAGATACACGCGTCTCTAATAAGCGTGTTGTCATCAAAGAGCTGGTCTCCGATAGTAAAGACCCGGTGCAGTTCCAGGAAGATGTACGCAACTTTGAGCGCGAAGTAGATACCCTGGCCAATCTTGACCATCCATTGATCCCCACGGTGACAGATAGCTTTCAGGAGGGGACGCGCTACTTCATGGTTCAGGAGTATGCGCCTGGCGAGAATCTAGAGACGCATATCGACCGCCTGGGCAAGGCCATGCCTGAACGCGAGGTTCTGACCTATGCTGTGCAGGTGTTGGATATTCTGGATTACCTGGGGCAGCAGACGCCGCCGATTGTGCATCGCGATATCAAGCCCGCCAATATCATTATTGGCAGCAAGGATAAGCGCGCCCACCTGGTGGACTTTGGTATTGCGCGCGCCGACGCGGCGAAAAACGCGAAAAAGCAGACCGCAGCCCTGGGAACGCCAGGATATGCTCCACCTGAGCAGTATCAGGGGAAAGCCGATGCGCGCTCAGACCTCTATGCCCTGGCGGCGACCATGCACCATCTCTTAACGAACCGCGATCCGCGCAATTATGGCCCCTTTAGCTATCCGCTTGCGCGGTCGGTCAACCCGCAGGTCTCGCCCGAGACGGAGCAGTTGCTAACAAAGGCCTTGACAATTGATCCGTTCAAGCGTTTTCAGAGCGCTGCTGAGATGCGCCAGCGCATTGAGCAAATCTTGCGCGACCGCTTTAACATGACGCCTGACACGAGTATGTATATGTTCTCGACGTCGGGTTCGATGACCATGCCTGCGGTGAGCACGACGCCTGCGCCTGCAACTCCTCCGCCACCTCCCGTCCAAAATCGTGGACAGCAGCAGGGGGCGCAGCCTATGTTCCCGCCACCCAGGGCGGTGCCTCCTCCTCCACGGCGTCGCTCTGGGAGTGGCCTGGGGCGCGGGCTGGCCATCCTGGTTGGAGTCGTGGTCCTGATCCTGCTGGTCATCTTTATCACGCCCTTTCTCTTTAAAGGGAGTTCACCCAACACGTCAACGAATAGTCCCGCAGCCTCGCCAGTCGCGACGCAAACCGCTGAGGTCAAGTCCAATGGCATCGGTGTGCAGCAAATTAACAACGAACTTATCGGCTTAAGCGATGGCACAGTGGCCTTCGATACCAACCGACCTGATGGTAATTTGAAAGTAGAGGCCGCCCAGAAACTGAAGGATGGGGACTCATCGACGTCCCAGTCATTACTGCACTCGGCACTGGCTCAGGACACCACTGATGCCGAGGCCTTGATCTACCTGGAGAACCAGCATGTAATGAACTCAGGCTCGCCCTATGTGACGCTCGTGATTGGCGCGACCCTGACGGGGCAGAATAAAGATGTCGTCCAGGCTGGTCGTGATGCCTTGCAGGGCGCGTATGTGGCACAGAAGGAGTTTAACGCCAATAATGGCGCGAAACTCAATGGGACGCTGGTGCGCGTGTTGATCGCCAACGCAGGCTCCTCCTCAACGAATGTCGCTCAGGCGGCCAGGCAGATTGTGCAATTCTCGCAAACGGATAAGTCCCTGGTCGGGGTCATGGGATGGCCCTACAGCGGTTACGCTCAGAACGCGATTGGTGTCTTGAGCGCGGCAAAAATTCCTATGCTCTCGTCTACCGCTTCGAGCGATGACCTGACGGGAGCTTCGCCCTACTTCTTCCGCGTCGCTCCACCCGATAGTGTGCAGGGACAGGTAGGGGCGCAGTATGCGCTGAATAAGTTGCAGGCGAAGAATGTGGCGGTCTTCGAGGATCAGAGCGATGCCTATAGCCGTAGCCTCGCGGATGCCTTCACGCAAGCGTACCAGAAGCTTAACGGCAACGTGATGGGTCCCTATCAGTATACCAAGGGCGACCAGGCATCAGTAACTTCGCAACTCCAGAATCTCGCCAATGAGTCGACGGTCCCCGACGTGATCTACTTCTCGGGCTACTCGGGCGACGTGGCTTTGCTGATGAACCAGGTCGCGGCTAATAGCAAATTTGCCAATACCAAGATCCTGGGTGGAGATGCCCTCTATAACCTGGGAGGATATAGCAATAGTAGCAGCCGTGCTGGCTTTGATCGCCTGCGTTTTACGGCCTTTGCCTATCCCGATGAGTGGGAGGTGTTAGGTTATGGTAAACAGAAGCCTGGCTTCTTTAGCGAGTATAGCGCCATTTTTGACCCGCATCAACAGCATAAGGGAGCTTACGGCTTTTCACGCCCATCGTATAATGTCATGCTGGGCTATGATGCGACGCTCACGCTGATCAAGGCGGCAGGAAATGTAGTAAGTGCGGGTAAGAAAACCTTCTCTGGCGATGATATACGCCAGGCGTTACTCAACATCAATGGCGGCAATGCCGTCCAGGGTGTGAGCGGGCAAGTCTCATTAGGCCAGGATGGTAACCCGGTCGACAAAGAGGTGGTGATCCTCTATGTCGATGCGCAAGGCTTTATCCATATGGAGAATCAATCGGGAATCGGCAAGTTCCTGGCAAACTCCTAGTATTGATTATTCCATGATTTGCCTCTAGATAAGAGTATGAGGGGGGCATTTGCCCATGCCCCCCTCATACTCTTATCTAGAGGCAATCTTACTGTTTTTTCTGCGAAGAGGCTGGGAGGCGTTGGATGATCTCTGCCTGCTCCAGGCCTTCAATCTCAACGATCTTTTGTCGCCCGGTTGTTCCGCGTATAAGCGTGATGGCGCGTTTGGGCAGCGATAGTGTCTCTGCAAGCAGTGCGATCAAGGCGGCATTGGCTGCCCCATCCACTGGGGGAGCAGTGAGACGCGCCTTGATCGCTCCCTCTTCCCATTCAAGTGTATTTCTGTTGCTGCGGGGAATAACCCGAACTGGCACCTGCATAGCGTGGACCTTCCTGACCGTTGCGGTTACCAGTTGGGAGGAAGCGCCTGTAGCAACAGGATCTGGATGATATAGAGCAAGAACCAGGCCAGGATGAACGAGATGTCGAACATCCCAATAGGTTTGACATAGCGGCGAATAGGCACAATAAAGGGATCGGTCACCTTGACGAAGAAGCGAATGAAGGCGTTGCGCTCATCGAGGCCGAACCACGAGGCGACAGCGCGTATCAGCATCGAGAGGAGCAGAAAGCCGATGCCATATTGGACGATGATGTTAAGAATGGGAAAAGGTAACATATACTATTTACTCCTGAACTGTACGAACATCAATCAGCGTGAAGCCCATTACCTGGCGACGAGTAATGCTTGTCACGCGCACACCCTGTAACTCGGGTAGCGTTGTGAAGTGGCGTTGGACATATTCACCAACCGGACGGGCTGCGGCCCAGCCAGCAAGTGAGGAGACCGCGGCGGTTGCCAGGCGCGTGCGGCGTTCGCTGGCGGCCATACCAAGCAGGGTTCCCAGCGTGACCAGCGAGATGCCTACAGAGAGATTGGTTCCGCAATTGGGATGGATTGCTAACTCTTTCTCGCCCGCTTGCAGGCGATGCAGGGCCTCATCAGCCGCGCGGCGAAGCTCTCCGAGGTCGACATCACCAAAGACGATGAAGCCATTAGGATTGGAATGGGCGGCCACGTTTAGCTCAGGAATGCGCTGGCTCAGGATGGTAATAGTCGCATGCTCAAGGGCATGATTCTGACGTGTACGACGACTAAACAATATACTCTCAAAGTTCACTGCGAGCCTCCTTTACGTGTATGCTCGGGCGCCAAAGATTGCCCGCCCAATGCGAACAATGGTGGCTCCTTCCTCTATTGCGATGACATAGTCATTGGTCATGCCCATAGAGAGTTCAGTACAGGTTGGACCCAGAATCTCATCGCGTAGATGATCGCGTGCCTCGCGTAAGGCGCGGAAGAAGGGGCGAACCTCTTCTAGGTCCTCGACCTGTGGCGCGACCGTCATCAGGCCACGTATCTCCAGGTGCGGCAAGGTTGCGACCTGGCGCGCCAGGTCAGGGAGATCAGTGAGCGTGACTCCGGTCTTGCTAGCCTCACTCGCCACGTTGACCTCTAGCAAGATCGGCAGACGACCAGGTTCTTGATCTTTTACCTCCTCTGCCAGCAGGCGGTCAAGCGTCCTGGCGAGATGCAGGCTATCTACACTCTGTACAATATCAAATGCACTCACGACTTTGCGCGCTTTATTCGTTTGCAGGTGTCCAATCATATGCCAGACCAGGTCTGCTGGATGAAAGACCTCTATTTTGCTTAGGGCCTCCTGCACACGATTCTCGCCAAAATGCCTTATACCTAGATTATATGCTATCTGTATCATTTCTAGAGGCTTCGTTTTGGAGACCGCCACCAGGGTAACCTCTGAGGGCTCGCGCTGAGCGGATTGAGCCGCTTCCGCGATCCTTTCGCGCACATGCTTGATGTTGGCGCTCATCTCTGCTATTTGTTGATCGGGTGCTTGATGCTCTATCACGATGACTGCTTTCAGCCTTTCCTCTTGAAATGTCTAGTGTCTATATGTCAATTACGTTCGAGTTGTACCCCTGGTTCTATCAGGAAGATTTTTTCTTGAGTAAGGTGCTTGCAATGCGGGCGAGCACGTATTGCAAACACCTTATTCTCCTTGAAGCGCGATGAAGACTGCGAAGCGCCCGGTTTTCCCCTGCTCCTTGCGGTGTGAGAAAAAGCGCTCAACATGGCAACTAGTACAGAGGTTCGCCGCCTCAATATGCTCCTCAAGCAGGCCAGCCAGGAGTAACTGGCGGCGGTGCGTCTCTTGCAAATCGAGACGCAGGCTCTCGCGACCCTGTATATCGATTGCGCTAAAGGTCGCTGACTCGCGGACAAGCTCACGATATTGGGGAGCTGTAGGTGCAACGTCGAATAGCTCACGACCCATAAAAATTGCGCGTACCTGTTCAGAGACCTCGTAGCAGCATGCGCCAATCGTGGGTCCGATACCCGCGAGGATGTCTTCTGGCTGGCTGCTAAAACGCTCGCGCATCGCCTCAATCGTCGCGGGTCCAATTCCTCGTGCTGTGCCGCGCCAGCCCCCGTGCGCGATGCCGGTGACCTGTTTGACGGGATCATAGAAGACAAGAGGTGTGCAGTCTGCGAACGACATGGCCAGGCCAATACCTTGTTCATGAGTAATGACGCCATCGCCCTTGCGAATCGTCTCAGGCGCCCAGCCTGGTTGATAGTAGGAGACCTGGCCCCAGTCGGTACGCCAGGGGTCCTGGTAGGTAAACGTATGAATATCTGCTTCGTGGACCTGCCAGAGCGTCACACAGGGTCGGCCCTCCATATTCATGGCTTGCAAGACCAGTTGGCGATTCTGGATAACACTCTCCACAGAATCGCGTAGTGTGCTGAGAACCGGTGTAGAGGTGTTGAGTCCGGTAAAGGGGGCCTCACTCACGCCGCCTGCGCGCGTAAAAACACCATGGATTAGATTGGGATAGGGGGTAAAAAGTTCAAATTGCAGGTAGTGTAGGTCGCCAAACTGCTGCTCAATCAAGGCTCTATCCTTTATGCTCTAACAAGAAAAGTGCCAGCCTGTTCCTCGCTATATGTGTGGCGCACTTCTCTTATTTCTTATTCGGCCTCTGCTTTATGCTTCTTCATTCTAGCACATCCATCAGCTGCCTCAATCTTTCGCGCTAGAAGCGTTGTAGGGTCCAAGCTGGCTTGGACTATGGTCCATCAGGAGGTTGGGAGGGCTGTGTGGGGAGAGGCATGATGGTTGATGTTGAGTCAGACTCGGAGGGACCTGTCGGCAGAGGCGTGATGGTTGATGTTGCGTCAGACTCAGAGGGGCTTGGTGGTGGTGTGTATTCGGCGTCAGGATTGCGGTCCTGGACGTTGCAGCTATGGGCACTGGTATCCAGCGCAAAGACGCGATTGAGGAGTGGCTGGAGCGCCGCGCATTCTGGGAGTATCACCGCCTGTGTGGTATCAGTTGTGGCGTCATAGATATCTTGTGCTATGCCATAGTCTTGCTCATTCTGCCCTGGCCCAAGCGTGATATGCTCAATCGTGTGTGGATCGAGGGTGCGCGCGAAATTGGCCAGGTTGAGTAGTTCGTTTGTGTCCAGGTCAGTATAGGTGTCGCCCTGCATATCATTGAGAAGGCTGGAGAAATGTGCAATGACATTGGTCAGGGTCAACTTCTGGCGTAATGCCTCCAGCACCTGTTGTTGGCGTTGATTGCGGCCAAAATCTCCAACCAGGTCGCCATGCCGCGAGCGTACATACTTGAGCGCCTCGGTTCCCGAGAGATGTTGTGGCCCGGGTGGCAGGTAGAGGCGAGTGTAATTGTAAGCATTGTTGTCTGCCTTGTCTGGATCGGCCTGCTGTCTAGTGTCATCTGGGTAGGCATCATCCACAATGGGGTGGCGCACCTCGATATCGATTCCTCCCATGGTATTGATAAGCTTAGCAAAGCCATCTAGACCAATCCAGGCGTAGCGATCAATTTTGATACCATAGTCTTCCGCAAGTGTTTTCTCTGTCAGAAGGACACCATCTTCGAAGCGATTGGCATGCTGTGTACCCAGGTAGAAGGCCTGGTCAAGCTTATACATCCCATTGGCTTCTGGCACCCAGACCCAGGAGTCACGTGGGAGTGAGAGCATCGTAACATGATTGTGTATGGGATCCACACGTACGACTATCACAACCTGCGTTAGTACCTGGGGGAAAGTGTATTTGGCATCATTATCGCTCCCCAGGAGGAGAAAGTTCCAGGCATGGCCCTCAATACTCGTAGCCTTGTTGACGGGACGGAGAAATTTTGCCAGCTGAGCCTGTAACGGGTTGCCAAGCTGAAAATAGCCAGCCACGCTGATGAGTACAGCAAGCAGAAAGAAGGTTAAAAAGACATATGAGCCGATATGGTTTTTTTTATATCGTCTGGGGGCTTGCTTTTGTGGAGACGTAAGCTCAAAATTAAACACTGAAGGGTGTTTGAACTGGTGAGGCTGTGTTTGTCTACTGGTAGCTTGTATATGAGGCTGTGTTTGTCTACTGGTAGCTTGTATATGAGGCTGTGTTTGCCTACTGAGTGCTTGTATATGAGGCCGTGGTGTCTGCTGTAGTTGTGAGCTGAATTGCATATGATCCGAAGGATACTGCTTCATAAACACTTCTCAGTTCTAGCTTGTAGTAATACGGCCCGAGGGTAGCCCTGGCTCGACAAACGCCTATGCCATCAGGTATTTTTTACACCCATCCAGCCGCAACGCACTGTACGCTAAGAGGCGGAACAGCTCTGGCGTCATGGACGCTTCTTGACGAAAACTTGCCCATATTTATAGTATAGTGAAGGGGAGTATTGATATTCTCCGGGGTATTACGAGGAGGAATGTTGAGATATGGATTTAGCACAGATACAACAGGCATTACAGGCGGAAGGATTGGCGGGGTGGCTCTTTTATGATTTTCGCGGCTCCAATCCGATTGCCTATAAGGTGCTCTCGCTCTCCACGCGCGAGTTCTACTCGCGACGCTGGTTCTATTTTATTCCCGCGCAGGGCGAGCCCACGGCCTGCGTAAGCTCAGTGGAGTCGCATGTGCTGCGCTCACTGCCGGGAAAGCGGCTTGTGTTTCGGACCTGGCAGGAGTTAGAGACGCACCTGGGAGCACTTCTGCCAAAGGGAGGGCGTATCGCGATGGAGTACTCTCCGCGCAACGCCATCCCTTACATCTCGCGTGTCGATGCTGGAACGATTGAAATGGTGCGCGCCTGCGGCGTCGAGGTGGTTGGCTCTGCGGACCTGGCACAGTACTTTGTGGCGCGCCTGACGGAGGCGCAGGTGCGTGGGCATCGCGAGGCAGGCCGCCGCCTGATCGCCGCCAAAGATCAGCTCCTCGCCGAGCTGAGTCAGGATCTACGCGCCGGTCGCGAGCTGCACGAGTATGGGGTACAGCAGCGCTTTGTCACCTTGATGCGTTCCATGGGCATTCAGCTCAATGGTGGCTATCCCATCGTCGCCGTGAATGGCAATGCCAGCAATCCGCATTATGCACCAGGTGAAGAGCACAGCAGCCCTATCCTCCGTGGTGACCTGCTCTTGCTGGACTTCTGGGGCACGCTAGAGGGCGAAGAGGATGCTGTCTTTGGTGATTACACCTGGATGGCCTTTGCTGGGAGCGAGGACGAGATTCCCCAGAAGCAGCGCGAGGTCTTTGAGGTCGTGCGCCAGGCTCGTGACTCCGCCATCGCCTTTATTCGTGAGCGCCTGGTAGCGGGGACGCGTGTCGAGGGGCGCGAGGTCGATGATGTGGCGCGCAACGTCATCGCGAAGGCAGGCTATGGCGACTACTTTGTGCATCGCACTGGTCACAACATTACCACTATGGACCATGGCGATGGCGCCAACAACGACAACTTCGAGACCATGGACTCACGTGCCCTGCTCGCTGGCACCTGCTGCTCCATTGAGCCCGGAATCTACCTCCCCGAGTTCGGTGTCAGAAGCGAGGTCGATCTCCTCATTCACGAACACGATGTTGAAGTAACCGGCGTCCCCGCGCAGGAGCGCCTGACCCCCCTTTTATAGTCGATGGAGAAAGGGTATGGGGGCGAACTGACTATGCCAGTTCGCCCCCATACCCTTTCTCCATCGACTATTGAGATTACAACTCTCCTCACATTGGGGCGTATAAGATAGTGATGACCGCAATGCAATAATCATTGATCCCGTTCGACAAGAATGTTTGCGTATAGAGCGAGATGTATTGCTATAACTGGTCGTGGATAAGCTCAGAAACAGCTACAAAGATCCTCTACATTGTGAGCACAGCCAGACTGGAGGCTTCGACCCATGGGCGACGAATATCGCGAAAACGACAACTATAACTACGATCCGCATACCCACGAACAAAAGGATGGGTTTCAGGGATCTTCCGATGATTTAGATAAGCGCATTGAGGATATCAAGCGCCTGGTGGTGCAGGGGGCAAACGAGGCTCAGCAGCGTATCAAGCGCGTTGTTGACCGGGCCGGTGGCTACTGGCAGCAGTCACAGACGACACCTATGCCTCATCAACCCTCAAGCGTTGAAGAGCACCGCATTCGTCAACTTGCTAACATGTGGAGCAACCAGAACTGGCGCGTCGCGCGCGAACTGGGCACCTATATGGATGTGCGTTCCCTGCGCACCGACGAGGTCTGGGAAGTCACGCTGGAGACGCGCTGGGAGACTCGCACCATGGAGATTGTCAACGAGCCATATCAGGGACGCAACGTTGGTATGCCGCGGCCCTTGCTGCCAGTCTGGGACTACCAGTTGGCAGATGTGGTGGGCTTAAAAGCCCCGCTGACACGCACACGCTTGAATGATCTCGACGAGGTGGTCTCCTGTACCAACTGCAATAGTACAGGGCATGTGCTCTGCTCGAACTGTAATGGACGTGGCTGGATCGTCTGTCCCGAGTGTAAGGGGCGCACCAAGAAGCGTTGCACAACCTGCCGTGGGCGCGGTTATATCTCTGATGTCGCACCTGGCGGCGAGAAAAAGCCCTTCTTCCAGCGCCAGGCCGATACGCTGATGCGTTCAGTTAGTGGTAAGTTCTCCGATGCGCTGGATGGAATTCGTCAGCAGGGCGTGCCTGTTCCTAACCCCATGGATACTGATCCCGCGAGCAAAGGTCCTGTTATCCCCTGCCCCGATTGCGTCAAGGGCGAAATGCCCTGCACCTGTGGCAATGGCAAGCGGGTCTGTGATGTCTGTGAAGGCGCGCGCATGGCACTCTGCAACAATTGTGCGGGCACAGGGAAACTGGTACGCCATCGTGAGATTGTGCGTAGCTTTGACCTGCGTACGCAAGCGCGTATCGTGGGAGAGAGTGTTATTCCCTCGCAATACCTGGAGAAATCGCATGGCGACTTGGTCTATAGTGCCGAAATCACGGAGCCGCTCTACGCTGATGCCCCCCTGACGAGGTACCAAACGATGTGTGGCGCTCTGCGGTGGAGATGATCAACGGAGAGCAGCGCCAGGATAAGCCAGGTATTGATCCTCAAACGCAGTCGCGCCCCACGCTCCAGGTCGTGGAACTGGTGCGCATCCCCTACACCGTCGTGGACTATCACTATGCCGACCAGGATTATACGCTGTATATCTACGACAACGAGGGAAGCGAGAAGTTTTACGCCGACTCCTATCCTGTACGCTGGGATCGCATAGATCGCCTCTTTAAGGCCATCTCCAATGACCTGCTGACGCCAGCCCCGGGCACAACTCCTGGCGCGCCAGGCACGCCCACATCCTCCGAGGAGAGCAATCGTGGCTATAAAGCCGAGCGTACAACCGGGGGCTACCGGGTGCCCATTGAGTTTTCGCCCTACGAGCCCGAAGAGGAAGAGGGCGAGAAAAAGCCCGAGAAGCCCGATGACAGCCAGGGCTTTAACGGCAACGACTATCGCTATCGCTAAGCCATAGACTCGCTGCATTAGCATACTCAGACCACTGTATAGTGTGATACGCACCATACAGTGGTCTTTTTGTTCTGGGGTAACTTACTCAGATCTCTTCTCCTGTACGAGGGGTTTCAGTGTCTGCGACGCTTCGCCGGGGTCAGCGTGTGTGGTTGCAAGGCTGGCTCCGCCAGCCTTGCAACCACACACGCTGACCCCGGCGAGCCACGAAGTGGCGAGAAGTCATCTACATGTGACGTTTTCCGCGTCTTCCCGATAGTTATGAATGGATAAGTTCGTGCACGGACAATACTCCACAGAGATATTAGGGATTAAAAATGCGGCAATCATTATTTACGGATGAGAATGTAGATTCACTCACGTCCAGTCTCTATCAGCAGTACGCACAGGCGCTCTTTACCTACCTGCGTTTGCACCTGCCCTTGCGCGAAGATGCGGAGGACATCCTGGTAGACATTTTTGTGGCGGCCATGGAAAACACAACGTTCAAAGGCCTCGCGCCAGGTCAGCAGCGCCAATGGCTCTGGCGTGTCGCCCACAACAAAGTCGCTGATCACTATCGTTCAGCGGCGCGCAAACGGCAGATGTTGACGCTTGAAGAGGTTCAGGATGAACTTCTAGAGGATGAAGCGTTCGCACCGGCCTGGCTGGCCGAACGTAGCGAAGAGTATCAGCGCTTACAGGCACACGTCCAGAGACTACCAGAGTTGCAGCAGAAGCTGCTCCATCTGCGCTTTGTCAATGGCTTACGCAGTGTGGATATCGCGCGCATGCTCGGCAAGCGTGAAGGGACTGTGCGGATGTTGCTCTCACGTACGCTTAATCTATTGCGCTCTACCTACGAGAAACACTGAGGTGGCTTACTATGACAGAACACAATAACCAATTTACACCCGAGGACGTAGATGCGCAGATTGAACACTTCGCTGGCTCATCACGCGAGCAATCGCGCTTGTTGAGCAATGCGCATAGTCCTGATGAGAGACTGGTCGCGGATCTGCAACTCATGTATCACCAGGGGGCGCCTCGGGCCATAGCTGATGAGGACGAACAATCGCTTCGGCATGCCTGGGAGCGTATCGCAATGATTGCTGCTGTGAAACAGGCCAGGAGGCCTGGGCGCCAGGCGCGCCCGAATGCGAGGAACGCAGTTATGACTCAAGCAGATAAGCAACCAAAAAACGTCATGAACTTATTCGAAAAGCGCACATGGCAACAGCGTATCGGGCTGATTGCTGCTGCCTGTGTGATTGTGCTAGTCGTGGGTAGCATGGTGCTACTCTTTAATGCCGCGCGTATAAAAAATACCAGTACCGTCTCTGGACCGTATCTTAGGCCTACAGTGACGCCGACTATTGCTAGCAACTCATCCATTAAATTGAGCAAGAACGTGGGGAAGGTTGTGTACACCTGGAATGGGCCCCAGCATGGCCAATTAGAAGACTTTTATGACCTGGCCTGGTCGGAGGATGGCAAGCGTATCGCCTCTGCGGCTATGAACGTTGCCGTCTGGGATGCCACGACAGGACAAAATAGCGTTTTGCTTGATCCTGTTCAAGGAAGTCAGTATGGAAGTGGAAGTATCCTGGCTGTGAAGTGGTCACCCAATGGCAAATATGTTGCCTCTACATATGGTGGGCAGATCCTGATTTGGAACCCTGCGACAAAAACGATACTTCAGAAGCTAACCTATCCGGGGGTTCCCGTTGCCAGCACAGCCACCAGTAATAGCAAGTACCTCAATAGCTATGCGCCTCTGAGTGGCGGTGTGATGATCTACAATTTTGCCTGGTCGCCGGATGGAAAATCTATTGTCGCGGCTAACCCCTTCCACAATGGAACAGCGGCAAGCGAGTCCATGATCATCTGGGATGTGGCGACGCAGAAGGTCACAACCAGAATCATTGGCCACACAGATGATGTGAGCAAGATTGCCTGGTCGCCGGATGGCAAATATATCGCTTCGTCCGCATATGATGGCACAGTGCGTATCTGGGACGCGCAGAACGGACACAGCGTTTATAAGCTTAACGCGCCTGGTAAGCGAGATTATGCTGCGCTCGCCTGGTCACCGACGAGCAAGCGCTTGCTGATTGGCTTTAGCGGTGGCACGCTGGAGAGCATCGATGCTACCAATGGTACCCATCCTCTGAAGTACAGCATAGCAGGTGGTAATACCATTTCTTCTGTTGCCTGGTCACCGGATGGCAAGATGATCGCTGTGGCTGGTAAAGGAGTGAAGCTCTTTGATGCGCAGAAGGATGCGCTACTCTATACCTATAGCGGCGACGCCAACGGCACCCGCTGTATGGCCTGGTCGCCGGATGGCAAATATATCGCTACAAGCGCCTATACGGGCGAGGGTAGTAGCAATGCGAGTGTAAAGGTGTGGATCGCAAAATAGTGAGAGAGAACAAGAGAGGTGGTATAGCTGTAGAGCTATACCACCTCTCTTGTTCTCTCTTGAATTTATACTGTGGCGTGCTCGCGTTGCTGGAAGTAGGCTTCAAGCTCCTCCAGCCGTACCTGTGCCTGTTTGCTGTCGATATCCTCGCCCTCGGCGCGCATATCTTTTATGGTGATGACGCCATTCGCCAGTTCATCGGCGATGATGAGGATGGCGTACTCGGCCTGTGAGTTGTTGGCCTGCTTCATCTGGGCCTTGCGGCTGCGGTCACCGTAGCTCATCTCGGTACGTAGGCCGGCCTTACGCAGGCGCGCTGTGACCTGGACCGCCGCGTCCTTGAGCTCTTCTGTGCGGTCGAAGTAGACGACGAAGATCTGGGCTTTCTTCTCGGCAGGTAGCTCAACACCCTGGCGTTTCATCTCCAGGATGATGCGCTCAATGCCCGCGCCAAAGCCGATGCCAGGCACATGCGCGCCCCCTAGCAGCTCGGCCAGGCCATCGTAGCGCCCACCACCATTGATGGAGAGCTTGCTATCAAACTCCGAGATAAACTCAAACACGGTATGGCTATAGTAGTCCAGGCCGCGTACCAGGAGGGGATTGATCTCGTAGGGGACCCCGTAAGCATCCAGGTAGCGGCGCACGGCGGCGAAATGCTGCTGCGCACTCTCGCTCAGGTGATCAATCGTCTTGGGCGCGCTGGCGATTTTTGCCTGGTCCTGCGGCTCTTTACAGTCAAGCAGGCGCAGTGGGTTCTTCTCAAAGCGCACCTTGCAGTCCGCACAACACTCCTCGAGCAGGGGGCGATAGTACTCTCTGAGCTTCTCGATGTACTGGGGGCGGGACTCCTGGTCGCCGATGCTATTGAGTTGGACGTTGATCTGTTTGAGGCCCAGGCGAGTATAGAGCTGGTAGAGCAAGGCGATCATCTCTGCATCCAGAACGGGATCATTCTCGCCGAGTGCCTCGCAGCCAAACTGGTGATGCTCGCGATAGCGTCCAGCCTGTGGTCGGTCGCGGCGGAACATAGGTTCGCTTAAATAGTAGAGCTTGACTGGCTGAGGTAGTCGCGACATACCATGCTCCAGGTAGGCGCGCACAACACCAGCCGTGCCCTCCGGGCGCAGCGAGAGGTTCTGGCTGCGGCCCTCTTTGTCGGCGCGGTCGTCAAAGCTATACATCTCTTTTGAGACGATATCAGAGCTCTCGCCAGAGGTGCGCCGGAAGAGCGAAGTCTCCTCCAATAGCGGGGTCTCGATGCGGTGATAGCCAAATAGCTCTGCGATCTCCTGGGCGACCGCCTCTACATACTGCCAGTAGGGTTGCTCGTCTGGCAAGACATCTCTAAATCCTTGTAAGGCTCGAAATTGTTCTGACATAATGGCTCCTGCTCCTCCACATACAAACGATTGGGGCTATTATAGCAAATTCCACCGTGAAAGGCACCTGCTTTGCTGGAAAAGGGAAAGTGGGGAGTGCAGAGGGGCGTCAGCCCCTCTGCACTCCTTTCCCCTCCCGCCGCAGGCGCGATGTATCCCTTTCAAACGAAATTGAACAGAGCACTAGGATTATGTGATCCAGTGACCTGTGACAAACTGGGTGAGGAGGAGGAAGAGCAGGCAGCCTGAAATAAGCAGGTAGTGTAAGTGAAAGGCACGGCTCTGTCCGATGTTCGCCAGGATAATGAAAGCTGGGAAATCCATGAGCAGGTAGCGCGGAAAGGACTGGAGGGGGAAATCTCCAACGACTGGAAGCAGTTGGATGAAGAGGAAGAGGGCTATGCCGAAGAGGAGATAGCTAGTATGGCGTCTGGAGAAGCGCCAGGGGCCAACTAGACCAAGTAATAGAGCTCCAAGCACGAAAAGATTGCAGCTTAGATCGAATATATTGCGTAATCCCTGGAAGCTGAGGAGGCCAGGGCCGGTTTGTATGGCCTGAAAGGCACGTAGGGTTGCGAACCAGGGGAGCTGGGGAAGGCGTGTCCACACTCGCGCCTGCACATGTGAGAAGGCCAGCCAGTCGCCGAATTTATGGTAGCAATAGAATGCATAGAGTCCGGGTCCAAGCACAAACAGGCCTGCACTTAAGCCATCCAGCCGAAGACTTCGTGGTCTGAAACGAGAGTGCTGGAGATACTCATAACAGAAAGGGAGCAGAAGCAGGATGCCAGCTGAGCGTGTCAGGCTGGCTGCAAAGCCAAAGAGGCCAGCCCACCACCAGTGCTTCTTGCGCATGGCATAGAAGCTGAGCAAGGCCAGACAGAGAAAGAGGGACTCGGTATAGACCGCGCCAAAGAAGAAGCCCGTGGGGAAGAGCGAGAGATAGAGAACGCTACGTCGTGCCAGTCCAGGGAGAGATGCGAATATAAAATCCTCCTGGACGAGACGATAGAACACCATCAGCAGCACGAACCAGGCGAGGTGCGCGATGACCGTGCCCGCGAGGTAGGGCGAGGGAATAATGGGTCGTGTCAATCGGATCAAGAGGGGATAGAGTGGAAAGAAGGCCGAATGCTCGATCTGACTATAGCCCTGGATCGCAATGTGTTCATAGTACAGACTGTCCCAATGCTCCCAGGAGTGAGCCAGTACTGCCCATGATGCTGCTCGCCCGGAGAAGTCTGCCAGGGTATATAGGAGGCTATAGCATGTGCCGACAAAAAACGCGACATGCAGGGCCAGGTAGAGCGGGACAACTTCGCGCCCAGCCTGGTACCATGCGAGCAGGTGCCCGGCCTTCTGCCCTGGGCAAAACGGGTCTCTATAGCCGCGTGGGGCGTGGGGACTACCCGTCTCACTGCGCCCCAATCCCTTGTGTCTGCTAAAGCGGATAAGCCTCATAGATCGCCTTTCCCCGCTTCTATTGGCCTGTTAAAAGATATATAGCCTCTGTGGGAAATGTAGCGAGAAGGTAAAATGATGTGTTTGTATATGTTGCTGAAAGGATCTGAGATATAGCTAAATACGTATAGTTAATAGACAGCGAGCATGGAGAAATTCTATATTAAAAAGTGTGAATTTATCTATGGTTTTAAGCACAACATATTATATCCACGGGCGTGTACAGTTGGCCTTTCTTATAATAGAAATAAGTTCTAGCTAGAAGACGGCGGTGTGATGTGTCGCAAAAATTTAAATCTCCATTTGTCGTACAGGATGGTCTCGACTCCGATGATTCCTCCGGCGCCATCTCTCTGCGAGAGGCCAGGCGTTCGGCTTATAGCCTGCCTTCAACCTGGCTATCCGGTTGCTTATTGTTTATCGCTGCCTTAACATTTAACCTCTATCGTATCGGTACGCCCAGCGTCTGGTTTGATGAGGCCTTCTCGGTTGAGTTGGCGGGCCAGCCATTGCCTCTCCTGTGGCGCCTGGTATCGACCCAGGAGCCAAATATGGGGCTTTATCATCTCTTCTTGCATGGATGGTTATCTGTAGCCAACGCGGCGGGGTTTCTTCAGACAGAGGCGGTGGTGCGCCTCCCTTCCGCGATCTTTGCCGCCCTGGGCACGGTTGTAGTCTTTCTGTTGGGACGTCGGGTGCGTAGCAATAGCGCAGGTATTGTTGCGGCGGCTCTATACCTGTTGAATGATTGGCAACTGGTGTATGCACAACAGGCACGTGCCTATAGCTTGCAGGTCTTACTGCTCTGTCTCTCCTGGTATGCCTTGCTCAGCATCCTGGCACGACCACGAGCGACGAAGTGGTATTGGATCATCTACGTTAGCACGAGCGTCCTGGCCATCTATACACACCTGTTTAGCGTGGTCATTCTGGGCACTCAGGTACTAGCGCTGGCGGTGGTATGGCTCTTTCCCGGACTTTTTGCTACAGGTGAAGCGCGTAAACACCTGCGTTCTCACATTCAGGTCTTCCTGGGATGTTTTGCCCTGGTACTTGTCTTGAGCCTGCCCATGCTCTTGTTGAGCCGGACTGCTGATAAGACCGGCTGGTTGCCGCAGGCACGTCTGAGCGACCTCCTCTACTTTTGGCATTCTGTCAGTGGCAACAGCAAGTATTATCTACTGGCTATGTTAGCGATGCTGGCGATTGCGGTAGGCCTGGTGTTCTGGAGTCGTCTCGTTGCTGGGCGCGGGCAGCGTGTGGAAGAGGTAGAGTCTCATGTCTATTACCAGACATTATGGGGTTGGCTGCTCCTGTGCTGGTTGCTGGTGCCGATTGTGAGTACTTATCTCATTTCGCAGGGTTCGATCCGTCTCTTCTCGGCACGTTACCTGATTGTTGTAGTACCTGCTCTGACTCTTGTGCTGGCTTACGTGATCGGAAACATACGCTGGCGCCTTCCACGCTTTGGCCTGGCGCTGGTGCTATTGGCTCTGGCGGTTATGGTCGTGCCCTTCTATTATCGCAGCGCACAGGTAGAGGATTGGAATAGCGCAACCGCCTGGGTGCAGGAGCATTTTCAAGACGGTGATGGCATGATCTGCTATGATAATAGTGTCCAGCAAGGGTGCCAGGTCGCTGTGGAGTACTACCTTCACGCGTATCCCGGGCCTGCCCATTTTGAGGTGGGGGCGCCTGGTGAGTTCTCCTGGGAGAATATGGGGCCAGCGCGCACCGCGGGACCCGATGAAGCTGTGGACCCAATGGCCTTGCAGACCTTCGCCTCCAGACATCAGCGCCTTATCTTTATTGTGGGACGCCTACCAGATGATGCCGCCGCCAACAAAACTAGCATAGCTTTGAACTGGTTACAGAGCCAATACCACCTTGAGTCGTCCTTTCAGAAGCGTACAGTACAGGTCTATCTCTATACAGTTCGGTAGGAGTTGTGACGGCCCATGGCCGTCGGCATGATAAGATAATACTATTGAAGTGAAAGGATTGGCTGGTGATACAGGAGAGCCCGGCCACTGGCAAGGTAGGCGTGAAGGTCAGAACAAACTATAGCCTCTCGGTGGTTATGCCTGCGCACAATGAAGAGGTCGCAATTGCAGAGACGGTGAGGCAGGTACTCGACGCCGTTACAGAGCGGGTAGAGGATTTTGAGGTGATCGTTGTCAATGACGGGAGCGTGGATCGGACGCGCGCGCTCCTGGAAGCTATGGCCGCCCAGGAGCCTCGGCTACGGATTATAAACCACGAGGTCAACCAGGGGTATGGAGCGGCCCTGGTCAGCGGTTTTGAGGCAGCAAGCAGAGACCTGGTCTTCTTTATGGATTCCGATGGCCAGTTTGATATTCATGACCTGGCTCGTTTCTTCCCTTTGATCGAGGAGTATGATGCTGTCCTGGGCTATCGCCTGGATCGCCAGGATACCTGGATGCGTAAGCTAAACGCCTGGGGTTGGAAGATGCTGGTCTCATTCGTCTTTAAGCTGGAGGTGCGGGATATCGATTGCGCCTTCAAGCTATACCGGGCACGTTTCTTTCGTGAGCAGCGCCTGGAGACGCGCGGGGCAATGATCAACACCGAGATCCTCTATAAGCTTAAGCGCGCAGGCTATACCTATACCCAGGTGGGTGTACACCACCTCCCACGGCGCGGAGGCAAGGCTACTGGTGCCAAACCGAGTGTAATTGTGCGGGCCTTCCGTGAACTCTTTACCTATGCTCGCAAATGGCGCCAGGAAGAGCAACTGGCCAGGCGCGAGCAGTAACAGGCTTGTTCCTGTGTGGTAGGATACGAGGAAGAAGGTTTTATCCCTCATAGTCCAGGAGCCAGTGATGTCTGTTTCATTTGCCGAACAATATGCGAGCCTCTTGAAAGATGTCTTTCGCGAGCAGGCGCAGCAACAACTTGCGCAGGGCGCGGATGCGCTGACATGTGCCGATATGTATGCCGAGCAGGGCAAACCTGATTTTACCCTGGCCTTTTTGCTTGCATTCGATGCTGAAGACGAGGTCAAACGCGAGATTTTAGCACGTTCATATGAGATGCGGGCCGACTTCTCGGAGGAGCAGGCCAGGAAGTTTTCCGAGGAGTTTCATCGTTCTTTCCCCCTGATCGTCCAGGAGGCGCAGAAAGATCGATCCTCCGCCCAGAAGATCCGCCAGGGGCAGAAATTGCGCCGGACCACGCACCTCAAAGCGCTGCGTATGAACCCATAATGGGCCACACAAAGAGAAAGCCGGTGCACTTGCAAGTGCACCGGCTTTCTCTTTGGGCTTCTCAGATGTCTAGGCGTTCTCGCCCTCGTCTGAGGTCTCCTCGTCCTCCTCGATTGCGTCGGGGGCTACCTCTTCAACCTCACTTATGGCTGTTGCCTCACCCTCGACCACTTCGGCCTCGGCCTTTTCCTCGTCATCGGTCTTCTTGCCGTTAGCTACAGCGACGGCGACGACCTTGTCATCTTCGGCGAGGTTCATCAGAGTAACGCCCTGAGTGGCGCGACCTGCCTGGCGGACCAGGCTCACATCGGTACGGATAACCACGCCGCTGGCCGAGATGAGCATCAGGTCGTTATCCTCTTCAGTGACCATGCGAGCCGAGGCAACCTTGCCAGTCTTCTCAGTGACCTTGGAGGTCAGCACGCCGCTACCACCACGATTGTAGACGGGATACTCATCGATGGGGGTGCGCTTGCCATAGCCGTGTTCGGTGACGACCAGCAGCTCGCCTCCAGGGATGACCGGGTTTAGGGAGACAACGCTATCGTCGTCTGCCAGGCGGATGCCGCGTACGCCGCCACTGGTGCGCGAGGCAGAGCGGAGCTGGTCAACGCCAAAGCGAATGGCATGGCCATGCGAAGTGATCAGCAAGACGTCTGCCTCGGGGCCAACGAGCTTGGCGCCAATCAGTTCATCGTCATCCTCCAGGTTCATGGCAATCAGACCTGAGCGGCGGACAACCTCGAAATCACTCATCGCGGTCTTCTTGACCTCGCCTTTCTTGGTGGCGACGACCAGGAAATCGTGAGTGTGTCCCTTGGGGACGTAGACAATAGCAGTGACGCGCTCACGCTGTTCAATCGAGATCAGATTGATCAAGTGCTCGCCACGAGCCGTGCGACTGGTATCGGGTAGCTCATATACGCGTAACTGGAAGACACGACCGCGATCCGTGAAGAAGAGCAGGCTATCATGCGTATGTGGAACGAGCAGGTGGCGAACCGTATCGTCCTCGCGTGTTGCCATGCCAGTGACGCCTCGTCCACCGCGACGCTGCGCGCGATAGGTCCCAGAAGGCAGGCGTTTGATATAGCCCTTCTCGGTCAGGGTTACCACGACCTCTTCGTTGGGAATCAGGTCCTCGTCCTTGAAGTCGCGGACCTCGCTCTCTTCGATTTCTGTGCGGCGAGCATCGCCAAACTTCTCTTTGAGTTCCTTGAGGTCCGCCATGATGATGCCGCGGATCTCGTTGATATCGCTCAGGAGCTTGTGGTAGTAGTCGATATGCTGCAAGACATCCCTGAGCTCATCCTCTACCTTCTGGTGCTGTAAGGCGGCCAGGCTGGCGAGGCGCATATCCAGCACCGCGCGTGCCTGCTCGTTTGAGAAGCCGAAGGTTTGTTGCAGTTCTTCGGCCAGGCCAGCCGTCTCGCGCCGTGAGCCGCGAATAATATTGATAACCTCATCCAGGTTATCCATGGCGATCTTCAAGCCCTCTAAGATGTGCTTGCGTGCCTCGGCCTTGCGCAGCTCAAACTGGGTACGTCTGGTGATGACCTGCTCGCGATGGGTAATGTAGTGCTGCAAAAACTTCTTGAGCGTCAGGGTTTGCGGCTGCGAGTCGACCAGGGCCAGCATGTTTGTGTTAAAAGAGCTCTGCATGGCCGTATATTTAAAGAGGGAGTTGAGAATGCTGCGTGGATTGGCGTCGCGCTTGAGTTCGACAACCATGCGCATCCCCTGGCGGTCCGACTCGTCGCGTACCTCAGAGATACCCTCAATTCTTTTATCGCGAGCCAGTTCAGCGATCTTCTTGACCAGGTCTGCCTTATTGACCTGGTAGGGAAGCTCGGTGGTGATAATGCTGGCGCGTCCGCGCTCGTTCTCTTCAATATGGGTGCGGGCGCGGATCACGATGCGACCTCGACCGTTGGCATAGGTATTGCGGATGCCTTCGCGTCCCTGAATGAGGCCACCGGTTGGGAAGTCGGGGCCGCGTACGATACGCGCCAGGTCTTCGGTCGTGGCTTCTGGATTCTCAATCAGGTGGATAATGCCATCACAGACCTCGTGGAGGTTATGAGGCGGAATATTGGTGGCCATACCTACCGCGATGCCCGTTGTACCATTGAGCAGCAGGTTGGGCAGGCGAGCTGGAAACACCAACGGCTCCTGGGTCTGGTTATCGTAGTTGGGACCGAAATCGACGGTATCCTTATCGATATCGCGTAGAAGCTCATCGGCGATAGCCGCCATTTTAGCTTCGGTATAGCGCATGGCGGCGGGTGGATCGTCGTCTTGCGAGCCAAAGTTGCCCTGACCCAGGACGAGGGGATAGCGCATCGACCAGGGCTGAGCCATACGCACCAGAGCTTCATAGACAGAGGCATCGCCATGAGGGTGGTAGCTTTTGAGCACCTCGCCCACGGTACCAGCGCATTTGCGATACGTTTTGTTGGACTGTAGCCCCATCTGCTCCATGGCATAGAGAATGCGTCGATGCACGGGTTTTAAACCATCGCGTACATCGGGGAGCGCGCGGGCTACAATGACACTCATCGAGTAGTCGAGATAGGCTCCCGTCATCTGCTCGACGATGTTGACTGTTTTGATATTGCCTAGTTGCATAAAACATCCTCACCCAGAAAAAATCAAGACATAGCCAGATGGCGATATCGGAATGAAGTGCTGGTGTATAACGACTGTGTATCAGTTGCAGCTCTTACAGGTTTAGGAGGGGATTTAGAAAATTTGATCCTGCCTACGTTTATAGTATAGCACATTTGGGGCATAGTAACGAGTTTTTGCCCTTAGGTAATGGTACGTTATTAAGTTGGATTCGTGTAGGCTTTTGGAAACAAATTTGGTATATTATGCCCTATGTTTTAGAGATATCGTGTGGTATGATTTAATGCAAGAACGGAAATTGCGGGAGAGTCATATCACCTGTAGTCACAAAGAGGGCGAGTAGTGTTGCGTCCATTAACACTGATGCCATAGGGGAGTGACGAACATTATGTCTTTGCCATTTACTGAAACGCAATGCTTCTATGTAGCAATTCTGGCATTTATCGTCATCGGGTTTCAACGCGGCTGGAAGAGGGAACTGGTCTCGCTTGTGTTTGTGCTCCTGGCCATTTTCCTGGTGCGCCCCGACAGTGGAAAATCGTTTAGCGATTTTCTGAATCGCCTTCCATCCGTCTTTGGATTTCTCGTAACAGGAAACACCACAGGAACCCCTACGACTCCGACGACGAACTTTCTCTTAGGCCCCTGGGGGCTATCATATTGTTTGCCGCGGTCGTGGGACTTGGCTACTTCATTGGGAATAAGGCATTCCCAAGGCCAGGCGCGCCAGCGGAGCGCTTTATTGGCGTTATTCCGGGGATTGTCTCGGGAGCCTTTATTATGGCCTTCCTCAGCAGTCTGATTCCTAAGGGCGCCAATGGGCAATCGTTTCTCACGGTTGCCGTCCAGACACCTGATCCTGGCAATTTTGTGCCTATTCTCTTCCTCATCGCCATCGTCGCGGTCATTGTAGCCCTGATCGCTTCACGAACCAAGAAGGCTGGTGGGGGAGCCAAAAAATAGCGGGCGTTTACGCTGTCGTACCATAATACTATAGGCTCCGCTTCAGGGCGCCTTTTAAGATCTTATTCCGAAACTCAACCCCCATTCGGGGACAAGCGCGCTCAGGGTTTTCGGATCAGAAGTAACTCGCGTTTGTGGCACGTTGCTCGGAGATGGATGCAATGAGGTGAAGAATGGCTGAAAAAATCAGGGAGAAGGCCGCTAGCGCCACAAAGCAGGATCCCTGGGCTTCTGGACGCCAGCGTTTTAACTTGCAACAATTTCGGCGCAAAGGCCGAAAAAACAAATGGACCTTTTCTGGGCAGCAGCCCGATGAAGAGGTCCGTTTGGTTGTGCGCCGTCACTGGTGGTTTCTGATCCAGCCGGGCGCGCCAGTCATTGGCCTTGCCCTCCTGCTGGTGCTCCTGCTCTGGGCCTCGACGGTCCTTCCAGGGGATACCACTCTCTGGTGGGCGATCAATGGCCTGCTCTTCCTCTGCCTGCTGGGAGTGGGAGGCTGGTTTGCCTATCGCCACCTGGTCGCCTGGTGGTATGAGACCTATATCATTACCAACAAGCGCATTATCAATGCGCGTGGTCTCTTGCAGCCTACACGCCAGCAGACGCCGCTTGAAAAGGTAGAGCAGGTAGGTACAGGCGTAGACTCGATGCTGGGCCTTTTCCTCGGCTTTGGCACGGTTCACGTCTATCTGGCGGGTGGCGACCTGGTCATGAAGGAGGTTCCCCACCCCAAGAAGGTGCGTGACGCCATCCAGGGGATCACGGACGAGATCAAGGCCAAGAAGAAACCTGAGCCCCCGATTCCGCAGGTGGAAGATCCGGCCCTGGCCAATGTGCTCAAAGAGCTGGCCAAAGGGAAGCCGGTCCCCGAGCTACAAAACGCGGATGCTGACCTGCCGCCGCTGCGAGGCGAGGAGGGACGCTTCCAGGGTCCCAGGCGCACCTTTGGTGGTGTTCTGCGCATCCCGACGGATGTGCGCTATACCTCCGGTGAGTATACCGTCAAGTATGTGCAGCGTTCACGCTATGTGCTCTGGCGTAATGAGATCATTCCCGCGGCCGTGCTCCTGGTTGTGTTGCCGCTGACTTTGCTAATGCCCTCGTTTAACCTGGTGACCGGGCCATTTCTGGGCTACTGGCTCTTCTTTATGGGCGTGGTGGTTCTGGGCTTGCTGGTCTCGATGGGCCTCATCTACATGAATTATGTCGATGATGTCTATATCCTGACCAATAAGCGTATTATTGATATCAATCGTTACTTCGTCTTCTTCTTCGAGCGGCGTATCGAGACCGAATACAAAAGCATTCGCGATGTCAAGGTCATGGTGCCCAATCTCCTTGAGCGCTTCCTGGATATTGGAAATGTCTACATTGAGACGCCGGGCAATAATCCAAACATCATCCTGGAGTCGGTTGACCATCCCTTTGTGTTGCAGGATGAGATCTCAGCTATTCGTGGACACAAAGAGAAGGTGGATAAGGCCAAAAAGGAGAATGAAGACAAGAAGAATATGGAACGCTGGTTCGGCACCATCCTCAAAACAATTGAGGATACGACCAGGAATCGTGGCGCGCCTGACTTGCGGCATAAAGACCTGCTGACCGCGATGGAATATGCCCATGAGTATGGGTTGGAGGTCTCGGTCTGGGGCGAGGCTGAGCCTACCAGCGCGATGCCGCCGGGCTATGTCTTGCATCAGAGTCCGCCGCCAGGAACCATCATGGAGGCCGGCAGTTGTATCGAGGTTGTCTTGAGCACGAGTCTGCGTACGCCTCTTGCCAACCAGGTCCAGTCCTATTAGCCATAAAGAAAGAAGAGCGCGCCCGGTTCAAGACTGGGTGCGCTCTTCTTTCTTTTAATCTATGCTCTGCGAGTGTTGAGGGATCTATGCGGGCTAGAAGTGCCACGCACTCGATATGATACGTCTGGGGGAACATATCGACAGGCTGGGCCGAGACCAGGCGATAGCGTCCACCCGTGCAGAGTGTCGCGATATCGCGTGCCAATGTGCTGGGATCGCAGGAGACGTAGCAGATGGCTCGTGGGGCCATCGTCTGGAGGGCCTGCAAGGCCTTGGGATGACAGCCGGTGCGTGGTGGATCGACCAGGGCCAGGTCGATACGCTCACGGCGATAATGAAGCTGATTGAGCACACGCTCAAGCGTTCCCTCTAGCGAGGTAATATTGTTCTGGTTATTGAGCGTAGAGCTGGCACGGGCATCCATAACCGCGCTGGGTTGGGATTCCACTGCCAGCACGCGTGCGGCACGTGTGGCCAGGAAGGTGGAGAAGAGCCCGACACCGCTATAGCCATCGAGGACGACCTCGCTACGCTGTGGTTCGAGCATGGCCAGGGCGCGCTCAACGAGAACCGCGGTCTGCGTCAGGTTTACCTGGAAGAAGGAGTCCGCTGAGACACGGAAGTGCCGGCCTAATACTACATCATTGAGAAATTCCTGACCCACAAACACACGACCATAGCGTCCACCCACGCGCTCAATGATCACGCCAACCATGGCGGGCGAGATGGCCATAAGCTCTTGCGCGAGTTGCTGGGGATCCTCAATCATCGAGCCTGGGCGAGCATGCACTGTGAGCAGTGTAGGCACGGCCTTGATGGTGTTAATGAGGCCTGGATTCCCGCTGCTCGCCTTGCCGATGGCGCCACGGATGGTAAAGCCCTGGATCATCTCGCCGCGTGTATCGCCAAAATAATCAATAATTTTCGCGCGTACCAGTTGATAGATATGGTCGAGTGCCGGGTGCAGCAGAGGGCAGGTTGGCAAATCTTGAACTTCGTGGCTATCCGTAAATTTCTGCCCAATCTCACCGCGTGGTCCAATGGTGAAGAGAGCGATATTGCGATAGTGCCAGGGAGGGAGCGTAGGTGGCATCCCGATGGTAGGATGGACCAGGGCATCAGGCTGTTTCCCAATACGCACCAGGAGCTGGCGAACAATATGGGCCTTCCAGGTGAGTTGAGCCGGGTATGCAATATGCTGCCATTGGCAGCCGCAGTCGGTCATGAGTGGATAGGCTGGTTCGACGCGCTCGGGCGCAGGGCGGATGATTTCAAGCAGCTGCGCTCGGGCATGTCCCCTGCGTTCCTCAACAATCTCGACGCGCACCCTTTCGCCTGGAATACCTCCAGGAACGAAGAGGACGCGCCCTTCATAGCGGCCTACGGCGTCGCCTCCGTAAGCAAGATCGGTCAATTCAACATCAATACTCATGTTCACCTCGGCGGTCACCTGGCGACAGTTTTGTCGCTGATGTCCGTCCCATCCTTCCAGCGTGATTTTCAGTGTAATTTCTAATGGTGCTCAATCTATTACTACGTAACCCCAGGGGAAGAGTCTCGCAAAACGAAAAGGACTCGCGGCTGAGCAGATATACTGTAACATACTCGCGAAACAAGGGCTAGTCTTGCACCTGGTCCGACTTTGTATGTAGCTGTATCAATATAGTACTGATTGGAGAATCCTTTCCTCAACCTCTTCCTCATATTGTGAGTGATCTCTTCCTTCCGCCACTGCATAGATAACTACTTCTCCGAAAACCCGGAGCGCGCTTGTCCCCGAATGGGGGTTGGGTTTCGGAATAAGATCTAAGTATTTATAACTTGAAAAGCTCAGGGCATTAGAGCGGTAGGGGGTGTTTAGGTTGACTATAGAGCCGAGTGCCAAAGCGGCTTAGCAGGACCGCACCCAGGCCAAGTAGCCCGGAGAAGAGCGAGACCAACCAGCCAATATAGGGGATTGACCCGGCCAGGGTCAGAACCGTGATACCCACTACGACCTGTACCAGACGTGTGTTATAACGATGCTGTGGCGCAAACTTATGGAAGAGCATCGCCCCGATATGCCAGCCAATAGCTACGGTGCCAAGAGCCCAGGCGGTCAGAAGCCCAACAAAGATAATAATCGCCAACGGTATAGAGACGATAAGGGCAATCAAGACCGCGAGAACGGCCGGGGCCAGGAGTACACTTAGTAATCCCAGGACCAGGCTACGACGCGTTTTGGTTGTCGCCGTCGTGCGCACCAGCATCACATGTTCTGGCAATAATACTGTGAGTAATACACTTAATACGAGCCATGTCAAGAGGGACCAGAAGCGTATATCGGGTCCCAGGTCGCTAATAACGAGGAGTCCCACACTTTTGGTGCATTCAAGGACAGAACCATGTAACTGGGATTGAGGGCCGGAGAACCAGTGCCCACCGCAGAGACGGATATCCCCGTTAACACGAGCATCGCTTTGCATGGTGACGTTGCTGCCATAGGTCGTGACCTGTCCATCCACATAACCATTGATAATAAGGTCACTGCCAAAGGCCACCACATCACCCCGTACAAGGCCCTGAATGATGATTTTTCCGCCAAACGCGGTTATATTGCTGCAAATCACCTCCCCACTATTCACGACCACGATAGAGCCAAAGAACGCTTTATGATAGGCTCCAGTACATGAGGGGGATGGAGTAGATGGCTGCGGTTGATGTTCGGCCGCGAGCGCGCGGTCAGACTCACTGTGCCAGGCTATCAGGCCACCCGCGAAGAGAAGGAGCAGGAGGAGGTAGTGGCGTGCGATGGAAACAAGGCGTGCAAAAACAGGGTTACCTACAACGTTGTGCTTCATACAGGAACTCGCACTCTCTTGATCATGCTCTTACGCGGCAGAAGATCATACTATTGATTGCTCAGGCTTCACGCGGGGGCGCATTAAATGGAACCACATCCCCAGCATGACAACGACCGCGAGTGAGGTGCCAGTGAGTAACCAGCTATTATGGGTGGTCAGATTGACGCCTTCCTGGATATACTGCACCAGGATGACCAGGACCTCTATAATACCACTCAAGGCAGACAACATGGGCGCAGCGAAGTCTGACTGAATGAGTAAGATCGCGAAGAGGAGCAGTGGCACACAGCTCAAAGCGAAAAACGTGAGGGCTGCCAGAACTGTGCCAAAGGGGCGTATACGCGAAATGCGCGAGCGCTGCTGCTGGCGGATATCTTCAAGCTGCTGGCTGACGCGAGCGCGCTGGTGAATCGCCTGCATGATCTGATCAGTAGAGACGCTGGCAAAAGCGAGCTGTGGCTCGGAGGCGTGAACTGCTTGTGCACGCTCAAGTTCCTGCTCGAAAGCGCGGCATCCCTGGCACTCGGCAAGGTGTCGTTTGAGTTCGCGTATTCTGGCTGGTTCTAGCTTGCCGTTGCGCTGAGCCTCCAGCCCTGCTCTAGCCTCGCTGCAACGCATCGGGTGAAACCTCCTCCTGCGTAACTTGCTTCTTGAGATGGCGACCTAACAACTCACGAGCGCGGTGCAGGCGAGCCTTCACGAGCGCAGGCGTTAGCTTGAGTGCTTGCGCGATCTCTTCGTAGGAGAAGTCGTACCAGTAGCGCAGCACAATCACCGCGCGATACTTGCTAGGGAGCACCTGGAGATAACTCTGGATCTCATCATGCTGTTCACCCTGTATCGCCGACTGCTCAGGACCAACATTCGCGTCCACGATCCACTCCAGGAAAGGCACATCCTCCAGGGGAAGAGCCAGGAAGCGGCGGCGGCGCAGTTGGTCAATCGCCAGGTGTGAGGCGATGGAAAGCAGCCACGTGCTAAACTTGTGCGCGGGCTTATAGGTTGCCAGCTGAGTGTAGGCGCGGACAAAGGTCTCCTGGGTGATATCCTCGGCCTCTGTCGTGTTGCCAAGCATACGATAGGCCAGGTTCTGGACCGCGTCCTTATAGCGTTCAACCAGGGAGGCAAAGATGTTCTGATCGCCCTGGAGAACGAGTGAGACAATCTGCAAGTCGCTCAGCGTCTCCGCCTGAGGCGACGCCCAGGCCTGGCTTGCGCTAGTCTGGCTGCTACCAGCGACGCTCTGTGCGCCTGCTGGATTGAGTGCTCCGGTTTTATGTGTTCTATGTGAAGTTGTTTTGGGTGCCGCGACTGAACCGATATTTCCCAACACGTGGGAAGCGTTCACCGTCGAATCTAACATTGGTCACCGCCCACTACTTGCGTTCTAAACAATACAATCAACAGGTAAGGTTACGAAATAAGCATTGCCACTTTAAACTCTACGAGCGATGTCTAAAAAAGTTGTAATCTTTTAAGCGCAGTGTAACATGACTGAGCCATCGTGACAAGTAGGAACCACTATCATGACATACTATGACGCATTATTTTATGAAATTTCCTTCATTTCAAGAGAGTTTCGCCTGCTCGTATTGTGCTTACACTTCTATATTTCGGCAAACACTTTTTCATTTTTATGGCTCAGGCATCCTCGAAGTTTAGCCTCGCTATATATGTAAACGCAAAAACTTCGTTTCATCAAATGAAAACAGTAGGCTGAGGGCAGTTTATTTCGCAAGTTTGCCACTCGGTATAGGCAGGCAAAGTCAGGGTGTGGTGGGAGACTGGCAGAGCCAGCCTCTCACCACACCCTGACCATTTACATTGATTGCGAAGGATTTCTCATTGGCGATATCTCCCAGGATGGGGTTTTCGCTGGGAGATCCTGGGATGGAAGAGGGGCGCTTGTAGGTAGTTGCGATTTGGGTGCGCCAATCGCGTGAACTATCGGCGCAACCTCTGGCATGTTCGCGCATGATGGCGGCAATTTGAAGCCTTGACCAGCTCGATAGCGTACGATGGCCTCGCCCAGGTCGATAAGCGCGTTGTGCAAGATGTCCAGGCGTCTCTTCGCCAGGCCCAGGCTTGTCAGGCGGTCGGCCAGGAGATTCAAGCTGCTGGCAAGGCTCCAAAGCACGCCGCGCTGTAATTGTGCGCGGGCGCGTAGATTCCCATTTGCCAGGCTCGTTTGAACCGCTTTAAGGTGGGCTATGCCCTCTTCGAGTTCCTTGTTGCGTTCCGCGATGTGGTGGGCCTGCTCTTCAATTTGTTGCAAGGAAGCGGCCTGCAACTGTGAGAGACGCTCATTCTCGTGAATGGTTAGAATCTGACGCACTAGCACCAGGCAGATGACAACAATGGTCGCGAGCATAAGCACAAAGCGAATGTGTGCTTGAGCCGGGTCAGAAGAATTCACATTGAGGATCAGCACTATGAACAGGATGAAGATAAGGGTATAAGGGAGTAACTGAACCGGGCGAAAGCCTATGTAGGTAACGCGATTTTGTCGCCGCGCCTCCAGCGTTTCCTGTGCTGTTCGGGGGAGATTACAACGCAGATAGGCGGCTAAGCCAATCGTGAGCATGCCCAGAGGCCAGCCCAGGTCAACCCATGTGCCATCGACATAGGTTCCCGCGTTTTGCTGCAGGTTAAAGATAAAGTCCGATGTAGCGAACAGGCAGAGACCCAGCCCAAGAGCAAACAGGCTAAACCTGCGCGCCGTTGCCTGGTAGACCTGGCTGTGCCCACGCATCAGTAAGAAGATCACGCAACTGAGAAGGGAGACATCAGCGGCTGGATAATACAGGCTGATGAACTTCGCCAGGCTTGTCGTGGCTGGTGATTGCGCGATGGCTCCGAGCAGAAGGTACCAGCTAATAGCGAGCAATGCGCCCATTGCAATAAGGCTATCCAGCGCGACCAGTGTTCGCTCTAACCTGCCTTTAGCATTTGGTTGCAGCACGAGACCGATAAAGCAAAGCGCTGGAAAGAACATATAGCCCGCGTCGGCCAACGATGGGAAGGGGGGATCGCCGATAGCGGAATAGTAGCGCCAGAAGCTTTCTCCCAGCCCCCACATGGCCTGTGCGAGGCAGACGAGTATCCAGCCTGCCTTCTCATATCCTATCCAGGCTTCGGAGCGCTCGGCAGAGATATTAAGGGCGCTTTTGCGGATAGAGAAGAATGTCAGACAACTTCCTACGATTGCTCCCAGTAAAGGGGTGAACTTGTACAGGCTGACCCCTGGGGAAGCGTTTTCGCCAATATGTAAAAGGATGGTGAGCGCTATAATCAGTTCCAGTCCGATGATAGCTGTGACTGTCCTACGTAACGACATGCTATTTGTCTCCTTGTTCATCGCAAACTGCGTGTGTGATACCTGGGGCTGTGTGCGTATGCATCAAAGGCAAGGGCCTGACATACTCATATGTGGATGACCGTAAGTACGGTGAGACCACACATGACTATTCCAATGCCGAGCTTTTGATTGGCCATCAGCCTCTCACCCAGGACCAGAACTCCAAATAAGACGGAAATTAAAGAGTAATTAGAGGAGATAGCGGCAATCATGCCAGGTTTAATGGTTTGGGCCGCTATGCCAAAGGTAACGATCGCCAGGCATTCCAGGATGCCAGCTCCTATGGCGAATAGGATGCCGGCAGGTTTATGGAAAAGCGTGTTCACGCTCATAAAAAGGGTCCTGCCCTCTTTGCTGAATGGGTAGCGCACGAGTAAGAGTATCGTGAGCGTGAATGAACTAAAGACAAAGGTGAGGAATACGGGTGTGAACCAGCCGTGAAGCGGCGAGGAGGCTCCGATGCTGATATCCACCAGTCCAAAGGCGATGGGCGTGATGCAGGCCCAGCGAACGCCCTTCCCGGCGAGTAGCGCTTCGGGCTTTTTCTTGAGGAGCAAATGTATGTTCCGTATGTTGACCGAGGCAAGGAACACCCCAATGATAATGGCCCCAATGGCGAATCCATCAAATAAGGTAATATGCTCTTGCAGGAAGAGAGTCGAAAGAAGTAAGGTAAAGACCGCACTGGTAGAAGAGAGCGGGCTTGTGATCGCGATTGGGCCAAGCTCTAGAGAGCGGTACAAAGCAAGGTAGCCTATGACAGTGAGTACGCCTGTGCCCGCGCCGATGAGGAGATCCGATGCTGAGATGGCAAAGGTATGAGATGGGTAATGCCAGAAGAGAATAGCCAGGGTAAAAATCAAGGTAAGCAAGCCGCTGAAATGAGAAATAATGGTAGTGGTAAAGGTGGTTAAACGTCTCGTGGACAGCGTTGCGATGGAATCCGCTATGCCCCATAGAAGAGCGACCCCTCCTCCAAGCGCAATTCCTATAAGCTGCATATTATATTTTCTCCTTTTACTGCATCTGTTCTCTCTAAGTGGTTTGGTCGCTAAATCCAGGGGAGATGCAGGAGGGTCTCCCTCCTGCCGGAGTGTGGGGTGTCCCCACAAATCTTTCTCTCTCTTACTTAGCGACTGTACCACTAAGGCTTGCTGTAGATGAGCCTTTATACCGGTGTAGTGGAAAATTGAGAATAGACGCTTCGCTGCATATTCTCCCCATATGTGCATTGTCGCGAAGTGAAGGCATAAAGTCTTCCACGGCTAACAAGGCATTTTTATTTCAATATTTTCATGCATATGGGCGGCGCAAACGGGAAAAAGACATGCTTAGCACCAGGTGCGCTTCAGCTATAAAAGCTCCAGCTAAACCAGGAAATATTGGTATCGATCTTCCCCCTCAGCATACTCTTATTTCCTGCTAGACTTGCCTGGCGGTATTATCTATTTAATCGGCAGTAGTGTCCCTAGTTTGTGTTGAACTTGAGCAGCATGTATATGCCATAGCTGTTATATAGCAAAAAATATGTACTTCTATGTACCTATTTTATAGAAACGTATTGATTAGTTAAAAATAACATATAGTTTGACAAAAATTTCTAAGTAACGTTGCGCTTTTAAAGCCGACTATGCATGAGGATAATATGTTGTTGCTCACGCCTGTAAATTAAGGTTTGTTGAATCTGCTCACTCTCCACCTGTTCAATAGGAGCAGAGATCTACTTGAAGGATTATCGCGGTGCTGAGGCCAGGCGGGAGCACACAAACTACTCTCCCATTGGGGATTTGAACCTGCCGAGTAAAAGGAAAAGGAGCAAGAACAAGGATAAATAGCGAGCTTAGCCAAATAATCGATTTTACTAGGACAGGAGATTGGTATGTCTCCTGTCCACAAGAACAACCTATTTTAAGGCGCATACCGTTTGAGGGCCTCAGCGTTATCAGCTTTCGTCTGAGCACGTTGTTCAGGTGTCACGCAGACTGTATCACCGACAAACGACTCACGCCACACATAGCCGGCGCGGCAAGAAGCTTCTCCATATGCCCCTTGCGGATTGACGCGATACTGAGCCTGAATGTTGTCCGCCTTCGCCTGAGCGCGTTGTTCAGGTGTCACACAGACATGGTCACCTTCAAACGCTTCGCGCCATACATAGCCCGAAGCGCACGTATCGGGTCCATATGGGCCGACTGTGGCCTTGAGTGTTGCCGCGTAGCTTGAGGGATGACTAAAAATCCCCATGATCAGTAACAGACTTGCCAAACCAATGAGTGAAGTCAAACAACGTTTGAACACCTTGTCCCTCTCTTTCTCTTAGGGAACTCTTTTGAAACTCAACATCGCTTGAAAGAAGGTTCCACCAGTTGCAGTGCGTTTTCAACTAGCGTGGTCTGTCTCTACGTAACCCTCTCTCAGGACGGATGCTTTTCTCTCCCCTCAGAACGAATAGATTGTTTCCAATGTTTCGGCTGTGATAAAGGACAAGGAGATTCAATTTCATTGGAGCGCTCTGACTTCTCTCGAATGGACAATATGTTAATTGCTTTCTGACCCGCTATAATAAAGCATTGCACGATACGCTTTTTGGTTATGTACTAGCTTTTGTAAATATAGTTTTGAACTAACTGCGATTAGTCGAAGCAATGCCAGTTTCTCGCGTTTATGGTATTCTTTGAGGAAGACACCCCCAGACTTGCAAAAGTGGGGGTGTCTTTTTATAGCTTGCCATTGGTGCCGATGGCTGGGATCTATTCGACTTATTTGTGAGTGTTTGTTGTTGTCTTCCCGGTGCTTGAAATCTGGCTTTGATATTTCTGGGTGCTGATGACTTCTTGTATAAGTTTGTGTGTGTCGCTGGACTATAGATATGCTGGTGTAATCGCTTATAGGCTTTATGGCTTACTGTACATGCTTTTGCCATTGTTCATGCTTCTGTGCCTCGTCTTCGTCGCGAAAAGCCAGCTCAATGTAAAGATCTTCATCGCTCTGTTTGAGATGGGTATGTATAGTGACAGAAAGTAGGAGGCTCTTGCTATTAAGCACGACGAGACAGGCTCGAGGTGTCGGAGGCGTACAGCGCGCATATTCGCAAAAAAACAGCAATAAATGATAAATAATGTGGAAGGGCTGCTTTTCACGATTCAGAAGGCGCTGCCGCTGATGCCAGATAGCGCATCGATAATTGTAGATGCATCCATCATTGCCAGCAAAGGGTTGCCAGAAAAGAAGTAACCTACCAAAACGACGCTGGTTTGCTCAACCAACATGGCAACGTTTAGCCTGGAGATGAAGGACCAATGGAAGAAATGATGAAGAAAATTTTCTCTGTGGAGGAGCAAAGAAATGGCTGAGAGTAGGTTGATTGCGCTGGTGTTTGACGGTGAGCAGGAAGCGGAACAGCTGTGGCTGCGGACTCAAGAATTAAAGAGAAGTGGTCTCATTCCACCTGGGGATGCAGCGATAGTTATCATCCGGCTGGATAGCCAGGTCATCGTGCAAGAAGTGGTAGATCCCACAGATGGAGACGCTTTTAACGCCCAAACATGGGAATATGTCATCAAAACGCTGCTCTCTGGGTGGGGTAAGGGCATTGATGATTGGTTTGTCCAGCAGGTGAAGCAACACCTTCTTCCAGGGACATCCGCTCTCTTTCTCTTGGTAGATCCGTCCAAGGCTCAAGATGTCGTTCACGCTTTAAGCGGTTACCCAGGTAACCGCTTCTACAGCGCGCTGTCAACAGAAGATAAGGCAAGGATTAGAGCGGCTGCTGGGCAGGCATAGTCGTCGATGAGCAAAGCAAGGCTGACAATCACCGAGTGCTGGGGTTCGCCTCATGATGAGGCACGTCTCCTCAGGTGGCGGGCGAATCGGCAAAGAGAAAGCTGCCTGTAAAGAGACTTCACAATCGGTTTCGTTGGGGGAGATGGGAGAGTTGAAGTCCACGCCGCGAGAAACTAGGCGCTCTTCTGATGCGGTTGCATTGGCTTGTTAAGCGGAAGGAGATTTTATTTTGTCCATTGGTGGTGACTCAAATGTATATGATCTCAACCTCTAGGATGTCAAAACGGATGTCAGAATTTCTAATGTATGGCTTGCTGTGTGATTGCAGTTCTTTCTGTTTGGTGGAGGTGGTGTATGAAAAATTTTTATGATGGGCGTGTTCTCTCTTTTGCAGAACGCCAAGAAGCTGCTCGAAGGGCGTTGTTGGAGTGGGTCGGGTGACGTGTCTATTCTGCTGGCCCTCAATACATCGGCTATGCCTTGTTCAGTCAGTGGATGCCCGGGGGTGGGTAACGCTTCTGTTTAACACGGCCGAGGGTCCTACAATCTATCCGGCGAGAGTGCGTGTGGATGTGCTGGGTGAGACGGTCACAATTGTTGATGACTAGACATCAAACTAACTGATTACTCTGTGTAGCTCAGGTGGCGGAGCACTGTCAGTGCGCGGAGTTGCAATCGCGTACAGAAGTCACTGGTTCGAGTCCAGTCGCGGGGTCCTCACTTTTTCCCATACTTTGTCTCTACACCCAGTACGCTGCTCGCAGTATGGGTTAAGTATCCATGTTTCACTGAACTCGTGTCCTGTGATGCCCTGCGTCACCGAGCGACAGGCTACACCACAGATTGTTGGCTTTCCGCAGATGACACAGGGAAGTTCTTTATCAAATGTAAGTTCAACACAGATCTCATCCATATCTTTCCCTTTCTTTCTTTTAGGATATGAACCAGGGAAAGGTGATCCTACTTGACCTCATGGTGCAACGGCTAGCATAGGAGACTTTCAATCTCCTGACGAGGGTTCGATTTCCTTTGAGGCTATTAGTGTGCTGTAACGCTCGGCAGTGCCTGCGAGGTGGAGCAGTGGAGTGGCGGACCTGAGGGCGGCGGTTGTGCGCGGCGGTGGGGCAGGGGTCCCCGCCGCGTACAACCGCTCCGGGTCCTTTCCTTGAACGTGGCGGCGAGCTGTTCAAGCTGGCGCGCGAAATGGGCCATAGCACCGTCAAGGTGACGGAGATCTACCTGAAGGATTACCGCAGTGCTGAGGCCAGGCGAGAGCACACAAACTACTCCCCTATTGGTGATTTGAACTTGCCAAGTAGAAGGAAAAGGGGCAAGAACAGGGACAAATAGCGCGGTTAGCCAAATAATCGATTTTTCCTAGGACAGGGGATTGGTATGTCTCCTGTCCTAGAAGTGCTTTTCTAACCCTGGGGATTTCCCAAAAAATGACAAAAAAAGAGAGCCTTCTGGCTCTTTCGTGGGAATTTGTGTTTTTGCTGAGACCGCTTGAGAAGCGGATTTGTGAGAGAGGTAGGGCGAGAGGGACTCGAACCCTCACGGCCTCTCAGCCTGGGGATTTTAAGTCCCCTGCGTCTACCATTTCGCCATCGCCCCGTGTGTGCCACGATAATAGCACGTTCAGCGGCTTTAGTCAATCATATTTTGGTTCTTTCCTGCAGTGATAGACGCAACACATCATGCGAAACCCCCGCTTTACCTCTTGACCTGGAGCGCGCTCCAGGTTGTACAGTTCCCTCTGTTCCCCTTCTCTCGACTGGCATTTTCCTGACAAGGGAGCCAATTGGGGAACATTACTTCTGATTAGACCTGATCGCAGGGCTTCTCGAATGCTTCCCTTTCGAGAACGCTGGCGCTCACCCTGTTTCGTCTTTTCATATGTACAAAGGAAATGAAGAGTGATAATACTCAAAGTATCTACGCGCTTCCCTCTTCTGGAGGCGTTTCGCTCCCGCTCGTTTGCGCTGATCTGGACAGGCCAAAGTATCTCACGCCTGGGGGATGGCGCATTTAATATGGCTCTTGCCTGGCAGATACTCCTCATGACCCACTCTGGAACCGCTATGGGAATAGTGCTTGCCGCAACAAGTCTTCCTCAAGTGTTTTTTTTGCTCCTGGGTGGCGTTGTTGCTGATCGCTTTTCACGCATACGTATTCTGCTCTGGTCTGATGGAGTTCGAGCGTTTGCTGTTCTCCTGATCGCTGTTCTTGGCTGGCTTCACGTCCTTCAATTGTGGCATCTCCTTGGCCTGGGCCTCTTCGGGATCGCCAAAGGCTTTTTCTTTCCAGCCTATCAAGCTCTTCCACCTCAACTGGTCGAGCGTGACGTACTTCGCTCAGCCAATTCTCTCAATGGCTTGAGCCGTCAGATCGGTGATGTGATTGGCCCTATGGTTGGGGCAGCTTGTGTCACGTTAGCTGGCCCTATGGCCGCCTTTACCCTGAACGGTTTCTCGTTTCTTCTCTCTGCCGCTTGTATACTCATTACTCTATCTTGGCAGCCACTCGCGACCCGTCAACGCCTGAGCCGAGTGGAGACCCAGAAACAGGAGGACATACAAACCACATCTTCTGCCAAGAAAAGGATGCTTTGGAACGACACCCACGAAGGATTCGGGTATGTCATGGCTTCTTCCTGGCTCTGGATCTCCATTGCCATTGCTGCGTTGGGCAACATTAGTATCGACGCTATGGATATTTCCCTTCCCAAGCTCGTTCAAGATACATATCATGCAGGTGTCTGGCTCGTCGGAACCGCCGGGACAGCTAATGCCCTTGGCGCTATTGTGGGATCCATTATTATTGGGCAACGACGCCAACTTCGTCGCCGAGGGATACTTGCGTATCTCAGTCTGCTCTTGACCGGCGGGAGCACTATGGCCATTGGTTTTCCATGGCCGACTGTTTGGTTCCCCTGGGCTGCCTGTGGCTGTAGTGTCTTCATTGGTCTGGGTCTGGGAACCTTCGGGGTCATTTGGGTCACCGTGTTACAAGAACTGGTGCCTGAAGAAAAACAAGGACGCGTTTTCAGTATTGATGCATTGGGCTCCTCCTGTCTTCTTCCTATTGGCCTGTCTCTGGCAGGTCTGGCGACCGACCGATTTGGACCTTCCTGGATGTTTCTGGTTGGAGGTGGCGTCTTGTTCCTCCTGACTGCTTCAGGCCTTCTGGTTCGTGGTGTACGTCAGTTGGATTAACTCTCTTTCCAGGCAGATGTTGCAGAAAAAGTCTGGGCATCACTTGACGTGGAGTATACTCCAGGTTGTATAGTTCCACCATGAACACAGAACTCTCTATCCAACAGGTGGCCCAACAGACAGGTTTAAGTATCGATACCTTGCGCTATTATGAGCGCATTGGTTTGCTTGAACCTGTCAATCGGGCGTCAAGCGGGCATCGTCGGTATACTCAGAAAGATATTGAGTGGATTGGTTTGCTCATCCGGTTACGCAAGACAGGCATGCCCATCGCACAAATGATCCAATTTGCCCATTTACGCCGTCAAGGACCACAGACCACCACTGAACGCCGTGTCTTCCTGGAAAATCATCAGCGTGCCCTAGAAGAGCAAATGCGACAAATGGAGCAACATATGGAGGCACTCCAGCAGAAAATTATCCGATACAAAGAGCGGGAAATGCTCCTTAGCGCATCGTTGACTCCAGTTCTGGAAACATAAGGGAACACGAGCGAGCATCCACCTGCCTTTAGCGGACAACTCGTGGCATATAGCCAGGAAAAAAAGAAAGGATGGATGTATTCATGACCATGCATTATGGCATCACTGTTCCGCAAGGCTGGCGGATGGATCTGGTTGGCATCCATGATCCTCTTGAGGCATATGAGATGATGACACGCGTCGCCCAAACTGCTGAAAGGCTCGCCTATCATTCCATAGCGTCTGAAAGCATACGAACAGGCAGGCGCACCAGAGATTATTCTCTTCTTCTGGGATCCTCCATCTTCGTATGCTCCCATTCGATCCTGAAAGGATATCTATCACGTGAGCACCAATCAATCTTTTCGTATTGTCCATAGTAATGATATTCATGGACGCATTGACGGTCTCGCCCGTATGGTGACCCTTGTGAAACAGCTCCGTGCTGAATATGCCCCCTTTCCCGTGCTCTATCTTGATGGCGGAGATGTCGAGGACTCCTCCGTTCGTCTGAGCAACCTGACAAAAGGTCGAGCGATGCACCAGCTGCTGCACGTTGCTGGGTGCGACGCTGCAGCTGTGGGTAATGGTGGTATTTTGCATTATGGCTATCAGGTTCTTCCTGCCTATCGCGCAGCCTCTTGTTTCCCCCAGTTGCTCGCAAATCTTCGTTTGCCGGATGGCTCCATTCCCCCAGGAGGGCAAGCCACAGCTCTCCTCCAAGTTGGTGCAATACACCTGGGAATAATCGGCCTTTCAGAGAATCTGCATCAATTCTATACAACCCTCTATGGAATGCAGGAGCGCTCTCCAGTGCCGCTTGTTCGCGAGTTGGCAACGCAACTTCGCCAGGAGGGGGCCGATTGTGTGATCCTCCTCTCACATATGGGTCTGGGAAATGATCGTATGCTGGCCGAGCAATTGCAAGACGAGATTCCCCTGATTATCGGCGCCCATACACATGATGTACTCATGGGAGGGGAGCATGTCGGTGATGTGTTCATTGTCCAGACGGGGGCATATGCACAATACCTTGGGTGCCTTGATCTGCACTGGGATGGATCTCGCCTCCAAATCAAACAGGTACAAATGCTGCCGATCACTGAGGCCCTCCCACCTGCCCCTGAGATATATGCAGAGGTGACGCGTATCGAGGAAGAGATGGCTCAGACACAAAGCGAAGAGATGCGTGAGATACTGGCAGAACTTGCCGAGCCGCTCACCTTTGCCGAGGATCGCGAATGTGGGACGGCAAATCTCATGGCAGATATGTTACGAGCACGCATGAACGCTGATGTCGCTGTCATCACGTCGGGGGCCGCCTTCTCCGCTCCACTTGATGCAGGTCCTCTCACACGTGAGCGTCTCTACGAAGTCTGCTCCTCTCCTGCCAACCCGGGTGTGGTTACGATGACAGGAGTGCAATTAAGTACCATGATTGCCTATGGCGTGAATCCAGAGACGGCTGCTCGGCGTCCACGTCCGTTCCATGGACAGGTACAGGGATTCCTTCATCTCAGTGGCGCAACCATAGAGAAGGGAACGATCCTGGTCGCCGGTGCGCCACTCCATCTTAGTAAGACCTATCGTGTTGCTGGATCTGACTGGGAGCTTGGTCCATATGGCGGCTATGCCAAACCGGAGTGGAATCTTCATCCCACCTATGAGATGCCAACCATTCTGCGCGAAGCTCTTGCGGACTACTTACGCAATCAGAAAACACCAATAACACTCCTCATGGGACGACTTGGGTCCCTACGTGACTGAAAGGGCACCTTCTGAGAAGTAGTGAGGGGGGGATACATCTTTTTGCATCAGGCAATGGTGCATGTGAGGGATCAGCTAAGGCGATGTGCCGCCCACTCTCTACCCCAGAGCAGCACATGCTGCTTCATCGAGAGAAGTGTATCAGAAATCTGAAACGCTGTTCAAACAAGCGAACTCCCTAATTGCTTTAGAAGAGCCGTCATTTTTGACGGCTACGCCGATATTTTATTCTGCCTGATTGTTGAAACATTCATTAGCGCTGAAAACGTGAAAAATCCTAGCTGGCGTGTCAAATATTGACGCTGGTGAACGACTGGGGCATAATATGAGCCGTGTTGAAGTGAAGAAACATTCATAGAGAAGAAGCGACCAGGTACGGAAATATGACTAACACTGGAGAGAGCTTGCACACATCCTCTGAGCCGCGTGTGCACGGCTATTATGATGTTATCGTTGTGGGCGCGGGACACGCGGGCTGCGAGTCCGCGCTGGCCAGCGCGCGCATGGGACTCAAGACCCTATTGCTCACGATGAATCTGGATAGCGTGGCCTTGATGCCCTGTAACCCTTCTATGGGTGGACCGGCCAAGGGACACCTGATCAAGGAGATTGATGCCCTTGGCGGCGAGATCGGGCGCAATACCGACCGCACCTTTATCCAGATGCGCCTGCTAAATACCAGTAAGGGGCCAGCGGTTCAGGCCTTGCGCGCGCAGTGTGATAAGCAAGCCTACCGCCTGGCGATGAAGTTTGTGCTGGAGAGCCAGCCAAATCTCGATCTACGGCAGGCGACGATCTTGCGCTTGCTGAGCACGCAGCGCGAGGATGGGCGGCATGTGATGCATGGTGTGGTGACCAGCAACGGTTGGGAGTATCATGCGCGCTCAGTGGTGATGACGACGGGCACATTTATTAATGGTCGCCTGGTGGTTGGCGAGAAGACGCAGCCAGGCGGGCGCGCCGGCGAAGGTCCGGCGCTAGGTATCTCCGATTCGCTGCGTGCACTGGGCCTGGAGATGCGGCGTTTTAAGACGGGTACGCCCCCGCGTATCGATGCACGCACAATAGATTTCGGCAAGACGGAGCGCCAGCCTGGAAGTACTGTCCCGCTCTATTTTTCGCAGGATACAGAGGCGCGCGAGGATATCCAGGTACCCGGTGGGAAGCCAAACTCGGTCTACCCTGTGCTGGAGGAGGACCTGCGCGGCTGGCGTCCGCAGTTGCCTTGCTACCTGGTGCGGACAACCGAGCGCACCCATCAGATTATTCGTGATAACCTGCATCGTTCTCCCCTCTATACTGGCATCATCGAAGGGGTTGGGCCGCGCTACTGCCCCTCTATTGAGGATAAGATTGTGCGCTTCGCCGACAAGGTCTCGCACCAGATCTTTCTGGAACCAGAGGGCTGGCGTACGGGCGAGGTCTATGTCCAGGGCATGAATACCAGCCTCCCCGAGGATGTGCAGCTGGAGATGCTGCGCAGCATTCCCGCGCTGGCGAAGGCGGAGATCATGCGTGTTGGCTATGCCGTCGAGTATGACTATGTCTTGCCCACACAGCTCTTCCCTACGATGGAGACCAAGCCCGCAGCGGGCCTCTTCCTGGCGGGCCAGATCAACGGTACCTCCGGCTATGAGGAGGCCGCGGCTCAGGGCATCATGGCGGGCATTAATGCAGCCCTCTATGCGCGTGGCGAGGATGGCTTTGTGCTGGGGCGACATGAAGCCTACATCGGTGTCTTGATCGACGACCTGGTGACGCGTCCCATGAGCGAGCCCTATCGCCTGCATACCTCGCGAGCTGAGCATCGGCTCTTGCTGCGCCCTGAGAGCGCTGATCTGCGCCTGGGCGATCATGCCTATCGCTTGGGCATGATTGGAGATGAGCGCTATGAGCAGGTAGTGCGTAAGCGAGAGGCCATCCAGAGTACCCTGGAGGTGTTGGAGGGCGTGAGCTTTACCTCCTCAAGGGTTACAGAGCAGCACGCCGAGACGCTGGGAATTGCCCCGCTGGGACAGAAGATGTCCGCGAAAGAGCTATTGCGGCGCCCAGCCGTGAAGTACTTCCAGGTCGCTCAACTCTCGCAACGTATGGTTGAAGAGCACACAAACATGGATGGCGCGGAGTCTACATCCAGGATCTTTATGGAACTGACCGACCTGCCGGAGGATACTGCTGAAGAGGTTGAGCTCCAAGTCAAGTATGAGAACTATGTGCGCAAGCAGGAGCAATTGGTGCGCCGCACCTCGCGCCTGGAAGAGATGCGTATTCCGGAGAACCTGGATTACCGCGATGTGCAGCACCTGCGTACGGAGGCGCGCCAGAAGCTGCTTAAGACGCAGCCACGCACGGTTGGGCAGGCCTCACGCGTAGAGGGAGTAACCCCCGCGGATATAGCCATTTTGATGGTGTATATCCAGAAAGTACGGGCTTTAAGGCTGTAATCTTGACATAAACCTATAGTACTGTGTACCATACACAGGCATAGGGGTTATAAAATACTAGTAAGAAGAAAAAGCAGTAACATTAAACATTCTCCTCGAGTGGTGGTACTGCTTTTTTTCAGCAACCATGTTGGGGAGATCGCTGATGGAAGGGAGTAGCGACGTTATACCCACGCTCATAAGCGCAGACTACCCAATGGTTAACCTGGTTCACATGGGGTAAATGGCAATTACATGATAGGTAATTGCCTATATGTTAGATGGACATTGGGAAGTGCCCACAGCCCACAGCAGTGTGCACGGCAACCTGAAAGACAGGAGAGGGAAGACTGTGTACATTCTCGTCGTAGATGACGACCGCTTTGCCAATACGCTGGTGCAATTTGTACTGAGCAAAGAGGGATACGAGGTAGAAACGGCGGATAACCCTCGCGGGGCCTTGCAAATGATTCAGAAGCGAGAACCGGACCTCTTGATTCTGGACGTCACGATGCCGTATATCAATGGTTTTGAGTTTTCCGCCAAGCTAAAGGCGGAAGGCTATGAGATCCCCCTTATTTTTATGACGGCCCAGGACACAATTGAGGCAAAGCTCCAGGGGTTCAACATTGGCGCGGATGATTACATCTGCAAACCTTACAATCACCAGGAACTGGTCGCGCGTGTACAGGCCGTTTTGCGCCGGATCAAAAAGAGTGGCAAAACGGGCAACCAGAGTATCCGCGGCGGGCAGATAGAGCTCTTCCCGGCCGAGCTGAAAGTCGCCGTAACGGGGAAGCAGCCCGTTACCCTGACTCCCACCGAGATGCATGTTTTGCGTGTTTTGATGCATAGCGCGGGCCAGGTGGTGAATAGAGATCAATTATTGGCTGAGGTCTGGAACGATAACGAGAACAACAGCAATATCGTCGATGTCTACATCCGTCGCTTGCGCGTCAAGCTGGAGGACGATCCAGACAAGCCACTCTACATTCTCTCAGTGCGTGGCGTTGGCTATAAGTTTGTAGGCAAGTAAAGATGTAGGGATGTGCTCATTTCTTTCGCGTTCGAGTGAAGGGGAGCTGGCTTAAACAAGAACGTGAAGACATTGGAAATGTAGGGGGTCAGGGTGCGGAAAGATATGTCACAAGAAGGGTCAGGAACGCATCGAGAAGAGGAGACATATGACCTGGCGGTCGTGTCGCCTCGCCGGGGGCGCCGCAAGCGTGATGAGGCGGTGCCGTTAGAGCGCGAGCTGGTGCTTACGTCTTTTATGACGCACAGCCCGGACGCGCTACTAGTTCTGGATAAAGACTTTTGCCTGCGCGACAGCAATCCAGCGGCCAGGGAGATGTTGCGCTTACCTGGAGGCAAGCCGGGGACGCTGTGGAAATGTCGCGAAATGTTACGCTGCAAGAACCTGAACCGTATGGAGCTGTGTGGAACTTCGAGCTGTCCCCTGACGCGGGTCCTGCAACAGGATGAGTCGCTGCAGAACGAAGAACTGCTGGTCGGGGCAAAGGAGGAGATTTTTTGCGAGGTCTCCACCAGTGTAACTCCTATTCGTATAGCCGAACAGCCGTACGCAGTTTTGGCTCTGCGCGACCTCTCGGCCCTCAAGGTGGCGAACCAGGTGCGCTCGAATTTTGTCTCAATGGTTTCACATGAGCTGCGCACACCCTTAAACTCGGTCCACGGCTTTATTGAGCTTCTCTGGCAGGGGCATATGGGCGAATTGAATGATGAGCAGCGCCTCTACCTGGGATACGCTCAAGAGGGGGTGCAGCAGCTTATCTCAATCGTCGAAGACATTTTGTTTATGACGCGCTCGGACCTGGGGCAGTTTGAAACTAAGCAGCAAGGCGTACAGTTGCTAGAGCTGGTTCGCCTGGTGGCGCAGAGCTTACAGCCGCAGGCGCTGAAGGCGGGGGTTGCGTTCGTCCTGGAGATTGCGCCCGAGACCCCCCTCTTGTATGTTGATCCACAGCGCATCAAGCAAGTCTTAAATAACCTGATCTCCAATGCCATTAAATATACGCCACCCGGTGGCTCGGTGACTATTACAGCCAGCGTGCATGATGCACACTTTCAGATGATCAGTGTCACCGACACCGGCTATGGTATTCAGGTTGAGGATCGCCCACATATTTTTGAGCGCTTCTACCAATCCAACCATAGCCAGCAATCGAAAATGGGTGGGTATGGCCTGGGCCTCTCAATCGCCAGGTTGATCGTAGAGCAGCATGGTGGCACCATCAGCTTTGATACCGTGGTAGGCAAAGGTTCGTCTTTCTACTTCACACTGCCCATCCTGGAAGGGGCAAAGCGCCAGAAGGCCGCGAGCCGAGAGTAGGTATTTTTTGTACATTTGTGGCCACGCGTCTACATATCACGTCGCCACTTACTATGACCACAGGGTAGGTTGCTCAGGCGCTTCTGGCTCGATCCAGGTTTTGTCTTTGGAGAGCTTATCGGCCTGGCGCGTTGGCTCCGGCAGACGGTAGCCTTTACTACAGGCCAGAACGTAGCGGATGCTGGTCTCCAGGCTAATGAGATGCCCTGGCGAGATAATCATGGGGTTAACACGTGTGCGCGTGCGCACCATGGCACCAATGACCTCCTTCTTATAGATAAGAGGAACCCAGGAGCCCGCCTCTTCGCCGAGAGCCTCTTTATCGTAGTGCCCAACCAGCAGCGACTTGGCGCAGCCGATGGTGGGGATATTGAGCCAGAGACCCAGGTGCGCGCCAATGCCGATGCGCCTGGGGTGAGCGATACCCTGACCATCTACCATGACCAGGTCGGGTTTCTGGCGTAGTTTGCGTATGGCGCCCAGGACGCTAGGCGCCTCGCGAAACGAGAGGAGACCCGGTACATAGGGCATTTGTATCGGCTCCTCGTAAATGTGCCGCTCCACAATCTCCAGGTCGGGGAAGGAGAGGAGCACCACGGCCGCCTGAGCCATATTATGCTCTTCGTGGATGGCCATATCAACTCCCGCGATGTAGCGTACCTCGCCTACCTGATCCTCCAGAATAATATGCTGCGCCAGTTCATGTTGCAGGGCGATTGCCGCCTCCGGGCTCAGATTCCATGGGTGCGGTATCTGCATATGCCTTTCCCTTCTCTGCGTTGTGAATACTATGTGCTATCGGGCCTCGGCGATACAAATCAGGCGTGGACTTTCTAGCTGGTAAGGCGCCAGGTCATAGTCGCCATAGATATCCTTTACCTGAAAGCCTGCCTGCTCCAAAAGGAGTTCAATCTCTCCACGTTCGAAGAGGTAGTGATGTGTCGTGACGACCGTACGTTGAACGGGTCCGCCCTGGTGATGCTGATCATAAAAGTGTGTTAGCTCCAGCAGGTGACGATCATGCGAGGCGGCCGGGCTGACAAAGTGGGAGAGCCAGGTTTGGTCATCGGATTGCCAGGTTCCCTGGTGTAGCATTTGCCCGCTCATACCCTCCATATAGCGCAGGTCGCCGTTGCTAATATCCAGAATGAAAGTGCCACCGACCGAGAGATGGGCACGAATGGCGGCCAGGGCCTGTTTCTGCTGGACGCGTGATGTAATGTGTGCAAAGGAGCCAAGCGCGATAAAGGCCAGGCGATATTTCTGCTCCAGCTGCAGAGTGCAGACATCTTGCTGTACCAGGGTACAGTGTTTGCTGAGACCAGCGTCATCTAATGCCTGGCGTGCGAGGTCCAACATTTGCGCTGAGGTATCGACGCCCGTAACCTCGTAGCCATCCTCGGACAGGGGAAGCAGGACGCGGCCACTGCCGCAGGCCAGCTCCAGAATCTTGCCGCCGCAGAGTTCAGCGAAGTTGCGATACATATCGAAATCTTCGCTGAACTGAGCGTGTTCGGCATCATAAAAAGGCGCGATCAGGTCGTAGTTATTCATTGTGTGAAAACCCTTGTACTTCTTCTCCGAACACCCTGCGCACGCCTGTCCCCGAATGGGGGAAGCGCTAGACACGCCAGTGGCGCGCGCCCCCGAATGGGCGTTGGGTTTCGGAATAAGATCTTAGGGCGGGGAGAGATGCTAGATGCCATCGGCCTCCACAATCTTCCAACTGCCATTTATCTTATTAAGCGTGAGGTGAACAACGTACACTTTGTTAGTACGTGTGACCGTTACCGCAATTTTCGCGACGGTATTGTTCAATGATACCAGACGGGGGTTGCTACTTTCAATGCTTCCCAGCTGTTGATCGGCGCTTTGTGCGGCACTTGTAAAGGTCTCTTCGTCTGAAATCTGAGTTGTGCTCCCATCATCTTGCGTGATAGAGAAGCTCGCATCTGGCGATACATAGGTATAGGCCTTAGTATAGTCCATTGTCTGCAATGATTGATAGTAGAGGGTGACCCTGGCCGGTGCCTGTACGGTGTCAGACTGGACCAGGCTGATACCCAGGTAGCCAATGACGCCACAGATACCACATCCCAGGAGGGTCACACCTCCCAGCACGCCCAGCGTAATCCAGAGCCACAGCAGCGACGACTTCTTGCGTGGCGGCGGCATAACCGGGTAGGGATAGGGTGGCATGCCTGGAGCCGGGAATGGACCCGCCGGTGGCATCGCGGGTTGTGGGTAGGGATAGCCCTGGTAGGCAGAGGGTGGGGCCTGATACTGCCCAGAGGGAATATGTGACGGCGTGGCTTGCGCAGGCGTTGTAGATGGTAGAGGTATATCAGTGGACAAGGTTGGCTCATTGGGATCAAAGGACATAGAAATACTCCCTTTTCTTATAGTGGGATGTGCTGTGTCGAACGCGGAAATGGAAATATATGCTCTATTGAAGTGCATGCATGTAGAGACAGTATAGTCAGGTGCAGCCAAATTTACAAGCATCAAGCGGGCTGGCGTCAATGTTTTGCAAGGGCGTTTCCAATCCCATAGGCGCCCGATTTATCGCGTGCAAGGCGATGTATCGCACGAATACAGCATATGGGGTGCCGTTCCAGAACGCTCTGATGCCCTCGGGCAAGCCGCGCCACACCATCTCATCGGTCGCGACTCTATATTCGTGCGATACATCGCCTTGCACGCGATAAATCGGGCGCCTATGGTTCCCGTGCAAAACTTTGAATTACACTCGCTTCAAACAAACTGGCAGGAGGAAAAGATCACATGCGCGCGTTAGTGTATGGAGCGCAAGGCCTGGCCTTAGAACATAACTACCCACAGCCGCAGCCTGGAGAGGGCGAGGCACTGATCCGGGTTGTGCAGGCGGGCATTTGCAATACAGACCTGGAGATTACGCGAGGGTATAAAGGCTTTCAGGGAGCGCTGGGGCATGAGTTTGTCGGGGTGGTCGAGACGATCCAGGGGCTTGACACACGCGCGCAATATAGCCATCTGCTGGGTCAGCGCGTAGTTGGTGAGATCAATATTCCCTGCCGTGGCGCGCAGTGCTGGTATTGCCGCCAGGGGATATACTCGCATTGCCCTCGACGAGCAGCGCTGGGTATTGTGGGCCGGGATGGCGCCTTTGCCGACTATCTCACCCTGCCCGTTGAGAATCTGCACCTGGTACCCGACGAGATCAGCGACGAGGAGGCGGTCTTTGTGGAGCCGCTCGCGGCAAATTTTGAGATGCTGGAGCAAGTGCATATCACGCCCGGTATGCGCATGCTGGTACTTGGCGATGGCAAGATGGGGCAACTGGCGGGCCAGGTCCTGGCTCTGAGCGGGGGCCAGGTCTGGATGGTAGGAAAACACGAGGAGAAGCTGGCCCTTGCGCGTAAGCGAGGCATTACAACGCTCACCGTAGCCGAGGCCGAACGCCTGGTGCAGGAGGGCGAGCGCCTCGATCTGCTGGTGGAGTGTACTGGCTCGGAACAGGGCCTGGACATGGCTTTACGCCTGGTGCGGCCACGAGGAACCGTTGTACTCAAGAGTACTGTTGCGGAGAAAGGCGCGCTGGATCTCTCCCGTATCGTCGTTAACGAGATACGCGTGCAGGGATCACGCTGTGGACCCTTTGAGCCAGCCCTGCGAGCCTTGCACCAGAAGCGCATAGATGTTGGACCTCTTATCAGCGCGCGTTACACTTTAGAGAACGCCGAAGAGGCCTTTCGCCAGGCTGAGCAGAAAGGTATGCTCAAGGTTCTGGTAGAGATCCCCCTCTAAAAAGAGATAGATATTCATTTTGCACGCAATCAAGTGCAAAATGAATATCTATCTCTTTTCTCTGAGTGCCACAGGCGCGAACAATCGCGGAAGGCAGCATGCGCTTCTTTTTAGCCGCGTAGGAGCGACGAGGCGCCGTCGATCCAGATCTCGGTACCGCTGATATGGCTGGAGACATCTGAAGCCAGGAAGAGCGCCAACTGGGCTACCTGCTCTGAACTGGCGGACTCGCCATCGGCCAGGGGCGTTGAGCCTTCAGGGAACTCGGCAGGAATTTTTACCTTCTCGACATCGCGCTGTTGCGTATTCGCGTTGATTTCGGTGTCGACCGCTCCCGGGCAGATGACATTGACGCGTATTTTGCTGCGACCCAGCTCAACTGCTAGCATCTTGGTCATGGCAACCTGGGCCGCCTTGGTGCTGGAGTAGGCCGTGGCGCCAGTATTACTGAAGATGCGCGTTCCATTGACCGAGGCCGTTACGATGATCGAGCCACCCTGCTTTTTCAAAGAGGGGACAGCGCTCTTAATCGTCAGGAAGGTGCCCGTCAGGTTGGTATTAATTGTCTTCATCCACTCGTCAACTGAGATCTCTTCAATGGGCGCCCAGACACCATTGATACCCGCGTTGGCGAACACGATATCCAGTCGGCCCCAGCGCTCAATAAGCTGCTGTACGGCGCGCTGCATGTCCTGCTCCCGCGCCACATCGGCGGTTATAGCGATGGCTTCATGCCCCTGGGCTGTAATCTCCTTAACGGTCTGCTCGATCTCGTCGCTGGTATGACTGAGCACGCCAACTCTGGCTCCTTGTTGGGCGAAGAGCACCGCAGTGGCCTTGCCGATGCCGGAGCCCGCTCCAGTTACTAATGCGACTTTCCCTGAGAGTGTCACTGTTATCTCCTCCTCTATGCGATAGAATCTTCACAAGATGCACGCTAAGCACGCGCTCCAGGTTTCAATCAGGGCCAAACAGCAAACATCGACACTTGATAAGCCAGCTTTGGGCTTGAATGCTTGAACTTGTACACCTTTGGGGCATGTGAAACGTGTTTTTCATAAGACGTTGAAGCCTTGTTCGTAGAGCTTTGATCTGTTATAGCTTTCTTAAGTACGAAAGCTCCAACGCTGCATCGATAAATAGGAATTAAAAGATCGCGACTTTTTGTTGAGTTTTTACCCGATGGTTGGTATGTGGTTGAGGAGGAGTTCCGCGCACCTGTCTCGTGCGGCATGTATTTGAAACTGGGGAAAGCGTTGTTAGGGGGTGGGGCCACCGACATGCCGCTGGGTTCTACACGCTGGCTCTGATAAGAGAGACGCCACGAGGGCGCCTCTATGCTTTGTCATGCCATGAAGCGATCCGCGGTTTCCTCTACGCTCAAAGGAGATGTTGTTATGTTGACCTTTGCATTCACGCAAGTGAATGTGCCAACAGCGAATCTCGGCTGGGTAGATTACCTGATTATTGGTATTTACTTTTGCGTGACGCTGGGCATTGGTTTCGCGCTCCGAAGACGCATGCGCTCTTCCGAGGACTTTTTCCTTTCTGGTCGTTCGCTTCCTAGCTGGGTAACAGGCCTGGCCTTTGTGGGCGCGAACCTGGGCGCGCTCGAAATCCTAGGCATGGGCGCCAATGCCGCGCAGTACGGCTTTATGCAGGCCCACTTCTACTGGATTGGCGCTATTCCGGCCATGCTGTTTGTGGCCATCTTTATGATGCCATTCTACTATGGCAGTAAGACACACTCGGTTCCAGGCTTCCTCAAGCTGCGCTTTAACGAAGCCACCCGTGGCTTTAACGCCATTTCTTTTGGCGTTTTGACGATCCTGACTTCTGGAATTAATATGTATGCCGCCGCGCTGGTGTTTAACGTCCTGTTTGGCCTGGACCTCAACATCTGCATCTGGATTTCCGCGGCCTTTATCATGGCCTATATTCTCCTTGGCGGCCTCTCGTCCTCCATTTATAATGAGACCCTGCAATTCTTCCTGATTGTCCTGGGCCTCTTACCGCTTACTCTGATTGGCCTGAACCATGTAGGCGGTTGGGCGGGTCTCCAGGCCAAGGTGAATAATCCCGCCTTCTTCCACCTGTGGCAGGGGACGGCCGGGAACAACAATCCCTTTGGTGCCAACTTCATTGGCATCGTGCTGGGCCTGGGCTTTGTCCTGAGCTTTGGCTACTGGTGTACCGATTTCCTGGTCGTGCAGCGCGCGCTGGCGGCTGAGGATGAGGCGGCTGCCGAACGCACACCCTTGATCGCGGCCTTCCCCAAGCTCTTCTTCCCCTTTATCGCTATCGTTCCTGGACTGGTCATTTTCTCGCTGATGCCGCACCTGGGCCAGGGTGGCGGCTTCCAGAACTCCTATAACATGGCGATCCCATACGCGATGGTGCAGTTCTTCCCCAGTGGCCTGCTGGGCCTTGGGCTAACGGCATTGCTGGCATCTTTTATGTCTGGTATGGCCGGTAATGTGACCGCCTTCAATACCGTCTGGACGTATGACATCTATCGCTCATATATCAAGAAGGACGCGCCTGATAGCCACTATCTGTGGATGGGCCGCATCATTACCGTTGTCGGTATTGTGCTGAGCGTCGGCACAGCTTACCTGGCGGCAAGCTTCAACAGTATCATGGACTATGTTCAAGCTCTCTTCTCCATCTTTAATGCGCCGCTGCTGGCGACGTTCCTGCTGGGTATGTTCTGGCGTCGCACGACTGGTTGGGGTGGTTTTGTTGGCCTGGTGGTGGGGACGGCGGCTTCGATTAGCCTCTGGCTCATGGAGCAGTACCATATGATCTCTATGGGGAGCAGCCAGGGGTCGAGCATGTGGCGCGCTCTGATCGCCTGGTCGGTTTGTTTCGTGGTGACCATCGTTGTCTCGCTCGTTACCAAGCCGAAACCCGCTAGTGAGCTGAAGGGCCTGGTCTACAGTATGACGCCGAAGCGTGAGGTTGTGGAGACGGTCTGGTATAAGAAACCTCTGGTACTGGCTGGTATCGCCCTGGCGATATTCGTGGTCTTAAACATCATCTTCTTCTAGCCAGCGAAAGGACGCAATGATTATGAGTCAACAAGATGTGCGCAACATGGAAAAGTCGGGCGAGACACATCGGCTCTCTATCGCCTTAACTATTGGCACGACCATTGGGGTTATCGGGCTGGTGCTCCTCCTCTATGGAGCATTCGGCACAGGTGCCGAGTATAACCGCAGCGATGGCTTCAATATTAACCTGTGGTGGGGGCTGGTAATGCTCATCGTAGGCGCAGTCATGGCAGGAGGCAGCTTCCTGTCAAGCCGTAAAAAGCGCTAATCTTGATGAGAAAAGTGGGTCGGTCGGGGTATACACCCCGACCGACCCACTTTTCTCATCAAGATTATTATTTATCGCGCTCGGACTGGTGCAACGCGGCCTGCGCGGCAGCCAGGCGTGCGACGGGAACGCGGAAGGGCGAGCAGCTCACGTAGTCGAGGCCAACTTCGTGGCAGAAGGTGATGCTTTCAGGATCACCACCATGCTCACCGCAGATGCCCAGCTCAATATCCTTGTTGGTGTGGCGTCCCTTGGCTACGGCCATGGCGACCAGCTGGCCCACGCCCTCACGATCAAGGGTCTGGAAGGGATTGGTGGGTAGAATCTTAACCTTGTCCTTCTGACCGGGAACATCCAGGCCATCGACATACTTGAGCAAGAACTTGCCCTCGGCGTCGTCACGGCTATAGCCGAAGGTGGTCTGTGTCAGGTCGTTGGTACCGAAGCTAAAGAAGTCGGAGACCGGTGCGATCTGATCGGCGGTCACGGCGGCGCGTGGAACCTCGATCATGGTGCCAAATTTGTACGCGATGGCGCCACCAGATTCGCGCGCAATCTCCGCGGCGACGCTCTCCAACTGCCTCCGGACCTCGCGTAGCTCATTGACGTGGCCGACCAGTGGGATCATAATCTTCGGCTGGAGCTTCTTGCCCTCGCGCGCTAGCTCGGCTGCGGCCTCCAGAATGGCGCGCGTCTGCATGATGTTGATCTCAGGGAAGAGCAGGCCGAGGCGACAGCCGCGTAAGCCCAGCATGGGATTCATCTCACGCATAGAGCCGACGGCTTCGAGCATGGCCTTCTTCTCTTGCAGCTCCGCCTCATGTCCGCCCTGGGTCTCCAGGCGAGTGACCTCGACCAGGAGCTCTTCATAGGAGGGTAGGAACTCATGCAGCGGTGGATCGATCAGGCGAATAACGACCGGGTAGCCCTCGCCTGTTGTGGGGCTGACCATGGCCGAGAAGATGCCCTTAAAGTCGCTGCGCTGGAAGGGTAGCAACTGATCGAGTGCGGCCAGGCGCTCCTCGGGGCTGCGTGCGAGAATCATCTTCTGCACGATGGGGAGGCGCTCCTGCTCCATAAACATATGCTCGGTGCGGCAGAGGCCAATGCCCTCGGCTCCAAAGGCGACGGCGCGCTGTGCATCGCGTGGGTAGTCGGCATTCGCCCAGACGCCAAGCCTGCGTACCTTGTCGGCCCAGCCCAGCAGCGTCTGTAAATCTTCCTCCCTGGCGAAATCGGAATCAACGGTCTGAATGCGACCCTGGAAGACCTCGCCCGTCGCGCCATCAATCGAAATGTCGTCGCCCTCGCGAATAACACTATTAGAATTGTTGACGCGGAAGAGGCGCTCGCTATCACTGACGCGGATGCCCTCACAGCCAGCGACACAGGGAAGACCCAGCCCGCGTGCCACAACGGCGGCGTGGCTGGTCGCACCACCGCGTGCGGTGAGAATACCCTTGGCAACGAGCATGCCATGGACGTCATCGGGGCTGGTTTCCGGGCGCACCAGTACGACGGATACGCCGGATTTGCCCAGCTCCTCGGCGCGATCCGCGTCGAAGACAGCTTTACCGTAGGCCGCACCCGGCGAGGCGTTCAGGCCCTTTGCGAGCAGGCGACCCTCCGTCGTGGCCTTTCGCTTCTCCGCTTCATCAAAGCGGGGCAGGAGCAGCTGGTAGACATGCGCGGGTTCAACGCGTTGCAGGGCCTCTTCAGGCGTGATCAAGCCCTCGCGCACCATATCCACGGCGACCTTGATCGCAGCTCTGGCGTTGCGCTTGGCTGAGCGTGTTTGCAACATGTAGAGCCGACCATGCTCGACCGTAAACTCCAGGTCCTGCATATCGCGGTAGTGCGCCTCCAGGCGTTTGGCGATCTCCAGGAATTGGCGATAGACTTCGGGCAGGTCTTCGTGCAGGCGGCTGATTTTTGATGGCGTACGAATACCGGCGACCACATCCTCACCCTGGGCATTAAGCAAATACTCGCCAAACATCTCGTGCTCGCCGTTTGAAGGGTTGCGGGTAAAGGCCACACCTGTGCCGCTATCACTGCCCATATTGCCGAAGACCATGCTCTGGACATTGACGGCGGTTCCCAGATTGTGCGGAATTTTGTTGAAATTGCGGTAGTCGATGGCGCGTTTGTTGTTCCAGGAGGCGAAAACGGCCTCGATTGCCTTGCGCAACTGCTCATAGACGTCTGTGGGGAAGGGCTGTCCCGAGGCTCGCTCCGCGACCTGCTTAAATTCGACGACCAGCTCTTTAAGGGCCTGAGCGGGAATCTCGGCATCCGTCTTTGCGCCCGTGCGCTGCTTGTAGGTTTCCAGGATGTGTTCAAAGTCCTGGGGATTAGTATTCAACACGATCTTACTGAACATCTGAATGAAGCGGCGATAGGCGTCATAGGCGAAGCGCTCGTCCTGGGTTAGGGCTATGAGGCCCTGTACGGTTTCGTCATTGATACCCAGGTTCAGCACCGTATCCATCATACCGGGCATAGAGAACTTCGCGCCTGAGCGTACCGAGACCAGGAGTGGATTCTCCCGACCCCCAAACTGTTTACCCGTCTGTGCTTCGACAATTTGCAGCGCGGCGAGGGCCTGGTCCCACATACCAGCGGGGAACTGTTTCTGTTCCTCGTAGTAGGCATTGCAGACCTCAGTTGTGATTGTAAAGCCGGGAGGAACAGGCAGACCAGCATTAGTCATCTCGGCCACGCCAGCACCCTTACCACCGAGGAGGGCACGCATGGAGGCGTTGCCCTCGCTAAAGAGATAGACCCATTTTCTTGGAGACTGTTTGACAGCCTCCTCCAATTGTGTGTGTGTGATCTGTTGCGTCATGAAGATGTGTCCTCCACTTGTGCTTGTGACCCTGGCATGGCCTGTCTTCTGTCACATACTTCTGATCCGAAAACCCTGAGCGCGCTTGTCCCCGAATGGGGGAAGCGCTAGACACGTCAGTGACGTTGCCGTGTCCCCGAATGGGGAGGTTCCGGAATAAGATCATCGACAGGTCAAGAAGAAGGCGTACCTTTTCCTGAGTGCCAGGACCCTGGTCGCGCTACAAATCGCGACCAATGACTACGTTGTCAAAACAATATTACGTGCCCAGCGTAGGACTGTGCGAGCGCTCTGAATATAGCTACTCGCTTCATCGGCACTGATGACCTCATCGGCCTCTTCAGGAGGGGTGTCGGCGTAAAACGCCTCGGGATGGAACGGCGAGAGCCGGGCCATCTCCTCTTGAATCGAGTCCGGTGCTCCAACCTGTGCGCCCAGTGCGCGCAAGTCATGATTATATGGAGAGCGGCGGCCAATGTTGAGCAAGCTTACAGCTTGCGCAGCCTTTTCCGCCACCTGGTTGCAGTAATCGGCGCAGGCAAAATGACGGCCCAGGCCAATTTCAAGTGTGGCTGTGGTCATATCCTGTGCGGCCTCCGCGAAAAGTCCTAATGCACCCTGAACATCATGGTCCGGGTATACCTCCCTGTCCTCCTCATCCTCCTCACCTCCGAAGGGCGCAGGCGATGCCGCCTCTGCATGAACAAATGGTTGCTGGGTCTGATCCTGTGACTCTACTCCACCCAGGAGGAGAGCTTCTAGATCGCTTTCAATGGAGTCATGATCGCTGTATCGATGGTTGGGCATTTCATGCATGTTAGACATGGTAAGTGTTCCTTCTACAGGGTGCCGAAACGTTGGCACGTTTTACGAGGTGTTGTATAGCATTGATTATTAAGTGATGCTATCCCGAACATAGTATTCCTAATCAAGCTAATCTGTCAATGGCTGTAGGAGCATCTTTCGATATGTTTAACGAGTATCAGTTTAGCTAATACTTGTTTGTCATATTGATGTATGTATATGTAGATGAAGGAAATTTTTTGTGTTGACGGATGTAATGAAATAAATTGCGAGAAAAGCGGAAAGCTGCATAACTGTATATCAGGCTGTTGGCAGCAGGAGCGTTTTGCGCTTCACATACGTGTATCTATGTATGTTGATATAAAAATGGTTATGCGTGAAAGTGAAGGTGCAAATGAATATAGATGAATCGATGTCTGTTATGGCACAGCCCATGGTGATCGGTGTCTTTGAGAAGCGGGAAAAGGCCGAGGAGGCATTGGAGGATTTGCGCCGGGCGGGATTTACGGATCAGCAAATAGGCTTTCTCTATCGTCATCTTGATACTCAGGAGAGTGAGAAAAAGATCTCGACCGAGTCTGCAATTGGGGCAGCGGCAGGCGCCATCGGCGGTGGCGCCTTAAGCAGTGTCCTGACGGTTGCAGCAATCTCAGCCATCCCGGGTGTGGGGCCTGCCATCGCGGGTGGAATCATCTTTGCCGCGTTGGGAGGGGCCGCCCTGGGAGCTATGGCGGGTGGCTTTGTGGGCATGCTGATTGGTATGGGAGTACCCGAAGACGAGGCACATTACTACCAGGGAGAATTGGAGCATGGCCGCACCATTGTCACAGTGAAGAGCAATGAGCGCTATGATGAGGCGCGGCAGGTGCTGAAGCAGCACGGCGCCTATGACGCGACCGAGCGCATGGCGCAATTGCAGCCGGGTGATACGCAAGCTCAGTCCTCGCTCCCGGCGACAAGTTTCCACGATGAAGACACAGTCGAGCGTGGAACGCCTGAGTACAATCAGAATGTGCCACTTGAAGAGGCTGATACCATCAAAGTCGAGAACTACCGCCCACCAGTGCGCTAACAATAACAGAGTAGCCGCGTACGCCAGGAGCGGGCCCGCTCCTGGCGTACGCGGCTACTGGTGCTACGCACTGTGGCGTACGCGGCTACTGCTGATACCAGGGGGGATTGAGGGTCAGGATCTGGTGGTAGATGGGGCAACTGTCCTGGTGCGCTCCGGGCAGATAGCCTGTGCTCATGAGAAATTCATTGACGATCTCGCCACCCGTAAAAACAAAGTTCTTTTTGAAGAGTTTGACCCACTGCTCCTTATTTAGAGGATGATGAAGCGTGAGCCAGTTCGCGAAGGAGCCATGCTGCTCGCGCAGGACGACGAGGCGGCGCGCATTCTCAATCACCGCGCGCACCTTCAATCGATTGCGAATAATGCCTGCATCACTGAGGAGCCGTTCTTCCTCCTGAGAGCCATAGCTCGCAACTCGATCAAGATCAAAACCGTCGAAGGCGCGTTGAAAGTTCTCCTTCTTCTTTAAAATAGTCTGCCAGGAAAGACCTGCCTGGTTGATCTCCAGGGCCAGGCGCTCGAAGAGGGCGGCGTCGGTGGTGAGGGGAAAACCATACTCCTGATCATGGTATGCCTGGTGCAGCGGATGCTCGCGGGCAAAATCGCAATAGCTCTGAGCCATAGGTTCGTGTGTCCTCTTTTCTCTCGACCAAAGGTCCTTCATTGGGAAGTGCCTATCTATTTGTTACGCAATATGCTCGTTTGTAGCGTAAATACTTCGGCTTTTTCTGTCAAGACAGGACTAAATGCCTGATAGCGAGTAGGTAAAAAGTCATTATTTCCTGTGCCTGGCGCTCTGCTGCGTTGGAATAGAGTGAAAGCGTATAGACGCCGAAGGTTGACGTTGATAGTGGAGAGGATGCGTGGTGTAGGGTCCATGCTTGCATGGACTTAGATAGAATCAGATATCTGTATTTGGGACGACGAAGGAGCTGCAAGCATGTTAGCAAGTATTCGTGATCTTGCGATCATGGGTGTTATTTTCTTATTATTTTTGATCGTCGCAATTATTGCCCTGGTGCGCTGGTCAAAACGGATCAAGTACATCCGAACGTGCGAATTATTGGACCTTGAGCACGAGCTTGAGAAGATGCAGCGTGAGGTGCCGAATTACGCGGCGGCTCTGGTAATCGTTGATGTGGCTGTAGGAATTATCTTTCGCTCGAAGATCTCCCTGGTCCTCCTGGAGGGTATAGGTGTCGTCAATATCGTCTATTTGATTGTATTGCTTGTAGGCGTCGTAGGGTGGAGAATGATGGCGAGGCGTTGGCAGAAGATCCAGGAGCAGTTGCCGATCCAGGAGATTCGTGCGCAGATGTCGATGCAGGCGCAGATAGGCGAGCAGGACATGGGGCTTCAGCAGCCCTGGCAGGCTCTTCCTGCTCCTATGCAGTGGCCAAATGGCCAGATGGATGGCTCGCAAGGGATGTGGCAAAACGGGGTGGCCCCTGAGGCGCAAAACCAGTGGCCAACGGGTGGACAGATGGCGATGCCGCAGGGCCAGTGGCAAGGCCAGCAGGAGTTCGACCAGCAGAATCAGTGGCAGGCCACTCCCATGCCCTCCTGGCAGCAGAATGGCTCTGGCCAGAACTGGTAAAAAATTAAGTACCCAGATAGAAAAAGCCGCGCTCCTCGTCGAGGAGCGCGGCTTTTTCTATCTGGGTACTTGGGTTTCATTGCTCAGCCGTAAAAGTAGCCACACTCCAACGTGAGTATGGATAGGTAATATCAATTCAATCCTGTGAAGCAAACCTCCTGGGTATATTGTTGTGTGTCGCGGGCGTGAGTGGTGAAGGCTTCACAAGTTCCTGGAAAAAAGGAGTAAACAGCGGTATGTTTCCATCGATGGTGGTTCCTGCTATACTACAGGTGCGCCCTGAGCTATGTCTGGAAGAGACTGAGCAACGAGAGAAAGTAGCAGCCAGCATGCCTGTGGAAAAATCCGCGGATCGACCAGGAAATAGAGCGTTTAGCGATGAACTGGCCCTGGAAAAACTCTATGAACAGTTCCGACGCCCCATACATTCCTATGTCTATCGCCTACTTGGAAATATGGAAGACGCTGATGATATAACACAAGAGGTGTTTATACGCGCGTGCAGTGCCTGGGATGGACTCTATGAGCGTGATCATTTGTCGTCCTGGCTGTATCGGATCGCGACCAATTTATGTGTTGATCAACTGCGTCGACGCAAACGTATCTCCTGGTGGCCCCTTTCACGCCGCTCGCGCCAGGCCGAAAATGACGATGACGTGAGCGATGATGCCTCCCTCCTTTTAGCCGATAGTGGTGGTATCCCAGAGATCGCTGAACGTGAGCATATCCGCCTGACCCTGGCCAACATGCCCGAAGAGTATGCGGCGGCGCTTGTGTTACATGCTGCGCAAGGGGTCCCCTACCAGGAGATCGCAGCTATTATGGAGATCTCACCCAATGCCGCCGCTACGCGCATTTCCCGAGCCAAAAAGATGTTTATGGAACAGTACAAGCGATTGAATAAGAGTAATGCGAGTATGCAGGAGCGGCGAAAATGAATGACATTTTTCTCCCTCCCCTTCCTGCGGGACATGAAACCGATTCCCGGGCCTGCGAGATTGTCCACCTCTACCTGGCTGTGTGGGATGATCTGACGCCAGAGCAGCGACGAAGCGTCGCCTTGCATGTGCGTGGGTGTGAGTCGTGTACACAAGAGATGCGCCAGGTTCAGCAGGCGACCCGCCTGGTCGCCGACCTCCCTTCTTCACAGCCCTCCGAGCGTGTTGATGCCGCGGTTCGGGCCGCGATAGCCGCGCGCGCACAGGGGCGCGGCAAAACGAGTGACGAGTCGCGCCCGGTAGCCTTTCCAGAGAGACGCCGTGCGCACGCGAGAGCACGCTGGCGCCCTGCGATGTTGGTGGCGGCCGCGCTGATGGCTCTGGGAGTGTTACTGGTCTCTTACCTCTTCTTTCTACGCTCTGCGCAGGAGTTTCAGATTCCATCTCAGGTAAGCTGGAACGGCTATGTGCTCTACCATATCCAGACTCAGCAGACAAGTGATGGTGCATCCTATCAGGTCAAGACCTACCATGATTTCACCAATAATATGTTCCATGTCGAGACGGTTATGGATGATAAGCTGGATGTCGTAGCGGTAGGCAACGCCCAGCATGGAGTCCTGGGCAAAGATATGATGAATCACGTGGTGCAATGGGATGCTGCCAACTGGGTCGATAGCGACTCTATGTTTGATCTGCAAAAACTACGGGCGGATATTGCGGCGGGGCGCGCCAGCTACATCGGCAAGGGAACCTTCCAGGGACGAGAGGTCTACCAGATTCGCTACCAGAATGGCGATATTATTCTGCTGGATATGCATTATATGCCCGTCAATGTGCTGGAGCAGAAATCTTCATCCAGCGAGAAGCCGATGTATGATACCCTTGAAGTGCTCACGCAGCAGCAGGTCCCTGAGAGCCTCTGGGACATGCAGGTACCCCCTGGCTTTAAGATGGGCGAGTTACCGCAAAAGCCTTAGATTTGTCCGAAAAGTTTGTAGGGCCCATGCCAGCATGGGCCCTACAAACTTTTGTGGTATTACCGGGCCCTGTTTCTGTGCCGTTACGCGATAATCAAGGACTTGAGATCAGGCTCTCTATTGCGGCGTGCAATACCACGTGCAGCAGGCTGGATGAAAGAAGAATCCCCCTTGCTTTAGCAGGGGGAGTGTCGAACGAGTGCGACACGGACCGATTGCATATACATAAGAAAGCGCAAAAGGTGATATGATGAGGACATCAAACTTTGAGGGGAGAAGATTCATGTCAATCTGGTCCGAAGGCGATCTGCAGCTCGATGATGTTCGTATTCATTATTACCGCACGGGCGCTGGAGAGAAACCGCCGCTGGTGTTGTTGCACGGCTTCAGCGATAATGGGCTGTGCTGGAGCGAGGTGGTGCAGGAATGGGCGAGCGACTTTGATATCATTCTGCCCGATGCGCGCGGGCATGGGCTCTCCAGCGGCTCGGCGAGCGGGAACTATCGGCAACGGGCCATGGCGGAGGATGTGGTAGCGCTCATCCAGGCGTTGAACCTGGGCTCGGTGCGGCTGGGCGGGCATTCGATGGGGGGCGGCGTGGCAGCAGTGGTGGCCAGCGAGTGGCCTGAGCTGGTGCGGGCGGTCGCGCTGGAGGATGCTGCGCTGTTTGTACCACGCGAGCAGCCGACAAGTTCACAGGAGGAGGGCCAGAGGCACCATGGCTGGTTGTTTGAGGTGCGGACACAGAGTCTGGAGGAGCGCAAGGCCGCTTGTCAGAAGAATACCGGCTGGTCGGAGGTCACAGTAGAGCAGTGGGCCATCTCGAAAGACCAGCTCAATATGGCCATCCTGTCCGCCGGCCCTGCGCCCGTCATCGGCGAGCGTTCGCCTATGGAGGTCCTGACCACCATTTGCTGCCCCCTGCTGCTGGTGACAGGCGACCCCACTCGCGGTGCCATGATCACGCCGGAGCAGGCCGCACAGATCCTGACCACACAGCTCCGCGCCCGCGAGCTGCATATTCCCAATACAGGGCACTGTATCCGCTATGATCAGCCGCGGGCGTATGCGGAGAGCGTGAGGGAATGGCTACGGAATGTATGATCCGCCATGGGCTGCGAGTTAGCCGAATGACGCAGCAGGCCCCTACAGATTTGCCCCTTCTCGGTCATAAAAGATAGAATAAGATAGAAGTTTGCTAGACCCTATGGCCACATCGGCGTGGCATTAGAATGAGGAGAACTCGCATGACCGAAGAACATATTCCGGTAATCGTAGGCGCGGCAAGGACGCCGACAGGCAAGTTCCTTGGTAGTCTCGCCAGTTTTACAGCCCCCCAGTTGGGAGCTATCGCTATAAAAGAAGCCGTAAAGCGCGCAGGAATCGACCCCAGTAGCCTGGATGAGGTCATCATGGGCAATGTCGTGAGCGCGGGCATTGGGCAGGCGCCGGGCCGCCAGGCCGCCATCCACGCGGGCCTTCCCGATGATATTCCAGCCTTCACAATCAATAAAGTCTGTGGCTCGGGCCTCAAAGCCGTCATGCTGGCGGCGCAGGCCATTCGCGCGGGCGATGGCCAGGCCTATATCGCGGGCGGCATGGAGAGCATGAGCAATGCCCCCTATCTCTTGCCCAAAGCGCGTACTGGCTACCGCATGGGTGATGGCAAAATCATTGACGCGGTGGTCCGTGATGGCCTCTGGTGCGCCTTTGAAGATATCCATATGGGCAATGAGGCAGAGATCATCGCCGAGAAGTTTGGCGTCACGCGCGAGGAGCAGGATCAACTGGCGCTGCGCAGTCACCAGCGCGCGGCGGCAGCCACAGCCGAGGGCCGCTTTAAAGAGGAGATCGTGCCGGTTGAGGTGCGCCAGAAGAAAGGTTCTTTGCTGGTGGAAAACGACGAGCCTATTCGCAGCGATACCTCACGTGAGGCGCTGGCGCGTCTCTCACCAGCTTTTCTAGAGGATGGTACGGTGACCGCAGGCAATGCCCCTGGTCTAAGCGATGGAGCCTCGGCGACGGTCGTTGTTGACCAGGCCTTTGCGCAGGCGCAGGGTCTGCCTGTCCTGGCCCGAATTACGGGCTATGCCTCGGCGGCCATCACACCACGCTATATCTTCGCGGCCCCCACGCGTGCCATTCGTCGTCTACTGGAGCGCACTGGCATGCAGTTGAGCGACTTCGACCTGATCGAGGTCAACGAGGCCTTTGCGGCCCAGGCGCTTGCCAATGGCAAAGAGCTAGATTGGGATTGGGAGCGCGTGAATGTCAATGGTGGCGCCATTGCCCTGGGCCACCCCATCGGCTCCAGTGGCTCACGTGTCTTGATTACCTTGATTCATGAGTTGAAGCGCCGAGGTGGCGGTCGCGGCCTGGCAACGCTCTGCCTGGGTGGTGGTGGCGCGGTCGCGCTCTCCGTCGAGGTGTAGTTTTTTAATGAAGTAGCGTAAATAAATGTGGTGCAGGCTCTGCCTGCACCACATTTATTTACGCTACTTCATTTTCACATGCCATTGGCGTAGGCGTACCAGGAAGACGGTCCCCAGCCCTCCCAGGAGCAGTGCGAGCACGGTCCAGCCATAGACTACGCTATACGAGGAGTGAGTGATACCCAGCCCAAACAGCGGGAAGATCACGATCATGGCCAGGCTAAAGAGTCCCGTTTGAAACGAGAGGACAGTGGCGCGCTGAGCCTCGGGACAACGCTGGTTGATATAGGTGCTGAGCGCCGGATAGAGCACGGCGGTCGCGGCCTGGAAGAAGATCAGGAAGCCCAGTAAGCTTGGGAGCATCTGCGGCTGCATCATTAAAAGCAGACCTGTTGCCTGGGTGAGGACAGCCAGGGGCAGCAGCCAGCGTTCTGGAATCTTACGCATCATCACGGGCACCATGGCCGTAAAGAGAAACTGGCTAAGATTGCTTAGGGCAATGATAAAACCGACCGCACTCAAGGCGAAGCCCAGGCCATGTAACTGAAGCTGGACATAGAAGTAGATCGTGGTACCACAGCTCTCGGTCAGCCCTGAGATCAGGATCAACCCCAGGATCGCAGGTGTGTTCCAGACGATGCGCAGGCCAGCACCCAGATGTGCCAGGACATTGATGCGCTCCTCCGGCTGGCGCTCTTCAATACCCTCTGGCAGCAGACAGAGAGGCAGGATGGAGACCAGGCAGATAAGCGCGCGACAGATGAATGGCAGTGTCTGCATGATGCTGCCCAGGTAGCCTCCAAGTGTGGTACCCACCATCTCACTTACCAGGCTGACCATCAGCGTCCAGCTCATGAGTTTGCTGTAGAGTTGCGATTGGCGTTGCGCATCGGCATAGCCAGTTAGCGTCCAGAGCAGCGCGTCATTGGCCCCGCCCAGGAAGGCGAAAGAGATGCCCGAGAGCGCGAATGCCAGGAGCATAAATGGTGCCGTGGGATGGAGATAGAGCAAACTATCAATCGCGCTAATCAGACAATAGAGAATCAGGCTTTTGCGGCGTCCCAGCAAGTCCGCGAAGATCCCGGTTGGCACTTCGGCGACGAACTTGGCAATATGAAAGACCATCTCAAACAGGCCGATCACAAAGGGGCTATATCCCTGCGCTGCCAGGTAGATCATCCAGATGGCGCTGGTCAGGAGCACACGTGAAGACGCGGTATAGCCAAAGAAAGCAGCCAGCCAGCGCCGCCAGGGACGCGGCTCAAGCACACTGGTAGCTAAAGTGTTTCCCTCCGCTGAGGATTCCATAACAGAGTCATTCATAGGTTCAGGAACTCCCTCTCATGAGATAACAAGTAAAAGCAAACTACAATGGGTCCCTCTTGTGAAAGCAAGTCAACAGACGTGAGAGAGTACCTGGCGCGGATGGCTACACGGGCAAGGGCAGCATAGAGCACACGCGATGTCCCATGGAAGGGCGGGAAAAGGCTAAGAAACAGAGGACGAAAAAGTAGCCATGCCAAAGGCAGCAGAATCTACCGCAGAACAGGAATGTCCTGAGAGTGGAGGCTCGGCGCTACTTCTCGCCGCATAAGCGCTACGCCAGGCTTATGCGGCCACCACATGGCCGAGGATTGATGGAATGAGGTGATGATGGGCCAGTCGCCCGGCGCTGGCGCGCGCGGTGACCTGACGCATATGCTGTCTCGTCATATACCTGAGAATAACATGCCTCCATGCAGACGTCAAGAGGGCTTCGACACTCCCCTCCGGATAACGCAAGCACCCCTCCAGGTGAGGTGTGTGTGATGGCGGCCTGGTGGAGCCAGGCCGCCATCACACACACCTCACCCCTCTTGCCTGAGGCGTATGGTACAATAGGGATGTTACAACTATGAAATGAATCGTCTATCTGCGTTTCAAATATGCCATTGCCTTTATGCATATGAGGAGAGCTTGCGAAGATGCTTGAACAGAAATCGACAGAGCCAGAGTTGCCTGAGGTCGAACAAGGGACGCTCTTTGATAAAGAAGAACTTGACCGTTTGCACGTGCAGCGCACACAATGGGAAGAGGGCCTCGTCAAGAAGTCGGTGGAGCGCATTCCCGAGCGAGACAACCTTATCACCACCTCTGGTGTGCCTATCGAGCGACTCTATACACCTGGGGATGTGCGGGGACTGGATTATCAGCGTGACCTAGGCTATCCTGGCGCCTATCCCTATACGCGTGGCGTTCAGCCAACCATGTATCGCGCCAAGCCGTGGACCATGCGCATGTTCGCGGGCTTTGGCACCGCTGAAGATACCAATAAGCGTTTTAAGTATTTATTGCAGCAGGGTCAGACAGGCCTCTCGGTGGCCTTCGATATGGCGACCCTCTACGGCTATGACACTGATCATCCCCTGGCGGCGGGCGAGTTTGGCAAGTGTGGCGTCGCTATCTCCTCGCTCGCGGATATGGAGGTGCTCTTCGAGGGGTTGCCCCTGGATAAAATCACCACCTCTATGACCATCAATAGTCCTGCCTCTGCCATCTGGGCCATGTATATCGCGAACGCCGAGAAGCGCGGCTTCTCCATGGCGCAACTGGGAGGCACGCTCCAGAACGATATCCTGAAGGAGTATATCGCGCAGAAGGAGTTCCTCTTCCCGCCAGAACCCTCGATGCGCCTGGTGACAGATACCATCGAGTTTGGCACGCGCCATATGCCGCGCTGGAATACCATCAGTATCAGCGGCTACCATATCCGCGAGGCGGGCGCGACCGCTGTGCAGGAGCTGGCCTTTACCCTGGCCGATGGCCTGGCATATGTTGATGCCGCCCTGGCGCGTGGCCTGAAGATCGACGAGTTCGCGCCCAGGCTCTCCTTCTTCTTTGATGTGCATAATGACTTCTTCGAAGAGATCGCCAAGTTCCGCGCTGGCCGCAGGCTCTGGGCGCGCTTGATGAAGGAGCGCTATGGCGCGAAGGACCCACGCTCTATGATGTTGCGCTGTCATGCGCAGACGGCGGGCGTCTCCCTCACGGCCCAGCAGCCTGAAAATAACATTATCCGCACCACCATTCAGGCCCTGGCAGCGGTCCTGGGTGGCACCAACTCGCTGCATACCAACTCGCTTGACGAGGCCCTGGCTCTGCCCACAGAGAGCGCGGCCCTGATCGCCTTACGCACGCAGCAGGTCATCGCTTCTGAGAGTGGCGTGACCAATACTATTGATCCCCTGGGTGGCTCATACTTCCTTGAGAAATTGACCGAGCGCACCGAGAAGGCTGCGCTGGAGTATATCGAGCGCATCGATGCCCTGGGTGGCGTGCTGGCTTGTATCCAGAATGGCTTCTTCCAGCGCGAGATCGCCGAGTCCGCCTACCGCTATCAGCAGGAGATCGATCAGCATAAGCGCACGATTGTGGGCGTGAATGATTACGCCATCGAAGAGCATATCAAGGTACCGACGCTCTACGTGGACTACGAGGGCGAAAAAGCCCAGATTGCGCGGCTGGCACGCGTGCGTCACGAGCGTAACAATCAGGCGACGCAGCGGGCTTTGGAGAATCTGAAGCGTGTCGCTGAAGGCACTGAGAATACTATGCCTGCCATCCTTGAGGCGGTAAAATCTTACGCCACGCTTGGTGAGATCATGGATGTCTTCCGCGACGTCTTTGGCGATTATATGGAGCCCGCTGTCTTCTAGCGTGCCAGTTGTGTGCATGTCGGCAGCGTGAACAGTGATGAGAACCAGGGGCGTAAGATGGTGTACCTGTTTGATCTGGAGTGGTACAATGTCTTGCGCCCTTTGTATATATCTTCTTCTCCGAACACCCTGAGCGCGCGTCCCCGAATGGGGGGTGGGTTTCGGAATAAGATCTATAGAAAAAGAAAGAGATCTGGATGCAGCAATACTCTGGCCTGGAGAAAAGGCGCGGTCTGGCAGAAGACGAATTGAACGCTGTCGCGCACCTTATAGAACTCTGTTATCAACACGATCAGTCGTGGGTGAGGGTGAACGTGGGCGATTTGCGTCATCCAGCTGGCTTACTCTGCCAGAGCTTCCTGTACTATGAGGATGCTCTCCTGGTTGGCTACCTGGGAGTTGAAGGGTTGGGAGCGAGTGTGCGCGAGGCAACGGGTATGGTTCATCCCGCGTACCGCCGGAGAGGTATTTTTCGCCAGCTCCTGGCCGCGGCCCGACTGGAATGCGAGCAACAGGATATCGCCAGGCTGCTCCTGATTACTGAGCAGGGATCGGAGAGCGGGAAGGCCTTCATCGCTTCGACTGGTGCGCGCCTTGAAATGGCTGAGCATGAGATGATCTTGCAGCAATTTCAAGATCACTATGTGCTCGATGATCGTTTGCTGGTGCGCCAGGCGGAGGATGATGATCTAGAGGGCTATTTGCAGGCGGTCTCGACGAGCTTTGGTGAAACGGTTGAGCGCAGGCGCCCCCTCGTGACGCTCTTCTGGCATAATCCCAAGTTTCGCTTCTACCTGGCGACCTTTGGCGAGGGCGAGGTAAGTTGTCGCGAACCGGTTGGCTGTTTGCGCCTGGATGTGCATGAGGCCGAGGGACGCATCGGCATCTATAGCGTTGGGGTCATTCCCGCGTACCGGGGGCGTGGTTATGGGCGCCAGATGTTAGAATCTGTGCTGCGTGACATTCCTGAGCGTGAGCAGAAGGTGATTACCCTGGACGTGGAGACTGACAACACGCCCGCGCTCCATCTCTATCGCTCCTGTGGCTTTCGTGTCGCGCGCACCTACGCGTACTACGCCCTGGACCTGGTACCGGCTGGCACATTGTCACCGGTGGAGTGATAGGCTCACATAAATAATAACGCTACTCTAGTAGCGATGAGGCAGGAAATATCGTTATGCATTGGTTAGAATTGACTGTTACGACTCATCCCGACGCTGTCGAATCGGTAAGCGAGCTGCTCAGCCGCTATACAACCGAGGGGATTGTGATTGAGGACCCGATTGAGCTGCTTGAGGATGGGCAGGCGTATCGCGTGCGCCAGGGAGAACCCGTACAGGTACATGCCTATACGCCCATTGACGGGACCGAAGAGGAGATTAGCCAGCGGGTGCGTGAAGGTCTCTGGCACTTTGCCAGCATTGGCGCCCATTTTGTGGGAGAACTCCAGACGCGTGCTGTCAACGAAGAAGACTGGGCCAACGCCTGGAAAGAGTACTATCATGTAACGCTTATCGGTGAGCGGCTCGTAATTCGCCCTTCGTGGCGCCAGTATACGCCCAAGCCCGAAGAGGTTGTGCTAACACTGGACCCTGGCATGGCCTTTGGGACCGGCCTGCATCCCACCACGCGCATGTGCCTGGAGCAACTGGAGAAACGAGTCACGCCTGGCATGCGTATTCTTGATGTAGGCACTGGTTCTGGCATTTTGGCGATTGCCGCCGCCAAACTTGGGGCTGAGTTTATTCACGCCATCGATAATAGTAGTGTCGCAACCGAGAGCGCAAGCGAGAATGCAGCCTTAAACGAACTTGCAGAGCGGATCAAAGTTGAACTGGGCGAGCTGACGCCCGAGAGCGCCGGGCAGATGAAGGGGCAGTACGATATCGTCGTTGCCAATATTATTGCCCACGTCATTGGTGCCATCGCACCACAACTCGCAACAACCGTAGCGCCAGGCGGTCTGCTGGTCGTGAGCGGCATCATCGAGGCCCGCAGACCAGACGCCGAAGGCCCGCTCCTGGAGACAGGTCTGGAACTGGTGGAAGAGACCATGATCGAAGACTGGCTAGCCCTCGTCTTCCGCAAACGCGCCTAACATATGGTCCTCGTTTATTAGAAAGTGTTCTCAGCGTCTTCGTGGCTTGTCCATCAAATGTGTCGGGTCCATGCTGACATGGATCCTACAACAGTCCGCTGAACGGGTCATGGTATGTGGTGTGAGGCTGGCAGAGCCAGCCTCACACCACATACCGAATAAATATAAAGAGGTTGTATGCATCGTTTCTTCATTGAAGAGGCGCAGGTCGAGCCTGCGCTGCTCAGGCAGAAGGGCATGGCCATTCTCTTACCCGAGAATGTCGCGCATCAGGTGCGGGATGTGTTGCGCCTGGCCCTGGATGAGCGCCTGGTGCTATTGGACAACAGCGGCGAGGAGACGCTCTGTGCCGTCAAAAAGAGCGTGCGTGGCGAGGTAGTGGTCGAAGTTCTTGAGCGCCAGCGGGGAAAAAGCGAATCGCCGGTAGAGGTGATGCTCTGCCAGGGCATGCTCAAATCCGCGCGCTTTGAATGGATTCTGGAGAAGGGGACAGAACTGGGGGTCTCGGCCTTTCTTCCGACCACCTGCCAGCGCTCCACTGCCGGCCTTGAAGAGGCAGGGGTCTCCAAGCAGAAACGCTGGCTACGCATTATTCAGGAGGCATCGGAGCAATGTGGGCGCGCGCGCGTCCCCACATTGCTCCCTGTACGCCCCTTGATGCATGTGCTTGGTAATATACCAGAAGGGACGCTAGCGCTGATGCCTTGGGAGGAGGAACGTGCACAGACGCTGCGTAGTGTCTTGCGCGAGGCCATGACCAACTACGAGGAGGCACCAACGCGGCGCCTACGCGTTATGCTCTTTATCGGTCCCGAGGGCGGCTTCATGGCCGAGGAAATCATGATGGCGCGCCGGCATGGCGCCAAGATTGTGACACTGGGTGAGCGTGTGCTACGCGCCGAGACTGCCGCCATTGCGTCAATTGCCAACATCATGTATGAAATCGAGACAACCCTACGCTCCCGAGGGACGACCAAACAGCTCCCCATTCAGGGGTAAACAGGTATGAGTAGCTGTGCCAGTGGGGTGTGCGTCATCTTTTGCACGATGTCTCCCATAGGCACCCGATGTATCGCGTGCAAGGCGATGTACCGCGAGAATACAGCATGAAGAGCATCTTTTCAGAACACTCTGACGCCCTCGGGCAAGCCACATTACGCTCTTCCATCGGTCGCAACTCTGTACTCCTGCGATACATCGCCTTGCGCGCCGTAAACGGGGCATCTATGGGATTGGAAGCGCTCTTGTAAAAATATTGACGCACACCCGCACCTGCGCTTTTTGTTGACCATACACGCACCTCGTGCTAAGATAATCTAATACAGTTCACTTTTATTCACCTTTCTGTTGAGTATTTGAGCAACCAATCATGGAACATGTAGTACCTGGCGCGTTGCGGCGCCTGCGAGCCACGGATATTATCAGCATGGCCGGGCTGGCGGCGGCGACACGTGGGCAGGAGTACGCGCGCCTGGACGCGGTACAGGCGACCAGGCGCGACGAAGGTCGCTTGAGTGGTATCGTCGAAATCGCGGCCTCTTCAGCCAGCGAGCCAGGTCCAGAGGAAGAAGACGCCTTCTCTTTCCCCGAGCCTGATGCTGGCAGTCACTATGTAACAGTAGAACTGCAAGGTGCAATGCAGTGGCAGAGTTCCTGTACCTGTGAGGCCCCCTCAACGGCGCTGTGCGAACACGCGGCAGCCCTGTTATATGAGTGGCTTGCCCATCCAGGGCTCTTCCGCCCGCTTGCCGCGCAAGCAGCTATGGAAAATAGACCACAGAAAGAACGCTTGCAAGACCTGGTAAACGATGCTGTCGCCGCTCAGCTTCCCACGAGTAAGGCTCCCCGAGAAAAGCCTTCCTCACGCACAGGTGGCGCTTTCAGACCGATATTGCCTCCGCAACACACGCTGGTGCAGGTCGGGGGTATGCAGAATATTCTCCCACAATTGGGGATCAGCGAGCTACGCAGTATAGCGCGTGCATATGCGATAACGGCGGGGAATATGAATAAGCCTCAACTGATTGAGGTTTTGCTGGAGCAGGTCGCGCGTCCCGAAACAGTGAAAAAGGTCGCGGCAAGCCTGGAGAAGACTCTACGCCAGTTTCTGGCCGCGATAACTCTCTACGGATCAGCCATCCCCGATGAGGAGCTACGCGCCCTCTACGATCGTTTCTCGCTGGGGCAGCCCGCGCACTACCAGCAGGCGCTTGTGTCCCTTCAGAGTGAGGGATTGCTCTTCCGCACCAGCCTGAACAGTGTCTCGCTTGCGCGTGGAGCGCAGGGCAGCGGTCAGCTTGAGATCGGCTGGTTTGTGCCCCTGGAGGTGCGAGCAGCCTTGAAGGTAACCGTGCCGATGACCCCCTATACGCTGCCCGCGGGCGCTCAGGAAGGCTCTGAACGCGGCGATCAGCCGCGCGTACGCAGCATGGAACCTCTGCGCCTACTCTCCGAGTTGCTGTTGCTTGCTCGCCTGCTTGATGGTACAAGTCTGGATGAGGAGAGTGCCTGGTTAGATTTCTCAGATACCCTGCTGGCAGAGTTTACAGGCACGACACGCGCCTCAGATGGCTCCTTCTTGCTTCAGTCCACAAGCGATCAGCCGCCTGAAAGTCTCATCGCTCGCTTGCGTGAACGTTTGCCACGCTCTCGTACTTTCCTGCGTTTTGCGCTGCGCCTGCTGCGTGGCGGCAATATGCTTCAGCGTGCTGATGACGATCGCAACCGCCTTCATATTGCTGATTCGCTGGCGGAGAAACTGCTGGGCGAGGCCCAGGTGCAAGAGGCCCAGGAGCTCTTCATGCTCTGGCTAAAACACTCCTCCACTGATGAGTTGCTGGGGTTGCGCGAAGATGGCGTCGACCTGCGCTGCCGCGCGAACGCATTGCGTCAGCCGGTCTTGCGTATGGGCGAGTTGGAGATTGAAAATAGCGAGGCGCGCCAGTTATTGGTCTCGCTCCTGGCTCAGGTAACGCCTGGACAGTGGATGCATTTTGGGGCCTTCGCGCGCTTTGTGTATCGGCTGAATCCCCTGTTTCTCCAGCGGCGGCAGCGCTATTTTGCCTCTCCACACTGGTGGCTGGAGGACGACAATCCAGATAAACCGCTCAAACCCTCGCAGTTTAAAGATTGGCAGCGGGCAGAGTACCACTACCTGGCACAGTTAATTCAAGGGCCACTCTACTGGTGGGGAATTTGCGATATTGTAAGTGCGCCTGATGGCGCGTTGCTGGCTTTTCGCCTGACACCACTGGGCTGCTGGCTCTTACAGGGGAACGGCGTTCCTGGTGAGCTTGAGCGAGGACGAAGACGGCGCCTGACGCGCCTGCTGGTGGTCGTAGACGCCCAGGAGGTGCTAGTTCCGGCTCACCCGGCGGCCTGGAACCTCATCAAGGTGCTGGAACGTTTCGCGCAAGCCACGGGCATTCAGCGCAGCTATCTACGGTATCGCTTCACGCCACAAGCGCTTAGCAAGGCGTTGCGTGCCGGTGAAGATACCAACGCTCTCTTCAAAATTCTGCGCTTGCTTGCGCAGCGTCAGCCAGAATTGGCAGACGCGCTTGCGCAGGTGACTGCTCGCCTGGAGCGTTTGCAGAAGAGTTATGGGCAGGTACGCTTCTATACTCATGTCCCTCTGCTTGAGGTCGCAGACCAGGTCGTTATGCGAGAGCTTGAGGCGACGACCTCGCTGAATGAAGTGGTGGCACGCCCGTTGAGCGAGACGATGGCCCTGCTCCATGAGGGGGGGGCTGCGCGCTTGAGCGACGAATTGAAGCGGCGTGGAAATGCTCCTCTTGTGCATGAGAAGGATAACTATGAAGCCTCGTGACGTAGAATTGCTAGAGACCGTTCCTCTCTATCACCTGCACACGCTTGCCAGGTCCCGGCAGATTCCCTTGACCGGCGCCACGCCTGAGGCCAATGTCAGCGCAGATGCCAGCGCATCGGCTGAATTAGGAGAGGTCGCACGCCAGCTCTTTGATGCGGATGTCCTGAGCACGCTGGTGCGAACCCTGGGCGAGGGTGAGTGGTTGATCTTGAGAGAACTGGTGCTCTGTGGTGGGCGTGCGAATAGTCGTGACCTGGCCTTTTACTGTCACAGTGCCGGACTGCTTTCTACACGGCAACAGGCGGGAGAACAACCCGGCGAAATGGGGGTTGTGAGCGCTTATGGCATAGATAATACACACAAGCCCATAGCCTATCCTCCTGCGCACCCGCATGGCCCATTCGAGCAGGCCATACGCTCTCTCTTGCTGGAGGGCTTGCTCTTTTGGAGTAAACAGACCAGCTTCGCGGGCCGGGAGTATAGTAGTGGGACCCATGACGGTATGCTTATCGTTCCGCCGAGCGTAGAGACCGCAGTCCACGAGGTTGCAAAAGAGCGTGATCTGGGGGCAGAGCCATTACTGCCGGCAGTGCCAGAGAGTGGAACAGATGCACGGATGCGGCTTTTACAGCGCTGGCTCTATTCCTACTGGTCTGTGGTGGCGGAGGCCCGCGAGGGGTTGCCATTGCTCAATAACGGCCTTCTCTCTCGCTCGGCGCTGCGTAGCGTGTTGGCGCGCATGGCTGAGGGTGAGGACGACGTAGTGCGTAATGAAAATGAGTCGCCCCGTTTACTCTTTCTGCGCCTGCTGGCGATGAAGGTAGGGTTGCTACGTGAGCAACAAGGGATACTTCAGGCCGCCCCTGCCGAAGCGTATTTCGCGTTACCGTTTTACGAGCGTGCCAGGCAGTGCTATCAACTGGCGGTTGAGGGTTCCTTCTGGAATGAGATGGCCTACCTGCCTGCGATCAATGTCAAGCCGGGTCCAGAGCTGCTCGCAGAAGCCCACCAGGAGGTGGTGCGTTCGCGCCAGGTCGTGCTTGAGCGTGTGTTACAGGAGACCCCAGGGATATGGATAGACCTGCCCACCTTTGTCGCGCGTACCAGGCTCTATGCTCCCTCGCTCCTCTTTCCTCGCCACCAGGGATCACGTATGGATCGCTATTCCAACGAGTGCAACCCCTATGGCTGGGATTTTCGCTTACAGCGTGGCTGGCTAACGCATCGCGAAGGCTGGTATCTTGTCGAAGGTGGCTTTATTCGTGCCGTGATTGAGGGTGTGCTGTCGTGGCTTGGTATCGTTGAGGTGGATGCCAGGGAGCATCCAGACACGTTTCGTCTCTTGCCCGCGGGACGGGCGCTATTTCGTGCAGACGAGCAAGCACTAGAACAGCCTGAGGGGCGCTTGATTGTGCAGCCAAATTTCGAGCTGGTTGCCATGGCACCTGTCTCGGAGTCCCTCTTGCTCGCTCTGGATCGCTTTGCCGAGCGAGAGCAGCTTGAATATGTCGCGCACTATCGCCTGACCAGGGCCAGCGTCACGCGTGCGATTCAGCGTGGGTACTTGATTGAAGATATGTTGCGGACCCTGGAGGTGGCGGCAGATGGGGCTTTGCCCCAGAATGTACGCTATACCCTTCTGGAATGGGAGCGCCAGGCCCGGCGGGTTGAAATCTGGCGTGAAGCCACGCTGATGGAGGTAGCGGATTCAGCCTTGTTAGATGCCTTATTGGGAGAGCAAGAGACGTCTTCGCTCTTTGGACGACGCTTATCGTCCACCCTGGTGGAGGTTGCTCCTGGCAAACTGTCCGAGGCTCAGCAAGCATTATGGGAGCGCGAGCAGCTTCCAGCCGTGACACGCGCAGGTACGCCCAGGCGAGAAGATGGGGAGGAGAGGCATGAGCCACAGTGGCGCTTGCGCGAAGATGGGCTACTCCAGCCACTTTATGGCGTGCTCAACTTCTATCTTGTGCGCGTTGCCGAGCGCTTTTGTGCCTATGACGAGGCGAGAGGCGGCCTGTGCCTGACCGAAAGCTCGGTACGCGCCGCGCTCAAGCAGCATATGACCCTGGATGAAATCATGGATTTCTTGCGCCGCTATTGTATTGATGACATTCCAGGGTCGCTTGTACTACGCCTCAAACTATGGGGCAATGGATATGAGGGCCAGCACCATATTGGCGTCGCCCGCGCACCGCTATTGATCCTCCCCGAGCAGGTCCTGAACGACCTGGAGGCAGACGAAGAGATCCACAACTTCTTGCAAGAGCCCATCGCACCAGAACAACGCCTCGTTCACATCTCGGAACAACACCTGGAGCGCGTCCTCCGCCTCCTCCGCGAGCGCGGCTTCACCACGGACTAACAAGCAAAGCCGAAAGGTGCAAGGGCGAAATCAACGAACATGGGCGCCCAATTTATGAAAACGTCATGCTCTATGAGCGCACCACTCCCGATGAGGTTCTATATGGCCTCAGAAGATTCCACTGGCAAATTTTGTCAAGTTGTCCGAACTAGCTTGTGAGAAATACCCGAATTATTAGTAGAAACACGAATTGTTGGTGTGGGATCCAAATTATTGGAGGGGAATCGAATTATTGGTAGGAACTCGATTTATCGCGCGCAAGGCGATTTATCACAGCGATACCGCTTTGCAGCTTTTGCACTATAAAGCTAGCCTTGTCCTTTGATAATTCCTCGCTGCCTGACCAGGGGCTTCAGCGCGTCCGAATGCGCCACACCGTTGCTTCACTTACTTGGTCTCCGAGGTGAGGCATTGTCCAAGTATGCCAGGGAGTGGATCGTCGCAATAGAAGATACCCTGATCATGGATGCTTAATTAGTTACGCTCCATCAGTCTTTGAGCGTATTCAGAACTTTCCATAAGGTTAGCAATTTCTGTAGATTTTTATATGCTATGTTGAATACTTGCTCATGTCAGGCGCGGACACCTTCCTGGGCATCCCCTCCATGATCAATGACTGAGGCACCCTCACCAGCGACAACACCAGTGGCTGGGACAAGCTCTGGGCCGCGGGCGACCTGACCCTGAACATCGGCATGGACGTCTCCATATTCACCGGCTTCGGCGAAGAGTCCCGCGTGGCCGAACTGGCCACCAAAGGTGGCGAAGAACTGCTGGCCCACACCACCGAAGAAGCTATTGTAGGATAAGCGTTCATATGAGGCGCGAGACGCCCCGTCCCTTCATATGTAGACGCGTACATTAGCAGCGTCGTGCCACTCATTGGAATATACCGATCTACTTGATGAGGCAAAAAAAGAGCCCCCAACCTGTTGACAAAGACGTGGGGGTATGATATCTTATAAGCGCAGTCGGGGGTGACCGAAAAGTTACAAAAGTAACCAGCGAAGTGATCTCCAAAGACATGCGGGAGTGGCTCAGTGGTAGAGCGTCACCTTGCCAAGGTGAATGTCGCGGGTTCGAATCCCGTCTCCCGCTCTCTCTTTTTATAAGGGTTTTGGTTATATTACTAATCCGGGCGACGTCGCCAAGTGGTAAGGCAAGGCTCTGCAAAAGCTTCACCAGCGGTTCGAATCCGCTCGTCGCCTCCAAAAGACGTGAATTTGTAATCACGTCTTTTTTTTATCCCCAGGATTCCACAGTATGCGAGAACAACGCACCTACTCCACCGATGCCATCATCTTAAAACATTCTGATCTGGGTGAGGCCGACCGCGTCCTGACCCTGTTCACTCCCTACAAGGGCAAGATTCATGCCGTTGCAAAGGGGGTGCGTCGCCCCGTGAGCCGTAAATCGGGACATTTAGAGCTTCTCTGCCAGAGCCGGCTCTATATCGCTCATGGACGCAACCTGGATATTATCACCCAGGCCCAGACCAGCGACGCCTTTCTCGCCCTGCGCCAGGGCGATGACATCTGGTATCGCACCTGCGCCATCTACCTCGCCGAACTGGTAGATCGCTTTGTCGAGGATGATACTCAGCACGAGGATGTCTACAACCTACTCCTCCTGGCCCTCAAAACCCTCGATGAGGATGCGCGCCAGGTCCAGCAACAACGGCAGGCTGGTACAAGCGACCCCGCGCACGAGCGAGATCGCAGCCTCCTTCTCTTACGCTACTTCGAGATCTATCTCCTCTCCTGCATCGGCTATGAGCCCTTGTTGCGTACCTGCGCGCACTGCGATTCCGAGCTAGAGCCGGTCGTCAACGGCTTCACCCCGTCTCTGGGTGGCGCCCTCTGCCCCAATTGCTCCCATCTATGGGCGCAGAAGATCTCTCCCAACGCCCTCAAAGTCTTACGCCTCTTGCAGCGTACAGAGTGGACACAGGTGCCCCGTCTGCGTCTCGATCCCCGCCTCCACGCCGAAGTCGCCACAGCCATGCATGGACTCTTGCGCTATCACCTCGAGCGCGAACTCAAATCCTGGAGCTTCCTTGAGATGCTCACCTCGCCCCCCAACCCCTAAATCCCCACTCACTCAATTTCTTCAATATTTCCTCTTTTACTTGACAAAACCGCTGTCTACCGTACATACTATAAATGTATATCACATAATATATCGTATCGTGCACCTTCCATATGTATACCTCTCGAAAACGTCCCTCTACTTTTCCTATGGAGGCTTACATGACGAAATTCGATTACCAGGCTTACGCCAACCTCTTCGTCCGCCCCTTTATGCCCTTCACCGGCCTCAATGACCTCACCCAACCCTCACCTATCACCAGCACCTGGCCCATCCACAACCTCCTTCCCGCTGGCCTGACCCTCCTCAGCGGTGACCCTCGCTCCGGCAAGACCTCTCTCGCCCTTCAGCTCATGCTCAATGTCACACAGGGCCAGTCATGCTTCGCTGGCGAGGATCGTGCCGACTCCCAATCCTTCACCTCCACGCGCGGCCGCGCCTTCTACCTGGGCCTCGATCACTCACTGCTCCGCCTGCACGAACTCCGCGCCCGCCTACTCGCCGCCCAGCCCGGCACTCTCGCACCCAACAATCTCTTCTTCTCCAACACCTGGACCCCGCTCACGCCCACCGAGGGCCTGCACGAGCTTCAAAGCTGGCTCACTAACTCTCCCGATACACGCCTGCTTGTCATCGATAACCTGGCCTCTCTGCGTCCCCTCTTCACGGGCAATGACCGCGAACTGCTCGCCCTCCTGCGCCGCCTCGCCGAAAAATATGATATCTGCATTCTCGTGCTCCACACCTGCAAGCGCTCCTCACCGCTGACCGCCTCGGTCGATCATCACCTCCATCTCAAACGCCTCCCCGTCTCCAACTTCTACCATCTCGATGTTCTCGGCTCTTCGCTTGCTCCCTTCTCCCTCACACTCCATTCTCCGACCTCTCACATTAAGTTCCGCCACGCTTCCTTACAAGAAAGCCTGGCCCTCACCACTCTCAGTGCCCATAAAACCCTTACCCCTGAGCGCCTCGCCATTCTCCACCTGGTCCATACCTGCGACCAACCCCTCTCACCCGCCCAAATCACTGCCGTCCTTGACCTCGACTACACCTGCGTGCGCCAGCTCCTCAGCAAAATGGTTAAGGCCAACCTCCTCACCACCGTCTCTCACGGCCACTACACCCTCCACCCCTTCATCAAACCTCTCGTCCCCGAACTCCTCGCCCAGCATCCCTGCCAGTTCAAATTCGAGATCGCTCACATCCTCCTCACCTCCGACTCCGACGATACCCCAACCCCTGAATCCTCTCCCAACGACCCTTCCAACACCGCCCAAACTCCCGACACCCCAGCCACCCTCGCATCCCAAACCCGGATTGCTCACAATCTCACCCCTCACTCCCATTCTCTCCTGGCTCCCCAAACTAAAAATACCCATCCCAACCAACCTGGTACGATCTAACATATGCGCGTCATCTTTTTTGCTCAATGTATCCCATAGGTGCCCGATTTATCGCGCACAAGGCGATTTATCGTAGTAATGACGTACAAAGAGCATTGTTCCAGAATCCTCTAACGCCCTCAGGAAAGCGGCGCCACACCATCTCATCGGTCACGACTCTGTACTCGTGCAATAAATCGCCTTGCCCGCCATAAATGCGGCCTATGTGAGGTTGACGCACACCTTATTCTGACAATACTCTAGGCAACGTATCCATTCTATGATATGGTAGTGTACAAGTTATCTCGCGTGGCTCCCCAGACATTGTGTCTCTCCATCTACTCTAAGGAGGTGCCCATGAGCGATGTTGCTCAGCCAACTAACTCGGCTCATCAAGCTTCTCACTCTAATCTCTCAACTCGTGCCCGCTCTGTCTTCTGGGTTATGTTTAGCATCAGCTTATTGAATTATCTGGATCGCTATGTCTTTAACGGCTCAGTCAACGTGATCGCCAAAGAGCTGCATTTTGATCTGAGCCAGACCGGATTACTGTCCTCGGCCTTTCTCGTCATTTACACCATCTTTGCGCTGCCCGTGGGCTACTGGGCCGACAAGGTCAAACGCAAAAATGTGGTTGCCTGGTGTGTCGCGCTCTGGAGCGTGGCGACCGCGCTGACCGCTTTCGCGACCAATTTTACTACCCTCTTTCTTGCACGTATGCTGCTTGGAATTGGTGAAGCCGGCTATTTTCCTGCCGGAACCGCCCTCTTAAGCGATTATTATAGTCGTAGCAAGCGTTCACGGGTGATGAGTACCTGGGGAACGGCCCAGCTCTTCGGTATTCTGATTGGTATGGGGGCTGGAGGAGCCGTGGCGGGCCTGTATATTGGGAGCTGGCGCCTGGCTTTCATCTTTACGGGTATACCGGGGTTAATCCTGGCATATCTGGCCTGGCGTATGCATGAGCCACGGCGCAACCAGGCCGATGAGGAAGAGCTGGCTTTGGAGGCACAGCATGTCGAGGTGCTGTCTGAGATCCAGCAGACATCACAGAGTGTCGTGTCTGCTGAAGTTGGGAGCACGCAAGAGGGCCAGACTGGCTGGACGCGTATATTACGGCTAGCCATGAAGGAGGTGCTTGTGTGCAGCCGGACGCTGTTGCGGATCAAGACCCTGTGCGTGTTGATCGCTATGCAGATCTTTGCCTTCTTTGTCCTGGGTGTCAATACCACTTTTCTCTCCATCTATTTACAACAGAAAGACACCTTTGGCTTCACATCTGGCCTGGCGGGCATCTACTCCGGGGAATTATCGTCCTGGCGGGTATTGTGGGCACCCTGGTGGGAGGATATGCTTCGGATATGCTGAATCGCAGGCATGCAGGTGCCAGAGTTCTGGTCTGTGGCATCGGTTTTCTCCTGGCGGTACCCGCGTATGCCGTCGCTCTTCTGGCAAATAATCTCGTGCTCTTTACCATTTTCTTTATTCTCACCGCGTTCCTGCTCACGATTTATACCGGGCCAAGCACGGCGGCGACCCAGGATGTTGTCCCCTCTCGCCTGCGCTCTTCGGCTATAGCGCTCTCGCTCTTGATCGCGCATATGCTGGGGGACGCCTTTGCTCCGACCCTGGTAGGTGTTATGGCGACTTCCTTTGATCCGACCGGAGGAGAGCATTTTCGTCTCGGTATGGCGGGCCATGACCTGGCGACAGCCCTGCTCTATACCTGTCTACCAGCCCTGTTTATCGCCGGCTTGATAGGAGTATCGGGTGCCAGGTGGATGGCGGAAGACATTCATGAGGCCCAGCGTGTAGATGTCCAGGAGCTGACAGAACAGGCGAATGGTGTAGTAGGGATGACACAATAGGGTCATCAACATGCACATAGACGTAGACAAGTGAGTCTCTTTCTTTGTATCATAAAGGGGGGCGGCGGTGGTGGGGGCGCTTCAAATTTTTGCAGTCCCATAGGCCCCCCATTTATGACTCTGCTGGGAAATTTTGCCCAGACCAGTTGCCGAATTCGGTAGGGACCAGCCTGTCCCCAAATGGGGGCTTTAGCGCGTCCGAAGGCGATTTATCGCAGTGCGGCGCTAGCCCAAAAAGTCCCGCAAAAGCATGCCACATGGTCTATTGCTTGTTCAATGAATAAAAAGCGGCTTGCGCCGACAGGCCATACATGGCGTTCGGACGCGTTAGCCTCCCGATTTATCGTGGAGGCCCCTACCGAGGGGGTAACGCCTTTCTCGGAGGCTTGTTTGAACAATCTGATAAAATTTCCCAGCAGAGTCATTTATGGCGGGCAGATTCATCATCCTGAGGCGATGAGGTTGCCTATGGAGTCTCTCTGCCGGGGCGTGGGACTTCCTTGATATGTAGACGCGTGCTTTAGCAGCGTCGGCCACTGGAAAAGGAAATCGTAACTTTATGATCCACTTCTATGAACTGGCACAGCTCGATGCTTCGCAGCGCGCGCGCCTCTTGCGGCGCTCGGAGGTGAAGATTGATGAGCTTATCGAGTATGTGCGACCAATTGTCAACGCGGTACGGGATCGGGGAGATGAGGCCCTGGTCGAGTTCATGGCTCGTTTCGATCATGTGCAGCTGTCACCTGAGCATTTGCGTGTGAGCCGCGAGGAGATCGAGCGCGCGCATACCTTGCTTGATAAAGATGTCTATGCTGCGATTGAACACGCGATTCATAATGTACGGACCTTTCACCAGCATCAAATGCCGCATGAGCAGTGGTTTACGCAGGTTGCGCCAGGTGTAATGGCAGGCGAGAAGATCACGCCGATCAGTAGCGTAGGTCTCTATGTGCCACGTGGGAAAGGTTCCTTCCCTTCTGTGCTCTATATGCTGGCGACGCCCGCCAGTATTGCTGGCGTGCCACGCATCGTCGTGTGTACCCCGCCTGGACCCGATGGCCAGGTTGACCCGGCCTCGCTCGTGGCGGCGGACCTGTGTGGTGTGCATGAGATCTATCGTGTAGGTGGGGCCCAGGCCATCGCGGCCCTGGCCTATGGTACAGAGCATATCGCACGTGTGCATAAGATTACAGGACCGGGTAACCCCTATGTCTCGGCCGCCAAACGCCTGCTGTTTGGCACGGTCGATGTGGGCTTGCCCGCTGGACCAAGCGAGGCCATTCTGCTGGCGGATGCAAGCGCCGACTCTGAACTGGTGGCGCGTGACCTCCTCATCGAGGCAGAGCATGGTCCTGATTCTTCGAGCCTGCTGGTAACGGATAGTCGGGAGCTGGCACTGGCTGTGCGTGAACTCTTGCCAGGCAAGATAGCTGCTTTGCCGGAGCCGCGTCGCACCTTCTGCCAGACCGGGCTGGAGAGCGAGAACGGGACGGGCGGGATTGTCCTGGCAGCGGATCAGCAAGAGGCCATTGCCTTTGTCAATGAGTATGCGCCTGAACATATGGAGGTGCATGTCCGTGAGCCATTCGCCGTCCTGCCCATGCTCCACAACGCGGGCGAAATTTTGCTGGGAGCCTATACACCAATCAGCCTGGGGAACTATAGCCTGGGGACAAATGCCATTCTACCCACGGGTGGCTTTGCACATACCTTTTCTTGTACCTCGGTCTTTGACTTCCTGAAGCGTACCGGACTGGCGTATGCCACCCGGGAGGGGTATGCCTCGCTGAGCGAGACCACCCGCCGCCTGGCCGAATTTGAGGGCTTCCCCTCACACGCCAACGCGGTCACAGATCGTCCCAATCCCAAGCTCTTTTGAAAAAGGGAAAAAGTGGGGAGTGCAGAGGGGCGTCAGCCCCTCTGCGTTTCTTCCCCTCCCGCCGCAGGCGGGATACATCCCTTTCAGACGAAATTGAACAGAGCACTATGTAGGGAACAAGCGGCAGGTTGGGAAGGTGGACCATATGAGAGGTGAGCATTGCTCAAATATGAGCAATTCCGCTTTCTAAATATGAAGTCCGCTACTGCTCACCAATGCGAAGATATGTTATAATGCCCCCTATAATCAGGATGTAAGAAAAACGGAGTTTGGCAAAGCCTTTTGCCAATTGGGTGGAAGCAACGAAGTTCGGCCGTGAAGTGAAAGATATGATAGAGCGGTAATATATGGATAATAGTTACTCAGCAGATCAGAATCGCCTATCGCCTGGCAGTAATGCTCAAGCTAACGCTCAAGCGTCCGCGCCTGAGTCTGCTAATCAGCCTGTGCAGCCATCGACTGATGGGGAAGTGATAGGATCGCGCCGTCGTTTAGCACCGGGAACCGAGCTATCAGATCATCGTTATCGCATTGAGCGCCTGGTGGCATCGGGAGGCATGGGCGCGGTGTATCGCGCGATAGATACCCGTTTCAATCGCCCCTGCGCCGTCAAAGAGATGCTTGATGAGTTTAGCGATGAGAAGGACCGCGCGCAAGCGGTTGAATGGTTCTCGCGTGAAGCGACACTTCTACTTGACCTTAACCATCCCTGTATTCCACGTGTGCGCGACTTCTTTATTGAGCGTGGTCGCCACTACCTGGTGATGGATTTTATCGAAGGCTCTACCCTGGCGGAGGTCCTGGAGAAAGAGGGGAATGTGCTGGGGATACAGGGGGTGCGTGGCGTGACCGAGGTTCGTGCACGGACCTGGGCCAGGCAACTGTGTGATGTGCTCAACTACCTGCACCGGCAGACTCCCCCTATCATTTTCCGTGATCTTAAACCCTCAAATATTATGGTCACCGGGCGCGATGAAATTAGATTGATCGATTTCGGTATTGCGCGTAGCTTCCAGTCTCAAGGGAAGGCGACCATCATTATGACCCTGGGTTACGCTCCTCCAGAGCAACTGCATGGTCAGCCAGAGCCCCGAAGTGACATTTACTCTCTGGGCGCGACTCTGTACCGCCTGTTGACCGCGCATGACGCCGCCAATAACAAACCCTCAATCTTCGCCTTCCCCCCGCTGCGTTCGTTGCGTCCAGATATCAGTCCCGGGTTTGAGCAAGTGATTATGAAGGCCCTGGCCTATGCGCCAGATCAGCGCTGGCAGAGTGGCATGGAGATGGGCAACGCTACTGCGGTCCTTCCTCCCGTAACAGGTGTTCCTCCTATGCGCTCCGAACCTGTCTCTGGCGGACCCTTAACAGGCGGAAACAGATCGTCAGGCCCACAGGGGAATAGCCTGCCTGGGCAGGTGGCTGGATCGAGCGTTCTTCCTCCTCAGCAATCCACGCCTAATGCCGGCATGACAGGCCCCGCCGGAACGTACATCGCGGATGCGCTCCGCCACCTGGCTGCTGGGCGCACTGAAGATGCCTATGGGGCCGTACAGTTTGCCTATGGCAGAGAGCCAAACAATGCCCTGGTACATAAACTCTTCGGGCAGGTGTTCGCGCGTCGGCGTCCAGCACAGATTGATCAGGCGATTCAGGCCTACAGGCGCTCGCTTGAGTTAAACCCTGCTGATACCGAGACCCATAAACTGCTGGGTGACGTCTGGCTCTATCTGCGCCCCATACCTATGCAAGCCATTCCCGAGTATGTGGAATCGCTCAAGCTAAACGCCCAGGACCCTGAAACTCATTTTCGTCTTGGACAGTGCTACGAGAAGACACGCCAACTTGACCGAGCTGAGTTTGAGTACCATGAAGCGTTTAAACTGGCTAAAAGCCTTCCCAACCAGTCACAAATGTTGGTAGTCTTTGCGCAAACGCTGGGAAACCTGGCCTTTTACTTAAGGCACTACAACCTGGCTGAAGAGGCCTATGTGCAGATGCTCTTTCTGAATCCCAGCGATCATGCGACGCGCTTCCAGTTGAGCCAGGTATACGAGAATGAGAACCGCCTGGACGATGCCTTGCGTGAATGCGAACATGTCTTGCGTTCCCCAGGTGTCACTCCAGCCGTCCAGCAAATGCGCCAGCGTTTACACATGCGCATGGGTAGGTAAATGTGGATCCGCGTTCGCTCTGCATATTCGGCGTGAAGAGGTAATGTCAAATGCGTAGGCAAGGTGAACCCTCACGGGGACAAGGATGTTGGTGGCAGGCAGCCATATATGGCTTGCTTGCCCTTGTGTTGGCATTGCAGTGGTTGCTGGTCTCTACAACAGGAGCATTTGCTATGTCGAGGGCGGGGCGTGCGAACGATCCTAGCCAGGAGGTTGCACGTGCCGGAACAGCGGTTGTGCGCTTGCTTGCTACGTATGAGATCGCATCGGAGACGAGCGCGCAACCTGGGCACTCGGCATCATCTCTGCTCCTGGGATCGCTGGGCGTGCGCAATCAGCTCTTTTATACCTGTACTGGCCTGGGCACGATTATTGCAAGCTGGTCGGCTGCCGAGTTGAGCCAGCGCTTTCCAGATGCTAGTTTCGCGAATCAGAATACCTGGGTGCTGACGGATAGCAGCGTCGTAAGCAAAAGTGGCTCAGGTTGTCAGGCAGCAGGCGGCGGACGCCTCGTCACGCTAAAAGTTTATTTTAGTAATCTCTATAACAGTGAGGCACAACCAGTTGTCGTGTACGAGTCCGATGCTCAGAGTAGTGTGGCCCTCAATACCTTTTGCCTGGATGAGAGCGAAAGCTGTGCACAGGATAGCCCGGTCGTATTTTCCTTTAATTCCAATAAACTATATCCATATGTAGATATAGCACAAGCAAATGCTACCCAACCAGCTTCGCTTGGCCTGACTACGAGCAGTCCGACCAGCCAGGCTCTACCGCCAGCGAATGTGAACGAGTCGCAAGCTGCGCAATATCTCTCACCTGCGCTTCTGCCAGCGAATGCGGCGCTCGAACCAGGAACGCCCCTCCTGGATAAAAGCGGGGCCTTAGTACAACTGCGTCTCAAGAGCCAGGCGATAGAGAGAACCGAGTTAGTGGCTGCCTTGCAGAAGGTGCCACCTACAGGAACGACGCATGTGTTGGATATAAATAGAAGTCTTGAGAATAATGTACATATGAATTGGGTGCAAGGAATCGCAAATTATTATCGGCAGCCTCCCGACTATAGACGGGCCGAGGATTTCTTTCATAAGGCATTGCTCGCCAACACGGATTTCGCAGGCGCGCATCTATTTGAGCAGAAGGCAAGCGAGGCATTGAATGTGAATAAACAATCTACTAGTAGTACCCAGGCAACCGGCACGAGTATCACCATTGCGGGTATCCCGGTCCCGATTTTGCCACTTGTGATTGCTGTCCTGGCTGTGCTCATTATTCTGCTTATTCTGACCAGCGTCTCCTTTGGTCGTAAGCGTGTGCAGCGTAAGCGACAACGCAGACTACTGGAAGAGGCTGAGCGTAACGCTTCAGTTGAGGCCTCGCGTATTTCGGAGGAGGAGGCGAAGCTGCGCCAGAAGCTCCCCGCCTGGGAGCATAAGACCATGCCTATCGCCAGAGATGACGATGCGGGAGCCACGTACTCTCCCGTACCTGTCACAGCGGAAGCCCCACCAGCAGCGGCGGGCAATATCGCGACGCCAACCGATCAGCCGACCTTGGTGAATAATACCGCTCCCTCGATGCAGGCCGTGCAACTGGTCTGTCCCAATTGTAAATCCCCAGTGTCAAAGGGCGATAATTTCTGCCATCATTGCCGTTGCCCTCTCTCGCCTTCGGCCTCTGGTCTGAATTTGCGTATACCATCACAGTATTTGCGCGACCAGCAAAAAGACGCGGCCCCGGTTGCGGGAGCCGTTCCCTTCTCCTCTCTCGCCGATCTGCCAACTGTTGAGTTTACGCCTGAATCTGAGGAGGTGAAGGCTCCAGTATCTGAGGTTTCCACTGCCAGTGATTCTGAGAGGACGGAACCCGGGCATAAACCCAGCAAACCTATTCACTACCTTGTTGGGACGCATACTGATCCTGGTATTAAGCGGAAGCACAAGCCAAACGAGGATAGCTTCTTTGCGGCCAGAGGGGTATGTCGTGTCTATGGTGAGGTTCTGCCATTTGGCCTCTTTGTGGTGGCTGATGGCATGGGGGGCATGCCGCGGGACGCGATGCCAGCCGCCTGGCTATCCAGACCATCGTAAACTTTATGGTTCCCAATCTACGGGCGGAGAACGATCTGCCACGCGAGGGCCTGGTGCGCCTCCTGGTGGATGGCGTGCAGCAGGCCAACCAGGCGGTACACCAGCACAATATGGAGCTACATGCCGACATGGGAACCACGATGACTGCGGCCTTCATCGTGGCTGACACCGCCTATGTGACCAATGTCGGTGATAGTCGCACCTATCTCTACCGCCAGGGTGAGCAGCTACGCAAAGTGACCAATGATCACTCGGTCGTGGCAAGCCTAGTCGAGGCTGGTATTATCCAGCCAGATGATATCTATACTCATCCTAAACGCAATCAGATTTATCGTAGCCTTGGCGAGAAGACCGCCATTGAGATTGATGCCTTTGAAGAGCAGGTATACGATGGTGACCTGTTGCTGCTCTGCTCCGATGGACTCTGGGATATGGTCCGTGATCCACAAATCGAGCATATGATCAAACAGCCACAGAAGGATGTGCAGGGCATCGCAGATGCCCTGGTTCAGGCCGCCTTGCGTGAGGGCGGCGATGACAATGTGAGCGTGATTGTGGTGGGGATACGGGAGGCGCAAGGGGAATCCCGGGGACGTGGTTTCCAGGTGCTTGCCAAGCCTGACACGGTTCAGTTACCCCAACTCACGTGAAATTGTCGCCTCTTACTCACTGTGCTATAATCATTGCAGCATCTTCTTGCCTCTGTCGATATTCGGCAGAGGCTTGTATTGGGAGGAACGCTTGTGTCTCTTGGGTACTTATACGCGGGTATTCTGTTAGTAGCCGGTTTTGTTTTTGTTATTCTTGCAACTACGGTCTCTAACATACTCTCACCCCATAAAAAAACAAAAGAAAAAGCCCAGACCTATGAGTCTGGTGAAAAGCCAATTGGCTCGGCCTGGGTACAATATCCACTTGGTTTCTACATCTTTGCCCTACTCTTTGTGGCCTTTGATGTGGATATTGTGTTTATCATTTCCTGGGCAGTCATCTTCAAGCAATTAAGTGTTTTTGGTTTTGTCGAGATGCTCTTCTTTATCTTAATACTCGCGCTTGGCCTGGTGTATGCCTGGCGTAAGGGAGTGACACGATGGATCTAGTACCACGTTCTACAAATATGCCTAGTGCGACAACGGGCTATCGTGACCAGAACGCTGCTCTGGCTCGCGACCTGGCTCCGCTCTCGCAGATCACAGGCAAGCCTGTCAATGCTACCACGCTCAAAGGGGATTTCCTGGGCCTGGTCGTTGATAAAGAGAACCTGGTGGCCGTCTGTCGCTTTGTGCGCGACCAGCTAGGATTTGATTTATTGGTGTGCGTCTCGGGTGCCGATATGCTTGATCACCTGGAGTCGGTCTATCACCTGCGCTCAACCACGCGCGCGCAGTTGCTACAGATCAAGGTACGTATCGAGCGCGAGAAGCCAGAAGTTGATAGCGTGGTCTCGGTCTATCCAACTGCTAACTGGTTGGAGCGCGAGACCTACGACATGTATGGCATTCGCTTCGCGGGCCATCCTGATCTCCGCCGTATGTTGCTGGATGATGACTTCGAAGGCTATCCCTTGCTGAAGGACTTCAAACAGGTGCCAATGACCGCAAAGCCTCGGGCGACCACGCAGATCGATCCAAATATGGCGGTCTCGGGCAAATTCCAGCAGCAGCACCTGGAGCGTGTGGTGCAGAAGAAACTGGGTCAGGGCCTGGAGGAGCGCCTCCATCCTGGCACTCCAACCTTCGGCCATGCTTTCCAGGATTATCAAGAGGCGGGCGAACAGCAGGCAGATACGGAATAAGTGCCTTATCGGAAACCTGAGCGCTTGTCCCCAAAATGGGGGCGGCGCGCTAGCCACGAGAGTGGCGCCGCACCCCCGAATGGGGTTGCATTCCGCATTAAAAGGCCACTTGGGAAGTTGAAAGCACGTCTGATAGAGAGCGTTTAACAGACACTTGTGGATCGCTTTCTTTCTATTGCAGAAGAACGTGAGTGTGGGCTATGCCAAAGGCCAGGACGCATCGTAGAGGCGCGGGACGCAGTCGTACTGAGAGCCAGAAACAGGGTCGTGAAACACAGGGCGTCGGCAAGGTCGCACCAGGCCAGGACAGGGAAGGGCGCGCGAACGGAAAGAGTCGCGCAGGGGAGGCAGGACAGACGTTGGGGCGTGCCGCACGCTCGGGGTCTTTGGCACGTTCTAAGGGAGTGTCCCAGGCAAGAAATGGTACACAGGGAGTGATGATGCCCATCCTCGTCGCTTGTGTTTGTTTTGGGACGGCGGTAGCACTAGCATTTTTCTCGGCGGACCCTAATCGCTACCTGTTTAGTGCTCTGGCGACACTCATGGGATGTATGTGGTCCTATATGTTCTGGGTCCGCCTGCGACGCCTGCAACGCAGATAAAACTATTGGCAGGCACTGAAACATACTAAACGAGGAAACCTCATGGCTACAAACCAAGAGATAAATATTCCGGTCGGCATCGTGAGCGAGGGTGGCGAACTAAAGTCTCAGGAGATGTTACTCAACCTGGGCCCTCAGCATCCAAGTACACACGGCGTCTTGCGTCTGTTGCTCACGCTTGAGGGCGAGACGGTCGTCGATTGCACGCCGGTTATTGGTTATCTGCATCGCGGCATCGAAAAGATTCTGGAGAATCGCCCTATTATGGGCGGCATCCGTTATATGGACAACGCGGATTACCTCTCGCCTATGCTCAATGAGACCGCCTATGCCGGCGCTGTCGAGCAGTTGATGGGAATTGAGTTGCCACGCCGCGCGCAGTATATCCGCCTGATTACTAATGAGTTACAGCGTATCGCCAGCCACCTCGTGGCCGTGGGTACCTATCTGCTCGACCTGGGTGCGACCACTCCTGTCATCTGGGCCTTCCGTGATCGCGAAAGCATCCTCTCGCTCTTTGAGGCACTGGGTGGTAGCCGCTTTAACGTGAACTATATGCGCGTGGGTGGTGTCCTGCACGATCTGCCCAAGGGCTGGCTCAAAGAGTGCGAGGAATTCCTCGACCAGTTTGAGAAGAGCCATGCGGAACTGACGGCCTTGATTACTGGCAATGAAATCTTTGAGGCTCGTACCCAGGGCGTCGGCTATATTGATCCACAGCAGGCCCTGGCCTATGGCCTGACTGGCCCGATGCTGCGCGCCAGTGGTATCAATTGGGATCTGCGCGTGAACCGCCCTTACATGGCGTATCGCGAGATTGCAGTGAACCCCCAGGTGCGCCAGGAAGGTGACTGCTACGCCCGTTACTGCGTGCGTATGGCTGAAATGCTTGAGAGCGTGCGCCTCTGCCGCGAAGCGATTGATAAGCTTCCGGGTGGCCCTATCAGCACACGCACACCGATCGCGCTGCGTCCTCCACGCGGTGAGACCTACTTCGCGGTCGAGAGCAGCAAGGGTGAACTGGGCGTCTACTTCATCAGCGATGGTAGCGAGTATCCCTGGCGCGCGAAGCTACGTGGCCCTTCCTTTGTCAATCTGCAAATCGTGCCTGAGCTACTGCGTGGTCATAAAATGAGTGATACCATCGCGATCATGGGTAGCACCGATATTGTGCTGGGTGAGGTTGACCGCTAATGCCTCCTGGCATTCAGGTGGAATGGGCGCTTCAGGCGCCGTTCCTCGCTGAATGCTCCGGCTACCTACCTTCAATGGTTACTACCGATTCGGAAACCTGAGCGCGGAGCGCTAGTCACGAAAGTGACGTTGGTTTCCGCATAAGATCTTAGTAAACAAGGCGAAATGGCTGCTTCTGCGCCCGGTATCCCCCGGTAAGCAGAAGCGTGTTCGTTCGCGCTGGAGTCATCTACGATGTTTACAGTTCTTGCTGATGATGGATTGTGGACACAACTGGTCAATGGCATTCTCTCATGGGATACCTTGCAGTTTGTGGTCGCCTTCCTCTCAATATTTGGTTTCGTGCTTACGAGCGCGACCATCCTGGTTCTGCTAGAGCGCAAGGTTATTGCCTGGGTGCAGGACCGTCTTGGCCCCTATCATACCGGTCCCTGGGGCCTTCTGCAGAGTGTCGCTGACGTGCTCAAGCTCCTGCTGAAAGAGGATGTCCATACCGCTGATAGCGACCTGTTGCTCTTCTGGCTGGCACCCGCCGTCTTCCTGGCACCGGCCATCGCGACCTTCGCTGTGTTGCCCTTCTCGCCCTATATCGGGGTTCCGGGGACAGCCCTGGCGACTGGTGTCGTCTACTATGTCGCCATCAGTTCGATCGACGTCGTGGGCGTGGTCATGGCTGGCTGGAGCTCGAATAACAAGTATGCCTTGATCGGTGGCCTGCGTGCCGCCGCCCAGATGATCTCGTATGAGCTACCCCTGTTTCTCTCGCTCGTGGGCGTGATCATGCTGACCAGCGTGCTGGCGGGTCATCCTGGCTATCCCGGCGTGTCGGGCATTGGTACCGTCTCCCTGCGTGAAATTCAGAACTTCCAGAACATCTGGAGTAAGAGCGGCAATCCAGTGCTAGACTTCCTCTTCGAAGGCTTCACGCCCTGGGCCTGGTTTATCCTGGTACAGCCTCTGATGATCGTCATCTACTACACCTGTGGCCTGGCCGAGACCAACCGCGCGCCCTTCGACCTGCCTGAGGCCGAGTCCGAGCTGGTTGCTGGCCATATGACAGAGTACAGCGGTATGCGCTGGGCGATGTTCTTCCTGGGTGAGTATGGCAATATGACCGTGGTATCAGCAATAACGGCCTATATGTTCCTGGGTGGCTTTGCCGGCCCTGGTGTCTCCTACCTGGTTGGCTTAAACAACATCTGGTGGGGCCTGGTTGGTAACCTGCTGGGCCTGGTCTATCTGGTTCTCAAGGTCTACCTGCTCTGCTTCGTCTTCATCTGGATTCGCGCCACGTTGCCACGTCTGCGCGCCGACCAGTTGATGCAATTTAGCTGGCTGATCTTGATGCCGGTTACTCTGGCCAATATCATCGTCACTGGCGGTGTCTACCTGATCTTCGACGCGTTTCACCTCCCCATCGTGGCCTTCCTGGTGACGCTGGGTGTGATTAACTGGATATCGGTTTATGGCTTTATCCAGCTGGTACGCCGCGCGACAGTGGCCTCGACCCGCCGCGCCCAGGCCCCCGCGATCCGTGCGCAGCGTCGTGCGGCTGCCGTGGCTGGCTTGCAGTTGCGCGATGGCGTCCCCGCCCGTGCTCAGCTGACCGCTGGTGGTTCCGAGAAATAAATAGCAAGCACAAAAAATACCTGCTGGGAATGCTCCCAGCAGGTATTTTTTGTGCTTTTGACGACGCTAGATACCATAGAGTGCCAGGGTGAGGGCGGCAATCCCGATAGTGACGAGCGAGCCCGCGATGACCTGTCCCGTCGTGTGGCGATGCAGGACCACGCGCGACCAACAGACCAGTGCCACCAGGGCATAGGCTGGCAGGACGACCTGGCCATAGAGGGCGGTCAGCAGGGTCACTGCCCCCGCCAGTGAGGAGGCGTGAATACTGATCTTCCAGCGGCCCCAGAGCGTGACCATCATCATGATGCAGCCAATAAAGAGCGTCATGAGAAGGGCGGTTTGCAGCGTATGAGGTCCGTGAATAAGTCCTAAGAGGGAGAAGACCGCGAGAACAGAGAGCAGACAGATGATAAAGGGACCGACACGCTGTGAACGTTTGCTTACATCCATATCCGTAAATTTACCGAGCTTGACGCCAATCAGAATGTACAGCATAGGACCCACGCTCACGAAGAAGAGCGTGAGCAGGGTATAGCCGATGGCCTGTAGCTGGTTACTGGTGCGGTAGAGCGCTACCAGGAGGATCGTTGGGATGGATACGACTGGTGGTGAGAGAATGGCTGAAATAGAATGTGCAATCCGCAGACGCAAGGTCCGCGGTGGCAGCCCAGCGGGGGAAACGCCGGTACTGAGAGTATTTGACATGCTCCTGCCTTTCAAAATGAGGTCATTGAGGATTCCGTGCTAACGGGATACCCGAGTACCTGGCTGGCAGTTGTCGTAAAGGTGTGTGCGTCTCCGCTACACCAGACTTGGAGCGATCCCTGCTCAGGTGAGGCCTGATCAATGGGATGTGCGATGCCAGCCTGCTCAAGAAGAAAACGAGTGCGACGAGCGATAGCAGCACCGCTATCGATAACCTGGACGTCCGGGCCTATGACTTGCCGAATAGCTTCACGCAGGGCGGGAAAATGGGTGCAGCCCAACACCAGGACATCAATGTCGTGCTGGAGCAGGGGATGCAGAGACTGGCGTAAGACCGCCTCAACCTCTGGTCCCTGTAGCTGTCCCTTTTCAACGAGTGTAACCAGTTCGGAGCAGCCCTGAGCATAGACTTCGACGCCAGTGGCGAAATCCTCGATGAGCTGTTGCAGGTATGCGGATTTGGCTGCTTGATTGGTTGCGGCCACGCCAATACGCCCCTTCTGGGTCAGGCTGGCTGCGGGCTTGACTGCGGGCACCACGCCAACAAAGGGCACATCAGGGAACGAGAGACGGAGCGCTTCAAGAGCGGCCTGTGAGGCCGTATTACAGGCGACAACGATGAGTTTGACACCTCGCTCCAGCAAAAAACGACTGGCCTGCTTTGCCAGTTCGATAATCTCTGCTTCGCTCCGTACGCCATAGGGACAGTGTTTGGTGTCCCCATAGTAGAGAAAGTCCTCGTGCGGGAGAACCTTTCTCAGCTCAGTAAGAATGGTTAAGCCCCCAGCGCCCGAGTCATAGACGCCAATGGGAGCGTAGGGACGATGTGTATCATCGCCCCTGCTCTCATGCCTGGCCAGGGGAGAGAGCGACTCGACTCCCTCTCCCAACATCGTATGCACTTGTCCCTCATCAAAATTCGTGTTACGAATGTTCATGCTTTCCCTTGAAAAACCTCTTGTCTAAGCGTCAAAACTGCGAAATTCGTGCTGCTCACCAAAGATGTGGCGTAGCGTATCGCTGATCTCGCCCAGCGTCGCATAGGCCTCCACCGCCTCGATGATCAGCGGCATCAAGTTCTCGCTATCACGCGCCGCCGCTTCCAGCGCTTGCAGGCGCTGTTGAACTTGCTCGTTATCCCGGCGCAGGCGCAGGGCTGCGAGTTTGGCTGCCTGCCCACGCCCGATGGCCGGATCAACGCGTAGTAGTTCAGCTGGTGGCTCGTGCTGCTGGGTGAAGCGATTGACACCAACCACAATCGCCTCCTCTTGCTCAAGTGCGAGCTGATAGGTATACGCGGCCTGCTCGATCTCGGACTGCATATAGCCCAGCTCAATCGCGCGTACGCTTCCACCCAACTCGTCAATTTTCTGGATGTAGGCCCAGGCCTGCTCTTCGAGTTGGGCCGTCAGGGACTCGACAAAGTAGGAGCCTGCCAGTGGGTCCACGACATCGGCGACCCCGGTCTCATAGCCCAGGATCTGTTGTGTGCGCAGGGCCAGACGCGCCGAGTCCTCAGTGGGCAGCGAGAGGGCCTCGTCCTTGGAATTGGTATGTAGGGACTGGGTGCCTCCCAGCACGGCCGCCATGGCCTGGTATGCCGTGCGCACCACGTTATTATCAGGCTGCTGAGCCGTGAGCGTCGAGCCAGCCGTCTGCGTATGGAAGCGAAGCATAAGTGAGCGTGGGTCCTGGGCATGGAAGCGCTCACGCATAATATGCGCCCACATCTGACGTGCCGCGCGAAACTTGGCTATCTCCTCAAAGAAATTGTTATGGCAGTTAAAGAAGAATGAGAGCTGTCCCGCGAACTTATCGACGTTGAGGCCGGCATCGAGAGCGGCCTGTACATAGCTAATGGCATTAGAGAGCGTAAAGGCGATCTCCTGTGCCGCCGTCGAGCCAGCCTCACGAATATGGTAGCCACTAATACTAATCGTATTCCAGCGCGGAATATTCTCGGCACAGTATTGGAAGATATCCGTAATGATCCGCATCGAGTGCTGGGGCGGATAAATATAGGTGCCGCGCGCGATATACTCTTTGAGCACATCGTTCTGGATGGTACCCGAGATTTTGCGCAGATCGGCTCCCTGCTTCTTCGCCACTGCGATATAGAGCGCGAGCAGGATGCTAGCCGTAGCGTTAATCGTCATGGAGGTGCTGATGCGTTCCAGGGGCAGACCAGCGAGCAGGATCTCCATATCTTCCAGGCTGGAGATCGAGACACCTACCTTGCCAACCTCGCCCTCAGAGAGCGCGTGATCCGCGTCATAGCCAATCTGGGTGGGGAGATCAAAGGCCACCGAGAGGCCAGTTGTACCCTGTGAGAGTAGGTAGTGATAGCGTTTATTTGACTCCTCGGCGGTGCCAAAGCCCGCGTACTGGCGCATGGTCCAGAGGCGTGAGCGGTACATGGTGGGCTGGACGCCGCGTGTATAGGGGAACTCTCCGGGGAAACCTATCCGTTCGTGTAAGTCAAACGCTTGTACATCTTCTGCGGTATAGAGGGGTTGTACTGGTATGTGTGAACTGGTCTCAAAGCGGTCTTTGCGTTCCGCCGCTTTCTCCTGTGCTTTGCGCAGAGTGGTAGCGCGCCACTCCTCTGCACTCCGACTAACATGCTGCTGCATAGCAGTCCTCCTTATTGCATACCAATGGCATTATACCATATTGCCGAGCAGATGCCTCTGACGACAAAGGATGAGTCAGGGGATAATGGTGATGTCGAGATGCGCGGACGGATACCCGCGCACCTCGACATCACCATCTTTGGTAGTTATTTGATAGCTATTTGATAGCTATTTGAAAGTCTTTAGTCTTCGCATTTCGCCAATAGCTGGGTATACTAGTTTAGGATGTTCAGTCAGAAACGTTAGGGGCAAAGCAGATGGGTAGCGAGATAGCTCTCTTGAAAGAGCAGATCGAGCAAGAGTATGATGCGGTACATAGTGGTTTGCATGGCCTGGCAGGTGGAACCGCACGACATGTCTTTATTCATACGCGTATGCAAAACATTGAGCGCTATCATCGGCGCCTGCGTGCTCTTGTGGGGGAGAATGCCGCGGATGATGTGCTCTGTTGTGCCCATGATACAAGCCGTCTGCGCTGGGTGAGAAAATATCTACTCAATCACCCTAACCCACCACTTTGACCACCATCAGTATTGATTAGCAGCGGGCCTCTCACAGGAGAGGTCCTGCTGGTCAATACCTTTTATACGTGCTAGCTCGCTAGCTCTCCTGCTCCCCAGCGATAATGATCAGCACTTCACCCTGATCCACAGCCTGGCCCTTCTTGACACGCACCTCTTGAATGGTGCCGCTGATGGGGGCATTCAGGTCATTCTCCATTTTCATGGCTTCGAGAATCACCACCGTTTCACCCTCTTGAACCGTTGCGCCAGGCTCAATCGGGACCCCAACCACCAGACCCGGCATAGGAGCCGCAACCGAGGCCATTCCGCTGACCGCGCTGCCCTTGACCAGACTTGAGAGCAGGCGCGTACGTTCATCTTCAACCTTGATCTCAAAGCGCTGGCCTGCGATATGAATTTCGTAGGTCTCACTATCTCTCTGATCGGCCCTGGTAATGCGGCGGGCGAATATATCATAGGAGCGACCGGCGAGGATCAGGCTAAAATGACCGCCAGATCCGCCTGAGGACTGGCTCTCGTTGGCCAGTGTTGCGACCTGGCGCCAGTCGATGGGGAAGGTCGCCTCTTCCAGTTGAATACTCTGGCTGGCTCCATTGTCGCCAGTTGTGACCCGGTAGGTCTCTTTGCTTGCTTGACTAGTAGCGATATACGTCATTGTACGTTTCTACCCCTGGCTTATATAGCAAATAGCACGAGCGTAACCAAGGACCTCTTCACAAGTGAGTTGGCACGCCCATAGACGGCTTCTGGTATTCGCGTGTGGTGTGTAAGCATCCTCACGTCCTGTTATTGTACCATATTCTGTTTCCAGGCTTCCCCTGGCTAAGAAGCGGATAGATGCTATAGGAGCCTTCAAGGGGTCTGATGGTGCCGGTATCGAAGGAAGATACGCACGGGAGAGACGCACAGGCTATCTTTTTTTCGTGTGCGTGGTTAGTTCTAGTAAGGGAATGCCAGGCGCTAATGAGTAGGTATTATGGTTGGTCTGGTCACCAACGCTATTGCGCTGATTGTTACCCTTGTTGTTGAGCAGGTCGGGTAGCAAGGAATACGAGTTGTTATTGACCTGATAACCAATGGTGTTCCCCTGATTGTTGACCTGACTACCAGGAGCGTTGAGTTGCTTTCCAATAAAATTGCCTTGATTGTTGACCTGGTTCCCGCTATTGGAAGAATTGTCCTGGTTGTTGCCCAGGTTATAGCCCCCATTGCCATCATTTCCCTGGTCGTAGCCATAATAGTATGCGTTATTACTATCAAAACCATTATCATTGTTGCTGCTGTATTGATTATTCTTCTGCGTATTGACCTGGTTCTCAATAAAGCTATCTTGATTGATCACCTGGTTTCCACTGTTGCTGCTATTATCCATGTTGTTGCCCGAGTTGTAGCCCTGGTTGCCATCATTTCCCAGGTTACTGCCCCAATAATACTTGTTGTTACTATTAATACCACCATCATTTCCACTGCTGTATTGATTATTCACCTGGTAACTTTTGGAGTGTGGAAATCTGGCAGGTGTGTACCTCGAAGAGGCGAACGCGGTTGCAGGCAGACCTGCTAGAAGCAGGAGTGAAAGAATCTGGCCTATAACAATAAGGCACAAGTTCTTTTTGAGGAACGAGCGTAGCATTGCGCTCTCCTTTCTAAGGCTGTTGTTAAAAAACTCTGATAGAAGGGCTTTTGCTCCTCCGTCAAAATCCCTGCTTCCATCATTGTAGCGCTTGCCAGAACTGGCTTATTTGTATGTGCTAGTACGAAGAGTTAAGGGAGTAGTGGTGGAAATAGAACGTGTTTACCTGATTATGATCAGGTAGAAGTGGTTGAGCGCGAAAAATTTCTAACATTCCTCTAATATTTCTCCTATGCGCTTCTAACAGTTTGTATGGCATACTCGCTTGCAGAGAATTAGTAAAGAGTAGTTATGCTGAAAGAAGAGGATCATGTCAGCAGCGCGCGAAGAGCCACAGGGAGAGATGAGCAGAAGAACGCCTCATAACCGAGTGGTAAGACGTTGTGCCAATTGTGAGATTGAGATCCTCTGGTCCCCAGTCATCATGCACGGCGTGACATATTGTTGTCCCGGGTGTGCGGCGGGCGGGCCATGTAGCTGCGACTACTCACAGTATCCTTCGGTGAACATTGCCGGTGTCATCCATTATCAGAACGAGGGTGATGTTTCTGATGAGGATGGACCCGTGCAAGAGGCATAAACGTTCTGTTTGTTATAAGGAGTTGTAAAGTGGCTAAGATTCGACCTGTTGGTGATCGCGTGGTTGTAAAGCCAGCGGCAAAAGAGGAAGTAACCAGAAGCGGCATCGTTATTCCTGACACTGCCAAAGAGAAGCCCCAGGAAGGGACTGTCATCGCCGTCGGTAGCGGTCGCTTGCTTGATAATGGTGAGCGCGCGACCATCGATATCAAAGAGGGTGATCGCGTCCTGTTCGCCAAATATGGCGGCACCGAGTTCAAGCTGGAAGGTGAAGAGTACCTCGTTCTTAAAGAGAGCGACATTCTCGCCATCGTTGGTTAACGACAAGCCCCCGATTGGGAGAAATGTTGGTGCTTCAGGCACCCGATCTTACCCAGTTGCGAGATAGAAAAGGATATAGGATTAGACATATGGCAAAACAGGTAGTATTTAATGATGAGGCGCGTCGTGCCTTGAAGCGCGGTATTGATACCCTGGCCAGCGCTGTTAAGACGACCCTTGGTCCTAAGGGCCGTAACGTTGCCCTGGACAAGAAATTTGGTGCTCCTTCCGTCACGCATGATGGCGTGACCGTTGCTAAGGAGATCGAGTTGGAAGATCCCTGGGAGAATATGGGCGCGCAACTGCTCAAAGAGGCCGCGACCAGGACCAATGATATCGCGGGTGATGGCACCACCACCGCCACCGTTCTGGCTCAGGCTATCGTGACTGAGGGCCTGAAGAACCTGGCTGCGGGTGCCAATCCTATGCAGCTCAAATACGGTATCGATAAGGGGACCGAGGCCATTGTCGCCTACCTGCGTCAGCTGGCGATTCCCGTTGAGGGCAAGAAGGAGATCGCTCAGATCGCTTCGATCTCGGCCGCCGATGAGCAGATTGGTGAGCTGATCGCCGACGTGATGGACAAGGTCGGTAAAGACGGCGTTATCACGGTCGAGGAGTCTCGCGGTATCAACTTCGAGACCGAGTATGTCGAAGGTATGCAGTTCGACAAAGGCTACATCTCTCCCTACTTTGTGACCAACACCGAGAAGATGGAGACCTCCCTTGAGAACCCCTATATCCTGATTACCGACAAGAAGATCAGCGCGGTCCAGGATATTCTCCCCGTGATCGAGAAGATTGTCCAGCAGGGCCGCCGCGAGATCGTCATTATCGCGGAAGATGTTGATGGTGAGGCTCTGCCTACCCTGGTCGTCAATAAATTGCGTGGTATCCTCAATATTCTAGCTGTCAAAGCTCCTGGCTTTGGTGATCGCCGTAAAGAGATGCTCCGTGATATCGCCACCCTGACCGGTGGACAGGTGATCAGCGAGGAGATGGGTCGTCGCCTGGATAGCGCAGATCTCTCTGACCTGGGTACAGCCCGCCTGGTGACCTCCAGTAAGGATGCCACCACTATCATTGAAGGCCATGGTGATGTCTCCGAGATTCAGGGCCGCATCCAACAGATCAAGGCCCAGATTGCAGAGACCACCAGCGACTATGACCGCGAGAAGCTTCAGGAGCGCCTTGCCAAGCTCTCTGGTGGCGTTGCAGTCATTAAGGTCGGTGCTGGCACAGAGGTCGAGTTGAAGTATCGCCAGACCCGCGTGGAGGACGCGCTCTCCGCGACCCGCGCCGGTGTGGAAGAGGGTATCGTCCCTGGCGGTGGTGTGGCCCTGGTGAACGCTGTCGAGGCTCTGAACAATCTCAACCTTGAGGGCGATGCTGCGACCGGTGCTGCCATCCTGCGCCGTGCGCTCGAAGAGCCCCTGCGTCAGCTGGCTGTCAACGGCGGTAAAGATGGCTCCGTCGTGGTCGAGGGTGTGCGCCGTGCTCAAAAGGAGCAGAACAGCAACCATATCGGCTACAACGTTCTGAGCGATACCTATGTCGATATGGTCGAGGCCGGTATCATCGATCCTGCTAAGGTGACGCGCTCTGCCCTACAGAACGCGACCAGCATCGCGGCGATGATCCTGACCACTGAGGCCCTGGTTACCGATATTCCTGAGAAGGAAAAAGCGGCCGCTCCCGCTATGCCCGAGTACTAGTCGTTCAGGTAGCGACAGACAGAAGCGCGGTAGTTCAGTACTGGACTGCCGCGCTTTGCTTTGTGCTGTGTCTCATGAGAGGAAATGCATTGAGTCGAGCATGTGCTGAAGATATTTCGTCAATGCTTCTTGATAGATATCCTGGGGCGTGTACATCTGAATATTGTAGTAGGTCTGCTTATAGCGCACGGTAAGTGAGTTCACATGGACAACGTTGCCGCTGGTAAGTGTGACCAGTCCTTCTTTCTGCTGCCAGACCTGATTGGCGATCTGCGGTTGAGCCGTGAGCGTCTGGGTAGGTTGGACCTGAGCCACGCTCTGGTTGCTGCTCAGAGCGCTCAGGACCTCTTGATTTAAGTCATCGGGGCCGCGAAGCGTTCTGGTGGTTTTCTCACTGTAGTGCACGACGGCAAACTGAACGCCCTGATCTTGTGACGAGAGCGTGACCGTGGTTCGGACATCGCTTTTATCGGGCGCGTTGAGCGTCCAGCCCGTGGGATATTGAAAGGAGAGGTTGAGGTCTGGATCACTCTCTAGCATATAGGCTGTTGCGGTAGGGTGCGGGGTGCGCTGGTCGGTTGTTAGCTGAGGAGCTGGCGTGGTCGTATGGGTATCTGAGGCGACTATGTCGAGCGCACGTGTCGTGTGAAGTGGCATGGGTCGAGCATGCTCTCCTCCCAGGCGTAGAAGGCCATAGGTGATGCCCGCTCCCACAAGTGGTGGGAGCAGTAGCAGCAGTCCCAGGAGGAGAACGCTGGGCAGCGCTCTCTCTGCACGGACATGCCTTTTTCTGCCTGGTGTGAGTGGTACCACGCGTGTCGCGGGTGCATTCACTAGTGTCAAGCTGGCGGGAATGGTTGTAGGCCACGCGGGGGTGCCCATGGGGAGATAGGAATAGGTCTGTGTGGATCGAGGGGAAGTGGATATGACTTCGGCATTCGCGCCGCAGACGCTACACTTCCCATTTCCACCCCTCGCCTCCGCCTGATCGGCTGCGCAATGCGTACATTTCATAGAGTTTTTCCCTTGGTTTATTCGCCTGTCGGAAGAAGCGTGCAATCGAAGCGTACGACGCCACTTCGCCTGTCGGTAACAACTTTTTGGACCTGGAGCTGAATTGGCTCACCTATATTGACGTCCACATCATCGACATCGAGCACGCGGCATTCAAAGCGGCGCTCTGGATTGGTCTCATCTGCCAGTACACAGCGTACGTAACGATGCTCTTCACCCTGGATGGTGGTTTTTTGTCCTGTTTCTTTGACCACTAAGATGCCTGCACGAATCATAGTGTCTGCTCCTTTGGGCAGTTTTTGCCCCGAAAATAGTGTCTGTGTTGGATTATTGGCCGAGAGCGCCGCGTTTGTCAACCTTTTGTGAGGACATCGGAGAAACTATATATGTGAGTTTGCTGCCTGGATAAGAGCGAAGAGGCCTGTGGACATGCGCCACAGGCCTCTTCTTTTTAGTCTTCATTTTTATTTTGCGGCTACTGTCTCTTCACGCGCAGCCACAACGGGAACCTGGAAGGGCTTGCCGAAGCGGCGGCGCAGCAGCATGGCCAGAGCTGGCCAACCATCTTTCCAGGGGGCAAGTTTTTTGTCCTGGCGCGGGTAGTAACTGATCGGTACCTCAAGGATGGTGTAGCCAGCCTGGAGGAGGCAGGAGGTAATTTCGGGCTCGATTTCGAAGCGGCGACCTTCCATCGGCAGTGCTTTGGCAACCTCGCATGGAAGCATTTTGTAGCAGGTCTCCATATCGTGAATGCGACTGCCAAAAAGGATGTTGGTCATTGTGGTCAGGAAGCGATTTCCCCAGCGCGTGGTAAACTTCTGTTCCGCGAGGTTGCGATAACCGTAGACCGCGATGTGGTTTAAGCCCTGGGCCTTTCCCTCTTCCCATTTACGGACGAGTGCTGGCAGATCCTGAGGATCATATTCCATGTCTGCGTCCTGGATGGTGATCATATCACCAGTAACCAGGGCAAAGCCCGTGCGTAGACCGACGCCTTTCCCTTGATTATGCTCATGGCGCACATAACGGTAGGCATTGAATGGGGCTTGTTGGCGCATTTCTTGAAGAATCTCCCAGGTGCGGTCGGTTGATGCGTCGTCTACCACCACAACCTCCATGTCGAGATCTACTTCAGACAGTTTGGTGAGCATGGTCAATACAGTTTTCTCTTCGTTATAAACTGGTACAATCACCGAAAGACGCATAAGATAATGCCTCGCTTCTCCTCTTAATGACGGGTAAATATATTTAGAATGACCTTCTTATAAAGACGGATGACTCAAAGGATAGCAACGCTATAGATAAAAAGGCTATAGATTCCATACATGAAGAGTACCATCAGTTAATGCCACCAGCAAGTAGCGTTCAGTATAGTCGAGGGCGCTGATTTGCCAGGGATGATACAACTTTTGTATGAGTTGTCCTGTCGCGATGGACCAGATATCAACGACACCCTCATTGATCTCGCTGTCCTCGCGCGCGACGGCGACAAACTGGCAATCGGGAGAGAAGGCCACGCGGGCGCTACTGCCCATGGCCCCTGTCCCTAGCTCGCTATAGGTCCCACTCACAGTGTCACAGATTCGTAATTGCTTTCCTTGATAGGTAAAGGCAACGAGACGAGCATCCAGACTGGCGGCATAGGGCGGTGTGCATTCTTCGCACTGCCCAAGTTCCAACGAGTTGAGAATCTGGGGCCGCATACCCTTGAAGCGTGTCTGTGTAGTAAGGTCCCAGCGGCGTGCTATTACAACTTGCTGGGGATTGCCTGTGACCTGGGCGCAGGAGAGAGTGAGCAGGTGGCGTGCATCATAGGAGAGAGCACGCAGGCGGATGGCCCAGAAACTGCGATGCTCGATGTTCTCCTCCAGGCAGACCACTGGCGGACGCGGGGTCTCATCGCCCATAAGATGGCTCTCGATGTCGCTACCACGAACGCCCCAGGAGCGGGGGGCCTTGATATCACTGGGAAGTAGGGGAAGGGCTGTATGCACCAGGCGTTTTCCATCCGGTTCGACCCGCAGGGTTGTGTCTACAGAGTAGGGCGCTGAGACGGCGCGCTGTTGCAAGGAAGAACTCCAGATGCGTTGTCCACTTAAGGTATCCCAAACATGGAGGGAGAGGCGTCCCCACCCTGCTAACAGTGATCCGGCCTCCGAAAACCTGAGTTCGCGCAGCGACTCGATTGTCAATGCTGGATCAGCCTCAAACTGGATAATCTGTGGCTGAAGCGCCTGCTGCACGACCTGCCAGATACTTCCTTTGCCATCGAAGGAGCCACCCGCGATGAGTAAGCCGTGCGTGGTTTGTCTCCCCTTTACAGCTGAGACCACACCCATAGAGCTACGAATCGAGAGTTCAGCATGAAAAGGTCCCCTGGTGCTAAAGATATTGAGTCCATCAAACTCTGGTTCGATAGGGTGTTCAAAGCGTCGGGGGCGCGAGCGTGGATGTGTCGCGCCATTACGCAAATCAATGACGCCCCCAATGACGATATCATAGCTGTGACGTTGCTCCTCATCACTCAGGACGGCATAGGCGCGGTTAATGCGCTTCATCTGAAGCGCCGCCTCTGGCCCGGCCAGGTCGGGATGATAGCGGCGAGCAAGCTGACGGTATGCACGTTTGATGGTCTCATTGTCGGCGTTGAGTGGTACGCCGAGCGTGGCGTAATAGTTCTCAGGTGTATCCATGCGCTATCTCTATACTATCTACCAATCTATCAAATCGAAACGATACGGGTGCGCGGTCGATATTTGCCGTTCTGGCGCTCTTTCCAGGCCCAGAGATACCAGGTCGCGAAGGTCCGGTAGGGACGCCAGAGTTCACCGCGCGCGCTCATATCACGTGGTTTTGGGCGTTCAGGTAACGCGTAGACGCGGCGTACCGCCTCGAAAAAGCCCAGGTCGTCAGTCGGCAGTACGTCAGGCCTTCCTAGGGTGAAAATAAGTACCATTTCGGCTGTCCACCTGCCAATCCCTTTGACCGCGCACAACTGGCGGATAATCTCTTCATCGTCCAGTGTCACCAGGGGGTCGAGGTCAAGGCTCCCATTGGTGATATGCTCAAGCAAGTTGTGGATGTAGCGTATCTTGATATGCGAGAGTCCCACGTGGCGCAGATCCTCATAGGTGAGGGTGATCAAGGTTTCGCGTTCGATACGTCCGCCAGGTACCAGCGCACGCAGGCGCGCCATGAAGGTATTGGCGGCTGCAACGGAGATCTGCTGGGAGATAATCGCATCGATCAGGGCTTCAAAAACGTTGGGATCAGGCTGGAGCGTGCAGGGGCCAACCCATTGAATAGTTTGAGCCAGGACAGGATCGACGCGGGTAAGATATGCTGTTGCCTCAAGAACGAGATCGCTAAATGGTTTTTGTGTGATCATAGCAGCCTGTTACATCTCATGAACCTCGATATTTCTACTTGTTCATTGTACGACAGAAAATCAGTTCTGACCACATCACATCCCCCCTCTTCGCGCCTGTGGCGCTCAGGGGTAATGGGTGTCTGACAGCGGGCTGTCAGACACCCATTACCCGAAGGCGAGCTCGCGAGCTGAGATAAGGACGAATGTCGTACAATGAACGGGATGAGGAGAGGCACAAAGAGAGCACAGCCGTAAAAAGTAGGATGAACATCGTTTAGCAGCAGAAGAGAGGTAGCGCAGATGAGCGAAACACCGCGTTCGCCGCAGGGCGAGCAGCAACATAGAGAGCCACAGCATACGAATCGCCTGGCCCATGAGACCAGTCCGTATCTCTTGCAGCACGCGCACAATCCTGTGGATTGGTATCCCTGGGGGGAAGAGGCCTTGCAGAAGGCGCGCCAGGAGGACAGGCCAATTCTCTTAAGTGTGGGGTATTCAGCCTGCCACTGGTGCCACGTCATGGAGCGCGAGTCCTTTGAGAATCCCGCGATTGCGGCGCTGATGAACCAGCATTTTGTCTCAATCAAGGTCGACCGAGAAGAGCGTCCAGATATCGATAACATCTATATGCAGGCGGTCCAGGCTATGACACAGCAGGGCGGCTGGCCGATGACCGTCTTCCTGACTCCCGATGGGCGTCCATTCTATGGCGGCACCTACTTCCCGCCAGATGACCGCCATTATGGGCAGCATGTGATGCCTGGCTTTCGGCGGGTTCTGCTTAGCCTGGCACAGCTCTATGCCCAGGAGCGCGAGAAGATTGAGGAGCAGGCCGATGAACTGGCGCAATTCTTACGCCAGCGTGAGGGCATGCCCCTACGCCGCCGGGAGAATGCCACGCAGGGCTTACCTCAGCTCGACCTGCTAGCGGTGGCCAGCCAGGCCCTGGCCAATGATTTTGATGCCCAGCATGGTGGCTTTGGTGGCGCCCCCAAGTTCCCCCATTCGATGGCCTTGGAGTTTCTCTTGCGTGTGTACCTGCATCGCAGCAAGCAGGTACTGAGCCCAGGTCAGCTGTCTGGAAATCTGACTGAATTGGGAATGGTCGAGAGCTCGCTGGAGCACATGGCAAAGGGCGGTATGTACGATCAACTGGGGGGTGGTTTCCATCGCTACTCGGTCGACGCGGAGTGGCTGGTACCTCATTTTGAGAAGATGCTCTATGATAATGCCCTCCTGAGCCGCGCCTACCTGGCGGCCTACCTGGTCACGGGCAAGCCCTTCTATCGCCGTATTGTTGAAGAGACGTTGGACTATGTCGCGCGCGAGATGGTCTCGCCAGAAGGCGGCTTCTATTCCACTCAGGACGCCGACAGCGAAGGCGTGGAAGGGAAGTTCTTTCTCTGGCAGCCCGCTGAAGTCGAGGCGCTATTGAACGCCCCAGATGCCGCGATCTTCATGCGCTACTACGACATCAGCGCCCGTGGTAATTTTGAGGGCAAAAATATTCTCCATATCAACGTCGAGGTGGAGCAATTAGCCAAAGAGCTGACACTGAGCGTGGCCGAGGTGGAGCAGATCGTGAAATCTGGGCGTGAGCAGCTCTTCAAGGCACGTGAGCTACGGGTGAAACCTGGTCGCGATGAGAAGATTCTGACCTCGTGGAACGGGTTGATGCTGCGTAGCTTTGCTGAGGCGGCACGCCACCTGGGACGCGGTGACTACTTGCAGATTGCGATCAATAATGCCAATTTTCTGCTGCGCTCGCTACGCCAGGATGGGCGCTTGCTACGCACCTATAAAGATGGGCGTGCGCGCTTGAAAGGCTATCTCGAAGACTACGCCTTCCTGGCTGATGGCCTGCTCGCGCTCTACCAGGCCAGCTTTGATCCGCGCTGGTTTGTCGAGGCGCGGACGTTGATGGACCAGGCGCTTGCGCTCTTTGCCGATGAGCAGAATGGAGGCTTCTTTGACACGGGGAGCGATCACGAAGAGCTGGTGACGCGCCCCAAGGACATTATGGATAATGCCACGCCCTCCGGGAATAGTGTCGCCGCCGATGTCCTCCTGTGCCTGGCGGCGCTCAGTGGCGAAGATGCCTATCGTGAGCGCGCTGAAGCCTATCTCCAGTCGCTTGCGGACGTCATGGTACAACACCCGCAGTTCTTTGGCCAGGCCCTGGGGGCGCTCGATTTCTCGCTCACTAGGGCCCGCGAAATCGCCCTATTGGGGAGTCCTGAGGCGGCGGATACGCAGGCGCTACTGAACGTAGTGAACACGCGCTACCTGCCTAATAGCGTTCTGGCCTGTGCACGCCCCGATGACGAGGAGGCCATACGCGCCGTTCCATTATTAGCCGAACGCACGATGCAAGAGGGGAAGGCCACGGCCTATGTCTGCCAGAATTTCGCCTGCCAGGCACCCGTCACCACGCCTGAGGCTCTCGAACAACTTCTCTAATCATTCACATAGCGTAGCTCGCCTTTGATCTCATGGCGACAAAGAAGCCCACCGGTGGCGAGATCTTCCAGGGCGCGGGAGGCCGCTTTGACCTCCTGGCGCCCGATTTTACTTTTTCCTGGGGGCGCAAAGCGCCGGGCGGCCTGCTCGGGGGTGAAGACGCTCAGAGAAGAGGGATGTTCGTCCAGGTAGCCTTTGATGGCCTCCATATACCAGGAGGATAGGTCGCTGGCTTTGGCAGGTGGAGGCAGAACCGCGATATACACGGGACAGGAGGCCAGTTGTAAGATGCGCTGTGAAGTGCTCCCTAGCAGGAAGCGGCGGATTTTATGCTTGAGCGCATCTTCATGGCGCCCAACGACGATAAAACTGGCGCGTAGCTCGCGGGCCGCTCGCGTAATTTCATCAGCCGGCAGTCCTTCACGGACCACTCCCTCCGTACGTTCCATGCTGATGCCCTGTTGGGCCAGTAAGAGACGTGCTTTATAGAGGACGGCCTGGGCATGTTCGCGTTGAGCAGTAGTCGCTGTCCCTGGAAAGACCTGCCCCACATACATACCCGGTTGTGCTGGAACGACCTGGGTAAGCGGGATCACGTGGAGAAGGAGAAGGCGGACAGTAGGAGCCGACTGCTCTAAGAACGCACTGATCGAAGTGAGCGCGTGCAGAGTTGTAGGAGAGAGATCAGTATCAATGGCAAGTACAATACATGAATTCATTTTGTTTCGCACAAGCCTCCACTAAAGGATGTGAAGTATCTGACTCTCTTTTGGTTAGCTAAACCATTGTAAGAAGCACGCTTTATGAGTACTCTTATAAGTACAGTATACCTGTTTTCCAGTGTTGTGACAAGAAAAATAAAGAAAGAGATTAGATGCTCTTACCAGGACGCCAACGTAATCGAGGATGGGAGACAAGTCGAAGCTTCTTGACTTTTGCATAGTAATTCTCTAATCTAAGGATATTCTTTTTGTAACTGTCCCGCCGTAAAAATGGTTATAATAAAAGGTAATCCTTTTGGTTTATAAAAAAATTATGACTTTAATATTGAGATAAAAGCAGGTTAAATATTTAATGGTAGTTTTGCCATAGAGGCAGGAAGTCGCAGTGTGGGAGATGCGTCAGGTTCGTGTGACAATCGAAGCGCATAAAGCAGAGGTATAAGACGAAAACGGTGATATGCAGGTTACAGTAACTTCAGCCCACGCTGAAGAGGAAGTTAGGAAAGCGTGATGGGGATTAAGATGGAGAAACCACCTGTAGAAATGACCCTGGCGGAGCTTGTAACATGTTGTAACCAGGAGATGGCCCGCTATCGGCGTAAGGAGCCAAGCAACGACCAGTACAGCTTAGAAATTCTGCGGCGGGCCGTGGTAAACCAGGATGAGCAGGCCTGGCTGGTCTTGCAGCGCCTGTTTAGCGATAATATTCGCCTCTGGATGGGACGGCATCCCAATCGTGAAGCCGCGCTGCGGCACGAAAGCGAGCAGAGTTATATTGATGATACCTTTCGGCGTTTCTGGCAGGCGGTCAGCGATCAGAAGCTGCGCTTTTCGACCCTGGGTGGTGCGTTAAGCTATTTGCACCTGTGCCTCAACTGTGCCATTATGGATACGCTGCGGGCCTTTTCGCGCTCTCATATCGAGCCTCTACCAGATTATGGCCAGGGAGGGCATGAGGAGCCATTTGTAGAAGATCGTTATCACGAAAATGAGCTCTGGGAGATTATCAAAACCATCCTGCCCGGCGAAAAAGAGCAGCGTGTCGCCTATCTACACTTTCATTGTAACTTAAAGCCGCGTGAGATCATCCATTATTGTCCTGGTGAGTTCAGCGGTGAAGACGAAATTTATCGCCTGAAGCGCAATATCATGGAGCGTATTCTGCGCAACTCAGACAAAATTCGCTGGCGCATGAGCTACAACGAGCGCTAGCAGGTGTGGCGTGCCAGTCGCCCGCTACTGGCGTACGCGGCTACTGCTGGTACACCCCAAAACTTCCCCTTTGCTTGGTGAACTAAGGCGTACGCGACTAGGGGAGGTGCAGGAGGGTCTCCCTCCTGCAGGGGTGTGGGGTTTCCCCACAAAAATTTCCCCTTTTTATCCCCAGGGGAAGGAGATAGAAAAAGGAGGCGCTAAAAATGGCATATGGAACGTTTACAAAGCGATAACAGTTTGAGAAGGCAAGCAGAAAATAAAATAGATGTGGGTTTTTGCCATTCCCACATGTATGTGTCACCATACATAGCAAGAAAGGAGACGTGCTTGCTTCTATGTCAGGGATGATAAGGAGGAAGTACGATCTTAATGATGAAAAATTGTTCGCATATTATGGCTCCAGAAGATGATGCATTGCTTAGCCTGGCGTTAGATGATGTCCCTCTCTCGACAGAGGCGGCATGTCATCTCGCCGGATGCGTGCAGTGTCGAGAGCGGTTGGAGCGTTATAGACAGACAAACAATTTTCTTCTTAATTCTCTGTACCGTAGTCAGTGTCCCGATGCTACAACCTTAAATCTCTTTTGTGCTCATTATCTCTCCCCTGACGAAGTCATGACCATAAGTGAGCATCTAGCGTTCTGCCCTTTGTGTGCACAAGACGTACGCGAGATTCGCCGGGTGTTGCAGTCCTTCGAAGCCTTTCCCAATGAGAGTAGTCAGCCTCTTAGCGTATTGCGCCGGGCGGCGGAGCGCATAGTCGCCACGCTTGTGCCCTGGCAGCCCCAACTGGTGACGCGTGGAGAGGTTGCTGAGACGCCCTGGCCACGCCAGTATCGTGCAGGCACACTCAATATCTCGCTTCACCTCTCACGCGCCAGCAATGGCGATCTAATGATGCTCGGGCTTTTCTCCTGCGCCGATCCCGATGAGAGCATAGAAGCATTCGAAGGAGTCGATGCACACCTCTATCCTATCCTCAATCACTTGCAAGAGCCTGGCGACGTACAACCGGAAATTATGCTTAGCACTAGCTGGGAAAAAGAGCCTCCGCTTATATCCACAAAAATCGATGATCTGGGCAATATTGTCTTTAAACCTGTTCCGGTGGGAAACTATACACTGGTCGTGCAGTTACCGGAGAATGAAGTCGTCATCGAGGGATTGAAGATCGAACGCAGCTAATGGGGTCGCACATGGTACAAGGATCCATGGACCTGGAGCCATTCCTACAGCGCTTGCAAGCATTGGATCTCGACGCAGGGAAGCGTTTTCTCCAGGAACACAGCGCTGAACTGGGAGAGCCTGCTATCTTTGGATCTCGCCTGCGCGAAGCATCGCTCAAGCTTCTGCATGCCCAGCCCGCGCTTGCTCTCAAACTCGCCGATCTCTTGATATTTTATGGTCAGCATACAGGCCATACCGCCTCATATGCCATGGGAATGACCGCCCGTGGTGGCGTACTGGCTAATCAAGGATATAACCAAGCCGCGCTGAAATGCCTGGATGAGGGGGGAGACGTATTTCAAACGCTGGATGATGAATTGAACTGGGCTAGGAGCCGCATTGTCTGGATTGTCTCTTGTGCCTGGTTAGGGGATATTGAGCAGGCTTTGCAAGTTGCTACGCGCGCACGTGAGACTTTTATGAGCGTGGATGAATATTATTGGGCTTGCGCCATTGATATTAATACGGCCATTATTTGTAAGTATGCTGGGCGGTACCAGCAGGCCCTGGACCTCTATGATCGTGTGTTATCCACATATCCGCTCTTGAAGGAATTTGATGAAAGCTATCTCCAGCGTTCGATCGCGATTGCGGAACACAACAAAGCCACAAATCTCGCCTTGATCGGTGCCTTTGAGGAGTCATCAAGCTTGCTGAGAAGGTCCCAGCAAAGCTTTCAGGATCTCGGAGATATTATTTCAGTTGTTTCAAGCGAAATGAATATCGCCAAAAATGCCTTTGTACAAGGGTACTATGGTTCAGCATTGAGGCATTATTATGATGCCCGTAATATCTACATACAGCACGAAATTGATAACCCCCAGATTCTGGCGCGTATGCTGCTGCAAATGGCGATGTGCTTTTTGCAGTTGAATCGCGTGAGCGATGCCTGTCAGATAGGGGCGCAAGCGATCGAGGTAACGGAAAAGTTAGAGAGCCTGGCCGATCGGATCGAGAGTTTACATGACTATGCCAAGACTCTTATCGCCTCAGGTAACTTACAGGAGGCTCTAGAGCCTCTCGGAGAAGCCGAAACCATTTCGCAAGGCTATGATTATCTGACTGTTATGACACAATTGCGCCGCGCGGAAATCTATAATAGGCAACAAGTCTATGGCAAGGCGTATGAACTGGCCGCCCACGTTAGCACATACTATAATGCTCAAGGCTTACTTGCACTGCTGATGCAGGCGCAGCTCGTCATGGTTGAGGCTGCAATTGGCCTGATTCAGACAGTCCAGGAAGAGACCTATCAGGTTAATCTGACACAGACGCAGGGTCTATGCCGACAACTGGTCAAAAATGCTACGTGTGCCAACCTACAGGATAGTGTGTATCGAGGCCAACATCTCCTTGGGCGTATGGCTATGCTACAAGGGGATACGCAGCACGCCAACAGGTTCTTCCTGTGTGCTATTGGACGAATTGAGCATCTCTTGAGCGACCTGGTGTATGATCTTTCGCCCACCTTTCTGCGAACGGCCTGGGATGTATATGAGGATATGATTGCCCTGCAACTTCAGAACGACCATGCTGAACTGGCTTTGCATTACCTGGAACGTGCGCGCTCAATTGCCTTGCGCCAGTATTTACGAGCCGCGCAGGGAAAGCCAATGCTTGCGGCGCCAGGTGCTTGTGAGGAAGATGATGTCAGGGAGCTTGATGATGTGAGGCGAGCGAAAGGTGCTTCGCTCTTACAATGCGAGTATGAGCTCTCGCTCTGGCAGAAAAAGTATCACGAGTATAGTGCCTTGCTGGCGACGCGAGACGAAGACCTGGTGGTCGCGATCAATCGCGAGGAGGTCGAAGCCACTATAAAGCAGTGCGAAGTAAAGATCGCCGAGCTCTTCGAATGGCTACATTTGTTGCGTACCGATGGCGCTCTGGCTCCGTCTGTCACGGGGTATCGCAAGCGTGTGCGTACGCCCTCAGGTCTGAATGTGCAGCAGTTGCAACAGGCATTACAGCCAGGTCAGACGCTGCTGACGTATTATATTTTTCAAGACATGCTGGTTATTTTTGTCATTAGCGCGCAGGGCTATTTTGTTTGCAAGCAGCCGGGTATAATCCCGCAACTGGAACAGTATTTATTGCTTCTACATGCTCATTTGCAGCCAGGTGGCTGGCCAGATGCCCTGCATCCTCCACAGCAGATCATTCGCGGTTTGCTGAAGAAATTGCACCGCCTGCTCATTGCTCCCGTGGCGGAGTACCTCGCTGACATAAACAAACTGTTAACAATTGTACCTTATGGCGTTCTGCATCAACTCCCCTTCCATGCTCTCTATGATGGTTCGCGTTTTTTAATCGAGGATTTCCAAGTCAATTATTTGCCCGCGAGCAACTTGTTGTTAGACTTCCAGAATGTGCGGCAATTGAACGCGCATGACATCTCTACAGCCCTGGTAATGGGATGTTCTGGTCATAGCAATCTCCCTTCGGCTCTGGAGGAGGCCAGGTCGATTGCTGAACTGCTCCATGGAACATGCCAGCTTGAAGAAGAGGCTACCATTGAACACCTGCAAACCGGGACACGGGGCTGCCCCCTTATTCACCTGGCGACGCATGGTCATAGTCGCCTGGATGCTCCAAACTTCTCTTCCATTGTATTGGCGGATGGCTATCTCAATGCCATTGATGCCTTCTCGCTGAACCTGCAAGGCTGTGAACTGGTGACCCTGAGTGGGTGCGAGACCGGTCTGGCGCTGAGTGGTGGTGGGGATGAGCAACTGGGATTAGGCCGAGCCTTTTTAGCCGCGGGAGCACGTTCGCTGGTGATGAGTATCTGGCCGGTTGAAGACGCCTCGACCAGCTTCTTAATGCAGGCGTTCTATCAACATTTACTTCGGGGAGAGAGCAAGGTGGAGGCGCTACGCCTCGCGCAACAAGCTATGCTCAAACATGCAGACGCGCGCTATAACCATCCTTACTTTTGGGCCGCCTTTCGCCTGGTTGGAGATGTACAGCCTTTCAGCCAGCAGGTAATCAAGAAGTTGCGCGGAGAAATAAATACTTGAGCCTAAAAAGAGGTAGTTGTGGCGTTTAGCTAATAGATAGAAACATATATGATGTGGTATTTGTAGACCACCTTGTAGACCATCATCCCAGGAGGTAGTCTGTGTCAACATCATCGATGAATATGCGCGAGCCCTGGTGGAGCGCCGCCAAAATGCTTTGGGTAGAGAAGCATGTGACCCTGACCTTTCACATTGAGGATGGGCGGCAGCTAGACGATAAGAGCGCATCCGGCTCTCTTGGTATCGAGGACCTCAACCTGTTTCTCCAGAGGCGTGGTTTCCAACTCTCTCCTTATCTCTCAGATGTGGCGCCAGACAATGGGCAGGAGGCGTCCGAGGCTCAGCAAAATCAGGCCACGACGATTGCTTTAAATGAGTGGTTGTCCCATTCTAGCTGTCACTGTCGCTTCAAAACACCCGATGGAAGTGGTATAACCGTTGTCGGCTTTTTTACGGTGGATGACATCAAGGCAGAGTATCCAATGCAGGATATGCTGGCCGCTGGGTATGATCAATCGTACGCTCGCCAGGTTGTCAACCTTATTAACCATAACTTGGAGGAACTACGCCAGAATCTTGGCCTGCCCCTGGTGGCAGCGGCGCCAAACTGGGTAGGTGGCGCCGCACCAGTAGACTGCATTATTCATGGCGGACCAGCCTTGCCTCCCTTGCCGCTTCCGGCAAGCGATAGCGATGGACAGCATACTGGTGCCTGGGACACTACTCTGCCAGACCTAAAAGACTCACCTATTGCTACGAAGAATGGGAAAGGAGTGACGGTCTTTGTCCTGGATACGATGCCTGAACTGCCCAATGATGCCGATGCGACAACGAATGTCATCATTGAGGCGGCTCAGCGTGCCGGTGGAAATAACAAACTTTTACAGACGGTGGCTGAGCAGATGAACCGCGAGCAGTCTCCCTTCATTAAGTTCTCCTATCAGCCGCTTTGCTTCCTTCTACAAGAGAATGCCGAGAACCAGATGGTGGTGGGCCGGGACCTCAATGGGAAGCAGTATGCCTTTGGCATGCCTGATCATGGACTCTTTGTGACCGGGATTGTGCGTGAGCTTGCGCCCGAGGCTGATATCGAGTATATACGTGTGCTGAATGACTTTGGCGCGGGTGATTGCTATACCCTGATTAACACGCTGGAGTGGATTCATGGACGCATATCGCGTATTGATCCACGGACGGGTCAGCAGGGAGACCTCTTTAATAAGCCTGTAGTGATCAATCTGAGCCTGGTCATGACGCCCTCGGATGAGAACCTCTTTACCTACTGGCATGCCTCCTCCGGCAATGCATATGGTCAGAATACCCTGAGTATGGCCTATGACCTGGCGACCCTGCGCGCTCCATTGCAACGGGCTATTCAGCGTCTGAGCGAGTGTGGCGCTGTGATCGTGGCTGCGGCTGGCAATGATTCAAACACGCCAGAACTGGCGGGACGTATTGGTCCACGTTACCCGGCGGCCTTCCCCGAGGTTCTTGCCGTCGGGGCGGTAGATCGTGATGGCGAGGCGGCGCGCTATAGCAACTACCCCAAGCTGCCAGCACAGCGCAACGGTATCACGACCTACGGCGGCGGTATTCCCACACAAAGAGATATAAAGCGTGATGAAGTGGACGCATTGATTGGTCTCTATAGCTCACAGAGCTATCCCGCCTTCGAGGGTAAGAATCCACCCACGCCAGAGTATCCTGCTCCCAATACCAATGGCTGGGCCTACTGGTCTGGTACCTCCTTTGCTACGCCGATTGTGAGCGCGGTCGCGGCCCGTGTGCTTGAGCACATCCAGCCCATGAACCTGCCGGCACGCCATGTCGCCGCCGAAGTCATGTGGGCGCTGACGACTCCCGAGGGGCAGCAGGAGACGCTGGGAAGCTCGCTCAGTGTGCAGCCTGAGCTGGGAGTAAGCCTCTTACGCGCGGAGCAGGTCCATCCTGGTCAAGTATCTCCCTCAGAACCCATTCCTGTCGGGGCTGTGACGCATAATTAAACGTGTTCTTGATGTCTGCATGCAAAAGAAGGAGCCAGGTAAAAACCTGGCTCCTTCTTTTGCATGCAGACATCAAGATGCTCCCTGGTCAACGGTCGCCAAAGAGAAGTTTGATAATGGTAAGGAGAATGACGGCTCCAATGACCGAGATCACAATGGTGCCGCAGAAGTGGAAGTTGCCGCTGATGTTTAGGTAGTTAGCGATCATTCCTCCGATAAACGAACCAATGAGTCCAATCACTATATCTCCAAGGCAGCCAAAGCCGCGTCCGCGTACCAGGATGCTGGCGATGTAGCCCGAGATGAGACCAACGAGAAGCCAGGCAATAATATCACCGGGCTGGAGAATGGCATAGACATTGCCGGGATGAATCGTAATCATAAAAGATGAACGCTCCTCTCAGCGTGGAACAGTCAGGTTGCTATTGATAATACTCTGCCATGATATACGTTGCTGAGAGTATGAAAGTTATATGCTGGTGTGAGGAATGGGTGTGGAGAAGAAAAAGAGAAGTGGATGCCGTCAAATCTGGTGGCATCCACTTCTCTTGAAAAGGTAGTGTCCTGGTTACAAATGTCTACGTATCTTCCCAGGACATGAGAGGCCCGTGATGTGCTACTTGCTAGAGCGTAGAACGTGTGCGCCCACGCCCAACGGCGTGCAGGATGGCAATGAGGATGCAGGCGCCAATAAAGGCGACAATCAGACTGCCAATCAGGCCAAAGTTTCCGCCTGGGATCAGCAGATTGGCAATGAAGCCACCAATGAGAGCGCCGACGAGACCAACGATCAGGTCTCCAAGGATGCCATAGCCACCACCACGCATAACCAGGCTGGCGAGGAAGCCTGCGATCAAGCCCACGACGATCCAACCGATAATGCCGCCGGGATTGAGAGTAGCTCCAAGGATAAACGTCGCAAATGTAAGCATGCGATTCTCCTCCTTCGCTCTTATCAACTGAAAATGGATACCTGGATAAACAACTTGCTTTTTAAACGCAATATAAGAATACCTGTTTCAAGCAATGGAGCGATACTGCTCTTGCGTTATCTACAAATTCTGGTATCGTTGCTTGTGTTTTTATAATAATAGAAATGTTTGCATAAATCAAGTCAGCAATACAAAGTCTAATGGTTCTCAGATTTTATCTAAAAATCCTTTATTTGCTTAATAAATGCTTAAAGAGTTTTCCTGGCCATTTGACCATTGCCCTCTTCCGCTAGCCTATGTTAAGGTATGGGCATGTATCTACTTATTCAGGAGTAATGTTCACATGCCTTCGGTGTCGAATTCCTCAGAACCTCGTGTACAAGGAGACAAAGTAACACACAAACGTGCTGCGATTTCTTCCTTCTGGCGCTTGCCACGCAATGTCTATTTATTGTTGCTATTTACCACGGGAAAAGGCTTTCAACTTAGTATAGCGGCCCTCACACTCAACTATTATGTCCATAGCCTGGGCTATCAGCCAGACTTTATCGGCGTTTTTAGCGCCATGCCCGCCGTTGGGGCCTGTATTGCGGCGGTGCCTACGGGTATGCTCGTCAATCGCATAGGGCGTAAGCCGGTTCTGCTGCTGACAGCCTTCCTGACGCCGTTGATGCTAGCGCTCTGTGCTCTGGTAACGTCGGCGCCGCTTTTACTGGTTGCCAACCTGATTCAGGGATTGGTCTCGACTGCCTATTGGGTGACGAACCTGCCGTTGCTATCGGAGAGTACCACTCAGGAGCAGCGGGTCGGCGTGCTGGCGCTGAATAGCTTTCTCTTGCTGGGCATTGGGGCGCTGGGCAATCTCCTGGGTGGAGCGATTCCTGAGTTTGTGGCGGGTCTGCTGCATGTCTCGGCTGGTTCGGCTATTCCACTGCGCTGGGGGGTCTTTAGCGCTGCTCTGTTTACCTTTGTCTTCGGTCTGCCGCTCTGGCTGCTGCAAGAGCCAAGGGGTCTTGACAAGGCAACATCACGCGAGGCTGCCAGTGAGCAGGCCAATGAGGTTGGAGACGTTCGAGCTGAACAATCCTCTACCTGGCTCTTCGTGAAATTGCTTCTGCCCGACCTGGTCTTTACTATGGGCGAGGGGGCGGTTGTCGCCCTGATCCAGCTCTATTTCGTGCTGCGTTTCCAGCTCTTACCTGGTACCCTGGGCATCATCTTTACGATCTCGGGCCTGGCTGGTGGAATCTTTTCGTTAACGGCGCCGCTATTTGTCAAACGCTGGAGTAAGTTGCGCCTGGTGACCTCGGTGCAGTATATCAGCGCTCCTTTGATGGTCTTGATTGGCTTTGCGCCTACGCTGCCGTTGGCGATTACGGGCGAGTACGCACGCTCATTTCTGCGCACTTTGATTGAGCCTGTCTATGCCGCCTTCGCCATGGAGCAGGTCTCAGACCGCCAGCGCGCAATTCTCGCTGGCTGCTACGCAGTGACCTGGAGTATTGGCTTTAGCATTGGCCCAACGATTGCAGGCTGGCTGCAATCTAGTGTGAACCTTGCAGCCTCTTTTGTCTTTGGTGGTTTCTGTCTCCTTCTGGCTCCCAGTCTTCTGCTCCTCTTCTTTGGAAAGAAGAACACGTCCATGCAGTAAAATATCTCATGAAATAGCAAAAATAGGTGCAATGCGTGACTTTTAGCGGCTAATTTGCGACATTTATATATATAGGGATATGATTGCAAGGCATGCCCAGATGGATGTAGCAAAAACACCTCTTATATTATATAATTCTATACTGCTTAAAATGTTTTGTATCAGCGCGTACCATATGTTGCTACTATAAAGTGATAAGGGAGCATTGATGAGGCCAAGCGTAGTCGATCCAAAGCGTTCATCTCCAATACCAGTGAAGCCGTTTGATGGAGCAGCTCGGCATGTGCCGCAGTCAATAACTTCTCTCCCCACCTATCCAGCCACTCCAGGTTTTTCCCGTTCTCGCGGAACACCTAAAACGCCTCCGCCAGCGGCGAATGGACAGAAGGCTCGTCCCTCGCTGGTGCTTGCGCCCCTGGAGGGTTGGTTACCCCTCATCTGTTTAGGCGTAGCATTATATTGTGTGATTGCGTCGATGCAGGCTGCAAAGTGGGTAGGACATGATACATTGTTTCCCTGGGGAGGCTTGCTGGGCATGGTGCTCGGCTTGATCATTGCGAAGTTACCAAAGGGTCCGCAAAGCCTCTTTCACCTGGGGACCTGCCTGCTGGGTTTCTGGTTCGCTTTATGGTTGACGAGTTTTGCCGCCTATCATGTGTCTATCACGCTTGTGCTGAATAGCTTACGTTCCGTCTTTACTGGTTCGCTGCTGGACCTTCCGCCTGGATTGGCGGAGGCACTCTTCTTCTTTTACCTGACCTTCCTGACCTTTTTTCTGGGCTACTTTGGCTGCTGGCTTGTCTATCGCGCGCGTTTACCCTGGCTTGTGGCCTTGATCTATAGCGCGATTCTGCTGGTAAATCTCAACTATGTAAAACAGGATGCGGTCTACCTGGTCTGTATACTAGGCGGCGCTCTGATGCTGCTGGTGGCGCGTGTGCACCTGGCGGCCCAGGTCGCGCAATGGAGGCGTGATGGTCTGTATACTGATCGCTCCTGGTTGCGCGGTATGGCCTGGCGCTGTATGCAGGTAACCTGTGGTTTTACGCTCTGTACGCTTCTACTTAGCAGCTTCTTGCCCTTCGCGCAGCAGACGCAGAGTGGCGTGGTATTCTGGGACCACCTGGATAATGGGTGGAACAACCTGGTGAATGGCCGTTTCTCCTGGCGTGATCCTTCCAGCCTGTTTAATGGTACGCCGTCGAATTTCTTTGATAAGCGTTTGCATATTACCGGCCAGGTGAACCTGCCCAGGGGCGAGGTTCTTTCATATACCAGCTCTAATCAGAAACCTCAATATCTGCTTGGCTTTACATTCAATGACTTCGATGGTCATCTGAGCTGGAAGAGTTCATTAGATCAGAATGCTACGCAGTATTTTGAGCCGAATGCTATGCTGCAATCTGATGTACCTCAGGTCAGTGATGACCAGATCACTACCCGAGTGACATTAGCGCAGCCACCGGGTGGGCCTGCGTATATCTTTGCTCCAGAGCAGCCTGTGCGCTTTGATGTGTCAACGGCTATCTCTTATGACGTGACGGCGAATACCTGGATGCAACAGAATCCCTTGCAGAAAGGCGAGATATACACTGTGATCTCTCAACTCCCGCCACACGATCCAGATCTTCTCACCACAGTCCCTCTTCCCGAGCGCGACCCGGCTTTCTGGAATGCGGATACCAATTATGACATTATCAAAGGCAGCTACACGCAAATTGATGAGAAGGATTACTCGCCTCGTGTGCTGGCTCAAGTCAAACAATGGGTTGGAAATACGTCTACGACCTATGGGGCACTCAAGGCGCTGGAGCAGCATCTCAGCGATCAGACTCAGTTTACCTATTCTGTAAGTAATCCAGATATCGTCAGTAGCGCGAATGTGGTTGATTGGTTGCTACAGAATAAACGGGGCTATTGTACTTACTATGCCAGTGCCATGATTGTGATGGCGCGCATGTTGCACATTCCAACGCGTATGGCCAATGGGTTTAGTAGTGGCCATTTTGATGAGCAGCGCAAGGCCTGGATTGTCGATGGACAGGATGCTCATAGTTGGGTGCAGGCCTATTTTCCCAATCTGGGCTGGGTCAATTTCGAGCCCACGCCGGGCTATTCTACAACCTCACTCGCCAAACCGACACCTACAGTGACGCCAACGCAACAGGCGCAAAAGCCCACTCCAACAAGCACTGCTACTGCGAAGAACACTCCATTGACGCATCATCAGCCAACACCACCACCAGATGCGGCGACAGGCGGTACGGGTGTACCATGGGCAGGTGGGATAAGCGATGCCGTATTGCTGAATATAGCCCTGCTAGCGTTGCTGATCGCGGTGGTTATATTTGGCCTGGCGCTGTTTGCTTCCTGGTGGCGAGGCCTCTATGCGAATAGTACTTTTATCGCGAGCACCTACTGGCGCTTTTGCTGGCTGGCGAGTAAGTTCGGCTTTGCACCACGCCCGTGGCAGACGCCGTATGAATATAGTGGGATGCTGAGCCAGCAGGCGCCTGGACAGGTTGCTCCCTTGTGGCGCCTGACCGAGCTTTTCGTGCGGGATCGTTGGGGGCCACGCTCCAGCGTTCCGTCTCCTGATGCCTCGGCAGAGACTCGGCGCATGCAGCCCGCGTTGCGGGGCATGGCCTGGCACTTGCTGTTGAACAAGTGGCGAAGAAAGTAGGGGCTTGCCCATTTCAAAGCTCTGAGAGACTTATTTTAGATAAGTGTCTTTAGATGCTTTAATGGTTGTTACACGCACATTCTCCTCTCGTTCTGTATAATGAATATCTAGGGGGATACACGTAGTATCCTCCTGAGGTGGAGAGGAGGAGTGCGATGCCACTGGAGCCAATGGTGGAGAGTGCATTTGGGTTGGGTCATCATGTCAGGCTCTACCCTGAGTACCTGGATGTGAATGGTAAGGCCTACAAGCTGACGCGCTTGAAAAGCGTGCGCCCTCAGTATCATCATTTATTTGGCGTGCCCTCAGCACGCGTGGAGCTGTGTTTTCAAGAGAAGAAAATTGTGTTACGCGGCATGCCAGATGTCGAAGTGGCTGAGCGCCTGGTCGCGTACTTGCATCGTTGGCTGCGTTTGCATACCGGGAATGATGTCTGCGTAGTGGATGCACGAACTGAGCGGCGCTGTTCGCAGCCGAGGCATCCGCGTCCATCCTCGCCCGGGGCTTCTTTCCCCCAACCGGCCCTGGAACCTACACCTCTTGATGCCGAGGTAAGCCTGGACAACGACATTTCCCCCATCCGTCGTTGCTCAGTGGCCGAACCAGGCGAGATACCACGCTGGGCACGGCGTTACCAGGAGCAGCGTGAGCGTCGCCAGCGCCGTTTCTTGCTTGAACGGATGCGCCATACCTATGGGTTTGATATAAGCCAGGTCCTGACGCAGCTTGAGTCTGAGCACCTGCCTGTCGTTGAAATTCCTATGCCTCTCTTGCCTGGTGAAGAGGCGCATTATATAACTGATGCCATGCTTTGTGGGCAGGAGCGCCCCTCGATGAGTGGTAAGCGCTATATGCCGAGAGACCATGGCAAATTGGTGCTGACTAGTGAGCGCCTGATCTATTTTGGGCGTAAAAACCAGATTGTTCTGGCCTATGCGCAGGTGTTGCATATTTCGCGTGTGTATGAAGCAATTGCTTTTACGGCGGAGCATTGGCCCAGGCCGGAGATCTTCGCGGTTCGCCATCCGGTAGAGTGCGCCCTGTTTCTTGAACGTATCTTGGCGCATTGGCAACACAGGCAGGAAGAGCAACAGCAGGATCGCTTGCTGAATCTGACGCCCTCGTTGATCTCGCGCTTGAACCTGGGACAACTTCCCGATGCGGGGATAGTGGAGAATTTACGCCAGAAGCAGATGGTGAGTCGTTTGAAAGCCCAATTTCAGCCCAGTAATAACGGTAATACTAAAGGGCGCAATTGTGTAGACTGAAGGCTTATGCGGAAACCCCATGCCATTACCGTGGCGAGTGTGTTCAGGCTTCCGCATAGGCTGTAAATTGAGTACCAGGGGTTGACGAGATGGGAGAGGAGTTTGCACACCCATGATTGATACAATGTTGGCGTTGTGGAATCAGAAAAACAGGCGCAGGGGCGCTAAATTTTTTGTGACGTTTATGTTCATGTGTATCTGTGCCTCTATGCTGTGTGTCATTGTTGGCATGAACTTTTGGCCTACATCGGGACGCCAGGGACCAGGGCACCCCGCGAATGCGGACCAGCGGGAGGCAAAGGTCACGTCTACAGGCACGAAGCAACACCAGCCGGATTCTGGAACCGTGACCCCGATAACTCCGGACGATGTCGCAAAAGTACCCGGCACACAGCCATGTAATAGCGCTGCGACAAACGCATCTTCCCAGGGAAGTTCAAGCGATGGCACCCAGGCCAACACGAACTCATCGGGCTCCGGTCAGCCCTCGGCCCCTGCTCAGAGCAATGGAGGTGGGACGCAGCAACAGTACCCTCCGGCCCAGGGAGGCGCTCAACAGTATTATCCACCCAGCCAGGCCTTGCCAGTCGCCAAAGCAAGCAATCCTCCCGCTCTCCCCATAGTGCGTAAAACGGCGAAGCCGCATCCTACTGCGTCCGCTACACCTACTGTAACGGTCACGCCAACAGGAGAGCCAGGCGAAGATGATACACCAACGGTCGATCCTGCCGATGGAGATCAGGCCACGCCTACCATTAGCGCGGACAATGATGGCGCGACGCCAGGCATTGCGAACGTGGATGGAATGCCTGGCGTGACGGATGGCAATGGGACACCTGGCGTGACGGATGGCAATGGGACACCTGGTGCTGGCGACAACAATGGAGGTCCCGAGGGGACGCCAACGCCTTTACCGTCGATTACGGGAGCTGGGGATAACTACGACCCTTCTATCTTTGATCCCCCGTTCTTCTGGCCCCATGCTGGGGATGAGATTCGCATTGAGATACCACGGATGTATTGGAACTACAGAGGGGAGAAGATTCGCTACTGGCCGCTGACGTGTCTGCATCACACGGCTCCTGTCCAGCAGACAGATAGTACCTCGGATCTCTGGTTGCGTAACATCGCCTTTATTCTGGGCAGTTCATTTATCGCGACCGTGCTGCTGCTCGGTTCGGCCTATCTTATTAAGCATCGCAAGCGGAACGCATAAACGAGCATAAGCAGTCAGAGGGAGTCTGGTCGCGCAGATCTACGCGACCAGACTCCCTCTGACTGCTTAGCATGATTAAAGTGTATTATAGCGAATATGCGCGAAGAATTGAGCGATGAATAAGAGCAGGAAGGCGCTCCCGAAGGCGGGGAGAAAGGTGTAAAAAAGCGCCCCAGGTTGAATGCCCAAGGTAGCTATTACTACTCCCCCCAGGATGCCGCCGAGGACACCGATAAACATGTTGCCTGCGCAGCCAATAGTATTACTGTGGAGCATCATCTCTGTCGTCGTGCCCGCCAGTCCTCCCAAAATAATCCAGAACGTCCAGGTCCAGAAGTTGTTAAAAACAGTGCTTTCGACAACCGCCGCGAACATACACCCCCTCCTTTGGGTCATGGTATCTGCCGATCTTACTAGTAGTATAGACCAGGCCAAAGCAGGCAAGTGTTGATGTAGCTGTTGCCCTCCTCCTGCTCTAACTAAACATCGTTTTGTACGTATACAGGTATAGAATATTTTGTGCTTGCACTCTCGTGCCTGCGGCGCTCACCCTGGTTGGGAGTGTGATGCGCCCTGGCAGCCACAGGCTGCCAGGGCGCATCACACTCCCAACCAGAAAGGCTAACCTGCTGTTGATCGTCTCTTCTATTTAGTTCCTGGGTTATACTCAAGATGTACCTTGAAGCTGTATGCTCATAAAACTATACATGATATAATGTGCCTGTATTTTTAAGGTTTTTGACAATTGCGCTATTGCACCACAGCCGAGCAGTAGGAGAACGCTGAATCATGCAATTACTAGGAAAAATCCTGGGCGACCCGAATAAAAAGGAATTAAAGGTCATACAACCCATCATCGATAAAATAAACGCGCTGGAAGCAGAGATGAAGGAGTTGAGTGACGAAGAGCTAGCCGCTAAAACGGTTGAGTTTCGCTCACAGCTCGCCCTCTACCTCAAAGGCGGCAAGGTGCTTGAAGACGAACTGGTCCTTCTGCTACGTGAGGCGTTGGGCAAAGCCGAACCCTGGGCCGACCAGCTTACGGATGAGCAGTTGCACCAGGCAATTTCTGCGTATCGACAGAAGCTTGAGCGCAAGCGTAATGGCGAGTATTTGCTGCGCACACGCCTGCAAGACACCCTCTCCGACTGTTTTGAGCAGGGATACGAGAAGCTCTCTCCCGCACTCAACGAGCTGCGCGTGTCCAAAGCCATGAAGCTTGCCGACGAGCGGCAGGAACGGCCTGATGAGGCAAAGGATCCCCAGCAGGCCATTCTGCAACTGTTGCAAGAGGCGGAGCCACTGTTGAAAGAGGTCGATGAAGACGATCTCAAACGCGCCTTTACGGAGTTCTGGCCCCATTTTGAGGAGACCAGGCGCAAGACGAGCGATGGTGAAGAGGGCTCTAATGCGCACCTGGAGCTGCTGCTGACCAATATTCTGAAAGAGATTCAGCCTGAACTGGTGGCCTTACGCGCCAATCAGATGGACGAGTTGGTGCCAGAGATGGTGAAGCGCTATCGTAATGGCAAGACGTTGGATGATCTCCTGCCTGAGGCCTTCGCGGCGGTACGCGAAGCAGGCTGGCGCACCATCAAAATGCGTCACTACGACGTCCAGTTGATTGGTGGCATTGTCCTGCACCAGGGCAAAATCGCCGAGATGGGCACAGGTGAAGGTAAGACCCTGGTCGCGACCAGCCCCATATACCTTAACGCCCTGACTGGTAAAGGCGTGCATCTCGTGACCGTCAATGATTACCTGGCGCGCCGTGACTCTGAGTGGATGGGGCGCATCTATAAATTCCTTGGTCTGACGGTTGGCGTTGTCGTCAACGCCATTGATCCCTATACCCCTGAGCGTAACGCAGCCTACCAGGCCGACATCACGTATGGTACAAATAACGAATTCGGTTTCGATTACCTGCGCGACAACATGGTCACTTCATTGGACCAGGTCATGCAACGCGAGCTGTATTTTGCCATTGTCGACGAGGTAGATAATATCCTGATCGACGAGGCCCGTACACCACTGATTATCTCTGGCCAGGGCCAGGAGTCGACCGATATGTACGCGCAGTTCGCGCGCTGGGTGCCACGCCTGAAGGCCGAGACCGACTATACCATCGATGAGAAGACGCGCAGCGTGCTCATGACCGAAGAGGGTATTGAGAAGATTGAGAAGCTGGCTGGCGTCACGAACATCTACGATGAAGAGAACCTGGACCTAACACGCTATATGGAGAATGCCCTCAAGGCCGAGATCATCTTCAAGCGCGATAAAGACTACATCGTGAAGGATGGCGAGGTCGTTATCGTTGATGAGTTTACCGGGCGCCAGATGGCGGGCCGCCGCTATAGCGAGGGTCTACACCAGGCGATTGAGGCCAAAGAGGGCGTCAAGGTTCAGCGCGAAAACCATACCCTGGCTACGATTACCTTCCAGAACTACTTCCGCCTCTATGAGAAACTGGCGGGTATGACTGGTACTGCCATGACCGAGGCCGAGGAGTTCCATAAAATCTACAAGTTGGATGTGGTCAACATCCCGCCCAACAAGCCCAGGGTTCGCGAGGATATGCCCGACTATATCTATCGCACGCAAGAGGCCAAGTTCAACGCGGTGGTGGAAGAGATCAAGGAGTGCTATGAGCGTGAGCAGCCGGTGCTGGTGGGTACAACCTCGGTCGAGATCTCGGAGCTGCTCTCTGAACTGTTGAAGAGGCAGGGCGTACCTCACGAGGTTCTAAACGCGAAGCACCACGAACGCGAGGCGCATATCGTGGCCCAGGCTGGCCGCAGTAGCGCGGTAACTATCGCTACCAACATGGCTGGTCGTGGTACCGACATTCTCCTGGGCGGGAACGCAGAAGGCTTCTATGACTCCATCCTGCGTAAGCATGTGGAGCATGTCGATTATATTCGTGACATGCCTGAGCGCAACGAGGATGAGCGGGCTGAGAAGGAAGAGGCTATTCAGGAATATCTCGCGAATATGACGGAGGCGGAGAAGCAAGAGCTGCTGCGCCAGAAAGAGCTTGAGTGCGAGAAAGATCGCGCGAGAGTACGTGAGCTCGGTGGCCTGCATATTATTGGTACCGAGCGCCATGAGTCGCGGCGTATTGATAACCAGTTGCGTGGTCGCGCGGGCCGCCAGGGCGATCCTGGTTCCACACGCTTCTTCCTGGCCCTGGACGATGAGCTGATGCGCCGCTTCGCCGCTGACCGTGTGTCTGGCCTTATGGAGCGTGCGGGCATGGGTGACCTACCGCTGGAGAGTAAGCTCTTCTCGCGCATGATTGAAAGCGCCCAGAGCCGCGTAGAGGGCTACAACTTTGATGTGCGTAAGAACGTCGTTGAATATGACGACGTGATCGCGCAGCAGCGTGCCGTTATCTATAGCGACCGCCGCGCCATTCTTGAACATGGCGACATGCATGAGCGTATCGTGAAGATGATGGAGGGCGAGGTCGCCCGCATCGTCAACGCCTGTATCCCGGGCAATGTTATCTCCGAAGAGGAGGAACTGGAGACCCTCTTCAAGACGCTGGAGGTCTGGGTCAATATCCCAGAGGATATTCTGCCAGAGAATATCAATTCTGTCCGTCGCGAACAGCTCAAGAGCGACCTGACCGAGCTGGTATTGGAGCACTATGAGAAGCGTGGCGAGGAGTTGAGACAGCAGGCACGAGAGTTAGGGGTGTCCCAGTTTGATCCGTTGCGTGAGTTTGAGCGCACCTACCTCTTGCAGGTCGTGGATCGCATGTGGATGGATCATATCGACGCCCTGGACGTGATGCGTGCCGGTATCGGACTGCGCAGCCTGGGCCAGCGTGATCCCCTGGTCGAGTTTAAGAACGAGTCCTACCGCATGTTTGATGAACTGAAGGTGGCGATCCAGCACCATACCGTGGATGCGCTGCTCAAGCTTATTCGCAATGATGTGCGTCTGGCCATCGACCGTCCCGCACCCGTGCGCAAGATTCCCGCGAATGTGCGGACGAATGCCGATGCTATCGCAGAGGCCAGTGGTCAGAGCAAGAGCGAGAACGGCGAGGAGACGCGTGCGCGAGCCAATGGTCAGCGCAAGAGTGGGCAGACCAGGGCAAAGTCCGCATCAGGGCGTTCGACGAAGAGCCGGAGCAATGGCAACAGCAACTACAATGCCAACGTCAACGGCAGCGCCTCGGCCTTTGCCAAGGTTGGGCGTAACGATCCCTGCCCCTGTGGCAGCGGCAAGAAGTTCAAAAAGTGTCATGGCGCATAAAGGTTAAAAAGCAGACCTCGGGCAGGAAAGAGTGCTTCTTTCCTGCCCGAGGTTTGCTTTTGGGGAAGCTTACTGGCGCATAAGGGAAGACTTATTGAAAAGGTGTGTGATTGACACTATTAGACAGGGGAAGATGTCTGAAAGTCGTTCTATATGCAGGAAGCGAGCGCTTTCTATGCCTTTAAGCAAGGGGATAAGCCTGCTGATGAATATATCTGTATATATCTGGCCAGGGAGCGTGACCTGATATATAACCTTTTGGTTATGCTTTACCTCAGAATCTGCGAAGTAAAAGCCTGGACTATTGTTGCGCCTGCATGGTACTCTTGGTTTAGAAGATAGGGAGACAACGTCGTCTCCTGGCAGAACAGGGAGGTGACAATGACGCCACCTCCTGATTCTTACGCCACTTAGAGAAGGAGAAGAACAGATCATGATGAGCAGTCAGCATGCAGAAAATGGGAATGCGCGCGATTTGCAGATGGCCTGGCAGGGTGAGACTCGCTGGCGGGGCGTCGAGCGACCCTATCTGGCGGAAGATGTCTTGCGTTTACGTGGTTCGGTACATATTGAATATACGCTGGCTCGCATGGGTGCCAAACGCCTCTGGACGCTGCTGCGCAGCGAGCCCTTTGTGCCTGCGCTTGGCGCGTTGACCGGTAATCAGGCTGTCCAACAGGTGCGCGCTGGATTGAAGGCTATCTATCTAAGTGGCTGGCAGGTTGCCGCGGATGCAAACCTGGCGGGGCATATGTATCCCGATCAGAGTCTCTATCCGGCCAATAGCGTGCCGCAGGTCGTGAAGCGCATCAATCAGGCCCTACAGCGCGCCGACCAGATTCAGCACTCTGAGGGGAAAGGGGATATCTACTGGTTCGCCCCCATTGTCGCCGATGCCGAGGCTGGTTTTGGTGGTCCCTTAAACGTCTTTGAGTTGATGAAGGCCATGATCGAGGCTGGCGCGGCTGGCGTCCACTTCGAAGACCAGCTTGCTTCAGAGAAGAAATGCGGGCATTTAGGCGGTAAGGTCCTCATACCAACCGCTTCTGCGGTGAAGAACCTGGTAGCGGCGCGTTTTGCCGCAGATGTCATGGGCGTGCCAACCGTGCTTATTGCGCGTACCGACGCTAACGGAGCGCAGTTGATTACCTCAGATATTGATGAGGCTGATCGGCCGTTCTTGACGGGTGAGCGCACGCCCGAGGGCTTCTTCCGGGTCCGCAGTGGCATTGAAGCAGCGATTGCGCGTGGTCTCTCCTATACTCCCTATTGTGATCTCATCTGGTGTGAGACCTCATCCCCAGATATGGGGGAGGCCGAGCGCTTTGCCGCTGAGATTCATGCACGCTTCCCTGGGAAACTCCTGGCCTATAACTGCTCGCCCTCGTTTAACTGGCGTAAAAATCTAAGCGAAACCCAGATCGCGGAGTTCCAGAAGCATTTAGGCTCGCTTGGCTATGCCTTCCAGTTCATCACCCTGGCGGGGTTCCACGCGCTTAATTACAGCATGTTTGACCTGGCACGTGGCTATCGCGAAGAGGGTATGACCGCCTACTCCCGCTTGCAGCAGGCAGAGTTCGCTCTAGAAAAAGTAGGGTATACTGCTACCAAGCACCAGCATGAGGTTGGCACGGGCTACTTCGATGAAGTTACCCAGGTCATCGCGGGCGGTGCGTCCTCTACTACGGCGCTTACAGGCTCCACGGAAGAGGCTCAGTTTCACTAAACAAAGTGCTATGTGGTATGGTGCAGGGGGCCGCTACAGGCGTACGCGGCTACTGAGGCGGTGTGGCCACGCACCTTTTACCTGGTAAGTGGTGTGTTGGGCCATGGCGGCCGCCAGTCGCCATGGCCCAACACACCACTTCTTCCTGCAAGCGCCGCAGGCGCGAGTAAAGAACAAGAAAGGCAGTGCCTGATCATGACTCATTCTCCTCAGACATCGTATGCTGAAGGTATTCAGGTGCTGGCTCCCGTGACCGCTGAATTCGCGGAAATCGTGACGCCAGAGGCCCTGAAATTCGTTGCCCTCCTCTCACGAGCCTTTGAGGCGCGACGGCAAGAATTATTACAGCGTCGTGTGACACGCCAGGCCGAGATCGATGCGGGCAAGTTGCCAGATTTCCTGCCCGAGACGGAGACGGTGCGTAAGGGAGATTGGACAATTGCTCCCCTGCCGCATGACCTTCAGGATCGCCGGGTCGAGATTACGGGTCCCGTTGAGCGTAAGATGGTAATCAACGCCTTAAACTCGGGCGCGCGCATGTTTATGGCAGACTTTGAGGATGCGCACTCGCCCACCTGGGAGTCTACGATTCAGGGCCAGATCAACCTGCGCGACGCGATCCGGCGCACTATTACCTTTACCAGTCCCGAAGGCAAGGTCTATAAACTGAACGAGCAAACGGCAGTTCTGCTGGTCAGGCCGCGTGGCTGGCACCTGGATGAGAAGCATGTGCAGGTTGATGGAAAGCCTGTCTCGGGCGGCATCTTTGATTTTGCCTTGTACCTATACCATAATGCGCGGGAGCTCCTGCAGCGTGGCTCTGGTCCCTACTTCTACCTGCCGAAGATGGAGAGTCACTTGGAGGCGCGGCTCTGGAACGATATCTTTGTCCTGGCCCAGCGCGAACTGGGAATTCCTCAGGGGGCAATTAAAGCCACGGTCTTGATCGAGACCATCCTGGCGACCTTTGAGATGGACGAGATCCTCTACGAACTACGCGAGCACTCAGCTGGCCTGAATTGTGGACGCTGGGACTATATCTTTAGCGCGATCAAGAAGTTTCGCAACCATCCAGCCTTTATCTTTCCCGACCGGGCTAAGGTCACGATGACGACGCATTTTATGCGTTCGTACGCCTTATTGACCATCGCGACCTGCCATCGCCGTAGCGCACCCGCAATTGGCGGGATGGCCGCCCAGATTCCCATTAAGGGCGATCCACAGGCCAATGAGGAGGCCATGGAGCGAGTGCGTAGCGATAAGCGCCGCGAGGTGGCCGATGGACATGATGGAACCTGGGTGGCCCATCCTGGCCTGGTGCCAATCGCCCTGGCAGAGTTCGACGCCGTTATGAAGAGCCCCAATCAGATTGTGCGTAAGCGCGAGGACGTGCAGGTTGGCGCCGCCGACCTGCTCAAGGTGCCTGAAGGCACGATTACCGAGGCGGGGCTACGCAATAATATCAGCGTAAGTCTGCAGTACCTGGAGTCGTGGCTGCGTGGCCTGGGGTGTGTCCCCATCAATAACCTGATGGAGGACGCAGCTACCGTTGAGATCTCCAGGGCGCAGATCTGGCAATGGATTCGCCATCCCAAAGGTGTGCTGGAGGATGGACGCAAGGTGACGCTGGCGCTATACCACCAACTCCGTGAGGAAGAGCTCCAGAAGCTGAAGAATGCCCTGGGCGAAGAGCGCTACGCCACGCGTAAGTTCGCCCCCGCCGCTGAAATTCTCAATCAACTTGTCTCAGATGACCGGTTTGTCGAGTTTCTGACCCTTCCCGCATACCAGTACCTCGGCTAAGCGAGCCGCGATACTGTCCAATATAGTCCTATATTATCCGATACTATCAATAATTGATCTCAGGCTTTTTCTTCAAGTATGGCTGGTGTGAGAGTGGGCGACTGCCCACTCTCACACCAGCCATACATTCATACTTGAGCGCTGCAGGTGCGAAAAAAGGTATCCCCTCAAGGGAGCGAAGTGCTATAATACTACAAGCTATATTCAGGGTGACTGCTTCACACTTGAGAACATACTCTAACACCCTTTCCAGTCTTACGAGCCAGGCAGGAGTCCATCCACATGAGCACTCGCTTTGCATCCCCTACGAGTTATCGTGTCGCTGCTATTCAGTATGCGCCATCCCTGGGCGAGAAAGAGAAAAACGTTGCGGATTTGCTCGCTCTCGTTGAAGAGGCTGCTCAGCATGGTGCGCGCCTTATCGTCCTACCAGAGATGTGTACAACCGGTTATTGCTGGACAACGCGTGCGGAGATCGCCCCCTATGTGGAGTCCATTCCCGGACCAACGACCCAACGCTTTCAGGCCTTAGCCTCGCGTTATCAATGCTATATTGCCCTGGGCATGCCGGAGGTGGACACGCTCACACAGGTGTATTATAACGCTATGGTTCTTCTCGGCCCTGATGGCCCCGTGGGGACTTATCGCAAAATGCATTCATATATGTCAGAACCTCGTTGGGCGCGTGATGGCGATGGGGGGGTGCCTGTATGGGAGACACCACTTGGGCGCCTGGGCGCTATGATTGGCCTGGATGCCACTTACTTTGAGACGGCGCGCCTCGCCGCTTTACAGGAGGTAGATGTTCTTGTCTGCCCAACGAACTGGACGCTGGAACAGCATCCCACGAACTGGTGGATGGCGCGGGCCTTTGAAAACGGCGTCTACCTGCTGGTAGCGAATCGCGAGGGTAATGAGCGTGGCATGCATTTTTATGGTGGAAGTTGCCTGCTAAATCCAGATGGTTCAATTCAAGCTGCGCTGGAGACCGGATCAGGTATTCTCTATGGTGAGGTGAACCTGGCTCATAGTCGCGAGAAGCGCTGGGGGAGCGAGCAGGAGGTGTACGGGAACCGCCTCCAGGATCGCCGCCCGCGCGAATATATCTCGCTTGTCAACAATCAATACCTGTGGGAACCCTTGCGCTATCATAGCCTGTATGAGCTAGGGGAGCTACCCCAGGGGCAGTTATCATGTGTGGGTTTCCTCCAACTAGGCCTGAGCTCCTTCGCGGCCTCGCAGGCATCGACCACGCTTGAGACGTTGCAAAACCTGGTGCGCATGTGTATTCGTGATAATGCCCCTGCCTGTCCCGATATCCTGGTGCTCCCTGAACTGGTGCTTCCTGGCCCTGTATTGCTGCATCCAGCGACGCAAAATCCCGCGAGGGAGTTCGCGGACCACATACGTACACAGGCCATTCGTGTTCCGGGTCCCGAGACGGATGCGCTGGTCGCCCTGGCGCAGGAGCTTCAGGTGAGCATGGTGCTTGGGGTCGCCGAGTATGCACAGGGGAACTACTATAACACGATCCTGTTGCTTGATCCCCATGGCATCTATGGCACCTATCGCAAACTACATCTTACACAGCGGGACCGGCTCTGGGCCTCGCCGGGCAATCTCGGTCTCTCGACATTTGATACGCCCAGCGGTCGCATCGGGCTGGCAACAGGATATGATGTGCTTTTTCCGGAAACCTTACGTGTGCTGGCGGGGATGGGAACCGATCTCGTCTGCGCCCCCGCTTTCCTCGATTTCCCAGCTCCTGTACCTGTCGCGGCGATCCCTGGAGCGCGCGCGTCGTTTAGTTTCTTTATGGATGAGGATGGGAGTCAGCCTCATCACCTACTCTGGCGGGTACGTGCCGCCGAGCATAATGTGTATCTCGCCCTGGCGAACTGGAGCCAGGAGTGCGTGGGTGGGCGGGCTAATGGTATGAGTGGCGTGTTTTCGCCAAACTATACCAATGAGGTCGTCGCCGATGAAGATGAACCAGGCTTGATGATGATGACCATTGATACGCGTGAGCAGCGCACAGGGCGGCGTACCACGCATATGCTTGACTATGCTCCCGGCGATATGGCGGGCTCGTTGACGGGCGAGCTGGCTTATAATATCCTGGATTCTATTCCCGGGAACGTCGTACGCGCCAAGCCAATGCTACGTAAGCGCCAACCCTACTGGTACCTGGATATTGTGAAAGAGCGGCAGCCGTAGTCTGTTGTGCTTCGAGGCATATGTATCAATGCCTGTCAATGAAGACAAAAGAGCGTGTGGGGTCCATGTTGGTATGGACTGCTAGTGCGGCGATCTCTCCAACGGCTGGGTATCAACCTGTGGGCGAAGAGTCCATGCCAGCATGGACTCTACAATTAATTGGCACCATATGAAAGGAAGCATATGCGTCTGGCTGACAAGGTTGCGATCATTACGGGAGCGGCGAGTGGCATGGGCAGGCTGGCGGCTGAGATTTTTGCCAGGGAAGGGGCAAGCGTCGCCCTGGTTGATATTGATGATAGGGGCGAGCAGGCGGCGGCTGAGATTCGCCAGGCTGGGGGAAAAGCCCTCTTCTGCCGTGCCGATGTCTCGAGCGAAGAGGCGGTGAAAGGCATGGTGGCTCAGGTAATAGAGGCGTTTGGGTATATCGATGTGCTCTATAATAATGCGGGGGTGATGCCGCCAGAGGATGAGGGTTTGGAGCAGATCACCGATGCCCTGTGGCAGAAGGTCATGGATGTCAATCTCAAGAGTGCCTATCTCTGCTCCCGCTACGCAATTCCACATATGCTTGAGCAGGGCAAGGGTTCGATCATCAATATTGCCTCGCTGGTCGTTTTTCTGGGGTGTACGGTCCCCCAGGATGCTTATACTATCTCTAAAGGTGGCCTGCTGGGCCTGACCAAGTCGCTGGCAGTGCAGTATGGTCGCCAGGGCATTCGCTGTAACGCTATCTGTCCCGGCCCGATAGAGACCGAGTTGCTTCGTCATCTCTGGACCAGCGAGGAGGCGCGCAATACGCGGCTCAATCGTATCCCTATGGGGCGTTTTGGTGATCCAAAGGATATTGTCTATATGGCCTTGTACCTGGCCTCTGATGAATCTGCCTGGACGACCGGGGCCTGGTTGATGGTGGATGGAGGGATCTCCTCAAACTATTTTTAGTCTGACTGACGCTGGGCGTAGGAGTGTTTCTCTCGCAAGGTATAACGAAAAGGTGGTAGGAGTGTTGCATCACCCCTCAATGATGAGTGTGGAGCGTGTCTGGCTCAATGGGTAGGATTGGTATGGGACAGCATAAAAACGAGCGAATACTGAATAAAAGAATGCGCCTGGCCTTCTATACTGGCGGCACAATAGGGTGGAGTGTGGTGCTAAGCATCCTGCTCTACCTGTGTATTGTGCTGCTACTTGGATTGCTTGTGTATCGAGAGATGGCGACCAGCGATGTGTGGACGGGCCTTTTACTCTTCCTGGTGAGCCTCCTTTCGGCCCTGGCGCTGGCACGCTCACTGGTTACCCTAAGGCAGAATCAGACCTTCTGGCGTTCCCATAAGCAGCAACAAAATGAAATTAATCTGTTGCGCATGCTGGTGAATCCTCTGGTAGATGTGTTAGACAGGGCGCGTCTGTATGAAGAGGCGGCACGCCAGATCTCGACTATTTTAGGGTATGATGCTGTCGTGCTACTGACACTGGAGGAACCAGGGGAAGGCGCATCTTCTGCACAATCGCTACTTGTTCATGCTGTCTCCTCTACCTCAACCCTACTTAGCTGGCGTTCGCGCGAGCCAAATAAGCTTACTTCCATTTGTCAGGCAGGCGAGGAAACAACGATTAACTGGCATATACAAGGGGTGGCTCAATTTGATACCTGGATGCACGAGCAACACGTCTCGCTGATCACCTTTTTCCCCCTGCTCTATCATGGCAAGAAGCTAGGGGCGCTTGGGGTTGCGCGCTGCTCGGGTAGCGCTTTGAGCATGAGTGAAGCCTCGCTTTTGCGCCTCTATGCTGAGCAGTTGGCAACCTTTCTAGAATATGCCCGCTTGTATGAGGAAGCACATGAGCGACAGGTCTTCGCCCAGGCTCTGGCAAATATCGCGACACGGTTGAACGCGGCCGCCATCGAGCTGGGAGAAATGAACCAGTTGATTTGTGATGAAGGCGGGCATGCCCTCGACGCTGACTACACGATCTTTTATTTGCCTGATGAGAAGCGTGAGAAACTTGTGCCTTTAACCTGTTGGGATAAAGAGCAGGAGAGAGTGGCTCCCTCCACTACCTGGCCCGAGCTGAGTGTGCATGAGCCAGATGGGCAGACCTTTTTTGATCTCCAAGCCCGGTTAGTGCACCTGGAGAGAGCCGATGCCGTCTCCGTTTGTAAACTATCGCCTACTCGTTCGGATGTCAGCCCCCCAGACAAGGCGGCTTGCGGTAGTGCGCAGAAAGGGGTATTGCGCAATGCACTCTGGCAATGCGGCGTGAACTCCGCCATCCTGGTGCCGATGATGGCAGAGGGGGAGCCGATTGGTTTGCTGGTCTTCGCTCGAAGGCAGTCGGCTGGGCGTCAGCGACGCGCTTTCTCCGTCTTTGATTTGCCACACGCCCAGGATTTTAGTGAGCAGGCCGCGGTGGCCTTCACTAATGCCCGCCTGTATGAGCGCTTGCGTAATGCACATCGGCGTCTGCAAGAACTGGACCAGATGAAGGACCAGTTTATGATGACAGCTTCTCACGAACTACGTACTCCCTTGACCGCCGTTCAGGGCTATATTGAGCTTATTGTGCAATATGGTGATGTGCTGCCTCCTGAGGAGCGTGCGGATTTCCTGGAGAAGGCGCGTCGTGGATGCGATGAACTGACTATGCTTTTATCGAACGTCATGGATGCGAGCCGCCTGGAACGGGATGTAATTATTCGACCAGCCTTGCTCAAGCGCGTCTCTGTCTCTGAGGCTTTTGAGAGCGTAATCCTGATGATTGAACCGAATCTCACCAGGGAGAAGCGGGAATTGCATGTACAGGTGGCCGATGATCTCTCGGTGCAGGCTGATCCAATGCGCTTGCGCCAGGTCTTGCTCAACGTGTGCGTCAATGCATTAAAATATTCGGAACCAGGGACACCACTTTACCTTTCTGCCTCGGCCTATCAGGCGTCAGGGGCTGTGGTGCGTATCGATGTGACTGATAGAGGGAAGGGGATCGCGCCAGAGGATCAGGAGCTTGTCTTTCAGCGTTTCTACCGTTTAGAGGGGGATGTGAATAGTCCAGTGCGGGGATCGGGGCTGGGCTTATATATCTCCAGGCGGTTGATAGAAGCCATGGGCGGGAAAATCTGGATTACGAGCAGCGGGATCCCAGGAGAAGGGTCGACATTTACGGTCCAGCTACCCATGGCCTAAAAACGAGAGCTGTGGGATAGGATGCAGGCTCAGCAGGAGCGCTTCCTTATTTCGTGGTTCCCTCTTGCTTGCTTGCGGCCTCGGCCTGTTTCTTGACCAGGGGCGGGACGTGTTCCTCACAGAAGAGGAAGCGGCGACCTCCTGAGAGGAGCTGGGCATAGGCGGCAGGCTCGCCACAGGTATCGCAGCGACCCACGTGTGTTTTAACGGCTTTCATAAAATGGAAGACCTCCTCGCGGCATTGGTATATTGTAGAGAACAGAAGCGTTTATGTCTTCTGGGAAGTATGCTTCTCAATCCGCTCCCTATCATATCACAAATTCGCGTCTGCGGCGCTCACAAGTAAGGGGTATGGAAATGGGAGGTGCGCATCCGCGCACCTCCCATTTCCATACCCCTTACCCCATTTGAACATACCCCTTTTCTTACATAAGACATAGAGAAGAAAGGGCTTTGGGGGCGCGTTTTCGTGCTAAGACATAGTAGAAGAAGTCAGGTGAGAAGGCTTCTTAAGCCGCTTTTGCTTGTAAAGGCATTTTTGCAAGAAGGCAAACAGGAAACAAAGGGCGATGGAAGTGGGGATAGGTATACTATAGATAGTGGTGAGCAGTGATGAATGGGGTGCCAGCCTGATCTGTTGAGCTATGGCCCGCACACTGTTGAAAGCGTTGCTCCAGGGATAGAGAGTTGAGCCAGGCTCCTCTTACACTCTGTTGAGCCGCCTGTACATGTGCGTTGTCTTGCTCCAGACAAATTTTACATTCATCATCGCCACCACTCCAGATTTTATCCTTCCAAACGTCTGGCTCCGTGAGACAGAGCGACATGGTTTCCCTTTGTGACCCAGGGAGAGGCGACTGAAATTTCGGTCGCCTCTCCATTTTTTTGCTTGCTCCTGGTACATATACTAGCAAAGTGCGGCGATAGTTGAAATGGTGGAGGCTGGCAACCTGCGGCCGCCAGCCTCCACCATTTCAACTATGATGTCAGTTCTGCGTCCGCCTCGATTTCGCTGGCGTCGGGTTCGGCAAGGTGTGAGGATGGCTCGCGCATCTCTATGTCGAGCTTATCATCGATGGCTTTAACGTGAACCTCGCAGTTCTGGGGAAGGTTCGCCAGCAGGATGCGCAAGCTGAGCGGAACAGTAAGCAGCTTTTCAATCACGCGGCGCAGGGGGCGCGCTCCCTGGGTCTGGCTGAAGCCCTCCTTGCAGAGGAGATCGATGGCGCTCTCGTCCGCGTGCAGGATCAGCCCCTGCTCAAGCAGGCGTGCGGCCAGTTCGTTCATTTGCAGCCCTGTGATGGCGCGAGCCTGGCTCTTATCCAGCGGATGGAAGATGACCACGTCATCGATGCGGTTGAGAAACTCGGGACGGAAAGTTTGACGTAGCCGTTCCATAAGCTGTTCGCGTTGCATCTGCTCGTTATTTTCGCGTGAGTGCGCGCGGAAGCCACTGGGCATAGAGCGTCCCAGCATATCCGTTCCGACGTTAGAAGTCATGATCCAGATGGCGTGCTGGGCGTCGACGGTATGGCCCTGGGCGTCCGTCAGGCGTCCCGCGTCAAAGACCTGGAGGAACAGATCAAAGACCTCGGGATGGGCCTTCTCTACCTCGTCAAGTAGGACAACACAATGGGGGCGACGGCGTAGCTTGCCGGTTAGTTGCCCCTCCTGGTCGTAGCCGACATATCCTGGAGGAGCCCCAATCATGCGCGAGACCGCGTGTTTCTCCATATACTCCGACATATCGACGCGAATCAGGTGATCATCGGAGCCAAAGACCTCGGCGGCCAGGGCGCGTGCCAACTCTGTCTTGCCGACGCCGGTGGGACCCAGGAAGAGGAAGACGCCAGCCGGGCGATGGCGTGGCTTCAGGCCAGCACGTGCGACCTGGATGGCCTGTGTCACGCGATTCACTGCCTCATCCTGGCCAATGACGCGCTCTTTGAGGCGCGTATCCAGGCTCAGTAAGCGGTCGCGTTCCTCGCGTCCAGGGGCCTGCACAGGGATACCGGTGCGATAAGAGATAACCTCCGCAATCATGGGTGCGGTAATAACAGGCATGGCTTGAAAGTCGCCGCCATTATCTTCGAGATCATCGACTTCGTCTTGCTGCTTTTGCTCCATCCAGAAGATGCGGGCCTGTGAGCAGGCCTCGTCGAGCACGCTACAGGCTTTATCTGGCAGGCGCAGATTGGGCAGATACTGGACCGAGAGGTGCACCGCGGCCTGGAGAGCCTCATCGGTAATGCTCGTATGATGATGCTCCTCGTAGAGGGAGCGCATACCTTGGAGGATAGTGAGCGCATCTTCTGGCGATGGCTCCTCGACCAGGATGGGGCGCAGGCGGCGCTCCATCGCGGCATCCTTCTCAATCATGCGATACTCTTGAGGCGTGGTGGCGCCAATACAGCGCAAGCGTCCACCTGCCAGGGCTGGCTTGAGGATGCCTGCGGCATCGATACTGCCGTCGGCGGCGCGCCCGGTGCCGATCAGCATATGCATCTCGTCGATAAACAGGATGATATTCCCGCTCGTCTCCGCCTCTTCCAGTACCTTTAGCAGCCGCTCTTCAAACTCGCCGCGATACTTGGTGCCAGCGACCAGGGAACTAGCTGAGAGTTCGATGAGTCGTTTCCCGCGTAGCTCGGCGGGAACATGGCCTTCGACAATGCGTTGGGCCAGCCCATACACGATGGTTGTTTTGCCAACGCCGGAATCGCCGATGAGGATGGGATTATTGCGATCCTTGAGCATCAGCGTCTGCATGAGCAGGCGAATTTCTTTATCACGCCCAATGAGTGGCGTCAACTGATCGCTGGATGCCTGCTTCGTCAAGTCGCGTCCCAGGCGCTCAAGCACGGAGTTGCCGCCCTTGGCGCCTCCATCCGCTCCCAGTACGCCGGGAATTTCCTCTGGCACGGCCTCGGGATTGGCGCCCGCCGAGGGAACAAGTTCCAGCAGGGCATGGGCATCGCTCTGGACAATCAACTCAACTAGCTGTGTAGGATTGATGCCCAGTTTGGTGAGTAGCTCATGCGTCACACCGTCGCCCTCGCCTAGAACGGCCTGCGCAATGGCACGCTCATCGACCAGGGACGAGCCAGCCGTGACCGCGTTGCGCTCGGCTGTTTGCAAGATCTCTTTACACCGGCGGGTAGGCAGGATGGGGGTATCGATGCTCGCCTTGCCTGAACCCAGAGCCAGGCGGATGACATCGCGTACCTGTTTGGGTGAGAAGTTGAGCGTGCGCAAGGCATCCTGCGTACAGCCACCATCGAGCTTGGTCAGGGCGATAAAGAGATGGGGGGTACCCAGGTAGTCTTTATGCATACGCCGAGCCTCGCTCAAGGCAATTTCGAGAACGGCACGCAGGAAGCGGCGATCCGGCGTGCTAGCAGACGGAAGGATTGGCGACATAATCTGACTATCATCCAATGCGTCGAATTGTGGTTCCAGCGGTCTATCCTTTGTCGCGAGCGAAGTCGTGACCAGGCGTTGTGTGGGATCACCATATAGGAGGAAGGAGGCCCAGGTCGTATCGTTGCTATATTGCTGGGAGATGGCCTGGCGTGTGCGACGCAGGGCCTCACCCAGGGTCACGCCATCAGCAATATCCTGATAGAGTAGTGCCATAAAGTCGCGTGCACGCAAGGGGTTTACCGGCCAACGCATAGCAATAACGGCACCGGCACCCGATGACAAAAAGCGATTGGCCAGGCGCTCGGTATGCTCATCGCGTTCTTGCTGGTTGAGAGCATTGGTGCCGATGCGTGTCTGGCGCTCGTCCTCGTAATAGCTCAGAAAGATCAGGGGGCGCTTTGAGAGGGAGAGCGAAAGGTGTTCAATCGTATCGGCATCCAGGCGTGAATTGCCCGCCAGGGCCAGGACTGGTTCGTGACCACTCATCAACGGTAGGGCGCCTGCGTAGTGGATGATCAGGGGATTCTCTGTCGCGGCGCGCATACGCAGTTCCAATTGATTGGCCTGCTGGCGGTAGAGAATACTGCGCGAGACCGTCTCGGGAAGTGTGGTGCAGAGGGTCGCGACCTCCTCTTCCGCGCCACTAAATTCGCCCGTAGGATTGACCAGAAAGAGCACAGAGGCTTGCTGGCTCTCGCGTTTCCCCTGTTTGCGTGCCTGGCGTTCTACATATGCACCAGGTTGAGCAAGATCACGTTCCTGATACGTATGGGAGGTACGCCCAATGCTTAGAGATTGGCAGAGATAGCGTCCTGGCTTCTGACTCTGGTCAAAAAGTAATTCCCAGGGAATGTCCGGGGTATTGGTTTTGAGAAGCAACGGAGTCGTTAGATTGCGGAGCGCTTCTTGTAAAGATGGCGGGAGAAGCGAATCGAAGAGGAAGCGACCAAGAACGAGTTGCACATCATGGAGTGTATTGGAGGAGCGTTTCCCCTCAGCCAGACCTGACGTCTGCGCAGACTGTGCGACGGCTTGCAGCATACGGCGAAGTCGTTCACGTGTCTCCAGACTCAGATCGACGCTGATCTCCTGTCCCATGGACGCCTGGCCATCGGGAAGATCAAGACGAAAGCGGTAATGTGTGTCAGATCGAATAATTGTTAGGATCGCTGGCTGTTCCATAGATACTTCTCTTCCACAAGCTTCCCGTAAAACATTTTAAACGTTGAGTGGCTACAAAACAGGAAAAGTATTTCAGGGTGTTCCATCGCACCAAGCTCATGCTATTTGTACAGTATAAGATAGCATATTCATTCCAGAGAGGCAATAGCAAAAAAGCCCCGTCAAAATGTTCCAAAAGAATGTGATGTGCTGGGGGCAGGCTTCGCCTCTTGCCAGCACACCACATTCCCTTCTACACGCCTGGACCAGGATAACAATTGCTGTCATGTGCCAGGGCCTGCTGTGGGGACTTGAGCTGGAAGCTCTGATCCTGCGTAAGCGTGCCATTGAAGTAGGTGCCTGCTGAGGAGATGCTCGCGCAGTTTCCCGTGGGTGGCAGGAGCGAGAGATCCCATTCGGGGAAGGTGCCACTCTGCCGCTGGATGAGAAGCTGGTAGGGAGCCGTTCCCATCGGGGGGACGTACCAGGAGACGGTCGCCGTCAGCGTACAGTTTTTCGGCACCACGAGGTAGCCTGCGAACATCGCGCGCCCTGGTTCATCACTCTGAGAACTGGATGGCTCGCCAATCTTGTTTAAGGGATGCCACTGGTGATAATAGGGGTCGTTGAGCATAGGCGCGCTCGCTCCCGCCTCGTATTGTCCCGGTGGACAGATCAGCTCTTGTTGGGAATAAATACCGTCTCTGGGGCAGGTGCCAAAGCCTCCGTCACAGAGAGGATCGTTGGTATAGAAGCCATCGCCACTCAGCAGTTTAGCGGTGGGGGGGACATAGATGCGCACATAATCGCGTAGCGTATCCAGCCCATAAACAGAATTGATCTGGTTATAGGCCAGGCGAAGCTGGAGGACATGGGTTGCCCCGCCTTGAGCGTCGAGGGACACCGTGTCCTTAAAGATACTGCGTGTAAATTGCGAGGCCTTGCTGGCACTCACGTTTTCCTGCACGATGTAGAGTCCATCGTGGGTTGTGGCGCGGTCGACCTCGGCGGCATAGCCATAGCGACTAAGAAGAGCCTGGGCCTGTGGATTACCCAGGTAGACCTCTAGATCCTTGGTTTGCAGGCTATGGAGAAACATGGTTGCCAGTTGTAAGAGATCGTTGACAGGTGCGTTCTGGATGCGCTGCATCAGGGCTTTTTCGACGCGACTGGTGAAGAGCTTACGCGCCTGGGCAGGATCTTCAACGTGCTCGATAAGCTCGCTGCGCCGAATGCCCGCGTTATCAAGCTGGTAGTAATGCAGGCGTTCCTCTAGATTTTGCGAGGTGACGGTCTCGTTATACTCGCTAATGGTCAGGGGACCCGTGACGGCGAGTACGCGCTGAATCATAAAAGGCGAGAACATAATGACGCCATCGATATCGCGTTTGACCTCGGTATGGTACAAATTCGTGATGATCTTCGCCGAGGTGGGAAAGTCCGCGGAGAGATTGGCGTCGCGAATGCCCCAGTTATCGAATGGCCACCAGGAGCGATAGGCTTCGGGTGCTGGCTGACCGCTGGTGGGGGTATCTGGCGCATACTCAAGTAGACCGATATCCTTCAGTGTAATAGGCGAGACACGTCCACCCGTAACGGTTACCTCGGCATACTGTCCATTGAAACCGCCAGTCGCGCGTAACTCGCCTCGATCCATCGTTTGCAGGAGAAAGGTCCGTGGCGTGTTAACGCCAAGTAGCCAGTTAGCAACGCCTGCCAGGCTTTCAAGGAGCGAGAAGCCCTGCTTCAATTGAGGGAGCATTTGTAGGTATTGCTGGGCCTGGGCGCGTTGCTTATCGCTTAGGGGGAGCGCGCTGATCTGTAATTGTTGTGCCTCTGTCGCGATACGGTCGATGCGCGGTTGAACCTGGTTGAGCGTCTGCTGAATTTGCGTAATATCTGTAGAGGTAAAGAGCGGATCTTTGGTGTTTCCCAGGAGTGGCGTATGCAATTTGGGCGCGAGCTTGCTGACAAGTGTCAGGGCATCATTGCCGACATAGGTCGCCTCAATGCCGATGTGTAGCGCCTGGCGTGCGGCAACAATTTGTTGCTGATAGGATGAGAAGTTTGCCTCTACCAGGTGAACCAGCGATGAGTCATTGAGAATGTGTTGGGCCGAGGTAAAGTCCATGCGTGCGGCATTGATCTCCTCCTGCGCCTGCTGGATTCGCTGCGGATTGAGCAGGTTGGGCGTCTTCTGAGCGGGATTCTGCGAGGTCGAACCTGAAAGCAGGTTCTTGACGTTTTGCAGATGCTGAATGCCCTGGTTGGCGTGTGCACGCAGGGCATTGTATGTCGAGAGGCCACTGAGGCCATAAACGATTCCGCCAGCCAGGGGGGCGAGGATGCTGAAGACCAGCAAGAGACGCAGGCCCAAGGAGAGCTTCTGATGCCGGGTCAGGGCCTGAAATATCGATAGGTGAAGCCTCGCTGCCCATACCTGTGGCTTAAGAGGTGACAATGGAGTGGTGGCAGCGGCGGCTACAGGCTCCCCAGATGTGGTTGCTGCCTTCTCTGTAACATTGGAAGTATCTTCTGAAGTATCTTCTTTAGAGGCGGAAGGACTTTCAGGTATCATCTCAGTTGTTGCAGCTTCCTCAGTCATTGGCTGTGGTGTTTCGGGCGAAGCAGAGATATCTTCTTTGATATGCTCACCTGGGCTACTGACGCTCTCACTGGTCTCCTGTGGCTCCTCCACTATATGGGTTTGCATTGCCTCTGCTAGAGCCACCGTAGTAGGTAGAGGCGTGCTGGGGAGGGGCAGAGGTGTGTTTGCATACGCAGTTGGAGAACTGGTATCAGCCTCTTTCTCTTCTCCCTGCTGATCGAGAGTTGTTAGATTACTCTCCTCAATCTGATCTGGAATTACTTGTTGCGTACTGGCTTCGAATGAGTTCTGCTCAGAGGCAGATTGTTTCTCTGCATCATCGTTCACTTGTGGCACACATCTCTCTTCTTTGTACGTATGCACGTATGGATATTCCTTGCCATAACTATAACGTATCAGTTTACCTGCATGTTTCAAATCATGGCTTTTGGTCTGGCATGAGGGCAGGGCGGGCGTATATAGACGGCGCTGCTAAAGCCCGCGCTTACATATAATGGCGCGAATTCCCGTACCATTATATGTAAGCGCGGGCTTTAGCAGCGTTGGGCAATTTAGCGCGAGAGTTTACGCGTGGGGCGTCCGCGTCCACGGACGGCTGGTGGATAGTAGGTGGGGAGTGCTGAGATGATGTCCCCGATGCGCAATTGCACCTGGAGGTAGCGATGCCCCTCCCGGTGATAGTGAGCGAAGAGCATCAGGCTGTGGTGAGCAATGACATCGGCGTCATCGGTATGGCGCGAGAGGAGCATTTGCCCCCCTACGGACTCCTCGGCTGTCGTGACGGCCATTTCTTCGCCATCGTCCCCCATAACCAGCTTGCGAGTCTCACGCTTCTGGGGTCGATAGGGCCAGAGTATCAGGGCAATCGACTGCCCCTTGAGGCGTTGCTCGCGCAGACGATCACTGAGATAATTGGCGAGCTTGCGCGCCGCGGCACAGGCTTCATCGGCATCTGCAGCATGATGGAAGCGGATGCGGGCATTTTGGCTGAGGGGTGGCACATCGGGAATAACCAGACTGATATCTTCTCCTTGCGCGACATGGTAGAGCCAGCCACCCAGGCGTCCCAGGCGGCGTGCAAGCCCATCTTCAGTCAAAGTGGCGATCTGGGCAAAGGTCGTAATGCCAAAGTCACGCAGGTGCGCAAGCATCTCGGCGACCGCGATGGGATCGGCCTGCTCGCTTTTCCCCTCGATGTCGGGTGTGTGGGCGCGGCTGGTCTCATTTGTTTCTGCTAATTCGGGGAGTGCGCCGGGAATGCCGGTTCCCGCTGAGCGCAGTTGGAGCAGCATCGAGAGCGAGAGCGTCTGGACGAACGATGCCTCACGCCCGGGTGGAATATAGAGTACGCCCTGGCGTCCATCGCGCCGGCTCATAAGTGCCGCCAGTTCGGCGATGGCCTTGCCATTGGCGATACCAATCTGTGCGGTAAGGCCCATCTCAGCGATTTCAGCGCAGAGGCGCTCGCCCAGGGTCACAGGCGAATCAAACGCCAGTTCGCATCCGCGCAGGTCGATAAAGACGTCGGCCAGGGGGAGGGATTCAATGATGCGCGAATAGGCGCGGTAGCGCTCGCGTAACTTTTGTAAATAGGGCTGGTAGCGTTCATTGGAGGCAGGCAAGAAACGCGTTCGGGGAGCGATCCGGTGCGCGCGTCGTAGCGGCATACCGGGAATAATGCCCAGGCGTACGGCTGCCGGCGAGGCATCAATGACACGCCCGGGTTCATTGGGGCGTCCGTTCCCGGTCCCGATGACAAAGCTCAAACCGCGTAAGGTTGGATCGAAGATCTCTTCGAGCGTGCAATAGAAATTACGAATACGCACATGCATCACGCCCTGGCGCAAGCGTGCGCGTTCGACGGCTCGTGCAGCCTGCTCTGGCGACATGTCCACGCCGTTATCGACGGGAGCCACATCTTGTGCTAGCTGGTCTACATGCAGCAGTGAGTGGGTTGAGGGTGGTGCTGAATGAATGGGTGGTTGCATGTTATTCTTCAAAATTCTTTGCTACTTCTGCTATTAATTTCTTCTATGAACAGGTGCCGCTCTGCCCGGTAGGCAGCATTAGCAAGCCTACTAATACTAACGTAAGCGATGAAGCTGTTCGCGTACGAATTCTTCCGTCGCAAGCGGTTTGCACTCCTCATTGTGATACGCCAAATGCACTGTGTCAAGTCTTCTTCGCTTCTACTTTCGCGCCTGCGGCGCTCAGGGGTAGGAGGGAAGGGCATGTGGCACGGGATTCGCTCGTGCCACATGCCCTTCCCTCCTACCCTCGGCGAGCTTGCGAGCTGAAATGGATGACTTTGGTGCAACTCTGTTTTTTGAGAAGAGAAAGGCGTGACAGATGTAAGCTGTATCAAGTACAATAGTAGTAATGGTATTAGTAAAAATAGGATGTGGAGGTGGAGATGGGGCAGCAGGAAGTATCATCCTCGATGGCAAATGGGCAATTTAAGGTTGAAACTGTTCAACGCTTAGTACAAACCTTGCTCTCCCCCTTACAGGTGTACTGTGCGTACACTACTGAACAGGGGAGTAGTCTTCAGACCTTGCAGTTGTGTGTCTATCATCTCCTCGTTACGATGCAGGCCCTCTATCAGCATCATATACCAGCATTAGCGCAATTGCGAATGCCAGCAGCGGTGGCCCAGAGCAGCCAGGTGGGGGAGACACGCGAGAGTGTTGAGCTTTTCGCGCTTCGCTATCAGTGCTGGCAACGTTTGCGCGAGATTGAAGGGCAATGCGTACGCCTGTTGCCCTGGGCTCATATGCTGAATACTATTCTTACGATGATGCTCGATCAAGTTGAGCGTTTGCCGGAGCCCCAGCAGGGACAGCAGACGCTTGCTCGTTCCCAGTCTGAGAAGGCTACGGCTCTGTCTCGGCGGGCTGGGCATGACCTGGTAATACCTATGAAGGACTGGCTCGACGTGTATATACGCCAACCTGTTTTTCTATCCATCCTGGGCCAGAGTGGCCTGGCCCCTGATACGTTGCAGCACCTGGATAGAGACCTCATAAGCTTTTTGCAGGTAGCAATCAACATGTTAGAGGAGACCTTTCCTAAAGTGGTTGAGACACTTCCCGCGCGTAAGCATGTTCAGGCCCTGGTGCTCCTCCAATTGTTACAAAGAAATGATTTCTTAATCATGCAGGCAGTCTCCTTACAGCGCGCCTTGAGCCTGCTGCGGTATCAGAACGTACCCGCGGGTAAACCAGAGTGAATATACTGATCTTAACCAACAGGGAAAACTTTTAACGCAAATACAACCTGTTTCGCTGTTCGATGTCCAGCCTCTTGCGGTATGCTTATGTCGGCATGTATCCATGCAAGAATTCAGAGGTAGAGGAGTTATAGCATGCGCGAGCAGGGGGCGTCCAGACTAGTATACCCGCCATCTATGAATGCATATGCATATGTAGATCTTGGGGCGTTACACGAGTTGGAGGATGCGGTACTGGCGTTCTGGCAGCGTGAACAGAGGGAACTGGCGCTGGTCTCGTTTACGTTTGAGTTTGAGCAAGCCGAGCAAGCTGCTAATGGCACGCGTGTGCTCGTGGAGCGTGTGCGTGCGTTTGTGCGCAAGACAGACCAGGTCTTTGTGTTAGGGGAAAGCTGCTACTTTCTACTGCCTGGGGCCAGGCTGGAGGGCGCGCGCATCGTCCAGGAGCGCCTGTGGCAGGCGCTGCTCTGGCAGGTGCATGAGCAGGAGTTGGACACGGGTGAGGGTCCCATGGTGATGCAAAGCAGCCTGAGGACCTTGCCAGATGCACCACAACGAAGCGGACAACTAGTGCAACTGGCTTTACGTGAACTCCGACAGGCATCGCGTTCCTTTCAGTTCTATCAACGGCAACTTCTGCATCCACATGAGGCCCTCTCCTCTCCATCTGGACCTGATGACCTTGCTCGCCTGGCTCAACGTATGGGTGTTCCCTATCTTTCCTCGCTTCCAGGCAACCTCCCAGTGCAGGTGCGGAACCTGGTAAGCAAGCAATTGGCGCAAGAGCTTCAGTGTTATCCCCTTGGCTGTGAAGACGATGTCTTGACGGTCGCGATGGCTGACCCCCGCAATGAGGCCGCCCTGAGCCGTTTACAGCAGGAAACTGGTTTGACGATCTATCCAGTTCTGACAAGTAAGCATGAACTCCAAAGCGTATGGTTGTAGGGATGTTGAAATAAAGCCGCTCCAGTGACTATAATAACCTGAAACATGTCTTGTATACAAGCATGATGTTCTACATTATCCCCTCTCTCCGGCGGTGCGGTTGAACTGTGCCTTAGAGCGATATTTGTCAGAAAGGTTTAACAACATGAGGATACTGGTCACGGGTGGAGCTGGTTTTATTGGTTCACATATTGTTGATCACTATATTGTCGCGGGCCACGAGGTGGCCGTGGTCGATAATCTCTGGTCGCATGGGGGTGGCAACCTGGCAAACCTCAATCCACAGGCACAATTATTTCGCGCCGATATTACCGATGAAGAGTCCCTGGCCCATATTTTTGATGCAGTAAAGCCCGAGGTGGTGTGTCACCAGGCCGCCCAGCACAGCGTAGCCGTTTCCACAAAGGACCCCAAACTCGATGCGCACGTGAATGTCTTTGGTTTACTTTCTATCCTGAATAACTGTACCCGCGTAGGAACGCGTAAGATTATCTTTGCCTCCTCGGGTGCGACCTATGGCACGCCTACGCGTTTGCCTGTTGACGAGGATGTAATGCAGCGTCCAGAGTCGCCCTACGGCATCACCAAAATGGTCGCTGAGCACTATCTGCGTTACTGGCATGAGGCCAATGGCCTGACGTATACCGCTCTGCGTTATGGCAACGTCTATGGTCCACGCCAGGACCCGAATGGTGAGGCGGGCGTCATCGCTATTTTTGCCAGGCGCTTCTTAACGCACCAACCTGTGCGCATCGATTGGGATGGCGAGCAGAGTAAAGATTATGTCTATGTGGCCGATGTGGCTCGCGCCAATGTGCAGGCCCTTACGCGTGGCGATAACGAGATTTTTTGTATCGGCACGGGTGAGGCGGTCTCGGTCAACGGTATTTATAAGACGCTAGCCGCGGTTACTGGCTATGAACCAGAGATTGTGCGCGCTCCCAAGCGTCCTGGTGACCTCTATAAATCGCAATTTAACTGCGGCAAGGCTGAGCGCATCCTGGGTTGGAAGCCAGAGGTCTCCTTTGAGGAGGGCGTGCGCGCAACCCTGGCCTTCTTCCAACAATAGCAATTGTAGGGTCCATGCTGGCATGGACTCAAAGCCTTGCTATGCGAAATGCGACCCTATATGGTGTGCATCCTGCATGTGTCAGGTTATGAGTCCATGCCAGCATGGACCCTACAACTTTTTGGGTATATCCGCCAGAAATCGGAATGGGTAATTAATTTCCCTATTATTGGGAATAAAATTTCTCACGAAAAATGTTCTCTCTTAATGGTGACCTTCTTGCCTGAAAGGTTGCTGTTCAAGGTTTTTTTCTTGCTCTTTACCATAAAGAAGAGGGCGTTTCAGAGTATACATTATGAAGGAGTGAGTACATGGCGGATAATCGCAAAGTGCGCGTTGCCATCATTGGTGTTGGAAACTGTGCCAGTTCCCTGGTGCAAGGCGTCCAATATTACCAGAATGCCAAAGAAGATGATTTTATCCCGGGCTTGATGCATGTCAACCTGGGTGGTTATCATATCCGAGATATTGAGTTTACCGCGGCCTTTGATATCGATACCAACAAGGTTGGCAAGGACCTGAGCGAGGCCATCTACCAGGAACCCAATAACACCTATCGTTTCGCGGATGTCCCCTACCTCAACGCCAAAGTGTACCGGGGTATGACGCATGATGGCCTGGGAAAATATTTGTCCAAAGTGATCACAAAGGCGCCTGGTTCAACTGATAATATCGCGCAAATTCTTCAGGATACCAAGACCGATGTGGTCATTAACTATCTGCCGGTAGGCTCTGAGACAGCAACCAAGTGGTATGTTGAGCAGATCTTGCAGGCAGGTGTGGGTATGGTCAACTGCATTCCAGTGTTTATCGCCCGCGAGGAGTACTGGCAGCAGCGTTTCAAAGAGGCCGGAGTGCCGATTATTGGCGATGATATCAAGAGCCAGGTTGGTGCCACCATTGTGCATCGTAAGCTAGCGCGCCTCTTCCGTGAGCGTGGTGTCAAGCTTGAGCGCACTATGCAGCTCAATGTCGGCGGTAACACCGATTTCTATAACATGCTGGAGCGCGAGCGCCTGGAGTCCAAGAAGGAGAGCAAGACCAACGCAGTCACCAGCCAGCTTGACTATGAGCTGGGAGGAGACAATGTGCATATCGGTCCTTCCGATTATGTAGCCTGGCTTAGCGACCGCAAATGGGCCTATATTCGCCTGGAGGGTCGAACCTTTGGCGATGTGCCCTTGAACGTCGAACTCAAGCTTGAGGTCTGGGATTCGCCCAACTCCGCAGGCGTTGTCATTGATGCCGTGCGCCTGGTGAAGCTTGCCATGGATAATGGCATCAGCGGCACACTGGAGGCACCCAGCGCCTACCTGATGAAGTCACCATCAGTCCAGTACTCAGACGACATCGCCCGCGACATGACCGAAGCCTTTATCCAGGAGATGGCTGGCGCGCAGAAGGGGCCTGAAACCACCCTTGAGCAGGCCAATGGCCACGTGGAGGCCCGACGCTACTAAAGTACGCGTCTACATATGACAAGTTTGGATTGCAAGTAAGGATAAATGCTATGCTGCGCCCTGGCAGCCGGAGGCTGCCAGGGCGCAGCATAGCATTTATCCTTGCGAGCGCCGCGGGCGCGAGAAGTCATGCGGACTAGTAAAAAGAAAAAGGAGGTAGTGTAGAAGAGTTTTCTTCTGCACTACCTCCTCCTTGTGTATGCGGTCCACGTAATAGAGCTAGCGTTGCTGTAGGGGGGAAGAATTCTGTACGGGTGTCTCGGGCACAGATCGTAGCAGCTCCTCGCGCACGATGCTAACATCTGGAGGGGCGCTAATCCCAATTTTGACGCGCTCGCCTTCAACAGCCAGCACCGAAATGTTAATTACACCAGCAAGCACTATACTTTCGCCAACTTTTCGTCGCAATACAAGCATGCATAGCTCCCTTCATCAGAAGCAAATTCCAGGCGTCCCTGCGCTGCGAGGCTTCTCAATGCGTGTGCGTGAGGGCGCCGCATTAGTAAAATGGCAAGTCACGATGTGCCCTTACCATTGCCAGTTTCAAACGCAAGGCCCGTAGACAATGGGTATCGTTCGCACAATCTGCTCATCGATATAAACTTACACGAGATAAGTTTCATTTCTCAGTATACATTCTGCTACAACCATGCTCTCTACGATGTAGGTACCATTCTGAACTTGTGCCTGAAGTTCTAGAATGCGCTCAGTGCGTCTTTGAACCCCTTCTTCATAGGTGGGCAGGTTATAGAGAACGACTGCACGGTTTGGGGCCGTATGAAAGATTATCTGCTGTGGGTGGCATGGAAAAGCTTCATGGACAGGTGCCTCCCATGTCGTATAGGATATGACCCGATTTTCAAGCCGTTTGTGCTCTACATATTCATGCTCAAAACGAGCATTCATAATATTCTCTCCGTCGCGTTACTGAGAGGGTACTCTCATTATACCGCTAACCCCCTCGGGGTGTCTTTATCTACACATTGTTATCGACAACCCAGACGCCTTCATTAGGAGAAAAAACGGTGGAAACTCGGGTCGCTACGAGAATTACTGTTTGTGAATATGACGCTCACGCCTACCCTTTTTAGTGTGTGCGCGTCGTCTCCATATGATGTTTCCCACCCGAATGGTGGTAGGCATATACGGGCTGCGTTTCGCCCTCGCTCTTTGCTTTCCCTTGGTCCTTGCTGGGAGCTGTTTCGCCCGTTTGATAGGCGCCCAAGGTCGAGCGGAGCCGTACAAGGGCCTGCATACGTAGCTGACAGACGCGAGACTCCGATACATTCATTATACGACTGATTTCCTTCATGGTTAGCTCTTCCTTGTAGTAGAGGGAGAGCAAGAGCTGTTCACGTGGCGGGAGATGCTGGAGGGCTGTAGAAAGGGCCTGAATTAACTCTTCGCGTTCAACTGCTTCACCGGGATCTTGCTGACTCTCATCCTCTAGCATATCACCCAGAGAGGCGCTCTCATCTTCCTGAATGCTTGATCCCAGCGGGGCATCCAGTGAAAGCACCGAGACGCTCATCTCCGTGAGCATCTGTCGATAGCGTTCCACGCTGACATCCAGTGCCTTAGCGGCCTCTGCCTCGGTCGCGGGCCGTCCCAGTTGCTGTTCCAGCTCGGCGTGAGTCCGTTCGATCTGGCGGATACGTGAAACGGATGAACGAGGAAGCCAGTTCAGTTGGCGGATCTGGTCAATCACGGCTCCACGAATGCGAGGAGTAGCAAAAGCCTCAAAGCGCACTCCTCGTGATGGATCATAGCGGTCAATCGCGCTGATGAGGCCGATCATGCCATAGCCGATGAGATCCTCGCTATCCATGATACTGGTTGGAGGGATGCCTAAGCGACCAACCGCGAGACGTACGAGAGGCGCGTACATAGTAATCAATTCATTCCGGAGTTCTGAGCTTTTATGTTCCTGGTATCTTTCCCAGATTTCACTCAAGGTAGCCGTTGCCTGCATGGGCTTATTGCCACTCCTTTCAGCAGAAATAATCTCTTTCTGCGCTCTCCTTCTTCTGCTCTTGGTACATAAAGTGTAGTAGCGATGAGTGGCAGAGGGACATTGACTCTAGTCCCTGGTTTGGGCAACAAAAGTCCCTAAGCCATATCCCTCTCTAGGGACTATAAAGTTAGGTGTAGAATGCCGATAAGGAAAGCTAGAGTAGCACCTTGATGAGAGCGGGGTCCAGGGGTAGCGCCCCTGGCGGGGTTTGGGGTGTCCCCAAATTCTTCCCCCTTTTGCCGCCTACGGCGGCAGGAAAGACTTGCACACCAGGTTAAAAAGAAGAAAGCAATATAACAAGGAGAAAATGCATATGTCGAATTCACATGATCCATCAATGGGTGGTGATTTTTATGAACAGCCTCACGAGGGGCTTAGGCATTCACCAGCGATGGACCCTGAGGTCTCGGCGAGGGAGATTGCGCGTGAGCAGGTCCTCCTGCATGCCTTGTTAGAGCAGGGCTTCCTCTGGGATGAAGCCATAAAGCTCATCAGGATGCGTGAGCATTTATATGAGAATACGGAGATGCGCCAGCGCATGGCTGAAGATTGTCATATCCAATTTGCTCGTTGGTTGTATGAGCAAGGCGAGTTAAACGAAGAATAAATCCGCTCTAAAAGTGCTTGTCAAGGCAGGGAAGATGTGTTATACTGCGTGGCGGAGAGGTGTCAGAGTGGTCGAATGTGCCGCTCTCGAAAAGCGGTAGGGTTAATAGCCCTCGCGGGTTCGAATCCCGCCCTCTCCGCTTATCCTGGAGGAGTCTCATAGTGGTCTAGTGAGCACGACTGGAAATCGTGTAAGGTGATGAGCCTTCGCGGGTTCGAATCCCGCCTCCTCCGCCATCTTACCCCGCATCAAATACTCCGACTAGAATATAGTCGGTTTTTTATTGCCCACAACTTCAGAAACAAGTCACAAAGCAAAGGAGGAGCCGGGTGTCGGGCGACACCCGGCTCCTCCTTTGCTTCTCTCTTATTCTTCGGGGGGTTCGGTGTGGATCGTCACGGTGTCCAGGTAGGGATGCGCACGGCGTAGCGCACGCTTGGTCTCTTCGGCCCAGGTGTGGACCTGGCTGAGCGCAGTGTGTGCCTCGCAGGTAAGATGCAATGTGACATCCAGTGCCTCGGGTGGCGCCAGCGTTAGAGTCGCTGTGCCGCCGCTCTGCGTCTCTTGCATAGGCGTGTGGGGCGCGACCCTCTGGCTCTGGTAGAGACGTACCTCGTGTGTTCGGCCCGGACCCACAATGCTATCGGCGATGCGCGTGATGTCTGTTTGCAGCGACCGGTTCGCGTGCGTGACCTCCTGGCGGTAGGCAATAGTGTTGTCGGGAGCCTCGATATGCGTGGTGACGCGGCGGAGGAGCGCGTTATGCTCCATAACTATCCGCTCAAAGTGGGAGGCCTTGGTATGGGCCTCGCGCAACGTCATATCTGCCTGTACCTCTACATCCAGGTCGACTTCGAGCTCGCCATTGACCTTGCGCACATGGATATTATGAGCGTGAATTCCCTGAAGTTCGGCCAGGTAGCGGATCTGGTCTGCCACACTTTCATTCGGCGATGCAATAGGCTCGATATGCACGATGACATCATATTCGCTCTGTGGCGAGGTGTCGCGCGTCGCTTCGATGGCCTGTTCCTCAATCACCTCGCTCAAGACGTGCGTCTGTTCGAAGGGCAGCGTACGCGGGGCTGCAATCACAATATCCATAAAATGCTTATTGCCTGCGCGGCGAATGCGGGTGCGGCGTACCTCAATGACGTTGGGCAGGGCGCGCAGTTGTCTCTGTAGTTTGGGTGCTAACTCGCCTGGGGCCTTATCGAGCAGGGCGTCAAGGGTCTCACGTATCAGGCGCGTGCTGACCCAGATCACGATGCCAGAGACGCCCAGGGCCGCGACGGCATCGGCCTGGCCTAGCCAGCCTGGCAGGTGCAGGTAGTTCGCCAGCGCGACGATTCCCAGCCCGATCACCACCACTGCTGAACTCCAGATGTCGGTGCTGAAGTGTAAGGCGTCGGCCTCAAGTGCCTGGCTACCATGCTTGCGCGCCGCCTGCATGAGGGCGCGTGCGCGTGTGATATCTACGACAATCGAGGTCAGCATAACGAGAAAGGCCCAGATGCTCACATCGATATGCCCCTGCTGGAAAAGCAAGCGGCCAGCCGCCTCGTAAATAATCCAGAGCGCGGTCCCAATAAGCAGAAGTGCCTCTATAAAGGCGGAGAGGTTCTCTACCTTCCCATGCCCATAGTGATGATCCTCGTCGGCGGGCTGGGAGGCGATACGTACAGCGAAGAGCGTCATCAAGGCCGCAACCAGGTCCAGTCCTGAATGTGCAGCCTCCGCCAGAATGCCCAGGCTCCCCGTCATCAGACCGACAATAAGCTTAAAGCCTGTCAGACCGATGGCGGCCCCTACCGAGGAGAGGGCAACCAGCGTTTTCTCGCGCTCGGGTCGTGGCGTAGATGTATGAGAAGCGTTTTCGTCTTGCTGCATGTCTATCGTTCTTCTATATTCAGTCTACTTGTGTACTCATTTTTTGGGTTCCACGGGGAAAAGTCGTACATGTTGCCTGCACGGGAACCCAGTGTTTGACGCCTGGGTTATTTTAGACGAAGAAACGCTCATTGTCCAGAGGCAGGGACAAAAGGCTGAATTTTTAGTTGAGTAAAATTGATAATTAATAGAAATAAAAAGTAGCTACCCGGTAATGCGTGAGTGAGGAGCTGGCTCTGCCAGCTCCTCACTCACGCATTACCCACACTATTCTACGAGCGCGGTTCTGGCACCAGCCAGCAGGGCCTGGCGGGTTGGACTGTCAATGATCTCGTTGACAACGATCTCCTGGGCGTGTAGGTAGTGGAGGAAGCGTGATGAGGCTCTGGCCAGGGCTGCCAGGAGGGTAGCATCCGGAGTGATGTCTTGCTCCCACCACCAGTTGGCAATCGTCCAGGTGCCTTTCTCCAGGCGCGAGTCGATACGCGCCACGAAGCGGTCACGGTAGAAGATGGGGAGGGCATAGTAGCCCCAGCGACGTTGTGGTGCGGGCTTATAGACCTCCCAGATATAGTCGAAGTCGAAGAGTTGTAGCACGCCCTTGCGGTCCCAGAGCAGGCTATCGAGGGAGCCAGAAAGCGCATCTCTTCCGCGGGCACCTCGCTCGCGGCGTTCTCAAGCAATGGGAGAGCGCTTGTAGGCAGGTAGTAGGACCATTCCTTTTCGCCGACTTTGACATGGGTGAGCAATCCCCCGGCGACCAGGTGCGCGATAGCTGCCTTGCGCGTTGCTGCATCGCCACAGGCGCTCCAGATCGCAGGTTCGGCATTGGGGCGCAGCAGGCCAACCGCCTGGAAGCGCCGTCCAATGATCCAGCGGTGATAGGCCTCGCGGTCCAGTAGCGCTGGCGTCTGAAAGTGCATATCGGGGATGACGCGCTCGGGTCGATCATAATAGTGGCGTCCATTGCGGCGATGGTGAGTGAGGATCAGGCCACAGACCCACATCGAGCGCAGGGCGCGCTTGGCTTTGGTCAAGCCATACCACGAATTGGCGTCGCTCATGCGTGAGCGATCCTCAAACTCGAGCGATGAGAGCGGACCATTGGCATCCATCGCGGCCAGAATCCTCTCGGGGGTCTCGGGATCAAGATCCAGGATCTCGCGATCATGATATGGGCGGTACATCTCGCGGATAGTGGCGCGCAGAGGCCAATCGCTGATGGGAACCAGGCAGGCCTGGTCATGCCTGTCTAAGTGTCATACAACAAGACTGTCCACTATTCTCCCTGAGTTGAGGGTGTTGTTCGGCTACATGGCATAACCATAATGTGAATCTCAAGATGTAGTGGCTCAGTCAAAAGTGCGACTGAGCCACTACATCTTTTGCAGGAGGGCAAACAGGACGTCAAATGTCCCCTTTTCATGTTACACTCAAAGCAGATAAACCGGAGGACACGAGCTGATGCTGACCCTTTCACGCGCCGAAGCCCGGCGCTTTCTGGCTAATTATCACTTTACCCCAACCGATGTGCCTGGTGTCTTTGATCGCCTGGGAACGGTGCAATATGACCCGCTCAATCCTGTGGGGCGCAACCCTGATCTGGTCTTGCAGGCGCGAGTGCCAGGGTACCAAGTAGATGACTGGCAAAAAACTGCCTATACCGATAGGGTTGTATACGACTCATGGGATAAAATGGCATGTTTGGTTCCGGTCGGAGACTGGCCTATGCGAGCGATGATCCGTAGCATGCATCGACCCTACCATGACCGCGAGATCTTGAAGACACGAGTGGGGATAGCGGAGGACATTTTGGCGGCCATTGATCGTCAGGGGCCGCTTTCGTCACTGGAGTTCGAGAAAGAATTGCGTACTAGCATCCCTGGTCAGGACAAATGGGGCGGCGCTACACACGTCAGTCGCGCTTTACGAGCAATGTGGGTTTGCGGCCTGCTTGTGACCCATCACCGCCAAGGTGGGCGTCACTACTACGACCGGGCAGAACGCGTCATTCCTCCACATTATTACAATGTGCCCGCGCCCGATGAGCAGAGTTATTACCGCTGGATAATGGCCCGCCGTCATCAAGCTACAGGGCTGCTTCGTCCCGGAGCGGAGGCTGCCATCTGGTCGGCATGTGGCAAGAGCGAGCAACGCAAGTGTGCCCTGGCTCAACTCGTCGAGTCCAGTAAGTTGCTTCCGGTGCAAGTGCATGCTGGAGGAAAACCACAGCTCTATCACATGCCTGCTAACTTACTGCCGCTACTTGATAATCCTGCATCGGAGCCTCGCGTGCTGTTTCTAGGGCCGCTGGACAGCTTTTTGTGGGATCGCAAGGCATTGCAGCAGATTTTTGACTTTGATTATGTTTGGGAAGTCTACAAGCCAGAGCCACAGCGCCGCTGGGGCTATTATGTGCTGCCGGTGTTCTACGGAGATCGCTTTGTGGCCCGGCTAGATAGCCGCCTGGAGCGAGGAAGTTGGACAATTACCCGTTGGTGGTGGGAGCCGGATGTGACGCCCACGGCTGACCTGCTGGATGCGTTACAGGTAGCCGCCGTAAACTTCGCCCGATACCTACGTGCCAGCAGTGTGCGTGTTGAAACGAGTGTAGAACCTTTAGTTCGTCAGGCGATGGCAATCGGGTAGCGTGGTCATTCCTGCCTAAATGTTATACAACAAGGCTGTCCACTATACCGCCTGAACTCAAGTCCTTGTTTGGCCGTGTCGCATAAAAATAAATACGCAGCATTCCAATAAAGGGGTGCTGCGTATCTTCTCTGCCCATCCTCTTTAATCTGCTACCCGTTCTTGGCAAGGTAAGACGTGATATAATTCTTAAGCTTTTCTAGCTCGTCCGGCTTTAACAACGATATGGCAATATCGAGAGGAACTTCTATTTTTGTGCCGCCTTGCAGGTTCATTGCTTTATCAAGGCCGGTTTTTTCCAGAAATTCAAAAAGCGCATCTACCTGAATGACGAAAGCAGTATTATCTTCGCTTATTTCGATTATGGGGTCGATGAACGGAAACATATCATCGAGCATATGCCCTCCTACTTACCTGCCTTATAGGTAGACAAAATATCGTCCATCTTCTCGCCGGTGATAAATCTTACAGATTCGATGATCGCCGCGCCCTTCGCGGGCTGAGCAAATTCGTTTTCGTGGTATTCTTGGATGAACTCGCAGCGGCCAGTCTGCATGGCGTGCCTAATTTCCTTTAGGTTCCGGCCCTTGATCTCGACGGCCATGAAGCTGTATATGAGCGTAAACGCCTTGTCATAATCTGCGCTGAACACCGTAGCCATGAGAAAGCGCGATTGCGGAGACTGTGATGGCTGGAGGATACAGCGGATTTCAGTATAGGGTGAGGGCTTCCCTGAGCCGTCATAGGCTTCATAAATCCGTTCTGAGCAGTGGTTTTGCTTGAGGTTTGCGTAGACGACGCCTCTTTCCTGAACCGCGATAACGGATCACCCATTATTCTGGCCTACCTTTCGTGGTCTACATCCAACTCCTGATCATAAAAGTGGTTCAAATCCTCGCCTTTTATGCTGGGTTCTCTAAAATCTCCCTCTAATATCTGCTGATTTAGGTCGATATTGCCCATACCGGGCTCAATATAGCCTCTGGTTAATATGTGGCGATAGAAATTATCTACGCTTTCATGGACTGCTTCAATATTGTCATCAGGGGTTATAAAGGCAGTCTGTGTTCTGCGCTTTTCTTCCTCCCACTCGGACACAATAGCCGTATCTACTTTCGTTATAACTCATACAATTATAACAAATAAAATACGGTTTATGATGTTGCACCCTGGTATTTTTATAATACATGTAAAAAGGTATCATAAGGTCGTCGTTCTCTATGGAATAAGAAAAATCAACGTTTTCGGTTACAGATCAATCGATTCCGGCTCTTAGTGTACAATTATGTACAGATTCTACGATAGCCCTGCTCACTGTGTGGGATCTGAAGCATTGCCCCAGCTTTCTTTTCCTACTGCCCTTCTAACAGCGTTGCTTCTACTGTGCAGTTGTGTATATCGTAACGATATCGCTGCGCAACACGAATGTCCTCCGCTTTTCCTGCGGTTCCAGCAACGGCCCCGGCTATTTTATCGAGCAATGCAACTATATTGATGGTAAGACCACCACCTGTGGAGAGAAAATAAAGTTGTTCCCTGATGGGACCCTTACTACGCTCAAATAGATGAGATTTATTTAAATTTAAGTTGTTCCCAAAACAGCTCTCGGGGCCCTTAGACATGCAATACGGGCAAAATAAAGTCGTTCCCTAAGAGCTCATCCCGAGGGACCACGAGCAATGCAACAGGAAAAGAAGACGAGAAGGCCAACACCGGTAGTATGCGGCTGTCATTTTACATTATCCAGACCCTTTATGGCTTCCTCTACGTACGTCTTTGCGACACCCGTTGTACAAGACTCCGGTGGACCCGTGTCCTTAGCTATAGGTAAAGAAGCACGAGATATACGCATAGCAGAAGAATCGCTACAACGCTGACCAGGCGAATGAGTAGATCAAGATTATCTGCGATCTCCATGCCAACCAGGATACCTATTTTTAGCAGTAACAGCCGCCTGAGCAGCGGTCTAGTGCCACTTACGCACAAAGGCCTGGAGCGAATCGATGTCGCCACTCATCAGGGTCCAGGATCACGCGTTGATCGTAGACGACATAGGAGTGGTTGCTGCCAGCCTTGCGAAAGCAGCTACAGCCGAGGACGGGAAGCTTCTGCTCTTCCGTCCGGCGTTTGGGCTCGGTTGTCGTGCAGCCAAGGAGTGCCTCGAGTTCCTGGGGTGGCACAGCGAAATCGAAGACAAAGACTTCAAAAAACTGGTCTTTGGCGAGTTTATCTATCGCCAGGCGGGTCAAGAGCTGCTGCACGAGATTGGCCTTCGTCTCCCGCGGGCTGGCGGGTACCTTGGGAAAGGCAAGAAATGCTCTCGTATTTCTTCATCTATTAGTATGAGATAAATGAAAGCATTTTCCTTTATACACTTTTTTCCACAATTTAACAGCAAAAAGCGCTATCGCCCCTCGTTTTTATATAGCAAAAGATATTTGTGTGAATGAAGAAGGATATTAACAGCTACTATCTAGATCTGAATAAGGTGTGGATAGCTGCTAATAGTGTAGTTGTAGCAACTTCAGCTCTATGGGTGAATAATATGAGTGTTATCAAATATATCAAACTATTAGTACAGAATATAGATATTTCTATTGCTATTGGAATTGCTATTATGGTAGCGATTCTTAACCTACTTGGCATTGGCAACCAACCCATTATTTTCTCTGCGCTTCTGGCAGTAATGGCCATTGTTCCAATTAGTATGTTAGTTAATCGTCAGCAGAACAAAGAAATAAAGGATATACTCTCAAATCTTAAGGACACTCGTTCACTAGCAGCAAAGTTTTTCCATAAGGAGGACGATCTCACCGAAATTGTACAAATCATTCGAAAATCTCAAAAAATTATTCTGTGGGGATACACGCTATCATCACATATCCCCATCTTACAAGAAGAGATTGAGAAAGGGTTAGACCGTGGCTTACAAGTCACCATTCTCCTTATAAAACCATTAGGGATAGTCTTAGAGATGGCTGCATTTCGTAGTGAGAACCGTATGATCAAAAATAAGCTTAACAAAGAGTTAGAGGCCAATTTAGGTCGTCTTGAAGAGATTAAAAAAAGTCGCCCGAATGCAGCCTTTGAATACAGAGTTATCGACTACTTCGCTCCATACACAATGTACATCTATGATCCTCATCTTTCAAATGGCAAGATAATGGTAAGATTATCAACACTTGAAGTTTCAAACGCCGAGAGACCTACTTACTACTTAACGAGAAAAGATGACGAAACTTGGTTTCAGTTCCATCTTGACCAATTTGAAACAGCTTGGAAAAAAGCCCACAATTGGATAATTTAAAAAGGAAATAATCCTGTAAATCATAGGAGGTAGATGGTTGCTTGTGGAAGGGAATTTCGTTCTTACCTCTACTATATCATGAACCACGGACGGATCTGTAAAGAGCTTTGTGTATTTGGGTCATCATTGCGGAAAACGATCTGCAAATTCAAGAGCAAAACGATTGAGTGCTGGTTTCCACTCTCGAATGGGCATGGTCCATTTCTTCGACACGGTCTGCACAGCCAGGTACATCACCTTGAAGGCTGACTCATCGGAAGGAAAAATCCGGCGGTTACGTGTCATCTTGCGCAGGGTCATGTTCAGTGATTCAATCGCGTTAGTGGTGTAGATGGCCTTGCGGATGTCTGGCGAAAAAGCGAAGCGCGGGATCACCCGACTCCAGCGCGCTCGCCAGGAGGCACTTATCGTGGGATACTGCGCGTCCCATTTCTGGGCAAACGCCTCCAAATTCAGTTCAGCTTCCATCTCTGTGGCCGCACTGTAGATGCCCTTGAGATCCGTGGCGACCTCCTTGGCATGCTTGTGTGAGACGTAGCGCAGCGAATTACGAACCAGATGCACCATGCATAACTGCACTCGTGTGTGCGGAAAGACGGTTTCCACCGCTTCAGGCAAACCCGTGAGTCCATCCATGCAGGTAATGAAGATGTCCTTGACACCCCGACTCTGCAATTCGGTGAACACCGAGAGCCAGAATTTGGCGCCCTCATTCTGGGCGATCCACATGCCTAGCAGCTCTTTGTGCCCTTGCAGATTCACCCCCAGGACCAGGTGCAGAGCTTTGTTCACTACCCGTTGGTTCTCGCGTACTTTGATCACTAACCCATCCACATACACGATGGGATAGAGCGCCTCCAGCGGGCGCGATTGCCAGTGGCGAACCTCCTCACTCACCGCATCCGTCACATTGGTGCATGAGCGTCGGCGACACCTCCACGCCATAGAGCTCGTGCAATTGGGACTGGATATCGCGTGTGGTCAGTCCATGGGCATACAGGCTTAAGATCTTGTCATTGAAGCCATCCAGCCGCGTCTGGTGCTTCTTGACCAGTTGTGGCTCAAAGCTGCCTTCTCGATCACGAGGGATCTCAAGCTCCAGGTGGCCTTGCTCTCCTTTAAGGGTCTTCCGGCTCTTGCCATTGCGGCTGTTGGTCGTTCCCTCCGCTTTGGGCTCATACTTGCCATAGCCCAGATGCGTTTCTAGCTCGGCCTCCAGGCACCGTTCAGTCACGGCTTTGGTCAACTCTTTGATCAACCCACCCTCACCCAGGATATCCTGAGGACTCGTATACTCTTTGAGCAATTCGTCGAGAATCTCTTTGCGTATGGTCATGTTTCTCCTCCTCTATCTTCCGCAATCTCTCTTTATTCATTATCTCCACTACACAAAGGATTTTACAGTACCCACGGACCTCCTTGCGTAATTTATCTTAAGATTTCTTTTATAATCTGGTATGCTTCTCTTACTTCATTAGGGATTACTTGTTTCTTGATATCTCCTTTATTGGTATACCTTTCTATCTTCTCGTATTCTAAAACGCACCTTACAGCCAATTGATCTTCTGACATAGTTTCCATACAAGGAACGTTAATAAGCACCATATCTGTTGTTTGTTTTTGGAATGTTGCATAACCTCGCCTTTGTTGTATAGGCCTGTTTACTAATATGATTCTTTTAAACACCGAGAGATTTCCAAGAGAGAATATCACATCCTCAAGCGTATTCAATGATTTATTCTGAATAATAATACGGTTCTTATCAACATCATTTTCAATAAGATTTTCAGCATATTTATCAGCAAGTGTTTTATTCCAGCCACTTTCTTCAGTGAGGCTTCTTTCACCCGTCACAAGAAGATAAGAAGCGAAGCCAGCTTTATATAACTCTAATCCCTTTTGAGGAACTGCAAGAGTAGGAGCACCAAATAAAAATATCAGATCCGCTTTTTGCGGTCCATCTGAAATTGCTAACCAGTTGTAGAGTATAGTAACTAAATCTTGCAAAGCCCTAATCCTATATAATCTCGCCAAGTAACTTTACGTGATTTGCCTCGTAAGCCTGCTCAAATGGCAGGGTTATAGTAAATCTCTCTAGTCCTGGGAATCCTAGACACTACAACAGGGTGGGTGAAGGAACCGGAGGTAATCCATGTTCCAAGGCGAATTGATCAGGTGAAATGTAGCCCAAGCTCTCATGAGGCCGCACCCCATTGTAGAAGTGGACCCAATCTTGGGCAGCTTGAAGGAACTGACCCAGGGTGTGATAGAGGCGACGCTCAGCAACAGCGAGCTTGAAAACGCCCACAAACCGTTCGGCATAGCCGTTATCCGTTGGCGTGCCTGCCCGGCTCATGGAGAGTTGAAAGCCTTTTTTCAAGAGCAGTTCCCGTGTCGGCTTGGCCCCAAATTGCTTGCCTTGATCGCTATGGAAAATCGCGTCGGGAACATCGAACGAGAGCGTTTCCAGAGCGCTGGTCACCAACTCGGCGCGCATATGATACTCAAAAGCCTGCCCCAAAATATGCCGGGTGCGTTTCCAGAGCGCAAAGCAACCACGCACTTTGGTGCCATCTGCCAGTTTGACCTCCAGGATATCGGAGAACACAATTTCGGGATCGCGCTCCTGAGTCAGTTTGCGGAGCAAATTGGGCGCAATCTCGCTCGCCTTGCCTGGATACACATACTTTTTGCGCTTGCGTCGAGCGGTGATCCCATATTTGTGTATGATGCGGCGAACTCGGTCTTTGCTCATCTGGAGCAGGGCGGCCAGCTTGCGATGCCCCAGCGTATCATCCACCTCATGCCACGCTTCAATCGCCACTGCGACCTGCTTGTCCTTCACCGCTTGCTTGGAAGGCCAATACAGCGTGGCTCGACCCACTTGCAAAGCGCGGGCAACCAGGCTTTTGCGAGAGGGGCCATTGGGCCGACTCAGTTGATGGGCCAGTTCCACCTTCTGTGCCGGTTTTAAATTCCCAATAACCCCGGCACTTTTTTTAAGATTTCGTTCTGCACAGTCAATTCGCCGATGATCTTCTTCAGTTCATCAGGCGATTCCCCCGGCTTGTAGCCCTGACTGATCGCTTTCTGTTTCGGATCGCGCTTATCGACAAACAAGTTTGGCTTCTTCTCCTGAAACTCTTGCCTCCAACGCATCAGCTGCGAGCGGGACACACCAAATTTCTGGCAGGTGGCTTCTAAAGTTGTATCTCGCTGAAAGCTTTCCATCACGGCTTTGACTTTGAAGTCCGCTGTATACGTTTTCTTTTCCATGATATCCTTTCCTTTCAGGGTCTCAACTCTCCATGTCTAGGATATCACATACCGGACAAACGGGTGTGAGCGGGCGATCTATGGCACTTACACAACCGCTTGCAACGCTGAGTCTTTCTGCATACCCTTTGCTTCTGGCCCAAACCAGTGTACGCAGCTTCTTTTCCTTTAGCTTGAGGCATTGATGGCTTAAGACAACTTGCACATCATATTAAATAAATATCAGCCAGCCCATACGAACTAGCTGATATACTATCTAGCTTCCGTCTTTTTGCAAAAATCTATTGAGGTGAGCTACAGGTGTGCACCTTCACATTTATCTGTGGCTTAATGTGGAACTACTGGTGCCACATCTAACCTGTTGACATCAATTCCAAGTTGGATCAATTGGTCTTTTGAGGACAATGCAGGTGAGTAAGGCAGAATTCTGCCCGACATGGACTGGTCTAAGTTGAGCGAGCGTATATTGTCATTAGCAATGTTGGTCCAAATTGACAATCTACTAAGTCCAGCATCTGCTAGTGGTTCACCCCCACCTACCGATTCTAGATGCTCATTCCATAGAAGGTTGCGTATTCTGAACACCTCACCTGTATCACCAGGTTGGCCTGCTATTCCATCATAAAGGATTGCGTTGATTTCTACATTCCTCCATCCGTCAGAAGCGCTTAGGCAAGGAGTGGGTATGAATTCAAAGGCATGGTCGAGGGAGACACCATCAAGATTGGCCGAACCTATACTACCCCAACGGTCATCAACGATAGCAACTTTAGCTTCCATATAGCATTGCATGATTCGCACCTTTTCTTGTCCTTCATGCGGTCGTTGAGTCCTCCATAAAGAGAAGACACCTACTTGGTCGGGAAAGTCTCTCATCAATGGCGAAAGAAGATCATTTTGCCAAAACTTGTATGTAGGTATGTCCGGGTTCTCGTTTACCAGAAGAATAAGCTGGAGTTCTTGTTTTGCTCTTAGCGCATCTCTCAAAGAATTATTAATGATTGGAGATGTATAGTATTGAGCTTCAATGTAGATCAAATTTTGCGCGTTATGAATTGCACGAAGGTATGACTCTAAAACACCCTTTTCACCATTTGAAAGACCATTAGCCTGAAGAGGAGGGCTAGAACGAACGATTTGAATTGATTGCCTTCCTGGACGATCAGGTACCATGCGAGGAGGGTCAATTGTGCTCGTGGATACGCTGTTCCAAAGATCGATGAAAGTTTTATTCATATCCGAAGCTGATGGACCATCCATTTTAAGAGACACTGTATGCGCAGGCTTGTTTCCAACACCATTGCCAACCCCGCCTAATGGAGGAAAATCTCCCCCTGCCCCATCTCCGCGACGTGGATCAGTTACACAATGTAACTGCGTATCCAAATAGCCTTGTGCAAAAGGCAAGCCAGAGAGAAACGCTGTTGACCCATCAACTACTACTGCTTTTGCATGTAAAAGCCCAAATGATCGGGGCATTATTCCCAAGTCTGCAAGTTCGATGTTGGTTTCTCTACAGATCTTCTCTAGTTTCCGATAACTGCTACTAGGTAAAATGCTTTGCGGATCGTAGTTTAGGAGAATACGAACTCGTACACCTTCCCTTCGTGCTGCAGCTATGAGCGCATCCACTAGTTTGCGTTGTCCACCAATGGGTTTCTTCGGGCTAGATTCTACATCTCCAACTGGTTGTGGTGGGCAAGCGTCTGTGAAATCGACAAATGTTGCAAAGAAGTCTGGATCAAATTCTAATTGAACCAAATGAATTGTATTTTCTGCTTCATCTATGGATTCGATCATAGCATTACAAGCTAGCTCGCCATCTGGTAATAATTGTACAGCGTTACCCTGCGACAGATTTGGCGGATCAGCCTCGCCTAAAGTGACAAGCCAACCATCATCCATAAGTCTAAAATTCTCCGTTTGCGCTGGTCCACAAGCATATATGCACACAATATATATTACGGAAATAAGGGTGACCATAATATACAACGTCGCTATTACGACTAAAAACACGAAAACGACGAAATAAAAAACTATAATAATAGTCGTCACTAGAATAAAAATTGTTACGAGTATACAAACTACAGCAGTCACCCAATGGCAAAAAGATCTTAAAAACCTCGGAGCAGAGTTACAAATTCTAGACGATGTTTGTGTACATTGGTTTTGCCATTGTTGTAAAAGGTGTAGTAGGGTTCGTATCAATTGCATGCACTTTTGCACACTCCATTCAAGGAATCCCATATCCACACCAATATTTGTTCTGCAATATGCCGTGTTATCTCTTCACAAATCATCGTTATTCTCCCAATATATGCCGCTGAGCTTCGAGGAATTGATCAATATGTTGAAATACCTTCTTATCAAAAAAAACAACCTGCGCAGCAGCCTGCTAAAACCGTTCCTTTACCACTATGTGTGTTACAAGGAGATAATATTGATTGCCATGGCGCAGGTTTTTTAGGTAGGTATCTTGATGCCATCCAACTGGAGCTTTCGGATTTCCTCCTTAATGCGAATGATACAAAATCTTGCCCAAGCCAATCCTATAATCTTTCCAAGTGCACCTGCCGTCACAAGCGCAACTAGTGGCCAAAGAAGAAACGAACACCATGTTGAAAATTGAAAGATGTGCCACGTGATAGTGCACACAAACGCTACAGTGGCACATACTGCTCCATGAGAACAGCCGCACTCTTGAAATGACTTATTAAGCTTTTGTTCCCAGCGCAGTGACTGCTCTAGGTGAGCTGTGGGAATTCGAACAACTATGCGGGTATTGAGCAGTGGTTGTCCGGAATGAATTATCGTTTCAAGATCTGCTGTTGACTGAACTTTTAAAAATCTTTCAGGTGACGTTTGATTTTGAAATGCTATTTTTCGCATTTCGATAGTCCCCATTTAGTTGAAGAATTACTGTAGAAGCGCTAGGAAGTAACTTTCCCCGAGCTTAGGTCAATATGCTTTCTCCTTTCACTTAATCTAATCGGCAAGTGCTAGGGTTTTTAATGCTGAAAAAGGGCCAATCTTGCTCTAGTAATGCAAAGATGAGGATGTTGTGCCTCATCTAATGCTTCACTCCTCATTTAAAAATATCAAAAGAAACAAGCACAGGTATTAGAAGATAAGTATTTTTAAGATGGGCATATAACATTTAATCAATTTACCTGTGCTTGCCTACAGTTGCGATTACAGTAATAGGAAAGGCGAGGTTTGCTTAGCCGAGCAATAAAAACAATTTAGGGAATAAATATTTTTGTGTTTAACACTCCTAATAGTAATGATGGCTACTATTGAATATTTTTCCCTAAATTTGGCTACAAAAGACTTATAGAGAGGCTGTGTTGCAAAAAATAACGAAGGAAGCAACTGTGCATGGAGTAACTTTCTCGTGAGCATTCAGGCTACTGCTTCAAAGTGCTTGGCAACCTACATAATTTAGCCTCTTCCATCACCTTTTTCGACGTTTTGCAGTTGCACTTTCCCCATCATTCAAGGTCCCGACATTTTCCCCTGCATTTCCCCGTTAAACAATCAGCTATCTCTGTATAGGATGCGAAAGAATCAATCCAGAACAGACTTCTTGAAAGACAGAAAAGCGGTTTGTCTTCTTCTGGCGCCATAATATAGAGATCTTCTTGCAGAACTAGATTGTTCTTGCAAGAGGCTACCCGCTTTTAGTGGTAACTGTCACACTGATGAGTGAGTCGTGTTCCGTGCCTGGTAAAATAGACAATGAAAAAAGCAAACCAGAAAGGGACGAGAGACATGACAGGCAAACGGAAACAGTACGACCCAGAATTTAAGCTGAAAGTCGTGATGGAAAGCTTCCAACGAGAGACGACGCTGGAAGAAGTGTGTCGGCTGGTATTGCTGCCAATGAGTCGAAATCAAGTTGTACAATTTGCCTTGGTTTTGCATGTGATTTCCTTTCATTGCCTAGTAGGTAAGGAACAACAAGCGGATATGGTCAATGTCTGGAAGGGTCGCGTCATTGGAGAAGGACACCGATTGTATTCCTGAGTGAGCTAATAGCAGGCTCTTCGCTTGGGCTTGGCTCTTGCCTGCAATGCTGGCTCTGACGCGCTCCTGCTCGGCCTGGGAGAACTGATACACCCATGTCTCAGTTGCTTTCACCTGAATGGTTGTTGTTCCTTGTGTGGTGCTCGTGATGTGAACGTCTCCACTTGGTGTGTACAGGGCTCCTAGTTGCTGCCTCGCCTGAGTGGTGAGTGCCTGGGTGAGCAAGGTTTGTAAAGCTTGTGTTTCGTACACGATGCCTGTACACGTCTCGTCAAGCGTGACTTGCACACTGCTAGCTTCCTCTCCTGACTGATGGTTCGCGCTCGTCTTCTGCTGGCAGTGCAACGGGGTTGTAAGTGTCTCGGTGCTCTTGACCTGGGTTTGTAAGGCGGCGATGGTGCTCTGGTCAAGGCTGGCTTTCAGGCTCGTGTCTGCTGCGTCGATGTCGTGCTGCGTCACGCTCTGGTAGTCTCGTGCGTCTTGACCTCCGGTAAACGCTCCGTTCACTGCGGAGATGTTGGCACGACAACAGGGACCATAGATCGCGCCTGCCTTCAAGTTGCCTGCTGGTCCTGCCTGGGTCGCGTGGGCGCTGACACTGGCTTGCCCTAATGTGGGATAATTGACAGCACTCACGGTTACATCCTGGTCAGTGACCACTTGTACCCCGTTGGCTGCGGCAACAAGGGTTCCTGCTGGTATGGTCTGCGCATAGGTCGCGCTATTATAAAACGTGATGTACCCGTGTGCGCTCTGGGCGTCCTGGTGCGCTTTCCCGGTTGTGGGAATGGTGCGCGCCTGGCTCATCGTTACGGTGGGAAGTATTCTTCCTGGCACCTGGCTCTGGGTCTTATCGGTGCTTCCTCCAATGGTCACGGTCAAGCGGGTTTCGAGCGTGTGCGAGACTGGCACAATCGTGACCGTGGTGGTCGGTGTCCAGAAAGGAGATACATACAGTAGTCCTCCTATAACAAGCGCACAGGCGCATAGAATGGCGCTGAGAAGCACCAGATGGTGCTTCACCCACTGCAATGGTCTTCTCCGTCCTGGTTGCGGCTCCTGGCCGATGGGTGGGACACTCTCAACGACGTTCGCTGGTTCCTCTGGCTCTGCTCGCGGGTAAAGGTGAATCTCAACGTCCCATTGCTGGCGGTTGGGGTCATATTCCTGGTTGGCTTCAATGTGGGGGATATCGTCCGTGGTGTGCGCCCGCTGGTTCTGCTGCCGCTGGTTCAGTTCGTGTAGGAGCTTGTCAATGTCATTTTGTATCTGTCGGTCTTGCATGGGGTTCCCTCCAAGAAGAAAGGGAAGAGCACATCATGGTGTGACTCTTCCCTGAGACATTAGGCGTGTGTGATGCCATCCCACGGCGCTCTACAGGTGTCGAGCGGTCCGGCGCTAAAGGCTGTATAGGAGAAGACCTCTTTGTTGAGCTGGTCGAGTTGGTCAAAAAAGTGTTCTGGGACGGTTCCACGCCAACGGATGACGATATAGCCATCTCCCGACGTGTTGACTTCGCCATACGAGATGAGAACGGCTTGGATGGGGCGCTCGGTCTGGAATGCGGTTTGAAAGTTCAGGGCAAGAGTGGCTGTGATGGTCTCTCTACAGGAGACAACGACGTATTCATCCTCTCCGCTAAACGTGATGCCCAGAAGATCGTTGACGCGTTCTGTCAACATACGCATGGTTCGACGTGGTCCCCTGGGGTCGTTCTCCTGGGGCCGCTGTGGTTGCTCGGCCTGGATGGGGTATGCTGGTGTGACAATCACTTTTTCACCTCCTTCATGGGGGTCGCGCTAAACGTGTCGTTCTCGTTCTTAAAGGCGACGCTTTGCCCTCCAACAGAGACAATCATGTCCGGCTTGCCATCTCCATCCAGGTCTTTGAATGCCACCTCTGCCGGGGTCAAGTCTTGCCCACTTCCGAGCAAGTTCAACCCGGTTTTATACAGGTGGGTCTTGCCTGGGTCACCTGCCGCGATTTCGATGACCATAATCTGACCATGCAGATTGAGGGCGATGAAGTGTGATGGGTTCGCGCTGCTGTCGTGGTTATGGCCCACAACCACGTCAGTCTGGTAGGTGCGGGGGCGTCCATAATGCAGGTCGTCTTGCCATCCCTGCCACGCCTGTTGCCCCATGTTCATGCCAAGCCAGCCCCCAAACATTGCGAGAACTGAGAATCCTGCATAGGCAGGCCAGCGGGGAAAGTGAAACGATTTGGGCATCCCAACGGGCAACAGTGGTGGTTGCTGGTGCTGCCTCTGCTGCCTGGGTTGATCATGAACATGTATCCTAACCCGGCGCGTTGCCTGTTCGCCCGTCTGGGTCTGGGCGGGCGAACAGGTAGGCTGGCGTACGACGCTGGTACGGGTGCGTGTGTCATACAAGGCATCTTCGTCGATCTGATCCTGGGTGTCTATGTCCTCTCTGGGTACTCTGGTGACGCGCTTTGTACGTGTGGGCGGCTGATCGGTTTCCATGCTTGGACGATAGCGAGAAGGGCGCATTATCTTTCCCTCCTCTCGTCGCGTGCTGGCTTTGAGGTGTTGGTTTGTTCCTCTCGCTTGCGCATGGCGTATTTGTAAACCTCCTCGTTCCAGCCACACACATAGCCGTAGCGCCACAATGCCGGACGCAAGGTATTGTACATGGCCCATTGCAGCGTGTTCTCGGCGTCCTGGGCCACAATCTCACTCTTTTCAAAAGATAGGGCTATAAACTCGCTCCGTCCCGATTGCACGCCATTATAAAAGACTGGATCGGCACAAATGAGAATGTTATCAACGCCTGTGGCGTTCGTCTCGTCTGTTAGCCTGGGGGTATCTTCTGGATGAATGCTACATAAGGTGCCAACGCGCTGACGTGATGCATCTTGCTGCTGCGCCTCTCCATAGAGGTGATAGGTGATTCCCGTTCTGTTCTGCTTCATGCCCTTTTCTCCTGTGGCTCCCTCCTGCTGCTTGCAAGCAACAAGAGGGAGTCTGCTCTTAGCTAGATATGCTTTCCGCGAATGTAGTTGATTGCTTCGTTAGGAGTCATAAGACCGTCTTTTACAGCCTGGGCGGCTTCAAGAACGCTAGTCCTATCTTGATGACATGGGCATGAGGGGTCATAAGAATACGGGTTGTCCGCACTATGAAGAGGGTTATCTGTTGGGATAACAGGAATGAAGTTATCAAACGCTTGCTGTGTCGAGGTCATGCTATCTGCCTCCATCAATCGACAGGCGCAGCCCGCACGTGGTATTATTACCAATAGACTTTACGCCTGTCCCGGCAGCAGGAAGCCCTTTATAGAGGCATTCTGCTGCCACTGCAAAACAGTAAAAGGATAGTGTTTGTACTATGGTTACTTTGGCGAGCGAGCATAGTACAAAGTGTGAAAAAGTCTCTGAGAGACGCCTTGGCTCTGCGCCTTGGCGTTTCTTTGCATCACCTCCTTTAAGCCCGGAATCAGTCGGCGAGCTTCAGACCCTCAATATCCTTATAGGTTATCTCCTGCCCTAAGCCCTTAGATATGGCATTCGCAATCTTTCCGGCTGTCGCCTTATAGATGCGTTTCCCCGCTATTGCGTCGCCCAGCGTACCCGGATCAATATCCGCCTCGCGTGCGAGCTTTGCTTTCGACCATCCGAGCTTAACCCTGTAATCTTCCAGATTCATCGGTTAAGCACTCCAAAAAGAAAGATTTATTACCATAGTAGTATGCCACGGAATTCATGGGAATGTCAATGCAACATACTGAATTTATGGGAAAATATTGGATAGTTCACAGTAAAATATGGTATATTTAGTTCAACAGTTAGGTGCGTGAGGTATTAGCAGAAGAAAGGCGCTGAAGGGAATGGCAGAACATAGAATATTCAAGCCACGCCAAGCAGAGAAACGTTCGACGAATTATAGGGATTTACCGGAAATCGACAAAAAACGAATAACAGCCGTCCTGGTGCGGCAGTCAAAAAGCGGTGCGGATACCGCAATGGCAGAAAGCCGCGAGACGCAATTGGGGCTTCAGGAATATAGCAAGTTGCTTTACGGCGATGAAGAGCCGCAAGTTGAACTATATGACGAAGGGGCGGGCGTCTCCGGCCAGAAGCGCATTGATCAGCGCGCGGAACTTGACCGCCTTTACCGTGATATGCATAAGGGAATCATAGGCACTCTGGTTCTGGCGAGAGAAGACAGGCTTTTCCGCAACAAACATATGGACCAGGTGGGCGTATTTACCCGCCTGGCTGAAGAAAAGAGAATCAAGGTCATCGTGCCGCCTATATCATCCGCTGCCAGCGATGAAAGAACCCGCGTTTATGACTTTACGGTATACCGAGACCTGGTTTCCTTCCAGGATAAAATGCGTGAGGCATACGGCTATATTGAAGGGCATGTGAAGCACATGCTGCAATGCAAGCAGAATAAGGCGGACAAGGGTGGCTATGACGGGAGGCTCCTGCCTCCAGGGCTTGCGGTGAAGGGCAAGAAACAGAACCAGGTCATTGTGGTTTACGAGCCGTGGGCGGAAGAAATGCGCAAACTCGCCCTGCGTGCGCAGGCACTCGACTGGAATATCGGCAAGCTTAATCGGGAAGTCGATAATATGGCCTATCTTTTTCCTGAAATCCCGGATGAAGATAGGGAAAAATACCTCATCAAAACCTGCATCCACCATATACCCGGTGTGGGTTATAAGCCGCGTTCCGAACAGACGCTACGGGATCTGTTCACCAATGAGATGCTTATAGGCTGGTGGCAGCCGGACGATGACAAGCCTGATGTCATCATTGATAATCATGATGCCGTTCTGGACTATGCCCTCTTTGCTGAAGGATATGCGAGACTCAAGGGTTATACGCTGGAAGGCGATCCTGTTGAAAATCATCGAGGGACAACACGCACCCCAAAGACGCGCGAAACGCCGCCAGATTTGTTGTTTCACGGCAGGTTGATTCTTACTCCACCTTCCCCAGATGAAACCACGTTTATAAGCTTCTATGAGCAAATATACGAAGGGAAGGCTACATCCAATTATCTGGGCTATCGCAAGCCGAATAATCAGATGACAAGAAAACGATGGTGCTGCATTCCGGCGAGCGCATTTGACGATATCGTCGTAAACCGCCTGCTCGCGCTTGAGAAAGCCGACATTGAAATGAAGGATAGAGTCAAGGTAACGCTGGAAGAGGTTTATAACCAGCAGTCCGAGGATTTTGTCAGTATTCCCCAGCAGATTCAGGGCATCAAGACGCAACTAACAGAGAACGCCAGGAAGCGCATGAAAACCAGCATTGACGATCCTATGTATGAAATGCTGGAGGAAGAAAGAAACGATTTGATGCAGCGCCAGCGAGAGCTTGAAGCAAAGAAGGAAAAGCTTGGCATGGTGGACAGCCCGGATGAGATCGCGCAGTTACATTCCCTGCTCGGAAATTTTGAGACGGTATGGCCTACATTTGACCTTAATCAAAGACAGAGAACATTTAGCCTGCTTATCAACCGCATAGAGATTGAGGTAGTATCGCCACACTGGTTGCGGCTATCCATCGACTGGCTGGATGCTGTATGCCCGCGCCTGGATGTGGCCTATATCTGGAAAGTGTCACCGAGCCGGGGCGAGAAATTCAGCGACGAAGAAAAAGAGATCATCAGGCAGCATTATCCGCGCTCGCCTTACATGGAGATATTAAAAATGCTCCCTAATAGGACGTGGCAATCTATCCAGGGGCAGACGGTGTTGATGGGCATTAAGCGGGAAGTCATCGCAGAGCCCGGCATACAGGTGGGAATATGCTACAAGGACATGGTTCCCAATCTCGATGAAAGATACCTGTTTGGCGATTATGAAACCACGCTGAGCTATATCAAGACGGCCAGCGGCAACACGGTTAAAAGCGAAGCGCCTCTGTATGCGCTCTGGCTGCTGCCTGCGAAGGTAGAGAATCTGACCGGGATTGTTCAACGATACTTAAATGGAGATGACTGCTTGTCCCAGGCGTCGTAAACCATGCGATGGGTATAGGCCGCGTGCTGCCAGTCGTCGATCTGGTAGCCTGGAATGCGTGCCTGGAAAACGAGATCGGGATTGCGTCCAACCGGGTTTAGCGGATCGTATTGGACCGTGCCCAGGCGCTCAAAGACCCCGGCCAGATCGGTTGGACGAAAGTGGTAGCTGGTGAGGAAACGCCGCGCATGCTCGCGTGAGATATGAATTGTCGTCATGGTGTGATCCCACCCTGTCTTAGAAAATGTATCGTCTATGTTGGCTTAATAGTGCTTGCCTTTGAGTATACCTTCAAAAGCGGGTATAATAAGTCCTGATTGGCTCTATCCCGGCAAAAGACCTTGAGAAAGGGAATTGGCACATGTACTTTCCCACGACACGCGTCCTGACGGTACTCGAATTATTGCAATCGCGTGCGCGCATAAGTGGCCCCGAACTGGCGGAGCGCCTGGAGGTAGATGTGCGCACCATTCGGCGCTATGTCACAATGTTGCAGAGTATGGGCATTCCTGTACAAGGCGGGCGTGGGCGCTACGGCGCATATCATCTCCGCCCAGGTTTCAAGCTTCCTCCATTGATGTTTACCAATGATGAAGCCCTGGCGCTGACGCTGGGACTCTTTGCCGCGCGTAAACTGGGGCTGGCCGAGGCGACGCCCGCGGTTGAAGGGGTCGCGGCTAAAGTTGAGCGTGTCTTACCCCTGGAACTGCGTGGACAGATGCAAGCCCTCCAGAACACCCTGGAATTCCAGAGCCTGAACGCTAAGGGTGTGGCGCGGGCTGAAGTCATCTCTGTCCTCTCAACGGCGGCCCAGCTTGAGCAGAGCGCCTTTTTGAGCTATCAGGCCTTCAAAAGCGAGGTTTCTGAGCGCGAGGTAGACCCATACGGCCTGGTCTATCGCATGGGCTACTGGTACATGGTCGGCTATTGTCATCTGCGTCAAGATCTGCGCAGCTTTCGCCTGGACCGGGTGTTAGAGGCCAGTATGGGCGAGAAGCCCTTTACGCGTCCTTCCGGTTTTAACTGCCTTGAGTATGTCACAAAGGGCATTCCTATGACGCCTGCGCGCTGGTATATCGAAGTTGTGTTGGAGGCGACGTTAGAGGAGGCCCAAAGTATAGTCTCGCCTACCATGGCCCTACTGGAGCAGGTGGCAGGCCAGGAGCGGCAGGTCTTATTTAAGTGCTATGCTGATGACCTCGACTGGATGGCGTATCATCTGGCGGGTTTGTGTTGCCCCTTTATTGTACGTGAGCCACAGGAACTCTGTGACGCGCTTTTCCGCCAGGCTGAGAGAATGCGTGACCTGGCGGAACGGGCGAGCCACCGAGAGCAGATATAACAGGTTGTTAGTGGGACGAGGCCTCTTGCTTGGCCCCGTCCCACTAACAACCTGTTTAAGCCAGTTCTTTTTCTAACTGGTTGATCGATTCGAGGAGCTCGCGCAGGAAGAGCTCTGCATCCGTGACCAGCCCCGCGGCCTGGAAGGTGCCGCGATCCGCCAGCTTGGTCACAACCGCTGGATTGATATCGACAACGACGGTGCGCACACGTGCGGGCAGGAGATTACCCGTGGCGATGGCGTGGAGCATCGAGGCAACCATAATCGTCATATCGACATCCTGGACGACCTCGCGCATATGATGCTGCGCGACCGGCATATCTGTGATGACGCCAGGCATTGGGCCATCATCGCGGATAGAGCCCGCCAGCACCAGGGGGAGACCGCGTGTCACTGCCTCATAGGTAATGCCCTCGCGCAGCAGGCCAATCTCAATTGCTTTCTCAAGCGAGCCGACGCCGCGCATGGCATTAATGGCGCGCAGGTGATTACGATGCCCGCCCTCGACCTGCTCGCCCGTTTTCAGGTTGACGCCCAGGGAAGTACCAAAGAGTGCGGATTCAATATCGTGCGTAATGATGGCGTTGCCACCAAAGATGGCGTGGATATAGTTGCGACGAATCAACTCGGCGACATAGCGGCCTGCGCCAGTATGGATTACGGCAGGACCAAGTACGAAGAGGATTTTGCCGCCCCGTTCGCGTATCTCGTGCATCTGGCGCGCGATATTTCTGATTGCCAGGACCTTTGCGCGCTCGGATGAAACATCACTCTGCATAAAGGCAAAGGTCTCATGCCCACGCTCGCGCTCATAGGGCTGTACGCGAATACCTTTATGCCCAACGACGACCTGGTCGCCCTTGCTCACCTCGTGCATGGGTTTGCAGTAGGCTCGCTGCTTCTCAGCCTCGACCACCACCACCACGTCCATCTCGATATTCTCTACCAGGACCCATTTGCCACCAATGCGGATCTGCGTGGGCAGATTGGTCGTCGAATAGAAATTGGGTGGCAAGACGCCATCCTGGGTGACCATCTCGGTCTGTGTATCGTGAGCATCAACCAGAATGGCTCCAAACTGTTGTAGCTCTGAGATAATGAGTTCTAGTGTTTCGGGATCAGGAGCCTCAACCTGGAAACGCGCATAGCTCGACTCCGACTTCTGCTTCCCGATGCTAATTTCCTGGACGGTGAAGTTCCCACCGCGATCCATAATGGTATCCCAGGCGCGTGGAAGCGACCAGGAGTCGATAATATGTCCACTCAACTCCACTACTTCATGAAATGTACCCATAGATATGTTCTCACTTTTTATAAGGGGCAACCCCTCCATATCGGACCAGTAGGTGATTCTGCTGCTAGTGTAGTCCCTCTATAGAAGGCTTGTCAATCAATGGATGAGAAGGGGTTAGACCTGCTTTTTTACAAGCTCTACTTACTTATCTCGACCGATGGGGCAGATTTGTTGAAAGACACAGGCCCGGCACTTGCTGGCGCGCTGTGTCTTCAAGGGTGGGGGATCCTGGGGGCCACGCTGTTCCATGTCTGAAAGCAGGCGGATAACCTTCTTGCGGAGCGCGGGTGTATAGTCGATGGTGAAATCGCGGTCGGCATAGCGCACGATGCCATGCGTGGGGGGAATCTCTGAGTAATCTTCCAGGATCAGGCAGTAGGCAATAAGCTGCATGACGTGGTTGCTATCTGGCTGTGTCACGCCTGAGACGGTCAGTTTCAGCTCAATGGGAATGAGCCTCCCATCGGGATGCTGCACGATATAATCAGGTTTGCCAATGAGAGGATAGTTGCTGGAGTAGAGCGTCTCTCCCTGCCCATCGGCGTCCTCATACACAAGTTCACCGGGCAGGTCCAGCGCCTGTTTATACTCTTCGTGCAGCCGCTCTTGCTGGCGTACACGCTCATTACGCCAGAGCAGGAGCAGGGCTAACGCGAAAAGTAAGAGTCCCAGGCCTCCTGGTAACAGGATGTTCCCCACCAAAATACCCCCTCTTGCTTAGTAACCAAATCACTCAATGCAGAAAGGCCGAAGCAATGATCAGCGCCAGGGCCAGGACGACCAGGGCCACGATAACGAGCACCAGGCGCCGCATGGCATCATTGGAACTGGGTGTCAGGATACGCTCCTCCTTCCGCTCCGCGACCTCTTCCGCGTGCTCGCGATGTTGTGCCTTCCCTTCTTCAAAGGCACCTCGACGGAGCAGGAGTTGCTCTATGACCTGATATTCAGGGAGTGAGGGCGCCTGGGCATCGTGCTCCTCCTCCAGTTCCACCAGGCGCGCGAAAAGCTCATCATCATTACCCCGAGCTATGGGGTCATAGCGCTCATGCCACCAGGAGAGCGAGCAGTACTCAAAGGAACCGACCTCACTAGCGGTAAAGAGATGCTGTGATTGATGTTGTGGCTTGCGTCGCTGCTGCATAGTCCTGGACTTTCCTAAAGCTCTTTACTTTCTATACGTGTGATGGCGTTAAACGGCTATACCTGCCAGACCCAGGTCTTCCGCGATGGCAGACATGGCCGCGATCACAAAGGCGATATGCTCGTTCAGGTCAACGCCTAGCTCCTCGGCGCCCTTGACCAGATCCTCGCGGTTCACGCCCGCGGCGAAGCCCTTGGCCTTCATCTTTTTGCGCACCGAGGAGACCTCCAGTCCATGGATGCTTTTATCTGGGCGCACCAGGCTAGTGGCTGTGATCATGCCTGTGACCTCGTCGCAGGCATAGAGCGCCTTGGAGAGTAGATCCGTGCGCGGATGCGTCTCAAGATTGAGATCATTGTGGGCCAGGATGGCGTAAATAATGCGTTTGTCGTAGCCAGCATCACCCAGCCAGACCGCGGCGACCTGCGTATGCTGGTGCAGATCGGGATATTCCTCATAGTCGCAGTCGTGGAGGAGTCCTGTTATTCCCCACAACTCTTCGTCCTCACCATAAGAACGCGCATAGGCGCGCATAGCGGCTTCAACCGAGAGCATGTGCCTCTGGAGGCTGATATTCTGGACATGGCTTGTCATCAGTGTATATGCATCTTCTCGTGTCGGCATACTATTCCCTTTACTTCTGATCCAAAAACCTGAGCGTTTATCCCCGAATGGGGGCGAAGCGCTAGTCATGTGAGTGACGTTGGGTTTCGGAATAAGATCTTACTAGATTGAGCAGAAAAGCGCATTGGCTAACAGTTTGGTCATATTGGTAGTGTATTATAGCATAGCTCTGGCGTAACGCTGCCACCTCGCTATTACCCTTCCCCCTTTACCCTTTCCATCGGGCTTGTCTGGCTGCTAGAATATAGCAGACCCACCGATTAGATGAGGAGAGAGGAACCTATGATCCATATTGACGCGAAACCTATTGATCTTAAGTTGACCACGCCTTTTCGTATCGCGCGCTCAGTGCAGCATGTCGCCGCGAACGCGGAGGTACAACTAACGTATGGTGAGCATATTGGGTATGGCGAGGCCGCGCCCAGCCGCTACTATGGTGAGAGTGTCGAGACCGTTCTGGCTTGTATCTCGCTCTTCGCGGGCAACCTGGGCGACGATCCATTTGTGATTGATGACATTATGAGCCGCCTGGACAAGGTGATTGGTCGTAACCCCGCCGCGAAAGCTGCCGTGAATATGGCGCTCTATGATCTTGTGGGCAAACAGCTGGGGTGGCCGCTCTATAAACTCCTGGGCCTCGATCCGGCACGCACGCCCTATACCTCCTTTACCATTGGTATCGATACGCCTACCGAGATGGCCAAGAAGGCGCTGCTCGCTAAAGACTACCCTATTTTGAAGATCAAGGTTGGTACTAAGCAGGATCTGGAGATCATCAAGGCCATTCGCGAGGTCTCTTCCGCGGTCATTCGCGTGGATGCGAATGCTGGCTGGACGCCCAAGGAAGCGATCAAAAATATCAATGCCATTGCGCCCTACAATATTGAATTTGTGGAGCAGCCTGTCCCCGCGCACGATCTGGCAGGCCTCAAGCTGATTCGCGATAATGTGCCCCTGCCCATTATCGCGGACGAGAGCGCCGTGGCCCTGACGGATATTCCTCGCCTGAGCGAGTGTGTCGACGGCATCAATCTGAAGCTGATGAAGAGCAATGGTATCACCCAGATCCTGAAGATGATCCATGTCGCGCGCGCCCACGACTTAAAGATTATGCTTGGCTGTATGATCGAGAGCTCGCTCGCCATTACCGCTGCTGCCCACCTGACACCATTGGTCGACTACGCGGACCTCGATGGCAACCTGCTTGTTGACGACGATCCCTATACCGGCGTCACCGTCGAGCAAGGCAAACTGGTCCTCCCCGAGGGACCCGGCCTCGGCGTCAAGCCCCGCTAAAGTTTCGTATTGAAGATTGAAAGAGGGAGCGTATGAGCGGGCGACCACCCGCTCATACGCTCCCTCTTTCAATCTTCAATTTAAGTCATATTGACACATGCATATTCTTAAATTATCATACGATCAAACATGTAAGTATCTCTTACAGGATTGCACTACTCAGGACGAACCGGGTTCGTATGAGAGAAGCAAAGGAGTCGTTATGGACGTAGCCAGGAGAGCTCCCGGCAATGAAGAGGGCGATATCCTCGCGCAAGCAAGGCAGCCATTCCCCTCTATTGAGAATATGGCCTCGTATCGCAGAGAATCCGCACGTATCAATGAAGTTCCCTCGCGCTTGCTGAGAGAGCGCATTGTTTTTGTGCCTCCCTTTATCAATGATGAAATCGCTAACTACCTGATTGGCGTCCTGCTCTACCTTGAGAGCGACGACGCCTCCAAGGAGATTAGCCTGTATATAAACTGTCATGGCTCTCTGGACGGCAACCTCTACTATGGCCTGGGCATCTATGATACGATGCGCTATCTGAAGCCAGAGATCACGACGGTCTGCCTGGGGGCGGCGCAGGGCGTGGCCGCTGTGCTGCTCGCCGCGGGTACCAAAGGCAAGCGCTTTATCCTACCGCACTCGCAGGTCGTTTTGCATCAGCCCTTAAGTTCAGTCAAAGGCCAGGCCAGCGACATCGAGATTCGCGCCCGTGAGCTGCTGCGCCAGCGCCAGAGTTTGTACGAGATTCTGGCCGAACATACCGGCAAAAGCGTCGACCAGGTTATGCAGGACGCCGACCGCAGGCGCTACATGACGGCGAAGGAAGCAGTCGAGTACGGCCTGGTCGACGAAGTGATTACACGCGAGGAATTGGCGCAGTAAGCGGAAAGGCAGCAAATATGGTAGAAATCATGGATAGCATTGTGTACCCCCACGATCCCCGGTGGCAGCGCGAGGTGCAACGCGTGGGTTTGCGCTCGATTCCCTCTATTCGCAATGAGTATCGCGGGGGGCGCGAGGGTAGCTATGGCATTGAAGACCTGCTGTTAAAGGATCGTATCATCTTGATCGGCAAGCCTATCGATGATATGGTGGCTTACCAGACGATCATGCTCCTGCTCTACCTGGAACACGAGGACTCTTCACAGGATATCAGTCTGTATCTCAATTCGCCAGGGGGAAGCGTCACGGCGGGCCTGGCCATCTATGACACCATGCAGTATATCAAGCCGGATGTCTCGACAGTCTGCGTGGGTATGGCCATGAGCATGGGTTCAGTCCTGCTCGCGGGAGGCGCGAAGGGAAAGCGCTTCTCTCTCCCCAACTCGACCATTCTGATTCACCAGCCATTGATCTCGGGCGAGATCGCGGGCCAGGCCTCCGACATCGAGATCGAGGCGCGTGAAATTATTCGCACGCGTAGCGAACTCAACGAACTGCTGGCTAAGCATACTGGCCAGTCCGTCGAGCGCATCGCCCAGGATTCGGATCGCGACAACTATATGACGGCGCACCAGGCCGTAGAGTACGGCCTGATAGACGAAGTATTAGAAAATTAATTGAGATAAAAAAGGCCTGGCTGGCATGTGCGAAGCACATGTCAGCCAGGCCTTTTTTATCTCAATAGCCCCTGTTTAGTGAGCGGAGAAGTGCTGCTGGAGCGCGTCCATCAGTTTCTCGGCGCCGAAGCGGATGACGTCGGTAGTGGGAAGGCCAGTCTCTTCCTCGGCGGCTTTGATGGCGGCTTGTGCCTCCTCGTCGTTCATCCCAACCGTCACCAGTGCCAGGCCCACGACTTTGCATTTGCCGTCCTGGCGAATCCAGTCGATGGCATCTTCATTGATGGAAATCAGGCGTTGCAGCGATGGGAGCGGGCAATTCTCATAGCCATCAATGGTTTTTGCGCCCGCCAGGTGGCAGAAGATCATGGCATCGGGCGCGGAGCCGTGGATCAGTCCCAGAGTTACGGGAGAATAACCGGGATGATTAAGCGCACCCTGTCCCTCGACGAAGACCCAGTCATGCTCCTCGGCCAATTGGAGTACCTGTTCCTCCACCATGCCCGCCACAAAATCGCTGATGAGGTGGTCAATGGGGAGGCCATTGTTGGAGATCATAATACCGGTCTGACCTGTCGCCAGGAAGGATCCATTGAGGCCGCGCTGGGCCGCGACGCGTTCGAGTTCCAGGGCCACCGTCATTTTGCCCGCGGAGCAGTCGGAGCCAACCATCAAGACCGTGTGGCTGCCAGGGCGGTGAGGGGCGAATTTGGCCACGCGAGGTTGTCCCTGGGGACGGCGTACATCCCAGATCGTGACGCCCTTCTGTTCTGCCGCCGTGCGCAACTCCTCGTCGTCGGAAATAAAGGTATGCAGGCCGCTGATGATGTCCAGGCCATGCTCTATGGCTGTGGTAAGCTGCCAGCGCCAGCTTGGAGGTAGCGTGCCCCCCACTGGGGCAATGCCGATCATCAGCGCATCTGGCTCATATTGGAGGGCCTCGTTGATATCACGCACCATGGGGATGTCCTCGCCCAGGGCGATATTAAGGGCCTGGGCCACATTCTTGCCCGCGTGAGTGCTATCAATCACGGCGACCACTTTGTCCTTGCTATACCGAATGATGCCAGTCGCTGTCTTGGCTCTGTGCAGCGTAAAGGCCGCCTCTACCAGGATCACAATTCTTCGCATAGAGCAGCTCCTTCTGAAAAATATAAGAATGTCCACTATAATTTATCCCTTTATATAATGCCAATGTCAATGCCAATGTCAATGCCAATGCCGATTAAGCAGTCGGTGAAGGCACACTAAAGGGAAGCTAACTGGTAGCGCATATGGAAGGTTGTACGTGTTTAAATGTAATGGTGATTTCCAAGCAGCCGCAACGTAGTTGAATCCCTGGAAGGATAGATGTTTATGTACGATGAAGAGCAGCAAGATGATCAGGAAGAGCGCTTGAGAGCCAGGACATTTCCACTGAGCAGTACCCAGCTAGCGCTTGATGTCGAAATCATTGTCGCAGGTCATATTTGCCTGGATATTACACCAGCTCTGTCTGAGGGTGTGGGGGCATTGACTCCCGGTCGACTTGTTGAGGTAGGAAAAGCGGGCCTTGCAGCTGGTGGTCAGATCGCGCATACTGGCCTGGCTTTACATAAACTCGGCGTCAATACGGGCTTGATGGGCAAGGTGGGCGATGACCTCTTTGGGCAGGCGATCTTTCGCCTGTTGTCCTCGTATGATCCCAAGCTGGTAGAGAGTATGGTGGTTGCGACGGGCGAGGAGAGCGCCTATTCGCTTCTGTTGGGTCCTCCCGAGGGGGAACCTGTGGTGCTACACTCGGCGGGATGCAATACGACCTTTGGCGCGGAAGATGTCCGTTATGAAATACTTTCAAAGATCGCGCTCTTCCACTTTGGCTATCCGTCGATGATGGCGCGGATGTATGAGGATAACGGCGCGGAACTGGCGCAGGTTTTCCAGCGCGTCAAAGCCTCGGGCGTGACAACCTCGCTCGATATGTGTGTGCCTGATCCCAGCACGCCTGCGGGCCAGGTGAACTGGCGCGAAATTCTGATGCGTACCCTGCCATATGTAGATGTGTTTCTGCCTGGTATTGAAGATCTTCTTTTTATGTTGGATCGCCCTCTCTTTGACAAGCTCTCCTCGAAATCTGGTAAAGGGAGTATGCTCGATAAAATCAAGCCTGATGTGATCTCACAATTGAGCGATACCTTGCTGGAACTTGGCGCGAAAATTGTTGGTATTAAATGTGGGCACAGGGGTTTATACCTGCGTACCGCGAATGCAGAGGTGCTGGAGGACCTGGGACGCGCCCAACCAACCAGCCTGATCAATTGGTCTGAGCGCGAGCTATGGGCACCCTGCTTTGAAACGCAGCTTGTAAGCTCCAGGGGGGCAGGGGACGCAACCATCGCGGGTTTCCTGCTGGGATTACTGCGCGGGATGCAGCCCGTGTCGACCCTGGCGGCGGCCTGTGCCGTAGGGGCCTGTAGCGTCGAGGCACCTGATGCGTCGAGCGGCATTCGAAGCTGGCCTGAGACCCTGGAACGGATCGCCGCGGGGTGGCCACGCCTGCTCCCTAAGGGAAAATCCCGCTCGCCCCTCGATATGCAGAGCTTTAAGTGGCGCTGGCACGAGACGCAAGAGGTGTGGATCGGCCCAGGTGATAGCCATTACGCGTAGCTGATCGGTTTACCTCAATAAAGGAGAGCGAAAGAGGCATAACCGCGACAACAGGTTTGGCATATGCTGGCGTTGGGAGGGCTTCAATTGGTTTGCTAAAAGGATAGGCAAGCAGGGGCGAAGAAGGCTGGTAGGAGGGTGTTTGGGCTACCTGGTTGCCCTCTAGACTCTTACAGGCATCCATGCTATCATAAAGTTCATCGCATGGCGTGGATACACGATAAAGGAGTTAACTTTTCATGCAAACCAACCTGTTCCGCTGGTTATTCGAGGATCCCGTTACCGCCGGGTCCAATGGTGGACTTCCCGGGACCGAGCCGTTTCATTTTCTCTGGCCCTGGCTTATCTTCTGTATTGCGGGTCTTTTAATCACTTTTTACTACTCAGTAGAGGGCCGCAAGCGTTTTGTGAAGAGCAAGCCCCTGGCGAAGCGTATGCTGGACAACTACCTGGGCTGGTTCGCGGTCATTTGTTTTATCGGGCTACCCCTGGTCTTCGCGCGTGTCTACCTCGATGGTTACTTCTTTGCCTGGCGTTTCTGGCGCTACCTCTGGCTGTTGAGTCTGCTGGTCTGGGCTGGCGTCTGGGTGTTCCACCTGGTGAAGCGCTATCCGCAGGAGCGTGCAGGCTATGATGCATACAAATCACGCCAGCAGTATATGCCCCGAGGAAATAAGCGCAAGGCGGCCTCGCGCTAAGCCTTTGAAGAGAGCACATTCACAAAGATGAGAACAACAGCGGGCATTCTGCTCGTAGGGGGACGAAGTCGCCGCATGGGGCGCGATAAAGCGCTGCTCCCACTGCATGTGGGTGAGTCACCAGGCCAATTCCCTGTCGAGGCTGAGCAGCAGACCTTTGTCGCACACTTGGCCGCTCTCCTGCGTACGCGCTGTTCGGAGGTGATCCTGGTGGCGCGTGATGAGGAGCAGGGTAGGCGTTATGCGCTACCTGGCGTACGCATTGTCGCCGATGTCGAGGCGGATATAGGTCCCTTGATGGGACTCTATAGCGGCCTGCAGGCAATAGAGGCCACCCATGCCCTGGTCGCTGCAGTCGATATGCCGTTTGTACAACCGGCTATGCTCGACTACTTGCTTGCTCAGAGGCTTGATGAGGCTATAGTAGTCCCGCGTGTTGAGCAGATCCCACAGGTATTGCTGGCTGTGTATCCACGTGCACTGCTCCCGCTCATTGAAGAGCGCCTCAGGGCGGGACGGCGTGATCCGCGTTCATTGCTGGAGAAAGCGCGTGTGCATTATTTAGAGGAGGCGCAACTGCGGCGCGTTGATCCCGGTTTGCGCTCCTTTGTGAATGTGAATACGCCAGAAGAGTTACAAAAAGCAGGTTTATAATCAGGATAGTGGGTATGGTATGAGTTGGCAGCCAAAGGCTACCAACTCATACCATACCCACTATCCTGATTTAGTTATTCTCCTGGGCGCAGGCGTTTCCAGCGGCGCTGGGCCAAGCCTTTAAGTTCGTCCTCGAAGCCGCGTTGCTGGAGCCAGACGCGTGTCTCTCCCATTACGACCACGTCCGCCTCATGTAATTGCTTTATACTGGCGGCCCCGCTTAACTGCATCGCCACTTTGAGTTCGGCGATGAAGCCTTGCAGGAGTTCGCAGACCGCCTCATAGCCCTGACTGGCCGCTTTCAAGAATGGAAATCCCATGCCCACCAGGGACGCGCCGAGCGAGAGGGCTCGCGCCGCATCCAGGCCATTGCGCACGCCACCAGTAGAGATCAGTGGCAGACGGGCGATACCACATTCGACGACCGCGATGGGGGTTGGAATGCCCCAATCGCGATAGAGTGCCCCGATACGCATGGTTTGCTCATCACCTCGTGACTGTGAGCGGAAGGCCTCCAGGGCCGACATACTGCTCCCGCCCGCGCCCCCAACATCAATAGCCGAAACGCCGCAGGAACGCAGGATGAGGGCCTGCTCACGGTTGACGCCCGCGCCCGTCTCTTTAGCGATGACGGGCAGCTCTAATTGTGGAATAAGCTTGCGCAGGGCCTCAACCTCGCCAAAGGCGCGCCGGTCGCCCTCGGGCTGTGCCGCCTCCTGCAAGCTATTCATATGGATCGCGAGCGCGTTAGCGCCAATCATTGCCGTGGCACGCTGCACCTGTTCAATGGTAAAGGGTGCGTGGCGCTCCTGCGCGATCAGTTGGGGGGCGCCAATATTGGCAATCAAGAAGGCGTGGGGAGCCTGCTCACGTGTCACTGCGAAGCTGTCAGAGACCTCGGGATTGACGATAGCGGCGCGCTGGCTGCCCACACCCAGGGCCAGACCGTACTCTTCAGCGGCGCGTGCCAGGTTGCGGTTGATCGTGAGCACATCGGGATGCCCACCGGTAAGCGATGAAATGAAGAGAGGATAGCGCAACCGTTGTCCGAGAAACTCGACCGAGGTATCGACGGCATCTAGATCTACTTCTGGCAAGGCCTGGTGTACCAGGCGGATGTCGCTCCAGTTTGCCTGCTGGGGCGCGGAGACATCCCGCTCCAGGGCGATGTTGACATGCTCAATCTTGCGCTGTTTTACTTCATCGGTCATGCGATCTGCGGTCCTTTCTGCATGGCTGGCTTCCTCAAGCGAGCCACTTCCTTCTTATGCGAAAACCAACGCCGCTCTTGCGGCTAACGCTTCGCGCTCAGGTTTTCTAATAGGAAGCTTACTTAAGAGCGTGGCGACCCCGGATTCTGGCTATCAAGAGATAGACGAGTGGAAGGCCAAAAATTATGGCAGTCTGATAAGTAGCAATAGGATCTCGACAGGATCTTAACTAAAAGCGGTGAACGCGTAGACGAGTAACGCGGCCGCCATCAGCATAAGTATGGTGATCGAGAAGAGATCGAGACGACGTAGTACGACAGCCCAGAAGAGCCACAAAACATACCAGGGCCAGAACCAGCCAGAAACCAGGATTAAATACCAGAAAATGGTAATCGTCCATCCATTTACTAGTGTATCGATGCTTGCCAGTTGCCCTTCCGGGCCAATTTTACGCGTGAATTGCTCAGGAAATGGTTGCCTGACAGCGACGCGTGCGTCGCGGATCTCGCCAAACTGACGCATATAGATCAGCACAAACACAAAGGTGGCTGAGGCGCGTACCGTCAGGTCCGCCGAGGCCACGGGATTGAGATAGGATGGCATGTGCGAGAGCTGCGCAAACCAGGTGAAGAGGGCGCGTAAGGGCAGGGCCAGGAAGCCTGCCGGTGAATGTACAAAGTGAGCCATATCGATGGCTGAGGTCAAGGCGAAGAAGGTATTAGCTCCATTCCAGAGCGGCAGGAAGAGGAGTAGCGTTGGTAGCAGCATGGCCAGAAGGCGCCAGGTAAAGGCGAGCGCTACCTGCCAGGGGTTGCGGATATGGTCCACGCTAAACCAGGCATAGAGTGGAAGCACCAGGAGCGCGATCAGATTTGTGCTGACCGCCAGGCCAAAGCAGAGGAGCGCGCCAGCGGCATAGCGTGGTTGCCTTGCACGTAGCAGACACCAGGTACCCAGCAGGAGGAGGAACATACAGAGTCCCTCGTTATGGCCGTTCCCGGCTAGCTCAATCAGGGCCAGGGGATTCCAGGCATAGAGCAATGTACCTACCAGGCGGCGCGAGGGCGCAAGCCGCCCGAGAATGCTCCAGACGAGCAGGATATTAAGCAGATGCGTGAGTAGGGCCAGGCCTTTAAAGAGCAATAAGAGAAACGCCAGCGAGGCGCTTAACTGAGTGATGAGGGCCGAGAGATAAAGCCAGAGAGGGGCATAGGTGCTTGCCTCATGGCGGCTGGAGAGAATCCAGGGGTACGAGGGATCGGAAGGGATCTGGGCGGGTGTGGTCCGAAAGGGATCGAGATGATAGGTGGCTAGCGTCCGCCCGGCGAAGATATAGGTAAAGACATTATCTGAGAAGAGCCGTGGGAGGAGTAATAATGTCAGGCCAAAGAGCAGAGCGCTCCCAAGCGGCAATAGCAGCCAGCGTGAACTCTTAGTATCTATATCTACATGAGCACGTAGACGGCGTAGTGCCAGAACATAGAGCACATTGAGGAGTAGCAGCGTCGCGCCAAAAAGCAAAGCGGGTAGTTCCACAAACTGGAGCTTCAGGGCTGGCAGACCTGAAGTGAGCCATTGAAAGGGTTGAACCAGCCAGGGATAGCTGGTTGAAAGTGGAGTTGGACTCAGATGCAGGGCTGGCAGGGGCGAGATCGCGAGGAGAAAGAGATACAAAAGCTCTGTGGCGATAGCTAGCCAGAGTAGCCCCCAAAGTGAATGACGCATCTGTGTTTTTACGCCAGTTGATGGTGGTGTGGAGATTGGCAAAAGTTTACTTAACAAACAACGTGTAACCTCTATTTATTTAAATTGCCCCGGCGGGACAAGATGACCAATCACTATTATATAGCATGCTGCCAGGATAGAAGTAGTAAATAGACGTGTGGCGCGTGGGCGAAGCCCACGCGCCACACGTCTATACTATATTGGCATTTATGCCAGACCTACGCGTTTGAAGGAGGTATCGACATGCTTGGTGTAGAAGTCGGTATTGGTCAACTCCTCTAGCTCGGGGCGGGAGAGGTACTGGGTAACCTCGCTATCGCTGCTCAGGGCATTGAGAAGGGCCGGACCCTGGATGGGACCTGTGCTAGCCATCGCCCAGACCTTCTTGGCGTTGCGCTGGACCATCTTGTAGGCTTCCTGGCGGCCAACACCCTTATCGATGAGGGCTAGCAGGATGCGCTGCGAGAAGACGAGGCCACCCGTCATGCCCAGGTTGGCCAGCATGCGCTCTTCGTCAACCTGCAGGCCATCGATGACATTGGTGAAGATATGCAGCATATAGTGGAGGATGGTGCAGGAATCTGGAATGATCACTCGCTCCGTCGAGGAGTGGCTGATGTCGCGCTCATGCCAGAGGGCCACATTCTCCATCGCCGTCACGGCGTAGCCACGCAACAGGCGAGCCAGGCCACAGATGCGCTCACAGAGCTCGGGATTGCGCTTATGGGGCATGGCGGAAGAGCCCTGCTGACCAGAGCCAAAGGGCTCGAAGGCCTCGCTAAGCTCGGTACGCTGCAAGTGGCGAATCTCCTGCGCCATCTTCTCAAGCGAGCCGCCAACCTGTGCCAGGGCGGTAATAAAGTGCGCGTGGCGGTCGCGTTGGACCACCTGGTTAGAGATGGGAGCCACGCCCAGGCCCATCTGCTCGCAGACAAATTCCTCGATGTGTGGTGGAATTGTGGCATGCGTGCCAACTGCTCCCGAGATCTTGCCGACCGAGACCTGCTCAATCGCGGCCGCCAGGCGCTGCTGGTGTCGTTTGAGTTCATCGTACCAGAGGGCCAGTTTCAGACCAAAGGTGAGGGGTTCGGCATGGATACCGTGCGAGCGTCCAGCCATCAGGGTATACTTATATTTCTTTGCCGCCTCGCCGACGACCTCAACCAGTTTGGCCAGGGAGGCGCTCAGGAGTTCGCCGGCATCTTTCATCTGGGCCGCCAGGCCAGTATCCAGCACATCGGAGGAGGTCATGCCCAGGTGGATAAAGCGGCCCTCGGGTCCCAGTTGCTCCTGAATTGAGCGCAGGAACGAGATCACATCGTGATGGGTCTCGCGTTCGATCTCCTTCATCCGCTCCGCGTTATAGCGCGCATTGCGAATCTTGGCGATATCTTCAGCGGGAATGACTCCATCTTTAGCCCAGCCTTCACAGGCGAGCAGTTCAACCTGGAGCCATTTGTCGGTCTTATTCTTATCGGACCAGATAGCAGCCATCTCTGGCAGTGTATAGCGTTCAATCATGGCAGTCTGATATAACCTCAGTTTGTGTTAGTGGGGGTGACATTTTCGTCCGCTGTAAGTGTATCACATCCCCACTCTGAGCAAAACTCATCTTCGCGCCTGCGACGCTCGGGGTAAGGGTGTGGTGATGTGAGGGCATAGAGGAGTGCCAAAAAGTGTTATCTATGGTAGAATATGAGCGAAAAAGCGTATGGGAGAGGACCAGTACCAAAAGTTTGGCCCCTCTGGACGCACATAAACGCAGGGAATACTGCATGCTCCTATTCTGTTCTCTATAGGGAGAGGGATAGGTTATTATTGTGGCTGATCAGTGCCATGCATCTTGACGTGGCGAGACCAGACATGTACAATCTTCTCACACGTAGAGATCAGACAAGTATAATCTTCTCCTACGCAAAAAAACTTATCCGTGAAAGCGGAAGCTCAACTTGAGCGAAGGGGTTTAGTCGTTCCTCTTATGAAAAATGGCTCCCCGTAAGGGGAAAGGGAAAAGAAAGGAGCGGCTTTGTTCCCTCACATGGCGAGCAGCCAGGAGTCTCCACAAGGCCGATTTGGTAGATGAAACAAGGAATCCATCCAAACGTTATTGAAGCCACAGTGAGCTGTGCCTGTGGCAGCACTTTCAAGACCTTGAGCGTTAAGCCCGTCCTCAAAGTTGACGTGTGCTCAAAGTGCCACCCGTTCTTCACTGGTCAGCAGCGTATTCTAGACACCGCTGGCCGTGTGGAGCGCTTCCGCAAGCGCTTTAGCTTGGAAGAAGAAGAATAGGCCTTTTGCTTATGGAAAAGGGATAAAGGAGACCTCCTGGAGGTCCTTTATCCCTTTTTTGCAGTCTGTGAGATGGTTGATGCATCCAGTAAGATCTTATTCCGAAACCCAACGTCACTTACGTGCCTAGCGCTCCGCGCTCAGGGTTTTCGGATCAGAAGTAAGATGGATGCACCGATTTTAGGGGGTGAGTTACCTGGTGAAGCAACGCACCATATTGTTCCTGATCGCGGATACTGGAGCCGGGCATCGTAGTGCTGCCAATGCCATTCATAATGCGATCAAACTTATTTCGCAGCAAGAGCAGGAAGCCTGGCAGGCGCAACAGGTAAACCAGCACACTGATTCAGAAACGACAGGCGCTACCAGCAAGGCTACGAACTCCTTACCCGAACCGACAAACTACCGCGTTGAGATCGTAGATGTCTTTGAAGAGTATAGCCGCTTCCCGCTACGTGAGGCCGTCAAGCTCTATGGCCCAACCATTCGCTATAATCCTAAACTCTTTGGCGATGTCTTTCATTTAAGCAACCAGGAGGGAACGGTCAAGGCCGTTCAAACGCTGGCTACGCCTCTGATCCTCAATGGACTCATGCGCTTGATTACCAGCGTCCAGCCAGATATCATCGTTTCTATTCACCCACTGCTCAATCATGTAACGGTGCATGCCTTACAGGAGTTGGGCCTGAAAATTCCCTTCTTGACCGTGGTCACCGACCTGGTAACGATCCACTATACCTGGTTTGCCGAAGGGGCCGATGCCTATATTGTGCCCACCGAGGAGGCAAAGCGGCTCTACTTGCAGCGCGGATTGGACCCTAAGCGCTTGCATATGCTTGGCATGCCCATTGACCCCAAATTTACCTTGCCCACCGAGGAGAAAGAGGCGTTACGCAAGCGCTTTAATCTCCAGAACGATCTGCCGACGGTTCTGCTGGTTGGTGGTGGTGATGGCGCAGGCGGCTTGCAAGCTGCCGTCAAGGCTATTTCACAGGCGCGTCTCCCCGTACAACTGATGGTGGTGACCGGACGTAACCGTCGTCTCTACGCGCATCTCCAGCGCACGCGTTCAAACTTCCATGTCCCGGCGAAGATCTTTGGTTTTGTGCATAATATGCCGGAGTTGATGCGAGCCGCCGATATTATCGTAACTAAGGCGGGTCCCGGCACGATCTGTGAGGCGCTCTCCTGTGATCTGCCAATCATCCTCAGTGGCTATGTACCTGGGCAGGAAGAGGGCAATGTTGAGTTCGTGCTCCATAATGATCTGGGGGTACTCGCGCTGGACCCACGCACACTGGTGAACGAGTTGCGCAAACTCATTAAACCTGGTTCCGAGATCTTGCAGAGGCGCCTGGCGAATGCGCGCAACATCAGCCGTGCGCGCGCCTCCTTCGATATCGCGCAATGCATTTTGAGCTACCTTCCCACGCCCGAGACCGGAAGCATCTGGCAGTCGCGGCAGTGGCAGCGGCAGCAACAGCGTCTCTCTGGTCGCCTGCGTTCCTCGATCCGCATTCGACGCCAGGGGGTGCGCGTGCGTCGCCCGGTGATAAGCAAGACGCTACTACGCAATCCAGTAATGCGTCGTTTCGCGCGTACGCGTGACATCTCAGAGAACAGCACAACGCTGGATACCTCTCCGAACGAGCGTGCGGTTAAACGCTTCAGAAGGATACGTCGATAGTAACCAGCAGAGGCGTCATTGGTTGGCATGAAGACTGATGACCCTTTATATCACTCTTTGTATCAATCTTTATATATAACACGCTCTATGAGATGTGCGCCCTATTAAAGGAGATCGTTATGGCCAGGTTTTATTATGGTGGGCAGGCGGTGATTGAAGGGGTCATGATGCGGGGAAAGACGTCTTTCGCGGTCGCGATGCGCAAGGCTGATCAAAGTATCTATGTGTATGAGGAGCCGCTGCCAGAGCGCCTTCGTAGTAAGTTTTTTAGCTTGCCCTTTGTGCGTGGCATATTGCTGCTCTGGGAGACCCTGGTCCTCGGTTCACGCATTATGACGCTTTCGGCCAATGTTGCCTCCGAAGAGCCTGGCACTGAGTCCGATAATCAGGCAACCGCGAAGGCAGAGCAGGCCCCTGCCAATGAAGATCCAACGAAGATGAGTGGATCGATGACCTTCTCGCTGGTTATCTCCATGACTATCGCGGTGGCAATCTTTTTTGTGGGTCCGCTGGTGGTAACGAATCTCCTGGGGCACTGGATTGGCACAGGCTGGCTAAGCCTTATCCTGGAGGGGGTCCTACGCCTGGCACTCTTGATTGGCTATCTCCTTCTGATCGGTCGCGTGCCTGATATTCAGCGCGTTTTTGGCTATCACGGAGCCGAGCACAAGGCAATTAACGCTATGGAACACGGCGACCCGCTGGATGTCGCGCATGTGCGCGCTGCCACGCGTGTGCATACGCGTTGTGGGACCGGCTTCTTGCTGATTGTCGCGGTCCTCTCGATCTTCGTCTTTGCCCTGGTGGTGACGCCCTCGCTGCCGATTAAACTTCTATCGCGTATTGTACTTGTGCCGATTGTGGCATCCATCGCGTACGAATTGATGCGCCTGGGCGCGGCTAACTATCGTTTGCGCCTGGTACGCTGGTTGCTTGCCCCTGGCCTGGCCTTGCAGAGCTTGACAACGCGCGAGCCGGATGATGCAATGATTGAATGCTCGATTGCTGCTCTGCAACGCGTACTGAAGAACGACCAGAAGGCGGAAGCTGGGGCGCAAGAGCCCGCGCCGCTTGTGACGGCCTAGTTAACCTGGCGTGTATGTTCTTTCTGGGTAGGAGGATGTGTGCATCGTGGCGGCTTGCGGCCGCCACGATGCACACATCCTCCTACCCAGGCGAGCGCCGCAGGCGCGAGAGGTCACGCAAAATATACCTTGTAAATGGGAAGGAAAACGCACCAGTGACGCAATCACAATCAAATCAGGTCGCTCTACCTCCTGGTGAGAGACCTGAAGATAAAAATATCAAGGCCTTTGCCGCGGTTGAGCAGGCTGAACTAGAGCAGCAGCAAGCCTCCTCTCCATCTCGGACGGTCAAATTTTCATTTTGGCGTTGGGGCACCAGTGGCGTCGCGCGCCTCCTCTATCGCTACTGGACGCGTATCGCCGTGCACCTCTGCCCGGAGGATTCGCTGGGGGAGCGCATCGCCCATGCTTTGCGCGTTCCGCTGCCCGATAAGCTCAATATGAGCTGGGTGAACAGTCATCTCGCGGTTGGTGGTCGCGTACGCCCCGAAGATATTGCGGCACTGGCGAAGGTTGGGGTAACTCATGTCGTCGATACGCGTGCAGAGTATTGTGATGATGCGGAAGCCATGCGTGCACAGGGAATTGAGCTTTTGTATCTGCCCGCGCCTGACACCTGGCCGCTGAGCGTGGAGCAGTTGCTAGAGGGATCGCGCTGGGTCAATGCGCAACTGCAAAAGGATGGACGGGTCCTGATCCACTGTGAGCATGGAGTAGGGCGCAGCGTATTGCTAACCTGTTCCGCGCTGGTATATGGAGGCATGCATGCCTCGGAGGCGCTTGAACTGGTGCAGCGCCAGCGCTGGCAGGCCGCGCCCAATGGTCGTCAGATCGCGCGCTTACGCGAATTTGAAGTGGCCTGCAAGTCGCTGCCAAGAGCATAACGTTCGATTGCTTCAGCAACGCCATCCTCGGCGTTGCTGGCGGTGATCGCCTTCGCCGCCTCGCGTACCTTCGCGCGTGCCTGCCCCATCGCGACTCCCCAGCCCACGCTTTGCAGCATCTCGATATCGTTATTCCCATCTCCTATGGCCATAACCTGGTTGAGTGGAATAGCTAGATAGCTCGCCAACGCCTGGACACCGCTGGCCTTGGAGCAATGTTGATGCATGATGGATAGCTCGGCTGTGCGATAACTGCCCAGGGGAGTTGTATTCCAGGCGCACTCAAGGGCTGAGATCTCAGGAAGCATACGCTGAATAATCTCCTCCGATGTAAAGGCGACGACGCGTAGGGGGTCAGGCTGGCCGAGACAGCAGTGCTGATAATGCAGACGCCGGAGACCTTGCGCGACTTTGAGGTAGGGCGCGATCCAGGTCGTATCAAACTCCTCTGGGCCAGTCCAGGACTCCTCTTGCTCCTCATGGTAGTGGTGAATGATAGGCTGGACCTTGTGCCGAACCAGGATCTCCAGGGCCTGGTTCGCGATCTCGGCCTGCAACTTTTGCGTATGGAAGATGCGTCCACCAGGATGCTCAAGGATCAGGGCGCCGTCATACATAATGATCGGGAGATCTATGCCCAGTTCGGAGGCGATATAGCCAGTGTTGACGTAGCGCCGGGCCGTAGCTAGCGTCACAATAATGCCTTCCTCGCGTGCCTGCTCTATCGCGGCGCGTGTACGCGGCGTGATGTGTTTGTGTGGGTCGAGGAGCGTACCATCAATATCGATTGCGATCATTTTGATAGGTGTGGGTGAAAGAGGTTGTTGCATAGCTTTTAGATAAATTATCTCATTCTAGTAGTTGATAGAGAAACTGCTCATATCTGTTGTATGGGATCTGCTATCCTCTATGCTCTGGCCTGGGTGCTAAGGAGTATTCCAGGTGCATAGTGCTCTTGTGCTTATTATAGGAAGTATGAAGCGACCTTGCAATGTTAAGCAAAAAAAGTACCGTGTGGGCGACGCTACGGAGTGCTTTAGCAGCGTCGGCCAACTTCCATACTCTCTTTGTCGGCAGAGAAGAAGAATAAGAGCAGGGGTATCATACCCCTGGTATGGGGATGTCCTGGCATCATAAAATATGTATAGGCTTTTTTGTTTGGAACTAGATGGTAGAAAGATAGGGCGATACTGGTGGGTACGAATATGCAAGAAGAACAATTTGCTGAAATGGAACATACTCCTCACTTTGAGGTGAATGATAGAGAGCAGAGTACTAAGATGGAGAGAACACAACCAGTGGATACGAGCGTGATTCAACCGCATATGCGCCATCACTGGATTGATAATGAGGACCTGCCGCTGTTGCCTGATATGCAGCCGGTTAGCACAGTGCGTGATAGCCTGTATGAATTGATCCCCCTGGGGCCACGCGAGATTAAGCTGATTGGAACCCCTGAGTTTCTCCGTTTGCAGCAGGTGAAGCAGCTTGGCTTTGTCTATCGTATCTGGCCGGGGGCGACGCATACACGCTATGAGCATAGTCTTGGTTGCTATCACTTGACTGTGCGGGCCTTACGAGCGCTGCTCCAGCGTGGCGAGCGTGGTGGCTTGGATGGAGTCGCGGTCAGCAGCATCCAGGCGCTTGTCGTGGCGTCTCTGCTGCATGATATTGGTCACTATCCCTACTCGCACACGATTGAGGAGCTAGGTTCCCCGATTCTGTTGCACGAGCGTATCGGGCGCACGGTAATTGAGAAGAGTTCTATCGCGGATGTGCTGGAGCGCGACTATCATCTCTCGCCTGAGCGCGTAGCCGATTTCATTGATCCCCCCAAAAACCGGCAGCGCCATCCCGATGATGAACTGCTCAGCCACCTCTTGAGTGGCCCCCTGGATGTCGATAAACTGGACTATCTGCCACGGGATGCGCGTGGCTGTAACGTCCCCTATGGAGGCGTGGATGTCTCGCGTCTGTTGGGGTCGTTGCTGGTGCATAAGGTAGATGGGAAGCGTAGCATCGTCGTTACGCATAAGGGTGTCAGTCCCCTGCATTCTCTCCTCCATGCGCGCCAGGAGATGTTTGACAACATCTACTGGCATCATACCAGCCGCGCCTTTCAGGTGATGCTGGTGCGCGCGGTCCAGGATGCGCTCCAAAGCGGACAATTGAAGGCGGACCAACTGGTGGGTCTGGATGACTACTCGCTGATGACCCTGCTGCGCAGCGAGCCAATGCCGCAGAGCACACGCGCCCTGGCTGAGAGCCTGACCAATCGCCAGCCACATAAAGTCGTGCTGGAGATCAGTCGCATGGCCGGTCGCTTCTTTAACCGCTTGGACGCGTTGTTCTGGGACGCGGAACGCAGACGGCGGGTGGAGTGCCAGCTAGGCGAGCGTCTCTCGCAGGTTCTGGATACCGAGATTGCCGAGCATGAGCTGCTCTTTGACATTCCGCGACCGGAGAAGTGGGAGATGGATCTCAATATCGTGTTTGAGCATCCGCCTGTGGGCATGAAACCCTTTATGAGCTGGGTTGAGGTGACCGGGCTCCAGCCCGATGACCTGGCGCGTTATGAGCAGCACCAGCGCCGTATTCGCCTGGTGGTGTCGGAGCGCCTGCGGTCATCGTTGACCTCGCACCGCGACGATATTGTTCTGCCCACCCTGGAAGAACTAGTATAATATAAAGATAATGCGTGTGGGGTAGGCTTTGCCTACCCCACACGCATTATCTTTATATTATGTTTATGCTTGAGGGTTTACCGTGTGCAAGACTGCCTTCTCGCGCTTCTGATACATCTGCTTTAAGGCTTTTTCGCGTAGGCGGAGCGCGGGCGCATACTCCATATCCAGGCGAAGCGCATGCTCGGAGCAGCGGGCGGCCTCGCGGTAGCGCTCGAGCCTGAAGAGCGTATCGGCCTTGAGCGTCCAGAAGCGAACGCTATCGGGGTCAAGCTGGAGTAGTTGATCGAGCGTCTCGTCGGCCTCTTCATAGAGGCCCAGGCCACGCCAGGCACGCATATAGTTCTCCCAGGCAAAGAGATTATCAGGTACCTGGGCTATTAGTTCGCGGGCCACCTCTTTGAGGGCATCGTACATCTCAAGCGAGCGCAAGGCCTGTACGGCCTGGATGAGTGAGGGCGTATGACCAGGGTGCATGAGAAGCGCCTCGCGCGTCACTGCTATAACCTCTTGCATACGGCCCAGGCGGCAGAGGATCTCGCCCTTCATTTGCAGCACAAAGAGATTCTGTGGGTCCAGCTCAAGGGCTTTACTGAAGTTTTCGAGGGCTTCGTTAAGGCGATTAAAGTTGAGCAGAGCAATGCCCTGATTGGCCCAGGCTCGTGCATCATCAGGAGCGAGCGTGACCGCTCGTTGGGCGCTCCGCAATGCCTCGGGGAAGCGCTGTTGCAGCAGTTGTAATCCGCTTCGATTCAGCCAGGCGAGCGGGAGGTTCGTATCGAGCAGGAGTGCCTGGTCGTTGGCGATGGTGGCTTCAGAGATGCGCTCCAGCTTCTGTAAGGCACGCGCCTTGAAGGCCAGGCCTTGCGCTGAATTGAGCGCGGCCTCAAGCATACGCCTGGCCGTCTCCAGGAGAGCTTCATAGTCGCCCATGGCATCGAGCGCCGTTGCCAGGCCGATAAGCGCCTCTTTATCCTCCTCATTCTGCTTGCTTAGCTCACTGAAGTAGAGAATGGCCTGCGACCAGTTCTGGGCTTGCAATTGCTCCTGAGCCTGCTGGCGTAACTGGTCAGGTGTAAGCTTGTTCTCGCCTGGATATTTATGCGTAGGTTGCTGCTCGGGCTGATTGAATGTATTCACCTTTGGTGTATTTTCTTCCATTTATACGCTGCTCTTCTCTGCTCGGTTTCGTCCCATTATCTCATTAACAGCAGTTATGGGCAACCCCTCTCAATATTTGAAACTATACAAAATTTTTACAAAACCTATAAAGATTTCTAAAAATACCCTTGTATAGTATGAACAAGCAAGTAGAAGTTGACTTGCTTTGGTCCTTATCGTTATCTATAAAGCATGAACACCAGGTCGTGAACACCGCTTTCTTATATGCATCGTGTCAGGAGGATACTAGATGCTCAACGAAAATGATTCCGCGAATGATGTGGTAAATGATACGACAAATGGTACAGATTATACAAAAATTGATATGTATTCACCATCTACGCAGGATGCCGAACAGTATTCTGGTTCGCAGGAGACCTTAGATGAGCATGAGAAGGTGCAGCCACTGCCACAGGCAGGGCAGCCCGCTTCCTGGGCTCAACAGACGCAGGCTGGTACCTATGCCTCCTCAGCACCCAATGGGTCGGTACCTCCGCCCGTTGCACAGCCGCCGGTGCGCAGGGGACCCAGTACGGCATCTATAGCCCTATTGGCAGTAGTACTCCTGCTCGTCTTTGGTACGGGCCTCTTCGCGGGCTGGCAATTTGGGCGTGGTGGTGTAAGTGTACCCAGCTCGTCACAAGCTGGCCTCCAAACAGATAGCAGTTCACACTCGCAGGTAACCATCCCTGCACTGAGCGATAACAATATTCAAACTGTACGCGAAGCGGTGGTGACAAATATTCAGCCCGCGGTCGTACAGATCTCGACCGGCTCCAGCCTTGGTTCGGGTGTCGTGATCGATAAGCGTGGATACATTGTAACGAACAATCACGTGGTCGAGAACGCTCAGAGCCTGACCGTCAAGCTCTTCGATGGCAATCAGTTGAGCGCGACCCTGGTTGGTACGGATGCCACGGATGACCTGGCGGTGGTCAAGATTAATCCGCCCGCCAACCTGGCGACTGCCAACCTGGGCGATTCATCCTCACTCAAGGTGGGTCAGGAAGTGCTCGCGGTTGGCAATCCGCTGGGGAACTCGCAGACGGTAACTCATGGTATCGTGAGCGCGCTGGGGCGCAATGTCTCGGAGGGTAATGGTGCGACGATTCCGAATACGATTCAGACGGATGCGCCAATCAACCCTGGTAACAGCGGTGGTGCCCTGGTCGACTTGCAGGGCAATGTCATTGGCATTCCAACCCTGGTCGCCATTAACTCAGAGTTCAACACGCCTGCCAATGGTGTTGGCTATGCCATCCCGTCCAACCGGGTGAAGTTTATCGCCACACAGTTGATCAATGGTGGGAAAGTGACGCATACGGGTCGCGCGGCCCTCAATGTAACCGTGGTTGCTGTCGATGCCAGTATGGCGCAGCGCAACGGCCTCGCAGTGCAGCAGGGTGTGATGATCGTCGAGGTGACGCAGGATGGAGCAGCAGCCAAGGCTGGCTTACAGGTGAATGACGTCATCGTACAGGTAGATAACAAGAACGTTACCGATTCATCTTCGCTCTCAGATGCTCTTCTGAGCAAGAACGTGGGCGACAAGGTAGCCGTCAAGGTCTATCGTGGCAACCAGCAGTTGACCATTAATGTGGCCCTGGGTGAGTTGCAGGCGCAGACCAAGTAGGCAAACAACTTTGACAACACCTCATCGGCCCTTACAGGTTGATGGTGTCACTATATAGCGCTTTTCCTTGTGCTTGGGATCGGGGGAGGGCGGGTAAGGTTACTTATAAGTAACTTAACCCGTCCTCCCTTATTTTTGGCGTGATGTGTGTTCTCCTCGTACCATTATATGTAGATGCGTGCTTTAGCAGCATTAGCCTCATGGTGCTACAGGCTGGGACTGCGGGGATGTGTCTGCAGGGGGAGCGGCTGCCTGGCTCTTCTTGGAGCGCCGCCCGGTCAGCAGGACGCCCGCGAAGAAGACGATCCAGCCAAGAGCCATAATGATCCAGAAGGTGCTCTGTAGACCCAGGACACGCGCCAGGGTACCGGCGGCGGCATCGATCAAGGCTCCAGCCATGATCAGGACGTTGGCCCAGAGCAGATTCAGCGATTGCAGGCCACCAACCTGGCTCTGCTTGCGCACGAGCTTCAGGCCAGAATAGAGGGCTACTCCAGCAATGGCGACGACTCCCAGCGTGTTGAGCAGAATCGTGGTGACCAGCCAGGGGCCAGGATGCAGGATGCCTGTACCGGGTGTGCCTGCGATCTGGCTCAATTTCTGCATATCGATAGATCCATCGAAGGTAAAGGCCGTAGCGATCACGCTCAGGAACGAGAGAAACATCAGGCAGGAGCGTGTCAACATGGGTTTGCCCAAGAGGGCGATACTGCCCAGGCCCAGCCAGGAGGGCATAAGGGCCGCCCCGAGAGTATAGTAGATGCGGAAGCAGAGGATGCCCAGGCTACTGGTTGGTTGGGCCAGCATCATCACCACATAGGCGATAGTTGCCGCGAAGGCCATCAGCAACGCGATAGACCAGTAGAGTTGATAGACGCGCCTCCGGCGTAGGTACTGGCGCGTAATCATGTCCGCGAAAATCCCCGTCACCAGGACATTGATGATGGGAGAGGCAAATAGAAGTACGGTGTTCATATTTACAACCTGTGTCTGATTGGCTTAATTGAAAGTATCATTGCTCTGTATAGACTATACAAAAAACCACGCTTACGCGCAACGCATAGAAGCTCTACATAGGGTGGGAAGAAGGCCCATGGCAGCACCGGATTGGATTAGAGGCGCAGGGGAACTCTCAAAGCAAACAGGCCTATTCCTCCTACCAGGAGGAACAACAGACCCAGTCCCACACGTCCCAGTACCGTATTCAGATCGAAGAAGAATACTACTGGCCAGCTTGAGGTTGGACTGGGAACAGGAGTTGTCGTGGGAGACTTTGTTGTGATTTGAGGTGTATTAACCTGGGGCGAGGCTTCCGTAGTGCGAGGCATCGTACTTCCTGGCTGCTCTGTTTTAGTATTTGATTGTGCGCTGGAGCCGCTGGAACGGCTTACATTAGAATAGGATGCCCCGCTGGAGGTTGGCAGCATCGCAAGCAGGCTAGAGCCCAGGAGGAAGAGACCGATGACTGCGGCGAGAGCGCTCAGGGTACCCAGCCCACTTCGCGTATAGAGCGACCAGCGAGCACGTGGGCGCGTTGGCGTATATGAGACACTCTCCCTTTTGTCATCTTGCGTTTCGAGAAATATGTCATCGGCCTGGGCAGTTGCATACAGTGGTAGCGTATCGGGGAGGCTGCTAGCATTGCGCGCAAGGGTAAAAGACCTGGGTAGGGCTGGGCGTGGGAGGGCCTGGAGGAGCGCGATGGTACGACGCAGCTCATCGAGTTCCTGTTCACATATGGTACAGGAACTCAAATGGCTCGTCAGGCGTTCCTGTTCGGAGGAGGTAAGCTCCCCATCCAGGTACGCTGAGAATTCTTCTGATGTCAGGTGTTGTTCGTCGTATGCCAAGCGTCTACTCCGTCTCCTCAAACATAAGCTGTGTCTATTGGTAGAGATCCATTCAACTGGTTAGACGGTAATCGCGGGGTAAAAGTTCCCGGTGTTGTGAGAGATACTGGCGGAGCTTCGTACGTCCACGCGAGATGCGGGACCGGACCGTTCCTAGCGTTGACTGAGTGCTTGAGGCCACCTCCTCATACGAGAAGCCCTCGATATCGCAGAGGACGACTGCGACTCGCTGATCAAGTGGCAGCTGTTGCAGGCCCGTTTGAATCAGCTCCTGAAGCTCCTGGTTGAGCAGTCGCGCCTCGGGATTATCGCTGAGATGGGTATCAACCAGGGCGCCAAGTGCCTCCTGAGTATGGGGTTCGTCATCATCGGTAAGCTCATCCAATGAGGCGGCAGGATGGCGCTGCTTATAGCGCCAGTAGTCGCAGGCCAGGTTGGAGCCGATGCGCAGGAGCCAGGCCCGAAAGGAGGAGCCGCCTTTGAAGGATTGAATATGGCGAAAGGCGGAGAAAAAGGCATCCTGCGTCACATCGGCCGCGGCATCAGCATTGCCGAGCACGCGTAGGACAGAGGCATACATTAGCTGCTGGTAACGTTCAACCAACTGATTAAATGCCTCAAGGTCGCCGCGCTTACTGCGAGCAATAAGCCATGCCTCATCTTCTGGCGTGTGCTTGCTCATACCCTCTTTTGCCTCTCTCCTGGGCGATACCGCTTTTCCGGTGTCACTCTTATGCCTGCTTCGTCCGCTAGTGTAGCACAGAATCCCATTTTGTGCACGTCCCAGGTCTCTTCTGTCAGGGCTTTCCAATTCTAATAAACAGAACATTGACCAAGGAGGATAAGATCAAGAGCCTGATCAACATGGGCGTTCAAGTAGCGCATCTGGCGAGCAACATTGCGAACGCCAAGGCGATCCATCAGACTCAATACGGCGCTATTGAGCTGAGCAAGCAAACTGGGAACGGATCCTGTACGGGTTTGACAGCGATCTTCCCCCAAAGTGACATCTCGCCGATGATGCAGCCGATTTTCGATGGCCCAGTGGTCTCTGGCGAGTTGGAGCATGCGTTGGGGAGGAGCCTTGCTCATCGAGAGACTGCTGAGCCCATAGACCACTTCGTGGCGAAGCTTTCCCGTTTTCAGGATGCGCGTCGTTCGTTCGAGGCGAAAGACTTGCTCGATGCCTTCCCAGTCCTTGCGAAACCAATCGTTGAGATCAGGGCTAGAGAGAAGCTGGCGATGTTCCAATCGTCCATGTCCTTTGTCCCAGGTCTCTGCCTGCTTCCAGCGCCGCCGATCAGGGAAAGCGTCCTCAAACAAATCAGCAATATCCTCTTGGAGGGTGGGCTGATTGTCCTTGGCAATGAGGAGATAGTCTCCTCTCAAGCGATGGATCTGCGCACAGAGGTCGCGTTGCGTATGCAGAGCGTCGAGGGTCAAAATGCGTCCACTGACCCATGATGGCGCCAACAAGGGCTTGAGGGCACTGATCTCATTTTCCTTCTCCTGCACATTGCAATGCCAAAGCACGATGCCAGTCGCCACTTCATAGCAACTGAGTTGGTGAACCGGATGGACCTCGTTGCTCGTCGCCCGTAGAGCTTTGCCATCAACAGCGACATGAGCGTGATTGGTCTGTAGGCTTGGAATGAGGAGGCGACTGGATTGCTCCCCACATCGAGCCTGAGCTTCCCAACGGATGAAAAATGCCGAAAGAAGCTCGTCGAGATGCTTGCTGTCTACCATCGCCAGGACATTGCAATAGGTCATCTGGCATGGCATTTGCTGGCGACGAAGTCCAAAGCGCTGTGCCAAAGGCACGCCATGATGACGAATCCAATCGGTGGCTCCACTGAGTGTCTGTTGCCCTGCGAGCTTGGCGAGCACAATCAGAGAAAGGACCAGAGCCAATTCGTAGCGTTTTCCTTGTTTGCGTCTCTTGTCTGAGAGGGCTTGCAAGGTGTGGTACAGCGAAGCTGCGAGAACCATTTCTGGGGGATGTTTCGCTCGTGTTGAAAGCGTCAATGTGGTATAGTCCATGCAGAGTTTTCCTTGAGAGATGATTTGGTTTTCGTATTCTACAAGGAAAACTCTTCTTTTTCATCACCCTTTTGAGAATTGGAAAGCCCTGTCTCTTCTGTTAGCTAGCTTCGTTGACACCCTTCTTTTTTGACGATTATAATTATTTTGAATCAACTTGCTTCTGTTTGTGCAAGAAATGGCCGTTGATTGTGCTTGTCCGTTTCGCTGATGAGGCGGATGCTGGTTCGATGATAGGAACCGCCCAGGCGTATTCCACCAAAAATCTACATCTCTTCGGAGGAATTGCGATGACCACTGAAGGTCTTGAAGATGTTGTGGCTACAACATCGCGAATTTGTGATCTCGATGGTAAACTTGGTAAGTTAACGTACTATGGTATAGATATTCATGATCTGGCTCGTCATTCGAGCTTTGAAGAGACCGCGTACCTGCTCTGGCATGGTGTTCTGCCCACCAAAACGCAACTGGCGGAAGTGGAGCAGCAGTTACACGCCAGCCGCGCTCTGCCGAGCCGCATCATCGATCTGATGCATTTATTGCCACCTTCCACTTCTCCGATGGATGTGCTCCGCACAACTGTCTCCGCCCTTGCAGCCTTTGACGATGACTTAAACGATAAGTCTACCGCCGCCGATGAGCGACGCGCCATCCGCCTGACCGCCGCGCTGCCCACGATCACTATGACCTGGAATAGCATTCGCGAGAAGCGTAATCCCGTGGAGCCTCTCCAGACTGGCACGCACGCGGCGAATATGCTCTACATGCTGACAGGCAAAGAGCCGGATGCCTATACCGCCCACGCCCTGGACGTGGCCTTGATCCTGCATGCCGACCATGAATTAAACGCCTCGACATTTGCCGCGCGTGTGACCGCTGGCACCAAGGCTGACATGTATGCCTCGGTTGTTGCGGCCATCAGCGCCCTCTCTGGCCCCCTGCATGGGGGCGCCAATGAGCAAGTCATACGCATGTTGCTCAGGATTGGCGAGGTACGAAACGTTGAGTCGTACCTGGAGGATGCCCTGGCGCGTAAAGAGCGTATCATGGGCTTTGGTCATCGCGTCTACCGCACCGAGGACCCACGTGCGACCCATCTGCGGGCCATGTCCCAGGAGCTGGGCGAGCGCACAGGCGATTTACGCTGGTACGAGATGTCGCGCGCGATTGAGGAGTATATCAAGGAACATAAGGGCCTCAACGCGAACGTCGACTTCTACTCTGCCTCGGTCTACTACATGCTGGGTATTCCCATTGACCTGGATACGCCCATTTTTGCCTCCAGCCGCATCTCTGGCTGGACCGCGCACATCCTTGAACAATACGCCAACAATCGCCTCATCCGCCCACGTGCCGAATACGTTGGCGCGAAGGTCACCGAGTACGTTCCACTTGAACAGCGCGGCTAATAATCGTTAAAGTGAGACCCGCTACTTGCGTACGCGGCTACTGCCAGCTCAGTAGCCGTGTACGCAAGTAGCGGGTCTCATGCCGTTCTAGGCGAGTAAGCGCTGGAGGTCCTGTTTGAGGCTGGCATAGCTCTGGTAGCGCACCTGGGGATCTTCGGCCAGGGCGCGGCTCAAGATGGCCTCAAACTCGGCTGAGACATTGGGGTTGAGGATGCGCACAGGCGGATAGGTTGGGTAGTGGGGCGGCGCGACATTCGTGATGGCGTGGTGCATGCTGGCTGCCAGGGCATAGATACAGGTCCGGATATCGTAGGGTTTATCCTGGATGGGGAGATAGGGCGAGATCACTAGCTTGCGCGTGGTACGCTTCCCGTGCTCCAGGCGACCGCCCGCTGACTGCAAGGGGGGCGGAACCTGAAAGCCCGTCAGGTGGACGCGGTTACGCTGCTGCTCAATAATGATATTGGCGGGCGAGAGATCATAGTGGCGCACGACGGGCTGTTGCTGCTCCAGGGCGATCAGGATGTTGAGCACGGCGAGCATGTAGGTGCGCACCTCTGCCTCGGGAATGGGGCGCAGCAGCTTCTGTAGACGTTCTTCAATGCTCTCGCCATTGATGTAAGAAAGCACCAGGTAGTAGTGGCGTCCCTCCGCGAAGCGATCCAGCACGCGTGGTACCAGGGGATGGCGTAGGCGTGTCAAGGGTTCGGTCACGTGATCATAGTGGGCCACATCCTTGGCACGCTGTGCCAGGGGGAGATCGCTGCACTCCCAGCGCTTGAGAACGACGCGCTGATCGTTCTGGCGTTCATCGGTTGCGATGGCGACCATGGTATTGCTCTCTTCAGATTGCTTAAGCACATGTTTGATGGCATAGCGACCCTGGCGGAGCGTGACGCCTATCAGCGGGCTGCGAGGGACCATGGCGGCGGGAACGGTAAGGCGTCCACATTGGGAGCAGCAACGCTGGCCAAAGCGTACGGGGGCCTCGCAGTAGGGACAGCGCCGGTTGTCGTATTCAGCGCCACAGAAGGAGCAGCGCGCGGCGCCACTACGATTTTGTTGTCCGCAGCGCTGGCAGACATAGCGCTGTAGCGCGATCTGCACGGCCTGAGTATAGCTCCTGGCGAAATCGCTGATGCTGTTGTAACGCTGGCGATAGTTCTTGGCGAGGGCGCGCATCAAGACCGCGCTGACCTCGGAGGGGATGCGCGTATTTAAATGGTGCGGTGGCATTGGTTGCTCGCCTGCGTGCGCGTGCCACATCTCCTCAAGGCGTTTGTAGACAAAAGGTGTGCGCCCGGTAAGCAGTTCATAGCAGCAGATCGCCAGGGCGTATTGATCTGAGTCGCGGCGGGGAGTCCCCTGCCATTGCTCAAGCGGCATGTAGGCAGCGGTCCCCGTGATTTCGCCCAGCGAGGCATGCGTCTGCATTCCCAGGTAAAATGTTGTGCCGAAGTCCGCAAGCAGCACCTGGCCATTGCGTCCAATGAGCAGGTTGCCAGGTTTGACATCCTGGTGAACCAGGCCATTGTTATGCACATATTGCAGCGCTGAGGCCGTCTGGTGGATATAGGGAATGAGCTCTTCGACGAAGGCCACGCGGCGTGTCCCATCCTCGCGGCGGAAGAGATCGAGAATGGTCTGGGGAGCATACTCGGTGACCAGGTAGGGGCGTTCGTTCCCTGTGAGTTGGCCAAAGTTATATACAGGCAAAATATTGGGGTGGTGCATGGCCGCAATCCGGCGTGCCTCCTGAAAGAAGCTGGCCTGAGCCTTGGCGGTGAGCTGGTCAAGGCGCAAGACTTTTAAGGCCAGCGTGCGGCTTAGGGGCGCGGGTTCGCGTATTTTATATACCTGTCCATAGCTTCCGGCGCCGATGAAGGCCATAATTTCATATGAGCCAATGTGTGACCCTTGCACGAGGAAGTCACAGTGTTGGCAGCAAACCGCGTCAGGGGGATTGGAGTGTGTCCCACGCGGATTCAGGCAGTAGGCCAAGGACGTCTCCTACATCTTCTCTATCTGTATTAGTGGTCTTGTCTCTCTACCACATGTACGCCTGTAAGGGGGATGAGTTGCGTTCCTGACAAAAAAGCGGAAGAGGTCATATACCTCTTCCGCTTTGAGCATGTTTGCTTATCTCTACTAGCCCACGCTACCAGACATCTCAAGCTGGATCAGGCGGTTAAGCTCGACCGCGTACTCCATTGGCAACTCTTTGGTGATAGGCTCGATGAAGCCGTTGACGATGAGGGAGTAGGCTTCGGACTCGTCGAGACCGCGACTCATCAAGTAGAAGAGCTGATCCTCGCCAACCTTGGAGACGGTTGCCTCGTGCCCGATCTCGGTCTGATTCTCCTCGACGCGAATCGTCGGATAGGTATCGGTACGAGCGTTCTCGTCGAGCAGGAGCGCGTCACAGCGTACGCTGGACTTGGTGTGGTGCGCGCCTGGATTGATGCGTACGAGACCGCGATACGATGCGCGACCAGTACCCTTGGAGACCGACTTCGACAGGATCTGTGAAGTAGTGTGAGGGGCAAGGTGCGTGATCTTCGCGCCCGCGTCCTGGTGCATACCGTCGTTAGCGAAGGCGACCGAAAGGACGTCACCACGCGCGCCCGGCTCCATCAGCATGACGGCGGGATACTTCATCGTGACCTTAGAGCCCAGGTTACCATCGACCCACTCCATGGTGGCATCGCGGTAGGCCGCGGCACGCTTGGTCACCAGATTATAGACGTTCTTCGACCAGTTCTGGATGGTCGTGTAGCGGATGCGTGCGCCCTCCATGGCCTTGATCTCGACCACGGCGCTGTGCAGGCTGTCGCTGGTGTAGCTTGGCGCGGTACAACCCTCAACGTAGTGGACATAGGAGCCCGGCGCGGCGATAATCAGGGTGCGCTCGAACTGGCCCATGTTCTTCGCGTTAATGCGGAAGTAGGCCTGTAGAGGAATCTCTACGCGTACATTCTCCGGCACATAGACGAAGCTGCCACCGCTCCAGACGGCGCTATTGAGCGAGGCGAACTTATTATCGGAAGGCGGAACGATGGTGCCAAAGTGCTCCTTGATCAGATCGGGATACTCGCGCAAGGCTGTATCCATATCTGTGAAGATAACGCCCAGCTTCTCAAGGTCCTCGCGCATCTTGTGATAGACGGCTTCGCTCTCGTACTGCGCGGTAACGCCCGCCAGGTATTTCTGCTCTGCCTGGGGAATACCCAGGCGGTCGAAGGTGTCTTTAATCTCAGCTGGGATATCATCCCAGGTTTTGCCCTGCTGTGGCACGGGCTTAATGTAGTAGTAGATATCGTCGAAGTTGATACCCGAGAGATCAGCACCCCAGGTGGGCATTGGACGCTTCTCAAAGAGTTTCAGGCTCTTGAGACGGAAGTCCCGCATCCAGCTGGGCTCACCCTTCATCTCAGAGATCTGTGCGACGACACGCTCATCGAGTCCCTTCTCGGACTTGTATGTATAATTTTCTGCTACATGGAACCCGGCAGTGTAGTTGCCCTGCTCCAGTTCAAATGCCTGACTCATAAAGAATTACTCCACTCGCTGGCTGATGCCGTATTCTCTATTGGTAGTGGAAGCGCGATGCTTCCTGTAATCCATCCTGCTAATCCTTACTGGGCTACTCGGATTTTCTTTGGTATTATATGTCTTTTTATGCTGCTTGTCAAGGAGAACACCGCTTGCCGACGCCCCGCCTGGCCTCTAGACGCATGTGTGACATGTGCCAGGTAAGTTGACAGGCAGAAAGGAAGGAGGGGGGACGACGCTGCTGAAGCACGCGTCTACATATCACGGTACTAGAATCAATCGACTAGAGGGCTGCTTCTCTATAGGAGATATGGGCAGGTGCTTTTTGTGGTAAGAGCTTGACAGAAGGCGCATAAAGTTGCTATTATGGTGGCGTGTTTGGGGAGAGGTATCTGCTCCATACATATGCGCCCATAGCTCAGTGGATAGAGCATCGATCTTCTAAATCGGGTGTCGCAGGTTCGAATCCTGCTGGGCGCGCCCAAATTCCTAAAACCGCTCTAGAGGCGGTTTTTTTGTTGTTCGCGCTGGAGACATCGCGTCGTGATATGTAGGATGCGCGCTTTAGCAGCGCATCCTACATATCACGACGCGATGTCTCCAGCGCGGTTGGGTGGTACATAGCAGCGCTACCATTAGTAGGAACTATACATTTATCTGTTTCATGCTATACTATAGTATGTCTCTTTAACTCCTGTTGCAGAACTCAGGGGCATGGCAGCGATGCTAGCAGCGACGTCCCTATTACTCACCTTCTTACAGACATATGTTGGACTGTATTTGTAGGCGCAAGTTGTGTTGTTTGTCTTTGTAATGCGTTTGGGTGAACAGGTCTTGTCGCGCCCCCGCGACACTGAGCAAAGGGGTTTCATATGGTAGAGCATAGTGCATCGGTGACGGTCAAAGCCCCGGTCCACCAGGTTTATGAACTCTTTACGCACTTCAATGACTTCCCCAAATTTATGCGCTTCGTCAAAGAGGTGACCTATTATGACGATCAGCGTAGCCACTGGGTTGTGCAGATGTTGGGGCGTCATGAGTGGGATGCGGTTAACGAGGATTGGATTCCAGACAAGCAGGTTGGTTGGCGCTCAGTTCGCGGCTTAAAAAATGGCGGACGCGTCAAATTCCGTGCGCTGAACCCGCAAAGTACAGAAGTCGCGGTATATATCTACTATGTCCCGCCTACGGGTACGCTGGGACGCCTGGGTGAAAACCTGGGGGTGAATAGTTACATCGATACCGTGTTGCAGACCGAGTTGACCCATTTCGCGCGCATGGTCGAGGAGGCTCCAGAGGGGGCGCTCGATCCTATGTCATCACACTACCTCTTCCATAAAGAGAGCGTGGTGTCTCGCGGCGAGATGACAGAGCGCCAGCGGCTCTCCATGCAACATGATCCGATGATGACGGCCCAGGCCCTAACAGAACGCGAGCAGCGCATCGCGCAGGAGAAGGACCGCAAGCAGCGCCAGTTTCAGCAGACAAGCGAAGTGACGCGTTTGCGCCTGGAACGCGAGAAGCAGGCCCGCGAGGCGTTTCTCAAGAGCTTGGAGGAGGCACGCCAGGAAAAGCTGCAAGCCATGGCTAATGTTATTGCGGATGAGCCCCTGGAAACTTATGCGCCACACCCGGTCTATGATACGTTGGGAGGTCGCCACGCGGGCCTGGAGCGCACCAACTTTGGTGATAAGGATTCTCTGCGCCCGCGTTATCCCTGGTATACTCAGGACCCGATGATGTCGCGCTTGCCTCCCAAGGAGAAGAATCCTGAGCAGAAATCTGTCGAGGATCTCTACGAAGAGTCGCCCTGGATGATGCTTATTCGCGGCAATCGCGATGTCTGCATTCTTAGCGACTACTATGAGCCCGGTAGTAGCGCCAATCCATCCCAGTAGGGTCATGTAGTGGCAAAGAAAAAGGTTGTGGTTGGTGTGCCTTCGCGCACCAACCACAACCTTTTTCTTTGCCCGAAACTTCTCTAGCTTATGATGCGTGCTAAGAGATACATCATTGGTAGTTTGGTAATGTGAGAAGGTGAGGAGATGAGGAGAGATATCTTATGGCAGAACATCATGTTTCCGTCACCGTTCGTGCGCCTGTACAGCAGGTCTATGCCTTGTTTACGCATTTCAACGATTTCCCCAAGTTTATGCGTTTTGTGAAGGAAGTGACCTACTATGATGACCAGCGTAGCCATTGGGTGGTCCAGGTTGGAGGACGACACGAATGGGACGCGGTTAATGAGGGCTGGATTCCTAACCAGCAGATTGGCTGGCGCTCAATAGATGGGCTGCAAAATACCGGTCGCGTCAAATTTACTCCGGTTGGTACTGGACAGACGATGGTGGATGTGTTCCTCAATTACACCCCACCTGCGGGTGCCCTCGGGGTCACCGTCGAGAAATTAGGCATGGACTCACATTTTCAGTCGGTCTTAGAAGAGGACATGCAGCATTTCGCGCGTATGGTTGAGGAGGCGCCCCCAGGCGCGCTTGATCCTATGTCATCGCACTATCTCTTCCACGAGGGGAGCGCCGTCGCGCGTGGCGAAGCCACCAGTCGCCAGGAAGAATCCATGGCGCACGATCCGATGATGACCGAAGAGCGCCTTCGTGAGCGCGATACAACCATCACCCGGCAGCAGGCCGCGTCCTATAGCGAGGAGCAGCGTTGCCAGGCAGAAGAGCAGGCGCGTTTACAGCAGGTGGAGCGTGCGAGCGCCGAGCAGGAGGCGGTACTGCGCGAGCAAGACAGGCGCAATCGCCAGGAGGCTGCGGCCCGGCGCTCGCAGGAAGCGGCCATGGAGAAACCCCGCGAGCCACATCCGGTGTATGATACGCTTGGTGGGCGCAATGCCGCCATGGCCAATACGGCCTTTGGTGACCAGGACGCGCGTAACGAGCGCTTTCCCCAGCATAATCAGGATCCGATGAAGGCGCGTGCGACCTACGAGGATGCTGGCATGACTCGGACGCCCGTCGAGGGCGAAGAGATCGCCTCTCCCTGGGAGAGCCAGATTCATGGGCGCCCCTTCGATGTTGAGGAGGAGGGCCAGCGCCCCCTTGAAGAAGGCAAGACCCACAGACAGCAGGAGCAGCGCGATCTGAACGAGTGAGATAAGAGATGTGGTACACCCAGGCAGCCACATGTTGCCTGGGTGTACCACATCTCTTATCTATGCAATAAAGGGAAGCGTGAACCAGAAGGTAGAACCCTCTCCCTGGATGCTATCGACGCCGACGCGCCCACCATGCCGCTCGATGATGGTGCGGCAGATATGCAGGCCAAGTCCAAGACCTACGCCAGAGCCATTTTGCACGCTAATGCCTGGGACGCGGTAGAAGCGTTGCCAGAGCTGAGCTTGCTCCTCGGCCGATATGCCTGGGCCAGCATCTTGAACCGCGACCTTGACTTCTTGCGCGGTCGAGGAAATAGCTACGTTGACCCCTGTCTCGGGGGCTGAGTACTTGAGGGCATTGGTCAGGTAGTTGGTGATGACCTGCCCGATCCGGTCTGGATCAGCCTCGATAAGAATTTCCTGTGTGCATGAGAAGTTGTCCAATACAATCAAGCGTTTCGGCCAGGCCGCGCGCTGATCCTCGACGGCCTCTTTGATTATGGTGATCAGATCACCCTCTTGAAAGTGTAGTTCAAGGCGATTGGCCTGGATGCGTGAGATATCGAGGAGGTCGCCAACCAGGCGATTTTGTACGCGTACCTGGCGCTCGGCGCGCTCCAACATTTCGCGGATGACGTCGACTTTATTCGCAAAATCTTCTCTGGTGTCATCCAGGCGGAAGGCCTTCAGGCGACGTTTGGCCAGCTGAATATTGCCATTGATAGTCGTTAAAGGCGTGCGTAGTTCGTGGCTGGCGATGCCTAAAAATTCGTCCATGCGCTGGTTGGCATCGAGCAAGGCATTGATGTTGTCCTGGGCCTCAGTAAGCTCTTCTATCAGGCAATCACGCTCATTCAGGACTGTATGCAGGCGTGTTTCTAACGCCTTGCGAACCTCCTTTTCCTGGTGGAGGGCAAGGTTCTGTTCCTGCTGCATTTTCTCCAGCTCAGCAATACGCACGCGCAACGCGCGCACCTCCTGGTAGTTTGTCTGTTCCTCTTGGACTGAACCTTCCAAAGGTTCATCTCCTTTGAATAGTTCTGTAACACGCCTGGCTAGTGATGAGCTCATATATCCTGTTTCTCGCAGTTTTCGCTTTATGCCCATGAATGAGAAATCCGTTTGGCGCGCTGTGGCGCAAGCTCTTATGCGGAAACCAACCCCCATTCGGGGACGCGGCGTCACTCTTGTGACTAGTGCTTCCCCCATTCGGGGACAAGCGCGCTCAGGTTTCCTAATAGGCAGTAACTGTCCTTTACTAGTAATCGTTGCCTATTCACTACTATTCTTAATCGCCAGCACAAATTCAGCATAATGGGGCGAGGTAATAAAAAGGCTTAAACCTAAGGAGCTTTTAGCAGATGGTATGTGTATTATACCACTTACCTGTGCGGTTTTTCCCTGGTCCGGTCTGTGTTGCGGCTGTTAAGCTCTTAAATAAGCAGGATATCCCCAGGTATAAGCCTGTTTGCCTGTATATGACTTTGTAGCTAGCCATCCGGCGCTGCGAGGGACTGCGCGGCCCCTCGCAGCGTCGGTTGGATGGTACATTCTTGGGCTGATTTGCTTTTGTCATGTAGACAAAGGGGGAGGCGCCTCCGTTTGTTTTTTGCTCAATGAAATTGATAGCTCATCAGTTCTCTCTGTTGTGTCCAGGTAGGTTGCGTATGCAGGCGTTCGTCGATGAGTTGGAGGAAGTGGACGCCTGCGGAGATGGTTTGTAGGGCCGCTCGGGTGGTGTGTGGCTGGGAGAAATAGCTGGATATTTGCTTGTGGAAATGGCGTATGGCCTGGCCGAGAGCCTGGTTCTCTGGTAGGAGGGCGAGCACTTTGTCCTTGGGGAGACTCCAGATGGCGAAGGGCTGGCCTGTCTCGATGGAAATGTAGCTATAGAGGATGGGCCAGACGCTGGTGCAGAGAAAGCGGACGGAGCGTTCAAGTTTGCCAGCCCCGTGGTGGAGCATGTCTTCGGCTGGCTCGCTGATAGCTTTGGGCAGGCGCTTCAGGGTGGCGCGACATTTCTCCAGAGTTTCGGTCTCGCTCATTTCCTGGGCGGGAAGTTTTCCAGCTAGCATATGATAGGTGCCGGGGATAGGCCTGGACCAGTCATCGGGGCGGTTTCCTCCCGCCTCTACAGTGAGGATATAGGTCTGAAAATATTGGAAGGGGGCTGGATCTATGCGCGATAGGTCTTCTTGAATGGCTTGTCCAATCTCTAAAGGGAGTTCGCCATAGAACGAGAGAGCCTCTCCGCGCAAAAAGAGCTTAAAATCAATGTCGCTGCATCCAGGAATGTAGCCCCCTTTGTAGGCTGAGCCATGCAGGGCCAGGGCGATAAACCAGGGTTGGGTATGTTTGTAGTAAACTTCAGCGGCGGCCAATACAAGGGGGCGGACGAGCGGATCAAGTGGGGTGACATCAAACATGCGCATATCTCCATCTGCTGGTAAAAGCTGGACGATGATTATCGGACTGCCATTATAGTACATACGTTTTATTCGCCGCCACATTCCTGCTACAATGAGGTCAGGCAGAAAGAAGCATAAGATATACTTTTCTACGAGGACAGAAAGGATGTGTGTAGTTACATGAGTAGTTCCCTCTCATCCGGGGTACAGGTTGGCTCCGGCGAGCAGGTACAGGCCATTATCGACGAGCTATATCGCCTCTATCCCCAGGCGCGCTATGAGTTAGATTTCACAACTCCATTGGAGCTATTTGTTGCGACCCAGCTCGCGGCCCAGTGTACCGATGAACGCGTCAATGCCGTCACGAAGACGCTTTTCCAGAAGTACCGTAGCGCCGCCGATTACGCGAGGGCCAATCAGGAGGAGCTGGAGCAGGATGTCAAGCAGACTGGCTTCTACCGTAAGAAGGCTAACCAACTGCGTGTCTCCTGTCAGTACCTGCTCGATCACTATGGTGGCGAGGTGCCAGGAACGATGGCGGAGCTGGTGCGTATCCCCGGTATCGCGCGTAAGACGGCCAATGTGATCCTGGGGAATGCCTTTGGCGTGGTGGATGGCTTTATCGTGGATACCCACGTGGATCGGCTCTCAAAGCGCTTTGGCTGGTCGAATCAGAACGATATCGTTAAAATCGAGCGTGATTTGATGGCGCTGGTGCCGCGCGAGCATTGGATGGAGGCGGCCCATCGCATTATCTATCATGGCCGCGCAGTCTGTAACGCGCGCAAGCCACTCTGCGCCCAGTGCACGCTTGCCAGCTACTGCCCCTCGGCCAACCTGTAGGGTCCATGCTGGCATGGACTCCGAGCGAAGCGATATCCCTCCATGTAGTGGTATCGGCCTGCGGGCCGGGCGAGTCCATGCCAGCATGGACCCTACAACTTGTTTCGCGCATAAAAAGAGTCCGCCAGGCTTTTTCCTGCGGACTCTCTGTGCGGGCGAATAGGGAGTGGAAATGTAGAACATGGGTTCTATGGTGCGTAGTATACCAGCAAAAAGCTGAAATGACAACCCCTATCCTCATCTTTTAAATGCCAGGCAAGCAGGCGTTTCACGTGAAACACTTGAGCTTATGTCCCTGACCGACGTGTGCTTTAGCTGCGTTGTTCTGTGAGGTCGATCCAGTAGCGGAGTTTGCGGATGGGCGAGCCTTCGACGAGGGTGGCGTTCTCGAATTGGCCTCCATTGGCCTCGATCACCTTTTTGGAGCCGATGTTGTTCTCATCGCAGGTGACCAGGGCGCGAATCAGGCCAATTTTGTGCGCCTCTGCGAGTCCAAGCGCAAGCATCTTTTTGCCGTAGCCCTGGCGCCGCCTGGAGGGGCGAATCTCATATCCGATATGTCCACCAATTTTTAGCAAGAAGTCATTGAGTTCATGGCGTAGCGAGAGGCGGCCTATAAACTCTTCATGCTCTACCAGCCAGAAATCCGTGGAAGGTACGGCATAGGGAGAGCGTCGTTGCTGCTGCGCCTGGAGCTGAGCAAGAAAGGAAGTGAAATCGGCTGTGAGGCGCTGCACGTCTTTCTCCATGTGGCGTCCTTCAAGTTGAAATTCGCGAATCGCCTCAATAAACTGCTGTTTGTACTCATATGATGGTTCAATTAAACGAAGCATGAGCCGAGATCCCTTCTGTTCTTGCGCTATTGAGTTGTAGAGAAATACGTTTTCGGCTTAGGCCAGCAAAAACTCTAGCTCTATCTCATCCCGAATAGGGATACCATGTGCTCCAAGCAAAGGAATGCCTGGTTTAATTTTGCGCGACCCGCTGATCGCGTCGCGATGAACCGCGACCAGGGTGAACCCTCGCTTCTGGTAGAAACGTAACGCGTCGATGTTATCATTAGTGGTAATGAGCCAGAAGCGTGAGCAATGCTGACGTACGGCCTCTCCTCTCGCGGCTTCAAGGAGAGCCGTGCCGATACCTAGACCGGGGAGCAGGCTATCCAGGCTTGTCACCTCGCAGTTATGTTCCTGGATATGATAGGTGAGCAGACCGATGCGCTCACCATCGCGGATGGCGATGAAGCCGGGATAGGTTGTGAGGTCATGTGTGATGCCGCGCGAAATCATGATCGAGTCGCCCCAATGTTCGTGTAAGAACTGGATCAACCATGCTCGATCTTCTGGCGCGAGGGCGCGAATATAGAATGCTCTCTTTTGCATTGCTCTGAATTCCTGGTCAAAGGAGTAAAAACAATCTATACAAATGTGGTGGATAGTATTGTTAAGTATAGCGCTTTGGGCGGGTGTTGAATAGGGGGTGAGATAAAGTTTACGAGTGTATCCGACAAGTTGGAGGGGCCATGCTGACATGGCCCCTCCAACTTGTCGGATACACTCGTAAACTAGTTATTTATACCATTGAAACCTTATCTGACTGGTATTAAAAGTAGCACGTACTTCCTGATTAAAAAAGAGGTAGCCCATAATCAGCAAGGGGGCCAGGCTATTGAGGATGAAGGCTACTGGCGTGTAGACATGCATAAGCCAGAGCACGATATTCTGGATTAAGAGGATTACTTCAAGTGCCAGGGTTGACCAGAAGGCCCAGCGCTTGAGTGTCCAGAGTCCATACACAAGTGCAAAGGCGTAGATGCTCAAGAAGGCTGAAACGACCCCTAAAGTGAGTAAGAAGGCGGCGTTGTGATTGGGCATGCGTCCGAATTCTCGGCTTACACTTACAAAGTTGAGCATAGCGCCGATCAGGGCCAGGAGGCCGGAGAAGGCCAGGAAGACGGCGATAATGCTAATCCCGATTGGACGTTTACGAGACAGCGTGCTCATATCGCTCATAAGTTATCCCTCCCGTCGTAATAATGCCTATGGACATTGTCCATCCCTATTGCAGACAGTGAACGGAGAACTTGAAAATGTGGATGTGTGTATTCTTAGTGTAACTCTTCAATGCAAATAAGCGCCGCAGGCGCTTATTTGCATTGAAGAGTTACCTACTCTTGAGAGGCTTCGGTGGTGACGAGGCCATCGTTGATGTAGAGGACACGGTCGGCGGCCTTGTAGAGGACGGCGTCATGAGTGGCGATGAGCATGCCGATGCCCTCCTCGTGGGCAATGGTGCGCAGAAGCATGATGATGTCGCGTCCAGTGAGGGAGTCGAGGTTGCCGGTCGGCTCGTCGGCGATGATAAAACGTGGTTTGTGGACCAGTGCCCTGGCGAGGGCCACGCGTTGCTGCTCGCCGCCTGAAAGCTCCATGCCGCGATGATGGGCGCGTTTGCCCAGGCCAACGTGTTCAAGCGCCTGTAGGGCCATTTCTGTGCGTTTGCGTCCAGGCACGCGGGCCAGGCGTAGGGGAATTTCGACGTTTTCCTGCGCGGTAAGCGAGGGGAAGAGGTGAGCGTTCTGGAACATCATGCCAACGCTTTCGCGGCGCAGGCGCGCGCGTTCAGTCTCGTTAAGCGTGGAGAGATCTTTCTCCAGGATGGAGACCTTGCCGCTGGTAGGGTTATCCAGCCCGATTAGGATATTGAGCAGGGTGGTCTTGCCGGAGCCGGAGCGCCCGCGCAGGGCGACAAATTCGCCTGGGAGGACACGCAGATCGATTCCACGTAGGGCATGCACGACTCCACCGCCTGAGGGGAAGTCGCGTGTGACGCCCCGGGCCTCGACGATTGTGCTAATGAGCGTGCCGTTTGGTTGCTGAGCGGTCAGTGCTTGTGAATCCATTAACGTTTCTCTCCCTTCATGGAGGGTTCGGATATGATGTGTCCATTTTTGCCGTTGCCATTACCATTACCCTCGCTCTGGAGAGGCCAGAGTTCGACATGGTCATCGACGATACGTACCTCGGCGCGACCATTGAAGGGCAGACGCTCGATAGCCTCTTTGGGAAGTTGCAGGCGGCCCGCGCGGTCAATCAGAACCGATTCGCGGTGAGTGCGTGTGGAGAGGCCAATAATGGCGCTGGCCTCCTGCATATGCTCGTGTAGCTCTTCTAGCTCGGCCTCGCGGCGCACGGTCTCAGTACTGGTGCGCCCATCGCGGATGGCGATGGTGCGGTCAACGTTGGCTGCCAGGGCCGCGTCGTGGGTAACGGTAACGATGGTCAGACCTAGCTGCTGATTAAGGTCGCGTAGCAGGTTGTAGATAGCGTGTGCCGTGACCGAGTCGAGTTCACCTGTTGGCTCATCGGCTAGCAAGATCTGGGGCGAGTTGGCCAGGGCGACGGCGATGGCGCAGCGCTGCTGCTCACCACCTGAGAGCTGATCAGGTTTCTTGTTCAGCTTATCGCCGAGCCCCACTAGGCCGAGGAGTTCACGGGCGCGTTGATTGCGCTGACGGCTTCCCACGCCACTGAGCATCTGAGGGAGGGCCACATTGGCCTCCGCGCTCAGTTCGGGTAGGAGATTACGCCCGCTTTGCTGCCAAACCTGTCCCACTATGTAGCGGCGATAATTCAGGCGCTGAGCGGCCGTGAGTCGTGTCAGGTCATTGCCTGAGACACGGCAGCCACCCGCGCTTGGTACATCAAGGCCGCTAAGAATATTGAGTAGCGTACTTTTTCCTGAGCCCGAGGCTCCAACGATGGCAATCATTTCACCTGGCGCCACCTCCAGATCCAGGCCTTGCAGGGCCACGACCTCCAGGTCGGCGACTTTATAAATTTTTACCAGATTATCACAAATAATAATAGGTTCCGACATGCTAGCTCCTTAGGTTCCCAATTTATCGTAGGGTTTGCTCTTAATCCTCATTCAGGCGTAGGGCCTGCCCCATGGATGGTTTTGAGACGACACGAATCATCATTGTAAGCGCGCCGATGCAGATCACAATCAGGGCTATTAGTGCCAGTAGCAACTGGCTTGAGATGATAATTCTGGTAGGTAGCAGGCTCTGGAGCGCATAGAAGGCGTTCCCTCCACCAAAGGTTCCGGCCGCGATGGGTGGAATACTGGTGACCGCCAGGGACGGTACGATGGTATAGGAGAGTAGCGCGCCAAAACCCAGGCCGAGCAGGAGCGCCACCAGGTAGATAATAGCCTGCTCCCATGAGAGCACACTGGCAACCTGCGCGGGTGTTGTCCCAAGCGCGCGTAGGACCGCGAAACTGGTCAGGCGAGCGCGGGCACTAATCCAGGAGGAGAGCAGGCTGCCAACGAGCGCGAGCAGGAGTGCTGTGGAGGCGCCAATGATCAGTATACCAATCAAGTTGAGGTAGAGCGGATCATTCTCCATAGAATTATAGAGTGCGCGCCGATCTACTAGTCCGCCAAGGCGCAGAGGAGTAGCCGTTAGCGCGTTGCGCACCTGGCCCAGCGTGGCCGCGTCATCGCTCGTTTTCAGCCAGATATGGTTGATAGGCAGATGAGTATCCTGCTTCTTTATGGCGGATTGATATGCTGCGTTTAAGCCTATATAGCTGGTCAGAATACCCCCTTGCGCTTGAATCTGGCCATTGGCGATATCAGAGGCATTATCAATAATAGTGGGAATATGTTCCACCTGTCCAAGCACATAGACATCGAGTGACACATTATCGAGTGTGACCGAGAAGGTCGAACCTGGATGGAGTTGCAGGGTATCCCAGATGACGCTATCGACGAAGGCGGGTATCTTACCTGGTTCGTCGGCAATGCGCAATTGCTGCATCATTGTGGTAAGTGATTGCGTTGAGCTCTGGGCGGGCCAGACGGCTGTCTGCGCGAATGAATCTGGATCAACTGCCTCCAGTTGGAGCGTCAACGATGGTGAGATGCCATTGGTGGCCCCATTGACCTGATAATCTGCCGAGGCTGAGACGACACCGGGCAGCTGGCGGTAGCGCTCTTGCCAACCCTGGATGGAAACAGGTGGTTGGGCAATGGTATTGGGGGCCGGGAGGATGCCGCTGAAATCGGCTCCCGCCTGATAGGCAGCCAGGTCCTGCGTACGCTGTGCCTGGGTCGCGGTAAAGACAAGCGTAAAGATCGCGAAGGCGGTGGCGAGCGAGAGCAGGAGCGTCATGCGTAGTGCTTGCCTGGGCGAGCGCGACATCTGGGCCAGGGCCAGCATCGTGGCGGCTCCGCTCCCACGTCCCGCCAGTTTCGATCCCCAGCGTAGTAAGACAGGAAAGACGCGCATAAAGAGCAGGACACAGGCTATGAGCAGGAAGACAGGCGCGATAAGCGCGAGAGGCGAAGAAACCAGGGTCTGAGTGCGAATATCGAGCAGGCCGCCACTGCTAATAGTGGTGATATAGAGCGAGGCAAAGTAGCCAGCCAGGGCGATAATTGCGGCCACGACATCGAGGTAGAGGCGCTGCCAGAAGGGGTGGTGCTGCGTGCGCGCGGCCTCGCGTCGTACCGAGAGAACATCCATGTGTGTGGCGCGGTTCAGGGTAAAGAGCAGCGCGAGAACGGCGATACCCGCTGCCAGAAGCGCGTAAGGAGCCTCGGCAATCAGGGCCAGGAGCGGCGCATTGGCGATGAGGTTGAGCGCGTCCTGGTCGGTGACTGGCAGTAGGGTATGCGCCATGAGATTCACCAGAGGGAGTGCCAGGAGCATGCCCACGATGAGCGCCAGTACACTGATCAGCAGACCCTGAACGGCGAGCGAGCCAAAGATCTGGCTAGAACTGGCACCTCGACTGCGAAGGGTCGCGATAGAGTCCGCCTGACGATCTACCAGGAGCTCCGACATCATGCTCACAAAGATCAGGATCAGGGCAATGATCTGGAGCGAGAGGACGAGGATGGGAATACGCGCAATGGAAATGCGGTCACGGAACTGACCCAGAATGCCGCTGCTATTGCTAGAGTCAACCAGGGGACCAGAGAGCTTGACCTGCTTGAAGTAGGGATAGGGCGGAAGGGTAGTCGCGGTGGGCGAAAGCGCGCCATATTTATTGGCCATCCCGGTCTGAACCAGGTTCATCTGGCGACTAAAATCATCTAGATTGTTCATCGAGACACTGGTCGGATTGATGTAGTAGATCCAGTGCAGTGTCACAGGCGAGGTGATAAGCGTTGCCTGGGAGTGGGTAAGCTGGGCCACGCTATCAAAGGTCTGGTAGAGCGTGTTATCGCTGACCAGGCCATTGTAATACGTCCACTCGCCAGCCTTCGTCGGCTGAAAACTTGAACCATTCCAGAAGCGGTCATTAGCGGTGTTTGGTTTGAAGATACCAACCAGGCGCATGCTAATAGTCGTGTTCTGTGTATTCTGGGACTGTGGATTGAGCATGTAGGGGAGCTGTACTCCAACTGTATCGCCCACCCGAGCGTGCATGCTGAGCGCGCTCTCGCGCGTAAGCAGCAGTTCAAGCTCGCCACTGGTAGCGCTGGGAAGCTTGCCCTCTATGAGAGAGATATGGGCCTGCAATTGTGGGGGCGTCGAGGCGAAGAGTTGTAACTGATCGCCAGAGTGCTGAGGTTTAGGGGTCAGGATGCTCATGCCTGGGAATTGCAGGGAGGACTGGACCTGATTTGTCAGGTAGGGATGGAGGCGTTGCTGGACCAGGGGATCGACTTGGTTATGCACATCCTTAATCAATTGCGAGGAGAGACCTTGAATGCTGGTATCGATTTGTAACTCGCGATTGATTGGGGACGCGTTGAGGGTCGAGCGTAATCCCGCTGTATTGGTGACGGTCGAGAGCAATGGGACCGTACACATGATCACAATTGCGGCCATGATCCCCAGCCCAGTCAGCAGCAGGAGTGAGCCACTTTGACGCCAGCGCCAGCGTGCGAGCGTTGTTACCGCCGAGAACGAGGCGCGTGGCTTTCTCGCGAGCGGTTGCTTTGTCCTTGTCTGTGTTGTACTGGCTGCCATACATATATTCCTTTATGTTCAGTGTATGATATTGATCTCCCCTCCTGTTTTCTGGGCAAGGGGGGAAAGGAATTTGGGGACACCCCAAACCCCGCCAAGGGCTCTGCCACTGGACCCCGTTCGCTTAGTCCTGGTTGAGGCGCAGGACCTGTCCCATGGAGGGGCGCGATACCGTGCGGATCATCAGACCGAGCGCGACGAAGAAGAAAATCACGAGCACGCCAAAGGCCAGAAAGAGCGTCGAAGGAAAAATTGGTTGCACTGGAATGATCTGCTGCAACGCGTAAAAATCTGGCAGTGAGAGGGTGCTCAGGATGCCGATATTCGGCACACCGCTAAAAACCAGGTTGGGGACCAGGGTAAGCGAGAGCAGCATACCCGCCAGAATTCCCAGAAGCACACCTGTTGTGTAGATCAGGCTTAACTCCCAACCAAGCACGCTGGCGACCTGTCCCGGTGAGGTTCCCAGGGCGCGTAAGACGGCGAAGTTTGCCAGGCGTGGGCGTACGCTCAGCAGGGAGGCGAGCAGGTCGCCCACAATGGCCAGCAGGAGCGCTATGATGGTACCCACTTCCAGGATGCCCAGCAGGTTCAAGCTCAGTGGATCAGTGCGCAGGCTATTGAAGATCTCCCGCCGGTCATAGACGCCCTGCGTATACTGTTGTGAGCCCAGTCGATCACGCAGAGAGCCGCGCAAATTGGCGAGCTGGGTGGCATCATCGGTAGTGTGCAGCCAGAAGTAATTCGGGGCCAGAGGTTTGCCTCCACTGGTAAAGCCGCTGTCCTGCGCCTCTTGCTGATAGGCCTTCAGGTAGGTTTGATAATCGACGATGACGCCCGCTGAAGGCTGCGTCTCGTTGGGCAGACCTCCCTGCGTACTATCATTGACAGTCGGAAGGTGCTCTACCTTGCCCACCACCACGCATTTCAGGTCAGCAATATCCAGGTTGCTGACTTGAATCGTAAAGACAGAACCCATATGGAGATTCAGCCGATCCCATGCCAACTGGTCAACGTAGGCCGGAACGGCTCCCTGTGGTCCATGAGGCGCGCGTAGCTGCTGCATCATAGTAGCGAGCTGTGGTTGATCGGGCCAGTAGGCGGTCGCGGCAAAGGTGCTGGTATCGACTGCGCGTACCTGAAAAAGCGAGGTGGGGCCGCTGTTATTAGCGGTATTAATCGCGGCTGGACCCGCAAAACCGATGCTGGCGTCGCTTACGCCTGGAAGCTTTGCGTACTCTTTTTGCTGTGTCTGTTGGGGGGGGATATAGGTGCCATGTACTGGCAATGGGCCGCTAAAGTCCGCACCTGCCTCGTAGCTCGCCAGGCTCTGGGCGTGCTGGTTCTGCGTCGCTGTGAAGACGCTGGTAAAGATGGTAAAGGCCAGGGCCAGCGCGAGCAAGAGAATCATGCGCACACTCTGTCCGGGTGCGCGTGAGATCTGAGCCAGGGCCAGCATCGAAGACGCGCTTTTCCCCCGCCCTGCCAGGCGAGCAGCCAGGTTGAGCAGAGCCGGGTAGAAGCGGAAGAAGAGCAGGACGGCGGCAATGATCAGGAAGAGGGGGGCCGCCAGGGAGAGGGGCGTTGCGATGAGGGACCTGGTGCGCACATCGAGCAGGCTATTCAAGCCGCTCAGGTAGGTCGAGACCCCAAAGCCACAGAGCGCCACAATCGCGGCCACAATATCCAGGTGTAGACGCTGAATCAGTCCCCGGCGCGTGGAGCGAGAGGACTCACGGCGCGTCGCCAGGACATCCATGTTTCTGGTGCCATAGAGCGCAATTGCCAGAGTGAGAAACGAGACCAGGGCCACAAGCAGCGCGTAAGGAGCGATCAGTTGGAGTACCTCACGTTGGCGCTGGGAAAGCACAAGCAGGGCGCTCAAATCGGTGCTGGCGAGCTGGCTATGTGCCAGGGAGTAAGCTGCGATTATCGCCAGAATTGGACCACTAAGCAGCGCGAGAATGCAGAGCCAGAAGCCCTGAGTTAACAAAGCGACATAGACCTGCCCTCCACTGGCTCCCCGGCTGCGAAGGATCGCGATGGTATCGCGCTGGCGCTCGATTAGCAGTCCCGACATCATGCTAATGAAGAACAGGATCAGGGCAATGATCTGCGCTGAGATGATTGCCACGGGAAGCTGCACGACCGAGAGGCGATTATGGTACTGATCGACCACACCGGGCGCATCCTGGCTACTGAAGAGCGCGCTGGTCAGAAACATGGAGTTGACATTGGGTATGGAGGAGTTTCCTTGAGAATTGGCACTGAAGGGATTGGTATAGGTATCGTGTCGTGAAAGCAGGTCGCCATGCTGGCGCGTCATATCGGATTGCAGTCCTGAAATATTACTTGAGAAGCTGTCAAACTGGGTAAAATCGACTCTCTGGGGATCGACGCGATAAGTCCAGGTTTCGTCAGGTACTGAAGAAGTGGTGATATGCGCTAGATACGCGGCACTTTGATTATAGAAGAATGAGACATAGGAATAGGCCTGGTCGATATGGTGTGCCTGTGCGAACTGGTCATAGGGGGCGAGCAGGAGTTCATTGGCGCTCAGGAACTTATAGACGGGAATATCGCGAGCGCCTACGGAATGTACATCTGGCGTGAAGTCGTTTTGATGCCAGTAGGCGCGTTCTGTCTCAGGGACCGCGAAGATACCGACCACGCGAGCGGGAAAGTTTAGCGTGTATGTATGCTTAGTGATTTGAGCCTGGAGGTCTTCAGGCGTTGAGACATTTCGCGACACTTCCTCAAAGGGGGCATCCATAACCGTTGTGGTCAAGGTCAGGGATGAACCAACAACAAGTTTGTTGATGCTGGCAGTATCCGCTGTCAGAATAATCTCATACTCTTTACTATGTACATTGGGGAAGCGGCCAGAGAGTAGGTGCAGATGCTTCCCATCTTGAGGGAATGAGGCGGTATAGTTCGTTAATTCATAGGAGTTGCCGGCAGGGAGTTTGGGCGAGGCAACAGAGATACTGTTTGAAGAGAACATCAGTGACGGCTGATCTGATATATAAGGGCCAAGGTGCTGGCGCATCAAGGGATCGAGTGCCTTATAGTTCGCCTGCAGGGTCTTGCTAGAGAAGCCCGCTGGATTGAGCCCCAGGCTTACCTCGGGTGTATTCACCGTTGTACTGAGGATGCCACGCAGGCCAGCGGTTGTCGTTACAGTCGAATAGAGTGGAATGGTGCAGGCAACCGCGATGGCCGAGATGAGTCCAAGCGCAATAATGAGGAGGAGAAACCAGGTGCGGCTGAGACTCCAGAGCGCCAACGTCACAGCTGGCGGCGTTAGCGTGCGGTTACTCGAACGAGGCGGTGCATGAGTAATACTGGACATCGAGCAGTTCCTTTATCTAGTACTTCCTATCCGAACACCCTGAGCGCGAAGCGCTAGACACGCCAGTGGCGTTGGGTTTCGGAATAAGATCTTAGAGGTGATGGCTGGCTTCTAGTCAGGAGTTGTAGGCGGCAGTGCCTGAACATCAGGAGTCATAGATAAGTACGTCCTGTCCCATAATAATCTCACGAGAAGCAAAAAAACTTACGGTTAAAAGAAGCTAGAGTAATGCCAGGCGTACAGCCTGGCATTACTCTAGCTTCTTGCTTTAATCTTCGTTCAAGCGGAGCATGTGAGAGAGAGTTGGGCGTAGTACCAGGCGAATCATCATCAGGATTGCGAGTACGCAGATGGCAACGAAGAGGCCCAACGCCAGCCAGAGCGAGGAGGGATAGATGATGTGTGTTGGCACAATATACTGGAGCGCGTAAAACTCGGCGCCCCCTAGATAGGTATTCTCGCCACTTACGGGAGTCGTGGTAAAGACGAGGTTGGGCACGACCAGCAGTGCCAGGACCACCGCGAAGAATATGCCTAGTAACAGCGCGGTGCCGTAGATCGTGCATTGTTCCCAGAAGAGCACCTGAGCAACCTGGCGGGCATCGGTGCCTAGCGCGCGGAGAACCGCGAAGTGGGTCAGGCGAGAGCGCGCGCTCTGCCAGGCCGCGACAAAATTGCCGAAAAGCGCGAGAACAAAAGCTGTGACCGTTCCAATCAGAATGAGCCCCAGCAACTCCAGGGTTTGCGGATCCTGGTGCAGGGAATCAATCATCGCACGCCGATCCTCGATGTTGACCAGCGATAACATGGGATCGCTCAAGGCATTACGGAGCGCCTTGAGGGCTGTGCTTGAGTCCTGGGAGCGCATCCAGATCATATTAGGGGTCGTGATCTGTCCGCCGTCCTGTATCTGGTAGCGGTTCATCGTCTCATAGTCAATCAAGACGCCGCTGGGCAAAGGATTACTGAGGTTAAAGGCGGCATCGGTGCTATTGTTAAGCGACTGGATATGGTCGACGCTATCAATAATGACGAGGTGTAGCGTTTGATCACCGAGTGAGGCCCCATTGATACTGAAGGTACTACCGACATGCAGGTTGAGATTATTCAACGTTGAGGCATCAACAATGGCAGGAATGCCATCTTTGAAGTTTGCGTTTGTGCTCTTCTCGGCTAATTCATGCATAAGAACTGACAGCGACTTGCTTGAATTGGACGATTGCCAGAGTGTGGTTTGCGCAAAGGTCTGGCTATCGATGGCGAAGAGGCGACCGGGGGTCTCGCCGGTGAGGGTTCCGTCATTAACATAGCCGATGGAGAGCGAGGTGACGCCAGGAAGTGAGCGGTAGCGAGCATAGGTGTCTCGCAACGGCTCTTCGGCGAGGTCGGAGATCTGGGCGGAGAAGTCGGACATTGTCTGATAGTTAGTGACATCGGTCAGGTGTATATCCTGGGTTGTGGCAAAGATCAGCGACATAAAAGCGAAGGCACAGGCCAGGGAGAGGAGCAGGATCATCTGCAAGGCCCGTTGTGGCGAACGCGTCATCTGGGCGAAGGCCAGCATGGGCGCTGCTGATTTCCCCCGCTGAGCCAGGTGTGCCACCAACTTGAGGAGAAGCGGGAAGAGACGCAAAAAGAGCAGCATCAGCGCAATAACCAGGAAGATGGGCACCAGGATGCGCAGCGGTGAAATTATCAGCAGGTAGGTGCCAATGTCGAGCAGGCCCGGGAAACTAGAGGTATAGAGAACCAGGATATAGGCGACGAGCGCGACTACCAGGAGAATGACATCCAGGTAGAAACGCTGCCAGAGAGGTGCCTGTGAGGCACGCGCTGCCTGGCGGCGCTGATCAAGAATATTGCTACGCAGGGCTTGCTGAAGGGCGAAAAACATAATGACAAGGCTGATGAATATGGCCCCAAGCGCATAGGTCGGGGTAAGGGCGAGCACGGGCAAGGGGTTGGGCCAGAGCACATTGAGCGCATCCAGTGTTGAAGTGGGTAGGAGGCGCGGAACAAAGAACGCGACCAGGGCCAGTGCGAGCAAGGGACCAAGCAGTAAGGCCAGCAGGGCCAGGATCAGGCATTGCGTGGCCAGGGTCAGAAAGACCTGGCGCCCACTGGCTCCCCGACTGCGCAGCATCGTAATAGTGTGGGCTTGATGCTCAACAAGCAGAGAGGTCATAATTGCCACAAAGTAGAGTACAAGAGCCGCAATCGCACCCGAGATAAGGAATATCGGAATATTGGAGACCGAGAGGCGGTTTTGTAAGCGCTCTAGAATCCCTGGCTGATTGTAATAGGAGATCGCGGCCCCGCTCAGAAAAATGTTGGAGATATCCAGGGCCTGATTATTGGCATTGCTACCAAATTTATTAGCGTAGATGGCCTGCAAGAGATGTAGCCGTTGCACCAGGTCAGGGAATTGTAGAACTGAGATCTTTGAGATATCAAAATGCCGGTACCAGTAGAGGGAAAAAGGTTTCTCTAAGACGAGCTGAGAGCTTGGGACCTCATGTGTAGCCAGTCGATCGGCCTGCTTAAGGAGAGCCGGAAGCGAGAGCAGTAAGGGATAATGGATATTTTTAGGCGGATCACCCTCTGCTGTAGGATCGAGCGTGTCTCCATGCCAGTAGGGATCGTTCTCGAGCGTTTGAAAAATGCCCACGAGACGAAATTGCAGGGGCGCGGCGTATACTTTGTGGGATCTGAGCTGCTATCCAATCTACTACTGAGGGTTGTGCTGAAGAGACTTCCAATATGCAGCGGCTCATTGGTCAATTCGCGTGCCGTCTCTTGTGAAAGCGCGATTTCGAGAGGCCCGGACGTGTTTTCCTGGGGGAGGCGCCCCTGAAGGATCTTTAGATGGGAAGATCCCTCTGGCACGTTGACGCCCGTAAGAGTAAACGTCGCGACATGAGAAATAGGATGAGGCGAGATAACAGGCAAATTGAGCAATTGTAAAGTTGCTTGCGGAGGAGCGCTGGTTAAATAGGGGGACATCTGTTGCGTGAAGGGTTGCCCCAGTTGCTGGCTTTGCTGGGCGTACTTGGCGCTGGCAAGAGTCCTGGAACTGACCTGGACCATAAGCTCTGAATTTGAAGGTGTAGCGCGTAGCAGATCGCGCAGAGCCGCAGTCGTCGTAACGACTTGAAGAACAGGGAGGGCGCAGACGATCATGACTGCGCACACTGTACCCAGGCCGGTCATAAAGAGCATAAAGGCGCTATGGCGCAGACGCCACAACGCCAGAGTAATCATAGAAAGAAGCTCAGACTGTCTAGAGTGTGCCGTCATGAGGCGTGGCCTGGTAAGTGTCGTCATCTCGATATCCTTCGCCTTACAAGGTGTCTATCCTGACTCATAGATGCATTCTCTATGTATACGAATTTTTCGCTGCAATGCTCACGATGGGAAGACCTGCTTTTCCCCTCTCGATTGAAATAGCAGCGGGTAATGTCAGACTGTAAAAAATATCTCTGTTTTAAGCGAATATTGTCAATGTCTTGATTTTAATTGCCAAATATATTGACATTTATTGTTGTTGGATGGTATTATTGCCATGTGGTTAATAGAAAATTCTAGTCAAGTGCAAATATTCGTTAGTCACAAGGAAAGGATGTGTTAGTGATGGGTATGCAGAGGCCAGAAGAGATGATGGCGTTGCGCTATCAGGAACTACAGGCGATGGCGGAGCAGTGTTGCTATAGCGATGCCGTGGCACGCCTGCGCGATCCGGGTATGGGTCGGCGTGCCATTGCCGGGATGGGGCGCCGTGTTGCCGCCCTGGGTCGCAAGATGGAGGCCATGGGAACGGTTAGAAGTTATGAACTCTTCTTGCGTTAAGGCAAAGAAACCTTGATCGGTAGCATCATTCCCATTTTGGTTGTCTTAACAAAAGCGGTCTGGCAGTGTAAACACTGAGCTAGCAAGTATTTGCACGTGTACGATCCACAAAAAGAACCATATTCCATGTCTCTGGCAGGCCATGGCAGCAGGTTGCGAGCGCACCTGCGCAAGTCGGGGCGTGGCGAAATGAGGAGAGAGAAACGCATATGCATCCATTGATTACACGGGATCCCGTTAGTGGAAATGAACTGGTAGTGACGCGGCTGGAGTGTCCCGAGAGTGGCATTGTGATTGAGGGTCAATTTAGCCTGGGATGGATTGGCCGCTTGACGCGAGAGCAACTGGACTTTGTGGAGCTTATGGTCAAGTACCGGGGGAACATCCAGAAGCTGGCCGCTGAAATGAATGTGGCTTATAACACGGCGCGTAGTCGCCTGGATGAGATCGTCGCCGCTCTGGGTGGAACCCCAGAGGAGACGCGCGTCGACCGCCGGGCTGTTCTCGACCGACTGGCTTCCAAGGAGATCAGTGTCGAGGAGGCGATGCGCCTGCTGAAGGGATAGCGCCATGGCTGCGACAAAAGACGAGCGGGAGCAAATTCTGCAACTGGTCGAGACAGGCCAGCTCAGCTCCAGGGAGGCTAGCGAACTCTTTGATGCCCTGGAGGACGAGCAAGAGCGCCATGACACGCGTAGCCTGCTCGCAAGCAGAAGAGATCGTCTGCTACGGGTGCGCGCGACCACGCTGGGAACCCAGACGAAGGCTGGTAAACAGCGTGTGCATGTAACGGCGACGATACCGGTCAGCCTGGTGCGGGCGGCCCTGCGCCTCGGTGTACAGGTGTTGCCACAGCTCAAAAGCAACAGCGTAGAAGATCTCTTGAGTGCGATTGACCGTGGAGCGAGCGGGCGTCTTTTAGATCTGCAAGACCTTGAGAACGGCGAGCGTCTCGAGATTTTTATTGAGTAGAGGAGCATTATTATGGAGCAGACATTCGCGGCAAACGGCATCCAGCGTATCGTTCTTATAGACATCTGGAATGATGTAAGTGTGCGTGGCTGGGGCGAGCAAAACATCAAGCTGGAGGCGGATGGACATGTTGAGAGTGTGCAGCCCGAGGGGGACACGCTGACCATCCGTGGCAGTTCCGATGACCTTGAGCTATGGGTCCCTTATGAAAGCTCGATCAGGATCAATAACGCCCATGGCGATACGCTGGTAAGCGATGTGCAACGCGTGGAACTGCGGCAGGCGCACGGCGATGTAGAGATCACCAAAATTCACGCCGAGGCCTTGCTGGAACACATTGATGGAGATCTTGAGGTCAGTGAAGTACATGGAGACGTCACCTTAAGAGATGTACAAAGCGACGTTGAAATCCATAATGTCGCGACATTGCGGGCTGAGGGCGCTATCCAGGGAAGTCTGGAATGTGAGATCGCGCGCCTGGTCGAACTGCAAGAGGTCCAGGGTGATGTGGAGCTCAGGGCGGTAGGCGAAGTGAGCGCACGCCATTGTGCGGGCGATTTTAGCGCTACAGGTATCGATGGCGCATTGAGGCTGGCTGATATTGGTGGAGATCTGGTAGTTCGTGGCTTCCTGAGCTTGCAAGCCAATAATGTAGGTGGAGATGTCTTAACCGAGGGGAATGGCGAGGTCACAATTGGCAATGTAGGTGGAGATCTTGAGGCTAAAGGGGCTTCACAGCTCCAGGTGGGGAACGTCAGCGGAGATTGCGCGCTGCGTGGTATCTCAGGTGAGGCGAAGCTGGGCATGATCGGCGCTGACCTGGACGCGGTTGGAGTTACAGGAGAGCTTGCCTTTAGCGAGGTTGGAGGTGACGCTACACTTAAAGCCATTCAGGGGAGCGTCAAGGCGGGCAACATTGGTGGCGACCTTACCTTGCAGGCCAACTTTCCGCCAGATAGTGTGACCCAGTTGCATGTTGGCGGTGATGCCGCCATCACTCTGCCATCTCAGCCTGACCTGACCCTGCGCGCGTTTGTCGGAGGCGATATCAGTGGGCGCGCCGTCGTCGCGAGCCGGGCTGGCAACCAGGTGAACCTGGTCTATGGCAATGGATCGGCGCATCTGGATCTGCATGTGGGTGGAGATCTCAGGTTGCGTGGCAACGAAGATCCGCGTAGCAGCAGTAGCGCGGGTGGAGCGTGGGATTGGAGCGACTTTTCCTCTGAAATGGCGCGTATGGGCCAGGAGCTAGGCCATGATATCTCACGCATGATAAACGATGCCCTCGCGCAGACAAACGAGGAGCAGATGCGCCGGGCACGCGGTTTCGCTGAGAAGCAGGAACGCATGGCCGAGCGTATGTCACGCCGAGCCAGCAGACAGGCTGAGCGCGTGAATATACGCATCAATAATCGCGAATGGCATATGGATCGTGGGCGCCTGGAGCGCATCATGGATCAGGCGCGTAAGGCCACAGCGGAAGGCGTCTATGGAGCGCTGGACGCGGTAGAGCAGGCCCTTAAAAACCTGCAAATTCCCGTACCGCCTACACCGCCTACGCCTCCAGCGCCACCAACTCCGCCGCACGCTCCCGTTCCCCCGGTGCCTCCCGTAGTACCAGTTCCCCCTGCACCTCCTCGAAGTCACCTGGAGGATTTAGAGGTCGAGGAACCAGACTTGGAGCACCTGGAGGACTTTGAGGGACCCGATGAGCGGAGCATGCCTGAGGTGCCTGTGGCTGCTGGTGATGTTGAAGAAGAGGAGAAGGTTGGTACCCCAAAGGCTCCAGTGAATGTCGAGCAGGAGCGCCTGGCGATCCTACGCATGATCGCCGAAGGCCGCGTCTCGCCCGAAGAAGGCGATATGCTGCTTGAAGCCCTGGGAGAGTAAGATAATTTTTGAAAAAGAAGCCAGCGTGAATGCTGTAGCGTTCACGCTGGCTTCTTTTTCAAAAATTATTATTTCTTTAAAGTACTCAGTGCCTGGGCCAGGCGCTCAATCTCTGTGTGGGTGTTGTAATGCGCGAGTCCGACGCGTAGCAGGCCGCCTTGTTCTTCCAGCCCCAGGCGTGCCATCACTTCAACGGCGTAGTAGTTGCCGTTCCAGACATTGAAATGCTCGATGGCGAGCTGCTCTGCCAGTTCGCGTGGTTGCCAGCCTTCCAGAGAGAAGGAGAAGGTAGGAACGCGCTCTTGCAATCGCTGTAGATCGGCAATGCCGTAGAGCTTGAGGCCGGGCAGTGGTGTTAGCGCTTGCAGAATGGTCTGGCTCAGCTCGTTTTCGTAGGCGTTGATGACCTCCATAGCCTGACGTAGAGCCAGGCGCCGTCCCGCGAGTAGCTCCTGGTGCTGATGCGTGAACGAGGCGCCAAAGGTCGTACCAAGCCAGGCCAGGTACTCCAGGCAACCCAGCAGGCCAGCGATCGACTCAAAACTCTGCGTGCCCGTCTCAAACTTTCCAGGAGGCTCGTTATCGGCGGGACGGACCTTGTAGGCCTCCAGCTTTTGTAGCAGCTCATACTTTCCATAGAGGATGCCAATATGCGGACCAAAGAACTTGTAGCCTGAGCAAGCCAGCAGGTCACAATCAAGCTCCTGCACATCGATAAAGCGATGCGGTGCATATTGAACTGCATCGATAAAACAGAGCGCGCCAACCTGGTGAGCCAGTTCAATGGCACGCTTGACATCGTTGATGGTCCCCACGGCGTTTGAGGCGTAGCCAATGGCGACCAGCTTTGTACGCGGTGTGACCTGGCGTTCCAGGTCCTGCATATCAAGCGTACAATCCTCTGGATGAATATCTACCCAGCGGATAGTACATCCTCGGTCGCGTGCGATAAGCAGCCAGGGGGCAATATTGGCGTCATGGTCCAGGCGCGTGACAACGATCTCATCGCCGGGCTGAAGCAGAAGCGCGATACTCCGGCTGATATGGAGGGTCAGGCTGGTCATATTCTGCCCAAAGACAATCTCCTCTGGGCGCGCGGCATTAAGAAAATCGGCCATGGCCTGCCGGGCCTCATAGACCACAGAATCTGAGCGCAGGCTGGTCGTAAAGGCCCCGCCGTGATTGGCATTGGTATTGAGTAAATAGTGTTGCATGCGGCGCAGCACATCCTGCGCGATCTGCGTTCCACCGGGATTGTCAAAGAACACCGTTTCATTATTGAGTGACGGGAAGCGAGAACGTACCGCCTCGATATCAAGCATAGAAACCTCCAGTAACTAGCGATCAGTCAAGCCCTTCATTCTATCACGCTCAACATCGGGAAATTCTTCGCGCCCCTGGCGGAATTTGAGGCTTCCTCTCCGCTCACCTGAGCCGAAAGGCTAGCTGCGAAAGTGGCGCTGCGCCCCCGAATGGGGGTTGGTGAGCGGAATAAGAAGCCAGTCCCCAATTTCTTTTCCCTCTTGCCGCTGCAGGCGGCAGAAACAACGTATATATGGTGTTTGTTAAGACATATAGGCCTATATCTGTAACATGGAAGAAGAGCACCCCGTGTAGAAAACAGTATGGTATGAGAGTGCTTAGAAAGAAGGTTGGAGAACGCATGCATACGCGACCGTTTGGAAAGACTGGCATGGAGATCACTCCCATTGGCCTGGGTGCCTGGGCTATTGGCGGCGGCAACTGGCAATTTGGCTGGGGTTCGCAGGATGATAATGAGTCAATCGCGACCATCCACCGCGCCATTGACCTGGGGGTCAACTGGATCGATACAGCGGCTGTCTATGGTTTGGGACATGCTGAGGAGATCGTTGGCAAAGCCCTTCAGGGGCGAGGTGAGAAGCCTTATATCTTTACCAAGTGTGAGCGCACCTGGAATGAGCGGCGCGAAATTGTACCAAGCTTAAAGGCGGCCTCAATCCAGCGCGAGGTAGAGGATAGCCTGAGGCGCCTGGATGTGGATGTCATCGACCTCTATCAGATCCACTGGCCGCAGCCGGAGGAGGATATTGAAGAGGGTTGGAGCACGCTAGTAAAGCTCAAGGAGCAGGGCAAGGTGCGCGCCATTGGTGTCTCAAACTTTAACGTTGAGCAGATAGAGCGCTGTAAGAAATATGGACCCGTGGAGACATTACAGCCCCCGTACTCGTTGCTCAATCGCGATGCCGAGAGAGACCTCCTACCCTATTGCGAGCGCGAAGATATCGGCGTCATTGCCTACTCACCCATGCGTTCAGGCCTGCTATCGGGCCGCATGACGAAAGAGCGTGTTGCGCAGATGCCCGATGACGACTGGCGTAAGAATGATCCTGATTTCCAGTCTCCCCGCCTTGAGCGCAATCTGGAGCTGGCGAAGATGCTCACCGAAGATGTTGGCTTTCCACATAACGTGGGGGCGGGAGTTGTCGCCATTGCCTGGGTCTTGAGCAATCCAGCAGTGACCGGCGCTATTGTTGGCGCCAGGCATCCCAACCAGATCGAGGATCTGTTGCCCGCTGCCGAACTGCGCCTCAGCGAGTTAGAGCTTGATCAAATTGAGCAATTCATGCAGAAACACCCTGTCCAGGCCTAAAAATTTTTGTTGGAATGTGATGATGTCCCTGGCGGCTTGCGGCCGCCAGGGACATCATCACATTCCAACAAGCGAGTGCCGTAGGCGCGAGAAGTAGTACGTCTGGGGGTACCACTATTCAGGGGGGCATAAAGAAGAGTAGAGTAGAGGGTATTACCAATACTCATCGCGACATATTACAAGAGAGGATGTTGTAGCGTCATTATGCTCATTAATATTCCTGAGAGCTGGCATGAAGTGCTCAATGGTGAACTGGAGAAGGACTATTTCAAGAAATTAGAGGCGTTCGTGGATAACGAGCGAGTTCATTATGAAGTGTTTCCTCCAGAAGAAGATCTCTTCTCGGCTCTGCGTTTGACCCCCTACGACAAAGTCAATGTACTCTTGTTGGGACAGGACCCCTATCACGACAATAATCAGGCGCACGGCCTCTGTTTCTCGGTGCGCCCAGGCATTAAGCCCCCTCCCTCGCTGGTCAACATGTTCAAAGAATTGCGCAATGATGTCGGTTTTCAAATTCCGAACAATGGCTACCTGGTTCCCTGGGCGGAGCAGGGTATCCTGATGCTCAATGCCGTACTGACGGTGCGTGCCCACGAACCCAATTCGCATAAGAATCACGGTTGGGAGAAGTTTACGGACGAGATTATCCGGCGCGTCAACGCCAAGGATGACCAGGTAGTCTTCGTACTCTGGGGTGGTTATGCCCAGAAGAAGAAGGCCCTCATCGACACCACCAAACATCGCATCATTGAGTCGGCTCATCCCTCGCCGCTCTCGGCGCGCAACGGTTTCTTTGGCAGCCGCCCCTTCTCCGCCATCAACTCCGCCCTGCGCGAAGCGGGCAAGCCAGAGATCAACTGGCAGTTGCCTAATTTGTAGTAATATGAATAGTATAGAGGAAGCTGCCCGGCGCTGCTGGCGTACGCCAGCAGCGCCGGGCAGCTTCCTCTATACTATTCATTACTCCGAGAGATGAAAGACCATGATTGAGAACCAGCAAGCATATATTGCCCCATATATCCTGGCGCTTGATGTCGGTACCTCTTCGACACGCGCTCTGCTCTTCGATGCCAGGGGACAGGGAGTCACAGGCATTGGATCACAAAAAAAGTATCAATTGACGACCAGCCATAACGGCGAGGCCAGTCTCGATGCGGATATATTGACGGAGATCGTTGCTGCTACCATTGACGAGGTGTTGCATCAGATGGGGACGCGGGCCAGCGAGGTCAAGGCCGTGGCCCTGGATACCTTCTGGCATAGCCTGGTCGGCGTAGATGCCCAGAATAAAGCACTCACACCGGTAATCACCTGGGAGGATACACGCCCTGCATCGATGGTGCAAACACTGGGAGAGCACCTGGACGAGCAGAAAGTACACCAGCGCGTTGGCGCCCGTTTTCATGCCAGCTACTGGCCAGCGAAGCTAACCTGGCTGGCACGGGAGCAGAAAGAGGTGTACGGCAGGGTAACGCAGTGGATCTCCTATGGTGAGTACCTGCATCGCGTCTTGTTGGGGAAATCGGTGTGTAGTCTCTCGATGGCTTCGGGCACGGGGATGCTCAACATTCGTGAGCGAGCCTGGGATAGCGAACTGGTGCAATATTTAGGGATCAAAGATGGGCAGTTGCCACAGCTTGGCGACTATAAGGATGGGATTACAGGGCTGACGGACGCATATCAGCAGCGCTGGCCGCAACTACAAAAGGTGACCTGGTTCCCCGCCCTGGGCGATGGCGCGGTGGCGAATGTCGGCTCAGGCGCGACAACGCTGGGATGTTGGGCCTTGACGATGGGTACCTCCAGCGCGATTCGCGCCATCGTGGAGCCGGAGCAGGTCGTTCCCTCCATGGGTCTGTGGCTCTACCTGGTCGATCGTAAGCGGGCCGTTGTCGGAGGAGCCTTGAGCCAGGGTGGGAACGTGCTCGCCTGGTTGCGAGACACGCTGGGCCTGGAGGATCTCAAGCAAGCGGAACAGCTTGCGCAAGCCGTTGAGCCAGATGGGCACGGCCTGACGATCCTGCCCTTTATTTCGGGCGAGCGCAGCCTGGGCTGGCAAGGTTCGCGCCGCATGACGATTGCGGGCCTCTCGCTACATACGACGCCAGGTATGTTACTGCGCGCAGGTATCGAATCCCTGGCCTATCAGTTAAAGCAGGTCTATGACGAGCTGCATCGCGTGCTCCCGTTTGAGGAGCAGCATGTGCCGCAGGTGATCTGCAATGGCGGAGCGGTCCTGGGCATGCCATTGATGCAGCGGATCCTAGCCGACACACTTGGTGCACCGATCTATCCCTCACGCGACTCCGAAGCCTCCTCGCGTGGTGCAGCTCTGCTGGCGCTTGAGGCGTTAGGCCTGATCGAGGATATCACAAAGGTCAAACCCAACCTCGGGGAGAGCAAGAGGCCAGACGCGAAGCTGGGCAGTATCTATCAGCAGGGACTCGCACGCCAGCAGAAGCTGTACCATATGCTGCAAGAGCCCCTGTAGGGACTATGTGTGAACCTTAACGATGCTGATTGACAAATACTGTGAAAAAACATTTGTATTGTATGCTTGGCAGAGCTACCAAGCATACAATACAAATGTAAGATGTCATTTTTGTTGGTAGGGAAATGCGCACTTCATTCAGTTACAGGTTTGCAGAGATGCAATGCTTCCAGCAAGCTTTGCCATGTTGTTATGTCCAATTCCAAGAATGTAACATTTATAAATTCAGCAGACGTAGCAGGCGTTGCGCGAACGCAGTTGCCTCACCTGCATGGAAAACCCCGAGGATGTAGCGGTCGGGTCGCACCAGCAGGTAAAGATCGTGTCGTCCCTGAAAAAGGGCCTGCAAGGAGCCATCAAGATCATAAACTGGTGTGAGGTGAGGTGGAATGTGCCGCTCCGAGGGGGCGTGGCGCAAGCGTGGAACGAGCACGATATAGCGAGGTTTGAGGCACGACCAGGCTGGGTGCTGCAAGGGGTCCTCCACCAGGCCCTCCTCAGGGTCGAGCCGGATGAGGCTAAAACCCGGGCCAAGCAGGTCATCCAGGGCCAGGAGCTGGTGCGCGCAGGTGAGCATCTGAGGTTGGGGCAGGTAGGAGCCGGGCAGATGACGAAAACCTGGCAAGCGCGTGGGCAGGATGAGCCCCTGGCTATAGCGAGGCTGCGGTTTAACGCGCATCTCGCGTAGACTCTCCGTAAACGCCGGTATGCGTGCTATGACTCCTCGCAGGAGGAGATCGCGCAGTAGTGCGACCAGGCGGTTGGAGGGCATGATGATTCTACCTAGGGTGGAGGAGAAGAGAATCATCTCGCGGATGTGTGGCACACGCTCGCCCTGATAGCTGGCGAGGATCGACTGGTCCGCGCGCCGCTGGAGGACGAGCGCGACCTTCCAGCAGAGATTATGCACATCGCGCAGGCCGCTATTCATGCCTTGTCCACCAAAGGGCGGCATCAGGTGCGCGGCATCGCCGAGCAGGAAGACGCGATGATGAGCGAGGCGTGAGGTCATGGTCGCATAGAAGGTGTAGACCGCTTTGCGAGAGATCTGTGCTGGCTTCCCTGCGGACCAGTGTCGCTGGGCTAGCCGCGATTGCCTAATAAGCGCCTGGATGCACTCCTCGCGTAGCATATCCTCGCTCTCTTCCTGCGAGTGCAGCATAAACTCCCAGCGGCGACCCTGAGCGGGCGCGGGTACAGTCACCGCGGGCCGCGTGGGATTGCAGAAGAAAATAATGGCGTTCGTGGGATCATCGTCCTCGACACAATCCACGACCAGCCAGCGCTGGGGGGCCTGTCTCGCTTGCACTGCTTCCTGGGGCCTCCTCAGTCTGGCTGCCAGGGGGAGAAGTGCCTGGCTTAAGGAGGGGGCGTGCATGCTGAGTGCGAGGGCATGGCGTACGGGGCTACGCCCTCCATCACAGGCCAATAAGAAGGCGCACCGCACCTGGATCTGTTGCTCGCCTGGTGCGCGTAAGGTGAGCAAGACCTCGTGCTCGCTCTGCTTGAAGGTGAGCAGTTCATGCTGAAAGTAGACACGCGCATGTGGGAAGCGTGCAAGCCCATGGAGCAAGGCCTGCTCGAAGGTTGGCTGGTGAAAGGTTGAGATCAAGGGGAAGCCATTGCGCTGCTGGGTGGGGGCCACGCGCGCGAGGAGATGAGGTCCTGAGAGATAGTGTGCCTCTGTTCCCAGGCGCATAGAGGGCAGAAGCGCATCGCGTAGTCCTATGGCCTGGCAGAAGCGCAACCCCTCGTCATCAATCGAAATGGCGCGTGGAAACGTGCAGAGCCCCTCGTTGCGCTCTATGAGCAGTGTCGAGACGCCGAGCAGGCCCAGGAGATTGGCGGCCGCCAGCCCGGTTGGACCGGCCCCCACAATGATGACCGAGCTATAGGCTGGTAGCTTGCCTGAAATGGGTGCGTGCCGAGGATGATCCAGGAGATCATCCTCGGCGTTCTCTTCCTCCAGGTGTGGTTCCTCTTGCATCATGGCTCCCGTGTGAATGCCAGGACAACATTGGAGCCGCCCAGACCGCGACCAGCGACCAGTACCCCCGAAGATGCGTCCTTGTGCTCGATAGGTCGGGCCTCATTGCGCACCAGGTCCAGGTGGTAGCGCGGATCGGGATCATCGCAGTTGAGCGTTGGGGGAATCACTCCATGCTTGAGGGCCAGGAGCGCGGTTAGAGCGTCAATGGCCCCGGCGGCTGCATAGCTATGGCCAATGCTGGTGCGGGGAACGCTGACCGGGATGCGCTCGCTCTCGGCATCAAAGGCCAGTCTGAGAGCCTCGGCCTCGCCCTGGTCCGAAGCGGGATGCGCACGTCCATCGAGCTGTACATAGGCCAGGTCGGAGGGTTGTAGCCTTCCCTGGTTCAGGGCCTGACACATGGCGCGTGCGTACTGGGTGCCATCACAGGAAGGGGCATGCAAGCCCTGGGCCTCATTGGTCTGGCCATAGCCAACGAGTTCGCCATAGATGGTTGCGCCACGGCGGCGAGCATGCTCATACTCTTCCAGGATGCAGATGCCCGCACCTTCGGCCAGAATCAGACCTGTGGCTCGTTGATCGAAGGGCCGATAGGCATTCGGATCATCGCTCGTCGTGCAAACGCCCTGCTGGGCCAGGACGCGCAGGAGCAGGGGATGGAGGAAAGCTTCGCAACCGCCAGCGATAATCATATCCGCGGTATTGCGACGAATGGCTCCCGCAGCCATGCCAAGCGCGTTGAGACCGCTGACCGCGTCGTTAACGGGCGTTTTACAGTAGCCCTGGATGTTATAGCGAATAGCGGCCTGCCCAACGTTGGCCACATTGAGCCAGGCGATAGCAGTATAGGCGCTGACAAAGCGCGGCCCCCGTGTGTAGAGCGTATGTAGTTGCTTAAGAACAAAGTCTACCCCACCCATAGCATTGGCGATGACGGCCCCTACGCGGCGTGGATTCTCATGCGCCAGGTCGAGTCCAGCATCCATAATAGCTTCCTGGATGGCGGCAAAGGCGAAGTGCGTCATGCGATCCGTGCGATTGGCGAGCTTGCGGTCAATATAATCTTCAGTCACGAAGTCGCGAACGGCCCCCGCTACCCAGAGAGGCAGGTTGGCATGTGCATAGTTCTCATGTGGCTCCAGGCACGTGATGCCTGAGATACCATCGCGGCTGGCCTGCCAGAAGTTGGCGGTTCCAATACCATTAGGGGCGACCACACCCAGGCCTGTAACCACTACCCGGCGTTGCTGATTATTAGCCATAATTTTCATTACCCATAGTTTCTTTTAGCCAGTCAGGTTGAGCGAAGACGAGGACGCTATTGACTCCGCCGAAGCCACTAGAATGAGAGAGCGCTACTTTGACGGCGCTTGCGCGAGCGACATTGGGGACATAATCAAGATCACAGAAAGGATCGGGATGCTCCTGATTGAGGGTTGGGGGCAGCAATTGTTGATCGATAACCATGGCGGTCACGACGGCCTCGATCGCGCTGGCGGCTCCCTGGGTATGCCCGATCATCGACTTGGTAGCGCTGATGGGTATTTTATAGGCATATTCGCCGAAGAGCGCCTTATAGGCCGCGGTCTCCGCGATCTCATTAGGCGGCGTCGAGCTACCATGCGAGTTGATGTAGCCAAGATCGGAGAAGCGCAGTTGGCAATCCTCAATCGCCTGCTCCAGTAGATGGTGCAGGGGCGCGCCATCGGACGGTAAGGCTGTCATATGATAGGCGTTGCTATTGGTGTTAAAGCCGATAATTTCCGCGTAGATGTGCGCGCCGCGCGCAAGGGCAGTCTCGCGCTCCTCCAAAAGAAGCATGCCCGCGCCTTCGGCCATGACAAAGCCGTCACGTTTATGATCATAGGGGCGCGAGGCCTGTTCGGGCGTATCGTTATAGATGGTGCTGAGGGCACCCATGACGCAGAAGACGTCCAATCCTATCGGGCTGATCGCAGAATCCGTTCCCCCGGCTAGCATACGCTCTACCTGCCCCTCCTGAATAAGCCAGTAGGCCTCGCCGATGGCATCCGCGCCCGCTGAACAGCCAGTCGCGATCACCGTGCTGGGACCATGCAACTGATGATGGGCGGCGACGCTCATGGCGGAGGCGTGTGTCATCAGGGACGTGGCGCTAATGGAATCGTCGGCCAGTCCCTGGAGACCGTCTTTGGTAAGTTGTAGCCAAAGCCGCTCGCCCTCTTCTACATAGGACATCGCGCTCCCCACGTAGACACCGAAGTGTTCGCGCTCCTCCTGTGTGAGAGAAGATGGAAGGCCCGCGTCTTGCCAGGCCAGATTGGCCGCTGCGACTGCGAATTGGGTGCAGCGATCCAGGTGTGTCATCTCCATAGGGGTGAGTCCCAGGCGTTGCGGCTCAAAATGCGCGACTTCGCCGGCGATACGTACAGGGAGGGTGCTGGCATCGAAGCGCGTGATGTGGCGAATACCCGATTGACCAGCCACGCACGCCTGCCAGAAATCGTCTTTCCCAATCCCGTTGGGAGCGACAACCCCGAGACCTGTAATGACGACCCGGCGTCTGGAAGGGGCTGAGGAATGGAGCTGTATGTCATCCATAAAAGATTCTCCCTCTAACCTGATTTTCTCAGACAAGGATGCCTGAGTAAAGAGCGCTTTGAACCTCGAAGAAGGATCACTACAGGAACAATAGCAAGAGAGTGTCACAGAGTCTGCGATTGTGGTAGCGGGCGTTGTGGTTTTTCTCCTTGTAGAAAGGCCTCAATGAGTGGTGTGACGACCTCGGCCTGCGAATACATAAAGAAGCGCTCTGCTCCTTGTACAACGTGATACGCGGCACAGTTAGGCAATTGCTTCGCCATCCAGCGCGTCTTGTATTCGGGGGAGAGCGCGTCATCGGCGCGATTGATCAAGAGCACAGGCATCGTGAGTGCTGAGATGCGTTGGCGCATCTCAAAATAGTGGATGACAGGCAGAACTGAGTATTTATAAACAAAGGGCCAGCGCGCGATTTTTTGAAACTGCTCCTCAATGAGATGGCGGGGCAGAGCGGGCCTGGTTGTATTGCTTGGCGCGTGCGCCATGATATAGTTAATGACGGTACGGCGCAGAAACGCAGCGGGGAGTATATACTCGACAGGAAGGCGCACATATAGCTCATGGAGCAGCCAGATGAAAGGATGGGGAGCGATCTGGTAGTCGGCCCCCTGCGCGATGATAGTGAGCGAGCGGCAGCGTTGGGGGTAGCGCGCGGCAAACTCGAGCAGCACCATAGCGGCATCTCCATGCGCGAGCAGGTCCACCTGGTCGAGATGTAAGCCATCGAGGACGCCCCGAAGCTCCTCAACGCGAGCAGCCAGGCTGATGGCCTGTGTGGTGCGTGTCTCGCGCCGTCGGTAGAGAATCACGCGTCTCTGCTGACTAAGCGCGCGTACCTGGCGCGCATAGACAAACTCCAGGTGTTCAAGAATGGGAACCATGACCAGGGGCGTGCCCTGACCATGATCGATAAGGGGAACGTCAAGTTTGCCAATAGAGGTACGTTGCCATAACGACTCAATATATGCGACATCCTCGTGAAAGGTAGCATCATCGATCTGGGCTGCGGTAAGAGCACTCAAGCCAAACCTCCCTGTCCGACACTCCATACCCCCGGTAAATAGAGTGATATCTATGTGATGGGCAGCGTGCTATTTGAATAACGCTGCCCAATCGCTTCCATCTTGCTTAGTATATAATACGACAAAGGCGCGAATGAAAGTATGAGTAGTGTAACACCTCTCCTGTGAGGTGCCTAACATAAAAAGGATGAGCTGGTATTTTAAAAAAGGACGCGCTGTTACTATGATGAACGAGAATGCGGCGGATTTATCGCACCTCACAGTGCGACAGTGGATTACGGCCTTCAACGCGCATGATGTGGAGGCCCTGGTGGCCCTCTACGCAGAGGAGGCCGAGTTATTTGATAGCGGTATGCCGGGTCCACGCCGTGGTAAGAGCCAGATCGAGAACTGGTTTCGCTGGCGCTTCCGCAGCACGCCAACTATTACCTATACAGAGCAGACGACCAGTAGGCGTGAAGAGGATACCTTTGAAGTGACCTGGATAGCCAGCGGGATTGGACCCCGAGTCCTGGGTCTGGGTGGCAAGCCCTTTCAGTCTCCAGGGAAGAGTGTCTTTGTACTCAACGAAGAGCGGATCTGGCGCCAGCAGGGAACCTATGACCACCTGGCCGTAATCCGGCAGATCGTACCCATATTGAACGTCTTACCGAGGGCCGTAGCAGAGTGGATCTACAGCCTGTATCTGAGGTGCAATGGTATCTAAACAGTAAGGGATGTGCTGAAAAAATGCTTCACATTTTTTCAGCACATCCCTTACTGTTTGTTTTTGTTCCAGTGGCTAGTCGGTGTTTGAACCTTAGGCGGGGACTTGTTCTTTCTTCATCTCTGCCAGCAGCTCGTGGTCGCCAGCGATCTCCTCCAGCGAGCGCTGATTTGGCTCAGGGAGGGTGAAGATGGTCAGGAGCAGACCCAGCAGGGAGACGACCGCCGCGACCCCCATGGCACCTGGCAGTTTGAAACTGGTGAGCAGGTAGGGAAAGGCGAAGGCGCCGATGAAGGCTCCCAGCTTACCCAGGGCGGCGGCCAGGCCATGCGCCGAGCTGCGAATCATGGTTGGGAAGATCTCGGCGGGATAGACAAATGTCGTCACGTTAGGACCGAACTCTGTGAAGAAGTAGCTCAACGCGTAGAGCGAGAGGAAGGGCAGTGTGCTCTGTGTCAGCCCCGGTACCAGTGCGAGCAGGCCATAGGCGAGCGTCATCATCGCGAAGCCAACGCACTGGATCTTCTTGCGCCCCAGGCGGTCGATGGTCAGGGCCGCGACGATATAGCCGGGCATGGCCGCGACCACGAAGATCCCCAGGGTATAGAGCATATTAGTGACCGCATCAGCATGCGAGTTGAGCGACTTCAAGACTAAGGAGCCGGAGATGGTCGTGCCGTAGTAGGCGATATCGAGCAGGAACCATGCGCCTGCGGTACCAATGACCCATTTCAAGAAGCGCGGCGTAAAGAGCAGGTAGAACCAGGATTTTTTCGGCTGCTGTGTCTGCTGCTTCTGAACTTTGGCGCTCTTCTTCTCGGTCCCATTGCCGGTCACGTTGCTGATGGTCTGCTGCGCAGCCTCGGCATTGCCATGCATCATCAGGGCATAGCGGGGCGTCTCCTCGATCTGGCGGCGTAGGTAGAAGGTCGCCAGGGCGGGAACCGCGCCAAGCGCGAGCATGATGCGCCAGGTCAGGTCTGGATGTAGTCCTGAGACAAGCAGGATCAGCGCTACCAGGGGACCAAGAATCAGGCCCAGGCCCTGCATGGAGAAGACCATGGTGATCAGCTTGCCCCGGTCCTTGCGGTTAGAGTATTCGCTCATCAACGTGGCACTCAGCGGATAATCGCCGCCGATGCCCAGGCCCATGATGAAGCGGAAGATGAGCAGAAAGTAGATGTTAGGGGAGAGGGCCGAGATGACGGCGCCCGCCGCTAGTACAATCAGGGTCAGGCCATAGATGGCGTGGCGACCAATACGATCAGCCAGAAGGCCAAAGATGTAGGAGCCTAAGGCTGCGGCGACGAGGGAGGTACTGGCGACTAGCGAGGTTTCCAGCGCATTGAGGTGCCAGAGAGGGTTCAGAATGGTCAGTGCGGCACCAATAATAAACAGGTCATAGGCGTCCGTAAAGAAGCCCATACCTGAAGTGATCATAGCCTTCCAGTGAAAGCGCGAGAGGCCACTATTGTCGAGTTGTGCCAGCACTTCATGCGCATGTGGCGTTATATGAGATGGTTCATTAGCCAGTGAACCGGTTTGACTATCTTTGACTAGCATATGGAACAAAACTCCTTGCTTAAGGGATAGGTTTATAAATTTACATGTAACAATTAAAAGAATAGCGCTCAATTGTTATCAGAGTGTTAAATGGAGGTTAAATTTCGCTGAGAACCAAGCAAAATCCCTGCTCACCACATTCTCTCCCCAGATTTCGGAGAATGCGAAGAGTGATATCAGCAGAGTTTCCTCTTCACATTGTACATGCCATCAACTAATTTTAGAAATCACATCCTATTATTGATGAATTTTGACTTTTTGTGAAGGCTGTCAGGGGGAGGGAGATTACTTTTGGCTGGTGTGGATGAGAGAGGATTAAAAATTCCCCTGTTTTGTGAACTGCTTCACAGTTCTTGCGTATCAGTAGTAAATATACTACAGTGGTAGTAAACTGCATTGTTAGAGATATATTTGCTTTTCATGTTTTTTTAATGCTTAAAATGCTTATATAAGGAGCTTGTCATGGCTTCCGATGCACATGAATTTTGCCAGCATTGTGGCGCGGCCTATCCGTCACATGCGCGCTTCTGCCCTCACTGTGGTCAGGGAACAAAGGAGCAGAGCCAATCGTCTCTGCCCGCGGTCCAGCACGCAGTGGTGCTTCCCGCTCCGAATGTGCAACGGCTGCTGAAGGGGCGCTATCGAGTTCTCAAGCATATCGGTAGCGGTGGCTATGGCAAGGTTTATAAAGCAGAGGATAGCGAATTTGGCGACCGGCTTGTGGCCATTAAAGAGATGGAGACCAGTGGTGGCACGGAGGAGGTCAAAGAGGCGGAGGAGGCCTTTAAGCACGAGGCCCTCCTGCTGGCCCGGCTCACCCATCCCGGTCTCCCCAGTATTTTTGATTATTTTAGCGAGGGTGGACGCTGGTACCTGGTCATGAGCTTTGTCGAGGGAGTGGCGTTGGAGGAGTACCAGGAGCGGAGTCAGCGCAAGCAGGTCAGCGTGTCGGAGGCGCTCCAGATTGGTATTCAGCTTAGTTCTGTGCTGGGCTACCTGCATTCGCGCCAGCCACCGATTATCTTCCGCGATCTCAAGCCCGCTAATGTGATGCGCACCCCCGAAGGGCAGATCTACCTGATCGATTTTGGTATTGCGCGCATCTTCAAGCAGGGGCAGACGAAGGATACCATTGCCCTGGGATCGCCGGGCTATGCAGCCCCCGAGCAGTATGGCAAGAAGCAGTCTACCCCGCAGACCGATGTCTATAGCCTGGGAGCTACTCTGCATCACCTCATCAGCGGCACAGACCCTTCGCTGACCCCCTTTATCTTCGCGCGCCTGGATGTGCCAGAACACCTGGGGCTGAACGAACTCCTCCTGGCGATGGTGGATACGGATATTCGCAAGCGTCCCGCCAATATGACAGCGGTAAAGCAGGGCTTGCAGCGTATCGCGCGTGAATGCCCTCCCGGCATTTATGCCAGAGTTGGCGTTCCCCACCAGTCCTCTCCTGTACGGTCAGGTCTGGCACCTCAACCAGCTCCAGTGCCAGCACGTTCGCGTGGTCCCGTCTCGGTCGAGGCTGTCATGCAGCGCAGACAGGTACTGCGCCCCTCGGCATATCGCCCGCGCCAGGAGCAACTTCAGGTACTCTCCCCTGTTCAGCCACAGCCCCAGGGGACAAAGATTGAGACCTATTTCTCTCTTCCCAAAAGTAATCCGTTCTCGCGCCGCGCGCTCTTGATTGGTGGGAGCATGTTCGCCGTCGGCGCCGTGGGTTTCTGTGGCCTCTCTTCGTTCTTATTGCAAGCCCGAACTGCTCTGCCTGGCTCCAAACCTGGAGTGCCCGTATCAGATAAGCCAGATAATGAAGGGGTATTGCAGAATGGCGCTCTTGCCGCAAGCTGGACGCCTGATGGGCAACGTTTCGCCCTGGCTGAAGCGTCGTCGGAGGGTCTGATCACAATAGGCGACGCCAGTGGCAATCCGCTGTACCAACTAAGCGGGCATACAGGCAAAGTTTCGTCTTTAGCCTGGTCGCCAGATGGAAAATACCTGGCCTCGGGCAGCTATGATACAACTGTGCGTATCTGGAAGATAGATGAGCGCAACGCCGTTTTTCAATATTCTCAGCATACTAGTCGGGTGATCTCCCTGGCCTGGTCACCTGATAGTAACTGGATTGCCTCGTCTGATGAATATGGTCCTGTCCAGGTCTGGAATGCTCAGCCACGTGCCTTCGGTCAAGGCACATGGCTTATTGACCAGTATGGCCCGGCGCAAGCACTTGCTTTCTCGTCAGATAGTAGATACCTGGCTTCTGGCCATGTTGCGAAGCATGGAATGGCGATTACAGATGCGGCGAGCAGACAAATATTATCGTTTAGTGGTGGAAGAGCCCAGGCTCTGGCCTGGTCCCCTGATGGCAAGTCTATTGCTTTTGCAGATGAGGACGCGATCTATGTTGGCACGTTTGAAAATGGTGGCTTGACGAATATATTTGCGTTGCGTGATTCTCAAGATCGCGTCTCGGCGTTGGCCTGGTCTCTCGATGGAGGATCTATCGCCGCAGCATATTGGAATGGTGCGCTTCAGATCTGGAATATGCATAAAAGACAGGTAGAGAAAATGTTGAGTATTCCCAACGGAGGAGTGGCACTTTCGCTCTCCTGGTCAAAGAATAACCAGCTACTTGCCTCTGATAGCTTAGGAGAGATGCATACCTGGCAGTTTTAGGCATATGTTTTATAAACATTTGGTCGCGAGCAAAGATCGATGGCATGGCTATGATTAGCAACATGATCACGATATTGGTGGTTCCTCTATGATGTTAATTTCGCATACTCCTCATCTTGCCTCAAAGACCTGCTTTTTCCTTCTCTTCATATGCTTGACGAGCCTGCTCAACTTCCTCCATATGTTCTTCAGCCCACTGTCGCAGAGCTGCCATTAGCGGGGTGAGGGTAGCTCCTAAAGGAGAGAGGGCATATTCTACGGTGGGCGGAATCGTTGGTGTAATTGTGCGTGTCACAATCCCCCTTTGCTCAAGGTTGCGTAGTGTTTGCGTGAGCATTTTGTGGGAAATTCCTTCGATAGCACGCTGGAGTTCATTGAAACGGGTGGGATGTTTTTCCAGCAGCGTAAAAATGAGGGCTGTCCATTTGTCAGCAATCAGATCGAGTACTTCGCGCGAGTAACAGTGGGCCATCAGTACGCTGTGAGTAGAGGGTTCTGGCAGTGTCTTTTCCATATCCCCATTTTAGCACATAGATCGTGGCCGTTCTGCACTTTGTCGCTTAGCTACATGGCAGGCAAGGAAGCATTCTCAACCTGGTATCTCTGGTTACTTTAAAGTGCGTACTTGTGGTGCTTCTCCTTAGCATTTATAGTTCAAGCATACAAGCGAACGATATAATGCTCAATGCGTAGAAACGGAGAAACATCATAATGTCACAAGATAAAAGCTTTATTAGGGCAAGTGAAAGAACTCGGAAGGTTGCTCTGGTTGTCGGAGCCAATGGAGTTATTGGTCGTAAACTCATCGATCACCTGGTAGAACTGGAAGACTGGGATATCATCGGTCTATCGCGGCGCGGCGGTACGTCAACGGATCGCGTTCGCTACGTGGCGGTTGATCTGCTTGATCGAGATGACAGCCACGAGAAGTTGAGCAGCTTCATCCAGGTGACACATATCTTCTACGCCGCCTATCAGGATCAGCCGACCTGGGCTGAGCTCGTTCCGCCTAACCTGGCTATGCTTGTCAATGTCGTCGAGGAGATAGAAGCGGTTGCGCCTGGTTTGCAGCATATTAGCCTTATGCAGGGCTACAAGGTTTACGGCGCACACCTGGGGCCCTTCAAGACGCCGGCTCGCGAGACCGATGCCCCACATATGCCGCCTGAGTTCAATGTTGACCAGCAGAATTTTCTTGAGAAGAGGCAGAAGGGCAAGGCCTGGACATGGTCGGCGATTCGACCATCTGTAGTGGGCGGCTTTGCGCTTGGGAATCCAATGAATCTGGCGATGGTTATTGCAGTCTACGCCTCCATCTCAAAAGAACTTGGGCTGCCCTTGCGTTTCCCAGGCAAACCGGGCGCCTATGATAAATTACTCGAGATGACCGATGCTGGTCTGCTGGCGCGAGCAACTATCTGGGCCGCAACCGATGAGAGATGCGCCAATCAAGCGTTCAATATCAACAATGGCGACCTGTTCCGCTGGAATGAGATGTGGCCAAAGATTGCCCACTACTTTGATCTTGAGGTAGCGCCCCCGCTGCCAATGTCCCTTAGTGTCGTCATGGCTGATAAGGAGGCGCTCTGGAAGAGCATGATTGAGAAGTATGAGCTTGAGCCACATTCCTACAAGGATGTATCGCCCTGGGCATTCGGCGATTTCGTCTTCTCCTGGGACTACGATATGTTTGCGGATGGGTCGAAAGCGCGCCGCTTCGGCTTCCACGAGTACATCGACACTGAAGCCATGTTCCTGAACATCTTCGATGACTTCCGCCGTCGCAAAGTTATCCCTTAAATCGATTAGCACTAAGCCCCATGCGAAGGGGGAATATATCGACCCGCTAGGATGTTGTGAAGAACGAAGAGTTCTTTACAACATCTTTTTTGTGTTTCTGTTGCTTGATGGAGAGGGATCTGGATTCTATGACAAAGCAAGCAAAAATTATAGTCACAATTGGGTTGATGTTGGGGATGGCGCTGACGGCATTGGATACGACGATTGTAGGAACGGCCATGCCGAGCATTGTGGGAAAGCTTGGGGGCGTCACATTATATGCCTGGGTCATTTCTATCTATTTACTTACATCTACTGTTACGGTACCTATCTATGGGAAGCTCGCAGATCTGTATGGACGCAAACTGCTGCTCCTGGGTGGCACGGCCATTTTCCTGGCTGGCTCAATTGCCTGTGGTCTCTCCCAGAACATGGTGGAGTTGATTATCTTTCGCGCCATTCAAGGCCTGGGGGCGGGCGCGGTGCAGCCGCTGGTCTTGACGATTATCGGAGATATCTTTGCCCTGGAGGAGCGGGCGCGAGTGCAGGGTCTCTTCAGTGGGGTCTGGGGTCTCTCCAGCATCGTCGGCCCCGCCATTGGTGGCGTGATCGTGGATCGCCTCTCCTGGAGTTGGGTCTTCTATATTAATATTCCTTTTGGTCTTCTCTCTGCACTATTGCTGATTATTGCTCTCAAAGAGAATGTCACGCGCTCGAAGCACCAGCTAGACTATCTGGGGGCGGCGACCCTTACTGGTTCGGTGGTGGCGCTCCTCTTTGCTATTCAAGAGGGCGGCAGTACCTGGGCCTGGGGTTCGCCACAGAGTATAGGTCTCTTCGCCGTGGCAGTGCTACTGCTGGCGCTCTTCCTCCGGGTGGAGGCGCGGGCGAGCGAACCTGTACTGCCACTCGCGCTCTTCAAGAATCGCTTTGTCACGCTGGCGAGCATCGGCGGCGTGATTTTGGGAACGGTCATGTTTGGCGTCAGCTCATACCTGCCGCTTTATGTGCAGGGCGTGCGGGGTGGCTCAGCGACCGAGGCGGGCCTGATCTTGATGCCGCTGCTCGTCTCCTGGCCTATTGCCGCTGTCTTGAGTGGACGCCTCGTTATGCGCATGGGCTATCGCTTTCCCGCGATCCTGGGCTCTCTGCTGTCAATGGTGGGCGCGCTCTGTGTCGCTCTCTTTAACATGCAGACCTCATATATCCTGGCGATCTTTCCCATTATCGCCATTGGCGCGGGCCTGGGCCTGATCAGCAATGTCTATATTCTCTCGGTGCAGAACTCGGTGCCCTGGAATGTGCGCGGTGTAGCAACCGCGGCCACGCAGTTCTTCCGTACCATGGGTGGTACAATCGCGATTGCGGTCATGGGAACCGTACTCAACGCGCAAATGGGGGCGCGCTTCGCGACGATCCTAGCCCGCTTCCCTGGAGGGATTAGTCATGCGGCGGCCCAAGACTCTCCAGCCAATCTGCTGGTGCGTCCCGAGACGCGGAGTCTCTTCTCTTCCTCGTTGTTGGTCCAGTTGCAAGATGCTTTGATGCAGAGCCTCTTCTGGGTCTATCTCTTGACTGCGATTGTGGCGGCAGGCGCCGTTATCGTGGCCCTGTACGTGCCGCACGGTCGTGCTGAAGAGCATGCCTATCGTGAGGCAAGCGGAGATGAGGCACCTGTTTCTGCTCCAGTGGTGCATGTAGATATGGGCTAAGGTGTGAGCTGTATAGTAAAGAGGGATTGGTGACGCTGCTGAAGCACGCGTCTACATATGATGGTACGGGGCATATCGCGCCATTATATGTAAGTACGTGCTTCAGCAGCATCGGCCAACACGGCTCAATACTACCATATATTACGTTGAGAAGAGGTGACTTATTGATGAAGACACAGATCCTTGATGCCAACGTGCGCTCGTTTCTGCTGCATGAAACGCGCACAGGCAAACTGGCGACAGTATGCGCTGATGGACGGCCCCATGTCGTTCCTGTCTGGTACCACGTGGACGGCGACGACATTATTTTTATGACGGGCGATAAAACCATTAAAGCAAAGAATATGCGACGCGATGGGCGCGTAAGCATGTGTGTAGATGACGAAAACGCGCCCTACGCCTACGCCCAGGTCGAGGGGACGGTCAGCTTTAACGAGGACCCACAGGAGCTATTACACTGGGCAACCGTCATTGGTGGTCGCTATATGGGTCAGGACCGTGCCGAGGAATACGGCAAGCGCAATGGCGTGCCGGGGGAGTTGGTGGTGCGCCTGCATCCAACAAAGATTCTGTTCGAAGAGAACATTGCCGGGTACTAATCCATAGAAAAAGAGGAGGGGGCCGACGCGTGCGTTTAGCAGCGTCGGCCTCTCTTTGCACTCTATTATAGGCTAATGTGTTGAATGCGTCTTACGCAGGAGCGCGTCTCCCTGATTGAAGAGATTTCCTTGCTGGATATTAGCCTCGTTGTGGTGGCTATTGCCGCCAAACTCGGCGTTTTCAAGCAGGGTAATCATCTGCAAGGCGAGGGCGTCGCGTTGCGTGGTCAGGCTGGTAATGGCTTGCTCCAGATTCTGGTAGGTCTCGTCATTCGTTGAGGAACTGGCGAGAGCTTGCGTGGAGATCTCAAGCGTTGTCAGGCCGAAGTCACCCACTGGCGCGTTGATCTGTTTGTAATACTGGGCCAGCCGAGTGTAGAAGGAGCGGTTATGCTGAATGACGGCTGGGAGCGCCTTCTCGTTCAAGGCTTCGAAGAGTACACGCCCATCATGGCGATAGTCATCTTTGAGGCCCAGTAGGAGCATCATCGTGGGGCGCACATCGGTGTGGTCGGCCCAGATGCTATCGTTGATGCCCAGGTGCGCGACGCCGGGACCCACCAGTCCCAACCAGGTGCGGTTGATGTCTGGCGCGACATCACCATGATTCCAGGCAAAAGCTGGGCTCTCATAGACGCAGGCACTGGTGCAATTGGGCGCGCCCGTAGTCCCGTAGTAATCGGGCTTGGCGAAGAGCGTGAAGTTTGGTGTGCGCGCCGGGTCCGAGGTGATCATATGCAGGGTATTCATCTCGACCGGGTCGGCCAGGTAGTTGGTGAGCTTTTCATCCTGATTGGTAAGCGGATTAGTCACCTGGAGGCTAGCCGTATCCTGCTCCAGCTTACGCGTCACCTGGTCGCCAGGCTTGGGATTGCCGGTGATATAGAAGTTGGGAGCGGAATCCGCGTGTACCAAGAAGGGCGTGGTGTTCTGCTTCTGTGTTGCTAGCAAGCCCGTCAGGTTTACATTGACCTCGCCAATCTGGCTGTAAGAGCACGGGACCGTGACGCCATCGCAGTTGGCGGGCGTTGGCGCGCCACCCACAAAGTGGTCGCCCTCGTCGGCGGTGAAGACGAAGAGGGTATTGTTGGCGTTAATACCATCGGCGTTGAGGCGCTGGAAAAACTTGCCAAAGGCCTCATCATACGACTTCAGCGCGCTAACATAGCCCGCCGAGCCTGGGCCATAGGCCCCTGCGCCTTCGTGGTTGTCATGCGCATCTGAGATATAGGCATAGGTGACGGGAATGTTATGCTCCTGCATCGCGGCCACGTAGGCCAGCGACGTGGAAGCGCTCATGCCATCAAAGCCTGGGAAACCAACGTTTCCCTTCGCGCTTTGAATCACATTGCCATCCAGGTCAGTGAGAGGCTGGTCGGGGCTGATCTGAGGGGCGACATACTTATGGCCAAAAAGCCCCTGATAGTTGGTATAGCCACCCGGCTCGTTAGGGAGTACATCTGCCTGACCTTTCGCGCAGACAGAAGAATCTTGTGCGCAGTGGACGGCGATACCAACGTAGTCAGCGGTGGCCTGGTCGGGATTGGTCTTTACCTCAGTCGCTTCAGGCGAGTTCGCGCCAAAGACGGTAGGAATATCGACGCCAATATTCTCCAGTACCGTATTGGCAGTTGCGACGGCGCCAAAGTTACACCCGGCCCGCGTGTATGATACCCACGGGGCTGGTGTATTATTCCCCTTCTCATCCAGCATAGTGTATTTGGTATCGCTGGGCGTTGAGGTGCTGTAATCGTAGAGGGGCGAGGTCCAGTAGGCAAAGGAGACGGCGGGATTGCTTGTGCCGTTCGGATTAAAGTAACGATAGCTATTGCTGACAGGCACGCCGTTCCGGCTTGGATAGACGCCGGTCAATGTAGTCAGAATATCGGTTGCCGTATGCGCGATGAGAGGTGTATGTTGATTTGAGAGCATCGTGCCATGACTGGTAATGAAGTTGAGGAGATTCGGCATCTGCTCCAGGTCTGAAGGAACATTCTGGTTATCGCGCGAGAGGTGGACATTATCGAATTGCAGATAGATAACGTGTTTGACATTGCCTTGGGGAGAATTAATCTGGCAGGTATTCTCTTTGGCTTTGGCAATCGCCGAAGTGGGTGATGCAAACCCGGCTGCCAGTGATAAGAGACACAGTCCTACGAGTGTGACCAGGTGGGGTAGATGGGCGCGCCAGCTAGATGTGCGCATCGTTCCTCCTCTGTTTTCTCTGCTGTTACTGTGGGTTCTGTCATACAAATGTTAATAAATGGTTAAGTTGTTTTAAAAGAGTATTTTACATTATGAATACTCTTTTACCACTGAAGAGTATAGCATATAAGGGAGAGAAATAGTAGTGTAAAAAGAGAGGGGCATCTGCCTACCCTCTTTTTACACTACTATTTCTCTCCCTTATTTTTCGTCATCATCATCGTCGCCATCGGCATGTCCAGGCTGGCGAAGTGGTTTGGCGGCTTCAGGCGAGGTCCCAACGGGTGGATGGATCCAGGCCTTGGCGCGCAGGTAGAGGGCCATCAGGCCGGTAAACCAGAGGCCGCCATACATATAGCCAGCCATCACATCGCTGGGCCAGTGCGCGCCCAGGTAGACGCGTGAGGGACCAATACAGGCGATGAGCAGCAGGCAGGCTGTAATAAGCGTATTGCGTAGTTTGCCGTTGCGCCAGTTGGAGGCTAGCAGGTAGGTCAGCAGGCCATAGAAGTTGGTATAGTGCATGACGTGGCCACTGGGAAAGCTGGGTTCGTTAATGACGCGCACCACCGTCACAAGCTCATCCGTGGGTCGTGGACGCTTGATCACGCGCTTGACGATCGCGTTGAGCAGCGTCGAGGAACTGGTGAGCAGGATAAAGAGAGCTTCCAGGCGGAAGCGCAAGGCCCAGAAGATACCCGCTGCCGCCACAGTCTGAGGCACGGCCCACTTGGGAAAGCCAATCTCTGAGACGCCATAGAAGAAGCGGCGGAGCCAGGGTTGACGCCGTTTCTGTAGTTGCGCCGTGATTGTCATATCGCCTGGAAAGAATTGTGTGCGTTGGGCGATAAATGAGAGAATGATAACGCCAGAGAGCAACCAGAGATAGAAGGCCATATACATGGTGCCACGTGAGACCGCTTTCCGGCCTGAATACGATGTCTCCGCCGCTTTGCGCTGGGCCTCATTGACCACGGGCGCCAGGTCCGGCAGTGGCGACGGTGGTGGAGCGGCTGCCTCCTTGGGTGGGGTAATATTGGGTATGATCTTATTAGTTTTATCAAAAAGCCTGAACTTGTTGGGCATACAGTATACTCCCCTCTAGATGATGGTGAAGCGTGTGTCCTATGTATAGGCACGTCGAGCAGGCGTCAAAGGTTGATGTTGTGAGATATTTGCGCTATCGATCACTCGCTGGGGTATGCGCACACGTAGCGCCGCCGGGATAATCTCAATTTTGGCTGGCGTCGTGCCAATCTGTTCGCCATCTGCGTGCAGCGACAAGGGTGTCCTGGCTGTAATATACAGCTTTTTGATGCGTCGGCGTTTCACTTTTGGCTCAAATACGCGCCGTCCCTGGCTGATAGCGATGGCGTGTAGTATGTATTCCAGTTTATTAAAGTTCTGGTAAATAAGAATGTCGAGATAGCCATCATCCATAACCGCCTGGGGCGCGAATTGGAGATGTGCACCGTAGAAGGGCGAGTTACAGACGCTGACCTGGAGTGCGCGGTAGCTACGCGTATGCCCATCATCAAAGGTGATTTTCACGCGTTCCGGGTGGAAAGAGAAGAGTGTGTGTATTCCATTGATCATGCCCCGTATCGTCTCGCGAAAGCCTGAGCTTTTGATGTCTTCAGCCGCGGGGAAGAGGGCAGCCTCCAGTCCGATACCAGATACCTCCAGGAAGATCTGGCCATTGATGGAGCCCACATCGATACAGCCGGTTTTCCCTTCGGTAATGATCTGGCAGGCCTCGTCAATATCTTCACTGATATGCAGGCTGTGCGCGATATTATTCATAGTTCCGCATGGAAGTATACCGAGAATGCTTTTACTGCCTATCAGGCCGCTGGCGACCGAGTGGAGTGTACCGTCGCCGCCAGCAGCAATGATGAGCTTAATACCTGCCTGTGCAGCTTCGCGCGCGAGACCAGCGCCAGGATCATCCGCTGTGGTATAGCGTACCTCTGCCTCAATGTGATAGTGACGCAGATTGTTCAGGATGCGATCCTCGATCTCATTCTGTCCTACCGGGGCCGCCTGGTTCGCCATAGGCGAGGAACCGGAGGTCGGGTTGCGTATGATGATAGCGCGCATAATCTTCCCTCTGCCATACGTGTTCTCTTGCTCTCTTTATGCTCTTATGCGGAAACCAACGTCACTGGCGTGGCGAGCGCTTCCCCCATTCGGGGACAGGCGCGCTCAGGTTTCCGAATAGGCAGTATCTAGAAGCTCGCTTAACTCTGCTTATAACACGGATGTGCAGCCGGGTTGGCCTCAGAAAGGCCGGTTTAGCCTTTGCCAGGGGTGGTACGCACGCTGGCCCAGCGAACGCTCTCGCTGAGCGTTGGATACTGGATGGTGGTCAAGGCCAGCTGTTCGACACCCAGGTTATTGCGCATAGCCAGGACAATAGGTGTGATCAGATCGTCGGCACGGTCACCCAGGATATGAGCGCCGAGCACCTGGTTCTGCTCGTCGATCAGGAGCTTGATGAGTCCTGTGGTACGTCCATTGACGATGGCGCGTGCGTTCTCCTTAAACAGGGTACGCCCCACGCGATAGGGGATGCCACTGGTGCGTAGCTGCTCCTCTGTGCTTCCCACATGTGCCAGGGGGGATCGGTAAAGATGACCCAGGGCACCACCTGGAGATTAAAGTTCTGTGGATGATGTGAGAGAGCATTGCGGGCTGCGGCCTTACCTTGCGCGCTGGCGACATGCGTGAGGCGCATCCCTCCGATAACATCGCCTGCCGCCCAGATATGCGGAACGCTGGTGCGCAGGGTTGCATCTACGAGAATGCGATTGTTGTCTGACCGGACATCCGCTGCCTCCAGGTGGAGTGGGGCCAGGTTGGGTTCGCGTCCCGTAGCCAGCAGTATGTCCGTGACATCTAGCTCACGCTGGCGCCTGGACGCGTCTTGAAAACGCAGACGTTTCCCCTGAGGGGTAAGCTCGGCCTGCTGTAGTGTAACGCCCGTCTCGATCTGGACGCCCTCCTGGCGCAACACCTGTTCGAGGAGCTTGACCAGTTCGCTATCCTCGTGTTCTAGGAGGGTTGGCTTGCTCTCCAGCAGCGTTACCTCGACGTCGAAGCGGCGGAACATCTGCGCGAACTCAACCCCTAAGGGGCCACCACCAATGATAGCCAGGCTGTGTGGTAGTTGTGGGAGTTTCATGACATCAACATTGGTCAGGAAACCCGTGTGATCCAGTCCCCGAATAGGTGGGGTAATGGTATGGCTGCCGGCGGTGATAATGATGCGCGCGGCTTCATAGAGGCGACCGCCTATGCCCATCTCATGTTCTGAGATAAACTCGGCCTCGCCCTCGATAACTTCGATGCCACGCTGGCGCAGCTTTTCGCGTGCCTGGATGGGCGTGCCGCCACGGACTTGCTCTATCACGCCCTGGACGTAGCGCTGGATGCCGGGCCAATCTATATCGGCACTGGGTATCTGTATCCCATACATAGCGGCCTGCTGAGCCTGGTGATGGATGCTGGCGATATGCAGGAGGGCCTTGGTTGGATCACAGCCATAATTGAGATAGGTTCCTCCCAATTTGTCACGTTCAATCAATCCAACACGCATGCCGTGAGCCGCCGCCTCGTTCGCTGCACTGCTGCCAGCCGCTCCGGCCCCGATAACCATGAGATCATAGCGCGTAAGGGTCATTGCTGCATCTGCCTTTCTTAGATCTTATGCCGAAACCCAACGTCACTCGTGTGACTAGCGCTTTACCCCCATTCGGGGACAAGCGCTCAGGGTTTCGGAGAAGAAGTAGACGTCGTAGAGACAGAAACGCTTGCTGGCATGCCTCTCGCGTTTCTCAGCAGATGCCAGCAAGCGTTATGTACGGTAGGGTCCTATATCACGACGATACAATCGTTTTACCTAGCGCGGTGGTTGATCACGATAGGGTTGCTGTGAGAATGATCTCCGCTGAAGCTGTTCATCGGCCTGTTTCGCGGCGGCTGCCTGAGCGGGAGTCATGCCACCAGGGGCCATGCCACCAGGTCCGCCTGTCATGCCACCAGGGGCCATGCCGGGGCGCCCTTCAGGACCATAGGCGCCAGTTGGAGGTTGCATCGGCTCCTGTGCTGTAGTGGGACGACCAAACCGACCCTCTGTGCGCTGTAGCAGCTGTTGCGCAGATTCACGCCCACCCAGGCCAAAGGCTAGACCAAAGGCTAGAGCCAGCGCGCCCACGATGGCGGCAAACAGGGTTTGCAGAATGGCTGGTGCGATCTGAAGCTGGTAGAGCGCAAGCAAGGCTGCAAGCGCGATAATAGCTACGCGTGTGATGGTCGAGAAGACGCGCGGATTACCAACACCACTCGATGCTGTCGCTCCTAAAACGATATCTCCCACAAAGGTCGCGAGGAGCGTGCCCAGGAAGAGCGCGAGAATGGCTACAAAGACGTTTGGAATGTAGGCAACAATCGTACTTAGTAGATTGCTGATTGTAGGCAGTCCGAGGCTGTCGGATGCGGGTACAAGGAAGATCAAAAAGACGAACCAGAAGGCAACTCTACCTAGAATTCTGGCTACATTTATGTCTGTATTCAGACGTCGCTCCAAGTTCACAAGACCAGCACGTTCGGATGCCGCGTCGACGTTTGCGCGTTGGCAAAGCCAGACCACGGCCTTCTCCACCAATTTGGCTATGATAAAGCCAATTAAGAGAATTACCAGGAAACCAACGAGTTTGGGGATAAAGGCAAAGACAGCTGCTAAGACTCCCACCAGGGAGTTCCATACTGCCGCACCCCAATTGCCAATCGTGTTCACTGCAAACTCCTTTCTCTCTCTCATGCGAGGATCAGAAAGATGTTGTATACCTATCGATAGCATATTTAGTATAGCCATTATCTTATAGTCGTGTTTATGTTGTATTCCCTCTGGTATGAAGAAACTTTTCCATAAAGCTGCTCGTGATGTACATGATAAAGGAGTTGCTACGCGTCTCCTCTGCCTTGTGATGTGCTTTAGTAATTGCCCACGCAATTGCGTGTACCAAGTTGTTGTGTACGCAAAAAAACAGGCGTTCCCGCCTGGAAACGGGGGAAGGATGTTGTATGTCGTTTGAGGATAAGGCCCTGGTTCACACAAGCACGCTCTTCGCCAATCCCTTTGACCTTGCGGACCTGGAAGTATTTGATGATGCCACGCTGCAAAGGGTATGTGTGGGTGAGCATGCGAGCGTACCTTTTGAGATCCTGGCCTTGAGCTTGCGTGCTGCTCCTGAGAGCCTGTTGCGGCGCATTGCGCATTGTCTTTCACCTGCTCAATGGGCGTACTTTCAGCATGTGCAGCGCCGCTCTTGCCCTTCTCAAGAGGATGTCGAGCACGCGCGACGCCTGCTGCTAGATCGCCTCTTCTGGGAGTTGACATACTGGAAGACGCCCGAACTGTACGAGGAATTGACGGAGGGTGAGCACCTGCACCCAGAGATCTTTCCGCGTCTCGCGCCAGACATTCATGCGAAAGAGGTGCTGGATGTTGGAGCTGGGAGCGGGCGGGCGACTATTGAGTGCCTGCGTTATGGCGCGGCGCATGTCTATGCGGTCGAGCCTTCTCCGGGTCTACGTCGCATTCTAGAGCAGAAGTTGCGGTATATGCCTCAGCCCTCACGCTTTGTCTCGTGTAGTGGCAGTTTTGAGGATCTCCCGCTAGAGGATCAGAGTGTGGACCTTGCGCTTTCCTGTTCCGCCTTTACGGCGTTGCCGGGACAGGGAGGTGAGCCAGGACTGAGCGAATTGAAGCGTGTAACCCGTTTTGGTGGCAAGATCGTGCTCATCTGGCCTCGGTATGAGGACCGCGCCTGGCTGGAGGCGCATGGCTTTATGTACGTTACCCTACCTATGGATCAGGAAATGCGTGTTTGCTTTCGTTCGCAAAAAGCTGCCCTGGAGTGTGCGAGGCGTTTTTATACATACAATCACGAGGCTGCGCGCTATGTCCTGATGCATCAGAGCGCGGACATTCCTTTCTCGGTTATTGGCCTCAATCCCCCATGTGAGTACTGCTGGCTTCAGGTGTAGTGCCAGCTGCGCAAAAATCTTATTCCGAACCGCAACCCCCATTCGGGGGCGCGCGTCACTGGCATGCCTAGCGCTTCCCCCATTTGGGGACCACCTAACCCCATTCGGGGGCACAGCGGCCGCGCGCTCAGGGTTTTCGGAACTAAGAAGTGTATGTTCGAAAGGATGAGAGATACATGGTTGCAGAAACACAGTCCCCAACGACGACAAGCTGGATTGATACACCACCCCGTAGTCCAGCCCTGCGTAAGTACAATGCCGAGCTTATCGAGCATATGCCCTGGTTAGAGAAGGTGGCTAACCCGGTCCAGGGCTGGCTCCATAAGCTCTTCGGTCAGCCAGGTGAGCAGTCCTACAAAGTGAAGGACCTGCTTAACGGTGTCTGGCTTGGTCACCCGGTGCATCCAGCCATTGTCACGATTCCGCTGGGAGCCTGGACTGCCACGCAGGTACTGGACCTTGCCTGGCTGCTGAATGAAGATGATGGCATCGCTCGTAGCGCGGATATCACGCTCTGGCTTGGCCTGACAGGCGCGACTGGCGCAGCCCTGACGGGGGCATCGAACTGGGTAGATACCGATGGCCCGGAGCGCCGTACCGGTATCTGGCACGCCCTGCTCAACAGCGGAGTCACCGTACTCAACATTGGCTCGGCGATTATGCGCGTGACGGGACAACGCAAAACGGCAATTACGCTCTCGTCCCTGGGGCTGACGATCTCGCTCTACTCGGCCTACCTGGGCGGCGAGCTCGCTTATTCCAGCGCGATTGGTGTCAATCGCGTGGCCCCTGAAGGCGGCTCAGATGATTTTGTGCCTGTGCTGGACGCAGAGAAGCTGGAAGAGAATAAGCTGACGCGTGTGGATGCAGCCGGAATTCCCGCCGTTCTCTACAAGAGTAATGGAAAAACCTATGCTATTGCCGCTACCTGCTCGCACCTGGGTGGGCCGCTGGACGAGGGACGCTGTGAGGCTGGCGTCGTCTACTGTCCCTGGCATAATTCAGGTTTTCGCATGAGCGATGGAAGCGTTGTAAATAGTCCCGCGGTCTACGCACAGCCTACCTTTGATGTTCGTGTGCGTGAAGGAAAAATTGAGTTGCGTCGTCGCGAGCACGCCTAATCTGTCTTTTCTTCTCAGCACCTGCGGTACATCGCATAGAGTCAATTGTGGTGACTGGCTGGCTCTGCCAGCCAGTCACCACAATTGACTCTATGTCTTCTCATCTACTCTTATATAACCTCTCTCTACCTGGATTCTCCGGCTTCTCTGGCTGTTTTATATACTATAAATTTTTCTGTTTAAAGTTTAATGTAGAGTTTATATGCAATGAATTCTAAGAAATGTCTTAGATTCAATTTATCTAGTTTAGGATCTGATTATAACTACGTACAGTAGGGGTTATCAGGGGTAATTTCTATTGTATTTCTTGTAAGGAGAGTATACCCTAATTACAGAGAAAGAAAGAAATGGCCATAAATGGTATGTACATAGATGCTTGCACTGTGGCTGACTAGAGAGAAAGAGGAGGATAAGCGTGCAATATAACCAGAGCTCTGCCAGCAATAAACCTTCACTTGAGATGACAGATGCTATTCTTGCAGATATGATCCTTGCTGGCGATAGTCAAGCTTTTGAAATAATAGTGCAGCGCTATCATACATCGCTGTTCAACTTTATTTATCACTTCCTGGGCGACTATGACCAGGCATGTGATACCTTGCAGCAAGTATTTGTGCGTTTCTACACGTCTTTGCCTCGTCTGGGGACGAGTGAACCCTTCAAACCCTGGCTCTTCCAGGTTGCACGTAACTGCTGCATTGATGAACTCAGGCGCCGGCGCCGCTATGCCATTCAGTTTTCCCAGCTTGAGTCCTCGGGCGAGAATGGCGAGAGCGAGACCTCGCTGTTGAGCGAGATTCCCGATACCAATCCTCTGCCCGAAGAGGAGATTGAGCGCCTGGACATGCAGGATATGCTGCAAAGCGCCATTCAATCTCTGCCTCCCAAGTTTCGTTCCGTCGTGCTGCTACGCTACATCTCGCAGCTCAGCTTCTCAGAGATTGGCCAGGCCTTAAGTATGCCAGAGGCGACCGCCAAGACCTACTTCCATCGCGCGAAGAACCTTTTACGCAAGACCTTGGCGCCCCAATTTCAAGCCACTTACGCCAGTTGAGTAACGTCATATATGCATCCGCTTGACCACTCGCGCTTGCAGCGCTCGCGCAGGTAGCAAATGCGAGACACTCTGGCGGGCCGCTGGCCCGCCAGAGTGTCTCGCATTTGCTACCTGGGTGTAGGCTCGTCAGAGAGCCTCACGTTTTCTCCTAAGAATCAAAAAACAATGTGCACATGGGGTTTTGTGTGCGAAAAAAGATAATGGCATGAATACTAAGTATGAAGGGGAAGATTGCATGCAGATCCAGTCCGCGATTTTTGATATTGATGGCACACTGGTGGATACCAATGATGCTCACGCACACGCCTGGGTGCGCGCCCTGGCCGCCTATGGCTATAATGTTCCGTTTGAGAAGGTGCGCCCATTGATCGGTATGGGGGGTGACAAAGTCTTGCCGGAGGTGGCTGGCATCTCCAAGGAGAGTGAGGAGGGGCAGAAGATCAGCGCGCGACGCAAGCAGATCTTTCTCCAGGAGTATATCCCACATGCGCATGCCTTTCCAGGTGTGGTGGAACTGCTGACACGCTTGCGCAAGCAGGGACTGCGCCTGGCTGTGGCGACCTCAGCTGAGCAAGACGAACTGCAAAAGCTGCTCGCTGTCATCGATCCTCATGCCGGAGATTTCTTTGAGCAGATCTCTTCCTCCAAAGAGGCGCAGCAGTCCAAGCCTGATCCCGATGTAATTCAAGCTACCTTGCAGCGCACTGGTTTTGGCCCGGCTCGGACGATTATGTTTGGCGATACCGCCTATGATATTGAGGCGGCGGGGAAAGCTGGTGTGAAGACCATTGCGTTTCGCTGTGGCGGTTGGAGCGACAAAGATTTGCGCGGGGCGCTCGCCATATATGATGATCCGGCTGACCTCTTGCAGCACTACGAGGAGTCTCCCCTGGTAAGGGGTATAGAATAGTGTGATGCGCCCGGGCAGTCGTAGGCTGCTCAGGCGCATCACACTATTCAACTCATATTATTTCTTATGGAGGCTTAGAATCCGAGGTAGGAGCGGTATTTATTCCACTGGGCTACGAGGCGGTTGCGCATCTCTGAGCCGGGATAAGGGGCGTAGAATAGCGCGACGACGATACCTGCGACGAGGCCGAAGCGGAATAGTGCGCGTGCACGTGCGCGCTTGTGCTGGTAGTGTTTATACTGGCCCTGCACGGAGTCTTTGAAGTCTGCCGCGTTGCTGGCTGCGTGGCTCCAGGTATCTCCAGCCTGCTTCGACCCTTTACTAATCAGGTCAACGGTTTTGGAGATCTTAGGGGCGGCTACGCTCCGATACGACTTGTTAAGGTTCTTCTGGGCTTTCTTCAGGTTCTTCTGCGCCAGCCTGGTGTTGTGCGCGAAGACATCCTGAGCATTTTCAAGACCGCTGCTCAGGGCATCCTGGGCGGTTTCAATGCTCGATGTAAGCACGTCCTGTGCCTTCTCCCAGCGGGGCTTAACTTCATGCTTCATGGTCTTCCTGGCATTTTTGCGCGCCTTCTTCAGGTTCTTCTGTGCCTGCTGCTGGTTGAGTTTCATCAACCCTTGCGCCAGGCCGATGCCCGCGATGAGCGCAGTCTGGGTTTTGTTCAGGCCAAAGCTTACCCGGTCCTGTACATCAGCATACCTGGACTGAGCGACATCTTTTGCCGTCCCATACTGGTTCTGGGCTGAATCCTTCAGATTACTCACGACACCCTTGGCTTTGTTTCCAAGCTCCTTCGTCTTATCCTGACTTTTGTTTAAGCCTGTTGCCATCTCTGCTCCCTCCTTTGCTTGTATATCTTTCCGAAGCCTGCTACGTGACTATGCCAGGTACAGCAATGGTGGCCTTAATTCAATGCATACCTGCTGCGCCTGTTACGTAAAGGCTTATCCTTTCTCGTTTGAGGCTGGATAGTTAGATTAACGCACCTCAATTGCTTCTTTACAAAGCTGAGGCGTGTAACCCTTGATCTATTGTTATATAGAGCACGCATGAGATAAGCTACTAGTTTCACCATGCACGGGTAAGAAGAAGTTTCTTTTGTTGGTAGGGTGGGCGAAGCTTTTTTGCTATACTCTTTTAGAAGGTCTATCGATAATTTAAAGGAGTGATATATGGCAATGCAAGATTCTTCTGCCATGATCGCAGGGATGCGCACTGATGCGGTGGTCCCTGGGACACGCATCCCTATTGGGCCGGGGGCGCTCTCCCATTTACGGATGCCCAGCGATGTACATATTAATCCCGATGGGACACGTGTAGCCTTTGTTATTTCTGAATTTGTAGGTGAGGAGGAGCAGCGGCGCAGCCAGATCTGGATGCTGGCGCTCAATGATGCCCAGACCCGCCCCGTCCCCTTACTACGTGACATAAAGCAGGCGAACAATCCACGCTGGTCCCCTGATGGCAGGTGGCTGGCCTTCGCCGGGGTTGCCGAGGGCGAGCGAGAGAAGTCGCAGCTCTACCTGGTAGATGCGCAGGGTGGAACGCCTCGCCGTGTGTGTACGATGCCGAATGGTATTCTTGATCTGGAGTGGTCCCCTGATGGGAGCTGCCTTGCCTTTACCTCCTTCGAGGGCGAGGAGCAGAAACATGATCCGCTCGTATTGAATCTGGGGCGCCATCGTCGCCTCTGGACTATTTATCCGCAGATCTCTATCCCTCAGCCTATTACTTCGCCAGAGTTGAGTGTGTGGGAGTTTTCCTGGTCCCCTGATAGCAACCAGCTTGCCCTGTATTACTCCACATTGCCGGATGAGAATGGATGGTATGGTGGCCAGGTTGGTGTCGTGACGGCCAATGGTGGCGCGGTACGCCAGTTAACGCTGCTGGATCGACAGGCAAGCAACCTGGTATGGCATCCTGATGGCAAGCGCCTGGCTTATGTCTCGGGTGACTGGAGTGATCGCTGTCATGGCGCAGGCGACCTGTTCCTGCTGTCCATGGATGGGATCAGCGAGGTTCGTAATCTGACGCCGGGCGCGGAATATAGCGTGCACTGGTGCCAGTGGTTGGCAGGGGGAGAAGAATTGTTCTTCCTTGCCGTTAAGGACCTGACCTATATTCAGGGTATTCACGTTGTGGAGAGTGGGCAGGTGACTATCCTTGAGGAAGATTTTTCTGTGCAGGGTGGGCGCCTCTCGCTCTCTTCTGATGGCGCCACCTGCATCGCTATTCACTCATCGCAGCAAGCGACCCCTGATGTCTGGGCTGGCAAGGTGCGACGTGAGGAACAGCCTCATATCGCCTGGCGGCGCCTGACCCAGGTAAATGCGGTCTTCGAGGCGACCTATGCCCTGGCTAAGAGTGAACGCCTTAGCTATAGCAGCGTCGATGGCTGGCGTATAGACGCGCTCTTTACCCATCCCCTGGTGCGGAAATTTGAGGGAGACCCGCCCTTGATGGTGCTGGTGCATGGCGGCCCCTCGGGCATGTGGCTCGACGACGCCTCGCTCTTCTGGACACAGCTCTTCGCCTCCGTGGGCTATGCCGTGTTTCGTCCCAATGTGCGCGGTAGCTGGGGCCGAGGCGTGAACTTTACTGATGCCGTCGTAGGCGACATGGGCGGCAAAGATTTTCAGGATATCATGTATGGTGTTGAGTACCTGATTACCGAGGGCATGATTGATCCAAGCCGGATTGGTGTTGCCGGGTGGAGTTATGGTGGCTTCATGACGGCCTGGGCCGTAACACAGACCAACCGCTTCCGTGTGGCGATTATGGGTGCCGGTATTACCGATTGGCATAGCTTCCATGCCGAGTCGAAACTCTCTGACTGGGACCGGCACTTCCTGGGAGCTGATATGCTCGATCAGCCAGAGGTCTACCGTGAGCGCTCCCCGCTGACCTATGCGGGAAAGATTACGACCCCAACGCTGATCTTACATGGCGAAAAAGATACGGTCTGCCCAGTGAGCCAGGCCCACGCCTTCTATCGTGCACTGATGGATGGTGGCGTGCCCGTCGAGGCCGCGATCTATCCGGGCGAGGGGCATGGTGTACGCAGTCGCTCCCACACACGCGATATCGAGGAGCGAATTGTGCACTGGCTAGAGACCTACCTCTAGCAAAGGAACGCTCTCCGAGCGAGCGTCAGCCAAAATAATGTACACTTAAATGGTACGGTATGGTAATCAGTGTGCATGTTGTTTTCGGATTCCTGGTAGGTGGTATGCCCTGACAGCCTGCAGGCTGTCAGGGCATACCACCTACCAGGAGCGAGCGCCGCAGACACAAGTATGAAAGGATGTAGTGCTATGAGTGCAGAGCCGGGCGAGGCGAAACCTATTTTTCTGCCCCTCTTCGAGGAATTGCGCGGGCAAAAAGTGGTAATTCGCCCCTTTCGGGAAAGCGATGTGGCTCCCTATTATGAGGCGATTGAAGAGTCACGGGAGCATCTGGGTCCCTGGCTCCCTATCGCAAACTTTTATCATTGTGAGGCCGATGTGCTTCCCTGGATTCGCCGTGGCATGGCCGACTGGTTCTTGCGCGAGGATTTAAAGCTGCACATGTGGGATGCGCAGACGGAGCGCTTTCTGGGCGGATGTGGCATGCACCCACGCGATTGGCGTATCAAGAGCTTTGAGATCGGTTACTGGTTGCGGGCCAGCGCAACTGGAAAAGGATATATGACCGAGGCGGTGCGCTTGATGGTCGACTATCTCTTTGATGTGCTCCAGGCGCAACGCATTATGATTCGTTGTGAGGAGCAGAATCATCGGAGCGCCGCAGTCCCCAGGCGCCTGGGTTTCGTCTATGAAGGAACAATGCGCCATGTGATTCCTGGTGCTGATGGCACCCTGCGCAATGCGATGATATTTTCGCTCATTCCCTCTGATCGCCAGTAGCGAGCACCTCTTCTTATAGCGAAGCAGGGACATGGTGGTTGAACGCGACCTGGAAAGGAGAGACCCGTGTTCATTGAACACCCGACTTCACTTCCATTGCTGGACGAATTGCGTGGCGAGCGTGTGCTGGTACGCCCATATCGCAGCACGGACGCAGAGGCGCTCTACGCGGCGGTTGAAGAATCACGTGAACATGTGGGGCGCTGGCTTGCCTGGCCGCAGAGCTATAATTCTGTGCATGATGCGCATCTCTCAATTGCGCGCTGGAAGATGCGCCATTTTCTGCGCGAAGATTTTACCTGTTGTATTTATGCCCTGGACGGCACTGAGCATGGAGGCCAGTTTGTGGGGAGCTGTTCCCTGCGCCCGATTGAATGGAGCATCGGCTACTTTGCGCTTGGATACTGGGTGCGAGTCAGCGCCAGTGGCAGGGGCTATGTGACCGAGGCGGCGCGTCTCCTCATTGCCTGGGCCTTTCGGCAGTACCAGGCGCAGCGCGTGGAGATTACCTGCGATGAGCGTAACCTTGCCAGCGCCGCGGTTGCGCGTCGCCTGGGTTTTGTGCAAGAGGCGTGCCTGCGCAATTCTCGGCCCACCATGATGGGTCAACCGCGCAATACGCTGGTCTTCTCGCTCTTGCGCGATGAGCACAACGCCGAATAAGCGTTGCGGCCCCAGAGTTTAGCGTGCTAATCGTTGTGGTGTCTTGCCTGGACTGAGTGGGTCTGGGCAAGATGCGCTGGCTCCTGCTGAGCGAGATGCCAGCAGTCACGCGCAATCTCCCAGTCTTCTTCGGTATGCACGACCAGGACGCGTACCGCCGAGTCGAAACTGGCGATATCTGTATCAACGGGGGAGGCATTGTTTTTCTGTTGATCGAGCTTGAGATGCAGATAGGGGAAACCCGCGCAGGCGCGTGCGCGTATCTCCGCCGAGTTCTCTCCCACGCCACCGGTAAAGAGCAGGGCATCGAGTCCTCCCAGGACCGCGACCATGGCCCCGATAAAGTAGCGCAGGCGATACACATAGATATCCATGGCCAGTTGTGCACGCTCGTTGTGTTGGGCCTCCTCCATGACCTGGCGTACGTCGCCAGAAATGCCCGATATGCCGCGCAGGCCTGATTGTTTGTTGAGTAGGGTTTCCAGGTGATCCGTGTCATAGCCATGCTCGCGCTGGAGATAGAAGAGAATGCTGGCATCGATGGTTCCCGAGCGCGTCCCCATCATCAGACCCTCCAGAGGCGTAAAGCCCATCGTCGTCTCGATACTCTTGCCATCCTGGATCGCTGCCAGCGAGCAGCCATTGCCCAGGTGACAGGAGACAAGGCGTAGTGACTGGGCATCGCGCTGGAGGACCTCGCTCGCGCGTCGCGAACAGTATTGATGGCTGATGCCATGAAAGCCGTAGCGCCGTATTCCCTGCTCATAGAGATCATAGGGGAGTGGGTAGATCGCGCTGTGAGGCGGAAGGCTGCTATGGAAGGCGGTATCGAAGCAGGCGATCTGAGGTACATCTCCCATGAGCTCTTCAATAGCCTGTATTCCCTCGAGATTGGCCGGGTTATGGAGTGGGGCAAAGCTCTTTAGCCGGTCGATAGTCTGTTTGACCTCGCGGGTGATCCAGACGCTTTTTTGATAATGAGGGCCGCCATGTACGACGCGATGACCCACGAGTGTAATCTCGGCTGGCGAATTAATGACGCGTGCCTCCCCTTGCCACAGCGTCTGGAGCAGTTGTTTGACGACCTGTCCATGCGATCCAGGCTTCAGCTTCGAGGTATGCTCTTTGCCTGTGCTGGTCTTAACTTTTAGCTCGACCTGGCCTTTCTCCTTCGTCCAATCGGCGTGTGCCTGCCACAGTGGACGGGGTGCCTCGTGAGGCAAGGCGCTATCCACCTCATAGAGACAGCTCTTCTGGCTGCTGGAGCCCGCATTCATAACCAGGATTTTCATAGCTATGTTTACTCCTTGCTTTGCTCACATGTGCCTGGTAGGTTATGTCTTGTGGCACTGTTCTCAGTACTTGCGGCGCTGAGAACAGTGCCACAAGACATCTTATTATTTATAGCACGTTGAAGTGGTGTATCGGGATGTTGAAGAATATCTGTACGTTACGCATTTACAATCTATAGAGGAGCAAAAATCCGATGTTTTTCTGGTAATTTGACTTATACATGAATTACTCTGTATATATCCGTATCAAATTATCTTAAAATCGCGGTTGGTAAATATTTAGTTTCTGGAAAAGCTGTAACAAAACGACTTGCTGGATTGACTATCTTATGTATCTGAAAATCTTGGAGAAGCAGTATTGGAGAAATAGATTGTGAGATATTGCAATATCTCGTGTTGTTTTCTTTTGTCTAAACGTCAAATGTAATGCTATGTGTGTATATGCAGGTGAGCAAACGTGTGAATCATGACTGGATTTGCTGATCGCATATTTTCTATAGATGTGGTTGGGTAAAGACATGCTACAATCGGAACACCCATTTGTTGAAGCGCGAAGGAAGGGGGCGCGGGTCACGGCGCAACAGCGTCGCAAGCGATTTTCTCCAGTCCTCATCTGTATGATTGGTGTGACGCTGCTGGTCATCGTGGGAATTATTTATAGCTCTGCTGAGGCATTAAACGAAGAATTCTTTCATTTGCCTGTGTCTCAGGAAGAGGGGCTGACGCAGCCGTTTTTGCCAATTACGCAAGAGCGCGTCATTGATGGCTACCATGTTTCGCTGTTGAAAGCCTATGCCGATGTCAACCAGGTCGTGGTGCTCTACCATGTTACGGATGCGAAGGGTAATCCCGTGGCGGCGCAGGATCTGCTGCCTACGTTGAGCGCTGCCGGGCAAGAGAAACTCCCCTGGCTCTCCCACGCCGAGGAGGAATGCAAGTACCTGTTGGCCGGACGTAGCGCATTTATTTTTGACGCAGCGCGCCTGCCCGCGACTGGCGGAATGCTGCAATTTCACCTGCAAATCAAGCATGTTCCACCTCCGGCTTCTTTAGTGCAAGTTGACGATGCGTTAAAGGTTCCAGTCCCAGTTGCGGACTTTGATTTTACCCTTCCAGTCCATACGGGGCAATTGTTACAGGTCAATAAAAGCTTCACGCGTGATGGAGAGACCCTGACCTTGACACATGTATTGTTGACGGAGACAGGAGCGCGCCTCTTCCTTACACTCTCTTCAGCCCGCCCGGGACAGAAGATGCAGCTTACGGAGAAGGGGGTGCAGGTTCAGGTGGATATGAGATACTTTGATGGCTTTCCATCTCTGGTGAGTGGAAGTCCCGGCGAGACCTCCTACCTCGTAGAGGATATTTCACGGGATAAGCTGGGTCTCTGGGTGTTGATGGCACGCCCTCGCTTTCCTCATAGCGAGGATGTCATTCCCTTGAGCCCTACCTGGCGGATCTCCTTTGAGATGCAGTATCCCTGAGGAAACGCTACAAAGCAGGTGCCAGCGTGCTTCTACGCTGGCACCTGCTTTGTGTCTGGAGACATGGGTTGTGTATTTTTAGGGCTAGGGTTGCTGAGGATTTTGCGGGTCGGGTGGATATTGCCCCTCTGGCTGCGGTGGATACTGTCCCGAGGGTTGTTGTGGATACTGCGGAGTTGGCGGTCCATACTGCTCACCTTGGGGATACTGTGGGTATTGAGGGTACTGGCCCTCTGGCTGCTGTGGTGGATAGCCAGCAGGAGGGTACTGGCCTGATGGCTGTTGCGGTGGATAGCCAGCAGGAGGATACTGTCCTGGCTGCATGTGTGGCTGAATTGCGGTCCGTGGTATCAGTGGGAGTGCGCCACCAGCGATAACCGCGAGCATGCCAACGATAAAGATCCAGCCACCAGTCAGGAGACTGGCCGAGATATCGATTGAGAGAAATGCCTCCATCAGGCTACTCAGACCTCCCAGGCTGTTTTTGAAGGCATCGATGAAGGTATTGACACCAGAGGTCACAAGGGATGGGACGAGAAACTGGAAGAGCAGACCAACGACACCCAACCCGATAAGGAGGTATTGGCCCCAGCGTGTCTGCGTCTCGGCATTTACTCTCGCTATACCGAAGGGGTTCTGACTACGATAGATAAGGAGCGCGACCACAAGTAGGATCAGGGCGATGAGCAAGACGTTGATCCAAATGCCACCATTGACGCCCGTAAGGATAGCTCCATGCAAATCAGTGCCGCTTGATGTCGTCTGCTGAGGGGAGGTAGACGACGACCGCGCGCCGATATTTGCCTGTAGGTGGACGAAGGGAATAAACAGGAAGGCGATTAGTGCCAGGAGCGCGCCCCCGGCCGCGATGAGATATGAGCGATTCGCGGGTTGCGTTAAGTTTTGCATATGATGATATACCTCTTCTTTAAGACAGCGCTACGTACCGTGTTCTCTGCCATACAACCTTGCGGGACATGCGTTCTATGCCTCTATGCCAAGCTGCTAACGGTAGTCCGCCGGAGGCTGCTGCCCAGGATTTTGAGGGGAGGCATAGGGATTGGGTTGTGGCGCGGGTGGATAGTTATACCCACTGCCCGGTTGCTGAGGAGTGGAGGGTGGTTGTGGTGGATAGCTATACCCACTGCCCGGTTGCTGAGGAGTGGAGGGCGTTTGTGGTGGATATGGATTGGCCTCTTGCGGAGGGTAAGCAGGAGGATAGCCAGGTTGTCCCTGGTAGGGATTGGGCGCTGAACCAGGCTGGGGCGAGAGCGACTGAAGCAGTCTAGGATTGCGCTGCAAGATCTCTATACCTGCCCCAACAATAACGGCTAACATGCCTAGTAAAAAGAGCCAGGCTCCAATGTTATAGGATGCGCTGCTATCGGTAATACTGGTCAGAAGGCTATTAACACTTGATGAAGAAGACGAACTATCGATGCTATTGAGTGCATTGAAGATCGAAGGATTACTCTTGATACTGGAACCAAGATTACTGACCACGATGAACTGAATAATGAGTGCCAGTACGCCCGCGCCCGCCAGCCCATAGAGACCCCACTGTGTCTGCGTCTCTACTGGTGTCTGCCCACCAAAGGGACGAGAGCGATAGATGAGCAAGCAGGAAACGATTAAAGCTCCCAGGGCTAGAATGGCACAGAGCCAGATCGCGGCAGCTTGCTGACTGATAAATGTCGCGTTTAGGGGGAACGCGAAGGCCAGCGAGATGACTGACGCGTTAATGCGGATATTCCAGGTCACAAACGGGAAGAGCAAGAATGAGAGCAACGCGATCAACGCGCCGATTGCGGAGACAAGAAAATAGCGATTTTTCCGCTCTTTGAGAGCATCCATGAATGCAAGACCTCCAAACTGTCAAATTCAATTGGCGTTGGATGATATTCTACAAAGGTTGTGTAGGGGAGATGTGGATGGAAAACATCTCCAGATGACGAGTTCTGCTTGGAAGCGCGTATCCTCCTTGATGGCGTTTGTTGGATAAGGATTTATGCTTTTGATGCAATAAATGCTTTATCGTTACGCTTCTCGATTATAACTTACTAATAGGTAAATATCAATGAACTGCATCACTATTTGCAGGAAAGAGTAAATGTGATGACAGTAGTGATGGCGGTCTGGCAGAGCCAGACCGCCATCACTACTGTCATCACATCCCTTAAGAAGCGCGGGAGAGCAGGAGACCTTGAACGGAGGGGAGGGCGGTGATGGCGTGTAGCTCGTGAGCTAGAGAGACGACCTCGCCGATGATCGTGAGGGCTGGAGAGGTAATGTCCTGCTCAAGGGCCTGAAGGGCGATAGATTCCAGGGTGGCAACCAGGACGCGCTGACGCGAGGTCGTGCCCTCCTGGATGATGGCGGCGGGCGTCTGAGGATTCATCCCGGCCTCTAGCATCTGCTGGGTAAAGCGTGGCAGGGCACGTACTCCCATCAGGACCACGATGGTGCCCCCTAGTTTTGCCAACGCCTCCCAGTCGATAGCAGGAGCTTCGTCTCCACCACGAGCTTCATGACCAGTCACAATGGTCAGGGAGGAGGCATAGTCGCGATGCGTCACTGGAATGCCTGCCGCTGCTGGCACGGCGATGGCGGAGGTAATGCCGGGGATGACCTCAAAGGAGATACCGGCCTCTCGAAGTGCCAGGGCCTCCTCGCCGCCACGTCCAAAGACGTAAGGGTCACCCCCTTTGAGGCGTGCCACGACCTTGCCTTCGCGGGCGTACTTAATGAGCAATGCGTTGATTTCATGCTGCTTGAGGGTGTGGTGCTGTGGCTGTTTCCCCACGAAGATGCGCAGGGCCGAGGGAGGGGCCTCTTCCAGGAGTTCAGGCGCGACCAGACGATCGTACAGGATTACCTCCGCTGCGTGTAGACAGCGCAGACCTTTGACTGTAATCAACTCCGGGTCGCCTGGACCTGCCCCGATTAAGAAGACGTGACCGATGTCTGATTGGACCATGCTTCGTTCCCTCCTTCTTGCAATGCCTGGAAGAGTGTCTCTATTGTCGTTGTGATGCCATATGGCTGGAGTAGCGCGACGGTATTGCTTAAGGCCTCGCTCTGTTCGCCCTTTTCCAGGTGCTGGAGAATAGGTGAGCCATAGAAGGCGCCAAAGAAGTCATCGCGCTGGTCATAGCTCACGCCCTGTGCACGCAGGAGTGCGCGCGCCACGGTTGCCAGTTGCAGATAGAGCTCATAGGCTGAGGGAAAGAGCTTTTCCAGGTGCTGGCGGATGCGTTTAGAGAGACTTGGGCTGGCTCCCTCCGTCGAGACGCTAATGGTGAGTTGACCGCGTCGCAAGATCGAGGGGAGAATAAAGTTGCAGCGTGCGGGCACGTCCACGATGTTGAGCAATTGCCCGTGTGCCGTGGCCTCCTGCCAGAGAGCTTCGATTAAGTCCTGGTCGTTTGTCGCCGCGACCACTACAAAGAAGCCTGCTAGGTCGCCTGCCTGGAAGTCTCTGGCCTGGAAGGTGACCTGAGTTGGATAGTGTTGGGCCAGGGCCTGCATTTCTGGGCAGATGTTTGCGCTGAGAATGGTGACCTGGGCACCGCAGGCAAGAAGCGAGGTGGCTTTCTCCATCGCGATACGATCACCACCGATAACGAGGACTGGACGCTGGCGAACATTGAGCATAATGGGGTAGTAACCGGGCATGAACGCTCCTGTGGTCAAAATAGGGTTACGACTGATTGCTAGCTCTCTCTCGCCCGGGGAGCGCCTTTGCGGCCGAGCGAGAAGGGATACGGTTGTTAGCATTAACGCGGAAGCGAGGGCGAGGCCACGGAGGCCACGCGCTCACGTAGCTGCTCTACCCCGATGCGATGGCAGAAGTCACCAAAGCTTTCCTGAGGCTGGCGCTCCGCTTTCCAGAGCGAGAGCAGGGGCTTGAGTGTCTCCACGATCTTATCAGTGTGAATCGATGTAGCATAGAGTGTGTTGAGACGTGCATTGGGACGATCGCCACCGATATACACATTATAAAGGTTTTTTGAGCGGCCGACCAGTCCGATGTCACCCATATAGGGGCGCGCACAGCCATTGGGGCAGCCCGTCATACGCACGCTGAGCGGCTCTCCATCCAAGCCAAGCTCGCGCAGGGGGACATCAAGCTGTTGCATGACGTCTGGTAGTGCTCGCTCGGCTTCAGCAAGCGCCAGGCCGCAGGTGGGCAGGGATGGGCACGCCATGGCGAAGCGATAGGAGCCTACCTTACTGGGATCGGTCTCGATCCCATATGAGCGCAACTGATCCTCCAGTGCCTCACGGTCCTCTGCCTGGATATCTGTCAGCAAGATGTTTTGCTGGCCCGTGAGCCGGACGCCTGGCTGGTAGCTGTTGATAACGGCGCGCAAGCCGCTCTTGAGCTGGAGCTGCTCGATATCGCGAATACGTCCATTCTGGACATGCAGGCCCAGGAACCAGCGTCCATCGGCCTGCTGGTGCCAGCCCAGATGATCTTCAACGTCATGCAGGTGGACGGGGCTGGGTTCGCGAAGTGTGTAGCCCAGGCGATCCTCAACCTGTTGCTTAAACCAGGCGATGCCGCGCTCCTCAACGACGTATTTCATGCGCGCATGCTTGCGATTCTTGCGGTCACCATAGTCGCGCTGCACGGTGACAATCGTCTCGATGACTTTCAGGGCCTCCTCCGGCTTGATATCGCAGAGCGGGGTCGCCAGGCGAGGATAGGTCTCTGTCTTGCCATGAGTCATACCCATGCCGCCGCCGATGACCAGGGTAAAGCCGGCCAGGTCTTCGCCATCCAGGATCGCGATCAGGCCCACATCCTGGGTGTAGATGTCGACACAGTTGTCGCCGGGGAAGGCGACGGCTATCTTAAACTTGCGTGGCAGATAGGTCGGCCCATAGATGGGTTCTACTTCTTCAGGTGTAGTGGTAGGTGTCTCAATCTTCTCGCCATCGATCCAGATCTCGTGATAGGCCTGGCTGCGCGGGGCCAGGTGCATCGCGATCTTGTGAGCGATCTCCTGCACCTGCGCCTGGGCGCGACTGCTTGTGGGAGCCGGGCAGGCCATAACGTTGCGGTTAACATCGCCACAGGCCGCGAGGGTGCTCAGCAAAGCCTCATTGATGCTGGCGATGGCTGGCTTCAGGTCACCCTTGAGAATTCCATGCAATTGCAGACCCTGGCGCGTTGTAATGCGGATCGTTCCATTGGCGTATTGATTCGATATATCATCGTGCGCCAGGTACTGTTCGGCTGTTATTGCGCCCCCTGGGATGCGTGTACGCACCATGAACTGATAGGCTTTCTCGGTGTGGGCTGCCTTGCGCTGCTGACGCGCGTCGCGATCCTCCTGCTGATAAATGCCATGAAATTTGATAAGCTGAATCTGATCCTCGGAGAAGTGCGAGCTCTCGCTTGCCAGTTCCTCGGGGAGCTGACCCCGTAGATGCTGGCTCTCCAGCTTGATATGCTCGACTTTACTACCCTCACCTGGACCAAGATGCTTGAGATCGTTCGCCTGTATTTCATCCTCGTGGCCTATCGACATAGCTCTTCCCTTCCTGAAAGTGTCCAGCAACCAATAAATACCTGCTTCGCAAAGTTGATATATTAGATCAACAAAATAGATTTAGTCTTGTTTACACTATAGGCTCTAACTATAGGTAATGTCAAGTGTAAGAAAACGAGTGCCGTACACAGCGTCCATGGACGCTGTGTACGGCACTCGTTTTCTTACACTTTTTTAGACGGTGGCGTGTTTGCGGGTGCGCGTGCTTGCCTGGGGCTTGCAGCGGAAGGCGAAGAAGGGGCTGCTATGATTTTCGGGCATATAGCCGCGAATATGCGTGCCCCCCTCTTCATACTCCTCGTACTCTATGGTGCCAAACTGGTGGAATTGTGCGACCAGGTCGCCCCGGTCGTACGGAATCAGCACGTCGAGTGACACAAACTGGCTGACCAGGGCCTGGCTGATGCAGCGCAACAGGTCGGAGATGCCAGTCCCTTTGAGGGCCGATACCTGTACCTGTGGTAGGGTAGCGGCAATGCCCTCCAGCGGGGGAAGGGTAGCGCCGGGCTCCAGGTTGTCGCTCTTGTTGAGCGCGATAACCATGGGCATGCCCCCGGCCCCAATCTCCTCCAGAACCTCCTCCACGGCCAGGATCTGGTGGTTGACATGTGGATGTGAGCTATCCACCACGTGGACCAGCAGGTCGGCGGCATTGACTTCTTCCAGGGTCGCGCGGAAGGCCGCGACCAGCGTGTGTGGCAGGCGCTGGACAAAACCCACGGTGTCGGTCAGAAGGAACTCCTGTCCGCCCTCGATGCGTGCGCGGCGCGTGGTTGGATCCAGCGTGGCAAAGAGTTTATCCTCGGCGAGCTTCTGCGCCCCAGAGAGACGGTTGAGCAGCGTTGACTTGCCTGCGTTAGTGTAGCCGACGAGGGCCACGACGGGCGCGCCTGCATACTTACGACGATCCCGGTGAAGCTGGCGCTGTGAGCGTACCAGCTCAAGCTCTTCCTCAAGCTGCTCCTTCTGGCGGCGCAGCAAGCGGCGGTCGACCTCAATCTGTTTCTCACCTTCACCGCGTTGCTGTGTGCCACCGCGCTGGCGGGAGAGGTGGGACCACTGGCGAGCCAGGCGCGGCAGATCATACTCAATCTGGGCCAGCTCAACCTGTAGACGGCCCTCACGTGTCTGGGCGCGCTGGCCGAAGATGATCAGAATGAGGGCGGTGCGGTCGAGTACCTGAACCTCCAGCTTGCGCTCCAGGTTGCGGTGCTGCACAGGTTTGAGTTCCAGGTCAAAGATGACGGCATCGCAGTCGTGGAACTTGACAAGTTCCGCGATCTCATCCACCTTTCCTGAGCCCACAACGGTGCCTGGATGTGGATGGGGGAGACGCTGTACGGCGCGGTCAACGCAGTTGACACCCGCGGTCTGCGCGAGCTGCTCCAGCTCATCTAATGACTCCTCGACGGGCCAATCATTCTCTGGCGTGTCCACACTCACCAGGATCGCGCGCCTGGGGGCTTCCGCTAGCAGCCCTGACATATGTTTCTCTTCGTATACGTTGGCATTATTATATTCTTCGGGCATCGTTGCTCCTTCTCTTCTGCTCTCTACCTTGTTGTTTGTTGTGAAATTTTCTTTGCGCTTTGGCGTGTCAAGCAAGCGTTATATTCCTCTGTGAATGGGCGAAACGCCGGTATAGTTGTGTCAAGTGTGGGGATGCCTTGTATGCGCTGGCGATCCAGGCAATAGATGCCATGAGGAGCGACAGGGCCAGGGTAGGATGGAGGAAAGAAGGTGGCTTTGTAGAGAGACAAAGGGAAAGCGAAAGAAAGAAATGGATCAGGTCTCTTGCGTTCGTTCGCGACAAAGCCTTCTTTACCATCTACCAATATGTGTCTTAGCGCTCGTTTACTGTTACCAGTAATCGGCAAAAAAGATGCCCTGTTAAAAAGCCAGGTCAGCATCCCACGTGGTAGATAAGGTTTAGATGAAGGCGTTTATCACTATTAAGCACTCTCCTGATGTGTGTTGATATCTATCATTTATACCTGAAATGGCGGGAAAAGTCAAGTGTTACAAGGGAGCAGTTTTTATATGGTGAGGTACAGTTGACAGCCTGCGACCGTCAACTGTACCTCACCATATACTCCAAAAAGTTTTTTCATGCCAGGACAATGGGAAGTTTACCCAGGCCGCGGAAGACGATGCCTGAAAACCACTGGACTGCTTGCTCATCGGTGATCTTGGCCTGGCTCAGGCGGCGCGCCAGGGAGGCAAAGGCGATCTCGGCCTCCAGGCGGGCCAGGGGCGCTCCCAGGCAATAGTGAATGCCCTGACCAAAGGCCAGGTGATGGTTCTCTTTACGGTCCAGGTGAAGGCCATCGGGATCGTAGAATTGTTCAGGATCATGGCTGGCCGCTCCGAGGCACATAATGACGTTCTGCCCGGCGGCGATGTGCTTGTCGCCGATCTGCATATCAGCGGTGGCGACGCGCGAGGTGGCCTGGACCGGGCCATCATAGCGCAGGAGTTCCATAATGGCCAGGGAAGCCTGCTCTGGGTGCTCTTTGAGCCAGGCGAACTGCTCCGGGTGACGCGCCAGGGCGAGAAAGCCATTGCCGATCAGGTGGGTGGTTGTGCCGTGTCCCGCGGCCAGCAGTAGTACACAGTTGCCCAGCAGTTCATCTTCACTCAGCTTATCCTGTCCCTCATGCGCGTTGATGAGCGCCTGGAGCAGATCTTCGCGAGGAGCCTGAGCACGTTGGGCGATCAGATGGCGAAAATATTGAATGAACTCGTTGACGCCATAGAGGCCGCGAATAGCATCATCGGCGGAGATGTCTGTGGCTTCAAGAAGTGCCCCAAAGTCGCCTGACCAGATAATAAAGCGCTCACGATCTTCGGGTGGGACCCCAAGCAGTTCGGCGATGACGATGGCGGGTAGGGGATAGGCGAAATGCTCGATTAAGTCGATATGGCCCCCAGTCTGCATCGTGTCTAAGAGTTGATCCACAAGCTGTTGAATATGTGGGCGGATGGCTTCAACGACGCGCGGCGTAAAGGCCTTGGAGACCAGCCCGCGCAGGCGTGTATGGTCGGGGGGATCCAGGAAGAGCATCTGGCGTGTGAGTGCACGTATGGGTGGCTCAATCGCCTGCTGAAACTCAGCAGGGAATCCGCTGGTATCAAAGGCGAAGCGAGCGGCGGTGAAGTGTGGATCGCGTAACGCGCTCAAGACGTCTTTATAGCGCGTCAAGACCCAGCTATGGGCCGCTTCATCCCAATACACGGGATCGTGTTCGCGTAACTGATGATAGAGTGGATAGGGGTTCTCCTGGTAACGTGTTTGCATGACCTCCACCAGGCTGAGGCTACTTGCGTTTTGAGATGACACCGTCTCTTCCTTCCTTTCGCAGATATCCAGTCTGTCAATTGTCGCTTGGGTGTCTTATCTCTTATACGCGCCTGGTAAATCACAGTTGCAGTCTTTTTCTGGGATAAGTGATGTGCTGCCCTGTGGCCGCAGGCCGTCAGGGCAGCACATCACTTATCCCAATAGAACTACGCTCGCTCAAGGAGTTCGTCATAGCGCTCGTCGTAGTGGACGATGCGCCCTTCGGGCATCAAGAGCAGCGTATCTGGCTTCAGGTCGCGTACAAACTCGACATCGTGGGTGACGGTCATGATGGTGCCGTTATAGGTGCCAAGCGCCTCACCAACGATCTTACGCGATGAGGCATCCAGGTGGCTGGTAGGCTCGTCGAGCACGAGCAGGTTAGGGCCATCCAGGACCATCTTCGCCAGGGCCAGGCGCGTCTTCTCGCCTCCACTGAGGGTTTGGATCTTCTGGAAGACACGCTCGCCATTGAAGAGGAAGCGTCCCAGAACATTGCGTACACGCTTCATATTATCCGGCAAGATCTCGCTTGCCTCGTGGAGCACGGTGTTCTCGTAGTCAAGGCCCTCGTTCTCCTGCGCATAGTAGCCCAGGCGCACGCGCTCTCCCTGTATCGCTTTCCCTGCATTGAGAGGGGTGAGACCAAGAAGTGTACGCAGCAGCGTCGTCTTGCCTGCGCCATTGAGGCCGACGATGACCAGGCGCTGCCCGCGCTCCACCTCAAAGTTGATATCGCTGAAGATGACCTTGCTGCCATAGCTCTTGCTGAGCTGATCGGCCTTGAGCACGAGCTGGCTACTTGGATAGCGCACCGGAAAATCGATCTTGATGCGGCGACTCTCCTGTGGTAACTCGGACTTGCTGGCCTCCAGTTCAGAGATACGCCTATCAAGCGAGCGGCGCTGACTCACGCGTGTCGCACCGAAGCGGCGCAGGCGATCGGAGGTCTTGCGCAGGCGATCAATCTCGCGCTCCTGCTGCTTCTTGTTCTTCTCCAGCAGTGCCAGGGCGTCGCCCGTGACTGAGAGGTAGTGAGTATAGGTTCCCTTATACTCCTCAAGGACGTGCGAGAACTCGTTCAGGCGCAGAATCTTGGTAATGCTGCGGTCCAGCAGGTCCAGGTCGTGCGAGATGATAAGCAGCGCGCCACGATAGTCCTGTAGAAACTCCATCAGCCAGCCGGCGGCCTCCACATCCAGGAAGTTGGTAGGCTCGTCGAGCAGGAGGAGCTCGGGCGATTGGAAGAGGAGCCGGACCAGGGCCAGCTTGGTCTTCTGTCCACCGCTCAGAGTGTTTACGGAGCGGTCAAGCGTCAGGCCACCAATATTCAGGCCCGCGATCAGCTCCTCGCAACGCGCGTCGGCCTCGTAGTAACCCAGGCGTTCCAGGGCCTCCTGTGCCAGCGAAAAGTGCTCCAGGAGCGTCTCCAGTTCATCGCCAGCGGCGCTGGCGATCTGCCCGGAGAGCTGTTCATACTGCTCGATGGCGCGATCCAGGCCTGTGCTATTGAAGATGAAGTCACGCACGGTACCATTTCCGGCTGTTCCCTCTTCGTGGGCGATATCCTGCGAGAGGTAGCCAAAGGTGCGTGGGCGAGCGATGGTGCCGCTATCGGCCTCCTGCTGGCCCGCGACAATTTTGAGCAGTGAGCTTTTTCCGGCACCATTGACGCCGATCAGGCCAGCTTTCTCGCCAGGTGCGACCGTAAAAGAGACATCATTGAGGATTAAGCGTGCCCCATATGAAAGTTGTAGATGATTGACTTGCAGCATAGCGTTTTCTTATTTCTCCTAAGGCGCTTCGGTTCTATATTTAGACAAGATGATCAGTACTTGTTGTTGTAGGCTGGCGTAGGCACGATCTACCAGCGGCAAGAAAAGGGGCAGGGCATGTCTCACCCATGGATGTACGGGAAGCGCAGGCCGCGAGTAAGCAGCAAGACGATCCGCTGCCCAGCGACACACGCCATGGCGAGAGAAAAGGGAGGAAGGAAAGAAACTGGAGGTAAGCCAGGTGAAGACAACAGCAATAAAAAACCTCTTTAGAGTGAGAGGTCAGCTTCTATGCTGTCGCGTGCCACTTTCCTACCGCATGAGCCCGGCGTGGTCGCTCATGCGGCAATTACTATTGCGAGAGATACACCTGTCATAAGATTAGCTCGTCCTTGCAGTGCCAGATAACAAAAGTTGAGGTATCTTTTCAAGAATACCATCGGCGCTTCCGAAAGTCAATCGCTTCAAAGCTTCTCAGAAGTTACCTATTACTTTCTATTTCGGCTCGTAAGCTTGCCAGGGATAGGGTGTATGGACATATGGCACCGGCAAATTCCGGCGCCATATGTCCATACACCCTCCTGAGCGCCGCAGGCGCGAAGCGACTTTGGGTAAGCCTGGAAATTGCACCATATTGCACCCTAAAAATGCTTGAAAATATTCTTGAGATCAGGTATACTTCTATATGTTGTTGCGAAAGCGAACACATATGGGCTTGTAGCGCAGCTGGTAGAGCGTCTCCATGGCATGGAGAAGGTCAGGGGTTCGAGTCCCCTCTGGTCCACTAACAGAAAAACCCGTTCAGGATATCCTGAACGGGTTTTTTATTTGTCCTCCATTGTTTGAGAAACATCAGCCTCATTCATCACCGTAAAGTCCTGTTGATTTGGCCCTGACGTAGATTTTCTTACCATGTATAGTGGCAAATATGCAAATAATAAGATGGAAGCGTGTTTGGGAGATGCAAGATGCGAAAAGGGCTGTATGTGATAAGAAATAGGCTAGCCTGGATGATTGTTGCGGGGCTGGTAGTATGGGGCATATTCTTCTGGTCCGGTCAGCTATGTACTGGAAAAGTGTTTGCGCGAACAACGCAACCGCGTGTCTTGCCATACAGTGCCACGGCCCATGGACCATATAGCGTGAAGGGGAACCAGATTCTAGACGCGGATGGCAAGCCATATCTCTTTCATGGCGTGGCTCGTGATGGGTTGGAGTACGATTGCGAAGGGCAAGCTGGTCCATACACCAGGCAGTCTCTGGCCTTGATGGGTACGCCCTCGGGGAAGGACCTCGATATCAATGCCGGGTCATATTGGGGTGGCAACACCGTGCGTCTACCCCTCTCGCAGAACTTCTGGCTCAAGGGCGGAAGTGGTGACGCGAACTGTACCTCGGCCAGGTACCAGGCCCTGGTGAAGCGCATTGTGGATGACCTGGCCAGCCTTCAGCTCAATGTCATTCTCGATTTGCACTGGGTAGGAGCTAATGGGCAGGTGGGCAAAGGTGGCGCGGAAGCTGCTATGCCTGACACTGACAGCGTCACCTTTTGGCAGCAGGTTGCGAAGGTCTATAAGGAATATCCTGATGTGCTGTTCGAACTCTACAACGAACCCCATATCAGTCCTCAGAAAGCGGTTTGCTGGTTGCATGGCTGCATGATTACGAACGATAAGGCGCGCTCAAATGACTGCAATGGCTGTTTTAAATACCTCACCTACCAGGCTGTTGGAATGCAACGCCTGGTGGATGCTGTGCGCCAGGTTGGAGCTAAGAATCTCGTGCTCGTTGCAGGCACTAATTGGGGCTATGATCTGACCCATCTGCCTACGTATGCTGTGCAAGGCGAGAATATCGTCTATGACGCACACCCCTATAACTATTGGGGGAAGCAGCCTGCCGACTGGTACGCTGGCTTTGGCAAGTTTGCTGCTGCCTACCCACTCATGGTAAGCGAGTTTGGCTCGTATGACTGTGGTTCAAACTACGTAGAGCAGTTGCTAGCCTACCTGGATACGCTCCACGTGGGCTGGGTGGCCTGGACATGGGCAGTGGCCGCAAGTAGTGGCGACCAGGTGTGTAGCATCCCGCAGCTTGTTACCGATTATCGCGGCACACCAAGCAAGTCCATGGGAAGCGCTATCTATCAGCATCTGCATAGCTATGTGCGCGATCCCGGCACGCAATGGCTCCTGATGATTAGCGACCTGCGTGCCTTCAAACGTGGTGCCCCCAGGTAAGGAAGGTAAATTGTAATTTGCACAGATTTGCATTTACATACCACTGCTCGTAGTGTCTTCAAGGGTAATGGGCGTGTGGGTGCAGTCAGTTTGCCACCTACACGCCCATTACCCTTGAGCGCCGCAGGCGCGAAAAGAACAAGGCAGGCAAATTGCTGAAATCTTCACAAAAAAAACCTTGACAAAGTGCGGATGAGCATGTTATAAATATTTCCAGTACAAACAATCGCATATGCAAGCGTTGATGGGACGAGTAACAGTTGTCTCTCATGTACAGAGAGTGGGCGGTCGGTGGAAAGCCCATACGTTGAAGAACTGTGAAAAAGACCCGGATGCTGCGAGAAGAAATCACGTGATGACGTGAGAATAGACCTCGCCGGAGCCCCCGTAATCAGGCAGTGAGCTAACCGTCAGGTTTGCCCCAGGAGGTTGCCATTGAGAGATGGCAGCGAAAGAAGGTGGTACCACGGGAGCCTTTACGAGAAAGTAAGTGCTCTTCGTCCTTTAGAGAAGGATGGAGGGCTTTTTTGTTTGCCTGAATATCCTGATTATAGTGAGAGACAGACAATCGCATACCAACAGGCGTTGATGGGACGAGTAACGGTCAACTAGTGTAGACAGAGAGCGGGTGTTTGCTGAGAAGCCCGCATGCCTGAGCCGCGAAAAAGACCCGGATGCTGCGAGAAGAAATCGCGCGAGAGCGTGAGAATAGACCTCGCCGGAGCCCCCGTAATCGGGCAGTGAGCTAACCGTCAGGTTTGCCCCAGGAGGTTGCCATTGAGAGATGGCAGCGAAAGAAGGTGGTACCACGGGAGCCTTTACGAGAAAGTAAACGCTCTTCGTCCTTTAGAGAAGGATGAAGGGCTTTTTTATTGGCAATTTTTAGCACTTTGATGAGATGTGTACAGGCATGAGAAAGATCCTGACTTCTCATTGAGCCATGTTGAGTTACGATAACATTGTAAGTTTTGCTAGAAAACATTAAAAGGAGACCAACCATGATTTCTAATCCTGTATTAACTGCTGCTTGCCCCGAGTGTGCCGGAGAGGTGCCGTTGCAGAATGTCCTGGTGGGCGAGATCATCTACTGCCCCGATTGTAGCGCGGAACTGGAAGTGCTGAACCTTGAGCAGCCTGAGCTTGGCCTTGCTCCTGAGGTAGCCGAGGACTGGGGCGAGTAAACGCCTGGCCAGAGAGTAGAAAGAAGGAGTATATCACATATGCGACTGGCAATTCTGACTTCGCGTATTCGCGTGGAAGAGAAATTGTTGATAGAGGCCTTGCAGAAGCGCGCCATCGCGTTTGACGTGATTGACGATGGAAAGCTCTTGCTTGACCTTGAGCGTGGGCGTGAGGAGTGGCGCAAATACGATGCTGTGCTCTGTCGGAGCCTGAGCCAGTCGCGCGGGCAGGCCGTGCTACAGGTCCTGGAGACCTGGGGCATTCCCACCGTCAATACCGCGACAGTGACCGCGACCTGCAATGATAAACTCGCGACCACCCTGGCGCTTGTACGTGCTGGCGTGCCAACGCCTCGTACCCTGCTTGCCTTCGAAGAGGCAACCGCTCTACAGGGAGTCGAAATGCTAGGTTATCCGGTTGTCCTAAAGCCAGTGAGTGGCTCCTGGGGCCGCTTGCTGGCACGTATCAATGATCGCGATGCCGCTGAGGCCGTGCTTGAGCATCAGGAGACCCTGGGCGGGTATCAGCACCAGATCCACTATATCCAGGAGCATATTCGCAAGCCGCAGCGTGATATCCGTGCCTTCGTCGTTGGCGAGCGCACCATCTGTGCCATCTATCGCTCCAGCGAGCACTGGGTGACGAACACAGCTCGGGGAGCGGTGACGAGCAACTGTCTCGTAACGCCAGAGCTGAACGCGCTCTGCCTGCGGGCTGCGCAGGCAGTTGGTGGCGGCATCCTGGCGGTAGATGTCTTTGAAGATGCCGAGCGTGGCCTGCTAGTGAATGAGATTAATGCCACGATGGAGTTTCGCAATAGTATCGCCCCTACAGGTGTCGATATTCCTTCTGAAATGCTTGAATATGTGCTGGAGCGTGCTGGCGCGCGCGTGGAGGTGCTGTAATGAATCGTATTCGTGCCACGATTGTCGGTGGTTCAGGCTATACCGGTGGCGAAGTAGCTCGCCTGCTGCTCTTTCATCCAGAGGTTGAATTGGCGCAGGTGGTGTCGAGCAGTCGCGCGGGCCAGTACCTCCATAGCGCCCATCCCAACCTGCGTGGATTGAGTACGATCCGCTTCTCTCATCCAGACGACCTGATGCCCTGCGACGTGCTTTTGCTCTGTCTCCCTCACGGGGCGACAATGGGCGAGATCGCACGCTACCGCCAGCTTGCTCCCAGGGTGATTGACCTCTCGGCCGATTTTCGCCTGCGTGATCCCCAGCTCTATCAGCGCTGGTATGGAGACGTCCACCAGGCCCCTGAGCTGCTGCCAGAGGCTGTCTATGGCCTTCCTGAGTTGCACCGCGAGGAGCTACGCGAGGCCACGCTGGTCAGCGGAACCGGGTGTATGGCGACAACCGCCATCCTGGGCCTGGCTCCCCTCTATCGCGCGGGCCTGGTGGACGCGAATATACCGCTGGTGCTGGAGGCCAAGGTTGGTTCATCGGCCGCTGGTGCCAAGCCGGGAAGCAGTAGTCACCATCCTGAGCGCAGCGGAGCGGTCCGCTCATTCCAGCCCACGGGCCATCGCCATAGCGCCGAGCTGATTCAGGAGCTGGGCTTGCTTGGCGGCCATGGAAACTCTGGCCTGCCGCAGACAGTGGCCTTCTCCGCGACCTCCATTGAACTGGTGCGCGGCATCCTGGTGACGGCGCATGTCTTCACTAAAGAGCGTATTGACGAGCGTCAGCTCTGGCGTATGTATCGCGAGGCCTACCAACGCGAGCCATTTATTCGCATTGTCAAGGAGCGCACAGGTGTCTATCGCTACCCCGAACCCAAGATCCTGGCGGGTAGCAACTACTGCGATGTTGGCTTTGAGTTGGATGTGGAGCAGCAGCGCATCGTGGTCATGGCAGCGCTGGATAACCTGATGAAGGGCGCGGCAGGCAATGCTGTCCAGGCCCTGAACTGTATGTTTGGCTGGGATGAGACGCTAGGGCTGACCTTCCCCGGCCTACATCCAGTGTAGTGGCGTAGGGAGAAGGATTATGACGCTGGTAATTAAGATTGGCGGCGGTGCGGGCGTCGCGACGGAGAATATTCTGCGCGAAGTCGCGGAACTGGTGCGCACTGGGCAGCAGGTCGTGCTCCTACATGGAGGCTCCGACCTGACCAATACTCTCTCTCAGCAGCTTGGGCACGAGGCGCGCACCATTACCTCTCCCAGTGGTATGACGAGCCGCTACACCGATAGCGAGACGCTGAGCATCTTCGCCATGGCGGTCGCGGGCCAGATCAATACGGAGCTGGTGGCGCAGCTCCAGGGGCAGGGTATCAACGCCCTGGGCCTGGCGGGTATTGATGGGCGCTTACTGCAAGCGCGGCGCAAGGCCGCCATTCGCTCGATCACGCCCGAGGGACGCGTACAGATTATTCGCGATGACTATACGGGCCAGATTGAGCAGGTGAATGGCGATCTGCTCCGCCTGTTGCTGGGAGCCGGATATACGCCCGTCATTGCTCCCCTGGCGCTCAGCCACGAGGGCGAGCGGCTCAATGTCGATGGTGACCGCGCCGCCGCCGCTGTAGCTGCGGCTCTACAGGCCGGAACCCTGGTCATTATGACCAATGTGAGTGGTCTGCGACGCGATGCAAACGATGCCAGTACGGTTATCGAGCATATACCCGCTGAGAGCGTCGCGGACTATATGGAATATGCGCAGGGGCGCATGCGCAAGAAGATGCTGGGGGCGCAGGAGGCTTTGCAGGCTGGTGTGCAACGTGTCTGCATTGGCTGCGAGAGCCTCACGAATGTGCTTAATGGTGCGGGAACGATAATAGAACAGACACATCAACTGGTAGGAAGGAGAGACGTATGACAATCATAGATGCCACGCAGGCCGAGACGAGTATGGAACAGGAGAATCGCTATACCAGTGGTGTGTATGGTAAGCGTCCCGTGACGATTGTGCGCGGAGAGGGAGCCACGCTCTGGGACGCCGAGGGGCGCGCATACATCGATTGTGCCGCTGGCCACGGTGTCGCCAATATCGGACATGGGCGTCCTGAGATCGCAGCCGCGCTCTCTGCCCAGGCACAACGCCTGGTGACGTGCCCCGAAATCTTCTACAACGACACGCGGGCGCGCCTCCTGGAGCGCCTGTCCCAGGTCACCCCTGCCGGGATAGAGCACTTTTTTCTCTGTAATAGTGGAACCGAGGCTGTAGAGGGAGCCTTCAAGTTCGCGCGCCTGGTCACGGGGAGAACACAGATCATCGCTACGTTGCGCGGCTTTCATGGCCGAAGCATGGGCGCGCTCGCAGCAACCTGGGAGCCGCACTACCGCGAGCCCTTCGCACCGCTGCTTCCTGATGTAACACATATTCGCTACAACAATCTGGAGGCCGCCGAGGTTGCGATCAGCGAACAAACTGCGGCGGTCATTATCGAGTTGGTACAGGGCGAGGGCGGTGTGCATAGCGCTACGCCTGAGTATGTCGCGGGCCTGGCTCGCTTCTGCCGTGAGCGCGGGGCTTTGCTGATCGTGGACGAGGTTCAGACGGGCTTCGGCCGCACTGGCAGGCTCTTTGCCTGTGAGCATTATGATCTGCAACCCGATATTCTCTGCATGGCCAAGTCCCTGGCTGGTGGCGTGCCGATGGGAGCCGTTGGCCTGGGGCCGCGTGTCATGGAGAGCGGTCGCGTCGGTCGAGGCGCGCATGGCAGCACTTTTGGTGGCAACCCCCTTGCTTGCGCGGCGGCTCTGGCGACGCTGGATATTCTTGAGCGCGAGAGCTTGCCCACGCGCGCGGCCCGCCTGGGTGCGTATGCCCTGGGACGACTCCGTGGCATGCGCTCGCCGCTGGTGCGCGAGGTACGTGGCCAGGGTCTCTTGATTGGTATCGAGCTAAAGCGTCGTGCCCAGCCGTATCTTGAGCAGCTATGCGAGCGTGGCATCCTGGCCTTGCCAGCCGGACCCAATGTCATTCGCCTCCTGCCACCGCTCGTGATCAGCGAGCACCAGCTTGAGCAGGTTCTAGATACGCTCGAGGAGGTTCTGGAGGGAAGCCGGGCGCTCAGCGAGCGTGCCCAATTGATTCAGGAAGAGGCTGCGTCTACCAAGCCACACCTGGCTGATCCAGAGGTTGCACTGTTGCATAATATGCTGACCATTCCCAGTCTCTCGCGCCGTGAGAGCGCCCTGGCGCACTATCTCGCCGGGCAAGCTCGTCAGCTAGGACTGTACGCCTCTGTCGACGAGGCGGGGAACTTTGTCGCCAGCACGCACGAGAATCTGGAGGAGCAGCATCCCATTGTCCTGCTCGGGCATATGGATACCGTGCCCGGCAATATTCCTGTGCGCTTCGAGGAAGGTCTGCTGTACGGGCGTGGCGCGGTTGATGCCAAGGGACCTCTGGCAGCCTTCATCTCCGCTACCGCAAGGGTCCAGCGCGCGGGTACGCCTGCGATACCAATTGTGGTCATTGGTGCGGTCGAAGAAGAGGCCGCGACCTCGAAGGGAGCGCGAGCTGTGGTTGGGCATTACCAGCCCCAGGCCTGCATTATTGGCGAACCCAGCAGCAGTACTGCCGTCACCATCGGCTACAAGGGGCGCTTACTGGTGGAAGGACGCGTGGCGCGTGACTCCAGCCATAGCGCGGGTCCTCAGCGAAGCAGCAACGAGATTGCCGCCGCCTTTTGGGAGCGTATCCGAGCACATGCCGAGCAGTGGAATGCCGAGTACGCTGGTAGCTCTGCCTTTGCCGCCCTGATGCCCTCGTTGCGCAGCATTAATAGCCTGCAAAACGGTATGGAGGATCAGACGCAGTTCCTGATCGGCTATCGCCTGCCGCCACGCTTTGATATCGCGGAGCTTCGCATTCAGCTACAAGAGTGGGCCGATGCTGATGAGGTGCAGATTAGCTTCTCAGGTGAAGAGGTTGCCTTCCAGAGTTCGCGCGCGACTCCCCTGGCTCGCATCTTTGGCCGTGTCCTGCGTGCTGGCGGGCACGCGCCGGTCTTCAAGTATAAAACTGGCACATCGGATATGAATGTCGTAGCGCCTATATGGGGCGAGAACATTGTCGCCTATGGTCCAGGCGATTCTAGCCTGGACCACACACCCAACGAGCATATTGCGGTTGCCGAATATCAACACGCGATCACTGTCCTTGAGCAGGTGCTTCAAGTGCTAGGACGTGAGCCACATGCATCCCTGGAACACACAAGTGTCTCGGGCACCCAGGAGAGTAGCGTGGAAGTGGGAGCGGAGTCATGAGAAGAGATATACGTATCGTCGATACTACCTTGCGCGAGGGCGAGCAGTTCTCGGGAGCCTACTTTAGCGCGGAACAGCGGCACGAAATTGTGCGCCTGCTGGACGCAGTCGGCGTGCCAATGATCGAGGTGCCCTCGCCCATCGCCTCGCCGGAGACCCAGCAGGCGGTGCGCGACCTGTGCGCGCTCAATACCCGCGCGCGCATCGTTGCTCATGTGCGCTGTGCCCAAGCGGATGTCCAGGCGGCCCTGGCGACCCCCGTACATGGAATCAATCTCTTCTACGGGACCTCAACTGAGTTGCGTTCGTATAGTCACGGGAAACGCATCGAACAGATCATTCATGATGCCGTGCCCTTGATCAAGCATATACGCCAGGAGGGGCGCTACGTGCGCTTCTCGGCTGAGGATGCCTTTCGTAGCGACCTGGTGGACCTGTTAACGGTCTTTGATGCCGTGGTGGACGCTGGTGTATTGCGCATTGGTCTGCCTGACACGGTGGGTATCGCTAAGCCACGCGAGGTTGAGCGCCTGGTTCGCCTCTGCACCGAGCGCTACCCCGGGGTGGGCATCGAGTTCCATGGCCATAATGATACAGGTTGCGCGATCGCCAATACTGTGGCTGCGCTGGAGGGAGGTGCCGATTGCCTGGACACAACCGTGCTGGGCATTGGTGAGCGCAACGGTATTGCCTCGCTCAGCGGCCTGATTTCACAGATGTATATTCATTATCCCGAAATCTTGCGCAGATACGATCTCACCAAACTGCCACTACTGGATCAGTATGTGGCGGACTGCGTGCATATCGCGATCCCTTTTAATAGTCCAATCACCGCCCCGGGCGCCTTTACGCACCGGGCGGGCATTCATACCAAAGCCGTTCTTAACAATCCACGTGCTTATGAAGTCCTGAATCCCCAGGATTTTGGCCTGGTGCGCAATGTGGAGGTCGGAACGCGTTATACCGGGCGCTATGCTGTTGGGCATCGTGCCGCCGAGCTGGGCCTGCAATTGGAGCGCGAGGCGGTTGCCAGCCTGACCACTGCGCTTAAAGCCCACGCTGAACAGGGTTCAATGAGTCAAGACGAAGTTGACACGTTTATTCTTGCCTGGCAGCAGGCACATACATCAGAGGAGGAACATCTCATATGGGAACACTAGCCGAAGAGATCTTTAGCTACAAATTGGGGCGTCCCGTGGAACAGGGCGAGACCGTCGTGGTCGAGGTAGACCATGTTATGAGTCATGATACTACTTCGCCCCTGGCCATCCAGGCTTTTCGCAAGCTGGCAGGCGTGAGCGGTGGACGCGTCTTTAATGCTGAGCGTGCCCACGTCGTCTTTGATCATATCATCCCTGCCTCGACCGTTGCCGCTGCCACCCTTCAGCGTGACGTACGCTCGTTCACACGTGAGCAGGACATTACCATTTTGCAGGAAGGCATCTGCCACCAGGTCATGCCCGAGAAAGGCTTTGTCGTTCCTGGAGCCATCATCGTGGGCGCGGATAGTCATTCCTGCACCTATGGTGCCCTGGGAGCCTTCGGAACCGGCATGGGTTCGACCGACATTGGCGTGGCCTATGCCACCGGGCGCGCCTGGTTTCGTGTGCCCTCGACCATCAATGTGCGCCTGACGGGCGAGCTACAGCCCGGTGTTTATGCCAAGGATGTGACACTGGAGATGGTGCGTCAGGTGGGCGTCGATGGCGCGAATTATCGTGCCATTGAGTATACCGGCGACCTGGTGGAGCGTATGTCGGTCAGCGAGCGCTTCACCTTCTGCAATATGGCCATCGAGATGGGTGGTAAAGCTGGCCTGGTGGCCCCTGACGAGACGACCCGCGAATGGCTACGTGGACGTACCGACCAGGAATATCCCATGTTGGCGCCGCACAATCCACGCTATGAGCGCGTCTTTGAGATTGACGCTTCGCGCCTGGAGCCGCAGATCGCCTGTCCTCCCGACGTAAATAATGTTGTGCCCGTGGGCGAGGTCGAGCACGTCAAAATCGACCAGGTCTTCCTCGGCACCTGCACCAATGGTCGCCTGGACGACCTGGCGATTGCCGCCTCGATTCTCCAGGGACGTACGGTTCACCCCGAGACGCGCATGGTCGTCATTCCGGCGTCGCGCGAGGTCTACCGCGAGGCGCTACGCCTGGGGTATATCGATACCTTTGTCCAGGCCGGAGCCTCGGTTGGCACCCCTGGATGTGGACCCTGCATTGGCCGCCATTTTGGCGTCCTGGCTCCAGGCGAGCGCGCCCTGACAACGATGAACCGCAATTTCACCGGGCGCATGGGCGACCCCACAGCCGAGATCTACCTGGGAAGTCCCGCCACCGTCGCTGCCACCGCCCTGACCGGCCACATCACCGATCCACGTGAGTTTCTAAGTTAGTGTGTATTGGGTTGTGGCAGCCTGCGGTTGCCACAACCCAATACACACTAATACTTATGTGAGCGCCGCAGGCGCGAGAAGTAAAAAGAACACACCCGAAAGGATAAACATACATCATGGGACGCATCTGGAAGCTTGGTGATAACATCAACACCGACATTATTATCCCTGGACGCTATAACGTAACCACCGATCCCGCGCAACTGGCGCGCCACTGCCTCTGCGAGGTACTACCCGAGTTCGCGCAGGAGGTGCAGACGGGCGACATCCTGCTCGCCGGGCATAACTTTGGCTGTGGTTCCTCCCGCGAGCACGCTCCTACCTCCATCTTGGCCAATGGCATCAAAGTCGTGATCGCACGCAGTTTCGCGCGCATCTTCTATCGCAACGCCGTCAATATCGGTCTACCGGTTTTGATTAGTGAGGAGGCGGTTCTGGCTGGCGAGGATGGCCAGCAGATGGATGTAAACCTGGAGAGCGGCCTCATCACCAATCTCACGACCGGGCAGCAGTTCCAGTCTGAGCCGCTTGACCCCTTCGTGGCGCGTATCGTAGCAGCTCATGGCATCGTCAACTATATTCAGCAGCAAGGGACCCTTCGATGAGCAGTGAGCACGTAACAACGCCACGCTCCGGCTTGCGGGTGTGCGTGGTCGCGGGCGATGATGCCGCGCCTGAGGTCGTGTTACCAACAGTGGCGCTTCTGCGCGAGCTGGTGCCCGACATACAATTTACGCAGGCCCTCAGTGGGCGTGAGGCCCAGGAGCGCTATGGCGAGGCTTTCCCAGCTGAAACGCGCGCCGCGATTGATAGCGCAGACTGCACCCTCTTTGGTGCCAGTGGTGGTCCAAGCCGCCCCGTGCTCTGGTACCTGCGTTGGGGGAAACAGACCTACGTCAATATCCGCCCGGTACGCTGGCTCCCTGGCTATCAGAGTCCCATGCGCCAGCCCGAGCGTATCGACTATGTGATTGTGCGCGACAATCTGGAGGGGATGTATCCGCCACGCGAGGGCGCGCTCTCAGAGCTTGGAGCTCTCACCAGTAGTGGCTCCTGGTGGCAGGCGCCTCCAGTACAGGAGACAGGCGCGTATGCCGTACGCGTCAGCACAGATACGCAGGCTCGGCGTGTCGCCGAAGCCGCCTGTAACCTGGCCTTACAGCGCTTAGCCGCCGGATATCCTGGTTGTGTAACCCTGGGGGCCAAGTACTCTATTCTGCCGCAGACGGATGGTCGCTTCCGCGAGATCGTGCGCGAAATGGTGCGTGAGCATCCGGAACTGAGTTACCAGGAGTTTTTAATTGATGATCTTGGGCGCAGAATGATTGCCGCGCCTGAAACGCTGGATGTCGTCGTGCTGGGTAACGAGCACGGCGATATCCTGGCCGATGTCGCCAGTGGCTCTATCGGCGGCCTGGGACTCTCGCCCAGCGCCTGCTATGGCGCGGAGTATGCCTACTTCGAGCCCGTACACGGCTCGGCCCCTGATATCGCGGGTAAGAACACCATCAATCCCACGGCCATGCTGCTCTCAGGTGCTATGTTCCTGGCGCACTATGGATATCGTGAACAGGCCACCCGCCTTGAGAATGCCATCGCTCATGTCTACAGCGAGGGCCATACGCTACCCGTGGATCAGGGAGGCAGCGCCAGCACCAGCGACTTCATCGTGGCTGTGCGTTCTTCCCTCTAAATCAATACGGATAGTGTAAGAGGGAGGTCCTGGCAGTCTGCGACGCCAGGACCTCCCTCTTACACTATCCGGGCGAGCGCCGCAGGCGTGAGGAGTTAAGCCAAAGATATATCTTCCTGTGAGCGATAGCGCCCCTTGATGCACTCGAATCTCGGGCGATAGCGTCCCTCGTGATAATCTGCCGGGTCGACCCTTCGCGCCGGAATCGCTTTCGATGGGATATCCGTACAGATAAAATCGCCGTTGTGGAACGCGGCCATGACCCCGCTCATTCCTTCGGCTACGCTGTTCATGATGACATTAGCAAAATAGATAGATGCATGCTTGTCGTACACTTCCGGCTCCCCGCTACGCAGCACATATGTGAGATCGATTGGCAGGAAGCGTACCTCGGGTATGCGTTCGCTCAACTGCTCGGCCAGAATCTCGGCGACATTGGCCTTCTTCTTATGCACAAAGGGATCGCTATGCTCATTGCTCTCATTTGCCCTGTCCAGTACGACTCCTTCAGATGCCAGGACAAGCGAGTAGTTCTTTGGATTGTGCTCCCTATCCCGTATTACGAGCCTGCTGAGCCGCTCAATATCGATAGGAACCTCCGGTATAACCAGCCGGTCAGCCCAGGTGACGACTGCCGTCTCAAGTGCGGTAAAGCCAGCATCACGTCCAAACAGGCGGAAGATCGCCGTCTGTCTATGTGAGCTCACAGTCGAACGCACACGGTTGATAAACTCAGCAGCCCGGCTAATAGCCGTTTGAAAGCCAATACTGTACTCCGTCCCGGGTACGTCGTTATCCATGGTCTTCGGAATTGCCCATACCGGAATACCAGCGGCGGCTAGCTTTGCGCCATAGCTCAAGGTTCCATCACCACCCAATACAATCAGGCCATCTAAACCCAGGTGATCCATGTTTGCGATGACTTCTTGCGTTAGATCCACACGCTCATGAGGCTGCTTCCCCTCACCGTATGACTTCAAGTGTTGTGGCAGGTTGGCTACCCGTGTCCCCAGTGGATTGTAGCGCGTCGAATGGAGGATGGTTCCTCCAAGACGATCAATATCGCGTGTGTTTAACCTGTTCAATGGCATGATATAGCCATTCTTCCAGGTTGCGCGATCGTCTTCACGAAAAATAATTTCTTCCCTGTCAAGGTCACGGTTCAGGAACGTAATCCCTTCCCAACCCGCACGAATCCCCACTACACGTATCCCCAGAGGTTCAGCACGATACACCAGCGCCTTGATTGCGACATTAAGCCCGGGCACATCCCCCCACCGGTCAACACCCCCAATGAACGAACAGGATTTTGCACGTGTCCTGGCATAGACGGTCCTCTCCCTTTTGTACAGTGGATTTCAATTTGCTCTTCGATCAGTTCCCCGTTGAAAGAAGGAAGAATTGTGAAAATTATACCATCCTTCTACCCCAGAAATTTGCTATTTTACACAAAAGTGTGCCAAAAAGGGGAGGTATGGATTGAAAATGTCTGGACTTGTGCAATGAGAGACGGTTTTGTATACTGCTTTTACTGATTGATTGCTTATTTGCTGAAGGGGGTGCTGCTTTGGCATATGTAAAAAAGTTTGAGAGCATCAAGGGGCTGAGTGGGGATGAGCGCGTGCGTGTCTTTCGTTCTGCCTTTGCCGAGAGCGAGGAGAAAGGCTTGATGGAGGTGGACGCATACGCTATCATCACGCGCGACTATGTAGTGGTGTGCGATACCTTGCTCTGCCCCGAGGATATGCAGGCTGTGCTAGGTGAGATACAGAGTGAGCTTGCGGGGCGGCAGCTCCTGGTCGTCAATAGCCATGCCGATTGGGATCACACCTGGGGCAATAATTATTTTCAGGGCCGCCATGCCGCGCCGATCATCGCTCATGCCTCCTGCCGTGAGCGTATGTTGACCAAAGAGGCACAGGAGGGCCTGGATGAGTATCAAAAACGCTTTGATTGCTTCCAGCATGTCGTACTGCGCCCGCCTAAGCTGACGTTCAACGATCAGTTGACTATTGAGGGCGGCGATCTGACCCTGCAACTCTTGCATACGCCGGGGCACCAGAGGGACCAGGTCTCGCTCTGGATACCTGAGCTACGCCTCTTGCTGGCCTTCGACGCGGCGGAGTTTCCTCTGCCCTCTCTGGAGAGCGCCCAGGCCGTGCCCCTTATGCTAAGCTCGCTTGAGCGCCTGAGCGCGTTGCAACCTGAGCGTGTTCTCTGTGGGCATGGCAAACGCAACAGCATTGCGACGCTGACCGGGAACCTCGCCTACTTCCGCGAAATTGAGCGGCGAGCGCGCCTGCTGCTCTCGCATTCGCCTCGCACATTCACTGAAGATGAGCTCAAAACCGCCTCGAACCTGCTGGGCTTCTCCTTTGAGGAGGCGATTGCGACCCTGGAGGAACCATGCGAGGATGACAAGTTCTATCGCTGGGTCCATGATCAGAATAGCCGCCATATCTTGCAATGGGTGAGCCAGCAACAATAGTAAGATTAGTAGTGGTAGACTTGTGGGCTGGTATGGCCGATGTGGGCGCTTAGCTGACAACTTGCCAGGGCCGTGTTCAGCGCGTATTAGATTGGGTGCTGGCTGTATTCGTCGATTTGCCAGGAGCCATTTGCGAGGCGCGTCATGGTACCCTGCCAATCATAGGTACGTGTACGGCTTACTTCGGTTGCTGTAATGATTACCTCGACGCGAAACTGGTTCGGGTTCGCGCCTGGCGCAACTTGCGTAAAGGCGATGGACTGCCTCTTCGTATTTGTGAAGCCATCTGTGAATTGTTGAAGGGATAGTTTCTGCTTCTTTTGGGGTCCTAACATCTGATAGGCCTGGTCAAACTGCCGCTGATTGATGTAATCATTGTATTGACTGAAGGCGTTCTTTGCATCGTCTACGGTTGGCGCGACTGGCGCCTGGACGTTTGTAACCGTGGTAGGCGTGGCGGTGGTTGGCGTTGTGGCTTGGATGGTGCTGTCTTGTTGATGCCCACTAAACGCATAGATGCCAATACCCACTACCAAGATCAAAGCTACGCTAAGCCAGAAGGCGTCCACGCTTTTGCGTTTGGGCGATGTGCGTTGCGCCGGTGGCCTGCTCCTGCCTGGCTCTCTCTGTTGGCCTCCAGGTGGCTTAGAGTTATGCGCTCGTGGAGGAACGGAGACTGGCGGCCGGCTGTTGCCTCTATTGCTGATAGGCTCGTTGCGGCGCGGCGCTGCTGGACGCAGTGGGAGATCTTGCATACCCCCTACCTCGCCATGCAGGTGATGTGGAGGTCTTACGGCCTGGTGCTTGTTGGAGGAGCGCTGGCCTGGGTAAGACGGTGGTGGCTCGTAGGTAGTAGCCGCTGGACGCGACAGGGGCTGGATGGCCCGGTGAAAGTCACGCGCTAATTCGCTGGCCCGCAGATACCGATCTCCTGGGCGCTTAGCCGCTGCTTTGCTCAGGACCTGGTCCACTGCTCTGGGAATCTTAAAATGGCGCTCATACAAGGAGGGGAGCGGTTTCCGCTCGTGTTGCTCCATCAGGTCAATCTCTCTCCCTTTGAAAGGGAGATCTCCACTCAGCATCTCATAAAGAATGATGCCCAGTGCATAGATGTCCACGCTGTAGTCGAATTCGCGCGTTCGAAACATCTCTGGTGCCATGTAGGCAGGTGTGCCCAGGACAATATCCGTGCCCGTCAGTGTGACCTGGTCATAAGGATTATTGCTGATGCGGATGCGCGAGATACCAAAATCCGCTAATACTGCCTGGTTATTTTCATCCAGCAGAATATTGCTTGGTTTGAGGTCACGATGAATAATGCCCTTGTCATGCGCATAATCGAGCGCCTCACAGATCTGTGCGAGATAGGTGCTGGTGCGCTCAAGCGAGAGAGAGCCTCGCGTTTTGAGAACTCCTTCCAGGCTGCTCTTCTCATACTGCATCACGATATAGGCTAAATCATCCTCTTCGCCATAATCATAAATGGGCACGATATGTGGATGCCTGAGCCTGGCAATGATGCGGGCTTCGCGGCGAAAGCGCTCTCGGAAGGTGGCAAAATCCTCGGCATTCTCGCGCCTGGGTGGTCGCAGTATCTTCACTGCCACAAAGCGCGGCTGTGTCGAGAGCCACTTGGCTAGGTAGATCACACTCATTCCACCCTGCCCCAGGCGCCTGGTCAACTGATAGTCGCCAAGAGTTCTCCCCAATAAATCGTCCTCTGTAATCATTGCACCCACCTTTACCGTAACAAAAGCTCTTTAAAAAATTAGCTAGAGAATAAGTGAGCCTTCTTTAAAGAGCATATGTCATTTTCTCCTCTATACACGGTTTCTCTTTGTGGTTAGTAGATGTGGAATTCTACCTCTCTCCTACTAAATAAGACGTAGAATGCGCCAGATTATCCAAAAGAAGTACTGTAGGACTATGAAATGTTGAGATAATGTAGATTATTTTAAGTCATTCTAAGCATCCATAAATTTTCTGATAATATCCTAATCCAACATTCATCTTCTCTTTATATTCACTTGCTATACTAAGACTGTCGAAAGCTTCTCGACGATACATAATTCACAATGGTAGGTGTGATTCAGAAAGGATACTGGTCATGAGTCAACAGGTATTTGTGCAAGAAGATTTCTTTATGTATATTCCTGCATTGGATGCTTTGAGGGAGCCTGCGCTCATGACTCGCCTGGGTGTGGATCACCAGTTGGAGCGAAACCAGCGCCCGCTTAATACCGAAGAGTGGGTCAAAATTCCGCTTGACGAGTCGCTCGTTGTGTATGCGCATATGTGGGATGAGGAGCAGTAGCATACGATCTGCTATTCTATTTGAGGTAATAGTGTGGGGAGCCATGGCAGCCGCAGGCTGCCATGGCTCCCCACACTATTACCTCTTTTCTTCTCACAGTCTCATACCTTCCGTAAGAGTGATATGATAGGAAATAGGGGGATTTTTCCTCTCAACGCACTCTAGCAAAAAGCTAAAAAGCTCTTCCCAGGTGGGATAAAAGTAGATTGGAAGGTATAGATATGAGCCAGATCGTCGTCACAAATGAGCGTATTGTGAATGCGAAACCCGCCGATGTGTATGCTATTCTTAGCGATTATAAGCGGCGCGAGCAGTTTCTACCCGAGAACTTCCAGGACTACCGGGTCGAGAAGGGGGGACAGGGCGAAGGGACGGTCGTGCAGTATCGCCTGCACGCGGCCAATCGCGAGCGCAACTACCGTATGAAGGTCGAAGAGGTCGTGAAAGGCAAGGTCCTGCGCGAGCGTGATTATGATTCCTCGTTTGTTACCACCTGGACCGTCTCGCCTGAGAGCGGTGGCACACAGACGCGTGTGGGGGTTGCCAGCGAGTGGAGCGGTAGCAGCGGTGTTGGCGGCTTCTTTGAGCGTACCTTTGCACCACTTGGCCTGCGCAATATCTATAGCGATGTCCTCGCTCGCTTGAACAGCCGTATCACGGGCGAGAACCTCCCCGCTGTGAATGCAAAGTCATATAAAAACCTTTACATTCTCCTGCTGGCTGTAGGCGTGGTCATTGGCTTTATCATCAGCCGCAAACGCGAGAAGTAAGATTCTATCGAGCAACAGAAGAGCCGTGGGACGAACGCGTTCGTCCCACGGCTCTTCTGTTGCTCGATAGAATGAATGAGATGATTTTATTGAGTAACTGCGCCTTCGGAGGCGGAGGTAACGAGTTTGGCGTACTTGGCGATAACGCCGGTTTTGTAGCGTGACTCGGGTGCCTGCCAGTTCTTAAAGCGCGCGGCGATCTCCTCATCGCTGAGGTCGAGAGCAAGCAGGTTGTTGTCCGCGTCGATGGTGATGATGTCGCCATTTTGCACGATAGCGATGGGACCGCCAACCTGGGCCTCGGGAGCGATGTGTCCGACGACCATACCGTGTGTGCCGCCCGAGAAGCGTCCATCGGTAATCAGGCCAACCGTCTCGCCATAGCCCTGGCCAACGAGGGCCGCGGTTACCGCGAGCATCTCGCGCATGCCGGGACCGCCCTTCGGACCTTCGTAGCGGATCACAACTACGTCGCCATGGGTGATTTTATGGTTCATGATGGCCTCAAAGGTCTCTTCCTCAGAGTTGAAGACTTTGGCGGGACCACGGTGGGTTGTGACCTTCAGACCGGCAATCTTACAGACCGCGCCCTCGGGAGCTAGGTTGCCCTTGAGGATGACCAGGGGACCACTGGGATGTAGTGGCTGCTCAAGCGGCATGACAATCTCCTGGCCCTGTGCCAGATCGGGGGCGCTCTCCAGATTCTCCGCCAGGGTCTTACCCGTCACTGTCAGCACGTCGCCATTGATGAAGCCAGTGTTCAGGAGGTATTTCAGGACGGCCTGTACGCCGCCGACTTTATCCAGGTCCGCCATGGCGAAGCGTCCGCCTGGCTTGAGGTCGGCGAGGTGAGGAACCTTCTTGCCGATGCGTGTAAAGTCGTCGATGGTCAGGGGAAGGTCCATCTGGCGCGCGATGGCGATCAGGTGGAGAACGGCGTTGGTTGAGCCACCCAGGGCCATGACTAGCGTGATCGCGTTCTCAAAGGCCGCCCTCGTCATGATCTGGCGTGGCGTCAACTGGCGCTCGATCAGGCGTACCACAGCCTGTCCCGCCTCGTAACAATCCATGGCCTTGCGCGCGGTGACGGCGGGCGCGGACGAGCTGCCGGGGAGAGACATACCCAGGGCCTCAATTGAGGAGGCCATGGTGTTGGCGGTATACATGCCGCCGCAGGAGCCAGCGCCGGGAATGGCGTTGCACTCGATCTCCTTCAATTCTTCGCGACTGATCTGCCCGGCGCTATATTTGCCGACCGCTTCGAAGACGCTCACGATATCGACATCATGCCCGCGACAGGTGCCGGGAAGGATGGTGCCACCATAGACAAAAATACTGGGAATGTCGAGACGCGCCAGGGCCATCAAACAGCCAGGCATATTCTTATCGCAGCCGCCAAGGGCGATAACGCCGTCAAAACGCTGCGCATTGCTCACAAGCTCGATAGAGTCGGCGATCACCTCGCGGCTGGGAAGCGAGTATTTCATGCCCTCGGTGCCCATGGAGATGCCATCGCTAACGGTAATGGTGCCGAAGATCTGGGGGGCGCCTCCGCCAACGCGTACGCCTTCCTTGACCTTCTCCGCCAGGCGATTGATATGTGAGTTGCAGGGCGTAATCTCGGCCCAGGTGCTGGCGATGCCGATCATTGGCTTCTGGAAGTCCTCATCGGTAAAACCGACCGCGCGCAGCATAGAGCGGTTGGGGGCGCGTATCTCGCCCTCAGTAATGGCCTTGCTGCGGCTATTGAGTTCCCTGGAGGTCGTATGCGTAGATTTCTCGGTCTCTGACATGCTGGCAACGCATCCTTTCATGTGGATCGGCTATGACTTGCTGACCAGGAGGATAGGGTGAAGAAATACTGCGTTGTATCCAGGCTGATAGAAAAGCAGGTAGACGTATCAGCAACTTTCCTCATAGGCTGTTTCACACCAGAAGGCCATCATTGGCACAAAGCAATCACTTTAACATTGTGATTGCCAGGTCAGCAAAAAGATATCCGACGGATATACAAACTGAAAAGTGCTTGGACGCGGGATCGCGCCCTCCTCTGGATTATTGCTGATTATTATACTCCATTTAGCAAAGTATTCAATGATGTCAAGATATTCTGGTGTATATGGACATGGGGCGTGGGCATTCGCCCACGCCCCATGTCCATATACACCAGAATATCTTAAGGGCTGTTATCCCCCTATAGGCTGCTGTTGGAGGGTCTCCTTGCGCAGGCGTTCCGACTCGGCCAGGCTGAGCAGGGTCTGGCGATAGTAGGCGGGGAAGGTGTTGCTGGTGAAGATGTGGAGCGCGCTACGGAAGCACCTGGAGGCCTGTTGCAGGTTATGCACACGGTCACCGCTCAGGCGCTGCTTATGCGTATAGCCCAGGCTGACGAGGGTCGAGGCGTATTCGACAAGGTAGACATCGGGGTGATAGGTGCGGAGCGCCTCTTCATAACAGACAATGGCGCAATGCAGGTTGCGGTCGTGTTGCTGCTCATCCTGCCAGGGAAGGGCCTGGAAGATAGCCGCCAGGCGGATATGGGTCGTGGCCCATTCCTCTGGTGTCTGGCTGGGAGAGAAGATGTGCAAGGCCTGGCGATAACAATTCTTAGCCTGGATGAGGTTCTCTGTGCGCTCGCCTGCCTGGCGTAGGTAGTAGCAGTCACCCCGATGCACATGGATAAGGGCAAGCGTTTCAGAGGGTGTATCAGAGGTAATGTGTTGAAGCGCCGTCTGTTGATACTCAAGGGCCTGCTCGATGTTCTGCGCGGGCTTCCCTTTGGGGCGTTTGAGCAAGGCCTTGCCAAGCAAGGTCTGGAGCTTGAGCCATTCCTCGGGATGCTCCTTCAGCGTGAAGGTGCGCTGGGCTACCTGGAACGCGGTCATGGCCTGCTCAAGCATTTTCTCCTGGCTACTGAAGCCATATTGCAGGTAAGAGGTTCCCAGGAGCAACTGAGTTTTGGCATGCTGGAGAGGGTAGCGCGCCGGGGTAAAGGTCTTGAGGGCCAGTTTATGCAGGACGATGGCGTCCTCAAGGGCTTTGACCTGGAGCTCCTGCGTGGCATATTGCGCGCCCGAGATGAGGAGCATTCCGATTTCGTTGCGCAAGGCCGCGCAGATCTCGGCGCGTGCCTTGGCGTCCGCCTCCGTACGCTTTAAAGCCTCCTGTAGGATCTCCGCCTGCCGCCTGCGCGTGCGTTCAGGCCGGTTGAGGAGAACCAGATAGCTGCGTTGCTCAAGGTAGACATGTAGCCAATCCGGGATATCAAGCACCAGGCCACCATAGTGATTCACATAGGCGTCGCGTACCGCCTGGCGTGTGCCACCGCGCCTGCGTACCTCCTGGAGCAGTTGCAGGTGAAATTCTAGCTGTTGCTTGAGCTCGGTATGCTCTTCTACATGAGCTCTAATCAGGCGTTCAAGCTCTTTGTCACTATGATCTTCGGCTAGAGGGAGGTGTCTTTCGAGGTAAAAACGCCCCTTATGCGTATCCTGCTGGTTGCAGTGGAGCCACTCAACAAGCTGCTGAAACAGATTGAAGCGAACAAGGTCATGTGAGTCGGTCATAATGCGATTCCCTCTTCTATCTACCAACGCGGCATCGCCATCATCTCTCTTTGTATGACACCGCCTATCCTCTTCTCTACGAACGTTTCCCCAAGGGAGAGCATGCGTAAACCGGGCTGACCATGGAATAGGGGCTTACCCTTCTTGCTGTTTGCATGAAGAGTACCTTGCTCTAGTATAACGTATAAAAGGTCATAATGGGAATATCTTGATACAAAAATTATGTGGAGAAGTTGAAGCGTGAGTTCGAAAAGAGCGATTATGGGATGCACCAATGAGTGTGTACTGGTTCATAGTTTGTCGCTGACACCTTCATTTATGATCTTCTATGGAAGAAAATGTAAACCCACTATGTGGCGCCTTTGAAGGCAAAAAGCGAATGGCTTTGAGGTAAGAATGAGTATTGAAACCGATCTTTGAAAGTATAGCGAATTCTTGACAATCATTGAGTAGCATAGTATGATTTGAGCATGAAACTCAGTGATTACGCGAAACAACAAGGGGTCCGCTATGAGACAGCCTGGCGTTGGTTCCGGGACGGGAAAATCCAGGGGCGGCGCGTAGGGGCTCACACGATTCTCATCGACGAGCCAACCAGGGTGTCAGTCCCCTCATCGAAGCCTCAAACCGTGGTCTACACGCGGGTGTCTTCCGCAGAAAACAAGACCAACCTGGACAGTCAAGCTGAGCGGTTGGTTGCCTACTGCGCTGCCCGTGGCTATCAAGTGGGCAAAGTTGTCAAGGAAATTGGCTCTGGCGTCAATGACAATCGGCCGAAGTTTCTGGCTCTCTTGGCCGATCCAAGTGTGGGCCGTATCGTCATTGAACACAAGGACCGGGGGACCCGCTTCGGGTTCCGTTACATCGAGACCCTGCTTCAAACCTATGGGCGTGAGATCGAGGTCGTCAATCAGGCCGACAATGGCACAGAAGACCTGCTCTCAGACCTCACCAGCATCGTGTACTCGTTCTGCGCCCGGCTCTATGGGCAACGGCGTGCCAAACGCAAAACAGAGCGTCTTGTGCAGGAATTGGAGGCCGACCGTGCACCTGGTTGAAAAGCACATCATTCTTCGGAGTGATCCACGCTATGCCACGCTTGACGCGGCCTGTTTTGCTTCCAAAAATCTCTACAATACGGCGCTGTATGAGATCCGTCAGGCCTTCATCTTTGAGGGAAAACACCTCAACTACAATGAAATGGATCGGCGGATGCAGTCGCATGAAGCGTACAAAGCACTGCCTGCGAAAGTGGCCCAACAGGTATTGCTGCTGCTCGAACGCAACTGGAAATCCTTCTTTGAAGCGCTCGATGCCTACAAGCGCGATCCCTCAAAATTTCGCCGACGCCCCCAATTCCCCAAATACAAGCACAAAACGACAGGCCGCAACGTACTCATCTACACGATGCAGGCCGTAAGCCGCAGCAAACGGACCCTTGGACGACACCTCATTCAGCCTTCGGGACTGGGCATTCAGATCAAAACCCAACAAGATCCCAAGGCGATCACTCAGGTCCGTGTGGTTCCCAAACACGGTTTTGTCGTCGTTGAGATCATTTATGAACAGGAGCCGAGCCGCTCCGCCGTCGATCCCGCGCTCATCGCTGGCATCGATCCTGGTCTGGAAAATCTGATCGCACTAACTTCAAATAAACCGGGTTTTGTCCCGGTCGTCGTTAACGGGCGCGGTCTGAAAAGTACGAATCAGTTCTACAACAAGCGGCGAGCAGAACTCCAACAAGCTCTTGGTCGTCCTGGAAACACGCGGCGCATGGAGCGCTTGACTCTCTGGCGCAATCGGCGGATTGAGCATGATCTGCACACCATCTCGCGTTTTGTGATTGATGTGCTGGTGGCTGAGGGGATCGGAACGCTCGTGATTGGTCGCAACGTGGGCTGGAAACAGGAGATCAACCTGGGGAAACGGACAAATCAGAACTTTGTTCAGGTGCCTCATGCCCAGTTCATCCAGATGCTCACCTACAAAGCTGAGCAAAAAGGCATCCAGGTGATCCTCACCGAAGAAAGCTACACCAGCAAGGCCAGTTTCCTGGATCGCGATCCTTTGCCGATCTACCAGCAAAGCCAGGAGCATGCGCCTGTTTTCAGCGGCAAACGGATCACACGGAGGCTCTATCGGGCATCCAATGGCCAACTCATTCACGCCGATTGCAACGGGTCCTATAACATCATCAGAAAAGCAGCTCCTGATGCCTTCGGGTCGGAGGGAGTAGAGGATGGGGAGCGCAGGGTTCATCTGCCGGTAGTCCATCCCGTGAGGCTGTCATTCCCTCACAAACCCGCTCGCGAGAAAATCCTGGCCTCTGTCAGGATTCGCTAGTCACGACGGAACTATGTTTAATCAGTTTGCGGATGCGGCAAAGGCTCTCATCAATAGTGCTGAAAAAGAGGCGCGGGCGCTGGGCTCTACTGAGTTGGAGCCAGATCATTTCTGGCTTGGTCTGCTGAGTGAGCGCGAAGGGCGTGCGGCTGAGATTTTGAGTCATTTGACGCTTGAACCCGCCAACCTCTATGCTAATCTGCATGCCCGCTTGACCCAGGAAGAAGGAGCGTCAACGGAGGGGAAATTTGGGTTGTCCGAGCGTAGCCGGATCGTTGTAGGGCGAACAGTACGTTTGAAGGATACGGCGCTTGGCGTCGTGATCAATCCAGAGCATTTCTTGCTGGCACTCTGGTATGAGGAGCAGAGCCAGGGGGTGAAGATGCTCCAGGAGGCAGGACTGACGCTTGAGAACATGCTGAAGCCGTTAGGACTCTCCGCTACTGACCTGGTCTCTCTCAGATTGGAGGCGCAGGAAGTGCCACCCGCGAAGCCTGATGAAGCTTCCAGGCGTCGTATGCGCAGGCTTAACCTGGCCCGGCGGTATTACATCCCTTTTGCCTGGTTGGGCTGGGTCATTCTTGTTTTTGTGCTGCTCCTGGTCTTTGTCGATTCACACATAGGCTCCATTGGATATGTGCTGCTGGCGCTCTTTACCTCTGAGCCATTTCTTTTTGCCCAGCCACGCCCCGAGTGGTTTCCCTGGCTTGCTCTGGGAATTGTCATGCTTGGCTACGGTCTCTGGTATTTATTGTGTCTGCCATTGCACTGGGTATATGCTACTGTGCTGCCTCGGTTGGTACGCAAGAAGGCATCGCGCTCGCTTCTCTCCTCCACGCTGCGCTGGTTGATGGCGTATAGCCTAAATCATGCTTTCCAGTTGGCGCAGTTTCTGCTTTCATTCGAGGTGGTCTACGCGCTCTTTATCCTGTTCCCATCCACCTGGTGGCTGATGAGTACGCTCTATTTCGCGCTCTTTTTCCTGGCGCGGGTCTATGTTCTGTCGCGATTTCCTATTACCCTCTTTACCAGATTGGTTCCGGTTCCAGAGGGGCCTTTGAATGAGCGGCTATCGGCGTTGCTCACGCGCACGGGAACGCGTGTCGCAGGCTTTTATGTAAAAGAGACGAAAGATGCCAAACCAGGGAGCACAACCCTGGCCGCCAATGCGCACCTGGTCCAATGGGGTCTGCAAAAGCGTATCATCCTTACCGACACATTCTATCAAAAGTTTCCTCTCGATGAGCAGGAGGTGATCCTGGCGCATGAACTGGGACACCTGGTTCACCAGGACATTCTGCGGCGTGTGGGTTGGAGAACGCTTTTTAGCGGCCTTACCTTGCTTGCCTGCCAGCAGATACTGTTCGTTACGTTTCCCGCAACCACGCGCCTGTACCTTTTCTTCTTGCAATTTGATGGGCAAAGTATGGCGAGAGTGGGACTCTGTTATGGCATTGGTGTTGGCTTTTTTGTGCTGCATCGCTGGCTACGGCGACGCCAGGAATATCGGGCAGACGAATAGGCTTTACAGACAACGCAGAATGTAGAGGCCTTTAAACGTTCGGAGCAGCGCCTGGCCCACTATCGTGTCTGGCCCATCAGTCACTCCCGACTCCAACGGTTAACCTCAACGCATCCTACCCCTGAATCCGAAAACAATGAGTATGAGCAATTAGTTATTTTGAAGCAAGAAGAAACATTTTAAAACAGAAAAGTGTATAGAAAAGTATGTAGAAATATATTGGAATTGTGGACTTAGAAGATACATAAAAGAGATAGCCTAATCGTCCTAATCAATAAGTCTTTACAGCTATTATATTGATTAAACGCTGCTTGTTGAATTAATATTAATTCGTACATTTACCAATATACTTGCTGTAATAATTTTTAAATAGATAGCGGCAAGGCGGGATCTTGTACAAATGATTCTGTTTTTCTTATGTATATTTTTTTGGTGAAGAAAAGAAAGGCTAAACGGCTCCGATGAAATCTTTCCTAATGAAGCCTTCCCGTATCATTTGGGCAGTGCTTATATGTGCTGTCATTGCAGGAGGACTGATTACATTTAATCAATTCACCAGGGCAAAAGCTGATACAGGCACTTGTATCCAATATGGAGGATTCAGCCGCAGTGTTTCGTTTATCGAGGCGCAAGCGCATGGATTCTTCGCGCAGGAAGGTATCTGTGTTACCTACAATCAGGTCGCTAGCTCCACGCAGCAGTGGAATACTTTATTAGCTGGTCAGTACGATATTATTTCAACAACTGCTGATAACGTGGTGAATCAGTACGTGAATAACAATGTTCCTGCTCAGGTTGTCGCAGGTATTGATCAGGGGGAAGGATTGGACCTGATCGCCAATACTGCGAACGGCATTCATAGTATCGCCGACCTGAAGGGCAAGACCATTGCGGTCGATGCACCTACAAGTGGGTATGTGTTTGCCCTGGAGAAGATTCTCTCTGCTAATGGTTTAAGCCTGCAGAATGGCGACTACTCGTTGCAGGTCATTGGTGGCTCATTGCAGCGCTACCAGGCGTTGAAAGCGGGCACCTTTAATGGCGCTCCTGTCTACGCCACCATCTTGGGGGCTCCCTTTTCAGAGCAATCTCATTATGATGCCAATCTCGCCGATCTAGCTCCTTTCTCTGCATATGTCCGGACTTATCAGGGTCCGGTTGTCGCGGTCACTCAGAGCTATGCCCAGGCGAACTCCAGTGTGATCACAAACTTCCTCACAGCCATGATCCTTGGTCGCCAGTTTGCGGCAAATCCTGCGAACAAGGCCACTGTCATTGCCGACATTGCCAGCTCGTATAGCATTTCAACCCAGATCGCAACGGATGTCTACAACGATGCCGTCCAAAATCCTGCCACTGGTGAGAATTTTGCCGAGTTGGTAAACATCCCTGGTTTGATGAGTACCATCGACCTGCGCCAGGAGTTTGGCGGTTTTAAAACGACCGTGAAAAGCGCTCAGTTAGCGGTGCCATCTGGATCTTCTGTCTACAACGATCAGTACTGGATTAAGGCCTTCGTACAGGCAATGCAGCAATCGCATTAGACTGTACCCTCTTTCAAGAAAGCATGCTGTGTTTAAGACATAGCATGCTTTCTTGGAAATTAGAGTAAATTTTGACGCATATTTTATTTTTTTGCACTCATTTTTAGGAGGAATAGTGTGTTTACACGTCCTTGCAAATATATGAAAAAGGCGCTAACCAGCATGCTTGTGGCTTTAATGCTCCTCGCTAGTTTGAGTGCCTGCTCACAGTCCACCACTACTTTTACAGATCAAACTCCAATAAAAATTGGGTATTCTACATCATTAACAGGTCAGTTTGCCAATGATGGCAAGGCGCTTCAGCAGGGACTTGTCCTTTGGGCAGAGGGTGCGAACCAGAGGGGAGGCTTGCTTGGTCGCCCGGTAACGCTTGTTGGTCTGGATGATGGAAGTGATCCTAAACGTGTTACAGCCAATTATCAAACATTGATTGATAAAGATCATGTAGACCTGCTCTTTGGTCCATATTCCAGTTTGCTGACTAAGTCAGCTGCCATTGTAGCGCACCAGCATAAAGCTGCCATGTTTGCGCCTACGGGAAATGCTCCAAGCATTTTCAAGTTGCAGTTCGACAATATCTTTGTGGTTACTCTCCCTTCACAGCAGAACCTGCAGGCTTTTTCCTACTATATTTTATCCTTGCCTCAGAGTATGCGTCCGCAGACTGCTGCCTATGTATCGGTAGATAGCCCGTTTACCACGCCTCAGGTGAGTGCATCAGCGACTATTTTAGGGCTACCGGAGGGTACCCTGAAAACAGTCTATTCAAAGGTTCCCTATGAAACAAATGCCAATATTCCACAGATGGCAAAGCAGATTGCGCAATCAAAGGCTGATGTAGTTGTCCTTGGTACCAGTGGCCTTGAGGATTGCCTCAGCTTTATCAAGGAGTTTAAGGCAGAGCACTATAATCCTAAAGCGATTGTCTCGACCTCGGGTCCAGAAGAAGGCTCGCAATTTCTCAATGCTCTTGGCGCTAGCACGGCAGAGGGCGTGTTTGCCCCAAATAGCGGGTGGTATGCTCACGCGGCAACCTATCAGAATACCCAGTTTGTGCAGGCATATGTTGCCAAATATGGCGGCTCCCCAGAGGATATTAGCACAACAACTTCGGAAGCTTACTCCGCGGGACAGTTGTTGGAGCAAGCCGTGACGCAAACGCATAGCCTTGACAATGCTACCCTTATCAAGGCGCTGCACACGAATGTATTCAATAGCTTACAGGGACCGCTCCGATTTGACGCAGATGGGGGCAATACCATTGGTATTCCCACCTTGTTCCAGTGGCTGCAAGGACAATTTGTTCCTGTATATCCTTTCACCAACGCGCAAGCGAATCCAGAGTATCCCAAGAGTACCTGGTCCTAAGACTTGTTCGTGTGAAAGTTTCATCATTGGATGCAGCCAGAGAGGATTAGCACTGGAATGTTTACATTTATACGCAATCTACGCATCTTCCCGCGACTCTTTATCCTATTTACAGTCATGGCTGTAATTGCAGTACTGTCTATGGTTTTGCTGGGTTCTTTTTACTTACAGGCGGAGCAGACCCATGCTCAAGCGGTAAAGACAAGCTTTGAGGCGCAGCAGATTGCGACCACTCAACAAATTAATCTACAGCGCATGAATGCCTTACTACAGGCGCGTTTCGCGCAGATTTTTGCCAGCAACAATGATCTTCTGCAAGGAGATCCATCTTTGGCAGCCTCAGGCGCTCTGATTGAGAAGGATATTGTGGCTCGTGAGACCGACTTCAATCAGACGTTACAAAACTATAATACAACCTATAAAATCGCGTCTTCTCCTAATATGAGTGTCATTCATAATATTCTTGCCAGCGATGACGCGAATGCTCCTCTAATCACAGGTCAGCAGGCGGCTCTTGATAACGTCACAAAAACGCAGTGGAATGCATATAAGCAGTTACAGGACCAGGTTTTAGCGCAACTGCATAACCCAGACCTACAGTATCAACCAGCTTATGCAACCCTCTTTCAGGCCAACCTTAAGTTTCAAACGTTGCAGCAGAGTTGGCAGACGGTCGTAGGTGCGGCGACAACTGTGGGACAGGCGGTGACCGCTCTGAATAATTCAGAAATTATGCCTGTCCAGATTGCGACAGTCCTGGCTATTCTGCTTATTATTGCCGTTATTGGCTTTACAGCCGCCCTTGTCAACGCGACTATTTCACGTCCCCTGCGCCAGCTTGCTACTCTGACTACCAAAATCGCGCAGGGTGATACAAGTCAGCGTGTGCATGTGGAAGGGCGAGATGAGATCCAAATGGTCGCACTCTCAATGAATAATATGCTGAATAGCATTGTTCAGCTTATTAAAGAAGCAGAGATGCGCCATACAACGCTCCAGATGCAGGTTGAGCGCCTGATCGGAGAGGTCAGTGGCGCGGGTCAGGGCGACCTGCGCGTGCAGGCGACGGTGTCCTCAGACAGCCTGGGTGTATTGGCCTCCTTCTTCAACTATATGGTCAGCGAACTGGGTGTTCTCGTCATTAACTTCAAGACCCTGGCGAATGAGGTTGAGCGCGCAACGCTGCAGACATACGATGATATGGCGCAGCTTGTAGACAGTGCGGACGAACAAATTGTGCAAATCTCCTCAGCGACCACAAATATCAGCGAGATGGCCAATACAAGTCGTGTGGTCGCTCAGCGTGTTCAGGTGCTCTCGCAAGTGGGAGGTAGGGTATACCAGACGACACAATCTGGTCGTAATGCCGTGCTGCGCACTGTCGAAGGGATGGGGCATATCAATAATGATGTGCATTTGAGTGCTACGAAGGTGCAGCAATTAGCGGAGCATTCGCAAGAGATTAGTGACATTGTGAAAATCATTTCGGGCATTGCTCACCAAACAAACCGCCTGGCGTTGGATGCCTCGATCCAGGCAGCGCTGGCTGGAGAAAATGGCAAAGCCTTCCGAGCAGTGGCAGATGATATTCGTCGATCGGCTGAGGTCGCGAAGACACAGACCAGTAAAATCGAGCGCATCGTGAAACAGCTTCTTGAAGACATCGAGTCAGTAACCATCTCTATACAAGATACCGAAACCGAGGCTGCGACTGGTGCCCAGTTGTCAAGAGAGGCTGGTGCGGCCTTTGAGGCCATCGTTTCCGCTATTGAATACCAATCTCGTGAAATAGAGATGATCAATCAGGCAGCACAGCAACAATTACAAACCTCTAGTAGTGTCGCGCAGGTCATGCGAGGTGTTTCCTCATCGACACTACAGAGTAGTCAGAGTATCCGTGAGGAGGCTAAACGCATGGAACGCGTTGCCCAACTGGCCGAGCAGCTCCTAGTTTCCGCTGAGGTCTTTAAGCTGCGTGATGATCAGGACATCTTTGCGCAAACCAATCGTGAACATATTGTGGCACAACAGGCATTCCCCCAACGTAGCTTTTAGTGAGCGTCTCTTTCAGCATTTGAGTAAAGAGGGAACATGTGGAGAAAGATGTGACGCAACAACAAGGAAGAATAACTGATAATCTTTCCAGGATTATACAGATTATTCAAGTAGAAGGTAGGACCGGAGAGCTGCGAGTGGGGCGTGGAGAAGGAATAAATGCCGAGATCGGGAGCATTGGGTTTACCAATGGACAAATTGTTTTCGCCCAGGTGGGATCATATATGGGGCCGGATGCGCTCAATATAATGATAGGCTGGGGGAAGTGCGTATTTGTTTTTATTCCCCATCTGACTACGGGACCACTGCAACAGACCGGTCCCATTCCGAGCCAGCGCGAGACTTCACCTGTGATACCTCAGCTGAGGCAATCAGCGCCTCAGCAGGGGGGGCAGCCTGCCACCGCATCTGGCAATAACTCGTTTCCGCTGACAGCAGTTCCTAGAGCGACGATGTCAGTTATGAAGGCGATTGGAGTTATCGAGAAGGCGGGGCTTCCACGCTTATATCGCCAGGTCATCTTAGCAATCGATGGTCGTCAGGCAGTTGGAGAGTTAATCAGGTCTATAAACTGTACACCTGAAGAAATGAGCCAGATTTTACAGACACTGGAAGAGTTAACGATCATTCGTGTAGTAAGATGATGAGCATGTGAGAAGCCCGACCCTGCGATTGTGGCATGCCGCAATCGCAGGGTCGGGCTTCTCGCTATAGGCGCTTTTAGCGAGGACTCATGCGAATGCTACCATCCAGGCGGATAACTTCGCCGTTTAGCATGGTGTTCTCGATGATGTGCCTGGCGAGGGCGGCGTACTCGTCGGGGCGGCCCAGGCGTGAGGGGAAGGGGACCTGCTGGCCAAGCGAGATGCGGGCTGCTTCGGGAAGGCCTGCCATGAGTGGGGTATCGAAGATACCTGGGGCAATGGTCATGACGCGAATGCCCAGGCTGGCAAGCTCGCGTGCAATGGGTAGGGTCATGCCTACGATCCCGCCTTTGGAGGCCGAGTAGGCGGCCTGTCCAATTTGACCGTCGAAGGCCGCGACTGAGGCAGTATTGATAATCACTCCGCGCTCACCGTCGTCTCCCATAGGCTGATTCTCGCTCATGGCCGCCGCAGCCAGGCGGATGACGTTAAAGGTGCCGATGAGGTTGACGGAGATGACCTTGCTGAAGTTGGCGAGCGAGTGAATGCCGCGTTTGCTCAGGATCTTTTCCGCGATGCCGATGCCTGCGCAGTTGATGGCGATATTGATCTCGCCACTGTGAGCCTGCGCGGCCTTGATCGCGGCCTGTACCTGCTCTTCATTAGTGACATCGGTTTGGCTAAATATGACCGTGCTCCCTAGCTCGTTCGCTAGAGCCTGGCCTGTTTCGGCGTTGAAGTCAAGGATCGTCACTTTAGCGCCCTCGCCCGCGAGCAGGCGTACGCAGGCGGCCCCCAGACCCGAGGCTCCGCCAGTGACGATAACTCCTTTGTTGGCAATCTGCATTGTTGCTCCCTTTCCTTCCTTGGATAATAAAAAATTTAGCGTGTTTCAGCTACTTTGCTGTGCTCAAGAAGCCAGGAATAGAGTTGTGGATCAGCATAGGCCGGCGTCCAGCTATCATGTCCGGCCTCGGGATAGATGGTCAGCTTGGCTTTTCCTCTTACTTGCTCAAGTGCGTTAATCATGTTCTGACTTGCCCTGAGAGGGACGATCGTGTCTTTGGCGCCATGGAAGGCCCAGACCGGTACATCGCGCATGTTAGCTACCGTAGATGGATCACCCCCGCCACAGATAGGGATGGCAGCTGCGAAGCGCTCGGGATGGGCCGCCACCAACGCCCAGGTACCATATCCTCCCATGCTGACGCCCGTCGCGTAGACGCGATTAGTATCGACCGAGTAGGTCTGGGTTACCTCATCCAGCAGGGCGATCAATTCTTCCTGTTTCGCGGACCAGGAGGTATCGTCTGGACATTGAGGCGAGATCAGAATGAAAGGGAAGCGTTCTCCTTCTTCAACCTGCCTGGGCGGACCATACTTTTTGAGCAGGTCCAGATTGTCCCCGCGCTCACCCACCCCATGCAAAAAAAGCACGAGCGGCCAGCGCGTCCCCGCTAACATCTCGTAGTTATCGGGAAGATAAAGTAGGTAACGCAGAAGGACTGCATTGGTTGTGGTATCGTGCAGGGTCTCTTCCTGTTGTATGCTATGCATGAATTGGTTCTCCATAGAGAGGCTGATGTTGGAACGATCCACCCATTATGAGGTACATCGTTACCAACGGCGTTTTTTATGGACCCTATGCCGTTCTCTCTATTCTTATCATAAAAGATGACGACAGTACAAGTAGTATCGTCTCTTATATGAGCTGTTTCTGACGGCTTGTGCCTGAGGTGCAGGAGTGCTAGACTGCCTATTATGTAGGAGATATGTGCTGCTGGCAAAGCCAGCAGCACATATCTCCTGCACACAATTCTTTGAGCGCCGCAGGCGCGAAGATGCACCATAGAAGCTGATTTTTAAAGGATCGAACGCGTGGAGAAGAAAGAGAAACGTGTACACCTATTGGAGCGACAGCTTCAGCGGGTACAGCGTCATATAGAACAATTAGATGTGCGTAGCAATCGCTACTCGTGGATACGGCTGTTTATTTTCTTTGGAGGCCTGGCTGTTAGCCTGGCGGTGGGCTTTTTTCTCTGGTGGCTGGGGATTATCCTGGGAGTGCTCAGCCTGCTGGCCTTTGGTGTTGCCGCGTATTACCATAGCCAGGTCGATAGAAGCCTGGCACGCCACAAGGCCTGGCTCTTGATCAAATCGACACATCTTGCGCGTGCTAGGTTGGATTGGGAGCACATACCGGCTCCCGCCTCCGCAAGCGGGCAGGAGGATCATCCCTTTGAGTTTGACCTGGATGTGACGGGGAAATACTCGCTGCATCGCCTGCTGGACATGTCCTTCTCTCGTGAGGGAAGCGAGCGCCTGCGCTCGTGGCTTCTGGCAACGGAGCCGGATCTGGAGCGTATACGGACACGCCAGGCGTTGGTTGAGGAACTGCGTCCGTTGAGCCGTTTCCGCGATAAGCTGGTGCTCTTCTCGCTGATTGCGACAAAAGGCAAGACCGGCCAGATGCAGGGGCAGGAGCTTGTCGACTGGCTAAAGCGTAATCCGCCCTCTAAAGGCGTGCGCCCTCTGCTATGGGCCTCGCTCGCCTTGAACGTCTTTACACTTATAGACCTGGTGGCGAGTGTGGTCACTCATACGCCCGATCTCTGGGTGCTGACCTTCTTTGGTGGAATCTTTTTCCTCGCGCTCACGCAGAAGATACGGGGCAATATCTTCGAAGATGCGGGCTACATGAGTGATAACTTTGGTGCGCTAGGGTCGGTCTTTGGCTTCCTGGAGAGCTACTCCTATGGGCGCAACCAGCACCTGGCGCGTTTATGCGCGGCCTTTCAGCAGCAGGGTGAGAATCGACCCTCACGCGTGCTACGCGGCATTGGTCGCATCTCCTCTGCGGCAGGTTTGAAGGCCAATGGGCTGCTCTGGTTGCTGGTGAACCTCTTTCTACCCTGGGATGCATACTGCGCCTATCGCCTGGGCCAGTACAAAGAGCAGATCGTCAAGTTTCTTCCTGGCTGGCTGGATACCTGGTTTGAACTGGAGGCTTTAAACGCGCTCGCGGCCTTTGCCTACCTCAATCCAGAGTATATCCTGCCCGAAGTGTTGGCGAATGATCAGCCCACACAGGAGAAGGCACCGCTCTTTAGCGCGCATTCCCTTGGGCATCCGCTTATCCAGGATCGTGTTCGTGTAACCAATGATTTCGCTTTTCATAGGCTGGGCGAAGTGGATATTCTGACAGGCTCAAATATGGCGGGCAAGAGCACCTTTTTGCGCACACTGGGCGTCAATCTCTGCCTGGCTTATGCGGGTGGGCCTGTCTGTGCTAGCGCGCTGACAACGCGCCTGTTTCGTCTCTTTACCTGCATCCGTGTCAACGACTCGGTGACGGATGGCTACTCCTACTTCTATGCTGAAGTCAGGCGCCTGCGTCAGTTGCTAGATGCGTTGGAGCAGTCTTCTCCTTATCCTCTCTTCTTCTTGATCGACGAGATCTTTAAGGGCACCAATAACCGGGAGCGCCTCAGCGGTAGCCGGGCGTTTGTGCGTGCCATTGTGGGTCATGATTGTCTGGGTGCGATCTCTACCCATGACCTGGAACTGGTCCATCTGGAGGAGGCGGTCCACGACCTGAAGAACTATCACTTCCGCGAGGAGGTGGTCGAGGGGCAGATGGTCTTTGATTATAAACTACGCACCGGCCCCTGTCCTACGACCAACGCGCTCAAGATTATGCAGATGGAGGGGCTTCCCGTGGAGGAGGTCGATGTGCGCTAGTTCATCATCGCGATGGCCTGGCGGATCATCTTGATATAGTTGAGGACCTCGTAACGGTCTTTGGCCTCTGGGGCCAGTTCGCGATAGGCCATCAGGTCATGCAGGGCGCGGCCATAGTGCTTAAGTTGCAGGTGAAGCAGGCCGCGCTCGCGGCGATGAACTGCGGATTGAGGATGGAGCAAGACCATGAGCTCATAGATAGCCAGGGCTGGCTCGTAGGCATCGCGCTCCAGGTAGATGCGTTTGAGGTTATTGAGTATGCGCCCCAGCATCTGCTTACGCGGGACAGGCTCAAACCAGTGATGATGTAACTTGAGTGGGCGATGGGCGATCCGGCGCACCAGCTCTATACACTCCTGCTCGCTAAGCAGGTGTCCCTGGTGGAAGGCATCGATGTAGTAGGTTTCTTCGCCATACTGGCAGCGTGCGATAAAGTGATAGGGCAGGCCAATGCCTTCGATGAAGAGACCAGCGCGGCGTGCGACTTCAATATAGACAAGTGAGAGCGTAATGGGGATGCCGGCGCGGTTATCCAGGACTTTATTGAGATAACTATTGTCGGGATTATTATAGTCGCCGGAGTTGCCGCAGAATCCCTCCTCTGCAAAGATGACCTGGTTGAGAGCCTGGAGAAACTCATGTGGTTCGCGTTCGGGTGAGGTGGGCATGGCATTCAAAGGGAGGGTTGGAGAGAGGCCAAGGATCCCCCGGACTCGCCGCGCGAGGGCGTCGAGCTGTGATTGATAGCATGCAATATCTACTTCTGGATACGCCAGCTTCGCAATGAGAAGGGCCGCTCCCACCAGGTCTATGGCGGCATCTTCCTGGGCGAGAAGCGATGCGAACGCAGTATAGATGCGTTTTTGTGGGCTTTCCCGCGAAAATCTCTCTGACATACTCAGGGCATTAAAGCATACCCACTTATGGGTTGCAAGCTGGAAGGGACCTGTGTACCAGGGAGCCCTGGTACTTTCGCCTACGCCACACGGCTACGTTTGACCGCATTAGAGGACTTTGATATAGCCAAGTATACCATGAAATAGCTCAGTTCTATCAGAGGCACACGCAGGCGCAAGGAATTAAGCCCATAACATCCATGTGTGTTAGCTCGCTGCCTTTTGATCTTGCTCTGGCTGTGAAGGTTGCTGGAGCTTCCTGGTGAAGATGTGTTGGATGGGGATGCGGGGCGCGACGGGATAGTCTTCGAGGACCGGCTTGGCATTCTCTTGATTGCCGCGCAGAAGCTCATACACCAGTGCTCCCAGCAATGCGCCCAGGCAGGGACCCACAATATAGACCCAGGAATTGGCCAGGATAGCACCACCCGCAAAGAGGGCAGGCCCCAGGCTGCGTGCGGGATTCATGCTGCCGCCAGTCAGAGAGTTGCCGAGGATGCCGCAGACGATAATTGTGAATCCAACTGTGAGTCCGCTATCGGCGCGTACAAAGCGTTTATCTGTCGCGCTTCCCATACTGACCATCATCAATACAAAGGTCAGAAGCGCTTCCAGGATGATTGCGGCTGGTAGGCTGGTTTTCAGCGTGTTCGCGCCATAATGGACCAGCTCGGCTTTGTCGGGAAAGAGTAGCATATGCACGAGGCTGGCGCTGCATGCCCCCGCAAATTGGGCCAGCCAGTAGGGCAACATCAGGCGCCAGGGAAGGCGACGCGTAATGGCAAAGCCCAGCGTGATTGCGGGATTGAAGACGGCGGCTGAGAGATAGCTAAAGAGGTAGATCATGGCGGCGACCGTCAGACCGAAGGTCAGATGGACTACAAAGATGCCTGCGATATTCTCGGTATCGCCAACTATGGCGCGTACCCCACAACCAAAGAAGACCAGGGCGAAGGTACCCAGGAATTCCGCGCAACTGCGTCTAAATATATCTCGTTTCATAGAAAATACCTCTTTTGGATTCTGTATAGTATTAGTACGCGGAAAGAGGTTGGGGTGCATACATATCCCTGGGGATGCGTCTCTGATTGCAATAAGAAACGGGCGGATTGGCGCGGAACAGGGAGCATAACTGGAGAATATGAGGCATGTGGGTATGTGTATACAGGGAGTATAATTTTGTGCAGGACCCTGGCACGTGACAAGCAAAACTGGATAGCGCAAGAGAAGCAGGAGGAGACGCTGTGCGAGTAGCGAAGACCGTTCTGATCAACCGTCCGGTCGAGGAGGTATTTGCCTACGTGACGGATATGTGCAAGGTCACGGAATGGACACCTGCACGCGAAATTCGCCCGGTCAATGATGTTCCCATGGGCGTCGGTGCCCGCTTTCTCCAGGCAGGTGAGTTCCTAAATCAGCGTATGGAGTTTACCACAGAGGTAACGCACTACGAGGTGCCCAGGCTGTTTGGCTTTAAAAGCCTGACTGGACCCGTGAATTTAGAGACGACGATCATCTTCGAACCAATCGAGAGCGGTACGCGGGTTACCATGATGGGCGAGGGCGAACCGGGAGGAATGCTGAAATTCGCGCGTAGCCTGGTCTCCACCATGCTCGATAAGCAGATTAATGCCCAGGTTCACAAGCTCAAAAAGAACCTGGAGAAAGCATAGACTCGCAGGCTCGCCTCCGAGGAAGGTGTATGGTGAGGGGCTGGCTTTTGCCAGCCCCTCACCATACACCTTCCTCCCTGAGCGCCGCAGGCGTGGCAAGAGGGAGCGTGTTATAATGACGTTGAGATTAAGACATCGTGGCTCATAGCTTGACAATGATGCAAGCGAGCAAGGGAAAGGCAGTGAGCGACTGTATGGAAAGAGTATTTGAAAGCCAACCTCTCTGGGAACCCTCGGAAGCAGTGAAGCAACAGGCCAACGTCACCCACTATATGCGCTGGTTACGGGAAAAGAAGGGACTGCATTTTCAGACGCGCGAAGCGCTCTGGGAATGGTCCGCGAATGAGATTGAAGCCTTCTGGGGCTCTCTCTGGGAATATTTTTCAATTCAGGCATCGACCCCCTATACAACTGTCTTGCGCCAACGTGTGATGCCAGGGGCGCAATGGTTTCCCGGTGCGCGCCTCAATTACGCGGAACATGCCTTCCGCAACGCCACCGAGGCACGCCCGGCCCTCCTTTTTCGCTCTGAACGGCACGAACTTGTTAGTGTCTCATGGGTAGAACTGACGCAAAAGGTTGGCGCCATCGCCCAGGCCTTGAGGGATCTAGGCGTAAAACCTGGCGATCGCGTCGTAGGCTATATGCCTAATATTCCCGAAACAGCGATGACCTTTCTGGCATGTGCCAGCATAGGCGCAACCTGGTCAAGCTGCTCGCCCGATTTTGGCACCAATAGTGTTATTGACCGCTTTAAGCAGATTGAGCCAAAGGTTTTATTTGCCATTGATGGGTATCAATATGGTGGCAAGCGTTTTGATCGCCGCCCTATTATTGCGGAACTGCAGGAGTCGCTACCGAGCGTAGAGCATACTGTGCTCTATTCCTATCTCTTTGGTGAGCAGGGAACCCGGCCTGCGGCGTTGTCGAATACACTCTCCTGGCAGGAGCTTGCCGCGAAGTCAGCTCCTCTACAATTTGAGCAAGTCCCCTTTGATCATCCGCTGTGGATTCTCTACTCTTCGGGAACGACGGGCTTGCCCAAGCCCATCGTTCATGGCCATGGTGGTATTCTCCTGGAACACCTGAAGTGCCTGACGCTGGATAAGGATATCAAACCAGGAGATCGCTTATTCTGGTTCTCGACCACGGGCTGGATGATGTGGAACCTGCTGCTTGGTGGCCTGCTGGTAGGGGCAACAGTCCTACTCTACGATGGTAGTCCAGCCTACCCAAACATGGGAACGTTGTGGCAGTTTGCCGCCGATGCACAGATGACAACCTTTGGCACCAGTGCGGCTTATATTTCGAGTTGTATGAAGAGCGGTATCGAGCCGGGCCAGAACTATGATTTGCGTCACCTGCGAACTGTAGGTTCAACGGGTTCGCCGCTGACGCCCGAGGGGTTTCGCTGGGTTTATGAGCATGTCAAGTCCGACCTCTGGCTAGCCTCAGTTAGTGGTGGTACGGATGTGTGTTCCGCTTTCGTGGGTTGCTCGCCCCTGCTCCCCGTGTATGAGGGGGAGCTTCAGTGTCGTATGCTCGGCGCGAAGATTGAAGCTTTTGATGAGGCCGGAAATGCACTGATTGGTGAGGTTGGCGAGCTTGTGATTACGAATCCGCTACCCTCCATGCCGCTCTACTTCTGGAACGATCCCAACTATGAGCGGTATCGCGAGAGCTACTTCTCTCTTTATCCCGGTGTCTGGCGCCACGGTGACTGGATCAAAATTACGCCCTCGGGCAGCGCCATTATTTATGGCCGTTCCGACTCCACGATCAACCGGCAGGGCATTCGGATGGGCAGCAGTGAGATCTATCGCGTGGTTGAGAGCCTCCCAGAGGTACTTGATAGCCTGATTATCGGCGTGGAAATGCCGGGTGGACGCTATTACATGCCGCTGTTTGTGGTCTTGCGCGAGGGCGTTGAGCTGGATGAGAGCCTGAAGGCGAGGATCAAGACGCAGCTTCGCTCAACTGTCTCGCCCCATCATGTACCCGATGAGATTCAGCAGATTCCCGAGGTGCCGCGTACCCTGAGTGGGAAAAAGCTCGAGGTGCCGATCAAGAAGCTCTTTATGGGTATCCCTGTTGAGAAGGCAGCCAGCGTGGATGCCCTGAGTAACCCCCAGGCGCTGACCTACTTCGTAGACTTCGCCCAGAAGGTAGTAGCCAGGCGTGAGGATACGGCTGTATAAGTCCTGGTAGGAGTGGCACGACGCTACTGAAGTACGTGTCTACATATGACCATTAATATGTAGACACGTACTTCAGTAGCGTCGTCAGGTGCACGAGATCAGCCTTCTGTATTTTTTGAGGTGCCAAGTATGGCAGATTCTTCACTGGAAAAGCCACTATTGGCGGAATTGTTGCGTGAATGGTTGGGGGCTGCCTTTACATCCGGTTCGCTGCTGCATGTGCAAATACCTGAACAGGGGACGATCCATCAGACGCGTCTCCTGGAGACATCCTCTGGTCGCTATGCCTTGCGTCGTTATCGCTATGATCAGGATCGGCACATAGCGATAACATATGAGCATGCTCTGTCACAGTATGTCCATGAACAAGGCTTACCGGCGATTCCTCCGTTACCACTGCTTAATGGTGGTACCTGGATTGAGCATGAAGGCGTGTACTATGCTCTCTATCCCTTTGCTGCAGGCAGGCAGGTGGCGCGTCAGGAACTTTCTTCCCATAATCTCTGGGCAATGGGACAGTGTCTAGCGCGCTTACACACTGTGTTGCGTGACTATCCCTGCGTCCAGGTGACACAGCGTAACTTCCATTTTAATATGCAGAAAACCTTTGCGTATATGGGCGAGCTGGAAGAGATAATTCGTGCGCGACCGAGGATACAGCCACAGGATGAAATTGTACTGGCGCACCTTGCGGCACGGCGTGCATGGCTTCTGGATCATCAGGATGATCCCTTTTCTGATTTTCACGCATTGCACCAACAGGTCATTCATGGCGATTACCAGGAAACAAATCTCTTTTTTATGCATGACAAGGTCAGCGCGATCATCGACTGGGATCAAGCTTATAGCGCACCAGCAGCATGGGAGATTGTACGTATATTAGATATCGTGTGTGATTTTGCGAAAGAGTTATGCCAGGCATTTCTCGATGGCTACCGGGCGCTCCTCCCCCTCTCTCATGATGAGCTTGATTTGCTCATCTATTGTTATGGATGGATGCGCGCACAGAATTTGTGGCTGTACGAAGAGCTCTATATCGAAGGCAACGAGCGTGTCAGGCGCTTTCTGCCTGATGGCCCTTTTATCCCGATTAGTGAAAAGTGGGAACGCATAAAGATATGATGGGAAGAACGTCCCTCTAGTTACAGGCACTCCCAGGCGTTGTGCTATACTACGCGTGACGTATAGCAAAATGCCTGTCAGCAAGTATGTTCCTCCGTGATGCGGCCGCTCGTCAGCCAGTGTAATGGGGGCATTCAGATAATTAGTAGAGACATGGAGTAGGTATGGGTTACGAGCCGAATTCACCAGGCCCCAATTCAGCCACAAATGGTCACGCGCGTATAAAGCGCTTTGGTGCGCGTTTGCGCCCATCGGAGATAGAGCAACAGCTTTTCCAGGAGCAGGGTGTGCAGGTTCAGCGCGAGGAAACTATTCCAGGTTTCTATGAACCATCAGGACCGGGTATACCCCCACAGGGAATGGCGTGGCGTGGTCAGGTAGAGCCTGGATATGGAACCAGCCTTGATTCACCATTACCTGGCAATTATGGTTCATGGGAGTTCTCACCAGAGAAGGCATTCCCGCAGGCCGCTCCTTCACCAGCACCATCGTTTCCGCCTGTTCCTGGATTTAATCCAACTCCCGAACCTCTCTATGTGCCCCAGAATATTGCTTATAGCCAGAGTGAGGCACGCCAGCCCTCAATCAGTCCACCTTCTCTAACGCCCCTGACCAGTTCTGCTGTTCCTCCCTCGCCCTGGGGTCAGAAAAAGAAGAAACCGCTGCTGCTGGGGCTGTTGCTAGGTGTGCTACTGCTTGGTGGTTTGAGCTACTACGTGTATAGTTACATGCACATTGCCCACCAGATAAATACGCCAAAGGATCAGGTAGTGACGCCTACAGTCAATGCCCAGGCCACTGCCCTGGCGTCAGCCTATCCTTTTAGTAAGGACCTGGTGCTGACCGATACCCTTAAGGATAATAGCCAGAAACATGGCTGGCTGGAGGACCGCTACTGTACATTTGCTGCTGGTGCCTATCAGGCGCGCGAGCCAGAGGCAAATACCTATTACACCTGCCCTGCACTCAAGACTGCGTTTACCAACTTTACCTATCAACTCACTATGCGGATAACGAAGGGTGAGATTGCTGGCTTAACCTTTCGTGGCGATGATGTCGGCTACAAATACTACGCCTTTATCTTTAATAGCAATGGCAGTTATACCCTGCTTGTCTACACCGGGCGCAATGTCCCTCCACGCTCTCTTTATACTGGTAGCAGCAGCCAGTTTAAGCCAGGTGCCGATAATCAAATTGCCGTTACGGCTGCGGGCTCCACGCTTCGTCTCTTTGCCAATCATCAGCTTTTGGCATCGGTCGAGGATGCTACCCTGACGCAGGGCCAGATAGGCGTAGCAGTGTATACCCAGAAGAACGAGACGCAGGCGCTCTTTCGCGACGCGAAAGTCTGGAAGCTTGCCTGATTTCCAGGCTAACAAATCTTCTTTACGTAAGTCTTTTCCTCTTCGTGCCTGCGGCGCTGGAGGGAGGTGTATAGTGGACGCTTGGCTCCGCCAAGTGTCCACTATACACCTCCCTCGAAGACGAGCCTGTGAGCCGAGGCAGACGCCAAAGGTGAAAGGAAACTACCAGGCGGGAGGATATAAGCGCCCAGACCTCGGCACCCTTACCCGCTTTGACCTCTAAATCGTCGACCGATGCGGTGACACTGCCTGTAGCAGACGAGGTTCTCGCCAGTTTGCAGGCTGACGGCGCAGGCGAGGCTGAGGGCACAGGCGAAATTATATATCCACATCCATATCCAGATCGAGTCGTGTCCGCGTCCAGAGCTGGCGTGACGCGGCGCAAGGTCTTGCTGGGTGCGGGCCTTGCTGGTGCCGCGCTTGTCGGTTCAGCTGGCCTGTTAACATGGTTTGTACGCTCGCACCCTATGCCTATGCCACTCGCAACAGATGTCGAGGACAAGCCAGCGCTCCTGACCTATACCGGCCATACCTCTTATGTGTGGAGCGTGGCCTGGTCGCCCAATGGTCAGGCGCTTGCCTCGGCCAGCGATGACCAGACTGTGCATGTCATAAGCGCGCTCCAGGGGACGCTACTGGCCACGCCTTATAGCCGGCATACCGATAGCGTCTATAGCGTGGCCTGGTCATCTGATAGCAAGCGTCTTGCCTCGGTCAGTGCAGATCAAAGGCTTGAGACCTGGGATGCGCCGGATGGATATTATCCACGCGATTTTCGCGCGAGCTCCTGGATCTGGAGTGTGGCCTGGTCGCCCGATGGTCGCTACCTGGCATCAGGCGGAGGCGATCGCTTGGTGACAATCTGGGATGTAGTCACGGGCGGTAGTACTCTGACATACAAGGGACACAAAGGTAATATCAATGCGCTCTCCTGGTCGCCCGATGGCCGCTCTATTGCTTCGGCGAGCAGTGATCATACTACCCAGGTCTGGTCGGTTGCTGGGGGAAAGTTGGTGCGTACACATGTTGCCTATCCTATGGCGGTTACGATGCGTAGCGTGGCCTGGTCACCTGATGGCAAGCGTTTAGCGGTAGCCTGTGATAACCAGACGGTGCAGGTCTGGGATGCCTTCACAGGGGATCACCACTATGTGTATCAGGGACATACCGACCTCGTCTATAGTGTGGCCTGGTCTCATGATGGTCGTTACCTGGCCTCGGCGGGCGATGATCAAGCGGTGCAGGTCTGGGACGCGACAAATGGAGAGGTGTTGCACACATTTCGTGGGCATAGCGAGGGCGTGCGCTCGCTCTCCTGGTCGCCTGATGGCAGATATCTCGCCTCTGGCTCCTGGGACAAGACGGTCAAGGTCTGGTCGCTGAGTTAGCATACCGCGTTACGATGAACTTAGCAGCTACCTGGGGATGTCTAAGGCGTTAGTGGGATAGCTTCCTTCGTGTACAACTTTTTTGCCCCTGACAAGTACATGTATTATGTGGATTGCAGCGAAGAAAATATGAACCTGCGCATATTATGAGAAGAGTGGAGAATGGGGTGAGGAGCGCGAACTGTACAGATATAGCTACAAAGTGGCATCCCGGCTAAAAAGGCTGCATGCAAATGTTTTACCCATTGTGGGTTCTGTGACAAAAGAGAGCGGTAGAAAATGATTTCAGATGTGAGTAAAGATAATAAAGAGCATGCCTCTGGTCCCCCAGGGACGGTGGAACAGTCACGATTTCCGGTGCAACGTTTTTCGCTTATTGCGGCCATTCTCTCAACCTTGCTGATTCGTATTGCGGGCCGTACAAGCTTTGTCATCTTAGGATTTTACCTGGGCGAGCGCTTCGCTTCGGCGACGTTAGTGGCACTGGTGCTTGAAGCATTCTATATTACCGAACTCTTGCTATCGCCTGTTGTTGGAAGCCTCTCCGATCATGCGGGCAGACGTCCATTTCTCTTATTCTCCCCTATAATGGCAACCATAGCCACGCTCTGCTTCTTGCTGGCCTCGCGCCTCTACCCGCATCCAAATGTTCATGTCTTGAATGTACACCTCGTGCTGCTGCTCGTGATCATCCTATTCGGACGCCTGCTGGAGGGTGCGACAACTGGTATGAATGTGCCTGCGACCCTGGGCTACCTGACGGATATCACGATTGGCTCAGAGCGCCTGCGTATGCGTGCAGTGACGGCCTTTGAGGTGGTGACGGTAGGCGCCATTGGCCTGGCCATTCCCTTTGCGGGAAAGGTCAGTAGTACGCTTGATACCTGGGGTTTCCTGGTTGTCGCGGCATTATATATGCTTGCGCTACTCATCATTTTCCTGGGTGTGCGCGAGAGCGTGGAAATTCAGGAGCGTACCACGTCCCGGCGCTCATTCCTGGAGGGCTTTAAGGTCCTGCGCTATCGCCGAATTTCGACCTTCTTGCCCGCCTGGTTCTCGGTCAATGCCCTGGTGGGGGCGTGGGCTGTACTCATCACTATCATGCTGGCTTATCCTAAACACGCGGCGGCTCTGCGCCATCCTGGACAACTCCTCTATGGCGGCTTTAGCAAGATGGAGTCATCGCTCTGGGTGGGAGGTTTTGCCCTGCTCTTCCTCTGTGGGATGGGCATATGGATGCTGTTTGTCGCGCGTTTCCGCCGTTCAACCGTGATGCTGATTGGCCTGGTGGGCCTGGGGATAGCGATAAGCGCACTAACGGTGATAAACGGGTTGGGTGAGACAATGGGTGATGTCGTACCAGACCAGTCTACGGTAGTCCTGATCCTGCTAGGTATTGTCGCCCTGGGTGTGCTCTTGCTTAGTGGCTTTACTCCTGTGGCATTAATGCAGATGAGCGCCATCGCTGAGTCGATGCGTGGCAAGCGAGGAGCGGTCATGGGCCTCTACTCAGTGGTTCTGGCCATAGGACAGCTTATCGGGACCTCGCTAGGCGGACTCTTTGTCGACTGGCATGGTTTCTATGGCCTGATGCAATTCTCGCTTTTGATGGGTGTGTGCTCCTTCTTAAGTGTGCTCTATATGCGTTATCATCGCGATGATCTCTTGCAGCCACCCAAGAAAGGCTTACTTTCTAAATAGGGATCATCCTTGTTTGACTTCTCGCGCCAGCGGCGCTCGCTTTTATTAAAGGTGGTGCAAGTTGGCAGCCGCAGGCTGCCAACTTGCACCACCTTTAATAAAAAGTAATTTGTGCGTGAGGCTCACTATGTTTTTCAGGCCCGGCGCAGAGGTGTAAAGCTGGCGAGTAGCGTGATCAGGCCCAGGCCGAGCGCGATCCAGACTAACTCCTGACGGGCGCCCAGAGGGAGGAGCAGGAGCCCCCAGAGCGCTTTCCCCACGGGTTCAATGCCAAAAGTGAGCAGGCGAAACGAACTATTTACCCTCCCCAGCAGTTCATCGGGGGCAAGCGAGAGTCTGTAGGAGACGACTACTACGGCATAGCAAGGCCAGAGCAGGCCGATTAGTCCCATCGCAAGGATGAGCATCCAGGGGCCAGAACTCAGTGCCAGTAGTACGCTCGCCAGCGTCCAGCCAAGCAGGGAGCCGAGCATGATTGGTCCCATGCCCAGGTGCCTTTGTAGCCAGGGCGCGATGGCGCCTCCCAGGAGGCCCCCAATCCCGTTGGCGCTGATGACGATACCCAGGGTAAGCGTGTCCAGGTGAAGGGTGTCACGTGCCAGGAGAATCACCGCCAGGGTAATTCCGGCCTGCATAAAATTGATTAGCGTCGTGAGCAGAGCCATCAGGCGGAGCAGGGGCTGGCGCCAGAGAAAGCGTAGTCCTTCAAGTACATCCTGCACGAGCGATTGTGGTTGTGTCACAACGCGTTGCTGTTGAAAAGGCACACGAATACCGCCCAGCGAGAGCACTGAGACAAGGTAAGAGAGGCTATCAGCCATATATGTCAGCATCGTACCTGGCAGTGTAGCGCCTGCGAACTGAATCAGCAGGCCCCCAAGACTGGGGCCAACCAGTGTGGCGGTACTCTGAGTAATTTCGCTCAGCATATAGGCTGAGGGGACATCCTTGGGCGCGACTACACGTGGCAGGGCCGAGAGCTGAGCGATGCCAAAGAGCACGTTGGCTGTCCCTTCGAGGAAGGCCACGACATAGAGCTGTGGTAGCGTCAGGTGACCGAGATAGAAGGCCACAGGCACAGAGGCCAGGAGGAGCCAGCGCAGCGTATCGCAGGCCAGCATGACCAGCTTGCGGTTCCAGCGATCCACCAATGCGCCCGCGGGCAAGCTAAAGAGTAGGTAGGGCAGTAACTGGACGGCGCTGAGAAAGCCGGCCTGAGCAGGTGAGTTGGTAAAGGCGAGTACAAGCAATGGGAGCGCGAAAAGTGAGACCTGGCTCCCTGTCTCGGAAACAATCTGCCCACTCCAGAGGAGCAAGAAGGCGCGATTGCGCCATAAGCTAGCCGTGGGTTGAGGTGGCCTGGCTGGCAAGGTATCGATCTGATCCATATAAAGCGAAATCCTTCATTGTGTGTCCAGGGAAAAGAGTAAAAAGCTTTGTGAAGATGACTTATGAGGCACACAATAAAAGGAGGAGCACGACTATGGCCAGGCGGAGCATGCTGGCAGCCTTGTGCTTCTCTTGTGAGATTGAGGCAATGAATGCTTGTTTGAGTTGGACGCTGACCAGTACTCCAACCAGCTCAGAAGGCTCAATAATGAGGCTGCACCGTGCGGTATCCTCCAACTGACTGCTAGAAAACGAGATGTCCTTCTTACATTTGTTTATAGGGATGAGTATAGCGAAATCCTTCTGGCTGGTCAATGTGAAGGGTTCTGGCGCAATAGAGCAGTTGACTTTTGTGGGGCACTGACACTAGAAACAGGGAGAATGATAAAATACTAAGCAGGTCGGTTTTCGCTCTGTGATATGACAACAAGTGGTATGCTTGTTGAAGCCAGCAACAGAGAAGAGGAGGGAGCATATGCCGCACTACTTTACGCGTGCCGAAGCGGAGGCTTTGCTGCCTGCGATCAGTGTGGAGCTAGGCAAAATCCAGGTTCACTATCGCCAGGCGCAAGGGCTAGAGAAGGATCTTGAGGAGATGCAGGTGAAGTCTATGGGCAATGGGCACCACCTGCAAGGCAAGATACTGCATGTTCAGGAAAGCTTGCTGGAGCATGTCCAGGCGTTGCAACAGGCAATGGAAGAGTTGCAGAAACTGGGCTGTGAGCTGAAGGACCCGGAAATTGGTCTGATTGATTTTTTGAGCTTGCGTAACGGCGAAGAGGTCTACCTCTGCTGGCACCTGGGCGAAGAGCATATCGACTACTGGCATACTCTGGAGGCTGGCTTCGCGGGCCGTCAACCATTTGAGGATGAGTAGCAAGAAGAAGTACGAGAGAGTTTGGTATGACAAGCATTCAACGGGTGCTACAAGAGGGAATACAGCGTTTGCAGATGCGCGATGGGCGCGGAGGGGAACAGAATCCGCGCCTGGACGCCCAGGTCTTGTTGGGACATATACTACAGGTGCCACGGGCGACATTGTACGCCTATCCCGAGCGAGAGTTGAGCGCAGAGCAGGAGAAGCGCTTTCGCGAACTCATTGAACGGCGCGCCCGCAACGAGCCTGTCGCGTATCTTGTTGGCGAGAAGGAATTTTATGGACGCGACTTCCAGGTGGATGCGCGCGTGCTTATTCCCCGCCCCGAGACGGAACTACTGGTGGAAGCTGCGCTCAAGGAGGCGCGGCGTCGCCTGGATGCGGGAGAGACGCCAGTTGTGGCCGATGTTGGCACCGGGAGCGGGGTTATCCCGATTACCCTGGCGCTAGAGGAGCCACGCCTGCCTGTAATCTATGCCTGCGATGTCTCGACGGAGGCCTTAGAGGTTGCGCGTGCTAATTGCCAGCGCTATGGCGTTGAGGAGCGTGTGATCCTGTTGCAGAGCGATCTCTTGCAGGCCTTGCTCCAGCCCGTAGATATGCTGCTCGCCAACCTACCGTATGTCGGCACAAACGAATTACCACAGATGGCTCCCGACGTATGGAATTATGAGCCACACCTGGCCCTTTTTAGTGGTCCAGATGGGCTAGGCTTATTGACGCGCCTGTGTCGCGAAGCCCGTCAATATGGTATGCTGAGGCCTGGGGGATGGTGTGTGTTGGAAATGGGTTACCTGCATCAAGAGCCACTGACACGCCTAGTAAAGAGTTTCTGGCCCGAGGCCGATGTGGCGTGTATCAGTGACTACGCTGGATTGGACCGCCACCTGGTGGTGCGACTACCCGGCGGCAACCAGGTCCCATAACTGATCGCCGTTACTGAGGCATGATCCTGGGTTATACCCCGCTTCATATATGAGACCGTCAAAAGTGATGTATTTGCGTGTTTTTATAGAAAAGAGTGCGTAGTAGCAATGTACCTTTGCTGTGACGCGTTTAGCGGGGAGAGTCCACATGGCTCTGTTGAGAATCGTTGAGGCTCAAGTGTCATCGTTTAGTTTACCAGACCTGCTCTTAATTCTAGGAGGCGGCGCGGTCGCGTTTCTGCTTTCGTACCTCTTTACCTTTGGGGTCATCAAGTTTTGCACCCGGTTCGATTTGCTGGATCGGCCTACGAAAGAGCGCGACCGTATCCATAAGAAGCCAGTGCCACGCCTGGGCGGGGTAGCTATCTTCCTGGCCTTCGTGGTCGCCTCACTCATCTTTTACGCGTCCAACCACGAGGTGAAGCCGGATGAGATGATTCGTTTTATCTTATTGATGGCGGCCTCCCTCTTACTGGTAGCTGTCCATGCATATGACGATGTGCGTGGGATGCGTGCCCTCCATAAATTTATTGTCCAGTCGCTCGCGGTCGTGATTATCCTTGGTCCGTGGAACTGGCATTTTTATGGCATCATTCTCTTTGGCTTTAGCAATCCCTTTGGAGTCGCGGTCGAGCATCCCGGTCTCCCCTGGTATCAGCAGCCAATCATCTCTATCTTGATTCACAAGCCCGATATTACCTGGCTGGCGATCCCAGCTGTCATCGTTACCTGGTTCTGGTTTACGGGCATGACCAATACCATCAACTTTGTAGATGGCCTGGATGGGCTGGCCACGGGTGTGGTCGGAATTACTGGCTTCTTCATTACCATCATTAGTATTTACCTTGGTCAGTACACTATTGGCCTGCTGGCGGGAATCTTCACAGGTGCGGTGCTAGGCTTTCTGCCGCACAACTGGAGCCCGGCCAAGATCTTTATGGGTGATAGCGGGGCGCAATTTCTCGGGTTTATGCTGGCGGCCCTCTCCATCATGGGCGGAGCCAAGCTGGCTCTGGCGCTCATGGTCCTGGGTGTGCCCATACTGGATGTTGCCGTGATCATCGTGAGCCGCCTGCGTCGTGGCCAGTCGTTCGCCCAGCCTGATACGACCTCTCACCTCCACTATCGCTTGATGGCTACAGGCTTGAACGCCAAACAGATCTGTTATATCTTTTATGGCCTGACAACGGCCTTTGGCCTCCTGGCCCTGAGCCTGCCAAAGGGGGTTAAGATTGTCGGACTGCTGCTCGTTGGCGCGACGATGCTCTTTCTGACCTTCTGGCTGGACAATCTCCAGAAGCAGCGCGAGACCCTGCTCAACTCGCCACGCCCGCCTCTCTCTGACGAGCAGGAGTCAAATCCAACTGGGGGCGAGCACCATCACGCACGCTTGCAGACGGAGAGCTAGGTTAAGGCCGTGTGGTTGTCCGACAAAGAGAAGGCCCCGGTGCTTGTACAAGCACCGGGGCCTTCTCTTCTGCTTTCTTCTACGCCATGACTTCGTTGGAGGTCTCATTGAGCTGGCGAATCATCTCGATTTCTTCCTCCAGCATGCGCTTAAGGAAGTGCCCGGTATAGGACTGTGGCGCCTGTGCCACCACCTCGGGCGTACCCTCGGCGATGATGCGACCACCCCCGTCGCCCCCTTCGGGTCCCAGGTCAATGATCCAGTCGGCGCACTTGATGACGTCCAGGTTATGTTCAATGACGACAATCGTGTTCCCAGTATCTACCAGGCGTTGTAGGACGCTGAGCAGGCGATCTACGTCGGCGAAGTGCAGACCGGTGGTGGGTTCGTCCAGGATGTAGAGTGTGCGTCCCGTGGCGCGGCGTGATAGCTCGGTCGCCAGCTTAATGCGCTGAGCCTCACCACCTGAAAGCGTGGTCGCGGGCTGCCCCAGGCGCATATAGCCCAGACCCACATCCTTGAGCGTCTGCATCTTGGTATGGATAGAGGGGACGTTCACGAAGAAGCTAGCGGCCTCCTCAATGGTCATATCCAGTACATCGGCGATAGTTTTGCCCTTGTAGTGGATCTCCAGAGCCTCACGGTTATAGCGCTTGCCGTTACAGACCTCGCAGGGAACATAGACATCGGGCAGGAAGTTCATCTCGATGCGTACAATGCCCTCACCCTTACAGGCTTCACAGCGCCCACCTTTGACGTTAAAGGAGAAGCGGCCAGGCATATAGCCACGCATGCGTGACTCGGGTACCTGGGCAAAGAGTTCGCGAATGCCGGTAAAGGCGTTCGTATAGGTGGCCGGATTGGAGCGTGGTGTGCGCCCAATCGGCGACTGGTCAATATCAATGACCTTGTCCAGGTGTTCAAGCCCCTCAATGGTCTCGTGCTGTCCAGGGCGCTCATGAGCGCGGTGGAAGGTATGAGCCAGTTTGCGATAGAGAATATCGGTGATGAGCGTACTCTTGCCAGAGCCTGAGACGCCAGTGATGACGACGAACTTCCCAAGGGGGATATCGACGTCGACATTCTTCAGATTGTTCTCATTTGCGCCCCTGATGGTAAGCTTATTACCGTTGCCGGGACGGCGCTCGGTGGGAATCTCGACGCGACGGCGGCGTGAGAGGTAGTCGCCGGTGAGCGAGTTGGGATTGGCCACGATCTCGTCATAGGTTCCCTCGGCCACGACATAGCCACCATGCTCGCCCGCGCCTGGTCCAATGTCGATGATATGATCGGAGGCGCGCATCGTGTCCTCGTCATGTTCAACCACCAGCAATGTGTTGCCCAGATTGCGCAGGCGCGTCAGGGTCTTGATCAGGCGCTCGTTATCACGCTGGTGCAGGCCGATGCTGGGTTCGTCCAGGATGTAGAGTACCCCCATCAGGCCAGAACCAATCTGGGTTGCCAGGCGAATGCGCTGGGCCTCACCGCCAGAGAGGCTGGCTGCGGCCCTGCTCAGCGTCAGGTAGTCTAGGCCAACATCGACCAGGAATTGTAGGCGGGCATGAATCTCTTTGAGCACCTGACGCGCGATAAAGCGCTCGCGCTCAGTCAGGATCGTCGCAACGAGCTGTCCCCGCGTATCAATTTTCGCCAGGGGATCGCCAAGCAGGCTATTGCCCTGCTTGCCATTTTTCTTCGTCTTGCCATTCTTCACTGGTGCCAGGTGAATGGGCTCTCCAGGTTTGACGCCGCTCCGGCTGGCGAGTACATCATCCTCCAATTCCTGGAAGAAGCGCTGAGTGTGCGTGATTGAGAGGCTCGTCACCTGGACGATATTATGTCCCCCCACAGTAACGGCAAGAGCCTCTGGCTTGAGGCGCGCGCCCCGGCAATCCGGGCAGATGCGTGCCGTCATATAGCCTTCAATCTCTTCGCGAATACCCTCGCTATCGGTCTGCTTATAGCGCCGGTCGAGATTGGGGATGACACCTTCGAAATGGACATTATAGGTCTTGGTCTGCCCATGCTGAGGTGTATAGCGAATGGCAAGCTGCTCGGGAATACCGTGCAGGATTTTCTGCTGAATATCTTCATTCAGGTCCTGCCAGGGCGTATTCAGATCAAAGTCATAGGCCTTGGACAGGGATTCCAGAATGGCGCTATGCCACTGGCTACCATTGACGACCTTGCTCCAGGGGGCGATGGCGCCCTCAAGAATGCTGACCTCGGGATGGGTCACGATCAGTTCAGGATCGATCTCCATCTGCGTTCCCAGGCCGGTACAGGTGGGGCAGGCCCCGTGGGGACTGTTGAAGCTGAAGGTGCGGGGAGCGATCTCCGGCAGGCTAATGCCGCAGTAGACGCAGGCTGCCTTCTCCGAGTAGAGCGTTTCCTCTCCACCAATTACAGAGACCAGCACGACCCCATTGCCGAGTTTGAGGGTCGTCTCCAGCGAATCGGTCAGGCGCTGGCGGAAGGCTGGATCGACCTCTTCATGCAGGATCGCGGGAATATCTGGTTCCGCGATATTGTCCTCGTCGCGATGGGCCTCTTTGCTGGCATTGACCTCGTAGAGCGCGGGCCGCTCGGCCACCTTCTTCAGCCCATTCTCCTCGTTCTCCTCGCGTTTCTGTTTGCGAATAATCAGGCGGTCAACCACGACCTCGATGGTGTGTTTCTTCTGTTTATCCAGGTCGATTTCGTCGCTCAGGTCGCGAATCTCACCATCGACGCGCACGCGGACATAGCCTGAACGGCGCATCTCTTCAAAGACGTTCTTATATTCGCCTTTACGGCCCTGAACAAGAGGGGCCAGCAGCATGATGCGTGAGCCATCAGCCAGGCTGAGGACAGCATCCACAATCTGCTGGAGGGTCTGTTGACTGACCTCGCGACCGCACTGGGGACAATGCTGGTGCCCGATGCGTGCGTAGAGCAGGCGCAGGTAGTCATAAATTTCGGTAACGGTGCCAACTGTTGAGCGTGGGTTGTGGGTTGTGCCTTTCTGATCGATGGAGATAGCAGGCGAAAGGCCGTCGATGTGTTCAACATCGGGCTTCTCCATCTTGTCCAGGAACTGGCGTGCATAGGCCGAGAGCGACTCTACATAGCGACGCTGCCCTTCCGCGAAGATGGTATCAAACGCCAAACTACTCTTCCCCGAACCCGAAAGACCTGTGATGACCACGAGCTTATCGCGCGGAATGGTCACGTTAATATTCTTTAAATTGTGCTCACGTGCACCACGAACTACTATTTTATCCTGGGGCATAACAATCCAACCGTCCGTCCCTGCAAAACGTAGAATAACTACAGTGCTTATTTTCTATGTGGGTGTGCCAACGAAAGTGCTGCCCTGAAATGTTCAGGAACACCTTCTTTTGTTCTGGTATACTCTCGCCAAAGTACCGTAGAAAATACAAACAAACGTTCCATCTAACACTACTATACTGGCGGCTTTGCGTCAAGGGTTATGGGACCGGCTAGAGCGGATTCTTTTCATGCTCTCAAAGGGGAGAGTAAGAGCATTTGCGTTATTCCTCCCAATCCATCAAACCCATTCTGTACATGTGAGAATTGCTACAGGCCAAAAGGGTCACTACTAAGAGAAAACACTCTGGAGCGGGGAATTATTTCTTGGTTTATGACGTGTAGTCCGTAATTCTGTCTAAATATGGCTATGTTCCTTTGATGGAAATAGATTACAATAAAAACAGCTTGTAGCAGAGTTGTCTTGGTTGGCTGCAAAGATGTGGCCTGAGAAGAAGGAAGTGACTTTGGTGGAGGTACGTATGGGTGTAAAGCTGAATACTGGGAAGCGCTACCGTTTTGTGCGCGAGCTGGTAGAGACGTTGGCGCTGACAGTGTTGCTCTTTCTCGCGATCAACTTCGCGGTGCAGAAATTTGATGTGGTGGGCAAGAGTATGGAATCGCGGCTCCATAATCAGGAGAGCCTGATTGTCGACAAGGCGAGCTATTATGTACGCCAGCCTGCGCGTGGGGATGTCATTGTTTTTGAGGCGCCCCCGCAACCGACTGCCGACTACATTAAGCGTATTATCGCTGTGCCAGGAGATGTGATCTCGGTCGAAAACGGGGTGCCAACCGTTGATGGTGTGCGGCTCAATGAGACATACGTTGATCCCGCCAAAGCAGGGGCCTCACCCACTGATAGACCCATACATAATCTCCTTGTCCCTCCTGGTTACTACTTTGTGATGGGGGATAATCGCGTTGACAGTTATGATTCGCGCTCGTGGGGGTTGGTCCCGCGTGCTAACATCATTGGGCGTGCGGCGCTTATTTACTGGCCGTTTAAGGCGGATAACATTGGCCTTTTGCCTGATGTCTCATCTGTCTACGTGAAGGTACACCAACCATCGGATACAATCAATGCCAGGCGCTAAGATCTTATTCCGAAACTCAACCCCCATTCGGGGGCGCAGCGCCATTTGCGTGTCTAACGCTTCCCCCGTTCGGGGACAAGCGCGCTCAGGGTTTTCGGATCAGAAGTAGCTGCGCAACCAGGAAATAGTACTGTCGGGGGCCACGAACAGCACGACGCTACGTTTCGTGGTATCCTTCCTGTATACTATGGTGGAACTTATTGATATTATTTGAAACAGTTTAACGAGGAAAGCCCGTGGATGTAGAGCTGGATTTTGAAAAACGTTTCCGCTTAGTGCGTGAAATCATCGAAACCATCGTGTTGACCGTCTTGATGTTTCTGGTGATTCGCCTGGCAGTCCAGAACTTCAACATTGATGGCCAGAGCATGGAGCCGAACTTTCACAATCAACAATTTATTTTTGTCGACAAGTGGTCGTATCTCTTCCATCCACCCCGCCGCGGCGATGTGATTGTATTTGCCGCTCCCCCTGAACCCGACCAGGACTACATCAAGCGCGTTGTTGGCCTCCCAGGCGACGTTATCACCATTCAAGACACGACTGTATTTGTAAATGGGAAGGCATTATCTGAGACATATATCGATCCGCACCGCCAGGGGAATCCCTATGCGCCCATTGTCAACATGGTCATTCCCCAGGGCGATTATTTTGTGCTGGGAGACAACCGTGCTGGTAGCTCAGACTCGCGGGCCTGGGGCTGTGTTCCCAAGCAGAATCTCGTAGGCCAGGCCGCGTTTGTCTTCTGGCCCTTAGGACAGGATAACTGGGGGCTGGTCAAGAACGAGAGCGGTATCTTTGATCAGGTGCCCCAGCCACCCCAGGTCAGTAATCCCACCATATGTCCGGTGAAGCCTGCCCCTGTTCCTGCCACCCAGATCGCCCCCTCGCAGGGTGGGTATCCCTCACTCATCTCCCAGGCCGAACTGCCCGCCACTTTCCTGCTGCCCACCCTCCTTGGCGGCTGGTGGTACTGGCAGCAACGTGCCCAACGCCGCTGCAATGCCAAAGAAGCCACCGAGCAGGACCAGGAAGAAGAGGTATAATAAGTAGCCTGAAAAACAGGCAAGCTTAAAAATTGTTTTTCTCGTTGAAGTGCCTTTAGCCGGGTGGGAAAGCTTCTTTCCCTACCCGGCTAAATATTTCCTCAGCGAAGGCTGGAGTAAGAAAATGCTCGAAAGATATGAATGGTCGAAGCAATTGCAAGAAACGTTACAAAGAAACATCTACGATTATGTCCAACATACATGGCGTCTCTCAGATATGTATAGTAATAATGTAGATAAAAGTGGCTCAGATTACGCGGCTATAGTTAGATGGGTACGAGAAAAGTGCGAACAGAGGAATTATATATCCTGGCTCGATAATACTACTGCTAACACTTCTAGAAGGCCTTAAGAAGGGGCTTTAGGAGTTGCTTGCATGAAAAAGTTGAACATATTTCAACGGAATTGTCTTGTTATTGGTACCGATTTGGCGACCATTCAGAGCCTGGGAAAACTGCTCAACACTTGGTTTCTTCCATCACCATTCTGTACATTGTGGTATCATTGATAGGAAATGCGGCAGAAGCTGCCGCTACTTCTCGTTTTGTTTGTTTATACAATGATAAGGATTAAGTCAAACCCGATCACAATACTGACAAACGACACTAAACGGAGGTATGAGCACGTGAAATGTGACCTGGGAGATCTGGCGATCTTCTATGAAACCAGAGGTGCTGGTCGGCCCATCGTCATGTTGCCTGGGCGGCCAAGCGATCATCGTATTATGGAACGGTTCATGGAACCTCTTTTCACGCAGCGGGATGGCTGGCTACGCATCTATCCTGACTTACCCGGCACAGGGCTCACCCCGAGCGTGGACTGTCTAGCCACGCACGATCAGATGCTCGAAACTGTGCTGGCGTTCATCGACAAGGTCATCCCAGACCAACACTTCGTGCTCGCTGGCATGTCCTATGGTGGCTACCTGGCTCGTGGTGTACTCTATCATAGGGCGGCGTTGATCGATGGCGTGCTGCTCTGTGTACCTCAAATGAAGGCCGATCCCGCCCAGGTTCATCTCCCACCCAGGACTACGCTTGTGGAAGACCCGATGTTAATGGCCCAATTAGAGCCGAGCGAGGCACAGATTATCGCGGACCTCGTTGTGGTACAGAGCCACACGGTGGTGGAGGCGATGCGCGATGTGCTGGCAGAGGTCCAGCTAGCCGACCATACCTTTCTCGCTCAGCTAGATCCGGCTGGCCCCTTTTCCTTTGATGTGGATCGACTTCCCACTCCCTTTGGTGGCCCCACGCTCATTCTGACTGCACGGCAGGACCAAATTTGTGGATACCGGGACGCCTGGGATCTGTTGGACAACTACCCCAGAGCGACGTTTGCTGTACTTGATCGGGCCGGACATTTTGTGGATATCGAACAGAATGTGCTGTGCCACGCCCTCATGCGTGAGTGGCTGGATCGGGTGGAGGAAGGCGAAAGCCGCTGACCGCCAACCGGCCTGGTATCTTTGATGGGGGAGAAGAAGTCGAATCCACATACGGCGGCAGTTACAGGGGCAGTGATGGGAGAAGATTTCTTTCGTACCGATCCGCGCTCCCTGACCGATGCTCTGACACGTGTGGTTATTCACTATCACGTGTAAAATGGGAGATCTCCTTATAAGCGGAGTTGTGAGGCCATGCAAGCATGGCCCCTACACATGATGTTAACCGAGTTGGATGCTCATGTCTCCGTTGTTAAGGGTGATGCTCTTGATGGGGCGTTTGAGTCGGGCTTGAGCGTCGGCGAAGTGCTTGTTGAGCAGTGTCGTGATGTCGTCGGAGGAGAGGACCAGGCCGATGGGTCCTTCCAGGGTAGTGTTGGTGGCAACAAGCTTTCCATCTTGTATTTGGGGTAGGACTGAGATCGCGCTGGCGAAGCCATAGACTGTGAAGCTTAGCCGCACATGATCGGGTGTGATTTGGGTGCTGGGATTTTGGACCGGGCTATTTGGTGGTAGGTTGAGCACGACCAGGTTGTTGAATGCATCTTGCGTGACTTTCAGGGGTGGAATAGGCACATCGATCCCGGGGGAAGTGGGGGAAGGCCGGGAATGTTTGTAATATTCGAGGCATCCGGTACCTGGTTCACGGCCCTCGTCATAGCGGCATCTAACTCTTGTGTCGCCATATCGTGAGCATAAGGACGTATGCCGAAGGTCCAGATGGCTCCCAGGGCCAGGACCAGTATGACAAGAATAGAGAGACAGCCCAGGGTCAGGCCTGCGCGGCTACGCTTACGTGGTTGAGGCCTCTCCTGGACTGCTGCTCCTCTTGGATCTGCGTTTGGTTGCATGTTTCTCTCTCCTGCTGAATTTCTCTGATACTGTGGAAACGGAGCAGGAGGCATTGAGGGAGACATTTGCCCTGGTCTCTGGTAAGAAGTTCCTGCTTGTGGGCCTGGTACTGGCTGTTGCCAGGAGGGTTGTTGTGATGGACCCGCGAGGAACGTCTTTTCCTCATGGGGATTGCCCAGCGATGATTGCTGCCAGGCAGACGGCGTGCTAGCTTGCACGGTGGCTCCACATTGAGGACAGAAGCTCGCCTGCCTGTCGATTGGTGCGTTGCACTGTCTGCAATTCATGTCTTTCCCCCGTTTATAAAGGTTAACGCTCACGATGCAAAATCTCGTCCATGGATTGGATGATGCGTTGACACAGGGCCGGGTCTGCGTTAATGGCTTGCGCGACCTGGTTGATGAGGGCCTGTTCTTGCTCTGGCGAGAGATGGTAGCCATATTGCTGGTGGACTGCGACGGCTGCGCCACGGCGTACCTTTTCCTCGTCGCTAAACTGAGGAGGGGGAAGGGCCTGGGTTGCGCGCTCGCTGGTGGTGCCGGGAGGGCTTGCGCCTTGCAGGGGTTGCAAGCCCTGAGCGGCAAAGGCGATCTCGTTGCCAATCAAGTGCGCTGAATGAGGTGTAGCTCGCTCTACATGGACGACGACGCTCTGACTCTCCTCTTGCAGTTGGGTAATAGTGCCTTCCAGGTAGATAACCTCTGGCGCTCCCCAGAAGACACGCTCGCCTTTTTGCAGGATCATCGCTTTTCAACTCCCATCCTTTGATGCAGGTCATACAAAGGCCCTTTCTGCATATACGTTTGTCACAGGGATAGGGTTTTTATGTATGTGAGTGTGGTGGCGTCTTCGGCGCCTCGGCGCCGAAGACGCCACCACACTCTATACTCTTGAAAAAGGTAGTTGGCTTATTGTCGTGAGCGACAATATATGGTATCTTAGTCAAGAGCGGACGGCGGCGAGCAGCATCTTCTATTTTTTGTTAGTAGTGCGGACTGGACAGCAAACCCCTGAAGAGAACACACCCATGATAGTTCTGGCTTAAGACCATATTGTACCCTCTGTTGTGCCATAAGTGAGGGTCGCCGAAGTAATTATTCTGAATTTTCCTCGAAGTGCCTCTTCGAAAACCTGAGCGCGCTTGCCGTGCTACCTTTAGGTGGTCCCCGAATGGGGGAGCGTTAGCCACGGTAGTGGTGCTGCGCCCCCGAATGGGGGTTGGTTTTCGCATAAGAAGGATGATGCCGTTGTGCCCACCTCCGGGCGCATAGCCATGTTTAAGGACATTTTCAATACGCATATGCACGAAAAAAGTTTAACGACGCTCGAATACCCCAAAATTCTGGCGAAAGTAGCGCAAGAGGCGGCGTTTTCCGCCAGTAAAGAGTTGGTCTTAGCCCTGATGCCCACGCCGGATCTGGATGAGGCGCGGCGTCGCCTGGCATATACAACTGAAGCAGTACGCTTGATCGACCTGTATCCCGATGTAGGTGTGCGGGGCGCACACGATATTCGCCCTCTTCTGGTGCGTAGCTCTCGTGAGGGCATCCTGGCGCCTTCCGACCTTGTTGAGGTTCTAGAGACGGTGCGTAGTTCACTGTATGTGGCGCGCCTGCTGGATAAGCTGGAGCCGGAGCACTATCCTCTGCTGCATACGCTGGGTTCGGATATTCCCCAGCGTCCACAGATCGTTCGTCGCATTGAGGAGACCGTGAGCGAGGAGGGCGAGGTGCTGGATACTGCCAGCCCAACCCTGCGAAAACTTCGCTTTGATATTCGCGGCGCCAGTCAACGCCTGCAAGATCGCTTGAGATCCCTGGTGGGTGAGTATGGCAAGCACCTGCAAGAGCCGATCATTACCATGCGCAATGATCGCTATGTAATTCCGGTGCGCGCCGAGAGTCGCGGCCAGGTACGCGGTATTGTCCATGACCAATCTTCCAGCGGCGCAACAGTCTTTGTTGAGCCTATGGTCGTGGTCGAACTCAATAACCGTATCCGAGAGCTACAGGTCGAGGAGCGGCGCGAGATCGAACGCATTCTACGTGTGCTCTCCGCCGAGATCGGCCACGAGGCCGAGTCGCTCACGGTCGCGGTCGAACTGCTGGCCGAGTTTGATACCTACCTGGCAAAGTCACGCTATGCGCGTATGACGAGCGCCAGCGAGCCTATCCTGAATGCCGAAGGGCGTATCGATCTGCACAATGCGCGCCATCCTCTCCTGACCGGGAAGGTGGTGCCGACGAACTTCTACCTGGGGCGCGAGTTCCACATGGTGGTCATTACCGGTCCGAACACGGGCGGTAAAACCGTCGCTTTGAAGACCGTGGGCCTGCTAACTCTGATGGCGCAGTCTGGTATGCATATCCCAGCTGACGTGCATTCGGAGATCGCCGTTTTCGAGGATGTGCTGGCCGACATCGGCGATGAGCAGAGTATTGAGCAGAGCCTGAGTACCTTCTCCTCGCACATGAGTCGTATCATTGATATCCTGCGGCGCGTGGAGGCGGTTCAGCAGCAAGACGTGCCCGACATTCATGGTCGGCTGGCGGAGACGCTGGTGAAGCGCCAGAATCACCATGTGCTGGTGCTCTTTGATGAGCTGGGCGCGGGTACCGATCCCAGCGAAGGCTCGGCCCTGGCACGGGCGATTCTCTCCTACCTGCTTGAGCGTAAGGTCTCGACGGTGGCGACCACGCACTATACCGAGCTAAAGGCCTTTGCCTACGAGCAGCCAGGCGTCGTCAATGCCTCAGTTGAGTTTAATGTAGAGACGCTCTCGCCAACCTATAAGCTGAGCATCGGTCTGCCAGGCCGTAGTAACGCCCTGGCGATTGCGACGCGGTTGGGTCTGGATGAGCCGATCATTGAGAGCAGCCGCCAGTTTCTGGGCAGCTCTGGTGTGCGTATGGAGAACCTGCTTGAGGGTCTGCAAAGCGAGCGTCAGGCGGCCTCTGACGAGCGCTATCACTTGAGCATGGAGCGGGCCGAGGCCGAATACCAGCGCAAGCAATTGCAGGAGGAGCGCCATCGCCTGGAGGAGGAGCGTGTTAAGATCATCAACCAGGCACGGACGCAGGCGCGGCGCGAACTCGACGAGGTGCAGAACAAGCTGGCGAAACTTCGCGCTACCGCTGATCGAGCCAGCGTCTCCCGCGAGCGCCTGAACCAGGCGCGGGACACCGCTCGTCGCCTGGAAGACAAGGTTGCGCTGGTGCCTGAGCCAGCACAGCCGCGCAAGGAAGATCCAGCGGTTCAGCGCCTGGATGGTCCCTTGCAGGTGGGTGACACGGTGCGCGTGCTGAGCTTTGGTCAGCTTGCGGATCTGGTTGGTCTCTCTCCCGATCATAGCTCGGCCGAGGTGCAGATGGGATCGATGCGTTTCCGCGTTGACGTGGATAACATCGAGCGTGTCAGCAAGCGCCAGGCCTCGAAGGAGCGTGAAAAGAGCGTCGTCCCTAGCGCGCCCAGCATTGTCATGCCGCGCTATGAGGACCGCCCGGCGGTCTCCATGCAGCTTGACATGCGCGGCTGGCGCGTCGAGGATGCTCTGGAGGAGCTGGAGACTTACCTGAACGATGCTACGATGGCGGGCCTTGCGCTTGTACGTATCCTGCATGGCAAGGGAACGGGGGCGCTACGCTCGGCGGTTCGCCAGCAGCTCTCTCATCACCCCCTGGTGAAGTCCTTCAACTCCGCGCCTCCCCAGGAGGGCGGCGACGGTGTCACCGTCGTCAACCTCAGCGCATAGCTTAGGAAAAACAAGCAGAAGTACGCTCTCTCGCAGCAAAGCTGCGAGAGAGCGTACTTCTGCTTGTTTTTGTGAAACATGTTCTGAATGGATAAAACTCATGCATGTCTGGTCATGAATGCGCTTTTGTGCTACGCTGTGGAGAGAATTGGATATCGCACGATAGCTAAAACTCGCAGCGGGTCCTGATCGTGCTACAAGCATAAAGGAACGTTCTGGTGGAGAACGTTTTCTCTTTTCCCTCAGATCATTTTCAACATCATTTGTAAGCAACAAAGGAGCGTGGCTATCTTATGAGTCGTTTCGATACATTTAGAGATTATGGTGAGCGCGGCTGGAAGGTGGGCATGGGGGAGCTGGGTGGCTTCCGCAAATTTATCTTACGCGGCAATGTTGTTGACCTGGCCGTCGGTATCGTAATCGGTGCCGCATTTACAGCGGTCGTCAATGGCCTGGTCAAAGATTTCTTGACGCCGTTGATTGGTATTCTTTTGACTCAGTTTGGATTTACACAGAATTTAAGTCAGGGTGTCTGGCCAGCTGCTAATGCTGCGGGCTTTTATGGACAACATTTTGCCTATGGCGATTTTCTTAATGCCGCAATTACCTTCTTGTTGACGGCTCTGGCTCTCTACTTCTTTGTGGTGCGCCCGGTGACTGCTTTGCAGGATCGCTTTGCATCGAAGAAGGAGCCTGAGGCCCCCACCACGCGCGAGTGCCCCTACTGCCTGAGCACCATTCCGCTCAAGGCCACGCGCTGTGCGTATTGCACGGCTCAACTGCCACCATCTGGAGAGCAGCAGCAGGTCGCGGCGCGCTCATAGCGTTTCGCGCACCACTATAGACATCTAGTAAGGGGTGTGTGCTGGTGGGCTGGCTCCGCCAGCCCACCAGCACACACCCCTTTACCCTTTATCCTGCTTGCACGTATGGGTATCCTGACGCTATACTGCATATGGAAAAGAAAACAGGAACACGCTAGACGAGGAACCTGGATTTTTGGTGTGTGCTGAAGAGGGGCATGTCAAGTTGTATTATAATGATCTTGGCGGCCCCTATGTTATTGTTCATTTTGAACGCTAGTAGTGCCTCTCGAAAACCTGAGCGCGGGAGCGCTAGCCGCGAGAGCGGCGTTGGTTTTCGCATAAGGAGGCAGAATTCATGGAGACAGAGGAGATCGCTCATGTCGTCAACATCTGAGCCAATACGCCTGGAAGATCGCATTCGCGACATTCAAGACTTTCCCCAGAAGGGGGTGCTATTCAAAGATATTACCCCTATGTTGCAGGATGGACCGTACTTCCGCGCGGCGATTGAACGCCTAGCCGCGCACTATGCCGGGGCCGATATTCAGGCCGTTGTCGGTGTAGAGTCACGCGGGTTTATCTTTGGTGCTCCCCTGGCGTATCTGCTCAATTGTGGTTTCGTGCCGGTGCGGAAGTTTGGTAAACTTCCGGCGGAGACCATTAACATTGAGTATGCCCTGGAGTATGGCACAAATATTGTCGAGGTGCATAAGGACGCTATCAAGCCTGGGCAGCGTGTCTTGATTGTAGACGATCTGTTGGCGACGGGCGGGACGGTAGAGGCCGCTATCGAGTTGGTTGAGAAATTAGGTGGACATATCGCGGGCGTCGCTTTCCTGGTGGAGTTGAGCTTCCTCAAGGGACGCGAGCACCTGAAAGACCACGATGTCTTCGCGCTAATCAAATACTAGGTACATAAAAAGAGACTGTGCGTGATGGCCAGCTATCACGCACAGTCTCTTTTTATGTACTTACTCTTCCCAGCCGTACCAGGTGGTTTTCTGGGAAAGCGGAGTTGCGCGGCGCTCCAGGCGGGGGATGGCTGGATAGCCCACATAGAGGAAGGCCACAATATGGTCTTCAGTCTCGACCCCTAGCCAGCGTTTGACCTGGTCATTATAGGCGGCGTCGCCTGTGCGCCACATGATCGCCAGTCCCAGCTCTTCGGCGACCAGCAGCATATTCTGGACCGCTGCCGCCGTGGCCTCGACATTCTCAATATCCAGGGCCTCGTCGTTGCGGGGAAACGCTGAGACGACGGCGATAATCACCGGGGCGCGCAACGGCTTCAGGCGCTCTTTCTCCAGGCGTGCCTGCACCTGGGTCAGGGGAAGATCGCCCAGGCTTGAAAGCAGGGCCTCCTGCATGACCAGTCCCAGCTCTGCACGTGCCTCGCCTGCCAGCACGATAAACTTCCAGGGCTCGGTGCGGTGATGATTGGGTGCATGGGTCGCGGCCTCTAGAATCTCCTCAATTTGTGCGCGGGTTGGCACCTGCTCTGTCATTTTGCCAATACTGCGCCGTCTTCTTATGGTTTCGCTTATGCTCATAGACTTTACAGAAACTGAGCGAGAAAGCCCCTATGATGTATCCAGGGGATGAATCGCTCTTCCTTTCTTTGGGGAGATAGGGCGGAGAAACCCGCCACATTGACATTCGTTCTATTTTGTGCGATAATGTACGCATGCGTAAAATGTTTCAGTATAGAATCTATCCAACAAAGAAGCAGATCAAGAAGCTCAACGAGACGCTTGAAGAGTGCCGTTGGCTCTATAATCATTTGCTGGAACAACGCAAAACCTCCTATGAGCAAGAAGGCAAAAGCCTTTCTCTCTATCAACAACAAGACACCTTTCCTGCTCTTAAACAAGAACGACCATCTCTCAAACAGGTTCATTCTCAGGTGCTTCAAAATGTCGCGGTCCGTATTGATCTTGCATTCAAAGCCTTCTTTCGACGGATCAAGGCAGGTGAGGAACCTGGATACCCCCGTTTTCGTGGAGCTCATCGCTACGATTCCTTCACCTTCCCTCAAAGTGGGTTTAGCATTACCCGCGATGATCGGGTTTGCCTCTCCAAAATTGGAAGTGTCAAGATGGTGTATCATCGCCTGGCGAAGGGAACGATAAAAACGTGTACCATCCATCGTGCCTCAACTGGCAAATGGTACGTGTCGTTCTCGGTTGAGTGCGAGCCTGAGCGACTGCCTGAGTGTGCTGAGCAGGTTGGCATTGATGTTGGACTCAAGACCTTCGCCACCCTCTCGACAGGAGAAGAGATTGAGAACCCTAAATTCTTTCGTAAGGAAGAGAAGGCTCTTGCCAAAGTGCAACGCAAGCATTCCAAACTGGTGAAAGGATCTCCTGAACGTCGCAAGCATCGTAAGGTAGTCGCTCGTGTCCACGAACGTATCAAGTTCCGTCGAGACAACTTCACTCACCAGAACAGCCATCACATTGTTGCGCACTCTGGAATCATCTGCGTTGAAGACTTGCGCGTCAATCGAATGATACACAATCATTGCTTGGCAAAAAGCATTGCGGATGCATCGTGGTCGGCGTTTTTCAGCCAACTGTCCTGCAAAGCGGAAGAAGCTGGCAGAACCTATGTGGCTGTCAATCCTGCCTATACCTCGCAGACTTGTAGCCAGTGTGGGCATCGGCAAAAGATGCCACTCTCGGTTCGGGTATTCGATTGTCCCTGCTGTCATGTTCAACTTGATCGAGATCTCAACGCATCCAAGAATATTCTTGCCTTGGGACTACAAGGCTTGGGCTTGTCCCTAGAAGCCCCTGCGATTTATCCGGGGGAGTAGTCACAATACTCTCTATCTCTACTTCTTTCATTGTGATAACTCTGCTTGATTGCATGCTATAAATGGTTAGATCAAAAGGCTATTGAGATATTATAATCCATTACGGCGCGCTTTGCTGATTGCCATGCCGTTTAATTGAGGCATGCTTAGATGTAATGAAGTTGGGAACAAACTGTATCTATGCGACGTCTCTAAAGACGAGAAAACTAATGGCTTTGACTTCGGTTGAGGTGAAGGAGCATTGATATGGATGCAAAAAAATGGTTTGTTCCTTTCTATGGACTTATTTGGGTGGGGGTATCTCTCTGGCTCAGTGGATGTGGCAGTGTAGTAGAGCAGGGAACGCCACCTGCATGGAAGCCTGGTACCCCGACAGCTAATCCTACGCGTGTGCAAATTACACTAGACCTGGTAGGACCATCTACACAGACAAAGCCGGTTGTGACACTGACAAATGCACAGATGGTGCGACAACTCTACAGTACTATCTATGCCTTAGAACAGATGCCAGATAACATCGCCTGTACTGCTGAACGCGGCCCTCACTACATGCTGACCTTCCTGGAAGGCGAGAGGAAAGCTGTTTCGGTGCTGGCCCAGAGAGATGGATGTCGTCCCGTTTCTATCAAGGGTGAGGCCGGGGATCGCCGAGCTTCAAATGAATTCTGGACATTACTGGATAAGGCTATTGACGTAGCGACGCCTGCCGCAAAGCCTCAGAGTGTTGCTATTCTGCATACTCTTCAGCCTGAAATGCAGGTTGAGAGCACGCAAATTGCGGATACTGTTATTGCACAACGCCTCTACAATAGCATCCTCAAACTACAACTTTTGGCTCCGTTTCCTCAGCCTATAGGTCCAGGTTGTCAGGAGGAGACCTATCCCGAGTATCGCCTGGTCTTTCATACTGCGGAGCAGGTGATTTCTTCGCTAATCAATAAAAGCTGTGGCACTATTTCACTGGATGGTAATCATCTATCGCGCACCGGTACCTACAAACGCGATACTCAATTCGATCAGCTTTTTGCGGAGATGTTACGCCAGGCCACCTTCTCCCAGGCACGTCCCGATCAGCTAATGCTTCAGATTAATAGCAACACTGGAGATCAACAGAAGCAGGTTAAGGATGTAACACGGCTGTTGAAGCTCTACGACAAGGTGCTGACGCTCCCTACAACGCAGCCAGAGCCGAACTGCCCTTCAAACGAAGACAAGATTGCTGGTAAAGCCAGGTATACGAGCCTGAGTTTTACGCAGTGGGATCTGCCCGTGCTCAGTGTTAGTGTCTATGAGGGAAGTTGCAAGCGTATTGACCTGGGACTGACCAGCAAGGTCCTGCGGGGCGACCAGGAGTTCTGGGATCTGCTTCACCATTTAGCGCAAGCGTAGAAGCCAGGCCAGCCTGGCTTCTACAAGGTTTGTTTATAGGAAGGTACATGCTATTCGAGTCCCCACTCGTTATTGGCCCAGTCGGCGTGGGGCATGCCGCGTTGGAGGGAGATGGTGCGGAGGTGCTGTGGATCGAAAGGCGTGCGCCGCAGGTCTACACTCAGGCGCTTGCCTTCGATGGTAAGGATGGCGTATTCGGCCCAGGGCGGGTTGCGGATGGTGTCTACAGGCGAGACGCGGTCCATGGCCATGCCAACGCTGCCGGGATTGAGAATGAGTTTATCGCGGTAGCGACGCCAGAGCTGGGCATGGGTATGTCCTCCGACCAGGATAGTGGCTGGGGTTTCGCCAAAGATAGCATCAAGCTCTGCTTCGCTAGTGATATCGAGGATGCGTTCGCGGTAGGAGCGAGGCGAGCCATGATAGGCAAGAAGGGTATGCTGGGGCGAGAGCGGAATCAGAGCGCTGGCCTGAAAGCTGCGAATAAAGGCCTTTTGCTCCTCACTGATCTGCTGCGCGCACCATAGACTGATGTCCTGGTCGTACTGCCCGAAGCGCGTGGTATGCTCCTTAAGTTGTGGTGCGAGCAGCCAGTCGTCGGTATTTCCCATAATGACAGGCCAGCCCAGGGCTTTGACGCGGTCCAGAGTCTCTCCGGGTTGTGGGCCACCGGCGGCGACATCACCCAGGCAGAGAATGTGATCTACCTGCTCATCTGCTAACTCTGCTATGACAGTCTCCAGGGCGGGAAGATTGCCATGGATATCTGAGAGTATGGCTAAACGCATGGCGCGCCTCCTTGCAAGTAAACTAGGGTATAGTTGTGGAAACAGGTCGCCGCTGGCGGCCTGTTTCCACAACTATTTATTCTGCGCCTTTGAGGACTTTGGTGTTGCCACTGTTGAGCAGGTTCTCCTCCAGCCCGAGGGAGGGGAGAATCTGCGCCTGGGCCTGGGTGTTGAGGGGCAGGCCCCAGAGCTTGATAAAGCCCAGGGCGGCGTTGTGGTCGAACTGGTCGCCACTGTCATAGGTCGCCAGGCCGTGGTCATAGAGCGAGTGCTCGGACTTGCGTCCTACTACTGTACAGTGTCCGCGCGAGAGCTTCATGCGTACGGTGCCGCTGACGAAGCGCTGGGTGCTCTGGACATAGGAGGCCAGGTCCTGGTGCAGAGCACTATACCATTGGCCGTTGTAGATGAGGCGCGCATACTCGCCCGCGACAATGTCTTTAAAGCGCACCTGGTCGCGGCTAAGGGTGATGGTCTCCAGCGCCTGGTGGGCGGCGTGCAGCACCACAGCGGCGGGCGCCTCGTAGATCTCGCGTGATTTGATGCCGACCAGGCGGTTTTCCACATGGTCGATGCGCCCGATGCCATAGGTCCCAGCAATCCGGTTCAGGGTCTCGACGATCTCGGCCCCCTCCTGCTCCTCGCCATTGAGCGCCACGGGAATGCCTTGCTTGAAGGTAAGCTCGACATAGGTAGGCGCTTTGGCCTCCAGGGTGTCGGGATCGCTGGTCCAGGCGTAGACTTCAGCGGGTGGCTCAGCCCAGGGATCTTCTAGGATGCCGCACTCAATGCTACGGCCCCAGAGGTTCTGGTCGACCGAGTAGGGGCTGGCGTTAGTGACCTGGATGGGAATGTTATGCTCTGCGGCATAAGCGATCTCGTTGTCGCGCGTCATGCTCCACTCGCGCACAGGGGCGATGATCTTCAGGTCGGGCGCGAGGGTATTGATTGAGACATCGAAGCGTACCTGGTCGTTGCCTTTGCCGGTGCAGCCATGTGCGACGGCGACGGCACCCTCCTGGCGCGCGACCTCCACGAGCAGGCGCGCGATCAGTGGGCGAGCCAGGGCCGTGGCGAGGGGATACTGCCCCTCGTAGATGGCTCCAGCCTGGAGGGCGGGCCAGACAAAATAGCGGACGAAGTCGTTGCGTCCATCGACGACCAGGGCCTTGACTGCGCCGATCTTGCGCGCGCGCTCGGCGATGGCGGAGAGATCGCGCTCATTGCCCACATCGATGGTCAGGGCGATCACATCCAGGTCGTATTTCTCTTTGATCCAGCGAATCGCGACGGAGGTATCCAGACCTCCAGAGTAGGCGAGTACCACGGTTCCCATAGTTATTCAATCTCCAGAATGGCGGTATGTGTTGGTCCGACGAGTGTTTGGATGGCCTGTTTGAAGGCCTGGGCACGTGTTTCCCAGTTTGTATGGGCCTGAGCAAGGCGCTCCTGGGCCTGCCCAAGATTCAGATTTCCCGTGCCTCCCAGGTGGTTGCGGGCATGCAGACGTGCCACAAGTTGCTCCTGGCTCTCGACCGGGAAGGGGACCTTGCTGTCAAGCTGGGCGGTGACCTTTTTGCCCACGATGCGGTAGGCATCGCGGAAGGGCATGCCCTCGGTCACCATCTCATAGGCCTGGTCGGCGGCGAAGAGTTCAAAGGTGCAGGCCGCGAGCGCCCGCTCGGCGTCGACTTCGATATGGCTCATGACGAGCTCGCAAATATCCAGGCTCTCTTGAACCAGGTCGAGGGCCGCGAAGAAGGGTCCCTTGGTCTCCTGGTAGTCCATATTGAAGCCCGAGGGGAGGCCGCTCACAATGCCGAGAATCTGCTGCTGAAGCGCCAGCATGGTCTGTGTGCGCGCGCGCACCAGTTCCATCACGCCTAGATTGCGCTTCTGAGGCATGATGCTGCTTCCGGTACAGAGTTCCTGGGGAATGCGCAGGAAGCCGTACTCAACCGTTGTGTAGAGGAGCACGTCCTGGGCCAGTTTGCTCAGGTCAAGCATGATCTGCGAGAGCACCTGGACGACCGCGGCCTCGGTCTTGCCACGGCTATTCTGAGCGTAGATGACGTTATTCTGGACGCGTGCGAAGCCGAGCGTGTCGGCGACCAACTGGCGATCAATGGGTAGGGGAACGCCGTAGCCTGCCGCTGAACCCAGTGGTGATTGATCGTTGAGCGCATAGACGCCAGCTAACAACTGCTCGTCGTCCAGCAGCGATTCGGCAAAAGACGCGGCCCAGAGTCCCACAGAAGAGAGCATGGCGCGCTGCATATGCGTGTAGCCAGGCAAGGGCACGTCTTGATAACGCTCCGCGAAGGTTAGCAGCGTGCTAGTGAGCGCGAAGAGCTTGCTGCTGACCTGGTGGAGCTGCTCCTTGCCGTAGAGGCGCATATCGACGAGCACCTGGTCGTTACGTGAGCGGGCGGTATGGATCTTCTTGCCCGCGTCCCCGGTTCTGGCCGACAGGAAGTTCTCGATGCTGGTATGCACATCCTCGTCGGAGGGGAGAATCTGGAATTGTTTCTCGGCGTCTAGTTCTAGAACGGTGCAGAGGGCCGCGTGGAGAGTCTGGTGCTCCTGCTCGCTTAACACCCCAATCTTATGCAGCATGGCGGCGTGGGCGAGCGAGCCCCAGACATCGTGGCGCACGAGGCGAGCGTCGAGGGCGCTGTTCTGCGCGGCCTCGTAGCGCTCGACCTTCTCGTTCAAACTATAGCCTTTCTGCCATAGTTTTGTCACGTTTTACAATCCTTCCTGGGTAATTCCTGCCAGCTTATTGCGGCGCGCGATCAGCTCGTAAGGGAGACCGCGTAGATGCGCCGCAGGGGCGCACTCCTTCTGATTAAAGCTGGCGCTATTGATTGAACGCACATCGGGAAAGAAGAGGCCGCTGTGCGAGGAGCGCGAGACGATGTCGATATTGCCCTTGTAGAGGCTGACGACATACTCGCCGCTCACGGCCTGCTGTGTAGTACTGATAAAGGCATCGATGGCGTTCTTGAGTGGGTGGAACCATTCACCGTGGTAGACCATACTTGACCACTGGGCATCCAACTGACGCTTCAAGGGTATCTCTTCCTTGGTCAGGCAGTAAAGTTCGAGATCGCGGTGTAGCTTGAGCAGGATCTGGGCGCCGGGAGCCTCGTAGATCTCGCGCGACTTCAAGCCCATGATGCCGTCCTCGAACATGTCGATCTTGCCGATACCGTTCTCACCGCCCAGGACATTGAGCTTCTGAATGATCTCGTCCAGGGGGAGTGCCTCGCCATCAAGCGCGACCGGGAGGCCGTGCTCCCAGGTAATCTTGAAGGTCGAAGGTTGATTAGCCGCCGTGTGAGGTGGCTTTAGCCACATCCAGATGGAGTCAGGAAGCTCGGTATCCAGGCCTATACCACCACTTGCAATGGAGCGGCACCACATTGTCTTATCATCCCCACCGGCGATCAACTCTTCGACTGGAATACCGAAGTTTTCCATTAAGAGCTGCTCTTCGCCGCGTGTCAGGTCGAAGTCGCGCACAGGGACAAAGGTGGGGAGTCCGGGCGCGAAGAGGCTAAAGACATTATGCATGCGGTACTGGTCGTTCCCCTTCCCGCTAGAACCCTCCATAAGGGCGTCGCAGCCCAATTCGAGCGCCTTCTGGGCAACTTTCTTTGCGATGAGCTGGCGGGTCATTGAGGTTGAGATGGGATAGCCATTGTAGTCTGAGTTGGCCTGAATGGCTTTGGTAAGCCATTGTGTGGTAAACTCCTCGCGGGCGTCAAGCACGATAGGTGTGATACCCAGCATCTCGGCGCGTTGGATGCTCATGTTGAGCTCTTCTTCACCCTGGCCCACATCTACGCTGATGGCGTAGAGCTTGCTGGCATGATACTTGGTTTCAGCCAGCTTGACGCAGAGTGTCGAGTCCAGGCCGCCCGAAAAGGCGAGGGCAATGGTGTTTCCCTGAGGAACGTCAACGGAGTTGACTTTGTGGAGGGCCAGGGCAAGCGCGTCCTGGCTGCTGGTGGTTGTCGCCTGGGTCAGATGTGTCTGATTGTTGGTTACCATCGTGTGTACTCCTTCAAACTGAGAAAATTTTCTGGAAGGAGCGGAGATGATCCTTAAACGGCCTTCGCCCCTTCCGTCACATTTGAAGAAGGGACGAGAGCGTCAGGAAAAACTCCTGTACACACCCGTGGTGCCACCCTATTTGTCTTTCCTTCGATCTGGTAACGAGCAACGATGGAGGAATCTCATTACCCTACGTCTTTGTAGCGAAGTCACGAAAGACCACTTTTCTGGTTATGTGCTGCGTGGTAACCGTCCACTCAACCTACTTACCCTTCATATCTCTCTGGGGAGGGATGCAAGTGATTTTCTTCGGTCGACCGCTCACGAAGGCGTTCGAGAAGTGCCTAGCCGTTCCGAACTTCCACTCTGCTTCGGATCGCTGTTGGCTGCTGCTTCTGTACTTCTTTCGCTCAACGCGGGACAGGCTCAGTATTTTTGCTACTGTTGTTTATGATACAGGCCAGCCCACAAAATGTCAATGGGGAAAAAGTGAATGTGTGTGTGCGTGCAACTGTAGATCTGCCACAGTTGCACGCACACAGTACCATGAGCGCCATAGACGTGGATTAGCCGGTATTGCGCAGGCCGGCGGCGATGCCGTTGATGGTGAGTAGGACGGCGCTTGTAAGGCGTGCGCGCTCTAGATCCTGCTCGGTCGCGGATTCTTCCTCATCTTTGCGCAGCATGAGCGGCCCTCCGAGGGCACGGAGGCGCTGGATGAGTTCGACCTGGAAGTAGCTCAAGGGATCGACATAGGGATTACGCCGCTTAATCGATTCCTGGAGTACACGCGAGGTATCGAGAAGATTTTCGCCTCCGACGATGCTGATGACCAGCTTGCGCGTACGCTCATACTCCTCTTGAATTTGCTGGGAGATGCGCTGGCGTAGCGTGGGATCCTCCACAAGCGAGGTATAGCGCTGGGCGATATGCATATCGGCCTTGGAGAGCGTCATCTGCAAATTATCCAGGAAGGCGCCCAGGAAGGGCCAGTGGCGATACATGTGGCGCAGTAACTCCAGGTGCTCGGGATGATCGGCAATGTATTCTTCCAGGGCGCCCCCGACTCCGTACCAGCTTGGCAGCACATAGCGGCTCTGCATCCAGGAGAAGACCCAGGGGATGGCGCGAAGCTCCTCAATGGCGCGATTTTTTGCGCGCCGCGCTGGACGCGAGCCGATGTTGAGCCAGCCCAGTTCTGAAACAGGGGTTGCTTGCTCAAAGAAGGTGATGAATGCAGGATCATTGTAGATGAGGTTACGGTAGCGGGCGTGCGCCTTTGACGAGAGTTCGCGCATGACGTCTCGCCACTCTTCAGGCGCATGCGGATGGACGTATTTCTCAATGATGCGCTCATCGGGAATGCTGGCACGGGCCACGCCCGCTGCCACCAGTTCCATATTGCGAATGGCGATCTCGTAGAGACCGTATTTGAAGGAGAGCATCTCGCCTTGCTCGGTAATGCGGATGTGTCCATTAACGGTGCCTGGCGGCTGGCCAAGGACTGCCTCATAAATGGGGCCGCCGCCGCGTCCAATGGCGCCGCCACGTCCGTGGAACATCGTGATGCCTATGCCATGCTTCCGTCCCAGCGCGGCCAGGCGTAGTTGCGCCTCGTAGAGCTCCCAGCTTGAGGTGAGAATGCCGCCGTCCTTGCTGCTATCAGAGTAGCCAAGCATCACCTGCTGCTGGCGCTGGCAATTGGCCAGGTAGATGCTATAAACGGGATGCGTAAAGGCCTGATCGAGGATATCGGTGCAGTTATGGAGGTCCTCGATGGTCTCGAAAAGCGGAACGATAGGCAGGTCGTCGAGGCCAAACTCCTTGCAGAAGAACTGCACTTCCAGTAGATCGCTCAGGCTATTTGACATGCTGATGATATAGCAGCTAACCGCGCGCTTACCATATTCATCGCGTGCCTGACGAATAGCCTGGAAGGTGTGAATGATATGCCAAGTGTCGTCACTGAGCTTGAGTCCGGGGCGCGTCAACACGCGTGGGTCCTGAAGAAGTTTTTCCAGGATGCGCAGGCGTGCTGGCTCATCCAGGGTACGATAGTCCTCCTGATAGAGGCCCGTGAGCTGAAGTAACTCGGCGACGGCGTTGGCGTGTCGTGCGCTATGCTGGCGTATATCCAGGGCCACAAAGTAGAAGCCAAAGAGTTCGACCTGGCGTATCAGGTGCGCAAGATAGCCTCGGGCCAGTTCGGTCTCGCCGTCCGCCAGCAGGCTATCCTGGATCAGGCGCAGCTCCGTCAGCAGCTCTTCCGCGCTTGAGAAGGCAATGGAGGGCCTGGCTTTCTGCCTGGACTGCGGCGCAAAGGTCTGAGTATAGGGCTCGGTCGATGAGGGAGGCGTGATCGTAGCGCCCAGGCGTTTCCAGATGAAGGAGAGCTTGCGCCGGTAGGGTTCGAGGGCCGTTTGTGGACCCAGTTCTTGATCATATTGTGGTAACAGGAGCACGTCACGCTCGATAGCCTCCTGAAGTTCTGGCGTAATACGTGTGTGCGAGAGAGACTGTGAGTACTCCTGGGCCAGGAGTTCGATGGTATCACGATAGTGATTGATGATGTGTTCACGCTGAAGGCGGAGCGCGGTATGCATGGTTTCGGGTCCAACAAAGGGATTGCCGTCCTGGTCACCGCCAATCCAGGAGCCCAGGCGTAGGAAGGGTGGAACCTGGGCCTGGGGATAGACCTCGTGCAGTAGATCCTCAAACTCGGCGTAGAGGTCGGGCAGGGCCTGGTAGAGCACCTCATCCAGGTAGTAGATACCCATTTTGATCTCATCAATGGGTTGTGGGCGGACCCGGCGGACCGCGTCTGTCCGCCAGAGCAGGTCGATTGTGCCTTCCAGGTTGTGCTGCCAGCTTTTTTGTTGGCGTGGCGTTTTGATCTTCCCGTGGTCACGGTCCTCAAGCAGGCCCGCGATGCGACTGGTTTTTGTGATCAGGCTGCGGCGTGTGGCCTCGGTGGGATGAGCCGTAAATACCAGTTCGATGGCAAGCGAGTCGAGGAGCTGCTGAAGTGTCTCCTGGCTGAGCTGTTGCTCTTTGAAGAAGGCGATCAGCGCCGCAAGTGAGCCACGTTGAGGCGTGTGGTGGGGTGTCTCCTCATAGACCTGGCGACGCCGGATGCGGTGGTATTGTTCGGCTGTATTGACCAGGTGAAAATAGACAGTAAAGGCGCGAATGACATCAACTGCCGTGCCCAGGTCACAGGTCGCGACAATGTGTGTAATTTCCTGGTCGAGCTCATGAATTTCTGCGTGCAGGCGTTGGGCTTCTGTGTCGCTGGCATGCGCAAGAAGATCGGTGCACTCACGCAGGCGCTTACAGGAGATGCGCAACCGTTCGACGGTATCGAAGACGGTGTATCCGCCATAGCGCTTGATGGCCTGCCCCAGTGCATCGCCCAGGGTGCGAATATCGTACCGCAGGGGAGCATCTTTTTCGCGGCGAGTTTCTTGTTCTAGCATATGGCACATCTTCCAATTCAAATACTAGCGCGGCCTCCATTGCCACTGACATGCTGGCTCGTCGTTGCGCCCTCCTTATTTTATCATACACAAGATGAGCGTATTGTGCTCCTGGGTTAAGAAGTATGCATGGAAAAAAGACTCTGCCCTCTTTTCATGCACACTTCTTAGCCCAGAGGCTCATTGCGTGAGCCGAGGTAAATGAAATGCTATATAGGGAGGGGATGGATAAAATGCACAATATTTAGCGCCAGAGAGAATCTTTGTGTGGATAATAAGCACTGTTTGAAAGGCTGCGTGATTGCTGCTTAGCAAGGGGTGTTTGTGTAAATTGCACATAAAGAATGGTGGGAACTTCTCGTAAAATAGCTATTTAGAAATGGAGCGCTGCTATTTATACTTATAGCAGGTAGGCGAAAGGTTACGTTTTGGCGGATTCGTACAAAGCGTACAAAAGGTGACTATCAAGGGTGATAGGCACAGCTAGGAACCATTCTCCAATCACAGGAATGGTCTGGCTCGGCGGCGAGTTGTTTCTTGTGAGGTATCGTGCTCAGATATGCTGATTTCTTAAGAGTGTCTGGAGCGCCCGGCAGGGCGAATAGAAGCAGTGTCCTTCCAGCGTTCTTCTTCCGCAGCATTCCATGAGTAGTTGGCCGAAAGGCTGTGATGGGAGAGTCCTCATTTTGAGGCTCTCCTATTTTTTTGTTTTCGGCGTAGTCTCTTCGAGCCTGGGAACCGGTAAAAATGCAACTACATCCTTCTGTCGCACGTTTCAATTACAAAGTGTGGCTATAAAGCGCAACCTCTGTTAGGTTAAAACCTCAGCAGGATGGCGTTTATATTATGTCAGTCCTAAAAGAGAGCGCTTTTCAAGCCTGATATGATAGAATACGCTGTCAGAAACCTTCGCCTCTCTGGAGAGGAGGGAGCAAAAAGGGTAAACTTTTGCTGTCTCTCAGGTGCGCGAATACTGGAAACAAAGAGTGGTTTGATCGCCATCTTGAAGGAGTGTAGCCAGCCTGATCTCTGATTGTACCTGGCCTAAAAAAGCATGTTCTGCATGTTTTATTAAAAAGGGGCAATGGAGCGAGGTAGGAATGGCTGTATACTCCCATGACATGCGTAAGCAGATGGTGTATAATGAAGCCGCTAATATGGGATGGATATTGTCAAGTGGAGCAAAGTATTTGCCTTTGTTCCCTTACTCTGCCCGAAGGCATGAGGGTGGTGTCTCCACAAAGGGGTATTATGAACGGCGACATGATTGGTCACATCATCAGGGATCGCTATAAGCTTATTGACGAACGAGGAAGAGGGAGCTTTGCAACTGTCTATGTTGCTCGTGACCTCAAGAGCAATCATATTTACGCCGTAAAAGTCATGCACCTGGATCTCTCAAGCGACGAGGACTTATTGGCACGCTTTCAGCGAGAGGCGCATATTCTTTTGCATCTGAATGATCCTCACATTGTGCGCATTGTTGACTATGGCAATGATGGCAATATGCACTATATTGTGATGGATTATATCGATGGCCAGAATTTGAAGTATTATATGATCAATGATGGTTTGATGGACCCGATCCGGGCCATTGGGTATGCACGTCAAATCGCTGAGGGGTTGTGTATCGCACATAAACAGGGTGTTGTGCATCGCGACATCAAGCCGCAAAACATCCTTATTAATACAAGCAATCTTGTGAAGATCACCGATTTTGGCCTGGCGCGTGGTCGCGAAACGGTCACGTTGACTCAGTCCAATGTCTTTATGGGGACCGCTAATTATATCTCGCCAGAACAGGCTGAAAGCAGCCGTTCGGCTGATACACGCTCTGATCTATACTCAATTGCCGCGGTCTTATTTGAAATGCTTACGGGTCGCCCCCCCTTTCAGGGGGATACCGCAGTGGATATTGTGATCAAGCAGATCAATGAGAAGGTGCCCTCTATCTGTCGGCTTCGCTCGGATTTGCCGATGGAGACCGATCTCTTTATGCAGAAGGCACTCGCAAAGGCACCGGATGAGCGTTATGCAACCCCCCAGGATTTCATTGCGGCATTGGATCAATTGCTTGAGCGCTTGCAGGCGAGTGGCGTTGGACGTCCATCTGGCGCCGTCGCCGCGGCTTCACAGCAGAAAGAGGCCCGCCTGGTGGCGCTTGCGAATGGTCAGCCCTACGCCCTCAAGGGTGAACTGCTTGTAGTGGGGCGGCACGATCCGACACTAGGTATATATCCCGACATCGATCTGGAGCATAAGACCGTTGGGCGAAGACACGCGTATCTGCGTAGACAGCAGGGAACATATACGGTAGAGGATCTGAATGCCCTGAATAAGACGCGCCTGAATGGAGAGATTTTAACGCCGCATGAGGAGCGTAAGCTTAAGGATGGTGATATTCTCCGCTTCGGCAATGTTGAGGTACGCTTTGAATTGCGATAGCTATTGTGTGTCGGCCGGCCTGAGTTTGTTGCACACAAGCGCGTCGCAATCGTAGGGGTGCCCGCAAGGGTGCCCGATTGAGTTCGGGTGGCAGCTGTTCGCGACTGGAGAAATGCCTGGCTCCTTGTCGCGGCGAGATTACTTCTGCCACCCCTACAATCAGAGGGGTAAAGTTATGAAAGAGGCCAAGCACATTTTTGTATTAGGGGTTACTTTGCCTGTGAACACGCCAATAATTATAATCGCCATTCTTGTTCTCGCTGTTGTTATCTTGATTGCCGCCTTCTTGCTTATTCGCAGTAGTGGCAAGAAAAAGGCTGAGGCTTCTAGCGCAAGCGACTGGCAGAGCCAGCAGCAGCCGGGCTGGGGCCAGGGTGGAGAGAACAACGCCTGGAACCAGTCACAGCAGCAGCAAGGTGGTTGGGGAGCGCAGCAGCCGCAACAGCAACAGAGCTGGGGCCAGGGCGGAGAGAACAACGCCTGGAACCAGTCACAGGCCCAGCCACAGCAGCAGGGAGGTTGGGGAGCGCAACAGCCGCAACAGCAACAGAACTGGGGAGCATCAGCTGCGCAGCAGCCACAGCAGCAGCAAGGCTGGGGCCAGGGCGGAGAGAACAATGCCTGGAGCCAGTCACAGCCACAGCAGCAGCCGCAACAGGGTTGGGGAGCGCAACAGCCGCAGCAACAACAGAGTTGGGATGCTGCGCAACAGCCACAGCAGCCAAGCTGGGATGCCGCGCAACAGCCGCAACAGCAGCAGGGTTGGGGGGCGTCAGCCGCACAACAGCCGCAGCAAGGTAACTGGGGAGCCTCCCCAGCAAGCGCAGCTCCGCAGCCTGCTAATCAGTGGGGCAATCCAGCGACCGGTGCAGGTTCACAGCCTTCCTGGAACGCGCCAGCGGCCACACAGGAGCCCTGGAACCAGGGTCAGCAGCAACAGGGGCAGGAAGCCTGGAACCAGGGGCAGCAACAGCCGTGGGGAGCACAGGCCCCTCAGTCACAGTCCGCGCCTGCGTCCTTTGGTGGCTCCAATCCCTCCTGGAATCAGGCAGCATCTCAGCCACAACAGCCGCAGCAAGGGGCCTGGGGCGCTCAGCCTGGTGGGGCACCCGCGTGGCAACAGGGTGGCGCGGGACCCAATACCCCGGGGATGCAGCAGGATCAGACCGTGTTTGCCTCCGATGCCGATAGAACCGTGCTTCGCCCCGGTGGCCAGGTCGGTAGTCTGGGTATGGTACGTGTCGAGGAAGGTAAAGAGCCTGGCCGTATCTACGAGGTGCGCAAGGATAGCCTGAGCATTGGCCGTAGCCGCGAGAGCGATATCTTCCTGGAAGACCTGGCTGTCTCACGTCTGCATGCCTCTATCGTGAATATGGGCAATGGCAACTATGCCTTGAAGGATGAGGGCAGCGCGAATGGCACGAAGGTCAATGGGCAGCTGGTGAATAAGTACCAGACGTATCAGTTGCAAGAAGGCGATCGCATTCAGCTGGGACAGACAGTCCTGGTCTTTGCCAGGCGTTAGTCCCGCTTCTCTTGCTTGAGAGCGCGAAACATGGTACGTTGTAGTACAGCACAAAAATCTACAGAAGGAACATAGATACTGCCACGTAGGCACGAAGTGCCTCTTGTATACAAGGTGCATGTATTCCTGCGTGGCATTGCGATACAATGGAGCAAGACGATCTCATTGGAACAACGCTTGGCAACTATCGCATTCTTGCCAAGCTTGGGCAGGGAGGCATGGCCCGCGTCTATAAGGGATTTCAAGAGAACCTTGATCGCGAGGTTGCGATTAAAGTGCTTCCGCCCTGGTATGCCGCGGACCGGAGCTTTGTAGAACGTTTCAATCTAGAAGCAAAACTTGTTGCTCGCCTCTCCCATCCTAATATCGTAACAGTTCATGATGCCAGTGAACATAACGGGCATCTCTACATTGTTATGCAACTGGTGACAGGCGGGACGCTGAAGAATCGTCTTGATATGTTGCATAGTGAAGGGCTGGTAATGGATATTACCGAGGCCGTTCCTATCTTTACGCAGATCGCGAGTGCGCTCTCCTATGCGCATGAGCAGGGCATTATTCACCGTGATGTCAAGCCAGTGAACGTACTCATGGATGCGGATCGTCCAATCCTCTCCGACTTTGGTATCGCGAAGGTGGTTGCCGTCACGCAGAGCAACCTGACGCGTCCGGGGGCTGGCGTAGGCACGCCTGAATATATGTCGCCTGAACAGTGCCAGGGAGGTTCTGTGGATGGCCGCGCAGATATCTATGCCCTGGGTGTGATGCTCTTCGAGTCTTTGACGGGGTATACCCCATTCAGGGGCGATAACTATCCTGCTCTGGCCCATAGCCATATCTATGAGCCACCACCGCGTCCCACATCCTTCAATCCACATATCCCGGCCCCTATTGAGCATATCATTTTAACGGCCCTGGCGAAAAATCCCCAGCAGCGCTATCAACGCGCCAGCGACATGGGGGATGCACTCAGTAAAGCGCTTAGTTCACTACAAGCTGGGCCGGCAGCTAGCTATCCAGCAGCTAACGCGCCAGCGAATCCCTACTATGCTCAACCAAACACCAGTGCCTATGTGCGACCACAGCAACCGGCTGCTCCTTCTGTGGCTGAGGGTCGCCAGGTGGCGATGTATCCCTGTCATTATTGCCAGCATTATAATAAGCCCAACATGCGCTTCTGCACGCGCTGTGGGGCACCCATGAACCAGTGTGCCTCGTGCGGTACGATGAATCCAGCTAATAATCGCTTCTGCACGGCGTGCGGCCAACCCTTGATCGTCTAGTCGTGAGGCGTAAAGAGATTAATTTTGTGCCCTGTCCGGTGTTGTTAAAGCACGCGTCTACATATACACGTCATATGTAGACGCGTGTTTTAACAGCGTCGAGCCGTTTTATGTCAGGCGATCACTGGGATTGGCGCGGAGCCGCTCAAGCATTTTGCGTCGTTCTTCAAGGCGTTTGTGTTGCAGCATCAGGCGTTGTTCTGCTGTTAGTGAGAGGATCGTGCGTACACGCTCAACAATAATGCTGGGCTGAGTGGGTTTGGTAATATATTCGATGGCACCCTCTTCGATGCCCTGGAGTTGTTCAGATAAATTAACGAGGGCGCTGAGGACGAGGACGGGAATGGGGGGATTAGTCTGATGGCTATGCAGCCAGTGCAGAACGTCCCAGCCAGAAACCGGGCGCATGACCAGGTCCAGGATGATCAGGTGGGGGCGAAACTGGGGAATAAGGTTGATGGCCTCCTGCCCATTATAAGCGGCCTGCGTTGCAAAACCATTGTGCTCTAAGAAGAAACATAAAACCTGTTGAATGGCTGCCTCATCCTCGACAACCAGGATCCTGTGTTTCACTGGAGACTCGTTCTGCATCTTTCTTGCCTCTACTCTCTCCAATTTCTATTTGGTGGTGTGCTGGGTCTCGCAGCCTGCGGCTGCGAGACCCAGCACACCACCAAATAGAAAGAAGTTGCAACGAGATTAACTATTCAAGGCATAGGTTGGGCGCGAGCGACGGAGTGGGAAACGGACCTCCGCAACTGTATACTCCGCCGTCTCCCCGCTGGTTTGCTCGTCTTGTTTGGTGCTCGCGGGACGGGTGATGGTCTCGCGTCGCAGCGCAAAGCGGCCACCGAGGTCGCCAATCAGGTTCTTGATAAGGGAGAGACCCAGACCCTCGCCGCTCTCGCCTGGCTCTTCCTGCTGCTCATGCTCGGCTGATGGCCCCTTGCCGCTATCGAGTACCTGGATGGCGACATATCCATCCTCTTCCTCGAAGCCGCGAATAATGACGGTGCCGCGTGTTACTTCGGCCATGCCATGCTTAATCGCGTTAGAAACCATTTCGTTAATGACCAGGGCGAGGATGGTTACGGCCCGGGAAGGAATAACCACGGGACAGGTCTCGACCTGGAAGGAGATGCGCTTCTCGGGCGGACTAAGGTTGGCGTTAGCAACGCCCACAATCTTGCGCGCGATATCGTCGACGCGCGCCTCGCTGACATCTTCATGTGCGAGCAGGTCATGGGTGGCGGCCAGGCCTTGTACACGGTTGACGCTCTCCGCCAGAATATGGCGTACCTCGGGCGATCTGGTACGCCGGCGTTGAAGCGAGAGAATACCCGCGACCGTGGCCAGGTTATTTTTGACGCGATGATGTAACTCGCGCAGGAGCACCGATTTCAGTTCGAGTCCACGCCGGGTCTCTTCGTAGAGGCGCGCATTCTCGATGGCGATGGCGGCCTCATTGGCGAAGGTAACGACGAGCTGCATCTGCTCAGGACTGAGAAGGTGACGATGGCTACTGTAGATGCAGATACAGCCCAGCACCTTCTGCTTAACCTTAAGCGGGACACAGAGTACCGAGTGAATCTCTGATGAGAGCGTCGGGTCATCATGAATAAAGCAATGCTCGTCGGCATGGAAGCAGTCTACCGCCATGCTGGGACGCCCGGTCTGGACGGTTCGGCCGGCGCAACACTGGCCCACGCCAATCTGGAGATTGCTCGCCTGCTCGGGATTCAGCCCATAGTGTGCCAACACATGCAGGCGTCGCCGGTCGGGATCGAGCTCAAAAATACACGAGCGCTCGGCACCTGAGAGGTGCACGGCCTGCGTGGTGATAATCTGCAATACCTCTTCCAGATTGAGGGTGGAGGCGATGATATAGGAGACGCGGTGAATGGTGGCGAGTTCGTGCACCTTGCGGCGTAGCTGCTCGTCGGTCTGCTCGTAGAGACGGCCATTCTCGATATTGATGGCGATGATGCCTGCAATTACCTCGACAAAGTTCACCTCGTCGCGGGTGAACTCGCGCGGCTCGCTTGATTGCACGCTGATGACGCCGATGAGGCGTTCGGCGGTGCCAAAGAAGATGATGGGGAGCGCCATCACGCCCCGGTAGGGGGTACTGTATGAGCGGGCCTCGGTGGCGAAGTTGGGATCGCCCAGGGCGTCGTTTGAGTGCAAGGGGCGGCCCTTATCGGCGACCCATCCACTGTAGCCTTCACCTAGACGCAGAATGAAGTGCATACCACCCAGGGGACGTGGTCCATTGGTTGCACGCAAGGTCAGGACACGTTGAAGCTCATCATAGAAGAAGATGGAGCAGAGATCGACATTCAGCTCCTCAGCAATTACCTGTGCTGTGTTTTCGAGGGTCTGGTCCAGGTCCATGGCAGAGTTGCTGTAGCCATTGACCCGCTGAAGCGCGAGGAGGCGATGCTCAAGCTGCTGCGTTAAATGTGTGGTAGTCCTGGCCTGCTGTTCCACGACATGCTGGAACCCCCGTGTGAGTGCGAGGGCACTTTTATTGTGTAGTTGGTAGAGGTATCCAAGCGTGGTCACAAGTTCTTCGGGATGCTCCTGAAAGATGTGCTTGATCTCGGTGGCTGCGGCATCCACAAAACTCTGGATCTCTTGCAGTCGCGTATCGAGCTTCTCATCATAGGTGACGAGTCGGCGTCCTACCTGCTCAAAGCGCGCGGTGAGGGATGACTCATCGTGATCCTGTGTGCCGATGAGCGTCTGAAAGAGCTGCCACGCGTCGTTCTCATTTTCTCGTCCTTGATGCCCATCCCATGCGTGTTGCAGGCTCATTTTTAAGCGCGGCAAGTGAGGTGCCAGTATTTGCTCTACATTAACGCCTTGTGTCACGTTTTTATCCTAGCTTCCAACTATCCCACGGTCTCTATGGCCTGGATGTTTACTTGATCTATCACCTTTTATCAATGAGTGTATTGTAAAGGTGCTGCCTAGAGGTGTCAAGTAGACGACGAACTGAGGCCGTCGCCTCGCATAGTTCTATTGATGATTACAAATATGATGATGCTTCGTCATATCAAATGAACACTCTTTCATAAGGGGCTACGCTTTTCGAGAGGATTTATCTATGCGATGTATGAATTGTGGTTTTCCCGTTTCTCCTTCGCGCACGAGCTGCCCGCGTTGTGGCGCCGCCATAAATCAAGGGAACGATGGTAGAATGCAGGGTGGGCCGGGACCAGGAACTCCCACGCCAATGGGGAACGGTATGTATCCGCCAGCTGCGGGCGCGCCAGTTGGACAGCCTGTGCCGGGGCAGCAGTGGCAACAGGGGCCAGGGGGAGGAGCTGGCGGGGCTAATTATAACCCGCAAATGCAGCAACTCTTTGCCAACAATGGCCGCCCTGGCCCTCAACCCTATGCCTCTCCTCCAGGCTTCAATGGCCCGGCCGGTTCGATGGCCTCAACAAATGTTGCTCAGCCACGGGCCCCCCAGCGCTCGTCGCGCCTGCCTTTGACCATCGCTGGTATCAGTGTATTCATCGGCGCGATGATGTTGGTACTGGTGTTTGTTTTTGCGTCCGCGTTTTCGCAGACTTCGAATGATAATCACAAGACAACGGTGTTACCAAGCCCGACAAGTGCTCCCCAGCAGGTCGTGAGTGGCACAACCCCGACCCCAGATGCCCAGGCCACGCCAACGGACACGGCCCCAACCCCAACCCCCACTACAGATCCCGGGCAGTATCCCGCTTCTCAATATGTCAGCGACGCCCAGATGGCGCATTCGGTGGATATGCAGACTGCCAAGCCGACGGATACGGGCGATACCTTTCAGGCGGGACAGAAAATGTATGTGACCTTTGGACTGCCTGCGGGCAAGGGTGGGGCGGCCTGCTTGCAGTGGTATATTGGTGACCAGCAATTTGCTACCTATCCTATCGCGGTCAAGGCAACCTCTACCAGGACGTACTCCTATGCTATTACAGGTGGCAAGGGGCAAGGTCACGTGGAGATTTACTGGGCCTCCTCGACCGCCTGTGGCGATAAGCAACTGGCACAGAAAGTTAATTATACTGTGCAGTAGCTTTTGTAACGGCATACTACTCGGCCCGACGCTACTAAAGTACGCGTCTGCATATGATTTAACAACATGCCCGTATCATCATATGCAGACGCGTACTTTAGTAGCGTCGGACTATCACAGCTACACGTGTGCTGCATCCATGGGCGTAGCTGCCAGGAGACGCGATAGTTGTTCGTGTTCAGGGGTGCTAAGTGGTTGCAGGGGCATACGTGGCCGCCCACCATAGCCGTTAAGGATCTCCAGAGCCGCTTTCAAGCCTGGGACGCCATAGGTGGTGGTTACTGCCGTATTGGCGGGAATCAGGCGCGCCTGAAGCGCACGAGCCTCCTCCAGTTGCCCTGCCTCAAAGAGGGCCTGTACCAGGCAGACCTCGTGGGGAAAGATATTGGCCAGCGCCGCAATGGTGCCAGCAGCGCCAATCGCCAGGGAAGGTAGCAGGAAACTGGCACTCCCGGCGAAAACACAGAAGTCTATTGGGGCCTGGGCGACGATGCTGGCCATTTTGGCGACGTTGCCGCTGCTGTCCTTGAGTCCAATGATATTTGGATGCTCGGCGAGTTGGCAAATAAGGTTGACATCCATGTCGAGGCCAGCAGTGTTGGCGGGCATGTTGTAGAGCAAAATTGGTATGGGGCTGGCGTCGGCAACGGCGCGATAGTGTTTTAGTAGCGCCTGAGAATCCATGCGGCCACGAAAATAAAAGGGTGGCAGGACGAGCGCAATGGTGGCGCCGGAGTGTGCCGCGAGCTGGCAATGGGCGATGGTTGTTCGTGTTGCTTGATCGCCACAACCAACTATCAGAGGAAGCGTGTCTGTGCTTTCATCCATCATCTCGCGTGCTGTGGATACGAGTTGAGCACGCTCTTCAGAGGTCACATGGGCTGCTTCTCCGTTGCTGCCTAACAAAACATAGCCCGCGATACCGCTCTCCTGGAGGGCTCGCATATGCCTTTGCAATGTGAAGAGGTCCAGATTCTCCTGGGCGTCGAAAAAGGTGGGTAGTGGGGGATAGACACCATTTGGTAGTAAGGTCTGCACGGTACGCCTCCTGTGCTGAGGATGAGTGCGAGAAGCCACTCGGGACGATGAATCGAAAAAATAAATGTGTCAAGCGAATACTCTATGACAGTATAAAAGGCATTGTAGCATCCACAAAATTTGGCCTGGCCTGGTCCCTCATTGGTCCTGTTTGGTTCTAGCGAAGAAAACCCAGGGCTATGATGCCTACAACAACGACAAACACTATGATCGTGCTAATCCAGACGAGGCGCTGGGTCTCCAATTTTTTGCGCAGCGTGCTTACACGATGATTTTCCGCCGGGCACCACTGTGACTGCCCACAATAGGGACAGAGCGGGAAGAGCTCGTAGGGAGGGCAGCGATCATCCCTGGTGTGATGTGGTTTGCTATAGGTATATGCACCTATCTCGTAGCGAATTTGTTCGCTTTCAAAAATAGCCTTGCAGTGGCTACAGCGCAGCAATAGATATTCCTGCCAGTCGCGCACATGACATTTTGGGCAGGCCTGGGGCAGCTCTCCTTTATGACCAGAGTGGCTCCAGTGATGGTGACAGCGATGACAGTAAAACTCATCATCCGTGGGACGGCGTGGGGCATTGCCACGTAACAGCCCCTGCTCAGCCAGGGTCAGGGCCTTGTCTGACGAGAGGGTATAACTCATCTCTCCCAGATCGACCACCATTGGCTCTCCAACCCTGTAGGCAGGGAAGGCATAGTGACGCAGGCGATCTCGCCTGGCACCCGGCGAGACCTCGTGCTTATTGCCACGGGCTGCCCCTCCAGGCGTGTATGCACTTCTGGCCTGTCCTGGGATGGTTGTGGCGCCATTCCCCCGCTTGCGTTGGGCGTCATAATTCTTGCGTTCTTCCGGATTATTAAGGGCCTGATAAGCCTTCAAGAGTTCGCTCATACGCTCGTTGGCGTCCGCGCTTTTATTGCGGTCGGGGTGATATTGCAAGGCCAGCTTCTTAAAGGCTTCCTTGATCTCGGCTGGCGTAGCGCTTGGGGCCACGCCCAGAACGGCGTAATAATCTTTCTCTGACTTCATATCCTTGTCGTTAATCTCGCTGCATGCTGGTCTGCGCGGTGGCAGGCTAAACATTTATTCCTCTATTGTATAACGGCAGAAGTCCAAAATGGTTGTAAGGAGAAAACTTTTCAGCGAATCGTACCGGAGGAAAAGAAAAGAGAGGATGAGCATTTGCTCATCCTCTCGCGGATCAACCAGGGAGAGTAGGAGGTGTGCTATTTGGTGGCGATCCGATTCTGCATCTCTTCGCGCCCGCCCACAAAGTGGGAAGCGTTCTGATGCGTGTTCTCAGGCTGGACGCGCCAGATGCGCGGCAGGACAAACTCCCACTGTTCCAGCAAGCGCTGCGCGTGGCTGCTATGCGTCTTGCGCGCGTGCCAGTCGATGACGGTGCGCAAGGCATCGCTCTCCTGGGTGTCCTGTACGCGTGCGAGTTGCGCGGCTGCCAGGTTGCAGCGCGTGGGGAAGGAGCCATCCATATCGAGCACATAGGCCACCCCTGAGGACATACCAGCGGCAAAGTTGGGTCCGGTCTCACCCAGGACCACTACCATACCACCAGTCATATATTCGCAGGCATGCGCCCCTACGCCCTCGACCACCGCCAGTGCACCGCTATTGCGGACGGCGAAACGCTCGCCAGCGCGACCCGCCGCGAAGAGCTGACCGCCTGTTGCGCCATAGAGCACTGTGTTGCCGAGGATCGTGTTCTTGTGCCCTTCGTAGGCTGCCTCCGCGGGCGGGAGTATCACGATCTGGCCGCCGGTCATGCTCTTGCCAACATAATCGTTGGCCTCGCCATTGAGGATGAGACGCATGCCGGGCATGCAGAACGCGCCAAAGCTCTGGCCCGCGGCCCCATGGAAGGTACAGGTAATGCTGTTGCGCGTCAGACCCTCGTTGCCATAGCGCCGCGCGATCTCGCCTGCCAGGACAGTACCCACGGAGCGATCATAGTTGGCGATAGGATGCTGGGTGAGGATGCTGCGCTCGCCATGCAGGGCGCTCTCAACCTCCGTTAAGAGTTCCTGCTCAACGCGAGCTGGCGCGTCGTGCATACGCTTTCCGGCTTCGGAGCGTACAGGAAGTGAAACCAGGAGCGAGGTAAGATCGATGGTGGCATCGGGCGCGCTCTCTAGCAACTCGGTGTGTCCAATCAAGTCTTCGAAGCGCGCGATTCCAAGCTGAGCCATGAACTCACGGACCTCTTCGGCGACCAGGGTCAGGTAGTTGACCAGGAACTGAGGGCGCCCGGTAAACTTGGCCTTCAGATCCTCGCGCTGTGTGGCAATGCCCGCTGGACAGGTGTTGAGATGGCACTGACGCGCCATATCGCAGCCCAGAGTGACCAGGGCCGCTGTGCCAAAGCCAAACTCCTCCGCGCCCAGGAGCGCGCCAATAATCACGTCACGGCCAGTCTTGAATCCACCGTCAACGCGTACTTTGATGCGCTTACGCAGGCCGTTGCGGACGAGCACCTGTTGTGCCTCGCTTAATCCAAGCTCCCAGGGCATGCCCGCGTGCTTGATAGATTGCAGGGGCGATGCCCCAGTGCCACCATCATTGCCGCTGATGAGCACATAGTCCGCGTGACCTTTGGCGACCCCGGCGGCGATGGTGCCCACGCCCAGGCAGGAGACCAGCTTGACACCTACTTTGGCTGTTGGATTAACCTGGTGCAGGTCGTAGATGAGCTGTGCGATATCCTCAATGCTATAGATGTCGTGATGGGGTGGAGGCGAGATGAGCGAGACGCCTGGCTCGGTATGGCGTAGGCGCGCGATAAAGGGTGTGACCTTGGCAGGAGGAAGCTGTCCGCCCTCACCTGGCTTAGAACCCTGAGCCATCTTGATCTCGATCTCTTCCGCGCGTACCAGGTACTCGGTGGTGATGCCAAAGCGGGCTGAGGCCACCTGCTTGATCTTGCTGCTGACGGGATAGCCTTCCAGCGTCTCATGATACCAGGCTGGATCCTCGCCACCTTCGCCGGTGTTGTTGCGTCCGCCAATGCTATTCATTGCGGCAGCGATGGTGCGATGCGTCTCAGGGCTGAGCGCGCCCACGGACATCGCGGAGACCACGAAGCGCGCGCGAATCGACTCCATCGACTCAACCTCTGCCAGAGGGATAGGTTGGCGAGTGGTAAAGCGTAGCTGGTCGCGCAGGTTGGTCGCGGGACGCTGATAGACCATACCGGTGTACTGGCGATAATCCTCTGTCAGGCCAGTCTGAGCCGCCTTCTGGAGCGAGCGAATGATGAGCGGGTTATAGGCGTGGTACTCGGCATCGCGGCGGAAGCGGAAGCGACCCATGTCGGCCAGCTTGCGCTTCCGCACGGCTGGACCCGTCGCCGGGGCCTGCTGCTCTTCTTGGATTTTCGTGACCTGCTTGCGTATCTCTTCATTGACCTGGGCGAAGGAGACCTTGCCGTAGCGGGCCGCCGAGTCGGTAAAGCAGCGCTCAACCAGTTCAGGAGCCAGGCCCAGGATCTCAAACTGGCCCGCGCCAATGATATTGCGCAGGGTAGAGATACCCATACGGGCCATGATCTTGCACAGCCCATCCTCAATCACGTGCCGGTAGCGTGCCACGGCCTCCTCAGGGGTAACATGCTCAAGGCGGCGTTCTCCAGCCAGCGCACGTACGCTTGCCAGTGCCAGGGTGGGGACGACGGCTTCAGCGCCGTAGCCAAGCAGGACCGCGATCTGGTGTACATCGCAGACCGTACCGGTCTCGCAGATCAAGGAGACGCGTGTGCGTTGCCCATGTTTGATCAAGGCATGGTGAACCGCGCCTACTGCGATAAGCATGGGTAGGGGTGGCTGCTCTAGAGTTGCGTCCTGGTCACTCAAGACTAAGAGGGTTGCGCCATCCTCAATGGCCGCGAGCGCCTCCTGCTCCAGGCGATCCAGCGTCATCTCGACAGTGTTGTCTGGATGGGTAATATCCAGGGTGGTCTTCAGTGTTGCGGGGCGCAGGTGGCTCTGGGTGGTATCGCGTAGAATGCTCAACTGCTTCTCGTCCAGGATCGGCGAGGTGAGACGGACCAGGCGTGCGTGCTCGGGAGTCTCTGTCAGCAGGCTCTGGCGAGGACCAAGGTAACTATCCAGGGACATTACAATGCGCTCGCGGAGCGGGTCAATGGGAGGATTGGTGACCTGGGCAAAGCGCTGGCGAAAGTAATCCGAAAAGGTGCGCGAGATGGTAGAGAGCGCGGCAAGTGGGGCATCATCGCCCATGCTCCAGGTTGGCTCTTTATTCTCAGCCAGGATTGGCCTGAGCACCATTTCGACATCTTCATGCGTATAGCCAAAGAGCTGCTGATGCGTGAAGAGCGTCTCGGGATCGCTCACAACCTCTTCTGACGAGGTCGCTTCCAGTTCTGTGAGATGCAGGAGATGATCTTCCAGCCATTGGTGATAGGGCTGGCGCTGCGCCAGGTCACTCTTGACCTCGACATTATGCAGTACTTTATGCGCGACCAGGTCGGCAGCGATAATCTCACCGGGTCCCAGGCCACCCTTCTCGGCGATATTCTCTGGATCGCATGGGACCACGCCGGCCTCGGAGGCGACGATAAGCAAGCCATCGCGAGTCAGAGTGTAGCGTGCGGGACGCAGTCCATTGCGGTCCAGCGCGGCCCCCACGATGCGCCCATCACTAAAGACCAGGGCGGCGGGTCCATCCCAGGGTTCCACCAGGCCTGCGTGATACTCACACCATGCGCGCTGGGCCTCGTCAAACTCGGTGTCCTGCTCCCAGGCGGGAGGCACAAGCATCTGCGCGCTATGTAGCAGGTCACGACCAGAATGTGTCAGAAGCTCAAGCGCGTTATCAAGCTGAGCCGAGTCGCTGCCAGTGGCGGGAATGACGGGTAGAAGGTCAGCGATCTTTTCCTGCCAGAGTGGGGATGCCAGCGCCTTCTCGCGGGCCTGCATCCAGTTCCGGTTGCCCTGAATGGTATTGATCTCACCATTATGCGCGAGCAGGCGGAAGGGCTGGGCTAGCGGCCAGGAGGGCAGGGTGTTGGTACTATAACGCTGGTGAAAGACCGCCAGCGCACTCACATAGTCAGGATCAACCAGGTCCAGGTAGAAGCTCGCGAGCTGGTTGGGGGCCAGGAGGCCCTTATAGATGATGGTGTTGCGTGAGAGCGAGGCGATGTAGCAATCCTCAAGCTTTGCCTGTGCAAGACGCTGTTCTATAAGGCGCCGTGCGTGGTAAAGCGCTCGGTCATACGCTTCAAGATCAAGTTGTTCGGGACGAGAGATAATGACCTGGCTGATGGTTGGAGCCGAGGCGCGCGCGCGTGTTCCCAGGGTGGCGTAGTTGATGGGAGGCGTACGCCAGGTAAGCGCCGGTATGCCCACTTCTTGTAAGGTCTGCATAATGATCTGGTGACTGTGCTCGTAGGCCTGGGGCGCGCGTTCCTGTTGGGGTAAAAAAAACATGCCTACGGCGAGATCTTGAACAGAGGAAGGAGAGATGTGCTGCCGTTCTAGCTCGGCATAAAAAAGTGGCAGGGGAATTTGTGTCAGGATGCCTGCACCATCGCTTGTCTCGGCGTCAGCATCCTGTGCTCCACGATGGGTAAGGTGTGTAAGTGCTGTTAGAGCGGTTTGCACGAGGGCATGATCGGCCTCGCCTGAAAGCCGGGCGAGAAAACCGGTGCCGCATGCATCATGTTCCCAGCGGGGATCATAGAGCGGATAGGTCGTGTGTTGTGCGGTGTGTTTGTGCTGCATGCAGTGTCCTCCCAAATAGATAATCACGGTCTAAGAGGGTACTGGGCACCTGCGTTGGAGCCTGTGTGTAGCGACGATCAAACAGCGAGCGTCGTAGTCATTGCTGTGAAGCTGTGCATAGTTCCCTTGTAAGGGGCTGGTCTGGTTTTGTAGGCGAAGATTGAGTGCGCAAGGCTCTGACCTTGCGTATGGGCAGCACCGGAGTATGAGCAACTTAGCCCAGGGGGTAAGGCAACATCACCTTATTAGAGCAAGTATAACATAGGGCCAAGAAAGCATACAAGGGTAAGAAAAGCCTTTTCTTGTCTGGTTGGTAGAAAATAAGGAAATTGTGCCTCTGATAGGAGTATAGGGAAGAGGTTATCTGTGTCTAGGAGGGTATGGATGTGCGATGGCCGTGGCGAACGCCACGGCCATCGCACATCCATACCCTCCTAGACGGGTGTTGTCAGCATCTCCTGGTAGACGTCATAGGTCTGTTTCGCGATCTGTTCCTGTGTATAGTTCTCAAGCACGCGCTGGCGACCGCGTTTGGCGAGATCTTTGTAGAGGGCGGGATCATCCAGGAGCTTGCGCACACAGGCGCTTAGCGCATCGGCGTCACCCTCCTTAAAGACCAGGCCAGCATCACCGAGTACCAGGGGAATCTCGCCTGAGCTAGAGCCAATAACCGGAGTTTCGCAGGCCATAGCCTCAATCAGGACGCGGCCAAACTGTTCCGCCCAGTTGGGGCGGCTCAGCGAGGGGAGGACATGAACGTCGATCTCCTGCATCGCGCGGGGAATTTCATAGCTGGGTAGGCTCCCCTTGAAGGTGACACGCTCGGCAACGCCCAATTCGGCAGCCTGCTTCTCCAGGACTTCGCGCATGGGGCCGACCCCGACAAAGACGACCTGGCAGTAGTCAGGAAGTTTGGGGAGGGCCTCAATCAAGGTAGGCAGGCCTTTGGGCTCGACCAGGCGCCCCACATAGCCAAGGAGGAAGGGTTCGCTTGCTTTGTGCTCTCGTGGAGGCAGCGTACGCTGGTAGATGCTTGGGTCAATGCCAAACTGGCGAATGACATGCAGGCTGCCCTTGTAGCCCTTACGTCGCAAGACATCGGCGGCATCCTGGTTCCCCGCCAGGGCCGTGGTGGCGTGCTTATAGTTGTAAAGCTCCATCTGGCGGAAAGGGAGGGGATATTCGCGGTAGAGGTTCTGGAAGGCGAAGAAGAGGGGGCGCGCCTTATGCTTGACCGCCAGCCGTGTGGCGTGATAGGTGGCGAAGTTGTATGGTTCCTCGTCGATGTGGACGATATCGGGCCGCACCTCGCGCATAATCTTGCCCAGCTCTGGATAATAGTGCAGGTGGTAGCGACCATTGAAGCGCATGGGTGTCTCGATTATGCGATAGCCGCTAGTGTAGAGCCGCTCAAGGGTTAGCTTGCTACCATCATCATGAAGCCAGTAGGGAGGCGTTACCAGGATCAGCTCGACGCCTGGGCATTTCGCCAGCTCCTCAAGCTTTTTCTGTGAGGTCCCCACAACGAGGGCCTTTGAGATCATCAGTACACGCATATATCTTTTCTCTTTTTTGTTTGCTAGGTAGGGACTGCTCGCCACTGTGTGGCTCACAGGGTAGGAGTATATGGACAGTTGCATGTCATGCCGAAGGCATGACATGCAACTGTCCATATACTCCTACCTTATTGTTTAAGGTGAGTGCGTTTGTAGGCCTGCTCGTAGACGTTGAGCGTCTGCGTCGCTGTCGTGTGCCAGCTAAAGATTTTGGCGCGTTCAAGCGAGCGGGCGCTAAGGTTGGCGTGAAGGGTTTCATCAGTAAGGACGCGGTACATGGCATCTACAAACTCACTCAGATTGTCTGGATCGATCAGGAGCGCGGCATCGCCCACCACCTCGGGCAGCGAGGTGCGATTGGAACATACCACCGGGGCGCCACAGCCCATGGCCTCCAGGGGATCGAGTCCAAAGCCCTCGTAGAGCGAGGGGAAGGCAAAGAGTCTGGCCCCGCTATAGATAGTAGGCTTATCTTCATCTTCGACAAAGCGGCAGATGACCTGCTTCTCGATCCCCAGCTCGCGGGCCACGGGACGTGGATCGGGGAAGAAAGGTCCGCTCTGTTTATCGGGATTACCGGAGATGAAGAGCTGTAAATCGGGATCCCCCAGTCGCTTATAGAGTTGCGCGAAGGCTCGCACCAGTTGCGGAACGTTCTTACGCTGGTCGATTCCCCCCAGGTAGAAGATATAGCGCTCGTTGAGGCCATAGCGTGCCCTGGCCCGAGCCAGCACTTCGGGATCACGAATGGGCTGGAACTGCTCGCCAGCAGCCTGGTAAATGACGTGAATGCGCTCCTCCGGTATTTTGAGTACCTCAATAATGTCTTGCCGGGCATGCTGGGAGATCGTAATCACCTCGGTCGCGTTATGCGCGGCCCTGGCGGCCAGATTCATATACGCCTGGACCTTCTTGTTGGGCAGGTAGGCCGGGAGGCGCAAGGGAATGACGTCATGAATAGTGACAACCGTAGGCACGCGTGGCAGGAGCGGAGGCGCGAAATAGGGGACATGCATCACATCGACCCTGGCTTTGCGCGCCGCGGTCGGAGCCGTCACCTGCTCCCAAAAGATTTTGCGCAGGTTCTCGTTGCGCTGCGCGAAGACTGGCACAGGTTGCACAACATAGGGATAGGATGAAGTCGTATTGCTGGCTGGCTGAGGCCCGAAAAGGACGTATTCATTTTGACGATCGATGGCGCTGAGCGCATCGAGCAGGTGGAACATATATTGTCCAGTCCCGGACGCGGGATGCTGGTAGAAAAGCGCGTTTATACCTATTTTCATGAAAGGGCGTCCTCGTCTGAGAAATTGGTTTTCCCCTCATAGAGGCGTTGATATACTGAGAGCATTTTACGGGCTGATTGCTCCCAGGTAAACTTTTGGGCCTGCGCATAGCCCTTCTGGCGTAGGTCATTGCGTAACTGTTCGTCACCGCTCAGGCGTGCGATGGCATGTGCAAGTTCATCGATATTATGGGGATCGACGAGGAGCGCGGCATCACCCGCGACCTCAGGAAGGGAGGAGATATTGGAGGTGATGACAGGCGCGCCACAGGCCATGGCCTCGATCGGCGGGATGCCAAAGCCCTCGAAGAACGAGGGAAAGGCGAAGATCTGCGCCATGCTATACAGGTGTACCAGCTCCAGGTCGCTCACACGGCCCAGGAAGCGCACGCGCTTCTCTAGTTTGAGTTGCTGCACCAGTTCGCGTGTCTCGTCGTAGAGCCAGCCTTTTCCGCCTGCAATGACCAGCATCGCGGGGGCCTTCTTCTGCTGGTAGAGCTGATAATACGCCTTGATCAGGCCCAGGTGATTCTTGCGTGGCTCCAGGGTTCCCACGGCCAGCAGAAAGGGGGGTTTCAGGCCAAACTTATTGCGCGTGGACTCAAGCAGCACAGGATCGGTGACGCGCTTAAAGTAGCTGCCAACGCCGTTAGGAATCACGGTCAACCTTTCGCGCGGGGCCTGAAAATGTTTGATGAGTGTACGACTGACCTCGTGCGAGACCGTAGCGATGACATCCGCCTCCTCCAGAGCCTCGGGAACAACTTTTTTTAAGTAGGCAGCCAGCGAAGGAGCGGCGTATTCGGGGTGCTCAAGAAAGGCTACATCATGAATGGTGACGACCTTGCGCGTCTTCTTGGGAAGTGGTGGTAGCACAAAGTCCGGGCCATGATAAATATCTGCGGCGCCTGTAAAGAGGGTCGCGGTGAGTGGCACGCGCCAGCGATACCAGAGAATATTGAGATAGCGGTCCGGGATGAGCACGCTGCGTCCACGCACTCGCTCTCCCTCTGGGAATGGTTGCTCCTGTGTTGGGCGCCCACTGGTCAAAAGTGTGTACGCGTTGGTGGTGTCCTGGTCAAGCATCGCGTCCACCAGGCGACGGACATAGGTGCCAATGCCTGCCCCTTGCCTGATGGCCGCGGTATAGTCAATTGCAATACGCATGAACAATTCCTTTATCTTGGAGGAAAGGGTGGCCAACCCATTGGCTTGCCGCCAAGCAGGTGGAAATGCAGGTGAAGTACGGATTGTCCTGCATGAGGGCCTACATTGGTGACGAAGCGGTAGCCATCCTCCAACTTGCGCTCGTGGGCTATCTGTTTAGCGACAGTAAAGATCTGGGCCAGGACCGGACCATCGTCTGGCTCAATGTCGCTCATTGAGGCGATATGACGCGTGGGAATGACCAGGAGATGTACGGGGGCCTGGGGATGAATATCTTCAAAGGCGACGACATGATCATCCTGGTACACAATTTTGCTCGGTATCTCGCCCGTGACAATTTTACAGAAGAGACAATTCTCCATCAAACTTATCAACCTTTCAACGTGGCACAAGGCACGCATCTACCTAGTGGCACGACGCTGCTAACCCCCATTCGGGGGCAAGCGCACGCGTCTACATATCATGGATCACTAGACAGTACTATTCTCTATGAGTATACGCGCTATAGGCTACCCGTGGCACGCTTGTAGCAAGCGAGAGGGGGTTGCCTGCTGGCTTCCTCCTCTCGGGACCGCGTTCGCGGTAGTCGCGCACAGAATAACTCTGGTTGTTTGCTAGTTTGTCGTCTGTTCGGGGGCCTCTGTTGGGACAGGGGCTTCCGCCGAGGCGGCTAGCTTTTCCTCCTCGGAGGGAGTGGAAGCTGATGTGGTGCCCTCAGGCTGTTGGGTTGCGCCTGTCTTTTGTTGCCCATTAGCTGGCTGATGGTGACTCGCGTTAAAGTCGCCATGCAGTGAGGGATCGTTATACTGCGGCAGGTTCATCTCCAGGCGAATGGCTTTAATGGCCTGGTATACGACGCCTGGCTTGACCGAGAGCTTCTCCGCAAGGATTTTATGGACGCCAACGGGGGGAATGGGGAGCAGCGGCAGATAGGCCTCTTTGATGCGCTCCAGCTCTTCATTGCTCCCTTTATAAGTCTGTACCTCCCACCAGCTCGGCATATGCTGCCGGTCGCGCAGGTCCTTTATAATTTTCTTGACCGCTTTTTTGGGGATACCTACCTCGGTGGCGATCTGGGTGCGGATACCATCATATTCCGAGGGTTTCGCGAGCTCTAGATAGCGCTGCTCAACCTTCTCCACCTGTTCGGTCGAAGGCTCAAAGGGCTGTGGTGGTGGAATCTTTTCGCGTTTGGGCTTAGCGATTGCCGCTGTGGGGCGTCCAGGCTTGCCTCTGGGAGGGCGATTGGGCATGGGACGACCCTGTCCTGGTCGCTCGGGTCGGGGACCACGTCCCGCGCCGTTGTCATAGGGAGGACGTGGGCGCTGGCCATAGGGGCCTGGCTGGCTCTGATCGCCGCCCTGGCGATAGCCGCCGCCTGGACTACGATTATACCCGCCTTCGCGCGGACCGCCACCTTGATACCCTTCGCGGTAACCGCCTGGGCCACGATTATACCCGCCTTCGCGGTAACCACCGGGACCACGGCTATATCCACCCTCGCGCGAACCACCTTCACGATAGCCTCTCGGTCCACGCTGGCCGCCTTCATGATAACCTCCAGGTCCACGCTGACCATATCCACGCTCGCCGTGATGTGCCTCGCCTGGCCCGTGCTCTTGCGGATGCGCTCCAGGAGCAGATGGGGGCGATAGTGGTGCGTTAAAGCCATTTGGCTGTTGTGTATGTTGTGTCTCGCGTGGTCCAGAGGGTGGCTGTGGTTTGGGGCGTGCTGGCTGGTCGGGCTCTGCGACCTTAATATCATCCAGGGCATCAAACCAATGACTGGTACCACTTTGCTCAGGCTTAGCTTTCGGTTTGGGTGGTGGTGTCTGACGTGTTGTGCCTGGGCCAACAGGCCTATTAGCTGGTGCGGACGGCGCATTTTTCGCCGCTAATTTTTCTTTCCTGGCCTTCTGCGTGCAATCGGGGCAAGTTACTTCTTTAGCATTTGCCGACTGAAACCACTTGCCGCAGGTGATGCATCGCATCTTAATTTTGCTCATGCGCGAACTCCCCTGTACCATCAGAATAAAACAACGTGTCGCGTGTCGGAATGCACTTTCTATTGTAGTTGTTCGCGCAGCCTTTGTCTACCGTTGGTATTTTAGGGGCGTTTGAGCTTATGACGATGTATATCTATCAATTGATAAGCTTTATTGCATGTCAGAAACAGAAGGCACCAGGGAGGGGCACTCTATCCCACTGGCGCCTTCTCTTTAAAGAAGCCCTGGACGTCACGCAGGTTGGATGAGCGCTGCGCGGGTGGCAGCGCGTTGAGCACGAGTTTGCCATAGCCCTTGGTATGCAGGCGCGTATCGAGGATGGCCATGACGCCAGTGTCGCTACGCGTGCGTAGCAGGCGGCCAATACCCTGCTTGAGGCGCAGGACGGCCTGTGGCAAGACATAGGTCCCAAACCAGTTCTCGCCCCGGGCTTTCATTTGAGCGACGCGGGCCTCGTGGACCGGGTCGTCGGGTGGATCAAAGGGGAGCTTGTCGATGACGACAAGGGAGAGGGCATCGCCCGCGATGTCTACGCCCTCCCAGAAGCTTTTCAGGCCGAAGAGGACCGAGCCTTTCTCCTCGCGGAAGCGCCGCGTGAGTTCCATGCGCGTCATCTCGCCCTGTTTGAGGCAGGGGAGGTTGAGGTTTAGCAGGTGCTCTTCCATTATTTCATAGGCGAAATCGAGCATGCGCTTGCTGGAGAAGAGCAGGAAGGCACGTCCCTGCGAAAGCCTGACCAGGGAATACATCTCGCGCGCGATGGCGAGCTGGTAGTCCCCCAGGCCATCACCAAAGGTGGGCGCGGGCAGATGGCGCGGTAGGTAGAGCAAGGAATTGCTCTCGTAGTCAAAGGCCAGGGGCAGGATGTTCTCCTGGACCTCAGGGCGCTCCTCCGGCTCCAGGCCAACGCGGCGACGAAAATAGTGGAAGTTTGCCGCGCGTTCCTCGGGACTGGAGGCCGTTGGATTGACGGTCGCCAGGGTTGCCGAGGTGCAGATAACGTTGCACTTATTGAAGAGGCGCTCCTTGAGCCAGCTGGTGACGTCCAGGGGCGAGGCCGAGGCCTGGAGGAGTGCGCCTCCACGTCCCCCCTCTACGCGGTCAACGTAGTAGACAAATTTGTCGGTCTCCGCAACCGAGAAGACGGTGCGCACGTTCTCGGAGAGGTTTTGAACCCGCTTGAGCAGCTTGTCATAGAGTTGCCCCTCTTTCTCTGGCAGGTCCTTGGGGCGCTGTTTGCGCAGAGAGTCCGCCAAGTCTGAGAGGGCGGAAGCCAGGCGCAGGCCCTCTTCCAGTGGTTGCTCTAAGTTCATACGCCCTTTATAGCCGGGATCGGCGACCTGTTCCAGGCTTACCCACATATTCTGCGCGGCGCGGAAGGCATCATCTTGCAGGCTGACCTGGCTATGATCCTTGAGCATGCGTTGGGCCAGCAGGGTCTGTACCTGGCCCGGGCTGATGGTAATCGTAAAGGAGCGCGTGGCCTCCTCTTCAAGATGGTGGGCCTCGTCCAGGATGATCACGTCGCGCTCAGGCAGCAAGAAGCCGCCCATGGCTGCGTCCAGCAGCAGGAGCGTATGATTGACGACGATGACCTGTGCTCGCTCGGCGCGTTCGCGCATCTGGCGCACATAGCAGTCAGAGAAATAGGTACACTTGCTCCAGGCACACTGGTCGCTATCCGTGGCGATGCGCCCCCGGACGTCGCCTGCTAGCTGAAAGTCCAGCGTCTCGAAGTCGCCAGTAAAGGTTGATTCAGGATCATTGACCATGTCGACCAGGCGCTGAAATTCCTTGTTTTTGGTATAAAACTGCATGCCGACGCGCTCGGTCTCCATGCGGTCGATGCAGAGATAATTATTGACGCCCTTGACCAGGGCGGCTTCAAAGGGCTGGATGTGCTTCTGCACAAAGGGAATATCTTTGTAGAAGAGCTGCTCTTGCAGGGCCTTATTGGCTGTGCTGATGATGGCAACCTTGCCGGAGCGTACGACGGGAACCAGGTAGGCCAGAGACTTACCCGTACCGGTGCCGGCCTCGATGATTGCGGGAATGTTCTGTGTGAGGGCGCGTGCCACGGTGCGCGCCATCTCGATCTGGGCCGGGCGCTCTTCATAACCTGGCAGGCGTCGCGAAAGCACGCCGCCCTGGCAGAGATCGGCCGTAATCTGGCGATAGAGCCTGGCGGTCTCCGAACTCTCGCCTTCGCCCTCACCAGGCTGCCTGGGTTCAGGCGTGCTGGCCATGGTCGTAAGCGGCAGTGAGTGGGGAATCGCGGCTGGCCTGGCTGCCTCGGCAGTTGCCTCGGCCTCGCTCTGCTTGCGCCGCGTGATGCGTAACGTTGCGGGGGCTGGCTTTTGTGCCTCGCTCTGCTTGTTGACTGGTTGGAGCATTGGTGGGTTCGCCAGCAGTGGTGTCCGGGCGGGTTCTTCAGGTGTGGGTTCTGGGGCCACTGGTGTCGGTATCGGTGTTGTTGGGATGGATCTGGGGGTGGCCAGGGGCGTGGCCTCCTGGATCGGCTGGTGCATCAGGGCGCGAATATAGTTATCAGCTAATGATTGAATGCGGCCAAAGCGCTCCCGGGGCTTACGCTCAAGCGCGCGTACCAGGACATGCTCGATATAAGGTGTAATCTTAGGATTTAGCGTGCTGGGCATAGGGAAAGCGGTTTCTTCCTGCTGGCGTAGGAGTTCATCGCGTTCAGTTGCCTCATAGGGACGGCGCCCGCAGAGCCATTCGTAGAGCATGACCGCCAGGGCGTACTGGTCGCTGGCATCGTCAGGCGTACCTCGCAAGTGTTCGGGTGCCATGTAGAGGAGGGCTCCTGACTCAGGTGTAAAGGGAGCATCAGGCGTAGGTAGCTGAAGCGCGAAATCGGTCAGGAGAATCTCGCTATTCTCGCTCATCAGCAGGATCTCGGGATACAGATTGCCGTGAATGACATGATGGGTATGGGCGTAGCTCAGAGCCGAGGCGCTCCGCGAGATTGCCAGGCGTACTTCATCGGGAGCGTATTGTTTCCCTGGCGCAAACCGCTCGCGAATGCTCTGCCCCGCCTGGTAGTTCATGACCAGGTAGGGGTGCTCGCCATCCAGGCCCGCGTCCACGGTTCTGATAATATTGCGGTTGATCAGCTTTTTTAGCTGTTTGGCACGCGCGAGAAAGGCTTCTTGCGCCTGTACGTCGCTGAGAGGAGCATGGAACTTCTTGATGAGGAGCGTCTTTTTGCGCTGCTGACTCAGGTATGTGGTGCTGGTTGGCCCGGTATGAAGTGTGGTGGTGATGGGATAAGAGCCGATTTGTTGCAGCTCGACTTCGGACATGATCTCCTCGCTTCCCCCGAAATATGAACATCTGTTTGGTGCGCATGTGCAGTATAGCACAGCGAGGGACGAGGAACAATGCCGTCACCCCCTGGTTGGGCTTGCCCTCCAGCGTAGGTGAAAACTATGCCTACTTGACAGGTGCTCATATTTACAGTACTATTAGTGTATATTCTACACTAATAGACCACATGCTGGCTTGCTGCCTGTTCGAAGGGAGTGCTCATTGGTGTAGAGGGTGTAACAGGAGATTGAGTGTCGAGTTTGTATAACAGTATTATACACCAGAAGACCGTAAGAAGTGAGACAGATGGAAGAGCAAAGTACAGCAAGTAATGGGCTGCAAGAAAGCGGGCGTGATGAGCCTCAGGGGCGGGAGGTAGTGGCGACGAGCGAGGCCGAGGCGCATAAATATGATGCCAGCAAGTATGAGCGTCCATCGGTCACCGTGGACGTTGTCATGATGAGCCTGCGGCAGAAGGATCTGCAAGTACTGCTTGTCAAGCGGCGATCATGGCCGTACGAGGGCATGTGGGCTATTCCTGGTGGCTTCGTCAATATCGACGAATCTCTGGAGGATGCAGCCAAACGTGAGTTACAAGAAGAGACGCAGGTAGAGAATGTCTACCTGGAACAGCTCTATACCTTTGGCGAGCCTGGGCGCGATCCACGTACGCGGGTCATCACCGTCGTATACTTTGCCCTGCTGGATTCAGAGCGCCTCCAGGTCAAGGCCGCGAGTGATGCTGTAGATGTTGACTGGTTTCCGGTGTATGATCTGCCGCCGTTGGCCTTCGATCATCAGCAGATTCTGGAGTACACGCTTAACCGCCTGCGTGGCAAGCTCGAATACACCACGATTGCCTTTAACCTCTTGTCAGAGCAGTTTACACTACGTGAACTGCAACGCGTCTACGAGATCATTCTGCATAAGAAGCTCGACAAGCGGAACTTTCGTAAGAAAATCCTCTCAACTGGTATTCTGGAGGACACGGGCGCGAAAAAGATGGAGGGCACGCACCGGCCTGCCCGCCTGTACCGCTTTAACCCGGCGGCTGAGCACGAGCTATAAGGTTTTTCTCTTGCGGATGTCGTGCTTGTGGGCAACCGGAGGTTGCCCACAAGCACGACATCCGCAAGAGAAAAAAATGCATAGGAGGCATAGACAAGCATGGCTCAATCCACTCTTCCCGAGAACTTTATTGAACAGGCAACTCCCTTCCTGCAGGAACTTGTCAACTGGGAGCGCGATCTGCCCTCGCTTGCCTGGGGTGATTTTGTGACCGAGGCGCAAAAAGGCCGTGTGACCCTCTTTAGCGTGGATATGATCAATGGTTTCTGCCACGAGGGGGCACTGGCCAGTCCACGCGTGAAAAACATCATTCCGGCGGTCTCCGCGGCCATCAAGGGGGCCTTTGGTATTGGCGTGCGCAACTTTGTGCTGGCCCATGACTGCCATCCGGAGGATGCCCCAGAGTTCGCGAATTTTCCTCCACACTGCCAGGTAGGTACTACCGAGGCCGAGACCATTCCTGAGCTGCTGGAGCTTCCCGCCGCCGATCTCTACACGGTGATCCACAAAAACTCGCTCAATGCCTTCCACAACACCGAACTGGGGGCCTGGCTAAGCGAGCATCCCGATCTGAGCGTGGCCGTGATCGTTGGCAATTGTACCGATCTCTGTATTCACCAGATGGCCCTGCACCTGAAGCTGCAAGCCAATGCCCAGCATCGCTCCCTGCGCGTGATTGTTCCCGAAAATGCCGTGCAGACTTATGATATGTCCGTAGAGACCGCGCAACAGGTTGGCGCTCTCCCGCATAATGGCGATTTTATGCACTTGCTCTTCCTCTATCATATGCAGCTCAACGGCGTTGAGATCGTGCGCGAGATCAAATAGCCTTTCCTCGGTATGCTGGGAGCCAGGCGTGGAGAGCAATCTTATGGCACTACTCTTGTGGGCTTTCCAGGCGTGCTGTACAATACGCCACCTGCGATGGGGTCCAGCCGATATAGTCGATGCGCGTCCCCAGGGGGGTATCAAGTAGCGTGCCCTCGACTGTGATGGGTGTGTCGCTGGCTCGATCCCAGAGCACTGGTAGGCCCGCGCTTATCTCTTGCTGGCTCTTCGTCACTGGCAGGGGATAGAGGCGGTGAACATAGGCGTCAAAGGGGTGGCTGGGAACATGCAGGACCTCGCGTCGCCAGATAAGCTGGCGCTTCTCCATTATTTCCTGGCTCTCGTCGTCCTGTTCTCCCATACTTTTCCCCTGTATGGCGTAGACAAACTGGTGCGCCTCCTGGGGGCTGAGCGTGACGCGCTCGACATAGTGGTTGCCCATGTTCAGGACCGCAAGCGCCTGCGAGCCATGATGGAGCAGGCGGCGGAGCCATGGCGCGGGATTGACCAGGTGCGCTCCCCATTCCTGGGTGACAATCGTGGCGCCGCGCCACTGGTGCCGGCTATGAAAGACCTGGAAGAAGGCCTGTTTGGCTTTAAAGTCACACTGGCACTCTTCCCAGGATGGATATCCGCGTCGTTGTACCTCGCGCCTCACATAGCCTACGAGCGTGGTCGCCATAGCGGTGGCCCCCAGCGCAAGACCGGTGAGAAGCAGGTTACTGCGTTTAGTAGCGAAATTGATCATGAGTGGGGAACCTCCAAGTGATCGAGCAGTTCAAAGAGGGAAGTGACTACGAGACAATCAACCTGGTGCGAATGGAGCTTCTGGTGGCGGTCCAGCAGGACCGGCGTGATGCCTACCGAGCGAGCCCCCAGGATATCCTGGACATAGGTGTCGCCGATATGCAGCGAGAATTCTGGAATGGAGTTGGCGCGTGCCAGCGCCTCTTCATAGAGCATGGGCGAAGGCTTGGCGTGCCTGGTGGTCGCGGAGATGAGGACGCAATCAAAGTACTGCGAGAGCCGCAGTGTGTGGAGGATGGTGTTAAGGGCTGATCCCCAGTCCGAGATGATGCCCAGGGTATATTTATGGGCTTGCAGTGCCTCCAGTACAGGCAAAACATCGTTATAGAGCTGCCAATTGCTGGGCTTGTCAAACTCTCGCGTGATGGTATGCGCAAGCTGGTAGAGACGCTTCTCGTCATGCTCTTCGACGAAGGGACGCAGCAAATTCATATAGTACCCGGTCCAGAAGTCGATAATACCCTGCTCACTAGCCCAGATATGGCGATTAAGGCGTTGGTGGTGGTGGAAGTAACCCTCGGCCCCTTGCATCCGCTCTTTGACATCATCGATATGGATATGTAGATCGAGACTATGTCCCACATGGTGACAGATTTCGGGTGTCGAGAGGGTGGGCTGAAGGAGGGTGAAGCCCGCGTCGAAGAATACGGTACGAATAGCTTGTGGCTGCTCAATAAGCATGATAAGACCTTTACTTTCCTGGCGGCAATCATCGTGGTTGTGTGCAGTCTAGCACGCGCTAAAAGGCCGTGTCAATAAGTGCCAGTATGCTTCAAGCAACATGTGAGTGCCGCAGGCGCGAAGGAATAATAGCTTGACCATGCACTGGCGTGTATGTTACGATATATGTATGAGCTATCCAATGTCGGACCTGGTGGATTACACCCAGGTCTCATCTCCTCCAGGTAAATATCAATCGCATGATATTGCCGCATAAGCCTGGCGCTTCTGCTTATGCGGCGGAATCGTAGCGCGGATAAAAGGGTATGCCCGTTGCTATTGTGCAACGGCTAAGCATAGCCTAGATATTCCTCTGTGTGCTGCTTTTCCTCCCCCTTGTTTTTCTCTTCATAAGCTCACTGTGTGCGCTCCCTTCTCTGCATAGGTAGTTTTCTGCCTGCCAGGTTACCCTCTGTTTTTACCCATCACGGCATTTTTTCTGCCCTGTTTTTCTGTTCAGAAGGAGACACCTACCTATGTTGCTAGTCAATTTTTCCCGGGTGCGCAAAGACTATGGTGGCAATCCCATCTTTCGCGATATCGATCTTGAAATTGTAGAGAGAGAGCGTATCGGCCTCGTCGGTGAGAATGGCAGTGGCAAGTCAACCCTCTTTAAACTGCTCTGTGGCCGTGAAGATCCAACGTCCGGCACGATCTCTCGCAAGCGCAATTTGACCATCGGTTATCTCCAGCAGGAGATCGACGAGGCTCAGCTAGAGCAGAGCGTCTTTGACGTAGTCGCGACCAGTAGCCCTGAGTTACAGACTTTATCCACGAAGATGAAGCGCCTGGAGGCACAGATGTCCAGCGTGGAGATCATGGAAGATCCTGAGCAGATGGAGCGCATTCTCGCTGACTATAGCGTCACGCAGGAGCGCTACGATGCGTTGGGCGGCTATACCATTGAGCATCGCGTCGAAGGAGTTCTCTGTGGCCTGGGCTTTCCTCTCTCCGAGCATAAACTGCCGGTGAAATCCTTCAGTGGGGGCGAGAAAAAGCTTATCAATCTGGCGCGTATTCTCTTGCAGATGCCGGATCTGCTCTTGCTCGACGAGCCAGATAATCATCTCGATCTGCACGCCAAGGCCTGGCTGGAGCAGTATATTCGTGACTACCCCGGTACTGTGCTGATCATCTCACATGATCGTCATCTGCTTGATCGCTCGGTGAACAAGATCTATGAGCTAGAGGATGGCGAGATCTCGGTCTTTGCAGGTAACTATAGTGCTTATGTCGCCGAGCGTGAGCGGCAGCTCCAGCGCTTGCAAGAGCAGTATACCGTGGAGCAGAAGGAGATTCGCCGCCTCAAGCACAGCATGCACCGACTCAAAGAGTGGGCGAAGATGAATCCCAAGTTCGCTGGCCGGGCCGAGTATATGGCCAAACGCGTCGAGAAGCTGAAGCAAGAGGCGGTCGATAAACCTATCTTTGAGCGCGACCGGATCAAGGTCGATCTCAATGGCGAGCGGAGTGGCAAACGCGTGCTGGAGGTCAAGCAGCTTAGCAAGGAGATTGGTGGGCGCCTGCTCGTCAAGCCTTTTGACTTTACCGTTCTCTATGGCGAGCGCATCGGCATCGTGGGCCACAATGGCGCGGGCAAGACAACATTGCTCAAGACGATGATGGACCTGCTTCCAGCGACAACGGGAACGGTGAAAATCGGCGCCAGCGTCGTCACCGGCTACTACTCACAGGAGCAGGAGACACTACCCTTTGAGAGCACGCCCCTGGACTTCGTGCGCCGCCTGAAAAAGCTCACCGAGGGCCAGGCCATCGCCTTCTTGAGCCGCTTCCTTCTCTCGGTGGAGGAGGTGCGAACGCCTATTGGTAACCTGAGCGGGGGGCAGAAGAGTCGCTTGCAGATCGCGCGCCTGATGTTACAAGAGTCCAACTTCCTACTCCTTGATGAGCCAACCAATAACCTGGATATTGCCTCGACCGAGGTCCTAGAGGAGGCGCTGCTCGATTTTGAAGGCACAGTCCTGATGGTCTCGCACGACCGCTACTTCCTCGATAATATCGCCACTAAGATTCTGGAGATCGGCCTGGATGGGCAGGTGCGGGTCTATCCCGGCAACTACTCATACTATGCCGAAAAGCGTGCCGGCTAGTCATATAGCTGAGATAAGGTACAACACCACCTGTTTCCCATATGGCATAATATGGGAAACAGGTGGTGTCCCTTTCTTTCACACAAAGAAATACCTTGGAATTTGATGTGTGGTGTGATGCGGCAGGATGCCAGAGGCATCCTGCCGCATCACACCACACATCAAACTCCTGCGAAGCACCGTAGGTGCTGAGGAATACTATCAACACGAGGAGGCGCTAAAATGAGCTATGAACTCATTGAGGTCGCGTACGAAGAACAGTTCGCGACCATTACCCTCAACAATCCAAAGCGGCGCAATGCCCTCTCCCTCAAATGTATGCAGGAGCTGACCACGGCCCTGCGGGAAGTAGGGGAAAGCTCGGCACGTGGTGTCATCCTGGCCGCGAACGGCCCCGCCTTTAGCGCTGGTCATGACTTTGCCGATATGGCCGATGGCGACCTGGAGTTTATGCGCAAACTATTGCGGACCTGTACGACGATGATGAATACGCTTCAAGAGATTCCTCAGCCTGTGCTGGCGCGTGTGCATGCCATCGCGACCGCGGCTGGCTGCCAACTGGTGGCGAGTTGTGACCTGGCGGTGGCCTCGACGGAGGCCGCGTTCGCCACGCCGGGTGGTAGGGGGGGCTGGTTCTGCACGACACCTATGGTCGCGCTCAGCCGCAACGTCGGGCGCAAGCGTGCTCTGGAGATGCTGCTGACCGGCGATTCCATTGATGCGCAGACCGCCGCCGATTGGGGCCTGGTCAATCGCGTGGTGCAGCCTGAACAGTTAGAAGAGGAATCGCTGCACCTGCTGAGAGCGGCGACGCGGGGAAGCTTCTTCTCAAAGGCGCTTGGGAAACAGGCATTCTACGCCCAGATGGAGATGCCGCAACCGCTGGCCTACTCGTATGCTATGGAGGTCATGGCGGCCGCCTCGCAAATTCCTGACGCGCAGGAGGGCATGCGCGCCTTCCTGGAGAAGCGCAAACCCCAGTTTGAGGAGCGGTCGTAGCCTCAAACATGGTCGCGTTGCATGAGTGATCACGCGACCACGAAGTAGCGGCGCAGGCGCCTACGCGTGAAGGAGAGCGAGGCGCGCAGCCTGTTCTCATCGACCTTGTCACCGGGCCAGTTGTAGCTGACGATATCTTTTCCAGCCAGCTTAAAGCTGCGTGCGAGCGACGCCGGATCGTCGTGACGTTCTTTGAGCGAGCAGATCATTGCCTGTTGCTGGCGGTGTGGTAGCTGAATGACCAGGGCGATAAGCCTGCGTGTGCATTCTGCGATGGCCTCTTTCTGTTCAAAGATCGTGACCGGGTCCAGTATACTCTCGCTCTGGCTCAGGGGTGTGTAGTCCTGGCTGACTTCATTCTGCTCATCAACGGGCAGGGGGATGACCTCCTTATGTTGCTGGCGGATGCGATTGATGGCCTCGTTGTGGGCGATGCGTCTGATGTACGCCTTGAGATTATCCACCCTGGTCTTCTGGAGCGTTTGCCATAGCTTGACACGTGTCATCTGTGCGATCTCGTCGATCTCCATATCCAGGACCTCGGCTCGCGTGGCCGAGCGAATCACTGCCTGGCGCGCCAGGGTCAGGATGTAGCTATCGTAGTCTTCCAGGATGCGTTCAATCGTGTCTAGACCTATGCCCACGGACGTCTCGGAGTTACCTAATGTACACATGCTCTTCTCCTTATATCGATGCTCCTCTATGGTAAGAACCGCGCGGTGTGCTTATGTGGATCTTTGATGGGCAGGAATGCCTGGTGAGCCGTTATTCTCTGACCCTCAGGAGCGTGGCCAATGTGCGTTTTGTTTTCCCATGTAAATGATAGAATGGAGAGAACGCATTGAACACCGTGGATACGAGGCATACAGGGGACAAATAGAGGACATTTTCCACTTTCTTTGAAGACGTGTATTTGAAGATGTATCGTTTTTCATGAGAAGACAGTATGAATATGAATGCTCTTGTTTGGAAACGGCCAGTTTCTCTGCCACCTATCACCCAGCATGAGGTACATATCTGGCGTGTACACCTGCCCCTGGTGCCTGCGCGCTACGCTGATCTCTGGCAGGTGCTCAACGAAGAGGAGCGCGAACGTGCCCGGCGCTTCCACTTTGAACATGATCGGCAATGCTCTGTGACGTCTCGGGGTATCTTGCGTCTGCTGCTTGCCTGGTATGCCGCAGGTGAGGATGGGGCAGAACTGAAACCAGTGAGCCTGAACTTCCGCTATAATGCCTATGGCAAGCCAGAGCTACCGGGCATGCGGCTGGCTTTTAACGTTACTCACTCAGGCGCCATGATCCTCCTGGCGTTTAGCTCGCTTCAGCCTCTAGGTGTTGACGTGGAGCACATGCGTGCGCAGAGCGACCTGGAGAGCCTGGCCCGGCACTTTTTCGCTCCTGAAGAGTGTGCCGCGCTGCTGGCTCTGCCTGCCGAGCAGCGCGTTCAGGCTTTTTATAACTGCTGGACGCGCAAGGAGGCGTATATCAAGGCGCGTGGTCTGGGCCTCTCGTTGCCCCTGGACTCCTTCACCGTCTCGCTCAAGCCTGGTGAGCCAGCGGCCCTCCTCGCATGCACGGATGATAAGCGTACGCCAGCCGACTGGAGCCTCTTCGCGCTCGATCCAGGCCAGGAGTATGCAGGAGCCCTGGCTGTTTGCCCTGGCCCCAGCCCCTGCGTTGTACGCTGCTGGGATTGGCACGACGCTCTCTTTTAAAAGGTGGGCAAAGCGAATGGCGGACGAGAGAGAGTCGTCCGCCATTCGCTTTGTTTGATTGGTAAGAGGATGAGGGTGGGTGGTCTATGCTGATCTGGTTAATCATCATAGTGCGACATAATGGGTATCCTTTCTGCTGGCGTTCGTGTTGTAAGGGGCGTGTCGGCTCGCCAGGCCGCCACTTGCTGACGAGACCACGCGCCCCCGAGATCTTATTCCGAAACCCAACGTCACTCGCGTGTCTAGCGCTTCGCGCTCAGGGTGTTCGGATAGGAAGATACTGAAAACGGACAAGGACATGAGCAGTTGTCAGTACTTGAATGATTCATTACACGGACGCGCTACGAAACCGGGGGGACGATGCATCATTTGCACTCTAGTTATACCGGAGAACTGATGCGTGCTGCGCTGTTTTCTTCCGTTCTCTTACTCGACGCTCTCTATAGGTGGAACTCGAAATGCGTCTCTTGTTGCGATGTAGTACGCATGTTTTCCCGTGATGGCATCGCAAATTCTCTGGATGTTATGTTATTATCTTCTCTAAAAGCATCTGGGAATGCTCCCAATTGGAGGTAAGGCATGCAGCGGCTTGATTGGTTCGCAGACGTGAAGGCGTATACCGAGCGGCTGGTGGCGATTCGTGGTGTCAGCCCTAGCGAAGAGGAGAACGTTGTTGCCAGTGAGATCCTGGCCTTGTTGCATAAAGATGGCCTGGAGTCGCTCTATACGGCGAGTGGCTTTGATCTGATCCAGGATGACCCTTATGGGCGCAAGAATGTCTATGCTTTCTTGCGTGGGCAGGGGTCGGAGACGCTGATCTTGCTGGGCCATTTTGACACTGTGGATACCGCCGATTATGGCGACCTGGAGCCGTTGGCCTTGCAACCTGCGGAACTGGCGCGACATATAGATGAGCTGCTCCCTCCTGATGTTACCCTGGAGGGTGAGCGGAGCGACTGGCTCTTTGGGCGAGGTGTTGGCGATATGAAGAGTGGTGTCGCCGTCAATATTGCCTTGATGCGCCACCTGGTCGCAAATAGTCACGAGAGTCCGCTCCCATTTTCGGTCCTGATGCTAGCGACTCCCGACGAAGAGAATGAGTCTGCGGGCGTTTTGCAGGCGGTGCGTTTCCTGGTGCGCTGGCGCGAGGAGCAGCAATTGCACTATCTAGGTGTGCTCAATACCGATTACGCCTCTGCGCTCTATCCCGGTGACCCGCATCGCTATGTCTATGGCGGCACGGTTGGCAAGCTCCTGCCAAGCTTCCTCTGTATCGGGCGCGAGTCGCATGTTGGCGCGCCCTTCGCCGGCCTGGATGCCAATCTGCTGATGGCCGAATTGATCCGCGATCTAAGTATGAATGACGAGTTAAGCGATACGGGCAAGGGACAGCACACGGTTCCTCCGGTAACGCTCCACGCCACCGATCTCAAGCAGCACTATGATGTCCAACTTCCCTTCGCAGCCTATTTCTACCTCAATGTCCTGACGCTGACCAGTGGCCCTGAGGAATTACTACAACGCCTGCGCCAGGTCGCTCAGACGGCGCTAGAACGGCTCTTGCAGCGCGTAGATGAGACAGAGCGCCGTTGGCGGAGGGCCACAGGCCAGTCCGAGCATATTGAGCCTCGGCACGGCGCCATTTTGAGTTATGCGGAGCTGTATGCGGAGGCGGTGCGTCGTCTGGGCGAGGCGCGCGTGCGCCAGGCGCTTGACGAGGCCTGGCAGCAGTTGCCGCCAACTCTGGATAAACGCGAGCACTCGCTGCATCTCGTGCAGCGGCTCTGGTCGCTGAGCAATCTACGTGGTCCCGCGGTCGTCATCTACTATGCGCCGCCTTACTATCCTCATGTCCCTGAGAGTGCGGGCCTCTTATCCCAGGCCATCGACGAGGTGGTGCATGCGCATCCTGAGCAGCACCTGGCGCGGCGCGAGTTCTTCCCGCTTCTCTCCGATATTAGTTACCTTCAGCTCGATGAGCAGATGGATATCAGGGCCTTAACTGCCAATATGCCGATCTGGCTCGAGGACGAGGAGGAGCCGCGCCCTGGTGCCTATAGCCTGCCGCTGCGCTTGATGCAGCAGCTACAGCTTCCTGTCTTCAACTGGGGTGTGCATGGGCGTGGTGCGCACCAGCGCGACGAGGCCGTCTTGATGTCCTACTCCTTTGGTGCCCTGCCCCAAATGCTCTACGAAGTCATTCAGGTCCTGGCCCAACGCCTGCGCAGAGCATAAATGCTATTTACACATAGATGGTTATACGGCCAGAGGTGCGCTGCCGCACCTCTGGCCGTATAACCATCTATGCCTGGGCGCTGTTTTTCGTGGTGAGCTGCCCCATTCCTTGTTTGCGAGCTTTTCGTTTGTTGGTGAGGGTGAGCACTCCGCCAGCAATTGTGACGAGCATAAAGAAGATGGTGAGCAGAGAGCCTATTCCCAGGCTAACGGTTGCCTGCATCTGCGCCGGGTAGACCCCCTGGATGCGGAGTATGACCAGGAAATAGGACCAGAGATAGAGGACCAGGCTGGCGATGCCAAGCGTCGTAATGATCTCGCCCGCCCAACGTGAATGATAGATCTCTTCAGATGTATTGGACTTGGTATTCTGTGTCAGCGTGTAGAGCGCGATACCAATGATGGCGAGCAGGAGGAGCACGCTGAGCCAGACCACGCCCAGGGGGAGGGTGAACCAGGCGCCATTGCTGGTAAAGTCTCCAGCCGTGATGGTAATGCTCCGCTGACTGCCCGCCATTTGATAGCTAATGGCACCAAAGGGCAGGAAGAGAAATGTGAAGGCGGCGATGAGCGCGCCAAGGCTGGCAATAAGATAGCTGCGAGACTCAGGTCGTGTAAGCATGAGGGAAGAGTCCTTTCTAGATGACGATGAGTTGCGTTTTTTGTACTGGTATGCAGGCTCCTGTATTATAGAGAATCGGCCTTGAAAGTTCAAATGAGGCGAGCTTGCGAGCCGAGATGGAGATCTGGAGAGCAGTCTGGTACACGTTGGAACAGAGGATATGGCTGTGATACAATGTGCACGGTTCTACCTGCGCACTATTCTCTTTGACCGCAGCTTTTCTCCCGGTGCTTCTGCGGCATGCCCCATATTGATAAGTGTGCATAAGTTGGAAGGAGGCCGTATGCCAGTTCAAGGATATATTCGCTATCCCCACATTTTTCAAGACCAGATTGTGTTTGTGACTGAAGATGATTTATGGGTTGTGCGTGACGAAGGTGGGCGGGCCGAACGCTGGACCGCCGGTGTCGGAGAAGTCAGCCATCCACGTTTCTCCCCCGATGGCAAGTTTCTTGCCTTTGTGGGCCGCGAGGAGGGTCCCAGCGAGGTCTATGTAATGTCCGCGACGGGCGAGCCTGCGCGTCGTCTGACGTTCCAGGGAGCCACCTGCCGCGTGCTTGGCTGGTCGCCCGATGGTCACGAGATCCTCTATGCTAGTAACGCCGGGCAGTTTACGCCTCGCTTCCAGACAATCTTCGCGATTTCGCCCGAGGGTGGCCTGCCACGCGCGCTCTCGTATGGTATGGCGAATGCTATTTCTTATGGCTCACAAGGCGGTGTCGTCCTGGGGCGCAATATCCGTGAACCTGCATACTGGAAGCGCTACCGTGGCGGCACGGTTGGGCATCTCTGGTGCGATGTGGAGGGCAATGGTACCTTCAAACGCCTGCTCGCCCTCGATGGCAACCTTGCTGATCCCTGCTGGGTTGGTGAGCGCATCTACTTCCTGTCTGATCATGAGGGTGTTGGTAACATCTACTCTTGCACGCCTGCTGGTGAGGATTTGCAAAGGCACACCACGCATCATGACTTCTATGCGCGCAGCCTGGCAAGCGACGGCCAGCGCCTGGTCTATCACGCGGGAGCTGATCTCTACCTGTTTGATCCCCAGACGGAGGAGACACGCCAAGTGAGTGTGCAGATGCCGAGTATGCGTACGCAGCGCAATCGCAAGTTCGCTACAGCCAGCCATTACCTGGATACCTATGCTCTGCATCCCCAGGGCTATGCCGCTGCCTTTACGACGCGCGGCAAGGCTTTTACGATGGGAAACTGGGAGGGATCGGTCCTCCAGCATGGTGAGCCAGACGGTGTGCGTTATCGCTTCCTGGAGTGGCTGAATGATGGTCAGCGCCTGGTTGCGGTCAGCGACGCCACGGGCGAGGAACGCCTGATAATCTTCAATCCTGAAGATGCGAGCGAGCCACGCGTATTAGCTGAGGCTGAGTTTGGTCGTGCGGTGAACCTGGCCGTCTCCCCAACCGATGACGTGGTGGCGATCACCAATCATCGTCAGGAATTGCTCGTGGTCGACCTGGAGACTGGTAGCTTGCGTGTGCTTGATCGCAGTGAGTATGCGCGTATCGCGGGCATCTCCTGGTCACCGGATGGCAAGTGGCTGGCGTACGGCTTCGCCATCTCGGGCCAGAAAACCGCCATCAAGCTCTGTGAGCTGGAGAGTGGCGCCACACATCAGGTGACCGATCCCATTCTGGAGGATGTCTCCCCTGCCTTTGATCCCGAGGGGAAGTTCCTCTACTTTATCGGTGCTCGTCACTTTACGCCCCAGCACGATAGCCACCAGTTTGAGTATAGTTTCCCCCGTGGCTCTAAGCCTTACGCGATCGTGCTTAAACGTGATCAGCGCTCACCCTTCATTCCCGAGCCCAAGGCTCCAGGTGAGAAAGAGTCATCCGCGAACGCCAAGACCGAGGAGAATGGCTCGACGCTTGACGGCAAGGCGCAGGAGAATGGCACGCTGAATGAGAAAAGCAATGGCGAGAAGGGCAAAGAGGGCGAGGAGAAGAAACCAATTACCATTGACCTGGAAGGGATTCGTGAGCGCGTGCTACCCTTCCCCGTGGGTGAGGGACGCTATACCGCCATTCGTGGCATCAAAGGCAAGGCCCTCTTCTCTTCCTGGCCAATGGAGAACACCGTTCCCGATGAGCCGGACCATGCCCATCCCAAGGGTATTATTGAGAGTTACGACTTCGAGAACTACAAGACAGAGAAAATTCTAGAGGGCGTGGGTGGATTCGACCTCTCGCGTGACGCGAAAACGTTGATCTACCGCTCGCACCATCGCATGCGTGTGGTAAAAGCAGGCGAGAAGCCTAAGACGGAGAACGGCGCCTCCAATCGTGAGACTGGCTGGTTGGACCTGAACCGCATCAAGGTCTCTGTTCTGCCCGCCGCTGAGTGGCGCCAGATGTTCGCCGAGGCCTGGCGTTTGCAGCGTGAGCAGTTCTGGAACGAGGATATGTCTGGTATCGACTGGCAGGCTGTGTATGCGCAGTACGCGCCCCTGGTAGAGCGTGTCAGTTCTCGCTCAGAGCTCTCGGATCTCTTCTGGGAGCTGCAAGGCGAGCTGGGTACCTCCCATTCCTATGAGATGGGGGGCGAGTATCGCAAAGCGCCTCACTATCACCAGGGTTTCCTGGGCGTTGACTGGTCGTATGACGCGGAGAAGCAGCGCTATCTCATTACGCGCATTGTCAAGGGCGATACCGCCAATAGCCATGAAACCTCGCCACTGACCCTGCCGGGGCTGGAGGTCGCAGTTGGCGATGCCGTCCTGGCGATCAATGGTCAGCGCGTGAGCTCCGAGCGCACGCCGCAGGAACTGCTCGTGAACCAGGCCCGGCACGAGGTGCAGTTGACCATAGAGGATGCGGAGACGCAGGAGATCCGTACCGTTACCGTGAAGACCTTACGTAGCGAGTATCCTGCGCGCTATCGCGAATGGGTGGAGGAGAACCGTCGCCGTGTCCATGAACTGTCAGGTGGCAAGGTTGGCTATATCCATATTCCCGATATGGGTACACATGGCTTCTCCGAGTTCCACCGTAGCTTCCTGGCGGAGTATGACGCTCCCGGCTTGCTAGTGGATGTACGCTGGAATGGTGGCGGCAACGTCTCTGGCCTGCTCTTAGAGAAGCTGGCGCGCCGTCGCATTGGCTATGACTTCCAGCGCTGGGGACAGCCAGATCCCTATCCCCAGACCTCCCCTCGTGGTCCCATGGTGGCCCTGACAAACGAGCATGCTGGCTCCGATGGTGACATCTTCAGCCATAGCTTTAAGTTGATGGGGCTTGGCCCCTTGCTAGGTAAACGTACCTGGGGAGGCGTGATTGGCATTCATCCTCGTCACCGCCTGGTCGACAATACCGTGACGACCCAGGCCGAGTTCTCCTTCTGGTTCAAGGATGTGGGCTGGAATGTCGAGAACTATGGCACCGATCCCGATATAGAGGTGGATATCGCGCCTCAAGACTTTGCCCGGCAGGAAGATCCGCAGCTTGAGCGCGCGGTATCTGAAGCGCTGCGCGTGATCGACGAGTTCGAGACGCTCGAGCCTCAGCCTGACGAGCGTCCGCGTTTAAGCCGTTCTCTACAGCTTTAATAGAGCTTATAGCAGGACGCAAACACTCCTGACCGACGCTACTAAAGTACGTGTCTACATATTCAGGTATGGAGAAGGTCGTACCTGAATATGTAGACACGTACTTTAGTAGCGTCGTGCCATACTGACTCCCCCCTTTCCTCTCTATAAAAACGCGACGCGATGGTAGAGGTTTTTCTTATACCCAAAATAGAGGAACGAAACAGCGCTTTTTTGGTGGTAGGATGTGGTACACTGAAGAACAACAAAGCACTATTACGCTTCAAGAATCACAGTGCTAAGAGCTTATGCGGAAACCAGCCCCCATTCGGGGGCGCAGCGTCACTGCCTTGGCTAGCGCTTCCCCCATTCGGGGACAAGCGCGCTCAGGTTTTCGAATAGGATAATACCTGTTTCTTGTGTATTGGCACCGTTGACCTATCGTGATAGGATTATAGCATTGTTACTAGTATCGCCACTTTTGGCTATATATATAGCGTTTAACTATTTTTGCCTTCTTGAGTTGGCTGCATACACGCTATACAAGTAGTAAAAGGCATGCACTATACACCGAAGGCAAACGGCATGATCTGTCGCCAGGCTTATCTGGCGCAAGCAAGAAAGGGGGCTTGCCTGTTCCTGATCTTTCGCTCAAGAGCTTTGTACCCCTAACTCAGACGAAGCGTGAAACGTGTTCTTATTGCTTATATTCCTAGTATAGTCGCAAGAAGGCAGGAGTTGTCTTCTTGCCAGGAAGCATTAAACCTTGAGTAAACGTATTTCAATTTCAACGCTGGATATTGCCAACTGGGTTGATTTGCTTCAATGGAGAGTCGAGCATCAGCCCGAGCAGCGGGTCTACTCATTCCTTGCCGATGGGGAGAACGAGAAGGGACATTTTACCCACGCCGACCTCGATCTTTACGCCCGAACAATTGGTTCACTCCTCCAATCCCATGCCGCGAGTGGAGCGCGTGCCTTATTGATCTATCCCTCTGGACTGGAGTTTATCGCCGCATTCTTTGGTTGCCTCTATAGTGGAATTATCGCTGTTCCAGTCTATCCTCCGTCCGCCACTCGCTCCGACCGCACCCTTTTCAAGTTCCGGGCCATTGCCCAGAATGTACAACCCGCTGTCATTTTGACCACTACCGCCCTCTCCGCCCGCGTCCAGGGCCTGTTAGATCAGTCACCAGAATTGCAGCATATTCCTGTGATCTCGACTGACACCCTGTCAGCCGATCTGGCTCAACAGTGGTCAAAGCCTTTGGTGAATGGCGAGACGCTGGCCTTCTTCCAGTATACCTCTGGCTCGACTGGCCTGCCCAAAGGCGTGATGGTTACACATGATAATCTGCTCCAGAACTCTTTGCTGGTTGAGCAGTATTGTCAGCATCCCGATGATGCGCATGGCGTCACCTGGTTGCCCCTCTACCATGATCTTGGTCTGATTGGCGGCATCTTGCAGCCGCTCTACGCGGGCTATGCGTCGACAATCATGTCGCCAGCCGCCTTCTTACAGCGCCCCATTCGCTGGCTGCGGGCTGTGTCTCAGTATAAGGCCACGATCAGTGGTGCCCCTAACTTCGCCTATGACCTCTGTGTCAGCAAAATTTCTGACGAGCAGAAGACCACGCTCGATCTCAGCCACTGGGAGATCGTCGCCAATGGCGCGGAACCGGTACGCTCTGAGTCTATGGAGCGTTTCGCCGAGGCTTTTGCCTCCACTGGTTTCCGACGCAATTATTTCTATCCCTGCTATGGCCTGGCTGAGGCGACGCTGGTGGCCTCGGCTGGACGCAAGGGAGTTTACCCGCTGGTGCGCTCCTTCTCGGGCGAGGCTCTGGAGCAAAACCAGGCTCAGGAAGTGGCGTCTGAGGAGAAACATAGCCGCACCCTGGTCAGTATCGGCAATAGCCTGCCTATGCAGCGTCTCCTGATCGTGGATCCTGAAACCTTCACTGAGCTACCGCCTGAACGCGTTGGTGAGATCTGGATCTCTGGTCCTAGTGTGGCTCAGGGTTACTGGCAGCGTCCAGAGGAGACGGCACAGGTTTTTCAGGCCCATCTCGCCAATGGCGAAGGTCCCTTCCTGCGTACCGGTGACCTGGCCTTTATGCATGAGGATGAGCTCTTTATCACTGGCCGCTTGAAGGACCTGATCGTTATTCGTGGCAGCAACCATTATCCCCAGGATATTGAGAAGACCGTTGAACACGCGCACCTGGCCATGCGCACCAATGGCAGCGCGGCCTTCTCATTGGAGGTAGCGGGTGAGGAGCGCCTGGTGATCGTAACTGAGATCGAGCGCCAGTATCTCAAAAAAGATCCCGCGGAGATCTTTACTACGCTGCGCCAGGCTATTGCCGAAGGCCATGATCTTCAGGTCTATGAGATTGTGTTGCTCAAAACTGGTACTCTGCCCAAGACTTCTAGTGGGAAGGTGCAGCGCCGGACTACACGCGAGAGCCTGCTCGCGAATGAACTCGACATCGTGGCACGTTGGACGCTGGAACTGCCATCAGAGGCTTCCCAGGTGAGCGAGACTGCTCCTGAAGTTACTGAGACGCGCGAGACCGAGCCCCTCTCGGCTCCCACAAAACGTGCTGTGGAGATCGAGGCCTGGCTGCGTACTCAGGTGGCCTCGCTGCTCAACCTCCGCCCTGAGGTGGTCGATGCCCAGACGCCCTTCGCGCAGTATGGCATGGATTCCGTGCATGCCGTGTCCCTCTCGGCGGACCTGGAGGATTGGTTAGGGCGTGAGCTCTCGCCGACCGTGGCCTATGATTATCCCAACATCGCGGCCTTGGCCCGGCACCTGGCAGGAGATGAGAAGCCCCAGACACGTGAAGAGGTCCAGCCTGCCGAGACACGCGAGTATGCACAGGAACCCATTGCGATTGTGGGTCTTGGCTGCCGCTTCCCCGGTGCGGAAGGGCCTGCTGACTTCTGGCAGCTCTTGCGCGAAGGTGTCGATGGGATCTCAGAGGTACCAGCCTCGCGCTGGAACGTCGACGAGTATTATATGGCGGAGCGCGCCGTTCCTGGCAAGATGAATACGCGCTGGGGTGGCTTCCTCAAAGAGGTCGACAAGTTTGACCCTTATTTCTTCGGTATCTCGCCGCGCGAGGCGACCGCTATGGACCCTCAGCAGCGTATCCTGCTTGAGGTGGCCTGGGAGGCCCTGGAAAACGCCGGTATTCCCGTTGAGCGCCTGGCAAACACCCAGACGGGTGTCTTTGTGGGCGTAAGCAGCAACGATTACGCGCGCCTGCAATTTAGCGATCCCACTTTGCTGGATGCTTATACAGGTACTGGTAATGCGCATAGTATTGTGGCCAACCGCCTCTCGTACCTGCTGGACCTGCGTGGACCCAGTATGGCCATCGATACGGCCTGCTCTTCGTCGCTGGTGGCGGTGCACCTGGCCTGCCAGAGCCTGCGTACCGGCGAGTCCGAGGTGGCCCTGGCGGCGGGCGTCAATCTGGTTCTCACGCCTGAGCTGACCATTACATTCTCGCAGGCGCATATGATGTCCGAGCATGGGCGCTGTCGCACCTTTGATAACGCGGCGGATGGCTATGTCCGTGGCGAGGGCTGTGGCGTCGTTGTGCTCAAGCCGCTCTCGGCGGCCCAGCGCGATGGCGATAACATTCTGGCCTTGATTCGCGGTTCAGCGGTCAACCAGGATGGTCGCAGCAATGGCCTGACCGCGCCAAATGGCCCCTCGCAGGAGGCCGTCATTCGCCAGGCCCTGCGCAACGCGGGCGTCATGCCTGGACAGATCAATTATATCGAAACACATGGATCGAGTACGCCCCTGGGTGACCCCATCGAGGTCGACTCGCTCAAAAATGTGTTGATGGAGCAGCGAACCGGAGACCAGCCGTGTATTATTGGATCGGTCAAGACCAACATTGGACATTTGGAGGCCGCGGCAGGCATCGCTGGCCTGATCAAGACTGTGCTGAGCCTGCATCATGGCGAGATCCCGCCGCATCTGCACTTCCAGCAACTGAACGAGCATATCTCGTTTAATGGCACGACGTTTGCTATCCCGACGCAGCGTACACCCTGGCCGGAGGCGCAGCAACGCCTGGCTGGTGTAAGCGCCTTTGGCTTTGGTGGCACCAATGTGCATGTGGTGCTGGAGGGCGCTCCGGCTCAGGAGCCTGCGGCCAATGCCGTTGAGCGTGGCGCGCATATCCTGCCCCTCTCAGCGCGCAATGAGCGCGCCCTGAAAGAACTGGCTGGAAACTATGCTACCTTCTTGAAAGAGGAGCCCGCTACTTCGCTGGCGGATATCTGCTATACTGCCGCGACGGGGCGTATGCATTTTGCCCAACGCCTGGCCCTGGTAGCTACCTCTCGTGAGCAACTCAGCGCGCAGCTTTCAGCCTTTGCCGCGGGCCAAGCCATTACGGATGGTGCGACTGGCCGCGTAGCGCAGGGCAGCCGTCTACGGATTGCCTTCCTCTTTACGGGCCAGGGATCACAGTATGTGGGCATGGCGCGTTCCCTCTATGAGACGCAGCCTACCTTCCGCGCAGCACTGGAGCGCTGTGACCAGATCTTAGAAGAGTATCTCTCGCGGCCGCTGCTCTCGGTGCTCTATCCCGACGAGGAGACCGCCTCGCCGCTGGATGAGACCGCATTTACGCAGCCCGCGCTCTTCGCCCTGGAGTACGCGCTCGCCGAACTGTGGCGCTCCTGGGGCATCGTACCTGATGTCGTCATGGGCCATAGTGTGGGTGAATACGTCGCCGCCTGTGTCGCAGGCGCCTTGAGCCTGGAAGATGGCCTGAAGCTAATTGCGACGCGTGGCCGCCTGATGCAGGAGCTGCCCGAACGTGGTCAGATGGTGGTCGTTTTTGCCGCCTCTGAACGGCTTGAGTCGTATTTAGAGCCGTATCGCGAGCAGGTGTCTATCGCGGCCATCAATGGCCCCTCCAATACAGTGCTCTCTGGTCGGAGCGAGGAGCTTGCAGCCATTGTTGCTCGCCTAGAGCAGGATGGCTTGAAGACGTATCCTATGACAGTCTCACATGCCTTCCACTCGCCAGTGATGGAGCCAATGCTTGACGCCTTTGAGCGTGTCGCTGGCGAGGTCCATGCCAGTCCGCTGCGTATCCCGCTGGTGAGTAATCTGACGGGCGAGCTCCTACCAGTTGGCGAGGTGCTCGATGCTGGCTACTGGCGACGGCATGTGCGCGGTGCCGTGCAGTTTAACGCTGGAATGCAGACCCTGGCGGCTCAGGGCTATACGCTCTTCCTGGAACTGGGACCGAATGCGGTGCTTGGCAATATGGGTAAACGCTGCATTCCAGAGACAGAGGCAACCTGGCTGACCTCGTTGCGCAAGGGGCAAGATGATTGGCGCATGTTGGCTCAGAGTGTTGCGGCGCTCTATACGCAGGGCGCGGCCATCGATTGGAGCGGTTTCGAAGGCGACTATACGCGCCAGCGCGTTCCGCTGCCTACTTACCCCTTTGAGCGAGAGCGTTTCTGGCTGGAGCTTCCCGTCAGTCGCCCGGCTCAGCAGGCACCAGCATCTGAGCCAGTTGTTGCGCAAGAAGCGTTTCTGGCGGGACATCCCCTGCTCCATGCGCATACTGAGCTGGTTTATCCAGCTGGCACGCATGTGTGGGAGAGTGTCCTGGATCCACGCAGCCTGTCTTTCCTGAGCGGACACCGCATCCAGGGGGCGATAGCGGCTCCGGTCTCGCTCTACATTGAGATGGCCCTGGCTGCCGCACTTGAAGCCTTTGGCGCAGGTCCACATACCCTGGCCGAGATCGAGCTCAAGAAGCTGTTGATTGTGCCAGAGCAGGGAGCGCAAAAGGTTCAGGTAGTGCTCTCCGCCACGGCGCCAGAGCAGGCCGTGTTCCATGTCTATAGTCATGCCGCCGGTCTCCCCAATCAACCTCGTCAGGACTGGACACTACACGCGTCTGGCAAGATCGCCAGCGCGGTTGAACGACCAGTTGCTGAGGCTGTGACCAGGTAAGTTGAACAGGAAGGATGTTCCACCCTCCTTTTTCTTTAAAGGATAATGTGGCGCTTATGAATAGACAGAGTCACAACCAGGGGATTACATTTGGTCTCATCTTCTTTGCTAGTAGCGAGACGACCCATGACCACGACAAGTACCGCCTGGTTATCGAAAGCACAAAATATGCGGACAGCCACGACTTCTCATCGGTGTGGATCCCCGAGCGGCACTTCACCCGTGATGGCTGGCTGTATCCCAATCCTGCCATTTTGCAGGCAGCATTAGCGCGTGAGACCCGGCAGATTCAATTGCGCGCCGGGAGCGTCGTGCTACCGCTGCACAATCCGCTCCGCGTTGCTGAGGAGTGGGCGATGGTCGACAATCTTTCTGGGGGTCGTGTGGGCCTCTCCATCGCCTCGGGCTGGCATCCTAATGACTTCGCACTCTTCCCCGATCATTATGAGCGGCGCAACGAGGTGATGTACGAAGGCATCGAGACGGTGCGTAAGCTCTGGCGCGGCGAGTCCGTGCAGGTCAAGGGTGGCGATGGCAAGATGGTCGATATTCGCACCTATCCCACGCCCATCCAGCCCGAGATTCCTATCTGGGTGACCGCCGCGGGCAATCCTAAAACCTTCGCCAAAGCGGGTGAGATCGGCGCCAATCTCCTGACGCATATGTATAACCAGAGCGTCGAGGAGCTGGGCGAGAAGATCAAGATCTATCGCGACGCACGCGCCGCTCATGGCTATGACCCGCAGACTGGGCAGGTCTCGGTCATGCTGCATACCTTCATCGCGGAGAGCGAGCAGGCCGTCAATGACCTGGCCAAGGGTCCCTTCTGTGATTATTTGCGCTCGGCGGCCTACCTTCTGAACGCCGTTGCCTATAGTCGTGGACAGAAGGTTGACCTGGCGACGCTCTCTGAGGAGGACGTCAACGAGTATCTGAGCTTTGTCTTTGAGCGCATGATCTCGACGCAGCGTGTACTCTTTGGCACGCCCGAGAGCTGTCTCCCCCTGGTGCGCCAGTTGCAGGCTGTGGGGGTCAACGAGATTGCTTGCCAGCTTGACTTTGGTATAGAGACCGAAGTCGTAATGGCGAGCATGTCCCATCTCAATCGCCTGCGTGAGCTCAGCGTCGAGGAAGAGCCTCAATGGCCGGAGCCAGAGCCCAGCTCATACACTCTTGATCCCTTTGCGCCTTCCATGCCTGAGCAAAGCAACGGGCATGCTTTCAATGGCAACTCACAGCCGAATGCTCATCATGGTGCGGCATATACCGGGGCAAGCGATGAGAGCTTGCAGGCAGTTCAGCGGCGCTGTCAGGAGGAGGTCGCGCTTGATGCCTTCTATCAGCGCCTGGAGCAGCATGGTATTGAGTTGAATGAAGACTATCGCAGCATCCGTCAACTCTGGCGGCACGATGGTGAGGCGTTGGGGCGCGTTAGCCTCTCACCTGCCTTCGAGCTAGAATGTGAGCATTACCAGGTACATCCCGCCCTGCTCGATTCATGTCTCCAGGTCCTTACCTCAGCACTTCCCCAATCCCTGGGCGCAGGTGAGGGTGTGCTGTACCTTCCCGTGGGTTTGCAGGGCTTCAAGCTGCATGAACGCCCCGGCAAGATTGCCTGGAGCCATGCGACCCTGGATCAGCAGATTCGCCCGGATGCGACAACCCTGGAGGGCCATGTACGCGTCTTCTCCGAGGATGGACGTCTGCTGATCGAGGCAAGGGGCATTCAACTCCAGCGCTCGACACCTTTGGCACCGCCCGCGCCCGCGGTCGATCTCTCCTCCTGGCTGTATGAGCTGCGCTGGGAGAAGCAGAGCTTCGCTCCTGGCGAGCAGACAAACTGGCCCGAGGAGCGTTCTGGCACCTGGCTGATCTTCGCGGATCGCCAGGGCGTGGGCCAGCGCTTGGTACAATACTTGCAGGCGCGTGGCCAACAGTGCGCGCTTGTCCAGGCGGGGAGCCACTATGGTGAGCTCGGCTCGGGCCGTTACCAGGTCCAACCCGCGCAACTGAACGATGTACAGCGCGTTATCAGTCGCGTTCAAGAGACCTTTGCGACCCCGCTGCGGGGCGTAGTGCATCTCTGGAGCCTAGACTCGATGCCAAGCGAGCAGACAACTGCGCAGACGCTTGAGCGCGATCTCGCGCTGAGCACGACCTCCGCGTTGGGCGTGATGCAATCCCTGGCACAGAATACGAGTGCGCAACTCCCGCGCCTCTGGCTGGTCACGCGCGACGCCCAGGCCGTGACCTCCGATAATGCCGCGCTGGCGGTGGCGCAGTCTCCGCTCTGGGGCCTGGGGCGCACCTGCGCGATGGAGCATCCCGAGATCTGGGGTGCGCTCATCGACCTCTCTAGCCAGGAGGGCATTGAGGAGGGCGCGCAGCAGCTCTATGCGAGCCTGCTTGACACCAGTCGCGAGGACCAGGTGGCCTTCCGCCAGGGCGAGCGCTATGTCGCGCGCATGGTGCATAGCCACGACTTTGTCGCGCGCGACCTGCATATTCGTGCGCAGGGTAGCTATCTGGTGACTGGAGGCCTCTGGGGCCTGGGCTTTGAGGTTGCGCGCTGGTTGGCACAGAAGGGCGCACGTTCGCTTATTCTCGCTGGGCGCACCCAGGTACCGCCGCGCTCCGAATGGGAGCGCATTCCGGCCACGGATCGCCTGGCGGGCCTCGTTCGCGGCATTCGCGAGCTAGAGGCCGAGGGCGTGACGGTTCACTGTGTTCAGCTCGACGTGACGGACGAGGCGCAACTTCGTGCCTTCCTGGCCGATCACATGCGGCAGGGCCATCCCCCCATCAAGGGTATTCTGCATGCCGCCTCTGTCTGGCAGGATGCGCAGGGACAGCCCCTGGTCAAACCGCTGATCAACCTGGATGCATCTGCCCTGGGCGCGGTCTTCCGCCCCAAGGTCATCGGGAGCTGGCTCCTGCATACACTCTTTCAGGAGAGCCGCCTGGACTTCTTTGTCTCGTTCTCGTCGGGTGCCTCGCTCTTCGGCTCCGCAGCCCAGGGGAACTACGCGGCGGCGGGTGCCTTTATGGATAGCCTGGCGCACTACCAGCGGGCACAGGGCCTGCCCGCCATCAGTATCGACTGGGGCGCGGTCTCCGAGATTGGCTTTGGCGCGACCGCCGAGGGCCAGCGTGTGCATGAGTACTGGGAGAGCCATGGCATTCAGCGTATCTCGCCTCGTGATGTCCTGGCCGCCCTCGAACTGCTCATCCCGCAACAGGCCGCCCAGGTTGGCGTGCTAAAGCTCGACTGGCAACTCTTGCGCGAGTTCTATCCCCAGATCGCGGCCCTACCGCTGGTCTCCTACCTTGTTGAGGATACAAGCGAGCAGTTAGCACCGCGGACGCCGACATCGACGGGGAGTGGAATTGATGCCATCCTGCGTGCCACTGGCTCTGAGCGCCTGTCGTTGCTAGAGCAGTATCTAAGCGAGCAGGTCGCGGTTGTGCTGCGTGTTCCGGCCGAGCGTCTGGATAGCGATCAGCCACTCACAACCCTGGGTCTGGACTCGCTGATGGCGATTGAACTGAAGAACCGTATTGAGCAGGCGCTGGGGGTGCGCGTTCCGATTGTCACATTCCTCCAGGGGCCAAGCATCGCGCAGTTCGCGAGCCAGCTCCTTGAGCAGTTGCCCACTGTGACCATGGTAGCCGTGGAAGCACCTTCTCAGCCGGAGGAGGCGCTTAACCAGGACCAGGCTCAGCAGTTGCTGGATCAGCTCGACGAGCTCTCCGATCAGGATGTAGATGCCTTGTTGCAACAAATGCTTGCGGAACAGGGTGAGCAACCAGCCGCAGCCCAGGCTCAGGATGCTGGTAAGATGAGTCCGCAGGAAGCGGCCGCGCTCCTGACTCAGCTCGATCAGTTGCCCGAAGACCAGATAGACTCCTTGCTCAAACAAATGGTACAGGGAGAGGAATAAAACGAATGAGTGAAGCGTCCAAGAAACTTGCAGGTCTTTCTCCCGAACAGAAACGAGCGCTTCTGGAGCGCCTGCTCCGTGAAAAAGCTGCGGCGAAGGTCGAGCCAGAGTGGGCCACGTTGTCCCAGGGACAGCGTGCCCTCTGGTTCCTCTATCGCCTCGCTCCCGAAAGCGCTGCCTATAATCTGCTCTACTCCGCGCGTATTCAAGCCGCGTTAGATATCCAGGCACTACAATCCGCCTTCCAGGAGCTGGCGCGTCGCTACCCGATCCTGACAGCGACCTATGCCACCAGGGAGGGCGAGCCTGTCCAGTATTTCCAGCGCCAGCAGGAGATCCCCATCGAGCGCATCGATGCCTCCTCCTGGTCTGAAGAGGCGCTCAAGCAGCGCCTCCTCGTAGAAGGCAATCGTCCCTTCAATCTGGAGAAGGGGCCTATCATGCGTATTCAGCTCTTCCAGCGCGCCCCCCAGGAGCATATCCTGGCGCTCACGGTGCATCATATCGCGCTGGACTTCTGGTCGCTTGATATTCTGATTGATGAACTCTATCTCCTCTATGCCACGCGGGTCGCGGGATCACAGGCGGCGCTTCCCGCCGCAGGCCCTGCTTTTACGGAGTATGTCCGCTGGCAGTCCGAGCTGGCGAAGAGCCCAGAGGGCGAGCGCCTCTGGTCCTACTGGCAGGAGAAGCTGGCAGGCGAGCTACCACTGCTGAACCTGCCTTTGGATCGTCCCCGCCCACCAGTGCAGACCTATCGTGGCGCCTCGCATAGCTTCCCCTTCAGCGCTGACCTGACGCGCAAGCTACGCGCCCTGGCTCAGTCTGAGAAGGCTACCCTCTTTATGATAGTACTGGCGGCCTTTAAGACTCTGCTCTATCGTTATAGTCACCAGGATGATGTGCTGGTGGGGACGCCCATGCTCGGTCGTAGCCGCGCCGATCTGGAGAAGATCGTCGGCTACCTGGTCAATCCAGCCGCTTTGCGCACCAGCCTGGCGGGCAATCCCAGCTTTAAAGAGCTGCTGAACCGGGTGCGCGAGACTGTTACCGGGGCCTTGGAGCACCAGGATCTCCCCTTCCCAGTCATCGTTGAGCGCTTGCAGCCCAGGCGCGACCCCAGCTACTCGCCGATCTTCCAGTCGCTCTTCATCTGGGACCGCCCTCGCAAGCGCGACGAGAGTGAACTGGCCCTCCTGAGTCAGATGAGCAGTAATGGGCAAAATGGCTCCCATGCGCATAATGGCGCGAATGGACATCATGCGATCGCCCTGCCCGCGCTCAAGCTTGAACCGTATGTCATGGGTCAGCAGGGTGCGCCCTTTGACCTGACCCTGACCATCTTTGAGATGGATGGTGGCCTCTCCGCCGATTTTCGCTACAATGTTGATCTCTTCGATGATGCGACGATTGAGCGCATGGGCGGACACTTGCTGGTGCTGCTGGAGGGTATCGTGGCTCAGCCTGAGCAGTCTATCCTCTCGCTTCCGTTGCTGACCGGGGCGGAGAAGCGTCAGGCCCTGGTTGAGTGGAACGCGACCGAGGCCATTTATCCAGAGCAAGCCAGCATTCCCCAACTCTTTGAAGAGCAGGTTCAGCGCACCCCCAATGCCGAGGCGCTGGTGTATGAAGGCAATTCGCTGACCTATCGTGAGCTGAACCGACGCGCGAATCTGCTGGCACGTGAACTACGCTCGCGTGGCGTCAAACCCGATACCCTGGTTGGCGTCTGTATGGAGCGCTCCGTCGAGATGGTAGTGGCCCTGCTGGGTGTGCTAAAGGCTGGGGGCGCCTATGTCCCGATGGACCCCGCCTATCCACAGGAGCGCCTGGCATATATGCTTGAGGATGCCGCCGTGTCAGTCCTGCTGACACAATCGGCGCTGTTTGAGCAACTGCCGCAACAGAGCGCCCGCGTGCTCACGCTGGACGCCAACTGGGGCACGGACAACGGTGGCGAGCCGGATAACCTTACGCTCGACCTGCGCCCGGAAAATCTCATCTACATGATCTATACCTCTGGCTCGACGGGCAGGCCTAAGGGCGTGATGAATACGCATCGTGGTGTCTGCAACCGTCTGCACTGGATGCAGCAGGAATACCACCTGACTGCCGAGGACCGTGTGCTGCAAAAGACGCCCTTCAGCTTTGATGTCTCGGTCTGGGAGTTCTTCTGGCCCCTGATCAGCGGCGCTACCCTCGTCATGGCTCGCCCCGGCGGGCAGTCAGATGCGGCCTATCTGGCGAAGCTCATTCATGATCAGCGCATTAGCACGTTGCACTTTGTGCCTTCGATGCTGCACGCCTTCTTGCTGGAGCCTGATCTAGAGGTGCGTTGTCAAAGCCTTAAGCGTGTCATCTGTAGCGGCGAGGCCCTGATCTATGATCTACAGGAGCGCTTCTTTGCTCGCCTCAAGTCCCAACTGCATAACCTCTATGGGCCAACCGAGGCCGCGATTGATGTGACCTACTGGGCCTGCCAGCCTGGCAGCAAGGAAACGGTAATTCCGATTGGCCGCCCCATTGCCAACACACAGATCTATATCCTGGACGAGGCCCAGCAGCCTGTCCCTGTAGGTGTCTCAGGCGAGCTATACATCGGTGGTGTAGGCGTCGCACGCGGCTATCACCAGCGCCCCGAGTTGAACCGCGAGAAGTTTATTCCCGATCCATTCAGCATGTCTGAGGGTGCGCGCCTCTTCCGCTCGGGCGACCTTGCGCGTTATCGCCCGGATGGCGTGATCGAGTTCCTGGGTCGTATCGATCACCAGGTCAAGATACGGGGCTTCCGTATCGAACTGGGCGAGATCGAGACCGCACTAAGTCAGCATCCAAACGTGAAAGAGGCAATCGTCATTGCGCGCGAGGATATGCCTGGAAATAAGCGCCTCGTGGCCTATCTCGTCCCTGAGCAGGTGGGTGAGCATATCCCTGCCGTGAGCGATTCGCCTCTGCTCTCACCTCAGGAGGCGGGCCTTACGCTTGAGGAACTGCGCACCTTCCTGGGTCAGCACCTGCCATCCTACATGGTTCCCTCGGCCTTCCTCTTCCTGAGCGCCTTGCCGCTGACACCAAATGGTAAGGTGGATCGCAAGGCCCTACCTTCGCCCAATAGCGAACGTCCTGAACTGGAAGAGCAGTTCGTCGAGCCTCGTAACGCGACGGAGCAGAAGCTGGCGGAGATCTGGACTGAGGTGCTGGGGCTGAGCCGCGTCGGTATCCACGACAACTACTTCGACCTGGGCGGAGCCTCCATCCAGAGCCTGGAGATTGTCGCGAGGGCCAAAGAGGCTGGCATTGACCTGCCGCTGGAGAAGCTCTTTGAGTTTCAGACCATCGCTGAACTCGTCAGCGTCCTGGGGAATGCGCCTACTTCACAGACAATTGCGCTGTCTGAATCCTCGGCACAGCCTATCGCCGAGACCGCGCTTCCTGGCGTAGAGGAGCCTGTGGCACCAACGCAGCCGGAACTGAAGCCCATGCAGGCTGACTCCTCGCCGACGCTATTGATGAATACAATAATCGAGAGCCTGGGAACTTATCTGCCGCCCAAGGTCGTGACCTCGGAAGAGGTAATCCAGGGTTGTGTCAGTCCTATCCGCTTCCCCTTCGCTCGTCTGACCGGCATCAAGTCGCGCCGCATGGCAGGTGAGACCGAGTTCTCGATTGATATTGCGCGCCAGGCCGTGGCGGATTGTCTTGAGCGCTCAAAGTACAATCCTGAAGATATCGATATGATCGTCAGCGGAAGCATATCGCGCTGCGACGCTCCGAACTTCAGTTTCTCTTTTGAGCCAAGCACGGCGATCCGTTTGAAGCACCACTTTGGCCTGAAGAACGCCATCGCCTTTGATATCGACAACGCATGCACAGGTCTCTTTACCGCTATCAATATTGTCGATTCCTTCCTCAAGGCTGGTCTGATCCGGCGCGGTATCGCCGTAAGCGGTGAGTATATCACGCATATCGCGCTGACCGCTCAGAAGGAACTGGAGGGCTTTATGGACTCGCGCCTCCCCTGCCTGACGGTGGGTGATGCAGGCGCGGCAGTCCTCCTGGAGCGCGCTCCCAACCAGAAGGTGGGCTTCCACGAGTTCGACATGTTCTCTCTGGGTCATTACAGCCGTGACTGTATCGGTAAGGTAACAGATCGCGAGCATGGCGGCTCGATCATGTATACCGATGCCGTCAAGGTCTCGGCGGTCAACATGAAACATGCGGTAGCTCACGCGGCGAACGTCATCGCAAGCTCCGGCTGGCCCAGCGATTCCTTCCAGCATGTGATTATTCACCAGACCTCCAGCACGACGATTCGCGATGCGGCGCGCGAGATCAATAGTCACTTCGGTAAGGAGATCTGCACGCAGGAGAATGTAATCAACAACATCGCCGAGCGTGGGAATACCGCGACCACGACGCAGATGATTGCCATCGCTGACCATATTCGTTCGGGTCGTATTCAGTCAGGCGATAACGCGGTCCTGGGTATTACCGGCTCTGGCGCGACCATCGGAGCCGCCATTTATACCTTCGATGACCTGCCTGAGCGCATGCGTCGTGTCGACGCGGGCGAAAAGGTGCAGAAGGTTCCACCTGAACAGCGTCATACCGTTCCTCTCCTGCCACCAACGCGACGCGTGCGTGTGGAGAGCATCGGTACGCTGCCCGCTCAGTCTCCTGTGAAAAAAGAGGCGTTGGCCCTGGTTAACGCCGCTGCCGAGAACTGCCTGGCCGCTTCCTCATATGATCGCAAGGATATCGACCTGATGATCTATGCCGGTGTCTATCGCGACGAGTTCTTAAGTGAACCTGCGATAGCCGCATTGAGCCAAGGTGACCTGAAGATCAACGAAGAGATCGAGAAGGTGACAGATAAGAAGACCTTTGTCTTCGACGTCTTCAATGGCTCGATTGGCCTGCTGAATGCATGTCATACTGCGATTGGTATGATCAAGGCCCAGAAGGTCAACAACGCGCTGGTCATGGCCTCCGAGATCGAAAATAATCGCGAGTATCGACCTGATGTGTTGCGTGGCATCGAGGAGACTGGCTCGGCCATGATCCTGGCCGAGAGCGCCGATGGGCAGTGCGGGTTCGGGAACTTCGTCTTCAAGTACTTCACGGATTATCTTGGAGCCATCAATTCCCATACCGAACTGCACAACGGTAAGATGACGCTCTCTGTCGCAACCGATCCCCGCCTCCAGGAGTACTACCTGCAATGTATTCGGGAGACGGTGCAGGAGCTTCTGGCGCTTGAGCAACTGGACCTGGAGCGGGTAAAGGTTATCCTGCCGCCCCAGATCTCGTCCCAGTTTATTGCCAACCTGGGCAAGACACTGAATGTAAGCGCCGAGAAACTGGTCGATGTGCAGGCGGAGCACGATCTCTTTACCTCGTCGCTTCCCTACGCGCTTGAGCAGGCGCGCCAGCAGAATCTGGCACGCCCGGGCGATATCGGCCTGATCATCTCGGTTGGCGCTGGCATTCAGGTTGGTTGCGCCACGTATTACTTCTAAGCTCTTCTAAGTCCATGCCAGCATGGACCCTACACATTGCGTGTGCCTGTTGTAGGGTCCATGCTGGCATGGACTTATGCTCACTCATGGATGGGGTATGGCTTCCAATATCGAAACTTCTTCCTGGATTACCTGTACGCAGGATACTGAGACGCGCCTGCGCCTCTTCTGTTTTCCCTATGCTGGTGGTGGCGTGGCCTTCTACCGGCGTTGGTCTACATCTCTGCCACACGAGGTTGCGCTCTGCCCAGTTTACCTTCCTGGACATGAGCAACGCATCGCGGAGCCAGCGTTTACCTCGCTGGAGCAGCTTGTCGCGACACTCATTGAAGTCATGCAGCCTTATTTGCATGAGCCTTTTGCCTTTTTCGGGCATAGTATGGGAGGCTTGATCGCATATGTGTTGGCGCGCACGCTTCAGGAACAGTGCTTGCTCCTACCACGTGCTCTCTGCCTCTCAGCGATAAAAGCTCCCCATCTCCCAGCGCGTCAGGAACCGCTACACACGCAGCCATTGCCTGGGTTCCTGCGTTCGCTCTATCGCCTGGGGGGGACGCCCCTGGCCGTGCTCCAGAACGCGGAACTGATGCGTTTAATGCTACCGACCCTGCGTGCGGATTTTACCCTCTACGAAACCTATACTCACACCCCCTCTATCCCCTTGACCTGCCCCATTGTCGTCTATGGTGGTATGCAGGATACGCTGGTCAGCCGCGGAGAATTAGAGGGCTGGCGATCATATACCAGCGCCTCGTGTACTGTGCGCCAGCTTCCCGGTAATCACTTCTACCTGCATTCCGTCCAGGACCTCCTCTTGCCCCTCCTGGCCCAGGACCTCCTGGCCAGTCTATAGGGTAACGTCGTCGAGAAAAAGAGCATACTTACTTGATAGGTAACCGCTTTCTTCCTCGCCAAAAAGAATAGTCAGGGTAAGTTTTGTTTTCTAGTATTTCTGATCCGAAAACCCTGAGCGGGCTTGCCGTGCCACCGCTTGCCCCCGAATGGGGGAAGCGCTAGGCACGCAAGTGACGTTGGATTTCGGAATAAGATCTTAGCCTGTTTTAGAGTGAACCAGCAAAGGCGCAAGGCAAAGGAAATTGACCGATGAAATTACCACTGACGCTGCGTTGCTATGTGCGCGAGACAGAGATGCTCTACGACTTTGAGGTGCTTCAGGCCCTCTTTACTGCCCTGACGGAGCAGGGCTACTACTTCGTGGCCGAAGAGGAGTTTGAACCCTCATTTCGTGTCTGGTGGAGCGCTATGTGTGCTCGCCCGTCTCGTCTCGACACCCTGCCTGCCGAGCGTCAGCGGCTCTTATTGCACTTGCGCCAGAGCGGACTCTCTGCCCAGTTGCGCTGCGAACTGGCTCTCTATCATACCCTGCACGAGCCGCACCTGGTGTGCCGTGCCTATCATGGTGAGCACCTCTTCTCCTTTGATCTCGATTTTACGCCGGGTGGGCCAACAGGAACGCCCCTGGTATTGTTGAGTATCGAGCCCGAGTACCTGACTGCTGCGCATGGTGAGGAGAGCGCGCGTATGCATGCGCTCTGGATTGCGGTACTCAAGGCTCTCTATCAGCATCTGCATCCCATTTATGGCTGGGTACATGATATGGATTTTGATCGTCCAGGCTTTGCCTGGGCTATGGATATTGATCCTGAGCACGTAGAGGAACGGACAGCGCTCGATGCCGTCCTGCGTAACGACGCTGCCGTGGGACACCTGCGTTTCCTCTCCCTGGCTAATATGCTTGGGCCAGAACTGGTGGCACACTATGGTCTTGAGCGCATCTTGACGACACCGGCCTGGCATCTTGAGCCGCTAGAGGATGGTGGGGTCCTGCTTCTGCCTGAACCGTTCTCCTGGGACTATGTGCCGGTCTGGAACGAGGCCGAGCAACACCTGGCAATCGTTTCGGGCGAGAGTATCACGGTTGCCCATCTCGCCGCGACCTTGCACTCGCATGGTCTGCTCAAGCATATCTCCGTGCCTCAACTAGAGCAGGCAACCGCGAAGAGCTGCCTCTTTGATATCCTGGCGGTGTTGCTTCCCCAGCGTTATGTGACCCTCAAACGCCACTACCAGTATCGCGAAGAGGATTATACGCGCTTGCTGCTCCACCTGGCGCGTGTCACAAGTGGTGAATGGGAGTCTGAACAGGTAAGCACCTTCTTCCTGGCTGACGAGGCCCTGATCGAGTTTGAGTGCGCTGGTGAGTCCTTCTACTGGCGCTTCCCATTGCCTCAAGGGTATGCTGGCGTGGCTCCTGGTTTTCTTGAACACCTGCGCCAGTTTGCGCGCTCGCACCTCGTGGGTACGTTCTTGCCATTACGTGGCAAGGGGCATGGCCTGACGTACTTTTATCTCTCCGCGCGTGCCTGGAGAGAATTGGAATATATGCTGCCCAGGCTTCGTAGCGGATGGCCCTCGCTCTCGGTCTTGCGTTCGCTCTTCCCCCGGCTCTCCTCGGCGCATTGGCGCCAGTTGCGCGAGCATGTTGAGGCGGAGGAAGCAGAAGCTGGTGAGACGAGCACGCCTGGCGAATCTCATAAGCGTACTGATCGCCCCTGTCGCGAATGCGCCACACGGCATCTGGAGCGGTGTCGCCTAGTCAGCGAGCCACTCTGGAACGTGTAGACTGATACCTCCTGTAAGCTATTAGCTCGTGGGCGGACGAATATCGCCGGGCTGGCCTGGATAGCGGGTTAAGCCTGCTTTGGGTCCAAGCTCGTTGGTTGGGATATGGAGTCGCTTAGCTTTGCGCTCGACCCCCAGGGTGATAAGGTCCGTTACTGTATCCAGGTCGAGTATACCGCTATTGATGACCAGATCGTACAGGGTAGGATCATCTGGATTGCGTCGATACTGCGTTTGTAAGTAGCGCTCGCGATCATGGTCTTTCATCTGGATGCGTGCTTCGGCATCGCCCTTCCCTAGCCCTTCGCGCCGCATCACATACTGGACGCGCAGATCAAATGGCGCGACGATCCGCGCATGGAATACATCACGTCTGCCCGCCAGGAGCACCTGCGATCCTCGTCCGACGATGATGACATGCCCACGTGCTATGGCTGCCTCGACGACCTTTGTGAGTGCTTCGTGATAGATCCGTGTATTGGTGAGTACGGGTTGCGGCTCCAGCGTAAACATCGCAGGCTGTAAGACACGCATACTGCTGATGAGATAATTAACGAGTGACTCGCCTCGCTCATCATGCTCCTCTGCCTCCAGCTCTGTGATATTGAGTTCCTGCGCGACCCGGACCACGATCTCATGGTCTACCAGTTCCCAGCCCAGGCGGTGCGCCAGGCGCTGTGCTACCTCACCACCTCCGCTACCATACTCACGCGAAATGGTGATGGCACGCATCTGTGCGATCTCGGCATGATTCTCTGGCATATGTTCGGCTTCTTTCTTAACGAGCTACTCTTTATTTGACAAGCATTTCGTGACGATGTAACTCCGATTGTTTTGACCTACAAGGATACGTTCCTACATAAGCATATGTCTATCGTAAAACTTCTTACTATTCTATGTTCTCTTTGATTATATCTTTTTGGTTAGTTGTGCTTCCTCTTCGTTATGGAGGGGGTTGGGTTCCTCTTACTATGTCCCACTTATATCACGTTTGAGTGATACTCTTCCGATGACAGTATGCAGCGTCCAGCGTGCTTGGAATTGTGGCGAGAGGAGTTCGATGGTGAGGTCGCGATGCCATTGCGCCAGCTCTTCCCGGGTTGCCAGATTCCAGTGCTGGGCCAGGGGCGCGAGATAGAGTGCCATCCAATGCCAATCTCGTGCGAATAGGTGATACCCAGGTGTTCCCGCGGAGAGGTCAATAATGCTTGCCTGGTGTTGTACGTCACGCCAGCCTGCCTCGTGCAGGTGCCTTACCATTTGCGCCCCGGTGCAGAGATGGTGCCCCTCTCGTTGGAGCAGTGTGCGTAGTAAGGAATACCAACGTGTGCAGGCACTATGTGGCGTCTCAAGCTCTCCGGCTTCAATCCAGCAGATCTGGCCTTTGCCTATTCTCAAGCCTTCGCGCAGCATGGCGGAAAGCTCCTCTTCCTGGCAACGCAAGCTAGTGAAGCGCAGATGCACCAGGTCATAGAAGTGGCCCCTCCGAGTTCGTATGTGGGCTGGCGATCCATATATAAAGTGGGCATTCTGGCGCCGCTGAACCGTGCGACCCGCCAGGGCATACTGATAAAGCCCCTTGTTACTTTCAATTCCCTCGACTTGAAGGCCGGGATCGCTATGGGCCAGGTCGAGCACCCAGCGTCCCGCGCCACAGAGCATATCTAGTATGTTTTGGCACGTTTGATCGTCAATCAGTCCTGGAAGCAAGCCTTGCATATGATATTGCAGGAGTACATGCACATAAGTTTGTAGGATAATCCAGATGGTATTGGTGACAAGAGTATGTACCGCCTGGTGCTGGTTTCCTTCTCCCTGTGGGGTTTGCATCTCATCCTCCAACCGCTACTCTTCTCTGCCCTTGTTATAGTGTCTCTTTCTTTTTACCTTCTGACCGTCAGGACCTGTCCTGGTGCGTCCTGGTGCCCTGCCTGGCGCAGGCAGGTGCGTGTTGTTTGTAGGATGTCATATGTGGTGAATGGCTTGGTAATATATGCTCGCGCGCCTGAGATACGAGCCATGATCCGACTTAATAAGCCGTTCCTGGCTGTAAGCATCACAATGGCCATTTGCCTGTATATTGGGAGGCTGCTGAAGTAGCAGGCAAGCGAGCAGCCATCGACGATGGGGAGACCAATGTCCAGAAAGACCAGCGCGGGTACAAACCTTCCCTTCTTCTCTAGCCAGCGAATAGCCTCCACGCCATTGCTAAAGCTCACGACATCGTAGCCTGCACGCACGAGGCAGACCTCGAGAATCTTGCGCACAATGGTGGAGTCGTCAATAACCATAATCAGATTAGGGTGTGTTCTGCCAGGTTGCATCTTTTTCTCTCCTCTCCCTTCTACCACCCTTAAGCGACGGGCCGCTCGCCTACCACGCTCACGAGATGACAGAGACCACAAAAATCCTTATCCTGGAGGTCTTCAATCAGTTCTTCGTACAGATAGTCGGCCTCGAACTCCTCCAGGAAGGTATAGGTGCTCAGGAGGGGGAGGATCTTTTTATAGAACACGCTGACCTGGCGCACGAAGCTATAGTGCAGATTGGTGCCATAGGAGATGTCCAGGGCATAGGAGTGTAGGTGGACATTGTGATAGCCTATGGCGCGTAGCCAGGGGGCGAGGCAGTGGGTAATGCCTGTAAAGCGTTGAAAGGCAAAGTGCATCAGGCATTCGCCCATTTTCTCCACCTGCTTCGTCTTGGGATCAGTATAGAACGAATATTCGCGCTCACGCAATGCGCGCCCGATATCCATGGCAAAATCTTCAAAGGCGAAGCTATTGGTGGTTGGCATCGCCGCTTCGGTCCATCGTAGCAGTCCACCAGGGCTACAGAAGGTTACCACTTTTTCAAGTAGCTCTGGATAAGTTACCTCTAGCAGAGACTCACTCAAGAAGGCCATATTGACTAGGTCGAAGCTTCCTGGTTGCAGGATCTGTTCGTCGAGCTTGTTGATATCCTGTACCTGAAACGCCACATTATGGACCTGGCTGGCCTGGGCTTGCTGCCTGGCGTAGGCTACCAGGCGTGGATTTTTATCGATCCCCATTACTTGCATATCAGGGTGCATGCTTGCTAAGTCAATGGCCCAGGCTCCGCTCCCGCTGCCGATATCGAGTACTCGGCGTATGCGTCCGAGTTGCGGAATATCTGGCAGGAGGCCGCCTATGGCATTGCGCAGCTTATAGTGTTGGAGGAGCTGGCGCGCCATCTCTACATCGTCTACTGGCGACGGCCCATCAGGGTTCAGCTCTTTGATCCGCTGTGGCCGTTGCTGGTATTCATACTCCTGGTACATAAAAGCTTGTGTATGCATATATCCCTACTTTTCCTCTCTTAACGCATCGTTATATGAAGGCAAACATCTTTTTGTCGCCTCTATAACTGTCTATACATCCCTCAGAAGGAAAAGCGGAAAGTTATTTTCAAGATTCCTTACTATTCGAGTAAAGAGACGTGGCGTAAAAATGCCGGAGGCATTTTTACGCCACGTCTCTTTATCTCTGCGAAGCACCGCAGGCGCTGAGAGTACTGAGAGAAAGGCTTAGCCTTTGAGGCCCCCACTCACACCCTTGACAAAGAAGCGCGAAACAAAGGTATAAAGCAGAACCGCGGGGAGCGCATACAGCATGGCATAGGCCGCGAGCTGTCCATAATTCACCTGTCCATAGGCCCCGAAAAAGGTATAGATGTGGACGGAGGCGGGTAAGAGGTCCTGATTTTGCAGGATAATGAGTGGCACAAAGAAGTTCGTCCAGGCGCCCAGGAAGCTCCAGACGCCCACGACGGCGATACCCGGCGCCGCTAGCGGCAAGAGAATATGGATGAATGAACCCAGGATAGAGGCACCATCAATCCAGGCCGCCTCCTCTAATTCCAGGGGAACGGAATCCAGAAAGTTCTTCATAAGCCAGATACTGAAGGGAAGCGAGCTAGCGGTGAAGAAGAGAATACAGCCCAGGAGCGTATCTTGCAGGTTCAACACAACGTACATTGCGTACAGCGGTGTGACCAGGGCCAGGATTGGCAGCGCACTGGCGAAGAGAATCAAATACATGATCTGAGCTTTGAAGGGGAATTGATAACGCGAGAGGGGATATGCAGCCAGCCCGGAGAGGAGGATGACCAGTACCATTGTCGAGACGGCCATAATGAGGCTATTCATAAATGGCTGAATGACGAGGCCATTGCTGATAATGTCGATATAATTGCTCAGGTTGGGAGCCGTAGGAAGCGTAAGCGTTAATTGCGCGTTGGGATTGATACTGGCAAATACGGGCCAGAGCAGCGGGATTAAGAACAACAGCCCTATCACCGTCAGGATCAGGTAGAGCAGCGAGGGAACGATAATACGGCGGATAACCATGCTCAGATCTCCTTTAGATGTCAATACGCAGGATACGGATATAGAGGAGCGAGAGGATCGCGCCTACGATAATGATCAGGAGTGCGATCGCGCTGCCATAGCCAATCTGGTAGAACTGGAAGGCCTGGCGATACTGATAGATGGTAAGCAGCTCATTATTAGTCGTGCCACCGCCTGTCATCACATACACAAGCGTAAAGTCCGACAGCGTCGCAAGCGTGATGAGGAGCAAATCCGTTGCAATAGACCCCTTAATGAGAGGGAGTGTTACATGATAAATCTTGGCCCACACACCTGCGCCATCGATAGACGCCGCTTCATACATATCTTGAGGAATGCTCTCCAGGGCCGATGCATAGAGTAGCATGGAGAACGCCGTCCCTCGCCAGATGTTGGCGATAATAATCATTGGCAGGGGATATTCTTGTACCCAGGCATGTTGTGGCAGCGTCAGATTTGCTATCACCGTGTTGAGCAAACCCGGCGAAAGGACGCTTTGTGGCCCACCCGCTAGAAATGCCTGCCAGATAAAGCCCGCGACGACATCCGGAATAACCCAGCAGGCGATGATAATTCCGCCCAGGATCGCGCGAAAGACGTGGTTTCGCTTCTGCATCATAAGCGCGAGCAGCAGACCCAGGAGTGCCTGACCAATCAAGGCCGAGCCAACCAGGTAGATAATGGAGACGCGAAAGGCGTTAAGAAACTCGCCATCACTCAGAATGCGCACAAAATTTTGTAGACCCACCCACTGGGGAGCCTGCGCGCCCACGCCAGTCAGGGCCATGTTGGTAAACGAGGTATAGACGGCCCAGATGGCGGGGCCGAGCATAAAGATAAGAATAATCAGAAACGCAGGCGCGAGAAAAAGCAGACTTGTGCGCAAGCGCTTTCTATTGGCCCTCGTAACAACACGCTTTGGTGGGGATGCCGTGGCCTCAACTGACACGGCGGGAGTTTTTACCTGCATCGTTGCCGCTCCTCAAATACTATAATTACCCATCTCTATAAGCTTATGCTGTGGTGGTGAGCTGGCTAAGCCAGCTCACCACCACAGCATAAAACTTGGCGAAGCACCGCAGGTGCTGAAAGTGCTTAACCTCTCTTTTCTACCTTATCGTCGCCCGCAATACTCTTGACCGCGTTATAAAAAGCGTTCATGGCATCGCTGGAGCTTTGGCCCTGCATGACGTTCTGCATGGCCCGGTCGATCTCAACGGAGATCTTGGGATAAGCTGGGAAGCCCGGGCGGAATTGCGTAACGGCAACCAGGCCGGTGAAAAAGTCCGACAGGGGGAGATTCTTATAGTCGGCGACTTCGGCAACATCTTTGCGTGGCGTAATCTGAGATGCTTTCACATCATAGAAGGCCAGGTTATCTTTGTTGAATGCCGTTTTGATAATGTTGAATGCATCGCTCTTGTGCTTCGAGTTGGCGCTGATGGAGTAGGCCCAGCCGCCGGAGAGCGTGACATACTGAGGATCCTCGCCATTTTGTGTAGGCATCTTGGCAACCCCTAGCGTTTTCTGCCAGGCGGGCCATTCAGCGGCACCACCCTTCTGCCAGCTTCCGGGGAGCCATGAGCCATCAATATCGATTGCCAATTTGCCCTGTGGGAGGAGTTGTTGCCCAACTGTATTGGCCGCCTGGGTATTAAGGGCGATATCATTGGTGGGGCCCAGTAAGCTCGATGAACTGTAGACCTGTTTAACAAAGTCTAGCGCATCCTGGAAACCTTTGCTCGAAGCAATCCATTTGTTGGTGTCGTAATTGTAGAGCGGGTCTTTGGTGCCATAGAGCAGCATTTCAAAGCCCTGCATGGTCGAGGCCTCGTCCATGGGGATGCCCGAATAGAGGTTTATCGGCACCACGCCTGGGACCTTGGCTTTAATCGTGCGTGCGGCGGTCAGGATATCGGCCCAGGTCTTGGGCTGCCAGTCGGTAGGTAGGCCCGCCTTCTGGAAAATATCTTTGTTGTACCAGATGCCACGTACATCGGTGCCATCCATAATGCCATAGTTCTTGTTATTGAAGGTGGTAATCTTCTGCATGCTGGGGAACCACTGCTGCTTATAATCTGGCCATGAGTTGATATAGTCATCGAGCGGCGCCAGGTAACCAGCGGTCACATCCGAGCTAATGAGGAAGCTATCTTCGCGCACAATATCGGGGGATTGTTTGAACGGAGCTGAAGCGCCAATTTTGTATAGTAGCTGCCCTCATCGGCGATGATGGGTTGTAGTTGCAGCTCAATTTTGGGATTCGCGGCCTCCACCTGCTGCTTGACGCGAGTCCACCATTCCTGTTCATAGTAGGGTGGAGGTCCAAATTGCTGGTAGGCGACACGGATCACGGTTTTGCCATTATCACTGGAGCCACCACAGGCGGGCAACGCGATAAGACCTACAAGAAATAAACAGAGCACCAGTAGATGTAAATTCAGTCCTTTGAAGCGAGACTTCATGACTTTTCTCCTTTGTTCCTCTTGACAACATTGAAGGAAAAGACATCACTGTCTTGGTGATGGAGCAACACTCTGGAACAGACAAACGTCGAAAACGAAGAAAAGCTCCACATTGGGTAGAGGAAAATAGACACTCCTTTCTCTAGTGAGCATGTGCCCTTAAGCACGAAACATGTGAAAGAAGAGGCTCTAGTGCCTGCTCAATAGACAGTTACTATAGAAAGCAAGCGTTCAAATATACTTTAGTGTTGGTATTATGATAACGTTGTCTTTAAATATATGTCAAGGCAAAATGGGCCTGGACGTGCCAGGAAAATACAAAGTGATATTAACGCTTGAAGTGTGTCGTAATGTTGAAGTGTATTGAGTGAAAGTATGTCGTGGAATCGTATAAAACATGGTGAGAATCAGCCATGGTGATAACGTAGTCAGCGTTAGCTTTCGTGTATCATCAGGATATCAAATGTGGCCTGGGGGATGGCGATGATCTCCTGCGTATGCGTGCCAACTGCTGATAGCTGAGGGCAGCTAAAGCTTCCTTGCATACGATTAACATTAGGCTGGATGGCAGGCTCATCCTGTATAATGGTCAGCTGGCAGCTAATGCCTGCTTGCAGTTGGAGATCCCAGGCTCCTCCTTCGTGTCCAAAATCCAGGCGTACATCGCCTCCATTGATAGGCCCTTCCAGGATATATGTCCTGGCGCCTTCATATCCATAGAAGGCGATGATGAGACTGTGGTCCTGGTCCTGGAGGAAGATGGTAAACTCCTTCAATCCGTGACGAAGCTTAGAGGTGAAGATATGGCTCTGCCAGGTATAGCTACCGCTCCTGGCGCCTGTGACGTGAAAGGTTGCGCTACTACTCTGTGTACTGTGCATTCCTGTCTGGATCCAGGTAGGCGTGGCTATTGGTGCGCTTGTGTTGGTGCTGATCTCATTGCCTGGCGCGCAGCCAGTGACCAGAAAGGCACTGATGAGTAGCAAGAGGAGGCAATATTTTAGGTGCAGGAAGGTTGGAGGCCAGGATTGGGCGCGCATGCTATTGCATCCTCTCATATGGGTAAGCCACGCTGCTCGCGTGGGAGTAGATATCGCTTATCGTGCTTCATTTTACCATACACGCAACGCGAACAGGTGCTGATGAAAAGGCGGTTCAGCAGTCTCTGGCGACATATGCTATACTGACGTTGGTGTTTTTACCAGCTAAACAATTCGAACAATGGAGTTACTCGTATGTCACAGAATGTACCGATAACTGTTGCGTCTGGAGATGGCATTGGACCAGAAATTATGGATGCCACTCTGAGGGTGATTAAAGCAGCAGGAGCACGCATAGATATTGAAGAGATAGAGGTTGGAGAAAAAGTCTATCTGCGCGGTATCAGTGCCGGTATTGAACCCAGCGCCTGGGAGTCGCTTAGTCGCACCAAGGTATTTTTGAAGGCCCCGATTACCACTCCACAGGGCGGCGGCTATAAAAGCTTGAACGTTGCCGTGCGTACCGCTTTCTCCCTCTATGCAAATGTACGCCCCTGTGTCGCGTATCATCCCTTTGTCGATACCAAGCATCCTGGTATGGATGTGGTGATCGTTCGCGAGAATGAAGAGGACCTCTACAGCGGCATTGAGTACCAGCAGACGCCCAATATGATGGAGAGCCTGAAGCTCATCAGCCGTCCAGGTAGCGAAAGGATTATTCGCTATGCCTTCGAGTATGCGCGTAGCAATAATCGGAAGAAGGTCACCTGCTTTATGAAGGATAATATCATGAAGCAGTCTGACGGCCTCTTCCACAAAGTGTTTGACGAGATCGCCGCCGAGTATCCCGACATCGAAAACGAGGCCTGGATAGTCGATATCGGCGCCGCCAAACTGGCTGATACCCCCGAGGCCTTCGACGTTGTCGTGATGCCAAACCTGTATGGCGATATTCTCTCCGACGTCGCGGCCCAGATCGCGGGCTCCGTTGGCCTGGCTGGCTCTGCCAATATTGGCGAGGGCTGTGCCATGTTCGAGGCCATCCACGGGTCGGCTCCCCGCCGCGCGGGACAGAATCTCGCGAACCCTTCCGGCCTGCTCCTGGGAGCTGTATTGATGCTCGTGCACATCAATCAGCCAGAGGTTGCGACCGCTGTGCATAACGCCTGGTTGCGCACGCTGGAAGATGGCATTCATACCTATGATATCTATGCTGATGGTGTGAGCAAGCAGAAGGTTGGTACGCGTGAGTTTGCCGATGCGATCATTGCGCGCCTGGGTCAGAAGCCTGAGCAATTGAAGGCCGTGAGCTACTCTTCCGCGCCCGCGAAGGAGCGCAAGACACAGTCCGCAAAGGCTCAAGTTCCCACCCTCAAAGAACTGGTCGGCGTCGATGTCTACCTCGATTGGAGCAAGGGGAGCGCAGAAGAGTTAGGTAACGCCTTTAAACAGGTCAGTGGTGAGGGCCTGGAACTGAAGCTGATTACCAATCGCGGAGCCAAAGTATGGCCCAATGGCCTACCATATACCTTCTGTACCGATCACTGGCGCGCCCGTTTCCAGGCGCCTGAGATTGGTACAAAGATTGAGCATGCCCAGATCATCTCGCTTCTGGAGCGTGTGCATGCGGCTGGATTTGATTGTATCAAGACGGAAAACCTCTATAACTTCGACGGTAAGCCCGGCTACTCCCGCATTCCCGGCGAATAATCACTCCTAGCACAAGACTGAAAAGGATGAGATACCTATATAGGTGTCTCATCCTTTTTTCTGTATAGTGAGATGCGGGAAAGATTTTCATGCCTTTTTTATATCTTACACATAGACAGTTACCTAATCACGTGCTACACTCCACTATTAGGTAACTCTGTTTCTTCCTGTTACCGATCTATATTTGCATTGGAGAGACGACAGGTATGGCACGCACCCAGATTCCAACAGCCTCCTATGATCGCTTGCTTTTGCTTGATAGCGCAGGAAGCCCACTCTCACATATCGTCATAGGCTCCCCTGAGTGGTATAAATGGTTGCAAGATGAGCAACATGCCTCCTTCGCCTATAAAAGCGAGAGTGGCAACTTTACCGCTCGACGTGAGCAGCTACGCCGAGGTTGGTACTGGTATGGGTATCGCAAACGCGAGAACAAGCTCCACAAGGTTTATCTAGGGAAGTCAGAAGAACTCTCCCTTGAGCGCCTGAGCCTGGCGGCGCGTGCCCTTTCGGGACAGAGTCTGGCCCAGGAGAATCTCAAGCGTCGGCAGGTGGTGGAAGAGCTACTTACAACTATAGAACCTGCAGATAAGCGTGCCGCCCTGGATGTAAGCGATGAGGTTGCCTCGCCCCACAAAGATGATGTCGGGGGCATGGTGGCCAGCAATAAATACTATTTGCTCTCCCAACTGACTCCCCTGGTTGGGCGTGACCAGGAGGCACATGAGGTCGCTGAACTGCTCCGCGCTACGCATGTGCGATTGTTGACCCTGACGGGAACAGGAGGGATTGGGAAGACGCGCCTGAGTTTGCAGGTTGCGACTGAGCTTCTTAATACCTTTGCCGATGGCGTCTATCTCGTTCTCCTGGCGACGGTGACGGTTCCCCGCCAGGTGCCCATATTTATTGCCAATGCCCTCGGTCTGGGCGAAGCCGGTGAGGGAGCGCTTGTGGAACGCCTGTATGCCTTCTTGAAGGAGAAGCGCTTACTCCTGATCCTGGATAACTTTGAGCAGGTGATCGCCGCTGCCCCGCAACTGGTGGAGCTGCTAGCGCGTTGTCCACAAGTGAAAATTCTTGTGACTAGCCGGGCTGTCCTGCACGTGGTGGGCGAGCAGGAATACCCAGTGTTACCCCTGCCGCTTCCTGTCCAGGACCAGGTGGATACGCAAGTTCTAGCTCAATCCGCGGCGGTACAGCTTTTCGTCCAGCGGGCGCAAGCGGTGCAGCCTGGCTTTCGCCTTACGGCTGAGAACGCGGCGACTATTGCTGCTATCACGCGCCGCCTGGATGGTTTGCCCCTGGCTATTGAATTGGCGGCAGCTCGCATGAAGGTCTTTTCTCCCCAGGCCTTGCTCCAGCGGCTGGAGAAGCGTCTCCCTCTCCTGACGAGCACCACTCAGGATGTGCCTGAACGCCAGCAAACGCTGAGCAATACCCTAGACTGGAGCTATGATCTCCTGGCGCCACTCGAACAGCGTTTATTTAAACGTCTCTCCATTTTCGCAGGCGGTTGTACGCTTCCTATGATCGAACATCTCTATGCATCGCTCGAGCAGGCGCTGGGGATCGATCAGGAGCGCTCACTCTTACTGGATGACCTCACCTCTCTAATCGATAAAAGCCTGCTTTCGCGTGTAGAGCAGGAGGATCACGAGGCCCGCTTCTTTATGTTGGAGATTATTCGCGAATATGGTCTTGAGCGATTACAGCAGGAAGAAGATGTTGCAGAAGTGCAGCGGGCATATGCATATTACTGGCAGCAGCAGGCCCTCATGTCTGAAAAGGATATGGATCGCCATCAGGATCAGGAGATGTGGCGCATTCGCCTGGAGCATAAAAACCTGCGAACCGCTCTCATCTGGTTTGCCCAACAGGGGCAGTGGGATGATGCCTTGAAGCTGGCCTCTGCCCTCTGGTGGTTCTGGTGGGCGAAGGGCTATATTGGTGAAGGGCGACGCACGCTTGAGTGGCTGCTGTCCTCGGCCAAAGAGGTGAGTCCCTTCTGGTATGCCAAGGCTTTGAGTGTGACAGCACTTATGATCGTCCTCCAGGGTGAATATAAACAAGCTATTGCGCTGGCTGAGAAGAGTCGGGTGATCTTTGCGGAACTTGAGCAAGAGTTTGGGCAGGGGATGGCGCTCTGGACGATTGGCCACGCCTATGTCATGATTGGGGAGGGTGAGCAGGCGCGAACCGCGCTTGAGGCAGCAGGGGCGCTCATGCGCAATAAGGGGCATCGCTGGGCTAATGCCGCCGTTCTTGAACGCCTGGCCTCGCTTGCGCGCGATGAGGGAGACCTGGAGCAGGCTCTCTCCCTCTGCGAGCAGAGCCTGGCGATTCATCAACAGGCGGGATCGACCTGGGGACAGGCCCGTGCGCTCTGGATGCTGGGCCTTATTCACTTCTCACGCGCCGATCTGCTTAAAAGTACCCTGGCGCTCGAAGCCTGCATTGAGCGTGCTGGTCGCGTAGGAGATCGCATCAGTATCTCCTACGCCTCTGTGCTCTTAGGTGTCCTGAAAGGTCTCTACGGCGATATGCAGGAGGGAGGCGCGCTTATTGAGCAAGGCTTACAATTGGCGCGCGACCTGGGTGACCAGCGTGGAATGTCCTGGGGCTTGACGCTGTTGGGATGGAGCTATGCCCTCCAGGGCGAATATACCCGTGCGCGTGAGTGTCAGGAGGAGAGCCTGTCCTTGCTTGCTGTAACGAACTATGAGTATAAATCCTTCGTCGCGTATGCGCTGGATGGCCTGGCGCTGGCGGTTGTGGGCCAGGGATACCCAGCCTGGGCTGCGCGTCTATGGGGAGCGGCCCAGGCGGTGCGCCAGGGGGGACGTAGCGTTCCGGCTATCCCCTCTACAATCCAGAGCATTTTTAGTGAATTTGTGCAGCAGGCGCGCGCTTTGCTTGGCGAGGAACCCTTTAAACTGGCTTTTGCTGAGGGGCTGACTATGACGCCTTCGCAGGTCCTCCAGGCTCGCTCACAGGCTCCTCTCTCCCTCTCTTCGGCTTCTATCCCCAACAACGAAGAGTCTCACACAGCAGCTCCAAACTCAACTGTCCTGGCTGGACTAACAACGCGCGAAATTGAGGTATTGCGCCTGCTGGCAACAGGGATGACCAGTGCCCAGATAGCAGAGAAGCTCGTCATTAGTATTCTCACTGTTAATACGCATGTGCGCTCTATTTATAGCAAACTTGGTGTGACCTCGCGTAGTGCCGCAACACGTTACGCGCTTGAGCATAAACTCTTACCTTAATGACCCCTCTCGATGACCCGGTGCGAGGACTTTACGTTGCAATTGACTAGTTAAGTATATAAGCTCTACAGAGTTTTGGGTAAGCCTGCTTTTTGAGGTCCCTCGCACCTCCTCTGACAATTACCCTGTTTTAGGGACGCCACATGAACTTACTTTGTATTACACTGTAAACACTGTTTGTTATATATGTGTGTATGAGAATATTTAGTAAGGGGTGTGCGGCGGTGGATGGATTCCGTTCTTTGTGTAGTGTTCAAAGCCCTGGGCTGGCGTATGTAAAGGATGCAGAAATGCAAAGTCAACAAAAAGATAGAAACGCCTGTATTTTGAATACTTTATCTATTTCTGAGCTTGCCGATGCCTGCAAGCGGGAGTTTGACATGGTTGGGGATAGTGGTGCCGTCTCTTTTGATAATGCAAGTCTCGCGCTCCTCCGCCTGGCGACGATACGCGATAGCAAACAGGCCTGGCTCGCGCTTGAATATGGCTTTTGCCAGAAGCTCGTCATCTGCCTGCGTCAGCACCCACGCTTTCAGGAAGCGCTTCGTCTACAGTCAGAGCAAGAATACATTACGCGAGCCTTTGCCCATTTTCGGCAGACAACCGTCAGCAAACAGATGGAGTTTGCTTCGCTCAATGCAGCGTTGCGTTGCCTGGCTGTCAGCCTCAATAGCGTTATTTTCGATATGCTCCGTTCTGCACAGCAATCTACACGTGAGCCACAACAGGTGTTCTCATCACCAGCGGAAATCTGGCGCGTTCTCAGCCAGAAGCTGACGGAGGAGCGTGAACGTCGTCTCGCCTATCTCCTTTTCCAATGTGGCCTTAAGCCCACTGAAATTGTTGAGCATTGTGCGCACGAGTTCCGCGACCTCGCCGAGGTGCAGCGTCTGCGGATCAATATCCTGGATCGTCTCGCTGCGATCTCCCTCTGTTAACCTATGTAGACAACTTTCTTTTCTTTGGGATGGTGCAAGAGAGCCGTCTGAACCGCTGGGGTCCCTACCGCGGTGACAGACGGCTTTCTTGTTCATCCCTCCCCGTTTGAGGGGAGGGACTTCCCGCGTTGTATGTTAATATTTCACATTCCCATAGATCGTATAGTACGGATCGCCAGAATTAACGTTGCGTGCCTGTAGCTTAAACTGTGTGCCTGTAGACAGACCCGTCAGAAGGGTCGACCAGGAACCCGTAGTGAATGAGACCCATGGTCCATAGTAGCCACCCGTGGTAAAGGCGCGCATTTGGGTCGCATACGGCGGAGCCGAGTACGGCGTGACATACACCTTTCCTCCACAATAGGGCGTAACCGTAAACACATCACTGCCAGTAGTGCCACCAAGTGGGTGCAGCGACCAGTGGGTATAGAGCGTACACCCTGGAGGGGTCGGAGTCGGCTTCGGCGTTGGTGTCGATTTTAACGTCGGCGGCACCGTGGATGACACCCCCGGCACAGAAGTAGGCGGCAACACCCCCGGCACAGAAGTAGGCGGCACAGTGGAGGTCACGCCAGGTCTTGGCGTGCTCGTCGATCCACCATTTGGGGAGGGATTGCCAGCCAGCGCGGTAAGCGAGGATGTACTCCCTGATGTGCCAAAATTTCTTGCACCCAGGCTATTTGCACTATCGCCTATGTTACGCAAGGAAAAGATGCCCGCAGTGCTGAGTCCCAGCAACGCCAGCAAGATCAACGCCACAAGTAATAGCTCTTTTCGGTTGAAAACCGATGCACGACGGCGACTTGCTATATCTGTAGTATTGATGGGGAAATATGGAGCATCCCCAGATATTGGTCCTGGCTGAGAAACCGGAGTTGCTCCAGATGCTGGCCCTGTTGGCGTGGATGAAGATAAAGCAACAACAAGCGCTGGCGCAGAAGTGGCAGTGTGATGTGCGACCGACTTGGAAGGATCCGATGGCTCACTCTGCAGGGCACCAGGCACGGGCGTGACAAGTGGTGGGTGAGGCTCTATCGTCGAAGACAAAGGTTTGTCCGTGTTTGGCGACGCTATGGGCGTCATCTGCCCTATACCAGGCAGAGGGGGTTCACCTGGTTCATAAGCTCCCATGGAGTCATGTGGAATCGCTGACTTAGCCGGCGCCAACGACGCAGCAGAGCGCTTACTGATATATGTACGCACGTCATGCTGGCTGGCCTGTTCAAGCGCGAGCGCAAACGCTTTGACATTGGCAAAACGCTTGTCCGGCTCTTTAGCCAGCGCGGTGAGCACCACTTGCTCGACATCTGGCGAGAGCGCTGGAACATATTGATGCAGCGGAGCAGGAGGAACCGCCAGATGTTGATTAAAGACTTCCACCACCGTGCCCTGAAAGGGGCGCGTGCCACACAGCCACTCGTAGGCAATGATGCCCAGCCCATACTGATCGCTCGCGAACTGCGGTTTTCCTTGCAATTGCTCTGGTGCCATATAGGTTATCGTGCCCGCAATGCCTTTTTCCGTAGTGCGCGAATGGGTCGTGGTCTGCGAGATGATCGCGACCCCAAAATCACTGAGCAACAGCTCTTCCTTCTGCCCGATGAGCAGGTTATCTGGCTTTAGATCCCGGTGAATCAGCTTTTGGTCATGGGCATATTGCAGACCATCAGCAATCTGCTTGATATATGCAACAACGGTAGCCAGTGGGAGCTTTGTGGATGACGGGTAGCGCCGCCTTACAGTACCATGCGGAGCATACTCCATCACCAGAAAAGGGGTACCATTGGCCTCAAGCCCAAAGTCTAAGATATGAATGATATGAGGATGGGTGAGATGTGCCAGAATACGTGCCTCGTTGAGAAAACTCTCCTTTAATTCATCAGTTAATCGTGTATACAGTACTTTAATTGCAGCTAAACTCTTGAGGTGAATGTGTTCTCCTAGATAAACGTCTGCAAAGCCTCCTTGCCCTAGTAAACGTATTAACTTGTAATTGCCTAATATTTGCCCAACACGTTCCGTCATGTGCTCAATACTCTTTTCATCAGAATAGATGATACAGAAATTTGCTCTGGCGAGGCAATTTTTTCCGTCAATTCCATTTGCATGTATGCGATCGTAAATTCTACCATAGAATATCTACAGTATCCACCAAACCGCTTCCAAAGGGTATTTAATTCTCCCCTTTGAAGGAGGAAGAACCAACAAAAGCCTCGGTCTGGGTGCGGGTAAGGTGGAAGAGGAGGGTATGCTGATAAGTAAGAAGTCAGGCTTGATGTCAGCCTACAAGACGCTGCCACCCTGGAATTCAGCAGGGGAAATGCCGAGGGGTGTACAATTGGTGGGTAATGCGCTTGCGGGATGGAAAGAGGCGAAGAAGACGCTGCAACAGAGCAAGCAGCACGATTCGGAACAGCGCTTTGTTTATGGTAAGCTCTTGCAGGAAGTCTTCTCCGCTTTGATGGCGCGATGCAAGCCTTCTTTCGGCGGGCCAAGAACGGAGAAACCCCTGGATTTCCGAGGGTGCGGCCACGGCATTGCTTTTTCGCGCTCATCTACCAGGCCATGTATATCCAGGTAGAGAGGATGTCTCTCGGGCTTCCGACAGGGGGCAAAGGTAAGAACAAGCGATCTCCCGATGTGGTGCCCAAATTGATGGAAGAAGCTCCAACCTGCTACAGAGACATGGCGATCTCCAGAGATGGGCAGGGACACTACTATGCATCGTTTGTCCACGAAAAAAGAAGAAACGCATGAATACAATTTCCTGCGGTGTGCGGGCGTTTTCACCGCAATTGAACATGTTAAACACATTTAGAAAGGCAGGATTCTATGTCGACTGTCGCTCAACGTGTCGCCTCATTTGGCACAACCATTTTTACCGAGATCAATCAGCTTGCCCAGCAGCATTCAGCGCTCAACCTTGGCCAGGGGAAACCAGATTTTGATACGCCGCCAGAGATTGTGGAGGCGGTCGTACAGGCCCTGCGCGCGGGTAATCTCAACCAGTACGCGCCCGGCGATGGAACGCCCGCGCTACGCCAGGCGGTGGCCGATCATGCCGCGCGTTTCTACCAGGTCGAGGTCGATCCTCTGCGTGGCGTGGTAGTGACCTCGGGAGCGACAGAGGGTATTTTTGCGGCTATTCTGGGGCTGGTAGATCCGGGCGACGAGGTCATTGTGCTCGAACCATTTTATGACTCGTATGTTCCCAATATCCTGATGGCGCAGGCGGTACCAGTATATGTGCCTCTCCATCCCCCGCATTGGCAGTTTGATCCTGACGAACTGCGGGCCGCATTCAGCAAGAAAACGCGTGCGGTGATCCTCAATACGCCCCACAACCCCACCGGGCATGTTTTCTCGCGTGAGGAATTGAGCTTTATCGCGGAGCTGTGCCTTGAGTATGATGTAACGGTGATCGCCGATGAAGTCTATGAGCATCTGACGTTCGGTGAGGCCCAGCACCTTCCCATCGCCTCGCTACCAGGAATGTTTGAGCGGACCGTGACTGTGAGCAGCTCAGGTAAGCTCTTTAGCGCGACAGGCTGGAAGATTGGCTGGGTCTATGGCCATCCAGACTTGATCGAGGGTGTGAGGCGTGCGCACCAGTTTATTACCTTCTCGGTGCATCATCCAACCCAGGAGGCCATCGCCTTTGCGCTTAACCTCCCCAACGACTACTACCAGGATTTTCGCCAGCTCTATGCCGAGAAGCGTGATCTCTTGCGCTCGGCGCTGGACGCTGCTGGCCTGCGCTACGCGGTACCAGATGGTACGTACTTTATCATGGCCGACTATAGCGCGCTCTTTGCTGGATCAGCCGTGGAGTTCACGCGCTACCTGATTCAGGAGGCGGGCGTTGCCTGTATTCCCCCGGATTCATTTTATAGCCCGGCGCATGCGCATCTTGCCCAGGGCTATGCGCGCTTTGCCTTCTGTAAGTCTGATGAGATGTTGCACCAAGTGCATGAACGCCTGCTTCTCCTCCACCGCTAGCTAAATACGATGTGTATGTTGGTGGCGTAACGCCTCGCGCCTACGGCGCTTACTTTGGTTATTGGTGTGGTCCCTCTTGCCAGCCGCAGTCCGGCAAGGGGGACCACACCAATAACCAAAAATAACTTGCACATGGAGGCTACTAGATACCCAGGCCCCGCACTGGTAACAGGGTTCCAGTGACGCCGCTACCAGTGTCCGAGATCAGAAAGAGCGCGGCTTCGATAATCTGCTCTGGATGAACCCATTGTGTTCGTAGCTCTTCCTCGCTCGGATGCATCGCCTCCAGATTAGACTGCGTGATAATAAGGCCAGGGCCAAGCGCATTGACACGAATGTTGTGTGCCTTGCCCTCCCTGGCAAGGGTGGCCGTTAAAGCGTCTACTCCTGCCTTGGCGCAGTTATAGGCGAGCATGTTTGGGCTTGCGCTCCAGACATCACCCGCGCGGCTAAAGTTGAGGATGGTGCCTTTCCCTTGCTGCTGAAAGATGGGCCAGGCGGCTCGACAGCAGAGAAAGGTCGCGCGCAGGTTGTTCTTGAGCTCGCCCTCCCATTGCGCGAGCGAGAGTTGTTCAAAGGGACCAAACTGTGTCAGGCCGCCTGCCAGGTTAATGAGGATGTCGATCTGCCCATAGGTATGCCGGGTTTGTGCGATGACTTTTTGTGCCCCAGTCTCGCTGGTCAGGTCCGCGGGAATGGCCAGGACCTCTGCTCCTTGTGCTCGTAGCTCTGTTGCTCGCGCCAGAACGCGCTGCTCGCTGCGCGCGCTTATGGTCAATCTCGCTCCCTCGCGTGCGCAGGCTTCGGCTAGCGCAAAGCCCATCTGCCCTTTCTGGCTGACTCCCGTAATGATAACGCTCTTCCCCTCCAGGCGCATAGTCTAGTTTCCTTTCTGTTGCCCTCTCATATTTCTCTTGTGCTTAAGAGACACATCCAAAAGATGTACTGTCCTCTCTTTATTCTACGGGACAGAGTATATCCAGGTCATATCGAGGTGCTGTGGGCATATGGCGTGATTTTATCGTTTCTATTCGCGTTCGCGTTCGCGAAAGGCGTAGCGCAGAAAGAGGTGGCTCCCAACGAGCCTGACGCTCTGGAGGGTGCTCCAGAGTGGACGATCAGGCGCAAAATGCGCTCCCATGACAACTGCGGGACGTTGATCGTTATGTATATGCCCGGCGAGCTGGGGGGCGAGTGTCAGGAAGAGTTCGTCTAGTTGGCCCTCGCTGAGAAAGGCGTTGAGCAGTTGGGGACCGCCCTCGGTCAAAAAGAGCTGCCCATGACAGGCCTGCTCAACAAGGGTGAGGATGTTTTGCGCACTAATGTTGCCTCCTTGCTGCGGTTGTACGCTTGCAAGTTGTACCCAGGAGGGAATTTTTTTGGTGCGCACACGCTTCTCTCCCTCGGGCGTGGTAATGATCAAGACCGGGACCTCTCTCCGCTGAAATAGTCCCTGGTTCAGATCGATATGACCGCTCGCACTTACCAGAACGGTAAGTGGAGGTATCGTTTTGCCCAGGGCCAGGCGCAGATCGCGGTACTCCTGGGCGAAGGCTGGATAAATATACTCCGCTGTCCATCTATGCCCTGGCTCATCGCGTAGTGTGCCTGCGCCAACAATGATGGCGTCTGCGGCTGCACGTAGTACCCCCATCAATACATGATCCGAGGCCAAAAAACCACTGATTGGCCCGCCACCTGTATGCCCCTGCTCATTTAGGGAGACAACACCATCAATGGTCGAGGCGAAGTTTCCAATGACATAGGGTGATTGAGTCTTGAGCGGAAGGCGAAAGTCACCGAGCAGAGCCGCAAGAGACGCTGGCAGTGGAAGCTTATCGCCTCGCTCCTGGCTATAGAGGGGGACAAATGTCTCTGGACGTTTATCTGTGCTCATGGGCGAATATTGGCGGTAGAGAAGAACTCAGAGCGAAGTTCAGCGTTATGCTCGTACTCACCTCGCCACGCGGTAGTGCGAGTCAAGGCTGAGCTTTCACGGACGCCGCGCATGGCCATACAGAGGTGATTGGCCTCCAGGTAGACAGCGACTCCCTGGGGTTGTAAGATCGCTTCAAGTGAACTAGCGACCTGCTGGGTGATGCGCTCCTGGACGGAGAAGCGTTTGGCGAAGACGCGTACGAGGCGCGTCAATTTGGAGAGGCCAATGATGTGCTCGTCCGCGATATAGCCCACATATGCCTGGCCAAAGAAAGGAAATGCATGATGCTCACAGAGGGAGAAGAAGTGGATTGGTCCCTCAATAACCTGGCTTAAGTGGCTGTTGGTGCCGTTAGGATGCTCAGCTGGGAAGACTTTGATCAGTTTGGGATCACCATCATAGCCCTCGGTCGCGTCAAGCATGGCTTTAAGAAAACGTTTAGGCGTATCTTCTGTCCCTGGAGTCGAGACATTCATTCCCATCGCGTCGAATATTTCTGCCATATATCCTTCAAATGTGCGCATCTGCTCCACCGAGATATGGCGTTGTTTAAGTTCTATTGCATCTTCAAATTCAAGATCATCCAGGTCTATATTTAGCGTCATTCTAATCCTCTTTTCGCTCAGAGACGAGCCATTTCTTTTCCTACAGCCTCTAACGTTCTGACGGCCGATTTTATTCTCGCTTGCCTCCTCACCACGCCCCTCTTCTTTTTATCGACAAGTCAGAAACGCTGTCTCAGTCTGTGCCAACCTGTGACAGTAGGCGCGAGCATAGCTTATTGCCAGGTGCGCGCTTTTGCACCTCTGTGGATTGTGTTGTACTTCACTGTATTCTTGACGCTCCCTTGCCTGTGCATGGGTAGGAGATTCGGCGGCGTATTCCTCTCCCATGCCCTTTCTAGGGAACACTTCCAATTGCTCTGATTGGTAACACTCTTGTATTATCTCATATCAAAACAAGAATAGAGCGCAGCGAGCCGAGGCAAAGGGGAGAGGAGCACTGGAAATCCTTGTCCAGGCAAGAAGCCAAAAGTAAAGGGCGCACTACAAATTCCTCTCTTACTGCCGATGTATTTTCCTAGACATCGAATGTGACAAGTTGCATTGGCTCATGTCAGGCATGATTGTGTACTCCTATCGTTGTCACCATGGTGGAATGTCATCTTTGCCATTCTGCGTCATGCTTCTGGTGAAGCTTGTATGTATATTCATTCGTGTTTGTAGGCAAGGTTGTGTAACGAGCTCTTTTCTTATATCAAGGCGAGTTGACCATGCTTTTGCGGTAGGAAACGAGATGAAAGTTGTCAGATGTTGCCAGTTGGTAATTTGTGCCAGGCTTTCACCAGTTGGCGCAGAAGGTTGCGCGCCTAAGAAGGCATGATTCCTGAAACTGCCGCGCTCTAAGGCTTCTCTTCATGCCAGCGTAGCTTGCATGTGCCTCTAAGGTTCAGTGGTTATACCAGTAGTACTACTCGCTTGCTGATTACTGGACATCGTACGCTTGCTTCCGGTACATTTATAATGCTCAGGGGGGAGTATAGATGAGAAAGCGGTCTGCGATAGTACTTTCGGCCGTATGGCCTTCCCCGCTTACCAGGTTGCAGCGTGGATATGTGACCTTTCAGTCCTCAGGTTCGTCTAGAGTCGCATGTTTGATTTGTCTGTTTTCTTGTGCCTGGACCCATTTTATTTGTACAAAAGAGTAATCTGTGTCCTTTGCAGTAGGGAATAAATTTAACCGTAGAAACGTATTATATATGTGGAGAGCATAATCAGGTACGTAAAAAGCCTGGTACTGTTTTGAGTAGGAGTGCTTTTCCTGCGCTCATATTATGAATACCATGTGTTTTTCCTGTCATTGCACTCTGCTCTTGATAAGAGAAACCCTTGACAAGAGCTCCAAGCACTGGTAAAGTTCAATTAATAGATTTCTACATCTAATAATCGTTTCTTCAGGCTAACCGATATGAAGTGAGTTTTTCGCTTTGCCTGGCTAGTCTCCCTCTAGAATGATGTCGCGCTCCTCAAAGTTTATAGTGGCGCCGTATCCCTTAGCGTCTTATAGCTTTGGTAATGTAGACGACAATTTGTAATGGCAGTAATCCCTCTGCCCTAGTTTCATTCTAGACTTACTCTTTACAAATCTTCTGCATTGTTATACAATGCAGTCGACCTGTTTTCTTGTGTATATACCATCGGTAAATTTCACTGCATGCCCCTGTGCCCCAGGGTTATTTAATCCTGATGTGGGTAATGCAGGCATATCAAGTACAAAAGGAAGTGAGTAGTTTCCATGAGCAACAGTGAGCTTTTAACCGTTTCCGAGGTCGCCCGCATTCTCCGTGTCGATGACACCACCGTTCGTCGCTGGGTGAAACAGGGTGCGCTCGAGGCCGTCGTTCTGCCACACGTCAATGCTCGCCAGGCCTATCGCATTAAACGTGAGACCCTGAATAAGGTTCTGGGTTCGAACGGTCAGATCATCGCCTAAGCCTGTTCGCGCGTCATTCGCGGCCAATTGGCTTACACACTTCCCTAGCTCTTCCAGATGCTTCTCTCGTCAATTAGTATCAGGGCCGGGGAAGCGTTTTTTTGGGGCCTCATACGAACAAAACGCGCCACGGCTGATCAGCCATGGCGCGTTTTGTTCGTATGAGGCCAATCTCCGTTTACAAGCTGGCGAGCAGGTTGTTTAAGCGATTGACGAAATCGATAGGATCTTCGAGGGCTTCGCCGCTGCTGAGCACTGATTGCTCAAAGAGCACGTTGGCCCAGTCGTTGAAGCGCTGTGTATCGCTCTCGCTCTTTATGCGGTTAATAATGGGATGCTGGGGGTTGATCTCCAGAATCTGTTTGTCATGGGGCACCTTCTGTCCCGTTGCCTCCAGCAGGCGTTTCAAGCTTGGATCAATTCCATACTGGTCAATAACCAGGCAGGCGGGCGAACTGGTCAGGCGCTGGGTAATGCGTACATCTTTGACTTTCTCTTGCAGGGTCTGTTTCAGGCGCTCCACCAGGTCTCTGGCCTCGTCGGCTGTTTTCTGCTGCTCTTCTTTCTCCTGCTCGTCGGTGAACTTGTCCAGGTCGATCTCACCCTTTGAGACGGACTGCAACTTTTTGCCTTCAAACTCGGAGAGTTCGCTGCCCAGGAAGTGATCCAGGGGATCGGAGAGCAAGAGGACCTCGATGCCTTTCTTCTTAAAGATCTCCAGCAGAGGACTGTTTTTCGCCGCGGCATGGCTCTCGGCAACCAGGTAGTAGATGCTATCCTGCCCATCCTTCATCCTGCTGACATAGGCCTCCAGCGACACATCCTGGGTCTCACTCTCCGCGAGGGTGCTGGAGAAGCGTTGAAGTTTGGCGAGGGTGTCGCGGTTGGCCCGATCTTCAAGCAGGCCCTCTTTCATGACACGCCCAAACTCGCTCCAGAAGTTGGCATACTTCTCCGGCTCATTTTTAGCCATATCCGTAAGCAGGCTCAGCACCTTCTTGGTCGCGTTTGAGCGGATCTGGTCAATCTGGCGGTTCTGTTGCAAGATCTCACGCGAGACATTTAGGGGCAGGTCATTTGAGTCTATCACGCCACGGATGAAACGCAGATAGCGCGGCATGAGTTTTTCGGCATCATCCATGATGAAGACGCGCCGAACGTAGAGTTTGACGCCGTGATGAAATTCGCGTGTATACAGGTCAAAGGGGGCGTGTGCCGGAATATAGAGCAGGAGCGTATACTCCTGAGTGCCCTCCATTTTGCTGTGCAGGTAGGCCAGGGGATCGCCAAAATCGTGGGCGACATGCTGATAGAACTCGTTGTATTCCTGCTCGGTGATCTCGTTTCTGGGGCGTGTCCAGAGCGCGGAAGCGCGGTTGACGACTTCTTCCTCTGGCTCCTTTCCCTCTTCCTGCTCCTCTTTCTGCATGATAATAGGGAGCATGATGTGGTCGGAGTATTTGCGGATGATCTCACGTAGGCGGAAGCCACTCAGAAATTCATCTTCGCCCTCGCGTAGGTGTAGTGTGACCTCTGTGCCGCGCGTGTCCTTCTCGACGTTCTCAATTGTGTACTCGCCCTGCCCCTCGGACTGCCAACGAACACCTTCATCGACTGTCGCCCCCGCTCTGCGGGTTGTGAGGGTAATATTGTCGGCTACCACAAAGGCCGAATAGAAGCCAACGCCGAACTGACCGATCAGGTTGGCGTCTTTCTGCTTATCTCCCGTCAGCGATTTGAAGAACTCACGCGTTCCTGATTTGGCAATCGTCCCGATATGCTCAATGACTTCCTGCCGATTCATACCAATGCCATTATCGCTGACTGTGATGGTACGAGCCTCTTTATCGTAGTCAACACGGATCTTAAATTCAGCATCGCGTTCGTAGAGCGAAGGATCGGAGAGTGCATCAAAGCGTAACCGATCAATAGCATCCGAGGCGTTTGAGATTAATTCGCGTAAAAATATCTCTTTATGGCTATAGAGCGAATGGATCATGAGATCCAACAATTGCTTGACTTCGGCCTGAAAACCGAGCTGCTCCTTGTGAGTCTCTACTGTCATGAATAATTCCTTCCATCATCTGTATGTGGCGTGAGATACGTGGTTGGCCTTCTCTCCTATGAGGTGTGCATTCTACACGTTTATATAGCATAGGAACTATTAGAAAACCATAAGAAAACTATTAGATTTCTGTTGGAGTCTATAATTGCTTGTTTTTGTGAGAGCAGATGTATGAGCAGCGCGGCTCCAGAAGCGGCCTGCGCACCCTTTGGTATACGGCATAAAAAAAAGGGTCACTTGCTTACTCTTCTCCCTATTAAGTTTGTTATCCTCTTCAAGAGAAAATTATCCAAATGCATTAATGCATGCTTTCTTATCTGTTGTGCATAGTGTTCGTATACTATGTGTCCTATTCTGTCACTTATTAGCCATGTTCATACGTATCTTTAACAGAGAGCACAAAAATGGGAGCACCTGGATGCCGAAACAGCAACCATCATCAACGTCACAATCACAGACATTTCCGCAGGGAACGCTTGTCTATAATAGTAGCTCAAACTGCCTGGAACTCGATGGCCAGGAATTAAAGCGCGGGGAGAGTATCGAGATCCGTGTCTTTAGTTCCTGGATTCCGGGTCAGATCGCGATGGACGCTGGCGGTTGGTACCTCTTTACCCTCGACCATGTTGGTATTCGCCTTCATACCGGCTTGCCTGCTCGCTATAGTATTACGCAGCAGGCACAATTCGCAACGCTGATGCCCTCTTCGTTTGCGCCCCCACCCTATGTGCTCATCGTCGACGACGACAAGGCATTGCTCAATGCCTTGCCCCATACCGTCTCGTTGCGTATTCCAGGCATTCATGTTGAGACAGCCAGTACGGCTGAGCATGCGCTGCAACGTATTGAGGCACAGCGCTTTGATGCTATAGTCAGCGATATTAAGATGCCTGTGATGGATGGCCTGGCATTGCTAGCCAGGGTCCAGGAGTTGCAGCCAGAGACGCCTACCCTGCTTATCACAGGCCATGGTGAGCATGATCTGGCTGTGCGTGCACTGCGTGGCGGCGCCTACGACTACATCCAGAAACCAATTGACCGCGATGCCTTTATTGCGGCACTGCTACGTGCCATCCAGTCCTGCCAGCTGCGACGCCGGGTGGAGGAGCAGCAGCTCGCGCTGGAAATTCATGCTCGCTCGCTTGAGATCCAGGTGCAGCAACGCACAAATGAGCTCTTCGAGGCCAATGCGACCAAGGATAAGGTCATTAGTCTGGTTTCGCATGATCTCAAGCTACCTGTGGCGCGCCTCAAAGAGATGACTCAGTTGATCAGGCGCAAACTCGATCATGCAGATGTGGCTGAACTGGTGAGTCGTGGCTTCGCTGACATTGAAGCCTCGCTGGGGCGCACTGAGGAACTGGTGCAGGAGCTCTTAAATACATCACGCATCGATGCGGGACAGTTTATTCTGCATTGTCAGCGCGCCAATCTGGTCGATCTCTGTGCCACCTGCCTTGAGGTTCATGCAGGTCAGCAGGGGTTGCAACTGACCTGTGACTTCCTCGGTTTACCACTGGAGGCTGATGTTGATGACGTGCAAATTTCCCAGGTGTTGCGTAATCTGCTCCTGACGGCTCATGTCCAGGCGACCTGGAGTGATCCTGTGACGCTAACGGTTCAGCAGGCAGGCCACGAGGCGATTATTACCATTCGTAACCTTGATGCTCAGACGCGCGCGGGTATGGATATGTATGTCTCGCGCAATATCCTGGAGCGCCATGGCGGTCATCTGGAGGTGCAAAACTTTCCTGGTGATCGTTGTACCTATTTTGTGATTCTTCCGCTCTCTCAAGAAGCCTCTCCCTCGCAGGCTGATACTCTGACCCTCTTACCGCGCACACATGCTGTCTGGTCAATTCAGCCGCCTGGAGCCATGCTTGGCTCTGCGTCTGAGGATGACGATGAAGAAGATGTAGCCTTGCTCCTGGATGGCTATGACATGGACGGGCTTTAGCCCGCCGCAAGCTGCGCCGTTTCAACGGCGGCAGTGAGGCGTATCCCGGCTTTAGCCCTTGCATAGCATAATATAGAACATACGTTTGACAACTCCAACGTATTGTCGTATACTCTAAAAGAGACGCAATATATTTTTTTGAGAGAAAAAGCACTAAAAATGGCAAAAGCCATGAAAACAATCAGACACGCGTTGCAGTATCCGCCACAGGCAGCCCACTCCTTCGCGGAGAATCAGGCGCTCTACAATCGTGTCGTGGCCTTCTACTTTGAGGTCATCCAGGCCCATGAGGGCATCCTCTCTCTCAAGAGCAAGGAGGCTCTCACCGCCCTGGAGAAACTCACCCATGCGACGGAGAAGAGCCCCCATCCCATTCTGCCACTTTCCGACATCGCCCCAGATATCCCCGCGATGTTCCGCCGCGCCGCCATCAATGCGGCCCTTGGCTCTGCTCGCGCCTTTTTCTCCTCGCTCAAACAGTGGCGAGCACGCAAAGAGAAGCACGAGGCCAAACCATGCAAAAAGGGCAAGAAGAAGCAGCCATTCAGGGAGCGGCCACCGGTCCCGCCGCGCATCTGGAACAAGTCGGCCTCCTTCTACGCGGGCTTGTGGAAAGAACGAGCTACGCACTCCATCATGCTCAGAGTGTGGACCGGCTCGTGCTGGTCCTGGCTCAAAGTTGGTGCGCTTTCTCGCGATATTCCCGAGGGGTACGCAATCGGGAGCCCGCAACTGGTTCGCAAGGGCAACCGCTGGTGGTTGCATACTCCCATCGAGAAAACGTTGGAGGCCCCTGCCAAAGTTGTTGAACAGATAGCATCCAAAGAGACACGTCTCTGCGCGGTCGATGTGAACCTCGACCAGCATCTCGCCGTGTGTACCGTCCAGACCGTCGAAGGCACCATCCTGGCCACTTCCTTCATTGGAAATGGCACAGCGGTATCGGGCTTTAGGAAGCGACTGCTCGGACGGATTGCACGCAACCGATCTCAGACTGGCATCATTGCCCAAGGGGAACAGGACAATGCTGATTTGTGGCGCAAGATCAGGCACGTCGATGAGCACATCGCGCACCAGGTGAGCGCCCGCATTGTCCAGTTCGCTATCGAGCAGCAAGCAAGCATCCTGGTCTTCGAGCATCTCGGCACCCTGCGCCCGGAAAAAGGGAGGTATTCGCGCCGCAGCAACAAGAAACGCGCCTACTGGATGAAAGGGCGCATCTTCAAGTACGCGAAGTACAAGGCGTGGAATGCAGGTGGTCTCATCACGTGCCGCGTCAATCCGCGCAATACGAGCCGGCAATGCCATCGCTGTCACGCGCCCGTCATTCGCTACAATGAGGGCGAGCCGCTTGAGGGATACACGCCCGGCGCGGCGCTTTGCCTGTGCCCACAATGCCAGATGCGCGACCATGCCGACCGCAATGCCAGTCTGAGAATCGGGCAGCGCTTGATCGAGCGCTCCCAAGAACCATTGAAGGAAAAGCCTCATGCTCATTCGCGACGTGCGATGAGGGGGTCGAAAGACCCAGGTGTTGGGATCTCCCAGGATGCCGAACGCGAAGGGCAACCATCTCTTGCTCAAGCCAGGCAAGGGGATCACGCCAACGGGCCTGGCACCGCCCAGGGGGGATTGCGCCGGATGGGTGCGCGCCCCTCAGATATGGCTACCACACTACGCCTCCATTTTGAGTAGTCCCTAGGGGACATATCTCACGCAGGCGCTTATGGAGCCGTGTCAGAAGCTGCTGGGCTTTAGCCCATGCGGAGTGTCACTACTCGCATATTCCCGCTTCAACGGAAGATGTTTCGGGATAGTCGTATCTTCTCTTCTACTCCCGAAACGGTCTATGCCTACCTACACCTCTTTTTCCTCTTGAGTTTTAAGGCTAAATATGGTACCTTCTGTATAATACAGCGCGTGGCGCTCAGGGCATTGCATCATCTCCATGCCTGAGTACTGAAGGGCGTTTGTACTTGTGACAATGATGTTCACACAGTTTTACCATGGAGGTACGCTTTGAGCCTGGCTGGCTGCTCACCACTCTCCCTGATGAGGCTTGGCGCATACATTTCGTGTTTGCCTGATCTCGCCTGTTCTTCTCTCCTCGCAATTTGGTTTCCCTCCCTGGCAGGTGTTTCACTTAGTGCGTCTGTTGTTTCTGGCTGGAGGTTTTTGCTATGGCTGATGCCATTTCCCCTCAAGATGAGGGGCACTCCGTCCCCGCTCCCAACTCTGACACGGTTGCGGATCAGCACACGTCTGCACATGATTGGCAGGCAATCGAGCGTGATGCCGATTTCCGTGAACTCGTACGCACCAAGCGCAATCTTATCATTCCTGCGACCATTTTCTTCCTGCTCTACTACTTCGTCTTCCTGATCGTGGTTGGTTACCTGCCCGATGTGGCGAATGCCAGCGTCATCGGCAATATTAATGTCGCCTACCTGTTCGCGCTCTCCCAGTTCTTTATGACCTGGATCTTGATGGGTATCTATGTCTGGCGTGCCGGTACGTTTGATGCGTTGGTACAGCGCATTGTAGCGCGTGTGAGAGGGAACAACGAATGAACGCAAAAGAGCTCCAAACCCTTATTATGTTTGGTGTGATTGTCCTGATCACGCTTGTGATTACCTTCTGGGCCTCGCGTCGCACGCGCACGACAACGGAATTCTATGCTGCCGGACGGCGTATTAGTGGCTTCCAGAATGGCCTGGCAGTTGCGGGCGATTATATGTCGGCAGCTTCTTTTCTGGGTATCGCGGGCCTGATCGCGTTCTTTGGCTATGACGGGTTTATGTATTCGGTTGGTTTCCTGGTCGCCTACCTGACGGTGCTCTTCCTTGTCGCGGAACCGCTGCGCAACACCGGCAAATTTACCATGGCCGATGTGCTCACCTTTCGCCTGCGAAATCGCTCAGTGCGTACGGTGGCTGCTATTTCAACCCTCGTTGTGACCCTCATCTATATGATCGCGCAGATGGTAGGGGCCGGTTCGCTGGTGAGCCTGCTGATCCCCAGCCTGGACTATAACTGGGCCATCATTATCGTGGGTGTGTTGATGATTGTCTATGTCATCTTCGGCGGCATGTTGGCCACGACGTGGGTACAGATCATCAAAGCTCTCTTGCTTATTGGCGGAACGATTGTGCTCTCGTTCCTGGTGCTTAGTCATTATGGCTTCTCGCTTGGCAATTTCTTTGATGCCATACACGGCGTTGTGGGCAAGTATTGCACCAATGGAGGCGTGTTGAAGGATGGTCAGTGTACCGCTGGTAGCCTGGTGACGCAGAACTATCTCATGCCGGGCTTGCGCTATCACGGTACCTATGGCCAGCTTGATCTGATCTCGCTGGGCCTGGCCCTGGTGCTGGGTACTGCTGGTCTGCCCCACATTCTGATGCGCTTCTATACTGTGCCTACAGCGCGTTCCGCGCGCTCCTCTGTCGTCTGGGCAACCGTGATCATTGGCGTCTTCTATATCCTGACGACCTTCCTGGGCTTTGGGGCCGCGACGCTGGTGGGGAAGGCACATATAGCTAACCAGAATCTTGCCGCGCCCTTGCTGGCTGAGGCTGTAGGTGGAACGCTCTTCCTGGCCTTTATCGCGGCCGTGGCCTTCGCGACCATTCTGGCTGTTGTCGCGGGTCTGACGATTGCGGGTTCCTCAGCCTTCGCGCACGACATCTGGTTGAATGTGGTTAAGGGGGGGCGTGAGGATGAGCGTGAGCAGGTCCTGGTCGCCAAAATTACGGCGGCTGTGATTGGCGTGCTCGCGATTATCCTGGCGATTGCGCTGCGCTATAGTAATGTGGCCTTCCTGGTTGGCCTGGCCTTCGCCGTGGCGGCGAGCGCTAATGTGCCTTCGATTATTCTCTCACTCTTCTGGCGTCGCTTTAACACGGTGGGTATGGTTGCCAGCATGCTGGTTGGCCTGATCTCGTCAGTGCTCTTGATTATTATCAGCCCGGCGATTATGGGCATCGATCCTCCGGGAACAGCCGCCACCGCCGCGCATCTCATTCAGGCCAAGGCGCTCTTCCCGCTTGAGAATCCTGGTCTGATCTCCATTCCGCTGAGTTTTATTGTCGCGATTGTGGCCTCGCTCGCCACGCGAGATGCGTCCGCGGTTGAGACCTTTAGTGAGACCAATGTCCGTGCTAACCTCGGTATTGATGCCGAAGTCTAAGTTCTATTGCTCGTTTGAGACGCCCTCTGCTACAAAAAGCAGAGGGCGTCTTTTTGTGTTCTCTTGTAAGGATGATTTGTGATACAGTATGGAGAAGAGCCGTTCCCCCTGTTTTGTGCATGTGCCCTCTTGCAATGACGCATGATCGGAGCTACATTTCTGCTCGAATCGCCAGGAACGTTTCCTTACTCACGGTATGACTTGCGATGTATACCAAGATGTATTGATGTAGCCTATTAACGAAGGAGTGTATGCAGAATGTCCATTATAAAGCAAGAGCTAACCAGCGATCAGTACAGACCCCGGAAAGAGGACAAATTTACCTTTGGTCTCTGGACTGTGGGCAATCAGGGGCGTGACCCCTTTGGCGACGTTGTACGCCCGGCTCTCGATCCTGTGAAGAGCGTGAAGAAGCTCTCTGAGCTTGGCGCCTGGGGCGTCAATTTTCATGACAACGACCTGGTGCCCTTCGGCGCGACCCCTGCTGAGCGTGACCGCATTGTGCGCGATTTCAAGCAGGCCCTCTCGGATTATGGGATGATTGTGCCGATGGCAACGACAAACCTCTTCTATCACCCCGTCTTCAAAGATGGTGCCTTTACGGCGGTTGATCCTGCGGTTCGTGCCTTTGCTTTGCAGAAAACGATGTCTGCCATCGATCTGGGCGCTGAGGTGGGCGCGACAACCTATGTCTTCTGGGGTGGCCGCGAAGGTGTCGATGCTGAGGCCAGCAAAGATCCCGTTGTGGCCGTGCAGCGTATGCGCGATGCGATCAATTTCTTTTGCCAGTACATTATCGACCAGGGCTACAATATGCGCATTGCCCTTGAGCCCAAGCCGAACGAGCCGCGTGCAGATACCTATTTCCCCACTATTGGCCATATGCTTGCCTTTATCTATACTCTGGACCACCCTGAGATGGTTGGTGTTAACCCCGAGGTGGCTCATGAGCATATGTCTGGCCTGAACTTTGTGCACGGGATCGCCCAGGCGCTTGACGCTGGCAAGCTCTTCCACATCGACCTCAACGACCAGAAGGGGCCGCGTTACGACCAGGACTTCCGTTTTGGTAGCGAGAGCATTAAGAGCATGTTCTTCCTGGTGAAGCTCCTGGAGGAGAAGGGTTATGATGGCCCACGCCACTTTGATGCCCACGCTTATCGCACCGAGGACGAAGAGGGCGTATGGGACTTTGCGCTTGGTTGTATGCGCACGTATAACATGCTCAAAGCCAAGGTCCAGCAGTTTAATGCCGACGCCGAGATTCAGGCGCTCTTGCAGGATCTCAACGGTGGCGACCAGACTTATGGTGGCCTGCTCAGCGGCTATAGCAGCGAAATCGTTAAGAAGTTGAAAGAGACTCAGTTCGACGTCGATGCGCTCGCCAAACGCGGCTATCGTTATGAGAAACTCGACCAGATGACCATCGAGCTGATTCTTGGCCTCCGCTAATTTCCCCCAAGAAATAATTAAGATTCTCCTGTGTATGTGGTTGCGGGCTGGCACTGCCAGCCCGCAACCACATACATAACCTAGTACGAAGTACCGCAGGTGCTGAGGCGAGACGCAAGAAATTCATTTGTATGCATCGCTCTTTAAATCGGCATGCGGCGACCCCTTTCTTCAGATAGGGGGCGGAGCATGCCGCTCCATTCTTGCAAAAACTACGCATATATGCTATACTTTTATCTATAGATAGAACGGTACGGATACAATTGAAGCCGACTCACGAGCAGAAACAGTTGCTTGATGAGACCGCTCAACAATTCACGCAGGTCTTCAACGCGGTGTGTGCCTATGGTTGGCAACATGGTGAGAAGAACGGTGTTCGGCTCCATCACGCAACATACTATGAGTTGCGTGAGGCGTATCCTCGTTTGAATGCTAATGTGCTCATTCAGGCACGCATCAAAGCCACCGAAGCCTTGAAGTCTGCCTTTGATCGCAAAGCCAAAGACCGTAAGGCAAGGCAACCTCAATCCAAACTCTGCCCTATTCGCTACAATGAGCGTACCTATGTCCTCAACTGGCAGATACAGGAAGTCAGTCTCTCTACCATAAATGGACGTATTCTGGTTCCTTTCAAAGTTCCTCCTTACAGCAGCAAGTACGTAGGCTATCAAGTCACGACTGCTGACCTGTGTATCAGCAACGGGCGCTACTGGTTGCATGTCGTGGTAAGCGTTCCTGACCCTAACATTCCTCGCCATGATGAGGTGATCGGGGTTGACCTGGGACTTAACCGCCCGGCTGTGACTTCCAACCGCCACTTCCTTGGCTCTCGCCATTGGAAAGAGATCGAGCGCCGCCGTTTTCGTCTCCGCCGCAAACTTCAGTCCAAAGGAACAAAAAGTGCGAAACGACATCTTAAGAAGGTATCTGGTCGCTCTTTGCGATTTCACCGGGACTGTGATCATGTTCTCTCCAAGCGCATCGTTCAGAACGCCACCTCTGGCAGTACCATCGTGATTGAGAACCTGACCCACATTCGCAGCACCAGCAAGATCAGGAAGAAAACGGAAACAAGCCGACGCCTGCATAACTGGTCGTTTGCTCAGTTCCACTCTTTCCTGATCTATAAGGCGCAGGAGCGTGGCATGCAAGTGGTCAAGATTGACCCACGCCATACCTCGCAAACGTGTTCTCAATGTGGGCATCAGCACCGTTCCAATCGAAAATCTCAATCACTCTTTTTGTGCAAACATTGCGGTTATTGTTTGAATGCCGATCTCAACGCGGCGTACAACATTCGCAACAAGCACCTTGCTAGCCTTGGTATATCTTTGGCTAGTGGGTCGCCGTCAGACGGCCTAGCGTCTCAAGCCTCGGCTTAGGGACAAGCCCCTGGCTTTTGCCACGGGTCTCTGACCTATTTGGTAGACTAATGAGAGATAGTTAGATGCGGATCAACGTGACTACATCTGTGGAGGCTATGCAGAAAAAAATACAGTATGCTCGTCAACGTTACAGTAAGTGGCTCATAGAGCGTTTGCGACCAGCTTTGCTCTGGCTCTTCTCTGAGCCCGCCCGTCCCATTCGTTTCGTCTGCATTGGTGGCTCTGCTGCCCTGATTCAGCTCTGCCTGCTCTACCTCTTCTTACAACTTCACATACATGCCTGGCTGGCAAACATTGTCGCTTTTTTTCTCGCAGCTCAGTTTAACTTCCTCTTTAGTTCTTTTTTCACCTGGCGAGATCGTACCATTTCCTGTTCTGGCAAACTGAAGCCGGGGGCGCAATTCATCAAACGGTGGTCAACATTTCACAGCTCGATTTTAGTCAGTGCCTTGCTCAATCAACTGGTCTTTATGTTGGCCGGAACTGTTATGCCCTCGCTCTGGGCTTCCGCGCTTGGTATTCTGGTTGCGGCCTGTGTCAATTTCTTTGTTATGAACCGCCTGGTCTTTTGCCGAGAGTAAACAGGGGGAGAGGATGTGCTGTGGAAAGGCCATAGGCCTTTCCACAGCACATCCTCTCCCCCTGTAAAAAGAGCGTCGCTCTAGTATGCTGTGGGAAACGCTTAGCGTTTGATCTTGAGCGTGCTCACAAAGTTGGCGGCCAGGGCCTCATAGGCGTCGGAGTAGTACTCTTCGACGCGACCAGCGTCACACAGCGAGGTCAACGCCGAGTCAATCGGCATCTGCCCTAGCAGGGGCGCGCCCGTGACCGAAACCAGTTCCGTTGCGTTGCTGGGGCCAAAGATCTCATAGCGCTCGTGATCGGGAGTCTCAAAGTAGGACATATTCTCAACGACGCCCACGATTGAGCCTTTGAGCTGCTGTACCATGTTAACGCATTTCATGACCACCATGGTGGCAAGCATCTGTGGTGATGAGACAATCACGACGCCATCAAGCGGCAGCGCCTGCATAACGGTCATGGGGGCATCCGAGGTCCCAGGAGGCAGGTCGACCAGCAGGTAATCGAGCTGGCCCCAATCCACATCGCTATAGAATTGCTTGATGGCGCTCGATATCATCGGGCCGCGCCAGACGACGGGATCGCTCTCCTTTTCAAGGAACATATTCATGGACATAACTTTGATGCCGCCCTTGCTGCGTAGCGGCTCAATGCCTCCACTCGCTGACTTGGTGGGCTGTCCCCTGGTACCAAACATGCGTGCAATGCTGGGGCCGGTAATATCGCCATCTAGAATACCCACGCGCTGCCCCTGTCTGCGTAGCGAGACCGCCAACAAACCCGTGACAAGCGACTTGCCTACGCCACCCTTGCCGCTCATGATTGCGATTACTTGCTTGATTTTTCGGTCGGGATCGGACGAGAGCATGTTCAGCGGAATGCCCTTGCCCACAGGAGCCTTCTTCGGAGCCACTGAGGTCGGCTCTCCATTTGCGGCCGCATTGAGATCTTTTACCAGCAGTTCAAGTTTCTCTGGAGAGAAACGATGCGTTCTTGCTCCGCCCGCGACACTTTCACGTGCTCCAACCGCACAGGCGGTACACGGGAGACCATGACCATGAAATACCTTGACTGTTGCTGGATACCTGGTCACGACATCATGAATAACCATGTCGGCAGTAATAGTTTCCGCCATCTCTTATCCTCAATAGCGGCAATAACAGTATAGACACGTGTTTGCCGCCCTGCAATTTGTAAACTAACAAAGGTCAAAAGACACTGCTTCATAGATAAAAAAATGTAATTCCTACCTATTTACTCCGATTATTATAGCACACATCAATCCAACCGGCTATATTTCCTGTGCTCCAGGGTAGGGTTTTGAGAGGCCTCGCTTGATCCTTTTCGCTACATTGCACGCAACTATGGCTTATGTTATGATGGCTGCATCAGGTAGATAACGTGCAGCTGATACACACAGCAAAATACACAGAAAAGGAATAGCGGTCAATGACCTCCGGTCAGAGACTGGAGGCTTGTGAGAGCCTGGCTTTTACAAGCCGATTGACCAGACCAGGTTCTTGAGAGAGCGGTGACGCAGAGAAGCTCGGCACCGCTCCCGTTGAGAGAACGCCGATGCTTCCAAGTGTTCAAGATCGTACTGGTGGGTGCTGCCCCAGCCTGCCACCCTACAACGGCTTCTTTAAAACAGGTGATGAGGTCAGTCCCAGTGAGAAGCCGAAAGTACCGAGAGGCATCATGGTCGAGGGGAAGAGAATACTCCGAAAGGAAGCCTTATGGAGTCATCCATCATCTATGTCCTGAGTGTCTCAGGTCAGCCCTTGATGCCAACCAAACGACACAACAAGGTCTGGTACTGGCTGAGACGGGGATTGGCGAAGGTGGTGCGACAAGAGCCATTCACTATCCAATTGTGTTTTGAAACCTCCACCTATACTCAGCCAGTGATCGTGGGCGTCGATACCGGATCGAAAACTGTTGGGGTGGCAGCCACTACCAATGGCGAAGTGGTCTACCAGGCGGAGGTGTATCTGCGCACTGATATCAGCGCAAATATGACCCAACGCCGCATGTACCGGCGTCATCGTCGCGCTCGTAAGACACGCTATCGTGCTGCCCGTTTTGCCAATCGTCGTCGCCAGGTCGAGTGGCTTCCCCCTTCCTTGCGCTCCAAAGCCGAAGCCACCGTCAAGGCGGTGCGCTTGATCGCGTCCTTGCTGCCAGTGGGCAAAGTGAATGTCGAGGTGGGGAACTTTGATACCCAGAGGATGCAACATCCGCAGATCAGCGGCCTCGACTATCAGCAGGGAACCTTGCAAGGCTACCTGGTGCGCGAATACGTCTTGGAGAAGTGGAAGAGAACCTGTGCCTATTGTCAGGCACGTGGAGTTCCTTTGGAACTGGAGCATATTGTCCCGCGCTCCCGAGGAGGAGGCAGCCGTGAGAGTAACCTGACTCTGGCCTGTTACCCGTGTAACGAGCGCAAGGGGCAGCAAACCGCCGCCGAGTTTGGCTACCCCAAGATCCAGGCGCAGGCTTGTGTCCCGTTAAAAGATGCAGCCCACGTCTCTGTGATCAAAACCAGCGTGCTCCAGCAACTTCGGAGTCTCTTTGGGGACGCTCACCTGAGCGTGACTTATGGCTACGAAACCAAATATAAGCGCATCCAGATGCTTGGCCTGCCTAAATCTCACACCAACGATGCCGTCGCTATTGCCTGTGAGATGGGGGAGCGAGTCAAGCCACGGGAAGAGGTTTATCAGATCCGCTGCCTGCCACGGGGGCAGTATCAGCGCTTCAACGGGCGCCACAGTGAGCACAAGTGTTGGGCACCACGCAAGGTGCGAGGCTACAAGCTCTATGAAGTGGTCAAGGCCAAAGGCGTGGTGGGTTATATTGGAGGACGGCGCGAGAAGGGATCGTTCATCATCAAAGAGCTGAGCAGTGGCAAGAAACTGATCGAGGTCGCACCAAGCAAATTGGAACGAGTCGCGCGTCCAACGCAGGGGTGGATGATCACTCGAAAGCCCATCTTAGAAAACCTTAGAAAGGAGGGCGGCGCTTCCTCCCCCAGTTGAAACATGGGGGTACCCGCGCCGACGAAATCATGGAGGCAGACACCGAAAGCTATTTTAAGCAAGTGAATCTCTTCGCAGGTCTAAGCGAAGATGAAATTCGCGAACTCTCCAGTGCAGCTCGTAAACGCTCCTTTCGCTCTGGCGAGGTCATCTTTCATCGCGATGATCCCGGACAGGTTCTCTACGTTATCAAAGAAGGGAAAGTGAAAATCTGTCTTATCAGTCCTGATGGGCAGGAGATCTCGCTTGTTGTCCTTGGTAAAGGCGAATATTTTGGCGAGCAGGCTCTGCTTGATGGACTGGGGCGTTCGGCCGATGCCATTGCGCTTGAAAAGATTGAGTGTTATACCTTACAGCGTAGTGATTTTCACAAAGCGATCCTCAAAAATCCAAAGATTGCGATCTCTGTGCTCGAAGTCCTCTCTAAACGCCTACGCAATACTGATCAGCAGGTAGAAGATCTTATCTTCCTGGATGTATATGGGCGCGTGGCGAAGAAGCTTCTCGACCTGGCTGATGCGCATGGTATTCAGGCCAGCGATGGTGTGCGTATTGATGTCCGCCTGACGCAGCAAGAGCTTGCTTCGATGGTTGGAGCCTCTCGGGAGAGTGTGAATAAGGTGCTTGGCTATTTTACCGACAAGCAATATATTAGTACAGATCGTCACCGTATCACCATCCACCGCATTGCGGACCTGCGCCGGCGCGTTTATTAGATAATGTCATGTCTGTTTGAGACCTCGTGCTTGTGGCGCTCACTCAGGTTGGTGTGTTGGTGGCTACCTGAGGCTGCCACCAACACACCAACCTGAGCATTTGAGTACCTAGAATATGCCTATATACCTCCTGGACTTTTGGCCTACTCGTTACTGCTCCATGCGCTGAACCGTCTCGTTAATAGCTTATTTTGTTGGGAACATATCAGACATGATATTGAAAGAGAGCGTCTTTTAGGGAAATCTATGCCAACTACTAGTGAACCTAGCGTAAATACATCACAATCTCCACATGGCGGCTTACCGCAACTGACAGCCCAACAGCCTACACTGAGCACCCTGGGACGCCTGCGGGCCCTGGTAAAGGCGATGCGACTGAAACAATGGACCAAGAATGCCACACTTTTTATCGCTATTGTATTTGCCAGCCACCTGTTGCTAGTAAATGAGTTTGAGCGAACCGCTCTGGCCTTTTTCGCATTCTGCCTGGCTTCTAGCACGATCTATCTGCTCAATGATTTGCTTGATATTGAGCAAGATCGACAGCACCCGGTCAAATGTAAGCGTCCCCTGGCATCGGGACAACTCCCCGTCTCCTGGGCTATTGGGGCCATTGTCCTCCTGGTGCTAGCGTGTGCGGCCCTGTCCCTGGCGATCTTTTTCCTTCCCGTTACCAAATCTCAGGATGTGTATGCTAGCCTGGGGGGGCAAATGTTCTCTTCTCACTCTGTGTGCTTTCTTACCTGGTGCTTATGGTTCTGTATGGCATCTGGCTAAAGCATATTGTTCTGGTCGATATTTTTGTGATCGCCTGCGGCTTTGTCTTGCGTGTGATTGCGGGTGCGGTCGTGACTCCCGTTTCAATCTCCCCCTGGCTCTATATGGTGACCTGCCTGCTCTCGCTCTTCCTGGCATTGAGCAAGCGGCGCAATGAACTGGTACTCTTGCAGGGGCGAGCTAGCTCTCATCGCCAGATTCTGAAGGAATATAATATTCCTATGTTGGATCAGATGATTACGGTTGTGGTTACCTGTACCCTGATGGCTTATAGCCTCTATACCATTGAGGCGCCTACTGGTCACCACAGTATCATCTTAACGGTTCCCTTTGTGCTCTATGGCATCTTTCGCTATCTCTACCTGGTCTATGTACGCAACGATGGGGGGAGCCCTGACGAGGTCCTGCTACGTGACCGCCACATGCTGATAACCGTTTTGGTGTGTGCGACAATTATTCTGCTGGTATTCTACTTACCACACTGATGGAGTTGGCTTTTGCAAACTCGTAAGATACGTAATGGCATTGTGGTCTCGCTAATATTTGCCTTCGTGGTCATGCTGGTCATCGCGCTCTACGCCGATGTTCCAAACATGCTGGCGGCATTTGCTGGCTTTCACTGGATCTACCTGCCTGTGATCCTGGGCCTGACCCTGGTGAACTATGCTGGACGTTTTGTGAAGTGGAGTTATTATCTCAAGCGTCTGCGGATTGTTGTGAGACCCTCCATCAGCCTGCTCATCTTTCTCTCGGGCTTATCAATGGCTATTACACCTGGTAAGGTTGGTGAACTGCTCAAATCCTATTTGCTTAGGCAATATACCGATGCACCTATTAGCCACTCGTCGCCTATTATTGTGGCTGAGCGGCTCTCTGATGGCCTGGCTATGCTGGCGCTGGCCTCTTCTGGCCTCTTGCTCTATCGCTTTGGTTTACAGCTGATGCTTCCCCTCCTGATCGTTGGTTTGGCTGGTGTGCTGGTCATTCAGAACCGCACGCTCTCTCTGCGCCTCTTGCGCATTTGTGAGCGTCTCCCTTTTCTGGGACGCTTTGCTCAGCATTTCCAGGCCTTCTATGAGAGTGCCTATACCTTATTGCAGTGGCGCCCTCTGCTTCTGGCCGTTGGCATTGGTATTGTGTCCTGGTCAGGGGAATGCCTGGCATTCTATTTTGTCTTCCGAGGTCTAGGGATTGCGGCAAGTATGGATCTGGTGCTGAAATCTACCTTTATTCTTGCCGTTTCTTCCCTGGTTGGCTCTGCCTCTGGCTTGCCTGGTGGGCTCGGTTCCGCTGATGGCAGTGTGCTGGGGCTGACCCGCCTTCTAGTAACGTCATCGTCGGCATTGGGAGGTGCAGCGACCCTGCTCATTCGTTTCTGTACTCTCTGGTTCGGGCTACTGATCGGAGTTGGTGCATTGATTACGCTCCGAACTGTGCCTGCGCTCAAGGCCGTTCCCCGTGAACGCGCTGAGACTGGTCGTTTGCCTGACTCCCAATCCTTTTCTATTGCTCATCAATCTAACGCCGATCTCTCATCGGTATCGGCGACTCGCGGAGAATAAATTTCCATGAAAACGTTGATTATCATTCCTACCTATAACGAGTACGAGAACCTGCGCCCTCTGCTGGAGAGCATCTTTTCCTTCGCTCCTCAGACGCACATTCTGGTTGTCGATGATAACTCGCCTGACAATACTGGCAAGCTTGCGGATGAGATTAGCGCGAATGATCCTCGCGTTCATGTGCTGCATCGCGCCGGCAAGCTTGGTCTGGGTACTGCCTATATCGCGGGCTTCAAGTATGCTATTGAGCATGCCTATGATGCCGCTTTCGAGATGGACGCCGACTTCTCACATGATCCCAAGTATTTGCCAAACTTCCTGAAGGAGATCGAGAATGCCGATCTCGTCATTGGCTCGCGCTATATCCCTGGCGGCAGCACGCCTAACTGGTCGATCTCGCGCCGCCTCATCAGTGGCTGTGGGAATATTTTTGCACGCTTCATGCTTGGTATTCCCGTGCAAGACTGTACCGCTGGTTATCGCTGCTATCGTCGCCGCGTGCTAGAGACGATCAATCTGGATACCATCGAGTCGCAGGGCTACGCCTTCCAGGTTGAGCTGGCTTATCGGGTGATGAAGCATGGCTTTAAGATTGTTGAGACCCCCATTACCTTTATGGATCGCCGCGTTGGCTCTTCCAAGATGTCCAAGAACATTGTTTTTGAGGCATTCACTTTTGTTATTCGCACGCGCTTTGGTAAGCAGCAGCATACGCCTGTGATTAAGAGTGCCGTCCAGGAGAGCCAGGCCGAGCAAGAGCCGTCCCCTGTCGCTCATCAGTAGCCTTTACATCTATACTCATCAACACGAAAATAGGGGCCGTTGCGACGGCCCCTATTTTCGTTTCTTCTTTTTCTTTTTGCCCCCGGTGTGCTGTTGCAGGCTCATTTCCTCATAGTCCCATTTTGCTTTGTCCGCTGGATTGAGTCCATAGACCTTGCGCACCTCGATGCGGTGCCTGGCTCGGGCCTCAACGTCTCTTGGCCCTGCCTTTAGCTGCATGGCTAAATGTCCCGTTGAGCGTGTTTGGCCTCCCTTCTCTCCCACGGCGTCGCGAATTTCTCCGTCATCGCTATACATCTCTACCTCACGCCCCGCCTCTCTTGCCTGGGCTGCCATCCTGATGATGACTGCGTCAGCCTTCTCCCCATAACGCGAGAAGACAATACGAATATGCTCTTCGTGCTTGATCTCTTCTCGAGCCCCATTCCCATCAAAGACGACAATCAATGTGTGTTCACTGTTGCGGTATCGATTCCTCAACTGTTGAATCAGGACGCGGCGCGCGTGCTCCATATTGTCTATGCCCAGGGATTGAAACATCGGATTCTTTTTGATGACGTTGTATCCGTCGACGAGAATATCACGGCTCATGACATTGGTGGTGCCCCTTTTATTTGAAAAATGGAGGATGTTGCAGCCAGTTCCAGAAAGCAGCTATGTATCCGCGCACATCAATGTGCAGTATCTTCCATAAAAATGTATTGACCTCCATTGAGAGCGTGGCTGCTATGATCCCTCCTACGAACAGTGCCAGCAGGATAATTCCAACGCTGAAGATGGCTTTGCGCATCCAACTGAAGTGTTGCCTGTCTCGGCGCCCCGGAAGGGTCGCGATCTCATCAAGCGCTACCTCGCCTGGCTTCTTCTCTCTGCGGGCCAGGATTGTGCTTGCTTTGAACACAGGTGGCTGTGTCGTTCTCTCATGCACGCGACCCCCATCCTCATCCACCTCTCTCCCCGAAACACTGCGTATGCGTTTCCCTCGTGTGTGCGTTGGATGTGTGGAACTGGTCTTGTTCGTCCATTCCCTATGATAGCGCCCTTCCTCTATACAGACCAGTCCCTCCTGACTATCCTCCCCCCAGGCTGTGTTTCGCTTCTGCACCTGAAGTACTAACCCTGCTTCCTGCACACAGGCGGCACACAGCGCATAGGTCCTATCCCAGCAATCTGGGCAGGCTGGCCGTCGGCAGCGATAGCAGAAGTGGCTGATGTTGAGGAGCAGGTGCTCACGCTGCATGGGCGTCAGTGGCTCCCACAACTGCCATACGCCTGTCACGGTGTAGCGCGCCGCACAAATGCTACAGGTCACCGACTTCTCGTTCCTCCGCGCCTCTGGATTTGCTTCCCTGCTCATATCGGCCTCCTGCTTATGCCAGTGTAAAGAGCACAAAAATGTTAAAGTGTATTTTGAAAGCGAATGGGAAAGTGTAACTTGTTTTTGCCTTTATTATACGTTCTCGCTGCCCCTCCCAACATGCTCAAGCAAACTTTTTGAGTTGACGAAAAATTGCGAAAGGATTTTTTATCACATCTGCAGAATTCTCCGAAGGCCCTACGCAAGCATGAGGAACGATGATTATATGCAATTCGTGCAGACCAGCCTGATGGGGGACCGAGACCGGCTTGGACTCTCACACACTCAGCGCAAAAACCGTCGAACTTTCACGGTATTGGCCAGAAGACGAGGACGAGGACGAGGGCGATTGCAGCCCGCTCGCTCAAAGCATGAGCGAGCGGGCTGCAATCGCCCTCGAAAGGATTATTTACACATTTCGCTTTGGTACTACAGGCAATACTAACGCGGAGGGGTGTACCGCATCATGATAAATCCTCTGGTGAGCAGTAATGTATTCACTGGTCTTACCCAGAGGTGCACCGGTATTTAAATTGCGATCATATTTGGGGAATGCGCTGGAAGAGACTTCTAGCCCGATGCGATGCCCTTTCTTAAACAATTGCGCGGTATCCCAGCATTCGATAGTGTAATGATAGATCTTGCCGGATTCAATCAACGAGGGCTTATCCATGCCATCGCGGAAACGAGCTCGTATCAGGCCATCACATAAACGCTGCCTGAAGCCGGTTGGCCAGACATCAACCAGCTTCGCTGTAAAGTCGGTATCTACGGCAGAGGATTCCGCATAGAGTTCGAGGCGCACCGGACCTGTTACCTCCACTTCTTCCGCAAGCGGCTCGGTGACGTAAACAAGCACATCATCGCGGCGCTCCACAGCCGCGTAATCATCAGGACCACCAATCTGCGATGATATCGGCTCGGAAATAAAAGGGACAGGACGAACTGGATCATAACGATATTCGTCTATCGGTTCTTCACCTTCCGGCATGTGCGTAGATAACATGCCATCTCCAAATAAGCTATTGGCATTGCCACCACTGTGCAGGTAGTAATGGGTCCATTGTGTTCGCGCCAGAGGCCATTCCTGCTCGTCGCGCCACGTATTTTCGCCCATAATAAAGATACGTACAGGAGCCTCCTGGAGATCTTGCGGTTTCTTTTTCAGCCAACGATCAAACCAGCGTATCTCTTCGCTACGCATATCAATCAGAGAACCCAGGCCAAAATCGACCTCACCCAATTTGCTTGTTGTATTTACTGCGTGTCCCCACGGTCCCATCAGTAGACGCTGACCGGCGCGTATCTCAGGCGTTGCCCCCCTGGTAGTCATGCCGTGAAAGTTCAGCGGCGTACCAATTTCCTCGTCATCATACCAACCCGAAATGTGCAGCACGGGAACATTGATACTATCGAACTTGTTCTGGTAGCATATACGTTCCCAATACTCATCGAGCAGAGGATGCTCGATATCCTCGCGCCAGTGGCGATTAGGCCGCCCCGCTCGCTCGTCCATAGTTAATAAGGGGAGATGCCAGTAGACTGACCCCCAGTCCGCTGCCTCCATCACCTGATTGACCTTGCCACTGACATAGTGCAGCCAGCATAAATGCATGGGCGAAGCTAGACCAGTCGGTGTTTCTACAAAGGGATCGGAGGGTGTCACGCCTACTATCATCGCTTTCAAGTGAGGGGGCGATTGCAAAGCCGTAAGCCACTGAATTCGGCCTGGGTAAGAGTTACCAATTGTTCCTACAGCACTGGTTGACCACGGCTGAGCCGCCAGCCACTCGATAGCATCGTACCCATCGATACCATCATTGAAATACGGCGTAAATTCACCCTCAGAATCGCCACGCCCGCGCACATCCATACCGACGAAAACATATCCGCGTTGTACGTACGCCTCAGCACGTTCTAACATCCCCGTGTTGGCCTTGACATAAGGGGTGCGCATGAGAATCACCGGCCATTGTTCGCCGGTCGGGGGGAAATATATATCAGCCGATAGGGTCACGCCGTCGCGCATTGGCACGCGCTGGTCAAAAGCAATCCGAATATTTGAGGCCATTGCATATTCCTTCGTTCTACCGTTCTACGAGATCACTACCTGGAAGCGATGCTTCCATCTGCTCTATAGTCCAGTCTACGTTTCTGCTCCGATTACTGTAGGAAAACGTATGGGCGGGGTCAGATCGCATGCGTCGCAAGCGCTGCTGCCCTTGGGAGAGGATGGCATTATAGAGTTGACGAGCGACTTCCAGGTGGGCACGGAGGCGGGCTGCTTGTCCTAGATCAACGACCAGAGGCAGTTCCAGCAGAAAGGTGGGCGTCGCCGGTCGCTTTTCCTTCTGCTTCCCCTGTCCCTGGCGTTTCTTTGGCATTTCGGCTCCTCACATGCATGTATACAGACAAAACATGATGATACGTCTATTCTACCAGAAAAAATCAGAAGAACACAAGTTCTTAGCCGCGTTTTCTCTGCCCCACTCTTCTGCAAGAGTGGGGCGACCGCGCCCCCGGATGGGGGGCAATCCCGGCATGAATGACCAGGGCTTTCTCGCCACGTTCTCTGTAAAAGGGAATGAGGTGAGCTATGCACTCACCTCGAATAAAGGCTAATCCAATGGCCGCTCAAGGGCCTGGAGATATCTATCGGCAGAGCGCAGCACGGCCTGATGAGCATCTTGCGTCACAACGCGTCCGAACCAGGCCCCATAGAGGCGCTCAAAACGATAGGGGGCAATAGTATCGCGAATACGGTTGACCTCGTAGGCCGGTAAGGGAATCAGATTGGGATAGCTATACATGAAGGAAACCCATTGCCGGTCGGCCACAACGGTAATGATGTCGCCGGACAACAACGCCCCCTTGCCATCGAAACCGGCCGGCCAGTGCAGAACAGTGCCACCGCGAAAATGCCCTCCCAGGCGGATCAGCGTGAGATCTGGCTGCAGAGAATGCGTTTCGCCTGACCAGAATATGATGTGTTCGTCGGGCCGCATCACCCACTGGCGATCAGCCTCGTGTAGGTAGATCGGTGCATTGAAGTGCCTGGCCCACGCCACCATCGAACTGTAGTAGTGAGGATGAGAGATGGCAATTGCCGCGATGCCACCACGCTGCTGCACTTCGGCCAACGTCTGCTCATCCAGCAGACTAATGCAGTCCCAGAGTACGTTTCCCTGCGGCGTCTGAACCAGCAAGGCGCGCTGCCCTATGGCAAAAGAAGGCTCGGTGCCAATGCCGAGAAGATTTGGCTCCTCTTCCTTGAAGACATTATGAAATCCATTGCGGGACATCTCGGCCAGCGTTGTCCATTGCTGTCCGTTGTATCCCACATATTGCCGTTGGTCGTTACAGATCGGGCACGCTTCAGGCTGAGCCTCTCGCGCCGCGAATTGAGAACCACAAGTAACACAGATCCAATGTTCCATCGTACCCTTCCCTTTCCAGAAAAGCTGCTCTCTTTTGATGACATAGATCAGTATAGAATGATGGGAAGCCCGCTGTCATTGTCCAAAGGTGTAATTTTTCTTTCGTACAAAAGGACAGGATCTGAGCGCCAGGATCAAATTACAGCACGTACCATCTCGCGGGCAAACTGATCATCGGAGGGGCCGTGTTGTACCAGCAGATGGTACCACATGGCTCCATAGATCAGATCGGCCAGCACCTCAATATTGCTATCAGGTGGAGGAAAAACAAAAAAGAAGGAAGGCTAGCACATGGGCTAACCTTCCTTCTTTCGTGATCTCAACGTTTTTTCTTAACGTTTCATGCTATCTGATGTTGGGGCTTAGTAGCGTCCGCTCCGATAGCTCGTGTCTGAATACCGTTCTCTTGCCTGGAATCCTCTGCTTCCTGCCGCCTGGCGCTCACGCGCCTCGTTGACGGTGATCGTCCGATTTCCTAGAAGGGTTCCGTTCAGTCGCTCAATGGCGGACTGTGCTTCTTGATCGGTACTCATTTCGACAAAGCCAAACCCTTTGCTTCGCCCTGTCTCACGATCCGTGATGACCGAAGCCTGAGTGACCTGCCCGACCTGGGCAAAAAGATCACCAAGGTCTTGCTCGGTCGTTTGATAAGGGAGACCCCCTACATATAGTCTCATGTGTATCTACTCCTGTGTGAACATCTCTCTATCCATTGATGCTCGGAGAAACCATTTCCCACAGAAGCGATCCAATTTCTTTGTGATGCCATACACTTATAGAAACAGGTTTGGCTAGCAACTTATTCCCTCGCCTTCACATTCAAAGTGGCTTCAGAAAGACCTCGCTCTCGTTCCCTACTTCATGAGCGATCTTGAAGAAGAATCTGTGTATCCATATCGAGCGTTCAGGAAGAATTGAGCAACAGTATCCATTAATACTCAGGGGCCACCCCTAATTAGCCGATTCAAAAGTGTCATTATTTCCCAGGAGAGCAATCGTCATGACCTGGTTCGCTGCTGCGGGTGCGGCAAGTTTTTTTGCGTGAGGCAGAATCCAGGCAACAAGCCGCTGCCACAAGCAGTGTAGAGCACAGAGAGCTTCATTGATGGGTATTGATCGCGTGTGGGCAGGTCCGCACTGACAATCGCCTCTTAGCGAGATTGCCCTCTCGATGCGAAATCGACGAAGAGAGAGGGTGGACCCACTTTCCTTTTCTTTCTGATCGCGCTGTTGTCTCCCATCGTACCACCTCTCCATTGCTAATAAAAAGCATGAAGAGCGAGCTGGTTTGATGCGAAGAGTGAGCAGCACAACCATTGCCACCAGAGAAACCGCTCTTGAAGCGGCTCGTTTACACCCGAAAGTTGTCAATTTACAGGGAACTCTCTGCCCGTGCTGACGGGAAAACAGGATAAAGGATCGTAAATAGCCTTTTATCGCGTCGATACGAAAAGTTATTCAAACAACAATCAGGGCAAGTTCTATCCGTTTTTTGTGGTAATCTCAAATGAGACAACAAGGAAAAATGTGTAGAATTCGAGCGATTCGCGAAAGGAGACGGCCATGGGTAAGCAGACGTTTCTTGATACGCTGCACGGTGAACGCACACAATGGGATGCACAGGTGGCGCAGGTCGACGAGGAGCGAATGACGCAATCTGGTTTCGCCGGGAAATGGTCGCTAAAGGATGTCATTGCACATATCGCAGTGTATGAAGAATGGACCGCAAATGATATCCAGCGCGCACGGCGAGGCGAGCAGCCAGAGTGGGACCCGGAGTTGACGGGGGTAAGCGACGATGAGCGAAATGCGAGATTATATGAGCAGCAGCGCGGGCGGACGCTCGCCGACACGCTGGCTTTCTCTTGGCGGGCATACCAGCAACTTGTAGAGGCAATACAGGCGCTCTCCAACGAAGAATTCAATAGCACCGATGGATTGGGCGGACGGCTGCATTCGTTTTGGGTGGGACGACCGCTGTGGGAAGGGCTTGTCGGGAATGCGTATCAGCATTATCGAGAGCACTCACCAGATCTGAAAGCGTGGCTGGATGGTCAGGCAGAGGTTGGTAAATAGCGCTCGGTTGAGAACCTCTATCGAGCTTTCACTTCAGTTTTTGGGCGATTCAATCTGTTTTGTCTGAACCGATCTCGCCTGTTTTTGCAGTCTCACCAAGCACCAAAAAGTAGCACGCTGACCATCCGAATTGACAACCATCGAGTATTATAGATCGCCTCCTGGGCGGTTTCTCTGGTGTACAATGGTTGTACTGCTCAACCTTTGCGCTTTTTACCAATTGCTCTGGATGAGCTCGACGCAAAAAAACTTGCCGCACTCGTTCGCTGGTTCGCTGCCGGCGGCATGACGATTGCTCTTTTTTTCGTGATCATGACGCCAATTTGGGAAAGGAAAACGATCGTTTCCCTTTCCCAAATTGGCAATTTTACCCAAAAAGAAGCAATGAAATGGCAAAAATGAGATTTTTATCCCCTCCTTGTCCTTAACGAGGATTTTGGGGGAGAAAATGTTGGGAGCCCGTATTGGTGATATCGATTCCATCTTCCTGCTACACTGAATGTAAGGTGACAACAATGCACTGACAACAATGTAGTGAACTCGGCTTCAGTTCACAGGTGGACCAGAATAAGGGGGTGTCTGCTGCTCACCTGTCACATCACGCAAGCAACAGACACCTCAACACCTGTGAACGAACTGAAGATCTGTGATCTTCGCTCTCGCTGCATGTATTTTGACACCCGCGAAAGGAGGTGACAGAGATGCCTCTCTACATGACACGTTTTGCCTACACGCCCGACGCCTTGGCTGCGCTCGTCAAACATCCACAGAACCGTGAGGACGTTCTCCGCGCGCTGATCGAGAAACTTGGAGGACGGTTGATATCTTTCTACTACTCCTTCGGGACATACGATGGTTTGTTTATCGCTGAGATGCCCGATGAGACCACGGTCACGGCAGCTATCTTCACCGTGGTCTCCCCAGGCCATATCAAAAGCGTTGAGACAACTGTGCTGCTCACGACCGAGCAGACGATGGAGGCGATGCGCAAAGCGGGCACCCAGACCTACCCAGCACCAGGGTAGGCATCCGACCTTGACCATCCGACCTTGGAATCCCACCATATTTCCCCCTCTAGATTCCGCTAAGGGCAGGCGCATCTGGTAATGATCTCAACGCATATTCCGCTAAGCTTGAGATTCAGGTGCTCCAGCCCTGATCTTTTTGATAGACCGAACAAGGTCGCACGAAAGATCCCAAGTATCGCAACACGGGCTCCCAACATTTTCTCCCCCGATTTCCCCTCTAAGTAGGGGTAGAGTTAAGGTTGCTGTCACCAACCGCAAAGTAAGCCTATCTCAACCACTAATAAATCAAAAAGGGCACGAGTTGTGTCTCGATAACCATTTTCAGTTCGGGTTCTGCTCGCGCTTTCATTCACAGCGGCCACTTTCAAACACCCTCATGCTCGTGCTACGATAGAGTGATACACTTTAACGTCGATACTACCCACACAGCAAGAGGAAATCATGAGTTCATTTTTCGACCCCACTAATACAAAGAACACGGATGGAGACAACACAACAAATCCCCATGTTCCAGGAGAACAATCAAGGCAACCAGGACACTGGCAGAATTTTGCACAGAAGGTACCTGCACAGTTGCTGGCATTGCTAGCGATTATCTCGGTGCAGATGGGGGCGGCGATGGGCAAAGAACTCTTTTCGGTCATCGGACCGCTGGGAACAACCTTCTTGCGCCTGGGTTTTGCGGCAATCCTGCTTCTCATCCTCTGGCGGCCACAGATACGCGGGCTGACGCGGACGCAATATATCAACGTTCTGTTATTCGGCATCGTGCTGGCAGCGATGAATGGAGCGTTTTACTCCGCGATCCGCTACATTCCGTTAGGCATCGCAGTGGCACTGGAATTTGTGGGTCCGCTAGGACTGGCCCTCATGCAATCGCGCAGGGTGAAAGATCTCGTCTGGGCAATACTGGCTGTGGTCGGCATCTTCCTACTCGCGCCGATCGGGCAAGGGGCAGTGAACCTGCTGGGGATGGGGCTGGCAATACTGGCTGGTATCTGCTGGGCAGGCTATATATTGTGCAGCGCAAAAGTTGGGCACTCGTTTACGGGCGGACGAGGACTGGCACTGGCTGTGGCCGTGGCAACGATTGCTATTGCGCCGCTTGGAATAAGTAACGGAGGAGTGGCGCTACTCAGTCCGCAGGTACTCTTGACGGGCGTGGGCATCGCTATCTTCTCCAGCGTCATTCCCTTCTCGCTGGAACTAGAGGCGCTCAGGCGGCTTCCCTCGCGCGTCTTCGGTATCCTCATGAGCGTCGAGCCAGCGGTCGCCACCCTCATTGGCTTCTTCGTGCTGCACGAGGCCATAGGACTACGCGAGATACTAGCTATCGTGCTCATCATCTCGGCTTCGGTCGGCGTCTCGCTCGACGCGACGGCACAGCATCAATAATGATCTGATGGAAATTGGTCAAGCTTTGTGTGTAATCTGGGTCGACCTCTATTTGATCGGAAAATTCTCCATTGCCTGTTCATACAACGACTGAATGTTTCTACTTGGCGAAAACTCGGCAAAATTTGCCGATAAAAACGCTTGACAAGAAACTTGGAGTCTGCTATTATTATCCACGTCGAGAGGACGCGAACGAACAAGCGAAATCGAGACGATGAATAAACCCCTGGAGCCGTGGTGTAGTGGCCTAACATGTCTGCCTGTCACGCAGAAGATCGCGGGTTCGAATCCCGTCGGTTCCGCCGTCGCCACCGTGATGTGACTAACGTCCCGGTGGCTTCTTTGTATTCAGTAACCTCTTCGAGCAGCCTCAGCACCGGAAGAAATGCCGGACGAGGTGTAATAGCCGCTATTTCTTTTGTTTCCACGTCATAATGCAAACCTCCTAATTCGAGAACCTTTGACCATTTCACAGCGTTCTTCCACACCGCCCACCCTCCAGAGAGCAGCCATACCTGGTAAGCGTTCCCCGGCTTCGATTACATCCTCTAAGCGAACGCCATTCACCTCTGGTGCATCGAGCATTCGCAAGGCTAACTCGACAGCTGCCTTTTCCTTAAAATAAAAACGCCTCTTTCCCCCGCTCAGACTGCATCTAAAGCATTGTTCTTCTATAATTGTTCTGGTTTGGAAGAGCCGGTTAAACTAGAAGGAAAAGTCGTAGAACAATAAGCGAGGCGTTCATTAGGGGCGCAAACAGGCCATTTGTCTGATGCAATAGGAGAAGCTTTCTCCGCCCAGTGCGGAAAGCTTTACTATGGGCTATCTCAGCTCTGTTCAATTTGAACGAGCTAATAGTTGACTTTTTATTTTCATGGGCCTGTAAAATCGGTTCATCCGTATCTTTAATACTCAGCAATTCAAACGATGTTGCGAAAAGCAAGATCGAATGTCCCGTTTAATAGGGTTAATGTTCTAGAAGCGTTAGAGGGGGGATACAGGGCGAGGAAATAAAGAGGGATGATCTTTTTGCCTGGCTAGAGCATACGAGCGGCCAGTCTGCCGTTCGTATGCTTCCGGGTGATCATTTCTTTCTGCAAAGTTCGCAACATTTGCTTTTTAATGCGGTACGACATGACCTGATGAGTTTAGCATGATATCAGAAAACCTGTGCATACAAGAAATTGCCAACAGCAGCAAACAAAGAACCTAGATCTTAAGCGCCAGGAGGACGCCCACAAACGCCCACAAACAAACTGAGCCGACTCCGGCCATCGGCTCTTTTTTTATGCCCGCAAACATGCCATATTTTAAGTTTGACCTGTTTACTCCCACGGGATACTCAACGAGATGCACCTATGGCTGAAGTGGCTCTCGAACGTCCTTCATTGCTGTTATGCTTTCTGTGAAGAAGTGACATTCCCCCCTATTGTCAACAAGCAAATGCTGTGGCCAAGATAGCTTCTGAAGCCGTTTCGCACTCTACCAACTGTGTGCTGCTGCAATCTCGTTGCGCAACCTGTGGGTTCAGCGCGTTCAAGTACATACCCAATTAGGGGGAAGTATGTCCCACTATAATTGAAATATAGAGGTTATCTAAACTTCTCTGGGATAGCACCATGCGTCCCGTTTCATGGTCCTTACACGACCAACGAAAGGAGCAGATATGTCCCATCTTTTACATTACATGCGACGAACCATCATGTACGCTCGTCAACATCATAGTCAGCTGCGCATACAACGAATCATCATGTACGCTCGTCAACATTATAGGCAACTGCAGGGAATGCTCCTCATCGTTGCTCTCCTGGCCAGCATGATCCTGCTTGCCCACTCCCTCGCTATCACCCAGCAAGCGGCAACGCACTATGCACCCTCGTTACATCCATCTATCGGCTATCCACATGGTGCTAGCTCCCCTGCTGCCGTTCCGCATAATTCGACTCCCCAGGTCGCCTACTCGGATGGTGCTAGCTCCCCTGCTGCCGTTCCGCATAATTCGACCCCCCAGGCCGCCTACTCAGATGGCGCTAGCTCCCCTGCTGCCGTTCCACATAATTCGACTCCCCAGGTCGCCTACTCGGATGGTGCTAGCTTCCCTGCTGCCGTTCCGCATAACTCGATCCCCCAGGTCGCCTACCCGCATGGCGCTGGCCTCCTCAATATGACCTATCCTGGGTGGACTCGCTCCTATCATCGCCTATCCTGGCGACAGTTCATCCATCGCCTATCCTGGCGACAGTTCATCCATCGCCTATCCTGGCGACAGTTCATCCATCGTCTATCTATATAGCGGCTCTTCCGCTAAGCTGAAATAGCAACCTGTCACGCAGTGTTGTTGGAAATAAGCAGAATCCCGTCGGTTCCGCTGTCGCCACCGAGATGTGACTAACGTCCCGGTGGCTTCTTTATATTCCATAACTCCTTCAAGCATGCGGAGGATGGGGAGGAATGCAGGACGAGGCGTAATTGCGGCGATCTCCTGCTGCTCAACATCATAGTGTAATCCCCCAGGCTCCAAGATATCCATGACCATATCTCGACGTTCCTCAACAGTGGCAACTTTCCATAAGGCCGCTTTTCCGGGCAAGCGTTCGCCAGCTTCGATGACATCCTCAAGACGAACCCCATTGGTTACTCAGCCGCTGGAGAGATCGCTGCGCTCGCAGGCCAGAGTTTTGCCAATGCCCATGAGATCGAGCGAGCGATGCGGGTGGCCACCGCGCAGCTCAATCACCGAGCCAAACCCTGGATCTGGGGACGGCCTCCCAGAACGCGGCGCCACCTGCATCGCCTCTTTTGTTACCGCCTTTGAGAAATGTAGCACTAATGATATTGATCTCGTTGCAACCTTGTTTCCCCTTCGCCAGCGAGTATTTCAACAGTATGAACAACAGGTTGGGTGCCTTCCCGATGCGGTGTGGCAATGGGCGCGGACCTTTTTGCTCTTCATGCAGTTTCAAAGACAACGACTCCAGCCGCGCTTGGCTCAGATCTATCCACGATTTGCCGAATGCTATCAGCGCTTAACTGTGTATGATGTGCTTTTCGGGGCGTGCTATGATCTTCTCTCCACCTTATCACTCGCCGTGGCTCCTACGCTTCTCGGCAAACCCTCTCGACGTGAAGGGTTTCTTCCCTGCCTGGAACATACCCACTGGGAAACAGGAGAAGCCTCATCGCAAACAGAGACCACAATGATCGAACCTGCTCTCCTCTTGCCTGGAGGGGACCCGATGATGTATCTGCGAAATGAAGTCACCATTGCCTATCAAGAAAACATCTATACCTTCACGCTGGATTTGCCTTCCTTGCCAATGTATTGCGCACATTGGATTACGTCTTTAGTTCTTACTCGCGAGGTCGCTAGCCGTTTACTTTGTGCTGCTCAAGGAAGTTTTGAACGACGTGAAAGAAGATCTCAGGACACTCTAGCCAGCCGAAGTGCCCACAATCCGGGATCATCTGAAAATCGATCGTCGCGCTGGAAAAAGCTGCCCGTGTCTCATCTGCCCACGCCCTCCCAAATGGATCATCCTCTCCATAGAAGATGTGTAGCGGGAGCTTCAAGGCTGCCACTTGCGCGCTCAGATCGAAGTTGCCCAGGGCTTTCCAGGTTTGCTCTCCTACTTCTGGAGTACGATCAAAGGTCTCAGTAAACCTGGGAAGATCGAACGGAGGGTTGGTCCTGGACAAATAGACGGGAAGGATCTGCTTTAGACGCTCTAAATGATCTGGAGACAATTCTGTTGGTATGATGCCTTTCTGCTGGAGAGCTTTGAGACGCGCCTCAAAACATTCAAACCCTGCATGCAGTCCAGCCACTGTTGGAGGAACACTATCGATCAGCAGCAAGGAACGAACATACTCTGGATACTAAATAGCATACTGCATTGCGACCATTCCTCCCCACGAATGACCGAGGATATGGACCTTCTTCTCCTGGGCGACTGTAGAGCGGACGGCTTCCAGATCCTGTGCATAGGTTGTTGGCGCAAAGTGCTCTACCTGCGCTTCTGCTCCCTGAAGTTCCAGGATGGGAGAGCGGCCAGTTCCCCTCTGATCGTAGTTCACCACGGTGAGTTGAGGACCTACCAATTGCTCTAAGCCAAGCAGGTAACGATGGGATAAACCAGGACCACCGTGGATCATAATGAGCACATCGTCTGCATCCAATGCACCTGCGGTCCGTATAAAGATCCTTGTTGACTCGACAGGTTGCTCGATTTCACGAATGCTTAGACTGTTGTCTCTATTTGAATCAGTAAACATTGATATACATGTCTTTCTTTTTTGATATACCCTATGGGTAAATACAGTAAAAGGTTGTTTGTCGACCTGCGTCAACTCGATAGTCCTGTACCTGCTTCTGGCGCTTTATTCGCTTTTATGCTTTTACTGCACATATCCAATTTTTAGAGTCAAAAAGCATTCTGAACGTGATTTTGTCATGACTCTTCAACTAAAACGAACCAGATATATGCAAATCAAAACATATTTTTGACTTATCTCCTATTGTCGTCCGGTGGAAGAGAAGAACTGCCAGGGCCTCGTTTATCCCTTGTGATCAAATTGAATGCCGGTCACTTTCTCCAGGCCAGTTACCCGTCAAACGACAAAATTTCAGCCCCTCTTTGCAGATACAGAGGCTGTGACCTGGTCAGATTACCTTTTGTTTACCGTTGCCAGAAGTGAATACGGCATACTTCTTCAAAACCAAGGCGGCGATAGACTCTTTCGCCCTTTTCTGTCGCTTGCAAAATGGCAACACGATATCCCATATCACGTGCATCAAGCAAAGGCAGGTGGGATATGGCTCGACCAATGCCTCGACCTCGTGCGCTGGGAACCGTTGCGACACAGTAGAGGCCGGCGACTCCGCTGGCGAGATACAAAATTGATGTAGCCACTGGTTGACCATTGAGCCGAGCAAGGTAGTAGCGCACGCTTGGATGAGCGACAAATCCATGTTTAAGAACCATATCCAAGATATAATCGCGACCGGCATCAGGCCACGGCATGCCAGCAGCAATGGTCTGGACCCCAAGTTGTAAGGATTCCGTTGTGTCTATCCGCTCAAGAGTCACTCCTGCAGGCATATCAATGTGCTCATCGAGGTCCTGGAGATCCCTGGCCATGCCGGATGAGTCAAAAATTGACCATCCACGAGCTTTGACACGACTTTCTATGGTTGGATGCTGGAGAGAGGGCCCAACAGGTCAGGAGGTAGGCACTTTATGAGCTTCGATCTTTGAGAGCATGTCGTCAATCTGTTCTCCAGGCGTATCCGGTGTCAGGCGAGCCTGTATCCCCATATTTAAACGCAGAAATGGTCCGCCTGTGATAAACCATGAAGCACCTGCTTCATGATAGAATGTGGCTCCCAGCGCGCGCCCCCAGAGCGATACAAATTCTTCTGTGTTCGTTTCCATTGCTTCGATGAGTGCTGAATGGGAGAGGCTATCAATCATGTTTTGCATGTATGTTGCACTTCCTATGGGAAATAATTGTACTATATAGGTTATGAGAATCTTTCTCAGGAAAAACGGTCAATCATCCTGCTGCGTGTTTGTATGAATGGAAAGCTTAAACTTTGCTTCGGCTCATGTCTACATGCTGAGCCGTGTTACTCCTTTAACGGTTCTGACAATAGATAAAAGTTGAGGTTTTCATACTCTTTGAAGCCAAGGGCACGATAGACCGGTGCTCCCATCGCAGAGGCTTGCAACGTGGCAATATGGTAGCCCATGGCGCGAGTATCAAGCAGACACTGCATAACTACAGAGGTGGCTACTTTCCGCCGTCGCGCGTGTGGAAGAGTAGCGGTACAATAAATGCCCGAAACACCTCCACCAAGAAACAGTAAGGTGGTACTCACTGGCTCGCCATTGAGTCGGCCAAGGTAGTAATACACACCGGGAGTCGCCACAAAGCCGTGTTGCTGGACTAACTCAGCACTACGATCATACACGGGCATTGGTATACCTCCATAGCCAGTCACAAAGGTATGTGCCCATTCCTGAAGGCCGTTGGCCGTGGTCACCCGTTCCACAGTGACGCCCTCTGGAAACGTATAGTGATCGGCCAGCGTGTGTACATCCAGGGCCCAGACCGTCGGTTTTCCTCCCTGCCATCCATGCTGCTTGATGCGCTCAAGAAAGCTATCCGAACTGGAGGCATCCACAACCCAGAATGTCTCATGCTGCTGAGTCGCCCGCATTCGTTCGAGTACAGCGTCCATTCTCTCTGGTGAGGTCTCAGCCGTAAAATGAGTTCTAGTTACCCAGTTGCCGGTCCAATGGGGTATATTGGTGGTGAACCAACTGGCCTCGGCTTCGTGATAAAATTTGGCTCCCAGGGCGTGCCCCCAGAGAGTAGCGAGTTCCTGTATGTTGAATTCAACCGCATCAGTCAACGCGGGTTCTGAAATAGTCCTCAAGTTTTTTGGCACGTATGACGTCCTCTCCTACTTATGGTATCTTTTCTTTAAAAAGTTATTGAACATGCATGGAGTGCTACTCTTGTACGGCGAAAACTACAGTGTTTCCTTTACTCGGACATTACCCCCACTCCTGGCAGCAGGCCTAGCTGTTGCATGATGCTAAGGGTATCGATTTATACCAGTCTTCGACAATGTTGTCTTCCACGACGCGAAAGATCACCACACCTGAAACAGTGATTGGTTTCCCTGTTGCAGGTATTGGCGTGTGCAAGCCGAAAGGGCCTGCATGAGTTCCTTGCAAAATGAGCCTGCACATGACTCGATCGTGTTCTGCAATCAGGTCTTCATTTGTCACATGGAAATCAGGAAATGCGTTGCGGCTTGCAGCTACCCAACGCTTGAAGTCCTCACGAGTCTATACCACTCCAGTCATGCTGACATCGCAAAAAAACTACTACTCTCTCTTGAAAGAGGAAACAGGAGGAGACAGAACCGGAAGTAGTAAGAAACTACCAGCCAGGCTGGTACACTCTCGTTATTCAACCAGCTTATGACGAATGGCGAGTGCTGTAGCGCCAGCGCGGTTACTGACTCCCGTTTTGTTGAAAATGCTGGCAATATGGTTGATGACGGTTCTCTCGCTAATGACCAGCATCTCGCCAATCTGGCGATTACTTTTACCGGTAGCGACCAGACGCAGTACTTCAACTTCGCGCTCGCTGAGATCGAAGGGCAAACGTGACCTGGCGGGCTTTCGCGAACAACGGCGCAGCTGGTTACGCAGGCGTTGCGCCTGGATCTGATCTCCCAGTTGCGTGAATAGCTCCAGAGCTGCTTCCAACTGGCTACGCCAGGCTTCACTGTTCTTGAATCCATCCCTGGCTAAAAACAAGATTGCCGCTGGCTTCTAGCGTCCAGGCTAGTTCAATATTGAAAGCAAAGCGACGGGCCACCGCTTCGGCAACTCTCAGATAATCCTGCGCGGCCTTGAAATCCTTGAGGAGAATTGCCAGGCTTCCCAGCAAACGATCGATTAATATGGCGCGATACTGGCCGTGATACGGCAGGAGAAGCGTATAGAGGCGTTCAGCCCGTTCCCTATCACCAAGAGAGACAACGATCGTGGCCATATGGGAGAGCGCATGGACCACCGCCATCGACCCGGCTGGCAGAGGAAGAATCAGCGTTTCTAGCTCCTCAAGCACAGCCAGGGCCTCCTTTCGTTTACCCTGTAATGCCTGGACTATTCCCATCCAGCCAAGCCACCAGACCAGCGATTGAGGTTCCAGCACACGAAAGCGAGCAATGGACTCTTGTATCAATTCGAAAGCTGCGTCAAGCTTTCCCTGAAAAGCATATATAACACCACGTGTCCACTGAAACATCGCCAATGGCTCTGGAAGCCCCTGCTGCTCTGTCAGCGTCTGCCCTTGCAAGAGATATTCTTCAGTCAGGGTCCAATCGCCGCGCTGGGCGTGAAACGTCGCCAGATGCGAGTAGATATGTCTCAACTGATAGGGATCGTGACAGAGCTGCGCATATTGAAGCCAGCGGAAGAGTAAGTCCTCCCACCCATCGAGCTGACCAGCCCAGCATCTTGCCAGAAAGAGACATTCGCAGCACTCCGCGGCCTCCGTCACATCCATCGCCTCGTCAGCGAGGGCAAGACCCTCTTCCAGCAAACGAATGCCCTCCTCCAGCTTGCCGGCCCGCATAAGTGAGTTACCAAATGCCCGGCTGGCAGACGCCTTCAAACGCGTATCACCGAACTGACGCGCAAGATCAAGCGCACGTTCCAGGTGGCGTTGTGCCGCAGGGTAGTTATGCTGACTTACAAGCAACAGCGAACCCAGTTCCACCAGGGCCCTCACCGTATCGACTGTAGGAGTGCTGGAGAGGAGAGAGACAGCCTGTTCAAAGGTAGCCCGCGCGAGATTGATCTCTTCCAGGCGCCAATAGGCTCGTCCCAGAGCAAGACCTACCTTTCCCATCGCAACCCTGTCGCCTGAGCTTTTCCAGCAGGCCTGAGCAGCCTGAAATGCTTCAACAGCTTCCTGAACAGCTCCAATCTGCAATGAAGCCTCGCCCAGGCGCAGAAGACTTTCTGCTCTCCGAGGATCGTGAGCGGAAAGATGCTGAAGTGCTGTCCGATAATGGCCTATCGCAACCTCAGACGCATAGGTACACATTGCCTCTTCCGCGGCCAGCAAGGAATAGACAGCGCCCTGCTCTTGATCACCACTGTGGGCAAAATGGAAAGCCAGTTCCGCTAGCTGGTGAGTTGCGGGTTGATCAGAGCGAAGCCGGAGAGCAAGCCTGCGCGCGATCAATGTATGCAGGCGAGTTCGTTGAAATAAGGGCAATCCATCGTACAGGCCCGCGCGAATGAGATCGTGGCTAAAGGTAAAGACGCCTGGACTACTACTCCGAATCAGATGCGCTTCAAGTGCTTTCTGGAGGCGCTCTTCCACGATTTCCACATCCTGACAAGCTACACCAGCAAGGAGATCTACCGCGAAGGCACGACCAATAACTGAGGCAACCTGGAGCAAAGAACCAATCTGGGTGTCTAATCCGTCAACCCGGCTTCGTACCGCACCTACGATGCTAGAAGGAAGGCGCCTCGCTCGAACGTCCTCTGGCTGGCTTCCCTGGGCACCCTTTGCAAGAAAGCCCGTCTCTAACCAATCTCTTAAAAGCTCCTCAGCAAAGAAAGGGTTTCCCTCGCTCTGGAGCACAAGCCGATGAAGCAAGAGCGGGTCCACAGAAAAGCGTAAGAGATTGAGCGCAAGCAGACCCATGTCCACCTCGGAGAGGGGCCCAAGGGTGATAGGAGTAAGCAGTCGGAGGCGATGAAGCTCGGTCAGTGTGCGTTCAAAGGCTGGATGATGCGTGATCTCGCTACTGCGGTAAGCTCCCAAGATCAGCAGACGCGCCCTCGGCTGAGTGCGGGCGACATAACAGAGCAAGTCCAGCGTAGAGGTATCAGCCCATTGCAAATCATCGAGCACCAATACCAGACCAGATGTCCTGGCAATCGTTGCGAGAAACAGACCTACTGCCTCATAGAGACGCAAACGGGCTTGTTCAGGGGGTAAGCTATAGCTGTCTGGAAGCTCTCGCAGGCGGAATGAGAGCTCAGGAAGAATCGTTGTCCGCACAGGAGCCATGGCTCCTGTCTGCTCTTGTAGCTCCTCAACCGGAGCGGAGCGAATATACTGACCAAGCGCCTCCAGCAAAGGGAGATAGGGTGGCATGCCTTCAGCTTCTGAGGCGGAACCAGATAATACCATAGCGCCCGCCTGTTCAGCATACTGGGCAGCTTCCCGTAGAAAGCGTGTCTTGCCAATGCCAGGCTCACCGGCCACAAGAGTTACCAGTAATTGACCTGCAATACTTGCCTCAAACTGCTGCTGAAATAGACGTAATTCACTCTGTCTTCCTGCCAGTACTAGCTCAAACAGAGGCCGTTCCACCACCATGGTTTTGTTCCTTCCCATCTACTCGCTGATTATTATTGAAATAAGCTTCTTCTTGCGTACGAGTACTCGCACCGCTTCATAAGAGGCACCAGCACTTCTCCTTGCTGTTTCTTTCTCTTCTTTGAGAGAACATAATAACACAAAAAACTCTTCAGGTTAGTCCAAATACCCGCTCGTTTTGTGGTTGTGTTGCAAGAATCCAACAGGAAACTCAAAGGGGAAAACCTCTCTGTTCCCCCGTTCTGTTTAGATGGCTATCCCAAACAGTTCTGCAACAAACGCTGCTTGTCCAGGGCTGTCGCCTCGATTTACCTCTTGTATTTGTCCTTTTCGGATCATGTTCATTGCCTCATACCCTTGGAGTGTCTTTCTCGCTGTTTCAAACGAAAAAAAGCCCAGCCCTGGTTTGATCAACCGTTTGATGAAGCGATGATCTTGTTCGATCAGATTGTTCAGGTATTTCCTCTCTGTCAGCCCAGCGGGAAGGTACGCTATTGCCATCGTCAAAAGAAGTATTGAACGGCTATCTCCCTTTTGTTGGTGTAGGTGACCTCGCGTTCCATATGGCCGGACCTCGCATTCCTCGTGTCTCCCGTCCCACGAGGGTGGGAGGCTTACAGAGAACGTGGCGAGAAAGCCCTGGTCATTGATGCCAGGGACGAATCGCTACATCCGCTCTCGTGCGCGAATAGAACAGCGTATTTTTCTCAAATAGAACTTGTGTTCTTCTGCTCGTTCTGGTAGAATAGGCGTATCAGTACAATTCATCGGTGGGAATAGAGAGAAGGAGCCGGCATGCCTGGACAACACCAGAGACAGCAGAAGGCAAAACATCCCAAGGAGAAGCGACCGGCAACGCCTACCTTTCTGCTCGAACTGCCCCTCGTCGTCAACCCAGGACAAGCCACTCGCCTGCGCGCTCACCTGGAAGCCGCTCGCCAACTCTACAACGCCATCCTCTCCCAAGGGCAGAAGCGTTTGAGGCGCATGCGGGCTGACGCTGCCTGGCAAGAGGCCCGTGCCCTTTCTCGCACGCAGAAGACCCAACGAGCAGTCGCCTTCTCCGCCTTGCGCAAGCAGTACGGGTTCTCCGAGGCGGCATTGCATGAAGCCGCCAAAGGCTTGCGCGTGGGATGGATTGCCGAGCACATCGATGCCGTGCTGGCCCAAACCCTGGCGACCCGTGCTTACCGCGCGCTCAATCGCGTCTGCCTGGGCCAGGCCAAACGCGTGCGCTTCAAGAGCCGAGGGCGTGGTTTCTCCAGCATCGAGAACAAGCGCAATGATACCGGCCTGCGCTTTGTCCTGCAGCCACCCGAGAAGGGAAACGCAGGGTTCCTGCTCTGGAACGGAGATCAGCTTCCTGCCTTCATCGATTGGAAGGACGAGGTGGTAACCCATGGGCTCAGGCACCGCATCAAGTACGCCCGCCTCGTCCAACGTCCCACCAGCAGCCCCAAAGCGGCCGGAGCCGATGCAGAGGGCTATCACTACGTGGTGCAGCTTGCCCTGGAGGGCACGCCTCACCGCAAGCCCAAGCACACGGTTGGACAAGGGTCGTTGGCGCTGACCTGGGTCCCTCTACCCTGGCTCTCGTTCCTCAGGAGGGGAGGCCAGCCTGGAGGTGTTCTGTGCGGAACTGGCTCCTGATGCCAGAGCCATTCGTCGTCTGCAGCGGCGGATGGATCGGCAGCGGCGAGCAGGCAATCCGGAGCACTACGACGAGAAGGGGCGCATCAAAAAGCAGGGCAACAAGAAACAATTGCGGTGGAAGCAGAGCAAGCGCTACCAAGCCACCCGACGACGCAAAGCAGCCAAAGAACGGAAGCTGGCGGCACACCGCAAGAGCCTGCATGGCCGCAAGGTGCACGAGGTGCTTGCGCTGGGCAGCACCATCATCATCGAAAAGGTCTCCTACAAGGCATGGCAGAGGCGATTCGGCAAGAGTGTGGGACTGCGAGCACCAGGAATGTTTGTGGAACTGTTGAGACGCACCGTTGCGAGCACGGGCGGCACCCTGGTGGAAGTTCCCACGCGTACAACAGCGCTGAGCCAATGGTGCCATGGGTGCGGCAGACGGGTCAAAAAGCCCCTCTCCCAGCGCTGGCATCAGTGCGAATGCGGTATCGGCCCTGTGCAGCGCGATCTCTATTCCGCCTTTCTGGCCGCGTATCTCGATCCAGCACATCCTATTCCCTCGTGTGCCCGATACCAGCCGTATTGGGAAGGTGCGGAGGCGCGCCTGCGGGCAGCACACGAGTGTACCACACAACGTGCGAGAGAGGGGCAGGTGCTGCCCCGAAGCTTGGGTGTGACTCGAGCCAGAGCGCGTCTGCCCGAAAGTCCAGGGGAACCACCACTAGAGCCTGCTCTTCTCCTTTGGTGTGAAGAACGGGAAGCGTGGGCCGAACTTCTGGAACCCCCGTTGCTTTAGCACGGGGAGCTCTCAGGACAAGAACTTATCCAGTGTGATAGGCAGGTCGCGTACACGAATACCTGTCGCGTGATAAGCGGCATTGGCGATTGCGGCCGCTGTACCAACAATCCCGATTTCGCCTATGCCTTTTGTGCCCAGCGGACTGACATGTGGATCATCCTCTTCGAGCCATACCACGTCAATTGTGCCGACATCCGCGTTGGTTGCGATATGGTATCCCCCGAAGTCATGATTCACGTAATTACCAAAGCGTGGATCCAGTACGCTCGCTTCGTGGAGCGCCATTGACAGGCCCCACGTCAGTCCTCCCATAAATTGAGAATGGGCCGTCTTCGGGTTGACAATTTTCCCGGCGGCAAAGACTCCCAGGAGCCGTGGCACGCGGATTTCGCCGGTATCTACATTGATATGCACCTCAGCGAATTGCGCGCCAAAGGAATGCATGGCGAACTGCTGCAACTCGGGATTATCGTCAAATTTGCCGCTTGCCGAGAGCCCTTCCGCTGGTATGACTCCTCCATATTCTTCTTGCAACCGTGTGCGGAGCGCGCTCGCCGCGTTAAAGATAGCCCATCCCCACGAGCCGGTACCCGATGAACCTCCGGCATAGCCCGCCGCTGGCTGGTCGCTATTGCCTATCACGAGCTGAACCTGCTCTAACGGTGCTTCGAGCACATCCGCCGCGATCTGAGTGAGTGCCGTGCGCGCTCCAGTTCCGATGTCTGCGGCGTCGATATGAACCTGGTAATTTCCCTTGTAGTCAACCTGCGCGGACGCCGACGCAGGGGAGTAGTAGACCGGGTACGTTGAGGAAGCGACGCCAGTTCCGATGAGCCAGCGTCCTTCTTGCCGCGCTCGGGGAGTCGGATCACGCTGTTGCCAGCCGAAGCGACGCGCCCCTTCCCGCAGGCAGGCGACGAGCCCGCGACTGCTAAAGGGATGTCCCGTTTCAGGGTCAATCGTGGGTTCGTTGCGAATGCGCAACTCAATCGGATCAATTCCACAGGCAATGGCCAGCTCGTCCATTGCTGACTCAAGAGCGAACATACCCGAGCACTCGCCTGGAGCGCGCATGTATGTTGGCACAGGCATGTCTAGTCGTGCTGCCCGGTGTGTGGTGCGGCGGTTGGGAGCTGCGTACATGCGCCGTGCCACAACAGCAACATGTTCGGCGTAGTCATAAGAGGTCGAGGTTTGTTCGATCACATCGTGCGCAATCGCCGTTAAATGGCCATTGTTATCTGCGCCAAGGCGGATGCGCTGTATTGTTGGAGTACGATAGCCAGTCAGCGAGAACATCTGTTGCCGTGTGAGAGCAAGCTTCACCGGTCGTTTCGTCACCTGCGCTGCCATGACGGCGAGGATGATGGGTGGGTGTGCAGATAATTTGGAACCGAAGCCGCCGCCAACATACTGTGTGATGATGTGAATACGCTCGGGGGGCTGCCTGAACGCCGTTGCAATGGTGTCCCGGATGGCATGGGGTCCCTGGTTTGAATCGTAGATGGTAATGCCAGCGTTGTCCCAGATCGCAATGCTCGCATGCGTTTCGAGTGGATTGTTATGCTCAGTTGGGGTGGTATAGGTCTGGTCGAGCAAGACAGCCGCAGAGTTCAGCGCGCCCTCAACATCCCCATCGAATCTGTCGGTCACATCTTTCCCTTCATGGACTGTCGGTGGCTTGTAGAGAGCCTTGTCATCAGCGCGCAGTTCGACGTGATGGGGCAACTCCTCGTAGTGCACGACCACGAGTTCCGCTGCCTGCCGCGCGATCTCAGATGTCTCGGCAACAACAGCCGCGACAAATTGACCATGATAAGCCACGGCATCTGTCTGGAACACCTCCAATTCCGTGTTGGCAAGGTGCGCAAGCCGTGGCGCGTTCTCGTGCGAGAGCACCGTGATGACGCCGGGCAGCGCTCGCGCCGCGCTCGCATCAATTGCTGAGACCCGTCCCCTGGCGATGGTGCTCTGGACCGGGAAGGCATAGACCACACCCTCGACCGGGTACTCGTAGGCATATTTCGCCTTGCCAGTGGCCTTTTGAATGCCATCGATTCGATTGATTGGCGCACCAATTGAGCGCATAATCTGTTGCATCTTCATGGCTGGTTTCTCTCCTCTACAAGGTCGAGCAGCATACGCGTCATGGTATTGCGGGTAAGAGGGATTTTAAAGGCGTTCCCAGGCAATGGTTGTGCGTCAGCCAGCTCGGCATCGGCTGCCTGGCGGAAGAGTTCCTCGCTCGCGGGTTTGCCGCGTAGCGCTGCTTCGGCCTTCTTCGCCCGCCAGGGCATGGGTGCGATGCCACCAAAGGCAATACGTACGTCGCGGATAACGCCATCGGCGAAATCAAGCGCTGCGGCAACAGAGACAAGCGCGAAGGCGTAGGAGGCCCGGTCGCGTACCTTACGATAGCGCGAGTGTGTCGCTGCGTATGGCAACGGCGGCAGGTCAATGGCTGTAATCAACTCTCCATGCGTAATGACCGTATCGCGCTGCGGTTCGTCACCTGGCAGACGATACAAGTCAATGAGCGGAATGGTGCGTTCCCCGCGTGGTCCCTGCATGCGCACAAGCGCGTCAAGGGCGACCAGAGCGACGGCCATGTCCGAGGGATGTGTGGCAATACAGTCCTGCGAGGTACCAAGGATGGCGAGGTCGCGGTGATATCCATCGCGCGCGGAACAGCCACTGCCAGGCTCGCGCTTGTTACATGGCTTCGAGATATCCTGAAAGTAGACACAGCGTGTGCGCTGGAGCAAGTTGCCGCCGGTCGTGGCAAGGTTGCGCAACTGCCCGGAAGCGCCTGCGAGAAGCGCCTGCGAGACCAGTGGATAGCGCGCGCGGATCGTGCGATCCGCCGCAAGGTCGCTGTTGCGCACCATCGCGCCAATGCGTACGCTCCCATCAGCCAGCACTTCGATATGGTCATAAGGCAGGCGACTGATATCAACGAGCAGATCAGGGTGCCGCACCCCTAGTTTCATATGATCGATGAGGTTTGTTCCTCCACCGAGGTAGGCCCCATTTGGCGCCTGGGCAAGGAGCGCAATGGCATTAGAAGCATCACTGGCGCGCTCGTAGCGGAAAGGATTCATGGTATCACCTCTTTAATCGCCGGAACAATGTTGGCATAGGCGGCACATCGGCAGAGATTGCCACTCATGCGTTCGCGAATCTCCTGCTCATCGAGCGTGATATGTTCAGTGTTCATGTTAGGGCTTACCACACTGGGCCAGCCAGCCTCGGCCTCGCGTAACATGCCGACCGCCGAGCAAATTTGTCCGGGAGTGCAATAGCCACACTGGAGAGCATCGTGATCAACGAACGCGCGCTGAAGCGGATGGAGATTCTCGCCATCGGCCAGCCCTTCGATGGTGACGATCTGAGTGTTCTCAAAGGCGACGGCCAGGCTGAGGCAGCACGTGATTCGTCGGCCATCTACCAGGATAGTACACGCGCCACACTGGCCATGGTCGCAGCCCTTTTTGGGGCCCGTAATCCCAAGGCGCTCGCGCAGTGCGTCCAGGAGGGTCGTACGGGTATCAATGGATAGCCGATGCATCGTTCCGTTTACCTGTAAAGTAATCTCAAGGTCCATTATTTCTCTCCTTTGACGCTTGACGCTTTAAAGACCTGTGAATAACGAATGCTTTCATTTTTCTTCCTCTCCTGTGAGAAAGAACTCGTAGTTTGCGTCAGAAAAGCACCACAATATGTGTTGGCTAACCCTGGCCACATAAAACTAGATCGACATTTTTTATTATAAACGTCAAATAATAAATGTGACCAAAAATATATACTGTTCATGTTTTCTATTATAAATGTTAATAATAAACGCGACCAAAAATATATACTGTTCATGTTTTCTATTATCTTTCTGCGTTGCTGGTAAATAGCGCGAAAAGTGGGTCCTTTCAGGGATCGTGCTCACTCTTCACCTTCTTTACCACTTGGTGCTGACCAGAGGTAGTAATTAGAACACGCTGGTACATGTCTCAAGGCTATGTTTCAGCTAAAGGAGTCGTGGCCGTAACCCGTCCGAGTAAAGCGTGTTGCCCTTTGAAGAGTTTGGCTCATATAATAGTTTGGGTGTAGCCCCCAAGGGGAATCTCTCTGGAGGATATACTGGTGGAAGCAGCGGGAGAGAAGCTATAAGATTTGTCAAGCTCTGCGCAAGGAAGGCAAAAAGCCCCTGGGTCGAGAAAAAAAGATAGCTCCTTTGCGCTTCAGAGTACCCCCTGAAACGTTCTGCAAGCGAATCCCTTGGTGTGGGAGCAGTGCAGGCTAGTTGGCCGGCCAACTAGCCTGCACTGCTCCCACAGACCTTGTTGGGATCATACTTCTCCCCCTCATGCATGAGTAAGTGAGCAGCCACTGCCAGCATCTTGCGCATGACGGCCATGAGGGCCGAGCCTGTCTTGAGACCGCGCCACTTGGCGCTGATAGTACACGCCGAAGGCCGAGTCTTCCCGATGAATGCTCCGCAGAGCAGTCATGGAGAGGACCCGTCGCAACAAGCCACTGCCACGTTTGGACAGTTTGGCTTTACCTTTCCATAGGCCACTCTCTTTGATCTCGATATCCATGCCTCCGTAGGCAATCACCTCGTCGGTCCGTGAGAAGCGTTGGATATCCCCCAACTCGGCCCGTAGCACTGCCAGCGTTTTCGGGCCAAATTCCGGCACCTGTTGTAACCCCTTCACCCCTGGATCGGTGTTCAGGAGCTGCTCAATCTCGGCGTTCAGGCGTGCAAGGTTCGCTCGGGTGTGCTCCAGTTGATCGCAGAGGATCCGTAGACTGACCGATCGCCCGGCTATCGCTCGCCCACTGCTCACACTCTGCAGAAATACGAGAGCAAGTAATTCATTTAGCAAGTCTGCTCCTTTTGCCTGAGAACTCAAGGGATTTTCCTTGACAGAGCAAGAACTCCATTTGCAGAGTAGTGTTCACAAAACCTATTCACACCCACAAAAGGAGTTCGCTGCTATGATACCCGCTTCGCTCCTATTTAACCCTCAAAGCGTAGCAACATGGTTACGTTTTGCTGATTTTTCCATCAGTATAGGGGCGTTTAAAAAGCAATGATGCACCGGGATATGAGTGCGTATAACTTATACTAATAAGCTCCCACCCTTGCTCGTCCATGTAGTTGCAATAGGTTGCAAGAGAAGGGAATGGTTCTGCCTTTTTCCAATGAGGGATTTCTTGCTCATTCATTTGTCTGAGCCACCATCTCCCAGGCGAGACTGAGTTACCTCCCATAACCAGGAGAGTGGATTGATACTCCCATCGTCGCATGTCACAAGCCTCCTTACTCGTAAAAACTGGTTGATTGCCTCTGCATAAAAGATACGAGAACGTCGGTCAGGTAATCGCAGGGCCTGACACCTGAGGCGCTGACAGTAGTGGTGTTCGTGTGCGTTCGCAGGGATTTTCCGGCTTACTCGCTCTTTCGCTGATATCGAAAAACAGAACGATGACGAGAAATGTGACCAAGAGCATTTGAGATCATAGAGATGAGATGCCAGAAGAGATATCATCAATGTAGTACGCTTACATCCGTTTGAGAAGTAAAATAATAAAATAAAAGAAGACTATTATGAGAAGGAGAAGAACGCAAATAAAGAATAAAAGCGCTACCAGTTGACCCAACACATTATTCACTACTCCGTGAGAAACGAGAAAAAGGAGTAGCAGCAAGATGATAAAAAGGATGAGAAGGAGAATAGCTAATACGTTATGGAGTCTCTGCGCCGTTCTGAGCACCTTCTGTTTCTCATTCGTAGTGAGTGGTTTCATGCTCTCGTTTCCTTCCAATCGGAGACCTTTTCAGAAATCCCAGCACCTGTCCTTTCATGTGTAAAAGCTCCTCTACCATACCACAACAGGAAGCGGCTACACATCTCCTCTTTTGACAAAGCAAGAACTCCATTTGCAGAGTATTCATTAGCAACAATCTACACTAACAAAGGAGTCCTCTGCTATGATACCTGCATCCACCGTTTTTGACCAGCCTACCATTGCTGCTCTGTTTGATCAAGATCCCGTCGTGACCGACGCTCGCGCCTTTTTCTCACTTCTCGATTGGTCTGTCGTCTCGCTGTGGGAAGCCCAGCAGTCTCCACGTGGCCGACCTGCTGATCCAATCAGTGCCTATCTCAAAGCCTTTTTGCTGCGCATCCGAGAAGGCTTCCTGTATACCAGCCAACTGCGCGCCTTTCTGGTCAAACATCCCTTGCTGGTGATCGAACTCGGTTTTTCCCTGGTCCTTGATCTCACTCAACCTTATGGCTTCGATGTCGAGCAAACCTTGCCCACACGCTATTGGCTTGGTGAGAAGCTGCGTGGCCTGGATCGGACACTGCTCCAGGATTTGCTGGCTGGCACGGTCCATGCCTTACAGGAAGAGATACCCGGTCTCGGCGAGGTTGTTTCCTTCGATGTCAAGCATCTCTATGCCTGGGTGAAGGAGAATAATGAGCGAGCGTATGTTCCCGATCGCTACGACAAAACCCAACGACTCAAAGGCGATCCCGACTGTAAACTGGGCGTCAAACGCAGCACCAACAAAGAGCTCGCTGATGGCTCCACCGAAGAGAAAAAGGAACTCCTCTGGGGCTATGGCTCTGGCGTCGCCGCTGCTACGATACCGGATTACGGAGATGTGATCCTGGCCGAATATACTCAACCTTTCAACGAGGGAGATGTGACGTATTTCCGCCCTCTGTATCAGCAAGCCGTGGTTACCCTCAATCAGTTTCCTACCCATATATCACGGCTGATGCGGCCTATGATGCGTGGTACGTTTATGATGCGGCCGTTCGTCACGGTGGCATCGCTGCCGTCCCACTCAATCAGCATAGCAAAGTCCCTTTTGCGCGTTTGGCTGATGGTACTCCCTGTTGCCCCATCGGCTTGCCCATGCTCCCCACGATTCAGTTCAACCATACCTACGGCTATCGTGCCCAGCGCTTCCAATGTCCTTTGCTCTTCCCGGAGAAAACCGGCCAGACCTGTGCAAATGAATTACTTGCACCCCTCGTCAGAGGGATTGAAACCCGTCACCTTTATAGTCACAGGCCTGCTAGCCTGTCGAAGCGAGGCTGCTCCCGAAGTGGGATGAAACTCAATCTGGCTTTCGAGTTTCTGGTGCATAAATAGATTAGCTTGTTCTCTTCTGAACAGCATTGATTACACGTCGGACCGTCTCATACGAAACACCATAATCCATTGCAACCTTGCGCAGTGGTTCTTGGTTCTCAATAATACGTCTTACAACATTTGGCCATTCCGAGACGGGAATTTTCCACTGTGGCGTGTCTGGACCTGGGCGGCGTTGCGATAAAGGAATGTCTACTTGATTACCAAGAGCTTGTTCAAATAAAGTACCAGATTGGGCATAATCAGCACTCGCTTTCGGCGTAAATATCAGAATATCGCCGCGACCAGCGAACAACTTGTCAATGGGGATCAAGGCCAGGTGCGACCGATGATTCGTTCCCCGTGAGGTGCCCAGAGCACTGGCGACTTTGCGAATGGGCATCTCGGGTTGCTGCAAGAGCGCGATGGCCTCTTCTCGCTGTGCGGGCGAGAGGCTCGGGTGCGCGGGTGGCGGGGGATGCCTGATGGCGAGGTCTCGTTTGGGGGGGCCAGTACTCGGCGCGTCACCAGAGCCCCTCCTCTCTCTGCTCCCATTTCCCCGTCTGCTAGAGACCGAACGCGAGGTTTGTTCAGCTTCCGCAATCACCTGACGCCACATATCCACCTTTCTTGGCCCACAATAGAGGCACGTCCAGAGATCCCAAAAAGCTTGCTGAAGTGATTGAGACATTCGCCAAGAGGGTCTTTGAATAGGTCCCACTCCGCTGTAGTACACCGAGGTGGAGATCTCTCCATGATTAGGCGAAGCCAGCGTATTGCGCCTCAAAGCATCAAATAGCCAGGAGTGCTTTTGGGTGATATGGTTTTGGTGAAGATACAAAGATATCTGTATTTTGCACAATTCCCCATTTTACACGGTCTCGGGGTATAGACGATTGTTCGCGAAGTGTGCTATGAGGTAGAATAAAGCACAAGAATAACGTGCGATGGAGAAACGACATGCCTGCCCTCATTCGACCATTGAGGCAAGACGATGAGCCATTTCTCTGGCAAATGCTCTATTATGCTGCTCATATGCAAGAAGATGGCGAGGCCTCCTCCGATGCAGCGAAAAATAATCTAGGGTTACAGAAATATGTTCAAGGGTGGGGACGCGAGACCGATAGAGGGGTGCTCGCATTGCACCCACACGATCAGCGCCCATTAGGAGCTGCCTGGATTCGTCTGCTCATTGAAGAAAAGAAAATGTCTCGCTTGATTCCTGATGGCACACCTGAACTCGCTATTGCCGTTCTTCCAGACTCTGTTGGGCAAGGGATCGGAACGCAGTTGATGGAGTACCTCCTGAAAGAGGCTAGCCAGGTATATCCGGCAGTGATGTTAAGCGTTCGTAAAAGTAATCCAGCTCGATATCTCTACGAGCGGATGGGCTTTGAAATCGTGGATACCGCCCTCAATCGGGTAGGAAGCGAATCATTTGTGATGCTCATTCAGTTTCAATAACAAGAACGGCTATCTTCTTTCATGGACATTTCTCTGCCTCGCTAGGTGCTAGAGTTAGGTTGGTGGTGATTAACAAATTACGTGCATTATTTGAGAAGCATGGAAGCCTCATGGTTGGTGAGAATGATGAAACGTAAATTATTTCATTGTTCTTATCAGCAAGAAACCCGAAGGACAGAAACTGGATGTGTTATTGTGATATGTACAAAAGTAACGTGATTCGTATGAGAAGTACCTCTTCTTATGCTAGTTCACACTCATGTAATGGTGCTTCGGAGCACTGGCCAATTAAGAGCAAGTAATTTTTTAGTCCTACCGTTGTAGATGAAGAGCAAAGCGAAGCAAATTCATGTGTCACTGATTTGCAGCAGGAGAAAATTGAGAGTCATTCCTCACAAAAAGCTTACAACTTTTGTGTACAGTAGAAACGACCGGTCCATCTCGTTCTTAGTTCCAGGCTCTCATTGAAAAACGCTCACACAATCTGAGGTAGAACCATGAAATACAAAATTCTTGTTGTTGATGACGATAAAAAAACGGTGGATTTGATCCGACTATCCCTGAAAAACGAACATTTCGAGACGCTAGAAGCGTATGACGGGATTGAAGCCCTGGCATTGACTCGGAGTGAGGCTCCTGACCTGATTATTCTTGATTGGATGTTACCGCATGTTGGCGGCCTCGACCTCTGCCGGATTGTGCGCTCAGAATCCACTATTCCAGTGATTATGTTGACCGCCAAAGCCACGGAAGATGATAAACTCCTGGGATTGAACCTGGGCGTAGATGATTACCTGACCAAACCATTCAGCCTGCGTGAGCTGGTCGCGCGTGTGCGCGTCGTGCTCCGCCGGACGTACCAGTCTGAGGAACGTCCCGCAACGCTGCATTTTCGCGATCTCGTGATCAACGTGCAGAGGCACGAGGTCTGGCTCAGCGGGAAAGCGATCCGCCTCACCCCCAAAGAGTTCAAGCTCCTTGAGACGTTTGTCCGCAACCCTGGCCGGATCTTTAGCCGTGAGGAGTTGGTGGAACGGGTCTGCGGCTCAAACTATGATGGCTTTGATCGCGCTATAGACTTTCATCTGGGAAATTTGCGCAAGAAAATCGGCACTCATTCCGAGCAGTCCTCGTACATCCAGACCGTACACGGCGTCGGCTATACATTGAGGAGAGCGAATGATGTTGCATAGCCTGCGTTTCCGCCTCATTTTCATGTTTATGCTGGTGGTCATGGTAGCGGTGGGCACCGTCGCACTGTTTGCCAGCCAGGCGACAACTAATAACTTGCAGATCTACAATGAGGCCAAGGACGACCAGCAGCTCATCTCGACGATGCTCACTGCCTACACTCAGCATCAGAGCCAATCAGCGTTGCAAAATCTGGCAGAACAGTTGGCGCGCAGCTCGCACCGGCGTATCGTCCTGTTCGATCATCAAAGGCTTGTCATCGCCGATTCAGAGCGCATACTCATTGGGCAGGCGCTTCCTCCAGGACCAGAGCTTTCTATTACCTCATACTCTTCCTCCTCTGGCACCCCTTCTCTACTCTCAGCACCGCTCTATATTCCCACGGATCTGTCGTCTCAGCCTCCCGGCCAGGGCGTCGTTACCTCGTTTCAGAGCATCGTTTCATTCACCGATAACTCACCAGAAGCAAGCTTTCTGACATCCGTGAATCAATCGCTCTGGCTGGCCATCCTCATCGCCGGGCTCACTGCTCTGCTGCTGGCCCTGGTGTTTGCCCAGACGATTCTGAAACCGCTCCATACGCTCAAGACGATTGCCGAACGGATGGAGCAAGGCGACCTGAGCCAGCGGGTTTCCATCACAACCAGAGGCGAAATCGGAGCGCTCGCTCATGCCTTCAATGCGATGGCTGATAGCCTGAGCCGCTCGGAGCAATTGCGCCGCAACTTAGTCAGCGATGTGGCTCACGAACTACGCAACCCTCTGATGAACATTCGAGGCTATCTGGAACTCCTCCAGGATCAGGTGCTCGAGCCAACGCCGGAGACCCTCGCCTCGCTCTATGAAGAGACCTCTCTGTTGAACCGGCTGGTAGCCGATCTGCAGGATGTCTCCCTGGCCGAGGCTGGCCAACTGCACCTGACGCGCCAGCCAATCGAGCTTGCAGATGTCGCGAGCCAGGCGGTCCAGATCGTCCAGCCACACCTGGCAGAGAAACAGCTGACGCTGCATGTGTCTATTCCCTCCGATCTCCCCCATATCGAAGCCGACCAGGAACGGGTCGCTCAGATTTTGCGCAATCTGTTAAGCAATGCCATCAGGCACACTCCCAGCCAGGGAGAGATCTGTCTCGCCGCCTGTCTCAGCGAAGCGGAAGTCCACATAAGCGTGCGGGATACCGGGGTTGGTATTGCGCCTGAACACCTCCCCTACCTCTTCGAGCGTTTCTATCGCGCTGACTTCTCCCGCGCCCGCGCCACCGGTGGCACCGGGCTGGGTCTGGCTATCGTCAAGCAGGTGGTCCAGGCTCACGGCGGCCAGGTAACTGTCGAGAGTCAGGTAGGGAAGGGTACCTGTTTTACGTTTACGCTACCCGTCACGGCCCTCGCCCCCGCGCATCAGGATCTTTTCCCCGTCGCTTTCATCTCCAAAGAGCGGTTTTCACCAGGGATCAGGTGCTGATGGCTCACCGCACCTGATCCTTACCATTTCCTCGCACTTTCCTCGCACTTTCCTCACTTCGATCACCTATCCTATGTATGGCAGAGAGAAGCCGTTTCTTCTCTTTCATGATTTTCTTCATGAATAGCCAGTGTAAGATAAGAAAAGGAGTTTTTTCATGAAACTCGTCATACGGAGCATCAGGAACGTGCTTCGCAACCCGCTCAGGATGATTCTCGTGGTCATACTCCTGGGGACGAGCCTGATGTTTGTCGCAGCAATGGTGACCCTGAGCGCAAACTCGCAACAGGAACTCGCCACAATGCATAAGAAGGTAGGGACGGGTATTACGGTAAATTACGCGTCCAACGATGCCAGAAACGCGCAGCAAAGCGGCGGGCCAGTCATAAGCGGTCCATCCACAGGGAATGGGAACGGGCCTTCCTTGGCCGGGAATGGTCCCACACCCATTCCAAATAGCGCAGTCGCGAAGATCAGGAAGACCCAGGGGGTCGCGAATGTGCAGGAGAGCCTGGCACGTCCAGACATGGAAAGGGCTCTCAAAGGCAGTGCGATCACCACGCCGGATGGGCAGCAAGGGAGCGTCCCTGTGATGATCAATGGTATTCCCACTGACTCCACCCATTTTACTCTGGTAGGAGGCGATACGCCCACGCTCGTTTCCGGACGCGGCTTCCGAGCCAGCGATGCCAACGCCAATGTGGCATTGATGGATAAGGATGTGGCGAAGGCCAATAACCTGCACGTTGGCGCAACCTTCAAATTACACGGGACCACCTTCACGCTCATCGGGCTCTATACCACGACAAATCAATTCTCGGGCAGTAGCGTGATCCTGCCGATGGCGACCATGCAGAGGGTGTTTGGCATCAATGGCGTGGATAACGTGACGCTCAACGCGGCCAGTTACGAGCAGGTTGAGGCCGTCGCGGCCAGGCTGCGCAGTTCACTGGGGAAGGCGTTCGATGTTGTCCCTCAGGATGCCCCGTACAGCAACGTGTTTCAGGCGCTCCAGGTGGCGCAAAACAGCATCCAGGTCGCCCTGTTCGTCTCGTTTCTCATCGCGGCAGCTGTCATCGTTTTCGCGGTCCTGATGCTGGTGCGCGAGCGCACGGCGGAGATCGCCATCCTCAAGACCATCGGCGCCTCCCACTTGCAGGTCCTCAGACAGTTCTGGACGGAAATCGCGGCATTGAGCGCCACGGCAGCAGCGCTGGCCGTTCTCCTGCTCGTAACCGTGGGACCTTTGATCTCCCAGAAGTTCGATATTGATGCGTCCGCGCTAGCAAATGCCAGTGCTCCTGGTCCGAACCAATCCTCTGGTCCTGGTTTGATCATCAATGGCGTGACGTCAAGCTCAACAGCGTCAAATCATCTGAGCGATGTGCACCTGGCAGCAGCCACACTGAATGCCCAGACGCTGCTGATTATCGTGGGAGTAGGCATCGGGCTGGCACTCCTCACGAGCCTGATCCCCACTTGGTTCGTCTCCCATATCAAGCCCGCCGAGGTCTTGAGAAAAGCCAGTCATTAAACGATTTGAAGAGAGGAGATCATTGCTTATGGATGCAGAATTCTTTTCTGTGGAACACACACACGCGCAACTGGACCTGGCACTGCCTGCGGAACAACAGCCAGAGCAACCAGAGCAACCAGGCCCAACCCTGCCAACGGTGACCGTTGTTGCCGAAGGATTGAGCAAATCCTTTCGGTTCGCAGGTGAGGTGATTCAAGCGGTTGATGAGGTCAGCTTTGCCTTTACCGAGGGACAATTTATCGCGATTCTGGGACCCAGCGGGTGTGGAAAATCCACGCTCCTCTATCTGTTGGGCGGACTGGATAAGCCCACCTCGGGGGAACTGTTGATTGACGGAGTAGATGTCAAAAAGCTCTCAGGTGGACAGGAGCACCGCTTCAGAAGGCAAAAGCTCGGCTTCGTGTTTCAATCCTTCCACCTCATCCCCGGCCTAACCGCGCTCGAAAACGTGATGCTGCCCATGGAACTCAAGGGAGGCATGACGAACGCCGATCTGCACGAACGCGCACATACCTTGCTCAGACGAGTCGGCCTCGATGAGAATCGGCACACGCATAAACCAGGCAAGTTATCCGGTGGACAACAGCAGCGCGTGGCTATCGCCCGCGCGCTGGCCAACAATCCCAGGGTGATCCTGGCCGACGAACCAACCGGCAATGTGGACTCGCGCAACGGCAAACTGATTATTCAGTTATTGAAGCAGCTTGCTGAACAAGGGAGGACGGTAATCGTGGTGACGCATGACCGCAGTATTGCGGAAGTCGCGGATGTGCGTATGGAAATGGAGGATGGACAGATCAAAACGATGGAGAACTACGTGCGGCCAGTCAACAGCAGATCATTACCACAGAAGAAGAAGAAAGGTCACAAGCGATAAAGCACTGAGTGGCTTCTGCTGTATCCCGCCCTCCACCAAATCCTATTGGTCGCCGGAGGGCGGGAGGAAGAGGCGAAAAAGGGAACCTCACCCCTTCTGGAAAGGAACCGTTTGAGCGTCTCTCTCGCTCTATTGTGCCATCAGGCCTTTGTATGTGACGCAACCGCAGGCGGCCAGTCAGCGGGAAGAAGGCTGGTGTATCGAGAAGAGAGCCATACGGATAGCGCCGGGAGGTGCGCACATATCACATATAGTTCCCGACGAGAGACGTAAAAAACTGAAGGATACGAAAAAAGGGTCATCATAAGGAGAAGAAGAACGTATGCAACCTATAGATGAGCATCTGTTGCGGCCAACTATCAATGAACGAACCAATCATGAGCAATCCGCCCAGGAAACACCGGAAGACTGGGAGAGCAGGTCGTTTGAGGCACAACCAGGGCCGACCCATCGCCCTCCAGGTGCGAACACCTTCGGACATGCTTCTCCACCCGCCACGCCTGCTGGGCTGCCCTCCTCGGCCCCCACCGAGCCAGCGGCTCAGCCAGGCATGCTGGGTACACAGCCTGGGATGCTTGCCAACCAGCCAGTCCAACCCCGGCGCTCAGGACTGCGCACCAGCGCGTTGATCGCCCTGACGTCCTTGCTGGCCCTGGTCTTCGCGGTTGGACTCTTCGCAGGCTGGCAGTTCGGGCACACCGGCGGCACTGCGCTCTCGCCCTCAAGCACGAGCACGCTCCAGCCTGGCGCGAGCTCCAACGTAACCGTGCCAGCACTGACCGGCAACAACGCGGATGCCGTGCGCGAAGCGGTCATCAGCAAAGTACAGCCAGGAGTTGTGCAGGTTCACGTGAGCAGTCCGGGCCAGCAGGTGTTGGGTTCGGGCGTGATTATCGATGGACGCGGATATATCGTCACCAATAACCATGTGGTTGCAGGGGCAAGCACCGTCCAGGTGACGCTCGCAAATGGTACCATGCTGCCCGCGACCGTGGTGGGGACCGATCCGGCGGATGACCTGGCCGTGATTAAAATCACCCCCCCTGTCTCTGGCCTGACGACGATGCATCTGGGTGATTCGTCCAAATTGCGTGTTGGGCAAAGCGTTCTGGCCATTGGAAGCCCACTGGGCAACGCAGAGACGGTGACGAGCGGCATTGTGAGCGCACTCAATCGCAACGTTTCTGAGGGTCAGAAAGGACCAATTCTGCCCGATGCCATTCAGACGGACGCGCCTATCAACCCCGGCAATAGCGGCGGCGCACTGCTCGATATGCAGGGCAACCTGATCGGGATACCCACGCTGAACGCGATCGATACCGAGTTTAACACCCCCGCAAATGGTTTGGGTTTCGCCATTCCGGTGAATCGCATCAACTTTATCGCCCAACAGATGATCGCCGATGGCCATGTCACCCATACTGGCCGTTCTATCCTGGGGGTGATAGTCACCAATGTGGATCAACAGGTAGCGGCGAAGAATCACCTCAGCGTTACTTCTGGGGTCATGGTTGTAAACGTCACCTCTTCTGGACCAGCTGCTTCAGCTGGCATGAAAACAGGCGATGTGATTGTGCAACTGGGCAACAGAAGCGTCAAGAGCGCCAGTGATCTGAGCACGGCCCTGCTCCAACACAAGCCAGGCGATGTAGTCGCAGTGAAAATCTATCGCGGTACCCAACAGGTAACGCTCAATATCCCTCTGGGTGAACTGCCAGTTGGCTAGAGCGCTAATTCTGAACGAAACGAGCCGAAAGTGCGACATGATACACATTGGTACGCGTTATCGTCAACAGAAAATGGAAAGGGAAGGGAAACTGCTCATGCCTCTTCCACTCTTCAGCGCTAGTCCCTCTCTCTCATGAAGAGATGTGGACCCCGGCCTTCACCGAACTCGGTCAACAGATCAAGCGTTCTTTCATACGAAGTGGGGTGAAACTCAATCTGCCTTCGAGGTCCCGGTGCATAAATGGCTTAGCTTATTCTCTTCTGAGCAGCATTGATCACGCGTCGAACCGTCTCATGCGAAACACCATAATCACTAGCAACCTTGCGCAGTGGTTCTTGGTTCTCAACAACACGGCGTATTACGTTCGACCATTCGGAACCAGGGATTTTCCATGATGGCGCGTCTGGTCCTGGGCGTCGTTGCGATACAGGAATGCCTGTTGGAGTATCAATGGTCTGTTCAAATGGGGCATAATCTGCACTCGATTTCGGCGTAGAGACGAGAATATCATTGTGACCAGAAAATACCTTCTCGATGGGGATCAAGCTCAGGTGCGACCGGTGGTTCGTCGTCCTTCCTCCCTTTGCTCCCATTTCCCCGTCTGCTGGAGACCTAACGCGAGGACGGGGAAGACGCTGGGTCGCGCATGCTGTGGATGAGCCGTTGAGCAAGCAGGAAGCCTACCCGCATCATCTGGTCCCACTCGTCGACCTTATTGAGGTCAGTGTAGCTAGCTAAAGAATGTTGCCAAACCGCCGAGAGAAGATGGCATGAGCACGATTTTTCCACCTCCTGCCGACTACCGTGAAGGACGACGGTTGCGTGTACACTGCCGCACGTTGTGGCATCCCCTTCAACACGCTATGTTGCATCGCTAACATTGACCTCATGATTCCTGGGACTCGTGAGCAATACCTCAGACAGCAGCGCAAGCAAGCATCAGCGCTCTATCTCGCTGAATGCAATTCACGTTGGACCAATTACACCGATGCCATCATGACAGTCCTGGGAGCCAGCAGGAGAGTCGCCACGATCCAGAATATGCGAACCGTGATTGATGTGTTCCTTCGGCTTCAGGCGTGCAGACGTTCTCGAAATGGCAACAAAGCTATGCCGACTTGGCACTGACCGTGAGCATCGTCTTGATCGGATGAATCTGCTTTCTATGAGGTGTGGAGCATGCTTGCAGAAAGGTCGTAAAGAGATGTTTCCACGCAGGCTCATCCTGCCAGATCTCTTCAGGATGACACTGGATCGCAACCAGAAAGTGATGATCAGGCACTTCCAACAGTTCCGCCACACCGTCTTGAGTATATCCACTAAGAATGACGCCCGAGCCTGGGCGCTTTACCGCCTGATGGTGCAGGCTATTGACGCCCAGATCGTATTTTCCCAGGAGAGAGCCCATGCGGCTCTCTTCCAGCACCTTCACCCGGTGGACCACTTGGTTGCGCGGCAATTCCCAGTTGGCGTGCTTCAAACTCTCTGGGTACTGCGCCTCCAGATCCTGATAGAGGGTCCCGCCTAGACCCACATTTAATATCTGCATCCCACGACAAATGCCCAGCGTTGGGAGATTGTCTCTGACAACCCAGCGCACCAATTCCAGTTCCAATGCATCAAGTAGTGGATTGGTTTTCCCCAGCATGGGATGAGGTTCCTCGTGGTAATAGTAGGGATGCACGTCTGTGCCCCCGAGAGCAGCAGGCCATCTAAGCGAGGGAGGAGGGTCTGCAGTCTAGCAAGATCATCGATGATTGGTATGAGAAGAGGGATACCACCTGCTGCTTCCACTGCTCGTATATATGCGATGTTATTATAGAAAATGGGTCGATCCGATTCGGCCCCTACTCCTGAGCGGCAAGGGATACCGATTACTGGATACATAAGTAGTTACTCCTGAGCATTCTCTCTGCTGAAGAAGAAAAAAGCGAAACACAAAACGGTCTATTTGGGGCGCTGCACTCCTGGGTAGCTGTTCCTGCTTCATTGAGCGAAGACAAGCTTCTTACAACCTGCTCTGTTGCTCTGTCACCGCCAGCTCATGATGGAAACTGCATACTCGTCAAGGGACGTGCTGGTGTTAACGTGGTGAATGCACATCAACACGATCTTTGCGTTGTCTTTGCCACGGCATGAGAAGGATCGCCCATGCATGTGATGTGTGAAGCGTCATCATTCCCAAGCCGTTGGTAACGAAACGCATCTTCTTCCATTCCAAAGCATCAAACGGATTTCCATCCCCGCCGGGATGTTACTGCATCTCGCCAGAGAGGCATGTGGCAACGACCATATTGGTGTTGTCGTGCCACGCTGCTCGACGTGTTCACTACACAGCAGTAAACAGCATACCAGGGATATAGCCAAGATCCAACCATGCGTCCAATCATGGCGCGTCTTCGAGGCCATAACTCCAGAAGCATAGGGAATCAATAGAGGGAGTACAATCACTGCCAAGAGTTCGACGACATTGGTAAGCAATACCAAATTCATCATAGTAATCTTGAAATGCCTCTTTCACTGATGAGGGGATTCTTTCTCTCTCCACATGCAACACAACAACCGTTTCAACGCATGTCTGTTCACGTGCCTTGAAGGCACGAACACTTCCACCCGAGAAACGCTTCCTCTCCCCAGCTGCCATGGCCTCTCTAGAAGCATTCTCAAGCTATTTCTATTATCGGCGGATGCGCATCAAAGAGGTGTATAGACCCCAAGCGAACGCATAAAAATACGCTCAAGAATCCGCATATGATTCGCAGCACGGCGAGAATAATACGCATAGAGTGAGAGATATACTTGATGATTTTGACGCATAAAAGGATGAACCCCCAAAATAATCCTTTCTCTCTGTGACTATGATGCTCATGCTGCCATTGCTCGTTCCATTTGCTCAACGCAATAATTTTGCGACACAACCAGCTAAGGAACCATGCTCAGGCCAGTCAATCCCAGTGTCTCTGGGAATCCGCAGAGCAGATTGGCATTTTGAATGGCCTGGCCTGAGGCGCCCTTGACTAGGTTATCCAGGCAAGCGACAACAATCAAGCGCTGTGTGCGCCTATCAACGATTGGATGGAGAAAACAATGATTGCTCCCAACGGTCCACTTGGTGTGTGGCGCTTGGTCAACCACATGCACAAACGGCTCATTCGCATAGAAGTCCTGATACAATGCGCACATTTCTTCGCTTGTTGGAACCTCTCCATGTTCATCTGCTCGCAACTCGGCATAGCTTGTCGAAAGGATGCCACGCGTCATCGGCGCAATATGTGGGACAAACGTCAGCCGTAGCCCACCCTCGACAGGATGGTCACCGGTTGCAGCAGCGGCTTCAAGTTCTTGCACAATTTCTGGCAGATGGCGATGGCCCTCCAGGTTATACGCCCACACATCCTCATTCGCTTCTGGGTAGTGGTAGGCGGGTACGGGAGTACGCCCTCCCCCACTGATGCCAGTTATGGAGTTAACGATCACGTTGGGACCAACAATGCCAGATGCCAGAGCAGGGGTGAGTGCCAGGATTGCGGCGGTTGAGTGACAGCCGGGATTGGCAACGAGTGGTGCAAGGCGCACCTGCTCACGATAGCGCTCACACAGGCCATAGACCGCGCTCTCCAGGAGGGCGGGAGCAGGATGGGGGTGGGTGTACCATGCCTCGTAGACCTTGCTTTCATGGAGGCGAAAATCCGCAGACAGATCGACCACCTTGATTCCGCGCTCGACTAAACGTACCACTGCTGTTGCAGCTGCTGCATGTGGAAGGCAGACAAAGGCGAGCTCAGTCTGAGCAGGTTCTTCGGTGACGACAAGAGCAGGGTCTACGGCGGGCGTTTTCTGGCCGGGTGGCGGGAGGATTGCCCGCAGGTGCGGAAAAATCTCCTCCAAACGCTTGCCCACCACACTACGCCCAGTTACCGAGGTAACCACAAACTCAGGGTGCTGGGCTAGCAAGCGCACTAATTCCAATGCGGTGTAGCTGGTAATATTGACAATCGAAACGGCTCTCATCTGCTCTCCCTTGTCTCTCTGCACAACCGAGGCAAAATCGCTCGTTTTACATTTCTTTCCTCAGTCCAGGGGCCTGATGACCAGGGCAGTGTGTGAAACCACGCGTAAAGGCCAGAGGCCGGGAGGGAAAACCCCCTTCCCATCGCCATCCCTCAGGTGGTATACTTGCCGTTAATAGCAACATACTCATCTGTGAGATCGCATCCCCAGACACTTGCAGAGGCGTTGCCCAGCCCAAGGGAAATGTGAATACAGATCTCGGCATTGCTTAAGTAGGTCTTGACCTGCGCAAGATCTTCATCGCGAAGAGGGCCACCCAGGTACACGGGAATATCTTCAAAAGCAATGGAAACCTTCTCGGGGACAATAGTAGTTTGCTCCTCGCACTTGCCAATAGCCATGGCAATCCGCCCCCAGTTCGGGTCCGCCCCAAAGATGGCTGTCTTGACCAGTGGGGAATTGACGACAGATTTCGCGACACGTTTCGCCTGCGCAAAGGATTCGGCATCCGCAACCGTTACTTCGATCAGTTTTGTGGCGCCTTCTCCGTCACGCGCCAGTTCTTTCGCTAACTCGATAGCCATCTGTTGCAATGCCTGCCGAAACGCCTCATGGTCTACGGGCCCTGCCAGACCATTCGCCATAATTGCGGCGGTATCGCTGGTACTGGTATCTGTATCCACGCTGACCATATTGAATGACATATTCACGGCCTCTTGCAGGTACTGATGCAGCAATTCCGGCTCAATCTGCGCATCGGTCATGAAGTAACTCAGCATGGTTGCCATGTTAGGCTCGATCATGCCAACTCCCTTGGCGATGCCCACAAGCACCGCGTCGCCAATGCGACAGCTACGCATTTTCGGGTGGGTATCGGTTGTCATGATGGCACGGGCTGCTAACTCAAGCTGACCGGACCGCATTTCTTGCGCAATCCCTCGAATCCCTCGACGGATCTTCTCTATTGGTAATTGTCGTCCAATGACCCCTGTCGATGATGGCAAAATGTCGTCAGGAGCAATAGACAGTTCCTCGGCGACGAGGCGCACGACTTCACGGATGTTGGCAAGCCCCTGCTCGCCGGTTGCGACATTGGCATTTTTGCTATTGATCACAAAGGCCTGCAATTGCTTATTCGCTACATGTTCACGACCGACGTGAATAGCGGCCCCACAAAATCGGTTCTGCGTAAACATCGAGGCAGCCGAAGCAGGGACTTCTGAGGCAATCACCGTAAAGTCCAGCGTTGTGTCCTTAATCCCAACATTTTTCGCGCAGGTGCGAAATCCTCGTGGTTGTTCATCGAGCATGTGTCTATCTTGCCCTTCTTCTAATGTACAAATTTCGTTCCGAGTGGTAAATCTTCCAACGTATGTAGAAGTACATGCGAGGTGCAACCATTCGCAATCTGGACGCAGGGGACATCTTCCAGTGCATGTAGGCACGCATTCACCTTCGGGATCATACCATCTTTGATAACGCCTCTATCGATGAGGGTATGGGCCTCTGCCTCGTTCATTTCTGAAATGAGGGAACCATCTGAGCCATAAATGCCATCAATGTTGCTCAAAAACATCAGGCGTGATGCTTGCAAGGCCCCGGCGAGACGTGAAGCCACCAGATCCGCGTTCATATTAAGGCTGCTTCCATCTGGTCCCAGCCCCAGCGGCGCGATAATGGGAATATAGCCGTCGTCGAGTACCTGTCGCACCAGCATGGGATGAATGGCGTCGATTTCACCAACAAATCCAAGGCTTTTGTCCGCTATATGTCCCCGCACGATATTTCCGTCAGTCCCGCAAAGGCCAACAGCGTCTCCACCAAGTTGTGCTGCCATAGTCACCAGTTCTTGATTAATTTGACCGCACAAGACCATGCGCACGACTTCCAGCGTTTGGGCATCGGTGACACGCAATCCGTGATCAAAACGAATGGGGATATGTAACTTTGTGAGCCATTCATTAATCGTGGGTCCACCACCATGCACCAGGACAATGCTGGCACCCAGCGTACGTAAGCAGATGCAATCCTGTATCACCGAACGCTGATGCTCCAGTGTACTACCGCCTAATTTCACGACAAACGTTTTGCCCTTGAGGGTTGAGAACGTACGTCTACTTTTGCTTGCGTGTGTTGTGGAAGAGAGCGAATTTTCACTGAAGGACGGTTTTGTTGCTGACAGTGATGAAGTAGCCAATCCTACTTACTCCTTACAGAATATCTCAAATGTTGTTTGCCGAAGACTCTGCTCCAGGCTCTTTCTATAAATCTACCTCGCAAGCCATCAAAAAACTGTATAGATGGCAAGGGAGGATATCAAAAGATCATCAATGAATTTTGCGATAGCCTCTCCTGCCTTTTTCTTTCGTTCTTTCTATTGCAGTCAGCGTAGCTGACTAAAGAATCCTGCAAGAGTGTCAAAAGAATACTGTGCCAAGTTATGATTGAGGGGTTTGACTCAAAAATTGTCTTGACACGCATCTTAAGCCATCCGTGGGCAAGTTTTATGATACAAATGCGCCATGAATTCAGGACGTTAAATGACCTATATGGGTGTGAGAAACGTTTCCAAGGAATCATGCTAGAGATATTGACAAATGGGGACGTCTCTGGTAGACCTCTTGTGGATTCGCCTTTTCAAACGTCGAACGTTGCTTCGTCTCTCTACGCCAATCAGTTCGACGTAGGATGGACAAGTAGGCCACGTAATACCAATATTGCCGCGTCGTGCGGTTAGGAGGTTGGGGAATTTGGCCCGAGCACGACGACTTGCCGATGTTTTATGTCATTGCCTGCAAATAGTTGCACCTCATGGGTTGTTGTGTGAATACGGCCAATTGGCTCTCCTTTCCCCTCCATGTAGATCGAAGCCCAGCCTATACCTTTGGCGGAGAGATCCATCAGCAACGAAATTTCCCATATTACGTTGAACTGCGCGACAATGTGTCCATTTTGAAATAGCAGGCGCAACGTCTTGTTCCTTCTACGATAAAAAATAGCGTATGCTTTTACCATTGTATCTTATCTTTGCCTTCTCCCTAAAATAAAAACGCCCCTTTTCCCACTCGGACTGCATCTAAAGCGTTACTCTTCTGCAAACAGATAATGCCATGGAACCTCTCTCCTCCCCTGGTACGATAGTGTAGGGTAAAGTGAATTTGAGCTAGACTATGAACGAGGCTGGCCGCCTATTCTCTCGATTTGTCACCAATTGAAGAGGCATTCTCCAAACTCAAAGCGTTTCTCCGCCGGGTAGGAGCACGCACCCTAGAAGCCTTGCAGGAGGCGATCGGGCAAGCCCTTTTCACAATCACTGCGCAGGATGCCCCGGGATGGTTTACACATTGTGGGTATCGCCCAGACCTATGTTGAGACGCTTCGTTGTTTTCTCTGGGGAGAGTGGTGAGGAGGTTCTCTCAACAACAGGGTGGACAAAAGCATTGTTGCCGGGAGAGAAAGCCACGTATAAATAGATTGAGAAGGCAGCTGAAGCGTGGCAAACGGTGATGGATGATGCCATCACCGTAACTATTGTGACACTCCGAATCAGCTAAAGCCGAGCAGCTTCTGACACTGCGCCGTAGTCGGGTTCATGAGACAGGTGGCGTAGCCACTACTCAAAGTGAACCCGTAGTTGGGACGCAATATCTGGGAGAGGCGCACCCATCCGGCGCTTTCTCCCTTGGGCGGTGCCATGCCCGTTGGTCTGATCTCCGCGCCTGGCCGCAGGGATAGATGGTCCCATCTGGCGTTTGGCATCCTGGGAGATCCCAACACCTGTCTCTTGCGAGACTCTGCTTGCACGTCGCACAGCAGTAAGAGGCTTTTCTTTCTGAGGTTCTTGCATACGTTCGATCAAGCGTTGTCCGATTCTCAAACTGGCATTGCGGTCGGCATGATCGCGCATCTGGCATTGTGGGCAGAGGCAGAGCGCGGCGCCGGGGGTGTATCCCTCAACCGGCTCGCTCTCATTGTAGCGAATGACGAGCGCGTGACAGCGATGGCATTCCCGGCTCGTATTGCGCGCATTCACACGGCAGGTGATGATGCCGCCTGCATGCCAGGCTTTGTACTTTGCGTAGCGGACAATGCGCCCTTTCATCCAGTAGGCGCGTTTGGTATTGCTCCGGCGCGAATACGTGCCCTTCTCTGGTCGCAGGTTGCCTAGATGCTCGAAGACGAGAATACTCGCCTCGTGCTTGGTAGCGAACTGGACAATGCGAGCGCTCACCAGGTGCGCGATCTGTTCGTCCACGTGCCTGATTTTGGCCCAGAGGTCGGCATTGTCCTGTTCGTTCTCGGCAATGATGCCAGTCTGAGATCGGTTGCGCGCAATGCGTCCGAGCAGTTGTTTCCTACAGCCCGATACCGCTGTGCCATTCCCGATGAAGGAAGTAGCCAGGATGGTGCCGTCAACGGTCTGGACGCTGCACACAGCGAGATGCTTGTCGAGATTGAGATCCACCGCGCAGAGACGTGTCTGGGCGGTGGTGAGTTGCGCTCCGCTCTTTGCGGGAGCCTCGAAGGTCTTTTCAATGGGAGTATGTAACCACCAGCGATCCCCCTTGCGAACAAGCTGTGGACTGCCCATCGCGTACCCATCGGGGAGATCGCGACCCAGGAGGTGGACTTTGAGCCAGGACCAGCACGAGCCGGTCCAGACTTTGAGCACGATACCATGAGTATGACGCTCACGCCAAAGGCTTGCGTAGAAGGGAACTGACTTGTTCCATGATCGGGGTGGGACTGGTGGCCGCTCCCGAAACGGCCTCTTCTTGCGCTTTTTCGTTTGTTTGGCTTCGTGTTTCTCCTTACGTGCTCGCCATGTTTTGAGGGAAGAAAAAAATGCGCGGGCCGAACCAAGGGCCGCATTGATGGCGGCACGTCTGAACATCGCCGGGATATCTGGCGCGAGGTCGGTGAGCGGTATCACCGGATGGGGACTAGACTCCGTTGTATGGGTGAGTTTCTCCAAGGCGGTGAGGGCCTGCTTGTTTTTGAGTGAAAGGATACCCTCGTGTGTCTGAATACAGTCGAAATAAAAAGCGACGACACGATTGAAGAGGGCCTGATTGGCCGCGAAATAGGCAGCATACTGCGGTGGATAGTGCAACGCCTGCCTGATGGCTTTCGTGGCTTTTGCCATTTTCAGTACTTCCTCTCACAAAATATATGGTATCTCTCGTAGAGAATACTCTGCTGATTTGAAATTGTCAAACATGTGTTCTATTTGTACTAAGGGCTCAAGCCCAATAGCACGCCTCACCACGGTCTAAAGAACCGTGGCTTGCGGCGGGCTAAAGCCCTATCCTGTCACAATGATTGGTGATTACTCTCTGAAGGCCCTATCACAGGTGTCGTGTTACGCAGAAGAAAGGATAGGCCGAGCGCTACAAGCCAGACCAGGATAGTTGTAACGACCCAGAATTGTAGACCAACCTGTGCTAACTGGAGGATGCGGGGAAGTATATCAGTAGCCGCGTGTAGCATAACTACTGTCCACAGGCTGCCCGTGGATCTATTGAAGAGATGGGTGTAAATGAGTGAAAGGCCAACAGTAAGCACAAGAAAGAGTGGGTAAGGCATCGTCGCCACCTCTGGATTGATGTAGAGAGGAAGGTGCCAGAGCCCCCAGATGAGACCAAGCACCAGGCCCGCTGTTACTGGCCCAGGCAGCACTGACTGCAACAAGGGTAGGGCAAACCCACGCCAACCGATCTCCTCCCCCGAGTTGATAACCATGAGGTAGACATACGCCACCAGGATAAAGAGCGGCGAATTCGCAAAAAACAGGTTCGCGAAGGAGCCGTGGGTGCTCAATAGAGTGACGACGAGTGCAATCATGTAGATGATGGGCATCAGCAACAGTGCCAAAAGATACCAGCCAATGGAGAAACGCCAGATCGTATAGCGTTTGAAAAGCGCGACAACGCCTGCCTTTCCTTGGGCCCACCATACCACAATGACCGCCGACATGGCTGGCGCAAAGAGCCCCAGGATTGAGAGGGGCTGGGGAGCCATAGGATTCAACATAGCTGGTAGCCAGGCTAGAGAACCGGTCGAGAAATAGCTGAAAGTGTCCTCGACAACGTTTTTCTGTCACTCCGTGAAAGATCAGATGAAGACAAGCCTCTGTATGAGCAATCAGGTCATTTTCCTGTATGGGCTTGCTCTCCCGAAGCCGGCATCACCCCCATATCCCCTCGGTTCAGGAGGGGTAAGAGCACCGTGAAGCGGCTGCCCCGCCCTACTGTACTTGCAAGCGTGATTTTGCCTCCGTGCTGTTCGACGATGCTCTGCGCAATGGAGAGGCCCAGCCCCATACCTGAACGGAAACGCGCATTTTCGGCGCGGTAGAAGCGGTGAAAGACCAGCGCCAGATCGCTTTCCGTGATGCCGATACCTGTATCGGCCACGGTAATCGCTACTGTGTCTTCGTTCAGGCTTCCGCTTACTATAACTTTTCCCCCAGCAGGCGTGTACTTGAAGGCATTCTCCAGCAGGATCAAAAACAATTGTTTCAGGTAATCAGCATTGCCCAGCACCACCGCATCCTCCAACAGATCCAGTTCGTGGCACTCGAGGCTGAGCTTGCTGTCGGCTGGTTGAGCCTTTCGGTAAGCTTCATCGACGATATCTACGACGAGCAGCGGTTCGCGGGTCATGGTAGCGCTGGCATCAGTGCGCGCCAGAATCAGCAGTTGTGTGACCATACGAGCCATGCGTTCAGCCTCAAGCCGGATATTTTCTAGCGCGCTGGCCTGGAAGTCGGGATCGGTGCCTCCCTCCTTTTTCAGCAGATCCAGCGAGGAAAGCATAATCGTCAGGGGGGTACGCAGCTCGTGCGAGATATCCGCCAGGAATTGGCGTTGCAGCTCATTCACGGCCTGTACTTGTTGGTAACCGTCCTCAAGTGATTGCAGCATGCCGTTGATGGTGTGGGCCAGGCGGTTGATCTCATCGCGTGGTCCTTCTGGCTGTAGGCGCAGGGAGTGATCGCTGACCTCGGCAATCTCGGACGCCGTGGCCGCTAGATGTTCCAGGGGACGCGTTGCTCGGCGTACCAGCAGCCAGACCAGCAGTCCACCTAACACGGTGTTTATGAGTGCCGCGATGATGAGCACACCGAGCAGCGATCTCTTGGTGGGGATGTTTGCCGATTGAGCGATAAGGATGTATCCCTGTACGTGTCCTCCGACGATTACCGCGTGACGGTACAGATTCATCACACGTGTGTTGCCTCTCGTTCCCTGGGCCGTCTGGTCACGTGTGGGCAGGTTCCAGGCTGTCCAACTGGTTGAACTGGCCAACTCCTTCCCGTTCTGGTCCTGCACCTGCACAGCGATGTCGGATGGAGCGAGCGCATCCAGTTCTTGTCGCGAGACTGCGTACAGCCCTCCTGGACGTTGGACAATCTGATTCGTGATCTCAACCGCGCTTTCCTGCATCCCTGTTGTGATGTCCGTGTCCGGGTGGATGTCGGTAACCAACAGAATGGTGACACTAAAGATGCTTAATATTCCTGCCATGGTCAGGATGAATTGGAGCGTGAGACGCGTGCGGATCTTCATCGACGCGCTTCCCCTCTCAGGGTATAGCCGATGCCCCGGATTGTCTGGATCAGGCGCGAGCCACCACCCGCTTCTAACTTCTGGCGCAGGTGACCGATATGCACTTCCAGCGCGTTTGTTTCGGTCTCGGCATCGTAGCCCCAGACGCGGCTCAGGATCTGATTGCGGGTCAACACCTGCCTGGGGTGGCACAGGAACAAAACCAGGAGTTCGTACTCCAGGGCGGTCAGTTCTATCGGCTGTCCAGCCCGCTGCACCTCTCGTGTTGCCCGGTTGATTTCCAGGTCGGCATAGTTCAGGCGCTCCTCACCAGCGTTTTGGCGACGCAGCACGGCCCGGATGCGCGCGACCAGTTCATCGAAGGCGAACGGCTTGGGTACATAATCGTCAGCTCCGGTATTCAGCGCGTTCACCTTATCCTCGACATCATCGCGGGCTGTCAGCATGATGATCGCGATATCACCACGGAGTCGCAGGCAGCGGCAGACCTCGAAGCCATCAGTCCCTGGCATGGTGATGTCGAGTAGCGCGAGATGTGGCTGGTACTGTTGAGCGGCGGCCAGCCCGGACTCGCCATCCATAGCAGTGTAGACCTCAAAGCCTTCGTATGCCAGGCCACGCCGCAGCAGTGAGATAATCTTCGGGTCATCGTCTATCAAGAGAATACGGGTTGCCATGTTCGCACCTTGAATGGGAGATAAGCGTTCATTGTCCCTGATCATATCATACTGATCTCTTTGCTTCAGCTTCTATAGGAGTCAACTTTCTCAATCTGCCACCCCACTTTATCAAATCTTTATGTTTGCTTCATGCCAACTCCAGGAACATTGCTTATCTTAGGCATAGCGCCGATGGGGAACATCTTAGAAAGGCGCAGGGGTCTTCCCCATAAGCGTCAACTTACGTTTGAGCCCTGGTGCCCGCGCGCCCAGGCTGCTTGTATCGGCACTGAGTAATCGAAAAGAAGTTTTTTTGGAGGAGAATCTCACATATGGATACCGTTTACGCCGCTTTAGGGCGTTTTGACGTGCGTTTTCGCTACCTGATCGTGGTCGCCTGGCTGGTGATCACGGTGGTGTGCGTCCGAACGTTTCCTTCGCTGAGTAGCGTGACTGATAACGCCAGCCAGACGATCAGCACGTTTTTGCCCGCCAGTGCGCCAAGTTCTCAGGCGGCCAATCTTGCCGCTCCCTTTCAAAATACCCAGTATGCTTCTGCCACGCTTGTGGCCACACGCAACTCTGGCCCGCTGACCTCCGATGACCAGGCCGCGATAGATCGGCTTGAGCAGGCGGTGCGCGCCATGCCTCATGTCAAAACGGTGCGCGATCTGTCTACCTCGCCTGATGGGGAGGCGCGCCAGGCCGTGATCCAGGCCGATGTGCCAACGAGCGGCACAGGTACGGGCGCGACGCTGGTCAATTCTATCCGTGATACCTTTGGGCAGGTCAATGCTCCTGCTGGCCTCACCTTTCATCTCACCGGGCAGCTTGCCAGTAATGTGGATAGCCAGAATGCCACGCAGAATACCCGGAATGCCTTACAGGTTCTCTCGTTTCTTCTGATCATTGTGCTCCTATTCGTTGCCTTCCGCTCCCTGCTCGCGCCGCTTATCACTTTTCTTCCCGCTGTTCTCGTCCTGCTGCTCTCAAGTCCGGCCATCGCGGGCGCGGTGAACCATCTGGGTCTTCAGCCAGCAGCGATTACCCAGTTGATCCTGATCGTGCTGGTACTGGGCGCGGGCACCGACTACGGCCTTTTCCTTACCTTCCGTGTCCGGGAGGAAATGCGGCGCGGCCTTGATCCAAAAGAAGCCGTCGTGCGGGCGGTGCAAACCGTTGGCGAAACGATTACTTTCTCGGCTTTGACCGTGATTGCTGCCCTGCTGACGCTGGTCATTGCTCAATTTGGCATCTATCGCAGCCTGGGTCCGGCCCTGGCTATTGGCATCGCGCTGATGCTGCTGGCCGGGCTGACGCTCCTGCCCTCGCTGCTGGCAATCTTTGGGCGCGCCGTCTTCTGGCCGACGTCGACCCAGAAGAGCGAAAACGTCGCTGCGAGTCTCTGGGGGCGGATGACAGGGCGCCTCATGCAGCGGCCTGCTTTGACGCTCGGCCTGGGGATTGTGCTCTTTGTCGGGCTGGCCCTGGGACAACTTGGCGTCGGCCTTGGTGGCTTTGGCGGGCAGAGCAGTGGCCCGGCAGGTGCCGACTCTACTGCTGGTGACACAGCGATTGCTGCCCATTACCCCAATACAAACCAGAATCCTGCCAAGATCCTGATGCAGTTCTCAACCTCGGTCTGGAACCATCCCGACAGCCTGGCTACTGCCGAGCAAGGGCTGCGCCAGATTCCCGCGCTGCAAACCATTCTGGGGCCGCTCGATCCCAATGGAGTATCGCTCACAGCGGCGCAGCTAGCGCAACTGCACAGTGAGCTTGGCGCGCCGCAAGCCCTGTCAGCAGTACCCACGGCCAAGAGTTCGGTATCGCCACGGATGTACAATCTCTATCGAGCAACCGGGCAATATATCAGCGCGGATGGACAAACCGTCCAATTCATAGCCATTCTGAAGGATCCCTCTACCAGTGCTGCGGCCATCAACGCCATTCCGGGGCTGCGCACGTCGGTAGCCCAGGTCGCGCAGTCGGCGGGAGCGGCGCAGTCCGGGATGGTAAGTTCCAATGCCGTTGCTTACGATATCACTCAGACCTCTGCAAGCGATCTGAGTCTGGTCATCCCCATTGTTGCCCTCTTGATTGCCGTGCTGCTCGGACTTGTTCTGCGCAGCGTGATCGCGCCGCTCTACCTCATTGTCAGCGTCGTACTCTCCTTCCTGGCTGCCTGGGGACTGGTGGCACTCCTGTTTGTTCACCTGGGAAGCAGCGATGGCGTGCAGTTCATCTTGCCCTTCCTGCTCTTCGTCTTCCTGATGGCGCTGGGGTCGGACTACAACATCCTGGTCATGCGCCGCATCCGCGAGGAGGCGCACAAGCAACCCCTACGGGCAGCGGTGCGCGAGGCAATCAGCCGCACCGGGGGCACTGTTACGGCGGCAGGGGTAATCCTGGCTGGCTCGTTTGCTCTGCTGGCATTCCAGGGGAATACGGACCAGGTACGCCAGGTCGGGTTTGGGGTTGCAGCAGGCATCCTGATGGATACGTTCCTGATTCGCACCCTGCTCATCCCCGCGCTGGTCGTGCTGCTGGGACGGTGGAACTGGTGGCCTGCGCCGCTCTTCCGACGTGTGGAGGCGGAGGCGGGAAGCGCAGAACAGGCAGACTCCGTTGTTCTGGTGACCGTATCCAAACCTGGCAGAGAGTCGGACTAGAGAGAGAGGAGCCTGAACGTGTATGAAAGAGGGAGAAGATGAAAACATTGAGCAACCATGAGTCTGGGCGTCCGGCAGGACCGACCAGCAGGGATGCAGAGAACGCAGAAGGTCGCTCTGGCGTTGTGGGGAACGAGCGGATGACTGCATTGGCTGGCGTGGTGCTTCTGGTGCTTCTCTTGATCGAACTGATCAGCTCGGTGAGCCTGCACGCGGGGATGGCCATCCATATCGTGGTCGGCGTGCTCCTTTCCTGCCCACTCCTCGTCAAGCTTGCTTCGACTGGTTACCGTTTCCTGCGCTACTATACCCGAGCGCCTGCGTATGTGCGCAAGGGTCCGCCCAGTTTGCCGAGGCGTTTACTGGCTCCGTTGCTCGTCGTCACAACTCTCCTGGTGGTCGGAAGCGGGATGGGTCTCGTGGTGACAGGCCCGACGAACGCCGGGTTGCTCATGCGTTTGCATGACCTCAGTGTCCTGCTCTGGATCTCGCTGATCGCTCTCCATGTCGGCGCCTACCTCTGGCGTGCTCCACGCCTGGTGGCGGATGATTGGAGAAAACCATCTGACAGGAGCTTGATCTCTGGGCGTAAGATCCGGCTTGGTGTGAACATCGGCGCGGGGCTTTCTGGCGCGGTCGTTGCCATGATCTTGTTCCCTGGCGTTGCTCCGTGGGTTACCTGGAGTCAGGCAAACCAGAAAATCTCTTCACCTGTGGTTGTTGGCCTGGTGATCGCAGCCGTGGCGAGCGTTTCGAGTCGCCCGTGGAAATGGAAGTAGAAGGAAGGAGCCTCTTGGAAAACCACTCACTGTAAGCTTATCCCACCTCTTATCGAGGAAAGAAAACGGCCTCATGGGCAGTCTTCGTGCTTCCCATGAGGTGAGGGTGGAGGACATACATGCAACCGTTATGCTGGCAACCGGAAGTTAGCCTTTCCATACAAGAAGAGCAGATTGTGAAACGAATACGATGTGCAAAACTGTTTGTGTTCCTGCGCTCCCACCGGCATGAACTGTTTGATAATGCGTTTCAACAGGAACTGTCAACCCTCTATCGGCCAAGTAAGCGAGGGCATCCACCCATCGCTCCCGCGCAACTCGCCCTGGCGATTATTCTGCAAGCGTATACAGGCGTATCCGATGATGAGGTGATCGAGGCAACCCTTATGGATCGGCGCTGGCAGGTGGTGTTGGATTGTCTGGACACCGATCAGGCCCCTTTCAGCAAAGGAACGTTCGTCGCTTTTCGCCAGCGTCTCATCGACGCGCAGATGGATCGACGACTCATCGAACGGACGATCAAGTTGGCCGACTCCACCCAGGCGTTTGGGTCACGGGCCTTACGCGCTGCATTGGACAGCAGCCCGCTCTGGGGAGCAGGTAGAGTCGAAGACACGATTAATCTGATCGGGCACGCGCTCAAAAAGCTCATGGGCGTGGTGGCTGAGCAGCAAGGAAGAGGATTGGTTGAAGTGGCACAAGAGGCTGGAGCAGAGATGGTCTGTGGAAGCAGCCTGAAAGCAGAGCTCGATCGGGATTGGGATCAGCCAGGGCAACGCGAAGAAGCATTGGGCATGGTTTTGCGTGTGTTGCAAGCGATGGAAACGTGGGTGCAAACGCTTCCGCAGGAAGAGGAAGAACTGGCTCAGCCATCCTTGGAGATTGCTCAGCGAATTCAAGCACAAGATATCGCATACGATGAGGATGGCAAGGCGAGCCTGATCAAAGGGGTCGCGAAAGATCGGCGCATCAGTATTGAAGACGCCGAGATGCGGCATGGGCGCAAAAGCCGGAGTGTGCGTGTGGATGGGTACAAACGCCATGTGCTCCACGACCTGGATACGGGTCTGATTCGTGCGGTGGGGATCACACCTGCCAACGTGGCAGAAGCCAGCGTGACGAAAGAGATCGACGCTGACCTGGAGCTGCAAGGAGTGCGTTTAACGGAACTCCATATCGACCGGGGCTATTTGAGTAGCCATTTCGTGCGAGGACGGAGTGATGAACTCGAAATCTATTGCAAAGCCTGGCCTGTCCGCGAGGGGAAGCGCTTCTCGAAACAGGCATTTATCCTGGACTGGGACCAGCAGATCATTCGCTGTCCAGCAGAACAGGAGATGCCCTTTGTCCTTGGTGGGGTTGTCCATTTTCCCAAAGATACCTGTGCCCAGTGTTCGCTGAAAGCCCAATGTACCACCAGCGCGAAAGGACGTAGTGTGAGCATTCATCCTGATGAAGCTCTGCTCATCGAGTTACGCCAGCGTCAGCAGACTCCCCAAGGACGCGCACAACTTCGCGAACGGGTGGCCGTTGAGCATTCCTTGGCCCATGTTGGCCGATGGCAAGGACGACGAGCGCGCTATCGTGGTAAACGCAAGAACCTCTTCGATCTGCGCCGCTGCGCCGTCGTCCACAACTTACATGTTCTGGCTCGCTCCCAGCAACTCTCTGCTGAGCTTCAGGAATCTGCGTGATTTCTCGACCGGTTCTCTAGAAGGCGCCTCTTTACGAGAGGCCAATTTAAGCCATGCCGACCTTACAGACGCGGACCTACACGATACCAAACTAGTTAATGCTAATTTACGAGAGGCCAATTTAAGCTATGCCGACCTTACAGATGCGGACCTACGTGGTGCTTGTCTAATCCAAGCCAACATGGCCGAAACCAATTTGACAGAAGCTAACCTAGCATACGCCAATCTGAGTAAAGCCAGTCTAATCGAAGCCAATTTAAGTGGCACCGATCTGAGAAGAGCTGACCTAAGCGATGCTATTTTAGAGGATATAGCATCAATGGAAAGAGCATGGTTAAAAGGTGTTATAGGGCTTTCTCAGACACAACTTGAGGAATTTAAAGCCAAAGGCGCTGTCATAGACAAAGATTTAGACTCTGAATTCGTACCCATCTCTGAGATCGTAGATCATTATTTTCCCCAAGATATTGTAACTTCCGTACCCAGTAACTCTGATCAAGGAAGCCAACCAACTACGGAGACGCCTGACACTACTACCCTAGATTCACAACAGATCCAAGATAAAGAAACGAAATGAAATCACCTTTTTATTTATTCCTAAAGTAAATGTCTCATGGCACGCAATAAGGTCATGATATTAGATAGTAAGGACGAGAACCAGGAAATAAGGTATAATAATGCTGATCAATAAATGGAGTGGCTAGCGAAAGGGAGGTGTCTATGGCAACCCAAGAAGAGAGACTCATAGCCTTAGAGCAAACAACCGCCGAATATAGACCCGTTTTACAAAACATTGCATATGAGCTAACAATGGTCAAGGGACTTACTATTGACCAGGTCGGAGCTACGCAAGGCTTAAGACAGGACATGAACAACGTTAAAGAGCGCTTAACCAACATCGAAGAAAAGCTTGATACCATCCTTACTCTACTAAAACCATCTTAGGCTAATCAAATGGCAAGCCGTAAGCCGTAAGGCTCAGAAATATCTACAGCAGCATTGCTAGTACAGCATTTAGTACAGCGACACACACAAATTTACGCAAGAGAACACCAACACGCACAAACAAAGAGGCCTGGTTTTAAGCTCCATAAGGATAGCCAAAAACACCCACAAACAAGCCGAATAGATCCCGGCCATTGGCACCAATGGCAAACCATTAGAACTTCACTTATCCCATAAACAAACCTTGCTTTCAAATTATTAGAGAGAATAGATATTCTTGCGTTTATTTAATCTAGCCAGTACAATAAATTCTCTAGCACAAAAAGAGCAAGGATGTAGAAATGCATGCAAAAGCAGAAATATCCAAACCATATCCGAAGAAGACAAACAGAACTTCTTTCGAAAATCCGCTCTTTCTTCATAGCTTTTATTTTGCTTTGCCTTGTATTCATCGGTGGAGCTTGGATACTCAGTTATGGAAATGTGATTTCTAATCAATGGGCACAAATATCATCAATCATTATGACTACACTTGGTGTCATAGCTGCTGTTTGCCAGTGGCTTCTTCCCCTCCCTTCAACGCAAACCTCAACATCTAATATTCATCTACCAGAAAACCAACAACCTAAAACAGCTCCAACACCATGCTCAACATCTACCTTTCCTTATCATTTCCCTCGTCGCAATCCTTTTTTTACAGGTCGAGAAGAACTGATAAGAAAACTACGTGAGCAACTGACGACGAAGAATGCCACAGCACTGACTCAGGCTCAAGCGATTAGCGGCCTCGGTGGCATCGGAAAAACACAAATAGCAGTGGAATATGCATATCGTTATCGCAACGAGTATCAGTATATCTTTTGGGCAAGTGTGACGGATGCAGTAACCTTTCTCTCAAGCATTGTTGAAATTGCCCATCTCCTTCGACTTCCAGAAAGATGCGAACAGGATCAGACCATCATTGCCGATGCGGTAAAACATTGGCTTGCCATGAATGAGCATTGGCTTCTTATCCTAGACAATGCTGATGATCTCGCCATCATTGACGCTTTTCTACCTCCTGATATGAAGGGCCATCTTCTCATCACCACACGTGCTCAAGCCGTAGGAACACTTGCAAACCCTCTCGACGTTTCAAAAATGAGTATAGACGAAGGCATCACGCTCCTTTTGCGTCGCGCCAAAAGAATTGATACACATCAGACGCTTGAGAGTGCAAAAGCACAAGACCGAACTGAGGCGGAAGCGATTGCTCAAGAACTTGATGTCCTTCCCCTTGCCTTAGATCAAGCTGGAGCATACATTGAAGAGACGAAATGTAGCCTTTCGTCTTATCTAAGAACCTATCAGCTACATCGTCAAGAGATGCTCAAATACCGAGGTTCTCTTCCACCCAATCACCCTGAACCTGTTGCAACGACCTGGTCGCTCTCTTTCCGAAACATCGAAAAAGCTAATCCTCTTGCTGCAAATCTGCTACAACTATGCGCGTTTCTTGATGCTGAAGATATTCCCGAAGAAATTTTTACTAAGGAAGCCCTCCATCTTGGACCACATCTCGGAAAACTGCAAGCTCACCCAGAGCAACTCAACACGTCAATGAGCATTATTGGTCGCTACTCACTTCTTCATCGCAATCCTGATACTCAAACACTGACTATTCATCGTCTCGTTCAAGCTGTTTTGAAAGACAGTATGTCAAAGAAAATGCAACATCTCTGGGCGGAACGAGCGGTGCAGGCCGTAGGTTCGGTGTTTCCATCAGTAGATGTAGATACATGGGAACAATGCCGTCGATACCTTTCCCATGCACGAACTTGCATCTCTCTTATACGTAACTACTCATTACTCACTCAAGAAACAGCAAAATTAATTGATAAAGTTGCGACATATGATAAGGATCATGCTTTATATACAGAAGCTGAGAATATCTACAATGACATTGTGAAATTAAATGAGAAGGTGCTGGGTCCTGAGCACCCCGATACCGCTAGTAGCCTCAGCAACCTGGCCTATCTCTATAAGAGCCAGGGCAAGTATGAGCTGGCTGAACCGCTCCTCCAACGTACGCTCGCCATTCCTCTGAAAGAGCTGGAGAAAGAGACAAAAACACCCCCCTGTGGGTCAAGTGACCCAAGAGAACCTCATCCGCAAGCTCGTATGCTGGAAGCAGGATTAAGCGATCTGAGTAGGGGTCAGCGTCACCTGATATCCCAACCGTTCAAGCTGCCTGGTTGCCCGTCGCTCAGCATGCTTGCGATCTAATTCCGAAAAGTAGTTTGCTCCTCTTCCTCTGAAAGAGCTGGAGAAAGAGACAAAAACACCCCCCTGTGGGTCAAGTGACCCAAGAGAACCTCATCCGCAAGCTCGTATGCTGGAAGCAGGATTAAGCGATCTGAGTAGGGGTCAGCGTCACCTGATATCCCAACCGTTCAAGCTGCCTGGTTGCCCGTCGCTCAGCATGCTTGCGATCTAATTCCGAAAAGTAGTTTGCTCCTCTTTCCTGATAGGGCTCACCAGTCGTGAGCATGTGATAGTAGATCACCAGAATGCTGTGAGCCACCGCCACGACAGCACGTTTGTTGCCACGACGAGCAGCAATCTGATGATACTGTGCCGAGAGATAGCTGTGCTTGGTTCGAGCGGCGGCATTGGCGGCTTGAACCAGCATCGCTTTAATCCAGCGATTGCCTTTGCGAATGCGTCCACTTTTGCGTTTGCCTCCACTCTCGTTATTGCCAGGACAAATGCCCACCCAGGAGGCGAGGTGAGCGGCATCCGGAAAAGGAGACACATCCGAGCCTATCTCAGCCAGGAGAACTTCGATGATTCGACGGCTACATCCAGGAATAGCATCGAGCCGCTGAATCAACGCCTCCTGAGGGCGCAAGCGCTCCTCAATCTCCCTGTCCAGGCGCGAAATTCCCCGATCATGTCGCTCGATCAGGGAGAGCAGTTCCTGCAAGAGGAGGCGGTGATGGTCCCTCAGGCGTCCACGCAGCGCTTGTGCCAGCGCGTCACGTTTGCTCATCGCACGTCCCAGAGCCAGATCTGCTAACACGGCTGGATCTTCCTCTCCGCGAAGGAGAGCCGAGAGAATCTGCTGTCCTGATTTCCCCATGATATCCGTCAACACGGACGAGAGCTTCAGATTGGTATCTTCCAGCGTTTTGTGGAGCCGATTCACCAGCCGGGTTCGCTCGGCGATCAGAGTTGTGCGCAGACGGGTCAGATCACGAAGCTCTCGTTGTTGGGGTGACGGGATAAAGCTGGGTTTGAGGAGCCCAAACTGCAAGAGTTCGGCGATCCACTCCGCATCCTTTTTATCGGTTTTGCGACCTGGAACGCGTTTGAGATGTTCGGCATTGACAATCATGACCTGCTCAAAGTGCCCTTCCATGAGGTTGAAAGGGGACTTCCAATACACCCCGGTTGACTCCATCGCGATGGCCTGGCACCGCGCTGTTTTCAGCCAGTCAACGCACGAGAGTAATTCACTCGTCATCGTCGAAAAGCGCCGCAGCTCTTTGTGTTGCTGTCCTTTCTCATCGACAGCGAGCAAACATGCCACCAGAAATTGTTTGTGGACATCAATCCCGCAACAGCTTCGATACAGGACTTCCATCAGGGTTCCTCCTTCTGATACGCTGTGGTCAATGGTTAGCGATCAGCGACCAGGAAGTACCCGGCCTGTGAGGTTAGATTCCTCTACGTGCTTCTGGAAAAGAGCGACAACTGGCGGTGCAAACGGGTACCTGGAGACAGCTTCGGGCTCACGCTCATGTTCATAACTGGGCGTCCGTTCTCACCTGGCCGCGATCTCTCCAGTATATCCTCTTTCATCCCTGGTGGTGTCCCGGCACGGGGCATGCTGCTTCGGGAGAAAGTGCTGGGTCCTGAGCACCCCGATACTGCTCGTAGCCTCAACAATCTGGCTGGTCTCTATAAGAGCCAGGGCAAGTATGAGCTGGCTGAACCGCTCTACCAACGTGCGCTCGCCATTCGGGAGAAAGTGCTGGGTCCTGAGCACCCCGATACCGCTCTCAGTCTCAACAACCTGGCTGGTCTCTATAAGAGCCAGGGCAAGTATGAGCTGGCTGAACCGCTCTACCAACGTGCGCTCGCCATTTGGGAGAAAGCGCTGGGTCCTGAGCACCCCGATACCGCTCGTAGCCTCAACAACCTGGCCTATCTCTATAAGAGCCAGGGCAAGTATGAGCTGGCTGAACCGCTCTACCAACGTGCGCTCGCCATTCGAGAGAAGGTGCTGGGTCCTGAGCACCCCGATACCGCTAGTAGCCTCAACAACCTGGCCTATCTCTATAAGAGCCAGGGCAAGTATGAGCTGGCTGAACCGCTCTACCAACATGCGCTCGCCATTTGGGAGAAAGTGCTGGGTCCTGAGCACCCCGATACCGCTCTCAGTCTCAACAACCTGGCCTATCTCTATAAGAGCCAGGGCAAGTATGAGCTGGCTGAACCGCTCTACCAACATGCGCTCGCCATTTGGAAGAAAGTGCTGGGTCCTGAGCACCCCGATACCGCTCAAAGCCTCCACAACCTGGCTGGTCTCTACTACGACCAAGGCAAGTATGAGCTGGCTGAACCGCTCTACCAACGTGCGCTCGCCATTCGAGAGAAGGTGCTGGGTCCTGAGCACCCCGATACCGCTCTCAGTCTCAACAACCTGGCTGGTCTCTACGACAGCCAGGGCAAGTATGAGCTGGCTGAACCGCTCTACCAACGTGCGCTCGCCATTCGAGAGAAGGTGCTGGGCCCTGAGCACCCCGATACCGCTCAAAGCCTCAACAACCTGGCTGGTCTCTACTACGGCCAGGGCAAGTATGAGCTGGCTGAATCGCTCTACCAACGTGCTCTCGCCATTTGTGAAAAGGTGCTCAGTCCTGAGCACCCTACTACTCGAACTATTCAAAGTAACTACAAAGAGCTGATGACAAAATTTAAGCCGCAAATTCTAAACCAAACAAAGTTACTAATTACTAAACTTTTGAGAGCAAAACTGAGAGCAAAACCGCTCAACACACATCATAAAAGGTAGACAAGAATGGACAAAAATATCCTACTCTCAAGCTCAAAAAGGTCATGAATAGGACACCTAAGCTAGTTCAAAAAAACATGCAAAGGAGTTCAACTCTCCCCATTTACACCACTAGAAGGCTCGAAGTAGCAATAGATAAACCAGCTTCTAGCCTTCTTATACGTATCAATGGCAAGCTGTGCTTGAAAAGGCAATTTCTATAACCAAATCAGAGCACCAATAATACGTGAAAAAGATGCCGTAGCCTAAGGCCTTGGTAAAGCTTTGGACTGCACCCATTTTCCCGGACAGTGATCGAAGTCAACTTCGCGAAAATATCGTACACTGAGAAAGACGCGAAGGAGAAGAAACGATGCACAAGCGACAACACAGCCGAGAATTTAAACTGGATGTCGTCCGTCAGGTGAGTACCGGCCAGAAGCGACCAGCCCAAGTCTGCCGCGAATATGGACTGGCTGCAAGTGTTCTCTCGCGGTGGCGCAAGGAGTATCAGGAGCGCGGAGAGTTGGCCTTTTTGTCCACCGAGTCAGGACCGGCCACTGAAGCCTCACGGGTAGCCGAATTAGAGCGTTTTTGTGGACAATTGGCGTTGGAGAATCAGGTGTTAAAAAAAGCCTTGCAGAGCAGAGGGTTGGGGAGCGTCACGCCATGATCCAACAGGCTCATCAAGACCACCCGGAACTCTCGGTGCTACGGCTGTGTGAATGGTTCTCCGTGAGTCGCAGTTGGTACTATGAAGCCAAGCTCGAACAGGGAGATGAGAGAGAAACGGAGCTGCGCGATCACATTGAGCGAATCATTTTGGAGTTTCCCGGCTATGGCTATCGTCGCGTCACTCGTGCTCTGGCACGAGCAGGTTGGAAGGTCAATCATAAACGCGTCTTGCGGATCATGCGGGAAGAATCCTTGTTGTGTCATCTGAAAAAACGATTTGTGGTTGCGACGACCGACTCGCGGCATAGGTTCCCGGTCTATCCCAATGTGTTAGCCGATCGGGTACTGACGGCACCCGATCAGGCGTGGGTGGCTGATCTCACGTACATCCGCCTGCGGGGAGCTTTTGTGTACCTGGCTTGTATCCTGGATGCGTTCTCACGCCGGTGCGTGGGGTGGTTCCTCTCACGGGAGATGACGACTCAGTTGACCCTGGCCGCCTTGAACCAGGCCATTGCCGAACGCCACCCAGCTCCCGGCTTGATCCATCACAGCGATCGTGGCGTCCAATATGCGAGTCACGACTATGTGGAGCAGTTACAGGCGATTGGCGCGCACATCAGTATGTCGGCCGTGGGGAATCCGTACGACAATGCCAAAGCCGAAAGTTTCTTTAAGACGTTAAAAATGGAGGAAGTGTATCTCAAAGAGTACGAGTCATTTGCCGATGCAGAAGCCAATTTACAGGAATTCATCGAGCAGGTGTACAATACCAAGCGCTTGCATTCTAGCTTGGGGTATCTTCCGCCTGCTGAGTTTGAGGAAGCCTATGCCTCTGTGGCCAGAAGTTGACTTCCTCGTGTGTCCGGCAAAAGGGGTTCACTCCACTTTTCTATCTTGACTATAATGATTAAAGAGGGATAGGACATCACAAATATTGACGTTCTGCAATCTATGAGAAGGGCCGCGATGACACCAGAATGCTACCAGAAGCTTGAAACGTTGCGTCTCTCTGTCGGGACAATCAAAGCAGCACTAGAAACGGCAGAAGTGCAAAAGACAAAGGCTGACCATATCAAATTCATGAACATAGTCCGAAAGGAACTCAAGGCACTATGTCATATAATAGAGTACATCGGAGCTGATTTGAACGCTCAAGCAACGGAAAAAACGAGTATTGAGGAACCGAAAAGAGAAGCAGCGCCGCCATCGTCATTTTGGTCAGCTATATTCAAGAGTCTCTTCAGGTCGCTCTCATAGCTCTAGTTGAAAAAATCGAACCATCATCTTAGTACAACAAGTACAGCGTTTAGTACAGCCACACCGACCAACAGATAAAAGAAACTACCAATACCCACAGACGATAGGCCAAGATTTTAAGCGTTCAGAAAACGACAACAAATACCCACAAATAAACCGACTAGAATCTCTCCATCGGCACCAATGGCAAGCTATAAAAAGTCATTCTCCCCCAGAGGTGGTAAGAGGCAGTTTTGATATCCCCCAAATTAATTAATGTGTTTTCTCTCGTGTATGTTATAATTCTACAAGAACGTATATCTACTATAAAGTAGCAGCCTGTCACGCAGTGTTGTTGTAAATAAAGAGAATCCCGTCGGTTCCGCTGTTGGACCCAAGAAAAGCACCAGAGTCTTGATTGACTCTGGTGCTTTTGTGTTTCCGCCACTATCGGAGTACAATAAGTGTTCCGGTGGTTTCTTCGTGTTCTATGACTCCCTCTAGCATTCTCAAAACCGGTAAAAATGCGGGCCGTGGTATTATGGCTGCAATGTGTTGATGTTCCACATCATAACCGAGACCTCCTGGCTCTAAAATGTGCATAACTATATCCCGGCGCTCTTCTGCCGTCGCGACGTTCCACAAGGCGGCCATTCCTGGTAGCCGCTCCCCTGCTTCTATGACCTCTTCTAAGCGTATTCCGTTCGTCTCTGGAACTTCTAAAGACCTCAATGCTAACTCGACGGCGGCCATTTCTGCCTCCATCTCTTCATCTTCGATGTAGCCCTCCCTATGCTGTTTGAGAATACGATCGCGCTTGAGGCGTAGGCGCTCCTTCTCTCGCTCCATTGCCTCCGAGTCAAAACCCGCTTGCTGTGCTGCCTGGACCATTTGCTCGCGCACCATATCACGCCAGTAGAGGGGGAGTCGTAAGCGCTGTAATTCAGTAGACATCTCAACAACGAGGCGAAGCCATCTTACCCAGGATGGCTTCGCTTACGTTCATAACTCATCAGTCAGTTCAAATCAGGCTTCTACACCATTCTTTACTCCCCATAACATCGGATTTCCCTGGTTTTCCAACCAACCCAACGCTCTCTTAAAGGCGATTAACCAGGAAACACGATGCTGATAACCTGCACTGCCCACCTGGGAGCAGCTCACCAGGACTTAACGTTGTATTTTTCGTCGGCGGGCCTAAAGGGCCCATATGGCCGCACCGGCAGCACAGAACTGCCGAGTGGTATGCCCACTTCACAGTTTCCATCAAAACTGGTCAATCTCATGGCGGCCCTCGCCACAGGCTTCAACGCAGGAATGATGACAAAAGCCGTTCTATCAGTCATTCCTCAAACGAAAGTAATCCCTGTTCCAGGGCAACCGCAACTGCGGCAGCGCGTGAGTCAACGCCGAGCTTCGCATAGATGGAGGCAAGGTGAGCGTTTACCGTTCGCTCAGTAACAACAAAGCGAACTGCAATCTCTTTACTCCGCTCTCCCCTGGCTACTGCTGCCAGAATATCTCGCTCGCGCGCTGTCAGGCTCAAGCGGTGCGATTTGGAAGCCACAGGTGGAGAGAGCGTTCGTTCTGCACGAGTAAGAATCCTCTCCATCATTTCTGGCTGCATAAGCATTTCTCCACGCGCTGCCGCATGAATCGTATGCAGCACCACAGATAAATCCGCGTCCTTGAGAAGATAGCCTCGCGCCCCTGCACGTAGGCTGCTTATCATCAAGTCATCTTCATTGTAGGTCGTCAACATAATCACCGCGACTCGCGGCCATGCCGTATGGAGACGTTTGAGGGCTTCCAGACCATCCATCTTGGGCATGCGCAGATCCATCAGCACCACATCGGGTTGTCGCTCTTCGACCAATTGCAATACGCTCTCACCATCCACCGCTTCGCCCACCAGTTGAATGCCTTCTCCCATTTCAAGCATCATGCGTATGCCCAGACGCACGACAGGGTGATCATCGGCAATCACCACATGTATCTCTCTACTCTCATTCACCTGCTACACCTTCTTCTTGCTTTATCCCCGGCAGCCTGAAACGTAACCTCGTCCCTTGTCCAGGCGAGCTGACAATCTCTATCGTGCCGTCGATCAGGCGGGCGCGTTCTCGTAACCCAAGCAGGCCATAATGCCCGGCATGTATCTGCACTCCCGCTGGGTCAAAGCCCTCTCCATCATCTCGCACCTCAATAGTCAGCAGCGCATTCCTCTGCTCGCACTCAATCCAGACGTGAGATGCCCTGGCATGACGCTCGACGTTATTCAGCGCCTCGCTCACTATGCGCAAAATGTGCTCACGTGCTGATGCTGGAAGACACGCGAGGAGTTCGAGTGCATTGGCCGTACAAGTTATTCCAGTCTTACTCATAAAACGGCTCATTTCCTCTTGAAGAGCCCTCATCAGGTCATCAGAGGCAAGAAGCGTAGTGCGCAGGTCATCAATGGCCCGGCGCGCATTGGCCAGCATCTCACGTGATATCTGTATCGCTTGCTGCATTACCTGCTGTGCGCGCTCATAACGGCGCATCCCTAGATGAGAATGCGCAACCTGAATCTGCATCATGACGCCCGCTATGCCCTGTGCCAGGGTGTCGTGCAACTCACGCGCCAGGCGTTGGCGCTCGGCGATACGCGAGAGGTCCTCAATACGCCTGGTGGATACTTTTAACTGACTATGCGCAGCCGCAAGTTGATCATGCGCCTCCATCAATTGTGCGTGAATACGCGTTTGCTGGACATACAACATCAAATAGCCAGCGACAAAGAGGATCAGGGCCATGTAATCAGATGTATTCCAGAGGTTAATCCATATAGCCGTCTGGCTCATCAGAGGCCATGAAGACTTCACATGATACCAGGGGGTAAGATTCAATGCGGCATATAGAAGGATAAGTAGAATATAGCTGCCTGCCACCCCAATGACAATGCGCGCTTGCCTGAGCATAATAATCGCACCAAGCGTCAAAGCGAGGTAGAGGTTAAGCATGATATTGACCTGATGAACAACCAGGCTCGCTCCAAGCACGAGCGCTCCCTGAAGCGGGAAGTAGAGCCAGTAGAGACGTCGTGTGATCCCTCCAGATACGCCTCTCCAGAGCAGCAAAGCATGGATTCCTATAAGGAGCAAAAACACACTGTTCTGTGAGAGGTCGTGCGTCATCAACTGGATAACCGGCTTTTGGCACACAGTCAACGATGTTCCGCCCCAGAAGGTGCTCTGAGCCGCGCTTACTCCCAGTAGCCCCCAGATGGCGACCAGGCCTACCCATAAGAGCAACAGCCAGCGTAGCATACGAAAGTGCTCAGTATCATTCATCCCGCGATCCCTTTATCTGTGTGAAAGACGTTCTTTGACTTTTGCAGGTTCCTAGTATAGCACGCATGTCAGAAGAAGAGGGTGCATAATCTGACAGGGAATTTTAACATGGCAAAACCTACATTCAGGCTATATAAACTCACTGTCAGAACTGACGATGTAATGCCACTCTAGCCTGGTTATACTGCGAACATGCTACAAGCCTACAAGAGCCACTGCGTATGATCGCAAGATTATGAGATCAAGGAAGGAGTGCATTTTGCAGCAAACACTCACACTAGAAACAACACAAACTAGCAATGCCGTCATCGTCGCAACGAATGTATGCAAAGAGTATAACACTGGCACGGTCAAGGTACAGGCGCTTCAAGGGGTGAATCTCACTATTCACACTGGAGAAGTGGTCGCGATTATGGGGCCAAGCGGCTGCGGCAAGACGACCCTGCTCAACTGCCTCAGTAGCCTGGACACGATCAAATCAGGGACGATCAAAATAGCTGGACGAGATATCCAGTGCCTCTCAGACAGGCAATTGACTTCCCTTCGTGCTCGAGAAATGGGCTTTGTGTTCCAATCTTACAACCTGCTACCAGTATTAACTGCTGTCGAAAATGTTGAGCTTCCTCTGCTGGTCAGTGGTGAGCGGCCAAAGAAAGCCCGTAAGCAGGCACTAGAGAGACTCGCCCAGGTTGGACTAGAAGCACGGGCCAACCATCGTCCGGCGGAACTCTCAGGCGGACAGCAGCAGCGTGTCGCTATCGCACGTGCTCTCTCCACCCACCCCTCTATTGTCTGGGCTGATGAACCAACAGGAGCGCTTGACAGTAAAAGCAGTCAGGAAGTCATCGACTTGATGCTTCGCTTGAATCAAGAGCAGCAACTTACCTTCGTCTGGGTCACACATGCGCGCGAGGTGGCACAACAAGCCAGCCGTCTCATCACAATGAGCGATGGGCTTATCACGGAAGATCTCGCCCTGCTCAAGGGATAGACAAGCCACTAACGCTTTCTACGCTTTTGCACTTCAGGCTCACTATACACCTAAATAACATACTTATTGTTCATCGCAAAAAGGGAAACACAGCGTAGCTATGAAAAGCCTCTTTTTTGGACAGGAACAGAACATGGAACTGTTCCTCATCTCACTTACCATTCTGATCCTGTTGTTCATAGCAGGTATCGGGTTTACCCAACGGACGCTCTTACGCATCGGACTGCGAAACATGCTGAGGAGACGTGGCCAAATGTTGCTGCTACTCGGGGGACTCGCCCTTTCGTCGGCGTTCATCACCGCGTCCTTTGTGCTCAATGACAGCCTGCAATACGCAGCAAACGCACAACTTCTCGGCAACATCGGCACCATTGACGAAACGGTAACCGGCACGTTCACGGCCGAACAGGCCACGACCTACCTCTCGGACATCAGGCGCAATGAACACATACAGGCCGCCACTGGTCTGCTACAGAGCTATCAAACAGCCTCTATTACTTCACAACGGACGGGCTTTTCACAAGATCGGCTCAATGTCGTCGCCGTACCAGCGGACTTCGACGAGGTATTTGGTCCAGCCAGGGATAGTGATGGAAAGCGTGTGCGCTTCGCGAACCTGCATGCCGGGGACCTCTACCTGGGAGCCACGTTGGCCCAAAACTTCTCAGCCCATGTTGGCGATCAACTCACGCTCACGCTCTCAGGAAGACGCGTCACAGGAACGGTTCGCGCCATCCTCGCCACGAATATATCGACGAATGCGAGTGATATTCTCTTTGATAACTCCGAACTTCTGGCGCTCTCGCTGCCGTACTATCAGCAGGTCACGCAGCAGCAAGGAGTAATGAATACCATCGCCGTTAGAAACGTTGGACAGCAGGACGATAGCCCGACAGTTTCACGTTTCCTACAACAACTCTTCAACGCTCGCGCCGATGGATGGAAGAAGCTTTCCAGTTCACCTTCCTATGTCGCCCGGCAAGTCCATGTCATCAATCCCGATCTCATCTACTACCTGGGGCCACAATCATTCACCAATGGCCTTGGGGCACAAGGGGCGCTCCAATTCACTGAACTGGTTCCGGCCCTTACGATATTACTTGTTGGCATAGGTATGCTTCTGCTCGCCTTGCTCCTGATCCTGTTGGCAACAGAACGTCGTGTGGAACTGGGCGTCAGTCGCGCGATTGGTTTCCAACGCTCGCATGTGATACAGTCTCTGCTCATCGAGGGGACAAGCTATGGCATTATCGCTGCCATTCCGGGACTGCTTGTTGGCGTCGGACTGGTCGCGCTGGAATTGTTTGTACTCTCCTTCATCCCCTTACAAACTGGCCCTAAATCATCGGCGTTGATGCACCTTTCGTTGCACGTCTGGCTCAACTGGCATAGCCTGCTCATCTCGCTCTGCCTGAGTATCCTCACAACCTTTCTGATTGTGCTCTGTACCGCCATCTGGATTAGCCGTCTCAACATTGTCGCCGCCATCCGCAACTTGAGTGAGTCAGGGAAAGCACACCAGTCGCTCCTCTCCCTGATGAGAACCGTCATCGCGCCCAATAACGGCCAGTCGCCTGTCCCTACCTGCGAAAGACATCAGTTTATGCGCCGCATATCTGCAATCTGGAGCCTGATATGTGGCCTCATCACACGCGGCCCCCTTCTGCTTCTATTGGTGTTCCTCTTGTTCCAATTTGCCAGGTTTTCAGCTCAAACCTGGCTTCATCAGATCAGCCTGGCGCTGACTATCGCAGCCATCGGCTTGTGCGTACGCTGGCTTGTACGGATCGTTCTCACCACACTGAATGCCCCATCGACAACGCTGGCAAGCCGTCTGGGCTTTAGCCTGATAGGGATCGGCTGGCTGGCGTCCAGCATACAACCGGGCGGGGCCTTATTCAGCATTTTTCAACCATCATCTGCAAACAATGGAATCTTGATACGGGCCGCTGGTGCTGGGGGCCTGAATATGAATGCGCTTACCATTGTCCTGACTGACCTTTTCCTGATTTCTGGGGCCGTCGTGTTCATTATCGCGAACTGCGACGTGTTCGTAATCCTGCTCACATCGCTCTTCTCACGCATACATGGTATGGCCTCAATCAGTCGCATGAGCCTGTCCTATCCACTCACCTATCGCTTTCGCACGACCATGACGATCTCGCTGTTAGGTGCGATTGTCTTTCTCATTATGCTTGTCGTCACGCTCAACCTCGGCTCGGCACAAGAGGCACATCGTGATACTGCGGTTGGGGGCTATGACCTGACAGTAAGCGCTCAGGCACTTCCACAGGATGTTCTCCAGCGCATCCAGACCAATGCGACGCTACGCCAAGACATAGCGACAATGGCAACTGTTCATACAGTCGGAAGGTCCGCAGCGCATCCGCGACAACTGCTCGTCCCAGGTCAGCGCCCGCAAACGCTCTCCGCAATCATCGCAGCTATGAGCGATAACTTCTTCCGCGAGAATACCATGGCCTTGCAAACTCGTGCGCGCGGATATAATTCAGACCAGGCAGTGTGGGAGATGGTACGTACGCATCCAGAATACACAGTTCTGCGCTATGAAACGACAATGCGCGGCATCAATTCCACTCAAAACGGCTTCCAGCCCTTCACTGTTCATGCATTGGATGACACCGGGCATGTGCATCCACTCACGGTCATCGGCTTCACTGCGAGCACGACTGCCTGGTCCTACCTGTATACATCGGAGCGCACATTTGCGACCATTTATGGAGCTGCGCCACAGAGCAGCCACGTGATGGAACTGGTACGCCTCAACCCTGAGGTGAGCGAAGAGCAGGCCACGCGCGATCTCATGAAAGCCTTCGGGGCGCAATATACCCTACAAGTACAATCGCTTACGTCAAGTGCTGGCGCGACCACCCAGGCGACCCTTACTATCTTCTATAGTTGCTACCTGGGATTAGGACTGGTCTTCGGAGCGCTAGCCCTAGCGGTCATCATGAGCCGGGCCGTTGTCGAACGGCGACAACATATCGGGATGCTGCGCGCATTCGGCTTCTCACGCACACTTGTTGCGCTCTCGTTCTTGATGGAAGCTGGCTTTATCATTACGCTGAGCCTGCTCATTGGCACTGCCCTCGCTCTATGGTCTGCCTACCGGATCACGGCTTCCTATGGCCCAACCTTCCCCATTCCTATAACAATGATCACTCTCATTTTCCTCGGCTGCTATCTCGTAGCCCTTATTGCCACCTGGGTACCAGCCAACCAGGCAGCGCGGCTCTATCCCAGTGAGGCTCTGCGCTATGAATAAAGCAGCCTGCACTATCTACATTATCCAGAAATTGAGAACATAGAAAGAGGGACATATGTCTCGACGGAATAAGCATCCACACAAGTCCACATCTACCACGCAAGGACGTCTAACACCACAATCGGATAAACCTGTTAGGGGACAGCGTAGATACCGTCAAAAGATCTCCTGGTGGAGCATCCTGCTTACTGGAGTGGGTATCGTGCTCGTCGGCTTAATGGCTGTCTTCGGCTTTCGCTTCTTTTCGAGCCTGAACACAACAGCAACTTCCTCGCTTTCCCCGGCTACGGAGGATGCCGTGACGCCAACAATACCCGGAGACAACAGCACAGGGGATTCGAGCAATCCAAACCAGAAAGCCTCCTCGCCCTGGAGCAACCAGGAGTTCGTCTCAACTGTTCTCGGCCAGATGGCCGAGAAATTCAACCTGTCCCTTGATCAACTATCAAAACAAGTCCAATCCGGCCTGCAAATAGAAGACGTGGCTGCCCAGCATGGCATTTCGGTAGACCAACTGCATGCCATCGAAATCAACGCGCTTCAAACTGGGATAGATAAACTGACCAGTACCAACCAGATGAGTCAGGATGAGGCCAGTATCATGATGCATGATTTCAAGAGCAAGACCCAGCAAAAGCTTAATGGCGTCTTCACCTACGAGCTTGGTGGTACGCCTCCCATTCCCACAAACGCCACCCAAACAGTTCTACCAAAGTAGGAGCATCTTCAAAAGAGCAAATCAACGACCACATTAATTATCGCAGACTGCGAGATTGAACCCGGTAGTATAGTAATAGGGACTTGTCGTTGTTGTGCCGCACAAGTCCCTTGCTACTCTGATATTCACCAGGACTTATGTAATATGCTTTTCCCCGACTGACAGGCCTTTGCTGATCGAATGTGTGACGCGCGTGGCCGCGGAGACATTATTATAGGAATTGAGCACTTTCGATTTCAAATGGAGTGCCAGATTGGGCCAGCACTCGATTTCGGGGTAGAGATTAGAATATCATCGTGACCAGAAAACAGCTTCTCGATGGGGATCAAGGCCAGGTGCGACCGGTGATTCGTCGCCCGTCGTTTCCGTCTCGCTCCCCCAGTGGGACACACCGACACTCATCGAGTGTCGGCGTTTTTGTGTTTACGAGGGCTTGTGCCTCATGGCCAGGCGCCGAAGCGACTCGGGGTTGACGCCGAACTGCCGGGCCACCTGCCTGAGCGATACCCCCTCGTCCAGTAACCGGAATGCCTCTTCCCGCTGCTCGAACGAGAGCCTCTGGCTCGTCTGCTGCTCGATGCCTTCCTGCTCAACCAACCGCTGAATCATTCCCCGCTCGATGCCCGCTTGGCCCGTGCCTTCTTCCATTGCTCCTCGCGTGTTGGCTGTCCTCAACAGTTTTATACTCGGCTTGTTTGACCTGTTGGAGGTGCCCAATGTGGCCAGACAGATGCGCTCGTTTGATGCTCACCCGCATCAAGTCGTTCGTCTGGTCCTGGCTCGGCCCTGACTTTTACTTTGCCCTGATGTGCAGAAATAACTCTTTGACAACTACATAAGGTAACCCGTATAATAGAGAGGCAATATGATTGTTTGACTCTTCCCACATCAAAAGGAGCGAATTGTCCTGAACGAGCAAACATACACCATCACTTTTGATGAAACAGATCAAGTCTCGCCTGCTGACGCCAATCGCTTTGCTGAGGAATTGAGACAGATGTTGCTTGATGCTTCACCTGATGTCGAAGTACAACGCAAACGCGATGATCCCCTGACACAGGACTTCGGGGGAACGCTCGTGCTGCTTTGGGGAACTCCTGCTGCTGCTGCAATTGTCACTGCCATTGGCAATTGGCTGGCACTGCGCACTAGAGCTTCCATCACGATCAAGGGAGCCAATGAAGAGATCGTGGTACAAAACATTACAAGCAAAAAAGCGGGCGAACTAGCAGAATTGCTACTCAAGAAACACTAAAGAATTTTCGGAAACAGGATAACTCGTCGGTATGGAAGCACAGGAACCCTCGCCACAAACAACCCTATTGATTTTATTGGGTGCCAGTGCGTGGCCGTTTTATCCTGAATTCCAAAGTTCGGAGGCGTTTGCCAATGCAGCGCGGAGGCTCAAGGCATATTTTCTCAATCCCAGGCTCTTTGGACTCCCTGCTGAGAATCTACTTGATCTCTTCGACTCAGACAAAAGCGCTGATGAGTTGGACACGGCGATTGGACAATTTCTCGAGCAACGTCTGACAATCATGAAAGCCGCTGGGAACGCGGGGAGAGATCTCTTGCTCTACTTTATCGGCCATGGTGGCTTTGTCGGACGCGACTCAGACTTTTTTCTGGCTATTCGCCGGACTCGCACGGAGAATCCGCGAGCATCGAGCATGCAGGTGCTGTCGTTGGCTGATACGCTGGCCGAGCGAGCACGTCATCTCCGCCGCATGATTATCCTGGATTGCTGTTTTGCTGCCGCTGCATTTCGTGACTTTCAAGCCGGAGGGCCCGATCAGGTAGCTCAGCAAAAGACCATCGAGGCGTTTGAGGTAAAACGGAAAACACGCGGCTTCCCCAGCAAAGGCACAACGCTCCTCTGTTCATCTAGTCACACGTCGCCCTCTCGGCTTCTCCCCGATAGCAGTTGGACGATGTTCAGCAAGGCCTTTCTGGATACGCTGGTTGAGGGAACGGCAATACAGCAGGAATATTTGTCGTTGCGCGATGTGAAGGACAACGCAGCGGATCTGTTGCATGAGATACGGAATGCTCCCCTGCCCGTTGTCCTTTCCCCAGACCAGAGCGAAGGTGATGTGGCGGATATTCCCTTCTTCCCCAATCCCTGGTTTGAGAAGTACCAGTCCCGTAAAGCTGCTGAGGAACAGGCGAGCAAAGCTCAGGATAAAGATGCCCTTGAAGCTGATGAGACGCTCATTCGTCCGGGAGAAGCTCAGCCTGTTTACAGTGCTTCTGAGTTGGAAATGCCACATTCAGGCGAGGAAAAGCAGAAAGCTGTGGATGAGCAAGTTCCCAAAGTGGAAGAGGCTCTAGAAAAACCTGCTGATCAGTCAGAAAATCAACGATCTCTTTTTGCACGTCAGTTCTTACGGCCATCACACAAGTCTGCTGCTCCCCTCAAATTCTCTCGGCTTAGCCAGAGCCAGTCCTCGCTTGGAACTCTCAATAATCCATCTGGACCAACTCCACAGCCAGTCCATGCCCCGCTTAACGTCAAAACACGCGACGAGTTCCTTAATGAAACTTTGGGTGCCTGGGATGAGCCATATCTCCCCTGGTTTACTGCTTTTGCCTTGCTCGCCGGGCTTGGAATTGGTGCAGATACTATCATCAGGTCAAGTGTCCCTTACTCCTGGTTATGGTCTATGGGAACGGTGCTTGTTGCTGCGCCCCTTATCTATCTAACTGCTTATCGCAAGGTTGTAAATATCTCTATTATGATCATCATAGCGCTGATCAGCGCCGCTGGAGCTTCTGGCCTGGCTGCCTATACCTCTTCCTTCACACATCCTTCAGATACCAGTAATTTCTTCTTGTTTGGCTTGAGCCAGCGGGTGTGGCTCGACCGACAGTTGTACATTGGCTTAATCGTTGGAGGAGGCATGGGTCTCTTCGCCTCAGTCGTGGGGATTCTCAGTGAGGGGCTAGATGAACTATGGGAATTAATTTGGGTATCTCACCAGTGGGGACCTATTATCTGGCTCGGTCTTGCCATCTTAACCTTCCTGGTCAATTTGGTATCCCATGTCGAGTGGGGATTTGGTTTTGGTTACGGGTGGGATATTAGCTTGATGGCTGTCGAGGCTGGTATCCTCACTCCCTTGGGAATAACTTACTGGCTCACATTTTGGATAAAAGGGGCAAAGGTAAAGATTATCCAATAACCTGGATCATTGATGCTGCTAACCTTTGCCCTCTCCCATCATTCTCTACACATACGCGAGATAGCGCTCTTTCATCAGATGCAGCACTTCATCTCCTGGTGTATGCCAGATCGCGTAATTAAAAATCTCGACCTCAATGGGACCAGCATAGCCCCCCTCTTCAACGGCCAAACGCTGCTCCTGGGCGAACAGGTCAGTCCCCCTCCAGATGCGACGGGAAAACCAAAACGCGGGCGACGCAAGCAGAGCGCAGCACGTAATTTACTCGATAGCCTCCTTTGTCAGATACTAGTAGTGAAATGGTAGAATGACTCATCCTCTTTCCCTTTGACGAGCAGCAAGAACCGTACGCCTGATCGTCTCATATGAGACGCCATAATCTTTTGCAACTTTGCGCAGTGGCTCGTGATTCTCCGTGACGCGTTGTAGTACGGTCTGCCATTCAACTTGTGGAATCTTCCATTGGGGATGATGTGGTCCTGGGCGTCGTTGCGATAAAGGAATGCCTACTGGATTCTCAAAGGCCTGTTCTAATGGGGTACCAGATTGAGCGTAATCAGAACTGGACTTCGGCGTAGAGACAAGAGTGTCACCGCGACCCGAAAACAACTTGTCAATGGGGATCAAGGCCAGGTGCGACCGGTGGTTCGTCGCCCGTCGGTTCCGTTGCGACCAGTGAATTGTCACAAGCAGTTCACTGGTTTCTTTGTATTCAAAGACTCCTTGAAGCAGACGTAAAATGGGCAAGAATGCCGGGCGTGGTTTGAGTGCAGCAATCATTTTCAGTTCGGCATCATAATATAATCCCTCTGGCTCCAAGAGAATTGAGACCATCTCATGCCGCTCTTCGGGCGAGGCGCTTGTGCTTGAGGGGCCTACGGATACTATCGCCTTTGAGATATACATCGAACAGATTCTCGCACCGAGTCTGCAAGCGGGACAAATCGCCGTGATGGATAATTTGAGCAGTCACGCAGGAGAAAAGGTACGGCAGGCTCTTTCGGCAAGGGGTTGCCAGCTCTTGTTTCTCCCATCCTACTCCCCCGATTTGTCACCAATCGAGGAGGCGTTCTCGAAACTCAAAGCCTTTTTACGCCGGGTGGGAGCACGCCCTCCAGAGGCATTACAAGAGGCCATTGGACAAGCTCTTCTGCCCATTACGATACAGGATGCTCACGGATGGTTCGGATACTGTGGCTATCTGCCTGTCGATACGGCAGGGTAAGGACGCTCGCTCCTCCCATCGATCGGAATGAGGATCGTGGCCATGCCAGCCAGAGGTCCTGCACTCTTCAATCACAGATCGCCTGATAGGTCAGTGTGACAAAATCCTCACCAACTTGCGTGTAGAACGGGTTGTCACTCCCGACCTGAAGCAGCAGGGTTGCCATCAGGTCGTCCCCAACGCTCCTGGCCAGCCAAAGGAGCCGACTCTTGGTCCGAGACTGACTTGTCTGGTCCTGACCGCTACTCTATAACCAACCCCCCGGTTGGTCCACATCCCGGATCGATCAGCATCGTAGCGATCAAATTCAAAAAAGGGGTAGGTATGTTGCTCAGGCGTGAGATAGTCGGTCGTCATCGCTTCTACTGCCTTGCGTGAGAGGAGACGCACGCCATCCAGGTCCCCTTTGCCTAGCAACATCTGCCCGAACCGCTGGTAATCGTCAGCGGTGGAAACCAGGCCAGCTCCTCTGGATGGGAAGAGCGGCGGCTCAGCCCAACCCGTCCTGCGAGGATGATCCGCTACCGTGAGTTCTGCTGCGGCCGTTTTCGCATAGAGCACCGCCGGCCTGCTGCGTTTGTCTAGAGGCACCGCAAAGCTTGTATCTCCCATCCCCAGCGGCTCGAAGATGCGCTGACGCAATACCATTTCCAGCGACTGGCCCCTGACCCGGGCAATCAGCACCCCTAGAAGATCAGAGGCCATCTCGTAGAGCCACCGCATCCCTGGCTCATAGAGCAAGGGGAGAGCGGACAAACGGGCCATCCAGGCGTCGGGGTCCAAACGCTCGGTTTGCTCAAGCTGTGGCGGGTAGGGAAACAAAGCAAAGGTGCGTGGCCAGAGCGAAGACGGTCCCCACCCGATGCCGAGACGATAGGTGAGCAGGTCGTGCAGCGTAATCGAGCGGGGAGATGGATAGACTTCCGCGGGCTCGCCATCCGGGTCGCGCATCACCATGCGGTGTGTCAGTTCTGGGAGCCAGGTATCCACCGAGTCGTAGAGGCGAAGCCTGCCTTCTTCGACTAGCATCAAGGCAACGACAGTCGTTACCGGTTTGGTCATGGACATGATACGAAAGAGCGTATCGCGCTGGATGGGGATCTGTGCCTCTCTGTCTTGCCAGCCAATGGTCTCGGCGTAGGCTTCCTCGCCGCGCTCGACGTAGCAGTGCAAGATGCTGCTCAAGCGATCCAGACGTTCTTGCGACAATCCTGTCTTCTGAATGCTTGCTCTTTCGTTTATCCCATGCTCCTCCATTCGGGTTGGTTCAAAATCGTTTTGTATTGTAACTGAAACAAGCACAGACATGCAAGCGGTGTGGAGGAAAAGCTCAATCTTTGAGAAGACCGCTGTAGCGGTAGTTTGTTGACTCGGGAAATCGCTTATGATTTCGAGTGAACATCCTGAGCAATTTGAGCTGAGCGAAGCACTCGTTGATGGGTTTCAAATGAGTCGAAACCCCGAGTCAACAAACCAGCGGTAGGAAGCGCACGCAGAGGAGCGCTCCCCCTGCTCCCCTGCCACTCCCAAACTGCACCACCTCCACTCCAGTGCAAATACAACTTCTACAGGATAAGCTGCGCAGTCGCGATTGTGCAGGAAGAACTTGCATATGGCGTCAGTTAGTGGCGCGAAATTGGGCGGTGTGCTCTTGTTGCTCTTGCCGTTTCTCCAGTTGACGTTGCAGAAAGGCCAGTTTGTCGGGATTTAAGACACTGTATACTCCGACAATGGCATTATCGCGGATATCAAGCATCAATACCCAGTTGAGTTGTGAATCACTCCAGGATAAAAGCGCGGGCACGCCATTCACTTCCTCGATGAAGAGGATATAGTTTGCTGGTACTTTGCGCATCAGCGTAATGAAGAGTTTAGCAATCGTTTCCTGACCAGAGACTGGATGCAGGGCCGCGTGTACCTTCCCACCACCATCCGCCCAAGCGATTACATCGCTGGCAAGTAGTTTCGTCAACGTCGTGAGATTTCCAGACTGGCAGGCAGTGATAAATGACTCCATGAGTTGACGCTGCGTTTCTGGCTCGACTTCCACTCGGTGCCGCTTCTCTGCGACATGGCTTTTCGCTCGATGAAAGAGTTGTCGACAATTTGCCGGGCTTTTCCCAAGGAGTTCGGCGATTTCTGCGAATGAATAGTCAAACACTTCATGGAACAGAAACACGGCCCGCTCCGGGGGGGACAATGTCTCCAGGAGCACGAGAAAGGCCGTGGATAGAGACTCTTTCTGCTCAAATGTCGTTTCCGGTGACTCATCATCGGCCAATGAGGTGAGCACAGGCTCAGGAAGCCATATCCCAATATATTCTTCCCGCTGGGCATGGGCTGATTTGAGATAGTTGAGGCCGAGATTGGTGACAATCGTCGTCAGATAGGCTTTGGGCGACTGGATGGAAGTAGTATCTGCCTGCTGATACTTCAGATACGCATCCTGAACAATATCTTCAGCCTGATTTGCGCTCCCAGTCATGCGGTATGCGATCGAGAAAAGCAGAGGACGATATTGCTGAAATTGCTCCATAGTGGCGTTTCCGATATTCTAGATGGTCTCTAAACACATGATGCTCAATGCATTATAATCCACGGGAAGTGCAGAGACAAATGTTCCGCTCCGCTGTCACATTTTCATTGGCTCAGTTGTCTCCTTTCTGGAAGCGTTGAAAGCGCTCTTTTGAGAGAAAAGTCTGTTCATAACAGAGAGGAGAATACAAGCGATGAACATTTTTGTTGCAGGAGCGACAGGTGCCCTCGGGAAAGCCACAATCCCGTTGCTCATAGCATCCGGACATCAGGTCTACGCTCTGAGCCACTCGGAAAAGAATACAGCCGTTATTCGGCAATTAGGCGCTGAACCCATTACTGCGGATCTCTTCGACCGTGCCTCGCTCACCAGGGTGCTGGAAGCGACCAATGCCACTGCTATTGTGCACTTGGCAACCAAAATTCCGCCGACGGCGCGTATGGGGAAAGTTGAGTCGTGGCAAGAGAATGATCATATCCGCCGTGATGGCACGCGCACCCTGGCCGATGCGGCCCTGGCGGTCGGAGTACAGACTTTTGTCTATCCCAGTTTCTATTATGTGTATCCTGATCGGGGAGCACAATGGATTGACGCGCTCTCGACCCCTGTGCAATCGCATGTGATCCAGCAGGCAACCATTGACGCGGAAGCGGAGGTGGCGCGCTTCACACAAGAAAAGCGCAAGGGGATCGTGCTACGCATGGGGAATTTATATGGGCCAGATGTGCCATCCGCGCTGGAACAATTCCAGATGGCACAGAAGGGCTTTGCCGCTCTGCCAGGACCAGGTGATGCCTATCTCTCCTACATCTGGCTAGAAGACGCCGCCCGCGCCATTGTCATTGCCCTAGCCGAGGCTCCCGCTGGTGTCTATGATATCGTCGATGACGAGCCGCTCACACGCGATGCCTTTGTGAGCGCCCTAGCGCACAGTGTGGGGAAACGCCACCTGCTGCGCATCCCGAATGCCGTGATGAAGTTTCTGGCGGGGGCCGCGGCAGACATGACCAACCGGAGTCAGCGCGTCTCCAACCGCCGCTTTCAAGAACTGACCACCTGGAGGCCCACTGTTTCTCATGCACGTCAGGGGTGGACCTTGATCGCAGAGGAGAAGCATGTATCGGAAAGGATGGCTTCCTATGCCTGAGCAACCGTTGAAACGCGCAAAACATCAGCCTATCCCACTCACGATGGCGACGCATCCAGGTGAGTATCTCCCTGGGCAACAGGAAATGCCTGTGGTCCTGACCTCACTTCACGATATGGTGCAATGGGCGCAGAACTGGGCGCGCTCTCGTTCTGTATGGCCTTTTATGTATGCATTGGCGTGCTGTGGAATCGAGATGATCGCGGCGGCTTCGTCCCCGCAGTATGACATCGCTCGCTTTGGCTCCGAGGTCTTCCGCGCCAGTCCTCGCCAGGCGGATCTGATGATCGTCGCAGGTACCCTCTCGGTCAAGATGGCGCCTCGCCTGCGTTTGCTCTGGGAACAAATGCCTGAACCTAAATGGGTGATCAGCATGGGGCAATGTGCGAATTCAGGGGGAGAGTTTTATGATAGCTATTATACCATCCAGGGGGTCGATACCATTGTGCCGGTCGATGTGTATGTTCCTGGATGCCCTCCTCGTCCAGAGGCGCTCATCGAAGGGATACTCAAACTGCGAGAGAAAATTGAGAAGCAGGGACTAGCTCTTCAACGGACTCTTCCATAAGAGGATGGGCGCGACGAAGGGCATTTCCTTCCATTTCCTCTGGTAATGCGAGCGTAGCAGGCACTTCCATCTCTTCATCTGATCCTTCTGCAACAGTAGTTTTCTTGGTGTAGAACGATCTATCGATGTGGCAGTAGCAAGCGAGCTTCACCGAGAGTGATACTGCTGGCGAACCCCTCTCGATCGCATCAGAGTGGCCTTGTAAAGAGCGCGTCTGGATCTCAAGCATGCTGAAAGCTCATCAATCTTCGACGAAATGCGGAATATAGCAGCAATTCCTCCTTTTGTCAGGCTTCTGCTTGGCTCAAGGGTGTTCGCAGATCCGGGTCTCTTCACGCAGCGCCTGTTACCTGGCTACCTCATCGTCCTCTCCAAGGTTCGCCAGCAGTATCGAGAGTGTGTAAGAACCGAAGAGCGGTTCTTACACACTCTCGATATTGGTGGCGAAATCAAAAATTGAGCTTGCGATGAGAGGCAACACCTCTGCAGTTTGAGCCAGAGAAACCAATTCGCCACCAATATCACTCTCGGTGATAAGCTCTTCTACCAAAGAGCAAAAGATCTGGGCCTGAGCTTGAAAACGGTAAGAAACCAGAGAGATAAGCTCATCATTTACCGTGAGTGGGTAGAGCCACATTAACTGGTGGTCGAGCATAAGACCCCTTGCGCAAGCGAAGCATCGGTCGAGGACGCGACCGGACTCGCTTCGGAGTACTCTGTTCATCAGGAGAAGCTGCCTGCTTCTTTGTCCGTCCTCGTCGTTTCAGTTCAACCCAAGGGGCGGGAGCGACGCGATAGCTCAACAATTCTCGAAATCTCCAGATATGATCTGTGAGTCCAGCAGCCAGGGCAGGCGTGCAAGAAGATCAGATATGTTTGGCTTTAGAGAGTTCTTATTGAGCCAAACACAAATTATAGGTACAGCCAATCAAGTACATTCCGCTTTGCAACGTCTGTAAGCGCGAGGCTGCGTGCCGACTTTTGCAGGTCAGATTCGCGAGTCGCTCACGGATGGTTACATTCAAACGTTCAATAAAAGCCGTATTGAGCATGCTTCCCCCACCCGAGAGATGGAGCAACTTCTCTGCCTGATCGAGCAGACTGTGAGCCATCTTGTGGGTGACCTCCACGACCCGTTTTTCTCTGTTCGCTTGATCACTGTCCCGATGTGCAGGAGTGGCCACACTTCTAAGGAGGCTCGACCGACCCCTACCATCTTCTTGACCTTCTCGCGAAAAGCGCGTCGAATGCTGTTGGGAGAAGTTGCCCAACCATCCGTCAAAACGAGCAAGGGGTGCAGGGCCTGGGCCGATCGGCACACCTGTTGCATCAACGCGTCCGCAAGCCCTTTGTCTTGGCTCACACGCTCTGTTCCAGCCAGCCAGAGCCGAGTGCCCAGCCTGCTCGCTGTGGAGGCTGATGTCCTCTCCTGCGAGTCTGGCGGTTTCTAGCCTCCCAGGCGCTCGCGCATCTGCTCAAAAGTGGTGGCGTCGATCTCACCGCGTGCATACCGCTGGCGTAACACTTCCATCGCGTCAGGCCCGGCAGGGCTGGCAGGCTCACTGCGGGGTATCCCGGACGGGAAGCTGCCCAACTCCTTGCCCCTGTGATTCAACCAGTAGATGGCTCCCCCTATCAGGAGTCCTATGAGCAGCAGGCAGAAAAAGTGAAGTGGCCACAGGCTAGCTCCTGCCGCAGCCCCAGCTCCCCAATGTTCCCAATGCATAAGAAAAACCTCTCTTTCATACTCTTGTTTGCCCAAATTCAACTCTACGAGCGTGTAGCATCAGTGTAACTGGAGAGGATGACAGGGGCATGAACTTTGCCACTTCCTTTTGTCATCAATCTGTCATCTATTACGTACGCAATGGATGACAGATTGATGACAAAAATGGGCAGAGATATTCACATTCCTGTCACCTTCGAGCACTATACTCGTACTGCAACATCCTATAGTGGATCTGGACGCACTCACGCTCATCGGAGTTCTCAGTGCGTGGTATCTCCGCCTCAAGCGGTTAGTCATCAAAGCTCCTGCGCTTCAAGCAGGAAGATAGTATAAAGAGGAAAGAGTATGTCCAGAAAAGTGCTTGTCATATTGATGCTGTGTAGTCTTATTACCCTTCTCCTGGTAGCCTGCGGCTCTGTCGGCTCCGCTACCAGTATAGAAAGGAATACCGTCCATATGAACGATACAAATTTCGTTCAGACTTCCATAACGATCAAGAAGGGGGAGCGTCTCAAGCTGATTAGCGATACATTGACGCCGCACATTATCGCTAATGGAACCTGGGAGAGCGGCACGGCGCAACTGGCCAGAGAGTCGGGCGCACCGCAGGTCAAGGATGTGCAGGTCGACGGCTACAGTTCGCAGACCTTTGGTCCCTTCACCACGGCCGGAACGTTCAAGCTCTACTGCACCGTCCATGCCGGTATGAACCTGACCGTTGTAGTGCAATAAGAAGTGCGCAGTGGATGCCTGAGCGCACGTGGCCTGACGTGGCGGGGCAACCACTCGCGCCCATCAAGGCCGGATTCTCCAAAATCGCCCAGGGTCTTCTAATTCTCCCTGGCTGTTACTCCGGCTCGCGCAGCGAGCCTGCGGGAAGGGTGTATGGAGGCGGGCTGGCAGAGCCAGCCCGCCTCCATACACCCTTCCCCCTGAGCGCCACAGGCGCGAAGGTGCTTTGAAAAGGGACCGCTTCGCTGAGGACTGGAGAGCCCTGGCACCGAGCTGGCCCCATAGACACGCGCATGCAAATTTGCCATAGTGGAGGAAATAGAGGGAGAAACACGTCGTGCGTGTTTTTCCAAGATGGTGGAACGGGATTGCCTTGCCACGTGTTGGGCAACGAGATGTGCATTCAGCTGAAACAGCTTCAATAGCCCGTTCAGTTCTCCTGCTCCAGGATAATGCAATTACATCTTTCTTTATCACTCAGCTCTTGGAATCATGGCTCCCTTTGCTCTGTGAGTGTCGTTACCAATAAGGGCTTCCCTACTGTTTGCAAGCGGCACGAATGACACACCTGATCGTCTCATACGAAACCCTATACTCCTCCGCTACCTTCCGCAGAGGCTCCTGGTTCTCGAGAACGCGGCGGACCACATTCGGCCATTCGGAAGCGGGAATTTTCCACGGTGGCGTATCTGGACCTGGGCGGCGTTGAGAGAGAGAAACCACTCCTAGATTATCAGGTGCTTGATCAAATGGATCATCAGATTGGACATATTCAGAACTGGACTCCGGCGTAGAGACAAGAATATCACCACGACCAGCGAACAGCTTGTCAATGGGGATCAAGGCCAGGTGCGACCGGTGGTTCGTGGCCCGTCGGTTCCGCCGCGACCAGTGAACTGTCACAAGCAGTTCACTGGTTTCTTTGTTTTCAAAGACTCTTTGAAGCATGCTCAAGATGGGCAGGAATGCCGGGCGGGGTTTGAGCGCAGCAATCATTTTCAGTTCGGCATCATAGGAGAACCCCTCCCCACGGGATGCGCAATGAGGTACTACCCCTCTTTATCCCTTCGAGGTTGGCTTGTATTGAAGGCACAGAAACATCTATACTCTCCTACAGCGGTGTTCACAAAGGTTGAGCCACCTCATTCTTTCGCCTGTCTTTCAAACCAGCGTGCTCGTCCTGGTCATCTCCATGTGATGAGATTGCCATCTCTCTCTACAACGCATACAATAACCTTGGTCGGATGCTCTTTTTCTCAGCTTAGAGAGCGATGGTGCATTTCCGAAAGGAGCTCTGTGGTGGATAAAAGCTCACACCATGTCACACAACGCAAACAGGAACGAGGTGGGATGCCTGGCGGGAAGACTATTCCTCACACTCGCCCTTTGAGGGGAGCACACAAGCAACTTAACCGGTTGAAAGCCGCCTGGGAGTTTTTTCCGGATAGTCTTATTGCGTGTGATTGCAACCAGAAGATTGTCCGGATCAATGCCGCTGCTCGCAAGCTCTTTGAAGTGGATTCCGAAACTCAATGTCAAGGAAAAGATTACCAGCAGTTTCTCAAACACTACATCCGCTCTGATGAGCAGTCACCATTCGTTGCCTCAGGGCAATGGCTGATGAACCTCGCTCTTGCGGGGAAAGCAGGAGCCAGCCCGCCAGAACAGACGCTTCTGCTGGATCTGCCTTCGGGGCGCAAGATCTCAGTCTCTGTCCGCTCCTTTCCCGTGGTTGATCAAGAGCGAGGCATAGAAGAAATCATCTTTGTCTTCCAGGAGCTCGCCTATTATTCTCAGGCCGTCTCCCGTCTCCAACGTGTCCACGAGTCAATGTTGGACCTGCTCAACGCGATCGCGCATATTCCTGAACAGACGGAATCTATCTTGCCAGAAGAGACCTTCCTCCTCTCGCCTCCGGTGCTCTATGTGGCCCAGCAGGTGGTGGGTGTCATCCAGTCTGTCCTGGATTGTCACCGGGTAGGTATGCTCGCGTTCGGTCATCGAACGGGCCATTTGTATTATGTCGCAGGAACCGGCTATACCGCTGAACAAGAACAGTACTGGCGGGACATCGGGGGATTCTTCCATCCCTCAGAAGTGCTTGGCGACGCGGCATGGGCTCGCTTGGGCGCCAACCAGGAGGTCGGAATTGCGATGAATCAGGTGCACACCATTGAACGTCTCGGGAAACAACTGCCTTTTCCGGCGTCTCTTTACCCCTCGTCTCCTGGCTCCGAGACCTTCCTGTTACTTCCGCTGTTTCTGGAGCAGCAGTGGGTTGGTGCGCTGATGGCCACCAAAGCGAATTCGGAAGGAGCATACACGCCAGAGGAGATCGCGCTCGTGAAAGCCGTCACCGCGCAGGCCATGCTGCTCATTGAGGGGATCCACTGTTTTTACGCGCAGGAAGAGAAACAGAAGAAAGCACTTGCCCAGCAGGAGGTGAGACGCCTGGCTGGCGACTTTCTGACCTTGGCCACGCATGAACTGCGCACTCCGCTGACGGGGATCATGGGCAATCTGCAATTAGCACAGCGCCGATTGCAGACCTTAAAAAAGCAGCTCGCTCCTCTGTCTGTTCAGATCCGTGAACCCCTTGCCCATGCTCAGCGCCCCTTAGCAGCTGCCTCGCAGAGTGCCCAACTTCAGCAGCGTATCATCAATGACTTGATCGATGATGCGCGTATACAGACCCATACACTCACGTTGTCCTTGAACCCTGAGGATCTGGGCACCTTGCTCAGAGAGGTGGTAGCCAGGCAGCAACACACCGCGCCAGAGCACTCCATCGTGCTGGATGTTCCACCTTTGGCACAAGGCGTGCCCATCCTCGCCGATGCCGGGCGGATCAAGCACGTGCTCACCACCTACCTGACGAATGCACGCACCTATTCTCCCCCAGGACAGCCTGTGGTGGTGCAGTTACGCATTACGGAGGCGCTCGCCCGTGTCGCAGTCCATAACGAGGGATCAGGCATTGCGAGAGAAGAGCTCGATCATATCTGGGAACGCTTCTATCGCGCCAAAGGGTGTGCCGTCCAGCATGAACTAGATCTGAGCTTCGGATTGGCTCTCTATTTGTGCCGGGTGTTCATTGAACGGCATGAGGGGAGCGTTGGGGTACAGAGTGCTCCTGGCGAGGGAGCCACCTTCTGGTTTACCTTGCCCATCAAACCATCTCGAGGAAAATGAGACACGTTCCCTTGCCATCTGGCTCAATCTTTGTGAACACCGCTGTAAGTGGATATCCTGCGAAGTAGGATGTCAGAGCGGCCCGCAATGACAGGGGATTACAATGGCGTCTTCCACCTGGTAGAATGCAGTCCTGGGGCCGCTTTTTGCCTCCTCGAAGAGTTGTACTCAGCACTTTGCTAAGCTCGTTGGGCAACCCGTGGGCCCTCTGGCTCTAAGAGAATCGTGACCATCTCATAGCGCTCTTCAGGTGTCGCGATATCCCACAAGGCGGCCATGCCCGGGAGGTGTTCACCAGTTTCTCTCACCTCGTCGTAGGTGACTCCCCCTGCCTCTGGAACATCAAGCCTTTTGAATGCGAGGGTGATTGCTGCCATTTCACCATCAAAAGCTTCATCCTCAATGTACCCTTTCCTGTGCTGCTTGAATATGCGATTTTTCTTGAGTCTCAACTGTAGCAGATCGATATACTTCTTGCCACATACCCTGTAGAAGTCGCATACCCACATTTTAATTTATAGTGCGATAAATTAAAATGTGTACATTAATAATGATGAGTATATTACATCATGCAAACTCATCCTTTGTGTATTTTGTCGCTGATAAGTGGTACCATGCGGCTATATTGCAGATGGCGTGAGCTAAAGACTATTTTGAGAGTAGTATACTATCCATAGTTTCAAGAACGCCTATGCAATGGGAACGTTCTTGGACGTATGGGAAAGGTCGCTTCCCATACTCTTCCGTCGCGACTCCATGCGGACAGTCGCTATGATGCCTTGTTATGGGAAAGCCGATCGACCTGAACTTGACCATAGTGATCCATCTCTCATGAGATAGCAGATCACTCGTTTTTTAGTAGTTTGTCAAGGAGGATTTGTTTTTATGTTCGACGAGAAAAATCCCATGTTCCAGGAGTTGACCGATGAGGATCTAGACCAAGTTGCTGGCGGCTCCGGTCTGTTTGGTGGTGTCGTGGGCTCGGTCTTGAATACAGTCAACGGCACCGCATCAAATGCCACGACGACGGCGACGTCAACAAGCCTCCCTCTTGCGACTGGTGGTGTGAACGTTGGCGTGCAGACTCCAGCCGGTAGCGTGAACCTTGGTCTTGGCACTGATCTCGGCCTCTAGCAGCGCAAAGATTGATGGAACGCAGGGAAAACGCCTAGACGTTTTCTATTTGCTCTGTCATATGATCTCTCAAATGCGGCTCTGCTCGTAGTCACTGGGAAATGCATTGCGAGCAGAGTTTCTCCAGCCGGTTGGTAAGTTGTTCGAAGCACTTACCAACTGGCGCTCATTTTACCATGTTTTCTATGACCTCTTCAAATCGTTCGATTTTTCGTGAAGATGCTTATAAGCGGCATCTTCAGAAGCAAAAACAGAGCATTATCCTACGCCTGGCGACACCTCCAGTGTGGATTTTTGCCTGGCTGCTTTTGCTCTGTTTCCTGGGAGCCAGTCTCCTGGCGTGGAGAACGCAGGTCCCAGTTTTCGTGGGAGGGCAGGGGATTTTGACGCGACAAAACTCCACACATGGAGCGATCATCGTCGCGGTGCTCTTTGTGCCAGTGAGCCAACAAAAGCAAATCCATCCCGGTCAAGCTGTCGAATTACGTGTTGGCCCAAAGGCGGCTTCTTTACGCGGTGTCGTTGCGTCTCTTGAACCACGCGTGATGAGTCCTCTGGATATACGCACTCGTTTTCAGCTTCAAGGTGAAAGCGCGTCGATGGTTGCCGAGCCTTCCGTCACGGCGGCTATACGTCTTGATGCTCCTCTCTCAGCCAATCTCTACGCAGGGAGCACCTTTTCAGCTCGTGTCCAGGTGGGATCACAGAGTGTGCTTTCCCTGTTGCCTGGCCTCAACCAACTCGTTTCGTAGTTGGATAACCCAATACCAACTGTTTCTCTCTGTACGACCACTTCAAGGGTGAGTAGGCCATTTCCTATGCGCCTTTTTTCACTACCGGGAGGATACTATACTCATAGGGGGATGCTGTGCTTATGGAAGAACACACACCAAAGGGATATGAGACCGCTCGGGCCATTTATGACGCCCATCAGGCAAGCAAGAGGCTGAAAGCTGTGCAGCCTCGATTATCACTACCCAGCCATGAACAGGGGGAGAGTGGGTGTTTGCCGTGTGAGCCAGTTTCTCCGACACCCACGAGCGCTGAAACTCCCACCCATCCCATGAGGGCACTCAAAGAACTCGTGGCAGAGTCCGCACGACCTGTGGCATCTATTAAAACCATGGTGATTGATCCCTCGCGCTTCTTCTCAACGAATGAAATGCAGACACCTTCGGGGCCGCGCTTGCTTGCCTTACCTAGTCATCACAGAAGTACAGGCGTCTCTAGATCAGTTTCACCCAGCCCGCAGACTGCTAAGCACAGTACGACGCATCCGGCCATACTGTCGCTACCCAGCCGACAGAAAGAGGCCGTGCCGTCGAGGAATAGACAGTGTGTCGACGTCGCTAGTTCCTCTCAAGGTCGACCCGTTACCTCTGTGCGCTCCTCGCAGGAGCGCCAGCAACCGCCACAGGCAACGGAGAAGGCTCGCACCCAGGAACCTGCTCGTCCTCTCCGTCTGAAGCACCTCCGTCGCGTTCCTGCAATGAGACAGATGACTGCGGTTGAATGTGGAGCGGCTTGCCTGGCGATGATTCTTACCTACTATGGGTGCGCCACTCGTGTTTCTGATGTGCAGGAGCGTTGTGGTGTCGGTCGGGATGGCTTGTCCGCGCGTGCCATTGCGAAATCCGCGCGCCAGTATGGATGCAAGGTGCGTGCGGTCTCTTTAAAGGTCGAGGATTTCCGTTTTGTCTCGCTTCCAGCTATCATTCACTGGGAGTTTAATCATTTTGTGGTTGTTGAACGCTGGTCGAAGAGGTATGTTGACCTTGTTGATCCGGCCATTGGGCGTCGACGCATCACTCACGCCGAGTTTGAAGAAGGCTTCACTGGCGTCGTCCTTATGGTCGAGCCAGGACCTCAGTTTACGCGGCAATCTTCCCAGCGTTCTTTCTCTTTGGGGACGTATGCACGTTCCATGTTGTCTCTCCGCGGCATTCTCATCCAAATCATCGGTGCGTCGCTGCTGTTGCAGTTGCTTGGCCTTTGCGCCCCCATTCTGACAGCAGTGGCGGTCGATACGATCATTCCATCCGCGAATCGAGATCTTCTCATGCTGCTTGGCGTTGGAATGCTCCTGTTGATTTTCGCGCAAGGGGTCACGAAGCTTTTGCGTGCCACATTGATTATTTATCTGCAAACACGCATTGATGTGCACATGACGCAGCACTTCTTTACCCATTTGCTCAGTTTACCATACCGCTTTTTCCAGCTTCGTTTAAGTGGTGACTTGCTTTCCCGTATGAGCAGTAACGCTGCGATCCGCGATCTTCTCTCCAGTCAATTGGTCTCGACGGTGCTCGATAGCAGCAGTGTGCTTCTTTCTCTGATAGCCTTGATCTGGTTATCCAAATTGATTGCGGGTGTGACCGTACTCATTGGCGCGTTTCAGATTGGCTTGTTGCTGCTCACTGCCCCATCTGTGCGCAGGCTTATGCAACGCGAGCTCATGGCCCAGGGGAAAGCTCAGGGCTACTTGAATGAAACCCTGGCTGGCATCGCCACCCTCAAGGCTGCTGGCGCTGAAGAGCGCGCATTCGACCGCTGGACGAATTTGTACTTTGAGCAGATGAATATCTCCATCCGCCGCAATTATCTGGTCTCGTTGATTGGCGTCATCTTCGAATTACTTTACAATCTGTCCCCCACGCTCTTGCTCTGGATAGGAACGCTGCAAGTCATCAATGGCGCGATGCCTCTTGGCACGATGTTCGCGCTCACTACGCTGGCTACCCTCTTCCTCATGCCACTCAGTTCGCTGGCGTCGAGTGGACAGAAATTGCAGATTGCTGGCGCCCACTTCGAGCGCATCGCCGATGTGCTTGAGGCCGAACCTGAGCAAGATCCACTGCAGGTGCGCACCCCGCCAACACTGACTGGTCGTATTGAGGTGAACAATGTGCGTTTCCAGTATGCACCACACACGCCGCTGATTTTGAACGATATTACGGTGAATATTGCTCCTGGGCAGCGGGTTGCGTTGGTTGGGAGAACAGGCTCAGGCAAAAGCACATTGGGGAAGTTGTTGATTGGGCTGCTCACGCCAACGCAAGGGACGATCGCGTTTGATGGAATACCGCTGCAAGAGTTGAACTATCGCGAGGTTCGCAGTCAGTTTGGAGTGGTTCTGCAAGAATCTTTCATCTTTAGCGGCTCCGTACGCGACAACATCGCGCTCAATCATCCAGAGATGAACATGGCACAGGTGATGAGAGCGGCGCAATTGGCAGCCATCCATGAGGACATCGAGAAGATGCCCATGGGGTATGAGACGGTCATGTCTGAGGGCGGAAGTTCCTTTTCCGGTGGGCAGCGCCAGCGATTGGCCCTGGCCCGTGCCCTGGCTCACCAACCAGCCGTCCTTTTATTAGATGAGGCAACGAGCGCGCTCGATGTCACGACCGAGCGCGCGGTAGAACAGAATCTCTCTCGCTTCTCCTGTACGCAGGTCGTCATTGCGCATCGCTTGAGCACCATCCGCAACGCGGATCTGATCCTGGTGCTGGATCAAGGGCGTATCGTGGAGCAGGGATCTCATGAAAGGCTCCTGCGTCGTGGAGGCTACTATGCCCAACTGATCCAGAGCCAGATTGAAAGTGGTGAGATTGAAGCCGCATAGCATTGTTTCAATGCAGATTTCCCTCGTCAACGGCCATAACAGTCGCCCTGGCCTGGTTTCATTCCCACGTGGAGAGCCAGGCCAGCGGTGGCTCTTACCAGAGCTTTTCGGCGTACAGTTTCCCCATGAAATGCATATTTTGCAGAAAAGTAGCGCGCCCAAGCTGTAGATATCTGCCTGCGGCGTGGTTTGGGTGCGGCCATACCTTCCATCGAGAGAGCCTATCATATTCTCTGCTGCTTGCGAATTGCATTGATAGTGTGTCTGATTGTTTTGTCTGAAACACCATAATCGCTGGCAACTTTACGCAGCGATCAGAACCAATAGATGTTTTTATCTTTCATTGACGTACATCAATTTAAAAGGTACAATCAACCACTGATACTGTGCTTTATAGCAGAAAGAGAGTAAGGCATGACAAGCAGTGACACGCAGAACCCGCAGGAAAAAGCCACGCTTACAGGCCTGTTCCGTGCCGAATACACCTGCCCCATCTGCCACAAGGTTATCATCTCACTCACCGGGAATACCATCCAATATGACGAGGATCACGTCAAGGTGGAAAAGGACGAGAATGGAGCGGATTCCATTGTGCTCTACCATCGGCCTAATACGCGCAATTTTGTCCCGGCCAAAATCCTTGATGAGCCTTTCCTTGTCATAAAGTCATCCTCCATCACCTCCTTTTAAAGATGCTCGTTTACAGCTCTCAGGCGTGATGCCTCGCGCTCAGGACATTTCGCCCTGGTAGATGGTAGGGACTTGGCGGCTAGTCTCACCATCTACCAGGAATCGCGCACTAATCCCTCTTCTGTCAAAGATGGTAGATGCTCAAAACAGAGCACTGTGGTTTTGGGTAGGGACGTTGAAGAGTCCTTGGCTTGCAGAGGGTGGTGCTCTCCACACCTCACTGGTTGTCTCGCCCTCTCTGACAAAAGAGGGACTAAATAGAAAGCTCATCCCTGATTGAATAATATATGAGCAGGATATGAAAAAGCGAACGTAGGCGAGCTTCAGTGTGGAACTCTAAGGCTCTTAAAGCTAACTCGACAGAGGCCATTTCTTCCTCCATCTCTTCATCTTCAATATAGCCCTCTCGATGCTGTTTGAGAATATGCTCGCGTTTGAGGCGTAGGCGCCCCTTTTCTCGCTCCATTGCCTCCGAGTCAAAGTCTGCTTGTCGCGCTACTTGGATCACTTGCTCGCACACCATATCCCACCAGTAGATTTGCTATTGGTACGGTAGCCCGCTTCATTCACGGCATTCATAATCGCTTCTGCCGTCTTGCCCTGCATGCATAATTCGCCGATCATTCGTAAGCCAGGATATTCTTCAGGATCAAACTCTGGAGCTGATTTAGGACCTGTAGAGCGGTATCCATAGGGAAGGTCTCCGTTAGGGAGTCCCTGTACAACTCGTTCTCCCTTCCCTTTGTTGCTGCGGGATATCAGGAGGGAGAATCGGCAAGGTAAACCAAAAGGTTGCCCCGTGACCAGGCTCGCTTTGTACACCAACCTGCCCGCTATGCCGTTCAATAAAGGCCCGGCACAGATAGAGACGAAGTCCTAAACTCAGATCCAGTTCGTGCTGGACTGCGCTTCCTTTGGCTCGATAGAAGCGTTCCCAGAGATGTTTTTGCTCTTCGAGGGGAATCCCTGGCCCCTCATTGTGCACCGAGACCTGCACACTCTTCTCTTTGGCCAGCACATTCACCGTCACCGGCTGTTGTGCAGGCGAATAGGCCAGGGCATTCTCCAGGTAGGTGGTCAACACGCTGCCAATACGCTCAGCATCACCAAGAACGAATACCTGGTGAGGTGTTGCAGGCATATTTAGCAGAATCGTGTGTCCAGGTGCCATCTGGTGCTGGCTGACCACAACTGCGTTTAGCAGCGCAAGCAAGTCACATCGTTCCAGGTGCAACTGGAACTGGTTGGCCTGAAGCCGAGCATCGTCGATAATCGCATTAATCATGCGCTGCTGAAGTTGGGCGCTCTGTGAGGCAGAAGCTAAAGGCTGCTGGGCTTGTGTGAGATGCTTCTGTATGGGTTCTGCTTGCTCGGCAATCTGGCGTTGGAGCGAGGCTAAGCGACGCTGGGCCAACTGCAGATTGCCCAGGATGCTCGTAAGAGGGGTGCGCAGTTCATGACTGGCCAGAACTAAGAATTCCTGGCTGAGATGATGGACGTCGCGCAACGTTTGCTCTCTGGCATGCGACTCTGTTTGCTTCTGCGCAGCGAGGAGGCATTGCATGACCAGAACAGCCTGCGCGGCGAGCGCTTTTACTAATTCCATTTCTTCGGAGGTATAGGTGCTCTCCAGTCCTTCCTTGAGAATGCAGAGTAGCCCTGCCAGGTGTTTTTCTAGAAACAGAGGGATGAGGAGAATCCTCTCGGAGGCGAGGTTGCCGTAGTCTGGTGGAATATGCACACGATTTCCCTGAACGATTACCTCTTGTTTTGTAGCAAGGCGGGCAACCAGAGAGGCGTCGAGAATCTCCACAAGTGGAAGGCGCCCGCTGATTGCCCGTTCGGGCTGCTCTTGTTCCGCGCTAAAACCACTGCCTGCAACAAAATACGAATACCCGCTAAGCCCTATCGCTTTCAGGCTCACGCGAGGACAACCCAGAATGTCACGGATCACATCGACCAGTTGCTGAGCAATGAAGACCACAGGAGGTGAGAGAAGAGGGGACTCTGCCGGTAATGCGTTTGCAATCGGCTCGGGAAAGTGTCCAGGGAGATGCGCAATGGCCTCAGTCAGGGTCTGGATTGCCTCGTGGACGCGCAGGAGATGCATAGCCTGTTGTTCCCGTGGCGAGAATTCATGGAAAACACGAACCATTCCCCAAATTTGCTTCTGTGCATTCCGCATCGGTGAGCAAGACTGTTTCACTACGATGCACCGCCCGGAAGGAACCTGGAGCAGCATGACGGTGTCTGCTGGATAGGGAGGCGCTTCTTCCTTTCTACAAGGATCTCCCAAACATGATTCGGGGAAGATTGGGTGTTGCTGCTCGGTACAGCCTATATAAGGCGTCAGGAACTTGTGGTAATCTCTTCCTTGACACTGGAGTTCAGAAGGCACTTCAAAGAGCTTTAATGCCGCAGCATTGAGCCGGAGAATCTTCCCCTCCCGATCACAAGCAATGATACTCTGTGGTAAGGACGCAAAGATCTCCTCCAGTTGCTGGAGCAGCACCATCTCGTTTGGCCACTCACGTGGCGAAAGCAGGTGAGATCGAGGAACGTGCTTCCTTGCAGGACGTACCTTTGGTCTCTGTTTCCCCTGTATGACACGTTGCCGGCTTTTACCCATGATGTCCTTCTTTGCTGAAAGCATGTTGTAGCGTTCTTTGAGGGAAGAGCAACCGCGATGACAAGGGTATTGTACTCGTGGCGAAAAAGGAATTGCAATCTCATCCCCACCGATGTTCGTCTCAGTGCGACAATCCTGACCAGATATCACCTAGTCTGCATGCGTAACTCCATGATAAGCTTTTCCAGCACAGGTCGGGAGACATAATACTGAGGCCACAACCCGTGTTGGTTGGCGCTGGCCAGCAAGGTATTCATCCAGGATAGAGAGGCTCATCGTTTCACCTCACAAGGAAAGCCCCTATAGCTGGTGCTATAAGGGCTGGTTAGATCAAAACATGTAAGAAAAAGAGCCTCTCGCAAAGGCTCGATGTTGGTGGCTTGTCATGCTACACTGTGAGGGAAGCGGCGAAAGAGCGCTGCTCTCGACAGAGAGGGTCGCAAGTAATTCATAAGTAGAATTCTTCCATTGATGGATTTGGCTTGACTGAGAGTATGTACCTCAATAATGAGATATATCTATGAAGAGAGGTGTTGATTTGTTGTATCAATCCCTACTACAAGAGATGGTTGAGGAGGTATCCAAGCAGGAAGAGATTATCGGTATCCTGCTGACTGGCTCTGTCGCGAGAGGCGATGCCTTGCCGGGAGCCGATCTCGACCTACGCTTTATTCTTACTCCAGGAACGGGGCGTGAATTCCATAGAGAGTTATGCCAGGGGGTTCTGGTTGAACGGGGATATGCTGATGTGGCATTAGCTCAGTCCATGCTCGAAACGAACCCGATGGAAGTCTATGCCTATTTGGACGGGCAGATCCTCTTTGATCCGCAGGCGGCCCTCACACACCTGAAAGAACAGGCGCAAAAACGCTTTGAGACCTACCAGATCTCTGAACCAGAGCGGGAGAAAATCGCTTCCTGGCTAGAGTCTGCTCGTTTCAAAATACGTGTAGCCGAGAGAGGAGGCCATGTGTTGAAAGCAGCTTTCGCTGCTGGGACGGTTTCCTGGCAGATTATCGAGGGGCTATGGGCTGCGAATAACAGGCCACTTCCACCTAACGGATCAATCTGGGCACACATCAAGGATTTGTCACAAGGACCTCCTGATGTCGAAGAGCGGCTCAAACACTTCTTTTGTGGAGAGACTGGGCAGCGTGTACAGGTTGCTCTAGAGCTTCTTGACTGGATCTTGCCTTCCCTGGAGAGAGGGTCGCAACGCATTCATGTGTAGAAGTCCTTTATTGATGGACTTGGCTCGATTGAGCGCACGTACATTGATAATGAGATACATCAACGTATTGAGATTGGCTACAGAATGACAATTGCGGAGTTTGGGTCGTTCAATCCCCAGTTCTTTTGCCTGGCTGTTGATGCGTTCACACGAGGTCCGCTGGGTGTACACAGCTTTGTAGAGCGGACTGCTACGATCGAGCAGCACGCGCATGAGACCACCAACTTCCCAGTTGGGATCTTTGGGAATGTTTGGTTACTGATACTCTGCAAAAGGAGTTTCTTTTGTGTCAAGGAACGAGGATATTCGTGGAGAACGAGAAGAAGAAGTCAAGCTATGAATTACTTGCGACCCTCGAGAGAGGGATTGAAACTTAGATGGTTTTATTTTTGTGTGGGCAGCAAGTATTCGTCGAGCCGACGCTGCTCCCGAGAGGGATTGGAACTCAATCTGGCTTTCGAGTTCTTGGTGCAGGATAGATTAGCGTGTTCTCTTCTGAACAGCATTGATCACGCGTCGAACTGTCTCATGCGAAACACCATAATCCTCCGCCACCTTCCGCAGAGGCTCCTGGTTTTCGAGAACGCGGCGTACCACATTCGGCCATTCCAAAACGGGAATTTTCCACCGCGGCGCGTCTGGTCCTGGGCGTCGTTGTGATAAAGGAATACCTACTGGATTATCAATGGTCTGTTCAAAACCGGTACCATCTTGCACGCTTCGAGGAAGAGGCGCGATCAGGCAACATGTCCGCCTCGCCCTCTGTATGTGGGGCGAGGCGGACATGTTGCCTGGGTTGATATTGAAGAGATTTCTGTGGAATTAACTCCCCATATGATAATTCTTCCCTGATGTTCCCCCAGCAGGAGCAACTTTGGGTGTCACAGTGAGTGTCTCACAAGCAATTGATCCCCCGTTACAAACACGCTACCACTGTACATGGATTGATGAAGTGTCGTGCCAGTAGGTGCAGTGGCGACTGGAAAGGCCGACACTGCGCGATTGTTGGCAATCGAGGTGGAGATGTAGTCCCCAGTCATATAGCCATATTCCGTGCTTGCCCACCAGGTTGCGGTCGTTGGGCCTGCCAGGGTCTGGTGTTGGCTCCAGGTCGCACCACCATTGGTGGACGTTGCCAAGCCCACATAGATCTGGCAGGTCGCGGCAGCGCAACTCCCTGCATTGGCCCAATAATAGTAGGTTACAGCCAGGTGCGCTTTGCTGCCTGCTGTATTGCTATCGACAGCCAGGGCCGCCGTGATATGTTCGACATCGCTGCCGATCGCATCGAGGGGGATGCGTTGCAAGGGCGTCCAGGTGATGCCGTCAGTCGAGGTTGTGAGAACAATATCGTCAGTGGAATCGCCGGTTTCATTGGCAAGACAGTTCGCCTCAAAGTAGCAGCCCGCCCAGACAAGGTAGACCTTTCCTGATGCATCGATTTTTGCGGAGGGCAGGGATCCTCCTCGATAGAATGGAGCTGCCGTGCCGGAGTAGGTGGAAGGGGAGACCTTGACCAGATCAGTCCAGGTCGCACCGCCATCGGTTGATCGATAGGAATAGATGCCATCGGCTCCCGTTGTCAGATCATAGCCATAGATAGGGACAATGACATTGCCATTGGGTTGCACAACTGGCTGCCCGCCCAGAGCGGAGAAGGATTGGCTCGCTGGGCTCACTGACTGCGACCAGGTGAGACCTCCATCATTGGAGGAACTCATGAGAATCTGGCCATGCGCATTCCCATTATCCCATTCCTCATAACAGCGACCATAATACGCGCTTGTTGGATGATTGTCGCAGACAATCCAGTCCTTATCGAAGTAATCACTTGGGCCAGTCGCGGCGACGAGCACCGGATTGCTCCAGGTGAGCCCATCGGAAGAGCGACTGACTACCACAGCGGTACTCCCTGAAGAGCCCTGGAATTGGGTTTTCGCGGCCAGGACAGAGAGCAGCCAGATATGATGGGCCTGATCATAGATCACGACTGGATTACTGGCTCGAGCATAGGAACCGCCAGCAGCGACCGTCAGGCCAGATAATGTGCCTCTTTTCCAGGTCAAGCCAGCATCAAAGGAAGTCGCCCAGCTAATCCCCGAAGCCCCGCCGTAGGTGGCAAAGCGTCCACTCTGGAACGCGGCGACAACGGTTGAGCCGTAAGAGAACGTACTTGGCTCAACCTGCGTTTGATGCTGCGAGGTGGGATTGGTGAAAGGATCGCTGCTGATCTGCTGCGCAACGGGAGAAGCCGCCAGTGCATGTATCGGGCGCAGGGCTGCAAAACTCAGACCTGCGATGAGCATGAGTGTCGTGACAATCAGGAACGGTATATGATCCTTACGAGGGAGTGACACGAAGTGCATTGGTTCCATCCTTTTCTCTTGAAGAATTCCCATAGAGCCACAGTTATCCTGGGGAGCGGCTCTATCCTGCGGTAGGTAGGGAGTAGTCGCCCCATGGGTTTATGAGATGCAGCGGCACTACAAATGAGCGCTCACTACCATCCGCCTATTACATAATCGCACTGGCAGCCTTTTTGTGACATTTTTGAGTGCTCAGTCTCTGGAAACACTCTTTTTCTCGGCTTGAGCAGCAGTTTTCTCCAACAAACCTCTCCATCTCATCCTGGAGCCTTTTTAGATACCTCTACTGTATTATTATGAAATGGGCAAAAGTTACGCGATTCGCGTTAGAAGTACCTCTTCTCATGCTAGAGGCTGTTATGCAGAAAAAGAGCAACGACTCATGGCGCAGGACATATCTCTATCAGCTCAATCGTTGTGACCATTGCTACAGACCCCTATTGCCCCATCCTTTCAAGCAGTTCTTTCAGTACGGTTAAGTTCTGCGCAACCGCACTCTTTATGCCCAAGGTGCTCAAGGGAGCAAGTGCGTTGAGCGCTCCCGGAGCATGGAGTTCGATCTCGTTTGTGAGCCTGGTATCATCTCCAAGCGAGTCCAATGTGCACCTGAAGCACATGTAGTACCTCAGCCTGCGATGGAGTAAGATCAAGGGGGCGTAGCACCTCTGTTAATATCCGCTCCCCCTCCCGTTGCGCTGCAAGTATGAGATAACGTAATTCCTCAGCAGGTTGCATGTGTTTCTCTTCTCCTCTCTCCATTGATTTTTCTTCGGTTGCTGGCTTCTATGCTCATTCAGCGTTCACAGGAAGAGCAGCTCGACGTGTGGCCAAACGCTGTAGAGAGTCAGGATCATGACTGGGAAGGTAGATCGTTGGTGTAGATTGCATATATGTAAGAATCTGACGCGCGGTTTCTCGATAGACCGCGATATTTGAAGTCACGCCATCAACCGATTGTTTGAGCATTAATTGCTCATTATATGATGTATCACCCGCAAAAAAGAGGGCGCGTTCATCTTCCTGCACCACGACCGAGTAATGTCCAACCGTATGACCTGGTGTCGCTATGAGATGGACATCGCCTGCTTTGGTAAGCGTATAGCTATTGGAAAATGGTCCAAACCGCTGAGGGGCAAAATCAATCAACGTTGGGGCAAACCAGGCTGGCCAGTGCTGGGGAAGATACCCTTTTATTTGCCCTCGGAAACCGCTAGCAGCCTGATACTCAGCGCGTGAAACCAAAATCTCAGATTTTGGGAAATGATGCAGCCCACCTGCGTGATCTGTATGGAAGTGTGTCAGCAAGACCCAACGCACATCATCTGGTGAGATCCCCATAGCACGAAGTCGCGGCCCGATTTCCTCTTCAGGACGAACCCATTCACGCACGCTTCTGTAATAGGGATGCCACCAGGGAAAATAGCCTGGTTCAGCCGTACGGGCAGTCTCACCAGTGTCAACAACGATAAGTCCCTCAGGATGTTCGATCACCCATGCATAGATGGGTAAGGGCTCAGTCCATGTCCTGTCGAGCATCGTGTTAATGAGTCGCATAGAGTCGCTTCCTTGACCATGCACCTGCTTTGCTTTTATAGCAACAGTCCCCGTTTGAATCGCGTGAATACGCATGCTCTCTCTCCTCTTTGTGTCTACCTCAATCAATGACACATCATTGATTTTATGCTGTCAAGAGGGATCGACTGGAGAAATGGGAGTTATACAGATTTTGCCAGCAGAATGTTGAGATTTACAGCCTCACAGACCCATCCAAGTTATGATAGCAGAAAGGGCCAAGCCGGTAATTGATCGTGACCAGAACGATATTGTCACGAATGAACGAGGTTCCGTCGAAAGGCCAGGCTGCTCCTGTGCCGTTGGCGAAGGCTCCTCCGTGAACCCATACCATGGTCGGACGGCGAGTATCATCGGCTGCAGGGATCCAGACATTTTAGCATTTACGTGCTAGAAGCGCATCTTATTATTCATTTTTCGGCGTTTCCTGCTCATTCGGAAAGTCTCCAGGTGTGTAAATTTTGAAATCCACAGAATTTCAAAATTTATAGATAGCTTCTGCTTAGGGTTTCTTCATCTCTACTTTTTAATTTTTTCTTGTTGTTGTTGCCAATGAGATGTAATGAGTAACCCTGTAGTCTCTTCAAAGACACCATAACTAGCATCAAAGCCTATCATATCCCTCAAATCCTGTCTATCATCAATATAGAAGTTCTTTTGGGAAGGGTGACCATAAAGGTCGATCCTTTCCCGACTTCGCTCTCCACGGTGATGGTTCCCCCATGATGCTTGACGATCTCCGCCACAATGTAGAGCCCCATTCCCAGCCCCGGGATCGCTTTCTGTTTGGGACCAGTGGCCCGATAGAAGCGCTCAAAGATTTTGTCGCGCTGCTCTCGCGGGATACCCAGGCCATGATCGTGCACACGGATCGTGATGGTCTCTGGGGAGGCCTCGAGGTCTATCTCGACGGTCTCTGCACCGGGAGAATACTTGATGGCATTGCTAAGCAGGTTGGTGAAGACTTGTCCGAGCCGGTCTCGATCCGCCATCAGGCTGGCCTGCACGACGCCACGCACCAGGATGCGATGGCTGGGATGCGTTTGCTGCATGATCTCGGCGATCTCCCGCAGCAACGCGTCGAGATCCACCGCCTCCTGCCGATACTCCAGCCTGCCCGCCTGAATCTTGGAGACATCCAGCAACTCTTCCACGAGCCGGGTGACTTTGTTGATCTGGGTTTCCATGCTGGAAAGAGCCGGAGCAGAAGCCTGGAGGCCTTGCTTTGCCAGTTGCCGGCGCAGCAAGGTGGTGTGCAGTTTCAAGGCCGTGAGCGGGTTCCTCAGTTCGTGGCTGGCCATGCTGATAAAGGCATCCTTGCGTTGTTCGAGTTCCTTGGGCGCCGAATTATCCAGCACAAAGTTGATGCATTGGCGCGAGCCATGCTGGAAGGCGACGCCACCCACGACCACAGGAAGGCAACTACCATCCTTACACACGTACTCTTTCTCGTAGGGCGTCAGATACTGTTGGGTGGCAAGTTCCTGTTGTGCTTGCCTGGTGCGAGCCCGATAGTCTGGAGGGGTCATGTGCCACCAGTTGATGCGCCCTTCACGCAAGTCTTCACAGGTATAGCCGGTCATCCGCAGAAAGGCGTCATTGGCATCCACAATCTGTTCACCCTCGGCAATATTGATCCCAATAATACTGGAGTTCATCAGGACGCTCACCCGCTCCTGGCTCTGACGCAAGGCTTCTTCGATGCGCTTCTGCTCCTCAATGTCGGTACTGGTGCCAAACCACTTGACGATCTGGCCTGCTGCATCGCGCACTGGCCTCCCGCGAGTTAAGAACCAGTGGTACGCACCCGTCTGGCCATTTCTGAGACGCCCTTCGTGCTCATACATGGCTCCCGTGTCCTGGGCATGCTGCCAGCGAGCTTGGATGTCTTCACGATCATCAGGATGAATGAACGGGAGCTGATCCCATTGGTCGCTTTGTATCTGCTCAAGCGTCAACCCCGTGTAGTCACACCAGTGCTGGTTTGTATACTCGTGTTGGCCGTCGGATCGTGCCACCCATACGAGCTGTGGCACTGTTTCGGCCAACGCCCGAAATCGTTCTTCACTCTCTTTCAGCCTTTGTTCCGTTTGTTTCTGCTCGTCGATGTCGGTGGCGGTGCCAAACCACTTGACGATCTGGCCTGCTTCATCACGCACCGGCATGGCACGGGCTAAGAACCAGCGATACGCACCTGTGTGACCATCCTTCAGACGGTGTTCGCTCTCAAAGGGTTTACCTGTTTGGAGGGTATGCTGCCGTAGAAGCATAACCCGTACAGCATCCTTAGGATCCAAGAATTGCCGCCATCCATAGCCGCACAGTTGCTCAAAAGCGGCCTGTGTATACGCACAATAGCGCTGATTACAGTAGTCAAGACGGCCATCTGGGCGAGTGGTCCACACGAGTTGTGGTACTGTTTCGGCCAGCACGCGCCAGTTCTGCTCGCTTTCTTTGAGCTGCTGCTCTGCTCGTTTCTGCTCGTCGATATCGGTGTAGGTGCCAACCCAGTGCAGGATCGCACCCTGTGCATTTCTCTGTGGCACGCCTCGGGCAAGAAACCAGCGATACGATCCGCTGGTGCCGTCTTGCAAACGGTGTTCCACTTCATAGGGCTCGCCTGCCTGGATAGAGATCTGCCACGCCGCCTGTACCCGTTGCTGGTCATCAGGATGCACACCCGCCAGCCAGCCATTCCCTTTGACCTGTTCGAGGGTCATTGCCAAATAGTCAATCAAGCGTTGATTGTTGTAGGTGACAGATCCATCAGGTCTTGCGATCCAGACCAGCTGGGGAAGAGCATCAACCAGGGCTTGAATTTCTCCTTCGGCTCGCTTGCGCGCGGTGATATCGCTCCCGACATAGACGAGGTACGCGACGTGGTGGTCCCCGTCCCTGTGGGGTGTGATCTTCGCCTCAAGGTGAAGGTCCATGCCTTTTCTAGGGTGAACCAGGGTCTCGAACCGCACGGTTTCTCCCCTGCTGGCGCGTGCGATGGCTTCGCGTAATTGGTGTTGACTGGCGGGATAAAAGGACCACCAGGGGGTGTCAGCAAACGGTTTGCCGATTACCTCCTCGCGTCGGATCTGCGCATCTTCTAGAGGGGCCTCATTGATTTCCAACAAGATCCCCTCGGGCGTGAGAAATCCGACCCCGACATACATGTCCTCCAGGATATCAGTGGCGGGATATCCGTCTGGGGAAAACGTCTCCCGGCGAGGCAAAGGTGCTCTTTTCTCGTGAAAATGCAACGCCAGCCCCCCAACGGTCGGGGCGAGCTGCACGTGCAGCCAGGTCCGGGTCACGGGAGAAACATACTCCACTTCGGTGGGTTCTTGAGTCTGTCTGGCCGTGAGCACGGCCTGGTAGAGCGAGGTGCTCACCAGCTGGTGAGCACCTCTCCAGAAGCTGTTTCCGACAAGTGCCTCTGGTGGTGCTTCCGTCATGGCCTGAGTACTCGCATTGGCATACACAACCGTCGCGGCGTCATCGATGAGAAATAAGGCACCGGGAAGCGTCTCAAGAAGCGTGAGGAGCGTCTCACAAGACGTAGGAGTGAGACGCCTGGTCTGCTTGGTATTCAACATAGCGCGGTACATCTCCCTTTCACGTGTCCCCATCCCTGGTGGCGAAGATGCGTCCCTACTCTAACTCCAAGACATCTAGAAGAACGCGTTCTCTCTCTCTTCACCCTTCCCTCTCCGTAGACCCAGTGCGGGTGTTCGCTGCTACGAAGTGTCCGCTTGACGGGCAATATATGTGGATGCGCTCTAAACAAGAGAAAAAGATCATTCAAACGGCTTTCATTGAGTACAGAAGGAAAGCATACGGGTATAGTTGACAGCTTGAACGTTGGTCCGAAGGAGGCGTAGAAGGCAGAGCAGCGAAGATCGACCTGATCTCTCGCCCGAAATGCCATCTATTCATATCTCATATCTGCTACGCGGGCTCTTTATAGTAACGAACCCTCGCGCTGGGCCTATCAGTACTTTGTTGTGGTATTTACTAGCGATATTGTATAAGGAGCATGCTTGCAAGCTGGCGTGCAGTTTGCGCGGCATTCATGTTCTTCTGCGTTAACGCTGTGGCAATGGCGCCATCCATCAGCAGGCAAATCTGTGAAGCAACGCGGTCAATGTCAGTCAAGTTCGCCGCCTGAGCTAACTGCTTCACGTAGTCATGGACCAGTTGTTTATGTTCATTCACGATATCATGCACAGAACGTTGCTCATCGTTAAATTCGGCGGCAGCATTGATGAAACCACAGCCATGAAAATCGGAAGAGTGAAACCACTCGTCGAGAGCATCAAAGATGGCAAGAATGCGGTCTTCAGGCGTAGCGCCAATGCGATTCACTGCCTCTTCTAACCAGGCTCGCCAGCGAACATCCCGCTTTTGTAAGTAGGCTATAACCAGATGGTCCTTTGAGGGAAAATACTTATAGAGGCTCATCTTGGCAACACGGGACTCTTTCACGATGCGATCTATTCCTGTTGCGTGAATACCTTCCTGATAGAATAATCTTGACACGGTATCGATAATACGCTCGTATGGTGTTAACTCATGAATAATCATGAGACCCCTTCCTTTCTGCTAAAAAACAGGCTGGTCTGTTTATTACTACTACTGGCAATAGACAGACCAATCTGTCTATTGCCAGTAGTATACAGACAAGTCTGTCTGTTGTCAATAGTAGAACAGGTTACTTGTTGGGGCTCTCCAATGCTAAAAAAAACGCACAGGAACCAGATACTCATGGTTTGCGCAACGAGATTCAACTCAGCAGTGGATCGACTTGAGAGCATTCTTCAGCTTTCTCCTGTTTTTATAGGCCGAGGTATTTCTGATCCTTGCGAGAAAAAAGCGAGAGCATTGAATCGGCCGGCGAAGACGCTTCAGCTGAGTATCCAGGTCCTTTTCATCCAGGTAGCCCTTGGTAAAAGCCGTCACGAGCCGCTTCTGCTCTGCCTCGAACTCAGCACGACGCTCTGCGATGCGCCTGGCGTCCTTATTGCGTGCCATTTCCTGTATACAGCTGTCTGCACCTCTCTGTATGAGCGGCTCCTATCGGTTGCTGTCTTTTTCCTTCCTCCCTTGCAGTCCTCTTCTTTTGTGTGTATACTATTAACTACTAGAGTGGTTAATAAATTTGGAGGATGTTATGGATACGTTGCAACTGCTACAGCAGATAGGTCTGACAAAGTATGAGTCGGAGGCGTATGCGACGCTTGTCCAGTACGACTCAATGACGGGGTACGAGCTTGGCAAGCAGTCGCATGTGCCACTTTCGCGTATCTACGAGATCCTCGAGCGGCTGGTGGAGAAGGGGTTGGTGCTGGTGCAACCTGGAGAGCCGCCGCGCTACCGTGCACAGGAACCAGAGTACTTTCTGGGGCAAGTGCGCGCGACGATGGAATATACCCTCGATACGCTCGCGGCTTCCCTGACGCTGCTGCACTCCAGGCAACCCAGCGATGAGTTCTGGGTGGTCCGTGGCCAGCGCGCTACGCTTGAGCGTGTGCACCGTCTACTTAGCGAGGCGCGAGAGGACGTAGACCTGGTCATGCCGGCGACGCATCTCGCAGAGATGCAAGAAGATCTGTGGCAGGCTCAGGAGCGCGGCTGTCATGTCTACCAGTCCTCGACCACTACCATGAGCGCGCCCGATAGCGTGCTGGTTCTGTGTGACCAGCGCCTGGCTCTGGTAGGTACGCTGAGTTCACAGGCCATCATTACCTCCAATCCGGCACTTACACTCACGCTACGAGGCTACTTCGAGTACCAGCGTCTGACAAACAATAACGCGCGCTCTGACATTGTGTCGCGCGAGCGGGGAATTGCCTGGCTGGCGTGGGAAGAGCGCAAGCAGCGTCTGCTTTGGAACGTCAAGAGTGCGCCGTCTGGCGCGGCTCAACGCTAAAGATCTGAAAGGATTCGACCTATGGATTACGATATTCGTGACATCGCCCTGGCTGCTCAAGGAAAGCGGCGTATCGCTTGGGCCCAACAGCACATGCCCGTCCTGAGTCAGCTCAGCGCCGAGTTCGCCTCCGAGCGCTCTTTCGCAGGCAAGCGCATTGCGGCGGCTCTGCACATCACAACGGAGACGGCAGCTTTACTGATGGCCTTGCGCGCCGGCGGGGCAGAAGTGGCACTCTGCGCCTCCAATCCGCTCTCCACGCGTGACGATGTTTGTGCAGCGCTCGTAGAAGAAGGGATTTCAGTGTATGCTTTCTATGGTGAGGACCTGGAGACCTACGGTCGTCATATCGAGCGTGCATTGGCCTGCAATCCTCACCTCGTTATGGATGATGGGGCGGACCTGATCGTCGCGCTTCACCAGAAGCCCTCGTGTGGGTCAACCGTTGCCGCAATTGAGGAGACGACAACAGGAGTGGTGCGCGCTCGCGCCCTGGCGGAGCAGAAGTATCTGCGCTTCCCTGTAGTTGCTGTGAATGACGCGCCAACGAAGCACTTCTTCGATAATCGCTACGGAACCGGGCAGAACACGATTGACGGCATCTTGCGTGCGACCAATACGCTCCTGGCAGGCGCGACGCTGGTAGTCGCAGGCTATGGCTGGTGTGGGCGTGGCGTGGCGGCGCGAGCGCGTGGCATGGGCGCTCGCGTTATAGTGTGTGAGGTCAACGCGACACGGGCACTTGAGGCAGTGATGGACGGCTTCCAGGTGCTGCCCATGCTTCAGGCGGCGGAGCAGGGCGACATCTTTGTCACGGTGACCGGCATGGCGGGAGTCATTCGGAACGAGCACTTCCAGCGCATGAAGGACGGGGCTATTCTGGCGAACTCGGGACACTTCAACGTCGAGATTGACATCGCAACCCTTGCAGATATCGCCAGCGAGCGGTCACAGATTCGTGAGCACCTTGAGGAGTATTGCTTGCCAGACGGGCGTAAGCTCTATTTGCTGGCCCAGGGGCGACTCGTGGGTCAGGTAGCAGCGGAAGCCAGCCCAGCGGCCATCATGGACCTCAGCTTCGCCGATCAGGCGCTCTGCACGCGCTATCTCCTGCAGGAGTATGAGCACCTGACACCTGATGTGTACGATGTGCCAGCCGAGATCGACGAGCGCGTTGCGGCGCTAAAACTGCGAGCACTGGGCATTGAGCTGGATAGCCTGAATGAGCAACAGCAAGCGTATGCGCGCTCCTGGCAGTCGGGGACGGTGGCGTAAGCTATGCGCGTCTTACTTACCGGAAGCTCGGGGCTACTTGGTAGAGCTATCGCTCAGGAGTTGACGGCACGGCAACACAGGTCTACGGTATCGATCTGAGACCGGGACCTTGGACAGGGGAGTTTGTTAACATTAGCAACCGTGAGGCGCTCTTCTGACCGGCTCTGCGGGCTGATGTCGTGCCGGAGGCGCTGGACGTGTTTGTTGGGCGAGAGTGGGCGTTGCCCGAGAGTATTGATCGTGTCTATGTCTCGGAGAGTGCGGAGCGTGCTCTGGGCTTCCGGCCCATTCACAACTTCCTTGAACATGTACGCGAGGTTGATATATCAAGGTTGGCCTAGGATACGTGTAGGGCTCGCTCGTGGTGATAGAGCTTTACACATACTGATGATCTGAGAGCACTCTGCGCTACAGCGGCGGGAGGCGGGGTTCGGCCCCCGCCTTCCCACCGCAGCAGGAAGGCTGGCTCTAGTGGTGATTCTCCTGGAATTTTGGGCAGACGCGCTCCAGCTCAAGGTATAGCGGAATGGTTTGGCTGATAGAGGAGATGTTGATAACCGTCTGGTCGACGAGTTACTCGACCTCTCGCGCATCCAGGCCGTGACGCTGGAGTATGCGCAAGACACGGTCGATCTGGGCGAGCTGCTTGAGGAAGTGGTAGACGTGATTCAGGGTCCTACTCTCCCTTCACTGTCAAGGATTGTGCATCGCCTCCTGACGAAAAACTGATCCCTAGTTTAATCGCATGGACCGGATTGTGATAAATGTCGAGAAAGGCCGTGGCGGCATCCGCGAACGGGACGATAGGATCAATGATGCCTTCAGAAGTCAGGCGCTTCTTCAGAAACATGTCTACGAGAGTGCGTGTGATGCGTTGCCTATCCCAATGAGGATACTCTCTGGATGGGTTGTTCCAGACAGGCATGCTGCTGATCAATTCAAGCCGATTGTGGTGCCACTCCGCTCCGAGTTCGAGCACGGCATCTCTTCCCTTGTAGTAGCCTAACGTGACAACACGGGCGCAGTTGCGAACCGCCCGCATCGCGCCATGTAATGCGTGGTAATTACCACTGGCTTCGATGGCGATATCAGCTCCCTGCCCATCAAACAGTTCTCGTGTGATCAGGCCAATATCCTCAAGAGTTGGATCGACAACGGTGGTGGCTCCAAATCCCCTGGCGAGCGCGCGTCGTTTCTCAATCGGATCAACCGCGACGATGTGGGCGCAACCACTGCGTTGAAGCATCTGGACAATGAAGAGACCAATAGCTCCCAAGCCAAAGACAACGACGTTATTGCCTAAACGCGCTCCGGAATCGCGCACTGCCGCGAAGGCGAACAATGCTGGGTCCAGGCACATAGCGTCCCATGCGCTCATGGGAGCGCGCAATAGCTCCACTTCTTCCTCTATCTTTGTGACCAGCTCACAGGCTGGTCCATAGCAATAAATGGTATCCCCTAAGCGCACCTTGCTCACATCCTGACCAATCTCTATCACCGTCCCGACAACCATGTTGCCCACAAAGTGCTGGGTGAAGATATCTGGCTGCTCCCCCTCTTCTTTCTTGACGAAGAGTCGTCGTTGGGTATCAAAGCGCCTGTCCTGAAACGGGGATTCTCCGCTAAAGAGGTGGAATTCCGTTCCATGCTTGACGGAGGCAAATGTGGTACGAATGCGTACCTCGTGTGGTTGTAGGGGAGCTTCCTGCTCTTCATGAATACGAACACTTTGAGGCTTATCGACGTAGAGACCGCGATACATGTGTAGACCTTTCTAGAACAACGAGAGCACCTTACTTCAAACCACCAGCAGCGAGTCCTTCAATGAAACGACGCTGCAAGAACAGGAACAGTACGATAACTGGGAGCATAACAATGACGCCAGCCGCGTCGGTGAGTCCCCAGTAGCGGTGAAAGGACTGCTGAAACGAAAGGAAACTTGTCGACACGGGTAGGAGCGAATTGTTTTGAATGAACGTAATAGCGTAAATGAACTCGTTCCAGGCAGCGAAGCCAGCCACGAGGCCAACAGTGAGGAAGCCAGGCAGCGAGAGTGGCATCACAACATGGAGTGCGACCTGCAATTCGTTCGCTCCATCAATACGCGCGGCCTCGCTAAAGTCACGCGGAATACTGATAAGGAAGGAGCGCAACAGCATAATCGCAAGGGGGCTATTGATTGCCCAGTAGATAATAATTAACCCCAGTAAGTTGTCCGTCAGATTGAGGGAACTCCAGAGAAAGTAGAGCGGAACCAGAAAGAGTTGAAAGGGGATGGCAAAGCAGATTACCAGGTACAGAAGAACGGCATTTCCTCCCGGCAGATCCATATGAGCCAGGGCATACGCCGCCAGCCCAGCAATAATCCATATACCGATGATGGTCCCGGTGGTAATGATGATGCTATTGAGCAATGTAACGCCGAGATTTCCCTGATTCCAGGCATTGACATAGTTACTTAGCAACGGCTGGAGCGGAAGGCCGATGGGATTGCTCCCTAGCTCACTATCAGATTTCAAGGAGTTAAAGAGCAAGATGAGCACTGGCCCCAGCGAGAATACCGCGAGCACAATCGCGAGCAGATAATAGATGGTGCTTGCCGAATAGCCCCACACACGTTGCTGCCATTTTTTTGCGTGCGATTTCAAATCTCTACCCCCTTCCGCCGTATGAAAACGAAGATGGACGCGACAATTGCCGCTAAAATGCTCACACATAATCCCATCGCTGCTGCATAACCAGCCTCATTAAGCGCGAACGCGTTTTTGTAGAGGAGGATGGTCATTACCTGAGTAGCTCCCGCCGGGCCACCCTGTGTAATGATAAAGGGATACTCAAAGACGAGCAGTGACCAGACTGTTACCAGCAAGAGGGAGAGTCCTAGCACTGGGCGAATGCCGGGTAGCGTGATATGGTAGAACTGACGCCAGCGGTTTGCGCCATCCACCCTCGCCGAGTTATAGAGTTCGGGATCAATCGCCTGCATTGCTGACAGATAGATCACGACAAGGAAGCCCCAGAAATGCCAGTTATCGACAAAGGCCACCGAGGCCAGGGCGAGCTTCTTATCCCCAAAAAAGTAAACATTATCCAGCAGGTGAATGCCAAAACGATCAAGAACAAACGCCAGCCCCTGTTGTGGGTCCAGAAGCTGCTGCCAGATAGCGGCATTCACGACACTGGCGATGACGTATGGGATGAAGTACACCGCTCGGAAGAACATCTGGAAGCGCTTGATTTGTGAGAGCAGAAAGGCTCCCACAAGTCCCATCGCGATAGGGACGGTCAGAAACATGACGACCCATAGCAGGTTATAGATCAGCGCCTGGTGAAAATCAATGTCGTGTAACAGATGCTCGAAGTTCGCTAGTCCCACGAAGTGAGCGACACCTATGCCTGACCAATCGGTAAAGGCGTAGTAGAACGTAGAGAGCGATGGCCCAAGGACAACGACAAAATTGACGAGAAAGAATGGAAGCATAAAAGCCCACGCGAGCAGCTTCCGCTTTCTACCGCGTGCGCCACGCCGAGTGCGGTCGCGGCTGACGCGCTCGGAAGAGAGCGCGTCAGTGATCGACCGCGAGGCTTGACGATGAGCCTGCTTTGACAACATTAGATCCGCCCCTTTGGTATTGGTGGCACCACTCCTTGCGCCCGCTCTTTCTGGAAAGTGTCGTTCATCTGCGCGCAGAACTGCGCTGGCGTCAGATCGCCCGTGAGCACTTTATCCAGGCTCTCATAGGCAACGACTTCTGACTTAGAGGGCCAGAAGGTCCAGGTTGTGTATCCGAAATTTCCCTGAGACGCGGCCTGATTGAGTGCCAGGTAATGGTTCTTCACTCGTGGATCAATGTTCGAGGGAAAATCCGTTGCCTTGAGCGGTATGGGTGGTGGTGGATAATTGATGTCAGCTGTTTCTTGCACGGCGCGTTGTGGCGTGCTGTAGAGCCAGTCCAGGTACGTAGCCGCAGCGTCAGCCGTCTTGCTGCTGGCCTTAATGGAGAGTGTGTACCCGATCCCCAGCGCGTACAGATTGGATGGTACCCCTTCGCGCAAGGGAGGAATGGGGAACCAGTCATACTCCATATCGGAGTTTCCTTTCCCAAAATAGGACGACCAATTCGAGAAGGCCCAGCTTCCTTCTATGTCCATCGCTGCCTTTCCTTTGCCAAAGGCAGAGTCCAGCGTATCAAACTTATTGGTAAAATACTGCTGAATGCCACCACCGAACCACCCTTTTTGGAAATACTGGCGCAGAAGGGTAATAGCATCTACAAAGACCGGGTCAGTCCAGGGGATCTCACCTGTAAGCGCCTGGTAGACAGCTTCTGGTCCTGCATAGTGGTTGAAGAACATGGTCGTATACCACTCTGAACTGGGTCGACTGTCAGCGTTTCCGGCAATAAAAGGCATAATTCCCTGCCCCTGGGCTTCCTGGGCTAAGGCTTCTAGTTCGCTTCTGTTGGTTGGGACCTTCCAGCCCTTCTGGCTAAAAAGCGTTTTGTTATAGTAGATGATGAGTGTCTGGTAGGAGCCAGGAAGCGAGTAAAGCTTGTTATGTACGCGTCCAGCGTCGAGCGCCCAGGGAGATATTTTGTCCTTCCAATGGTATTTGTCTGCGTACGAACTAAGGTCGAGTAGCAGGTTCGCATTGATATATTGCAGGGCATACGCGGGTCCAGGGGTAGGCACGATATCGGGACCTTTGCCAGAAGAAAGAGCGATCTGAATGAGGCGATCAACATCAGCAGTTGGCTTAAAGCTGATGTTAATGTTGCTATTAGGATTGGCTTTATTGAAGGCATCGATATCATGCGCTTTCATATAGTTGCGCTGATTGCCATCATCCAGTCCATACCAGTACTCGACATTTGCGCTGCTCGATTGGCCACCACAAGCGGCCAGTAGTGCTCCGGCAATACTTGCGCCCAAGGCCGCGTTGCCGCTATCTATCAAAAAACGCCGCCGCGAGATAGGTAAATGCATGGCGCTCACTCCTTTGCTTGCGCTAAAAACCAACAGCTATAACTCGCTGATGTGTATACATTATGGTGTTATATACACCGCTCGCCATTTCCTTCTGATAAATAACAGTTTTGCCACAATGGCTTATAAAGTAACTATCTAGAGCCTTTTCAGTACCTCTAGCGCTTCACGGGAGAAGTTCTGAGCGGCTCTCTTGCTCAGGAGGTGCAGCATGCGATGTATGCATCTTGCTGTATGTCATCGATGACATGGGAAGCATAACTTACTCTTCACTTATTTGTCAAGGTAATTGAAGGGAGAAACTCCAGGGAAATGGCAGGCTTCTTGACAAAAAGGGAGGGGATAAGTATGCTTTAAGTGTCATCGATATCATACAGATAATGAAGAACAGGTTTCCTTTTCTACTATGGAAAAAAGAAATGTAACGCTAAAAGACGTTGCCAGGAAGGCTGGAGTCTCTACCGCCACTGTAGCTCGTGTCCTGCACGACCAGGGGTATATCGCGGAAGAGACCCGCAAACAGGTTGAGGCGGCCATTCGGGAAACGGGCTATCGTATCAACGTTGTAGCTCAGGGATTACGGAAACAGCAAACGCTCACTATCGGCCATATCCTCCATAGCATTATGCCTAATCCGTTCTACGCGGGCGTCGCGCTTGGCGTTGAGCAGGAGGCAATGAAGCATGGCTGGAGTGTCCTGATGATTAATGTGCAAGGAGATGCACGTCGTGAACGGCTAGGGGTAGAGACGCTCATTCAGCGTCGCGTGGACGCGATTCTTTTCACCTCGGCGGTCGATGAGACCAACGTGCGCCTCGCGCTAGATGCGGGTCTCCAGGTTGTGCAAGTGCAACAACCTACTGCTATCCCCACTCATCAAGTAACGGTAGATAACTATGTTGGTTCAGCGGCGGCAGTAGAGCATCTTATCTCACTTGGACATCGGCGCATTGCCTATATTGGCGCTGGCCCAACCTATGTACACCAGGACCCCGCTTTCGTTGAGTGCTTGAAATCGGTTGAGGGAGAACGGTTTTCAGGCTACCGGGATACATTACAAAAGTATCAAATCCCGGTGGACGAGCAATTGATCGCTTTTGGCCGCTACTATACTCTGGAGCATGATAACAACTCGGGTGATGGGTACACCTATACCAGGCAATTTCTGCAACTTGACAGGAGACCTACAGCGATCTTTGCTACCTGCGATATCCTGGCAACTGGAGCCTTACAGGCCATATATGAGTGCTCTCTGAGAGTTCCCGACGATATTTCAATTATCGGCTTTGACAACACATATGCACCCTATCTTACGCCGCCGCTTACCACTGTTGAACTGCCAATGACGGATATTGGAAAAGCGGCAGTGCGTATTGTGCTCGAACAGGGGCAACAAGATACTTCAACCTCTTGGGTTCAGCACCAGGTTCGACTCTCAACGCGCCTGGTTGTCCGTTCCTCCACCGGAGTCGCGCCGTCAGAACATGCGCCCACTACCCAAATTGTGCCAACAACAAATATGAAGAAGGAGTAGACAAGACTATGGCTACGATACAGCAATCTTTCTCGTGGGGCGGTTTCGCCCAGCATGTAGAAGCGAACAAGTTGATTCGCGCGGCGGCGGAGATTGGCCTGAGAGGTGTAGAGTTGGTTCCGCAAGAATACTGGCAGCGTATCAAGGATCATGGACTCTCCATCATCTCTGTGGATGGTCATCGTTCTATTCAGGAAGGCCTAAATAGGCGCGAGCATCACGCCCGTATTGAGCAGGAGATATATGCGAAACTTGCCCTGGCCGAGCAATGGGGGATTCGCAATCTGATCGTCTTTAGCGGCAATCGCGCGGGCCTGGATGACGAGACTGGCGCGCAGATCACTGCCGAGGGGCTACGACGAGTGGCGAAAGCCGCTGAGGATGCCGGAGTCACGCTCGTTATGGAATTGCTCAACAGCAAGGTGAATCACCAGGATTACCAGTGCGATCATGTTGCCTGGGGCGTTGAGGTGTGTCGGTTGGTCGACTCACCAGCGGTGCGCTTGCTGTACGATATCTATCACATGCAGATCATGGAAGGCGATATTATCCGTACTATTCGCGAGAACCACGCCTACTTCGCGCACTATCATACCGCAGGTAATCCGGGTCGCCACGAGATCGATGAGAGCCAGGAGCTTTATTATCCCCCTATCATCCATGCCATTCAGGAAACCGGGTATATGGGTTATATTGGTCATGAGTTTAGCCCCCTCGGTGATCCGCTCGCCTCATTAAAATATGCGTTCGACCTCTGCCAGATTTAGTATGAAACGCTTGTATGTACCCATTCAAGGAGGTGTCAAGTGTCAATCAATCCTGATACTCGATTGCAGAACCTGCCACCCGAAATTCAAACCTACTCTCTGCAAATGGTTCAGTTACTTCATAACTATTTGCAAGGGAATTTATTAGGGGTCTACATAGTCGGTTCCGCAGCGTTAGGAGGGTTTATTGCAGGTAGAAGCGATATCGATATACAAGGGGTATGTGCACGACAACTCAGCCAGGAAGAAAAGGAACAGATTACTTCCTTACTTGCCCATCCTTCCTTACCATGTCCAACGCGAGGATGTGAATTTGTTCTCTACAGTAGAGAGAAAGTAACTATCCCCTCTCCAACTGCCGGATTTGAAGTGAATCTCAATTCTGGTCCTCAAATGCGCTTTCACGTCACCTATGATCCAAAGGACGAATCATTCCACTGGTTTCTCCTCGATCGATCAATTGCACGAGAACATGGTATCAGCATTTTTGGCCCAGATGCTCACGAACTCTTTGGGGTCATTCCGAGAGCGTGGCTACTCAATGCTCTTCTCACTTCATTGCGCTGGCATACAGACCATGATGAGGCCGGCTATTCCAGTATCCTCAATGCATGTCGAGGGTGGCGATTTGCTGAAGAGAATCACTGGTCATCAAAAGTAGATGCGATTGAGTGGGCCAAAGCACGTGTTGCTGATGGTGAGCTGCTTACGCAAGCCCTCGCTTTACGTGCCGGAACATGTGACAAAACATTAGATCAAAAGAAGGTAAAACAGTTTCTCAACAGAATCAGAGAGAGAATAGAACAAGTACAACAGGTTGATAGTTCCGTCGTGACTAGCGAATCCTGACAGAGGCCAGGATTTTCTCGCGAGCGGGTTTGTGAGGGAATGACAGCCTCACGGGATGGACTACCGGCAGATGAACCCTGCGCTCCCCATCCTCTACTCCCTCCGACCCGAAGGCATCAGGAGCTGCTTTTCTGATGATGTTATAGGACCCGTTGCAATCGGCGTGAATGAGTTGGCCATTGGATGCCCGATAGAGCCTCCGTGTGATCCGTTTGCCGCTGAAAACAGGCGCATGCTCCTGGCTTTGCTGGTAGATCGGCAAAGGATCGCGATCCAGGAAACTGGCCTTGCTGGTGTAGCTTTCTTCGGTGAGGATCACCTGGATGCCTTTTTGCTCAGCTTTGTAGGTGAGCATCTGGATGAACTGGGCATGAGGCACCTGAACAAAGTTCTGATTTGTCCGTTTCCCCAGGTTGATCTCCTGTTTCCAGCCCACGTTGCGACCAATCACGAGCGTTCCGATCCCCTCAGCCACCAGCACATCAATCACAAAACGCGAGATGGTGTGCAGATCATGCTCAATCCGCCGATTGCGCCAGAGAGTCAAGCGCTCCATGCGCCGCGTGTTTCCAGGACGACCAAGAGCTTGTTGGAGTTCTGCTCGCCGCTTGTTGTAGAACTGATTCGTACTTTTCAGACCGCGCCCGTTAACGACGACCGGGACAAAACCCGGTTTATTTGAAGTTAGTGCGATCAGATTTTCCAGACCAGGATCGATGCCAGCGATGAGCGCGGGATCGACGGCGGAGCGGCTCGGCTCCTGTTCATAAATGATCTCAACGACGACAAAACCGTGTTTGGGAACCACACGGACCTGAGTGATCGCCTTGGGATCTTGTTGGGTTTTGATCTGAATGCCCAGTCCCGAAGGCTGAATGAGGTGTCGTCCAAGGGTCCGTTTGCTGCGGCTTACGGCCTGCATCGTGTAGATGAGTACGTTGCGGCCTGTCGTTTTGTGCTTGTATTTGGGGAATTGGGGGCGTCGGCGAAATTTTGAGGGATCGCGCTTGTAGGCATCGAGCGCTTCAAAGAAGGATTTCCAGTTGCGTTCGAGCAGCAGCAATACCTGTTGGGCCACTTTCGCAGGCAGTGCTTTGTACGCTTCATGCGACTGCATCCGCCGATCCATTTCATTGTAGTTGAGGTGTTTTCCCTCAAAGATGAAGGCCTGACGGATCTCATACAGCGCCGTATTGTAGAGATTTTTGGAAGCAAAACAGGCCGCGTCAAGCGTGGCATAGCGTGGATCACTCCGAAGAATGATGTGCTTTTCAACCAGGTGCACGGTCGGCCTCCAATTCCTGCACAAGACGCTCTGTTTTGCGTTTGGCACGCCGTTGCCCATAGAGCCGGGCGCAGAACGAGTACACGATGCTGGTGAGGTCTGAGAGCAGGTCTTCTGTGCCATTGTCGGCCTGATTGACGACCTCGATCTCACGCCCATAGGTTTGAAGCAGGGTCTCGATGTAACGGAACCCGAAGCGGGTCCCCCGGTCCTTGTGTTCAATGACGATACGGCCCACACTTGGATCGGCCAAGAGAGCCAGAAACTTCGGCCGATTGTCATTGACGCCAGAGCCAATTTCCTTGACAACTTTGCCCACTTGATAGCCACGGGCAGCGCAGTAGGCAACCAACCGCTCAGCTTGACTGTCCAGGTTGGTCTTGTTTTCTGCGGAAGACACCCGCGTGTAGACCACGGTTTGAGGCTTCGATGAGGGGACTGACACCCTGGTTGGCTCGTCGATGAGAATCGTGTGAGCCCCTACGCGCCGCCCCTGGATTTTCCCGTCCCGGAACCAACGCCAGGCTGTCTCATAGCGGACCCCTTGTTGTTTCGCGTAATCACTGAGTTTCATGCTCAAATCATACTATGCTACTCAATGATTGTCAAGAATTCGCTATACTTTCAAAGATCGGTTTCAATACTCTCCCGCATACATAACGGGGGATGCTTCTTTCATCAGCACTCGATTTCGACTTATACATGAGGATGTCATTGCGATCGACAAACACCTTCTCAATGGGGATCAAGGCCAGGGGCGACCGGTGGTTCGTCTGGTTCCTCCTTTTCTGTCCTTTACTTGCCTTCTCTTCAGGCGTCAGGATCACCAAAGGAAGAAGGTTCAGTGCTTTTACGTGCGCCTGGCTCGCACTACCACTCCATTGACCTTCTGGAGAAACTCATGCTGCGAAGCTGGAGCAATCGCCACATTCGACGGCTGCTCCAGCTTCGCAGCGTGAACTAATGCCTTGCTAAGCTCGCGATTCTCGCCAGTTACCAACGCAACTGATCCGTGAATAGCCATTGGTCGTTTCCGTTCGATCAGGAGAAATCGCTGTTCGCCAGCTCTTGTCTTTCCCTCACTGTTCACTTTTCTCAAAAGAGCGGAAGAGGGCAACCACCTCACGCGTTGTGAGAATGGCATGAGCAAACGTCGGTCCGTTGATCTCATGCGCTGCATGCATAGCTTCTTGGCTAGAAGCTGCGGTCGCATCTGTGACCAGGGTCACATGGTACCCGAGTTCCATGCCAAAGCGACCGGTCGCTTCGATACAGGTGTTGGCGATCATGCCAATGAGCACCAGGCGTTGGATGCCATGTTGCTTGAGCTGTAGATCCAGGTCCGTGTTGGCAAAACCGTTTTGCGCCCAATGCTCTTTGATCACAATGTCGCCTTTATGAACGGGAAAATTGGGATGGAATTCTCCCCCCAGCTTCCTTTGGCAAACGGCTCACGTTTCATTGAGGCAAGTTGGCTCGGTGAGGGATACTTCCAGGTCGTGTAATCGCCTGGCTCCCAGCGATGATGAGGCACGAAGAAAATGGGAATGTTGGCGTGTCGCGCTGTGCTCACCATCTCGCGCAAATGCGTCAGGAGATCCACGGACTCGGCAACCTCTTTGAAAAGAGGATACAATTTGCCTCCGGGCGAAAGAAAGTCGTTATAAGGATCAACAAACAACAATGCTGTCTGACTTCTTTGGTTCTCTTCGAGAGACATGTTTTTCCTCCAATCAGGTGAGATCTTCTTCAGAATCTTACGAGTAATGCTTGTGTACTGATGAGCTAGCGGTTGGCACGTGCGGCGCAGGTAATGCTCTCGGCAAACAAGGGTGTTTCGCGCCGATTGTGATCCGAAGAGATCGACTGCCGAGCACGCGCAGCCTCCTTAAACGTCATCCCTTGTTCCTGGACTTCATCCAGGAACTCCTGCGTGGGATGGGAGGTCACGGTATTAGTATATTCACAGTGTTGCGCATCGATGGCTTTCGTGCGGAGCTCCCATCTTTTAGGCATTGATCGACATGCGGCACCCGTCATCAGTCGTCGTAGAAGCTGCGGTGATGTGGTCCGGTGAACACCCAGGAGGCGATATCGACGTTCTCGATGGGAATATTCAGGGAGTGATTTTTGTATGACTTTCAAGAGAGTCCTCTGTTCCCCAGGAAGGAAGACGCATGTGACAATCATGTAGTGGCACACGCATCCTGATACGAACACTCATTCTCCCTTCTCCAGGATAATCAGAGGACCAACCGGCTGAGAGGAAGTATAGATCTGTATCCCTTCCCGCAGGTCATCACCCCAGTGCATCGCCATGAGGTGAATATCCCGTCTTGTTCTTCGTTGGCTTCTTATTCCTCGTTTCTTCCTGGAGCCCGTTGCTCTACCTTCGCAATCTGCTCCGAATGCATCTTGCTTGCCAACGTGTCATCCTCCTTGACAGAAGTATCAAAATTGGTTTATACTTCAACTATCAAAGGCAGAGGTGAAGCATGAAGCATGAACTCAATCTTGGTGTACGGACATGGCTGCATCTTAACCGTGTCAGGTTTAAGGTAGAAAAACACCTTATAAGACATCTGGAACACTATGACCTCACACCTGCGCAATTCGCGGTGCTGGCCCATCTCCAGGCGTTTCCTGATATCTCGCAGCAAAGATTGGCCGATCTGCTGTTTGTAACGAAAGGAAACATTGTCGGACTGCTCAACCGTTTGGAGGGTCGTGGTTTCGTCCAGCGACGGTCTGACCCGGAGGATGGCCGCATGCATGTGGTCTCTTTGACGGAACGGGGGAGCGCACTTGCCGCACAGGTGGTCCCAGAGCAGGAGAAGTTGGTTGCTGAGTATATGGCGTTCATCACGCCCGAAGATCAACGTGACCTTCATCAATTGTTACACACCCTTGATCGGAATCTAGAGCCCGACTAAGTTTTTTTTGCAAATTAGTTTAACTATAAACGAATTTAGCAAAAAAAACTGTGTATCCAGTGCTAACTGAACAGAAAGAACGTCTGGAGCAAAGAGAAACTTTCCCTGGGAAAAGGTCCTTTGTTACTGATTGGTAAAGGAGTTAGAGACATGGGCAAATCTCAATTGATACCGAATACAGAATTTAGTTATCTTGCACCTCGTGAGCGCGTGGTGAAAACCGCCGAGGCCCTCATTGCCAATGGTATGCAGACCTTTGTGGTCGCTAACACCGAGGAGGCACGCAAGAAGGTTTTCGAGCTGATCCCCAGTGGCGCTGAGGTTTTCAATGCAACATCTCACACCCTTGACCAGATCGGAGTCGCTGCTGAGGTCGAATCATCCGGTCGCTATGATGCCGTGCGCAATCGCCTGATTGAGCTCGATCAGGAGGGACAGAAGCGTGCTAAGCGTCAGTTGGGTGCGGCCCCTGAAGTACTTGTTGCCAGTGTCCACGCTATCACAGAGCAAGGTCAGTTGATGATTGCGTCAATGAGCGGAAGCCAACTGGGAGCTGGCGTGTCTGGCGCCGCGAAAGTTATCTACGTGGTCGGTACACAGAAGCTGGTTGCAAACCTCAACGAGGGCATCCGTCGCATTTATGAATACACGCTGCCACTTGAAGATGAGCGGGCTTTCAATGCCTATGGCGTCAATAGCGCGGTGAACAAACTGCTGATCATCAATCGGGAAATTTTCCCCGGGCGCATTTCTATCATTCTGGTCAATGAGAACCTTGGCTTCTAGATCCATCTAGCACAGCCCTGTTTAACCTATTATCTCTATATACTGTTGACATGTCGTACTTATGACATGTCGACAGCTTATAGCGATCCAATGAAGGCGCCCGGCGCCCAATGAGGAGGTCTGCGATATGCTTGACAATGAAATGGCTACCGGAGGGATCTATCGATGACAGCTATCGCTCTGCCGCATACGCGGCTGCCACAGATCGCCGTGCTCGGGGCGGGTCACGTCGGCCCGGTCATTGCACGAGTCGCGATAGAGGCAGGCTACAACGTATCGATCGCGGCTTCGGGTGACCCTGAGAAGATCGAGCTGATCGCGCAGGTGCTGGCCCCAGGGGCCAAGCCACGACGGGCAGCAGATGCTGTCGAGGAGGCGGGCATTGTCGTTCTGGCGATTCCGCTTCACAAATTCACGACGCTGGATCCTGACTTGCTGGATGGCAAACTTGTTGTCGACGTGATGAACTACTGGCCGCCTGTCGACGGCGTGCAGGAGATGTTCGAGGATCACCGATACGGCAGCAGCGAGATCGTCCAACGCCGACTCGCGAGGTCAACAGTTGTTAAGACCCTCAATCACATTGGCTACCACGAGATCGAAGGCGAACGCCGACCAAAGGGCTCGCCGGAACGCCGCGCGCTCGGGGTTGCTGGCGACGATCCACATGCGGTGGACATGGTGGCGGAATTCATTGAGCACATTGGCTACGACGCTGTGCAGTTCGACCATCTGAGCGCAGGTCGCCTGCTCGAACCAGGAGGCCCTGTCTTTGGGGCGTCGTTGCACCGAACCGAGTTAGAGCTGGCTGTCCGCGCCCAGATAGTGTAGGCCAGCATTGGCACGCTCAGATCCATACCATCAGATACTAGAAGGAAAACATAGACATGACAGAAATGCCGTCCAGTATTGCACCCGTGCAGTTTCCGTTTACCTTTGGCCTCGACACCTTCGGCGATTTCATAAACGACGAGGAGGACCGCACACTCTCGCACGCTCAGATAATCCGGCACCTCGTCGAACATGGGGTTCTTGCTGACCAGGTTGGCCTGGATTTCTTCGGGATTGGCGAACACCACACCGATGATTTTCCTCTGTCGGCTGGCGACGTGGTGCTCGGCGCAGTCGCTGCGCTCACTTCCCACATCCATCTCGGGTCAGCCGTCACGGTATTGAGCTCGGACGATCCAGTCCGGGTGTTTCAGCGCTACTCCACGCTCAATGCCGTCTCCAGCGGGCGGGCAGAGGTCATCCTTGGACGAGGTTCCAGCATCGACTCGTTTCCTCTCTTCGGCTACGATCTTGCCGACTACGAGGAACTCTTCGAGGAGAAGGCCAGCCTCTTCGCTGAGATCGTCAAGGGCGGTCCCGTCACCTGGGAGGGCAAGACCCGCGCGCCGCTCTATAACCAGGATATTGTGCCGCACACCGAATTCGAACCGTTTCCGGTGTGGATCGGTGTCGGCGGAAGCCCTCAGTCGGTTATCCGCGCCGCACGTCTTGGCTTTCGGCTGATGCTCGCTATCATCGGCGGATCTCCGTTGCGCTTCGTGCCTTTCTCACAACTGTTCCAGCAGGCCCTGGAGCATTTCGGACGCGCTCCGTTGCCGGTGGGCGTGCACTCGCCGGGCCATGTCGCCGCAACCGACGAGCAGGCCCGCGAAGAGTTCTGGCCGCGCTACCTGGAGGTCATCACCAGATACAGCAGGATCCGCGGATTCGCCATTCCGACCAGGGAATCTTTTCTTCGTGAGGTTGGGCCGGGGGAGCGCTCTACGTGGGGTCGCCAGAGACCGTCGCTCAGAAAATTGCAGCCAATCTCACCGCGCTCGGCGCGAGCCACTTCGACCTGAAATACGGGATGGGAGGTCTCACGCAACAAGCCCTCATGACCAATATCGAGCTTTACGGCACACAAGTGGTCCCCCGCGTTCGCGAACTCCTGGTGGAAGCGCAATGTTATCGTTCTCACTGACACTACCATGCTATGTTTTAAGGCATCGGACGTTGAGCAACCTCCTTCCGCCAGGTGGGATTGGCCTTGATCGCGGTAGCGCTTTGATTGGAGTAACGCTTTGTGTCTTCACGCACACTTTTGTTGTACGATTCCCAATCATCAAGATGTCCAATAAGCAGGTGATGGGTACGGCCCTTGATTTCGCACAGAGTGATCAAGTTATTCGGGTCAAGTTCGAGTTCCGGGTAGAGATGGAAGGGTTTGATATGGTGAACCTGTAATCCCTTTCCCCGGTGACCACAAACCACACAGGCTGGCTCGTGGCTGAGATGCTCATGAGCTACTCTGGGCCATTCGGGGCTGCGAGCTTTGCCATACTGATTAGCAATTCTGGCACCAGGGTCTTTTTGCCAGGATGGAATGCGTCCATTTACCTTCGGAATATCTTTCTTTTTGATCGGAGTATGTTTCCGTGCTGGAGCATGACCCCTGGCAGCGCTACCACCTCGTCTACGCCGGGTATGTTGTCCAATATTAATAAAGGCGAGTACAAAAATTAGAAGCACAACGATCACTAGCGCAGCTGCTAGAAATGGATCCCCTACCGAAATGTGCATATTTTCTCTTTCTCAGCTATGAGCAAAAACGTTCAAAGTATGCTTGCTAAAAATGTTCTCTGCTGATAAGTTCGTGACACTCCACGTCCTGTAAACGGGGCGGGCTTCTAAGCCACGTCACCTGTTTGGCCTGTCTCCCAGGAGACAGTCTCCGCGAGACGTGGTTGAGCCGGTTCCTTGCTTAGACAACGTTGGGGCGTGTCTGCCCGACTACTCCTTGGCCTGGACACGCCAGGACGGAGATACGTGAAGGATTCTTGTGGTTTTCGTCTGTTCTTATGCCAGCACAGACGAAAACCACAAGAATGGGATCGCCCACCAATGTGCAAGTGAGTGCTCAAAGGCATGCATTGCCAAGAGCACAGGCCCGGAAGGGTTGCACAAGAGGAAGGATGCAGATTTGCATTCTTCCTCTTGTGCTTGGAAAAATGAACGCTTGCGCTCTTTTTGTCTTCTCTTATTTCTCTGCCAGGCGATGCAAAATCTTGCAATACGCACCCGGCCCGCGCCGGAAGCTGCTCAGGCGGAAAAACTCATTGGGGGCATGGATCTGCTCGTCCATCAGTCCCCAAGCGAAGCCGACCGTGTGGGCTCCCAGGTGGCTGAGGAAGAGTTCGCAGACGGGAATGCTACCGCCCGCGCGAGTGTAGTAGGGCTCTTTGCCATAGATTTCCCGCAGCACGTCGGCTGCTGCCTGGTTGCCCCAGTGATCGGCGGGGATCAGATAGGGCAGGGCGGTGCCGGGTAGGGCGCGGACGGTAATCTGGACGCCGGGAGGTGTGTGCTTCTCGACGTGCCGGGTGAGCAGCTCGACAATGGTGGCAGGCTCCTGGTTGGCGACCAGGCGGCAGGTAATTTTGGCATGCGCCTCAGCAGGCAGTACGGTTTTGACACCTTCCCCCTGGAAGCCGCCCCAGATGCCGTTAATCTCCAGCGTGGGCCGGGCCGCAAGATGCTCCTGGGGGGTGTAACCTGGCTCAGCAAGGAGAGCGGTCACGCCGATCAGCTCCTGATAGTCCTGCGCGTCGAAAGGAATGGCGGCGATGGCCGCGCGATCCCCGGCGGAGAGCGGGAGGACGCTGTCATAGAAGCCTTCTACTAGAATAGTACCTTCGGGGCTGCGCAGGGAGGCGAGCAGAGCAGTCAGGGCATGAATGGGATTGGGCACAGCCCCGCCATAGATGCCGGAGTGCAGATCGCTTTTCGCGCCGTGCACATCGATCTGGATACCGGCCAGTCCTTTACAGGCTAGCAACAGTGAGGGCTGATCTTCGCCATACTGGACGCCATCGGAACTGAGCACTAGATCGCATGCCAGCAGATCGCGATGGCTAGCTACAAAGGCGGGCAACTGCGGACTGCCAATCTCCTCCTGTCCCTCCAGGAAGAATTTGACGTTAAGCGGTAGCGTCCCTTCGGTCTTGAGCAGCGCCTCGACGCCCAGGATAGGGGTGAACATGTTTCCTTTATCATCCGATGCGCCGCGAGCATAGACGCGATCGTCGATAATCGTTGGCTCAAAAGGCAGATGGGTCCAGAGTTCCAGTGGGTCTACTGGTTGGGTATCGAAATGGCCGTAGATGAGCACCGTTGGCTTACCAGGGGCATGGAGCCATTCTCCGTAGACAACCGGGTGGCCCCCTGTAGGGAAGATTTGCACCTGTTCCAGACCGGCGGTTGTTAGACGTTGGGCCACCCATTGAGCGGCTCGCTGCACGTCACCGGCGTGGGAAGGTAGCGACGAAATACTGGGAATGCTGAGAAATTGCAGCAGCTCGTCCTGGTGGCGGAACTGCTGCTCTGCAAGGTATGTTTCCCATGTCATCGTGGTGGATTCTCCATTTCTAAGGGGCAGGCGAGATACCTGTCGTGAGATATCTCCCACAGGGCACTATCAGCCTGGTTGATCTCGCTCCGCATAGTACGTTTGGAATCCGGTACGCCTCTTTGCGCTGAGCTTCAGTATATCCCCCCATGCTCCCTTGCAGCAAGCATTGCCGTCGATAATTATGGCTTTCGACTTCTTGTTCCAAGAAGTCGAGTGATGAAAGGCTTTCGATAGTTTCACGCTGTCCTTAAAGACAAAAAACGGGCGATTTTTAGACATGAATTATTTATGACCCTCATGCTGGCCCGTGGCGATTCGATGCGTGGAGTTGGCATTGGAGGTGGAAAATATGTTAGTGCAAGTGCTCCCGAAGTGTGAGGCGGTGCTTACCAATCTCTCGCGCACCGAGAACGCCGCATTCGCCTGAGATCGGACAAGAATTGCGGGATCTATATATGCTGTTGCTCTTCAATGAATACCGAGAAACAAAACTGGAGTGGTAGGTCTGGCCATCGAAGAGTTCACGCCTGCGTCAAGATGCACGACATCACGTTCTTGCTAAGACCCACTCATAGCTTTTTTCCCACAAATCCGCTGGCACTTCTTCTGCGAGGGCCTCCACGAGGTCGGACAGACGCACGCTTTGTAACTTCTTTCGCCATTCCTGATCTGCCTCCCACATGACACGGGCTATGGGACATGGCTTTGTCTCGCAATAGTCTGCATCTCGGCAGGGATTGTTCTTTCTAATTTCGCTGCACACAAAGGTTGATCTCTTCCCCTCTACTGCCTCGACGATATCCAGAAAGGTAATCTCGGTTGGTGGCTTTGCCAATCGATATCCTCCAGTAGGACCCAAGGTGCTTTCAACGATTGAAGCCTGTGATAAGCTTTGTAAGGCTTTCGATAAATACTCCTTTGGAATACCGTGGAACTCCGCCAAGTCCTTGGTCGCCAAGTAACGATTCGCTGGAAGCCCGGCGAGTATTGCACAGCAGTGCAGCACCCACTCGACTTGACTTTTTAACATCATCGGTTTGACCCCTGTTTTCTTTATTTCAACGTAGCGTCGACCGAGCCTGCTACTATCTTGAACTGACCGTGTATGTGATGACAAATATGAACGAGTTCACGGGTTCGCAAACCGACGCGATAGTTGTTTTCTAGGAGTCTTCTTTGCGGTTCTTTTGGCAGGCTACCCTCTGATCGAGTCTATTATACCCTACCTTTCTCGACTCCATCAAACCAGGGCAAGCGCAGTCCCCAGCAAATGATACCATGAAATTTGCAAAAATGACTCTTGAAGGGACTCTCTTTCTAGACTATGCTTCCTGCAAAGGTCAGCGCACATTCTGACTGCAAGACTTCTTATTGGTAGAGATTGCTGAGAACGTGAGGAGGGTAAGCAAAGTGAAGGAGAAGGCATTTGTCGCTCTGGAGTGTCAGTGGACCGGGAATGCCTTGTACAGAATTCGACATTTACAGCAGGAGCAAATCATCTATGGTCCTTACGCTCTCATTCCTGACACTGTTCAGACGTATGAAGAGGCAATTCAATCTCTCGTGGCAGAGAACTTACGCCAACAATATGAAACACGACGGGAGAGGAGGAAATTGAACACTGAGAGGTGATGCCTAGACTCAAATACTTGGCTTCAGATAGAAAACACCTTACTCTCTTCCAGCCACAGCAAATCTCTGCAACAGAGCCAAAAACTGCTCGCAATAGCCTCTTGGGCAAGATCTGCTGGACTGCTTACAGTTCGGATTCCCGTGAACGCAACGCTGCGGTTTTTGCCTTTGCAAAAAAATACTTTCTCTGCAGTAGATCGCTTGACAGGTTTGAAATTAAGGATACATAATGTCCTTAAGGATATTATGTATCCTTAGTAAAAAGGCGAGTCTGTTCTTTCTTAGCGCGTACATTCCCATTCAGCAATCGCCTGAGCTCTTTAAACAGCTCATAGCATTTAGCAGCGCGGTAAAGGAAAGCAGGATTGAAGAGACAATCCGCGATCGTGTTGTGATCAGAGCTTTGTACATCAACGCATGTGTATTCTGCAAGATATGCACATCGAGCTGAAGAGCCTTTGATTGGTAACAGAGGTGCTGGTGATATTCTATGGAAAATACATAGAATACTTCTCCAAGGCTTTCTAACGATCATCAGAACATATGTTTAGACAGCACAAGCCCGACGTACGGGCTACGAAGTAGGAGGTTCAGTATGAAGATTGTAGTTATTGGCGGCAGTGGACTCATCGGGAAAAAGCTTGTGAACAAGCTTCGTGAGCGTGGCCATCAGGTCGTGGCGGCGTCACCTAGCACAGGCGTCAACACCATCACTGGCGAGGGGTTAGCTCAAGCGCTTGTCGGCGCTCAGGTGGTCGTCGACGTGGCGAACGCGCCTTCGTGGGAGGACAAGGCAGTTTTAGAGTTCTTCGAGACATCAGGTCGCAATCTCCTGGGCGCAGAAGAGGCCGCTGGTGTGGGACATCACGTTGCCCTGTCGGTCGTCGGCACCGACCGTCTTCCCGAGAATGGGTACTACCGAGCGAAAGTGGCCCAAGAAAACCTGGTCAAGGCTTCGAAGGTGCCCTATACCATCCTTCGCTCAACGCAGTTCTTCGAGTTTGTCGGCGGCATCGCCCAAGAGGCTAGCGATGGACAAACTATTCGCTTGTCGCCTGCATTTATACAGCCCATCTTGTCGGATGACGTTGTGGCTGCACTGGCCGACGTCACACTCGAGGCGCCTGTGAACGGCATGGTTGAAGTGGGTGGTCCCGAAAAGATACATCTCGATGAACTCGTGCGCCACTTTTTGAGCGCGAACAAAGACACACGCCAGGTGATCACAGACGTCCATGCACGCTTCTACGGCTCAGAGTTGGAGGATTACTCCCTCATCCCAGGCGACAACGCGCGGATCGCCCCAACGCGTTTCGAGGATTGGCTCAGCCGCTCTGTATCTCAAAGGTAAGTCAGTAAGGCAGGATCGACGCCCAGAATCAACAAACCTCATCAACACCTTATACACATATGTGATTGCTCTCTTAGACGAAAACAAGCAGAAGAAGAGCTTTCTCGAGCTCAACTAGCAGGAGAGTTTGACTTTTTTCGTCCAAAAAAAACAAATCACATATGTACATAGGGATGTGATGAGGTTTTTAGCTTAATGCCTCTGGCAGACCGCCAATAAACTGCCTGTGTTTGCGAGGAAGGGTGTTCGCTTATTCTCACATCTATCAATTCTGTTTCTAGATATCAGAGCAGGGAAGCAACTTCCTTACAGGGATGGGACCACATGAAAGGGATAGCTACTGCGTGATGTTGAATGGAAAACAGACCAGACATCTCACTCTTCCACTCTGGAAGGCGCTCATCAAGTATGTTGATGGGCAGAAACGAGCTGAGCAGCAGCTCAAAGCCAGCGAGGAGAACTTTCGCGTCCTTGCCGAGACCGTGCCACAATTCGTGTGGACAGCCCAACCCGACGGCTCGCACGAGTACACGAACCAGCGCTGGCGTGACTACACTGGGTTCACGCCTGAACGAGTACAGAGATGGGACGATCTCCAGTTCCTCCACCCCGATGATCGTGCAATGAATCAGGCTCTCTGGCGGCATGCTCTGGACACGGGAGAAAGATTTGAGTGCGAAGGACGCCTCAGAAATGGTCAGACCGGAGTCTATCGCTGGGTCTTGACTCGCGCCATGCCGGTGCGCGATGAAGCAGGCCAGATCATCAAGTGGTTTGGCACCTGTACCGATATTGAGGACCAGAAGCGCATCGAGGAAGCCTTGCGTCAGAGTCAGGAACGTGTAAATGCCCTGATGAACTCCAACATCATTGGGATCAATGTCATCGAAGGGGAGCAGATCGTGGACGCTAACGACACCTTCCTGCGCATGACTGGTTATAACCGCGAAGACCTGCGGGCTGGATGCATAAACGTGATGCACATGACAGCTCCAGAAGATCGGGCACAGACCCAACAGGCCCATCAGGAACTGGCCGTCCGGCAGGCTCTGACCCCCTATGAGAAAGAGTACATCTGTCAAGATGGCAGTCGCCTTCCGGTGCTAGTGGGTGGAGTCGTCTTACAGCATGATCCGTTCCAGGCCCTTGGCTTTGTGCTGGATAACTCAGCCCACAAGGAACTGGAGCAGCGCAAAGATCACTTTCTGGGGATGGCCAGCCATGAACTCAAGACACCAATCGCGTCCTTAATGCTCCAAACGCAGCTGTTGCGAAAACAACTGGCAAAACAAGACATTCAAAACGCAGATAGAGCGCTTTCCCGGATGGAGTCCCAACTCAATGCCGTCACCCGACTGGTTGGAGAGTTGCTCGACCTCTCCAAAATTCAGGCGGGCAAGCTGGAGCATGCTCAGGAAACGGTGAACCTGGGCGATGTGCTTCAGGAGGTCATTGAGATCATGCAACAGACGCAGACGACCCATGCCATCGTCGTGCATCATGCCGAGCATCCTCCTCTTCTGATTGGGAATAAGGACCGCCTCGGCCAAGTGCTCCTGAACCTGATCAGCAACGCAATCAAATATTCCCCGGGAGCCAACACGATAGAGGTTGCTATTGAGACCTCCGAAGAGTCCGTGATCCTCAGTGTGTGTGATCATGGCATCGGCATTCCACGAGAACAGCGCGAGAAAATCTTTGAGCGTTTCTATCGGGCAGTCGCTCCATATCAGCATGCCTTTCCCGGCTTAGGAATGGGCTTGTATATTGCCTCGGAGATCGTCAAGCACCATAGGGGAACCATCACGGTAGAGAGCGAAATGGGAAAAGGGTCGACCTTTCATGTGACGCTTCCCCGGAAAAGTCCATGAGGAACGCATATGTGCACTTTTCAACAATATGTATGTAGTGATATCTCTATCGCCAAAAGTATTCTCATTGTCGAAGATGATCCCATTCTTGGCAATCTCCTGCTGGAAGCGCTCCAGGAGGAGACGACTTGTCAAGGGCATCTTGTCCCAAGCGGCGAGATGGCGCTGAATATGCTTTCAACGATCACGCCTGAGTTGTTTCTGCTAGACTATCACCTCCCTGGGATGAATGGGCTGGAACTCGCCGACCACCTGCAGCGTAGAGAAGGAGGTGAGCAAACACCCATTCTCCTCATGAGTGCCGATTTGCCACAAGAAAACGGCGCCCTGGGTCACCTCATAACGCTCCAGAAGCCCTTTGACTTGGATAAACTCCTGCAATTGATTGCAGAACTTCTTGCATCATAAGGACAATGGTTCTTTGCCAGAAAGGGAGGGCATTGTGACACTCCGCTTGGGCTAAAGCCCAGTGGCTTCTTGCTTCAACGGGAGCGGTGACTCACTCCCATGAGGTTGCCCCGCTGCCTCGGGCGACCGGTGGTTCGTCGCCCGTCAGTTCCGCCGCAAGCAAAGAGCAAAAGCACCAGAGTCTTGATTGACTCTGGTGCTTTTGCTCTTTGCCGCCATTGCCAGGCAGGCGCCTTTGCCCGCGACTGGATGCTGGAGAAGCAGGCCAGACTCCTCAGCCTCTCGGCTATGCGGCGCAAGGGTGTCCAGCGCCCTATCGAAGAGGTCGGGCACAGGATGCGCAAGATGCTCTAGCCCTCAAGCACCTCAAAGGTGACGTCACGGAACCAGACCTGGCCTATCGCTCGCCTTTGTAGCGTGATGCCTCCTTCTTTCCAGTATGCCAGGAGACATTGCGCCAGTGGAATTTAGGCAACCAGCGATTCGGCTTTCCTTCAACAGCATCGGCGATCAATCCACCTAGTACCGGCGCAAATTTGAACCCATGCCCACTGTCTCCTGTCGCTACAGTGAGGCCTGCGCATTGAGGATGACGATCAATCCAGAAGTCACCATCGGGCGTGTCAACGTAGAGGCAACGGCGGGTACTCACGATAGGTGCGTCTTGTAGCGCGGGGAAAGTAGCAGCCAGGAACATTCGTAACTGTTCTATATCACTGCTGATCACGACTCGCTCATCCTGCTCAGGGTGAAGCACCTGCCCTACTCCGTGATTACCTATTTTGATGACTCCTTCACGTGGATGAAGAGGGAAGCCATACCAGCCAGTGCGACCAATATCGGCAGTAAAAACGACAAAATTCGGTGGGGTAAAAAGATTGGGATCGGTTGGCTTGAGGTGAAATACAGGATGTCCAGTCGCCTTCACGAAGGGAGTGAGGTCTGGAACAAGGAGAGAGGACCATGCCCCAGAGGCAACTACAACATGCTCAGCGTGAAAGGTACTTCCAGTATAAGTACGCACGCCCCGCACATGTTGATTCTCTTTGAGCAAGGCTTCGACCTTTTGGCCTGGATACAGGTCGATCCCTTGGGTCTGGGTAAGCTGGGCCAGGGCAGCTATCACGCGACCGCTTTCCGCATAGCCTCCCTGGGCATGAAAGAAACCATCGGCGAAGGCCCTAGCTTTCCAGGCCGGAAAGCGGTGTGTGATAGTATCCTCTGTGAGACGCTCAGGAGTATGTCCCCGTTTGCGTAGCAGATGATAGCTTTCGTACTCGAACTCGCCAGGTGACATAGGTGCGCGCGTCAGCATAGTTACACCGACGTCATGGAAGAGCGTCTCACCTAACATCTCATTCCATTGAAGCCAGCCCTGGTATGCTTGTTCCGCCAGTTCCATATATGCTTCATCCGAACCATATTCCATGCGCACAATTTTACTAATGTCTGTAGAAGCGGCTAAGGGATGTGGCAGAGGGCCGGGATCAATAACAGCAACACGATATCCACGCCTCTTCATTTCCAGGGCAGTCGTCAAGCCGAAAACGCCAGCGCCGACCACAAGAAGATCATATGCATTCTCTGTGAGCATCTATAAATCCTATCCTTAGTGCATGGGAGTGCGTCCTTCATGCGCTCCTGTTACTATTCCCCATTCCAAAAGTATAGCATAGGCTGGCTGCTCTCCGTGTTGCATAAGCGCGCACTCACAAAAGCCGCGGCGAGAAAGCCCCGCTCATTGATGCTTGATTCCTACCCATATCTTTTTGAATGGTCTTCACAAGGATGAGTTTGTGAAACACTCAACATGAGGAGTTGGCCTCTTGTGCTGCTCCACCTATCTAGCGCAAATAGTGGCTTGTCAGCGAATGCGTCGCATTGAGCAATTCTTGTGGCGTACCTTCAAAGATGACTGAGCCTCCCTTATTGCCACCCTCAGGACCCATGTCAATGATCCAATCGGCGTTGCGAATCACATCCAGATGGTGTTCAATCACAATCACAGTATTGCCACCATCGACCAACCGGTTCATAATGGTAAGCAGGTGCCCAATATCCGATAAGTGCAGGCCGGTCGTTGGCTCATCCATAACGTAGATACTGCCTTGCTTATGGAGTTCGCTGGCCAACTTCAAGCGCTGGCATTCGCCGCCAGAGAGGGTGCTCAAGGGCTGGCCGAGGGTCAGATAGTCCAATCCAACATCGCTCATCGCCTGGAGCTTTGACTGCACATCTTTGATTGTGAAAAACGCGAGCGCCTGCTGGATCGTCATGCTCAGGATATCTGTAATGGTTTTTCCATGGAAGGTGTAGCCCAGCACTTCGTCCTTAAAGCGCTTCCCGCCACACACCTCGCAAGGAAGTTTGACCCCCTCAAGAAAGCCCAGATCATTGTAGGTAACGCCAAGTCCTTTGCAATTGGAGCAGGCCCCCTTCGAGTTGAAACTGAATAGACCAGCGTCGACGCGGTTGACCGCCGCAAAGGCTTTGCGCACATCATCCATGATACCGGTATAGGTAGCCGGGTTAGAACGGCTAGAGATGCCTACTGGCGACTGGTCAATCACCACGGCCTCCGGATGCTGGCGAAGGAATGCTTCATTGATCAACGAACTCTTGCCCGAACCAGCCACGCCAGTGACGACCGTCAAGACGCCGGCGGGAATGTCTACACTGACATCCTTCAGATTATTCGCTCTGGCATGGATAATTGGCAAGGTTCCACGGGACTGCCGAAACGTCTCCTTGATCGGTCTTTGAAACTGCAAATGGTTGCCAGTGAGAGTGTCTGCTTTGAGCAGGCCTGCAAAGTCGCCCTCATACACTACCTGACCTCCTTCGCTCCCAGCGCGCGGCCCCATATCCACAAGGTAATCCGCGATTTTCATGACATCGGGGTCATGCTCTACCACTATCACTGTATTACCCTTATCTCGTAAGTTCTCCAGTTGCTCGTTCAAACGGTGAACATCGCGCGGGTGTAAGCCGACACTGGGTTCGTCAAAAATATACATGACATCTACCAGGCTCCCGTTGAGGTGCTTGACCATCTTCACACGCTGTGATTCACCGCCCGAGAGAGTGTCAGTTGGGCGATCCAGGCTCAGATATTCTAGACCAATATCCACCAGGTGCTGCAACCGCTCCGTCAGCGTGCGGATGACAGGGGTTGCCGCTGGCTCTTCAATGGTCTGTATCACCCCTACCAACTCACCAACCTCCATCGCCGACAGTTCGGCGATGGTATGCCCATTGATCTTGCAACTGAGCGCCGCTTGATTGAGTCGCGTGCCCTTGCAAAGCGGGCAGGGACCGAGTCTCAAGAGAGGCTCGACCTGTTGGCGGGTGCGCTCGGAGAGGGTTTGAATATCCCTGGTGATAAATTTACGATTAAATTTGAAGAGTAAGCCCTCGTAGGTCGCATTCATCTCTTTGTTACCAATGGCCAGCTTGTACTTTCGCGGTTCGCTGTTGAGCAACAGGTCCATTTCCTCAGGAGTGTAATCGGCCAGTTGTTTGTCATTGTCAAATAAGCCAGAGCGAATATAAAGATCGCGTTCCCAGCCAGCCAATCCCGGAGCGATGACAGCCCCCTCATTCAATGACCTGGTCATGTCGACAAGCGCCTTCGGGTCTATCCCTATCTTGCGGCCAAGGCCATTACACTCCAGGCACATCCCTTGAGGGTCGTTGAAGGAAAACGCATTGGCGTAACCCACGTGTGGTGTACCGATGCGCGAAAAGAGCAGGCGTAGCACAGGCGCAATATCGGTGACCGTTCCTACTGTCGAGTGCGATCCACCACCCAGGCGTTTCTGATCCACAATTACGGCCATGCTCAGATTCTCAATCGCATCGGTGTCCGGGAGGGGGTAGCGCGGCAGAAAGTTGCGAATGAACATACTGAAATTCTCAAATAAGAGTCGTTGCGCTTCTTGAGCAATGGTGTCAAATACCACGGATGATTTTCCTGAACCAGACACTCCGGTAAAGATGATGATTTTGCGCTTGGGTAGCCGTAACGAGACCTCTTGGAGGTTGTTCTCGCGTGCACCACGAATTTCAATATATTCTTGAGACATAGTCATAGAAGCTTCCTCTTATATTGCTAGAATAGTGACAGTTGTAGTTTGCAACCAGGAGGTGTTTGAGCCTTGATGCCAGCAATCCTTCGCACTGACGTTTCTGCTCTTTCCGCACAGACAATCAGTATAGCAGAGGTGGAGAGGCAAAACTTCTCCTTTCTTGCGATTTTTCAGGAAACATATATTGACCTACCTCAGCTCAGGGGCCATTACATTCTATGGGGGTGAGGAGTATCGCGATCTTCTTTAGTCTAAAACAATATACCTGCCATCTTCTATCAGGTTTCCGGCAGGTTCGGGTGTCAAATTGACAATAGGGTTACATATCGAGATGAGAGACAAAAGGCTCCGGGCATCGCGATAAAAATGCCCGGAAGCCTTCCAGAATGGGGCGAGGAGAAGGTTGGGTTACTTGGCGGCCACCTGGTCTACGAACTTCCAGGTATCTTTGCCGTTGACATTAGCAACTTGCCAGACGGAGATGACCTTATTGGTCGTATCGCCGTTTTCGGTGAAGTTGTGGTGGCCAGTAACGCCGTTATAATCTGTTTTTTGCATCGCTGCGATGACGGCCTCACGGAAAGATTTGCTGCCGGCGGCATCATTGGAGTCTTTAGGTGTTTGAGCACCGTCGGCGAGGGCTCGTTTGATCGCTTGCAGCAGGATATTCATGCAGTCGTAGCCAGCAGCGCTATATGCTCCATAATCGTTCTCGCCATATATGCGATTGTAGCGTGTGATAAAGTCTTTCGCCGAGGGGAGTACGGTTTCATTCACCTTGGCGATGGTGGCGAAGGTTGGACCACCCGTTGAGCCGACGACCTGGGCGAAGACCGGGTTTTCGATGCCGTCGCCACCACCAAAGGCCAGGCTAGCGGTTCCAGAGTCGTTGAGCAGTTGTTGGCGTAACTGGGTACCACCCTGACTATCGGTGCCACCGTAGAATACCAGGTCGGGTTTAGCGCTTTTAATATTAGCAATGGTGCCACCATAGTCATTGCTTTTCTGCTTGCTTTCGCGGTTCCCTACGAGTTGCCCTCCCAGTTTTTGCCACTCGTTGCTAAAGATGTTTGCCAGTCCAACACCATAAACTGTCGTATCGTCTATAACGTAGACTTTCCTATAGTTTCTTTTCTGGTACAGGTAATCCGCCAGGACTGATCCCTGGTGATCGTCCGTCGTCGCGATGCGGAAATAGGTTACCTTTCCAGTTGGGCGCAGTATGGGCACTTTATCCTGTGCCCCGGTGCAGTTAACCGAGGGTCCGCGTTGTGTCAGACAGGTATTGGTGTTGGAAGGGCTAATTAAGGTAATGGGGGCTTGATTGGCAATGGGCATCTCCGCCTGTGCTACTGAACTATTAAATGGCCCTACTATGCCTGCCACGAGGGCATCATTAATCAGCGCGGTAACATTATTCTTTCCCATATCAGGATCAAAGGTTCCCTGAGCTCCAACGTCGTCTTTGGGAACAAAGACGATGTTATATCCAGGGATCAGATGCTGCGCATTTGCTTCCTGGACTGCCATCTCTGCCCCATCCTGCGCGGGCTTGCCATTGGGGGTATCCTGTCCCGACACCGGGAAATCAGTGGCTACTTTGATGGTTGTGGAGCCTTTGCCGCCTTTTTGGCTTCCCGTGGCGACTGCGGGTCCGCAGGCGGTGAGGAGCAGGAGCAGTATACCAAGACTCACTATTGTAGTATTTTTCCAGGTACTGGTATGCGACTGCTGCCGTTGTCCACCGATTCTCATATTGCCTTTGCCTCCTTTAAAAGTAATGATCAAAAATCAATTATGATCATTACTTTTGAGTATAAAAAGAGTAAGAGGCGTTGTCAAGGTGTGTGCACGCGACATCATCCATAATTTGGTATCGTCACCTTATTTATAAAAACGAGAGATGCTGATGAACTATAAGGAAAAAGAAGTTTGAAAGGCAATGAGAAGTGGGGCGGTTGGAGTGGTGGTGCGACATGGAAGACTCGGCCAGGGCCTTCCATGTGGGTACTTCCATTCAGGACGCACTGGATCTGGTACTGGCGCCCGGATGGAGGCGCAGGCGGATTCGGTTCAATCTCACGTACCTTTCCTTTAGAACTGCTGAGACTGCTCTATCATCGGAGGCTGTTCTTGCTGATTATCCGAGGTTGGAGATGAGAGCGCGCGATAGCCTCGCTTCAGCATAGCGCTTATGCCCCCAAGCAGAATCAAGGTGAAGATCGACAGCGAAACGAAGAGCAATGGCCCATAGCTTCCAAAGAATTGAGCCTGTGGCATCACTTTGAAGAAGAGAGCCCCTAAAGGGGTATTGTACATGTGTGCCCATGTATATATATTCCAGACGACTGTGGCGGACAAGGAGATAATGAGTGTGATTGTCACTACGGACGCATAGCGGAAAACGCGGCGCAGAAATGGCTTTTGTTGCTCATCGGTTTCGATAGCGAGTAGAAGAGCACCAAAGCCAAGGAAGGGAAGCAGACAAGCCCCAAAGGAGTAAAGAAAGATTTGAAGCGGAGAATAGATGCTACCAACCCAGGCGGCGCTATTCTGGAAGAAACAAATCAAGAAGAAGCTTAGTGCCGGGAGAAGCACCACTGCTGCGACCATAGCGAGCAGCCCCTTTTGCCGCGCTCTTATAGTCTGCCATCCTTTTATGAGGCCAAGAAACAATCCGCTACAAGCAATTTCAAGCACTAAGACTGTAGAAAGCTCCGAGAATATGTCGCGTATCGGGCCAAAAGGCTCATTGTTGGTTGGTATCAGGACAGCCATAGGCGATGACTGCAATAGCGGGAAGATCAACAGAGGCAGAAGGACGCTGGCAAGCGTACCAAGAAGCAACAGCTTACGTCTGGCTGGCGGCGCACTTCTCAGGATACGAGTGAGAAAGAATATATTCGCGACGAATAATAAGAGGAACTCAATGTACAGCGCATAGACGGCAATATTGTTGCTCATGAACCCCGGATCACTCCATAAGTTGGGATCAGCGACCTTGAACGCTGCAATGAGTGGAAATCTATTCAAGGCATGCGGGTCGCTCCCTATAGGAACCCCTGTTGCTGTATACGCCCCAATAATGATTTCATATGGCATCGAGAGCGATTGCCAGATGAACAGAGCGGCGGTGAAAACGGCCAGGAGAGCCATATAGGCCCTGGTGGTCAGCCTGACATCCTGGAGAGAGAAGGCGCTTTGCTGGCTGCGGTAGTGTGGATCGAGCTGTGCATCAATGGCCCCGAGCAGCAGATCAAAGAAGGTCAAAGGAGTGATAGTGTGCTGTTCGAGGACGGCGAGCATCTCCTCTTCATAGCGCTCGCGCCAAGCGCGCGGGTAGAGGCGCAGGAAAGTTCGGTTCAATCTCATATACCTTTCCTTTCGTTGGTGATCGTGAGGGTGTGCATCAATACGTTCATTGTAAAAGCTGGCGGAGCGGCGAGACTTCCTTAAGGTGTCCTCTCCAGCGGGTGTGAGAGCGTAGGGGCGCAGGTGTTGCTCCGGCGCGAGCGGTTCAATCCAGCCCTGGTGTTCCAGGGAAGCCAGGATGCGGTAGAACGTGCCGGGTTCCGGTAACGCTATGGTCTCCTGCTCAAGCTCCGCTAACAGGTCTAAGGTGTGCTTGGGCGCGTCCTCAAGGCAGGAGAGAATGTGCGAAGCAAGTTGCACGTAGCCGATGGGTAACCGTGCCTGTTGAGACATCATCAGGGTACCTCTTCTCTCTTGATTGAGTGTTAGGTGGTCGAGAGGCGCTGCGAACTAACGGCGACGATGCGACTCATCGTCGCGATCTGCTCGCGCAGGGCGGTCACTCCAGCGGCAGTAATGCGATAGGGACGCCGCCGCTCCTCTGGGGGGAGCGGTACGATCCAGCCCTGGCGTTCGAGGCGCGCGAGTGCGCCATAGAGCGTACCAGGTTCGAGTTTTGTGCCGCTGAACGCGGCGATGTCCTCCATCATGGCGTACCCATGTTTGGGTCCACTTGCCAAACTGGAGAGGATGAGAAGCGAGGGATCAGAATAGCGACCCAACTCGAAGGGGTCTTTCTCTCTGGGCATGGTTCAACCTCATAGTTATTTATACAGTGAGACTTTATATCGTGAAACTTACTAAGCCTGAATGAATAATAGCATATGTGGAGGGGAATTGCAAATTGCTCTACAACAACGGTGGTGCGCCTGGGCGCATGACGGTTCGAAGGTGTGCCAGAGCCACAAGGTTCCGCCTGTCATTTACCAAAAAACAACAGAGAAGAATCTCTAGATAGAGATTCTTCTCTGTTGTTACAGAATTGAATAGAATTACCGACCTCCAGGTTATTTTGTGGAGATCCAGACGCACATCTCACCAGCCTGGCGATGATCCCAGACATAATAGGGAATAGCAGTGAGCGTATGCGCATGAGATTGTGGAGGGGTCGTTTTATACAATGTATCCGACCAATCCTCGCTCTCTACAACGGTCGCCGGACCCTCAATAACGGTGACCCCACCTAAAAGCTCAGGCTCAAAGCGGCTCTCCAATGTAGCCGTTTCAGGTAGACGGATATGATGTAGTGGCACCGCATTATCTGCACCTTCCAGACAATATACCAGGGGACCACGTTGCAAGGCGACTTGATTACTGTTCTCACGTACATCTGGATGTGCATAGACTCGCATCACCGGCATCGCCAGATTAAGTACTATCTGATCACCACTCTGCCAGCGGCGCTCAATTCGTACATACCCCTTTTGCAAATGGTCATCAAGCACAATAGTTTCACCATTTAGAGAAAGTTGTGCCGCCTGACACCAAGCAGGAATACGCAAGTTCAGGCCAAAATCAGCAGGCTCATCAAGAGTCATTTTCAGGCTGATCGCACCATCCCAGGGATACTTCGTTTCCTGCTTCACTTTCACGTTGTGCCCACCAACAGAAAGCTCACCTGTTCCTTGAATATATAAATGCGTAAAAATGTCTGTATCGCTCACCGTGTAGACATACTGACCCAACGACATCAATGTACGTGCTATATTTGGTGGACAACAGGCACACTTGAACCATCCTACACGGTGATGATCACCTTTGCTCTCCAGGGGATTAACATAAAAATATTTGCTTCCATCAAGCGAAATACCACTTAACATCCCGTTATATAATGCTCGTTCAAGCAGATCAGCATAGCGGCTATCCGCATCCAGTTGGAGCAAGCGGTAGTTCCACATGGCCAGACCAATTGAGGCGCAAGATTCGGCATACGCAGTCAGATTCGGCAGGTCGTAATCTTCCGTGAAACCCTCGTTCTTCGCTGTCGAGCCTATACCTCCGGTGATATAGAGCCGCTTGCTCACAAGATGATGCCAGAGACGCTCACCTGTCTGAAATAACGACTCATCGTACCTCTCCTTGACCAGGTCAGCGATAGCGCTATAGAGATACATTGCACGCACAGCATGTCCAACAACCTCTCTCTGCTCTCGTAGAGGCACATGTGATTGATTGTATTCATACGTCTGCGCCCAAAAATCGCGAGGATCATCCCCGCGCAAACGTGCTTCTTCATCAAAATAATGCGGCTGTTTGCCACGCTCATCAACAAAGTACTGGCTCAAATGCAGATACCGCTTCTCTCCGGTAACACGATAGAGTTTGACTAATGCCAGTTCGATCTCTGGATGCCCGCTGTATCCCCGCTTCTTGCCTTCTTCAAGCCCGAAGGTCCTATCAAGGTAATCAGCGTAACGACTCACAATATCCAGTAATGAGCGCTTACCCGTTCCCTGGAAATGAGCTACGCCAGCCTCTATCAGGTGGCCCGCACAATAGAGCTCATGCAGGTCCCGCATATTTGACCAGCGCTTCTCCGGCTCGACTTCTGTAAACCAGATGTTGAGGTAGCCATCTGGCTGTTGAATAGAGCGTATAAACTCAATAGTCTTATCAAGCAACGTATCCAGTTGAGCGTCTGGATGGGTCGCCAGACTTAAACTCGCTGCCTCAACCCACTTTGTAATATCTGTCTCCCAGAAAACATAGGGGATGGGATGCATTCCCCTCTTCCAACCCCGCTTCTCTGAATCAAAATAGTTATTCAGCTTCATTTGCTCATACATCATTGGCAAGGTGTTTTCACGCACTCTCTGCAAACGTGGTGCCCAGAATGTATCCTCAATAGTTACCGTTGTATGTGCGACAGCATTGGAACCCCGCCTTGCATCTGCTTGCTGAGTTGATGTTGGAGAAGATGATGTCATTGCCTATTCCTTTCACAATACGTATCGTACCAGCCACAGGGGATTTGTGGAGTATACAGATCAGCTTTGCCCTAGCCCATTATTCTTTCACTGCGCCAGCTACCAGGCCAGAGGTAATATAACGCTGTCCGAAGATAAAAACCAGGATAATTGGCAATGCCGCAACGACCGAAACCGCCATCAGGTCATTCCAACGCACCCCATATTCTCCGATGAACTTATAAATGCCCAACGTTAAAGGGCGCTTGTTATCATCAGAGATCAATGTCAGCGGGAAAAGAAAGTCGCTCCAGCCCATCAAAAAGGTGAGAGCACCAACCGTTAATATGCCAGGTCGCGAGAGCGGCATAATTATGCGGTAGAATGCCCCCCATAAACTACACCCATCAATAAAGGCTGCATCTTCCAGATCACGCGGCAAGCTTAAAAAATAGGGACGCATCACGAGCGTTGCAAACGGTAATGTACGCGTTGTAACCGCCAGGATTACCGCCGGAATAGAGTTCACCAGGCCGATTTGCGAAAAGATCACAAACAATGGTAGAGCCAGCATGATACTGGGAAACATCTGTACAACCAGAAAGGCCAGTAACATCCCCTGTTTTCCCTTTACTGGGAGCCGGGCCAATCCATAGGCCATTGGTGCTCCTAGCACCAAACTCAATAGCATTGTGCCAAGCGCAATCTGAAGACTATTGCCCATATAGCGCCATATATCTGTGTTCTGGATAAAGTTGGAGATATAAGGACTCCAATCAACCTGGTGGGGAAAAAACGTCGGTGGCGTGCTGAACAGCTCTGTCGTATTTTTGAGTGAACTGACAATGACCCAGTATAAAGGAAAGATCATTACGACCGTAAAGAAAATCCCTAACACTGTCAGCATAATTGTATTCCAGGATTTGCGATTGAGAGGAGGCTTATTCGCAGCACGATAAGCTTTTTGTGTAGTCATCATCAAGCAATCTCCTCTTGTCTCAGCAGGAACAGATAGATAGCGCTTACACCCAGCAAGAGTAGGAACATCAACGTAGCAACAGCTGCTCCTGAACCAAGGTCAAACTGGCCGAAGGCAATACGATAGGCATACAATGGCATTGCTTCAGTCGTATTGACCGGGCCGCCGCCAGTAAGGACATAAATCAGGTCAAACACATTTAATGTATAGATGAACCCGAGCATCAAAACTGTCAAGCTGGTTGAACGCATCAATGGCAGCGTAATATGCAAGAAACGCCCCAATCCATTTGCGCCATCAACAACCGCCGCCTCATACAGGGTCTCCGAAATTCCCTGCAAACCAGCTAAAAGCAACGACATGTTAAAGGGAATACCGATCCAGATATTCGCAATGACTACGGCCCATAGGGCCAGATTTGGGTTCGTAAGCCAGTCAATAGGTGAGGAGACCACATGCAAACTTTGCAAGACGTAGTTCACAATACCCGAGTCACTCTGCAACATCCATTTGAAGATCGTGGCACTTACAATCACCGGCAACATCCAGGCAATCATCACTGAACCACGCATCACGCCAACCAGGGGAATACGCCGATTAAATAACAACGCCATCGCGAAGCCGATAATATATTGGAAAACCAGTGAGGCAATGGTAAAGATCAGTGATACGACCAGAGAAGAGCGAAAATTTGGGTCAGAGATCACTGTATGATAATTATCCAGGCCAACAAATGGCGTAATACCAGTCAATAGGCTACCAACGTTCACCTGCTCAAAGCTATAGACAACCATGGTGATAACCGGATACACGAGAAAGAGAAGTAGGAACAGGGTCGCTGGCAATAAGAAGAGATAAGGGCCCAGCGTTTTGCTTATTCTCCGCCGCCTCACTGAACGCTGAGTCACTGTCTTCGCCTCTTGCGGAGAGGTATTGACAAGTGTAGACACGGGAAACTTCCTCCTTACTGTGACCTGCAAGGCCCAAGAGAACGAGTAAACGTACTCTCATACGAAGAGAAATACGTTTACTCTTCCTTCTACAACGCGTGATCACTAGGACGGTAGTAAAGGCTTTACTGCTTGACTGGCCGCTTGAAGAGCTGCTGAGGCGGACTTCTGTCCACTAATCGCTGCCTGGAACGCTTGCTGCACGTAATTCGAGATCTTTGGATAGTTCGGGCCATACGCACGCGGCTTGGCTGTAGTAAGCGCATTGACAAATACAGCTTGTTTGGGGTCCTGGATGAATGCGGAATCCTTGCCTAGATCTATACGACTTGGTAGTGTTCCGTTGCCCAGCAGGCACTTCTTGAGAACAGACAGTTCCTGTGTCCACTTGATAAACTCCCATGCTTCGGCCTGGTGCTGGCTGGTTGCAGTGATAGCCCAGTTCTCACCGCCCAGAATAGATGCTGCTTGCTTGCCTTGTGGCAGAGGAACAACGTCCCAGTTAAACTTGGCATTCGAGCGAGCAGCAGGAAGGTTCCAGGGGCCATTAATACACAATGCAGATTTGCCAGCGGTCCACTGCGTCATAGCGTCCTGCTGTGTCCAGTTCAAAGCATCCATTGAGAGCAGTCTCTCTTTGGTCAGATCGACCAGGTATTGTAAGGCGGTCGTAGCCTCAGGACTATCCAGCGAGTTCAGGTCCGCTCCTGCTTCCCACAGGAACGGCAAGAACTGGAAGGCCCCCTCTTCACTTTGTACCAGAGACATCGATAGCCCATAGACACCCTTGGTGGTCAACTTCTTCGTCGCATCATGCAGTTCATCCCAATTTGTAGGCGGGTTGATACCGGCCTTCTTCAGCATATCCGCGTTATAATAGAGCGCCAGGCAATTACTATTATTTGGAATGCCGTAGTTTTTATTTTTCCAGGTTGTTGATGTCCAGGGACCGGTAATATATTCGTTTCCTTGCCCCCACGAGGAGATTTGTGAGGTTAAATCTGCCAGAATACCCATGGAAGAAAATGCCTGGTGATCAGGATTATCAATAATCAAGATGTCAGGAAGCTGGCGGGCGGCTGCACCCTGAATAATTTTCTGTTTGAGGTCAGCGAAAGGGATGGCCGTGCGCTGAATCTTCACATTTGGCTTGGCTTTGGAGTAATCGGCCAGGAGCTGTAGATATCCAGCACCAGGCGGGTTGAAATAATCCCAGATGGTCAACGTCACGGGTCCGGAACCGGCACTACCAGCAGTGCCACCACATGCCTCAAGAAGCGTAATTGCAGCGCTCGTGCTGATGCCCAGGGCCGCCGTTTTTGCAATAAAAGCTCGACGGCTCATTTGTCCGGTACGAACTTCGGTCATCATGTCTTTCCAGGGTTCTTGTTGTTTGTGGGTCATCTATGACCTCCTTGTAAATGATGAAAATACTGAAACTCTCTCAGAGATACATCATCCTCTTCCATTGAGGAACATTGTCATCATTCAGACCAACCAACCATAACGAGAGAACGTCTGACCACTTCCATACGAAATTCGTTGCCAATCAACTGATCATACAACGAAAGATGTCTCCATGAACTCCATCCTGTGCTGATTAACCTCCATTCTTGCTCACTACCCCGGTTGTGAGGGATCACTTGAACCGCGTAAAATCAAGCTACAGGGAAGACGCACAATACCAGAGCGTTGTTCACCAGCAAACAGCGCTAGTAAGCTTTCACCCACATAACGTCCCACCTGTGCAAGGTTCATATCTACAGTTGTCAACGGCGGTCGAGTCGCACATGCCATGGGTTCCCAATTGTCAAAACCTACGACTGAAACATCGGTTGGAACACGTAGGCCGCGCGCTTGCAATGCCTCCATAGCTCCTCTTGCCAACTGGTCACTACCACAAAAAAGCGCGTCAATCGAAGGATCTTGATCAAAGAGAAAATTCGTTGCGGTATATCCCCAGCTTTCCTGCCAGGGACCCGATAGGACACGATTGTGGGGCAGCGCAATATCATGCTCAGCAAGCACTTGGCGCATGGCCCCTTCGCGTAAACGGACCGCTTCAAAATAACTGGGGCCTGTAATATGGGCCAATTGACGCCGTCCCAGATCAACAAGATGTTCAGTTGCTAGTCTCGCGCCTTGAGCATCATCGGGTAAGACGCACAAAGCGTTGGGATCTTCGACATAGGTAAACGCATAGACAACAGGTATTGCTGTCCTCCCTATGTTTATTGGCGGGCGCGAATCTTCACGCCGGGCAGATACCACGATCCCATCAACTTTGCGCGCCAGTAAATGCTGCAAATGTTGTTGCTCGCGACTCTGATCGCGTGAATTACAGAGCATCGCTGAAACCGGACGTGTCCCAAAGGCGTCTTCAATCCCCATCAAGAGGGGAAGACTAAAACGTCCATAGTTGTCGGTTGTTAATACGCCAACCATGACTCCATGACTTGCTGGAACATCCTCTTGGAGGCTAAAAAAACGAAAACCCAGGCGCCTGGCTTCAGAACGCACACGTTCTCGCGTTTCCGGGCTTAATTTCCCCCTCCCATTTATTGCTTTAGAGGCTGTCCCCAATGTCACACCAGCGGCATCTGCAACATCACGCAAGGTAACATTCTGCCTTGGCTGTGGTGATAGATCAAATAATTGTTTGTCCGGTTCAGACACCATCTAGCTATTTTCCTTGAATTTCATCCATACACGAGGAAACTTTTCACTCATAAATGGAAATATATAACCCCTCGAATCGAAGAATACCTAATATGCGCCATAAAGTCAAGCATGTTTCCCACCAAAAACGAAAAAAACAGCGTAATCACCAAAATTTGCAGCAGACAATGGCTCCAATAAGGAAAACTTTCCTGTATTTGAGAAAAACAAGATGCGCGAGTATTATCACCATCCCGAGAACGATCAGGCTCGCTAGGCCTGATGAGGCATGCGTGAGAAGGATCGTTCTCGGGATGGTGCTCACGCTGCTGCTCATTCTCATGGTTCTGCCAGAACTAAGAAGAACATCGGGCAAGGTGGACGGATCAAACGACAGGGACAAGCCGGAACCTTCTGGTATGTGCCCATTCAACGAGGGGAGAACAAGAAGGAGACCTCAAACGAGAGCGGGGTTATCAATGAGGAGAACAAATGGAATGAGAAACCCTCTTTCTCTCTCCCCTTTCTGGCACTCTCCCAAGAATAGATCATGAGTAGACCTCGTGTCCAGAGAACATAGTTCATTGTGAAGGAATGACATGTACACGATGCAAGCAATCTGGGGGCGTATTGAAGCGTGGTTAAGCAACTATGCCCCAGAACTTCTGGAGAACCTCCTTCCTGGAGTAGATGACGATGACATTCAAGAGATTGAAGCAGAGCTTGGATATATGTTTCCTGAAGACATCCGAGCTTCTTTGCGTCTTCATAATGGCACAATTGATAATTTCGCTGATATCTGGAGTCTCTTGAATATCGATGAAATAGCCGAAGCACAGCAGAGATTGTCTTCTGAAAATTCTTTGAAGCGCGCCTCCTGGATACCTCTAGTGAGGGATGGGTGCGGCGATTTTTTGTGTGTTGATATGCAGTCAGAGGCAGACGAGCCTCTGGGACAGATTGTGCATTATGATCGTGAAACCGTAAGTATCTGGGTTGCTTCCAGTTTTCAGGCCCTGTTGTCTGCATTTGCAGATCATCTCGAAATGGGGAAATATGCTCTTGACGAAATAGGGAGATTACATAGTCAGGAGCTTCTGTTTGATCGGCCTCAGCTTCCGCCTGGCTCGAAGCTAAAATACTATTGATTGTAGGCGAAAACAGGTACTCACAAGTGTTCCATTTCTCAAGTGGCCTGCCAGATGAGTCTACACCAGCATAATGGTAATTGGGCTGAAAGTTTCGATGGTGGCAAAATGGGCGATCCACACTTTTTTGAGGTAGCAATGACCCGCATCATTATGCTGGTTTCGCCCATGTCGTTTCCACATTTACAGTGACCGGCAAAGTGGTATCTATATTATGAGGTCTTCACCTTTTTGTCTGGTTGAGCTAATACTGCCACTAGACCCACTACGCAGGCAATGGTTATCAGGAGGGGAAGCAGAAGGTTCCCGGTGCTGATATCCCCTGGAATGGGATGGAGAAGATCGCTCTTTTCACCCAAATTCTCAAGGATGAGGAAGAGAATAAAGAAGCCGATGGCTGAAATGACAATAGCACCAAGTACCATCTGAATCGCTTCCTTCATACGCGATGCCGTCCCGGCTGTGGGACGTTGTGTGCTAGTTCGCGAGCGCGCAACGAGGGCCCGCATCAGGGCAACAATTGTGAGCAGGATCAGCCCGGAGCAAAGAGCGATATCTGCCCAGTAAAAGATCTGGAATGGAAGATATCCGCTTGTCCAGAGGAAGCTTCCCTGGGACTCCAGTTGAATCTGAATAGGTGTATTTACATTCACGGTCTTATTGTGGAAAGCAAAAAGTGGACCTGAAGAATCGCTGGAATTGGGATCTCTCCCAGGGGCGGGATAGTCGATGCTACCACTAAGGGCGCCTTTGAGGGTATGCTGGGAGTCACTAATGGAAGAGGGAATGGTGAGCGTGCCAATCACGTCTAGGGAATTGCCGGGATCTGAGAGTGTGGTATGGATACTATCATTCCAATCCCTCTCTTTTGGCTCCACAACCGTCAATGGCTGATTTATTCCATCAAGAGTGAGTGTCAGACCATTGGGGCTTGCCCAGTAATTGTTTAAACTGCCATCGATCTGAAAACCTAGCAGAACGTTTGTGCCCTGCGCCGCCGTGAGCGTAAGTGGCTTGTCCTTGTGAGCAACAAAGACCGTATGGGAAGCATATGAATGCGATGTGATGATGTATCCAGGGATGCCGAGCAGCAAGAGTAGAAGAAAATCCAGTAACGCGAGAGAAAACAATGCATGATTTTTTGCGAATGAGGGGATAGATAATGACATAACATTCTCCTACAAATATTTCGTGTGCAACCTGGCTCTTAATTCAATCGCGGCATGGACGATTGCTTTTCAGAACATAGTTGTGCAGAGAGTATGGCACCAAAGGCGTATGGCATCAAAGGGAGATAATGTTGTTTGTCTAAATTCTTTTCAGTTTTCCTCCACATATATTTTTCACATTTACAACCAGTTCTCCCCATAATTGTCAGGATAACGGCCTCTGCTCCAAATACATACTCTGCTTGCATTATAACATTTCTATCCCTGGTGTATGATTTATCGTGGCTGTCACACACCAGTGTGAATGAAATCCAGACGGGCTTTTTGCGATGTCTTCCTGATGCAGTAGGGAAGGATTCGCCAGCAGTATCACCAAAAGTGATACTGCTGGCGAATCCTTCCTCTCAAAGGTGATTTTTTATATTGAGGTTACTGATCTGCTACAAGGCGTGGAGAACATGCTGGATATTTGTGACTGCCCGAAGAGACAGCTGAGGGCATCGGCGAACCAGAAGGTGACTCGACCTGGCCTCCAAATAGAGAGCGCCCAACCCGCCAGTATTAGCGGACCTCGACGACCATTTCCACTTCGACCGGGGCGCCAGCAGGCAACTCCGCGACGCCAAGAGCGGCACGAGCATGTTTTCCCGTCTCCCCAAAGATTTCTTCAAGAAGGGTAGAGGCACCGTTGATGACGCGTGGCTGTTCCGTAAAACCTTCCGCCGAGGCGACATACCCATTCAACTTGACAATGCGCACTATAGCATCCAGCGAACCCGTCAGGCCACGTACCTCGGCCAGGCAGTTGAGCACCGCCAGGCGGGCTGCCTCCTGTCCCTGCTCAATCGAGACCTCGCGCCCCAATTTGCCTTGTATTGTCAACTTCCCCGCCACAGTTGGGGTCTGACCAGAGGCAAAAACGAGCTTGCCCACCTGAACGGCGGGAACATAGCTAAAGGCCGGCTTGGGCAGTTCCGGCATGGTGAAACCCAATTCTTTTACTCGTTCTTCAAAAGACATCGTATGCTTCCTTTCCTAGTGCTTGCTATAAATAGAGATAAGCAGGCAAGTAAGACGGTATCTCCAAAGGGTACCCTTACATGTTGCCTTTTTTCAGGAGGGGGAAACCAGTGTTTTTGTTACTGCCTTCGCCCACGTGCCGCAACGCGCCAAATAGCCTTGACAACCCCTCCCTGTGTCACAATGACTTCATCCGACAGATTGACTGTCGTACAAACGTGATTTGGGAAAAACAGTAGTTTGTCGCCAATTTCAGGGCTAAAACCTGGAGCAAGGCGTACTGTTCCATGCTCCTCGTTCATACGAATCACCACCCCGTTCTGACCGTCTATTGTGGCGCCGTATCCCTCCAAGCCTGCATTGGCGGGGATGACATCGCCACAAAAGGTTTTCGACCCGGCATCGATGATGGCCAGGTCGGGTGTAGGACGGCTAACCACTGTTGCTAGAATGGAGAGCGCGAGCTCATCTGGTGCGCTCGTTCCCACTTGCGTGGTCATGCGATCAAAAAAGACGTAGGTTCCCGGACGTACCTCGGTTATGCCTGGTACCTCGGCGGCCGATGACGCAGTCGGTGTTGAACCCACACTGATCTCTTGAATCGGGATACCAGCATGACGCAGCCGTTCAGCGATCGCAACCATCATCTCTCCCTCCATACGGCCTAAGATCTGTGGGTCTCTACTGGACGCCTCGGGGAAAGAGGCTCCGCGAAAGGTAAAAATGCCATCCAGGCTCAAACCTGGAGCGTCCAGCACTTGGCGGCACAGCTTTCCTACGGCCTCCTGCCCCACTCCCGTACGACCCAGGCCTGAGTCGATCTCTACGCGTACCAGGAGCGTGGAACCAATCTGGCTGGCGGCCTCAGAGAGTTGTTGTACCCCTTTCTCGCTCTCGACGCCCACAATCAGGCGACAATGTTGAGCCAGTCGCGCTGCGTGCCGCGCTTTTTCGGGCCCTATGATGGGGTATGCGACAAAGATGTCCTCGATGCCTGCCTCTGCGAAGACTTCTGCCTCGCTTAATTTGGCCGCGGTAATTCCTCCCGCCCCAGCCTTGAGTTGCATCTTTGCGATTTCTAACGTTTTATGCGTCTTGATATGGGGTCGCAAACGTACCCCTGCCTTCGCGGCGCTATCGGCATAGCGGCGGATATTCTTCTCTAATCGCGCAAGGTCGACAAGCAAAGCTGGCGTATCTACCTCTGTGATTGAGTGACCAATCATCGACATCCACTTCTCCTTCCTGATACTATTCCACGACGTATGTATCTTCATGAGCTGGGGCTATCAACTGTCCAGGCCGGTGCGGCGTGAGTTGCTTTTCTCGCACAACTATCTGACCTGAGACAATAACGGCCGAAATCCCTTCAGGATACACACGGGGTTGCTCATAGGTAGCGAGATCACTAATGGTTTCGGGATCAAAGATCACGAGATCGGCGACCTTGCCCACTGCAATCATACCGCGATCCGCAAGACGAAAACGCTCCGTGGGCAGAGCCGTCACCTTGCGCACAGCCTCTTCCAAAGCCAGGCTCCGCGTCTCGCGGACGTAGCGCTTAAAAAAACGGGGAAAGGTGCCATACAGCCTGGGGTGAGGACGTCCCGAGCGAAGAGGCAAACCATCCGAGCCAATCATCGAGAAGGGCGCTCGCACCACCTCGTCTACATCACGTTCATCCATATGGAAGATGAGAATGGTCATCTGTCCCTGCTCTTCTACGATCAGGTGAAAGAAGGCCTCTTCCGGCGCCATACCCAGGGTCTCAGCCACTTCGACCATGTTCAAGCCCTCAAGCGATCGCAAACGCTCCTGGCGCACCGTTGAGACAAATACACGATCCCAGCCGTTCGCGCCAACCTGGTTCTCCCAGCCCTCAATACCATGCGCGAAATCACGACAGACCTTGTGCCGTGTCTCTGGCTCGCGTAGTCGCTTGAGCATCGTTGCAAGGCCACCTTCTTGCAACCAGGGTGGGAGAAGTTGCGTGCCTAGCGTCGATCCTGCATTGTATGGATAGACATCGATGGTCACATCCAGGCCGCGTGTACGTGCATCCGAAATAAGATTCAATGCTCGCTGAATACTGCCCCAGTTATTGCGCCCGGTTACCTTCAGGTGGCTGATATGTATTGCGACCTCTGCGCGCTCAGCGATGGTGAGCATCTCTGTAAGGGAGCTTAGAAGTTGGTCCCCTTCGCCACGCATATGTGAGGTCACTACGCCACCATAACGGCCTACTACAGACGCAAGCCGTATAAGCTCAGATGTGGGCGTATACATGCCGGGCACATACATCAAACCCAGGGACATCCCGGCCGCGCCCGCCTCCATCGCTTCTCTCACCAACCCTTCCTGCGTGGTCATCTCCTGCTCCGTAGCATCACGCGGCTCAAAGCCCATGACCGCCACACGCACAGGGCCATGCCCAAACAGGGGACGTATATGCTGCCCCAGCGCCACGCTGCGCAACGTCTCAAATAAAGCCTCCGTTGTATACCAGTTCCATGGGTGCGTGTCCTCCCCCAGCACAGGGGCTGAATAGTTTTTCACCGCGTCCGCGTGCGTGGGAGCCAGAGGAGCCAGGCTGAAGCCACAATTGCCGGTTATAACGGTGGTGATGCCCTGCTGGACCTTCATCGGGACCACACCCTCTCTCAGCACCGTCAGGTCATCATGTGTGTGTGCATCAATAAAGCCAGGTGCGACGACCTGCCCTCCGGCGTCAAGTACGTGATGCGCCTCCGAAACAAGCTGAGAACCAAGCGCGACGATACGCTCACCGACGATGCCGATATCGCCTAGAAAGGCTGGAAAGCCTGTGCCATCGACGATACGAGCATTCCTGATGCAAAGATCATACATTTATATTCACCGACCTGCCATTTTTCTGCGTTCTTGAGGAATACCTTTTCTGCTCTTTCTCTCCAGGTGAGCGAAAAGGCAAAGAAGAAATCACACAGCTCTATGCAGCGTACCATATGAACCGCTATCTTGCCTACCTAACGCACCTGGGGTGTGGAAATGAGAAGAGGGGCCTGTCAACGGCGTTGACAGGCCCCTCTTCTCATTTCAATTTGCTCCGAGCCGGGCGACCTGCTCGGAGAAGTGGCAGGCAGCGTAGTGCTCACGCCCCTCTTTGGCCTCGAAGGCAGGTTCTACCTCGCGGCAGATATCCTGGGCCATGGGACAGCGGGTGTGGAAGCGACAACCCTTGGGGATATTGATCGGGCTGGGCAGGTCGCCGGAGAGGATGATGCGCTTACGCTGCTTCTCAATCTGGGGACTGGGAATTGGCACGGCTGAGAGCAAGGCCCGGGTATAGGGATGTTGAGGCGCCGCGTAGAGTTCATCTCTATCCGAGATCTCAACGATCTTGCCCAGGTACATGACGGCGATGCGGTCGGCAACGTGTCGGACCACGCTCAGGTCATGCGAAACGAAGAGATAGGTCAGGGAGAACTGGCGCTGTAGGCTTTGGAGGAGATTGAGCACCTGGGCGCGTACTGAGACATCCAGGGCCGAGACCGGCTCGTCGGCGATAATAAAATCGGGGTTGATCGCCAGCGCGCGTGCCACGGCGATACGTTGGCGCTGCCCACCGCTGAACTCATGAGGATAGCGGTCATAGTATTCTGGACGCAGACCTACCACGCGCAGTAGTTCAAGGATGCGCTCATGAACATCTGTTCCCTCCGCGACCCCGTGGATGTGCATTGGTTCCCCAATTAGTGAGCCGATGGTGAAGCGTGGGTTGAGTGAGGCGTAGGGGTCCTGAAAGACCATCTGAATGCGCTGGCGCACCTTGCGTAGCTCTTCTCCCTCTAAACTGGCCAGGTTCTGCCCATCGAAGACGATCTGGCCTGCGGTTGGCTTATAGAGGCGTACCAGGGTTCTGGCGATGGTCGTCTTCCCCGAGCCACTTTCGCCGACCAGGCCCAGCGTTTGCCCACGCACAATGCTGAAACTGACATCATCGACTGCACGTATATCTCCGACCTTGCGCTGGAAGACCAGGCCCCTGGTCAGGGGAAAGTAGGTCTTGAGGCCCTGCACCTCCAGGAGTGTCTGACTCCCTACGGCTGTGTCTGTCATGATTTTCCCCTTTAGCTTGAATGCAGAACTTTCTCGATGCTTTCCTGGCCCAGGCGGCGCATGGCTTCAGTGCGTGCCTCCTGTCTACGGGCCGCGTATGCCTTTTCCTTGGGATCAGTGATATCGGGCCAGCAGGCCTTATGGTGCGCAATGTTCCCAGGTATGGCCTCCAGAGGCGGCATCTCGCGACACTTTGGCCGGGCGTAGAGGCAACGTGGCATAAAAGGGCAGCCCGTAGGAGGATGCAGCAGGTCGGGCGGCGCGCCCTCGATAGTTTTTAACTCTACCTGTCGCGCTTCATCCAACCTGGGGACAGAGGCCAGCAGACCAAGTGTATAGGGGTGGCGTGGATTGGCAAAAATCTCGTCGGTTGGCCCCTCTTCAACGACTTTCCCCGCGTACATGACGATGACGCGGTCGGTCATGCCCGCGACAACCCCCAGATCATGCGTGATAAGCATCAGGGCTGTCTGAAACTCTGTGCATATCTGACTGATGAGTTCCAGAATCTGGGCCTGTACGGTGACATCCAGGGCTGTGGTTGGCTCATCGGCGATGAGCAGGCGCGGGTTGCAGGCCAGGGCGATGGCGATCATGACGCGCTGGCGCATGCCGCCGCTGAACTGATGAGGATAGGCGTTGAGGCGCTCCGCCGCCGCTGGAATGCCAACCTGCTCCAGCAGGGTAATCGCGCGCTTGCGTGCCTCGCCCTGCGAGACCTTGAGGTGAATGCGCAAGGCCTCGATAATCTGGTTGCCAATGTTCATTGTGGGATTAAGACAGGTCATGGGGTCCTGAAAGATCATACTCATCTGGGCACCGCGTATCTTACGCATCTCGCTCTCAGGCACGCTGAGCAGGTCGTCGTCCGCGAAAATGATGCTGCCATCGGCATACTTTCCAGGCGGTTGGGGAATCAGGCGCATGATTGAGAGTGCAGTGACGCTCTTGCCGCAGCCACTCTCGCCGACGATGGCCACCTTCTCTCCGGGCCGAATGCCAAAGTTGACGCCATCGACGGCATGCACATCGCCCTGTTTCGTCTTGAAATAGGTTTTGAGATTCTGGACATCTAAGAGATACTCACTCATGGTTGCTTCCCTTTTTTCGCTACTAGCGCTCAGTCATATGGGGGTCGAGGGCATCGCGCAGGCCATCGCCCACCAGGTTGCAGCTCAGGACGGTCAGGAAGATCAGAATGCCGGGAATAAACACTAGCTTGGGATCGATATCAAGCTGTCCCTGTCCGTCGTTGATAAGTGTGCCCCAGCTGGGGAAGGGGACCTTGACGCCAAAGCCAAAGAAGCTGAGAACTGATTCTAAGATGATGTTATTGCCTACTTGCAGGGTCGCGTTCACGATAATCGGACCGATGGCATTGGGCAAGATATGGCGAAACATCAGGCGGAAGTCACCGGCGCCAATCGTACGCGCCGCCATCACATATTCGCGCTCTTTTAAGGCCAGGAACTCACCGCGCACCAGGCGAGCAGCCGTGGTCCAACCAAAGACCGCGATAAGCGTGATAATGCTCAGCGTTGATCCATTAGTAAACGAGGCCGAAAGCACGAAGAGCAGGAGATAGGTGGGAACTGAGAGGAAGACGTCGGTCACGCGCATAAGGACATTGTCGATCCAGCCGCCATAGAAGCCAGCCAGCGCGCCAATAGTGGTGCCAAGAATGATCGCGGCCAGCATGGAGGAGAGTCCCACCAGTAGCGAGACCTGGCCGCCAATCGCCGCACGCGCGAAGAGGTCGCGTCCCAGGTCATCCGCGCCAAGGGGATATTGCCACGAGGGCGCGGCCGAGGGATCGGTCAGGGCGGGCTGTGTCGCGTTGTTATGCCCGGTGATGATGGGTCCCACAAAGCAGAAGAGGAAGAGCAGGATCAGGCAGCAGGCGCCAACAGTTGCCGCGCGGTTGCGTACAAAGCGATCAAAGATGATGCGTGCCTGGCTGCGCCGCTTGCGCGCAAGCTCTGGCGTGACATCGAGCAAGGGCTCTAGTTCATCTTCTGGTGTCATGTCGAGTTGTTTGGGTGTCTCCATACAAAGCCTCCTCATGCATAGCGTATGCGCGGGTCCATGACGGCATAGAGGATATCCGCTAGTAGATTAAAGAGAACCACAAAGACCGCGCTTAGTATCAGGATTGCCAGCAAGACGGGATAATCGCGGTGCTCTGCCGAGTCCAGGAAGAGTCTTCCCATGCCGGGCCAGGCGAAGACGCTTTCGGTAATTGCCGCGCCGCCGGCGACCGAGCCAAAGTCGATGGCGACAACCGTAATTAGTGGGATAACCGCGTTGCGCAACGCGTGTCGCCTCAGAAGCGGAATGGGGGGGAGTCCCTTGGCGCGGGCGGTGCGGATATAATCCTGGCGTGTGACTTCAAGCATACTTGAGCGCATATAGCGGCTCCAGCGTGCGGTAAAGGTCAGGGCCAGGACGGTCATGGGCAGGATGAGGTGAATGAGATGGTCGAGCAAACCATTAAAAAAGTCATAGGTGTAACCTGCGGTCACGTCTCCCGATGGGGGCAGCCAGCCAAGCCAGCGTGAGAAAATCTCCTGCATGAGTAGGCCCAGCAAGAAGATAGGGAGCGAGATACCTACATAGGTCAGTGTCGTCACAAAGTAATCTGTCAGTCTCCCCTGACGCGTCGCGGAGAGCGTTCCCAACGTGATCGCGATGAAGAGCGCCAACAGCAGGGCCAGGGAGAAGAGCTCCAACGTCGAAGGAAAGTGGTCGAGAATGACGGAGGAGACGGTCTGGTTGGTGAAGAATGAGTAGCCAAAGTTGCCATGTAGTGCGCTCACCAGCCATTTAAGGTACTGGATAGGCACCGGGTCATCTAATCCCAGGCTGGCGCGTAAGGCCTGGCGTCCCGCTTCATCCAAGTTGGGGTTATAGAGCACCTCTTCGGGTCCACCCGGCAGGAGGTGGATGAGGGTGAACATAAAGATGGAGAGCAGGAAAAGGAGTGGAAGCGCTTGAAGCAAGCGCCTGATCACATATCGTCCCATAGAGATCTCCAGTACTGCTAGAGGTATATGGACAACCAACATTTATAGTGTAACATAGCCATCCCTGCGTAAAAGCCATTTCGTATGATGCGCTCTAGTTGACTAGATATACAAGCTATTCCGGGTAATGAGTGTGATGCGGGTTGGCAGCCTTCGGCTGCCAACCCGCATCACACTCATTACCCAGGCGAGCGTCATAGGCGCGAGAAGTCACGCCAACACGTTGCCTCTAGAATGTCTAGGCGGGACACTTGCCGTTGTCGCACCACCACTGTGCTACACCAACGGTCTCGGAGTTGGCGAAGGGCCCCGGCTTATAGTTGTGGGTACCCTTCTTATGGATTTCAAGGTCGATCAGGTTGTAGAGGCCGATAAACGGTAACTTGTCCAGCATCGCCTGGTGAATCTGGTTAAAGATCTGCTGGCGCTGTGTGGGATCGGATATGGCCTGCTCCTGCTGAAAGAGCTGATCAAGGCCTGAGTCGCAGAAGAAGTTCAGATTCTGCCCATGTGGTGGAATCTGGTTGCAGGCGAAAGAGGCAGCGTCATCGGGATCATATGTGTAAGAACTGGCCCACTCCGCCAGGTCATACTTTCCAGGTTGCCCAGCATTAAGGAAGGGGCCGAAGAAGGTGCTACCGGGATAGTTGGTGATGTCCAGCTTGATACCAATCTTGGCGAAGTTGGCTTGGATCAAGGCCTGGTCTTTCTCACGCCAGTGGTTATTGGCCGTGGTCGAATACTGGAACTCCAGCCGTTGTCCACCCTTCTGGCGCACATTATCGCTGCCTAGCTTCCAGCCAGCATCGTCGAGCAGCTTGTTTGCTCCCGCGATGTCAAATGCAGGACACTGTAAGTCTTGCTGGTAGCCAGGATGATAGGCAGGACCGTGATCGGTACACAGGGGAATAGCCTGTCCTAGGCGCGCCACCTGCTGTAGTTGCTGGCGGTCGATGGCCATGGCCATGGCCTTACGTACGTTGATGTCTTTAAAGATGGGGTTATTGGAGTTAATGTGTAGGCCCTCATAGCTCGCGGACGGATTGGTCACGATCTCGTAGTTTGAAAGGGCTTTATAGGATGGCGTCTTGGTGACGTCCAGGAACCAGGCCGAGTCGGCGGTGCCAGCCTGGAGATCCTTCAGGATGGTATCCTGGCTGGGGACGGCGCGGAAGACGATCTCATCCAGGTAAGGTAGCCCCTGGGAGGCCAGGTAGTAGTTGTCGTTGCGTACGACGGTGTAGTGATCTCCAGGCTTGCTCTCCTTCATCTTGAAGGGGCCACTGGTCACCTGGGGATCGAGTCCCTCGGTCTTTTTAATTTCCCCCGGATTCATGCTCTCGAAATGATGCTTGGGCAGGGGCGCGAGAGCACCATCGGTCCAGGACGCGATAAAGGGAGCATAGGGCTTTGAGAGGTGGAATGTGATCGAGAGCTTGTCGGAAGAGACCTCTGCCGACTCGATCAGGTGAATAGCGACGGTGTTGGCTGCTGCAAAGCTCGGATTACTCCAGGTCTTCCAGCTAAAATAAACATCGTCGGCGTTCAGTGGTTGTCCATCGGACCATTTTAAGCCAGGCTTGAGGGTGAATTTCCAGGTTTTAAGATCAGAGCTGATCCCGCCATTCTGCTGCGTTGGCAGGTCGGTGGCGAGCGCAGGATGAATCTGTCCAGAAGCATCGCCTTCAAAGAGTGCGGAGTAAAGGGTTCCATCTACCATGTTCGCGAACGTCTGCACTGACGCGTTAGGGATGAGTGCATCTGGCTCGTTGAAGAGATCGTCAACCCAGATACCACCACGCTGGGGTTTACTCGTATTGCTGGTAGTTGGCGTCCCCTGAGGGGCGCAGGCGCTGGCGAAGAGCATCAGCACCGAGGAGAGCGCGACAAGTATCGTCAGGAAGCGTGAACCAGGTCGCTTGACCATTTGATCCTCCTTGCAGATAAGGGCGAACAGGTAGCGTGTTGAGATTGGCTGTATAAGCATGTTCCCTCGTGCTTATTTTTACGCTACCTCTTCAACAGTTTGAAAATGCGTTTCCTTTGTCGCTGGCTTGCTTGGGGATATATACGTAGCATAACATACAAACAAGCCTTTATTGAAGTCTAGTTTGTATTTGCCATATACTACGCAAACTATCCCTTAATACTCACAAGGAAGAGCTAATAGCGGTCAGTTGTCGAAGCGTTTTATTTGTGCCCATCGATGTTGTCCAGGAGCAGGCTGGCGCAGAGGAGTGCATGCTGGCGTTGCTGGGGCGAGAGGGTCGAGAACGTCAGTGTGCGCAAGGCGTTGTGAAGGAGCGCAATAAAGTATTCGCTCATATCGTCATTGCTGAGCCTATCCAGGTGGCGAACCATACGGCGAATGTGGATGACGGTGAGGTAGGCCTTGCGTAGGGCGGCATTCTCTGTCTGGAAGGTAGCTTCAGCCTGTGCTAACTGGGTGAAACGCGTGATGCGGCAGAGCGCCTCCTCCATGTGCAGGCGTTCCTCCAGCGAGGCTGCGCGCGAGGTCAGTAATTGGAAGCGTACGACAGAGTCAAGCATCGCCAGGTCGCGTAGGTAATGTCCCTGACCTGTGCTACAGAAATCAATCAGCCATGCTCGGTGCTCCTCGTCAATGAGAATGTTATGCTGATTGAGATCGCCATGCGTCGTGCTGATATAGGTGGAGCGACGGAAGGGGCGTGTTGCTGCGGGCAGGGGATCGGTGAAGGTGCGCTCATCGTCGAGGGCGCGTAACGAGAAGCGCTGTTTGGGGTGAGGTACAATCAGGCCATCCAGGGTCTCCTCTAGCGGACGCGAGGCCTCACCAAAGGTCTGGTTATAGTTTTCGGTGAGATCACAGAGCTGCTGGCGTCCCAAATTCGCGTACCAGGATTTACAGGTATCAAAAAAGAGGTTATCGAGAACTTGCTGGATGGCCTCGCTGTCTGCCTTCTGGTAGAAGGTGCCAAAATCTTCCAACTGCTCATTCGCCGTTCCGAGCAACGAATAGATGATACCTCCCAATAAGGGCGTATAGCGTACGCTCTGGACCATCGTGTTACGCCCGCCACCGATAAAGGGGAGAACATAGGTATTAAAGTTGGTGTTCTCCTTCTCGATCTTCTGCGTTGCGCCAAATTTGGTGACCACGACGCGTGCCCCACCATACGGATTAAAGGGCTGCACGAGCATGACCCCTGTGCCACTAAAACCCGGGGCCAGCGGCCTGACCAGAACACTGTTCGCCGTGCCAAAAAGGCGGCAAAGAAGATCTGCCAGTTCTTCACGTATCTGCTGATAGCGCTGGGTGCCGGGGCGAATCCGTTCACGCTGGATATCGATGTGTGAGAGTACCTGTTCTTCGGCTTCGAGTGGCTCCCAGTGGATTTCTAGCTCCAGGTTGATCTTTTTTAGTGCTTCGCGTACGCATGTTAGTAGCTTATCGGGACTGAAACGATCCTTGGGTAGAAAGTCTGCTACCTTGTGATCATGAAAGGCTTCGTGTACATGGTCGAAGGTACCGTGTGCCGAGAGAATCACAATTTGCAGCGCGTCATTGAGGCTGTACTGGCTCAAGATCTTGAGCATGGCGACGCCTTCAAAGTTGCTAATATCCGATGAGTTCATGCGCAAGTCGAGAATGAGCAGGTGGAAAAAGGTGTCCTGTAGCTTTTGGAAAGCCGCGTCAATGGTGGCTGCGCTGTCGACCAGGTAATTCTCGGCCTGCAAGATCTCTGTAAGCTCTTCACGCCATTGAGGTAGGTCATCCACAATGAGTATGCGTCCATGCCGCTGCTGTGCCATTGTCCAGTACTCCTCTCTTTGCCAGAATTGATTACGCGTCACGCTCTCTACCTCTTAGACGATGTGTCACCGCGTTTCTTGAAAAAGCCATTGTCCTTTTCTACTCCTTTGGTAGCAGCAGCGTAAAAGTGACGCCAGGGCCATCGGGGTTGTCTTCAAACCAGAGATACCCATGCTGGCGTAAGGCGTTGCGGCGGGCGCTCCAGAGGCCAAAGCCCGAGCTGCCCTTGGTGGAGTAGAATAGACTAAAGACCTTGTTCTTGATGTGTGGCTCGATGCCCTTGCCGTTATCACTAACCTGGATGGCAACCTTATCTTTCTGGTTATAGGCACGCAAGCTTAAGCGTCCAGTGGGTTGCTGCTGCATGGCCTCTATCGCATTATTAATTAGGTTACGCAGGATGTCATGGGCGAGAGCTTCGCGCACATGCACATGGCCAGCATCTGGCGCGATATCCTGGTATACCTCGATATGGGCCGGGATGTGACTCTGGAGGATGGCGCTCTCAAGGAGCGTACGCGGTGAGATAGAGATTTTTTCGTCGGCAGCCCCTGGACCCGGATCTGTGATCACTTCTTTGAGTTCTGTACTCAGGTCAAGAACCGTACGTACCGACTTCTCCGTCTTGTCGAGCTTACTTTCTATAATTTCATCACGCATATGATGATAGTCCAGGCGTCGTTTTATGCTGGAAATATAGGTTTCGACCAGGCCAAGATCATTGCCCAGGCGATGGGTCAACTCGAAGGCCGATTGCCCGATCAGACTCACCTCCTCGGCGGCCCTGGCGCGCTGTTCGGACTCTAACCGGGCCTGTGACACTTCCAGGCGATAAATGGTACTCCCAAGCTGCTGAGCCAGGCTATCATAGAATTCGATATCGGTCTTGCCAAAGTGTCCTGCTTCACGATGGACCAGGGTGAGTGTGCCATACAGGCGTCTGTCGAAGCGAATGGGGAGGAGGAGCATGGCCTGACCATCTCTGGGTTCTGGCTGCGAGGTGGATGTATAAGCCTGCTTGCCGATAATGATCTTCTCATGATGTTTGAGGATCAACTGATAATGCTGCTCAGCGGTGCTGATGGGTCCATGTTCATGTAGGATGCCTGGTGCGGAGAAGCGCAGACGCTGGAGTGCATCAGCGTGCTCATCATAGCGGCACAGTTCAACATAGCTCTGGCTATAGTGTTCCGCTAGTTGAAAAACGATCTGGTATCCTTGCTCGAGCTGGCTGATATCGTTGAGTTCTCCCAATTCGCGACTGGCGCGATACAGTAGGGCGAAGTGTTGCTTCTCCTTCTCTGCCTCCTGGTAAAGCTCGGCGTTGCGTAAGGCGACAATCGCCAGGTCGGCCAGTCCCTGGAGCAGGCGCTCATCGCTCTCATCAAAGGCCTGTTCTTCTGGACTCTCGATATTGAGCACACCTTTGAGCTCACCATTGACGAGCATCGGCACGGCCAGCTCTGAGCGCGTATCCTGAATGTAGCGCAGGTAGATCTCTTTCCAGCCTGGCTGTGAGGGATCGATATTCAACAGTTGCCTGGTGCGGGCAACCTGTCCGACGATGCCTTCGTTCACGCTATGTTCCCTTCCTTTCTTATCGGGTAAGACGCCACGCTCGGCAGCCATCCAGAGGACTTGCTCTTCGCGATCATAGAGCATGAGGCAGCCCGTACGCGATTTGTTTTGCATGAGTTCGAGCGCTTTATCGAGGATAAGCGCAAAGACACGCTTCGTTTCTAGCTGGCTGGTAAGCTCCTTGCTAATGGCGTAGAGCGCCTGCCGTTCGTTGGCGAGGCGCTTCTCTCGTTCATAGGCCTGAGCTTTGGCAATGGCCAGTACGGCCTGTCCAGCCAGCGTCTCCAGAAATTCCTGGTCTTCCTGGTGAAATGCGCCGATACGCGTGCTTTCAAAATTGAGCACACCAATGGCTTGCTCGCCATTAAGAAGGGGAATATCTAATTCGGAGTTGGTATCAGGCACCTTATTGATATAGAGGCTGCTCCAGGGAGCATCGCTATGCACGTTATCAACGCGCACTGAACGTTTGTAGTGAATGGCCCAATTGGTCAGGCCGCGCCCCTCAGAGAAGGGGATTTTAAAGGGCTGCTTTAGAACGGCATGGGTCCCATAGGCGGCTTTGGCCTCAAGTGTTTGTTTCTTGCGATCATAGAGCATGATACATGCCCCTTCGACGGGGACATAGGTAAGGGCCTGGTGTAAGAGCGTCTCCAGAAGCGCCTCCAGGTCGAGTGTGCTATTCAGCTCTTTATCAATGCGTTGTAAGATTTCTAGCTCGCGTACCCTGCGTTGTAGGAGACTATTGAAGGTCTGCGCGTTGCGGATCGCGATGGCGGCAAAGTGGGCCAGGCCTTCAATCAGCAGCTTTTGCGACCGGTCGAAATATTGGCTTTGCTCGTAGAAGATGAAGAGGACTCCAACCGCTTCCACGTCCACACGTAAGGGCACAATGGCCAGTGATTTAATGCCTTCCTGGACCAGGGGGAGCCGAACTCTTTTGAGTAGTGGCTCGCGGGTCGAGCTACATGTAGGTTCAAAAAGGGTATGGGGATGGAAGGTCATATGCTCGGTCACCTGTTCTTGCCAGTCTCTCACCAGGGGGTCATGCTTGAGGATATGAGATGGTTCGCCGCTCAGGAGGCGCTCTGGTGGTGTTGGGTCATAGGTAGTGCCGACCAGGGTGGGTTTCAGAACAACGCGTTTGGCCCCGCTTGCGATCTGGATGCGCTCTATGATCTCTCTAAGGGGATAATGGAGCTGGCTGGTGAGCAGGCGACCGGCCTCATTAAGCTGTGTCAGACTATCATAAAGGCGGATATTATTGATAGCCATGAGGATATGGTTGCCCAGCACTTGCAGAATAGCCATATCTTCATGCGTGTAGGCATATGGGTGGGGATGCTGGACGGAGAGCACACCCAGAGGAATCTCCCCCAGTAGCAGAGGGACGAAGATAAAGGATTCCTTGGGCAAGGTGCCACGCACCGGAGCGATATGAAAAGGTAGCTGCTGAGCCTGGCTACTGAGATGTTCGACCAGGACAGGGCGACGTGTTTGTAAGACATACTTGCTGGCCCCACTGGGTGGGCGATCTCCTTCGCGAATCGCATTTCCCTCATCGATGCCATAGAGGTCACGCGTATGCGTTGGGGCCTGGTAGATCGCCAGCATCAGAGCATGGCGAGCATCGAGCAGATTATTTAAGAGTGGATAGAGGGTAGGAAGCAGGGTATCAATGGATATAACCTCCTGGTTGATAACCTGCCCAATATGCGTCACCTCGCGGTAACGTTGCAGCATCCATGTCTCTTGTAAGACGAATGTTGCCAATCTGGAAAATTGCTTCAATAGCTCCTCTTCGAGAGAAGTTGATGGGGATAATTCACGGAAGGCCAGGGTGAGCATCGCAAAAGGAGGATGACCTGGTCGATTGCTCAGAGCAAAAGAGATTAAGGAATGTACCTGCTCTGCCCGTGTATAGTCGGAGTGATAGAGAGGCCTTGCCCGCAAGTCTGAGACATAAAGGATTTCTGGCTGTATCTCCTGAACCTCTCGCGAGAGGGAGGGGGCTATGGTCTCCTCGCGAAGGATATGCGCGCGCGGCGCGGCAGGCGACGAGTCTCTCTGCTGTCTCTCGGCGTAGAGGGCACGTGCGTAGTGAAACGTTCCTGTGACGGGATGATAGGCGGTCAGAATGCAGATATCAGGTGTAAAGAGGGCGCGCGCCTGCTCTGCTATGTGCAGGAGCGCTTCAGCGAGATTCCCGCGCTCATATATCTCAGCCGTGAGCCGCTGCGCAAGCTGAGCAAGGGGGATTGAGGAGAATGGGGAGCGCATAGTGTATTCCTCCACCTGAAAATAGAATACGTTAGATGTTTTTGCAAATATATTGTAGTATTGAGTGTACTTTGTTATGCTAACAAAAACAATTGTTTTGTAGCTAGCTCCTGTTTTGAAGATACTCTAAGCACGTTGGTGGGAGAACCCCATATATGGGACAGGTGGGGGACATCTAGGGGGCATCGTTCGCTTTTTTTAGAATGCCAGGACCATTTGTATCAAAGGGATTTACATGGAAAAGCGAGTACACTGGTACGAAAACCTGAGGCGTGAGCGCAAGCTACGCGGATTATCCCAGAGCGAGGTCGCGACTGCGCTCCAATGTGATACAAAAACCGTAGGGCGTTGGGAGCGAGGAGAAGCCTTTCCCAGTCCGTATTATATCCAGCGGCTGACCCATTTTTTTCAGAAAGACGCGCTAACTTTGGGCCTGTTTGAGGATACTCTGGTACCTGAGACGGGAGAAGCATTGCCGCAGTTACAGGCAGCCACTCTACAACCAGCGGAGCCAGAAACTGTGGCGCATACCGAGCCGCGCCTGGAGGTTATACCTCGTCATGAAGAGTGGGGCGAGGCTCCCTACGTCGAGGAGTTCTTTGGCCGGGACATAGAACAAGAACTCCTCAGAGGTTGGGTACTTGAGGGGGGCTGCCGAATCGTGGCGTTTCTGGGGATGGGTGGCGTAGGAAAAACTACCTTCGCGCGCGTTATCGCTGAGCAGCTCAAAAGTGCCTTCTCATCTGTCCACTGGTTCTCGCTCCAGAATGCGCCTACCCCTGAAACCTATATGCGCGCCTGCCTGCAACACATGGAGGCGCTGACCCCCACGGAGACCCTGTCATTTGAAGCCTCCCTCGCTCGCCTGTTGCGGTGCTGTGCCGAGAAGCGCTGCCTCTTGATTCTCGATAACATGGAGTCGATCCTTCAGGGAGGCGAGCAGGCCGGGCGCTATCGCGTGGGCTATGAGGCGTATGGCCAACTCCTGACCCACCTCGGTACCCATCCTCATCAGAGCTGTTTGTTGCTAACCAGTCGCGAGAAGCCGAAGGAGATTACACGCCTGGAGGGGGGGAGCGCCCGCGTGCGCTCACTTGTGTTGCCAGCGCTGGGAGTGGCCGAGAGCCAGCAACTCTTGCAGGAGAAGGAACTGATTGGCTCAGATGCCGAATGGGAGGCGCTTCTAGGGTTGTACGCAGGTAATCCCCTGGCGCTCAAGCTCGTCTCGGCCTCCATTCGTGAACTCTTTGATGGCTCTATTGGCGAATTCCTACGTGAGGGCGAGGCCGTCTTTGGAGATATTTCGGTGCTTCTGGAGCAGCAATTTCATCGCCTCTCCAGCCTGGAGCAGGACCTGCTCCAATGGTTGGCGATTGAGCGCGAACCCGTCAGTCTCCAGACCTTGAGTGACGACCTGATCATCCCAGTCGCGAAAGGGGCGCTTCTGGATGCGCTCAATTCCCTGCGGCGGCGCTCGATGGTGGAGATAAGCGTCGAGCATCGTTTTACCCTACAGCCCGTGATTATGGAGTTTATGATTGAACGCCTGGTAGAGTTATTGTTTATGAACCTGTGTGCGGGCGACCTGGCGGGATGTAGCGGCTACGCGGTACTGAAGGCGCAGGCCAGCGACTACGTCCGCGAGAGCCAGGTGCGGCTGATTGTCCAGCCGTTGCTCAAGAAGTTGTTAGCAGCATTGGGGCATACGCATTGTGAGCGTCATTTGCGAACCTTACTTGATCGCCTACGTGAGGGGGAGGGTCTGGAGAGTGGCTATGGAGCTGGAAACATTGTGAATCTACTTGTAACATTAAATGCGAACCTGCAAGGGCTGGATTGCTCCTCACTCACCATTCGCCAGGCTTATCTGCAAGGCAAAGTCTTTGCCTTTGTGAACCTGGCGCACGCCACGCTCTTGAACTGTGCGCTCAACGACTCCTTTGCCTGGATACTGTGCCTGGCGGTCAGCCAGGATGGACGCTTGCTCGCGACAGGTACCACTGTCGGGACCATACATGTCTGGAGGACCGATGACGCCACGCCTGTCCTGACCTGTAGTGGGCATAGCGAGGAGATACGCTCGCTGGCCTTTAGCCCGGATGGTCGCTACCTGGCGAGTGGGAGCGAGGACCATACGGTGCGTCTTTGGGAGGTCGAGAGTGGAGCCTGTCAGCATATCTTACATGGGCATCGCGACCAGGTGCGCACCGTTGCCTTTAGCCCGGATGGACGCTATGTCGCCAGCGCGGGTGAAGATCGGCTCATTTATCTATGGGATACCTTTTCTGGGCATGTAGCGAGCGTACTGGATGGGCATAGCCAGAGGGTGCGCTCTCTGGTCTTCCATCCCAGCCTGCCATTGCTGGCCTCAACTGGAGATGAGACGACAGTACGTTTGTGGGATTATGAGCAAGGTGCGCATGTCGCGACCCTGGCTGGGTCGAACCAGGCAGTGCGCGTCGTGGCCTTCAGCCCTGACGGACGCTTGCTGGCGGCAGGAAGCGAAGACCACACGATTCGGCTCTGGCGAACGGAGGATTACGAGCAAGTCGCGGTATTGCAGGGCCAGGGGAGCCGCGTTCGTACCATGCATTTTAGTGCCGATAGCACCTTGTTGGCGAGCGCGGGCGACGATCAGATGCTGAATCTCTGGGATATGACAAGCCATCAACGCATCCACCAGGTACATGCTCACGGGAGTCGCATCTGGTCAGTAGTATTCGTTCCCAATACCACACAGCTCATCAGTACCAGCGAGGATGACACAATCCGTTGGTGGGACCGGCGGAGTATGCTCTGTTTGCGTACCTTACGCGGCTACACCGACCTGTTGAAGGCGCTGGCCTATAGTCCAGATGGGCGCCTGCTATTAAGTGGGAGCGAGGACCGTACCCTTCGCCTCTGGGAGGTAGAGACCGGGCGTAGTCTGCGTGCGCTGCGCGGACATCAGAATCGCGTCCGCACCGTTGCCTATAGTCAAGATGACTTTACTATTGCCAGCGGAAGCGAGGATGAGACAGTTCGTCTCTGGGACGCGCGCACGGGACACTGTCTTCGTATCTTACGTGGACACACACACCTGGTCCGCTCAGTAGTCTTCAGCGCCGATGGCTCCTTGCTTGCCAGTGGCAGTCATGATTTGACGGTATGCGTCTGGGAAGTCGCAACTGGCCAGTTGCTCAGACGCATAGAGGGCATCACTGGGTATATCTGGAAGGTCGCCTTTCATCCAGTCACCAGGCAGCTTGCCTGTGGCACTGACGATCCCGTAATTCGCTTATGGAACAGCGAGACGGGCGAGGTGGTGCGCGAATTTACCGGTCATACCCATCGTGTCTGGGCTATAGAGTTTAGCCCGGATGGGCGCTACCTGGCCAGCTGTAGTGACGATCTAACGCTGCGGGTATGGGACGTAGCGAGCGGAGCCTGTCTGCATATCATGGATGGCCATACTGGCTGGGTACGCACGCTGGCCTTTCACCCTGACGGCACGCTGCTCGCCACGGGCAGCCATGACCAGACTATTCGCCTCTGGGAGGTGCAGACGGGGCGCTGCCTGGCGGTATGGCGCGGACATGAAGGCTGGATCTGGTCGGTAACCTTTCGTCCCGATGGGGCACAGTTAGCTAGTTGCAGCGATGATGGCACAATCAAGCTCTGGGACATGGCGAGTGGTGCCTGTATACGCACTCTACGCAGCACACGGACCTACGAAGGCACAAACATTTACGGCGTCATTGGCCTTTCAGAGGCACAACGCGAGGCACTCCACTTCCTTGGAGCCATCGAAGAGGAGATATAATATCGCAAGGTTATGAGACGTGCTGTGGTAAGACCTCTGGTCTTACCACAGCACGTCTCATAACCTTGCGATATATTTTGTTGGAACCGACGGGGGCGGTTCCAACGTGCTAGAGAATAGAGATAGGAGAGCGTCGCAAAGCGCACAACATTAATTGCTTGCAGTTCTCTTATAAGAGAGAAAGGCTGGATCTTATGTCTATCGAGAAAAAAGAGACGCTGCCAGAAGTTATCGCCGCCGAGTTTGAAAGTATACGTGATGATGAGGAGGCGCGGGCTATCTACGCACGTGTGTTGGGATTGGGCCTTGTCGCAGGCTTGCGCTCAATGACCCCCTTTACGCTGCTTGACTGGACCAAAGAACGCGATCCTGAGCCGAAGAATGGCCTGGAGGAGTTACTGGCCTCGCCCGCGACCCGCGTCGTCACCAGCTTTCTCGCCACCGGCGAAATAGTAGGCGATAAGCTCCCCATGACCCCCTCACGTACCGAGCCAGCTCCCCTGATTGGCCGTCTGGGCATCGGCGCGCTGACCGGTCTGTTGCTCAGTCGCCGCTATGGCAAGTCGCTCTGGCTAGGTGCGGCTCTGGGGGCTGCAGGAGCCGGTGTCGGCACCTTCGCAGGCTATAATGTACGCTCATGGCTCACCAAAAACACCTTCCTGCCCGATCCGGTCGTTGCTCTGCTAGAGGATGGCCTGGCCCTGGGCCTTGGTTACCTCGCAGTTAAAGAATAAACAGTATTACTAAAGAGAAGGCCGCGCTGTGTCTCCTGGGGCATAGCGCGGCCTTCTCTTTAGTAATACTTGACTTATATTATCAAGTGTATCAACTCGACATTAGATCACAAATTTTGTGGGGAAACTTGATATTTGCGCGATACTCTGGGTATACTTTTAGGCAAGGTAGAGAATGCCTGGATTAAAAGAAGCTGTATTGTCTGGGAAGGAACATGGAGCTAATGATAACGACCGCAGAGCATCGATCCGATCGATACGTAAAGGGAACAAGAAAGTCAGCCTATGCGCGCCCACGCGTGGTGGGTATAAAGACCGAGGTCCCCCTGATTACTGGTGAGAAGGTACGCTATGTAAACCTGGATAGTGCGGCGAGCACGCCGCCACTGGTCAAGGTACGCCAGGCCGTCGATGACTTCCTCCCGTGGTATTCAAGCGTACACCGGGGCGCGGGCTATAAGTCGCGCCTCTCGACCCACCTCTATGAGCATGCACGCGATGCCGTGATGCGCTTCGTTGGCACGACGCCAAAGACGCACGTGGTGGTATTTGTACGCAACACAACCGAAGCCTTGAATCTCCTGGCTCACCGGACATTGCTGGAAGACGATGAGCTTATTTTGACGACGAAGATGGAGCACCACTCCAATCTCCTGCCCTGGTTTCGCAAGAAGCATGAGATAGTGCAGCTCACCGAGGATGGCCGCATCGACATGGCGGACCTGGAGCAGCGCCTGTATCAGCATGAGGGGAAGGTCAAGCTGATTACCATCAGCGCCGCCTCGAATGTAACGGGCCTGGTCAATGATGTCCACCAGGTGGCGCGCCTGGCCCACGCGCATGGCGCGAAGATCGCCGTCGACGCCGCCCAGTTGACTCCACATCGACACATTTCGATGGGAACATACGGGACTGCTGATTGTATCGATATCGTGGCCTTCTCAGGCCATAAGCTCTATGCGCCCTATGGTGCCGGTGCGCTGGTGGTTCCCGCTACTCTCTTCGCTGATGGCGACCCCATGCTCGTGGGTGGTGGTACTGCCTGCCTGGTGACAAGTTCGGGCATTAAGTGGGCCACGGGTCCCGATCTAGAGGAAGCGGGTTCGCCAAATGTGATTGGCGTGGTGGCGATGGCTGCCGCTCTGGAAGAACTGATGCGCTTCGGCATGGAGCGCGTGGCGGAACATGAGCGTGAACTGACACGCTATGCCATCCAGCGTTTGCAGGGTGTGCCAGGCCTTACCCTGCGCGGCCCTGCGTGGGAATCGGTGCTGGCAGGTGAAGAGGATCGCCTGGGCGTCTTCTGCTTCACCATGGAGGGACAAAGCTATGAGAAAGTCGCCGCGGTGCTGGCGAACGAGTGGGGCGTCGGTGTGAGGAGTGGCTGTTTCTGCGCGCATCTCTACGTGGCGCACCTGTTGGGGATCTCCGAGGAGGACGCCTCAGAGGCGCGGGAACGTTTACTCACAGGTCTCCCTGTCGAACTGCCAGGGATGGTGCGTGCCAGCCTGGGCCTGGCCAATAGCAAGGATGATATTGACCGCCTGGCATCTGGCCTGATGGCCATCGCTCGCGGCGAGATCCGCGCCCAGTATGTGCATAATGAGCATGGCGACCTGGAGCCAGTTGGTGATAAGCATGCCTTCGAAGCCCACGGCATGAGCTTCCTCGCCTAATAAGGGAAAGAGATGAGCAATGGCCCCTATGCCATAGGGGCCATGCTGGCCTGGCCAGAAGCTTGAGGGACTCATGGCGCAGGCTTAGAAATCGCAATGATATTTCTATGTGCGTCGATGACAACGATGTTTTCGTTGTTGACCCAGTGAAGTACTCCTCCACCATACCCTTGCTCCGGCCCAGGTACAGAGCCTAGAAATTTTTTGGCGGTTGCATCCCAGAATGCAGTTGCATTCCAGAAGTAGATAATATTTTGCTGGTCAATTGCAGCTATAGTGTGTCCATCTGGCGACCAGGCCAGGTCAGAGAAAATAGATGCCTGTGTGCCAGCGATAAGATCAAAGGTAAATGTCTGTCTAGTTGTGAGTGACCAGAGGCTCACCGGCCCTGAATAAGGCGCGGCGGCGATCCATTTCCCATCGGGCGACCAGCGCACAACGATGCCGTTGTAGTCGGGAACCTTTGTTTGTGATAGAAGGAGCGCATACGTGTAAGTGAGCTGGCGAGAGCTTCCGATTTCCCAAACTTGTAACATGTCATGCACATTGCTGGTGGCTAGCATTTTGCTATCGGGTGACCAATCAAGCCCAAGCATGGCGCCCGTAGGAGCCATGTATTTGGCGACGACTTGCCCGGTTGTGGGATCGAGTATCTGAAAGTTCGCTGCCTGGCTGGCTCCTTCTTTCTGGACCATTGCCAGGTAATTGCCGTCTGGCGACCAGGCCAGGTGTATGGTTACTTCGTTCGCCGGGGTAGATGTATCAGGTGCTGTAATCTGTGTGTGTTGCCGCTGCCGCCAATTCCAGATCGTGACGCTGCCATCGCCAGCGGCGGTCGCAAAGCGCTGGCTATCTGGCGACCAGGCAGGACGTGTCTCGGAGATGATATTTTCTTCCCCTGCCCAGATTGACTCCTGTTTACGAATATCCCACACATGAAAGATATTCTTAGCGAGGCTAATGCATGTGTGTCCATCGGGCGCGATGATGCTGGAATAAATTACTTGAGAATCTGTGGCGGCCTTGTCTAGTTTATTGAGAGAGGTGATAAGATTTTGTATCCCACCGATTGTCGCGCCACCAGCGATTGTGGCGACGCTTAGGGCCAGTCCTCCCGCGACAATGGCTCGCCGCGAGAAGCGTCGTCCAGGCGTGGATGGCCCGGGCTTTGGGGTCGGAACCTGGATCTGAACCTGGCCTGCCCCTGGCGTGCCACCAGGCATGCCCAGCGGTTGCGTTGGCGTATGAGGGCGAGTTTGCTGGTTGCTGCCAAGTATAAGAGACGCGATCCGAATACCCTGGCGGCGCGCGATACGCAGGATTTCGTGGTAAACCTCGGCGATGGTGGAGGGGCGCTCAGCGATATTGAGGCGCACCATACGGTCAACGAGCGTCGCTAGTTCAGTAACGCCTGCCTGTCCATAAGCGTATGAGGAGGAGAACTTAAAGGGGGTCTCCGCCGGGTCCTCACCTGAGAGCAGGTGATGCAGGAGCGCGCCGAGACTATAGATATCCGAGGCGGGTGTTGTCTGAGCCTTGCCATATTGCTCGGGTGCGGCATAGCCGGGGGAGCCAAAAGGGATGGTATCTCTGGCCTGGCCTGGTTTAAAATGGCGGGCGATGCCAAAGTCAATCAAATAGAGTTGCCCCGCCGGGCTGCGCATAATGTTGGAGGGTTTGAGGTCGCGAAAGATAACCGGGGGCTGGCGCGTATGCAGGTAGCTCAGCACATCGCAGAGCTGTAGCGCGATTGAGAAGATCTCTTCAAAAGCCAGGAGAGGCGCTGGCTGAGCTGAATGTCCAGGTGTCCCCCGGCCCTCAAGATAGCTTTCAAGCGTCTGGCCTTCGATAAAATCCATGACCAGGTACCAGTGTTCAGGATCGGTAAAGTGGTTATAGACGCGTGGTAGGTGGACATGCGTCAACTGTGGAAGAAGGCTTACCTCGCGATTAAAGGCATCCGTCGCCTCGATAGCTTGCTGAGGAGTAAGGTTGCGCAGGTTGATCTGCTTTAGCGCACGGACTGTATTCTGCTCCTGTGTATCCAACACTTTATAGACCGCGCCAAAGCCACCCAGGCCGACCTGCGCCAGGATGAGATAGCGCTCTCCAACGAGAAAAGGCGTCTCCTCCTCGCTCTCAGGTGACGTTAATTGGCGTTGGCAGGCGAAGCAGGTGGCGTCTTGCAGAGAATTGCCTGCCCCACAATGGGCGCAGTAGAGCGTTTCTAAGGCCATCGTTGATATCCTTGTATTGGCGTGGGCTGGCTGCCTGGTAAATAAGGGAAAGAGGTAGATTACGGAGGGATAAAACCCCTTATATAGTATAGACGCGCATTATTGGTTTTTGTTACATCAATTTTGTGTTCAAGTAAGAAAATTTAAATAAGCCGTTTTTTCTTATTGTGGGTAGTTTAGGATAAATAATGCTGGAAGAAATTGAGAGATTGAAGCATGCTTTGCAGCATGTCTATTGGCTGGGTGGTTCACCTTGCGCGGGGAAAAGCTCGATTGCGAATGAACTTGTTACTCGTTATGGCTGGCGGCTATACCGCTGTGATGACGCGTATGCCAGGCATGCCCAGGAGGCGACTGTGACAAATGAGCCAACGCTCTATCACTTAAGCCGCCTGACGCCTGATGCCCTTTGGATTGAGAGAAGCGTCGAGCAGCAGATTCGCGAAGAATTTGCTTTCTACCATGATGAGTGGCGTTTGATTGTGCGTGACCTTGAGGCATTGCCGCGTGATGTCCCTATCCTGGCTGAGGGATCGGCCCTATTGCCGGGGTTGGTTGCTCCTCTTTTGTGCGAGAGATCAAAGGCGATGTGGATGGTCCCAACTATGGAGTTCCAGTTAACGTACTATCAGCAGCGCGCCTGGGCCAGAGAGGTTGTGAGGGAGTGTCGTGATCCTGAACAGGCCTTTGAGAACTGGATGCAGCGCGATAGCGGTTTCGCGCGTGCCGTAATCCAGGAAGCGCGGCAATATCACCTGGATGTAGTAGTCGTTGACGGCACACGCACCTTAGCGCAGAATCTGGCCTATGTGGAGCAAGCCTGGCGTGGTGATGTACAGGTTTAGCGTGGAAAGCAGGATGATTGTTCAGGTATCTCAGAACGCTATACTGAATGTGGAATGGGTGGCCGAGCTGGGGATAAGGAGCTATTTTTTAGAATCGATGAATGGATGGAAATTGATGCATGGATCAGAACATAGGCACCGGGTGCGCTGACCTCGTGAGCGCGATGGAGCGCTGGTACGATAGCGGAACCAAGGCTCCGCTTGAGCAGGTACATGCCTGGATGGCCTCAGATTGCCGTGACGCGCAGGGCTATCTCTGGGACTGCCTCTTTGAGCATCCTGGACGCCTGGAAGCGCCAGATATCTCTGAGATCGTCGCGTTTGGTTCATGTTATCTGGAGCGCTGTGTCGTCGAGAATAGTGAAACGCTCTATGCAGATGGGCGCTTCTCCGCGTGCGATACGCTGCGTTCCTGGTTCCAGCGTGCCTGGAACAAGCGGGAGGAGCAGAGCGCAACTATTGTCGCGCTACGGGATCTGCTGGCACGTTTGTGTTGCCGAGGCGACGAGCAGATAACCGATGTGGTTATGACTGCTGTTCTTGAGCATCTTTTTATCCAGCCAGAGATCCGCGAGTTTTTTCGTGCCTGGGAACAGGAGCCTATGTTGGCGAGTGTCTATAGAGACGCTCTTACCCTAAGTGATACCTGGGATGTTTTTGAAGAGGGCAGATAATGTCGCTTTCTTGCTGGATATCACGCATGTTGTTACTCTTTTGCCGCCAGGCAGTTGTAATAAATACAAGCTAGCATAGCAGCCGAAGCCAAAAACTTCCTCGTGTGACAGTACCAGAAAATGCTATCACTCACTACAAAAGTGGAATTCTGTATTCATATATTTCTATGTGAAATTGTATGCAAAGCGTTGCCTGGTATGTGGGGGAAGGCATGTGAAGTGGCTGCAAAGCATGGAAAAGGAAAGATGAAATGCGCTTAATTACCTGGCTTATTTATCGTTTTATGGGCCGCAAGGTTGGTCGTATTGTTTCTGGTAGTATTATGACCCTGCTGGGCCTTCTCTGCCTGGTCGTGAGTCCATTTGCTGATAGCGATGCCTCAGGGACAGTTATCGCCGGCCTGGTCTGCCTGGCGTTCGGCATACTTCTCCTGGTATTAGGTATACGTGATACTGGTGGTTCTAGCTTCGGTAGGAGCACCTTTAGTGCGCGCAAGGCCTCGGGAGTGCAGGGACAGCCCCAGTATGGTCAGCAGGTGCCACCCCAGCAGTATGGCCAGCCAGCCCCCTATGGGCAGCAGGCTCCTTACGGCCAGCCAGCCCCCTATGGGCAGCAGCAGCCAAACCAGGCATATGGCCAGCCGCCACAGTACCCGGCGCAGAATAGTCCCTACGCGCAGGAGTATCAGAACCCCCAGCAGTATCCTCCGCAACGCTAATAAGGAGAGCATAAGCCAGGAGCGACAGGCATAAAGTGCCTGTCGCTCCTGCTTTTTTCTTTCTCACATCGTGGGGTAGTGGGCCTGGGGCTGTTCTTGCTGGTCAGAGTGTGAGGGGGAGGAAACGGGATAGGTCAGCCCACCCTCTTCATAGGTTGCCTGCCGCGGTTGCGCCGCCTGGTAGCCCTGTTCATAGGAACGTGGGGAAGGATTGGGAGTGCTTCGTTGCCTCCTGGGCTGATAATAGACGCGTGTTTGGGGCCTATTAGCTTGAAAGAGGGGGAGCCGCCGCAGGGAGGTCAGGATGCTCTTGCCGTTTGTCCCTAGCAGGATGGTCATGCCTAGAGGAATGAAGATCCATAGGCAAGCCACGAGATCCGCGCCAGGAAGTTTGCTCAGCGCCACAGCGAAGCCAATGCCCGCTATCCAGTTCGCGAAAAAGAGAAAGACATAGAAGATGGTCGCGCGCCGTGGCGCGGCTCCGATTACTAGAGTTCCCAGGCCAAGATAAAGCGTCATCAAACAGGCCGTTAGAAAAGGCGGAAAAATGGCGGTGACGAGCGAAGCGATGGGAATACCAATAATGACAAGCGCACAGGCCAGAAGGAATGCGCGAAAGCGACGATAGCGACGTACTGGCACCGACATTGATCTACTCCTGATAAAATTCTGCCTTGTCTCTAGAAGATTAAAATACTTACACGAAGTATACGTTCCAGAAGAGAGAGAAGTTTGTTTCACCTGAAGCAGATGAGAAAAAAGAGCGATATCTTTGACTTATTGCGTCCTCAAACGTTTATATCATTGTGTGTCAATTTTATTCTGGCATCATGAGAGATCATCTTCTAGAAGTAGGTGTTCTATGTCCGGATATGTCCTTTCGACCGGGCCATTGAAGCGCCTGGGAAATACGCCCAGGGTTCATACTATCTTCAACACGCTTATGTGTTTTGTCGTTGGTGCGGGCTTGTGGCTGCCTGTGTTGGGGATCTGGCAGGGCTTTTTCTACGCGCCCAGTCTGCTGGCAACGGATCGTGCTCAGGCGGAGCAGATCTATGGCAACGCGCTTGGGATGACGCTCTTCCCTCTGATCGCTGATTTCTTCGTCTTCCTGGCGGTTGGCGTGTTTATGACCGCCTGGAGCCGCTCCCGCGCGGAGCGGCTCGCGTATCGCCTTCTCCTGGGTTTCGCAGTCAGCATTCCCGCGCTTGTGTTTGTGTTGCTGGTCCTTTTCGCTTTTAAGGTTGGTATGTAGTTAGCTACTCAGCACTTCTCGCTACTACGTGGCTCGCAGGATAAGAGTGTGTGGTGATAGCCTGGCTCTGCCAGGCTATCACCACACACTCTTATCCCATTAAAGCACTGGAGGTGCTGAGATGGAATTACCTGCTATCCGTGTAGGTGATGGACACGTCGCCTATCTTTGTGGCGCGTAGCTTCTGGTCGTAGCTGATCTTGGACGCACCAACATTGTTTGCCAGGTTCTGGCTATTATAGGTGACCTTCTCATCGCCAATGCGCGCCACGCGCTGAGGGATGTCTTTGTCAAACTCAATCTTGGTCGAGCCAACGCTTGTAATTTTGCCCTCGTCATACGTTACAGCCAGCTTGCCAAGTTTCGTGATACGCCCTTCATCGTCGTAGCTCATCTTCATATCCCCGACTTGTGTCAGGCGCCCTTGAGTATAGATCACCTTGTCTTTCCCGATGGTATGCATGTTGTAGCGGAGCAGGCGCAGCACGAACAGGTATTGTGTTGCCGTCTGTGCGTCATGAATCGGCTTGCCGCTGGTGGCCTGGATACCCGCAGCCCCTGTGTTAGTGCTATTCCCACAGGCGGTAAATGATAACAGCAAGAGGCTGAGACAGAGCGTGCATAGAAGCAGGCAGATAGATAGTGGACGCGATATTGGATGCGGCATAGCATTCCTCTCTCAAGAGCTGTCACAATAGCCCTGTTTTTTTACTCTCTACGTTGCTGTTACCATTATAGTAATTGCCTCCTATTGGTGGATGTGCGTCCTGGCTGCCAGGACGCACATCCACCAATATACTCATATAGCATCTATCGCATCGCAACGTAGAAAGCACCCGCGCTAAGGCTCAGGTTTGTCAGTGAACAAGGTAGAGAAGGTGTAAATAATTATTTGAATATGGAAAAGTATATTAATTATACAGAATGATTATAATGCATATATACGTTCGCTTTAGGCAAAGTAATACTTGCGAAATACATCTCTCTTACTGGTTGGTCAACTATTGTTTGTGTTGTTTGTGTGGAAAGGGATGTGTCTACGATGTCTTTACAGCTCTCTTCTGAGCCGAAGTATGCCCCCCTACCTGCGTATGCGGCCGATCTCCTTCACGCTTCACTGTATACCGCCGAAGATGTACAGCGCTTACTGGAACGCGAACTATTGATTCAAGATGCATGGGGTGGAGGACCGTTGCCAGCCTCTATTTTTCCGAGCGACGCATTGCATGTCCTGGATATTGGCTGTGGTGCGGGCACCTGGCTAAAGTCCATGAGCCAGGCATACCCCCACATGCACCTGGTAGGCGTTGATCGAGATGCGTCCGCCATTAGTGCGTCGCGGACGCTGAATACTCGCCATACAGATGTGCGCCTGTATCAATGTGATGCGCATAGCATGGGTGTGAGTGAGTGCGAGAACGCCAGCTATGACCTGGTACACCTGCGCTTCCTGGCACCTGATAGCGCGCCTCACCAGTATGCCGCTCTACTGCGCGAGGCTGAGCGCCTCTGTCGCTATGGCGGGCTGATTACTGTCTGTGAGATCGAGTTGCCCATCAGCGACTGTAATGCCTTGAACCAGTTGATGCACCTGTTGCAGCAGGCGCTAGAGCGAGATGATCGCGCCTTTACTCCTGAGACCTCGCATCAATTGGGCATTATGTCCTGGGCCCAACGCTGCCTACAGGCGTTTAACTGCAAACTGGTACAGGACGAAAAGTTCTATATTCCGTGTTCCTATGGGAGCAAGGGATACTTGCTCTTCTGCCAGTATCTAGAACAGATCATACGTTGTATCAAGCCCCTACTCATCTGCACCCAGACCATTGCCTTAGAAGAGCTAGAGGAGTTGGAGCACGAGGTGCGCTGTGAGGTCGCGAGCCAGAAATTTTATGGCCTCTGCCCACTATACGTGCAGTCCTGGCGCCGCCTCTCCCCCAATCCCACTAATGATGTACTTCTCATACAAAAAGAGCATAGGCGAGCGCGAAACCGTATGTTTCGCGCTCGCCTATGCTCTTTTTGTATGAGAAGTATAACAATGCAAGAATATTTATGGCAAGTGGTTTATACTAGAACAAGAAATATTTTTAAGAAAGCGCGCTTTGAGCGCAGCAAAGGAAGGAGCGCGACGTGAAACTAGACTTGGATGCTCGTCTGGTTGGTTCTGGAGCGAGCGTGATTAGTGCCATAGAGGCGCATGCCGCGGGCGAACCGCTGCGCATCATTACTGGTGGCTTGCCTGAGTTGCCAGGTAGAACATTGTTGGAGCGCAGGCGTAATTTCGCGCGCCACTTTGACTGCTTGCGGAAGGCACTGGTCTGGGAGCCGCGAGGGCATCACGAGATGTATGGTTGTGTCCTGGTACCTCCCGGTGATCCCGAGGCCGATCTGGGCGTGTTCTTCCTGCATAACGAGGGATACAGCACGATGTGTGGCCATGGTATTATCGCACTAGTGACTGCCCTGGTCGAGACGGGCGCGATTGAGTGTAAGGGTCAGCAGACACCAGTGACCCTGGAGACGCCCGCAGGTCTAATCCGTGCGACCGCGCACCTCAATGGGCAACGCTATGTTGACCATGTCTCATTTGTGAACGTTCCCTCCTTTGTCTATGCTCGTGATGTCCGCGTAGTGGTTCCCCAGATTGGTGAGGTGGTGGTGGATGTGGCCTATGGCGGGGCTTTTTATGCCATTGCCTCGGTCGAACAGGTGGGCCTGCGCGTCCTACCGCAATGTGTGAGTGAACTGGTTGAGGTAGGTGAAGAAATCAAGCATGCAGTTAACGGCAAGTTGCGGGTGGAGCATCCATTGGAAGATGAGTTAAGTTTCCTCTATGGAACAATTCTTGTTGATCTGCCAGAGAAGCTCAATCATCATAGCCGCAACGTATGCATCTTTGCGGATGCAGAGGTTGATCGCTCGCCTACCGGGACGGGTCTCTCTGCGCGCCTGGCGCTGTTAGATGCTCAAGGACAATTGCGGGAAGAGGAAGCGATCACGGTAGAGAGTATCCTTGGCGCGGAGAGCGCCTTTCGCGGGCGTATCGTTGGACGGACCAAAGTGGGTCCATTCAATGCCATCGTACCCGAGGTCAGCGGCAAGGCCTTTATTATTGGACGCCATGAGTTTATCTTGAATCCACGAGATAAAATTGGGCGAGGATTTTTTATGAATTAGGTCTGCCTCGTAAACCGCCCATTGCGGCCAGGCCCGCGCCCAGCAGGAGGGCCAGCACCAGAAAGCCGAAGGTGTACAGGAAGGTATCGCGAATAGTGGCAAACTTCACGGCGTCAAGCATGGTCGGGCTGGCACTGCCGTAGGATTGGGTAATCGAGGGCAGCGTCTCCGCAAAGAGGATGACCGCGCTCACAACCAGGTCGCAGATCCCAAGCACCAGTCCGGCCAGCAGACCTGTGAGGGCCGAGGCGCGAATATTGCCTCCACTGTGTCGGGCGATGGTATAGCCCGCATAGAAGTAGATAAAGCCGGCGATGCAGAGAACGGGAAGATAGATTGCGGCATTGGTAATGAAGCTCACCATTGACCAGGGAAAATAAATGACATTCATCAGGCTGGTCATAAGATGGACGGGAAAGCTAGTGAGACGTGCGAGAATAGTTACCATGAGATCGAGTCCAACTAGGATGAGGCCAAAGAACATGCCTCGTTTGAAAATCAGCCTCTCAACCTGCTGTGAATTATATCCATTGTCGGGACTATGCGCGCTGCGTTGCATAGGGATCTGCCTCCACGTCGTGATAGCGATAATGATTATGCGCAAGCACGAAATACACAAAATATATATAGGGTGATTATAGCGGGAGCAAAGGCGTTCGACAAGCATCTCTTAAGTATGGCAAAATGGCAAAATCAGAGAGATTGTATGGTGGTTAGAGCTATGGTATACTATAAAAACGCCAGGAATGGTAACTACACCTGAAGGCCTCCTTTTGCGATATAAGGAAGTTGTCACTTCGTGCTTGCGTCGTTTGGTATACTGAGCGACGATAGGGAACGGTTGCATCCTGGTTGGGAAGAAATTATGAACACGCCGTGTTTATAATAGCGAAGAACATTCCCAAAAGTAAAAGACACCAAGCGAAAGGGGTTTATACACAATGCCAAAGAAGGGTGAACTTTCAAAAACCGCTCGTGCCTCGCTGGCGAACAGAGAGACCGTCAACCACCTGACCACTCGCGTTTGCGATCAGTGTGGTGAGCGCATCATGCTTGCTGAGCTACAGCCAGTCAAGGTTCTTGGCACGGGCATGAAGTATTACCATAAAGAGCACTTCAAGGTCGGCTAGTCGCTGTCCTGTCTCAAAAAAACACAAGCCCCCATTGTTTGGGGCTTGCTTATTTTTGGTGAGTGGTGAGGTTGACCGGGGAGAGGTGTACCGCACCTTTATAGTGGGAGCATGGTCGCCGTTGTGTGTAGAAAGGCAGAGTGCTGTTATGGCACAACAGATCGAAATGAAGGATAGCAGGCAGGAGCAGAAGCAAGAGGAGACGGAGACTCCGGGTTCGCAGGTCAAGGTTGCCTTTCAGGGGGAGCGAGGAGCCTTTGGCTATGAGGCCTCGCGCATCTATTTTGGTGCTGGAGGGAAAAGACATCTTCCGGGAACTGAGGTGGAGCCGGTGCCCTATCGGGCGTTTGCCGATGTCTTTCGCGCGGTGGCTGCGGGCGAGGTCGATTTTGGCCTGGTGCCTGTGGAGAACTCGCAGGCTGGAAGCATCAACGATGTCTACGATCTCTTGCGTCAGCATGACCTGTTTGTGATCGGTGAGATCTCTCACCCGGTCAATCACTGCTTGCTCTGCCTGCCAGGACAGCGAATTGAGGATATCCATCGCGTTATCTCGCATCCACAGGCGTTGGCCCAGAGCGATGCTTTCCTGCGCGAACTGGGTGTGGAGATTGTCGCCACCTATGATACCGCGGGAAGCGCCAAGATGGTGCGCGAGGAGCAACTTCAGGGGGTAGCGGCCGTCGCGGGTAGCGGTGCGGCCGAACTCTATGAGTTAGATATTCTGGCGAGTGATATTCAGACTATTAAGGATAACTACACGCGATTTATCGCCCTGGGACGCGAGCCTGCGCCGCGTAGTGGCGCACCAGCCAAGACGATGATCGTTATGGCCACGGCACACCAGCCTGGCTCGCTCTACCACTGCCTGGGGATGTTGGCGGAGCAACAGATCAACCTCTTGAAGCTCGAGTCTCGCCCATCGCGCCAGCGACCCTGGGAGTATGTCTTCTATCTCGACTTTGAGGGGCATCGCGAGGATGTTCGTGTAAGAAGAGCACTGGCGGACCTGGCAGGTCATACGCTTTTCTGTAAAGTATTAGGCTCCTTCGACAAGAATATGTAATCCAGTCAAATAACTGTAGGGAGAAGGGAGGTGTCCCATGGCAGTTGCCATGGGACACCTCCCTTCTCCCTACAGTTATTTGACTTAAAGGCTAATCCCACTTATCCCATTTGAGCCATCCCAGGGCGTTGTACATCTGAGTGGCCCAGATGTTCCAGGAGTGGTAGCCCTTCTGGAGATCGAAGTGGTAAGGGATTTTGAGTTGATCCAGTTGTTTCATAAAGCCGAGCGTATCGCTGTAATAAGGCTGGTCTTTGGTGGCCGCGCCCAGGTAGATATGCAGTTTCTTCGCGCGTGGTGTATACAGGATAGTATATGCCGGGCTATTGTTGAGGCGGTAGGTGGGATCGTTTCCCCAGATAGAGCCTTCGGCATAGTAGTAGCCACCGAGTGAAATGAATGTGCCGAAGATATCGGGATGATGAATCGCGATATTAGCCGCACCAAAGCCTCCCATTGAGAGGCCCCCAATAGCCCGGTGTGAAGAATCTGGGATGGTGCGATAGTGCTGATCGACATAGTTGACCAGGTCGGTAGCGATATATTTCTCAATCGGTTGTTTCTGGTCATAGCTATTTCCCCATTCACTGGTTCTACCAGGACGGCCATTTCCATCGGGCATAACCAGAATAAGCTCGGGGATTTTGCCAGTAGTGATCAAGGTATCAGTGGACTGGCCTGCCTTGCCACCAGTGAGCCAGTCGATATCTTTACCAGGTGACCCATGAAGAAGGTAGAGGACCGGGTAATGCCGTGTTTTACCCTGCAAGGTGTTATAGGATGGAGGCAGGTAGACCTCGAAGGATTTTGTCGCACCAAGCGCCTTGCTTTTCACATAGTCTTGTTTGATCGAACTCACCCCGATTGATTTCTCCGCATTTTTATCACCGTTTTTCGAGGCTGTAATATGGGGAGCCGTATGTATGCCAATATCGGGCGAGAAGATGAAGAGATCGCCTGAGCGGAGCGCTAAGAACAGAATCAGCACAATGGCAATCGCCCCTGCCCAACGGCTGAGCGAGCGCCCCAGGTTTGTGTGCGCAAAAAGGCTGGGTTGTGTAGCGGTTTCATCTATATTGAAGGCGCTACGCTGGCGGCGGGCTTCCCAGCGTAGCCAGAGAAGCATGAAACCCCGTTGGAATGTATGCAGGGGAGGATCGATTAGGCTCTCGCCTGTAGCGATACCAACCGCCGAGCCAATGAAGGCACTGAGCAGGGCCAGGGCAAACATAATGAGGGAGGTATTAAAAAGGGCATTAGCTTGAAGTGGTTCGAGATGCCCACCAGGATCATATACTGGTTGTAGCTCTAAATGAATGAATCCTTTCAGGTATCCCAGGTAGAAGACGATAGCGGCTCCCAGAATAGCGGAGGTCTTAAGGCGACCAACCAGAGCACTGATCAAGGCCACAAACGCGGTCATAACGAGGGCCGCGATGAGCTGTGAGCGTAGGGGATCGAGACCCATATCGATGATGGAAGAGGCCATCGTTCCCAAAGTGGCATTGGTAAAGAGGAAGAGGCCACTGAGCAGAGCCGCGATCAGTGAAGCAGTGTAGCGCAACAGTGGTAGTAGCTCTATACGTTTAAAAAGCTTGCGCAAGCGTGGTTGCAACTTGTTCATAGCATGCTTTCTCACCCCTGTGACCTGTGACCCAGTCAAAAGTTCAGGCATTGAGCAATGGGGTTGGTTGTATAAGTATTTGGCCAGATGGCCGCCTATACAGTATACATACCTCAAGATTGAAGGAAGATTAAAACGGGGCCAATATCCAAAAGTACCTTAGCCTTGAGGCCCTCTTGTGGTACAAAAGTAGCCTCGAAGTAAATGTCTTTCCCTTTTATCGTAACGCCGTAACGTCACAAATCGCAAAGAATTGCAGAGAGGTAGAGGGGGTATGGGGTGCAGGCATTTGCCGTGCCCATGCCCCTCTACCTCTACTTGTATTGGTGTCTACCAGGAGATGCCGAAGCCATGGAGAACCATTTGGAGCGCGATGAGACTGAGCACCGGGATAAAAATCTTGCGCAGGGTGGTATTTTTCATGAGTGGAAGGATGCGGGCGCCCACAAAGGACCCGGCCAGAATGCCGAGTGCGACGGGGGCTGCGATAAGTGGATGTACATCGCCGCGTGCGAAGTAGATACTCGCGCTAGCGGCGCCAGTGACGCCGATCATAAAGTTACTGGTCGTGGTCGAAACCTTCATGGGGATGTGCATAATCGTATCCATGGCCAGGACTTTAAAGACGCCACTACCAATGCCGAGCAGGCCCGAGAGGCATCCGGCGACACACATCACGAGAAAGCCCCAGCCTGTATTCGTCACTTCGTAGGCGACTTCTCCCAGGCGTTTGTCAGGATAGCTGCTGGCGAGCGAGAGCGCAGTTGCCAGGCGATCATTCTTCACATTTTTAGGTAGCTCTTCGCCCAGTTTGACAAGGATGGGTAGTAGTGAGATCAGCAGGACAATGCCAAAGATAATATAGAGGAGTTGGGGCGCAACGATGCTTGCCAGGAGCGCGCCTACAATCGCGCCTGAGACCGTGGCCGTCTCCAGGAACATACCAACGCGGATATTCGAGAGGCGGTCGCGTACATAAGCGGCGGCCGATCCGCTGGAGGTGGCAATAATCGCGATCACACTCGCGCCAACCGCATATTGGATTGGTAGACCAAAAGCCAGGGAGAGCATGGGGACAATCAAGATTCCACCTCCCAGTCCAAGCAGGGAGCCCATGAGTCCAGCTAGAATCGAGCCAGAGAAGATAAGCAGGATGGTTGTCAGGGTGAGTGTCATTATGCGCCCCCCTTCCCCAGGAGCATTCCTAGAATCAGCAGAGCCAGGACGATACAGGTGATAATGACATAGCGATAATCGCGCTCCAGGTAGAAGGCCAGAATCGAGAAGGCCACACGTAGTATCGGCGTCGCAATGAGAATGACCAGGCCCAGCATGATTACTGCCAGGGGTTGCAGCCTGAGCAAGCCAGCGAAGAATTGATCCAGGGTATGCGGAAAGTTTGTGAGCGATTGATTTGTCAGCGCTCCCGGCTGTAGAAGCGTGAGCAAGAGACCGATGATGATAATGATAGAGCTAACGATCACGCCAATCTGTAGCAGCCAGCTAATCATATCGTTGGTGCGTGTGCTCGCGTTGAAGTGGGCAGATGGAGGTGGAGCTGACTCCAGGGACGCTGCCACGCTGCCCGCCTCTGGATTTTTTGCCTCTTCAGCAGAGGATTCATGATGATGAGATGACATAAGAACTTTGTTATACTCCTCATAGAAGATGTATGCTTGCTTCACATCCATGCAGAGAATGATCAATATCCTTTATGAATAGTGGCGAAGTCACTAACATAAATTGGCTTCCTTGTTCTCTATTTTAGAGCCGTGGAGTGGCAAAGTCCAATACAAGTTCGCTATACAATTAATAACCAGGAGGAATATATAAGTGTGAAAGCATTCGCTGGCAGCACTGATCTTCACCCAACAGCTATACGCCAGGCGTATATAAGATAGAGCGCCCTGTAGTTGTAATGTCGAAGAGATCTGATGGCAGATGGGAAGTATGGCAATACAGGCATAAAGTTGATCCACAAAATGTTATTACTAGTAAGTTTTAGAAATGCCAATCACAACTAGAAAGGTTGGCCTGTGTACCTATGATGAATAAAGCAAAGCGAAACTGGGGACGTCCCTCCTGGAAACAGATGTTACTTGGTGGTGTCGTGGGTGGTGGCATAGGCGTACTAGGAGCCATTGCTGGTGTTGGTCTCTATATTGTCGATACCCTGATTCGGCCAAAGCGGCAAACAAATTTTATTGAGCAGTATACATTTAGCCCCTTTGAGGTCAATTTACCCGCGGAAGAAGTCACATTCCCGCCTTTGTATGGCGACTACGAGGTGAGTGGATGGTTTGTGCCTTCACCAGGGGCGACCACGACGATTCTTATCTGTCCTGGCTATCGCGGGAGGCGCTCGGATCTATTAGGAACCTGCGTCAATCTCTGGCGGGCGGGACATAATATCCTGGCTTTCGAGTATTATGGACACGGGGAGGTGGTGGGGAAGCCGGTGACGCTGGGCTATCGTGAGATCAACGATTTTCTCGGGGCGGTGGCCTATGCGAAGCAGCGCGTGCCAGAGACACGCCTGGGAGCGGTAGGCTATTCTATGGGGGCCGCGGTCGCGCTTATGGCCGCTGCGCGTGCGCCTGAGATTGAGGCCGTAGTCGCAGATAGCCCCTTTGCTACGCATCGTAGCCCCATTGACTATGCCGTACGCCGCACTCTGCATCTCCCCTTCTTCCTCTTCGATTGGATGACGGATATGATTCTCTGGTGGCGTGCGGGATATCACTTCAACCAGGTAGAACCCTTGCGCGATATCGGGCGTATCGCGCCGCGTCCCGTGCTGATCATTCATGGCCTGAAGGATTCTATTGTCAATCCCAATGATGCCCCTCTCCTCTACAAGGCCGCGGGCAATCCCAAAGAGCTCTGGCTCCTGCCTGATGCCGACCACTGCGGAGCGTACTTTGAGGACCGGGTGGCGTACGTCAATAAGCTTGTGAACTTCTTCAATCTCTACTTGAAGGAAATGCCGGCTCCCATTCCCTTGCCAGAGCGCAAAGAGAGCCAGGCAGCAGATTCTGACGGGCACCACTTTTCAGAGGCAGGCTAAAAACGATCAGATGGAGTGTCCAGGGCCGGACACTCCATCTCCTTAGAGGCAAACTGTTTGTGCGAACTCAGGCATCGGCATAGTCGAGAGTGAGCACCATGCCATCTCTGGCGGCGCGGGTGTTGGGAAAGACACTACGCGCCAATTTTTCGGCTCGCGTCGTATCATTCACCTTTGGGCTAAAGTGGGTGAGCACCAGTTGATGCGCGCCAGCATCCCTGGCGATGCCAGCCGACTCGGAGGCGACCATATGCGCGTTCGAACGAGCTAGTGGCAGATCGTCAAGTGTATCATACATACTCTCGCATACCAGCAGGTCGACATCGTGTGCCAGCTCGCTAAGCGCGCTCTGGGGTCGGGTGTCGGTGATATAGGCCAGAGAGATCCCGCGCCTGGCGGCGCCCAGGACGTCTTGTGGAGTGAAGGTACGCTCATTGTAGCTGACTGTCTCGCCGGTTTGTAGGCGCTTCCAGAACTGGACAGGGATATCGAGGGCGCGTGCCTGCTCGACCTGGAAGGCTGGTTGACGTTGTAGCTCGACACGATACGCCAGGCAGGGAATGCCATGGGAAGCGGGGGCGCAGGAGGCCTGGAGATTGCCAGGAAGCTGAAAATGCTCGCCACCCTTGAGTTCATGGATGTGAATGGGGAAAGGGAGTTCAGCGGCGATGCGGCGCAGGCCCTCGACGACATACGAGGTCCCCACCGGGCCATAGATATCAAGCGGCTCCGTACGTCCGGCATGGGCGACCATAAAAAGGACGCCTGGGAGTCCCGCGACATGATCGGCATGCATATGCGAGAAACAGATTGCCCCAAGCTGGCGAAATCCCCAACCAAGCGTTTTCCAGGGGACCTGTGTTCCCTCCCCACAGTCAAAGAGTGTGAGGTGAGACCCGCTACGCACAAGCATGCAGGAGAGCCAGCGATTGGGGAGTGGCATCATGCCGCAGGTTCCAAGGAGACAAATATCTAACATAAAAAGACCTCTAGAATAGTCACTTGTCGTTCTGGTACATCCACGCAAGGGCAATAATGACGCAGGAAAAAGCCCCTGTAACGGTCAAGGCTATGCTAATGACAAGAAAAGGAAAGCCACTAAAGATGGTGAGAAAGCTCGCGAAGCCGACCCAGAAAAGCGCAAATACAATAATGAGATAATGCCATGCCTGCCATTTTCGCATTTCCTTGCCTTTCGTCTCAGCCTGCCATTGTGTCCCTACCAGGTTTGGCTTATAGTATATCAGTTGTGTGTGGCCGGGACTATAGTTTCTGTCACTATGCGGCGGCTTACCAGGAAATATGAGTCGCGTTCAGTCGTATCGAAAGATATATTGTTGCAGGACGCGAGAAGAGGAGCAGCGAATGGCGTTACAGGTCATTAATCGTTATCATCCCCAGCGTCGCAGGCTGATGCAGCGGGGTGTCGACCAGGGACAGGCGCGTGCGATTGATGAGATAGAACTGTTGGGCGAGGAGCAGCTAAGGCCCCTGGCTCTTTTGAGCCTGCGTATGTTGTTGGTGAGTGGCCTGGGTTTTCTCGTGTTTAATATCGCAGTTTATGCTCTATTTGCAGCCCAGCATGGGCAAAATGGGGCATGGTGGCAGGGTTTGACCTTCTGGAACGTCATATTATGGGTAGTCATCAATATTGTCGGTTATGTAGTGATCCTGCCCATTCATGAAGCTATCCATGGGCTGGCGATTCTCTTTTGGGGAGGCCGACCCTATTTTGGTGCGAAACTGCCGCTGGCCCTTTACTGTGGTGCACGCAGTCAACTCTTCTCACGCCAGCAATATCGCGTGATCGCGCTCGCACCTCTGGTCGTTATTACCCTGCTCGGCGTATTGCTTATCGCCTGGCAGCCGGGATGGGCCAGCTATCTTCAACTGGCGCTCAGTGGCAACTTCGCGGGCGCCGCCGGGGATGTGCTGGTGGTCGCGCGCATGCAGAAATTGCCAGCGGATGTGTTGCTAGAGGATACAGAGACAGGCTATCGCGCCTGGCAGATTCTCGAAGAGAACGAGAAAAGCCAGAATAACTAGAAAAACTAAACAACTAGAAAAGAATTACCAATGCCCGAGTTACCAGAAGTTGAATATACCGCCAGACAGTTGCAAGCCTCTATCGTTGGCGCGACCATCCGTGAGGCGCAGGTCTTCTGGGAGCGTATCATTGCACACCCGCTTCCAGAAGATTTCTGCGCCCAGGTAAGCGGCCGTACCATTGAGGGGGTCAGGAGGCGTGGCAAGTTCCTGTTACTTGACCTTAGTGGTGAGGGATTGCTTATCAGTCATCGCCGGATGACTGGGAACTTCCTGCTCCTAGAACCCGGCTGGACGCTGGATACAAGCCTACGTGAGCGCGATGCCCAGGCCTGGAGCACACGCGGTCCCAATTTCACGCTTAAGGCTGATAGCTCCCAGGTCTATAGCTCGGAGATGAACTATTGCCGGGTGTGCTTTATCCTGGAGGATGGGCGCAACCTGCTCTTCACGGACCCGCGCAAATTCGGGCGCGTCTCGCTCTGGCAGCGTTCTCAGGAAGAGGAGGCGCTCAGGGGACTGGGACCTGAGCCATTGAGCGAGGCCTTTAGCATTGAGGGACTGGCCCAGGCGCTTGCTCATCGCCGGAGCCCGATCAAGCAGGTGCTGCTGGATCAGACCGTGATCGCGGGCGTCGGCAATATCTATGCCGACGAAGCGCTTTTTCATGCCAGGATTCACCCACGTCGCGCTGCTAACAGTCTGACATCGCAGGAGATTGCCAGCCTGCACGAGGCGGTAGTGTCAGTCCTGCTCAAGGGTATTGAACATGGTGGAACCTCGTTTAGTTCCTACCGTGATCTCTGGGGCGAGGCAGGCGATAATTATAACCATGTGCATGTCTACAAACAGGCTGGTAAACCCTGCCCACGTTGTGGTACGCTAATTGAGCGTATCGTTGTCGCTCAGCGCAGCACGCACTTTTGCCCTGTCTGCCAGGTCCTCACTCAGGAGTAAAAAATGCTGGCGCGCAGGTCAGCATCTCCTGCCCAAGGGTAAAGACAACATCTGCTGTCGCGGGTATGCCTACTGGTTGACGCCCTAACAGGGGTAGATTAAAGCTGACATAGCCGCCAGTATCGCTGGTTGGATGTTGTGTAAGGACAACATCGCCATAGCGAAAATGGACCGTCGCGGTCGCAGCCATACCAGCCACGCCCGCCACATCATGTGTCAGGCGAGCATAGATAGTGATGGTACCGGAAGACGCGGGCGCGTTATTTGAAGCCCAGGCGCCACAGCGATAGGCGGGACTGGTCGTGGTGAGTGTATCTTGCTGAAAGTCCTGGTTGATGGTCATGGTATGGGTTTGTTCTGCGTCGGCTGACGAAGTCACCGTAGCACTACAGGCGACGAGGCAGGGCAGGCCGCAGAACAACAGCGTTAGACTTGCCAGGAACCAGGCCCTGGTCGCCCTGGCTGAGTGAAGAAATAGCATAGTAATCTGTCTCACGCAAAAAAGCTAATCCGGAGCACATGCCGGAAGGCCGGCGGCAGTGGAGGGTGAGGGGAAAGGATTGTTCATCTCCACATCATCCACATATCATCCACCACCTGGAGCGTATGAACACAACATAGTATAGCATAGCGCAGACGAGGAAGAAAGTGCTTTTTAGAGCCGGAGGCAGTAGAGAAAGGAGAGCGGCACATGTCTTGAAGGCGTGAAGGCCTTGGCGCAGCTAAGCTTCTTAGATGAAGAATTGCTTCTTTTCAACGTTTTTAAATAAGAATGTACTACTGTTGGCTTGCTGATTGTGATTGGCTGTGTTACACTGTAAATGTTGCACGACAGTCACATCATTACCACTATGGGAAAACATTAGATCCATGTTTTTTAGGCATGGAGCACATGTTCTCTCTGGTGTGAGTAAGCCAGGGAACCCAGGTGATTTGAGTGAATCGTGAAATTGAAGAACAACTCGACTTATTAGGTCAATTGCTCAGTGATGTACAGGATGGGCAGCGTGACAAGGACGCGGCACACATGGCTGAGCAGGTGGCACCGTTGAAGCAGATCAACGAGGCGCCACAAGGAACACAGGACTCAGTACACTGCGATGTCTCATCTGTGATGGAGACCCGTCCTGATGCTGGACGAGAGAGACGCAAGGGTGCCCCTGAGGTTATATTTGGCGAGACCAAAGAGACCGAGCAAATTCTTGCCATGGCGCGTGGATTACTGGCAGGAACGGGGCGGGCGATTATTAGTAGGATGCCTGCGCGCTCACTGGAGGCCGTACGGTCGGCTTTCGAGCACTATGAAATGCGCTATCAGGAGGCATCACATATGATGGTGATTTATACTCCTGAGTATAACAAGCGCGTCACGGGTGGCAAGGTGGGAGTGATTAGCGCGGGGACATCCGACATTCCTGTTGCGGAAGAGGCCGCGATGATTACCGAGGAGATGGGCTGTCGGGTGACACGCATCTATGATGTAGGTGTGGCGGGATTGCATCGGTTGATCGAGCCTTTGCGCGCGTTGCTGGCGGAAGATGTAGATGCGATTCTTGTAGTAGCTGGTATGGATGGTGCGTTACCATCTGTCATAGCTGGCCTTGCTCCTGTACCGGTTATCGGAGTGCCGACATCAGTGGGCTATGGTATGGGTGGCAAGGGTGTGGCGGCGCTATTATCGATGTTGCAGACGTGTGCGCCTGGCTTGACCGTGGTAAATATTGATAATGGCGTGGGCGCTGGCATTACGGCAGGGATGATCGCCAATCGCGTGGCACATGCGCGTGGACAACGTTCGCAGTAGGATGATACGGGGTGTTCTGATCTAGGGTGTCTCACCGCAATGTAGTTGGGAGAATGTGGTAAAGAAGTTAAAGAGAGGCGGGACTTTCCATGGCAAATAACAAGCGTGGACCTGAACCTGGATCACAAAAAGCCAAGCATGGCGGACAGGCCGTGCGCGAAAAGTATGGCCCCGAGTTCTACTCGAAAATTGGGAAGAAGGGTGGCGAGACGGTCAAAGAGAAACGCGGCCCACAGTTTTATGCTGAGATTGGGAAAAAAGGTGGTGAATCCACCAAACGTCAGCAAGGTTCGGAATTTTACTCGAAGATTGGGAAAAAGGGGGGAGAGAAAGGGCGTTCTTCCACTAATGCTGCTGACGCTAAGGAATAGCCGAGGCGTATGAGGAACGTTGTGTGTTCTCTCTTCTCTGCTCGCGTATCTAGCGTGCCACATAGCGCTGCCACAGTATCGCCTAGATGTAGAAGCGTCAAGCAGAAGCGGAGCAATTCAAGCTTGAATTGCTCCGCTTCTGCTTGACGCTTGTTTATTCGTGGCGTTTGAGGAAGGGAGGGACATCAATGATGTCCTCGTCGTCGGCATCGCCAGCGTATCTGCGTAGCTCCTGCCGGCGCCCCAGACCACGCAGGCCGCGTAAATCATTCAAGCTGCGCTGTGTCCGTTGCTCCGGAGCTGGTTGCCCTGGCTGCCCCGACCGTATGGGCTGTCCCGGGGCTGGTTGCCTGGAGGGCATGGGACGCTGGTCAGCGGCATTGGGCAGGGATGGCATCCGTGGTGATGTTGAACTGGCCTGTCTTCGTTCAGGGAGCTGCGTTCCTCGCTGCTGCTGAGCTGTTCGAGAAGGCGGCTTGGGCGCGGCAGGGGCCGCTGGCGGCTGATAAGGAGGTGTGTTTTGCACTACCTGTCCTGTCCCCGTAAGGGCGTTTGAGCGCGCGGCGGTATGCCCGAGACGGACTGCCTGGAGACGCGCAGTTGGAATCTCCTCCATACCAGCGGCGATCAGCGTCACACGAATAGTATCGCGGAGCGTGGGATCAATAACAGCGCCAAAGGTGATATCAGCGGCATCATCGATGGCAGCGCCAATGCGTTCAGCGACCTCATTGATCTCGAAGAGGGTCATATCTTCGCCACCACTGATATTGAAAAGCACGCGTTTCGCGCCACGGATAGTCACATTCAGGAAGCCACCCGCGACGGCCTCTTCGGCGGCAAGTTGTGCCCGGTTACGCCCCTGACCCTGTCCAATGCTCATCAACGCGGTTCCCGCCTCATGCAAGACGCTGCGCACATCGGCAAAATCAACATTGACCATGCCAGGTACGTTAATGACCTCGGCGATACCCTGAACGCCCTGGCGTAGCACATCGTCGGCCACTTTAAAAGCATCCGAGAGGCTATAGTCACGCGCGACCGTGGTTAGGAGGCGATCATTGGGAACGGTAATAAGGGCGTCAACCTCTTTACTGAGTTCGGCCAGGCCCTGATCGGCGATGCGACGGCGACGTGTCCCCTCGAAGGAGAATGGCAGGGTAACGATACCAATGGTGAGCGCGCCAATTTTTTTGGCAATGGAAGCGACGATGGGGGCCGCGCCCGTGCCAGTACCACCGCCCATGCCGGCGGCGATAAATACCATATCGGCCTCACCCAGGGCTGCGCGAATTTCGGCTGTGCTCTCGGTCGCGGCACGCATGCCTACGGCGGAGTTGCCGCCTGCGCCCAGACCCTTGGTGTGATGCTGTCCCAAACAAATACGCTCTGACGCTTGCGAGAGCGCCAGTACCTGGGCATCTGTATTTAAGGCCATATAGCGTACGCCGCGTACATTGGTATTGATCATACGGTTAATAGCATTCATACCACCGCCACCAACACCAACGACCACAATATCAACATCATACTCAGGATCTACCGCGCCAAAGTAAGATGAGGAGGAGGAGGCAGGATTCTCGTCGGTGTCACGCCGCTCCCATTCAGCACGCGTAGGCTCATCGTGCTGCTGGAATTGTTTGCCCTGGACCTCGTGGTGCAGGACAGCCCACTGGTCTGCTTGTTCCTGATTATTACCTGGTTGGGCCTTAGCCGTCCCTTGCCTCTGGACGGGGTCTCGCCTCTGCGAGTCGTGGAATAATGGCTGCATGCACACCCCCATTTCCTCTCATCGGAACTACGGCACAGGACTCTCGCCTTCAGATAGGGTGAGCAGGTGCCGGTTGATTAGATGTTTTTGCCTTGCGCCAGAGATAGGTCAGATGCATGTCTGACCTATAAAACAAGCCCCAATCCATAATAGAGAAGAAGAGACACTAAAAAAACATACTAGTCGTATTGTATCAAGAGTGTCAAGTATATGCTTAAGTGTTTGAAGACATGCCAATATGGCTGGGGTTGCTTGCCTCTCTATATAAATAACGAACGAGAAGACGAAAAAGGTGATACGACTTTTCGCTGATGAAGTCCTTGGAGGGAGAGAGGCAAAAGGTGAGGAAGGAAAATGTATATCAGGAAGAGGGATGCGCAGGAGGCTTATACCCCATGTGCCCCTCTCTCTGAACAAAGGACAATATCAGGATAACGCCTTCTCTTCTGAGGTTGCAAGGGCGTGTGTAATCATTCGAATGACACTCCCAATATCCATGGGTTTGCGTAGCTGATAGATGCCACGTTTGCCTAATTCTTCAACCGGGAGGGTCGCGCTCATCATAATAGTCGGGATATTGTGCAATGCATGATACTCTTGTAAACGGTCATACAATTCAAGCCCATTAATGCCTGGCAGGCGATAATCGAGAAGCAGCAAGCAGGGGTCGATACGAGGAGCCTCTTCCAGTGCTTTTAGACCGTTATCAATCAGTCTAGTGGTATAGGGGGTCTCCTCTTCGATGAGTTGTTGTAAGAACTGACCAATATCGGCGTCATCTTCGACAATCAAAATGGTCGTATTCTGTGGGCCCTTTGCCGCTGGTGGAAAAACATCCCCTGGCATGACAAACTCCTTTTGCAATGGATGAGATTAAACGCCAAGTGTATACGTTTTTCTTAACGAATATACGTTGGGTTCGGTGACGCTACACAATATTTTTCATATGTGCCCTGGTGAGAGCTGTTGCAGAGCAGATACGCCTTCTACTAATAGACGTAGCCTGTCCGCAAAAATAGTAGTTTCGTCTTCCCTGATATATGCATAGAAGTAGGCAGGTGCTAGGCATAACAGCCGTATTTGGCTATCGCTCTACCATCATTGTAGTCCTCTGATATATAGACATTGGATATATCAGGAAAGAAAGCTTTTTTACAATAGTATCGTACCTCTACTACTGACATTCGACAAAAAAATTGGAAAAAACAAAAAAATTCATAGCTCCCCTCTCAAGTTATGCAAGACATTGAGAAAGGAAGGTTCCTAAAACGATAGCAAGTATTGTATCACCTACATCGAAATTTGTGTATGCTTGCTGCCAAGAGTACAGGGCCTTCCAAATTTCTGCTGGCTTTTCCCTCCGCTCGCCTTCGGGGAAGGGATGTGCAGGAAAATAGTAAGTAAGGTCAAATCTGCACGAGTTTTGAGACGAACCTGAGAAAATCAGCGCGAAACATAGGAAGCAGTCAGCTTATGGCAGCGTTTTTGTCGTTGGGGCTTGATTACAGCGGAACAACTGTGCCACGATAATGTAGTTTCACAAATAAATGTGGATTATCATGAGAGCCAGCAGAGCGTGGCAGGCAATTTCCATAACCCGTTTTAATTTGTGAAACTACATTATTGGCGGTGAGTAATGGTCAACTTGCTACTTATGAGGGATCTTCCAGAGGATCTCTTTGGACTGCCGTTCGGCCAGGTGTTTGAGCGTCAATAATTGCTTACGCATCATGAACAAGTCTCCCCATGGTAACCATGGGCGCATCACGGCCCCTGTGAACCCGGGAGGATAGCAAACGAGCAGCTTGACCACGAGACGGCACCATGCATCTTCCTGTGGTAGGATGACGTAGCTGATTGTTACCTCACCAAAGAAAGCTCTGGCTCGCGGCGAGCTGAGGCGCAGCGTGAGGTGTCGATTTGGTTCGAAGTCTACCAACTGAAAAATCGTACACATGCTTTGCCCAACTTGTAGCTGGTCCAGCCCTGGGATGAGTTCGCGAGGGCTGAGGTGGCCACCGTTATCGATCCAGTCGTAGCTGTAGGGCGCCACGCGCAATTGACAGAGCCAGCGAAAGACGATGGGGGCTGGTGCCTGTACAGGCACAGCACGGAAATAGGCCGCGTCGAAAGGGGTCAGATAGTGATCGCAGGGAAACGATATCGTTCTCTCGGCGGCGGTCGTTCCCCAGGTGGAAGCAAGAGATCTGGGTAGTGTTTTCACAGCAGCGTTCCTCCTCCTAGTTATGTCTCTTCATCTCAGCGGTGACGCTTCTACTCACTGCTCACCTCCGGGAGAGGTTGCCAGGGCCAGTTGCTGCGCTATAGCCGTTGCCACAGCCTCAAGCCCTTTTGCGGGCCTGACCATCACCTCAAAGTCACTGATCTGACCTTCGGCATTCAACTGGATCATATCGACTCCTTTCACCACGAGTGGACCGATATGCGCGCGAAATTCGAGAACCGCCCCATGGTCGTTGTGAAACTGCTGGAGATAGGTAAAATCCTCCAGAACACGTGCGGCACTGCTGATGTACGACATGGTCTCAGCCTTGCCCACTTTGGGTTTCAGAGAATGGGAGAATGGAAGACATCTCTCTTCTGTATGAGATTGGATTTGATTTTCGATGAATATACTTCAATGTTCCTGCTAGTAGAAAAATCTCACTCGTTATGAGATGAGTGCGACTTCGGTTAGCACAGGGTAATGATCGCTGGGATAGATGGGAGGAGCCGCATCATACAAAATCTCGCAGGAGTGAATCTTGAAGGAGCATGTCTCATTCCTGGTCAGAATCCAGTCGCAACGAAACGCAGGTGAGAAGTGTCCTCCTTCAAATGCATGATATGTCAGGTCTGTCTTTGTTTCCTGTTTGCTCCCAGCATGATACGTATCGACAAAACCCTGGTCAAGGAAAAGGCGATAGCAAGCATTAGTGATACTGGGATCGATGGAAAGCATGAGAGCGTCAACTTCAGTGGGAACATTAAAATCGCCAGTGAGCACCAGGGGAAGGTGGTCCAGGTGCAAAGATGCTAGTCGCTCAAGGATCAGAAGACATCCTTGCTGTCGCGCTTCTTCGCTGACGGAATATAGATGGGCATTGATGTGGCAGAACTCCCTGTTCATCTCGCGGAGACGAAAGTGCGCCCAGGTAACGGCACGTACATACGCGCTTCCCCACCCACGAGACCACTGCTCAGGCGTTGGACTTAGCCAGAAGCCACCGCTGGAGAGCATATCCAAAGAAGAAGGTTTCCAGAAAATGGCATTATAGTTTTTGCGTGTTTCATCCATCGTTGGCGGCCCTAGAACCCACTGATACATGCTCAGGTGCTTCTGGTACGTCTCCAGGTTTCCGTTCATGAGTTCTTGAAAATCTATGAGATCGGGGGCTGTCCGCTCAATCAGGGAGAGTGTGAGTGGGGCACGATGTTCCCAAGCGTTCGAGCCATCCCGATGCGGGATAGCTCCGCGGATATTGAAGGTCATGACTCGAAATGTCATCACAAAGCCCTCTCTACGTTCCGATCAAAGAAGCATCTGCCTGCTGCAGGCTCACCAATCAATGGTGCGAAGACGTTCCCCCCGCAAATACCCTTGTTCATCTTGTTTCTCTACCTTCTTCTAGTCTGTGAAATACTTCTACATACATTGGAAGCGCGAGATCTAGTTGTACTGCCTCATGGATTCCAAACCAGCCGAGTTCCTCGTTTTCGTCAGGCGAAGCGTTCCTAGGCGCCACGCGGCATATACAGAGGAGCATGATATGTTTTTGCCATAATTTCCTTTGGGTCTCTCCTTCCACAAAAAAAACATACGTGGGCGTATGTTTTTTGGACAAAAAAAGCACAAGAATTTTTCAGCTCACATAGGTCATTAACGTTTGATAGAGGTCAGCAATCTCGCTCGCAGGATACTCATTTCTCTGGCTCCAATCGATCCAGCCGAGACAGATAAGGTAATAGATGCGAGCGATCTCACGAGCCTGGGTAAAAGGTTTCCCCATATCGCAGAGTATTTTTGTGGTATAAGCTTTGCGCATATCCTCTGTCCTGGCTACCCGCTGAGCGACCGAAGCATCTACGTTGGCCCAATGGTGTACCGCCGCCTCCAGCCTTTTATCACCTGAGAAGGTGGACTCAAACAAGCGCCGAAAACGTTCATGGGGAGAGGTGATTTTCTCCAGCTCGTCAATTATCCTGCGCGTCCCGTGCACCTCCCAGTCCACAAGCAGGGCCTCTAGAAATTCTGCACGATCAGACCAGTAGTGATAAAAACTCCCTTTGCTGATGTGCAGTTCTTTCGCCAGAGCCTCGACTTTCACCCCTTCAATACCGGAAGAAGCCAGGGTTCGTAATCCAGCACCTATCCAATCTTCTCTCGTTCGTTGCAAAGCACCCTCCATCAGAGCATACGGTTCCGTATGTTTCTCTTACTAAGAAGATACCGCAGCTTGATACAGTATGTCAAGGGCACATGATTTCTAGCGTTCGGCCACCCGCCGCAAGGTTTGGGCGGCCCCTCATAATCGCGAGCGAGTCGACGGAAGCGGTTGAGCGAATCTTTGTTTGGCTCAAGGAGGAGGAATATGCCGTAATTTATCCGGATTGCCAATCATATTGACCTCACGGATCTTTTGTTCTGCTATGTCAAAGACCATTACAGAGAAGGGGGACATCTTTCTGATATTTGATGATCCCTGGCTGACCGTTGATGTGGGCAAGACGATACATGAACATTTCCGGCGCCTTATGTTTGACTACCAGGAGAAAACGCGTGGTCTTGAATGCTCCATAGAGCGACTTGCGAGCGGCTTTGACTTTGCCACCACCGTCAATAGAGAGCGCCACATCGTGGGTAAATAAGGAGAGAAGACTCTCCGTATCGCCACTGAGAAGGTCGCACATCCCTTCCCCCTTCTTCAAAAGAAAAGTTTCCCATAGGGAGGATTCTTTACTGGTAGCCAGAGAGTTCGTGTGGTACAACATGTGGTTATAGAGGCAAAAAAAAGAGTGATTCGGGGTTAATGCATGACAACAACGCAAGGCAAAAATGTGACGACCTCTTTTCTGGTCAATAAACGCATCGCCTCGGCGATGCAAGAGGCGCTGTATGGAGCGCAGGGGTTGGCGCTTTTAAAACATGTTCTTGATGATGAACCAGGGCAGGCCTTCTTACACCTACTACGGCTTTTAGCAGGTGCCGAGCAGGTGCCTATGCAGGTTGCTTCGGCCTATAGCGAGGTCTTTTACGCATTGGCTGCATCAGAGCATGTGTATATAACAACAGAACTGTCAGATGCCTGGCAGGCCCACTTGGTGGGTCGCTTGTTTGAGGATGAAAATCCCTGGACGGCTCAGGTCGAGCGGCAGGGGCGCGCATGGTGGGGGAGTCAGGCGCGGATTTCGGCTACGCTGCATCGCCAGGCCGCGCGTGAGTTGAAGGCGCTACAGCGACTCTTCGCCCTCTCGGCTGAGGTGGTGTGGGAAGCAGTGCAAAGCGTGGTGGGTGAGACGATGCCCGTGTTGCGCGATGCCTGGGAACCCTGGCTTGACCTGGGAACAGCTCAGGAGTCAGGGCAGAAGAGTGTGCGAGCCGCTCTTATACACCAGCTTGCTGAACTGGCGGACTGGAGTGAACTGGCGGACATGCTGGAAATGCATTGGGCGCGTCAGGGAACAGGCACGTTGGCTCGCTATGCTGTCCTACGCTGGCAGGGAAATACGCAGATCCTTGAAGGAATTGCTCATCCCGACGCTATTCATCTCGACAATTTTGTAGGCTATGAGCGGGAGCTGCGCAAACTCAAGGCAAATACTGAGCGTTTTCTCGCCGGTATGCCGGCACATGATGCCCTGCTTTATGGGCCTCCAGGGACGGGGAAGTCATCGAGCGTAAAGGCGCTGATCAATACCTACGCCGACCAGGGGCTGCGCCTGGTCGAGGTGCGCAGGGAGTATATTGGTGATCTGCCGCAGATCGTGGCGCAATTGCGCCAGCGCGCGCCGAGCTATCTTGTGTTTATTGACGATCTCTCCTTTGAAGAGCATGAAACCGAGTATAAAGTATTAAAAATGCTCCTTGAAGGGACGGCAGAGGCTCGTCCACAAAATGTACTCATCTACGCGACGACCAATCGGCTTAACCTGGTACGCGAGCTACATACTGATCGTAGTAAACCTACCGAAGAGGTAAACTGGCGCGATACCATGGATGAGAAGCAATCGTTGGTGCATCGCTTTGGCTTGCGGATTACATTTAGTGCGCCAAGCCAGGAGCAGTATCTACAGATCGCCCAGGGGTTAGCGCAGCAGCGAGGGCTAGCGTTTGAGGAAGAGGAACTGCGTAGCCGGGCTTTGCAGTGGGAGCGCCAACGAGTTGGCCGTTCTGGTCGCTTGGCTCGTCAATTTGTCGATGAATTAGAGGCTGAGATCGGCAGGTAGGCATGGAGAGGCCAGTACATGTACTGTACTGGCCGTGCCACGACAACAATCCCAATGGCGCCACCCCGGCGGCGAGCAAGAATGATTAAGAGGACTGGCGCAGGATAATTACGCCCTGCGAGATCATTGATTGCAAGATGTCGCGCATATCCTGGGGTGAGAGTGTGAGCATTGTCGCGATTTTATCAATGGTCATATCGCCATTGGCGAGCATATAGATTTGACGCCACTTGCGCGGCCAGCGTGAGAGTTCGGGAAAGGGGATCTCTCTGGCGCGCAGAGGGTAGATTTGTGTCGCCTGTGGTGGGCGTATCGCTGGCAAGGGCCGTGTCACGCGTGGCTCCATTGCTGGAACCTGGGGCCTTGCTTGCGAAGGAGTGGGCAGGTGAAGAGCGGGAATGGGGCGGGTTGTGCGGTCAGGCGAAGAGGATTTAATGGCGGGATGAGAGGGAGCAGGCGTCTCCGGGTCCTGGTAAGACTTGAGTGACCAGCTAAGGGAGTTGGCTTGCTCAATCAGGTCCTGGGCCTCTTTCCCGGTCATAAGGACCTGCCCATCTTTCCCGGCAATATAACAGGTCTTAATCTCCCCCTGGTAGATGGAGAGCACGATACGGCATGGCTCCTGAATATGCCCAATACCTGCGGGCAAGGTGGCGTAGCCCCAGCCGTTGTAGCTATAGTCGCGTAACATGCGGTTGAGTGCAGTGAGAGTAACGGTATACACCTGTAACCCCTTGGTATTGTTTTTTTGAAGTAGCCAAAGAACGCGGAATAGCACCCTGATAAAAGGGATGGGAACATCCTGACCGCTCAGGATATTTGGTGATAATAAGGCCGAATCGAGTCATTGATTTGTGTAAAGGAAGGAAATGCCTGGGCAATAATAACATGTATAGCGACGTGCGTCAATACGCTCCGAGAGCCAAACCAAGTCTATGTATGTATCAAGACATACGTTGATAATACTTAATACAAAAAAACGCATTTGTAAAAGAGCATAAAAAAAACGCACCCAGAGGGATTCGAACCCCCGACAACCTAGTTCCGAAGACTAGTGCTCTATCCACTGAGCTATGGGTGCAGCACGCTTAGCGCTTTTATAAACTACCATATTATTGGCATGCTGTCAATTCTTTTCGTGTAGAATCTCCGCTTTCGTGAAAACGAAAGCGGAGATGTTTGCATGTAATTATTTTCATGCAAGTTACTCCTCCTCCAACTCTAGAGTTTTATATGATGAGAACGAGAATATTTCTATGCATCGTTTGAACAAAGTCCTATATGTAAACTTGCAATGCTAGTGCTGGGCCGGGATGGTAGGGAACTTCCTTCACTGTATAACCTCCTGTAGATAACAAATATTGCCTCACGCTGGTATTGACAGAAGATGTGGAAGGGTTGTTTATGAACATACTACGTAAATATAAGAATTTGTTACTCATTTGCTCCCTCTTGCTGATTGTGCTGGCCGGGTTCTCATTCGTGATGATGCGTTCCAATCAAGTCGGGGCGCAGGGAGCGTCGGTCCTGACTAAGCATTATCTTTATGTTATTCCCGATGGGGGCGTAGATGTCTACGATATCGACCGTGCGCATGCGTTTGTCAGGCATATTGATTTGCCCATGCTCAAAAGTGGGCGGGGTGCGGTCGCCGATCCATTGACCGCTAGCCTCTTCATCAGTTATGGTGGTAATGGTGGTGCGCATGGCAACGGTTCACTGCTGAAATATGATTTGCTGCATGATAGGGTGGTGTGGACGAAAAGCTACGACTTCGGTATCGATAGCATGGCGATTACCCCTGATGGCAAGTCGATTTATATGCCGGGTGGTTCTAACCAGTATCAGGGTTTCTGGCATGTATTGCGCGCTCGTGATGGTGCGGTTCTCCAGGCGATTCAGGTTGGTGGCGGAGCTGCGGGTCATAACACGGTCGTGGGCCTGAGTGGGAAGTATGCCTATCTGGGCGCGCTGAACAATAATCAACTCTATGTAGTGGATACCGCGAGCAACAAGGTTGTGAAGAAGGTGGGACCACTCAAAGATGGCGTCAGGCCCTTTACCGTGAACAACAAGGAGACGCTAGTCTTTACAACTGCCTCCCATTTCCTTGGTTTTGAGGTGAGCGATTTACAGACGGGCCAGTTGCTCTATAGTGTTCCAGCCGAGGGCTTTGTAGATGGGTTGCATATGTCGGCACCCAGCCACGGTATCTCGCTCTCCCCCGATGAAAAAGAGGTATATATTGTTGATGCCCCCAATAGCTATGTGCATGTCTTTGATGTAATTGGTCTCCCCGAACGTGCCCCCCGTAAGGTTGCTGATATCAAATTAACAGCTTTCCAGGGCGAAGAGACGCCCTGCGTGTATGATTGTTTGCGCGAGGGCTGGGTGCTGCATAGCCGCGATGGACGCTATGTCTATGTTGGCGACTCCGGCGACGTCATTGATACGGCGACGCGAGCCGTCGTGAAGCATCTTCCTGACTTGATGAATACACGCAAGTACCTGGAGATCGATTGGCGTAACGGTATCCCGGTCTTTACAACCAGTCGCCAGGGGCTAGGCTATGCGTTTTAGCATGTTCCTGCGGTAATGTGTCTCTGGAGAGAACCTGGTAGACGAACTCCTCAGCCTCCATGTCAAGGTAGAGCAGAATCAGGTTTCCTCTCCAGAGGTTTACCGTCTGGTTATGGCAGATTGTTGTTTTGTATGCAGTATCTTGTTTATGCGACCGAAGGTGCTTGCTCAAGAGGATAGGCCGAGAAACGCGCCAGGCGAAAACGCTCCAGGGATATAGAGGGGGCTTGCTGATAGAGCAATGCGCCAAGAATTTCTCCCAGTAGTGGGCCAAATTTAAAGCCATGCCCTGTGAGTCCAGTTGCAAAGACAATGCGTGTGTCGCGCGGGTGGTAGTCGAGAATAAAATCTTCGTCGGGGCTGACATCGTACATGCACGTATCAATATGGGCCAGGCGCGCGTCTTGCAAGGTTGGGAGCAGGATTCGCACTTTTTGCGCTATCTGGGCGACAATACTCTGTTCAATAATGGGTGGCATATCCGGATCAATTGGGGTGCCAAAGGCGTGGGAAGTGGCCTTTAACCAGGTGGAACTATAGCCTCTGGTGCTGGTGGTATGTAGGGGAAAACCATAGAGATCATCCGCGATAAAAGCTGGAAATGTGTGGAGCGCAAAGGCTGTGCTGGGAACATCCGTAAAATAGAGCACATACTGACGTGTGGTTGTGATGGGCAGATGCAGGTCGCCAAGGATACGCTGAATCCAGGGACCAGTCGTTAAGGCAACTCTTTCGGTCAGCAGGTCGTGTCCATTCTCTAATAGCAGACGAATAGGCAGGCGTGAATTCTCATTGATGATGTGTGTCACACGGCAGTTACCAATGATCTTACCACCCATGTCGAGAATAAGTTGTTTGAGGGTTTGTAGGCAGGTCGATGCGTGCAGCAGACCCGCATCAATGTTATAGGTGAAGCGGTCATATCCCTGGGTATTGAATTGAGGAAAGAGCATGTGGCAGTCGTCTTGTGAGAGGAGATCAATGGGGATGCCCTGCTCCTGGAGTACGTGGTAGGCGGGGAGCGTATAGTTGTCCTCTTCCTGTCCCAGCACAAGAACGCCAGTTCGCGTATAGAGGGTGGCGCGACTGTGACGTTCTAGGCGCCTCCAGGCCTGTAAGCTCTGTTGAACCATACGTGGGTAGAGGGTGTCTGATCCATACTCAAAGCGCAGTAGGCGTGAGGGACCGTGAGACGTGGCGCGCGCGTGGTCGACAGTGTATTGCTCTAAAACATAGACATCCTTAATACCTGCGCGTAGTGAGGCGTATGCGGTTGCCAGTCCTACAATGCCTGCTCCTATAATGGCCACATTTGCATGTTGCACGGTATATTTGCCTCCTGGGAAAATAGCTGTAACATGTAATAATACGATTATAACAAAATATTTGTATATTATCAATGAATTGCTGCGTACTATCATTTTGCAGTGTTACGTGTAAATATGTAAGTGTTTTTAGTATATATTGTAAGCAATATGTCATAACTTTGTGCATGCTATATCAGAGGAAAAGTGTGGTGTTATGCTCTACAAATTACATCCCTGCCAGGGAGATGTGATAAACGTTATCTACAAATAGCTCCCTGAATGAAGCTTGCGCGCTTTGTAAATGATGCCAGAGAAGAGACAACTCTTGTTCCAAATGATATGATAAGGCCAACAATTGATCTGGGAGTGCTGGTTACTGAAGACGTATGCTTCTGGTCGGAAACGAATGACATAGTATTTGTAGATTGAGAATGAGAGACATATGGTACACGAAGAATTGCGATCACTGGTTGGCACCGATGTACGTATCGCGATAGAGGAGGCGCCTCGCATACAGGGAAAGCCCGAACTGCCTTCATCGAAGTATTTCACGTTGCGTTATGTGCTGGCGGCCGCGCTTGCAAAAGGCACAAGCATGGTTTACTATCCCGCTCAGAGCGACGATAGTGAGGCCCTTTTTCGTGGCTGCCGGGCCTTAGGTGCTCAATTAGACTGGGTGGATGCGGAGGAGACCATATTACGTGTGCAGGGTGTGGGCTATCCGCAGGCCGCAGACGCCGTTACCTTGAATGTGGGGAACGCGGGCGCCGTCCTGCGTTTATTACTGGGCCTGGGTGCCTATCTGCCCGAAATCACCTTTATAACCGATCATCCGCAGTCTCTGGGGAAACGCCCCAATCGCGAGTTACTGGAGGCATTGAGTACGCTAGGCGCAACGTATCAGGCGGAGGGAGCAGAGGGATGCCTCCCCATCACCTTGCGGAGAAGCGCTCTCCATGGTGGCAAGGTGCGTATTTCGGGTGCGCGTAGCTCGCAGTATATCAGCGCCTTGCTCTTTCTGGCCCCTCTGCTCCCAGAGGGCCTGGAGATCGAGATTATTGATGGCTTAAAATCGCAGCCCTTTGTGCGCTCCACCTTGCAGGTATTGCACGAGGCTAGCATCCAGTTTGAACACTCGGCTGACTTGAGTCATCTATCGGTTCCAGGCAAGCAGCAGTATCAAGCGCGAGAGTATATCTTACCAGGCGATTATCCTTCCGCGGCGGCGCTGATCTCAGCCTGCATAAGCGCGACTGATCCAGCAAGTGAACTGGTATTAAACCGCTTGAAGCCCGGAGACGAGATTGGCGATGCACTGCTGGCGGCTTACCAGGCTATGGGTGCCCAGTTGGATATCGCTAGCGAGCAGGTAACGGTACGGGGAGGAACTACCCTCCAGGGGGTTCGCGTAGATGGTGATCGCATCATTGACTGTATCCCGGTGCTGGTTGCCGCGGCCTGTTTTGCCCAGGGGGAGAGCGTCTTCTACAATATCGAGACATTGCACTACAAAGAGTCAGACCGTATTGACGATCTGTGTGCAGAACTACGGCGTGTGGGCTGCGATGTCACACCTCAGCGTGACGCAATTATTGTACGCGGTAGCCCGCAAGGGATTGAGGGAGGAGTGACCGTGGATGGACACAATGACCACCGCCTCCTGATGGCCCTGGCAATTGTGGGGATGCGTTGTCATCAGGGCCTGGCTCTGACTGGTTGCGAGCATATTTCTAAGAGCTATCCTCAGTTCTTCGCGCAGCTTAAAGAACTGGGCGTACCTGTAAGACTTGCCTAATTGGGCCTCTCTGGTGAGAGGCTGGAAAAATATGAGTTATGATGATACAATAGCCTGCGATCAGGTAATGACGAGGCGATTGAGGCATGACTGAAGATCCATCTAAAGATCCGTGGTGATGACAGCGAAAGGAATTGAATTGTGTATAAGTTTAAAGGCTTTGATAGCGCGGAGTGTGGCGACAGCATGCCCGCACTGGAAGCGATGATCAACGCCTGGATGGAAGCCGAGCATCCACGCATTCGTCATGTCTGTCAGAGTATGCGTGGTGAGCATATTTTACTCAGCTTCGTCTATGAAGATGCACGACTGTTGGAGCAGCGGGTCGCAGCCAGTGCGCAGACTGGAATCACAGGTGGCTTCCCCCGTATTTACGACGAGGATCTTATGGACGAGCGTCCGACAAGCCCTCGTATTCCGGCGACACCACCTCCCATGCATTAGCTCCGGGTTGATGCTTTTTTAAATAGTAAATCTGACTGTAACCGAGGTAAAATAAAGGATCAGCATGCCAGTTCCACATTTGCTTTACAGTACTCCAGATGGAGAGATTCGCGAAGAGACGCGGCTACAGGCGCTTGCCTTTGGTGGTAAGCCATTGGAAGCCAGAGACTTAATACCCTTGCCAGACGGAGTGACGCTTTCGATGATGCCGGATCGTCTCGCGGTTGGACTCAAGAAGACTGGTGAGCGACAGGTGCTGGCAGCGAACAGAGGTTGGGCCGTAGCGGCTCTCTTGCCCATTGGATATACGCGTACCCTGTTGCCAGAGTATGAAAAGGTACCGGGGACCGAGCCTCTGCCCTTCTTTGGCTATAGTGCTGTTGCCTCCATAAACGGCGAACTTTACGTAGCCGCCGTCAAGACGGATGACCCCCATAAGTGGCACCCTCGTTCGTTTCCGCGCAAGAAGCTAGAGCACGCGGTAAATGCCAAACTTGAGGCCTTCCCCGAAAACCGCGTCGTGCGCCAGCATGCGCATTGCGCCCTGGATTACTCCTGTCCCACCGCCAGTAACCTGTTCCTTGAGCGCTGGGAGATGGCTATCGCCGTGTCGCCCGGATGTAACGCGCGCTGTATTGGGTGTATCTCTAAACAGGAAGAAGAGGACCTGATTTCGCCTCAGGACCGTCTGGACTTTATTCCCACGGTTGAGGAGATTGTAGAGGTTGCGGTCCCTCACCTGGAGAGCGCCGAAGAGGCCATTGTCAGCTTTGGGCAGGGCTGTGAGGGCGAACCTCTCATGCAGTGGAAGCGGATCGAGCGCGCCATTACGGCGATGCGCGCACAAACGAAGCAGGGCGTCATTAATATCAACACGAATGGTAGCAATCCCCGCTGGTTGCAGCGCTTATATGACGCGGGCCTGGATACGATTCGTGTCAGCACCATTTCCGGGCATCCCGAAACCTACACCGCCTATTATCGCCCCATTGGCTATCGCTTTGAGGATGTCAAAGAATCACTGAAGCGTGCTCATGAAGAGGGACTGTATACCTCGATCAACCTGCTCTGCTTCCCAGGGATGATCGACCGTGAACGCGAGATCGAGGCGCTCCTGAACCTTGCGCGTGAGACGGGCCTGCGCCTGATCCAACTGCGCAACCTCAATATTGATCCAGAGGTCCTGCTTCCACGTATGCCTGCCCTGGACAGCATGGGGAAGGCGCTAGGAATGAAGGCCTTCATTGAAACCCTTCGGCGCGAGATTCCAGAGGTCGCGCTTGGCAATTTCACGCGTCCCATCCAGCGGGCCCAGGCACAGCCTTCAGAGCTGTAGTCATGTATAGAAAAGGGGAGTGTGGTGGCCTGCTGGCTCCGCCAGCAGGCCACCACACTCCCCTTTTCTATACATGATGATTATTCTGTAGCAGTGGATGTGGCACCGTGCCATTTGCCGTGAAGGCGGAGCATGCGGCGAGCGGCAGCGGCGACAGACTCAACGCCAAGCTGTGTCAGGCAGTCGCGTGTCGCGCAGCCTTCGGGCGTGCCGAGCTGATGCCCACGATAGAAGCAGGGCATACAGGGGAGATCAAGGTGGACAATCGTAGTCAGGTCTTTCCTATCGCCGGTATAGGGTCCCCAGGCCTTATAGTTGGTCAGGCCAAAGATGGCGACCACGGGCGTTTCCACGGCGGTCGCCAGGTGGGCCAGACCTGCGTCATTGCCGATAAAGAGGTCTGCTAGCTCCAGCACAGCGGTTGCAACCTTAATATTGCCCTTCCCCGCCAGGCTACGCACCGGAACGCCCGAGTGAAGCTGGTTCATAATCTGTTGATGTAGCTCGACTTCTTCAGGCCCTCCGACTAGCAGCAACTGACCCCCGGTCTCTTTGTACAGCGTGTCGGCAAGCTGGGCGAAGCGCTCTGGTGCCCAGCGACGCGCCGTGCTATAGCCACCGCTTCCCGGATGCATGGCGATAATTGGTTGGGGTGCCGCCTCAGGCACGCTTGCGCCATAGACCAGTTCGCGCGCCGCTTCGCGTTCGGCTTCACTGAGCGGAATTTCGAGCTTTGGCGTGTGTATAGTCGCGCCAACCGCAGCCGCGACCGCCATATTGTATTCCGCTTCATGTATAGCGCCAAAGCCATCGTCCTTGACCCGAACATTGAGAAACCAGCCATGCCCATTGTCGAGACCAACGCGCCACTTCGCGCCCGTGGCCCGCATCAAGGCCTGGTGTTTTAGGCGTCCAAAGCGCAGTGTCAGGTGGTGGAAGAGCAGGACCGCGTCATAATGTCCCTCGCGCAAAGGTTTGAAGATATCCGCGAGGCGCTTTAAATTGCTTGGATGCTTGATGATCTGTTGTGGGTAATCGAAGAGGTATTTATCCAGCACGATAATATTATCAATTACAGGCCAGCCCTTCAGGAGGCTCGCGGAATCGGGAGTGACCAGCAAGTCGATACGTGCCCGGGGGTAGCTCTCGCGTAGAGCACTTAGGGCCGGAGTCGCGAGGAGCAGGTCGCCGAGACCCGCCAGCTTCACGACCAGGATGCGCGCATCTGGAGCCAGGGTGATGGATGAGTGTATTGGCTCAGTGGTCTCGTGTGTTTGTGCATTGTTCATACCAGGCTCCGCTTATAAAAAGATTTCTGCCCCAGCGTACGAAAGCCAATACGCTGGTAGAGACGTTTGCTCTGCTCGGTTGGAGAGAGAGTCGCGACATGATAACCCAGGCGCTCTGCCTCATTAAGGACATGAAGTATCATGCTGGCGGCAACGCCCTGGCGACGTGCCTCGGGTAGCGTGCCAATGCCATAAATACCTGCTACGCCATGGGAGAGCAAGAGCGAGGCGCTGGCAACCACGCGACCATCAAGCGAGCCAATAAAGTGCCGCCAGATCTGGCCTGGGCCGAAACCAGAGGCGAGATACGTCTGGTAGTAGAGCTTTATCCTATCCGTCGTTGACTCAAAGGCGATCTGTTCAATATCGCAGAGCTGTTGTAGTTCCTGCGCATTGCTGACTTCCTGAATGGCTAAGGTTGGCGATGGAATTACGTTCTGTTCACGTGCGGATAGTGCGAGTGTCATAATGGCATTGTCGTAGACATGGGTAAAGCCCTGGGCTAATAATGACTCTTTCAGGTGCGCTGGCTGTGAGGCTAGATAAAGTGTCCAGCCGAAGCTTCTGGCCTGGCGTTTCGTATAGTACTCAATGAGAGCCTGGATGCGTTGCTCGATGTATGCCGGGTCGTCTGATGTGAAGCGCGAACGCAAGACGCCATTCAGCGTAGGCGTGACCGCGAACCAGAGCAGTTCCGCATCTTCTCGCAGCTCCGCACCATGAATAACGCGTCCAAAGCAGGCCATTTCTTCGGCGAAGTTCGCGGATACCGAGGCTGGCAGAGAGGAATCGTTGGTGCGTATTGGCTGGTGTTGCTGGCTCATGCGTTTCCTCCTTGAAGAGACTGGCTGGACTCCTGCGTATGTATCCGAGCGCCCTCCAGTTTGCTAAGGACGGCGGAGTGTACCTGTTCGGGCGAAATATCCTTCATACACTGCGTCGTATGGAAGCGGCAGTTGGCAGGCCCCTTGGCGAAGTAGCAGGGGCTACACCAGATGTCGCTCCGCAGCACCGTGGCGTGAGGACTCACTGGGCCGCTCATCTGGGGATCGGTTGGGCCATGAATGGCGATTAACTCTGAGCCAACGGCGGCGGCAATATGCATGGGGCCACTATCGCCAGAGATGACGATATCAGCGCGCTTAAGCAGGGCCGCCAGTTGAGGCAGATTGGTCTTGCCAGCAAAATTATACATATGCGCGCGTGTGCGTTTGAGCACGGCCTCAATTAATGGCTGATCCTTAGGGGCTCCAGTCAGGACGACGTTCATGCCATCCTCGTTTACCAGGCGCTCTATGAGGCGCGCCCAGTAGGGGATCGGCCAGCGTTTCGCATAGCCATTGTGTGAGCTAACCTGGCAGGCAACCAGCGGTTTCTGTGGATCTATGCCCTCCACCTGGAGCAGGTCGGCGACCTCTTGCTCACTCTTTGGCGTGACATGCAGGGTGGGTACACGCGACTCCTGGTCAAGGGTAGCGCCACAGGCATGTAGCATCTCCATACAGTAATCGACTTCGTGTTTCCGCTCTCCCTCGGCCCAGTGACGGCCAGGGACACTCTCTGTCATAAAACCGGGATAGCCCTCCGCGCCAAAGCCAACGCGTCGCGGCGCACGACTGAGCACAGAGAGGATACTGGCCCAGGGACCAGAGACGCTAACGGCCAGGTCATAGTCTCGTTCGCGCATCTGCTGGTGTAGGGCTTGAGCCTCGCGCCAGTTGCGTGTTTGCAGCAGGGCTTTGGGGCGGCGCCAGATATTGGGATCGTAGGTCAGCAGTTGCGTGATATCGGGATCTTCGCGCACAATGGATGCGCTAGAAGGAATGGCCAGCAGGTCGATCTCTGCCTCTGGGTAGGTCCGCTTCAACTGGCGCACCACAGTCATAGACATAACCAGGTCGCCAATAAGATCGACGCGGATGACCAGAATGCGTTTGGGATGGAACGTCTGAGGCGAGAGAGGTGGTCTCGCTTGCCCAAAAGCACGCAGCTTGAGATAGGCTCCCACACCTCCCAGGGCCAGGGAAATGCCACCTAGCAAGAGGCGCCGGCTGGTATGGACGACCGCGTTGCGCAGCTTGCGCTGGGCGTCGGGTCGTGTTGGGTAACCGTACTCATCGAGATCTTGTATTGTTGGATCGACTGCTGTCTGTATCATACTACCGTCCCAGATTGTGAGCTGTTTGCCGCGGCGATCCTGCGGCAGGGCGGGGATCTTCTCCCTGCATTATAGAGAGCTAAAGAGAAAGATGCAAACTTTTGACCGAAACGCATATACTTGGGTAATGTAGTGTGGCCCTGGCAGCCGCAGGCTGCCAGGGCCACACTACATCAACACTTAGCGGACCTCTGATTCAAAGCGGTTATGGATCTGGAGAGTGCTCTGGCCATCGTCGGTAATATGCTTCACGGCGAGTGAGATACGATTATCCTCATTCAGCGCGTTCCAGTAGAAGCTGAGGACCTCTTCTGCTGCTCCCTGGCAGGGAAGGAGGAGGGGATCGCCAGTAAAGCTAGGCAGAGGCGTGCCAGGACTCATATAGGTCGTGAGCCCATAGCCATAGCCAGGGACGGGCGTGGCAGGATGGTAGGTGTAGCGGTCGGTAAGTTCTGGATTCGTCTGGTTGGCTTTGAGAATGCTCAGGGTGATGGAGCCTGGCTGCTGCCGCAGGTCGATCATACCGCTGATGCGAGGTGTAAAGTGTGGGGCGTCCGGTTCACGTTCACGCGTCGCCAGGGCCGCGTCAAAGGATAGCCCCGCCTGGAGGGACTGGTACAGCGTGCGCGTCTGGTCCCCATTGCTGACGAGGTAGATTCCAGGAAGTTCGAGCATGGCCTCATAGATGATCAGGCTGGGATCGGCGACAAGGCTGGCGTCAACCGGCTCCGTCTTCAAAACGTTTCCTGACACAGTGAAGCGTCGATTACGGCTCTGTTCGCTGCGACCCATGATCCAGTACACGATAATCCAGCCATAGTCATCTGAGGCGCGACCAAGGACGAGTCCACGCCCTGGATAGGGATTGCTGCGCACATGCTTTACGAAGGCATTGGTGGCGATAGTGTTGGCATCTATCATAAAGTATGTAAAACTCCTTCAAGCGGCCTTGCGGCATGGTTTAATGGGGGTTATGTTCTCAGTATAGAACATGGAGGGAGAAGTGCGCCAACCAGGGTGAGCATGGGCTACCCAGATTAGCGCACGTCTAGCATGCGGTTCAAGAACGCGAAGAAGTATTATGCGCGTCGTTTACGGGAGAGAGGATATTTCTGGCGAGCGCGAGCACGCTCTCTTCAGACACTACGCGTACGCAAGGGTGCTGGGGAAGCTCTTCAGCTGTAAAGTCCAGGCGTCCGCACGGGATGCTTGGGCAGCCGGGACAGCGCTGTGTTGAAGTGATAACGCGATGACGCGCAGGAGCGCCCCAGGGACCAAAGATGCGGCTATCGGTTGGACCAAAGATGCGTATGCTTGGCACATCTTGCGTGACTGCGAGGTGCAGGGGACCATTATCCACGCCCATCACGAGGCTGGCGCGTTGCAGCAACGCCGCAAGCTGTCCCACACTGCTATCGCTGATGCAGAGCGGTTGTGTGACCATCCCCTCAGCGACCTCTTCCAGCAAGGGACGCTCCTTTGGTGTCCCGGTCAAGACAAAGCGGAGCGAAGGATAAGAGGCCTGGAGCTGGTTGGCGCAGGTCGCCCAGGCTTCCGAGCGCCAGAGCTTGACCGAGCCACCGGTGCCGGGGTGAATGACCACGACAGGTGCCTCAGGCGCGATTCCGGCATCATGCAGCGTCTGAGCCACCCACTGCCGCTCTTGCTCCGTTGGCTCAAAGCGAAGTGGATAGCGTTCCGGCGTGAAAGGCGTCTCCAGGGGAGGCTGCCCAAGAGCTTGTAGGCCCACACTGGCCAGCTCCAGGTTATAGAAGGTTGAGTGCTGATGCTCAGGAAAAGGGAGTGCGCATGAGAGGAATGATGTCGCAGGCGGGAGCGCGTAGCCAATACGACGGGGAATACCCGCCAGGTAGACGAGGGCAGCACCCCACCAGAAGTCGGGCCGCAGGTTGATCGCGACATCGTAGTTGCCAGCGCGTAGCTGCTTTGCCAGTTTGAACAGAAGCATGTAAGGCGCGAGTGGATGCTGGGAGGCGCGCTGAAAGCCTGGAAAAGCGCAGGGAATGAGTTCATCCAGGGCCGGGTGGCGCTCGACAATAGCGCTGGACCAGGGACCAACCATCATCGCGATATGTGCCTCGGGGAGTTGCGCGCGTAGCGCATCCAGGACGGGCGTTGCCAGCACCATATCGCCCAGGTGGTCTGGGCGCAGTAGCAGAATACGCGGTTTCTCTTCTGGCTGTTTACGTACTCGCTGGATGCGAGGCCAGCCCAGGAGACGGACCAGGAGGAGAATCAGCGTGCGTAGAGCCAGTTTCATTGGCGCACCTCGTGATCGCTGCTGCTAGGAACCAGGCGTTGAACTGCCTCCCAGACATCCTCCACCGTGATTGCTTGCATACAGGTGCAATTCTGGCACTCGCGCATCTTGCCCAGGAAGAAGCAGGGCTGACGTGTGGGATGCTTCCACAGGCCGATATGCCTGGGATCATTGGTGGGATAGGGGCCATACTCCTCGGGACTGGTTGGCCCAAAGATGCCTATGACGGGAATATCGACGGCGGCGGCCAGGTGCATGGGACTGCTATCGTTGCCAATGTAGAGCGAGCAGGCTTCGAGTTGTGCTGCCAACTCGCCAATGCTGGTCTTGCCAGCCAGGTCCAGGACGCTGCCCATAGGCACCTCCAGGCCTTTCAGCAATTGCTGGGTCAGTGGAGCATCGCCAGGACCGCCAATAAGCAGGACACGCGCACCCAGATCCCATATCAGTTTCTGCACCAGGGCACGATAGCGCTCAAGGGGCCAGCGCTTGGCCGTCAGATCCATGCCGGGATTACTGCCACCCCGACAAAGACGGCGATCTGTGTTCCCTGGTAGTGTTGCGCCGTTTGGCGCTCCTGGAGCGTAGGCACAAAGCGCATGCGTGGCTGCTCAATAGGAAGCTTTAGCGCACGCGCCAGGTCGAGGTAGATATCGGCTTCGTGCTGCAAATGTTCAGGCGAGGATGAGACTGGAACGCGATCTGTGAGGGAGAAGCCACGCCCCTTACTATCTGGTCCAACACGTCTTGGCACGCCCGCGAGCCAGGGGAGCAGGGTCAGCATCGGCGAACGATCAAGCACGAAGGCCATATCAAAGTGCGAAGCACGCAGGCGACGAGCAAAGGACCTATATTCGCGCAGGCTGTAGCGACCAGGAATGCCAACAGAGCCACAGTCGATGACCTCGTCCACGGCTGGATGGTGCTCGGGAATGACTTTCGACCAGGAACCCGCTACATAGGTGATACGTGCTTCAGGATAAGCTCGGTGTAGCACCTCCAGCAGAGGCGTGGTCATGATCAAGTCACCTAGACAGCAAGGTTTGATAATGACAATGGAGCGTGGATGTTTTTTGGCGCGTTGCACGAAAGGAGCGCGAAATAAATCGAGAAGCGCAAATGGGAAGCGCAGAAGCGTGCAAAGTGCACTGATAATATGCTGACGCAGGGCTGGAAACCTCCAACTTCTCTCTATCGACACATGTCGTTATTGAACATGTTCTCTTGTTACCGCAATGGCATTATTGTAACAGATTTCTGCTCACTGAGAGAGAAGTTGGGACCGGTGTGGTCGGGAAGGCCCTAGAAGAAGCTTGCCTCTGTTCCTTGTGGATAGATGGCGCGTGTCAGGTAGACTTCGTAGCCTTGCGCCAGCAACTGTTGATAGACCTGGGAAGTGTTGCTCAATTGTGCGAAGGGTGCGAAGAGTGTGGGACCACTACCAGAGAGAAAGACATGGGCCGCACCCGCCCGGAGCATACCTTCACGAGCCTGCGCGACTTCAGGATAGCGTTCAAGCACGCCACGCTGGAGGCTATTATGTAGATCTGAAAGCTGGAAATTGCTCTTGTGCGCGAGCGCGTCCTGTATTTTGCGGCTACTGGCGCCATCGCTATAGTCGGCAGGGGAGAGATTGCGAAAGACCAGGGCGGTCGAGACGCTGATAGCTGGCTTGAGCAGGATGAGCCAGCGCATAGCCTGTGGCCAGTGGGGGGCAAGAGGCGTGATGCGCTCGCCGCGTCCCTCGCATAGGGCCAGGCCACCGCTCAGGAAGAAGGGTACATCTGAACCCAGGGCAGCCGCGATTTCATGCAGGTCAACCATTGAAAGCGGCAGATTCCAGCCCTCTTTCAGCAGGAGCAGCGTCGCGGCGGCATTGCTACTTCCGCCACCCAGGCCAGCCGCCACGGGAACGCGCTTCTGGTGCTCAATGACAAAACCATGCTCTAATGAGAGGCGCTGACGCACGGCCTGCACAGCGCGCACGATCAGATTCTCTGCCGTGCTCAACTCTGGTCGTGAGCAGGTAATCTCGACTCGCGGTTCCTCAATTTCGCTGACACAGATGGTATCGTAAATATCTAGTGTTTGCATCAGCGTGACAAGCTCATGAAAGCCATCCGCGCGCCGTCCCAGGACATCGAGGGTTAGATTAATTTTGGCGTATGATTGAACGAAGCGCGTCCGTCCAGGCGTCGAGCCAGTGTAGCCTGTTGATTGTGATGTGGTATATGCGTTTCCCATGCCTGCATTGTGCCTTGAATGCCTGTGATTGTCAAGCTTTTTTGTTGCGCTCGCCTAGGCATCGCAAAAGTGAGATGTTTTATCGTTCTCTCATTTAGAAGAGCAAGCGCACAGGCAAGCAACATTGGCTATAGTGGATAGCCTAGAAATCCCCTTTAACAAGATGAAACGAGCGAGGTTATGATATACTCTGACATAAACATGTATTGATGGCTTGTGTAGAGCTTCGCGTAGAATGCCTATTTCTGGAGTTTGATGTCAATGGATATTACCGTCGCCTATTTCCATCCTTTATTTCACCCTGAGATGGTTAAACGTGATTTTGAGCAGATTCGTGCGGCTGGGGCAAATAGCATTGTCTATGCCGTTCACGAAGAAGAGGAGCAGCGTTGGGGAAAGGATCTGGAGCGAGGGTTACGACAAGCACAGGATGCTGGTCTCAAAATCATCCTTAGCCTTGGGCGCTATGGCAATCTTTTTGCAGGTCCCTCACATATGCCAAGCTGGTACACCTTTCGGCATCCACAATCGCGTGTGCAGGATCGGCATGGGCGTCACCACGGGATGACCTGTTACAATCATGAGCCCTTCCGCTCCTGGCTCCTGGGGGAGATCGAATTTTATCTGAAGAATTACCCTATTAGTGGCCTGCTGATCGATGAGCCGCGCGGCCCCGAGATTACCTGTTATTGCCCGGTATGTCGTGCGCTCTGCCCAGATATTACCGATCTGGAACACTTTCGGCGCCGCTCCATGGTGGACTTCTTTGGTGAGCTATTTGAATCCGTGAAGCGCATAAACTCCAGGATCACTACGACCATTGTGCTCTTGCCCCAGGACCTGGAATTGATGGAGGAGTTGGCGACTATTCCTGAGCTTGATACGATGGGCTGCCATCTCTTCTGGCAATTATTGGGGGAGGATGTCGCGAAGGTTGAGGAATGGGGACGCAAGCTCGTTGAACTGACCAGGAGGCAGGAGAAGCGCAGTCAGCTCTGGTTACAGAACTATAACCTGCGTGAAGCGGAGGAACCAGAGCTGGAGGTCGCCTTTAAGAAATTATGTAGCGCTGATCCAGACGAGATCGCCTGCTATTACTACTGGCGCAACAATGAACGTCCCGAGCAGGTCTGGGAAACGACCAGGGGCCTCCTACGGCGTATTCCGCGCAAGCAACTCTTCTGGCGGCAATCCACGCTCCCGCGTGTCCCCGCTATCGCCCTACCTGACGAGAAGCCCGTTGATACAGGCAGTAAATAATTTCCATCCTCATCGCCTGCGCTTGTATGCTTCGTATAGGGTAATGTGTTGCTGGCAGGCTAGCTCAAGGCCAGCTTGCCAGCAACACATTACTACCCTGCGAGCCACGTAGTGGCGAGAAGTCGCTTTTTATTTAGCGTTGAAGCGAGAACGGTGAGGAGGAATCCCCCTTCTCCTCGTGGAGCTTTTCCAGGAGGGCGCGGAGCGCTTTTACCTGCTCCTGGGTGGTCTCCAGGCTCTTATCTGCTTCCAGCACCACACCCTGGACATTGAGGGCCTTGAGGGTGCGGGTATCGTTCTCATTGAGGCGCCCACCGACACGGATGAAAGCAGGATGCTGGACGGACCCACGAACGGTATTGTAATGGAGAATATCCTCGATGCTCAGGGAGCCAAATGGCTTCTCGATATCGAAGTCCAGGAGAATCGCGGCAATGCCATCGAGTCCAGACAGGTTACGAATAGTAAAGTATGGTGAAACATCGCCCGAGCGGAGCGGCGACATGATATTTTGGACGGGGAGGATGACGACCTTCTCTACATCTTTGGACTCCTGAGCCAGGAGGTGTGCTGGCGCATTTAATGGCAGCGTGATGTAATTGAAGCCCTGCTCTTTGATACTGGTAATAGCTTCGCCATTGAGCGATTCGCCATTGCCAGCCAGGTGCAGCCCGAGGACTATATCCTCCTGGTAGGAGCGTGCTGCGTCAAGCTCTTGCTTTAGTGCGGAGAGAGCAGCGCTATCTTTGCCGTCCCATTGAAAAAGCAGCCCATCGGCACCGGCTTTGAGCGCTGCTTCCGCGCTGCCCGCGCTAACCGTGGGAAACTCGACGACGATGGCGGCGGCGTGCGCCTTGGATTCGGCTCTGCTTTTGCCCAAAAAGCCCATCCCGCTACCACTTCGCGCCCGGCGTGCCTGCGTAAACAAATCATGCAGTTTAGCCATATCCTAACGTGTCTCCTTATCGTTTCACGGCCACCTCCCTGGTGGCCAGTGCGATGCAATAGAGTAGAAAACGGTTCTGATCAAACTGGATGTTGTGTGCATTATAGCACGTTTTCGCGAGGCCCGGCAGGAGCCCCTTATGGGTTGCGTCTTGTGCGAAGATAATAGCAGGATGGTAGTGGGAGAGGAGGGAGAACAGAGCAAACAAACGCTAAAGGAGTCAAATCGTGATATACGAACAGGTGATGGAGGCGACGGAAGCTATTCAAGCTCGTGCGCCCCAGAAGCCCCTGGTGGGCTTGATTTTGGGGTCTGGGCTAGGAGATCTGGCGACGGAGATTGAGAACGCCGTAGCGTTGCCCTACGAAGAAATACCCCACTTTGCGCGCTCGACTGTGGCTGGCCATGCAGGTCAATTACTTATTGGGACCCTGGCAGGCGTGCCTGTGGTTATCATGCAGGGGCGCTTTCACCTCTATGAGGGCTATAACGCGACCCAGATCACGCTGCCTGTGCGTGTTATGCACCAGTTGGGCGCGCAGACCCTGATTGTCACCAATGCCGCCGGTGGAGTCAATCCCGAGTATAAGCCGGGCGATGTCATGTTGATGAGCGATCATATCTTCTTACCGGGTATGGTGGGGATGAGTCCCCTGGTTGGACCCAACGATGAGCGCTTTGGCGTGCGTTTCCCGGCGGTCGCCAACGCTTACAACGCGGAGTTACGAGCGCTAGCACGTGAGGCGGCGCAGGATGTTCCGGGCCTGTGCCTACACGAGGGCGTCTATACCATGGTTGTGGGTCCACAGTTTGAGAGCAAGGCCGAGCTGCGCTTCCTGCGCCTGATCGGCTCGGACGCAGTAGGCATGTCGACGGTGCCTGAGGCTGTAATTGCCCGACATATGGAGATGCGTGTCCTGGGCATGAGCCTGATTACGAATACCGCCACGGGCGCGGAGCAGGAAGAGGTGGATCATGTGAGCGTGCTGGAGGTGGCGAACGCCGCACGTCCGAAGTTCGCCACCCTGGCGCGAGGAATTTTGCGCAGGTTGGCCCTGCTATAAGCGATTAGGCTATCGTGACTTGCATATAGCTCCACTTGAAGCGTTGCCCCTTCCAGTCAACGACATAGACGAGATAGTATGTACCAGGTTGGACCGATGTACTGACCTGGTACTGCCAGCTCAGAAAACGCTATTAGTGACAATCGCCAAGAGGTGCTATGCTAGCGGTACCGACCCAATTATTAACACCTCTATTATCTACTAGATCAACCTCTCCATAGTAACATTTGCTCATGTCAAAATATGATCCCGTCCAAAAAACACTGTTAGCACGATATCCTGCGCTATTTTCCAGATATCCGGGATAATCAGTATATTCTACGTATACATACACATGTTGCCAAGTGTTGTTATTGCTCCAAAACGAAGCCGCTATTCCATTGGTGGAACAGAGCCAGTAGAGGCCAAGTGATCCCTCTAAGTGCCCATAAGAATCATAAACATTTGTTCCAGTTAGTGCACCACCAGAACAGCCAGCTGCAACTGCATGTGCTTTGGGAGTTGAGGTAGCTGCATGTGCTTTGGGAGTTGAGAAGCCTGGTACGAAAGCTAATGTCAAACTAAGTATGCTGCTAACCAAGATTACGAGAGTAATTCGAGAAACAATCCCTTTTCTTAAATTTGTACTAAACATGATTGCTATGTCTCCTTACAAAGCAATACTGGTATTTTCATGTTTTGAGTAAAATACCAAAAAATAAGGCATTCTTTTGTAGAAGCCTAAGTAAAAATATATACTTGTTTTTAATTGTATAATAAGACAATATTTTTTTCAAGTATCTTGTAGATGTGATATTCTGTTTCAGTATATGTAGCTTTATGTTATTTTGTAACGTTTGGTATAGTGTATTTGTTTTATATCCCTATGAATACCTATAGAGATATAAAAACCTAGAGGCGCTATAAAATCAAAAGTAATTTATAAAAGAGGTAGATTGTAAGAGAGTGCCTTATGACGATAAATAGATGTATGAAGTAGTTAAAACCACCTCGCGTGAAGATAATAATGCTATGACTAGAGGGAAGAAGGAAAAGGGGAAAAAGTTATAAGAAGACTATAATGTGGGGTTCTTCATCCTGCTACGAAAGGATGAAGAACCTAATACGGTTCAGATCACGCTGCCTTTGCTCTGCATCTATGTGTTGGGATAACGAATATTGATTGTCACTAATGCTGTTGGCGTCAATCCTGGGCATAAACCAGACGATGTGATGCTGATGAGTGAACATATCTTTTTACCGGGCATGGTGGGGATGGTTCCTCTGATTAGTCCCAACAGTGAGCGCTTCCCGGCGCTGGCCAATGTCTACAGTCCAGAGTTGCGTGCTCGTGCGGGAGGCGACGCAGGATGTTCCTGGTCTGCATCTACACGAGGGTGTCTATACCATGGAGGTGGGTCCGCAGTTTAAGAGCAAAACCGAGCTGCGCTTCCTGCGCCTGATTGGCTCAGATGCGATGGACATGCCCACCACATCTGAGGCCGTTATTGCTTGGCATATGGCGATGCGCGTCCTGGGGCATGAGCCTGGTTGCGAATATGGCCATGGGCGATGAGCAGTAAGAAGTGAACCATGCAAGCGCGCAGGAAGTAGTGAACACCACGTATCCAAACCATCTTCTTATTGGATCGTAATTGCACGAGCGTTCCAGTTGTAGCGTTGGCTTTGCCAGTTGGTTAGGAAGATGAGGTAATAAGCGCCGGGAGCAACCGAAGTTGCTACCTTGTACTTCCAGGATACCTTACCATCATTGTCACAGGGTTGTACTTGTTGTGTGTTGCTGTCGAAGACTAGCGCGTTTTGCTCTTCATTTGGCATAGGTTGGATAACACTCTTCAGTAAGGCATCTTTTGCGCTATCAAGTGTTTGTTTGTAATTTTGGTCTTTGGTAAGCCACATTTTGCAGGTAATACCAGAAGCTTTTAATGCCTCGCCCTCACAAGTTCCTGATTTTTTAGATGTAGCCTGGATGCTTGTAGTATAGGTTGTTGTACCATCTGCTTTCAATGTATATTGATCTAGCGTTGGATGAGGGCACCCTAAGCCAACTGCCGCCACATTGACTGTAGGCTGGGTCGTAGGGGAGGAAGTGGGCGTTTGTGTCTTTGTTGCGACCGGTGATTGTTTGGTAATATTCGTTGTGGGCGGTGTATTTTTGGGTGGGCGATTCATGGCGTTATATGTGAAGCCAGAAAGCAGGCCTGTAATGGCAAACAGCAAAAGGGCGGTGGTGATTACTGTCTGGGAACGGCTCTTCGTGCGGAGCGTATCTGTGGTTGGTAGATTATTGCGATCATATTGTTGCATGCTGCAAGCGCTCTCTTCTTCTCATGAAATACTCTGTGTGTATATCTAAATATTTTGTTGATACGTATTCATGATACCATGCTGGCGAGAAGGGGATTAGAAAACAGGACTAAGTGTAGCCCAAAATGGGGACGTACTTCTGATCCGAAACCCTGAGCGCGAAGCGCTAGTCACGGCAGTGACGTTGGGTTTCGGAATAAGATCATACTCATGAGAATGTGAAACTGGCGGCATTTAAAAGGGGGAAGCAAGGTGGCTCTGCTCGTTTGTGTGCTCAGGCGTGAGCTGCTTTGACTGTGAAATAGAGCCAGGTCCAGTTGGCGTAGGTGCCATCCCAGTCTGTTAGCACAACGAGGTAGTAGGTCCCAGGCTTTACCTCGGGCGAGACGCCAAATTTCCAGGTTCCCTGTCCCTGACCATTGCTTGCTTGCACCTGGGGCGTGGTGGCGTCGAACTGGAGCCCGTTGGCGATCTCATGCGTAAGAGGAGACTGGAGCTTGTTGAGGTCTGACCAGGTAGATGCAGGAATATCGATGCGTTTGTTACTGGGAACTTTTGTCAGCCAGAGCCTGAAGGTGATGCCTTTCTGGTGAATAGCATTCCCAGATTTGGTACATGTGCCAGATTTATCGACGGCATGCGCTGAGAGTGTATACGCAACCTCGCCGTTGGCTACGCCCTGGTAGACACCCTGATCGATCAAGGGGCAGTTGAGCGGAACTTTGTTGATGGGCGTGGTATGGGTGCTGGTCGCCGTAATGTGGGTAGTGGCGGCCAGCGCTTGTGGGCTTTTTTGTGGGCCTTTGAGGTGCTGGAAGATGCCCACGGTCATACCAAGAATCAGTCCTGAGAGCGCGAAGAGGAGCATAGCGATAATGATGACACCCACCACGCTTCCACCTTGTGTGTATGGCGAGCGTGGGTTGATTGTGTGAGTGGGCGACAGATAGTTGTCCTGTCCCCTTGAAGGTGTTTTAAATGGCGATGCGGGCATGTGGTGTGTATGCTCTTTCTTGTGTCTTTCTGACCGATATGTTTCCTTATCATACCATGCTTTAGTAAAGATGACATATGATTTCTTGCGTGATAGGCCAAATTGGTAGTCTTGAGTGATCCAGATAATCTGTGTCGCGAAAGAGAGGCCAACCGGTGTCATGGGGGAGAACCGGTTGGCCTACCCAGTGTAGGGGGTGTGGGGAAGTGCTGGGTAGAGATATGCTCTCTGTGAAAAGAGAACGCATGCCTCTATCAATTTGGGGCAGTATTTTTTGCAGGGTGAACTGCAAACAATATGGTAGAATATGGAAATGGAAGGATCGTTGAGAGCGGGACCTGGGTATGGTATTGGTATGATATTGGACCCATGACGCTCGACAAAGGAGTCTGATTATATGGGTTTTCATCCCTTAGAACTTGCGGTTCTGGCCGTGGTAGTGCTGGCCATCTTTGGCCCGAAGACCCTCTCTTCGTTTATGCATAGCGCCGGTAAAACTGCGGGACAGGCCAAGCAGGCCAAAGATAAGTTTATGGCTGAAGTGCCGGTTGAAGATTTTTCGAAACTGAAAGACCAGGTGAATGCGGTCTCCAACCCTGGCAAAGCCGTGCAGAAGATGTTGCTCGAAGAGAAAAAAGCTGAATAGCGACGTTCCCTTGTCTCAGGAGAAATGGCTATAATGGCAGAACTGGCTTCTATGAAATGTGAGGCGTGCCGTGCTGAGTCACCTCGTGCCACAGCCGAAGAGATCAACAGCTATATCGCTGAAATTCCCGGTTGGAAGACTGTTGAGCATGAGGGTGTGCTGCACCTGGAGCGCCGGTACAAGGTCAAAGATTTTGCCACCGCCCTGGAATTGACAAACAAGATAGGGACCCTGGCAGAGCAAGAGGGGCATCATCCCGCCATTACGCTCCAGTGGGGCCTGGTGGATGTGGCGTGGTGGACGCATGCCATTCGCGGCCTGCATCGCAATGACTTTATTATGGCCGCCAAAACTGAAGGACTTTTTAATGCCCTCAAAAAGTAGGTAGAATTTGAAGTAAGAAAGCAGGCAAGTAGGTGCTGTTGCCTGCTTTTTTCTCTGGCTAGACGCGAAAGAGGCCTGGGCGAGTGGCGGGTCCCTGCCCTGAGAGGCTAATGACGTCTACGCTCTTGTTGAGTGCCTCTGGTTGCAGAAGAGCCTGTACCAGGACTTCTGCGGCGTCCTGGCGCGAAATCATACCATCGGTTGGCAGGGGATGGGGAGCCACAAAGATATCCTCGCCGCCTGGTTCGTTGTTCAGGCCTCCCGGGTGGACAATGGTATAGGTCAGACCGCTCGCGATTAAAGCTTGCTCGGCCTTATATTTGGCGCGGAGAACCCGGGTCAGGGGAGGGATGCGTTCGGGCTTGTTGGTGCTCATGGAAGAGCAAAGCACTACTTGCTGGATACCCGTTGCTTTCGCTGCCGTGATAAGATGCATAACAGTGGTGTACTCGCTCTCCTCGATAAGCTCCAAGTCGCTCATCGAGCGGGTGCCAATGGTGCTAATAACCGCGCTGACCCCCTGCATCGCATCCTCCAGCGTCTCCTCGTTGAGGTGTTCGCTGATCACAATTTCTGTATTGGATGAGTTCAGGCCCGCCGCTTTTTGTGCGCTACGAACGACAGCGCGGACGGGAATATGTTTTGCCTGGAGGGAGGCCACCACCTGGCGCCCTGTCTCGCCGTTGGCTCCCAGTACCAGGACACGTCCAGTAAATTGTGCCATGGATAATCTACCACTCCTTACAAAACATGTTTCTATGTGTCTATTGTATAGCGCGGTACTATCCTGGAATGTCGCCTATGGTTAGCGTTCGAGAAGCGCCACGGCCTGGCAGGCGATGCCTTCGCGTCGTCCGACAAAGCCTAGGCCATCGGTGGTGGCGGCCTTTACGCTGACCTGGTCAATATCCAGGCGCAGGTGTTTGGCGATGTGTTCACGCATGGCCAGGCAGTGTCCCGCGAGCTTTGGGCGCTGGGCAATGATCATCACATCAATGTTGCTGATTTTCCACTGGTGTTGCTCTAATAGGTCGCGGGTATATTCCAGAAAAACAGTGCTGGGTTGATCCTTCCAGCGAGGATCTTCGGAGGGGAAGTGTTGCCCGATATCGCCGAGTGCCGCGGCCCCCATTAGCGCGTTGACCACGCTGTGCAGAACGGCGTCCGCGTCTGAATGGCCGGCCAGGCCATACTCATAAGGGATCTGGACGCCTCCCAGGATGAGGGGGCGGTCGGGCGCGAAGGCGTGTACATCATAGCCAGTACCAATACGCATTGTCATCGTGTTTGTCCTTTGATAAAAACTTCCGCAAAGAGGAGATCCTCCTGGGTGGTAATCTTGATGTTGGTGTACGAGCCGGGAAAGACGGCGACGGCATGCCCCAGGCGCTCAAGCAAGGTCGCATCGTCCGTCATATCCTCCTGTGCGAGCGGTGTATGATGGGCCTGGTGAATGAGTGGGAAGGCAAAGACCTGGGGGGTCTGCACAGCCCACAAGAGTGCGCGGTCAGGCGTCTCAGTAATGATGCCCTCGCGTACCTGTTTGATGGTATCTTTCACTGGAACGGCGGCAATGGCCGCTTGATGCTCTTGTGCGGCCAGGAGACCCGCGGCCAGGATGTCCTGGGTTACAAAGGGTCGCGCGGCATCATGGATCATGACCCATCGGCAGGTGGGGACCTGTCGTGCCAGCTCGTCGAGTCCATGACGAACTGAGTCCTGGCGGCGAGCGCCACCGGGAATGACCGCGATGACTTTCTGCCACTGTTCGCGCTGGCAAAGATCGTCCACATCGGCAAGGCGCTCCGCGTTGGTCACGATCACAATGGTATCTATGAGAGGCGAAGCCTGGAAGGTATCGATGGTATGAGCCAGGGTTACGCGGCCCGCAAGCGAGAGCCAGAGCTTATCTCGGCCCTGCATGCGCCGGCTGGAACCTGCGGCCACAATAACGGCGGCTGACGTTTCTTGCATAATACTATGAGGAGCTATTCCTCGGCCTTTCTCCGTAGTGAGCGTGTGCTAGCGTCTCTCCGTGTTCCCTACCACCTGGAATGAGACGAGGTGATAGGTGCTCAACGGGTCAAAAAGAAGGCACCCGCAGAGGGGTGCCGACCAGGGTTTTCAGTCTTGTGGGGGCGTGCCTCGCGCTGAAGGCGCACGCTTTATTGCATTTGTCGTTGTTTGGTTGGTGACTGAATGGATGTCGTGGTGGCTCCACTCTGTGGCTGTGGCTTGGGGTGAGCGAAGATCATGCGTCCCGCCACCGTTTGCAGAACGCGGGTGACGGTTACCTCAATGGTCATGTTCATATATGAGCGACCGTTCTCAACCACAATCATGGTGCCATCATCGAGATAGCCAACACCCTGCCCAAGCTCTTTGCCATCCTGCATAATTTTAATGTGAATATCTTCTCCTGGCAAGAGCACAGGTTTGATGGCATTTGCCAGCTCATTGATATTGAGGACTTTAATTCCCTGTAGTTCCGCCACGCGATTGAGGTTAAAGTCATTGGTGATGATGGGGCAGTGAAGTTCTTTGGCCATCTTGACCAGCTTACCATCTACATCGGCGATGCCCTCGATATCTGTATCAACGATCTCAATCGGCACGGTCGCATCTTTCTGCAAGCGGTTGAGAATCTCCAGGCCACGACGCCCGCGATTGCGGCGCATGGTGTCGGCGGAGTCGGCGATGCGCTGGAGTTCATTGAGCACAAAGCGCGGAACCGTCAGGGTGCCGCTGATGAAGCCAGTCTGGCTAATGTCGGCGATACGACCATCGATGATCGTGCTGGTGTCGAGCAGGATGGGAGACTGCACTCCTATCTGGAGACCGCGGTCCTTATCGCGATCTTTGCGCTTGCTCTCGCGCTCACTCTCGCGCTCTTCGTCACGCTCACGCCGGCGGAGCAGAGAGCTTTGGAAGAGGCTGGCGATGTCGTTCTTGCGCATGACAGCAATCGCTACGCCCAGGTAGCCGAAGAGGACGGCTCCCACGAAGGGCAGGATATGTCCCACAGGCTCAGGCAGACTGGTGAGCGGAATTGCCAGCAGGGCCGAGATGATCAGGCCAACCGTCAAGCCAATGGCGGCAGCTACCAGGTCGCTGGCGGCGGTTTTGCGGATCTTGTCGCGCATCCACACGTAGGGGATCACTGTCAAGTAGGGAGTAAGAATAAAGGCGATAATACCGACGATGACAGCGATGACAGCGATCCATTGCCAGCCAATAAGTGTGCGTGGTGGCACATGCGTGAGCTGGTAGGCGTAGTAACTGACTACTGCCCCAATTGCTACCAGGCAGCCAATAATGCGTGATAAAGTGTTAACGAACATCCCTGCATCCTCCGTCGCAGTGCACGGTAAAGTGCATAAAGTAAGTATGCGCTCAAATAGCAGTGTTCTGCATGCCCGTGCAGGTAACGGCGGTGATAAAAACAAAAAGAATAAGTGCGAAAAATGTTGCCTATTCCTGCGACACACGAGTGCATGTTTACAAGTTAGCAGAAAAATGCCTATTGAGCAACGAAAACAACGTATTGATTACGCAGTATACATGTTTTCTGTACAGGTATCAACAACCATGCGAAGACTTGCCTTTCTCCCGTTGAGAATAGTGACACAGCAAGACACGTAGAAGACCTGCATGCGTAATAGAGAGATCATGTGATTGCTCTATTACTAGTGTAGTGCAATCTCCAACGCTACCGCAAGACTACTTGCAGTAAGCACTTGAAAGTCACCGGGTAGTCCTGCCTCTTCTAGTTCGGCGCGGACGCGTGCGCCTTTGCCGACTGCGCTAGGAACGATACAGCGTTTAAAGCCAAGTTTGGCTGCCTCGCGGACGCGCATCGCCAGGCGGCTCACGGCTCGTAATTCTCCTGAGAGCCCGACTTCGCCGATCAGAACCATATCGGAAGGGACATTCTTCTCGCGATAACTCGACGCAATGGCCGCGGCCACGCCGAGGTCGATGGAAGGCTCCTCCAGGTTAAAACCGCCGATGACGTTGGCATAAACATCATGGCTGCCGACCGCCAGCCCGACGCGTTTGGTCAGGACAGCCAGGAGCATCAGGAGGCGATTATGATCAATGCCATTGGTAGTGCAGCGGGCATTGCCGAAATTGCTGGGAGTAACGAGGGCCTGTACCTCAACGAGCAGTGGACGTGTTCCCTCCATGCTCACCACAATAGCCGAGCCGGTAGCATCCGCGTCGCGATCAGCCAGGAAGACGGCCGAGGGATTGGAAACCTCTACCATGCCCTCGCCCTGCATCTCGAAGACGCCAACTTCGTGGGTAGCGCCAAAGCGGTTTTTTACACCACGCAGCAAACGATAGGAGTGATAGCGCTCGCCTTCCAGGTAGAGCACGGCATCCGCGATGTGTTCAAGCGCCTTGGGGCCAGCAACGGTCCCTTCTTTTGTTACGTGCCCGATGATGAAAACGGGGACATGGCTGCTCTTGGCAAGCTGCATGAGCTGCAAGGTACATTCGCGCACCTGGCTAATGCTACCAGGGGCGGCGGTGAGATGGCTGGCAATTAGTGTCTGAATTGAATCGACAATCAGTAGTGATGGTTTGAGGCGATGCACAGCTTCTGTAATCGTGTCCAGCTCAATGGAAGCCAGGAGGTAGAGGCGTTCACCTGCGATCTCCAGGCGTTCCGCGCGCATCTTCACCTGTTCGACTGATTCTTCGCCCGAGACATAGAGAACTGGCCCGACCTGTTGAGCAATCGCGCCTGAAACCTGGAGTAAAAGTGTTGATTTACCGATACCAGGTTCGCCACCAATGAGAATGACAGAGCCTGGAACGAGACCACTCCCTAGCACGCGATCCATTTCTGGATAGCCCACGGAGATGCGGGGCTGACTAAGGGGTTGGATCTCGGGAAGGACAACTGGCACGTTGGTGCCTTGGGTGAGTGGGGCATGCGTGAGGAGAGCCTGGCGACGTTGTTGGGTCGCGTTCTGGCTCGGTGAGGCCTCTGCAACCTCTTCCAGCGTATTCCATGCACCACAATCGGGGCATTTCCCCATCCACTTATTCTGTTCACCACCACATTGCTGACAGACGTATTTTGTGCGTACTTTTGCCATATTAACGCTTTGAATGTTATAGGCGAGAGAAAATACAAGGGCTGCCTGAAGAATCGTCAGGCAGAGAGACTTGTCCAGTTCGCGAAAAGCGAGCGGAACAAGTCTTAGTCTTACGTCGACAAGAAGAAATGTGGGGCATGCAACAACATGCCCCACGGACTTGTCTCCTAGGATTCGGAACCGGAAGGATTACCTTCGCTACCAGCCGAGAGCGCGGCCTCGGGAGCTGCGGGAGACGGCAATTGCTCGATGCGATTGCGAACTTGTAGATCAAGATCGCCATCCACAATGCTTGCCTCGATCAGGTCACCAGGATGGAACTTACCCTGGAGCAGACCTTCCGCCAGCGGATCTTCGACCATACGCTGAATGGTGCGACGCAACGGGCGAGCACCATACTGCGGATCGAAGCCCTTCTCAATCAAGAAGTCCTTCGCGGGCTGCGGTACGACTAGTTCAACCTGCTGCTCGGTCAGCTGTGTGCGGACGCGGTTGAGCAGGAGATCGACGATCGAGTACATTTCCTCCATCCGCAGGGAATGGAAGACGATGACCTCGTCGATACGGTTTAGGAACTCAGGTTTGAAGGTATTGCGTAGTTCGCCGAGCACTTTCCCCTTCATGGAATCGTATTCGGCCTGGTTGGCCTTCGCCTTGTCCTTCGACTGGCGGAAGCCCATGGACGCTTCCTTGTTTAGCAAGGAGGCACCGACGTTCGATGTCATGATGATGATAGTGTTACGGAAGTCTACAGTGCGTCCCTTGGCGTCTGTCAGCTTACCATCTTCAAGGATCTGAAGCAGCATGTTGAAGACATCGGGGTGAGCCTTCTCGATTTCGTCGAGCAGGATCACACTATAGGACTTACGACGCACAGCCTCGGTGAGCTGACCGCCCTCTTCATAGCCGACATATCCAGGAGGGGCACCAACCAGGCGAGCCGCGGCATGGCGCTCCATGAACTCTGACATGTCAATTTTGATCAGGGCCTCTTCGCTGCCGAACATAAACTCGGCAAGCGTACGAGCAAGCTCAGTTTTACCAACGCCGGTGGGACCCATGAAAATGAAGGAACCAATCGGACGTTTGGGATCTTTCAGGCCGGCGCGTGCGCGGCGGACGGCGCGCGAGATCTTCTCGATAGCCTCGTTCTGACCGATAACGCGGGAGTGGAGCGCCTCTTCCATCTGGAGTAAGCGCTGAGACTCTTCCTGTGCGATGCGCATTACCGGGATCCCGGTCCACATCGACACGATCTGAGCGATCTCTTCCTCGCCAACAGTCGGCTTATCGGAGCCGCGCTCTTTCTGCCAACCGGACTCAAGCTTTGCGATACGCTCGCGCAGCTTCACTTCGCGGTCACGCAGTTCGGCAGCCAATTCATACTCTTGCTGCTGAATAGCGGCTTCTTTCTCGCGTAGGACCGATTCCAGACCTTTCATGGCTTCTTTAAGATTGAGAGGAGCGAGTGAGTTTTGCATACGCACACGGCTGGCTGCCTCGTCGATCAGATCGATAGCCTTGTCGGGCATAAAGCGGTCGGTAATATAGCGACTGGCCATTTCGGTTGCGGCTCTGAGGGCCTCATCGGTGATAATCAGGCGATGGTGTTGCTCATAGCGTTCGCGGATACCCTTGAGGATCTCAATGGTTTCCTCAACCGAAGGCTCACGGATGATAACTTCCTGGAAGCGGCGCTGAAGTGCGGCGTCGCGCTCGATGTACTTGCGATACTCGTCGAGCGTGGTGGCACCGATACACTGCAACTCACCGCGTGAGAGGGCGGGTTTGAGAATGTTGGCTGCATCGACCGCGCCTTCAGCGGCACCGGCACCGACCAGGGTATGTACCTCGTCGATAAAGATGATGCAGTCGCGACTATTGCGAATTTCCTCAATAATTTTCTTGAGGCGTTCCTCAAACTCACCGCGATATTTAGTACCAGCGACCAGCGAGCCAACATCAAGTGTCAGCAGACGTTTATTGGCGAGGGTCTCAGGAACCTCACCAGACACCAGGCGTTGGGCCAGCCCTTCCACGATTGCCGTTTTACCAACACCCGGTTCACCAATAAGCGCGGGATTGTTTTTATTGCGGCGGGAGAGAATCTGGATGACGCGTTCAATTTCCTGGTGGCGACCAATGACCGGGTCGAGCGTGCCAGCACGAGCGGCTGCGGTCAGGTCAATGCCCATCTGATCGATGGTAGGTGTTTTCGAATGTTTAGCATCCCGTTCATGGGGAGGATTAGATTGGCTAAGCACCTGAATGGTCTGAGTGCGGACCTTTTCAAGGTTGACACCCAGGCTCTCCAGAACGCCTGCGGCAATGCCTTCGCCTTCACGAACCAACCCGAGCAGGAGATGTTCTGTACCGATATAATGGTGATTCAGGCGACGAGCCTCATCGACAGCCAGCTCGATAACCTTCTTCGCACGAGGCGTCAGGCCAATCTCGCCGAGCACGATGCGGTCTCCGCGCCCGATAATAAATTCAACGGCGCTACGAACTTTGTTCAGTTCGACACCGAGATTTGCCAATACTTTGGCAGCAACACCCTCTCCTTCACGCACAAGGCCGAGTAGAAGATGTTCTGTACCGATATAGTTGTGTTGGAAGCGCTGGGCTTCCTCTTGAGCGAGACTCAGAACTTTTCTGGCGCGCTCTGTGAATTTATCAAACCTATCTCTATCGTTCACCTGTTTGTCACCCCCCTTTCAGTGGCAGAGGGTGGAACCGAGCCCTCTGTGTCGCTCAGGTAAACCGTGTGATTCATCATACAACACCCAACATACAGCGTCAAGGATAACAACCGTAGCCTCCCGTCTGTCGTTATACGTCTATACGTCTCATACTGCTTACTGAGAAACAATCGACCTCTTAACCAATTCCTATAGTAGAGGAACGCGTCCTGAAGAAGTTGTCTGCTTCATCTGTTCAGGTGCGCGGCCTTTGTCGCGTGTGCGCGACGAAAGCGAGAGAGCAAAACTGGTTCAAAAAAGCCTCCCTCTGTGTGAATGTCTCAGCCACTCCTGTGTAGGATTGGGATGGTTACCGGGTGATAAGCAGGGAAATGGAACAACTGAGATAGGCACGTGGTCTGGAAATGGAACACTGTTCTTGCCAGCGCCCGGTGTGTAAAGAGGGAGACAGATTGCTAAGGTGCAAGTGACGCAAGTGAGATCAACTCTCTTGTACTCTGACCAAAAGTGAAGTGTGTCCAGTTTTATCCTCCCCCACCACCTCGACGTTGGAAAGAATTCCTTGAACCTCTCGAACCCTTTTTAAAGAATTGCGAAAACTGACCCTATTAACTGCGCATTTCATCATACTACACGGAATTTGGCGCGTCAAGAAGGCCCAAAAGTGCTATGTGTGCAACGTTTAAAAAGGGTAGCTACATGTAAATGCGGTCAATATAACAAGGAACCTCCCAACTACCTCGCGTATGCGATAGGTAGCGGGGAGGTAGAAACTTTATGGTGCGAGCCACAGCTATGCTGGTCGTGGCTCGCACCAGAGCGCTGCTCTTATTCAGCAGGCTCAGTCTCGTCCTTGGCGCGCTGGCGAGCTGCGGCGCGGAAGGCCTCAGCCATCGCGGTCGTCTCGCCCTCGTCCTCCGCTTTGCTTTCGGCGCCACGCTCACGTTGAGGAGCGCGCTCACGCTTGCGCTCTTCCGTGGTGGCCGCGCTCTCAAGGGAGGGCGTGGTGGACTCCAGGGAAGGCATGGGCTCACGCGTGGCCGAAGCGGCGGTTGAAGCGGCCTCTTCCGTGGTGGCGGCGCTTGCCTCTGGCTGTTGTTGCTCAGCACCCTCTGGCTCTGGCTCATCTACCTGGCGCAGGCTCAACCCAAGGCGACGGCGCTCGGGATCGATGCGCAGGATGCGAAGCTGCAACTGGGCGCCTTCCTGCAAGATCGACTTAGGATCAGTGCCGGGAGCCAGCTCAGAATGGTGGATCAGGCCCTCGATGCCATCTTCAATGCGCGCAAACGCACCGAAGGGAGCGATCTTGGTGACTGTGCCATTGACGAGCTGACCAGGCGTGTAGCGTTGCTCAACCGTGGTCCAGGGATCGACCTCTGCGCGCTTGATCGAGAGGGCAATTTTCTTGCGCTCCTTATCAACGCTGAGGACCTGTACCTCGACCTCCTGGCCGACATGCAATACTTCGCTTGGGTGATTGACGCGGCTCCAGGCCAACTGGCTGATGTGGACCAGTCCATCTGCACCACCCAGGTCGACGAAGGCACCGAAGTTGGCCAGATTGCTGACCACACCCTTGCGTACTTCGCCGGGCTTAAGCTCCTCGAGAAGCTCTTCGCGGCGACGCTGGCGCCATTCCTGAACGGCCATACGCTCAGAAAGGATCAAGCGGTTGCGCGCGCGATTGATCTCGATAATCTTGAGCTGGAGCTCTTTGTCTTTCATCGCCTGCAACTTGGCAGCGGTCTCTTGATTCTCGCCGCCAGCTGCGACCTCTTCCCGTTTGAGGTTGAGGATCTGAGAGATAGGCACGAAACCACGGATGCCGTTCACGTCAACGATCAAGCCGCCCTTGTTAAAGTCAATGACTTTGGCTTTGAGGAGCTCGCCGTTTTTGAACTGCTCTTCCGCGATACGCCACTGGCGCTCGGTGTTGGCTCGCTTGAGCGAGAGGACTGCATGTCCCTCCGACGTCTCTGGCTGAATAACATAGACCAGAACTTTGTCGTCGTTGTGCAGCTCCTCAAAGGAGCCATAACCACTGGAGGGCAGCTCTCGCGTGGAGAGAACGCCTTCTGACTTCAAGCCGATATCAACCAGGATCTCATCCTGATCGATACGCACGATAACACCTTCAACGACATCGCCTCGTTTGATACCGATTGTCATTGGCGAGGACGCCAGCAAGGCTTCCATGTCGTTCTGGTTGAAGTCTTCCACGTCTTCGTGCGTGATGCTTGGATTGTTGTTTTCTACTTGAGGATCATTGCCTTCGATCATCGTCTGTACCCGCCCGCTGTTAGGATTTTCCGCTGGCATTGTCGAAAGGTCGCCGTGCTTTTCTACTTGCATGGGTGAAACCCCCTTCGATCCACGGTTTTTGCCCGTTTCAGAGGGACACTCCAGCCCAGTTTCTCGTTTTGTGCATGCGGTAAAAAATGCTTTATGCTGCTTTATGCTTGTCTTCGTGTTTGCTGGCACATGGCCAGAATGAGTTGTGAAAACGAGATGGACCTTCAGTTTTTATGCCTGGGGAGTGTGCCATCGGAATTGGGTTTATCGGAGGAGATGCTTAGGCGGTAGTCGTTTCGGCCATCAATACAGCTTCTGGCTAGCCAGAATATCTGTCGCGACCTGTTGCTTTGCTCTACAGAACGGTGATACGAAACGATACGCACAGGCAAGGTAGGCCCTAGTTAAGACACAGAAACGCGCCTGGACAAAGCATACCCCCACTCGATGTTGTAATTATACCAAAAGCTGTCCTTGAATGCAAGACAATACGCGGCCTTTTCGCAATGCTCTCCGATGTTTTTCTATCTTTCACATTGTATCATAATAATGCAAGCCCCTTTCATTGCGACAAACCGGACCTCATAAAGGCCATCCGTTCCTCACTCATCATGAAAAGTTTTCGCCTTGCAAGCTCGCCTCAATGATCTCAATGGTAAGATAGTGGACGTGTGCGGCGCTCAGGAGCAGGGGTATGCTAAAATAGAGATATGGATGGAAGAGTTCTACAGGAGCGCACCCTGCTCCTTACACACCTGCGCACCTATCTGGAGGCGCCTGAACACGCTCATTTCTTAGATGATCAATTGGAAGGTCATCAGCCGGGGGCGCGTCAGGCGGCGGTCTTGCTTGTCTTGTTCGAACATGAAGGCGAGCTTTCACTGCTTTTTATTCGTCGTGCCAGCACGCTCCGCGCGCACAGCGGCGAGATTGCCTTTCCCGGAGGAAGCGCCGAATCTCAAGATGCTTCGCCCGTTGAAACCGCTCTACGCGAGGCTTGGGAAGAGATTGGCCTCGCGCCTGAACGCGTTGAGATTCTGGGCGCCATGCCACCAGTCTTTACAGTGGTCAGTAACTTTTTGATTGTGCCTGTGGTCGGCTATCTTCACCAGGGGCCTGGCGAGTTACGGCTTCAGGAGAGCGAGGTGGCCGAATTGATCGTCGCGCCCTTGCGCGCCCTGGCCGATCCCGCCATCCAGCGCGTGGAGTACTGGACGCGTGGAGAGAAGACACGCGCTGTCTACTTTTTCGATTACGGAACGTATTGTATATGGGGCGCGACAGGACGTATCCTGGCCGCGTTGCTCTCGATCCTGGATACCCACGATGCCGGATCGTCCTTTTAGGAAAGCCAGGAAAGCTACCAAATAGTTCTATTACTCTTGCTAATCCCTCTGTTTTGACTACAATTAAGAATGTAATGCGATGGCTTGTAGTGCGTTCGTCGTACGATGTCTCTTGACGTAGTGCCTCTCCGAAAACCTGAGCGCGTAAGCGCTAGTCGCGAGAGCGACGTTGGTTTTCGCATAAGAAGGCAGGTTGGTCTGTAGCACCCCAAGTGGAGAAGACAGTGACATTGCCAACGTCCGATGCCCAGTTTGCACAACTTTGGCCGCAGAGACTCCCCATTCAATCACACTCGATGCCTGTTGATACCCCTTCAACCTATCCTCCTTTTCCCCTCACCCCCACTCTCTGTGTGACCAAAGCGAACGTGCAACTGGCCAATACGTTGCTTCACTCTCGCTGGATGCTACCTCAAAAGAGCGAAATGCTCACTACGCCAGGCGTTGTTTCCCCTTATGCCGAGCACTACGCGAGTAGTAGCCCGTTGGTACAGCCAGGACAAAAAAGCGTTGTGCACGCGATGTTTTTCTCATATATAATGCGTTCTTTTCGCTTCCTGTCGCAGCTGGAGAGCGGACATTTTTGTCGTATTGATATACCAGGCTTGTAAAGCTACTATCTTACTCTAGAAATTGCATATAGTCGAAGAGAAGAGAGAGAAGCGCTATCGCTGCAAAATAACAATTGAAAAAATCAGGCCGAGGCGTGTAAGCAGAATATCGCATATCCGCTGTTGCGCAGGTACCTGCCAGGAGGGTTTTGGTCTCTCTTGCGCCGGAGAAGGAGCGTGCGCCCTGAAAAAGGAAGCCCCTTTCGCGTTTCTTTGGGGAGTCACTCAAGGGGCTGGTGCTTACTTATGCCTGAGCGGCGGGGATGCCATGGAGCGTTCGGGCGTGACGAATGGCTTTGATAATGGCGCGTGCGAGCGTCTGGGCTGCGGCAGCTCCTATAATGCTGACGCGCTGCGCTGCTTGCGCTGAAGGGAGCCGTGGTGTGTCGCGTGGACCAAGCGCCAGGGCGTAGATGGCGTCGCCATCAAACATGGTATGCACCGGGCGTATGACCTGGGCCATACCATCGTGCGCCATTTGCGCGACTTTGGTACACTCCGCTTTGTTCAGCGAGGCCGTGGTCGCAATCGCGGCTATTGTCGTGTTACTAAAGGGATTGGCGGCAAGTGTGTCAGATCCCAGGAGTTCTCGTGTGCCTGCGATGACCTGCTGCGTCTCTGGATCATGAATATTGCCCAGCGCGTTGACTACGACCAGGGCTGCTACAAGCGTGCCATCAGGCAGTCGTGTGCTCGCTGATCCCAGGCCACCTTTCATCGCGAGCAGGGGGCTGACCAGCTTGCCTACGGTCGCCCCGGTTCCCGCGCCTACATTTCCCTGGATAACCGGGTCGCCGCTGGCTTGCAGACAGGCGCGGTAGCCTGCCTCTGCGTCTGGACGGATATGTGGTGAGCCGAAGGCGAGATCAAATATGGCGGCTGCGGGGACAATTGGTACGCGTGCAACTCCTGTATCCACGCCCTTGTGCTGCTCCTCAAGATAGCGCATGACGCCAGCCACTGCCTGTAGCCCGAAGGCGCTTCCGCCGGTGAGTAGAACGGCGTGAACCTCGTCTACCATATGAATTGGATTGAGGAGATCCGTCTCGTGAGTGGCGGGAGCGCTGCCACGTACGTCGACGCCGCCTACGGCGTCACTATCGCAGAGAAGAACGGTACACCCTGTCCCTGCCGTGAGATCTGTGTCATGTCCGACGCGGATGCCGGGGATATCGGTGATGTCGTCATGCATAAATACTGCTCCATTCTGTGCGTAATAGGAAAAAGATTCGATAGATTGAGACATGCCTATTATAGTTCCAAAAACCAGAGCGTGGTGTAACGAAATCTTGCGCACTATTGACCGCTTGCTTTAGCTACTTTCCGCTTGCTTTCTGGCTTTGTGAGGGGAACGACAATCCTCACCGGATGGACTACCAGGGATGCAAGCGCCCCTTTACCACCCTCTACCCCCTCTAACCCGAAGGCGTCAGGGGCTACTTTGCGGATGATGTTGCCAGTTATAGAATTGGTTCACACTTTTCACTGGGCGCCCGTTAACAAGGACTGGCCGGAAGCCAGGTTTGTTTGAAGTTAGCGCTACCAGATTATTGATGCCAATATCTATGCCAGCGTAGTAGGCAGGATTGACTGCTGCTTGTTTCACCTCTTTCTCGTAGACCACTTCCACCACGTAAAAACCCTTACGTGGGACGATGCGGACTTGATCAACGTCCTGGTGCTTTGTGCGCACCTCAATCGCCAGCATCGAAGGTTGAATCATGCCACGCTTTAAGCCTTTCCGACTGATGGCCTGGATGGTGTACACGAGCATGTTACGGCCTTCCGTCTTGTGTTTGTATCCTGGCAACTTGGGACGCCCGAAGAACTTGGAAGGGTCGAGCGTGTAGGCATCACGCGCTTTAAAGAAACTCTCCCAATCGTGATGCAGTTGCATGAGGACTTGCTGGCTCACCTTTGCCGGGAGCGCTTTGTAGGCTTCATGCGACTGCATCCGCCGTTGCACCTCGTTGTAGTTGAGGTACTTCCCGGTGTGAATGTAGGATTGACGGATCTCGTAGTTGCCTGCATTGTACAAGTTCTTCGACTTGAAGGCCACTTCGTCAATAAGACTGTAGCGAGGATCATGTTTGTCAATCACATGTTGCATTGTTTTCACCTCCTTTCTGTGTTTGTTGCTCTGCTGGTCCTGTTTATCTCAATAGGTGATGAACACAAAGCGAATATGTCGAGCATCTGGCAAGATTGTATTGTTGGAGAAGGAGGCCGACTGCACCCCTGATCGCGCTAGTAAGAGGCTTTTCGCCTGAGCCGGGTTCTTGCCTGCAATACTGGCTTTCATGCGCTCCTGTTCGGCATGGGAGAACTGATACACCCACGTGCTTGTCCCAGTCGCCTGAATGGTCATTGTCCCCTGTGCCGTGGTGATGATGTGAACGTCTCCACCCGGTGCGTATCCTGCTCCTAGCTGCTGTCTCGCCTGAATGGTGAGTGCCTGGGTGATGAGTGTTTGAAGGGCTTGTGTCTGGTAAACAATGCCAGTACACGTCTCGTCCAGGGTCACATGAACACTTGCAGCCTCCTCTCCCGGCTGGTGGTCAGCGCTCGTCTTCTGCTGGCAATGTAGTGGCGTGGCAAGCGTTTCTGTGGTCTGAACCTGCGTTTGCAGTGCTGCGGTAGTGCTCTGGTCAAGGCTGGCTTTCAGGCTCGCGCTTGCAGCGTCGATGTCGTGCTGCGTGATGGTCTGATAGTCGCGTGCGTCTTGTCCTCCGCTAAAGGCTCCGTTGACAGCGGAGATATTGACGCGACAACAGGGACCATAAACCGCGCCTGCCTTGAGGTTGCCTACTGGTCCTGCCTGGGTCGCGTGGGCGCTAACACTCGCCTGCCCAAAGGTGGGATAGCTTGCCGCGCTCACGGTAATATCCTGGTCAGTGACCACTTGCACCCCATTGGCTGCGGTAACAAGGGTTCCTTCTGGTATCGTCTGCGCATAGGTCGCTGCGTTGTAAAAGGTAATGTATCCGTGCGATGCCTGGGCGTCCTGGTGCGCTTTCCCGGTGGTGGCAACAGTACGCGCTTGGCTTATGGTGACGGTGGGAAGTACCCTTCCTGGCGCCTGGTGATGGTTTGGGTCAGCGCTCCCGATTGTGACTGTCAGACGGGTTTCTATCGTGCGTGTGATTGGCACAAGCGTTACTGTCGTGGTCACCGTCCAGAGTGGCAACAGATATCCCAGACAGCTAACAACAAGCGTACAAGCGCATACTATGAGGCTGATAAGCCCAAGGGGGCGCGTGTGCTTCCTTGCCCACGCTAGAGGCTTCCTCCCTCGTGGCTCTTGCTCCTGGTCGATGGGTGGGAAACTTTCAACGGTGTTGGCTGGCTCCTCTGGCTCTTGCTCCTCTCTTGGGTAAATGTGGATCTCAATGTCATACATGCGGCGCTCGCGGTCGTACTCCTGGTTAGCTTCTACATGTGGTATGTCGTCCGTCGTGTGCGTCTGCTGCTGCTCTTGGTCAAGCTCGCGTAGAAGCTGGTCTAAGTCGTTCTGCATCTGCTTGTCTTGCATGGGGTCCCTCCAACAGGAAGGAGAAGAGTACAGGTTGATGAGACTCTTCCCTGAGACATTAGGCGTTTGGGATGCCATCCCATGGTGTTCTACAAGTGTCGAGGGGTCCGGCGCTAAAGGCAGTATAGAAGAGAATCTCTTTGTTGAGCTGGTCGAGCTGGTCGAAGAAGCGTTCTGGGACAGTTCCACGCCAACGAATGACAATATAGCCATTGCCCGACGTGTTGGTTTTGCCATGGGAGACTAATACGGCTTGTACTGGGCGCTCTGCCTGGAATGAGGTTTGTAAGTTCAGGGCAAGGGTGGCTGTAATGGTCTCTGCACAAGAGATCACGACGTATTCATCTTCTCCGCTAAAGGTGATCCCCTGAAGTTCGTTAACCCGTTGAGTCAACATGCGCATGGTTCGGCGAGGTCCCCTGAGGCCGCTCTCCTGGGGGCGCGGTGGTTGCTTGTCGTGGATGGGGTATGCTAGTGTGGCAATCACGCTTTGACCTCTTTCATAGGTGTTGGGCTAAACACATCGTTCTGGTTCTTGAAGGCAATGCTTTGATCTCCAACAGAGACAACCATGTCCGGTTTGCCGTCTCCGTCCAGGTCTTTAAATGCGACCTGCGCCGGGGTCAAGTCTTGGTTGCTCCCTAGCAATGCTATGCCTGTCTTGTAAACATGTATTTTGCTCGGGTCGCCTGCTGGCAACTCAATGACGGTAATCTGGCCATGAAGATTGAGCGCAATGAAATGCGATGGGGTTGCGCTCGTATCGTGGTTATGGCCGACAACGGCGTCAATCTGGTAGGTACGGGGGCGTCCATAATGCAGGTCGTCTTGCCACCCCTGCCATGCCTGTTGTCCCATGCCAATGCTAAGCCATCCCCCAACCATCAAGACGCCTGCCAGTCCGACATAGGCAGGCCAACGAGGTACATGAAACCTGGCGGGGTCATGAGGCCATTGGTAACATATTCAGCAACAAGAGCAATATTGCTCTCGTCTTCGTGCCCTTGCCACGAAGAGTCATAACAAAATGGGCGGCTTGTACTGTGGAGCAGGTGGTCACTGGGAATGACAGGGACAAAGTTGTCGGCATAGGATGCTAACGCCTCGGAGTGAATGTCACCCGAAGCAGAGGGAGGCTGTTGAGACGCTGAATCCTCAAGTAATCCCTTTACCCATCCAACTATCCACCCTGTATTCTCATAAGTAGAATTGGGAAAGGCGAGCAAGCGGTAGATGAGGCGCTCGTAAAGGTCATGCTCACTAAGAGGGGTGTGTTCATTCTGATAAGCCTGATATCCCAACTGCACACCGCGAAAGAAGGCGATGTTGGAAACATTTACCGGTACATCGGTTTGGCAGCGGGCATGCAATGCTGTTGAAGCTCCATGAGAGATCATTCGTCGTCTTCTCTTTCTTGACTATGGAGCATCCATGCGCTATTCTGAGCGCAGAGAACTCCAGAATCGGCTATCAAGGGTTTTGTGTGTTCTCACTAGCTGGCTCTCTGTGTGCAAGACAGGGAGCCAGCTTTTCTTATCGCTCTGTTAATCACCTCCTACGATTTACCATTTGATACAATCTTACACGGTCTTATGCCATTTAGTCAAGTCAAAAGCAATTTAAGTCAATTATAATTCATTCTACATCACCTAGTTGACGTCTAGACAGTCAAGCGCTAAAATTAATCAAATACTCAAGAGGTAAGAGAACATGAGTCAAGAGGGCAAGTTGTTGACTGTCGCACAAGTCGCAGAGAGAGTACAAGTCCATGCCGAAACAGTGCGTGGCTGGATACGGTCGGGGGAGCTTATTGCTATTGATATCGGGAACGAATATCGCATTTCAATTGATGACTTAAATGATTTTTTACAACGTAGAAAAACAGGGAAAAGAAAAAACAAAGAGAGCTAATCTTTTTGATAGCTCTAATTTTTTGCAAACCCAACCTGTAGCCTTTGACCGCCAAGTTGCTCCTTTTGCCCTATCTCTTGGCAGGTCACTGAAATCCCTGGAAGCATTTAGAAGAATGTGTATGTTTTGTCAACATGCGAGGAAGTATTCTCGTATAACATCATGTGTGATATCAGTGAAATGGAAGAGACCATCAGGCATGCCTGCACATCCCCATGACTGTTTCTATAAGAGAGGGACATCATAGAGCGATTGCCTATGGGGTTCGTAATGGCTATAGATAGGGTTGGCTTACCGTAGGTTGCACATTCTACTCTAGCTAGAGAACAATAAAGAGGCTGAAGTACTGTATTCTCACTTTAGCCTCTTTATTGTTCTCTAAAACTCCGCTAGAGGATAACAGTTATTCCCTTTTTCTCGAATAATTCATGGATATCACTCAGGATGCCCTCGACGTCGTGAGGTTCTATACGCTCACTTTCATCAATGAAATGGGATTGGCCTGACTCGATTTCTACGTTCATAGCAGATCAAGCCCGCAGTATGTGATATGGCTTCTCCCACTTTCAAGCCTCTCTCAAATTAGGTCAATGCCAGCTATCTCGACCCCAAACGAGGCCATGCTGCAAATGCTTCCTGGAGAGCCTGGTTCTCTTCGTACGTTGCCACGCTTCTCAATGGCAGCACGCACAGTAATATTCTCTTCCTTCGCCCTTGTATGCAGTTTCCCTATACGACCCATTACACCGTGATTGCTGCTGATGGGCAAGTCCATGAGTATTCAGACAGGGCCAAGGCAATACAGGGCTTTGCTCTCCTGGCATCGCAGGAGGCGCATGACCGGAGTGATCTCCACAGCATCTTCCCCCAGTTCTGCTACTATCATGAGATCATATGTCCAGATGGTGTCTACCGTATCGAATTTTTTGGGCCCCGAATGGATGAGCAGAGATACAAGTCCATAAATGATGAGCTTTAGACTTCGGTGTGAGCGCAACTGGGAGCGAAGCAGGAACAACGAAAGATGTGGTAAGGCTATGCATGCATACATTTTACTACATTAATTGAAGCAGTGAACAAAGAGGTAGAGACCGCCTGATGCCTTTTTTCCCTCCATGCGACAACGTTTCAAGGACGCTAATCATATCGCATGGACGTGATGCAAGCAACTGTCCTCTCGTCAAACGAGAAACCATGTGATATACTGTAGTGTCTGTATTTGTCGAGTGAGAAAGAGAGCATGATGGATTCGTTCCCCCCTGATGCGACATCGGTCCCGATGGTTCCTCCACCATCACCATTTGAGCCGACAGGGATCCCTCATTTGGATCTGGTGTTAGATGGAGGGCTTCCAAAAGGAGCATTAACGGTTATTCTTGGACCACCTGGAAGTGGGAAAACCACGCTTGCCAGTCAGATCGCGTTCGCCGCAGCTCAGCGTGGGGAGAAAGTTCTCTTTTTGACAGCACTGTCTGAACCAACGACAAAGCTCTTAGATCATCTGCGTTCCTATAGCTTCTTTGCGCCAAACCTCGTTGGTCGCACTGTACAAGTGTTCAGCTTGCAGCAATTTTTCCCACCGGAAGGTCCCATAACTGGGAAGGCGATTGTGGCAGAAGTGCATCGTATGAAGGCGAGTGTCGTGGTGCTTGATGGCTTTCAAGGGTTACGTGGCGAGGAAACCGATTTTGTTGCCGCCCGCCGTCTCCTCTACGATCTTGGAACACAATTGAGTATGTTGGGCACAACCTCACTCGTCACAGCGGAGGCAGATCCCCGCGATACAACGCTCTTTCCAGAGATGACCACTGCGGATGTGCTCATCGGGCTCTACAATACATTGCTCGGCGTGCGCACTCATCGGGCTCTTGAGGTGCTCAAAGTACGAGGGAAAGCGGCATTACCAGGCCTCCACGGTTTGGCGCTCAACGAGACAGGGGTACACGTTTTCCCTCGATTGGAAACCCGCCTCAGGCATCCGTTCAAGGTGGGCTGGAACAAGAAAACGCTCTCAGCGACGCCAGCGAAACGAGCGACCTTTGAATTGCCCGAACTCGATACCTTGCTTGGCGGTGGCCTGACCCGGCGAACAGGGACTGTCCTGATTGGGAGTCCAGGAACGGGCAAGACACTTCTCGCGCTCCAATTTCTCCTTGCTGGCGTGGCAGAGGGAGAACCGGGAGTGTTTCTCGGCTTTCGAGAGACAGCGGATCAGTTGGTTCAAAAATCGGAGGACTTTGCGTGGAGCCAACAGTTGCAGCACGCTTTGTCTGCAAGAGGGGGATTGACCGTCCACCACTGGGATTCGGTTGAATTGGACCCCGATCATGTCGCCACAGAGACGCTTGCTGCATTAGAGCAAACAGGTGCACGGCGTCTGGTCATTGATAGCATTGCTGAATGGGAGCGAGCCATCCAAAGGAGCAGTGGAGCCGAACGTGTTCCCGATTATCTCGCAGCATTCCTGAGTCTCTTACGTGAACGGGGTGTGACGCTGCTTGCCATCAAAGAGCCAACGCAAGGCGTCATCACGCAACCGGATTTCTCCGTGAATGAACTGACAGTGCTTGCAGAAAATGTGGTGTCCATGCAGCACCTCATCTATCAAGGGAAACTCCATCGCATCCTCTCCGTTCCGAAGATGCGCTTTTCCGCCCACGATGAAACGCTCCGTGATTTTCTGATTGCGACGCCCGAGGGGGTGCGTGTGCTGACACCCAATGAGAGTGAACGGGACATTTTGATCAAATTAGCAGAGCAGCAAGCAGCAATCCAACGGAGGGAGTCCCCCCCACAGAGGAGTTCACCTTCAGAGCAAGAGCGACACTAAGAAAGCAGGATGTAACACTTGCATGAGGAAATATACGAACCACCCATCGTCTTGATCGTTGACGATGATATCCCGATTACCGAAATCCTGACGGTGGTGGTCGAGAGCCTTGGGTACCAGTCACTGGTCGCCTTTAATGGACAACAAGCGCTCGACCTCGCCCGTGAGCACTGGCCGGCGCTTGTACTCACGGACGTGATGATGCCCATTATGGGGGGGATTGGTGTGGTGCAAGGGTTACGTGAGGAAGCAAGCGCAAGGGGAATTGCGCCGCCGCACATGGTACTACTCACCGCAGCCGACATGTGGCCTGAGTTATCTTTGCTTGTAGACGCTCTCATCTCTAAACCATTTAAGTTGCATCAGCTTGAGCAACTCATTCACCGCTTCCTTCCCTCACCTGCATCCTCCTAGTTTCTCTCCTCACGTGGATGCCTTCTCTGCTTGGAGTTGCCCCAATGCAGTAGAAGCCAAGAACAGAAGGAAGGTTTCCTTCTCCTAGAAATTGAAGCGTTCATCATGAGAGAACTCAAAAGAGACTGAAGTGAAACCGCACCGCTTCAGCCTCTTCCTCCTTATTCTCAAGAACTTGGTTAGATTGCGACCGCTATTCCCTTCATCTCCAACAACTCTTGGATGCCGTTCAGTAGCTTCTCCAAGTCGTGAGGTTCTAGAAGCATACCTTCATCAAAGCTACAAGGATGGTTTTTCAGGTTCAAAACCTTGTCATAAAACGCTATAAAAACTAAACTCTAGTTTAGTATACAAGCAAAAGTTCCTCCCCAGGTAGACCTGGGGAGGAACTTCCAGCGTACGAGCATGCGCGTGGGAGGGGCGCTGTTTAGAGCTTCTCGCTGGTTGCGGCTCGCTGTAGGCGCTCAATGGCCTGTTTGACCGTTTCGCGCTGGTTATAGACAGAGGAGCCGGCGACGAGGAGATTGGCTCCCGCCTTGACAACGCTTGCCGCGGTCTTCTCAGAGATACCTCCATCGACCTCGATATCGCAGGAAAGGTGACGCTCGGCCAGCATGCGGCGCAGCTCAACGATTTTGGGCAAGGTTTCAGGGATAAGCTCCTGGCCTCCAAAGCCGGGATTAATCGTCATAATAAGTACCATATCGAGCAGCGAGAGCATGTCCTTTAAGAGGAAAACGGGAGTGGAGGGATTAAGCGCGACACCAACCTTTTTTCCTGCGGCTTTGATATGTTGGATGACGCGGTGCAGGTGCGGGCAGACTTCCTGATGCACGATAATGACATCAGCGCCTGCCTGGGCGAAGGTCTGAATATAGTCCTGAGGATTGGTTATCATCAGGTGGGCCTCCAGGGGCAAGCTGGTGCTGCGGCGGACCGCCTCGACCACCAGGGGACCCATCGTGATGTTGGGCACAAAATGCCCATCCATCACATCGATCTGGATACGCCCGGCCCCACCCCTTTCGGCGTCGCGGACCTGCTCCCCAAGGCGGGTAAAGTCGGCGGAGAGGATGGAAGGAACGATCTCGACCATGCTTCTTTTTCCTTCTTTCTTACGCCTTATGCGTGAGTTGTGAGGCCGCCGCGGTATCGAAGAGCCAGGTCACATCACCCTGTGTGGGCTGGACTAGCTGCGCTGGGTACTCGTCGGGGTTGCGTGCCCCTTCAATGACTTCTTTGACGGCTTCTGCCTTATCCTGGCCCGTGACCAGGAAGAGCACATGGCGCGGAGCCTGCAAGACAGGAGGCGTAAGGGTCAGGCGCGCAGGGGGAGGCTTGGGCACGCTCACAGGCATGACCAGGCGCTCACGCTCCTGAAGCGAGGGCTGGTGTGGGAAGAGGGAGGCGGTATGGGCCTCGGGTCCCATGCCTAAGAGAATCAGGTCAAAGGCGGGGATGCCAGAGGTGCCAAAGACACGGCGCATCTCCTCAGTATAGGCTTGAGAGGCTGCATCGCGATCCTTCTCCTCGGCGTGCATACGGTGAATCTGGCTGGCGGGAATGGGAACTTTGCTCAGCATGGTGTCCATCGCCAGGCGGTAGCAGCTATCCTCGCTCTCGGGTGGGACGCAACGCTCGTCAGACCAGAAAATATCGACCAGGTTCCAATCAATCTGGCTGGTGTAGGGTTCGGCGGCGAGCAGTTTATAAAGTGCTTTAGGGGTATTGCCGCCTGAGAGCGCAAAGGTGAAGCGCCCATGAGAGACGATGGCTTCTTGCGCGACTTGAATAACGTAGCGAGCCGCTGCCTGGCTGAGTGTGTCCAGGCTGGAGTAGACGGAGATATGTCTATTTTGCATGTTTGTTTCTCTCCTACAAAGCTGACTGAGTAGTACACGATGTGCAACTTTTTAGCATGGCGCGTGGCGTCTCACGCCTGCGGCGCTCGCCCTGGTATGTGGTGAGGTGCAGTCTGGCAGCCAGACTGCACCTCACCACATACCAGACGTGCCTGTTGTTATTCTACAAGAAGTCTATAGACTTCATTGAGCGCGGCCTCAAAGAGGCGATCATGTCCCAGAATCTCTAGCTCATCGTGCAGCAAGGTGCTGGCTATGCGCGAGGAACTTTGCCCCAGGCTAACGGTGCGTTGATGGCGTGTGCCTTCGGGAAGCTCGACCGAAGTGATCGCATATTCCGCGCCATCGGCGCGATCAATGGCAAAGGTCGCATGTTTATCATCGAGGGCGCTTAAGATACGGACCAGGCAGAGTGAGCCAGGTGTGAGCGCGGGTTCAACACGAGGGCGAATGGTAATACTGCCACGCCCACTATGAACCAGGAGTTCATCTGTGCCTGGTAATTGGAGCTTGCCCGTGGCGTGTGATGTATGCCAGGAATGCTCGCCCGTCTCTGGATGATGCTGGTTCCGTTCATTGGCGGTATCGATCTGCCAGTTCAAGCTCTTGAGTAGCCAGGCGGAAAAGAGGAGAGCGCGCGTCGTATTGACGGTAGGAGTCGTGGGACTGCTGCCGTTTGCGCCAGTGGTGTCCCTGGTGGGTGAGATGGCGTGCTCAATCTCTATTTGATAGATACCGCTCAAGTAGTCTTGATAGGTGGGCACATCGAAAAATTGCGCGACCAGTTGACGCCAGGGCGTGATGCGTCCCCAATTAAGATCGCTGAGTGCCCATCTGGAGTTCTCTGCCGTATCTTGCAGGTGCGCTGCCAGGCGAGCCAGGCTATTCTCTGGCTGAAGGAAGCTTTCGGAGTCGACAATGACGCGATTGCTTGTCTGAGCCAGGCGCGAAAAGAGGGTCTCATCACGGGGCGGATCCTGGAGCCACCACAGATAAATGGGAAGCTCTGGTTTGAGTAAGGGCTGGATGATCGTAGCTGCAGAGCGAAGAGCGGACCCACTGAGCATGATCGTAATCTGTTCAAAGTTGTGGCGCATGATATCGGAGATGATTGGAAACGAGCGGAGGGTCACCCACGTGCTGACCTCGGTGGGTGAACTCTCGCTGGTATCAAGGATGAGCAGTATGACGCGCGCGATATGGGTACTACAGAGCTCGCGAAGAAGTGAGCTAGCGCGCTGTGCTGTGGTTATGTCCGGTGCACAGATGACAAAATTGAGGACACTAGCACGCACATTCACGTTCTGGCTAATGCGCACGTTGTCGGCGGACAGGTGCCAGAGTGAGGTGAGAATCTCCTCGGCTTCTTCTATGCGTACCGGTTTACCTGCCCAGGGGAGATGCACGCCTGGATTTTCAAAGGATGCCTTCGTCATTCCCGTTCCCCTTCATCAAAGTGAACTTCATTGTTCATGTGGACTGCGTTGTGCTACATCTTTTATCGCTACAAACTCAGCATACAGGCTGTTATAATCAGGGACGGCGCCAGCGGAAGCCATCGCGCCAGATGAACTCATCGGAGCCCTGTGGTCCCCACGTACCAGACTCATAGGTATGAATGGTGGCAGGTGACTCGTTATTCCAGGCATCAAGAATGCCCTGTACAAAGGTCCAGGCGGCCTCTACCTCGTCGCGGCGGGTGAAGAGGGTTGAGTCGCCGAGCATGGCATCAAGCAAGAGACGCTCGTAGGCCTCGGGTTGCTCACGTACGAAGGATGAGCCATAGAAGAAGTCCATATTAACCGAGCGAATCTGCTGATCGGTACCTGGTACCTTGGCACCGAATTTCAAGGAGATGCCTTCATCTGGCTGGATACGCAGCGTCAAGACGTTTGGTTCGACCTGCCCTTGAGCATCATTCTGCTTGAAGATCATCAGAGGTGGCTGCTTAAATTGAATGGCGATCTCTGTGACACGCTTGGGAAGGTGTTTGCCTGTTCTCAGGTAGAAGGGAACGCCTGCCCAGCGCCAGTTGTCAATGAACAATTTCATAGCAACATAGGTCTCGGTGGAGGACGCTGGTGAGACACCGTTCTCGCTCAGGTAGCCGCCGACCTGGTGTCCACCGACATAGCCAGCCGTGTATTGGGCGCGTATCGTGTTTTGAAGAGCCTCGCGACCAGAGAGCGGCTGAAGAGCGTGGAGCACTTTCACCTTTTCGTCGCGGACCGCGTTGGCGTCAAAGGCAATGGGGGGTTCCATGGCTACCAGCGTCAGCAACTGGAGCATATGGTTTTGAATCATATCGCGGATGGCGCCTGACTCTTCGTAGTAGCCACCGCGACCCTCAATGCCAATATTCTCGGCAACAGTAATCTGGACATGATCGATATAGCGCCGGTTCCAGATGGGTTCGAAGATGCCATTGGCCAGGCGGAAGACCAGGATATTCTGGACGGTCTCTTTCCCCAGGTAGTGGTCAATGCGATAGATCTGATCCTCTTTAAAGACCTTACCGATCTGGCGGTTCAACTCGCGGGCGGAAGGGAGATCATGACCAAAGGGTTTCTCGACAATGATGCGCGTCCACCCTTTACGGTTGCGGTTGAGACCAACGGCCCCCAGGTTCTGAATAATGGTAGGATACTGGCTGGGTGGCGTGGATAGGTAGAAGATGCGATTGCCACTGGTGCCCCGCTCCTGGTCAAGGCGGTTGAGTAGTGCCGCGAGTTTCTCATAGCCTTCTGGCTCGTGGAAGTCGGATTGCAGGTAGAAGATGCCATTGGAGAAGCTCTCCCAGACCTGCTCGTTTACTGGCTTCTGACGAGAAAACTCGTTGATAGAGTCGAGCGCCTGTTTGCGAAAGACCTCATCATTGTAAGGACGGCGTGCGAATGCCACGACAGAAAAGCCTGCGGGCAGGGGATGTTCCAGGGCCAGGTTATAGAGCGCTGGCAGCAACTTGCGGTGAGTCAGGTCGCCGGTAGCGCCGAAGATGACCATCACGCATGGTTCTGGACTCTGTTTAATGCGTAGCCCCTCGCGAAAGGGGTTGGGCGCTTCGACTACGCTACGCTGAGGCATGAGTGTAATCTCCTCATTCAAGAATGTGTAATCTAAGACATGTAATCTAAGATCGTGTTGTCAAACTCTGGTAACGCCGGTCTCCTGGTGCTTGTTAGTCCAGCAGATAGTTCGTCTCTACAAGAAGTATAACCCCTCATGGTAGCATCTGGCTACCTGCCATGGAGAAAAGAACCGGTGATAAGCGAACTGATGTAGTGGAATACTTTAGGAAAAACTTTATAGATATACCCGCGAGGCACGCCTGAATTTCTGTGCTTGTTCTTCAAGAAAGTCTATGAAGAAACGCAGCAGAACAGGGCAGGGATAATGTATCCCTACCCTGGCGCCTGGAAGGCGTCTATTGGTGCCTGTGTAGGCCTCTAGTCAGCAACCTGCTCTTTGAGTGCCTGCTTCTTGCTCTTAATACCAGCGAAGAGCTGGTGGAAAGAGTCAATGAACTTCTGGACCCCTTCATCCTGCAACTGCTTGGTGACCTGGTCGTAGTGGATACCATTCTTCTCCAGTTCATCAAGCGTCTTCTTTGCGCCCTCGATATCGTTCTCGATAGTATTTTTGACGATACCATGGTCGCGGAAGTTCTTGATGGTGTCAAGAGGCATGGTGTCAACCGTATCAGGGCCAATCAGTTCCTCAGCGTAGAGGACGTCGCGGTAGGCCGGGTTCTTGGTGCTGGTGCTGGCCCACAGCGGACGCTGTACATGAGCACCCGCATGCTTCAACGTCTCGAAGCGAGGGGTGTTGAAGAAGCGTTTGAAGTCCTGGTAGACGAGACGCGCGTTGGCGATAGCGGCCTTGCCCTCAAGCTCTTTGAGCGAGGCAGCGCCACCGGCTTTGATCTTGTCCTCGAGCAGCTTGTCGACCAGCGTATCAACGCGGCTGACAAAGAAGCTGGCGACCGAGGCGATGTGGCTGATATCCTTACCCTCGCTGTTGCGCTCCTCGAGTGCGCGCACATAGGCGTCGACGACATCAGCATAGGACTGCAACGAGAAGATCAAGGTGATGTTGACGTTGATGCCTTTGCGTAGGGTCTCATAGATGGCGGGAATGCCAGCCGGGGTCGCGGGGATCTTGATCATCAGGTTGGGGCGCTCGACCATATTCCAGAAGCGTTCAGCCTCTTTAATCGTGCCCTCGGTGTCGTTGGCGAGCTCTGGGGAGACCTCCAGGCTGACATAGCCATCCTTGCCTTCGGTGCGATCATAGATAGGTCGTAGCAGGTCGGCAACGGTGCGGATGTCCTGAATCACCAGGTCTTCGTAGATCTCGTTGGAGCTTTTGCCCTCTTTGATGAGCTGCTGCATCTGCTCGTCATAGGCATGACCGGCGCTAATGGATTTCTCAAAAATGGTTGGGTTGGCGGTAACACCAAGGATGCCATCTTCTTTCAGCATTCTCGCGAACTCGCCAGAAGCAATCTGGGCACGGTCGATATTGTCGTACCAGACGCTCTGTCCCTGGTCTTGTAACTGTACCAGTGGATTGGCCATTACGTTCTTCTCCTTATATGATGGATGTACGCTTGCAAGTACACATATTCATCAAGCTTGTATCTGTTGCCCTCTAAATCGTACTACCAAAGGCAACCCATTTGTCAAGTAGATATAACAGGTATTTGAAGATAAGAGGGAGAGGTATCTCCCCTCACCTTCAGAGATGTGCCAGGAACGAAGGCTGACTAGTACTCTTGTACCTGACCGTGGCTCCTGGCCCTTCTCTTTCTCTCTGCGACTAAAGCAGATTTTTCGCCTTGGCAGTGACATTCTCTACGGTGAAGCCAAACTTCTCGTAGAGGACGCTGAACGGAGCCGAGGCACCGTAGTGATCCAGGGTGACGGTATCACCATCCAGACCGACGTAGCGCTCCCAACCGAAGGGGGATGCAGCCTCGATTGCGATACGAGCCCGTACACTCTTAGGCAGGACACTTTCTTTATACTCGGCGCTCTGCTTCTCAAAGAGTTCGCGGCTGGGCATACTTACTACACGAACGGCGATGCCCTCTTGTCGCAGCTTTTCTGCTGAGCTAAGCGCCAGGGCCAGCTCGGAGCCGGTCGCGATCAGGATAACCTGTGGTGTCGACTCGCTATCGCTGATGACATAGGCACCTTTGGCCACATTGGCCGCGCTGGCATGTGTGGTGCGGTCTACAGTAGGCAGGTTCTGGCGTGAGAGTACGATGGCAACTGGACCCTCAATGGTGATGGCGTTACGCCAGGCCTCGGCTGTCTCGTTCGCGTCACCCGGGCGGATGACGGTCAGGCCAGGGATGGCGCGCAGGGCTGCCAGCTGTTCGATAGGCTGGTGGGTAGGACCGTCCTCGCCGACGCCAATGCTGTCATGGGTGTAGACATAGATGGCCTTCTGGCGCATGATTGCGGCCAGGCGGATGGGCGGGCGCATGTACTCAGAGAAGATGAGGAAGGTCGCGCCAAAGGGAATGAGGCCGCCGTAGAGCGCCATACCATTGAGGATCGCGCCCATGGCATGCTCGCGGATACCAAAGTGCATATTGCGACCGTTCTCGTCAGCCGTGAAATCGCCCAGGTCCTTCATATAGGTATTGGTAGAAGGCGCCAGGTCGGCGGAGCCACCGATCAGGTTAGGCAGCTTAGGCGCGATCGCGTTGATGGTCTTGCCTGAGGCAACGCGGCTGGCCAGGGCCTCGCCCGCTTTGAAGGTTGGGATTTCGCTGTCCCAGCCCTCGGGAAGCTTGCCGTCCTGCTCCTGCTGCCACTGTTGGGCCAGCTCGGGATAGGCGTTGGCATAGGCCGCGAACTGCTCCTGCCAGGCCAGCTCCTGCTGCGCGCCACGCTCAACGGCCTGGCGGAAATAGGCCACGGCCTCTTCTGGCTCGTAGAAGGGCTCCTCAGAGGCCCAGCCAAGGTTGCGCTTGGTCAGGATAACCTCCTGCGCGCCCAAAGGCGAACCATGGGCCGACTCTTTGTCCTGCTTATTGGGGCTACCATAGCCGATGTGCGTGCGTGTGACGATGATCGAAGGGCGCTCGTCGGCCTGGGCGGCCTCGATGGCCTGGCTCACGACCTCCAGGTCGTTGACGTCGGCGATGTGCTGCACATGCCAGCCGTAGCTCTCGAAGCGCGCACCAACATTTTCTGTGAAGGCCAGGCTGGTGTCGCCCTCGATGGTAATCTTGTTGTCGTCGTAAAAGTAGATGAGCTTACCCAGCTTCAGGTGACCAGCGATAGAAGCTGCCTCGGAGGTGATACCCTCCATCAGGTCGCCATCGCTACAGATGGTGTAGATGTAGTGGTCAAGCAGTGTATGGTCAGGGCGGTTGTAGCGGCTGGCCTGGAAGCGTTGTGCGATTGCCATACCGACACCATTGACGAAGCCCTGGCCCAGGGGGCCGGTCGTGGTCTCAACGCCGGGAACGTGGTGGTATTCGGGATGACCAGGCGTGCGGCTACCCCACTGGCGGAAGTTTTTCAGTTCTTCAAGGGGCAGATCATAGCCTGTCAGGTGCAGCATGCTGTAGAGCAGCATGGATGCGTGGCCCGCGGAGAGAATGAAGCGGTCGCGGTTGAACCAGTGTGGATTGCGCGGATTGTGGCGCATGTATTTGGTCCAGAGCAGATAGGTGAGTGGCGCGAGCGCCATGGCGGTGCCGGGGTGTCCGGAGTTGGCTTTCTGTACACCATCCATAGCAAGAGTACGAATAGTATTGATGCAAAGGTCCTCAAGTTGCTTTGGCTGTACTGGTGATTGCTGTTGCGTTGTCATTAATCCTCCAACAAAGAGATTTTATTTATTGTAAATCGTACACTATCGCCAACCTCTTTAATGATATCACAGATGGGTTCAAGATGGTAGATGAGTAATGTACGTTTAGCATCTGCTCTCGCGCCGCGGCGCGCAGGGATAGGGTGTATATGCGTATGGCGCGAGCAATGCCCGCGCCATACGCATATACACCCTATTTATGAATCACGTTGTGCTTTTTGTTGTAGTTCATAGAGCTTACTGATAGCCTCTATGGGCGTTAGCTCATCAACCTTCATAGTTTTCAGCTCATCAATGAGCGGGTGTGGCTCGGACGCCAGCAGCGTCATCTGCCAGGCGGCGGGCATCGCCATATCGCGCATGGCCTTGCGGCGCGCCTTGGCATCTCCCTGGCGTTCAAGCTCGGCGAGGATCTCTTCTGCGCGGTGGAGAACGGGCCGGGGAATGCCAGCGAGCTGGGCTACGTGAATGCCATAGCTGCGATCCGCGCCTCCAGGCACAATCTTGCGCAGGAAAATGACATTACCATCTTCCTCGGCCACGGCTACGTTGAGACAGCGAATGCGCGGGAGCAGTTTGCTCACCTCGACCAGTTCATGGTAGTGGGTAGCGAAGAAGGTGCGTGCGCCACAGCGCTTATTATTATGCAGATACTCCACGATGGCGCGCGCGATGGCCAGGCCATCATAGGTACTGGTGCCGCGCCCGATCTCATCGAGTATCAGCAGGCTGCGTGGCGTGGCGTGATGCAGGATATTGGCGGTCTCGACCATCTCGACCATAAAGGTGCTCTGGCCCGTGGCCAGGTCGTCCTGGGCGCCGATACGGGTAAAAATGCGATCCACAATGCCAATGGTGGCCGACTCGGCCGGGACATAGGAGCCAATCTGAGCCATCAAGGTAATCAATGCCACCTGGCGCAGATAGGTTGATTTACCCGCCATATTGGGGCCCGTGATGATGGCGATCTGAGCCTCGTGATTTGAGATGTCGGTATCATTGGGGATAAATGGGGTATCCGTCTGTGCTTGCTCGACAACGGGGTGACGCCCGGCCACAATGTGGATGGTGTCGTCCTCGTTGAGCTGGGGGCGGCAATAGTCACTTTTGGCCGCGACCTCTGCCAGGCTCAGAAAAACGTCGATCTCAGCGATGGCGTGGGCGGTGTCCAGGATGCGTTCAGCGGCATGGATCGCGATATCCGAGCGCAATTGCGTAAAGAACTCGTTCTCCATCTTATTGATGCGGTCCTGCGCGTTCAGGATCAGCGTCTCGTACTCTTTGAGATCGGGAGTGATATAGCGCTCGCTATTGGTGAGTGTCTGGCGGCGAATATATTCAGTGGGCGCGCGATTCAGGTTGGCGTTGGTGATCTCGATAAAGTAGCCATAGGCTTTGTTGAAGCCGACGCGCAGATTTGAGATACCCGTGCGTTTGCGCTCGCGCTGCTCCAGTTCGGTAATCCATTGTCGGCCATTCTGTGATGCCTCTTTGAGCTTGTCCAGTTCGGCGCTAAAACCCGCACGGATGATGCCGCCTTCGTTGATGCTGACGGGTGGCTCTTCGATAATGGCCTTTTCAATGAGCTCGATGATATCATCATTCTCGGCGAGGCGATCAACCAGGCGTACAAGGGAGGGCGCGTTCTCGCTCGCGGTTTCATCGAGGCAGGTGCGAACCTCGGCGGCGGCGCGCAGGCCCGTCGCGAGGGCCACCAGGTCGCGTGGGTTGGCGATACGCTGGCGAACGCGGTTGATCAGGCGCTCCAGATCGCCTGCGCGTTTGAGCGCCTCTCCCAGGCGCGCCTGGAGCAGGGTATCGGTGAGGAGTTCGCTAATCGTCTGCTGGCGCAGTTGTAGGGTAGGAATATCCAGCAGGGGCTGTCCGATCCAGCGCCGCAGCAGGCGTCCTCCCATCGGGGAACGCGTCTTATCCAGCACCCAGAGTAGCGAGCCTTTGACCGAGTTCAGGCGTCCCGTCTCAAAGAGTTCCAGGTTGCGGCGGGTGTAAGGATCGAGGGTCATAAAGTTATTGGTCGAGTAGGTTTCCAGCGCGATCAGGTGTTGGAGCAAGCCCTTCTGAGTCTCCTGCACATAGGAGAGGACGGCGCCCGCGGCCCGGACGGCCAGGGGCAGATGGGCGCAGCCAAAGCCTTCAAGCGAGGATACCTCAAACTGCTTGAGCAGGCGGTGACGGGCATCGTCTTCGGCGAAGTAGCGTGAGTCATAGGGGGTGACATGTCCGGCCAAACCTGAGAGCAGTTTGACGAGGGGCGCATAATCTTCTTCTTCATCCTCTTCTGCCTCCAGGTCGGGAATATCCGCGTTGGCGTTCCCATTGCTCCCCAACTTTGTAACCTGCTTCTCGCTCATGACGGTGGCCAGCCAGCGCTTCTTGCGATTGCCCAGGCGGCTATAGTGGGCCTCGACCAGCACCTCGGCGGGACTGACGCGTGAGATTTCCTGTTGGATGGCTAGCTCAGGCTCAGGTGTGGCAAATTGTGTGACCGCGAACTCGCCCGTTGTAATGTCGATATACGCGATACCAATGGCACCTCGACCGGGGACGACCGCGGCCAGAAAATTATTGCGTTTCGCGGCCAGCATGGAGGGGTCGATGACGGTGCCAGGCGTGACAATGCGGACCACTTCGCGTTCAACCAACCCCTTCGAGAGGGCGGGATCGCTCACCTGTTCGCAGATTGCCACGCGGTACCCCTTGCCAACGAGCCGGGCAATATAGCCGTCGGCTGCGTGATGAGGAATACCTGCCATGGGGGATTTCTGTCCACGCCCAAAGTCGCGCCGAGTCAGGGCGATCTCCAGTTCGCGGGCGACGATCTCGGCGTCATCATCAAACATTTCGTAGAAGTCGCCCATGCGGAAGAAAAGGATGGCGTCCGGATTTTGGCGTTTAATATTCAGATATTGTGCGCGTACTGGACTCTGGCTGTTGGTCTCATTCGCGAACTCTTCAAATAACACTTGCTTTTTCCCTCCTGTGATCACGTGTCTCAGTATAATTCTATTCTGTGCATGCGTCAATTTGGTGGAAGAAGAGTAGGAAAGGCAGTGCTCTTACCCGAGGTGAGCTTGCGAGCCGAGGCAGGGGCGAAAGAGAAATTGGGAATTCCTGCTAATAATGGCTATACCACTTGTAACTCGCGCCAGTTGGATTATAATATTGATATATTTGATTAAGGAGGGCATCGTGTTCTACCTTGTACTAGTGATGATCGTGCTTGCGGGTGGTGTGATAACGCTCGTTGCGGTCCAGAACCTGAGTAATACAACGCAACTCGAGGTCTTGATCTGGCAAGCGCCAGCGCTGCCAGCAGGGCTTTTGATTCTGGGTGCGTTTATCCTCGGTGCGCTCTTGTTATACCTTTCGAGCGTGGGGTCTGCCATCTCTGATCGCAAGCAGATCCGAAAACTGAGCCAACGAGTCAAAGAGCTGGAACAGCAGCAAGCGCAGTCGCCTCAGCCTCCCCAGGCGCCCAGCGCGATGATGCCGCCCCAGGGACCTGCTGGCTCTGGTCCAACTCCTATACAGATGCAGCCGACCGCGCCAATAATGCAGATGCCGGGCATGTCTGGTCCATTAAAGAGCTAATATGTTGTGCCGGGGCCTGTCCCTGGCTGTGTTTACGTATTCCAGATCTGCCCGAGCACTTTCCGAACGAGGACTGGCAACCCCTTCTCGCTGGTCCCCGTAGCCTCTTCTTGGGGCTTTTCAGGCGCTGGATTTTTTTTATTTTTGCTATCTGTAGTATGCTCCTGTATGGCTTGCTTACCAGGCTCCTCGGCCATCCTGGCAGTCTCTCTAGTCCCTTCAGGTTCGCTGGGGTTTGTCATGGCTGTGGGCGCGTTATGTTGCATTTCTGTGCCAGTATTGGGCAGATGCCCGGGCTGTAGGGGGATGGTTGGCTCATCTTCGATAGCAACCGGTGCTGGTGACTCAACTTCGCCCTGTACCTCTTCCTCTTCCTGTACCTCATCTTCTAGAGGCTTTCGTGGAGACGCCTCAGCGCCTGGTTCGGCGCTGGCGACTTCCGGGGATGTGCTCTCCTGGTGCTTGCGACGTGGCACCAGTTCAATAGTGTCCTCTTCATCTAGCCCCGTCACCTCTTGCTCCTCTATGGCATATTCGTTGGGCGAAGGTATGTGCGTCTCAGGTGTCTCTGTAGGAACCTGCTCATTCTGGTCGGCGCTTTCGCCTGGCTCCGGTGTCATGGGACGCGTATCGATCTCGTCCAGGGCTAGCTCTAATTCTGGCTCATTTACCAGTGGCTCTTCCGCTGGCACTATGGCGTGCTCTGGAGTGGCATGTGGCAGCGTCTGCATGTCTTCAAGAGGGGCTGGTACCTCTTTCTCCAATGGGGGGAGTTCCTGGGTAGTGCGCCTGGTTGCCTGGATTTCTACTATAGGAGACTCCACTGTAGGCTGTTCCTGTATTGGGGCAGAGGTGGTCTCTTCGCTCTCTACAGGCGATGTTGTCGTTTCGGTCATCTCTGCTTGTTCAGGCGCTGGAGCGATGCTCTCCTGGTGCGCCTGCTGCGGCTCTTCAAGACTGTCGTCATCGCTCATGAGCTTCTGTAAAAGCTCTTCCGCGGTAGGCACAATCGCCAGGTCATTCTCCTCCTGGGCGACGGGCTGGAGAACCTGGGAGGACTGTAGATCCTGCGCAGCCTCTTCATCGTTCATGGAGTCGAGCCAGTCATAGGCCCCTTCGAGGGCGTTCTCGCACCAGTGGGTGTAGTCACCGCGAATAAGGTCCAGCTTTTCACAGCGCTCTAAAAGTTGCGCGGTATGGTCGAGCCAGGTGTCACCTCGATCAAGCATCTGATCCAGAAGATGCAGATTCTCGACGCCACTGGCTTGCAGGCGCGCAAGGGTTGCCAGCGCGATGGGAGAGGGCTGGATCGACTCAGTAAGCGATGCATTATCCGCGATCTGTTGCTGGAGCCAGGCGATTTCCTGCTGCACCAGGGCCTGGCGCTGTTGGAGCGTCCAGAGCTGGTAGGAGTGCGTAAATTGCTCAACCTGCGCGGGATCCAGGCGCGCGAAGAGCGTCACCAGGGCCTCAGGCAGGGCTACTGGCTTGCCGATATGTTCCATTTCGGCGTGTGTGTGCTCACGCTTCTCCTGGCTGGCAGCCAGCCTGCTATCGGGTTTATTCATACCCTTCCAGCCTCCTCTCCTGACCAGGTTTTGATGAGGTATCACGGCGCCAGCGCTTCGCCCAGCGCTGAATGGACTGGTTGACCCGATCTGCCTGCTGATCGACCAGGAGTTCATCAGACTCTTCAGCGGGCACTGTGGAGTTGAGTTCTGGCTGGTTCTGGCTAGCTTCTTCTACGGGTGTGCCAAAGATCGCCGATGCTTTGGAGGCGTCAGGGCGCTGACTGGGGGTCGCTGTTTTCTCCGGCGTTGCAGGAGGAGGAACTGTGGATATGGGACCGTCCCAGATGGCGACTGAGGGAGCATCAGGGGCACGTTGAAGTGGTTGCCTGGCGGCGGGGCCTCTTCAGTCCTGGCCTCGGACCTGGCGCTGACCTGCTCACTGGCTGTTACCGCGTGTGCTTCTTCTGTCCTGGGTGCATGGGGAACCGTCTCACCCTGTTGCTCGATCACAGCAAGCGCTTGCTCGCGCTGATGCTCGGACAAGAGCGCTTTCACCAGCGGATTCGTGTAAATTGGCTCATGATGCTCTGCCAGCGCTTGCTCAAGCGCGTGTGCCTGCTCTTCGAGTTGCTGCAAGACTTGCTCTTGCTGTTTTAATTGCGCCTGCAACTGCTGATTCACTTCTCTATAGTAAAGCCATTGCCGGTATTGCCCCATAAAACGTGTGCCCCACAGAGAAAATATGGATGTGTTTATTGTGTGATGGAGACGCTTCTCTCCACAATGGCAGTATAGCACCAGGGGAAACGAGAAACAAGCAGCGTGTATGTGTAAACACATTGAGGCTCGTAGTGGGTGGTCCTGGTTGACTATGTCAGTCAACCAGGACCACCCACTACGAGCCTCAATGCAATCTGCGCACGAGATTTAGTAGGGTTAGATTCCTCCGTCGCGTTGAAGTGCGGTGTTATGCGAGATGCGCAGGAGGATACCAATAATGATGTAGTTTGCCAGTACCGAGCTACCTCCCTGGCTTAAGAAGGGAAGTGGAATACCGGTCAGGGGCATGAGTTTTAAGTTGCCGGCGATAATGACCAGGGTCTGGACCGCAAAAATGGTTGTCAGGCCGGCTGCCAGAAGTTGCGAGAACGTATCGGTGGCCTGCGTGGCGATGCGATACCCACGATGAATGACCAGGAGGTAGATGCCTAGAATGGCAAAGAGGCCCATCAGGCCAATCTCTTCTCCCAGCCCTGAAAACATCAGGTCGGATTCGACGACGGGAATAAAGCCGCCTGGATGCCCCATGCCAATCCCCGCGCCAAAGAGTCCGCCACTACTGAGGCCAATCAGGCCCTGCAAGATCTGATACCCCGCATTGTCGGCGAAGGTGTTGTCTTTCGTAGTCCAGTGCTGCCAATTAACGACGTCGAAGCTCACAACGGCGAAGCGATTGCGGACATAGCTGAGGAGCATATAGCCGACAAAGCCAAGCACGATAAAGGCGCCAAAGGCTGAGAGTACATAGGTCAGGCGTCCACTGGCGAGATAGACTAGCGAGAGGAAGGTGCTGTAGATCAGCAGGGCCAATCCCAGGTCACTCGCGATCAAGAAGATGAGCAGGGCCAAGCCTAGCATCGTTAGCAGGGGTCCAAGCTGGCGTAGCGGAGGTAGGCGTAGCTTGCCCAGGCGGAGGTAGCCCTGCGCCAGGATATCGCGGTTATCATTGAGGTAGGCGGCGAAGAAGATCACCAGAGCGATCTTGAGTAGCTCGGAGGGCTGCAAGCCAGTGCCACCGACACCCAGCGTATCACGCGTGGGGCCGCCACCATGGCTGCGGATACCGTTGATTAAGGCGGGAAGCGCCAGGATAAAGCTAATTACGGCCCAGGTATATTTATAGCGTCCTAGCCAGGTGACATCGCGGAGCACGGCCAGCACGATACAACAGAGGCCCATACCAAGAATTACCCAGAGCAACTGGTGTGAACCCAGCGTCTCAATAGGGGTAGGTAAATCGGGTCCGATGCGTGTGGCAAAGAGCACACCGATACCGCTGAGGAGACCGACGAGAGGGAGTAAAACCTGGTCGGCTTTGCGGAAGAAGATATTGAGCACGGCGTGCACGCCCAGCAGGGCCGCGATCAAGCCCAGAACTGGAATCAACCCCTGAAGCGGGGGGAGTGTTTTGGTGCTAAAGGGAGCATTGGCATCAAGCGCGGCCTGTTTAACCGAGTTGGCCAGAAGTAGCTGAGTCATGACCAGGATAATGATCAAGCTGGGAATGATCAGCAGGCCTAACTCGCGCCAACGGTAGCGTGACAATGTCCCGGGTGCTTGGCTTGCCATCCTCGATTAACACCTCTCTATCTTGTAAGCATTTACAGTCGTACGGCTCGTTGATTACTGGGTGAGTTTGAATTGAATATAACCAACGCTCACAATATCGCCCGGGCGGGCTGGAAGAGCTTCGCGGGCAGGTTGGCTATTGACGTAGGTGCCATTGGAGCTACCAGCGTCCTGGACGTACCAGGAGCCGTTACGGAACCAGACGCGGCTATGTTCCGCAGAAACAACCGGATCCGAGATCTGAATGGTATTAGTTGGGCCACGACCAATCGTGGTCTGTGGCTCCAGGGCAAAGCGCGTGCCTGGCATCAGGTTGCTAGGACCGCTATTGACGACCACAAGATGCCCAATGGTTTTGGCGCGAGCGCCGCCGCCATCTTCACCTGTGGCTGATTTGCGCAGGTCGCGTGTAATGGCCAGGACAACCTGCATCAAGAAGAGATACAGCAGGATGACCAGGAGAATACGTAAGATGAATAAGAACGAATCAATTTGTAATGGCATGGGGCCGAGGCTCACCTTCTCTCAAAGTAAAAGTCGTAGCTACCAATGGTAAAGTAATCACCATTGCGCAGCATATGTTGCCGCATATGCGGGGTCCCATTAATAGTAATGCCATTGGTACTGCCGAGATCAAAGATCGAAAAATGGCCATTCTGGAACTTGATCTGGGCATGATAGCGCGAGACGCGTTTATCTTCGACAATAATATCGTTACTTAGCTGGCGACCAATGTTGACGATTGGCTTTTCGATGCGGTAGATCTGCTGATTGGCCTGCGGTAGCCGGATTGTGAGCCAGGCCTGTGGCATAGGTGGCTGGGCTACCTGTGGCGCGGGCGATGCGGAAGGCTGCTGAGGAAAATTTGGATTACTTCCCGAGGCGGGTGGGTTGGATGGCGCGGACGAAATGCCGGGCAACTGCTGCCCCTGGGGAAGAGCGGCACGGATTTGCGCGAGTTGTTCCGCGCTCAGAGCCTGGGTAGCCATTGCGCCACCGGCCTGTCCATCAGCAGTCTCGGTCTCGATGCGTACATCGCTGACGCCCAGGTCGCTTGCGGCATGTAGGCGAATCACTGGCATGGTACGCAAAGTATAGCGGCGATGACGTGCAAACTCCACCAGGTGGTTCTGCCAATCGCGGACCAGCATTGCCTGGGTGGGTGTAAACTGTTGATGATCTTTGATGCTCAGGTAGATGTCATAGACGTTGGGCGCAAGGCGTCGCCCCTCGCCCTGAAGGAGGGTATTGTCTTCCATCGCTCGCTCAAGATGGCGCTGTAACTCTACCGGCTCGAGGCGAGACGGAAAGAGGCGAGCGAACGGGCGCTCAATCATGCGCTGCATGAACGATTCAAATTTATTTAGCGGGTTCTGGCGAGCTTTCAATTGCTCACACTCCTGAGAGCTAAAATGTGTCGCGCTTGCTGGCTATCAGCTTCAATCTGTGCCTTTAAGGCTTCTATTCCGGGAAAGCGCTGCTCACCACGCAAGCGGGCAATAAATTCTATCACAATATAGGCGTCGTATAAATCAAGCTTAGCATCGAGTAGATGCGCTTCAACAAGACGCTCTTTACCATTAAACGTTGGACGAATGCCAATATTGACTACACCGTTATAAACGGGGGAAATTGCCTGCCCGTCACTTTCTGGGCTTTCTTGCTTGGATATAAACACACGCGCTGCGTAGACTCCATTGGCGGGCAAGAGTTTATGGGGATCAGGACGGACGTTTGCTGTCGGGAAACCAAGGACGCGCCCACGCTGATCGCCATGAATGACGATGCCGCCCACCTGTACCGGGTGCCCGAGGAGCCGGTTGGCCTCCTCGACCTGGCCCTCGCTTACTAGCGTACGAATGCGTGTGCTACTAATGCGCTCCTGTCCTGCCTCTTCCAGGGAGACCGACTGAACCTCAATGCCATGGCGTTGCCCATAGCCTTGCAGGAAAGCGACGTTTCCTGTCCGATTATGCCCGAGGCTAAAGTTGGAGCCGACGACCATGCCACGAATCTGAAAGCGCTGGCAGAGCTGATCCATAAAGTCTTCCGCACTCAAGGCCGCCACCTCAGGGGTAAAATTGATAACGATAGTATCCTGAATATATCCGGTCTGGTGCGCGATTTGCAGTTTTTCTTCCAGAGTCGTCAAGTATTGGACATAAATATCTGGCCGCAGGACCATAAGGACATGTGGCGTAAAGGTCACGAGCACTGGTTTGCTGTGAAGCTGTCCGGCGAGCGAATGCAGCCTCTGCAACAGGTGCTGGTGTCCACGATGTATGCCATCAAAGTTGCCGATGGTCACGACAATCGGCTCTGAATTAGTGAGTGTTGTTGTGTAGTTCATAGATGTATGTGTGTATGTGAGAGTATTTCTGAGAATTGCGTATAGGCATGCATCTGCCTTTGATGCATAGTATAACTATAGTACCACAGCCCATTTTTATCAGCAATAATATTAGCCATTGCGCCTACATTGTGTCTACGTTGTGCCTACGAAAAATACACTCCTTACGAGGCTGAGCGCCTTTTTCGTAGTCCCCTGGTAGTTACAAGGACCTAGTGCGTGCTGGTGGCAAAGACCTTTTTAGGATGCCAATACTGGCGCTGGTCGTCCCATTGCGCAATCGCCAGAAATTGACCCTCTTCGCTATATATACGCGCCAGCGTGGAAGCGGGTTGTGGAGCCTGGACAGATGTCTTGATGGGATTGCCATGCAGAACCTGGGTGACCTGTTCGGTACTCAGGGTAAGCGCGGGATACTGGCGAAGAGCGGCGTCGGCTGGAAAGAGGTATTGTGTGACGCTTTCGTCTGCAATGGCGCTCTCCAATTGGTCAAGGGTAATGCTCTCAGCGAGGGCAAAGGGGCCACTGCGTGTGCGGATCAGTCCTCCCAGATGGGCGCCCGTTCCTACATGTTCACCCAGATCATAAGCAAGCGAGCGAATATACGTGCCCTTGCTACACGCCACCGCCAGCGTCAGGCGTGGAGCCTCCCAGGCCAGGATCTCCAGTTGCGAGATCGTAATGGGGCGAGGTGCCAGCTCGATCTCACTCCCGGCGCGTGCCAGCTTATAGGCCGGCTGTCCCTGAATTTTGATCGCGGAATAGCGAGGAGGTTGTTGCATCTGCTCTCCGAGGAAGGCCGGTAACGCTTGCTCAAGCTGCTCTTGTGTGAGTGAAGTCGCGTCATGTGTGCGTAGGACGGCGCCCTCGGTATCATAGGTATCGGTCACGACGCCAAAGATAATCTCCGCCTGGTACGCCTTGCCGCTCTCGCTAAGATACTCCGCGACGCGCGTGCCCAGTCCCACGCAGATAGGAAGCACGCCGCTGGCGGCCGGGTCGAGCGTCCCGGCGTGCCCGACACGCCTCTGCTTGAGCAACTTGCGCACGCGTGCCACGACATCATGCGAGGTCATGCCAAGCGGCTTATTGATATTGAGAATTCCGTCCATTGATACCTCTTGTCGTTTTAGGAGTGAGTTGTGTCTGTTGCGTCCAGACTGGCCAGGCGCTGGCATTCCTCTGCTAGCTGCGCGACAATTTCGGGCATGGCCTCCGCCAGGGGGCGATTTACCGTGGCTCCGGCTGCCCTTGGATGACCCCCGCCGCCTAGACGCATGCAGAAGGCTGCGGCATCGAATGGCTCATAGGTTCGTAGGCTAATGCGCGTGATCTGTGGTTCGCCATAGGCTTTGAAGAAGGCTGCCACCAGCACGCCCTCGACATCGCGCAAGGTGCCAACACAGCTATCATCCATATCCGCAGTGGCGCCAGCGGTGATCAGGGTTGCATCGTCGGCGTAGGACCAGATGAGCCGTCCCCCGCACGCTGTCTGGGCCTGCTTAAAAACCTCTGCCTGTAGGCGCAGCTTGGCCAGGGGATAGGTGCGGAAAAGGGGTTTAACCGTTGTTTCCGCGTTAGCACCCGCGCGGATTGTGACCGCGGCGGATTCCATCGTGCGCGCGGAGGTGTTGGAGTACTGGAACGAGCCAGTATCGGTGATCATGCCCGTCAGCAGGCATTGGGCGGCCTCTCCGGTGAGCGGGAGGTGTGCCTGCTGCTGAAAGAGCACCAGTAGCTCGGCCGTCGCGGCGGAGGCTGTGTCAATAATATTTACCTGCCCACAGCCAGTGCTGCTCACGTGATGATCCATGTTCAGGATAGGCACACGTGCCAGGAAGTCCCGGTGCTGTTCAGCCAGCGCGCCAAAGCGATAGAGTTCGCCGGCATCCAGGGCGATCACCAGGTCAAATTGCTCGTCCCCAAGCGTGGTGTGAAAGCGTTCATGGCCAGGCAGAAAATGAAACGATGGTGGTACCACGTCGGCGCAGACTGGTACGCAATATTTGCCTAGCTGGTCCAGCATATGGGCCAGGCCGAGGGCGGAGCCAAGGCAGTCCCCATCTGGTCGCTCATGCGCAAGAATGGCGATGCGCCGCGCGGGCTGAATCATCGCCATTGCTTGCTGGACCAGGAGGCCGTCAAGCTCCTGGGTCAAAGTAGGATTCAGGTAGGTCTGGCTCATGCTTCCTCGTTCGTTGATGATGTAGGTTGTGAGGAGTCCTCCTGGTTGACCTTGTTAATGAGGGCCAGGATGCGTGCGCCCTCGGCAATGGAGTGATCAAGCTTAAAGATCAGGTCTGGCATATAGCGCAAGGTAATGCGCTCAGCCAGTTCACGGCGCAAGAAGCCTGAGGCGTTCTTCAGGCCCTGCATTGTCGCGGCCTGTTCTTCTTCGGTTCCCATGACGCTGACCATAACCTTGGCATGGCGCAGGTCGCCGCTGACTTCAACATGGGTGATGCTGGCGAAGCCAACGCGGGGATCTTTGACGCGTGTCCGCATCAGATCGCTAAGTTCGGCGGCGATCAATTCGCCCAATTTCTCTTGACGATGTGGGTTAGCCATAATCTCGTCCCATCCTCTTCGCTACACATGGATGATTTAGATCTTCTTCCGAAACCCAACGCCACTGGCGTGTCTAGCGCTTCGCGCTCAGGTTTTCGGAGAAGTAGTTAGTGGAAAAGGGCAGAAGCGTAGTATGGCCTGGTGTGACAGACATGCTACGCTTCCGCAATCGCTCTATATTTCTTATGCGCCGGGCATGACGCGCTCTTGCGCAAAGGCCTCGATGATATCGCCGACCTCGATAGCGGTGAAGTCCTCAAGGATAATACCGCACTCGTAGCCGGTCAGTACCTCGCGCACATCGTCTTTACCACGACGGAGCGAGTCCACCTTGCCTTCATAGACCTTGTCCTTCTTGCGCAGGACGCGGGCCTGTGAGGAACGCATGATCCTACCGTCGGTGATACGACAACCAGCGATAATGGTGTTACGACCAGCCTTAAAGGTCTGCATGACCTCGGCATGACCCCCGATTACCTCGCGGTACTCAGGCTCAAGCATACCGGTCAGGGCAGCCTGGATATCGTCAATCAGTTTATAGATGACGTTGTAGTAGCGGATATCGACGTGCTCTTTTTGCGCCTCGCGCTGAGCCGCGCCATCGGCCTTGACATTGAAGGCGATGACGATGGCGCCGGAGGCCGAGGCCAGGTGGACATCGGTCTCGCTGACGTTACCAATACCCTCGTGAATCAGGCGAACCTTCAGGTTGTCCTCGCCCAGTTTGGAGAGCGAGCCTTTGATGGCCTCCGCGGATCCCTGTACGTCGCTCTTGAGCACTACGTTGAGTTCTTTTACGGTGCCTTCCTGCATCTGGGTGTAGAGCGTATCCAGGCTTACCTGGCCAAGATGGGTGTTCTCCTGGCGACGGCGCTCCTGCTCAGTCTGGGCATTCTGGCGAGCAGTCTTATCGTCAACGACCACCTCCAGGCGATCACCGGCCTGTGGTACCTCTGGCAAACCAAGGATGCTGACTGGTGTGCTGGGTGGCGCCTTTTGCACGCGCTTGCCGCGATCATTGAACATGGCGCGTACTTTACCGGCGATAGGCCCAACCACGATAGTGTCGCCCATTTTGAGTGTTCCCTGCTGGACGAGGACGGTGGCTGAAGGACCACTGCTCTTCTCCAGTTTGGCCTCAATGATGACGCCAGTCGCAGGCACGTTGGGATTGGCCTTCAGGTCCTGCAGCTCAGCGACGAGCAGGATATAGTCGAGAAGCTCATCGATGCCCTCGCCCTTCTTGGCGGAGATGGGGACACAGATGATATCGCCACCGAACTCTTCGATCAGTACGTCGTTCTCAACCAACTGCTGCTTGACGCGATCTGGATTGGCGTTGGGGCGGTCAATCTTATTAAGCGCGATAATGAGTGGCATCTTGGCGGCACGCGCATGGTCGATTGCCTCGCGTGTCTGCGGCATGACACCATCATCGGCTGCGACTACGATAATGGCGACGTGGGCCACCTGTGCTCCACGAGCGCGCATGGCGGTAAATGCCTCGTGACCGGGAGTATCCAGGAAGGTAATCTTCTTGTCGTTGACCTCAACCTGGTAGGCGCCGATATGCTGGGTAATGCCTCCAGCCTCGCCTGCGGCGACTTTCGTCTTCCGGATGGTGTCGAGCAAGGAGGTTTTACCATGGTCAACGTGACCCATGATCGTTACCACTGGCGGGGTGATAACCATGCCCTGATCGTCGCGAGAAGCCTGCTGTGCCTCGCTGGCGGATAGGGTCTTGCGTGCGCCTGTTGCCGCCGCGACCTCGCTCTGAGTGGGTTCAAATCCCAGATCAGTTGCAACCTGGGACGCTTTCTCGTACTCCACGACCTGGTTGATGCTGGCGAAGACGCTCTGTTTGATCAACTGGCGAATGATCTCATTGGGTGTGACATCGAGTAACTCAGCAAGATCTTTTACGATGATCTGCGGTGGAATGGTAACGGGTCCAGTGACCTTTTCCTTGACCGTAGCCGTGCGACGCTCAGTTGTTCGCTGTGCATGCCCATTGTTGCTTCTAGTGCGTGATCCACCCGATGGGCGAGAAGGACGTGATGGTCCTCCCGTGCCAGCGGGACGGTGTGGTGCTGTACCACCACCAGGCCTGGCTGGCGGACCCTTATGAATGGGTGCTCGTCCGCGATCAGGCGTGGTGCGCTCACTCACGGTACGTTCACTTGTGCGCTCGGCACGCTCGCGGTCACGTTCACGTCCACGGTCGCGCTCAGGGCGTTCTGTGACCGGGGTAGCACTGCCAGGGTGGAGGCTATCCTGAGGAGGACGGTAGGGACCACCTGCTGAGCCTGGGCCACCGGGTCTGCCGCCCGGACCACCGCTATAGCCACCGGGTCTGCCGCCTGGGCCACCACTGTAACCGCCGGGTCTGCCGCCTGGGCCACCACTGTAACCGCCGGGTCTGCCGCCTGAAGGACCCTGGTGTGAGCCTGGGCCACCACTGTAACCGCCGGGTCTGCCGCCTGAAGGACCCTGGTGTGAGCCTGGGCCACCACTGTAACCGCCGGGTCTGCCGCCTGAGGGGCCATGCTGAGGGCCACCCGCTGGCCTATAACCACCGCCGCGATTCGGAGGACCTTGCCGTGTGGCGGGACCGCCTGGTGAAGTGGGCGGGTGCTCCCTATCACCCTGTGGGCGGGGCCCTGTTTGGGTTGGAGGAGATGTACGACGCCGAGGAGCTGCTTTCTGTTCTTGTTCTTGTTCCTGGCTGCCTGGTGTAGGGCTTTCGGACCGAGAGCCGCCACTAGTTCTTTGTCTGCCTGGCGCCGCAGGGGCGTTAGGTGTAGATTGAGTTGTCTGTTGTTGATTGGCTGGTTTGGCCTGCTCGGTCCCATCTGTGAAATCAGATGCGTCTCTCATGAAGAAGACTCCCTTTCTATCATCTGATGCGTCCAAAGACGCTGGAAATCTCTCTTCACAGCCATAAAAAAGGTCTGTCGCCCTTCCCTGGAATGTTTCGAGAAGTAGGTGACAGACCCTCGTTGGTGCAGTGCCAGGCATGTTTCAGTCCGCGCTCTCTAACGTTTAGAGAGGCTATGCTTATTTAATCATAGCTATTTCGCTCCGCAAACATTCACTGTTACAACTGCCCTGTAGACGAGGGGCTGTGTCTCTATTAAGAGTAGAGATAAAACAACACATTGTTTAATCCCCATCCGGCCACCGACCTGGTCGGATGTTCGTATTGAAACCCTCTTTCTGCCGTTAGCGGCATTGAGAGGGACGATAAGAGTAAAAATTTACAAGCACATGCTGTTTCATATGATGTACAAAACAGCCTGTTGTCGAAATTCAACTGCTCTAGTATAGCCTACTCTACAGATCCTTGCAAATGCCAGGCACCTCTACAGGACTTCTTGAGGTCCTATGTATAGAGATGCTTGATATGTGGAAACGAGGGTAGTGAGAAAAAACTTTTTGCATCCTTCTCACTTGTCTATCGACAAATGTAGAAGAAAAGTATCCTGACTCACCGCCCGCTTGCTAATACAGACGTATTACGCTTTGGGTTCTGCAACCTTTTTACGTGTCGCCTGTGCCGGTACGCTTATTGGTAGATCTTCTGGCAGCGTGGCGATAAACGCTTCGAGGCCAGCCAGATCTTCCTGCGAGATGGCATCAATCTTCAAAACCTGTTCGAGTCGCTTGCTTTTGATCGCCTGTTTCCAACAAGAGAGGCGTGCGCAGAGATAGGCTCCGCGTCCCGATTTCTTGCCGGTTGCATCGACGGAGACATGCCCGTCAGGCGTGCGTACCACCCTGAGCAACTCCCGCTTCGATTTATTCTCGTGGCAGGAGACACACGTACGCAAAGGGATATGCTTTTGTGGTTTCTGTTGTTTGGCCTTTGTCATACGATGACTGTGTACCTCCTTCTTTAGTATACGACCTGCTTCTTATGTGGAAACCAGCCCCCAAATGGGGGCGCGGCGCCACTGCCGTGGCTAGCGCTTCGCCCCCATTTGGGGACAATCGCTCAGTTTTCCTAATAGGCACTTACCTGTTCCCACGTGAACGGCGTCCCGAGCGCTCATGGCGTGAGACGCTAGTAATCTGTTCCTCTGGCTCTTCGTAGATTTCACCTTCTACGGGTTTGACGACATCAACGCGCCAACCGGTGAGCTTTGCCGCCAGGCGGGCATTCTGTCCATCTTTACCAATCGCCAGCGAGAGTTGGCGCTCAGGTACGGTGACAATCGCGGTATGATCTGAGTCGCGTAACTCAACTTTCAGTGGCTTCACTGGACTCAACGCGTTCGCCACAAATGAGGCCGTGTCCGGACTCCACTGGATAATGTCAATCTTCTCATCGTTGAGTTCACGTACGATATTGCTGATGCGTTGTCCGCGTACGCCAACGCAGGAGCCGATGGGATCGAGGCCCTCCTGGCGTGCGTAGACAGCGACTTTTGCTCGGCTGCCTGGCTCGCGTGCGATGGCTTTGATCTCCACGGACCCGTCGTAGATTTCAGGGACTTCATTCTCGAAGAGACGACGCAGCAGGTCGCGATGGGTACGCGAGACCAGGATCTGGAGCATCCGGCCCTGTATGCGGCGTACATCATAGATGTAGAGGCGCAAGCGTTGCTTCATGCGGTAGTGCTCGCCGGGAATGGTCTCCGAGATGGGCATTAAGCCTTCGACTTTATCAACTTTATCCAGGTCGAAGTCAACTACCCAGCCGCGCTGTTCCTCGCGGGTCAGGGTGCCCAGGCGGATCTCGCCTACCCAGCCCTTCACCTGTTCATAGAGGTGCTCATGTTCTGCTTCGCGGATGCGCTGAAGAATGACCTGTTTAGCGGTCTGCGTGGGGATGCGCGAAAAGATGAACGACGAATCTACGTCGAGCGATTGTCCGAGGGCCGCATTTGGAACGAGACGCTGCGCCTCCGCCAGAGAGATCTCCTCGTTAGAATCATTTACCTGGGCCACAACACGCTTCGATGCCCACACATGGACTTCGCCATTCTTGTCGACCTCGATGCGTACATTCTCACCACCACCGAAGCTTTTACGATATGCTGCGAGGAGGGCGTTCGCTACGGTTTCCATTACCACTTCGCGGGGTAGTCCCTTCTCGGCAATTAATTGTGCGATGGCCGCCTGAAATTCGCTCCTCATATGCCTTGCTCCTCCCGCTGGTGCCCAGTTACACTCAACTCAATTTTATGTGTGCAAAAGAAAACGTCTCTAGCAGACAGAAAAGTGGGGAAAATACCCACTTTTCGCAAAAAAAATCTCAGTTCTGTCTGTATTATATCATGCTGATTGAGCTTTGCCTAGTATTAAGACGCAAGCTCAATAGGACGCCTCAGCGCCCTGAAATTGTTTATTCTATATCCATAGCTTATATTATACTCTAAATTTGTTGTTGCTGAAAAGATGATATTTGTGATACATGTATTCATTTTTTTAAACGTATGAGTGGGAACCTTTATTCCCGTCTCTCCTCTGGATGCGCTTCTCCTTTCGCAAGGAAGGAATGGGCAGACGGGTCGGCGCAAGCCAACCCGTCTGCCCATTCCTTCCTTAACAAGGATACCCCTTTCTTGTGATATACTCGCTAATAGCGAACTATTGTCTCTATTTTGCACAAAGGAGTACTCTGTCATGGCTGTGTCTCATGTCAGTGAAGACGAAAAGGCACTGATTGAAGCAATTCGTGAGATCGCTCAGGAGCGTGTGGCGCCCCGGGCGGCTGAAATAGATCACTCTGGCGAGTTTCCCTGGGATATGAAGGAACTACTGGCCTCCCACGATATCCTGGCGATGCCCTTCCCCGAAGAGTACGGTGGCATTGGCGCCAGCGAACTGGCGATCTCGATGGCAGTTGAGGAACTCTCGCGCTGTTGTGCCACAACTGGCCTGATCCTGGCGGTTCAGCAACTCGGCTCGATGCCGATTCTGCTGGCTGGCAATGACGAACAGAAGCGCAAATATTTTCCCCGGCTGGCAAGCGGTGAGTGGCTGGCGGCCTTTGGTTTGACCGAAGCTGGCTCTGGCTCGGATGCCGCCGCGATGCAGACCTTTGCCGTGCGCAAGGGCGATAAGTATATCCTCAATGGCTCTAAGCGCTTCATCACTAATGGTGGCCTGGCCCAGGTCAACTCCATCTTCGCGATTACTGATCCTCAGGCCGGTACTCGTGGCATCAGTGCCTTTATCGTCGAGAAAGACTTCCCCGGTTTCTCTGTTGGGCGCATCGAAGATAAAATGGGCATTAAGGGTTCGCAGACGGCTGAGCTGATCTTTGAGAACTGTGAGGTTCCAGCCGAGAACCTGCTGGGAGGGGAAGGCGAGGGCTTCAAGATCGCCATGCGTACTCTGGACCGCACACGCATCGGTATCGGCGCTCAGGCCCTTGGCATCGCGCAGGGGGCCCTGGACCTAGCCGTAGCCTATGCCAAGCAGCGTGTGCAGTTCAAAAAGCCGATTGCTGAGAATCAGGGCATCCAGTTTATGCTGGCGGATATGGCGACCAAGGTTGAGGCGGCGCGCCTGCTGGTCTATTATGCCTCGGAACTGGTGGATAATGGTGATGAACAGTTTAGCAAGTACTCCTCCATGGCGAAGATGTTTGCCTCGGACGCGGCTATGGATGTCACAAACGACGCGATCCAGGTTCTGGGTGGCTATGGATACATGAAGGAGTATCCCGCGGAGCGCATGCTGCGTGATGCCAAGATCACCCAGATTTATGAGGGCACCAATCAAATCCAGCGCCTGGTAATCGCGCGTGCCTTATTGTCCGAACGAAATTCGTAAGCTTAGGAGCAAGGAGCCGTGGTGGCCCGGACGCTACTTGCGTACGCGTCTACTTCTGGCAGTAGACGCGTACGCAAGTAGCGTCGTTCAGAGGAGAAGCTGGGATCATGTCTTCCTTTAATTTCGACATGCTGGCATCTATTTATGATGCAACGCGAGGCTATCCACGCGATGTGGCGTTACGTATCGCTCAGTCCCTCGACGAGGCGTCCTCCGCGGGTCCGCAGACGCGCTTTCTAGAGATCGGCGTAGGAACCGGGCGTATCGCGCTTCCCCTGGCAAACCTGGGACGTGACCTCACAGGTATCGATATCTCTGAGCGTATGCTGGCACGGCTTGAGCATAAATTGCGGGCCGAGGACTGGCAGGAAGAACGGCTTGCCTGGGGAGAGCTGCCAGATGAGCAGGGTCAGCCGCAACCGGCATGGGGGAAGCGTTTCCAGCGCACTGAGCCAGATGCTCATATGCGCATCGCTGTTGCAGACGTCCATCACCTGCCTTTTGCAGCGGCCTCCTTCGAGGTTATTGTCGCGGTCCATGTCTTGCACCTGGTGGATGATTGGCGCCAGGTGTTGCAGGAGGTCAGGCGTGTAGCGACACCTGACGGTATGTTTCTCCATTGCGGCGACGAACATGGCCCCTCAGATGTTCAGGAGGTGCGCGCCCAATGGCGACGTGTCCTTGCGGAGCTTGGCTATGATGAGCAGCGCCTCTATCAACCCTCTGATGCCGATCTACAACTCGCCTGCGCCGAGCTTGGTTGGCAGGCTGAACGCTGGATAGCCCTGACATGGGAACGGGCTATTACGCCGCGCCAGGTCCTGGAGGGTATCTTGCAGCGTAACTGGTCAAGTATGCGCCGCGTTCCCGATGCGGTCTTTCAGGAAGGGTGTCGCCGTCTTGAACAGTGGGCCTACGCCTACTTTGGCGCGGGCATTGACACGGTGCGCAAGCAGGAACAGCGCTTTATCATTACCCGTTATTGTGCTCAACTCCAGAACCAGTAATGGAGCTTCTGCTACTGATCGGCTTGCAGGGCTCCGGAAAGAGCACCTTCTACCGCACGCGTTTTGCCTCTTCGCACGCATATGTCAGCAAAGATCTCTTGCGCAACAATCGCCGGCCAGCACGTCGCCAACTCCAGCAGGTGGAGGATGCGCTGCGGCAGGGCCAATTAGTGGTTGTGGACAATACCAATGCCTCACGTGCCGAGCGCAGTGAACTGATTGAACTTGGCAAGCGTCTGGGTGCACGCGTCATTGGCTACTATTTTGCGGCAGATGTGACCAGGAGCCGTGAGCGCAACGCTCGACGCGAAGGGCGTCAGCGCGTCCCCGATGTCGCCATCTTCGCAACCCTCAAACGCCTGGAGCGTCCTGACTATAGCGAAGGCTTCGACGAACTCTTCTTCGTCCGCAACAATGACGAAGATGGCTTTGACATCTCCCCCTGGCAATCTACCACAACTCCATAGTAGCCGCGTACGCCAGTAGCGGACCCGCTACTGGCGTACGCGGCTACTTCCATGAATAAAGAGATTGCCTGTTTCTTATACTTGCATGAAGAAGCAGGCAGGCTTTGTTTTATGCTATACTACGGATGGATATGCAAGAGCATAGCAAACGAGATAAACGCTCTCACATGTTGGGCAAACGCTATGTAGAGTATCTTCAGAGTTCCGCGGGGTGTGGCGATGGGTGGTGTGGGGAGGGCGGATATGGCGCGTGAAGATGGATGGGTGAAGCTGATATTTCTGTACATAGGCTTATGTTAACAGGTGAAAGAGCATTTGAGATTACTTGTTTGCCAGGTAGTAGGGGCGGGTTGCGAATAGATGTTGATGTATGTGTTGAATGAAAGGATGCGCATAATGGAATCTTCTTCGGGTACAAGTACCTATAGTCAGACATGGTTCGACGTGTTTATGCCTACTCTCCCGCAGGAGCATACAAAGCAGGATGTGGCCTTCCTCGGTCGGATGCTTCCTCTTCCCCGGTATCGACGTGTGCTCGACCTCTGTTGTGGATATGGACGCCATGCCCTTCCTCTAGCGGATCGTGGTTACGAGGTGACTGGTGTGGATAGAGATATACACGTCATTGCTGAGGCACAGCGTCGCGCCGCAGGCAGAAAAATTTCTTACCTTGTGGGCGATATGCGCGAACTGGAGCAAGTGTCTGGAAATTTTGATGCGGTTATCAATATGTGGCAGAGCTTTAGCTATTTTGATGAGGCCACCAATCGTGACCTCTTGCGCCAGATTCATGCCAAACTTGCTTCCCAGGGGCGTTTGATCATCGATATGTTCCACCGTGAGTTCTATGAGCAACACCAGGGTGTCAAGCACTCTACTGTGAATGGTATGTCACTGGTGACACGGCAGTACATGCAGGGGCGGCGCCTCTTAGTCGACCTTGAATATGGCAATGGGGAAACAGACCACTTCGAGTGGGAACTCTTTACCCCAGCAGAGTTCAGTGCCATTGTGGCTGCTAGTGGCTTCCGTACACTTCTCACCTGTACCTGGTCTGATGAGGCGCGGCCGGCGACGGCGGAGATCCCACGTATGCAGATGGTATTTGAGAAGATTTAAGAAGGGGAAGCGCTGTGGGGTGGCGGCCTTCGGCCGCCACCCCACAGCGCTTCCCCTTCTTAAATCAAGACTCTTTGGCTTTGGCCAGGACTTTGTCGATGCGCCTGCCATCCATGTCGACGATCTCGAAGGTGTAGCCATCGATCTCGACCTTGTCGCCAACGGCTGGAATGCTTCCGATATGAGTCAGGATCATGCCTGCCAGCGTCTTGTAGTTGAGGTGCGTCTCCTCAGGAACGGCTGGCATACCCAGCTTCTCGCGTACGTGTTGCTGGTCGGCCATGGCATTAATGAGCCAGCTACCATCTTCGCGCTGGGTAAAATCGACCTCCTCGGGTTGATCGTACTCGTCATGGATCTCGCCTACTAGCTCTTCCAACACATCTTCCAGCGTCACCAGGCCCGTGACCTGGCTATACTCATCGATCACAATTGCCAGGTGCACGCCCTTGCGACGGAAAACGGTGAGCAGGTCATCGACATACTGGTATTCAAAGATAAAGAAAGGTGGGCGAGCTAGCTTGACCAGGTCCACCTGTCCATCTTCAGCACGCTTGCGCAGCAGATCCTTGGCATAGAGCACGCCGACGATATTATCCAGGGAGTCTTCGTAGAGCGGGAGGCGCGTGTAGCCAGAGCTAAGGAAGGTCTCGATGACCTGTTCGAGCGGTGTGCCAACCTCAATTGCCACTATCTCTGTGCGTGGCATCATAATCGTATTGACGGCCCGATCCGAGAAGCGGAAGAGGCGGCTGATAAACTCTTCTTCGTCCCTCTCTACATTGCCGCTGACCGCGCCCTCGCGCGCCAGGTAGACAATATCCTCTTCCGTCACCTCCTGCTTCCGCGTCTTATGCTGGCCGATCAGGCGCAGTACCAGGTTGGCCGAGATGGTCAGAAAACCAACCACCGGGCGTGCGAAGGCCGCCAGCTTCGTCATAAAGGGAGCAGCCGTGTTGGCGATGTTTTCGGCTGATTGCAGGGCGATGCGCTTGGGCACGAGTTCGCCAATCAGCAACGAGAAATAGGTGATGAGGAGCACAACAATTACCAGGGAGACGGTATCGGCGTAGGGACCGATATAGGGAACCGTCTTGAGCCAGGTGCTCAGGATTGCGCTAATGCTCGCGCCACCATAAGCCGCTGAAAGCGTGCTAATAAGGGTAATGCCAATCTGGACCGTTGCCAGGAAGCGCTCAGGGTCTTCTGCCAGGTCCAGAGCCTGTTTGGCGCTTTTCTTGCCGGCGTCGGCCTGCTGCTGAAGGCGACTACGGCGTGCCGAGACGATAGCAATCTCCGATGCGGCAAAGAAGGCATTCGCCAGGATGAGCACAAAGATAATAAGGACTTCAACTACGGGAAAACCAGACATAAGCGTTCTTTATCCTTTTGATCTCTATCAAAAACGTGCAAAACGTGGTGGAGTCAGTATCCCTGAGTTCTTTCTAGATCTGATCTCTATTCTAACATAGAATAGACACGCCTGAGCGCATACAAAAAGATCCGCCCGCAGAGCTGCGAACGGATCTCGATAGGTGGTACATATTGGCCTTGAACGCAAACGCTCCAGGCTATTTTACGACTGGTTGTTTGCTTTCGATGGCCTGGGCTACGATCTCAGAGATATCTTCGATTTTGAGCTTCTCCTCGGCCTCGACGCCTTTGACGCCATCCTCAAACATGGTGATACAGAATGGACAGGCGGCGGCTACGACTTCGGAATTGGTCTCCAATGCCTCATTGATGCGGGTCTGGTTGACGCGTTTGCCGACCTTCTCCTCCATCCAGGCACGCCCACCACCACCACCACAACAGAAGCTCTTGTTGCGGTTGCGTTCCATCTCGTTGATGCCGTTGCTATTTAGCACCGTCAGCACGCGCCGTGGCTCATTGTAGGTGTCGTTGTAACGGCCAATGTAGCAGGGATCATGATAGGTCAGCTTGCGCTGGTCGAAGCCCTCGGGCAGCTCAAGCTTGCCATCAGAGATCAGCTGGTCGATAAAGACCGTGTGGTGAACCACTTCGTAGTCGCCACCGAGCTGCGGGTACTCGTTCAACATGGTGTTGAAGCAGTGCGGGCAGGCGGTCAGGATCGTGCGATGCTTCTGCTCGCTTGCACCATCAGCGTTTGCCGACTTGTTGAAGCCATAGCCATTGAGGGTCTCAATGTTCTGCATGGCCTGCATCTGCCACAGGTACTCGTTACCGATGCGGCGCGCAGGATCGCCCGTGCAGGATTCCTCGGGACCAAGGATGGCGAAGTTGACCTTAGCGGCCAGTAGGATCTTGGCGACCGAGGTCGCGACCTTCTTATTGCGCTGATCGAAGGAACCCATGCAGCCAACCCAGTAGAGGACGTCAGCGTCTGGGTTCTCCGAGAGCAGGGGAATGCCCAGGCCTGCGGCCCACTCGGCGCGCTTATCGTTGCTGATCTCCCAGGGATTGCCATTGCGTTCGATGTTATTAAAGAGCGAGGTGACCTCTTGCGGGAACTCACTCTCTTCCATGACCAGGCTACGGCGCATATCGACGATCTTAGGCACATGTTCAATCGAGACGGGACAGATCTCCATACAGGCCATACAGGTCGTACAGGACCAGAGGGCCTCCTGGGAGATGATGCCGCCAACCATGGGTTCGTGGTGAGCCTCTTTCTCCTCGACGGTCTTATCTGCCTTGACGCCCGCGATCCCCAGTTTGCTGTAGAGCGAGTTCTGCCCCAGGATCTCGCCGCTGCGTACAAAGAGGGCCTCTTTCACACCCAGGATGATCTCTTTCGGGTAGAGCGGTTTGCCGGTATTAGTGGCTGGGCAGACGGTGTTACAGCGTCCGCACTCGGTACAGGCATAGCCATCGAGCAACTGCTTCCAGGTGAACTGCTCCACCTTAGAGACACCATAGTCGTCGCGCTCCTCCAGATTCTCCAGCAGTGGGAGGGCACCCTTGGGTTTGTAGTTCTGGAAGAAGACGTTAAAGGGGGTCGCCAGCAGGTGCAGGTGCTTGGAGCGCGGTAGATAGATCAGGAAGCTGAGCACGACCGCGATATGCAGCCACCAGGAGACGCGGTACGCAAGCGTACTACCATTGATCCCAAGAGGAGTGACGATGGGGTTAAAGAAGGCCGCCAAGGGCGTCCAGGCGTGGCCACCAGTCGCCACATAATTAAAGCACTCGACCAGGGTCAGGGTCAGAACGACCAGGAAGATCAGGCCCAGGATGATAAAGCCATCCCAGGGACCATGCAAGGCGCTCTGGAGCTGTTTGGGCTTAAAGACGCCACGGCGAATGGCAAAGACCACCAGCGCCAGCGTTACGAAGACGATAAAGAAATCGAGGATGCTCGCGAAAATAGGGCTATCACCTAAGAACGGGATCGAGATGTTGTAGGCGTTCACGATCAGTTCGAGCAGGCCGAACTGGATAATGATAAAGCCCCAGAACGTAAAGAAGTGAGCAATGCCAGGGATGGGATCGCGCAGTACGCCGCTCTGTCCAAGCACTACCTTGAAGATCGAACCGATGCGCTCATTAATGTGGTCGGTACGATGTTCGGGTCGAGCCTTGGCCAGCAGGGTCACGAGTTCGCCAGCGCGTAGGGCAAAGAGTCCGAGCGCGGCCAGGAACAGCACGGAAAAGATGAGTGCGCCTATCCATCCCCCGGTTGGTGAAATCGGTGGGGGGGTCATTAGTCGAACCTCCGTCTAGTATATGGACGGGCGGTTGCCATAATGTCGAACGAGAATAGCACCGTTCGGACAAGAGAACCGCTCACCGTTGAGCGAGGGCGCCTCAAGTGAGGCACCCTGACATCAACCGTCTCGGAGAGAGACGTATGCAATAAGCATTTGCAATAAGTATTTAGGCCTTGCGGCGCTTCACTTCCTCTGTAAGCTGCGGCAGGATGGTCAGTGCATCACCAATCACGCCGAGGTCAGCGACAGAGAAGATGGGCGCGTTTTCATCCTTATTGATTGCGATGATGTACTTTGAACCCTTCATACCAGCGAGGTGCTGGATGGCGCCACTGATGCCGGCGGCGACATAGAGTGTGGGTTTTACCGTCTTACCCGTCTGACCGATCTGGTAGCTATAGGGGAGCCAGCCAGCATCAACGATAGCACGTGTCGCGCCCGGAGCGCCCTGGAGAGCCTTCGCCAGCGCTTCAACCAGCTGGAAGTTCTCGGCTTTGCCCAGGCCACGACCACCGCTGACGATGACGCTGGCATCTTCCAGAGCCGGACCTTCGCTAGCAACATCGACGCTATCGACGATCTTAATGGCTTGCGCGGCACTATTGATCGAGATAGAGAGCGTCTCAACCTCGGGCGTGCGACCATCAAACTGTTCAACGGCGAAAGCCTTGGGGCGTGTCAGGACAATGCCGGTGCCCTGGTGAGGATGGGTGGCCGTGACGACGTTCTCGCCGCCCCAGGGAACAGTGACCTGAAGCTCTTCGCCAGCAAATGCCAGGTCGGTCGCGTCGGTAATCAGGCCCAGATTATTGCGCACCATCAGGCGAGCGGCGATATCGCGTAGCTCGTAGGTGGTGGCCAGGAGCAGCAAGCGTGGCTGATGATCGTTGAGCAGAGCGCTCAATGTATCCACGGCTGGAAGCGTCAGATAATTGTCATAGGTTGCATCCGCGTGGATATAAACCTTCTCCGCGCCGTAGGCACCCAGGGTAGGGGCGACCTCCGCCGCCGCGGCACCAAGCACGACTGCTTCGGCGCGACCCAGTTTCGCGGCTTTACCAAGCACCTCAAGCGAGGAGCGCGCAGGCTGGCCATTCTCCAGCTCAATGAGTACCCAAATTGTATTCGACATCTTGCAATCCTCCCTGAGCACTAGAGCAACTGGTAGCGCTGCAAAAATTCAGCGATACGCTGTGCCGCGCTGCCATCGTCTTTGATTACCTGACCGGCGGCACGCGCCTCAACCTTACCAATCGTAAGCACACGCTCACGTGCGCCTGCCTCGCCTACTTGTGCAGGCTCGATGCCCAGGTCCGCGATGGTGAGTTTGGTGAAAGGCTTCTTTTTCGCGCCCATGATACCTTTCATGGTCGGGTAGATGGCTTCAAAGGAACCGCTGGCGATGGTGACGACAGCGGGGAGGGAGCTTTCAACGGTTTTATAGCCAGTGGGAACGACGCGTTTGATGACGGCCTTGCTGCCCTCGATCTGAATCTCGCGTGCGAAGGTCAACTGGGGGAGGCCCAGGAACTCAGCCATGGCCCCGGGGACCATGCCGGTATAGCCATCGGTGCTCTCGGTTGAGCAGAAGATAAGGTCCGCGCCCTCTTTCTTGATTGCGGCGGCCAGCACGCGTGCGGTTGCCAGGGCGTCGGAACCAGCCAGGGCGGGATCGGTCACCAGGATCGCGCGGTCGGCGCCCATCGCGAGCGCGCGGCGCATGCCTTCCTGAGCCGACTCGGGACCCATGCTCAGCGCGATGACCTCGCTACTGCCGAGGGTATCGCGGAGCTTAATTGCGGCAGAGATTGTGCTCTCATCACCGGGATCGAGCACGAGAGAAACACCAGTGCGCACAAGACGCTTTGTATTAGGATCAAGCTTACTGACAGTGGTGTTTGGATCGGGTACCTGTTTAATACAGACGATGATCTTCATTGTATATATCCACCTCGCCTATTGATGATGTGTGACGTGGAGAAAAGAAAACTCCCTTGTTTCCTTTGGCTATCCTATTGTACCTGTCGCAAAAAGCGAGTGTCAACGTTGCTAGCTAACGATGACGCCTGCCAACCTCCTTGAATAAGCTCGGCCACTCCTTCCGGATGCCTGCCAGATTTGCATATAGCCAAAAGCATAGCACGCCTGGCACATTTCTGCAAAAAATATAGAGTGTGTGCGTGGACAACGATAGAGCCGTTGTCCACGCACACACTCTATCCTAAGCGTCGCAGGCGTGAGAGGTAGTAGGCTGTTAGCTAAGGGTGCGTTGACGGCGTACCAGGAGAGCTGTGGTGACGGCGACGAGGCCGGCGATACAGAGGGGGATGCCAATAGCGGCGCCCTGTGTGCGCCAGAGCATGACGCCGATGATTTCGAGCAGCAACCCACCCACGAAGAGCACCGTAATACCAAGTGAAGAGCTTTCAAATGAGGTCCGCACCTTCTGGCGCGCATAGCTGGGACTCTGGTGTGGTGTCGAATTGTCTTCTGTCGCGGCATCCTGGGTAGTAGCCTCGCCCTTGCCTGTTGTCTCGCTCAGCAACGCGTAGAGACGCTCAATATGGCGGCGCGAGGTGCGCATGTAGATCTTGCGTGCCCCATCGCTGACTAGAAGTTCGCGGAAGAGTGGCTCATAGTTCTTCTGGCGGAGTGAAACCTGGGTGAGATCGGCCAGGGGAAGCGAATCAAGGAAGAGATGTTCACGCGGGAAGCTCTTCGTATAGTAGCCAATGATGCGTTGATTAGTGAGCACCAGTTCGCAGGCGGTACTGTAATTGACTTCACCGTTATCCCAGAAGCCGGGGGCGGAGAAGAGCACGACCTCGCCTTCTTGCAGGTGTTGCTGAATATTTTTAGGCCCCTTGACGCCTGTAGGCGCCTGACGTCTCTCCTGTGACACTCTCGGCTCACTCTCTTTCTGTCTCGGCTGGCGGCTATCATTTGGTTACACGGCGCAATTATAGCATATCTCAAGGAGGGAATATAGCATGACCGATTCTAGACTCAGCGATGGAAGCAGGCAGATGACTATTCGTCCCGCGCGTGTGGAGGATGCTCCAGGGCTTGCGCGCGTGCATGTTGATAGCTGGCGCACGACCTATCAAGGCGTGGTGCCCGATGCCTACCTGGCAGCGCTCTCCTATGAGCGGCGTGAACAGATGTGGCACACGATCTTGCAGATGGAGCAAGGAGATGATGCAGCCTCTTTCACCTATATAGCTGAAGATGAAACCGGCAGGGTTGTAGCCTTCGTGAATGGAGGTAGGAAGCGTACGGGTATCTCAGGCTATGACGGCGAACTCTATGCCATCTACTTGCTTGCTGAGATGCAGGGGCGAGGCCTGGGACGGCGTCTCGTGGGTACTCTGGTAGAGCAATTTGTGCGCCAGGGAATGACCTCAATGGCAGTCGTTGTTCTGGCTGATAATTCGGCGCGCTATTTTTATGAAGCGCTGGGAGCCACGCTATTGTGCGAGCAGGAAGATGAGATTGGAGGCAAGAGGCTTATAGAACTGGTCTATGGCTGGTCTGATATTCGTCGCCTCTTGCTCTCATAAGTTTCTTCTGCTTCGGTTTGTCGCTTGCTAGCCTGGCGCCTACAATATAACAGGACATGCTTTTTTATGGCATGATGTGTGCTGGTAGATAGAAACAGGAGAACAAGGGGCATCTTATGGGAGATTTACTGGCCGCGCGTGCCCAGATGGGCACCTCGCTGGCTTTTCATATCATCTTCTCTGTCCTGGGCGTTGGCCTGCCACTGCTGCTATGTATCGCCGAAGGCCTGGCGCTGAAGACAAAGAACCAGACCTGGATGCTGCTCACGCGTCGCTGGGCGAAGGCCGCGGCGATTCTATTCGCCATTGGCGCGGTCTCAGGCACGATCCTTTCCTTTGAATTGGGATTGCTTTGGCCAACATATATTGAATTCGCTGGCCGGGTGATTGGTTTACCCTTCATGCTAGAGGGTTTTGCCTTCTTTCTGGAGGCGATCTTTCTGGGCCTCTATCTCTATGGCTGGGGCCAACTCTCGCCACGAGCACACTGGCTCTGCTCCTTCCCCATCTGGATTAGTGGCCTGGCCTCGGCCTGGTTTATTGTCAGCGCAAACTCCTGGATGAATACTCCCGCTGGCTTTGTCTTTAAAAATGGGCAGGTCGTGGATATTCGCCCTTTTCAGGCCATCTTTAATCCCAGCACGCCCTATCAGACCGTGCATATGATGCTGGCATCCTATGTGGCAACCGGTTTTGCGGTCGCCGCTGTCTATGGCTGGGCCATGCTGCGAGGGAAGCGCGATGACTACCATCGTAAGGGCTTGATGCTAGGGATGCTGATGGCGGTCGTCGCCGTCCCGCTCCAGATTGTCAGTGGCGACTTGAACGCACGCTTTCTCGCCAATTACCAGCCAACCAAGTTCGCGGCGATGGAGGCGGTCTTTAAGACCCAGGACGGTGCGCCGATCACAATTGGTGGCCTGGTAGATCCGAACACAGGCGAGGTGCGCTATGCGCTGGAAATTCCCAGGGGCCTGAGCCTGCTGGCCTATACTAACCCTGATGCCAAAGTGAAGGGCTTGGAGCAAATTCCGCGTGATGACTGGCCAAATGTGCCCCTGGTGCACCTCTCCTTTGATGGTATGGTGAGTTCGGGCTTCTTTATGCTCTTTATCGCCTTTGTCTACTGGCTGTTCTTCTTCCTCAGGAGGCGTAAGGCCCCCGAACATAAGCTCTTGTTGTGGGGAATCGTTGTTTCAGGTGTGCTGGGCTTCCTGGCTGTGGAACTGGGATGGATGGTCACTGAGCTTGGTCGACAGCCATGGACGATCTATGGCTTCTTGCGTACACGGGACGCGGTCACAACCGCACCCTGGTTGAACGAGAGCTTTTTGGCCTTCACAGGTATCTATATACTGCTAGGTGTAGCACTGGTCTGGCTCCTCTTACGTGTGGCGCGCACACCGATGCCGCGGCTGGGGCCGCAGAAACAAGCTCAGAGAGCGGGGGTGTAAGTATGGATGTAGCGTTAGCGGCCTTGATTGTGCTCTGGTGGGCCTTGATTACCTACGCGGTGCTGGGGGGAGCCGACTTTGGCGCGGGCGTGTGGAATCTCGTTGCCTTTGGCCGTAGCAGGCAGAGGCAGCGCGAACTTATTCATCACGCGCTGGGTCCCGTCTGGGAGGCAAACCATGTCTGGCTCATCTTCCTGATTGTGGGGCTGTTTACCATCTTTCCCGCTGCCTTTGCAGCTCTGAGCATCGCGCTCTTCCTCCCACTTACCTTTGCGCTGATTGGTATTGTCTTGCGAGGAGCTGCCTTTATCTATCGCTACTACGCGACGGATGCCGAAGGCAGGTTTGCCAGCAGCTGGGAGGCGGTCTTTAGTGTGGCAAGCTTGCTCACACCATTTACCCTGGGACTAAGCGCCGCAGCGGTCGCGAGCGGGAAGCTATTGCCAGCATCCGGGAAGCCGGACGCCGCCTATATGGCTTCGTGGTTGAGCCCTTTCGCGCTAGTCATTGGCTTGATGGCGATAGCCCTCTGCTCGACGCTGGCCGCGGTCTACCTGGCCGTTGAAGCCAGTTCGGCCCATAATGATGAGTTGGCCAGCTTCTATCGAAATAATGCCTTGATAGTAGGCGCGATTACGGCGGTTCTTGGTGCTCTAGGCCTGGCATTGTCTACTGTATATGCTCCCTTGCTGTGGAATGGTATGCTCACACGCGCATGGCCTGTCGTCATCGCGACGATGCTCATTGGGTTGGGAACCGCTGGCGCGCTCTTCTTTCGGCGCTATCGAATCGCGCGCGTGCTCATGATTACTGAGGCTGCTTTCTTGTTGAGTTCATGGGGTCTGTCACAGTATCCGTATATTCTACCACCACACTACACTATTGATGGCTCGTCCAACGAGGCTTACGTGATTGAGGTGGCACTGATCTGTGTGCTCGCGGGGATGGTGCTCCTTGTTCCCTCGCTCTACTACCTCTTCTCGGTCTTCAAACTGCCCTATCCTGCTCCAGGTATCCGCCGTGAAGATAAAAAGTCAGTGTAAGGGTATGGTGACCGGATAGCAAAGCCATCCGGTCACCATACCCTTACACTAGCTAAACCACGTCGTGGCGAGAGATCTATTGCAACGTTTGGGCGACGGCATCGGGGATAACAATGACATCATGTCCGTAGCTGGCCACCTGGTTGGCGCCAAACATGTGATGGTGCCCGGTGAGCTTCTCGCGCAGGCCACCAGCCAGTTCAAAACCAGCCAGGAGCACCTGTGTTGAGTCGACAACATCCAGCAGGATATTGCCAATGGTTCCTACAACGGTGCCGCCTTCGCTCAGGACGCGATACTGGTTCAGGATGCTTGCCAGGGGTAGGGTTGCCAGGTGGCTGCCCTTCTCTTCTTTGGCCAGGCTTTTCTCGCTGTCAAAGGTAATGGCATCGATACCAATGGCCTTGATATGCGCGAGGGGAAGGGCGTGATGTCCAAACAGGCCGGTCTTTACCTGGAAAGCGTAAATAGAGCCTGTCTGTGGCTCGAAGTAAAAATCTTCTATGGTTCCCACTTTCTTGCCTGTATCCAGGGATACTGCCGCTATGCCCTTTAACTCCGTCCATTTTCTAATATTTGTTGGGGGTTGCATGCGCCTCCTCCTCGCTGTGGTGCTCTCGAATAACGTGGAGAAAGGGTCCGTTTGCTCTATTCATGTGGAAGACAAAACGGACCCAGTACTTACACGAAGCTTCTAGTGTGAAGGCTTCAGGAGTTTATGGAACAGGCCGAAGAGCAAGAACGTAGGGGGCCATTGACCAACAAAGAGGCTCCAATCACGTTTTTTGGTAGAAAACAGAAACGCCGAAGCTACAATAGAGATGAGCGCCGCCCAGTACCAGACCTCTTCCGAGACCTGGTCTGTGACGCGAAAGTATTGATCATGGGCGTCTTTAGGAACGCTCTTAATGGTGTGTTTCTCGTGTGAAGTGCCAAAATCTATACCTGCCATTGCTGAATCTCCGTTTCTTGAATCTTTATCTGTCGATAACATCAGTGTGAGAGAAGGAGACAACGGTGAAGCGTTTGTCTCATGATGCTTCCTCTCCGCGTTTGTGGCTGTTGCCAGGCTTTGCCTGTACTACTGTATGCACACAAAACCTTTGACTTCAGCTTATGTAAGAGTTACTATCTTTAGTATAGAGATGTTCAACAAAGGTATGACATAGATCTAGCCTCCTCAGGCTTGTATCTATCAGTCTACATAGAGGGTGTTCTGCCCACTGTGACCATACAAACAAAGATACAGAACGGGTTCAAACGGCACTATGAGTGATAATATTGTTCAACCAGCTGCAGGGAGCAAACAGCCCGGCTGGAAATACTGGTTAAAGACCGCGCGCCTCTTTACCCTGGTGGCGACGGTAAGTCCACTGCTTGTTGGGACGGCTATTGCCGGATATGAGCGAACCTTTCATCCCCTCATCTTCCTGACAACTTTTGTCTCCTGCCTCTTCTTGCAGATTGGCACTAACTATTTTAACGAATACTTTGATTATGCCTATGGATTGGATCATGAAGGGTCTCTGGGGGCTTCGACTGTGATCTTCCGTAATGAGATGAGCGCTGGTCAGGTGCTTGGTGGTGCTATCGGTTGCTTTGTCATCGCGGCCCTCCTGGGGATTCTGCTCGTGTTTCTGGTTGGCCCAGAAATCCTCCTCTTTGGTCTGACTGGTCTCTTAATCGCGTACTTCTATAGCGCCCGCCCCTTCAAGTTAGCCAGTCGCGGCCTGGGCGATGTCATGGTTTATATCGCCATGGGCCTCTTGATGACCTGGGGTGCCTACTATGTCCAGATTCAGCACTGGTCCTGGCCGGCCTTTGCCGCTAGCATCCCTGTTGGTTTCCTGATCATGGCCATCATGAACATGAATAATGTACGTGACTACCAGGATGACCTGGCGGTCAACAAGAAGACGCTCCCAGTGCGTTTTGGCCTAAAGTTTGGGAAGCGTTATCATGCCACCTTGCTTATGGGGAGCTATGTGACCACAGTCCTGTTTGTGTTGGTTGGTCTGTTGCCTATCACCAGCCTGATTGTATTGGTCACCTTCCCACTGGCTTTCAGCAATGTACGCTCGGTTTTACAAGCAACGGACCGCAAAGTCTTTATGCTAGGAATTAAGCGGACTGCGATGTTGAATCTGCAATTTGGGGTTGTGCTGACCCTGGGGATTCTGCTCGCTATCTTGATCTCTGGAAGGATCAGTCTCTAGAGCGAGGGCGTATTCTGAGGTAAATAAAGGGAGGTGTAGGAGGGAGACCCTCCTACACCTCCCTTTATTTACCTCAGCTATTGATCTGGCGGAGATGGCTGGTTTCGTTATAGCGCGCCAGGTGGACGGAGTCGCCCGTGATATGGAGTTCAGTCACGCTGGCGTTATTGACGCTGAGGCGGCGACTGGCCGAGAGGGACATCTCCAGGAGATGGCCTACAAGCAGGCGAATGGCCGTTTTATGCGATACCAGAAGTAGCGTTTGCCCGCTATGTTTCAGCACGAGTTCGGTCAAGCAGGGGACGGTACGGGCCAGGACGGCCTGCTGTGTCTCGCCGCCAGGCGGATTGACCATCCAGGAGCCTCGATCCCAGGCCGCAAGTTCCGCCGGATAGTGCTGTTTCAGCTGTTCACGTGGGAGATTTTCCCAGCGTCCAAAATCCATCTCGCGCAGGGCGAGCCGTGTCTGGATTGGCAGGTTGAGCAAGTTGGCGCTGGGAATGGCAGTCTGCTGTGCGCGCTGCTGGGGGCTACAATAGATAGCGTCAATGGCTTCATCTCGCAGGCTCTCGGCCAGCGCTCTAGCCTGGAGCAGACCTGTATCGGTCAGGGGGAGTTCGGTGGTCCCACAACAAACATCATCGCGACTGGCGCTTGTCTGTCCATGACGAACAATGAGCAGGCGTGTGGTGGGGAGGTTGGGATAAATGCGGCTGGCCATGCAGGCTTCTATATCCTCTTTTCTCTTTATTTGCATATTTTTGAAGTGCTGGCTACAGCATATCATATTCCTTCTTGCTTCGCGCCTGCAGCGCTCAGGGATAAAATAAGAAAAAGTTGCTATGGATGGGCAGGCGAAGTCTGCCCATCCATAGCAACTTTTTCTTATTTTAGGGGAGAGTTTGTGAGGCCAGGAAGATGAGGGCACAACTGAGCAGTGTTATGAGGGAAGTAAGTAGGTCGAAGCGTGCCCAGGTTAGCTGACGGCGTCGGCTCCTCCTCCAGCCACGATGAAAACCGTAGCAGCGTGCCTCCATGGCGGTGCTGAGCGCTTCGGCTCGTTTGAAGCCGCTGAGGAAGAGGGGGACGAGCAGGGGGGCGATTTTGCGCGCCCGTTGCAGAAAATTGCCCTGGTCAAAACGCACACCACGCGCGGCCTGGGCTTTAATCAGGCGCTCTATTTCGCCGGTGAAAATGGGCACAAATTTGAGCGCGATGATAAAGACCATCACGAGCGTATTGGTGGGAATACCTATGCGCTGGAGTGGAGAGAGAAGCGCCTCCATACCATCGGTCAGGTCGACGAGCGATGTGGTGAAGAGCAACATCGAGAAGAGATAGTAGAGAAAAAGCACGCGCAGAATCACCAGGACGCTTGTATGTAGGCCTTCAAGCGAGATGCTCAGCATCCCCCAATGCCAGTACATTGTCTCTTGCTGGCCCGTGTAGAAGAGCACCTGAAGCACGAAAATAAAGGCCAGAAAGCCCAGGAAGGGGCGGAATCCGCGCAGCACATAACGTGTAGAGATGCGCGAGAGAATCTGTATCAGAATGCAGAAGAGCAAGAGGCCCGCGAAGGCTATAAAGCTCTTGATGAGCGAGGTAACAATAATAAGCAGGATGAGGCATAGGAGCTTGCCACGCGGGTCCATACGCGTCAGAGGCGAGTGGTTATTGATGAATTGACCAAAGGTGATCGTACGCGAAATTTCAATCATGGTCGTTGCCCTCCACTTCGTATTCTAAGCTCCTCGTGCTGTACTATGGCCTCTTCCAGTTCGTCGAGCGTAAGAACGGTGGTTGAGAATTCGGGATAGTGCTCGCGCAAGACCAGGGCAATGCGGACCGCCTCCGGTAACTCTATTCCAAGCTTCACAAGCTCATTAGCGCGCGCGAGGATCTCGCGTGGTGCGCCTGAAAAGGCGAGTTGTCCCCGGTCCAACACATGAATGGTGTCTGCGAGGCCCACGACCTCTTCCAGGCTACTAGAGGCATAGATAATCGTCATCTGCTGGGTCTGTTTCAAGTGTTCAATGAGGGCCAGCAATTCTCGCCGTCCACGCGGATCGAGTCCCGCTGTCGGTTCATCGAAGATAATCACAGCGGGCTGGAGAGCCAGAACACCGGCGATGGCGACACGCCGTTTCTCGCCTCCACTTAGGGCGTAGGTATAGCGTGTGCGAAAGTCTTCATAGAGTAGCCCAACATCCTCTAACGCCGTTTGCACCAGCCGCCGCGACTCGGCGAAAGAGGCTCTCTTCCGTAATGGGCCGAAAGAGACATCCTTACCCACCGTCTCCTCAAAGATTTGTGACTCGGGAGACTGAAAAACGACGCCAACTGAGGTGCGCAAGCGTTCGCGATCAAAGGATGGGGCCATCACATCTTCCCCCCGAAAGAAGAGCGTCCCTGGCGCGGCTTTAATCAGTCCAGCCAGGATATCGACCACAGTTGATTTGCCGGAGCGGGTTGGTCCCACCAGGGCGGTAATCTGGTGTTCTGGAATAGTGAGCGATAGACCACGCAGGGCTTCCGTCGCAAAGGGCGTATCGCGCAGGTAGGTATGACGCACATCTTTTAATTCGAAGAGTTCGAAGAGCATAGATCCGCCTTTAGTTGTTCGGGAGTGAGAATGACGTCAGAGAGATGTTGCCAGCCACGGGCGCGCAGGCGCTCTCCTAGCCGCGTGACCATGGGAACATCCAACCCAAGGGTTTCTAGCTGATCAGCATGTGAGAAGATCTCGCTGGGCGAGCCATCCAGCAGAATCTCTCCCTGATGCATGACGAGGACACGCTGGAAGGCTGTAACCTCGTGCATAAAATGCGTGATATGGATGACGGCCATGCCCCGTTCGCGTGCCAGGCGTTGCTCCGTGGCGAGGAGCGAGCGTACCAGGTGACCTGGCAGCATCGTGGTAGGTTCATCGAGCAAGAGGTAGCGTGGGCGCATTGCCAGTACGCCAGCAATGGCGACCTGCTGTTTCTGCCCTACAGAGAGGTCGCTAATGGGAAGCTGCGCTGAGGCGCCAAGCTCCAGGCTGGAGAGCGCCTCCTGCACTCGCTCCTCAATCTCGTGGCGAGGGAGACCTAGATTCTCGGGTCCAAAGGCGATATCGTCGATGACGGTATTGGCGACGAGCTGATCATCGGGATTCTGGAAAATAACGCCGACGCGCTGGCGAATGGTCCATAGATCCTCACCACGCGCGGTTGTGGAGATATCATCAACGCGTACCTCGCCCTGGGTTGGATGGAGAATCGCGGCGAGCAGGCGTGTGAGCGTGCTCTTGCCTGAGCCATTGTGACCGATGATCGCCACAGTCTCGCCTGGCTGGATGCGCAAGTTAATATTGCGCAACGCAGGAGGGGTTGAGGCCTCCTGCGTATTGTAGTGAAAGGTAACGTTTTGAACTTCAAGCATAGCGTTTATCTGGTTTATCTGTAAGTAGGGAGTGGAGGCGCAATAGCCCCGGTGTCCTTACGCGCCGCATATCTCCCCGGCGCTAATAGGGAAGTTCCTCACGAGCCTTGGTCTCCGGAGCATGCACGAGGCGCTGCTGAACGATAGCATAGCTGCGTGCCACCGCTTCGGCGAAGATGGCTGAGATAATCGCCTCGGCGATAACCTGGGGCAGGAAGCTTGCCAGGATGACGCCATTGGCCGGGATATAGCCCCTGATCATGCCCATGGAGATTACCAGGACCGAATTCGTCAGCGAGCCGATGACGCCCGCGCTGATAGCCGCCACATCGAAGCTGAAGCGTTTGAGCGCGGCGAAGGTTGCCCAGGCGGTCAGGCCGATAAAGATACGGGGTAGGATCGCAACAGTCGGGTCCTTAAAGAGCGGGCTAGAGGCATGTAGGAGGCTCATCAGACCAAAAATAAAGCCTGTAAGCAGGCCGACGATAGGGCCACCGACGATGCCGCCAATAATAGTAGGAATATGACCTGTTGTCGCGTTACCAGAGACATTGGGAACCGGGATAAAGCCGATGCCAGGGATGAGGGTGATACATACCGTAAGGCCAGCAAGCATCGCAGCAATGACGATTCGCTCGGTCGTCAGCTTCCATGGATGCGTTGGATCCATGCTTTGTGTCTTCTGTTCAACTTTGCTCAAGCGAACACTCCTTCGTGTTGGATCTATGTTTCTCTGCTCGCACGCGAGCTAAACGTAGATCAAGGCAAAAATAGCTAGAGAAGCCGGATGCATTTGTGGATATGGATCTATTGTTGAAATATACCCGGCAATTCCTATGACTGTCAAGAATATTCATAGAAGATGTTAGGGGAGGACCTGGACTCCGTGAGGCCCACCAATGAGGGCCTGTTGGGCCATGCCGAGAAAGAGGCCTGTCTCGACGATGCCGACAACATGGTGTAACTGCTCGTCCAGGGCTGCGGGATCAAGAATGCCATCCGCGAAGGTGCAGTCGAGAATAACGTTATGATTATCGGTAATAAAAGGCGTGGTGCTACCACCGCGAAGCTTGATCGTTGCCCCAAGGTCGGTCAACTTGCGTGAGACCAGGGGGGCGGCGAAGGGAATGGCTTCAATGGGCAGGGCGAAGCTTTGTCCCAGGCGTTGCACGAGCTTAAGCTGATCGGCGATGACAACAAAGCGCCGTGATGCGGAAGCCACGATCTTCTCGCGCAGAAGCGCCCCTCCCCCGCCTTTGACGAGGTTAAGCTGGGAGTCGATTTCATCTGCCCCATCTATATAAATATCCAGTGAGGGATGAGTGGCGAAATCGGTGATAGGAATATGGAGGCTTTGTGCCAGTTCCTGCGACGCGAGCGAGGAGGAAATGGTACCCGCGATGTGTAATCCCTGTTGCATACGCCTGGCAAGCGCCTGAATGAAGAAGGCTGCCGTTGAACCGGTACCCAGACCTACTAACATGCCATCCTCAACTAACTGAGCCGCCGCCTCGCTTGCAGCCTGTTTCCACGCGTCACGATTGATTTCCTGACCAGTCATAAGAGCATCTCCAAAAAATAAACGAAATTATTCAAGAGGAGGGTTTACTATGAAAAACGCTCTCCTGTAGGGGAGTATAACACGCTGGAAAAGGCGCATCAAACCGTGAGCGCGAATGGGACTTCCCGCGCCCAATTCGCGAAATTATTGCCATCCATAGTGCATCGTGATACACTCACAGAGATAGCCTTTTAGAGAAGAATATCGCATTTAAGCAGTAGCGCAAGGGCCAAGAGCCTTGCGAGAGATATCATACGCGTATTGAAAACTTGCGTATTGCAATTTGCTGAAGGAAAAATAAACACCTGTTTTGTAACGCAGCCGGCAGCCTTTTATAAGCCACAGTTGCCAGGCTGCGGTTAAACACGTCTGAAAGCAGAAAAAAGCGTCCAATGAGAGGGCAGAACAGGGCAGGTCTGTTGTAGGTGGTAGAATAATGTCAAGTATATCGCGCATATTTGTGATTGAAGATGATGAGCATATTGGCCAGCAGCTCGTAAATGCCTTGCGCAACGACGGCTATGGCGTCTGGGGCGTCACCAATGGTGGTGACGCCGTACGTGCGTTATGGGCCGATGAGTATGACGTGGTGATATGCGATCTCGACGCACCTGGCATAGAGGGATTTGAATTGCTGCAATGGTTGAGGGCATATCATCCCAATACGCGTACAGTATTATTGGGCGGCATAAAAGCGGAGAAGATGCGTACACAGGCATTAGAGAATGGTGCTGTGGGCTACCTGGAGAAGCCGCTAGATGTGCGCTTGCTGCGAGAAGAGCTGCGGCGTATGCAGGATGATACTGGTTTTACCGTTGACCTGGATTCCTTTGATCTGCTGGATGTGATTCAAATCATTACGATGAGCCGCAAGAATATCGCGCTGCTGGTGAATACGGGCTTGGAGGAGCGGGGACTCCTGCGTTTTCAGAATGGTGAGCTTGTATGGGCGGAGTACGGTTTCTTGCGTGGCGAGGAGGCGTTTTTTGCGCTCGCTGCTCATAAGAATGGTACAGTGATTCATCAGCCCTGGAATGGGCAGGTGATTCCTAATGTAAAGCAGCCGTTATCACGTTTGATCATGCAGGCCCTTCAGTATCGTACCAAGTATGGACAGGGGGAGATGCCCCAGCCGACGGGCGCTCAGCCAGCGCTCAATGCTCTCTCCTTTGATGATATTGATGATACTCCCTTTGGCATGGTGGCTACGACAGAGGGAGCCTCAGGACAGATACCAGTACAGCCCTCGGGCGCTTTCCCTGCCACCAATGGTATGTATGATCTCTCGGGCCAGGTCCCAGTCATGGGTAGTATGCCACTGCCATCGGGACAACTTCCCGCGCCCAATATCGCTGGTGCGATGCCTGGGCAGTTCTCCATTCCTGAAACCTCCGGCAGCATATCCGACATATGGCCCACGCCTGGCTCGCTTTCCGGGTCGATGCCAGTTGCAGGGAATATGCCATTTATGCCTGAGACAGATCAGGATTTTGGAATCTCTACGCCGCTGGGGCAGATGAATCAGACGCCAGCGAGTGGCATTCACTCCGCTCTCTCACAGGGGCTAAACGCTGGGAGCGGGAGTTTCCCCGCGCAGCCACTGGGTCAACCAGTGCCTGAGAGTGGACTACGTGATGTAATTTTTGGACCCGCAATTACACAGCAGGATGAGGGTGGTGTTGGGATGAGTGATGAGGCACAGAAGGAGTGGTGGGAGCGCACAGGCGAACTGCCGCGCCTGGATGAAGCTATGATGCGCGAGTGGAGCAAGGGACAGGCAGTAAACACGAATGGCTTGCAGCCAGCCGCGCAAGCTGAAGCGGGCAATCATGGGCAGGCTCAACTTTTTGCCCCTCAACCATCGATGCAGGTGCCCCAGGATATCTTGGCGCAGCAGCCCCTGCCATCATGGTTAACGGATCAGCCCACCGCTTCAAATTTACCGGTTATTCGGCCAGGTATGACGGAGCCAGGACAGGCAAGTTCACCGGCTCAGGGCGGTGAGTGGAGTGACCCATACCAGGCTGGGAGTTCGGGCCCAGTCTATGGATCTAGCGGACTGTATCCCCTACAACAGGGGAGTGGTATGCAACCAGCGATCAGGCCTGAATCCGTCAATGAGGTGGGGGGAGAGACGATGCGCCGGCCCGCAATCACCAATAATCATTTGCAATCCTTCCAGGCGCGTAATACAAGTGGCCCGTTGCCCATCAATAATTCCATGCCCGGCGTGGAAAGCGCCCAGGCTGACCAGAGCCAGAATCGCGATGCCTTTAACTATCCTGCCCTCAGCACGGCTCTTCAGACGTTGGGCTACTCAGTCAAGGGTTTTGTCGCGGCAGCCGTGGTAAGCATGGAGGGATCCCCACTGGCACAGATCTCCGTTGATGATAGCGATGTCACACCCCTATGTGCTCCGCTGAGTGCGATGATGAAGAGTGCCCAGCAGGGAGCAGAGCTAGGTGGCTGGGGGGCATGCGAGGATGTGTTGCTACGCAATGCTGGACGATATATAATGGCGCGCATAGTGGGTAGCAGACGATCAGCCTTTTTAGTAGTCATTACTACTCATGAGGCAAACCCCGCAGAGAGCCTGAGTATTGTTGCAAATATCGAGGGCGCAGTAAATGCAGCATTATAGGTGGTGTGGTGGTGTCCCTCCTCTGGCTACAGCATTGTAGGAACGGGGTACAGGGGCGGAGCCCCTGGCGGGGTTTGGGGTGTCCCCAAATTCTTTTCCCTCTTGCCGCCGCAGGCGGCAGAAACAATTGGCGCATGATGTTATCTAGCAGGAGCTAAAAATATGAGCGGAAGCAAGAGCATAGAGCAGACACCAGAGAAATCCCAGGAAGAGAAGGAGAATAATCGCTTCTCCTTTATGGTAGGAATTGGTATCGGAATCGCTATCATTATCTTGTTATCGATTGCCTCTCTGGCCTGGAACTGGTAACAAGCTACCCCTGGCGTGATCGGATGAACCTGACTCCTCAGCCCTGTTCGGTATTGAGGAGCTTTTTGAGTTGGTCTAGATTCAGCTCTCCTGAATTGGGGAGATGAGGAGGCGTAGGCGCATTGGGGGTTAATTGATCCGTTGTGCGCCTGGTAGACGGTGTGCTGTTGCCTTCAATTGGTGTCTCTGAGAGCGTCGCAGGCTTGGATGCGCGTTTTCTTAACTGCTGTAGTTGTAGCTCAAGGTTTGACGTTGTCTTCGGCTGAGGATTGGCCGCCTGTTGCTGGCGTTGAACCTGCGCACGAACGCGTATCTCTTCATCGCTGGGAGATGTCGGGCTGGGAGCACCATCTACCGCTGACTCGCGCTGTTTATTGAGAGCCTCAAGGACGCGTTGTTGAATAAGGGCGTTGCGTTTACGCGTCTCCAGTGTCTCGAGCGTGGTCTGGACCTCAGTTATTTTTCCTTCAAGCTGGCGCAGGGCCGAGCGGAGCATCGAGACGAGGCGATCCTGGTTTTGTTTCAGGTTAAGGAAATGTTCTGCCTGGCGTGTAAGGTCGTTATAATGCACAAGTGCGTCGCGCGCTGCCTCGTCATTATGCTGCTGTACCGCTTGTTCTGCCTTATGGAGCCAGCTTTCTGCTGTGGCCTCACATTCTTGTTGGCGTTTTTGTAGCTTTATCCCCTCTGCGATGGCGGTCGCAACCTGCGTCTTAACTTGCACAAGTTGATTGCGCATATCGAGATGAAGTTGTTTGAGCGCTTTCTCGGGATCGTCAGCGTTCTCCACAACCACATTGAGATTTGCCCGTAGCAGGGTGAGCACTCGCTCCAGCAGATTCATAAGCTTCTCTCCCGATATTGTGATATAGACAGCGTGCAGTGCCAATCCGACCGACGCTGCTCAAGCACGCGTCTACATATAATGCGTGTCATATGTAGACGCGTGCTTGAGCAGCGTCGTGCGACCACGGCTTTATATTTCATACGAAACAGACGAAATGGGCGCTTCGAAAGGATGACCTTTGGGAAGGGAGAGGCGGGAAAGGGCGTGAGATTATCCTCGCCTGTCCTTTGCCCGCCGTAATCCAGGTGACTATGACTCTTTCGAGCTATCGCCGCTGGTAACCTCAACTGTCCCGTTGACCTTGGCTCCATTGGGAGCACTGCCGTTCTGGTCCGAGAGGCCAGGAACGCGGCTCATGAGATCACCGATGCGGGTACCGCTTAGCAGTTCGAAGAGCGCGGGTACCTGGGCCGCCATATTGACGATATCCCCGGTCAGGCGGCTGGCTCCTACACCATCTGAACTGCCATTGGAACCGGTCGAGACGATCGTGACCTTGTCGACCTTGCTCAGAGGCTCGGCGATGGCACGTACTACTTCCGGCATGTTGGAGAGCAGTTTGTCGAGTACAGCTGCCTGGTTGTACTCGTGGAAGGCTGCGGCCTTGACCTTCATGGCGTCGGCTTCCGCTTCACCCTTGGCACGAATGACCTCGGCTTCGGCGAGACCTTTGGCGCGAGTAATCTCGGCCTCGGCGAGACCACGAGCGCGTGAGGCGTCGGCCTCAGCCTGGCCTTTGGCGCGTGCGGCCTCAGCCTGACCTTGAGCCTCGAGAATCTGGCGCAGACGGTCGGCTTCGGCAACCGTCTCAACGCGGCGGCGCTCGGCCTCAGCAGCTTTCTGAATCGTTGCTTGCAGCTCGAGTTCGCGGCGTTGAATTTCAGCCTGCTGCACTTTGATCTGGGCCTGTTTCTCAACCTCGGTAACCTTGACGGCCTCGGCGACGACCTGCTGCTGCGTCATGTTGGATTGGACATCATAGGATTTGTCTGCCGCAGCCTGCTGGCGTTTGACCTCGGCCTCGAAGGAAGCCTTTTTCATCGACAGGTTACGCTGTGACTCAGCCTGGAGGGCGAGGGACTCGGCCTCGGCCTTCACTCGCTCCTGGTCGGCCTGGGCACGGGCAACGGCTGCCTCGCGTGAGGCGCTGGCCTGCTGGATCTGTGTATCGCGCTGAGCCAGGGCAGCAGCGATATCGGCCTCTTTACGGATCCGCGCGATTTGCGGGCGACCCATATTGGTGATGTAGTCGTTCTCGTCGCGTACATCTTTAATCGTGAACGAGATGACCTCGAGGCCCATCTTATCCATATCGGGGCTGACAGTGCGCAGCATCTTACCGCCGACGCTCTCTGGATCCTTTACCAGGTCCTCAACCGTCAACTGGCCAACGATACCGCGCAAGTGACCCTCCATTACCAGGCGGATCAGGTTCTCGCGATCATCGCGGGTCTTGCTGAGGAACTGCTCAGCGGCGGTCTTAATGCTCTGTTCGTCCGAGCGTACCTTGATCTGAGTCACGGCTTCGACATTGACGGCCACGCCCTGAGTGGTATAGAGTGCCTGCGAAGGAGCCACGTCGAAGGACATCAACTCCAGCGAGAACTCTTGCGCGCGCTGGAAGAGCGGCACGACTAACTTGGCTCCCCCAGTGATGACATCGGTTCCGTTGGTGCCATAGACGATCAGGGCCTGGTTAGGGCCAACCTTGCGCATGAGGCCGCCAATAACTCGTAAAAGAATTAGAATTACTACAACGAGGACAACAGCCCCAATGGCAACAGTAAGTGTGAGGTCCATTAGTCCTTACTCCTTTTGCATATTTTGACGCATAACATAAGTATCTTGTGTTTCTAAATCGTTGAGAAGAGCCTGTAACTCATCTACTTCACCTGTATCGAGCTTATCGCCCTCTTGCTCAATGAAGTGCTCCCAGGTGTCAACCTCGGCAATTCCACGCTGGTAGTTGAGTACAACAATCTCTTGCCCACGCTCCAGACGTCTGCCATCCAGGGTACGGGCAGGTATGCTCTTGCGATGCCCCCCAGGCGAAACATAGATGATCTCGCCGAGATTATTGGTAGGAATAGTCTTGTTGACCTTTCCTACCAACCCCGTTCGCTCCGAGATATCCTGTACAGTCGAAGCTTCACTTTGCCCAATTAAGCGATCAAGCAGGCTAATAATAAGAGCTGCTACAATGAAGCCGCCAACGACAGCCCCAATGATAGTGAATGGAAGCGCTAGATTGGTGACATTATGAAACATGTAGCCAAAGAAGCCAAACCAGAGCAGAAAGAGCACAATCGCGGTTGGATTGAAGAGGGAGAGAAGCGAAAAGTGATGACCAGCCTCGCTGCTCTGAGTCCCTGTGTGTTGACCATTCGCCGCGTGTGTTCCTCCATGGTTATGGATGGCTGGGGCATGGGCGGCATGAAAGGGATCGCTCACATGGGTCTGGAAGCCATGTACCAGGCCATGTCCTACGCCATGTCCCACTCCCGCATCGTGCCCAACTGCCGCGTGTCCGTGTCCAAAGTGGCCAAGGAAGGCTACAGCGAGCAGGAAGAGAAGCCCAAAGAGAAAACAGAAAAGAAAGACAAGTGAGAGCGGATCAGTTGCTAGCATAGCACGGCTCCTTTATCTCCAGGTAGACCACATTTCCGGTTCGTTCCTGCTGGCCCCCGGTCGAAAGCTTCGACCAGGCTAATAGCTGTAGCGACCATGCCAGCAAGGCCGCTCGCAAGCGCGATAGAAAGATAAAAGGGAAATGGTGTAATACCCAGCAATGTCAGCCAGGGAAAGAGCTTGTCCGAATAAAGCGCGATTGCGCCAACTAGGAGCGCACCCAACAGCAGGACCGAAGGGACCAGAACCGGATGGCGCTGCAAGAGAGGATTACGGGCCAGGGGCAGTCCATGCACCTGAACATCCTGTAGTCCGGTTTGACGCATATGCACGATGAATAAGACCTTTTCCTTTCTCGCGGCTACCATATGAGCACGTTCTATCTCCAACCTGAATCCGCTTCGGGTGCGACGATGGCGCATGCCTTGTAGACGCGTTACGCTGGACATCTATTAACTAAGACGTAAGTTCGCCGGAAAGATACAATGGTTATAATACTTCTTCGTTCCCAAATTCTTCAAAATAGGCGGCGATTTGATCGTTCTCTGCAACAGGCTCCGCGTCGCTCGTTAAGGCTTCGGCGACGGCCCCGAGTTCCTCAAGTGAAAGCGTAGCCAGGCGTTGAAAGAGCGCCAGGTAGCGCCGGGGATCGGATGTGCTGGCAAGAAACTGCAAGAAGCCCGATAGCTCAGGCTCAGAGCGCCACTCCGCAGCGCTGGCATCTAGCCAGGTGCTCAAGCGATCATTTCCGGTGTCAAGCGAGGTCAACAGGTCGGTGCTGAAGTCGGGCGGATCATCGACAAGGTAACCGGGATGGACATTGAAAAAGCGCGAGAGCAGGTCGCGACTCGATGCAGTCAGGTGCAGGCGCTTACCGCTCTCTAGTTGGGAGAAATAGGCCTGGCTGATGCTCGCGTCAAGCTCTTCCTGCATAGCTTTAACGACTTCCATCTGCGTCATAGGGCGATTATAACCGCGCAACTCGCCTTCGACGGCGCGCAAGTGTTTGATTTTTTCAGCTAGTTTCATTTTTATATACACAAGCAATAATAACTATTTGTTATAAGGAGTATAGCTGTTTGCAATTGTATTTGTCAAGAGGGAAAGCCCAAGAAGGAGAAATTCGTCGGATTCTGCCTGAGGAGACGCGATATAACCTTGTTTATGTGTGCTAATCTTAGGCTAAAGTACCTACTCCCTTTTAGCTTTGCTTGCACAAGAGATTATAGCTTACTAGTTGGTAAAAAAGTATACAAAAAGCCTAAAAGTAGTATATTTGTATATGCAAACCAAAAAAATCTTATAATCTGGCGCTTTGAGAAGGCCACTATTTTATAGTTGCTTTCTTCTCACTTTATGCTTATATGACTTCACAAAGATACCATATCTCATTTTCCGTCACTGGATTGAATCGATACCAGGGATTTGTTTCAGACATCTGCGGCGTCAGGATAATTTCTTTGTTAAGTAGTTTACTTATCGTGCGCATAAACTCCAGCAAGCGCTCGACTTTGTCACCAGTGTTAATATCACGGGGATGGATATCGAAATCAATCTCTTCTTCGGTAAAGAAGAAGCTGTTTATTACAAGCTCTTGCCTATCTATACAGAGTTGGGTGCTGTGTTCCTGTCGGAGATCAAAAATGGTTTTTACTGAGTCAGGAAGCTCCTGGGGAGTTCCGTCGATGGTGAACTCGAATGGATATGAGCTTTGTCGTAGGAAGTTGAGCATGATTTGCCAGTCTTGCTCACTGGTATTGAGCACAAAAATATCGCGTAAACTGCCATCATTCTCAAATACTATTTGAGAAAGTTCAGAAAGCATAATTAATTTCTCTTTTTGGTAATCTTGCTTATTTTTGTGGTGTAGCCTTGGCATTGTAGCAGTTGGAGGCTGGGGAAGGCAAAGGGGGCATAAAAAAAGGAAAGGCTTGCTTGGTTTGGGGGTATAAGCAAGCCTTGGATCCTGGTAGAAATGACCTGTCAAAGCCTGTGACTCACTCTGGCAAGACATAGCTATACTATACAGGGCATTTCTCAAGAAAAGTTCAGAACTATGTAAAGTTTTTTCTATATTTTTCTATATTTTGCGCGATGAGGGAGGGATATGCAGGCCTGACCGACGCTGCTAAAGCACACGTCTACATATGCCCGTCATATGTAGACGTGTGCTTTAGCAGCGTCGGTCTACCCACCTCTAAGCGTTATTGGTGGGGTGGGTGGAGGCTGAGTGTGCCTTCGGCCAGGGTTTCGATGTGTTTGCGCTCGAAGAGCATGGGATGGTGGCGCACATCAAGCCACATCTGGATGAAGTCGTCATAATGGGGACTGTTGGGATGGCCCGATTGACCCGGAGCATGTCCTGAGAGCGAGTGGGTGAGATCGGACAGGTCCAGAATCTGGCGATAGGATGGTACGGTAATGACCGTATCGGGATTTTGGGGCGAGACGGCGCCCATATTAACTGTGTCTATGTCGCCACCAACGGCAAAGGGGCCACGATTAAAGGTTTTCTCCAGCGCCTTGACGCTACCAAGGGGATGGTTATAGGTCATGCGATGGACGGAGCCATATTGCCAGTTGAGGATGTTTTCGCCACGGCGATCCCGTAGTTCGCCAAGCGTGGCCTCAAAGGCGGCGCGTAGGGCTGCCTCCCAGGTGCGAGGACCATTGCGCATCACGCTGTCGGTGAACCAATCGTCGTTATGCTCCTTGAGCAGGCGGATGAGCAGGGGGCGCTCGCGGCTGGCGTAGCCGTTCATGGTCGCGAGGATGGTCGCGCCTACGCCCAGGTAGCTGTTGAGTAACTCCTGGTCGTCTCCAATAAGCGCATCAAGCACGATGCGCGCAATTTTGCGCAGGAAGGTGGTGTAGATGGCCGCTCCGATGCTGTCGGGAGAGAGGACATGGTTCCAGGTGTGTAGAATGTCCTGTGCGGCGCGCTCATGAGGTGTCCGTGGCTCGATCTGTAAGATGTAGGGTACAATCTCTTCCGCAGGAATAGAGTACCGATCGGCCTGGATGCGTGCCATGTCGCTGGGCGAGAGCTTGCCGCCGCTGGTGAGCAGGTCACGAATACGCTGAGCACGATAGCCATTCAACCACTCATTGCTGATGTAGTAAGGGTAGTTGTCGTCGATGACGCGATTGTTGGCTGTGGCGATAAAGTGCTGGTCGGGATTAAAGGTTTGCGGAAGCTCCTCGAAGGGAATGTAGCCCTGCCACTCATATTCGCCGGTCCATCCCGGTGAAGGCAAGAGCGCCTGCTGGTCTCCAGGACGAATAGGGATCGCGCCAGCCATGATATAGCCGATGTTACCCTGGCGGTCGGCGTAGACAAAGTTTTGCGGTGGTACATCCCAATCGCGCAGAGCATCACGAAACTCATCCCAGTTGCTGGCGCGATTTATCTTTTGGACTGACCAGGCGATATTGCATTGCTCAAGGCCCGTCCAGCGAATGGCGATGGGAAGCTCGTTTGCCTCACTTTTGCCTGAGTCGAGGGCTGGAAGGTGGGTAATGATGGGGCCGTGACGGGTCACGCGGACATCTTCGACCACGGGGTCCGCTCCCTTGACATTGATAACCTCGCGATAGATTTTTGCCTCTTCCCATTTACCCTGGTATTCATACTGGTGCGGGTTATCGGGATTAAACTTTTCGACATAGAGGTCCTGCACGTCAGAGACGGCATTGGTGACGCCCCAGGCAATATCGCGGTTATGCCCGATGACCACTCCGGGCGCACCGGGGAAGGTGGCGCCCACCACATCGATATCACCGGCGTTGAGATGGCATTCAAACCAGATGGAGGGCGCGGCCTGCCCCAGGTGTGGATCGTTACAGAGGATGGGCAAGCCAGTTGTTGTCATGGTGCCATCTACGACCCAGTTATTGCTACCACCCAGCATACCGAAGCCTGCCAGTTCCTTCAGGCGCTCATACTGATCGAGGAGTCCCGCATTGATGCCCTGGTATGCCACGCCAGGTGGAATGATGAGTGGGTGCGAGGGATCATAGCCTGCTTCGAGCTTGGCCGCACGCTCGACGCCGATTTTCGCGATCAGGCGCGCACGGGTAAGCTCGGTTTCCCAGTTGCCGCTGAGGTTCCAACCAATCATTTTCCCCCATTGGAGTGAGTCGGCGTGGGTCCAGGGGGTGGGCTTGAAGCGCAGGATCGAAAACTCGACAGGCAGGCGATGCTGATTATTTTGCATAAAGGTATTGATGCCTAGTGTATAGGCATCGAGTATGCGCTTCATATGGGGGGTGAGTTGCTGTACAGACTCGATTGCGGAGCGGTGCATACCTAGCCGACGGCTAAAGCGGTCGGCTTCAAGCGCGATGGGACCAAAGACCTCAGCCAGGCGTCCCGAGCCGATGCGTCGATTTAGTTCCAACTGCCAGAGCCGCTCCTGGGCATGGATATAGCCCTGAGCGAAATACAGGTCATCCTCATTCTGAGCATAGATATGAGGAACACCGTAGTGATCGGTAATGATCTCAACCGGCTCATGCAGTTCTGAGAGGTGCAGGGTGCCTTGCTTCTGCGGAAGAGAGCGTCGTGAGAGGAGCCTGAAGGTGCCAGCGGCAAAGCCAGAGAGATCACCAGCGGTCTGTAGGGGTTTACGCCACCAGGGTGCCATGTCGTGCCCTCCTTGTGTGTTTAGCAGGTAGGTAGGCGCTACACATAAACCTGCGAAAAGCTTATGTGTAGCGCCTGCACAAATTTTGTATGATGCATAAAAATAGCAGCAGGGTACATATGTGTGCCCTTACTGCTATTCTACCTCATAGGGTGCTTGCCTGTCTTGGTGGCCCAACGCTACTAAAGTACGCGTCGCTCCCTAGGCCAGTTCGGTACCCCTGGGGGTATCGCGGACCTCGAAGCCCAGGGCCTTTAACTCATCGCGGAGCTGGTCGGAGCGCTTCCAGTTCTTGGAGGCCCGTGCTTCGTCGCGCTGGCGTACGATCTCCTTGACCTCGTCGCTGATCTCGAGTGGTTTCTTGGGCTCGACAGTATCAAGCCTCAGGCCAAGCACACGATCAAAATCGAGCACGAGATGGCGGCGTTCGGCTGGCTCTATCTTTGCGTTGCGCACGGTCTCACGCGTCAGCACCAGGGCGGTCGGCAGATCGAGATCGTTGTTGATCGCCTCGCGGAAGGCATCGCGAAGGCGCTGGGCCTCCTCTGACCAGTTCGCCGTTTGCTCAGTGATGGGCAGTTCGGCCAGGTCATCGCGCAGGTTGTTCAGCGCGTTCTGCGCGGCCTGAATCGAGTCATCAGTATAGTTAATCTTGGAGCGATAGTGGGCGGTCAGCATGAGGTAGCGGAAGGCCATGGGATCAATGCCCTCCTCTTTGAGTGTGCTGACAAGCAAGACATTGCCCTTGGAGCGTGACATCTTGATGCCATCATCGCCATTCTCGTTGCTGGTCTTCATCTTGCGGTTGCCAATGATGAGAAACTCACCATGAACCCAGTATTTGACCGGCTCTTTGCCGAAGGTACCCTGGCTCTGCGCGATCTCGTCCTCGTGGTGGGGGAACATTAGATCGAGTCCGCCCGTATGGATATCGAACTGCTCGCCCAGGTACCTGGTCGCCATAGCGGAGCACTCGATGTGCCAGCCGGGGAAACCAGAACCCCAGGGGCTATCCCAGTTCATCTGGCGACCTTCGTCACCCTTCTTCCAGAGGGCGAAATCCTCGGGAGAGCGTTTATCCTCTGCAACCTCCATCTGTTCGCGACCATGGCCGCCGGCGCGCAGGTTCTCCACTGTGTTGCCGGAGAGCTTGCCGTACTCGGGAAACTGCGCCACATCGTAGTAGACATTACCATCCGCGATATAGGCCAGGCCCTTCTCAACCAGTGCCTGCGTCATCGCCAGCATTTCGTCGATGTGGTCGGTCGCTTTGGGACTGAGGTGAGGTGGCAGGATATTGAGTTCAGCGGCATCACGCATATATTGCGCGGTGTAGTGCTGAGCGATATCATAGGCCGAGCGTCCAGTGGTGCGTGCCTCGTACTCAAGCTTATCCTCACCGCTCTCTACATCATCGTTTTGTAGATGCCCTACATCGGTGATGTTGCGCACCAGGTAGACATCGTAGCCATTGTATTCAAGCATGCGGCGCAGCCAGTCGGTCATCATAAAGGTGCGGAAGTTTCCAACGTGGATATCTTTATAGACGGTAGGGCCGCACGAGTAGATGCCCACGCGGGGTGGGTTGAGTGGCTGAAAGAGTTCACGTTTACGGGTCAGCGTGTTGTATATATACACTGGTTTGTCAGTAATGGTCGACATGAGCTTTATGGTCCTCCTCTTGCGTGTATGGGCGGTATATAGTTTGCCAGACGCTTTGTCTCTCTGCTAGCGGGTCCTATAGCAGATTACTATTGCTGGCGAGCATATGCAAATGCGCATAAAAGATTGCGAAAACGGGAAGTGAGAGGAGTAGCTCAGGCGGGGACGTGCGGAGAGAAAGGCTCTAGAGAGTGTTCTTGCTGGTCAATGCATTACACAGAGAGGCAGCACGTCATTACGTCCACGGAGGGCTGAGCTACAGAATGAAGGGCGGCCTCCGTGAACGCAGCGACAGGCGCAAGAATGAATTTGTTGGCGCTGCTGCGTATATGCGTGCACGATGAAAAACTCCAGGTCGTGATGTTTCTATATGCGTGTAGTATATCATATCGGCACAGGACTGTATAGCATAAAGGGTGGTAGCTAGCGGCCTGCCTGTGTGCGCTGGCGCGCCAGCAGGAAGAACATGATTGCGACAACCAGCGAGGCGACGCCAGTAATAATATGAGACACGTGATAGTCGAGGAGAAAGAGTACAAACCAGCCCAGCGCAACGATCGACCAGGCAAGGGAACTGATATACCAATTGTTAAGCCAGCGAGCGAGCCAGGACCTGGTACGAGACATGTGGCAAATCTCCCTTCGTCGCTAACAAGAGCTGCTGATTTTGAAGCAACGTATGTGCATATGATACTACAAACTTCATTATAAATGATAGGTACGTAAACCGTCATTTGCCAGTGAATTTTGCGCACAGCGTATCTTTGAGGTTCTGGTAAGTAGGATAGTAGACCCTGGCAGCCTGCGACTGCCAGGGTCTACTATCCTACTTACCAAGGCGAGCGCCGCAGGTGCGAGAGGGGTTATGTTAAGCCTGGGGATCAACCTCGTTGTTGGAGAGCACATTCAGGCTGGAGGCCTGTCGCTGACGCTGACCCTGAATAAGCTGTGCGATGAAGACCAGGGCTACAACAGCGATGGGCGCGCCACACCAGGCCCCCATGGAGCCAAAGTAGTAGAGCGAGAGAGCTGGCACGAGGAGTAGTGAGATGGCTAGGCCATAGCAATACATGCGGAACTGAGGAAAGATGAGCATAAGGAGCATCGCGAGATAGAGAAAGGCATAGGAGAGGATCGTCAGAAACTCCAGACTCAGGCCAAAAAAGCCCAGTGTGGTATTAGGACTTAGCAGGCTAGAGGTATGCATAGCGATGGCAAACGCATTTTGTCCAACAATGAATAGTAAGATGGGAACCAGGCCAACGCCAATACCAATTACCAGTTTAGGATTAATGCGCTGGCGTGCGTAGGTGAGCAGTTTCAGCATGAGGGAATGCTCCTTTCCTTGTCGCTTTACTGGTTACTTGCTATTTCAGTATAAGCGCCACAAAAAGAGGAGGGCATAGCACACTCCTTAACAGAGCGAGCACCATAGGCGCGAGAGCGAGATCAGGCCAGGTGAGTATAGAACTGGCCATGGAAACCGTAGGGGATATGATGAGGGACCTCTGCACGCGCAATCTCTTCAAAGGTATGCGCGTCCAGGACGAGTAAGAATGAATTGCCCTTGTGGGCGTTGAGAACGACTGAGAGGATGACTCCATCGTCTTCAGCTCGCGCATTGGGGGAAGGTGTAAAGACAGGTTCGCCGGGATAGCAACCACTCTCCTCCCAGATGTGGGCGGTGCGCTCTTTGAGGTCGACGCGTAGCAGGCGATTGGTAAAGACATCTGGCTGCTCTTTATTGATGCTTACTCCATAGGCCACACCGTAGTCATGGGTATTGTGCTGGTGATAGTTGATCGTAGGAAGCTCAAGCGGGTGCGGCGTCAGCACCTCGTAGCTGGCGCTCTCCTCGCGTAGAGGAAGGTGATAACGGCGCAGCTCGCCATTACCATTCTTATCGACTTCAGAGCCAAGCCCAAAGCTACGCAGATGATCGAGGTAGAGGGCGTTGATATTACCCGGATCGGGATAGGCTGAGAGATCAACGAGCACTTCGTCACCCTGCTCAAAGGCATTCACATGATGGAAGGTGAAGAATGCCTCGGTATGATAGCGCCCCATGATGCTGCCGTCACGCTTGCGCATCACGATAAATTGTGTTCCCTCCTCGGGTCGCCACGTATAGTTCTCGATGAAGGGCTTACCACTGCTGAGCACCTCCAGCGGATTGACGCGATAGGGAAATTCCGCAATAACCACGTAATTCTCGGTCATGCCAAAGCTATGAATATAGGCCGGTTCCATAACGGGATAGGAACCGATCTCGTAGCGCCTCTTCGAACCCCTGGGCAGGCCAAAGACACGGAACTGGCTGGGCATAAAGAATTCGGTCATATAACTAATGGTGGCCTGCTGCGCGAAGTCGTAGTGAGGGTGAGCGCAGCCATGATGACCCTTGAGATCATCTTCAAAGTAGACGACGCCCAGCGTATCGAGCGTTTCGGGGTTGAAGGCGATGGGGAGCGGCGTCTCGGTTAGGGCAGCAAACTCGCCCGCGATCTTGTTGATGCTGACATTGGCATTGACGGAGGCGGTCATTGAGCCTTTAAAGATTGATTTGCAGGGATCAGTGGCAAACATACTAAAGGTGATGCGCCCTTCCTCTATGGATGTCTTATAGACATCGCTATGCAAGAACTTATTTGCATAGGAGACCTTCCCATCCTGAAGCGAGAAGCGATGTAGCATAGCGAAGCCATCGAACCAGTGGCGGAATTGATCTTCCCCCACCTCGAATTTCGCTGGCCCGTTGCGCAAGAGGGTACCGCAGAGCCAAGAGGGGAGGCGTCCCCGAACCGGAAGCTGATCGAGAACGGTCTCTTCATTGAGGGACTGATAACCAAGGCGAAATGTATGTTCCATACGCTGATCAACATCCTTTCTTGTCGCGAGGAGAGCGCTAGCCTGAGAGACATGTAGATGGGTCCCTCTATCTATGCTAATCCCTGGGACGAAATGAGTGTTTTTGCAGGTATGTGTTCAACTCAGCTTCAAAGGTATAGCGCTGTGGGCGAACCGGGTCGATGCGCACAGAGATGAAGTCATTCTCCTGGTAGGGCGTGGGGGGCCGGTCGAGAGGATGACTGCGGAAGACATAGGTCTTCTCGGTCAGAGGATCGGTCCACTCCGCGACGATAATCTGGCGCATGATGGGAGCAGATGGGGCATCGCTAGCGAGCGTCTCTGGAGCATCTGGTTGCTCAGGTGCACCGCTCAGCTCTTCTGCTCTGTTTTGTGTTCTCTGCGATGCGGCGGGTTGTAGTGGGTAAAGGGTGTGTATGCGCGCCTGAACAAGGGTGCCGTTCTGTGAAAGCCAGTACATCTCCTGGCGCTCGATATACGAGAGCCCAGAGAGGACGAGGATGGCGATAACGATGAGTAAGACGACGACAATAATCAGGATAAATAGCCAGGGCATGAGTAATTGGCCTCTTCTCTTTCTGCAAGATAAATACAGGCGGATAGTTTTTTCAACCATAGATTATAGGTGATAGGCGAGTTTTTTGCACGCGTGCCAGGGAAGCATACGGCGCTGTTGTCCGACGCTGCTCAAGCACGCGTTTCCAAATCATGGTTCATTGGGGTGGCTGTTGCCCAGAAGGATAGGAGGTATAGGTGCTCATGGATGTTGGGGCTCCGGGCTGGGCGAATTGATTAGAGGCAACGGGATAGGTGGTTTGTGACTGATACTGGCTATACGGACCAGGGTGTGGCGTCTGGCCAGGAGTGGGTTGTACCTGTCCAGGCTGAACGACGATGCGTGATGGCGCGTCAGAAGTCTGTGTGCCGCGCCGGGTGAAGAGGCTAGTGAGTAGCAAGATGATGCCAAGCATGGCCAGGCCACTACCAAGGAACCAGTCGTTTTCATAACGTCCCCGTGGTTTTTGCAGGAAAGTATTGGTCAGGATATTCACTGGCTGATTGCTGCTATCATAGCCGATGATTTCTGCCACCTTGTAACCAGTCCCAATGAGCGTGTAATTGGAAGAGTAGGTTGCCGTATCCTTTCCGGTGACGTTGATAGGTTGGGCCGTATCGGAATCGTAACGAAAGATATAGTCGTGTGTAGAGAGCACGTTGAGCTTATTGGCATTAGCGATATCGGCCACATTCACGATATAAATTTTGGGGTCATTGCTCAACTGAAGATATTCAGTGCCTGAGCTGCTACTGTTGGGAGTAGTGGGATCGCTCTGATAAATAGCGTGCAGAAGTGTTCCCTGTTCGCTGGACTGATAGCCCAGGTCGTGAGAACGTGTGCCATAAATCAGGCCACTTATAGCCAGAATGAGCCCAGATAGGATAAGGAGAAGCGAGAACTGCGAGCGACGCATAGAATAAACCTCGTTTCTAAACTGCAAATATAAATGGTGAATTTTATGCACTTGGTGTAGGCCGCTCATATTGTATGCTAATCGAGCATAAAAAAATAGGGTGTAGTTCACAAAATTTTGTGACACTACACCCTATCAACTTGTTTTGAGGAGATTTCTGTAGATTAGACCAGCGCGGCCTCGTTGGCGCGTACCGAGAAGTAGGACGACTGCTGGTGATGTACGATGATCGCCGCGGTCGACTGCTCGGGTACGAGCTGATGGGCCTCTGTAAGGTTGATGTCGATGCTCTCAGTGACGGGCAGCACTTTGAAGAGCTTCTCATGATCTACCAGGTCAGGGATGGCGGGATAGCCCCAGCTGTAGCGTCGGCCCCGATCCTCTTCCAGTCCCAGTTCATGGCGCACCAGGCGATTGGTGTACTCGGCCAGGCCCTCCGCCATCTCGACGGCGAGACCATGCACGAAGTAGCCCTCCGAATAGTTGCCTGCCTGCTGCAGCTGATCGATATACTCAGAGGCGGCGCGACCCATGGTCACGACCTGGAGTGGCACAACGTCGATCTTCCCGCTCTGTACTGAGGCGAAGTAGTCGGCCAGGCAGAGGCGCTCGCGCTCGCGCTGGCGTGGGAAGCTAAAGCGCGTGAGCTCCCGCCACTGCGAGAGGGGCTTGCCGCTCTCAACCTCGCCAGGCTCATAGACGATCAGATCATTGCCGCTGGATTGGCAGGGATAATAGCCGTAGACTACGCGAGGTTGCAGGTAGCGCAGACGGCGCGCCTCCTGGAGCATACGCTCCAGGCGTGGCTTGAAATCCTGCTCAACGAGGCGCTCAAACTCCTCACCATGCGTCTTGCCGCCCCAGTGCAGGCGGTAGAGTGTCTTGAAGTCCATACATTCAGCGACATCTTCTAATCCGATGCGATCAAGCACGCGTGGTCCCCAGAAGGGCGGTGTGGGCAGGGAGCGCGCTGGCTGAATGCTCGTCGAGGGCCTGGTATCCACTTGAGATTGGCTGTTGGCTGTCTCTTCCTGGCCCCCAGCTTTACGCTGGCGTTCGTTCAGGGCCTCCTGCTGGATTTTCTCCACGAAGGTGGAGCGTTGCTCGGGCACGCTGGTCAGGCGATCCATGATGTCGAGTCCCTCGAAGGCATCGCGGGCGTAGAAGACGCCGGGTGCGTAGGGCAGGGGTGCCGCCTCCGCGTTTTGCTCATCGACGAAGAGGATACGCCGCCCAAATGAGCGGTTGATGGCGGCCCCGCCAATGATGACGGGGAAGCTATGACCGCGCTTATGCAGCTCTTTTACGCACAGTGGCATCTGCTTGGAGGTACTGACCAGGAGCGCCGAGAGACCGATGGCATCGGCGTTAACCTCGATGGCCTTATCGATAATTGTGTTGAGCGGGACCTGCTTGCCCAGGTCGTATACCGTGTAACCGTTGTTGGTCAGAATCGTATTGACCAGGTTCTTGCCGATATCATGTACATCGCCAAAGACTGTTGCCAGCACGACCTTACCCTTGGTATAGCCTTCCTTCTTCTCCAGGTAGTTCTCCAGGTGTGCCACAGACTTTTTCATAACCTCGGCTGACTGAAGTACAAAGGGGAGAATCAGCTCGCCCGCGCCGAAGCGGTCGCCAACATCCTTCATTGCGGGTAGGAGCACCGTATTCAGCACTTCTACGGCCGCCTCGCTGGTTGGAGTATCACTGGCCTCGGTGCGTTCCTGAATGATTGCGTCGATAAGCGGCTCGATACCCTCTTTACGCCGATGCAGGATCTGCCAGTGAATACGTTCGGCAGTGTTCATACCCTCGGTTGGATCGACCTTGGCCTCGCCCTCGTTCTTCTGTGGGCCATGCGACTCAAAGTATTCAATAAAGTGTGGCAGGGCTTCAGTGCGATTGAAGATCAGGTCCTCGGCGAGTTGGCGTTGCTCCGTGTCGATCTCGGCGTATGGCTTGATATGGGTCGGATTGACGATAGCCATATCCAGGCCCGCCTTAATCGCGTGATAGAGGAAGACGCTATTGAGCACGGCGCGTGCATGAGGCTTGAGGCCAAAGGAGACGTTACTCACGCCTAGCACGGTCATGACGCCGGGCAGTTCGGATTTGATACGGCGAATGCCCTCCAGGGTGTCGATGCCCGCCGTCTGAAGTTCTTCCTGGCCTGTCGTAATTGTAAAGGTCAGGGGATCAAAGATCAGGGCATTGGGTGAGAGGTCATATTCGTTGACGCAGATGTCGTAGATCTTGCGCGCGATCTCGACCTTGCGCTCAATGCTTTTGGCCATGCCCTCTTCATCGATGGTCAACGCTACGAGCGCGGACCCGTGCTCAAGCGCGAGGGGGACCACTTTCTCGATGCGCTGGCGCCCATTCTCCATATTGATAGAGTTGATGATGGCGCGCCCGGGATAGATCTCAAGCGCGGCCTGGATGACATCGGCCTCGGTTGAGTCGATGACCAGGGGGGCTTCGATACCCATTGAGAGCTTCTTGACAGTTTTGTGCATCTGCTCAGGCTCATCGGTGCGCTCCGTCACTGCTACCTGGACGTCGAGAACGTGCGCGCCCCCCTCGACCTGCTCGCGACCAATCCCTAGCAACGTGTCATAGTCGTCCTTGAGCAAAGCTTGCTTGGCCTTCTTGCTGCCCTGGGCATTGACGCGCTCGCCGATCAGTAGCGGAGCGGGGTCCTGCTGCATCTCAACGGAGCGAATGGCGCTGGAGACGAGCGGGGGCATAATCTGCTTGAAGTCTTTGTGCTCGATATTCTGATCGGCCTGGGGGCGTGGCTTGCGTGTCACTGGTCGGCAAGCACGTACGATGGCTTGCAGGTGCTCATGACTGCTGCCACAACAGCCGCCGACGATGTTGACGCCAAACTCCTCGATAAACTCGTGCAGAGCCTGGGCCATAGGTTCTGGCTCCAGGGGATAGACAGCCTGCCCATTGACGTTGAGCGGAATGCCCGCATTGGGGATAGTCGAGATTGGCAGACGACAGTTCTCGGAGAGATAGCGCACCGGTTCGCGCATATGCTCTGGACCGGTGGAACAGTTGAGCCCAATGATATCTACGCGCAGGGCGGTGAGGGTCGTGGTCACGGCGGCGATATCGGTTCCCAGCAGCATACGCCCACTGGTATCAAGCGAGACCTGGGCCTGGATGGGTACGCGACGACCTACCTCTTGCATGGCGCGGCGCAGCCCCGTAATCGCGGCTCGCACCTCAAGGATATCCTGGCTGGTCTCGATGAGCAATACATCGACGCCGCCCTTGAGCAGGGGAATGGCCTGCTCGTGAAAGATCGCGGCCAGTTGCTGATAGGTAATATTGCTGAGCATGGGGTCGTCTGAGGAGGGAAGCATACCGGTGGGCCCCACGGAACCAGCCACAAAACGTGGCTGGCTGGCGGTGCTATAGCGATCAGCCAGGCGACGAGCGAGACGGGCCGCTTCAAAATTGACCTCGTAGGTAAGATGCCCAATCTGGTATTCATCGAGCTTGAGTCGACTGGCGGTAAACGAATCGGTCTCGATGACATCGCAGCCAGCTTCAAAGAAGCCAGTGTGAATCTCTTCAATGACCTGGGGTTTGGTCAGGACCAGATATTCATTGCAGCCCTCAGTTTGCTGACCACCATAATCCTCGGCTGTCAGCTGATAACGCTGGATATTTGAACCCATGGCCCCGTCAAAGATAAGCGGACGACGTGCCAGGGCAGAGAGAAATTGACTCATGGGCAAAACCTGCTTTCAAAGAGATAGGCTAGGTAGATCGCAAATTATTTTTAATGAAGAGCTGATACATCATTGTAGCAGGCAATCATGCAGGTGGAAAACATCATTTTGCCCTCCATTATACCATGCTCAGCTGATGCTGAGTAACGAAAAAGGAAAGGTTTTAGTGTAGAATAAGTGTGAGTACGTTTTCTGGCTGAGTAGCGCGTGCTTCGTAAAGAGGAAAAGAGCGACACGGATCTGTCATGTCAGGCGGAGAATGGTTGGAGAGGCAGGGCACATTGATAGGCTTTACGCTTGTGCAGTGCGCAGTCATGCAATGCAAGATCCAGTGGCGGATCAAGACGTAACCCATACTCCTAAGAGGTGCCAGGCTGCTTCGGCTCTCCTTCGCGGAAAGAGCAGGATACATGAAAACTAGAGAGGCTGCATGTTTTACGCTATTGCAGTATCCTCAGCCGGATCGAGGGATTGTTTCGGTAGCTCGGCAGCCGCTGTTTCTGCATCCTGCATATGTGGAAAAACAGCATAACAAGGGAGTGCCGACATGTCAAGTATTTTTACGCTAGGTATTGAAGAAGAGTTTCAGCTAGTAGACACGTATACGGGAGAGCTACGATCATGTGCGCCCGCAATTTTAGCGCGTGGCTATGAGCAGTTTGGGGAGCAGATTACCTCTGAGGTCTTGCAGGCGACGTTAGAGCTTACCTCAGATGTATTTCCCACGATTGAGGTGGCGCGTCAGGTGCTGAGTGTCTCAAGGGCGAGACTAGCGAAACTGGTGATGCAAGAAGGCGTAGCATTAATGAGTGCCGGTACCCATCCTAGCTCCTCCTGGAAGGTGCAGAAGCGTAGCGAGGGCGAGCGCTATGATGAGCTTGTCGCGGAATATCAGGATGTGGTGCTCTCGGACCAGATCTTTGGTTTGCATGTACATGTGGGTATTGGCGAGAGCCTACATGATCGTGAGATAGGCATGAAAGTATTCAGCCAGGCACGCACCTGGCTGCCACATTTGCTGGCCTTATCCACCAATGCACCCTTCTGGGAGGGGCGCTATACAGGCCTCAAATCGTACCGCGCCGTCCAGCGACGACGCTTCCCGCGCACTGGTATACCCGATGCCTTCGCCTCATGGAGCGACTATGAGCGTTATGTGCAGCGCCTGGTCGCGATAGGCGCGATTGATAATGGCAAGAAAATCTGGTGGGATATGCGTCCCCATGTCTTTTTTCCCACGCTGGAGTTCCGCATCTGCGATATGCCTGCGACCTTAGAAGACACCCTGGCGATTGCGGCGCTCTGCCAGGCGCTAGTGGCTAAATTGACCTGGCTGAATGAGCGTGGCCGCGAAGTCCCAGTCTTGTCGAGCCAGCTCATAGAAGAGAATGAATGGCGAGCGATGCGTTACGGCCTGGATGCCAGGTGGCTTGATTTTACACAGGGGCGTGATATAAGTATGCGGGCGGCTCTCGCGGAGCTACTTGATTTTGTGGATGAGGTTGTTGCTGAGTTGGGGAGTCGTAGGGAGATAAACTATCTGCGCGCATTGCTCGAAGATAAGCGTGGAACGGGAGCCGACCAGCAGATTGCCGTCTACGAAGAGAGTGGTGACCTGCGCCGTGTAGTGAGTTTCTTGCGCGAACAGACGATGCAGGGCATTCAGTCTACTGAAGGCTAGCCCTACCTATAGAAATGCATTGGTTCGGCTAGGAGTACCTGTTACATTAAAATTGACGCTGTTTACAGCTGAGAAACGTGTCTCTCTCATAAGGTGGTGATATGGGGAGAAAGCACACGTTTATGAAGAAAGAGGTAGAGCCGCACCGATGCGTTGTTTTTTCTGGAAAAGGAAGCAGCATTGTGGTGATGGGCTCTCTCTCCTCGTGTAGGAGAATGAATGGATGAGTGAGTCAGAAAAAGCGGTGCCGTTTTCGCTTGGGATAGAGGAAGAATATCAGCTTGTACGCCAGGACAATGGAGCGCTCAGTTCAAGCGCGCCATTTGTGCTGGAAAAGGGAGTGCCATATTTTCAGGAGCAGATTAAGCCTGAAATGCTGCAATCTACCATAGAGTTTATTTCAAGTGTGCTTCCCAACCTGGAGGCGGCGCGAAAAGAGCTCTATACGGCGCGAGCACTACTCTACCGGCTAACCAAGGGCGATGGCCTCTCGCTTGTGAGTGCCGGTACCCATCCCAGCGCGGCCTGGCGTGAAGAGCGGCGAACCGAGAAAGAGCGTTATAAAGAGCTTGAGGAGGAGTACCAGGATGTCGGGCGCGCCATTCTGATTTTTGGCCTGCATGTGCATGTTGGCATACCAGATAAAGAGATGGCGATTCGCATCATGAACCAGGTACGTACCTGGTTGCCGCACATCCTGGCCTTCTCCGCCAACTCTCCTTTCTGGCAGGGACGCTATACAGGTTTGAAATCGTATCGTACGGTAGTCTGGAAGCGTTTCCCGCGCGGTGGCTTGCCTGACGTGATTCCCTCGTGGGCGCATTTTGAGCGCTTTGTCCAGGACCTGGTAGATATGAAGTGTATCGATAATGGCAAGAAGATCTGGTGGGATATCCGCCCACACGCTTTCTTCGATACCCTGGAGTTCCGCATTTGTGATATGCCCGCGACCTTAGAAGATACGCTGGCGATTGCGGCGCTCTGCCAGGCGCTGGTGGCCAAACTCGCGCGCCTCAATGAGCGAGGCGAGGGACCCCCAGCTAGTCCCCGCGATTATATCGAGGAGAACAAGTGGCGTGCCATGCGTTATGGTCTCGATGCCGAGGCTATCGATTTTCAGCGGCATCGTAAGCTGCCGATGCGTGACGCGCTTTGCGAATTGCTTGACTATGTTGACGAGGTAGTTGATGAGCTTGGGAGTCGGCGCGAGATTGATTACCTGCGCCAAGTTCTTGATGATCCCCAGGGCAACGGAGCGGACCGGCAGATCGCCATCTATAAAGAGAGCGGAGGCGATATCGAGGCCGTGCAGCGTTTCCTCATCGAACAGACGATGCGCGGCGTGGAGCTAACAGAACTCGATTCCCAGGCGCCATTTATGCACTTCATGATGCACTCGCGCATCAGCTAGAGTGTGCATCATAAAGTGTCATGTAGAACTGTGTGGATGTGTAACTACACATCCACACAGTTCTTTAACTCTTCTTGATGGCAGAGAGTCTGCTCTGTCCCAGTGTCATAAATCAGGGCCAGGTTATCAACCTGGAGATCCCAGGCAAAATCGCGTGAACTGAGATAGGGAATGATTTGGGAGAGTTTGCGGGCATCGATATCGCCAAAGCCAATGGTGATGTGCGGGAGCCACTGATTGGGGTGATAGAGCTCAGATCCTCCACTAACTATTCCTGAAATCTGTAAAGCGCGCCAGAGGGAGCAATGGAACTTATTCAAGTGGTGATTGCGTACGAGGGGGATATAGAGCACGGGGTGCTCGCCAGTAAAGAGAGCCAGTCCAGTGGTACGCACATAGAAACAAGAATACTGCGCGGCAAAATCATGCAGAAACGCTTTAAGATTGGGCAGTTGGTAGTCCTGAGCAATATGGTAAGAGAAATGGGGATAAGGCGTCACATAGACGCCTTGAACGCCGAACTCATTACGTAGTTCGGCCCAGAGCTCCTCAATGACCCGGTAATACGTCTCATCAAGTAAAGAAACGATGCCGTGCATGGTCGTATCCCTCTGCAATTGTGGAAAGGTCCTCATGATACGGGACGGGTCTATGTATTACTACATAGCATACTCCTGCTGGCAATATGTAGAACACGCTATCATTAGAGGGCAAAGCAGTCAATATAAGTATATAACATGCTTTATAAGCAATGAGAGTGTTATAGTGGAGATATCTTAGACATTTCCGCTATAACACTCTCATTGCTTATCCTTGCCTATCCTCTAAAATGCGGTTTCGGCCATGCGATCAATATGCTTACAGAAGCGCTCGATCTCTTCTTCAGTGTTATAGTAGTGCAGGGAGGCGCGGACCATCGTGTTCAGGTGGCGGCTCTCCATATCCAGGAGCGTTGAGTTATAATCGGAGATAGAGACGTTGATCTTCTCCGCGGCTAGCTGGCGCTTGATCTCTTCAGGGGGGATCCCCTCAATCGTAAAGGTCACGATGCCACACTGGTTGACACCCCGATCATGCACAATGACGCCGGGTATCGGGCTAAGTTGAGTGCGGAGCTGGTATGCCAGGGCCTTGAGACGGCGCCAGATGTTCTCCAGCCCCCAGTTGAGCGCATAGTCAACGGCGACTCCCAGGCCGATACGACCCGCGACATTCCCCTCCCAGTTCTCGAAGCGCCGCGCGTCTGGGCGCATCTCATAGCTATCCTGCGTCGTCCAGGTAGCGGCGTGCAGGTCAAGCATGGGCGGCTCTAGCTGTTCCAGGAAGGCGCGCCGTACATAGAGAAAACCAGTTCCACGCGGCCCGCGTAGATACTTGCGTCCCGTGGCCGAGAGCATATCACAGCCAATTTGTTCGACATCGATAGGCATCTGCCCGACGGACTGGCAGGCATCGACGAGAAAAGGAATGTGATGCTGGCGTGCTAGCTTGCCAATAGCCTGTACTGGATTGACAAGGCCGCCATTGGTGGGGACATGCGTCACCGAGATGAGTTTGACGCGCTCATCGAGTATAGACTGAAGCGCCTCTACATCGACCTGCCCATATTTGTCATTAGGGATAGGCTCTACCACGGCTCCTGTCTTACGTGCTACCTGTAAATAGGCGATATAGTTGCTCGCATATTCCGCGATGGAGGTCAGGATACGATCCCCTGCCTGGAAGCGCATGCCATAGAAGGCCATATCCCAGGCGCGGGTTGCATTCTCTATGAGCGCCACCTCGTCGCGCGAACAGTGAAGCAGGGTCGCAATGGCATCATAGGTATGTTCTGATTGCTTCTGGGCGTGATCGGCGGCCTCATAGCCCCCAATCTGAGCTTCGAGGCGCAGGTGATCCAGCGTGGCTGAGAGAACTGGCTCGGGGAGAAGAGAGGCGCCAGCATTATTGAAGTGCAGCACATTAGCACAGCCTGGCGTCTCCTCCCTGGCGCGTTGTACATCGAAAACGAAAGGCATATCACAGCTTCCTTCTGCTGAAAAGGAAAAGCGGGGAGTGCAGAGGGGCGCCAGCCCCTCTGCGTCCCTTTCCCCTACCGCCGCAGGCGGTATGAACTCTTTCAAACGAAATTGAACAGCGTACTAAAAATAGACGTAGTGCTTTCTTATCTTACCATTCAGGACCGTTCCATGCGAGTAGGCATGAAGAGGAGAATAGTGGTAGCTGTCAGAGAATAGAATGTGGCTTAATGATTAACAAATACATTACAAAATTTGGCCTGGAGGACTGCCAGGAGTACTAAAGCATGGAAAATTTTGAGATTATAGACAAAATTCTTTACGATTAATATAGTGACTGACGAAAGTTCCTATTGATCTTGCGGTGAGGGGTTGTCAGAGGCAAAAGGTGGGGAAGTCTATGTTTCAGGCTTCACACATAACGATGTCTGTTCCCACCTGATTTTAGGAATGGTACGAGGAGGTACGTTAGCGATATGCATACAAAAGAGCGAAAAACAGAGATCAAGACCTATAATCTCTGTATTTTAGGCTTTGGCAACGTCGGTCGAGCTTTAGCGCGGCACCTATTAGCCAAGCGCGAAGATCTGCGGAATGAATATGGTATCGAGTGGCGTGTGACCGGTGTGGCGACTCGGCGTATGGGCTGGATCGCTGATCCTCAGGGGATCGACCTTGAGGCCCTCCTGGCCGGGAATGTGTCACCTACGCAGACAGAGCCGCGTGATGTGCAGGAGTGGCTCCAGGCTGCCCAGGCGGATGTGCTCTTTGAGCTTACCTCGACGAATCCTCAGACGGGCCAGCCCGCGATTGACTACATGCGCACAGCTCTGGAACTGGGGGCCCATGTCGTAACCGCGAATAAGGGACCAGTGGTCCATGCCTATGTGGAACTGGAGGAACTGGCGCAACGCAAAGGGAAACACTTCCTCTTTGAAGCCACAGTCATGGCAGGCGCGCCTATCTTCTCCCTCTATCAAAACTCACTTCCAGCGACCAAACTCATGCGTTTTCGTGGCTTGCTCAATGCCACCTCAAATGTCATTATTAACGAGATGGAGCAGGGCAAAAACTTTGCTGAGGCGGTCAAGCGAGCGCAGGAACTGGGTATCGCTGAGACTGACCCCAGTCTGGATGTCGACGGCTGGGATGCCACGGTCAAGCTCTGTGCGATTGCTAATGTCTTGATGGACGTTCCGCTCAAGCTCGAAGAGGTCCAGCGTGAGGGCATCCGCGAACTCCAGCCCGCCGAGTTGCAGCGTGCGCGTGCCGCGGGCACGCCCTACAAGCAGGTGGCGACGCTTGAGCGCGTGGGGCAGGATGTCGTGGCACGCGTCCAAACAGAGCAGGTAGAGGCAGGCGATCCCCTGGCGGCGGTTAGCCCGGCCTCCATGCTAGCCCACATGGAGATGGATATTGTACCAGGAGGTCTGACAGTCACGCTTCACCTGCCCGAAGATGAGACTGCGGGACCCGACGCGACCGCCTATGATGTCATGGCAGACTTCATTCGTGCCGTCTCAGCATAAAGGAAAAAAGGTGTGATGGATCCTGGTAGCCTGCAACTGCCAGGATCCATCACACCTTTTTTCCCTGATTAGCTAAACTGGCTCGTCAATGGGAGGCAGGCCGATAAGGGTGTAGTCACGTGGGTGCTCCACCAGGAAGCGATACTCTACTTTGTACTCGCCACTTGGAGGGAGCGTGAACTGCCAGGTATACAGCGAGAGCTTGGTCTGCTCGGTTGGCGCTGGTTGCACATGAAGTGCCTTAATTTTGACGCGTTCATGTTGAGGAACAGGCAGGTGATCACGTAACACGATCTGGCGTGGGAAGGACGTGAAGTTGGAAATGGTGATACGGTAGCCGTAGGTCAGGCGGCGCAGATCGTTTTGTAGTAGAACCCCCTTATCGACGGCGCGCTCCGTCAGCTTGCGCTCAACCTTGATGCTGTCGTCGATTCCGAGAAAGATTTTGAAGCGCTCAGAGTGAGCGGTCTGTTTGACCTGGGAGGTACCAACATATTCGCCTTTCAGGAAGATATGAGTTGTACCGGGTAGAATGACGCGCTCAGTGGTATTGGTAATGGTGGCGCGCAGATGCACGTTCTCCTCCAGAGAGGGAGCCGAGACATAGTCAAAGGTGCAGGGAAGGCGATCAAGCGCGATAGTTGTTTTATGCGGCGAGCCATTCGAGGGAATATCGACGGAACGCGCGACGCGGAAGACATAAGCGGTGCCTGTATTCTCCACGGATGCCGTAGCCATTTGTGCGGGCTGGGACATGGCTGCCGCTGGTGCTGCCGCTGGTGCCGGTGGTGGCATATCCATATTCTCCATGTGCGCACTCATTCCTGCGGCTGACATGGCCTGGCTTTTTAGGGCGCGTGCGGCATAGACCGGGGTAGGCGTAAAGGTATTGATATACCAGGGCTTAAGCTCGGGCAAGACCGAGGCCAGGCTGGGGCGGGCGGTGGAGAGTGAGAGCCGAACATTGCTCCAATCTTCATCGGTGCGTTGTGTGACCACGCCCAGATAAGTTAGTTCGACCTCACCACGATTGCCATCCTCATTGAGCTGAACACGAACATCGTACTGGGGCTGCCAAGAGGCCCCCATAACCATGTAGGAGATTTCTAGCGTTATGTCGCCCTCTTGTGGCATCTCAAGCGCGACCACGGCCGCGAGACGGTCAGTTGTGCCGCTGTTTTGTTTCTGTGTGTATTCGCGGCGGCGGGCCTGAATTTCTTTCTGAATACGCTGAACCTGTACGTCTAGGTCCAAGGCCTCTTCCGCATCCTGCTGGGCTTGCTGAGAGGCGAAGCGAAAGAAGTCCGCACAGTCCTGGGGCTTCATCTGCCCACGGGCCAGGCCTCGCGCGAAATCAGTTGCCTGCTCGCCAAGGGAACGTAGCCACTTGCGTCGATCCTGTAACGCCTCCTGGCGTGCTTTTAGCAGCTTTGCCTGCTGCTCCAGGTGATCAATTTCTATCTCTAGTTTTAGCAGGTCGTCACGCGTCGTAACGCTATGATAGGCGGTGGTAATATCCACATTAAGAATGCGCATGCCTTGCGGACCCTGGCCGGAGGCTCGGAGTGATTCACGAAGAAAAGGTGGCAGATCATTGATGCGCACATCATGTTCGCCCTGGGCCAGGTGCATGGTGCCTGCGCGTGTGACGAGGGCGCGGTCGTTATAAACAGTTACCTCGGTAATGGGAGCCTGGATATCAGTTGCGGGCATGGGAGTCTCCTTCTATATTGCGTTCTTCGTCTTATGTACGTGCGAGCACCAGTGCTGGTTGGCAGTAGCCTGGATGTAGAGAATAGCATATTATGCTGCTTTTTACCAGATATTTCGTGAACTATAGTTGTGTTTCAGAACTACATAAATCTTCTTTTGGTGCCCGTGTTTGCTCGCAAGCTCGCCTTAGTGTAAGGTGTGTGGTGGCGGGCAGGCAGAGCCTGCCCGCCACCACACACCTTACACTCTGAGCGCCGCAGGCGCGATGACCCTTCAGAAGAGTAGGAAGAGTGGATATCTCAAGGCGCGATGATATCCAGCTTTTGACAATAAAATGAGAATAGAGTAATGTACGGATGTTCAAGATAAACATTCAGGGATTGATGGAGTAGAGGGAAAATCGCTGATGACGACGCCCGCACGCAAGCAATATTTACGCATTAAGAGCCAATACCCTGACACCCTTCTCATGTACCAGGTGGGGGACTTTTTTGAAACCTTCGATGAGGACGCACGGATCGCCGCGCGCGAGCTACAGATCGTGCTCACCAGTCGCATGTATGGTAATGAAGCGATACCCCTGGCCGGTATCCCTCTACATGCCTTAAATAACTATATTGGCAAGCTGATTACCGCGGGCTATAAAGTCGCTGTCTGCGAGCAGGTGGGAGAGGTGGGTAGGGGTGTGGTAGACCGGGCCGTGACACGAATTTTAACGGCGGGTACGCTCTCAGAGCCAAATCTCCTACCAGCACGCCAGAATAACTACCTGGTGGCTATCGCTATGGGGCGTGTACAGACCGCACTGGCGGCTGTGGATGTCAGTACCGGCGAGTTTCTCGTGACCTGGTTTCGCTCCGAGGAGCTACCAGTCGCGCTGGACGCCGAACTCCAGCGTCTCAATCCGGTTGAATGTCTGCTTGCTGAAGGGAGTAACCGTGAGGCGTATCACTTTCCTACGCAGACGGTGACGGTAACCTCCTGCCCTGGACACTTCTTCAATTCCGAGATGGCGCAGGAGCGACTCTGTAAGCTGTTTGGCGTGCAATCACTCGAAGCATATGGATGCGCGCATATTCCCCAGGCCATCGCCGCCGCGGGCGCGATAGTCGCCTACCTGGAAAAGATGAATAATGGCCTGCTCGCCCTCCTGACGAGCCTAAAATCCTATCGCACCAGCAGCTATATGGTGCTGGATGCCCATACCCAGCGCAATCTAGAACTTCTTCAGGGCACGCGCAGCGGCAGTGTGCAGGGGAGCCTGCTGGGCGTGCTCGACCGTACCATTACCCCGATGGGTGCGCGTGAGATGCGCAAGACCATTACGCAGCCCCTGCTCGACCTCAATGAACTGGATGCGCGGCTGGGAAGTGTCGAGGAACTCTTTGAGAGTCCAGCATTGCGTAGCCGCTTTACCATGAGCTTGCAGGTCTTTAGCGATATGGAGCGTATCGCCGGGCGCATTCGCCAGGGGACCGCTGTGCGCAACGAGGTTCTGGGCTTACGCGACAATCTTGAGCATGTCCCTGAGCTGCGTGAACTCTTGCGTGGTTGCGAGGCGTTGCTCCTGCGCGAACTGGCCGAGGATATGCAGGACTGTCAGGAGGTCATCGACCTGGTAGATCGGGCCTTGATGCGCTCGGGCGAGGAGGATGAGCATGGCGATGATGGGCGCTTGATTCGCCAGGGCTATGATCTAGAGCTGGATGAACTCTTTGCCTCCATTCGCGACTCGCGCCGCTGGATGGTCTCTCTGGAGGGGCGTGAGCGCGAACGAACAGGCATAAAATCTCTAAAAGTTGGCTTTAACAAGGTCTTTGGCTACTATATCGAAGTGAGCAATGCCAACTTGAAACTGGTGCCCGGCGACTACATGCGCAAGCAAACGCTAGTCAACGCCGAGCGCTTTATCACACCTGAGCTGAAAGAGCATGAGGCGCGTATCCTGAGCGCCGTCGAGCGCATCGAAGAGATGGAAAAGGGGCTCTACGGGGAGGTCCTGCGGCAGATTAGCGTCTACTATGCACAGCTAGCGCACACAGCTAGGCTCGTGGCCCAGGTTGATGTCCTGTTGAGCTTCGCCGTGGTCGCGGTTCACCAGGGCTATACGCGTCCCCAGTTGGAGCAGGGACATGGCATTGATATTCGCGATGGACGGCATCCGGTCGTTGAATATGCCCTGGATGGCGACGTCTTCATTCCCAATGATACACAGATGGAGGCCGACGAGGGGAGGCGTATTATGTTGCTGACCGGCCCCAACATGGCAGGCAAGTCGACCTACTTGCGCCAAGTAGCACTGATTACGCTCATGGCGCAAATTGGTAGTTTTGTGCCAGCCAGGCAGGCGCGGATAGGGGTTGTCGACCGGATCTTTACGCGTGTTGGGGCCGAGGATGATATCGCGGCTGGCAAGAGCACATTTATGGTTGAGATGGAGGAGACGGGAACCATCCTGCATCATGCCACGCCCCATAGTCTGCTCATCCTCGACGAGATCGGACGTGGGACTAGTACCTATGATGGGCTGGCCATCGCCCGCGCCGTGGTGGAGCACCTGCATAGCCGCTTAAAAGCGCGTACGCTGTTCGCGACTCATTATCATGAATTGGCGGCTCTCGCGGAAGAGCTGCCCCATCTCTGTGTCCATGCTATGGCGATCAGTGATGAGGATGAGCATGCTAGCATTGTGTTTCTGCACAAAGTCGTCGAGGGGAGCGCGGGCAAGAGCTACGGCGTACATGTCGCGCGCCTGGCGGGGATGCCCATGAGTATTGTGGAGCGCGCCGAAGAGATTTTATACCAGCTAGAGGAGGGGCAGCAGGCCAGCGATAGCCGTTTAATCCTTCTCCCGGAGCGCGAGGAGCATATGGGTGCAGAGAGCAATGGGCGAGTCGCGGAGTCGCAGGCGAGCTATCATTGGCAGAGTGAGGAAGCTCGGCAGATCGCGCAGCGCCTGGGGGCTGGCGAGGGGAGCGCGGATGATCTAGAACTCATCAATCTGTATGCCATTACGCCCCTGGATGCCCTGAACTTATTGTCGTTGCTACAGAGCTGTCAGAAGAAACGTACTGGAAGGCGAGCATGAGTCAGTTGTACGAGCGACCCGAAAACAAGCTGGAGCAGCGCCCGGCACGCAGACCAATCGTGGTCTTACCCGACGAGGTCGCCGAGCGCATCGCGGCGGGCGAGGTCATTGAGCGCCCAGTATCCGTTATTAAAGAACTGGTTGAGAATGCTTTAGATGCCCAGGCCCGTGCGATACGGATCGAGGTACGTGGTGGTGGTTTGCGCCTTATGCGTGTCAGCGACGATGGTATTGGCATTCCTGAGGATGAGTTAGAGCGGGCCTGTTTGCGGCATAGTACCAGCAAGCTCTCGACCATTGAGGATCTGGAACGTTTGGGAACGCTTGGCTTTCGTGGTGAGGCTCTGGCGAGCATCGTCACCATTGCCGAGATGACCCTTGAGAGCAGGGCCAGCGAGACCGGAGATACAAGTGAAGAACGTCCTGCCCAGTTCGTGACCCTGCGTGGAGGCGAGGTGGTTGAGCGTGGGCGCAAGGCCAGGGTCCCTGGAACCACGGTGACGGTGCGTGATCTCTTCTTTAACGTGCCCGCGCGCCTGAAATTTATCCGGGGTGCGCGTACCGAGAATGGGCATATCCTCCACTATATACGGCGCTACGCCCTGGGCTATCCAGGGGTGCGCTTTACATTGGTGCTCGATGAGCATATCGCCTTACAGACAAGCGGCTCGGGTGAGCTAAAAACCGCGCTGACTGAAATCTATTCCCTGCCGCTCAATGAGATGCTCTACGAGGTGGGGCGAGGTGCTGGTGAGCAGTATCGCATCCATGGCTACATCGGAAATCGGGTGCTGGCGCAGAACAATCGCCAGTACGTGACGCTCTTTGTGAATGGGCGCTGGGTCCAATCGCGGGCGCTCTATGATGCTGTGGAGAAGGGCTATCGTGGTCTGTTAGCCAAGGGAAAGCATCCCCTGCTTGTACTCTTTATCGAGGTCGCCCCCAACGAGGTCGATGTGAATGTACATCCGGCCAAGACCGAGGTGCGCCTGCTCCGTGAGCGGGAGGTGCTTGATCTCCTGACGGAGTCGGTCCAGGCTGTGCTGGAGCGTAGCCCTGTCCTGCCGGAGGAGGTCAAATTCCCCGGGCCGGTCCTGGCGACCCAACACAGGCTGCCTGGTGCACGTCGCAGAGGGTTGCATATGAGCGAGACTACCGAGGAGTACCTGGCGGAGGCCGCATCCCCCACCTCGGCGGAGGCGATTGCTCAGTTGCGCCCCTTGGCCCAACTGCAGCGTGCGGTGATCCTGGCCGAGGCTCCCGATGGCAGCCTCTACCTCGTCGATCAGCACCGGGCGCATGAGCGTGTAATCTATGAGCACCTGCGCCAGCGTTACGCTCATGGCATCGATTCGGTAGAGGATGAGGAGGGCGAGGCCGTTAATGGGCATCTCCTGTTGGAGCCAGTGATTGTTGAGCTGAAGCGCCACGAGGCGGAACTATTGGAAGAGCGTCTCCCCATGTTGCGTGGGCTGGGTTTGGAGTGTGAGCGCTTCGGCGGGCGCAGTTTCCTTGTGCGCTCGATTCCAGGCGGAGAAGGGTATGAGCAGCTCGCGGGCCAGGTCGAGGACCTGGTGCAGATCGCCGCCGAAGATAATGAGGATTGGGAGCACAGCCTTTTGATTGGCCTGTCCTGTCGCTCGGCTCTGCGGCGGGGCCGCGAGCTTAGCCAGGGTGAGCAACAGTCGCTTCTGACCTCCCTGGCACGCGCCTCCGTACCAGCAGTTTGTCCACATGGCAGCCCGATCCTGCTCCATTACAGCCGTAGCTTTCTCATCGAAAAGTTCGACTGGTAGCTTTTGTCAGGATATGACCAGGAAGTCGCGTATCGTGTTTAAGATGTGCTTGTAGTCTATGGCGGCGAAGTCGCTTGTATCAAGCTCGTAGAGTGTGCCGTCGAGTTGCAGCGGTTCCAGGCGACCATTGCTAAGCCGGGTGCGCCACTCGTCATAGGCCAGGTGATCCTGATGCCCTGGATGTCGCTCTCCAGATTCAGATCGCAGTTGGAAGCGCTCAAAGAGTATCTGTCCATCAGCGTAGCAGAGGAGTTGGAAGATGCGTAGAGGAAAGTTGTGTTGGCGTGTGTGAAATTCCTCTGTGGCAAAGGCCGGGTCAAAGTTGGCTTCGATAATACAGGGCTGTCCCGCGCGTAATTGGGCTGTGAGGAAGTAGTAGAGCAAGGCGAAGGTGGTTGGTGCCAGGCGACGACTGGCCTCGCGATCCGACCAGCCAAGAGACTCAAAAAGCTGCTCTTTGATACCATCTTTATTGATAAAGGGAAGCCTCAGATCAGCGGCCAGGCGCAGACCAAGCGTTGTCTTGCCTGTACAAGGATGGCCGGTAATAAGAATAAGCGGCGTGGTTTTGTCCGTGGACATCAGTGGCGTACCCCTCTCGCGGTCAGTTCGGCGATGATCAGAAAGAGCAGGTCGAGCACGACCAGGACAACCAGGGCGAAATCGATGCGCGAGGCCATAAATGTGCTCAGAGAGAGCACGCGCGCCAGATGATTGGTGTACCAGAGCAGGCCGAGAGCCAGCAAGAGACAGGTACAGAGGCCGACCATAAACCAGCGCGCTCCCGTCCAGTCCTGGCGGCTGGGCCAGAGCTCGGAGGTGACTGTCAGGATCAGGTAGGGCGCGAAGATGAGCGTCCACCAGGGCCAGTCGGGGCGGAGCAACTGCCAGTTCTGGTGCGCGTCGAGGGGAATGTCCCAGAGATTATAGCCGGTCGCGATCCAATAGAGGAAAGCGAACATGGCGGTGCCCCCAAAGAGCGGCGCAATGCCGCTGAGTCCATCCCCCACGTAGCTGATAAGCTTTCCCTGGGACGAACGTATTGTACCTCGCCCAGTTGCAGCGATTGGCGTCCCCCGCTCCGCACGACGCGTCCATATCGGTCGCGTGCCGTAGTCGGTTGTACACGGAAGAGCGTGATACTGGTGATGCGAAAGCCGAAGGGTGTGAAGAGCAGGACGACTGCCGCGTGACTGAGTTCATGCAGCATTACACCAGGGGCATTGATCCAGAACCAGATGAGCCGGCCACGCTCGCCTAGCAGCCAGTATCCGATCTCGTCTACCCGCCGGCGCAAGGCCTTGCGCGTGGCACGTAGAAGTAGGAAAAGCACCAGGACACCGCACAGGGTGAGCCAGGGCTGATAGGGTGCGATTTGTTCTATAATTTGCGTCTGGGTATCCATGCGCTCTCCTGGTTGCTATGCTAAACAACGACCTCATCGATGCGGCTGTGGTTTAGACTGGATCAGTCTGCTATGTATTGTAGATGCTGAACCTGTATAGCGTCAACAAATATGTTCGACTACACCCTCTCTTCCTGTTCCTGGGGTATGACCACGTGTTCCAGTGGTGTGACCACGGGTACTGCCTGTTGGCGATCCGTGAGCTTATATTTGCGCTCAAAGTAGATACACCAGAGGCCAAAGGCCAGGTGAAAGCCGGCCAGCAGGTAGAGGACCCGGTCAATGCCAAACAGGTCGGAGGCGGCCCCTAGGAAGAGTAGGACCGGGATAGAGCAGGCGCTATAGAGCACGATTTGCAGCGAGAGCACACGTCCCTTGAGCTTATCAGGTGTCAGTTCCTGAATGGCGGTCTGCGAGGGAATATTGATAAAGTCCAGCGCGATGCCAGCCGCGAACATCAAGACGGCGACCATGAGCATCAACCAGGGATTGCCACGCCAGCTTTGCGGCGCAAGCAGGCGCACAACCAGGGTGAGCAGGGGAATGATCGCTGTGGCAAGTGTCAGGCCCAGGGCGCCGAAGTGGATGGTGCGATATTGTCCCAGGCGTTTGACCAGTTGCGGCATCAGCAGCGAACCGGCGATCAGGCCGATACCGGCAGGCGCAAAGACAATCGGCATCGTATTGGCTGGAAGGCTCAGCAGATCTTTCACCATTGGGGTCGCGATTTCACTGATGACAAAGATAATCACACCCGCAAAGGAGAGCTGTACGACCGCCAGGAAGAGTGGCTTATTGGTGCGCACAAAGTTCCATCCCTGAGCCATTTCTTGCCAGATATGCCCCATCGCCCCAATGGTTTGCGCGGTCAGGTCGTCATCCTTGGGTGCTTGTATATGAGGGGCAAAGCTCTTGTTTGGAATGAGGAGAATAAGTCCGGAGCAGACGAGATAGAGCAGCGCCGTCGCCGCGTAGATCTGCACAAAAGGGTCGAGCGTCAGGCCAAAGAGATGAAAGGTTGGCAGGAATAGCAATGCGAGCGGTGTGAGGACCACAAAGCCCAGGGCCTGCGAAATCATGATCGTAATATTGAAGAGGGAGAGCGCGGGCATCAGCTCCTCGTTATTGACGAGCATCGGAATGGTGGCAGATTCAGCGGGCGCGAAGAACTGGCAAATAGTAGAAACAATAAATGAGAGCGCGTAAACGGGTAGCAGGGCATTGTGATTAAAGAGTAGCGAGAGCACGAAAATAAGACTGACGATGCCGCGTAAACAGTTGCTGCTCCAGAGCACCTTGCGCTTCGACATCCGATCAACAAGAACCCCGGCGGGCGCGCCAAAGAGCACCGCAGGCAGGCTGAAGCTGATAATGGCCAGCCCCAACTGTGTCGTCGATTGGGTGATTGCTTCAATGAGGAGCATGATGGCACAGTTGGAGGCATTAAAAATTGTTTGTGAGATGAGTTGGGCCAGCCAGAGGCGCAAAAAATCTGGCTTGCGGAGAAGGGTGAGAAAGCCTCCTCCAGGTTTGGCTACTGCCATTCAGATGTTCTCCTTTATGAGCATATGCTCGTGGGCGTCGAGGGAAAACTCACCCGGATCTGTGAAGAGGTGCGGGTGAGGATGTTAGAGGGCGATCGCAGATTTAGAGCTCATATGGATCAAAGTCGTCTTCTGGCTTGGGAAGGCGGGGTAAACGTTGTTTCATGCGACGCTCAACCTCGGAGCGTGGAAGGAGAATGTGGCGACCGCAGGTCTCGCAGCGCAAGCCGATGTCCGCCCCCAAGCGATAGACCTCCCAGTCAAAACCACCGCAGGGATGCTTCTTACGCAGGCGCAGGCGATCGCCGATCTCAAACTGTACTGGCTCCATAATATGTATGTCCTCTACTCTCTATTACTGGTAGAGATGATGTTCGTGAATATATTCTGTCACAGCATCAGGCATTTGATAACGTATGGGACGTCCCTGGGCGACACGCTGGCGTAGATCAGTTGAAGAGATCTCCAGCATGGGAGCCTGCACAAGACGCAGACGTTGTGTGATACCAGGCAAACGCTCCTCTAGCTTTGTATTATACTCTGTGTTGTCCAGGTTATCCTGATCGAAGGGGTTCCCAAGCGCCCCAGACGCTGAATAGCCGGGGCGGCCCACCGCCACGAGTGCGGTCAGTTGTGCAAGGATGCCCTCGGGATCATGCCATTTGTGTAGATCAAGCAGGCTATCCCAGCCAATAATAAAATAGAGGCAGGCCCGGGAACCGAGCTCCTCGCGCAGTCGTTTCAGGGTATCAGTGGTGTAAGATGGGCCAGACCAATCCACCTCGATGCGCGAGCAGGCAAAAAAAGGATTCGAGGCAATGGCGCGCTCGACCATGGCGAGGCGATGTTGGGATGGAGTGAGGTGATGCGTACGTTTATGTGGGGGCTGCCCGGTCGGAATAAAAAGAATATATGAGAGATTCAGCGCGACGCGAACCTCCTCTGCAACCGCCAGGTGGGCATTATGAATAGGATCAAAGGTGCCTCCCATAATGCCAATATGCTCAACCAACTGCGCTTGCTGTGATCTCTGCTGCTCTTCCAACGGTATCTCTTCCTCCTCGGGGGTGTACGTAATTGCTCGCGCCTGCGGCGCTCGCGGGATAGGTGATGTGATTGTATGCTGGCAGCCTCTGGCTGCCAGCATACAATCACATCACCTATCCCAAAAAGCTTTATGTTTGCTTGCTATATATTGCCAGCTAGTTCGGTTACCGTCAACTCAGCATCCGGCAGTGCGTGATAGAGCGCAAACATCACATCGGTAATCGTATCTGTCTGCTCAACGCTGATCCAGAAACGTAGGGTCAGCGTGACTTTTTGCGCGGCAAAGCTCGTAAAGTGCACGCCTGGTTCGGGCTTGGGAATCACAGCCGGAATTTCTTTAAGCTCACGGAGAATGATGGCGGCAGTCTCTTCCTTCACAAACTTGTCTTGCGGCAAGGCAATCGTGATGGCGGCGCGACGCTCACCATAGTATGAGCTATTGACGACCACGTTATTGAAGAGATAGGCATTGGGGATCATGATCTCCTCACCGGAGAGCTGGCGAACCTTCGTCGCGCGCAACTGGATATCCTCGACTCGCCCAGTGTAGTTGACGCCAACGCTATTGGTCGTGATGATATTGCCAATGTAGAAGGGGCGCTCAACCAGGAGGTAGAAGCCGGAGAAGAGGTTTTTGACGATGTCCTGAATTGAGACCGTGATCGCAACCGTCAGGGCACCCAGAATCGTCAAGGGAGCCGTGATGGGGATATTCCAGATTGAGAGCAGGACAAAGAGCACGATAATTAGCGTGACAAGGTAGAAGATACGCCCGATAAGCGTGCGAATGTTGATATCGATGCGGTTCTCGCCCAGCGAGCGAACAATTAGGTCACGAACGGTACGCGCCGCGCCCAGGCCCAGGGCAATGACCAGGATTGTCCAGAAGAAGGTCCAGAAGAGATGCCAGAGTGTGTTAGGGAGATTGCCTGAGTCAATTTTGAGGGTGGTACCAATGCCATCTATCCAATCCTTAAAGTGATTGAATCCCCAATCGTAGATAATAGGCGCAATCAGCAGAACAATAATCACGGGTGGAAGAATGATGAGTATCCCAAGCGTCTCGATAATCCAGGTGTCGAGCACCGTTTTCTTCAAGCGCGCCCTGAGCCTACGGCGGAACTGCAAGCCTAGAAAGATCGCTATCAATGTAGCGGCAACGAGGATAATGATGCGAAATACCGGCTGTATCATGCTCTTTAACCAGATATAATTAATAAGCTCCTGTGCCAAAATCATCCGAACTACGAGAACCCTTCTAGTGCGCTAACCAGATGGAGACGCCAGATAACACACATCCTGTATTTTGCCTTGATTGGTAGGCGCAAGTTTATATTTACGCGCCTCGCATGGCAAAATCTCAGGATGATGAAATGTCTGTGATTTTTGTGTGACTTGTTTATTCTGTGCGCATTATACCATATCGATGCTGAGAGAAGACCGCGAGGAGCTGGTGAGGGGTGAGAAGAGTACCATTCGGCTGAAGGCTACAACTTGTTGCAAGCTGCCCGATGATGTGTTGTGGTGTCTGTCCCGCTGCGCGCAGGGGAGCCAGGCCCGTGCTGCCATCGCGCTTGGAGAGGCGTTTGCCTGTGGCATCTAGAATCAAGGGAACATGGGCAAAGGTGGGAATGGGGAAGCCAAGGAGCTGAAAGAGTAGAATCTGACGCGCAGTCGAGGAGAGCAGGTCAGCGCCACGCACGACCTGGTTGATCTGCATCAGGGCGTCATCGACAACTACGGCGAACTGGTAGGCGAAGATACTATCCGAGCGGCGGATAATAAAGTCGCCAACTGCCTGCTGGACATGTTGCGTCATTGGCCCCATCACAAGATCGGTGAAGGCGACCTCGCTCTCATCCGGCACGCGCAGACGAAGCGAGGGGCGGCGCATTCGCTCACGCTGGCTACGTTCGCGTGTCGTCAGATAGCGACAGGTGCCGGGATAGCGTGGTCCATCCTCGGCTCCCTGCTGAGGCGCGCTCGCCGCGTGCACGATCTCGGCCCGGCTACAATAGCAGGGATAGACCAGGTCTGCATTCTGGAGGCGTTTCAGATAGATCTCGTAGATCTCCAGGCGCTCGCTCTGCGTGTATGGTGCATAGGGGCCGCCCACGCCAGGACCCTCATCCCAATCCAGCCCGAGCCAGCGGAGATCGTTCAGCATACTTTGTGTGGCGCTCGCGCGCACACGGGGCTGATCGAGATCCTCGACGCGTAGCACAAATTGTCCCTGTTCGCGGCGAGCGAAGAGCCAGGCTAGCAGGGCGGTGCGCAGATTGCCCAGGTGCAGGTCCCCCGTTGGGCTGGGGGCGTATCGCCCCCGTACCACAATTTCTTCTGTCTGCCTTGCCGTTGCTGCTGAAGATGACTTAAGCATGTAATTAGACGTGGGTGGCCTCGTTCTTAAGCAAGCGCGTGGACCAGGGGCAGCAGGGGCAGGCTGGATCTGCGACATGTGGTGCCAGCGGCTGAACATCAAAGCGCGCAAGTAGCTCAGTTAGCGTGCCGAGTGGCAGGCCAACGACGTTCAAATAGCAGCCATCAATACGCTCGGTCGGTTGAAAATCGGGATTCTGGATACCGTAGGCGCCGGCTTTATCCATAGGATCACCGCTGGCAATATAGGCGTCGATCTCGGCATCGCTATAGGGACGCATGAGCACGGGTGTAGCCTGGCTAGCGCCAAACATCGTGATTTGACCATCCTTGAGCGCGCACACGATAACGCCTGTGACCACGCGGTGCCAGCGTCCACGCAGGGAGCGCAGGAGTTGGCGCGCGTGCTCTGCATCGCGTGGCTTGCCCAGGATCTGATCATCCAGGAGGACGGTAGTATCCGCCGCCACCACGAGCGCGCCTTGAGACTCGGGCATAGTAAGGGCGCCCAGGGTTTTATGCGCGGCGGTCCACTGCGCCAGGCCGTCCGCAGGCCCGCGATAGAGTGCCTGGACTGCCTCTTCATCGGTTGGTGACACGCCAATGGTGTAGGGCAGGCCAAGGGAGGTAATAATCTGCCTGCGCCTGGGAGAGGCGGAGGCGAGCAGCAAATGCGTATGATGATTTAGCATAGAGTCAATTACCTGGTGAGAAGCTTTGTACGTAACTATATATTTTCATGCTTATTGCGTTCCAGGACGGCTACACATTCAATATGCGCGGTCTGTGGAAACATATCGAGCGGCTGCACGGAGACCAGTTGGTAGGTCTCGTCACCATGACAGAGGACATCCAGATCGCGTGCCAGGGTCGATGGTTCGCAGGAGACATACACCACGCGTTCAACGGGATAGCGCAGCAGCGTCTCCAGAACGACGGGCTGGCAGCCTGCGCGTGGCGGATCGATGACAAAGCCATCTACCTGGGCGCTTAGCCCGGGTAGCACGTCCTCAACCTTCCCTTTGAGAATCTCAATGTTATTGATATCGCGTGCGTTCCAATGGGCATCGCGGATGGCACTGGGCGACTCCTCAATGGCAATAATGCGACCAAAGTGGTGTGCCATCAGCAGGGCAAAGGTGCCAACGCCGCAGTATGCGTCGACGATGGTCAACTGTGCAGGATCCTTCTCGGCGGGTCGATGCGCGAGGAGTCCATCAAGCACCATGCGAACCATCTTTTCAGCTTGTGGCGTGTTGGTCTGGAAGAACGAGCTAGGGCGGATACGGAAGGTCTTGCCACCCAGCTTCTCCTCCATGGTCTCGTCACAAATGGTCAGTCCGGCTTCTTGCAGTTGTTGCTGCACCTCTTCGGGTTGTTGAGGCTGTAGGAGCATCTGTCCCGTGCCGACACCATAGCGCACAATGACCTGTGGACGCGGATTCTCAAACTGGCTCAGCACAGTAAGCGCGCGGTTGATGCGTTCATGCGCGATGGGGCAGGAGACAAGCGGCAGAACCCGGCGCGTATCGCGTGCGGTCAGCCCTGGTTGCCCCTCACGATTGATGGAGAAGCGCATTTGATTGCGATAGTTCCAGGGGATTTCGCAAGCCACGGCCTCCAGCAGTGGAGGCTGTTCAAAGTGGCCAATCTCACGTAGCAGTTCTTCCACCATTTCACGTTTCCAGGTGAGCTGGCGTTCATATTGCAAATGCTGCAACTGGCAGCCTCCACAAGTGCCAAAGACAGGGCAGGGAGCAACCACGCGCTCTGGCGAAGATTCATGAATCTCGGTGATCCAGACGCGAGGTGGGCGCGGCTTCCAGCGGCGGCTCCGACGCCCGGGGCGTGGTTTGGGAGGATCCTCGACCGCGATAGTGACGCGTTCGCCTGGCAATCCCGCGGGTACGAGGAGGTGGAGGAGCTTTGGCTCCTCCGCCTCCTTCTCGATCGTCACTTCAGCCGTGGCGTGTCCCTGGCGTGTCAGGGGTCCAAGCGTTACTGTATGATAATGAATCATACGTTCTTGCAACTGTTCGTTGAAATCTGTCATCATTTCTTGTGCTTTTTCGCTTTGTTCTGAGATTGGTTCGCTTTGCGCTGTTCGCCACGAGATTTCATGGCACGTCGTTTCTCTGCGCGTGCCTGATCTAAGTTGGCACGTAGTTCCTGGACGAAAGCCGAATCAGGCGAGATTTCCTCCGCAGCCTCAAGGTACTGCTCGGCCTCTTTCAGCTCGCCTTTCTGAATGTAGACCTCAGTCAGCTTGCCCAGAATGCCGATATCGTCCTCGTTGATTTCTAGCCCTTGCTGCAGTACATCTTCGGCGCCATCAATATCCTCGCGTACCTGGACATAGAGATCCGCCAGGTGTACGTAGGCTTCTGTGTTGGTGGGATCATGGTCAACGCTCTGCAAGAAACTCTTTTCGGCCTCGTCGTACTGCTCCATGTTTAACTGGAGATAGCCAATATTGTTCCAGAGATTGGGGAAGTCTGGAGCGATGGTCGTGGCGCGCTGATAATGCTCGATAGCCTGCGGAATATGATTACGGTATTCCTCAATCATGCCCTGGTTGACAGCGATCATCAATGCCTCGTTAGCATTGGGCGAGAGCTGTTCAGCCTCGTGAAGTAGTTTCTCGGCTTCATCAAATTTGGCGTATTCATGCGAGAGCTGTTGGGCCAGTAAGATCAGGCCCAGGGCGGATCGCTCCTTCTCCAGGCTGGTGTGGAGGTTCTGTTCGGCGAGCTTGAAGAAACGCGTGGAGCGCTCCTCATCCTGCTCCGCCGCCTGAGCCAGGCGCTGTTGAGCATTTGCCAGGCTGATTAAGGCCTTTGACGCAAGTTCAGGGAAGCGATCCGCGATGGCTTGCAGGTAATACGCAGCACGTTCCAGGTCCTGAGATGCCTCCGCCTGGCTAGCTGCTTGCTGATACTGCTCGGACTGCTCGTCTGGGTGATGCGCGATCAAGGCATCGAGATGGTGCAGGTACTTGCTGGTGATAGTGATGCCTTTTTGAAGACCAGCTAGCGTCTGGGTGAAGACCAGCTCTTCATTCTCCTCGTCCTCGCTCTCCTCTCGGACGATGCGATTGCCCTCTTCATCGATGCCCAGTTTCTCCATTAGTTGTTCGTAACGCTGGATAAGCTCATCGGAGCGGGTCTCAAGCTCCTCGTCGGAGAGGCTCTGGAGCTGTGTCCCCTCATCGACATGAGAGACCAGGCGTGGCTCGCCACCTTCATCGATGACGGTAAAACTGGACCAGAACCAGTGGCGCCCAGTCACATCATAGACAGCGGTTGCCCTGGGCAGTTCGGGAAGGCGCTCAGAGAGTGGCGTCTGCCGCATCTCCAGTGACCAGCACACATCGACGATCCCCTCTTCGGCTTCGATATCTAGCTCCTCTTCGTCCTCATCCTCCTCATCCTCTAGCTCGTCTTCCTCCTCTTCATCCTCTAGCTGGTCGTCTTCCTCTTCCTCGTCAAGGAAATCCTCATCCTCCAGTCGCTCTTCCAGGCCTAGGATGCGGAAGTTCGCTGGCTGGGCCTCGGCGCGCCATTGCTCACGCAACTGGACCCAGGCTTCACGCTCGAGTCCCTGGCGTAGCGGGCTATCGTGCGCGAGCAGGTCGTAGGCTTCTCCATAGTTGCCCTCACTCCAGGCATCGAAAAACTCTTCAACCGTCTGGTCGAAAAGGTCGCCTGCGGCAAAGAAGTTTTCGAAAAAGTTTTGCATCTCCTGAGCCATATCAAAGGGACCGAGCTCGTTCTCTTTCGGCATTATCTCTTCATCCTCATTTTCTATCTCTGCGTCTGGTGAGCTCAGGATAAGCTCATCGACAATATGTTGGTAGCGAACGAAATCTATTGGGGCGCGCGCTCCATGTTCTTCCAGAACGTCCAGGGCGTCTTCCATCAGGTGACGAGCCTCTGGCAGCGTGCACGGAAGGAAGCGGGCTCCTGAAAACTGCTGTGTACGTATATACTCCAGGCGTTTCTCGGCCAGGCGTTTGCTCAAATGTGCTTCATAGAAGAAGTCTTCAATACCGTGGAGGCGATAGTCCAGTGTCATACCCATGATGCGCGCCTCTTTATAGCCATCACCCTCTTCCCAGAGGAGGATGACCTCTGCCGCCTCTTCTTCGGCGAGCGTATCTGTATAAAAGCCTTTCCAGAAGCGAGGTGGAGTGCTGGCCTGGGGTGTGATGGGTTGCGCAGGTACCTGCTCCTCGGCTGGCAATTGCCAGTGTGGCGTAATTTTAGCATTCTCCAGGCGTAGGAGGGAGCGGCGCGCCTCTTTGCGTAACTCTTTGGTTGATGCCAGTTCGTGTAGCGCTTGCAAGAGGTCGGCGGCCTCCTGAGTAATCTGTTTACCCAGGCCCTGTATCAGGGCTTGTTGCACAGGTTCGGATTGAGCCAGCAGAGGTGAGAGTGCCTCCTGGACCTGGCGCGCATGTGTCGTGGCCTGGAGCGCTTGCGTATAGCCCGGATAGTCGGTAAGCTGTTGTTGTACCCAGGCCTGCTCTTCAGGGCTCAGTCCTGGGGAGGTATGCGCCCTTTTTGAGTTAGCGTTTGAGCTTGCTCCTGCCTTCTGTTTTTGTGACACAATCCATCTTTCCCTTCCATATATTATTCACTACGAACAGTGAGCATGGGGCGCGTAAAGCCCGCTATTTTCTCTTCTTCTCCAATTCGAGTTGCTGGCGAGTGGCCTGGACGATCTCCAGGGTTGGATCGAGTCGTTCCGCCTGCTCAAGTTGGCGCTGCGCGGCCCGCTCTTCGCCTAGTACATGTAAGACCGAGGCATGCAGCGCAAGCAGATGAGCCGAGTCAGGATTGGCGGCAAGTCCAGCTTCAACGACCCGGCGCGCCTCCTGCTGGTCCTGCTGATTCATATTAATGGCTGTAAGCTCAGAGTAGGGGCGGATATCCTGTGGCTCCAGTTCAATGGCGTGTTTATAGTGTGACGCCGCTGTCTCCATATGTCCCAGCAGGCGATGGACGAAGCCTAGATTGAACCATATGCCTGGATGGTTGGGCACCAGCTTTGAGGCCCGCTCAAAATGGGCTAACGCTGTGGCCATCTGTTCGCGGCGCATGGCTAGTGCGCCCAGGTTGGCCTCGATACTGCCTTGCTCGTCAGTGGTAGGATTGAGCGCTTCTGCCTGGTGTAGCTCTTCTTCGGCCTCTTCGTTGCGTTCCTGGCTACTGTAAAGCTCAGCCAGGAGAAGATGATTCAGCGCATCATTATGTAGTTCTAGCAAGTCACGAAGCGTTGCTTCAGCAAGCTCCAGGAAATGCTCACGTCGTCCGGGTATATTGGCCGCAGCCTCGTTAAAGGCATAGGTAGCGTATGTCCCTGCGAGACTACGCATATTTAACTCGAGTCGCTCAGGGAAGCGCTCGACCAGCCGCTGAAGATAAACCATAGCTCGCTCGGGACTGCCCAGGGCCATAGCACGGCCAGTAGCCGCTTCGCATGGCTGTCTATCAAGAGGAACCAGGGCAATCAGAGCATCATAGTAGTGTAAGATCTGGTAGAAGCCGCGTGTCAGCTCATCAAGCAGGCTTTGCATATCCTCTGCTGGCTGCTTGGCTTTGGCCTCGACCTCCTCTTCCCGACGCGTAATCTGCTGCTGAATCTCCGTAATGGGAAGTCCTTGCAGGCGTGCCCCCTCATCATGGAAGCGCTGAACGCGCCATTCATTATTTTCGCGCGCCATGGTGTATTTGCTCCAGAACCAGTGCCGGCCCGTTTCCTTATTGATCGCCGTTCCTAGCGGCATTTCAGCCAATGCACCACTGAGCATGGTTTCGCTGAGTTCAAGCGACCAGCCAATTTCGACCTCTACACGCTTCGCCTGGCTACTGGTCGCACTGGAGGGAAGCCAGAGTGTGCTTTGCGGTGCCTCGTGCTCCTGTACAAACGTCAGCATAAGGCGGGCGGGGTGGGCTTCATCGGACCAGCGGCGATGTTGTTCAATCCACTCAGCGCGTGTTATATCTTTTAATAGCGTGCTATCCCGGCTGAGGAGATCATAGGTCAGGCCATAATCGCCTATTGACCAGGCACCCACGAAGTTAATAGCCGTCTCCTGGGCATCCATCTCAGGATACATGAAGGTCAGGCCCCGGTCGCGTCCAACATCCTGAGCCTGGAAGATCAGAGTATTGAGGGTGTTGTTATGATGGCGGTATTCGGCTGCAGGCTGGTTCCCACGCCAGGTATTGGTCGCGAGAGCCTCTTCGATCAAGCGTCTGCCCTCTGCCAGGGCACACTCAACAAAGGCTTGACCAGTGGTAACCTGGCGCTCCTCTATGCTCTCAAGCACGCGACGTTTGCTGAGCGTTTCCAGGATGAATTCACGGACGCCATCGCGCCAGAAATCAAGAACGAAGGTAAGGCTTCGCACCTCGGTATAGTCATAGCCCTGTTCCCAGTAGAGCGAGAGGAGCACTTCTCCCTGTTCGCGTGTCTGTGAGACCTGTCCTCGCCAGAAGCGCGGTGGGTTTGCCGTCTTGATCTCCACAACTGAGGTGCGTGCCTGAGGAGCCTGCCACTGTGGTTTGATTGAGGCATTCTCTAAGCGCAGGAGCGCACGTCTCGCCTCCTTGCGTACCTCTTTGTTGGGGCTGACGCTATGGAGCGCGAGCAGGATATCGGCAGCATCACTGTGCTGTTCCTTGCTGAGCTCTTTGGCAATTGTTTGCTGAAGCTCTGGTGTGTACTGCAAAAGCTCTTGCAACACGTGCTCGATTGAGGAGGCATCCGTGCTTTCTCGCAGGTTTTCTGCCAGGGTATGATAGTGTGTAAGCAGGTGTTGTTGTTGCTGTTGTTCTTCGTCAGTCAAGCTAAATGCTGTCTCTTTTTTCCGTACCATAAATCGCGCTCACCTCACAACTTATTATCGTGTGGATTGTACCACGAAGTAGGGGAAGAGTCGAGCGGAACAACAAAAAGAAGAGTGCTTTTGCCAGGAGCACTCTTCTTGTCTCTGATGGAAAACCTGTACGTTTGTCTTCTCTTTTACATAGAAAGGGGCGCGTTCAATGACGAGGCTATGCCGACCTTGCTGCGCTGAACCATCGTAGAGAAGGCCGATGCCAGGGCTTGACCAGATAGCGGCGTCAACCGCGAGCTGATCAAGACGAACATGGGCAGGGCTGCACAATAGAAGTAGGACGGCAGGCTGCGCCAGGCGAAGAACAGCGGGATAATCGCTAGCAGGAATGCGGCCTCGGGGCGCTTGCGGCAGATACGCCAGTAGACGTAGAGCATGGCGAGCATAGTCACGCCCTCAAGCAGGGTATACATGCTGGTTGGCAAGAACGGTAGCAGGTGCGTCACACTTAAGCCAACGAGGCCAACCCCCATAGGGAACATAGGATCTGCCATGGGTGCGAGGACACCCGCGAGCCAAGCATGAGGGTTCCAGAGAATAAATGGCATATTGATGAGAAGCATGAACATACTCGCCAGCATACAGCGATAGATGGCCTCTTTAAAGCCATAGAGACGCCAGAGCATGACAAAGTAGAAGGGCGCGATAAACCAGGCAGTTTGCTTGCTTGCCAGGGCCAGGCCAAAGAAGAGCGCTGTGCTCCAGCGCCGCTCGCGTAGCAGCCAGGCAATCACGACGAAGAGCGTACAAAGGACATCAAGATTGCCTCCGACCGTGGAACTCCACATGGGTACATTGGCAATGCCCAGCAGGAGGACCCATGGGCGAATCTCTGGACGTGATGCCTTCCAGGCGATGGCGACCAGGAAAAGATAGCTTGCCAGGTAGAGTGGCAGGACATTATAGTTTTTAAACAGGGCGAAGGGCAGCAGGGTCAGGAAGGAGAGGGCGGGATAGCTGACCTTAGATTCGAACTCGGGAGCCTCGCCAGCCTTGAGCGCAGTATCGAGGGCGCTACGAAATTCGGCGATAGAGGGATAGTCATAGCGGTTGGCGAACTGTCCCTGGCGCAAGGGCGTGGTCCAGTTGGGTTCAAGCGTAAAGTTCTGGTTGCGATAGATATCCAACATATTGGAGTCGGTATAGGGATTGCGCCCCTCCAGCAGCAGCATCGCGGCATTGGTATCAAGTGAAGTGCCATCATTGGAGAATTGAGGTGGGAGGACGCACATGATCAGGCCCCGCCCAAGTTCAACCGCACCTATCACCGAGAGGATGAGCAGGGCGAGAAGCATAAACTTTTGCCAGCGCGTTGGAGGTCGCTTGATAGCGGACTTTGGGCGTGGCTGTGAAGCGGGCCGAAGCGCCATCCACATCGCGACAAAGCTCCCAAGGATAAGCACGAAGGGAATAAGTGAACCCACTGGCATCAGATAGGGGATATACCAGTCGTGGTCGATTTCATTGAGTGTTTGTAAGAAAATGGCGACCCCAATCCAGAGGGCGCGTCGTTGCAGATCGAAAAGGTGATAATTCTCCGGCGTGATCTCCGCCACAAAGAAGGTTTGCAGCAGTTGCCCGACCTTATCGTGGAGTAATTTTTTGGATGTCTTCTCGACCGGTTGAGTAGTCTGTGCAAAAACAGCTCGTTGTGACATATATGGGGCTTTATCCGTTGGCTGAGGGGGAGACAGGACCTCCTTTGGCAAAGGAGAAAAACGATAACATCGTTGTCATCCCAAAAGGATAAAGCGTCTAGCACCTCCATCAGAGTAACCGAGGCTCAACACAGGATATGTGCCGGTTAGGAGGAATGCTGGTCTGTGGTGAGACAGCTTTGCATGGTTCCTTTCTCGGTCCATGTCTTACAACGAAGCGAAATGCGAATATGTCACAACTGGTCAGGCAAACGAACAAAAAAGTACGCTGACATAGGTCGACCGGGGTTCTCTACAGGTGTAACCGATAGTAGAGTTCGCGATGTTGCAGGCTAAAGCCAAGCTCCTCATAGAGCTGAATGGCGGGAACGTTATTCTCCCACACCAGCAGATCAATGGCGGTGAGGTGACGTTCTTCGTGTGCATAGCCAATCAGGTAGCGCATGAGCGATTTGGAGATGCCGCGACCGCGATAGTCGGGATGGACAATGACGCGCTTGACATAGCCAATCTGCTGAGGTGCTTCAGTGGGAGGAAGCATCAGTTCTGCCTTCCCGCAGACATTACCAGCGATTTCGGCCAGGAAGATCAGAGTGTATTCATGCGTTGAGGGGTCAACAGAACCAAAGTACTTCTCGACCTCGCGATGAATCGAGCGCGTGGGCGAGGCGCTAAAACTGTCGAGGTGATCAATCTGTTCAATATCCGTGGGCGTCGCGAGGCGAATAGCGATGGGCGTAGTACTAATCCGTTCATCGATCATCGGCAGATCCTACATTCTTTTCTAATCTGGATTGGGCGAGAGGTAAGCGAAGTGCCAGAAGGGCCACTATCCCTAAAAAAGGAGACCCCCTGCCAGAAGGATGCCCTGAGGCATCCTGGCATGCTGGTTCGTATTTCACTATCGACAGAAAACCGCGCGGAGTCAGTAGCTATGTAAGGTTAGCGCATTTTCTTCCGTGGAAGTAAGAGCAGGGAGATCAAGGCGTACCCGGCACAGACAAGCAGAAGGATAGAATACACGATATATTCGCCATCCATCTTCGGTGAGTTAATGGTTGAGACCAGCAGCGATATGCCCCAGTACATGAAGCCAATAAATACGGCGAAGAGCAACAGAGTGCTCATGAATTTCTTACTCATCAGACAGGTCCTTAGTGTGGTAGGGGTGGATAGATGAATGTAGCTGTGTATCTACACGCGCCCAGGGTATATTATTGCTACCCCGTTTATTTGTCAGTGCCTATTATAGCATAGCCTGTCGAGATTGTCCCTGCTCCAGGAGTACTATGTGGCTTGTGCTCACTTGCTAGCTCTGGTGTTACTCTGGCTTTGTAGCTTGTCCCACACGACGCGATGGATGACGGCGCGAAAGCGTCCCCACTCGCCCCAGTCGCCCAGGTTCTGATGGGGGCGTTGCTCGGTATGGGTCAGGTGCTCCAGGTGCTCAGCCAGTTGAGGAAGCTCTGCGGGTTGAATCTCGCGGAAGAACTCAACTGCCTCGTCTTCATCGATGGCGCCTAGGGTCCCGTTAATCTCATCCAGAAGGAAGGCGAAGGTATAGAATGAGGGAGTCTTTCTGGCGTTCTCCGTCTGGTAGGCAACAATGGCCAGGAACTGTGTAATAGTCACTTCGAGACCCGTTTCCTCATGGGTCTCGCGTACTAGTGCATCGTAGATCGACTCGCCATGATGAATGCCACCAGTGAGCAGACGGAAGGTTGCAGGTGGATAGAAGGCTTTCTTCATCGTCAACAGGCGACCGCTTTGTTTTCGGCGAACTACCATACAGACCTCGCCATAGCGATCTGGCTTATTGAGTGGTTCATAATCGTCGCCAGTATAGAGGGCCGCATTATGTAGTGCTGGTGTGCCGTAACGCTCAGCCAGGCGTGCGATTTCATCCTGTTGCTCGCGGGGAAGAGAAGAAAGCATGTCAAGACTCCTAGATCCTAGACGATGGGTTGATTATAGTGATTAGCTGGATTATGATTATGGCGGCTCTGACGTAGGTTGCGCTTCCAGTTCTCTTTCCAGAGATCGGAGCGTGCCAGCATCTCCTCCGCGCTTTTTAGCGAGAACTCTGTCACATTGCCGCCCATAATATGCGAAATCTCGCGCATACGTTGTTCTGGGCGTAGCTCATTCACGATGGTCATGGTTCGATTGTCGATAATCTGTTTATTGACGTTATAATGGGTATCGGCGAAGGCCGCGATCTGGGGCAGGTGCGTGATGCAGATAACCTGGTGATTGAGGGTCAATTGCCAGAGTTTCTCGCCCACGACCTGGCCGCTACGTCCACTGATACCAGAGTCGATCTCGTCGAAAATAAGCGTAGGAGTTGCATCGGCGCCTGCAAGAATGGTTTTGAGCGCGAGCATCAAGCGCGAAGTTTCACCGCCCGAGGCAATTTTGGTGAGGGGTTTGAATGGTTCACCAGGGTTGGGAGCGATCAAGAACTGCACGTGGTCAATGCCAGTGTTATCGCAGGCGTAGTGTTGAAGTGGTTCCCCATTGACTGTTGAGGGAATGCCATTTTCATCGGGCACCTGGAGAATCTCGACCTGGAAGCGCGCGCGACGCATGTTCAGGTCGTTTAATTGCTCTTCCATAGCGGTTGCCAGGTGAGTCGCGGCCTCTCGTCTGCGACGCGAGAGGGTATCGGCAATTTCGCCAATCGCCTTGCGAAAGACGCTATCTTGCTGCTGGAGTTTCTGAATCATCTCGTCGCGATTGACGATGGTATCCAGCTCCGCCCGGTCGTCGGAGGCGCGCTGTAGAATCTCTTCAATACTGGCGCCATATTTGCGCTTTAGTTTGGCGATCAGATCGAGCCGCTCCTCAATCTCGATCAGGCGTGAGGGGTTATCCTCGATATCTGACTGGTAGCTGCTGACCGAAGTTGCGACATCTTCGAGCTGATAAATGGCCTCGGCCAGGGACTCATTCAGCTCATCCATGCTTGAATCCAGGCGGCTTAACTCGCTCAGGTCGCGTTGCGCGCCACGCAGGAGGTCGAGGGCGGGGCTATAACCACTGTCTCCCAGATCCGAACCCTGCAATGCTTCGTAGATGAGCGAGCACAGTTCGCGCAGGCGCTCGGCATTGCTCAAGACTTTACGTTCTTCTTCGAGTTCCTCAATTTCGCCGACGCGTAGCTCTGCCTTGTCGATCTCCTCGATCTCAAAACGCAGGAACTCGGCCCGGCGCTCCTGGTCGCGCTCATTCTGCTGTAGGGATTGCAGCGTTTTGCGCGCGTTGCGCCATTCCGCGACCTTACTGCTGAGTTGATCACGGAGGGGAAGCAATTCGGCATAGCGATCCAGGAAGTTGATGTGTTGCTCTGGGCGCAGCAGCGTCATATGCTCGCTCTGCCCATGGATATCGACCAGCCAGCTAGCAACCTGTTGCAGGACATGCTGTGAGAGCGCGCGGCCATTAATACGGGCCACGGTGCGCCCTGAGCGGAAAATATCGCGTGAGAGGATCAGTTGCCCATCTTCAGGATCGATATCAAACTCGTGTAAGAGAGAGGCCAGGGCGACCTGGGCATCAGCGCTTTCGGTATCGGCGGTGCGCTGTTTACGGCGACTCTCGGCTTCCTCGATAGCCTCCAACAAGTTGGCGGGTGTATCTGCTCCCACGGGAGCAAGGACCTCGATGCCCTCAATCACGACAGGAGGAAGCGCATCGATAGAGAAGATGCCCTCAACCGTCGCTCGGTCGCAACCCGCGCGCACAAACTCGGCACCGATTTTTCCGCCCAGCAGGGCGTTTACGGCGTCGATAATGATAGATTTACCCGCGCCTGTTTCGCCAGTAAAAACGTTAAATTGGCGGTTGAGGCGTAAGTGTAAGCTGTCGATAATCGCGAAATCTTTAATGTTTAGCTCAAGTAGCATGATGATGTTCTACAGCTTCTTCCTTGCCAGAATGCTCAATTTCTTGCGTACTATCATTTTTCAGCTTATCGTTGATGATCTGATAGAAAGAGGTCGGTGGCCGCCGACGCAGGAACCTGGTTATGCGTGGACTCTTCTTGACGGTAACAATCGCACCATCCTTCACCTCCCGGTTGCGTTGACCATCAGCCGAGAAGACACCATCCTGAGTCCCGGTAGAGATGCGTAGTTTAACGTGGGCCTCCGGTTGTAAGATGAGCGAGCGATTCGAGTTCAGGTGTGGTGCGATTGGCGAGAGCACCGTACTCTGTACCTGTGGATGCAAGAGCGGACCTCCAACAGCCATATTATAGGCGGTTGAGCCAGTGGCTGTGCAGAGAATCATCCCATCAGCGGTTGTGGTGTTATAGTAGTTATCGTCGACCCAGACCTGGACGCGAACGACGCGCGGCCAGGTCCCACGAGCGATAACGATATCGTTTAGCGCGAGAAATTCCTCGCTTTGTCCATCTTGCGTGAGAACTGCCTGGAGCATTGTACGTTCATCTACCCAGACTGATGAGTCGCGCTCAAGATAATAGTGTAAATGTGTGGGAAGCTCGTCGGGTTCAAGTTCACTCAAAAAGCCAACGCGTCCGAAATTGATGCCAACAATGGGTAAGTCGGCAAATGAGCAAATACGGGCAGCATGGACAAGCGTGCCATCGCCACCTAAAACGAGCGCGAGATCACACCCTTCCAGTTTTGAGTCGGGCTGCTCATCCCCCTCCGTGCGAATATCGATGGAGCGGACTTCATAACCTTGCTGGCGTAAGTTTGGTACAAGTTGGGAAGCAAAGCTTCTGGTATCCTGCTTGCGTCCCTGGTATAAAATCGCAATAGTCTTCAAAACCATCTCCAAGCGGCAAGAGAGGGCGAACACAAGGTGCCGCCCTGACTATGAAAAGCCACTGTAGTGCTACCTAATGGTACGCCATGAAGGGCGTTTTGTCAATGCGAGAAGGGGGGGAAAAGCACATGGATAGTAAAAATGTTCTATCTCCCTTTCCAAAAGAAAGCTTCTCCAATGAGCGATTGAACGGGTGGGTTTTACCAAAAGCATAAACGCTGAGATACACACATGACCAAATGGATGTGGTCTGTTACAATGCCTTCTCGCCGGGCGTTTTACCATTGAAAAAAACAAGCAAACTTGAATGCTTCGATACAATAATCTAAAGAACTTGGCTAACCCCCTCTATACGGGCGAATTCAGACGAAGGTGCGCATTCAGGTGCTGCGCTATACTTCTCGAGAGAAGGAAAAGGAAATGTTGGCAGAGCATGCAGAGGTTACTGAGAAACGTGAGGTCGTAAAAAAGGAGGAGGCAGGCAGCAAGGAACAGGGGTGGCGCAAGTGGGGCAAGGCTACGCTGGCCGTTCTTCCTCTTTACCTGGGAATACACGTGGCCTTTTTTATCATTTCCTGCCTGGCGATGTTGTTTCGGATTGATGATTTTGCCTGGACCAACATGCCTCTATCGACGCTCTGGCAGGAATGGCACCACTGGGATGTTGGGAATTATATTGTCCTGGCACAACATGGCTATACAGCAGCCTGGCGTACCGCCTTTTTTCCTTTGCAGCCTATGCTCATTGCAGCGCTTACGCCACTCACGCATGATAATCCTTTGATCGCCTCGATGTGTATCTCGAATATCGCCTTTCTTGTACTGCTGGTGGTCTTTTACCAGTTAGTGAAAGAGGACTTTGACCAGGAGCGCGCCGAGCGAGCAATATTGTACCTGGTGGTATTTCCAACGGCCTTCTTCCTGGCTGCTGGCTATACCGATGCGCTCTTTCTCGCTTTAGCGCTTTCCTGTTTTTATAATATGCGGCGAGGTCACTGGTGGCTAGCAGGACTTTTTGGCTTCTTTGCTAGCTTGACGCGCTCCGCAGGAGTCTTTCTGCTTGTTCCCTTCGCCTATGAATATGTGCGCCAGCGCCAGTTCGCGCTTAAGCGCCTTCTCCAGCCAGCAGTGTTGAGTATGGGACTGGTTCCGCTGGGAACAGGACTTTTTGCCGCCTATTGCTATCTACGCTTTGGCGATCCGCTGGCCTTCTCGCATGCTCAAGCTCATTGGAATCGTCAGCTCACGTTTCCCTGGATGGGTCTTCTTGACTCGGCCCTGGCGGTGAAACGAAGCAGTGGTTTCTTGAGTTTCCAATCGTTGCGCAACCTGATCGACCTGGGCTGCGACCTGTTGATTCTGGGCCTGTTAGTATTATGTTTCGTTGGCCCCTGGCGTTTGCCGCGTGCTTATCTCTCTTATGTTCTCTATGGGCTGGTACTCTGGCTCTTCTTCCACCTGGTGACAAAAACAGATGAGCGCTATGCGCTTGAGTCAATGTCTCGTTATGTCATTGAACTCTTTCCAGCTTTTGTGCTTCTGGCAACTCTAGGGCGAAACAAGTATGTGAACTACCTGTATCTGATGGGGTCAGGGGCAGTGCTCTTCTTCCTGCTTACCCAGTTTTTAACTGGACACTGGGTCCTCTAGATTCCACGAGGAGCAGGTGCTAAATCATTAAGGAGGCGTAGGGTCCAAGCTTGCTTAGACTCTTTCGCTGTAGGAAGCAATTAGCTGGTGAGCAGAAGTCTAAGCAAGCTTGGACCCTACAATTTGCCTACTCCATACCTCCGTTTTTGAGTTCCTGTAATTTCTCGCTGGCAAACCAGAGTGCATCCTGCCTGGAACGGACGATGCCGTCAGTCTGGGCCTCGGCCAGGGCCTCAAGGAGTTTGCCGATGATGGGGCCTGGTTTCAGATCCAGGCGGCGCATCAGTTCATCGGCTTGTAGCATGCGCGGAGGAAGAATACTCTCGCGTTGACGGATATAGCGTTCGCAGAGCAAGCGCACAGCCGCCAGTTGCTGGCGCCAGGCCTCGGTGAGCGGAAGAGGCCCGCGCATCGCCAGGTGGTCTGCCAGGGCGACGAGTGCAACCTGGATGCCGATTGGTCCCAGATCTACAAAGTAGCGGCGGATGGCGCGAGGCGTTACGTCGCTATGGCTGAGCTGCCCCGGACGCATATGGTGAGCGGCGACAAGCTGAACCAGGCGACGGTCAGCGGTACTCCCATCCAGGCGCTGCATGATATTCTGTGTTAGTGGCACACCCGCCTGGGGATGATGATAGAAGTGGATATTGCCGTGTTCATCAACGGTATAGGTGACAGTTTTTCCCACGTCATGAAGTAACGCGGCGAGCCTGGTGACAGGTTGCGAAAGGCTTGCCAGTTGGAAGACGCCCTGTTGCTCTGCCTCCTGGAGCAGGATTTGTAGCTCAACCAGGTCATCATGCCCATCAAAGGTGAGGGGTGAGGCGCGTAGTTCGGTCGGGCTGGCATGTAAGAGCTCATCAAGCAGTTGTAGGTAGTGTGGCGTCTCCAGAGAATGCTCAAACACATCCCAGTGGTGGAGGGATGGCTGGGGCATGCCACGCGCCTGGATAAACTCAGGAAAGAGCATGGTGAAGAGTCCGTACTGATCCAGTAAACGCAGGTGATCGGTCGTGTTGGGAAAGCGTAAAAGGGCGTAGAATTCTTCGTGAACGCGCTCTCTAGCAACCTGGGGCAGGAGCGAGGCATCCCGCTTGAGCAGGGTCGCGGTATAGGGATCAAGACGCAGTTGATAGTGAATGAGGAAACGCATCGCGCGTAGCATGCGCAAGGGGTCCTGGCGGAAGCTCTGCTCACTCGCCACACGTAGCGTCCTGTTTTGGAGATCTATATGCCCATAGAGCGGGTCGATCAACTCTAGTTGGGTCCCAGACTCAAGTGAGGCGAGCAGCCCGGGGAGAGCGAGCGCCATGGCGTTGATAGTAAAGTCGCGGGCGTGAAGGTCCTCCTCAATTGTCTCCCCACGCCAGGGCGAGAGGTCAAAAACGATGTCTGGCCCAGTAGACGAAGGGATCGTAATCCGGCATGCCTTATCGTTCATGTGAGCGAAGGCTCCACCCAGCGTATTTGCTAGCTGACGCGCAATGGTGACTGTATCGCCTGGGAGCGCGATATCCCAATCGTGACACGGTTGAGCGAGGAGGAGATCACGAACGGATCCTCCCACGAGATAAGCAGGAATATTCCGCTCCAGAAAAAAAGTTGTTGTGCGTTGTAGATATGTTTGTGCCTGCGCGTCCAAATTCGGTTCTCTTCTGCTTTCATCTTTTAGTAGCAGTTCTCTCTGCGTGCTCATTGTCGAACGATCCAGTATCGTTGTCAAGAGGCATGCTCTTTTCTTCATGTCTTTGCTGTGGTCTGCTCCTAACATACGCTTTCGCGCCTGCGGCGCTCAAGAGTAATGGGTATGTGTCAGGAAAACGGCAGAGCCGTTTTCCTGACACATACCCATTACCCCGAGACGAGAGCTGGATGTGCCCTGGTTGAAGATGTGATACAGTTACTGTCCCACTGAAAGCTGGTATAATAGAGTTCAATAGAACCACTAAAGTACGAAAATTTTAAGGATAGATGGCATAGTGTTGGGAACCAGAAACGTAGCATGAAAGAGACCTATGGCGTGCTGCGTGTTGTGCGTGTGCAATTGCCCGCCAATGCGGCATTTGAAGATGCTGAGCTGACGCCGACTGAATGGCTGGCAGGTGAGCGTTTCGTCTATGTATTGACGAATCGAGAGACCTCCATTGGGCGAGCGCTGAGCAATGATATTTTATTGATGGATCCGACTGTCTCAAGGGAGCATGCTCGGTTAGTAGTGACTGAACAGGGCTGGCGTATTTTTAACCTAACGATGCGTAACACAGTATGCGTCAACGGGCGAGCAGTGCCAGCTGGAGGGAGTCTATTCTTGCAGTCGCAGGATATGCTTATCCTGGGACATACAACGCTGCAATTAATTGCGCCGCAAAAAGTTTCTGACCCCGCTGATGAGACCTCCGCAACGCAACTCTCATCGCTACATCAAGATCTCCTGGCTTCACAACAGAAGGAGCGCCAACTGAAGTTGACGGGCGAGAGCGCCGTGACGCCGCTTCCAGATGCTATGTTTAATGACGTACTCTCTGTTCCCACGCCATTGATAATGGCACCTGAGTCGACCCCGCACATGTTCGCACCTTCGCCAACAAAGCTGCCTGGTAGCAGAGCACAGAGTCTGGGCATGCCAGCGTCTCCAGTGGGGAGAGTGCCCCTGGAGGTGGAGGAGAACCTGACGACTGAATGGGAGGAGCAGGAGTCTCTCTTTGGTGGTGTGACGATGCAATTCGCCTTCGGTGGTCGGCGGGGCAACAAATTGCGTTGGCTCCTGGGAACACTGGGTATCTCCCTACTCGCTATGGGCGCGGTAATTATCCTGCTTTTTAATACCTTCTTTGGTGTGACCGTGCTTCAGCATGGCGTCTCCAGCCTCCTACTAACTCTGTTTATCCCCTTAATTCCTGCGGGTATCGTGATCTGGCTGGTCAATGTAATTGATCGCTATGAGCGCGAACCCTGGTTCTTACGCCTGGCGGCCTTTCTCTGGGGAGGAATTATTGCTATTCCTCTGGCACAACTGAGCGAAGGCCTGGTGGATGCCTGGATTAGTAGCCTGGGGCCGCAAACGAGCACGCTGCTACGCTCGCTTTTACAGGGACTCAATCCCGGTATTACTGAGGAAGCCTTAAAAGGTCTGGGCCTGGTCCTGCTCTTTTATATGCTGCGGGACGAGTTTGATAACGTGACCGATGGCTTTGTCTACGGGGCCTTGATCGGGGCGGGCTTCGCCCTGACCGAGAACTTTCTCTACTTTGCCACCAATGTCTCCAAGGGATCGCTGCCCTACCTGATCGTGGCACGCATTGTCCTGGGCTGGCTGACGCATCCAACCTTTACGGTGTGCATAGGTGTCGCGCTAGGCTATGTGCGGCATACGCGCGTGCGCTGGCAGCAGTGGTTGGTGCCAGCCGGGGGCTTCCTGCTCGCGGTTTTGCTGCATAGCGCCTATGACTTCGTGATTTTCTACGCGGGCGCGCTGGTAACCAATTTGCCCAATAACACGATCGCTTTAACGGTCTGGTGGGTCGCCATCCTGGGTAACTATATCCCTCCCTTTGTGACGCAACTGACTCTGCTCTATATCCTGGTAAAATCGTTGGCACATGAAGCGACCGTTGTGCGTGAGTTCCTGGCGTCCGAGGTCAGTAGCGGTGTCATACGTGTAGATGAGTATGCACTGCTTCAGAGTTCGTTTCAGCGGGCGAAGGCGGAGCGCAAAGTCTTAAGAAAACGCGGGTTGAAACAGTGGCTGCGTGTAAGAGCGCTCTACCAGACGGAGATCGGCCTGGCTTTTCGTAAGTGGCATGTGAGCATGGGCGATGAACCCAAGCCGGGAGATATACAGCCCGAAGATGTCTATCGCCAGCGTATACGTCGCCTGCGCCAGGAATTGGAGCAGACTGGTACATAGTCTCCTAAATCTCCTCTAGGATCTACCTCGGCTTGTTACGCGAGCCACTAGAGTAAGAGGGTATATGTCAAAAACGGCATTGCCGTTTTTGACATATACCCTCTTACTCTGAGCGCCGCAGGCGCGAAAACTCCTCTGCCTTCGCCAATAGAGCAGGGTTTGGGGTACCATATAAATGATCCCTTGACTTTATCAAGTCGGCACGCGAAAATACAGTGAACCTGATAGTTTCAGGCTGTCAGCCCAACTAGAGGAGTTAAAACATGCATGAAATGCAGCAGGCTAATGTTGACCTGCTTCAGATCTTTTATCTCATGCGCCTGACGCGCGCGATGGAAGAGCGCACCCGCACTCTGTTCTTGCAGGGGCGTGTTGTGGGTGGTGTCTACACCGCGCAAGGGCATGAGGCGACAACTGTCGGGGCAGCGATGACGCTGCGCGATGGCGACTGCATTGTTCCGCAGCACCGAGATCTGGGGATGCATCTAGTTCGAGGTACCTCTCCACGCGCGGTCATGTGCCAGTGGTTAGCGCGTGGCAACTCTCCATCGCTGGGACGCGATGGGCAACTGCATATTGGCGATATGCATCATGGCATTGTGCCGATGATCAGTATGCTTGGTGAGTCGCTTCCCGTGGCGTGTGGCGTAGCCTTGACGATGAAGATGCGTAAGCGTGAGAGCATCGTCCTGGCCTCATGTGGAGATGGCGCGACCAATACAGGGCCATTTCACGAAGCGCTCAACATGGCCTCGGTGCAGAAGTTACCCCTGGTGCTGGTCATTGAGAATAATGGCTATGCCTACTCGACCCCTGGTTACAAGCAATTTAATGTGCAGCAGCTCTCCGAGCGCGCGAAAGCATATAATATTCCGGGCGAGACCGTGGATGGAAATGATGTCCTGGCAGTCATCGAAGCCGTCTCGCGTGCGGGCGAGCATGCTCGTGCAGGTAACGGCCCTGCTATTGTAGAGTGCAAGACCTTCCGCGTGCGCGGGCATTCAGAGGCGGATAAAGCCGACTATGTACCGAAAGAACTGCGCGAGGAGTGGCTCAAAAAAGACCCTATTACCCGCTTTGAGGCCTATCTGGAGCAAGAAAGACTCTTGACGGCCAGGAAGAAAGCCCAGATGGAGGCCCGCATCCGCGAGATATGTGATGATGCGGTTCGCTATGCGGAGCAGAGTCCCGAGCCAGACGTAGCGACGGTCACGGACTATGTGTTTGCGCCCGATGGTCCTATTGCGATTGTTGGTGAGCCAGGGGCGGACAATCCTCGCTATATCAACGCCCTGGATCGGCGTACAGGTGAGTCCTTTACTACGGTAAGCCAGGAAGAGGAGGCCATTGGTCGACGATGAGCGCGAAGAAAATAACCTATCTGGAAGCCATTGGCGAGGCAATGCGCGAAGAAATGCGGCGAGATGAAGCCGTTTTCTTGCTAGGCGAGGACGTGGGTACCTACGGTGGCGCCTTCAAGGTCAGCGCAGGCTTGCAAGAAGAGTTTGGCGCGGAGCGGGTGATCGATACACCTATGGCGGAGTCTGCTATTATTGGATCGGCTGTGGGAGCATCACTGATGGGTATGCGTCCCATCGCCGAGATGCAGTTCATTGACTTTATTACCTGTGGTTTTGACCAGATCGTCAATATGGCGAGCAAGATGTACTGGCGCACGGGCGTGCCGACGCCGATGGTTATTCGTGGCCCGGCTGGTGGTGGCACCAGGGGGGGCCCATTTCATTCCTCGACCCCCGAGGCCTGGTTCTTTCATACGCCGGGCATCAAGGTAGTCTATCCCTCAACAACTTATGATGCGAAGGGCCTGCTCAAGGCGGCCATTCGTGACAATAATCCCGTGCTCTACCTGGAGCATAAGCTTCTCTATCGCCTACCCGATTTGCGCGACGAGGTACCGGAAGAGGATTATATCGTGCCGCTTGGAGAGGCCATTGTGCGTCGCCAGGGCGCGGATATGACCATCCTGACGTACGGCGCCATGGTACATCAATGCTTACGGGCGGCTCAAGTACTGGAGCGGGAAGATGACCTTGAGGTGGAAGTGGTGGATCTGCGCAGCCTGGTCCCGCTGGACCGCGAGACCATCAAGGCTTCGGTGAAGCGTACCAATAAGGTGCTGATTGTGCATGAGGATATGCTCTCGGGTGGTATTGGGGCTGAGCTGGCGGCTATGCTGGCGGAAGAGTTGTTTGAGTATCTTGATGGTCCGATTACGCGGGTAGCGGCTCCCGACGTGCCTTTCCCCTATGCTCCTCCGCTGGAGAACGCATATCTACCCAATGCCGAGAAGATTCTCGCGGCAGCACGCAAGCTGGCCGCATACTAATTGACGATGACATACTGCTACTTAGACCCTGGGCCTGGATGGTCGAGGTCTGAGGAGGAGATATATAAGGAGTACAAGACTATGGCAACGCCAGTTAAGATGCCTCGCCTGGGCGAATCAGTGGCTGAGGGGACGATTGGAGCCTGGCTCAAGAATATCGGCGACTATGTTGAGCGCGACGAGTCTATCGCCGAGGTGGTTACCGATAAGATCAATGCGGAGCTGCCCTCACCCGTCGCGGGCAAGATCGTCAAACTCCTGGTGCAGGTCGATGAGACGGTGCCCGTTGGAACTGATATTGTCTTGATTGAAGAGAGCGCAGATATACCCGCAGAAACGTCTCCCCAGGCTCCCTCTGCCGCTCCAGGTCCCGATGCCGCTCCTGTGCAGAAGCGCGAACAACTGGAAACTCCAGTTATGGAGCAGCGCGAGGCGCGCACCGCTGGCACACAGGCCGTGGCCTCGACCCCCGTCACTGAGAAGAATGGCGAGGAAGAGCGCCAGCGCATTTCGCCCCTGGCTCGTCGCCTGGCGCGTGAGCATGGCCTTGATCTTAATGTCATTCAGGGCACTGGTATCAATGGGCGCGTGCGCAAAGAGGATATCCTGGCTTACCTGGAACAGCGCTCGACTGCTCAGCCCGTTGCAACAGCTACAAGTGCTGTTGCTCAGCAGGCCGTAGCTGCCCCCAAGACCCCCGAGCCTCAGCCTGCCTCTACCGCTGTCACCTCAGCACCAATCGAAATCCCAGCAGGCGACGATGTGCAGGTAATTACGCCCAGCCGTATTCGCCTGGCAACTGCTGAGCACATGGTGCGGAGCAAGCGCACCTCGCCCCATGCCACGGCTATGGTCGAGGTTGATATGACCGGGATCGCGAAGTGGCTGGAGAAGAACAAAGAGGACTTCAAGCGCCGCGAGGGCTATGCCATGAGTTATGTTCCCTTCGTGATCAAGGCGGTCTGTGAGGGCATCCGGAAGTACCCGGTTATGAACTCTTCCTGGTCTGAGGACAACAAGATCCTCATCAAGAGGCGCATCAACATGGGTGTGGCGGTCGGAACCGAGACCGGCCTGGTCGTCCCCACCATTTATGACGCGGACCAGTACACGCTGGCAGGCCTGGCGAAGCAGGTAAATGCCCTGGCCCAACGCGCGCGCAATAACAAGCTGACGTTGCAGGATATGCAAGGAAGTACCTTTGTCGTCAACAATACGGGCGTCTTTGGCACAGTCATCTCTATTCCGATCATTAACCAGCCGCATGCCGGCATTCTGGCCATGAATGCTGTGGTGAAGCGCCCGGTGGTGACGGAAGATGACGCCATCGCCATTCGCTACATGATGTATCTCTGCCTCTCCTTTGATCATCGCCTGCTCGATGGCCTGGAGTCTGGTGGCTTCTTGAAGACAGTCAAGACGCGTCTTGAGAGCTATGGCCGCGAGATAGACGTCTACTAGAATAATTGACGTACACTGTGCAGGGTGTGCTAGTATTAGTATGTGTTTTGTTAGCTAACGCCATGTACACGTTCTGGGCTGGACCCCTCGCGCCTGCGGCGCTCGCCCAGCCAGGTGATGTAGTGCAGTGGCCGCGTGCGCAAGTAGCGGCTACTGCACTACATCACCTATCCAGAACCCGAAAAATAAGGAATAACTAGGCATGACAACAATAATCCCTCAGCGGCGTCCCGAGTGGTTGCGGGTGCGTCCCCCCAGTGGCAAAAATTACGATGAGTTGAAGGACTTGATGCGTGGGCAGTCGCTGCACACGGTCTGTGAGGAGGCGCGCTGCCCCAATATTGGTGAGTGTTGGGGGCATAAGACCGCCACGTTTATGATTCTCGGTCGGGTCTGTACCCGGAGCTGTGGTTTCTGTGCCGTCGAGACAGGCCGTCCGATGGGGATGGACTGGGAAGAGCCTAAACGTGTCGCTGAGGCTGCGCAGCACATGGGGCTGCGGCATGCCGTCGTCACATCGGTGAACCGTGATGAGCTGAAAGACGGGGGGGCGGGAGTCTTCGCGGCCACGATCCGCTGGATTCGTCGCCTAAATCCCGAGTGTAAAGTAGAGGTCTTGACACCCGACTTTAAGGGAATATATGATGCACTAAAGGTGGTTATAGACGCGAAGCCAGATGTGTTTAATCATAATGTAGAAACTATTCCAAGGTTGTACAAGCGTGTACGCCCGCAGGCCGTGTACGAGCGCTCTCTACAGGTGCTGAAATGGGCCAAAGAGATGAACCCAGCGGCTCCTACCAAGTCCGGCTTTATGCTTGGGCTGGGCGAGACCACAGACGAGATTTTGCAGGTGATGCGCGATATGCGCGAGCACGACGTCGATATCCTGACTATTGGTCAGTATCTACGCCCATCGTTCCAGCATCTGCCGATCCAGCGCTATGTCCCGCTTGAGGAGTTTGCAGCGCTCAAGGCTGAGGGGAAGAAGATGGGCTTCAGACATGTGGAGTCTGGTCCCTTTGTGCGTAGCTCATACCATGCTCATGAGCAGGCGGAGGGCGCGACAAAAGAGGAGTAAACCTGCATGAAAGTAAGGATACGCAATGCCGAGATTGCCTATGATGACCATGGCATCGGTTATCCCATCATCTTCCTGCACGCCTTTCCCCTCAATCGGCGGATGTGGGAGGGGCAGATGCTGGCTCTGCTGGGTGAGCAACGCTTTCGCCTTGTCGCACTGGATTGGTGTGGCCTGGGTGAGAGCGAGAGCCAGGGGCGCGAGGCCGTGACGATGGAAGATCTCGCCGATGATATTGCTGGTTTGATGGACGCACTGGGGATGCAGGACGCAATTCTGTGTGGTCTCTCGCTTGGCGGCTATGTGGCATTCGCATTCTTACGCAAGTACCCTCAGCGGGTCAAGGGCCTGATTCTGGCCGACACGCGTCCCGGAGCTGATAATGAGGAGGGGAGAGCCAACCGCGAACGTATGGCGCAGTTGGCTCTGACCGAGGGGACGGAGGCGATTGCCGATCTCCAGCTTCCCAATCTGTTGGCAGCTACGACACGGCAGCATGCTCCCGAAGTGGAGGCGTGTGTACGCCAGATGATTCTGGCGGCAACTCCCGTAGGTATCGCCGCGATCTCACGTGGCATGGCGAAGCGCGAAGACGCGACCATGTTACTTGGCGCGATCCATTGCCCAACTCTGGTCCTGGTGGGGGCACAGGACCGCCTTACCCCGCCAGAGGTCGCTCGCGAATATGCGGCGCGTATTCCAGGCGCGCGCCTGGTTGTGATTGAAGATGCAGGTCATCTCTCTAACCTCGAACAGCCTGAGATCTTCTTGCAGGAGCTTCGACATTTCCTGCTCACAACGTTTCCCACAACGGAGTAGCGCGTTTGTCTTGAAAAGCAAGCAGGCGTGCTTAGCAGCAGTCTCGTAGGTAGGACAAGCTATGATGCAGCCACAACAGCATGAACAGGGATGTCAGCCGCTGGTTCTGGTGGTCGATGATAACCCTGCTATTCGAGATATGGTCTCCTGGGCGCTGGAAATGGATGGCTACGAACCAGCCGAGGCTGCCGAGGGCCAGGAGGCGCTCAACTGGATACAGTGCATCTCGCGTGAGGGGCGCTATCCAGCGGTCATTTTGCTGGACCTTGCGATGCCGGGGATGGATGGGCAGGCCTTCCTTGCCTGCTTACGCCAACAGTGGGAGAGTCCTCAACCACTCCCAGGCGTCATCGTGATTACCGCGGCCAGGCAGAGTCCCGAGGCTTCCAGCCTGGGCGTGGAACGCGTCATCGTCAAACCGTTTCATGTCCGCGATCTCCTGGACGCCGTGCGATTGCTTATAATGTAAAGGGGGTGGTGACGGCAGCCTGACAAAGCCAGGCTGCCGTCACCACCCCCTTTACACTACAAATAATACTATGCGAAGCGCCGCAGACGCTGACGAATCCAGGCTTTGCGTCCCAGAAGGAGAGGGACTATCCAGGTCCAGATGGAGCGCAGGAAGGCGATGCGGAAGCCTGGTAGGAAGGGCAGAAACGTTGTCACTGCCGGCCAGGCAAAGAAGCAGTAGGTGCTAGCCATCGTAATCCCCAGGATATGGACCGCCACCGGGACATTAATCGCAGGCAAGAATGGGATGCGCGTGGCGAGTTCCTGCCACTCTTTGACGCTTGTCGCGCTCTCGACCAGTGCGAAGAGGCCGAAGAAGGTAATCGCGTACCAGGGCCAGTACCAGGGCGATCCCAGTCCCATGTAGAGCAACCAGGCAAGAGTCATCCAACGTATGAGGGCGAGCGGCGTTCTGGGTGCGGTTGCTGGACGTAGCCCTTGCCAGCAGATAAAGGCAAAGCTCAAGAAGAAGAGCAGCAGGCTGAGATCGCGCATGATGAACTCGGTCAACGAGCCATTTTCTGGCGCTGAGGGAAGAAAGAGGCTATTAATGATATGCGTCAGGAGTTCGGGTACGGTATTGATGGCGCGGTAGGTCCCGGGATTGACTTTGAGTAGGGTGAGGATCTGGCCATTATCCCAGAAGGGGGCGTAGAGCAGCACTATTGGCAGTGAAATGCCCAGGAGCACGAGGAGGGGCTGGCGTAGACGCTGCCAGAGCGTACCTTCTGGTGTACAGGCCAGAAGATAACAGAGATAGCCGGGCAGCAAGATGCCCACATTTACCTTAATACAGGTGGCCAGGGAGAGGTTGAGTGCGACCAGGAGATGGGTGCGCCATGTTGGCTGGCCTGTACGCACGAGAAACCAGAGTGCCAGCAAAATAAAGAAAAGTACCAAGGTATCGTTATGGGCATTGACACAGGCCTCAAAGAGCAGGAGCGGATTCCAGGCAAAGGCCAGCGTCGCCAGCATTCTTTGCCATGGCGATTGCTTGCTTCCTTGCAAGTAGCCTCCGATGGACCAGATGAGCCAGGTGGAGCCCAGGTGTGTGGCGAGATCGAGTAGACGCAACGCCAGCACCATAACCGCCACATTTTGTGTCCCAAAGAGCATTTCACAGAGCCATTGGAGCGCATAGGTCAGACCTGTGTAGATCGGACCATACACCGAGGGTTGATCGGTCCAGTAGATATTGATGTATACAGGATCATGCCAGATCGCGTGCGGCGTCTGTATCAGCGGATTGAGATGATAGATAACGCCCATGCGCGCATAGGCAATGTAAGAGAAGAGGTCGGCCGAGGTTACAATGGGCATAAAGGCCCAGATCAGACCCAGGAGGAGAGCCCCGACAAACACAACCCGCAAACGCGTCCTTTGTGGAAGGATGCGCAGGGCTAGCAGGTAGAGTCCCCCGATCAGGAGAAAGAGCGCAGCGACAAGCAAGGTGTGTGTCCAGCTTGTGAGCACGCTGGGGGTAGGGAGATTGTGATGAAATAGGCGGGGGTTGAGTGCTTGCCCCGGAAAGAGCAGGTGCGAGAGCTGGATGGTCCAGGGAAAGAGATCGCCCAGGAGAGAGGAGAAGAACATCAAGCCCTGGAGCGAGAACGCGCCACTGAGCAAGAGAAAACATGCCAGCATTGCAGGTAGTAAGGCATGTGCGCGCAAGGGCATAGGGCGCGAGGTGTGCAAGGGCGTTTGTTCAGGTGAGATGAGGCTAGCAGGCAGCGCTTCAGCTACAGTGTGTCGCTCTACTCGACGATCCATTTTCAACATTACACTCCGTTTTTTATAAAAAAGCGCAATAACTCTAGTTAACGCTGTGTGCAAATCATTGCTGGTGGGTGGTGTGTTCAAGCTCAATTGAATAGGAAAGTGGGGAGTGCAGAGGGGCGTCAGCCCCTCTGCATCTCTGACCCCTGCCGCTGAATAGGAAAGTGGGGAGTGCAGAGGGGCGTCAGCCCCTCTGCGTCTCTGACCCCTGCCGCCGCAGGCGGCATGAATATATTTTAAATGAAAATTGACAGAGCACTAAACATGATCTTGCGAAAAGCTATAAGACCTCTTGAGCTTTTCTTGAATTCTCTCTGGTAGAATCAGGTCGACAAACGATACAACGAATAGGCTCTTATCACAGTGACAAAACTTGAGATGGAAGAGAGAAAAGAGCTACTCGCAGACTCATTTTCAGGGAAGTAGAAAGGCAGCGAGCTCCCAGGAGGAGCAGGCTTAGGAGGTTTTTCCTATCATGGACTTGTATGAACAGCCAACGCAGCCGGATAGGCGAAGTGAGAGCCAGGGGGCATCGCCTTCCAGCACTCGAGGCATGTCGCGGCGCAAGGCTCTAGGACTGGGGGCCGCGAGTTTAGTAGGAATTGGAGCGGTTGGTGCGGGTGGTGTGGCGTTAGAGCGCTGGTGGCAGGAGCGTCATGGGCAGCAGGGAGCCATAGGTGGAGACATCAAGATTGGGCATCTCCTGCGCAAGGCTGGCTTTGGAGCCAGTGCCAGTGAAATTCAGAGCTATGCTGGACTCGGTTTTGAAGGTGCAATTGATCGCTTGCTTAACTATCAGCAGGTCTCGGAAGAGGCGACTGAGCGGCGCCTCTCGCAGCTTCAACTGGACATGAGCAAACCCGCTGAGATGCAGCAGTGGTGGCTGATGCGCATGGCGTGGACGCAGCGTCCATTGCTCGAGAAAATGACGCTTTTCTGGCATGGGGTCCTGGTCAGTAGCTATCGCAAGGTGGGTGGTAAAAATGGGTATGAGCGTATGATTGTACAGAATAAATTTCTGCGTGAGCATGCCTTTGATACCTATGATAACATCCTGCTGGGCATCACGGCCGACCCGGCGATGCAAGTCTACCTGGATCTTAATAAAAGTACCAGCCAGCATCCCAATGAGAACTATGCTCGCGAACTGATGGAGCTCTTCACCCTGGGCCTGGGCAACTATTCGCAGCAGGATGTCTTTAATGGTGCCGCGGCCCTGACGGGCTGGCGCCTGAGCAAACAAGATCCCCTCAAGTCAACGTATGTCCCCAGCGCGCATACCAACCTGCAAACGACGTTTCTGGGGCATACCGGCAAGCTGGATTATAAAAATATTGTAGATATCTTAGCGAATCACCCGGCATTGCCCTGGTTCATCTGTCGCAAGCTCTTTACCTTCTTCGTTTATGAAAATCCCAGCAAGGACGACCTGCAACCCCTGGTTGATGCCTACAACCAGAGCAAACATAATATGGGGGCTGTGATGAAGGCGCTCTTGCACTCGCCCCAGTTCTCCTCTGCCCAGGCGTATCGCAGTCGCCTGAAATCGCCTGTTGAGTTTACTATTGGAGCCTATCGGGCGCTGGAAATGCAGGGAACAGGGAAGGCGCTGCCCGCGATCACGCTCAACATGGGCCAGGAGATCTTCAATCCGCCCAACGTCGCGGGCTGGCCCGGTGACAAGGTGAGTACGGCCTGGCTCAATAGTGGAACCTGGATGACCCGTCTGAATTATATCAATGCGTTCTTGCAGGGACAGGAGGGGGCGAAGAAGCGAGTCTTGCAGGGCCAACAACAACCCTTAGATTTTCAGCATATCGTGGATAGTCAGAAGATAAGCTCCCCAGAGCAGTTTGTGACGTACTTTGCCAACTTTCTTCTTGATGGCAACCTGCCCGCGGAGCGGAAAACTGTGCTGGTAGATTACCTGACCACCAGGGATACGAGCCGTGGGGCAAGCGTGAAGTTTGGCAATGGGACGAGTTACCCACTCAATCGTGTCCGGGGAACACTCTATCTGCTCATGACCCTGCCAGAATACCAGTTAAACTAGAGAAAGCCAGGAGGATAGCATGAAGTTATCGCGGCGTGCAATGGTGCGAGATGGCCTGCTGGTCGTCTCTGCTGGCATGGTCATGCCAGGCATTTTTAGTCGAGGTGTCGCCTCCGCCAAGGAACTCGCGCTCCAGGGAGCGCGCTTCTCACAGCAAGCAGGCACAAAAACATTGATTGTCGTGCAGATGGCGGGTGGCAATGATGGCTTAAATACGGTCATCCCCTATGCCGATGGTGCCTATCATCAGCTTCGGCCTACGCTGGCCATCCCTGGCGAGCAAGTCTTAAGCCTGGATGGGCGCCTGGGGCTGCATCCTGAATTAGCTCCCTTGAAAAAGCTCTGGGATAGTGGGCATATGGCGGTCATTGAGGGGGTAGGCTATCCTAATTCCAGCCTCTCGCATTTTCAGGCTATGGACATATGGCAGACCCTTGACCTGAATGGTAATGGTCGTGACGGCTGGTTAGGCAAGCTTGTGAGTGGCTGGGTCGATAAGGATGGGCACCCCTTTCAGGCGCTGAACGTGGGGACCCAGACCGCTCAGGCGCTCCAGTCAATCAACGCTCAGGTTCCTACCTTTAACACGGTCAATAACTATCGCGTTGCCCCCGATCCAGTGGATAGCGATGGCGGTAGTAGTCGGCTGCAAACCTTGATGAAGCTCTACTCCACCTATCCCAAGTCTTCTGCCTATGCCGCGCTTCTGGAGGCGACCGCTCTGAGTGCCCAGGAGGGAAGCAAACAGATACATGAGGCAGCCACTCAGTATCACGCGCTGGCGAGCTATCCTCAGGGGCCTTTCAGTGCGGGCTTGCAGGTCCTGGCTGAAGCGATTGTGCAGAACCTGGGCCTGCGTGTGGGCTATGTCACGCTTGGCGGTTTTGACACGCATGCCAATCAGCAAACGACTCATGCTCAACTGATGAAAACGCTGGCGGAGGGTCTCTCCGCATTTTATAGCGACTTGCAGGCGCATGGCCGGGCAGATGACGTCGTCGTGATGACCTGGTCAGAGTTTGGACGCCGCGTCGAAGAGAATGGCAGCCAGGGCACAGATCATGGTACCGCGGCCCCCCTCTTTATTCTCGGAAACGCGGTGAACAAGGGGATCTATGGCGAGCCACCCAGCTTGACCAGCCTGGATGATGCTGGCAACCTAAAGTATACCGTGGATTTTCGTTCTGTGTACGCGACCGTCCTGGATCGCTGGCTGGGGGCCTCGTCCAAAGATGTCCTGGGTGGCGCCTTTGGCAATCAGAGCTTCTTACCATCTCTCTAATCTCCTCTGGTACCTGTCTGCCTGCCTTGCTACGCGAGCGTCGGGAGATAAGGGAGTGTGTGCACGGGAAAACGGCAGAGCCGTTTCCCGTGCACACACTCCCTACCCCTGAGCGCCGCAGGCGCGAAGATTCTTAAGCAGGGGATATTTCTTCCTGCCCTCCAGAATTTGCTCTCACTACAGCTCTCCGCAAGATATCGAAATTAGTTTTCGCCAAGGCGTTTAGGATGCGCTTCCTCCCATCAATCCTTCTTCTACACCACAGCCAGGGGCTTAGTTCTGAAACGAAAAGTAGTTAAGAAAAGTGTAATGTCTAAGGGGTGTGGTTGAGTTGTTTTTCATGCACAAGAGAGTTACAGCGAAGAGTGCTTTGCGTATTGGCATAGACATGAAAAGTATTTTTTGAGCGAGTTGGTACATTGCTTGGAGTTGATCTGTGAGGTTTCTCATTATTGACGATAATGCAGCGGATCGTGAGCTGATTATTCGGCAGCTGCAAAAAGAGTTTCAAGACGCCGAGTTTAGTCAGGTGGGGCGACCGACCGAATTGGAGGCCGTTTTGGCCCAGGCTCCGGCTGATTTTATTTTAACTGATTATCAACTGAACTGGGCAAACGGATTACAGATCTTTGAACGAGTCAAGGCGCTTTACCCTGACGTGCCGGTAGTGATGTTTACGGGAACAGGTAGCGAAGAGGTGGCGGTTGAGGCGTTGCGGGCCGGAGTAAATAACTATATTCTCAAAAAGCACCTGGACCGGCTTCCCATTGCCGTACGTGAGAGCCTGGAAAAGACGCGTCTGCGCAAGCAATATGAAGAAGCCATCTCCCAGTTACAACGCTCCGAAGAGCGCTATCGCGAGATTTTTGAGCAAGGACTAACTGGAGTCTTTGCGGTTACGCCTGAGGGAAAACTACTAACCTGCAATCCTGCCTTTGCCCGCATCTTTGGCTTTGCTTCCGTGGAGCAGGCGCTTGAGGCGAACTTGAGCACGCTCTATGGCGGACCTGAAAAGTATGCCAGTTTTGTGCAGCAACTGAGCCAGGAGAAACGCCTGGAGTATAGTGAGTTAGAACTGTTGCGTCTAGATAGTAGCCCAGTCTATATCGTGGCGAATGTCGTTGGCTCCTTTGATACACAGGGCAAGCTTAAAGAGTTTACCGGCTACTTTTTTGATAACACTGAGCAGCATCACCTGGCTGGCCAGTTACAGCAAGCCCAAAGACTGGAGAGCGTTGGCTTGCTAGTGAGCGGCATTGCGCACGATTTCAATAACATGTTAGGTGGTATCCTTGGCTATTCCAGTCGTGGGCTTTCGCGTATTTCGACCAGCCATCCCCTCTATAATAACCTGGCCCATATCCATGAAATTGCGACAGGCGCGGCGAAAATGACTCAGCAATTGCTGGCCTTCTCGCGCCGCCAGGTGCTTGAGCCAGCGGATGTTGATCTCAATAAAGTCGTGAAGAATCTGCTGGAGTTTCTCGGCAAGATTTTGGCCGACCATATTGATATCATGTTTGTCCCTGATCCGGAGCTGCATACCGTTCATGTCGACTACGCCCAGATTGAGCAAGTTGTCATGAATTTATGTATTAACGCACGTGACGCCATGGCTGAAGGGGGCAGGTTAACTATTCGCACACGCAATGTGGGTCATGAAGAGGTGAAGCGTATCAGCCACGGCGAGATGCCAGCTGAGGCCTATGTGCTTTTGACGGTGCAGGATACGGGCATAGGCATGGATGAGCAGACGCGTAGTCGCATCTTTGAGCCCTTCTTTACTACAAAAGAGGTCGGAAAAGGGACGGGGCTAGGTCTCTCGATGGTGCACGGGATTGTAGGGCAGCACAATGGCTACATCTCAGTTGATAGCCAGGTGGGGAAAGGCACGACCTTTAATATCTATCTTCCAGCCATTGATGTCATGCACACACTCCCCTTGCCTTATCTACAGGACGCGAGTGAAGATGCTCAAGAGGTACGTGGTGGTGACGAGACCATTCTGGTCGTCGAGGACGATCCTGACTTGCGCTATTTGATGGAGGAGGCGCTGGGGGATTATGGGTATACGGTCATGAGTGCGCGCGACGGAGTGGAGGGCTTGCAGCTCTTTGAGAAGCACAAGGACTCCATTGCCCTGGTGATCTCCGACCTGGTCACTCCCAAGATGAAGGGGAAAGAACTCTATGATCGTATTCACGCCATGAGTGCCGAGACACATTTCTTGTTTGTGAGTGGCTATCATGCCAACCAGATCAGCCAGAACTTTGTGCTTGACAAAGGCTTTGTCTTCTTACAGAAGCCCTTTGACCTGGATGACCTGGCTGCCAAGGTCCGTGAGATCCTGGTTCAGTGACCGCTCCAGCAACGACGTTGCCTCTGTCAGGCCCGCATTTTCCAGTGTGGTTCATTGGTACGTGGATTGGCAGCCACTGGCTGCCAATCCACGTACCAATGAACCACATCTATTTAGTAGGACCCTTAGCAGGCTTGCACAGGCTTTGCTATAATATGTTTACTAATTTTGACTCAGCACCAGGGAGTTCACACATACAATGACACAGACAGATAAAAAAGTAGAGTCACCGCAGTCTGAAGAGGGGGAGACCGTCACACATTCGCCAAATGAGCGCGGAAAATGGGTCACCCTGATCTGGGTTTCGGCCCTCATGATTGTTGGCATCTTTGGATGTATGTCTTATAGCCACCTGCCGCGGGCGAACGATGCGCAGAGCAACGCCGTTGACACACAGTTGACTCCCACGCCAACGGCAACGGGTCTCGTCGACTCAATCCAGTTGAACAAATCAGTGACTGTAAATGACACGCAGGTTACGGTGAACCAGGTGCAACAGGCAACCGGATTCTCCGACGTCAAGAAGAAGGCAGGCAACTATACTGTGCGTGTCTATGTGACAATCAAAAACGTAGGCAAGCAAGTAAGTGGTCCGCAATATGATAAAGTACTGCACTTGAAACTAGCTGATGGCACAATTGTTGCTCCAAGCTTCATCTCTGCCTCGCCTGATCTTGTCCCAGGCACCTACCAGAATGGCTCATTTGATTTCGGCGTTTCCAGCCCGGTGACGCTCTCCGACCTGACTCTTTTGATTGAGGATAAGAGCATTTCGTTTAGCAACAAGTAGATTGGTGGTACACGTTATGAGCAGCTATGATGGGCTGGCTTCGCCAGCCCATCATAGCTGCTCATAACTATTTTTTAATCAGTTTCGGGAGTGGTCACGCGCTCCAGGCGATGGAGAACCTCTTCAAAGATCTGCTGGCGTATCGCCAGGCTGCCTTCTACTTCCTGAGGCGCTTCTGTCTGCTCAAGGCAGAGATTTTCGATGGCCAGGTAATATTCGACGAGTACCCGGTCGCTACTGGTAGTATGGGCGAGGTAATCTTCAAAGAGCTCTTCCGCCTCTGTATAGGCTTGCAGGCGATCCTGCGCTGCCTGGAGTTCTTGCTGAAGTTCAAGCACGTGCGTGTAGGGGTCGGTTGGCTGAACGCGGCGTCGCCGAGGATGGCTAGACTCTGGTTCATCCTGCATCAGCATTTGGAGCGCCAGCGCCACCTGGCCGATAGCGAGATCTGCATCTTGCTTACGCCGGGTCAACCAGGCACGGACTGCATGTACACGCACAAGAACATTCGCCCCCTCGGGCAGGCGCAGGTCATCTTCTGAAAGTAAGTCATCGCTGCCGGTTTCGTGTGCGATTGTCTCGAAATCATCTTCTGAAAACATAGAGAGAATACCTTACCAAAATCTTCTAAAAATTGACTTAAGCTAGTTATATCACAAGACGAAGAGAAAGCGTAGGAGCCAGGGACCAGGTGTCTTCTGGCTTCTACGCTTTCTCTTCATAACAAACAGGCTGGGGAGAATGAGTGGGTGATTCTGGATCTAGCCCAGCGCCTCCTGCCCAATCTCTGGTGGCTCGACCGGAGCCGTGGCCTCTGCGTAGTCTTCTGGCTGGGTGATGTCTTCACCACGCCTGGCGCCAATCATCTCGAAGACAGGCGTAAGAATGACTGCCAGCACCAGGTTCAGAATGACGCCACTGATAGCGGCATAGACCGCGGGAACGTGGATAAACCCGAAATCGATCGGGGCGGTCGACTTAATATTGTTGCTGAAAACGGTCCAGGTGCCAAAGACCATGCCTACCAGCCAGCCGATCAGCAAAGCCCAGCGGTTGAACCAGCGTGTATATAACCCGAAAAAGACGGCGGGCAGGGTTTGCAGTATCCAGACACCACCCAGGAGCTGGAAGTTAATAACGATGCTCTTATCCAGGAACACAATAAAGAGCAGTGCACCAAATTTGATAAGGAAAGAGGTAATCTTGGCCACGTTGGTCTCTTGCGTCTCATTTGCATTGCGATGGAAGAACTCAATGTAAATGTTGCGCGTGAAGAGGTTGGCGGCGGCAATAGACATGACCGCGGCAGGCACCAGGGCGCCAATTGCGATAGCTGCAAAGGCAAAGCCGGAGAACCAGGAAGGGAAGAAAGCATTAATCAAGGCTGGAATGGAGCCATTATTGCCTAAGTCCGCCAGTGGCTTAACTTTAGCCGCGATGGCCATATAGCCGAGCAACGCTAGCAAGCCCAGCATCAGGGAGTAGATCGGGAGTAGCGACACATTGCGCTTAATGACTTTCACGCTGTTGCTACTGAGAATACTCGTTAAGGAATGGGGATAGAGGAAGAGTGCCAGGGCGGAACCCAGTGCCAGGGTTGCATATGCTAGGTACTGATTAGACCCCAGGAGATCATTAAAGGTTGGAGCGGTCCCCTTCGCCTTCGCGGTCGTGGCCGCGGCCAGCGTCTTCATATGTGCGGCATCGAAGATCTTGGAGAAGCCACCCAGTTTGTAGGGGATATAGATGATCGTGGCGAAGAGCACGATGAAGATCATGACATCTTTGACCAGCGCGATCATGGCTGGTGCGCGCAGGCCACTGGAATAGGTATAGGCGGCCAGGATAAGGAACGCCACAATCAGCGGAAGATCTACATCGATGCCAAAGATGGGAATGACAGTAGGAAAGCCAATTGCCTCCAGGGAGACCTGAATGCCAAACATTTGCAGTGCAATATAGGGCATGGTCGCTAGAATACCGGTAAAGGCAATGGCCAGGGCCAGCCATTTGCTGCCGAAGCGGCCACGAACAAAGTCCGCGGCGGTCACATAGTTATGCTTTTTGCATACCGACCAGAAGCGTGGCATGATGACGTAAATAAAGGGGTAGACCAGGATAGTATAGGGAACCGCGAACCATCCTGAGAGGGCGCCAGCCCCATATAGTGCCGCGGGAACCGCGATAAAGGTATAGGCGGTGTAGAGGTCGCCGCCAAGCAGGAACCAGGTAATCACTGTACCAAAGCGGCGGCCAGCCAGACCCCACTCGTGAATCTGGTTTAGATCTCCGCGACGCCAGCGCGCGGCCACAAAACCCAGTACTGTAACGAGCAGGAAGAAAAAGATAAAGACGGCAATTGCATCCCAGCGCATAAGCTACTGTACCCTTTCTCAAAAGACAACGGTGTCATTGATCGACGAATAGCAATATATGAGGTGCGCTTGCGCTCCTGACGAGCAGCTATGAGCGTCCTCTGGAGGCCAGGAAGCCTTCCAGGAAATACACGGAGGCGGTGATGATTGCTGTGAGAATAATCCAGAGTAACTGGTACCAGTAGAAGAAAGGGAAATCCAGGAATGTTGGCTCACGAAAATTGTAGAAGCCGGGGAAGAGCAGACCAAGAAATGGAATGATCAGGAGGAGGCGAAGCCAGCGATAGCCTTGCCTTTGTGGATGAGTCTCCATAGTTGTTGCTCCTTCTGTGTGGTAGCGACCACGAACATCATTGTCCTCTTCTCCGAAAACCCTGAACGCGAAGCGCTAGACACGCCAGTGAAGGCTAGTCCCCGAATGGGGATGGGTTTCGGAACAAGATCTGTTAAAACGCAAAAGGAAAGCTGGAGTTTTGCTGCCAATACTATGGGGTTGCAAAATAGTTCTATACATAGTTTCCAGGCGTAGTGTTTAATAAAAAGGGGTATGGAGCAGGTCATGCCATACTGGTGAAAGCTAAATATAGAAACTATCTTAGCCTAAATCGTACGGTATTTTTTTATAAATGTCAATCCAATAAGGCAAGGTGAAAAGCCAATTTTGTAGTATTCGTGTGAATGGGTATAATAGGTTTCAAAGGACAAATTTAAGGTGGAGGAGGGGTATTTGCAAGTGAGTGAAAAAATGCAAGAGCAGATAGCCGAAGAATTGTTCGATTATAGCGATGAGTTAGAGGCGGCGGACCGGATTACGCGTAGAGTGACGCAAGAACTGGCTTGCCAGGAGACTGTGTTTTCCTCGTTAAGCCCTCTTGAGCAGAATTTTCCTCTCGAAGTGGGAGAAGTTATTCTTGGGGGGCGCTATCGTGTTGAGCGGCACCTATACTCGCGCCCTCGCTTGAATCTTTATCTGGGGAGAGCGGTAGGACGGCATTGGGAACGCGGTGGCGTATTTTCTGTGTTTCGCTGGTTGGCATGCAGGTGGCGCCGGATGTGTAGGAAGCCGGAGATGACAACAGCGCCACTGGTCGCTATTCGCGAGATCGTCTTGACAGGACTGGACGCGCATCGGCAGGCCTGTATTGAAACGGCTGGTGTTGAAGAATTTATCGAGCCGATTGGTCTGGGTTCGGCCAGGTTGGCGAATGAGAAGGATCGCGTGCTCTTTGAGCGTGGTCGGCTCTACCTGGTGCTGCAATTGCAGAGCAGGCAAGCGGGAAAGGACATCGAACCAACAACACTTGATGATTTGCTTGATGGGAAGCCCTGGCCGGAGTGGCTGAGCATCGCCAGGGTCGTGCAGTGGGGCGTACAACTGGGGCGCATGATCGCGCGCCTGCATCGGATGGGGATTATTTTAGGGGAAATCGCGCCAGAGACGCTGCTCGTTGATAAGCAAGGGCTGGCGCCCTGGGCGCCGTTGTTGCTGATGTGCTGGCCGCCCGCTCCGCGCTTCTGGGATGGGCTGCCTGAAGAGGAGGCCTATGAAACATATCGGCAGACCTTTCCCCTGGCACGTGGCTCGAAGCAGAACGCCTTTCTGGCACCTGAATTGCTTTATGGTCTCTCGGACGAGCGCACGGATGTATACGCGCTAGGGGCCATGCTCTATATGCTCGTAACACGCGTGGCCCCCATTGCCGCTATGCGCCGCCTGCAAGCCTCACAAACTCTCTGGCCTGACGAGAAGCAAGCTTTGCCTCTGCGGGCAGTGGAGAATCTGGAGCGATATGAGGGTTTAGAGCTGATACCGCCCCGGTTCTGGCGTGAGGAGTTGAGCGTGTCACTGGAGCAAATTCTGCTTAAAGCGCTTGCTCTCGATCCCCATGAGCGCTACGAATCAGTCTTCAGCCTGGTCGAAGCCCTGGAGGCCATTGAAGGCGAAATACAAGGGTAAGTATTGGTCCTGGCTATGGGCGCTGACTGCTTCTCGAGAAGCAGTCAGCGCCCATTTCTGTCGCTTCTGACGTTGGCAGCAATCATGCAAGAGAGGCGCGTATATCCAAATATAGATAGTACTGAATAAAAAGAGATTGACATTGTTAAACATCGCATGATACTATGGTGACGGCAAATTTCTATATATGTATCTTGTGTTGGAGGATGTTAGTTGCTTTAGGCAAGAGCAGAGTATGTCAGGAGGAGACACGATGACGACTAAATTTGCCGTCGCGTATAGCGATTTGCGTGAGGGGAATGCGGCGGGGACAGCCCTGGGGGCCACTCTCCTGGAGAAGCTTGGCGGGACCCCAGATGTCATCATCATTTTTATTTCACCTGATTGCGACCAGCAAGCGATATTATCTGCGTTGCAGCGAACCTGCCAGCCTGAGCAGATGCTTGGATGTTCTTCAGCGGGCGAGTTTACCGGTGAGGTGCTGAGCGAGGGACTGGCTTGTGCGCTGGCGATACGTTCAGATGAGCTATTTTTCTCCGTGGGGCTGGGGCGTGAGCTGAGCAAGGGTCATACACAGGCGGGGCGCACTATTGTCTCTGCATTCCGCTATCCTGAGATGCCGCGGGCACTCTATCGTACAGCTTTACTGCTCACGGATATTCTCTCAGGTGGCGCCGAAGATCTGATCGCCTCGATCTCCCAGCAAACAGATGGAACGTTTCATATCTTTGGAGGCGGCGCTGGCGATAATGCGCGCTTTGCGCGAACGCCGGTCTTCTTTGGCACGGAAATCTACGACGACGCTGCCGTTGCCCTGGAAATCCTCTCCAAAAAACCGGTTGGGATCGGCTCGCACCATGGCTGGCATCCTGTTACCGAGCCGATGCTGGTAACCAGGGCCGATGGCTTGCGCCTTATTAGCCTGGACGGTCGACCCGCGCTTGATGTATTCCAGGAGTATGCCCAGGCCACTGGCCAGACGCTGGATCTTGCCAATCCTGTGCCTTTTTTCTTGCACAATGTCTTGGGCATAGATGCAGGGCTTGGCCTATACAAATTACGTGCGCCCCTGGCGGTACATGCTGATGGATCATTCACCTGTGCCACAGAGGTGCCAGAGGGGGCGATTGTCTCGATCATGAGTGGCGTGTTAGAGGCCGCGGTAGATGCTGCATCACAGGCCGCTCAAATGGCGTTGCGCCAGATGCACGCCTGTGAGCCGGGGATGACGCTCTTTTTTGACTGTGTCGTGACCCGCTTGCGCATGGGCGACGAGTTTACTGAGGAGCTACATGCGGTGCAACATATTGTGGGGGCCCCCGGGTTTGTGGGATGTAACACCCATGGACAGGTTGTCTCTGGTGAGGGACAGTTTAGCGGCTTCCATAATTGTAACGCGGTGGTATGTATCCTGCCTGCCTAAGGCCATATTAAACATGGCTGTGGAAAAGAGAGTGAAGGGATGTTTCCGGTGCTATGGCTCCGAATGAGTATGTGATTGCCTCAACCAGTATTGAGGATAGTTGCCTGGCGGGCCGAGCCCTGGGCTGGCAAATACGCGAGGGCTTAAGCGCCGAGCCAGATGTGGTCATCCTTTTTCTCTCCCCTCATTATGAGCACCAGGTCTTTCTCCACGCCTTGAAACAGACATGCCGGCCTGATATGCTCATCGGCTGTGCCTCCATGGGCGCGTTTACAAGCTATGTTCAGGGAGGGGGCATGGCCAGCGCACTGGCTATTCGCTCTCACGAAATGCTGTTTCAGGCCACTATAGCCAGGAATGCGAGGGCGGATGTAGCTCAGGCCGTTGAAGGCCTGGTTGCCTCCATCTCAAGCGCTGATAAGCATCCTACCATGCAGCGGACGCTCCTTCTCTTTGGAAACGGTGAGTCGGGTAAGCTTGATGTTCTACTGTCCCGCCTTTTGCGCCTCACACATGGCTCACATCAGCTCCTGGGTATGTATGCAGGTGTGAACACTCATTATCATATGGCGGTCTTGTATGAGACGGAAGCGCTTAGGGAAGGCGTGGTTGCCCTGGAGATCCTTTCGTCCAGGCCAATTGGTCTCGCATCCTTGCCAGCCTGGAGTCCTGTCGGCTCCCCAATGCTGATTACAAAGATACGCGATAATACTGTGGTGAGTATTGATGATGTAGCTCCGCTGAGCCTGTTTAGGCGCCAGGCTGAGGCGCAAGGTCTTGCCTGGAATGCAGGCAATGATGAAGAGATTATGCGCTTTCTGCTCAACACCCCACTCGGTATTGACGCTGGTATGGGGCAGCATATCTGTATGCCGTGCGCGTACACGCTTGCCGATGGCTCGGTCACGTTTCTGGAGCCGGTTCCCCTCCAGGGGCTTGTACAGTTTATGAGAGCACCAGCCTCCGTAGTCGTTGAGGCCACTGAAAAGATGACGCGCAGCGCCCTCCAGTATATGCATGGCTACGAACCAGGGGCCGCGCTTTTCTTTGAAGGCGAAGGCTATAGGCCACGGAGCGCGAATGATTTTCGCCTGGAGCTTGACGCTGTCCAGGGTGCTCTAGGTTTAACACCATATGGAGGGTGTAGTACACGGGGGCAATATGCGCGTGTACAAGGGCAGTATGGTACTTTTCAGCGCCATGCCCCACTCATCTGCATTTTTCCTCGGTAGTCATTGGCTAACCGATGCTACAGATCAGCCCGAGTTGTTGCTGTGCCGCGATACGAATAGCATCCACAAAGACGCCGGCATAGCTTGGCTGGACCTCGTCGATCAGGCGCGAAGTGCGTTTGCTTGCGCTTAACTGCCGTTCCTGCAAGAAGGTATGATAGTCAGCCTCAGCCTCGTGAGGATCAGGAATAGAGATATCTTGCAGACTAGAGGCCAGGAGGGCCGTTTCAGTCGGTGTCAGGTAGCCGATATAGTTGCCATAGGGATCACCACCCTGGTAGCCAAAGGGCATAGCGCGGCGTCCACAGGCCAGGAACTCAAAGAGCGCCATCGCGCGCACAGCATGAGATGCCAACCAGCCACGCAGGTGCAGTGTTGTTGGGAGGCGCCCAATTATGACGCCATTGCTCGGTACATCTACGTTGTCATCCGCAAGGAGCATGTGCAATGCCTCTTCTGGAAGGTGTTCATGTGGTGGCTGAGATGGTGTCTCCCATGGCGTGCTTTGATGAAGACTGTCGATGAGATCGTTTAGACCAGCTGATTGTAGGAGGGAGATGAGCTCACTGCTCTCCATTGGTGGTAAGGCTTCGCTCGTATTGACTGGAGAAGCAAGCTCTGGTGTCATCTCAAACTCTGGCGACATGTACCAGGGGAGACAGAATTGTTGGACCAGCGCTCCCCAGACGGTGCGGAGGGCCTCGGAGTCTTGATAGAGCTGAGGGGGATGTGTCTGAACATAGCGGTCGCTTAGCGGCGTAAATTGCCCTGGATCGCAGAGAAGTGCGTATTCTTGATGTGTATGTGGTCCACGAGGAAGACCCTGAGCAAAGGCTTTGGCGCGCGTCCAGGTGCGCAACTGGCGCATGGGCTGTGGCACAAATAATTCTTCTTGCGCGCAACGCGTTTGCTCAAACAAGTGGTAGGTGTGGGTATCATCGCCATCGACAAGCCAGCGAGCAAAGGCTGGCATAACACGCCCCGTATAGACCTCCCAGGCGAAACCTTGTATACGTACGATCATAAACTCTCTCTCGTTAACTACAACGCTAAATAGCTACAGTGATGAGGGAAGTATGAGTAAACACTTGGAAATGCGATCTGGTTACTAGGAGCGGCCTTGCTGACGATCAAATGCATGCTAACCGCAGCATCTATAGATGCTGTGTGTCAGTCAATGCTTATACCTGAGATACATAGTACCCGTGTAACCTCCTTTTTGCCAAGTGTATGGGCTGTTAGTAATGGCTACACGGGTACCGAAACAGACGGGTTTATGCCTTCGCGTCTTGCCCTGCGTTGTTGTCGTTTGTCTTCTCCTGATTGGGCATGACGAAGATGCCCATTTGTGCCTGCTGCATCATCTCCTCCAGGAAAGGATCATCCTGAAGTCCTGAGAAGGAGAGGGGACCCTGGGATGGCTTAGGTGGCCGTTGCTGGTTTTCCAGGCTCGCCTTGAGCTCAGGAGGCAGATCCATTGAGAGCGGCTGGAAATTGCCCGCGATATTATAGGGATGTATCGGGGGCTGTTGGATATTGGCAACTTGCCCTGGATGTTGGAGGGAAGCCAGGGGCTGCGAAGGTGCCACCGTCTGCGGGCCAGTTGGCGGGACGACAGGGTATGGTCCCGTTCCATTAACGCCATCCATCGTGACGGTGGGGTAGGCCCCTGAAGGGGAAGCCCCGGCCGAGATGGCCGCTAAGCGCGGTTGTGTGCCTTCTGTATTGGACATCGCTATCGTCGCAAATGGGTTGGTGTTTCCTGTGCCGCCAGGGGTAGGAATGGCGGGATCGATTCTGGTTGGCATTGCGGGAATCAAGCCACTGTTTGGATTGACGCGTGGCTGGGTGGGTGGCACCATATCCGACATGGGACCATTATTGGGATAAAGCCGTGGCTGAGTGGGTGGAACCATGGATGACATAAATCCCGGTTGTTGCATTCCGGGGGCATTATTGGAGAAGGCTGCACCATTTGGCTCAGCAAAGATATTTTGCAGAATATTATTCACCGCCGGGCTGGCAGGTGTACCAGACATGGGTCCAAAGACCACATTGCCTTCCTGAGGATCAATCCAGGGAACGTTGCGTGGCATCTGCTGGGCCAGGCCCGCTTTTTGATCTTGCTTGCGTTTCATGAGGAGGATAGACACAACTGAGGCCCCGATAATCACCATAAAGCCGATCCCCCCTCCAATGGGGAGAAGCATAGAGGTGCCATTGTCACCGCCCTTGTCATTCTCATTGCTCGTGGTTGCTGGCTGGGCGACAGCGGTAGGTGTGGGGCTATCAGGCTGGGTGGCCTGGGCCGTAGGCATCGCGGTGGCCGTCGCGGTTGCTTGAACTGTAGGCGTTGCGGTCGCCTGTACGGGAGGCGGAGGCGGTAGTGGTGGCGGAAGCGTCGGCTGAGGCTGCTGTGTGGGGACCCGAGTCGGGGCCTTGGTAGGCGTGGCTGTAGGGCTGGGCGAGGGGCTAGGTGTTGGTGTTGGCGTATCCGTAGGAGTTGGGTCTGGGTCAGGCGTTACATCTTGCGGGCTCGCCAATGCCGTGTTGACTGGTTGAGCGGGTGTTGATTGTGCGGAACTAGTATATGCTGCCCCGCGGTTGAGTGAGAGATAAGCGCAATGGCACCAATAGCAGAGAAGAAAAGTAGCGCAAAGCAGAGAGCCATCATCCGCAATGTCCACTGGGCGTTCCCATAGTGACGCTTTTTCACAGTTTCGAGCCTCCCGGCTTAAATAATAGCAAATACACACAAAATAGCCATAAAATAGCTTGGATAGCCTCTCATCGCGCTCAGATGGTATAGCGAGTGCCCTATGCATTGTGTATGACTGTACCATCCGCCTATCCACTGGCCTATATCGTGCAAGAGAATAGAAAAAAGAGATAAAACAAGCAAAGCAAAAATAAAAACAGCGCCCCTGGGCGAAAAATGAACAAAAACCGAGCAAAACTAAGAAGATAGAGGCAGTTAGCGCAAACCTCGTGGTTATAGTGTATGTATTAAGAGGGAGAAGCGTCAAGCTGTCAGCTAAAATGTACTATAAAAAACATGAATGGGTGAATATCAGTATTTAAACATTATAAGTATAAGAGCTGAAGAAAAGATATATAGAGTTACTAAAATTGGATACAAGAAAAGTGCTGCGTGTATGTGATTTCGTGGCTAAGAAAGAGAGGAATGCCTGGAGTGATCAGGTGGATACATGCAATGGGGCAGATATTTGTGCATCTGTGTATGGTTTAATGCCTGCCTGTATACTAATAGCAAATGTCAGGCGTCTTTCTTGAAGATGACCAGAGATTTGATCCCTGGCTTCTTGTAGCGAACCCTCGATTCTGGGTGTGGGAAGATGTGGAAAGTGTCATCACGAGATTGCACATCCTCCTGAGCACCTGCTGAAACCTTGAGGCAGGAACCGCTTATGGCTGTAGAACATCGGCTTGAGAGTATTATTACGACCAGCAGGCACAAGGGAGGACAACTGTACGAGGTTGAGCCTCCCAAAGAACTCCACGCCAGGCATTTGCTTGCCGTTCTCATGCTCGTGGTACTGGCGGTTTCAAGTTTCAATGGATTGCGCCTGGTACTGGCTGCTGGTGGCGTCTTCTGGCTGCTGGGATGGGTCTTTATTCTCTGTTATGCCTATGTCCTTTTCTGGCTGGGGCACAATGTTTCTCTGGCTGGTGGACATTTCGCCTGGATCTCGCAACTTGCCAATCAGCAGTGGGGCCGCTTAGCTGGGCTGTGCATCTGGATTTGTTGCATTTTGTTTATTTTTCCTACATTTCAAAGTGCTCTCCTTTTCCTCTATGCTGTCAACGGTGGCCTTATCCCCGATATAAACGCTGTTCTTTGGGGAGGAATGGTGTGCCTTGTTATGGCTACGGGCCTGGCCTGTATTCCTATGCGCTATCTAAAGCATATCTTGCTGCTGGTTGCTGCGCTCTATACAGGGATGTTTATTGCCGCGGGGATACTTGGTATCTGGTGGGTTGGAACTGGCCACCCGCCTGCGCTGGAGCATATCGTCTGGCAGAATCGTGTGCCACATCTTCCCAATGAAGGGGCCTTTGGCATGATTATCTGGACGTTATTAGGGATCGAGACGCCTTTCCTGTTGATGGACGAGGTAAAAGGAGGTGTCATACAGCAGCGACGTGCCTGTCACTTTATCTGGTGGGGGATACTTGGCCTGGCTATTGCATACACGCTGGCGAACCTGGGATTGCTGCTGATTGTGCCACCCAGATTTGCGGGAGAGGTAGGAAGTTTTCTCCTGATATTTACCATCTGTTTAGGCGAATGGGTGGGGTGGGTTACCCTGAGTGTGCTTGTCGTGAGCCAGGTGGTAATCGCGGCTGTGTGTCTCTTGTTAGCGGCTCGCATGTTTATATTTATGGCTCGGCAAAGGCTGTTGCCGCAAAAGCTGCTCTCCCTGGATCGTTCTGGCGTACCGCGTTATGGAATCATGGTTCAGGCACTTGTGACCTTTGTATTTCTGTTGTTTATATATGGTCTTGTACCACATTTTGTTTTGTTTCCTGCCGCGCCTGTTCCTGGCTTACGTATCTATATCATTACTGAAGCTATTACCACAATTATCTGGTTGCTTCCTACCGCACAATTGTTTGTTCTTGTCGCATGGTCCATGCTCAAGGTGGAGAAAAGGTGCCAGCACAAGGAGAGCTATGAAGGAAGAGCTATGCAGAGAGGGTATACAAGGTGGTTGCTTTTTGGAGTCTCCCTGGTAGGGTTACTGCTGGCGGTATATGGGGTGTTCTCTACCCTGAGTCACTCATGGATACCTGACCTGATAGCTACGCCAAAATGGATGTGTTACGTTGGTCTCTGGTCGCTGATATTTTTGATTGTCAGCTGGCTCTGCATTGAGGTTCCCTATCAAGGGCGTCGCCTGGCGGACTTGAAGAAATTAATCACGAGCGAGAGGCAGTTACGGCAACAATTGCAAGCATCCTACCATGAGCATGAATTCCTTGCTCTCTCCCAACAAAAGCTCCTCCAGAAGCGCGATCAGCTCTATTGTGAGCAACGGTTGCTAGCGATTACCGATGCTGTGACGGGTTTATCTAATCATCGCGCATTGATGATGCGCCTGGATGCGGCGTTTGCGTATCATGGGAAGCAGAGAGAACATTATGCGCTCTTTTTTATTGATCTTGATCACTTCAAGCATGTGAATGATCGGTATGGACACCTGGTTGGCGATTTGCTTTTGCATGAGGTTGGCGTGCGCCTGGCACGGGTGGTGGGGGATGGAGGAATCGTAGGGCGGTATGGGGGAGAGGAGTTTGTCGCGCTGTTGTGGGTGCGTGATTTCTCCCATATGCGCGAGGTTGCTGAACGGCTGCGCATGCAGATAATGAAGGAGCCTTTTCTCTGGCGGCAGGAGAGGGAGCCTGTCCCCATTTGTTTGCGGATGACGGTGAGTATAGGTGTAGCTGTCTATCCCTTGCACGGAACCAGGCGACAAGAGTTAATCGCCCTGGCCGACAGAGCGATGTACCGGGCCAAAAGCAGTGGACGTAATTGTGTCTGTATCGTGGATCCAGGCGAGAGGGTGCAGATTGCAAAATGGAATGGAGAGCAGAAGTCAGATGCGGAGGAAATGGCTCTTCAGGCTTTACTGACCATGTTAAAAGTCCATAACGAGCCAATATATTGGCATGGGCAGCGCCTGGCTGTGCTGGCTGAAGCCGTCGCCAGGCGGTTACATTGTCGCGAAGAAGATATCGCGCACCTGCGCGTAGCGGCCATGCTCCATGATGTGGGTAAGATTGCAGTCCCTAAGGAGATTCTCTTTAAAAAGGAGCCTCTAGACAGGTCTGAATGGAGGCAAATGAGGCAACATCCGATCATTGGCAGAGCCATTATGGCGCAGGCAGGGGGAAGCTTTTCTCTGGTGGCGTCGATTATTGGTGCGCACCACGAGCGTTGGGATGGCACTGGGTATCCAGATGGGCTGGAGCGAGAGGAAATCCCTCTCCTGGCACGTATTCTCAGCGTGGTGGATGCCTATGACACGATGACCTCTGTGCGCCCTTATCATACGCCAAAGCGAGTCGATGAGGCGTGTAGTGAACTGGTACAGTGTATGGGAGCACAATTTGATCCTATTGCGGTACGAGCTTTTCTAGAGGTGTTATCGCAACGCGAAACTGAGGCCTATTTGCAACATGTACGGATGAGTGAAGCGGTCAGTAGTAAGCAGAAGCAAGAGAGGGGAGGGAGCACCTAGCTCCCTCCCTCTCGCGAGGAAGATCTTAAGCGTAATCGTGCAGCAGATGGATCTGGATGGGGTGGCGTAGCGTGCGCAACGCCTTGACTTCTATCTGTCGGATACGCTCGCGCGTCAGCTTAAAGTACGCGCTTAACTCTTCGAGTGTATGGCAGTAACCATCATAGAGTCCATACCGAAGCTCGATAACCTGGCGTTCACGCTGGCTCAGTGTTTCAAGGGCGCGCGAAATATGATCGCGTAGTACCTGATGCGTGACGACTTCAGCCGGAGCCGCCGCATGCGTATCCTCAAGCATATCAGCGAGATGGTACTGTTCATCCTCAATAAGTGGCGCATCCAGAGAGATGGGGGCCTCTGCGATACTTTGTAGCTCTACCACACGTTCTTTTGTTAGATTGATGGCCTGAGCGATTTCTTCGGGGAAGGGGTCGCGACCGAGATCCTGGTAAAGCTGCCGTGTGATGCGTTTCATCTTGTAGATGAGTTCAACCACGTGTACCGGCACATGAATTGTACGGGTGTGCTCGGCGACTGCGCGACTGATCGCTTGACGAATCCACCAGGTGGCATAGGTGCTAAAGCGAAAACCTCGTTGAGGGTCGAACTTCTGTACAGCGCGAATAAGGCCGAGATTGCCCTCTTGAATGAGATCGAGGAGCGATATGCCTTGATTATTATAGCGTTTTGCGATGCTTACGACGAGACGTAAATTAGCTTCGACCAGGCGTTTTTGTGCTTCCATATCACCATTGGCGACGCGCCAGGCAATAGTAAACTCCTGTTCAGATGTCAGCAGTGGGAAGCGACCGATCTCGGCCAAATATTGACGAATGGCATTGTCGACCTCTCTATCGCTTTCTCCCTCAGTTTCAGCCTCTTCTTCCTCTTCGAAAAAGACATCGTCCTGCATTTCGTTCTGAGCTGCTTTCCCTCTGCGGCGTCGGGTTGGCCCACCTGACTCCTCATTTGAGGAATCTCCATCGAGGAAGCTTTGTTCGCTGGAGTCTTCTTTCTGCCCTGAAGTCTTGCGTGTTGAGGGGCGTCCAGGTTTGCGGCCTCGCTTGCCGCGACTCTCCGTGGTTAATTTGCTTGCACCCTGGTGTGTATGCTGACTGGCGGATAATCCTTCACCCGTCACAGAACTTTGCTCGGGAAAAGCGAGATGAACAAGTGATTCAGTCTCTTGACGTTGTGTACTGGCTACCATATACCTACTCCTTATACCTCAAAACCCATTCCACTAATTGGTAACCGGGACTGGTGATGCATCATAGCAGCCGTTGTCCTTTTCAGGCTGCGTTTTGGTGTGTGGGCTGCATCGCCTATGCTCTTATGCGGAAACCAACCCCATTCGGGGCTGCGGCGTCACTGTCGTGACCAGCGCACCCCCATTCGGGGACCACCTAACCCCCATTCGGGGGCACAGCGGCCGCACGCTCAAGTTTCCGAATAGGCAGTATGTCCAAAAGTTTTTTAGACACATCCCCCTATCTCTCTTAGTTGCAAGATGTGTGCCAATAGTGAGGTGCGAAGATATAAAAGTGTGAATGTTTTTATAAAAATAGATGTAAAGGGGCTTTAGAAGCTACTGGAGGCTTGATTGATAATATTATATATTGGCGCCATTTAAGCGGAATGGTGCATTTAATCTCAATGGAACACACCAGAAAAAATTTACGTGTATTGTGGATATATCCACAGTTTAACTGGTGATCTATTTTACTGCGATGCAAGGCCTCCATGCTCTCTCCATGAGAAAAAAGCCTTGAGCCACGTTTATTTGTGCTAGAGCAGACAAACAGTCGTTCGCATGCTGAAGGGGACAACTACTGTGGGACAACGCAAAAAAAAACATACAAGGTCTCTCCCTGCTTATGCGCATCAGGCGCCTCAACCTCCTATCCAAAATTTAGCGCAGCCTCAGACGGAGGCCCAGCCGCGGCGAGCGCCTGAACAACGAATGTCACAAAGGAACAAGCTTACTGAGAATATTACGCGTCTCCCTACTCGCCCCTCGGGGCAGCCTTCTGAGCGGCGCGAGACCTCAGCTCTTTTTGTTACTGAGAGCAGCCTCCAGGCACTCTCGCTGATCCTCGCGGAGACGTCTCCTGTGTTGTCGGCTGTAAGCAGTGAACCCCCTACATTAAGCACGGATGAGTATAAACAGGCCTTAAGGCGTGAGACTCCTGTGCCCCCAGCCCTTACCCCTGCTACACCATCTGGGACTATGCCACAAGCCGTTCGAGACGATGGACTTGCTCGGGCAACCAGTGCCGCTGCTATGCAGCCTCGGCGTGATAGACACAGCTCTCAGGCTGAACCTCTCTCGCTCTCTCGGCCCTCCTGGCCACATGCAAACGGCCCATTTAAATTTGGCTGGCGCGACGCGTTGCGCTGGTGGCTCCTCTATCCAGGACGCATGGAGTTCTTACTCTGGCTGCTTGGCTCCCTCCTCCTCACTATTGTGACTGGCGCCTTGATTGTGGCGGTGTTGTGGAGCGTGGGCTGGCTGCACCTGGCTGTATCCACATCTCTGATCCTGAATTAGAGCTTGCGTTGCTGATAAAGAGAAAGTCCCACTTATATCAGTATATGCCGGTATAAAAGCATGTATTTGTTATAATGTTTTTTGGGTTAAGTAAAGCCGAAATTTTTACCATCTATTTGTACATAGGCTGCTTGTTTTATAAGCATGGATGGGGATGTTGTAAAGTTGTAGGGAAGGTTGTTTCACGTTTATGAGGATGCGTTGGAAATCTCTCTCTCGTCGTGTTTGGGGTTGGGGGTGTGGCATAGTAGGGGTCGCATTGATCCTGGCACTCGTTCCCCTTTGGCGGGCCTGGCAGGCAGAAAACAGGGCCGCAGGCGCCGCTCCCATACGTCGTAGTACATATACCACGCCTGCCGCACTCCCCTGGCGTGCCGCTTCTGATCAGAGTGGGCACATATGGGTGACGTTTCCAGGGTGTGATCCCGCTCCACGTTGCGCGCATCCCTTGCCTGGAAAGTTGGCCGCCTTTAGCCTGGCCGAGAGGCGTTGGCAGCAGACCGTGACGTTACCCCAGGGCTTTAGCCAGCCGCTCAACCTGGTGGTGGATCGGCTAGGGCGTATCTGGTTTACCATGTTTATGACCAATGCTCTGGGGATGTATGATCCCGGGCTGAAGGTATTTAAACAGTGGTCGCTGAAGACCAGGGACGCTGGCCCGTGGGATCTTGCCATCGATAGTCAGGGGCATATCTGGTTTACCGAGCATTATGTCAATAAAATTGGCTCTTTTGATCCAACGACCTGGGAGATGGGGCGAGAGGTAGCAACGCCAGCATCTGATAGTCATCCATACGGCCTGGCTATTGATGCTCATGACACGGTATGGTTTACAGAGAATAATGATGCTGTGGCTTTGATTGCCTGTTACCACCCCAACACACAGGAGGGCTTACGCGAGTACCGTATTCGCTCAAGGGGAGCCTCTATGAGTGGTGTGACGCCGCATAGTATACGCGTGGCCTCGGATGGCAAAATCTGGTGGACCGAAGGCTGGGCGAGTGCTTTGGGAGTCCTGGACCCGATGCTGGCAGTGGCGGGGACCAATCAGGGAGTGAAGGAGTATTTCTATCCAGGTATGGGGGCGACTCATACCTCGGGACTGGCCATGGGCACGCGTGGGGAGGTATACTTTACCGATTCCTTGCGAGAAACGGTAGGGGTGCGTACACCAGATGGTCACTTCGCTTTTCTGAAGCTGGCGCCGAATGCCCATCCTCATGATGGCGTGCTCCTGATTGGAGGCGAAACACTCTGTGTGCTGGAAGAGTTCGCGAACAGGCTTGAGCTGCTCGCGGTGCCTCTGAGCATAACCCATCCATAGGGGCTTGCTCGACTTGTCTTCCTCAAAGTGGTACAATGGCCTGCGATGAGCACAGGGGATGCACACACCGCCCAAGAAATGTAAGGAGAGTGCCATGCCGCGAGGTCGGGATAAACACGAGACGCCTCAAGAGAGTATCGATAGTATTCTGCTGGCTGTGAGTAGGCGTGAAGATATCGATCATGAAACCTTGTCGCATTATTTTGATCGCTTAGATGAAGAATGGACACAAGGGGCACGTGAAAAGGTCTTGCATCTGCTGCGGAGCCACGATGTCTCCGCGCATACCGCGGCTATTCTCATTCTCTCTGAACTGGCGACCGACTTCGATCTGGAAGAGCTTGAGGACTTTGTGACGGATCCTACGGTCAGTGATATGGCCAAACTGGCGCTCTCGCCGATTCTAAAAGAGCTTGGCTCTGAGATGGCCGACGAAGGCCTGGTGGAATACCTCAATGATCCAGCCGGGGCGATGTTGCGCATGCAAATGAATCTGCTAGAGCTGGTGGGGCAGAGCGAGAAGGGTGTGGAGTCGGTGCTGGAAGATGTTGCCTCCATGCCGCTTGAACGCAAAATGGCCTTTATCAACTGGCTGGGGAACAGTAATGATCCACGAGCCGCAAAATTGCTGATCCCGTTGATGGAGAACCAGGCGGGGAAGGTTGTCCTGGCGGTACTTGAAGCCTTGGAGCAGTTGGGCGCGACCGCCGCGACCCAGACCATTCCCGCTTTAAATTACCTGGTGTCGACGACCTCTAATCGGCAGGTCAAACAACAAGCGCGGGCCGTGCTTGGGCGCTTGATGATGCATGCCTCACCAGATATCGAGATGGAAGGGAACGTGGTCGCGCTCCAGCATCTGCATCCCTACCAGGCCCGTGTCAGTTTTATCGACGGTTCGGGTGCTCAGATGGTCTTGCTGTCCTGGCGGCGTCCTGATGGACGGCTTAAGGGTGTCAATGTCTTTATCCATGACCAGTGGGGTGTGAAAGATTGCTATGGCATCGATGATATGGAGTTGGAGCGCTGGGTAGAGCTTACCAATGAAATGCAGGGCCAGGGCTTTGGGAGCTTCCATGTCTCCTTTGAGTATGGCCGTGCCCTTATTATAGAGCACCGTTCCCTATCGAAGCGCCTACGCCATAAGCTTCCCATTGCCTATAATGTCTGGCGCCCCCTGATTGAAGCACGCCCAGAGGAATACGAGGACGCGCAACATGCAGAGCAGGCTCCACCAGAGGAGGTCCTGCCCGCGGTGGTCGCGGAGCCTTTGACGCTTGACGAGAAGATGCGTGCCCTTGTCGCCAAGGGAGCGGATCTCTATAAGCTTGCCGAGTTTGCCTCCTGGATGTTTGACCCGGTTGCACGCCTGGAGCCCTATATCAATCGCTACTGGAGCACGCACAGCGCGCAAGAGCTCCTCTTTCCCCCTACCACAAAACGCAAGCGACGCGGCGTAAGCGAGGAGCAGGAGAAGCAGGTCCAGGAAGATGTGGTACTGAACGAGGCCATCGACGAACTGATAGATGAGCAGTGGCAGACTCTCTATGAGACGCGCCTAAGAAAGCAAGCTGCACTCTTCGCCTATGCCGGGCGCAAGAAAGAGGCTCGGCTGATGAACGCAGTTGCCGCGGCCCTACATCCTGCATCGGGCCTTCCGGCGCGTGAGCAACCCTTTGTGCGGATGTTGATGAAGACCTCGATTGAGCAGGGGCCCCTGCGTATGATGGTTGAGGCCCTCGGCTCAGGCAGTGCGGAACCACTCCCAATAGCCCTCTTTGGTGATGAACCAGGCGAATAAGTCCGGTTCTGATAAATGATGTGCTACGCCCTGGTTGCCGAAGACAACCAGGGCGTAGCACATCATTTATCAGAACAAGCGCCGTAGGCGCGAGAAGTCAAGCGCTACATGTTAGCGCGCCGAGGCCAGGGCGGGTGCCTTCAGAAGCTCCTGGGCCGCATATTCACCGCTGTGCATGGCGCCCTGAATACTGCTGGATTTGGTATATTCACCGGCCAGATAGAGTCCTTCAATCTTTGTGCGATTGCCTGGAAGCGTGTCATAGATACCAGGCGGTTGTTCGAATTGAGAGAAAGGGACGCGATAAACGGCGAGCAACTGCCAATGAGCGAGATTGCGCTCGGGGAACCAGCTCGCAATCTCCTCGCGGCAGCGCTCGGCCAGCGTCTCATCATCCTCCGCGGGATTTCCCAGAACGGTTGCGCTCAGCAGATGCTTGCGCGGTGGAGCGTACGTTGGCGCAATGTTCGTCAGGAGGACGGCGTTGTTGACATAGGCGTGCTCATTGGCGTTCAGCAAGATTTTGCGTTGAGAGTAGAGACGTTCATCGCCCGCGAAATAGACGCAGACCGACCCGACTGTCTGAGTTGGTAGTGGCTCCTTGAGCCAGCGAGCCGCGACCGTGCTGGGGGTTGCCAGGACGACCTGCTCGGCGTGAATTTCCTCGCCATTGCTCAGGCGTACGCCATTGATACGCCCTTCGCTGATGAGTAACTCTTCGACACGTGTGTTAAAGCGGATGCTCCGTGGGGGGAGCGCGGCTGCGAGCTGCTCAGGAATACGCTGGATGCCTTCGGCGGGGAGAATGATGTCTCCTGTTGAGAGCGTCTTAAATGTGAACTGAAACATGCGTGCGCTGGTGCGCAGTGAGCGATCCAGGAAGATCCCGCCATAGAAAGGACGCGCAAAGTTTTGGATAAACTTCTTCTCCGAGAAGCCCAGGCGGCGCAAGTAGTCCTCAGTCGATTCGTCCTGTCCCTCGGGCTGCTCTTCGCCCGCGAAGATTGCGCTGGTGGACTCCCCCACGAGCTTGTTACGCAGGTAGAGTATACGCGCTTTGTCGGCTGGCGAGATCAACGGATTGAAGATGCCAGGGAGCAGAGCCTTGGGATCGCGCAGGGGATCTGAAATTTCATAGCGTTTCCCCTTTTTGACCAGGATGGCGCCCGGCTCAAACTTGCGGATCTTGAGCCGCTCATAGTCGAGGTGACGGCTGGCTGCGGCGTACGCGGTAAACAATACCTGAAAACCACGATCCAGGCGATAGCCATCCTCATGGTAATCTGTGCGCATGCGCCCCCCAACCTGGTCCGTAGCTTCCAGGACCAGGACGTCTTGTCCAGCCTCTACCAACTTTTTCGCGCATGTCAGTCCTGCCAGACCAGCACCGACGATGAGAATCATCTTCAGCTCCTTACCATAATGGGTTCATCACTAGTCCAGTGATGAGCTTGGGATAGAGATAGGTGGATTTCTGCGGCATACGATCATCTGCCTGGGCTACTTCGCAAACCTGTCGCAGGGGTGTGCTATTGAGGAGCAGAGCGGCCTGCGCCTCTCCCTTTTCTACTGCAGCAAAGACGTAGTCCGCGTCATGTGAATAGCGCACATAGGTTCCCGCCGTCATATCTTCTGCACGTAACCCCAGCGTCTCCTCTAGCAAGAGGCGTTGGGCGATCGCGACATCCAGATGCTTCCAGGCCTCAGAATGCTCGCTCGTTTGCATATAGTGGCGGCCTTGCTCCGTCAAGCGCAACAAAAGTGCCTGCTCGTTAGCGAGGATGACAAACGCAGGTTGCTCCTGCCCGGCCTTCTCCAGGTGTGCGTTTACGTCCTTGCTGGTGCGTGTCGCGAGCGCCTCTACCGTAAAGTAGCGCTTGAGCTGCTCGCCCGTGAGTTGAGCTTGCATCGTGGGCGCCAGGTTGGTGAGCAGGCGATGAGTCGGTAGAACCAGCATGCCTGGATCGTCGACATCAATGAGCGACATCAAGGTGAAATTGGCGGCGTCGCCAGGGTGTAGCTCTTTGCGCTGCTCTTTCAGTTCGTCCCGATATGCCAGCGCTGTCTCGTAGCGATGATGTCCATCCGCTATATAGAGTTGACGCTCACTGAAGAAATCCTGGATAAGCGCAATATGCTGTTGATCTTGAATGGGATGGAGGCGATGTTCTACGCCCTCTTCATCTTGAAACTGAATCTGAGGATGTTCGGCGTAGGTCGCGAGCAGGCGGCGCATGCGACCCTGTGGATCCTCAAACAGGCTCATAATCGGACTCAGGTTCGTCGCGCATGCGCGGTAGAGATTGAGCCGATCTGCTTTGGCCTTTTTCATCGTGTGCTCATGCGGGAGGACGACGCGGGCGCTCCAGGGTTCAAGGCGCACACGAGCTAGCAGGCTGGTACGTGTATATACCTGGTCCGTGTGAGTAAATAGTTGCTGATAGAGGTAGTAGCATGGCTGCTCCTCCATATGGAGCACACCCTGATTGCGCCATTCAGAAAGATAGGCCGCGGCACGTGTATAGACATTGTCTAGATCATTATCGTGATCGGTAGTCTTGCCTAGTTCCAGGCGAATAATATTATAAGGATCACGCTCATAATAGCGCGCTTGTGCCTCTGGAGTGATAATGTCATAAGGAGGAGTAACCACGCGAGCCAGGTTCGACACGCGGTCCTGTGCATAGCGTAGTCCACGCAGCGGTCGTACATCAGCCATAAAACGGAACTCCAATCTCTCTATTTACTTCTTCTCCGAAACCCTGAGCGCGCTTGCCGTGTCACCGCTTGCCCCCGAATGGGGGAAGCTCTAGTCACGCCAGTGACGTTGGGTTTCGGAATAAGATCTTACTACCTAAAGGAAGAAGTTATGGATGTTGGCGTGTAGAAAGTGATCAATCTGCCTTGAAGATGTACCAGGAGGGTGTTCTTGACCCTGTCTGGGCTACTATATCTCTTGCTCATTGTATCACAGGGTCATCGACGGGAAGAAATGCAGCCTTTTCTGGTACAATAAGAAAAAAAGTTCAAGAAAAGGCTTGACAGAGGGATGAGGCTATGGTAGTATATCGCTTGTAGAACAAAGGTTCTAAATGCTCTCCCAATCCCCATAGACTCCTCCGTATCGTCCTCATTCAGCGGTCGGGTTCTCCTCTCTCTCCCTCCCGACCGCTGGGGGTGGTGGAACTAGAGGTCCCTGCTTCATCAAGCTTTTCATTTTATCCTTTCTCTCTTATGCACATACTGGTTATAAGCATCAAACGCTCGATCTACCCACAAGTCCTACTTCGTGCGAAACGCATTGACGTGCACTGATACGGTATGTAGACTGATTGTAAGAGATTAAGGCCTGAAAAGAGCATCTTTGGATGGGTACTAAAGAAAAGCGAGCTTCTATGGGTGTTCTTGCATGCATAATCGAATGGTAGATCGTATCTGGAGTTGCATATGCACACATTTGTAGTGGATCAGCTTGTAGGACAAATTGTAGGTGGGGATGACTACCTCGTCGAGCGTTTCTTGGGGAAGGGGCGTTTGCAGGCTGTATACCTGGCGCGCCAGATCTCTACACAGGAGCATGTTGCGCTCACACTTTTTATCATACCAGAGCATTTCTCCTCTGAAGCGTGTGAGCGTTTTCAACAGCGCTTTGAGCGCGAGGCAGGTAAACTTCAGGGGCTTAAGCATCTACATATTCTGCCCGTATATGCATATGGCATATACCAGGGCTATCCATATATGTTAACGCCGTATATGATGCATGGTTCGCTGGTAGATGTCATCAAGCGGAAAGAGCGCCCGGCATATACGGATGTGGCACAGATCCTTGGGCAGGTAGTTGGGGGACTCAGCTATGCACATCGACGTAATATTGTGCATGGGGCTCTCAAGCCTGCTAATATTGTTCAGAGTGCCCAGGAAACGATGCAGGTGGCTGGTTTCGGTTTGATGCATATCCAGCAGATGTATGGTATTGAAGAGCATAAGCATCCATTCGCGCATCTCCTGAGCGTGGCTGGCACGTTTGTTACACCACCAGCATACCTGGCACCAGAGGTTTTGCGCGGCGAGAAGGTTGATGTGCGCTCAGATATCTATGCATTGGGCGTGATCCTCTTTGAGCTCCTGTGCGGACGCGTCCCGTTTGCTGGGAAGAAGCCAGCAGAGGTCTTGCAGCAGATGCAGCAGGAACCTCTCTCCTCGCTGCGTGGGTTCTGTCCTGATATGCCTATCGCGCTAGAACTTGTGGTGAAGCAGGCATTAGAACAAGAGCCGCAGCGTCGTTTTGCGCAAGTGGAAGAACTCGCCGAGGCCTTTTCCCAGGTCGCGCGCGGCTTGGGAAAGAGCGCCCGCCCGGCGCCGTATAAGAAGCCTCAACGCGAAGACGAGCCGCTACAGGATGAGCGAGACCCCTGGCAGCTCTTGCCTCCCATTATTACGGGTAAAAGTCCTGCATTGCATATTTTTCCTGAACCGCAGAAGTCACAGCCTCCATTGGCTGCGCCTCTTGTGCATATGTTACAGGAGGAGCAGGTTGCCCGCTCTGCCTCAGTGCTACAGCCCGATGCCCTGGTGCTTCCGCAGTCTCCTCGAGCACAAAAAGTCATTCTTCCGCCTCCCGACGCTGTCGCTTCCCAACAATATGCCGAGAGCGAAATTGATCTACCTCCAGACAGAGGAACGCGGTCAGGAGCACAGAGAGGCCGAACTGCGCCGCGACGTGCTGCGTCGTCCTATGAGCAACGAGTCCAAAGACCGGAGGCGCAGGAATGGGAGCAACAGCCACCAGTATTACCTCCTCTGTCCTCCGGGAAGCGTGCCGATCCCTGGCTCTCCCTGGCTGGCGGTGACGAATTTGAGTGGTCGCCTGATGTACGTGGTCCGCAGAGCGTAAAACGTCCACTTGTTATCCCGCCTGGAGCTGGTCTGCAGCGCTCTGGCTCACGTGTTGTAAATCGGAGACGTGTGCTAGCGTCGCTGGCCACGGGCGGTGTCGCGTTGGCGGGTCTGGCATTTGTGTTGCATCCAGCCTTGCCAGGAATCCAGGTACAGCCTGCTCCCAAGACTGGCCAGGGCCAGACGGCAACCACGGGAACACAGCCACAACCTGGTTCTGGGGGCGCTCCGAAACCTGGAGCGGGCAATGTCGTCTCGCTGCCAGGAGTCAACCAGTTGCCAGCCAATGGCGCACTTAACTTTACCAATCCTGTGGATCAGAAGGCGAGTATCCTGGTGCATATGACAGATGGGACATTTGTGGCTTTTGAGCGCGCCTGCACCCATGTGGGGGTGAGCGTCAACTATGACAAGGGGACACAGATGCTTGTGTGCCCAGCCCATGGCGCAGTTTTTGATCCCGCCAATGGCGGGGCGGTTGTCCAGGGGCCCGCCACCAAACCCCTTCCTAAGCTGGCTGTAAAGGTCAATGGCGATGGCACGCTTATGATCTCGTAGCGGCACCAGGGGCAGGGCGCGGCGAATGTATGCTAGCTTGCTAACGGCTGTACAAGGCGCTACAATACAATCCTGTCTATTGTTGCTGCCTGGAGAGAAAAGGATCTGTGCTTCATGAACCCGACGCTGATTACATATCTTGGCCTCATCGTCGCACTGGCTATTTTAGGCTGGGGTGGGCTTGTGTTGTTGCGTTACTACCATAAACCGCGCGCGAGCACGCGCCAGCATACGCGGAAACTAGATGCATGGGTCCCCTTCAATCCGATCTCTTCCAGTGAGGAGGAGTACCTGGAAGCGATTGGCGAGGATGAAGAGGACTCATCCAGTCGCTTGCATGCGCGTGCGCGCCAAAACGGTCACTCGCAAAATGGTCACTATAATACAGAGCATAAGCAAACCCGCTAGCGATTAGCTTCTGCATAGAGAGGAACTAAGAGACAGAGACGGAAATAGAGATCAGAGCAGATCCTGGCCTCTCCTGGGCGAGCGGTAGCAAGCGGCCGCCTCAGCGTCTATTTACCCTGGCTCTCGAGTATGCGTGTGACCTCGGCAAGAATGTCCTCCACATTTAGGTCAGGCAGTTCTTCCGTGGTTGTCTGCTGAGAGGCATACTGCTCTGTATCGGTGCTCTCCTGACCTGACTGGAAGAATTCACGTTCACAGCCCTGGATGGCCTCCAGGATGGGTTGATTCTGTTGAATGATGCGGGGGAAGAGGCTATGATAAATACCCACTGTTTGCATGATGGCGCCAACTGCCAGCTGAAATTGCTCAAAGGAGAGATCGTGAGTGGCGAGAGGAATCGTTTCTTCCAGGCGTACCTCACCATCTTCGAGATCCATACCAAATTTTCCAATTGCGATACGATAGTTGACAGCCATCAATGCCTCCAGGCATTCCAGGCGCTTGCGCTGGGAGACGCGCATGAAGTGAGGCACGACCAGCATCAACTTGCGTAAATCATCGCGACGCTGTAGTCCGACGATTAAACGCCACTGACCATGCTCACCGTGAAAGACCATCTCTAACAATTCCTGCTGCTCATCGATGCGAGAGATCTTCAGGCCCATGCGATTGAGATAGTCTATAAGTTGTGGAATGCCAAAGCTGTGTGACATGAGGTCTCTGCTCCTTCGTATTTCCATGTCCAAAATATTGGAGAAATGCTGCTAGTTTGCGTTCTACTGAAGAAGGAGGGGGTAGAAGGATCGTCTCGCGACCGCCTCTCTTCTGCTGTGTTGCTGAGCAGCACCATGTGGTTGGGTTCTCACTGTCTATAGATGTAGATTCAGCTATTTGTCCAAGTATAACATATTGTTGTGCTCGTTTCAGGCAAAAAAACAGCCTGACAGAGCCGCTGAAAACTGGGAAATGAAGACTTGCATACGCTTTTGATGGAATATATACAGGCCAGATAGAAGTAATGTATGCTTATAGTACTGTTAGGTGCCCAGGGGGAAGGCTGATATCATTGCCCGATTATAACCCTCTATAGAGGACGTATCTATGGCTTTTCTTGCTCCAGAAAATGGAGAGGTAGAGCTAGAGACCAACTTTGGTCATGTCCTACTTTGATGAAGACGAGAAGAACTGTAATGTATAGTGCTGAGTGGAGAAACTAAGATGAGTATTGAACAGCAACAGACGAATACGCAAGCCTCCCTTGATGCTCGCTTGCAGCGTGGAGCGGAGAACGCGGTCAAGTGTATGGGGATCGGCGAGACTGATCGCGTCTTTATTATTACCGACGAGGCACGCCAGGGAATTGCGGACCGGATTGCCCAGGCGGCCCGCGTTCGCCACGCCAAGGTCGAGACTGTGCTCCTGGAGCAGTTTGGCTCGCGCCCACTTACCGTATTTACCGACGAGTTTCGTCAGACAATCCAACAGGCACAGCCGACAGTGACCTTCTATATCGCGACCGCGCAACCGGGCGAGATTAGCTTCCGTATCCCTTTGCTACCATTCTTGCAGCAACTGGGGGTGCGTCATGGGCATATGATTGGCATCAACGAGCAGTTGATGATGGATGGCATGTGTGCTGATTATGACGAAGTCTTCGCCATGACAAACAAGGTCTATGCGATTGTCCGCGAAGCGAAACATATTCGCGTGACCTCGCCCAAGGGAACCGATGTCAGCGCAACCTTCCACCCAGAGTGGAAGTGGATACCCTGCCATGGACGCTACACAACTCCTGGGGCTTGGGGCAACCTGCCCGAGGGCGAGGTCTTTACCGCACCTGCCAGCGTGGATGGCGTGCTGGTCTGCGAAGTGCTGGGAGATTTCTTCTCGGAGAAATACGGAGTACTTGAGCAGCCATTGACCATTAAAGTGGAAAATGGGTATATTACAGAGATCAGCAGTGCGAATAATGCCCTGGCGCAGGAAGTGCATGATTATCTCTTCTCGACGCCTAATGGCAATCGCGCGGGCGAGTTCGCCATTGGTACTCTGACCAGCTTAAAGCGATTGGTTGGTAACCTGTTGCAGGATGAGAAGATGCCAGGACTGCATGTGGCCTTCGGCAATCCGTATCCCGAGTTTACTGGCGCGGATTGGGATGCCAAGGTGCATGTCGACGTCATTCCTACCCAATGTACAATTGAGATCGATGGGCGCATCATCATGCGCGATGGAGTATTCACACTCTAGGTTGGTTTTCTGGTTCCTGGTAGGGATGTGGTGTATCCTGGCTAGTCTGAAACTGCCAGGATACACCACATCTCTACCAGCTCACCTCTCGATGAGCAACTGAGCACTTCGACGGACTTCCCAGACCTGAGCCGCAACTGGGAAGAATGAAAGAGGAGATGCCATATGGCCGTGGCAAGAGGGCAGCACCTCATTGGCAAAAAGCTTGGTTCATACAGGCTGGAGCGGGTACTGGGCTATGGGGGGTCGAGCGCGGTATTTCTCGCGCAACAGCTTGAGCCAGAGCACAAGGTAGCAGTGAAAGTTTTCCTGCCGCGTCAGACGATGGATCGGCAGATGTTGCGCGAATATTACGACCGCTTTCTCCACGAAGCTGAGGCCGCCAGCGCACTCGATCACCCGCATATTTTACCCATTTATGCCTATGGCGAGCAGGATGGGCTGCCTTATATCGTGATGCCGTATATTTCAGGAGGCACGCTTGCTCAGCATGTGCAGAAGCGAGGTGCGCTTACATTACGCGAGGCGCGGAAGTATCTCTCTCAGATCGCCCAGGCTTTAGATTACGCGCACGCGCAGGGACTTGTACATTGTGATGTCAAACCCGCGAACATTCTTTTGACAGATGATGGGCAGGTGATGCTCTCTGACTTTGGTATTGCGCGCATCCAGGCTGCGCAGGCCCAGAGAGAAGGGCACAGTGAGGAGGGGCGTAGCGAGATGTTGATGGGAACACCAGATTATATTTCGCCCGAGCAGGCAATGGGCCTGGCTGTGGATGGACGTTCAGACTTGTACTCTCTCGGTATCACCCTTTTTTATTGGCTCACGGCCCGGGTGCCCTTCAACGCTGACTCAACAATTGCTCTGGCATTGCTGCATGTGCATGAAAAGCCTCTGCTGCCGGGATCGGTGCGCAAGGATATTCCACCCTCTGTTGATCGCGTGCTGGCCAGGGTGTTGGCCAAGGCGCCGGAGGATCGCTATCAGAGTGCTACGGCGTTCAGCGAGGCGTTTGCAGACGCCCTGTCCCGGCAAGCGCAATCCAGACGTCTACCTTTTTCCAGTTTTCCATCGGCGCCTGAGAGCGAAGGAAGCCCCCACAGGGTAAAAGTCGCGAACCATAGTGGCTTGATGCCCTCACTTCCTGGTCGTAGGCGTACTCGTGCCTCCCGGCGCAAACTCTGGTTGGGGGGAGTCGCGCTCCTGCTCTTCTTGATGAGTGCCATGGTGGCCTTAACAGGGGTACTCTCCGTACGCTGGACGGGTGGACATCTCGTGGCTCCGCCTATTGCCGCCAAAGGGGAGGTCCGAACGCCAGTGGTCTCCAGCCCAGATCTCTTCTCTGGGCACTCGGCATGGCCTTTGAGCCAATCGTTTTTCTTTGACAAGACGAGTGCGCGCTATCATGTAGTGAATACGTTACCGCAACAGATTCCCTTGATCTCACTGTATCAGCAGCAAGAGTTTAGCGATTTTCGCTTGGACATCGTGACTCAGGAGGTACGTACCCCTTCGCCCGCTGATGGCGGCGACTTTTATGGTCTTGTCCTGCGTGCCGACCCGGACCAGGCTCGTTATTATCTCTTTGAGGTTCTTACCTCAGATAATGGACAGTACATCTTCTTGCGTTACGATAGCACCGCCAGTCATCAGTGGACGACGCTGGATTCAGGTCCGGCCCCCATGCTCAACATTGGAGTGGGGAAGCAGAACAAGCTCCATGTTGAGGCCTCTGGTTCGACCTTTCGTTTTATGATTAATGGCCAGAATGTAGGATCGGAGGTAACCGATAGCTTGCCAGGGGCTGCCCTGCTGACCAATGGTCAGATTGGCTTGTATGTAGAGGAGAAGGATACCGAGGTTGCTTTCTCGCAGTTACATGTCCTTTCGCTGAAGAAGCAAAAGTCGCTAAACTAAGCTGTAATGGGAATGTGATACGCCCTGGCAGCCGCAGGCTGCCAGGGCGTATCACATTAGCCAAATACGAACGAGGGGCGTGTGGGGAAGAGTGCGACAAGCAGCGCCTCGGCTTCATCGGCAACATTGACATCTGGAAAGGCATGCCGTAGCTCTTCTAAGCTGCGATAGCCAAAGAGGAGCTGCAGGAAGACCAGGGGCGGAAAGCTGGCGCTGGAGTCCTCTTCATAAATGGGAACACGCCAGGGCTGAACCTGCTCAAGCTTCCCCTTATTAAAGGTAAGCTGTAAGCCATCACGGTAGAAATTCAGCTTGAGCTCACCACTGTACCCTGCGATGACTGAATTGGCCAGGCGGCGCTCTAGAATCGGAACCAGCCGCTTAAGAAAAGCTGGAAGATCAGGTACCCGCACATACCAGGCATATGGCTTTTTTATGACAGGCGTTAGCTGTTTGCTAATTACTGTGTAAAGAGGGTGGGAGCCTCCCAGGCAGAGCGAGAGCCTTTGTAGTGGCTCAGCGTTGGCTTGCGTGGTGATAGCTTGCTCTCCTAGCGCTTTGAGTGCGCGCAAGAGTGAGGGCATGATACGTTGGGCGTTGACGCCTGGGGCGACATCCATGGCCCAGACAATAAAACTGCCTTGCCAGCGGCGCGCTGAGCAGAAGATGTAGCCCAGCCGTTCCCCTGCTGGATCAAGAATGATCTGCACATCATTATGCACATTCAGTGGCGTATGTTGCCAGGCGTCAATGTGGTATTGCCAGAAGGCATCGGGAAGACTGTTCCAGACGATGCTATCGGCCTGACGGCGAGTATAGCAGTGCTGAATAAAGTCGATGTCTGCACATGTGGCGCGCCGAGGCTGGCAAGTCTCTTGCTCACCTGCTTTGAGTTGCGGTAGGAGTGCCAGGTTGATGAGACAGTTCCCCTCCAGGTCAAGAGCGTACTCATAGCCGAACTGGCGATAGAAATAAGGGATACCGGTAATGGCCTGTAAGGGATGTCCCTCGGCCTCGCTGCGCGCGTGCAGGAGCGCGAAGAGCTCGCGAATCAGGCCTCGATTGCGGTACTGGGGATCTGAAGCCACGATCTCAGGTCGTCCAACGGGAAAGCGCAGGCCCTCATATTCCCACTCGTGCCGCCAGAGGCAGGCGCAGGCTACGATGGGATTGCTCTCTTTAAGCGTATCCTCAACGAGTCCATAGTCATAGGGACTCATAAGCGGGTGGTCACCTTGCATAAGGGCGCGTACGTATTGACCTAGATGCTCGTTTGGAGGTTGATCAGCTTTATGGCGGAAGACATGCGCGACCAGTTGCGCGAGGCGTTCTGTATCGGCTGGCGTTGACCAGCGCAGCACCAGCCCATCTCCGAGCTCCTTGCGGTACGAGCTAGACGCGGCCGTTTGCGAATGCATGGTAAAATATCCCTTTTTAAAGTAACTATAAGCATGGAGGAGAGCCTCTGTCAAGGGAATTAGTGTGTAGCGTGAGGTGCGACCACAGCCGCACCTCACGCTACACACTATTCCCCTGAGCGCCGCAGGCGTGAAGGCGCTCCAGAGAAAGGGATTGCATTTGACATCGCTTGCACAACCCTCTATACTGAAACAGACTAAAAATAGAACTTAGCCGCTATGTTGGCTTTGGCTTGCATAGTAGGCCAAGAGGAGGATAGCTGGACATGGCTTATGTGATTACTCAGCCCTGCATTGGTGTCAGGGATGCATCCTGTGTCGATGTTTGTCCCGTTGACTGCATTCATCCCTCTTCTAACGAGCCTGGATATGAAGAAGCGGAGCAGCTCTTCATCAATCCTGATGAGTGCATCGATTGCGGAGCGTGTGAACCCGCTTGCCCGGTGACAGCCATCTTTGAAGAGTCGGCTGTTCCTGACGAGTGGAAGAGCTACATTAAGATCAACGCTGAGTTCTTCAATCGAGGTTAGTACCCGCGCTGAAGCGGGATGGCACCACCATATCTTCGATTTGCGTATCTATGGGGCAAGCAACGTTTCGATAGACAGAGGAGCGAGCTTGCTCCCATTGTTGTCCGGTATCTTTTTCATCTCTACGTGCTGTGATATAATACAGGTGCTACATTCTTTCAGTGTACACACTTATCTTCTGTATGGAGCGTACCCCAATGCCAATAACTCGACGTAGACGTGCTAATCCACCTGAACAGCCCGAGAATACTAACCAGAATTCCGCTGAGCAAGCAGAGAACGCTGCTGAGGCTGTGGAGACGCCCGCCACCGAGCAAACAAGAGAGAAGAAGTCAGCTCCCGCCGAGAATGGAACGGGTGGGGCAAGTGGTGAGGTCAATTACCCTCCTTATCAGCAGGCAGCGCCCAACCAGTCTACGGGCGTTGTGCCGCCTTTCAACGGTGAGCATCGCTCCGAGTTTAGAGGGGATCGGCCCGAGTATCCGCCTGCAATGGAGTCTACGCCTCCTCCGGTTACGCGCCGCCCTACTTTCCGTCGCCCTCCTTTGTCGTCCGCCAATGCGCTCAATGGCCCGACCCAGCCGGTGATTCCTCAGACTCCGCCGCCTGCACCAGTGGTGACCCCACCCGCATTGCCAACGCCAACTCACGAGATCAATTTGCCGTTGGGGAACCTGCTACACCTGGCATATAACCCTAGCTATACCGGCTCAGACGAGGCGCGTAAGACACTATTACAGAAACTGGCGCAAGAGAGTAAAGCTGGTGGGCGCGCGCGCTGCTGGAGCTGTGGCTCTCTGGCGATTGTCTATGATAACTGGAATACGCGCAGTAAGAACTTTGGCGAGGTCGGTGTCGCGTTCTGCGAAATATGTGGTGTGTGGAGTGTAATGTAGCGGCTCGTTTTCTAGTGGTTGAAGTGAATGGTGGCAAGGGTATAGGTGCCTCTCTACGTCTTCCTGGGCATGTTCTCCGACAAGATCGAGTATCCAGTTGAGGGATAGGGGCGCAAGATGTGCCCCTATAGTATTCTTACGCATCATGGATAACTGTCATATGTATTGTCGTCTGCCGTAGTCGTGTCGCGCATATTGTACTGATATCGTACTGCTCTTTTAGCTTGCTTAGGACGATATGAGGGAGTGCCATATGACCATGGACCAGGATGTCCCGGTAACATTTCTCTGTCCCCGTTGTAAAAGCCCGATGTATAAGCCAAATGGGAGCGTTTTATATTGGCATGCCGATACCAAGCATCCAGCTTGCAGTATCACAAATATACCCGACGCTGCTCCAGGCATACAGCCCGTACGTGAGCTAGAGTCACAGGGCGCGAGCGGCAACGCCTTCCTGCCTCCGCAGACCTTGCGCTAGTTTTCTGGATGCCTATGTGGGTTCTCTTTGCTGTACGCGCTCTGTTAGCCCGGTCTGTGGGCCGGTTTGGAGGGAAAGAGAAGCAACTTCAAGCCGTCTATGTACGTATATGCTAGTGAGTGGACGGGTAAAGGCTTGCCATTGAGATGCGTGGCGCTTCCCTGTGTGCTGGCAAAGAGCACGTGTTGTATGCTCTAATAGAAGAGAGCGTGTGCTTTTGCTAGATTTGTCTGCGAGGTAGACTTATGTACAATCCAAGAAACAATAATCCGTACGGCGGAGATCCCTATGGCAATCCCTACGGTGGTGGCAATCGCCGCAGGAGCCGCTTTGATTCGCCTTATCGGTATCAAACGTTGCCCTATGGGTATAGCAATACAGCGGCCCAGTCCAGCAGCTTGATGGCCAAAGTGCTCAATATGCTGGGTCTCTCGTTCCTGGTGGCCTCGATTGGCGCCTTTTTTGGCATTGCCATGAATTTGCCCAGTGGGACCTCGATTCTGTTTGCCCTGCTGGGCCTGGTCGTGCTCATCGCGCTCCAGTTTCTTATTCAGCGGCCCGGTATCAACCTCTTCTTGCTCTATAGCTTTACCTTCCTGGAGGGCCTGTCGCTGGCGCCCTTGCTGGGCTATTACCTGTATCACGCATCGGGTATTCTCTTTGAGGCCTTTGCCATCACAGCAGTAGCCTCGCTTGGATTGGGCGTCTATGCCTGGACGACGAAGCGCGATTTCTCGCGCCTGGGAGACTATCTCTTCTGGGGCTTAATCCTGCTGATTGTTGCCAGCCTGATCGGTTTCTTCTTCCATTCGCCACTTTTCTATACCGTAATCGCCTTTGTGGGCGTGGCCATCTTCTCGGGCTTTGTGCTGTTCTATATTCAGCGCGCCAAGTATATGGCCGATACCACACCAAACGCGATTGGTTTGACAATCTCCATCTTCTTGACAGTTCTAAACCTCTTCCTGTACATCCTGGAGATCCTCTCGATCTTCCAGCGTGGAAATAACCGGTAATACGCAGAAAAAAGAGGGGCGACGCATGTTGCGTCGCCCCTCTTTTTTCTGCGTATTACGCCCTATGCCTATTTTTGGCGGGACGCCTCGCGCCTGCGGCGCTCAAGGGTAAGGGGATGTGGGTGGAAAATGGCAGAGCCATTTTCCACCCACATCCCCTTACCCCGAGGCGAGCGTAGCGAGACGAGGCAAGAGCGATAAGAAAACTGGAAGGCCCTGACCTAGAGGCAATAGAGTTTCACTTTTTCCTGCTGAAAGCGTATACTGGTGGTAGGTTGTCGTGAGACGCGCAAGCTCATGGGAAAAACCTGGAATAGAATGAGGGAAGGTTTTGTTTTCCTGAGTAGCAGTCAAGAGTTACTGGTAGAAACGTCGCTTCGATCATAAAAAACTGGGGCCAGGCGGAGAAGCCAGGGGTAACCTTACAATATCACAATTTTGTGATATTGCCGCAGTAGATGCGCGATTGTATCCGTTAAAAAACTGATGTAGCCAGCGTTTTTCTTGCGCCTGGCCCGCAAAAAATAAAGTGAAGAGAGAAAGGAGCGTGGCGTTTTCCCCTTCTAATTGGAAAGAGCGTTGGAAATGGGGGTTGACGTCGCAAAAAGAGAGTATGAGCACACATAGCAATCTCATTTATGTTGGCGACCAGGATTTTGAGGAGAAGGTGTTGAAGTCTTCAACGCCTGTTATCGTGGACTTCTGGGCAGCCTGGTGCGGCCCCTGTCGCATGATCGCACCCCACTACGAGCGCCTGAGCGATGAGTACCAGGGGAAACTGGTATTCGCGAAGATGGATGTGGATGAGAACGGCAACGTGCCGCGCCAGTTTGGTGTGCAGGCGATCCCCACCCTGCTGGTCTTCAAAGGTGGTGAGCTCATTGGTCGCATGGTCGGTGCTGCGCAGCCCGCGAAATTGAAGGCCGATATCGACCGCATTCTGGCGGAAAATGGTGCTGCTACCGCATAAACCTATACCATAAATCTGGCTCCTTCGGGGGCCAGATTGCATTTTTGCCCGTATTACCACTCGACGCTTTCCTTTTTTTGTGATATTATTCTTCCCATACACATACAATACATATCTCATTTTTAACTGTTGTATGGACATAAGGGGAACCGTATATGCCAATTTTGGAACGATCAAATCCACTGCCACTGTATTATCAGCTAAAGGAAGTGCTTAAGCAGCAGATTCAGGCAGGCCATCTCGCGCCGCATACGGCGATACCATCGGAGCCGGAGCTGGTGGCGCAATATCATGTAAGCCGTGCGACCGTACGCCAGGCATTGACCGAACTGGTACATGAAGGGTTGTTGTATCGACAGCATGGGCGGGGCACATTTGTCTGTGAGCCACGCGTGCAGCAGCGCGTCGCCAGTGAGTTGACCAGCTTCTCTGAGGAACTGCGCCGCCGTGGTCTGAAGCCTGGAGGTATGCTTTTCGTCAGCGAACTGGTACGTGGCTCACAACAGGTGCGCGAGCAACTGCGCCTGAGCGATGAGGAGCAGGTGGTACGCCTGGAGCGTCTGCGCACGGCCAATGATGAGCCAGTAGCGTATGAAGTAAACTATCTGCCCTATCCTCGTTCGGCTAACCTCTACCAGCGTGCAAAAGAGGCGGGAGAGGGTTCTCTCTATCACTTGATGTCAACCGAAGGACTTGTCCCCTACATGGTTGAACACGCCTTTAAAGGCGATCTGCCTTCGAAGCGCGAGGCTGAATTGCTGCGTATTAAAGAGAGCGAGTGTGGTATGCGCTCAGCCTGCACAACCTTTGATGAGACGGGAGCGCCCATTGCTTTTACCGAGGCGTTTTATCCCAGCGACCGTTTCGAATATCGTTTGACTTTGCGCGTTACCAAGTAAGATCTTATTCCGAAATCCAACGTCACTCACATGACTAGCGCTTCCCCCATTCGGGGACAAGCGCGCTCAGGTTTTCGGAGAAGAAGTAAACCCATTATTGCTGGGCATGGACCATACCTTGTATCCCGATCAGCACGGCTGTTACAGTATGTTGAGGTGGGTGCGCCTACTTATAACAGAAGTAGAGCATGTGTGATCTGGTAGCGTTGTTGTGGCATGATGTATGTGGACTTTTTGTCTGCAGTGCAATAATGAGAAGTAAAAGAGAGAATGATGGATAACGAGCAAGATACACAAAACTCCGGGTCGAGCAATAATACCTTTCCGCTGCACTTTGTCAGCCGCGAGGAGATGCGCGAGCCTGATCCGGCGGATGGGCAGGCCTGGACTGACCGCGGCAATAACGCCGCGGCCAACGAAGACTATGAGACCGCCGCGGAATGCTTTGAGCGTGCCGTGGCGGCTGATCCTGAGGATGCGCGTGCGCGTTACAATCTCGCCCTGGCACAGCAGTATCTCGGCGATACAGAGCTGGCCATTGCCGGGTATCGTCGGGCGATTGATCTTGATCCAAACCTGATTGATTCCTACATCAATCTGGGCAATCTTTATGGCGAGATTGGCATGTATGAGGAGTCGCTGGAGACGTTCCAGCAAGGCCTGGAACTGGACCCCCAGAGCGACGAACTCTATTTGAGCGTAGGTGATACCTACAGGTTGCAAAATCTCTATCGTGATGCTATTCAGGCCTATCGGCAGGCCCTGATGCTCAATCCAGATAATACGCTGGCGGCTGACAATCTGCGTGACGTGCGCGAGCGCGTGAACGATCAGTACCGGCGTATGATGGAGCAGGAGCGCCGCATCGATGAGGATCCCGCCGATCCCACGCGCTATGCAGAACTGGCAAGCATTCAGCTTGATATGCATCGCTATGACGAGGCGCTTTCGCTGGCCAATCAGATGATCGCGCTTGATCCCCAGGGGCGTGCTGGCTACGATATGCTCGCGGCAGTGTACGAGCAGATGGGTGATGCCGAGCAGGCGGCAGAGATCTATCAGCGTATCGCGAACCAGCACCCAGAGGATCCCGACGTATGGGAGAAACTGGGTTTCTGGCGTTCCTTACAAGACCGCACAAATGAGGCCATCGTCGCGTATGAGCGCGCAGTTGAACTGGATGCGCAGCGTACAACGGCACGCTTCAGCCTGGCGGAAGCCTACCTGGAGGCGGATCGCTATGCCGACGCGCTTCCCATCTACCAGAACATGGTGGATACAGGAGAGGGGCTGTTGCAGGATGATGATCTTGCGGCTGCCTTCGCGGGCCTGGCAGAGGCCTACAACTCGCTGGGGCGCCATGATGAGGCGATGCGTGTGTCTCATCAGTTGCTGGAGCGCTTTGAGGACGACCCGGAAGGGTACTATCAGCTCGCTGTGGCCTATGATGGTTTGAATCGCCCCAATGATGCGATTGAAAACTATCTTAACGCCATTGATGCCGATCCGTTGAATGCCGATTACTATAACGACCTGGCAGACACCCTGCTGACGGAGAAGCGCTACGACGAGGCCCTGGAGTATGCGCAGCAAGCCATTGCCATGGACCCCTCGCTCACAGTAGCCTATGAGACGCTGGCCCAGGTCTATGACGCACTTGGACGCGGCGACGAGGCTGAGGAGGCCCGCATCCAGGCCCGGGAACTACGTTCCGCGACTGGGGCTTAGCGGTTCCAAACAATAAAAGCAATGAAGCGTCCTGGAGCCTACGGCTTCCAGGACGCTTCATTGCTTTTAGCCAGGCGAGCGCCGCAGGCGCGAGGTTATAGGCTAGAGATTATAGGCTAGCCTCGATTGCGGTGCTGAACTCTTCCAGCGTCTCCAGGCGATACTGGAGATGCTCGTAGACCAGCTCTCGTGTTTGAGACGAGGTCGTGCGAAGCAGCTCTTCGCGCAGATTCGTGAGCAACTCCAGACGGAAGGCTAGCGTGCGTGGGATAAGCTGCTGCGCCGCGAGGCTGCTGAGTAGATTATGGAAATCATCAGGTTTGGGCAGCCCCATTGCGGTCACGAAGGCGCTACAGATGTAGAGGTAGTTCTCGATTGCCTGCTGGAGGTAGCGCTCGGCCAGTCCATAGAGGCGATGATCGTTTAAGAATGTCTCGCGTGGTTCGGCCTGCAAGTTACGTAGAATGCGGATGGCCTCCCTAAGTTTTGTGAGTGGTGGACGGATAAGTTCAGGATCGACAGGCTGGTGTGCGGGACCACGTAAGCGACGACTAAGCGCTTGATTCTGTATCTCATCAAATTTCTTAAAGTCGAGGTAGGCCATGACGGCGCGCGACTCGAAGAGGATTCGCTGGCGCTCATCGCGGCTGAAGAGGATCTGACCATGTTTGATAATCTGAGACTTTAAGAGGAGAGAAGCCTTGTTGAGAATGACGACATCTATACTCTCAGACTCCAGGCGCTTGGCCAACTCGCTGAAAAAGTAGAGCTGGTAGTCGAGAAACTGATCGGCTTTGACCTGGTCCATGAGCAGAATGGCGATATCAACATCACTAAGCTGACCAAAGGAGGCGCGATTGGAGAGCGAACCCGTCAGGTAGGCGGCATTAACGGGATTCTGCGCAAAGAGCTGAGTCAATTGAGTCTGTTTTTCGAATAAGTTCATCAACGATCTCCAAGTTTCATCCGGGGACCTGTCTCAGGTCGTTGGCGAACACGGCAGGGCGGCTTTTTTAATGAAATCCTTGAACTCTCTGAACTCTTCATTGTTAATTGTAAGGGAGTTTTCTTTACTTAAAATATACCATAAAAAAGGCGCTTTGGGGGATATATGCCAGGAAGAAATACTCTGGATGAAGGAAGATCGATGGGGTGATGTGGAGAGGAATGGGTAGAAGGTTGGGGCTAACCTTCTACCCATTCCTCTCCAGTGGTGGCGACCTCTTTTTTCCAGATAGGGACGCTGGCTTTGAGGGTATCGATGATATAGCGGCAGGCATCGAAGGCTTCGGCGCGGTGAGGGCTGGCGACGACGATAATCACGCTGGCCTCTCCGATTTCCAGGCGTCCAAAGCGATGTGCAACGGCGACACGCTCGACTCCCCAGCGCTGTTCTGCCTCCGCAATAATCTCCTGAATGCGTTGGCGTGCCATCTCTTCATAAGCCTCATATTCCAGGTGGCGTACCTGTTTTCCGCGCGCATGGTCGCGTACAACCCCTTCGAAGACGACGATGCCGCCTACGCTGGGATGGCTGACCGCGGCAACAAGCGCGTCACGCTCAAGGGGCGCATGGGTTAGTTGGATAATAGGCTCCATATATCTCTCCTGACGTCTCTGATGGATTGCTTACGACGCGCCATTGTCTTGTGGCTCGCTCCCGCCACCCATAGGCGGAATAAAGACCAGCTCGTCGTTCTCATGCACTGCTGCCTCCGGCGGGACATAGGCGCGATTGAGCGCGCAGAGGCAGCGCTCCAGGATGTCCTGTAAACGCGGATAGCGCGTCACCAGGTCTTTTTTGATCTCAGCGATGCTCGTTCCATCAGCCATATCCAGTAGCTCGTCGCTCTGGCCTGTAACCTCGCGTAAGGAGGCAAAATAGCGAATGCGAATTTTCATGGCTCACAGTATAGCACAAAATAAGGTAAGGTGTGTGCGTGGAAAACGGCCCGTATGGCCGTTTTCCACGCACACACCTTACCCCTCGGCTCGCGTAGCGAGCCGAGACAAACGCCAGAGAGATGAAGGATGACTTTCTGCTAGAAATGGTGATGTTTGTTCTGCTATGAGACGTAGTATATATAAATTGAAAGAACCAGCCTGCATAGAATAGTAGCAATCTACAAGCAACAACTGTTTTTAGTAGGAAATGTTTGGCTATTTCCCTCAATTTCTCTTGCCAGAACGTAGAAAATCTGGTAAATATAGTGAATGGCAGCAAATAGAAATATTTGAGAAATTGTAGGCCATCGCCCGACACCTCTGTCAAAGTACTTTCCTCCGCGAAAAGGAGTACACCATGGTTCAATTTCTTGTGAAGCGGCTCATTGGATTTCTCTTCGTCGTTCTCTGCGTCTCGTTTATTACCTTCATTCTAGGTTATCTTGCTCCTGGCGACCCCATCCGGGCACTGTTGGGTCAGCACCAGGATCCCGTTCTTTATGCGGCCTTAAGACATCAGTATGGCCTGGATCAGCCTTGGTACCAGCAATATTGGCGCTTTTTGACTGGCGCCGTTCACCTGGACTTTGGGTATTCTTTCCATACCCAGGGACGCCCCGTCTCTGAACTGATTCTTCAGGGTATCCCCTACTCGTCTGAATTGGGCTTCTGGGGGACTGTACTTACCCTGGTGCTTGGTATTCCGGTTGGTATCGTCAGCGCCTTGAAGGCCAATAAATGGGTTGATACCCTGTTAATGAGTATCGCCCTGGTATGCTGGGCCTTGCCGACATTTATTGTTGCCATTTTCGCCCAGGTAGGCATTGTCTGGTTCGACAAATGGACTGGTGTCCAGTGGCCGGTGGCAAACTGGGGCCAACTCTGGCAGTACGGGCCTGATGATATCCAGTATAAGCTTTTCCCCATTGTCATTTTTGCGCTTGTCGGTTTTGCGTTCTACGCACGTTACGCACGTACGACGCTCCTGGAGACCCTGCGCCAGGATTATGTGCGCACCGCTCGTGCGAAGGGCCTGGCTGAGCGTGTCGTCGTTTATCGCCATGCCTTCCGTAATGCCCTGATTCCGCTGGTGACCTCGATTGGCCTGGCCTTTGGCCTGGTTATTGCTGGCGCGTTCTTTATTGAGCAGATCTTCAATATCCCTGGTGTGGCCTCAACTGGCTTGCAGGCCATTAACGACCGTGATTATCCTGTCATTCAAGCTTCAGTGTTGCTGGTTGCAGCCTGCGTCGTTCTGGGCAACCTCATCTCTGACTTGCTCTACACCGTTGTTGATCCACGCATTAAACTCGATTAGTGAAGGATCAGACGCGTACCTGAAATGTCAGGTACAGAGAGAGGCCCTCGCTCCCTAACATATACGTCAGGGAGCGAGGGCCTCTCTTGTTTCCTGATTTTGGCGTATGAAGCGCCTAGCGTGCGCTTCTGAGGGCTAGTTCTGTCAGGGTGCGGACACCGAAGCCTGTGCCGCCTTTCTCCATGTTTTTGGCGTTCTCAGAGAAGGCTGTGCCTGCAATATCCAGGTGCGCCCACTTCGCGCCGTTGCCCACAAAATGTTCGAGGATCTTGGCCGCCGTCACAGAGGAGGCGCCGCGACCACCCGTCTGTTTGACGTCAGCGATATCGCTCTTGACCAGTTCGCCGTATTCCTCGTCGAGGGGCATGGCCCAATATTTCTCACCTACGGCCTGGCCTGCCGCAATGATCTCCTGCTGTAGACCCTCATCATTGCTGAAGAGGCCCGACATGACGTTACCGAGTGCAACGACGATACCACCTGTGAGCGTTGCCAGGTCGATGATTGGTGAATGACCCTCCTGTGAAGCATAGGAGAGCGCATCGGCCAGGATGAGGCGCCCCTCGGCATCGGTATTGAGAATCTCAATAGTTTTGCCGTTCATGAGACGTAATACGTCGCCTGGGCGGAAGGCGCTTCCACTGGGCATATTTTCGCAGGTGGGCACAAAGGCCGTGACATTGGTTTTTGGCTTGAGCGCGGCGATGGCCTGCATGGCACCGATAGCGGCGGCGGCACCACCCATGTCGCTCTTCATCGTCTCCATGCTGCCAGCGGGCTTAAGGGAGAGGCCACCACTATCGAAGGTGATGCCTTTGCCGACGAGGGCCAGACCCTTCTCCTGGCTCTCAGGGGCGCCACGGTAGCGCAGAATGATGAAGTGTGGTGGTTCGACACTGCCCTGGGTGACTCCAAGGATGCCACCCATGCCTAGAGATTCAATCTTCGCCTGGTCGAAGACCTCGCACTCCAGACCATATTGTTGCGCCATGGCGCTGGCCCGGTTGGCAAGCTCGGTGGGGGTCAGGACGCGTGGAGGCTCGTTGACGAGATCGCGGGCAAAGTTGGTGGCTTCCGCGAAGATCTTGCCCTTCTGCACACCCTCTTCGACGGCGGCTTTATTACTCTCGGACGTTTGTAGCTGAACGTCTTTGAGCTTGCGCTCCCCGTTCTGATTCTGCTGGTACTTGCGGAACGCGTAGGCACCGAGGAAAAGACCCTCGGTCAGGGCCTGCGCGGCCTCTGAGACTGCGGAACCCTCTGCCAGGGCCAGGGTCGCACTGCGAGCATTGGTGCTATGCAGGTGACGGACGATGCTGGCGCCAATTTTGCGTAGCGCCTGTGGCTCGACCTTCTCTGCTGCGCCAAGACCAACAACCAGGATGCGCTTAGCTGCTAGTTTCCCCAGCGTGTGGATGGAGAGCAGTTCACCCGTGTTGCCCTTGAACTCTTCGTTTGTGCCACATTCGCTAATGACGCCGCCCAGGGCCTGGTCAATGACTTGTCCGGCGGAGGAGAGCTGGATGCCCTTTGCCTCACCAGAGGCACGCGTGGCCGTGATGACGAGGACATCGCTTGAGGTTTCTTTTAAGGATTGGGTTGTTACACGAAGATCCATACAAACACCTTCTAGGAACCTTCTCGTCGCTTGATACGGGTTCTGGCTCCTGGTTCGCGAGACGAGAAGATTGCCTTCTCTGCTATCGCTACTGTTCAAGGCTGAACCGGGCGATAGAGGACAAATAAACACCGCGGCTAAGATTGTCGCGTATGTATGGGATGGGTACACTCTGTATGATATTGCAGTTTGCCAGCTTTCCGCAAGGTCAAAGCGCTTATTTTTACTATAGACTATCTCTTCAGGGAAGCAGGCGCTCAACAATTTCAAGCAGCTGGCGTGGCTTGAAAGGCTTGGTCAGGTATTCTGTGCATCCGATTTCGCGGGCAGCCTCCCCCTCGTCATGTAAGGCGTAGGCGGTAACCGCGATAATGGGTATCTGCTGCATGCCGGGCCGAGAGCGTATGAGTTGGGTGGTGCGATAGCCATCCAGCACGGGCATGGAGAGATCAGTCAGGATGAGATCGGCGTGTTCACGATCAAGAATGGAGAGGGCCTCGCGTCCATTGGAGGCCGAGATACAACGATAGCCACGTGTCGATAACACGCGCTCAATCAAGATGCGGTTCGAGATCTCATTTTCAATAATGAGGATGGTACGTTGTGGTGTGGCTGGTGGTGTACTTTCAAACATCACTATCTACCCCCTTACTAACTTGCCGTCTGTTAACGGTTTGGATCTTGTACTGATTTTATGTTGATGGATGCTGCTGCGCTTCGGGTGTGCGTGTAGACGGGCTAATGGATGCGGCGACGGGCAAGGTAAAGGCAAAGGTTGATCCTCGGCCAGGAATGCTCTCGACGGCTATTTCCCCGCCCTGTAACTCGATCAGTTTTCGCGCAATGGTCAGGCCCAGGCCAGTACCGCCAAAGCGGCGCGTTGTACTTCCATCGGCCTGGCGAAATGCTTCAAAGATATATCCCAGGGAGGCTGGCGAGATGCCAATACCGGTGTCATGCACCGAGATCAGGACCTGGGCGCGTTCGGGCATATGCTGGCAGTGGATCGTCACGCCCCCTTTTTCGGTAAACTTTAAGGCATTTGAAACCAGGTTGAGTACGATCTGGCGCAGACGATGGCTGTCCGCAAGCACTTTGGGAACCTGGGGGTCGCACTCCATGTTAAGATACAGGTCTTTATTGAGCGCCATGGGCTTGAGTTGATTGACGACTTCGCTCAGGCTAACGCTCAGTTCAAGAGCCTCCAGCTTCATCTCGATGCGGTCGGCCTCAATTTTTGAGAGGTCAAGCATATCGTCGACCAGGTGTGAGAGGTCTTCGGCGCGCCGGACCATAAATTGAATGTGTTCTTCCTGTTCTGAGCTTAGCTCACCCTCGACATAGCCCTCCAGCAGTAGGGCGCCATAGCTAATAATACTATGCAGGGGCGTGCGTAACTCATGTGTCACATTGGCCAGAAATTGTGACTTTAAGTGATTGGCCTGTTCCAGGGCTGAGTTTTTCTCCTTGAGTTCGGAGAAGAGCAGTGTATTCTGGATGGCCATTGAAGCCTGAATAGAGGCTGAGCTGAGCAGGAAGGTTTCGTGGTTACGAATAGGCCGTGGCTCCTGCGCATAGAGCATTATTGCGCCAATTGCCTGATCCTGGAGCAAGAGCGGGACCGCGATCACAGAATGGTACCCCATCTCAAGCGCCAGCTCGGCCCAATGCTCCTGGCTCTCCCGGTAGACGAGTGTGACATCCTCGCCATAGGTGATTTTCTGACTCTGGATAACCAGGTGTGCCAGGAGCATATCCAGCTCGCGCAGGGCTGAGCCTGGAATGGGAGTCCGGCTTGCCTCTACTCCCCCTGATGAGGGGAACGGAGATGCGAAAGCGCTATTGGTGTTGGTCTCTGGCATGTTATATGCTATGCTACCACGCGCGGGCAAGGCAGCCATTTTTGTCGTGACGGCAAGTGTAATATCGCGGTTCGGGTCGGCGTAGACACTAATATTTTTGGCCTGGGCAAAGCGTATGCCATTGAATGGAGTCACGCCTGCGCTAGCTTGCGCCCGTGCACCATTCTCTGTTGTTGGGCGCTCCCAGTGGGCAACAGCCCAGGGCACAGGCATCTCACGGCCATAGAGCAGCAACGCGATATGGGTAGACTGCATGATGGTTCCCAGGCGTGAGACAATCTCACCAAGGAGCGGTTCAAGATGCAGTGTCGAAATAAAAGCATCATTCATGAGCAGGAGGTGGTTCATTTGCTCGACGATGGTTTGATTTTCATGTGCTAGTGACTGGGTAAGCTGACTGAAGGCATGTTCTGCTTCTAATGCATCATGTGAACTTGGGGGTGGGGCTGATGTTGGTCGTTGTTCATTTATTAACTTTGTCTTGAATAATCTTGATAGAAAACGCATGCGACCCCTTCTAACACCGTGAAAAGTAAGGAGAGGACGGGGTGCCAGCTCGTCCTCCCCTTACCACGTGTACGCAAACCTGCACACACGAAGCTCCAGGAAGGTGCGCGTGCAGACCCCATGGGGAAAAGGTCTCACGGAAAAGTAGATGTACGCTACAAGCTGCTCGTCGAGGTGGATCTGCTTGCTCACGCACACCCCGCTCTCCATCCCAGGCCTATGTATTATAACGTATAATACATCTTCTATGTAACGACGAGTTTTACATCTTTTTTTATGCTCAATTAGCCACCTTTACACTTGAATGGTTGGTAACAAAGCTGCACCGTTTTGCATGGTCTTTGATGTAAAAATGATGTATATCAAAACCATGTAGAAAGACGCTGTGAACTGGTTTATAACACATATAGATGGACCTGTCGAGCTCAACCCAGTGCGTTGCTACTTTATGAGCTTTTCTCTCCATTTTCACTCTCACTATCTTCTTCCGTAACTTGAGTGACTTGATTTAATATCTCTGTTAAGAATTGGATACTAGCAAGTAACTCCTGAGAAGGACTAACTTGTTGTGCATTTCTAATAGAGTCCAAAAGCACAATTGACTTTTGTATGTGCTTGTTGCTTTCTTCTAGATCCTCTGTAATCTTTGAAACTGTGAGATGTAAAAATATAAGTGTCCTATTTATTCTTACCCATTGAGAAAAATTATGCTCCCGTGTTCGCACCTCCAAGGCAGCCTGAAAGGCGGCAATAGCCCCTTGCAGGAGATCATGTTGTCTCTGTCCCTGAGCAAGGTTTGCCAGGCCGCCCAAGGTAATCCCCAGGTTATTCTGCGTCATGGCCCAATCTGAGGGCGTCTGCTCATGTGTATAAACTTCCAAAGCAGAACGATAGGCTGCTCTAGCCTCTTGCAACAGGTCGTGCTGTTTTTGCCCCTGAGCAAGGTTTGCCAGGCCGCTCAAGGTAGTCCCCAGGTTATTCTGCGTCGTGGCCCAATCTGAGGGCGTCTGCTCATGTGTATAAACTTCCAAAGCAGAACTGTAGGCTGCTCTAGCCTCTTGCAGCAGAGCATGCTGTTTTTGCCCCTGAGCAAGGTTTGCCAGTTCACCTAAGGTAATCCCCAGGTTATTCTGCGTCATAGCCCAATCTGAGGGCGTCTGCTTACGTGTATAAACTTCCAAAGCAGAATGAAAGGCTGCTATAGCCTCTTGTAGCAGACCGTGTTGTTTTTGCCCCTGAGCAAGGTTTGCCAGCTCACGCAAGGCATTACCCAGGTTGTTCTGTGTCGCGGCCCAGGCTGAGGGCGTCTGCTCACATGTATAAACTTCCAAAGTAGAACGATGGGCTGCTCTAGCCTCTTGCAGCAGATCGTGCTGTTTCTGCCCCTGAGCAAGGTTTGCCAGTTCACCTAAGGTAATCCCTAGGTTGTTTTGCGTCATGGCCCAATCTGAGGGCGTCTGCTCACGTGTATAAACTTCCAAAGCAGAACGATAGGCTGCTATAGCCTCTTGCAGCAGGTCGTGCTGTTTTTGCCCCTGAGCAAGGTTTGCCAGTTCACCTAAGGTAATCCCTAGGTTGTTTTGCGTCATGGCCCAGGCTGCGGGCGTCTGCTCACGTGTTTGCACCTCCAAAGCAGAACGGTAGGCTGCTCTGGCCTCTTGCAGCAGAGCGTGTTGTTTCTGCCCCTGAGCAAGGTTTGCCAGGCCGCTCAAGGCATTACCCAGGTTATTCTGCGTCATGGCCCAGGCTGCGGGCGTCTGCTCACGTGTTTGCACCTCCAAAGCAGAACGATAGGTTGCTCTAGCCTCTTGCAGCAGATCGTGTTGTTTCTGCCCCTGAGCAAGGTTTGCCAGGCCGCTCAAGGCATTACCCAGGTTATTCTGCGTCGCCGCCCAATCTGAGGGCGTCTGCTTACGTGTATAAACTTCCAAAGCAGAACGATAGGCTGCTCTAGCCTCTTGTAGCAGAGCGTGTTGTTTCTGCCCCTGAGCAAGGTTTGCCAGCTTGTTCAGGGCAGTTCCCAGGTTGTTCTGCGTCATGGCCCAATCTGAGGGCGTCTGCTCACGTGTTCGTACCTCCAGAGCAGAACGATAGGCTGCTATAGCCTCTTGCAGCAGATCGTGCTGTTTTTGCTCTTGAGCAAGATTCGCCAGCTCGCCCAAGGCAGTCCCCAGGTTGTTCTGCGTCATGGCCCAGGCTGCGGGCGTCTGCTCACGTGTTCGTACCTCCAAAGCAGAACGATAGGTTGCTCTAGCCTCTTGCAGCAGATCGTGTTGTTTCTGCCCCTGAGCAAGGTTCGCCAGTTCACGCAAAGCAGTCCCCAGGTTGTTCTGCGTCGCCGCCCAATCTGAGGGCATCTGCTTACGTGTATAAACTTCCAAAGCAGAACGATAGGTTGCTATAGCCTCCTGTAGCAGATCGTGTTGTTTCTGCCCCTGAGCAAGGTTCGCCAGCTCACGCAAGGCAATCCCCAGGTTATTCTGCGTCCCAGCCCAGGCTGAGGGCAACTGCTTACTTGTGTAAATATCAGTTGCTTTGCGGAAGCACACTTCTGCATGTTTTTTATTCCACTGTTGGTTTCCTAGTAACCTTCTGGCAAAAGCTAGACCCAGACTATTTAATCCCCCGGCATCTTGATGATAGCTTAAACTTACTTCAAGCTGCGGCCACTCATCTATCAAGGATTGATGAGGTGATGGATAATCAGTAATGACTTTATCTTCAAGGTAGATATCAGCAGTAGGTTCTAGGAGAAGTTCTTCTTTAGCTGATTTTCGAAATCGAAGAAAGCCTTCTCGGTCAAGCAATGCGCAAGACAGGCGCCAGTCTTTTCTATCAAAATTGAAAAAATCACCGGCCACAGATTGTACTCTTGTTTCTGAATATGCATATATGCGTGCTGAACGAAGCAATTTCATTGTCTTCAAAATTTGCTTTGCTGCTTCTGTAAGATTCAGATAACGGGACTTCATCCGGCTCACTCCTAATACGAGTGAGCCTGGCGTTCCATCAAATTCGTCACCTCGGATATCTACACCTTCTTTGGTTAGAGCTTTTGTTAGCTCTATAACTTGAGCATCATTAATGTCTTCAAGTTGAATAATAGTTAGTTGCTCAAGAATATTACCTAGATATTTCTGAGCAAGTAAATAGTCTTCTCCATCACGGGACGTTGCAATAATAATAAGTTGTGCATCAACTTCAAGAAAACGACGAGGAAGATCATTGATAGATGTTGCTTCATTTGGCTTGGCATACTCATGAAGATCGTCAAGCCAGAGGATGACCTGTTTGCCTTTAAGAGCCTGAAAATCAAAGGAATGCTCGCGTTCATGTGGCCAGTGCACCAATGTCCAATGAGGTAACTCATCTTGCATTGCTTCCCAGGTCAGCCGTGTCTTTCCCTGAGCGGGCTTACCAACAATACAGATTCCCAACATTTTAGAATAAGCATTCAGAGATTCATTAGAGAGTTGTTGCAAAATCTTGTGCGCCGTTTCATCAACCTCTCGCAGAACATATGCCTTTTCTACATAGCGAGCCAGTTTACAGTCAATTGGCTTAAGCTGACTTACAGGCCGCAATGTATATTCATTTTGAGGTGGAGCTAATCGTACTCTCTCTAGACGCTTATGAGCTTTGTTGGAAGTATATGTTAGGGCGCTAAATAGCAAAACGGCCAATACAGTTACCAATGGATATTTTATTACTAGTTGGACAGCTGGCAAGTTAGGAGCATCAATAGGGTCAAATTTCCCTTTTGTAACATATGCATAAGCAGCATTACCAGTAATGCCTCCCATTATTCCTGCTACTACAAGGTAAACCCATATCCTGTGGATACAGTTCCAATAGAGATTGAGGATATGAAGAGAACCATTTTTGATAACTTCTTGAAACCGACTATTCTTCCTATGGTTCTTAAATCGCGGTCTTTTGTCTAACAAGTGTTGCTGCATACTCATTTGATCCTAATATATTGTACAAATTTATGCATCAAAAGAGAGCATTTATAATTTTCTTAAAGGCTTTAGTAGCTATATAGGTAAACGAAGATTAATGAACAAAATCACATGTAAAAAGAGTTCTGTGGATATTATTTTAAGTTGGTTCTAAGAAGAAGGACTGAGTGCTTAATTGAGCGCTCAGTCCTTCTTCTCTTTCATTATAGCTAGAAATACCATCCAAACGAATTGTTCCATCATTATGCTCAACTAGTACAGTAAGCCAAAATCTACAAATCCATGGTGGTACACCTCCATCTTCGCACAAATGCGATCACCTATTTTATTTCTGTGCGTACCCTTGCAAGCGCTTCTCGCGCTCTTCCCAGTCGGGCATGTAGGCGTAGAGAAAGAGTTTGAAGACTCTGCCGTGGTTGGGGGCAAGCTGGTGAACGAGTTCGTGGACGATGACGTATTCTCCCAGCGCTTTGGGGATTCGTAGGAGTATGGGGTCCAGGGTGAGCCAGCCTGATGAGGTGATAGTGCCCCACTGGGCCCCCAGCATCTGAAAGCGGACACGCGGCTCTTTGACGCCGATACGTGTTGCCCATTGACGGATGGCCCAGCGCATTTCCTCGTCATCGTACCAGGTTTCAGGTTGTCTCTTGTGTGTGGAAGTCTGTGATCCTTGTTTCAAATTCGTTCCAGCTTTATAAGTTTTGTGGCTACTTCCATGTATTTTACCACGCTACCCCAAGAGATCAGGACCTTGTACAGGAGCGCACGTAGTAGCTTCTCTTGCTGATTGTTCCATCTATAGTCTGGATACTGCATGAAGAGATCGTTAACCTCCTGAGCCTGTTGAGGCGTCACAGTGGGCATATCATAGCGTAATGCCATATAGATGGCAAAGGCATTAGCATCTAGACCAAGGTTTTGACGCTCATCACTTGCATGTACATACTGTTCAGTCAGCTTTTCATAGGTATCAAGGGCCTGTTGTGTGGCAATATGGCGCTCTTCATACTGCTGTGCAACAGCTTCGGCACGCTCCCCAATTGGTATGATATAAGGTTCATACGGCGCCTTTTCCTGAACCACAGCATTAAGTATTTTGCGCAGGTTGAGGAGCTTAATTGTATCGGAGACTCTACTCTCCTTGAGCATAGCCAGTTCTTTTGCTCCAAGCTCTCGAATAGCCCCTGGGAGTTGAAGCGGGCTGCTGGTTGTGTTCTGGCGAAGAAGCTCGCGGGTCTTACGTGTCAACTCTTTGTCCGGGCTTACAGCATCAAGGTCGCGTCGAACAAACATGAAGAGGTCAGCGAGAGCTTCATAATCCTCCAGATAGGGGCGCAGGAATGGCGAGGGCGAGAGCACCTCGTAGAGATTTTGCAGGCGGCGGAAGAAGGTCAAGAATTCTTCGCGGCGCTTCTTGTCACTATAGAAGAAGTCAACCGTCTTCTCTATGGCCTTATCATCCTTTGCGTGTGCATAGGGAAGATATTGAGGCGCGATCTCCTTCATCCAGGTCGCAAAGAGTTGCTTGAGCGTATCGATGTTCTCGATAACTGAGTCGACAACATCAGAGTCGAAGGCGAGCGCGCTCTCTAGTTTCTCAAAGATGCCGACGAAATCGAGGATAAAGCCGTATGGTTTCTTCTGTCCATCCTCGTCTTCATAGGGACGGTTGACACGCGCAATAGCCTGGAGCAAGACGTGATCGCGCATGGGCTTATCCAGATACATGCAGTAGAGAATGGGCGCGTCGTAGCCTGTGAGTAGCTTCTCAGTGACGATGAGGATCTTTGGTAATTTCTCCTTCTTGAGAAAGTCGCGCCGGACCGTCTTCTCTTCCTCCTCTCGAAGGGCATATTTCTTGAGATCACCAGTGTCATTATGAGCGGGAGAGTAGACAGCCTCAATCCAATCGCTGGGCAGGTACTGCTCAAGCGCCTTCTTGTAAAGGATACAGGCTTCGCGGTCAACAGCGACGAGCATCGCCTTGAAACCCATCTTGTCAATGTTATTCCGAAAATGTTCGGCGATATATTGGGCAATCTGCTCAATACGTTGCGGCGACTTCATAATCTCTTTCAGCTCGACCGCCCGATCCAGGATGGCATTCAACTCGCTAACATCGTTAACCCCCTCCACATCGGTCAAGCTGAGAAATTGCTTCTCCAATGTCTCGCGATCAACACGCAGCTGTGAGGGAGCAAGAGCATAGTTGAGCCGAACGGTGGTATTATCCTCGATGGACTCGGCAATGGAGTACTTGTCGAGATAGCCCTGCTCATCATCGGCGCCAAAGACCTTGAAGGTGCCTTTGCCCTGAGAGAGGCGATCAATGGGAGTGCCGGTAAAGCCGATATAGGTCGCGTTTGGAATTGCTCCCATGAGGTAGTCACCCAAGCCGCCCCCAGTTGTGCGATGTGCCTCATCGACCAGGACGATAATACTTTTGCGCCTGTTGCTTCGGCCACGGATCTTATCAAACTTGTGAATCATAGAGACGACCAGGCCGCGGTAGTCTGAATCAAGAATATCTTGCAAATCTTGCTTACTATTGGCCACACGCACATTGTTGATGCCATATGCCTGAATATTCTTGAAGAGCTGGCTTTCTAACTCATTGCGATCCACAATCATAATCACGGTGGGCTTCTCACCCTGGGGAGATTGCAGGAGACGCGCGGCGATGGTAATCATGGTGAGGGTCTTACCGCTTCCCTGAGTATGCCAGATCAAACCGTGATATTTTACGCCTTCATCGATGCGCTGCAAAACCTTCTCGACGGCTCGCACCTGGTGCTGGCGCAGGATGACTTTGGTCAAAATATCGTCTTTTGAGAGGAAGATAATATAGTCGCGCAAAACGTGTAGAAAACGGCGCTGATCAAAGAAGTTTTTGACCTTCTGCTCAAAATCGCCGGGGACAACGTCTTTCCAATTGAAGAGATTTTTGCGGCTAGTGCTCCAGGTCGCACCATAGTAGAAGTCAAAGAGTTGCGTGACCTCAAAGACCTGGGGGATCGTTAGCATCTCCGGCGTTTCCTGGTGATAGCGGCGAATCTGCTCTATACCCATACTCAGCCCATCCGTCGCGTTGGCTTTCTTTGTTTCTGCAATTGCCACAGGGAGGCCATTAATCAGGAAAACTACATCTGCCCTGTTCGTTACCAGACCGCTAGAATCTTTATGTCGCCACTCATCGGTTACTTGAAAGACATTGCGCTCGATACGCTCAAAATCGATCAGGCACACATTCAGTTCTCGGTTCTCTTCAGGAACAAAGATCGACTGCTCGCCACGCAGCCAGCGCAGAGCCTTACGATTCCCCTCAATGATAGGACGAAGCAGATTCAGCTGACGCATGACCTCCTCTGCCCGCTGCTCATTGAGCACACCCGGATTGAGCGCGAGCAACTGCCGCTTGAGTGTATCATATAAAAAGCGTCCAGTATCCCCTCGCCGCTCGCGCAGCGCATCGTCCCGCTTAAGACGCTTCCAGCCGACCTGATCCGCGTATTTGATCATCGGCTCCTGAACTGTCCTTCGTTCGCTGCTCACGGTTTGAAATCCCTTTCTACTCCACGAGCGGGAGTGCCGAAAGCTTGCCCGTCATTAACTCATCGAGAAGGGCGCGGAAGAGTTCCTCGTGTAATGCTATTTCGTTTTCAAGAGCTTTAATTTTGGAATCACATGTTTGTAAGATATTCACTATTTCTGCTTGCTCTGATTTACTTGGTAAAAAAATATCAAGCATACGTAACGAGGTGCCTGTTAAATTCTTTTGAATAGCTCCTGTCGCTAATTGCAAAACTCGTTTCCTTCCCATAGAGGAGTTAAGATAATATTTTAAGAAAACAGGATCTATTTGCAATGAAAGCCGGAAGCGAATTAAGAATGCCCCAGGTAAAACAGGCTTGCTAAATGCTGTAAAAACAGAGGCAATACCGCAGGTACCACTTCTTGTTATTACTAAATCTCCAGCTTGAAGAAAATGCTCTTCAAAAGCATCAGTGTCTAGCTGCGCAAATGGCATAGTTTCGTAATTGATGTTTCCGTCATCATCTAAATCAGTAGTCCGCAAAGTTGCAATATTGCCATTCGCATCATAACATGTAGAACTAAAACGGGGGCCAAAAGCGCTTGAATTGCATAGTTGCCCAAGCTTGACAACATTCCAGCTCGCTGGTGCCTCTCCTATATCAGTCTGTTTTGTTAGCTCATCTCGTGTGCCATACGTGAAGAGATACTGCATCAAGGCAGCCTTGCGCTCACGCTCCAATTCCAGCTCTTTGAGGCGTGCCTGAATAGTGTCTTGCGCTGATTGAAGGACGCGAGCGATAGCACGTTGTTCGGGGAGAGGTGGTATTACAACTGATAAATCAGTTAATGTAGCCTTATTGATTGACTCAAAAATCGTACCTGAACCTAGAGCTTTAATGTCCTTTTGCTTATGTAGGAACAGGTAAAATAAGAAACGATCATCTCCATATTTAAGCCTGATAGCTGCTAAGCCCCTGCCAATAATATAATTTTGATCTGCCAAATTGCAACTACCAACAGGGGCTCGCACAGAAACTAAAGTGCTTCCTTGCTCCGCAATTCTAAGCGGATTTGTACAGTAGGTAGATGGTATTGGATAGAGGTCTGTAAAATCCGCTTTTCCTTGCAGAAAAGGAAGACCTTGACCAGACTTATTATAAGTTTCTGAAGATGGAGATTGTCCCATCACAATATTGCTAATCTGTTCTAACTTTGCCTCAGTCCAATGTAAGGGATATGCATCTCTTTTTTTATTTGAAACTTGGCTGGTATTGCTTAACTCACCAGCACTATCTGCTGCAACTGATTTTGATACCAACATTTTAAATTTCCTCAAACAAAACCAACTTCGAAAGATTTTGTTGCAATACTATATCAGCCTCTTCTCTGTGCGCCTTTGCTTCAGCTAAATCAGCTAGAATAGCACTTACAGGACGATACACATTTTCTGTATCGACAGAAATAAAATGTGATGGGCTTAGATTGTAATCAGCATTGCGCGCTTCTTCAAGCGAGATGACGCGGCTCAGTTTCTCTTGGGTCTCCCAATTGCGATGGGCATCAGCAATAGCGGTAATGCCATCGCTAGTCAGTTCGTTCTTGGGTTTGCGCTTGACAAAGTAGTTCGAAGCATTGATGAGCAGAATCTGGTTCTTTCGCTCAGTCGGCTTATCACGATTAAGCAGAATAACAACGCCAGGAGCGGTAGTATTATAGAAGAGATTTTCAGGCAGCAAGATAACGCATTCTATGACGTCTTCTTCGACGAAGCGCTTACGAATATCACGCTCTCGATTACTAGATTTGCTGCCAGAACCACGCGAAACAGCACCCGTATCTAGCACAACTACAGCGCAACCAGAGGTATTGAGCGAGGCATAAATGTGCTGGAGCCAACCCCAGTCAGCTGAAGAGCGTGGTGGAATACCAAAGTGTGTGAAGCGTTCCCAGGAGTCATGCTCATAGAAAGACTCTTCATAGACATCCTGGTTCCACATAGGATTGGCGACCACGTAGTCAAACTTTTGTAGACCCGAACCTTTCGCGCCAAAGCCAGGGTTGGTGAAGGTATCGCCGATAGCAAAGCTAGCATCCGTGTAGTCATGCAGGAACATATTCATCTTTGCCATCGCGAAAGTGACAGAGTTCAGTTCCTGGCCAAAGAGCTTGGGAGCCTTGGCTTTATCCTCATTGTGCTCTTCATAATACATGCGTGCCTTGATGAGCAGACCACCGGAGCCACAGGTCGGATCATAAATTGTGCTCTGTGGGCGAGGATTGATCAGGTTGGCGATGAGCCAGCCGACCTCTTTCGGCGTATAGAACTCGCCCGCGCTCTGGCCCTGGCCCTCGGCGAACTTGCGCAAGAGATACTCATAGGTGCGTCCCAGGATATCAGGCTCTGCATTATGCAAGCCCAAGCGATGGCGGCTAATGATCTCAATCAGAGCGGCAAGACGATTATCATCCAGTGTGCGCTGGCCGCTCTGGCGCTCGTTATAGTCCTTCACATCGAGCACACCACGCAGAGGCGGGTTCTTATCGGCTACTGTGCGCATCGCTTCCGTCACAAACTCGCCCAGGCGTCCATCCGCGCCATGGTTGCGCAATTTGCTCCAGCGATACTCGTCAGGAATGAGGAAGCGCACAATAGGCTGCCTGCCTTCAAGCAAAGCTTGCTGGTGGTCAGCCAGAATAATCTGATAGGCCAGTTCCTCGCCACCATAGAGTTCAACATACTGCTGAAACTCATCATCAAACACATCCGAGAGGCGCTTATAGAAGATCAGCGGCAAAATAAAATCTTTATATTTCGGTGCATCAGCCGTGCCACGAATCACACAGGCCGCATCCCACAGCCATGTCTCAAGTTCAGAAATAGTCAGGTGATCGTCAGATTGAATCGCAAGGGGTAATGCTGATTGGCTTGCTGCTGTGTTTCCTGCCTGGTAGCTTCCACTTCTATTTTTCTTACGTGTCAAGGTCCGTCTCCTACCGTTAGTATGCGCAATATAGTTGTAGAGGTGAAAGTATTATACACGCATCTGTCTGTAAGAGAAAGATCTTTATCAAAGACAAAGAACCCAGCAACATCAGGCCAGCAATCTGTTCCTCGGTCAGTTTCCTCCTCAGCAATGAGATTGCAAGTCAGACACGAGAGGTAGCAGCCTTGCAACTCAAGCCTAACATCGTTACCAGCCAGAAAAACCTTAGCAGCACGAGCAGTTTCTTTCATCAATAAAGAAGCCCCTGGGTCAGAGATGGGTTCTGACTCAGGGGGTGTTTTTATTCCATCGAGAGAAAGGCTATAGAGATAACTCCCAGGATCAACCCTATAACCTGATAGATATTTACTTTCTCATTGTACAAAACATAGGCCACGATAAGAGCGCCAATAGCAGAAAGGACTGAGAACAAAACCGCCCCTTTTCCTAATTCGGCTCCTGTACGCAGGCTAATGAGCCATGCCGTATTTGCTGCAATGAAACCGATGATAGATAGAACTGCAAAGGCATATTTACCACTTAAGGCAAACTGCTTTGCCAGGATATCAGCGATCAACTCAAACGCCACGAGTAGTAAAAGAAACCAAAGCCATTTAGGCGGTACTGCCAGCCATTCCCTTATCATCTTATTTGTCTATCCTTTCTCGCTTCTCACGCACGCAATTTTGAAACCCACGCACGATAGGAGATGGGTTATAGTGCTCTAAATCTAGCTCCCAGGCATTTTCAGCAATATCGTACCGAGGACTAAAGTATAGCTTTCTAATCATCCTAAGCCCATCGTTTTCCTCTCCCATGTTCCCAGCTGCCCCTAAGGCGAAGGCGTAAAGTTTGCGTATATTTACCTCTGGATGATCACACCAGTAGCCTATGACGCTTTTCAGTAGTAGGTTGAAAAAGTGCCTCTTAGCAGGTCTAATGACGCATGATGCAATGTAACAAGAATATTCTTTATCAGGCTCATAGCTTAGAACGTGCTCTGAGTGTATCTCTTGTTCAGTCATCTCATCACGTAAGATCTTGAAGATATCTTCTTCTTGCATGGGAAGTAAGGTCAGACATCCCCAAATGTCCTTGCGGTTGTTTGCATCAAAAATGACACGTATTGCTGTCTGGTTCTTCTGCCACCATTGATACGTGATATTTGGAGGAGCTGAATTTTCAATACCATAAACTTCGCAGTCGAGAGCAAAGATATAGGGTAAGTCTTCCTTCGTACACCAGTCCGTTCTGGCATCACTTTTTGACTCAGTTTTTGCTTCACTGGCTTTGGTTCGTGGCTTTCTACTCTCCCAACGCTTATGGAGCTCTTCTTTAACCCTTAAGACATCCTCATATTTGTACTCATAACGGTCTTTACCTCCGCCTTCAGTCTCTTGCCTCTCTATATTTCTTGATTCAACGTAGTAGAAGAACGATTGCCGAGGTACTTGCAGCAATTCAGCCCCTTCTTTGGAGGATATATATTTTCCTTGCTCATCTTCCTGACTCATTATTGCCCACCTTTTCTCAAATTTGACTCGCACAACAATATTATAGTCAAAAAAACATATATAATCAATGCTGTCTGAGAATATGTATCTTGAGTCAATATTTGAATGAATTATATATTTTGAGTCAGAAAGTATTGACAAACGCATTCCTGACTGTTTATAATCTGATTGTAGCAAATTTGAGTCAGTAAAGAAGTTGACTCAAATAAAGCTGGGTACTTTAACAACGGAAATATGGTTTCGCTACCGAGTGAGCGCTGGCGCGTGCGTATACACGGCGTGCTGGGCTGACGAATGGGGTCAGACAATGGAAGCTCAAGCTTCTATCGTATGTTGCAAAGCAGCGATTACGCCCACGGTAGCATACGGCTGGTAAAGGCCGCTCACAAGCACTGGCAAGGAAAAGGAAGGGAGGGTATTAACGTTTCCCATCCGGTGCTTGTGCAAACTTCCCCTTTTATTGGTTGAGTTCTGACACCTTGTGAGAGTTGCCAGAACTGAGCCAATAGGAGGCTCAGCGAGTTTTGCAAGGAGGTTTATCAGCAATGAGCAATGGCGACCCAGGAGAAAGCACCGCCTTTTGCTCTGAGCTCCCATCTTTTGAAGAAGTGAGCCAGGTCTTACAGCATCTGGGTTTTCGCCTGGTTCGCCAGATGGGGGCAAGGACATGGAAGCACGTTCCTTCACTACCAGCCCAGTATCACTACCGTCATCAAGCAGATGAGATGTGCGAAGTGATCTTTCTGGCGGGAGAGGATCACGACGACGATGAGAAGACGTTACCCGCGCATCAATCGCGCTTCTTTGGCTGGTCAGGACGTAACCCACACTTGTACCAGCGCGTCAGGTCAGAGCTTTCCCAGCACTGGCCGCTCACATGGCAGGCTTCGGCCTAGCACACATTTGAGGAGGAACATCGCCTATGGCAATCACCGAACAGCAGTTGACCCAGGTCGAGCAGCTTCGCAAGAACATTCTCGACACCGTGAAACAGGGAGTCGAGGATGAGTACCTGCTGGCAACCTACAACGGTCTTCTACGGCATCTTGATAAGCGTCTCCCGGCAATTAAGCACCGCGTCGAGGGCAATACCTACAAGAACGAAAGCCGTGCAATCGTTCGTAGCCAGCGCCAGGCACGCGGCCAGAAAACCGGCGCATCTTCTAGTAAGTCGCAAGGTTCCGGTCAAAAAGCTTCGTAGTTTGCTCTCGGTTTCCCTCGGGGGTTTTCGTGGCAGTCAACTAGCAGTTGTTTGTCAGTGACCCCCGTTTTTGAGCTCAAATTAGTGGGTAACTTTCGGGTAACCAATGGAGATTTAAAATTTTCCCTTCCGTTTTTCAATCGGTTTTCATGAAAGGATGCATGCAAAATGCCTCAGGGAAAATCCCAAGCGTTTAGCAGTTGGGTTGGCTCTCAGTGGCGCAATCTGGGCAATCGGTTTAGCCAGTGGGGACAATCCAGAGGTGATCCGCTTCCCAGCCCCAAAGAAGATCCGCCTGCTGATGGTCCACGCACGATGGAAGCGCGCCTGGACCAAAGTTTTCAACACATGATGGCAGAAGTGGACGAGCTTGATAGCGAGAACTACAACGTTGAAGAACACGCTGAATACTTCTGGATCACGCTCGTCCGCTTTGTTCTGCCGCTCATCTTCTTCGTTGTTCTGGGCTATGAGGATGGCCTCTTCATGACAGGCTTCCACTACTTCAGCTGGGAGCCGTTTATCGCTATCATGTACGCCATTGGCTATGGCCTGGAATCCCTACGCGTGGCAATGGTCTACTCCATGAACTTCAGCAAAGGCGACGGCCGCAAGAAAGCCTATCGCGGTCAACTCATCGTCTGGCTGATCATGAGCCTGGGGTGTGGCGTCGCCCAACTTGCTTCAGCCCTGGTCATTCAAGCCCTGGGAGGAGATCAAGCCGTCTCAGGACAGAATGCGATTGCGCAAGGGGCCAAGACGATTCTGGCATCGATGCCCTGGCTGGTCTACCTTGCCATCATCCTGCGCGTGGCCCTCTGCGCGGTCGCTGACTGGGCCTGTAGCGGTTTCTTGCATCGTAAGAAGAAGAACATTGAGCAGAAGGTTGCCAGCATCACCACGCGGGCGCAAAACATTGCAACCCTCTCGCAAGCCCACATCAATGCCCGCTCAACCATGGATAACGCCAAGAAGTTTCAAGACATGATGGAGAGCCAGCGTAAGGAGCTAGAGGCCCTGCGCAAGCAACAACAGACGGTCTTCACGATGGTCTTTGACGCTGGTATGAAGCAGATGAAGCGCAATGCGGGAGCCGATGAGGGCGATGATCCGTATGCCGCTGGTGACGAGTAAGGTAGAAAGGAGGGTCGCGCATGCCAGCCAAACGGCGCTACACCAAGTATAGCTTTGAGGATACTCAACGGGCGATTCAGCACCAGCAGCGACAGGTTGGCGTGCGCATTCTTCCCGGCTCAGCCTCTCCGAGTGGGCGACGCATTCGCATCTACTCAGAAAAGCACAGGTGCGAACTGTGGACAGTCATTCTCGCTCGCTCCTCTGACTGGTACCGTTTTTGTTTAAACACGTATCACACGGGGCTAGAGGCCGCAATAGTGGGTACGCATGATTCATGTGTCTCGGTTCCCGTTCTGGCAATGGATAGCCTGGAATGGTATGAGCCATTCAAGATCCGCTTTGAACAATCCTTGCCCCCGGCCAGGGACTTACAAATACCTGGGAACCCTGACAAATTTGAACTTCTCAGAAGAACCACGTATGGCCATCGCGTGCTTATTGGCGCGCTCATTGTAGGACGGAAAGAGGCTGTAGCCCGATTGATGACGCTCCCAGAACGAACGCGCTTTCGTCTTGAAGCTGAAGTAAAGCGCTTGCGTCACCGTCGTGCAGGACGGCCGCTCAAGTTGTGGGATTAGTGAAAGGGAAACTTTTTCATGCACATTCTTGAGCAATTCGTGATCAACTTTCTTGTTGTGGTTGGCATCGTTACCATAAGTATTCTTCTCCTGGGGCTGCTTTTCAACAGGCCAAGAAGAAGAAGGTAGCCTCATAATCGCTTGTAGAGTGATCCTGTAGCAGATAGTGAAGAAAGATAGGAAGGAAAACCCACAATGTTTACACTTGCAGTTGGTCTCGTGCTCGGTGTGATTATTCTCGTTTGTGTGTGTAGCGGCCAAGACAGTAATGAAGGCAGGTAACGCGGCCCTGTAGCCTCATCTTTGGTAAAAAAGACAAAAAGAAAGCGCGGCTCTCTGCCTTAGTTTGGCGACTGACCAGAGATTGGCCGCGCGCGGACCAGAAGCCCACATGCTCAAGACATTATAGCATGTGGGCTTTTCTTTGGGAAGGAGGACCCACTATGCTTATCGTTGGTTGCATTCTGGTTTTGATTGGTTCCATTTGCTGGTTTACTGATAGGGGGCCACGGAGTAAAGGGGTAAGCGTCCCCTACCTGTTCTTGGCTGTACTGATTATTATCGCGGCCCTCTGGGTCTCGCTTGCACCTCAGACACTTCCAAAACTGCCGACCTTTGCCCCGCTCCCAGGACAAACAACCCTGTCAGGCTCAGACATCATCACGGGCAAGCCCACGATCACAGCACAGCAGATTGATAGTGTTCTTGCTCAGGCAGGCTCACCCGCGAAGGGGCTAGGCTCCCTCTTCTATGACCTTGGTGTGAACTCTGGCATCAATCCCGCCTACGCGCTGGCCTTCTTCCACCATGAGTCAAGCTACGGGCTTCGCGGCGTCGCGGCCCTGACGCACTCCATAGGCAACATCATTTGTACCAGTGGCTGGCCGCGATGTGTAGGGCGCTTTCGCTCCTACACCACCTGGTCAGATGGCCTCATGGACTGGTATCGACTGATCAAAAATGAGTACCTGCCTCAAGGCTGGAATACCCTGACAACCATCATTGCGCACTATGCGCCCTCTTCGGATGGAAACAGCGAGCAGGCCTATGTCCAGGCAGTTAGCAGCGACGTACAGCGCTGGTCTCGTGGGCTGGTGTAGTCATGGCTCGCTCTTCACAGTCTTCCTCTTCTCGTGGCCCTAGGCACACCAATGCCCAGGCCACGGTATGGTATCGCAAGCCCTTTAACCTGATGACTCCTGAAGAGGGTCAACGCTGGCTAGAGGGCTTGCGCAACCAGTTAGTACACAAACAACAACGCGAACGGGCCTATCTCGACCGGAGGGCGGTCCGTGGCACGCATACTCCCACAGACGACGCCTATGAAGCTGATCAAGTCCTTGAAAGCGAGCTGATCAGCCTTCTCGATAGGCTTCTTGAGGAAGCCAGGAAAGGAGAACAACAGCCATGAGTGAGCAGCTATGGGATGTCGTTCTTGCCCAGCTGGCACAGGCACAGCAGCAGACATCACGCCTTTGTGTTGGGTGCTGGTATAAGCAGCATACACTTCCTTTTCCTCCACAAGCCTCTTCGTGCCTTTGCCCGACGTGTGCGATTGAAACCAGAAAGCGAGATCACAGCCATGATGTGGCGACGCAGGCGCATGTATCCCCCTTGCTGGAAAGCTCTTTCTACAGCCTGTAAAGCGCGTGCGCAGTGGCAATGTGAGATATGCTGCGTGCATCAACAGGCCACACGACGCAGTAAGCGCACTGGTAAGCCCTATATTGTGTGGCTGCACGCGGCCCACGTCAAACTACATGATACGCTCAACTCCCAGCCTGCTTTGTTGTGTCTCTGCCCATCATGCCATGGGTACTACGATTTCTTGCTCCGCTTACGTGAGCAGGGCATTCGCCTGGAGCGCATCAAGCACCGTCAGCAGATACGAAAGCGTATCGCCTCTCTCGTCTCGTAAGCAGCATAAACGTGTCTCGGCTCTCTCATGGAGCCTTTTGATAGTAGGAGAATGCTATGAAGCAGCAAAAGCTTCCCCCTGGGTATGCAGTCGCCCAACTCGACGGCGAATGGTACCCCATCAAAATAGAAAAAATGCATCCAGAAGAGTTCATCTTCCTTGATCCCATCTTTGATGACGCTCTCGAAGATGCACGTTTCCCACGGCGGCAAGATGCCGTTGAAGCCTGCCTTCGCCATGAAAGCGATAAGATACAGCGCGAACAAACCAGCTGGTTCTGGCTAGCAGTGTACAGCGATGTCTACCCGGATCGCTGCGTACACTACATTGACGAGATTGAGGCACTCACCGGCAGGAAACCATATATCAGGTACGAGCACGGGAGCAGCCCCTACTGCTACAGCGTTGTGGTCAATGTGTACGCAGGTAGATGTCCTCACTGTCGGGCCTGGCAGGATGAGTGCTATATCTATGGCCTTACTATTGATGAGGCATTGGCCCAGGCCGCACAAGAAGCGTATGCGTCGCGCTGTCGCTGTCAGCGCATCGTTGAAGAGCACACCCAGGCGGTTGCCTAGAAGGGGAAACACATGCAGTACATCATACTTGCTATGAACCCCTTCATCATTCTTGCCGTCCTGGTCTGGCTCTTGATTCTTGCCTCCATCTGTTCACGTGGCGGGCGTAGACGACGAGCACGCAAGGCTCAGGCGCGCATGTGGCGAGAGGCTGAAGCGCGTGGAGAAATTACTATCCTTGATGATCGCGGCTCAGACCGCCCCACCCTCGCCATGAAGAGACGACGTGATTAGCTCAGTAACGTATGCTAGATAGCCCTTGTAGCGCCTGCTATGAGGGCTTTGCTTATGGAGAAGTAAACAGCAAATGACCGAAGAACAATTACAGTTAGGTGATCATGTGCAGATCATCAACCAATGGCCCAAAGGAGCCAAGGGAAAAGTGACACAGTTTGTACATGATCGTTCGTATGCAGAAAGTTTGGTGAAGGTCGTCTTTGACCGCCCCCATCGTTTAAAAGGCACTAGCTACCCATCTTCCTGGTATAAGCCCAGTAAGCTTCAGCGCATCTAGGCCCTACATTCAGTGATAGAACCAGCCCTTATAGCACCTGCTGTAAGGGCTGGTTGCATCATTAGTACACTGAGGCCGAGAAACATCCATGATAGCAGAGGAGAAAAAAACCAGGAGGAACCTATACCGAAACACGACATAGGAGTCGTTCTCAGGGAACAAGCGCTGGAAGCTTCACGAATATAGTAATGCCTTTTCCCTGCGATAATTCTGCCCAGATGTTTCCTCCATGCCTCTCGACAATCTTTTTACTGATCGTGAGGCCCAGGCCCCACCCTGGTATGGGTGAATATTCTACATCGGGTGTACGAAAAAAAGGCTCAAAAAGACGCACTAACTGCTCCTGGGAAAACACCGGACACTCGTTGTGGACTTGCAGCATGACATGGGTATCCTCTGCATGCGCACGCACAGAGATGTTGGTGTTTTCTGGTGAATATTTGACGGCATTGCTCACTAAGTTGACGAGGACTTGAGAGAGACGTTTGTCATCAGCTTGAAGCAGAAGAGGATCGGAAGGAAGCTCTAACTCAATAGTACGGCCGGAAAGCGCCTGTTGGTCCTCAATGACATCACGGCAGAGGTTTCCAAGATCACAAGGGGTCAGATGTAAGGGATTTCCCTCTGCGTAGACATTGCTCAGATCCAAGAGTTCCTCGACCAATGCCCGCAAATGGAGCGTGCGTTTTTCCATCACTCCTATATACTTCTGCACCGCTAACCAGTTTTCAGGGGTTTCTCCGAATTTTTCCAAACGAGATGAGAGGTGTTGTGTGCGGCCCAGGATCGTGGTCAGCGGCGTTCTGAGTTCGTGTGCTGCCCGTATAAGCACATAGTCTTTCAGCGAATTTGCTTGCTCAAGCTGGCTATTCACCTGGATTATGATATGCTGAGCAGCAAGAATCTGCCGGCGAGACCGCTCTAGCCATATCACGGTTACCAGCGCCACGAGTTGTGCCACGATGAAAGGCCCGACTATGATGCTATCCGCCACAATGTCAGAACTAAGAATATTGGGCGTGAGAAATTGGGTGATCACAAGTATCCCCAGCACCATAGAGACCAATGCGGGCCCAATACCCCAGATGAGGGCCACCATAATGGAGGCTAGACCAAAGGGGGCGCCGAGAAAAAGTGGGGCATGTGGAATATATTGGTCAATTTTTTCTAGAAGCGTCAGAGCTCCTATGAGGAGGAAACAAGCACAATACCCGAATAGAGGAGATTGTAACCAGGAGAAGCGGGGTTGATGGCTGTCCTCGTGGCTTTGAGACTGCTGAAAAGACTCTTTTTTAGGATGATGGCCATGTACCTTTGCGAGCATCAAAGTCTTAGAGATTCTCATCACTGCTGACCTTCTTTCAGGAGCTTGGCCAGATGAAACCTAATCTCTCTATACGGACACGTTTGGAAGGTAGGGGGTGTTTCTCTCTTGACGAAATTTGCTCATGGAATTGGTTTGGATTTTTCTTCCATTGCACCAGACTAGCCAGGGAAATATCCCTCTCCTACCAGTATAACCAGCCCTTATAGCAAAGGCTATAAGGGCTGGTGAAAGTTGAACTAGATAGGTCATTGTACGTGTACTGTCTGTTCCTTGCGAAGACACATTGGATTAACGTACAAAGTAGTGGTTCCACAATTTAGGCAAGCTAATGCTTGCAAATGAACTTCTTGCTGGGAGTTTTTAAGTTTTACGAGCATGAACGGGCTACATTCCACTGGTATACGTTGATCTCCGCATACTGGACAACTCAATGGATCTTGCTCTCGCATGAATACCCATTCCTTCCATGAATATGACACTTTCTTTTCTACACGCCTCTTTGGCAAGGAAAGTTTTAGCCTGCCCTTATAGCACCAGCTATGAGGGCTTTTTCTTTTGAGGTGAAACCTATGAGCCTCTCTGTTCTGGATGAATATATTGCTGGCCTGTATCAAGCAACACGGGTTGTTGTCTCAGTGAGTGGCGGTAAGGATAGCATCGCCATGTTGCTCCAGGTGCTGGAAACAATTCCCCGCGACCTGGTGATAACGCACCATCAAATTGTGTTGGAGGACTGGCCTGGTACAGTGGAGTATTGTGAAAGGGTTTGCCAACAGTTAGGCGTTCCTTTTTACTGCACACAGGCAAGCTACAGCGGCTATGAATGTCTAGAGTGTCACCATCGCTACCTGATCTCGTGTGCCACGCTTTCAATTCCCTGGTGTCGGGCGTGTGGCTCACGTCAAGCGGCTTACCTGCGCCAAGTGGAAAGTGTGCTTGACCTGGTGGAGTGGCGGCAAGCATGGCCCTCGTTGTCGGTTCGCTTCTGTACGTCCTACTTCAAGCGCGATAACTTCAACTCGTGGGCCAGGGCCAACGCTCACATGCTGGGTGAGCATCCCGTGATCTGCCTGGGTGAGCGGGCCTTAGAGTCTCGTGGACGTGCAAAGTTGCCTGTATGGCGTGTGCGTTCTGGCCTGAAGCAAGGATGGATGCATGAATGGAGACCCGTACTATCCTGGCGACGAGTCGACGTCTTTCAGAAGATGCGAGCCTACCAAGTCGAGCCTCACTATTGCTATGAGCTCCAGGGCATGAGTCAGCAGGATATGTATGAAACGGATATTGAGGGCGGCCCTCGGATGTCGTGCGTGATGTGTTTCCTCAAGAGTCCTGAGCAGCTGCGTACTGGCTACTACACCCAAGAGGGCCGGGCTGTGATGGAGCGAGCATTAGCAATTGAAGCCAAGACAGGACACACGATCCAGTATGGGCATGCTCTTGCTGAGATGTTGGCGTAAAAACATTCAGTCCTTACCATAAGGGCTTTTCTTTTGGGAAGAAACAAAAAACATCATGATGAGGCTTGTAAGAAACATCTACTCCATGCGCCTTGAGACAAAAGTACAAGATGCTTGGATAGGAGCCTATTGGAAGCAAGAACGATATGTGTTGCACATCTGGATTTGCTTTGTCCCGATGCTCCCTTTGCATATTATTGTGTTGCGATAGTTTTGTGGGGCGCGGTCTAGTAACGCGCGCTCTTCTCTATACCGGGTGGAGAGACCACCTGGAGGGCTGTTCTTGTCTCGAAAGGAGACTCATGATTAAAGCAATTCGCATTGTGTGGAGAATATTCAGCACCATTTTTATGGCCCTTCTGGTCTTTGTTCTGGTCTTAGTTGCTCAGCACGATCCTGCCAGGTTTTTCTCAGCGCTTGAAAGCGTGGGTATTGGGATTGGGGCTTCTCTTCTCATACTCGGCTTCATCTTCTGGCAATTCAAACGCAGATAAGGAGGTTCCTTCATGTTCAATTTCTGGCTCAAGTGGCGCTATCGATTGAAGTGGAAACGCGATTTACTTCTCTGGAAGTTGAAAGACTTCAACGAAAGCTACAACCCCTATGCGCGTATCGCAAACCTTACCAGGTACACCCAACGACTCAGTGACTTGCTCGACCATGCTTCGTGTGTGTGCGGGAAGCGCCTGGACCTAGAAAATGCCTATGGCTGTATCGAGTGCGAACACTGTCATGGTCTTGCTATTGCTGACTGGCCTCATCATTGCGATGCATACCTGGGAGACGGTCACTATTGGTGCAAGTTCTGCGTCGCTGACATGGCTTGCAAGTATCAGCTGGTCTCACCTGAAGAACAGGAAGACTTCCAGGCTGATCCTGATATCGCAGTCGAATGGGTTTCTATGCTTCCTGACAAACGATTTTTGCAACTGGTACAGGAGGCTGAGCAACGTTTGTCCTCTGTCGAAAATGGTGTGGGCGCGGTCGAGTGACACGCGCCCTTTCTTTTTCCCACGTTTTGTAACGCGTTCACAAGCGAAAGGAAGGTGTGTATGGCTTCAAAGCGTTGTCTTCCCACGCGTTTCTTTAAAGACCCCGATGTGATAAGCCTGAGTAGTAAGGACGCTCAATTGATTTTGATAGGCCTAGTGCTTCTGGCTGACGATGAAGGCCGCGAGCTGGCTCTTGCATCCCTACTCAGTCGCGAACTCGATTATAGTCCTGACCTGATTGAGCAAGTGCTTTCTGAATTGGAAGCCAATGACCTGATTATTCTCTACCAGGTCGGCCGACACCGTTACTACAGCCTGACCCGCTGGAAACAGTGGCAGAGTCTGAGTCTGGCAAAGATCACGCCTTCGAAGCATCCTGCACCGCCTTCTGAGAAGGGAGAAAAGACGGTTTCGCTTTCATCTTCAGACGAAAGCGAACATTCCCAGGGAGACGGCGGAATTCCCCAGGGAAATTCTGGGAAATCCAGCGAAAGTCCGTCCCAATATAATTTAAGTCAATATAATCTAAGTCAACGTAAGCGAAGTGAAGAGCAAGACTCCGAAGCGCAACCGTTACCGCCTGCAAATGTCATCCCTTTTCCTCCCAGCACCGACAGCGACGACGCCCATGGAGAGCAAAATCTTGAAGCTCTCACTGCTCAGGTCGCTACGATTCTCCAACTGCCTGCAAACGCTGCTCTGTCTCGCCTCGTGCATGAGTTCTCCCAGGAACCTGGTCTCTCACTGACAGGCGAAGCCGACGCCGCACGCGAATGGATTGATGATCGGCAGCGCAACCGCAAGGGGAAACGCATGTCACCCGCCTTTTTCCGTGAGTGGCTCAAACGAGAGTGCGCAAGCATACACAAACGACGATCGTCATTGTCTGAACATGAGGCGACGGGTACCGAGAGTAGGACGCCCACATCTCCCCCAACGAGTAAGAGCCTGGCCGGGAAAAGTTTGATGCACATGGAGCAGCAATACCAACAGTTCCAGGCCCAGCGCGGCCCGCGAAAGGGAGGATGACGCACGATGGTTGAACGACTTCCTCCCTCCAACCTGGAAGCAGAGGCCGCGCTTCTTGGAAGCCTCATCATCGACCCTGAAGCTATTGGCCTGATTGCTGACGTGCTCGCTCCTGACGACTTTTATCGCCATGCTCACGGTATGATCTACGACGCGATACGAGCCCTCTATGAGCAGCAAGAACCGGCCGACTTGGTGACACTCTGTGATGAGCTCAGCAGGCGCGGCAAACTGGAAGAAGTGGGGGACGCTGATTATATCACGTCTCTAGTGAGCTTCGTTGCGACAAGCGGCAATGTGGAATACTACAGCCGTATTGTTGCCCGTACGGCTCAGGCCCGGCGGCTCATTCATGCCGCTGGGCAAATCGCGACCACGGCCTACGAAGATGACGAGCAGGCCACAGAGAAAGCGGAACAACTCATTTTCTCGCTTTCGCAAAGGCGCGGCACATCTGACTTCGCATCGGTCAGTTCCATCCTAAGCGACTGTATCGCGATGCTAGAAACAGCCAGTAACCGCGAAGGGAAGCTGTTAGGCGTCCCAACGGGCTTCAATGCTCTGGATGTTCCCCTAGGTGGGCTACAACCCTCTGACCTGATCATCCTAGCGGCGCGTCCCGCTGTTGGCAAGACCAGCTTTGCCCTGAACGTGGCTTACAATGCGGCCTATCACCATCAGCAACGCGTGGCTGTCTTCTCACTAGAAATGAGTAAACAGCAGCTGGGCATGCGCCTTCTGTCCATGGCGTCCGAACTGGACCAGCAACGGCTACGGATGGGCTGGATTCAAGATCACGAGTGGGAAAAGGTGAGCGAGGCGGCGGCCACCCTTACCACAGGCTCCATCTGGATTGATGATACAGCTGGGATAACGCCCTCTGCCATGCGAAGTAAGGCGCGTCGCCTTCAGGCGCAGCAAGGGGTAGACCTGATCATTGTGGACTACCTCCAGTTGATGCATGTCTCCCAGGAGAAGCGCACGCAAAACCGCGAACAGGAGATCGCGGAGATCAGCCGCAACCTCAAAGCATTGGCAAAAGAATTAAACGTGCCTGTCCTGGCTCTCGCGCAACTCTCCCGAGCGGTCGAGAGTCGTCAGGCGAAAATTCCCCAACTCTCTGACCTGCGAGAGTCGGGAGCCATCGAGAACGACGCCGATGTGGTGCTCTTCATCTATCGCGAAGAGCTCTATAACCCTGACAACGAAGAGGCGCGCAACACGGCCGACATTATCATCGCGAAGCATCGCAATGGCCCTGTCGGTACCGTCCGGCTGGCCTTCAATGCCAGTCAAACGCGCTTTGCCCCTTTGGAAGTAACTTCTACAAGTGAGATGTCCGAATAACCCAGTCTATTGCTTGGAGGATACCAATATGCAGAAATCAATAAGGAAGGCTTCAGGTGAGTTACAGCCTTTACTAACAATTCCTGATGTTGCGAAGACGCTCAATGTCTGCGAGCGCATGGTATACAAGCTGATTGATTATGAAGGATTGCCCACGATATCGCTGGGCCGATCAGTGCGGATTAACCCTGTTTCGCTCAAGCAATGGCTTGCAGACCGTGAAAATAAACGTTAGGAGAGAGTATGGGGCGCAGGAAACATGGCGAAGGGACGCTTTTCAAGCGTGCTGATGGTCGCTGGCAAGCTAGTTTTGTAGCCTCTGATGGCAAGCGCAAGTACTTTTATGGTGAAAAGTCGTCTGAAGCCCTTGAGAAGATGCGCAAGGCGATGCAGGAAGACCAGAAAGGTCTTCTTGCATCTGGCAAGCGTGTGCTGCTGAAGGACTACTTGCCTCAGTGGCTAGAGCTTGTAGCAAAACCACAGGTGTTTCAAGGTACCTATGTCCAATATGAAGCTACGGTCAAAAAGCACTTGCTTCCCGCCTTTGGTCATATCATGGTGCATAAGCTGACGGTTCAGCAAGTACAATCCTTCTATGCAAAGAAATTGGAAGAAGGGTTAGCACCTGGAACTGTCATTTACATCCATAGCATTCTTCACATGGCTCTAGATAATGCAGTAAGTTGGGGGCTTATCTCTCACAATGTGACTGACAAAGCAAAATTGCCTAAGAGAAAGCGCCCTGACCATCGCGTCCTGAGTTTAGAAGAGGCTAAGACGCTGGTGAAGTTTGCCCGCGCTTCTCGCTTGGAAACGCTGCTGATTATGGCCCTGACAACCGCCATGCGAAGAGGCGAACTTCTTGCTTTACAATGGAGTGATATCGATTTTGAGAAGAAAACACTTCAGTTAAGGCGCTCTTTCAGAAGAGTGGGCAATGTGGGGAATATTGTCAAAGAGCCTAAAACTAAAGCAGGTCAACGCCGAATTATGCTGACTGATTTTGCGATAGAGGCCCTCAAAAGACATAAGCAGTTGCAAGAAGAGCAGCGTGAAAGATCTACAAATTGGCGTGATCTTGACCTGGTGTTTCCCAATACACTGGGAGGATATTGGAGCCCTGATTATATGGTGTTAGTGTTTAAGAAAATGCTTACCCAGGCCCAGCTTCCTCAAATAAGGTTTCATGACCTGCGTCATAGTGCAGCAACTCTGCTCCTGGCAATGGGTGTACACCCTAAGCTAGTACAAGACTTGTTGGGACATAGCAAAATTGCTACCACAATGGATACCTACTCACATGTGCTACCTTCAATGCAAAAGGAGGTTGCAGATAAGATGGGTTTAGCTTTTACATTTGAAGAAGATCAGGAGGATGAAAAAGACCAAAAAGAGGAGGATCAGGGGGACGAAAAGGACCAAAAAGAGGAGAATTGATGTAGAAATTGATGTAAAATAGTAGGTGTACATTTTTTCCATAACATAAAGCCGCTTTTTAAGCGGCTTTATTGTTTTCTGTTGGGAGATTCTTAGGAGTGTAACGTATAAGAACGCAAATAGTTATCACTTTTAAGGTCAAATTTCTGTTTCTACAGAAATTCATTGAAAATAGTAATTAAAGAGGGTGAAAAACGTAAAAAAACAGAAAAATCTCTTTTGCAGGTTTGCACGTTTCAAGATAACGTCAGCCTTTCCCTTCAGGAACCTTGTTTTGCCAAATGCAGGAAGGAAAGCAACCAAAGAGAATGTAGGGTCCCGGACATCGAAAACAATCCATTTAGATGAAGTGGCTCAGTACGGGTGCCCATAGATAAATGCCAATGAGGAGGCCTGCAAGGAAGGAGAGAAAGAGTGCCCCAAGAAACAGTAGCAAGGTGAGTGGACGGCCTTGTTGGGTCCCAGGTTTCAAGGAATGCTGTGGTTGTAAGTGGGAAAGTGTGATGGGTTGCAGAGGGGGGATGCCTGGTGGTCGCGCGACTTTATCGGTATCGACCTCGCGCTCATCATTGGCTTGTCGTGTTGTGACAGAAGGGATGTGGTCGCGCCCTCCCTGTAAGGCCACGAGGTGTGGACGTCCTGCCCTGGCGAAGCGAGGGAGAGACGTTGCGGTGGTATTTTGTTGCTGTGTATGTGAAGATGCATATGCGCCACTGGACACCTGGCGGGAGGGCGAGGTGAAGATGTGTGCATAGAGTGAAGCATCTGGTGCGACGCGCGGGATGTGGGCAAGTAGAGTATCAAAATAGCGAAAATCCGCAAGGGCCTCACTACAGGAGCGGCAATATTGAAGGTGGTAGGTTATCTGTTGATAGATATCGGCTGCGAGCTGTGCGTCAAGGTAGGGGCTGAGAAGTTCCTTGACCTGCTCGCATTTCATTTTGCCGCTCCTCCCTGTTCCAAAGACCGATAATGCTCTCGAAAGGACTGACGTGCGCGCGATAGGTACATTTTTACGCCGCTCTCAGCGATGTTGAGGGCGTGTGCGATCTCGCTGTAGGAGAACCCCTCCTGTGTATAGAGGATGAGGGCCGCCCTATATTGTTGAGGCATACGGCGAAGCGCGGCACGTACCAGCTCAGTGGTGCCATAAATTTCCTGTGGATCCGCGCTCTCAACATCGGCTGGTTCATGATCGAGGTCTTGCCAGGGTAACCAGGCAATCAACTTGCGGCGACGGAGCGCATCATAAGCGGTATTCGTCGCGATACGATAGAGCCAGGCCGACAATTTGAGATTAGAATCCATTTTAGGAAGGGCGCGAAAGGCCTTCAAGAACGTGTCTTGCGTTAGGTCGTCAGCCTGTTCGCGGTCACCCACTAAATGATAGACATAGTTATAAATAGCTGTCTTATACTCGTCGTAGATTTGCTCAAAGGACCAAGTACATTCCTTTGTTTCCACCCGGGCCATGCGTTGTTATCCCTTCGATGGCTACAAATTATCACCTTGTCCGTTCCAAGCAAGAGATAAGCATCCATAAATGGGCAACATAACACGACCAGGCACGTACACCTGTCGGGATGGCTTCATCCTTCTGTCTAGTGGAACGGACAACTACTGCAATCAGTAACATGTTTAAAGTCGTCTTAAGAGACTTGCAGTTATGCTATGTTTCGTCTATCATGGTAGCATACTTTAGGGTATTTCCTGCTATTTTGGCATGATGGTGTAGTACTATTGGGCGGGCAGTGTTTACTTGCTTTCCCCTCTCGTTACATTAAGGGAGCTTTTAGGCTTTTGCCAAAGCAGAGCCTGGTGGTGTATTTAGAGGGCGTATGTTCCCTCTTTTCGATACCCGGCAACTCTCCCTGGTGTCTGGTGTCCAGCTAATATCTTGAAGGAGGCTTGTGTCCTCATTATGAAGAGTCAAATCCAGCGCCAACAGGTACGGACGGTCTGGTGGGAGGAGGATGAGCAGGGGGCTGCTGTCTGCCTGGTGGATCAGAGTTGCTTACCGTTGCAGGTGAATGTACTGCGTTTGCGCCATGAGCATGAGGTGGCCGAGGCGATTGTATCCTTAAAGGTGCGGGGCGCGCCTGCAATTGGGGTGACGGCGGCTTTAGGGATGGCGCTGGCGGCTCAACGCCTGTGGCGTGAGCAGGGTGAGCGCATGCCTTTACATGAGGTCTATGCCGCATTGGGCAAGACCCAGCGACTCCTGGGGGCAACGCGCCCGACCGCTGTCAATCTATTTTGGGCGCTGGAACGCATGCAGGATTGCGCTCGGCGTGCTTCTGATGAGCCACAAGTCGAGACCCTGCGGCAATTAGCCCAACTGTTACAGCAAGAGGCGCTCCAGATTGCGGATGAGGATGCGGCCTCTTGCAAACGTATGGGCGAGCTGGGTGCGCAATTTATTCAGGATGGGGATACGCTGCTAACACATTGCAATGCGGGCGCCCTGGCAACCAGTGGCATGGGATCGGGGCTTGCACCTATCTATATTGCGCAGCAACAAGGCAAGCATGTGCACGTGTTTGTGGATGAAACCCGGCCTGTGTTGCAGGGGGCACGTCTGACGGCCTGGGAATTGCAGCAAGCGGGGGTTCCTTTAACGTTGATTACTGACAATATGGCGGGCCATTTTATGCGGCATGGGGGGATCAAGGCGGTCTTTGTGGGGGCTGATCGTATCGCCGCGAATGGGGATGTGGCAAATAAAATAGGCACATATAGCGTGGCTGTCCTGGCTCATGCCCATCACATTCCGTTCTACGTCGTCGCGCCCTTCTCGACGGTTGATTTGACGCTTGCATCCGGTGAGCTGATCCCGATTGAGCAGCGGAACGCGGAAGAGGTTACGAGCATACGCGGCGAGCGGGTGGTGCCCTGGGATGTCACGGTTGCTAATCCCGCGTTTGATGTCACTCCTCATGAATATATAACCGCGCTCATTACTGATTGCGGTGTGGCGCGCGCTCCCTTTACAACTTCACTGCGGGAAATGATGTCCAGCAAGTCCGAGTAAGAACTGGGTGGCGCATGCGCTCTTTTCCGCGAACATGAGCAATGATACTGCTGCATGCCAGCAGGTACAGCGTATCTTCCCACCTGGGAAGCATAGATCAGAGCACAATCAAAGGCGATACATAATTTGACTATAGGGAGGTTCTGCTGATGGAAACCGATATTGTACATGCGACCGCGCAGTATGTGGAAGAGGTGTTGGGGAGCGAGGGATTGCGCTATGCCAGCGCGGTAGTCGCTAATTGTAAAATGCTCGCCCTCCAGTTGGAGGCACAAGAAGATGCGGCGCCTATCGATATGGAGGCGCTGGTTGTATCGGCATATTTGCATGACATCTCTAACGTTGCGCATGGCTTTGCGGATCACCATCGCAAGTCAGCGGATATGGCTCTCTCTTTCTTGCAGCGCGAACAGGCTCCTGATGTCCTGGCGCAAAAGGTGGAACAGATCATTCTAACGCACACTTTGCAGACGAGCGATACCCATCCCGACGTTCCTGTGGAGGCTCGTCTTCTCTATGATGCCGACAAATTGGGGCGTTTGAGTGGGTTGGCGGTTGTAACCTCGCTAATTGAGTTTGGTGCGCGTTATCCCAACCGCGCCGTGAATGGCGATGTCCTGGCTGCGGTCTTGCGGCATGTTGAAGAGCGCTTTATTGAACTCTACCAGTCCTTGCAGACTGACCCAGCCCGTGACATGGCGCAGGAGAAGTTTCACCGCACACTGGCCTTTCTCGATGGTGTGATTGAGCACTTGAGTGATGCTACGCCTGTATAGAAAAACGTGGTACAATCCCCTCTGATGAAGAAAACTCTTTTGGAGGCTGTAAGTAGTGTCGATTCTTGTTGTGGGTTCCGTGGCCTTAGATGCTATTGAGACCCCTTTTCAGAAAGCCGATCGCGTCCTGGGTGGCGCGGCTTCCTTTTTCGCGACGGCGGCATCGCTCTATGACGAAGTCAACCTGGTCGCTATCGTTGGCAGTGATTTTCCCCGCGAGCATTTAGAATTCTGGCAACGTCATCGTATCGATCTCAGTGGTTTGCAGATACAGGAGGGCAAGACGTTTTCCTGGGGTGGGCGCTATCACCTGGATATGAACCATCGCGATACGCTCTACACTGAACTGGGTGTGTACGCGGATTTCCACCCGGTCGTTCCAGAGACCTATCGTCAGAGTCCCCTGCTTTTCCTGGCAAACATCCAGCCCTCCCTGCAATTGGAGGTTTTAGAACAGGCACCCAATGCGCGCCTGACTGTGCTAGATACGATGGAGCTATGGATTACGACCGCGCGCAAGGAGTTGACCGAGATCATCAAGCGCGTCGATGTCTTGCTTATGAGTGAGGAAGAGGTACGCCAGTTTACCGAACAGGCGAGCATCCTTGCGGGCGCACGCCAGTTGCTGGATATGGGCTTGAAATACCTGGTGGTGAAATTGGGAAGCTATGGCGCGCTCCTCTTTGGCGCGGATGCAACCTACTTCAGCGCTCCAGCCTATCCTCTCGAAGAGGTTATCGATCCAACAGGCGCAGGCGATGCCTTTGCGGGCGGCCTTCTTGGCTATCTCTCTACAGTCGAGCCTGGTTCCAATGGTGCCTATAGCGCGGAAGATATGAAGCGTGCAGTGGTTCATGGCAACATTATCGGCTCCTTTGCGTGCAGTGACTTTAGTATCAATGGTTTGCGCGAATTGTCGATAGCAGATATCGAGCAGCGTTATAACGAGCTTGTGACCTATTCGCATTTTGATCCACGCTGGAACGTGCGCTAAGAACCTGTACCTGGCTCTCTGCCAATCGAAGCGATTTGTTGTACAATACTATTCAGTTTTGCTGTTGTTTAAGAAGGGAACAATTATAGAATGGCTATTTCAACGCGTGGTGATGTAAAGGATCTCTCGCTGGCCGCTCGCGGTAAGGACCGCATTGAGTGGGCCGCGGAAGATATGCCGGTACTGCGCCTGATCCGTGAGCGCTTTATCAAAGATCAGCCGCTGAAAGGCGTGCGCATGTCTGGCTGCTTGCATATCACAACTGAGACCGCGAATCTGGCGATTACGCTTAAGGCTGGTGGTGCCGACTTGGTACTATGCGCCTCCAACCCGCTTTCGACACAGGATGATGTCGCGGCCGCCCTGGTAAGCGAGTACGGTATTCCCACCTATGCTATCAAGGGCGAGGATGAGGAGACCTACTATCGCCACATCAATGCGGCGCTTGATCACAAGCCGAACATGACTATGGATGATGGTTGTGACCTGGTCTCGATCCTGCACACCTCGCGTAGCGAGCTGGTAGAAAATGTGGTCGCGGGCCTGGAAGAGACAACTACGGGCGTCATTCGCCTGAAGAGCATGGAAAAGGCAGAGGTGCTGCGCTTCCCTGTGCTGGCCGTCAATGACTCTGATACCAAGCATATGTTCGACAACCGCTATGGTACGGGCCAGAGCACACTGGATGCCATTATTCGCTCGACCAACAGGCTGCTCGCGGGTCGTACCCTGGTCGTCTTTGGTTATGGCTGGTGCGGTCGCGGTGTCGCGTCGCGTGGTCATGGCCTGGGCGCGAACGTGGTCGTCTGCGAGGTTGATCCTACGCGCGCGCTTGAGGCCGTCATGGATGGCTACCGCGTCATGCCTGGGGTCGAGGCTGCCGCGATCGGTGACATCCTCGTGACAGTCACCGGCGACATCAACGTGATCGATCAGGATCACCTGGAGCATATGAAGAACGGCGCGCTGATCGCAAACTCCGGCCACTTCAATGATGAGATTAACATCCCTGCGCTAGAGAAGCTGGCGACCAACAAGCGCCGCGTACGTGACTTCGTTGATGAGTACACCTATAGCGATGGCCGCCGCGTTTATCTATTGGCTGAGGGTCGCCTCGTCAACCTCTCCGCCGCCGAGGGTCATCCCGCGAGCGTGATGGATATGAGCTTTGCCAACCAGGCCCTTGGTGCTGAGTATATGCTCAAGCTTGCCAAGGACCTTGAGCCTCGCGTCTACACCATCCCGGCTGATATCGACAAAGAGATTGCCCGGTTGAAGCTCCAGTCGATGGGGGTTCGCATCGACACGCTGACCCCTGAGCAAGAGAAGTATCTCAACTCCTGGGAGTCTGGCACCTAGTCCTCTCTCTTGAGTGGCCCATGCTCAGCATAAACTCTCCCTGTAGAGAAAAGTGGCTGGACAACGGTACTGCCGTTGTCCAGTCACTTTTCTCTACGAAGAGAATCCTAGCTCTTGTGTAGTTGACAATGGCTGAATCTTTGACGTAGAATAAAACCAATAAAAAGCGTTCAGGCAGCATTCTGCTGAAGCGCTGTACTTCGAAAATGAAACAAAATACGCATGAGATCGCTCTCATCAAGAGAGGTGGAGGGACACGGCCCGACGAAGCCCGGCAACCCGCTTAACTTGTTTTGCAATCATGAGTAATGAGGCAAAACGAGGGAGAAGGGTGCCAATTCCGGCGGACTTTTTATATCCGCAAGATGAGGGGAATGAGCATAAATGCCATACCCCTGCTAAGCAAGGGGTTTTTTTATGCCTACAATTCGCTAAGATCTTATTCCGAACCCCAACCCCCATTCGGGAGCATAGCGCCACTCGCGTGGCTAGCGCTTCCCCCATTCGGGGACAAGCGCGCTCAGGGTTTTCGGAGAAGAAGTAAGGCAAGAGAAAATATCCCGCGTCGCTCCTCGCACCCACAGGCGTGACCCTGGTTGCATACCATTCCACCTGTTTCTGGCGTACGTTCATGTAGATGAACCTTGTTGTAAGAGAGGAAGGTGCCAACCTTTGAGTAATTTTATGGAGAGCCCAAAGTCGTTTTTTACCAGTGAGTCGGTCACAGAGGGGCACCCAGATAAATTGTGTGACCAGATTTCTGACGCTATTCTGGATGCGATTATCGCGCAGGATCCCCTGGCACGCGTAGCGTGTGAGACGGCAACGACGACTGGCCTGGTGTTGGTGGCGGGTGAGATCTCGACCTCCGCCTGGGTGGATATGCCTGCACTTGTAAGGAAAACAATCGAGCAAATTGGCTACATTAATGCAGACTATGGTTTCGATTATCGCACCTGTGGCGTCGTAACATCAATTGGCAAGCAGTCTCCCGACATTGATATGGGCGTGAGCGCATCGCTAGAGGCGCGCGATGTCCAGTTGCATCTCAGCGATGATGAACTGGAGCGCGTTGGCGCAGGCGACCAGGGCATGATGATTGGTTTCGCCTGTAACGAGACGCCTGAATATATGCCCATGCCAATCAGCCTGGCGCATAAGTTGACGCGCCAGCTCTCGCAGGTCCGTCGCAAGTCCTGGGGCGGCAATGGCCCGATGACCTATTTGCGCCCGGACGGCAAGGCACAGGTCACCATCCAGTATGAGCATGGCAAGCCTGTGCGTGTAGATACCATCGTCGTTTCAACGCAGCACGCCGAGTACGTGGATCGCGAACAGATTCAACAGGATGTGATCGATCATATTATCAAGCCGGTTATTCCTGAGCATCTGCTTGACTCAAAGACCAAGATCTTTGTGAACCCCACGGGGCGTTTTGTGCTGGGTGGACCGATGGGTGACGCTGGCCTGACGGGGCGTAAGATTATCGTAGACACCTATGGCGGCATGGCGCGTCATGGTGGTGGTGCCTTCAGCGGCAAAGATCCCACGAAGGTCGACCGTTCGGCAGCCTATGCCGCGCGCCACATCGCGAAGAATATTGTTGCCGCTGGCCTGGCTGATCGCCTCGAACTCCAGGTCTCGTATGCCATCGGCGTCGCGCGTCCGCTCTCCCTCTTTGTCGAGACCTTTGGTACTGGCAAGGTATCGGACGAAGAGATCATTCGCCTGATCAATGAGCACTTCGACCTGCGCCCGGCGGGCATCATCCAGGACTTGCGCCTGCGCCGGCCCATCTATCAGCCTACCGCGGCCTTTGGTCACTTTGGGCGAACCGACATCGATGCGCCCTGGGAAGAGCTGAACAAAGTCCCCATGCTGCGCAAGGGCGTGGGCGCCAACATCGAGAGCGACAAAGCCTTCTCGTAAGCTGCCTAGTATATAAAAAGAGAAGGCAAGAATGTGTGCGAGATCATGATCCCGCACACATTCTTGCCTTCTCTTCTTTTTTTGTAGGGGATAGTGGCCTGGCAGGTGGGTATACGCCCACCTGCCAGGCCACTATCCCCTACCTCCGAGCGCTACAGGCGAGAAGTCGGTGGGGGGAAAGCAACAACGCTTTGCTGAAATCGGATATAATATGATCTTGGTAGAGATTGCTACGCTCTACTGAAGGCAGCTATGTTGCAAGAAAGGAAAAACGGTATGGACTTTACACTCAACGACGAGCAGATAGCCATACGTGATACTTGTCGCGAATTCGCAGCGCAGGAGATTAAGCCGCGCGCGGAGGAGATGGATGCCACTGGCCAGTTCCCTTATGACCTGGTTGGCAAGATGGGGCAATTGGGCCTGCTGGGACTGCCATTTCCTGAGGAGTATGGTGGCGCGGGCGCGGATTTTCTCTCGTACTGTCTAGCTATAGAAGAGATCTCGCGTGGTGATGTCTCGGTGGGCATTACCATGGAGGCGCATACCTCGCTGGGTGCGACTCCGTTTTATCTCTTTGGCAGTGAGGAACAGAAGCAGCGCTATCTGCTCCCTCTCGCTACTGGTGAACGGCTCTGGGCCTTTGGTCTCACGGAAGCAGAGGCTGGTTCTGACTCGGGTGGGACGCGCACGCGTGCTGTGCTCAAGGAGGATGGCCAGTGGCATATCAATGGCTCCAAGGTCTTTATTACCAACGCTGGAACCAATATAACAGGTGGCGTGACGATTACGGCGGTGACGGGTCAACGTCCAGATGGGCGCAACGAAATCACCAACTTGATTGTGCCAAAGGGTACGCCTGGCTATGTTATCGGGAATCCATATAAGAAGATGGGATGGAAGGCCTCGGATACCCGCCCGCTTTCTTTTGAGGAGTGCATGGTTCCCGAAGAGAATATCCTGGGAAAGCGTGGCGATGGCTTCAAACAATTTATGCAGATCCTGGATGCGGGGCGTGTTGCAATTGCGGCCCTCTCAGTTGGCCTGGCCCAGGCTTGTCTGGATGAGGCGCTGAGTTATGCCAGAGAGCGTAAGCAGTTTGGCAAGTCGATTAGTGCATATCAGGCCATTCAGTTTAAGCTTGCCGACATGGATATGGAGATTGAACTGGCACGCCTGATGTACTATAAAGCCGCGTGGCTGCATATGCAAGGGAAGCCCTACCGGCGCGAGGCCTCAATGGCCAAGCTCTTTGCGTCCGAGACGGCCAAGCGTGCGGCTGACCAGGCGGTACAGATCCATGGTGGCTACGGCTTTATGGATGAATATCCTGTGTCGCGCTACTGGCGTAGCGTCAAGATCAACGAGATTGGCGAGGGGACAAGCGAGGTGCAGCGTATGCTGATCGCCAAGGAGCTTGGCTGCTAGCCAGGAGGCGTTATCTACCTGGAAGAGAAAACGCAAGATGGCCTCTCCAGCAATTGCTGGAGAGGCCATCTTGCTACCCCAATTTCATGTCTCTTTAAAGTTTATGAAGTAGGTTATGAAGGGGAAGATGAAGGGTGGACAAAAAATGAAAAAGGAGTTTCTTGATGAGCATCACACCCGCTTTAAATGAAAAAGAGGCTCACCACAAGAGCCCAGGACAGTTGAAGTTCCCGCGTTTCGACCATAAGCAGCATGGGCCTGTTGTCAATGTGAATGAGGCAGCCGATCAAAATTTGACTGTTGGACAAAAAGTGGCTGACACTGTTGCGTCCAACATGGGTAGCTGGCGTTTTATTATTATTCAGAGTCTTATTCTTCTGGCCTGGATTCTCTTTAATAGTGTGCAAGCATATTTCGGTCGCTTTGATCCTTATCCATTCATTCTGTTGAATCTGGCGCTCTCATTTCAAGCAGCATTCGCCGCGCCATTTATCATGATCTCGCAAAATCGGCAGGCTGAAAAGGATAGGCTTACTGCCCAGAATGACTACGTTACTGATAGCAAAGGCGAGGAGGAGATCAGGAATATTATGGAGCACCTGGATCACCAGGACAGCTTGATCCTCCAGGTCGTACAGAGCTTGCAGGACCAGAACAAGCGTTTAGAAACCCAGCATCAGCAAATGCTGAGTTATCTGAGCAAAGTTGATCCCCAGTTGGCGCAGGAAGCCATGAAGAATATCACGCCAGACGCGGAAATTAAAGGTGGAACGAAAAGTTAAAAGGGCGTAGAGAACTTAAAGAAGAAAGGCGAGAGGAAATTTCCTCTCGCCTTTCCTGGTGTATTAAGGTGTCTAGTTGTTGGGGGAGACGATCTTCGTGGGCCAGTTAAAGGTCTTAAAGGTGACCGTATTGGCTGGCTGAGTCGTGTTCGCATTGGAGTCGGGAGGAATTAGCCACACAGCGGTATCTCCATGGATGGAGAGGAAGAGCGTGTTGGCTGGAATCTGGGTCCCTACTCCCACCTGGTTGTTAGTTAGAACGTCGAACATATTAATGCTCTTGTTCTTGTTCTGCCAGAGTAAGAAGCGGTTGCCGCCCTGGAGAGCCATGGACTGGCCTTCATCGCCAAATTGTTGCGGCGCCAGCGTGGTATCACTGAGTTGATAGCCAAAGAGGGTTCCCTGGATCATGGCATCGGCCTGCAATGGATAGGCGTTGGGATCGCTCTTTGCGATCAGGGGCGCCTGGGTTGGTTGCGTGATAGGTGTTTCGTCTTGGCCTGTTGTCACGGAAGGCGTGAGCACAGGAGTGCTTTTCGCCGCGGAAGGCGTAAGCGAGGCCACTGGCGTCTGTGAGCCTGTCGTGATAATGGGTGACGGCTTGTTTGTCTGATTTGGGGCATCCAGGGGGAGCGTGCTCAGCATAAAGAGCGTGTCGCCCACCACATGTGGATGGAAGGAGGCTTCATCGTTTTTAAACAGCGAACGTACCGTCTCGATATGCGGCGCCCAGCGACCATGCTCTGGCGCGGCCTCCTCTTCCTGGCTCTGCCAGATATTGCTATGCAGGATATTATCGTTCGTGGCCCACTCTTCTCCCCAGTAGATGCTTCTGCCATCGCTGCTTGCGGTAGGAGAAGCCAGGACATGACCCGCATTTACATGGGCCAGCTCCTCCGATGTTGGTACCTGCTGAGCATCGAGCTGGTAGCGAGTTAGATGGGAGGTGCCCTGGTTATCAAGCCAGGAAACCAGCAGGTTATTCTGATAGGTGCTCGTTCCCTGAAGGGGTGAGTTTATCCATGCCGGAACCGTGTTCTGGTCATACAGCCCTTTGAGTAGGGTAATGGGCTGATTGGCGCTTGCCTCGTTCTTTTCACCTGGAAGATCGTTCTTGTTCGCTTTCGTATCTCCTGAACCCACGTAGAGCGCGTCGAGGCTCCAGGTGCGTGTGAGCGAGCTATTCTGCGTATCTAGAGGCTTGCCCGTGGTGGTTTTAGGTTTATCCAGTTGTAACCAGATGAGCCAGTTCTGGACGTTCTCAAGCAGATAGACGTTACTCGTTGTTGGTTTATCCAGCAGCGGTATCGGTGTGATAGATGCATCGTTGTTGGTATTGAGATGGACCTGTTCGAGCATCCATGCAGGGTCACTGCCATCTTGATAGGCGCTGAAGTACATGGTATTGCGGTCCGCGAGCGCGCTGACGACATGCGGGTAGGACGTCTGTACCGCAATATTGGCAACCGAGAGAGATGCGCCTCTGGTCACATTGGCTTGCTCTCCCCCGATAGCAGGTTTTCCATTATTCATTTGCGCCATGAGCACCAGGGATGAGATACCACCTGCCATGATCAGCATCAGCACGGCGGCAGCTATCCCAACAATCGTGGTAGGTCCCATACGTGCCAGGCGTGGACGCTTGCGTGTAATCGGAATAACAGGAAGGGGACCGGTTTCTGCTGACGAAAAGGTGGTAAGAGGCTCCAGGTGTTTTTCCTCGGCGACGATATCTTTGAGATAGGGTTTGAGGAAAGCAGGTGTCGGCGTTGAGAGTTCTGAAGATGTTGCACGCTGAATATAGCGCGTATGCTCAGCGGCGAGCGCGCGCATGAGTTTAGCATGTGCCTCCGGTGCTGAGGACAGTGTAGGTAGCGAGCGAACACTTGCACCGATAAAGTCGCTCTGTTGCTGAATCTGGCGACAGGCAGAGCAAACCTCCAGGTGAGCATCTAGCTCTGGGAGGATTGCAGCCCGCTCCTTTTGTATGTCTCGATAATTAGCGAGGAGTTCTCGCGCTCTATTGCAGTTCAATCTTCACCGACCTCTTTTTTGTACAATGCGATAAACCGTTCCCGCGCTCGCATCAGGCGCATCTTAACCGCAGATGCACTGATATTGAGCACTTCAGCAATCTCTGCACAAGATAGGCCGTCGTTCTCGTATAGCCAGAGGCAAGAAGAGTATTTAGGAGGCAGTTGATTGAATACACGCTCCACAAGCTCGCGATCAGCAACGCGATTTTCGAACTTACCGCCATCGTAGCCATTGCGCTCATAGGCAGTACTGACCGCTGTTGCCCGCGCCTCATGTACCTGCTCGTCGCCCGCGTAGTTCTCTCCACCCGAGTTCCCGTTGTCTGAGACAACGCCAGCGCCAATGCCGCGATCTTCATTAAAGAGCGACAGTGGAAGCCAGGAAATCAGGCGGCGGCGGCGCAGAGTATCAGTGGTCGTATTTGACGCGATACGGTATAGCCAGGCAGAAAGTGCTCCTGGCTGTACTTGTGTGCCTCCTAATAGTGCCCTGTATGCCTTGACGAAAACGTCTTGTGCCAGGTCGTAGGCTTGCTCCCGGTTGCCAATGAGGTGGTAGATATAGTTCGTAATAGGCCCTTGATATCGTTGAAAGATATCCTCGAAGTCCTCTACGCTCACATGCTCGCTTGCTTGTACCTGTGGCTGCTGTTCTTCGTCAGCAGGTTCAGGTTCTGGCGCCTGTGGGCGAACTTCTTGTGCTTCGAGAGCCTGTTGCTCTACCTCATCCTGACTGGCTGATGTGGATCCTCCAGGAGAGCCTCGGCGTTCCTCTTCCATAGAAGAACGCAGACTGCTATTTGTATTGTACAAACGGATAGGGAGATCCATTGGTTACATCGACCTTATCAGTTTTGCAGAAGTTTTAAATCTGATTGTGTTGTGTGTCTGTGAAGTTTTTGCATATATAAAGTAGCATAGCATATGCTGTCTAGAAAACGCTGTGATCTGGTACACAGGAAACCGCGAAGCTGACAAACCGCTACCCTATACACTTATACGCCAGGCCTGGCGGATTGGTTGTAAACGAGGAGTTGGAATCTGTTTGTATCGCCCTGGTCCTTGTTTTGCGTTACCCATGAGATTTAGTATAGCATACAAACCTTCAAAGCCCTCTCCTGTGGTACCCAGGTCACAACCTGAGCAGGTTTAGTATCTGCTTTCGTGCCTGCGGCACTCACGGGTAAGAGGTGTCTGGTGGTGGGCTGGCACTGCCAGCCCACCACCAGACACCTCTTACCCGGAGGCAAGCGTAGCGAGCCAAGGCAGGCGCCAGAGAAGAATTGGAAGCCTCTATAGGTGTGAAAATTGCCTTGCGTAGTGGCGTGCTTTTTGGTACCATGGGAGCATGATAACTGAGCAAGGACAGTCGCAACAAGGCTGGAATATTATCGGCCACGAACACAGTATCGATATCTTGCGCCGCATGCTGGCGTCGCAGCAGGTTCGTCACGCCTACCTCTTCTCCGGTCCCCCACGTATTGGTAAGTCGCTCCTGGCGCATCGCTTTGCGCAGACCTTGCTCTGTACGGGTGGCCCAGACCCTCGTGTGTCTCCGCTCAATCCTTGTAATACTTGCCTGGCGTGTCGCAAGGTGCTACATGGCAATCATCCAGATGTACACGTTGTGACCAAAGCCCCCGATAAGCAATTTATCGTCATTGAGCAGATTCGTGCTTTGCAGAACGACTCATCGCGGCGTACGCTGGAGGGGCGACGAAATGTCTTCCTCATACCAGATGCCCACCAGATGAATGTGCAGGCGGCGAATTGTTTGCTCAAGACGCTGGAGGAGCCAGAGCCTGACGTGGTACTTCTCCTGACCGTGCCGGAACCGGGTCTACTATTGCCCACGATTATCTCGCGTGTGCAACAGTTGCCTATGCAACTTCTGACCACAACGAAGATCCGCCAGGCGCTTGTGGATGACTGGGAAGCCGATCCTAAGGAGGCCGACCTGGTAGCCGCCCTGGCCGCCGGGCGTATGGGTTGGGCCGTGCAGGCCATTGAGGATGAAGAGATGATGGAGGAGCGCAAGGCCCAATTAGAGGGGCTGGCCAAACTTCCTACACTGAACAGGGTGCAGCGCTTTGACTTCGTGCAACGCCTGGCCAGTGATAGCGAACGCGCTCGTGAGATGCTCGAACTCTTCCTGCTCTGGTGGCGTGACCTGGTGTTGGCAAGCAATAATTGTCTCGATCTGACCGTCAATGTCGATATGCGCGACCTGCTCAAGACGCAGGCCAGCAAAATTCTCCCCAATCAGGCGCAGCAGATGGTGCGCTCGATCCTGAAGACCCTGGAAGCGCTTGAGCAGAATGTGAATACGCGCATGGCCCTTGAAGTTTTAATGCTGGATATGCCTACAATAAAGGGATAGCCAGCTTTTACACACCATCAATGATGAGGAGTGGACGCATGCGAAGTGATTTCCAGCACCTGGTAACGCAAACCTCAGAGCATATTTCAATCATTACGATGAATCGTCCCGCAGTATTGAATGCCTTCAATGAGCGCATGCTCGCTGAGCTAAACGAGGCTGTCGCCGACGCCGCGCAAGATGAGGATGTTCGCTGTGTGATCCTGAAGGGGGCCGGGCGTGGTTTTGGCTCGGGTCAGGACCTGAGCGAGTTCTCTTCGGCCAATGGCAGCAAGGAGCCGTTGGAGGTTAGCAAGCATCTGGGCAAGTATCACCAGTTGATTCGCACCTTGCAGGAGATGGCGAAGCCGACCATTGCCTCGGTACATGGGGTTGCCGCCGGTATCTCGTGCAATATTGCCCTGGCCTGTGACCTGCGTATCGCCGCCGATAACGCGCGTTTCATCCAGGCATTTGCCCGCATTGGCCTGATGCCTGATGGGGGCGGTGGCTACTTTCTGCCACGCCTGGTAGGTATTGGCAAGGCCCTGGAGATGGCAATGCTGGCGGATGAAGTGAGCGGACCAGAGGCCGAGCGCCTGGGCCTGGTGAACAAGTGCGTACCTGCTGCCGAGCTGGAAGAGGCAACTTTGCAGGTCGCGCAACGCCTGGCGCATGGCCCCACGCGTGCCTATGGCCTGATCAAGCAGCTTATGTACCAGGGCCTGGATAGCGACCTGGCTTCGTCCCTCAAACTGGAGGGCGAACTGCAAGGTCGCGCGATCACCACGGAAGATCACAGAGAAGCCATTCGCGCCTTCTTTGAGAAACGCGCCCCTAAATATCAGGGGAAATAGGCTCTACAAAAATATGCTGGTAGCATAGTTTATTCATCAACCTATGCTACCAGCATATTTTTGCCCTGTTCAGTGAGCTTCTGGGCGGGTTATGCTAAATGGCAAGGACGTTACTGAAATAATGAAGGAGTGAATCGGATGAAGTTTTTGCTATTAGGTGGTACCGCTTTTCTGGGGCGGCATATTGTTGAGTCTGCCCTGGCACGTGGGCACGAGGTTACTATTTTTCACCGAGGCAAGACGCGGCCAGGCCTCTTTTCCCAGGCAGAGGAGATCTTAGGGGACCGCGAGCATGATCTGCACCTGCTTGCAGGTCGCAAATGGGACGCTGTTATTGATACCTGCGGCTATGTACCACGCATCGTACGCGCCTCCGCGCAAGCGCTGGCTGGCTCGGTTGAACACTATACTTTTGTCGCCAGTATTAACGTGTATGGCGACTTTAAAGAGAAGGGCATCGATGAGCAGTATCCACTGGCGACCTTAGAAGATCCAGGCATTGAAGAGGTCACGGGCGAGACCTATGGCCCGCTCAAAGCCCTGTGCGAGCAGGAGGTCGAGCAGGCCTTCCCTGGCAAGACCTTGCTGGTGCGCCCCGGCTTGATTGTGGGTCCCTGGGATGCTTCCAATCGCTTTACCTACTGGCCCTATCGCCTGGCTCAGGGGGGCGAGGTCCTGGCACCAGACCACCGGGATATGCCCTTGCAATGGATTGATGTGCGCGACCTGGCGGAGTGGATGGTGCGCATGTCTGAAACCAGGCAGACGGGTGCCTTCAACGCGACTGGCCCGCAAGAGCCACAGCCTCTGGGCGAGGTGCTGGAGCGTTGTCGGGTCGCGTTGAATAACGAGGTGTATTTTACCTGGGTCGCGGAAGATTTTCTGGAGCAGCAGGAGATCCAGCCCTGGATGCAACTCCCACTCTGGATACCAGGCGAGGATGGCGACGCCTTCTGTACTGTGAAGAACGCCAAAGCCGTCGCCGCTGGCATGACCTTCCGCTCCCTGGAGGAGACCGCGCGCGATACTCTGGCCTGGATTCATAGCCAGCAGCGCGAAGGCACGCTGGGCAAAACGCTCTCCCCAGAGCGCGAGCGAGAGGTACTCTCCGCCTGGCATGAGCATGTGAAGGCTCAGGCGGGTGAATAGGCTTTTTTCTCGCTGCCTGGGATAAGCAGCTAGTATCCGAGGCACACCCCTCTGGGGAGGATGATAGAAGGCGCGTGTTTGCTCTCCACTTGAGATGATGATAGAATTCGACCATCATTTCGAGTGGAGAGGTAGAGGGACAATAGTGCGGATAGAGAATCTTTCTTATAGTAATGCACAAACGCAAGGCCCTGAACGACGAGAATGGTTGCGTACCCATGCAGCGCAGCATCTAGAGCAGTGCGAGGCCATGTATCAGCTTGCGTTGCATCGGCGCTCTGCCAGTACATCTGCCAGCATCGCTGTGTTGGGTGCGGGCGGCTGTACTGAGGTCCCCCTGGTATCATTATGCCGGGGCGCCGATGAACTCGTGCTGGCTGACCTTGATCTGGCGGGGATGCGGCGCGCCTGCGATGAACAACTGAAGAGTCCAGGCCAGCGTCGCAGGATGCGCCTGGTTGAGTGCGATCTGAGCGGACAGGTGAGTGGCCAGTTGCTGCGCCACACACGTCGCAGGCGTTGGGACGAGCTATCTAAGCAGGGGAGTAGTGCGGTCTTTGACGCCGCGGCCCAGTGCCTGGAGGAGTGCCTCGTGCCTGACCCACCTGTGATTGATGACCTGGGCAGCGCGCAATATGGCCTCGTCGTAAGCTCATTGGTCATGTCGCAGCTATTTAGTTATCCCATTCTTGATCTGTTGGATGCAATTCAAGCCGCAACTCCCGAGCTACTTGGTGAGCAGGAGCGCCATCGACGCTATCAAGAAGCCGCGCAAGCTTTTCGCCTGCGTGTCATCAACGCACACTTGCATCTGCTTCGCTCCCTGCTGGATCAGGATGGCCTGATATTGCTGCTGAGCGATGTGCGTGGCTTCGCCTTTAATGTCTACGGAACTGATCACGATGCCAGCCATCGCAGAGATATTCCCCTTGTCCCGCGTGGCTTCTTTGACCTTGTCCAGGAGCAGTTTACAGTTCTGGAGGAGCGGCATTGGGAATGGATCACCGACCTTCCCGAGAACGAGCGCCTGGGGCGCGGCTACGAGGTCGTAGGCTATCTTCTGACCCCACGTTAAGTACAAAATTTTTGCAAAGCTTGACTTTCTTCAGTATCGTCCGTATACTTTACATATAACATGGAGTTTGCTGTGATACAGAAATCGTCGCGAGGGACGAAATCAGCGGACACCCAAAAGACCAGCGAGACGGGGAGAGTGCAAGCCCGTCGCTTTGGATGGACCTGGTAGGCCCCCCTCAGGCTCTCAAATGAGCCACGATGCGGAACAAACACCTGTGAAAGCGTTCAGCAAGAACGGTTGTAATGGGTAAGTAATTCTAGCCGGTCGCCCTCCGTTACCATGGGGCAAGGCATCGAAGAGCCAGCCTGTGTGCTTGATTCTTGCAAAGGCGGTTTGCTTCCGTGCCTGTAGAGTGGAGAAACTCTGCCTGGCTTTGTTGGCCTGGTGGAGGTTTTCAATTCAGGTGGTACCACGGGCTTGCTAAAGCTTAGCAATAGATAGAATAGCCCGCCCTGAGCGTTTATGCTTGGGGCGGGCTTTTTGTATGCGCGAAAACATCATCTCTGAGCTAAAACGCTTCCATTTGAGAGCAATCGATCCTGTATTCGCGAGCCGTAAACACTAGTACGTAAATACAAAAGGAGATGAATACATCATGACGACAGTGCTTAGTTCTCCTCAGATCGTTGAGCGCTACCTGGGGTACTTTCGTGGGCATGGGCACTATGAGTTGCCTTCCACTCCCCTCGCGGTGCCTGGTAACAGCACGTCCTTTATTATCGCGGGTATGCAGCCGCTGCTTCCCTATCTGCGAGCTGAGACCTTGCCTCCCTCGCCGCGTCTTAGCTCAGTGCAGCGCTGTCTGCGGACCGATGATGTCGAGGCAGTAGGCAGTAATGACCGCAAGATGAGCGCGTTTCTGATGCTTGGCAACTGGTCGATAGGAGAGTACTGGAAACGTGAGGCGATAGTGATGGCGTTGGAGGTCTTGTTACAGCATTTGGAGGTAGAGCGAGAGCGGCTCTGGGTAACCGTCTATGCGGGCGACGAATCTCTGGGGTTGCCCGGCGACGATGAGGCGATCAACGAGTGGTTGCGCGTGGGCATGCCCAATGAGCGGATTGTGCCCCTGGGGAGTGAGGATAATCTCTGGACTATGGGTGATGGTCCCGGTCCCTGTGGTCCCAGCTCGGAGATCTTCGTGGATCGTGGTGTGGCATTGGGGTGTGGGCGCGCGACCTGCCGTCCTGGATGTGACTGTGAGCGTTTTATGGAGGTCTGGAACCTGGTCTTTATGCAGTATGAGCGTCACGCGGATGGCTCACTTACCACGCTGCCCCAGAGGAATATCGACACCGGGATGGGCCTGGAACGTATAGCGACTGTCTTGCAGGGGTCTGAGTCTGTCTTCTCCACAGATGTGTTTCTGCCCGCGCTAGAGCGCTTACGCGAGCTGGCGCCCGAGCAAGAAGGCGAGGTGAGGCGCACGCGACGAATGATTGTTGACCACATGCGCGCGGTGCTCCTGGCGGGCCTGGTGGATGTGCGGCCCGGGCGCGATGGGCGTAGCTCTGTGGTGCGCAGGCTGATTCGCCGCGCGGCGCGCCAGGGGCGTGTGCTGGGACTGGAGCAACCCTTCCTCGGCGAGTTATTGTCGCCCCTGGCGGCGGGGCATGACTCTCTGCTCACGTCGCAGGAGCATTCTCATGTGCAAGGACTGGTGCAGGTCGTGACCAACGAAGAGCGCATGTTTTCGCGCGTACTCACTCAGGGATTGAGCTTGCTGGAGCACGTCGAGGCGAACGAGCAAGGCTATGTCGATGGGCGGGTTCTGTTCCAGCTGCACGCGGAGCGCGGCTTCCCGGCGGACCTGGCGGCGGAGATTCTCGTTGAGCGAGGACTCTCCATCGATTGGCAGCGCTACGAGCAGGCGCGCCAGCAGCACAGCCAGGTGAGTCGTGTAAGCGTGAAGACACATTTCCAGTCTTCCTGATTATTGTCCATCGCTTACTATATGTTGCGTCGGACTAATTTGCCAATTGCCTCTACCAGAATGATCTTAAGTTCAATTGTAGTGCGTCAAGGTAATAGAGGAGTGCATGTTACCAAGGGCTGGAGGTGACATGTACTCTCTCTTTTACTGTAGAGAATAATTGGCACCCTGGCATGTGTTATCTCTACTGTAGATAGATACTGATGAATGCAATAATATAAAAAAAAAGGTTCAGTTTCTTGAAGGAGTTTTATTAAAATTATGTCGCGCCTACATCCATCTTCGCAGGCTATGCAGCGTCGTTCGTCTCGGGATGTGCCCTCTCTCGTCGCGCTATCACTGACACTTGTGCTCTGGGCCTCGGCTTTCGCGGGTATTCGCGCGGGTTTGACGGGGTATAGTGCCGGAGCATTGATCTTATTACGTTTTTTGATCGCTTCAGGGGCTTTGCTTATGTATGCGTTGGTCACGCGCATGCGTATGCCTGATAGGCGTGATATCCCGGCGATGATCCTGCTGGGGTTTATCGGTATTACCGTGTATCAGTTAGGTCTGACTTATGGCGAGACGAGCGTTTCGGCGGGGACCGCGGGCCTCTTAATTGCCACTGTCCCCTGCTTCACGGTCATCCTGGCGACTTTGTTTCTGGGAGAGCGCTTCTCTGTATGGGGGTGGGTTGGTCTATTGATCAGTTTTACAGGCGTGGCCTTGATTTCGTTGAATGGAAATGGTGGGCTACATTTTACTCCAGGTGCCTTGCTTATCCTGCTTGCATCCTTCTCTGAGAGCGTTTATTTTGTGGTTCAGAAGCGCTATCTACGCAAATATAGTGGGTTGGAACTGGCGACGTATAACCTCTGGGGTGGCACACTCTTTATGCTGATCTTCCTTCCCACTCTCTGGCAGGAGTTGCCGCATGCCCCGCTGGGGGCGACGCTGGCTATTGTGTTTCTGGGCTTGTTTCCCGCGGCTGTCGCCAATCTCGTGTGGACCTTTGCCCTCTCGCGTACGAGTGCTTCAGCTGCTATAAGTTTCCTCAATATCTCACCCGTATTTTCGCTCATCATTGCCTGGCTCTGGTTGAGAGAGGTACCATCGGCTCTCGCGCTGGGTGGCGGTCTGGTCGTTATTCTGGGTGTCTTGCTGATTAATCTTAAGGGAAAGGTGAGTGTGCGAGCGGAACAGCCCGCCAAGCTCGCTGAGGCAGAAGCGCAGCCTCAGGTGCTTCTTCTTGCCTCCGAAGAGGTGTCTACTCCAATCAATTAAATCTCACGCAAGTATTACTGGGTCGCGCTACATTGCGCGCCGGGCCGCTGGCAGTAGGGAGTCACGCCGGGAAAGTGGCTACGACTGCGGGCGACCCAGGCATAGAGGGCATCCGCTTGTAACGCAAGAAGAGAGGGCCCTGCCAGCGCAGGGCCCTCTCTTCTGGTATCTTAAAGCGTTTTTACTGTTGAGCTGCGGGAAGCTTGGAGACCTCCTCCAGGGAGCGGTCCAGGATCGCGTGTGCCTCGTCGAGATCGGACTCGGTGAGGATCAACGGGGGGACCATGCGTAGCGTTGAGCCGCCCAGAGCGTTGAGCAGCAGGCCGTGCTCTAGCGCTCGCTCCGCAATCGTGCCTGCCAGGTCATGTTTGACATTGACGGCGCGCATCAGGCCGATGCCGCGTGGGCTATCGATGATGTGCGGATATTTCGCGCTGAGGCCCTGGAACTTCTTATCCCAATAAGCTCCCATCTTCGTCGCGTTCTCAAGCAGGTTCTGCTCTTTGATGGTCTTGATGGTTGCGACACCTGCGGCACAGGCGATGGGGTTGCCGCCGAAGGTTGTCCCGTGATCGCCATAGGCGAAGACGTCGGTGCGGGGGCCGGTCAGCATCCCACCAATCGGAACACCACCTGCCAGGCCCTTAGCCATGGTAACGATATCCGGCTTGATATCATAGTGCTCCCAACTGAAGTATTTGCCGGTGCGGCCCGCGCCGGCCTGCACTTCATCGCAGATCAGGACCAGGTTCTGCTCGTCGCACCACTGACGCAGTCCCTGGAGAAACTCCTTGCTGGCGGGCCAGATGCCACCCTCGCCTTGAACGGCCTCAACCAGGATCGCGACCGTCTTGGCGCTGGTGGCCGCTTTGACCGCGTCCAGGTCGTTGAAAGGTACCTGCTTAAAACCATCGGGCAGGGGAGCCCAGGAGGCCTGATAGGCTGCCTGGCCGGTTGCGGCGGTGGTGGCCAGCGTGCGACCATGGAAGCTGCGCTCCATGCTGATGATCTCAAAGGCCCCATCGCGGTGGAGGCGGCCATACTTACGCGCCAACTTGATCGCGCCCTCGTTGGCCTCGGCTCCGCTGTTGGAGAAGAAGGAGCGCATGCCACCGCTCAGCTCGGCGAGCTGTTCGGCCAGTTCGATCTGGCGTACGTTGTAGTAGAGGTTAGAGACGTGAACGAGCTGCGTGACCTGCTCTTGTACGGCTTGAATGATAGCTGGATGGCAGTGTCCCAGGATGTTGACGGCGATACCGGCGACAAAATCAATGTACTCTTTCCCCTCGCTGTCCCAGACACGTGCGCCCTGGCCACGTACAAGCGTGATAGGGAGGCGCTTGAAGGTACCCTGATAATATTTCTGTTCGAGGGCGGCCCAATCTCGTTTCTGCAACTCCGTCGTTGTCATAGCTTTTCTCCTTATGACTTACTTATTATGCGAAAACCAACGCCGCTCACGCGGCTAGCGCTAGCGCGCTCAGGTTTTCGAGAGGCAGTTAGCGTGTGTACAAAGAATTTTCGTCAATATAGCCGTGGGTAAGGTCGCAGCCCCAGGCTGTGGCCTCGCCGTTGCCCAGGTGCAGGTCGATGGTAATCAGAACCTCGTCACCAGCCATAGCCGCATGCGCCTGGTCCTGATCGTAATCTATCGCCATGCCTTTAGCGGCGATCTGGGTCTCGCCAATAAAGATATCAAAGGCATTCTGGTCAAACTCGCAGCCGCTGGAGCCAGCCGCTGCCGCAATACGACCCCAGTTGGGATCGCCACCCGCCAGCGCGCACTGCCAGAGCGGTGACCTGGTCAGGGAGCGTGCCGCCAGGACCGCGTCAGCCTTGTCACGAGCGCCGCGTACGTAGATGGTTTGCAGCTTGGTCGCGCCCTCGCCATCGCGTGCCATCTCGCGTGCCAGGTAGCGTGTGATATAGCGTAACGCCTGGCGGAAAGTCTCCGCGTCGGGATGTTGTGCATTGAGTGGGGTATTGCCGGCCAGGCCATTGGCGAAGATCAAACACGTATCGTTGGTCGACATGTCACCATCCACCGAGACCATGTTATAGCTATCGTTGACCGCGTCTCGCAACTCCTGTTGCAGCCATGCGCGTTCTACTGCCACGTCGGTAGTCAGGTAGCTCAGCATAGTTGCCATATTGGGGCGAATCATGCCTGCTCCCTTGGTGACGCCACCCAGGCGAACGGCCTGGCCCTCGATCTCGAACTCAAGCGCGAGGCGCTTGGGGCGAGTATCGGTGGTCATGATCGCCTCGGCAAAGGCGTCGCCGTATTCGGGGCTCAACTCGATCTGTGGGATGCCTGCTTCAAGCTTCTTCATAGGCAATTGGCGTCCAATGATGCCTGTTGAGGAGCAGAAGATAAGTTCTGGGGCGAGTCCGAGTTTGGTCGCGGCAAGTTCAGTCATACGATAAGCATTGTGTAAGCCCTGCTCGCCCGTGGCGCAGTTGGCATTGCCGCTGTTGACGACAACTGCCTGCCCCTGGCCGTCTTGTAAGCGCTCCTGGCAGAGCAAGACGGGCGCTGCGCGCAGGTTGTGGGTCGTAAAGACACCAGCGACAGTGCAGGGAACATCTGAGACGAGGATCGCAAGGTCCTTAATGCCAGCGTCAGACTTGATACCACAAGCGGTCGTACCGGCGCGGAAGCCCTGGGGAGCAGTAACGCAGTGATCAATTTCATGAAATAGTTCTGCCACGAAAGCATCTCCTTCTACTGAAGAACATTGTTGACCTGAGATGGGTGCTGTTTGGGCTCCATGCCAGGCCTGAATTCAAGGCTGTCAGAAAAAAGGGGCATAGTTGTCCCTGGGAGGTGTCGACAGCAAGAAATGCGCGGAGGGCCAGTGTATGAATCCTGGCGTGCAGTCGTGGTCTGGGTAGAATGCGCCTGTGTGTTGTTTCCCACCGTGTGAAACTCCTTCAAATGTGGACTAACTTCCTGGAAGGAACTGAGAGCCAATGGCTTTCCTCTGTTGCCCCTTCCGTAAACAGTTGAAGGGACGAGAGTAAAAGGAAAGGCTCCTTTTCACACCCGTGGTGCCACCCTACTTGTCTTTCGCTTCGAAGCGGCAAAAAGCTACGATGGAGAAGCTTCCTGCCCTACGTCGTTGTAGCGAAGATGAAAGACCACTTTTTCTGGTTCTCTGCTGCGTGGTAACCAGCCACCCAACCTACTTATTCCCTATAACGGAGCCGCATTACCGGCATGATACAGGCAATTTTCTTCGGTCAGCCGCTCGCGAAGGCGTTCGAGAAGTGCATCTCCGTTCCGAACTTCCACTCTATTTCGGATCGCTGTTGGCCGCTACTTCTGTACTTTTTTCGTTCAGCACGGGACAGGCTTGTTGTCTTTATTGACGAACTACTAATTTATGATATCAGGCTGGGATATGTAATGTCAATGGAAAACGTGTATGTAGGGTTTCGTGTTTTGCAAATGTCAGCTTTCGCGCCTGTGGCTGGGGCGTAAGCCCCAGCCACCTACTATATGAGAGGTTTGTTAATATATGTCGGGTTGCTCTCCGTTGAGGGGGAGGCGAGGGGTGATGAGCGGCATCTCCAGGTGAGTGGAAGGTAGCTCCTCCGGTATGCCTGCGAGAATGGAGGGGGTATCATACTGGCCTTCGTTGATTGGCTGGTTGAAGAGTGACTCGAAGAGTGGCCCCTCCAGCGTCTCCTCCTTGATCAGGCGCTCACTAATCATGATAAGGCGTGTCTTGTTTTGTTGCAAGATGGTTTGAGCCCTGCCAAAGGCCTCGTGGATAATGCGATGAATCTCCTCATCGACCTCGCGTGCCGTTTGCTCGCTATAGTTGCGTTGCTCGCCAAAGTCGCGCCCGAGGAAGACAAGCTCGTCTTTATGTCCAAGCGCCATGGGGCCGATGCGATTACTCATGCCATACTCGGTGACCATGGAGCGGGCGATCTTAGTAACGCGCTCAATATCGTTGGAGGCCCCGGTTGTGACCGCGCCAAAGATAAGGAACTCGGCGACATGACCACCCAGAGCATAGGCCAGCATATCTTCAAACTGGGGTTTGCTCCAGAGATAGCGGTCCTCGGTGGGGAGGAGCATGGTGAAGCCGCCTGCCTGGCCGCGGGCCACAATCGAGACTTTATGTACCGGGTCGCAGTTGGGCAGCATACGCGCGACGAGGGCATGCCCAACCTCGTGATAGGCGGTGATTGCTTTCTCTCGTTCGCTAATAATACGGCTCTTGCGTGCTGGACCCGCTACGACGCGGTCGGTGGCCTCCTCTAGCTCGCTCATGCCAACGCGGTGCCTATTGCGGCGCGCAGCCAGGATCGCGGCCTCATTGAGGACATTGGCCAGGTCGGCGCCAGAGAAGCCGGGCGTCTGACGCGCGAGGGTCTCCAGAGAGATGTCGTTCTCCAGGGGCTTACCTTTGGCGTGAACCTGGAGGATCGCGATACGCCCGCGAATATCGGGGCGATCAAGCACGATCTGGCGGTCGAAGCGTCCAGGGCGCAGGAGCGCGGGATCAAGCACGTCGGGGCGATTGGTCGCGGCAATGACTATCACATTAGTATTATTATCAAAGCCGTCCATCTCGACCAGGATCTGGTTGAGCGTCTGCTCGCGCTCATCGTGAGAGCCACCCAGGCCCGCGCCACGCTGGCGACCAACGGCGTCAATCTCATCGACGAAAACAATGCAGGGGCTATTGCGTTTGGCCTGCTCAAAGAGGTCACGCACGCGACTGGCGCCGACGCCAACAAACATTTCTACAAATTCTGATCCACTAATACTGAAAAAGGGGACGCCCGCTTCTCCTGCGACGGCGCGAGAGATGAGCGTTTTGCCTGTACCTGGAGGCCCAACCAGTAAGAGTCCTTTGGGAATGCGTGCGCCAAGGGCGGCGAACTTCTCGGGATATTTGAGGAATTCTACGATTTCTTGAAGCTCTTGCTTGGCCTCCTCCACGCCTGCGACATCGGTAAAGGTGACCGAGGGCTTATTGCCCATAAACATCCTGGCTCGGCTTTTACCAAATGACATGGTCTGGTTATTGCTTCCCTGGGCCTGGCGAATGAGCACAAAAAATAGGACGGCGAGGATCAGGAAAGGGATCAGCCCTACCAGGCTCCCCAGCCAGTTCCAGACCTGGCTCGGCGTTTCATAGCGCAGGAGTAAAAGGCGATTGTTGACATAGTCAATGCCATTATCTTTGAGTACGCGAGTGGCATCGAAGCTCTCATTAATACTGGCCGTCTCCCTTGGTGCATCTGGTTGGGTGCCACGAATGAGCGTGAGGGTGTTGCTATCGACGCTCAGCGTATCCGTCTGATTTTTCGCGATGTCTTCTTTGACGTGTTGGAGTATCGTTGAGACATTAACCGTTTTGCTTCCGGTTTGTGGTCGAAGGATGATAAGGCCCAGGAGGAAAATCGCTATAATCGCCAGAAGCCAGAGAATACCCGTTCTGAGCCATCTCCTGTTACTTGGCATTCAGGCGCCTCTCTCTAGTATGTATCGGAAGATAAGCAATCAACGAACTACCTCTCTACTTCTATCGATAAGCAAATGATGTTACCGAATATATAATGATTGTCTCTTGTGTGCTTTATTATAACACACACGGTTATTGATCTCGTGCAGTACATCTTTTATAAAGGCTGTGACTGTGGGTAGTAGTTCTGGCTCGATATACTTTGCCGCCTCTTTTTTGCCTCGGATGGTCGCTACACGAACACCGCTGTGTCCCGCTAGCGCGCCAATATGGCGCATTTCGCGATCAGGTATTGCTGCTCCTTTCGTCGCAGGCCGTGGGCTGTGTACGATAGGGAGCGCCCGGTGTGAGGCTTATGTCCGGTGCCAGGCCGAGGCAAGCACCAGTCCAGTGACCGAGTGAGCGCCAGCGGCGAAGAGCGGACGCGCGCATGCATCCAGGGTTGCACCTGTCGTGCAAACATCATCAATGATAAGAATTTTACGGTTTGCGACGCCTGGGGTTGCAGCGGTAGAGACATAGAGAAATGCTCCCATCACATTCTGCTGGCGTGACCTGCCTGTAAGAGAGACCTGGGCCTGCGTTGGTCGCTGGCGAATAAGCTCTTCATTTACAGGAACGCCGGTCAACCGGGAGCAGACACGTGCCAGCAGGAGGGCCTGATTGAAGCCACGCAGACGCTGACGTGCCGGATGGAGTGGGACTGGAAGCAAGACATCGGCCTCTAGTTGAAAGCGTTGATACGTCTGGGCCAGTAAGGTGCCCAGGTGCTCGGCCAGGCGTGTCTCTCCATTATACTTTAGCGTTTTGATGCAGGCGCGCAGTGGACCAGCATAGGGGCCAAAGGCATAAATGTCATGCATATGTCCCCGGGGTGGATAGAGCAGGCAGGCGTTCGGCCCGCCTCGCTGTGTGCAGAGGGGGCAGGGAGGATGTGTTGGTAAGGCCTGGGCCTGAAGCCGGGCCTGGCAACGTGGGCAGTGAACGTGTCCAGGCTGCTGGCAGGAGGCGCAACGCGGAGGAAAGAGCAAATCCAGCCCCTCTTGCCCAAGCGTCTTCAACATCGCAAGCAGGGAAGAAGCATATGAAAAGGGTGCAGGCATCGTATTCCACCTCCAACATCCAATACCATCATCTTTTTTTAATCAAAATGTCTTTTGGGACTCTCTTTTATTACAGTACTATGTATTCGACGAAGAATGAGCTCAGTTTTCGCTGATCGCTATGGTAAAAGAGGAATGCTATCTATGCTCTAAGGAGGAATCACGTGAGGTACGCTGTGACGTATCGTCTCACTCATCCAGCTTACTTTCCTACGACCTCGATGGCGCAGATCGAGGCACATACGCATGCCGAATTAGAGCGTAAACTTGCCAAAATCGTTTCCAAGTGGAAAGGGCTGGGATATAAGATTCGTGTGATGGGCGTGCGGCAGGAAGTGAATTTAAATAAATAAGATGGTGCTGGCTGGTCGCCGCAGGCGACCAGCCAGCACCATCTTATTTATTTAAATTTCAGTTATCTGCTCTTCCGCCGTTTTGCGCATGGTGGGGAAGAGAATAACGTCGCGAATGGACTCCTGGTCTGCCATGAGCATGGCGAGGCGGTCAACGCCGATGCCGACACCGCCCGTGGGAGGCATGCCGATCTCAAGCGCCTCCAGGAAGTCTTCGTCCAGTACCTGGGCCTCCTCGTCGCCCTGGCTCTTCTGCTTCATTTGATCTTCAAAGCGCGCGCGCTGATCCAGGGGATCATTGAGCTCTGTGAAGGAGTTGCCAGTCTCCAGACCGCCGATGAATGGCTGGAAGCGCTCCACCAGACCGCTATGGGTGCGGTGGCGTTTGGTGAGCGGTGAGACATCCAGTGGATAGTCAATCAAGAAGATGGCCTGTTTTAGTTCTGGAATGCCCTTACGGAACATCTCGCCTTTCAGATCATCGATGAGGCGACCCCGGCCCAGTTTGGGATCCACGATATAGCCTTTTGCGTGCATCTCGGCGGCCAGGCTCTCGCGGTCGGGGAAGGCATTGACGTCGATGCCTGTGTATTTGTGGATGGCCTCTAGCAGGGGAATGCGTGGCCAGGGGGGCGTCAGGTTGATCTCGGTTCCCTGGTAGATGACGCGGGTTGTACCCTTTACCTCTTGCGCGATGTAGGCAATCATCTCCTCTACCAGTTTCATCATATCGTTGTAGTCCGCGTAGGCCTGGTAGCACTCCATCATGGTGAATTCGGGGTTATGGCTGCGATCAATACCCTCATTGCGGAAGTTGCGCCCGATCTCATAGACGCGCTCAAAGCCACCTACGATCAGGCGTTTGAGGTAGAGTTCAACTGCGATACGCAGGTAGAGGTCGCGGTCAAGCGTGTTGTGATGCGTGATAAATGGGCGAGCCGTGGCGCCACCATAGAGGGGCTGTAAGATTGGCGTCTCAAACTCCAGGTAGCCCTGGCTCTCCAGGAAGCGGCGCATGGCGCTGATTACCCGGCTACGGGTCTCGAAGACCGTTTTGACCTCCTCGCCATTGGCGATGAGATCGAGATAGCGTTTGCGCTGGCGAAGCTCTTTGTCTTCAAGCCCATGATATTTCTCTGGCAAAGGTCGCAAACCCTTGCCAATGACGCGCCAGCCTTTCACATGGAGGGTGCGCTCTCCGGTGCGCGTCACAAAGAGGAAGCCTCGTGCTTCGATAAAATCGCCCAGGTCAAGCAGTTTAAGAACGCGATAGCTCTCCTCACCCAGGTCGTTAATGCGGAAGTAGACCTGGATTGCGCCGGTGCCATCCTCAATCTTAGCGAAGGCGGCTTTTCCCATTTCGCGTAGGAGGCGCACGCGACCGACGAGGGCGAAATCTCCCTCGGGTCCAGCGTACTGGTCAAAGTGAGTGAGCACATTTTCAATGGTATGGGTACGCTCTACGCTATTGGGGTAGGGGTCGATGCCCTGCTCCCGTAAGGCGTTGAGGCGTTGGATGCGTATCTCCCTTTCTTCTGGCATGCTTTCTTCTTTCCCTTCAACATCTTCTGATCCGAAAACCCTGAGCGCGCGTGTCCCCGAATGGGGGAAGCGCTCGTCACGCCAGTGACGTCGGGTTTCGGAATAAGATCCATAGTATTCCAGTGTGTATCGGCGGCATGCTTGCTCCACACAGCCATTATAGCGCGCATAGGCGATCATCTGAGGATAAGGTCGATGTGTGAGAGCGAGGCATGGATAGCTCGAGGTGCTGACCTTCTTAGACGAAAACCAACCCCCATTTGGGAGCACGGCGGTGCCACTCACATGGCTAGCGCTTCCCCCATTCGGGATAAGCGCGCTCAGGTTTTCGAAAGGTAGTAAATCTCGTGTATTGTATCATTGTTTGTTGTTACTGAATAGTCAATACCCCATGCATAAATGCAGAGGCTTGCCCACATCCGTTAGGATTGGGCTTCAGGGCTGATTGACAGCAGCCCACTACCCCGGAAGGCAGTATAGCGGTTGCGGATGTTTACCGCCGCATTGACGTCAGCATGGTCCGTGTGACCACAGTGAGGACAGGTAAAGGCGTGACGCTTACGCACACCACGCAAACCACAATGAGAGCAATTCTTGCTCGTATAGGCAGGGTTGACCTTAGTGACACTCAGCCCACTTTCCTGGGCTTTGTTTTCCACGCAGGTGCGGATGAGATGTCGTTGCCAGAGGCTCATTCGACGTCTGAGTGCCTTGCCTCTGAGCTTGCCCTTTTCCGGTTTGGGCAGATGCAGGTCTTCAAAGACAAGCACTGCATTCTTAGGGGCAAAGGTCACTAGTTGCTTAGCTGTTTGTTGGGCAAAGGTGCGTGTGCGGTTGCGTTGTTTGCGACCAAGCCGTTTGAGAAGACGTCGGATGCTTCGTGTATCCTTCTTCTCTGCCTTACGGGTCGCATGTTTGCGCTGGAGACGCGCGCGGGTCTTGGCCGTACGACGATTCTTGACTTTGACGTCTTTCCCGCTCACGAAGAGTGTCTGACCATCAGGATCGACAGCAACGAGTGCATTTGTCTCATTGAGGTCAATGCCTACTGGGAGAATACCTTGAGGTTCTGGAACGTCAAGTGTGAGCGTCACACGTCCAATGAGCTTGCCATTGCGCTTGAGAACGGTGAGGCTATCAATCTCAACGGCTTTCTCAAAGATGGTCTTGAAATCTTGAGGGATGGTGTAAGTGAGATGTTTTCGTCCTGCGATGGTCCAGATAGAGAGGGAGCCATCCTTGCGAAAATCAGCATCACGCCCGCGCTTCCCAACCAAGAACAAAGCGCGTGCTTTCTTGAAGAGGAAAGGGCGTTGTGCAGGTTTCTTGTTGGCTTTGGCACTGGCATAAGCAGCGGAGACAAGGCGAATAGCGGAGATCGTCATTTGTGCAGAAAGCGAACCTTTGGCGTTGTGATAGCAAGCTCGTTGCAAGGCAAGAGCCCCAAGAGGCTTCCCACCATTGAAACACGGTTCAGAGAGGAAATGTTGTACCTCTCGAAACACGTCAATGGTGCGCTCAAGGTCGCTATCAGGCTCTATAACAATGGTGATAGTTCGTTGTATCTGCATACCTACATTTTACCACTAACCTGTAGTATTGTCAATTCTATGTGTGGTATATGTGGCAATTCCTCCCTCCTGCTAAAGCCGAGGGCACCCTTGCCACAGTCATAGTGGAAGCAGAAAAAAATCCCTTGAGGACTCGTATAGAAATGTTGCACGAGCCATCAAGGGATGAGCAATTTTTTTTAGGGGATAACCAGGGGCTAATCTGGGTTTATCATTGTATGATGGTTGGGGTGGAGCGTGAAGCTTTATTCAATGCGCGAAATTGTGTACTCTTTGACCCCGCCTGGCGTTGAGACAATGACATGATCGCCGGCCTTGTGCCCGAGCAATGCTCTTCCGACGGGCGACTCGTTAGAAATACGCCCGGCACTGGGACTGGCTTCAAAGGCGCCGACGATGGTATAGCAGTAATCGCGTCCTTCACTCGATCTCAGATGGACGATTGAGCCGAGGGAGACTTCATCGGTGCGTGCATTGTTGATGAGCTTGGCCCTGGTGACCAGGTGTTCTAGCTCCAGGATGCGTGATTCCAGCAGCGCCTGCTCTTTTTTGGCATCATCATAAGCCGCGTTGTCGATGACATCGCCAGATTCCTTGGCATCGTGAAGGTACTGTGCAACCTTTGCACGGCCCTCGGTGCGCAAATTTTCCAACTGGCTCAAAGCACGCTGTAGACCATCATTTGTGAGGAATACGTCCTGTGTCTCCATCTTTTTTTCCCCTCATGTCTACGGTTAAGGAACTCCCTTAACCAGGTATCAGCACTCATCTGGAAGTGTATATCCTACATCTCCCCAGCTAATGCTGACCAGTTCACCCGAATGACTGCGAAGCAACAGAGCTCCCCGTCATCCACGTCCTCAGCAACGCCGCTGAGGGTACGATCTCCCTGGCGTACCGTTATGGTACGTCCCAGGGTTGACAACTGGCTACGCCAGGTCTCGCGTAGCAGTTGAGCCATAGACAGTTGAGAGCCCACGGTATCTCTCTCCTCTTGAAGGGGGAGATAGTAGCGCTCAATAGCGTGAAGCATGGCCGCAATGAGCCGTTCTCGGCTCACCGGGTAACCACATGCCTCTTCCAATGTGGTAGCTCGCGCAACTGTCTTGCCTGCTGGCTGCTCGCTCTCCTGAGCGTTTTGAACGGAGCTTGCGCTCTGTTCACGATGGACATCTATCAGGTGTGCAATGGGATCGATGTGACCCTTCACATTGACACCTATCCCGATGACGGCAACCAGGTGACCAGATTGATCATGGCTGGTCTCGATGAGAATGCCAGCAACTTTTTGGTCGCCAATCAGAACATCGTTTGGCCATTTGATGGTAGCTTGTATGTTGCAGGTAGCCTGAATCGCTTCAACCAGCGCCAGGGGGGCCAGCATCATGAGCAAGTAGGGTGGAAAGTGCGGGCGGAGGATGGTAGAGGAGAGAATGTTACATCCCTCGACATCTACCCAGCTACGACCGAGGCGACCTCTGCCAGCAGTTTGTTGTTCCGTGAGAACTACTGTGCCTTCTGCTATCCCTTCACGGGCAAATTGCATTGCCCTTGTATTGGTTGAATCAATAACGGGTATATAGATTACGTGATCGCCTTTGCCGAAGTTGTGAGTCTCTAACAGCCCTTGCAGTGCCTCGAGATTGAGGCGATCAAAAACGGCGTGTGCTTGTTGTCTCTCCAAAGTTTCCGCGTCCGCTTCTCTCTATCTACTTATCTACCTTTGTGTTGACATAACCTTGTGGGTTATTCGACAAGCCCGCTTCTATCGACTGAGCTGTTCCATGTCTCTTGACGAGACGGGCTGGGGTAACAACTATAGAGTGTCATCCTACAATGCGAGGGTCTGAGATCCCCCTGCCTTCAAATGAAGGTAAACCAGGCGCGACACGAAGGTGCCTCTGCGCTAGCAGGAGATGGGGCAGGTAGGTAGAAATGTCGTTTATTCCTGCCAGCGGTTGCTCACAACCCATTTTTCATATACGCTCGAAAAAAAGAGGAATGCCCATGGGCGATGCCTCTTTCCCTGGGAGGGTGTGTGGACCGTGAACGGTCATATAGCCAGTCGATTTGCTAGTGAATTACACCCACCACCTCTCGATGGAAAGTATTGTACCAGAGGATTTTAAGCGCTGTCAAGATTTTTCTGAAAACTCACTCATAACGAGGATGAGCTTGATTGGCTGAGTCGGCATGAGAAGTATGTTTAGTTGCGGCATCCTGATGTGAATTTTTCGTGAATTCAACCGGGCTTTTCTTTACAAGATTTTAACTTAAGCGGATGAGTATAGTAGGTGCCGTGGTATGCTGAGAAGGAATGGCACCGCGGCATCGAGAAAGGATGAGTTATGACCATTGAGCGTACTACGCATCCATATATTATACGCAATACCGCCATTTATGCCGGCGAGCCAATAATTGAGGGAACACGTACAACCGTTCGCCATGTCATTCTGCTGTTTCAAAGTGGACAGGATCCAGAGGAGATCGCTGATAGTCAGCATTTGAGCCTGGCCCAGGTCTATGACGCCATTAGTTATTTTTATGATCACGAAGAAGAGATTCGGCACTACATTTCACATGGCGAATAGTGGACAGATGAAGGGCCGTGGCAGCCTGTACCCGTTCACATATTTGCGCGCGTCACTTCTATGTTATACACTATACTCTGTATAGTAGCGTGAAAATGGTAGGGGGCCTGTTACAAGGGGAGGGATAACGCTACATCGCTCGATCTTCCACATCGTTTACTTATCCATGTTCATTGTCTGCGTCAGGCACATCTCTCAAAGAGAGTAGCTTATAGCCTCTGGATATCAACAGGGCTGTATGCGTTGTGTGCCTGTATGGGAAGGCAAAGGGGCCTGTCGAAGACGCCGATTGTCTGCTGGTTCAGATCTGTCTGTCTCCGTTTCTTGCGACATCACGGTGTTAACTAGTAGCACATATCCCCGAACTACAGGTAATGCCTATCCGGAAACCTGAACGCGAAGCGTTAGTCGCGAGAGCGATGTTGGTTTCCGAATAAGAGGGTAGTTAGACGAGTTGCAAAAGGAGGACTTGCGGATGAAACAACAGCAATATGTAGATCTGCTGGTTGATGCCCTCCTGGATGAGGGTTTTACATTGGATGAATCATTAAAGTTGATTCAATTGCAGGAAAAGTACGAAGAACAGATACTAATTGAAGAAACAAATTATCACCGTTTTGTACGCTGGTTAGTGGAACACGGGCGTTTGAGTGATTGGTAACAACTTGCGACGAGTTTTAAGCATGTTGTACAATAAAAAGAGCGGAGCAGATGGGACGGCGTGGCTATGCTACGCCGTCCTTCCTTCATAATTTCTTCTTTAAATTGAATAACGTTACACTTTTTTTGTTGGTCTGTGAAGGCAACCGGGAGAGTTGCCTTTGGCAAGGGAGGCCTCTATGAAAGCGGTTGTAATGGCCGGGGGAGAAGGATCGAGGCTGCGACCATTGACGATTCAACGTCCCAAGCCTATGGTACCGATTGCTGGAAAACCAGTAATGGAGCATATTCTGAATTTGTTGAAGCGTCATGGTATTACCGAGGTCGTTGTTACGGTTCAGTATCTGGCGAGCAATATAGAAGACTACTTTGGAAACGGTTCTCAGTTCGGTATGCGCATCACCTATTCGCGTGAGAATGAGCCGCTGGGAACCGCTGGTAGTGTGAAGAACGCCGAGGACCAGTTAACAGAGCCGTTTCTGGTGATCAGTGGCGATGCTTTGACTGATTACGACCTGACGGAAGTCATTAAGTACCACAACGAGAAAAAGTCTCTGGCAACGCTCCTGCTTGCGCATGTGCACAATCCCCTTGAATACGGCGTCATCATTACCAATGAGGACGGGCACATTACCCAGTTTCTGGAGAAGCCAAGTTGGGGCGAGGTCTTTAGCGATACAATCAATACGGGCATCTATGTGCTCGACCCCAAGATCTTCACCTACTTCGAGAAGAATAAGCAGTTTGACTTTAGCCAGGAACTCTTCCCCATGATGCTCAAGCAGGGTGATCCCATTTATGGGTACGTCGCTCCCAAGGGTTACTGGTGCGATGTCGGTAACCTGAGCGAATATATGCGCGCGAACGCGGAAGCCTTGCAGGGCCTGGTTGACATCGATATTCCCGCGAAAAATATTGGCGGCAATATCTGGTGTGAGGAGGGGGTCGAGATCGCTTCCGATGCCCAGCTCTATGGACCAATCTACCTGGCGCATGAGTGTAAGGTGAAGCCAGGGGCTATTATTCATGGCCCAAGCACAATTGGGCATTATTCCATCATTGATGAGCGCGCCCAGGTGGATCGCAGCATCGTCTGGAACAATTCCTACATTGGTGAACGCTCTGAACTGCGTGGCGCCATTGTTGGTTCCTCGACCAGCGTCAAAGGGAAGGCTGTCATGTTTGAGGGGTCGGTCATCGGCGACAACTCAAGCATTCAGGAAGGCGCGATTATTCAGCCAAATGTGAAGATCTGGCCGGATAAAGAGATTGAGGCCGGGGCGGTAATCAATACCAGCATTATCTGGGGATCACAGGGGCGCCGCAGCCTCTTTAGCCGCCATGGTGTGACCGGGTTGGTCAATATCGATATCACGCCCGAGTTCGCGACTCGCCTTGGCGCGGCCTATGGCGCGATCCTGCCTCGCGGTTCAGTCGTTGGCCTCAACCGGGACGATCACCGTACTTCGCGTATGATCAAGCGCGGCATCAATGCGGGCCTTCCCTCAGCGGGCGTTGATGTCAATGACATCAACCAGGTTCCTCTGCCAGTGGCGCGCTACTTTATTCGCAACACCGACGCGGTCGGAGGTGTTCATGTTCGGGTCTCACCCTATGATCCACGCGCGGTAGATATCAAGCTTTTCGATCAAAATGGCCTCGATATCAACAAGACGACCGAGCGCAAGATTGAGAATCTCTTCTTCCGCGAGGACTATCGCCGTGTCTACCTGGACGAAATCGGCGCTATTGAGGTTCTCAGCAATGCCGAGGTCACTGGTCGTTACCTTGAGGGCTTTAACAGTATTGTGGATTACGAGGCTGTGCGCAAGCGCAAATTCCAGCTTGTGGTGGATTACGCGCATAGTAGCACTATACAGCTCTTGCCCCAGATTTTCGATAAACTGGGCTGTGAAGTAATCGTGCTCAACACCACCGCCGATGATTTGAGCACCGGTCCCGTGGATGAGGAGGGACGTAGTATGCAGCGCCTGGCTGCTGTGACCTCGGCCCTGAACACGGACATGGGCATTCGTATTGACGCGGGTGGTGAGCGTATCTCGCTCGTCGATGATCGCGGTCGTGTGCTGGATGGGATGAAGATGCTGGCGGTAATGGCCAGTCTCTACCTGCGCGCCCATCGTGGTGGAACGGTTGCCGTACCTGTGACGGCACCCAGCGCCTTGCAGCATATCGCCAAGCGTTATGATGGTTACATTCAGCACACCAAGGTGCTCTCACACGCTTTGATGACGGCGGCCAGCCGTGAGGGTGTAGTGATGGTTGGTGATGGCCGGGGCGGATTTGTCTTCCCTGCGCTTCAGCCTGCCTTTGATGGCATGCTGGCGATTGCCAAGCTGCTCGAATTGCTCTCTACCTTTGATATGCGCCTCTCCGAGGTCGTAGATGATCTGCCGTCGTACTACATGAGCACGACGCACGTCACCTGTCCCTGGGAGCATAAGGGTAAGGTCATGCGCATCTTGAGCGAGCAGTATCGTGAGCGCCGCGCCAAGCCCATTGATGGCATTAAGATCGACCTGGGAAGCGAATGGGTCCTGGTCCTGCCGGACGCGGATAACCCCCTCTTCCATGTTGTTGCCGAGTCAGTCTCATCTGAGCAGGCTCAGGCCCTGGCGGAGAAGTACGCACGGGTCGTCACTGGCCTTCAGCAGTAGCCATGCATGTTTTGACAGAGGTCATCATGAGGGGCTGTTCTCCCGTTTCAGAGGAGAATGGCCTTCTCTTTTTGTGCAAGGAGTTTCGCAGGCAATGGCAAAGGGAGTTCGTACCCAGGCGATGCGTGCCCTGGACGCAAAAAAAGTCGCTTACACTGTACACACCTTCGATGATTGCATTCGAGATGCCCAGCAGGTGGCGCAGACGCTGGGCTTGCCGCCTGAGCAAGTGTTTAAGACGCTGGTATTGCTGCGCGAAGACGACTTACAGGGGCGCCCATTCCTGCTCATGGTTCCAGCCAATTGCGAGGTTGACCTACGCCTGGTGGCACGAGAACTAGACATAAAAGGGGTGCGCATGGCCAGCCATATGCAGGCCGAGAAACTGACGGGTCTGAAGGTTGGGGGTATCTCGGCCCTGGCTCTCCTGCAAAAGCCGTTTTCGGTCTATCTTGATCGTAGTGCACAGGCGTTTGAGGAAATTCTTGTCAGTGGTGGGCAGCGCGGAGTTGATCTACAATTGCGCGTCGCAGACCTGCTACAGGTCACAGGTGCACAATGGCTCCATGCTACCCAGTCGCCTGCGTAAATGGCACGAAACGCAATGGGTCATAGACCATTGCGTTTCGTGCCATTTACTCATTCATTCTAGTATGCGCCGGTGCGCGAGCCTGTGGTGCCAGTGTAGGCCAGTGTCTTGCCACGCACAAGTCGCCCGACCGCTTGAATGGTCTTGTCGATATCCTGCTCGGTAATGCCCAGGTGCGTGACGGCGCGTACCAGCATGGGGCCCATAGCGCTAAAGCGAATGCCCGCCTCCTGTTTGACCAGTGCTACAAACTGGGCCGCGTCAAGCCCTGTCTCAGTCACATCGAAGAGCACAATATTGGTCTCGACCTCTTCGGGATTTAAGAAGAGCCTGGGTAGTTTCGCCAGGCCATGCGCCAGACGCTGGGCGTTCTGGTGATCCTCTGCCAGGCGCTCGACATGGTGTTCTAGAGCATAGACACCCGCGGCCGCGATGATTCCCGCCTGACGCATAGCTCCTCCAAAGAGTTGCTTATAGCGCCATGCCTCGTTGATGAACTCGCGGGAGCCAGCCAGCACACCGCCTACAGGGGCACCCAGTCCCTTGCTCAGGTCGATCCAGAGACTGTCAAATGAGCGTGCGTATTCATGGGCGGGAATGCCAGTGGCCACGACCGCGTTGAGCAGGCGGGCGCCATCCATATGCGTTGCCAACCCATGCTGGTGTGCGCTCTCGCAGACCTCGCGGATGGTTTCGAGCTGCCAACAATGGCCGCCGCCAAGGTTCGCCGTCTGCTCGACGGAGATGAGGCGGCTGCGTGGATTATAGCGATCTTGTTTGCGCAGCCCCTCCTCCAGTTGTTGCGCGCTAAAGACACCGCGCTCACCCTCCAGGGGGCGAACAAGAATGCCTTTCAGAGGGGTGGGGCCGCCACCCTCAAAGTGCAGGGGATGAGCGGTCTTATCCATCAGGATCTCATCGCCAGGCTGGCAGTGAACGGCATATGCCGCCTGGTTGCACATGGTACCGGAGGGGAGGTAGAGGGCTGCCTCCTTGCCCAGAAGCTGCGCGACCATGCCCTGCAAGCGATGAACCGTGGGATCTTCTCCCAATTGCTCATCGCCTACCTCGGCCTCGCACATATAGCGACGCATCTCAGGCGTGGGTTTAGTCACGGTGTCACTGTAAAGGTCTATAGTAATAGGCGTGTCCATGAGGTTATGTGTGGCTCCTAAATAGCTTATATATCTGTTTGTCTAACAGAATTTTATCGTATCTATATTTTTTGCTTTCTATTTTAAATATATATCACACTGGTGATGCTTAGGAGTCAAGAAAAGGTGGAGAAATAGCTCGAAGTGGCTAGTAGTCTCAAAAGTGTGGAGCGGAATAAGGCAGACAGCCCAGTGTTGGGTCTTCTGCCTTTTCCACTTCTCTGCCAGAGAGGATGTCGCCTTAAACATGTGCCAGAGAGGAGTGTCTGCTGACTTGCGCGAATTGAGGTTGCTGGTTTAAGGAGTCCTGGGCTTGCTGCTGTACGCGTAGGAGGTGCGTAATGCCCTCCTGGATTGAGACTCTGGGCTGCCAGTCAAGGACCTGGCGGGCGCGCGTGTTATCAAGTACGATGGCGGAATCCTCGGCCAGCGCTCCTGAGATGTAGACTGGCTCGATATCACTGCCGAGGGCCTGAGCGGCCAGCAGGTATAGCTGTTTGAGGGTATAGCCCTCACCACGACTGATGTGTAGCGTCTGGTTATTGCCGCGCGTCAGGACTTGCAGATTCGCCTGCATGACATCATCAATAGCGATGTGGTCGTGCATGCTCTCTCCTGTGCCGCGAATGATGGGGCGCCGTCCCTCACTGAGCATATGCAGGAAATAATTGAGCGGGTGTGGATTATTGACCTTTCCATTGCCGCCATAGACATCGGCGTAGCGGAGAATGGTATGAGTTAAGCCATGCTGCTGGCCGTAGTAACGAACATACCATTCGCCCGCGGCCCGGCTAATATCGGCGGGTTGGCGTGGTTGTAGCGGGGTCTCCTCGCTGAGCGGGAGGTGCTCCTCGCCGACTGCTCCATAGAGCGTATTGCCACCCGAAGCAAAGATAAACTTGCGTACAGAGGCATTCACACAGCTGTCGAGCACATGCAGTAGTCCGCGAATGTGGGTATCTGCGTCCAGAAGCGATTGTGCTAGTGGTACTTCATACAGATGTTGATTGACGTGATGACTGACCACATCGGGGCGCTCATTCGCTAAAATAGCGCGGAGTTTTTCGTCGCGAATATCTATTTGATAAAAGCGGGCGCGTGGGTCAACCGCGTTTACTGAACCATTGTTAAGATTATCAATGACAATAACGTCATGTCCAGCATCAAGATATGCTGTTGTAAGATGGCTACCTAAAAATCCTGCTCCACCCGTGATTGCAATTTTCATAGAAAAAGATCCCTTCTCCTCCTGAGACATTGAAGTATTGCCTACCACTTGTAGCGTTGGTATGATAACGCTCTCCCTGTATTCAGTGTATCCCTTGTATGTATAGACTAAATTCAATAGATGTTCTTAAAATGGATCTATCGCTGGTCGATTGGTGTGGAGAAAAATTACATTGTGGATAGAGCGCGGCGAAAGGTGGGTTGGTCTTGTTGAGGTAATATGGGAGAAAAAAGAAGAACGGAGGCATCAACTATGCCTCCGTTGCGTGTTGTTCGGCATGGGTAAATGTGTGGATTAAATGCGATGACGTACTAACGACATTACTCGATAGGCACTGAGCTGTTAAGTAGTTGATCGAGCGTTGATTTCTTGATGCGGTATGCCTGGCGTTTCCCACGATGGGGCAGGGTGATCGCTTCTAACGCTCCACTCTTGATCCAACGGCGCACTGTTGTGTCGTCTACACGCAGGCGGCGAGCTACTTCGCGAACGGTCAACAGCTCTTCTCTTGCGTCTTCTACCATTATGCCATCTCCTATGTTAATCTGGCGCGCTCCCTCAGCGAGTGCACTACTTTTCTGAAAAACACCTTTGTTTCCCTCAAGCCCTCCTCCAGGAGGCTGATGGTGGGTATTACCATCAAGGGCTGTCAAACATCGCTGCACTGACAGTTGCTGTAAGAGTCCTAGCATGGTACTCTATTGTTTTCAAGTTGTCTGTCTCTCTCCTTGCGTAACTGATGACGCAACGAAACTACATACAACACTGCCTGCCAGCTAACTATACTATACATATAGGCGCAAAATATACATATTGGCGCAAACCCACTGACATTCCCCCGCCAAAGGCGCGAGGCTTCTTCTTTCATCCAGCCCGCTTGCCCGCTTTCACCTTGTGACGAGAACGAGTAGAGGCGGTCTGTCAAGAAGCGTTTTGCACACCTGATAGTGTACCCGTTTCCGATTGCCCACCGGTACGGTGTGCCTTGGCTAAAATGTTGTAGAGTAGACGGCCAGCGAGGTTCTGTTTCCAGACCTTTTCTGTCCGTCCCTCTCCGAACCTGGGCTTGCACCCTTTCGATGCACCCGGCTCTCCAGTTTCTTGTCGCTTCGTGGAGGTAGGCGTTGCGCATCTCGCGCACCGCTCCGTTCACGACAATACTCCCTGCTTCCCTTCCCCTTGTATCAAGCATTACCTTGATCATTTGAGTACTATGAAAGCTCCGTCGTCATAGGCTCGCACCCGTAGACGATCCCGCATTTGCGCATATCAAACGTTGAGTACGTGTAGGTGCCCCGTTCGTTTCCTTGAACCAGCTCATTGCTGGTCGTTCATCGGAGAGAGTCTTCCGCACTCGCCATCAATAAGTGCGTATTCCGATGACATCGCCACAGGTATGTTGCGATGAGCCAACGCTTAGACCACTGGAGACTAGGGTTCAGCCAATTCAGGTTTCACCATGCGTACAGGACTTGCGGTGCATCACAGTACATACCTTCCTGTTTAACCGCGTTCCCGACATGCTAATTTTCCCTTTGTGTTTCCACGCCAGGTAAGTTGGGCGCCCTTGAGGTTCTTACTCTCAACCTCATCTCCCTCTGGGAGAAATTTGATATGTACCGAAGCGGCGCACGATGGCAGCGTTGTGGTCACGGTCAAGGATTAGCCCACAGCCAGAACAGGCATGCGTTCTGACTGAGAGGCTTTCCTTGATGCGTGTGCCACAGCCACCACAATCCTGACTGGTGAATGCTGGCTCAATGGCTATGATGGGGATGCCATGCACTTGCCCGTAGTAGTTGAGCCAGAACAAGAACCTGCCCCAGGAAGCATCGCTGATGCTCTTTGCCAAGTGCCGATTCTTGACGAGGTTGCGTATCTGCAAGTGTTCATAGGCAATCAGATCGTGAGATGTGATAAGCGCGTTTGCCGTCTTTCTGGCAAAATCTTCACGCTGCCTCTGCACTTTAAGGTACGCCTTTGCTAGGGCTTTGCGGGCCTTTTTGTGGTTCTTAAACCCTTTCTTCTTGCGAGAGAGGTGGCGATGGAGCCGCTTCAACCGCTTCTCCGCTTTTCTCATGTAGCGCGGGTTCGCAACCGTCTGCTTTAGATTTGCTTTAGTCTAACATAGACTGTAGCTGACTTGTGTTGAAAGTGCCAAATTAGCTAAAATAATTGACATAGTCAAGAACACGAAAAAGTTTTGTACCTCAAAGTCCAGCTTTCTTGATTGTAATCTGCTCCCCGTGTACAATCCTGATATTAAAGCTATTTACAGCTTTCTCGGCAAGCGTGGGTTGTATTAGGCTGCAAACGTGCGGTATACCGATCTTAACTGCAACGGTTGGTGTGGTATTATCAGAAAAATAGCACTGCGGATGCCTTTGAGTTGGAGTGTGTAGAGACGTATGCCGGGCCTGCTTCAAAAGTCTCTATCCCCTAGAAGCTGGCTTGTTTGGCTGGTTTGGCGCGAATATATGCCACAAAACAAAAACGGCTCTTTCCAGTTTCGCGCTCGCAAGAAAGAATAGTTAGAGAGGCAACAAACGATGTTGAGAGAGTTGGGGTTCTCAAGATGACACAAGCAAACAAGCGAAAGAAGCTCGTACTGATCGACGGCCACGCCATTATTCACCGCGCCTTTCACGCGGTGCCTGAAGATCTTTCCACGAGTAGCGGCGAGCCAGTCAATGCGACCTTTGGCTTCACCTCGATGCTGATGAAGGCATTATTGGAGGAGCGACCAGACTATATAGCGGTGACCTTTGACCGTCCGACGCCGACGTTTCGGCATGAGCAATATGCACCATATAAGGCGCACCGGCCAACGCTTCCCGATAATATGCGTCCTCAATTTTCGCGTATTCGCGAGGTGGTGCAGGCCTTTGGCATTCAGATCTATGAAAAGGATGGTTATGAGGCCGACGATGTGCTGGGAACCCTCTCCGTGCAGGCGAAGGCGCAGGGAGTTGATACCATTATCTACACCGGAGATATGGATACTCTGCAACTGGTCAATGAACAGGTGCTAGTGAAGGTCGCCAAGCGCGGTATTTCTGAAGTCGTGGAGTATGATGAGAAGGAAGTCCAGGCACGCTATGGCTTCGCTCCTCACCAGTTGATCGACTATAAGGGCCTGGTTGGTGATAAGTCAGATAATATTCCAGGTGTGGCAGGGATTGGCGCCAAGACGGCTACACGCTTGATTGTCGAGTATGGCAACCTGGAAAATATTCTCGCCCATGCCAGTGAGCTGAAGCCAAAGGAGCAGAAACTGTTGCAGGAGGGCGAGGAGCAGGGGCGTCAGAGCAAGTTTCTGGCGACCATCGTGCTCGATGCGCCCGTCTCTCTGGACCTTGAAGCGTGCCGCATGACGCATGTGGACAGCGAGCGTATCTTAACCCTCTTTCGCCAACTTGAGTTTCGCAATCAGGTTGAGCGCGTCTTTGCGCTCTTCCGCCAGCTAGGTGTCAGTGTGACCTCTGAGGCCGATTCGAGGCTTCAGCCGCTTGAAGAGCCGGATGCGCGCTCCGCCAGTGAAGTTGCTGCTGGAGATGAGCGTGAGCGCCTGCTTTTAGCGCCACCGCTGGGTATCGTTCCCATCTTGCCTCTGCCGCAACCACCAGGGCGTGAGGAGGTCGCTCCCGAGTATGTAGCCACAGCGCCTGCCTCTACGGTGGAAGCCAGGGTTGCGACAGAGCCAAGAGCACTTCCTGAGACTCAGGAAGAACAGCAAGATGGTCCCACACAGTTAAGCCTCTTCGATACGCCAGAGCCGCGTGCGGAGGTTGCGCGCAAGTTGCGCCTACCAGGACCTGCATTGGTCGAGACCTCGCTCTTCTTTGAAGAAAGCAATGTGCAGCCGCCGACGAGCACCATGATCATTAACTCTGAGGAAGGGGTAGATGTACTGGTGAAGAGCTTGCGTGGTGCGGGCCACTTTGCCTTTGATACTGAGACGACCTCTGAGGATCAGCGCAAGGCAGACCTGGTTGGCCTGTCGTTTGCGATGGCCCCTGGCGAGGCGTACTATATTCCCGTCGGGCATACCACCACCGTCGATGGGCAGGAACCAGGGACCCAGTTGCCGTTGCCGCGTGTTCTAGAGCAGCTCAAGCCCATCTTTGAAGATGCAAGCATTGGCAAGTACATGCATAACGCAAAGTATGATATAGCCGTCATGCTGCGTTACGGTATCCAGGTGGAGGGACTTAGCTTTGATAGCATGCTCGCCGCCTACCTGATTGAGCCTGGACGCCGTGGTCTGGGCCTCAAAGAGCAAGCCTTTCAACGCCTGAGCATCCTCATGACACCCATCACGGAGCTGATTGGTAGTGGCAGTAAGATGATTAGTATGGCGCAGGTTCCCATCCGCCGTGCCGCTGACTACGCAGGTAGCGATGCCGACATGACGTTGCGCCTGGTTGCTCCCTTGCATAAAGATCTGCAAAAGCATAATTTGCTCGATCTGTTCTATCGCCTTGAGATGCCTTTGATCAAGGTGTTGATGCAGATGGAACTCTATGGTGTCGCACTTGATGCCGAGTTTTTGCACGAGTTTGGCGAACAGCTCGATGAGCAACTACGGAAGGCGGAGCAGACCATCTACGACGCAGTGGGGCATCACTTTAACGTCAACTCGCCTAAGCAACTGGGCGAAGTGCTCTTTGTCGAATTGAAGCTGCCCGCGGGAAAGAAGACCAAGACAGGCTATTCTGTGAGCGCGGACGTGATCGAGAACTTGCGTGGTATGCACCCTGCTATTGATTCATTGCTGGAGTACCGCCAGCTCAGCAAGCTCAAGTCGACCTACATTGATGGTTTGCAGACCCTGATGGATCGCCAGACGGGGCGTGTCTATACCTCGTTCAACCAGACGATTGCCTCCAGTGGGCGTCTCTCCTCCAGTAACCCAAACCTGCAAAATATTCCCGTGCGTACTGAGCTTGGCCGCCAGATTCGGCGCGCCTTTATTGCGGATCCCAGCTATGTCCTGCTGACGGCTGACTATTCGCAGATCGAGCTGCGCATTCTGGCCAATATTACGAATGAGCCACGGCTGGTGGAGGCCTTTAACCAGGGCGAGGACATTCATACCATTACCGCGGCCTCCCTCTTTAGCGTGCCAGTGGAGGAGGTGACCCGAGATCAGCGGCGTCTGGCGAAAACGGTGGTATATGCCGTGCTCTATGGGCAGTCGGCCTATGGCCTCTCTCAGGTAACGGGGATGCGTCCCGGCGAGGCAGCTGACTTTATTAAGCGCTATCATGAGACCTTCCCCAATATCAAGGTCTACGTGGAGAGTACGCTGGAGCAGGCGCGCCGGCAGGGGTATGTCAATACCTACTTTGGGCGCAAACGTTTTATTCCGGATATGCGTGTGCTCTCGCATGTCGAGCGCCAGGCGCTGGAGCGTGAGGCAGTCAACATGCCTATTCAGGGGTCGAATGCCGATCTGATTAAGGTTGCCATGTTGCGCTTGCAGCATGCCTTCCTGCAAAATGGCATGAAGACACGTATGATCTTGCAGGTGCATGACGAGCTTGTCTTTGAAGTGCCCGTCGAAGAGTTGGAGCGCGCGAAGCGGATGGTGAAGGCGGTTATGGAAGGGATTGGAGCGTTATTGGTGCCTCAGAAGGTGCCGATAAAAGTAGATATGAAGTCTGGAAAGAACTGGTTTGCCGCCGAATCTGTGGTATAACAAGAGAAAAGATCCATTCCAGACGAGGAGTACATTTTGGTCCAGCTATCTCATCTTATTGAAAACTTGCCGCCGTTTCACTTTGCTGACGCAAAGCGGCGTATCGCGGAGAAGACCGCGCAGGGCGTGGATGTCGTCAATCTCTCGGTAGGTGATCCAGACCTCCCAGCTCCTCCCCAGGTCGTCGAGCGCCTTTGTGCTGAAATGCGTGTGGCGGAAAACCATCGCTATCCCGAGTATCGGGGTATGCAGGAGCTACACGAGGCCATCGCCCGTTGGTTCCAGCATCGCTTTGGCGTGGAACTAGCACCCCAGCGGGAGATTATGCCTTTGATCGGCTCGAAAGAGGGACTGGTCTATGCTGCCTCCTGTGTGCTTAACGCTGGTGATATCGCACTCGCCCCCGATCCCTACTATCCCGTGTATATCTCGGCGAGCGCGAGTGTCGGCGCGCAGACATATCTGCTGCCTCTACGGGAGGAAAATGGCTTTCTCCCAGACTTGCAAAGTATCCCGGGTGATGTCCTGGCGAAGGCCAGGTTGCTCTGGCTGAACTATCCTAATAATCCAACCGCCGCCAGTGCCCCACGTTCATTCTTTGAGCAAGCAGTAGCCCTCGCGCATCAGCATAACCTGGCGCTTGTGCATGATATGGCCTATGCCGAGGTCTATTATGACAACCACGAGCGCCCGCTCAGCCTGCTTGAAATTCCGGGCGCCAAAGAGGTCACGGTCGAGCTGCACTCCCTGAGCAAGACCTATAACATGGCTGGTTTTCGTATAGGCATGATGGTCGGTAACCCGACACTAGTAGATGCGGTGGCGCGCTTAAAAAGCAACGTGGATAGCGGTATCTTCCGTCCCGTCCAGTATGCAGCCATTGAAGCATTAAACCTGCCCGAAGACTGGATTCTGGAGCGCAACGTCATTTATAAGCGGCGTCGTGATGCGCTAGTGCAGGGGTGGAATGCGCTTGGTTTGCGCGCCCCACTCAATCAAGCGGGCCTGTATGTCTGGGCGAGTGTGCCTCAGGGCTTTACCTCGAAACAATTTGCGGACTGGCTCTTTGAGAAGGCAGGTGTATTTCTGACGCCTGGGACGAACTTTGGCCCCTCGGGCGAAGGCTATGTACGTATCTCGCTGACCGCTCCCGAGGAGCGTATCCAATTGGCCCTGGAGCGCATCCAGAGGGCTTTTTCCTCATAGTGCAAGCGTTTTTAGGTTTGGAGTGTGCGTAGCCCTGGCAGCCACAGGCTGCCAGGGCTACGCACACTCCAAACCTATTTCTCTTTTTTCATGAAGGCCGCATAATATTGGTATATGTTGCTGGACGTTGTGGTTTGGAGCGTGCTAAACTTCCATAGGATGTAAAAATCTTCACTTTACTCGAGCAACTTGTATTACTTGCCATATATTTCTATATGTTTTTTGTTCTTTTGCGTTATACATCAATACCATAGGGAGAATACACATATACGCTTGTGGGTAAGTAAGGAGCGTTGACTAATGATTCTGGATCATACGTCTGTTGAGGCTTCTCAGCAGCAGGGACCAGATGCATGGCATCTGCGTGTTGGGCACGATATTTGTGGTGATGTGCAGCAGGCGCTTAATCATGAGTGGTTGGTGACGAATGGCCTGGGAGGGTACGCAGCTGGTTCGATTTGTGGCGCAACAACCCGCAGCTATCATGGTCTGCTGGTGGCTGCGCTTCAGCCACCCGTGGCGCGCACTGTTTTTGTAAGTAAGGTCGATGAAGAGATTACCTTGCCAGGCGGCGAGGTGCTCAAGCTAGGAGTTAACGAGTATCACGACAAGGTGGTGGATCCTCAAGGGTATCAGTATTTGCAAGAAGTGGTGCTGGATGGAGATGTTCCTTGTTTCCGCTATCGTCTCACGGAGCAGTTGGAGCTGGTCAAGCGTGTTTGGATGGAGTATGGACAGAATACAACCTACATTCAGTACACCCTTGAAGGAGCGGGCGATGAGATCGCTGATGAGAACCTGACGCTGACACTGGTGCCGTTTTGTCTCTCGCGTGACTATCACGCTTCGACGCAAGGCGCCGACGATTGGCATTTTATTGTGGATAGCCAGCATAATCGCTGTCGTATTCGTGCCTATAATGAGGCGCCAGTCTATCACCTGATCGCGGGTCCCTCGGCGTTTTTCTCCCCCACGGGCCTCTGGTACTGGCGTGTGCTGCATCGGCGGGAGAGCGAGCGTGGTATGCTGGATCAGGAAGATGTATATCAGCCAGGAATTTTTCGCATGCCCATTACGACGGGTATGCGCGTTACCTTTGTCTTAAGTGCTGAACAGAATCTCCCCTCGGACCTGGGTGGACCACGCCATGAAGAACTGGTCACGGCGGCGCTGGTTCGCCACCAGCGCCGTGTGCGTCAACTGCTCTCCGTGGCTGAGCGTACTATGGATAATCTAGAAGAGCGTGATCCAGTGCTGGCACGCTTGGTTGTGGCCGCTGATCAGTTTATTGTTGCGCGACCAAACTACGCGCAGGCAAAGGCCTCTCGCCAACCATTGCGCCTTGCTCCAGATCGCAAGACGATCATCGCAGGCTACCCCTGGTTTACAGATTGGGGACGCGATAGCATGATTTCATTGCCGGGCTTGTTGCTGGCAACGGGTCGCTATAGTGAGGCCCGTGGACTGCTCAAGGCCTTTGTCTCCTACACACATGAGGGCCTGATCCCCAATCGCTTTCCCGATCAAGGCGAGCACCCCGAGTACAATACCATAGATGCCACTCTCTGGATGTTTCACGCGCTTGGGTTGTACCTACAAGCCACCGATGACTGGTCACTCCTCAAGGAGCTTTTCCCAGTACTGCAAGAGATTGTTGTCCGCCATGAGCAGGGAACGCTCTTCAATATTGGGATGGATGCGACAGATGGTCTCCTACATGGAGGAACGGACGGGGTCCAGCTCACCTGGATGGACGCGAAGGTTGACGGTTGGGTCGTCACGCCGCGACGAGGCAAGCCAGTAGAGATAAACGCGCTCTGGTATGCCGCCTTAACGAAGATGGAAGCCTGGGCCGTGCGCCTCTCGACGGATGCCTCGCACTATAGTCAATTGCGTACCCTGGTGCGACAGCATTTTGCCAGGCGTTTCTGGTACGCAGAGGGCGGCTATCTCTATGACGTGGTCGATGTTGATGGGAACGCGGGCCAGACGGATGCCTCGCTTCGCCCCAATCAGTTGTTCGCGGTCTCCCTCTGCCGGGACCTGCTTTCGGGGGGGCAATGTGCCAGCATTTTGCAGCAAGTTGAGCAGCATTTGCTTACCCCCTTGGGGCTACGCTCGCTCAGTCCAACCGATCCCGCGTATCATCAGCACTTTAGCGGAAATCGTTGGCAGCGTGATAGCGCATACCACCAGGGAACCGTCTGGCAGTGGTTGCTCGGCCCCTTTATCGATGTGCATTTGCGTGTGCATAAGGATCGTGATCAATTACGTACCTTGCTCTTGACCGCTCTGGACCAACTTTGGCAGAATTGTCTCGGGACCATTAGTGAGGTGGCTGAACCAGAACCACCCTATGCCGTGGGCGGGTGTGTGGCCCAGGCCTGGAGCGTGGCGGAGTTCTTGCGTTGCTGGCTGCTCTTGCAAGAAAAGTAGCCTGGGACTTTCCGAGTAGGGACTTCTGGCAGGAGGCCCCTGGTTTTTCATGTTGTTCTAATGTCTCCAGTTTATAGTGTAGACATCGTGTTGGCTACCTATGCCGCAGGAGTCGTGGTGGAGGTAACCAACATGATGCGGCTTTCAATGTACGAGGTACGGTTTTATGCGTATCCTGATTATAGAGGATGATCCCCGTCTGGGTCCGAGTTTGAAGAAGGGTCTCGAAGGTAGCCATCATGCGGTCGATTTGTTAGCCGATGGCGAAGATGCGGTGTATATGGCTACCTCCATTCCTTATGACCTGGTCATACTCGATATCCTGCTTCCCGGTTTAAGTGGTTTTGAAGTCTGCCGTCAGTTGCGTGAACAGGGCAAGACGATGCCTATTTTGTTGCTAACCGCGCTGGGCGAGGTGGAGCATCGCGTCAAAGGATTAGACCTGGGGGCAGATGATTATCTCACCAAGCCCTTTGCATTTAGCGAGCTTGAGGCGCGTGTACGAGCCCTCCTGCGCCGGGGAGGACCAGTCTTATCTACAACATTACAATTTATGGATATTACGCTTGATACCAGGACGCATGAGGTTAAACGCGCGGAGCGCCTGATTCCCCTGGGAAACAAAGAGTATGCTCTCCTTGAGTTTTTTATGCGCCATCCGCACCAGGTACTGAGTAGATCGATGATTGTCGAGCATGTCTGGGATGGCGATACCGAACACCTCTCCAATGTTATTGATGTCTATATTCGCTATCTCCGGCGCAAGCTCTGCAATGAGAATGAACCAAACGTCATTCAGACGATACGTGGCTCTGGTTATCAGCTCAAGGAACCCTTATAATATGCGAACGCGTCGGCCACAGCTCTTTCCCCCCGGACTGCGTGTACAATTGACCCTCTGGTATATTGCCGTCTCCGCTACGCTAGTGATTTTGTGTGCTACGGCCTTCTATATGATAGTCAAAATTCAATTGGAGACGAATTTTGATACCGCGTTGCGCCTGCGAACACAACAAATCGCTCAGGCCTTGATCGTCTCACAAGGACGCATGGATACCTCGGATATTGCGGGGCAGATGTCGCAGTTAGGCGCAACCGCTGCCTATATCGATACGCATCCTGGCCAGAGTAAGCGTACTTTTCAACAGGAGAAAGACGTTTCACCAGGCGATTTCTTTGTGCGCGTACTAGATGAGCACGCACAAACACTCTATGCGACCACAGATATGCGCCGATTGGTATTAAATGCGACAAGCGTCCATGATCCGCTTCACGGAATCCCCTGGCGTGGAACTGTCTATGATGCTGATGGTCAGCAGGTGCGGGTATACTGTACGATGCTCGTCTGGCAGAATCAGATTATTGGCGTTATTCAGGTTGGACAGTCGTTAGAGAGCCTGAATGAGCAACTGCAAACAGTTCTGTATATCCTCATCGGTATCTGCTCGGTCTTATTACTTGCGTGTGGCCTCTGTAGCTACTGGTTCTCGGCGCGAGCATTTAGGCCGATTCATCACCTTGCGCGGACCGCGCGTATGATCAATGCCCAGGATCTACAGAAACGTGTGCCTCTACCCCGGGCCAGAGATGAAGTCTATGACCTAGCGTTACTCTTTAACCAGATGATAGGACGCCTTGAACGCGCCTTTGAGCATCAGCGTCGCTTTGTTGCCGATGCCTCGCATGAACTGCGCACACCGGTGGCCGTGATTCGTAATATGACAGAGGTCGCGCTCTCTCGTTCCGAGAAGACGGAAGAGTATATTATGGCCCTGGAAGGCATTAATGAGGAGACCGAGCGCCTGGGAAGGCTTATTAATGATCTCCTGGCTCTGGCGCGTGCCGATGAACAGAAGATGCAACTCGATTATGAGCCTGTGCGCCTGGATTTTCTGGCGGCTGATGCGATTGAGAGCATGGAACCCCTGGCCCAGGAACGCCAGGTGAGCCTGGCGAGCGGCCTTCTACAGGCGGCAACGGTCATGGGCGATGCCGCGCGCCTGATTCAGATTATTCTGAGTTTGCTTGACAATGCCCTCAAATATACAAATAGTGGCGGACGTGTGACGGTGTCGGTTGAGATATGTGAGAACCTGGCACAATTGCGTGTTCAGGACACCGGCATAGGCATCTCACCTGAAGAGAGGCAACATATCTTCGAGCGCTTTTATCGCGCCGATCCCGCACGTTCAAAGGCGCTTGGCGGTTATGGCCTGGGCCTCTCTATTGTGGAACTGCTGGTGCGTTTGCAGCATGGCACTGTCTCGGTCGAGAGTGAGCCTGGCAAGGGAGCACTATTTATTATCACCTTCCCGCTGGCCTCAGAGGCTGCCGGGACAGGGTTATAGAAGTTTCTCTCTGAGGCTTCTCTCTGCGCGGGCAGGCTCTCAGTTAGAGCACGTGCACGACAATCGCGCTTGCGTTCCCTTCGCCCCCAGCATTATTGGCTTCTTGTACCAGCAGGCGCGCTATCTCTTCGGTACGAGGGTGTTGGCGTAAAATGTCTTCAATTCGCTTCTCAGGCAGCATATGCCAGACCCCATCGGTACACAGAATGAGTAGGTCGCCAGGTTCCAGGGCGCGCTGAGAACAGTCAACTGTCACCATGGCATTTTGGCCCAGTGTACGGTAGTGTTGATGGCGTTTGGCGCTGGCGCGCACTTCATCTGCCCGGAGCAATCCAGCATCAACAAGATTGGCGGCGATGGTATGGTCGTGGGTCGCACATTGTAAACCCTGTCGCTGGCTAAAATGGTAAACACGGCTATCGCCCACGTTGGCGACATAGAGCCGCTCTCTATAGAGCAGGGCTACCGCCAGGGTTGTGGCCATCGTCGCGTCATAGTCTGCGTTACAATGGTAGACGACGCGGTTGGCTTGCCGCACTGCGTCGGCGAGCCATTGCTCTAGAATTTTCTCGCTCATGGGCAAAGCCTGGCGCTGACCTGAGAAGGTGGCACCTGTGTCTCCAGGTGTGCGTGGAGCATGAATGGGTGTGCCGCGAGAGTGCGAGCGTGTGGTATCTGCCAGTAAAGGGACAAGCGTATCGGCGACGGTCTCAACGGCCAGTCGACTGGCTTCATGCCCTAATGTAGGCTTTCCCTGTGGTCCGAGAAGACCATCCGCAATAGCAAAGATGGCGAAAGGGTGTGGTGATGGTTGTACATTCACGCAGAGTCCTTGGAGGAGCAGGAGCATATCCTCGTTCTCCTGGGCCTTGCGTCCCCTATCGCTTTCATAACTGGCCTCGCACTGCGCCCCAAGTGTGGGCATCGTCTCATCCAGTCCATGCCCACAGTGACGACAGAAGCGAGAGCTGCTGCGGTTCTCCCTCCCGCACTGTGGGCAGGGATTTTCGGGCATAACGGTTCGCGTGATCACGTTCGAGCTATGCGAGACGAGTGTGAGATCGGCGATGGTCGGCTCTGAGGAGATCGTGTTTGTCGCCAGAGCTGCTCGCACAGCCGCTGCGAAGTCGCCAGCGCTTTGATAGCGCTTGCGTGGATCGAGATCCATGGCGCGCAAAATGCATGCATCGACCTCTGGTGGCAGTGCTTGATTGAGTTTGCTGGGCGCGGGAATTTCGGTGGCATGTGTCTTGATTACTGCCTGCACAGGCAAAAGGCCCGTAAATATCTGGTAGGCGACCACACCCATCGAATAAATATCGCTGGTGGGTTCCGCATTGCCCTGATCCTGCTCGGGCGCGATATAGTGTTCTGTGCCTAAAGAGAGGCCGCGCTGTGTTAGTGGTTTCTCCTGTTGCATCGCCCGGGCGATGCCAAAGTCGGCCAGGATGAGATGCCCATCATCCTGTGAAATAAGTAAATTGGAGGGCTTAATATCGCGGTGTATGATCTGCTGTGGATGCGCATGAATTGTATCGATGGCAGCAGCCATGTCGTCCATGTAACCCAAGGCCTGCTGTGTAGGCAGGGGAAGCTCGGGTTTGAGCAAGGCCTTGAGCGTTCCACCTGTGATAAGCGGCATTTCCAGGTAGAGAAGAGGCCCATCCTGCCCAAAGTTATGAACCGACACAATATTTTTGTGCTTGAGCTGATGGGCATAACGCGCCTCACGTCGAAAGCGCTCGATCGCGGTTTGCGGGTCCATGATACTATTTTTGAGCGAGAGGACTTTGAGCGCGACCTGACTCATTTCGAAGGTGTCGCTGGCACGGTAGACCACTCCCATCCCGCCCATGCCTATGAGCGTCTCAATGCGGTAACGACCCGCTACCAGGGCTTCAGGCAGCAGGCATTGGCAGAATGGATTGGTGCATTGTAGCGTGCCAGGTGGATAATCAATCTGGCAACGTGGATTTAGACAACGTGGCATACAAACTCTCTTCTTCCAGGAATGGCGTTTCTTCCCAAGTGTATGAGAGATTCTCTCCTGCTGTCAATATCGACAAAGTTATATGAAATATGTAGTGTTTGGCAACGTCCCCTTGATTGTGTTTCTCCCCTGGCAAAGGAAGGTACTGAGACAAGAAGTAGCCAGGCGTTATTGTGTTTTTGCCTGACTACTCTTTAAATGCTTGAAAACTCTAATAAATATACGTTGCAAGTGCACGAAAGTTGTAGCCATAGGTAGGATGACTAGAGTTTGCCACAATTTATGAAGAACGGTATAATCTGTCAAGATATTGATATGGAAAGGGCTGTATGTCTCCTCCCATGTCCTGTTTACCTCCTATCGGAAACCTGAGCGTGCTTGCCGTGCCACCTTTAGGTGGTCCCCTAATGGGGGGAGCGCTAGCTACGGGAGTAGTGCGTGCCCCCGAATGGGGTTGGTTTCCGCATGAGAAGACGGAAGAGCTTAAAGGATAACACGATTCTATGCTGCAAACACTCCCACTCGTCCTATACATAATCATGATCGAATTGACGATTGGCTCCGTGAGTGTGCTGGTCTTTCTCGATTGGCGCAACGAGGTCAAACGTGGTTTTCTGGTCTCCTATGCTTTTATCTATCTCGCCCTTGCTGGACTGACGTATTTGTTTCAGCAAAACTTCGCCACTGGTGAACTACTCAATACCTATCGCTCCCTGGATCATAGCTGGACAGGCTGGCAGACCCTGCCATTGCTCCTCTTCTTTGTGCTGCTGATCCCTTACACGCTCTTCCTCTTACTGGATAAGAAAGCCGGTGTGGATGGGAAAGTGGAGCATGAGAAGGCTGAAGACGAGGCCCAGAAAGAGGGGAAACCCGCTCCGCGCCGTTCGATACTGCGTGGATTACGCCTCTTAAGCGGTGTGGCTACGGTCATCGCGGGCCTGGTGACACTCCTGGTACTGGGGATGATCTTCCGTCCGCTGGCGGGGAGCATCGCAGGTGGTGCCTTTACCGTGGCGGGTTTCTACGCAGCGGCCTTTGCCCTGGGTGGTGTGATGACTGCTATGTGGCTGGGTCACTGGTACCTGGTCACTCCCGCGCTCTCAGAGCGACCCCTGCTGTTCTCTACCAGCGTTGTCTTACTGGCTATTATCGCGCAGATTATCTTCTTGCCACTGACCGGCCCAACCACGTCGCACGCGAACCAGGCCTCTTCCAACCAACCAGCCGTGGTCGCCTCGACACCCACGCCAGCGCCAACTCAGTCTCCCTCTAGCCAGGTGAAGCCTGCTGGCCAACCAGTCATTACTCCTCTGGATACAGGTGCGATTAACTGGCTGCGTATCCTGGTGAGCTTTGTGCTCCCCCTCATCCTGGGCGGCCTCTCCTGGAAGCTCGTCCGTGATCGCTCGTTCCAGTCGGCAACGGGTATGCTCTACCTGGTGGTGGTACTCACTTTGGCGGGCGAGATCATGGCTCGTGGCTTGTTCTTGATGGGTCTCTAATCCCCGCTAGTAGTAACTTCACTTCTTGGTTGGGAGTGTGTGCATGGGCAGCCTACGGCTGCCCATGCACACACTCCCAACCAATTATTCTTGTGTGAGCTTGAGCGCCTTTTCGCGCTCTTTCAGTTCGCGGCGCAGGATTTTGCCTGACGCGGTTTTCGGCAAGGCATCAATCTGCTCGATGAAGTGAAAACGCTTGTAGCCAGCCAGCTTGCCGTTGGCAAAGGCCATGATCTCATCAGGTGTGGCGCTCTGTCCAGGGCGTAAGACGACAAAACCCTTGATCAGCTCGCCTGCTTCGTCGTCTGGTATGCCAATGACCGCAGAGTCCATGACTGCTGGATGCTCCATCAGCAGGGATTCCAGTTCCGCGGGCGCGACGCCAAAGCCTTTGTACTTGATCATCTCCTTCTTGCGATCCACAATGTAGGTATAGCCCTCAGCATCCAGGTAGCCTATATCGCCTGTATACAGCCAGCCATCGCGTAGCACCCGCGCCGTCTCCTCTGGCGCCTTCCAGTAACCCTTCATGACCTGGGGGCCGCGAATGACGATTTCGCCTGTCTCGCCCAGAGGTAGCTCTCGCTCGCCCGTCTCAATGTCCATGATCCTGATCTCTGTATTATGGACAGGCAGTCCGACGCTTTCTGTACGTACCAGGGCTGGATCCTTGGGCTGGGAGTGCGTCAGGGGAGAGGTCTCGGTGAGGCCATAACCCTGGACGACATTGATGCCAGTCTTCTCTTTCAGGCGGCGTGTGGGGTCCATGGGTAGCGGGGCCGCTCCTGAGAAGATATACTTGACGCTCTTCATCTTGCCCAGGTCGATGGGCGCGTTCGCCAGTGCCAGCACGATAGGTGGTACCGCGAAGTAGTAGGTGACGTTGTGCCTCTCACAGAGTTCAAGTGACTGAACCAGGTCGAAGCGTTCCATTAGCACCTGTGTCGCGCCACAGGCGAGGAAGCCTCCCATAAGCATCACACCATAAATATGGTAGAAGGGTAAGAAGATGAGCGCGACATCATTGGGAGTGGTCTGGAGTGCCGTCGTGAACTGGAGATTATTTGTTGTCATATTGCGATGGGTGAGCATGGTTCCCTTGGGCAGGCCCGTGGTGCCGGAGGAATAGGGGAGGGCCAGCAGGTCATCGCCAGTGATATCGGCATGCTTCTGATAGGTTGGCGCGTAATTTCTAATGAGCTGACTGAGTGCAATGGCCTCGGGCAGGCTTTCAGGGGCCTGGCTTCCCGTGACGAAGATGTGCTTGAGGTGCGGGAGTTTGGTGTTATTGAGTGCAAGCTGCAAGATGGGTACAAGCTCGCGTTGCACCAGGATGGCGGATGCCTCTGAGTTCTCTAACTGATACGCAACTTCGCGCTCTTTATACGCGGGATTCATAGGGCTTGCGACCAGGCCCAGTGTCGCGGCAGCAATAAATGTAACTGTGTATTCGGGGCGGTTGGTAGTGAAGAGGCAAATGCGCTCACCTTTGCGTAAGCCTAACTCATGCATTCCATTGGCAACGCTATTGACCATAGAGACCACTTCGCGGTAGGTGAAGTAGAGGTCATGGTAGATAATCGCTGTTCGTTCCGGGTATTGTTCTGCGGTTTTTCTCAGCAAGTGATCGTAGGGGACATCAGGAAATTCAACGGGCGGACGAAAGAGTTCGGGAGCAACCATCTTGGTAAGCATGACATGGCATCCTTTCGCTGCAACTCAGCACTGAGTAATAATCAAAGGCGTGAAAGGTTCCTATCTCTAGATCCTAGCCGCAAGGCTATTTGCTATGCAAGTAGAATAACATCAATCAGGTGAGAGAATCAAGAAATGATCGGTAGGGTTAATTTTAACCGCGTTTTGGTATACTTTAAAAATAGCGATAGTCGTGTTTTGAGCCTCTTCGTTTGCTGGAGTCTATAGTTGAAGTAGCCAGGAGAAGCTAGCGTGCAAAAATATGTAGTGCGCCTCAATGAGAGTTTGATGCAACTGCTTTCTTTGTTTCAGGCACCTCATAGTCTCGCAATCTACGATATATCCTCTGCTTCGCTCGAGGTGCGACAGGCAGTATCAACACTGGTTGGCCTGATAAATCGCTCGCAACCTGAAATCTACCTGATCTACAATCATGACGACCGCTTCTGGCTCGAACAGATTCCTGACTCTCTGCCACGCCACAGTATGAACGCAAGTGGTAATGACACCCTGGGTGCTTTGATCCAGGAATATCGTACACGCATTCAGGGGATCATCATTTATGATCCCTCACAACAGGACACTATCAACCTGGCGACAACCATCGCGGGCCTGCGCGATGGTTTTGTGGCCACTCCTGAACTGGCGGCTTCCCTTCAGCAGCAGTATCATCTCCCCGTTATCGATGACCTGCGTAACTACCAGTGGCGTTCGCGTCTGCACATGTATCGCTGGGCGCAGCAGAACTTCTTGCGCGACACCAACAATCTCGTATTGGCTGGTCTGACTCCGGAGGGCCTGACGCCCTTGCGCTCACTTCTCGTCGCAACACGTGCCTTTGTCTACTGGCTGGAGGCACGTAAATATGTGCCAGAGCCTCAGGTAGACTGGCTCTCCGAGCGGGCGTTGTTCAAAGAGATCCTGGCCACTTACCCCGCAGGCGCGCTACACCTGGGCTGGTTTCCTGATGAGGGGAGCGGTGTACAATTGACCTCACAGCATGCCTTACCTGTGTATGCCTCCGATTACTATCAGAACCTGGAGGTCTGGTTGTCGCTACCCATGGCCGATATGCCTCTGCCAGTCGCTCCAGTAGTGCAGATCAGCAAAGCGCCACAGAAGAAAACGTATCTCTCTTTTACCATTAGCGATGGGGATAATATCCAGTATTGCCAGCACCGTTTGCTGCAACTCTGGCGCGATAACGCGCGTGGTTCGTTGCCACTGGGCTGGACCATCTCGCCCGCGCTGCCCTACTTCGCGCCTTCCCTGGCGAAGTATTACCTGGAGAGCGCTACGGCGAATGATGAGTTGGTCGCCGCACCCAGCGGAGCTGGGTACATGTTTCCATCGCGCTGGCCTGCACAGCATATGCAAGAGTTCCTGGCTGATACGGGTGAGATGATGCAAGCCATGGGACTCTCGACATTAGAGGTTCTAGATACAGACTTTCTCCATGGCCTGGGCCTGCTCCCATTTAGCATCACTGGCATGGGTTTTCTCAGTAAACGTCTACAACGCACCTTCACCAGTCTGCTTACTCCTGATGGTTTGTGTGGTATATTAAGTGGTGCTGGCACATTCTGGGCCTGCTGGCACCTGGCGAACAAGGTTCCCTGGTATCAGAGCCTGGGCCTGGCAATGAGCGTTGAGCAGGCAGTACAATTGATTACTACAACCGCGAAGATTCGCCGCCAGCGTCCGCTCTTCCTCAATATCTATGTCCTGGCATGGCGCATGTCACCCTCAACCCTTTTAGAGGTCATGGCGCGCCTGGGTGATGAATATGAGTTGGTGTTGCCGCGTGATCTCTTGGCGATGCTCACCCAGATTTTGTAATAGGGAAGCCTTTTAATGCAAAATGATGCCTATTTTTTATCCCTTGCCTGGTATCGGCATATGCGAGAGCATGCGCCTGTCACATACAGCGAGCAACATCAGCAGTGGATGGTGTTTTGCTATGATGACGTCAAGCGAGTACTCTCCGATTATGAGGCATTTTCCTCTGAGGTCGAGTCTGAAGGGCATATGCTCACGCCGATGGACGTAAGCCTGGTGGCGCTGGATCCGCCGCGCCACCGCCATCTCCGCGCACTGATCACCCAGGCTTTTACACCTCGCATCGTGACCCAGATGACTGCCCGCATTGAGCAACTGGTTAATGATTTGCTGGAGAAGCACGCCGATCGCGGCGAGATGGATATTATTGACGATCTGGCTTATCCGCTCACGGTAACCATTATTGCTGAAATCCTGGGTGTGCCTGCCGCCGATCGGGCGCGCTTTCGCCACTGGTCTGATCTCCTGGCTGGCGTGGCTCCTTTTGATGGCAGCGATTTTATGGGTGAGATGAGTGCATATTTCTCGCATATGCTTGATGAACGCCGCCGTGAGCCACAGGAGGACCTGATCTCCAGCCTGCTCGCGGCCCAGGTGGGAGGAGAGCACCTCTCCAGGCTAGAGTTACTGGGTTTTTGCATCCTCTTGCTGGTAGCAGGCAATGTTACATCCACGCACCTGTTGGGCAATGTCTTTCTCTGCTTTGATGAGTTCCCTCATCTTCTTGACGACTTGGCACGAGACCTGATGCTATTGCCAGGAGTCATCGAAGAAGTTCTGCGTTATCGCTCGCCTTTGCGCTTCATGTTCCGCGTCGCCAAAAAGGATACGCAGTTAGGTGGACAGTCTATTCATGCAGGGCAATGGATCAGTGCCTACATCGCCTCCGCCAATCATGATGAAGCTGTTTTCTCGCATCCTGAGCGCTTTGACATCACCAGAACGCCCAACCCCCATCTCTCCTTCGGCCATGGTGTGCACTACTGCCTGGGTGCTCCGCTGGCGCGCCTGGAGACGCGAATAGTACTAGAGATCATGCTCCAGCGTTTCTCCTCGATTCAAAGACGCCCAGGAAGCACGCTAGAGTCGCTTGACCCCCAGGGTTTTATGCAAGGGGTGAAGCACTTCCCCATCATTTTTACCCCTCGTTAGCCTCTTTATTGTATTGCCAAAGAGGCTAGTAAGCTGAGAAATGAGATTTCCCCTGGCAGAGGATTTTTGTGTACTTGTGTTGATGGGTGTCAGTAACCCCACGAGGAAACTCGGGGCTTGCCTCTCAACTCCACCGCAATTCTGAGTACCGGCGAAGGCGCTCAGCTTTGGCTTCCCTGTCGGAGGTATCGGGGGCAACTGACAATTGCCCCGTCTTCCCCCAATCTTGTCGGAGGAAGAGCGTTCTCATGACCAGATTGCGCGCACCCACCAGGTCCGCGTGCAGCTCGTAGTGACAACTGCCACAATGGAAGACCAGTCCCTTGTTCGGGCGATTGTCCTTATGCGTGTAGCCACATTTGGGGCAGGCTTGCGAGGTATACTGTGCCTCCACCTTGATGGCCAGCGACCCGCCCAGGACCGCTTTATAGGCAATCAGGGCATGCAGTTCGGCAAACGACCACTGGGAGCACACCCGGTTGGCACGCCGCATTTTCGGGGTCGCAGGCTCGGTCCCTTTGCTGCCTTTCTTGCGTTTGCGCTTGCGCACTTTGGTGCGTTCGCGGATGCCGGTCAGGTCTTCCAAGCCGATTAGGGCTTCTTGGTGGGTCGTGACGATCTGCTTGGCGATGTGGTGGTTGGCTTGCCGTTTCAACCGTCTCTCTCGCTGCTCGATTCGCCGGATGGTGCGTTTTGAGCCGCGAGTGCCTTTGCGTTGCAAGCGTTTTCTCAGGCGTGCGTAGTGGTTGGCCCGCTGTTTGGCCTGCTTTCCCGAGAAAAAGCAGGGATCTCCCGTGGCCGTGGAAGTGACTGCCAGGTAGCGGATGCCGACGTCAACGCCGACCAGTTGATTGTACTGTTCAAAGGTCGGTTCAGGGAGTTCAATCTGCAGGGAGACGAGCAGATAAAAGCATTTCCTGGACTGGTCATACCAGAGCTTGGCCGCTGCGATCCGGGCTCCCTGCTTTATCAGAGCGACATGCTTCCCATAGCCGCTGTAGGGGACGATCATGCGCCCGGAGAGCGTGAGGATGCTGACCTGCTGCTCGTGCTTGAAGCCGTAGTCGCGCTGGTGGTTGTAGGTCAGGGTGGGAGAGAGGTGCTTCGGGGCCTGATCCAGTCCCTTGTAGCGCTTCCTGGTCATGCCAGCCCGACGCAACTCTGCATTAGTACGCACCTTGGTCCACAGGCCTTTGTAGGTAGCTCCGACTTGGCGCGCAACATTGCAGGCCATTTGGGCCGGCAACCCATAGCGAGCGCGAAGGTCGTCATAGGTCCCATCTTGCAGGCGTCGTTGGTTGCTCATCTTGCCATGCTCAAACGCATAGCGGCTCACAAAATTCAAGGCATCGCGATAGGCCAGTTGGGTGGCCCGTAAGGCCGCAAACTGTTCTGGAGTCGCGTGCAGTTTCAGTTTGGCCGTGATGACTTGTTCCGTGAGAACAAATGTACCATGTTCACCGATACGTGTCAATGCCTTCCTTGTGTGCATTTGCCTCTCTCTTCCTCTGCAAGAAGGAACGCCGCATTCCTCCCCATACGTGAACGACAGGAGACTTCTGCGGCGGTTTATTGGTGGGTTTGAATGATTTTCTAATCAGATAGGAATAACCTGAATAGTGACAGAGGGAAAATAGGTTGCTTGATGGAACACTGTTCATAAAGAGCGCTTTATTCTCTCTAAGGGTTATGTCTCTTTTTGAGAATTGGTTGTAATTTATAAGCTTGACCGAACAATCAGATTTGATCACTTAACACGATCTTTGTCTGATGAAGAAAGGAACCCTGGTATGAAGTATGATAGTGCGCAGTATTGGGATGAAGAGCCGGAAACCGTGAGACTCAGAGATACTATCAGTGGTTTTGAGCTAGACGAAGCAGAACTTCAACAAGTTTTTGGTATGGGGGGCGATCCTAGCGGCGGCTATGGCAACGGCTATGGCGGATATGGCAACGGCTATGGCGGATATGGCAACGGCTATGGCGGCTTTGGAGGCGGCTATGGCGGATATGGCAACGGCTATGGCGGATATGGCAACGGCTATGGCGGCTTTGGAGGCGGCTATGGCGGATATGGCAACGGCTATGGCGGATATGGCAACGGATATGGCAACGGCTATGGCGGCTTTGGAGGTGGCTTTGGCCATGGTGGGCATAAAGGTTTCATAGGTGGGAGAGGCGGCAAAGGCGGCAAAGGCAACAGAGGGGGCTGTGGTTGCTAGAAAAAGCTGATCGTTGTTCCGAATAAAACGTATTCACTACAAGAGATGAGAAAAAGAACCCTCCGAACCAGGCTAAAAGTGAGAACCGAAATACCTGGTTGGCCAAAGGAGGGTTTTTGTTATTGAAGTGGAGAGAGGATATAGCATTAAAGAGGCTAATAGGCATTTTTAATGTTTATGTATATAATTTTGCTGCCTATAAATAATATGAATAGTGAAGGCAGTTGAAGTGCGGAAAATAGTAAAGTTTGCAAGCCTGATCAACTTCCAACAAAAAAGATAGTGTAAGGTGGTTACTGTTGTTTGTAAGCTCTGCTACATATACTTCAAATTGCTGTGATAAAAATTTTTAGCATACACAGAGGAAAGGTTTTAACGGTTATGAAGTGGAACATTTTTGGCACAAAAAACAATAAGGCCCAGGACGTGATTGCCGATGAGATGGTCGAATTGAATGACAGCGACCTGGAGATGGTTGATGGTAGTGGCGGCTTTGGCGGCTTTGGCGGCTTCGGCGGCTTCGGTAAAGGCTTTGGTTTCGGCAAGTTTGGTAAAGGCTTTGGTTTCGGCAAGTTTGGTAAAGGCTTTGGAGGCTTTGGAGGCGGCTATGGCGGTTTCGGCGGCTTTGGAGGCGGCTATGGCGGTTTCGGCGGCTTTGGGTGTTTCTAAGTAATAACGCTTGAGCTGATTGTGGCGGTGCTTCAATGGGAGAGTGGACATTGTATAGCGTCTAACTCTCCCATTATAGGCTGGAGCAATAACTTGTTCGATGGAATTTTGGCACCTCTGCAAGAGGAGGCGATAAAGTCTAGATGCGCATTCTTTTAGATAAATAGAAAAGTGCGATTGCATACAAAAATTAAAGCGATTTACTTTGTTGAATTGTAAATAAAAAAATTGGTTACTTTGTCTAATAAATATAATATGGATAGGTAGCCTATGTGAAGAGGAAAAGTGGATAATTGCGAGGTCTGGCCATATATCTCCACGAAAATGATGAATAAGTTGAGGCGTGAGAGATTGCCGTTACAACTTCGTTTCCCTTTTCTTAAAAAGGTTACCACGAATACTTCAGGTTGAAACAGAGAAAGGAACATACACATGATGTCACATGAATATCATACAGGGAACGACCACGAAGCGCTTGTTAATGAAATTGAGCTGAATGACGAGCTGTTGACTATGATCAATGGTGGACTGGATGGCGTGCCTGGAGGAGCGGATGACCTAGGTGGTATGCCTGGAGGAGCGGATGGTCTAGGTGGTATGCCTGGAGGAGCGGATGGTCTAGGTGGTATGCCTGGAGGAGCGGATGGTCTAGGTGGTATGCCTGGAGGAGCGGATGGTCTCGCAGGTGGCACGCCTGGAGGAGCGAATGGTCTCGGGAGCTTCTCTAAATTACTAGGATCTGTGCCTCTATTGGGTGGCTTACTTTAAAACGAACCATTGAATATTTCAGTGTGCCATAAAGTCTATGGCACACTGATGTTCATAAACACAAATGTAATCTAATGTACTCTCGAGCATTCGTTAATCCATGTTGGTTGCAAGATAAACTAACTGAGAGCTCCCCACGCGCTAAAGCTCTGCCTCTTACATACAAGTCAGAAGGATGGACAAGAGCGGCGAGATGAACGCCCTCCAAGACGTCCATGACCCCTTTCCATAAGGTCTGCCATCCAGGTGGACCATCGCTCTTGTGGTCGAGGTAGCCTCCCAGACGCGCAATGGCGCGCCACAATTCCTGGGCGGTAGTGATACTACGGTGACGTGGATCCGAGAAGATAATGACCGGGATGGCATTCTGCGAAACCACGTCGGTCGCTGGTGTGTTTTCTGCTTGCTATGCCGTCTGACGAATGATCAACAAACGCAAAGCAATGGGGGCCAGCACAGCGAGGAATTCCCACTGAGCGTGCATGCTTTGTCCGTTGTGATGTTCCATCCAGCAGCCGGTTTTGAGGGCCTTGTGGAAGTCCTCGATTTGCCAGCGTCGCGCGTAGGCAAAGACGATATCGCAAGCATCCAGCTCGTTGCCGATGGGTTCGCTCGTGCGTAAATACCAGAGAGGCTGGCTTTTGCCTGGATGGGAAACCACCAGCCAGAACTGCTGATCATGGTCGGGATGGCTAACAGGAATGGCGAACACACCTGCCTGGAACCACTGATGACGTTGTCCATCTCACACCTCTCGCTGGGTCCAGGAGCGCTTGCCTCAGGTGATCTGCCATGCCTTGCGTTTGTTGCCTTGTCCATCGCGAGGCTGGTAGTCTTTGGGCCAACGCATCAGCACGCGCAGGTCTTGTTGGAGACATGCTCCAATCCATGGACTTCCTACAAACCCTCAATCAAACACGTGGAGCAGCCTCCTCCCCCAGGCCGCAGCACATTTCTCCAGGCTCATGTCCACTTTTGATGATGAAGTGAAGGACAACCGCTGCAAGGTTCACGCGGCATGACTCACTTGTAGGGGGGGCCCGACTTAAAACCCCTTCAAAATTCCGGCAAGGGCGACCAAGAAAGCGGCAGCGACGAACGGGAAGATTGCTCTGGCTCGGCGGATGTTCGATGATCAGAGTCATTCTGTTCTAGAAATGTGTGCGACACTTAGAATCTCTCGTACGACCTTGTATTGGTCTATCAAAAAGACCAGGGCTGGAGCACCTGAACCTCAAGCTCAGCGGAATACGCGTTGAGATCATTACCAGATGTACCTGCCCTTAGCGGAATCTAGAGGGGAAAATATGTCGGAACCCCCAATTGGTAGAGACTCTACAAAACTGAGTCAAGGTCAGTTCGCTATGTTGAGATCAATAGTACTTATCCTTTGTGGGGAATTTTGAAAACAGCACGAAAAGAGTACACTGTATTTAGCCCATCTTCGATTGTGGAGCGAGGTTGGCCGCTCACAGCACCATTCGCAAGGGACACATCTGTTCAATTGATTGCTGAAGCAGCGGTGCATCTAGGAAACAAATCAGGAAAAAGAGAATGGAGAACTCACATGGCAGAAGTATTGACACGCGAGGAGATGATCAGGCGGATTGTAGAGGTAGGGCGACGCGACCATCGCATTGCGGGACTGGTTGACTATGGTTCCAATGGGGGGCTCGCACTCGATCAATGGTCTGATATTGATGTAGCCGTTTTTCTCCATGACACACAGTTCGAGGCCTTTGTATTGGCACTGTCGGAGTGGCTTGCCCAGTTGGGAGAGCCACTCCTTCTCATAAACAATGTAAACTCGGTACGATCGTTCACACGTGCGGTCTTCGATACGGAGCAACTGCCCTTGCGGGTCGATATAGTATACTATTACCTGGGCGAAATGAGCACTGCCCTGCACTGGCCGCAGGAACCCAAAGCAGATAAAGTCAACGTCTTGTATGATGCGACGAATGGGGAACTGACTTCCTGTATGCGCCAATTACCCAACTCCGATCTGCATCCGTCGGATCTACAAGAGACTTTTGAGCTGACCGCGCGCTACTTCTGGTATTTTCTACTCGAAAGCGTTTGCAAATTGCAGCGTGGTGATCATTGGTACACCAGCTATTTTTTTCATAACGCAGTTGTTCCCCGGCTCATCTATCTCATCAGACTGCACGAAGGCGCCATCTCCCGCTGGTTTGTAAATCCGAGACTCAAGGGCCTTGAACAAGCCCTCTCGCCTGAGATCATGACACGGCTTAATACCTGCCTTCCTGATACTGCATCTCCAAAGGGCATGACAGATGCGATCAAGAATACAGCTACGTTAGCCACTGAGGTATGTCGCAACGTTGCCGCGCGGCATGGCTATGTTTGGCCAGAGGCTCTAGCTGAGCGTGTAGAGAAGGCTCTTGCTCAATGTTGAAAGGACTTTTCCACATATCCTCATAGTTGAAGTATCTCTCTTGACTGCTCCCCAAAAGCCACTCCAGCTCAGATTTCAAATTCCGGATCAAACGCACTTTTAATGATGAGACTGGAAAGCATGAGCAACCGGACAAACGAACCCCGAAAAGCTGCGCTCAACGAAGCAGAGGTCAGCCACAGTGAGGTTCAAGTGGTATGCGTTAATACGCTTTGCCGTTCAGATATTCTCTCTCATCATCAAAAGTGCGGATGAGCCTTTCTCCAGGAGGCTCCTTTCCAATTCCTGGCCCGATTGAGCAAAGACTCCTCGGATTGTCCACCAGCGCGTGACCGCCACCAAGGGAGGCCCTTGCTGACCAAGCAAAAGCGCGGTGAGCCAGTTCATGCCTGGCACGAAAATGGAAGGATCGCCGGGAGGAGTGTAGTAGCCGGGCTTGATCCGCTTCAACCTGCGGGCTTTGCTGGAACGAACGGTACGCCGTCCTTCTAATGCGATGCTTTCTGGCTTCTCAATCACGCTTTCATTCTACGTAAGCAGGCCATCTTCTCCTGCTTGCTCTACGCTCGCCAGCTGCTCATTGGCTTGTTACCAGAGAAACTCTTCAAGAACGTGTGAAGCCGATTTGCTCGAATGCAGCAGATTCGAGAGGCGTTTCGCGCCTGCCGGGGCATGATCTGGAGAGGCCAGATAGGCTCCTAATCCACTTAAGAGTAACCCATTATTGCGGTGGCGAAATTCGAGAAGGGCATTCAGCGTGGCAAGAAAGGTTTGCACCAACCGAAGATTAAGGAGGGCATCGAGGACCTTCAACAGAGGCATGACAAAGCTCGTCAATTGATGACTCAGGTCTTGAGCAACGGATGCAGGAACTTGCAATCCCTCGCTCTCTATGGAATACTGAGAGTGCATGAGAGAACCCTCCTGGTACTGACTTGTTTCGTTTCCAACTCAAGTCCAAGTCAGAAGGGTTCTTTTTGCTATCTCATCCTTTTACTTTGTAATGTTTGGGATAACTCATGTTTGTCCACTTTTCAACTATGCCTTGCATGATCGAGGCTTTCTCGCCTGGTTAGCCTGTCAAAATAGAGCTATATCTCCCTAGATAGGTTGCGCCAGGCGAAAGCCCTCGGCACGGAGTTGCCTGGCGGCTTCGACAATTTGAGGCCACCACTTGAGAAGCTGCCCAAACTGCACTGAAGCATGTTGGATCAAATCTGGATTTACTTGAAAAAGCTGCTCTATCGGCAATAGCGCACTTTGGTGCATCTTTTTGAAGAACTTTTCTACATCACGTCGCCAAAAAGCAGGGAGGTTTTCTTGATCCCCGCTCAATCGTTCTTCTAACCTTGCAACAAATACCCCTCTACCCTCCCACAGGAGCTGGTGCGCAAATTCGGTAAAAGAAGCCTTGGGCAGGCAACCGATTTCTTCGACAAATTGCCCCAATTTGTATAGGCGATCAGCCGGGCTGCTGACAAATTTAGGCTCAAAGAGTCCAATACAGGCTAATATCCAGCCGGGAAAACCCGTATGGAGTATAGGTGATGGTGTGTATGACCGAACTTGGAGGGGGGAGTGAACGAGAGTCCAGGGGAGGTGTACGGTGTAGGTGTTGAGAAAGCATAGCGTGAGCATTTCTCCGAATATGGCGTCTTCCCCACGTCCAACGGGAGGGAACGGAGGTAGCAGTTCGCGGTTGTCCAGCCCTATACACATACCGAAGAAAGGCTTCGCTTGCTCTGTGATGGTCGTCTGGCTTACCACTTGTACTACTTCGCGGCTTGTAAGCGCTGAGCGATAAGCCTGCTCGGAGCTTGTTATCCGCTCAAAGTTTTTACCTCTTAGGGTTAGAAAAAAAAGCTCGTCTTCGGCAGACCAGCCGCAATCACCTACGCTACCATTCACCGTCAGGATAACCTTGCCTGATTGGGTGGCTAATTTTTGCAAGCAAGCAGGGTCAGCTTTCTCGGTTGAGATTTGACTATCACCAGCGTAGCGGGCTCCACCTTCTTTGGGATCTTGCCCGAGCCACTGTTCATGTAGTGCGAGAATGTCTTGCTCTGAGAACTGGACAGACGAGAGGGCGCTTTCCCGATCGGGATAAAAACGGATCGCGAGGGGACTCCCTTTGGAACTTATTGCCAACCCCTCTTCCATTTCGGGAGAGGCGGCGACATGGCAGATAATATCATCATCGGAACTGAAGGTGCGTTCCCCTACAGTATGAAGTAATAGTGCGTTGCGGTTGGCTCCTATAGTAACTACACCATATCGCTTGTCACCAAGACAAGCCCAGGAAACGACCTCTTCTGGTATGCTCCCTTTATTGCTGAGCCGCTTGATAAAGGCTGACTTTTCTTCAAGACCGGCGTAGGTAATATTCATGCCATAGCAAGCCTTTAAGCTGCGTAACATTTGGCGGTAAGATTCACGCGTAGCGGAAGATCTAGAGTCATCTGCCACAACAAACTCGGGGGTGCGGTCAAAGCGGATGCAGTGCTCTAAATAACTGATCATGCCCCGCTGCAATGCTTCTACCCGATCGCATGTTGGAAAGCCGATGGAAGTTATAGGCGAAGGCGAAAATTGCTTCTCTGATCTTTGGAAGAGATGGCGAAGATCGTTTTGCGAAACGAGGTAACCATCCCGTGCGAACTGCTGGAGGTTGCTGCGCAACGTTTGAAGGGTGGTATCGCCGAGCTGCCGCTCCTGATTAAAAGCGTGGAGGTGTTCGTCAAGAGTTTTAAACTTCTGACACTGGGTAAGCATTTCTGCAAGACCTACATGTAGGATACGTGTGGTATCGGTATCTCTAACATGGGCGAGCACGCGCTGATTGCCGATTGGATAGAAGGCCACATCTGCTAGCCGATAATTGTAGCTAGTAGTTGCTTCGGAGAGAGTAGATATGTTGCTCATCAATGTCTTTATGACCCTTTCACAATGAAAGTAGATTGTTTGGGTATGCCAAAATCTTCTTCTAGGATGTACCTTTTAAGATCTTATTCCGAACCCCACGCCACTACGTGTCTAGCACTTCGCGCTCAGGGTTTTCGGAGAAGAAGCAAGTAGCTTCATTGAAGAGAAGCTACATTGTGCCTCTGGTTTCTCTCACGTAAGAGACCGTTATGCACTTCAGATACGCTTGTATTGTAAATAATTCGTATTTTTTGTTCAATAGCAAAATAATAGTAAAAACGATTTGCGTATTTGTTTGCTCTAATATTAAATTTTTAATAATTAGTGGAATATTGGTTATATATATTTACTCGTGAGCTTTGTTTGGTTGGAAGAAATTTTGTATGCTGGGAATTTGATTGCTTTCGTGAGAAATACCTCTCCCACTTTCCAAGTTGATCACTACAAAGTAATTTGGGAAAGTTATTATAATGCATTTAGTAGATTTAATTTTGTAGTAGTAGCATAGAAGATTAAAATACCTATGTTGAATCCTAACCATCCTGTCTTCCGTAAAAACGCACTTCAACACTACTTACAAGGCCAGGAGAAAGATACCGTACCGCAATTTATCAATACTCCGCTGGCGCTTGTGATGTGGCTCTTATTGGCCATAGTGGTAGTGACGTGTACCGTGTCCTGGTACCAGGAGATCCCTTTATATAATGCTGGGGCGGGCATTGTTCTTAAGCAAGTAAAGTCAGATCAAAGCAATGTTGTGGTTTTTGTACCCTGGTCGCCGGCGTTGCAGCCGCGTGTGGGACAAACTGTCTCGCTGAGTGTAGGAGGGGCTAGTAGCCAGCAAATAACAGGCACAATCGCGCAGGTGAATCTAAAGGCTCAGAGCCCCGCTACATTATGTCAGCAATATGAGCTGATGGCTGGCTGTAGTCTACTGGTCAGGCAACCCTCAATTGCCATACTGATTCAGGCACAGGCACTACCAACCGAAAGATATGCCGGAGCAATTGTTCTCGCCAACGTGCAGACAGGATCACAGCGGATGCTTGCGTTCTTTCCTGGGTTAGAGTGGCTAGCTGGAAAGTCGGGTTAAGAATATGGTCAAAGAACTCAAAGCACAAGACGAAACGATGAAATTGCCAAAGGAACCAGGGGATAAAGGAAAGGAAAAGCCTGTCGAGAAACGCTCTTCAGGCTTGACTTTCCCTCGCTTGTTCAAGCCTCGCATTGCTCCGATATTGCAGGTAAGCGAAGTTGAATGTGGTTTAACCTGCCTGGCAATGATTCTTAGCTACTACGGGCGCAAAACAACGCTGACAGAACTGCGTTCCCGTATGGGGGTTGGGCGTGATGGCCTCTCGGCCCTGACAATCGTTAAGGCCGCCCGTCATTATGACTTGAGGGTACGCGCTGTTTCCTTGCAGAAGAGTGATTTGCGTGCGGTGAACTTGCCCGCTATCGTACATTGGGAGTTCAATCATTTTCTGATTGTAGAGCGCTGGACAAAGAAGTATGTCGAGGTCGTGGATCCCGCTCATGGTCGTTTGCGCCTCAGTATTGAGGAGTTCGATAAAGGTTTTACTGGCGTCGTTATTATGCTTGAGCCTAAAGCAAGCTTTGATCGCCAGGGTCAGGCTCCCCCCTTAACCCTGGTTCAATACCTTACGGTTTTTATCAAGCAGATTCCAGGCATTCTCTTTCAGATCCTTCTGGCCTCGCTCTTCTTACAGGCTATGGGGCTGATTCAGCCGGTCCTTACCAAGATCATCATGGATCAAATCATCCCTTTTAAATTAGCAAGCCTGATGGAGATCCTCGCGGTCGGCATGTTTTTGCTCGTTTTGTCTCAGATCTTGATCTCGCTCTTGCGTGAGTGGTTGCTTGTATACTTGAGGGCGCGTCTGGATACGCATATGATGCTGGGACTCTTTGAGCATCTCTTGACGCTACCGTATAGCTTCTTTCAGCAGCGCTCAACCGGTGATCTTTTGAGCCGATTAGGCGCTAACAGCGTTATCCGCGAGATGCTCAGTAGTCAACTCATTTCTACTCTTTTAGATGGGGGAATGGTGATTACGTATCTCTTTATCCTCCTCTGGCAATCACCCGTGTTTCTCGGTTTGGCCCTGCTTATCGGTGGCATCGAAATTGCCTTTGTAATCGGGACCTATCCTGTGATGCGTAATATGTCCAGGCAGATGCTTACAACACAGGGGCGTTCACAAGGTTACTTGACTGAAGCCGTAAGTGGTATCGCTACTCTCAAGGCCGCTGGCGCAGAAGATAGAGCAGTGGATCGTTTGACCAACCTATTCTTTGATCAACTGAACATTTCGACGCGCAGCAGCTACTTTTCGGCAGTCTTTGGAACTGTCAAAACCGTCTTGCAATCGCTCTCGTCACTGGCTCTGCTCTGGGTAGGAACCATGCAGGTGCTTAATGGCTCAATGTCTCTAGGCACGATGCTCGCTCTCAATACACTTGTAGGAGCTTTCCTGGCTCCTCTGATCTCACTTGTGGGCAGCGCGCAGCAGTTACAGAGTATTCAGGCGAATTTTGACCGCCTCTCAGATATCATTTCTACTCCCCCTGAGCAAAACAAGCATGTGGTTGGGATGCCTCCTAGACTGACGGGGCAAATTCACTTAGAGAATGTGAGTTTTCGTTATGCAGAAGGCGCGCCTGAAGTTTTGCGCAATATCAAACTGAGTATCAGGCCTGGTCAGAAAGTTGCTATTGTGGGTCGTACGGGAAGTGGAAAAAGCACGCTGGGCAAGTTGATTCTGGGGCTAAACTTGCCAACCGACGGAATGATCATCTATGACGGCATGCCTCTACAATATCTGAATTATCAAGAGGTGCGCCGCCAGTTTGGCGTAGTGTTGCAGGAATCAGCCCTCTTTAGCGGGACGATTGCGCATAATATTCGCCTGAATAATCCGAACTTGACGATGGATGAGGTGACTAGGGCCGCGCGTTTAGCCGCTCTGCACGATGATATCGTGAAAATGCCTATGGGGTATGAAACGCATGTTGGCGAAGGTGGGAGTGCTTTATCGGGGGGGCAACGTCAGCGCCTGTCTATCGCCCGCGCCATCGCTCACAGACCCTCTATTCTGCTCTTTGATGAAGCTACCAGTGCGCTCGATATCGCGACAGAGCAGCGTGTCGCCAACAACATGCATTCCCTCTCATGTACGCAGATCATCATTGCCCATCGCCTGAGTACGATCTGTACCGCTGACTTAATCCTGGTCTTAGATAACGGTACTATTGTCGAGCAGGGGACACATGACCAGCTTGTACAACGTGGGGGCTTCTATGCTGGCCTGATTCTCTATCAGATTGAACGCGAGGATACACGACCGATGACGGCACTCACGATAAAAGGCTAATTGTGTGCAGGATCTCTTCTATGTTTAAGGATGGGACATTTTTTAGGCTACTTCTGATTTTGCATAAGAGGAGGTGTGGTGGGTGCTGGCGGCCGCGGCCGCCAGCACCCACCACACCTCCTCTCTACACTTGCACGTAGGATTTTTGGCTGATTGTACAAAACAACTGACAGGAGGGCCTGAGCAAACGCTCAGGCCCTCCTGTCAGTTGTTTTGTACAGAGCATTCTAAGATATGCATAGGCTGAATATAAAGAGGAAGTGTATTTTAATTTATAGTAAATATCGTTTTGCATGATAAATATAATAAAGATAGGTAATCCACTGGCAGAGTGAAGGACAACGAATAGCGAGGAATGCATTCTTGTCTTTTCACAAAGTTAAAAGAGGTGAAGTAGAGTGGAGTCCTTCAAGAGGATTAGCTCTGCTTTGGCCGCAGGGGTGCCGTAATAATCATCAGGTTGAAACCAAGAAAGGAACATACACGAATGCAGTACAATGAGACCCGCGCGTGGAAAGACGAAGAGTATCGCGAGAGCCTGGAGGAGGCGATTGAAAGCCCGGTAGCCGAGCTGAGCGAGGCCGAACTGGAGCAGATTACCGGCACCGGCGGCTACGGTGGCGGTGGCATCGGCGTTGGTGGTGGTGTGGAGAAGTACGGCGTTAGCGCTTTCGGCGTCAAAGGCAACTCCTACTACTGTGGCAACTTCTCCATTCGCCCCCGTACCAATCTGAACCTCGACAATCGCCGTAATGATGAGGATCAGGATAACGACGTGAAAGCGAGTTTTGCTTCTGTTGACCTCCAGGACACCAACATACGCAATAGGCGCAACAACCGCTTCGATTTTGGTTGTAGTGTCTCGGGTGGCTTCGCTGGATTCTGTCTCTTCGGTGGAAAGTAGAGCACACCAGTAGCGCTATTTTAGACAGAAGCACGTATAAGAGGGTCAGGGCATATGCCCTGACCCTCTTATACGTGGAAACGCGTGCTGCGAGAAGCCGATATGATCGGGCATTATGCAGATACCATGTTGTTTGTGACATTCCGCCAATGGTTGAAACCGTACAGCTTCTTCGTGCACTCCTTCGTAGTCGGTGCTGTGAGTCGATGTAGCGTGGCTACAACTCGTTCAACCCCCTAGTGGGAGAGGAATACGCTCAAGCTCTGATCTATACATCAGATATCTTGAAGGGCGGTGCCCTGCCCGTTCAAGCTCTCATGCCTTGCTTTGCCGTTGTGTAGCCCTGCGAAGCTTTTGACAGCTTGGAGAGAGTGAACACCTTTCTCTTTCGAGAACTGCTGTTGTCAGCAGTGGGAGGCTAAAGCCACAAACGCCTCACCACTGTCGTTGAAACGGCGTGGCTTGCGGCGGACTAAAGCCCATATCGTCACGCTCCGCAAAACTGCTCCTATCCCACCCTGTTTCGCTTGTGGAAAGAGTGTGTAGAGGTTCTCCACACGTGAAGACACGGATAGTTATCTTGCATGAAAGAATGGAATCAAAATAATGGGGAAAAATATGGCTTTTAATTTATAATAAATGCTACTTTGTATATTAAGTATAATAGCAATAGGTGGCCCGCTTGACAGGTGGAAGGTGGAAGCAGGTGGAAAAGCCTCATCTTACGCCGGGAAGAAGAGAAGGGGAGGAGCGTGCTTCAAGGAGACGAGCTCCAGATTCTCTCATGGGGGTGCCGTGATAATCAGGTTGAAACCAAGAAAGGAACATACACGAATGCAGTACAATGAGACCCGCGCGTGGAAAGACGAAGAGTATCGCGAGAGCCTGGAGGAGGCGATTGAAAGCCCGGTAGCCGAGCTGAGCGAGGCCGAACTGGAGCAGATTACCGGCACCGGCGGCTACGGTGGCGGTGGCATCGGCGTTGGTGGTGGTGTGGAGAAGTACGGCGTTAGCGCTTTCGGCGTCAAAGGCAACTCCTACTACTGTGGCAACTTCTCCATTCGCCCCCGTACCAATCTGAACCTCGACAATCGCCGTAATGAGGATCAGGATAACGACGTGAAAGCGAGTTTTGCTTCCGTTGACCTCGTAAACAACAACAGGCGCAACAATCGCAACAATCGCTTCGATTTTGGTTGCAGCATCTCAAGTGGCTTCGGTGGAAACTGCATCTTCGGTGGAAACTAGGGCTACACCAGTAGCGCTATTTTAGACAGAAGCAAGCGCAAGAGGGTCAGGGCATATGCCCTGACCCTCTTGCGCTTGGAGTTGGGCGAGTGGGATGGGTGGGCGAGTGCAAAGGGCAGGGAAAGAGGGGCATATGGTCATGTATACTAAATATCGTTTTACATCTTAAGTATAATAGCAACAGGTGCCCCGCTTGACAGGTGGAAGGTGGAAGCAGGTGGAAAAGCCTCATCTTGCGCCGGGAAGAAGAGAAGGGGAGGAGCGTGCTTCAAGGAGACGAGCTCCAGATTCTCTCATGGGGTGCCGTGATAATCAGGTTGAAACCAAGAAAGGAACATACACAAATGCAGTATGATAAGACCCGCGCGTGGAAAGACGAAGAGTATCGCGAGAGCCTGGAGGAGGCGATTGAAAGCCCGGTAGCCGAGCTGAGCGAGGCCGAACTGGAGCAGATTACCGGTACCGGCGGCTACGGTGGTGGCGCTGGTGGTATCGGCGTTGGCGGTGGTGTGGAGAAGTACGGCACCAGTGCTTTCGGCGTCGTTGGCAACTCCTACTTCTGCGGCAACTTCTCGTATCGACCCCGCACCAACGTGAACCTCGGCAATCGCCGTAATGAGGATCAGGATAACGACGTGAAAGCGAGTTTCGCTGACGTTGACCTCGTAAACAACAACAGGCGCAACAATCGCAACAACCGCTTCGATTTTGGTTGCAGCATCTCTGGTGGCATCGGCGGCGGCACTTGTATCTTCGGTGGAAACTAGGGCTACACCAGTAGCGCTATTTTAGACAGAAGCAAGCGCAAGAGGGTCAGGGCATATGCCCTGACCCTCTTGCACGTGGAGTCGGGCGAGTGGGATGGGTGGGCGAGTGCAAAGGGCAGGGAAAGAGGGGCATATGGTCATGTATACTAAATATCGTTTTACATCTTAAGTATAATAGCAACAGGTGCCCCGCTTGACAGGTGGAAGGTGGAAGCAGGTGGAAAAGCCTCATCTTGCGCCGGGAAGAAGAGAAGGGGAGGAGCGTGCTTCAAGGAGACGAGCTCCAGGTTCTCTCGCGGGGTGCCGTGATAATCAGGTTGAAACCAAGAAAGGAACATACACAAATGCAGTATGATAAGACCCGCGCGTGGAAAGACGAAGAGTATCGCGAGAGCCTGGAGGAGGCGATTGAAAGCCCGGTAGCCGAGCTGAGCGAGGCCGAACTGGAGCAGATCACCGGAACGGGTGATGGCGGCTACGGTGGTATCGGCTACGGTGGTATCGGCTACGGTGGCGGTGTGTCTGAGGGCTATAAGTCTGCTGGCGGCATTGTCGGCAACTCCTACTTCTGCGGCAACTTCTCGTATCGACCTCGCACCAACCTGAATCTTGGCGAGCAGCGGCGCCGTGATGGGAATCAGGGCATCTTTGCAGGACCCCTCGCTGACGTTGACCTCACGAGCACCAACAGGCGCGATACCCGCACCAATCGCTTCGATTTTGGTTGCAGCATCTCAAGTGGCTTCGGTGGAAACTGCATCTTCGGTGGAAACTAGGGCTACACCAGTAGCGCTATTTTAGACAGAAGCATGCGCAAGAGGGTCAGGGCATATGCCCTGACCCTCTTGCACGTGGAGTCGGGCGAGTGGGATGGGTGGGCGAGTGCAAAGGGCAGGGAAAGAGGGGCATATGGTCATGTATACTAAATATCGTTTTACATCTTAAGTATAATAGCAACAGGTGGCCCGCTTGACAGGTGGAAGGTGGAAGCAGGTGGAAAAGCCTCATCTTGCACCGGGAAGAAGAGAAGGGGAGGAGCGCGCTTCAAGGAGACGAGCTCCAGGTTCTCTCGCGGGGTGCCGTAATAATCAGGTTGAAACCAAGAAAGGAACATACACAAATGCAGTATGATAAGACCCGCGCGTGGAAGGACGAAGAGTATCGCGAGAGCCTGGAGGAGGCGATTGAAAGCCCGGTAGCCGAGCTGAGCGAGGCCGAGCTAGAGCAGATCACAGGCACAGGTGCTGGCGGTGGTGGTATCGGTTTTGGCGGTGGTGTGTCTGAGGGCTATAAATCTGCTGGCGGCATTGTCGGCAACTCCTACTACTGTGGCAACTTCTCCATTCGCCCCCGCACCAACCTGAACCTCGACGGTCGCCGTAATGAGGATAACGACAATGACGTGAAAGCGAGTTTTGCTGACATTGACCTCGTGAGGAACAATAGGCGCAATACCCGCAATAATCGCTTCGATTTTGGTTGCAGCATCTCTGGTGGCATCGGCGGCGGCACTTGTATCTTCGGCGGAAACTAAAGTACTCTATTTGCGCGGCTTTAGCAGCGCAACGGCAAGAGGGTCAGGGCGTATGCCCTGACCCTCTTGCCGTTTGAAAAAGATCGTCTTCAGAAGCTATAGAGAAAAGCCCTAAGTAATTGTCATAGCGTATTATATATGCTTTAATGGCTATTTATATATTGCGTATACTAAAGCAGGTAGACCACTTGAGGAGTGAGGGACAGAAGGCTGCGAGTATTTTGTCTTTCATCGTTATTAAGAAGAGGTGAAGTGGGGTGGTATTCTGCAAAGGAACGAACTCTGTTTTCACTGAGGGATACCAAAATATTCAGTATAAAACAGAGGAAGGAACACATAATAATGAAGTATAACATGGTATACGCGTGGAAAAATGAGGAGTATCGTGAGCAACTGAGCCAGAGCGAGCAGTCTCAGTTGCCTGAAAGCCCGGTTGGCGAGGTTGAACTGAGCGAGGCTGAGCTGGCGCTTATTAACGGCACGAGTGGAGGCTATGGCGGTGGTTATGGTGGAGGCTATGGCTTTGCTGGCGGCATTGTCGGCAACTCCTACTATTGTGGCAACTTCTCAGTTGGTAGCACAACCAATCTAGGTTTTGATGGAGGTGCCTTTGGTGGAGACACCTTTGACGGAGGCATCTTTGGCGGTGGCAGGTTTAACTTTTCATGCAGCGTCTCAGGTGGTTTCGGTGGCACCTGCATCTTCGGTGGAAAATAAAGAAAGAGCTGGAGGCATTCGCTATAGAAGGTAGGAGAGCCAGGGCATGAGCAGTGGCTCTCCTGCCTTCTAGGCAGTGGCGAGTTGTACATATTGATTACAAATATGCTGAAAATATTATAATCCACATAATACATTTAGTTTTACTTTTTAGATATACTGGTAACAGGTGTCCCGTAAGAGATGCAAATGAATCAGAGTTGTGGGCGTAGCTACAACTTCCAAAGAAGTGAAAGAGGTGAGGCAGAGGAAACCCCTTCAAGGGAAAAGACTCTGCGGGCGCTGATGGGTATTACGACAATCAGGTTGAAACCGAGAAAGGAATATAGAATTATGCAGTTTGATATGACACGCGCGTGGAAAGACGAGGAGTATCGCCAGAGCCTGAGCCGGGAGCAGTGGGCACAGTTAATTGAGAATCCAGCGGGCGAGGCCGAGCTGAGCGAGGCCGAACTGGAGCAGATTACAGGCACAGGTGTAGGTGCTGGCGGCGGTGTGGCGAAGTCCGATGTTAGCGCTTTTGGCGTTAAAAATAACTCCTACTACTGCAACAACTTCTCAATTCGCCCCACAACCAACGTGGACCTTGGTGAGAATGACCGTAACAGAAACGGCCTCCTTGGTGATCTCACCATAGCTCTCTTTGGAGATCACACCACTCGGGATCGTAGAAACTTTACTTTCGATTTCGGATGCAGCATTTCGGGCGGCCTCGGTAACAACGTGTGTATCTTCGGGGCAACAAATAAAGAACACACATCTATTGACGCATATCTGATGCAACAGGGAAGAGAGGCGGGGCTGATGCCCCGGCCCTCTTTTTTATTTCACGATAGTATAATTGCCTGCTTGTATTACATTATAAGCTGGACTTTTGCCTGATTAATATAATGTTAATAGAGGATTTTGAGGAAAATAATATGTGGAAAGTTAACAAAAGTCTCTACCTAGTTTAGATGCATTGATGAAGTAAATTTAAAATACTCTCCCTTCTGGTGCATCGTTGTGGAAGGATACATCATATTATTTTTCCTCTCTCATTGCTAACTCTCAGATCTTATTCCGAAACTCAACCGCCTAACCTACATTCGGGGGCAAGCGGTGGCACCCCCATTCGGGGGCACAGCGGCCGCGTGCTCAGGGTTTCGGATAAGAAGCATTAGTGTTTTGAGGAAAGCATATCTATGAGCATGAAAGAGATTACCTCATCTACAAGCGCTTCTACGCTTGAGCAGCAGTCATATACACATGTGAGCGCGAACTGGTACCGTGCCCTAACACTCGCGGAGCGGGCCGCTCTGCTTGCCCGCGCTGACAAACCTTTCCCTAAGCCATCGCAGGAAGCGAGCGCAACTGCGAAACGGCGATTGACGCGCTGGAAGGAGCAGCGCCCATTTAAAGATGAGCACTATTTTGCGCAGCGCCTGGCAAAGATTGGCGTAACGGAGGAAGAGTTCCTGCAATTGCTGAGTGTGCCCCCTGAATTCCTCAAAGAGTGCGTCACTACTGTACCTGAATGGCTACGCACCCTGCTTTCTATCTTTCAAGACGAGCAGGCACCAGAGGAGGAGGCGCTCAAGCTCATAGAGCAGAATCAGGCCATCTCTCATTCGTTTATTACCACACTTCAACCCCTATTAATATATGCCTACCGGCGCCTGAAGGATGGCGTGGATCGTATTGCGGAAGAATTTACGGCTCTGCCCTTTGAGCGGGAGCAGGTCGTCACGAAGCTCTTCGCCCTCTTGCCTGACTTCCTCTTGAACAAGTCAGCCAAGACTTTTGTGCTTGAGCTAAACGTCGCGCGTGTGGAAGGACGGTTGCAAGGCGAGACTCCAGAAGAACGCTTTCAAAATTTTCTGCAACAACTCAGTTCGAAACAAAACATGCTGGCCTTCCTGGAAGAGTACGTAGTGCTTGCTCGTCTGCTTATTGAGGGCATTGAAAGCTGGCTGGAGGTCCACCTGGAAATCCTGAGACGGCTCTGCCGTGATTGGAAGGAGATACGCGCGACCTTCTGTCCCGATCAGGACCCGGGCATGCTGATTGAGATACAGGGTGGACAGGGCGATACGCATCGAGGCGGACAGAGTGTATCTGTTTTGCGTTGGAGTTCTGGCTTTCGCCTCGTCTATAAGCCACGCCCACTGTCTACAGATATCCATTTTCAAAAATTGCTGCTATGGCTGAACGAACACGGTTTTCAACCCGCTTTTCGCCCCTTTACGCTGCTCAGCCGGGAGCAGTATGGATGGGTAGAGTTTCTTCCCAGCACCACTTGCCAATCTAAGGATGAGCTTGAGCGCTTTTATCAGCGACAAGGGGGCTTTCTAGCGCTGCTTTATGCCTTGCAGGCCGCGGATTTCCACGCCGAGAACCTGATCGCTTGCGGCGAGCATCCCTTCTTGATCGATCTAGAGGTGTTATTCCTGCCCCTGGCGGGGGACCCGGAAGAGGCATCTGAAGATAATCAGGAAGCCCACGTAGTGGATGGGCCGCCGCGCACTGTCTTAAATATAGGGCTGCTACCTAGTCGTATCTGGTCGGACGAGAATCAGGACGGCGTTGATATTAGTGGCGTCGGTGGTCGACCTGGCCAGCTCTCGGCAGTTCCTGTGTCAACCCTCCAGGGAATGGGAACTGACGAAATGAGCATTAAGCGCGAGCGGGTTGAGATGGCGCTTGGTCAGAACCTGCCGACGCTACAAGGACAGTTTGTTGATCCCTTCGATTATTCTGAGTGCCTGGTGACAGGTTTTACCAGCGTGTATCGCCTGCTCCTCGCTCATCGCGAGGAGCTTGTGACGAGAATGATACCGCTCTTCGCGCAGGACGAAGTGCGCTGCCTGGTCCGCCACACGCAATTCTACTACACCTTGCTGGAGCACAGCCACCATCCTAATGTGCTGCGCGATGCCCTGGATCGTGACCGGTTATTTGATCGTTTATGGTTTACTGTTGACATCATTCCTCCGCTCTTACACGTGATCGATGCCGAGACCGCTGATATGTGGGCCGGGGATATTCCTTTCTTCTATTCTCGTGCCTCCTCGCGCGATCTTATGAGTTACCGTGGCGAGCGTATTCCTAAGTTCTTCGTTGAGTCTGGGTTAGACATGGTGCAGCGTGAGATATTACGCCTGAATGAACGGGACCTGGCGCTGCAAAGCTGGCTGATCCGCTCGTCGTTTATCTACCTGGTGAATGGGTCCAATAGAAATCTCTACCCTTCATTACAGCTAGATCCTACGCCGAGGCCGTTCTCACACGAGCGTGCCCTGGATGCGGCCCTGGCAGTGGGAGAGCGCCTGCACGAACTGATGCTAGAGAATGGCGAATTCATTGACTGGATGGGTGTATCGATTTTTGACCAGGAGGCATGGGGGTTAGGGCCTGCCGGCGCCGATTTGTATGCTGGCAATGCTGGCATCATCTTTTTCCTGGCATACCTGGGCGCGCTCGCAGGGAAAGAGAAATATAGTACCATTGCCAGGCGGGCACTCAAGATGCTCCGTGGCCAGGTAGAGTTCCACAGGAAAGTGGTGGGTGCCTTTAATGTTGGCGTGTACAACGGCATAGCATCGTATGTCTACCTCCTCTCACATCTGGGTACGCTGTGGAATGAGCCCGCGCTCTTCTCGGAAGCCGAAGAGTGTGTGCGCGCCATTGTTGGGCAGGTGCCCACAGATGAAATGCTTGATGTGGTCGCGGGTTCAGCAAGCGCTATTGCGGCTTTCTTGAGCCTCTACCATGTTCATCCCTCTGAGACAACTCTGGACGCTGCTATCGCGTGTGGCGAACGCCTGCTGGAGAAGAAAGTTCAGTTAGAAGTGGGTATTGGTTGGATTACCAAGACGGAGGATGCACCGCTCGCCGGTTTAGGTCATGGCAATGCCGGTATCGCCCTCAATCTGCTCCGCCTCGCCGATATTAGTGGTGATGAACGCTTTCGTGAGGCTGCGTTACAGGCTTTCGCGTTTGAGCGACATATCTTCTCGCCGCAGCATAACAACTGGCCCGATCTGCGCGCGGAAGCCGATGGAACAGAAAAGGACGAGCAGAAGAAATACATCATGGCGGCCTGGTGTCATGGGGGAGCTGGCATTGCCCTGGCCCGCCTGGGATGCCTGCGTTACATTGATGACGAAGCCATCCGTGCTGAGATTGAGGCCGGATTGCAAGCGACAATGAGGCGTGGCTTTGGTAATAGTCATTCGCTCTGTCATGGCGACATGGCGAGCCTGGATACGTTGCTTACTGCCGCGCTTGTGCTCGACGATCCACAATATCAGGAAAATGTTGAGCATGCCGCTCCGATTCTGCTGGAGAATATCGAGCGCCAGGGCTGGGTAAGTGGTGCCCCGATGGGTATGGAGACCACAGGCTTGATGTTGGGTATTACCGGTGCGGGATATACCTGGCTGCGCCTTGCTTTCCCCAATATGATGCCCTCAGTACTGCTGTTGGACCCACCTATCCAGAACAACTAAAGTTTCAGCTCAAGTGTACATAATAGCAAGGCTTGACGGACACCATCTGGTATCCGTCAAGCCTTTTTAATTAGCACATGATAGCGGCTCTCCTATCCTTCTTTTCAGGACCAAATGTTGGAACTAATGAGGATGATTGCCCTGATTTTAGTGATTTCGCTGGGAAGATAACCCCGAATTGCATTCTTCACTCAGGATATATACCCAGGATTTGCGCTTTTTTTAATTCCCAAAAATAGGCTTCCCTTAGCTTTAGGAGCTTATTTAGATAGGCTCATGTGATATACATGTATACCTGTCATTTATCCGAATATCATTTTGTGTCGATCGTATGATGGTAATAGATTGCTCGAAGGGAAAAAAGAAATGAAACAATTCCGAAAGGCAATTGCCTGTTTTTCACAATGAAAGTGCGGAGTTGTCCAATGCGAAAAGCAAATGTATCTTTCATCCGAGTGGGCAATTATAAGATTAAATTGCAGCAGTAAAGGAAATAATGAATATGCAGTATGATATCGTTCGCGCTTGGAAAGATGAGGAGTACCGTCAGAGCCTGGGCCAGGAGACACTCGCTGAGAATCCTGCTGGCGTTGTGGAACTGAGCGATGAGTCCCTGGAGCTTGTCAGTGGCGGTTGTCATCATGCCTGGCATCGTGGTGGCCACGATGGTGACGAGAATACCATCCAGGAAAACAACGTACATGTCTCGTACATCTACAACAATAATGGCGGCTTGATTGGTAGCGTAGTTAATGTCAACGTTTGTGCCTACTCAATCAATGTCCTGGCTTCCGGTTGCAACAATAGCAACCACAACGGCTAATCTCTGTGACACAAGCAAACTATACGCTTTTCTCGGAAGAGGGCTGGGGGTCATCCCTTGGCCCTCTTCCACTGTTTTTCTTGAGTGCCTGATCATTGTGTCGCTTGTGCTGAAAGGTTTTGCTTCATAAATATAATTTCATTAGATAGGGAAAAGGCAGTAAAAGCGATAATTAGTACGAATCGGGACAGAGTTAGCATATTGTGCAGAGTGTGAATTTGCACAGCTGTCGATGAGGGCTACCCCTACTATGTTTTTGAATATGAACTAGTGATTTCAAGGGATTATATAGATGAACGTGAGAGATATGGCTCAGACCTCAGAGAAGCCAGGGGATAGACAGGTGAGCGCAAACTGGTATCGCGCATTAACGCTTTCCGAGCGTATCGCTTCTCTTCCCCATAGCCAGGCGACAAATTCAACGTCCACGATAAGTGACAACGCTCGCCAGGGCCTGGCACGTTGGAAAGAACAACGGCCTTTTAATGAGGGCGATTATTTTCGTCAGCGTCTAGAGATGGCGGGGCTGACGGAGGCAGATCTGCTCTACTTGCTCAATGAACCTGTAGAGGAACTGAAGGCGCGTGTGGGACAACGCCTGACTGGCTACGCACGCTACTCGCTGTTTTTTGCGGATCATCAACCCCTGATGCCTCTGTGCTGAAGATAATCGATGGCGAGCAACATATCCTGTCACGCTCATTTCTGGTGGCGCTGCAACCCTTGCTGGTCTACAGCTATCAGCGCTTGCAGGCCGGTGTGGATCAACTGGCGAAATCACACCCAACGCTACCCTTTGAGCGAGAGCAGGTGACGGCTTCACTGTTTAAACTGCTGCCAGAGGAGCTACTCAGTAAGTCGACGAAGACTTTTATCCTGGAATTGAATGCGGCACGTGTGCATGGGCTACTACAGGGGGAGACGCCAGAGGAACGCTTCCAGAGCTTTCTCCAGCGTTTACGCAACCAGGAGCACATTCTGGCCTTTCTAGAAGAATACGCGGTCCTGGCACGCCTGCTGGTCGAAACCTGTGAACGCTGGGTTAATATGCAGTTAGAACTGTTGCAGCGTCTGTGCCTTGATTGGGAGTCACTGAAGGCCCTCTTTGCTCCTGGCAGTGATTCAGGGGCACTGGTCGAGGTGCAGACGGGAAAAGGTGACACCCATCGCGGTGGCCGTAGTGTCGCGGTGCTCCGCTGGAGTTCTGGCCTGCGCGTGGTCTATAAACCACGCTCGCTTGCCACGGATCGCCATTTCTCGGCCCTGCTGAACTGGCTGAACGCGAAGGGCTTCGAGCCGGAGTTTCGCACGCTGAAGATGTTGGAGCGCGAAACATATGGCTGGGTGGAGTTTATTGAGCCGTCGACCTGTCACTCAGTTGAAGAGGTTGAGCGTTTCTACCAGCGCGAGGGTGGCTACCTGGCGATTCTCTATGCCTTGCATGCGGGCGATTTCCATGCAGAGAACCTGATTGCCTGTGGCGAGCATCCCTTCCTGGTCGATCTTGAAGTGCTCTTCCTGCCACGTTTAAAGGCCCTCCCACGTCCATCTGAGAGCGAAGAGCAGGACCTCCTGTTTGATGGGCCGCCGCATACAGTCCTGAATGTGGGCATGCTCCCCAATCGTATCTGGTCGGATGGCGAGAACGCGGGAGTCGATATTAGTGCCGTGGGTGGCCGTCCGGGGCAGCTTGCTCCAACACTAGTCTCTGTTGTACAGGGTGCTGGCACTGATGAGATGCGTGTTGAGCACCAGCAAATGAGCCTGAGATTAGGCCAGAATCTGCCCACGCTGCAAGGTGGTGAGGTTGATATTGCCTCCTACAATGAGCATTTCGTCACCGGTTTTGTCTCTGTCTATAGCCTGTTGATGACGCACCGCGAAGAGTTCCTGAAGAGCCAGGTCGCGCGTTTTGCTGAGATCGAGGTCCGCTGTCTCCCGCGTAATACACAGCTCTACGATCTGATTCTGGAGCATAGCTACCATCCGAACATGTTGCGTGAGGCGCTGGAACGTGATCGCCTCTTCGACCGCCTATGGTTTAATATTGACAATATACCTCAACTCAAGCCACTCCTGAATTTAGAGATTGAAGATCTCTGGGCTGGCGATATTCCTTTCTTCTATACCCATGCTTCATCACGAGACTTGATTAATGGGCATGGTATCCATGTTCCAGACTTTTTTGCGAGTTCGGGTCTGGAACTGGTGCAGGCGTTTGTCGAGCAATTGAATGAGGAAGACCTGGAGCGCGAATCCTGGATTGCGCGCGCATCGTTTGTGAATCTGGACCTCCCCAGCGGGCGCAAGCTCTATCCCTCGCTCAGGTATGAGTCAACGACCACGCCGTTCTCACGTGAGCGCGTGCTGGACGCTGCACTTGCTGCTGGAGACCGCTTGCTGGAATTGCGGCTAGAGAATGGTGAGTTCCTTGACTGGTTGAGTATTACCTCGCGTGGATCGGGCCGCTGGGGTCTCTACCCATCCGATCCCGATTTATATAATGGGGTAGCGGGTATTGTCTTCTTCCTGGCGTATCTCGGCGCGCTGACCAGAGAAGAGAAATATACCTCGGTTGCCAGGCACGCCTTAAGAATGCTCCACCGCCAGATGAAGTACAGGCGCAAATCGGGCCGCCCTTTTACCGTAGGTGGCTATAACGGTGATGGCTCGTATATCTACCTGCTATCGCATCTAGGGACTCTCTGGAACGATCCTACGCTGTTTCTGGAGGCTGAGGAGCACATAGGGCCGCTGGTACGGTCTGTGGCGCATGATGAGATGTTTGATGTGATGGCCGGAGCGGCTGGAGCCCTCGCCGCTTTGCTTAGCCTCTACCAGGTGCATCCATCTGAGGCCACGCTGGATGCCGCGATCAAGTGCGGTGAGCGCTTGCTGGAGAAAAAGACGCCACAAGAGGTTGGGATTGGCTGGATCGCTTCGGTGGAGACTGTGGCCCTGGCGGGAATGGCCCACGGTACTGCTGGGATTGCGCTCAATTTGCTGCGCCTGGCTAGTGTAAGTGGCGATCAGCGTTTTCACGAGGCCGCGATGCAGGCCTTTGCGTATGAGCGCCACCTCTTCTCGCCGAAGGCAAATAACTGGCCAGATTTACGTTCAGGAAGTAAACCAGGGGATGAAAATGAGAAGTACACGATGTCAGCCTGGTGTCATGGGGCTGCGGGTATTGTCCTGGCGCGTTTAGGCTGCTTGCGCTTTGTTGATGATGCAGCTATTCGGCAAGAGATCGAGATTGCCCTTCAGACGACCATCTCTAAAGGCCTGGGCAATAGCCACTCTCTTTGCCATGGCGACCTGGGTAATATGGATATTCTCTTGAGCGCGGCCCAGGTACTGGAAAGGTCTGAGTTTCTTGAGAGCATTGAGCGAACCATGCCAAAACTGTTAGATACGATTGATCGACAGGGCTGGGTAAGTGGTGGTCCCATGGGCATGGAGACGCCAGGTCTGATGCTTGGCATCTCTGGAGCCGGCTATGCGCTGTTGCGCTTAGCGTTTATGCACCATGTGCCCTCTGTATTGCAGTTAGAACCGCCCATCAGTGCTCAATAGTGCCTACCCCACGCCTCTGCGGCGGGGGGACAGCCACCAGTCCTCTCCTCAGAGAGAACTGGTGGCTGTGGGACGCTTTCCGCCCGACCCACCTTCCTGATGGGTTTGCCTGTCTTACGAGCAGGAAAGGCTCCTTGTAGCTCATAGCAACGGAGAATGTTGAGCGCGGCATTCCTGCTCGCTTCAGTGCTGAGACATGTTTGCAGGCGTAGAACATAATTTAGAGAACCACGCCTTACGGTTGTTATGGTTCTCTTCGATGTCGACAGGGATACATTGATTGCCATTTTACAAAGATCCGAGAAATTTCTTTCCTTCGCCACCATCTGCCTGGCAGATTTGCTCCAAACTCTGTTCACGAGCTTGTGCAAGCCGTGCCAATCGCTTCTGAAACTGTTGTCGCGTATAAGCTCGGATAGCTTCAGATGTCCCATTCTGCGACTGATTGCTCTCAATAGAAGCAAAGTGTTTCTTCATATGCGCCTCTGCAATAGACCAGAGCGATGGATCTTGCGCGATAAGCCGCGAGATCAAAAACACTCCGTAGGCAATGTGCCGAGACTCGTCTCGTTGGAATAGGCGAAGGCCTTGCCTCAGGCCAGGCATAAAGTTCGTCGAAGCAAGCATTTTGGAGAAGGGACCATCATCGGTCTCCACCAGGATATTCTCAATAAGATCGAGCATCCTGAGGAGGCTATAATAGCCTGTCTCTGCCAAAACCCCCTCAACAATCATATTATATGTTACCGAAGCCCTCACCTGATTGGCGGGAGATGGGTCAGTTAGCAAGCGATTCATATCGCGAGGGAGGTCATCGCTGAACAGGTCGTGAGCCGCATTCAAGGCGCGATATGCATGCAAATCTCCGTGTTCTTGTAGCACTTCATCCAGGATGCGCCGAATAAATTCCGTATGCTTGGCCTCTTCCCACAAGAAAGTCGTCAAAAACAATTCTTCTTCGAGGCGCCCCTCCTGCGCAATGGTCATGACAAGGGGCAACAGATCCAGCGTTACAGTTTCCTCACCAGCCTGAAAGTCAAAAATAATACAGCGCAAGGTCTCTTTGTAGACATCAGGAGTATGTTGCCAATGTTCAATGTCGAGCGTCAAATCAATATCGCAGGGATTCCAAATCCCCAATTTCTTTGCTTTCTGGTAGAGTTTCATGGGTAATATGTCATGGTTCAAGCCACGATTGCTTAGCGTGACATAGGTCCGTTGAGCCATAGAAATTCTCCTAGCCTTTTTCGGGTTTACTATATGCCTATTATCTGATGCCTATGCAGGCCCGCTTTAAAATCAGCTTCCTCTCAAGCACAAGAGCGACTTCAGTTCCTCACTGGTTCTCGCTCTACCCCGTTCAACGAAGGTTGAAACCTTCCTGCTATAGCATCAAGTAAGGGTTGAGCATCGATGTAAAAGAAGCAGTGATGGCCTGGAAACATTTGGAGTGCGAACCGCCCAGTTGTGTACGTTTTCCAAGCGGCGAGTTGATCGGCAGAGACATAAGGGTCTAGTTCAGCGCCAAAGATGGTCAGCGGGCAGGCAAATGGTTCACCAGGACAATAACGATACTGCTGCCAGAGCATAGCATCTAACTCAAACAGGTCGGGAGCATTTCGCTGACCCTTAACATAGTTGACATGGAAAAATATGTCACTGCTGATCGATGCGGTTTGCAAAAAAGGCAACGTCTCATAGAGCATATGTGGGGGAGAAAAGCAAGCAAAGAAGAGTTGGTCGGGGCCATGGTGATTATATCGACGCAACTGTTGCGCAACTTCATAAGCAAGGGTTGCCCCTAAACAATGCCCAAAGAAGGCAAAGGGGAGATCCTGGTGTTGGGATATTGCTTCAGCCATTGCTTCAATAACCATAGAGAACGCCGCATCAGTTGGAATATCAGGCTCTGGTAATCGTCCAGGGAGTTGCATGATGCATACTTCCATCGATGCTGGCAAGAAATCAGGCCAATGAGCATAAAGCGACGTATAAGCTCCCATGCCCGGAAAACAAAAGAGGCGGGTAGTCGCTCGTTTGTTGGGTCGAGGATAATGTATCCAACCATCAGGTGAAGTGAACATAAATTTCTCCATATGCTTTCTCGTTAAGCAGGTGCGGAAACAGCGGCGGAAGCATAGCGCTCCCCTGAAAGAAGAGCATCCCACCGCGCATCCGCTGTATCTGAGAGAAAAGGCGTTGGGATGCTCACAGATCCGCAGATATTCAAATCTGTCTAGACTCAATATCTGCGGAAGAAAACATATTCAACAGAGCATCAGTGCTTGAGCACAGCTTCTTTTGCAGAGGGCGTTGGCACATGTCTTGTCGCTTGCCTGGATGATTCCTTGCTTGAGAATTGGCGCATCATCCAGCTGACGAGGTCAGCGATACTTTGAGGACGCAGGAGCTGCACAGTTGGAATGTCGATGTGTAGATCCTGTTTTATCCTATTGCGCAGTTCCATCGCCATCAGTGAGTCCAGACCAAGGTCCGTGAGCGACTGTTGCGGATCGATGTCGCTAATGGAGCAACCAAGTACCTGACCGAGTTTCTGCAGAAACGAAGTCGAGAGAGAATTTAGGCGTTCCTCTGGTGTCATCTCCACCAGTGCAGGAATACAGGTGCCTCCGCTGCTTTCCTCTTGTGCGCGTGGAAGAAGGTGCGACCAACGGGTGCGAGAGAGAGAAGACGGACAGGCTGCATTCAGCTTCTCCCAATCAAGGACCGCAATGCATGCGTGTTCCCGCTCCCTCTGGATAACATATCCGAACAGATCTAGTGCCTGTTGAGGTTGCATCGCCTGGATGCCGTTGAGATCAAGATGGTGCAGAGTGGCGGCGTTGCGCGAAACATAGCCAACCTCATTGAGCGCGCCCCAGCCTATCGAGAAGGCTGGAAGCCCTTGTGCGCGACGATAATGCGCCAGTTTTTCGAGGAACAAATTGCCTGCCACGTAGTTTCCCTGACCTTGATTGCCAACGAGAGTGCTGGCAGAAGAATAGAGCACAAAGAAGTCCAAGGGCAGGTGCCGGGTATGCAGATGCAGGTTCCAGGCTCCAAGCATTTTGGGCGCAAGCGCCTTTGTCCAGGCCGCTTCATCCAGCTGGGCGAGGGGGCGATCATCGAGGACCATTGCTGCATGGAAGAGGCCGCGCAAAGGTGGAAAGGCAGTCTGTATTTTGTCCAGAAGCGCCTTGACGGCATCCTCTTCAGTAACATCCACGGCTTCCATCAGGAGTTGAATACCAGCAGCTCGCAGTGCTTCAATGATTGGCAAATCCTCTGGTAAGGGCTGTCCCCGGCGGCTTACCAGCACCAGATGGCGTGCACCGTGTGCAGCCAGCCACGCCGCAGTTGCCAGGCCGAAACCTCCCAGACCTCCAGTTACCAGATAGGAGGCATCCGGTCGGAGAGCGAGAGTTTGCGTTACTGACTTGTGGAGTACGGACGCATACTGGCGTTGGAGATTGACGACCAACTTGCCAATGTGCCTGGATTGCAGCATGTAGCGGAAGGCATCCTGGATCTGCGCAAGCTGGAAGACCTCATAGGGTAGAGGGCGATAAATGCCTTGCTCAAAGAGGCCAGCAAGCTCTTGTAATAGCGTGCGCACAGTATCTCTGTCTTCCACCAACATACGGCCAAGATCGATGGCGAAGTAGGAGAGGCAGCGCCCAAAGGGCCGAAGGCCCAGCTTCTTATTTTCAAAGAAATCCCGCTTGCCAATTTCAAGGAATCGACCAAAGCTGCGCAGCACGCTCAAGCTCTTCTCTGCCGCTGAACCCGAGAGCGAATTGAGCACAATATCGATGCCCTCACCATTGGTCAGACGCATAATTTCGTCAGCGAAGGAGAGAGAGCGTGAATCGAGCACATGCTGTACGCCGAGTGCATGCAGGTAAGCGCGTTTCTCCGGGCTACCTGCGGTTGCAAAGATCTCGCCACCTGCGGCCTGCACGATCTGAATGGCAGCCAGGCCCACGCCACCTGCCGCGCTGTGAATCAGCACACGCTCGCCTTTGCGCAGATGGGCAAGCCGATGCAGGGCATAGTAGGCCGTCATAAAGACCGCCGTTACCGTTGCGGCTTCCTCTATGCTCCAAAGAGCAGGTTTACGCGCGACAAGACGCGCATCGGTCGTCACGAAGGGTGCAAAACAATTTGCGGCCATGGCGATCACCTCATCACCAATCTGAAGATCAATCACCCCTTCTCCAACAGAAACGATGGTGCCAGCGCATTCAATGCCCAGGGTAATCTCTTCCTTCCCATCGCCAGGCTCAGCAGGGATCAAGCCCATGACTAAGGCCACGTCTTTGAAGTTGAGACTGGTCGCGGCAATCGCAATCTCAACTTCTCCAGGGCCAGGACTCCTGCGTGCGTTGGTACTGAGTTGGAGGGCATCAAGGGTGCCCGAAGCAGTCGTCTCCAGATGGAAAGACATGGAGGGATCAGCCAGCACCCTATCCGAGCGTAAGCGTTCGCTCAGAGGAACGCGCTCAATCCGATTGACAAAACGGGCGGAGTCGCGCAAAAGGATCTCCGCGTCGTTGGTTTGAATCTGGAGTTCGTCGCAGAGCGCTTGAATCTCTGTAGAAGAGTAGATACCAGCCTTCGCTTCACTCAGAGTGATAAGTTTGCTGGGTAACTCCGGGTGCTCGCTGGCAAGAACACGGACAAGGCCATAGAGCGGAGCCTGAACAATGGAGGAAGCCCCATTCTCGGAGGACAATGGCTGGACGCCGCTGGTAACAATCGAGAGACGAGGCCCATTTGGGATCTTCTGTTGCAGCACTTGTACAAGGAAGAGCAAGCTGAGGCAGACAGTATCAACGGATTCCTTGAGCAGAGAAGGAGTAACCTCGCCTGCTGGACTATCCAGTCCCCAGAGGTAGACAATGTGCTCAGGACACCCACCCTCAAGTGTTTCAATGAGGGTATGTAGATCCTCGCGGGAACACGGGCGTATCAGGAAGCGATCAGGAGAAAGTTGTTGAAACTGCTCCCCTTTCTGCACCAGAATCGTCGAGGAGGTATGAAGTTGAGTCTGCATCGCTGCAGCCAAGCCCATGTCATCGGCAAAGATGAGATAGGTGGCAGGAGATACGGCAATGGGGCGCTCCTCTTGCATGAGGAAAGGTTTTTGGGCCAGAAAGACCGCCTGTTCGGGCAGGTCCGTTTCAGGGTGAGGGGAGAGTTCTGTTACAGCGGCGAACCCTGATGCTGAGAGAACGTCATGCCATTGCTGGTTAGTTAAAAGGGCAGACAAGGACGCAGATCGGTATCCTGAAAAAGCCAGAAGCCTTCAAGCAGACCAAGCGTCAGTATATCTCTGTACCACAGTGGACGCGTTGATTCGATCAGGCAGAACATGCCCTCAGGTGCCAGCAGTTGATGGATAGCATGGAGCGATTGCTGAATGTCACTGGTAGCATGAATAACATTCGAAGCGATAACAAGATCAAAAGAGTGCTCCTCGAATCCTTGCGTGAGCGGATCGTGCTCCAAATCGAGAATCTGGTAGGAGACGAAGGGATAGTTTTGATATTTCTGTTGCGCTCGTTGCAGAAACGCTTCGGAAAGATCAGTAAAGATGTAGGTGGAGCGGTCTGCTGGTAGGATGGGAAGCAGATACGACGTGGTGCCGCCTGTCCCTGCACCAACCTCCAGGATACGTAGTGTCTGGCCTTCAGGAAGTTGACTAACAAACTGATGAAGCATCTCTTGAGCGATGCTATTGCTTCTTCTGAGAAGGAGCTCATTGGTATAGAGGTGTTCGAGCAGGGTGGCATCACCATCGGGAAAGAGCACAGAGAGCGGGTCGATTGCTCCTGTGAGGATCTCTGCCAGCTGATGCCCACAGCGCATCACCAGAAGCAGACCGAGATGATTTTCGGAATGATCTGTGAGTCCTGTACGAAGCAGTTCCTGGAGGTTCATGTCCTCTGGCGTGTGCACGACGGTCCAACCATCCTCCTCCTGAGATGGAGTGAGAATATGCTCCTCAGCCAGCACGAGGCACCAGGCATGCAGCAGACGCTCATAACGGGGAAGAATGTGCAAGCGTGAGAGTAACTGCGAGACTGTGATGTGCTCACCCACTTGCATGTCCCAGCCAAGTTGGCGGAGGGTCGTCAGCATATATGCCAGACAGAGTTGATCGGTGAAGGGTTGTGTATGCTGATAGTAACGCTCGGTTGGGAATTCCCGGCAGACCTGTTCAATGCCAGGGTATGTTTGAGCCGCGAGAGCAGTGACGGAAGGAAGGCTGCCCACACCGTGCTTCAATGAAGGCAGAGGTGTAGGAACCCAGGCTTCTTCATAGATGTGCTCATCCGTAGAGAGTGAGGCATTCTGGTCCGAGAAGTTGGCTGCCTGTAGACGCACACCAGTGATTTCAACTAGCACGTGGCCCTGACTATCGAGGAGCACATAGTTGGCGGTCAGCGAGTGAGCCCCCTGTGAGATAAGTCGTGCATAGCTATAAAGCGGCGTCGAGGGCAATTCTTTGGCATAACAGCGGAAACGCTCGATACCGACAGGAAGCAGGAGCTGAGCATCGTGTTGAATGCTCAAGGCCAGCAAGACCTGTATACAGCAGTCGAGGACGGCCGGATGTAGCAGGTAATCCTGGGCATCTTCTGGAAGACGAACCATGCCGAGCGCCTCCTGCTCACCCAGGGAAATATGCTCCACCAGTTGGAAGGCCGGGCCATAGTGATACCCTCGGCGGCGGCACTCTTGATAGAAGTCCACAGCTGTTAGCTCGTGCTGACAGCGAACGCGCAGTGCGTCCACATCAACGGCTGTCGGCGCTGAGAGAGACAGGGGCGTGAGTTGAGCACTGGCGTAGGTAAGCCAACCGCCAGACACGTGACCGCGTAACTCAATCTTGCCATCCTCAGGCAGCAAGATCGTCTGAAGAGTGAGTTGCTGATCATCACTGAGGAAGAGCGGGCGCTGAATCTGTATCTGCGCAAGCTCATAGGCCCTATCTTGGAAGTGATCACCAGCAGCAGCCAGGAAGAGTTCAGGATATCCAGCTGCAGGAAAGAGTGCAACACCATCAACCTGATGATCGTGCAGATAGCGAAGATCGTGATTACCGAAATGATTCTCCCACAGTGGCAATGCTGCCGCAAGACGATAGCCCAGTAAGGGATGGACAGTATGCCCCTGCATCCCTTGGGAAGAGGCTTGAGGTTCATTCCAGAAACGTTCGTGCTGCCAGGGATACGTAGGCAGTTTGATATACTTGCCACCAGCAACAAGATGCTCCCAGGCAACGGGGAAGCCGAGGGTGTAGAGCGAGGCAAGCGAGCGCAAGAGAAGCTGTTGATCGTTCTCCTTGCGACGTAATGAAGGGAGGATGATCGCTTGCTTGTCGACCAGACACTCAGCAATGTATCCGGAGAGCACTGGGTGAGGACCGATCTCAACAAAAGTGGTAAAACCATCATCGAGCAGGTGTTGAACGCCAGGGGCGAATTGGACTGGGCAGCGAAGGTTCTGCCACCAGTAGTCTGCATCGCAGTTGTCGCCACGCATAGAGGTCCCGACCACTGTCGAAATGAAGGGGATGTGGCCCTCTCGCGGCTGAAGACCCTGTGAGGACCGCAGGAATTCTTCGCGGAGTGGGTCCAGCGTTCCGTGATGGAAAGCGTAGTTGAGCTTTAAGAAGCGACAGAAAATACCCTGCTCGACAAGAGAAGCGGTGATCTCCTCCAACGCTGCTTTCTCACCAGAGAGTGTTACCGATTGAGGAGAGCTGACCGAAGCCAGCGAAACGCGCGATCCATATGGGGCGATCAGCTCATGCGCTTTCTCTGCGGAGATGCCTACAGCTACCATCGCGCCCTGGCCCGCCGTCAACTCCTGCAACCGACTGCGGTGGTAGAGCACCTGGATAGCATCTTCAAGGCTGAGTATGCCGGCCACGTAGGCGGCGGCAATCTCACCGACGCTATGGCCAATCACCGCCTGAGGCTCAATGCCCAGGGATTTCCACACCTTCGAGAGCGCGATCTGGAGCGCAAAGAGTGTGGGCTGAGCGACCTCGGTACGATCCATGCGCGAACATGCCTCATCGGCCAGTAACTCTTCAATGAGCGACCAGCCTGCCAGTGGAAGCCAGCGCTGATCACAACGCTCGATGACAGAGCGGAAGAGCTCATCGTGGGTCAGCAAGTGGCGACCCATAGCGAACCACTGCGGACCATTACCCGAGAAGACAAAAGCGAGCCTTTTGGCGTTGTCCTTCAGAGTGTGATTGAGGGCCACACCCTGAAGGGTAATTCCGGGGCGATGAGCGGAGGCGAGGAATACCTGGAGTTTTTCTTTAAGGTCATCAAGGGAAGTGACAGTTAATGCCAGGCGATAGGGGTGGTGTTCACGGTGCAAGCTGGCGGAGAAGCAGAGATCGCGCAGAGAAGGTACGCCAGGCTTATCCAGGAAGTCAAGAACAGCTTGCGCAAGTGCGCCCAGGGCCCGAGGGCTACGCGCTGAAAGTGGGAGCAGGAAGGATTGATCCTCTCCGAAAGGAGCAGATGTAAGTTCGGCTGGAGCCGATGCGGAGTATTCTTGCAGAATGACATGGGCGTTGGTCCCGCCGAAGCCGAAGCTATTGATGCCGACGATGTAGGGATCGTCAAAGGGAGGAAGAGCCTCGGTAGTGGTTTGCACCTTGAGGCGCAGTTGCTCAAAGGCGATTCTCGGATTGGGATTCTGGAAATGGAGATTGGCAGGGATCTGGCGGTGCTTGAGGGCCAGCGCGGCTTTGATAAGACCAGCTATGCCCGATGCGCCTTCCAGGTGGCCAATATTGGTTTTCACCGAGCCGATGCGCAGTGGCTGCTCCTGAGAGCGGTAAGCAGCAAACACTTCGCCCAGCGCGCTACACTCGACGAAATCGCCCGAGCTGGTACCGGTGCCATGAGCCTCAATGTAGTGGACCTGGTGTGGAGAAATTTCCGCTTGCGAGTAGACCTGGCGCAAGAGCGCGGTCTGGGCCTGCTGGCTCGGGTAGTGCAAGTTTGGTGTGCGGCCATCCTGATTGATGGCTGTAGCACGAATGACGGCGTAGATCGAATTACCGTCGGCCAGCGCCTGAGAGAGCGGCTTGAGCACAACCACACCGGCACCCTCACCACGCACATATCCATCGGCGGCAGCGTCAAAGGTGCGACAGCGGCCATTAGGCGAGAGTATGCCTGCTTTGCTGAAATTGATACTCATATTCGGATCGAGCAAGATATTGACGCCAGCAGCGAGTGCGAGCTCGCACTCGCCATGCCTGAGACTTTCACAGGCCAGGTGGACAGCGACCAGCGAAGAGGAGCAGGCGGTATCGACGCTGAAACTGGGACCATGAAAATCGAAGAGATAGGAGATGCGGTTGGCTGCGATGCTAAGGGCATCACTACCTGCACTGCTGTAAGGATTAGCTGCCGTCGGATCTTGTCGCTGAATATCCGAGTAGTCGCGAGAGCAAATACCGACAAAGACGCCAGTCTGTGAACCTGCCAGCTGTTGCGGAACCAGTCCAGCATCTTCGAGCCCCTCCCAGGCGACTTCGAGCAACAGGCGCTGCTGGGGATCCATGCGACTTGCTTCCATGGGCGAGATGCCAAAGAAAGCTGCATCGAACTGATCAACCTGTTTGAGGAGCGAGGCATGACGGGAGTACATTTTGCCGGGTTGACTGGGGTCGGGATGATAGTACCGGCGCAGATCCCAGCGCTCAGTTGGGATCTCTCCAACCGGATCGGTGCCATTCAACAACAGTTCCCAGAATGCCTGGGGACTGTTGGCGTCACCTGGAAAGCGGCAGCCGAGACCAACAATCGCTATGGGTTCAGTGGAATGATGCGAATCCATGCATAACCTCCATTTATTGTCAGCCAGCCCGAAGGTGGGCTGGTGTTACCTATATGAACTATGAGGAAGATCATCCGCCCTTGCGAGACTGACGCCATAATGCAAGGAGCGTGCCTCAAAACCGTTTCATTGAGGGCCATTCTAATCCAGCAGATCTCTCTTTTGAAGCGCATACATAGACATATATCTCGTAATTCGATCATTTATAGAATTTAAAAGGGTTTTGCAGCTCATCATATTCCTTTCTCATAGAAATCAAGCCCCTAATATTCATCAAAAACATTTTTACTTAAAATAACTATTTTTATCTTCATTTGAAAAATATTTAAATCACATTATATATTCCAAATAACACATAGGAACAAAGTGCATTTATAAAGGAAAAAAACGCACAAATCACAAAACGTTTTGTGTGCAGTTGAACCTGTCCCTAGTATATTAAGGAGGAAATCGTTCTGTAGTAGACCAGGTCGAGGATCTTTCCTAATCCTCGACCTGGTCTAAAAAGCGCATCAAGAAAACCGAGAGGGTTTACGATCTCGTTTACAATCATGGCTTCGCCAATGTTAGTATCGACCACGGTACTGCTGAATTTGCGGTCGAGAGCATCCAGCGGTGGTGGCGGCAATCTAGCAAGATGCTTTACCCCGACATGAACCAGATCCTCATTACCGCAGATGGAGGTGGGTTCAACGGCGTAAGAAATCGACTCTGGAAGAGGAAACTTCAGGAACTGGCTGACGAAGAGCAACTGACGCTGACCATTGTGCATTATCCGCCAGCAACCAGCAAATGGAATACCATCGAACATCGACTGTTTTCCTTTATCGAAACGCGCCGTAACCCCCTGGGCTTGAGGAAGAGATCGACTACTCTCTGGATCACGCACGATCCTGGCGGAGCCAGGAGTGCCACCCACTGGAGGTGCCGGCTTGGTACGGGCACCAGGCACGGCAGACTCACGTTCAGCTTGCCTTCGGACACATGACCCTCTTGCCTCTCCGCAATGAACCGCGAGCGAGCCAAGAGCCCTTGACGATCTGGGTCGTTCGCGGTTGGGAAGAACAGGCCCCACCAGGAGAAGAGCCGTTGGAATGAGTCCTGGTGACCTCGTTCCCACGACGACATCCCAATAGGCGTGGGAGCGTGTGGACTGGTATCGGCAGGGCTGGCTGGATCGCCTCAGTGGAAACGGTGGCCCTGGCGGGAATGGCCCATGGTACTGCCGGGATTGCACTCAATTTGTTGCGCCTGGCTAGCGTGAGTGGCGATCAGCGTTTTCACGAGGCCGTGCTGCAGGCCTTTGCGTATGAGCGCCACCTCTTCTCGCCGGAGGCAAACAACTGGCCAGATCTGCGTTTGGGAAGTAAACCAGAGGATGAGAATGGGAAATACAGGATGTCAGCCTGGTGCCACGGGGCGGCGGGTATTCTCCTGGCGCGTTTAGGCTGCTTGCGCTTTGTCGATGATGCAGCCATTCGGCAAGAGATTGAGGTTGGCATTGAGACAACCTTTGCCAAGGGCCTGGGTAGTAGCCACTCTCTCTGTCATGGCGATTTCGGCAATATAGACATTCTGCTGACCGCGGCTCAGATGCTGGAGCGGCCGCAGCTGCTGGAGCGGATCGAGCGAGCCATGCCCAAGCTTTTAGATGCAATTGATCGGCAGGGCTGGGTCAGTGGTGGTCCCATGGGCCTGGAGACGCCAGGCCTGATGATGGGTCTCTCAGGGGCTGGCTATGCGCTCCTCCGCTTAGCGTTTATGCATTATGTGCCCTCTGTTTTGCAGTTAGAGCCGCCTATCAGCGTGCAATAGCGAGTACCTCATAAGAGCATAATAGCGTACACCAGGAGCCGGAGAGCAAGTCTTTCTCTGGACCCTGGTGCACATTTGTCTCTCTTCGCAACAGAATGTAAAGCCTGGTATGCCTTATAGCCAAAAATGATATGGTGAGAAGTATGATGCTGCTTTATGATGCTGTTTCCTATCATAGGCATATATGCTTTTTTCTTATCTGTATAGTATGTGTAGGCGCGCTTTTTCTCTATGTCGTTATTTATGGGCCAGGTTTTTACTGACCTGTAGAGGAAGGGCGTGTGATAACGAGATCTTACTATTGGAACTAATTGGAAGAGGGGAACAGTGCGAACGCATCAAAAGAGCTGGAAAGTATTTCAGTCAGGCAACGGAGTAAAGGGTGCGGTGTGGAGATGTGCGGCGGTAGCGTTGGTAATGTTCACTATCGTTGCGGCATTGAGCGTGAGCATTCATGGATTTCAAGCCCCTGGGGTGGCACATGCAGATGACGCAGTATATGAGAACGTTTACCCCTATGGAGAGTGCACCTGGTACGCGAATGAGCGATATCATGATTTGCATGGCTACTATGTCCCCTGGCTCTACGGCAACGCTAACGAGTGGGTTGGCCAGGCCTATAATTATGGCTGGAATGTATCGAGTCAGCCTCAGCTCTACGCGATCATAGTGCTGCAAGATGGTGTCCAGGGAGCCATGGGCTATGGACATGTAGGCGTGGTCGAGGCAATAGAGAGTGATGGAGCCGTGGTCATGAGCGCCATGAACGCGGGTGGAGGGCCTGGTGAAGTGACGCATAATGAGTATTATCCAGGTCCAGGAGTCTCGTTTATCTGGGGGTAGTGTCTTTTATGCAGATGATACCCAGTTTTTGCTGAGCTATTGCCACGATTAACTCCGGATTGTAAAAGAATCGGCCTGGCGTAGGGCTTGAAAGTATCAGTTGATGCTTTCAAGCTCTTTTTATGTGCATTTCGGTTGCGTTCAGGAGAACATATCGCATAAAATAAGAAGAGATGAAACGGCATGTATTCTTAAGTAGGGCTGTCTACTCCCTGGACGTGTTCAGAGAATGCATTCAATATTGAATGGCGAAAGGATGTCGTTGGTCAGACACCCCATAGCTCAAGCTAGGGGCTTGTCTCTACACCGAAGCGTGAGACGAGAGGCCGTCTGACAACGGCCCACTCAGGACAGATGTACCACCCTGAGCAAGACAAAATTTGTCTCGAATGTTGTAAGCAGCGTTCAAGTCTGCGTTGAGTTGATAGCCACAGGAGCGACAGTGAAAGACCGATTGAGAACGGCGATTGTTTCGGGCTTGATGCCCACACTGAGAACAGGTTTGCGAGGTATGACGCGGGTCGATCTTGACCACCTGCATCCCGCGTTCCTGAGCTTTGTAAGACAAGAAGGTATGGAATTGAGCGAACGACCAGCTATGCAGGCGTCGGCTCGTTTCCGTTTTCTTCCTGATCTTGCTCGTGCTGCGAATGTGGGTCAGGTTCTCAATCACGAGAGTACTGCCAGGGGTGGCATGCTCAACAATGCGTTTGGAGAGGACATGATCGCAGTCCCGGTGAAATCGCAAAGAGCGGCCAGACAACTTCTTGAGGTGTCGTTTCGCGCTTTTAGTTCCTTTGGACTGCAGTTTGCGACGGAGACGGAAACGGCGGCGCTCCACTTCTTTCCAGTGGCGAGAACCAAGGAAGTGACGGTTGGATGTCACAGCCGGGCGGTTAAGTCCCAGGTCAACCCCAATCACTTCGTCGCTTTGAGGGACATCGGGCTCAGGGACACTTACCACGACATGCAACCAGTAACGCTCATTGCGGATACACAGGTCTGCCGTTGTTACCTGATAGCCTGCGTACTTGCTGCTATAGGGTGGCACTTGAAAGGGAACAAGAATACGCCCTTCAACAGTGGAGAGGCAGACTTCCTGTGTCTGCCAGTTGAGGACAGAGGTCCGCTCATTGTAGCGAATCGGGCACTGCCTGGATTGGGGTTGCCCTGCCTTGCGCCCTTTGGCTTTTCGGTCAAAGGCCGATTTCAAGGCTTCCGTGGCTTTGATGCGTGCCTGAATGAGCACATTGGCGTTCAAACGAGGATACGCCTCACGCAAGTCATAGTAGGTCGCGTGATGAAGCCGAACGCCATTCTTCTCGCTGTGTTGCCATCCATAGGCGCACACAGCATTGAAGACTTGCGTGAATTGTCGGGTGGTCTCGTCAAGCAACTGTTTCTGCTCGTGAGTCGGCTTGAGTTGTATCCGTATTGTTCTATCCATACGCACAAGTATAGCATATATGCTTAGTTTTTGCAAGAAAGGAGCGGCATATTTCACCCTCTATCTAAAGAAATGCCTTTTCTACACATTTTACAAAGCGAATTCGCCATATGGCTGAAGAAGTTGCCTGGGAAAGAAGAGTTGGCAAATACGGCCTTGAAATCTTAGGCTTGTCAATCCGCATCTGATGGGGCCTCTTCTTTGTCTATGTTAAATGTGTATAAAAGACAGATCTAAAGAAAGGGGTCGCCGCATGCCGATTTGAAAGATGCTCAATTTTTCTCCCTCTGAAGAGCAGGAAGAGGTACGCCGCCTGGCCTCAAGCCTGGCCATTGATCTATTGCGCCCCCAGGCTAGAGCCGCGGAAAAACAGGGCGATATTTCTCAAGACGTCATGCGTACGTTCGCGCAGACCGGGCTTACGCTCCCCTTTGCTGAAGAATATGGAGGTGCTGGCCCCATCGAGGCCGCTACCTATGCCCTGGTGGCTGAGGAATTGGGATATGGGGATGGTGGCCAGGCCTTATCTATCCTCGGCTCGCTGATGGGGCCACTCTGTGTTGAATTGGCGGGGAATGTGTCACAGAAAGAAGCCTATCTTCCAGATTTTGGTGATGTCCAGCGCGGGTATCTGGAGCGTGGTTGTCTGGGTATCGCTGAGCCTACAGGTGGCTATGAGCTTCGCAATGTGCAGACGATACTCAAGCGTCAGGGCAATCACTATCTTCTCTCTGGCACGAAACGCGACGTCTTTCATGGAGAGCAGGCACGACTACGTGTCGTGCTAGCGCGGGTAGAGGGTACACAGACCTATGATGGTCTGTGTGCTGTACTTCTGCCAGAGCAGGCGGCGGGCTTGGAGGTGCGCCCCGAGAAGCAGAAGCTAGGATTGCAGGCTGCTCCCAGCGCCACTTTCCGCCTGGAGAACGTTGTTTTACCAGAGGGGGCCTTGCTTGAAGAGCCAGGTTCGCCTGCTATATTGCGTGCGGCCTCGCTGTATTTGCTCCTGCGGGCTGGCGTGGCATGTGGAATGACGCGCGCGGCGCTTGAGTATGCCAGTCGCTATGCCGAGGAGCGGATCGCCTTTGGGCGCCCCATCGTCTCATACCAGGGTATTGCCTTTATGCTGGCCGAGATGGCAATGAAGCTGGACGCGGTACGGCTCTTTCTCTGGCAGGCGGCGACGCAGTGGGATCAGGGTCAGGATATAGCCGCGATTGTTCGCGATACAGAGGCCGCACAGAAGCAGGCTATCAAGCTGGCACAATCAGCGACGATTGACGCGGTACAGGTTATGGGTGGCGCTGGCTTTCTACAGGATCACCCCGTTGAGATGTGGATGCGCAACGCCGCATCGATGGAGTAGAAGCGCATGCTAGATTTTCGCTTGAGCGCAAAGCAGCAGGAATATCGCGAGTTCGCACATCAGATCGCGCTAGAAGAGATGCGCCCCATCTCATTGGAGTGTGATCGCACCGAGCAGATTCCCGAGTCGTTTTTCTGGCAGATGCAGAAGCGTTTCCGCGGTGGAGTAGAGGGACAGGCAAGGCAGTTTCGCCAGCCTGGCGAGCGCCAGGACGCGCTCCTGGCGATGCTTGCCAACGAGGAGATGGCCTGGGGTGATGCCGCTCTTGCCACCGCTATGCCTGGACCGGGCCTGGCCGCTCCCCCTATCCTTGCCCAGGGTTCACCAGAGCAGCAAGAGAAATTTTTACGTATCTACAGAGATGGCCAGCTACACTGGGGCGCCCTGGCGCTGACGGAACCCGGGATTGGTTCAGACGTCGCTGGGATGGCGACCACAGCCAGGTTAGAGGGCGAAGAGTGGGTCATTGATGGGCACAAGCACTATATCACCAATGGGGCCAGGGCCGACCTCATTATTACCTTTGCGACTATAGACAAGAGTATGGGGCGCGCGGGTATTCGCCCCTTTGTCGTCCCCAAAGGAACGCCAGGACTGGTTATTGGTCGTATTGAAGCGAAGATGGGGTTGCGCGCCTCACAGACGACCGAGTTAATCTTTGAGAACTGCCGTATTCCTAAAGACCACTTGTTGGCTGGACGCGAGGCGGGCGCGAAGGGTGGTTTTAAGGCTGCTATGGGAACGCTGGACGCCACGCGCCCCATGGTCGGAGCGCTCGCGGTTGGTATCTGCCGGGCGGCGTACGAGGGCGCGCAAGCCTGGTATCAGCATGAGCTACCGGCAGGGTACGCTCCATATCAGCGCCGCGAGATCGCTGAGAAGTTAGAGGAGCTGCGGCAGGAGATCCAGATGGCGCGGCTGCTTGTGTGGCGTGCGGCCTGGATGGCTGATCAGCGTATTTCCAATTCAAAAGAGGCGTCGATGTGTAAGGCATACGCGGGCCAGCTGGTCATGAAGGTAACCGCTGAGGCTGTGCGTCTTTCGTCGCCTGGAGAGATGACGGAGACAAAGCAGTTTATCCATAAGTGGTTCCGTGATGCCAAAGTGTTTGACATCTTTGAGGGAACCGCGCAAATTCAGCGCCTGGTAATTGCGCGGCGCATGTTCCCAAAGGTCAGCATCCCTTGATGGGCCGCTCATTCGAGTTGAGCTACTCACATGGTTTTCTTCAGGCTTGATAGTTTGTGCCTGCGGCACTTGCAGGAAGAAGATGTCAGAGTGGCGTCTGGGCCGCGGCCCAGACGCCACTCTGACATCTTCTTCTTAAGGCGAGCTGAGATGAAGGAAAGAGGAATGGCTTAACGATGATAATTGCCCGCTTGCGTAAAAAATATTTTGCGGAAGCCAAGGAAAATGACAATTGCAATCGTCAATTCAATCACAGCCATTCCAATCCAGAGCCAGATGAGATTGAGTCCATGAGGCCCCGTTGGCGAGGACGGATCGATGGCTTGCAGGACGAGCGGGGAGAGAATGCCGAGCGGGATAAAGAACAAGAGTATGCAGCACGCGGCGACAAAGCCCGGCAAGAGGATGCGCCAGAGTCCCGAATCCTGCAAATTCTCGGTCTTGGCGGTTCCATAGGCCTTGCGAGGCTCATTCCCGGCGATTTCTGGCGTCGATGAAACCTTTTGTTGCTCTTTAGCTGGCTCCATTGCCACTTCATTTGTGGTTGAGGTCTTTTCTTCCATAGATACTATCTCCAAAGAACAAGAAATTACTTCTGTCCCTCAGTATATCATACAAAAGCGCCAGGCTAAGCCACGTGGCGTATGGATTAGATATGTCGTTGGACGAAACGTTCGAGCTGGCGACGAACAACAAGGATCAATGCAGGAACGAGCACTGTACTGATCAGCCATTTGCTAACTCCCCGCCCGGCGGACATACGTGACATAAACGGCCCCCTCTGCTTATATGGTCTTAAGATTAGCTCTCTCTTTTGAGCATAGGTGCCTCCACAAGCTGAGGCAATTGAGGAGCGTGAGGATGGTAAATTGAAGACAAAAATTGCTTGACAAATAGCTGCATAGATGTTACTATGACGACGTCAGCAGTTAGGGCGCTTAGCTCAGCGGGAGAGCGCTTCGTTCACACCGAAGAGGTCACTGGTTCGATCCCAGTAGCGCCCATTTTTAAATCCCCTTCTGCAACTATTTTACCTCTTCATCTTTTGCTTGTTCTTCTTTGCGTGGTTACGCTCTCCCATATTTTTCCTAATAATGTTCTTACCTCTTTTTGTGAGCTATATTCTTGTTTTCCTATCCTTTTTGGGCTGTTGCAATTGCTTCCCTCGAATTTATAGCTTATAATAATAGATACACACTACTGGTTTCGGCGGGTTCTTGTCTTCATGCGAGGACTTTCTGACCGTGTTTTGGGCGAGGGTATGCTATGCCAGCATTAGCAGTTACGCTTATGAATGTCCTGCACCTCCAGGTGGTATATCCGCTGGGAGCCGTCTTGCTTGCCGTCTTCTGGATAATCTCTTTCCGCTTAGCGCATCTCCTGGTGCTTTTACTACGGCGGGAGCCTGTGATCGGGTGGGCAATTGGTCCCCTTGGCGTCTCCTTTATGGTCTTGCACAAGCCTTCCGTGTTCTTCACCTGGTTAAACGCGCTTGTCCCGGCACTGGTCTCTGGAAGTGTGCTCTACATTGGCTTCTTTACCCCTCTCAGTCCGTTTATTGTACCTCACCATCCTCTGTTTATCGGACTGGTGGTCTGTTGCGGCGTTCTTGTTAGTAGCACGAGCGATGTTGTGCTTGCCTTGCGTGATTTGCTCTATCCACTTTGGGGCGAGGCACGTATTCTGCGCAATATCCAGATCTTACGGTCCACCTGGGCCAGCATCCATTTCACACCCTATGGTCACTCGTATGTCAATGACCACTTTGGCTCGTCTCCCGCTGATTTATTGAAAGCTTTTTAGTGGTGGTTGCGCAGTTCGTGGGAAGCCGTGCGTGCGGTTGGTGGCAGGGTAAAGTAGAAGGTTGTGCCAATGTGTTGATTATTAGTAAACCAGATACGCCCCCCATGACGCGTAATAATTTCCTTGGTCACAAAGAGACCCAGCCCGATGCCCGAATATTGTTGGGTTGAGGTGTTGTGGACGCGGTAGAAGCGTTCGAAGATGTGGTCGTAGTGCTCGAGACTAACCCCAATGCCCTCATCAATGATACTCACCAGGAACTCCCCCTGCTGTCTTTGCAGGCGTACAGTAACCTTTCCTCCATTGGGGGAGTACTTGATCGCGTTATCCAGAATATTGCCAATGACCTGTCCAATCCGCTTGCGGTCAGCAATGATACGTGTATCGCGTGTCTGAATGTCCAGGTAGAGTGTATGTTGCTCGGCGCTATCCTGGATAGTATGGACATATTCATTGAGCAGGTCGGTCAGGTAAAACTCTTCGTATTGTAGTTGTAGCTGGCCCCATTGAAGTTGTGAGAGATCCAGCAGATCATTGACCAGGCGTTCCAGGTGCTCTGTCTGGCTCTGAATGATGTTCAGGCTGCGCAAGTCATAGCTCTCAGGTGGCTCGGGTGTGGGCAGAGGATTGAGTTGTGGGGGCGTGCCACGTAGCTTGCGCAGGCGTCGTTCAACGCGTCGTACCAGGTGTTGCGTATAGCCTTTGATTGCTGTTAGCGGGGTGCGTAGCTCATGTGAGACGACGGAGACAAACTCATCTTTCAGGCGTTCAACCTGTTTCATCGAGGTCACATCGTTGAGCACGGCCACAATCCCTATCGGAGGAGAAGTGACATCATCTGCGGCATAGAGTGGTGCGGCGCTCACATGGAGCGTCAATGGTACGGTTTCGTCACCTTCGCCAATAAAGAGTTCTTGATTCGTCACCGTTTTCCCTTGCAGGGCTTCTTGAGTGGTATCTGCCAGGCGTTCGAGCCAGGGAACGGCGTTTTCTTTAGCCAGTTCGTGCAGGGGGATGTTGAGTTGAAAATGGACATTCGCCTGTCCAAGCATATGCCTGGCGGACTGATTGAGGGAGGTAACCGCCCCTTCTGCATCGGTGATCAGCAGGCCTTCAGCCATACTACGAATTACCAACTCCAGGCGCTGGCGCTCAAGCTCTGCTTGCCGCCAGAGTGCATTCTCCCGTTCGCGTAGACGCACATTCTCCAGTGCGATAGCGGCATAATCGGCGATCATTGCGGTAAGCTGGAGCAGATTGGTGTCGAAGGCGCCGGGCTGTTCATCAAAGAGGCTAAGTAGTCCGATGATGTGGTTTTCGACCGTTAAAGGAATGTTGAGGCAAGAGCCGACGGTCTCTCCTGAGTCGCCTTTTCGCGCGCGAGGTTGTGCCAGTTCATCGGGGGCATCCAGGTAGGCGGTTGCCGCGAGCTGTTTCTCATCGATATGGGGAAAATCCATGACATGAGCCGCGCTGGTAATCCGGTGAATCATGGCTTCGAGCAAGGGTGTGCTCAGGGGATAGGATGGGATAATGAAGAGCTGGTTGGGAGGGCCTTTGAGCAAGATACAACAGGCAGTGAAACTATAGATCTCTTGTAGGGCTGCAAGCAGGGCACGGTGGACTTGAAAGCGATCAAACGCCGCAACGAAGCGCTTTCCGATAGTATTGAGATATACTATCTCTTCACGGATATGAACCAGGCGATCCGCGTTCTGTCCAGTGGAAGAGCGAATCGCGCCTGCCTGGGATTGCATTTCCGATTGCACGCTGCTCTCCATACTCTTTCCTTGCTGCTACTACAGTTGCCGTAGTTGCTGGGTTACTTCCTCGTGCAGGTGTGGCACAATAAGGTCTCCTGTCAATTCTCGTAAGCCAGCGAAGCATTCGTCAAGAAGGTCATTGAGACCGTTGACGAGCTCGGTTGGAGTGACGCCTGAGAGTTCTTCCTGGATGGCAGATGGATGAATATCGGTATAAGGCCGTTTAATAAGGCACCCGAGGAAGGGATGTTTATCCATAACTCTTTTGGCAGCTCCCTGAACCAGCACGCGCGTGGTCGCTCTCCCCAGATAGGGATAGACCCGCTTGTCAATCAGGCTGATGGCCTTCAGGAATGCCTCAGTAATTTGCTCACGAGAGATGGAAGAGGAGTTGTCAGGTAAGTATGACACTGTTCGCTCCCTTCACCTGTTGAAAAAAACGCTCTCCTTTTTTATTATAGCATAGTTGCCTATATATTGTAAGTGTATGGTACTTACAATGCTTGAGCCGCTTTCTGGCTTATACACAGCCTTTTAGTCTCTTCTGGCTTTTTTTAAATTATGCTATAAAAACATTGATAGATGCACAATGAAAAATGTTGAGACTATTCTTTTGCTGAGGTCGTGGGTGCTACTGTTTTAATGGAATAGTGGCACAAGACGTGTGCTTGACTTCTCGCGCCTGCGGCGCTCGCCTCTGTTCAGAGTGACGCGGGTTGCCAGCCTACGGCTGGCAACCCGCGTCACTCTGAACAGAGGCGAAAACTATTGTGCTATATACTCCGTTGTCTTTGTTAGAAGAGTCCGGTGATGTGTAGTAGGATTACGATGGCGACGATGACCAGGATGAGCAGAAGGGAGAGCACCCAGAAGATGGGGTTTCGCAGGGCCAGCAGGGATGTGCCTGCGCCTGATAGGGCTGGCAGGTTTGAGAGCTGGTCCTGGCCTGCGGCCATCTCAAGAAGGCGTTCGCGTCCCTTCTCAAGCTTGGTGTGTTTCTCCTCGGCCTCTTCCTGAACATCATAGCGATCGCGCTGTTCATCAATCGCGCGGGCAAAGTGCTCGGCGCGAATCTGGAACTGGGTAGTATCCTGGGTGGGAAGCAGGGCCACGCTAGTAGAGCTGGCAGAGGTTGCGTGTAGCGCATCTGTGACATCGGCCGTCGCCGTTGCTTGAGCTGGAACAGCTGCTGGTTGCAGCGTATTGAGTTGGGGCGTGATCCATTCGCGCAGGGCGAGGAGGGCCGCGCGCCGACAGATGGCCTCGATATCCGCGCCACTACGTCCATCGGTGAGACGCGCTAGCTCTTCGCTGGTCACTTCAGAGGCAATGGGTCGACCGCGCAGATGTACATCAAAGATCATGCGGCGCTCGTCTTCGTTGGGATAGCGCAGTTCAACGACCAGGTCAAAGCGTCCCGGGCGCAATATCGCGGGATCGATGAGTTCCGGGCGGTTGGTTGCTGCCAGGACGATGACGCCTTCGCGTCCCTCAATACCATCCATTTCGGTGAGTAGCTGGGCGATCAGGCGGTCGCCGACATTGCCATCCATGCCGCTGCCACGGCGGGGTGCGAGGGCATCGATCTCGTCGAAGAAGACCAGGCAGGGCGCGGCCTGTTTCGCGCGCCTGAAGACCTCGCGTACCCCTTTCTCCGATTCACCAACCCACTTCGAGAGCAGTTCTGGCCCCTTGATGGAGATAAAACTGGCCTCACACTGATTGGCAAGTGCCCGGGCGATCAAGGTTTTACCCGATCCAGGAGGGCCTGCGAGCAAGACGCCGCGTGGTGGCTCGACCTTGGCATTGGCATAGATGTCGGGATAGCGCAGGGGCCACTCGACCCCCTCGGTCAGGTTCTGTTTAATATCCTCCAGGCCACCGATATCATCCCATGATGTTTCGCTGACCTCGACATAGACCTCGCGCGTGGTCGAGGGTTCTATCTCGCGGAGCGCGGCCTGGAAGTCAGCCATGGTAATACTCATGTTGATCAGGGTCTCATAGGGAATATAGCCCCGCTGGTAATCGATATGTGGAAGCACACGTCGCAAGGCGATCATAGCGGCCTCGCGGCAGAGCGCCTCCAGGTCGGCACCTACAAAGCCCGGCGTCAGTTGTGCCAGGCGCGCAAAGTCGATGTCGTTGGCCATGGCGGCATCCCGGCTGTGGATGCTCAGGATCTCTGTGCGCCCGCGTACGTCGGGAACACGCAGGGCGATCTCGCGGTCAAAACGACCAGGGCGGCGAATGGCGGGATCCAGGGCATTGGGCTGGTTGGTCGCGCCAATAAGCACGATCTGGCCGCGAGAGGCTAGACCATCCATCAGGGCCAACAACTGCCCCACGATGCGCCGTTCGACCTCGCCGCCGCTCTCAGCACGTTTAGGCGCCAGGGCATCAAGTTCATCGATGAAGATAATGCTGGGTGCTTGGCGCTGAGCCTCCTGGAAGACTGAACGCAGGCGCGACTCGCTCTCTCCATAGAACTTATTGATAATTTCAGGCCCATTAATGACGAAGAAGGCGGCATTGGTCTCGGCGGCGACGACACGCGCGATCAAGGTTTTGCCGGTTCCGGGAGGGCCATAGAGCAAGACACCCTTGGGCGGCTCGACGCCAAGGCGATCAAAGACGGCGGGATACTTGAGGGGTAGCTCAATCATCTCGCGAATGCGCTGGAGCTCTTTGCCTAAGCCGCCAATATCCTCGTAACTGATAATCCCTGGACCATGATTGGTTGCGCCTCGTGACTGTGCTCGTACCAGTGTTCCTGGTTGGACCAGGACGGCCTCAACATCAGCTGTTGGCTGAGGTGGATCAATCGGGGGCAACTCGCTGGTGGCGCGCTTACGCAGCGCATAAGCGGGCGTGGCTGGCGAGGTGTTGATAATCAGGAACTCGCGTGGCGAGGTTCCCGGCATGCCAATGCGCAGCAGATCGCCAATGGTGACAGGGAGTCCGACCAGGTAGCGGGCGATGTATTGCAGATCGCTCTCCTGGATTGGCGTTCCCGCGCTTAGTGGGAGGAGCGTGATCTTCTCCGCATCACGTACTTTGGCCTTGCGGACCGTCACGCGCTCACCCAGACCAGAGGCGCTATTTTGTCGTACCTGGCTATCCATCTGGATGGTGGGCTGGCCGCGATCAGTGAGTGCGCTGGGGACGACCTTGGCCGCGGTCGTGCGTGACCCGGTAATCATCACGATATCGCCAGGTTTACAGCCCAGGCGCGCAATTTGCGATGGATCGATGCGTGCGACACCTCGCCCGACCTGGAGACCCTCAATCACTGTGAGCTGGAGTACATCACTGCTCGCTTCAGTGACCTCTTGCGCATCAAGGGGCCGCGTTGTCCCGCGGGTAGTGGTTGCCTGCACGGTTGTATGTTCTTGTTCTTTTGGAAGCTTGGTTGTTGTAGTGGTTTGGGGAGCACGATTCTGCTCAGTGCTGCCAGTGTCCTGTGACTCCGCCATAGAATATAAAGCCCTTTCTCAGCCACGAAAATACTCTTGCTTCGTAGACATTCAGATCTCTCTGTAGTAGCTTACGAAAGTGCGCGAAAAAAGTTGAATTGTTTTCTACCGTCTGGTACCAGGAAGGGTTACATAGACAAAATGGGGAGGAGGAGGAAAAGCCGCCAGGAGCGCGAAAGGAGACAGAATGGGCGCTCCTGGTTCTGCTTCCAGGGTCAGCGGCGCGCGTTCCAGAGCGTAGTGTGGGCATCGACGCTTGAGGTGCGTCCAGCCTCGACGATGGTACGACGCAGGAAATAGCCACCTATCAGCACGAGCAGCGAGATGAGTAGACCCTTGCCACCACGCGCCCGCGTGCGCCGTGATTTCTTTCCACCTAGCAGCGTGAGCGATTGAAGAAGCCAGGGAAGCACCAGGCCACCGCCTATCATAAAGCTCCAGAAATGCCGCCCTTGCTCCTGGGGACCAGTGCCGACGAGAGGGCGTGCGGCCCGACCAGAACCGCGTAAGAAGCTAAAGATCTCCAGAGCCTCCAGGCTCATAGCTACCCACTCAATCTTTTCCAGTTTATGCAGAGTCCGCGTAGGCGCGCCTATGACGCGCAAGATAAGCGAGATCAGGGCCGAACTGGTGGAGAGGGCAGAGGTGAGGAAGATTGCCCCCAGGCGCTTATCACGTGACCAGAGGGGAATGCTGGTAGCCGTAAGCAGGACGCCCGAGTAGCTCCCCAGGAAGAAGGCCAGTGCGACACCAGGAAGTGCGAGCAGCTTCTGGGGCAGGGCCGCGAGCGCACGCGCCCCCCACCACTTGCCAAGCAGGCCATCGCGTGCGGCCTGGATGGTCGCGGTTATACTGCTAAAGAGGGAGAAGCCAAGCAGGCACCAGGTCCCCATGGACATGGGTGATTTGACTTTGAAGACGCGCAGCATATGTAAGAAGCGCTCCGGGCGTCCCAGGTCTTTAATTAGAAGTGGTGGACAGGGCAGCAGGGCCAGCAGCGCGAGGTAGTAGCCTGTGCGTACCACCACGCGATCTTCTTTGCTACCAAAAAGCGCAGCAATGCTGGCGAGGGTATAGCAGCCAGCCGCGAGACCTCCAAAGAAGAAGTACCAGATAATCTCGGTACTCCAGAAGGATTTCGTGAGCACGGGATAGTCATAGTAGGTTGGCTCCTGGCTCTCCTTAACTGGATCAGGCTCATACCCAGTCGTCAGCGTGGCCAGGCGCTCAAAGAGCATGTCTGTATCGTTCACTTTCTTTCTCCTGGGGCTCTATCGCTCATCTCTTTGCTGAAAGAAGAGCATACTCGCCAGGCCCAGCACGAGTGCGGCCAGAATCGACCAGAGAGACGCGACTGGTACATTATTCATGGGGCGTGCGGGATTGCGAGGCAGGTTATAGACTTCAGGCTCTTCTAAAAGTAAGAAGAAGGAATTGAGACCACCATCAAGGATCTGGTCATCGACGCCGTAGAGGCGCGCCTCCTTGACCCCGTGCTTCTGTAAGACGCCCAGGCGCTCACGCGCACGCTCCTTGAGCTGCTCGACCTCGCCAAAGGTGATAGAGTCAGTGGGGCAGGCCTTGGCACAGGCAGGCTCCATATCGTCCTTCAGGCGGTCATAGCAGAGAGTGCATTTATGAGCGGTATGGCTTCCGCCATCATCGCGTGCGATCACGCCGAAGGGGCAGGCAACCGTACAGTAGCCACAGCCATTGCAGATATCCTGCTGCACATAGACGGTATCGAACTCGGTGCGGATGATAGCGCCCGTGGGGCAGGCCTCCTGGCAGGGAGCGTTGGCGCAGTGCTTGCAGACATCGCTACGCATAAGCCAGCGCTCATTATTGAAGAAGGGTAGCGCCGTTCCGGGCGGGGTCTCAGGCAGGATACCTTCAAACTTTGCCGCAGCGATTTTATCTTCGAGTGTCTGTACCTCAAAGAGTGGAAGCTCTGGGACAGGTTGTCCAGCATGGCCATTGCTAGTGGGTTCAACGCGGTTGATCTGCTCGATAAACTGCACATGGCGCCAGGTATGCGCGCCAAGGTGCGTCGTGTTATCGTAGCTGGAGCCGCTCCACTGAGCTGGAGGCGGCGTTAACTGGTTCCACTGGCGGCAGGCCACCTCGCAGGCTTTACACCCGATACAGATACTGGTATCGGTAAAAAAGCCCATAGTTGCTTGCTGTGGTGGCGGTGTCTCCTTATGAAGTGGCTTGAACATATTTAAGAGCACAGGCACCCCCGACCGTCGTTTAGCGACGGTAGGTTGGACCTGTGTTGTGTTGAGCGTGGTTTCAACGGCCATTCGATTCCTCCTCTCCTGGGAGGCGTCCCGGACGAATATTACAGGTAAACGCCTTGGCCTCTTCAATACTCACATTGGGTTCAAGCACCATATGAGCCAGGTCATTGGTGATGCTGCCTGTGCTCTTACCCTGGAAGCCCCAGTGGAAGGGCAGGCCAATCTGGTGAATCTGGCGTCCCTGGATGCGCAGGGGGCGCATTCGGCGTGTCACCATGGCGCGGGCCTCGATCTCGCCGCGTGGCGTACTGACGACCAGCCATTCGCCATGCTTGACGCCGCGTTCAGCGGCCAATTCAGGACTGAGTTCCGCGAAGAGTGTGGGCTGAAGCGCGTTAAGCCAGGGCATCCAGCGCGTCATGGGACCACTGACATGGTGCTCGGTTAGGCGATAGGTCGTAATCACGATGGGATAGCGCTCATCGCCAACTGCCGCGAGCGGGTTGCCTGGGCGACCCTTGAAGTACTTGGCGGTTGGATTACTCTGCTGCTTGTAGAGTTTATTATGCACGGGCGACTCAATCGCCTCGTAATGTGTGGGCAGTGGTCCATCCTTGAGGCCAGAGGGAGCGAAGAGCCAGCCTCGCCCATCAGGCTTCATGATAAAGGGATCACTACCGGCAATGGCATCCATCCCCGTGGCGTCAGGGGCCGGAACATAGTCTGGCCGCTTGTTCACAGGAAAGTCGGGGATATCATAACCGGTCCATTGCTGCTTCTCTTCGTCCCACCAGATGTACTTCTTCCGTTCCGACCAGGGACGCCCCTGGGGATCAGCCGAGGCACGGTTATAGAGAATACGACGGTTGGCAGGCCAGGCAAAGCCCCATTCCAGGTTGGTGGGACCGCTAGGTGTGCGGGAGGCCGCGCGGTTCCTCCCTGGCTCGGGATAAACGCCGCTATAGATCCAGGAGCCACAGGCCGTGCTTCCATCGGCCTTGAGTGCCACAAAATTGGGCACGTGAGGCGCGTTATGTAGCTTATATGCGCGCTCATCGGCAGGCTCCTCCTCTTTGGCGGGCTTACGTACGTAGTAGCCGTTGATCTCTTTTAAGACGAGCAGGGCATCGGGTTCATCAAGGATGCGCGAGCCAGGCTCGCGCTCTTCACGCTCATAGTCCCAGAGGAGCGTTTGCAGACCACGATCTCTGGCCTCCTGGCTCTCGGCGTAGAGTTCTCTGAGGCGCTTGCCCAGGTGATAGGCAAACCAGAGATCCGAGCGCGCATCCCCAGGAGGATCAACGGCCTTATCGCGCCACTGCATCAAGCGTTGGGTATTGGTAAAGGAGCCTTCCTTCTCGGTAGAGGCGGCGGCAGGCAGTAAGAAGACCTCGGTCTTGATCTGCGTGGGATCTACCGGCCCTGGACCCTTATACCAGAAAGCGGCGCTCTCCACCTCGTACAGATCGCGCACGACCATCCAGTCAAGCTGCTGCAAGGCTTTACGTTGCAGACGCGCATTGGTGCTGCCCGCGGCTGGATTCTGACCGAAGAGGATATAGCCCTTAACCTTCCCATCCAGCATGGCATAGGTCGTGGCCAGGTGCGAGTGGTCGCCAGTAATCTTGGGGAGGTAGCGATAGCCGCTATCGCTCTCTTGATCAAGGACGGTCTCCTCGCCATACCAGGCGGTGAGCAGGCTCTTGATATAGGCCGGGAAGTTGACCCACCAGCCTGTCTTCTGCCCGGAAGTGGCAATATACTCCTCCAGCGTATTCTGGGCTGGCACATGCGCCGTACTCGGCTGAGCTCCTTCCAGGCGTTCAGAGGTCTGTGTTTGAGGCATGGCCGCTGGCTGAGGCATATAGCCTGCCAACAGGTCATACAGTGTCGGGACGTCAGTAGAACCCTGGATAGAGGCATGTCCGCGCAGAGCTAGAATGCCACCTCCGGGACGCCCAATATTGCCCAGCAGGAGTTGCAGGATGGCTGCCGAGCGAATGATCTGCACGCCCTTGGATTGCTGTGTCCAGCCGACCGCGTAGCAGAGTGCCGTTGTGCGCTCGCGGCCCGAGTTGTGAATGAGTGCCTGGGCCACCTGGAGCCACTGCTCACGGGGAACGCCGCAGACCTCTTCAACCATCTCAGGAGTATAGCGCGCGAAGTGGCGACGCATTATCTGGAAGACACAGTTGGGATGTGCAAGTGTGGGATCTTGTAGGGGCTTGCCATGCTCATCGCGTTGGTAGTCCCAGGATTTCTGGCTGGTGTAGGTCCCACTCTCAGCGTCATAACCGGAGAAGAGTCCATCAAGTTCTTCTGTATCTTGAAAGTCCTCGCGTACCAGCATGGCGGCATTGGTATAGTGCTGCACATACTCCTTAAAGTAGGACTCGCTTTCGAGCACATGACGAATCAGCGCGCCCAGGAAGACGATATCGCTACCCGCGCGAATGGGGAGGTGCAGGTTGGCCAGGGCCGAGGTGCGCGAATAGTGCGGGTCGATATGAATGACCGTCGTACCGCGTTCCTTGGCTTTGACTACATTGGCGAATGCCACCGGATGAGCCTCCGCCATATTGCTGCCCATGATTAAGATGCAATCGCTCTCAACGAGATTCTGCGGGAATGACGTGGCTCCGCCACGTCCATATGTTGTACCCAGACCGGGCACAGTCGAGCTGTGTCATATACGGGCCTGGTTCTCAATTGAGACAATGCCCAGGCCGCCGGAGAGGAGCTTCTTGATCAGATAATTCTCTTCAACATCCAGCGTTGCCCCGCCCAGAGAGGCGATCCCCTGGGTATGATTGACCTCGCGCCCATCAGCGAGGCGTTCGACAAAGGTCTCGTCGCGTGTCTGCTTGACCAGTTGCGCGATGCGCTCCATAGCCCAGTCGAGGGAGACCTCTTCCCAGTGATCGCTGTAGGGCGTGCGGTGAAGAACCCTGGTTAAGCGACTAGGGTTCATGGCGTATTGGAAGGTTGCTGAACCCTTGGGGCAGAGTGTGCCATGATTGATGGGACTTTCGGGGTTGCCCTCGATATCAATAACCTTGCCATCTTTGACATATACATTTAAGCCACAGCCGACTGCACAGTAGGGGCAGACACTATGGACAAGCTTGGCGTCGCGGATACGTGGAGCCTTGCTCAGGCTCTCCTTGCTAAAGGACTTTGTATTTGCGCCAACTTGCAGAAGCTCGGTAAAGGCGGATCGCACCGTCTTTGGCAGAGAAGTATGTTCATCCATCTCAATCATCCTTTGAAAAGCACAAAGCTGCTGCCAGTGGATAGCGTGTGAAAAAAGCGTGATGAAAACGGTGTATAACCAGAGCTATGTTCTTTCTATACGGATTGTAACATAGCTCTGGTTTCGTAACCAGGAAAAAGTCACCTGAATATACCTGCTTATTAGTTGCCAGTGCTCGGAGCAATCGTTTGAGCCTGGCGGCGTGCCAGCACCTGAGCCAGCAGTGGCAAGGCACAACTGACAAGCATCAGTCCCGCCAGGATAAAGAGTGTCGTCTTATAGTCGATGCTGGCAATCAGTAAGGGCCCAACGATACCGCCCGCACTCCAGGCGGTCAGCATCGCGCCATAGATCGTGCCAGAATTTTTCGAGCCAAAGAAGTCCGCCGCGAAGGCAGGCATGGTGCCGAAGCCTCCACCATAGCAGAGACCGATGAGTGAGGCTGGGATAAACAGGAGCGCGATGGCTCCGATAAAGGGTGTCGCCAGGAAGGCCAGAACCTGGACCAGGAAGATAACCAGGAAGGTATATGGGCGTCCAAGCGCGTCGGAGAGCCAGCCCCAGAAGAGCCGTCCCGCCCCATTAAAGATCGAGATGGTAATCACCAGGGTCGAGGCGACACCCGCGCTCACGCCAGTAAACTTCTGTGCCAGGGGAGAGGCTACAGATATGAGCGCTGCTCCCGCGGTCACATTGAGGGCGAGAATGAGCCAGAGCAAGTACCAGCGTGGCGAGCGCAGGGCCTCGCCCAGGGTATAGTTGCGGGCGCTTCCCTCTTCCTGTTGTTTCAATGTGGGAGTCCAACCGGCGGGAGCATAACCCTCAGAGGCGGTACGAAAGAACTGTGCTGCTACAACCACGATGATACAGTAGGCGATGCCCAGAATGATAAAAGTCGTGTTGAGTTTATACGCTGGAAGCAAGAGGTTCGCGGCGATCGGGCCAGTCAGCGCGGCCCCCGCGCCAAAGCCCGCGACCGCCAGCCCTGTAATAAAGCCGCGCCGATCAGGGAACCACTTGATGAGCATCGCGAGCGCCACGATATAGCCCAGACCCAGACCAATACCACCGATAATACCGTAGGTGAGGTAGAGTAGATAGATGTTTGGCGATGCAAACGCCGCGAGTAGAACACCTATGCCATACAGAATTCCTCCCACTGTTGCGATGGCACGTGGCCCAAAACGGCTATTCAAATAACCACCAAAACCGGCGGTAATACCCAGGGCCAGGAGGGTGATACTGAAGGTCAGATTGGCCTGGGCCTGTGAGACCTTGTAGAGACTGATTACAGGCTTGAGGAAGACGCTCCAGGCATAGACTGCTCCTAACGCTAACTGCATACAAAAGGCTGCGATGGCGATGGTCCAGCGGTTGATGCCGGTACCGGGTGCGGTATGACTCATTGAATACTCCTTTGTAGAAACAAATTGAGCATGCCGAGAATATATGGTAGAGACGTTAAGCAAGCACACATGTCCGCTACAAGATGCGAGCAGGAGTGCCTATGCTTGAACGGTCTCAATGCCATCGATGAAGATGCAAAAGTGCGTGTGCAACCATAAGGCGCATCGAGAACGGTTTCCGGGTCAGGAGCCGCACTATATTTGGAATGCGGCACTCTTTTGGCAGCGTTGCCTAAATCTTCGCATTTTTTCGGACAAATGTGTATAGTACTTCGGTACCAATGACACGCAGAGAAGAATGAAGAAACATAAACTCTTCAATTGCCGCTAGAGCAAGCGTATATGATGGGAATCTAGTTTTGTTTTCTAATAATTCTAAGGTTTCTAAGTGTTCCTTCACCTTGCTAAACAAATTCTTATACGTTATACTAGCGACAAATTGATATAAAGAGATACGGCCGATTCCGGCGTTAGATAGTTTTGGTAGTTTTTTAGCCCGTTTAGTAAGCACAATAAGCACAGTAATCACAGCGATCACAGAGTCAATCACAGAGTATAGAAGGGTCTAGCGTCTGCATGGAAATGCCTCCAAAGAATAACCGCGAAACGAGAAAATCAAACCCACAAAGTTCAGCCCAGAAGGCAGCACGAAAGAAGAATGCCATCTTGCGTTATAGCCTGGCGGGTTCGTTAATTGTTGTCGGTATTATCTTGTTAGGAGTGGCGCTGGCACGCCTGGCTGGTGTTAGCTTTGGTGCGTCAACCGTCCAAGAGAAACCGATTAGCGCCGTATTGACCATGGCGCAGCAGCATAAGCTGAAGTCGGTCTCGCTTAGTGGCAATGACGTTACCGCGACAGCCGCTGATGGCACACAGATCCACGCGGTCAAAGAAGAGGGTCAGCCTGTCACGCCTTTCTTTACCCAAAATGGCGTCACGGTTGATGTTCAGGATCCGCAGAGTGGTCAGTGGGTGCAGGGACTTGAGGCTCTGGTGTTGATTCTCCTGGTTGTTGGTTCCATGGTGTTCTTCATGCGCCGCAGTGGTGGTATGGGTGGTCAGGCAGCTCCCTTTGCACGCTCGAAGGCGAAACGTTTTAGCGAGTCTCGTCCGTCGATCCTCTTCAAGGATGTCGCTGGCGTTGAAGAGGCCAAGATGGAGCTGCAAGAGATTGTAGAATTCCTCAAGCATCCTGCCCGCTTTACTCAGATGGGTGCGCGTACCCCGAAGGGCGTCTTGCTGGTTGGTGCTCCAGGCACAGGTAAAACGCTTATTTCGCGAGCGGTCGCCGGCGAGGCTGGAGTCTCTTTCTACAGCGTCAGCGGTTCTGAGTTCGTTGAGATGTTTGTTGGTGTAGGTGCGGCGCGTGTACGCGACCTCTTCAAAGAGGCCAAAGACCATTCCCCATGTATCATCTTCATTGACGAGATCGACGCCGTTGGTCGCCAGCGTACCAATTCAGGTATGACCGGCAATGATGAGCGTGAGCAGACCCTGAACCAGTTGCTTGTTGAGATGGATGGCTTTGATAAAGAGACCAACATTGTGGTGATTGCTGCCACGAACCGCCCTGATGTGCTTGATCCCGCGCTGCTGCGTCCTGGCCGCTTTGACCGTCGTGTGATGCTTGATAAGCCTGACATTCGTGGCCGCCTGGCGATCCTGAATGTGCATGCCAAGGGCAAGCCCATGGCGCAGGGCGTCCTGATGGAAGACCTGGCACGCCAGACCGCTGGCTTCTCTGGTGCCGACCTGGCGAACCTCTTGAACGAGGCCGCTCTTCTCGCCGCGCGTAATGGCCTGACCGAGATTCAGAAGCCCCATCTTGATGAGTCCATTCTGCGTGTGATGGCTGGTCCTGAGCGTAAGAGCCGTGTGATCACCGAGGCTGAGAAATCCATCATTGCGTACCACGAGGTTGGACACGCCATCGTTATGCGCTCGGTCCCAGGTGCGGACCCCGTGCAGAAGGTTTCCGCCATCGCTCGTGGCATGGCCCTGGGTATTACGGTTCAGGCCCCTGCCGAGGATCGCTACCTCTTGCGCCGTTCGGAATTGCTTGCTAAGATGGCAGGTGCCATGGGTGGACGTGCCGCTGAAGAGATTATCTTCGGTGATATCACCACCGGTGCGAGCCAGGATATTGAGTATGTAACCGGTATCGCGCGGCGCATGGTCTGTGAATTTGGCATGACGCCTCTGGGCAATGTAGCGCTCAAGGCTGATGCCGATGGCACAAGCCCATTTAGCGCCGAGACCGCAGCCAAGATCGACGCCGAGGTCTCCATGCTGGTCAACCAGGCCTATGCTACAGCGCTCGACATCCTGCGCGAGAAGAAAGAGAAGTTGATCGAGATCTCAGAGCACCTGATCCAGGTTGAGACCATCGATGGTGCGGAACTGGACTCGATGTTATTCGCCGCATAATCAGGATTATATGACACGAACATTCATTGCCCTTGAAATGAATGATGCTCAGCAGCGCCACCTGTCGGAGGTAATCCGGCAGGTGGCGCTGTCTTTTCCCGGCATTCGCTGGGTCAATCCCGAGAGCATCCACCTGACCTTAGCCTTCCTGGGAGAGCTTGATGACGAGCGCCTGGAGAAGGCGATTGAGGCCGCACAGGAAGCTGCCCAGCAGGCGGTACCATTCAGTTACCGTTTGACGCAATTAGGGGCCTTTGGCCCCCTCACGCTCCCCGCGTCATCTGGATGGGGATTGAGGAGCCAACGGGCAAACTTGAGCGCGTCTACCGGGCGCTGAACCGCGAACTCCGCGCGCAGCGCTTTGAAGTGGAACGGCGGCCCTTCTCGCCACACTTGACGCTAGCGCGTGTCAAGACGCCCCTTGATCCTGTTGCGCAGCAGGACTTGCAAGCCTTGTTACAGAGCAAGCAACAGGGCCTGACCACGAATGAAGCGTACGCGATTACAAGCCTGCACGTCATGAAAAGCGAGCTCTCACGTGGTGGCGCGCAGTATACCCTCCTGAGAGAGTGCCAGTTTCAGCGTTAGGGCTATGATGCGCTACTTACGTACGTGCACACTGGTCGACATGGTGAAGGATGGCAGGCGTTTCGTTGGGGCTCATCGATCACGCATGAACCACGTAGGCGCGCGCGTAAGTAGCGCATCATACTTCACGGAGACGCGTAAAACCCATTACGCTGGTGGCGGCGATGATAAGGCCGCAGGTGGCGATGGCCTGGGGAACAGTGAGATAGGCATAGAGCAGAGCCGCCAGCATAGGACCGAGAATGCTGCCCAGCGAGGAGGTCATGTCGTAGAGGCTGTAGACTTTGCCGATATGCTGTGAGGGCAGCTCGGTCTGCATCATAATCGCCAAAGGAATGTCTCCCATTGGTCCACCGGTCGCCGCCAGGGCCGCGCCAAACATGGCCATTGCCAGGCTGGGCTGGCTGATCATCAGGATGAAACCACCGCCAACGATGAGGCGCCCAAGCAGCATAACTCTCACTGGGCGCCGTAAGGGCAGACTCCCAATAAGAAGATTGCTGACGACATTTCCCGCTCCGTAGGCGGCAACAATCAAGCCGTAGGCGCTGACTGTCCCTTTGAGCACCTGTGAGGCGAAGAGCGGGATGCCGATGATGAAGCCTGCGCTCCAGGCCATTGAGATGAAACCACTGGCAAAGATGGTCCAGGCGATAGGCCTATGCCCACGAATGGCCTGGAGTGCCTTCCGGATATCCAATACAAGGCCGCCCAGACCTTTGCTTGTGTGCTGCGTGCTCTCTGAGGCTTTCCAGGCGAAGTGACGACCCATAAGCAAGATGGCTCCCGCTGAAATGAGAAAGCTGAAGGCGTCTATGGTAAAAAACTGGCTTAACGGGAGAAACGTGATTAGAAGTGCCGCCAGGCTGGGGCCAAACGTACGTGCCAGGCGTCGCGTGATATCCATCAGGCCATTTGTGGCCTGGAGCATTACTTTGTCTGGGACCAGGGCGGGAAGGCTTGCCTGTAGGGCAGGGTTAAAGAAGGCTCCCAGGCTGCCTACCAGTATCGCCACGAGTGTAAGTTCCCAGAGCGCAAGTGGACCGTAGAGTGCCAGGAGCGGAAGTGTGCCCACAGCCAGGGCACGCAGAATGTCAACTGTGAGCATCGTATAACGGCGATTCCAGCGATCCGCATAAATGCCTCCTAAGATCCCGAATAGCAGCGCTGCCGCCGCTTCTACGCCTGCAATGAAGATACCTCCCTGACTGCCAGCAATTTTGATAGCTAGCCAGAGCATCGCGATTTGATAGAAGAAATCTCCCATTGCTGAGAGCACCTGCCCCGACCAGAGCAGAGCCAGGTGAGGAAGTCGTAAGACTCGAAGAAAACGCATGGCAATATATCTATCCTTGATTGTGATGTGCAAAGTATAGTGCGCGCGTATGATATTATTCAATCTGATAGCGATAATACCTGCTATCGAATTTTTCTATGGCTGAAGTGGGCTTGCAAGATGGATTATGAGCAGCTACTTACCTTTGAGCGCATTGTACGCGAGGGCAGTTTTAGCAAAGCGGCCCGTTCGCTTAATATTGCCCAACCAACAATTAGCGCCCGTATCCAGGCCCTGGAAGCAGCGGTTGGCGGAGCGCTTTTTCGCCGAGGGGGGCGCTCAGTTTCCTTAACTGAGCGGGGAGCGAGTTTTCTTCCCTATGCCCAGCAAGCCCTGACGATTCTTGCTGAAGGCGTAGAGACGGCGCGCTTGACGCAATCGGGGCAACGAGGACGCGTCACACTCGCGACAATGCAATCGCTCTCGGGAAGCTTTCTGGGTTCGGCCATTGCCAGTTTTTATCGTGCTCATCCGCAGGTTGACCTCGCTGTGCATATCGCTCATAGCCATGAGATCATCGCGATGCTCATCGATGGTATCGTAAAGCTAGGGCTGATTGGCTATCCCTTTCACAATCATAATCTGCGCATCCTCTTGCGGCTACGCGAATCCCTGGACCTGATATTGCCGGTGACGCATCCATTGGCGAGTCAGAAAGAGGTAACAATCGAACAATTACAGCGTGCTGGTTCACCCTTCTTATTTGCAAAGTGGAATGCGTCTATTGATATGCTGATGCAACAAGTTGCCGTTCCTGGTCAGCCCATGCTGGAGGTGCCTTTCAATGCAGCACGTCATCTGCTGTTAGAGGGCATTGGAATAGCATTCCTTACGCGTGCTTCAGTAGAGGAGGAGCTGCGCACTGAGCGCCTTGTTTCTATGCGTGTGAGTGATGGACCAGCTTTATATCGCGAGAGTGCGCTGGTATGCCTGGCGCATGATGAGCCACCTTCGGCAGCAGTGCGAGACTTTGTACGTACTCTAACTGCCGAGGCTGCGAACTCCTCCGCCTTTAGCGCTATCCATCAGGATAAGAAGCTATGGTCTGAAGCGTGAAATTTTTGTGTGTCCACCTTGAGCTATGGGCAATCTATCTGTATGATTGGTCTTTGGACTGTGCAATCTATCTATACTGTGTAGGGGGCCTGGAAATGACATGGAAGGGGGTTGACAAGAGTTAGTAGTTAGGGTATCCTCCACAATAAGTAAATGACACAGGTCACACGCACTGGCGAGGTTGCTATGCGCAGTGACTTTACTGTGTGCGTTATTGTTACACGAGACGTTGCTATTGGCAGGCATGGCCTTGCTAAAGATGTACAAACTTTGTAAAAGCGAAGCGGAGAGAAGATAATGGCAGCGACATACACAGCGCAGATGCGGTCAGCAATGTTTGCTGACAAATGCCACGCTCGTAGTATGTCCAGTATGCCTGAAGCGATGTCTGCTGCGTCTCAGTGTGCTGCTCAAATGAACGCGAAGAAGAGCACTGCTTCTAAAACCGACGTAATCTACACGTCGGTTTTTTTGTTGGCTGTGGTCCTTCTGACTTCCGTATTCTTCATTAACGTTGTATTCTTGCTTAGCTTGCTTGGCCTTATTAGCCTTATTGTACTTCTCCTTAGCAGCCTTACCGGACTGAACGGGTTTGCGAGTCTGGTAGGGCAGAGTAAGAAGCGAGCCACGAGAATTGCAATGGGAGATTAACGGGAGCAACGAAGCGACCAATCCAAAGAAGGTAACCTGATGAGGGCCTCCCTGGTGGAGGCCCTTTTTTTGTTATCTTTGAAAACTGCTGCGGAGGAATTATGGCAATCGCGACCAATATTATGCAGGAAGCAGGAAACACCCGCGAACGAAACGCCGGGGCACGCGAGCTGACCGGAAGCCAGATTGTGTGTGAGGCACTCGTCCGCGAAGGTGTGGATTTTATCTACGGTTATCCCGGTGGCGCTATTATACCCTTCTATGATGCGCTGTCCTCTTATCCCGCCTTACATCATGTACTGGTACGTCATGAACAGGCGGCGTCGCATGCCGCTGATGGCTATGCGCGCGCGACCGGCAAGGTAGGCGTGTGTGCCGCCACGAGTGGTCCAGGCGCGACAAATCTGGTCACAGGCTTAGCGACAGCCTTTATGGATTCAACCCCTATGGTGGCAATTACAGGCCAGGTGGCGCGTACCTTTATTGGGCGCGACGCTTTCCAGGAAACTGATATCATCGGCATCACCCAGCCAATTACCAAGCATAGCTACCAGATTCAGCGTATCGAAGAGATCGCTCCCACGATTCACGAAGCCTTTCGTGTGGCGCGGAGTGGCCGCCCTGGTCCTGTGCTGGTAGATATTCCCAAGGATATTCAGCAGGGCAAGGGCTGGTATGATCCCACGCAATATCAAACCTCAGAGGAGCAACTACGCGAAGAGCGGGAGCGGCTCGAGCGCCCGGCTCCTCGCTTGATTGTCCATGCCATCGAACTGCTCGCCTCCGCCCGGAAGCCCCTCATTATGGCAGGTCATGGTGTCATCCTATCGAGCGCCTACAAAGAGCTGAAGGCCTTTGCCGAGAAGGCCGACTTACCTGTGATCACCACGCTTCTAGGGCAGAGTGCCTTTCCTGAGGATCATCCTTTGCACCTGGGTATGCCAGGCATGCACGGCCCGGCGCACGCCAATCGCGCTATTAGCGAGGCCGATGTCATCGTTGGCGTTGGTTTGCGCTTCGACGACCGGGTGACCGGGAAGGTAGCCGAGTTCGCGCCTAAAGCTCGCATTATTCACATCGATATCGATCCCTCGGAGATGCACAAGGTCAAAATCGCGACTGTACCCATTGTGGCGGACGCACGTATCGCCCTGGAGGCTCTGGCAGAAGCGGTTCAGCCCGCAGATCACCAGGAGTGGCGGCGCGAGATCCGTTCGTGGCAGGGCGAGAGCGAGTCACGCACCGGTGTTGGTCAGTGGAACCCTGCCTTCCCCAGTCCCATAGACATCCTGGGAGAGATACGCAAGCAGACCGATGGCAACGCCATTATCGTTACCGATGTCGGACAGCACCAGATGTGGACGGCCCGCCACTACACCTGGACGCGCCCCAATAGCCACATCACCTCCGGCGGACTTGGTACTATGGGCTTCGCCCTTCCCGCCGCGATGGGTGTGAAGATGGGTATGCCGGACGACTTGGTGTGGGCTATCGCTGGTGATGGCGGCATCCAGATGAATATCCAGGAGCTGGCGACACTTCAGCAGGAGCGTGTTCCTGTTAAAGTCGTCATCATGAACAATGGCTACCTGGGCATGGTGCGCCAGTGGCAACAATTCTTCCATTCGCGCAACTATTCCGAGACGCCCATCACGGGTCCAGACTATCTCAAGCTGGCAGAGGCGTACGGGGTGACAGGTATCCGCGTCACAAAAAAGGAAGAGGTAGCCGCCGCGATTCAGCGCGCCATTGAGACACCGGGAACCGTGATTGTCGAGTGTATTATCGAAGCCGAGGCCTGTGTCTATCCCATGGTTGCCCCTGGATCGGCTATCACCAGTATGATCGAAGAGAGTGAAAGGAGTGCCTAAGATGCTGGCAGCGCCAATGTCTAATTTTTCAGCAAGCGGCCCTGCCGCACGTGCAGGCCAATCGGAGAAGGCACGCGAAACCGTCCAGGCACATACGCTCATCGCCCTGGTCCAGGATCGTACCGGCGCCGTTGACCGGGTGGTTGGCCTGATGCGGCGGCGACGCGCGAATATGCAGACGCTTGTCCTGGGTCGTAGCGAGGTTGATGACGTGGTACGCGTCACCGTCAGCGTTGACGACTCTGAAGTGGCGGTTGAGCACCTGATTGAGCAACTGCGCAAGATTCTGGACGTGCGCAACGTCATCAACATTCCAGAGCAAGAGGCCATTTCGCGTGAGCTGGCGCTGATCAAAGTCGCCTATACGCCCGCGCAAAAGGCCGAAATCTTTGAGATCGCGCAACTTTTTAGTGCGCATGTCGTCGACGTGGCTGCGGAGACCATGACCCTTGAGATTAGCGGCAGTACAGCCAGGGTCGAGAAATGCGTTGCGCAGTTGCACCCATATGGCATTCGTGAAGTGGCCCGTTCGGGACGCGTCACGATGGCACGTGGCACCAACGACTAGGTGCCATGCGCGCCTGGCCTCTGACGAGCGACCAGCAGCCAGACTTCTATCTTTATTGACATACAGAGCCCACATTACCTTTTTATACGAAACCAACCCCCATTCGGGGCATAGCGCCACTTACGTGGCTAGCGCTTCGCGCTCAGGTTTCCGATAGGCAGTACATAGAAATTATCAATGAGGAGTGAAACACTATCATGGCAGCAACTATTTACTACGATTCCGACGCAAATCTCGATTTCATCCAGCAGAAACGCATCGCCGTCATTGGTTATGGTAGCCAGGGCCACGCGCATGCGCTCAATATGCGAGATAGCGGATGCGAGGTCGTCATTGGCCTGCCCAGCGGGAGCAAGAGTCGCGCCAAGGCCGAGGCCGAGGGCCTGCGCGTAATGACCCCGGCTGAGGCCTCTGCCTACGCGGATGTGATCATGATCTTGATCCCTGACCAGCATCACCGCGAAGTCTTTGAGCGCGACATTCGTCCCGGCCTGGCTGCCGGCAAGATGATCCTGGTTGCACATGGCTTTAGCCTGCATTATGGCCAGATCGTTCCCCCCGCCGATGTCGATGTTGCTATGGTTGCTCCCAAAGGACCAGGCCATATGGTACGTCGCCTCTATGTTGATGGCGCGGGTATCCCCGGCCTCTGGGCGGTTCACCAGGATGCGAGTGGACAGGCAGAGGCGCTGACCCTGGCCTATGCACGCGCCATTGGCTGCACGCGCGCGGGCGTTCTGCATACTACCTTCAAGGAAGAGACCGAGACCGATCTCTTTGGCGAGCAGGCCGTGCTGTGTGGTGGCGTTACCGAACTGATGCGCGCGGGTTTTGAGACCCTGGTCGAGGCTGGTTACCAGCCAGAGTCGGCCTATTTTGAGTGTCTGCACGAGATGAAGCTCATCGTCGACCTGATCTACGAAGGTGGCATGAACTACATGCGCTACTCCATCAGCGATACTGCTGAGTACGGCGATTATATCACCGGCCCCCGCCTGATTAATCAGCAGGTGCGCGCTGAGATGAAGAATGTGTTGAAAGATATTCAGGACGGCACTTTTGCCACACGCTGGATTCAAGAGAACCAGGCTGGCCGCCCTGCCTTTATGGCCATGCGCCGTAGGAACAGCGAGACCCAGCTAGAGCAGGTCGGCAAAGAGCTGCGCTCGATGATGCCCTGGCTCTCCTCGAAGGAGAAAGCGTCTGAGCAACAGGCGGGGCCAAAGGCGGAAGTCGAGACCAAGAGGTAGCAGCAAGGTTGCTGCACGACCTCGCGAAGTGAGCTGAAGAAAGGGAGACACTGCACCATGGAAGCTTCTGAGGTAGTAAAGATTTTCGACACCACCCTGCGTGACGGTGAGCAGTCGCCAGGGGCAACGATGACAATTGAAGAGAAGTTGCAAGTAGCGGAGCAGCTCGTTGCGCTTCGGGTAGATTGTATTGAGGCAGGCTTTCCCGCGGCCTCCCCTGATGATCTTGCCGCGGTCCGTGAGATCGCGCGCCGGACGAAAGGGGTCGCGGTAGCCGCGCTTGCGCGTGCCACGGCAGGCGATATCGACGTGGCCTGGGATGCCATTCGCGAGGCCGAGCGTCCCGTGATTCATGTCTTTCTTGCTACCTCAGATATCCATCTTCAGCACAAGCTGAACATCAGTCGCGAAGAAGCCTTGCAGCGCGTAAAAACTATGGTAGCGCGCGCCCGTGCTTACTGCCCGACCGTCGAGTTCTCCGCGGAGGATGCCACACGCAGCGACCGCGACTTCCTCTGTCAGGTATTTGACGTGGCGATCAAAGCTGGAGCAAGTATTATTAACGTGCCTGATACCGTGGGTTATACCACGCCGGGCGAGTACGAAGCGCTCTTCCATTATGTGCGTGCACATGTACCGGGCATTGAGCAGGTCACCTTGAGCGCCCATTGCCACGATGACCTGGGCATGGCCACGGCTAATACCCTGGCGGCAATTCGGGCTGGCGCACGCCAGGTCGAGGTTACGATCAATGGCATCGGTGAGCGCGCGGGTAACACAGCTCTGGAAGAGGTCGTCATGGCATTGCGCACGCGTCCAGAAGCCTTCGGGGTCGAGACACGTGTGCAGGCTGAACAGCTATTGGACGCCAGTCGCGTGGTCAGTCGCGTCACTGGACTGCCGGTCCAGCCAAACAAAGCGATTGTCGGCCTTAACGCCTTCGCGCACGAAGCGGGTATCCACCAGGATGGAGTCCTCAAGCATGCCCTGACGTACGAGATTATGACGCCTCAGTCAGTAGGCTGGGGCGACACGAATCTGGTGCTGGGCAAGCACTCGGGGCGACACGGTCTGGATGCGCGTTTGCGTAAACTGGGATACAGGCTCTCGGCGGAGCAGCTTAAGTATGCATACAAGAGCTTTATCGCGATGGCTGAGCGGCAGAAAACCGTGGTGGATCATGACCTGGTCTATATCGCAGAGTGCATGCAAGAAACCCCCTCGGCGGTGTAGCATATATTGCTCTATGGTTGTGATTGTAACGTCTGTGAGTGCCGAGGCGTGAATACGTTTCGGCACTTTTTTCTATTATCACGGAGGAATATACGCATAATTGTGTAAAAGTATTGGCACCATAACATGCTACTTATGTAGATCTTTGATATGACTTTTGTACTGATATTGTCATTTATATTGTAAAACATGGTAGAATAGCCGAGAAGGCGAAAAGGAGAAACGCGATGCGTCTTCAAATGGAAAGGCAGGTAGCCGCCGATGGCACTGGCATTACCTGCTTCAGTAGAAGTCTTAGCGCCAGCGACGTCCGCTAACTTAGGCCCTGGTTTTGATAGCCTGGGGCTGGCGCTACAGCTATACAATCGATTTAGCGTAGTGGAAGGTGGTGTGGACCCGCTTCTTCCAGAGATCGAGGTCCTGGGACCGCTGGGTTCAGGACTAGAGCGAGGGGCTGATAACCTCTTCTTTCGCGCGTTTGCGACCTTGTTTGAGCGCCAGGGTGAGCCTCTACCGGCGGTGCGCATTCGTATGCAAATTCACATTCCTCCGGGGTGTGGATTGGGCAGCAGCGCGACCGCGGTCATTGGAGGACTTGTCGCGGCAAACGAGTGGTTGCGTAAGCGCGAGAAGGCGGTGTCCAGGGATGATTTGTTGGATCTGGCGGTTGAAATGGAGGCGGGCAATCATCCGGATAATGTCGCTCCAGCCTTGCTGGGGGGATTGGTGGCCACAACCATGATGAATGGGAAGGTGCATGCCATCAAGACGCCTTTTCCTGAAGCGTTAAAGGCCATCATCTTTACACCAACCTTTCCTATGGATACCGTGGCGGGTAGGGGACTCCTGCCAGCAAGCTATACACGAACAGATGTTACATTTAATACCGGGCGCGTGGCGCTGTTGTTATCGGCCTTGCAGATGGGGAAATATGAAGTGATTGGAGAAGCTATGCAGGACCGGCTCCATCAACCGTACCGCCAGACCCTGTTTCCCGCGATGGACAGCATCATTCAAGCAGCCAAAAACGCGGGAGCATATGGGGCCTGTCTCTCGGGTGGTGGTTCATCGCTTATCGCCCTGGCGAGTACGCGCTTCTCGGAGATTTTACGGGCCATGCAGTTAACGGCGCGTGAGCATGGGGTAGAGGGAACGGGTAGGGTGTTACGAGCTGACCAGAATGGGGCTAGAGTTTTGCAAACTCCACGAACTCGTATACGAAAGGAAGATAGTGCGCGTTATGGCGATCAATTCTGCTGGTCTCCAGCCAGGCCGGGGGCAGGTAAGGAAAATATGCAATCTCATGCGACACTTGTACCTGAAATAGCGGCTCTCTTGTCAGCCATACAACTGCGGTGCGTGGAGTGCTCAGCACTCTACCCACCAGTCGAGGCCCAGTCCTCTTCGGCGACGGGCCTGGTGCCGCGCTATCGTTGTGAATGTGGTGGAGTGCTCGATGTCGAGCTGGAGTTTACGCTTCCCAAACAGGTGGGAATGCAGGGCGATGAGGAGAGCTGGCACTTGATGGAGCGCGCCAGCAATGCCTCAGCCGTAGGAGCGCTCTGGCGCCAGGTCTTTGATGAACGCGCCTCATCTCCGCCTATCTGGTCGATCAGTACAGATAAATTATTGCTTGACTATAGCGGTGTCTGGCGCTATCGCGAATTGATCTTGCCCGCGCCCGAACGCTATGTCATTACGCGCCCGGAGGGGAATACGAATCTCTATCCTGTGGGCATGGAGAACTGTCCCGTAGGGCGTATCGGCCATCGCCAGATCGGTACATATGCAGGTTTGGAACTGTTTTTCCTCAAGCACGAAGGTGAAAATCCAAGCGGCAGTTTTAAAGACCGCGGCATGACCGCCGGGGTAACCATGGCCAATATGCTGGGGGCCAGCGCTGTGGCTTGCGCCTCCACCGGCAATACCTCGGCCTCACTGGCGGCATACGCCGCGCAGGCTGGCATGCGCAGCATCGTGTTTCTGCCCGCGGGCAACGTGGCGGCTGGCAAACTTGCGCAAACGATGGCTTATGGTGCGACAACGGTCCAGATTGAGGGCGATTTTGATGCCGCGATGCAGCTGGTGGAGCAAGTCTGTAATGAGCTGGGGATCTACCTCTTAAACTCGCTGAACCCCTTCCGTGTCGAGGGGCAGAAGGCCATCGGCTTCGAACTCTTACAGCAGCTCGACTGGCAAGCCCCCGATTGGCTGATTTTGCCCGCAGGAAACCTAGGCAATATTTCGGCGATTGGGAAGGCCTTCCGCCAGGCATATGACCTCTCCCTCATTACGCAAATCCCGCGCATCGCCGCGATTCAGGCCGCGGGTGCCAATCCTTTTTATCAGAGCTATCAACAGCAATTCCAGAAGCGGGTTAGTGTGAAGGCCTATACTGTGGCCTCAGCCATCAAGATTGGCAACCCCGTGAGCTATGCGCGCGCCCGCGCCGTCATTGAGGCCTGCGATGGCATTGTTGCCCAGGTCACAGACGAGGAGATTCTGGCTGCGAAAGAGATTATTGATCGCTCGGGGATTGGCTGCGAGCCTGCCTCCGCCGCTACCCTGGCCGGCGCGCATAAACTGGTGGCCGAAGGCGTCATCAAGCGCGATGAGCGTGTCGTTGGTATTCTTACGGGCAACCTGCTCAAAGATAATGTGACTGGTATTCCTCAGCAGCGCAATAGCGCAGTTGTGAAGCCCAACCTTGATGCTGTGCGAGCTATGCTCGTGCAGTAACGCATACCCCTTACACTCCCTACCGCTCCACCGGTAGAGCCGTGCCGGCTAGAGTGGTTGCGAGAGGTCGCGCGGTGACGAGGTCCGCGCGGCCTCTTTTTATTATTCGCGTCCCTGGCAAAACGAGAGAGGTACTGCTACAATAGAACGAAAGAATGTACATCTCATCGCGTCTCTCGTGAGGGAGTGCTGTGCCAAAGAGGGCTACCGTGAACACGTCAAAACGTTTTAAGCTCAAATCCGTGCGTGATCTTGTTCCACCCTGGAACATGCCTTCAGATCCGGTCAAAGCTGTTTTGTGGTTTTTGCACTGGTTTCTGCGTGTGCTCGTCCATTTCTTCTGGCTGCCCATTGGAGTGATGTGTGTCTATGAGCTGATGGCGAACTGGATGGCTGGGGGAGCCTGGAATGGCATTGTGAGCGCCTTTGTAACCCTGTTTGTAGGAATGCTTGTCTGGGGAATTTTGTACGCCATTACCCTGGCTGTCAACTTCGCCACGCGTGTCTCGCAAGTCATCGCCAATGTCTCGCGCTTGCAGGATCAGATGCCTGACATGTCTGGCTTTAGCCCGTTTGATACTCCCTTTAGTCAGACTCAGCAAGATCCGCCCAGAACGCGCATTGTTGAAGGGACAATCACAGATTTAGAAGAGGAGCGGCGCAGGCGACGCTCTGAATCATGACGTTGCGTTGGCCGACACGTCATGTGCTGCTAAAGCACGCGCCTACATATCATGGGACGGCGTGCTTCGTCCCATGATATGTAGGCGCGTGCTTTAGCAGCGCGGCGCCCAACGCAATTAGAGGCTGCTCTCTTTGTTTTCCTGGTTCCAGAGGCGCCATGCCGCATCCTCTGCGGAGGGGACATATGAGCGGAGCAGGAGTCCCTCACCTTGCAGGCGATACTCGCCCAGGGAGGCGGGCAAAATCATGGTCTCACCACGTTTGAGCATTTCATGCTCCACGAAATCAGCTCCGTAGGCAATCGTCAGTGTGGCACCCAGCGAGGTGAGAATGACGCAACTGTCAGTTGTGAGATCCTCGACAACACTCTGTGTCTTCAAATTAAGCTCGCGTGAGACAAAATATTTGCAAGCCACCAGGCAGCGTTCTTCGTATTGCTCGCTACTATGGAGGACGACCGGGCGCATCTTGATTTGCGGGGAGACTTGATAGTGTGAGACATCGAGCGAGCGGTCAATATGCAACTCGCGCAGCTTCCCCGAGGCTGTCAGGCGTCCATAATCATACATGCGATAGGTAACGTCTGAGTATTCCTGTAATTCATAGAGCAAAATGCCTGCGCCAATTGCATGGACGGTTCCCGCTGGCACGAAGACGACATCTCCAGCCTGTACGGCTTCGGCGTGCATAAGCGATTCAAGGGTAACGTCCTGAATGGCCTGGCGTACCTCTTCGCTCGTGGTCTCAGCCTCAAACCCATGCACGATGCTGGCCCCTGGCTCGGCGGCCAGAATATACCAGTACTCCGTTTTGCCTAGCTTGCTATGCTCATGCTGTGCGGCATAGCCATCCTTAGGGTGAACCTGGACCGAGAGCTGGGCGTTGGCGTCAATAAATTTGGCAAGGAGGGGGAAGCGCTCACCGAATATTGCGACGGCCTGTTCTCCTAGCAAGAGCGTTCCCTGTTCGGCAACAAGGGTGCCCAGGGTCTTGCCTGCATGGGGACCATTGAGTATGCGATTGCTGATCTCAGTCTCCCAGGACTCACCGATGGCTGTATCATCTTCTGGGAGTTGCTTCCAGCCGTCGTGTTCCAGGCGGCGTCCACCCCAGATGGTTTCGTGTAGCGAAGACTCTAATCGAAGTGGGTATAGTAAACTCACAAAAAATCTCCCCACGCATCCATACGTTGTGTTCTGTATGGAGCGTGTTTGTTTGTGGTAATGGGTTGCAGCGTGCGGCGCTATTTACTCGCTCGCTACGAGCAGGACACCTTCGAGCTGGCGACGAAGCTTATCACGCATCATAATACCTTTGATGCGATAGATCTCGTTCCCCCCTTTGAAGAAGACGAGGGTCGGAATGCCATCGATTGTGTACTGGTTGGTCAGGCCTTCCTCGTTTTCGACATTTACCTTCGCGAAGGTGACGCGATCCTGGTACGCTTTGCTGACCGCGACAAACTCGGGTTCCTGTATCTGGCAGGAATTACTCTTATCGGCAGCAAAGTAGACGACTACGAGCTGCGGCGCCTGGAGTACCTGCTCAGGAAAGTTTTCATTTGTAACAGAGATATACGTGTCTGCCATACCATCCTCTTGGAAAATAGTAAAGAAGCGTTGTTCGTCTCTCAAGGTACCACTCCATTGATGGTACTGTCAAGAAGAGGTTTTTCCATGTACTTCCTCATACGTCCTATTACGCTTCTGGTAAGGATGAGAGGAGCGCCTCTGCATCCTCGATGCTATAGCGATATCCCTGTTCGGTCAGGAAGAGCTGACGGTTGGTGGAGAAATCCTGGTCGCATGTATCGCGTGTCACGATGGTATAAAAGTGCGCGATCCCGCCATTACTTTTGGGGCGCAAGATGCGCCCAAGTCGCTGAGCCTCCTCCTGGCGTGAGCCAAAGGTGCCAGAGACCTGAATCGCCACATTCGCGTCGGGCAGGTCAATGGCAAAGTTCGCGACCTTGCTGACGACCAGGCGTTTGATTTGTCCCTGGCGAAACTGTTCATAGAGCTTTTCGCGCTGGCTTGTCGAGGTGCGCCCGGTGAGGAGAGGCGCCTGTAGCTCCTGGGCAAGCGCCTTGAGCTGGTCGAGATATTGACCAATGATAAGTACCTGGTCGTCTCTATGCTGCTCGGCCAGGAGGTGGGTCACCGTAAACTTGGCGGGATTCTCAGCGGCCAGGCGATATTTCTCCCGTGTCTGTGCCATGGCATAGGTAAGCTGCCCCTCATCTGGAAGGCTGACGCGAATTTCATGGCACTCGGCAGTGGCGATCCAGCCCTGGCGTTCAAGCTCGCGCCAGGGAACATCATACTTCTTGGGACCGATCAGGCTGAAGACATCGGCCTCACGCCCATCTTCGCGCACCAGGGTGGCGGTCAGCCCCAGGCGCCGGCGTGCCTGGATTTCGGCGGTGACACGAAAGACCGGGGCAGGCAGTAGGTGGACTTCATCATAGATAATCAGTCCCCAGTCATAGCTCGTCAAGAGCGAGAAGTGTGGGTAGTCAGCGAGCGACTCTGTGCCTTCCTCCTCACCATTGGCGCGGCGGTAGGTCAACATCTGATAGGTGCTGACCGTCACTGGCGCGATATCCTTGCGTTCACCCGTATATTCTCCAATCATTTCGGGGGGAAGCGAGGTTTTCGCGCGAAGCTCGTGAATCCACTGGCGTACCGCGACGGTATTGGGCGTGAGAATCAAGGTTGCACACTGAATGTCGGCCATCGTGACCAGGCCGACGATGGTCTTGCCCGCCCCACAGGGGAGTACAACCACGCCGCTGCCCCCACCCGGTGCTCCACCTGCATAGAAGGCCGCAGACGCAGCCTGCTGATAGGTTCGAGGCGTAAATGGCTTTCCTACCTCATCGCGCTCACGGAGTTTAAAGGGCAGGGGCGAGCCATCGGCGTAGCCTGCAAGATCCTCAGCCGGAAAACCGATATGGATCAGCGCTTGCTTGATATGCCCCCTCCGGCTGGCGTCTACCAGCAGGGTCGAGGCATCGCGTGGACATAGCAGGTAGGGTTGTATAAGCCGGTGATGAAGAATTTCGGTGATAAGGCGGGAATCTTCGGAGGTGAGCAGCAACTGGTCGCCATCGCGTATGAGCTTAAGACGACCATAGCGGCTGATATAGTCGTGGATATCGGTCAGTATATTTGGCGGAAGGGGGTATTTGCTATAGCGTTCAAGCAGGTCTACAATGGCTGGTGCCTGCATACCCCCGGAGGCCGCGTTCCAGAGCGAAAGGGGCGAGAGACGATAAGTATGAATGTGCTCCGGTGATTTCTCAAGCTCTGCAAAGCGTGAGAGCGCGTCACGAGCCTCGGCATGGAGTGAGTGATCAACCTCAAGTAAGACAGTACGATCACTCTGGACGATCATAGGGTTCTTGGGATTCATGGACTACACTCCAGGCATGCTCGCCCATTTATTAATATAATTCAGGATCGCGAGTACGGCAGGCTCTTCAAAGCCACGCATCAGGTGACGTGCACCAGTAATAACTTTGATACCCTTGGGGCCGCTCTGTTGCTCCACAAAGGGTTCTAGCTTGTAGAGAGGACAGATCTCGTCGAACTCGCCCGTCACAAAGAGCTTGGGGCGTTCGAAGGGACGTGGAAAGCCACTTGTCGCGCGAAAGAGAGGGAGGCTCACAGAGACAAGCGTGCGTACCCGTTGATCAAATGGAGCATAGAGGAGTCCAATATAAGCACCGAAGCCATGCCCTACAACGCAGAGCTTGGCTGGATTGGCTCCTGGGAGTGAGAGTGCCATGTCAATAGCGCCCGCCAGATCCAATGGTTCCAGGCGCCCATCGGTTTGTTGCCCCTGGCTGCGACCAACGCCACGGAAGTTGAAGCGCACAGCGTACATCCCTGCCAGTGCCAGGGCGCGTGCCAGGACAACGAGCAAACTGTCGTTCATATTACTGCTGGCAGGCTGTGGATGGCATAAAATAACGACAGGCGCGAGCTGCATCTTCTGGAGCGGTTCATGGACGACCCCCTCCAGGATAAATGCGGGTTGCCCCTTGCTATAGAAGGAGATTGCTCGCTCCGCAGGTGCTGATAAGGTCATGTTGTGCCTCTCTCCCCTGATCAAGAAGATATTTCTGGAACGTATCTTATCTCAGCCTGGGACTAGCGTCAACTTTTTATGAAAAATACCGGGGGCCAGTTCTCTTTTGCTATCTGCCTCGGCTCGCAAGCTCATCTAGGGGTAAGGGGCAAAGAGAGATGGTGGAGCATCTGTACCATTCCAGGAGCAATTATAAACGCAAGAAAATACAAAAGTGTGGATTCTTATTATTGCCCATCATTATGTAGTACAAAAGTCACTATGTTGTGAGTTCCGCAAAAAATTTGACGAAATGGGCAAAATTGAGTGGCAAATACTTTGCATGGACCACGAAGGATGTTATACTGATTAAAGACATATGTATGCATATTTATAATTATGTTCGTTCGTATGTCAACTAGATGCATGATCTCGTTCCGCTACATGTCCTTTATTTTACGAGCCTTTCTGGTAATCCGTCACTGTGCTATGAGCAGCAAGAGGCAAGCGTACAGCGAGCATGTAAGTTCTATTTTGTGGATCTATGGTGCAAGTATTGCCTCTTGTGTATGAAGCCTTCCACCCCACATATATGTGCATTGGATGGTAAGTTCTTTAAGCTTGCAGGTTTTTTGCACTCAGTACATTTTTTGTTGAGCATAGAGGCGGTGGTGGTTGTCAGGGGGCTGGTAGAGGAAAGCGCATAGTACGCTTTACTAATGAAGACATGAGTACCTATACTATGCGGCATATTTCATTGAGAACGAGTACGTGGAGAGCGGTGATAGCAGATGATGCTTACTGATGAGAGCGATATGTTAAGAGCGGGAGAGAGATTGCAATCTCACGGACAAAAAGCTTCCACAAATTGTTAGTGTTTCATGACAAGAGTGGTATACGTGAGGTATACACAATGTGTAAAATGAAACGTAGAGGCAGGAGTGCATATGTCCAGCATTTTAGTCATCGAGGATGAGGAATTGATCACTAAGCTGCTACGAGAGAAGCTAGCGTTCAAAGGTTATCAAACTGCGATGCACCTCAATGGCGATGCTGCGCTACAGTTTGCTTTACGTGATATTCCCCATGTGATTATCATTGATTTTTCGACCAGTGGTCTCGATGGATATGCTTTGCTGCGGAGGTTGCGTGCTCACCCCAAGAGTATGCACATTCCTCTTATCGTCGTCAGTTCTTCACAAGAAATAGATGATCGGGTGCGTGCCCTGGATATGGGGGCAGACGCCTACATCGCTAAACCTGTCAACAATGATGAGCTTCTGGCCCATGTGCATAGACAACTCCGTCGTATCCAGCAATACTCTCTCTCCCCCTTGACCCTGCTTCCTGGTGGCCTGCAACTTGAATGGGCACTGGATAATAAGCTCAAGAGCGCAGAACCCTGGAGCATTCTCTATCTCGACCTCGATAACTTTAAGGCCTTTAACGATGTGTATGGCTTTCTGGCTGGCAATGACATGATCCTGCTCGTAAGCCATATCTGCCAGAGCGTCGTCTATGATTATGGGAACGCGGATGACTTTGTTGGCCATATCGGGGGCGATGATTTTATTATTTTAACGACCCCTGAGCGCGCTACCGTCCTCTATCAGCACATCCTCAATCGCTATAAACGCGAGAGTCTGCAACTGTATCGGCCAGACGATGTCGAGCGCGGCTCCATTAGTGGGGTAGACCGCAAAGGCCGCCCCTATCAATTCCCACTCGTCTCTCTCTCGATTGGGATTGTCAGCGATCAACGTCGTTATCTTCACGACGAGATAGGTTCCCTAACCGCGACAGCCAAACGGCGCGCAAAGCAGTCTTCTGGGAATGTTTGCCATATCGACAAAATGCCTGCACACGACTGCGCCTATCCCTACTCTCCCCCCTCGGGCAAGCGTATAAGCCTGGTTACCAGGCCGATAGCATGCCTGAAGGAAGACGCTTTCGCGGAAAGTAAGTGACGTGAAGTAACTACTATCAGGCCTTGCCTTGGGTATGATGCCTGTTCGTAGATAGGGATATCTGCTACAATCTGAGGGAGCCGCCGGCTCACAAACTCAAACATAGAGAGAGAATGGTTGTATGAATCAGGAACCCGAGACACTACCGAACGCCTCATCTCTGGAGGAACATAGTCAGCAGCAGCGCGAGAACGCCAAGCGTATCTTTCGTGTCAGTGGCTTGCCAGAAATGCTTCAGTCAATCAACACGACCGAGTTAAAGGGGCGTGGCCACTTTGAAGAGTACGATACCATGGTCCTGTTCCGTTGGGGGACTGGCTACACGCGACGGCATATGTGGATTGAAGTCGTCGAGGAGAATATCCGCTTTCGCTTGCTCCCTCATCTTAAGCACAAGCACGAGGTCCCCATCTGTGATGGCGAGTATCACATCTTTACGCCACAGATGTGGCAGCAGCGCGATTTTCTCCAGGCGGAACTCAAAAAATATTATGACCGCCCGGTCCATGAGACGAGCGTCGATTAGGTAAAGGGCGCGCTAAAGAATTTCAAACGGTAGCGTGTGTAGCTTCCCTAACGATTGAAGAATATTCCCCAGAGCCTGGGTATGAGGGTGTTGAAAGAAGGCCTCGCTTTCCTCCTGACTACTCCAGCTAAAGAGGCCAAAGAGCGTGGTTTGCGGTTCATTGCTTGTGGATGTGGGCTGGGTGAATTGAGAGGGGCCATCAGAGACGCCATAGGCCAGGAAGGCGAAGGTCAGCGGGGCCTGGAGCGTTAATTGATGTAGGTAGCGCAGGCATTCCTGGTTGGCGCGCTTGAGTTGCTGTGGTGGTAGGGAGAGCAGGTGAACTGTCGCGAAGCCCGGTTGTCTCGTGGCACGGCTATATCCCCAGAGATAGTGCATATACCATTGCTGAGGAGGCCCGGCAAGCAGATCGGCCATACTACTACGCAGGAGGAACTGTGGATTATGACGTTCGCCCGCGCTTTTCCAGCTGGTTTCATCGTCCCAGGTGGTCAGGAGCAGGTAATAGGGCTGCTTGCCTCGACCTTGATACAGGTTGGAGGAGATGACTCCTGGAGCATTGCGTGCCGTATCAAAGACCAGGCGTATGCGTGCTATGCTATCAATATCTTTCCCTGCCTGAAGCGAGGTCAGGGTGGCGACAAGTAATTCCATACAGTCAGCATCTATCTCTATCACTAACCCGATGTGTACGTTATTGGTGTGACGCCTCTGGAGTATAACCTAAGCTTTTCAGATTGGCAAGGAAGGGGACCTGCTCTCCTATAGTTCCTCGCTGTTGGAGGTCTACCGATGCTTGATTCTGACGTGATGCGTAACTCTGTCGAATGGCGCCAGGCACTGCCACAAGATGCCGAGACCTGGGTGTCGGTTACCCGGCAGAGCGCGGACCAGCTGCACTTTGAAATGGAGGAGGCACAAATCGAGCGATATCGCAGTGAGCCGCCGAAAAAGCAGGCTCAGCGCTATCTCCTCTGGCAGGGCGAGAGGCCCGTTGGTCGCTTACGCTTCTATGTGGCTGAAGACGAGGAGGAGAAGACCGCCGTTCTAGATGGTTTTGTCTTGCTCTTTGATGCGGGCGGGAGTGTTGCGGCTCAGGTGGTAGCTGAGGCGCAGGTGCGCGCGGCTGCCCTGGGCGTACGCTATATTAAGGCTACCTATCCCGCGGCTTATACCGCCTCCTTTGCCGCCGCCAATTTTCGTGAACTACGCCGTCGCACCGTGATGGTGGCCTCGACCCAGCTCACAATGCCTCTGTTTCCCTTGCCTGCCTCCTTGCGTGTCCGAGAAATTACCCAGGGTGATGTGGAGCAGCTAGGCATCTTGTTGCAGCGTGCATACGCAGGTGGCCCCGACAATGTCCATGCCGATCTGGGAGAGTGGCGTGCTGAGGCGCGAGCCATACAAGAAGGCGCCTTTGGCCCATTTATGCCTGAGTGTTGTTTTGTCGTTGAGCATAGCCTGGACCGTTTTCACCTGGCGGGCGCCGTTCTGGTGCATCTAGAGCGGGGTGTGCCCCGCATCCGGCATATGGTGGTGGCTCCCGCCTTTCGGCACATCGGCCTGGGGCAGTACCTGGGCGTGCGATGTATTCGCCGCCTGCGCGAGATGGACTATGCAACGGTGCTGCTCAATATTACCCTCAACATTCCAGCGGTCAACCTCTACCATCGCCTGGGGTTTATTGAAGCAGGTCCGACCTATATCGAAGCCGAACGCATCTTAACGCGGTAAAAGTCCCTGGATGGATGCTGATTCACGGCGACCGTCTCTTCATAAAGCGAATTGTGGAACCGATTGCGCGCCTGACGTGAGCCCTGTCAGGCGCTTTTGCCTCATGAGCGAGAGAAGGTGCGTAGGGCATAGGTCACCTGCTGTTCGAGGGTCATGGCCTGATCCTGAGGAATTTTCGCAATGGCTGCCTGGGCCTCCGCGCTTGAGAAGCCAAGTCCCATCAAGGCCTCCAGCACCTCGGCCTGAAGCTTGCCCGAAGGGACACCGCTGATCGTGCCCGCGGGGACGATAGATGGTAGCTTCCCCTTGAGCGCGAGTATGAGCTGCGCGGCGAGGCGCTTGCCAACGCCCTTGGCGAGTCCCAGGCGCTGCTGATCCTCATCGGCGATGGCTTTATAGAGCGCGGGCGCATCCATTACCGAGAGCAGCGAGAGGGCCACGCGTGGGCCAACCCCGTTGACGGCTATGAGTTGCTCAAAAGCGTCGCGATCTATCTCGGTCGCGAAGCCGTAGAGCGCTATACCATCCTCGCGCATATGAAAATGCGTATGTAGCTCTACCTCGGTGCCAGTTTCACCCAGGCCACTAATGGTGGTGGCTGGCGCGAAGACCTGGATGCCAAAACCACCCACACGTACCGTCACGTGGTCGGGGTGGCAGGTTTGCAATATTCCATGAATACTTGTAATCATCTTTTTTACTATTCTGTTTCACGAGCTGGAAAGCGGTTACTAGCGCTGGTAGCTCGTGTAGCTCGCAAAATTTCTGGCCAGGGGCAGGGTATTCAGATGGCAAATAGCGATGGCGGCGGCGTCAGCGGCGTCATCGGGCTTGGGAACTGCGGTCAGCTTGAGTAAAATGCGCACCATTTCGCCTACCTGGTCCTTGTTGGCATCTCCATAGCCGGTAACAGCCTGTTTGACTTGTTTGGGCTTATATTCAGCGACAGAGAGTCCACCATTCGCCAGAGCCAGCATGGCGACGCCGCGTGCATGTCCTACCGTCATGGCGGTCCGGGCATTTTTGGCAAAGAAGAGCTCTTCAATGGCGGCTTCCTGGGGTTTAAAGGTGGCAATAATGTTGCTGAGTTCGGCATAAATCGTCTGAAGGCGCTGTGCGAGCGGTGTTTTGGCTGGGGTAGTGATGACATCACAGGCCAGTAAGCTCAAGTTACTTCCCTGAGCCATCACTACCGCATACCCTACAATGGCAGTGCCCGGGTCGATACCCAGCGCGATGCGCGGACGAGTTGCTGATGCTTGATCGCGTACGGTATCCATGAGGCTACTTCCCTTTTCTTTTTGTGCGCCTACTGATACGAGGCCGCGAACTCCTCAGGGAAGTCAGCGTTAGTATGGACACCCTGGACATCGTCCAGGTCCTCAAGCTTATCAATCAGGCGCATTAACTGGTGAGCCTGTTTCTCGTCTGTGATCTCGGCCTTGGTCTTCGGCACCATCGAGGTCTCGGCCTTGACGATGGTGTAGCCCTTCTCCTCCAGCGCCTTCCGCATGCTCTCCAACTCAGAGGAATCGGTATAGATGGTGAGTGTCTCACTATCGGCCGCGACCGGCTCCACATCATCGGCGCCCAGGTCGAGCGCTTCGAGCGAGAGTTCATCGGGGTCTTTGCCCGCCAGCTCAATCTCAATAATGCCTTTGAGCTCAAAGAGCCAGTCAACGCACCCATTTTCACCCATGTTGCCGGCGTTACGGTTAAAAGCGTTACGGACCTCGGCAACGGTGCGGTTGCGATTTTCGGTCATGGTCTGAACCAGGATGGCGGTGCCACCAGGACCATACCCTTCGTAGGTGATCTCTTCCAGACTGAATCCCTCGGCGCCACCCACCGCGCGTTTAATCGTGCGCTCAATATTGTCGAGTGGCATATTGGCGTCGCGAGCACGCTGAACTGCCATGCGTAGGCGGAAGTTTGCTGCTGTATCACCGCTTCCACCCTCACGTACGGCAACAACGATTTCGCGTCCCAGGCGGGTGAAGAGTTGACCACGGCGTGCATCGTTGACGCCTTTTGAGCGGCGAATCTGCGCCCATTTAGAATGACCTGACATATCGTTGCTCCCTAATTTGATCTTATTGTACGAGTGACATTGTTGAAAATATGCCTCAAGCATATGGTCACGCTCGTGTTTTAAGTGCTGCTCGATTATTGTAACACGAACAGCCGTAGAGCGTCGAGGGGGTGAGATGAGCTAGGGTACCTCCCTTGGGAGACAGCGCGTAGCTAGGCATCACCTTCGATTTCTTGTAGCCACAATGAGAGCGCCTGATAGGTTGCCTCCGCTTGCTCACACATGACGTAGTGTCCTGCGGTGGGCAGAATCTGCAAAGATGCGTGCGTAAGTTGCTGCTGGAGATAACGACTATACTTAGGAGGCGTGAGCTGATCATCCTCGCCACAGAGCAGGCAGGTTGGCGGCGTGATCCCAGGGATGCGTTCCATGACATCAAAGCTATTGCAGGCGGCCAGGTCGCGGTAGAGCATCTGCATATCATTGGCGCCTTTCTGTTGTAACAGGCGAGGTAGCATGCTGGCGCTAGTGCTGGGTGACAGGGCCAGCGCTGTCAGTCGCTCTGTGGCCATGCCTGGCTGGTGTTGGGCCTCCTCTAACAAGGTAGGATGGACGCGTAGGCGCGCTCCACTGCCGATCAAGACCAGCCCCGAGAGCATCTGTGGATACTCTAACGCAAGCGTGAGCGCGATGGCCCCACCCAGGGAGTGCCCAACGATAATCGCCGAGGAGAGATGTAGCCCATTGCTCAGGATATGGGCGACCTCCCTGGCGTAGTCGGCAACGCTCGCCGTCGCGGGCAGCGTATCTGCCCGCTTGCCATGCCCGGGGAGGTCGAGCGCGTAGGTAGGGTGTTGCCCCTGCTGCTGAAAATAGGGCAGTAGCGTATCCCATATCCGGGCATTATCGCCTGAGCCATGGATGAAAACCAGGGGCCTGGGTACTATCTGCATGTGGGTGAGTCCTCCTTGTCTTAACAGATGTCCTAATATCTCTATCATATCCTATGAGAGTGGGTTTATAGTAGCGTGCTGGCATCAATCGGCACGCTACTATAAACCCGGCACAACATTTCACCTGGTGCTTCGTACTAGCTTTGTAGAGCCATAAGAGGATGGGAGGAGTTGTGCCAGAGAAAAAGAGTGTGCAGCGAAGTCTGGGTATACTTGGTGAGGATCTGGCCGTAGCCAGGTTACAGGAGTGTGGCTATCATATAGTGGCACGCAATTTTCGTTGTGTCTTTGGCGAGATTGATATTATCGCGGAAGAGGGAGAAGACCTCGTATTTGTGGAGGTTAAGGCGCGCCGGGGACGGAGCTACGGCTTGCCGGAAGAGGCTGTGCATAAGCGTAAGCAGCACAAGCTCATTCAGGTGGCGCAATACTACCTGACTCATCACGGGCTTACTGAGCGTTCATGGCGCATAGACGTCGTCGCGATTGATCTGAATACGCAGGGGGCGACCAGAGAGATTCGGCTCTACCAGCACGCAGTAATAGAAGAGTAGTATTCTGTTAAAGCTCAATTGGAAAGGAAAAGTGGGGAGTGCAGAGGGGCGTCAGCCCCTCTGCGTCCCTTTCCTATGCCGCCACAGGCGGCATGAATACCTTTCAGTTGAACTTTAACAGAGCAGTTGGCGTGCAAAAATAGACAGATATCAAGAAAATACTATACAATGTAGCAGTTGTGCAGGCCAAAAGAACACCTGACACAGATTTTGGAGGCAGAGATGAGTGACTTTATTGAATCGGCAAAAAATTTCTTGAATACCGCTGTCAGTCGCACAAGTTGGGAAGCGCAGAAACAAATGCGTGTCCGTGGCAAGCAAGGCGAGATTGATAAACTGCTGGAGCAGCGCCAGCAGCTTTTGAATGACCTGACCGTTACAGCTATGAACTTGTATCAGCAGGGGGCTTTGACGGATTCCCAGCTCTCGCGTCTCTGCGCGAGCATTATCGAGCTTGATCATGATGTGAAGCGGCGCGAAGAGCAGTTAGATGAGGTAAAAAGAGAGATCTACCCGGCCGATCAGTATGCCCCGGGTCAGACCACCAACTACACTCCCCCTCTCCAAACCAGGGGAATCCAAACACCAATCCACAGCCTGGCACGCCTCCCCCAGCTTCAAGTGTTGCGCCAAACTATCAGCCAGTGACCGGCAATACTCCGACGGCGCAGGGGCAAACGATCTGTCCCAATTGTAAGAGCGTTGTGCGTCCCAATGCGCTCTATTGCCGTGCCTGTGGGGCCAAACTACGTTAAGTGTGGCGCTTACTTGCCCATCGACTGCTGTATTGCGCCGTTAACGCGTGAGCAGTTGCTGACTGGTGAGGTCGCATAGTCGTCACGAGGGTATGCTATAATAAGTTCACCATTCTGCCCTATGCATGCGAGGAATGTATTTTCTGGCACGTCGTTGGCAATGGTCAAATGAAATTTTCCACGAGAAAGAAGAGTAGCGCCTCCGTTCGTTGCTGGAGGCGTTGCGTTGTGGTGAAGGTTGTCTGGTTGTGACTGAACATTTGCCAAGAGAGACACTCGAACTTGTCAGCCGGAGCACGCAGCAGACGCAGCATATTGGTCGTACCCTGGGTACCTTATTGCGAGGTGGGGAGTTGCTCTTGTTTGAGGGGCAGCTAGGGGCTGGGAAAACGACCTTTACGCAGGGGCTGGCGAAGGGGCTGGGGATTACCACTACTATTAGTAGCCCCACATTTACGATTTTGAAAGAGTATCCGGGACAGCCACGTGCGCAGTCTGAGCGGATTGCTGGCTCGTGGCCTACGGTATCCTCACAGAGAGGACCGGCCCTCTATCACTTTGATCTGTACCGGCTGGAAGATCCCGATGAGATACTTGACCTGGGCTTTGAAGATTATTTTTCAGGCTCGGGCGTTTGTGTTATTGAATGGGCTGAGAATGCCGATATCTCCTGGTTACCAGAGCGCCTTGCGATCCACCTATCGGTTATCAATGAAACGGAGCGTCGCCTGCGGTTCATCGCAACTGGAACAGTCCATTGCGAGCTATTGCGACATTTACAGAAACAAATTTATGCTTCTACTGGCTTTTGATACTTCTACACGACAATCTAGCATCGCCCTTTGTACAGAAGAAGCGCTGCTTGGAGAATATACCTGGAACGCTGGCACTAATCACAGCGTGGAGCTACTGGAAAATATGCAGCGCTTGCTTGCAGATTGTCAGTCCACGTTGGCACAGGTCGATGCGCTGATCGTCGCAGCCGGACCGGGTTCTTTTAATGGTGTACGCGTTGCTGTCTCGACAGCGAAGGCGCTGGCTTTTTCTCTGCAAAAGCCCTTGTTGGCCATTCCCACCCTTGATAGTGTCGCCGCGCAGCAATCTGCCTGGCAAGGGCCTCTCTGTGCCGTTCTAGAGGCTGGGCGCGGTGAATTGTATGCCGCGTGCTATCACTCTCAGGAGGAACTTACGCCCGAGGGCGAGGTGCAGAGGCGCCTGGAGCGTGAGGGCGATTACCTCGTGTTGGAGCCTGCTGCCCTGGTAGCACACCTGCGCGCGAGCTTGCCAGGTGGGGCAGAGGCCGCCACAGAGACGCCACCATGGCTCTTCTGTGGCGAACTGAAACAGCCATCACGTGTCGCGCTTCAGGCGTTGCTGGGATCGCAGGGGCGTTTCGCCACAGCACATGAGTCAGCGCGCCGGGCCTCTACACTGGCTATGCTGGGGCTACAGCGTTTACGCATGGGTCAGAGCGACGATCCATTCACGCTTGAACCATTGTATTTGCGGCGTCCATCTATCACGAAGAGCACACGCAAACAACCGTTGCTCGCAGGCGTGACGCCACCGGAGAGTGAAGCCACACAAGCTGGCTGAACGAGAACAGAAAGGGAGAAGGGTGCGTTACGTCATTGACCGAATGACGATGGCAGACGTGCCGCGCGTCATTGAAATAGAGCGCCTGGCTTATCCATCGACCTGGCCACCAAGTGCCTATCGCAAAGAGCTTCAGGACAATCGTTGGGCGCATTATATTGTGTTGCGTGACAAGCAATTACTAGATGGAGAGCCTACAAAGACAGTTGTAGCCGCGGATCAGGAGAAACCACGCCGGAATCGCCTCTTCCCGCTCTCACTGTTGCCCAATCGCCCGGCGATATCTATGCCGGTGCCAGAGTTGGCGTCCATCCTGGGCTTCGCGGGTCTCTGGCTCATGGTTGATGAAGCACATGTGACAACCATCGCTATGCATCCCGATTTTCGCCGCCGGGGCCTGGGCGAACTGCTGCTGGTGAGCCTGATCGATATCGCCTACGAGATTGGTGCGAAGTGGGTGACCCTTGAGGTTCGTGTCTCAAATTATTCCGCGCAGAGCCTCTATCGTAAATATGGCTTCCGAGAAGCAGGCGTACGTCATCGCTATTACAGTGATAATCAAGAAGATGCACTTATCATGTGGACGGATGAGATTCATTCAGATACCTATCGTCAGCAGTTCCTGGCCTTAAAAGCAGATTTGTATCATAAGCTAGAGGCGCAATAATATTCGTGTAGGTGTTTGTGGTATCTCTGGTGGCCTTCGGCTGCCAGGAGATACCACAAACACCTACACTGACGAGCACCGCAGGTGTGAGACGTCACGCCAACACATTGCACATCGGGTTACTTCATTTATTAGGACTGTATCTATGCTTGTACTGGGTATCGAAAGCTCCTGTGATGAGACAGGGGCTGCAATTGTTCAAGATGGGCGCTATCTGCTCTCAAATATCGTGGCCTCACAGATTGAGGTACATAATCGCTATGGGGGAGTCGTGCCGGAAGTTGCCTCGCGTCAGCAGCTCACGGCCATTATTCCCGTACTGGAGGCTGCGTTAGAGCAGGCACATTGTGGCTGGGATGATGTGGACGCGATTGCAGCTACCTATGGGCCGGGACTGGCAGGCTCGCTGCTGGTAGGCCTGACCGTAGGGAAATCACTGGCCCTGGCACGTACTAAACCCTTTGTGGGGGTGAACCACCTGGAGGCGCATATTTACGCGAACTGGTTGCGCCAGGGTGAGCAACCGCAGGCAGGAGTTGAGGCCATCAGCGAGGGAGATCCAGCGTTTCCCTTGATCTGCCTGGTGGTTTCTGGCGCTCACAGCGAACTCGTGCTGGTACGCGAACATGGACACTATGAATTGCTGGGCCAAACGCGTGACGATGCGGCGGGCGAGGCCTTTGACAAGGTCGCGCGTATTCTAGGCCTGGGGTATCCAGGAGGGCCAGCTATCCAGCGGGCGGCACAGCGGGTCGAAGAGGAACTGCGTCAACAGAAGAAATCGCTGAAGCAGGCTCGTAAAGCCTATCTCTTGCCACGGGCCTGGTTGCGTGGTACCTATGACTTCAGCTTTAGTGGCTTGAAGACTGCCATGCTGCACCTGGCCGAGGGGGCAACCGGAGTCGCGCCTGAGCTACGCAGCACTGGCCAGGCTAAGCAGGGAAGCCGCTATGCTCGTATGGGCGAGCAGGCCGCGCAGGCGGGAGCGCCCGATGTGGCTCTGCTGGCCTCGAGTTTTCAAGAAGCCATTGTTGATGTACTGGCAGTCAAGACGCGCCAGGCCGCTCAAGAGTACAATGTTAAGCAAGTGGTGCTGGCGGGTGGAGTGGCCGCCAATGCGAGCCTTCGTGAGCGCCTACAACGCGAACTGACGCCGCTCCATGTGCGACTGAGCTACCCGCCGATTGAGTTTTGTACAGACAACGCTGCGATGATCGCAAGCGCGGCCTTTTTCCACCTGAGCCGGGGAGAGCGGCATGGGCTTGATCTTGATGTGCAGCCAGGTCTTAGTTTGCCATTTGTTCAAAGGTGACGTGGAAAATGCCAAAACAAAAAACTTATGCTCTCGGTATTGACCTGGGAGGAACCAAAACGCTTGCCGCTGTTGTGGATGTGCACACGGGCGAGGTCCTGGCCTCCGCTCGTAAGCGTACACGTGCTGAGCGTGGCGCCGATTTTGTCAGCCAGCGGACCATTGAGCTGGCCACAGCAGCCATTCAGAGCGCAAACCTGGACGCGAGTGATAACCTGGTGGCGATTGGGGTGGGGGCCGCGGGCATGATTGACCGCCAGAATGGAGTGATCATCGATGCCCCTAATCTGGGTGTACGCAATATGCAGCTGGGACAAATTCTACAGAAACAATTCAACGTACCAGTCGCGGTAGGCAACGATGTCGAGGTGGCGGCGCGTGGCGAGTTCTTCTATGGCTCCGGTCGTGGTTACAGCAACTTTATCTGCGTCTTTGTTGGGACAGGCATTGGCTCGGGTATCGTGCAGGAGGGGCATCTCTACACAGGGAGCACCGGGACCGCTGGCGAGATTGGGCACATGGTGATTCAGGCTGGTGGACGCATCTGTGGTTGTGGTGCTCGTGGCTGTCTGGAGGCCTATGCCTCGCGTACAGCGATCACCCGCGCCATTATGGCCGAAATCCATCATGGTCGCCAATCGGTTCTGGCGAGCGATGCGCAGCGCCAACTGAAACAGGGCGAGACGATTATTCGCTCGGGTATCCTCGCCGACGCCATTCGCCAGAAGGATGAACTGACAATTGAGGTGGTGGAGGAAGCGGCGAACTACCTCGGTATTGCTCTGGGCAGTATTATGAACGTCTACAATCCCGAGAGCATTATTCTGGGTGGCGGCGTGATTGAAGCCATCGATCTGCTCTTCGATACGGCTGAGCATCGGGCGCGTACCGCGGCTCTGGCAACGCCGGCGCGTCGTACACCTATCCATAAGGCCAAGCTTGGCGACTTCTCCGGCGTGGTGGGAGCAGCCTGCATGGGAGCCATGGCCACGGGCATTCAATTAGATGGCGATGCCCAGGATAACGGCAAGCAGAAAAAGTAGGCAGGCTGCTATGTAATGAATGTGGCGTCATCGCTCAAGGGTGGTGGCGCCGCCTATGGCCTCTAGGCCAGAAAGACTCTGGTGGCTGTTGTCATGGACGAAGAGACACCCCACATCGAAGTGCGCGCTGTGCAGGTCGATGACGCCCCGGACCTCTATAAATTAGAGCATGATTTCGAAACGGATCGTGTGTACACGCTGCATGTGCGCGATCACCTTCTCCCGCAGGCCGCGCCTGAAGAGCTGAGTCGCCTGGCGTTTGCCTTTGATTTGCTGGAGACCCAGGTCGATCCTCCTATTTACAAAGATTTCTTCGCGGGACGAACGCTGGAAGATGTCGCGCAACAACTACAAGAGATTGAAGGCGGTTATGTCGCCATAGCGGAGGGGCATATCGCTGGCGCGATCCTGCTCAGTACTGATCCCCAGCATGCCGTGATGCATATTCAAGATGTAATCGTCGGGCGACAGTACCGGCGCTACGGCGTCGGTTCGCTGTTGCTGCGCTGCGCTGCGGATTGGGCACGAAAACGTGACTGCTGGGCAATGGTGCTGGAGACACAAAACATCGACTATCCCGCCATCCAGTTCTACTTGCACAATGGCCTGGAAATCTGGGGTGTTCAGCAGCATTTCTATCCTCCTGGCTCCTCTGAGCACGAGATTGCGATCCTGATGGGCAAGCGTCTCGCCTCAAACGCTACATAGAGGATATTTGGTGAAGAAAACGTGATGCGTTCTGGCAGCCTGCGGCTGCCAGAACGCATCACGTTTTCTTCACCAAATTATTTAACCTACCGCGACCTCGGCCTGGTCGCTCTCTAGCTTGGGGAAGAGTGGCGCGGGCTTGGGTAGCGTGGCATTAGCCGCCACGCTCTCCTGGCGCCATGCCTGCTTGCTTACATCGCCCGTAAAGCCCAGGTATTCATGCAGCTTCTGGGAGGAGAAGGGCAGGTAGGGGCAGAAGAGGATGCGTAGCGCGCTCAACACCTGGAGCATCACATAGATGGTGGTGCCAGCAGCTTCACGGTCCACTTTAATCTGTTTCCAGGGAGCTTGCTCGTCCAGGTAGCGGTTCGCGGCGCGGGCGACCACCATGGCGGCCTGGAGACCATCTTTGAGGTGGCACTGCTCGATGCTATGCGCCACCTGCTTATAGCCGCGCTCAACTTCGGCCAGGATGGCGCGGTCAGCCTCATTGAGTTCGCGTGGCTCAGGCACGACTCCGCCGAATTTGCTCTGCAAGAAGGTGAGTGTACGATGGACAACGTTGCCATAGGTGGCAACCAGTTCGTCGTTGTTACGGCGCAGCATTTCATCGAAGGTGAAGTCGGTGTCGCGTCCCTCGGGCGCGGTCGCCGAGAGGTAGTAGCGCAAGGTATCCGCGCTGTAACGCTCAAGCACGTCACGCGTCCAGATGACGTTGCCGCGACTGCTGGAGGCCTTGGCCCCACTCATAGTCATAAACTCATTAGCTGGCACATCGTAGGGAAGGTTCCGATTGCCATAGCCGAGTAGCATGGCGGGCCAGATAATGGTGTGGAAGGGAATATTATCCTTGCCAATGAAGTAGTAGGCCTTGACGGCTGGATCGGTCTGGCCTGGTACCCACCAGGTCTTCCAGGCCTCGGGTTTGCCCTGTTTCTCGGCCCATTCCACACTGGCGGAGAAGTAACCGATGACAGCATCGAACCAGACATAGATGCGCTTGTCTTCGTAGCCCTCAATGGGAATGGGAACGCCCCAATCCAGGTCGCGTGTGATGGCGCGTGCGCGCAGGCCCTCTTTGATCCAGTTGAGCGCGAAGGCCAGGGTATTGGGCCGCCAGTGCTCTTTGCCCTGGTTGAGCCATTCTGCAAGTGGCTCCTGGAGTTTGGGGAGATCCAGGAAAAAGTGCTCGGTCTGGCGCATTTCGAGCGTGCTAGTCTTACTTCCGCAGAGGCGACAGCGTGGGCGAATTAGGTCTACTGGGTCAAGCGTCTTGCCACAGTTGTCGCATTGGTCGCCACGGGCGGAATCGTAGCCACAGTGGGGGCAGGTCCCTTCAATATAGCGGTCGGGGAGGAAACGCCGGTCTGTGGGGCAGTATGGCGATTGCATGGTATCTTTGAAGATGTAGCCTTTGTCATACAGGGTCAGGAAAAAGTCTTGCGTAATCCGGTAATGATTCTCTGTGCCGGTCTCGGTATAGAGATCCCAGGATATGCCCAGGCGTTCCCAGACTTCGCAAATTTGCTGATGATAGCGTGCGACAAACTCCCGGGGCGAAATGCCCTGGCGCTCGGCATCAACGAGAATGGGGGTGCCATGCTCATCGCTGCCCGATACCATTAGTACCTGGTTGCCTGCCATGCGGTGATAGCGTGCGAACGTGTCCGCAGGAAGATAGGCGCCAACAACCTGGCCTACATGGGTTGATGTCTTGGCATAGGGCCAGGCGACGCAAACGAGAATATGTTCACTCATGAGTTCCTTAGAATCTCCCTTACATAGTGGTAAAAGTCGTGTGTGATGTTATGTTTGACCCCACGTGCAAGTTATTTCGGGTAGGAGGTGTGGCGCGTGCTGGTGGCCGCAGGCCACCAGCACGCGCCACACCTCCTACCCGGGCGAGCGCCGTAGGCGCGAGAAGTTACGCAAAAAAGTTGCACATCAGGTGAGTAGTTGAAGGTCACATGCCGATGAAACGTGCGTAGAGAGAGCGTGCGACCTGTTCATCATCCGTCCCTTTGATAATGGACCGTGCATCCGGAAAGATGGTGAGTTCATAGCCATCAATGACGCAGCGCAGCAGGAAATCGTTGTACTGCACCTCTCCTACTGAAGCAAGACGCTCTGCAAGCGCGGCAAAATCCAATCTTCCTCCACCCTTCCCAAAAGTACTGCGTACCTGCACCGCGTTTCGCCCGCACAGGGTCGTGGTGACGGACCCGACTTCCGCGTCAAGAAATTCATAGTGGTGTTCACCACAGGCGGGGCAATCAGGTTGCCGTGGAAGCGCGATGCGCTCAGCCGTGTTTTCCCACAGGTCCATCCAGACCAGGTCACGACTGATTTTCTCACTCTGCAAAAGTATTTTGAGCGCCTCGGTTGAGGCGATTCCTGAGATTGCACCAACAATACCATTGAGCACGCCTGCCGTATCGCAGGTAGGCGTGGTACCGGGCAGGGGCATCTCGGGAAAAACACAACGCAGACAGGGTGTCTCACCCGGGAGAATATTCATGGTGACGCCATACGATGCAATGACCCCGCTATAGATCCAGGGGCGCTGGTGCTTGATACAGGCATCGTTGAGCAGATACCGTGTCTCGAAGTTATCGGTGGCATCGATGACCAGGTCGCTCTGGCGTACCAGCTCCTCAATGCTCTCGGCCTGGATATCCTCGACTCGAGCCTCAATGGCAATCTCGCTATTCACTTTGTGCAGTTTCTCAACGGCGGCGATGGCCTTGGGCAGGCGCCTGGCGACATCCTCTTCGTCGAAGAGAATCTGGCGCTGCAGGTTATTGAGCTCGATGTAGTCTCGGTCGGCAATAGTCAAGTGCCCAATGCCGCTACGACACAGATTCGTTGCCAGAACGGTGCCCAGGGCACCACAGCCAATGATGGCGACTGTGGAGGCATGCAGTTGCTCCTGCCCCTCCTTGCCAATGGGTCCGAAGAGTGTCTGGCGTGAATAGCGCTCGAGCATCACAATGTTTCCCTTCGCTCTGCCTGCTAAAATTTCTTGTTTTGCGAAAATGGTACGCATGTCCAGTGTATTCTAACATACATAGGCACATCTGGCATACTGGCTCTCCCCGGAGCTTTGAGGACTCATCCCAGTAGTCTGCATCAGAGGTATGTTGTTTCAAGTTGCTCCTACTGAATATATGATGTACCATACTAATATAGCAGTGTCGTTGCCCATTCGGAAGGGCGCATGTAGTAGCCAGCGAGGCGTGCGCAAATCAGAAGAATGCAGGTTGGCAGTAGAAGAGAACTGTGTTACAATGCAAAAGAGTAATAACTCTGCGAAACCTGTAACCAGTACGGTTGTGTTTTGTGATGGGGAACCTTTTATGAATAGCGGGAATGCTATAAAAAAAGTATTGGTTATCGATGACAATCCAACCATTGTGGAACTCATCAAGTATGCGGTAAACTTGCAGGGCGTCTATCAGGTTGCGGTTGCCTATGATGGCGTGCAAGGGCTGGAGCAGGTCTATGCCGAGCATCCAGATTGCGTGATTATAGATGTGAAGATGCCCCGTATGGGTGGCTATCAACTTGTGCGCTGTCTGCGTGGTGATGCTCGTACGGCTGATATTCCGCTGATTATTTTAAGCGCGATGACGCGTGAAGAAGATCAGATGACGGGTTTACTTTCAGGGGCCGATGAATACTTGACCAAACCGTTTAAGCCAACTGCCTTAAATGAGGCTATTGAGCGGGTCCTGCGCCTGACACCTCAGGAGCGCCAGAATCGTACTGACCACCTCGTGCGCACGCAGACGGATTGCGAATAGATTGTTCCTGTGTTGCTTGTGTGCATATCGAAAGGCGACAATAAATAGTACCTCTCTCTTACTCTCATCTTGAGTAACAAATTTGTAGCTCGGTCCCCGGCGGCCATACCCTGGCCACGGCGTAATACAAAGCATGTAGGTTAAAGGTATTGCGTAGGTTAAGTATTTTGCTCGTCGACAGTGAAGTGCTTGCATACGAGAAACTACAACGCGTGGTTGGCGACCAGTTCACTGTTCAATCTGTAGCCTCTCTACGAGAGGCCAAACAGGCGCTTGAAGAAGCTCCTCCCGATATCCTGGTGCTAGAAGTTCACCTGAGATCGGAAGATGGGCTAGAACTCTGTCGCTATGTGCGCGCCAGGTCCTCCCTCTCGTATCTTCCCATCTTGCTTCTCTCTTCTTTTTCAACGCTCCAGGACAAAGTCGCTGGCTTTGACGCGGGCGCGGATGACTATGTCGTCAAGCCATTTGATGGGCAACACCTGCTGGCCCGTATCCGTCTCCTCTTACGTATCAAGCGCCTCGAGCGCCGTACCCACGTTTAAGCCTTGCGGGGCTTTTTTTGTTCTTGTTGATATCTCCCCCTGTCATAAGCTATGCGCAGCGCCTGCGACACTTCGCGGGGAGTTATATGTGCTGGTGATAGAGAGGTGTGAGTGAAACACAACAGGAGAGGGGCTCTCAAATTGAGAACCCCTCTCCTGTTGTGTTTCTGTCTCTGTGTGCTCGAGTTGAAAGGGAACGAGCAGGCAGTAGCTAGCCAGGGAAGTGGCAGGCCGCAAAGTGATTGGGCTGCTTCTCCTCCAACTGGGGGATCTGCTCGCGGCAGATGGCCTGGGCTTTCCAGCAGCGGGGGTGGAAGTTACAGCCGCTGGGTGGATTGACCGGGCTGGGTACGTCACCCTCAAGGATGATACGCTTGCGGCGTGACTCAATGGTTGGATCAGGCACAGGGACCGCTGAGAGAAGCGCCTGGGTATAGGGGTGAAGTGGCGTTTCATAGAGCGTCTCGCTCTTGGCCAGCTCTACCACGCGCCCCAGGTACATCACGGCCACGCGGTCGCTGATATGCTTCACGACCGAGAGGTTGTGGGCGACGAAGAGATAGGTCAGACCAAATTGTCCCTGCAACTCCTGCAACAGGTTCAATACCTGCGCCTGAATCGAGACGTCAAGTGCCGAGACTGGCTCGTCGGCAACGATAAAGGATGGACGCAGTGCCAGGGCGCGGGCGATACCGATACGCTGACGCTGACCACCACTAAACTCGTGCGCGAAGCGGTTGACGTAGGAGGGATTGATACCTACTGTCTTGAGCAGGCTGGCGACCTCTTCCTGGACCTGCCTGGGATTGCCGCGATTGAAGTTTTCCAGCGGCTCAGACACGATCTGGCCAATGGTGAAGCGCGGGTCCAGCGAGGCATAGGGGTCCTGGAAGACCATCTGCATCTGGGCACGCCTGCGTCGAACCTCAGCCGCTGGGAGCGTCGTGAGTTCGGCGCCATCGATTTTGACGCTACCACTGGTTGGTTTGATGAGCTGAAGGATCGCGCGACCCGTCGTACTCTTCCCGCAGCCGCTCTCTCCTACCAGGCCGAGCGTCTCACCACGGCGGATGTGCAGGTCGACACCATCTACGGCTTTGACCGAACCAATCTGGCGACCAAGAAGACCGCCCTTAATGGGGAAGTGAACCTTCAAGCCTTTTACATCGACGAGAGTGGTTCCAGTCTGCTTTGGAGTTTCTACTTGCTGTTGTACCATCGTCTTTTCTTCCCTTTAGTTTGGATAGAAACAGGCTGCCGCTTGTTCTCCGCGTCCGACTGGCTGCAATACCGGAAGTTCCTTCAAACAGCGGCTCTGCGCCCGAGGGCAGCGTGGAGCATATGGACACCCGACGGGCGGGTTCGCGAGGTCAGGTGGCTGACCGGCGATAGGTGTGAGTCGGGAGCCACGCCCCTCGTCGAGGCGGGGAATCGATCTGAGTAGGCCGATGGTATAGGGATGGGCAGGGCTTTCAAAGATCTGCTTGACCGGGGCTGACTCTACGACATGGCCCGCGTACATTACGTTCACATATTGGCAGGTGCCTGCGACCACACCCAGGTCATGGGTAATAAGCATGACGGCTGTGCCAAACTCCTGCGAGAGACCCTTCATCAGTTCCAGCACCTGGGCCTGAATGGTCACGTCAAGAGCGGTTGTTGGCTCGTCTGCGATGAGCAACTGGGGATTACAGGCGAGGGCGATAGCGATCATGACGCGTTGGCGCATGCCACCACTAAACTCGTGGGGATAGTTCTTCGCGCGGCGCTTCGCGTCAGGGATACGCACCAGGTCAAGCATCTCAACCGAGCGTTTCCAGGCCTGGTCATTGGTGACATCTTTTCTATGGCGTTTGACCGTCTCAGCAATCTGGTAACCCACGGTGAAAACCGGGTTGAGAGAGGTCATGGGGTCCTGGAAGATCATGGAGATTTTGCTGCCGCGCAGGTCGGTCAACTCGCCCATGTCTTTGTCCAGAATATTTTCGCCATTAAAGTTGATCTCGCCACCCACGATCTTGCCAGGAGGGTTGGCGACCAGGCGCATGATAGAGAGCGCGGTGACACTCTTACCACAGCCGCTCTCGCCCACGACGCCGAGTGTCTGGCCTGGTTTGATAGAGAAGGACACATCGTCTACGGCCTTCACCACTCCACTGCGCGTAAAAAAGTAGGTTTTGAGGTTTTTTACATCCAACAAATTGGCTGTCATCGTTATGTTACTCCGCTAACTAGTCTTTAGATCGTGGATCGAAGGCGTCACGCAGGCCATCACCCAGGAACGAGAAGCTCAAGACGATAATTGTAAGCACAATTGAGGGCAACAGGACTTCCCAAGGATGCGTATCGACCAGGTTAGAGGCATCATTAATCATCAGACCGATGCTGGAGCCAGGAGGCTGTACACCCAGGCCCAGGTAGCTGAGACCGGCCTCGTTGATAATGGTCGAACCCAGGTCCAGAGTGACCTGCACAATAACGATGCTAAACAGGTTGGGAACGATGTGCCGGACGATGATGTTCCAGTCAGTGGTACCCATGGTGCGGGCGGCTTCCACAAACTGCTGTTCGCGCAACTGGAGGGTCAGGCCACGAACCTGGCGCGCCATGAAGGGCCAGCCGACCAGGGCCAGGGCCATCGAGACCAGCACGAGGCGTGCATTGCCGTTTGCGCCCACGAGTGGAATATGACTGAAGGTTGCATCTGCCGAAGAGCCGAAAATACCGGCGAGCAGGATAGTGAAGAGCAAGCCCGGGAAGGCGAACATAATATCGGTAAAGCGGGCCAATAGCTGGTCAATCCACCCGCCATAGAAGCCAGCGAGGATACCTACGGCCAGGCCAAGCACGACTGTAATGATCTCAACGATGATCGCGACAGCGATGGAGATCAACATACCCGCCATCAGGCGTGCAAAGAGGTCGCGGCCCACACTATCGGTACCGAGCAAGTATTGGCCTGAAGGATTCTCATCCTGGCGATCCAATTCCTGGTGGAAGGGATCATGATACTGCTGAGGGCTGATATTGCCATAGGTGGTGCTGTTATAGGTACCACCAACATGTTGGTAGATAACTGGACCAATAAGGGGCAAGATGATAAAAAAGATGAGGAACGCCAGGCTGATCATAGCGCGTTTGTCACGGCGCAGGCGGCGCATGGAATCCTGGAAAGGCGTCGGCGACTTTTTAGGTTGCCGAATATCGGGCTGGATTCCATCCTTGCCCGTTGTTTCGACCGCGTACTCACTCTCCATTGGCATGGCTGTGTCAGGCGCTATCATACCAGGGGAGGCATTGTTCTTGTCTCTTGTTTCCATATTCTAGTGTCTCCTGTCTCCTACTCGGCTTTGATGCGGGGATCAACCAACGTATAGAAAATATCCGACAAAAGGTTGCCGGACACAACACAGGTCGCGAATAGGACGGTAGTAGCTTGAATGACCGGATAATCACGGTCCGTCACCGCCTGCAAACCGGCAGAGCCGATTCCAGGAATGTTGAAGATTTGCTCAATGAAGAAGGCACCCGCTACAATGGTACCAATTGCCAGGCCAAGCACAGTCATGATTGGGATCAGTGTGTTGCGGAAGGCATGACGGTACACAACCGCACCCTCATGCAGGCCCTTGGCACGCGCAGTACGGACATAGTCCTGGCGTAGAACCTCTAACATGGTGGTGCGAGTCAGACGGGCATAGAAAGCAAAGCCAAGAGCCGCGAAGATGATCACAGGCACGATTTTGTATTGGATATCACTCCAATTGTAGCTCCACACTGTTCCCCAGTTGGCTACGGGCCAGGGGTAGCCCGTTACCTTGTCGAGCCAGACAATGAGAACCTGTGCGAAGATGGCAAGAATAAAGGCTGGAAGGGCCCAGAAAATCAGCGACGTTCCCATGATCAGGGTGTCAAGCCAGGTATTGGCTTTGAGAGCCGCGACAATTCCTGTCGGAATACCCAGGAGCAACGTCAGCGTTAAGGCCCATATTCCCAGTTCAGTTGAGGCGGGGATTCCCTGGAGGATGATCTCCGAGACTGGGCGTCCTTGTGTATGGAATGAGTAGCCAAAATCGAGATGGAACAGACCACTGAGGAAGTTCCAATACTGTTGATACCAGGGTAGATCAAGGCCGTACTGATGCTTTAGCTGGGCATACAGCACAGGATCTTGGTGCTGGCCTAAAAGTGCTCTGATGGGATCGCCTGGAGCCAAATAGCCGAAAATGAATGTGATGAAAGTCACGGCGAGAATCACAAAGACGAGCCCTATTAGCCGCTTTACGAGGAATTGAACCATGTTGTACCCCTTACTCCCTACTCGAGGTTTGGTGTTGCTAGGTTGACCACGATGGTCTTATGCGCAAATGCTAGATTTCTTGCTCATCGTACGATATCTATGAAACGGCACCTCTCCATAGACGATCTCCGATTATAACTACCCATGCATGATCGTGGATAGATGCTGTCTATTGTAAGTTAGCCTGATGCGTATGTCAAGCGAGCCGTTTGAGATATGAGTGTAAGAAATGAGTAAGAGTGTAACCAGGGTGAGTGCGCTCGTACTGTAGTTGTAGCCGTCCTGCTCTATATGCAGTGCGTGCTACATTCCAGTGAAGAGGGATACATCACTCTTTTTCTAGTCGATTTGCCTCAACTGCTCATTCGTTCCGCATTCGGTCCCAGTTCCTGCGCCTTACCTCTGTTGCTTTTTTAGCGGCAACAAGGGTTTTTGGTGTATTGATAAAGTGCTTTATCATATTCTGAATGCAATTTATCAGGGTCCTGGTACTGTTCTTATTGTAAAAGGCGCGTTAAAATGATCAGTTTCTATTGGTTTGAGTCGAGAGAAAAACCACTGCCTACGGATAAGCCTCTCTTCTTGTGCTTTCACTTTACACTACGCCGGAAGATGTCGAATTCTCTCACAGAAGAAGACCATACAAGAGACAATCGGCAGAAAGACTTACAAGAACAGAACGCAGATGGCGGTCTACCAGCGTCTACTCTTGAGCTATTATATGTTATTGTGCGCCATGGAGACGCCGTTTCCATAGGAAGAGAAGGTCATAATGAACGTTCGGATGGCCCTTATTGTGTCTCCCTTCCTAATAGGACGTTTGTCTTATGTTGCAGGCATAGATGCTAGCTGAGAAATCCTCGTCATTTCAGTCATTATCTCATTAACTACTTCTCCGAAACCCTGAGCGCGAAGCGCTAGGCACGCCAGTGACGTTGGGTTTCGGAATAAGCTCTAAGAGGGAGACAGGCCAGTGGGTAGATTCTACCCACTGGCCTGTTTAAAGCGCTACTTACTGTGTAGAGAAGACTACTTGTAAGTGTTGGTGTTGGCACAAGGAGAATCGCTGGTCTTGTAGATCTTAGACCAGTCCGCTGGCGGTACCAGACCCTGAGCGTTATCGATAATACCCTTGACGCAGGGTTTGAGGACATAGGAGCTCTGGCGCTGCAACCTGGGAATCCAGGCGGCATCGTCGACGAGCTGCTGCTCAATCTGGTTGTACTGCGAGATGCGCTCAGCGTTGTTCTGATTGGCATCCGCGGTCGTCATCAGATTCTGGATCTGCTGCTCGGTGCTAGCGTTCTTCGACTGGTTCTCGCCAAAGTTGGTCTCATTGTAGGGGGAACCCTTACCAAAGAGGAGGGTGGTCCAGTCCTGAGGATCGGGATAGTCCGCGATCCAGGCAATGGCCCACATCTGAATACCCTTGGCATTGCCAGTGGCCGCAGAGGTATCGTCCAGGAGTTTATTGAAGTCCTCGTCGTTAATGGTGACGCTGACGCCCAGAGTATCCTTCCACTGTTGCTGCACAAACTGGAATTCGTTCTTGGCTGTTTGCGAACCACCCGTGGCGACGGTCAGCGTAACCTGTGGGAAGTTCGCCGTAGTATAGTGCTCTTCCTGCATGCCTTGCTGGAAGAGCTGCTTGGCGAGATCCTTGTCGCCCTTGGTGCTGGTCACACCACCAGGTCCCTTCAAATTAGGATTGTAACCGGGCATGCCCTGGGGAACAATATGGTTAGTTGGCAGGCGCGAACCCTTATAGATGTTCTGCGAAATGGTGTCTTTGTCGATGGCAAGGGCAAAGGCCTGGCGAATCTTGATGTTGTTAAAGGGCTTCACCAGGAAGTTCAATGCGTAGTAGTCGATAGCCAACTCAGGGGCCTGGCGGAACTGCTTATTAGGCAGCGCACGTGCCTGGTCCAGGTTCGCGGTAGGAACACCAGCGGTATCGACCTGGTTGGATTGGTAGGCTTTATAGGTTGTCTGAGGATCTTTGTAGAAGGGGAAGACGACCTTTTTCAGCTGTGGCTTGGGACCCCAGTAGTTTTTATTGGGTATGAAGCTGACCTGCTGACCACTGACGTGCTTATCCAGGATGAAGGGACCCGAGCAGCCACCCTCACCGAGGTGTTTCAGGAAATCGGTATCGCCATACTTCTCGACGAAGCTCTTCTCCACTACATAGGAGGTAGAGTAGGTCAGGGCATCGAGGAAGTACTGGGCTTTCTGCGTGGTCACGATCTTGACGGTTGAGGGATCAGGGGCGAAGAGGCTGTCATTAATCAGGGTTGGGATTTTCCCCGCGAAGCGCTTGTCCGAGTCCTTGACCAGGGCCAGGTAGGCGGGAGCGACGGTGGATTTGAGTTCGGGCTTGAGGGCGCGGTCAATGCTGAAGATCACGTCGTCGGCGGTGATGGGGTTGCCATCACTAAACTTCAGCCCCTGGCGCAGGGTGAAGGTCCAGGTCAGACCATCGCTGGAGGTATTCCAGGTCTGCGCTAGTTCGCCGTATACCTTGAGGTTGTCGTCGAGTTGGACCAATCCCACGAACATCATATCCAATGCCGAGATAGATGCTGAGTCTGTAGAGAGGGCCGGATCGAGTGTGGCGACGTCGGAGAGTCCGCTGTCGGGGGAGACATAGATCTGCTTGTCATCGGAGAGCTTGTTGCTCGTCGCGGTGCTGTTGCCAGAGCTGCCGCCACAGGCGACGATCAGCATAGCTAGTAGCACCAGGATCGCTGGTAAAAATTTACCAGCATGTTTCTTGCCAGGTTGCATGTAAATACTCCTTGTCCTAAGGATAGTACATACGAGCATTTCTATGAGCTGAGAACAGCTTCTTCGAAATGCATTTTATATAGGTAATGCCTGCTTGCTCCTGAAAGGGGTAAGAGAGCATATTACCTGCCTGGTGAAGGGTATTCTGTTGAGATGACTGCTTTGGCACCCGAATTCCTGGATAAAGAGAACCCTCTTCTTTTATGGGCTGTGAGCTATATTTGCGCGCAATGCAGATATTTTTTACTGTAAATAGAAATATGCGGGAAGCAATCGACTTATCTCTCTCTCTACTCACTTTACCTTTAAAGAAAGGTGAATTCTCTAAGTCGTTTGCTTTTGGATGTGGCTTTTGTCTTCACAAACATAACTCTTGTGTGTAATTACGTAAGCATAGTCATTAAATCTCTCACGAATTTACCACAATTTTGAGCTTTTTCCTTAGTATCTATATTTCGATAAATATTGATGCGGGAAGAAAGACATAGATTTGTTGATCGTCAGACGCTTTACCGCCATTGGTACAACTTCCCGAGCCGCCACAGGCGACAACGAGCATGGCAAGTAGTACCATGACAACAGGCAGAAACCAGCTAGCAAAAAGAGGGGAGCAAGCCATATATGGCCTGCTCCCCTCTTTTTTGTGGGAAGAAGTGGCATGAGCGCCGCTCTTCCTCCCTTCGCTTAGCAGTTCTAACTTACAAGCCAGAATTTACTTGTAGGAGTTGGTGTTGCCACAAGGAGAGTCACTTGTCTTGTAGATGTTGGCCCAGTCCCTTGGCGGAGTCAGCAACTGCGCATTGTCCACCACGCCCTTGACACAGGGTTTGAGGACATAGGAGCTCTGGCGCTGGTCGATAGAGATCCAGGCGGTATCTTCGACGAGTTGCTGCTCGATCTTGTTGTACTGCGAGATGCGCTCAGCATTGTTCTGGTTGGCGTCGGCGGTGGGCATCAGATCCTGAATCTGCTGTTGGGTTGTGAGATCAGTAGGTTTGCCCAGGCCATAGTTGAAGTTATTGTTCGAGGAACCCTTGCCGAAGAGCAGGCTAGTCCAGTCCTGGGGATCGGGATAGTCGGCAATCCAGTCGAGCGCCCACATCTGCAATCCTTTGGGGTTGTTGACGGTGTTGGAGGAATCGTCAAGAATCTTGTTAAAGTCTTCGTCGTTGATATTGACCGTGACGCCTAGGGTATCTTTCCACTGCTGCTGCACAAACTCGAACTCATTCTTGGCGGATTGTGAACCACTGGTGGCTACAGTGAAGTTGATCGTTGGGAAGGTTGAAGCTGTCAGACCCTCTGCCTGTAAACCCTCCTGAAAGAGCTTCTTGGCCAGGTCCTTGTCGCCCTTGGTGCTGGTTACACCGGCCGGGCCTTTCAGGTCAGGGTTGTAACCTGGCATGCCTTGTGGAATGACGTGGTTAGAGGCGATGCGTGCCCCCTTCCAGATATTCTGTGCGATAGTGTCCTTGTCGATGGCAAGGTCAAAGGCCTGGCGGATCTTAATGTTATCGAAGGGCTTCGCCATATAATTCATCGTGATGTAGTCGATCGCAAGCGTGGGTGCCTGGCGGAACTGTTTGTTGGGGAAGGCACGAGCCTCGTCCAGGTTGGCGGTAGGTACACCAGCCTCGTCGATCTGGTTCGTCTTGTAGGCCTTGTAGGTTGTCTGTGGGTCCTTGTAGAAGGCAATGATGTACTTTTTGATCTGGGATTTAGGACCGTAATAGTTAGCATTAGGTACGAAGCTAATATACTGGCCCGGAAGGCGCTTATCCAGGATGAAGGGACCCGAGCAACCACCCTTATCAAGGTGCTTAAAGTACTCGGTGTCGCCATACTTCTGAATCAAGCTCTTCTCCACCACGTAGGAGGTAGAGTAGGTCAGGGCATCGAGGAAGTAGGCGGCTTTCCGGTTAGTGACGATCTTGACAGTGGTTGGATCGGGAGCGAAGAGACTATCGTTGATCAGAGTCGGAATTTTTCCAGTGAAGCGCTTATCCGAGTCCTTCACCAGGGCCAGGTAAGAAGGGGCGACGGTGGATTTGAGCTCGGGCTTGAGAGCGCGGTCGATGCTGAAGATCACGTCGTCGGCGGTGATGGGGTTGCCATCGCTGAACTTCATTCCCTGGCGCAGGGTGAAGGTCCAGGTCAGGCCATCGCTGGAGGTGCTCCATTTCTCAGCCAGCTCGCCATATACCTTGAGGCTGTCGTCGAGCTGGACTAGGCCGGTGAACATCGTATCGATGGCGCCAATAGATTCCAGGTCGGTCGAGAGGGCCGGGTCGAGTGTGGCGACATCGGAGATGCCGCTGTAAGGGGTAACATAGATCTGCTTGTCGTCGGAAAGTTTGCTGCCTGTGCTACTGGTACCAGAGTTGCCGCCGCCACAGGCGACGATCAACATGGCGAGCATGATAAACATGCCGGGTAAAAATTTACCTAAAAGCTTTTTGTTCGGCTTCATGTACGAAATCTCCTTGAACTGAAGAGCGAAAAGAAGATACGCCATAGAGCTATATAATAGCATAACAAGCATTATATTCAGCATTGAATATTTTGCAAGTGACGCTATTTGCTCTAGAAAGATAGATTGCTAGTATACCTGCTTACAAGGTTAAAGCTAGAAAATATATCCTCTTCTACAAAAAGAGCGCAAAGAGGAGTTTAGCCCAGAAAACAAATCTTATAGAAAGAGTCATTTTCTGTGCAGGTTACTTCTACTTAAGAGCAGATTGTGATTATTGAATACATGTATATATACGCCGGTGTTTTGCACAATCTCTCAGATTCCTTTAAGAAAAATCAAGCCCAAAAAGTTTTGCCTGATTTTTCCCTTTGATAAAGCGTTCAGAGCCGGAAAAGCGTAGAGGAGAGCAGGCCAGGCTGGCTCTTCTTTCTGGTGTTGCTCGCGTTTTATGGCCGAGACGAGGTGTGTACAGAGAAGGAGAGATGTGGGATCTCAAGCGATGTGCAGTAGCATGGAGCCGTGCATGGCACGATGCTACTAAAGTACGCGTCTACATATGAGGCTCCTCATATGTAGACGCGTACTTTAGTAGCATCGTGCTTTAACTTGCAGCGTAAGCTTAGCCTGCCTGTACGCGGTAAATCTTGGCCCAATCATCAGGTGGGGTGGTATTCTGCCCGTTATCAACGAGGCCGACGATATCGGTGGTACGCAGGAAGATGGCTGTTTCCTGCTCCATCGGTAGCCAGGCAACATCGTTCACAAGCTGTTGCTCGGCCTGCTGGTATGCCTGGAGTCGACCGCCTGTATTGGTGAGGCCATCGGCCCTGGTAAGCTGGTCCTGTAGTGCCTGCTGTTTGGCGGCCGTCGGACCAAAGTTCTGGCCATAGTTCATATTGTTGTTGACTGTGCCCTTCCCAAACTGATAAGCGAGCCAGTCCTGTGGATCAGGATATTCACCAATCCAGGAGAGCGCCCACAACTGTAGCTCCTGGTTATTCATAGATGAGGCCGTTATCTTGTCCAGGAGGGTATTGTAATCCATGGGGTTTGGTTTCACGGAAATATTGAGGACTTTCTGCCATTGCTGAATGGTTGCCTGGATCTCCTGTGCGATGGTAGGAACCCCGGTTGCGTAGCTTAGCTCGATATCTGGTAGATCGGAGACGCTGGCAATATTCTCCTCTTTGAGTCCCTCTTTGAGCAAGGTTTGGGCCAGTTTGGGGTTGCCAGAGAGCTTTTGCGTCTGGTCTGGGCCAGTGAGTTTCTCATTATATCCGGGCATACCCTGAGGGAGAATATGATTTGTCGGGAGTGCGGTCCCTTTCCAAACGTTTTGCACGATGGCCTGTTTATCAATAGCCAGGGCAAAGGCCTGGCGAATTTTCACGTTATCGAAGGGCTTGGTCAGGTAGTTCATGGTGTAGTAGTTGATCCAGAGCTGTGGAACCTGGTGAAAGTCCTTCTGTTTGCGCGCGTTCTGGTAGTTGGCCAGAGGCACGCTGGCGGTATCAATCTGGCGATTGGTATAGGCTTTATAGGCTTCCTGGGCGGTCTGGTAGAAGCGATAGGTTACTTTTTGTAGCTGGGGCCTGGCATTATAGTAGTGTGTATTGGGAGAGAAGGTAATGGATTGCCCATGTTTATAGTCTGCGACGCGAAATGGGCCCGAGGCCCCTCCCTGGCTTAAATGGTCAGTAAATTGGGCGCCATATTTTGTGACCATACTTTTTTCAACCACATAGGCGCAATTCATGCTCAGGCGCGCAAGCAAATACGTGGCAGGCTGCTCTGTCGTAATCATGATGGTACTGGCATCTGGCGTCGTAACACCTGTGCCAATGATAGATGCACTGCGGCCCGCGATGACCTGGCTTGCACCCTTGATAATGTTGAGATATAACGGTGCGACCGTCGATTGGGTCGCGGGGAGCAGCGCTCGGTTGAGGCTGTAGGCGACGTCAGCAGAGGTGAGTGGTGTGCCATCACTAAACGTCAGGTGTGGCTTGAGTTTAAAGGTCCAGGTGAGTCCGTCACTATCGGTCTGCCAGCTCTGGGCAAGCTGAGGTACGACTTCGAGTTTATCGTTGAGCTGTACCAGGCCCGTATAGAGCATCTGGACAGCATGAATTGAGGCATCATCATGCGTCAATGCCGGATCAAGAGTATCAAGATCGGTAATCCCCACCTGAGGAATGACATAAGTCTGCTTGTTCGCAGGAGCCTTGACCATGTGCGGTGAAGCATCCCCAAAGAGACTACACGCGCTGAGTAGGACGAGTAGTAGACAGAGCCCTGGTAGATAGAGGTATTGCCTGGTGAGATCGGTTTTCCTGGTAGGAAACATAAAGCGTGTCTCCTTTAACGCTTGTGATTGTGTGAAAGAGGCTGGACAGCGAAAATAAAGGCATGTGGTGCTGGATTGCTCACAATAAGAGAGGGGCACGGGTATTTAACGCGCGTGCCCCTTATACTCTAATAACGTCGCAGGCATGTCACTTCTCACATACCTGGTCGTAAATTGCTATTCGCTGCGAAAGAGGCTTGCCTCCTCTCCTCTATACAGGAGCTTCTTGGATGCAAGCTCTATGCCTCTACCCGGCTAGAAGCGTACGCTTATCTCGTCGAGAGGTCCCCCAACGATAGCGCGCAAGGCGACATGGAGGAAGGCATCGGCACTGGTTGTCGCCAGCGCTTTAGGCCAGGCCATATAGGATTCCGCTGCTGCCTGAACGATCTGCAGAGTGTGTCCCTGATCCCTGATCGCGTCGATGTAGCCAGCGGCGATTGCGATAGCTCCAAAGAGCGCGCGGGGATCATGACCAACTTTCAGGTAGCGCTGGGAGGTCGCCAGGGCGCCAGCGAAGTCTTTATTTTTGAGCTGCTCCTGAAGGGTCTCAAGCTGAGAGCTGGCGATAAAACCGCCGCCAGGAATGGTGCCAGCCGCTGTCGGCTCGGTTTGCTTGAGTGGTGAACTGGCGATCTCCTGGCGCAACGCGCTGACATAGGCTGCGGAGGTATAGAGCAGGGGCAAAGCCTCTACATCCTGCACACGGCGCATAACCTGGTGGACGGCGGAGGCGAAGAGTAGGCCATGGGCCGCCTTGATATACTGCTCATGTTCGGCGTTGTCGAGGGTACGCAGTAGCTCAGCGGCTGAGAGCGCGATGACCGCAGCCGTGGCGACAGGTGAGGTCTCGCTCTTGATCACCGTGTTGTAGACACGCTGGCAGACCTGGATTGTATCCGAGGTACTATTGACGAGCTTATAAAGCTCCAGCGCATTCTCATCTTTGGGTGTGGAGAGACGCGTGCGTACACTCTTCATGCTATTTTCGGGCTTGGAGGCAAAATCGCGTACGGTGCGCGCCCAGGCTGGCTCATCGCTGCTTGATTGGAGGGGCAGATGGGGCGCGAGCCAGTGCAAGATGTTGGGAACGCGATCGCCCCACTCAACGGCATCAAGCAGCTGAAAACCACGCACGGCGAAGATGAGTGGGTGCCCACCATGTTGGAAGGTGTCGGCAACGGCCTCAAATGCTCGGACCTCCATTGTGCGGTAATCCGCGCCAGTGCCATAGAGTCCAAAGAGCAGGCGTTCTACGGCCAGGACATCGTTGCTGTGTACTGCTTTGCGCAGAGCCTCGCCAACAGTCGTATTTTCGCCAAGATCGCTGGGAAAGAGTGGTTCAGGATAGTTAGGCTCGACGCCAGCGCCCGCGCGCAAGGCGGTTCTGGCTAGCCTGGCCGCCTGGAAAAAGAGCGGCAAGGCACGCTCTTTGACGGGAACAGTCGAGTCCACTGGTTCTGGAAGAAAGTGAATCAGGCGGCTCAGCATGGCTGCGGCAGCCAGCACGGTGGCGGGATGCCCATCGCTGTCCCCGTGAACGGTAATCATGCCCAGGCGTCCCAGGAGGACGTCGGGTGAGTTGGTGTCATGTAAAATGTCACGCACAGAGGCGATTAATTGTTCTGTATTGCCCTCAATCGCTGCGCTAAGCACGTTTGAGAGGTCTACCCTCATTTCAACTTGTGCCATGGATAAGCTCCTACAAGAAAATATATTTTGTAAAGATAGGTATGATACCTGCATCATAGCATAGCCCATGAGCAATGCTATGGGTATGAGTAGTGCGGCAGGAGGCGAGCTGCCAGGAGCTAGCCCGCATCCTTTAATTCACGAATGTCTCGCTCAATGCCGGGAATATCTGCGTATTCCTCGTCGAGGAGTTTATATGCTCGACTGAGGTAGAGACCAGAGAGCCTGGCGCCACGCTCGTTTGGCGAGATAGCTGCGGTAACAAGCTCAGAGCCGCGATACTTCTCGGCCAGGGTGCCCGCAATGCGTTGCATCTGCTGCTCTGTCTCGCGTAAGAGTTGCTGATCGTGCCCCTCGATGGCGTACCGGGCTGTCCCGATGAGCTTGCCAAGCTCAGCCAACTTCTGCCTTTCAGGCATGGCATGAAAGACGAGGGAATCGGCATCCAGTTCCTTTACTGAAAACTGTTGCGCCTCGCGTTTCCTGGTCTGGATAGTGGCAATGTACGAGGTGTACATCTGCCCATATTCCTGGCATGCCTCGGCCGCCAGGTTCATGCGCGCCATGTCATCCCTGGAGCTGACGCTACCAATGTCGCAGAGATCATCATCGCGGTGCTCCGCCAGGAACTGCATATATTCCAGGGTTTGGCCCTCTTCCGGAATAGGAGGAATCGGCATGCCAGAAACCGTGTCACTGTCTTGCAGCTCCTCCGTAGGGAGATGGGCCGCTAGCAGCGGTGGAATATATTTCGCAATGGACATAGGGATAGGGGGTATGATGCAATAGGTGCAAAAGACATTGTTGGCATCGTTGCGATTGCGCACAACAAAGATGGCATGCCCCTTGGGTGCTTGTGAATTACCGCGTAGGAATTGGATTGCCATAACGATGATTTCCTCCAATACAGGGCAGTCCGTCATGTCGATGCATGTTTCTTGCCCCCCTCTATATCAACTGTTCAACTTCCAGCGTCTGTTCTGTCGTGACAGGGTGCCTCTCTATTTTCGCATGACCAGCCCTCTTTGTACAAACTTTTATTTAAGGCCCTTATAAAGTTGCCCAATACGTCGTACCAGGTCTTTATTGGCCTGTATCTCCTCGTTGGTGAGATCCTCACCGCTGGTGGGAATAGCGCTTTCAAAGCCCTGGAGATGCTCGATGATCCCTTGGCTGCCCGCGATACGCGCAAAGTTTTCGACGAGAATACGCGCCTGTTCGTCGTGATCCTGGCGCACATCAGTCAGCGCGGTCAGCGCGTAAAGATCGACATATTGACGCAGGAAGAGGCTCCAATGCTCTGGCTTGCTCAACGTATTCATGACTCGCTCAACCTGGGTGATCGCTTTACTCTCTTCATCACGAGCGCGGTCGAATTCGTTACGTCTAAAGTAGATGCTTGCGCGAGCCGAACGCGTGTCGACCACGCCTAGTGGCTGGCGTGTCTGGTGGTACAGGTGCAGGGCCTCTTCAAAGTCGCTGAGTGCTTCGTCTAGCTCGTCTTTCCCGCGCCTGGCGAGGCCGCGACTCAGGAGTGCATCGGCATGGCCTGGTGTGTGTCCTGCCTGCTTGAAGCGCGTGATCGCGGCCTCGCTATTTTCGCTGGCCTCATCCCAGGCGGATTTGGCGATGCTGACCTGGGCCAGGCCAAGGACCGCTGAGCCATCACCAACGAGGCTCTCCAGGATCTGGAACTGACGACCAGCTGCGAGCAACGTCTCGGTCGCGGCATCTAGCTCAGCCTCTGCCAACTGTTTCTGCCCTAGACCAAGCAGGGCCTGGGCTACTACCAGCGGCTCCTGCACATGCTGAGCCTGAGTTTTGGCCTGCTCGAAAAACATGCCAGCCTGGGCAAAGTCGCCGCTCGTCAGCGCATATTTTCCCTGGATCAATGTGACCTGAGGCTGGATACGTTGTGCCAGGAGATTTTGTTGTATGGCCTCCTGCGCCCTTTGCAGGCTACGCTCGGCCTCGTGTAGATCACCACCATAGATGGCTACCTGGGCTTCTCCAATTGCGACCTGGGCACGCAGTGTTGCGCTGGCGACCGGGTCGATCTCTTCGCAGCGATTAGAGGCATCAGCATAGGCGCTCTGAGCCTGTTGCAGCTTCCCCATGTGCAGGTAGGTATTGGCGATCCCAACAATGGCACGCCCCTCGACCAACACATTCTGCAACTTATGAGCCTGCGCCCGCGCATCATCGAAGGTGGTAAGCGCGCTTTCCGCGAAGCCACGACGATATTGCACCTCACCCAGGCTGGTGGTTGTTTCGGCCTGTCCCACACGGTACGCAATGGCTTTGTAGGTGCGGGCAGCGCGTTCGAGCAGGGAATTGGCGAATGTGAGCTGACCACGGCGAGTATTTACTTCGCCCAGTACACGATTGGCATTGGCGTTGCCCAGAGCGTTGTGCTGTTTGGTGTAGAGATCGAGCGCGGTCTGTGCGCCTGTTAAGGCCTGGTCAACCTCGTTGCGCAGGAGCATCGTCTCGGCCAGGCCCAGGTCGGCGTCGGCCTCGCCCAGCTCATACTCAAGCGCGCTTGATGTTTTGTAGGCCTCAGCGAACAGGTTGGCGGCTGTCTCAAGCTCTTCGCGTTCCAGGTAGATGCGTGCCAGCCCGAGTTGAGCATCAATGGTACCAAAGATATCATTGGTGCCCTGGTAGATATTCAGCGCCTCTTGATAGCCCTTCAGTGCCTCATCAAATTTGCGCTGCATACGCTGGACATCCGCCAGACTACGACTGGCATCTGCAAGATTGATGCGGTCGTTAGACTCTTTGTAATAGTGGACGGCATCCTGGTAGTGTTCAGCAGCATAGGCGCTATTGCCGCGCTGGAGCTCGATGTGTCCAAGGGCGAGCTCGGTGTTGCCCAGTCCCTGAGGGTATGTATGAGCGCGATAGATCTGTTGTGCCTTCTGATAGGTGTCTTGAGCGCGGTCCAGGTGGGCAAGCTGGCGTTCGAGGTGCCCGATAGCGAGTAGACCGCCAGCCTCGCTGAGCGGATGGCCTGAGTCGCGGTAAAATTTGATTGCGCGCTGATAGCTGGTAATGGCCTGTTCCGGGGCATTGTTTTCGCGCTGTACCTCGGCGATGAGCATGCGGCTATCGCCTGCGCGTTTAAACTCTCCAAGGAGGCGAAAGCGTATCTCTGCGTCGCCAAAGGCGTCAGAGGCCTGGTCAAGTTTGCCTTCGTTATATGCTTCCAGTCCTGCTTGCAGACGTTTTTCTGCCTGTTGGCGATCCTTGATTTGTTTCTCTGTATCCTGTGTAGACATCGTATATCTATTCCTCAGACGGTGAGTCAGTGGATGTAAATTGAATAGGCTTATTTTTCTAGATTCATTGTAGTGCCTGAGGTCCAGAAAGTCAAAAAGCTATGAAGCAGGTGACCAGCGCGCAGGAATGTGATAGAATACCTGCTACGATAGTAAAAGAATCAGGCAAGCATTGAGCCGTCTTTTATGTACCGGGTCAAATACGTTGCCGAAGGAGCCGTAAAACCATGAAAGAAGACATCCTCTCGCGTGTAGACCTTTTTTCCACTTTAAATAAGAAAGAGTTGCAAGAGATTGCAAAGAACTGCCAGGAGCGCACATTTAGCGCGGGTTCCACATTATTTTCGCAAGGCGATCCTGGGGTTGCCTTGTATGTATTGACTCAAGGCAATGTGCGTATCAGCCAGGCAAACAATTCCGACCAATCCGAAGAGGTTATTGGCAGCGCAGGTGTCGGCGAAGTTTTGGGCGAGATGGCACTTCTTGATGAATTGCCACGCTCGGCGACGGTTGTCGCAGCAGAGGATGTGACGGTACTCGTATTGCCCGTGTGGGAGTTCCGAAGTATCTTACGCTCACATCCCGATATTACCTTGAAGTTGTTGGCTGCCCTCAGTCGGCGTCTGCGCAAGGCAGAGGCGCGTCAGCACGATTAAGTGACGCCATTGGGCCCAAACTATTTCTAGGAGGTGAAGTGATGGGTCCAGGCAACCACAGGCTGCCTGGACCCATCACTTCACCGTACTCTATAGCTTAATTTTGTCGAGATTGATCCTGCGTATCAGTCTGTGGGGTTGTGTCGCGATGCAACAGCTTTTGCATCTCTTCAAACATTGTTTCCACATCGGTAAATGAGCGATAGACGCTGGCAAAGCGAATATATGCGATTTTATCGAGATGTTGCAGGTGCTCCATAACCAGTTCGCCGATAACGCTACTGGCAACCTCTTGTTTGCCGGAGCGATCAAGTTCCTGTTCAATTTCTTCGACCGCTTTCTCTATTTCGCTAGCTGGTAGCGGTCGTTTTTCACAGGCTTTGCGCAGACCTGCATAAAGCTTTTGCCGGTCGAATGCCTCACGTCGCTGATCGCGTTTGATGACCATCAAAGGTACTTTTTCAACCCGCTCATAGGTGCTGAAACGCCCTTTGCAGTGCTCGCATTCGCGGCGTCGATGAATTGCGTCACCGATGTCACGAGAGTCTTTTACGCGAGATTCGCCACATCCGCAATAAGGACATTTCATGGTATGTCCTCCAATACTATTTTGTGTGTAATAGGCATATTTTATCACAACCTGGCGCATTGGAGGGTATTCTTAGGAGACATTCCTTAGCGAGAGCGGGCCGTAGCCAGTTTTTGCAGGCGTATGTCCGCATTTGGCACATTTGACTCAGTCTGCTCATCAGGCGGCTGCTGTTGTAATTGAGGATGGACCTTCCCCACATAGCCTGAGCGTAAGCGCGAGCCCTCACGCCAGTAGGCATACCAGTAGGGACCATGGCCAGGTCCATTGCGACAGGTGCTGCACGAAGTTTTGCCACATTTACGATACTGCAACTGATAGGTAATATGCTGATCGTTTGGTATAGCTTTCATTGATCAACGCGGCGCTTTATCTCCTGCCACCGGTGCTCCCTCGTACGTAAACGAGAGACCTCTCCTCTTGATCGTTGTCTATCAATCTGGCTGGGACGAGCGCCGCCTCTCCTTTCATGACACATAGACCATCGCTATGATGGCACACCTTTTGCCACGTTTCCGGAAAAAATCGCCAAATGTGTATGTAAGTCTTTAATATAATAACATTATGTCCTGAACATTGTATGAATTCACGCCGTGCAAATATGAAACATCGTTCATCAAATGTTCTGCGATGAAAATAAATTATAGCATGAGAAAAGTGAAAACATATTAAAAACCTATAGGTATTTGTTACATTTTTTTTAGCATTGCTCCAGGGGAGGGCATGAGCGGAAGTTCTCGTGCTTGCGGGGCTCTCAGAATTGAGAAAAGCTACGTTTAGCTTTTTAAAAGGCTTCTTGGTGATTTTGCTGCAACATGTTTCTTTTCTCTTTGGGAAATGATGTATAATATGTCTGTACATCTACCTTCGGCGAGAATCTTCTGTTCCGTTTGTTGTGTTGTGTTGTAGGATCGGAAAGAGGAAGGACACTATGCAGATCATCATCAAAGGCCGACAGATGCACGTCTCCTCACAGTTGCGCCAGCGTATTGAGCGCAAAATTCAGCGCCTCTCCCGCTTAATTGATGAGGACGTACTTGTGCAAGTTACGGTTGCGGAAGAGCAGACCAAAAGCGCACAGGATCGCTTCTCAGTACAAATCTCCCTTCCCGCACATGGACATGTGCATGCCGCGCGTAGCGAGGAACGCGCCCCCAACGCAAATGCAGCGCTCGATATTGCTATAGATAAAATCGAGTATCAACTTGGTCGTGACAAAGATCGTTTGACGCGACGTCGTCAGCACCAGACGCCTGGCATCAAGACGCTTGAACTTTCACGTACCGGGCGACTCTCTTCGCTTGAAGAGGAGCTACACTCTCCTACAGAGGAGCCTGCTACTGATCAGCTCATGATGGAGGAGCAAGAGAACGAGCAGATCTGGTCAAAAATTGTTGAGATCAAGAGCCTACCAACCAGGTCGATGACCGACAAAGAAGTAATTGCGCTGATGGAGAAGGATGGCGCTTCGTACTACCCGTTTTATAATGAGGAGACCAGTAGCGTTAATGTGATGTATCGCCTGGAGCAGGGCGGCTATGGCTTGTTAATCCCAGCTATGGAATAAGTGCTGGTCAGTGCCATATACAAGGGCTTTACAAAATCTACTTTCAACGTACGTTTTCGCGCCTATGGCGCTTACAAGAGCAAAGGATGTGGGTGTGGTAAGGGGGCAATTGCCCCCTTACCACACCCACATCCTGTATTTAGCAACATCGGACCTCTAGGGAATGTGGACTTCAAATTCCCAGGGAGGCAGAATTGGCGTCTCGAACTGGCCAAGGGGATCGGCTGCTCGCACAAGTAGCTGCTTTACCTCTGGCTCTGGGAGCGGGCGGAAGCGCGCACTTCCCTGGTACACGGTATGCTCTGGATCATTGCCCAGGTCTGTGCGGGCCACGATCATACCCCCACGATCTCCGGCCCACTGCGCGCCAGTGTCGGCATGCAGCGAGAAGATGAGGCGTGGCACAAAGGCGAAGCCAGCAGGGAATGGAGGGCGAATCCAGAGATAATGGATTTCAAAGTCTTGCGCATAATAGCAGAGCTGCTGGAGGAGCAGCGTCATCCCCTGCTGCTTTTGCTCAACTTCGAGCGTGATGACGCGATGTGGCTCATGCTGGAGGGCAGGCGGAGCGCTCTCCTTATCAGGAGTGGGCGTGGTTTGCGGGGCAGCAACGACTACTGGAGGGCGCGAGGCCAGTTCCAGAGCTTGAGGCGAGAATGGAGCAGGGTCCTTCAATATTTCATTACACAATTGTAGGCATTCATCGCAGATGTAGGCTGCTCCAGGTCCTGCGACAAGATGCTTTACCTCTGAGGCATGGCGCCCGCAAAACGAGCAACGCGCCAGAGACCGATCTGTGCTCATAACTCCATCCTTAGTGACGAGGAGAAGCACCTACTCCTGTATATGGGCGCGTATGGTGGCTGCGGCGGCATGATGCAGGCCAAGGCGCTCAAGAATATAGGCGTGGGCTTCCCACTCCAGTCTATCATCCAATGGTGCGAGTTGGAAGGAGGGAGGCGAGAGCGGCTCCTCTTCCATAACTGCCGTTACCATTATTGATTCTCCAGATGTTTCTCCAGACTTTTCAGGGAGAGTTGCCGACGAATAGCCATTGCTTGCGGGAGGAGCCTCGGCTACAACGCGGTAATATTCGCCACCATATTTACGTTTGAGTGCCAGTGAGAGTAAATGGTCCGCGAAGTGCGGATTTTTGGGTAGAAGTGAGCCATGCAGATAGGTGCCATAAGCGTTGCGGTAAATGGCTCCCTCGGTATGATCCTCGGCGTTATTGCCAGAGCCTTTGAGTACTTTTCCCAGGGGTTTGGCCGTACCCAGGTAGGTGCGACCACCATGATTCTCAAAGCCCACCAGTGTGGAACCATTCCAATTGAGAGCAATATCGCCAATACAGCGAGGGACGCGTTTCCCCTTGTGCAGGGTCCAGGCATCAAAAACGCCCAGCCCACGCATGTCTGGCCCCTCCGCGGGTCGATAGTAGTGCGCCAGCAGTTGAAAGCCGCCACATACCGCAAGAACAGGCATATCATCTTCTACGGCCGCCCATAAGCCGATGCCTTTGAGATCATAGAGATCCTGGGCAACGGGAGCCTGTTCTTTATCCTGCCCGCCCCCGATAAAGAGCATATCATACTCATCGGGAGCCAGGGCATCTCCAATGCCCAAGCCAACAACGCGAAGTTCAATGCCGCGAGCCTGGCACCGGCGTTGAAGCGTCATAATATTGCCACGGTCACCATACAGATTCAATTGATCTGGATAGAGGTGCCCGAGGGTTAGCGTGAGAGGCTTGACGGAAGCGTGCGTCATGCGTCTCTTCCTTCCCAGTAGCGGGGTGCGAGGCCCTGCTCTTCTAAAAGACGATGAATTTCTAATAATCCAGTATACGTTGGAACTACAAACAATGTCTCTCTCTCGGGTGTTTGCTCCAGGGCAATGCGTATCGCTTGTTGAACACCATAGACACGTGTGGAGGGGCCAGCAGGGTAACTCTCGCTCCCTTCCGCTTGTCCTTTCGCACGTGAGCGTCTGCGCCTGGACACATGTTTCTCACGCTCCGCGCGTAGTGGCGTGGAGGGAATAAACTGCATCTGCGTTTCGGCGATGCCAGCGTACTTGAGACGGAGCATCAGATCGCGTGCGCGCGTCCCTGAAATGGTGACTGAGGCAACATTGCCCACAGCCCTTTCAAAATCTACGTCCCAGATCCAGGAAATATCTCGCCCGTCCGCGGTGTTATCATTGAGCACAAAGAACACATGCCGTTTATCTGAAGTTGGTAAAGAAGTCACTTCAGTTGGCTTCTCTGGCTGGCTGGATTCAACAGTGGTGCCCGTTGTTGTTTCGCCTGTGTGTGTGGCGTGGGTTATGCTTACCTCAGTAGTAAGTGCCGTATGCTCCTCTTCTCTTGTAGGACTAAAGAGGGTTCTCAGCACCTCATTGAAACCCGTTGGATTTTTGGCAAGCAGCAAGCGAATGGTGCGTCCTTCGACATCAATGCTTTCACCCCGGCCAAAGACCGGCTTGAAGCGTTCAATACCCGTTTGCACAGGTATCCAGGGTAACTTGATGGCCTCGGCAACTGCGATGGCGCCTAGCGTATTATAGATATTGTAAATCCCAGGCAAGGGTACGACAAGTTCATGTTCTGTGTCACCAATGGCGATATGTAAACGCTGGCGGTCGAAGCTTTCGGGCTGGATTTTTGTGACCCGTACCTGTGGCTGCGGACGCGACCAGTCCCCGTTAGGGCAATGGTAGTGCCCAATATGGCTATAGAAACGCGCGTCATAGACATATTCCTCGCCACACAGGGGACAGGTGCGGCTATCAATGACCTGGTGTTGCTCATCCTCCTGCTTGTGGCTCAGGTCCAGAGAGAGATCATCAACACCATAGTACACGATCTGTCCCGCGAAATCTCTTCCCAACTGCGCCGTGGTTGGGTCGTCGGCATTTAAGACCAGGATGGTACTTGTGGGCAGGTTTTGCAGCGTCTTCTGCCACTGACTGGAGATGCTGTCAACCTCGCCATAGCGGTCGAGTTGATCGCGAAAGAGGTTGTTAAAGAGGAGTACACGCGGGGTGATGGCCTGCGTGACCTGGGGGAGCGTGGCCTCATCGACCTCCAGAATGGAGATAGCCTTGCCAGAGCGTTTGAGCTTTCCGCTCGGGAGGGCACGGATGACCAGGGAACTGGCGATGCCGCGCATCAGGTTGGAGCCTTCCTTATTGTGCCAGACGCGCAGGCCCGCATCGCGGATGATGTTCGCGATAAAGCCACTCGTCGTTGTCTTACCATTAGTACCAGTGACAATGATACTGCCATGTTCAAGCTGGGTTGCCAGGTGTTCTACAATACCTGGATACATGCGCTGAGCCACGATGCCAACAATGCTCGTGCCTCCACCGACATGGAGACGGCGACTGAGGGCGCCCGCGGTGCGACCCGCGACCACGGCCAGTCCTGCGCGTAACTGCTTACCCTGAGACCTGGTTGATAGCTGACTCTGTAGGTTACGCCGGGTCCGGGTAAGCGATGTGCGATTCGCGGTCTCTTCTCTTTCCGATGTGTTCCGCTCCTGTTCCACTGGCTGAGACGATTTATTCTTTCGCATATTCTCCCTCCGAGTCAGCGCTGCGTATTGTATCTTATTTATAGTATGGCTGAATGCAGAATAGCATGTAAGTTCTGTGGGGGTCAAGAGATGGCCCTCTTGCCAGAATGTGGTATGCTTCTTAAGAAAATTTTTGCGGTTACCCGACGATTTTGCTAGTATAGGGTAGCGACTTGTCAGACTATGCTATTCTATGCTTTGGAAATATTCATCAGGTATTTGCGTGTTTCGACTGACGGAAGATTGTTGTGCATGGTTTATGGTAGTCAAGCTGAGAAATAACGAAGGTCGGGGATAAGGTCGATGGCAAAGAAATTAGTGATTGTAGAGTCGCCAGCCAAGGCAAAGACCATTGAAAAATTCTTGGGGCGAGACTTCGAGGTCCGGGCCTCAATGGGCCATATTGTTGATTTGCCGAAAAAGGGGTTGGGAGTTAATACGCGCAAAGACTTTACGCCCAAGTATGAGGTGATCGAGAAAAAAGACCGCCTGATCGATGAGCTTAAGGCAGCCTCCAAGCGCGCGGATGAAGTGTTCCTTGCGCCTGACCCGGATCGTGAAGGCGAGTTTATTGCCTGGTCACTCCAAAATGTATTGGGCTTGAAAAATCCTCATCGTGCGGTCTTCCATGAAATTACCAAGCGCGCTGTGCAAGAAGCTATCAAGCAGCCGCGCCGTATTAATGAAGATCTGTTTAACGCCCAGCAGGCGCGACGCGTGCTGGATCGCCTGGTCGGTTATAAAATTAGCCCCCTGCTCTGGCGGCGTGTCCAGTCTGGTACCAGTGCTGGCCGTGTCCAGTCAGTCGCCCTGCGCTTGATCTGTGATCGCGAGGCCGAGATACAGGCTTTCGTGCCTGACGAGTATTGGAGCATTATTGCGACGCTCAGTAAGCAGCAGCGTCCCGAGCGTTTCGAAGCGTCATTGATCGCGCGCTTAAGTGATTTGGAGGCCTTGAATGCCTCTGAGTCGTCAACCGAGGGCGAGGAGAGTCCCGCCGCTGCCAGTGGCAGCAAAGCTGGGAAGAAAGGCCGCATCAAGGTCTCTTCTAAAGAGGAGGCCGATACGATTCTCTCCGATCTCAAGGGCGCGACCTATAGTGTCCTGAAATATGAGGAGCGCGAGCAGCGTCGCCAGCCACCTTTCCCCTATACGACCAGTACTATGCAGCAGGATGCCTCTTCGCGTCTCTATTTTAAGCCGAAGCGGACGATGAGCCTGGCACAGCAGTTGTATGAGGGTATCGAACTGGGCGAGCGTGGACATCAGGGCTTGATTACCTACATGCGTACAGACTCAACACGTATCTCTGACGAGGCGCAGAAGATGGTGAAGGGCTTTATCTCGCAGGAATATGGTCAGGAGTATGTCGGCGGAGGGCGCACCAGCAAGGCCAAGGCCACAACGCAGGACGCGCACGAAGCCATTCGCCCAACCGATGTCTCGCTGACACCAAAGAGCGTGAAGTCCTACCTCTCGCCCGAGCAGTATAAGCTCTATACGCTGATCTGGAATCGCTTCGTTGCGAGCTTTATGGCTCCCGCCATCTTTGATACCGTGCGTGCGGATATTGGTGCCAGGCAGTACGTCTTCCGCGCGACGGGTTCGAACTTGAAATTTCCGGGCTTCTACGCCGTCTGGCCGCGCGAGGAGGACGAGAAACTCCTGCCAACTATGAAGGTTGGCGAGGACCTGGATTTTCATGGGCTCAAACCGGAGCAGCACTTTACGCAGCCCCCGCCCCGCTTTACCGAAGCTAGCCTGATTAAAGAGCTTGAGGAGCAAGGTATCGGGCGTCCAAGTACCTATGTCCCGATCATTAGTACGCTTCAGGATCGTGGCTATGCGGAGCAAGAGCAGCGACGCTTCATGCCGACCTGGTTAGGTGTGACGGTCAATGAGGTGATGAATAAACACTTCCCCGACATTGTCGATACCAACTTTACCGCGGATATGGAGCGCAAACTCGACGATGTAGAGGAGGGACGCCGTTCCTGGATCGAGTTCCTGCGCAACTTCTATGGCGATTTCAAGGTCACCATGGAAAAGGCCGAAGCGGAGATGGATAGGGTGCAGGCCCCGGTTGAGGAGATGGATGAACTCTGCCCCGACTGTGGACGTCACCTCGTCATCCGGAATGGGCGCTTCGGGCGCTTCATCTCGTGCTCTGGTTTCCCTGAATGCCGCTATCGTCGCTCGTTTGTTAATAAGACGGGGGCGCTCTGTCCCCAGTGTGGTGGCGACCTGGTAGAGCGCAAGACGAAGCAGCGTAAGCGGCTCTTCTACGGGTGCAACAATTATCCAACCTGTAATTTTGCCATCTGGGAGAAGCCCGCGCCCAATCCCTGTCCCAACTGCGGTGGCCTGATGGTAATACCGAAGGTTGGCCAGGACCCTGTCTGCTATAACGAGGTCATCCTGCCCCAGCGGAAGACGGAGGAGCAGCCCACACCCGATGGCTCAGCCGCCAAAAAGACGACTGCGACTCGGAGTAAAAAATCAGCTGCTAGTGCGGCCTCGACTGAGGACGAGGCGCAGGCGAGCGCTAATGGCAAGACCGCCACGCGCAAAAAGACCTCGGCGACAACCACCAGGAAAGCCACCAGCACAAGCAAAAAGACGAGTACCACCGCCAGTGTGAAGAAAGCACCGGCTAAGAAAGCCACAACCAGGAAAACCGCTGCCAAGAGTACCACGGCCAAGAGTACTACGACCAAGCGTGCCACGGCGGCCAGCAAAAAAACAGCGACTCTCCCCACGGAGTAGCCAATGTATACCACGCCCCCAGGAGCAGGTGTCCGCCTGCTCCTGGGGGCGCTTTCTTTTTTATAGGCGTGTGGATGGCACTCGTCAGCTTTCCCCCGAGCAGGATATGCATGGCTTTTGTGCGGCCTTGATAGCCATTCTGCCTTTCATACCAGAGATCGCGTAAAAGTGATATAATCACAGAAAGTTGATATATTTTGTGGGATAAGATTCCACCTTTCTGGATGGCATTTTTGTGGAGGACTATTCATGCCCATGCCGCACACCGTAACCTTGATACCGGGGGATGGCACAGGTCCGGAAATTACAACAGCTACAAGGCGCGTGCTCGAGGCCACCGGGATCGAATTTGAGTGGGATGTGCGTCAGGCTGGAAGCGAGATGCTGGAGAAGCAGGGGACGGTTCTGCCTGATGATGTGCTGGAATCGATTAAGCGGACGAAGGTGGGATTAAAGGGGCCAATCACTACTCCTGTAGGGCGCGGTCAACGCAGCGCGAATGTGACGTTGCGCAAGAAGCTAGATCTCTACGCGAACTTGCGGCCCGCCAAAACCTATCCTGGCCTGCGCTCGCGCTATGAGAATATTGATCTCGTCATTGTACGCGAGAATACGGAAGACCTCTACGCGGGTATTGAGTTTCAGCGTGGGACATCGTACCAGGAAGAACTATTAGAGCTTATTGAGCGCACCACAGGTCAGAAACTCGATCCCCATTCCGCGTTGAGCATCAAGTATATCTCTGTGCTGGCGACGCGACGCATTGTGCGCTTCGCCTTCGACTATGCGCGTACCAATGACCGGCGCAAGGTCACGATTGTGCATAAGGCAAACATTATGCGCCTCTCTGATGGCCTCTTTCTCGCGACGGCTCACGAGGTCGCGAAGGAGTATCCCGATATCCAGCACGAGGATCGTATCGTGGATAATATGTGTATGCAACTGGTACAGAAGCCAGAGATGTATGATGTGCTTGTATTGCCTAACCTGTATGGTGATATTATTTCAGATCTCTCGGCAGGCTTGATTGGTGGCCTGGGAGTGGCTCCTGGGGCGAATATTGGGAGCCAGTATGCGGTGTTTGAGCCGGTACATGGGAGCGCGCCTAAGTACGCGGGTCAGAATAAGGTCAACCCGATGGCGATGATGTTTTCCGGGGTCATGATGTTGCGGCACCTGGGCGAGAAAGAGGCCGCTGTGCGCCTGGAAAAGGCCTTAATGCAGGTGATCGCGGAAGGAAAGTATGTGACCTATGATCTCAAGCCACGCCCAGACGATCCCACGGCGGTGGGAACATCACAGGTTGCTGACGCCGTCATTGAGCGTTTGCGCCGCCTGTAGAGGTAAATGAGTATGAGACGCCTGGCGGCCTTCGGCCGCCAGGCGTCTCATACTCACAACTTTACTGAGCCTGGCTGGATTTGCGCCACTTGTGGCGGGCCTGGATATAGCGAACCGTGCCAGAGCGAGAACGCATCATCACAGAGGAGGTACGTGCGCCCCAGCCGAAATACTGGACGCCATCGAGCAGTTCACCCGTGGTAATGCCTGTGGCCGCGAAGGCCACGTCGTTGCCCTTGACCAGGTCATCAGTGCGGTAGACCTGGGTGAGATCAATACCATCGGCTTTGAGCTTCTCACGCTCCTGGTCGTTGCGTGGCCAGATCTTACACTGAATCTCGCCCCCAATACATTTAATAGCAGCCGCGGCGAGAACCGCTTCAGGCGCGCCACCAATACCGAGCAAGACGTCGATACCGCGGTAATCTTCCATCGCGGCCTGGATGGCGGCGGCGACATCACCATCACCAATTAGGCGAATGCGTGCCCCCACTTCGCGTACCTGGCGAATAATCTCAGCGTGACGTGGGCGGTCCAGGATGGCCACTGTCAGGTCGTCGATGCGTGCCTCGCGTGCGCGCGCGATCCTGTCCAGGTTGACTGCAACGGGCGCATTGATGTCGATAGCGTTGCGCATGGCGGGTCCGACCGCGATCTTCTCCATGTAGAAGACTCCTGGAGGGGCAGAGTACATCGTGCCACGTTCCGCTGTCGCGACCACGGCCAGGGCGCCAGGCAAACCGAGCGCCAGCAGGCGCGTGCCATCGACGGGATCAACGGCGACATCTACTTCGGGCTTATGCCCATTGCCGACGTGCTCGCCGATGTAGAGCATGGGGGCCTCGTCTTTTTCGCCCTCGCCGATGACGACGACGCCGTCCATATCGACGCCATCGACGGCATGACGCATGGCATCGACGGCCGCCTGGTCTACCATCTCTTTATTGCCTTTACCCATCCAGCGACCAGCGCTCAGGGCAGCGGCTTCAGTGACGCGTATCAATTCCATGCCCAGGTTGCGTTCGCGTGTCCCGGACTGTTCAAAACGTTCTTCCAAAGCAATCCTCCTTCTATTGTCAGGTGCTAAAGCGTGACATATCTGGGTTGTGTGCGACAGTGCTCAGCAAGTATAATGGCGCGTACCTGCTCGACAGCTTTGTCTAGATATCCCTGGCGGTTCTCTACGACATAGTCATAGTGATCGCGTTGTGCCAGTTCTGTTTGAGCATCAAGAAGACGACGTTGTCTCTCATCCTCTGTCTCTGTCTGCCGCCTGGTCAGGCGGTAGGCAAGCTCTTCAAATGAGCCGGGAACCAGAAATAGAAAGATTGCCTCAGAAAGCTTGTGGCGAATGGTTGCCGCTCCCTGAACATCTATCTTGAGCAGGACATCACGCCCTTGACTCAGATGGTCGCGAATCTGTTGCTTGGGTTGTCCGTACCAGTTACCATGTACGTTGGCATACTCAAGTAATTCATCATTGGCTACCAGTTGATCAAATGTGTCTTGGTTCACAAAGTGATAAGGGTTGCCCTCACTCTCCCCGGCGCGGGGGGCACGTGTGGTAACGGATGCCACCACGTGAAAGTCCATCCCTTGCGCTTTGAGCGCTTGAATAACCGTATCTTTTCCTGTCCCTGAGGGGGCTGAAAGCACAAACAGAAGACCACGTTTATGAGAGGTATCGAGATGTGATTTATCAGATGGTTGAGGTACGGTAGAACCTGTCTCAATATGCATGTTTCTCTTCCCGGCAGATCTGGATGTTTTGAGGGTTGATGTACGAACAGCCAACACTTTGTTATACTGTGGTGCATCAGCGAGCGTATTTTGACAGTGGTGTCTCTACCCCTCTACAATAGCTATTCGGCAAGAGGCGATCACCACTAAAGTGCAACGCTCATTACTACTGATCCGAGACCCTGAGCGCGCTTGCCGTGTCACCGCTTGCTCCAGAATGGGGAAGCGCTAGGCACGCCAGTGACGTTGGGTTTCGGAATAAGAGCTTAGTGATATTGTACAACACGAAGCAGGCTGCACCAAAGCAAAAATGTGCTTGCCTGTTCATTGCTGCTTGCTTGTTTTTACGCGCAGCAAAAAGTCTAGATTGGAACGTCGTATGCATGTAGATGCCATGACCCTGGCGGCCGTTGCAGATGAGTGGCGTATGCTGCTGATGGGGGCGCGTATCGATACTATCATTCAGCCTACTGAGTATGCGTTGGCGTTGCAGTGCTATGCTCCCCGTCCCCAGGGGGAGGAGCAGGGAGGCGGACGCAACTATTGGGTCTATTTCTCTGCTCATCCCCAACTGGCGCGTGCGCATATCACGGCGCGTAAACCCCCTCGCATCGCCAGCGAGCCGCCTGCGTTTGTGATGTTGCTGCGCAAATACCTGGAGGGCGCACGTATTGAAGCGGTCAAGCAGCCACGTGGCGAGCGCGTGATTGAGATTATTGCGGGTTATCGCAGCTCACCCGAGAGCGAGGAACGTACACGTTTCCGCCTGATCATTGAGATTATGGGGCGTATCAGTAACATTGTCTTCTGTGACGAGGGGGGGATGATCCTGGGTAGCCTCAAGCGTGTAAGCGCGGAGGTGAACCGCTATCGCGTGATCACACCGAATGTCCCCTACGTTGCCCCACCACCCCAGCAGCGCACCCTGGCGGGCCAGGCGTTGCCGCGCCTCGATCCTCTGACCGTCACAGCGGCCCAACTGGCGATCTGTGCCGCTGAACAGCCAGAAGAGGCGAGTACAGAGCCACAAAAGAAGCGTAAGAAGGGACCAGCGAAGGCGACACTCTGGCAATTGCTGACGCGCCACCTGGAGGGATGTAGCCCGCTGCTGGCCCGCGAAATGGTCTACCGGGCGACAGAGAACGCCGAGCTGCCGGTCGAAGAGGCCAGTGAGGCAACCTGGGAGGAACTGGCCTGGGTCATTCGTGATCTCTCCTCGCTCTATGAAAGCCATCAGTGGCAGCCGCAACTGGTGGTGCGTGAGAAGGCCGGCGAGGGGCTGGAGGCCCGCGAAGAGGTTCTCGCTTTTGCCGCCTATCAACTGGAGCAATACGCGGCCCGTGAAGATGTCACCTTCCGCTCGTCGCCCTCGATCAATGTCGTACTGGACGACTATTTCGCGCATGCCGAGTGGCGGGATGCCATGGATGGGGTTCGCTCACCGGTGCGCAAGATACTCCAGACGCAGCGTGATCGCTGTGTGCGTAAGGCCGAACTCCTGCGCCAGGAGATGGCCTCCTCCGAAGAGGCAGCGCGCTATCGCCTCCAGGGTGAATTGTTGCTGGCCCACCAGCACGAGGTGGTGCAAGGCCAGGTGAATGTCGAGCTGGAGAACTATTTTGAAGAGGATGAGAGCGGGAACGTACCCAGGGTGAGTATGACTCTGGACCCCCGTTTTGATGCCGTAGGCAACGCCAACCGCCTCTTCAACAAGTATCACAAGCTCCGACGCGCTCTGGGACTCCTGCCGGATCAGATTGAGCAGAACAACGCGGAGCTGGCGACCATCGAACAGCTCTTGCTGGATCTCTCGCTGGCTGAAACGCCTGCCGAGGTGGCCCTGGTGAAGGCAGAGGTCCAGGCGGCGGGCTACATTCGTGGAAAGGCTGCCCTGGACAAGAAGGCCTTGAAGGCGGCGAAGAAAGGCAAGCCTGCCAAGGGAGGCAAAGGCGCCAAAGGAAAGGCCGCCGCGCCCGGTGGTGGTGTGCCGCTCTCCTTCCAGAGCCGCGAAGGCTTTACGCTCCTGGTTGGGAAGAACAGCCGCCAGAACGAGGAGGTCACCTTCCACCAGGCGAACGGCAATGATGTCTGGCTGCACGCGCGTGGTGTGCCGGGGGCGCACGTCATCGTCAAAGCGGCCGGGCGTGAGATTCCACGCAGCACAATTGACCAGGCCGCGAGCCTGGCGGCGTATTATAGCCAGGCGCGTGGTATTACCAATGCCCCGGTCGACTACACGTTGCAGCGCCACGTGCGCCATATGAAGGGTGGCGGTCCCGGCATGGTTGTCTATGAGCGTGAGCGAACGCTCTACGTCGATCCTGAAAGCGCTCAGGGATTGCTCGAACGCGCGAAGTAACGAGAGCGCCACATGCAAACGTATTCAGGAACCCGGCATTCATAGGTTCTTCACGGGAGCGCGATTGCGCTCCCGTGAAGAACCTATACCCATCTCCTCGCGATACTTGGTTACAGTACGCCGGGCCATGGGAATACCCTGGGCGGTCATCAAGCGGGCCAGTTCATCGTCGCTATAGCGGTGGCGCGCCTCCTCAGAGAGAATCAGTTCGCGTAACATATCCTTGACCCCCAGCGAGCCATCGAAAAAGTCTGCCATGGGGAGCAGGCGCCCATTAGGGAGCAGGGCGTATTTATTAGCTGTCGCGCGGCTGACGGTGCCCTCATCCAGGCTTAAGCGCGTCGCGACCTCTGCGCGTGTGAGTGGCCGGAGGTAGCGCACCCCTTTCTCGATAAATTCGCGCTGGTAGTTGACAACCAGCTCGGCGACGCGGCGCAACGTTTGCCAGCGGCGTTGGACGCAGTCAATAAAGAACTTTGCGCGGTCATTATGGTAGTGTATGTAGCGTTGCACATCACGTTGCACATCGTTGCTGGGGGCCTCGTTGGTTGGGAGGGGATAGCGTGAGCCAATCGAGAAGTGATAGCGTCTCTCTTCCACCAGCTCAATTTCAAGGCCGTTCTCTCCCTGGCGAATAATAATGTCGGGACGAATATAACTTGTGCCATGACCTGAGCGTCCATAGCTTTGGGTCACGCTATAGGTCTGTGCTGGATAGGGGTGGAGTGTGGTGCGGATATAGTGATAGGCCTCTTTGACACTCTCCTCGGAAACCTTAAGCTGGCGCGCAATCTCGTGAAACTGGTTATGGGCCAGTTGGTCAAGATAGTGGGTGATCAGCGTCTGGGTCAGAGCGGGTGCATCATCGACCTCTGCCAGGGCCTCCAGTTGTAGGAGAAGGCATTCGCGTAGATCGCGGGCGCCAATTCCCAGTGGTTCGAGTGTCTGAAGCTGTTTGAGGACATAGCTCACGCGTGTTACAGGCACTTCGAGATGGGTAGCGATCTCCTCAATGGAGACCTCCAGGTAGCCTCGCTCATTCAGATTGCCAACAAGTTGCTCAGCGATTAAGGCATCCTCGGGCGCGATCAGTGCCTCAAGCTGTTGTAGGAGGGTCTCGCTTAGGGATTCATTGGTCGCGATCCTTGCCATGGGATCAAAGGCGTCCTCGTCATCAATGGCCACGAAGCCGTAGTTGTCAATATCAAAGAAGGTATGTTGTTGATAATTCCAGTGGGCGCTTTCGGGCGAAAGGAGAGGTTCCTCGGTCGTGGTGGAGGGTTGCTCCTGTTGTATGAAGTTGCCACACGCGGCGCATACCTGCCCATACTGGCTATACAAGGGGGTGCCACAGGAGAGGCAGATGCGTTGTTCTTTCACCGAGAGTGCGGGATTCTCTGCCTGTTCCTTACTGACTGCATGTTCAAGCTCTTCAGAAGAGAAATGTAAAATTGTGCTGGATGTGATGAGCTTTGCGTTGACGCGGACGACCTGTTCTGGCCTGGGTGTCGGCTCTAGTCGCATACTCTGCCCTACTTCCCCTCTTACTTCTTCTCCGAAAACCCTGAGCGCGCTTGCCGTGCCACCTTTAGGTGGTCCCCGAATGGGGGAAGCGCTGGACACGCCAGTGACGCTACGCCCCCGAATGGGGGTTGGGTTTCGGAATAAGATCTCTGTCCGGCGACGGACGGGACATAGCACGTACCTCTGCGCTTCATTGCGCCCTGGATGGGTAACGGACTAACTGGTTACTTCGCTATGAGATCCATCCCCGGCTGAGTAAAGCCTGGCGTGCGGCCTCTTGTTCCGCAGATTGTTTATTGCGCCCCTGGCCTCGTCCCGCGACCTGTTCACCAAGGAGTACCTCGATAGTAAACTCGCGGTTGTGGGAAGGACCTTCCTGATTGACAAGACGGTAGGATGGGGTAATACCGTCATGAGCCTGCGCAAGTTCTTGAAAGAGCGACTTGTTATCCTTAAAGAGGCGATTCCTGACGATAGTGTGAGCCAGAGGTTCAAGGCGTTTGAGGAGGAATGTCTGCACTGCATCCAATCCCTGATCGAGATAAATCGCGCCTAGTAGGGCCTCAAACGCTGAGGCAAGGACACGTTGACCTCCACCGCTATGTTGCTCCCCTTTGCCCATAAGCAGGAAATTGCTCAGGTTAATGTCACGCGCAAAGTTCGCCAGCGTCTCGGTGCGCACCAGGACTGCACGGGCATCGGTCAATTCGCCCTCCGCCAGGTCGGGAAATGTGCGGTAGAGAAAGTCCGCGCTAATGAGAGCGAGAATGGAGTCTCCCAGAAACTCCAGGCGTTCATTTGAGCTTCTCCCTTCACCCGCTGCCTCATAAATATAGGAGCGGTGGGTGAGGGCAAGGGTGAGCAGATTGGGATTATGAAATTGTATATCGAGAATAGCTTCCAATTCTTCGTGCATTCATATACCTCTAGCAACACTTGAGCCTCATCATGCACTTTTGTATCAGTATCGCGACGATGTGCCAGAATGAAACTTTGGGGACCAGGGACAACGATATCCAGGTCCCCTATATAATAAGTTATTCACCGCTGACATTTTAGCGCGTTTTGTGCCAGTTCGCAATGCTGTTCAGGGCACTCTACTCCATGGTCGTCATCTTAACTATGCTTGTAGTAAGGCTTCTTTGCCTTCTCAAAAGAGCTTTGTATCCACCTGTTTGTATATGACTGATATTGCCATTCTCGATTGCACGGGAAATTTCTCTTTCACAGGGGTGCCGCAGGCGCCTGCGGCACTCAGGGGTAAGGGGTGAGAAGCGGAAGGCTTTGTGCATATTATTGCCCTCTGGACGATCCAGGAGAGATATGGTACTCTGTACGACGGTGGATTTGAGGAAGCCTGGCAATCGCGTGTAGCATACAGCTATGCGAGGAAAGTCCGAACTCCACAGAGCGGGATGCTGGCTAACGGCCAGTGGGGGTGACCTTAAGGAAAGTGCAACAGAAACATACCGCCTGTGCTCAGCGCATATGTGAGGGCACAGGTAAGGGCGAAATGGTGAGGTAAGAGCTCACCAGCAGCCGAGTGATCGGCTGGCTGGGCAAACCCCATCCGGAGCAAGACCGAGCAGAGGGGATAGCTTCCTCGCACGTCGAGGAGGCTAGCAGGCGGCTCGTCTGTCAACCCTCGGGTTGGTTGCTTGAGATGCTGAGTAATCAGTGTCCCAGATAGATGATTGCCACCCGTGTAATCGAGAGGTTGCGCGGGAACAGAATTCGGCTTATGGCTTCTCTCAACTCCACACGCACAAAACAAGAAGGCAGCGGAGATCATGTCTCCGCTGCCTTTCTTTGCGTTCTAGGAACTACGTATCCGAAATCCTGAGCGCAGAGCGCTAGTCACGAGAGTGACGTTGGGTTTCGGAATAAGAAGGAAGCAAATTTATGATGAAAAGCCGCGCCCTGATCGTAACCAGACCTTTAGCGACTCATACGGTTGTGTTCGAGTAACCAGCGAATAAAGTTGAGGCGCCGACTCTCTTCAAGCATCTCGCGGTACTCAATCTGCTCATCAACATGCTCACGCATGAAGAGGAGCTTACGGGCCTCGGCTTCACTGAAACCGGCAGACAATAGACGCTGAATATCCGAAGCACGTGTGGTGTAGGACTGTTCTGGCATAACATGCTCCCTCAATCAATAAGGACAATGGGACAAACTACGATGGCGAACATTCCTGGTTGGCATCGGCCTCTCTGTTCATATTACATTTCGTCGACCTCATCGAGAGATAAGTGGAACTTAGTGAGGCTAATGGTAATAAAAAGAACAATACAACTAGAAAATGTGTACGTATACGAGGGATACCTCATTGTACCACGATTTTGCTTTCTTGTAATAAGACGTCCACAAACCAGTAATTTAGTAATAGCAATTTGTAATAGCAATTTTGAGATCCGTTCCTGGTATTATTTTTTCGCGGATTCTTGAGCGGTTCGGAAGAGGCGGAGGGCGCGTTCAGTCGCCTCCCGTGCCAGCTTATAGGCATGCTGCATCGCATATTCAAGCGTCATGGGGCCATCAGGAATAAGTATCAGGCCGTCTATGCCAAGCTGATAGACCTCTTGATAATTTTCGCCCAGACCACCTGCCAGGACAAGCACTGGGAGATGATAGCGTTTCGCCAGTTGGGCGACCGCACCTACGCTTTTTCCGTATGCTGTTTGTCCATCAAGGCGTCCTTCGGCGGAGATGACAAGATTCGCAGTGGGGAGATGCTGCTCTAAAGCGACCGCCTCCAGGACAATCTGTGCCCCTGGACGCAAACGCGCCTTCAAGAAGGCGACCAGCCCCGCGCCCATGCCGCCGGCTGCGCCCGCGCCAGGTAAATCCTTTACTCTGATGCATAGATCACGCTCAATGATCTCCGCATAGTGTGCTAACGCGTCGTCAAGTTCCTCAACCATGGCGGGATCGGCACCCTTCTGTGGACCATAGATCGCTGAGGCCCCCTCTGGCCCACAGAGGGGATTGGTGACATCACAGGCCACATCAAAGGTACATTCCTGTAGGCGCGCATCCAGGTTCTCAATATCAATATGATGTAGCCGCCGAAGTGCAGCTCCGCCATAAGGAAGCTCTTGTCCTTGCCTATCCAGTAAGCGCACGCCCAGGGCCTGAAGCATGCCCGCACCTCCATCGTTGGTGGCGCTTCCCCCCAGACCAATAATAAAATGGCGGCAACCCGCATCGAGGGCTGCACGAACCAGCTCCCCCACACCATAGGTTGTCGTGATGCGTGGATCGCGTGCCTCTGCCGCAACCAGGGGCAGGCCCGCGCTGGCGGCCATCTCTATTACCGCAGTCTCCCCATCGCCCAGTAACGCGTAAAAGGCCTTGACCGGAGCACCCAGTGGACCAGTCACAGTGCGCTCTATGATGCGGCCACCCGTTGCATCGGCCAGCGCCTGGGCTGTGCCCTCGCCACCGTCCGCGATGGGAATAATCTCGATGCTGGCCTGGGGATAGATGGTTTGCGCGCCTTCTGCAATGGCTTGCCCGGCCTCAATAGCGCTCAGGCTCCCTTTAAGGGACTGTGGTGCGATTACAATATGCATTATTTTCTTTCTCCTCTAGTGCCTACCTCGGCTCGTTGCGTGAGAACTGGGGAATGTGTTCCCAGAATTTGCATGCACTATATGTCTGCACTATACTACGAGGTGGTGCAGACACGTCGTTCTGTTGCTAGATGTTAGCTTTCTGGAGATTTCTCATAATGGTGCAAGCATGGTCCTGGAACATTCCTGCTCTCTGTATTCTGCTTCTTCTCACGATATTCTACGTTGTGGGCGTGGTACGCCTACGACGTCTCTCTTTATCTGAAGCGCACGCCTCTCCGGTGAAGGCGCGCCATATCATCTTTTTTGTGCTGGCATTGGCCTGTTCAATCGGAGCGTTCTTTTCGCCCATAGATGCTATCGCGCGTACGCAGCTCTTCTCGGTGCATATGACCCAGGTGGTGATCTTGATCACTCTCTGCTCGCCGCTTTTTATGGCGGCCTGCCCCGAAGAGATGTTGCGTCTCCTGTTCGCATTGCCTCCTATGCGCGTGCTGGCGCGGGTTCTCTTGCGCCCGCTAACGGCTTCGATTCTCTTCAACCTGATCTTCTTATTATGGCATACGCCGCTCTTATATAGCAGGAGCGTGACCAGTGCTGGGGTTTATCATGGCTGGTTGACCCTGGTTTTTGTGGCCTCGTTCTTAAACTGGTGGCCCCTCATTGGCCCCATGGTGGGCCAGCGTGCTTTAAGCCTGCCTATGCAGATGTTGTACGTCTTCCTGGATGGGCAGCCAGTCGATATCCTGGCCTTTCTCCTGGTGGTGACCGAGGTCCCAATCTACTCTCACTATATCATCCCCTATCAGCTTGGACTCTCGCCCTTTTCAGACCAGGCTGTAGGCGGCTCGATCTTGCTTATCCCAGGCATTGTCGACTTAATTGTGATGTCGCCGCTCTTTATCCGCTGGCTTAAGACGATTGAGCAGCGCGCGCGCGAGCGGGACTTGCAACGCCAGGCCGAAGAGGAAGAGTATGAATACGTAGAAGAGTGGGAGGAGGACGAGGCCGAAGACGTGGCGCATAGCTCGTCACGCCTAGCGGAGTAAGGGCGTGACGAAAATGACAGCTGTATTTGCAACATGCCTACCGTTGCCTGCGTATGTATGGAGGACACAGGAGATTCCCTTGAGATCATGAGTGTGTCCCCCTATTTTCGTGGAGGATTTGCATGTACCAGGACCCAGCCAGCCAGTCATCGGCGCAAGACATAAATATTCACCATTATGTGACAACAGGTTTCGAACTCCCCAATCATCGCATCGTGCGTACACTTGGGATTGTACGTGGTATCATTGTTCGCTCGCGTAGCGTAATAGGCACCGTTGGCGCCTCCTTTCAGCAGTTAGTTGGTGGAAACATTTCATTATATACGGAGCTTTGCGAGGAGACGCGAAACGATGCCTATGAATTGATGATTCAGCATGCACAACAGGTTGGGGCCAACGCGATTATTGGGGTGCGCTATGACGCGACCGAGATTACGCAGGGGGTAACCGAGGTGCTGTGCTATGGCACAGCGGTAGTGGTAGTATCCCAGGACCAGGGGTAATATGCTGGTTGAGAGAAATAGTGAAGGCCATAAACGAGAGCCCCTTCGAGAAGCAATACTTGGAGGGGCTCTCGTTTATGCGCACCATCTATCTAGCGTGCAAAGTGCTGCAGATAGTTGGTCCCGGCTTGATGCTCTTGAGCAGCGCGATATCCTGCTGGTTGAGCGGCTTGAGGCCAGGTTCCAGGTCAGATAACTACTTGTGAAAGTTTGGTAAAGTTCCCGTGTCCCGGTACCGCCGCGCTACGCCAGAGATAGAAATGACCCATGCCAAACGAGTTCCAGAATGGGATCGTTGCGATCAGATCATAATTTCTGGTCGCGATCATCTGTTTTGCAATGAAAGTTGCCTCATACGGATAGTAGTTAAAACTGAGTTCGATAACCGCGAAATAGCGATCTTTGATCGCCTGCGTTAGCGCTGGATCACCGAGGAGAGGCTGAGCACCGGGAGGAGCGTAATAAAAGTAGTTGACGCCGTTCCATTGCCAGGGCTCTGTAATATCTTTCGCATCGTAGCGAGACACTTCAATATCCTCAGCCAACAGGCGTCCACCTCCATCACGGATCTGGGTGTGCAGTTCTCTGCTTAACCCCCTGTATGAGCCCACTGAGTATAAATGGTCTGGGACTGCTGCGAGCCTAACATAAAGATGAGCAGGATCACTGATAAGCCTACGAGCCAGTGACGACCCTTGACCCGAGCAAAAGAAAAAGAATGCTGTACGTGACCTGATATCCAGGCTAGGGCAAATCCTGCCAGAGGCGCGGCAAAGAATAGACCAAAGGCAAGATGCTTATCGAATGAAACACCTTCTTGCTCGTAGATATGATACGCTGGCACTAGCCAGGACGAACCAAAGAGCAAGAGAGCTGTCAGACGAAACCGCTTATCCATCCGGAAGATAAGCACTAGTGCAACCAGCGCGGCTGCCCAGACAAGACCCCCCATCTGGAGCGCATGTAAAAACAACTCGAGGCGTGGCTTGATAATCTCAGCAACTCGGTTGGTAGTTGTGCCAGAGATGGCGTGAAAAGCCGATTTATCCACAAAGTAATAAGTTGTCACCATGCTGCCAGCCAGAGAAATCAGTGCCAGAACCAGGCGCAGGATCATCCGCCACCAGCCCAGAAAGGCCAGGCTAGTGAAGACGAGAACACCCAGCACTGGTAGCGAAAAGAGCATGGCAGCGTATTTGGTTAGAATTGAGAGCATCAGCAATGGCCCGATGAGTAGTGCCAGCCAGCTATGACGGCTCGTACCTATTTTAATGGCCAGACCAGTCCCCAGGGCGATTAAGAAAAGGCACATGGCATCAAACGTTGCCAGACGACTGAGATAGAGAACGGTCCCCAAAGAGGCGTAGGCAGCCGAAGCAAAGATCGCCGCCGGGCGCTGAAAAATTTTTTTTGTGCAAAAGTAGACGATCGTGTTCACGCCCATCATACAGAAGAGGCTATACGCCCGAGCTAATTCCAGCCCACCGACCTTATCTAATATCCCTCCGATAACTGGATAGACCCATGGATAACCTGAGAAGTAAAAGGCATAGTTCTCAAGCGGAGCCGGGCCACCCATCCAGTAACGGAAAAGTTGCTGCCCCGCATAGATGTAAAGGCCCTCGTCCTGGAAAGCCGTGTTGTGTAACGTCGCCAGCGAAACAATGGCTTGCGTAGCCAGGATGAGAAACAGTGGCCAGGCGGTCGGAGGGGAAAGAGTCCAGGGCTTTTTTCTTGTAATACTTCTGGTTATTGCTTTTGTTGTTGATGTTGATATTACTGCCATATATTGAGACTCCTATACTCCCGCATATCGCTGTTGGAGTTGAGATGCAAGCTGGCTCATCACAGCAAGCGAGTTGGGATCTGAGGTTATCGACCATTGCTTATCTAGAGCCTGGTTCGGCTTAAGGGCGGGAGAAGCATCGTGGTAGATCAATGCATATACCACGTGATTTGTCATCGCGGTAACGCCGATCTCAGAGAGCCAGGTTGATTTCTGGTCGGCCCGTCCAGAGGCGCTCACCTTCAGGATAATCGGTTTGCCGGGAAAGTGCAGGCCCGCCTCTTGTACAAGTGTCTCTGGATCACCCCAGTCAGTCCCAGGATAGTGAATCAGGTCGAGCACAACAGCACTGATGGAGCCCAAAGGTGGCTCATAAATTTGATCATTCAACGGATCAGCTGGCTCCCAGAGCCAAGAAACGTTGTTCGTCCCAAGTTGTTTGAAAAGAGACACAGTATGTAGCCAGGCGGGAGCCACATCCTGCGGGATACTACCGTTGGCGACGGCCGAGGTGAGTGCCCAGTTGCGATCAACTTGGAGCAAAATGGTAATCAAAACCGGCTTATTGTACGCGCGGATGTCCAGAGCCCAGCGAGTAAGGTCGTTGTCGTGCAAGCCATGACTAATGGATAGTAAGCCAGCATCGTTAGTGGGTCTGCCATTGGCCTGAAATCGCCCGAACTGGAGCGTAACCCAGGGAATAGCGTGATGTGCGGCTAGATTGTTGGCCCAAGAAAAATCGAATTTATCGGTCACGCTCTGAGTACGCCCGATGATTGCAAAGTTGGCCTTCAGTTCTTTCTCTGCTGCGGTTGGACGCGTCTTTAAGAGAGAAAATGGCAGGTCTAGCCCGAAATAGGGTGCGCTCCCAGCTGGCAGGACAAGCGGATAAGCCCGTGATGGCGCTCCCATCCAGTGATATGTGCCCGTAAGTAAGAGCAAGCTAGCTAGACCAACCGAAACTACTGCATTGCGTAGCGAACGCAGGCCGCGCGCGCGTTGAGGGACACGAGCAGTATAGGAAAATTGCTCGGATTGAGCAGATCCCGTCGCCCTGCGTTCAGCCCTGTGTTTTCGCCAATCCAGGAGATAAAGCGCGAGGAAACTGAACAACATGATCAGTGTATAGGTGACCCACATCAAGCTGATGAACAGTGCGGTGTAGACTTTTGCCTTGGCTTGCGAAGAATAAGCCAGCGCAGCCAGGCAAAGTACAATGAAAAAGATGTACACCCAGAGATACCTGCTCGCTTTGCTCGAGCGTTTCTTCGAGGTGACGGCGAAACCGACCTTACGTCGAAAGATGACTGTCATCAGGCTCTCGATCAAAACTGGGAAGCTTCCAAAGCCTATGATTATGCCTCGGATACCCGTGATTCCACGGCCAGCATACCAGATCGTCGCAGCACTGACCAGGAAATAGGGCAAGAAATGCAGCAGAAAGGAGTTTAAGGTCGAGCCCTGAACAGCTGGTACGCCCGTAAAAATGAAGAGGATAGGGCAGAGCAGGTAGAGCAGGTCGCGTAAGCCACATAAGTAATGCGTGCAGGCCAGAAAGTATTGCAAACGCTGGCCGATTTGCAAACCATTCTTTTTTGGCAAGAAGAGATCTCGCCAGTGCGTACGTAGGACCCCGATCGTACCTGTCGCCCAGCGGCGCTGCTGTTTCAGATACTCTGATAGATCCATTGGCCCCAGTCCAGTTGCTAGTACATCAGACACATAGACGCTACGCCAGCGCTGATGGAGCGTAATCGAAGCAGCAAAATCTTCCGTCACAGAATCCTGGGGAAGGCCGCCGATTTCATCCAACGCCTGCCCGCGAATCACCACATTGGTGCCGCAGATAAAGGCCGAGTTCCAGGTAGCTTTCCCGGGACAGAGTAGGTTATAAAACAGAGACTGCTGATCGTCAGCCCAGCGGGTTACTGGGTTATCCAGATTGCGATAATATTGGCCAGTCTGCACCCATCCAACCTTTGGATCGGCCAGATTTGGTACCGTTTTGAGCAGGAAATCTTCCGTAGCTACCTGGTCGGCGTCAAAGATCACAACCAACGCATTGCCGGTAGCTCCAACAAGCTGACGAGCATTTTCTATATTTCCAGCTTTGGCCCCTCCGGGCGTCTTACGAGTCACGCACACCACGCCCATTCTAGCGGCCAGTTCTTCAACTGTTTGCCAATCTGGTATTTGTGCGACATAGCCATCGTTGCAGATGACAATGGTTACCTCACCCCAGGGATAGTGCGAAAGATAGTTCTCGCGAGCTGAGAGCGCTCCTCGGATTGTTGGTTCAAGGATAGTCACTCCTTCGTTGACAGTGGGGATAAAGATGAAAATCGGGGCATGGGTCGGATTGACCGCGTAGTTTAATTTAGGCTGAGCACGAGGCCAGAACGTAAACTGCAAGCCCAACGTATGCAGCGCACCCAGGAATTCCGCAAACAAGAGTGGCAGCGCCAACCACCAGCCCGTCCAGTTAATGACCTCAACACGCCAGCTCATATAATCCATAAAGGTGATTGCCATGGATATTCCAAGCAGCATAGTAATCACCTTGTGCAGATCTATTTTTTTGCGCGTATTGGCTGTTATAATACACGCACCCAAAGTCATTGTTGCCAGTACTACCCAGACATTGGGAATCGTATATGCCGTCATATCAAGCGCCATATATCCCACTACTCCTAATGCCATCAGTACCAGCAGAAACGAGATCATCATAAACACCCTGTTCAGCCTGACGATCCTGTTGACACGCTGCCGCGCTGATCGAGGTTTGCGTGCAAGAGTTTTAAGCGGTACTGTGGGCGTCTCAGGCAGAAGTGCAGGTAAGGTTGCCACGACTGGCATCGGCAGCGTTTTCAACTGGTCCACAGACATACGAACATGATTTAGTTTTTTGGTGCTCAGCAACGCCTCTTCTGTCGGTGGAGAAACGAGCGCGTTTAAAACCTGGTCTATGGACGTCAAAGCAGAAGACGAATCCTGCTCCACCTGAGAAAAAGGATAAATCGCTCGGTTTAACAAAAAGAAATTGAACAAAGCCACAAGCGCAAAAACAGTAAGGCTAAAAGGTACCCACGGTTCGACCCCCCCTAAAATAGGCAGCGTGAATGGCTCCCAGAAACCGAACACTATGGGATAGAGGATATAGAGTACCGCCATGACCAGAATGTTGCATAGGACCAATGCGCTGATCTTCCAGATACGCCCGGCAGCTGGAACCTCGCGAAAAAGGCGTGCCATGTGCTTTAAAGTCATGAGTCCCTGACGCAAATCTGCCTTGCTCTGTCCATGTTTGCGCTGCTGAAAATGGTAGGGAACCTCAACTAGATGTTGCCAGGGACAGCGCAGCAGAATCTCCAACAAAATTTTATAACCGATAGGGCGCAAGATCACCTTTTGAAGAATAGATCGTTTGAGCAGGAAACAGCCGCCTAACGGGTCAGAGATGCGAGAAAGCTGCTCGGGAAACAGACTTTTGGCCAGCCACTTGAGCCCAAGCGAAAAGAAGAGGCGACTGAACCCATTCAGACCTCCACTGCTCCCGCCTTTTATATATCGGCTCGCCAACACCAGGTCCACCTGCTGGGCCACCGCTTCCTCGTAAAAAGTGCGCAATAGCTCCGGTGGATGCTGGAAATCTGCGTCAAGCACTGTAATATATTCGGCCTTTGCTAAGTACAAACCCTCTACCACTGCAGTTGCCAGACCTCCCGAGCGTGCTGGCCCAGGTAAACGATGCTCCAACTGGATAAACAGCCGAAGCGAATTCATTGCTTCTGCTGCGTTCCTAATTATCTGTGGCGTATCATCATCGCTATCGTCAACAAAAATCACCTCAACGCTCACATTATCCAGTACTTGCTCCAGAGTTGAGAGCAAAGGGACGACGTTGTCCCGCTCGTTCCTGGTCGGGATTATGATACTCAGGTCATATTTTGCTGAACTATTGACGTGTAAATGAGGGTCGCTGTCACTCTGTGGCTCCATTTGAATGTTTTGACTGCTATACATACTATTACTCGGAGTTGTGTTCTTAGATTCTTCTATCTCATCTAATAATTTTCGGCTCGCTATTGTGTGTTCATCATGGCTATCAATCGTCATGTAAAGCTCCACTTTTTTGAAATGCCAGAAAGAAAAGGAGGGCGACAGTACTGGTGAGGAGTCTACAACGATCCCTTCGACTGGAGTATAGTGAAAATGTTGAGGTAAGGATAAGCTGCGAAAGTATCAGAAAAGGGCTCTATCGTATCTTTGATTTTTCATCTCCTGAAAAGCCTTCGCTAAAACGCAGGATTTTTTTAGATATCGATGCTCACAAATTGGCTCTATAGGCTGCACGAAAAGCCATCCTCTATTGTGCTTATCTGTACCATTACCCCGAGGGAAATCTCAGTCAAAATTTGCATTTGGTCAGGTAAATATGTACCATTACCCTTACTTTATAGAATTTTTAGAGCCATAGCCATATATTCGTTCAGTGGTTTCTACAAATTCTCTTTACTTACACTCTCTTTATCATCATATGTATTTTCTAATTGCTCATCATTGACGAAGAGGAGATGAGTTGTTTATGAAGCAAAAGTCCGATCCAAAGAAGCTTCTGGCCTTTTGTGTTGCCCTCATAACGTTCGCAAGTAACCTGCTTTTCGCACTTGAAGCAACATTGCACGTATATGCACAGGCCTCACAGATCGCAGGCATTAGTAGCCTGAAGACCTATAGCACTCCCGGCAATGATCCCTGGGGAACAGCATTCGATAGCAAAGGGCGCATCTGGGTGGCGTTGCCAGGTTGTGATATTGGCTCAACCTGTTCCAGCACATCCGCCCCCGGCAAAATCGCGCTCTTTGATCCCTCTACAATGAGTTGGGTCTCGGTGGTCACGCTGCCCACAGGATACGGTCAACCGCTTTTTATTACGGCCGATCCATCTGACAATGTCTGGTTCAGTATGCCGGTGACCAACACGATCGGGGAGTATATTCCTTCAACTACCAGTGTAGCCCAATGGGCTGTGCCAACAGCTGGCTCAGGCCCATGGGGGATCGCATCGGATTCAAAAGGCAAAATCTGGTTTGCCGAACATTATGGCTACAAAATTGGCTCGTTTAATCCTACAACTCAGGCCTTTCAGGAGATTGCTACCCCTGCTACCAATAGCCAGCCATATGGCATTACGGTGGATAATTCCAATAATGTCTGGTTTACTGAAAATGCGGATTCTGTTGCCTTGATTGGAGAATACACCGCTGGCGGAACATTGCTGGAATATAAAATCCGCAACACTGCTACATCTGGTACTGGCCTGACACCTCATTTGATCACCATCGATCCAAATGGCAACCCATGGTGGTCTGAAGGGTGGGTCGGTGGTGTTGGCAGGTTAAATCTTGTCTCCGCTCTGCCTGGCACAAATAACGGTGTGACTGAATACTTTTATCCCCATTGCAATGGGTGCTCGTCGCATACCTCTGGGGTCAGTACTGATACACTGGGCGATGTCTGGATCGATGATTCTATACTCAACCAGTACGGCTACATGCCGCTGAGTGGGGGAGCGTTCTCTCTCTACTACGCCGCTCCCGGCAGTCATCCCCACGATGGCCTGAGAGTCGACTCCCAGAATAGAGCCTGGTTTACAGCAGAGTTTGCGAATACACTCTATCTCGCTATCCCTTCAACTGGCTCATCGACTCCCACTCCCACGCCGACTAGCACGCCTACAGCAACCGCAACAAGCACATCTACACCCACGCCAACCAGTATGCCTACATCCTGGACTACCCAGGCGAGAGACACCTTCCAGCGTGCGAATCAGGGCCTCTGGGGGACGGCGTCGGATGGGCAAACCTGGGGTGGCGACGCGAATGCGCAGAACGCCTTTTCCATCTCCGGGAACGCTGGCCTCGTCACTAATACTGGCAGCAATTCCTACAGCGCGGTTCTCGGGGCGAGCGAGACCAACGCAGAGGTGTACCTGACTGGCTCGCTCAGTGCCTTTAGCAATAGCAACTTTGGCAGTGTCCTGCGCTGGACCGATGGAAATAACTGGTACAAGGCCTATATCGATGGTTCCCAACTGATCATCCAGAAAAAAATCGCTGGTGTAACCACGCTCCTGGCCAGCGTTCCTTTCACGGCCACCGCTGGTACGCTGTATACCATCCACTTCCGCGCTGTTGGCACAACCCTGAGCGCCAACGTCTGGGCCTCATTCGGTAGCGAGCCGAGCAGTTGGATGGCAACGGTGACCGACAGTAGCCTGACTTCTGGTTTCTCTGGTCTGCGTGCGCTTACCCAGAGCGGCACGCTGATGGTGACTTCGTTCACCGCCAATGCGCCCTCCAGCACAACCCCAACGCCAACCTCGACACCAGCACCAACGCCTACGGCCACGGTCGGAGTAACTCCAAGCGCTACGCCAACATTTACGCCGACGCCAACCTCGACACCTGGCACGACGGTGGCAACGGATACCTTCCAGCGTACGAATCAGAGCCTTTGGGGGACGGCGTCAGATGGGCAAACCTGGGGTGGCGACGCGAATGCGCAGAACGCCTTTTCCATCTCCGGGAACGCTGGCCTCGTCACTAATACTGGCAGCAATTCCTACAGCGCGGTTCTCGGGGCGAGCGAGACCAACGCAGAGGTGTACCTGACTGGCTCGCTCAGTGCCTTTAGCAATAGCAACTTTGGCAGTGTCCTGCGCTGGACCGATGGAAATAACTGGTACAAGGCCTATATCGATGGTTCCCAACTGATCATCCAGAAAAAAATCGCTGGTGTAACCACGCTCCTGGCCAGCGTTCCTTTCACGGCCACCGCTGGTACGCTGTATACCATCCACTTCCGCGCTGTTGGCACAACCCTGAGCGCCAACGTCTGGGCCTCATTCGGTAGCGAGCCGAGCAGTTGGATGGCAACGGTGACCGACAGTAGCCTGACTTCTGGTTTCTCTGGTCTGCGTGCGCTTACCCAGAGCGGCACGCTGATGGTGACTTCTTTTGTAGCGAAGCAGGATTAGGGTTCTTCCTTTCTGTTTGGGTACGAAGGATGCGAGCCCACGTTCTTCGTGCCCAAACAGAATAAGATGGCTTGGAGAAAGGGAAAATGATGGTTGTCAGACGGTTTATCTTGAGTGGACTCTGTATCATTGCACTTTTGGCGCTGGCTGCCTGCAACTCTGGTGGAGACAACGGTGCCTCCGCTCAGAGTTCAAGCTCTGCGAACGCTGGAGCAACGAAAACGCCGCTGTTGGTGACACCCAAAAGCAGTAGTGGCAAACCAGGACAGGGGGCGCAAGTGATTGCTACTCCGTCGCCAGTGTCTGGAGGTCCGAAAGGAAGTCAGGAGGTCGTCTTGGGCGATCGCACCCTGATCATTTATAAAGTGAGTAAACAGAAAAGCGCGAATGCGAATTCCACGTTCGTCAAACTGGATCTTGCCATAATGAACGCGAGCGAGAAAGAGATACAGAATCTGCCCGCTTTCTTCCAGTTAATCGGACTCGAAGGAGATATTTTCTCATACCAATACAACAGCACTGATACCTTTTACGGCTCGGTCGCTGTTCACACAACTGCTACTGGTTCGATTGTGTTTCAATTGCCTACAGCAGCCGCTACGGGATTGAATTTGCTCTATCGTCCTGAAGTTGCGCAGGAGACGGTGATTGTCCCTTTAACCGTCACTTGATGGCTTCTCGCAAAAATGATACGTTCGTATCTCTTCCAGATACCATTGCTCGTTGAGAAGAAAGCGGTTCTTTTGTTACCTTCTTGTTCAGATGGCCAGTAAAAACTGCGGGAAAGGGAAATATTGGGATCTCTATTTGAGCCTCATTTATTTCGGCCACTGATAGCCCGCCTGTGTTTGTGAATAATATAAAGAAAGAGAATACCTGATTATGGTAGCAACACAACCCCATACAGTTACTGATACCATCGCAATTACTCGCACTTTTGATGGCATTGAGGAGGCGGCTCACCGCGTTATCGCTCAGGCAGGTGGTATGGCTTCTGTGGTTAAAGATGCTCATATGGCGATTCTCAAACCCAATTTTGTGGCTGGTCGATCCGCTGAAACGGGTTCTACTACCAGCTTTGCCCTCCTCAAGGCAGTTGCTGAAGAGGTACGTGCCTGCGGAGCTGAACCAGTGCTCTGTGAAACCCCTGGGACCGAGTTTGATCGCGAGGCGACTTACACTATCCTGGGAGTGGAGAAATTCTGTACAGAGAACGGCATCCGCATTGCGCGTGTAGATCCCGAGGGAGGTGAACAGGATTGGCTGACTCTTCATCCTGCTGGCGCCAAACGTCTGCGCCGCTTCCATATCCCTAAGTTTATGCAAGACGCCTGCTTTATTAATCTACCAGTGCTCAAAACCCACGTTGTTTCGGCCATGACCCTGAGTATGAAAAATTCAATGGGCATCCTGCCCCGTCCCGACCGGCGCGCCATGCATACCTTTGGCATCGATCAGTCGATTGTCGATATGAACCTCGGCATCAAGCCCGATCTGATCATTGTCGATGGCAGTGTTGGACAGGATGGCGAGGGGCCGCTCTATGGCGATAAGGCCGATTTGCAAGTCCTGGTAGCCGGACATAATAGCCTGGCCGTCGACCTGGCCTGCTGCAAACTCGTGGGCATTCAGCCGGGCTTGATCCCTCACTTGAGGCTAGCTCTGAAGCAGATGGGCATGCCTGAGTGGCGCGTGGTAGGAGAAGATCCAGGGCTGATCAAGCAGTTCCGCTTGCCAGAGCAAAAGCAACTCTACCGCTTTATATTCTGGCTGATGTATCCCCTGGACTATCCATATACCTGGATCACGGAGCGCGGAAAGCATTTCTGCACAACTCTCTATGGCACAGGCCTGGTTGGCAATCGCCCGCAAATCAAAGTTGACAACTGTACCCACTGCGGCAAATGCGTCGAAGCCTGTCCACTCCCGAATGTGATCAATCTCCAAACATTGAAGGTGAACTACAAGACCTGCCAACGCTGCCTGCTGTGTTTTGAGGCCTGCCCCGAGGACGCGATCAGCGTCAAAGGCTATTCGGGACTCAGAAAAGCCTGAGTTATATCAGTAAACTTCAGACAACTATGAACTTTACAAATCAAAGTATACACGCAATCAACTTGTGGATGCTTTACAAGAGTGGGAGAAATGAAATGAAAATTCTAATGACCGGTGCAACAGGCTTGTTGGGAGGACATCTGGTGCAATCGCTCCAGCAGCGGGGTGAGCAGATTCGCGCGCTGGTGCTGCCGGTGGAAAATGTCTCGAAGTTGGAAGCACAAGGCGTTGAGGTAGTACGCGGCGATGTGACGGATGCCAGTACCCTGACTCCTGCTGTGAAGGACGTCGAGGTTATTATCCACCTCGCGGGTATGATGGGCGTGAATCGTCCTCTGGCGGATTATCGCCTGGTGAACGTGATGGGCACCGAAAATCTCTATCGCGTCGCCCAAGCCGAGGGTGTGCGTCGTTTCGTTCATACGAGCTCACATACGGTCTACGGGCTCGGCCACGGACGCTTTATGACAGAAGAAGATCCGCTGAAACCCGATCCTGATCCTTACGGGATCACCAAAGCGGAAGGCGATCGCTTGCTTCAACGCTTGCAGCAGGATAGCAAGGTAGAGACGGTTATTCTGCGCCCCGGCACATTCTTTGGACCCGGTGACCGCTTGCATTATGGGCGCATGGCGCAACGGGTCAAAGCTGGCAAAGGCGTGATCATTGGACGCGGCAACAACGCGCTGCCTTTCTGCTACGTCACCGATATTGTGCAGGGGTTTCTCCTGGCCACCTATCACAAGAACGCTCCTGGTAATATTTATAACATTACCAATGATCATCCCATGACTCAGTTGGAGATCTTCAATGCCATCGCGGATGATGTCGATGTGCCACATCCGACACGGCGCCTGCCCTATCTCCCCATCTATTACGGCAGCATGGGCGCGGAAATCATCGCTAAGATCACTGGCACCAAACCGATCGTGACCCGTTTAGGCGCGTTGATGTTCGGCTCGGATAACAAACATAGCGTCGAGAAGGCCCGCCGCGAGCTAGGCTACGAACCGGCGGTCCCGCTACGCGACGGTCTGAAACTGGCAGCGGCATGGTTCAACTCAGGCGGTATGGATCAGCCGCTGGTCACACAGGCCAGCCAGTATGCTCCGCTGGGAGGAGCCAGAAACTAAGTGTCCCTGTCTGGAGAGATCCGTATCTATTCTTAAGAAAGCGGAAAGAGTACATATGAAAGCACTCGTAACAGGAGCAGCTGGTTTTCTCGGCGGTCATCTCGTGGAAATGCTGGTCGAACGTGGCGATGAAGTGCGCGCGTTTATTCAGCATGGTCAGGACCCAACATTTTTGCAGACCCTCTCCGGTGTTGAGGTCATTCAGGGCGATTTGACGGATCGTACCTCCCTCAAATGTGCTGTCCAGGGAATACAGCGCGTCTATCACGTGGCAGCTAAAACGGGCCCGTGGGGGCCCGAAGCAGCCTACGAGGCAGTCAATGTCCGGGGCGTGCTTGACCTGATTGCAGCCGCTATGGAGGCTGGGGTACAACGCATTGTGCATACCAGCTCAATTACTGTGTATGGCCATCATCTGCGCGGCGTTATCACCGAGGACAACCCCTATCACGCCGAGGACAACCCCTATAGCCGCACCAAAATCTCCAGTGAGCACCTGATCTTCCAGCGCGTCAAAGAGCACGGTGCGCCCGTCGTGATTATACGTCCCGCGTGGATCTACGGGCCGCGTGATACAGCCAGCTTTGGTCGTTTCGTCAAGCTCGTCGAATCCGGCAAAGGCTTCATTCTAGGTAATGGAAGAAATATTGTACCTGTCGTGTATGTACGTGATGTGGCTCAAGGCCTGATCAAAGCCGGAGACGCTGGTAATCATGCCGTTGGACGAGCATATACCATCGCCAATGATCAGCGGGTAACACAGGAGGATTACTTGAACCTCATTGCCGATGAACTCCATGTGCCTCATCTCACGCGTCAATATCCTTATTCAGCCGCGTATTTGGCGGGCAGGATTGCCGAAACAATCTGGAAAGTCAAAGACCCTCAGAGGCAAACACCACCGCCAGTTTCCACCTATGGGATTACCCTCTTAGGCGGGGATCAGCGATTTTCTATTGACCGGGCGCGGCAGGAATTAGGTTATAATCCCGAATTCGATGTAAAACGTGGTGTAGCTGAAGGAGTCGCCTGGTATTTGAACCGGGAAAGTCGCACGACCAGACAAAACGAAGCTGTTTCGTCTGGAACTTGAAACTCACAGTAAGCATGTAGGAAAACTCAAGATACGATAGTACGCTTGATGCGATACCTTTGTCGCTAGTCTTCTTCCCCAGGTTTTAATACACTACGAGAGTGAGAGACAAAATCGTCGCTGAAAATCTTTTTATCTAACCTGTGTTTTGTTGAATGCGCGGGTTGAGCATAGGGTGGGGTCTGCAAATAACTGATTACAGAAGCCGCTGGCTTGCTCTAGATTGTCGTGGATAGAGGCAAACAAGGAATTTGACCAGTTTAACAGGGAGAAAAATATGCTCGAAGTATTGCCTAAAATAGCAAAGATGCAAGCATCGTATGCACTTGGAAAGCCGCTGGCGCTTCCTATGAACTATACTATCAGCGTCAGCTACCGCTGCAATTCACGCTGTAAAACATGTAATGTTTGGCAAAGACCGAATGATGATTTCACGCTGGAAGAATATGAAAAAACATTCGCATCAATTGGCAGAGATGCCTACTGGTTTACGTTCAGCGGTGGTGAACCAACCCTGCGCAAAGATCTGCCAGATATGGTAGCCTCGGCCTATCGCCATTGTCGGCCCGGCATCATTAATATCCCAACTAACGGCATTCAGGACAGTATCATCCCTGGTCGCATCGAACAGGTCTTGCTGGCTGCGCCAACTAGCGAAGTAATTATTAACCTGTCCCTGGATGGCGTGGGCGAAAAGCATGACATCATCCGAGGTGTCAAAGGAAACTTTGAGCGGGCCATGCGCACATATGCAGGTCTGAAGAACTTGAAGGGGCGCTATAAAAACTTCACGCTGGGCGTTCATACGGTTATCTCAAACTTTAATGTGCATGAATTTGAAAATATCTATTCATTTGTGCGCGACGAGCTCAAGCCCGATTCGTTCATCAGCGAAATCGCGGAAGAGCGCGTTGAACTGGACACAGTAGGCATGGGCATTACCCCTCCGATCGAGAAGTATCAGCCGGTGATCGAGCGCTTGCAGCAGGGCATTCGTAATGCTGAGTTCAGCGGCGTCTCCAAGATAACGCAGGCCTTCCGGGACCGCTATTACGATATGGTGAAACGCACTCTGGTTGAGCAGCGCCAGATCATTCCCTGCATGGCTGGTGTGGCATCCGCGCAGATTGCCCCGAACGGTGATGTCTGGACCTGCTGTATCCGTGCGGAGTCGGTTGGCAACCTGCGCGAACACAACTATGATTTCCGCTCGGCCTGGATGACCAGCAAGGCCAATGAGTTGCGCCAGAGCATTAAAGCTGGTGAATGCCATTGCCCTCTAGCTAACGCAGCCTATACCAATATGGTCTGCCATACTCCTACTCTGGCCGGCGTGGCCACACAGGTCGGCAAAGAGATTGTCGCCGAAAGGCTCCCTGGTAGATCTTCCAGCAAACGACGCAGCCTGCCAGTGCTCAGTGCTACCGATACAGCCGTGGCAGTCAGCAGCAACGGCAACGGCCATCGCGCTCCACGTAGCCTGCCGATGCTAAACGCCACTGACGTACAGGATGGGTGTGCCAATGATTAGCGAGAACGCTATTATATCGTGTCTTTTTGAGGATGAATAGTGAGATTTAGAGGCTGAATCATGCAAGACCAGTATGTATTCCAAAATGACGAAACTGCTGGCATGAAACAAGATGAGGACGTGTGCAGTTGTAGTGTCGGTATCATGGCTTACAACGAAGAGGCCAATATCGCCCACACTATCAATCTGGTTCTGGCGCAGCAAGGTCCAGCCCTGCACATCAAAGAAATCATTGTTGTGGCCAGTGGATGCACCGACCGTACTATACCGATTGTCATGGAAATTGCCCGCACAGAGCCACGCGTACACTTGTGTATTCAGGAAAAACGTGAAGGCAAGGCTTCTGCGATCAATCTATTTCTCAAACAGGCAAAATGTAAAATAGTCATTCTAATAGGAGCAGATGTTATTCCAGCTGATGGCGCATTGAATAACCTCTGCGCACCACTCAGAGACACGACTATCGGCATGGTTGGAGGTCGCCCAGTCCCGGTAAATGACCAGGAGACTTTTATGGGCCATGCCGTCCATCTGCTCTGGCGTCTGCACGATCGCATGGCGCGAATCCAGCCGAAGTTGGGCGAAGTAATCGCCTTCAGAAACGTCATTTCGGGCATTCCAACCGGTAGTGCTGTTGACGAAATATCGATACAGGCGCTCATTTCTCAGCTTGGGTATAAGACGATCTACGAGCCTGGTTGTGTTGTCTATAACAAGGGTCCGCTAAATATGTACGATTTTCTAAAACAGCGCCGCCGCATTTACGCGGGTCATTTGCAGGTGCGCGATCAGCAGCATTACGAAGCTTCGACCATGAAAACCGCCTCGATCTTCCGCGAGTTGCTGCGGCATCGCGATTTTACGAGGAGCGGTCCCAAACAGATGCTCTGGACGCTGGGAACAATATGTCTCGAAGGCATGGCTCGTCTGCAAGGTTACTACGACTACCTGCACAAGCGGGAGCATCATATCTGGCAAATGGTGGAATCCACCAAGGACCTGGATGCAGATAAACGCATGTTGCGACGCTTGAGTGACGTTGTGAGTGTGATTATCTTTCGCTTCATTCTAGATGACCCTGAAGGTAACCTCCTGAATCCTGATAGCAATGACCGCGATGCCACAGAGGCGGTACGCAAACTCTTTCCTGTGCTCCGCAGCCAGGTACACTCCGTCGGCAAACTTGCCCTTTCGATCAGCGAAGCTGGTATCCTGACCGCCATTATCCGGGCTGAACAAAGTGAAGTGGAAGAGATCTCCAGGCAGATCCAAGAAATCGTACAAAGCACGCCTGTGCGCATTAGTACACACGGACGAAAGGTCAAGATGATGGCCGTGTATAGCTCTCTGACATTTAAGGGGAAACACAACAATATAACCATAACAAGCCCGCTGGTAACCGAGACACGAATTGCTACGGGTGTGGGCGAAACGATTCTCTAAATAAATAGAAAAGTAGAAGAAACAAAAGGCATGAAGGCGATCTTCGAAGCGCTTGTAGCAGCTTGTGAGCAGAAAGTAAGGAGTACCGTATGACGATCCTGGTGACAGGGGCCACCGGCTTCTTAGGCAGCGCATTGGTGGTCGAATTGATCAAGCGCCAGCAAAAAGTGCGCGTGCTCGTTCGCGATTCCAGGAAAGCGCGTGAGCAATTTGGCGAGAAGGTGGAAATCATATCAGGGGACATTACCAACGCCAGACAGGTGCAGCTGGCGGTTGGAGGCGTTGATACACTTTATCACCTTGCTGGTCGACTCTATCATCCCGCGACTCCGGCAGCGCTCTATTATCAGACGCATGTCGAAGGCACACGCACATTACTCAACGCATGCCAGAGCCAGTCAAGCCTACGAAAGATTGTTCATGTCAGCACTACCGGCGTCCACGGTGTCACCGGGCCAACACCTGCGGCTGAAGATGCTCCTTTTGCGCCTACCAATCCCTATGAGCGTACAAAACTGGAGGGAGAGCAGCTGGCGCTTAAAGTTTTTCAGGAGCAAGGATTGCCGGTCAGCGTCGTTCGGCCGGGGCTGGTCTACGGTCCTGGCGATCTCCACCTGCTCGGTTTTTTTCGCACTATTCAAAAAGGTTTTTTTCGTGTAATTGCTGGCGGGAAATCGTGCCTTCATCCAGTCTATATCGATGACATGGTCTCCGCTTTTTTGCTAAGCGCCGAATCCGAAAAGTCACTCGGGCAGGCCTACAATATCGCTGGTAACCAGGTTGTGAGCATGCACCAGCTGGCGACCGCGATAGCAAAGTCGATGGATCGCAACCTGCCTGGGGGAAGTATTCCGCTCTGGCTGGCTAGGCTGGCCTCAGACATCTTCGCTATTACTCCTGGTTTGCAAGGAGAGAAAGCTCCCCTGACGCGCAGCCGAGTCGAGTTCCTGACGAACAGCCGCGTCTATGACATCAGCCGGGCCAGGGCCGAGTTGGGATACTCCCCCAGAGTGGAACTCGAAGAAGGTCTGAAACAAACTGCTGCCTGGTATGAAAAACACGGTCTTTTAGCAAGCTAAACATTATGTTATCTTGTTTGCATAATGAGAAAGTAGATAGGCATGAAACGTGCGCTAAACTCTCCTGCTGTCAAAGTTATTATTGGTCTCTTGATAGGCGTCGCCTTATTATTGCCAATTTCTCGCTTTGTCAATCTGGCTTCGAGCCTCTACCTGGTTCAGCAGCATATTATGACCCCCGCCGGCATAACCTTCACTCTCCTCTCAGGCGCCTTCTTCATCCTGGCCTTCGCCATTCGCGGCGCGCGTTGGAAACTCTTCCTGAATCCGAATGACCAGGTGAAAACTAGCACGGCTGTGCGCCTGGTCCTGGTGAGTACTTTTATCAACTTCCTGCTGGTGACTGGAAGTGGCGAACTGGCGCGCTCGCTCATTCTCAAGCGCACACACAATATCCCTGTGAGTAGTTCGCTGCCTTCGGTCACCGTGGATCGATCCCTGGACCTGTTGCCTGCACTGATTATTATGATCATCGTGCCATTCCTCGGTCTGCAAATGGATCTCAAACTCTGGGTAATCATGGGCACCGTCGCTGGCGTCTTTGTCGGCCTGGTTGCTTTTGTCGGCCTGACTATCTGGAAGCGTGCAACTGCTATCAAGCTGCTCCATGCCACTTTAGGCTTGCTTCCCAGAAAATTTTCCAGCAAGATCGAGGCCTTCGCAACCAACCTGGTCGACTCATTGATTGTTGCCGCCAGTCGCCCCAGGATCTTTCTCCCCGCAATCTCTCTGACCTGTGTGGCGGTAATTTGTGATGGCCTCTTTGCCATGTTTGTCTTCTGGGCCATTGGCCTGCCAATGTCGTTTGGGGCTGCCATCTTCGGCTATACCGTCTTCAATATGTCCTTCATCCTTCCAACTACACCTGGCCGTGTTGGCAGCAACGAAATTGTGGGCCTGCTGGTCTTTACCGGACTCCTCCATTTCCCCGCTGACAAGGTGACGGCCATGTTTCTTGTTTCTCACCCCTGGTCCGCTGTGCTCATGTGTGTCTCCGGTCTGGTCTGTCTGAAAAGCCTGGGCCTGACCATTTCTGCCGCCTTGAAAATGCGTCCCCAAAATGACTCCCAAGATATCTCACAGGCCTCCTCACCAACTATCTCTTAAGGCGTTTTCAAAGAGAACACCTACGCAGCACCATGGAAAATATCCTTGATGAGGAGGATGAGGAAACAATGAAACTCCCCCAATCAAAGTCTGAGCGTACACCATTCCGCTTTTCACCAGGGCAATCTCATCTCTCATAAAATGAAGCTGCAATTGCCCTGCTCTTTTCACTAGAATCACGTGTGACCTTCCTTCCCAATCATCGGTTGCCAAAATTCTTTCTACGAGCGTTTCTCATATAGGCAGTTGCCAACCTCATCTCGAAGGCAAATAAGCCGAAAAGGATACCAAATCAACCCCAGTGTAGACGCCACCAAATATGCACCAAAGGTGCACCATAATATAACCCGGAATATGGAAACATTTAAATGGATGTGATATAGTGATAATAGTTTCACGGCAAAAATAACATTAGCCAGAATTCAAGGCAGAGATGCTAAATTGCTGGTATAAGTAGGTGCAAAAGCAAGTGCAAGTAGTACGATGCAATCCTGAAAATGAGGATCGTGCTACAACTGTTCAAAGGGCAATGGTCCTTGATCTAGATTTGCCGAGAATATGAAGTGGCTTCCAATCTGGTGTATCATTGGCGTGATATAATTTGAGAACGAGCTCCCCAGGTCTTTGCCGATCCACGAACTAGAGGGAATGCCAACAAAGCGCGCTTTCCAGCAGCGTCGCCCGGAGATCCGCCGCCTGGATCAGGGCATGCAATATGCGGTAACCCGGTTAGCCTCGTTGTTGCAGAAGCACGGATACGAATCAGTTATAGCAGCATGTGGGAGATCAACTGAAAATGCCTGCCTACATTGATCTCTTTACATGGACCCCTCAAAGAGGAGGAAGTCTATCTGCATGAATATGAGGACTTGGAGGATACTAGGACTCATATTGCGCGCTTTCTCGATCTCGTATACGTGCCGAAAAGGGTTTCGCTTAGCGCTCAATTCTCGACTGCCTACTGAGGTTTGAAGCATTGTAGATAGCTGAGTGCCTTGAAACTTGTCTCCTAAACAGTGTCCAAGTTTAGGGATAAAGCACATGTGATGCACACTTATCATAAGCCTGGTGCCAGGGGGGCACATTAACCTCAGAGATAATTTTGGACGCACGACTGATTGCTTTTTGTCTCAGGTTGAGTACGCACCGAAGCGACCACTATGTTTTGTGGAGTGTTCCGCAAATCCTCAGAAAGAACTGGATCTCCATTACCAGACGCTTATGGAACATTAGATTTTGTTTTTGTTTCCCGTTTTTGTCTGCCTTTGTGACTCTGTTTCCTCAGGATGCGAAATAGACCAGAGGCAGTGGTACAAGTAGTACAGTGATATCCAAGTGCGAGGCAGGTACGTGCATATGGAAACGAACTCGATCTACAAGAAGGTATCTGTTCGTTTGGTAGTTGTCGCTGATCATATAATTTTGCGTCAAGGCATACAGAAAATGCTCAACGACAAAAACGACTTTGAAATAGTAGGAGAGACGGAAAATGGGAAGGCCGCGCTCGAACTAGTAGCAGAATTAGCGCCCGATATTGTTTTGATTGATATCTCCATGGAAACCACGAATGGATTAGATATAGCCAAACAATTATTGAGAAAACCTTCAAATGCTCGAATCGTCTTATTCGCTGGTCCTAATGACGAGAAACGGTTGTTTGAAGCCCTGAGTATTGGCGTCCACGGCTATTTGCAAAAAACATTATCAATCGATGATATGCGAGAAGCCTTGCTTGCCATACAAAGCGGTGAACGTGTTGTTGGTAAATCACAGGCTGTGACGCAGATCATAGTTGAATTTCATCGGCTCGCCAAAGAGCAGAATCGCCTGAGTCGAGGACTAAGCTCCATAGAGATCGAACTTATTCATCTAGTCTCTAAAGGGTATACCAATAAAGAAATTGGCCAGCAGCATTTCTGGAGCGAGGTTCAAGTGAAACGGAAAATGCAGGACATTTACCGGAAATTGCAAGTTACTGATCGTGCTCACGCTGTCGCGGAGGCGATGCGCCAGGGTCTGATCTAAAGCAAAGGCCCACCCGCATTTTCCGTGAAAGCTCTATCATACGTAAGAGTCGCGCGTACATAAAGTGTTTTCACCACATGTTTACTGTTGCGAGCCTTATGTCCTCACCTCAGCATTACGCAAAGTGGGGGAGAGCCAGGCAGATCTGCAGCATTTCTTTGCTGCTTGGTTCTTGTTTTGTATTTATCCAACTACTAGAAAGGAAACAGCCATGATAGAATGTCCACAATGCGGAGCAATGAATGAAAATGACGTGAAAAATTGTGCTATGTGCAGGATCAATATATACTGGGCTTTTCAACATTATAATGAACTGTCCACAATACGTGAATCAAGCAAACTCGCTCCGTCTCCCCTGACTCCTTCATTTTTGATTGAGACCAGCAAGAAAGTGGATACCGGCCCAACAGCTGGCTGGCTCTATAAGACAATCAAAAAATTTGGCCTTATAGATGCTGGCAAAAAAGTTTCGACGATGTCATAAACTCACATCAACAATTTTTGAAGGTTACATTTATCACCTCCCGTCCAGGTTGTTACACTTTGCTAGATTCGCAAGCAACCTCATTCCAGGTAAATACAGTTGAGTGAGAAGAGAGATACAATTTTCCTATATCTCTCTTCTCGCTTCACAACGGCAGCAACGTCCCCCCATCTTTCTATGCCAGCTCTGCGACATACTCATGCTCACAAACAAGCTTCTTTTTCTCTTCCCAGAACTTTCCAACAGCTCTATTGGTTTCTCACAAGCCTTGATACCAAAGTATGTTGGCTTGATACATTAGAAAGTTGTAAATGCAGGTATTTCTAGGTACATTTAACAGACAGATACTTCCATTATAATCGTTGTCAGTTACTTGGAATCTGAACAGGACCAGGTTTATCGTGACAAGCAGGAGTTTGAAAAAACAGAAGAATGAACCCTCACGGGCCAGTAAAAGGATATTGATTGTAATCTGGAAACAATGGTCCACCCTACTTTTCACTTTTCTGTCAATTACCCTGCGGAATGTGGCGTTCATGATAAAATTTCGTATTTGTGCATCCGTATGCAGATAAGGAGTCAGGATTGCCATGCGTATCGGAAAATATAAGTTCCATATAGAAGGGACAAACTTAATCCTTACCCACTCAGCAGGAATCAGTTTTGATATGACTCCTGATGAGGTTGCTGGACTCTCAACATTTATCAATATTTACCAGAAAGTAATAGATTCACCTCGATATGAATCAGAGCCGAAATTGAAAGGCACCTTCAAAGAAGAGGTGGAAACTGAATCGAGCAATAATACAAAACCTTAAATTTAGGAAGGATATTGATTAGATATACCCATGCGCATTCAAGAACATATAAAGTTATCAACGGCGGCAGCGCTTGTTGCTTTCCCGTGGCTGAAAAAAGACGGCTGGATTCCGCTGGCATCCAGTGTGCTTATTGATGTTGATCACTATCTCTGGTACTCCGTGACACAACGTACACTCAGTCTGCGAGCCGCAGTGCGTTATTTTGGTCAGGCTGACCCTCCCCAATTGCCACAGGCACGACTCTTGCATCATCCGCTTATCCTGGGTATTCTCTTGGTAGTAGCTGTACGCACCCGCTCAAAGCTTCTCTGGCTAATCCTGGCCGGTTTCCTTTTTCACGTCAGTCTGGACTTGGTCCACGCCACTCAGATGAATAACCTGAAACGTACGCTGAGTGAGCAGGCTCAATCTATTTGCCCCGAATGCGGTCAACACTACGATGGATTGCAATTGCACACGATCCATTTCGCCAGCAATTTGCTCGACCGTTACAATCCTCAGCATTTTATTGTTCTCTGTCCAACATGCCACGAAGAGGCGCATAGCCTCGCACACAAGCCCAAGCTCATTGGCATATCTTAAAGTTATGTCTGACCTCGCTCCAGTTCTATAGAGTTATAGCCAAGTGTTGTGAGAACCCTATAAAAAAGCAACTCCTGCTAGATCTTTTACCTGGCAGGAGTTGCTTTTTTATAGGGTTCTTTAGCGTGCAAAATGGCGCAAGTATTTGACCAGTCCCGGCTTGATGCTCTTGAGGAGCGTGATGTCCTGCTGATTGAGCGGCTTGAGGAGACGTAGTATGCCAATACAGCAGGCGAGGAAGAGCCCACCCGAGATTCCCAGCGAGCCAAGCAGGACCAGGCGGTTAGCGGGCTGCCAGAACAGGGTGAGCCAGAGCGTGCTGGGAATGGCAGCCAGCACCAGCGAGGCCAGGAAACGTAGTGTAAAGGCCAGGGGATACTTGCGTGGCAGATCTTTGCGCAGAAAGAAGAGCATCAATAGACCTGTGGCGAGGCGTCCCACGCCATCGGCAATCAGCGCGCCAGCGGCTCCCATATGCAGAAGTCCGATAAGAATCGTGCCCATCACAATGACGATGCCCAGCCCTATCCACTGACTGAGCACAGCCAGGGGGGCTTTTCCGACGACGTAGAGCGTGGGCTGGTGAATATACGTTCCCAGGACGCGCATCAGCAGGTTGAAGAAGACAAAGATGCCGAGGAGCAGTCCCACATCACTATAGCGCTGGGAGTAAAGCGCGGTGGCCAGGTTATTGGCGCTAAAGAGACAGAAGATGAGTCCTGGAGCGGCCAGGAGAGTCTCGATTTTTATCAGGGCCTGCCAGGAGAGGGAGAGACGCTCATGGTTCTTGCCGATGAAGGCCGCCGCCAGGGCCGAGCCTGCGACGCCACCAAAACCGGCTACCAGCAAGAGATTTGCGGCATCCGCAAGCTGGAAGGCCAGGTTAAAGTAGCCAATTTCGATCAATCCAACTGCGAAAATTTTCAACAGATTGATAGAGACCTGCTTGAGGAGCGCGCCCGAAACCAGGTTGGTTAGCCAGGCATTCATCCCAAGGGCGAACAGCGGGCGTAGTGGTTGCTTGTAAATGCTTTTAACGCTGTCAGGGGCGCCTCGCTGGAAGAGGAAAGGCGTCAGCCAGATAAGATAGCCTACCATCTGGAGCAGCGAGACGATGCCCAGCATCCACAGCACGCCATTGACTCCCCAGCCCAGTTGGAGCAGGATATAGCCAAAAATTAGCAGCGCTACCTGGACCAGGCTGCCAAGGATAAAGACAATGCGCATGCGCATCAGGCCAGTACAGAGCGCCGTTAACAGGCTGGCGACGCTGCTACCAAAAATATAGATGGTCAAAGGAGCCAGGTTGGTGCGCAGATAGGGGTCGCGTAGGGCCGTGACCGTCCCCTGGCTGCCTGGAATGTGCAATTGATCGATGAGTGTGGCCAGAACGGGCAGGCTGTAGAGCAAGAGCGCGCTCACCACAACCAACACCAGAATACGCAGACCCACAAGACGGCGAATAAGCCAGCCAGCTGAAGCACGCCCATGCTCGGCAAAGACGCGAGGGATATAGGTATAGGTCGCATCTTCAAAGCCAAAAGCCACTATATACAAGATCGTGTTATAGGCCGTGGTAACATCTGCATAAATACCATACTGCTCTTTGGGAAGTTTACTCGTCAAAATAATAGTCAAGAGGAACCACGAAATATAGACCCATAAGCCATAAGCCTGGTTTAAGAGATAACTATTGGGTGTGCGTTGTAGCAAGCCCCTGGCCTCTGCCTCAGTTTGCGCCTGGTGGACGGATGCTAATGGCTGCTCATGTATGGGCGCCTGGCCTATCTGAAGTTCTGCTTGCTCCTCCCGCTGATGAAATTCCTTTTTCGCATTTTGTTCAGAGTGTGTTGCTATGTAGTTTTTTTCTTCCATTGATGTCAATAGCTCATGCTGAGATAATGCGTTTAGACGTATGAGTCGTAAACGTTTGAACGTCGTCTTGTGCATGATCTATTTTATCTCAATTTAAAGATTTGTCTTGCTAACCAGCCCATACTTCCCAATGCCGCGAAGAGTTCCAGTACACTGACATTTTCGGTTACATGGTCGGTTGAGACAAGATAGAAGATTCCTACTTTTGAGGTTGCGGCAATCAGAAAAAGCCCCAGTCCGATCCAGGCGGGCAGGGTCGCGAAAAGCAAGGCCTTTTGCCAGTTGCGGCAGAGAAAGCCAATGATCGCGGGAAGAAGATACAGGAGGGCTGTAATCAGAGGCGCGATGGAGGCCGGAAATGGACCATTGAGTGCCGCCCCACTCGATTGGGGGAGCAAGCGTGTCCATAGCTGCGCCGGAATAAGCGCCAGCGTCACAATAATAGTTTCAAGAACTACACAGGTAATAATAGCTGTGTCTATATATTTTTCTTTACTGATCTTTTGCGCTGCCCTTTTCTCTGGCGCCCTGGTACTGGTGCTAAGCATAAAAGAATCCCTTTCACAGGTGTATTCTGTAATCCGATGCGCACATCTTTGGCATGGCTTCTTGTGCCTGTGGCGCTCGCCTGGGTAGTGGATGTGGTGCATACTGGTGGTCTGCCGCCACCAGTATGCACCACATCCACTACCCAAATACATTACATAAGAGGTCAGTTAGTTTTTTGGTAAGGCAAGAAGCCCCATCTGATATTTCATGAGCAAAATACGGCGCACAGAGTCATCGATGTGCTGCTGGGTAATGGTGCCATCATGGAGCGCTTGCTTGATGCCTTCGATCATGGAGGCGACCTGGCTGGCACTGGAGGCACCCATCAGTAGGTCGCAGCCTGCTGCGATGGCCAGAGCGGCTGCCTGAGACTGAGAGACGTAGTTCGTGATGCCTTTCATTGTCAGGCTATCTGTCATAATGACGCCCTTGAAGCCAAATTCATCGCGGAGGATATTCTTGATGACCTTGGGTGAGAGCGTCGAAGGCTGGGTTGGATCGATAGCGTCGAGGATCTCATGGGTGACCATGATGGACTGGACCTTGTTTTGCTTGATCAAGGCGCGGTAGGGCGCCCAATCGACCTGTTCGAGCTCACTCTTCGAGGCGGTAATTTGCGGGATAGCAAAATGAGGATCAGTTGCCGAGCGGCCCAGGCCGGGGAAATGTTTGAGGGTGCCGACGACCTTTCCCCCTGCCTGCAAACCATCTAAATACGCGCCAGCCATCTGCGTCACCTGTTCTGGCGTGGTGCCAAAGGTTCGCTGGTCAGTATGCATTTCAGAATAGGGCAGCGTATCAACGTCGACGACTGGAGCTAGATTCATATTGATGCCATAGGAGAGCAGGTCCTGGGCGTCCTGCTGGCCCGCTGCTTTGGCCTTGGCTGGATCATTGGAGGCTCCGATGGTGGCGGCGGAGGGTCGCATTCCATCAAGTTGGGCTAAGCGGTCGACATAGCCACCTTCCTGATCGATGGAGACGGCCATGGGGATGGTACTATTGCTCTGCATCTGCTGGATGAGCCCCTTGAGCTGGCCTTTATCTATGATGTTGCCATTGGCGTAGAAGATCAGTACCGCTCCTACTCCATACTGACTTACCATCGTACTAATGTCTGATGCGTAGGTCGCACCCGTAAATTGCACCAGCATCATTTGACCAATTTTTTGCTCAATCGTCATGTTATGTAGAACTGTGTCAATATACTGCTGAGGCGTAATGCTTACATGCTGCTGGTTTTTCTGATTGTCCTGTAACTGCTTATTAATAGTGTGGAGTAGGTCAGGGTTATTGGCGCTGACGGGATCTCCGAGCAGTGAGGCCCAGCCCTGGGGACCCGCAAACTGTGCTCCACCCAGGGAGAGCGCATGAAAAAGCACGATGAGTAGCAAAGGGAGGAGGATGGCCACTTTGCGCCAGGAGAATGTCTCGCCAGATGGAGAGGAGGGAAGGGACGATGTTTTGATGGTTTCCAGGGTCGCGAGTTGCGCTTTATGTTGTGCGGCGGCTACTTTGTCTTTAAAGCGTGAAAGTGCACCGGGGCTTGCCGGGCGAGGAACAACAGGGTAGACATGTGTATCAATTTCATCTGGACCCGTTGCTGGCGGCTGTGCGCCAGCCTGAAAAGCGGGCCGCATCTGTGAACTGGCATTATTTCTTGTTGGCACTGGTATCCCAGGGGGGGCATGCTTGTGTGACGGCTGTCCCTCTAATGGCCGGGAGTTTATATGAGGCATAAACGGGCGAGCCCTTTCGCTAAAATCTTTTTCTTCGTAAATAGTAGTATATAATACTATAAATATGAGAAGCCCGAAAAAGGTTGCTCTATTATCTCTAACGCGCCTATGCGTCTGATGGTCTCAGCAACATAGAGGACTTACCCTGTAGACGTCGATGTCTAGCATGCGAGTTTAGTGCCATCCCTGAGATGCGCGAGAGATTGCGAAAAGGTAGCTCTTTGTCCCCTATTATAAAGATCGCTTCAGGCGGATATTTGTAACACTCTTTTCATGATAACGTTGGTGACAACGTGTACGTTTGGCAAACTCAGGAAGTGCGACTGGGAGATGCTCGCACTGATGATGATACCACATTGCTGAGCTTCCCTGGCGTGTTTTACCGTAGTGGTCTACATGCGTGCTTGTTCAGAATCAAAAACTGGGCTATACTGTTTTTACCATATTGCTACGAAAGGTTTCTGGGTCACTATGCTACAGGAGCAACCATTCGTGCAGCCTCCTTTGCCACGTGGGAGCCGCGACGCACGTAAGCTCTCCAAGACACGCACGCTACCACAGCGGATATTGAGGAGCCTGCTCTTTGCCTTCGGAGTGTTGTTGGGGGCGGGGCTGGTCCTGGTCCTGGTCCTCTTGCTGCTCAATACCCAGCATCATCCGGGGGGAGCCAGCATCTCCTCTGCGTTAGCATTGCTTCTGCACGCGCCTCTCTTGCTGATCTTGTTGTGCCTCCTGTTTATAGCGACCTTTGGCAGCACGCTCTTTGGAACGCGTTTATATGCGCTCTGGCGCTATGCCCGCGCCGTAGAGCAGGTCCAGAAACGCTTTCAACTCCTCTACACGCCCCTGGAGGCTATGGCCAACATCCGCCCAACGGCCGAGCAGAACCATCATGAAGTAACGGCACCAACGATTGCGGTGCAGAGCGAACATGTCTCTATTCTTGATCTCTTAGAGCAGAGCTATGCGCATCAATTGATTCTCGGGGTTCCGGGGGCCGGGAAAACAATGGCGCTGCGCGTCTATCAATATCGCGCGGTGACTCACCCCTGGCGCCTCATCTTTCGTCGAGGCTATATTCCCGTATTTGTACCTATGAAGAACTATAGCCTTTATCTCAAGCGCTATAGCGAGGTTCCGCAAGAAGCCTGGGTCGATAGCAATATTGGCCTGCTCAGCTTTTTACAGGAGAGCGACCTACCAGGCATGGAGCACCTGGCTCCGTATTTACGCCAGCTCGCGCAGCAGGGACGCCTCCTGCTGCTGTGTGATGGCCTTAATGAGGTGGATAGTAATTACCTGACCTACGTGAGCCATGAAATGGCTGAGCTGATGCTGCACTCAAAGAACCGCCTGGTGATGACGTGTCGCGAGATTGATTATCGTGAGCAGCCTGAGTTTATGCGCCTGGTCGCGCGCGGTCAGGCGGCCTGTGCCACTATTTATCCTTTGCAGCCGGAGCAGATCCAGCAATTTATTGAGCGCTATATCGTCGTTCAGGATCAACCATGGCGTCATACTGCTGGTCAGATTATGCAGGTGATTGATCGTAGCCGCTTGCGCTACCACTGCACCAATCCCATGATGCTCTTTACCCTTATGGAGATCATTGATCAGATAGGCGTCGAGCGTGGGAAGCAGATTGACACGCGTGGTCGTCTCCTGCGCGAATCGGTTGTGCAGCTTGTCGCGCGTGAGCGGCGGCAGGGGCGTTGGCAAGGGAGCGAACTGCGCGAACAACTGGTGATCCGCTTTTTGAGCGTGGTGGCCTGCGCGGCGCGCTGGGCCAATGATCGCAACGCGATTCAGCTCTCGGTTTCGAGCGCCAGTGGGCGCTGGCGCGAGGCTGAACTGGAGGCTTTCGCTGACGAGCTTATTATCTGGCTCAACGAAAATCCTGCCCAGGGTCCCTATCCAGATATTGAGGAGCCTGATGCGCTGGAGGAGATGCGCGACGATCTGCCGCAGCTCTTACAATTCACGATGACCGCGGACCTGATAGATATTAGCCCCAATGGCGTGTTGAGCTTTCGACATGAGCTGATCGCTGAGTATTTTGTCGCCGAGTACTTTCAGGCGGCTGAGCAGCAGACTACAAAGCCAGAGATCCGCGAGGAACTCCTGGAAAACGTTGGGCGCTGGAGCGAGCCAGTCGCGATCTGGGCGGGCTTGCTGGATGATCCATTGGTGCTAGCCGAGCAGCTCGGCTCGCGTGGCCTGGAGAATCGTGTCCACCTGCTCCAGGCTTTGTCCCTGGCCCTGGTATGTGTTGGCGTGCTCTGGACGCCACCCCAGGCCGATGCCAAGCGCCTGGTGATGCTCCCGCCAAGCGTTGAGGAGGCGCTCTCCATTGCGGTACGCAACCGGGCCGCGCGCGAAGAGTTGGCGCGTATCTTCACGCGTTGCGCTGAGGAGGGAGGGCAGGAGGTCTATCGCTCGCTCCTACCACTGATTATGGTGGCGGGTGTTGATGACCTGTTGCTGCTGCTTGATAAGGCTGTGGTCCCAGTCTTGCTGTTTTCTTTCCTGGAAGATGTGGTAGATGATGTGGCCTATGAGGCGCAGGTGAAGCACTTGACCCAGGTGCTAGGCCGATTTGGGGCCGTTGTGGTCGATCACGCGGTCGAACTCAGTCGCCCCCATGCTGAACGGAGTACGCGTATGCGCGCCTCCGCGGTCAATATTCTGGGTGGCACCTATCATCCACGCGCTGTTGAACCGCTGATTGAGCGGCTTCAGGACACTGATATCTTTGTGATGCGACGTGCGACCAATGCTCTCTATCGCCTTGGGCCAGAGTTGACGCTTAAGCGCCTGCTCCAGGTGGTGGAGCAACGCGATGCAACCGTCGCAACGGTCTACATGCATTTAGCGGCCCTGGCCATTTTAGAACGTTTTATGAGTGGTCAGGATATGCAACGGCGTGTCACGCAAATGCAATATCTGCGCATCGTGGAAGCGATTGTGCCAATGCTGACCTCTAATTATCAGCAGGAGCCACAGACGCAGCAGCGGGCACGCGATATACTTGTCCGGCAGGCCCTCCAGGAGGAGGGGGCCAGTTCGCGCGCTGATCGGGGCGAAAAGGTGATTGATGCCTTGCTCCTGTACCTTCCCTCGCAAAATGAGGTGGCGGTGGGGAATGTGGTCCAGGCCTTGCGCGCGATAGGTCCGCTGACAACACCGAAACTGCTGCCGTTCTTGCGCCAGCCCTCTGAGGAGGTGCGCTTGCGTGTGCTGGACGTCTTGAAGGAGACACGCGACCTGGAGGCGCTACCTGATGTGCTGCAACTGCTTACGGAAGCGGGGCCAACTCTGGTCCGGCGCGTCTCTGAGACGCTCTATGCCTATGCTCCTGACAGCATTCCAGGTTTATTGGAAAGTATTCTACACGCTACGCGTGAGGATAGCGCTGAGCGTGCGGCAAGTATTTTGAAGCTGATCGGTGAACCCGCCATCGCGCCGATGATTGAGGCCCTCTCTCCCGTCGTTCTAGGACGGACACGTATCCTGGTGCAGGTCCTGGCTGATATGCATGCGACACAGGCTGTCACACGCTTTATTGAACTGGTGCAAACTCCCCCTGATGAGCCATTGCTGACCATTGCGCTGGTACGAGCCCTGAGCCAATTTCGCGAGCCACATGTCGTCTCCCCTCTCTTACAGATGCTGACGAGTACGCATCCGCAAATTCTGGAAGAGGCGATTGAAGCCTTGAGCCAGCTAGGCGAGGTGGCGTTGCCCGCGCTGATCGATGCGCTTGATACTTCTCATCCATCTCAGCAGGTGCAGCGTGTACAGCGGGCGATCCTGGGTATGAATCCCTTCCCTGGCGAAGAGCTTATCGAGGCCCTGGCGCTCAGCAGCGATAGCCAGGCAAGTGCCTTGCTCACGATCTTTCGTATGCGCGCAGACAAATCGGCGGATGTGCTGGTGCAACACCTGCTCTCTCCCGATCAACGCATCCAGTCCTATCTCTATCAGGCACTGGAGGAGCTACCAGGCGTGGCGGTCGTACCTGCACTAATCAATGGCCTGGCCCAGCCAGCATTGCGTGAGCCTCTCTCTCCCCTGCTGCTCAAACATCCCGATGTCGCCATTGCGCGCCTGGTCGAATTGCTAGGAGCGGAAGAACTGGGGGAGGTGGCGGCAGAGCTTTTACCGCGCTTTGGTCCCGGAATTTTGCGGCCCTTAGTGGAAGGCCTGGACGATAGGCGTCAGGTGGCGTGTACACGGGCACAGGAGGTGATCGTGGCTCTTGTGCATCAACATGGCGATACACAGACAATGCTGACTGCGCTGGTCAAGCTCTTTGCTCTCATTCTTCCTGATCGTGTACGCGAGGTACTTTTTTATGTCTTGACCAATGAGCTTGCTGCTATCAGTCTACCTGCTTTATTGGAGGGGCTGGAAACTGCCCAGTTGCTCGAAGGGGTCGCGGAAGCTCTCAAGCGCCTGGTCTACCTCCAGGAACACCGCGAGCGTGTACTTGATAGCCTGGTTGAAGCGCTCAAGGATGGCGAGCGCCGGCGAGGGGCGATGCTTACTCTTGTGCAGATTGGCGCACCGGCCGTTCCCAAAATGGGCGAGCTGATTACCTCGCATGACGCGATGCTGGTGCGCTCCTCAAAGGAGGTCTTGCGTGACCTGGGCGTTGTTGCTTTGCCTTTTATCATGAGTGCCTTGAGTGATTATACCTCGCTGGAGCGGCGTGAGGCGGCGCTTGAGGTCTTCAATACCATGTCTCCTCAGAATATCAAGGAGCAACTGGTGACGCAGCTTTCGCATGATGATCCCTCTGACATGGGAATGGCTGTCACACTCTTGTTACAGCGCATCATGGGAGAGTCTGACGCTTTCGGTGATCGGGCCATGGTCTCTGATCTAATTGCGCATATCCAGACCCATACGGAGGAGACAACAAACCTGCGTCTCCTGGCCCTGCTCTTGTTGCTGGGTGAGCCATTGATCGTTACGCCACTGCTCCAGGCGCTGGATAGCGACCCACGCCAGAGCAAGCTTCTGACGGCCCTCTTTTTACTGCTAGGGAGGTCCGCCCAGGATGAAGCACTCCAGGTGTTTAAGCGAGGGGAGACAGCGCTGGAGCTGCGCGAGGAACTGGCTGCGGTGCTTGGGATGAATACGATGTCGGGTGTTATTCAGGAATATGCCCAGAGCACGCATCTCTATGGCCCTGGTGCTTCTCGTCCTGGGATGCAGCAAATGGAGCGGCTCTCAGTGGCTTTACGTGCCCTGGGCGGTTTGCTCGCGGGTGGTCAGTGGGATGTGCCGCGTTTACGCGAGTTGCGCGAGCGCATACCCGAGGGCGCGCCAGAGCATGAACTCTTCAGCATGCTCCTGGGGGTACGCTATGGTCCCCAGATTCAGCAGCTCAAGCGTGCTTTGCGGGATGAGCAAGAGACGCACGAAAAGCAATTGCTTCTGGTTATTCAGCAGGCACAAGCCGAAAAAGAGCGCGCTGATAAGCTTGATAGTCAACTGGAGGAGTTAAAACAGGAGCATACTGAGCGTGAGGGTGACCTTGAACGCGGCAAACGCGAGCGACAGAAAATGCAGGGAAATATTACACAGTTGACGCGTGAGAATGACTCACTGTCCGCGCGCCTGGAGCAGATGACGCGTGAGCGCGATAGCTTGCAGCGTGAGCGCGATACGTTGAGCGGGCAACTGCGAGCATTTACGGGTGAACCCTCTTCATCTGCGGATACCAGGCGCTCAAAGAGGCGTTAACATGTTCTTCATCAAAACGAACAATCGTAAGCGAGCTGGCATACGCCGTTTTTCGATGCTAGAAGGTATGAGTCAGGAACCCCATGCCTAAAGGCAGGGGCTTGTTTCGGCAAGCCTGGACCTGACCAGTCTCAGTCTTGAAACACAGGCTACGTTAGGAATGAAATTAGGTACGTTGGGGTGCTTTGCCAGCCCCAACCGCTACGGCGCAGCATTAAACAGGTGTAGAGGGTGAAGCCAGTGTGTTGTGCGTTAAACCGTTCGCTAACATTGACGAGGCAAACATCACCTACGAAAGTAGAGGCTCAACTTGAGCAACGTTTTTGTGATTGATAGTAACTACAAACCATTACATCCGGTGCATCCAGCACGTGCAAGGCTCTTGCTCACGCAAGGCAAAGCCGCCGTGTTTCGACGTTACCCGTTTACCCTTGTGCTGAAGCGGGTAGTTGAACAGCCAGAGGTGCAACCCTTGCGCCTCAAACTCGATCCTGGCAGTAAAACAACAGGTATTGCCCTGGTGAATGATGCCAACGGGAAGGTTGTTTTCGCGGCTGAACTTCACCATCGTGGGCATGCCATTAAAGACAGCCTGGAGAGTAGGCGTACAGTTCGTCGTGGCAGAAGAAATCGCAAAACACGCTATCGTAAGCCACGATTTCAGAATCGAAAAAGAAAGAAGGGATGGTTGCCGCCATCGTTAGAAAGTCGGCTTGCCAATATCCTGACGTGTGTAGCTCGTTTGTGTCGCTATGCCCCCATTGAAGCTATGAGCCAGGAATTGGTGAAATTTGATTTGCAACTGATGGAGAACCCTGATATTGCAGGCGTGCAATATCAGCAAGGCACCTTGCAAGGCTACGAAGTCAGGGAATACTTGCTCGAAAAATGGGAGCGAACCTGTGCCTATTGTGGCAAACAAAATATTCCGTTGCAAATCGAGCATATTCATCCTCGCGCCAACGGTGGCACGCATAGGATCAGCAATCTTACGCTAGCTTGCGAGCCGTGCAATCTCGCCAAAGGCACTCAGGAAATCGAAATATTCTTAAAAAAGAAGCCAGATGTGCTCAAGCGTATTCTGGCTCAGGTGAAAAGGCCCCTCAAGGATGCCGCTGCTGTCAATTCCACACGTTTTGCATTGCTCGAACGATTGAAAACCTTTGGCTTGCCTGTCGAGTGTGGCAGTGGAGGATTGACCAAGTACAACCGCACCACAAGAGGCTTGCCAAAAACACACTGGCTGGATGCCGCTTGCGTAGGCAAGAGTACACCTGATGTCTTAGTGCATAAAGGGAACATCCCTTTGCTGATTACAGCCACAGGGCACGGAAGAAGGCAAATGTGCATACCTGATAAATATGGATTTCCTGCAAAACACAAACAACGCAAAAAGACATTTCTTGGATATCGCACAGGCGATATGGTGAAAGTCATTACACCCAAAGGAACGTTTGAGGGGAAAATTGCTATTCGTCATCGGCCTTCGTTTCGGCTTGGGAAGGTCGATATCCACCCTAAATATATGCGCCGAGTACATCAAGCCGATGGCTATGAGTATAGAAGCAAAGGAGTGCGCAATGTTCCTCCACATGTCTAAAGCCAGGGGCACCCACATTGCGCGATTTTATGGTGGATATCTATGCTAATGGCTGGCGAGCGCTATGAGCGCATAGATCTCCTCTATCCGGGGAATATGAGCGAGGTCTGGCTCGCACGCGATATGCGTACGCACCAGGAGGTTGCGCTAAAAATCCTCAAGCCTGTCATTGAGGATGATCAGCTCAATCACAAGGCTCAGGAGCGTTTTCAGCGCGAAATTAAGATCGCCAGGAGTCTGAAGCATCAACATATTCTGCCCTTGCTCGATTCGGGATGGACGCATTATAATCAGCGCAAGGTGCCCTTTCTCATCTCTCCCTATATGCCTGAGCGTTCATTAGCGTCTATGGCGAAGAAGCAAGCTCCCTGGCAATACTGGACGTTGGCGCAGACGGGGGATGCGATTATGCAGGCCGCTCAGAGCCTCTGGTATTTGCATACACGTCAGCCTGCGATTATTCATGGCGATGTCAAACCTGGGAATTTTCTTGTACGTGTGGTGAGGGATGCCCGACCGACGCAGCGCTGTGTCGAACTCTTCCTCTTCGACTTTGGGATCGCGCATCTCAAAGATGTGTCCGTGGAATATATTGAAGTAAGCGATGTGATTGGCACTTATCAGTATATGGCGCCTGAGCAGGTGAATCAGCGAGCGTATTGTGCTTCAGACCAATATTCGCTGGCGATTATGGCTTGCTGGATGCTGACAGGACGCTTTCCCATCAATGTAGGTGCTAATCCACTGGCACATGTCGTAGATCCTCCCCTGGCGCCCAGCCAGTTGAACGCTGAACGTATCTTCTCATCCGCGATTGATGCGGTCATCCTTCGCGCGCTCGCGAAGGACCCCGAGCAGCGCTTTTCCACAGTGCTGGCATTTGCCCAATCCCTACAACAGGCGATTGAGCAGCAGGCAAGCGAGGAGACGACGGCGCGAACAATCAGCGTTGACCTGGCGCTAGATGTGCTCCCCGAAGAGCGCTCGCGAGTGCCAGAAGCCACTATGCATCCACGCTATACACTCCCTCCCGAGCAGATGCAGTTCTCACTTGATCCTATCGATATCAGGGAAGGGCTGGTGCTTGACGAGCCAATCGCACCAGCGCCTGTCAAGGCCGCCACTACTTCTGGACGGCGCGAGATCTCTGGTCGCTTATATACTCCACTGGCGCTTCAGACCCTGGCGCATTTTGATCTTCCGGCACGTCTGCGTATGTTAAGTTGGCAACCTCAGGGGGAGATACTGGCCTGCGCACTCTATGGCGAGCCGCCATGTATCTTGAGCCGTAATGGGCCGCTAGAGCATCTGCCACGTGTCTCGCAGGTGGAAGATACGCATGAACTCTGCTGGTCTCCAGATGGGCGCATCCTGGCGTTAAGCAAAGGGGGAGAGGTGCGCTTCTGGGATCGTGTCGAGCAACGTCTGTTACCCCTGGTGATGCGTTTTCAGGCGCGTTCGATTGTGGCCTTCTCCTGGTCATCGACCTGGAATATGGCCCTCTGGGTAGGTGAGCGGGTGGTCTTGTATGCTCTGCCCCTGCACCAGTTACATATCCCCCAGCCACCACTACCCGTTACCCTCTCACGCGAGGAAATGAGTGGGAGTGGAGTGCTCTGCTGGTCTCCCGACGGCAAACGCCTTGTAGCCGGGACACGCAGCGGACGCCTCATGTGCTGGCGAATCGGGCAACGCATTGAATTTCTCTATGACCATGAGGATGGAGAAATCGTACGAGGCATAAGCTGGGCGCCTGATAGTTCATTCTACGCCGTGGCTTTTCGTGATAACCGTGTGGAGGGCTGGGAGCGTTCAGGGCAGCAACGGATTTTTCAGTGGAGCAATCTTCCGAGTCTGCCACGTATGGTGAGCATTGCCCCTGATGGGCGTGTTGCCGTCGTATTGAACTCACAGCGAACGCTTTTTGGTTTTCCGGGCGAACTGGCGCCTCTCTACACTCTGCCCGTGTCCTTTCAAGCCACCTGGTCGCCGACTCGTATCGAGCTTGCCGCGCTGGATGAGGGGAATGATACACGATTGACTATCTGGGGTGGATAGGAGAAGTAAGGGTATCGCTTTTGTAACATGCCTCGTGAACTCTGCGTGCCACTAACGTGGAGTGAATACGTTATGACCTCCTATTGCCTGGCAAGGTGTGATACGAGAAAGGAAGACCCTCATATGGCTGGCCCCGAGAAAAAGAGCGATGTGAAGCTTCTAGCTGATAAGATTAAAGATATACGTATTGCCATGATGACCACGCAGGAAGCGGATGGCACGTTGCGTAGTCGCCCTATGGCGACCCAGGATGTTGAGTTTGATGGTGATCTCTGGTTTTTCACGTCATCGGATGCCCCCAAGGTGAGCGAGGTGTCGCAGCATCACCAGGTCAATATCAGCTACTCCAAGCCCGGTGATAACCTCTTTGTTTCCGTCTCAGGCGTCGCGGAGCTAGTGCGCGATCATGACAAAATTAAGCACTACTGGCGGCCTTTCTACAAGCCCTGGTTCTCCCAGGGCCTGGATGATCCTACACTCGCGTTGCTCAAGGTACACGTTGAGGGCGCGGAATACTGGGATGTTCCCTCAGGGAAGATGACCCTGCTCTATAGGTTAACGAAAAAGGCGGCTGGCGCACGGGAAGATATTGGAGAGGATATAAAGCTCGACATGCGCTAGCATGAGGCAAGGCGTACGCAATGAGCTTTCGCGTGAAGGGGTGTGTGTGGAACCTGGGGTCTGGCCCAGGTTCCACACACACCCCTTAATGGTATTCTCTGCGCAGAAAGTGGTAGAAATGAGAACAGGGCGCAGGCGTAGAGTTGATGAGTCAAATAACGAAGGAGAATTTGCGAAAATCGCGGAATAAGTATATACTAGATGTATAGAATACTCTATAATAGGCATGCGTGCAGAAAAATACCTTGCAAGAAATATGCAACATGAGCCTTTGAGTATAAGATTACTCTTTAGCAAGAGCAGATACGGCTCTTTCGTTTTTATTTGGGGCGTTTGTTGGCAGGGCGAGAGTCGGTGTCAGGCTATTTTTATTGGTCTCTGGCAACGACGACTCCACTGAGATCAGGACGTGGCGTTCTTTGACAGGTGGTTGTGGTGTTTATAACTCTCTTCTTAAAGACACTCTTTACGGCCTCGCCTTCCCTCCTGTTTGGGGGGGTAGTGTTGGTGCAGTATGGGATTGTGATGGCGGTAATATGCCTGTTTGTGCTCTATGTTCGCCGAATGCGCCTGCACGCGGACCAGGTACAGCGGCGCCTGGATGCTCTCCTGGAAGTGTCTCCCGAGGCAATTTCTGTCTATGATAGTACGGGGAGACTGGTACAGTGTAATCGTGCCACGCGTGCTCTATTGCGCTCAAGTCAATTTGAGCATACTCCAGACGAAGCGCGTGATGAGTCAGATCCGCAGGTGACTGATTTTTCCCAGGCCTACCATCCTCTGAGTCGTGCTTTAAGCGGTGAGGCCGTGGCTGGCTACGAGGTACGCCTCCTGGATGGGCGCCGGCGCGGACAGGTGCTTTCAGTGGCCGGTATACCTATCTCTCAATGTGATGGGAAGATTGAAGGCGCTGTACTGATCGCACAGGATATCTCGGCCTTGCAGGCACTGCGGCGCGAGGCTGTGGCACAGACGAAAAAGTGCCAGGCATTGCTCAATGCTGTCACCGATGCCGCCTATGTATTGGATTGCAAAGGGCATATTATTCAGACGAATATGAGTGCACGCCTGGCTCTCCTGAAAATGGAGGGAGGAGCGTTGAGTAGCGCCTCGCTGGTAATGCCGAGCCTTGAGTGCCAGATCTTAGATCCTCAAGGTGGGTCTCTCTGGCCGGACGCCTTGCCTTTAAAACGGGTACTGCGGGGCGAGGAACTGGTGGATGAGCAAAAAGTTGAGCTTCAGGTGCATGCGCATGGCATGTCAGATCTCTGGCTCAGTGTGAGTGGTGTGCCCATTATTGGCGATGAAGGGTATATCTGTGGCGCGATTCTCATCGTGCGCGATATTACGCAAGAACGCTCGCCAGGGTTGCAGGTTGAGTCGTCTTCGCAAACGAACCAGCCAGGTCAGCCACCTCTGGACCAGTTCCTGAGTATTGTTAGCCATGAGTTGCGTACTCCCCTGACAACGATCAGTATGAGCCTGCAATATTCACGCTTACTGTTAAGCAATACGACGCAAACATTATTAGCCGATGACCCCTTGCGTGAGAAGCTCCAGGAAATTCACCACTTGTTGGGGAGGGCAGAGCGGCAAGTTGGAGTCCAGAACCGCATCATTAACGATGTGTTCGAGCTTTCTTCTATCCAATCTAGCCGCTTTCTTTTACAGCCGGTGGCATGTGAGCTACAATCGACACTCTCTCTGCTGGTAAGCGACTATCAATCCTCTCATCCCGAGCGTGTCATCACGTTTGTTCCGCCGGTTTCTGCTCAGCCGATACCGACAGAGATTGATGTGGAACGGATCACACAGGTGCTCAATAACTACATGAACAACGCGTGTAAGTATACGCCTCCGGTGACACCAATCGAGGTTTCTGTAGAGGTTACACAGGAGGAAGTGCGTGTTCTGGTGCGAGACGAGGGGCCGGGGCTAACCGCTGAGGAGCAAGAGCAGGTATGGAAACTGTTCTATCGCGTCCCGGGTGTTGAAGCCAACGAGGGGGCGAGCAAGGGGGCAGGGCTGGGCCTGTATATTTGCCAGGTGATCGTTGAGCAACATCAGGGGCGGGTTGGTGTTGAGAGCACCCCTGGTGTTGGCTCAATTTTCTGGTTTACCCTGCCGCTGAAGCGAGAGACATGATGATTTTTTCTGAAAACGTTTGCCCTATCTGCTCTGAGTGGTTGAGGAGTGGCCTCCGGTGCGTGTCCTGGAGATCCGGGGTTGTGGACCGGTGGCGGAGTGATACCCCTTTGAGTGCGCAGGGGTTGCCTGTGTCGAGGTGGGAGCGCGCCAGTAGCGTCGATGCATGGGGATCTCGCCCGGCTGATTTGCTGTACTTGCTACCAGGCCCACAAACTGTAGATGATTGATGGCCTCTTGCAGGGCGCTCAGGCGGGGCGCGTTCAACCCAAGTAGGGGGAGCTGGCGTTGCAGGTGCTGCTGAAGCTCGCCCAGCTCGATTCCATCGTGATCGGGGAGCACTTTGAGCACGACTTCGGCCAGCTGCTGTTTTTCGCGCCGCTTGGCAATTTGTTCTGGTGTCTCCTGCGGGTTTGCTTGGTGCCTCGGGCGGAAACGAAGCTCAAAGCGACAGACGGGCGCGCCCTGTTTCATACACGTGGTTTCAATAACGCTGACATGTTCGTGAAAGCGCTCGGCTGCGCCCTCGATGGCTCCATGTAGTACTGGACAGAGCTGACGTGGACTATCATAGATGAGCGCAAACTCATTAGGGTGAGTGCCGGCCTCATAGCCAAAGAGCGGAGGTGTCAGAGCTTCGGGGACGCGTCGCATCTGTGCGTGTGCGGTGCGCATGACCAGGAGCAGGTCTTTTCCGCTATGGACACGCGTGAGGAGATAGGCACAAAGATGGCTGGTGAGACCATTCAAAATGAAGTAGCGGCCGTATTCGCGCAAGATGACCTGGGCTGAGAGTCCGGTCAATTCGCAGGCGGCAGCTACACCCGCTAAGAGATGGGTATCTTCATAGACCTTACTGGCGAGGGGCGCATTAGCACTTGTTTCGCCAATCGCTTCTCTATAAGCTTTGAGGAGTGAGTTGCCAAAACGGTCCACCAGATACTTCTCCCACGTAACAAAAACCAATCCATGCATGAGTACACCCTTCCAATAGTACAAAACTAATGCTCTTTAAAAATTTGCTGGCTAACGATTGAGCATGCTCGCTTTCAGACGTAATCTTTAAAAAGCATCAACTATCCAGAACGCTTACTCTCTTTGCTTATATCCATGCTCCCTGCATGCGAAATGTTGTATAGTCAGCAGGTTGAGTACACAACCTATCTAGTTTCTGCCTGCCCTGAGACCTGCCTAATACAGATTGCTGCTGATGACGTCATACGTTGCCTTCCTCCTGGCTGGGTATGTCAATATGCCGATTTAGAATCGTTTCTAGCCTGTGCTTACGCCCTACCTGATAACGCCTGCTTGCCGAGAATGTTTTTCTTTGCCTCTGTCGTAAATTTCTTCATCAGTATAACATGTCTGTAATTGAAATAGATATATTGCCGTGATTAGGTGAATAACTTGTAATAAATTAATGTAGGCTTTACATGTATATTTACGTATTTTTAATTATCTTGTATAAGAAGAAGAGAAAAAGAAGAAATGACCTGGTAAAAGCAACTTCTATCTAGGAGTTTTGTCTTATACAGATGCCTGGGAGGTGAACCAGGGGAAGTCGCGAGAAGTGCAGGCGCGAAAGTTTTTGTTGCCCGCTACCATGTGTAATCCTTTGTTCAAAGGATCTAGTTGCTTGCCCTAAATAAAAAAGGTCTGTTATACTCTTAGTGAATTGCTAAACAACCTACGCTTTTGTCTTTTTTGTTCTGTGATTCGTGACAAAAATACTATAGTCTCTGGCCGGAGGTTGCTATTTTATGTTAGAGAATGTGGTTCCTAAAACTACCGCTGATGGTCATGTCAACACCATCGGAACCAAATCACACGGCTCATTGGATGCCGATATCATTATTAAAAATGCGCCAGACCCGGTCTTTGTCGCGGATCTGGATGGCAAGATTCTGCTGGCGAATGATGCCGTCTACGAACTGTTAGGCTTTCGCACCGATGAGGTCTTGGAGCAGTCGCTCTCGCGTTTCATTAACCAGGAGGAGACGCGCGAGTTCACCGCCGCGTTGCGCGAAGTCATTGAGCGTGGTGTGACGCGTAATGTGCGCCTCAATCCTCTGAGTGCCTCGGGCGAGATCATCTCGACCAGCTTGAACGCCTCGGCCTTGCGCGACGCGGATGGGAAAGTCATCGGCGCGATTGGCATCCTGCGCGACATGCGCGAACTGGAGCAGGCGCGTGTCTATGCCGACAACCTGATCAAGAATGCGCCAGACCCGGTCTTTGTCTCGGATCTGGAGGGCAAAATTTTAACCGCTAATGACGCGGTATATGAGCTACTGGGGTTCCGCACTGACGAGGTGCTGGAGCAGTCGCTCTCGCGTTTTATAAGTGCAGAGGAGACGCGCGAATTTACCGCGGCACTGCGCGAAGTCATTGAGCGTGGTGTGATACGTAACACGCGCCTCAATCCTCTGAGCGCCTCAGGCGAGGTCATCCCTACTAGCTTGAATGCCTCGGCCTTGCGCGACGCGGATGGGAAAGTCATCGGCGCGATTGGTATCCTGCGCGATATGCGCGAACTGGATAAGGCCCTGGCCTACTCTGACAGCTTGATTAAGAACGCGCCGGACCCGATCTTTGTCTCGGACCCAGAAGGTAAGATTCAAAAGGCCAACGATGCTGTGTATGAGCTACTGGGGTTCCGCCCAGATGAGGTGCTGGAGCAGTCGCTCTCACGTTTTATAAGTGCGGAGGAGACGCGCGAATTTACCGCCGCTTTACGCGAAGTCATTGAGCGTGGTGTGACGCGTAATGCGCGCTTAAATCCCCGCAGCGCCTCCAATGAAGTCATTCCAACGACTCTAAATGCCTCTGCTCTGCGTGATACAGATGGGAATGTTATTGGCGCAATTGGTATCCTGCGCGATATGCGTGCCTATGAAAAGGTCTTGTTTGACTTACAGGAGTCTAAAGCCGAACTGCAAGAGAAAATCCTGGACCTGGAGAAGTTTGAGGAAGTGGTCGTTGGTCGCGAACTGAAGATGATCGCACTGGAGAAAGAGATAGAGAACTTGAAGCGCGAAGTAGAGGATCTGCGTCGGGGGCAGGTCGTCAAGCGCGAGCATGATAGCAGAGATAGTCGTAGTCAGGGGGGACGATGGACTTAGCACAGCGGCATGCTATGGACTATACTAACAAAACCGCAAGTTACCGAGAGCAAGAGGCTGAAGTTGAACAACTCAGAGCCGAACTCGCGCAACTTCGTAAAGAGCATGAGTGTGTGCTTCAGGAAAAGCAGATGCTGGAGATGCGGGTGCAGAGAAGCGAGGAGCGCCGCCGTGCTTTTGTGCATATTCTCAGTGATGTCAACACCCTCAATCGCAAGCTTGTGGATCAACGCAAGGCCATGATTCATATCCTTGCCGACTATGAGCAGGACCGTCGCCGCATGGTCAAGCAGACCGAGCGACTGGATAACTCACGTCGGGCGCTCCTGCATATTCTTCAGGATTCGCATCAATCAAATTTGCGCCTGGAGAATAGCCGCAAAGCCATGATTCACATCATGAACGACTTGAAAGTAACGACGGAAGCCGTTCAGCATAGTGAGCAGGAGCTACGCGCGAAGCAAGAGCAACTGGTGCAGGCCGGAAAACTGGCAACGCTGGGTGAACTGACGACTGGGGTCGCGCATGAACTAAATAACCCTTTGAATAATATTGGCCTCTTTGTTGGCAATGCGATTGATCTCATCGAACTGGGCATGGCCGATACCGAGCCTGGACGCATTTTGCAAGAGCTCTCGAATGCGATGCAGCAGGTGCGTAAGGCCACTGAGATTATCTCGCACTTGCGCACCTTTGGCCGGGCCGCTTCTGTAAGTCGTGAGACGATCAATGTGACTCAGGTCATCCAGCGCTCCATCTCGCTTATGGGCGAGCAGCTACGTCTGCGCCTGATCGAGGTAAAGATGCAATTCCCCGAGGAAGATATATTTGTGATGGGGAATGCTATTCAGATGGAGCAGGTCTTCATCAATCTCCTGACAAATGCTCGTGATGCCCTGACCAGCGCTCCAACGAAGATTATCTCTATTGAATGCATCAGGCGCGATGAGATGATCGAGATCAGCGTGGCCGACACAGGTCCTGGTATTCCCACTGAACTGGAGCAGCGTATCTTTGATCCTTTCTTTACCACCAAGGAAGTTGGCGCTGGAACGGGTTTAGGTTTGTCGATCACGTATGGTATTATAAAAGAACATAATGGAGCGATTACCGTACAGAGCCGACTCGGAGAGGGAGCACGTTTCCTGATCCAGCTTCCACTTAAGCCTGATGACGATCCTGAAGAGGTGTAGTCCTTGAAGCAATCTTGCATTCTTTTAGTCGATGATGACACTGCCCTGTTGCAGGCCTTACCCCAGGCAATCTACCTGCGTATGAAGGATGTCACGGTTGATACCTGTGACTCGGCCCTCGATGCGATTGAGCGGATCTGCTCATGCGAATATGACGCGATTGTGAGTGATATTAAGATGCCGGGTATGGATGGCCTGGCCCTGCTGGGAAAGGTGCAGCAAGTCTCTCCCAATACGCCGGTCCTCTTGATTACGGGCCATGGTGATCATAACCTGGCGATTCAGGCCTTGCGCGGCGGAGCCTATGATTTCATCCAGAAGCCAATTGATCGCGATTATTTTGTCGCCGCGCTCGCACGGGCGATTCAAATACATCAGCTTCGTTACCAGGTGGAGGAACAACAACGCGCGCTAGAATTGCATGCTCGCTCGCTTGAGCAGGCGGTAGAGGAGCGCACTCGTGAACTCACGGCTGCAAACTCCGCCAAAGATGAATTCCTGAGCATGGCTTCGCATGAACTAAAAACCCCGCTCTCGAGCCTGAAGGGCATGACGCAGTTGCTACGCCGTAAACTGGAGCGTACTGGCTCAACTGACGTCCCGAACTTGATTAGCATGGAGAACTCCATCCGGCGCATGGAGGTGCTGGTGAATGACCTGCTCAACATTTCTTTTATTGAGATGGGTGTCTTTGAACTGCATACCATGCCGTGCAACCTGAATGTGTTGTGTCAGCGCCTGGTAGATGAGTATGTTATCGGTACCAATCCCCAACCTATCGTAGAACTCCATCTGCCATCTGAGCAGATTGAGGCCAATGTGGATGTGGAACGCCTGGGCCAGGTTGTGATTAACCTGCTTTCTAATGCACGTAAATACTCGAGTGCATCTATTTATATGGCGCTCAGCTATGACGAGACCGAGTGCGCGATCACGGTGCGCGATACCGGGATTGGCATCTCGCCTGAACTCTTGCCCCATATCTTTGATCGCTTCTATCGTGTTCCAGGCGTGGAGGTACAGCGTGGCTCTAGTATTGGCCTGGGCCTGGGCCTCTACATCTCCAATCAGATTGTCGAGAGCCACGGTGGTCGGATTACGGTCGAGAGTATTCCCGATAGTGGGAGTGTATTCTCGGTCCATCTGCCATATCTCTCTGTACAGCCAACTGAAGCCAGCGCCGCCGCCGATGATGCATCGTTATCCTCTCAGCCTCACCCATAGCGGCGGCGGCGCTCTGCCATTTTAAGCCGAGGTAACTATTTCATGGTCTTCCTTCTTGACCAACTGGCTCTCTCGCAACTCCCAGACTTCGCCACCGAAGCGCTGGATGAACCAGCGGTCATGCGAGATGGCAATGACCGGACCAGGAAAATGCAGGACTGCTTGTTCAAAGGCTTCCAGCACATCGAGACTGATGTAGTTGGTCGGCTCGTCGAGTAGGAGCACATTGGGGTTCCTGGCCATCAAGCTGGCAATCTCCAATTTACGTCTCTGCCCGATACTTAATTGCCTGACCTTTTTCTGCATATCCTCCAGGCGGAAGAGTCCATACCCGATCAAGCGACTTATAAACTCCCCCTCATAACCTATCTGCCCATAGCGATAGGTCTCGATGACCGTCTTCTCCAGGTCGGGAAGCTCCGGGTCCTGGGGGAGATAGCCTACACGTGCGCCAGATGCAAGGGAGATCGTACCACCGTCAGGCTGCTCCTCTCCAAGTAGTAACCTGAGCAGCGTCGTTTTTCCCGCTCCATTGGGGCCAGTCAGCATGATGCGCGACCGAGGGGTCAGGTTGAGATGAACATGCTCAAAGACCTGGCGTTCACCAAAGCCTTTGCGCACATCGGTCATCTGCACCACGCTCTGCGATTGAATGGCCTCTGTGCGAAAGTAGGAGGTGACGCTGAGTAGTTCGGGTGGCTTGGGAATTGGATCAGCCTCAATGCGCTTCAGGCGCTCTTCCGTTTCATGAATATCGCGGGCCACGGCGCTGTCAACACGCTGCCCCAAAAAGTGCTTGACGAACTTATCGTTATCGCGTGGTGCGCGATTGCTATGCCCGATATGTCTTCCTTTCTCTTTGATGCGTTTGCGCAGCTCTTTGATCTCTTCTTGCTGGCGCAGGTAATCCTCCTCCCACTGCTTGCGCTCCGCCTCGCGTGCCGCGACATAGGCGTCATAATTGCCAGTATAGGCTTTGAGGTGATGAGAATTGTCATCGATCTCAAAGATGGCATTGACGGCGCGATTGAGAAACTGGCGATCATGCGAGACGATGAGCGCGGCTCCGTGATAGCTTGAGAGATAGTTCTCCAACCACTCCATGCTGGCGACGTCGAGATGATTAGTCGGTTCATCTAACAAGATAATATCTGGAGAACGTAGCAACAAGGCCGCCAGGCCGACACGAGCCTTCTCGCCACCAGAGAGCGTCTCGACCTCCTGGGTGCGCGGAAAGTAGCTCAGGCGCAGGCCCTCCAGGATGCTCTCTATCTTATAGTCTATTTCGTAGCCACCACTGTCTTGAAAGCGTGTTGAAACAAGGGCATATTCCTCAAGGAGCGAGGTGAGTTGCTCCGGGGTGGCCGTGCTCATGACCCCTTCAAGCTCGTGCATACGTGTCTCAAGTTGGCGCAGATTTCCTACGGCCTCAAGAATTAAATCCTGTATGCTACGTCCATAGAAGGGGGGCGTGGTCTGAGGCAGATAGCCCACTTCAACGGAGGGAGCATAGACAAAGCGGCCCTCGTCGGCCTCTTCGCTCCCGGTAAGGATACGTAAGAGGGTAGATTTGCCCGCGCCATTGGCACCAACGATGCCCACCCGGTCTCCAGCATTGACTACGCATGAGATTTCACTGAGTACGGTAATCGCGCCATAGGTTTTAGAGAGATTGCGTACAGTTAATAACATAAAGCTGCACCTCGTAATTCTGGTTGCGGTCGTTTTGCCGCCAGGTGTGTAATGAAGTTGTCTGCGAGGTGCCTGAACGCGCTCAAGGGGTACAAATTGCTAACTGGTTGTGGTTAACATCGTGGGTAGCTTCTAGCGAAGTGATAGCAGAAAGTGGTAGAGCACCTTGTGATGTACCATGAGCACGGCATCAGGCCAGAAGTAACCAGCAACGAGCGCAAGTAGATATATGAATGCTGTAAAAGCATATTCTAAAAGCGTGCGTGGGGTTACTTAGCGGTAGATGTTGCTCATGTTTACAAGTGTTGCTCCTTTGATAGAGGTTTTTTACTGTGGTATGTATCCATCATACAGGATCTCAACAAAGAAGTCAAGCAGTTATTTGGTTGTTTTGGTCCTGAAGGTGCTGTTGGCGCGTCCGCGCCAACAGCACCTTCAGGACCAAAACAACCACTTCTTTTTAACGGGTGCGCGTGGCGACGATGTCGTTGCGCGCGGCCCACATGTTGAGATCTTGTTGCTGAATGGCAGCGGCCATGAGATCCGGGAAGAGGTCAGGCGTACAGGCGAACGAGGGAATGCCCATGCTCGCCAGGTGCGCGGCATTCGTTTTATCGTAGCCCGGGGCACCATCATCGCTGAGGGCCAGTAGGCAGATGACCTGGACTCCGCTGGCGACCAGTTCGGCGGCGCGGCGAAGCATCTCGCGCTCGTTTCCTCCCTCATAGAGATCGGTAATCAGGACGAGGATGGTCTGGCTGGGACGACTGATGATCTGCTGGCAATAGGCCAGGGCACGATTGATATCGGTGCCGCCGCCCAGTTGTGTGCCGAAGAGCAGGTCGACCGGGTCTTGCAGGTCTTCGCTGAGATCGACAACGGCGGTGTCGAAGACGACCATGCGTGTGCTGACCGCACGAATGGTTGCCAGGACGGCGCCAAAGATGCCTGAGTAAACGACGGAGGTTGCCATAGAGCCGCTCTGATCTACGCAGAGGACGATATCACGCAGGGAAGAGCGCTTATGCCCATGCCCGATCAACTGTTCGGCGATGATGGTCTGCTTCTCCGGCAGGTAGTTTTTCAGGTTGGCGCGGATGGTGCGATGCCAGTTGATCTCATTGGCACGTGGTCGTCGGGTATAGGTGGAGCGATTGAGGCTACCCCGTACCGCCTGTTGCAAGGGATTGGCGAGTTTGCGCTCCAGTTCTTCGACGACCTTGCGTACCACTTGCCGCGCCGTATCCTTGGTTTTCTCGGGAATGACGCGACTCAGCGAGAGCAGGGAGGCTACGAGATGGACATCCGGCTCAACCTGCTCAAGCATCTCTGGTTCGAGCAGCATGCGTGTAAGGTTGAGCCGTTGAAGCGCGTCCTGCTGCATCACGCGTACGGTCGAGGAGGGGAAGTAGGTACGAATATCGCCCAGCCAGCGGGCTACGTTGGGCGAGGAGCCTCCCAGCCCGCCCGAACGCTGGGCATCGTAGAGGGCTTCGAGCGTTTTATCCATGCCCAGGTCGCGGCCACTCAACATGTCCTGCCCATCTCCTGGCGCACCTCCACCCGCGCCCGCCATTCCTTTCTCCGCCTGCTTGCCTAAAACGAGGCGCCAGCGGCGCAGGCGCTCTTGCTCATTTATGCTCATTGAAGCTTACCCCCATCAGTTGTGCCAGCACGGGCAGAACGCCCTCCGCTCGTTGCTGGTCGAAGCCCACGCTGGTAGATGATGCCGTCATCCCTGGTACCGCGCCGCTCTGGCCCGACATTGTGCGCAGGTGTTTGACCTTTTCGCCCATGGCACGGCGCTCAGGCGGCTCAAATTCGCTGAAGGCGCGGCGTAGGATTGGTAAGAGAGCCTCGAAGGTCTCGCCCGAGAGATCGCTGAGCCAGCTATCCAGAGCGCTCCACAGCTCCTCCTGGTGGAGGGCGATAAGCCCGCTACCCATGAGGACGCCCTCGATCCAGCGCGCGGCTTGAGCCGCTGGTAACGCGGGTGTGAGGGCCAGGCGTGTCTGGCGTTGCAGCTCAGCTCCATCGATGACGTGCTGTTCTAGCAGTAAGCGACAGCTTCGCCCGCGTAGCAGGCCATGCAGATCCTCCTGTTCCATCAAGCGGCGCAGGAGCTTCTGCCAGTCTTGACGCTCCTCTTCCTGGTTGAGCAGGCTGAGGGCCTCCTGAACGTGGTTGATGCTTGTGAGCATGCCCCGAGCGGCGTCATCGTCAAGCGAGGAGCAGGCACCGGGTAGACCAACCAGCACGCGCTCGAAGAGACGTGTGAGAATGGGCTGGACCAGCTCGGCCTGGGTACCTCGAACATTGCCGTAGCGTGCGATCCGCGCCAGGGGTGGCATGGCATCCATCAAATGGCGTATATCTGCCGATACTGCCGCGCGTTGCTGGATGACTGTAAGCAGGTGCGCAATCGCCTGGGGCAAGGCCGCCAGCATGGCCTGGTCGAGCAGGCTGGTGAGTTGCGGTAGCTCTTGAAGCTCTTCGGCCTGGTGCGCGACGAAGGCGCTTGCCGCCTCGAAGACGGTGTTCCCCCAGGCGCTGGCTTCAATGAGAGTTACTACAAACTCAACCTGCCATTGTAATTGCCAGTATTCCCAGAAGGTGCCCTGCTTCTGGTTGCCGGTACGCAGAGTTTTGCCCCAGGGAATGTTGAGCAGGGAGAGGCGGTGCAGCAACTGGCTGCGCGCCAGGGCGCTCTCTTTGCGCAGGTCTAGCTCCAGGCGTGTACTCTCAGGCGAGGGCGCCATGCGCAACTGGCGCTGTTGCTGCTCCAGATCGCGCTGGAGCGGGATGGCTGGCGTCTCCTCCGGTACGCGCCCCAGGCGCTCGCCAATTTCGAGCTTCTCGCGAATTAACTGCATGGGTTCCGTGTTGCCATGGCAGAGAACAGTCTGGATGGCCTCGTGTAGCTCGATGAGGCCGGGCATGGGAAGCTCGCGCAGGGCTGCCAGGGTCTCGCTCAGGCGTACCGCCTCAATAACGCTGGCCGAGGAGGCATCCAGGTCTTCTTTGCGGAGCAAGCGCGCGGCGCGTGTCACCCAGCGTACCACGGCCTGATCTGGCGTCTTCCAGAGATGCTCGTACCAGCCAGGAGAGGTGATGCCAGCTCCATAGCCGCTGCGATAGGAGAGGCGTGAATTGGTCCAGGGAATCCAGGTGGCCTCAACCTTCAATTTTTTTAGACCCTTCAGGCGTTTCTGATCCTCGCCAGGTGCGCCGGGGTCGACCAGGACGGGGGCATGCCAGGCTCCACATACAACGGCGATGCGCTGGAAGCCCTCGCGCTGAGCCGTGCGGATGCATTGACGCATATAGGCCTCGCGAAGCGCGTCCTCTTCCCTGGTTTCTCGTCCCTCTCTGAGGGCCGACATGGCTTCAAGGATAGCCGCGAAAATGTCGCGGCTATCGACGCGCTGCTCAATCTGCTGTTCCCACCAGCTTTCATGATCGCTATAGCCTGCTGCCTCGGCAAGCATCCCGAGTGGGTCCTCACGCTCCTCCGTTTGAGGCGCAGGTGCGAGGGTCGCATTGCGCGTCTCCTGACCTGGCTCTGCCTCATCTCCAGGATGATCGAGCTCTTGCGGCTCCTGCTGCTCCGTTTGTTCAGCCAGGGCCTCGTGTTCGAGGCGCAGCGCCATCTGCATGGCTTGGGGCAGGTCCATAAAGCGCGTTTCTATACCCTGCTCAAAGCTATAGCGGAGCGCCTGCCATTCTGGCGAGAAGGTGGTAAAGGGATAGAAGACGGCACGCTTTGGATGCTCAGGCGCGTAGATGAGGATCGCGACGGGAGGCCGCATCTCCTGGTGCATACATAGCGGGAGCACTTGCTGGGCGTCGGGCGGGCCTTCGACCAGGACGATGTCTGGCTGGTACTCTGTGAGCGCCTGGCGCAGGCTGCGTGCGCAGCCTGGCCCATGGTGGCGTATCCCAAAGACTGAAATGCTCACTACAACACCTCGCGGCACGCTCGATAGAGGTCCTTCCAACCTTCACGCTCTTTGGCGACTGTTTGCAGGTATTCGAGCCAGACGACACGATCCTGGACCGGGTCTTTGACAATGGCGCCGGTCAGGCCCGCAGCCAGGTCGGCGGCTTTTAGCTCGCCGTCGCCGAAATAGCCCGCCATGGCCAGTCCGTTGTTGATGACGGAGATGGCCTCCGCCGTTGAGAGTGTGCCACCAGGTGACTTCAGCTTGGTCTGCCCGTCTTCGGTGACGCCATTGCGCAGCTCGCGGAAGATGGTGACGACGCGGCGAATCTCCTCCAGCGCGGGCTTCTCGGCTGGCAGCTCCAGGGCGCGACCCAGGCTGGCGACGCGACGCTCCACGATGTTAACCTCGTCGTCCATGCTATCAGGCACGGGGAGAATGACGGTGTTGAAGCGGCGCATGAGTGCGCTGGAGAGCTCGTTGACGCCCTTGTCGCGGTTATTGGCGGTCGCGATGACGTTAAAGCCTTTGCGCGCCTGGACCTCTGTGTTGAGTTCGGGTACAGGCAGCGTCTTCTCCGAAAGGATGGTAATCAGGGTATCTTGGACCTCGCTGGGAATACGTGTGAGCTCTTCAATACGCGCGAGCTTGCCATCTTGCATGGCCTGCATCATGGGGCTGACCACCAGAGCCGCTGGTGAAGGACCTTCAACCAGCAAGCGCGCGTAGTTCCAGCCATAGCGAATGGCGTTCTCATCCGTGCCTGCCGTGCCTTGAATCAGGAGAGCCGAGTCGCCCATAATGGCGGCGCTTAGATGCTCGCTTACCCACGATTTTGCAGTACCAGGAACGCCATAGAGCAATAGGGCGCGGTCAGTGGCGAGTGTAGAGATGGCGATCTCCATCAGGCGGGGGTTGCCAATATACTTTGGCGAGATCTCAAAGCCATTGTCGAGCTTGCCGCCCATGAGGTAGGTGCGCACAGCCCAGGGCGAGAGCTGCCAGTTAGGTGGCCGCTGGCGCGTATCCACTTTAACCAGTTCAGCCAGTTCCTCCGCGTATTGCTGCTCGGCGTGCTGGCGTAAAACGCTATTGACCTCGGCTCCTGTGATATGTCCATTTTGTGCAGTATTTTGCGTGCTCGTCATAATTAGCCAATCTCCTCTACTATCATTTTGCGCAGGTGTATTGTCTCTAGAAAATGATTTACGCTATTTTTGGTTTGCTGATGTTCGTAGTAGATGCTGTATTCATATTTTTCGGGCAGATCGGGTAAGTTCCATTCCTGTAAAGCCAGGGGAAAACAGGTTGGAGGGAAGGCGAGCGCTGCCGGTGGGAGCGTGAGTCGCAGGTATTCAAGCGTAGCTTTCCCTGTCTCAGTTTCTATGGGAAAATTATGTACCACTTCGCGCGCCCAATCCAGGTAGAATGTGCCAAAGTTGTGACTCCAGGGACGTGGCAGGACAGACACATTCAAGATATGGGATGCAAAGTGACTCCCAAGCATTCCCTTGAAGATACCTTCTGCCTGTTGCTGGGAAAGGCGAGAGATAAGACCAGCTATCTCCAGGTTACGCTCCTCACGCCGCGCATCGCGCAGTGCATCTGGTTGTGCTTCTTGCCAGAAAGCCAGGAGACTGTCGATGCTCGGCAGGTGATACTCGCGTGCGGCACGTCTGCAAAGCACCGTAAAAAGCATGTGCTGCCAGGTTTTATTTTCAATCGCCTCTAGCAACTGGTAGGGTGCCAGCGAAAAGCGTTCTTCCCAATAGGCGAGTGGCAGGTGTTCTAGGAGGCGCTGGCAGGCATCGTTAATGCCAGATGTGTTCTCCACCCTGTTGATCAGGCCATCGCGGACCCAACTCTTATCTAGGGTAGCAGGCTTATGAACGGCAATTTTCCCCTTCTGATACTGGAACAGAGTACCTGCTTGAGCACGCATGCGCTGCATAAAGGCTGAGCCTGGGAGCATGGCAAGCAGCCGTATTGCGACCAGGCGCACCTGTTCGCTGCGGTCATCGAGCGCTTTCTCCAGAAAATCTTCATCTTCTGGTGAGAGCTTGAGTGCCAGGATTTCGAGGAGTGGTGCGCGGGTATCGGCACGCTCCTTCTTCCAGCTCTGCTGGAGCCATTGCCTCGCCGTATCTGGAGCGAGGAGGCGCTGCTGGCGCAGGGCTTCTACGCGCTGCTTGAGTGTTCCCTCTTGCCATGTGGCTTCGATCTGTTCAGCGGGTATCGCGCCTGCCTCAGTGGACAACTCGTTCACCCAGTTCCACTTTGGGTTGTGCTGGCTCAGCCAGCGCCCGCGTTCACCTAGCAGAGGGAGCGCTTGCTCACGTAGCTCTTTCCCTCTGGTGACGGTTTCCAGAAACGCTGGCAGGAGATCATATGGCACCCGGCAGCGCCGCTCTTGCATATAGCCTAGAGCCTCCTGAAGGAGTGCTGTTTCTTTATGAGGCAGGAGCATCTCAAGAATCTGCGGTCGCTGAAGCGGATACCAGTCCTGGGACTCAGGTTGCGCGGGTGCAGGCAGTTCAGGCGCGGACTCGGCGAGGTGCCCCGCGTTTTGATAGGCGCCCCAGGCAGCAGCTGTCAGCAGGAGCTGGTGTTCTTTTCCACCCTCACTGAGTTGACTACTCAGCTCATCAATTCTGGTACCGGTGGTGAGTGCTGTATCGCCGCTCTGCTCTGTGCCAACGATGGCGGCGGTGATAAAACGTTCCATGTCTACCTCCCCTCCGATAAGCTATAGTAGCGGCCATCGACCAGGATGCCAAGTGGGGTCAGCACTTCGCCGTTCCAGATTCCCGCGAAGTGACTAGCATGCCCTCCTGAAAGTGCGATCAGGCGCCAGTGCTCCCCTTTAGCCAGCGGCAAGGCCTGCCCGGCGTTGTCACACAGCAGCCAGCGTTTCTGATCGAGAACAGGGACGGCATCTCGCAGAACGCACAGAAAGGTGTCCTGCCAGGGGTGACGTGCCAGTGTCTGAGCGACTTGATTGAGAAAGGCATCTATCGTCTCTTCTCCAGGCAGCGTGCGCTCAAAGGGGCGAAGTTCTCCCTGTTGCTCGACGATAAGCGCGCGCGCGGGTGCGGCCCCTGGCCAGTATGCTAGCTCGACCGCCTGGCGCATACCAAAGGGATACACGCGGGCAAAAGCAGGATTCACTCGTGGCGCGAACTGCATCAGCATGGCTGTACGTTTGCTTTGTTCGCCATAGAGCCAGGTGCGCTGTGTTGTGCCCTTATCGGTCTCCTCAAGCGTAGAGCCGAGGAAGAGCCAGGTATCGCGTATGTGTTCGCCGCGCGCGAGCACCTCGTCTTCGGTTAGTGCCCACCCCAGTTGCGTACGTACCTCATCTTGAAGATTGGGTTGAAGTGTATCGATATTGCGATATGCCTGACTGAGCAGGGTCAATTGCCCGGATTGTATGAGCAATTTCTCGGTCCAGTCTGGCGAGGCATGAATGCTCTCACCCAGGCGCCGGATGCGTGTCGCGACGCCTGGAAGCTGGTTATCGACCATCTGCTTCGCCATATCGCTCCAGTAGGCATCCGGGTGCGTCTCAGCGCTGGCCAGGCCAGTGCGTACCAGGTCGCTTAACCAGAGATCGAGACGTGCCAGACCCTGCTCGACTAGCTTTTGGCGCCGAGCGACGGTCTTCTCGGATGGAGCTGTATATTCTTTAGTTTGCTTGCTTTCTTTGCGTTGTAACGACGCGGCCCGCTTTTCTAGCCAGGCGGTGACCCAATCTGGTGGATCGCCGCTTGTGATCTCCTCACCCATGGTGCTTGTAAGTAGTAGCAGGCCCAGACAATGTTTACAGGGCTGTTTCCGACTGGGGCAACTGCATTGTGCTGTGAGGGTGGAGAGTTCAACCTTGACCTGGTAGAGCGCGCTCCCCTGGCATTCTCCCCAGAGGGCAAGCTCGTTATGACCAAGATTTGCCCAGTGCTTGCGATTACTGAGCTTTCTAGCGTTGGCGAGCGAGGCCGTGTCGGGAGCTATGGCTTTAACCTGTTCGGTGGTGAAATCGAATCCCACGTGTTCTGCTCCCCCATCTAGTAGTTTTTTGTTCTCTATCTAAGTATATATTCTGGCTGAGTCTGGAGAAAGCGGAAACGCCGCCTATGAGAGTATATTCCTGTTTGCAAAGGATGTTCTCAGCACCTACACCGCTTCGGGCGATTGCCGCAAGCGCGGGGCTATTATTTACTGTGTTGAAACCTCTTCCCACTGGAAGACGTGGCTACATTAGTAGCTACGCATCAGCATAGCTTGTGTAGTATGGCGCCACAAGTAGGCTCTAATGCCATACTGTTTCTTGTTCCATCCCAAAGGATTGGAGGAATCCCTTTATGTATACAAATAACGAGCATGATTCTGCCAGCCAGCAGTCTGGTGAAGATGTCACGCGTGAAGATATAGCAAATATAGATCGAGCCGCTAAGGCGGCGGGTACCACGCGTGAGAAGGCCTCTCGTAACCTGTCTTCCCAAGAGCAGCAGCAGCTAAGCAGGCGCCAGCAGTATAACCAGCAGACGGCAGAATCAGAGCAGAATCAGGCTGACTCCTATAATGAAAGTAATGATAATACACCCTTACGCCAGGATGGCTATGAGGAGACCGAGGGGAGCGGCTATGGTGAAACGCAAAACACGATAGGCCAGCCCGCGCAGGAGAATCCAGCACAACAAGGCTATGATCCAGCTCAGAGTGGGACGCAGTCATCCAGGAGGCACCCAGGAGCGAAGGTCCCCGCGCCTGGACGCGAAACAGGAACCGCCTGGGCCGAGAACGAGCAGATGGGGTATACAACCGATACCCCGGATCGTGGTAATCCCGCGAACTAGAGTGTCTGTTGTATGTTTGCGAGTTTGAGTCATAAGAAGGAGTCGCGATGATGTCCGAGAAAGCCAAAATTCAACATATTCCAGTCAAAGTTTATCGCACACACGATCGTTTAATGGTAGCCGCGCCTATGCCTGGCTTACAGCCGGAGGATCTTGGCATCGAGGTCACGGCGGATAATCACCTGATATTGCAGGGTGAGATTCGTGGTTTGCTCAAGGACGTCAAAGAACTGGTCGTTGATGAGTGGAGCGTGGGCGCCTATCATCGCGAGATACAGCTTCCCGTGCCCGTCGACGCGGAGCGGGCCAACGTCTCGTATGGAAATGGCGTGATCGTGGTGGCCTTTATAATCAGCTCGCAAACCGTGCCTGCGCGCCTGACTGTCCAACGTGTCGCGCCCGATCACGGACAGCGCGCAGGCTATACCGGGCATACCACCTAAATCAAGTAGAGTCCATGCTGGCATGGACTCCGAGGCCCGCAGGCCGACACCCAGATGGCGGAGGTCGCTGCGCTAGGAGTCCATGCCAGCATGGACCCTACAAGCAGGGCGCCTATACCCGATGCTCTTCTTCAAGCACCTGCTCGTCCGAGTGGGTGGTGTTATAAAGCCCCAGGCTACGCATGCGTGGGCGCTTTTTGAGCCAGTAGACTCCTCCTTGCCCCAGGCGCACGCCTAGCACGATGGCGAGCAGCCCACCAAGCAGGCTGGTCAGTAGATAGAGAAAGGCGGGCAGTGTCGCGCCCCCATTGAGGAGATTGAGTGTGCCCAGTGCCAGGCTGCTAAAGGTGGTATAGGCGCCCAGGAAGCCCGTAACGAGAAAGAGGCGTCGTGTGGGGCCAATGAGCATTGTGGTCTCGGCCAGGGTGCTAATCAAGGCGATTAGCAGGGCGCCAGTAATATTTATCAGGAGAATATCATAGGGCCAGCCTTTCCCCAGTACTTGCTGGATCGCCAGGCTGAGAAGATAGCGTGTCATGGTCCCCAGGAAGCCACCTGTGAGCACGGCTACGAGCTGACGTAACGTCACATTATTTTTCATGCCAGCCAGCCCCCTATCCCTAATCCAAGGGCTGCCATCCCGAGGCCTAGTAGATAGGTACCTCCCAGGTAGCAGAGTGCGCGGTTGCTCTCGCCGCGGCGTAGCAGCAGAAGCGTCTCCCAGTTGAGTGTACTAAATGTCGTATAGCCACCCAGAAAACCGGTAGCGAGCACGGCTTGCAGTGACGTCGAAAGTGCTTTGTGACTTACGAGCGCAAAAATAAAACTGATCAAAAAAGCCCCACTCAGATTAATACAGAACGTCCCCAGGGGGAAACGCGTGGGAAGCCATGTGGTCAACAGGTTACCAAGCAAATAACGCGTAACTGCCCCAGAGCACCAGCCAGGCTAATGCCCCCGAGCAGCGCCATCGCGGCCCATGTCATACTTTATTCCTACCCTTCCAATGTATTTTTTAGATACGCTCATCAACTCTTTGGGCATCCACTCACCAACTCTTTGAGCACCCACTCACCAACTCTTTGAGTACCCACTCACCAACTCTTTGAGTACCCACTCACCAACTGCCTGGTTAGTAGTGTGATGCGGGTTGGCAGCCTGCGGCTGCCAACCCGCATCACACTACTAACCCTGCGAGCGCCGTAGGCGCGAGAAGTCCAGTATTAAGCCCCCAGAAAGCACAAAAAAAGACTCCTGATAACGCATACTCAACAAGTATGCGTTATCAGGAGTTATTAGCTTCTTTGCGATTTCGTCAGGTATAGCCAATTCTTCATAAGATAAAAAATCGGTCAGAGAGCGTTTCCCTTGAAGAGGCATTATTTGACGTGGTGAACCCCATCACCAATTATTCTATTGTTCTGACTATAGCATAACTACGTGGTCCAAGCCAGTTTCTTAGGAGTTGTTGGTAGAGGAAAAGCTGTGACCTGGTTCATTCACAAAATGTGAAATATCCTCTAGCATGTTTCCCTGCTTTGCGTTATAGTTGCTACAGTTGATTGCTAGCTACCGCGCCCGCCTCTCTGCTTTGACACAGTGGGATGGTGGACGGTTTGTTGGAGGACTTCGAGGACTTCATGGAAGGAGTTTACCTATATGTACTGTGGAAATTGTAGAGCTATCTTGCCGGCCGGAGCTGCAGTGTGCCCCTCTTGCGGCACGCCGGTTCCCTACAATGTGTCTGGAAACGTTGCGCCAACGGTACAGGCACAGCCATCATATCCGCAAGAGACCGCGAACCCCCAGGTCGCGCCAACTGTCTTTGCACAGTCACCTGATCAAGGTCCTGGTGGCCCTTCTGGGGCATATTATAACCAGGGGAACTCAAATCCCAATAACGCGGCCCCACCACCACCATCGTATTACAATCCCAATCCAGGGGCGGCATCACAGCCTGGAATTTCGGGTGCTCAATATAACCAGGTGCCCGCGACTCCCAATGTATCGGGAGCTAATTACAATCCCTATGCCAATAGTGCGCCACCGCCACCAACGCCTTATCCAGCTGGTCCGCAGCCCGGTGCTTATCCACAGCCCGGCGGCTATGGGATGCCCCCACAACCGCCTAAAAAGAAGAGCAGCCTTGGTCTAATTCTCGGTATTATCGGAGCTATTGTCCTGTTTGCCTGCATTGGTAGCGCTGTTCTGATTGGTTTGGCCGCCAATAAAGGCGTTAGCGATGTGCAAGCCACCGCGACCGCGATCTCGAAGGGCACGACTCCTACTGACAACGCGACACCTACTACCGATGACGCCACGCCAACGACCAGCACGGGTGATAATTCTCAATCGCCATCGGGGCGACCGTTCTCACCGCTTGCTCAACAGATTATCACTGATCCAGTAACATCGAGTGCCGTCGATAGCGATACGCTTCCAACGAATCCGACCAAGTCGTTTACGGCTGGTTCGTATGTCTATATCACCTTTAAGCTCAAACTGGCTTCAACTGGCTTGAACTTTGATAATGGTGACAAAGGCTATGTTGAGGGCCGTTTTTATGCTGACAACGAATTTGGGAAAAATACCATCCTGACAATTGATCGGAACGCCCCCAATGGATATGTGGCCATTCAATACCTGGTGGCTACTCAGGGCGCGGCTGAACTCTACTGGTGCCGCCAGTCTGATTGCAGCGACCGCCAACTCGCCCAGGTTGTCACATTCACAGTCTCCTAAAACGTTCTCATCTGGCATTTCAGAGTAAAGAGTGAGTGCGTGGGAAACGGGCAAAGCCCGTTTCCCACGCACTCACTCTTTTTTTCTTCGCGCCGCAGGCGCGAAGGTTCTTCTGAGAAGGAAAACAGTGGTAAAATAGGAGTACATATTTTTGTCAGCAAAGGAGCCTACATGCAAGCCCTGCTTGGTATTGATCTTGGAACTACAGGCGTGAAAGCCGCTCTGTTCGCGGTTGAAGATGGCCATGTTCTGGCCGACGCCTTCATCGATTACCCTCTCTATCATCCTCAGCCCGGCTGGGCCGAACAGCAGCCCTCTGAGTGGTGGCAGGCGACACTTACAGCCATTCAAGGATGTTTGGAGCGTGCGAGTGGTCTTGGGGTTCGCGCATCCGATATCCGTGGCGTCGGTCTCTCGGGCCAGATGCATGGGGTCGTCCTGCTAGACGAGCAGCAGCAGGTGTTGCGTCCCTGTATCATCTGGGCGGATCAGCGCAGTGATGCTCAGTGTCGCTGGATGACCGAGCGTGTAGGCGCTGCCCAGTTGATCTCTTATGTCAGCAATCCCGCGCTTACAGGCTTTACCGCCCCCAAACTCCTCTGGGTACGCGACAACGAGCCAGAAATTTTCGCTCGTGCACGTACGCTGCTTCTTCCTAAGGACTATATCCGCTACCGCCTGACAGGCGTGCTGGCGATGGAGATCTCGGATGCTGCCGGGACATGTTTGCTGGATGTCAAACAGGGCACATGGTCGCGAGAGGTGTTGAGTGCCATCGAGCTTGATCCCTCTCTCCTGCCGCCCGTTGTCCCAGCTGATGCTGCCAGTGGCTCTATCACCCACGAGGTACAAGCTCTGACGGGCCTGCCAGCGGGCATACCTGTGGCAGGTGGTGGCGCGGATAACGCCTGTGGTGCGGTTGGTAATGGTATTGTGGAACCTGGCCTGGCCCTGCTCTCAGTTGGAACCAGCGGTATCGTTCTGGCCCACGCGACCTCGCCCCAGGTGGATACCTCGGGTCCAGTGCCCCGTGTGCATACCTTTAACCATGCCGTTCCCGGTGCGTGGTACCTTATGGGAGTCACGCAGGGCGCGGGCCTCTCGCTGCGCTGGGTGCGCGACAACATTGGTCTGCCCGAGCGTGCGCTGGAGCGCTGGACGGGCGTAGATGCCTATGAGACGCTGGCACGTGAGGCTGAATCCGTTCCCGCGGGAAGCGAGGGCCTGATCTTCCTTCCCTATCTGCAAGGTGAACGTACACCGCATCTGGACGCCTATGCGCGTGGTGGCTGGATCGGCCTGACCGCCAGCCATGATCGCCGCCACCTCGTGCGCTCAGTGTTGGAGGGTGTCGCCTTTAGCCTGAAGGATTGCATGTCGATCATCCGCGAGCAGGGTCTTCCCCTGGAGCAGGTGCGCGCTACCGGTGGTGGTGCGAAGAGCCCGCTCTGGCGCCAGATCATCGCTGATATTCTCGAGATGGAATTAGTCACCACCAGCGCAAGCGAGGGACCTGCGTTTGGAGCTGCCCTGCTGGCGGGCGTCGCTGGTGGCGTTTACGCCTCTGTTCCTGAGGCCTGTGCGCAGACCGTGCGCATCGTGGAGCGCACCGCGCCCAACGCCGCCCTGGCCCCGGCCTACAGACAGGCCTATGAGACCTATCGCGCCCTCTATCCCGCGCTCAAGCCTGTTATCAGCAAACCTCTGTAAGCAAATATCACATAGTTTGTAGGGGCAGAGCTTGCTCGGCCTGCGAGCGCAGCAACCGTCCAACGTCTGGGTAGCGGTCTGCGGGCCTCGCGGTCTATGCAAGCATTGACCCTACAAGCTATATAAGCCAGTTAATGGGTCGATAAGTTGTGAAAGGCCAGGATGAAGCTAAAGCTGAAGTACCCAATTGTGAGAACAAGACCAATAATCGAGAGCACCAGGCCCCAGGTGGCCATTGTCTTGCGCTGAATAGATTTCCTGCCAAGCGCCGCAAAGATGATGCCGGGTACCGAGACAAGCAGCCCAACGCACGGAACCAGCCATGCGATCACGCTGATGATTCCTAATACCAATCCAGCAATCGCCATGCCACCGCGTGAATCCGGTGCCTGCTGAGGTGGATAGTAGCCCTGTACTGGCGGCTGCATATTGGGGTAGGCCCCTGGATATTGCTGCTGCGGATACTGAGGCTGGTAGTTCTCCACAGGCTGCTGCGGGTACTGAGGCTGGTAGTTAGCGCCCGAGGGTTGCTGCGGATACTGAGGCTGGTAATTGGCACCCGAAGGTGGCTGGTAATTGGGTTGGTAGTTCTCCGCAGGCGGCTGGTATTGGGTAGGCGGATACTGATTGGGATCACCAGCTGGATTGTTTTGCGATGAATATGGATTGTACGGATTTTGATCGCTCATAAGAATGAGATCCTCTCCCTGATTCAATGAGTGGCGGCAAAAGAGACCTGCTTGTAAGCAACCTATGCAGTTTTACATTTCCCTTTAGCGCCAAATGATAAAGAGTTAAATAAAAATGCATTGATGCCTATGAATGTAGCAGAGATTCCTTGCAATGTAAAGTTTCTTTCTGCTATTTAATAAGACGGAAAAACTATTCCAGAATACAAGCAAGCCAGAAATGAAGCGAGGGGATGAGGCATATGGGCTACAATAGAGGCGCAAGCAATAAAAAGAAAAAGTAGTCTTTGAGAAAGAAAAGAGAGGATAGCTATGAGTTTCGCCGATAGTATCGTTTCTGCGGATATTCAGCAGTTGCGCGCTTATATTCTAGGGCATGCCCTCTGGCGGCGTATCGAGGAGGGAACGCTGGAGCCGGAGCGGCTGCGTCTCTTCGCCTTGCAGGACTGGTGGCTGGTGCGTGAGGCCTACCGCCTCGATGCCCTGGCGATTGCCGCTCTCCCTGACCTGGAGATCCAGGATCTCTTGATTCGTAAGTTGACGCCCAAAGTGGGCGGCTACAAACTTTTGCTGCGCTTCGGAGAGGCTCTTGGTCTCTCTCTCGCTGATTTTGATGCCGTAGAGCCGCTGGCAGGCTGTATGGCGCTGACCAACTTCTTCTACTGGATGCTGGCCTATGGCGCGCCCGCCGAGAAACTGGCCTCGGTAAGCGCCAGCGAGGATATCTTTGTACAGATCTGCGCTCGCATCGCCCCTGCCTTAATTCGTCACTATAACCTGACCGCTAAGCAGGTGGAGTTCTTCTCTGCCCATGACGCGATTGGCGAGCAGGTCACCCCCGTAGATGAAACCCTCCTGGCGCGCTATAATTCGCCCGAAGACCAGCAGCGTATCACCCGCGCCATTCGCCTCAGCCATGAGTACGAGATCATGTTTTATGACACTATTCTGACGGCGAAGGTTGGTTCATAGCGCGTACTCGCGCTGAGCGGCCTCGGCCTACGTATATTGACGTTGAAGCCGCTCGCATGCTACTATGCTAGTGTGAAATTACCTTATATCAGACTGAAAAATCATCCACACGTCAAACGCGGGTGGATGATACATCGCAACCGCAACCGCGCTACAAGCACCCTCGCTGCGTAAGCCCGGCACGCGCTTACGTGGCTATTGAGGTTGTGCCGCCTGTTACTATCACACAGTAGTCTTTGTGAGCTACCGTGATAGTGTCGTGTTTTCTGCAGGCGTCATCTCTCTTCTCTACTCACTTGCACATCTCCCCAGTTGCCGGGAATAACGCCCTTTCTCGCGTGGCGTTCTCGGTGTTATTCCTATAGACATACTCTGTTTATGGCATTTTTCTGCCTGGATGCTGTCGCGAAGGGGCACTTTTCCTCCTTGCCCTTTATCGTATAGCTTTGCTCATTTTTGGAGCAATTCTCTTGCTGACAACTAATGCTATTTCCATTGCCAGCGTTTCTACACTCATGCTTCTGGATAGTAGTCAGCATGCTTTGATGAATGGAGTCATCGTATGACAATCTCTTCTAAGAATGCCAGGCAGCACGCTTCAATCCCACTTTGGCGAAATCGAGACTATGTTTTGCTTTGGAGTGGACAAACAATCTCAACTATTGGAGGGAGTGTTTCATTATTGGCGTTTCCTCTGTTAGTACTGGCGGTGACTGGCTCAGCGTTACAATCATCTATCGCTCTGGCCTTGCGCACACTTCCACGAACACTGAGTATGTTTTTTGCTGGAGCGTTAGTGGATCGCTGGGATCGCAAACGTGTTATGATCGCCTGCGATATCGGGCGCGCACTGAGCATTGCAAGCATTCCACTGGCGCTCAGCCTGGGCCACCTGACCTTCGCACAACTCTGTTTTAACGCTTTTCTTGAAGGGACGCTACAGAGTTTTTTTGAAGTTGCGTATTCCTCTAGCCTGGGCCAGGTCGTGAGTGGCGAGCAGTTATCCGCAGCCATGGGCCAGGAGGAGGTTGTTGAAGGCATTACAAGCCTACTTGGTCCCTCGCTTGCAGGCCTGCTTTACGGCGTGGCGAGTTTGCTGCCCTTTCTCGCCGATGCCATTTCATATACCGCTTCATTTGTGACGCTGTTCTTGATTCGCACACCGTTTCAGCAGGTACGTACAGACGCGCGACGCCACCTGATTCTTGAGATTCGGGAGGGCTTTGCCTGGATGTGGCGCCAACCAGTATTGCGTACCATGAATCTTGTGAATAGTGTTGGTGCTCTCATCATACCAGGCAGCACACTGGTCTTAATCGTGCTGGCGAAGCAGCAGCACGCTTCTGACACTCTGCTTGGCGCTGTGGTGGCGTGTGGTGGTATTGGTGCGCTAATTAGCTCGCTGCTGTCGCCGCTTATCCAGCGAACTCTCCATGTAGGCCGTGCGATACTCATCACACGTTGGGCCTTTGCCTTGCTCTGGCTTCTCTACATGCTCTTGCCGCATTTCTGGTTGCTGGGAGTTGTAGAGTTTCTGATTGGCTTTGCGGATCCGATTGAGGATGTCCCCTACTTTAGCTATCGCCTGGCGATTATCCCTGATCACTTGCGTGGTCGTGTGATTAGTGCCTGTCGCCTCTTCACTAGTGTAAGCAATCCCCTTGGCCTGCTCTTGACGGGCTGGTCTTTGGAGCACTGGGGGACAGCCCCCACCATCATCATTGCCAGTGTGGTGTTAGGGGCTACCGCCCTGGCCCTCTCCTGCTCCCGAGCAATCCGACAGGCCCGGCATCCACAGCCAGAAACATATACGTTCTCTGGTAATGAACAATAACCAGGCTGTAATCTATGCAGGCTGTGTGATGCCTTTATAGTAATCACAGAGATCTGTGAGGAGACACTTACTACAATGGGGATGCTCGTAGACGCAGGTGCGCTGCCCATGGCGCAATAGACCCTTGTGAAAATCGTAGATGCTGCGGGCATCCTCCGGCAGCAGGGCCTGCAAGAGGTTGTGTGCGGCATCTGCGCTTACCTTGTGTCCAATCAGTCCCAACCTGCCTGAGACGCGATGGACGTGGACATCGACCGGAAGCAAAGGCAGTCTGCAACTAAAAAGCAGTATACAGCCAGTATGCCCATTTTAGGAATAAGAAAGACGTATAACAAACGTACAAAGAAATATACCTTATCCTGCTTGATGTGCTAGGAAATACTACCTATTCAAGCTCTTTGCCCTATAAGTAAAGGCGTGAGCCCCAAGCCACTGCTATGCCGAACCTCTTGAATGGCGACGCGCACCGCTTGTACTGCAATGAGCGGTAGATGCCATTTTCGCTTCTGCTCAGCAAATGTGTGAATACACGTGTTAGGACGTTTTGGAGCGGTTCGCGAAAACGATTCGTATATACTATATATATCTGCTACAAGAGAAGAGGAAAGAGTCGTGAAACAATTACCCCAGCGCGTTCGGAATCCTGCGGATTACGGCTATCCGTCTACCGATATGACTGCCCTTTCTGCAAAAGCTCTCGAAGTGACGACAATACTGACCGAGCAGTTCGGGGAAGAGTCTTTTTCCAAAAAAGACCCGATGAGTATGTTGGTTGATATTCTCCTTTCACATCGGACGCGTGATGAGCAGACAGCGGCAGGCTACGCCAACCTCTTAAAGCGCTTTGGCTCGTGGGAAGGGGTACGAGACGCACCAACCAAAGAGGTAGAAGAAACAATTGCCAACGTCAACTTTCCTGAAGTCAAAGCGCCGCGCATACAGGTGATTATGCGCCAGATCACTGAGGAGCGGGGTGACCTCAACCTTGACTTTCTCTGTTCGCTACCTGTTGAAGAAGCAGCTGCCTGGCTCAACCGTTTTCAAGGAATCGGGCCTAAAACCACTGCGTGTGTTCTACTGTTTAGCTGTAAAATGCCCATACTTCCTGTTGATGTTCACGTCCACCGCACTTCGATTCGCATTGGACTGATTGGTAAGAAAGTCACAGCAGATAATGCGCATACGCTATTGCAAGCCTTGTTGCCTAACGATGCAAAGACCATCTACAATTTCCACAAAGGGCTGCTCCGGCTCGGCCAACGTATCTGTGTCTATGAACGTCCTCGCTGCAACCAATGCCCGCTTACTAAACTGTGCGATTACTATCGTACGGTGGTGGAACCAAATTAGAATTTACGTAACCTGCTTGATGTGTTAGAGCATCGGTCAAGAAATGCTATGCTCGGAAAGTACAAGCATGGGATGATGCCTTTCTTGAGCATATCCAGGCTGGTGTTGGTGGCAATTGTGTACAACCAGTTCCGCAGCGATCCCGGCCCCTTCTCGGTGAAGGTGCCGAAGTGCTTCCAGGCACGCAGCATCGTCTCTTGCACTGCATCCTCAACGTCGTGCAAAGATCCCAGGAGACGATAACAGTGCAGCAGCAATTCATGGCGATAGAGCTCAAGCAGGTGGCTACGCTGGGATTGATCGCCGGAAGCTTGACCAGTGATCTGCGCCTCATCCCCCCGATCAGTATTCCTCTGCTTTGCGCTCTCACTGTGCGCCATGCTTTTTCCCTATCAGTTCCTTTTCTTCAACAGCTGTAGCCATACCATCGCTGTTGACGGAACGGCTGAAATAAAGCCTATCACATGGTTCAACGCTTTGCCATAGGTCGAAGCGAGGCCGCGAACAGGCGGAACCATGCATCCCCTTGATGAGCCAAAAATGTCCCCCTCAGACCGAACAGTTTTGCGTGTTCGGGCAGTTTATTGAGTGTCAATCCTAGAGAAGGTGACTCGACATGATGGATGAAGGGTCTCTCAGCAGAGCAACTGCTGACATCTCTGAGGAAATTCCACGACACATGAGGAGAATTGTTATGCTGCTTGAGAAGAAAAATGCCGTTATCTATGGAGCCGGAGGTGCTGTTGGCGGCGCTCTTGCGCGAGCCTTTGCGCGTGAAGGAGCGAGAGTCTTTCTTGCTGGTCGGACTCGGAGCTCCCTTGACGCTACCGCTGAGGAGATAGCTGCGGCTGGCTGCCAGGTCGAGATTGCTCTGATTGATGCACTTGATGAGCGAGCAGTCGAATCACATGCCAACGCGGTGGTCCGAGACGCGGGAAGCATCGATATTTCCGTGAACGCCATCAGGATTGCGGAGCCAGGCATTTACGGCATCCCGGTCGTCGGGCTGTCGCTTGAGAAATTCGCTCTCCCGATTACAGCCTATCTGAGGTCTCACTTCTTGACCACACGGGCGGCAGCACAGCGCATGAGCGAACAAAGGTCAGGGGTGGTCATCACCATTACAGGGATGCCTGCCCAGGTGGCAACTCCAGGCGCAGGAGGAGTGGGAGTCGCGTGGGCAGGGATTGAAGCGCTCACACGAGGGTTAGCGGCAGAGCTGGGACCGTTGGGCATTCGAGCTGTTTGCCTGCGATCCAATGCCATCCCGGAGACGACCGTGATTCGCGAGGGGTATGACCATCGCGCGAAAGCTACAGGCCAGACACGTGAGGAAGTGCAAGCCGCAGTGGAAGCGACCACGCTGCTCCGGCGGTTGCCCACCCTTGTAGATCTGGCGAATGTGGCGACCTTTATGGCTTCGGATCAGGCCAATGCGATGACGGCAACCGTGGCGAATCTGTCTTGCGGCTTCCTCGCTTACTAGGATGGACTCGCCTTCCGCAAGCATCGCCCGGTCAGGAGCAGGTGGAGAAAGCGCACCAACCCTTCCCTCAGTGATCCGCTCTTGGGAAACATAGGGTGAGCCCAGGTGCGGGCCGGACAGGAAAGTATCACCTACACAATGTCATCTGAAGAAAACAAACAGAGATGAAAGAAAAAAGAGGAGGTTTCTCATGATGAGTCCTCAAGCTCAGGAAATCCGCACCTTCATGGAGAGGACGGCTGCATCCTCCATCGTGCAAGCCCATCTTCCCGTCGAAACGAGGCGTGCCCAGTTTGAAGCCCAGCGGGCGCTCATTCCCTTGCCATCCGATGTCCAGGTCGAAGCGATCACGGCGGGATCAGTGGCAGCCGAATGGGTGCGGACCCCAGAGTGCGATGAGCACCAGGTTGTGCTGTATGTCCATGGAGGAGTGTTTGTGTGGGGTTCCTGCGCCTCCTACCGTGTGGTCGCGGCGACCTTTGCTCGGGTGGCACATGCGCGTGTCCTGGTCCCCGACTATCGTCTTGCGCCAGAGCATCCCTTCCCAGCCGCCCCACAGGACTGCCTCGCGATCTACCACTGGCTGCTGGACAGCGGCGTCTCGCCCGAGCACCTCGTCATCGTAGGAGACTCCACAGGGGCCGGTCTCGTCCTGGCCCTGCTGGTCAAGCTCGCGCAAGAGGCACTCCCGCAACCAGCAGGAGCCGTGCTGATTTCTCCCTGGCTCGACCTGACCTTGAGCGGGGATTCTTACATGAGGAACGCACAGACAGACTTTATGGAGAGTCGGGAGCTGCTCCTGGAGATACGTCAATCCTATCTTGGAGCACAAGATCCACATTCGCCGCTGGTCTCTCCCCTGTTTGCAGAGATCTCTGGACTTCCCCCACTGCTTGTCTATGCTGGCAGTGACGAACTCCTGGTGGATGATGCGATCCGGTTGGCTGAACGTCTTCGCCAGGTGGGAGGTTCAGTCGAGCTTCAGATCGGGGAGGGCTTCTGGCACACCTGGCTTATCACGGCCACCATGCGCCCGTTTCCCGAGGGAACGCAGGCCCTTGAGCGCATTGGGGTTTTCGTTCGCTCCCATCGTACCTGTTGAATTTGGAGTCCAAGTACAAGGAGGATTCGATGGTCAAGTTTCTCGTGCTCTACACCACACCAGAAGACCCCGAGGCGTTTGAGCGCCACTATCGCGACGTGCATATTCCCTTAACCAAGAAGCTGCCTGGCCTGCGACGCTACACGATTGGCCGTCACGTGACGGCGATTCGCGGAGGTGAACCGTATTACTGGATAGCCGAGTTAGAGTGGGAGAGCATGAATGCTCTCCAGCAGGCGTTTCAATCACCCGAAGGTCAGGCTGCCGCGCAAGATGTTGCCAATTTAGAAAGCCTCGCTGGGGTGCGGAGTATGGTGTATGAGGTAGAAGAAGTCTAGAAGAACAGCCAACGACACACGATCTCTTTCGCATCTCCTTTTCCCTTTGGCAAAGCGGTGTCAATAGCGGGCGAGAAAACGCCTTCTCGTCCGCTTTTTTGATCGCAAGAGGATTTCTCTCAGGAGTAGCATATGCGCCCCTTACCCTGGCATCCTCCGGTTGAACTGTCACCTGTAGAGCAAACCATCATCACACGCATCAAACGAGCGAAATTGTTTGTATTTCTTCGTTCTCACCGCCATGAGTGGTTTGATGACACCTTTCAAGAAGAACTGGCCACACTCTATGCAGCTCGTCCTCGTGGGCGGCCTCTCAATGGGTCCAAGTTCTTTTCTAGAAAAAATGCGGAACTCGCGAGGCAAAAAGAACGAGCCTGTATTGCCCGCTCCTCTGTCCCTGGTGACAGCTCGTATACTAGGAGCATCGGTTCCAAGATGATGGTGAGGACGAGGTGACAGCAGCGGTTCGACCGCGAACGTAAGATGGTCCCCCATCATCTCGGGCTGGCCCAAGTTTGAACCGTATGGTGTGGCTTTGACCACGTATCACGAGCTAAGACTGGCCTTGCCCCAGGTCCGAGACAGGAATGAATTTCTCTCTCGATCAGACGAAAGGAGTCGCTATGACATCCTCACCAGAACCATTGTATGACCTCTTCGTTGGCATTGACATCGCAGCGGTAACGGCATCTGTCGCTTGGAAGGAACCCTCCCGGAAGATCTGGCACGCGCTCACTATTGATCAGACCCCTCAAGGCTTCCAGACGCTCCAGCAACGCTTGCTCGCTACAGGGCATTCAGCCAAGAGCATTCTTGTTGTGATGGAAGCAACTGGTTCCTATTGGATGACGCTGGCAACCACCCTGGCTCAAGCTGGCTTCGCCATCAGTGTCATTACCCCAACTCAGGCTCACCATTTTGCCAAAGCCTTACTTAAGCAAGCAAAGACAGATGCCATCGATGCTCAAACGCTGGCGCAACTCGCCGCTTTGCTTCAGCCAGCCGTATGGACCCCTCCTCCGGCCATTTTTGTTGAACTCTATCAACGATTGAACGAACGTGAGAGCCTCATGCACATGCGTCAACAGCTCCGCAACCAATTGCATGCCTTGAGTCACTGTCCCGCGCGTGATTGCCTCCGTACACACACGCATGCAATTCTTGATAGAGTCGCTGACCGAACAGATGTTGGAAGGAGAGGCCGAGCTTGATGAGGCTCTTTCTCTTGATTCCTTATGGACAGCATCCGCCATCAGGCTCCAGACTATTCCTGGGATCGGGCTACTGACTGCCGCCTGGCTCCTGGTTACGACACTCAATTTTACGCTGTGTAACACGGTGGAAGAACTGACGGCATATGCTGGGCTGGCTCCTCATCCCTTCCAATCGGGAACCAGTGTCCATGGGCGAGCAAGCATTGGGCATACAGGAAATGCTGCACTTCGTACGGCAGTGTATCTGGCAACCTTGAGTGCCGCTCAATACAACCCCGTGATCAAGGCATTTTATGATCGTTTACGAGCGGCAGGCAAACCCATGAAGGTCGCCCGCTGCGCTGCGGCGCGAAAGCTCTTACACATTGCCTTTGCGGTCGTCAAAAACGAGGCGGACTTTGATCCGTTGTATGCAGCCAGAGCACAAAAAACGGCTTGATAGTTTGACACATCAAGAGAAGAAAATGTTTTCTTCTTCATATCCCACATGTTTTTTATTTTTGGTAAACTGAGCAATGCTCCTCTTGACAAACAATACCGTATCTTACATGTGCGCTCCCCTTACCTCGCCAAGGGCCTACTTCATAGCGCTATCCCTTTCTTCAACTCATTTGGAGATGACAATCCCCATTAAAGGGGAGACGGGTGAGCAGTTGTCCTGGTAACAGTCCTCGGTGGTGAGCAGAATTTGTAGGCGCGAGGAAGGCTTACTGTTGTTACTTTTGTTGGGTCCTTCGCTCATCAAGTATGCTTGGTTGCTTCAACAGAAGCGGTGTTTTCCTGATATATTTTCATCGATGGGTTGATATACACTGATTCTCTGGAAGGAGAAGCGCACTGATGAATGCCGTAGATGTAGGAACACTTGCCTCTTGTTTTGCTTTACCAGAGAACATGGCTATCACTTCTGTCCATCCGAACCTCACCGAGCGGTGGCAGCAGGGTGAACGTGCCCCCTTCGGGAGCTGCAAGCGCAGGGATACAAAGGTGGTGGAGGATCAATCGATGAAACGGAGCAACGATGTGAATTTTGTCTAGCACTCGGTTCCCACCAGGGGGAGATCTGAAGATCAACGACGAGAGCGCTGCTATGCTCAGCCCGTTCACAACCACGAGCACCTTTCATCTCTACCACACTCTTCACTCCAGCAGGAACCTGACAGGTGCCCTGTAGTGGGAGGACGATCCCTGATGAGCATAGATTCGGTGAGCATTCATCTATCTTATCAAACGTTTTTCAATCTTCAATTCAGAGATGAGGTTTTTTTCATGCAGAATACATCATATGATCGCGGCAACTCAAGTACAGTTGGACGAACCGCTGGCTGTCGCTGGCTGGAGTGGTGGGTCCCATCCTTGCCGTGATCGTGTCCACGTTGGCGGGTTTTCTGCGTTCAGGATATTCCCCCGCCAGCCAAGCGATCAGCGCGCTGGGCGTTGGCGCAGATCGACCTCCTCTAAGCGGATATTGACCAGCTCGCTGACACGGATGCCTGTATAGAACAGCGTTTTGATTAAGATCATATCTGCGAACTTGCGAGCCTGCCACACTTGCTGATAGAAAGCTCGTATCTCCTCCTCCGTTGGGATGTTGGGCAGCCGGGGAGTGGAGCGTTCCACTTCGATCTCCAGTTCTTTGCGCAGCTCTCGAAACACGCGAGAGCGTGTTGCTCCTGTCTTATTACCCAGAAGTGCCCGCTCTTCGGCATGCAATGTCCATTGATCAATGAGATCTTCTCTTTCCCATTCTCGCTTCATAACAAGCATTATCTCTTTTATCAAAACTTGAGGGACAAGTGCCGAGAAAAAATGAAAATCGGAATTTTACTCATAAATGTGGGTATATCGGGATAAACCGATGAGCACAAATGCAGAAAAGAAAATAGCAAAAAAGGTGCAGTTCACTTTCCAAGAAGAGAATCGGTACTTTGAAGAATGTCTATGTCACTAGTCCTTACGGCCTCTCGGTACATGTTCTTTGACAAGAATCCAGGCTGTATGCTATCGTAGAAGAACATCTTTCTCTCCATACAATCAAAGCAGCTATTAGAAGGAGGAGCGCCTTGGGTCGTATGACACAAACCACAGATCATATCACTCTGTGGGGACATGGCACACCATGTCAAATCGATAACTGTGCCGTCGCCCACAGCCGTACTCTGTCCTTTTTCAGGAGCCTCTAGACAAAAACACCTTGAAAAGAGAGTAGCCGTGGGTGACATTTTTCCAACCACGGTTTTTTTGCGCCTGGAGATCATGAGGTGAATCTTTCACCTCATACTTTTCCATCTTTTCAAGGAGTTTCTATGCGATTTCGCTTGCCACAAGGATTATGGCATCACAAGGATTTTCTCAAATTCTGGACAGGGGAAACTATCTCTGCATTTGGCTCGCAAGTAACCGCGTTTGCCCTTCCCATTACTGCTGCACTCACCTTACACGCTACAGCCATTCAAATGGGAGTTCTCTCGTTTTTAGCTTTTGCTCCTATGTTGTTTTTGAGTTTGTTTGCAGGTGTGTTCGTTGATCGTTTTCCACGTCGACCAATACTTATCATCACCAGTCTTGGGCAGATGGTGAGCGTTGGAAGCATTCCATGTATGGCATTCCTTCACCTGTTGCACTTGGAATATCTGTATGGGATTGCTCTCTTCAGTGGATGCCTGACCGTCTTTTTTGAGATTGCGTATCAAGCCTATCTTCCCTCACTTGTTGAACGAGAGTATTTGATTGAAGGCAATGGAAAATTAGAGACGAGTCACGCATGTGCTCAGATCTCTGGCCCAGGGCTAGCGGGTTTGATTGTCCAATGGCTCACAGCTCCATTTGCTATGCTGATTGATGCTGGCTCATTCCTGATTGCTGCACTTTTTCTTTGCTGGATGAGGAAACCGGAACCGAGAACAGAGCATCATGAAACCGAGCGGGCTATCTTCAAAGAGATTGGTGAGGGACTGAAGACAGTTCTCCATCATCGTGTCCTCTGGTCGATTGCAGCATGCAATGGAACCATAAATCTCTTCAACAGTGCATTTATGAGCGTTGCTGTTCTTTATGTGGTTCGTGATCTCAAAATAGCGCCTGTTCTGTATGGTTTTGCTCTCTCGATGGGAAGTGTGGGAGCCTTATTAGGATCTTTTCTGGCCAAACGGATTGCTGACCGTTTTGGGGTAGGTCCAGCTATCATCGGTTCTGCATTCTTCTATGGAATAGGAGGCCTGCTTCTTCCTTTGGCAAGTGTTTCGACAATGGTGGCTATTCCGTTTCTCATACTGAGCTGGTTCGTGCAAAGCCTGATGTTGATCGTGTTCAATATCACCCAGGTCAGCCTTCGCCAACGTCTAGTCCCTGGGAGCCTCCAAGGGCGCCTCAATGCAAGTATGCGCTTTCTTATCTGCAGCGCTTTGCCGATTGGCTCGCTTTTAGGAGGTGCATCTGGTGAAGTAATTGGGCTTCTTCCAACCGTTACACTCTCAACTGTTGGAATGTTTTTCGCGTTTCTCTGGGTCTTTTTCTCTCCGGTATCCTCTTTACGAGAGCAGCCTACCTTGAAGAGCAGCGAAGAACCTGGCATATCTTAGAACACAAAAACAGCTCTGATGAAGGAGGAGAAGCCTGCTCATCCCGTCCCGACGCCAGCGGCAAGCAACGCTGCGGGCGCTCTGGGCGGAACTCCAGGCTCGCAGGCGTCCTGCTCCGCTCAAGGCTCGCGTTTGAGCGCCTCACCAGAGCCTATTGTGCCCAATTGTTCGTCTGTTACCTTTGCCTCGCGCAGATCGGCCATCTCGAAGATTGCCAGGGTGAGCCTCGCCCCGCTGAGGTCAGCCTGGCGCAAGTTCGCGCCAATGAGGGTCGCCTTGCTCAGATTTGCCTCTGTCAGGTTGGCTCCCTCTATATTCGCCTCCGTGAGAGTCGTCTCCGTGAGGTTCGCGCCGCTGAGGTCGGCCCCTTGCAATTTCGCTCTATAGAAATACGCCTTCGAGAGGTCCGCGCCGCGCAGATTTGCTTGGCTGAGGTCAACGCCGCTGAGATAGGATCCTCGCATCTGTGCGCCAACGAGTTGCGCATGTGAGAGATCTGCTTGCAGATCGGGACGGCGGGCGCTCCCTCTCTCGCCTTGAGAGCCAGGAGCGTCATGACCTCCCTTCGCCTCCCCGAAGCTCGAACCACTCAGGTCAGCACCCGTGAGATCGGTACCGCGCAAATCGACCCCCCTCAGGTCGGCGCCCTTCAGCATTGCGTGCGAGAGGTTGGCCCCGGAGAGGTCGGCGCGATTGAGGTTCGCGCCGCTGAGGTCGGACCCTTGCAAATTCGCCTCCCTGAAGTTCACACGCCTCAGATCCGTCTGGGCTAAATTGATCTTCGGCAGCACTATCTTCTGGAGATCAGCCCCGACCAGGGCTTTGCTTCCCTGCAAGCCATCGCCGATAACGGTCGCGGGCAAGCCGTTGTGACTGAAAAACTTCAGCATGCTCAACTGCTGGTCGCCCTCTAAGGTTTTCAAGACCCGGCCCAGGCGTTGCTGCGCCATCTGCGAGACCTCTGGCTTGTCGGCGAGTACGCCAAGGAAGTAGGTCTGGAAGACCAGTTCTTGCAGCATCGTCATCCATTGTTTGCTGGTCCTCTCCTGGCTATAGACCTGCCAGGCCGAGAGGCTCAAACTGAACAACATCGCGAAGACAAGCGCCGTCAAGACCATCTGCGAGGTTTGGCCGCCACTGATAAGATTGATGAGCAAGCCGATGATCGCGCCAAAAAGACCTGAGAACACCGCCAGCGTCGAGGGATGGAATAAGACCTGGCTTATACTAAAAGAACGCTTCACGCCGTTCGTGGCTCCTTCCTTTCCGACCTCGGACCTTTTCTCTCGGTGTAGCTGTAGATCCCAAAATTCAGCAGGAAAAATTGGATAATGAACAATCTCAACTGAGTTGTAAACGACTTATCCTGGGCTTTTAGCCGCACATATGGCCATTCTGTATCTACTCGCTCGCCAGGCTCGGGCCATCGCAGATCCTGTCCCCATTCGAGCAAGGTAGTTTCCCCTATTCCAACTGAAACCAAAGCCTGAAGGTAACATCGAACGCTCTCATGAAACGTTTCTTCTTCGCAACAAAGGAACAATGGTTTCGATTGAGACATTTCCGGCTATTTTCTCTCTCATGAGGAATGCTCTTATGATTACCTGACTTGGTAACATTTTCTTGAAGCGTAGCATAGGGGCTCGTGGTGTACAAAATATCTTGGTCCTTTGTAGTACTTGTGGCCAACCTTTTGGTAGAGAACGGCCAACCTTGACCTCTGGCCAGTTTACATTCGCAATGGTCTCCTGCACCTCGCTGGTGGGTGCGTCTCGTACTGCTTCCCACGAGCCAAAGCGCTTGAGCAAATTGTCATAGGCCGCCGCAGTCTGGGCGTCTTTTGTACGATGTGAGAGGATGATATTGACGAGCATGCTCATTGGGTCCTTCTTGGACCAGTCCGAGGGACCATAGAGCTCGGTCAGACGCTGCGTAACGAGATGCGCCTTCTCTTTGAGGCGCGCGATATCCTGGGTTGGGTAGCCGTAATCGGCAAGGGTCCGTTCGCGTTTGTTTGGTTGTGTCACGTGGGCGCTCCTCTTTCTATCCCTGACATCCCGCGAGATGCTGCCTGCTTTGCAGCTTCTCACATGAGACGCTACCTTCAACTCTTTTGGGGCAGTCACTTAGAGCCAGCGAGGCACACGCTCTTTGTAGCTGATATATTCCGCGCCAAACTTCTTTTCCAGGTACTTTTCTTCTCGTTCAATCACGCCGATACGTATAACACGTAGTAAGGCTGGTAGCAGTAGCAATGGCCAGACGCGATTCATGATGAGCGCGAGTCCAGCATAGAGTAAGGTGAAGGCGCTATAGATAGGGTTGCGTGTGAGCCTATAGGGTCCATGTTGAATGATGGTTGTGGTGGGTTTGGTAGGCTGCAGCGCCGTACCCGCCTGGCGCATCTCGCGTATGGCCATGATGCCTGTGGTCAGGCCAATACCAAGGAGTGCTCCGCCAACAAAGGAGCGTGCCGCGCGCGGAATCAGGCGCAGAGGAAGCCATGAATCCAGGTAAAGACCAAAAAGAAATGTGCTGGCGTAGAGCAGTGGTGGCGGGGCTATGACATTGGCCTGGTCCTCGTTGTTGCGTTTCATATCTTCCATATTCTTCTCCGATCACAAATTGTCCCGTTCTTGCGCACGGGGTCAGTATCTCGCGAGATGTATCTCTTCTCTAGTATGGCACGTATCAAACCTCTACAGCGTGACAGAGTGAGTGGTTTTATGCATGAGGGGTGTTCGTAACGCTTCTTGTGGTTCGTTCGTGATGAAGATGGTAGGTTCCGCATAAGAAGGATAGAGGTGTTTGCTAAAGGAGGCTGGTATGACTGATATGGCTTTGGGGCAGGAGGTTGTGCGCCAAAAGTTGGCGGCATTTGAAGAGCTGCGACCGAAGTTTGAGCAGTGTTTTCGCTTTGTGCAGGAGGCCCATGGCCAGAAACGCTTTGTCTCCTGCTCTGTCGGAGACATTGTGTACTATTTGCATGCGCGCTGGATCTGTGATTGTAAGGGCTATCTCTTAAGTGTGCCTCATTCGCATAAAATATATGAGGGTCGGCGTTGCCTGGAACTGCTGCGCGAGTGGCAAACCGATGGCAATAGCGCGAATGTAATCGCTTTCTTGCAGCGTAAGCTTGACACTCTCCCTTATGCCGCTCTGACGCGCCAGATTGAGCAAGGGCGTTTGCGGCATCAGAATGATGGCCTGGAGAGACGTCTATTGCATGGGCGCACTATTTTACTGAATCGTGGTTTCAATTTGTTACTTGCACTGGATACGCTGTTCTCCCTCTCGCGTGAGGAGCTAAGCGCAGAGGTTCACGCAGCCTGCGAACAGTATGGGCATTTCCCAGAACAGATTGAGCAGCAACTGGCGCTTCTGGATACGTCCCTGTATAGCTATGTTCCTCATCAAGCGCTGGCTCGCTTGAACATGACGCTCATGAATAGGTTTGGAAGTGATGTGCTGGCTCAAGAAGAGAATGCTCCCGGTGAGCGCTCCTGGCGTGTATTACCTTCGGAGGAGCCACTGACACCGCCCGCTGAACATCTCTTCCCCGCCTACCAGGACCTGACCCAGACCGGGCATAACAACATCATGCGCCACCGTTTTAATAGCCCTACCTCCTAGCGAGTATGAAAAGTGGGGAGTGCAGAGGGGCGTCAGCCCCTCTGCACTCCCTTTCCCCTCCCGCCGCAGGCGGTATGAATCCCTTTCAAACGAATTTGAACAGAGTACGAGATGCATATGACCAGAAGCGAAGCTGCTATCTTCTACGCTTCTTCTTGAGCGTTGGCTGAGGCGCGGGTACGACAACGCCACTGATATCCTCGATCTTGCCATCTTCAATCTCGATGCGCACATCTGCCACCTTCGCTACGCTGCGATCATGACTGACTACGATGACCGTGCGCCCTTGATTCGCCAGGCGCTTTAACAGGTCTATGATGCGCTTGCCATTCTGTGAGTCCAGGTTTCCGGTTGGCTCATCCGCCAGGATGACTTTGGGATCGTTGGCGAGCGCACGAGCGATGGCGACGCGCTGCTTTTGTCCACCAGAGAGCCTGCCGGGGCGATGCCGGTGGCGATTCTCATCGATACCGACCTGGAGCAGGAGTGTCCGCGCTCGCTCGCGCATGTCGGCTCGCGACTTTCCTCCTGCCAACTCCATTGGAAGCATGACGTTCTCTAGCGCCGTCAGATTGGGAATCAGGTGAAATGATTGGAAAACAAAGCCCACGTTTTGACGTCTGAACTTATGCTCCTTTGGCCCGGTCAGGCTCATCACATTAACACCATCGACGACCAGTTCGCCTCCTGTCGGTTTATCCAGGCTCCCGAGAATATAGAGTAAGGTCGATTTGCCGCTGCCGCTGGGACCCATGATGGTGACGAATTGCCCCTCTGTAAAGACAAAGCTTGCGTCATCTACGGCCTTGATGACTTCACCATACATCTTAAAGTGCTTGCTGAGATGCTCGGCGACAATCGTGACAGTTGGCTCTTTCTGAACGGTTGAATCTTTCTCTAGAACTGCGGGCGTGGCCGCGTCTATAATAGTCTCTTCTCCCATGGTTTATCCTCGCTTCTCAGACTAGTTGTTGCCTTTTCTCAGCACGACTGCGGGTCGGATGCGCGCGACATAGAGAGCGGGAATGACGCTTGTTAAGATTGCCAGGCCGATTCCCAACCCCATGATGATGAGCAGTGTTTGCCCATTAAGCGTGACCGTTGATAGATGAATGTCACTGAGCTGCTGCGTTAATCCCTGACGAAAGCCCTGGAAACCCTGGAAGCCCTGGAACGATGGACCTCCCTGTGTGCCTTGTGCCGTTGGAGTTCCTCCCATCATAAATGAGCCTCGCCCTCTGCCAGCTACAGAACCAATATCACTGGATGCTGTGGAGACATCAAACTTCTGTGAGATGATGGGACCAAGTGTCACGAGAAGCACAGTCGCGACCGCCGATGCCAGGACACTGAGCGCCAAAACTTCTGTCCAGAACTGCCCTATCACCTGCCAGTGTGAGGCACCTATTGCCTTGAGCGTGCCGATTTCCGCAGTGCGTTCGCGAACAATAACGAAGACCGAGAAGATGATAATTGCGGCCGAGGTGGCTATGGCGACGATGAGCGCCAGCTTGATGCTGTTCTGTGCGGTACTGAGCGCACTGATCGCGCTTGAGTACATCCTGTTCTCAGTGACGACGTTGTATTTGCTGCCCAGCGTCGTGCGAATATTGGTTGCAACAGTGTCTACCTGGTCATAGGTCGTGGCGTAGGCCGTAATACTGTCGACGCCACTGACGGCGTAGAGCTTCTGCATGGTTGCCAGGGGCAAGGTGAGCGTATTATCGGCTATTGCTGCATCTGAGGTGTAGAGTCCAACAACTGTGAGCTTGGTGCTTTTGAGTGTAAAGGTTGAACCAACCTTGAGATTATTTGTGTCGGCCAGTGTCTTGCTCATAAGCGCGACGTTTGCCGTAGCATCGCTCGTCTGGAGTCCGCGTCCAGAGGTGATTGTAGGTGTGCCACCCTGGATAGTGAAATGCGTGGAGCCGCTTGAAATACCATAAATTGAGGCTGGAATAGTTCTGCTTTGCCCGTTAGGCATCTGGACGCTGGCGGTCTTCAATTCCTGATCGGTGTCATAGCGTCTCAGGCTCTCCTCGACACTGGTAACGCCAGAAATCTTTTTGACTTTATCGATAGCGTCAGAGGGTATCGGCGTACTCGCGTTTTGTGATTGGAACAGATTGAAGCCGCCATTATTGCCATTCCCACCATTGCCACCAGGGAACCCTCTATCATTTCCGTTGTTGTTATTGCCATTATTTTGTGTTTGACTCTGGTTGTCGGTCACATAACTGATGGTAACGCCCGTTCCTACTTCTGAGCGCACTTTGGTAAGTTGCTGCTGCGCGCTGCTGTTGAGGCTGACCATGGCCGCAACAAACATCAAGCTTGCTCCCAACAGCAAGACGATGAGCAGCAGCCGTAGTGGATTCCGCACCACATTTCGCATGCCGCGTAAGACTATGCCCATGCAACTAGTACTCCTTCGTTTGGTTCGTCAGCCTGGTGACTGGTTTCATTTTTTTATCAACGATGCCTGCTGGCTTCTTAGCTACGAAGGATAGCGAAAATTTATCAGAGAGTCTTCAGAAAAGTGTAAAAGTAGTGTAGGAAATTGTAAAAGAAATTTAAAGCAATCGATGTGTAAGCGTTGTAAATACATATTTAGAGGAAAAGAGTAATTAATGTAATGTGTGGAATTCTGTACTATGGCGTGTCGAAGCACTTTATTTAACTGTTAAGAGCCAGGCAGAAAAGGCGGACACCGCTTTTTAGGATGTATAATGCTTGATACGAAAAGAGCCATAAACTGAAAAGAGGAGCATGCATGTATTTCTCGCAGGAAGCCTATCGCTGTCGCCTGGAGTGGGGGCGGCGTGGCGTCGCTGAGGCGGCGGCGCGCGGCGACGTACTGGTAATTATTGATGTTCTTAGTTTCTCCAGCGCGACCGTGACCGCCATCGCTCGCGGAGGTCGTATCTACCCTTGTCCTCTTGAGGCCGATACCGCTGAACTGGCGCGGCGTGTGCAGGGTGTGGCGGCGGTTTGGCGTCGCAAGGTTCCGCAAGAGGGGCGCTTTTCGCTGTCGCCAGCGACTACGCTCTCGCTTGAACCAGGAATGTGTGTCGTGCTGGCCTCTCCCAATGGCGCGGCTTGTAGCCACTATGGCCGTTCTGTGTCGCATCTACTGGTGGGATCATTGCTCAATGCGCAGGCGGTCGCGGACGCAGTGGCCTCGTTGCTGGCAGTGAATGAGCAACGAGCGGTGAGTGTTATCGCCTGTGGCGAGCGCTGGCACGAGCCCTCTGAGGATGGCACGCTCCGTTTCGCCCTGGAAGATTACCTGGGGGCAGGCGCGATTCTCTCTTCCCTGGATACCTTCTCTCAGTCGCCCGAGGCTCGGGTGTGCGTGGGAGCCTTTCGCCAGGTTAGAGAGCAACTCCCCGAACTCCTCCAGGGATCGTACTCGGGCCAGGAATTGATCCAGGCGGGCTTCCCTCAAGATGTTGAGCGTGCAGCCAGGCTGGATCTCTATAGCTGTGTGCCGGTCATGCGTGAGGGCTTTCTCGAACAACTATAATAGTGCGTCAACGGGCCTGCCATACCTGGACATGCCCGTCCAGCAGGCCCGTCGCAACGAACTTACTATCGGGTGACCAGGCCAGGGTCCAGGGGGTCAGGCCTTCTGGCAGGTAGGTATAGACGCTGGCGCTCCTGTTAGGGTCCCAGAGCTTGACTGTATTATCAGCGCTACTGGAGACGATCTGCCTGCCATCGGGCGACCAGGCCACCGATTGAATGACCCCATTGTGCTCCCGGTAGACCTGGCGCGTCTGGCCTGTTGCCGCGTTCCAGACCTGAACCGTCGTGTCGCTACTGCCCGAGACGATGAAGGCGCTATCGTTTGACCAGGCAATGGCTGTTACTTTATTATCATGCTCGGTATAGATGCTGGCGGCGTGGTCTGCGTCGAGGTCCCAGATATGCACCGTGTGATCCCAGGAGCCAGAGGCTATCTTTCCCCCATCGGGTGACCAGGCGACGCTGTAAACGACATCCTGGTGCCCCTGGTAGGTGTAGGCGCTGCGCCCACTCTGTGTGTTCCAGACGTTGACGGTGCCATCATTGATGGCGGCTGCCAGAAAATCACTGCCAGGCGACCAGCTTACCTCCCAGATGGTATCGGTGGTATGCCATACCTGGAGTGTACGCAGGCTATGCGCATCCCAGATACGCACTGTGTTGTCAGAGCCTGCTGAGGCCAGGAATTTTCCATCAGGTGACCAGGCGACGGTCTGAACGTTTTTTGTATGTCTGGCATAGACCTGGTCGTGCTGGCCCGTAAAGGCATCCCAGATATGAATATGCCCCCCTTTTAAGTCCTGGGGACCCGCGGCTGAGGCGATGCGCGAGCTATTTGGGGACCAACTCACACTGCCAACCGATCCTTCTCCACCCGGATAACGATAGCGGAGCGTACCTACACCTGTATGGGTTTGTGTGGCCGTAGGATGTAGCCAGGCTTGAGCGCGCCGCAAGAGCGTGTCTCGCTGGAAATAAGCGACCGAGCCACCAGCACCCAGGAACAGGGCCGTGGCACCGCACCAGGCCAGTGCGCTTCGCCTGCTGTGACGGCGTGGCCGCTCCTGCGGGATGGGTGTATGGGGAGCCGCGCTTGAATCTACAGGAAAGGTGGTCGCGCCAGCTATGTGCTGTTGTGGACTTGATATGGAATGCCTATTTCGTGTGCCTGTTGGCTGCGCAAGAATAATAAGGGATTGTTCCGTGGTTCCTTCCCTATTTGGGTCACGCACAAGCAGGCCACATTTGCCACAGAATGTGGCATTGCTATCTACGGCCTCTCCGCATTTTTTGCACGTTCTATGCTCCATAGCCACCCCTCCAAAATCACACACCGCTTAAAAACATTTGCTGCTATTGTACTAAAAAAAAGAAGTTTTTGAAAGTAGTACGCGCAAAGAAAAACATTTGAAAGAAGTACAGGATATTTGTTATTCTGTGGGTGTACTTCTGATCCGAAAACCCTGAGCGCGCAGCGCTAGACACGTAAGTGGCGCGCGCCCCGAATGGGGTTGGGTTTCGGAATAAGATCATATTGTATTCCAGCCAGAATAATAAGGAGTAGCTTCGATGAAGACGCATACTGCGTACATTTCTTTGCATACGAAGAAGCGCCGGGAGTTTGTACCCTTGACGCAGCAGGTTGAACAGATTATCCGTGAGAGTGGTATTCAAGATGGCCTGGCGCTGGTCACCTCGATGCATATTACCGCGGCGGTCATTATTAATGACTATGAAAGCGGTCTATGGCAGGATATTATGCAGTGGCTAGAAGAGATCGCGCCTGCAAAGCCCGATTATCTGCATCATCGCACCGGCGAAGACAACGCTGATGCCCACTTAAAACAACTGCTTCTGCATAACCAGGTCGTGGTCCCCATTACCAACGGCGAGTTTGACTCTGGCCCCTGGGAACAGATCTTCTATGTCGAGTTTGATGGGATGCGCGATAAGCGCGTCCTGGTAAAGGTAATCGGGGAATAGAGGGAGGAAAATGATGGCCCGGCGCTCGTGGCGTACGCCACGAGCGCCGGGCCATCATTTTCCTCCCTCTACTAGGCCTTTGGTACTAGCTTTAAGGATAGGCAAGGTACGACTTTTTGGCCCTTGTGTTTCTACTCCCTTGTCTGGTATACTTTCTCCTACAAAGGTTAGTGTATTTACAACACCTTTTCTTTTTTGTCCGGCTTATAAGTGTACAAAATACACTTATAAGAAATGAGACTACTTCCTCTCCGAAAACCTGAGCGTTTATCCCCGAATGGGCAAAGCGCTAGTCACGCGAGTGACGTTGGATTTCGGAATAAGAGCTTATTCAAAGGAGAATAAGGGGTATGCCTATCCTGGATGGCCAGCCCTTTGCTGCCGCAATTATAGGTGGAGGAATCGCGGGTTTATCACTTGCCCTGCGTCTTCCCGAGACGATGCCTGTGGCCCTGCTTACTAAGGGACAACTTGGCGAGAGCAACACCCGCTATGCGCAGGGTGGGCTTGCGGTTGCCTTGGGGCAGGACGACAGCTCAGAACTACATTTTCAAGATACTATGGCTGCTGGTGCTGGCCTGTGTGATGCGGAGGCGGTACGTATTCTGGTCGAGCAAGGACCAGGGGCGGTGCGCTGGCTCATGCAACAGGGCGTGGAATTTGATCGTGCGCAACCTGGAAGCGATGCCTATACAACCCCTGATGGGTTCTTGCTGGGTCGCGAAGGGGCGCATTGTCGCTGGCGTGTCTTGCATGCCGGTGGCGATGCGACTGGTGCGGAGATCGAGCGCGCTTTAATGAAAGCTGTCCGTCAGCGATCCTCCGTGACTGTGTTTGAAGAGACGTTTGTCGAAGAACTCTTAGTAGAAGATGAGAGCTGTGTGGGTCTGCGGGCCCGCAAACGTGATGGCACGTCCCTGGCTATCTTCGCTCAAGCGACCGTGCTTGCCAGCGGAGGCGCGGGTGGTCTCTGGCTCCATACCTCTAATCCCTCGGGGGCCACGGCTGATGGTCTCTCTCTGGCCTGGCGCGCGGGTGCCGCCCTGGTCGACCTTGAGTTTATGCAGTTTCACCCTACCGTCCTGGTGGTGAATGGCACATCACATCTGATCACGGAGGCAGTCCGTGGTGAAGGCGCTTACTTACGCAATCACGCGGGCGAACGCTTTATGCCGCGTTATAGCGAGCAGGAAGAACTTGCTCCACGTGATGTTGTGGCACGCGCCATTCTTAAAGAGATGCTGTTGGAGGAGACGGATTGCCAGTTCCTTGATCTCCGTCACCTGCCGGCTGAGAAGATGCATGCACGCTTCCCCACGATCTCGGCGTTCTGCCGTGAGCATGGGCTGGACCTGGCTCGCGATCTGCTTCCCATTGCTCCCGCGGCGCACTATTGCATGGGGGGCGTGATGGTAGATACATGGGGGCGCACCTCTGTGCCTGCGCTCTACGCGGTTGGCGAGGTCTCCTGTACCGGCGTCCATGGCGCGAATCGGCTTGCCAGCAACTCGTTGCTGGAGGGATTGGTCTATGGCCTGCGCATCGCTGATGTGCTTGCCTCGGGTCAGCAATCACATGCACAGCCAGGCCCTCAATCGACGCTGCGTGCCTCCTCGTCGCTGAATGTCTATGCTGAGATCTCATCTGCTGACATGCAGTCATTGGGTCTTGCGCATGATATATCGGCCACACAGGTGCGTAGCGAACTGAGGCAGCTCATGTGGCAATATGCCTCACTCTCGCGTAGCCACGAGGGGCTGGAGCTGGCTAAAGGACGTGTCTGCTTCTTGCGCTCTCTGGTGGCAAGCAAGCTGGAGACCGAGGGTCCATCTCGGTGGCGCGAAGTGCATAATATGTTGCAGGTCGCTGAACTTGTGATGGTGGCCGCGCAAGCGCGCTGTGAGAGCCGTGGTAGCCATTGGCGTCTTGATTACCAGGCAACCGAGGAACAGTTACAGCAGCGCCACTTTGCCTGGCAGCGGCAAGCGGTAGGAGAAGAGTCGATCACTCAGATTGTCCAGGAAGGAAGTTGCCCTCATGCATAAAGCTATTCTTGACTTAATTACAGCGGCGCTCGAAGAGGATGGAGCCTATGACGATATCACAACCCTGAGCACTGTCTCGCCCGAGGCGCAGGCAAGTGCCCAGATTGTGACGCGCCACGAAGGCGTGATCGCTGGGCTCTCCCTGGTTCCTGAGACCTTTCGCCTGTTTGATAGCCGGGTCTCTGTCGAACTGGTAGTCAAGGATGGCGCCCATGTGCAGGAGGGCGATGTGCTGGCGCGTATTCAAGGCCCGGCTCGCTCAGTCTTGAGCGCCGAGCGTGTGGCCCTAAACTTCCTGGGACGCCTCTCGGGCATTGCCTCGCTGACTGCGCATTGTGCTCGTGCGCTTGAGGGTACACAGACACGTATCCTGGATACGCGTAAGACTACTCCGGGCCTGCGTCGCCTGGAGAAGGAGGCTGTACGCCTGGGTGGAGGCCAGAACCATCGCTTCGGTTTGAGCGATGGGGTGTTGATTAAAGACAACCATATTAAAGCCGCTGGAGGTGTTGCGCAGGCTGTTACTGCCGCGAGATCTCTTGCTCCTCATTTACTGAAAGTCGAAGTTGAGTGTGAGACGTTGGAAGAAGTGCGAGAAGCCTTACAGGCCGACGCCGATGTTATTCTGCTAGATAATATGGATGCCGCGCTTATGCGCCAGGCCGTTACCATTATTCGTGAGCAGAGTCCGCGCGTCCTGATCGAGGCCTCAGGCAATATCGGCACCAACACCGAGCGCCTACTCGAGGTGGCCCATACGGGAGTCGATTTCATCTCCCTGGGTGCCCTGACGCACTCCGCACCTAACTTCGATGTCTCTCTGGAGTTCGCATAGTGATGTAGCTGTCGGTAAAGACGTACACACGACTCATGGGTGTTTCCATTCAAGAAAGGGGAGGTGCAGGAGGGAAACCCTCCTGCCGGGGCGTGGGCTTCCTTTCCGCTCGCCTGAGCCGACAGGCTAGCTGCGAAGCAGCGTTGGTGAGCGAAATACAAGGCCAGTTCCCCACACAAATTTCTTCCCTTCTTTACTTTGGGAGCAAACCACTTATTCATGGAGGAGAAGATATATGGCAATCGATACAGCTTGCGCGGAGAGCCAGGAGTCGCGTATCCTGCCGCTGCTCAATCCAAAGACACGTGCCAGGCATGATCTGTCGAAGCGTTCTGATGTCATTCCGACCTTCTACGCCGAGATGGACGGCGACGAACTCGACCGTCGCATCGCCGCGGCCCGGGCCGCCCTGGGCGAGCGCCTGGTTATTCTCGGTCACCATTATCAGCGTGATGAGATTATTAAGTATGCTGATTACCGTGGAGATTCATTTAAACTAGCGCAGCTTGCCGCCGAGCGTCCCGAGGCCGATTATATCGTCTTCTGTGGCGTGCACTTTATGGCTGAGAGCGCCGATGTGCTCAGTGGCCCGAACCAGAAGGTAATTCTGCCCAATCCTGCCGCTGGCTGCTCCATGGCCGATATGGCTAACATCACCGAGGTCGAGGAGTGTTGGGAGACCCTGACCGACGTCCTGGGCGAGGATGCGGGTATCATCCCCGTGACTTATATGAACTCTGCTGCCAATCTGAAGGCTTTCTGTGGGCGCCATGGTGGCATCGTCTGTACCTCATCGAATGCCCCCGCCGTCATGAAGTGGGCCTTTGAGCAGGGCAAGCGCGTCCTCTTCTTCCCTGACGAGCACCTGGGACGCAACACGGGCCTGAAATTTGGCATTTCCGATGCTGAGATGACGATCTGGAATCCGAAGAACCCCATGGCCGAGAACGATGCCGAGGACCGCCTTGAGCATGCGAAGATCATTCTCTGGAAGGGCTACTGTACCACGCATATGCGCTTCAATGTGCAGCAGATCGAGAAAGCCCGCGCCGACTATCCAGATATTAAGATTATTGTCCATCCCGAGTGTCGCCGCGAGGTCGTTGAGGCCGCAGATCTCTATGGCTCGACAGAGTATATTATTCAGCAGATTGAGAAGGCTCCCGCTGGCACGAAGTGGGGCGTGGCGACAGAGATCAACCTGGTGCACCGCCTGGCGCAGGAGCATCCCGACCAGTTCATCTTCTGCCTCGATCCCATCGTCTGCCCCTGCTCGACGATGTACCGCATCCACCCGGCCTACCTGGCCTGGGTCCTGGAGGGCCTGCTGGATGGCGAGGTTATCAACCAGGTAAGCGTCGACCCTGACACCATTCACTGGGCACGCGTGGCCCTGGAGCGTATGCTGGCGCTCAAAGGCTAACGCTAATACCTGCATGGCTATGACTGAAAAAAACAGGTGTGAGGAGATTGGCGGACATACTCCGCCAATCTCCTCACACCTGTTTTTGGCTTCACATACTCGGGTTGGTGGGATCATTGTAGTCCGGCCCTGTATCCAGGCTTGTGAGCATGACCAGGGAGTTGGCCGGCACCTGGGTTATTAGTTCTCCATTTTTTTGCTGTCTGCTTGCAGCTACGGGTAGCGGAAGCTGTGAGGCGTCGCTCAAACGTGTTTTATCACTGTAGACGTATTGGCGAAAGATGTCTTGTTGGGTGTTTTCTGGCAGCTTGAGTGCGAAGGCTTGGGTTGTGGCCTGGCGATTGAGAAGCATGAGTGTCCAGTAGTGGCGTGCCGGATTGGCTGCACTCGACATCTCTGCCGCCAGCAGGCGCACATCCATAGGTTGTTCTGGATGGTAAATCGTCGCACCTGGTCGGAGATAGCGGCTGAGCAATGACCAGGAGTAGAACCAGGGGCGTGGTAGTGGCTCTGTGCTGATATTCCACATGCCCCAGACTTTGTTGTGCATGGCATCGTCCAGATTCCAGGCGGCGCCTCCAGACATACCGGCTCGAGCCAATTGTATGGCGTAATCAGCCATCTCCAATCCATATTGATACGTCTTTACCTGGTGCTGGTTGTCGCCGGGGCCACTCTGATAACCCCATCCCATCTCGCCCAGGAGGAGTAGTTTTTGTTGCGCTGGATCAGCGCTCTTGAAGCGCTCCACGATTGGACGGAATATGCTTTCAACCTGCCCATGCTGAATGTCACAACAGGTTCTGACATAGTTATGCCATTCATACGCTCCAGTTTGCTTGTTCGAAGGGAGCGTACTATTGGTAATCCAGCCATTGGTATTTGCGGTATCTGGACCAATGATCTCTACCTCGTTTGTGAGTTGGTGGCGCTCCAGGGCGGTGTACAATCGCTGATTGAAGGCTTCCCAATCTTGAAATGAAGGAAGTTTGGTATCGGGTTCATTGACGCTGTTGGTATAGCGAATATTGCTGTACCCACGTTCGTGGATCAGGTAGTGGAGTAAATCGCTTAGGGCAGTGGCATACTGGTTTGTGTGGTAGTCCCAGGGCTTCAGATCCCATGTTCCAATGGTGAGTGGAATGTTGTGCGCCCGTGCATAATCGAGAATAGGGTACCAGGCTAGCATACTGGACGAATCGAAGGTATAGCGTCCTACAATCCCTTCTGGACAAAACCATTGAACATCGATCATGCTGCGTATCCATGCCGGGCGCATATAATCAACACGGGTATAGAGCATGTCCCATTGTTTCTGTGAGAGTTGAAGCGGTTGAATATCGTTAGTTTCGGCATCCCATTCAATGCCAAAGCCCAGCCAGGGCGTGCGTGTCGCGTCAGTAGACCAGATGTTGATTGGTGTCATAGGTGCTCCTGGAGAGAGAGAGATTGGGGGCAGCATCGGCGTTTGCGTGCTTGCGGTCTGAAGGAGCATAAGGAGCATAGTGAGAAGTAGTCCTATCCCTGCCAGGCGTGCTCTCTTCTGCCCATGTATCACGATTCTAGCCTCCTGCTCGTTTGTTGCGTAATACTATTGTGTTTCTCTTTGTACAAAGATGGTTGAGAGCCTTCGCTGGAGAACCCACCAGACGTACGAGCACAAGCCCATTCCAGCCTGGACTCTACCAGTCTTCACCACACGCCCTTATTCTGGCGATGTGAATTGTAGGGTCCAGGCTAGCTTGGACTAAGAAAGCTTCTCATACCACTGGTGAATAGTTTGAGCGGCAGGGGTGCTGTTGGGCGCGAAGGGTGGTTTCGACCAGGCCCAGATAAAGATTCCATCGATGAGGTGATCATTGGCGATGTTTTGTAGGGCGGCATCATAGAGCGCTGCCTGCACCTTCAGATCTTTCTGTCCCTGATCCGTGTCCTGGTAGGGACGATAGCCAGCATGGTTAGTGTCACGGTAGCCTATCTCGGATAGGAAGATGTTTTTCCCCAGTGTATGCGCCAGGTCATCAACATGCGCTTGCACTCGCTCGCGCCAGAGCACAGGTAGTTGCGCTAGCGGCACAGTGCCCTCGTTATCAAGCAGTGAATAATAGGCTGATACGCCAATCTCGCTCAGCAAGGAATCATGCATCCACTGCGGGATGGGAGACTTCAACTGGGTTGAGAAATTGATATTGTAGACGATCTGCCCGGAATAGGCACTATGGACGCGAGTTAAGAGTTGATGCCAGTAGTCACCAGGAGATTGCTCAAGCCCCTCGTATTCATTGCCTATCGAGAAGCGGTCACATCCGGCCTCCTGGCAAGCCGCGACAAACGGCTGTAGCTGTTGCCAGTAGTTATCAAACCATTCCTGGTTCTCTGCATCGCTTGTATATTTAATGTAGCCTGCCCAGCCATGGGCATTGTCCAGTGTGATCGCGGGAAACACATAGACCTTATAGCCCATTTTATGGGCCATCTCAATGCCTTCCTTGAGTCCGGCAGGTGTCTGCCCGTCCTTTGCTAATTCAATTTGGGTCGTATCCTCTGAGGCCTGGTGAAACTGGAGATAGAGTCCCAGCCAGCGTGCCCCGGTCTGGGATTTAATCTCCTTGAGGCCCTGTGTCCAGTTTTTATCGGCTTTCGTATAGGCATTTGGTCCCCACTGGGGAAAGATCATGCCGGTGGCCATGTCAGGGCGTAGTGGTACTGGCGTTGGCGTTGCTGGATTTGCTGTCCGGGTTAGATTGGATTTCTCAACGGCTGCCTGCGTGATGAGGGCCGCGAGCGGGGCTGGTTTGACATAGTAGAGTCGCGCCGCCAGGAGCGCGCCAATCAGGATAATCAGTGTGAGCCAGAGCAATTTTCCTTTGATTTTCATTGTCCTCCTCCTGCCGTGATAGAAACCTTGTCAGCCTCAGCCGTCTTGGGGGTTGGTTTCCAGGAGACTTTACGATTCCCACGCATCCATTGAAAGATGGCCCAGAAGGCCGCGGAACTCTCCAAAACGCCTGCTATAGGCGCGATGGCAATAACCTTGGCCATCTCCGCGATGCCCTGGTTGGCAGGCAGGTGCATAATGGTCGAGATGTTATACCAGGCGCCGATAAAGATCGAGTTCAGCCAGAGAAAACCAGCGAAAATCATCCAGAGCATGACTGGCAAGGGCATAGGCGGTGTTGCCTGGTGTCTCAGAAAGAACTGGGCGTATTGATACATCAGGTAGAGCAGCGAGATCGCACCCGCAGGCAGACCCAACGCGAAGGTCGTGATACGATAACGTGTTCCCCAGGTCAGGCGAAAGCGTAGTCCTTTGGGAAGCTGCGAAAACATCGGCGTACGCTTCATCATCTCCATTCCCTGGAGCACGCCAATGATCCAGCGGAAGCGCTGGCGAAAGGCGCTCTTAAATGAGAATGGCGGCTGCTCAAGCATGACGCTGCCATGCCAGCCGAAAATTGAGGAGCCATATCGCAGATAGGCGTTAACGCCAAAGACATAATCCTCAGCGATAAAGGGTTGCCCATCCAAATTGCCAATATCCCAGCCCAGCTCGTTCTCCAAATCCTCGTCAATAACCAGGTTGGAGCCATGTAAATGCAGGGGAATACCCTTCTCCATCACGTCGCGGCATTCGAAGCAGCCAATAGGGCGGTTAGCCTCCATGGCGCGGCAGATCACGCTTGCATCACGATATTCCAGGGGATAGTAAATGGGTCCCTCTGTCAGCTTCTTATCAGTGAGCGCGAGGTAGCGGAAGAGGCGCCGCAGTTCCAGCGGCTCCATGACGCTCTCCTCGTCATAGTGAACAATCACGGTGCGCCCATGTTTGCGATTTAATCCGCGTCTACGCATCTCGACCATGTAGTGCAGGCCACGTGCCTTGAGCTGAGTGCCTCCCGGCGTTTCATAATTTTTGGGCAGAACAACAACGTAGACTGGTACGGGCGTACCCACAAATTCACGCTCAAAGAGCTGTTTCTGCTCCTCCGATTCGGTCACCACTTCAATGTTGAGATAATGACCATAAAAGGTCGGATCCTCATAGGCCAGGCGCATGATATACTTGATGCCACGCCGGATAACCTCAGTGCTGCCTGCGCTCCCACGTGTCGTAATCTGGATTTTTATATAGGGCAGCGGTAGCCTTTGTAAATCACTGGTGGTGACCTTTTCGCGTCGTCGATAGCGCGGCCAGTGGACGAAAAAACTGTAGAAGTAAGAGAGGAAGCGGATATTGATAAGGCTAATTAGCGCAAACATGCAATATCCCAGCCCATCTCCTACCATTGCAAGTATATTCATAAAGCGTTCCATTCTATATACGGCATCGCATGAAAGAGATTTTTAATGGGTGATTATAATTTTTTTAAAAGAAGTCGATATAGAGGTGTTCTTCAGTTCCTACCGTCTCATGACTGGTATTTTTACTGTTTCATCTTGTTCAAAAGGGCTTGCTGACTGTTGCGAGTGTGCCACAGGAAATCGCTCCGTTTCCGCATCTACCAGTACATTGAAGGGCATGTTCTGTGCTGTGGAATCGATTGTATTCTTATGCTGTTGCTGCTGTAGAGCACGCATCTCTTGCGTGTGCAATTTCCTGGCACGTGAAGTCTTAATCAAGATGCTACATATGATAAACTCACCAAGTGTGAGAATGAATAGGGCGCAGAGCAACTGTGTCATCCAATCATGCAGCCCGCTAAAGAAAATCATTAGAGGAACGATCAGGTAGAGGGAAATGACTATGCATGCCCCAATCACCGCAATCGTGCCCCAGGCTTTATTCCCCGACCCACGGCCATTTTGTGTTGTGTCCAGGCTTGCTGTTGGGGTGCTATATGTTTCATGTTGATTGTCTCTTGTCGTCTTCATAATGTGCGATCTATCTCCTCTAGATACAATTGACTGCAAAGACAAAGGTCATATGTCTTACGTTTTTGCTCCATTGATTGGTTTCAATATAATGGGAGATATCCTGTGCTGGGTCAGGCATATAGAGACAAAACTATCTCTATATGCTATGTTTATAGCGCAAGAAAGTGGAGTTAACGCCGCTCGTGGCTTGCTTCACTCTGCATATACACAAACTAATACAAATTGTCTTTCAAGGAGACATTCAATGAGCGATACAGCCATTCAGGAGCAACAACTAGCTCCCGACTTTACCCTGCCCGCCGTTGGCGATGAGAGCGTCGTACGCGGCGGCCAGGTACACCTGGACGATCTCAAAGGCAAAATTGTTGTCTTGTACTTCTATCCAAAAGATGACACCCCAGGCTGTACTGTGGAAGCTTGCTCGTTCCGAGATGCCAACCACCTGATGCAGCAGCGTGGAGTTGTGGTCCTGGGTATCAGCAAAGATAGCGTGAAGTCACACCAGAAGTTTGCTGAGAAGTTCGGCCTGCCCTTCCCGCTGCTCTCCGACACCGAGACCCAGGTAGCCCAAAGCTATGATGTCTATAAAGAGAAGAGCATGTACGGCAAGAAATACATGGGTGTCGAGCGCGCCACCTTCTTGATCGATAAAGAAGGCGTCATTCGCAAGATCTGGCCCAAGGTAAAGCCCGACAATCACGCCAACGAAGTGCTCGAGGCAGTGGAAGCCCTCCAACTCTAAACATGTTGCCAGCCTTGGCTAGTTACGCAAACCTTTTGAGTAACGGGTGTGCCTATCTCTGCTCGTATAACGGGCCTTCTGAGAGAGTGCCTGGAAAACGGCTTTGCCGTTTTCCAGGCACACCCCTCCTCCTTGAGCGCCGCAGGCGCGAAAGATAGACATGAACTGCTTGTCTCGTGGCATTGCCTTCTTGCAGAGGGCGTAGTATGATTAATAGCGAAGCTAGCAGATGTGCGGGAAAGGAAGCGGATTTTTGAGCGAAGCATTACCCCAGGCCTTGCCGAAGGTCATACTCTATACAAAAGCAGGCTGCCATCTCTGTGATGAGGCCCGCGACATATTAGATGAGATCGCGTCCGAGGTCGAGTTCCTATTGGACGAGGTCGATATTCGCAGCGATATGGCGCTCTTTGAGGCGTATCGCTACCGTATCCCCGTTGTGGTACGTGATGAAACTATTCTCGCCGAGGGGCGTATAGAGTATGAGACACTGGCGAGCGCCTTTGGCGTGTAGCGTTATAGAAGAAGGGCAAGCGAAGGTTAAAGCATCATGGCAACATCTTCTCTGCATACAACTGGGCGCGGTAAACAGCCACTACCATTGAGGCCGGGCCAGCTTTCCCGACCAGCTCGCAATCAGCCGCGTATCATTCAATCCCTGTCGGACTTCTCTAATAAGATGGGAGATTTTCTCACCGAGCACTGGGCGACGATTGTTACTGTCGGTCTGGGAATACTCGTTTTTGCTGCCATCTCTGTTCCCTTCCTCTCCTACCTGGGACTGGACGTCCTCTCTAAGCCCATTTTCTACACGCTGCACCTCGTCTGCGCACAGATTCCCTCGCACTCCTTCTACATTTTTGGTCACCAGCTCGGTATGTGCGCACGCAACTTTTCAATCTATACCTCGATGTTCATTGGCAGCCTGATCTTTACCCTCTCCAAGAAGCGCATACCCGGCATTCCCTGGTGGTTCTGGGTGATCCTGATGCTCCCCATCGCCTGGGATGGGCTAACGCAGATGTTCGGTTTACGCGAAAGCACCTGGCAACTCCGCCTGCTGACAGGCACGCTCTTCGGCCTCGGCAATGTCTGGTTTGCTCTCCCCATGATGCAAAAGAGCCTTACCCTGCCCGTCGCCCCTCCCTATCCCACTATGGCACAGGGACAACAGAACATCGTTGCAGCCCCTTCTCAGACTGAGTAAGATGTGTGCGCGTGGAAAGAGCGGGATTGCAAAGGGCGGCTAGCCCTTTGCCGGGGTTCGGGGTGTCCCCGAAAAATCATTTTTTCGCTTTTTGCCTGCCGCCGCAGGCGGCAAATTGGGCGCTGCAACAGCCCTGAGCAAAAAGGCCGATGGACTACCCAAGCAAAGTATAATGCGCTATAATCATGCACAGACACCAATCATTTTCTGAAGACAAAACCTCCTGCATAACGTAAAGAGCGCGTGGAAGATAGTAGTAAAGATGTCTGAGCACACAACACAAGAAACCACATTCGCCGTTACGACGCTTGGCTGTAAGGTGAATCAGGCCGATAGCGAGGCCATTGGCGAGCAGATGAGCACTGCTGGCTTTATTCAGCGTGACTTTGACGAGGCCGCCGATATCTATATTGTCAACACCTGCACTGTGACGCACCTGGGCGACCGCAGCTCGCGCCAGCTTATCGCACAGGCCCAGCGCCGCCATCCAGATGCCTTTCTCGTGGTAACCGGCTGTTATGCCGAGTTGAATCCGCGGGGTGTGGCCGCGCTCCCCGGCGTCGATATGGTGATTGGCAACACCGGCAAAGACTCGCTGGTCGAGACCATTAAGCAGCGCTATGAGTCCATGACAAGCCAGGTGGCTGCTTCAGAGCCAGAAGAGCCCACTCCTTCTATAGATGAGGCGCCTGCGCGCCGCGCTCTGCCCGTCTTGCCGCTGGATACGCAGCATATCGGGAGCGATAATGCCCTGGACTTCCTACCGGCAGAGCCTGAGCCAGCGCCTGAAAATCCCTCCAGCCTCTCGCCCTTTACCGATAATACGCAGACCACGGAGCAGGCCAACGCGCGCATCTTCTCGCGTACCCGTGTGCAGATGAAGGTCCAGGACGGCTGTAATAATCGCTGTACCTACTGCATCGTTCCCTACGTACGTGGCAACTCGCGCAGCCGGACCATCGACTCTGTCGTGGAGCATGTGCAGCGCAAGGCGCGCGCGGGCTACCAGGAGATCGTGCTGACCGGTATTCACCTGGGCGACTACCATCCGGTGGGGGACGAGCAGAAGGACCTGGGCGACCTGATCGCGACCCTTCTGCGTGAGACCGATATGCCCCGCATTCGCGTCTCTTCGCTGGAGCCTGAGGATTTCCGCCTGGAGTGGCTGGACCTCTGGCAGGACCCGCGTATGTGTCGCCACTTCCACCTGCCCATGCAGAGCGGCTCCGACAACATCCTGCGTCGCATGGCTCGCCGCTATAACAGCACCCGCTATCGTGAGATCATTCTGACCGCCAAGCAGCGCATCCCGGGCGTGGCCATCAGTACCGATATCATTACGGGCTTCCCCGGCGAGACCGACGAGGACTTTGAGCTGACCTATCAGCTTGCGCAAGAGCTGGAGTTCGCCAAGACGCACGTCTTCCGCTTCTCCGCCCGCCAGGGAACCGCAGCCGCACGCATGCGTGGACAGATTAAGGACGTGGTCAAGAAGGAGCGCAGTGCTCGCCTGCTTACCCTGAATGAGGAACATAGCCGTCAGTTCCGCCAGCAGTTCCTGGGCCAGACCGTGGATGTGCTGATTGAGCAGTCCAAGCATGGTTACTGGGAGGGCCTGACAGATAACTACCTGCGCGTTGAACTGCATGATCTCCCCAATCCCGAGAGTGCCTGGCAGCATAAGCTGGTCACTGCGCGTCTCTCGCATCTGGTTGATGATGGCATCCATGGCGCATATGTGGCGCACTAAAGGCCTGCCCTCTACTCAACAAGCTCGACGGCTGACATGGCTGCTACCCTTGCTCTGCCTGCTCTTATGGTTGCTGCCTGCCTGTAGCAATTTTACCCAGGATAACCAGGCAGGTAGCAGTAACGGCACGCAGGATGCTCCGCCCCTGACCCTCTCTACCTCGGGACGTTTTCGTGAATATACACTGCCACAAGCCCATAGTGGCCTGATGCGGCCCGCTGTCGACTCACAGGGCCGTGTCTGGTTCTCCGAGATGTCACGCGGCTACCTGGCGGCCTTTGATCCCCGAACGCGCTCTCTTCAACAAATGACGCCTCCAGAGAGCGCGGGTGGTCTGATGGGGGTCACGGTTGCCCTCGACGATACGATCTGGTTCGCCGAGGAGTATGGCAATTTCATCGGGCACTATGATCCCCGCTCGGGACAGTTTAAAAACTACCATCTACCGATCTTGAGCATTCCCGATCCCCAGGATGCGCAGAAGACGCTGAAGCTCTCTTCGGCTCCCAACGAGATCGTCTTCGATCCCCACGGCAACGCCTGGTTTACCGAGCTGAATGCCGACTCCGTTGGCATGCTAAATCCGAAAACAGGAGAGATAAAGCAGTATCCGCTCTCTGCTCAGTCCAGCGTACAGAAGCTCAATCCCTATGGTCTGGCGCTGGACCACCAGGGTATGCTCTGGGTAACACTATCGAGTTCCGCCCAGCTAGCGCGCCTCGATCCAGCCAGCGGTAAGGTGCAGCTCTATCCCCTGCCCGATCCTCAGCTCTACTTGATGCAGGTCACCAGCAACCGCCAGGGTACTATCTGGGCTACCGGCTTCAACAAACTCCAATTGCTGAAGTTTGAGCCAGCCAGCACGCGTTTTACCTCGTATCCGGTCTCCTCGAAGAAGAGCCAGGAGACAGACGGGACGGTCTATGATGTCGTGGCGCTGAGTAACGGCGATATCTGGATGAGCGTACCTTCTGAGAACGCCCTGGCCCGTCTCGACGCGAAATCGCATGCACTCACCTTCACGCCGCTTCCAACGAGCGGTGCCTATCCGCTCGGTCTCGCCCTCTCCAGCGACAACACGCAACTCTGGTTTACTGAGAGCGCCAGTGACAAAATAGGTGTCTATAAATTAGCATAAAGGGAGCGTGCTCGCATGTGAGCACGCTCCCTTTATGCTAATTTATAGACTATTGCAGGTACTTCGCGAACCAGCTCTGGATGTGGCGCAGGCGCTCCTGGCGTGAGCGTGGATGCCCCCCACGCGAGAGACCGTGGCTCTGCCCTTCAAAGCGTACCAGCCGCACTTCGCGTCCCATATATTTGAGCGCGGCGAAGAGTTGTTCCCCCTGCTCGATGTTACAGCGCAGGTCCCGGTCACTGTGGATGATGAGGAGCGGCGTACGAATATTCTGCACATACTTGATGGGCGACATATTCATATACTTCTCCAGGTCCTCCCAGGGCGTGGTATCCAGGTTGTCATAGCTCAGGTCCCAGCCGATATCGCTTACGCCAAACATGGTCGCCATGTTGCTGACGCAGCGGTCGGTGATCGCGACCTTAAAGCGGTTGTTGTGGCTGATCAGCCAGTTGGTCATAAAGCCGCCATAGCTACCCCCAGTAACGCCCATGCGCTCAGTGTCGATATAGCCACGCTGTACGACCTCGGCGACGCCGTTCATGATATCGATGGGATCTTTCTCGCCCCAGGCCCCGCGTACAGCATGCGCGAACTCAAAGCCATAGCCGCAGCTACCGCGTGGATTGGTATAGAGGACGACATACCCCTCGGCAACGAGAAGCTGCATCTCGTGGAAGAAGCCATAGCCATATTGCGTTTGCGGCCCGCCATGAATCTCCAGGACCAGGGGATACTTCTTGGAGGGATCAAAGTTGTGCGGCTTTAAGACCCAGCCATCCATAGGCCAGCCATCAGCCCCCTCATAGGTGAAGTGCTCTGGCGTTGCCAGATGGAGCTCATTGAGTAGGGCATCGTTGAAGCTGGTAATCTTGCGCAGTTCGCCATTGGTCTCGGCTGAGCGTACGAAGATCTCCTGTGGGTGCGTGGCGTCGGCAACATTCATCGCGAAGGTCTGCTTGCTGTGATCGATGCTAAAGTCGCGTACATGCACATTACCAGGGGTGACCGTCGGTGGCTCTTTGCCCGCGCCATTGGTGGTGGAGATGGCATAGATACGCGAGGCGCCCCGGTGCGAGGAGAGGATATAGAGCGTCTTGCCATCGGCGGACCAGGCAGGCTGCGGCATCAGGTGCTCGTCGCCAATGTCGCTATTGGTGAATTCGAGGGCCGTTCCCTCAAACTCGGGCGTCAGGTTCTTCGGCTTGCCTTTCTCTGCGCTGACGGCGATGGTGTAGAGATAGGCATGCCCTGCCGAACCAACTTTCTTTGACGCGATAAAGGCGATCTGCTGCCCATCGGTGGACCAGGAGGGTGAGGAACATCCCATGCTGCCATCAGTCAGGACGCGTGGCTCACCCACAACCTTGTTATCCTGAAGCGCGAGCACATAGACATCTGCTCCAGGAAGGCGCCAGCGCTCCTCGTTGCGGTCAGAGGTGAAGGCAACCTGATTTCCATCAGGTGACCAGGCAGCATCGCCATCGTTCCAATCGCCATCCGTCAACTGCTGTGGCTCTCCGCCCTCGCGTGGGATCAGGAAGAGATGCGCGCGGCGCTCATAAATAAAGCCAACGCCATCCAGGCGATACCAGAGCTGGTCTATCACATGCACTTTGGGCAGCGCCTTGCCGTCTTCCGTCTCCTCCTCATCAGCAGGCCCAACTTGTGCGCTGAAGAGCAAGTGCTGGCCATCGGGTGACCAGGCGGGAGATGAGGCGCCATGCTCCATGAAAGTAAGCTGGCGCGCCTCGCCGCCATCGGTGGGCATGATCCAGATCTGGGGCTTATCCTTGCCGAGCTTCTTCTGCTCTTTCTTCTCCGTCGTGGGAGGCTGATCGCTGCTCTCACGCTTGGCGACAAAGGCCAGCCAGCGCCCATCGGGCGACCAGGTTGGTGCGCTGGTCAACTCGGTCTCCTGGGTAAAGCGGCGCGCCTCTCCATCCTCGGTGGGACTGATCCAGATGCTTGAACGATAGGCATGCTTCTTGTCGTCGATGCGCGTCACGACATAGGCGACCTGTTTGCCATCTGGGGAGATGCGCGGCCTATCGATAAACTGCATACGATAGAGGTCTTCAATGGCGATGTTCCGTGTCATGAATCCAACCTTTCTGGTAATGTGTAGGGGCAGCGCTTACCTGGCCTTCTTCTGCGAAGGTGAGCTATGCAAGCAGGACCCCTACTCTTACACCTATACCTTAGCCATTTTCGAGGGTAATAGTGTGTCGTAGAACACCAGCACGCTGTGCCTGGACTGTTAATTCTAGTGTAGCATGTGTTGGGCCCTTGATGGTCCATTCTACTTTACAGCGATGGTCAGTAATGCTGCGCCCATAGCTCCCTTGCAGCTTATTAGAGCGTCCCTCCAATTGGCCCACCTCTTGATACTGTTTCCCTTGCAGCAGTTCGACCTCCTCTGGCAGGCTCAGGGTTACTTGAATGGGACGCACCACTCTGCGCTCACGAGCCTGGGCGCTAGTGTCTGTGGGGAGAAAGCCATTGTTTTCGATGACGGCAGTGATATGGTAGATCTGCTCTGCTTGCAGTTCGACCTTGAGCGCGTAGAGACTGAGGTAGGGATTGAGCGAGGCATGCATCAGGGTGAAGGCGCTATGTTTTTCGCACATCTCTGGCAGATAGCGCAGCGGTGCGTTCTGTCGGTAGAGCTTACTCTTCCAGCCACCAATCTCAACCGCTCCCAGTTGCGGATGCTCAAAGGGGCGCCAGTCCTCGAAGGCCTCGCCCTGCATGACCTCGTCGTTCCACTGCATCAGTTTAATGTCATCCTCTTCTGGGTGCCAGCGCATCCAGGGAATGAAGTCGCGTGGCCCGATGCCTGCTGTGGTGGGCAGGTCCCAGAGTTCAACTGTAAAGCCAAACCAGCCCAGGTGATCATAGACATAGTCATCCATCGCGCCCTTCGTCAGATCTTTGGGTCCGTAGCGGAAGCCATGGTAAGTTGAGATGGCTGGATAATCCGTGATCTCCTGACTCTTCTCGCCAAGAAGCTTGAAGACCTCCAGGTCTGAGGGCAACATCTCATCGTCAGCCTTGGTGCTGTATGGACGCAGCAGGACGCCGGAGGTGGTATGGTAGGAGGCGAAGCCTGAAATATTTGTATGGGTGCGCCAGAACTCGGCCTCGGCCCGGGTCTCTGGCTCTGAGAAGGGATAGGCTCCCGCGCCAGATTGCTCATTCTCCGCGGCCCATTGATAGGGGTAGTTGCGGTTGATATCCAGACCCTCTTTGCGTGGAGCAAGAGGAATAAGGTAGCCATCATAGTTGCGGATGAGGCCCTCGGTCATCAGGTGATAGTAGGTTCCGCCTTCTTCATCAATCTCACGGCGGCGCATAATGCGTGCATCTTGCCTGGAGCTTTTCCATGCCCCATTGGGGTCTGGGACACGCATCATAAGGATCTCGCCGTCCCCATCAATGTCCTCGGGATAGAGTCCATCGGGATCATGGGCATCGTCATAGGGATAGGGCCGGGTACTGCTGCGCAGAGTATAGGGTGTAGTCAGGTAGCGTTCCGCTCCATCCACACTCAGGCGCGGCAAAATATAGAAGGTGGTGCGGTCAAGCAGGCGCGTGATTTTTTCGTCCTGCCCATAGCGTGTCAGGTATGACCAGATGGTATACAGGGCGATGGTTGAGCCAGTAACTTCACCTGCATGTGTATTGCCATCGATCCAGTAGGCTGGCTTTTCCAGGGCTGGCCCCGTTGTCTGATTGGTCAAGGTGACAAGCCAGATTTCACGCCCTTCCAGACTTTTGCCTAGAGACTCGATGGTGGCAAGCTGTGGGTGCGCTTCGACAAGCTCAAAGAGGAGTTGGGTCAGTATCTCGTAGGTGTAGTATGAAAGCTTTCCTTGCAGAGGGTCGAACTCCTGATGAACAATAGCATTGGGCATGGTGATATCCTGTCTCTATTCTAAAAAAGGCCTCTCTATAGCCTGGCATTGCATTGATGAAGGGGAATGTTAGGGGCGCTATAGGACGAGCATTCTGCCCTTAAGTGGGGTATCACCTGCTGTACGTTTGAGGGCGTACAGCAGGTGGCCGAGACTATTTTACGCCTTGGGGCGGCGCCGGCCTCGGCGCTCACGCTCCATAGCGAAATCGAGCGTTTCGTGCAGGCGTTCGAAATCGTCTACATCGAGCTGAAGCTCTACCGCGGGCAGATCGTCAGGGCGCGCGCGCCCCTCTTCAAAGAGCTGAAGCACCATTACCAGCTCAACCTCGATGTCGATGACACCGCTGCTGGTATCGATTTCAAGCTCTTCGTCATCGTCATCGTCATCATCATCACTGTCTTCGCTGGTGTGAGGGCGAGGAATGAACTCAATGTTGGTGCGCGCGCACTTGAAGCGTCCCGTTAACTTGAGCGCGTCAGTAGAAATCTCTTCGGCCAGTTCGCGTACAACTTCCATCATCTGGCTAAAGGCGTCTTGCAGTTGTTCTAACGCGTCATCATCATCCCCGAGAGCGTCTATCTCTTGCGAGAGATCTCCGCTGGTCTGGTTGCCGGGGATGCCTGCTTCTGGTAAGCGCTGGCGTGCAAGCTCATTGAGTTGTTTGAGTGCCTGGGCGAAGGCGGGGGAGAATGTAGAACCATCTTTTTCGCTGGTCTTTGTTTCTCCTTCGTGAGCCACACCCACCTCCTGGCCCTCGCCTTCCTCATGCTCCGTCTCCTCCTCACTTTCCAGGCCTACGGCTGCCTCGACCATGAGAATTTGTTGGTGCAGTTGTTCGGCCACCTCGCGAGGAAAGTAGGCTAAGATTCTTGCCTGTCTTGACGCTGCGAGTAACTCAAATTGGGGCCAGTCCCGGTAACGTTCGCGGCCCCGCAAGTATCTCACTTCCACTAATCCCAAGGTGTCCAACCGCAACGATAGATCCATGTCTTCCTCCTCGATAGCAGAATGAACCCGGCTGCATCTTCCATATGTTCCGCCGTTCCTGGCTCTTTGCACGTATTGCTTCTGCTCGTGTATTTTTTAGGCAAGAGAGTACATACCCCTGTTCTCTGGGGTATATGTATTGGTAAGAAATAGGTTTGTAAATAGCCGTCCTCGCCAACTCACCCTGGCGCTATTTCCCTTACTTGGCACCAACAAACTCTCCAGGTTGTGATTCTTCTATCCTGTCCCATCATATCACAACAGGCGCGAAATAATACAACTAGCAGTACATATTTTGCCCTTTTTTAGTACTGAATCGGATTATTGATAAATTCTAAAGCTATTTTCGTTTTGAAAAAAATTCATAATTTACCCAGGCGATAATTATTGGCGCAGACATGGTATGTGGTGGGAAAATGCGCCGCATTTTCCCACCACATACCATGTCTATCTTTTGTTTACTGCCACTGCGTCCAGGCGGAGCGCAAGCGGTGGCGGGTCAGGCTTAAGGCCGTTGCCAGGATCAACAAGCTGAGTCCCATAATGGCCAGGGCGAGCGAGGATGGTAGGCCGAGCGAGGGCAGAAAGAGCGCGTGCATAGCCGCGATTACTACCAGGCCCGCTCCGCTGAGCACAAACACGCGGATATGGGTTCCGATACCCACCAGCAGCAGTATCAGGGCTTCTCCTCCCAGGAGCAGCGTGGGCGCCAACTCCGACCCTTGGAAGCTGAGCCAGAGCGTGGGGAGGAGCAGGAGGGCCGTGCCAGCCAGCGTACACAGTTGGGCACCTACTCGTTGTTGTGGCAGCCCTTCATCCCGTTGCAAGAATGCCGCGATCAGAATAAGAGCTGTCGCTGGCGGTAGTGTGAGCACATCAAACTGCGTCTGCTGAAGCGCCAGCAATTCCCACGATAGAGCCAGGCTAACAAGTAAACAGGCACTGTAGTAAGCCCAGCGTTGCCAGTTCGTCCTCCTTTGCGTATAGCCATAGGCCGCGATGAGCATAGACAGAACCAGGAGCGTGAAGGCGCCTGTGTGGGCCAGGACCGGTATGGTGCTGCTTAATCCTCCCTGCATAATCACGCTGCCAACTACCAGGACTTGCCCCATGAGACTGACGATTGTGGCAAGCTCTGATGTGGGGAGCCAGTGCGTGCGTGGGCGTAGCCTGTGCCAGAGCCATTGTGAGGCAAAGATGAGTATATTGAGAGCGCTATACGCCAGGGCAGCCTGCCAATTTGTGAAGGGTAGAGTGGAGATGGTCCATAGAGCCAGAGCACTGGAGAGAAGCACAAGTTCTGGCATGCGTTCCACTAGCATCACAACGAGGCTCAATGCGAGCAGTGCCACCAACATGCCTGAGGGAAGACTCGCATAGTGATGTTGTGTAATCTGTACCTGCCAGCCGAACATAAGCAGCAACCCAAGCAGACTGGCGAGGTACCAGGAGGCATTCCATGGCAAGACCAGAAACTGGGATGTGACTTCTTGCTTCTTGCCTCCTCTGGCAAAGATCTTTACCAGGCGTCCCACGAGCAATCCCACACCTCCCAGGCCCAGGGTCAGGGTTACTAGGTATGTGCTTTGCTGCTGTACCTGCTGTGCCGAGCATGCCTGGGCGACGGGATCGCATGTGATTACCCTGGTTGCCAGGAGCAGGCCCCAGGCCGCAAAAGCCAACACCAGCGCCTGCCAACGTGTCGGCGCCTTGCGCTCATTAAGCAGGACACCATAGGCAGCGAACGCGTACACGATGAGGATATCTGGCACGGCGGCATAGAAAGGAAAGTTGACGTTTGAGAGCGAGCCATAGATTCCTGTCAACAGGGCTGAAGCCAGGGCAGTGGCATAGAGTGGCAAGCTATAGTTGTGCCACCAGTCACGCTTCTCGTCTCTTTCCCCACCGCGAAAGAAGGCTATATACTTGCTGACGCTTCCTAGCAGGGCAAAGGTTAGCGCGATCAGCACAGGACGATAGAGATCACCCAGCGCGCCCGCGTAATATACCGACCAGGTCGTGTACACAGGTGCCAGCCATGTAAAGAACGGATCTTCACTTACCAGTCCACCGACGTAGAAGAGTTGCGCGCAGAGCAAGAGAACCCAGCTCGCGCTTGCCATTTCACCATAGATGGCGCCCTGCACGCCAAGCGCGATAGTAGCAACATTCGCGCAAACTGTGAGCGCTAGCGCCTGGCGTGGGCCACGCCACAAGCGGATGCTAAGCGTGAGGAGAATACTGGTGGGTGCAAGCCAGGTGAGTATGGCAAAGGTATTGACGGGCAGGCAGAAGGCCCAGACCGTGCATATGCCAGCGAGCCAGGTAACCTCATGCTCCTTGCTGAGCAGACCCGCGATATAGTAGAGTGCGGCACAGAGCAGGAGTAGCCAGAAGGTCGCGTGTAACGTCGCCTGGTTGCCGCTGCTGGTTCCCAGTACACCCAGCGTAATGGTCGCTATCAGCGCGGTGACGCCCAGGGCAATACTATAGGTGCGCCCAAGCCAGAGGTGTGCTCCCAACATGAGCAGGATGCTGATCGGGGCTATCCATGTCAGCAAGGAGAAGTTTGCAAACGAGCACGCAATGAGCAGAAGCAATGTGGCCGGAGTGAGCCCAGTCACGGCTGGCTCCTGGCTGATAAGGCCTGCTACATAGTAGAGCGAGGCACACAGGAGCAGAACCCAGGTAGCGAGCGTTGCTTCATGATGAACACTTCCACTAATGCCAACCATCAGTGTCGCCAGAAGGGCGCTTATTGCCAGTGGCGCACTCCAAACTCTCCCAAAGCGCATGCGCGCAGCCAGTGCGACGAGAATGCTCATTGGAGCAAGCCATGCCAGGAACAAGAAATTATTACTGGGCAGGCAGATGGCTACGCCCGCAAAGAACGCGGAAACAATCAGCCACAAAGGTTTGCGTGCCAGGATTGCACCGATATACCAGGCTGCGGCCAGGAGTGCCAGTTCCAGGAGAATAGGTACCGCGATAGGCTGCAAGTTCTCGGCGAGCACGCCCGTTGTTGCGCCAGAGAGCGTCTGTATGCTCTCCATGCTTGCATAGAGGAGGCCATACAGCAACCCCTGGAAGAGGGCAGGCCATTCCCAGGTGATGTGCTGGTATCTTGTCTCGACTCTACGAGGCCAGTGTTGCGCAAACTGGCGCGAGATCCCCGCTGCGAGTACAGGTAGGACCAGGCAGAGGCTAAAGAAGAACGGAATATAGTTAAAGAGTGGCCCTATTGCCAGGAAGCCTAACACCATTGACAGTGCTAGAAGGCCTGGACGTCGTTGCGCAATGGCAAGCCCATAGCTGATCACTTCGAATCCCAGTAGTAGGCTGAGCTGAATGGCTGCCGTTTGCGAGAGGGCGAAAAACAACGTCAGGCCCATGCCAGTGAGGGCGACAAGTTCAATGGGGTTGCTCCATGCCTGGCTATATCTCGCGCGTGCCTGAAAGCCCAGGGCGGTAAGCAGCAAAGCGACGCCCAGGAATAGCCAGGTGGGGTGAAGTGAGCTGAGCAGCAGAGTCTCACCGCAGAGCCAGTAGAGTAAGAATCCGCAGAGAAGGAGGAGCCAACACCAGCGTGCCTGAGCAGGAGCCAGTTGACGCTGCAACTTGGTATGTAATTGGACGCTACTGAGCGTGAGGAGTAAACCAAGGATGCAAACCACCAGGGTCGCGATGCTATCTATCATAGCTGTGGGAGTGTGAAGAGGCAACCAGTCGTTATGCGTGAAGGTATTAAGGAACACGTGTAGGGGCATGCTTGCTTCACCGAACAGGGGAGCGAGCGCTATCAGTGTTAAGCTTATGCCTTCCAGTTGTTTCTCCAGGCCCTGCGTTCTGAACTGGCGCATGAGTGAAGGCGCGAAGCGCAGCAGTATGTGATAGTAGGCGGCCACGCTAATAAGTACGACAGCGTAGCCAGCAGGGCGTAGTGAGCAGGCAAAGGCGATGGTGAGTGCCAGGACGATAAACAGGTAGCACGTTCCTGTGACCCAATATGTTTTGCGTGTTCGCCAAGCCATACCCGGGCACCAACCTAAAAGCAGCGCGATCTGTCCACAGAGCGCAATCTTCTCCTCCAGGTTGGAGATGCCGGGCAGAATGATGTATTCAGATGAGAGCGCTATCGCTATAGTCAAAAGGGCTCCCAGCGCGCAGATGCCTACCCAGAGGTACATGCAGACGCGTAGTGGGTCGTGCAAGACTGCCAGCCTTCCATCAAAGATGCTTGCGCTATTCTTATCGGGGGGAAGACAGAGCATCGCTCCAAGTGCCAACAGCATTGGCCCACAAAAGAGCCAGGGCAAAGCCAGGTGAAAGGCGCTGAGGGTCGCGACATCAGCGATGCTCAGCGCCGCCAGCGAGAGGTAGCTAAAGAGGCTAAAGCGCTGATAGACCGCGAGCGATCCGTACGCTATTGCCGCATATGCCGTGACCATGGCTACCAGTGCCGCAGGCGAAAATGTCACCAGGCTTCCAGACGCCAGGCGGTACGCAGAGAAGCTGACCAGGGGAATAAGCAAGGCAAAGATGGCAGTGTAGATGATCGAGACGATCCGAAAACTATCGAACCTGCGCGTTACAATCCCGGTGGCGCCAAAGACGATATGCACCAGGAGCATTACAATAAATGATTTCAACAGATCCGGAGTTGTAGCGATAAAGTTGAGCGACCCTGTGAGAAGGAGAAACGCACCCAGCGAGGCCACAATATTGATGGTCTGGTCTTCAAAGAAGGTCCGCAACGAGAACATCTGGTGTGGAGATCGTGCCACGGCCTGAGGCTCTGGGCTGGGTGCCAAAGCCTCCTCAGACCGACTTGTGTTTGCTCTCACAGGTATGACTGGACTTATTGGGCTTTGTGCTGGTCCAGGCTGGACGACTCGTGTTGGCTCTACTGATGGCATACCATTGTGTATATGATCTACAGGTGCGCTGATAGGAAGTGTAGGCATCTGTTTCTCACTCACGACAGATGGCGCTTGAGCGCTCATAGCTGGCGTGGGCGGAGTCAACGGCATTGGCGCTGGTATCTCCAGGTGTATCTGCTGAAGCGTATTAAGTCGAGCCTGGTGTTGCACGATCAGTTGCCCTACGGTGATGTTCCTATGCTGGTAGGCTGCGACCCGCACAAGGTCCTGAATCGACCTTCTAAGAAAGTTCTTCTCTTTCTCTAACTCGACTGGATACTGGCAACGAGGGCATTCCTCTCCCGGAGGGCTACCATGGATGGGTAGCTTGCAGCCAGCGCACCATTGTGCAATAGTAGGCATATATCCCTCTCTTTCGCTACGTCTCTCTTTATAAGGGGCCATAGTCTTGATGCTTAAAAAAAACAGGATAATGAACATATGAGTACGTTACAAAACATTGTACGTTCAGTAAACGCTACTGCTGAGTGTCATTTGTCCCATTTCCTGTACCTGGGGCTGGATAGTATGCCTGAAGCCTGGATAATGCCTCTTCAAAGCGCGTCTGCACATCTTTTTCTCGATGCGTAATCTTCTCAGCTTCATACAATGTGCGGCCAAAGCGAAAAAAGCCTTCTTGCTCAACATGGGCGACACTCGGTAGCGTGCTAGGAGCTGGGAAATGCTTCTGGCCTAGTGGATAGGGCATATGGAAGGAGAAGACGAGATCTGGAATAGCCTCGGTCTGAATCTCTAGCAAGTAGAGCGAGTAGTAATCCTTCTCTTCGGCGTAGAGACAACGCGGGCAAGCTTTGACCTCCTGTGTGTTCAAGCCCAAGTACTCCCAGATGCTCTCGTAATATCCCTCTCTTTTCTCTTCATAATGAGTTTCGCAGAGGTGCAGTGAGATTTTATGTGGTTCTGGTGGGCGATAAAAAGAGAGGCGTGCATATGGTGTTTGGGCAAGCAGGCGCATAGCCTTATTTTTGTGTTGGTACCAGGTGCTTTTCTGTTCCAGGTAGCGTGTTGCATATTTGGTGGCACGTCTGCTTTTGAGCTGGTTCTCCTTGGCCCAGCGGGAACTCCAGACGGTCCAGTATGCCAGCTCCAGAGTCGCAACAAGCCCAGATGATCCATGGCTCCGCCATTGCATTATTAAAGCCTGCCAGGCATCTTGCTGTTCTTTCCGCAGGCGTTGATGTTCCTTGCGGCTCTCGGCGCTCTTTTGTGATCCCGCATGCCGATTTTGCTTTGTGCGGGCAGTATGCTCGCCTCGCCATTTTGCTACATCTTCCTGAGTGATTGCCAGAATCATGCGGCGGTCATGCACCGGGTAGCCAAGTGTACGTCCGGCTTTTCTAAATTGGCGATGGGTGAGCACTGGTAGTTTGCCTTCCTCAATCCAACGGCGGCGCTCAAGAAGCGTGCATTGAAGCAGTGTTTGCGCCTCTACCGGCTCAACTGCCAGTTCCTCAGGATACATTTCTAGCAAATGTTGCCATGCTGTAGCGTCCTCATCGATCAGCTTCATAAGACGCTCCATTACCTGCTCCTTAGATTCTTTGAGCTTATGATCCAGCCCCAGAAACGCCAGGATCTGCGCCTTGGTAAGCATTCTATTGAGTTGCTGTGCCTCCATCTTCTCCTCCCATACCATCATCAAAATTGTGCTCTATCTTTTCAATACACTGCTCATTGCCAGAAGCGGAAAGCAAATAACGTCATTTCTGGTTGATGGTGTGATGTGCCCCGGGCTGCCATAGGCAGCCCGGGGCACATCACACCATCAACCCTGGCGAGCGCCGCAGGCGCGAGAGGTCATGTATATAGTGTGCAATAGAAAAGGGAGCGAGCGGGCTGGGAAAGTCAATTTCCCAGCCCGCTCGCTCCCTTTTCTATTAGAGCTATTTGTTAGGAAGGATTCTCTTTGAGAAGCTGCTCTAGTTTCTGAGTATGCTGGCGGCGTATACTTGCGCGCTCAATAATGGCGCGCTCCTCATCGTCCGCTGGCTCGAGGGGTGGAATGGGGGTTGGCTTGCGGTTCTCATCAAGAGCAACGTAGATGACGTTGCTGCTGGCGATCTTACGTACCTCGCGTGTGATAAGGTCCTCCGCTGTGACCTCGACGCCGACATCCATGCTGGTGCGGCCCGCATAATGTAGCTCGCAATGTACGGTGACCACATCGCCAATGAAGGCGGGGGCCAGGAAGTCGAAGCGCTCGACTCTGGCCGTCACGACGTAGGGACGATGGCAGTGCTTGATGGCGACGACGGCCGCGGCTTCGTCTACCATTCTCATGATCACACCGCCGTGGACGTTGCCCTGGCTGTTGGCGTCGATCAATTCCATGTTGCGGCGTGTGGTGCTGCGTGAATAGGCGATGCTATGCCCCTGGGTCAGGTCAACCTCGGGCAGGTTCTTATATCTATTAGCAATTCTCTCGAATGGATTCATTGGCTGTGACTCTCTCCGGCAAACAATATTTGTGTAACAATATACTTTATTATCTCATCACCAACAAGGCTGTGCATATGTAGCTGGCTGCATATTTCTATCCAGGGCAACAAAAAAACTTCCCACAGGATCGCGGGAAGTTTTTTGTTGCCTGACTTGATTTCTTAGTCTTCGCGGGCGCGTGAGCGCTCGTTCTGGGTCAGGTAGCGTTTGCGCAGGCGAATATTCTTCGGCGTAACTTCAACCAGTTCATCGTTGTTGATGAAGTCCAGCGACTGCTCCAGGCTCATCAGAATTGGCGGTGTCAGGCGTACCGAGATGTCAGACGTGGAGGAGCGGATATTAGTCTTCTGCTTCTCTTTACACACGTTGACTACCATGTCCATGGGGCGTGTGTTCAGGCCAATGATCATTCCCTCGTACACCTGGGTCCCCGGCTCGATGAAGGTATCACCGCGCTGCTGGGCGTTGTTCAAACCATAGGTGACGGCGGTTCCTAGCTCGGAGGCCATCAAGACACCCATGCGTGTGGTACCCATCTTACCCAGCCAGGGCTCGAAGCCGATCAGCATGCTGCTCATAGCGCCGTTACCCTTGGTCAAGGTCAGGAAGCTATTGCGGAAGCCGATCAAGCCACGGGTTGGAATCTTGTACTCGATGCGTACATTGCCGTAGCCGTCACTGGCCATGTTCGATAGCTGGGCTTTACGTGTGGCCAGGACCTCAGTCAGGGCGCCGATATACTCGTCCTTTGTATCAATGACCAGGTGCTCAAAAGGCTCAAATGTATGCCCATGCTCATCCTGGCGCGTGATGACCTCGGGACGTGAGACCTGGAACTCGTAGCCCTCACGGCGCATGGACTCGATCAGGACGGAGAGGTGCAGCTCGCCACGACCCGAGACGATGAACTCATCGGGAGAGTTACCGTCCTCGACGCGCAGGCTGACGTTGACCTCCAACTCGCGATAGAGGCGCGCACGCAACTGGCGCGATGTGGGGTACTTACCCTCGCGTCCAGCAAAGGGGCTGGTATTCACGCCAAAGGTCATCTTCAGAGTTGGCTCTGAGATGGCGATGGTCGGCAGGGCCTCTGGCTGCTCTGGATCGGCAAGCGTCTCACCGATGTTGGCATCCGAGATACCCGTAACGGCAATGATATCGCCCGCCTGGGCCTCGTCGATCTCAATGCGCTGTAGGCCGCGGTTGGTAAAGACCAGGTTCACCTTCTGGCGGCTCACATCGCCATCGCGTGTAATGCGGGCCACACTACTGTTGGGAGTAATACGCCCACGTGTGATACGTCCAATGGCGTACTTGCCCTTGTAATCGTCATAGTCCAGGGCCGTGACCAGCATCTGGAAGGGCGAATCCATGTCGACCTTCGGTGCTGGAATGGTATTGATGATGGTCTCGAAGAGTGGCTCAAGACTGACGCGCTCATCATCGGGATTGCGCATGGCGACGCCTTCGCGCCCAATCGCATAGAGCACTGGGAAGTCGAGCTGCTCATCGGACTTGGCTAACTCCAGGAAGAGGTCCTGCGTCCATTCCACAACCTGGTCGATACGCGCGTCTTTGCGGTCGATTTTATTGATAACTACGATGGGCTTCAAGTTAAGCTCTAGCGCTCTTTGCAGCACGAAGCGTGTCTGGGGCATGGGACCCTCAGCAGCGTCAACGAGCAGGATACAACCGTCGGCCATGTTCAGTACGCGCTCAACCTCACCACCGAAGTCGGCGTGTCCAGGTGTATCGATGATATTGATCTTGGTACCGTGATAGCTTACAGCGGTATTCTTCGCCAGGATGGTAATGCCACGCTCGCGCTCCTGGTCGTTTGAGTCCATAATCAGTTCGCCGACCTGCTGATTCTCGCGAAAGATGCGGCTCTGCTTGAGCAAGCCATCGACAAGCGTTGTTTTGCCGTGGTCGACGTGAGCGATGATTGCTACATTGCGGATGTCGGTTCGTTCTTTTAGCTGATTTGGGGTCTTTTCAGGGGTTGCCATAGTTGTCTCGGTATCGATAGCGTCAGAAATTTGCATGGTAATAGCGTAAACTCCTCAGGGGGCATAAGAAAACCGGACGTCCACGGCGCCCGGTGGATAAAGCAAGCAAGTAAATGGACCGACAATTCCAAGCTACATTGTAACGACTCCGCACACCTTCGTCAAGGCAAGCATGAATTAATGGGTAGTGTATATGGAGGCGGTTCCGGTCGGTACCCGGAACCGCCTCCATATACACTACTTCACTTCTTGAGCGCCGCAGGAGTGAATAGGTCTAGAAAAACGTGCGTGACTGCGCGGGATGCGTTCTATTTAATGCCTGGTCAACGCTGTAGCAAGCTGTGATCAGTGAAAGATGCGTAAAGGCCTGGGGGAAGTTTCCCAACGCCTCACCTGTAGGACCAATTTCTTCTGCGTAGAGTCCCACATGGTTTGCATAGCTCAACATCTTCTCCAGCATCAGGCGTGCTTCCTGGACGCGACCTGCCCGTGCCAGTGTCTCCGCCATCCAGAAGCTACATGGGCTAAACGTTCCCTCAGCGCTGCCCAGGCCATCAGGCGCGGCCTTCTTTGGATGATAGCGGTGAACCAGGGAGTCACTGCTCAAATCGCGCTGGATGCGTTGAATCGTGCTCAAGATGCGCGGATCAGTCGGACCCGCGAACTTTGTCAAGACCATAAGGAGCGAGCTTGCGTCTACTGCATCACTCCCATAGTATTGAACAAAGCTACCAATTTTTTCATTCCATCCCTTGCTCATGATCTCTTGATAGATCTGGGCGCTTGTGCGTGTCCAGCTATCGACGGGCGCAGGTAAACCCCGATGGCGAGCCAGGCGTAGGCCACGATCAAAGGCGACCCAGCTCATCAGGCGTGAATGCACAAAGGGCTTGGGACCACCACGTACCTCCCATATTCCTTCATCGGGCTTTTGCCAGTTATCCTTTAGCCAATTGAGTAAACGGCACAAATTTTCCCATAGATCGTAGGAGATTGAGGCGTATTGATTATAAATGTAGATGGCATCCATCAGTTCGCCATAGATGTCGAGTTGTACCTGCGAGTAGGCTCCATTCCCAATGCGTACCGGGCTGCTCTTCTTGTAGCCTTCGAGATGGTCCAGGGTAAGCTCGGTCAGGTCGTGTCTGCCATCGATGTTATACATCGGTTGCAGCATCATCTCGTTATTTTTGAGTTCATGACAGCGTGTGTCGAGCCAGCCCATGAAGGCCTCAGCCTCCTGAGTGAAGCCCAGCGTGAGCAAGCTATAGAGGCTGAAGGCGGCATCGCGTAGCCAGGTATAGCGATAGTCCCAGTTGCGTGTGCCTCCCAGAGTCTCGGGAAGGCTGGTGGTTGGGGCCGCGACAATGGCCCCGGTCGGAGCATAGGTGAGCAACTTCAGGACAAGGGCTGAGCGTTGCACCATCTCGCGCCAGCGCCCTTGATACTGACATTGGGCGAGCCAGTTCTGCCAGTAGGCCATGGTCTCGTTGAACTCGGCGCGATAGTGCGCCTCCGAATGATCCTGGGGCGCGATCTCATCGCAATTGGTGCTTTCAAGAATGAAGCGTGCGGATTGTCCCTGGTGCAATGTAAAGTGTGCTTCTACACCACCCCCATCGTTTGCTTGCAAGGAAACGGAGGATACGAGCCCCAGGCACATGCTCTGACTATGAAAAATGACGCCTTCCCTATCATCGGCAAATGTCAATGTATGGGCGTCGCGAGCATAATTGAAGGCTGGCTGACAGATCATGTCAAATGAAAGCGAGCCGCGTACCACGGAGACCGAACGCACGATATGATGCTGGCGATGCGAGCGTTTGCCGCGTTTGATGGGCATAAAATCCGTAATCTCAGCAACGCCATCAATGGTTAGAAAGCGTGTAATCAAGATGTTGGTCTCGGGCAGGTAGATCTGCTTATGCCCCATGTTAGGGGTCTCGATGGGGGCGATGCGGAAGCGACCGCCTTTCTGGGTATCAAGCAACGCGCCAAATATGCTGGGAGAGTCGAAGCGAGGGAGGCAACACCAGTCAATCGAACCATTCTTGCCAACCAGGGCCACGGTGTGCAGGTCGCCAATGACGGCATAGTCTTCAATGGGCAGGTAGCCATCCGTCGAGCGGTTGAGGGTCGTGGGCTGCGAATCTATAGCCATAAGAATCCTTTCGTCGCAATCTCTTCTGTCTCTTTTAGAGATATACGATTGACAATGGCCAAATAGATGTATTGATCTCTAATAGGAGAAAAGGGTGTGGTGGTGGTTGCGATCTGCAACCACCACCACACCCTTTTCTCATTCGTAACTTATATATAACTACTTAATCTTTGCTAGCATTTGCTGCACCATGTCTTTGAGGTCCAGGTGTGAGCGGGCATCCTGGCTGCCCAGGCAGGTGAGGTCGCTGCTGGTCTTGCCCTGGTAGGTAATCGTGGTCGAGGTGCCGAAGGAGGCTGATTTCAAGCAACCGTGGTGGGGAATCTTGCTCACATCGCCTACCGCCTGCAAGGCGGTATGAAGTTGCTGGATGGCGAAGGTGCCAGCAGGAAAGGTCTTATCCTGGTAGGTGCCGAAGTGTGTTTTGCCTTTCTGCGTATAACTCAGGCTGCCACTGCCATCGCTATGAATCACCAGCGTATAGCCGGGGGTATTGGTCGAGCCAGAATTGGTAATGGTGGCCAGGGAGCCACCAGTCGCGGCGCCTGAGCCTTGCCCCTTGGAGGTAGTATCAAATGCCGACATCGCTGTTATTCTCCCTATACTCATGGATGCAACGATAATAACTAGAAGGAGCGCTATGGTCGTGCCTCCTATCCATAATACGCGCCTCCCTGGTAAAAAGGAACGATGTCCAGGGGTATTGATGTGATGAACTGACATAAATTGCACCTCTCCAGGGTCAGATTATTGCAGGTAGACAAGCTTGGTTAAGTCGTTGTTGTTATCTATGAACTCTTTGCGTTCGTCGTAATGACGTTATTGGCAGGAGAAAAGTTCCCATGGATTGCTGCTATGGCGTTGGGCGAATGTAACTCTCTCTTTCCATAAACAAATTATATGGTCCAGGCTAGCTTGGCTTCCTCTCGCCGCTATACAGAAAAGCCCTCGTCCTGGTGATATACTCCAAATTGATGCACTATTAAGTTTACGCAAGGAGAATATACCCTATGCAGCCATCCACACGCATCCTGGCCGTTGATGTTGGGACCGGAACCCAGGATATCCTTTTGTTTGAGAGTGGCAAAGAGATGGAGAACTGCTTCAAGCTGGTTATGCCCTCGCCCACTGTCATTATCGCTGAACGCATCAAGCAGGCAACAAAAGTAGGAAAACGCCTGCTCTTAACGGGTGTTACAATGGGTGGCGGTCCCTGTCACTGGGCTGCCCGCGATCATGCGCTGGCAGGCTACGCCGTAGCTGTCACGCCTGACGCTGCTCGCACCTTTGATGATGACCTGGCAGGCGTCGAGCGCATGGGTTTTGAGATCATTGATGATCAAGAGGCCGAGCGTCGCGCCGCGCAAAATGATACCGTCCATATCGAGATGCAGGACTTCAATGCTCAGGCTATTCTGACGGCTTTTACAGCCTTTGATGTCGACCCCACCGTCGATGCCATTGCCCTGGCAGCCTTTGATCACGGGGCCGCGCCTCCTGGATATAGCGACCGGCGTTTCCGTTTTGACTTTATTACAGAGACGGTCCGGCGTCGCCCCTCACCCAGCGCCTTTGCCTACCTGGCCCAGGATATTCCCCCCTCACTCACGCGCCTCCATGCGGTGGCGCAGAGCGCCCGGCGCTATTTAAGTCTGAGCGGATCACGCCTGGATGCGCCTCTGCTCTTGATGGATACCGGCTCGGCGGCGGCGCTGGGTTCGCTTGAGGATGCCAGGGTGCGTGAGCAGCGTGAGTCTATTCTCTGCAATATCGGCAATTTTCATACCCTGGCCTTTCACCTGCGCGATGGCGAGATCATGGGCATTTTTGAGCACCACACGGGGGAGATTGATCGCGCACGCCTGGAAGAACTGCTCCGTAAACTGGCCCAGGGTACATTGACTAATGAAGAGGTCTTTGCGGATAGCGGCCATGGGGCCTTGATTATCAAACGCTTGCATGAGACAAGCACTCAGCCAGGTGGAAAATTACCTTTTCTCTCGGTGACGGGACCGCGCAGGGCGCTGCTGGATGGCTCTGAACTCAAGCCCTATGCCTGTACGCCTCACGGGGATATGATGATCACTGGCTGCTTCGGCCTCTTACGCGCGCTCGCGGACAACAACCCCACGCTCGCTCCAGCCATTGAGCCAGCGCTACTACCTGCCTTCAAGCTATCCTGAATATTATCCAGTTTGAGTCGCTCCCCGGCCCTGTTAACCTGGGATTGTGTGCCTCTCTCGCTTGTCCTGGTCTATGTATTGAGCCTTTGTCCTGGACAAGTGTATGCAGGTGCAGTGTTTTTCTATGGGTATATGGAAGAAGCGTTTGGGCGTGCTTAATTCATAGGCTTGCCGTGAGGGGTGAGGAATGGGATCGGTTACGAGTTCTGCGTTGGGGCTTGAGAGGAACATCGGCAGCGGTTTGGACACGGGTGACTTTTTCGCGGATTAACGATATCTGTGAATGGACGGCCTGGCGGGACTGCTGGAGTTTTCGCGCTATCTCAGAGGGGCGTTCATTAGCAACGATGTACTGGCATATTATTGCTTGCTTCTCAGTCAGACCTATGGCCGGGTGATCAAGAGCCAGGCGAGCCATATCTTCCAATTGACCATAACGACTACGTCGATAATCATTCAGGTCGTCCGGAGAGAAGAGCCATCGGTCGACGACACGTACTCCTGGTATGCGTCCTGCCTCAACCAGGTGCATAAAGTGCCAATAGCTCAGATCGAGGTGTTTCGCCGCCTCGTGAGTTGTCATCATGCCATTGAGATGCTGTAGGTTACGATGTAGATCGCTACTCCTAAGGACCATTGTCGGACGCCTTTCTACGGGTACAGCCGTGAGTTAAAAAGTGCCTGGCAAAAGACATTCTTAGTTACAATGAGTATAACATAGGAGCTTATAGTAGTTCAAGCTTGGGAATTCTGCAAATAGTCAAAAATAGGGAACGCTAGAGAATGCGGAGAACTTAGCCTTTGGGATAGTATTTCGCTCATCTCCGCATCCCAGTAGAGAAGAGAGCGCTTACTACTGATCCGAAACCCTGGCGTTTATCCCCGAATGGGGTGAAGCGCTAGTCGCGAGAGCGACGTTGGGTTTCGGAATAAAAATCTTAGCGACCCAGGTCAAATAGGCCCTGAAGGCGCATCGCCAGCATCATGTCGCCAGCCATCTTGACTTTGCCTGTCATAAAGGCGTTCATCGCGTCCAACTTCCCTCCTGCGATGTCCAGCCAATCCGTATCCTTAATAGTGAAAACCACGTCTGGCTTCTCGACACCGCCCTCAATCAACTGGCAGGTCTGGTTCTCAATTTTCGCCGCGTACGACCCGGCCTGCTCACCAGTAATATTAAACTGAAAGGTCTTGTTGAGTCCCGCTGCCCCTTCCGGCTTGAAGCGCGATTGTAAGGCCTGGAATGTTTCTGCTACTGTCATTTCTTTTCTCCTTTAAATGCGAGCAGGTAATTCCCTGCTGGCTATAGTATAGTCATAGAAACGCCAATGCCTTCAAGAACGCGTGTTTCTCGCCCGCGAAGCTCATGGGTAAAGGGGGGTGGGTGGCAAGAAAGAATCCTCCAGGTTAGAGCCGGGCTCTTGTATACAAAGTCCTCTAATGATATGCTGAAGGCAACAAGACGTCATTGACGTGAACACAAGATGTCGTAGAAAGAAGTAGGGGGTCCTATCATGTCCGGTGAGCGGATTGCGCGCAAGGTAAAGATCGAGGGCGGCTATCTCAATTTCAGCTCGGCCCACTTTATCACCTATGGTGGCAAGTGTGAGCGCTTGCATGGCCATAATTATGGCGTCCTGGTCGAGGTTGAGGGGACGTTGGGCGAGGATATGCTGGTCTTTGATTTTACTGTACTTAAACGCTTGACTAAGGAGATCTGCAAGCGCCTTGATCACCGCTTCTTGCTGCCCCTCCACAATCCGCATCTGCAATTGGCCTCCACTGAAGATGAGTGGGAGGTGCATTTCGCTGGCAAGCGCTATATCTTCCCACGCGCCGACGTGGCGGAGCTACCCATCGATAATTCGACCGCCGAGCGCCTGGCCGAGTATATTTGCAACGAACTCTGCCGTGAACTTCGGGCTTTTAACACCTCTAATCTCTCCTCTATTATGGTCGGCGTCGAAGAGGCCCCCACACAAATGGCTTACTATAAACTCTCGCTTAACGAGTAGCCATAAGGAGAAAGACAGCGGGTGCGCTTTCGAGCGCACCCGCTGTCTTTTCCTACTCTTCTTATCCCTGGCGTACGGCTTTGAGCCATACGGCTTGGGCGGCGGCAATCGCCTTGCCCGGCTGGATGTTATAACCGAGATAAGCCAGGCTGTTCTCAACAGCGCTTAGCGCGACCAGGACATCATTGGGGGTCATATAGCCCATGTGCCCGATACGGAAGATGCGCTCTTTCAGAGTTTTGCCCTGGCCCGCGGCATAGATGACGCCGAAGGTGTCGCGCGCAACCTTGAGGAAGGCCGTGGCCTCGACGCTCTCTGGTACCATGACGGCGGTCAGGGTATCGGAGGCAAACTGCTCTTCTGTGCACAACAGGTCAAGTCCAGCGGCCTTGATGCCTGCGCGGCACATCTCACCCATGAGGTGATGGCGCTCCTGTACCTGCTCCCAGCCCTCTTCTGCCAGCATGTTCAGCGCGGCTTGCAGGCCATAGTAGAGCGAGATGGGGGGCGTTTGTGGGGTCTGACCCTTGTCGTAGCTCTTGCGGTATTCCTTCAGGCTGAAGTAGAACTTGGGCGTATGCGCCTCTTCCGCCTGGGCCCATGCTCGCTTGCTCGCGGCGATGATCATCATACCGGGAGGGCACATCAGGGTTTTCTGTGAGCCGGTGAAGGCGACGTCTACGCCCCACTCATCCATGTGCAGTGGAAGTGCGCCCACGCTGGAGACGCCATCGACGAGGACGAGCGCGCCATGTTTTGCGGCCTCGGCGGCGATCTCTTTCACGGGATTAAAGACGCCGGTACTGGTCTCATTATGTTGCAGGCAGACGGCTTTGATGCTGCCCTGGTGCTTGTTGAGCACCTCGGCAACCTCGGCTGGCTTGGCGGCAGTTCCCGGCTCGTAATCCAGGTGCTCGACGGCATAGCCCAACTCGGCGTTGGCCTTGGACCAGCGCTCACCAAAATCGCCAATCACGACGTTGAGCACCTTGGCGCCTGCGGGCACAAAGTTGACCATCGCGGTCTCCCAGCCACTACTACCCGAGCTTGCCAGGACGTAGACCTGCTCCTGCGTGCGGAAAAGCGCCTGGAGCTTACTGGCAACGTCTTTTGCCAGCACGCTAAACTTTTCGCTGCGGTGATTGATCATGGGCATGGTCATGGCGGCGGCAACCTGCGGGGGAACAGGCGTGGGACCTGCCAGGTGTAGGGCAACTTTCTCTTTGAGCATGTGTATCTCTCCCTCGTTTCAGCAAACAAAAAAGGCACCAGATTGATGGTGCCCAGCCCAGGCGAGCGGCTGATACATAATTTAAACTTGTTCTCCAGGCTTCCCCGTGGTAATCCACGTACGCGCCAGTTACCGAGAGAACACGGAATGTGTCTACTTTCTTCTTCCAGTATACCAGATATTCTGCATTTTTCCAGGGGCTGTGTGAGTCAGGTCCTCAAGATGAGAACCCGTCTCATGCAGCCCTGGAGCTTTTGTCGCGCCTAGCGTGTAATGAAGTCGCGACCGATGGCGTGCGCCACTGCCTGCGCCTGTGGCATCAGTTCGTTGAACTGCTGAATGGTCAACGACTGTGCGCCGTCCTTCAGCGCCTCGTCGGGATTGGGGTGTACCTCGATCAAGAGGGCGTCGGTTCCCGCGGCGATAGAAGCCAGCGTCATCGGCCCCACCAGGTGACGGTGACCTGTGCCCTGGCTGGGATCTGAGATGATCGGCAGGTGCGAGAGCGTCTTCGCGACGGGGATGGCGCTGATGTCCATCGTGTTGCGGGTCGCCTTCTCGAAGGTACGGATGCCGCGCTCACAGAGGATAACGTTTTTATTGCCCTGTGAGAGCACGTATTCAGCCGCCAGCAGCCACTCTTCGATGGTCGCCGACATGCCACGCTTCAGTACGACGGGCTTGTTGGTGCGCCCAATCTCGTCCAGGAGCATGTAGTTCTGCATGTTACGTGTGCCGATCTGGAGAATGTCAGCGTACTCGCAGACCATGGCTACATCGGATGGGGTCATGACCTCGGTAATCACGGCCATGCCGAACTCGTCGCGCGCCTTCGCTAGCAACTGGAGGCCCTTCTCACCCAGGCCACGGAAGCCGTAGGGGGAGGTTGAGGGCTTGAAAGCACCACCACGCAGGATGACGGCTCCAGCCTTGCGCACGGCCTCGGCGGCGGTCATCAACTGTGTCTCCGTCTCAACGGTGCAGGGACCCGCCATCATGACGACGTCTTTGCCGCCAATTGTGACGCTGCCACCGTCGACACAGGCCGCGGGTACCTCGACCGTAGTATTCTCAGGGTGAAACTCGCGACTGGCAAGCTTGTATGGCTTGGAGACGCGTAGAACGTTGTCTACGCCGGGCAGGCCCTCGAGAGAGTCTTCCAGGCCCGGAGTGATGCCGCCGATGCCACTGGGCAGGCCCGCGTTGCTGGTTTGCCCCAGCACACCAATAACGGTGCGCTCGACGCCCTGTGAGAGGTGTCCCGAAAGTCCATGGTTCTGCAAAAATTTCAATACGTGCTGTATCTCTTCGTTATTACTATGCGCCTTCATAACGACAATCATGAGTCCTTCTCCTTCTTCTCGCAAACAATTGAGTACGAGCAAACAGCGCTCGCGCTCCGGCCACCGTGACCACCTTGTCATAATTGCCGGGTCGATACAACTTACTTCTTCTCCGAAAACCCTGAGCGTGCTTGCCCCCGAATGGGGTTGGGTTTCGGAATAAGGTTTTTGTCACCAACCTGCTTTTTCCTGTCGGTGATGAATAACAATAACTTGAGCCTGCCTGGACCTCTATCCAGCCTACACGCCCTATTTGTGTAGACCGTAGCTTGGGCGCAGGCGGATAGCTTCGTGCAAATACACGTGACGCATCTCGGCGTTGCTGCGCGTGCTGTTGACATGCAGCAGGACGCGGATGCACATTCCCAGGCTCTCAGGCACGGGAATCTCGCGTGCGCACATCAGCGGTACCTCGGTCCAACCGATCTCGCGTGCCGCTTTCGCGGGAAAGCAGGCATCAAGATCCTCGGTCAGCGTGAAGAGCGCGCTGGCGATATCTCCAAGCTGAAGCTCATTCTCGCTGACGAGATGCTCCAACAGCTCTTTGGTTGCCCTACAGATCTCTTCCTCGGTGTTGTTCTTGACCGTTGTTGCGCCACGTATTCCTCGACAGTAGATCACTATGCTTTCACCCCTTTACCGGTTAAATACTCGCCCTTCTCGACCAGAAGCACTGGTAAGCAAGAACGAAAGTGTCTCCATTGTAAGGGATGAAGGCAAGGTTCTTCCAGCCCGCGATGCTACTGTTGTAGGCTATACCACGCCCACAACCACATTCCCTCCCTTTTCCTCTTTCCTATTTTGCCCAGTTCCTCTAGGCAAATATCCTTTACTTCTTCTCCGAAATCCCTGAGCGCGCGCCCGACTGGGGGTTGGGTTTCGGAATAAGATCTTACTGATTACTCCTGGTTCCCTGGTGCAGACTCTGGATATAGCCTTTGACTGCCCCAGGTTGTTCCTCTTCGCTAGTGCGGTCGATCAGGTTGACCAACGCGCTACCAACGACCGCTCCATCGGCTAAGCGACTGATCTGCGCGATATGCTCAGGAGTCGAGAGGCCAAAGCCGACCGCGATAGGTACCTGCTTTGCTTCGGTATAGCGCCGGATGCGCGCGATAAAGCTCTGCAGATGCGCTGGTAGCTCGGTGCGTGCGCCGGTGACTCCACTTAAAGAGACGCAGTAGACAAATCCGCCCGGTCCCTGCGCGACCAGTTCGACGACCCGCTCCATGCGCTCATCCTTGATGGTTGGCGGGATGAGGAAGATAAGGGCGAGACCATGGCGAGTGGCTGCCTCACGCAACGGTTCTGCTTCGTCTGGGGGGAGGTCTGGTACGATAATACCACAAACCCCATGCTGGCGCGCCTCGGCGCAGAAGCGCTCCAGCCCATAGGCCAGAATCGGGTTGTAGTAGCCCATAAAGACAAGCGGCGTCTCGCTTTGAGCGGAGATGCGTTCCGCGATGCGCATGCAGCCGCGAATCGACATCCCGCGTTCGAGGGCGACGTGCCCTGCGTGCTGGATGGTCGCGCCATCGGCCAAGGGATCGCTGAAGGGCAATCCTAGCTCAATGATGTCTGCACCTCCCTCTATGGCCGCCTGGATAACGTGCACGCTCTGCTCTTCATTGGGATAACCACACATAAAGTAGGGGATTAGTACGCCCCGCCCCTCCTCTTTGGCGCGCTCAAAGGCGTGCGTGATGCGCGCCGCTGGCGACGCGATGGTTTCCTGTCGTCTCTCCATAAATCACTCCTCGTTTGCTTCGTCCGTTATCCTGGGGTGGCTGGCGTCCAGGATAGTTGCGGTGAGCCGTGTTTCGTCTCCTGCCGCGTAAGTGCGTAGTAGCTCCTGAAGCTCTGCCAGAGCCTGCTCAATGTCTGCTCGCCCCTCGGCATGATGCGCCTCAATAGTAATGATGGCGCTGGTCGTGCTCTCCTGGGCTGCGCTTGGCTCGCTCTGGCGCCAGCACCAGCGTCTCGCGATGACCAGGCCCTGCTCATCCGAGAATACGACCTCGTCTACCTCCGGATGCTCGACTTCGTCTGCGCCCAGCAGGACGTAGCGCTCGCTGCCATCCGCGAAGTGGACCGTGACCTTGCCGGTGATAGACTGAATATCAAAGACCGCGACCGGCAGGCCATAGCGGATGCTGACCAGGTTGCCGATATCCACCATCGTATTGATGCAGGGAATATCTCCCTTCTTGGTCAGGCGGCGCAGCAGGGCCTCGGCGGCGCTCCGGTACTGCGTAGGCTCGACGCCAAAGCCACGAAAAGCCGTGCGCCAGGCCGCCAGGGATGGCAACTGGCTGAGCGGAGTCTTGCCAATGCGTTGGATGACCGCCTGCTGCTCGTTGAGATAGGCATCACGCAGCTTTTCAGGTGTGGGGCCGTTGCGCAACCCGTGTGCCAGAATCACGCCCCCAACTACCTGGGGATAGCGCGCTAGTAGATCCGCGCTGTAGCCAAATGACATCATGTCTCCCTTTTCCCTTCTGTTTCTACAGGCTTACGTTCAGTGCCTTCGCGACGGTGATCATATCCTTGTCTCCGCGCCCAGAGAGATTGACGAGGATCAGTGAGCCTGGGGCGATCTCGCCGCGCTGTCCCATCTCTATCAAGTAGCCAAGCGCGTGCGATGACTCCAGCGCTGGGATGATACCCTCGGTCCGGCTCAGTTCTTGCAGGCCGCGCAGGGCGGTGGCGTCGCTGGCGGCTCCATAAGTGGCACGCCCGCTGTCTTTCATATAGCTATGCTCTGGCCCGACGCCGGGATAGTCCAGGCCCGCCGAGATGCTGTGTGTGTCAAAGACCTGCCCATCCTCATTCTGGAGTAGGTAGCTCATGGCTCCATGTAGCACACCCGGCGTTCCCGCGACGAGTGTGGCCGCGTGTTCTCCCTGCTCCATGCTGCGCCCACCGGCCTCCACGCCGATTAGCTTGACCTCGCTGGCATCGGCGAAGGGGTAGAAGATGCCTATGGCGTTGCTGCCGCCTCCCACACAGGCCAGGATCATATCGGGGAGCCGTCCCTCAAAATCTTGAATCTGCTCGCGCGCCTCGGTACCGATGACAGATTGGAAGTCGCGCACGATGAGAGGATAGGGATGGGGACCTGCGGCGGTCCCAAAGAGGTAGAAGGTGCTCTCGGCATTGGCTACCCAATCGCGGAAAGCTTCATTAATGGCGTCTTTCAGTGTGCGCGAGCCAGTATCGGCTGAGCGTACCTCGGCCCCCAGGAGCTTCATGCGAAAGACGTTGAGCGATTGGCGCTCGATATCGACGGACCCCATGTAGATGATGCATTCTAGCCCCAGCATGGCGCAGACCGTGGCCGTGGCGACGCCGTGCTGGCCCGCGCCCGTCTCTGCGATAATACGCTGCTTGCCCATGCGCTTCGCCAGGAGTGCCTGCCCCAGGGCGTTGTTGATCTTATGTGCGCCCGTATGCGCCAGGTCCTCGCGCTTGAGATAGACCTTGACATCTGGTGCAACGAGCTTTGAGAAGCGGGGGACGTAGTAGAGTGGGGTGGGACGGCCCACATAGTGCCGCAGGTACGTCTCTAGCTCGGCTTGAAAGGCTGGATCTTTGCGTGCCTCCTCATAGGCTGCTTGCAGCTCGGCAAAGGCCGTGGAGAGGCTCTCAGGGATAAACTGGCCGCCATACTCGCCAAAGCGTCCCCGCTGATCAGGATAGCGCTGGTGCTGATACTGTGGCGTCTTTTCCTCTTGTGCTTGCATGCGTATTATCTCTTTCTAGTCGTTCCAGAATTACGTGCTTAGCCCTGGCTGGTGCGTACCTGGCTCAGGAAGCGCAGAATCTTCTCAGGATCTTTCTGTTTCTCGCTTTCAACGCCGCTGCTGACATCGACGCCCCAGGGCTGAACCTGTGTGATGGCCTCGCTGACGTTCTCAGGTGTCAAACCGCCCGCCAGGAAGATGCGTTGCCCCTGTGCTGCCTGGCGGGCCAGTTGCCAGTCAGAGACCTCGCCTGTTCCACCCCACTGTGGTGTTGGCGTGTCCAGCAGGAGCCGCCACGAAACCTCGCGATAATCCTGCAACCTCGCCAGGTCGTCCTCCGTACGCAGGCTCAAGGCTTTGATGACGGGTCTCTTGATACGCTGGCAGAACTCGGCTGTCTCATTCCCATGAAGCTGTACATATTGCAAGCCAGCCTCCTCCACAACGTCGTTGATAAAGCTGGCCTCCTTATTGACGAAGACCCCAACGAGGTCGGGCACGCGTTGCCCCTTCTCCAGGCGCTGAGCATAGCTGCTGCTCGCTACGATCTCGCGTACATGCGCAGGCTCAATATAACGGTGGCTTGGCTCATGAAAGATGAAGCCGAGCAGGTCCGCGCCTGCCTCAATGGCCGTGGTAATATGCTCCGCCTGGCGTAGGCCACAGATCTTGACCTGTGTGTTCGCGTTTGCCCCTCGCAGAAGACTCTGGATCTGTCCTGATATATTTTTTGAGACGACCAGGGATTCGCCAACGAGCATGCCCTGGACATCGTAGCGCGCCAGGCGCCGGGCGTCCCCCTCGTTATGAATACCGCTCTCGGCGATAACAATGCGGTCGGCGGGAATCTGTTGGCGCATATCGCGAATGAGATCCGGGTGCATTTTAAAGGTCACCAGGTCGCGGCTATTGACGCCAATAACCAGCGCCCCTGCCTCGACGGCGCGCCGCACCTCTTCCTCGCTGTGTGCCTCGACCAGGCACTCCATGTGCAGGGAGCGCGCCAGCCCTAGCAGGTGGCGTAGCTGAGTATCATCTAGCAGCGCGCAGATAAGCAGGATGGCGTCCGCGCCCCAGGCGCGTGCCTCGTACACCTGGTAGTCATCGACGATAAAATCTTTGCGCAACACCGGGATCTTCACGGCCTGTTTGATGGCTTGTAAATACGCAGGCGAACCCAGGAAGAAATGCGGCTCGGTAAGGACTGAGATGACCTCAGCCCCATTGGCTTCATAGGTTCGAGCCAGCGCTACGGGAGTGGCATCCGTAAAATCACGGATGAGCATGCCCTTCGAGGGCGAGGCGCGCTTCACCTCCGCGATCAGGTGCACCTCTGAGCGTGGCTCGAAAGCCCTCGCGAAGTCGCGTGGCGGCTCCTGTGCCCTGGCCTGTCGTTGTAGCTCCTCTAGTGGTACCTCTTGTTTACGCGCTTCGAGGTCGAGACGCGTTTGTGTGACGATGCGATCAAGAAACATAATTTCACCTGGCGATTGATTGCGTACACTCTATAACATCGGCGAGGGTGCGCCTGGCTTTACCTTCGCGTAATGTGGACTGGGCAAGTTTGATGCCTTCATGGATCGAAGGCACAAGGTCATTGGCATAGAGCGCCGCCCCCGCGTTCAGGCAGAGCATATGCGTCTTCGGGTTGTCGCTATAGTCGCTGAGGAGCGTGCGTAGCATCTCGGCGCTCTCGGGCGCGTTTCCTCCCTTAAAGGCGGCGCGGTCGCTGATCAGGGGTAGGCCAAAATCCTCCGGTGTGATGCTGTATTCGCGCGTTTCCGCGCCCTGGCGCACCTCGCAGACATAGGTTGGCGCGCTCAGCGAGCATTCGTCCAGGCCATCGGCCCCATGCACGATGAGAGCATGCTGGCAGCCCAGGCGCAACAGAACCTCGCCCATCTTGCGCATCACGCTACGGTCGGGAACGCCCAGGACCTGGTAGCTGGTGTGCGCCGGATTGGTGAGCGGGCCAAGGATGTTGAAGATGGTGCGAATGCCAACCTCGCGCCGGGTGGGACCAATATATTTCATGGCCGGGTGATAGGCTGGTGAGAACATAAAGCCGAATCCGACCTCGTCGACGCAGCGCGCGATCTCTCGCGGCCCCAGATCAATCTTCATGCCCATAGCCTCCAGCACGTCCGCGCTCCCACAATGGCTGGTGGCCGAGCGGTTACCGTGCTTGGCGACCTTTGCTCCCGCCGCGGCGGCGATAAGACCCGTGCCCGTGGAGACATTAAAGGTTCCCGCCTGGTCGCCACCCGTGCCACAGGTGTCGAGTGCTCGGGCCTGGCTCTGCTCATCGAGATGGACCTGGACGGCCTTATCGCGCATGACGCGCGCCATGCCCGCGATCTCTTCAATGGTCTCGCCACCGGGGCGTATACGCAATACGGCCAGGAACGCGCCCATCTGGGAGGGCGTGGCGACTCCCGTCATCAGTTCTTCCATGACTTCGGCGGCTTCGTCTTCGTTCAGGGTACCGCCGCTGGCGATATGCCCGATTGCCTCTCGTATCATTGCTCGCTCTCTCCTCGTTTTCTGCCTGTCGGCCTCGTGCCCCAGGCGTCCTTACCGGGTTAAAAAATTGCGTAACAACTCTTTTCCTGCTGTTGTGATGATAGATTCGGGGTGAAACTGGACGCCCTCCACGGGATACTCGCGGTGGCGCAATCCCATAATCAGGCCGTCCTCCGTCTGGGCCGTGATCTCCAGCGCCTCTGGCAGGGTTTCACGCTCGACGATGAGGCTATGGTAGCGCGTGGCCTCAAAGGGTTTTGGCAGTTCTTGAAAGACGCCCTGGTTATCGTGATAGATGAGGGCCGTCTTCCCATGCACCGGCTCTGGCGCGCGAATAACGCGTCCGCCATACACCTGTCCAATGGCCTGGTGTCCCAGGCAGACGCCCAGTAGCGGTGTGCGCGCACCAAAGCGCTCGATCACCTGGCACGAGATGCCCGCCTCATTTGGCGTGCAGGGCCCCGGCGAGATGACGATGCGCTCCGGATGGAGCTCCTCAATCTCATCAAGCGTGATCTGGTCATTGCGCTTGACGAGGACCTCCGCGCCTAGCTCTGCCAGGTACTGGTAGAGGTTATAGGTAAAGCTGTCGTAGTTATCGATGAGCAGCAACATCTTATTGGTCCTTCCCGCTGGGTAGCGCGACCGTGGCAGCATGCGCCTGGAGATATTCGCGCGTAATGTTCTCGGCCTCGTCTACGGCGCGCATCTGGGCGCGAGCCTTGTTGACACTCTCCTGGTATTCCTTGGTTGGGTCCGAGTCGGCGACGACGCCACCACCGGCCTGCACATAGGCCACACTATCTTTGATTACCATGGTGCGCAGGGCTATGGCCGTCTCCTGGTTCCCGTTATGGCTAAAGTAGCCAACCGCTCCCGCATAAAGTCCGCGCTGGTCGCCCTCCAGCTCGCTGATAATCTCCATGGCGCGAATCTTGGGCGCGCCCGACACCGTTCCCGCCGGGAAGCCCGCGCGCAGGGCCTCAAATGGCGAGACATTCTCTCTCAGCTTGCCTGTGACGTTCGAGACCAGGTGCATGACATGTGAATAGCGCTCAATGGTCAGGAATTCATCGACCTTGACGCTGCCAGGCTCGCTCACGCGTCCCACATCGTTGCGCCCCAGGTCTACCAGCATGATGTGCTCCGCTTGCTCCTTAGGGTCCTGGCGTAGCTCGTCGGCCAGTTGCTGATCACTGAGGTAGTCTCCGCCTCGCGGTCGTGTGCCCGCGATAGGTCGAATCGTGACCTCCTCGTCTTCGTAGCGCACCAGTAGCTCTGGCGATGCCCCCACCACATAGAAGTCTTGCAGGTCGAGGTAGAACATATAGGGTGAGGGATTGATGGCTCGTAGCGCCCGGTAGACCGTAAAGGGGTCAGCCGTGATGCGGCGGCTGAAGCGTTGCGAAGGGACAATCTGGAAGGCGTCGCCGGCTTTGATATATTCAATCGAGCGGCGTACCATCTCCTCGTACTCCTCCTGCGTGCGATTGGAGGCCCAGGGCTCGGATTTCTGTTCCAACTGCTCCGGCTCTGGCAGGGGAACGCGTACCGGCTGGCGCAGGCGCTGCTGCACATCCTCAAGGATGGCACTGGCCCGCTGGCATTCGGCTTGTAGGTCTGGCGCATCCAGGTGCAGGTGCGTGATCACGCGCACGCGCTGCTTGACATGGTCAAAGACCAGCACTGTCTCCGTAAAAACAATCACCGACAGCGGCAGATCGAGCGTGTTTTTCACGGGTACGGGCACGCGTTCAAAGCGCGAGACCGCCTCATAGGAGAGGTAGCCGACGCTGCCACCAAAGAATTTGGGCAGTTCGTTGGGCGCCATGTCGGGCGGCAAGACCAGTCGGTACTGCCCCAACTCCTGCTCAATCAGGGTCAGGGGATCGTGGCAGGGAACCTCTTCTCGGCGTGTGTTGACCTCGCCCCGCTCATTCTTGCTCATCTTGAGCAGGGTCGCGGTCTCTTCGCGGTGCACCATGACCATGTAGGGGTCAATGCCGATGAATGAATAGCGTGCGACTTGCTCTCCCCCGGTGACGCTTTCGAGGAGAAAGCTATAGGGATTCTGGGCCGTTTTGCAATACGCGGAAACAGGGGTCTCCATGTCGGCCAGGATATCACAATAGAGGGGCAGTATGGGTCTGCTCTTGCTGACATCCTGACTACCCGTCTCTATGTCATACAGCCTTTGAATTTCGGCGAGCGATGGCGAGTATAGCATGCTCAAAATCCTTCTCTCTGTTCTGGCGGAGCTTCTGAAGTGAATCACTTCAGAAGCCCTTTCACTTTGTGTTAACCCAGACCTACAACTGTTTTGACGTTGCGAACTGTCTCCTGCGCGCTGGGGCGAACCGCGTCCGCTCCTTGCTTAAGGATGTTTTCCAGTTCACCCATGTCATTGATATATTCGTAGTAGCGTTTCTGAATAGGTTCCAGCGTGGCAACGAGCTGCTCGGTGAGCGTGGCCTTGAAGTCTCCATAGCCCTTGCCCTCGAATTCGGCTTCGATCACCGCCTGCTCTTTGCCCGTGATCGCCTGATAGATGCCTAGCAGACTGGTGATGCCGGGGCGCTGGGGATCAAACTTCACCAGGCGCTCAGAATCTGTCTGCGCGCGTCCGATCTTCTTCTTAATGACCTTGGGATCATCCAGCAGGTTGATGCGCGACTGCGGATCCGGATCGCTCTTGCTCATCTTCTTGGTTGGCTCGCTCAGCGACATAATGCGCGCCGCAACGTCGCGAATCTGTGCCTGCGGTAGCGTAAAGACTGGCTGCTTGTAAAGGCTATTGAAGCGCTGGGCGATATCGCGTGTCAGCTCGACGTGCTGACGCTGGTCATCACCAACGGGGACATAGTGCGCGTGGTAGAGCAGGATATCGCTGGCCATCAGGACTGGGTAGCTATACAGGCCGTTGCTCACGCTATCCGGATCATCCGCCGCCTTGGTTTTGAACTGCGTCATGCGGTTCAACCAGCCCATAGGAGTGAAGCAATTGAGAATCCAGCTCAGCTCGGCGTGTTCCTGGACGTGCGACTGGACAAACAGTTTGCAGTGTTCCAGGTCAAGTCCCACCGCCAGGTAGAGCGCCGCCAGCTTGCGTGTATTCTCGTGCAGCTCTCTGGCGTCGATGGGCAGGGTAATCGCGTGCAGGTCAACGATACAAAAGATGTTTTCGTACTGTGCCTGCCCCTCGACCCAGTTGCGGATGGCTCCCAGGTAGTTGCCCAGGTGAATATTTCCGGTCGGTTGCACACCCGAAAAGGTGCGTTTCTTCACGGGAGGCTTGCCAGTTCCCGCCGCTAGCTGCTCAGTGGCTTTCGCATTCATCTCAATCGTCATTGCTCCATCTCCCAAGAAAACATGTATTTACAGAAAACAAAAAACGCCTCTCATCCCCCACAGGGACGAGAAGCGTGTCGCTTTCGTGGTACCACCCTTGTTCAGATTATCCGCCAGTATCGTGTTGTTTTGCTGCCTAACTTGCTTTTCTAGGTTGCGAATAATCCCTCTTTGCCGGATACGGCCTCGTCAGAGCGCTCAATCTTTTTCTCTACTTCTGGCTCTGTCCTGGTGACATATCCTGTCCTCGATAACGGGGGACGTTCCGAAAGAGTACTACTAATTCTATCGGCGTAGAACGTTCGCTCTTTAGCTTGCAGGCCCATTCCATAGCTGTGCTGATATCGGTTTCCACCATCCCCGACTCTCTGGCATCGTCGACAGGCTATGTACTTTTCCTGTTCATCGCGTTCGGTCTTTCTTTGTGCGTATGAAAAAAGTATAGTAACAAATTTGTGTTCTGTCAAGTGCTATATGCGCGCATTTTCGCTTTCTTCATTCATATTTTTCCATCAGAGCCTTTACACTTTTGACATATGTATGATTGAAGATGCCGTAGTGATCCAGGTTCCAGGAGCCTTCGTTATAGGCGCTGACCACCTTGTCCAGGTCGCCATCATAGCGCTCCCACAATTTGTAGAGGTAATACGTTCCCAGGCGGATGTTATCCTCAAGCTTATAGGGGTCGCGCCTCGTACTAATGGTACTGTTGAGCGCCTTCGCCGTATAGGGCATAAGTTGCATGACACCAATGCCGCCGTCCTTGGCGATGACGTGCTGTTTCCAGCCGCTTTCCTGCCAGGCAATTGCCAGAACAAGGTCCGCTGGAAGACCATAGTCGTTCGCGTACTGGCGCAGCATATCTTCCACCTGTGTTTTTGAGGAGCTTTCCAGTGCTGTGTAGGCATACCAGCGTATGCTTCCATCTTCTAATATTCCAGCTTCTTGTATCGTTTGGGGCAGACAGAGCTGCTGGCCATAGAGAATCAGGTTCATATTCAGCAGGTAATTAGCCTGGGCGATATCCGCTAATGAGACCCCAGATTGTTGCGCGATATGATTGAGGTTATCTCCCACCTGGACCGTATACCACCTGCACTCCTTGCCCGCACCTGGATCGGCTGCGAAGGTCTGGAAGTGGAGAAAACTCACCGTAAACAGGAAGAGGAGCAAGACACCCAACAACGGCGATGGCAGTATCCCTCTGCCCCTTCTCTTCTGCAAAAAGTATTTTCTCATCTTGCACTACCCCTCCCCTTACAACTTTCTGCCTCCAACACATCTTTACTATAAACTCCTCTTGTATAAACACATACCAACTCTTAATATCTTTTCGCGCCTGCGGCGCTCGCCTGGGTAGGGAGTGTGATGCATGGTGGCAGCCGCAAGCTGCCACCATGCATCACACTCCCTACCCTTCTGCTGTGCTGAAATAGCGCTCTTGACGGCTTTTTCCCTGCATGTTACAGTGAGGGAAAATGTCTACGCATATGACTGGCTAGCAAGTTTGGAGAAACGGGGCCAAGAATGATGAAAGCAGGCGAAGCGCTGAGCGCGACGGTCGAAGAATATCTGGAAAGCATCTATAACATGAGCGTTGAAGGCGAACTCGTGATTGGCGCGCGTCTGGCCGAGAAATTTGGGGTCTCCGCGCCTACCGTGACGGAGATGCTAAAACGCCTGGTGAAATCTGGATACATTGAGATGGACAGCAAACGCCATATCACCCTTACTGAGGCTGGTTATGAGGCGGCGGAGGCCGTGCTACGCCGTCACCGCCTGACCGAACGTTTCCTGGTGGATATGCTGGGAATGCAGTGGCACCAGGTGCATGAAGAGGCCTGCCGCCTCGAGCACTTTATCTCTGGCGCGGTCGAGTCGCGTGTAATTGCTAGCCTCGATCTGCCTCAGACCTGCCCCCATGGGAACCCTATCCCCGGTATCGTTCCCAATGCTCGCACCTATCTCAAGGATAATCATGCCCTGCGCCTCTCCAGTGTTTCCGAGGGGCAGCAAGTTACTGTGCTCTGTATCTCGGAAGTCGTTGAGGATGAAGAGGCGTTGATCCTCTACCTGCATCAGAAAGGCATTACCCCTCGTATGCATGTGACCGTGCTCTCGCAGGAGCATGTGGAGCCTGATGTCGATCCCACTGCTCGTGGCGAGCAGTTCTTGCTACAAGTGGATGGACGCCAGGTCGCGATTAGCAAGGCTTCTGCCGCTAAAATCTGGGTCGTTGCCAACTAAAGCCCATTCCCTCTTGCTAACGGGCCTTCTCATCTTACACTTCTTGTCAGGACCAGTCTGCTTCTATTGCTCACATGTAGGCGCGTGCTTTAGCAGCGCGAGCAACATCAGGCTGGTCTTTTCGTCTCATTCTTGGACGAGATCGACGCATATTTGCTATACTGCCTAAAAATAAGGATGTTGGCCTCGTTCTCTTCTTTACGGCGAGAACAAATATATCTGTGCGTCTAAATACTTACTACTTATCCGAAAACCCTGGGCGCGCGGCCGCTGTACCCCCGAATGGGGGTTGGGTTTCGGAATAAGATCTTAGCGAGATTGTGTGAAAATGTTATGAATGATGAGCATGAATCTTCTCAGTTGAGACCTTCCCTGGATGCAGAGTGGCAGAAGGCACCAGCACAAAAAAGACGTGCAGGCGTGACCTTGTCTGAAGAGTCAGTCAATGCACAGACCGAAAATTCGCGTCGAGACTGGCTCATTGGGATAGGCATGGTGCTCTCCTTTATGCTCTACTATCTGCTAGGAAATACCAATCTCCCCTTTGGGATCTTGAACGATCCCCATGTTGTGCCAGCCTCGTTCCTGCCCTTCCTGGGCCTGCCTTTTCTCCTTATATTTCTGGTCCTGGCCTGGATGCGCCTCCCTCTGGCCCTGGCACTCTTTCCATTGACGCTGCCCTATTTTCAGGATCATTACCCAAAGACTGTCTACAAAACTCTGCATTTTAGCCTGGCCGAGATCGCCATCTTTTCCCTCTTTGCGCTGGCGCTGGGACAGCTTGTCTTGAAGAAGGAGGTGCGCGCCTCTTTCTCCTGGCGGGCGCTGCGTGAGCGTCTCGGCGCCTTCCTGCTCCCGGCTGCGATCTTTCTGCTCGCGGCCTGTGTCTCAGTCGTCATTGCCTATTCACGTAGCAATGCCCAGGTGGCCCTGCGCAAAGAAGTGCTGCTGCCGCTGCTCTATGTCGTGCTGGTCCTGGGCTATATTCGCACACCACGCCAGGTGACAAATCTGCTCAAGGGGCTTATTGGCGCGGGTCTGATGATCGGCCTCTTTGGTGTGATTCAGTATTTCTTCATGAAGAATACCCTGGCTCAAGAGGCTGATGGCGTGCGCATTCATACCGTTTACGGCAATGCGAATAATATCGGCCTCTTTATCGATTATGGGCTTCCCATTGCCCTGGCCTGGCTGGTAGCGCTCAAGCTCTCCTGGCGCCAGCGCCTCCTGGTGCTTGTGCTCTGCCTCCCCATGCTGATCTCGATTTTTCTGACGCAGTCGCTCGGGGCCTGGCTGGCCCTGGGAGCCGCGCTCCTCTTCATCGTTGCGCTCTCCCTGCCCAATCGCAAAGTCTTGCTGATCGCGACGGTTGCCTTGCTGGTCGTCGCTGGTGCAGCCTTGGCCCTCTATCATGACCGCATTCTCAACTTTGTCTTTGAACGCCACGCTGGCCATGGCGTGGGTACAGCCGAGAAGCGTATTTACCTCTGGCAGACTGCCTGGCACATGATTCAGGATCATCCCTGGTTTGGCGTTGGCCTGGATAACTGGCTCTGCCACTATAGCCCCAATAAAATATGCCGTACCTCGCTACCTCACTACTGGATTACCAATGATCCTGTCACGGGCGCCTGGACGGGGATGAGTGATGAGCCAACGCTCTCGCATCCACATAACATCTTCTTGCATGTATGGGTCAGCATTGGGATCTTTGGCCTGCTAGCCTTTATAGGGGTGTTGATACTCTTCTTCTGGACCTTCTCTCGGATCCTGTTGCGTCTTCGTACAGCCCCACTGGCTGAGCGGGCTGCCTATCGCTGGCTGGTGGTTGGTGTTGGTGCCTCTATGGTGGCGGCCCTGGTGCAGGGCCAGATCGATAGTGCCTTCCTGGAACAGGATCTTGCCTACTGTTTCTGGTTGCTGTGTGCCGCGTTGCTCATTCTGCGCCAGCTCACACAGACCGCCTGGTGGCGCGAAAAAGCCTAGAAAAGGAAAAGTGGGGAGTGCAGAGGGGCATCAGCCCCCTCTGCGTCATTTCCCTCCCGCCGCAGGCGGGATGAAGCCCTTTCAGACGAAATTGTACAGAGTAGACTAGTCTTTTGTGAGCAGCCTCACAGTAGGAATGCGAGGCCGCTCATAGCTATCTTTTCCCAATCCCTGTTACACTACAAAAAGAGTTTTTTCGGGAGAAGATATATGCTATTAGACATCCCCGTGATGACATTGCTCATCTGGTGCGCCTGTCACTTTGTGGGTGACTTTGCCTTTCAAAGCACCTGGATGAGTCTGGAAAAAGGTAAGAGTTGGGAAGTCAATTTTTATCACTGTGCGACCTATACTGCTGTCTTTGTGCTCTTTGCCCATCCCTCCTGGCTGGCAACACTGCTTCTTTTTGCGACCCACTTTATTGTCGACCCACTGAAGGCGCGCTATAAACTCATTGGCCCCATCTGGCTTGATCAGCTCCTCCACATCTTAACCATCGTCCTTATTCTCGCGTTCAAATTCTAGCTATGGCGTTTGTGGACAGCGCGATGCTGCTGACGATTTTACAACGTATAAGTAAAGAGGGCGTTGCAAGGTTTGCAACGCCCTCTTTCACGTGTATTATGCACTAGCTTTGTTCAACCTGGGGGCCGTTCTCGCCCTCTGGACCACTTGGCTTCTCACCCTTGCCATAGATGAATGTAGAGAGATCACTGCGTGTCTCCTCCAGGATTTTGTGGAGCTGCGTCAGACGCTGAGCATCTCCACCTGTGCTGCGCGCCGCGATAACGAAGAGGCGTGCGACCTCGGCAGCCTCGGTACGTAGTGCCTGTACCTCTGGTGCATCCCAACGCTCAACGCGCCCCGCGAAGCGCTCCCACCAGGGGTTATGTCCAGGTGCGCCCCCTGCAGGATTTGTCTCCTCCGCCTTGCGCTCGCCCAGGAAGGCACGCCCGGCGTCGGTGATGTGATAGATCTTCTTGCCCTCTTCTACGGTCACGGTGACCAGGCCGCGATCTTCAAGCATTTGTAATGTTGGATAAATCGAACCCGCGCTAGGGGCATACAGGCCGTTCGATTTCTGTTCCAGAGCCTTCATCATCTCATAGCCATGCATAGGACGCTCTTGTAGAAGCTCTAGCAGGGCATACTTCATATCACCGCGCCCAAAGAAGCGCTTCTTAAAGCCTTCAGGACCAAATGGGCCCTCAGGGCCAAAGGGACCCTCGGCTCCAAATGGGCCATGCTGACCAAATGGGCCGTGAGGACCAAAGGGACCTCCAGGGCCAAACCCGCCGCGACGACGCATCCACATCCCGAAGCCTCTTGGACCATGATGTCCATGGCGGCCATGGCGCCTCTCAGACTCCCAGGGGGGCGTCCACCCCTCCCAGTCTCCGCCAGCGCCCTCAAATGCAAAATCTTTTCCAAATCTGCGTGGCATTGCTGTCCACTCCTTTCAAGATGGTGTTGTACTTGCTGTTCTCATTGGCATTTGCTCAATACGATATATCGTTATTGGTAATATAAACGATATATCGTATTGTTGTCAAGACCCAAATGTAGCAATATCTCGCCTGGCGGTAATTCACCTGAATTTGTGTCCACTTTTTACCCGAATCTTTGCTCATTCACCCGAGTTTGTGCTGTGCTAACGATATACTCATGCGCGTTTGGTAGATAGTAGTTTCTCTTTTTGTACGATTGAGTGGAGTGGTGGTTCGATGGACACGTAATCTACCAGATCTTCGACACGTCACAGTGCCCCAGGATTAGATGTTTGCAAAATTGCAGGGCGATCAATTTCGGGTTTTCTGCCCGGCTTCAAGGTAGAAGGTCACCAATACAGTCGTTTGCCGAAACCGTGGCAATGAGTCGTTGCGTTGTATGTTCTCCAACAAATTGGTGGTCTGATCCTGATTTTCTTGCTAGAAAATGCTCTACATTGCCATAATATACTTCAAGAGGTCGAATGTTCAAAAAGCAAACCGAAAAGGAGTTCCTTGATGATAACAGACACATCCCCATTGATGAGTGTGTACGAAGGCTGGGATGGCCATCAGCGTAGCTTGATACGAGCCATTGCTCCACTCTCCCCCCAACAGTTAGCCTATCGACCTGCACCCCATCTGCGCTCTGTAGGGGAAATCGCTAGCCACCTGAGCCTGGGACGGGTTGGTTGGTTCCAACGGATGCAAGCACCTGGCAGCAAGGAGGTCGTTCGCCAGGTCAATGGATGGGAAGAGGAGCATCGTATTGTCGAAAATGCGGCGGAACTCGTCAGGCGCCTGGAAGTGACCTGGCAAATGATCGAGACCACACTCGACTCCTGGGCGATCAGTGACCTGGCCCAGACGTATCAGCATACGTACTGGGGAAAAACCTACACGATCTCGCGCCAGTGGACGATCTGGCGCATCATGTCCCACGATCTTCATCACGGTGGGGAGCTCGTCATCCTCCTTGGCATTCAGGGTATCAACGCTCCCGAACTTGGTGATCTGGGCGGACATATTACCGAACCTCCTCTAGCTGAACCACCCTGATCGTACCGAGGACGCGTTACGCTCTTTGCTGGTTATGGAGATATCGAAAATGCTAGGTATTCCTTGTTGAAATTCATGTGGACTTGAGATTGGCGTTTTGGGGACGTAGGTTTGGCGCAAGAAGAGCTCTTTGCTAGCGTGATGTTACCGCAAGGAGGACAAGTGAAATCAGCATTTTCCTTCTTCTTTTTCTAGTATACTGGAAAAATGCCCAAAAAACATCGTCCAAAGGGCCGGTGTGTGTTTGCGTTCTCTCCTGTATGATATGGGTCGTCGTACGCTCAAATCATCAGCAGGGCTCTATGCTCTGTTGCTTCAAGGAGACAAACGCATGCAGATTCGACGTTTCAGCTCTGAGCTCAAAATCAAAATCCCTGGCAATCATCCCGGTTTGTACGGTGTACCTATCCAGCTCCGCCGTGGACAGGTCCCTCTTGAAAAACTGGAAGCGCTTGCCAGGCGTGTCAATGGCATGCCTCTGCTGCTGAATGCTGAACTGCAGGTGGAGGCGATGTACTTTGATCCGCATGCCTGCATAGAAGAACACGCAGCAGATCATCCGATCCTCTTCCTGGTCATTCACGGTCAGGGAACAGTGCGTATCGGTGGCCCCGCGGGGGAAACGCGCGACATCCAGGCTGGTGATGCCGTTCTTTGGCCTGCTCATACCGACCACACCGTCTGGACAGGGGACGAGGAACTCCATGCGATTGTGATCAACGCATTTCAAGACAAGGCTGCTCACTGACATTCTTGGCAACGTTCTTGCCTTCCGTCTCAATGGCGGTTCTCAATTCACGTGGCCACCGAACATGCTAGTGCAAAAGCACGAGGCCTGTTTGGATTAAAGATGTTGTATGGTTCTCCTCTTGAGAATTCAAAGCTCTTGTGCCTGGCGCTAACGACTGGATAGGCATCTGTCCGAAATGTGACGCACCCTCTCTGTCAGGAAACGCATTTCTAACTTGCATTTGTGTTAATCTGAGCGTATGCTTTCTCCATCTTGTTCAGTTGCGGAGGAAAACCATGGCAAAAGAGCAGATTCATATGCCGACATCCATACCACAGGCGGCCCGGCTGGCGGTAGCCGTGTATTTTTTTCTAACCGGTGCCACGTTTGCCTCATGGGCAGTGCGTATTCCAGCCGTGCAAACCAGGCTTGGGCTGAGCCCAGGTGAGCTTGGAGTGGCCTTGCTGGGAACGGCTGCCGGCGAGCTTGTGTTCATGAATCTGGCCGGTTACCTGGCGGCGCGCTTTGGCAGCCGATTTCTCACCGTGATTGCATCTGTCTGTCTTAGTGTGATGCTGCCGATCCTGGCACTCGCGCCAACCCTGCCGGTTCTGGTGGCGACGCTCATGCTCTTTGGTGCCTCTTTCGGATCGGTGAATGTGGCCATGAATACGCAGGGGGTGGCTGTCGAGCGGTGTTACGGGCGTTCCATCTTCAGTTCGTTCCACGCTTGCTACAGTATCGGCGGACTAACCGGGGCACTAGTCGGCGGGTTGATGGCCACTCATGACATTGCTCCCTTGCCGCATTTTCTCGGCGTCGCGTTCCTTGGAATCATTCTGACGCTCTCGGTCGCGCATTTTCTGTTGCCAGCCCATACGGACGCACAGGGAGCAAGGGTCGTAGTTGCCCGCCCAACGCGTACACTGCTGGCCCTGGGCCTCGTTGCTTTCTGTGTGGTACTTGGGGAAGGGGCCATGGCTGACTGGAGTGCCGTCTATCTCAACACCATCCTGCGTACGGGGATGGGACTGGCCGCAGTGGGCTATGCTGCCTTCTCCATCGTCATGGCCGTGGGCAGAGGAATGGGGGATCACCTGGCGAACCGCCTTGGACCAAGTATGATGGTCCGGTTGGGAGGACTCGTGGCTGCGGGAGGGCTCACACTCGCGTTGGTGGTCAATTGGGTTCCGTTGGCCCTGGTCGGCTTTGGTCTGGTGGGCGCGGGCTTTTCGGTGATCTTTCCCCTCACACTGAGCGCTGCAGGCCGTACCTCGAAGCATGTATCAGGAACGGCGATCGCTGCCGTCGCCACCTGCGGATATGTCGGTTTTCTGGTCGGTCCAGCTGTCATTGGCTTCGCCGCGAACGCTCTGAATCTGCGCGTTGCTCTGGGCGTTGTGGTGCTCCTCAGCCTATGCGCTGCTGCCTTCGCGCGCGTGGTAGGCGGTAGCAAACAAGCCGGGAGCGGCCAGGTTCTTGCGGATGGCGAACGCTCTTTTCCTTTGGGGATCTCTACTGAGAGGAAGCCAAAAAGATCATCACAGATCTGAGCCTATCAGTCCAGCTTCAGGTGCCCCATAACTTTTCGCACAAGGATGTCCCAGGCAAAAGATGGTAAGATCTAGATGCCATATCAGTCGACGAAGAACTCCTCCAACACGGGAGCGAGAATCTGCGGGACGATATCGTGTGTCTGATCCTTGAGGCGGCGGTGTTGCCCTTTAGGCAGGGAGTCTACCAGCGTTTCCGCGCCTTTGTGCATCCATGCAGGGCTCTGCCCACCGTCCACCACGAGCGTGGGGATCACGACGGAGGACACCAATTTGGTTGGCAATGGTTTCCCCAACTGGATATCTCTTAGGATGGTCATTTCGTAAACGAGGGTGTGTGCCATAGCCTCAAGCGCGGGCCGGAATGGGGCATGTCGCAACTGAGCAACGACTTCGGCAGGCATGCCCACTCCTTTCGTCTGGAAGAGTTCGACCGCCTCACCTCGACGACCCGCCGCTATCAGCTCGGCGAGTTGTGCCGCGAGATCCTCTGGTGGCCGAGGTCGACTCTCATCAACGATCAAGGGGGGCTCATACAACGCTAGCTTGGTGATGGCGACTCCGCGAGCTGCCGCCTTTAGAGAAAGGACCGCACCGGAGGAATATCCAAACACCGACGCTGATCCCCCCGCTTCGACGATGAGGGCTTCAAGATCCTCGATCTCGCGGTCGACTGCATACGGCGCCTTATCCCCACTGTCACCTCGCCCCCGGCGATCGTAGGTGAACACGGTGAAGTGCGATGCCAGCAACTGAGCCAGAGGCGCGCCTGCCGATCGATCATTGAAGGCGGAGCTCACCAAGATAATCGGCGATCCCTCACCCAACCGATCGAACGCGATTGAGGTATCGTCTTTTGAAATGACTGTTCTCAATGGTGGTTTCCTCTCGTGAACACAATATCCGCTTGTAAGTTGCAAGTAGCAACAGTATAAAGCCAGGAATCAGAAAAACTTCTTCGATCTTGCTCTTTTACACAGAACTCGGGATGGCATCCAATCATGGGTGCTCTTACGCCCTTTGAGCGTACCATATTTTCTATAATCTTCTCTTGCATCCCAAACGTGACCACATCGATTGCTCACGGCAGAGCTGTGAGTAGGGGGTGACTCTGTCTGTCGGCGGGGAACCAGTATTCCATTTTCGAAGGATCATTCAGCGCAATTACCACCTTCAAGCCGGAGGAGGCTCCGGATGGTCATCACGAACCTGGTTGCTGGGAGAGCGGACAGACACGCCCTTGATATAGATACGCCGTATCCCTTCTAAGATCTGTTCTGGCGTGTACCCTCGCTTATGCCGTTGAAAGAGATAGAGAGCAGGATCGGAGGTTGCAATGAGCGCATCAGCGGTGTAGATAATGTCCAGCGGCGCAAGTTCCTCCTGGGTAATGGCTTCCTCTAGCAGATGCGCGATGAGGCTATGGGAGGTCCGATAGTACTGCGTGCCAAACTTCATCTCTCGTCTCTCAGCAGACGACGTATCCATGATGGCCACCAGGAATGGTCCTTCCTCCTCGATGAAGGTAATACATCTCTGGAGGACACTATCCAATCGCTGTAATGCTGACCATATTTCTCCATCCTGGGCACAGGCCTGGATCTCCTCTAAGAATCGCTGGGCGCTCCCATTAAGCAGATCCAGAATCAATTCGCCCTTGTGGGCGTAGCGGCGATAGAGCGTTCCCTGACCAACGCCTGCTTCCTGGGCAATCTGATGCATACTGACATCCTCAACGCCTCGCTCGGCAAACAACTGCCGAGCCACCCGCAAGATTCGCTGGTCAAAATCGGCTGCCTGACGGCGTTCTGGCCTCCTGCGCATCCCCGCTTCCCTTCCACTGCGCTTTGCTATAACACCCCATTCTTGCTGTTTCCCTGCTTCCATAGCACCTCTCTTTGTGTGATCTCCTCTTGACAGGGGGACAGTTGTCCTTTACAATCTCCCTATTGAGGACAGTTGTCCTTATATGGAGTATAAAGCCTCCCGTAACCCTCGTCAAGCACAGATGAAGCTTGAAGCACGATGCAAAACAGAGCATGTGTTTGTCTTGAAGGTCCGGGATGGCATAGCTAGCTCGTGCTCATGCCGCAGACAGCTGCCACATGACCTGTTTTCCGTCATTGAGCAAGAGGAATACGAATGAAGGAAGGTATGATGACGACCAGGCACCTTGTTGATCCTGAGCTTGTTGCTCTCCTTGACCAGATTCCTGCCACCGTATTAACTGATGAAACCCTGAGGCAGATACGTGCCATGAGTTCCCGGGCATCTGCGGACTTGCCCCAGTTTTCTGCTCTTTCCGTGAGCGATCGCTTCATCCCCGGCCTAGAAGGGGCACCCGATGTACGGGTGCTGGTCTACCTGCCAACCTCGGTTCAGGGACCGCTCCCTGCCCTGCTCTGGCTTCACGGGGGCGGGTATATTATGGGTTCGGCTGACGCGGAAGATCTCACGGTCAAAAGCATCGTGTCAGCTCTCGGATGTGCTGCCATTTCGGTAGACTACCGTCTGGCCCCTGAGACGCCCCATCCTGGTCCGGTCGAGGATTGTTACGCGGCCTTGAAATGGCTCTCTACCCATGCCGACGAGTTGGGTATCGATCCGAATCGGATCGCGGTTGGCGGCAGTAGTGCAGGAGGAGGGCTGGCCGCTGCATTAGCGCTCTTGGCACGTGACCGTGGGGAAGCCCCCTGGCATTCCAATTTCTGCTCGCTCCTATGCTCGATGATCGCACGTGTACACTGGCAAACCCGCATCCGTACACGGGGGAATTCATCTGGACGCCGGAGGCCAATCGCTTTGGCTGGAGTTCTTTGTTGGGCCAGGAACCTGGGGGGCCCGATGTTTCGCCCTATGCTGCGGCGGCACGTGCTGAGCATCTGGAGGGCTTACCCGCCACCTTTCTCTACGTGGGTGCTCTCGATCTGTTTCTGGAGGAAGATCTGGAGTATGCTCGCCGCTTGATGCGAGCAGGCGTGCCAACGGAGTTACATGTCTATCCTGGTGCCTACCACGGCTTCCGTATGGTCGCCGACGCCCAGGTGACACAGGCTGCCGCGCGAGATCTGTTAGCTGCCTTAAAACGCGCCTTTGATCTATCTCGCCGCTCAGACAAGCACCTCCCGGCCTACCACTCCTGAAATCGAGAGAGGGGGGGTATTTCTCGAAAGCCTCCTTCCCTTGGGGCAACCAATCTCATGGAAAGCCAGGGCGTCTCTCACGAATTACTTGCGTCCACTTAAAATATCTTCGAAAAGCGCTCCAATTCGCGTTTAGTTCGGTAAAGTCAGTTCTTAGCAATATCCTCTATGTAAAGATACGTGCCAAACGGCTCGAAGGTTTGCTGTAAGGGCGCGTGGAAAGGAAGAGGTAATGAAGGATGTGACAGGAACGACGCTCAATGGTTATTACCTCTTCAGGCGGTTGGCTGTGGGGCAGGTGGCCGATGTCTACTGCGCGCGGTCGGCCCACCTGGAGGAGGGAGAGGTCGCGGTAAAGGTCTTTCGGCCTGGATATGCCTTGCACTCGCTTGCACGCCGCTATTTTCTCTCTGAGTCGCGCAAGATCATGCGTTTTCAGCAGGAGTATATCCTACCGTTGCTGGCATATGGCGAGGAGCATGGCTTGCTCTATATGGTGACTCCTTTTATTGTGACGGGGACATTAGACGATTTGCTAGGTAAGGTTGGGGGGCGCTTTTCAACGATCCAGGCTCTGTCTATCATACAGCAAGTATGTCGCGCCGTGCAGTACGCGCACGAGCACGAGGTGCTTCATGGAAATTTGAAGCCTTCGAATATCTTTGTCTCTGCGGACGGGCGGATGCTGCTAGCAGATTTTGGCATCGCCTGTGGCTATGATGAGCGTCAGCAGTCGCTGACATGTGTAGGCTGGGGATCGGCTGCCTATGCCGCCCCTGAACAATCGCTCGGCGTTTTGCGCCGCTCAAGCGATATCTATGCACTTGGCGTCTTGCTTTTTCGCCTGTTGACGGGCCACCTGCCGTTTGTGGGCGAGACCCCATCCGACGTATTACTCAAACATGTACGCGAGGTACCACCTGCCCTGCGCAGTTTCGATTTCACGCTCTCTTCATCGGTAGAGCAGGTGGTTTTGCGCGCGTTACGGAAGCGAGCGGAGGAGCGTTTCTCCTCGGCACATGAACTCAGCCTGGCTTTTCAGCAGGCCGTGATGTCTGAACGTGTTGTCCTGCCGCTTTCTCCGCTTCTGGAGCCTGCGCCGTCCCAGCCGCAGGAGCATTGGGGGCATAGGCCATTCATGGCACCCGCTACGCTTTCGCAGCCTGTGACCGGCTTCCAGTGCGAAGAGCAGTCAGTCGAACCTGCCCCCATACTACGTAAGCACGAGGTAACTGGCCTGTTGACCATGGCTAAACCTGTGCAGGAATCTACTTCCCCTGTCGCATCCCCTCTAGGCATCCTGACAGCGGCCCCTGCGGAAAACCAGGTTCTCGCCAGCGCCCAGGCCTTGCCAGAGCCGCAGCCTCCAGACCCTGCCGAAGACATGCAGGCTCGCTTCCTGGGCCTCCTCTGGAGCCAGTGGCTTGCGTTGCTGGTCGTCGTCCTGCTTTTACTCGGCCTGATAGGCGCCCTGCTCTCATCTTTCTACTTTCCGAATGGCTAATGAGAGCAGTTGCCAAATTGTAGGGTTCATGCAGGCATGGACTCCGAGCGCAGTGATCTCCCCATGCGGCCACAGCCTCTAGGTCCAAAATAGTTTTAGGTCAAAATAGTTTCGCGTTTGTCTGACCTGGCCAGGCGCGTGTAATAACTATGTGTTGCCAGCGTCCAGAGTTCCTGGAAAAAGGCTGGATCGCGCCTCTCAAGCTGCTGAAGCAAATAATTTTGTTGCTCAAGACTCACACTACAAAAATTTCCTCCCGCATCCTGGTTGAGGTCCTGCAGTACCACGCGTAGGCGTTTAATGTTGATCATACGTGGAACTTTGTTGCTGGAGCTGGGGAGGACATAAAAGAGGAACTCATCAATAAGTTGAAGGCTCGATGGCGAGGGAAAATCGTCATCTGATGGAATAAGTAAATCTATGATCGTATTTAACTGTGTCCGTTCCTCGTAGGTGAGGGCTAGCGCACACATCTGCGAGTTCGGCGTCTGCCTGAGCATCTCTCTCATTGGGGGAGTCCTTTTATAGTTGAGCTTATCAACCGTTACTACCTTACCTAATAGTATCATATCCATGAGGTTGTTATCAACCAAAGTTCAGCTTGTATGTTTCGTGCTGTTGTGGCTGTTGTAGTTGAATAATAGTCAAAAACACACTATCTTACTGCTCTACGTATAACGCATATTGAATTGCTGATACAAAGTAGTGACGCTGCCCCTTTTTTACCGGGTAGGAGCTTGCTCTGCCTGTCTCCGCACAAACGAAAAAGCCGGTAGGCTTTCTTCAAGTGGTAGGAGGCAGCTTGAGATCTCTCCCCGTGCATCGGTGACAAAGGAGCAGATGAGATCTACATTTGGATCGTAGTTGGTGCTACGTAGCTCGAAGCTATCGTAGTGATAGTGCTGGAGCTCAAAGTCCAGTTCGTTGTAGCGCAGGCGCAACCTCGCGTCTTCCTGCGTGATGGAGATGCATCCATACCCTGGATGCTCAAATACCCCGGTGTATGCCTCTAACTCATGAGAGGGGTGGGTCTCTGCGATATGTGCCGCTTTGTGCGCTGTGCGACGCTGCTCTTTCTCGGTCGCGCTCAGGCGATATTCTTGCTCAAAACGTGCGTGCCAGTCTACTGTTTCCAGCTCTAGCAGGCAATCCAGAACATAATAGGCGACGAGACTCTGGACGGGTCCGCTATTATGGTTGGTCAGAACCACGAGGCCAAGCTGTTTCTCTGGCATGAACGCGGTCAGCGAGCTGAAGCCATCGATATTGCCTCCATGCCGCACCAGGGTCTCTCCCCGGTATGTATTCACCGACCAGCCAAGGGCGTAGCTATCATAAAAAAGCTCTTTGTATTTGCGCTCTTCGGGTTTGAAAACCTGTGGGCTGTGCATCTCCTGCATTTGTTTCTGGGAGATCAAGCGCTGTCCATCATAGACTCCTTGCTGCAGGTGAAAAAGAACCCATTTGCTCATATCGATGATGTTGGTATGGATGCTGCCGGCTGGCCCAAGTGTCTGCCAGTTGCTATACCATTGCATCTCCTCCAGACCTTCACCTATCTGGCGATAGGGAGACGCGTAGTTCCCTGTTGCGCGCGCCGATTCGGCGTCAAAAACGCTATCCGTCATTCCCAGTGGGGCGAAGAGGCGTTGTTGCACAAAGCTCTCCCAGCTCTGGCCCGCGACGACCTCTACCAGGTGCCCCGCCGCGACATACATCAGGTTTTGGTATTGCCATCCCTGGCGAAAACTTTTATTGGGCGGCAGGTATTGCAGACGCTTGACGAGCTCTTCTCGTGAGAGTGCCGAGGTATACCAGAGCAGCTCGTGACGTGGTAAGCCGGTACGATGCGTGACCAGGTCGCGGGGCGTGACGTGTTCGCTGGCATAGGAATCATGGAGCTTGAAATAGGGCAGGTACTCCTTTACTGGCCGATCCCAGTCCAGTTTCCCTTCATCCACGAGGAGCGCCATCGCACCGGTGGTAAAGGCCTTGGTACAGGACCCAATTGCGAAGCGCGTTTCAGGTGTCACATCAAGGTTGTGTTCCAGGTTTCGTTTGCCGAAGCCCTGCGTATAGAGCACCTCGCCCTCTTTTATGATGGCGATTGCCAGCCCTGGCGTGTGCCAGCGCTCCATATGCGCTGTAATAAAGTTTTCGAGCGCGTTCAGAGTCTCTCTCTTACCGAATGGAGTCATGTGTCTTTTTCACTGTCCTGGCTAAGCGGATGATGGGTGTCTGTCAGAAGATCGTGACTACTATACATGATTGTCTAGTCAAAGATCAACGTCTTGTTCTCGTAAATGAGTACGCGGTTCTCGGTATGTAATCTCACGGCCTCCGCTAAAACCCGGCGCTCCACATCGCTTCCCTTGCGGACGAGGTCTTCGGTATTATCACGGTGATCACAGTGGATGACATCCTGGGCAATAATGGGCCCTTCGTCGAGATTGTCGGTCACATAATGGGCGGTGGCCCCTATGAGCTTGACACCACGCTCAAATGCTCGCTGATAGGGATTGGCCCCTACGAAAGCTGGGAGGAAGCTATGGTGGATGTTAATAATCCGGTGGGGATAGGCGGCAACGAAAAAAGGCTCGAGGATCTGCATATAGCGGGCCAGAATCAAAAAGTCTACCTTGCCATCAAGGAACTCCAGGATGCGCTTTTCGTCAACGGTACGTGTCTCTTTAGCGACGGGAAAGTAATAGAAGGGAACATCATACATCTTTGCCAGTGGCTCTAGCAGGTTGTGATTGCTGATAATAAAAGGGATATCCATCTGCAACTCGCCATGCTTCCAGCGCCAGAGCAGGTCTATCAGGCAGTGATCTAGCTTGCTGACGAAAATGCCCACGCGTTTGCGCTGCTCCGAATAAGCGACGCTCCACTGCATCTGGAATTTTTCTGCCAGTGGCGCGAAGGCCGCGCGTAGTTCTGTGGGCGAGAGCTTGAAGCCCTCCGCGGCAAAGCTTACACGCATAAAAAAGCGGCACTCCTGCTGGTTGCTTGAATGCTGTGCCGACTCGACGATATTTCCCTGGTGCTCAAAGATGAAGTTTGAGACTGTAGCAACGATGCCAGGACGATCTGGACATGAGATCAACAGAGTAATCGTTGGCTTCGCGATAGACATCAAATGCCCTCCCACCGTACGCGATGAAGTATATTGAGCGTATTCCTTTCCCCGCCTCTAAATAGGGCAGTGTGCCTCGTTGCAGCCTCTATCATAGACATCTTTTCTAATTTTGTCAATGCATGCCATCCTATTTGGGCTAATCTTTTACCGCTCATTCATTCCTGGCTGAGCTTTCTTACTCCTGTTCAGGCACAATAAGAACATGCTATAATCTCTCACAATATCTGTAAAAACCTATGTCGAGAGAGAGTTTTATGGCCATGCCTACTATACAAACTGAAATACTACCTATCAATTCCAGGCAACCAGAAGAGCCTATTCTGGCACACGCGGCTACCCTGCTGCGCGCGGGCGAGCTTGTTGTGTTCCCTACGGAGACCGTGTATGGCCTGGGGCCGCGGCTCTGCAACCAGCCGCTGTTGAGAAGATATTCGCGGCCAAAGAGCGCCCCTATAGCGATCCCTTGATTGTACATATTGCCTCTGAGGCCGATATAGAGCACCTCGTGCGCGATATCTCCGAACAGGCCCAGCAGGTAATGCGCCACTTCTGGCCCGGCCCTCTCACCCTTGTTCTCCCTGCTCATTCACGTGTGCCTCGTCTCGTAACCTCGGGGCTGGATACCGTCGCTATCCGTATGCCCTCTCACCCGGTCGCCCTTGGCCTCATTCGTGCCCTTGGAGCACCTGTTGCCGCGCCCAGCGCCAATCGCTTTATGCATGTAAGCCCTACGACCGCGCAGCATGTCGAGGCCGATCTCAAAGGACGCATCCCTTTGATTCTCGATGGCGGAGCCAGTACTGTCGGGGTCGAGTCTACGATTCTCGATATGAGTTCAGATCTGCCAACGATCCTTCGACCGGGCGGTGTAAGCCTGGAGGCATTGCGCGCCCTTCTTCCCCAGGTGCAGCCGCCACGCGCTCGCTCGCTCGCCACTCCTGATCTCGCGCATGAGGCCAAGGCGCAGAAGTCGCCCGGGCAGATGTTGATTCACTATGCGCCTCGTGTGCCCGCCTTCCTCTTTGAAGGCGCATCCATGTCCATGCGCCACGCCATGCTGCTGGAGCTTCAGCGTCGCCAGCTTCAGGGCCAGACCGTGGGCGTCTTGATCGCCGATGAAGATGTGGCGTATTTTCAATCCAGTGGTGCCTCGGTGTATGTTCTTGGGAGTGAAGAGGATTCCACAAAGGTTGCTTCGCGCCTCTTCGCTGGCCTGCGCATCCTCGAAGACGCCGGAGTTGATGTGATCCTCTGTCGCGCCTTCCCTGAAACGGGCCTTGGCCTCGCCATTCGCGACCGCCTGCTCAAAGCCACCGGCGGCAAACTCATCCCTTGCTAACCTCGCCGCCTCGTGGCAGGCTACTTACGCAAGTGGTGAATCTTGAGGGCGATCTGGAGCGAGAGGCGTAGTTCCGCGTCCTCCAAAGAGTGCCCGAGTAGCTCCTCGATACGCCCGAGGCGATAGAGCAGTGAGTTGCGGTGCAGGTGCATGGTGCGTGCGGTCTCGCTCAGATTGCCATTGCAGCGGAAGAAGCATTCTAGCGTTTCGAGCAGCGTCCCATCGTTGCGGCTATCTGAGTTGAGCAGGGGACCGAGCGTCTCCTGGTAGAAGATATTGAGTTCGTTATGCCCATCCAGGTGGAAGAGCAGGCGGTAGACACCTAGCCGTGAGAAGGAGTGTAGCTTGCCTTCACCGAAGAGGCGGCTGCCTATCTCCAGAGCTTGTTGCGCCTCGCGGTACGACTGTGGAATGCCCTGAAGCTGCTGCGAGATCCGGCCAATACCGCAGGAGCATTGTGTGTGTCCCTCGATGCGCAGACGTGTCTCCACGCGCTGGAGACGCTCATAGATCTCACCTTCGCCTGTGCCGCTACTCTTCTCTCCCGGTGTGCTCAGGGGCAGCAACGCCACCAGGCGTCGCGTCTCTGTAAGAATCCAGCAGCCAGGCCAGACGCGTTGTAGCTCATCCCGTACCCGCCTGCCCCACTGGGGGAGAGTCGGGCTATGTGTGGAGGGTGCCGCCTCTGTGGAAGCAATCTCAAAAACGGCGACCACCTGGGGAACGGCCAGGTCATAGCCTAAAATACGAGCCCTTGCTAGCACCTCTTCCGGTTGCTGATAACGCCCCTGTAAGATATTGGTAAACGCCTCGACATGATAGCGATTCTCTACCTCATTGCGCTCTCGCTCACGGGCGACCTCCATAGCGAGAATAGGGGCTACCTGGCGTAGGATGATGCGTTCCAGGTAGTCAAAGTTATTCTCTTCCCCAATTAGGGAGATATAGCCAACCGCCTCATGACGAATCATAATCGGCTCGACCACGCGCGTCAGCCCCTGTTGCCTGAGCGCCTGGTCGTTGAGATGTATCGTCAGAGGCAATGACTGGCGCTCGGGAGGAACGCCCTGGTTACGGATCTCATGTTCGGCATCTTCTATGACAACCCATTTCTGCCGGTGCAGAGCCAGGTAGTCACAGATGCCTTGGGCACCTACTCCCTGGACGCTCAGTTGCATCAAGTGATGGGCGATCTCGGTCGCCTGGCGCTCGATCTCGCCGCGAAAGCTGACCACAAAGTAGATAATCTCGCGGGCAATCTCTTCTATCTGCGCATTGGCCGGAAGGAGAATGAGCGGCAGGTTATGCCGATCAGCAAAGGCGAGTGACTCCTCGCCCAGGGCTTCGCTGGAGGCTGCACCGACCGCTACAGCGGATACGCCCGCCTGGTGGAGGCTATTTAGGAGATGGGGAAGGGTTTCGTTCAAGCGGCGGAGTTGTAAGAGGGTCAGGAGGGCAATTTCGCCACCTTGCACACTCTCAAATGCAGGGAGACGCACGCGCATAGGACTCGCCCAGGTGACACGACGTTCTTGTCCTCCTGCTCCCGCTACTAAATGAGCGTCCCGTGAGGAGAGCAGGGTCAGAATATTTCGGACTGAGGCCGATGATGCTGATGGTAAGAGACTGCTCATGTTACTCACGGGATTTCATTCTCTCAGTAGGGACGTGCCTACATGCTTCTAGACTACGAAAAACTCTACGCATCTCTGATGCGCAGTCGTATTTACTCTTCAGAGTCGAGGTTGCCGTCGAACTCCACGTCTTCGGCCTCTTCGCTCTCATCACCGCTATCGTAGTACTCGTCCTCGTTCGAGAAATCTTCATCGTCATCACGGTCGAGGCGCAGCATCGAGTCCTTAATGTACGCGCGGATCGTGTCACCACCACCCTGCGAGGGGAAGCTCACCTTACCAAACATGTTGGGGTGCTGGTACACCTCGCGGATAATAATGCGTACTCGCCCGTTTTCCACCGTCTGGATGCCAGCGACATAGCGGTTGCCACCCTGGGTGAACTCAATAATGCGGTTGGCTAGGCGTGGCTCGACCTGTCCAATAATCTCCTCCTCCGAGTTGCGCACCTGAAGGGTATGCCCATTGATGTGCAGTTGTGCGACATCACCAACTCCAACTTTCGCTAGAATGGCGCTTGTGGCAATATTGACCAGCTCGGTCACCGCGGTCTTGCCCTTCTCCTCCACAAAGAGGCGCGGATCAATGCGCTCTCTCCCACGGGCAGAGACCGGCCCTTCCTGCTCAATCAGCAGGGCCAGGCGATCAATATTCTTCCTGGCAATGGTATTAGCCGGGCTATACTTTAAGGTCTGCGAGTAGGCATCATGTGCGTTCTGGTACTGCCCCAACTCGCTGTAAGCCTTACCCAGACGATTATAGGCGTCAGGCTCTGTGGGAAAAATATTCAAAACGTTTTTATTGGTCTGAACAGCTTCGTCCCACGAGCCCTCCTGGGCCTGTTTTATCGCCTGATCAGTCCACTGTTTTTTGAGTCTGATCTTCTCTTCCGATGATAGTGTTTGCGTCATCGAACGACACCTCCACCTGTGAATTTGCTATTTAAATTGCTAATTATACCTCAACAGCGCAACCTTGAAGGGACCAGGGTGTGGTCCGTTCAATACGCACATTGACGAGATCGCCAATCTGGATGGGCTGCTGCCCCTCCTCAGGTTGTGGGAAGAAGACGAGCTTGTTGGCCCGGTTGCGTCCCTTCCACTGCTGACGTCCATGAGTTTCATTGCTTTCTTCGACCAGTACCTCTTCGATCCTGTTTAGATACTGCTGATTGATCGCCAGGGCGATTTTGCTCTGGACCTCTTCTACCGCGTGCAAGCGGCGCTTCTTCTCCGCCAGGGGAATATCATCCTCCCAGCGTGCCGCGACTGTTCCCGGGCGTACTGAGTAGGCGGCGACGTGTACAACATCAAAGCGTACGCGCTCAATCATATCCAGGGTCGTCTGAAACTCTTCATCAGTCTCGCCGCAGAAGCCAACAATGACATCAGTCGAGAGCGAGATATTCGGCCAGAGCTCACGGACGCGGTCGATCTTCTCATAGTATTCCTCGATGCTATAGCCGCGTTTCATACGCTTCAGCGTATCGTTATGGCCCGCCTGGACTGGAATATTGAGGTGTTCGCAGACCTTGGGCAGGCTGGCCATACGCTCGACCATGCTATCCGTCATATAGCGCGGATAGGAGGTCATAAAGCGAATGCGGTCCAGACCATCGATCTCGCTCAAGCTCGTCATCAGATCCGCCAGGTTTGGCTGATCCGCCAGATCCAGGCCATAGGATTCAATGGTCTGTCCCAGCAGCGTGACCTCTTTTGCCCCCTTCTCCACCAGCAGGCGAGCCTCAATCATCAACTCATCTATGGGACGGCTGCGCTCGCGTCCACGGCGGTACGGTACTATACAGTAGGTACACACCTTGTTACAGCCCAGCACGATAGGCAACCATGCAGTCGGGCTGGCCTTCTTCGGCTCAATCTTCGTGGGATAATGTGCGATGCGCTCGCCGGGCTTGGGCGTAATCGCCATCGGCAGCACAGTACGTTTCCCCGAACGCGAAAAAGAGGTGGCGAAGGTCGGCGTCTGTGGCTCATTCGGCACTGTGGTAAGACGCTGCGCCTGCTCAGAGAGCGCCTCTTCATTTGGCATGAACTCAATATCGAGGCAGCCAGCGCCAGAGATAGGGGTCCAGCGCTCCTCCAGGAAGCGTGGCAGAATGTCAGCCTGCTCAACCTTCATGAAAAGGTCAATATGTGGATAGCGCTTGCTCAGCTCATCAATAGTCTTCTGATTGCCAATCATGCAGCCCATGAGCGCTACCAGCAAATCGTCGCGCTTCTCCTTGGCGTATTTGAGCAGCGCGAGCTGGTTGTGAGCCTTCTCCTCGGGAGCCTTACGTACGCTACAAGTATTGAGGACCACGAGATTCGCCTGATCCATATTTGCCTCTTCCCAGCCCATCCCCTCCAGCATCGTCTGAATACGCTGCGAGTCGGCCTGATTCATCTGACAGCCAACCGTCCAAATGTGATATTTCCCGCGTGGGATAGTTGTCGTGGTCATCTAACATGCCTCTCTTCGAGCGTGATTGCTAGTCATTGATCATATTGATCACAAAAATACTCTTGCACACCCTTCTCTAGAGACGGTATTATACAGCGTTGCTGAAGCTTTGTCTAGCAAGCTTGTTTTGCGTTCGTAGCCGTCCGTCAAAGCCTTTTTACACCGCCAACGTTCACTGCTGGACCGCTGCCCCGAAAACGAGGGGCCAAAAGGGAGATTTTTACTTTTTTCACGTTTTTTGCCGCTTCAAGCTAGTGGTGTGGCGCGAGAATAACGGCATCCTACATAGGAGAAACAGTGACGAGAGCGTCATGTTACCTCTTTGAGTGTCTCTTCGTGTACTCGATCTAAGAGCGAGAGAGGTGATCGTATGACAGAGACAACACGAGCCGTTCTCATCCAGGCCATATGTCAGGCTGCTTCTCCTCTTCCAGAAGCGAGAGCAGATACTGATGCTCTGATGGCGTTGATTGGAGATGCACGCTTTGTGCTGCTGGGTGAAGCCACACATGGTACACACGAGTTCTACCAGGCACGTGCAGATATTACCAGGCGACTTATTACGGAAAAAGGCTTTACGGCTGTGGCTGTGGAGGCAGACTGGCCCGATGCCTATCGTGTGAATCGCTACGTTCATGGAATGGAGGGTGATGCCACGGGGAGAGAGGCGCTGGCTGGCTTTGAGCGCTTTCCGGTATGGATGTGGCGCAACAGCGATGTCCTTGCCTTTATTGAATGGCTACGAGCCTATAACAGCGCGCAGACGAAGCATGAGGGAGACGTTGGCTTTTATGGCTTAGATCTGTACAGCCTGTATCGCTCCATTGAGGCAGTGGTGGACTACCTGGAGCGCGTTGACCCGGAGGCTGCAAAACGTGCCCGCTCTCGCTACGCATGCTTTGAGCATTTCGGCGAAGATAGCCAGGCCTAGGGCTATGCAGCCAGCTTTAACCTCTCTGCCTCCTGTGAACAGGAGGTAATTCATCAGCTCGTGGAACTGCAACAACATACAAGTGAGTATGCCAAACGCGATGGTCGCCTGGCGGAAGATGCTTTTTTCTATGCCGAACAGAACGCGCGGTTAGTCAAGAATGCCGAGGAGTATTATCGAAGCATGTTCCGTGGACGTGTCTCCTCCTGGAACCTGCGTGACCAACACATGTTCGAGACCTTGCAAGCCCTGGCGGGGCACCTGGATAGGCAGACACAGGCAGAAAAGACGAAGATTGTGATCTGGGAGCATAATTCCCATCTTGGGGATGCGCGAGCGACCTCGATGGGCGCTCAAGGGGAACTCAACGTGGGGCAACTGGTGCGCGAACAGTATGGCTCTGAGGCAGTTTTGATCGGTTTTAGCACCTACACCGGGACCGTCACCGCCGCCTCTGACTGGGGTGGAGAACACGAACGCAAGCGCGTTCGTCCCGCGCTTCCCGAGAGCTACGAAGCCCTCTTCCACGAGACCGCACTCCCTCACTTCCTGCTCCCTTTGTCTTCCGAGAGTCAAATGGATCAGGTCTTAAGCGGTTCTCGGCTGGAGAGAGCTATAGGTGTTATCTACCTCCCTATTCGGAACGTATAAGCCACTACTTTTCCGCTCGCCTGCCACAACAGTTCGATGCCATTCTGCATTTTGACACCACACGTGCAGTTGATCCGCTGGATCGAACGGAGCAGTGGGATAAGGGAGAAGCGCCTGAAACCTATCCTTCAGCATTCTGAATGAGCCGAAGTCAATCACATCTTCCATAAGGCACAGACGCGATCAATCAAGCCTACGACAAAGGCGAACTTCTCACGCAGTGGGTCCCCCAGAAGAATATGCTCCTCTGTCGCGTTATGGTCACCACCTCCCATGGGACCAAGGCTTGCAAGAACGGGAATACCAACATCGGCAAATGCATTTGCATCTGAAGTACTTCCTTTGAGTCCGGTTGTGAAGGGGAGACCAAGTTCCTCGGCCACGCTTCGTCCCAGTTCTGCAAGGTGCGAGATCTGTGGGGTTGGCAGGTAGGGAGGTGGAGTGTGATTGAAAGGCGTAATCGTTATCTCGCTTCCTTGTTCTTCGGGCTCCTCATTAGCTACAATCCTGTTCAAGAGTTTGCCAATCTTGAAATACTCCTGAGGACTTGTGGCTCGGAAAGACACGGTTGCGCCAGCATCGCCAGCCCGCGTGGTATAATGCATCCCGTCGCCACCTCCGAAGAGTCCAGTGATATTGATACTCATTCCCTCGTATTGTGCAACCAACTCTCTCAGACGTAACAGTTTGAACAACAACGCATCGACCGCTGAGATGCCTTCCCCCAATCCTGCATGCCCCTCTTTCCCTCTCACGGTGAGGTGATAGGCTGACTGAGAGCGTCGTCCCACTGTCACATTAATTCCTCTGATCCACTCCTCTTGCGACTCGAATTCCAGCCCAACATGAATTGCATGCTCCAGGAGTAATCGCTGCATCCAGGGGCGAGAATGCATCGAAGCCCATTCTTCATCGTTGTTGAGCAAGACAAGCACCTTGCCGTACGGTTTGAGGTTGCGCTCCACGAGAAAGCGCAGGGCTTCAGTCAGTAGAAGATTTCCTCCATGCATGTCCGAGGTCCCCAATCCATAGAGCTGGTCCTTTTCAATACGGGGAGGATGCTGCGAGACGGAGCCAACTGGGTACACCGTGTCGACGTGTCCAAAAAGCGCAAGGGCAACCTTCCCCTCGCCTTCTCCTACAGCCGCGAGATTATTCCCATATTCAGTGGAGGGAAACAATCTCGTCTCGAAGCCCAGGCTTCTCAACCATTCCTGATACAGATCAACCTTTGTGTTGATGCCAACGGTATCATGCGTGCCAGAGTTGATAGCGGAGAGCCGCATAAGCATTTCGACAAAGCGCCTTTCGTCAAACCATGTATATGCCTGCTGTAGAAGAGACACCTGTATCATTTCCTCCTTTCTCTCCATCATATCAAATCCGTCGAAGGCGTATCTTCTATATATATGTGGGACTCGTTTAACTCACTTTGACGGTGAGATTCATCCCTGGATGAATTATACAGTAAATATCCCAAGAGCATCTGTCTCTCGTTCTCTTTTGAGAGGCAGATGCTCTTGGGATTATTGTGGCTTAGTGCCAGTATGTTTAAGTATATTAGCGCCAGTGTTCTAGTGATTCTTGCACAGCAATGTGTCCGTTGTAGCTCCATTCCTGAAAGAAGGAGGCATTCCCACGTATCAGGCGACTACGCTCTTTGGAGAAAGTAACAGATAAGGCGTCGCGTCCCTGAATGTTGTGAATGTGCATAGGTACAGAATACACAGTTCTTTGGGCGGAAGGCACACGATCGGGATGCGCGACTTCACTCCCTCGGCGCCGTTCAAAGAGATCAAGCAACATAGTTATCTGCTCGGGAGTTGCTGCGTCATTAATCAGGATGACTTCGTACCAGTTGGTATCGTGTTCATTTCGGTTCTGTGCCAGGCTAAGGAGCAGACAACGTGAAACATCTACATCTGCAATGGTACCCTCCTCAATCTGGTCTCCAACAAAGCGCCAGCGTGGGCCAAGATAGGCCTCAGCCCCTTCACAGGTACAATGATCCCCGCAGGTGCATGGGTCGCACGAGCAAGAACAGGCCTGGGCTGCAAACACCGTGCCCTTGAGTTGATAGGTTAGCGTTTTCATGGTCATATCGCACCACTCTTTTCTCTTGTCCTTTGCGTATGAGGAACAAACAGGCATGCACAACTGCCAACAGGCCCTGATGGTGCCCTTGTTATAAGAGGCATGCCTGTTCCTCATCGCATGATTGCTCTCTTTTTAGAGTAGCAGCAGAGACAAAGAGCTTTCTTTGAGTAAAGAGAAGGGGTGGACCCGCTAATCAGCGGGTCCACCCCTTCTCTTTACTCTTCGCCTTACTTCTGTTCGATCGCTTGCAGGTTGCGTCGATCCTCGACGCGCGCGCTGGCGGTCTTGGACTCGCCACCCGTGGCGCGTGGCAGGCTATCGGCTGGCACCAGGTGAACATGCGGCGTGTTGCCTGTGACCGACTTGACCGCCTCGGCCATCTGCTTCTGGAGCTGCTTCACAAACTCTTCGCTCTCCAGCATAGCGTTCTCTTTGACCTCCACCTTCAGATCGAAGGTATCCAGGCCGTTACGCTTGTCGACGATGATGCGGAAATTCGCGCCCGTCTCGGGGAAGCGCAGCAACGCCGCCTCGATCTGGCTGGGGAAGACGATCAGGCCGCGAATGGGCACGGCATCATCCGTGCGCCCCTTAATGGCTGCGATCTTTGGATGTGTACGTCCACAGGCGCAGCGCTCCTCCCACCAGACGCGTGAGAGATCGCGGCTACGATAGCGCAGCATCGCCGTACCATCGGCATTGAGCCAGGTCCAGACCAGTTCGCCCTCTTCGCCCTCGCCCACAGGCTCGCCCGTCTCGGGATTGATGCATTCCACCAGGAAGGCATCCGCCCAGGCGTGCATGCCATCGCGTATCTCGCATTCACAGGTCATGCCCGGGCCCAGAAACTCAGTCATGCCAAACTCATCGTAGGCCGTAATACCGAAATACTCTTCCAACTTGAGGCGTGTCTCCCAGGGCCATGGCTCCGCGCCAAAGAGACCAACTTTCAACTTGCTCTTCTTGAAGTCGATCCCCATCTCGCGCGCCTTATTGCCGACGTAGAGTCCAACGGAGGGCGTCATACACATGCCAGCCACGCCAAAGTCAAAAATAAAATCGATAAAGCGCTCGTACTGGCGCGCATCCGAACCCATGGGAATGACCATCACGCCCATCTTCATCGCGCCATAATGGAAGCCAAAGCCGCCCGTGGGCAACCCATAGCCATAGCTATTCATAAAGACATCGCCTGGCCGCAGACCCGTCATCCATAGCTCGCGTGCGTTCAAGTCCGCCCAGTTTTCAATATCCTTCATCGTCGCGAAGACCGGCACACTCTTGCCCGTTGTGCCACTGGTTGCATGAACCTCTACCGCACCATTCTCGCCGCCAATGGGAGCTAGCGCCATCCCATAGGGGTAGGCCCCGCGCACGCTCTTCTTCTCCAGGAATGGCAACTTGCGAATATCTTCCAATGACTGAATATCCGAAGGCTTGACCCCCGCTTCATCATAGAGCTTGCGGTAGAAAGAATTCTGGTGGTAGACGCGCTCTACCATCGCCTGCAAACGCTGTAGCTGTAGTGCTTTCAGCTTCTCTTTAGGAAGGGTCTCTATCTCTTCTTGAAAGAATCTACGAAAACTCATCAATAATTCCTCCGGGTCACATAGTTATCTATTTCAACGCGATAGCTTTCTTTATGGTAGAAATAGCGTAGCATACGAGCCCAAATGTTTCCCTTCTACCTCGCCCGCACCGTTGAGATATTGAGATAGAAGCAAGAAAAATTTTTTTCCTTCTATAATATGCCATTTATTCTAGCATGACGCAGTGGGATACGTCTATTTTTAGGTACTACCTATCAGGGGTGGCCCGCTACTGGGGGAAGTAACCGCGTACGCCAGTAGCGGCCCAAGGCACAGCCCCAGTAGCCGCATACGCCAGTAGCGGACTTATATGATATGATGAAGAAAAGCTCATTTATTCTTCAGCTAAAACATCCATTACTGGAGCACACATTTCTATGACAGAAGCAATCGTCCGTGCCGTAATCTGGGATCTTGACGGCGTCATCATTGACAGCGCCGACTCCCATCGCAAAGCCTGGTATCGCCTGGCGCAGGACCTGAACATCCCCTATAGCGATGAACAGTTCTGGGCCACCTTTGGCTGGCGCAATGACGCCATCATCCCCACCATGGTCGGCGAGGCCACCCCCGAGCATATCAAAGAACTGGCCGACCGCAAAGAGGCCTATTTCCGCGACTATGCCCGCCGTAGCATCGCCTTCCTTCCTGGCGCGGAAGAACTGCTAGCCGCTCTCCACAAGGCGGGCTATCCCCAGGCCCTCGCCTCCTCCACGCCCCGCGAAAATATCGCCCTGATCAGCGAAGTCCTTGGCCTTGAGCGCTATCTCAACGCTCTGGTCTCGGGTGAAGAGGTTGCGCGCGGCAAGCCTGCCCCCGACGTTTTCCTCAAGGCCGCCGACTCTCTAGGCGTCGCGCCCACGCGCTGCCTGGTCATCGAGGATGCCGTTGCCGGAATCGAGGCCGCACGCGCCGGCGGTATGTGCTCCATCGCCGTAGCTGGCGAGCGTGACCTCCCCGGACTGCGCGCCGCCAATCTCGTCGTCAAAGACCTCACCGAAGTCACCCTCCAGCGTATCCGCGCCCTGGCTTGACAGGCACCTTGTCGAGTGGCACAATAACACATGTCCACCGACGAGGAGGCGTAGGGGCCCCGGTGGGTCTCACCGTCTTCAAAACGGCTGGGGGGTCGCTCGGCGCGGTCCCCGGTGGGTTCGACTCCCATACGCCTCTGCCTCGCTTTTGGGATGACAATTCTGTGCCTGTCATCAATACCATGGTTTTAGAGGTTTTCTAAAACTATGCTTCCTATTTCTCGCTCCAAAACTATGCTTCCGTTTTTCTATGTTATGTAAGGTAGTTGCTAAATTGGATTTAGTGCTGCAATCGCTATATACTACTTAAAGCATCTATTTTTTTAAAACTAGGATTACCCCAGGAAGTGGTAGCAGCGTTTTTCTCAAGATCGGCTCTTTCGTTCATACAAGGAAAGAAAACCCATGGCAAATCAGGAACATCTGGCTCTCCTCAAACAGGGGGGAGTGACATGGAACCGGTGGAGAGCCGATCATCCTGAGATCGAACCTGATCTCACGGATGTAGATTTCGAGGAGATTGACCTCACTGGAGCCGATCTGCGCGGGGTCGATCTGCGAGGAAGCTCCTCCAGTTTAGAGATGGATGGAATGGATTTACAGAAGGTCAATCTCAGTGGGGAAGATCTCAACTATGCTTATCTCAGGCACATCAACTTCAGGGAAGCCAACCTGAGCGGGGTTTGCTTTGACTCTGCCCTCTTCGTTGATGTTGACTTGCAAGGAGCCAATTTGCAGGGAGCTATCCTGGAACAGGCTGGTTTGACCAGAGCCAATCTGAGTGGTGCTAACCTGAGCGGAGTTGATGCAACCTGGGTTGGTTTGGATGGGGCGAATCTCAGCCAGGCAAACTGCTTTCGGGCTGAGTTGAGTGGAGCTTCTCTCAAAAAAGCCAACCTCTGTGAGACGAATTTGCGAGAAGCCAACCTGAGCTCACTTCCTTCTGATTGGCAAGAGGTACCCTGGGCAAAATTTGAGCCAGCGGATCTCAGTGAAGCGGATCTTCGTGGTGCAAATTTACACCAGGCGAACTTGAGGGAAGCTGATTTGAGCAATGCAAACCTGCGCGGAGCTAACCTGGAACAGGCACAAGTGGAAGGAGCGAATTTCCAAGGAGCGGATCTTCGTGGGATTCCCTGGACGATCATCACGACCTTGACAGCACAATCGGGAGTGAACTTTGAGGGGGTTCTCTTGGAAACTGCTGGGAATGAGTGACCTGGCTGAAAATCTCACCTTCTCTCCTCTTCCCCCAACACCACAGGATCGTTTAGGAGAATAACAACCAGTGCGCCATGAGGTGGCTTCGGTCAACACCATTGGCGAGTCACAAATCCCAAATGCCCTTTTTCTAAAATTACTGCGGATTCCAACCTTTTTTCTAATTTTATTGCGGATTTTTCTAAAGTTAGAGGGCCTAAAATGGCCCTCTTTGTGCTCATTCTATTCTAGAATTATTCCGGACGGCACAAATTCTGTCATTGTCATTTGTGATTCTCCGATCCTGGTAAGGAAAACACCAAGCGGATATTCCATCTACAGATGAAATACCGTTGGTTTTGGCTAAACGCATGAGGTAGCTGGTGAGCGACTCAGCATTTTCTGGCTTTAGATGAATTGGCAATACATCAAAATAGTACCGCATCTTGAGGATTTTCGTTCTATCCAAAAAGGGCTCACAGATTTCAAAGGGCTTGGTTTGAGAAAAGCCTTGCAACGTTGCGAAAATGGTCAAATCAGGTGTGTTTTGCTCTCAACTTTTTCCTGAGAACGTATCCAACTTTTCCCAAGGCTCCCCCAAGGAGCCCAAGGACTAATCCCATCATCGCTCCTAGTACCACTAAATGGCCCAGCGCACCAGCTAAGGTTTGATAGGCAAAATACACTGCCATATTTGGGGCCCCGCTCGTTGCGCCTCTCGCAGACCATTCAGCAAGATTGAGCGGGTCATGCAAGAGCAATGGCATCCCAAAGACCACGAAGATCAAGCCCGTCAAACACGCGATGGCTCCACTGCTGAGCCCACTCCAAAATCCTACGTTCATTCCGATATGGATGTCGTTTGTCTTATAGGTCCATTGGAGGCTCGCTCCTAAGATGATAAGCGCGATCACTGCCCAAAAGAGATCATCAAGAATATCACGAAGAGGGAGTCCAAACATCAGGATATTATTCATACTAATTTCGGCTGTCCAGAAGAGTCCAGCACCAAGGCCCAACGCAACACTCTTCGGATAGGAGGGCTCTCTGTGAAGCGGCATTCTTCTGCTGTGCAGAAAGAGAGCACCATTTATGGCAAGGAGGAGAACACATGCCCCGACTGCTTCAATTGCTTGCACCCCGAGAGGCCATTCTGTTCCTCTGTACAGAAAGAAGATACTCAGCACCAGCAGTAGACTTCCCAGAAGGCTTATTTTCAGGATTTTACTACTCATCGTCTTACCATCCTTTTAAGGTTTTGCCGAGACACCCCCCGACTGTGCCGCATATCCCTCCTGTAAACAGCGAAAGAAACGTGCCAACCATCGTCGCTCCCAGAGCATCCTCAATGATAAATTCATCAATGCTCTTCATGCCACTTCGGTGGAAATCGTCAAGCATAAATGCATTTTGTCGTATGATACCCATAAAGGCGAAAGTGATGAGAAACAGAGCACACACGCCGATAACAATGCTCAACAGACCCGTACAAAGGCCAGCATAGGTTCCCAATTTCATCTGACCTGTTTTGCGAGCGGCGATATAGCCTGCGATGCTGGTAAAAATGACCACAGCGAAGAGAAGACTGTTATTTAACAGGCCATTCACAGTCAGGTTCGCTGGAGCAAGATTGTTGATGAGGTTGTATCCAATGTGGATCAGACCAAGCAGAGCCCCAAAGAGGATGCCTTGCCTAACCCAGGCGTTTTCATATTTGTGCTCTCTTTCAAAACGGCACATTGCTCCCGTAGAATGCCCCTTGCTTCATCGCTCACGACCCCAAACCAGAAACGTCCTTCTGCCTGTTGTCCAGACTCGACAACATCGGTGTAGTGATCTCTGAAGGTTTGGAGCATTTGCGAGCCAAATGCATATCTGTACCCTTGTGGATAAAACATCAATAAAAAAGCGTAAAGCCGCTCGGCTTTTTCTTTCTTGGATTCTCTACTCATAGGTTTACCTGTACTGATAGCCCTGGTATGAGCCGGCGTTTTTGCATTAAGAGAACGGTCTCCACATAACGCTGCATTTCCGCGCCAAGAGCTTGCTTGCCACGCTCGGTCAGTCGATAATATTTTCTGCGTTCCTTGTCAGGATCGATCTGCTCGCCTGCATCCTCGATAAACCCATCAGCGAGCATGCGTTTGATGGAGCCATACAAGGTTCCATTGCCCATCGTGATTTTGCCCTGTGTATCCTGCCTGACCTGTTTCATGATTTCATATCCGTGCTTTTCCCCTGTTGCCAGAGAGAAAAGGATATAAAAGACAGCAGGAGTTAATGGTGTAACGTCTTCTTCTGTCTCCATAGAAGCATTATAGGTCCGTAGCGGACCTATTGTCAAGTGGAAAAGGAAACATATCTTCACGTTTTTCGGAACCACACTGGAATCTCTCCCTTTTTTCGGAGTTAGCCTGGAACATTTCGACTATGAAATGAGTACTTTTTGGCCATGGCCCACCTTTGACCACGGCCCACCTTTGTGGAGAGAGTAAGCTCAAAAGAGAGAGTTTCACCAAGGAGAACCAGCATCATGGCAAAAGGGGGAAGAACAGCACAAGCGGTGGGACAAAAGAATGTATGAAAACAACTGGAGAGGCAAGCAAAAGATGTTACGGACACGCTTACTGAAGCGTATGGACTTGAGATCCCATTTATTGGTGCTGGAATGGGCTTTGTAGCGACGCCTGAGCTGGTGTCCGCGGTTTCGAATGCCGGAGGCATGGGCACGCTCGGCGCGGCACTGGTCCCTCCTGATCGGTTACGTGAACTCATTCGACGAACTCGATCCATGACCGCAGGACCGTTCGGCGTGAACCTCATCACGCAGTTCACCGAGGAGGCTCAACTGGAGGTCTGTCTTGAGGAGCGGGTCCCGGTGATCAGCTTCTTCTGGAACGATCCTCCTGAGGCGTTCATCCGCCGCCTTCAAGCTGCAGGAGTGAAGGTATGGATGCAGGTCGGTTCGCTCCAGGAGGCACACGAGGCGGTCCGCTGCGGCGTCGATGCGGTGGTCGTGCAGGGGACGGAAGCCGGGGGACACAATCGCAGCACCGGGGCGGTTCTCTCGCTTGTCCCTGCCATCGTGGATGCTATCGCTCCCGTTCCCATCATTGCGGTAGGGGGCATCGCGGATGGACGAGGAGTGGTTGCGGCGCTCGCGCTGGGTGCAGAGGCGGTCTGGGTCGGGACACGCCTAGTGGCGAGCCAGGAGGCCTATGCACACGACGAGTACAAACGGCGCATCGTTGAGGCCCAAGCCTCTGATACTGTTCGCACGACCATCTTTGGTCCCGAGTGGCCTCATCAGTTGACGCGGGTAATTCGGAATCGTGTGGTCAACGAGTGGATCACGCGAGAGCAGGAGGTCGTCTATCCCCCCGAACCAATCGAGCTCATTGGGCAGACGATCCTTGCAGGCAAGCCCGTGCCGCTTCCGAAGTTCTCTTCCCTCCCACCCACTCCCGATGTGACTGGCGACTTCGAGGAAATGGCTCTCATCGCTGGGGAGAGCGTCGGATTAATCAAGGAGATCAAACCCGCCGGTGAGATTGTGCATGGGATGATGGAAGAGGCAAGGCAGATCATTGAGCACAGGCTCATGGGTACCTTGAATCCTTCCAGAGGATAGCTCAGTTTGCGGTGTTCTCCTAGCAACGAGGAGAACACCGCAAACCGACGATGATCGATGCGTCGTCGTCCTGCTCACTGGAGGATCGGGGGACCTTGCGCCAGCAGCTCGCGCGGATACTCCTGACGCGTGCACATCTCTTTCCCTGGCATGCAGTTCGCCCCCTTGATGATGCCATAGCACGCACCCTCAATTGCGCGACAACATGGCAAACCTTATGGCAGAAAACGGCAAATCATTTTGATCATTCGCAAGTCAGCGCAAAACTCAGATACCGACTGGTAGAATAGGCATATCAGCACGATTCATCGGTGGGAATGGAGAGAAGGAGCCGACATGCCTGGACAACGCCAGAAACAGCAGAAGCCAAAACATCCCAAGGAGAAGCGACCGACAACGCCTACCTTTCTGCTCGAGCTGCCCCTCGTCGTCGACCCAGGACAAGCCACTCGCCTGCGCGCTCACCTGGAAGCCGCTCGCCAACTCTACAACGCCATCCTCTCCCAAGGACAGAAATGCCTGCGCCGCATGCGGGCTGGCGCTGCCTGGCAAGCGGCTCGCGATCTTCCTCAGCACGGGGAGCTCTCAGTATCCCCGTAAGGCTTTCGACCTTTTATTTGCCAGAGCCTCCCCCCAGCAATCATTCACAGACCCTGGATTGTTGACAGAAAACAGTCAGATATTCTACAATCTCATCAGTGCCCATTCCACATACGGATGCTGCAATGAGCTTGAATGCACTGGTTCAAGATCTCTCTGTGAATAGTCGCTGACGATCAAGCCTGATTATTGACAGTGGTTCTTGTCGAGTACTCTGTGATGATATCCTCTTGATGATCGTGCTCGCTAGTTCTCGCGCACATACGGCACACGGGTCTCTCATCGGCCTGTACGAGAATGCGTGGGCAATCTCTTTTTCTTTGAAGGAGCAATGTTAAATGCATGTACGCGTTCCTCTCAATCACCCCGAACTGTCTATTCTACCCCAACCTGCCAGTATCGTGCGCGAAGAAGGATATTTTCAGCTGACCCAGGACACCGTGATCGTTACAGACCAGGAGACACAGGCTATCGGCACGCTGCTCGCCAACATGCTGGCACCTGCACTCGGCTTCTTGCTCAGTGTGCTTACAGATGAGCATACTCATCTCCCCACTATTTCGCTGAGCATTGATTCCCAACTGGCACACCTGGGCCAGGAAGGGTATATGCTCAAAGTCACTGCGGGCCAAGCCACGCTGCGAGCAGCTCATCCCGCTGGGGTGTTTTACGCCACTCAGACGCTCAGACAACTGCTCCCAGTCGAGATCTTCTCTTCAACGCCAGTCAGCCGGACGTGGACTATTCCGGCTGTCAGTATCGAGGATTTCCCTCGCTTCTCGTGGCGCGGGTGTATGCTCGATAGCGCGCGTCACTTTATTCCAATGCAGGAAGTGATCAAGCTGATTGATGTGCTGGCTTTCCATAAAATAAATGTACTACATCTACACTTGACAGATGATCAAGGGTGGAGGATCGAGATCAAAAAATATCCCAAGCTGACCGAGATAGGTGCGTATCGCAGGGAAACAGTGATCGGACACGCAAGGAGGCCACAGGGATATGACAGCACACCACATGGCGGCTTCTATAGCCAAGATGATCTACGCGAGATCGTCGCTTACGCGGCAGATCGCTTTATGACGGTTGTTCCTGAAATCGATATGCCTGGGCATGCCCAATCGGCTATTGCGGCCTATCCTGAGTTGGGCGTTTTAAAAGCACCGGTCGAAGTGGCGACAACCTGGGGCATCCACCCTTATCTGTACAACCCGACCGAGGCGGTATTTCAATTTCTCAAGGATGTCCTGAGCGAAGTGATGGCTATTTTCCCCAGCACTTTCATTCACATTGGTGGCGATGAAGCCATCAAGGATCAATGGCAAGACAGCCAGCAGGTGCAGGCACTCATCAAAGCGCTGAAATTGAAAGATGAGGACGAGCTTCAGAGTTGGTTCCTCTCACAGATTAGGACGTTCCTCGCACACAATAATCGCCGACTCCTGGGATGGGATGAGATTCTCGATGGTGGCCTACCATCTGGAGCCACAGTGATGTCGTGGCGAGGGATGGATGGGGGGATCATGGCTGCACAATCACACCATGATGTGGTCATGACTCCCACTTCGTCTGTCTATCTCGATTACTACCAGTCCAACGATCCTGCAGAACCGCTAGCTATTGGCGGCTACCTTCCTGTGGACAAGGTGTATGCCTTCGATCCCACCCCAACCGTACTCACACCAGAGCAGGCACAACATATTCTCGGTGCTCAATGTAATCTCTGGAGCGAGTATGTTCAGACCACAGAGCATCTGGAGTATCTGCTGTTTCCACGTGCCATCGCACTCTCCGAGGTCGTCTGGACGCCAAAGGAGCGCCTCGAGTTCTCCGACTTCCGAGGGCGATTAGCAGCGCATGAAGCTCGACTCGCCTCCCTGAACGTCAATTTCCGACCAGTGGAGAAGTTGGACCAGGAGCAGATGTTCCCAGCGCGAGCAGATTTGGTCGTTCCTGGTGGTTTTTAAGGGGGAGTGGAAACAAAACCTGGTGCGGCAAAACTCGACAGAGGGACACTGGGTTGGACTCCGAAACGAGAAATCTGTTTGTAATGCTGACACAGCAACACGCACTTTTTCCATCACGTCTCTTCCCTCATTGCTCACAGAGAGCATATCACATGCGTGCTCGCCTTCGAGCAACTCTCTAGAAGAACTAAATCTCGCATGAAATCAACGATGCAGACGCGGTAGTAGCTTTTGCATGATATCAAGTGGTAATGCGTATGAGAGGTGGGAAGCAAATACCCGAAAAATGCTCTAACGTTCCCAATGTCTACGTAGCAGAGATAATCATCTTCACGAGGAGTGCTGAACAATCCGATTCTGTGGACCCTCCCTGCGGAGTGGGGAATAGTGCCCTGTCCGGTGACGTTGATGCAGTTCAGGGTCATACATGGTTGGAGGAGGAGGTTCAGTGCCAGGCGAAAGCTTGTTGAGGAGTTCGTAATCCTTCTTGAGGAGCGCAAAGATCAGTGTAATTAAGCGGCCAATGATATGGCCCAAAGCCTTCCCTTTTCCTTTGTAGGCTTGCATTCTCTCATCATAGAAACAGAGTCGAGGGACCAAACGCTTGTAGAGCTTTGCCCATTCGGTGTCCATCTGGATCGCTTTCCAGGCCACAAGGAACATCACTTTCTTCATTTCACGTGAGCCCGCCTTTGTGAGGCGCGTGCGATCAAAAGACACACCTGTTTGCGTTCTGATTGGTGCCCAGCCAAAATAGGATTTGAGATGAGCTGCGTCCTCAAAATTGCCAATAGAGCCGATAGTCGCGATGATCGACGCCGCAAAGAGCGGGCCAATGGGAGGGATGGAGGTCAGAATCTGGCCCTCACGACTTTTCTCAACGATTTGGCCAATTTTCTCTTCAAGTTGCTCCAGATGGTTTTGAAGGAGTCGAAGTTCCTGAATCAACAAGGTTTGTTCGACAATCAGGCTGTCTTGCCGGGCCGGGTTTTTCGTCCCAATACTTTGCCCGGCGAGCTGCTGGATCTGCATGAACTGGGCTTCGGAGGGATGATTTCTCCTTCGCACTGTTCGAAGTTCTATCGAAGTCGCGGCAGCAATAGCAGCAGGTGTAGGGAAATGCTCACGCAGATCTAAGGCAAGAGCAGCATTCGGGTCTTTGAAGACTTGGGTAAATTCGGGAAAGAGTTCATCGCAAATGGCTGTCAGCTTGTTTTTCCGCTGAGTGGCTTCGTTCACCAGTTCATAGCGGTGGCGCATCAATCCTTTGAGTTGGGCTGCGGCCTCAGAGGGAGGAAGCGCCCGACGAATTGCCTGAAGCGTGTTGGCAACCTGGGCACCGAGTTCAAGTTGGGTGTAGAGCTGATTTGCTAACCCTAACGCATCGCGTTTATCGGTTTTGACCATGCCCTCCTGACGGCGTTGAATATGGATGACAAAAACCGGAAGATCCAGCTCTAACAAATACTGGAGGAGCGATCGATGATAATGGCCCGTTTGTTCCATGAGAATGAAACACTGCTCAAGAGGACAATAGGCTTGGATACGCTCTACAAAAGCCCGGAACCCTTCTCGTGATTGCTCAAAGATGAATGCAGGACAATGATCAAAATGTTTATGACGTTCTAAAAGTGTTTTCGAGAGAAAGCCAGCAACATGTTTGAATTTGCCGATATCAACACCAATGTAAAGAGCCTCATTCGGGAGAGTGGGCAAACCCTGGAATTCTGTGCGCCTCTGCTTGCTGCTGGTCATTGTCACACCTCCTGGTGGATGGAGAGGCTAGGGCTCGTGGGCGTGGCCTGCCCAGTTACATACGAAAAGTTGTACTGGCCTTCAAATGCGTATGAAGGATTTCGCGCACGCCCCCCAATTACCAGTGAAAGGTCATGCCTCAAAATGCCCTGAAGGTTCTCCGAGTCCTCTTCTGAGGGGAGCTACTCCTCAGTGCCTCTCCACTCACAAGAGTACCTGGAATCTGTGAAACAATCAACAAACGGGTAGTGATACCTCACCATCAGATGTCGTATGTAAATGCCCTACCATGTGAGCAGCTTTTGCCCTCAAACCAGCACATTGGGGCAAGTGTGCTGGTTTGAGGGCAAAAATCGTGGAGCTTTCAGGTCATTTACCAGAAATTGAGTGCATTTTCCCTCGAACTTTACCTCTTTCGCGGGGATACAATAGAGGGACGTTTTTTAATCCACCAGATCGGAGCATATTTTGGTTGATCGTTCTCATCTCGCTCGCCACGCGTGTAAATCCCACTTCATGGAGGGGATTTACACAATTTACGCCTGGGCCTCCCTCAAGATGGTGGCGAAAAATTCCATGGTATCTTTTTTGATACTCTCTCTCAAAATTGTGCGTACTTCACAAGGGCCGAAACCCTGTGGTAAAAAGAATGGAGCGATATACGAGGAAGAATCCTCATTGGCAAAGAACATCTTAAATGAAAGAATGGTAAGCCATGAAAGCTGTTGGATTTTATCGTTCCCTTCCTATCGAACACGAAGAGAGCCTGATCGATCTTGAGATAGAGAAACCCACGCCGACTGGGCGCGATCTGCTGGTGCAGGTCAAAGCGGTCTCCGTCAATCCGACCGATGTCAAAGCCCGTGTTGCTCACAAACAGGCAGAGGAAACGCCACAAATCCTTGGACGAGATGTAGCCGGGATTGTGGCTGAAGTTGGATCGGAATGCTCACTCTTCCGGCCAGGAGATGAGGTCTATTATGCTGGCAGCAATGTTCGTCCCGGCGGCAATAGTGAGTTTCATTTGGTGGACGAGCGCATTGTTGGGCATAAACCAGAGAGCCTCGATTTCGCGCAGGCTGCCGCGCTCCCTCTGACCTCATTGACCTCCATGGAAGGACTTTTCGAGCGTCTGGGCATCTCGCGCAATCCTGCCGTCAACCAGGGCAAGACCATCCTGATCATTGGCGCTGCGGGAGGAGTCGGCTCCGTCGCAACTCAGCTCGCCGACCTTGTTGGCCTGACAGTCATCGGAACGGCATCGCGACCAGAAACGATCCAGTGGACCAGAGAGCACGGCGCCACCCATACAATTAGCCATACACAGGCATTTGTCCCTCAATTAAAGGCGCTCGGCTTTCCCACAGTCGATTACATCTTCTGCCTGAACGACCCTGAGCGGCATTGGGATAGTATTGTCGAGGCCATCGTGCCGCAGGGCAAAATCTGTTCCATTCTTCCACTCGGTCCCTCCGCGAAGCTCGACACGCTCTTTTATAAAAGCGCAACTCTCGCCTGGGAACTGATGTATACCCGACCCATGTTCCAGACCCCCGACATGATCGAGCAGCACAACCTGCTGGAAGATCTGACGCGGCTCGTTGATGCTGGCAAGGTGAAGACAACGCTGACCGAGCTGCTGGAGCCGATCACTGCGGCGAATCTGCGCAAAGCCCATGCGAAAATTGAAAGTGGCAAAACAATTGGCAAGATAGTACTGGCAAATTTCTAGCATCTTTTGGAATATTACCGTTTTTCTATTCCTGTCTACCAACAGGCAAAGAACCTTGGTGATGCAACTCTGGCGAAGCAATGAGGCTGTTCGCTCGACGATCTGACACACATACGTGTGTGTATGCTCCCTCGTCTCGACCACTTTGATGAAGATGGAGAGCGCATAGCCAATCATGTCCACGCTTACTGCTGTGGTATTGGCTCAGATTCTTTGTGAACCATAATCTGCCGAATTACCCATATTGTGGCAGTGAAATGAGCCACTGAGTTCTGTTTTTCTCGTGGATTCATGTAAACATACTCACTGCCACAATATGGCTCATGGACTCGTTTGGTGATACGGATTGCGTATGCAAGAGCGCACCAAGCCCTTGCACACCTTCGAGAGCATGGAGAGGATTCAGCATAGCCCTTCGCTGTTCCCAGGCCGATCTGGTTCCATTTCTTCTCACCAAACGAGTCCATGAGCCACAATATGGATCACACATTTGAATCGCTGCCAGGACATACTACAGAAATCTTATTAGCACAGCAGTTTAAAGCCGCCTCTGGTCTCAAGCGACTGCCATGATATGGGTAAGAGTAGGTGCCAGAATGAGGGTAAAATCGCAGACACGTTATCATATACAACGGGTGCTTACTTTTTCCGGAGTTACGCTGGAATCGCTTACTTTTTCCGGAGTTACAATGGAATATTCCGGAAATGAAACGAGCACTTTTGCCAACTTGCGCTCATTCCATTCCGGAGTCACGGTGGAATTCCCACTTTGTGATACCATTTCCTTTATGAAAAAGAAACATATTATTGCGGGGAGCGCAGGTTTTCTGAGACCTACACCTGCACGTCCAGAATTGGGGCCGGTCATGCGGTACATGCTTGACCTCACCGGTCAAAAGCGACCGAAGCTTTGCCTGCTCGCAACTGCGGGTGGTGACGATCCGGCTTGGATAAAGAATTTTTACGATGCCTGTAGCGGTCAGAACGTTGAACCAGGTCACTTGCAGCTGTTCCCTATGCCCAACCATACAGACATAGAGGACTATGTCTTGGGACAACACGCCATTTGGGTAGGTGGGGGTTCTGTCGTGAACCTTCTGGCTGTTTGGGAAGCGCATGGCCTGCATCGCATACTTCGACGTGCCTGGGAAGCAGGAGTGGTTCTCGGAGGAATTAGCGCCGGCGCCATCTGTTGGAGCGCAGGCGGAACAACCGACTCGTATGGTCCAGAGCTACGACCAGTCATAAATAAGCATCACTTGCTCCCATACTCTATGGGTGTCCACTACGACGGTGAGGAGCAACGCAGACCTTTATTCCAGGAATTAATCGGGAAAGGCGCACTACCTGAAGGCTATGCTACTGACAACGGGGTGGCCCTACATTTCGTGAATGAGAAGCTCTACAAGACCATATCACAAGAAGCGGGTAAAGGAGCTTACCACGTCTCCCTTTCTGAGCCTGGGCAAGTCATTGAAGACAGAATAGAACCTCAGCTTCTAACCGCTATGTAGGTCATAGGCATAGTTTCTACTTACGAGAAATATGTAGATAACCTTCGCGCTTTTTACCAGTATCCATTGCGATAAAAATGGACGCTCATTGAATGTATACGTGTAAATGTGCGAATGAAATGCAGCGGGATCTTGCTCATTATGTGCGGAAGCAAACAGTATGAAAACGCTCTGAGCATGATGAAAAGATCAACGAGGCGTGCACTGAGCAATATTCTCCCTTGTGGTGATGGGACGAGAAGGGATATACTCTGATGAGAGACCCCATCACCACACTTTCAATGATGGAAAGGATTCTCATCGTGGCATTGACATCATCTGTTCGTGAGGGCTTCATTCCTTTTCGGGGATATCGTACATGGTATCGTCTCATTGGAGACTTCACTCCTACCGCAGAGGGCACTTTTCCTCTGCTCACCTTACATGGCGGCCCGGGAATACCGCATGATAGTCTTGAACCTCTTGAAGAGCTTGCGGAGACTGGCCGCCCGGTCATTTTCTACGACCAGCTTGGCTGTGGTAACTCTGATTGCCCCGACGATCCTTTACTCTGGAAGGTGAACCTCTTTCTCGAAAAGATTACGGCTGTACGCCATCATCTGACGCTTGATCAGATCCATCTCTTTGGACACTCCTGGGGAGGAGCATTGGCTCTCGAACTCTCAAGCTACCTGATATGAGCTGAAAAGTCAACAGCAGGCAGTAATCATCAAAATGGCGGAAGACCCCCTATCATGTGAGTCGGTGTCGTACGTGTCCCCGGTACCTGGCATGGTGATTCGTCCAAACCTGGGCAAGCCCTCGCCATGTGGGAGCAAACTCTCGGTTGGTTTGAGCGTTACATCGAGATTCGCCCCGAAGAGTACGACAATCGCTCATAGTTCTCCGTACAGAAAGGACTTTTGCATATGGCCGATGTGATAGTGCCAACACGCAAACTAACGCACGATGACCTGTGGATCCTGCCGGAGATGGGACGCGTGGCGCTCTCGCCTGATGGTCGGAGCGTGGTCTTTAGCCTCGCGCTCAAGGACAAAGCCAGCAACGAAGTGCTGAGTGATATCTATTTGCTGCGTCTGGACGAGCATGGACAGGCTCTCAACGAACCTGTGCGCCTGACACGCGGCGGGAAACAGAACAACTTTCCCGTATGGTCACCTGATAGCCAGCGCCTCCTCTTCACCTCCAATCGAGAGGGAGACAAGGCGCAACTCTGGCTTCTGGAGATGGGCGGAGGCGAAGCACGTAAGCTCACCAACTTCGCTCGCGGCATCAATGAAGTGGCGTGGTCACCCGATGGCAAATGGATCGCCCTGACATCCGCCGCCCTCAATTCCGATGAAGACGATGTGCTCACGGGACGCAAGATACTGGACGAGGCGGCAAAGAAGCGCCAGGACGAAGAGGAACGCTATCGCCAGCGTACCATCAAAAGCGTCTGGTATCGTCTGGATGGCCGTGGCATGCTTGAGAAGCGTATGCACGTCTTTGTCATGCCCGCGCCTCAACCCGGCGACGCGAGCGAACAGCTCGTGGACCCGCAACATATCAGGCGCCTGACCACGGGCGATTATGACCATTATGGCATTCGCTGGACTCCAGATAGCCGTGAGATCAGCCTGGTCACCAATCGCAATGAGGACTACGACCGCACCTGGGTTACCGATCTGTGGAACATAGATATCGAAACGGGCGAGATGCGTTGCCTCACCGATAGTTCGCTCCAGGTGCATAGCTGGTCCTGGTCCCCTGACGGCAGCCAGGCTGCGGTACTAGCCGCGCAGGATATGAATAAAGAGGGCATAAGCGTTATTCGGTTGCGCCTGATCGCACGTGAAGACAGCGAGATGCGCACGCTGCTCTCCGACCTGGATTATGATGTTGCACCAACCGTTGGCATGCGCCTGGGGTCTCCAACGCCCTACCAGCCACGCTGGAGCGAGGATGGCAAACGCGTGTACTTCGCCATCGCCGAGCATGGGCGCGTCAATCTGCATGCTGTTGATGTTGAGCACAACACACAGATACCGCTGACCACAGGGGAACACGTCACCCATTACTTCGACCTCTTGCCGGGCGGTCACGGCATCATCTACGCGCAGAGCCAACCGACACACCCGTGGGAGCTTTACCGTCTGGAACTACGCGATGGGCAGCCCAGTGAGGAGCACAGGTTAACGCATCTCTACGATACGCTATTAGCCCCCGTCACGCTTAGCGAACCGGAACGCATCACCTATGAAAGCTCGGGAGGCGAGCAGGTCGAAGGCTGGTTGCTTCGACCGATTGGGTATAAAGAAGGGACGCGTTATCCCCTCTTCTTGCATATCCACGGCGGGCCACAGTCAGCCTTTGGCGCTGGCATGGACCCCTTCTTGCAGTATTGCGCGGCGCAGGGCTTCGCCGTCTTCTACTGCAATCCCCATGGCAGCACAACCTACGGCGAGGCTTTTGTGCGCCAGGTAGAGGGCGATTGGGGTGGCTGGGATTATCAGGACATCATGCGTGGTGTAGACGAGTGCATCACACGTGGTATAGCCGATCCCGAACGCCTAGTTGTCTCAGGCTACAGCTATGGCGGCTACATGACCATGCGCATTATTGGGCAGACGGACCGCTTCAAGGCGGCGGTCCCAATGGCGGGCGTCTCCAACCTGGCAAGCTTCGTGGGAACCTCCGATATCGGCTTCTGGATGGCTTTCCAATCAAAAGGGTATCCATGGGACGCGGAACGCACTGCATATTATCACGACCGCTCACCTCTTACACACGCCGGAAAGGTCACAACGCCTACACGCATCTATCATCCAGAGAACGACCTGCGCTGTCCTATCAGCCAGTCGGAAGAGTTCTATATCGCGCTCAAGCTCATGGGCAAGGTTCCCGTCGAGTTCGTGCGTGTTCCCGGTCACTGGCATATAGGCGCGGAGAAACCCGCTCTGATGCTGGAACGCTGGGAAATTATGCTCGACTGGTTCCGCCGGTACGTCGACATCCGTCCGGAAGAGTACGTATAAGCACAATGCTCGTCACCTGCTCTACTGAGAGCAGGTGACGAGACCATGCAAAGCGTCACACGATATCATAATCCCATAATTTACAGCTCACGTTTGAGGCGATGCAAGAATGTCAGGGCTGCTTCCTTACGGCTGTGCTGCAAAAATAACAGCCCTGGGGGCGATGCAGGGCTTTCCAATTCTCAAAAGGGTGATGAAAAAGAAGAGTTTTCCTTGTAGAATACGAAAACCAAATCATCTCTCAAGGAAAACTCTGCATGGACTATACCACATTGACGCTTTCAACACGAGCGAAACATCCCCCAGAAATGGTTCTCGCAGCTTCGCTGTACCACACCTTGCAAGCCCTCTCAGACAAGAGACGCAAACAAGGAAAACGCTACGAATTGGCTCTGGTCCTTTCTCTGATTGTGCTCGCCAAGCTCGCAGGGCAACAGACACTCAGTGGAGCCACCGATTGGATTCGTCATCATGGCGTGCCTTTGGCACAGCGCTTTGGACTTCGTCGCCAGCAAATGCCATGCCAGATGACCTATTGCAATGTCCTGGCGATGGTAGACAGCAAGCATCTCGACGAGCTTCTTTCGGCATTTTTCATCCGTTGGGAAGCTCAGGCTCGATGTGGGGAGCAATCCAGTCGCCTCCTCATTCCAAGCCTACAGACCAATCACGCTCATGTCGCTGTTGATGGCAAAGCTCTACGGGCGACGAGCAACGAGGTCCATCCGGTTCACCAACTCAGTTGCTATGAAGTGGCGACTGGCATCGTGCTTTGGCATTGCAATGTGCAGGAGAAGGAAAATGAGATCAGTGCCCTCAAGCCCTTGTTGGCGCCATCATGGGTCAGTGGACGCATTTTGACCCTCGACGCTCTGCATACGCAACGCGACCTCTGTGCGCAGATCCATCGCTTGAGAGGAGACTATCTCCTCATTGCCAAGGACAATCAGCCCACCCTCCAAGAGGATATTGCTGATTTGTTTGAGGACGCTTTCCCTGATCGGCGGCGCTGGAAGCAGGCAGAGACCTGGGACAAAGGACATGGACGATTGGAACATCGCCAGCTTCTCTCTAGCCCTGATCTCAACGATTGGTTTCGCAAGGACTGGGAAGGCATCGAGCAAGTCTTTCGCCTCGAACGAACGACGCGCATCCTGAAAACGGGAAAGCTTCGCCACGAAGTGGTCTATGGGCTCAGCAGTCTCTCGATGAGCAAGGCTCCTCCCCAACGCATGCTCCAACTCGCCAGAGACCACTGGGCCATCGAAAATCGGCTGCATCATCGGCGAGATGTCACTTTGGGGGAAGATCGCTGTCAAACCCGTACAGGATCCGTTCCCAGTTTGCTTGCTCAGCTCAATAGCGCCGTATTGAGTCTGATGGATCGCCTTGGCGTTCGCAATGTTGCTCGCCAGATGCGCTACTTGAACGCCCATGTTGATCAGGCTCTTGATCTTATCCTCCTTGGTCAATGTTCTGTTTATTAGAATTGGAAAGCCCTGGGGGGCGATGCTTCAGGCTTGAACACTATCTGATCCTTGTGTTACACTTTTCCTGAATCGGTATATTTTCTCGCAGGAAGGTTACAAATAACATGGACCAACACACTCCCCTGCAAGCGACCGCTACCAGCCAGCGCTTCGAGTTCAGCGCGCCACTGGAGTTGGCGGAGGCCAGACGCGATATGGTTTCGTCGCCGACGCTGGCGATAAATGAGGCGGTGTCCAGGCGGCGAGCGGAGGGCAAGGAGACGCTGCATCTGGGCTTTGGCGAAGCGATATTTCCTCTGCACCCAGCGCTGCGCCAGGCGTTGGCGGAGGCGATTGAGAGTACAGGCTATGCGCCGGTGGCAGGGGTGTTGAAATTGCGCCAGGCTATCGCGGGCTATATGGAACGCACGCGTGGCATAAGCTGCAGCGCGGAACAGGTGGTTGTGGGACCGGGGAGCAAACCCTTGCTCTACGCGCTGCTTCAGGTGCTGGAAGGGGATGTGCTCGTACCGCGACCGTCGTGGGTGAGCTATGGTCCGCAGATCAGGCTCGCCGGGTGGCAGGTGGTCCCGGTCGCGACCGATCCTGCGGACCACCACCGTCTCACCCCGGAGGCGCTGAGCGATGCTGTGACCGCCGCCCACGCGTCAGGAGCGAAGCCGCGTGTGCTGATCGTGAATTCGCCCAGCAACCCGACGGGTGGGATGCTGGCAGAAGAGGATGTTGCCGTACTGGGAGCCTGGGCGCGCGCGCATGGTATTACCATCATCAGCGACGAGATCTATGCCGAGCTGGCCCATGGCTGGCGGCCTCATGTTTCGCCTGCGCGTTTCTATCCGGAGGGCAGCATTATCACCGGGGGACTTTCAAAAGCGTTCTCCGCCGGAGGCTGGCGGCTCGGCTACGCTATACTGCCCGCCGGCGAGCGCGGCGCGCAACTTGGCAAGGCTCTGCGCGCGCTGGCTAGCGAGATCTGGTCCGCCGCGGCCACACCGATCGAAAAAGCAGCCATCGTGGCCTTCACCCCCAACACGGACCTGGAGACCTACGTGCGGCGCTCGGCGCGTATTCATGGCTATGTCACCCACGCGCTGTATCAGACGCTGATTGAACTGGGCGTCGCGTGTCCCAAACCGGCTGCCGGGTTCTATCTCTATCCCGACTTTGCCCCCTGGCGCGGCGCGCTGGTTAATCTGGGGGTCACAACCGGCCAGCAACTGGCGCAGTACCTGCTCGATGAATGGGCTATCGCGACTCTGCCCGGTGTGGCCTTCGGCGAGGAACCGGACGCGCTTCGCCTGCGATTGTCCACCAGCCATCTCAGCATCGTATCCACTGGCTCAGCGCCGAAGGAACAGGCAGCGGAACTCTGGCAACTGCTCGCTCAGGCTGATGCTCTGCCCGTTCCGGGAGAGGTGGGCCAGCCGGTCGGGCCTGATCTGCCGGAGTTGGCGAAGGCGCAACTGCGCTGGAGAGAAGTGATCGGATATTTCAACAGTCTGGCGTAGTCCAGAAATAGCGATGAAATGCTCGGCGAGAGTGGCTCCTGATTTATACACAACCAGGAGCCACTCTCTATACAGGATAATGGAGAGAACTATGGATGAGTTTCCCACGTGGCTCACAGCTACGCTCGCGTCCGACGCGACTGAAGGACAGGGTGTTCTTCCAAACACTATTCTTCCCCTGCAATCTGCCTTATGCGTTGTTGGTCCGGCCCGCGTGGTGCTGATAAGTCAGGACGACAATCTGGCGGTGCGTAAAGTGCTGGAAGTACCGCCTGCGCCGGGTTCTGTGCTGGTTGTCGCGGGAGGGAGTACATCGCGAGCCGCAACTATTGGCAGCTTGATGGCGCTCGAAATGCAGAATGCGGGAATCGCCGGGCTTGTGACGGATGGCTTGGTTCGGGACTCGCGGGAAATCCGCGAGTCAGGGTTTGGTGTATGGTGCCGGGGCGTGACTCCCATGGCTCCTCATTGGGTTGGACCGGCCTATATCGGCGGCTCGATCTCTCTTGGGGCACAATCATCCAGGACGGCGACCTGGTCATTGCCGATGATGACGGTGTGGTGATCTGGCCGCAAGAGCGCATCGGTGAATTGCTGATCAAGGCCGAAGCCAGGCTTCAGCAAGACCATGCGCGGTTGGCGCAACTGCTAGAGAAAAAATGAACTGATCCGCACTTGTTTCTTTCCCTCGAACTGGCCCACAGAGATGTCCCGCGCGACGTTTGAGAAGCCCTGCGCAACGCAAGCCTGGCATTGACAACAAGGCGAGCTTATGATATATTTTTTGCATGCATCTGATATATCACGTAGGCCGATAGGATATATCTCTACGGAAAGTGACTTCAAGGATGAGGAGCAGCCTGTGCAACTAGCTTAGGCCCGCAGCGCTTTTCGCCACGCTGATCCTACTCCCTTCTCCTATGAGAGCGTCGTCTGCTCTCTTGCCTATACTGTTGTACATTTTGTCAGGGGGCGAATTCGCTTTGGCGAACAGCTAGAGCGCTATTTCTCTCACCAAGGAGGAAAAGAGGAACCCTGTACAATACCCACCGTCGAGAGCATAGAGATGATTGCCGCAAAGTTCCACTCACGCCCGCTAGGGTGTCATAGGAACCACTTCCATAGTGCTTCGTTGATGGATAAGTAGCGCAATATGTGAACATATGATACGTTTCGGGAGTGCCCTTAACATAGGTATGTTTATAACAACCTGATGTGCCATAAATTGGCATATTGGTTTCGTTATAGAAAACTCAGTTGCATGCCTGGCTCGTGTTTGAGACAAGAGAGGCAGGCATACAGCCGAGTCGATGTCAGGTCGTACATATGATTGGTTGTCTCACTTAAATCGATTGTCTTCGATCGATGGATGGCGAGCGGCCAGGAACAGGGGAGACTATCATATTGGCAGATCAATCTATTGAAACCGCTTCTGGGAATACTCAAGAGGCCCATCGTCTGGAGCGAAATGTCCTGGCCGTCCCGCATGGAATTGCGCTGGCAGCAGCAGCGATGGCGCCCGCTATCGCTGTTGTGCTGAATGCACCGGCGGCGGGTCCGGTAGCCGGAGCGGCGCTCCCACTCTCTTTCTTATTGGCGTTTATCGGGTGCCTGTTTGTGGGAAATACCGTTGTCCAATTTGCGCGCCGACTTCCCTCAGCAGGATCATTCTACACATTCAATAGTCACGGGTTGGGCAAAACGGCAGGCTTTTTTACCGGCTGGCTTTTCTGGATCGGTTATGCTGTGCTTGCACCGGGACTCTTCGATGCTCTGGGCGCATTTGCGCATGATTATGTTGTCGGGACTTTTCATGCTGATGTTCCCTGGTGGATTTTCAGCCTTATCGGTATGGCGATAGTAGGGGGGCTTTCCTGGCGCAGCATCAAAGCCTCGGTGCAGGTCGACCTGGTATTGCTGAGCATCGAGGTGATTATTTTTCTCGTGCTGGCAGTTATCGCCATCGCGAAAGGTGGCAGTGGTAATTCGTTCACAGTATTTACACCGGCAGCGTCGCCGAGTGGTTTCTCCGGCGTCGGACTGGGTGTTGTCTTCGGCATTCTCTCGTTTGTTGGCTTCGATGCGGCGGCAACACTGGGAGAAGAGACAAAGAACCCAAGGCGAAGTGTGCCACTGGCGGTCGGTGGGGCGCTGCTCTTTGTGGGTGTGTTCTACGTGGTGATAATGTACGCACTGACGGCGGGCTATGGACTGAATAATCCCGCGAACATGAAGGCGTTCTTAAGTGATGCCAATCCCATTGTCACGCTTGCTCACAGAGATGCCCCCTGGTTGGAACAACTCGTTGACCTGTGCGCAATCACGGGCATTTTCTCCTGCCTCATGGCCATCCACAATACGACCACACGTGTCATTTTCTCCATGGGGCGTGATCGCGTGCTGCCCGCTCTGCTTGGGCGTGTGCACCGCCGCTGGTTCTCTGCATATACCGCGATTATCGTGCAGACGATCTTTACGCTGATGGTTGGCCTTGGCACAGGGGTGTGGTTAGGTCCGGGTGCAACTGGCGCCTATGGCTTCACCGGGGCCATCGGGACAGTGGCGATTGTGGTTGTCTACATCCTGAGTAATATCGCGCTGATTCGCTATTTCTTCAGGTTGCCAGAGCGCAACGTATTTGTGCATATCATTTTGCCGCTCCTGGGTGTAGCGGTGCTGGTGTATCCTCTGTGGGCAATTGTTCAGCCTGGCCAGGCATATCCATATAATTGGGTCCCAATTATCGTGCTTGTCTGGCTGGTGATAGGGATCGCAACCTACTTTTATTTCCGCGTCAAGTCTCCTGAGAAGCTGACCGCGCTGGGTTCTTTCCTGGCTGAAGACGCTTCAGCCGAAGAGCCCGCGCCGCTGGATGAGGAGCAGGTTGCCGGGTAGGTTCGTAGACGCGGGGCAGTGACAAAGAAAGAAGGTATGGTGTCTGCGGATGACACGAGGGCGTAGGTGATCCGCAGACGCGATATGATGGTGGAAACGCATGCTAACAGTTGAAAACAAAGTTATTTATTCCACGCTTGCAGAACTGGTTGATCCTCAGCATACAGCGGTCGTTGTTGTGGATATGCAGAACGATTTTTGTAAACCTGAAGGGGCGTTTGACCGATTGGGGATAGATCTCGCGATGTATGCGCCGATGATTCCACGCCTGGAGCGGCTGTTAGCCGACGCGCGTGCCGCTGGTGTCCTGATTATCTATATTAAGATGACGGTGCTCCCGGGTCGTCGCAGTGAGTCACCGGCCCAACTGCGTTTTAATATGCGCTTGCATCTGCCATCTCATCCTGCGAGCGAGCCGCTCTTATACACGGTAGAAGGTACCCCTGGACAGGAAATCATTCCAGAACTGGCTCCAGAAGCGGGCGATCTCATTGTACAAAAATACCGCTCAAGTGGTTTCTGGGGGACAAATCTGGATTTGCTTCTGCGCAGCAATGCGGTCGAGACAGTGGTTATGACTGGTTGTACCACGGAGGGATGCGTTGAGTCTACCGCGCGCGACGCACTCTTCAACGATTACTATGTTGTACTGCCAGAAGATTGCGTGGCGAGCGATGATCCGCGGCAGCATGAAGCCTCGCTCTTTTTGATGCGTCACCGCTTTGATGTGGCCACGTCTGATGATATTCTGGCGATCTGGCAGGGAGTCGGCAAGAAGACGAAGCGATCCTGACTGCTGAGCCGGTGGGGTGCTGGCGAAGCGTAGGGACAAGAGTCGGATGAGAAGGAGGGCGTGTAATGAACAAATTAGCTGGCAAGGTCGCGATTGTAACTGGCGCTGCCCATGGCATTGGACGCGGGATCGCGGAGGCCTTCGCCCTTGAGGGGGCCGATGTCGCGATTGCCGACGTGGCGACTGCCGAGAAGGCACAGCCTGTGCTGGACGCGATACGCCAGAACGGGCGGAAAGCGCTGTTTGTGCGTACTGATGTGGCGGATGAGCAGCAGGTACGAGCAATGGTGGACAGCGTGCTTGAGACCTTCGGACACGTGGATATCCTGGTCAACAATGCCGGTATTTTCACGCAATCGCTGGTAGAAGTTCTTCCCATCGAGGACTGGGATCGCGTGCTGAATGTGAATTTGCGTGGCACCTTTCTGTGTACGCGCTATGTGCTACCACACTTGCTTGAGCAGGGCGGCGGGCGTGTGATCAATATTGCTTCACAACTGGGCTATCTCGGCGGACGCGAGGTCGCCCATTACAGCGCCAGTAAAGGTGGGGTAATTGCCTTTACAAAAGCATTGGCACGCGAGGTGTCAACCAGAAATGTCCTGGTGAATGCGATTGCCCCTGGCCCCATTGTCACCGATTTACTGCGATCTGAGACAGAGGAATGGAAAGCCGCCAAGTTGGCTGAGCTTCCCATCGGGCGCTTTGGCGAAGTGAGTGAGGTGGCGCCAACAGCGGTTTTTCTGGCATCTGATGATGCCTCGTATTATGTGGGGCAAACGCTCGGACCCAATGGCGGGGATGTCATGCTTTAGTTTCTGGAAAGTTAGAATAAACTGCGATGAGTAATGTCGAAATCGTGAAGCAGGCTCAAGCCGCTGGTATCCAACTCGTACGTTTTCTGTATTGCGATCATAGCGGGGTAACACGAAGCAAGGCCATTCATGTCTCCCACCTTGAGAAGAAACTCCATGAAGGTCTGGGGCTGACACGCGCGCAGATGGCGATGAATATGCTGGATCAACTGACCGACGTGGAGGGCATGGAACCGGTGGGCGAGATCCGCCTTGTGCCTGACCCGGAGACGTTCAGCGTGTTGCCCTGGACGCCGGGTAGCGCGAGTTTGCTCTGTGATCAACTGGATCACAATCATTTGAACTGGGGCGCGTGCCCGCGCTTGTTTCTGAAGGATATCGCGACAAAGGCCAGTGAAGCTGGCATCAAGGTCGAGGCTACCTTTGAGAACGAATTTTATCTGGCGCGTGAGCTGGATGGTATCTATACTCCCCCCTTCGGCCGAGAACCCGTCTACAGCTCGATCGGATTGGATCTCTCGGCGCAGGTGATGCACGATATTGTGAAGGCACTGTGCGAGCAAGGTCTTGTCGTAGAGCAGGCGATTAATGAGTACGGTCCGGGCCAGCAGGAGATTTCTGTGCGCCATGCCCCAGCGCTGCGGGCCGCCGATAATCAAATCAAACTGCGCGATACCGCGCGTGGCGTGGCTTTGCAGCATGGACTGCTGGCCAGTTTCGCCCCCAAGCCGTTTCCGGATGAGATTGGCAGCGGCTGCCACGTTCACTTTAGCCTCTGGGATCAGGAGAGTGGACGTAGCTTGCTGTATGATCCACTGGACCCGCGCGGACTCAGCCATGACGGGCGCTCCTTTATCGCCGGTATTCTTGAGCATCTCCCCGCGTTGGTTGGCCTGACCTGTCCCAGCTACAACTCGTATCGGCGGCTCCAACCTCAGGCCTGGAGTTCTGCATATACCTCCTGGGGCTTTGACAATCGTGAAGCGGCAGTGCGTATCGTCTCACCGTTCTGGGGACGCGAAGAGCAGTCCTATCACATCGAACTGAAAACAGTGGATGGCAGTGCCAATCCCTATATTGCACTTGCTGGACTGATTGCTGCTGGATTGGATGGTATCAAACGGCAACTTGATCCAGGGGCGCCATGCGAACACGATCCAGACAAATTGAGCGAAAGTGAGCGTGAGCAGAACCGCGTTCGTCGTTTACCGACAACGATGGTCGACGCACTGGATGAGCTGGAACGCGATCAACTCTTCATGGAGGCCATGGGAGACCTGATGAGCCGGTCCTACCTGGCCGTACGCCGCTCGGAAGAGAAAGCTTTTGCGGAGCAGGATATCGATTTTGAGATTCGTAACCACTTCTATAAATTCTAGCCTGTCTGGAGACGCTCAATGACATCGATAGATCTCACACATGTGCCGCTGGCGGATAATCACTGCCATGGCATCTTTCGTACGCAAGGACCGATGGATATACCTTCCTGGCGTCAACACTTCACCGAAGCCAGCGACCATACAATGCGAACGACGCATGTGGCGACGACGCTTTTTTATCAGCGCTTGATACGTGCGATGGCCGAATTTTTCGAGTGTGAAGTCACAGAAGATGCTGTACTGGCGGCACGTCAAAAATACGATGACCGCAGCCTGGTGCGCCGGTATCTGCAAGCGGCCAACTTCGAGGTTCTTTTCCTGGATAAGGGCTACCCACCCCTGGAGATGCTTCTCTCTGATGCAGAACACGCGGAACTGGCCAGTTGCCGCGTGGCACCCATGTTGCGCGTGGAACTGCTGATGCAAGATTTGGTTGCCAAACATGACACACTATCTGCTATAGTCGAGGCGCTAAAGGCAGCTCTAAACGACGTTCGTGGGCAAGGCTACGTCGCATTAAAAAGTATCGTGGCATACCGTACAGGATTGGATATCCGCACCTGGAACAGTGATGATGTCAACATAGCCTTTGCTGAAGCTAGACGCGAGGTACAAGCAAAAGGTGCGGTTCGCCTGGGCTATAAGCCGCTGCTAGATACGCTGCTGCACGTAGTCTTTGCTGAAGCAGCCGGACAAGAACTGCCAATACAGTTTCATACGGGTTATGGCGATACCGACGCTGATATGCTGCTGGCGAACCCTCTGAATCTGCGCGCTGTACTGGAGCGAAAAGAGTATCGGGCTATGCCCATTGTTCTACTGCATGAGTCCTATCCCTATACTCGTCAGGGGGCTTACCTGGCAGCAGTCTATGAGCATGTGTATTTCGATCTCTCTTACGGTATTCCATTTCTGGGCTACAGCGAGATGCTTGAGTTTACACGCGCAGCCTTTGACATCGCCCCTTTCTCAAAGTTGCTTTATAGTTCTGATGGCGTAGGTGTGCCTGAACTGCACTGGCTTAGCGCCCGCGATGGCCGGAAAATCCTGGGGCAGGCGCTGGGCGAGCGTGTGGCAACCGGCGAACTGGATGTGGCTGGGGCCGAGGCGGCTGGAGTAGCGGTGCTTCGTGACAATGCTCTGCGGCTCTACGGCCTTTAGATATTTTGGAGGTAAATATGGGCAGGTTAGCAGAGAAAGTGGTCTTTCTCACGGGTGGCGGGGGGGTGCTTGGCCGCGCGAGCGCGGGACTGTTCGCACGGGAAGGAGCACGCGTCGCTGTTGTGGATACGCTCAAGGACAAGGCAGAGGAGACAGCGCAGGGCATTATTGCCAGCGGCGGCGATGCGATTGCGCTATGTACTGACGTCACGGACGAAGCTGCCGTACGAGCAGCGGTTGAGGCGACGGTGCAACATTGGGGACATCTGGATACCATCTTCAATAATGCTGGCGTTATGCCCCATCAGGACGAATCAGTCCTGACCCTGGATGTTGAACTGATGGCACGTATTTACGCAATCAATGTGACAGGGACCGCTTTGTGCTGCAAATATGCCATACCACATATCAAACGGACGGGCGGTGGTGCGATCGTCAATATGAGTTCGTTCTTGGCGGTCGTGGGCTGCATCAAGCCGCAAGATGCCTATGGTGCCAGCAAGGGAGCCATTGTGGCTTTAACGCATTCCCTGGCTGTGCAATTTGGCAGAGATGGCATTCGTGTGAACGCGCTCTGCCCCGGCCCGATCGAAACTGAGCATGTGCGGCACTTTTTTGCTGACGAGGCGGCACGAAAGTTGCGACTTGACCATATCCCGCTGGGACGTTTTGGGCGGCCAGAAGATGTCGCAGAACTGGCACTGTTTCTTGCATCCGATGCCGCGGGTTGGCTGACGGGTCAGGCTATTGTGCTCGATGGCGGTGTTTCGTGCAATTATTTCAGCGTTTTGTAGTATTTCAAACGAAGAGGAACCTATGTGTCGTCTGCTTGGGTATGTAACGCGTGAGCCGGTTACCGTCGCCCATCTCCTAAACAATACATTACAGGCATTTGTGGAAGCGTCACACCTTCACGGTGACGGCTGGGGCTTTGCCTGGTACGATGAGTCCAATCGATTGCAAGTGGCGAAAGCTCCTGAGCCAGCTCACGCCAGTAAAGAGTTCTCTAACCTGGCAGAACACATGCGTACCGATACCTTTCTCGGTCACTTGCGCTGGGCCACCCCTGGTTTTCCGCTCAGTATAGCCAACACGCATCCGTTTACTTATGATCAGATGGCTTTTGCGCATAATGGGCTCATTCAGCCCAATGCAGAACTCGAAAAACTCATCGCTCCGCAGCTGCACGAAAACCTTGCGGGAACGACGGATAGTGAACGCCACTTTCTGGCACTTCTCTCCGCGCTTGAGAGCGCACCTGCGGTTGAGGCTATACAGACATATATAAAGCTGGTTCACGAGCGCTTGCAGGTAGTAAGCGCGAATTTTCTCCTACTCATGCCAGACGCGCTCTACGCAGTCTGCGATTTTGATCCGCAATCTGAGCTAGCTCAAAAAGAACCGGACTACTTCTCACTGAAGTATCGCATTACAGACGATGCGGTCTTGATTGGGTCAACAGGTTTGCAGCAGGATGAAGCATGGAAAACGCTCGAAAATGGTCAGATGCTCCTTGTCAATCGTGGTAGACTTAGGGTGGCTGTTATCGATATCGCCGATAAAAGAGAAATCGGCTGAAGTTCAATGCAGGAGTAGTACCGATCATTACTTCAACAGGAGACACGAAGAAGATAGAGCGCGCCAGCGATCTCGCGTATGAGCGTATCCGCACTATGATTATTGATCTGCGTCTGCAGCCGGGGGCAATGGTGAATGAGTTGTCCCTGGCCGCGGAGATAGAACTGGGACGGACGCCGGTTCACGAGGCAGTGGCGCGCCTGGTGGTTGATCGCCTTGTGAAGGTGCTTCCCAGGCGTGGTCTAATGATCACACCAATTGGACTGGAAGAAGTGCGTGAAATTTTCGAGGCACGTGAGGCGATCGAGTGTGGCAATGCTTACTTCGCCGTACAACACGCGACTGCTGCCGAGCTTGCAGAACTCCGTCGCCTGGTTGAGCAGGCGGAGAACGCTCGCGAAGAGACAGCTGTGCAACGGTTTTTAGATGACGATCAGTTTATTCATCGCTTCCTTGCCAGTTGTGTGCACAATTCGTTATTGCAGGATGCGACCAATCAGATCTTGATGCATAGTTTACGTTTCTGGCGCTTCTATTTTGCAAGGTATCATATCGCAGAGAGCACTCTTATCTCTCATCGAGCATTGCTTGCGGCATTGGAGCAGCGCGATGCTCAAGGAGCGTATATGGCTATGCGTGAGCATATACGAACCTCGCGTGCTTTACTGAACAAGTTGTTCTAAAAAGGATCTCTCTGCGAGTACCTCCAGGTATCCCCTCACCGCCTCTGAACACCCCCCCCCGCATTCATGCATGGGGATGCGCAGAGGCGTTCCTTGTTAGGTGAGAGGGGATGGAGAAGAAGCAGGACCTGACATAGAGCAGATAATCACCTGTACTGGCTACATGGGACATCCGTTCGGAAAAAGCCGCTGTTAAGTAGGATCGAGTATGTTTTCAGTGCTTGCAGATGGATGTGCAATGAGGATAAAATCAAGAATGTGAACAGGTGCTCACAAGACAATAGAAAAATCAACGGGAACGTGAGGAGCGGCAGCAGGCGGCCCATCAATAAAATGTAAAAAGGACTTTTTCTAAAATTATCGCGGATTCTGGTACTTTTTCTAATTTTATTGCGGATTTTTCTAAACGTAGAGGGCCACTCTGGACCCTCCTCCTGCTCATTCTATTCTAAAGTTACTGCGGACGACACAATGTGAGAATTTTGTCATTAACACCATGGTTTTAGAGGTTCTCCAAAGCTATGCTTCCATTTTTCTCGCTCCAAAACTATGCTTCCTCGAACAGACACAGTACATATGACAGCAGAAAAACGTAGTCGCTCTACTTTTCCGTTGATCTCAACTGTCTAATAGGACAACGCCAGGTTATATCGTCATCTCAGTAGTCATAGCCGCGATCTAGGCAGCAGTTCTCACAGAGCCGATAGCGGTGGCGAAGGGGAAGGACACGTCCACAAGAGGCGCACCTCTTGCGAGTATCTAGCCGAGAGAGGAGAGCCTGATCAATACGCTCGGCGAGAGCATAGCGGGCCCTGCGGACCTCTCCATAGCAGGGGCCAAATGGTCGAAACTCAGGAGTGCGCGCTAGCCACAGATACAGGTCGGCGCAGGCTATTACCTGCTCAGCTCGTACCAGATCATCGGAACTGGCGAGATCTTTGGGTGGGTCTGGAGGGGAAGGAAGGCGGTCCCCTTTGACAAGCGCCCTGGCACACCATCGCCAGTAGAAGCGCGACTCCGGTCGTGCTGGCGCGTGAGTCAATTTGACGGCTGCGCCCAAGCCCAGGCCTGCTTCTTCCTCTGGTTGTAGCATAGAAGCCAGCTCAATGCGATCCCCGAGATCGGCAGTCTTGATGAAGGATCGCATACTTGCCGGGATCGATTCCAACTCGCGCCACTGACGCAGGCGGGCTGCGAGTCGCCCTGGAAGCAAGGCCAGGTCTGAAACCGATGGAGCTACATATGCCTGTCCAATTGGGGAAGAAGTCTGCTCAAATTGCTGGCGGAGAAAATCAAGATCCACCTTATTGAGCGCCGTGATAATCCCTTGCTCAGCCAGGCCAAAACGTCCTGCCCTCCCCCCGATCTGGTGAACCTCCATCGCGGTGAGTGGACGCACCCTCTTGCCATCATATTTTTTCGTTTCGTAGAAACAGACGGCATCTGCGGGAAGGTTTAAACCCATGCCAATCGCATCGGTAGCCACGCAGATCTCCGTCTCACCGCAGGCAAAACGATCAGCTTGCCGACGGCGGACCTCTGGCGGCAATGCGCCATAAACGATGGAGACTTTTCGCCCCATCTGTTCCAGATCGGCCTTTAATGCCAGGACCATGCCTCGAGAAAAGGCGACCACAATGGTCCTTGCGGGAAGGTCCCGCAACCTATAGGGGGTTGTTGCCATCCTGAGCGGGACGAGACGGGAAGATTGCTCAAAAGTAAACGGTTGCCCAACAGCGTAAAGAAGTCGTTCCACGAGAGGTCGAGCAGCAAGCGGCCCGAGCACGAGCATTTCTTCCGCACGCGCCTCCATCAGAGCACGTGTCCAGGCCCAACCTCGATCCGGGTCTCCCACCATATGAGCCTCATCGATAACCACGCACCCTCCTCTAGAACGGGCATCAAACATTTCAATCGTGGCGGCGGTGATCTGTGCTTCTCTTACCACAATCTCCTCTTCCCCCGTGAGGAGATTGCAAGCAATTCCTCTTCGATTGAGAGCGTCGTAAATTTCATAGGCTAACAGGCGCAACGGTGCCAAATACCAGCCGCTGCCGGCAGCAATTAATCGTTCAAGCGCGGCCCGGGTCTTTCCGCTATTAGCCTCGCCCAGCAGAACTTTGATTCGCTGATTCGCTCGCTGCTCATGTCTCCAGTCCGGGAAGGTTGCGATGAGCTGCTCACGAAGCGCGCTCTTTTCTGCCTCTTCGCGAGCTTTCTGGGCCAGGAGAAGTTGCTGCCGCTCCTCTTCCGCGGCTTTCCTTGCCTGCTGAATAGCTCGCCAATTGCCATCGAGCGCTTTCCGGTAAAGTGCGTACGTAGCTGGCAGCTCCCAGCGCCCTCTGACTTCTCCCCAGGTGGCTCTCGTTGTTGAGGCGCCGAGTTTTTGCAGGCGGCGGTACATGCTACTCCGATGGACTCCACAAGCGGCTGCCAGGTCACGAGTTTTGAGAGTGATAAAATCCGCTATCTTCTCGTAAAGTTCTTCGTGGGTGGCAATGGCGTCAACGGTTGAGGCTGGTATGCGGAGCCGGCCATCCGGGTCTCTAAATGCCGGGACAATCCCCTGCTCTATAGCTGCGAGAAAGGCTTTCTCAGGGAGACCGATCCTCCTGGCCGCGGGCTGCGTGCGATAACTGCGACTAACGACCTGCATGCGATTGGTTTTGCCCCCTTTCGCCCCGGGACGTATGACCTCTCCGCACAGGTCAAGCAACTTCTTCCACTGCTCCTCCCTCGCCTGGACGAGCGCTTTCATCTGGGATTTTGCGTACTGGAGGGCTGTTTTCTCATCAATATCACCGCGCCTCATCCACCAATGCTCGCGAGGAGGAAAGGGGGCGGTCAGGGAGATCTTGCTGACCTGCTTTTGATGATTCAGCCAGTGTCGCTGTCGGTCGTTGAACAGGCTGTTCCATTGGTCTTCGTTAAAGATGCCTGTGGCATGGGATGTGAGGGTCGCTATGGCTTCTGATACGTCTCGCTCTTCCTGTCTGCGCCTGGTCAAAAAAGCGGTAAGTTTCGCGTTGATTGTGATACGTAGAGGGTCAAAAACAAATTTTTCAGAAAGAGCGAGTATATTCTGCTCCTGGAGCCTCATCAGGACACCGTGGTAATTTGGGATGTCTCCAAAGCTTTCAAGCCAAAGACAGCCCTCGTCGCTCCGGTCGAGTCGCAGGATAGCCTGAATCTCATCGGGACAGGTTAATTCGCAGATGCGATGCTTTCGCATCTGCGCCAGTTCTTGAATGGTTGGACCAGCAACTGTCCCACCACTTGTTATTGCTGGGATTTGTGGGCGAGACCATTTTTGCTTCTGACAGACATCCCTCCATGACACACGAGAAGCATCAAAAAATGTTAATCCCTTGCACCCTACTCCCCTTTGAGAGGCTTCTTTGCTTATCGATTTCCAGGAGCCATTCATCTTTTCTCCATCAAACTGTTCGCGAATCTGCCACCATTCGAGGTATCCCTCAGGGACACGTTTCACCAGCTCTGCAAGCAAATCGACACTAAAAGGCTTTTTCGCCATCTACTTCCTCCACAGATATACGAACCATTCCTGGATGAGTCTGCTCATGTTTCGGGCTTGCGAACGGCGCGAACGCCCCTCGCAAGCCCCCACATTCGATGCGGAGTACATGACTGACTTATAACCTCACATACCACTGGTCATCGAGGACATTGAGCGCTTTGAGCGCGGCGATGCCAGTGCGCCTGGCGGTGAGTCCAAAAAGCACTTTGTGAACTTCGATCACGTTGGACCCGTTCAATGCGCCCAGCTGTGCGCGGTACGCTTGGGTGAAGGCGAGCTGCACAGCCATGGGGCGTACGGCCATGGCGTTGAGCACCTGGTCGACGGTGTGCCACTGAGGCGGCAACGGCTGCCCAAAGAGATGCAGCGCGACCAACTCGGCGACGCCGCGATCATCGTAGTGTTCGATAGAATTCTGAATACTTCGTCGTCGATTCAAGGTATCCGTCGATGCATAATTTGCTGACATAATGATCCCCCTTGCTATTATCGGCGGTTGTAACACCTGAGCCCTGTAAGCGATCCGAACGATGCCTCCGTCGTTCCGAACTCCCGTGGGGTGGCGGTTGACGCTCTGAAAACGCCAACGGCGCGGCGAGACAGCGGGGTTGAAGTCTTACTTGTGGCGCCGCTTGTTCCGTTTCCTTTTTCCCCTCCGCCGCGACTGGGCCTTGTGGGGCGGAGGGGAACCAAACGCGTCCCTCGGCGGCGCGAAACCAATCTCTTCGGCCGTTACGATGTCGCCGCCAAGCACCTCTAGCAATTGCTCGAGCCATCCCTCCATTCCCATGCTGCGAATTTGCTTGGCGTTGACGTCGATCCACATCTGCTGCTGAACGAGAGGTGGATGTGCTGAGGCGAACAGAGGGTCTATGTTGATGGCCCTGGATGGGCTAATGAGCTGGCTTTGCGCGCAGGGCTTTCCCTCTAACACGTCCAGCAGCTGTCTGAGCCACTGCTCGGCTCCTATCTCTCTCATATGAGAAGCGTTCTCCTGTACCCAATCAGCCTCCTCCGCGAGTTCCACGTGCTGCTCTGTCGGCTGCACCGCAGCCGTGATGGCGTAGAACGGATTGATGAGAATCCTCTGCAAGGTGTCTTCCGTGAAGTGCGCCACGCGTTTCCCCTTCCTTTTGGTGTTGGTGACTGCACGATCAGTATCGGCGCTGTCTCTGGAAGCGAGGGAACGGAGCGCCTGTCTCCGCCTCGTCCTCCCTTACAATGGTAGCAAGCCACGCTCACCTTAGGTCCACAAAAGTTCACGAGAAGCTCACGAACCTTCATGGGAAAGCCGAAAGATCCGGGTAGACAAGCTTGGCCTTCCCACCCTAAGCGGGAAAGGTGAACCGCGCAAACCGGAGCGCGGTGCCTACTGCCAACGCGGTGAGATCGGGGGAAGCGCTCAATAGGTGCTGTCCCTGCTCCGTAGCTGCTCTTCGCTGCACTGGGGCATTCCCCAGCCTTGGCAACTTTTCGGTTTTGCCTGAACTGCCACTACGAGGAAGGATGAATTGTTGCATGCGGCAAGTACCCGTGCTATTTGCCCCTCGGGGATCTTTCTGGCAATCGCGTGGGCTTGCTTTTCTGCGCCGGGGCCCGGCTTCGGTTTCCCTCCGTATCGCCTGGCGGAGTCTACCGCAGCAGGTGTAGGGATGCGCTTCGGTTGCTGCAGATGGGGAAGTCCTGCATTTTCCGGGAGTGCGGCACGGTTCGGGAGGAATTCGTGACGTCCTGTGTGGATATGGTGAGTACGGTCGCCGGAGAGGAGAGGCTAATTGGTTACTATCGCTGTGAGAAGCGATCGCAGGGGCCAAGTGGGGCTCCCGATCAACTCCTCTGTCAACAACCCGCCCCCTAAAACGGGGCGGGCTTGCGGGGAGGGCTACCGCAACGTAAGTGTTTGACTAGAGGCCACAATCCGCTCAGCCTTGTGTTGAGCCGCTTGTGGAGCAGCGATACCGGGCTAAGAAATAGTTCGATCCCAGGCTCATGTGCTAGAGAGAGAGAGCAAAAGTACGTCCAGATGCCCCCCTAGTCTGGACCACTACCTGCCGCGCCCAAGCAGACGGCTTCGGGCCTATGCCTGTATCGCAATCTCGAAGGGGAATATTACCACGGCATAGACCGTGCGCGCTCGAAATCGGGCAAGAGTTTTGAGGCCTTTCTCCTAAAAAGGCCCTCCCGTAAGGGAAGCTACCAACAGAGACGAGCGGAGGCTAGCGCCGTCCGCCCGTGTTTCCTCCCGCAGCCTGAAGGCGTGCGGGTCTCCACACGGAGGGAACCTATGATCAATATGTTTGTTCCTCTTCGAAAGGACTGGTGAACAATGCCGGAGAGTCAAAGCGATCTGGCGCAGAAGCTGCGCCAGATCGAGGACGAGTACAGTGCCGCCAAGGGGGGGCTCACAGGACTGTGCAGTGGAGCCGCGAGACACCAATTCATCACGGCTCGGATGGAGAATATAGGGGCGTATTGCGCGCGTCTATCTCAACTTGTCGGCGAGGAGAACGCGATACGCTGTGTCCTCGGAGCGGCGGAACGCCAAATACCGTAGAAAGGCGCGATCTTTCCGGCGCTGCGAGGATGCCCCACAGGGGCTCGGTGCCGTGCAAAGGCGAGATCCCAGTCGCTGACCCGTATCACAGCCATGGGGCAGCGGCTGGGAATACGGCGTTACGATGGGACCCCTCCCTATTTGCGTATTCCCGCGAGAAAAGTGTGTGCCTTGCTTGCTGATCCGCCGCTTCCGCTTTCGCACCTGCCTCCTGAGAATAGGGTGTTGGGTGATGCTCCCAGGAGAGGAGGGTAATAAGCCATGGATTACTCTGAAAAAAGCCTACCGGTATCTCCCGATACCAAATCGGCATACCACGTGACGGTGCGCGAGCTTCCAAGCCACGAGCGGCCGCGAGAGCGGCTGCGCCGCTACGGCCCGCAGGCGCTCTCCACCATAGAACTGCTCGCGATCATCCTGCGCACCGGCAGCACAAAGGGGAGCGTGCTCGAGCTGGCTAACCGGCTCCTCGCCAAGTACGGAGGGCTCAGCGGGCTCATGCGCGCCGATTTTAGCGAGCTGTGCCACGAGTACGGGCTCGGAGAGGCGAAAGCGTCGCAAGTGAAGGCCGCGCTCGAGATCGGGAGGAGGCTGAGTATGCTGCAGCCGGACGAGCGCTACCGCATCAGGTCCTCGACGGACGCCGCGAACTTGGTCATGCTCGAGATGGCGTATTTGGACTACGAGCAACTGCGCATCCTGCTCTTAGACACGAAGAACCAGGTCGTCGAGAACATCAGCCGCTACCACGGGACGGTCAATAGCTCGGTTATGCGCGCTGCGGAGATCTTCCGCCCCGCGGTTATCCGCAACTGCCCGGGTATCATCCTCTGCCACAACCACCCCAGCGGCGATCCAACCCCTAGTCCAGAGGACATCGAGAGCACGAAGCAGCTCGTTGTGGCGGGTCGCATTCTCAATATCGAGCTGGTCGACCACATCATTATCGGCAACTTGCGCTTCGTCAGCCTGAAGGAGCATCTGAGGTGGGAGTGATTTGAGTGCGGGCGTACCAGCACTCCGCCTTCAGCTGGCATTCCTGGCAGCGGGGCCTCCTGGCTTTGCAGACGAGCGCCCCGAAATCGAGCGCCGACCAGTTGATCTGCAGGCAATGCCCCCCTTTGACCAGGAGCGACGCGAGCTGGTGGAGCGATCTGCTGCGCTCCTTCCCCGAACTCCCGATCGGCCCAAAGAAGCGGTCCAGGAGCCTTGCCATGTTTACATCGAGGAGGGCTTCGGTCCGCCCGTACACGATGGCCAGTATTGCGCTCGCCGTGTAGGGGCCGATGCCTCGCAGGCGCTCTAATTCGGCGCGGGAGCAGGGAACGTCGCCCCCGCGCTCCTCGATTGACTGTGCAAGCTGCCGTAACACCAGAGCCCTTTGCCTCCAGAGCCCCAGCGGCCTCAGCTCGCTCTCCAGGTCTTCCAGGCGGGCCAGCGCGAGGGACGCCCACGATGGGTAGCGCTTGATAAATCCGCTGTAGGCTCGCGCTACCCCAGCGGCGGTCGTTTTCTGCAATAGGATCTCCGCGACAGCGATCTCGTAGGGCCTCCTGCCCGGATCGCGCCAGGGAAAAGAGCGCCCGCTGCTCCGAAACCAGGAGAGAAGTTGCCCGCGCAACCAGGTGGCGCGCGCTACCGTCTCCGGCGCTGGCTCGTAAGGGATTGTTTCTGTTCTTTCCATTATTTGGCTCCTTCCTACCCTTTTTGAGCGGCCCGACTACTAACAGGCGCGCTCCAACGCTGGTACTCGCAAACCAGGGAAACGATCCGCGACTGCACTAGGGGCTTCCTCACCACCCGCTGGGCGCCCGAAAGGCGGGCTCTGACGCGGCGCAGAATCCCGTCGCGACTGCTGAGGAGGACGATGGGAACCATAGAGCGCAAGAGGGGCTCGCCCCTGAGGTGCTTCAGTACGCCGAAACCGTCCACTTTGGGGAGGTCCATGCCCAGGAAGAGCAAGTCAGCGGGACCGTAGCGGCCGAGAAAGCGTAGCGCCTCCAGCGGGTCGCCGAAGCAGACTACTTCGTGTCCCTCGCGGCTGACGATTACCTCGAGGATCTTGCGCGAAGTAGCCGAGGTATCCAACACCATGATCCGTAATTGCCTCTCCATTGCTACTCCCCCTGGCTCTCTCTTTGTTGTCGCCCCAGGCCTCCATGGCTACCATAGCATCCCTCCCTCATGGCCTCCCCATTGGCATTCACCGAGGAAAGGCGGTTACCTCACAGCTCTCTCACGGCATCTGGCAACAGCGGAGACCGCCCGGAGCATGAGTGGGGGGAACTTTCCTTCCGCCCTTTCGTGGTTGCCTAAGAATAGGCAGGGAGAGGAAGAGCGTGGACCGGTGAAGGCCCCTTTCACGGTTAGCTCACGAAGGATCACGACATCCTCATAGCGGCGCGGGGCCTCCCTGCTATAATCTGGTAGGGAACCGGTGCGCCGTGGAGCTGAAGGGGAGCCCTTTCGGGGCGGCAGGTTTCCCATGGATCGCCATGGTTCAGGCAGCACAGGAGGAGATATGCGGGTAATGCATGAAACTGACGAGCTCAGCCGCGCCGAGCTTCCACTGATGCGGATCACTACGCTCGGCGAATTCGCCCTCGAGCGGCTCGTGCCGGGAGATCAGGGAGACCCGCCTCGGTACGTGCGAGTGGCGCGAAGCGAGTGGGGGAACCGCGGGCCAGCTATGACCCTGCTGAAGGTGCTGCTCTGCCGCGCGCAGCGTCGGGCCCTCCGCAGCGAGCTCATCGAGGCGATCTGGCCCGACCACGAGGCGATCAACGCCGCGCACGCGCTCGATTCGGCCACCTCTGTACTCCGCAGGCACATTTTGCGCGCGGGCGATTCTGGAGTCATGCTGCTCACGCTGCGCAGCGGCGGTGAAACGGCGCTCAAACTACCGGGGCAACACCGCCTCTGGGTTGACGCCGACGCTTTCCTCTCGCAGGTGTCGGGCGCGATGCGGGTCGAACACCGGGGGCAGAGCCCTATCCCTTTGCTCGAAGACGCGCTGGCCCTCGCCAGGGGGGAGTTTCTCGAGGACGACCTGTACGCTGAGTGGGCGCAAGGTCGCAGGCACACGGTCAACGGGGCCAGGCATCGTGCGCTCTTCAAGCTGGTGGATCTCTACCTTGAAGACGGGCAGGTGTCGTTGGCTGAGGAGTGGCTCTTCGCCGCTCTGGAGGAAAACCCGACCGACGAAGACGCCCTGTGTCGGCTGATGACCATGCTGGCGCGGCAGGGGAGGCGCCGAGAGGCCCTCCAATTGTATCTGTACACCGAGGACGTGCTCCAGGAGGAACAGGCTGAGCCAGCAGCCTACACCCGTGACGTTGCGCGCCGCATACGGCAGGGGCTCGCCCTGAGCGAGCAGGGAGCGAGGTATGCCGCCGCGGGCGGTCGGGCTCCTAGCTCTCTGGGAGGAGGCGGGCCTCCGGATTGGGGGAGCGGCATCGGCGAGGAGCGATCCCGGATGGCTTCCCTACGCGCTGGTCGGGCTGTCCCCCCCTACCAGTACCGATCGCTACGTCACCGGCCTCAGAGGCGCTTCGGGGTCTCTACCGGTTGGACTCTCGGCTGCTCCTGAGCGAAACGCATCGGCTTTTCACCGGGTTGAGCAGGCGGCCGCGCCCACGCGTGCGGAAGTCCGATTTTTCCTCCATCTTCCCGCGTCTGGGAAACGCGGGAACTCAGCGGGCGAAGCTCAAGTTGGAAGGCGGAATGGCGTGTGTATTCACTATGCCTGAAGTTTTTCTGCAAAACTATGCTTCCTCAATTTGACCGCCAATTATAAAGACGCGGAAAGCCATGAGAACTGAGCGTCCTATACGAGCTCAGGTCCTCGTAAATTTCTGCAAAACTATGCTTCCCCTCGCCTGCAAAACCATGGGTAAAGTTACAGTCATTTTACCCATAGGTTTTGCAGATTCTGCAAAACTATACTTCCTCACATCTGCAAAACCATCGGTTATAATACCGCTTGCTACGGCTTTCCAAATGCACTTTTGCTTGCTTGGCCGCTTTTGTAGTAATATACTTAACCCAACCAATCAAGCAGAGCAAAGACCATTAATGGCGGATATCTTTTCGCTTGACACACCAGGCGATGATCCGCGCCTGCACAACGGTGATAACTACCAATACTCCCCAGCAGAGCAGTAGATGTTGCAAGGCCTGAGCACGCATATTACCATTGACACTTGAGAAGATCGTACTGACAAACGAGAAGTTGTCAGCTTCAACCTTGTTGGCATGAATACCAGCGGTAGTACCCATGGCCGCCATCGCCCAACGAGCAGCGAAGAGGGCACCGGGTATCTGGAGGAACTTCGGTTGATCTAGATTAAAGATCGTTCCTGAGAAGATGACCTGCGGGATCAGTGCCAGGGAGACAATACTCATGGCGCGATCGTTATTGGGCACGAGCGCAGAGATAAGCAGCCCGGTCATCAAGCCCGCGATACCGGTCAGTGCGAGCGAGATATAGATCTCCAGGAACGGCGGTAAGAAGACGCTATTGCTATAAGGCGTAAAGAGCGCGATTGCACCAACCAGGACTAGGCTCTGCACCAGGCTAAAGGCGCCCAGTACCACGAACTTCGAGCAGAGGTAAGGCATCAAACCCAGGTTCACCGAGCGCTCACGACGATAGATGGGTGCCTCCTTGACGAGCTCGCGAGCGCCATTCAGACAGCCAAACATAATCGAAGCAAACGCCATAATGAAAAGGATCTTCTGTGCATCCTGACCCGATACAGGGAGAATAGCGGCATCCAGTACCTGATCCACGGTCATATTCTTACTCGCGGCAAACTGCTGACCTTGAGGCGCCTTCAAGAAATTGACCAGATAGGTACAATCGGTTGTTGGTGCTGAATACACATCTGCCGGTTGCACATGCGTCGCGCAGGTCGCGATCTTATTCGCGTCAAACATCCCATGTACCGATAGCCCAAAGAGTAGTGCACCAATGATCGGAGCTTGAAGGACCAGAATTGCCAGATTCACTTTATCGTTATAGATCAGCTCTAGATAGCGGATACTCAGCAGTATAAACTGCTTCCACGGATTGCCGCGCTTGGCAGGCTGGAGCGTCTTCGCAGCGGGATTCCCCTGACTCTTCGCGAGGCTCTGGCGCTGCCGTATCGGGGCCGCTATATACTTCTGATAATCGGGCGACTGTCTGAAGCGGGTCTCCGCCTCAGCTGGGATCTCCGGATGCTCTTCGGTTGGTTCTAGCGCGCTATAGATCTCAGCGAAGTCAGTCTTCCCAAAGAAGTCTCTGGCCTCATTCGGTGGACCAAAGTAGGCGACTCGACCACCCTGGCAGAGGAAGCAGATGTAGTCACACGCATTGATGTTATTCGTTGCATGTGTCACCAGGACGATCGTATGCCCTTTATCTGCCAGCTTACGCAATAGCATCATCATCTTACGGTCCAGGCCGGGATCGAGTCCAGAGGTTGGCTCATCTAAGAAGAAGATACTGGGTTTGGCTAGCAGTTCCAGCGCAATCGAGACACGTTTCCTTTGTCCACCAGAGAGCTTGCTCACTAGCAGACCACGGCGGAACTGCATCTCAACATCGTCCAGCACCTCATCAATGCGTTCATTGATCTGTGCCTCCGTAAAGTCTTGTGGCAGACGAAGCTTCGCCGCATAGTACAGAGCGCGCTCTACAGTCAGCTCGCGATGGATAATATCTTCTTGCGGAACATAGCCGAGCTGTGTACTAAACGCTGCCAGATTGGCATAGTAGTCCTGACCGTTATAGAGGACTGAGCCACTATGTGCAGGGCGCAAGCCGTTTAGCGCATCCATGAGCGTAGACTTACCGGTACCGGAACCACCGACCAGGGCCACGAACTTGCGTGGCGGGATGACCAGTGAGATATCATCGAGCAGAATAACGTGCTTGTTCCCCTCTTTACGCAAATTGACCGCATCGATGCGGACACCCTGGCTCTCATCCTGCTGAGTCAGCTCATTACCGCTATAAGTAAATTTGTAGGGACCGACGCGAATGATATCGTCATTCGCAAGAATCTGGTGCGTATGGACGCGCTCAGTATTTACATAGATATGATTGGTACTGTTGAGATCGATGATACGGTGGCCGCCACCCGGTAGCAGTTCAAGCCGCGCATGGTGGTCCGAGATCTGAGGATGCTGGAGGACAACCCGGTTATCGCTCGCACGACCCAGTGTAATGACTGGCTCACCCAATTGAATAGGCGGCATCTGTGGAGCCGGTTCCTGTTCCTCACCGGAACCATCATTATAGATCAGCGATACAAAGGTACCGTTTTCATCGCTGATGCGGAAGATATCGCCGCGTTGCAATACACGGCGGAACTGCTCATCACCCTGAATGGTACGGCCCTGAAAGGTCAGACCATTCAAGGTGTGATGGCGCTTCGGATGGGGATGGATCAAAGTCAGTTGCTTATTGTCACGAATGATCTGTACATGGAAGGCAGAGACGGTCGGGCGATTGATTACGATCTCATTGGAGGGATGACGTCCGATATTGATCTCTGGGGTAGTGGGTGAGAGCGGATAGAGCTGTTTCTCATGATCGACGTTGGTACTGATCTCAATGGAGGGCAGCCCTGGAATAAAGCGAGCCAGCAAGGTTCGATTACCAGGAGCATTATCATCGTTCACGGCTGAAGATTCGCTTACAACATCCATCGTCTCTCCCCCAAGCCACATAATGCGGTATACATATTTCACATCTGCTATTATATGTTGTATCTGCTATTACATATTATAATGAAGTGTACTACTTGAGATAGCTGAATAGATAGCAGCTACTTGCCTAAAAGCTTGCCTTCACAATCTGCTTCCCCAAAAATGAAACAGCCGAGAGCGTAAGCCTGCACTCACTTACTCTCTCGACTGCTTCTCGCAGAGGGCGATGTCTTTTTGTTTACTCCTTGACCTGCACAGGAGTACCAACTGGCGCCCAGTTGTAGAGCCAGCCTGCGTCATCTACCGCCATATTGACGCAGCCGTGGCTGCCTGTTACCGTCTCATCGCTCTCCTCCTCGTAGTGCTCGGTATTGGTGCCCTCGCCAAACTCATTGCGCCAGGGAGCATCGTGGATGAAGTAGCCGCCACCCGCGAACTCCATGGCATAGCTCACCGTCGTCGGTGGATAGTAGTAGGGCGAACTCTTGCCCCAGGGCGAGTAAAATGTCATCGGACTCTGCTTATAAAAGATGCTAAAATTACCAGTTGGTGTCGGGAGGGCCGGTTGTCCGCTTGTGATAGCAGTCTCAAACACCTCTTCCCCATCCTCAAACGCATACAGAGTCTGCTCCGATAAACTAATGACGATAAGCTTGTCCGCTCCATCAGCATGGCTATGCTTTGGCGGCGGACCCATCACTAATAAACTGGCAAGAACAAACGCGAGCATACCAAAGTAGAAAAATTTGTTTACTCGTTTTTTCATTTCAGCCATCCCTTTTGCTTGCGCAAATTTATAATACTTTCTAATAGTGAGTATATAGCGCCTTCTGCTAATAAGTATTTAAATGTTCTTCATACTCCATTAGTAAGAAAAATACGTATAAGTAATAACGACGCTGCTGAAGCACGCGTCTACATATCAAGCGCGATAGGCCTCGTACCTTGATATGTAGACGCGTGCTTCAGCAGCGTCGTGCCCCCACGCACCGTCCTACTTCCTGTACCGCTTATAATCCTGATAAATATGCAAATAAAAACCATCCAATCTTGGCTCCAGCTCTTCTCGCGTCAACCAGGTTGGCTGCCCCTCGATGCTAGGGTGCAGCTCCCCGCCCACGCGGCTCCCGCGAAAGATCAAGTTGACCGTGCTCAGACGATTGAAGGCCGGACTACTGATGGTCGTATAGCTAACAATTTCATGCACCTCGACCTCAAGCCCCGTCTCCTCCAGGCACTCGCGTCGTGCCGCCTGCTCCGGCTGTTCGCGCCAGCGCATAAAGCCTCCAGGAAAGGCTGTCTCGTCCTCTGGCCGCTCTACAACCAGGAACTTGCCATCCTCTTCCACGATCACGCAGACACAGGCAAATGGCGGGAGGTTGCCACCAAGCCCCACATTTAGGATGTTAAAGAAGATTCCCACAAAACGCTTCAATGCCAGGTATAACACAGTTTCTTGCCGCTTTCTAATATGATACGATGATGCGCAGTGGCAGCCATTGGCTGCCACTGCGCATCATCGTATCATATTAGAAAAACTTTTTCTTAGCGTCCGCTGCTGCTGCGAGACTGCGCGCGTCGTACCAGCGCGTCGGCGGTCACAGCCAGGACCAGGACGATACCTTCGACGATCTCTTTGATGTCGGTACCCTGGCTACGCAGGTCCAGACCATTCTCCAGGCCACCAATGATCAGTGCACCTAGCACAACGGCCCAGACAGTGCCACGACCACCAAAGAGGCTCACGCCACCGATAACGGCTGCGGCGATTGCCTGCAGGGTCAGCGTCGGGCTGACAGCGCTGGCGACAGCCGTGGCGCGCGAAGCGGCGAGGATACCACCCAGGGCGGCAAAGGCCGAGCAGAGGGTGAAGACCACGATACGGATGAGGACGACGTTAATACCAGCGCGACGTGCGGCCTCCATGTTGCCACCCACCGCGTAGACGTGGCGCCCAAAGCGCGTCTTCGTCATGATGAGCCACATTACCAGGAGCAAGCCAAAGAAGATGGCGACGCTATTTGGCACTCCCAGGAAGGTGCCATTGACTGGTCCTGGGGTGTTCTCCAGGACGGCGATTACGCCCTCAACGATGACGAAGGGGATCACGATGTTGGCTACCAGGCTCAAGGTTGACTTCACGCGCAACCCTTGCTGCTTGCGCCGCATCTGTTCAATGATCTGCCAGATGGCGTACAGGATCAGGATGACGGTTGGTGCGCCAACTCCCAGCCAGTCCGGCAAGAAGCTGAAGGGGGTGCCCGCGATGGAGACAATCACCGGGTCATGCACGATCAAAGTTGACTGCCCATTGAGCAGGTACAGTAAGAGACCCGCGTACCCGATTGAACCCGCCAGGGTGACGATGAATGAGGGGACGCGCAATACTGCGATAAAGAGACCGTTAATAAATCCGGCCAATGCGCCTACCAGAATGCCCGCCGCCATCGAGACGTAGGGATCCACGCCCATGCGGGTCGAGAGCACACCTGTCACGACCGCGCCAAAGGTACCCACCGCTGCCAACGAGAGGTCGACCTCGCCAAGCAACAGCACCAGGGTCACGCCCAGGCCGTCAATACCAATGTTGACAATCTGTTGCAGCAGGTCCGACAGGTTTGCTGGTTTGAGGAACAGACCATCCGTGGTGATGGTAAAGTAGACAACGACAAGTACAAGTGTGAGCATGACTGGGAGAAAACCGAGGTCGCCTCGCAACAGTTGTCCCAGGGATCGCTTCTGTGTATATTCTGCTCGCTCAACACTGCCCGCGGCGCTCGTGCCCCGGGTGTTGGGCTTTTCTACTACATCGCTCATGATTCTTACTTTCCTCCCGGTACGCCGTTGCCGTTAGAGGCTGACTTGCCAAATTCCGCGCCTGTAATGGCGGCAATGACACGCTCGTTAGTGGTAGTATTGGCGTCAAAAGTGGCCACGCGCTGCCCCAGACGCATGACAATGATGCGGTCCGCGACCTCGAAGACGTCGGCCATATTGTGTGAGATGACCACAACACCCAGACCTTGCTCGCGCAGGCGCCTGATCAAATTGAGAACCTGTCTGGTCTGCGCGACACCCAGGGCCGCGGTCGGCTCGTCGAGAAGCACGACCTTCGCGTTGCGTAGAATGGTCTTGGCAACGGCGATTGACTGGCGCTGCCCACCTGAAAGTGTGGAGACAATGGCGCGTGCCGAAGGCAGTTTGACGTCCAGGGTCCGCAAGACCTCCAGACTGCGGCGCTCCATCTCGATCTCCGAGAGCGCTCCCGCTGTGGTCAACTCATGCCCTAAGAACAGGTTAGAGACGACATCCAGGTTATCGCATAGTGCCAGGTCCTGGTACACAGTTTCAATACCCAGGCGGCTGGAGGTCTGTGGGCTGCTCAGCGCGACCGGTTGCCCATTGACCAGGACTTCACCTTCATCGGCTGGCTGAACGCCTGAAATCGTTTTGACCAGGGTCGATTTGCCCGCGCCGTTATCGCCAACCAGGGCCACAACCTCTCCTGGATAGACCTCGAAATCTACATTATTTAATGCGCGTACCGCGCCAAAATGCTTGCCGATGCCACGCATCTGCAAAATCGGCTGTCCCGCTGGTCTGCCACCGAAGGCCGCTGATGACTCCCGCGCCACTTGATCAGCCATAGAACCCTCCCAAATTGCTCGACTATTATGTTTACTCAGGGATAGACTCCGCTAGAGGCTCTCACCTCGCGGAGTCCATCGCGCACCATCTGAAAGAGGGGAAGAGTGGACAACTCTTGCGAACCACCCACTCTTCCTTGCCTGAGGCTGATTAGCAGATGCCGCCAGCACCCGCGGGCAGACCTTTGCACAGATCGCCCTTGGTGACATAGTTGTCATCGAGAACGGTCTTGACGTTGGTCTTGTCGATTGCGACGGGCTGCTCGAGAACCGAGGGAACCGAGCCGCCATCGGCGGTCTTGGTGGTCGCGCCATTGGTGACGCCAGCTGTGTCGGTACCATCAGAGATGGCCTTCACCAGGTCAGCGGTGGCTTGCGCCTCTTTGCTGATGGCTTTGTAGACAGTCATCATCTGGTCGCCCAGGATGATGTTCTGCAAGCCAGCAACGGTCGCGTCCTGGCCGGTGACCAGTACTTTACCGTTGAGCTGCTTGGCCTTCAGCGCGGCGATGACGGAGTTGGCCATACCGTCGTTGGCGACATAAGCGATCTGAACGTTGCCGTTCTGGGCATTGAGGGCGCCGTCCATCTCGGTGCGGGCCTTGTCGTTGTCCCAGGCTGGGGTGTACTGATCATAGACCTTGGTCAATGATTTGGCGTCGACCAGGGGCTGGAGCTTGTTCAGAGCACCCTGGCGGAAGAGGATGGCGTTGTTGTCGGTCTGGGCACCGTTGATCATGACCAGGTTGGTGCCATTCTTGGTGTAGTCCTTGTAGTGGTCGACGATGTACTGACCCTGGAGCTCACCAACTTTGACGTTGTCGAAGGAGACGTAGTAGTTGAGGTCCTTGGACTGAATCAGGCGGTCATAGGCAATGACGGGAACGCCACGGGACTTCGCTTTGGAGACGATCGCGGCCGCGGCCTGACCATCAAAAGGCGCGACGACCAGGATACAGGCACCCTTGGTCAGGGCGGTGTCAGCCTGGTTCTGCTGCTTGGTGGCATCTCCCTCAGCATTGTAGAACTGAGGCGCCTGGCCTACTGCCTTCGTGATGGCGTCGGTCAACAGGGGACGATCTTTGCTGTCCCAGCGCTCGGAGCTGGCAGTCTCGGGGAGCAGGACGCCGACATTTTTACAACCTTTGCCGTTGGCGGTGCTGCCACTACCGGTGTTGCTGCCGGTGTTGTCGCCGCTGTTGCTGTTGCCGCAGGCCGCCAGGAGCATCGTCAAAACGAGCATGGCGAAGAGCGCGTAAAGGGGCTTGCGCTGACGAAATACTTTCATCGCTGAATCTTTTCCTTCCAATTGCTTGTGCTTGGTTCCCTTCCAATGGAAACCCAACTTCATTGATAGCATCGAATGTTCGCATGTGCCGTTCATCATCGAACGATAAATGTTTGGGATAAGTCCCTATCCAGGCATACCTGGACACTTACAAACAAGGCGTTCTGCCGCTCATTACCTCCCTTCTTCCGGTACCGTGATATATAAGCGCGTGCTTATGCAGCGCGGCGCCTCAGCCAGGCATCACTTTAGCAGGCTTCACCGCTACACGCGCGGGGTCAGCCTCCTTCTGTGTCGCCTGTTCTTCACGCTCTACCAGAATACGTTCCCAGGACTTGAAAAACGGGTAATATATTAAAGCGGAAATCACGAGATTGACGCCTTGCAGGACACTGCCTCTCCAGTCTCCTCCAGTGGCGATAAACCCGCTTATTCCGACGGGAACGGTGAATGGCTGCATCACGATCGGTACATGCACGAGTCCCAGCGAGAACGCCAGGTAATTGATGCTCACCACGACGATGGGTACCAGGATAAACGGTATCATCATCAATGGATTGAGCACCATCGGCACACCAAAGGTGACCGGCTCGTTAATGTTAAAGATCGCGGGACCCAGGGCGACGCGGCCTACCGTGCGTAGCTGCGACGAACGCGAGCGCAGCATATAGATCACGAGCGGCCAGGTGGCTCCCGATCCACCCAGGTGCGAAAAGATGTGGAAGAATGGCTCGGTAACGATGCCATGCCCTCCTGTGGCATTAGCTGAGATCGTGGTAAGCCAGAATGGCAGGGCGATTGCCGTAACAATGTTCATGCCATGAATGCCTACCGACCAGAGCAACATCATCAGGATGATCTCCAAAATCGCCGCTGGATAACTATCCTGCACCACGACCAGTGGCTTGAAGACCTCCATGAGTAATAGCGGGAGTGTAAGCTGCTGTGTCTTCCCATCCGCGATAATCGTATGGGAGCTGATAAACCACTCCAGTAACCAGATCACGGTGATTAGGAAAAGTGTGGGTACCAGCGCTTCAAAGGCCCGCTTCACGTTTGGCGGCACCGTCTTGGGGAGGCGAATGGTATAGCGCGAATTGCGAAACCAGTACACCACCTCTGTGGTGCCAATACCCACCAGAATAGCCACCAGCAGACCCTGACCCCCCAGTGAGGGCAGAATCTGCCCCAGCTTCAGTTCATTGAGATCCGTCACCGGCACATTGGCGATCAGAAAGACCACCATGGCCAGGATTCCCGGCTGAACCGCTTCCGTACGCCGGTACTGCGCCAGGCTATGCGCTACGCCAAAGGCCAGGAACAGGGCCATCAACCCGAATGAAAGCTCATACGGCACCAGGATCGCGTCCTGGTACGGCTTCAGCCACTCGGCCAGTGCCCCAATGGGCGGATTGGCGATAATGAGAAACAGGCTTCCCGCTATGATGAGTGGCAGCGTGAAGATAATGAAGGCATCGCGAATCGCCTGCAAGTAGATGCTACTTGCGATGGCCCCCAACGGAGGCACAAAATAGCGCTCAAAAATCTCGCTTATCCGCTCCATTATCCTATTCACGGTACACCCATCTTTGGTCAGATATCTGTATACTTCCTGCCGACCTTCGGTCGGCAGGAAGTATACAGATATCTAATTACTCTTCTCCCACACTGGAGAGGATCTGTTGGACTTGTTCAAGCACTGCCTCCCCGTTCATCGTCGCGTAATGAAAAGGCTCGATCATAGCGACTGGCTTACGAGCCTCATTAGCGATCTTCTCTATGCTCTTACGCAGATGACGGATCTGAGGCGCAAGCAGGACGATATCGCATTCGTCCACTCTGGACGTATACTCCCCCGCGCTTAATGCCTCAACGCTCAGTGCAAAATGTTGTTCCTGTGCCACAGCTAGCATACTTTCCACCAGGAGGCTTGTTGACATCCCCCAGCTACACACAATCAGGACTTGAACCATACGAAACCCTTCTGCCACGTCGTGTGGATGTTTGGTGCCTGGTGGTTGCTTTCTAGCACACTACGGACCAGGTTGTTTTTCCTACTCTCTATTACTGCAAGTCTCATGCCAATTAGTGTGCTACACACATAGCACACTTCTCCCCTCCTATCTGTGTATTACTGTGCTTCATCCTATATAGATGGTGGAGTGAGATTGCTGGCAGCCGCAGGCTGCCAGCAATCTCACTCCACCATCTATATAGGCGAGCGCTGCAGGCGCGAGCAGTCACGCAAAAAGCATATACAAAGAGCCTCAAATCAGAAAAAGAAGAGACTGGCCATCGGCCAGTCTCTTCTTTTTCTGATTTTTAAATTGACACACTTGGATTGATGAATATATCTACCTGGCGCAAAATACCTACGATATTATACGCCTCCTCCTCCGGCAGGGTCCGCCCCACCTGGTTGCCTAAGACCTGCCAGGCCCGCCGACACACATCCAGCTCACGCGGATAATGCTTCTGCACGCGCTGTCGCACCTCGCCGCTGACTAGAAAGCGCCCCTGGTGCCCGCCTCGCTCTAGCACAGTTGCCAGGTGCACAATCAGGCCCGCCAGCACATCAATATCAAAGCTCTCCCCCACCTCGATCTCGATCATCTCCAGCATACTTTCCAGCAGTGGAAGCACGCGCCCAGGATTCAGGAAGAGCAGACGCTCACTCAAGGTACGCGCGATGGCCTCGAAGAGTTCGCGCCTTCCCTGGAAGGTGGGCGTCGTGCGCGTGGGCTGAGGCTGAAGCAGCGCCGGATCGATGAGCGTGACGCCCAGCAACGTACGTAGGCGTGCGATACCATCCCCAAAGAGCACCTCGGTCAACGAGATAAAGGGGATATGCGGCAAATGTGGATTGATCGTGCCAACGATGCCCACCACTTGCCTGTCGCCTACCAGGCGTTGAATCTCGGCCTCCGTTTTGCCTGTGATGTTGATGTCCATGCAGATAATCTCAACATCTTGCTCTTGCGTCTCCGGCAGGCGTTCATAAATAATCTCTGCCAGCTTAACGGCGCTTCCATGGCCTGTGATGCAGATCGAGAGGATGACTCGTGACTGGGGCGCATGGGAGTCATTATGCCCTGGAAAATTATCTCCTCGCCCCTCCTCCATCTGCTGTGCCGTCTCCGCCCAACCCCTGGTGTTCCCCGCGCCATTCTGCCCTACCTTCTCCTCGCTTGCGACCTGGCTTAAGCTCGCCGCCAATTGCTCAAGCGCGATATGCTCTCCGCGCCGTGCTCGCCTGGAGGCCTCTACGACCAGGGGTGCGCTGACATTTGAGACCGTGTAAACTGCGATGCCCGTCCGTTGGGCGATCATATCTCCCAGCGAGAGCAGCGAGGCAAAGTCTACAAGTAGCAGGACACCATTCCCCTGGTCGGCCTTGCGTACACTCTGCTCTACCTGGTTGAGAATGGTCTCTGGTGTCTGATCCAGGTTCAGCTCGATCGGCGCGACCGAATCAGCCCCAACCAATGTATTGGCCAGCTCCGCCAACCCCGTGGCAATACCACGTCCATGCGCGGCGATGACGATACCCACGGTCGCGTGCTCGACGCTCAGCAGCGTATCGGCATTAGTAAAAAGGAGGGTCAGGACATTGGCTTCGCTGGCGGGTAGCGTAATCCCCAGTTCCGTTTGTACGCGTGCCAGGGCCGCCTGCGCGACTGCATATTCAATAGGATAAGTCTGGCGCACCGCTTGCATCCCTGGCACAGCCATTAAGGGCCTCTGGGCCATACGCTCAAGCATACTGGAGAGGTGTAGGGCCAGGACCAGGTCAAGCTTCTCGGGAAAAGCCCGCTGTAACTCTTCCTCCGCGAAGCGCACGACGGAGCGTGCCAGCGAAGAGATCCGTTCATCTACCAGGTGCGCCGCCTGGTTGGGACGTTCCTGGGTGACGGTCTGTGCGTAGTGCTGGAAATATTGCTGGATTTCAAGCTGGAGCAGCTTGGTAATCTCCTCCTCAGGTAGACCGCTTTTACGTAGCGAGGCCAGGCCTGTGCTGATTGAATCGTACAGGTTGCGTGCCGACTCGCCGACTCCATTAAGGCTCAGCCCACTCGGTGTAAAGATATGCGTCGCCTCCCAGACAGGTTGCTCCCCATCCGTGTCGTGCCGGAGGTCTTTGATACGCAACAGGCCACGCCGCACATGCTCTGGCAGCGTCTCAAGGTGCACATGAAGCTCATGCTGATTATTAGTGCGATATTCCAGGTAGGCGCGTGCACAGATCAACTGCACATCCGTTCGCAGTTGGCCAATATTGCCGGGGCAATCATAGAGTAGCAAGGCCTGCAAGACCTGGGGCGCGACCTGGATGTTGGCGCCAATACTACTACATTCCGCGTTAAAGAAGGCGCGAATCAACTCATAGCGCTCTCTGGAAGTACGCTCATCCAAGCCTGGGAGCGTAATCAGCATAGGAATGCGCCGCCTAAATGTCGGTAGGAGGGCTATGGCAGGATCTTCCGTGGTCGCTGCTATCAATAGCAGTGAGGCCTGCCGCTCACGAATATCGCCCAGGCGCCGGAAGCGCTCCTGGTCCATCAGATAAAAAAGCATCTCCTGGCCCTCAGGCGGTAGGCGATGCACTTCATCCAGAAAGAGGATACCCCGGTGCGCCTGCTCGACCAGTCCCGCCCGGTCCCGGTCGGCTCCCGTATAAGCCCCCTTGACCACACCAAAGAGATGCCCCATCAACAACTGTGGATTGCCTGCGTAATCGGCGCAGTTAAAGCTGATAAAAGGCGCGTCGGGGGAGAGCGCGTTATGTTCCAGCGCGAAGCTATGCATCAAGCGCGCAAGCGTGGTCTTGCCTACGCCACTGGGACCATATAAGAGCGTATGCAGCCCGCGTGGTGGATAAAGAATCGCCGCCTTGGCCTGCTGTATCGCCACCTTCAGCCCCTCATGATGCCCGATCATCGTCTCAAAGCTAGTGATGACCGCACCCAGATCCGTCGAAGCCACAATCGTTTGCGGCCTACTCAGCACGAGTGGCGAGATGGGAAGTGCTTCCACCCGCTTTGGCACTGAGGCTGCTGCTACACGCAGATCGCGCGCCGCTGGTACCACAACAGATGCAGCCTTATCTACAGAAGGAGCCTCAGCATCGCTCTTCTCCTTAAGCGCAAAAAGCACAGGACGCCCGGGAATCTTTTCAATCATCCCATCCTGTGCCAGTTGATTCAAATCTCGGCTAGCATTCGTCCGATCAATGCCCGCTTGCTGTGCAACCTCTTCCGCATTGAAGCCAGAATACCGCCTGAGCACGCTATTCTGACCTGGTCGCTGCTGAGTGCACAGGAAGCGCAGAGCCTCCAAGACACGCTCTTTGCGCTGCATGCACGGTCCTTTTTTCTCGCCCCCAACCCACGCCTGGGGAAACATCCGGAGCAAATAATCTCATAGAAAGTAGAGCTTTTGTAGGCCTGCCCCCTAGTATACAAACCCCCCATCGAAAAAGCAAATCCCCCCCAACCCTCGCCCCCTCTTGCCCCCTCACCACCATAGGCGCCCGATTAATCGTGCGTGAGGCGATTTATCGCATAAATACTAAATTGCGACTATCGCACCATAATACTCCTCCCGTCCCCCTCTCTGGCGATAACCCCTCTCACTAACACCCTACGCCCAGCACCACACGCAAAATGAGCACCCACACCTGCTCCATTGCAAGCATAAATGCTCATCTTCAGAACGTCATCCAGCACCAGAACGGGCCAGAAGCCGTGATACATGTGCCATGTCCAACACCAGACAGACATGGTAAAGCATGTTTTAAAACATGTCGTAAGACATGTCTTTTTTAATACACGCGGCGCGGGACCCGGTGAAGCGCCAGGCGTGCAACATCGCAGAGAGAACGAACTGGAACCCTCAGCCCCGTTATCACGCGAACGCCTCCCCTCTCAATCCCAACCATACCGCCTTTTCAACGCCCAACTTACAAAAGTCGAACATTTGTATTATACCGCATTTCGTCCCCCAAAGAAAGCCCAACCATAGTAATCCGAGCAAGGCCTTGCCCAGGTAAATAATATTGCTGTGTGCTGGCAGCCGGAGGCTGCCAGCACACAGCAATATTATTTACCTGGGCGAGCGCCGCAGGCACGAGAAGTCACGCCAGGATGAGCACACAAAAAAATGGCAAGCAACCGCCTGCCATTTTTTTGTGTCAAAAACTCTTTAGTAGTTGGTGTTGTCCAGCGTCGAACCATACGTATTGCTATTCTTCGCTGAGCGCACCGCCTCTTTCGAGGTGCTGGCAACATCCTGGCCCGTGCTCTTCACATCCGAAGCCGCATTCTGGCCAATGTTCTTCAGATTGCCAGCTGTATGCTGTAGAGTGCTTGACGCCTGCTGAGCATAGCCCTTCAGGTTGTCAGCCGTGTGCGAAACGCGGTCGGTAATCTGCTGCTTGTACACGGTCAGCTGCTCGTTTTCGGGGAGATAGCCGCGCAGCTCATTTGTGCGCTCACTCACCAGGCGCCGCATATCTTCGCCCTTCATAGGGGCGACCAGCAGACCAATGCCAACACCAACCAACATTCCCTTGAAGAAGTTATTCATATCCGCTCTATCCTTCCTTATGAATGAACGTCTGTCTTTTCACTCACCTAAAGCTACAGAATAAGTCCTGAAGCATACTACTAAGATAACGCACCATCTAAGCAATGAGTTTCAATCCCGCGCCTTTGCGAAATAACTTATATATGGCCTTTATCTCAATAATTTTGTGGGTGAAACCCACAAAATTATTGAGATAAACCTCCACCCAGCGTCACCAGCAGCTCCATATAGCTCGCAAAAGCCGCATACGGCCCCACAAAAGGCAGCTCACGTGCTATTTCCTGTAGTCGTGCACCCGTATATCCCTTCTGCCCCAGGTTTCTCAACCAGACCTTAGCCTTCTCCACCCGTGCGCGATCCTCCGTGCTCAATGGCCGCTGTGGCAGTCCTCGCCCATAGTTATAGCGTTGCAGTAGTTCTGGATCGAGCAGATAAGACTTCAGTAGGGGCACAATAATGCCATGCACAATGGCCTCGTCCATATAGGTGCGCAAATAGGCCGCCATAAGCCCTGGCTCAGGTGCCTGTGCCTGGCTCATCCGCTGTAGAAGCCTGCCTCTTTCCTCCATCCTGGTCCGCACAGGATGGAGAAGCCGCCCCTCTCTATCTATGCGGATCTCATGCAGCGGCCCTATAAGCGTTGCGCCATAACCCTGCCGCCCCACCCATCCTTCCAGCGTCGGCATACGCCGTGCCTGGGGCGTCACCTGACTCTGCCACTCCTGGGCCACCTGGCGCGTAATCGGCCAGCGCAGCCAGGTGCGCGGCGGCGTCACCTGCGAATCCAAAAATAACGCCTCATGTGCCATCTGTATCACCGCGTCAATGAATGCCTCCTGCTTCTCGCGCCGATTGCTGCCAATAATCCAGGTATCTATAATGCCCTCCTTGCGGTAGGCTTCGTGGCGCATCTGCCACTCCTCGATCTCCAGGGGCGCGCACTGATACTCCACCGCCTGGCACAGCCCATCCGCGTGGCGCAGAAAAACATCCGCGATCCGGTTCGGCTCTGGCAACCTCTCCTCCAGCGTCACCTGCGCCTCGGGAAACTGCCCCTTCAACCACCTGGCCAGCACCGCCTTCCCCCGCATATGCTGTACCGATTCCCCCTCCGTGCTCCATGCACACTCCCCCCGCTGGTGCGCGAAATGCGGCTGCATCCGCTTCGCCCCACCACCGCGCAGATGCACCACTCCCCGACAATTGGGGCACTGTAACAGCCTGTCCCGCGACCACTCCTGCAATTGTTCCAGTGGCGTCTCGCTCGCCACCACCGTCTGACCCTCCGGTCCATATGCAACCAGCATAGCGCCTACCTCATTCAGCTTGTCCGCAAAACGCGACAACACCTTGCCCGCAAAACGCCACGAAATTCTGGTAGGGACCCGCTTTAGCGCGTCCAAAGGCGATTAATCGCCTGTAGGCGCAGCCCAAACCGTTTCTATTCGACATCTCGCAGGGTGTATTGTTTACTGCCCAGCAAAAAAACGCTCACTCCCCACTGCTATCAATGGTATTTACACGCAGGCCCCCCTCCTCCCAGCCAGGTAACAATCGCGTAGCCGCGTACGCAAGTAGCGGGCCCACTGGCAATGCAATACCAGAGACGCGGACATTATTGGTCACTGACTCGTTTTGAAATTGCCCATCTCTTGCGGGGAAAATCGAACAGCCAATTCGCTTGACGCAGCGTAGTATAGCCCAGGATCAAATCCATAGGTATGTCGATATGGGAATTCACGTGTGACAGGTCAAATCCAGCTACTTTATGAGGCGAAAACGCATAATTCCCAATGATAGGAGACGTCATAATGAAGAGAGGCGTTTCTACCTGGGCTCCTGTTGAGTCTGTTCCTTGAGATTGTCCTATTTCCTGAAAAAAAGCGGGATACTTTTGGATAAAGCTCATGTCTGCCAGGGTTATTCCAGCCCCAGTATCCCATACTGCTGCCGCCTCGATCTCTCCGAACCGAAGAGTCACGTAAGGATGAAACTTCTTGTCCAGAATCAGCTCTTGAAAAGGCGAGCTAGACTCCGGTTCATATTGAATGACAACCCTCCGTTCATCAAATAAAAAGTGGCAGCAAGAGTCTTTGAGAAGATCCATCCCGATCAAATTTGCTCTCACAGAGTGATTTGCTTCCACACGATTGAGCAAAACGTCGTGTTTGCAGATCGGACCAAGCTCGATCATTGGGACCCGAATCAACTCCAGGTGGCCTGCTGCAAAAACTCCTGATGAGTCCCTCTTCTCGATGCAATCGAATGTGGATGTATAATCGTCGAAGGTAATACTGCTTGTCGCTGCACCAGTATCAAGAAGAAAACGGTAAGGGGAGCCGTCAATTGTTCCGTCAACAAGAATTTCGGCAGCATCACTATCTTCTTCATCCGGCTTGATAATCAAATCGAATCCGTTCATGTTATCTCCTCGCGGGTAAACTCTCTGCCAATGCCGAGCATTCTTCGTATCTCCTCGCGGGTAAACGCTCACGCAGTATTTGTTAACTCCTGCTTCACCATCTCCACCCGCGTAGGTGCGTACGTAAGCAGCACACTGCTGATGTACGTGCGTAGCGCCCCTTCACCCAGCATTTATTAACCCTTGCTTCACCATCTCCACCAGCGTAGGCGCGTATGTAAGCAGCCCACTGCTCTCATGAGTTTGTATCAATCTATATAATAATATATCGCAAGCAATGACCCTATAGTGCTCTCCTGGAAGTCACACTTCGTAGTAGCGTTCTCAAATGGTGTAAATGACAACTGTGGGTGAACACAGGTGCAGTACAAGGAAAAGACATGAAACACTCCGTTCTACGGAAAACTCTCTGTCTAGCCCTCCTTAGCACTGTCTTTGCTATTGCCTTAGTCATAACCACAGCAACAAGCTCATCCGCAGCCACCCTCGCATCCACGAAGGTGCAGACCCCCATAGCCGTGAATATAGGTAGTCACGCTATACAGTGGGGGCCTGGCTGGGGAGGCGGCTGGCGCGGTGGAGGCTGGGGTTGGCGCGGCGGCGGCTGGGGCTGGCGTGGCGGCGGCTGGGGACCTGGTTGGGGAGGTGGCTGGGGCTGGCGCGGTGGAGGCTGGGGACCCGGTTGGGGAGGCGGTTGGGGCTGGCGAAGTAGCTGGGGTTGGGGACCCCGTTGGGGCTGGTATGGAGGCTGGGGACCCCGTTGGGGCTGGCGCGGCGGTGGTTGGGGAGGCGGCTGGGGAGGAGGCTGGGGAGGCGGCTGGTAGAGAGAAACCAATGCAACCTATCATCTGGCGCGACACCCTTAAGTCGCGCCAGGTGATAATAATGTACCCTTTACTCCCCGCCCTCCAGAGCGTCTCCCCCTCGAGTAGCCGCGTACGCAAGTAGCGGGCTCCTTCTTCCTACTCAATTTCTTCAATATTTCCTCTTTTACTTGACAAACCATCTCTTGTCGGACATACTATAAATGTATATCGCATAACATTATAAGATTGTATTGTATTGTATTCTACACCTTCCATCTCTCCACCTCGTGAAAACGTCCCTCTACTTCCCACATGGAGGCTTACATGACGAAACACGACCCGCAGGCCTACACCAACCTCTTCGCCCGCCCCTTTATGCCCTTCACCGGACTGAATGACCTCATTCAGCCCTCACCCATCACGAGCATCTGGCCCATCCAAAATCTGCTTCCCGTAGGCCTGACGCTCCTCAGCGGCGAATCCCGCTCCGGCAAGACCTCTCTCGCCCTCCAACTCATGCTCAATGTCACGCAGGGTCAGTCTTCCTTCGCTGGCGAGGATCACGATGACTCCCAACCCTTCAAATCCACTCGCGGCCGTGCCTTCTACCTCGGCCTTGATCATTCTCTGCTCCGCCTTCACGAACTCCGCTCACGCCTGTTGTCGACCCAACCCGGCACTCCCTCACCCAACAATCTCTTCTTTACCAATACCTGGACCCCTCTTACGCCCACCGAGGGCCTGCATGAGCTTCAAAGCTGGCTTACTAGCTATCCCGATACACGCCTGCTCGTGATCGATAACCTGGCCTCCCTACGCCCCCTCTTTAAAGGTAACGACCGCGAACTGCTTTCGCTCCTGCGTCGCCTCGCCGAGCAGCAGAATATCAGTATTCCCGTTCTCCATACCTGCAAACGCTCCTCCTCCCTGGCGGCCTCCGTCGATCATCACCTCCATCTCAAACGACTTCCCGTCTCCAACTACTACCATCTCGATATACTCGGCTCCTCGCTTGCTCCCTTCTCCCTCACCCTGCATTGCCCAACCTCTCACATTCATTTCCGTCACGCCTCCCTCGAAGAGAATCTCGCCCTCACAACACTCAGCGCCCATAAAACTCTCACACCCGAACGCCTCACCATCCTCCATCTTATCCACACTTGTGAGCACCCCCTTTCACCTGCCCAGGTCACAGCCGCGCTTGGCCTCGACTACACCTGCGTGCGCCAACTCCTCAGCAAAATGGCCAAAGCCAACCTGCTTACCACCGTCTCCCATGGCCACTACACCCTCCATCCCTTCATCAAACCCCTCGTCCCCGAACTCCTGGCCCAGCATCCTCACCAGCCCAAATTCGAGATCGCTCACATTCTCCTCTTCCCTAACTCCGAAGACACCCACTCCTCAAACCCCTCCGACACTCCCGAATCCTCTCCCCCAACACCCGCCATTCCACCCAAACTCCTGACACCACCTCCAATCTCGCATCCCAAACCCGGATCGCTCACAATCTCGCCCCTCATTCCCATACACTCCTTACCAACCCAAATGCAAATACCTATCCTGACTAATGTGATGTGCAAGTTGGTGCAAACGGGGTCCAGGGGCAGCGCCCCTGGCGGGGTTCGGGGTGTCCCCGAAAAAATCCCTTTTTACTTTTTTGTTTGCCGACGCAGGCGGCAAACAAAAAAGTAAAACTTAATCTTGCCCTCAGCAAACAGACATGCTATCCTGTATGCCTATACGGCCGTGCTCGTCGTTTGTCACGCCTGGGCTAAGAGGTGTGTTATGCTCGATCTAAACACTATTCCTATTATCGATAATCATTGCCATCCCTTCCTGCTTCAGCAGCGGATGGATGCTCAGACTTTTCGTGGCTACTTCAGCGAGGCGACCCATCCCAGCTTTGCCCAGAAGCATGTCTCGCATTCCATCTACTACCTCTGGTTTCTGCGCCAGGCCGCAGCCTTCTATGGCTGCAAACCGCTTGAAGATGAGATAATCGCGGCTCGCTCACGCTTCGATACCGCAGACCTGGTGCACCGCCTCTTCGCGGATGCCTATATCGAGGCCTTGGTGCTCGACTCTGCCTACCCACCGCCCACAACCTGTTATGCTCCCGAGCAGATTGCCAGTCAGGGTGGTGTCCGGGTAGCAACCCTCCTGCGCCTGGAGATCCTGATGCAAGATCTTATTCAGGCACATACCGATTTCGATGAGGTGGTCGCGCGCTATAGCGAAACGGTACGCCACGCCCGTAAGCTTGGTTACAGTGGCCTGAAGAGTATCGTGGCCTACCGCACAGGCCTGGAGGTCGCGGAATGGTCAAAAGATGAGGCGGTCGCGGCCTTTACCGAGGCCCGCGCCCAGGCTACCCGACATGGCGAGCTACGTTTAATGCACAAGCCCCTGCTTGACTATCTCTTACATCAAGCCTTTGAGCAGGCGGCTGAGCAAGAGCTTCCAGTGCAGTTTCATACCGGCTATGGCGATGGCGATACCGATATGCGCCTGGGCAATCCGCTACACCTGCGCGCCATCTTCGAGCGGGGCGACTATCAGCGTATGCCCATCGTCCTCCTGCACGAAAGCTATCCCTATGTGCAGCTTGGGGCCTACCTGGCCGCGATCTATCCCAATGTCTACTTTGATCTCTCGTATACCATTCCCTTTGTCGAAAAACTTGAAATGCTCACATTCACCCGCCAGGCCCTGAGCATCGCGCCCGCCAGCAAGCTAACCTATAGCTCTGACGGTATCAATGTCCCTGAAATGCTCTGGGTAGGCGCCAAACGCGTCCGCACCATCCTGGCTCAGGTCCTGCAAGAGATGATCGACGCCGACGAACTCGACACATCCCAGGCCCAGCACCTTGCCCGCCTGATCCTGCACGACAACGCCGCCCAACTCTATTTTAAAATATGATCCGGCCACGCAACCAACTATCAAATCCCATAGGCGCCCGATTTATCGCGCGCGAGGCGATTTATCGCAGTGGTATGGGTGCGTGGTCACGCCTGATCCATGTCATAGGCAAAATAGATCTGCATAGGCTATTAGGGGAACGCAGCCGCCCATGCAGGAGGGCTGACTGTCCAATATCATGGAGAAATACCAATGTCTGAATCACTTAATTCTGTGACTAATCTCGCCCAATTTCGCATCGGGATCTCCGCCCTGATCTTTCGCCAGGGCCAGATTCTCCTGGCCCACCGCAGCGATATCGACTGGTGGAACCTGCCCGGTGGCGGCATGGAACTTGGAGAGACGCTTGAGCAGACCGTCAGCCGTGAGGTCCTGGAAGAAACAGGCCTCCAGGTCGCCGTCGAGCGCCTCGTAGGCGTCTATTCCAAGCCCCAGAAGCAAGAGGTTGTCCTCTCCTTCCTCTGTCGTATCACTGGCGGCGAACTAACCACAACCCTTGAATCCCGCGAATGCCGCTTCTTCTCCCCAGATGCCATCCCCGCCAACACCCTCCCCAAACATCGCCAGCGTATCGAAGACGCCCTCCTTAACCAGGAACGCGCCCTCATCCGCAACCAGCTCTCCAGCACCTCCCACGACCAGAACCTCCCCAACGCGTAACACAACGTCTTTTTTATATTATTTGGGTCGGAGGCGTAGAGTGTTCCGCCAGCCGCAGGCTGGCGGAACACTCTACGCCTCCGACCCAAATAATATTTATTTCTTCAATACCAGCACGTCCAACGGTCCCATCTCTACCGTTCCCTCAACCTTTCTCTCGTCCAGGAGGGAGGTATAGCTTCCCATTGGCAGAGTGATCTGCTGCCGCTCCTTGCTCTGATTGAGCACAAAGTAAACCTTCTCGCCGTGCTCGCCCTCGCGTAGCGTGACCTCGACGCCCTCTGGCGTGTCTAGAACTGGCTCTACGCCTGCCTGCGCGCAAATCTGCTTGATAAGCGTGTGTACCAGTCGCTGCTCAGCGTGCGTCGCGACATAGTAGGCCTTGCCTTGCCCATAGCTATGCTCAGTGATCGCTGGCTGTTGCGCGTAGTAGTCCTGCCCAAACCTTGCCAGAGCCTGCGCGCCCTTCAGATGTACCAGCTCGCCCCACTTGGTCGCTGCATAGCGCCCGCGCAACTCTCCCTCTTCGATAACGACCTCGTTGGACATCTGCGGTGTCAGGGGATCAAACTCCTCAACATAGATGCCGAGCAGTTCGCGGAGCGCTCCGGGATAGCCGCCTGGGATGACATGCTCATGCTCGTCGACGATGCCGCTGAAGAAGGTCGTGAGGAAAGTTCCTCCCAGCTCCACAAAGCCTTTGAGCTTCTGCTCCACACCTGGCATGATCATGTGCAGCAGGGGCGCGATGACCAGTTTGTACTCGCCCAGCTCCGCCTCGGGGGACACGATATCCACCGCAATATTCCGCGCATAGAGCGCCTTATAATAGGTAAGGATCTGTTCATAGTAACGCAACTGATTGCTTGTCCCCGGCTGATATTCGGAGGACCACCAACTCTGCCAGTCCATGAGGAGCGCGACCTTAGCGTGAATGCGGGTGTTGGCGACCTGTGGGGCCAGCTTCGCCAGTTCGGCACCCGCCTGGGCTACCTGCTTAAAGATGCGGTTCTGCTCGCTTCCCTCGTGCGAGACGACCGCGCTATGATACTTCTCCGCGCCCGCCATGGATTGGCGCCACTGGAAGAAGAGCGCGCCATTGGCTCCATGCGCGATGGACTGCATAATGTGCATGCGCAGTTGTCCTGGTCGTTTATGGGGGTTCTGTGACTGCCAGTTGACCTGGCTCGGACTCATCTCCATGACGATGTGAGGCTGCCCGCCCTTCGCTCCACGCATGATGTCATGCGGCATGGCGACCTGGGCCGCGCCGTCATGAGGCGCTGGGTACATATCAAAGGAAACGATGTCCATATGTTTGGCCCAATCGAAGGCATCGACGGGTTTGAAGGCCACCATCAGGTTGGTCGTCAAGGGGATAGACGGCGTGGCGCGGCGGAGAATCTCCTCCTCCAACTCGTAGCATCCGCGCAGTGAATCGTTCATAAAGCGCCAGTAATCCAGCGTTTGCGTGGGATTGGTCTGCGCTGGCGTGGTACGCGGCGGCAGCACGTCTTCCCACTCATAGTAGCGCTGGCTCCAGAAGGTGGTTCCCCAGGCCTGGTTCACCTTGTCTAGCGTCTGATAGCGTTCTTGTAGCCATTTGCGGAACGCGGCGGCACAATTCTCACAATAACAGGCGCCTGTATGGCAGCCATATTCGTTGTTGAGATGCCACATCTTCAAGGCAGGATGTTTGGCGTAGCGCGTTGCAATCTGTTCAACGAGCGCGCCGGCCTTGCGCCGGTAATCGGGGCTGTTTGGGCAGTAGTGCTGGCGCGAGCCATGGCTCATGCGCACGCCCTGCTGTGTCACTGGAAGCATTGAGGGGTAAAGGCGGCTCATCCAGGTTGGAGGCGAGGCAGTCGCGGTCGCCAGGTCCGCGTAGATACCATGCTCTGCCAACATATCCATAATGCGGTCCAGTTGCTCAAAGTGATATTTATGCGGTTCTGGCTCTAGCAAAGTCCAGGAGAAGATATTAATTGAAACCATGTTTACATGGGCCAGTTTCATCAGGCGCATATCCTCGCGCCAGATCTCCTCTGACCACTGTTCCGGATTATAGTCCCCACCATAGAGGATCTTATCAGGAAAATATTGCTGCATAGCTCTTAAATGCTGCCTTTCCTTTTCGACATTGATATTATAAGCAGTGTATCACGTGTGGAATATGAGGGTGTGGAAGTGCCAGCTCCCCAAATCATGTAGGGTCCATGCTTGCATGGACTCCGAGCGTAGCGACGACCACCACGCCCATGCCAAGCATGGATCCTCCAACTTACTCTATGCAGAATGGTTACCTTTCTCAGCTCCATGATATGTAGACGCGTGTTTCAGCAGCGTCGTGCCCCTTCCCTCCTCGTCCCATGATATGTAGACGCGTGCGTTTAGCAGCGTCGTCTCTGGTATGGTATTATACGAGTGCAGTTCTGAGAATTGCTGTTTCCAGCAAGAGAGAGGTGGTTGTGCCGCAACGATGCCGCACTCTCCATACATGTGCTCTCTCTGCTGTTTGTTTTTCAGGGGTCCCACCCTTATAATGGGGAGTGGGAATAGGTTGTAAAATACAAAATACAAAATTTCGAATTTGTAGGAGTTTGAACGATGCCCAGAACGTCGGTGCAGACTTACGGAGGCTATTGCATATGACAGTGAATATCGAAGCTACGGAAGCTGATACTCTAGCACAGCCGCTAGATGTCATTGCACTTTTCCGCACCATGGTTACCGCACGAGCCATCAACGACCTGTTGAAGACTCGCAAGACTCAGGGTCGTTTCCCTTTCTATATTGGTTGTGCTGGGCATGAGGGTATGGCAGCGGTCGTGGCTGCCTTGCAAGAAAGTGACTGGCTCGCGCTTTACTATCGTGACCTGGCCGCCTGGCTCCAGCGCACAGGCGATGTCTATGGACCTCTGCGCGAGGCCTATTCTCGCTCAACTGGCCCCATGTGCTCCGGGCGCAATATGCCATCGCACTATAGCAGCCGGAGCCATCGCATCCTCCCAGGTGTAAGCGAGGTTGGAGGCCTGGCTCCCTTCGCGGGCGGCGTCGGCTTCTCGCTTAAGCAGCATGCAAGCAAAGATCTGATTATGTGCTCTACAGGTGATGGTGGCTCAGCCACTAACGACTTCAGCGTGCTTCTGCGCCAGTCGGCTGTGCATCAGCTCCCTGTGCTCATGGTCATTGAAGATAATAATTGGGCGATTACGACCCCCTCAGTGATCCAGTATGCCGGCTCGCTCGTGGAGTGGGCAAAGGGCGCTGGCGTCTACGCGGAAGAGGTCGATGGTACAGATATCATGGCGACCTATGAGGCGAGCAAACGCTTCGTGGCCCGTATTCGTTCCGGCCAGGGTCCAGTCCTGATGCATCTGCGCCTGGGTCTGCTTGATCCGCATTCCAGTAGCACAGATATCAAGTCCTACCGCAAGAAAGAAGAGATCGCGCTCACGACCGAGACCAAGGACCCGGTCAAGAACTTTGGCCGCTGGCTGGTGGCAAACGGTCACTTGCAGGAAGGCGATCCAGAGCGTATGCGCAAAGAAATTCGCTCAGAGCTGGATCGCGTTGAGCGCGAGGTCTTGCAAGAGCCGGAGCCGGATGGCAGCCGCGTGATGCAGCATGTCGTGGCTGTTCCCGAGTGGCATGAGAATATTCCTCGTGGTGCCAGGCGTCCTCTGACCATGCTGGGTGCGATCAATGAGGCCCTGGTCGAGCTGGCCGACCGCGATCCCAACTTCTTTGTCTACGGTCAGGATGTTGGTAGCCCCAAAGGCGGCGTCTTTGGCGCGACTGCCAACCTCGTGCAGAAATATCCTGAGCGCGCCATCAGTAGCCCGCTGAACGAGCAGCTTATCGTGGGCCTGGTCGCGGGCGCTGGCATGGTCGATGGTAAGGCACGCTGTGCCGAGATCCAGTTTGTCGACTACCATCAGTCGTCGACCCAGACTGTGCGCCTGGCGGCTCGTACCTCCTATCAGAGCTTTGGCGACTGGTACGCGCCCATGATTATTCGCACTAAGTCGGGCAGCGGTGGTGGTGGCCCCATCTCCAGCAGTACCGCGGGCGGCGGCGCCTTTGGCCACTCCAATGCCGGAGAGCAGTGGTTTACCAATATTCCTGGCATGATTACCATCTGTCCCGCGACCCCCTTTGATGCCAAGGGCCTGTTGTTACAGGCTGCGCGTTCGCAGTCGCCTGTGACCTTCCTGGAGCGTGGTCGCCTCTATCGCTCGGAGCCGCCCAAGGATGCTGATGGCAATATCATCCCCCAGATGGCCGAGTACTGGAGCGTCCCCGAGGGTTACTATACCCTCCCCATTGGTAAGGCGCGCCGTATTCGCATCGGCGAAGGCCCGGTGAGCGTGGCGATTGTCGCCTGGGGTTCGATGACTCTTGAGGCCTGTACCGCCGCAGCCAATATCGTCAAGCAAGAGGGAGGCGCGATTGAGGTAGTTGACCTGCGCACGCTGGTGCCCTTCGATGAAGCGACCGTCGCTGCCGCAGTCAAAGAGGCTAATCGCGTCGTTGTCGTGACCGAGGAGTCCGATCTGACCAGCTATGGTCGCCATGTGCATTCCTGGATCGTCCAGAACTGCTTCTACGACCTGGACGGCTCGCCAACATTCATCAGTGCGGTCGCAGCGCCAGCCGCTCCCTACAACGCGCCCGAAGAGGTTGCCTTCTATCCCACGGCCAAAACTATCGAGGAGCGCATCGCCGACCTGCTCGTCGAATAAGATCCTCAGAAAGAAAAGAGTGCGCATAAAAGCCGGGGCATTGCCCCGGCTTTTATGCGCACTCTTTTCTTTCCCCTTTTCTGTGCTCGACGTGTGCTAAAAACTATGCTACACTGCGTCTTAGATGCAAGAAGAACTACGATGCGCTTTTCAAGGAGAACTCTAAAACCATGACCTGTACATCTTGTGGTGCTGATGTCACCGGAAAGAAGTTTTGTCCTGAGTGCGGTACATCTGTGCAGGCTGCTCAGCCCATGCGGACATGTCCCCACTGTCAGGGGTCTGTGCGCGCAGATGCAGCTTTCTGTGCACATTGCGGCGGCTCACTTAAAGGGGCTGCACCTGTCGCTTCGGCGCCCACGACGCGGGCCTGCCCCTCGTGTCATGCTGAGTTGCCCTTGTCCAGCGCCTTCTGCACAAATTGTGGCTCTCAGCTCCAGGCGACCCCTCCCTATACCTCGTCGGGACAGTATCCACAGTATCCCTCTCAGCCAGCGCAGCCTCAGTATCCGCAAGCGCCGCAGTATCCGAATCAGGTGCCCTATCCACAGCAGCAACCCTACCCACAACAGCCCTATCCGCCGCAGTATCCGCAACAGCAGCAGTATGGGCAACAGTATCCCCAGCCAGCCCAGCAGCCTTATGGCGCGTATCAGCCCGATCCCATGATGGGCCAGGGGCAGATGGTGCTGCGTTGTCCCACCTGTATGGCGATGGCTCCTATCGGGACCGCCTACTGTCGTGGCTGCCGCACCAATCTGGCAGGTGTCGTGCCCGTGCCCATGAACACGATGGCTCCTGGCCAGCAGCCCGGCGGCTTTATGCAGGGGAATGGAGGCAAGTATGCCATGGGGGCGCTGGGAGGTGCCGCCGCGGTGATTGGCGGCGAGATGCTCCTTGAGAACCTGGTCGAGGGCCAGCATCATCACCATCATCGACGCGAGGATGACGACGATAATGGTGGCCTGCTCGGCTTTATGGATAATATCGGCCTCTAATCTGACTGGTGCATCTGTGCCCGCTACTGGCGTACGCGGCTATATATGGCGGTAGCCGCGTACGCCAGTAGCGGGCACTCTCATACCTTCAATATACCAAAATTGGCTATCTCCCTTTTCTGTTTAGTTGCGGCAACGTCTGAAACCGTCTATAATACGGCGAGATACTCTCGTCTCCGTATGCAGAAAAATAAGCTGTCCGGGTTGTTGGTATTGTATTAGTCCTATTTTGATCAGGAAATATAAGGAGAACTGGTGCCTTCTTGCCTCTTACGAGGCCAAGCGCCAGAACTGCGCATGAACTACGAGCGAACGACTCTGCCTAATGGTTTACGTCTACTTACTACCTCAATGCCTGGTATGCGTTCCGCCAGTATTGCCTTCTTCTTTATGGTAGGTTCGCGTCATGAGGATAACCACGTCGCGGGTGTGTCCCATTTCATTGAGCATATGCTTTTTAAGGGATCGCAGCACTATCCTTCTGCCAGGGCTATCTCCGAGGCGATTGAAGGAGTCGGGGGTGTCTTTAATGGGAGCACGGGGAAGGAACTGACGAATTATACGGCTCGCGTACCCGCGGAACAACTCTTTGCGGTCATGCGGGTCTTTGCTGATATGTTCCGTCGCCCACTTTTTGATCCAACCGAGGTCGAAAAAGAGCGCAATGTGATTATTGAAGAGATCAGCTCAACACAGGATGATCCCCAGGAATGGGTGAATCTCCTGGCTGACGAGGTGATGTGGCCTGCTCTCCCCCTGGGACGCGATGATGCCGGAACTGTCGATTCTGTCTCAGAGTTGAGGCTTGAGCAAATGCTGGATTATTTCCACACATTTTATCGCCCTAACTCGCTGGTGATCAGCGTCGCTGGCAATATTGATCCTGAGCAGGTGCGCCAGGTGACTGAAGAGCTATTCGGGGACTGGGAGCCGAGCGAGTTCCCAGGCTGGAGTGCCTCGCTGCCCCCGTCAATGCGGCACCTGTCCGTATGATTGAGAAGGACACTGAGCAGACAAACGTTTGCCTGACCACCCTGGGGACCTCGTATCGCTCTGCCGACTACTTTACATTTTTGCTTATCAATGCTCTACTGGGTGATGGAATGAGCTCACGCCTCTTCCAGTCGATTCGCGAGGAGCAGAGTCTGGCTTATGATATTGGTAGCTATCTGAACTGTTACCATGAGACTGGGAGCCTGGTGGTGAGCGCGGGTGTTGACCCTTCGAGTATTGATGCCACCGTTCGGGCCATCCTGGTGGAGCTGGAGCACCTCTGCACAGAGCCAGTACCGGACGAAGAGTTAGCGCGCACCAAAGCCTATGTGCGTGGTGGCTTCTTGCTGGGGCTTGAGGGAACCCAGCAGGTAGCATCCTGGTTGGGTAGCCAGGAGTGTGCGCAGCACCAGGTGCGGGAGATCGATGATATCATTGCCCATATTGACGCCGTGACTGTACAGGATGTACAGCGTGTAGCACAGTCGTGTTTCGCGCCCCAATGGCGTCGCCTGGCGATTATTGGACCAGATGGAACACAGCGAGCAGGTGAGTTTGAGAAGTTGCTTACAGGTGTGTAATGCTGCGGGAAGAGGAGACCTTGTTTTATGGCACAAACCAAGCTACAAACGAATCCGCCAACTACGCTTCGTGATTATTTACAACAGACCGAGGATCTGATCAGCAGAGGCGAGCATGAAGAGGCCCTGGCTCGTTGTCAGCATATTCTGGCTCAGCATCCTGAGTCTCTGGAAGCGCAACGCCTGCTCGGTGAGGTCTATTTCGCTCAGGGGAAATTAGAAGAAGCTCAACAGGCCTTCGACTGGGTGTTGATGAATGATCCCGAGAATGTAGTTGTGTATTGTGACCGGGCCTTAATTAGCGAGAGTCTCTCGGATTTTGATACGGCCCTCGATTGTTACCAGCAGGCTTATGAGTTGAGCCGCGGCAATAGCCACATTCGCGAGGAGTTTAATAAGCTCAGTGCCAGGGCGGGTCAGCAGGGCTTTATGTTCTCGCGCGCAGGTCTGGCCCGGCTCTATACGCGTGGTGACCTGGTAACACAGGCTATTCAGGAGTGGGAGGCGGTCCTCGCCGTGACCCCTGAACGACTAGACGCGCGTTTGGGTCTGCTTGAGGCACTCTGGCGTGAGGGCTTGTATGATCGAACCGAGCAGCTTGCGCGCCAGATTTTGCAGGATGTGCCCGGCTGCCTGAAGGCGCAACTTCTCCTCGCCCACATCATCTCGCCGCGTGATATGCACCAGGCTGAAGATCTCATCAAGCGCGCCGAGGCTCTCGACCCTGATTTGCTGATGGCACAAGAACTCTTTGCCGATCTGTTGGCGAAGCAGACGCCTGCCCACGAGCCATTCCTGGCCATTATCCAGCGAGACCCGGTGGCATTGGACAAATCCGTTCAGGAAGTATCTGCTCCTCAGCCATCCACTTCGTCGAGCCGTCCCAGCTGGCCAGGCCTCGATGCAGCCTCCCAGGAGGTTCAGCAGCCAAGCACCTCATCAAGCCGACCGAGTTGGCCTGGCTTTGATGTCATTCCCGAACAACAGCAGTCAAGCACCTCGTCGAGCCGGCCGAGTTGGCCTGGTTTTGGTGCCGAATCTCAGGAGGCACAACAGGCGCCTGCCAGTGAAGCCTCTATGCCTGGAGCAGAAGCCCCGACTAGTTCCTCTTCTACCTGGAATTGGCCCGGTGTTGACCGACCCGCCGCTGCCACTACCAATCAGTCGAACCAAACGGACCTCAGTGCCTTGCTGGCCGAGGCCCGTAAATATCTCTCCTCCTCGTTTGATGACGAAGCATCCTCGCCAGCCGCCGAGCCTGAGCAGCCCTCGAAACAGCCTTCCAGCGCCTCCTGGTCCGGCATAAGCAGTGAGCCTTCCGCCAGTGAACCAGCCACCACAGCGCCAAACAAACCATCTAGTGGCGTTTGGGAGGCGTCGACCACTCTGAATAAGGGTGAAGCAACACCCACAGAATGGCTGGATATGTTGACCCAGGGCGAGCGCCAGCGTATGGCAGAGCCTGCTGGTGAGCCTCAGGAGGCCTCTGCTCCGGTTGAATCTCAGCAGCCACCAACGCCAGTCCAGCCATCTCAACCAGCCGCGGCTTCCCAGCCTCTGGTAACTCCTGAAGTGAAAGCCGAGGCTAAGGCTAATGAAGACGCCTTTACCTCGCCCTTTGCCATGGATGATGACGAGGAAGAGTCTTCCTTCGGCCCCTCCTGGCTGAAGTCGATAGGAGCCGAGAGCAGGGAGAATAGCATGGAAATGCCTGCTATCTCGCTCTCCAAAGCCAGGCCAGAAGCCTCCAAACCTGTCGCGAAGTCAGAGGCGCCTGTGAGCCCTCAGCCCGCAGAGCAGCCCAAACCCAGCGTCGAACTGCCCATGGCCTCCGAACCCATTCAGCCTGCGCCAGAGCCGGGATCAGCAGACCCCTTTGCCTCCTGGTCGGGATACGCAGCCACGCCCAGCGCACACCTTGAGCAGCCAGAAGGACATCATGAGGCTCCACAGGAAGAGGCGGCGTCACTGCCTACGTTTGATTCCTGGAACTTCTCCAGCGATATGGGCGGCGAGCCAGGTGCGTCTGCCGCCATGCCTGAGTGGGCAAGCCAGTTACTTGGTTCCTCGGAGACAGCGCCCGCCGAGCCTTTGCCCGCCCCCTCGTGGATGTCTCAACTCTCACGCTCCGCCGAGCCTGCGCCCCTCAACGAGGCGCCTGAGCCAGCGCAAGCGGAGGCACCAGGCACGAACGAGAATGAGCAGAGCGTTGTCAGCTCACTAGAGGATCTGGAGAAAAACCTCTACTCACAGGGCTTTGTCCCCATGGAACCACACAGCCTCTCCTCCCTGGCGGAAACAGAACCAGCCACGCCAGAGCAGCCAGAGCAGCCAGAGTTTTCGGAGATTCCAGACTACCTGGGGGCCCTGAAGCAGGAGCCTCAGGGAGCGACGCCCGATTTCTTGCGCGAACTGCAAGGGTGGCAGCAACAGCCGAGTCAACCGGAAGCACAGGACTGGCAGCAGCAATTACAGCCAAGTCAACCGGAAGCACAGGACTGGCAGCAGCAGTTACAGCCGAGCCAATCAGAAGCGCAGGATTGGCAGCAGCAATTACAGCCGAGCCAATCAGAAGCGCGGGATTGGCAGCAGCAATTACAGTCGAGCCAGTCCGAGTCTCAGGAGAGTACCTCACTCTCTTCCGCCCTGGCCCAGCTAGGCCTGGTGAGCCAGCGCGCTCAGGAAGAGCCGCAAGCTCCTGTCCAGCCAGCCGCGAGTGTCGCGCCCGAGCCACAACCGTCAGCGGAACAGCCTTCATGGGTGGCCGCACTAGGTGCCGTTCCTCCCATGCCGGTACAGCCAGTCACACGCGAGCCAGGGCCTCAGTCGGACCCTGTCCAGCCAGCTACGCCATTTGCGGCCTCGCCCAAACCTGAGATGGAGAAGCCCTCGCCGCAGTCGAAGGCGCGTCCGAATCCCTTCCTGGAAGATGGCCTGGAAACAACCATGAAGCGGCCCGCGATACGCCTTCAGCCGATGCAGCGTAACGCGAAAGAATCGCAAGCCCCTGTGGTACGCAGCCGACCCGTGGAGCGCAAATCAGCGGCAAGCGAAGGGAGCGGCAAGCCCCAGGAGCGCTTACTCAAGGGCTATCAGTATCAACTGGTGGGCGACTATGACGAGGCGATGCAAGAGTATCGCGTCTTGGTTCGTACCTCGCCAGAGGTGCTGGGAGAAGTGGTAAGCAATCTCCGGGCATTGCTCAAGCTGGCGCCCAATTATGCAGCCGGCTATCGTGTGTTGGGAGATGCATACATGCGCCAGGGGGAATACCTCCAGGCAATGGAGGCGTATAATAAGGCGCTGACCATGGCGAAGAAGGCTAAGTCCTAATCATCAATAAGGAGTTCTGACGTGGAAACTATTCTGCAACGGCTGACTGACCTTGACGAGGTGTACGATGCCATCCTGGTGGGGAAAGATGGTTTGATCGTCTCGGGTATACTGCATAGCGAAGACGAGGAGGTCGTCGGCGCTATGTCTGCAGCCGCATTTGGTTCCATTACCAGTTTTACTGAGCAGATTAGCAATGGGGAAACCAGCCACGTTGTCATCGAGACGAAGAAGGGGACGATTCAAATGGAGGCGGCGGGCGATTTGATCCTGATCGTGACAACAACAGGTAAAGGTAATATGGGTCGCGTACGCCTGGAGATGAAGAAAGCCTGCGCGCAACTGAACGAACTGGTCACCACCGGCTACTAGGCGCGGGATGCAGAAAGGTTGATCCTTGACGGTTGCCCGACGCTGCTAAAGCACACATCTACATATAACAACCATATGTAGACACGTGCTTTAGCAGCGTCGGGCCCACACTCAATGTCACTGTACACCGCCCTGGATGTGTAGCATCCATTGATCTTCCAGCCTCGAGTTGCTATACTGCGCGTGCGCATGGCAGTTAGCCATGCATACATGGAGCATATTTCGCCTGAAACGCTTGCTTTTTCGGGCACAGAGGGCAATGCAGCAGGTAGGAGGGTGAGGGTGTTGGTCGTCGTGACCGATAGCCTCACCCTCCTATCTGCGGCGCAATGCCACAGAGACTAGCACTGCAATTACACAACCATTATATTAAGGAGATTTATTGTAACCATGGAGCGAACTCTTGTTCTGCTGAAACCCGACGCAGTCCAGCGCGATCTGGTCGGTGAAATAATTACTCGTCTTGAGCGCAAAGGTCTGAAGATCGCTGGCCTCAAAATGATGCGCCTCTCGGATGAGCTGCTCAACGAGCACTATAGCCACCTGGTGGGTCGCAGCTTCTTCCCCGAGGTCAAATCCTTCATGCAGCTTACCCCCGTGGTCGCGCTCTGCCTTGAGGGCGTCGAGGCCGTCGACACGGTCCGTGCGCTCTGTGGCATCACCAAGGCGCGCGAGGCGGCTCCTGGCACCATTCGTGGCGAATTTGCCATGAGCGTGCAGGCGAACCTCATCCACTGCTCCGATTCCCTGGAGACGGCCAAAGCCGAGGTTCCTCGCTTCTTCAAAGCCGAGGAGCTCTTCGAGTACAAGGATATCCTCGAGACCTACGTGTATAATTCGAGCGAGCGCGAGTAGTCGCACGGTCGCAAGATCAGAAAACAAACAAGGGAGACTTGTTCTTATGGACAAGTCTCCCTTGTTTGTTTATTCTGACCCAGGTCTATGGCCTGGTGAAGAGACATGGGAAGTGTAGGTAGGGCTCAGCTGGCTTTGCTGGCTCGTTTCTCGCTCCGGCTTACTTTGACGGGTTCTTCTTGTGTGCCTGCCGCAGCCTGGCTCGATGAGGCTTTTTTCTGTTCGCTAAGCCGCCAGCAGCGCGTTTTGCTGCGGAAACATTTATCCTGCTCTTCTAAGGTCTCGGGCGGGGTCCCTTGCAGGCAAAAGACCTGGTACATGGGCTCTCCTGAGACATCGTTGCAGGGAAACCAGCGTTCCCGGTAACAAGGGCAGGCATTCTTGTGTTTCCGCCAATTTGAATTTTCAGATGGATGAGTGTAGATTTCGCCTGCCAAATTGTCTCCTTATCCTTCCTAAATTGTTTCGTATATCGAAGTTACTAGGGGTACCCGTAGTATATCACATTGTTTTTAGAATAATAGAGCAAAGACTACAGACAAAACGGGTCAGTTTATGGTATAATAGCTGTAAGATGACGTTACTCCCGCTATAACTCCACCATTGCTCGCTCTACTTGTGATTTCCCCCTTGCGACTTCTCGCCACTGCGTGACTCGCTGGGTAAGTGTGTGGGGGCGCACTGGCGAAGCCAGTGCGCCCCCACACACTTACCCTTTATGGAAGAGCAGGTGTATGCCCCCACGCATACCTTTTATGGAAGAGCCGATACGCGCCCCCACTTACCCTTTATGGAAGAGCCAGGAGATTGTATATGGCGCTAGAAAGTAATGTCTGTTGTAGGGAGCACTCTGATAGGATGGGTGGGATGGGCAAGCTGTGCGAGAAGATGATTGTGGTGGGCGACAATCTGAGCGGTGGTCAACTTGCCATTGTCGCTAGTGGTATGACCATCGGCTACCAGGTACACATCGTAGTTGAGGGAGGCGGCACGGCGGCAGGTGGCATCGACACAATATTCTGTTTGGGCGCCGGTCACCACCAGACGCGTGACCCCAAGTGATTGAAGTGTGTCGTGCAGTGAACTCTCATAAAAGGCATCGGAGGCACTCTTGTGGACGATAATGTCCTCAGAATGAGGAGCAACCAGGGGATGAATCTGCCAGCCTGGAGTACCGGGTTCTAGCGGATGCCCAGATCCACCACCATGCTGGATATAGAGGATCGGGACCTGCTGATCGCGTGCCCGTTCAAGCAACTCGACGAGAATATGTAAGACCGCAGCCTCTTCTTCATATGCCTCATCAAACAGGCCATTTTGGACATCAATCAACAGGAGAGCAGTCTGTGCAGCCATAGCAGTTTCCTTGTGGTATAAACTATTTGAGACAACCATTATAAAGTACTCTCTAGAGCATACACTCTCTTCAGGATAAAATATGTCCTTATTCACCAATTTCTTGTGAAATGGGAAATGTGGAAAGCTGAACAGTTTCGTCCTGAAAAGCGTATCCTCTCTCAAGGCTTAATCGTACTATCTATAGAATGGCATAGCGCGCTCACCTGGCTGTCTGAAGTCACTTGAGTAACCATCCCTTGGTGCAGGATTGCAGTGTATTACAAGGCAAGCGGCGTTTCTAGACGCTGTTAGAACCGGAGCTACCGTTGTTTGAACCGAAGTCTGATCCAAATATTTCTGCTATGCCTCCGCAAAAGGAGGCTTCAGCTATAAGGCAAGAGGAGCGCGACATCGCGCCCTGGACGCTTAATGATGTCATGTTGGGTGTGGTGCTTACCGCCGTCCTCTGGCTTGTCTCCGCCATCATCTACTCCAGTTATACCGCAAGTACGGTCTCCAGCACCAATAACCCTCTCAAAGCCTTCCTGACCCTTGTCCTGGCTACCCTGGTTGAAGGCGTCTTCATAGCGGGACCATTGCTTATAGCCTGGCGCACAACCCGGCCTGCTGAAGGGAAATCGCATTGGCGGACTGCCCTGGAAGGGCTGGGGTTCAGGCGTTTCCATGTCTGGCATGCCTGTGTCGTCATCATTGGCTTCTTCTTTCTGATCTACCTGGCAAACTTTGTATACCAGGCCGTGATTACGACCTTCCACTTGCCGATCCAGACCAATGACCAGTACATTTTTGAGAAAGGGAGGATCGATCCGCTTACTACTTATGCCACGCTGGCGGCTGGTGTGCTTGTTGCGCCCATTTGCGAGGAGATCTTCTTCCGTGGCTTCTTACTCGGCGGCTTGCGCCGGAGCATGTCCAATGGTTGGGCGATTATTATCAGCGCGGTTGTCTTTGCTCTGGCGCACTTTGATCCCGGTTCGTTTGCGGTCCTGCTGGTGATTGGCTTGATTCTTGGCTATTTGCGCTGTCGCATGCGTTCCATCTGGCCAGGAATTCTTTTGCATACGCTCAATAATGCGTATAGCTCGCTGCTGATTGTGTTGGCGCTGACCCATGTTATCAATGTTTAGGGATTTCTCGCCACTACGTGGCTCGCTGGTTTAGGGTGTGATGGCGCGGCTGGCTCCGCCAGCCGCGCCATCACACCCTGACTCTGTTTGGGGTTAAGAAATTTGTGGGGCGTATATTAGCGATGAGGGTGAGTGGTGAGAGTCATGGTCATCACATTCCCTGACTCTGTTTGAGGGTTGAGAAATTTGTGGGGCGTATATTAGTGATGACAGGAGGTGAAAGCGTTGTAGCCATTACCTTTTCTGACCATGTCTGAAATATTGTGGGTGCTAAGAAGTTTATAGCCTCTAAGTGTGCTTTTGGTGGCGGAGTTCGCCCTGGATGAGGCGGCAGAGGGCCAGGAAGAAGCAGAGCATCGCTACCTGGGGGAGGAAGACGCTGTCAGCACCTGTAATGAGCCTGGGGATGCTGAAGAGGAGTGAGAGGAGCGAGGCAAGCCCAAACAGGATGGTGGGGCTGGTTTGTGTTTTCCAGCAAGAGGGGCGTAGCCACCAGATGGCGATACCCAGGCAGCGTGCCGTGATGCCCATCCAGCTCTCGATGTTCTCTAGGGAGCGCGCATCGAGAGGGCTGAAAAAATAGAGGCCCAGCACGACCAGGGCGCCGACGAGAGGAAGCAGGGCGACAAAATAGCTGTCCCAGCGTTTGATGGGGGTGCGATGGATGGAGAGGCAGGCATAGGTGCCCAGCAGCACAATAGAGGGCGCGGTTGTAAAGTAGGCGATGAGGGCATCATCCAGGTGGGGGATGAAGGTCCGCAGCGCAAAGTTAAGGAGCGAGAGTATTCCCCAGGCGCCTCCACAGATGCTTCCCAGGCGTAGCCAGGTGTTGCGTGAGGTAAAGAGAAGGGTAATCCAGCCCCCAAAGACGAATACGGTCTCGACGAGGAGGATCTTGCTGTTGGGAGATAGGAAGGGCAGATGATTTTGCAGGCCCTGAGCTATCAGGCTGCCAGCACTCAGCCAGATGACCGCCAGTAGCGCGAATGTCACCATAAAGCGCGGCGTCCAGATAATAACCTCTTTCTCTGGAAGCGCTTTAATGGGTGTTTCAGGCTGCTTGAGCGTTTCAAGCTCGGGAGCAAGCATGGGCGTATGGATAGCTTGTTCAATGGGGGTGGCGATACGTTCTGGCATCCTAAATGTTTAACCTTACCTCTCAGTTTTTGTAGCTCTGTTGTTTCTAACGATTGGGCAGCATATTCGGGTACATTTTTTCTTCCCACAAAAGAGTGATCTTGCGCGCGACGCGAGAGATGCGGCGCTATGCACAAGATCACAGGTGTTTATTTTCGCGGCAATGGCGGACAATAGTCCTAATCGAGGTCGACGCCAATCAAGCGTGCAGCCTGTTTGCGGAGCGATTGCAGACCATTGCTGAAGCGTACAGGATAGCACTGCTCTGGTGCGAGGGTGCGATATCTGGCCGGAAGCGCCTCCAGATTTTGCTGGGCCAGCTCGCGGATCTCTGAGAGTGGGGGGAGGCTACCGGGAATGATCTCGCCGTTGCGTACCACGGGGCGCAGCAGGCGCTGGTAGCCCTCTGGATGTGGTTCATGGGAAAGCTGAATGACATCCTCTTCCCAGTTGGGGTGGCGATAAATCTCTTTCTTGCCCGGCCAGGTACTTTTGGCGCCTGCGATCTTCATTTTGGGATATTCGGTCCCTGACTCGTCGACGTACCAGACCTCTTTATAGACGGTTCCAAGCGAGCCACCGGCGATGCCACGCTCAACGGAGCCCGCGCCATAGCCCAGAGTGGTCCCGATGCCAAAGGAATCTATTGTCGCTCCGGCCTCGAGTAGTTCACTGATCTTCCACTCGTCCAGGTCACCACTGGCAAGAATGCGTACGCTGTGTAGTCCGGCCTTGTCGAGCTGTTCGCGGATATAGATACTATCAGAGGCGAGATCGCCACTATCCAGGCGAACTGCAGCAAGGGTATGCCCCATCGTCTCTTGCGTGCGTAGCGCGACCTCAATAGCTTTATGGACCGCTGCACGTGCATCGTAGGTATCCAGGAGCAGAGTATAGCGATTATAGGCCTCAGCAATGGCGTAGAAAGATTCTTCCTCGGTTGGGAACATCTCGATCAAGGCGTGAGGCACGGTTCCTGTCGCGGGTAGGCGATACTCATAGGCGGCATTGAGCAGTGAGGTGCTGGCACAGCCACCAATGTAGGAGGCACGCGCCACCGTCATAGGCTCCTGAGCGCGGCGGAAGGCGAACTCTGCCACGCGGCGTGTACGACCTTTTTCAGCGGCATAGACAATGCGCGAAGCCTTAGTGGCGATCAGAGTTGAAAGCCCTATGGCCTGTAGCAGTCCGGCCTCCAGCAATATAGCCTCGCGGAAGGGGGCCGTCACGCGCATAATAGGTCCATTAGGAAAGGCGATTGAGCCCTCTGGTAAGGCCAGGATTTCACCTGTAAAGCGTGTCTGCGCCAGTTCATCGAGGAATGAGGCATCGTAGTCGCGGATGCGCGCGAGGAACTCCAGTTCTTTGTCGCTGTAGCGGAAGGCCTGCACAAACTCAAGCGCGGCCTCCAGACCTGCAACCAGCATATAGGTACCACCGAAGGGTGCTGTACGGGTATAGAGATCGAAGGTTGTGAGTCCATTATAGCCGGTGCGCCACGAAACATATGCTGAATCTGGATGATACATATCACTCATTAATCCTGGATGGTAGTTAGGTGCGCGACGATTCATAAACAAACCTCTTCAGGCAATGCCCTCTGCAAAATTATGCTTCTGCCAAGTTAGTGTACATCTTACCATATTTAAGCAAGCCAATGTGTGTTAAAGGGTCATGCGGGTGTCTATGTCGGGCACGTGCCCGACATAGACACCCGCATGACCCTACTCTTATGAGGGGAGTTGAGGCTTGCATGCCCCCACTGGTACTACTCTGGTACTATCCTTCTCTGCTTTATAAGAAGTCGTTATTGCTTTTTATGTGCCTTCAAGTCTTATGGGGTCCTGGTTTTAGTGCTTCTAAAGTATTGCTAAATAATATTTAGATGCTTTTGTCAATTGCTTGCTATAGCCTGGGGGTACTATGTTTTCTCAAGTCTGGGAAATGATAGCCGTATATCTTTAGTGTCAAGACGCGGTGACATGAGATATATAAAGTCACCCCCAAACGTTTGTGCCTGGACACAAGCGATGTACCACTAATGAGATACAATCACTGATTTTGACTGATTTTGTAAAAGGTAAAAGGAGCATACGTGAAAGAGCATACTATCCAGACATCCAAACAGGCGAAGAACGTAAAGAGCTTGCTGCTGAAGCTTGGAATGGCAACACTGTTTGGTGTTATGATGATGACCGCCATGCTTGGTTTGGGTGCGCGGACAGCCTCTGCTAAAGTTCACACGGCTAATGCCAATGCGGATGTCGTTTCGATGATTCGCCAGGTCTTTGGTCCTCACGCCAACCAGGCGATCAACATCGCCCGTTGTGAGTCGCACTTTAATCCGAACGCGACCAACACGCAGGCGATTGGCAATAGCCACGCGGCAGGTGTCTTCCAGATCCTCTACCCAAGCACCTGGAATGGGACGCCTATGGCTGGTAGCTCACCTTATGATGCCTACGCCAACATCAAAGCCGCTTACCACATCTTCCAGCGCGACGGCTACAGCTGGTACGAGTGGCAGTGCCAGCCCTAATCAATAAAGAATAGCGTATACGCAACATCCCACCTGATATTTCATCAGGTGGGGTGTTTGCTTTTGTAGAAGTGACCTCTTGCCACTGCGTGGCTCGCAGAGTAAGGGAGTATGAGGAGAAGGATGGGGCAAGTCCATCCCAAGTTGAAGCACCTCATGCGCTGACGGTGTCTATATGTTCTCAGGCGAGGAGTAGGATGATGCCAGTGGCGATCATGCCGAGAGCTGCCAGGATTTGCATATAGCCCAGAGGCGGCAGGATGCGTGCGACCAGGAGAAATAGTAAGAGCGCGCCAATACTCCAGAGGATAAGCCAGCCCAGGCGCAAAATCATGTTGGTGTGATGCTCTTGCATAAGCGTATCCTTCTACCGTGCTGTGTTGCTACATTGGTAAATGATGATAAGCCCTTTTCTTTAGCATAGTCAGTAGACGAAATATTTTGTGTCTCTGTTGATCTGGCAGGGCGAGCGTTAAGTTTAATACGTGATGCTAGAGGATATGGCTTCACCCGGTTTTATTTGCCTGTTACCCTTTTTCTTAACTTTTCCCGTCTATGTCAGTGTGTGGATGAGCCTGGCTGGCTTGATAAACGCATTGCTGGCAGGTTGTTGTGTGAGGGGCATACTGGAGATAGTTGTAGCTTTTTGGCGCTCACAATATTGTTGCGTTACATAGAGGAAAAAGGTAAGGGGCAGGCCCATGAAGATTGTTGTTATTGGTAGTGGCTTTGGTGGTTTGACCGCCGCGATTCGTTTGCAGGCTCAGGGACATGAAGTGATCATTCTTGAGAAGCGCGATAAGCCAGGTGGGCGCGCCTATGTCTATGAGCAGGATGGCTTTACTTTTGATGGGGGACCAACCATTATTACGGCTCCCTGGCTGATTCACGATCTCTTCACGCTTTGTGGCAAAAAGATGGCGGATTATGTCAATTTGATGTCGATCGATCCTTTTTATAATATTCGCTTTGAAGATGGTTCTGTCTTTCATTATGCTGGTGATCGTGAGCATATCTTAAATGAGATTCGGCGCTTTAATCCCGATGATGTGGATGGCTATCTGCGTTTCGCCCAGGATACAGAGCAGATTTATGAGAGGGGCTTTGAATTAATTGACCAGCCCTTTACAACAGTGTCTTCGATGGCGAAGGTGGTACCGGACCTGGTGCGCTTGCAGGCTTATAAGTCGGTTGCGGGCCTGGTGAACCAGTATATGAAGGATAAGCGCTTGCGCCAGGTCTTTAGCTTTCATCCTCTCTTGATTGGGGGCAATCCCTTTGAGAGCACCTCTATCTATGCGCTGATCCATACGTTGGAGCGCAAGTTTGGCATCTGGTACGCTCAGGGTGGTACCGGAGCACTGGTCAAGGGCCTGGTTAAGCTGTTTGAGGATATGGGAGGCACATTGCATCTCAACCAGGAGGTCGGACAGATCCGGGTGGACGAGCGCACTGGCCTGACGAATGGCGTTGTGCTCAAGTCGGGAGCGTATATTGCTGGGGATAGCGTGGTCTGCAATGCCGATGTGGCCTATTCATATCTGAATCTCGTGCCAGCGAAGGCCCGGCACAAGTATACCGATAGCCGGATCAAGAAGATGCAATACTCGATGTCGCTCTTTGTGATCTACTTTGGTACGGATCGCAAGTATGAGGATGTCGCGCACCACGAAATCCTGATGGGACCGCGTTATAAAGGTTTGCTGGATGACATCTTTAAGCGTAAGGTTTTGGCGAAAGATTTCTCGCTCTATCTGCATCGTCCAACGGCGACCGATTCCTCGATGGCTCCCGAGGGCTGTGATTGTTGGTATGTGCTCTCCCCGGTACCACACCTGGGCAGTGGGATCGATTGGACACAGATGGCGAAGCCCTATCGGGACTCGATCGTTAGCTACCTGGAGGAGCGCTACCTGCCGGATCTCTCGAAGCATATTGTGAGCGAGCACTATATCGATCCGTTGCATTTTCAGGATACATTGAACAGCCATCTGGGCAGCGCCTTCTCGGTTGAGCCAATTCTGACACAGTCGGCCTGGTTCCGTCCGCATAATGTGAGTGAGGATATCGCCAATCTTTACTTTGTGGGTGCAGGAACTCACCCCGGTGCGGGTTTACCTGGAGTCATGAGTTCAGGTAAAATAGTAGCAGACATGATTGGTCAGGATGGCCAAAAGGGGAAAGTTAATTTAGGGGAAGTAAGTAGAGGAAGGGAAAACGTGTTACAGGTGCGCACATGGGAGAGACAGGCGGTTCGCTCACATAATTGAGTGGCTAAACTATTTACCTGTATGCGGCAAGGGTGTGCCTCACGATGAGGCAGGCCTTGGCCGCCGAGGAGCCACCAGCTTAGGGTGGAAAAGCGTGTATGCAGGTAAATAAGCGTCATTGGCGTGCATGTTGTGCGTGCTTAAGGACACGTGCCATGCATTCCGTGGTCACCTAGAAGGAGGGCAGCCATGTCTGAGCAGCGTCGCTGGGCATTGGGTGTCGCGACCGGTACCGGCATCCTGGGCCTGACAGTTACTAGTGGTCTGGCGTTTATTGCGAATCATATCGTAGAGGAGTTCTCTCGACCGCACCTGATTCTGGATGAGTCTGGTTTCACCTGGACCATGCCTCAACCTGCCTCTGATCCTGATCCCTCGTTGCAACGATCTCTACTCTTCAAAACCGTCGATGGCAAACTGCTTAGCGGTGACTTCTGGGCACAGCCGTGTCCAGCTCCCACAGTCGTCCTCTGTCATGGATATCGTATATCGCGGGCGCACCTGCGCTCCGTAGCTACCTTAGAGTATGCGCGTGGCTATAATGTGATGGCTTTTGATTTTCGCGGGCATGGAGGCAGTGAAGGGGCTTCCACGAGTGGGGGAAATGTTGAGGTGCGTGATCTCGAAGCCGCTTTGATTGTGGCATGTAGCCAGCCAGAGACGTTGCCAGGGCGTATCATCATCCATGGCTTCTCGATGGGAGCCTCCGTGGCTCTGCTGACTCCTCCACATCCCGATGTTTGTGCCATCATCGCCGATAGTCCCTATGCGCGCTCCGACGAGGTTATGCGCAGGCTGGTGCAGTACCGCCTGCTGGAGGCCAGTAATCGCTGGAAGCGCTGGCCGCGCCTGGTGGGCCAGTTGCGCTCCCTCCTGCCTCCGCTGGCCTGGGCGACCGTGGGTATGAGCGTGCTTGTCTTCCGCCTGCGCTTCGGCTTCACTTTTGTGGCGCGTCCGGATGCTAGCTTTAAACGCTGGCAGGGCTGGAAAACCTATGCTCAGACTTCGGATCGTCGGCGCCCCGTGCCTATCCTCTTGATTCATGCTGAAGGCGATCAGCTTATTCCCATTGCGCACGCGCGGCAGATCGCCAGCCAGGCCAAGATTTACGAGGTTCCCCTGGAGACCTACTTTGTCGAGGGGGATCGCACTGTGATGCTTATGGATATAATCCGCGTCAGTACAATAGCGTCCTAAAAAATTTTCTAGAGCGCCAGCTGGGACCAGATTTTCCCGAGCAGCACCGTAATGATGAGGGCGAGAACTAAATAGTTGCTAACCAAGCGAAAATATCAGGCCTGAGTACCTGGACAGGAACACTTGAACACTTGCAAAAAAGGCGTTTTTATGTGCATAATCTTTTTAGGGATAAAAGTATGTTTTATGGTGAAACGCGCATAAGTTGTCTAATAGCTGATGCACTACCCGGTAAGTGTGCTTCTAGAGGAGAGACATGCTGATACCTGATGAGATAACACCCACCACGGGCGAATTGGAGAGCATTGTACGTGTTCCCGATCGCCGGAGTGCGCTGCGCTTGAAGCGACAGCAGTTACGTCATCAACCAACGACCGATGCCCTACCCAATCTTCATGTAGTGACGCCCCCGGCACGTAGTGCTCCCCGCCAACTTACAAAGGCGCGCGAAGAAAATCGACATCTGCGTATGATGCTGGAGACGGTGCGTGAGGAATTGTACCAGGCGCGCCAGGAGTATACTCTGCTTCATGCGCGCTATGAACACGATGTCGCCGTCATTCATAGCGCGCACCAGCAGGAGATGGACGCGTATGGGCAGCAGTTGCAGGAGGTATTGGAGGCGCATACTGGCCTGCAACGCGAACACCAATCCCTTGCGACGCGTTTTCAGGAGTTACAGCAAGCGCTTGATACCTCGGCCTCACAACTCGCGCAGGAGAAGATTGCGCAAGTGACGCAAGAGCTGGAAGTTGCTCCAGAGACGACTCCGCCCTTGCTGGAAGGCGTGCTTGAGACGCTCCAGCGCCACGCGAAAGAGCGGGAAGACAAAAAACTGGTAGAAATTCTCTTCTTAAAGCGTGAGATCCAACGTATGAACGAGTGTCTTGAGCACGAACGCCAGCAAGTAGACGCCGAGCGGCAGAAGTTGCTGACGTTGCAGAACTCGGCGCGCGAGCAGGCCGAGCTACGTGAGCAGATGGTAGAGGCGCGTTTCCAGGCGCGCTGGCGTATGCGTGCCATTGTATCGTCGATTGGTATGCTCTTGCTGCTGGTCGCGCTCCAGTTCGGTGGTTTGCATCTTCTGCATGCCGATACCAGCCCTCTGCTCTCGCTGGCGTTGATTGCGCCCATTGTCATCTGTGTCGTCTGTGCGATTGTGTTTGCGACCCCCGTCTCGATGATAAAAATCATCTATCATGGAGCACCACATAAACGGAGAGCGAAAGCCTGAACTGAATGACAGTCACAATCGAATAGTTGTTCTGGCGAGAGGTTGGTGCATTTGATTACGATGTAGCCCTCTCAAGATAAGCCCGGTTGCCTGGATGAGTCTGAAGATCTTTTTATAGGTAGGTCGCAGTTCGACGCGACTTCCTATGCGTTCCCTCCAACTTCATCAAGCGACCGGGTTTTTGCGTGGTATTCAGGCGCGACTGGCGGGGGGAGCGAGCGTTTTATCCTTTAGAGGAACCTTTATCGTGTAAGAGAGAGAAGGTTTTTGTTATAAAGGAGATATGTTATGACTCAGCAGGCTGAAGCCTCGCAGAAATTGAAGCCGCATAAGATCTGGCAGGATGGGCATATGCCCCAGCCCTGCGCAATCGTGATATTTGGGGCAACTGGCGACCTGGCGCAGCGCAAATTGCTCCCAACGCTGGCACATTTGATGCATGATCATCCCCTCCCTCAGAGCTTCTGTATTGTGGCCTTTGCGCGCCGCCCCCTGGATGATGAACAGTGGCGAGCGATGGCGCTGAAGTCCATCAATACCTATATGCCTGAGGATGATCGTCTGGATGAGGAAGGGCAGAAGCAGTTTGCCTCGCACCTCTTCTACTGCCAGTCGACGTTTGAAGATTCGCAGGGATATCAGAAGCTCAAGCAGCTTTTGGAGAAGTTGGATCGCGAGCAGGGGACGGCAGGCAATCGTCTCTTCTACCTGGCGACGCCTCCCGAAACGGATAGCCAGATTATCGCGCAACTGGGCGCGGCGGGCCTGTCACATCCGGGACAGGGAGCGGAGAATGGGCATGAGGAGCATGGGAACCATAGCAATAACCATGGCAAATCCTGGGCCAGGATTATTATTGAGAAACCCTTTGGGCATGACCTGGCAACGGCGCAGAAGCTGAACCGGGACCTGGGACGCGTCTTCCGTGAAAACCAAATCTATCGCATCGATCACTATATGGGTAAGGAGACGGTGCAGAACATCCTGGCGTTCCGCTTCTCCAACGGCATTTTTGAGCCACTCTGGAACCAGCGCTATATCGACCACGTGCAGATCACAGTCGCCGAGTCACTGGGAATTGGCACACGCGCCGAGTTCTATGAGAGTGAGGGCGCGATCAGGGATATCGTGCAGAACCATATTATGCAGGTGCTGTGTCTGACGGGTATGGAGCCGCCAGTGGCCTTTGATGCGGAGGCAATTCGCGATGAAAAGGTCAAGTTGTTGCGCGCGATCAATCCCTTGACGCCTGACGAGGCCAAACAGGACGTAGTACGCGCGCAGTACGTGGCAGGCGAGGTTGATGGCAAGCACGTGGTGGGCTACAAAGAAGAACAGGGCGTGAAGCCTGACTCGACGACGGAGACCTTTGTGGCGCTCAAGTTCTTTATTGAGAACTGGCGCTGGGAGGATGTGCCATTCTATATTCGTACGGGCAAGCGTCTGCCCAAGCGTAGTACTGAGGTGACCATCCAGTTCAAACGTGTGCCGCATCAACTATATAAGCCATCTGAGACGAAGGGATTGGTACCTAATCGTTTGACGATTCGTATTCAGCCGGATGAAGGCATCGCGCTTAAGATTGGGGCCAAGGTGCCTGGCGCGGCCAACCAGCTAAGTTCGGTTGATATGAGCTTCTCTTATAACCAGGCTTTCGGTATTGAGTCACCTGAAGCCTACGAGCGGCTGATCGCGGACTGTATTCTGGGTGACTCGACGCTCTTCATTCGTCGCGACGAGATCGAGGCGTCCTGGCGTATTATCGATAGCATTACTAAGGTCTGGAAACAGTTGCCCCCTCGACGGTGCATACTTATAAAGCTGGAACCTGGGGGCCTGTTGAGGCGAATGGGTTGCTTGAGCGCGATGGACGTTCCTGGGATAACCCTTAGTTGCCTGTGGCACGACGCTGCTGAAGCACGCGTCTACATATCATAGTGCCTGCGGTGCTTCGCATAGGGTAAGGAGAGAGGCCATGCCAGGCATGACTCTCTCCTTTATGAGGAAATTTAATCGGTGCTACCCGAAATAGATTATGTTAGCGGTCGCGGTTGCGGCCGAACTCGCCCTTTTCCTGCTGCTGCTTCTCCATCTCGAGCGCGCTGCCCTGGCGATTCTTCAGCTCCTGCTGGCCCTCGGAACGGTTACCGTTCTGCTGTTGCTGCTGCTGTTGCTGCTGCTTTTTCTCCTGTTTGCGCTGCTCTTCTTTGCTATTGAAGTTCTCGTGTTTAGCCATGATGAAAGTTTCCTTTCTTAACACACTCGTGTGTGTACTCTAACACTCGTATTCGAGAAATACGTAGTAGTATACTGGTGATGTTGTATGTGTACCACCATCAACAGTAGTTTCTACATAACTCTCTATAGTTGATACTAACAACGCTCTAAAATGAGCGATTTGAATAGCAAAGGTGAGTGTGTATATAGTAATATTCTACTAAAAAAGAGGGCGTAATGGTGCCCCCACCATTACGCCCTCTTTTTTAGTAGAATATTAGCCCAGGAGGTCTTCCATTTGTGAGAGGTAGGATTCGAAGAGCTGGAAGGCCTGGTGAACTGGCTCGGGCCGGGTCATATCGACGCCCGCGTTTTTGAGCAGGTCAATGCTGTACTGAGAGGAACCGGAGCTGAGGAAGTTCAGGTAGCGGTCTACCGCTGGCTGACCCTCATGCAGGATCTTCTGGACCAGGGCAGACGAGGCCGAGATGCCCGTCGCATACTGGTAGACGTAGAAGCTGGAATAGAAGTGAGGGATGCGTCCCCATTCGATGCTGATCAGGTCATCGACAAAGGTCTCGCCGCCATAGTACTTCTCATTGAGCTGCTTGTAGAGCGCGCTGAGAGTATCGGCGGTAAGTGGTTCGCCCTCGCCGGCGCGTTTATGGATCTCCTTCTCGAACTCGGCGAACATAGTCTGGCGATAGAGGGTACCACGCAGGTCCTCCAGAGCATGGTTGAGGATGGCTAAGCGCTTGCCTTTATCGCTGGTATGCTTGAGCAAGTAGTTCGTCAGCAGGCCCTCGTTGAGGGTCGAGGCGACCTCGGCGACGAAGATGGTATAGTCGCCATACTGATAGGGCTGATTGGTACGCGTGAAGTAGGAGTGCAGCGAGTGTCCTAGCTCGTGCGCCAGGGTGAACATACTGTCGCGGTTCTCCTGGAAATTGAGCAGGATAAAGGGGTTGGTGCTATAGGAGCCGCCGCTATAGGCGCCGCTGCGTTTGCCGGGGGTCTCGTAGACGTCAATCCAGCGCTCGGAGAGGCCCTTCTTAAGGGCGCTGATATAGCGTTCGCCAAGGGGGGAGAGAGCCTCGACGATGATGTCACTGGCCTCCTGATAGGTTAGCTTATCCTCCTGCTCCTCCACGATGGGGACGTACAGGTCATACATGTGCATCTCATCGAGTTTGAGGACGCGCTTGCGCAACTGTAAATAGCGGTTGATCAGGGGGATATGGTCATGGACCGTCTGGATCAGGTTGTCGTAGACGCTTTCAGGAATATTGTGGGCTGAGAGTGCGCGCTGGCGGGTGCTCTCAAAGTTGCGCTGGCGTGTGTAGAAGGAGTCGGACTTGACCTGGCCCGAGAGGGTTGCGGCAATGGTATTACGCTGTTTTAGGAATGAGTTGTGCAGGCCTTCAAAGGCCTCCTTGCGCACGCGGCGATCTTTGCTACGCACGAAGACCAGGTAGTTGCCCTGGGTCAGCTCAACCTCTTCGCCCTGCTCATTGCGGATCTTGGGCAGCTTCATATCGGCGTTTTCGAGCATGGAGAAGATGGTATCGGGCGAGGTGGCCATCTCTTCGCTGGCGGCGAGCACGGCCTCGACCTCGGCGGAGCGGATATGCGGGCGCTTGCGGTTGAGATCATCCAACTGATGACGGTAGAGGGCCAGGCCGGAGACCTCTTTAATATAGCGTTCCAGGGTATCCTGGGGCAGGGCCAGGAGTTCAGGCTCGATGTAGGAGATAGCGGTCACGACCTGTACATAGAGTTGCATGGCGCGGTCGGCCATCCCCTGGTAGAGGCTATTAGTGGTATCTTCGTCGCGGCGCATCGAGGTATAGACGTAGAGGCGCTCTAGGACCTCACCCACCTCATCGCGTTTTCTGAGCACATGAAGGAGAGCCTCGCCACTCTGGCCTAAAGTGCCTTGCAGGGCCGCCAACTCTGAGACGCTGCCCTGAATGCGCTTAAAATCTTGCTCCCACTCCTCATTTGTGGCGTAAATGCTCTCAAGATTCCACTTAAAATCGGACGGAATCTCGTTGCGGTTCTTGAACGTTTGCACTGCTATACTACCTTTCACTACTACATAATGGTACGTGGGCAAATGCGGTCGAAATGCTGTGGTTATGCGTGCTTGTATCGTACCATAAATTGGGTGTTTATGGTTAGCTGGAGGGGGAGAGGAAGCAGGAAATGTTGCCTGAAGTGGACCGACGCTGCGAAAGCACGCATCTACATATAATGTTATATGTAGATGCGTGCTTTCGCAGCGTCGGTAGGGAACTTTCTGCATCTCTCGTTCCCTATCTTTACTGAAAGGCTACTCTTCACCTTCCTCGTCGTCGTCTTCTTCGTCCTCGTCCTCTTCATCGTAGAGGAGCAGGTCGTCGCGCTCGCCCCATTTGTTGAGGAAGCGGTAGAAATTACGTTTGCTCAGGCGGGAGCGCTCGTCATCTGAGTAGTAGGTCTCTTCGATCTCCTCGTGGCGCTTGAGGGGCAGGTCAGACGTGACGCATGTCTCCAGGCCCAGGTCGCGCATGGCGAAGTTGAAGTCGATATCCATGTAGTGTGGATAGCGATAATGCTCATCAAAGAGGCCGGTCTCCTTGAGTCGGCTGCGCCTGAAGGCCAGGCATTGTAGGTCAATGACCTCGACCTCTTGTTCCTCGCTCTCTTCAAAGTGGCGCAGGTCCGCGGTCACCCAGCCCTGGGCGCCGGTGATACCGACGTCGGGGTCCGAGAGGGTACTCGCGAGCGGGGTAAAGATATCGCCAGTCAGCTCAATGTGGCTGGAGAGCAGGACGATATCGCGCCCCAGGCTCTGTTTGAGGGCGAGATTGTATGCCTCTGCCGTCCCCAGGCGGCGCGATGGACGCACGAGGCGCAGGCGTGGCTCGTTATAGCGGCTGGCATCTGCCCAGAGGTCGAGGCCGTCCTGGGAGGCATTGTCGACCAGCAGGATCTCGAGGTCTGCATCGCCAGCATGGCGTAGAACGCTCTCGATGCAGCGGCGCGTCTGGTCTTGCGTGTTGGTGGCCAGAATGATGATCGAGAAGTCGCGGGTCGCCTTCTCGTCGAGGCGCGAGGGAACCAGGCGTGTAAGCCGGTAGGTCTTGTCATCGATGTCGACACTGGGCAGGATGACCAGGTGCGCTCCACGAGGGTTATCTTTTACGGCGTAGCCAGCTTCCTCAAGCTGCTGTTTCAGTTCGTCTGCACGGGCATATTGACCACGTCGCCGCAGTTGGTCGCGTTCGTGTGAGAGGGCTAAAATCTCGGGTGGTATGCTATGTCTAATAGGACGAGTAGTCATATCTCAAATTCCTTCCTTAGCTACGTAAAAACTCTATCCACATCTTCCCGCTCCTGGTTGAGTGCGAGACTGTTGTCGCGGGGATCGACTCTCTGCTCAAGCTAGCGTTGTTTGTGTTGAGTGGAGTCGTTTGGGTGTCTCTCAGGTGCTTTGCCTGTCCAGCCTCAGTGGATGAAGAGACGATAGGTGAGCATGTGAAGCGCTAGTGGCACGTTTGTGGGGAAGCGCTGCTCCAGGACAACAATCTCGCTGATGGTAGCATCCAGATATTCAGCAACACCACTCTGTCCTCCTTCTTGTCCTGCTATAAGGGGAGCGTCCGCTATGCCAGTGTGGAGCCTGGATAGTTTGTGGGACGTTCACCTCAAGTCTAACATAGTGGAGTGTAATTGTACATAAAATTTGTGCATGCGTACCTCCACTTACACACAGTAAGACGATGAGAAAAAGATGGCTCGCTTAATGTTATCGTCTGGATCTGTGTCGCCATAGTAAACGGGACAGGTTGGAGGAATATAGGATGTGGAGAGCATAGTGAGGACTCCATTTCTGGTATCTAAGCCTGGATTGGGTGGCTTATGGCTTGCCAGATGTACAAATGTTAGTTTGCCTTCTTAGATTTTAGCATATTGTGATTGCGTTTTTAAAGATGCTTTTTTTGTCACTTTCGCGCCCGCGGCGCTCACGGGGTAAAATAATTCACGGCCAGGAATGCGGCATTCGCCGCATTCCTGGCCGTGAATTATTTTACCCCGGTGGTGAGAGAGATGAAAATGCGCTCCTGGTATTGGGAGACAAAAATGTGCCAATGCCGGGAGCGCGCGCGAACAGAAAATGAAGTAAGGTTATTGCTTAGTAAGTTTATCCCTTTAGGATTGCAGGGGGCCTGTCTGGTTGCGGTGGTGTTCCGCAAGTTCTTTTACGCGTTGGACATGGCTCTTGTGACAGATGACGGTCAGGTCGTCCATTTCTACGACAATTACATCTTCCAGGCCTATGGTGTAGATGCGACGCTCAGTGTTATTGAAAATGACTACGTTCTGGCTGCCAAAGCCGGTGTGGTTGCCAACGGCGTGGACTCCCTGGGCGTCGGCGGGGAAGAGGTCGCCATACTGCTCCCAGTTGCCCACATCGCCCCAGCCCAGGTCGGCGGGTATCACTACCAGGTTAGTGGTTTTCTCGAGGACCGCGTAATCGACGGTAATGTTTTCGAGCGTGGGCCAGAGCTCCTCGAGGAGCTGGGACTGGTGATCGGTGGGGGCATTGACGATGGTATCGATTTTCTGGGCGCTGTCGGGGAGGTGTTCCTGCATCTCTGCTAGGAAGGCCGAGGCTTTCCAGATGAAGATGCCTGCGTTCCAGACATAATGGCCATCGCGCAGATAGCTCTCAGCCGTCTCGCGATTGGGTTTCTCCACAAATTTCTCGGCGCGGCAGGCCTGGTGTCCATGGCCTTCGCAGACGGCATCCGCGAAGCGGATATAGCCAAAGCCAGTCTCCGGGCTTGTTGGCTTGATGCCAATGGTCACGAGGCGATCCTGTTCCGCCAGTTCACAGGCCAGTTGCAGGGTCTGACGGAAGGTTGGTACATTGGCGATAACATGGTCGGCACTGAAGATGCCAAGGATGGCTTCGGGATCTTTATGCGCGATAGCGGCGGCTGCCCAGGCGATGGCGGCGGCAGATCCGCGTCCCATGGGCTCCTTCAAGATCTGGTTCGAGGGGACTGTGGGTAGATGTTCCTCTACGAGTGGGGCCATATGCTTCCCTGTGACGACCCAGGTCTGGTCCGCAGGGGCTAGAGGGGCAACACGCAGGAGCGTCTCCTGAATCATGCTATTGCCAGTTGGTAGTGGCAAAAACTGCTTAGGGAAACTTGGTGTGCTGAGTGGCCAGAGACGTGTGCCACTGCCGCCAGCCAGGATAATGGCATAAAAGTGTTTCATGGAAAGGGGTCGCCTCCTCGCATGCTTCATTTTCTCTATAGGTGGCTTTAATATAAAGCGGTCAAACTCATAACTAAATACGAATTGATTGTAGCGATGTTGATAGGTTTCTGTCAAATAGCTAGGCTTTTTTCTCTGTAGTAGGCGTGTGGAGGAAAATTGTCGGAAAAAAACTACCAGGCCTCAGCTTAAAGGGGCTGATTGCCTGGTAGGAAAGGATGAGTTGGTACCCTGTTTTAGCGCTGTGCGCCAACGGGCGTGCGCTTGACTGTTACGGCCTGGGTAGGCACGGCAATGGTGGCATTGGCAGCAGCAGCGCGATCCTGGCGTTTCTGCATCTGCTCGGGGCTGATGCGATAGACGTCTTTTGCCAGGCCAAGCTTCTCCAGGGACCAGATCAGGTAGCCGGAGCCGTCAATCTGCCACCAGCGCAGGCCGTGGAAGGCCGAGCGAGGGAAGGCATGATGGTTATTGTGCCAGCCCTCACCGAAGCTGAGCAGGCCCACGACCCACTCATTGCGGCTCTGGTCGTTGGTCTCATAGTCGCGGCGGCCAAAGATGTGGCAGACTGAGTTGACGCTCCAGGTGACGTGGTGGGTCAGGAAGATGCGGACCAGGCCAGCCCAGAGCAGGCCAGACCAGCCACCAATGGCGAAGGGGATAATCAGGCTTAACACAACCCAGAGCAGGAAAGTCTTGCTAACAAAAACCACAATCGGATCTTTTTGCAGGTGTTTGGCGTACTGATTGGGATCGGCCATGCGGTCCTTAAAGAGCCAGCCGATATGAGCGTGGAAGAAGCCTTCTACAGGGCTATGGGGATCGCCCTCTTTATCTGAATAAGAGTGATGTTTAATATGGGTTGCTGCCCACTCCAGCGCGGGACCTTCCAGGGCCATGGAGCCAAGTACCAGTAAAAAGAATTTGACAACCGGATGAGCGGCGAAGCTGCGGTGTGTAAGCATACGATGGAAGCCGACGGTGACACCAAGGGCAACAAGGGAGTACATAACGAGGAGAAGAGTGAGGTCTGTCGCGTTAATGGCCTTTTGCCAGAGCGTGGCAATCGCGTATACGGTAGCGACGAGAGGTCCAACAACCGCCAGGAGAACTATGCTTTTGTACGCAAGACTTGTCTTCAAAAAAACCTCCAGGTAAAACTCATCCGATCAGGAGAGCGATTTATAATTTCTTCCACGAGCTTCTTATACGGAAACCAACCCCCATTCGGGGGCGCGGCGCCACTGCCGTGGCTAGCGCTTCGCGCTCAGGTTTCCTAATAGGAAGTATCTAAAATGCTACTGATTCTTTGGAGTGGGGAGGTTTCATTTTTGTTTCACGAGTTTGAGTATTTTTGGCCATTTCGCTAAATTTGCTTTAAACTTGTTTTGTATGTAGTTCATAGCTAATCGGTTTTTATTTAGTAAAAAGTTTAATCTCTTATTCTGTTAAGTGTGTAATACTTGATAATTCTGTATCATCTGTGTGTATTTTGCTTTTTGGCATCATTATGCTGGAATGGCGATATGAGATAAGCGTGGAGGAGTGATACTTATCTATGGGAGAATGCGTTTGTACATTTAAGATGGGAGAGCGGTGGATATAATTACAGAGATATAAAGAACGTAAAAAATATAGGATGCATTAATGTATGGAGAAGGATCAGGGATACCAGGAAGAGGAGCCACAGGAATCCTATAACGATGGGGGGACGCTTGCAACCCATCCAGCGTATGCTCATCCGTTTGCGCCTGGCATGGTTATAATGGACCAGGCGTATAAGTATCTTGTCTCATCAGAGTAGTCAGAAAGTGGTGAGTGTGGTATGCTGAACCAACAATACTGTACAATAATACATAGTAGAGACTCTGTAGAGATACAGTGCCAAGCTCGGAAACAGAGCCATTAATAGTAGAGTTTAATGACTGTGGAAAATCAAGGACAGCAACCATCACAACCAGTGCAGGGATCGTCTGAGCAGCAGGGGAATGGGTTTTATGGGTGGCAGTACGACCAGGACAACACTGAGATTGCGGGACCCAGGCCACCGGCGGCACCTTTGCCTCCGCGCCAGTTCGCCCCGCCATCGCAGGGTGGTCTGCCACCGTCCCAGGGAGGGATACCAACTTATCCCGAGCCCCAATCGTCGCCACAGGCATATATCCCGCATAGCTTACAGCAGCCACCAGGTGCCTATCCACCTCCCGGGCCATACCAGGAGCAGTACGTGGATATGGGCTCCACTTTGAGCTATGGTCAGGGTATGGAGTATCAGTATTTTGATGCCCCACAGCCCTCGCAGCCTATTGCTCAGTTGCGCCAGGAGCGTTTGCAGCAGTTGCGTGAAGAGCGCATGCGGCGTCAGCAGAGGCGTATGAAGGCTGATGTCACAACCATTATTCCCTGGCGTAGAAACCCACCCAGGCCTACACCTCCACCGATACCGGGCAGTAGGCCTTCGTTCCCTGATGCGCCGCTTCCTTCGGGGAATAACTATTCGTCCGTTCAGGCTGGCCCTATCGCGCCTCCCCATTCTCCGCTTTCGCTTCCTGGACGTGAGGAGACCGGGCGGAAGAGTGGGCTATTGGGAATCTCACAGAAGCTGAAGACAGCGGGCACTTCGGCACAAGATACGGGAATGATCCAGAAGGCAGCCATTGGGCGCGCGACGATGATCCTGACCGTCGCTTTTGTGGGCAGTCGTGTACTGGGTCTCCTGCGTACTTCTATGTTCGCGTTTGTGTTTGGTGCGAGCAACGTCTCAGACGCTTACCTACAGGCCTTTCTTATCCCGGACTTAATCTTTAATGTTGTCGCGGGTGGCGCTCTGAGCTCGGCCTTTATCCCCGTGTTTACCAAGCATATGGTCGCGGAGAATGATGAGAAGACGGCATGGCATATTGCTAGCTCGGCTCTGAATCTGGCTATTCTGGGCATGGTGATTCTGGCTGGTCTTGCTATCCTTTTTGCTCCGGGCCTGGTGCCACTGTACAACCAGGGGGATGCCGCGCATCTCGCCCTGATTACCTCGTTGACGCGCATCATGCTCCTGCAATCGATTGCGCTTGGGGCGGGTGTGATTACGACCTCGGTCTTGAATGCACGCCAGAACTTCCGTATCCCCGCGATTGGTACAGTATTGTATAACGTGGGACTGATCGCCGGTCTGTTGCCTGGTTTACTCCTGGCCTTCCTGGGGAAGCGCAATGATACCTTCGCCATTTATTGTGCGACCTGGGGCGTTGTCATTGGCGCGGTCTTGCAGGTAGGTATTCAGGTGCCAGCCATCTTTAAGGTGGGTATGCAGTACTCTCCTAAAGCGCTTGATTGGCGAAATCCGAGCATTATTCAGATCGCGCGCCAGATGGTGCCACGTATCGTCAACGCCTCGATGCTGAGCTTTACCACCTTTGTAGACCGTAGCTTGATTGGTCTGCTCGCGGTAGGTATTGTCGCGGCCAATGCCAGGGGTGGCACAGATGGCCTGATCTCGCTGTACTATCAATCGATGCAGTTGATGCTGTTGCCATTGGGTGTCTTTGGTATGTCGGTGGCGACCGCGGCCTTCCCGACGCTGGCTGAGAATTTTGTGAAGGGACGCCTGGACCGTGTGCGTAACACGATTATGGAGACGCTGCGGGGTATTCTCTATATGTCGATTCCCTCGAGCGTGGGCCTGATCGTGATTGGTTTCCCCATCATTCAGGTACTCCTGCAACATGGTCGCTTTAACCTGGAGGCGGCACAGACCATGACAATCCCGCTGGCCTTCTTTGCCTTTGGCCTGGCGGGCCTGGCGGCTGTAGAGATCCTGACGCGCTCGTTCTACGCCTTACGTGACAGTAAGACGCCAGTCATTGTGAGTATTGGCCAGTTTATCTTCAAGATCGCCCTGGCGCTGCTGCTCATCAACATCGCGGTAGCCGCGAATGGTGGGTCATCCGGTGCCACTGCCTGGGGATTGGGTGTGCTGGCCTTCTCGACGTCATTCGCGGGCTTGCTTGAGGCTATTATCCTGTTCTGGCTCTTGCACCAGCGTCTAGGTGGCTTTAACCTGCGCGATTTTGGCGCCTTTACAGGAAAGGTGTTGGGGGCCTCGGTCGTCATGGGTGCCGCGCTGCTCGTCCTCAATTTTGTGATAAGTAACTTGGTGTTCAAATGGCTGGGGCATTTCCATTTCCTGGCCTGGCTGGATACGACAGCGACACCCTCGCTGGGTCTCCTGGGAACAATTGTCGCGATGGTGAAGCTGGCCGTGTTTGGCTTCGTAGCGCTCTTCGTCTACGTGCGCGTGGGACGCAGGATAGGTATTGAAGAGCTTGGCCCAGTGCGGCGTGTGCTTGATCGCTTGAAGCTTTCCTGGATCTAGTCTGGCGCCTGCTAGGGTAATAGTAAGATACAGTAGCCCGCTACTTGCGTACGCGGCTACTGTATCTTACTATTACCCAGAAATAAATTATGTGAAGGAATTAGCTATGAGAAGAGTGGATGTATCTCTAGTGGGCTTTGGCGTGGTGGGGAAGGGATTGGCCCGGTTGTTGTTGACGAGGCGTGAGTGGCTCCAGGAACAACGGGGACTCGATATGCGCCTGGTGAGTGTCGCCAGTGCGCGTTCTGGTTGTATCTATGCTGAAGATGGCCTGGATATCGCTGGCCTGCTGGCATTGGCGGAGCAGCGGCGTCCACTGACCGAGCTTGCGCATACTCGATATTTTTCCAGTACTCTGGCAGGAATCGAGGCGTTGAAGAGCGATATCCTGGTAGAGGCGACGGGCACGAATCTGCGAGACGGGGAGCCAGGGTTGAGCCATATTCGCGCGGCCCTCTCGCGTGGGCAGCACGTGGTGACGGCCAATAAGGGGCCAGTTGCGCTGGCTGGACTTGAGCTACTGCAACTGGCGCGCCAGAATGGAGTCCAGCTGCGTATGGAATCAACAGTTATGGCGGGTACGCCGGTCTTGAGCACGGCCCTGGAGGGGATGGCGGGCGCACAGATCATCACGACGCGTGGCATCGTCAATGGTACGACCAATTATATTTTGAGCGCGATGGCCGAGGGGCGTGACTATGCCGAGGTGCTGGCGGATGCCCAGGCACGCGGCTATGCCGAGGCCGATCCCACCGCCGATGTCGAGGGCTATGATGCCGTTGCCAAGGCTATGATTCTCTCCACACTGCTCTTCCAGCAGCCTTTAGGAGCCGAGCAGGTGGCGCGAACGGGGATTACAGGGGTCACCCGCGAGCAGGTCCAGCATGCGAGTGAGGTGGGGAAGCGTATTAAGCTTATCGCCTCTGTGCGGCGTATGAGCGGTGGCGAGGTCGAGGCGCGCGTGGAACCGGTTGCATTGCCTCTCAGTGACCCCCTGGCACACGTTGTGGGCGCGATGAATGCCCTTACCCTGGAGTCGGAGACGCTCTCTTCCGTGACGGTGATTGGTCCCGGCGCGGGAAGTATTGAGACGGGCCAGGGATTGCTCGCAGATATTCTTGCTATTGCAGGCATCTAGATTTGATAGCGTTGTGTTAAAAAGAACTGGGCTGGCATGCTGCCAGCCCAGTTCTTTTTACTTTTCTTCTTTGTCTAGTTCTTCAACCGCATTCTCGCCCTTTTCTGCGTTCTCGATGATGTCACCCTCCTTAAAGAGGATGCGCTGGGCGGCGACGCGCCATTTGGGGGTGCGGCGGAGGAGAAACTCCAGATCCATGCTGAAGTGCAAGAATTCCTCTTCCTGGGCGTGTTGCATGATCTTGCGCGCCTCGGGGTCTTGCTCGACAGAGATACGCTGTTGGTACCAGTTGATGGCCTCACATTCTTCCTGAAGGGAGGCAATGAGGCGCGCAAAAGTACGCGTTTCCGCGGAGAGTTCTTGTGCTGGCTCGTGATACTGCTCAAAGCCCATGAAATCAATCCTTTCCAGTCAGAAGATAGTGCTCCGTCTCATTATATCTTCCCCGGATTGCTTAAGCTCAAGTTTATTTTGACTCTTTTGAGGGGGTAAGCGCGCGCATACCAGGAATTTCGAAGCGAAGACGCACGCTCCCGAAGGCGATCCAGTCGCCATGTTGCAGGAGTTCTGCCTTGAGTGGCGTGAGCACAAGTTCGCCCAGGCGTGTCTTATTGTGGCTCTTAATGTCCTCGATATAGAAGAAGGTCTCCTCGAAGCGAATGCGCGCGTGCTGGCGCGAGACGGTCTTGGTGGGATCGAGAGAACTGAGATCTATATCCGGAGTATAGCCGCGTTTAGGATCAACACGTCCAATAATGACATTTTTTCCGGTGATGGGGAGGCGTTCTTGCAGCTTGCCAGCCTTCTCGTAGCGCAGGTAGGCATAGATGCTCTGCTCCTCGGCCAGGGCGCGGATGGCCGGTAGCGGCAACGACTGCGCGAGGTCGGAGCTTTGGCGCTGAGTCTGCTGAGGCGTGTGTGGTGTTGAGAACGCCATTTCGCTGGTGAGAGGGCTGCTGGGGCGGCCCTGGTCGGCATCGCGTAGCGTCTCCTCGAACTCAATGGGCCTGGTGGCTGGCGGAGGGCAACGCCTTGCAGTGCCTTGAGGAAGGCATTGACATTGGCAAAGCGGCGACCAGGTTCCTTGGACAGGGCGCAGTCGACGACGGCCTGCAATTCATCTGGCACATTATACATATACTGTTTCATGCGTGGTACCGCGCTCGTACCCTGCATGACACCTGTCTCGGCAGGTGTATGGCCCACGAAGGGGGCGCGCCCTGTGACCAGTTCAAAGAGCAGAATGCCTAACAGATAGATATCGCTCCAGGGGCCAATAGGCTGGCTGTTGAGGTGCTCAGGAGAGGCATAGCGTGGATCGATTGCGGCAAGACTATCGCTGGCTGTGCTATTGGAGGCTCCCAGCGCTCTGAGAAGTTCACGCAGACCAATGTCATCGAGGCGAACACGATCTGTGAGACTATTGTTGTCCATGAAGGTCTCGACAGTAACAAACTGGGGGCGTAGATCCAGGGCCGCGATATGCGCCTCGTGCAGGACCTTGACACCCAGCGCAAGCTGGTGAATAAGATCAAGCGAGCGCTGAAGATCGATGTTCTCATTGTCCATAGCGTGCCGCAGGGTCACGCCACGTGGTGGATCGGTAGCGATAAAGATGCGATTATTATCGACGCCCCAATCGGAGATATGAAGTAGATGCGGTGAGGCGTGCGTCCGGCGTTGTGCCAGGGGCTGGAGCACCTGTTGGATCACATGTGGAGGGACGTTTGGCGGACAATGCAGCACATAGAGGCCAACAACATCATTTGTATTGCGATTATAGGCCGTGCAGGTTGTCAGTATGCCATCGCTACTGAGAATTTGCCCTGTCCGATAGATGCCGCCAATAAGACGCGTATCACGCTGAGACATGCCAGTCCCTCCCATGTAAAAGAAGTTTTTCTGCTAGCACAGTATATACCGATGGGTACGTCTTGTACAGCTACAAGCAGAAATGGACCCTCCTCAAGCGAGTTTCTCGCTTTCGAGATAGAGCATAGGAACAGTCATGCTTAACCCCCCAGATGCACTCGCCACCTGGTTTAGTTTGTGTTCTAGTATGGCAAAAATCTGCTCTTCATCCTCTGGATCGACAACCCGTCTCCAGCCATCTAAGAACCCAAATTTTGTAAGTGGATGATTGAAGAGTGCGCTCCCATTCTGATACCGGAGCTGGAATTGATCTTCTTTGAAGGTAAGAGGACGAAACCCATTGTTTTGTAAGAGATCAAGCAGAGCTTCTTTTGCTCCTCTATGGGCTTCATTGCTTTCTAGTCGCTCCAGGTAGGCAGGCTTGTTTAGCTCTTTTAATGTGGCGCGAAACACTTCATAAAATTCGTGCATATGCCCAGCGGGATTGGTTGTAAGAACAAGATGCCCTTCGGGTTTGGTGATGCGGAAGCATTCGGCTAAAACCGCGTTCGGATCACTAAAATTGTTGATCCCGAGATTTGAAACAATCATATCAAAGGATTCAGCCTGAAACGGAAGATGTTCGGCATCGGCCTCCAGAATCTGAACATTGGGTAATTGATAAACCTTTAACTTTAATCTGGCTCGCTCTACGGCCCCTTTCCAGCTATCAACTCCCGTTACCTGACAGGAGGCGCCATACATGTGGGCCAGTTCAAAAAGTGGGAAGCCTGTTCCACATGCCAGGTCCAGGACGTTCAAGTTGGGATGCAGCTCCAGATTATTCAGGAGCATTAAACCGAAGCGAGCCGCCCATAGCGAGCACTCATCAAATACTGAGGCCGTACCTGGCTCGTTGGGATCATAAATAAAGCGCAGATAATCTAACATGCTATCCTTTATCTTTCTTATTTGCTAACAGCCAGAAACCACATGCCGCGATGTGACTCCTGAGCATCGATTGTAAAGCCTGTAAGCTGGAGTTGTGTTATAAGCCAGGAAAGTGCTAAGCGAAGCTTGCGATAACTGCTCTTCTGGAGCGCCCACTGTTCACCCTGGCGTGTGTAGATCAGATCGTGTACTACCACACTCTCGGGTTCATATTCAAGGAAACAGGTCAAAATGGTGTTGGCATCGCTGCGAACCGGGATAAAGCGATCCAGTGCGTGTTGCTCAACTGAAAGGTCTCGAAAACTGAGAATACATTTGCCGCCTGGTACGAGCAGTTGATGGATAGCTTGAAGCAAGTGAATGACATCATCTTTGCTCTCTAAATGTGGAAGCGTATCTCCCATGCACACAACGACATCATATGGAGCTTCAACCAACTGCAAAACGTTACGGATATCTCCTTGCAGAGCGACAATTGCATGCTTCTCTTTGCGTTCGGCTAGCTCTGTCAGGAGGCGCTGGCTCAGATCGATAGCCGTCACATGAAAGCCAAGGTTGGCCAGGGCGATGGATTGGAAACCAGATCCACACCCCAGGTCGAGCGCGGTCTTCGTACCCTCTCCAAGAATATCCCAACGCTTGAAAAGCTCCTGTTGTTCAGAGACCTTCTCTTCAAAGGGGCCAAACATCCAGGTATAGTGTTCAGCGAGTAATTGGTCGTAATGGTGGGCGACGTCCGTCATCTTAACTCTCTTTCTTTGTGTATACTCACCAGTAATTAATGCCTGGTTTCTTCATTGACCTGGTTGTCCAGGTAGCCAAGGTGCGCAGAAATGTTTTGCGCTGCCTGGACAATGATTTTTGTGTAGTGATATTGTTGCGGATAAAAGCGATAGGCTGGAATACAGAAACTAATAGCGGCAGGAACGCGACCATCCAGGTCATGAATCGGGGCTGCCACGCAACATAGTCCTGGCGCGGTTTCTTCATGATCATAGGCATAGCCCTGCGTGCGCACCTGATCTAGCTCGTGAAGTAGCTGCTCACGGGAGGTGATGGTCTGAGCCGTACGAGCAGTCAGCGGCAATGTATCCAATAAAGCGGGAAGGCGATAGGGTGCTTGAAAAGCCAGCAAGATTTTACCTACCCCTACCTCGTGGGCCGAGAGACGCGCGCCAACGCGCGAGAGGAGGATTTCAACGGCTGGTGTGGCCTGCAACTTTTCGACAAAGAGAACCTGGGTCCCATCGAGGACTGCTAGATGTGTAGTCTCCCCCCAACGTTCAACGAGTTCGCGCATGGCACGCCTGGCTTCAATGCAGAAAGCCGTATGCTCGACAAGCACCTGACTTAGCTCAAACAGCCGCCAGCCAAGTTGATAGCGCCCGGTTGGTGTGCGATTAAGAATCCCTTGTTCTGTGAGGCTGAGTAGAAGGTCACCCATAGTGGACTTGGGCAACTGTAATGCCTCGGCAGCTTCACGTACCCCCCACTCTGGTTGCGCGAAGGAAAAGAGATTGAGGAGGCTGCCAACTTTCTCAATCAGATGTGGTTTCATAGCGACTCCTTCCGTGTCCACGATCCACCTGGCCTGTGGCCTGCCTGGGCTGCACAGGTCTGTTTTCTCTGTCTGGCTTGCATTTAGTATAGACGTTTGAGTACACCTGGGACAAGAGCAATGTCCGGTATGACCGGACGCTCGCGTTGACGAGTTAGAGGAGTCACGAGCATACTTAAGAACATGTTCCGGCAAGGATAAGCAGAGATGAGGCGAATTGTAGAGAAAGGAAGCGAGATGAAATCATCCATTTTCGAGCGCATGGAAGCACACGATTATGAACAAATTTACTTTTGCCAGGATCGGACATTTGGCTTAAAAGCGATTATTGTGATTCACGATACGACGCTGGGCCCTGCGATGGGAGGTATGCGCTTGTGGCCTTATGAAACTGAAGAAGAGGCGCTCACCGATGCTCTGCGCCTGGCGCGAGGGATGACCTATAAGAATGCCGCGGCAGGGATACCGTATGGTGGTGGGAAAGGGGTGATTATTAGTGATCCCAAACGAGGAAAAAATGAAGGCATGTTCCGCGTTCTGGGCCGTTTTATCGAGCGGCTAGGTGGATTGTACTTGACAGGCGTGGACGTTGGAACGACTGTTGAAGATATGGATATCATCCGTGCAGAGACGCGGCATGTTGTGACGGTTTCGGAGGCATGGGGCGGTCCTGGTGATACCTCCTCTGTTACCGCCCATGGAGTGTTCCAGGGGATATGTGCTTGTCTGGAAGAGGTGTATGGTAATCCCCAGCCTGAAGGACGTACGATTGCTGTGCAGGGTGTGGGGGGCGTTGGACGCGCGTTGGTGCATGCCTTAGTGGAAGCAGGAGCTAACGTCACGGTGGCGGATGTCAATCAGCAACATGTTGAGGCTGTGACAACGCTTTATCCGCAGATACAGGTTGTGTCACCGGAAGATATCCATCGGCTTGCTGGTGATGTCTATAGCCCCTGTGCATTAGGTGCGGTACTCAATGATCAGACGCTTCCTGCGTTGCGCTGCAAGATCATCTGTGGGGGGGCTAACAATCAACTTGCGGAGGAACATCATGGAGAGATGTTAGCCGAGCGGGGTATTGTATATGCGCCAGATTTTATTGTGAACGCGGGCGGGATTATAGTAGGAGCAGAAAGCCTCTCCCATGGTGGCTTTCATCCGCAACGAGCGTTGAAGCAGGTGGAACGCATCTATCAGACCATGCGGAACGTTCTCTCCTATGCCCAAGAGCAACAGATCCCAACACACCAGGCAGCCGCTAGCCTGGCTGAGCAGCGCCTTGCGATGATACAGCAGGTGCAACATCTCTCGGTGAATAATAACTAGAGCGGTGTGCATCTCGATGCCGCAAAATACCCTGTGTTCTTCAGGGTATTTTGCGGCGTGGGTCAAGCGCCAAGAACTAACTTTTCTGCATAACGCTTTAAGGATGGTTAAGCACTATTTTTTAGCAGGAGCGAGCTCTTCTATTTTAGAAGGTATATGCCAATGCTCCTGCCCATTTTGGTCGCAGTACCATTCGCCCCATTCCGCCATCTGGAGCAGGATTGACTCTAAGCTCCGCCCAAGTTCTGTTAGTGAATATTCGACCTTGGGAGGTACCTGGGCATAGACCTCGCGGTGGAGCACTCTTGCCTGCTCTAGCTCTCGTAATTGCATGGTGAGCATTTGCTGGGTAGCTCCAGGAATGAGCCGCCGTAATTCGCCAAAGCGCTTGGTTCCGCTAAGCAAATGCCAGACAATCATCGGCTTCCATTTTCCACCGACGATTGAGAGCGTCACCTCGACCGGGCATGCTGTAGCTTTCGGCATCTGCTTCATTGCTTATTCCTCCCAATAGTATGGTTTTATATACTACGTCAGATAAAATTGCGTACTTGTTTCTTTTACGTTTATCATCTATTTTAATTCTATCAAGAAGAGTGAGAGATGACAAGCGTCTTCTACATTTCACCTGGCTATTTTCTGTTGCTCACTATTGCCTGGATGGACCTGGGAAGAGGAAGTAGCGAAGTCATGGCTAGAATGCTTCTCGTTTGACAAGAGTTGAAAAGGAGATCTTTATGAAAACGGTACGCATCGTCTCATTGATTGCACGAAGCGCCTTTATGCTTGCTATGCTGCTGGGACTTTTACTCTGGATCGCTCAGATATTCGATCTTTATATGCTTCTGAGGATACTGCTACAGATAGGTATGACTTACATTCACGAGACACTCGGCATTACAGGCACTCTGGCCTTTATCATCCTTGCGTTTGTGGCTGTCTGGAAGCGCGAACTTCGGCTGCTGGGTATATTCAGCATGATCTATGCGATCCTGGTAGTGGCCTTTGGAGTGACTCAGCCACGGATTCTCGTGGGCAATCTACACTGGTTGATCCAGGGTGCTCACCTGCTGATTGGCATCGGCGCGATGTATCTGGCACGAGGAGTAGAGCGGCGCTATCGTCGCCTCACGCAGTCAGGGTCAGGGCGCCAGAACTCAGAGACACCTGTGTTGCAGGTTATGTGATTTTACCACGATCAGGGCAGCCGAGCGATGCTTCATCACCGCTCAGCCTGCACCAAACTAGATATAAAGAAAGAGAGATAATAATGGCAACGTATGACCCAATGAATACTCCGCTACAGCAACAGATCGATGCGTTTATAGCTCAGACGCGGGACCAGATAACCGCATCCATGCGTGAACAATTACTACGCCCTATCCAACAAATTATCGCATCTAGTGGGGCTGAGAAGGCTCTCAAAGAGGGTGAACTGGCACCGGATTTTACGCTACCCGATGCTCTTGGTCGTCCCGTGTCACTCTCAGATCTGCTCAAGCAAGGGCCAGTTGTCGTGACCTTCTATCGAGGCGCCTGGTGTCCATACTGCAATCTGGAATTGCGTGCTTATCAGCAGGCCTTGCCGCAATTGCAGGCGCTGGGCGCCTCTCTGGTCGCGATTTCTCCACAGACGCCAGATCAGAGCCTTTCGCTGGCGGAGAAGAACGCTCTGACCTTTGAGGTTTTAAGCGATGTTGGCAACCAGGTTGCGCGAGAGTATGGTCTCGTTTTTCGCATTGATGAGGCTGTGCGCGTGGCGTATCAGCAGATTGGTGCCGATCTGCCCGCCTACAACGGCGACGCATCGTGGGAACTGCCGATACCAGGAACCTTCCTGATTGATCAATCGGGAAAGGTAAGCCTGGCCTTCGTCGATCCAAACTTTATTCATCGCCTTGATCCAGCCATCATCATTGCACAGCTCAAACAGCGCAAGGGTGAGCTGAGCCTGTAAGATTGGAAGACCGCATGCAGCTTGAATTCGCAAAGGAGCGTACTATCAACCTATGAGCTTACCTGAGGTATCCGTTGGTCAAGGCGTTGTGACGGCCAACCAGGAGCAGCCCTGGCGCATTGGTATGCGCCAGGGCTGCTCCTGGTTGGCTGCTTATTTATAGAGCTTGGAGTCGACGTATTGTTTGACTAGATCCCAGTTGTTACCCTTGGGGATCAGGATATCCTGTCCATCGTCCGAGGTGCTGGAGGTCAGGACGTTATCGAAGCTGAGACCGATACGCGCGGTCTGTGGGCTGTTGAGATCCATCTTCATGGTAAAGAGACCCAGGTCGGCGAGCGACATGTTAGTATAGATGGCCTTTTGCAGGGCGTCCATCGCGTTAAAGAGGTTGGGCCAACTGGAGATCTGTTTCATCTTTGCCAGGGCCGTCTTGATGATAAGCTGCTGGCGAATGGAGCGAGCGAAGTCGGTGCCCTCGGCGGGATTATCGGTCACATAGCGGGCGCGGGCGTAGCGGATCGCGGTCTCGCCATCCATGTGTTGCATACCTTTATTAAAGTGGACGGTAATCCAGCTGGCATCGACGTTGGCGTCATCGTTTTTGGGATAGTTCGCGGTAAATGTGTCAGGCACATATACATCAATGCCGCCAAGAGCGTTGATCAGCTCGCGAAAGCCATTGAAGTCGATTAACATCCAATTCTTGACATCAAGTCCAGTGATGGAACCGAGCTTTTCTGCGGCCGCATTTCCGCCTGCGGCTCGATCAGCACCATTGTTCGAGTTTGCCTGATAAACAGTGTTAAGTTTGGCATAGTGACCGGAGCCAGAGGGCACCTGCACCCAGAGGTCGCGTGGCACCGAGACCAGCGAGGTATGCTGATTGCTGGGGGTCATGCTAATGACCACCATGGAGTCGGTCAGGTTTGTCCCGTCGTGAGCGCCACCACCATAGCCCATAATGAGCAGGTTGACGCGGTCGCTGGTATTCATATAGCCTGTCTGGGTGGAGAGCGAATCTTTATTCGTTGAAATGGCCGAGCCAAAGGCCAGGACACGCTGACCTGTGTAGGCCCCGGTGCAGAGCAGGATAACGAGGAGCAGTCCCACTATCAGACAGCCAGGCGCACAACCAGAGCGTTTGCGCCTCGCTGGCCGGCGCGCGGAACCGGGCAGTTTTTCTCCGTTTTGCGCCTGCGAATAGGGAGGCGCGCCAGGAGTATAGGTTCCCGGGCCAGGAGTATAGGTTGGGGGAACTGGTCCGCCCTGTTGAGGGTAGCGTGGCCCCGCATTGTGTGAGGGGTTATATGGTCGCCCCTGTGGCGGTTGGTTGGGCTGTTGGCGGGGGGCACATTAGCATTATTGAAATTGCCTAGCACAAGCTTACCCTGGGGGGTCTCAGGCTGTGGTCTATTCTGAGATCCTTCAGGTGGATAGGGGCGTGCGGGCATTGTATGATCGTCGTAGTAGTTATTATCTGACATGTATAATCAACTCTTTTCTGATCAAAATGAATGAGAAGGATAAAAGCGTTTTGAAAGTAGGTTATACCAAATTTTAATGCCACTATCTTCCAGGTAATAAGATCTTATTCCGAAACCCAACGTCACTTGCGTGCCTAGCGCTTCGCGCTCAGGGTTTTTGGATCAGAAGTATCTAGATTTTTGTAAAGAAAGAACATCCTCTACAAAGATAAACGCATTGGCGCGTAAGAAGTTGCAAACTACTACTATTTTTGTTGCCAATTAAGGATGCTTTTGCTGTCCTTCCCGTTGCGTGTCGCGACGATTTCCGCCATGATGGCCAGGGCGATCTCTTCAGGTGTTTTAGCTCCAATATTCAGGCCAATAGGGCCATGGATGCGTTGTAACTGCTCCTCGGTAATGCCTTCATTCTTGAGGCGTTCAGCGCGTTCCTCGCCTGTTTTGCGGCTGCCTATCGCGCCAATGTAGCCGACTTCGTGGGCGAGCAGGACCTTCAATGTTGGCTCATCGAATTTGGGATCGTGGGTCAGGACGGCGACGGCGGTTGAGGGATTGAGATCGAGTTTCTGTAGCGCCTCATCTGGCCACTCTACAATGATCTCGTCGGCATGGGGGAAGCGCTCTGATGTAGCGAAGGCCGCGCGTGCATCCACAATGATAACGCGGTAGTTGAGCGTTTTAGCGAAGGTGGTAAGGGGAATGGCGATATGTCCGGCTCCAACAATGATGAGGGTTGGCGGGGGGGCGAAGCCTTCAATAAAGACCTCGTAGGTTCCTGTGGGCAGTGTGATAGTATGACTTGAGCCGGTGCCAGACCAGGTGGCGCGCTCCGCAATGGGGAGAACCTGTTGATCAAGCTCCACGGAACCAAGCGTGCCCTGGGGGGCCTGGCCAGGAAGGAATAAGAGCTTGGTGCCGATATGCTCAGGACCCTGAACGAGCGTGGCCAGGGCCGCCCCTCTCTGATTGTCAAGCGCACTCTTTAATGTGGTATAGATCTCACTCATGGTGCTTGTATCCCTCAAGTCCTCACGTAATAACGATGTGGTCTTACCAGTCGAGGCGTTCGACGAAGACGCGAATTGTGCCTCCACAAGAGAGGCCTATCTTTTCTAGATTATCGGCTTCACTGATGCCAAACTCAAGCAATTGTGGCTGCCCACTTTTGATGACCTGGTGGGCGGCGTGAATGACGGCAGGCTCGACGCAACCACCACTGACGGAGCCTGCGATCTCGCCTTTCTCACTGACAGCAAGCTTGGCGCCTGGCAGACGTGGGGCGGAGCCGATCATACTGATGACGGTCGCGATGGCGACCTGCTCGCCTTGAGCGCGCCATTTTTCAATATCCGGTAAGACGTCGCGCATAGTGTGTGCTCCTTTCAAAGAGGGTGGCGTGATTATGTTACTGTTAGATCTTACGCCTGGTCCAGGCTTCCACGGCCTTACGTCTGCTGTAGGCGTCGCGGAGTGGACGGCTATCATCAATGCTTGAGAGCGTATTACCCAGCGAGATCAGGCTGTCCAGGTTATGCGAGGGCAGGAAGTTATCGATATAGGGCAAGGCGGTCTTCATGCCGATGGTAAGAGGCCGATAATCGGGTGAGCCCAGCAGGGGATTGAGCCAGATCAGGCGATGGCAACTATGTTGTAAGCGATCCATCTCCGCGCGTAGGGTATCGGCCTCGCCACGGTCCCAGCCATCACTGATGACGAGCACGACCGCGCCTCGTCCCAGCACGCGCCGAGACCAGTGATGATTGAAGTAGTGCAAAGCGTCGCCAATGCGTGTGCCACCCGACCAGTCCTGCACCTGCTTGGAGACATCGTGTACCGCCTCATCGACATCGCGGCGCTTGAGCTGGCGCGTGACCCGCGTCAGGCGTGTGCCAAAGACAAAGGCCTCCACATTTTGCAGTCCATTGGAGATCGTATGGATAAAGTGCAGCAGCAAGCGCGAATAGAGGCTCATGGAGCCGCTAATATCGCAGATGATCACCAGGGGACGAGGCTTGCGCTTCGTCTCGCGCCAGGTCAGTTCGATCAATTCCGCGCCATATTTCAGGTTGCGGCGCACGATACGGCGCATATCGGGATAGGAGCCGCGACGCCGGGGGGCCTTGCGGCGTGTTGGACGCATGCCCAGATTCCAGCGCATCTCGGCCATCAAGCGTTTGGCCTCCTGCACCTCTTCCCAGGAGTAGTTCTCGAAGTCTTTCTGGCGCAGGCGCTCGATGGCACTATAGGCCCCGCTCTGAGGATCTCCCAGGTCGTTGTCGTCCTTGTTGCGGTCGCGCGCGTTTGTAGAGGGCTTACGCTCAGATTGACGCGGATCGCGCGCCATATCCTTGTGTTGCTCTTTGGCATTCATATGCTCAGCCAGGCGCTTGCGTTCAGAAGGCGGTAGGCGCAACTGGCGCTGTTCGCGCTTGACCTGCTGGCCCTTGTCAGATTTTTTCTGATTGGGATTGTCGCGCACAAACCAGAAGTATTGATACATCTGCTCGAAGAGTGGCTCCTGCTCGTGACGTGTGAGCAGGCTACACTTAAGCGTGTTGTAGAAGTCATCCGGGCGGGTAATATCCACTAGATTCAGCGTCTCGGCCAGGTCAATCATCTGGCGTGGCCCGACCTGGATACCCACTTCCCAGAGCAAGCGGCCAAACTCGGTCAGGCGATATAATAGTTTCTCGCCGCGCTCAAGATCAATCGGGCGCAGAGGCGCGGCGATGGCTGCCTGCTGAGTACCATTGTTCTGGGGTTCGATTTGCATGCCTCTACACTCCTACAATTTTGCGAATGACCTTGCTGAGCTCGCCGCCGCCTCCGACTTTGAGCACATCGTCCTGGTACTTGAGAAGCGCGCCCAGCGTATCACGTACTGTACCTTCAACGAGTTCGAGCTGATGTAGTGCAAGGAGTGAGCTTAACCAATCAAGGGTCTCGGCGATGCCAGGAGCTTTATACAGGTCCATGCTACGAATCTCCCCCACGAAGGCGCAGACCTGGCGAGCCAGCTGCTCAGGAGCCTCGGGCATGCGTGCCCGCACGATGGAGTACTCTTTCTCCAGTGTGGGGTAATCGATCCAGTAGTAGAGACAGCGGCGGCGGAGCGCGTCATGGATCTCGCGTGTGCGGTTGGAGGTAATGATGACGAAGGGTGGCTCCTGGGCGCGAATGGTGCCGATCTCTGGAATCGTGATCTGGAAGTCGGAGAGCAACTCCAACAAGTAGGCTTCAAACTCTTCATCGCTGCGGTCCAGTTCGTCGATCAAGAGCACTGGCTGTTTGGCATTGGTCGGGCTGATAGCCTGGAGCAGCGGGCGCTGAAGAAGGAAGTCTGGTCCAAAGATCTCTTTGAGTTCATCCTGGCGACCCTGTGCGCCGCCCTCCATCAGACGAATATGCAGCATCTGGCGCGTGTAGTTCCACTCATAGACGGCGGTACTGACATCGATGCCTTCATAGCATTGCAGGCGGATCAAGTGGGTATCGAGAAGGGAGGCCAGGACCTTCGCAATCTCGGTTTTGCCCACGCCGGGTTCGCCTTCCAGCAGAAGCGGCTTGCGACGCTTGAGCGCGAGGAAGACGGTTGTGGCGAGGCTACGGTCGGCTATATAGTTCTGGGCGAACATGGCCCGTTGGACGTCTTCAATTGAGGCAAGCGACGAGGCGTTTGCCGTGGTGTTCTGAGTGGTCTCGATAAGATGTTCCTGCTCCAAGAAAGGCCTCCAGCTACTACCTTGCGGAAATCTGAGCGCGCTTGCCGTGCCACCGCTTGCCCCCGAATGGGGGTTAGGGGGTCCCCGAATGGGGGAAGCGCGCTCAGGTTTCCGCGTAAGTTCCTAGGGAAACTACAGCGAAGCACATATGCGTTCGAGGTGATAGTTGTATTCTAAGCTATGCGAATGCCTGTCTGCAAGGGAAGCGAACTCTCACTTGCGCCCTAGAGCGCAGAGAATGTTGGTGGGTGTATGCTCCTTGATCTGGAGTTCGGTATTGAAGAAGCCAATTTGAGTCAGGTCGAAGAGGAGTTGTTCGCCGATGGCCTTGAAATCCTGATCTGTTTTGGCGTTGTGTGGCTGGAGAGTGAGTGCAAGCATTCCGTCGGGGCGTAGTACGCGGTACAACTCGCGAATAGCGGCCTTGCGGTCGCTCCAGAGCTGAACGGAGTTAATGGCAAAGGCCTTGTGGAAGGTATCGTCTGCGAAAGGAAGTTGCTCGGCGCTTCCCTGCTCCAATTGCACGCGCCCGGAGAGAAGGGCGGCGGCATTGCGTTTTTTCGCCATACTGAGCATGGCTGGGGAGGCATCGACGCCCGCGATGAGAGCGGCCTGCGTCTGCTTTGTCAGCAAATGGATGGCCTCCCCCGAGCCGAAACCTACCTCTAGCACATGATCGCTTGTTTGAACGGGCAGGAGCGAGAGCGTCCAGGTGTAGAGAGGCTGATTCTGGCGTGCCATGATCCTTCCACCCAGGCGCCCCAGGAGCCCGGCGGGGTGTCCAAATAAGATGTCCCGCATGTATCTGCAATCCTCCCTTGGCTGGCAAGACGAGTACTTCCAGGTTACTATTCTTGCTATGTCCGCCATAATTGGCAAAAAATGTGATTATGTACAGTATTGTAGCAGAAATATAGACAGCAAGAGGGAACTGGGCATGCAGTTAGTAAGTGATGTGAGGATGTCCCACCCGTCGCCGATGGGTGGGACATCCTCACATCACTTATGAATTAATTTAGCTGATGAGGAGCTTGCCATCTTTGAGGAAGAGAGTATCATCGACCCAGACCTCGCCTTGCTGGCGCAGATCGCAGATCATATCCCAGTGGAGTGCCGACTTGTTGAGGCCGCCAGTCTCGGGATAGCACGCACCCAGGGCCAGGTGGACGGTGCCGCCCATCTTCTCATCGAAGAGGATATTGCGCGTCCCGCGGGTGACGCGAGGATTATTGCCAAAGGCGAACTCGCCCAGGTAGCGCGCGCCCTCGTCCATATTCAACATATTCTCCAGGATATCCTGGCCCTCGCGCGCCGTGGCCTCGACGACCTTGCCATCCTTGAATACGAGGCGAATACCATTGACGGGGCGACCAGCATATGTAGAGGGGATGTCGTACTGAATAACGCCGTTGGCGCTATTCTCAACCGGACTAGTGAAGAACTCGCCGCTGGGGAAATTGCGTTTGCCATCGCTATTGATAAAGATGCGGTCTTCAATGGAGAGCGTTAGATCTGTCCCCTCACCTACGACATGCACCTTCTTATGCCCCTTCAGCCAATCAACCTGGCTTTGCTGCCGCTTGGAAAGCTCTTTCCAGCGCGCAGCGGGATCTTCATCATTGAGGAAGCAGACGTCGAAGACGAACTCTTCAAACTCGCGCAGGGACATATTGGTATCCTGAGCGTAGGCCGTGGTTGGGTAGAGGGTCAGGCTCCAGCGGAAGCTTCCCTCCTGCTCGCGTTGGCGGTAGGTGCTCATAAGTTGACGACCAACCTGGTGGCGTTTGGAGAGGCGCGCGGGATCGATATTGCTCATGGCCTTGGTATTGCCACTGGCCATAATACTCAGGCGGGCAGTGATTTTATCGGCCAGGGCGGGCATGACAGGCGAGAGCCAGGAGAGTTGCTCATCGTTGGCCTCGCGTAGGTGGATCTCGTCCAGTTCTTCAAGCTGGATCAGCGGAACGGGGTAGGCTCCCGCGCGTAGAATCTCTTCATAGACTGCTGAAATAAGAGGGGCAGCCAGGGGAGTCGATTGAATAGCGACCACGTCGCCGGGTTTGATATAGAGGGAGTACTGAACCAGGGTTTTGGCCCAGCGTTCGATGCGAATATCGCGCATAAGGATATTACTCTTCTTTCCGTTTGATATTGATCTTCTACATTATACAATGAAGAGGGCTACTTACGTACGCGCCTCCACTGGGGGCTTGGAAGCTGCTTAGAGGCATGTACTTTAGGTAGTAAGTAGCCTTCTTCAAGCCGTAGTAGGCCATTAGGCTGTGCTGGACGACGCAATACCGATACCTATGACCAGGATCATGGCTGCTAGCCCAGCCCAAAAGCTTAGTGGACGTGGAAGCCTGAGTGAGAGGCGATTGTCGAGGGCATACGAGCCTGGGCCTGCCAGCCCGAGAATGCCTGCGAGCAAGAAGAGCAAGAGTGCATATTCGAGGCCACCACTGGCAATCCAGAAGCCATGTGTCAGGTGAACTTTGAGAATGGCCACTAACATTGCACCCATAACCGCCAGGGCCCCAAGAGGATGAAGGAGTCCTAGCAGGAGCAGGAGGCCGCCGCCAAACTGGCCCAGTGCAGCTAGTAGTCCCCAGAAAGGCGCAGGGCGTAGCCCGAGTGTCTCAGTCAGCTTAATGGTCCCAGCCAGGCCATCTCCGCCAAACCAGCCGAAGAGCAGTTGTGTTCCATGCGCAACAAAAAGCAGTCCCACGAGGACACGAATAAGTGAGAGCGCCGATTTATAGGACATTTCAGCTCTCCTTTCCCTTGTGTTTTTCTTTTGCTTATAGTCACATATATAGTATATGGATATACGTTACATGCCGCGTGCTGTTTGTTCCAATGCTCAGAATGACGGTAAAATAAGATTGAGCAAAATAGTAAGATACAGGGAGTAAAAATGTGACTACAGAGTTAGCACGAGGAGATAAAGATATCGCGCGTCAATTCTATGAGCGTGCCTGGAATGACGCAGATGAAAGTGTCGTTGATGAACTGCTGGCCGAAGATTTTTATAACCATGAACTGCCGGATGATAATGGGCAGCCACATAGAGAGCGTTACAAGCAAGCTATTCGCGATACGTTTACCGCCTTCCCAGACTGGAAGATAGACGTTTATAAGATTGGTGACGAGGGTGAGAACGTGCTCATGCGATATCGCTGCTGGGGAACACATACTGGACCAGGTATGGGAGAGCCAACGGGAAAGCGCATAGAAATGGAGGGTGCCACGACTGTGCGTGTTGCGAATGGCAAGATCCATGAATTTTGGAAGAGGGATAATTCGTCAGAGGCCTGGAAGAAATTGAGATCTGAGTAAAGAAGAAGCTGCTGACCTCGCGAGGTCAGTAGCTTCTTCCCTCTGGCTTTACGCGCGTTCCAGGGCTTGCTCGATGGCGCGGCGGGTCATAACGGAGACCATCTGGCGGCGGTACTCGGGGGAGCCGTGGATGTCTCCGACCAGTTCCAGGCCCTCGGCGGCATGGCTGGCGGCTTCCGCGATGGTTTCGCTGGTAAGCTGTTTGCCGATCAGAGCCGACTCGGTGGCGCTGGCGCGGGCGGTCTGCATGGCGGCGCCTGTGACAACGACGCTGGCGGCTGAGCAGGTGTTATCGCTGTCGAGTGAGAGCACGGCGGCGCAGCCTGCGATCGCGTAATGCGAGGCGCGGTTGGAGAGCTTGGTATAAGCACTACCAGTCTTGGCGGCAGGTTTGGGGAAGCGCAGCTCGACGAGGAGTTCATTGGGCTCCAGGACGGTCTCGAATGTACCCAGGATAAACTCATCTGCCGAGACGGTGCGTTTCCCGCTGGGTCCCTGAATGACCAGTTCGGCTTTCAGGGCCAGGATCACACCGGGCATGTCCGCGGAGGGATCGGCGTGGGCGATGCTCCCGCCGATGGTACCGCGGTTGCGTACCTGCTGGTCCGCGATATGCGAGGCGCATTCGGGCATGAGCGGGAAGACGCGGCGCAGGAGGTCAGAGTACTCGACCTGCGTATAGGTGGTGAGCGCGCCGATTGCAATCACGTCGTTCTCTTCACGAATATAGGCTAGCTCTTGAATCTTGCTGATATCGATCAGATGCTCGGGCTGGGACAGGCGCAGTTTCATCGCTGGAATCAGGCTATGGCCGCCCGCGAGCACCTTGGCCTCGTCGCCATATTGTTGCAGGAGGGCAAGGGCCTCATCCACCGTTTTCGCGGGATGATAATCAAAGACTGCTGGTATCGACATACTGCTCGTATCTCCTCTTGAGTGTATATTGTGTATGTTGGCCGAGGAACGCTGCCACTTCTGACCAGAGTTCCTCAGCTAGCACGCTTTATCCTTGTTGGTGGTGGATGATCTTCCACAACTTTTCGGGTTTATAGGGCATATCAACGTGGTCGACGTTGAGCGCGTCCGCGATAGCGGCAGCGACCGCGGGCGTCGAGCCAATGGTGCCAGCCTCGCCGACCCCTTTGACACCCAGGGGATTGACCGGGCTGGGTGTGACGGTGTGATCGAGTTCAAAGGGTGGGAAGCCCTCGGCGGCGGGCATCGCGTAATCCATAAAGGTCGCGGTGAGGAGCTGTCCATCCTCACTGTATTCTACACTCTCCCACAGTGCTTGCCCAATACCCTGGGCGAGTCCGCCGTGAATCTGGCCCTGAACGAGCATGGGATTGAGCTGGCGTCCACAGTCATCCACGGCCACGAAGCGTGTAATCTGCGGCTCGCCGGTCTCCTGATCGATCTCGATGACGCAGATATGCGTACCGAAAGGGAAGACACAGGCATCAGGCTCGAAGAAGACGGTTGTCTCCAGGCCAGGCTCAATGCCAGGGGCGAGCGTATTTGAGGTATGCGCCACCGCGGCCACCGCGGCGAAGGAGACGGCCTTTTGTGGGGAGCCAGCGACGCTAAACTTCCCATCTTCAAGCGAGATGTCTCCAGGGCTGGCCTCAAGCATATGCGAGGCGATGAGCTTCATCTTCTCTTTAAGCTTCTGTACGGCGTTGAAGACGGCTGAACCACCGACGGCGGTGGTGCGGCTGCCATAGGTACCGCGCCCCTCGGGTGTAGAGTCGGTATCGCCGTGCAGGATCATGACGTTTTCAACGGGAATGCTAAACTCGTCGGCCACGATCTGTGCGAAGGTCGTCTCCTCGCCCTGGCCGTGCGGGGAGGCCCCAGTATACACCATCGCGGTCCCGTTCTGTTCAACGCGTACGCGCGCGCTCTCATAGAGGCCCACAGGTGCGGAACCTTTGGGACCGAAGCCGCAGATCTCAATGTAGGATGAGATGCCGATGCCCATAAACTTGCCAGCGGCTCGCTTGCGCTTCTGCTCCTCGCGTAGCTCTTTATAGCCAATGATATCCATGGCCTTCGCAAGCGCACCCTGGTAGTTGCCGGAGTCGTAGACGGCTCCTGTCGCGGACTTGTAGGGGAACTGTTCCGGCTTGACGAAGTTGAGCAGGCGGATCTCGGCGGGGTCTTTATGCAGAGCGTACGCTACCATATCCATGGCACGCTCAGCCACATAGGTCGCCTCGGGTCGACCGGCGCCACGGTAGGCATCGGTCGGTACCTTGTTGGTAAAGACGACATCGCTACTGAGATAGATGTGGGGAATATCATAGGAGCCGCCAGCGACGGGAAAGCCAAAGGCGGTCATGATCACATCCGTAAAGAGCTGGCTATAGGCTCCCAGGTCAGAGATGCCATGAACCTTAAGGCCGGTAACCTTGCCCTCACGCGTCGCGGCAACTTCTACATAATCGACCTGGTCGCGTCCATGGACAGTAGTGGCCAGATTCTCGCTGCGATCCTCGATCCACTTGATGGGGCGTCCGAGTTGCATGCTGATATAGGCAGCTAGCGTCTCCTCGGGATAGACATTGAGTTTGGAGCCAAAGCCGCCTCCCACCTCTGGCACGATCACACGCAACTGGTGTTGCGGGAGATTTAACTGAGAGGCCAGAATGTTGCGCAACAGGTGGGGAATCTGCGAAGAACTCCAGACAGTCAGCGTCTTATTCGCCTTACGGTATTCCGCGAGTACACCACGAGTCTCCATCGAGGCGGGGGCGAGGCGTTGATTGACCAGGCGGAATTTCAGCGTGATGCCACCATTGGCCTTAGTCTCGGCGAAGACTTTGTCGATCTCATCGGTAGGCGGCTTCACATTCTGAGCCACATTCGTGCCAAACTCTTCGTAGAGCAAGGGGGCGCCAAGTTGCATAGCCTTCTCGATATCAATGGCTGCGGGGAGGGGATCATAGTCCACCTCGACCAGGTCGGCGGCATCGCGGGCAATATAGGTGTTCTCCGCGACAATGACCGCCACCGGATCACCATAGAAGCGTACCTTGCCTTCCGCGAGTGGCCCGCGTACGCCCATGCCATTAGCAATATGGCCCACGGGGACCGCGATTGGAACATTGCCCACTTTGCCTTTAATATCTTCAGCGGTATAAACGGCGACGACGCCAGGATGTTTCAGGGCTGCTGACGTATCAATGCTAAGAATGCGGGCGTGACCATACGGACTGCGCACAACGGCCATATGGAGCGTCCCTGGGAGTTTAATGTCATCCACATAGGTAGCCTGGCCAGTGATCAGCCTGGGGTCTTCACGTCGTTTAATTGACGTACCAAGCATAGAAGCAATACCCATAAATAGTTACATCCTTTCTCCACTATGAGAAACGCAATGCGATGGGCCTGAGATCGATGTGGGAAGGGGCCTAGTCGCCGGTGCTCACCGGCTGTGAGGCCCGAGTCTCCAGGGCTTCAGCGGCAGCCTGGACGGCGCGTACAATGTTCTGGTAGCCAGTGCAGCGACAGATGTTGCCTTCCAGACCCTTGCGAATCTCTTCCTCGGAAGGGTGAGGGTTTCGCTTGAGGAGCTGGGCGGTGGCCATAATCATGCCTGGTGTGCAGAAGCCGCATTGCAGGCCATGTTTCTCCCAGAAGGCTTCCTGAATGGGATGGAGATTGTCCTCGCTGGGGGCCAGGCCCTCAATTGTTGTGACCTCGCATTCATCGGCCTGGACTGCCAGGACGGTACATGATTTAACCGCTTCTCCATTGACATGTACGATGCAAGCGCCACATTGAGAAGTGTTACAGCCGACATGGGTGCCGGTAAGGTCGAGGGCATCACGCAGGTAGTGAACCAGGAGTGTGCGAGGCTCGACCTCAGAGTGATACTGTTTCCCGTTTACCGTGACTGTGATTGCGCGTTTCATCGCCATCGATGGTCCTCCATCTGAGTCTAGTTGTGTGTGCGCCAGGTATCTGGAGCGCATAGACACAAGTGTACAAAGTCTGCGAACATATAGAACGATATCGAGAGTGAGCAGCCCGGAGGCTACTCAGGAGTAAGGTATGTTTTTCGTCTAGAAACAGGGATGACTATGTCGTGTAGGACCTGCTATTAGTGTACAGGATTGGCCTAGAACGAACTCTTCAGGCTACAGTGTGCAGCACAACTGCTACCGGTAGATGTAACATAGTGTTGAGCCATGACGGGTTAAACGTCAACTGTCCTTTTATCCCACTTATAGATGTTGGGGCCAGGTTTCCATACGAAAAATGCACAAGGAGAAGCCAGAGGAGCCTGAGTGTAGTGAAAGAAATACATTGAAACACAGAGAAACAGGGATCGAGCGATTGACAAACTGGCCTCTCGTTAGGAGGTTGCGCCCTACTTTTTGAGTGTTCTTACTCGCTGACGAGCGAGAGAAAAAGCCTTAAAAAGGAGGTTCGTGCAGCCTGAAAAAAGCGTAGCATACAAAAGCAAGCATTGTCAATGCGACAATGCTTGCTTTTGTATGCTACGCTTTAACATCTCATATTGCTTATGGGCAGGCAGGGGGGGTCACATTTGGGATTGTGATGGTTGGACAAAACTTAGGGGTGCCGGTTGGCTGACCGCCGGGACCACCTGGATTGGTGGGTCGGGTGGGCGAGGGAGAAGGTGTCACAGTTGGTTTGGTCAGGCTAAAGAAGGCCGCGCGATCTTGCCCGACCGAGCAGTGTGAGCCGTCTGGTCCTGCAAAGTCAATGGTGACGATAGAGGTCTTTCCAACCGCGCTATCGTGTCCGGCGGTGGAGATAGGGATAACGACGAGTCCGTCGCTAGAGGTTGTGCCGGTGGCAGTACCAGATAGACCGTCGCCCCAGTGGATGATGGCGGTGGCCGTAGCGCCTGCGACGCCCTGAGGGTTGCCACCAGAATTCTTGGTAAACTTGGCATTGATGCCCAGGGTCATTTGCTGCGGATCGGCGTTATAGGCAGGCGAGGTCTGAGTGGCCCAGGCGCCGCACCAGTAGCCGGGTGTGGGTGAGGCGGTAACTTGTTTCTGGATATGGTTAGGATCGATGGTGACTGTTACCTGGGGCTTTTCGTTCGCACTCATGCTATTGTCAGGTGCGCCACAGGCGGCAATGATGGTGGTAAATATCACGAGGAAGAGGACGACCGCGCCTTTGAAATAGAGTGAGGCCCTCGCTAAAAGTTTTGGCTGCTTGTTTGGATCTGGTGCTGGTATATGTGGTGCATCCATAAATCATTAACCTTTATCTTTAAATTTGCTTATATGCACGTTGCGGTCAAGTTCTTAAGAGCGCTATGCGCTCAACTGGGACGCAGGAGATTTTTCTCGTGATTATAACATACTAAACGATGTGTATGGTGAGAATTGTGTAACACGTACCATAAAAGTACTAGATAGAACATGGTTTATCTGGAAGAGATGCATAAGAGGAGAACGTATGCTCTGTGGAAAAGAAAAGTGGAATATCTTGCATCCCAAAGAGGAGAGAAGATATTCCACCTATGCTTTTTGTCTTGTGATGGAGTGCCTGACTTAGACTACTTTTACCGTTAAATTCATTCCTGGGTGGATAGTACAGTAGAACTCAAAGGTGCCAGCGGTTGTGAATGGCCCAATATTTTTCGAATCATTGCCCGCGAAGTTAATAGTGCCAATATTAGGTGCTCCGGGCTCTGCTCCAGCTTTGGCTTTATTGCCCTGCCAGGTGCCATTGCTGATAACATGGGGACCACTGACGGTATCGACCAGGGCGATGCTATCACCCTTTTTGACGGTCACTGTTGTGTCGATGAAGTTGGCTGAGCCCATCTTTACCTTGGTGCTAGCTTCGACCTGCTCTTTGATGGAACAAGCGGCGATAATGACGGTGAAGAGTGAGAGGCAAACCATCACAAATAAGAGTTTTTTATACATAAGAGATCCTTTCAGTCCTCCAAGGGCCTGGGTTTTGGTTATGGGGAGACCGGGTGAGTAAAACCGAAGATGCCTCCCCAGGAAAGCTCATAGTAAATATAGCAAAATCTGCCATACATAGCAAAGAGACAAGGGACTAATGCCCTTGTCTCTTTGTTTATTGAAGTGGTAGCGCATACGGGATTCGAACCCGTGATCTCCGCCTTGAGAGGGCGGCGTCCTAGTCCACTAGACGAATGCGCCAGAGCGTATCACCACTGGGTGATTAGTGTAAGCAAAAAAAGAAGACAAGGGGTTCTCCCTTGCCTCAGGGAAACGTATGGTAGCGCATACGGGATTCGAACCCGTGATCTCCGCCTTGAGAGGGCGGCGTCCTAGTCCACTAGACGAATGCGCCGGACTTTTGATGCTTGCGGGGCAGGTACGCTGCCATCGACTTAGCACGGTGTGAATAATACATGATAGCGGGGCCGTTGTCAAGAGTTTTCCAGGCTATTTCTTCCAGTATTCTAAAAGTCATGAGGCGGCCAGATAGGCTCATGCATAGAAGCTTGCTTCACGATCTGTGCTGGCTTTTGACTTCTCACGCCTGCGGCGCTCGCAGAGAGGTAAGTGTGGGTGTGCTGCGGCGCGGGCTTAGCCCGCGCCGCAGCACACCCACACTTACCGAGAACGTTTGCTTCGGGAATGGATATCAAAGGGCGTGGTCTGACCTCTGAATTGAACAGTGAAGGCCAGACGCGTCCAACGTTCGGGGAGATGGGGATTGATGTGTATCTGGTCGTCTTTGATGCGTAGGCCCGCGAAGCCAAAGATGATGGCTTGCCAGACCGCGCCCGCGCAGGCTGCGTGGATCCCCTCTGGCGTGTTGCCACGCAGGTTCTCGATATCCACCAGCACGCCCTTCATCAGCAATTGGTAGGCCGCTTGCGTCTCATCGAGCTCGCTGGCCAGGATGGCGTGGAGCGCGGGTGTGAGTGAGGAGCCATAGTCATGATCGGTGATGGGATAGTAGTAGTCCCAGTTGACGCGCTTGGTTTGCTCATCAAACTCTTCGGTGAGAATGGTCAGCAGCATAAGCACATCGGCCTGTTTGATGATACGGTACTTCTGGATCGCGTGGACGCCCAGAAGGCCCTGGTAGGAATCCTTGCGACCGTGATACTTGCTTTGATCGAGAGGCTCCAGATTAAAGAAGCCATCAAACTGCTCAAAGAGGCTGGTCTGAGGATCTCGTGGGAGGCGAATTTTATTGCTCACCTCGTGCCAGTGTGCCAGGTCTTGCTCTGTCAGTTCGAGCTGGTGTGCAAGCTGCTCCGCCTTCTCCGGGTGATGTTGTTGTAGCCACTCCAACACTGCCAGGCCATATTTGATGTTCTGTCGGGCCATGAAATTGGTGAAGACGTTGTTGTTGACGTGCTCGTGCCACTCATCGGGACCGATCACATCCGTAATCACATAATCGCCTTTTTCGGGGTCTTCTTCCACGCGGCTGACCCAGAAGAGAGCGCTACTGAGCAGGATCTCGGCGCCAAACTTCTCCATAAAGGTATCATCGCCGGTCACGCGCCAGTAGCGCCAGGTGGCATAGGCGATGCTGGCGGTGATATGAATCTCGATAAAGCCGTTGAGGACGGGAATGACCTCGCCCGTTTCAGGATGAATGATGGAGCTAGGAGTTGTCTCCTCGCCACTCAAGGTACTCTCCCAGGGGAATTGGGCGCCCTGGAAACCATTACTGGCCGCCTTCTGGCGCGCGGCATCGAGTAGGCGATAGCGATAGATCAGCAGGTTGCGTGCCACCTCTGGCATGACAAAGGTATAGAAAGGCAGCATAAAGATTTCAGTATCGTGGAAGACATGTCCACGATAGCCAAAGCCAGTCATGCCCTTGGCTGCCACGCTATAGCGACTATCATGGGAGGAGGCGTTGATGCGCAGTTGATACAGATTATAGCGTGTTCCAACCTGGGCCTTTTCGTCGCCCTCAATGATAATGTCAGCGCGATTCCAGAAAGCACTCCAGGCCTCGCGGTTATTGGCGAGAAGCTGATCATACGGGAACTCTATATCATACTGGAGCTTTTGGAGATGCTGAATGGCTGCTGTGCGGGGATCATCGGTGGCATCCCGCGAAGTATAGATCACGACCAGTTTATCGGCCGAGAAGGTCTGCCCAGGTTCGAGCGTACCGCTGTAGCGGATGGCGGGTGCGATATCTGAGTTGAGCAACTCCTTGCTAAAGTTGGGTGTCTCGCTCTGGAAGGTTGTGGCCATAACAATCTGTACGAGCGTCTTCTTGGTCTCGCAATGTAGCCATTGGAGGTCATCGGTGTTGCCCTGGTCGACGGTCTCCAGGTGCATGACGTCGTAGTTGCCCTCGGCGGTATTGAGTGTCGCGATGATAGCGACTTCACAGGGCTGGCCCTGTGGCGTTTGTTCCAGGGTAGCGCTATAGTGAATGGCGCCTACATGTTCATCGTCAAGGCTGGCGAAACGCTCGCTGGTAACGCGCACTTCGATGCCAGCGGGACTGCGCCAGAGGATGTTGCTCTTGAGCAATCCCTGGCGAAGATTAAGCGAGCGATGATAATCTAAGATGGTGCCGCGATCAAGGCGAAAGCGTTCGCCGTTGAGAAAGAGCTGGATCAAGGTCCAATCGGGGGCGTTGGCGAGTTCCTCCTTGGCGATGGGAATATGATCGAAGACGCCATAGAGGAGGGTCGCGGGATTATTGCGAGGATACCCTTCCCCGAACGTGCCACGTGTGCAGAAATAGCCATTACCAATCGTAAAGACGGTTTCCTGGCTCAGCACCTTTTTGAGTGTTGGATCGAACGCGTCCTCGTTGATGTGCCAGTGATTCACGAAAATCCTCTTTCTTTTCCCTAACCAATCCCTACCATGTGGGTGGCAGACATACCCTTGTGTTGCTTTTTGGGTTCCTCTTATAGACGTCATGATAGTTACTCAACGAGTAAGTCTTTTAAGTGTTTATTCTCCATGTTGGGGAGGACCTTATCAGGGCCATGAAAGCGTGAGGCGGGTCCAATAGCGACCGCCTTCATGCCCGCAGCCTTGATAGCTTGAATGCCAGCATCGGCATCCTCAACACCAATACAGTTGGGGGTAAACACATTGACGAGTCCCGCGGCATAGACGAAGATGTCGGGCGCGGGCTTGCCGTTTACCACGCAGTTGCCATCGGCGATACCGTCGAAGTAGCTGGTCAATTGCAGACGGTCAAGCACCAGGCGACAGTTCTTGCTGGCGGAGGCAATCGCAACTTTGATGCCCGCGCTTTTGATCTCTTCGAGGAGCGCCACGCCGCCAGGCACGATCTCTTTGGGGGTCATGCGCTCAATGAGGGCGTGATAGTAGCGATTCTTGCGCTCCATCATCTCCTGGATCTGGTCCTCGGAATACTGATGACCGCGGATGATATACATCAACGATTCACGGCGCCCCACACCGCGCAGATGCTCGTCATTCTCTTCATGCGTGAGGGAAATGCCCTCGTCATCGGCCAGGTGTTTCCAGGCCTGGTAGTGATATTCAGAGGTATCGGTTAACACACCATCAAGGTCAAAGATAATAGCTTGTGGTTGTGACATGTTTTGCTCCATCTCGAATGCTGTAATCGCGAGCGATAAAGAGGGGAGGGCCTTGCTATGAACTGCGGCATTTCTTCCCCTACTCCATAAACGAATGAGAGACTAAAACAGGCTACAAAAATACTTATGTCTTTGGATGAGTATGGAGTTCATAGAGAATTTTAATACGTGTTAATGATGTTTATAAGCCAGGCAATAACACAGACGTACTATATAATAGTTCAGCTTCTATGTTAAGTCCGTTTCATGGCCGCTGCATGAATCTTCGTGCCTGTGGCGCTCAGGAGTAAGGGGTATGGGTGAAAACGGCAAAGCTGTTTTTCATCCATACCCCTTACTCCGAGACAAGAGCAGGAAGGGAAATGAAAATTCCTGTGGGGCAAGACGCTGAATTGAAAGCAACCATATAATCGTATAGTATGTAAGCGATGTAGTAATTACACGAAAATACGCAGGTCGTAAGATACAAGGTCAAATTTATGGGAGGCAGGCAGGCTAATGGAATATCCTGTACAAATTGGATTGCCGCAGATTCTACTCTTCATTTTGTTTGTGGGTGGGCTGGTGCTCTTAATCTCCTCGCTGATGGGATTGGCGGGAGGTCGGCGTGTCGTTGAATATGTGGATGAGGAGGGAATTCGTCGCTATAAGCGTAGGCGTCGACATATGAGGCCGGGGCGAGGCATTGGTGGTGTGCTGCTGCTGCTGCTGGCTGTAGGCATCCTGTGGATTACCTCGTTGACGCAGAGCTATCTGGGCTTGACGGGTGAGATCCAGGTTGGGCGTGTGCATGCGACCACGATTGAAGGCATACCGCACTTAATGAGCCTCGAGCTAACACAGTACGACCAGCACGGCAATACCACGGCCGATAAGACGTACCTGGTGAAGGGTGACCAGTGGATGCTCGAGGGCAATATGCTCAAGTTCCCCGGCTGGTTGAACCTCTTTGGGCTGCACTCGGGCTATAAGCTGACGCGTCTGGAGGGCCGCTATGAGGACGTGAACCTGGAGGCGAAGGGCGAGCGTTCCGTCTATGAATTGAACGGGGGCGATGGACAATTCTTCAAGACTGTGTACAAGCAGGCGTGGAGTTCACCTTTTGTAGAGGCCGCCTATGGCACGGCTGTGTTTCTACCAGCGGATGGGATGACCTATAACATCTATGCCTCGCAGGCGGGATTAGAGGCCAAGCCCGCGAAATAAGGGGGAGCAGAGGCGAGTGCTTCTGCTCCTCTAACTTTTATTTGGTTTTGCCAGGAGACTTGAGCAAGGCAAGTATTTCCTCGCGTGTACGCGTCCAGGCCTGCGATTTAGCATCAATCAGCTCGAAATGATCAGTATTTGATAGTTCAACCAGGCGGGCAATATCGCCTGCCTGTTGGGCCTGGCGCAGGTATTCCTGGCTGACGGAGAGGGGGACACAGTCATCCGCGTCGCCATGAATCAGCACCTGTGGAATCTGGAATGGGAGGAGGGCCGTAGGTGAGGCGCTGGCGTAGTGTTCCTCTACCTCGGCGGGACCGCCTCCCAATAATTCAGCGGCGGCGCCTTTTCCCAGATTGAGTTTCCAGACAAGCTCCAGGTCGCTGGCGCCTGCCAGGCTGATAACACCAGTAAGCCGGAGTGGTGAGGGCCTGAAGAGCTGACTGGTGTTGGCTATGTGTGAGCGGCCCGCCAGCCAGAGGGCCAGGTGCCCGCCAGCCGAGTGCCCCACCGAGATGACGCGGTCCAGGTCGAGGGCGTAGGTTGGAGCAATGGGTCGTAAATAATCCGTTGCAACGGCCACATCCTGCAAGGTCCCCGGCCAGGCTCCTCCTGGATCGCCAACGCGCCGGTACTCAATATTCCACACCGCGATACCATGACCGACGAGGTCCTGGGCCAGCCCTTCCATTAGTGTGAGGTCATAAGGGGCGCGCCAGAATCCTCCGTGAATAAGCACCACAACCGGGTGTGAATCCGGCCCTGGCGGTACGTAAAGCTCCCCAAACTGCTGAGATTCTGAGCCATAGGCCAATGAGATTGCTTGCATGGTCAAATCCTCTCCCTGTATGAAGTGTCCTCGCCTGATTATGCATCAGGAGCGAGGCTCTTTACAAGAGGCGGGAGTGTATCGCCAGCTTTCTTGTGAATGACGACATCAGCGTAAGTATCGAGCGTGGTAGGCTCGAGATTAATGATGATGAGCGGCACGTTGCGGCGTAGCGCAATGCGTGGAAGCGTGGAGGCAGGCGTTACTTTCAGGGATGAGCCGATAACCATAAAGAGATCACACTGTGTAGCATATTCCTTGGCGCGGCTAAGCTCGCTTTCGGGTACGCGCTGGCCAAAGAGGATAGTTGCCGCCTTCAAATAGCCGCCACAGAGAGGGCATTGGGGATCGCGCTCGCCATCGTCGATGCGCTGTTGCAAGGCCTCTATGGACGAACGTGCTCCACACAAGGTGCAGCTAGCCATACGTGAGGTCCCGTGCATCTCCACGACGCGTTCGGGGGCATTGCCCGCGTCCTGGTGTAGCCCATCGAAGTTCTGCGTAATCAATCCCAGTAGCAGCCCCAAACGCTCTAAGTCGGCCAGGGCGAGATGCGCTGCGTTGGGGTGTGCGGTGCCCATCTGGTGGCGCAACTGGCGCCGGGTCGCCCAATATTTCTGGCGCGCCTCGGCGCTGTTAATAAAGTCCCGATAGCTTACGGGCGGGTTGGCGCGCCAGATGGAGCCAGGCTCGCGAAAGTCGGGGATGCCAGACTCGGTACTGATGCCCGCGCCCGTTAAGACTGCGACGCGGCGTGAGACCTGGAGCAGTTCGGTGGCATCTTGCAGTTGTTCCTGTAATGTGAGCATAAGCGATATGGCTATATTTTCTCTAAGCGAGGATGAGCTACAAAAACGGTAGAGCTAGTGTACGTACGTTGGATGTGTATAATCTTCAGCATTATAGCGAAAGTGCGCAGCCTGTGCAAATTGCCAGATGGCACAGTTGAGCCAGCATGGATTCTACAACTAAGGCAATGTGAGTTGGGCGTAGGTCGCAACGTAGCCTGGTTCCTGGTCCTGGTTATTGGCTTTGCCTGTGACCAGGAGGCCTATCTGGCCTGCCGTATAGTGGCTATCGCTGATACTGGTTGTATGGTTGGCAAGAGTGATGGGGGTGTTATTGACTTTAAAGCTATAGATGCTGCCATGAGCGATGACCTGGAGTGTATTATCTGCGTTGAGGCCAGTGTGGATAGCTTGTACAGCAGTGCTGCTCCAAAGGGTGTTAGGCGTAGGGATACCGTTATTGCTGTCATAGCGTAGGACCATGAGACCACCTTCTCCGTCGATGATGAGGGCGTAGCAGGACTGGACATTTGATCCAGAGTAGGAGAGATGGAAGGCAATGCCATAAAAGCGCTCCTGGGTTCCGGCTTCCTGGTGGAGGGTGACGGTCCAGGTAAAGTTATCTGGCAGCGTGCCGCTGGCCTGAGGGGCAGGAAAGTGAGTGTTGCTATCATGCACGGCGAGGTTATAGCCAGTGCTTGATAGCGAGCCCGTGGTTGCATTGAGATCCCCCTCAGGCCAGCCATGGGGGTTGTCGCTGGATTTGAAGGTGTCGGTAAAGGCCTGGACGCCCTGGGTGGAAGGTGAGGTCGGCCAGCCCAGACTAACACCCAGGCGAGGGAGGACATTAGTCGCCACAAGCACGATGGCAAGCAGAATGAAAATAACCGTCATGACTGTAGAGAGCTTGAAGGCGGGCGTGCGACGTGGTTGGTGTGTCTGAGGGGGAGCCTGGTAGGAATTGGTCTGTGGCATGGCACCCTGACCGGTTACGGGCGTGCGATGCGATTGATACTGAGGCGTGGTGAGCGCCCCCGCCTGAATATAGGCTCCGGGCGAGGACGGCAGCGCCTGAGCCGTGGAATAGCTGGGCTGAGTGGCCCTGGCGGATAGATGCGAGGGAATGGTAAGCGCCGAGGCATTAGAGGAGAGCTGCGGCATCGCCGATGAGGGCTGCGAGAGCGTTGTCAGAGCCTGCTCCAGGGCATCGGCCATCTCTTCTGCGGCCTGAAAGCGCTGCTCGGGGCGTTTGGCGAGTGCGCGGAAGGTAATCTGCTCCAGGATTTCGGGAACCTGGGGGTTGGTGACACGAATGGGGGCAGGCGGCTGGAAGGTGTGCTGGTATTGAAAACCGGTAAAGTTTTCGGCCTGGAAAGGGCGCTGGCCCGCAAGCATCTGATAAAGCACCACACCCAACGCGTAAATATCGCTGCGTGCATCCACAGGCTGTTCGTTAAATTGCTCTGGCGCCATATATGCCGCTGTCCCGACGATTTGGCCTATCTGCGTCAGAGCCGGGTTGGCGTGTGCCTGAGCCAGGGTCGCGCGTGGCGCTTCATCATGAGTAGAGAAAAGTTTGGCGATGCCAAAGTCTGAGAGCAGCAGGTGATTCTGGTCGCTGGAGGAGACAAGCATGTTCTGAGGTTTGATATCGCGGTGGACGATGCCCCGGAGATGGGCGTGATGGAGGGCGCGCGCCATCTGGAGGATATAGCGTGTCGCGCGTCGTGGATCAACGGGCTGCCCATCGTGCATATAGCTGCGTAGGGTTCCCCCACCGACATACTGCATGACCAGGTAGGTCAGCGTCTCGCCCTGGATACGGGCCTCGCCGAAGTCATAGACCGACACAATATTGGGGTGCTCCAGTTTGGCGATAAGCAGGGCCTCGCGTTTGAAGCGCTCGATGAACTCCGCCTTATCCTGGTGCTGTCCCTGGTCGAGCAGGTGTGGCAGAATCACTTTGAGCGCGACATCGCGTTGCAGGCGATCGTGATACGCACGGTAGACGCGTGCCATGCCGCCCTCGCCAATGGCTGCCTTTATCTGATAGGCTTCGATCTGTGTGCCAATGAGTGCATCTTGTGGCATTATAACTCCCGAAACAGCAGTCTCGCGCCTGAGGCGCTCACTCTGATTGGTGGTATGGGTGTGCTGGGTAGCGGCCAAGGGCTGCCCCCTGCACATCCACATCACCAAACTCTCTCTTCTATTCTATCATTGTCGAGCTTTTCGTGCTCAAGCGTCCTATCAGGTAATGATTGTTGAAACGGTGAGCGTTACGGTTACCGTGACTTGCTTTGAGCCGCTGGTAAAGGTAAGGTAGCCGGTATATGTTCCGTCTTTCAATTGGACCCTATTGGGAGCAGTTGCAAGTGTTGTCGTCTGCTGCCCCGCGCTCAGTGTACCAGAGGATAGTGAGAGATTCAGCCAGGTGGCAGAACTGGTTGCGCTCCAATCGGAGCTTACGTTACCACAATTGGTTAGCGTAATCTGCGCGCGATCCATGCCGCCATTGACGCTCTTCATGGCAATGGAGGTAGGAGAGGCATTGATGCAAACGACGGTTGCCGCTTTGACGGTAAGCGTGACGGTAAGCGTGCTGTAGCTGGAACTGGCCTGGCTAGAGAAGACGACCGAGGTAGTATAGGTTCCGGCTTTTAACTGGCTGGCATTGGCACTTACTTGAATTGTCTGTGTGCCTGGAGCTTCAATCTGGCCCTGCGAGGGATACACATTGAGCCAGGAGGCGTTCCAACTGGATTGCCAGGTAAGCGTTCCACTACCGCGGGTAGTGAGTGTGGTCGTAGCGGTTGTCGATTGGTTGCTACCAGCGGTTGCGCTTAGTGAGACGCTGGCAGGGTTGACGATGTCCAGGACGGGTGGGTTTGACGCAGGAGTATCCGTGGTCGCGGGTGTATCTGTAGGAACAGGAGTATCCGTGGCAGTGGGTGTGCTGGTCACAGTGGTGGTTGGAGTTGGGAGGTGAACACCATTCTGGGTCACCGTCACTTCAAGTGAGGCTGTGTGCTGGACTGAGTTGCCACTGGCCTGAATGGTATGCTTACCTGGATGCCAGGTATTGTCAACATGGAGTGAGACCTTAAAGGTTCCCAGGGCGCTGACGTTCAGTGTATTGCTTCCACGCGTTGGATGTTGTGTGGAAAGAACGTTTCCAGCCAGCATATTTGTCTGTCGTAGGCTGCCAGGGGGTGAACCAGCGGCAAACAGAATGGGTGTGTTGCCATCAAGTGTGAGTGTAACCGAGGTTCCGGGGAGGAAGCCCTGCCCTGAGAGTTGATATGTATTGCCGACCCGCACGACCGAAGCTCCATCCAGGCTGAGGGCGGGGGTAAAGAGCACTAGCCCGAGGGTTCCGATGCTGGCCAGAATCACGAGCACGGTAAGCGCGATTAGCAGCCAGGAGAGGCAACCGGGGTGGCTTGGGGGCGTGGTTGGCTGAGGCGAGCCAGGAGGGCCTGGTTGAGGCGATGATGTCGGTGGTGTATAGACGGGTGGTGGTAGTGAAATGGGTGGCTGGGCCACTGTTGGGAGCCCTCCAGGGGTGAAATTGCCACCAGGACCTGGCATCAGTCCTGCCTGCATGTTGCTCATGGGTGAGGGCATATTTGGCGTCCCGTTGGCACCTGGTATGCCTGGCTGGCTGGGCGTACCCTGGACAGTAGGAACATTGTTGGGTGTTTGCTCAAATGCCGCGCCCATCAAGGGGAGACCGAGGAGGGCTGCGCGTTTACGGCGCTCCTCCTCCTCCTCGGGTGTTGACGCTGGAAAAGGGGTTGGGCGATACATGGGTGTAATAGGCGTAGTGGGAGGCGTGGTGTAGACCGGGGGAGGAGTCACCGGATTAGACGCGGAAATGGGTGTGTGCGGACCCGAAATCTGGGTCAGGGCATCAGCTTGCAGGACAGGATTATGCTGCCTGGTAAAGTCGTCGCTGGCGAGCTGATCCAGGCTTTTTCCACAATTCCCGCAGAAATCTGCTTCGGCGGGATTAAGTATACCACAATGTTTGCAATGCATCATCGTGTAGTCTCTACTTTTCTCTGCTTGGTTGCTAGCAGGGTATGTATAGAAATGAAAAGTCCTTCTCTGTGTATATAAAATGCAATTTGCGACGTCAAAAGTGGAATTGAATAAGAACTCCACTTCATATGGTACCATGTATTGTTGGGTTCTGAAGTAAAAAATATGACAGTTTCCCTGTGATGTGTACCACAAAATAGTTTCAGAGCTTTACACTGCAAAGACGTGAGCTTAAGGCATTTCTTGTGCATGAAGTGGCGCGCTTGTTATCAGGAGGGAAGAAGCTCCTGCTCTTCGGAGCCGAGGCGATATTTAAGGTCATAGGTGCGAATAAAGGTCAGCTCTTCTTCTGTCATGCCATAATGTTGGGCCAGGAGTGCATCTATGGTATCAATGATCGGCTTAGCTTTTTTGGCATAGACGGTATAGCTGCCGGTCTGCCCCCGGCGGCGATGGAGGGCGTTGTGGCGATAGTCCTGCATTAAATCCGCACAGAGCTGGCACAAGGCCTCAACCACCTGGGGATCCTGGGGATAGGTAAAGCGAAAACCAAAGAGCATATAGTCTTTGAGGTTGAAGGTATCAAACGTGACGGTATAGTACCACCAGAAGAGCGAGCTGTTGAGAAGTGCCACGAAGACATCGCGGTGGTAAGGCGCCTGAAAAGAACAATACTTATTGGATGTGGTGTGATAGGGCCAGGGAAAGTTGATGAAAACCTTCCAGTACAGGCCGCCAGCCGAGCGATAGTACATACAATTCTGATTGGGCTGGGGCGAGAGGTAGCGCTCAATTGTCTCTTGTCGTAGGAGCTTAGCCAGAATCGCGTTCTCACTGGCGTGGCCGAACTTTGGATAGTAATGAGGGTTTGCAGCATCAGTGTTCACGGTGACAGGACTGTAAGCGAGCGTAGGGAAGAGGGCCGGGCGCTGTTCCGTGCTCCATTTACGTATATTTGTGCTGAAGCGTCGCTCTGGTCCGCTGGCGCGCGCCAGGTAGATGGCGGTGGGGATGCTGGCAATTTTATGACCACCAAAGAGCATGGCGGGCCGGAAGTGATAAAACGAGAGCCAGCTTGTGGGAAACCAGCGTTTAAAGCCTCGCAAGAAGGGAAGCATATTGCGCGTGGCGAAGGCCGCCAGGGGCAGGATCATGCCCTGCCTGCCACCTGGAGCGAGAAGCTGGACACTGCGCTCGATAATACAGGGATAAAGGTTGGCGCAGGCGGCTGTTTCGTAGCGTGGTAAGCGATAGGCGAACTTACGCGCCTCGTACTCTACGTAGGGAGGATTTCCCAGAATGATGCTGAAGCCGCCCTGTTGTTGGATCTCGGGGAAGGTGGCCCACCAGTGGAGAGGCTGGTGACTGGCACGCCAGCGGGCAAAGGCTTCGTCATCAGCAGGATTAACGCCATATGTCGCAGCCAGGGCATAGTCGAGTTCGCGCGGTGCCTGCGGATTCGGATAAGTTGCTGGAGCATGAACATAGCCTACCAGCGCATTACCCACATGTAGGTTCTGCTGGAGTGCGGGCAGAGGCTCAATACCTTCCACGCCTTGAAGCTGCGCCAGCAGTTTGAGAAAGAAGCGGAGTGTGCAAATCTCAATGGCCTCCTCCATGAGATCGACACCATACAGGTTGCGCGTGATAATGGTCTTGAGCAGGTCATATTTCTGCTGTACAGCAATAGGTCCACTGAGACGGCAGAGACACGCCTCGTAGAGTGGTTCTAATACGTTGAGGGCTGCGAAGAGAAAGGCCCCTGAGCCGCAGGTGGGATCGAGAATCGAGATCTGGCAGAGTTCTGTATAAAAAGTGCGTACCAGTTGCAGAGGAAACGACACTGTGAGCAGATCGAGTACAAAGAGCTGTATATCCAGGTTGTGAGTGATACAAGCATCAAACGTGTGAATCTCGCCCGCTTTGAGCGTATGCAAGAGATGTGTATAGTGTGCCTGACGTTGTGTGTATTCCTGTGCTGTTTCGCCGGGAAGCTCTGTTTGGCACCCCATCTCGGCATAGATATAGCGCTCTGGCTGTGTGCGCAGGAGTTGCCAGTGAGGCGATGATGGCAAGAAGGATTCGGGTGCTTGTTGCGCGACTTTTTGTAGTAGATAGGGGAGCAGGGTATAACGTGCGATATAGGAGGTCACATCGTCGTGTGTATAGTAGGCCCCCATCTGCTGTTTATTGACATATTGTTCCAGAATATGCCCAAGTATGTCAGGATTGATGACATCTTTCGTGCCAGAAGCAGAGGCTGATGCGTCAAGCTGCCACTCGTAGGTATCGAAGAAGGCGAAGAGTCGCTGAAAACTCTGGTCGGGAAGGTGGAGTGCTGGATAACGCTGCTCAATGGCGTGCGGCACGAAGAAGTTGCCCCCCAGGAAGGGAACAGAACCCAGGCGTGCGAGTAGCTCATGTGTGCGTTGGGCTTTGCTCAGGCCTTCGTGAAAGAGCGGTAGCAGGAAGTGGTGGTAGAACGTATCGGGTCCATAGAGTTCTTGTGTCTGCTGGAGTTGCTCGAAGAGATAGCGTGGATTGCCCGCCAGGAAGCCCCGCTGTTGCAGGAAGGCGAGGAAGAGCAGGCGATAGAGCAGCAACGAGGCATAGTGCTCGCGCTCACGGCTCTCTTCAATGCCCGAGAGTGCAGCGAGAAAGTGGTAGCGCTCCTGCTCAAATTGCTTATAAAAGCGGCGGATAACCTGTTCTTGTGTTTTCTTCACCCAGACAACCTCTACTAAAAAAAAAGCTTCTAGTATTGCAACGTATGGTTGTGCTGTTTGTATGACATTTTATCCAATCGGGTTAGGACCGGCTATACTTCGTCGTGGGCGGCGCGATATTTCTGATCATAGTGCAGGAGGAATGATAGCTCTTCTGCCGTAAAGCCATAGAACTCGGCCAGAAGCGTATCGATCTGATCAAGTAAGGGGCGTGAGCGGGAGAGCATGTATTCCATCAGCTCAATACGCAGGCCCGCATGCGTATGTTGTACATTCTCGCGTGTATGGCGAGTACTGTAGTGTGCATGGCGGAGAATATCGTGTTCCAGCGCAAGGGCGAGCTCCTGGAGCTGAGCGCTATCGAGGAGGTCGCGGGGCAAAGGGAAGGCCTTGACCAGGGTATGTGTCAGGTGAAAGCCATCCGAGTGGGTCGCGAACCAGGTATAGAAGAGCGAACTATTCATCACAGCCATAACCACGCGTGCCAGTGGCTCAGAGGAGAAGTAGAGGAAGCGGCCATGCGGAGGTGTCATAAGCACCCCATTCTTTTTGTAGAAGGGAATATGGCAGACGGCCTTCGTCCAGTAGTTGGTTGCCTCCTGGTAATACACAAAGTAGGGCGTACAGCCAGGTGCCAGCAGTGAGCCAAGCGCCACCTGGTTGAGGAGACGCGCCAATGTATGCAAAATCTGGGCATGAGGAGGCGCGGCCAACTTCAGAAAGGTCGTGGTGGCTGGCGCGCTATCCAGGGGCGTATAGTGAATCAGCTCAATGAGTTGGGGGCGTTCAGAGGCATACCAGCGCTGGATGCGGGTGCTATAAGTTTGGCGCGCGGCGGATGTTGATGTGTCGCGTCGCGCGAGGAGCAGGGTAAGACGCTGAAAGGCGCCCTCAAAGAGGCGGCAGGGAAAGATCTCAAAATGCGCGAGCCAGAGTGTGGCGGAGGATTGGCGTAACAGGGCGCGGAGCGAGGCGAAGCGTGGACTGCCACAGAGACTCAAGGGGACAAGCAAACCAAGATAGCTCTGATCGGCGTGGCTGATCTGTAAGGCGCGTAGGAGTACCTCTGCGTAGAGATTTCCATATGTCGGCGTCCTGGAGCGTGGAGGTTGATCAAGCAGGCTGGCCGGAGCACGTTGTAGCTCCAGGTAAGGCGGGTTGCCGAGAACGATATCAAAGCCGCCACGTGCCATAACCTGAGGAAAGAATGTGGGCCAGGAGATGGCGGGCATGGTATCAGAGAGGATATCGCCAGAACAAATATGCTCTTCTAAGTTGGGCGAGAGCGGCTGGCGAGCGGAGGGAGGCGCGCACGCTAGCAGTGCCAGTAAAAGCTGGTGCTGACAGATAGTTGTTGCCTCCTCTAAAAGATCAATGCCATACAGGTTATGAGTAAGGATGGCGTGTAGCACGAAATAGTCCCTGCCGGGCGAACTGGCCACAGAGGCGCGAAGCTCCTGGCAGCGTGGGTGGGTTGTGAAGGAGCATAGGCGTTGCAGGCAGGCGCTATAGAGTACCTGGAGGAGATCAAGGGCGGTGCAGAGAAAGGCCCCACAGCCACAGGTAGGATCGAGGACGCTTATCTGCTCAAGGGTATCGTAGAAGGCCAGAAGGGTCTCAACATCCTCACACAGCGTAAGGGCATCCAGCAGAAATTGGCGCGCATCCAGGTTACTGGTGACAAGTTCCATGGGCGTTGCGATACCTTCGTGTTCGAAGTGGGCTTTCAACTGTGCGAGGCGTGTGTGGCGCATGGTATGTTCAAAAGCTGTTTCCAGGGGGAGAAAGTTTGGCTCCTGGAGTGCTGCTGGCAGGTAACGCGAAGGAGTGAAGTGGCTCAGGGGGAGCGCCAGCATAGCGTGAAGAGCGGAAGGTGAGATACGTTTTGCGAGAGTGTCTAAGAGATAAGGGATAAGCGTATTGCAGGCCATATAGTAGGTTATATCCTCGCTGGTATAGTAGGCCCCCATCTTCTTCTGGTTGAGGTGCTGCTCGTACAGGCAGGACAGCGCAACAGGCGTGAGGCTTTGTGTGTCGGACGGTTGCCTGGCAATCTGCCATGTATAGGTGTCAAAGAGACCGTAGGCAGCCTGGAAGGCGCTATCAGGCAAGCTAGCAGGCCTGTCTGTATATTCCAGGGGAGAAAGGCGAAAGAGTGGGAGAGGAAGATGGGGAAGGGCATGAAACCGCGCGTCTTGTGATGGCTCATCAAGAAGTGCTGCCAGCAGCGGGAGGAAATACTGCGAGTAATAGGTATCTGACTCATCATGGTGCTCCTGGTGCTGCTCCAGGCTGTGGCGCATATAATCGGGATCTGCCTCCAGGAAGTCCGCCTTTTGCAGAAAATAGAGTGTTGCCAGGCGCAGCAGAAGGCGGAGCGCCAGGGCGGAGCGCTCCTCATATGCCAGGTCGCCGGTTATCGCGCCTGCTATCTGGGCGTGCAAACATTGACACTGGCGGCAGAAGTGTTTGACGATTGAGTGTGGGCGTTTTGGCCCATGCCTGGATAGAGAGTCCATGAAACGTGTTCCCTCTGCTCTAGCCTGTCTTCTTTTATTGTGTGATTAGATGCATGTCATTGTCAAGGCGGTTGTACCATGTTTCAGCCCCTGGTATAATAATCAAAATTTGTCGATATATGCCTCCGTGCGGATATGCTCGTTTGTAGCTTGAATCGTGACGGTGCGCATAGAAAGGCCTGAACAGGCTGGAACATGTAGACGTGCTATGCTACTCACACTAACAACCACCCATCAACCTGCTACAGATTTAGGATATCTGCTGCACAAAAATCCCGCACACGCGCAGACTTTCTCCCTCAAATTTGGGAAGGCGCATGTCTTTTATCCTGAGGCAAGCGAAGAGCAATGTACCGCCGCGCTGCTGCTGGATATTGACGCCGTGCAACTGGTACGTGGACGCGATAAGGGGCAATCGCTGGATCAGTATGTAAATGATCGCCCATATGTGGCCTCCTCATTTCTGAGCGTCGCGCTCTCCGAAGTCTTTGGTACCGCCCTTAATGGGCGCTGTAAGCAGCGACCAGAATTGGTAGAGACGGCTATTCCGCTGAAAGCAACGCTCTCGGTGATTCCTTGTCGCGCGGGTGAGGGTTGGCTCAGGCGTTTATTTGAGCCGCTGGGCTATAGCTTGACCATTGAGCCGTATACGCTTGATGAGCAGTTTAGCGAGTGGGGCCAGAGCCATTACTATACCGTGACCCTGGAGGGGCAGCAGCGCCTGAGCGACCTCCTATCACACCTCTATGTGCTGATTCCGGTCCTCGATCACAGCAAGCATTACTGGATTGGGGATGACGAGGTCGAGAAGCTCCTGACGCGCGGCAAAGGCTGGTTAGAGACGCATCCTGAGCGTGAGCAGATCGCCTATCGCTATCTTAAGCATCGCCGTGATCTTACACGCGATGCGCTCTCGCGCCTGGTTGCCGAGGATAGTGTTTCTGAGGAAGAAGAAGAGGTCCTCGACGAGGAAGAGGCCGCTGGGACCACGGAGGAGCAAGAGGGAAGCGACGAGAAGAAAGTCTCAGTCCATGACCAGCGCTTGCAGGCGGCCTTTGAAACTATACGCCAGAGTGGCGCCAAACGTGTGCTCGACCTGGGTTGTGGTGAGGGCAAGCTGTTGCGTCTGCTGCTCAAAGAGAAGTCCTTTGAGCATATCCTGGGCCTTGATGTCTCGTATCGTTCGCTTGCCATTGCGCGGCGGCGTCTGCACTTTGAGCATATGGCGCCCCGCCAGCGCGAGCGTATCAGCCTGGTGCATAGCGCGCTCACCTATAGCGACAAGCGCCTGAAGGGCTATGATGCCGCAGCGGTCGTCGAGGTCATTGAGCACCTGGATATATCGCGCCTGAGCGCCTTCGAGCGCGTGCTTTTTGAATATGCTCAACCCGGCCTGGTCGTGATCACCACGCCCAATGCAGAGTATAACGTCAAGTTCGAGACCTGGCAGGCCGGTACCTTCCGCCATAAAGATCACCGTTTTGAATGGACGCGCCAGGAGTTCGAGGCCTGGGGTAAGGGTGTAGCCGAGCGTTTTGGCTATAGCGTCCGCTTCCAGCCTGTTGGCTCCGAGGAGACCGAGGTCGGCGCGATCTCGCAGATGGGCATCTTTGAAAAACGATCTTTTACCGCCTGAGGTTGCAATATATATAATGAAAATTACCATTCCAGAGTTTTGTCTTGTGGTGTTGATTGGGCCGTCGGGCTCGGGAAAATCAACCTTCGCGCACACTCACTTTAAGCCAACTGAAACCATCTCATCTGACTTCTGCCGCGGCCTGGTCTCCGATGACGAGAATGATCAGACCATCTCGAGCGACGCCTTTGATGTGCTCTACTATATTGCCGGCAAACGCCTTGCCCTTGGTAAATTGACGGTTATTGATGCAACGAATGTCAGAGCCGAGGATCGTAAGCGCCTCTTTGAGTTGGCGCGCGCGTACCATGCCCTGGCGGTTGGCATCGTCTTTAACCTGCCCGAGAAGTTCTGTCATGAGCGTAACAGCCAGCGTCCAGACCGGCAGTTTGGGCCACACGTGGTGCACCGTCAGCTCAACGAGATGCGTCGCTCGTTTGGCTCGCTGCGTCGCGAGGGTTTTCATCACCTCTACTTTCTGGATTCCGCTGAGAAGGTGGCGTCCGTCGAGATCGAGTGTGAGCGTGTCTGGAACAACCGCAAGGATGAGCATGGTCCTTTGGACATCATCGGCGATGTGCATGGCTGCTTTGAGGAGCTACAGACGCTCCTGGAGCGGCTAGGCTACCAGGTGACCAGCGAGGTTGGTGCGCAGGGTAAGACCTATCACGTCACGCATCCCGAGGGGCGCAAGGTTGTCTTTCTTGGCGACCTGGTGGATCGTGGTCCGGCCACGCCCGAGGTCTTACGCCTGGTCATGGATATGGTTGAGCAGGGGAGCGCGCTGTGTGTGCCGGGCAACCATGATGCCAAGTTGTGGCGCAAACTGGATGGGCGTAACGTCCAGGTGCGGCATGGCCTGGCGGAGACGCTAGAGCAGATGGAAAAGGAAGCGCCGGAGTTTCACGCGCGAGTCAAGAAGTTCCTGGATAGCCTGATCAGCCACTATGTGCTCGACGATGGCAAGCTTGTTGTGGCGCACGCAGGTCTGAAGGCCGAGATGCATGGGCGTACCTCGCGAGCCGTGCGTGAGTTCGCCCTGTATGGCGAGACGACCGGTGAAACCGACGAATTTGGTCTCCCCGTTCGCTACAACTGGGCGGCAGAGTATCGCGGCCAGGCCCTCGTTGTCTATGGGCATACTCCCGTTCCCGAGGCCGAGTGGCTGAACAACACCATTAATATCGATGGTGGTTGTGTCTTTGGCGGCAAGCTCATTGCGTTGCGCTACCCTGAGCGTGAACTGGTGGAGGTATCCGCCCTCCAGGCCTATAGTGACCCGGTGCGCCCGCTTCAGGTGCCGGAGTCCAAGCTCTCGGCGCAGCAGCAACATGACGACCTGCTGGATATCGAAGATGTCTCAGGGAAGCGCTATATCCCTACCCGACTCAAGCAGACCGTGGCTATTCGTGAAGAGAACGCCGTCGCGGCCCTGGAGATCATGAGCCGTTTCGCTGCCAATCCCAAGTGGCTGTTATATCTGCCGCCAACCATGTCACCCGCGGAGACGAGCCGCGAGCCGGGCTTCCTTGAGCATCCTAGAGAGGCCTTTGCCTACTATCGTGAGGAAGGCATTGAGCGTGTGATCTGCGAAGAGAAGCACATGGGGTCGCGCGCCGTAGTGATTGTCTGTCGAGACGAAGAGGTCGCACGCCAACGCTTTGGCGTCATTGGTGAGGGGAGCGGCATCTGCTACACGCGAACGGGACGACGCTTCTTTGAAGATGCATCCCTGGAGGCAGAACTATTGCAGCGCCTACGCGCGGCACTGGAGCGTGCCAACTTCTGGACGCGCTTTGAGACTGACTGGGTCTGCCTGGATTGTGAGTTGATGCCCTGGTCTGTCAAGGCGCAGTCGCTACTGCTGAAGCAATACGCGGCGGTTGGGGCGGCCTCGCGTGCTTCGCTGGGCAATGCTGTTTCCTCGCTCCGCCAGGCGGCTGAGCAGGGCGTAGAGGTTGGGGATCTGCTTAAGCGCTATGAGCAGCGCGAGCGCCTGGCAGGGCGTTATGTCGATGCCTATCGTTGCTATTGCTGGCCCGTTACCTCGCTGGATGACCTGAAACTGGCCCCTTTCCACCTTCTGGCAACGGAGGGACGGACCTACTTTGAGCGAGAGCATACCTGGCATATGCAGACGCTGGCCGAGATTTGCGCGCAGGATGAGCAGGTCCTGCTGGCAACGGCGTACCAGGTCGTGGACCTCACGAATGAGGCTAGCATCCAGACAGGCATTGACTGGTGGTTAGAGTTGACGGGACGTGGTGGTGAGGGTATGGTCGTCAAACCAATCAACTTTATTGCCCAGGGGAAACACGGCCTGGTGCAGCCCGCGATCAAGAGCCGCGGCCCGGAGTACCTGCGTATCATTTACGGGCCAGAGTATAGCGAACCAGAGTACCTGGAGCGTTTGCGGAAACGTGGTCTGTCAGCTAAGCGTTCAATGGCTTTGCGCGAATTCGCCCTTGGCGTGGAGGCGCTGGAGCGCTTTGTCAAATTGCAGCCGCTGCGGGGCGTGCATGAATGCGTCTTTGGGGTTCTGGCCCTGGAGAGCGAGCCAGTCGATCCACGCTTATAGGAATTGATGGCCGGGGTAGAAAGATTTGATTTTGTGCTGCCTGGCCCTCCCAAACTTGGCTGCCTCACCTATACTCAAGATGGAATGCCCTATGCCCACGTGCTATGCCAGTGGGCATAGTTTTTGTGATATAATCACCGCGGCGTATGACCCAGTGAATACGCACAAAGAAGTATGATCTTATTCCGAACCCCAACCCCCATTCGGGGGCGCAGCGCCACTTGCGTGTCTAGCGCTTCCCCCATTTGGGGACACGCGCGCTCAGGGTTTTCGGAGAAGAAGTATGCAGAGGAAAATTACACATGGCACCTGAATATAAAGAAGCACACGTTATCAAGTTGGGTGGTTCAATGATTGTTCCCAATGGCGGCGTCAACGTCGAGTTCTTAAAAGAGTTTAACTTGTTTATTCGCAAGCAGGTGCAGGAATATCAGCGACGCTTTTTTATCTTTGTGGGTGGGGGAAAGCTAGCGCGCAACTATCGCGACGCTGGTGCGGTCATTACTGGTCACGCGCTTGATAATGAGGACCTGGATTGGCTGGGTGTACATGCCACGCGCCTGAACGCGCAACTCTTTCGCACGGTCTTTAAAGATCTGGCGCATCCCGCCATCATCAAGGACTATAGCCTGATTCTTAAGCCAGACAAGCCTATCGTCATCGCCGCCGGGTGGAAGCCTGGCTGGTCGACAGATTATGTCGCGACTGTGTTAGCTCAGGATTACAACATCGCCTCCATCCTTAAACTGAGCAATACAGATTATATTTACGATAGTGATCCACGCCAGAATTCCGAAGCCAAACCCATTGAAGAGATCTCCTGGAGAGATTATCGCTCCATGATAGGTGATACCTGGGTTCCTGGCGCGAGCGCTCCTTTTGACCCCATTGCCTCCAAGCTGGCCTCAGAACTGAGTTTGCGTGTGATGTATATGAAAGCCAACAATCTGTCGAATGTTGAGAAGGCGCTCAATGGCGAGTCTTTTGCGGGGACTGTGATCTCATAGCCGTTTCTCTTGAGCGAGTTCAGGTCTGCTGCCTGCTGTCTCTCTATCCTGGTTTCAAGCGTGATAAAGACGGAACCCCTTACGCGATATCTGGATTAATCCAGCGTTTATCGATGTGGTAAGGGGTTGATTCCCGTCTCGTAGAACGTTCGTCCAGTCGGTATGCTAGATATAGATGGCAAATGCCGTCTGTGCAAGCATCAGCTTGCCCTTCTGGAACTTCATCTCCTACAATACACAGGGGAGCCGAGCGCGTCAACGTATTGAAAGTAGTTTCGCATAGATATGACGAGGAGCTTGTATGACAACGACGCAAACGCAACCGCAGATTCAGCAGTGGACAAACCTCGCTCAGCAATTACGTGTGGACAGTATCCGTTGCACGACGACTGCTGGTTCGGGGCATCCCACCTCTTCCATGTCAGCGGCTGATCTGATGGCCGTGTTGATGATCAGCTATTTGCGGTATGACTTTGACAATCCAAAACATCCCAACAATGATCACCTGATCTTCTCCAAGGGGCATGCCGCGCCCTTGCTCTACTCGATGTATAAGGCGGCAGGCGCGATTGATGACGCAGAATTGATGACGCTGCGTAAGTTTGGTAGTCGCCTGGAGGGGCATCCCACCCCCGCTCTGCCGTATGTCGACGTCGCGACTGGCTCGCTTGGGCAGGGTTTGCCGATTGGCGTTGGCGTGGCGATGGCGGGTAAGTACCTGGATAAGTTACCCTACCATGTCTGGGTGGTGCTTGGCGATAGTGAAATGGCCGAAGGCTCTATCTGGGAAGCCTGCGACAAGGCTGGCTTCTATAAGACGGATCACCTGATTGCTATTCTGGACTGCAATCGTCTGGGCCAGCGTGGTGAGACCGAGCTGGGCTGGAATACAGCGGCCTACGCGGCCCGTGCGCAGGCTTTTGGCTGGCATGCCATCGAAATTGATGGCCACGACTATGAGCAGATCAACCAGGCCTATGCCGAGGCGCTTCAGACCGAAGGCAGGCCTACGATGATCATCGCCAAAACCAAGAAGGGCAAGGGCGTCTCCTTTCTTGAGAACAAGGAGGGCTGGCATGGCAAGCCCGTTCCCAAGGATAAAGAAGATGAGGCCTTGCAAGAACTACATCGTCCAGCGCGGAGCATGACCTTCTCAGTACAGAAGCCCGAGAACCTCCAGCCCGCCTCCATTCCCCCGGCCAAAGCTGTCGACCTGCCGCGCTACGAAGTAGGATCTTCCGAGGCGACGCGTAAGGCCTATGGCGACGCCCTGAAGGCGCTTGGTGACGCCGATGGACATGTAGTGGCTATGGATGGTGAGGTCAGCAACTCTACCTATGCGCAAGAGTTCGCCAAGGCCTTCCCAGAGCGCTTCTTTGAGCAGTTCATCGCGGAGCAGCAACTGGTGGCGACCGCGATTGGCATGCAGGTGCGGCACTATATCCCCTTTGCTTCAACCTTTGCGGCCTTCTTCTCGCGTGCCTATGACTTTATCCGCATGGGGGCTATCTCGCGGGCGAACATCCGCCTGTGCGGCTCGCATGCTGGTGTCTCTATTGGCGAAGATGGACCTTCGCAGATGGCCCTTGAGGACCTGGCGATGATGCGCGCCGTCTTTGGCAGCACGGTCTTGTATCCATCTGACCCCAACCAGGCAGCACAACTGGTCGCAGAGATGGCGAAGCATGATGGCATTGTCTACCTGCGTAGTACGCGTGAGAAGACCCCAGTTCTCTATGCTCCAGACGAGAAATTCACCGTTGGTGGCAGCAAAGTCGTTAAGCAGTCGGCTCAGGATAAAGTGACCGTGGTCGCGGCAGGTATCACCCTGCACGAAGCCTTGAAGGCCTATGAGCAACTGAAGGGCGAGAATATTCACGCTCGTATCATCGATGCCTACTCCGTCAAGCCAATTGACGAAGAGACCATCCTGGCGGCGGCGGAAGAGGCAGGCAATAAGATCGTGACGGTTGAAGATCACTGGCCCGAGGGCGGCCTGGGCGATGCCGTGACCGAGGTTTTCACCCAGCGTGATGGCCCCATGCCCCAGGTCGTGAAACTGGCGGTCCAGAGCATGCCCGGCTCCGGCACCCCTGCGGAACTGTTGGAAGAGGCTGGCATCAGCGCGCACCACATTGTGCAAGCGGTGAAAGCCCTCATCTAGCCCTGGCAACTGAATAGTATAGTGTAGAATAAACGCGGCGAGGTCCAACTAAGGGCCTCGCCGCTTGCTGTCCTTGCGAACAGGAACATTTGCATTTGAAATACTACACATCCCTTTCCGCTTTTGGATTTTGCCAGTGTATAGAGAGAGTAGGGCGTGCCAAGAGCGGTTTAAAGAACCACTCTATGGGCTATGGTGGAAAAATGCCCGCAGCATTTTTCCACCATAGCCCATACCTCTGCGAAGCGTCGCAGACGCTGAGAAATCTGTCCGAACAGTGTAAAATAGGCTCAGGTTCTTTCTCTAAGGAAAGGGATAAAAGTTGAGTACAATGGATATTGGAAATCAATCACTCGAATGGGATTCAGTTCTCAAGGCCAGCATCGATCTGGATGCGCGTAAGGCCTTGCCGAAGTTAGATGCGCGTGGAATCGTGGCTTTTACTGATGGAGCGTGTATCAAGAATCCGGGTGGTCCCGCGGGCTGGAGCGCGTTGTTGTGGGCAGCGGTTGACAGTAACAATGGCATTATGGCCCAGGGGGCTGCGTGTCTGGAGTGTTATGGGCATATCCCCAAGGCGCCGACTACCACGAATAATCGTGCCGAGATCTCGGCTGTGCTGGCGGTGCTCTCCATTGCGCCTCCTACGTTGCCGCTGAAGATCTACAGTGATAGCGAGTATACGATTAAGGTTGCGCAAGGCATTTTTCAGATGAAGGCCAACCCGGATCTCTGGCAGATCTATCGTCAGCTACTCAGCTATCGCAAGCAGCCGCCTACCTTTGAATGGGTGCGTGGGCATGCCGGGCACGCACAGAATGAGCGCGCCGATGAACTGGCAGGATTGGGCGTCTTTAATGGCGATACCGCAGCCTTTAAGCGCTGGGAAGCCACACAGACTGCCGAGGCCAAATCGGGAATGTCTACAGGTGAACTGGCACAGTTGCGGCGCCAGGTCCAGACGGTAAAGGCTTTTTTTGAGACACAGGCGCGTGGCGGTGGGCGTATTAGCGAGCAGGAACGTCGCTTTATCGATGATATGGCGAAGCGGATGCAGAAAAACACGTTCGCGCCAAGTGAGAAGCAACGCAACTGGGTCAAAGTGCTAGCTTCAAAATATAAAGTTCAATAGAGCTATGTGGAAGCAAACGTTGTAGATAGGTAACAGCACCGTTTAAGCCATTATATGCAGGTTTTCGTTACTGGAATATGTGATACACTAGCAGAGGTTGAGGGGGAGTACGTCTCTACCTCTCCGGCAACGTGAACCCTGCATTTCGCTCTCGCGTATGCTTGATGGTGTGTTTCTTGATTGAAGCGAAAGGATTGCATCTTGAAAGATCAAGTGGTGCAGCAGTTGAAAGAGAATCTGCATTTACTGCACGAGCCTATCGGATTGGCGTTTGTCGAACAAATTCCTACGGATGTCGCCCATGTCGCGAAACGCGTCCCCTCTGCCTGTACCTTCTGGCGCCTGGCGGAACAGGGCGTCTTCTACGCGGGAGCGGAGGATCACCAGGAGTGCCCCATTGGGATGATGACCATGGGTTTTCAGATGCCAGCCTCCGACCAGGAACGGGCGCAGGCGCTTGTAGAGACGATGGCCAGCGTAAAGTATTTCTCGCCGGCCGAAGTAAGTGCGCTGCCCACAGTGCAGAAGCCGCACCAGTATATTGTGTATGGTCGCCTGGACCAGTTGCCTCTGGACCCGGATGTCGTCCTCTGTCGCATGAATACGCAACAGGCCATGCTGGTGGCTGAGGCCATGGGACAGGTCAACTGGCTCCAGGGGGGACAGAGTGCCTTTGGTCGCCCAACCTGTGGAGTTATTCCGCGTACTTTGCAGACTGGGGAGGTCTCATTGAGCTTTGGATGTGTGGGGGCGCGTACATATATCGAACTGACGCCAGAGGAAGTTATCCTGACGCTCCCTGGCGAACAGTTAGCTGAACTGGCTGAGCGCTTGCAGACCATTGTGGAGGCCAATGCTGCGCTTGCGCCCTATCACCAGCAGCAGAAAGCACTATTCCTCGCTTAAGTCGCGTGGAATGTGTCTTTAAGAAGGATTGTATGAAGAGAAATCATGCTCAAATGCTCTGTGTAGCTTATGAGCTAGGCGAGTTGTCCACCCGGCCACAAGCGGTGCAGGGTGGACTATTGCACCAGATGTGGCGCCTGGATACAATGCGTGGGAGATACGCGGTAAAGCAACTCAATCCTGCCATTATGCGCAAGCCAGGGATTGGGGAGGCTTATCGTACCTCAGAGCGTATTGCCCTGGAGATGCACGGGCATGGGGTGCCTGCCATCGTTGCACTCCAACGGGAGGGCGATCCCCTCTATGAGGTAGAGGGAGCCTCCTATCTCGTCTATGACTGGTGCGAGGGCAAGGCACTTGCTTCAGAAGCAAGCGAGCCGGGGCAGGCGTGCCAGATGGGGCACCTGCTTGGGCAGATGCATAGCGTGAAGATGAGCATGCTGGGTGTGGAGGATGAGGAGTGGCGGAGCTTTGACGAGGAGGTGTGGGATATGCTAACCTTCCACGCGGCCTCGCAGAATCTGGATTGGGCCTACATCGCGCGCTCAATGCTACCTCGCTTACTGACCTGGAGTCGTTTGTATGAGGTGGCGGGCCAGCAATTGGGGCGGCACCAGATCGTGAGTCATCGCGACCTGGACCAGAAAAACGTGTTGTGGCGGGATGACCAGACGCCTTATGTCATTGACTGGGAGGCGGCTGGCCTGATAAATCCGACGCTTGAACTGGTTGGAGCGGCTCTCTCCTGGAGTGGGCTTGTTGTTGGTGATGTGCGTAAAGAGAGCTTTGACGCGGTTATAGAAGCTTACCGTCAGGTGGGTGGTGCAATTCGTGATAAAAGCGAGGTCGCGTTGCATGGCTTGATGGGAACCTGGCTGGGCTGGTTGCTTTTCAATATGCGGCGCTCACTGGGAGAATCTGTTGAGCGCGAAGAGGAGCGGGACCTGGGTATGCGCGAGACGAGCATGACGCTAAAGCTCCTACGCACGTTTGATGACCATCTCCCCATCTGGGCAGGCTGGCTCGATGCGTGGCGATAGAATTAACAGGGTGTGTGGAATGCGCTGTGACAGCCTGTGGCTGTCACAGCGCATTCCACACACCCTGTTAATTCTATCTATAGGAGCGGGGTGAGGAGCAGTTTGGTTAATGGGAGAATAAACTGGCGTTCATTGTCCCAATAGTTATGGGCTTGTAGGCTGCCCGGTGAGCTAAAGCGCAGATTATCGACCTGGATATCATAAATATCCATAGTGCGGTCATGACCAGTGTAGGGGTCGATATGGACAAAGAGGTGATCCCCATGCTTAGGAATAGGCGTCTCTCTCCGCCAGGAAAGAGGGGGCGCCAGGGGATCGGCGACAGGATCATGATTGTCCCAGAAGTTGAGCCAGTGCGCTATGGGGAAATCGCACTCGATGTCACGGCCCCAGCGGAAAAAAGTGACATATTTGCGGAGGGGGCTACCCGCTGTGATCAAGCCAGCAATCTTTTCCCTTGCGTACTGCGGCAGGAGGCGAAGCACATCGAAGGCAATGACTGTGCCATTGCTATGAGCGTTGAGAATGATGCGCCCAACATCGTCGCGACTGGCCAGGCGTAAGAGGGCGTCAAGAACGAAGCTGCGAATGCGTTCGCGCTGCTCGTTCGTACTGACATAAGCTGCCACATCGGTTTGCAATTGTTGCAGAATTGCGAATCGGCCTGTTTGCTCCTTATTGGTTCTGAGTGAAGGATAGGTTCCGAGCAACGAGGCGTGAGGAGGCGCCTTGGGCGTGGAGAAGAGGGGAGGAACAACTCTTTTGAGAAAGCGTGCGACTCCCAGGGGTGAGATGTAGTTAAAGAGCGAGGAGAGCAGCATCGTGCTCGCATTGAGCGTGGGAACCAGGTGTCCTCTATTCTCTTCGATGTCTGAGTAGACAAGCGCGATGTGTACAATAGAACCCTTGCCATTGCTCAAAGGGGCCTGGGAGGTATCAATCTGGTGCGGGCTATCACGTACCCAGACACCTAAACGTGCTAATCCAGCCTCCCGGCGATGGCTGCCAGCCGGCCAGCAACTCTGGACATAGATGGGACCATGAGAACTGGAGGGCGTGTCTGGACGATAAAGGGGGTCTGCGCTGAGCTGGTTTGAGTCAAGGTATCTACGTAAGTTGGCATGTAGTCTGTCTGCATAGCCTGGTGTTTGGCCTTGCGGGGGGTGTTGAAAGCCAATACCATGCAACGTGACCAGGCAGGTAAGTGTTTGATTCACCATAACATATCCTCCACCAGATCCAACTAACCATCCACCAATGTTATGTGTGTGATATCTGATCGCCTGGCACAGGAAAGCCGTATGACAGCCGTTATGTGTGCCTTACTGTCTATTGTACCGCGAAAAGGCCTACTTTACCACCATCGAGTGTACGAATGTTGCCAAATAGAGTAGAATAGTGGACTGTTGTGTCCGGTACTGTTGGCGTTATAATTATTGCAGGATCCTCAGACGGATCGAAGGAATAGTCTGGTAGCACAACAATCGCTTCCCACATCCATCCTCTATTGGCGGGAAGAGTATAACAAGGAAAAGCCGAATATGTCAAGTATTTTGTATTAGGTAGACATAAAGAGAAGTTCGAAGAAATACTTCCTCTATGTGTGCCTAAAATTGCTGATATTAGTGCAAGGACATTCTGCATGACTACGACAAAGTCAAAAATACAATCAGAGAAGACTAGTGCACCGGTGCCGCATGAGGTCCTGGAGCGTAATCCAGGTATGCCCCTGGACCTGGATTGGATTCATCGCGTACATGTTAACCGTAGCGCCGTTGAGCGCCGCGCTGTCACTATTCCCACACGGCGTTCAGTCAAAAAGGAGTGGCAGGCAGCCTGGCTTCTGCGGGCGATTACTTGTATTGATCTAACCACATTAGCGGGCGATGATACGCCGGGCAATGTCAAGCGGCTCTGCGCCAAGGCCAGGCAACCTGTACGCCAGGAACTGCTTGACGCGTTGGGTGTGCCACACCTGCAAACGGGGGCGGTATGCGTCTATCACAACCTGGTACCCGTGGCGGTCGAGGCGCTAGCCGGGACGAATATTCCCGTCGCCGCCGTATCAACGGGCTTTCCCGCAGGTCAGAATCCCTTTGACTTGAAGCTGCGCGAGATCCAGGCTTCTGTACAGGCTGGAGCAAAAGAGATCGATATTGTCATTTCGCGCGCCCACGTACTCACGGGAAACTGGCAGGCCCTTTATGACGAGGTCAAGGCCTTCCGCGAGGCGTGTGGAGATGCGCATATGAAGACCATCCTGGCAACCCATGAGCTAGCAACGCTGCGTAACATCGCGATGGCAAGCCTGGTCTGTATGATGGCAGGGGCTGATTTTATCAAAACCTCGACCGGGAAAGAGCCGGTGAACGCCATCCTACCAGTGGGCCTGGTCATGACACGCGCCATTCGCGATTATCATGAAGAGACAGGCTACAAGGTTGGCTTTAAGCCGGCGGGCGGTATTCGCAGCGCGAAATCCTCGCTGGATTGGCTGATCTTGATGAAAGAGGAACTGGGCAATGAGTGGTTAAACAATTCACTCTTCCGTATTGGAGCCAGTGGCCTGCTTTCAGATATCGAGAGACAGATTGAACATTTTGTGAGCGGACGCTACGCGGCGGCGCACCATAATCCAATGGTTTAGATCCGGGGGAGTTGTAGGCATGAATGTAATGGAATTATTTGAGACAATGGAGTACGGTCCCGCGCCAGAGGCTGCCAACACTGTCCAGACCTGGCTCAAGGAGCATGAGCGCTTCGGGCTGTTTATTGAGAACCAGTGGATCGAGCCAGCAAGTGGGCAATACATGGAGAGCACGAACCCTGCCAATGGCAAGGCCTTGGTGCAGGTTGCCTCCGCCAGTAGTGCCGACGTGGATGCCGCAGTATCCGCGGCGCGTAAAGCGTTCAAAACATGGAGCAAGACCCCAGATCATGTACGTGCGCGCTATATGTATGCCCTGGCGCGCCAGATTCAGAAGCATGCGCGCTTCCTATCGGTCCTGGAGTCGCTGGACAACGGGAAATCTATCCGCGAGACGCGCGATATTGACATCCCTCTGGTGGCACGCCACTTCTATTATCACGCTGGCTGGGCGCAGTTGATGAAGCGAGAGCTGCCGGGTTATGAGCCTGTAGGAGTTGTGGGACAGATCATTCCCTGGAACTTTCCTCTCTTAATGCTGGCCTGGAAGATTGCTCCAGCCATTGCTATGGGCAATACGGTGGTCTTAAAGCCAGCGCGCTATACTCCTCTGACGGCCCTCAAGTTCGCTGAGATCGTGCAGGAGGCTGGTCTGCCGGCGGGCGTGATTAATATTGTCACTGGCGAGGCGTCGCAGGTAGGCGATGCACTGGTGAAGCATCCTGACGTCAACAAAATTGCCTTTACGGGTTCAACCGAGGTGGGGCGCAGCATCCGCCGCTCGACGGCTGGCTCGGGGAAGAAGCTATCGCTTGAACTGGGTGGAAAATCCCCCTTTATCGTCTTTGATGACGCTGACCTGGATAGCGTCGTCGAGGGCGTGGTAGACGCCATCTGGTTTAACCAGGGCCAGGTCTGTTGCGCGGGATCGCGCCTGCTGGTGCAGGAGAACGTCGCAGAGCGCCTGCTTAATAAGCTACGCGCACGTATGGAAAGGCTGCGTGTGGGTGATCCGCTGGACAAGGGTATCGATATTGGCGCGATTGTCTCGCCTTCGCAGTTGCAGGAGATCGAGCGCCTGGTCGCGCAGGGCGAGGCCGAGGGAGCCGAGAAATGGCAGCCCTCCTGGGCTTGTCCAAACGAAGGCTCGTTCTTCCCGCCCACGCTCTTCACCAATGTCTCTCCAGCTTCCAGCATTGCCCAGGTCGAGATCTTCGGCCCGGTCCTGGTTGCCATGACCTTCCGTACGCCTGCTGAGGCGGCCCAGCTAGCTAATAACACACGCTATGGCCTGGCAGCAAGCATCTGGAGCGATAATATCAACCTGGCCCTGGATACCGCGCCAAAAATTCAGGCTGGAAGCGTCTGGATCAACTGCACCAACGTCTTCGATGCCTCCAGTGGCTTTGGCGGCTATCGGGAGAGCGGCTATGGTCGTGAGGGTGGTAAAGAGGGCCTGTATGAGTATGTGCATCCCAGTTGGGAGGCAAGCCAGGTTCCCGAGAAATCTCCGCGCACCAGGCCACAAGGTGTCACCGAAAACGAGGAAGTCGCGAATACATCAGAAGAGGCGGAGTTCGCTCTTCCCGCCATTGATCGCACGCCCAAGCTGTTTATCGGTGGCAAGCAGGTGCGTCCAGACTCGGGGTATAGCCTGAGCGTCAAGGGCGCTGATGGCAAGCCGCTTGGGGAAGTTGGTGAGGGAAATCGCAAGGATATTCGTAACGCTGTAGAGGCGGCGCATGCCGCGAGTAAATGGGCGAACGCTACTCCTCACAACCGGGCGCAAATCCTGTACTATATCGCCGAGAACCTGGCTGTACGCGAAGAAGAGTTCGCGCGGCGCATTATGCAGCAAACGGGTCGGGGGCGAAAAGAGGCGCTGCAAGAGGTGCATACCACGCTCTCACGCCTGTTTAGCTACGCGGCCTGGACGGATAAGTTTGAAGGAGTGATTCACCGCCCGCCCATGCGTGGCGTGACGCTGGCGATGCACGAACCTATCGGGGTTATAGGCGTCGTGGCACCCGACGAATACCCTTTACTGGGCTTCATCTCGCTGGTGGCGCCAGTGATTGCCATGGGGAATACAGTAGTTGCCATTCCCTCACCAACGGCGCCTCTTAGCGCTACGGACTGCTATCAGATCTTTGAGACATCGGATCTGCCCGCCGGGGTCGTCAATATTGTGACAGGCGAGCGCGAGGGATTAGCCAAAGTTCTGGCCGAGCATGAGGATGTCGATGCACTCTGGTACTTTGGTTCTGCCAGAGGTGCAAAGATGGTAGAGGAGGGTTCGGCGAGCAACATGAAGCGTACCTGGGTCAACTATGGGCGGCAGCGGGACTGGCTGGACCCCATCCAGGGCGAGGGCGAAGAGTTCTTGCGAGCCTCAGTCCAGGTGAAGAACATCTGGGTACCCTACGGCGAATAAAGTCGTTCAATACATACCACTTAGATAGTATGGTGCATCATGGCAACCTGAGGTTGCCATGATGCACCATACTATCTCTTACCCCACTACTGCGCGAAGCTGATCGACAACCTCTTCCAGCTGGGCTGCAGCATCGGTTGCCGAGGTGGCGCCAGAAGCAAGCTGCTCGGTCACCTGGTTAGTAACTTTGAGCGCGGTTGCTAGCTTTTTATTGCTCTCGTTCTGATACTGCGCGGCATTCTCGATATACTTGGCCCCATTTTGCACATGCTCGACAGCTTGCAGGAGCTTCTGTCTATCAAGCTGGTTTATATTCTGGCCAAGGTTTTTGCCCACTGCTGCGAGCTGGGCCGCGGCTGAGTTAATGGCCTCGGTGTAGTACTGAACGGATTGCAGGCCGATCTGTGAAGACTCAACCACCCACATCTGCTCGGTCGAGGCATCACGCTGACGCGATGCCAGGCTGTTCAGGGCATCGCTGCTATCACGCAGGGCATTGACCGCTTGCAGGATCGGCCGGGTCAGGCTGCGGCCAGCCACAAGACCAATGATAGCGACAAGACCGGACATGATGAGGGCCACAAGTAGCGTCACTTCAAGCTGCTGTTGTGCGACTGCATTGACCGTGCTGAGTGGGCTGAGCACATAGTATTTCCAGGGGACATTGCCAACGTTGGCTTGTACGATCTGATAGCTCTCATTTTGCTCGGCAGGTTGCGTTTGATAAGAAACTGGCGATTTCGTATCTTTCAGGTGTTGGGCGAGCGTTGCATCTTTTTTCACTGGAATACCGTTAGGACCGTAGCGCTGCTCATCACTGACTTGTTGTTGTACGTCTGACGGTAGGTCCTGTACAGCTTTAAAGATACGATTTTGCTCGGTATCTGCGATGCGCACGCCATCTTCATTCAGGATAAAGGCGTAGCTATTTTTTCCATTTTGCGTATCACCCTTTACAATACCCCAGATATAATCCAGGTCCAGGGTGACGCGAATGAAGCCAATGAGTGTATTGGTTGGTTTGCCTTCTGGAGTGAGAGCCGCGACTGGCGAGTAAATATCTACTGTAGCTTTTTGCTGATCTGGATTATAGTAAACCGTTGAAATGATGGTTTGATTAGTAAATACCGTGTCCTGGTAGCGTTGTGGAACGAGGATGTTTCCGTGAAGGGCTGGTTTTTGTGTTGTAGGATAGGCCAGGCGAAGTTTGCCCTGACGATCATACAACTGCCAGGTAGTGTAGTTTGGATCGCGATACATACCAGCAGCCAACGCGAAGATGGTGTGCTTGGTTTGATCCGCATAGGTTGGATCGGTGGGTGGTGTGAGGAGATATTGTTGGACGGTGGGAACCTGGGTGATGGTTTTTGCGTCGAGCACACGCTCCTTGAAATAGGTATCGATCAGTTGGACACGTGTTTGGGCATCGCTCTGCATGGCTTTATTAGCCTGATCTGATAGAATCGGTTGGGTACGCCATTCGATTACAAATAAGGTGATGACAAGCGGAAGAATCGTGGCGAGCACCAATCCTAGCGAGATACGTAGAGGCAATGAGATGAGGCGACGTTGCCTATTGTTGTAATTTGATCCAGGCATAGCGCATTCTAATCCTTAAGAATAAAAGTCCCTTACTAATTGGAACTAATGCTACGAGAGTGTTGGCTCCAATAGTTAAGAATCTAACGAACGATCCCAATATATTCAAGATCGCGAATGAGTTGTTGTGTTTCGTCTTGTGAACGACCCATCAAACGTGCAAGTTCGGCGCTATTTCGATTTCCATCGATGAGAAGGAGAAGACGTCGATGATTGCGCGATAGGCCAGACTGTTCGATGAGCCGAAGACTATCGTTCATCTCATGAATGCGTTGAGGCACAAGCTGCCCGCTTGTGGGGGGGCGTACCTGGGTAGCGGCCCGCTACCACCAGTATAAGGCGGTAGTAGGCCACTACCACTAGCATAAGAAGGCGGTGCTTGATTTGGTGAAAGCTGCCTCAGCGCTGGCAGAGATGGATTGGTAACGGTTGTTTGAGGCCCAGTTGCGCGATCGGTGTCGAAAGGGACAAACGTAAAAAAACAGGATTTCCAGGTAGCAAATAGGCTGATGGCCTGTTGATCGCGTAGATGGCCTAGACGGGCCTGCGAGATCTGCCCTCGGAAAAAGGTTATTTCGCCTTCCTCCGAGGCGGGGCCAGACTCTTTTTGTACGGTGAGAAGTCCTGTCTTGCGGCCTAATTGAATGACTTGAATAACGTTATTTAGGTTGTCGGTATGTGTTCCGCGTCGTGGGGTCATATTCAAACATCCATTGGTTGATCAGGTTGCACAAGAGATACAAGAGAGCTTTAATCCTGCAAAAAGAGCAAGAGAGGCTCTAAGTCTTCGTTCTCTTATGTGGGCATACCAAGCATATCACAAAATGTGCACAAATTGAAAACCCCCCCGCGGGAGTAGCCGAAACTCCTATTCATTCTGCCTGAAGAGTCGCTTTCTCTGGTTACGCATCATGTCTTACCTGATATAAACGAATTCAATTAGCGATTTTTACACATATCTATTGGCGTTTTTGTGAAGTTATCTATTCTTAGCATCCTGGCTCCAGGGCTATTTATTCTCTTCTGCTTCTTGGCTCGACTCGCTACGCGAGCCTCGGGTAAGGCATGTGTGTGGAAAACGGCAAAGCCGTTTTCCACACACATGCCTTACCCCTGAGCACCGTAGGCGCGCAGGACCCCATATTTTCGAGGATTAAATAGCTCTGTCCTGGCTCGAAGGAACTAGCACTTTGTCAGTGAAACATGCGATAATAAACAAAACCAGTGCTGTGAGTTCGTGCTGCAAGAGTAGAGCACGAGGCACGACCTTAAAGCCCAGAATTGCTGTCTTAACGTGTTGGGGAAATTGTTTCATAGATTGGAAGTAGGGGGCATTGTTGATGGAGTCTCTAAACCTCTCCCAATTTTCTCGTCAGGACCCGGAGAAGAGAGGAGTGGGTGACAGCGCCCAACCACCGGAGCAACTAGCAGTTGGAGACCTTGCGCGCTGTTGCGCTGAGGAAACAACAAAATTTCTTAAACAGAGTACCTCGAATGACCGCTTTTGCCTTGAATTGTTTCGGCGTGCGATTATCAGGCGCGATGAGGCCGCCTGGCAGCACATATATCAGCAATATGCGCCGCTGGTACTGACATGGGTGACACAGCATCAAAGCGCGGTGCAACTGCTTGGGCAAGAAGGAGGAGCGTCCCTGGTGAACGCGGCTTTTGCCAAATTCTCTCAGGCACTGACACCAGCCAAAATCGGTAACTTTGATTCTTTGGCGTCTGTATTAAAATATCTAAAAATGTGTGTACATAGCGTGGTCGCCGACGAGGTACGCGCGCGCCAGGCTCGACAGTACGAGGAGACGCTTGAGGCGGTGGAGCATGAGCCATCAGGCAGTGATCCAGCCGATGATGTCGTTGCTCAGTTGTCAGCGCAGCGTCTCTGGGCGATTATCCAGGAAGAGTTGAACGGTGAGGACGAACGGGTCTTATTGTACCTGGCATATGTGCAGGGGATGAAGCCGGGCGAAATTTGCGTGCAGTATCGTCACCTCTTTCCCACCGTCGATGATGTGTACCGCATAAAGCGCAATGTACTGGAGCGCTTACGGCGTAATCGGCGTTTGCGCAATCTCTTCCGGCAATAGCGCCTGGAAAAGTGAATCTGGTGATAGAGGCAAGGGAGCAGGGAAATAAAGAGGAAACGCGCTAAAAAGGCGGCGTGCTTCGTTTACTTATAAAGAACAAGGGAGAGTTTATGACCGTCGAGCCTATCCTGCTTTGGAAGTGGCGGTCCAAAATGTGGCATTTCTTAATCTGCCGAGAAGATCTTATTCCGAAACCCATCCCCATTCGGGGGACAAGCCTTCACTGGCGTGTCTAGCGCTTTCCCCATTTGGGGACAAGCGCGCTCAGGGTTTTCGGAGAAGAAGAATAGATAGAGAAGCGTTACTCGTAGCCTGGTCGCTCTGAGCGTTCACGAATGTCGTATTGGTTGCAGCATGAGCATAGCGCCATTCGCCAGCTAGGAGTGGCGCCTGGAAAAATCTTAGAGGGATCGAGGGGGCACTCATGGAGTGTTATGAACCGGGTGCGATTCGTGATGAGGAGATAATCGCATACCTTGCGGGCGAGAAGGTAAGACCAGCGGTGAAAGACCATATGGAGCGCTGCGCGAGTTGCGCGCAGCGCTTTGGGGCCTATCAACGCCTGGAGCATGTCTTAATGCAGAAGCTCTATCGCTGGGATTGCCCTTCTAACCAGATGTTAGGTGAATATCAACTGGGACTATGTAGTGCTGAGGACGAGGCGCTGATCAAGACCCATCTGAGCGCATGTGTGTTGTGTTCCGCGGAAGTAGAGACGCTCTCTGCCTTCATGGCGCGCGAGGATCTATTTACCAACCCGGTGGTGGTCCCAGCCATTGTGGGCAATCATCGCACCTCAGCAGAGGAGGAGCAACACTCAGTACTTGAGCGCCTGCTCGAGCCTGTACAGGCGGGTGTGCGGCGCCTAGTAGCTACGTTGGTTCCCATGCAGCCCGCGCTCTACAGTGTTCGTGGAACCGCCTCTGCCTGGCCGCGCCGCTATATCGCTGAAGATATCAGCATTTCGCTTCAGCTTGAGCGGGGGAGTCAGGAGAGTGGTGGTGCGCAACTGGTAGGGTTTGTGACGCGCAAGGGAGCGACATTGCCAACCTTACAGGGAACGCCAGTTGTATTACTTGCACGCGATGGGAAGAGCTCGTATACGCAACATATTGACGACCTGGGCAACTTTATCTTTACCGCACTTATCCCTAATACCTATACACTAGAGCTGCGTTTTCCGGAAACCTGTGTGATCATTGAAGAGGTCGCCGTTGCCCTGGACGAGGATGGTTAGAGCGCCTGGTCGATGGGTGTGAGCCGTTTTTTGGGTTTGAGAGATCTAGAGAGGCGCCATAAAAGCAGGAGTCGAAGATGGCTCCTGTTGATTGTGATTCCTTTTGGGTGGTTTTTGGGGCCTCTAGAACGTTTGTAAGTATAAGCATCAGGAGGAGGCTGGGAGGGCCAGGAAGTATGTATATGTATATGTAGTTGGTGGCAGAAGAGCGACTTCTACCAAAGGATTGTGTAAAAATACAAGCTATGACTGCTCAGGAACTTGCTGCGACACTGCTGAAGGCGAGCGAAGAGCAAGGGCCGAAATTACTACATCTCTACGTTCCTCATCTCACAGCCGCGGAACTCAATACGCTGGTCCATCGCCTGAAACGTGAAGCGGATCGTTATTGGAACAGTAACGTTGAGCTCTCGTTTCGGCTCTCTGGCTACCTCCTGCTCATAGGCGACCTTACCAAAGATAGTTATTACCACGCGCTAGGTCTGTGGGCGCGTGGCGATGCACTGCGCCGTATGGAGCGCGATCAAGAAGCATTGCCTTTTCTCGATGCGGCGGGAGAGGATTTTCTCGCGTTGGGCGACGAGGTGAGCTGGGCGCGGACGCGCATCGGGCGTATTAATGCTTGCCTACATCTCAACCGCATGACGGAGGCGCTTCGTGATGTAGCCGCGGCGCGTGATATCTTTGTGCGGCATGGCAAGCTGGTGCGGGCGGGTCAGATAGATGTGAATGCCGCCATTATCAACTTTGAGCTGGGCCAGTATGACGCAGCCCTGCGCGCATTTGACCGCGCGATTGAAACCTATCAAATGTGTAACGAGGATGTTGAGCTGTATATCGCGCGCGCGCGTGGTAATAAAGCCCTGGCCCTGGCCGCTCAAGGTCGCTTTCGCGAGGCTGTCGAGATGCACAAGCAGGCACGGGAGACCTTTGAGCGCTACGGCCCGAGCGAGGAGATCTCGCTTGCACGTGAGGATCTCAACATCGCCGAGATTTACGCGTCCCAGGGCCACTATAGCCAGGCATTGCTGCTCTACAACCAGTGCCGGGAGACCTTTGAGCGCCACCAGATGCTCGAATCGCGGGCCGAAGCCACACACCAGATGTGCGTCTGCTTGTTGCGCTTAAACCGTTCTCGCGAAGCCTACGAACTGGCGGCCGAGGTCGTGGCCTTTTTTCGCGCCACTTCGGCGCAACGCGATAACCTGGCGCGAGCCTTGATGCGCCAGGCCAGTGCCGCGATCCTGATGCGGCGCCACCATGAGGCCGACGAGTTGCTGCGCGAAGCAAGTGATTTGCTGGCTGAGGGTGGCTTTGTACGCCTGTCGGCCATGGCGCGTTTGCGCCGGGCTGATCTCTATTACGCCAATGGAGAGCTGGAAAAGAGTCTGCGCGAGGTGGAGTATGTCGCGGACGTCTTCGCGGATCAAGAGGATTTGCCTAACCTGGCGTGGTCGATGTTATTGCAGGCCTATATCGCCGAGGCCGAGCGCCAACTCGACACGGCCGAACGTTTAAGCCATTATGCCCTGGATATCGCCATGGCTCAGGAGATGCTGGAACTCCAGTATCTCTGCTATGATCTCCTGGGACACCTGGCTGAGCTACATGGTGCTATCGACCAGGCCATGCAATACTATGATCGCGCCATTCAGGGGATTGACGAAGTGCAGAGTCGCCTGGTGCTGGAGGAGCGCGTAAGCTTTTTGGAGGGGAAGGGCGAGCTCTATAGGCGTGCGATGCTGCTGGCCTTGCAGGGGCGAGATGTCCCTAGAGCACTGACGTATGTTGAGAAGGCCAAGTCGCGCGCCCTGGGTGATTACTTGCGCAACAACATTGATATCAAGTTTACCGCAAGGGACCGCCTGAGTGGGAGGCAGCTCGAAGACCTGGAGCGCTTACGCGAAGAGCAGGCCTGGTATAGCTCGATTGTCTATGGTACCGAGGGCGATGTTAATCTTAGTGATACCGCAATACGTCGCATACAGAGCATCGATCCTGCCCAGGCTCGTAAAGAAATGCTGCAACGCGAGCGGCGCATTGAGCACCTGCTCGAACAGGTGCAGTTGCGCTCGATGAGCGATGTTATCGCGCAGCCGCAAAAGCAGTGGACGAACTCGCTCGTCACGCAGTTGGGACCAAAAATACTTTCGCAAACGCTGATCCTGGAATACTACCTGGCGGGGCAGGATCTCTACATTTTTTGCCTCACCCGCGAAGGGATTGTCGTCAGGTGCCTTCTGGGTGCCGTCACGCGCCTGGAGCGCCTCCTGGCATTGTTACGCACCAACTTTGACCTGGTGGCTCGCACTGTGGGCACACCAGAGCAGGCGAGTGTGTGCGAGGAGTTGCAAGAGAATTGCCTGGGCCTGTTGCAGCGGCTCTATGATATCCTCTTACGCCCCGTAGAGGGGGCGCTTCATGCCTGTCGTCACCTCGTGGTGGTGCCCTACGGCATGTTGCATTATCTCCCCTTTCACGCCCTCCTGGACGACGAGCGCTTTGTCGTGGAGCGCGTTGAGGTATCATACCTCCCCTCGGTCTCGCTCTGGGATGTCTGTCGACAGCGGGGGCTGAACACACAGGTGCGCTCTGAGGCCCTTACCAGGGCCATGGTGCTGGGCTTCTCAGAGAACGGCTGGCTTCCGCAGGCTGTGCATGAGGCCGAGGTCGTTGCACAATTGTTGGGGACCCGGCCAGCGGTACATGAGCAGGCGACCACGACGCTCTTGCAGCAGCGTGGAGCTAAGAGTCCCCTGGTGCATATCGCCGCGCATGGCCTCTTCCGCCTGGACGCACCCAATTTCTCCTCTATTCGCCTGGCTGATCGCCAGTTGAGCACGATTGAGGCCTTCAACCTCGATCTCTCCTCCTGCTCGCTTGTGGTGCTTAGCGCCTGTGAGACTGGCCGCGCCGTGATTGGGGGTGTTGACGAAGTCATCGGGTTGGGGCGTGGCTTTCTGTATGCGGGCGCCGCCTCGCTCCTGCCCACCTTCTGGAAGGTTGAGGATGCCAGCAGCGCCGAACTGATGGAACTCTTTTATCGGGTGCTCTTGCGTGGTGAGCGCAAGGTAAGTGCCCTGGCACAGGCTCAGCGCGATTTTATCACGCAAATGCGCGCCTCAGAGCGTCCCTACCGGGCGCATCCCTACTTCTGGGCGGCATTTCATTTGATTGGAGATGCCGGTCCCCTGGTCTCGCCACGCATGGTAGAATGGGACAGGCGGGAATCGTCGCTTAGTGAGCGCTAGCAGCTAGCGTCTCCTGCCATGATTACTGCTAGAACATTGCACCAAGACCTATGCGAATTGAGGAATGCCAACGTGATGAAATACCTGGCGCCAGCCTATGTCTATACCCATGAGGGGTTGCAGAAAAATAAGCTCATCGCCATTGATGATGCTGGTTTGATCACGGGAATTATTGATAGTTCACAGGCGGTCGCACATGAGCAGATCGAGCTGCTACCCCAGATGCTTCTCCTGCCCGGTTTTGTGAATGTGCATAGCCATGTATTTCAGCGCCAGTTGCGTGGCCATACGCATCGCCCACTCTCCCGGCAGGATACGTTTTGGACCTGGAGGCGTGCCATGTATGCCGAGGCCCAGCGCCTGACGCCGGAACTTCTCTATGAGGAGGCGCGCCAGACATACAGCGAGATGCTGGCGGCGGGCTATACCAGCGTCGGCGAGTTCCACTATGTGCATCACCAGGTTGATGGCAGGCCCTACGATCGCCCGAATGCCATGTCTGAAGCAATCCTACAAGCAGGAAAAGACACAGGGCTGCGCGTGGTACTCTTAATGACCGCCTATGCACGCGGCGGCTTTCAGCAGGCATTGGAGGCGGGGCAACGGCGCTTCTGCGACGCTACGGTAGAACAGTACTTGGCGCGCGTTGAAGCGCTGCGTCAGCAGGGATACCAGGTCGGGGTTGCGCCCCACTCGGTCCGGGCCGTGCCGGGGGAGTGGTTTCACGCCATTGCTGCGTATAGTCGTGAGCATAGCCTGCCGTTACATGTACATGCTGACGAGCAGGTGGCTGAGATCGAGCAATGTCGTACTGCACATGGCTGTCGCCCAATCGAGCTTTTAGAACGCTACGAAGCCCTCTCACCTCGAACGACGATCGTTCATGCCACCCATGCCACCGAGCACGAGCTTGATATCCTGGCCCAGTATGGCAGCACGGTCTGTGTCTGCCCAACGACCGAGGGCGACCTGGGGGATGGAATCGCCCCCTATGAAGACCTGCGTGCGCGCGAGATTCCCCTTACCATTGGTTCGGATAGTAACACGCGCCTGGACCCTCTAGAGGAGCTGCGCTGGGCCGAATATAGCGCGCGCATGCGTTATCAGCGCCGGCGCGTGCTAGTCGCGGATGAGCTTGCGGCTCCCGGCCCGCTCTTGCTGGACTATGGCACGCGACGTGGGGCCGCCGCCCTGGCAATACAGGCTGGCGAGATCGCTCCCGACCAGGCGGCTGACTTTGTGGCTATTGACCTGGAACATCGGCAGATGCGTGGCTGGAGCGAGGAGGACTTGCTGGATACGCTCTTCTTTGGCGCATCCTCTGAGGTCATTGCACAGACATGGGTACAGGGAGCGTGTGTATATCGGCGTAACGCGTGATAATAAGCAAGAAAGAGCGAGAGGCGCGGCATGTCTGCCGCGCCTCTCGCTCTTTCTTGCTTATTGGGAGGCGCTTTCGATATCGGTACCGCTCTCATCGGGCTTGTTGACCCAGCCACGATAGGGGCGTTTCCCTGGCGTAGGTTCTAGCGTCTTGGCCTCGTGTGCCAGGCGCACGGCCTCGATAATGGCCCTCTCCAGTTGGGGATCGGTGTCATTCATATAGTCTTGAGGTGCGATATCCACCTCGATATCGGGTTCGGTGCCATAGTTCTCAATATCCCAGCCGACATCGGCGAACCAGTTGGCAAACTCGGGCTGTGTTGTGGTGGTGCCGTCGACGAGCTGGTGATTGAGCGTATAGCCTACAACTCCGCCCCAGGTACGTGTCCCGATCAGGGGACCCAGTTGCAGGAGCTTGAAGCTATGGCTAAAAATGTCCCCATCGGAGCCGGCGTGCTCATTGGTCAAAGAGACCATGGGGCCGCGTGGTGACTCCTTCGGGTAGGGCATTGGCTTGCCCCAGCGTGAGAACTTATAGCCAATACGGCGGCGCGAGAGCTTTTCCAGGAGCAGGCTGGAGACGTTGCCGCCGCCATTCCAGCGCACATCGATAATCAGGGCAGGATAGTCATATTCGGCCAGAAAGCCGCGGTGGAACTCAGCGAAGCCCTGTGGGCCCATGTTGGGTACATGGATATAGCCGACCAGCCCGTGTGATTTCTCATAGACCACGCGCCGATTTCTGTCCACCCAGTCGCGATAGCGGGCCGCGCTCTCAGTCGCAAGTGAGATGGCATTCACCGTCACAACACGCCTGGTATTGCCTTCGGCGGGTTCAATAATCAGGTTGACCGCGTTGCCGGACTGATTGACGAGTAGTTCTTGGGGACTCAGGCGTGGCCCGACGCGTTGTCCATTGACCGCGATGATCGCGTCTCCAACGGCAACACCAAGACCTGGCTCACTGAGTGGTGAGGTCGCATCTTCATCGGAAGGATCGCCCACGATGATGCGCCCGATGCGATAGCGCTCAGTCGTGGGATCATAGCTCCAATCGACGCCGAGCGATCCCTGGCGGTAGTATTGACCGCGCCGGTATTCGCCACCATATTCAAAGGCGTGAGAGGTCCCCAGCTCGCCCTGTAGCTCATGAATGAGGTCAGAAAGCTCTGAGCGTGACCCCACGCGTTCGATCAGCGGAGCGTAGCGCTGGTAGATGCTCTCCCAGTCCACGCCCGACATATCTTCGGTCCAGAACTGCTCGCGTTGGAGACGCCAGGCTTCGGCAAACATCTGTCTCCACTCAGCGGCAGGGAGCACTGAGACCTTGATGCGGCCCAGATCGATCCAGCCAGTTTCACGTCCGGGAAAATCGCTATCCGAGCGTGGTTTCTCCGCATTGCGTAGCACGCGCAGGCGGGCGCGCGAGCGATAGATGAGCGTATTGTGATCGCGGGAAAGCATGGCTTCATTGACATTATCGAAGGTACGTTCCAGGCGTTGGGTCTCGATATCAAAGCTCTCAATCCAGCCGCGACTCTGCCCTCGGAGAGCGCGCCGGTAAGCGGATGGACCAGGAAGAGCACGCGTCCCCGCATCGCGAGAATACCTGAATAGCGTGCCTCGCCCGTGGGGAAGGCCACGGCGCGATGGGTGATACCATCCAGGTCGATATACACGCGATTGGAAGTGTTAGGAGGCTGTGTAGTCGGAGCTGATTGTGGTTCGGTTCCGTTATTGTCGTCGCTGGCGGCGGGGGCAACTTCAGGCACAAAGCCTGGGCGGCGGCGCAGGTCTTGTGTGAGTCGGGTCTCGGTCACAAAGGGAGAGCGAATATCTTTGCGCAAAGGGACGGCGTAGGGCTGGACCCCACGTGGAAAGCTCCACTCAAACTGTAAGTTATCCGAGATGGGATTAAAGACGCGATAGCCCAGGAAGTAGAGGTAGCGCCCTTCGGGATCAAAGGCTGGGCTAACATCCGCCAGGATAGGTTCGGTCGCGAAATGTGTCTCGCCTGTTTCAAGGTTACCCAGCTTAATGGCGCGTTTCTGGGCACTGCAGGCAAAGCTATAGGCCAGCCAGCGTCCATCTGGCGACCAGGCCAGGTCATAGATGCGGCCATATTCACTATGGTCGAGGACTCCATGTTGCCCTGATGCCAGGTCAACTACAATCAATTCTTGCCGATGATTAGTGATAGCCACAATATTCTCGACCGGGCAGACTGTAAGCTCAATCACGCGCCCAAACTCGATATCGGGCAGGAGCTTGTATTCATTATCGCTTGCCGGATCGATAATCACGAGGGTTTCGCGTCCAGGGGAATCGCAGATGGCGACGAGCCGCCAGCCGTCATTGAGCCACTCAAGAAAGCGATAGCGCACGCCATCCTGGATACCATACTGGATGGATGCTCCCTCCCAATTGCTGAGGCAGAAGGCCTTCCCACGCGTGGTAAGTGCGAGTGCATGCCCCTGGGGGTGGAGCGCGAATGTATCGATATACTGGTCGGCGGACACAAATTTGCGGCTAAGCTGTGTGCGCTGACTTGGTAGGGTCACGGTGAGCTGGCGTACCTGATTAGTCGCTGGATCAAAGACGTAGAGATCGGCGGCCGATTGCAAGACCAGGCGCTCGCCATCGGTGGAGAGGTGACGGGCGTAGAAGGTGTCGAAAAAGGTGTGGCGCGTAAGCTCCTCGCCCAGGGGCGTGCATGAGTAGATGTTGCCTACCCCTTCATGATCAGAGATGAAGTAGATGCGCTTTCCGACCCAGCAGGGATCGGCGACGTTGCCATGAATATTGAGCAGGCGTTGAAAGGTGCCGCTACCTGTAGTATCGCACCATAGGTGGCCTACGGTCCCGCCTCGATAGCGTTTCCAGTAGGCAGGTTCCTCGATATTGCGCCCAATAACAACTCCCCCCTCCGGGCCGTAGGAAATGGCGTTAGCCATGCCAACCGGTAGTTGCTGGGGCGGGCCGCCAGCTGGGCTGATCGCGTAGATGACGGTATATTTTGCCGTGAACTGGCCGGTGCTGCTTGCGTAGAGAATCGCGCCCCCATCGGGCGTCCAGCCAAGGACAGTGCAGGTGCCTCCATCGAAGGTAAGGCGACGCGCGGGACCACCGAGCGCAGGCATGACGTAGACCTCGCCCGGCCCCTCTTCACGTCCAACGAAGGCTAACCAGTTGCCGTCTGGCGAGAAATGGGGATGGCTCACGCGCCCCTGTCCCGCGGTGAGGCGCTCGGCCCGGCCTCCTTCACTGGAGACGAGCCAGAGATCATCCTCAGTCACAAAGACGATATAGTCTTTGTAGATGGTGGGATAGCGGATATATCCCTGCGCTGGAACGTGGGGAATGTATTCAGTTGTGGTGAGCTGTGCTAGCTCTTCTTGTTCGTTTGTTGTCATGATGAAAATGAGTGTGCCTGTATCGCTAGGTTAAAAAAGGTGTTCGCAGTACTAATGATACCAAAGCCTGACAACTTGATGGGTGTGGTTTTTAATTATAGCATACTTCGGAAAAGGGGGCTATGAATTGTAGAGTTAGTAGAGGTAAAAAATATGGTAGAGCCAGAGGGAGTGAAATTTCATATCAATAAGTACTTTCTTGTGTTTCCCTCTTGTCAGATAGAAGAAATAATGGTAACCTCAACCTGCAATTATTCTACACAATACGAGGAGAGAATGTGCTATGTCGCAGACTATACGTCGTGAAAACAATCCAACATCGGGCCGCCCTGGCCAGCGCCAGCAAGAGCGTTTGTATCGCAAGGAGCGCCGTCGGCGCCGTATTCGGATCTGGACCTCCGCGATTGTAGCGGTTGCGTTGATTGTCATTGGTATTTTTGGTGTCTTGCAATATCAGCAATACAATAACCAGTTGGTCGCGACCGCCAATAAGAACGCGACGGCAACCGCGAATGCTAAAAGCACCGCCAGTGTACACGCGACCGCAACAGGTGTTGCAAACGCCGTTATGACTGCGACGGGTGGCTCTCCTACGCCAAGCGCGGGTCCAAGCACACCTCCTCCCGCGGATGACAGCAAAATTGTGAAGCTTCCTGATGGATTGCAATATATCGATGTAAAGACGGGCGACGGGAAAGAAGTGACCAAGGGAAGCACCGTCAATGTAGAGTATACGGGCTGGCTGCAAAAGGATGGCAAAAAGTTTGACAGCTCCTATGATCGCAAGGGCGAACTCTTCAACCTGCAAAACGTTGGACAAGCCCAGGTCATTCAGGGCTGGAACGAGGGCTTGATTGGGATGAAGGCTGGTGGTACGCGCCGCCTGATTATTCCCCCGGCCCTGGCATATGGTGCACAAGGGAGTGACCCTATCCCGGCGAATGCCACCATCATTTTTGATGTGACTGTGGTGACTGTTGCCTAACTTTCTCCTCACTTGACTTTTCGCGCCTATGGCGCTCGCTTTGAAAGAGATATTATGGCCCGGTGGTCTGCCGATGGCGACCACCGGGCCGCACTATTTCTGGTAGGAGGAGGTGGTGTGCCTGAGTACCGCTACTTAGGCACACCACCTCCTCCTACTTATTGAAGAAGAGAGAGGGGGTGTCGATTAGAACATAGTGAGGAGAAGAGCATTGCATTGGCGTGGGGGTGCCAGATCTAATCCCTGGTCTCAGGAGGCAGGCAAAAAAAGCCTTTATTTCCCTTGACTTTTGCAAAATCAGAAGGTATACTTCTAGCAATTTGAGACCAGTTCCCAAAAACATTTACACTGAAAAGGTGCGGTATCGTCATGGCTTCAAACATACTAGGGAGAGCAATGCAAACGGCGACAGTAGCCGGGTATTGGTATTTCCATTGGGAAGTCGATTCCGCCATTGGAAAATTTTCTATTATCTCCTCTCTCCTTTCATTTGGAGGTGAGGAATTTTTTTTGCCCAGAAATACAACCTGACGAGATAAGTTACGGGGAGAGAAGGGGAGGAGCCAGGCGAAGACCATCTTACCGGGCTGGCGATCGGAGAAGGTTTCAATGATGACCTATCAACCGGTTGTGTTTTAACACGCGAAGCGTACAACGTCTGCATACATTAGCTATTAGGGGGATCTATGAGCCAGATTGCTGTTGAGAAGACATATGACACGTTAGCGATGATCAATGGAGATTTCAAGGGCAAGGACATTGTCTCGTTTGATCAGTTCAGTGCCGATGATGTGCGCCGGATCTTTGCCCTGGCGGGTCATATGAAGCAGCTTGTGCTTGGCAAAGAGCCATGCCAGTTGCTCGCGGGTCAGCTTGTCTCGCTGCTCTTCTTCGAGCCTTCGAGTCGTACCTTCGGGTCGTTCGCAGCTGCGGTGAAGCGCCTGGGTGGGCAGACGCTAGAGATCCAGAATCCTGAGACGGTCTCCTCGGTCAACAAAGGGGAGACCTTTGAGGATACGATCCGTGTGTTTGAAGCCTACTCAGATGCTATTGTGCTGCGTCATCCCCGCCCGGGTGCCGCGTTGCGGGCCGCGGAAAGCGCTGAGTTTGTCCCGGTCCTTAATGCTGGCGATGGCAACAACGAGCATCCTACACAGACGGTGCTGGACCTCTATACACTCTATGAGCGCTTCGGCCGCCTGGATAATTTGACAGGCGTTATGGCAGGTGATGCGCTGAACAGTCGGACGATACACTCCCTGATGCGTGGTCTTTCGCTCTTCGAGAATAATACAGTCTATCTGCTCTCTCCCGAGAAGCTGCGTCTCAATCGCGAAGATCTAAACATGTTCCGCTCCCGTAATATTACTATCCATGAAATCACGAGCGAGAGAGATATCCCTAGGGATTGCCAGTACTGGTACTGGACGCGTATTCAAAAAGAGCGCTTTGACTCGCTGACGGAATATAATGAAATGGTCGCACAACGTTTTACGGTTACCCCTGCCTTGCTCGCAGAATATGCCAGCCAGGAGATGATCCTGATGGATCCCCTGCCGCGCATTGGTACAATCGACACAGAGGTCGATAAAGATCACAGAGCTGTGTATCTACGTTCGCAGGTTCGTAATGGCTTGTATACCCGCATGGCGCTGCTGGCCCTCGTTCTGGGCCGCGCTTAAGCGTGGGGACTCTTACTAGTTACACAGATTCTGGAAGGATACCCAATGATGCTGCAAATTGACACTGCTAATAAGCTACTAAAAGATGTTGTGGAGGAGAGTTTGGCGTTTTCGGCAACGACTCGTAAAGGCGTCTTGTTATTAGAAGATGGAACGCGTTTCGAGGGCCTCTCCTTTGGCTACGAGCAGGCGACCGCCGGTGAGGTGGTTTTCTGTACTGGAATGGTGGGCTATCCAGAAGCCCTGACCGATCCCTCGTACACAGGCGAGATCCTCACAATGACATATCCAATTATTGGCAATTATGGCGTGCCCAATGCCGAGCGCTGGGAGGGTGATCGTATCCACGCGGCCGGGCTGATTGTCTCAAATTATATCCCGACGCCCTCTCACTTCGAGAGCACCATGGATTTGAGCACCTGGCTGAAACGTGAGAAGATTCCCGCGCTGGAGATCAAGGACACCCGCCTGCTGACCCAACATATTCGTAAGCATGGCACGATGCTGGCAACAATTATCTTTGATGAGGATATTCCTTTTCATAATCCCTATGTCGATAACCTGGTCGCGCGTGTCTCTACCAGCGAGGTGCGTGAGCATGGCTCAGGCGAAACCACTATCGCCCTTATTGATTGTGGCGCCAAGCACAATATCATCCGCAGCCTGGTGGCGCGAGGTGTACGCGTAGTAGAGGTGCCCTGGGATTACGATCTCTTCGCGGACGACAGGCCCTTCGACTTTGATGGCATCCTGGTCTCCAATGGTCCGGGCGATCCCAAAATGGCTGAGAAAACTATTCAGACGCTGCGCGCCGCGATGGAGCACGAAATTCCAATTATGGGTATCTGTCTGGGACACCAGTTGCTGGCCTTGGCCGCGGGCGGCGATACCTACAAGCTGAAGTTTGGCCATCGCAGTCAGAATCAGCCCTGCCTACTTGCTGGTGAGAAGCGCTGCTACATCACAACGCAGAATCATGGGTTCGCGGTAGGCACGGTTCCAGAAGGGTTTGAACCCTGGTTTATCAACGCGAATGATAATACCAATGAAGGCATGCGCCATCGCTCACTTCCGTTCTTCTCGGTCCAATTCCATCCCGAGTCTACACCGGGACCCATGGATACCGAGTGGCTGTTTGATCTCTTCCTGGAGAAGGTATACGAGGCAAAGGGGGCATTGATCTAAGTGAAGTCGCTAAAGAAAGTGTTGGTGTTGGGAGCGGGTGCGCTCAAGATTGGGCAGGCCGGAGAGTTTGACTACTCCGGCTCTCAGGCCCTCAAAGCTCTTCAAGAGGAAGGCATCTCAACGGTCCTCATCAACCCAAATATCGCAACCATTCAGACCTCGAAGCAAATGGCTGACCAGGTGTATTTCCTGCCCGTGACGCCATTCTTTGTCGAAAAAATCATTGAAAAAGAACGCCCCGATGGCATTCTGCTCTCCTTTGGCGGCCAGACCGCGCTCAACTGTGGTATCGCGCTCCACCAGAACGGTGTGCTGGAGAAATACGGGGTGCAGATCCTGGGTACACCGGTCTCGGCGATTATCCTGACCGAGGATCGCGAGGAGTTCGCGCAACATCTCCGCTCGATCAATATTTCCACGCCCCAGAGCCACGTCGCTGAGACGCTGGACGAGGCCTTGCGCATCGGGCATGAACTTGGCTTCCCACTGATGGTCCGTGCCGGGTATGCTCTGGGTGGACAGGGATCTGGTATCGCGCATAGCGAAGACGAACTGCGCCAGATTGTGGATGGCGCGCTGGCGTTTGCGCCCCAGGTCCTGGTTGAGCAGTATCTGCATCACTTTAAAGAAGTCGAGTACGAAGTCGTGCGCGACGCCTTTGATAACTGCATCACCGTCTGTAATATGGAGAACATGGACCCGTTGGGCATCCATACCGGCGAGTCGGTGGTTATCGCTCCCAGCCAGACGCTGACGAACAGCGAGTATCATACGCTGCGTGCGGCGGCGATCAAGATTGTGCGTAGCCTGGGCATCGTGGGTGAGTGCAATGTACAGTACGCCCTAGATCCCCAAACCTCGCAGTACTACGTAATCGAGGTCAATGCGCGCCTCTCGCGCAGCTCCGCCCTGGCGAGTAAGGCGACTGGGTATCCTCTGGCTTATGTTGCAGCGAAACTGGCGCTGGGTTACTCCCTTACCGAGTTGACGAACAAAGTCACAGGCGTCACCCAGGCCTGTTTTGAGCCGAGCCTGGACTATGTAGTAGTCAAAATTCCACGCTGGGACCTGGAGAAGTTCAAGGGTGTTAGTTGGACCATCGGCACTGGCATGAAGTCGGTAGGCGAGGTCATGGGTATTGGGCGCACCTTTGAAGAGGCCTATCAGAAGGCCATTCGTATGCTGGACCTGGAGCTGGAGGGCGCGACCGCAGAGCAACCTTTCGCCGGCTATACCTCGACGGAAGAGGTGCTCCAGCAGTTCCTGCACCAGCCCACGCATAAACGCATGTTTGCCTTGCCGTTCGCCATGCGCCATGGCTACTCCATTGAGCAGATCCACGATATCACTGGCATCGACCATTGGTTCCTGACGCGCATCTGGAACATTCTCTCGCATGAGGAGAGCCTGCGCCAGACGCATGATCTCTCCGCAGAGATGCTGCGCCGCCTGAAGCAACTGGGTATCTCAGATAAGCGCATTGGGCAGATGGTTGGTAAGGCAGGGCTGGAGATTCGTGAGCTGCGTAAGCAGTACGGTATTGTACCTGCAATTCTCCAGATTGATACCCTGGCGGGCGAGTTCCCTTCGGAGACAAACTATCTCTACATGACCTACAATGCGCAGCATAATGACATTCAGGCTCTGGGCCAGAATGGTGTCGCGGTGCTGGGATCTGGCCCCTACCGCATCGGCTCCTCGGTCGAGTTTGACTGGACCTCGGTAAGCGCCGTCGATGCGCTTAAGAAGTACCAGAAACAATCCATCGTGATTAACTGTAATCCCGAGACTGTCTCGACCGACTATGATACCTCGGATCGCCTCTACTTTGAAGAACTAACCTTCGAGCGTATCGCTGACATCTGCGAGTTTGAGTCGCCCCATGGCATCATTGTCTCAGTGGGCGGACAGACGCCAAACAACCGCGTACAGGCGCTACATCGCTACGGCTTCTCGATTCTGGGCACCAGCGCCGAGAATATCGATGGGGCTGAGAACCGCAACAAGTTTTCATACCTGCTGGACACACTGGGGATTCGCCAGCCGGAGTGGGCATCATTCAGCAGCCTCGAAGAGCTCCGTTCCTTTGTGGAGCGCGTTGGCTATCCCGTCCTGGTTCGCCCCTCCTACGTGCTCTCGGGCAGCGCCATGAACGTCTGCTATAATCAGGAGCAGCTGGAGCGCTATGTAGGCGAGGCCGCGGCCGTCTCGCGTGAGTATCCTGTGACTGTGAGCAGGTTCTTCCAGAAGGTCAAGGAGATTGAGCTGGACGCCGTCGCGCAGCGGGGCGAGGTCAAAGCCTTCGTCATCTCTGAGCATGTTGAGAACGCGGGCGTGCACTCTGGCGATGCAACCATCGTGTTGCCACCACAAACGATCAATGAGGAGACCAAAGCACGTATCGAGAAGGTTGGGCGCGCCATTGCCAAAGCCTTACAGATCACGGGTCCCTTTAACATCCAGTTCCTGGCCAAGGATAACGAGGTCTACGTCATCGAGGCCAATCTGCGTGCCTCGCGCACCTTCCCCTTCATCTCGAAGGTGACCGGTGTCAACATGATTGAGCTGTTCATCGACGCTCTCTTCCAGGAATCTATTCCTGACGTTAGCATGCCGCGCCCGTCCTTTGTCGCGGTGAAGGCGCCGCAGTTCTCTTTCTCGCGCTTGACCGGGGCAGACCCCATTCTGCGCGTCGAGATGGCTTCCACTGGCGAGGTGGCCTGCTTTGGTGACGACCTGGAGGAGGCCTACCTGAAGGCGATCATTGCCACTGGCGGTCGTGTGCCGCAGAAGGGCATCTTTATCAGCCTGGGTGGTGACGACAAGAAGGCCAAGTTCCTCGAAAGTGCGCGCCTGTTCGCGACCCTGGGCATTCCCCTGTACGCGACAGAGAAGACCACAGCCTTCTTGCATACCAACGGCATCGAGGCAACCAGGCTCTACAAGTTACATGAGCAGCAAGAGCCCAGTGTTCTGACCTACTTCCGGGAGAACAAGATCGACCTGGCCATCAACATCGTGGATCGCCATATCATGAAGGATATCGACGATGACTACGCGATGCGTCGCCACGCGATCGATCATAATATCCCACTCTTTACAAAGGTCAAGCAGGCGCGTCTCTTCGCGCGAGCTATTACGCAGAAGCAGTTGGAGACGATTCCGATCAAGTCCTGGAATGAGTACACGGTTGATGAGGCTGTGACTCAGAGCTAGTATTCTAGCCTGAGAGAGTCTCATAGCCGTAGATGATGGGGAGTAGCGATTGTGTGTGTTATCACACAGTCTCTACTCCCTTTCCCTGAGCACAGAAGCGTGCCGTGAATGCAATATTTATTGTGGGCGTAGAGTAGTAAGAGCAAGAACTAGAAGGTGGAATCCCATGAGTAGTGATGCAACATTGATGGAACTCTTTGAGCAGGCAGGCGCGATCATCACAAATAGTCATTTTGTCTATAGTTCGGGGCGCCATAGTTCGGTGTATCTGAATAAAGATGCGCTCTATTTAAGACCAGAGCTGATTTCGTCGCTCTGCGAGCGTATGGGACAGCCCTATGATCCTGAGCAGATCGACGTGGTGGTGGGTCCCGTCATTGGCGCAGTAATTCTCTCGCAGTGGACGGCCTATCATTTGACGAGGCGCAAGCTCTCGGGCGAGACCCGGGCGGTCTTCGCGGAGAAGGGTTCCGATGGCGTAGATAAACAATTTTTCTTTGGCCGTGGCTACGACAAGTTTGTTAAGGGCAGCAATGTCCTGGTGGTAGAGGATATTTTGACCACGGGCGGCTCGGCGCGCCAGACGATTGAGGCGGTGCGCCGCTATGGCGGTAACGTGATCGGCTTGAGCGTGCTGTGCAATCGTGGCAATGTGGGACCTGAACAGGTTGGAGGCGTTCCCATTCATGCGCTAGTCGAACTCCCGCTGCAAACCTATACCGCCGAGGAGTGCCCCTTCTGCCGCGACGGGGTTCCGGTCAACACCGAACTGGGGAAAGGGCGTGCCTTCCTGGCCAAACAGCAAGCCGCCGACGCACAGAAGTTGTAGGGTCCAAGCTGGCTTGGATTTCAAGCGCTGAGGGTGCGGATCTCGTAGGAGCAAGTCTATGCAAGCATGGACCCTATAATAGTATTCGCCGATCAGGTTATTTCATAAAAGGGGACATACAGATGAACTTTGCCGAGAAACTTCTCGCCGCCTCGCGTCGACAGGAAAGCCTGCTCTGTGTTGGACTGGATCCCGATCCTGGACGCCTGCCTGCTTCGCTACGCCAGGAGCCGGTGATGAGTGCAATTGTGCGTTTCTGTCAGGATATTATCGCAGCGACGGCCCCATATGCGTGCGCCTTTAAGCCGAACCTGGCCTTCTTCGAGGTCCTGGGGCCGGCGGGCCTCCAGGCGTTCCAGGAAGTAGTTCAGGCTGTACCTGCGCATATTCCCGTGATCGCGGATGCCAAGCGCGGCGATATCGGCAATACCGCGCGTGCATATGCGAAAACCTTTTTTGAGACCTATGGCTGCGATGCCGTGACGGTCAATCCCTATATGGGCTATGATAGCGTGGCTCCCTTCCTGGAGTATCGCGACAAGGGTACGCTCCTGCTGTGTCGCACCTCCAATCCAGGAGCGCGCGACATGCAGGATTTGCGCGTGCAGGATGAGAGCGGGACGCTACGCCCCCTCTATGAGGTTGTCGCCCAGCGCGTGCAGTCCTGGAATACTGCGGGCAACTGCGGGCTGGTGGTTGGGGCGACCTATCCCGAGGAACTGCGCCAGATTCGCACTATCTGTCCCCAGATGCCGATCCTGATTCCGGGGATTGGTGCCCAGGGAGGCGACCTGGAGGCGGCGGTCCAGGTGGGTGTGGATGCGCAGGGTGAGCTTGCGATTATCTCTTCCTCGCGTGCCATCCTCTACGCTAGCGAGGGCGAGGACTTCGCCCAGGCCGCGGCGGCAGAGGCCCGGCGCGCACGCGATCAGATCAACGCCGCACGCCAGAAGCAGGGTTAGTTGTTTCGGCTCTGACGCCTGACCGGGAGCGCGTGCGGCGCTTCCAAGCATGAGGGAATGGGCATGATTTGTGGGCATTCGCCCACAAATCATGCCCATTCCCTCATGCTTCTTTTTCTGCTTTATACTTCCAGGTACGATGCAGATTCTTGGCCATTTTCTCCAGGTAGGCCTGTTGTAGATCGACGCCGGTATAGTTGGCTAGCTTAAAGATGTAGGCCAGGCAATCGGCTAGCTCCTGGCCCAGATTTTCACGATGGATAGTCAGGGCCTCCTCAAGTGTTTTTACTTCTTGATCCGTGTGGGCAGGATCGATCATGAAATAGACCTGCTTCAGTACCTGCGCGACTTCGCCAATCTCTCCACTTAACATCGTCATGTTTAAGAAGATGTCAGTCGCGAAGCCTTTCTGGGCGTCCAGCCAACGGTGAAAGGCCTGGAAGTCTTCGATGGTATGCATCTCATTGGGAAAGTTTGTTGTCTCGCCTTGCATTTTTTGATCCCTCAAAGGCAACGTGGAGGTTGCCACACTTGCCACAAAATTTTGTAGAGAATGCTGCGTGAGCGTAGTGAGTGTCGCATGATGTTCTGAATGGTCCATGCGATACTTGCTACGCTCATGAATAAAAGACGTCTGATTGGTGATCTCGATTAGCGGACGGTGAGTTGCTCAAAGAGATGTGGATAGTTAATGACGAGGCCGTCATCATCAACCGTGATCTCGGTGCTGAACTCGCTATCCAGTGACTCATAGCGGTAGACGCGCTCGCCTGGAAGATTGCTCAAACAAGTGTAGCGCTGGCGGATGGGTGTGACCTGCATGTCAGGCAAGGCGACATACGCTACCAGAATTTCCTTTGACTCATCGACTGCCAGTTGCAGACGACGAATGGGCAACGTATTGGTAAAAGGGGAGATGGAGATGTCGATATCGATGCAGCCTGCCAGGTCTGGGATGGGTTCTCCTTCTGCAAAGAACCAGTTTCCTTTCCCATCGGCGCACAAGTGGAGGTCAGCCTGCAAGCGTCCCAGAATATCGATATCAAACTGGGTGACTTGCCAGTCGGAGTTACAACGGACAACATAATGGGCGCGTAAGGGCATCCCTTGTTCCATGGTAATGGCCTGCCCATCGGCGAGCACCTCCTCTTCACGAGCATGGAGGAAGAGGTGCTCAAGACCGGGCTGACCGAGATGGGACCATAAAACAGAACGTTTCACGGTAACTCTCCGCAGTGGTGTCTAGATGCGCTCCAGGGGTTCAAAGCCTAGAATGCGCAGGACATTATTCATTGTTTGAACCGTGGCTTGAACGAGCAGGGCGCGGAAGGCCTTCATCTGTTCGTTCTCTTCTTTCACGATTGGAGGCGTATGTTCGTAGAAATCGCTGATATGAGCTGCCAAGTCGTAGGCATATGTGGCTAGTGCCGAAGCCGACATCTGCTCAGCTGCCTCCGCCAGGCGGCGTGGGTAGGCATCAATGTGCCGCAACAGTTCCCACTCGCTCTGCTCAAGCTGTTCTGGTAGACCATTCAGCCTGGTAGGAATAGTATAGCCAGAGGCCTGCAAACGGCGCAAGATGCTGTTTGAGCGCGCATAGGAGTACTGGAGGTAGACGCCGGTATCGCCATTGGGGCGGAGCACCTCGTCTATATCCAGGGCGATGATCTGTTGCAGGTTGAAGCGAATCATGAAGTAGCGAATCGCCGACGCTGCCAGCACAGATGCCGTCTTCTCATCGATCTCGGGGCGTTCATCCTGGCGGCGAACCTCGCGCATGCGCTGTTCCGCTGTGGTGATCAGGTCATCGGCCTTGATCTCGATGCCTTTGCGTCCCGACATGGCGTAGAAATCGCGGCCATCGGAGGTATCGATGCCCAGGCTGGCGGCGGTCGCGGCCGAAAGCGTGACGACCTCGTAGCCCAGGTGTTTTGAGTTCTCGGCTTGCTCGGTGTAACCTAAGCGGCGCAGGCTTTCGTATACAACCTGCTGCGGGTAGGACTGGCGCACATCGATGACGTTGACCACGCGCTGGGCATGGCCAAAGCGTTTGGGATCGCCCTCCTGCTCAGGTTTGAAGGCATCCTTAGGCGTGCGCATGGTCCAGAGTTGGCGCCCATCATGCTGGGTACCCCAGGGCACGAAGTGGAACTGAACGTTGAACTCGGGATCGTCGGTAATGCCAAACTTCCAGAGCTGGTTGGCGATATCCTTGGCGGTGTAGGTCGCGGTCCCATCGCTACGCACCAGGATCTTATCGCTCATGCGCTCACCATCGCTCTCGCCGTCCCCAAAGGGGAGAATCCAGCAGCCAGCGGCGGGGCCAGCCTCAGGCTTTTCGAGCAAGTTATGCTTGCGCAAGAAGTCGAAGGTATGCTGCCAGAGTCCGGCCTGCAAAATCGCTGACTCCCAGGTCAGGAGATCATAGGAGATGTTGAGGCGTCCCATGGTCTTAAGATGGGCTTGCACGATCTGGTGTGAGAGATCAGCGGCCATCGCAGGATAATCGGGGCCAGCCTCTGGTTCATCGCCATGTTCAATGGAGTGTAGCACCTGGCGGCGTAACTGAATCGCGGCGATACCCTGCTCCGACTCCTTCTGCTCATAGAGCCTGTTCACGGCCACATAGATGCGTGAGCAATAGTAGTCAAACGACTCGTCGGGAAGCTGCTCATTGCCTTCGGCCAGTTGTAACTCGCCCTTTTGCAGGAGCAGCATGCCAACTACCACATCCGCGACCTGGACGCCCGAGTCGTCGATATAGTTCTCAGCCTCGACATGGTAGCCCTGTGAGCGGAGCATACGCACGACGGTATCGCCCAGGCAGGAGTTACGCAGGTGGCCGACGTGCGCGGCCTTATTGGTGTTGATCGCGGTATGTTCAACGATGATGCGTTGATTAAGCCCGACCTGGCTCTGACCAAAGTCGGGACCCTCTTCGAGCACACGCTCGATAATGCTGCGGCCCACACCCGCGCGGTTTAAGCGGAAATTCACAAAGCCGGGCTTGGTCGCGTTGACATTCTCAAGCTCAGGAACGTGCAGCCCATTGATATAAGTCGCCAGTGCCTCCGCGATTTGCAGAGGGGGGCGACCGAGCTTATTCTTGACCCAGGGCATGACGGGAATAGAGTAGTCGCCAAAGCTGGATTGGGCTGAGAAGCGCAGGTCGATAGGAAGCTGTTCGGCGTCGTAAGCGATTCCCTCACGTTCAATGTATGCAGCCGCCGCACGCTTAATTAGCGTGGTCAAATAGGCATGAAGATCTTGTTTTTGCTGTACTTCGGGCATATGGCTCTGCCTCACTCACCTGGCGGGCGACATGCGAGCCTCCTGGATAGATGGAAAAGGCTCTGTCGCCGCGCTTTCCTTTCGTGTTTTCACCCTTAACAGGGAGGCGTTTTTACAGAGGAACGTGCCAAACCTCGCGAACCCCCTCCAACCATCCCAGAAAAGAAGATGCGTGTGGGGGCCTAAAAGGAATATCTTCTCTTCTTAGCATATAGACTGAGTTGTGTTCTACTATAACCTAGCTTTGATGTACGGTCAAGATTAGAAGGGGAAATAGCAGGGGTTTTCGAGCCTAGACAGCATGAGAGACGACATTAAAAATAAGTTGATAGTGAGGTGCCCTATGCAGCCTTAGGCTGCATAGGGCACCTCACTATCAACTTATTTTTAATAAATCATTATGCGTCGAGGGTGCTGGTATCACCGACCGGCTCGCCGAGCTCGCGGGCGCGAATGACGCGGCGCATAATCTTACCCGAGCGGGTTTTGGGCAGGCTCGGCACAAATTCGAGCTCGTCAGGTACGGCCAGGGGACCAACGTTGGTGCGCACATGGAGCTTCAGTGTCTTCTCCATCTCGTCGGAGGCCTCATGGCCATCCTTGAGGATGACAAAGACCTTAACGTGCTCACCCTTGACCTCGTCTGGCTTGCCAATAGCGGCAGCCTCGGCTACCGCGGGATGGCTGACCAGGCTGGACTCGATCTCCATAGAGCCCAGGCGGTGTCCGCTGACCTTGATGACGTCATCAACGCGGCCCTGGACGCGGAAGTAACCATCCTGGTCTTTTGTCGCGGCATCGCCAGCGAAGTAGACATCGGGAATGGTATCCCAGTAGGTCTGGTAGCGTGCGGGATCGCGATAGATAGTACGCATCTGCGAGGGCCAGGGATGGCGCACGATCAGGAAGCCGCCTTTGTTCTCTCCGACCGCCTTGCCGTTTTTGTCCACGATATCGGCCTCGATGGTGGGGAATGGACGCGAAGCGCTACCGGGCTTGAGCGGTAGGATGACGGTTGGACTGATCAGGATCGCGCCGGTCTCGGTCTGCCACCATGTATCCATGATGGGGAGTTCGTCGCGACCAATATTGCGACGGTACCACATCCAGGCCTCGGGATTGATGGGTTCACCCACGGAGCCGAGAACGCGCAGACTGGAGAGATCATGCTTCGCGGGCCACTCTTCGCCAAAGCGCATCAGACCACGGATACCGGTGGGCGAGGAGTAGAAGATGCTGACCTTGAACTTCTCGATGATGCTCCACCAGCGATCGGGGGCGGGATAGGAGGGAGTGCCCTCGAAGAGGACGCTGGTCGCGCCATTCATCAAGGGGCCATACACGATATAGCTATGTCCCGTGACCCAGCCGATGTCGGCCGAGCACCAGTAGACATCCTCGGGCTTCATATCGAAGACAAACTTCGTTGTGGTGTAGGTGCCCACGGCATAGCCAGCCTGGACATGCACAACGCCCTTGGGTTTGCCAGTGCTGCCGCTGGTATAGAGGATATAGAGCAGGTCTTCGCTATCCATGGGCTCGCAAGGCACAACTGTGTCTTCGGGAATCTCTTTAAAGAGCTCATCAAGGTAGAAGTCGCGCCCCTCCTGCATGTTGATCTCGCTGTCCAGGCGACGTACAACAAGCACCTTCTCCACGGTTGGCGTCTCTTCCAGGGCCTCGTCAGTGATCTTCTTGAGCTGGATATGTTTGCCGCCGCGATAATTGCCGTCCGCCGTAATCACGACCTTGGCTCCCGCGTCATTGATACGCTCACGCAGGGCGTTGGCGGCAAAGCCACCGAAGATGACGGTATGGACCGCGCCCAGGCGCGCGACCGCCAGAAGGGCGGCAACTTGTTCGGGGATAGCAGGCATGTAGATAGCGACGCGATCGCCTTTCTGGATGCCCAGGTTTTGCAGGGCTTTGGCCATGCGATTGGTCAGGACATAGAGCTGCTCGTAGGTCAGCGTGCGGTTGGAGCCATCGTCACCCTCCCAGTAGAAGGCAACCTTGTGGCGCGTCTCGCTCTCCAGGTGGCGATCCAGGCAGTTGTAGACGATATTGAATTTGCTGCCGGTGAACCACTTGAAGAAGGGCTTCTCCGTCCATTCAAAGGTCTTCGTCCATGGCTCGAACCAGTGCAGTTCTTTAGCCATGTCTTCCCAGAACTCGAAACGGTTCTCCAGTGACCACTGATAGAAAGATTCGTAGTCATTGAAGCCCTTGGAGCGCATATAAGCGGTAATGTTGGCGTTTTCTACGACATCGCTGGGTGGGGGAAATAGGCGATCCTCAGTTAAAATAGTGTCTGTATCCTCGAAGTTGAGGTTATTACCCATTGCGATTCCTCCTGGTTAGTTCCTATCGGAAACCTGAGCGCGCTTGTCCCCGAATGGGGGAAGCGCTAGTCGCGAGAGCGACGTTGGTTTCCGCATAAGAAGTTAGTAAGATACTTCGTTGTCTTTCAATAGATACCTTTGAATGCAACGTGAGGCACGTGTGATGAAAGGCGCTGAAGTCCACTGTTCACCATTGAAAAGCGGTCCTTATCGCATCCCTAGTAGTAGCCCATTATAGCATAAACCATGTGCCTGCGATTGGCGAAACTTCTCGCGCCTGTGGCGCTTACTGAGGTAAGAGGTGTAGCGCTCTGGAGCTTGCCGCAGGCAAGCTCCAGAGCGCTACACCTCTTACCCTGAATTTGTTAGCCAACGTTCTCGAAGACGGCTGCGATGCCTTGCCCGCCACCGATGCAGAGGGAGGCCGCGCCATATTTTAAGTGGTTGCGACGAAGCTCATTGAGCAGCGCGAGGGTGATGCGTACGCCGCTGGCGGCCAGGGGATGGCCGATAGAGATGCCGCCGCCATTAACGTTGGTCTTGTCGCGATTCAGGCCTAGCTCTTTCTCCACGGCCAGGTACTGCGAAGCAAAGGCCTCATTAACTTCCACGCGGTCCAGTTGGTCGAGGCCGAGATCGGCGCGCTTGAGCGCCTGGCGGATGGCATTAGCGGGACCGATGCCCATGATCTCAGGGGATACGCCGACAACGCCCCAGGAGATCATGCGTGCCAAGGGCTTGAGGTTATGCTTTTTGACGGCGTCCTCGGTGGCCAGGATCACGCAGGCGCCGGCATCGTTGATGCCGCTAGCGTTGCCGGGAGTGACGACGCCGCCCTTGCGGAAGCGTGCTGGGAGTTTGGCAAGGGCTTCAAGCGAGGTATCACGAATGCCCTCATCCTGGGCAAAGGTGATTGCGTTGCCCTTGCGATCCTTAAGCGTGACGGGGACGATCTCTTCGGCCAGGTAGCCTGCCTGCTGGGCCTTGCGTGCCGCGACCTGGCTGCGCAGGGCATAGGCATCTACCTCTTCGCGTGAGAGCTGATACTTCTCGGCCAGGTTCTCGGCTGTGATCGCCATGCCGCAGCCAATATAGCTGTCAACCAGGGCTTCCCACAGGCTATCTTCGAGTTGGGGCGCGGCGCCTAGCTTGAAGCCGTTGCGGGCGCCACGGATGACGTGGGGGGCCTGGGTCATATTCTCGCCACCGCCCGCCAGCGCGATCTCTCCCTCGCCCAGGCGCAGCATTTGGGCGGCATTGACGATGGCTTGCAGGCCAGAGCCACAGAGGCGATTTACGGTGAGCGCCGGGGTCTCTATAGGCAGTCCTGCTTTCAGTGCCACATGCCGCGCGAAGTAGATCGCGTCTTTGCTCGTTTGAATGACATTCCCCATCACCACCTGGTCCACCTGCTGGGGATTGACACCACTACGCTGGAGTGCCTCCCTGGCTGCGATGACACCCAGGTCGATAGCTGACACATCGGAGAGCGAACCCTGGAGGACACCCACAGGGGTTCTCGCGCCCGCGATGACATAAATATCTTGCATGTATCACCTCTCTGTGTTTACAAAGCACCATGCTTATCTTTCCTCAGTCTAGCACCTGAGACGAATTCTATGCAAGAATGGACTTCTCGGGAAGGGTAATAAAATATAAAAATTGTGTATACTTACATATGAAGCGTGCCTAGCATCTAGGTATACAAGGAGGGATACGATGAAGGCTGTGACAAGTCTACCACAGGGATATACCCCGTGTGGCGAGGTGAATTTCGCGAAAGATAAAAAGCGCGCCTGGATCCTCAATGGTGTTGGTTTGCTGCTCTTTATCTTGTTTGCCTTGGCTTTTGCCTATATTGCTTTCTTGTTTCATCGGGAGAGCCTGGGCCGGAGTGCATCGGTGACGATTGGTGGCTGGCAGTTGTTGGAGGGCATTCTGGCGATGGCATTTACCGTGTTTGGTTGTATGCTTGTGCATGAGTTAATACATGGAATCTTCTTCTGGGTGTTTACGCGAGCCTGGCCACACTTTGGCTTTAAGTGGATCTATGCCTATGCCTCGGCGCCAGAATGGTACATTCCGCGTACGCCGTTTCTCATTATCAGGCTGGCACCTTTTCTCCTCATCACGCTCATTGGTGTTGCTGTACTGCCATTTGCCTCACTGGGTCTCAGCCTGTTTCTCTGGCTTCTATTGACACTAAATGCGGCGGGCTCTGTCGGCGACTTCTATGTGATTATACGTTTGCTCTTTGCGCCCTCTCCCCTGCTGGTGCATGATTATGGAGATGGCATGACCTGGTATCGTGGTATCTAAGCACCTCTAGTGCTCTACGCTTGACTTTATTCACCTATTTCGAGTACCATTGCTATAAGCTATTATGCGTAACATGTGTTACGTGTGCCACTCAATGAATGAGGTGTAGCGAGAAAATGCCCGAGCATGATGCGATGCGCTGGTTACAATTGACGTACAAAGTACCAAGCGAGCCGTCCCAGAAGCGCGTTTGGGTATGGCGACGCTTGCAAAACCTGGGTGCATATGCCTTGCAGAACTCGGTATATCTCTTGCCGCATTCGGAAGAGGTGGAGAAGCATTTTACGCAGCTTGCCCACGACATTCAAGAATTGGGGGGCGAGGCCAGTCTCTTCTCCGTGTTCGCGCTGGATGAAGCCGACGAGCGACGCATCTTGCAGGCCCTCTTAGATGCACGTAACAGTGAATATTCTGCTGTGGTACAAACCTGTAGTCAGTTTTTCTCACATGTGGCGTCTGCGCTACAGGAGTCACAAGAAGAAACTCCCCCTTCACACGAGACCCTGAGCGATCTCCTGGAGAAGGTTCACTCCCTCTTTCGCTCTGCTCGGAGGCATGATCTGCTAGGAAATATGACTGCCACCAGGCGCGCCATGGCCGCCGAAGCCTTGATGCTTTGCGAACAACTCTTCCGCGTCTCCCTTGAGCGCGATCATGTCAAAGCTCGGCGTGTGCTGGAGCGCTATCAGGATACGATCTCTCCCTTGCCAGATCCAACTCTGACAAAATTGCCATAATGCATTGCTTTTCCGCCGTCGTTTGGGTACAATTGCTGTAATGTTACAACCGATTACGAGCCTCAATCGTATCATTTGTACAGAGGTTACTTATCACCCTGAATAGATGTTCACTAAGGGGAAAAAGATGCAAAAACAAATACCATCGCGCAAAGCTGGCGCTAAAGCGGTTGCTCTTGATCGCAGCAAAGAACTCAAACGTTACTATACCTATGTGCTTATTGCGACTCTTCTATGCGCGGCATTCGCCCTTAGTCTCTACGCGATCTTTGGTCTTTAAACCGTTTTAAGACTGGTTGCATACAATGCTGGCACTCTGACTGCAAAGAGGGGTGCCTTTTTCTATGTCCAAAAGTGGGAAGTGTTGTTGGGTGTGTAGACGCTTCTGTGTGCAAGACATCCACCTATGAGATACAATAGGCTATGCATGTATGCACATCTTCTCTAATTAAGTGGAAATGCCTTTAGTCTGGCGAGGAAGCGATGCGTTTACCCAATTCCAGGCCCGGCAACTCAATCAAGGCACGCCCCTCACGTGAGGCTGTACCTCGACGGTTGATTGTAACTGCTGGGGTGGCGGCCTTTGCGGTCTGTGATTGGTCGCTATGGGTCCTCTTGCGTGATGGCCCGTGGGGACCTCCTATGCGCCTGGTGCTGGGGAATGAACTGGTTTCTGATGCCGTAGAGCGAACCATGGAGGCAGTGTTACTCTGGCCGCAGGATGCTTCGTTAGTACAATTGAAGGCGGATTGGCAGGAGCAGAAGGTGCAGGTGTGGGGAAGCGATGAGCAGGGGGCTGGTATTACGCTGATACATAGTATTTTGCTGCGCGCCAATCGGGATCAGCTACGCCCAAATCTACACCAGCAGCCAGTTCCGAGCCTGCATGTGAGTTGGGTGCCTGTGGTGGAGATTGAGACGGGAGAGCGCGAACTAGATCCAGAGGTGCGCCCGGGTTTGCTCAGTGCCCTCTATACATTGCGATCCTATGTGCAACGCGAGCCAGAGGTGATCCTGCGTTACCTGGCTGATATGGATAAAATGAGTATAGGGGTATCGCCAGAGGAGTGGTGGCAACAGGAGGGGCGCAAAGTAACTGGCGGTCGCGAGACACTACAACTCAACGTCATTCGCGAGCCGGTGAGTGGGGATGGAATGCTTACCCTTGCCGAGGCCGCTCTGCTCTATCGCGCCTTCTTCCCACCCGACGAACCTATTGACCTCTCAAACCTGCGGCGTCGCTTCCTGGCCACTAACCGCTTGCTCCCTGGGGAGGAAGAGCGTCCCGTGCGTGGACGAGAGATGGATTGGCGGCGGGTAAGCCGGGCGTACCGTTATCTTGCGCAAGAAGTTGAAAGAGAGGGATAAGATATGGCGAAAGTAACCACCGGGACAGGCGATGCCGGGTATACCGGCTTATTGGGGGAGCAACGTGTGCCGAAATATGATCCACGTCCTGATACCTTTGGGACCGTCGATGAGGCAACGTCAGCTCTTGGCCTGGCCCGCGCCGTCGCGCAAGATCCACATGTGAAAGCCATTATTTTTCAGGTGCAACAGGAACTGTATCTCCTGATGGGAGAACTGGCGACGCCTCCGGAGAACTATGAGACTATGGGGCTGCGGATGACAATTGAGCATGTCCAGCGTCTCGAACAGGTTGAAGAGGAGTTGAAGCGCGAGGTCGAGATCCCCAACAAATTTATTATCCCAGGGGATACGGTGGATGGGGCCGCGCTGGACCTGGCGCGCACGATTATTCGCCGCGCCGAGCGCATGGCGGTCAAACTCCTGCACGATAATGTTATTCAGAATGGCGAGGTGGTGCGCTATCTCAATCGCCTGTCAGATATGATCTTTATCCTGGCGCGCTATATTGAGGTGAAGTCCTCGCTCGCGCAGAAACCTAAAGAGATGAATGATCCCATCGCATAGCCTCCTGTGAGGTTAATGAGAACATAAGTTGAAGCTGGAGAGGGGCTAGACGTGTCTGTTTTACATGCGACGTGGCAAACGGTCGAAGAAGGGAAACTCTTCCTCTGGGGAGAGCGCTCGCAACTCCGGTCAGAGGTGGAGGCGACAACCTCTGATGCTGCACCTCTCCATCCATTTTGCTCATCGGCACAGGAACTGCGTGCCCAATTTGAGATGATTTTATCGCAACGGGGAAGCCTGGAAGCCTCAGATGATGTAATGACTGTGCGTTTGCCTTCGACGAGCAAATACCCTCTTCCTTCGCCCAGGCTTGTGCTAGAAACACCTATTACAAGTAAAAGCAAGCCGCAGTTACTCGACTGGTTGGTAGAGGCGCTCTCTCTTGATGACACCCATGCCTGTGATATGTTGCTTGCCCTGCCCGAGCAGCCTCCCGCCTCTGGCGAGTATCACAGCTATGGCAGCGATTTACGCTTCTGGATGAAAGCGGCCCAACTGGCCCTGGAGTTGGTACAACGCCAGAGCTTTTTGCCCTCCCTAAAGGTTCCCGAACCTGCCAGGGTGTCGAGCCGGGGCGGTAGTAAGCAAGCTGTGAAGATGAAAGCCGCAGCCTCCTGGTCGCTGGCGCTCATGCCAGAGGATCAGGAGCGCGTGGCGCGCCTGGCACGCGCTATGCCGCCTGCCTGCCGCGCCTTTCGCGTGACTGGTACGATGCAGCCAGTAGAGATTGATCCGCAGGAGCTTTTACTCAACTTCTTACAGCGCAGCGTCGACGCGCTGGTACGAACCTCAATGGAAAAGATGGAGGAGCAGGGACGCCTCCCACGAGGAATGTCTCTCTCGGCCCAGTGGGTACAGGCACTTGCCTCGTCACATGGAGGCGAACTGGCCGCCTCCGAAGAAGACTTGCAGGCTTTTACTGAAGCTGTCGTAACCTGGTTGCGGCCCGTTGTGACCCGCGCCGAGTTTCGTCCCTTTCGTACCTGTTTCCGCCTGGAGCAGCCAGGGGGAGAGCGCACAGACGACCAGGAGACGCAGGAAGGGGAGTCAGACCAGGCGACAGACTCCTGGAAGCTGAGCTTTCATTTACAGGCCAACGATGATCCCAGCCTCTTAGTCTCTGCCGAGCAGGTCTGGCAGGCGCGCGCTGGCTCCTCTACCTTTCTCAACCGCGCCTTTCAGCATCCTCAAGAAGCTTTGCTGACGGATCTGGGGGTTGCCATTCGCCTCTTCCCGCCTTTGGAGCGAGGGCTGCGTTCCGCTCGCCCCACTGAGGTAGCGTTAAGCACGGAAGAAGCCTACCATTTTCTCAGTGATGCGGCCCCTCTCCTGAAACAGAGCGGCTTCGGGGTGCTGGTGCCATCCTGGTGGGGAAGCCGTGGCGCTCGCCTGGCAGCTAAACTGCATGTGAAGGGCAAAGAGTCAACCGCAAAAGAGAGTAGTGGCTTCCTGACGCTGGATAGCTTGTTGCAATATAACTGGCAGATGTCATTAGGGGGAGAGATACTCAGCGAGCAAGAGTTTCTCGAACTAGTAAGCTTAAAGCAGCCTCTGGTCAAGGTGCGGGGTCAATGGATCGAGCTACGGCCAGAGGAGCTCGAGGCGGCGAGTGAATTCTTCGCGAAGAAGCTTATGCGTAAAGAGGAGCTGAGCCTGCGCGACCTGTTGCGCTTAGAGGCCGGGGCCGAAGAGCAGCAGTCCTTTGGCGTATCGCATGTTGAGGTTGAGGTTGAGGGTTGGTTGGATGACACGCTCAAACGCCTACAGGGGAAGGAACAGTTGGAGGTGGTGGAGATTCCCACCACATTCCAGGGACAACTGCGTCCCTACCAGGTTCGTGGTGTCTCGTGGATGGCCTTCCTCAAGCGCCTGAGCCTGGGTGCTTGCCTAGCGGATGACATGGGCCTGGGAAAAACCGCTTCGCTAATTGGTCTCTTGCTCTACGAGCGGGCGCATCTGCCCCAGGGCGCGCGGGCCTTGCCGACGCTGGTCATCTGTCCTATGTCTATTGTGGGCAACTGGCAGCGTGAGGTCCAGCGCTTTGCTCCTTCGCTCTCCGTGCATGTCCATCATGGAGCTGAGCGGCTCTCTGGCGAGGAATTTGTGCAGGAAGTGCGTCAACATGATGTCGTGTTAACAACCTACGCCCTGGCGTTACGCGACCAGGAATTACTCAACCAGGTAGCGTGGGAGAATACTGTCCTTGACGAGGCGCAGAATATCAAGAACGACGAGGCGAAGCAGACGCAGGCCATCAAGAAGCTGAAGTCGCGCTATCGGCTGGCCTTGACGGGCACGCCCGTAGAAAATCGCCTCTCTGAACTGCGCTCCATCGTTGAATTTCTCAATCCTGGCTACCTTGGCTCGGCGCAGGACTTTCGCCAGCGCTTTGTCCTGCCGATTGAGCGCTATCACGACACGGAGCGCTCGCAAGTGCTCAAGCAACTTGTACAGCCCTTTATCTTGCGCAGGGTCAAGACCGATAAAAGTATTATCCAGGACCTGCCAGAGAAAATGGAGATGAAGGTGCTTTGTAACCTGACGCAGGAGCAAGCCTCGCTCTACGACGCGGTCGTCAAGGAGATGCTAGAGAAAATCGACGATGCCAAAGGCATTGAGCGCAAGGGCATGATCCTTTCGGCCCTGTTACGTTTGAAGCAGGTCTGCAATCATCCCGCGCATTTTATGGGGGACGAGAGTGCTCTGGGCAAGCGTTCGGGCAAAGTATTGCGCCTGGAAGAGATGCTGGATGAGGTGCTGGCGGAAGGCGATAAGGCCCTGATCTTTACGCAATTCGCCGAGATGGGCCAACTATTGCGCCGGCACTTGCAAGAGCAACTGGGGCGTGAAGTCCTCTTCCTTCATGGCGGTACGCCGAAGAAGGTGCGTGATCAACTAGTAACGCGTTTCCAGGATGAGCGCGACGACGCCCCGCTCTTTCTCTTGTCTTTGAAGGCGGGTGGCGTTGGACTGAACCTGACGGCTGCCAATCACGTCTTCCACTTCGACCGCTGGTGGAATCCCGCGGTGGAGAACCAGGCGACGGACCGCGCGTTTCGTATCGGACAGCAGCGCAATGTCCAGGTACACAAGTTTGTCTGTGTGGGGACGCTGGAGGAGCGTATTGACGCCATGATTGAGAGCAAGAAGGTGTTGGCGGAGAACATTATTGGCAGTGGTGAGAACTGGTTAACGGAGATGTCGACCTCGCAATTGCGTGAATTGTTTGTGCTGGGCCGCGAGGCCGTAGGAGAGTAAGAACTCTTTTCAAAAAACTCAAATGCATTAAATTCAATCTGTGTTCTAAAAAATAGAGTGGGGTTTTCCTTTTCGCTAATAATATCTATCCTGGGCCTACCTCTGAAACGAATAATCCGTTCCATTCGTGAAAGAAGTACGCCCCATCCCGGCGATCGCGATAGAAAGGACCACGAGTCAATGCAAGCACCCGATACCCCATCTTCCCAGGAGGACACAGGACCTGTTAAAACAATTCTCATTATCGAGGCGGTAAATAACCTGAAGGGTTAGCAGCTTACGTAGCACAGGGCCTGATAGGCCAGCAATTTTCTACTTGGTTTGCTTGATCTGTTGGACGTTCCCAATGCGGCTCGTCAGATGCACACTTTTGATGCTCGTCCCAGCTGCGCCCTTCACCTTTTCCTTCTCCCTTTGGAGAGCATCACATTGTCCTGAGCAGCTAGTAGATCTCGTTCTTTGGTCAGATCATTTCCTGTGCTATACTGGGTACTATATGTGATGCAAACATATCCTCGGACGCCCATCTTGCCTCATCATTCCAAAGATCGTCCGTCTTCCATACACCATCTACTACTCGCCAGAGACCGTAGGAGTAGCTAGCTCAGGAGAGCCATACTTATGCATTTGCATCAACCCCTGGAAGAACTGGGTATCTACGAGGCCATCATTGCTTCTTCCGATGATGCCATTGTTAGTAAAACACTTGAAGGTATCATTACCAGCTGGAACCCAGCAGCTATATCACTCTTTGGCTACACGGCCCAAGAAGCGATTGGACAATCGGTTCTGCTCATCATTCCCGAGGAATTGCACGCTGAAGAAAAGGAAATCCTTAAGACATTGCGTCAGGGCAAGCGCATTGAGCATTTTGAAACCGTTCGGCAGCGCAAAGATGGCACCAGGGTCGAAGTTTCCTTGAGTATTTCCCCCGTCAAAGATCGGAACGGTACCATTATTGGGGCGACAAAAATTGCCCGTGATATTAGCGAACGCCGCCAGGCAGAACGCGCTCGCCTCCATCTTGCTGCTCTGGTCGAATCAGCAGATACGCCCATCATTGGGAAAACGAGTGAGGGCATCATCACCAGTTGGAATCGAGCGGCGCAGCATCTCTATGGCTACAGCGCTCAGGAGGTGGTGGGCCAACCAATCACCCTTATTTTCCCGGTTGATCGTCAGGATGAATTTATTACGATCATGGAGCGTATTCGCCAGGGAGAACGGGTTGAGCTCTATGAAACGGTCAGGCAATGCAAAGATGGCACGCGTGTGTCGGTCTCCGTCGTTGTCTCTCCTATTTATGACCATGGGGGTCTGCTCATCGGAGCCTCTGACATTGCCCATGACATCACTGAACGCAAGCGCGTTGAGGCCCAGGAGCAGATACTTGCCCAGCTCAGTCAGGTATTGGCCTCCACTCTTGACTACCAGGAAACGCTGACTGCGGTGGCACACCTGGCGGTCCCGCGCCTGGCAGATTGGTGTATCATTGAGCTGGTGAATGCGGCGGGACACCTGGAACTGGCCGAGTTCGCGTCTATCGATCCCGAGCAGGTGCGCTGGGTGCGCACCCTACGCGAGCGCTTCCCCGTCGATCCTGATGCGCCACGAGGGGAGCTCAGGTGCTGCGCAGCGGACACGCAGAACTCTACCCCGAGATCACCGATGAGCTGCTGGTAGAGGCGAGGAGGAACGAGGAGGAGTTGGCGCTGGCACGGCAGATTGGTCCTACCTCCGCGATGCTGGTTCCCCTGGTCGCACGAGGGAAGGTCACGGGGGTGTTCTCTTTGATAACCACCACATCGGGTAGACACTACAACGCGTTTGATCTCACTCTGGCGGAAGAAGTGGGACGGCGCATCGGTTTAGCCCTGGAGAATGCACGGCTCTATCGAGAAGTCCAACAGAGTCGCGACCAATTCGACATTATTCTGCAGGGCGTAGCGGATGGCATTATTGTCTACATACCTGATAATCGCGTCCTCTATGCCAACGAGGTCGCGGCCCAGATGAGCGGGGCGGCCTCGGTCCACGAGCTGCTGGACCAGCCAGACGAGATCCTGCTCACTACCTCCCCACTCATTGATGAGCAAGGACATACATTATCTCCCGAGGAACTTCCTCACCGCCGAGTTCTGGCCGGAGCCCAAGAAGCGCAGGCCACACTCAGTGTTCAAGGAACTGAACGTTGGGTGCAGATCATCTCCCGTCCAGTACGCACACAGAGTGGTGCTGTGACCATGGTCATTTCCATTTGGCATGATATTACCGAGCGAATGCGGGTTGAGCATCGCAAAGACGAGTTTATCAGTATGACAAGCCATGAACTTAAAACGCCGGTCACCAGCTTGAAAGGATTTACCCACGTCCTGCAGCGCCGCCTGACGAAACAGGGAGACGAGCAAGGCCTCTCCTACCTGGCACGCATGGATGCCCAGCTCGATAAGCTTACCAGGCTTATCAGTGACTTGCTCGATATCTCGAGGATGCAGGCTGGCAAACTTGCATTGCGCATCGAAGCTTTTGATCTGGATGCGCTGCTCAACGAGATCGTGGACAATGTGCAGGCGACCACCACGAGCCATCAGCTACGTATCGAGGGACGCACAGGAGCACAGGTGAAGGGTGATCCAGATCGTCTGGGGCAAGTGTTCATCAATCTACTGACCAACGCCATCAAGTATTCTCCAGCGGCTGAGCACATCATCATCCATCGTTTCCACGAGGGGAAGCAGGTCATCGTAAGCGTCCAGGATTTTGGCATTGGTATTGACCAGAGCCATCATGATCGCATCTTTGAGCGCTTCTATCAGGTAGGCCCTGAAGAGAAAACGTACCCAGGGCTGGGTATTGGCCTCTACCTGGCTCGGGAGATCGTCTCGCGCCATCAGGGTCGCATATGGGTAGAGAGCCGCAAAGGGGCTGGGAGCGCATTTTTTGTCGCGTTGCCACAGATGGAGCCAAAAGAGCATACGTGGCCAGCAGACCCAACAAAGAGAGAAGGGTAGGAAGAGAACGATGCCGCATACAACACAACGTATTCTCATCGTGGATGATGACCCGGATATTCTCGAGTTCCTCCACATCATCCTGGAAGAGGAGGGCTATGAGGTGGTGATGGCAGACAGAGGGGATTCCCTCATGCAACTGCACAATGGCGAACTTCCCCACCTTATTGTCCTGGATGTCTTGCTTTCAGGCAAAGATGGGCGCGATATTGTGCGATGGCTGAAGAGTCAACAGGAGACTCGAAAGATTCCTGTCCTAATGTTCTCAGCGCATCCTAGTGCTGAGCAAACAGTACGACAAGCGGGAGCGGATGATTTTCTGGCCAAGCCCTTCAACATTGAGACATTCCTGGCAAAAGTCGCTCACCTCCTGTGATAGGTTTTCCCCGTCAGCAATCCAAGAGAGCAGGGATGGTCAGCAGCGAAGAGTGACAGGCGGAATCTTGCTTTTAGCAGCACAGCTCTACAAGCACGTTCACACATTCGGTAGTTGTAAATTCACGAGCCAAAGGGGGCTTGAATGGTGAGCAAAACTCCTCTCCTTTGGTCCAGTTTTTCTCGATCGAAGAAGGTGCGTGATCAACTGGTAACGCGTTTCCAGGATGAGCGCAACGGCGCCCGCTCTTTCTCTTGTCTTTGAAGGCGGGCGGCGTTGGACTGAACCTGACGGCGGCCAATCACGTCTTCCTACAAACCATCGTTTGTCTTACTTTCACCCGGATTATCTCTTCCTTCGCGTCTCTGAACCACTATGCTAGCTGGCTCGCCGTCTCGTGTCTGGGCATCGCGCCCGCTACAGTTCGCCAGCCAGGCCACCATTATGAATAGAATGCCCTCGATCGTCCAATTTAATCCGCCAGCAGCAATATATGTCCAGAAGTGGCCTGCATGGATATTGAGAAAAGCAACAATAAAGTAGCTAAGCCCGTAGAGGATCATCCCAATACCGAAGATCCAGGTTGCAAAGATCACCAACCAGCTTGGAATATTCTGGTTGCGAGGTCGCATAAAAGCAATGGGAATACTGAGAACGCTGACAGCAAGGCTGAATATTATCAACATACTATCGTGCCTGATCACACCGGTCAGCACAAAGAAGAACAGACTTACATATGCGTATACAAGGGTAAGAATCTGCATTCGGCTCTGGCTGATACGCTTTCCTCTCCATATCAGGGCGAGAGGGAACAGAGCCAGGGCAGCAAACACCATAACATCTACGGCCCAACTGATGATATATGACGCGGGATTTTCGGCAAATTGGCGTTGGAGTTCCTGTGTCGACCCAGAAGCCAGAAGCCAGGTGCCTCCAAAGGCCCAGTAGGCGTGTTCTAAGGCAAACAGCAGTGCCCAGGCACACGCGGCGTAGCCTGTCCACACGATCCGCCGCGATAGCAAAGAAGAATGATTTGATAACGACATGTTGTCATGTCTGGTTTCCATAATGCACCCTTTCATCTCTGCACACTATCAACAGAGGGGGTAAATTGAAATCTCATGCCATCCTGGTAAGCCCTTTTCCAAAAAACACTGTCCGTATGAGCAGAAGAATGCCGGAGAGCCGGACCAGGATCACATATGTTTGTTCTAGAGAGAGCATACAGCAGGAGTGGTATTTTGTGATGCATCAGATGGCCTGTTTAGAGCAAGACATTTGGCGTAGTGCTCGTCACAGTCAATCGCGATGGATGAGTCCTTGTTGCCAGGCAAAGACAGCGGCCTGCGTGCGATCCATCAGATGGAGCTTCGAGAGAATATTACTCAGGTGCCCTTTGACAGTCTTCTCGCTGATGATGAGGCGCGCGGCAATCTCAGTATTGGAGCGACCGCCAGCGATCAGACGCAGAACTTCAAGCTCGCGCTCGCTCAGTTCGACAAATGGATTGGGAGCCTCGCTTCTGGTGCCACGCAGTTCGCGCACCACGCGCGCGGCCACACGGGGATGCAGCACAGATTCACCGCGTACTGCCTTGCGCGCGACCTCCACTAGCTCGTCGGGAGGGATACTTTTGAGGATATAGGAGAGCGCGCCGGCTCGCAGCGCTGGGAAGATATGCTCATCGTCGTGGAAAGAGGTGAGCACGATGATCTGAGAATGCGGACTTACCTGTTTGAGGCGGCGCGTAGCTTCCACACCATCCATGCCAGGCATCATCAGGTCCATCAGGATAACATCGGGGACCAGCTCTGCAGCCAAACGCACCACGTCCTCTCCCGATTCGGCTTCACCGACTACGTTGCAGTCAGGCTGAATAGCGAAAAACGCGCGGATGCCTTCGCGTACAATGGCGTGGTCATCGGCGATAAGGATAGTAATCAGTTCTGTTTCCGGCATGTTGTCTTTCTCCTGAAAAGAGTCCTCTGCTCTTAGGAAGCATCTTTCTCTGTTTGTGGACACCAGACGATAATAGTTGTGCCCTGGCCTTTGCTACTCTGGATGTCGAGATGCCCACCAAGGGCCTGGACCCGCTCGCGTATGGAGGAGAGGCCAACGCCTTGTTGTTCTCTGTTGTGTACGTCAAAACCGCAGCCATTATCATTGATCGCGAGTGTCACAACCGTAGCGCAGGTCAGATGGAGCTTCACAAGCGATGCCTGGCTATGGCGTGCGATGTTTGCCAGTCCTTCCTGTGCGATTCGAAAGAAGGCGTTCTCAACCTCCAGCGACGTTGCTATGTCTCCGTCCACCTTTAGTTCAACAGGGATGCCCGTCTGTTCCTGCCAGGAATGTGTATATTCCTGTAGGGCTTGCGCCAGGCTTCTGTCCTCCAGATCAACCGGGCGCAATTCGCGAATGAGCGTCATCAGTTCGCGCTGGGTCTGGCGGACCAAAACTTCTGCTTTGAGCAAATGTGCCTGCGCAGCCTGTTCATCATGTCTCATTAGAGCCTTTGTGGTGCTTACATGCAAAGAAACCGCGAAAATCTGTTGCTTGACACTATCGTGCAGGTCGCGAGCCAGGCGATTGCGCTCTTCTACAGTTGCCAGGTCCTGACGCATCCTGAGCAACTGCTGCAATTGCTGAGCCATATGATTGAGGCGGTGTGCCAACTGTCCCACTTCGTCGCGAGAGGGATCGCTGACAAAAGTGGAGAAATCGCCCAGGCTCCAGCCTTCGACAGCTGCCGCGATTTGCTGAAGTCGGCGGACCAAGCCGCGGGCCGTGACGGCACCGAACGCCAGGCCAACCACTCCCGCGCCAAGAAAGAAGATGGCGGCACTCACCCCGAAGAACAGGAGGAATGTAAGCACGTTCTCCCAGGAAAAGCGTACATAGTGCCCACTGACGACCAATATACCCTGAGTGGTTGTTCCTTCCAGCAGCGGAGCGACAATATACTCCCTACCCTGCTCAAAAGAGGTGCGGAGCAACGCGCTCTGAGGAGAGGATGGAGACGCATGGGAGGAGAGCAATCCTCGGGCGTCTTGCTGAACGCTGGCTGGTAACGCAGACCGCAGATCATATCCAGGAACAGGGGCGTGATCCCCGGCGGCTACAATCACGCGTCCTTGTGTGTCAACGGCAGCTATATAGCCCTGAAAGGCAGGATTACTTTCCTGGAGCAGTTCCCAAGCCGCTTGCAATTGCTGTTGGTAGGCAACTCTCGTCGCGGGAAAAGTTGGACCCGCGATGCGTGCGAGGAGCTGTGCGTGGTGTTCAAGAGTCTCTCTGTCTTGTGAGAGAGTCACCCCAACGCCTATCAGGGTGACGAGCAGTTCAAGCAAACACAAGACGATGACACAAGTTATCAAATATGAGATCGTTAATTTCCATTGCAAGCGATGGAACCGCTTCAGCACAAAGGTTGGGAACTTCACTGTTATCTTCTCTCTCCAGGCAGGTCATTCAGATGGCTACGCTCGTCAGGATATGCATCTATGCTCATGGGAATGGATACGCTGCACTCCACACGAATAATGGTACCTCAGAACTACCGATCTGTCATGCGTCTGGCGTTCTGGCAAGAATATGAAACGGCATCTTCTTTTTTTCGGTCTCCCCACTCACCAGGCTTTAGCGCTCGTCGAGCGAGTGGCGTGCCAGCCAGGCGAGGGCACAGAATAGGACGCCTCCGAGCAGAAACCACGAACCCCAGATGAGGTTTTGATCGATAAACTGCTGTACTGTGAGCGGAGCTTGTGTAGCAGGAGCACCTATCATGAGGTATTCCTGTTGCCAGCTAATCATGCCTGACACAGCCAATCCCTGTAGGATCCCGCCGTAGAGTTCATGAACTATCATAATCACACCACCGAGCCAAGCAAGCAGAAGCAACAGCCAGCGCGGAATGAAGCGCCCCCAGGGCTGGATCAGCGATAGCGAGATCGCCGCCCCGAACGCACAGAGGGCACCGGGAGCTATGATCCACGCAAAGCCATTTATGGTAAAGCAGTAGACTACATAGGCCGTCATAGTCATTACTCCTACTGCGGTTGCACTGAGTTGCATACTGTGGAACATCCTCTCGCCTCGCATGCGAAACAACGCGATGAGCCCACCCAGAATGCACAGCATGCCAACAGTCACGACCCAGGCGAAGATGACTCCACTACCAGTAGCAGGGCCGTTCTCCAAATGTATATTGCCATTAGGGACGGTGAGTACTCCCGTAGTGGCGGCCTCGATCCCCCAATAGAAGTGAGCGAGGGAGAAGAGCAACGACCAGGCACATGCGGCGTACCCAAACCATGTAGCAGAGCGTCTCCGCTTGCTAATCTCCGAAGCGCCTGAAATAGTATTCACTATTGTATTCATCCTTTCTGAAAAAACATAAAGACAACATGCCGTCGTTACGTCGATAACACGCTTACGCGCTCGTCTGGTCTCATCTTTGCCAGGTAGTATGTCCAGCCCTCTTGTTCATCAGGCTGTTCTTCTGAGCACGTTGCCTCTACATTCGTTCACATGCCAAGCATACTCCAAGAGGGGAGTTTAGGGATGCGTCAAATGCCCTGTTGAGAGCAAGACATTTGATCTGCTATCATGAAGCGTTACTCTTGGAGAATCTGAACTTGTCCCTCTTTCATGGAGATATGGAATGCGTGTATACTTGCCATGAAAGAGGGACAAGATGAAAAAAGCCAAAAGAGCCTTTATGTCTAAGTACAAACGAGAAGTGTTCGTTAGTAGGGTGGGCGATGGCCTCAATGCAAGATGAAGCCCTGGTTGAGAACGCCTTGCGGTGTGCGGATGTTTTCACCGCAATCGAAGATGTGGAAACTTCTCAGAACATTTAGGAAGGTAGAGTAAGAAGATGCCCAGGCGCAGATCAACTTATGGCAGCAGGCCATACCGCTATGATGACGACGATGAAGGATACTCTGGCTACGGATGGCGCTCTACCACTCCTATACGCAGTGAGCAGGGCATTAAGGCGAGGAGCAAGCGTGGGCAGATCGGGACCCACTGGTGGTCAAAACGCTGGCTTGAGACGCTAGAGGCCCTGGGAATAGGGTCACGCCTGGCCCGTGGGCGTAGCTATGCCCGCTCGGGCCAGGTGCTCGCGCTCGAAGTAAAGGCGGGCTGTGTGACGGCAAGCGTGCAGGGAAGTTCTCCCCGCCCCTATAAAGTGGCGATTTATCTCTCTCCCCTCAGTGACCAGGATTGGGAGCATATTCTTGACATTATGGCGCAAGACGCCTTGCTGGCTGCGCGCCTGCTCTCAGGAGAGATGCCCCAGGAGATCGAGGCACTTTTTGTACGTGAGCGGATCTCGCTCTTCCCCGAAGTAAGCGATGATCTGAGCACGAGTTGTTCCTGTCCAGACCCGGCCAATCCCTGCAAGCATATCGCGGCGGTCTACTATTTACTGGCAGAGCGGTTTGATAGCGATCCCTTCATGTTATTTACCCTGCGCGGACGTAGCAAGGAAGCGGTTGGGGAGGCGTTACAGCAACGCCGCAGCCAGGTGGAAGAACTCTCTCAGGCTGAGGATTTTCTCCTGGCTACGCAAGCCACACCACTTCAGCTGCTAGAAGAACGCCTCGATACATTCTGGCAAGAGGGAGAGGAGCTTGAAGATTTCGCGCCCCGTCCAGCTCAATTGCCAGGTCCCAGCCCCATGTTGCGCGAGCTGGGAGATGCTCCTTATACCGTCGTGGGTGAGAATCTCACCGACTGGTTTGAACGCATCTATGTGAAGGCTGCCCAGTATGCGCGCGACCGATTGGAGAACGAATAAGCAGGAAAAGAGGAGGTGTGATTAGCAAGCGTCCGCTTGCTAATCACACCTCCTCTTTTCCTGTGGCAAGCTGAACTAATGAGCCCATTGGTGCGAAATTGTGAAGTAGCTCACTGTAAAAATGTGAAAAATCAGGAATAATAACTCACAGGGTGCTTGACCCTGGACTAAATGATGTGGGGAAGGGGCAATTTGATATTGGTCTCAATATATGAATAAGCGTCAATATAATTCTTGATTCGAAACAAACATATGGCAACTTGCATTGTAGAAGGTAGAGGCCTAGAGCACAGCACCATCGCTGATGCGCGAGGGACGATGAACGCGGTATTCAATGAGCCTCAACTTGTCGAGGAGGCGTGTCAGGGGTCTATTCCAGCCTTTGAGGCTCTGGTAATGTACTATGAGCCTAAGATTCGGCGGATGCTCTATGGCATGACTCACGATGAGCAATTAACCCAGGATCTCTGTCAGGAGACGTTTTTAGCGGTTTACCGTGCTTTACCACGTATGAGTGGGGCCGATTTACGCTTTGCTCCCTGGTTGTATCGCATTGCGCTCAATCAATTGCGGAGTGAATGGCGGCGTAAGAAGCATGTAACGGTAGTCTCGCTTGCTTCGTCTGTAGATTATGATGAAGAATCTGGTGAGGGGAATCTTGAAGATGCAGCTCTCATGGCTCCTCGTTTTGAGGACAATGTTGTGGAAATGGATATGGTCAGGCGCGTCCTGGCGCGTTTGCCATCCAATTCCGCGCTCTACCTGCTGCTTGATGCTGAGGGCTTCTCCTACAGTGAGATAGCGGATATGATGCAAGATACATTGGCAGCGGTGCGCAGTCGCCTTTCGCGTGCGCGCCATGCCTTCCAACGCCTGTATGATGGTCTCGATCAGGAAGGAAATCATGAAGGACGGTAGGCCCAGTGTTGTGGATGGGAGTCAGGTGCCTTGCCCCTGGAGTAAGGACTGCGAGCGCCTGGCAGATGTTTTGGATGGAGAATGGATCTCTGAATTTGAATTGGTACATGATGGCGATGTAGATGCGCAGCTTCTGCAGCATCTTCGTGCGCATCTTCCTCATTGTGCCTCCTGTCGCGAAACCCTTAAACAGGCCCGGCGTACGCGTGAGCTTGGGCGAGGCATGTTGCGCGAATATTTAGCGCGCGCAGAGCAAGAAGTTCCCTCAACGGTTGGCAATATTTTCCAGGCCGTGCGTGCCGAGTCACGACAGCAGGCGAAGGGCGCTCCCATAGCTCAGCCTCTTCATTTATTGCCAGCGAAGTCTGTGCAGCCGACTGTCCCTGATCTCCCCTTTCCTGCTCCTTCCAGGCGTCGATCTTTCAACAAGGCATTAGCCCTGGTTGCGGTTGCCGCCGTGATCATTCTTTCCTTTGGGCTCTTTAGCCGCCTGGCCTGGCTGCGTACGGGAACACTCCAGAGCACATCCAATACCTCATCCGCTACTCAAACCGTAGACAATGGTGTGGTATTGCCACCTGCTCCCGCACCCAACTTGAGTTTCTCCAGTGACTGGTCTTCGGCTGTCGCACTTGTAGCACAGAGTGGGACGCAGCAGATTGCGGTCTTCGACCCGCTCAGTGGCAAACAGCGTGTAATAACGAGCACAAGTTGCGATAACGCTCAGGCAGACGCAATCGCGCATAGCGGCAAGAATATGCTTTATCATTGCTACGATGGGCAATACACTGTCTATCACCTCTTGACGGGCCAGGCCTATCGGCTTGAAGGAGGGCGGCGCAGTAGTGGTGAATATAACGCGGTCTGGTCGACGGATGATCGCTACCTTTTTGCCATGACGCCTCACGCTCTGATGCGTATCGATGTTGCTCACAACAAAGTCGAGCACCTGCCTTACGGCATTAGTGCTACACGTTTGCTTTTCTATTATCAAGATAATCTGTACTTCTCTCTGATGCAGGGAGGGAGTACGCAACTCAAGCGCATTGACCTGGTGAGTGGCGCGCAACAGGTGGTAGTGCAATCCACTGCGGAGCGGCCACAATTCTGGCTCCGACCAGACGGTCAGGCTATTTACTACACGTCGGCCTCTGCTGGCCGGGTTGGCATATATGCCGTGGGAATTGATGGTGGAAGCAGCTATCTCTTCTCACAGGACCAGGGGCTGGTGGGATTCGACCAGGATAATGCTCCTATGACCATACGCAATATTCAGGGGCAATGGCAACTGGTCAAAATTGACGTTGTCACCCAGCAGGTGAAGGCGCGCATCCAGGATGTCGCTCCAGGGGCCAATGCTATTCCATTCGAAAATGTGCTTCTCTCCCCCTATGCGCATTATCTTCTCACCGGCGGCCAGTATGCCAGTAACGCACAGCGTTACTGGCTAAGTGATCTTACCACTGGTGGGGCTCAGGAAGTGTTCCCATGGTCGCAACAGGCCAATTCCTCCACAGTGTCTTCCACCTGGCTGGGCTGGAGTAAAATGCAGCCATGAGGTTGAGGTTGCATTTTGCCTCTTTAGAATGCCATCTCTTCTGGAGCGCGCTGGCGCCAGGTACGGATGGAGGTGATCCCAGCTTCGCGTAAGAGCGGCTCTATATAGTGATGGGCCTGCGTAACCTGCGTGGGATTGTGTGCGTCAGAGCCAACGCTGATGGCGGTATGATGTTTCGCGCAGGCCCGCGCCAGGCGGCGGACAAGATTGATGTAGGTAAATGTGTCATAGCCATTGATCTCAAGCGCGACATCATACTCTGCTGCGTCAGCGGCCAGCTGCTCCAGCTCTTCGTCCAGGTTAGCGGGCAGATAGGGATTGGTGGAGCGCATACGTACGGGATGGCTGACGACACTGAAATAGCCACTTCTGACAGCGGCACGCAGCAAGGTATAGTACCTGGACCAGAGGCGCTCTCCCTCGGCACGTTCGAGGTCTTGAAGGCTCTCAAAGAGGACTCCATCGACTTCATGGACTGAACCGATGAGAAAATCCCAGGGCAGGCCCTGAAGGGTGCTCTGGATAACCTCATTCTGTTCGGGTATAAAGTCGACCTCCAGGCCCAGGCGCACCTCGACATCCCTGTTTTTCCCGGCAGCCTGGACTTCCTCTACATAGTCTGCATAGGTGAGCATCCGCCCTTCCAGAGGCATATGCAGCAGATGGGGATGGGCTTCGCGCATCTGGAAGACGTGCTCTGAGAGCCCCAGAACGCGTATGTCTTTGTTTCTGGCAGCTTCAACCATTTGTTGAGCTGAGCTACGCACAATATGGTTATGAAAATCGCTGGCGATACTCATGCAAACCTGCTACCTTTCTCATACTCGAACATGTGTAAACACTTCCGAGCGGTTAGTTGTTCCTGTTTCTGCGCCGACAGCCATCGCACGAGAACCTTTGGATCAGCCCTCTCGTTTCGGTCTCACACCGGCTCCACAGGCATTTAACGTCACGGTCGTAGCCACTACCCAGGACGGCCAACGTGAGGCTCTGCTCGTTGGCGAAGCATTTCCATTGCGAACCAGGCCAGGTTCAACGCGGCATTGAGATCCCGGTCGATCACCAGTCCACAGATCTGGCACTGATAGGTGCGGTGTTTGAGCGGCATGCGTTTCTTGACATGCCCGCAGCACGAACAGCGTTTGGTGGAAGCAAACCAGCGCGAGGCGATGAAGAGATTGCCCCCGGCGTTGGCGACCTTGGTCTTCAAGAATTGCAACAGTTGCCCCATCGCTGCATCGGCAACGGCTCTGGCGAGCTTCCGGTTGGCCAGCATCCCCAGGATGTTGAGGTCTTCGATGCCGATGGCTCCACAGGTGCGCGCCAACTCGGTCGTGAACTTGTGCTGGACATCCCGCCGGATGTTGGCGATCTGCTGATGCTTGCGCGCTACCTTGAGCCGTTGCTTCTCGTAATTCTTGCTGAACAGGGTTCGCTTGCTTTGAGGGTCTTTCGTCTTCTGTTTCTTACTGAGCTTGCGCTGCAGCTTGCCGAGTTTCTTGAGATGGAGCGCGAACGGCCTTTGGTTCTCAAGCCGTCGTCCATCGCTCACCACAGCAGCTTGCTTTACGCCCACATCCACTCCCACCACTGGTTCAGGCGTTTTGGGACGCTCCCGTGTGATGTCTACTTGAACGGAGACGTACCAGTGGCCCGCTTCACAGCAGACAGTCGCCCCCAGGATCTTGACTCGTTCGCACACGACGTGCTTGCGCTTGTTTCGCTTCTTCGTAGGAGTGGTGGCCTTCCCCTTTTCGACGAAGCGCAGCTTTTCTGCCAGGTTGACCGTTCCTAGTTTGCGCAGCAGCTTGCCTCGGTCCTTCTTCGTTTGGCGTTGATTGAGGATGAAGCGCCCTAAGCCAGGAATGGAGATCCAGTGACTGCCAACCGTGAATTTATCGTTGGAGAGGTAGAACGACTCGTGCGACTTCCCCTTTTTCTTGTACTGGGGGTAGTTCGATCTGCCCGCGAAGAAGTTGTAGTAGGCGTTTTTGAGGTCATCGAACGCACCTTCTACCACACACTTCGTCACCTGATAGGTCCACGGATATTCTTGCTCCCGGATCTGGTTGAATTGCTTCTTGAGTGCGAGGGCATGTGGCGGTTTGAGCACGCGCTGCTCTTCGGGAACGGTTTCCTGCTCAGCTTTATACGCCTGGTACTGCTTTTCCCACTGCTCCCGTCCCCAGTTGTAGATGAATCGCCTCGTGCCACAGGCTCGTTTGAGGTACTCCACCTGTTCGGGGGTGGGATTCATCCGGATCTTGTGCGCGGTTTTCATCCTTCAGCGCCTTTTCTCCCGCTTTGCGGGAATGCCGCAGGCCAGACAATCTCGACGAAAAACAGCGGAGAATGCTCATCACATCCTGGACAAGCTCTTGCTCTGGAGAGAGCGTCTCCGTGTTCATCACGACCAATTTCGTGTGGTGAGTCTCGCACAGATGCTTGAGCAGAGCAAAGCCAAAGCGCGCCAGCCAATCCTGGTGAGCAATGAGCGCACGCTCCACTTCTCCTGCCACAATGGCATCCACCAGAGTCAGAAACCGTTTGCGCTCAACATCGAGACCCTCACCGATCTCCATCATCCAGTCGTCCACCACCAGCTGCTTGGAGACCGCATCGCTCGAGAGCGCTGCCCGTTGGTTCTGCAAGTCCGGCCATTGAGCAGGACTCGACACCCGGCAAGAGGCTCTCGTTCGGCGAGCGCTGGCCGCTGAGGAAGGTTGAGCGCCGTGGCCAGATCGGTCTCATGATACTAGCGACGCCCAGAAAGCGTTCGTTTGGCTTTGAGCCTGCCTTCCCAGCCCCAGCGCTGCAACGTTTTCACGCTGACACCCACCTGCTTGGCAAACGGTGCAACCTAAGAACACATAATAATTTTAGAGCACTTTCGCACCCTTTTTCAATACCTGGTACATATCTCCTCTTATGCCTCAGGTAGCACAACGGCGATATTGAACCCATCCGTGTAGTCCTCATCCATGGCAAGCGCGATAGCGCGCAGGCGTGGATGCTTGAGCGTTTGAAGATTATACTGGTAAAGACCAGCCGCCCCCTGGTCGTCAAGCGCACTTTCGCTGAGGGCTTGTCCCGCGCGTATGCAGTTATCGGCAACGATGATGCTTCCAGGGCGACTGAGGCGAATAGCCCAGTCCAGATAGTGTGGATAGGAGGGCTTGTCTGCATCGATGAAGACCAGGTCAAAAGGGGCCTGATCTACCAGCTGGGGCAGCGATTCATGGGCGCTGCCAACGCGTACCTCGGCTCGGTCGGCGACCCCTGCCTGTTCAAACGAACGCTGAACTACTTCAGCATGAGCGGGACTGACTTCCAATGTAATCAGGCGACCAGTTGGAGGAAGTGCCCGCGCCAGCCAGATGCCGCTGTAGCCAGCCAGGGAACCTATTTCCAGAATTTTCTGAGCGTTGCAGGCTGCTGCTAAAACCTGGAGGAGCTTGCCTTGGAGCGGATTAATGTGAATGGCCGGTAGCCCTGCCTCCTTGGTTGCGGTGATGGTTGTGCGCAGCGCCTCGTCCTCGGGCGCGAAGAGCTGAACAAGATTTTCTTCGACTTCATGTCGTATACGTGCCTGCTGCTGGAGTTCAGTTTCTTGTTGCATTGGGTATAAAAATCCTTTTCATGAAATAGTCACTGGGCGAGAGGTGCACATGTTAATGCACGCTCTCGTTATATCACAGAATGTGGTCTTCCTTTCAGGCTGGTTGGGTGGTGGGGCTGGTTATGCTCCTGCATAGGGTGCTCCTTACCGGACTGGTCATTGACCAGAGCGATGCCAGTGGTGTTGCTCCCTGGATCAAGCTTGAGCCTGAGCGGGGTCAATAATGGCTGCTCTACGCTGGTCTTGAGCACAATCGTGAAGGGATAGCGTTTGAGCACGGCAGCTTTGCCCGATGAAAGCAAGATGCGTGCGCGACCTGGATGCACTGGGTTCAAAGGGTGCCGGTCGGTATCGACAACGAAAACGTAGGACATACGATGGACTCCTTTTGCTCGTTCCCGAGCCTCAACGCGGGGCAAGCCCCTTGTTGGTAATGGTGGCCTCGACGATGTTCTCAGGCGGCACATCCGACGAGCACTGGGTATACCCACGCCCTGTTTAACCCGCCGGTTGTAGAGCTGCACGCTGGCCTCGCACGCGTAGGTACGATCTTTGACACTCCCTGAGAACGGAGCCCCATCAACGTTGATGCACGCATCAAGGTTGGTGGCTGGGTCTGGTCATGTTCGGGCCTACAGACACCGGTGAGGATGCCTGCAAGCCCCGGCATGCATGCCGGGGTCCATGACATGGAAGCGTTTGTCCAGGGTGGGAGGTCGAAAGGCTGGCTGGGGCGTTATAAGTGCGTGTACTCTAGAGACGTTAGTAACTGCTCGATTGTGAAAAGGTCACGCGTGGCATGGCTGCTGGCAAAGAGGTCTCGGGCCTGGTGAAGAGCGGCCAATGCCTGCTCTGTTGTGCTCTGTGTTAGACCTGGCTGAGGGGAGCGTTGGAGCAGTGAGAAGCCGTGGCTGGCCAGGGTTCGGGCATAGTCCAGGCGTAGCTGATGCTCCTGACAGAGTTGTAGCGCCTGTGCAAAGTAGTGATCACTCTGGGCATAGTTCTGGCGTGTACTCTCGATCTGTCCAAGCAGACAGTAGGCACGCTCAAGAGCGGTCTGGATCTGATTATCCTGGGCCTGTTCTAGTATTGAGTGTGCTAGCCGGGTGGCTACGGCCAGATCGCCACGCACGAAGTGTAGCTTTGCCAGGAGAAAGTTGCCCTCCAGAAGCATTTCACGTTCGATCTCCTCTTGATTCTGGGGAGTGACCGCGCGCTGTAGTGTCTGGGACACCTGGCGTAGCAGGCGTTGTTGTTGTGGCGTAGAGGGTGGTTGTGGCTGCCCTGGGTGAAAGGCGTTGGCCTGGTGTAGGCGCAGTTCGCCTAGCTTGAGGAGCGCATAGCGAGCGTTACGTGTACTTTTGATGCCACGACTGATACGCAGCGCTTGTAGCAGATAGGTACGTGCCCTATCCAGGTCCCCTTTATCGATCTGAATGCCTGCCATTTCAAGCGTAAACCAGCTGAGGTTATCGTCGTTCTTGACTTGCTCGCATGTGGCGATACAGCGGAGCAGCAACTGCTCGGCCTCCAGTAGGTCTCCATTCTGATGTGAAAGCTCGCCAAGGTTGCCCAGGCCCAGGGCGACGATGGGCAGCTCTTCAATTCGTTCGGCCAGCTCAACCGCGCGTCGCAAGTACTTACGCGCTTCATTATGCTCACGCCTGAGCATATAGACGGCGCCTATATTGTTGCAGGTGACAGTCTGGTGGGAGACCAGTCCGGCCTGTTCAAAAATCTCAAGCGATTGAAACAGGTGGCACAGGCTTTCCTGAGTATCTCCCATGCATATTTCGACGGTACCCAGCCGCTCATAGGCGTAACCCAGCTCGACTGGATCACCGCTTAGCGCGCGCTCAATGCGGGTCTGTGGCGCTTCGGAGGATGTAGATGGCGAATAGGGATATATACCGGGCAGCCAGTAGCCATCATGCTGCCTCTGCCCCGCCAGCGGAATTGCCGCTGAGAGAATCTCCAGGGCTTCTTGTAGTAAGCGCTGAGCTTCCTCAAAATGCCCGAGTAAGCGTAGCAGGGCCGCGTACTGCGATTGAAGACTTGCCCAGGTTATTCCGCTAATAATGCCTGCTTCTTGCATCACAACGCGTCCCCGAATAAAGCACTCCTGGGCCAGGCGATAATTTCCGGAGGATGACCAGGTATAGCCGATCATGCGCCAGAGGAGGGCGCGAATCTGAGCTTCCTGGTGGGCCTGGTCTGCTTGTGGCATATGAGAGGGATAGGCACGTTGCATAAAACTATAATCGGCGCGGATCGAGAGCATGCTATGATAGCATGCACGTGCGATCTCATAATTCCCTAAAACCAGATTGCACTCGGCGATACGCTCAAGGACGCGACACACACGGAGCGGGTCTTCAACCGCTTTCTCCAGAGTGCGCGAGGCAATATGGCCTATCTGGTGCACAATGTCTTCGGTCTCGGCCTCATGAATAGGCATATAGGCAATGGCATAGAGAACCTGGCGATAAAAGTTTTGCGCCTCAGGATAAGCTGCCAGGGCATAGGCGTGATGGCCAGCTAACTCAGCATAATGGCCAACCTGCCTGGTCTCGCCGCCACCACGTATAAGATGGTAGAGAATATCGGCCGCCAACTTCTCCTGGGGGGCCATACTATTGGCGCTCTTAATCGCTTCAACCGCGCGCCGATGAAACTGCGCTCGTCGTGCCGCTGAGAGGCGCTCATAGAGATGACTGATGATAAGCGGATGCCAGAAGTGATAGGTAATATGCGCGCCATTCCCCTCTTCCGTCAACAGTCCCGCCTGCAATGCCTCGTCGAGGAGATCTAGAATCATGTCCTCACTATGCTCGCTTGCCATTGGTAGCAGCAGATTCAGTTCAAAGGAGCCACCAAGCACAGCGGCCCTGTTAAGCAGTGAACGGCAGTTGGGGCTTAGCCTGTGGAGGCGGCGTTCAAGGACGGCAGAGATGCCCTCTGGTAGGGCTGAGCTAGCGAGCTCTTCTCTGATGTCCTGTTGCAGCGTAGGCTGCGAGGAGGCCCCTTTGAGGAGGGCGTCTGGTGATCCTGAGAGGGCGTGTTTGCTTATGGGAATAGTTACGAAGCGAGCAAGCTCCTCGGCGAAAAAGGGATTGCCGGCTGCCTGCTGTTGAATCGTATGCACCAGGTCACGAGGCAGATAGGAGACAAGCGTTCCGATCTGGTCGCTAGAGAGTGGGGCGACCGGGAGATTGACCAGGGCCTGTTCCCGGCAGAGGTCCGCATTCATCGTCCGAATTTTATGCTGGGCGGTGAGCTCTTTGTCGCGACAGGTAGCGATGACGAGGATATGCTGTTGGCGGAAGTGATGAATAAGATATGTGAGTAGGTCCAGGCTACTATCGTCCGCCCAGTGAAGATCATCCAGGACCAGGAGGAGCGGTGCCACCTGGCTTAAGCTCTCAAGGAGGTGTAAGGTGGATTCCCACAGGTGCAGGCGATCCTGTTCAAGTGAAATCGCCGAGGGTGGCGGACTGGGATTGGTGAGAGGCGTAATCTGTGAAAGCTCAGGCAGGAGTGTGCGGAGCTGTTCCAGGTGTAATGAGAGTTTGAGAGGCTCTGAGGCTGCTGCTTCAAGTGTATGATAGGGGGAATCTGCATAGATGGGAGCAAGCTCTGGAATGCTTTGCAGGAGTGTGCGGAGCAACTCGATCCAGGGGCGATAGGGAATTGTAATTTCTTGTTCAAAGGAGCGGCTCCAGGCGACGGTCCAGCCCTGAGTGTAGGCTTCCAGGCTTAGCTCCTCTGCCAGGCGTGTCTTCCCAATACCAGCCTCGCCTTGAAGCATGAGGAAATGTGGGACACGCCGTAGTGGTTGAGTCTGTGCGAGAGGAAGGGAGGATGCCTCTACGCAGACTAACTGCGGTTCTGCGCTTGTAATGGCGTGCATAACGTTGCGCAGTATCTCCTGTTCGTGTCCGCGGCCAATTAAGGGACTTCGATTGTGGCGGCTCAGCTGGAAGGATGGGCGCGCGAAATGTAAGGTCGAAGTAGCTGTGAGCGTATGAAGTACATGGGCCACGGTGGCTGGCTCTTGCTGGGGAGCCGTCTCTGGCCTGGGTATGCCCGGTGTAGGAGAAGCAGGTACCGCAGGCATGGGGGGAGGGGAGTTCTCAGCAAGGAGAGGAACTTGCCCCTTGAGAAGGGCCTCATAGAGCTCTGTAGTCTCAGGGAGTGGCTCGCCCTCATATTCATTTTCTAATAACTTAACATGCTGAATATAGGCTTGTAGCGCCTCCCCACGGCGATCCATATGTGTAAGCAAGATCATCAGGCGTTGGAGCGCAATCTCATTGGTTGGTTCGACGGTGCGTAAATGGTCCAGCGCCTCAATGGCGTTGATGGGCTTTTCTTCTGCGATATAGAGTTGGGCCAGGCGTAGCAACATACCTACCCAGGTCCGCTGTAAAGCATCCCGCCGTGGCGTGGCCCACTCGGAATAGAGTTCTTCCAGTAAATAGCTCCCTGCATAGAGGTTTGCGGCCTCTTCTAGCCGTTGCAGAGCTATCTCCTGGTCTGTGGCTGCGCTGGCCTCCTTGACGCGCTGCTCAAAGGCCTCGGCATCAACCCAGATGCGCGAGCTATCGGCAAGCTCTAAAATGTCGCGTTCGAGGCGGAGCATACGCGAAGTGGCGGGGCGCTCCAGGTCAGGCTCCAATATCTGGCGTAGCTCATGAACGGCACCATTGAGGCGATTTGCGGCAATCTCAGCCTCCAGGTCAGGCCAGAGATGATATCTGATCTGTTCGCGATGCATTCTACGACCTGGGCTGCTCAGCAGATAGCCTAGCAGGGAGCGTGCGCGTTTACGATGCCAGGTACGGCTTTCTACTGGTTCCCAGGCGTCACCTTGTTTACGCATGATGCGATACTGCCCAAGCAGATATACCCGAAGAACTGGTTCTGTCTGGGATAGATCTGAGGAAGATGGAAGAGCAGGGGTCTCTAGTGGAGCGTCCTTTGCGTGTGCGAGCTCTAGTGCGATCTCTGGTGGCAGTTTCGCGCCGATATAGCGGCTGACTGTACGCCCTTTTTCACTCCAGTAGGCATACCAGTAGGGGCCGTGACCTGCACCTTCTCGGCATTTCCGGCAGCGTTCTTTTCCACACCGCGTGTACTGTTGACGATATGTCACTTTTCCGCTGGGTTTTCCACTCATAACAAACTGTTCACTTGCGATCTGCCGTAATGGCAAGTAGAGTGATGCAATACAAGGACAGGTGTGTCGCTGTGGGTAAGGGATGTATTAGCTATTATATCCTAAGTCATCCTTTCTCACAACAACGTAGCTAAATATAGCAACAATGCGTATAGGTATAAATGACGCTTTTGTTAGCAGTGTATAAATGCTCCTTCCCCTGTGCTAAGATAGGGGTGTAGAAAGAGAAGGATGTTTGCACTGATTGCTTACTCTAGATACCGCAAACCAGCGGGCAATGTGGAATAGGTTTGTATGGCAACGCTTGAAGGGTCTGTAGAAAATATCGTCTTTCGTAACGAAGATAACCACTATATGGTCGCGCGTTTTCGTCTCAGCAGCAACAAATTATTTCGGGACGATTTGACAACCATTGTGGGCGTCTTGCCTGGCGTACATGTTGGCGAGTTGTTATCGCTTGAGGGTGAATGGGAGCACGATCCGCGCTATGGGCGCCAGCTGCGTGTAACGAACTTTACCCAGCGTCTCCCCTCATCGCCCGAGGGCATTCTCCGCTACCTGAGTTCGGGCCTGGTCAAGGGCATCGGACCAAAGAAGGCGGGCTTGATTGTTGATCACTTTGGCGAGCAGACACTGGCCATCCTTGAGCAGCAGCCAGAGCGTCTCGGCGAGGTGAAGGGTTTGAGCCTGCGTGACCGCAATCAGATTATCCATACATGGCTAGAGCAGAGCGAGATCAAGGAGCTGCACCTCTTTTTGCAGTCGCACGAGGTCTCCATCAATCTAGCAACACGTGTGTATAAGCAATATGGCCGCGAAGCGATTCAAGTAATTCGCGCGAATCCTTATCAATTATCTGAGGATGTGTATGGCATCGGGTTCCGCACGGCGGACGAGATCGCCCTGAAACTAGGGCTACCTGCTGATAGTGTCGCGCGCCTCGCCTCGGGTCTGAAATATGTGCTGGCCCAGGCCGCCAATGAGGATGGACACTGTTTCCTGACCGAGCGTGATTTGCTGTTGCGGGCCTCCGATGAGTTGCGTATTGCGCCAGAAACGCTTGACCAGGCCTTACAAGCCTCGCGCGACGACAAGGATCTCTTTCTTGAACCAGCTCACCAGGATCTTCAAACCGCGAAGCACTCAACAACCCATGAGAGCCTGTTTGAGGAATCATCAGCTTCCCAGGCTCACGTCTATTACGCTCCCTTCTGGTATGCTGAAAATGGCTCTGCGCGCCTGTTGAAGTTTCAGATGCAGGCGCCCAGTCACCTGCCACCGGTCTCCCAGCAACTCTGGGAGAACGTCTTCCAGTTGCTCAAGCAGCGGCGCAATATGCTTCTAACGGACACGCAACGCCAGGCGGTACAGCAGGCCTATACACAGAAGGTTTCCATTCTAACTGGTGGTCCTGGTACTGGCAAATCAACCTCTATTCGGGCGCTGCTGATGCTGCTCCGCAATCGAAAAGTTGATGTGGCCCTGGCGGCACCCACGGGCCGGGCTGCCAAGCGCCTGAGCGAGGCGACTGGCAGCCAGGGCACAAGTCTTGAGGCCAAGACGCTGCATCGCCTGCTGGAATATACCCCGCATGATAATAGCTATCAGCGCAACGAAGACCATCCCCTGCCACATCAATTTGTGATCGTCGATGAGTTCTCCATGGTCGATATCTTGCTGTTCTACCATCTCCTCAAAGCCCTGCCGCGCAACGCCCATCTCTTGCTTGTTGGTGACGCGGACCAACTGCCATCCGTGGGACCAGGCAATGTGTTGCGCGATCTGCTTAGAAGCGAGGTTATTCCCGTGGTGCGCCTGACGGAACTCTTTCGCCAGGCCCAGCAAAGCAAGATCATCGTGAGCGCTCACCAGATCAACAATGGGCAAATTCCCTCGCTTAAGGTCGAGCCACATAGTGACTTCTTTTTTATGCACGAGGAGGACCCGGTGCGTGGTCAGCACCTGCTGATTGACCTGGTAAAGCGCCGTTTGCCTGCGCGCTATAACTTTCACTCCCTCACAGACATCCAGGTGCTCTCTCCCATGTACAAAGGGGCCATGGGTGTCACCTTGCTCAACGAGAAGCTACAGGAGAGCCTGAATCTTAATACGCATGTCCAGGTTGAATGGGGAGACCGCGTCTTTCGTATTGGTGACAAGGTCATGCAGACGCGCAATGACTATGATAAGGGCGTTTTCAATGGCGACGTGGGCTGGATACGCGCCATCGATAAGGAGAACTCCACGGTCAAAGTTGAGTTTGTAGAGGAGGCAGGACCGCTTTTTGTCAGCTATGCCTTTCATGAGTTGGACGAAGTGGTGCTGGCCTACGCGGTGACTGTGCATAAGAGTCAGGGGAGTGAGTATCCCGTGGTGATTTTGCCGCTCTATCGTGAGCATCGTATGCTGCTCCAGCGAAATTTGTTATATACAGCAATTACGCGTGCCAAACGCTTTTGTGTCATCATAGGGCAGCCGCAGGCGTTGGAGATGGCAGTCCGTAACGACCGGGTGGCACTACGAAACACCGCTCTGGCCGAACGTCTTGAGCATCTCTTCCGGGGCACACATAACGACTTGTTTAATTCCGAGTTGGATAGTAGAATATAACGAGTGTCCATTTTGTTATCCCTGGTAATGTATGGACGTTATCGGGCATGCTTTGAGACGTTTCATCCTATGGCAACCATTTTCGAAGCGTTTGCTATAGATTTTATAGGTATTTTGAGGAAGGGTTTGACACATGTCAGGAACAGAACAGACTACTGCGGCTGTGAATGCGGCCTCCGGGTACGCGCATCCAGAGGTATTGGTTGAGACAAGTTGGGTTGCTGAGCATCTAGAGGATGGCTCAATTCGCATTATCGAGGCTGATGAAGATGTCTTGCTGTACGAGATTGGTCACATTCCAGGGGCGGTGAAGCTTGACTGGCATGTGGATGTGCAGGATAGACTCTCGCGCGATTTTGTTGATCAGCAGGAATTTGAGCGCTTGATGAGCCGTTGGGGCATTACCAATGATACCATGATTGTGCTGTACGGTGACAAGAACAACTGGTATGCCTGCTATTCATTCTGGCTCTTCTCGATGTATGGGCATACGAAGATGAAGATTATGAACGGTGGCCGTACAAAGTGGGAGGCCGAGAAGCGTCCTCTGACCAAAGCGGTGCCGCAGATAACTCCTTCTACCTATCATGCGCAGCCTGCCGATGAGGCACTTCGTGCTTATCGCGAAGATGTGCTGGCCGGCCTCAAAAATCCCGGACGTCGCCTGGTGGATGTACGTTCACCACAGGAGTACACGGGCGAACTTATTCATATGGTCAACTATCCCCAGGAGGGCGCGCAGCGTGGCGGGCATATCCCTGGTGCGAAGAATATACCCTGGGGCACAGCAGCCAACGCCGATGGCACCTTTAAGTCAGCTGAGGAGCTACGCCAGATTTATGGCAGCAAGGATGTCACACCCGATGCCGAGGTCGTGACCTACTGCCGCATCGGCGAGCGCTCTGCCTATACCTGGTTCGTGCTGACCAGGCTGCTGGGCTATCCTCGTGTACGCAACTATGATGGTTCCTGGACCGAGTGGGGAAATCTGGTGCGCTCTCCTATCGAGAAATAGAGCAGTAAGCCGATAACAAGAAGGTATAAGCCATAAATTATTGCAGGGAGTAGCGATAGCCAGCAAAGTGGAGAGGGCCGCGTCTCTCCCCCAGAGGCAGGTATCGCTGCTCTTTGCGTTGCAAGATAGATGCAAGGAGCAGGCGACCCAAAGAGCCTGTTTCAGTCCTAAGGAGGCTTCCTACATGGATCGTCAAGAGGCGATTGAGTTTCTGCTTGATCACTACGAAAATCCGCGCCACAATCATGCTGTAGAGCAACCAGATGTTAGCCTGAGCGGCGGTAATCCTGGTTGTGCCGACGTGATCACTATGCAAGCTCGTTTTGGGCAGGATGGCAAGCTGGAGGATATTGGCTGGGAGGGCGAGGGTTGCACCATCAGTCGAGCCGCAGCCTCGTATGTTACTGAGCTGGTTGAGGGGTTGACCCCTGAAGAGATTGAGGCCCTTAGCTTTGAGGACCTGATGGATCAGCTTGGGCGCGAACTGGTCATGACGCGCCCGACCTGTGCTACTCTGGCGCTAGGAACACTTAAGAAGGGCGTACATGAGTATCATATGCGCGAGCGGGCGAAAGAGTAGCCTGCTTGCAGCGCACTGTTACAAGCAAGAGGCATAATCAAAAAAGGGCACGATTCACTGGAGAGGGGCGAGGGGATGGTGAATGTGGAAGAGTCGTGCCTTTTTGCGTTAGCTTATAGCTCATACTCTATGCGCCATTGTGCAAGCAGCTGCAAGGCTTGCTGTAGGAGTTGCTGGTGCTGGGAATCGTTGAGCCAGCGGCTCACGCCCGAGGGATGAGGGAGGGGCAGGAAGAGGGTGCCATCGCGCTCGCTATAGGTGCCAATCAGGTCTTCAAGCTTCGTTTTCCCTCTTGCCAAAGTGCTTGACATGTTTGTTCTTCCCTTGTTATAATTCTTTTGCTCGTAGTGGGGGGATACGGGAGGCGGTTGCTGAACCACTGGTATGTTTCCTCGATCCGTCTGAGGATCCTGCAAGAGGAAGGTTTCAATCGCCATGGTTCCCACCAGGAGTACGACACGTGGGCGAACGAGGCGTAACTCGGCATCGAGAAAGGGGCGGCAGAGCTCCGTTTCCTGGCGTGAGGGCTTGCGGTCGCCATTGCCACGAGGATTTTTCCCTGGATCGCAGTGTGTGAGTGAGCTCAAATACGCATGCTCATAGAGATAACCTGCGGGGAAGCCTGCTTGCTCTAGCCAGCGTTGGAGAAGAAGACCCGCTGGACCACTCCAGGGTTTATTATTGGCGACTGAGCGGTGTCCAGGAGCCTGTCCAATGACGAAGACCTGGTCGGCTACCCGACCGCTGACGATAGGTTGGGCGCAGGGAATATAGCCTGCCTCCTGGCAGTGTCGACAGGCCTTGATCTGTGTTTGCAGGACCTGGAGTTCTTCTTGCCTGGAATGTGATGTATTAGTTGGATCCATCTTCATGGGCGGTCCCGGTCGTGGTTAGCGTTGGCTTGCGTTGTAGATTTCCAAGATGCCGATATTGCCCTTGATAATAGAGCAGTGGCGATGGGTCCGCATGCTGGCTAGAGCCATTCTGCCCATTAGCTATGGCTACATCATGTTGCTGCTCGAAACCATCCTCCACGAAGAGCGTGCGCTCGGCCGTTCCCATGGCTGCAACCTGTCCAAGGAAAATGTTGTGATCGCCGCCAGGGTATTCCGCGACGACGCGTGCATCAATGAAGGCCAGCGTTTTGTCGAGAATAGGCGCACCCGTTACCGCGGTATGATGCGTCGCGTTGCAGAAAAAGTTAAAACGTTCCGGAGTTGAGGTGGCAAAGCAGTTGGAAAGCTCTTCTTGCTGCTGTGTCAGCATGTTGACAGCAAAGATTTTGCTATCGCGAATCAGGGGGAGTGTCTGACTTTTGAGATCCACACAAATCAGAATCAGGGGTGGCTCAAGCGAGACGGAGCAGAATGCGTTCACGGTTAAGCCGCCCAGAACCTCTTGATGACGCGTCGTGACGACGGTAACGCCAGTGGCAAAGCGACCCATTACCTGTCTAAAAAAATTTTTTTCTAATGCCATTAACTTATCCTCATAAAGCATATATATGTGCTAATCATGCCTGCTGGCTCTTCATTGAACGCGGGTGGTGGCTCTTCTTCCCTGTCATGAAAGCGATGACGCTGCTCCCAGCTGCCAGGATGGCTACTTCTGACTAGTTGTAGTATCCTGCCTGCCCTGATTCTTGTCAACTGTACCTAAGTTCAGGCTCCCACGTTACTTCCGGGCATGAGACCTCATGCATTGACACAGGTAAAAATGATTGCCTATACTTAATTATTCGTATCAAACCTGGTACTTTCGTAGTTCTCGTCGATATGATCTTCTTCCGAAGCCCAACGCCACTGGCGTGTCTAGCGCTTCGCGCTCAGGGTTTTCGGATCAGAAGTATGTGTTGTTGTGCTGTGAAAGGGCGCGTGCTTATTGAAGCAGGCAGCAATGCGCAGGGAAGATGGTGTGAAACCGTCGCAGTCGCGCTACTGTAACTGGTGAGTTGCTCTCCCCTCTTCGTAAGAGGTTATGCCACTGTCTAGCAGATGGGAAGGCAGGTAGAGCCGCGCTATAAGCCAGGAGCCAGGATACCTGTATTCGACCAGGACAGAGAGGTTCCTTCGCGTGTAAAAAGGATCTCATGAAAACGCTTTTTCCTGTCTCTCCTAAAGAGAGCCTGCCTATGCCGCCTCCTGTAGGCCATCGAAGGTCATCGGCAGTCGTCTATGGCCTGCTTATCGTCCTTTTGCTAGCTGCCATGTTGCTAGCGGTCAGCCTTGGCTCGACACCTATTCCCCTTGTTACAATTGCACAGGTGATCGTGAATGGAACGGGTCTATTTCATTTTCAGCCCACCTGGGACCCCAGCGTCGAAATTATTATCTGGCAGTTACGTATGCCCGTGGTGGTGGGAGCGGCCCTGGTGGGAGCTGCGCTTGCGGTCGCAGGCGTCCTCTTTCAGGGGCTCTTGCGTAATCCCCTTGCGGATCCCTTTCTTATTGGCACCTCGTCAGGCGCGGCCCTGGGGGCGACCATCTCCTTTGTCTTGCCGGTCGCGGCGCTCTATGATACTTTCTTTCCTCTCACGGCTATCCTGGCGTTTATAGGGGCGCTTGCGACGGTGCTATTTGTCTATAGTATCGCACGCGTGGGCGGTCGGACTCCTGTAGTGACGTTGCTGCTGGCGGGTGTCGTCGTTAATTCGGTGATGGTGGCGTTGCAGACCTTGCTTTTGACGCTCTTCCCACGCAATGACTTCTCCTTGCAATCGCTGTTTAACTGGCTCTCCGGTGGGATCGCGGTCACTGGCTGGTGGCAAGTTCTGCTGGTGGGGTTGTTGGTCCTCATCGGGTTATTTGTGTCCTCACGCCTAACGCGTGTGCTGGATGTTTTTGCGCTTGGGGAGGAGAGCGCGGCCTTCCTGGGTTTGCATGTCGAGGGCTACAAATTTCTCCTGGTTATGCTGGCTTCACTGATTACCGCTGCCGCGGTCTCTATTAGTGGCCTGATTGGCTTTGTGGGGCTGGTTACTCCGCATGTCATGCGCTTATTACTTGGTCCACGGCATCGCGTTTTGCTGCCCGCCTCAGCGCTGGGGGGCGCGATCTTTCTTGTAATCGCGGATTTGCTGGCGCGGACTCTGATTGCCCCGACCGTGCTCCCTGTGGGCGTCTTTACCGCCCTGGTTGGTGCTCCGTTTTTCCTGTTTCTGTTGCGTAGGCGAAGGAGGGAGTATCAATGGTAGCGTTCGAGAATGGACATCAGCAGCCGCTCCTTGAGACACGCCATGTCTCCTTTGGCTATAGCGAGCAGGCGTTGTTATATGATGTCTCCCTTGCGGTATCATCGGGAGAGATGATTGCTCTTTTAGGTCCCAACGGCGCTGGCAAAACTACTTTGTTGCGCTTACTCAGTGGCGTCCTGCGTCCACAGCGTGGAGATGTTCTCCTCCAGGGGCGAGCTGTGCATGCCTGGGGACGGCGAGAAGTTGCGCGCCGCGTGGCAGTGGTACCCCAGGACTTGCAGATGCCCTTTGCCTTTACCATTGAGCATATGGTGAGCATGGGACGCACCCCCTTTCAATCTACGTTCTTTGCCTCCTCCACCAAAGAGGATGATGCAATCGTACAGGAGGCAATGGAGATCGCTGGCGTGGGAGACCTGGCACAGCGCGTCTTTAATGAGCTTAGCGGAGGCGAGCGACAACGGGTGATGATCGCCATGGCCCTGGCTCAGCAGCCATCTGTCTTATTGCTTGATGAGCCAACGGCGCACCTGGATATCAGGTACCAGATCGAGACCTTAGAGCTGGTGCAGCGGTTGCACCAGCAGCGTGGAGTGACAGTGATTGCAGCCATCCATGACCTGAACCTGGCTGCGCGTTATTTCCCACGCTTGCTGCTCTTTCAGCGTGGAATCGTTGCCGATGGCTCTCCAGCGGAGGTGCTGGCACCTGCCCTGCTCAAGAAGGTCTATGGTGTTGCCGTGCAGGTTGGGATTATGCGTGGCTCAGTCCATCTGAGCGTTCTGCCGCCGGGCGAGGAACCCAGAGATCCGCAGAAGGAGGTTAACTCCCGGATCCATGTCATCGCCGGAGGTGGATCAGGCGAGTTGCTGATGCGTGCCCTCGCTGACGAAGGCTACGCCTTCAGCGCCGGCGCATTAAATGTCGGCGATAGTGATCATACCCTTGCGCTGCGCCTGGCTGACGAAGTCGTGACCGAGCAACCTTACGCACCGATATCTGAAGCGTCGCTTCAATGGGTCCGTCGCGCCTTGCAGCGCGTTGCGTTGCTGATCCTCTGTCCCGTGCCGATTGGTCCAGGAAACCTGGCTTTAGTGCAAGAGGCTGTGGCGGCAGCCCAGAGCGGTATTCCGGTGCTGTTGCTAGAGGCGCCAGAGTCTCAGGAGAGCGTTTGCGTGTCTCCTACTCCTGGAGATGAATACTCACCATCATGGGCGGCGCGTGACTATACAGGGGGCCAGGGAGCTATGCTGCTTGAAGAACTCAAGCGCCTGGGTGCGGTTACACTTCCTACCGTACAGGATGTGTTGGAGTGGTTACGCCAGCACCAGGCCGGTGAGGTGTTTACAGACGCGACCGACTCGGCTGCGCTGTAGGGAGAACCTTATTCTGTGGTCGTAGAACGTATTGCTAGAGGGTATCTCTCTACGAAAGTAGAGAGATACCCTCTAGCATGTTATATGTGCCCCCCCTTGCATTTCATGCCTTCTCCCCATATACTTGCTGTAAGTTTTTCCAAATGTGAGCCTGTGTCAAAGGACAATCGGCTTTATTGAGGTACTTCGCCTTGTTGAATGGGGCGGCTACTCTTTGTGCAAGTACTTCATAAGCGCTATGGGTTGTCTCGCTACCTCGTCGCCAGAAATAAGGTCAAAAACAAGGATACATATGTATGGCTGAAGAACAAAGAACGGTCACGTTGCGCCTACCATCTACCTTGAGCGCCTATAGTGGTGGGAAGAGTCAGATTGCCTTGCAAGCGAGCACTGTCGAAGAGCTATTAGCGCAGCTTAAGCAGCACCATCCAAGTATTTGGGAGTGTTTGTGTACAGAGCAGGGTCAGGTAAAGCAGCACGTTACTATTTTTGTCAACAACGAAGTGATCCGCGATACTGGTAACCAGCAAATCTCCTTGAAACCGGGCCAGGAAGTTATTGTCCTACCCACATTTGGCGCCTAAAAAAGCTCTGGGACGTTTGTGGGTCCATTCTCTTCCAGATGAGCATGATATACTCTGTATAAAGTATTTGTTCTATACAGATTTTTGTTCATTTGGGATTGATGCATGAAAAAGGATGGATATCAGGAACCGCTGGCGCGGGTCGCTGTAGAAGCTGAGATAACGACCCGTGGTGTTGCTTTACCCCCTTCAAAGCCCCCTAGTCATTGGAGTGTGCTACGCAATCGTAACTATGCTTTACTGTTTTGGGGACAACTTATCTCCGCTGCGGGCACACAGATGCAGATTGTGGCTGTTTCCTGGCAGGTGTATCTGTTGACGCACTCCGCGATTGCGCTTGGTATTATTGGCTTACTACAAGCGATTCCTCGCTTACTCTTTTCGCTGGTGGGAGGTGTGCTGGCTGACATCATTGATCGTCGGAAGATGCTGCTGGTAATTGAAATAAGCATGGCCAGTATGTCAACGCTCCTGGCGTTGTTTACGCTCTCGGGGCCATCAATGTCTACCTGGTCTATGTGATTGTCCTCACCTCGGCCTCGGTCTCAGCCTTCGAATTTCCCGCTCGTCAGGCGGTGGTACCAACGCTTGTGCCTCGTGAACAGATCGCCAGCGCAGTCTCGCTCAACTCGGTCATGATGCAGCTTACCTTTGTCATTGGTTCCGCCTTTGGTGGCTATGTCATAGGCTGGCTGGGCGTTGTGGCTACTTACTGGCTAGATGTTGCCACGTACTTTGTGGTGATTGGCACTTTGCTTCTCATGCATATTCCACGCGTGGCCGTGGAGAAGCGTCCTCAATCTGGCTGGAAGGCGCTTGGTGATGGAATACAATTTCTGCGCGCCCATCCCATTATCTTAAGCGTGCTCTCGATTGATTTCTTTGCCACGTTCTTTGGCTCTCCCAAGGCTCTGCTTCCCGTCTATGCCAACGATATTTTGCATGTAGGTGCGCAGGGGCTTGGTGTACTAGTAGCGGCGACCTCGCTTGGCGCGGTGGCCCTGACGCCGCTGACGGGGATCATTAACCGTATTCCACGGCAGGGGTTAGGCGTCGTGGTCGCGGTGCTGGGCTGGGGGCTCTGCATTGTAGGGTTTGGTTTCGCTCCCGGCCCACTCTGGCTCTCGACGCTTTTGCTGGCTGGCGCTGGCGCGGCCGACATGGTCAGTATGATCCTGCGAGCCTTAATTGTCCAGCTTATAACACCAGATGAGTTTCGGGGGCGCATCAGCGCGGTCAACGCCATGTTTGTCATTGGCGGACCCATGTTGGGGCAGTTTGAGTCGGGCGTCGTCGCGGGCGTTGCCTCACCGCAACTCTCCGTCATCAGCGGTGGTGTGGCCTGTATTGTGGCAACGCTGGCAATTGCCTGGCTGGTGCCCTCCCTTTTACGTGTCAAAGTCGAGTGATACAGTTGCACCTATTTTTGCTTGTGGGGGCTTGGGGAAGGGGGACTGCTCTGGGCATACACCTGTTTAGCAGTATACTCTCCTTCCCTATTTTTATGGCCTGTGAAAAACGAAGTCGCACTTTTTATAGCCTATTTTGCTGGTATGCTTGTGTTTTGTGTGTGCTTCGTAGATAATTGGATGTAGATGTGTATGTTGAGGAAGGATGTGTTTTATGCTGGCGATGGCTCGAAGTTGTTCGGTTGTTGGTCTGGATGGCGCATTGATTGAAGTCGAAGTGGATGTCTCCAATGGGCTGACGGCTTTCTTGATTGTGGGTCTGCCGGATGCGGCGGTAAATGAGGCCAGGGAGAGGGTGCGTTCCGCGATCAAAAATAGCGGATATATGTTTCCTATGAAGCGCCTGGTGGTCAACCTCGCCCCGGCGGATCTCCGCAAAGAAGGCCCCTCGTTTGACCTCCCCATCGCGATCTCGATCCTGTATGCGAACGGGCAAATTGATCCTGTGAATGGGCATGGCGATCTATCCCCCTATTTGTTCCTGGGAGAACTCTCGCTTGATGGAACGGTTCGCCACACGAATGGGATTTTGCCCATGGTTGCCCTGGCACGTGAAAAGAATATTCAAGCGGTCTTTGTGCCCGCTGTAGACGCGAAAGAGGCTGCGTTAGTCGAGAATATTACCGTCTATCCGGTTGAGAAACTGGCACAAGTGATTGCTCATCTCAATGGGCAGAAGCTTATCGAACCCTATGCCTATGATATCTCCTTGCTCAGACAGGCAAACGATGTCGAGTATGCACAGGACATGGCTGCCGTACGTGGACAGGAGCATGTCAAGCGCGCGCTGGAGGTCGCAGCCAGTGGCGGCCACAATATCCTGCTAAGTGGCCCTCCAGGATCGGGAAAGACGCTCCTTGCGCGTTCTGCCCCTTCTATCCTGCCCCGAATGACGACTGAAGAGGCCCTCGATGTCACGCGCATCTATAGCGTGAGTGGTATGCTGCCCTCAGATATGCCCCTGGTGCTACAACGTCCCTTTCGTTCTCCCCATCATACCGTGAGCCACGCAGGTCTTGTGGGTGGTGGTCGTCTTCCACGCCCGGGCGAGATCAGCCTGGCGCATCGTGGTGTGCTCTTCCTTGATGAACTGCCCGAATTTGGCCAGAATGTTCTGGAGGTGCTTCGCCAGCCCCTGGAAGATAAAGTGGTAACCATCTCGCGCGCCCAGGGTACCATCACCTATCCCGCCAACTTTATGTTGATTGCAGCTATGAACCCGTGCCCCTGCGGATTCTTTAGTGATCCTATCAAAGAGTGCGTCTGTTCGCCTACGGCAATTGCGCGCTATCAGAAGCGCATGAGCGGTCCCCTATTGGATCGCATTGATATTCATGTCGAGGTGCCACGCGTCGACTACGAGAAGCTCTCTGAGAAGCGCAGTGTGGAATCCTCTGCTGTCATTCGTGCACGTGTCCAGGAAGCACGCGAGCGTCAATTGAGGCGCTTCGCAGGTTCAAGTTTTACCTGTAACGCGGAGATGGGACCAGCCGAGGTGCGTGCCTTCTGCGAACATGATGAGGCGGCTGAGCGCTTGATTAAAGCTGCGATGCAGCAGCTTCATCTCTCGGCTCGTGCCTATCACCGCGTCTTAAAACTGGCGCGTACTATCGCCGACCTGGCTGGCAGTGACATCATTAGCGCGACCCATATCGCTGAGGCCATTCAGTATCGCCCCAAGATAGGGCGCTAGTGTCGCTTTTTATTATAAGTTGAGCATTCTTATGGCTGGTTCACTGCATACTTCGAGAACCAACCATAAGCTGCCAATGTGTTTTTCTCTCCTGTGGGTTTTATGACTGTTTCGCTAGGCATTCCTGGGCGAAGAGGCGGAGCGAAGTGAGTTGAGCGGCGTCTTGCAGGAAGATGATCAACTCCTGGGCCCCAGCCTGCTCAATCTCGACCAGGCGCTTACGAATGGCATCAGGAGTGCCTACAAGAGCCTGCTCACGTAAACGTCCCGAGGGAATGTTGCGTTTGTAGTACTCAGATTTGGCGAGCGCCTCCTCGTCGGTTTCAGCAATGGCACAGTTGAAGAGAACAGTGCGGCGAATTTCATTGTAGTCGCGCCCCACCTCTTCACAGTGATCTTTGATGATCGCAAACTTGCGGGCCAACCCTTCATTATCCAGGTGTCCAATGTTGCAGGCGTCGGCGTATTGTGCGACGAGCTTGAGCGTGACCTTTTCGCCACCACCGCCGATCAACAAAGGAATATGGGGCTTTTGAGCTCCCTTGGGTTGATTGATGGCTCCGCGAACCTGGTGAAATTTTCCCTCAAATACGGCTTCTTCATCTGTCCACATGCTTTTGATGATGCGCACTGCGTCACGAAGCTGGCGCAGACGCGTTGGCCCATCAGGGAAGGGATAGCCATAGGCATTGTACTCATGCTCATACCAGCCCGCGCCAATGCCAAAGTCCAGGCGTCCATGGCTCAGGACATCCACGGTGCTCGCCATCTTCGCCAGGAGGGCGGGATTGCGATAGCTATTGCAGGAGACCATCTGTCCGATACGAACGCGCTTCGTATCGCGTGCCAGGGCCGCTGTGCTGGTCCAGCATTCAAAGGTCGGCTCTTGCGTTGGAGTTGGAACGGTGTGAAAATGGTCAAAGAGCCAGATGGAATCAAAGCCTAGCGCCTCAGCCTCCTGGGCGACGCGCGTCATAGTTTCATATGCCTCAACGGGGTCCGCGATACCAACCAGGTCCATGCGCCACCCCTGTGGAACGATTACACCTACCTTGAGAGCCATACATCTCCTCCTTTGGAACGAACTATTTGCTGAACGCTTGTATATTCTCCTTCCCCTATCTTATGCTTTTCTCTTGCCCAGCGGCAAATGGAATTGGTCAGTTTTTTGATTTTGCTTTGCCGTATCTGCTTTCGCGCTTGCAGCGCTCAAGGGTAGTGTGTATGGGCGTGTGGCATGGGCAAAAGCTCCTACCACACACCCATACACACTACAAGAGGCGAGCTTGCGAGCCGAGACAGAAGAGGATAGAGGACATTCGAGAGGCCCTGATGAAATGGCAATTTTTGCTTGCGTCTATAATGGTCTTATGGTAAAATAATCTCATACTTCATTTTCACGGAGGTGTACATATGGCGCAAGTAATTCTCTTCTCAGTCTCCAGCAGCAAGGTGGCAATCGTTTAACCAATACCTGTTGCGCGCTGAAAAAAGCATAGGATCACTTTTGGTCGTGTGTGCATGGCTTCTTCGTGAGCGGCCTCCGCACCCCCTCTTTTGTGCAGTTATGTTTATATGCATGGCTGTATCTCCTATGACTCTCAAAACCACAGCGTAGATGTTCTATGGTTCCCACCTCGTTATGCTATAGAGCAGGTTGAATTTGTGGTTTAAGAGGGCGAATTTCACCCTTCCCTGAAGCCAATACTCGTATTCCTTGCAGACAAACACTTGGGCGAACTATGCCCTCTCCACGGTGTTTTCATACCTGCATCCTGCTGCTGGATACTCCCACCCCTTTTCTTCCTGCTGTTCATTATGCCGCAGGACTTCTTATAGACATGACCACAAGGAGTACGTGTGTACGAGAACAACGATGAGTTCGATTTTGAAGAGAATAGCTCTTCATTCGTCAAGATGAAAAATAAGTATCGCACCAAGCACCAGCCCAAGCCCACGCGTAAGACGAGCTATGAAAGCAATAAAGATGTCCAGCTCTGGTTGAAGGAGCAGGCCGCAGATGCCAGTGCCTCCAAGGAATTTCATCCGACGATGCTCTCTTCACAGCGCGATGGACCCTGGATTCAATCCTCGCTCTCGCAGTTCTATGAAGAGGACCTGATCTCTGATGTACTTTATATCGCCAAAAGCGGGAAGGAGGCATCTGTCTTCTGCTGCGTTGCTCACCCTTCCAGTGGATATGATGTGCTGGCGGCGAAGGTGTATCGCCCGCGTATGTTTAGAAGCCTGCGCAATGATGCCGTCTATCGCCAGAGTCGTGTGGTGGTTGATGAGCATAAAAAGGCGATGAGCAATTCCCGGGCTAAGCGAGTCATGTCGCGTAAGAATACCAAGGCGCGTGCCTTGCAGGTCTCTTCATGGATCAGCTATGAGTATGAGACGCAGATGCAGCTCTATGAAGCAGGCGTCCATACACCAAAGCCTCTCTCGCACATTGGTAATGCCGTCCTGATGGAGTACCTGGGTGATAGTGAGCGCCAGGCTCCGCTCTTGCGTGAAGTGACACTGGAACCCGAAGAGGCCAGGCCACTCTTCACGCAGATTCTTACCGACATAGAGTTGATGTTTTCATGCAATCGGGTGCATGGCGACCTCTCGGAGTACAACATTCTCTACTGGGAAGGGAAGGTGATCATTATCGATTTTGCCCAGGCCGTTGATCCGCGTCATAGCCCGGCCGTTCTGGAACTGCTGCAACGCGACATTGAGCGCGTATGCACCTTTTTTGCGCCATATGGGATTGAGGCGAACGCGCGAGAGCTTGCGTATGAGATCTGGCTACGCTATATGGGGCCGTTGCCTGAGTAGGTGTGCGGCATTTTTTGCGGGGGCATAGAGAATAACCACTCTCTATGCCCCTGCTTGGTTTAGTCTGAGAAAATGGGGCGTGTGTGAGGGAGATTTCTGGATGAATTGTGGAGCTATGGAGAATATGCTACAATCGAGCGAAAATATGGAAACATGCCTAGCCTGACCGGCACAAGGACAATGGATAGATACATGGAGAAACCAGGTACTTCTCAACCGCCTCTGATTATTCTCAATCCCGCCGCTAACCGTGGAGATATGGTGCTGCATCGCTCCTTGATCGCGAGCTATCGTCAACGGCATGAGCTGGAGTATATCGAAACTCGTCTGCCAGGAGAGGCGCAAGAGCTGGCGAGACAGGCGGCGCAATCCGGACAAGCGGTTGTGGTGGTTGGAGGGGACGGTACGCTCAACGAAGTCATCAATGGTATTTTATCTTCGGGGAGTCGCGTTGCCCTCGGGATCGTTCCCGCTGGATCAGGAAACGATTATGCCTGCAATACACTTCAACTGCCCCGTGAGCCAGAGGCAGCGCTGGAGCGTGCCTTGCATGGAAGCCCGGTTGAGGTTGATGCGGGCATCGTCAACGGTCATTATTTTATCAATGCCTTTAGCGTAGGCCTGGACGCGGACATCGCCGTGGCTGTGGGGCAGCTCAAGAAATATCCTCTGATGAGCGGTGCCCGCCTCTACTATACCGCTGCCTTGAAGCAGCTCCTCCTTGGTTACCGGCACTGTCCCTGGTTGACCTTTAGTATTGATGGGGTTGAGATTGTTCCCGAGAAACAACAATTTGTCCTGCTGGCGGTCTCCAATGGTCTAGCCTATGGCGCGGGCTTTCGTGTGAACCCGCAAGCCGACTACCGCGATGGTTATTTTGATATCTGCGCATTCTCATATACTCCGTTGCTGCGTGCACTCAAGCTGTTACCAGTGCTTCAAAGAGGTGAACATAGTAGTGAGCCAGAAGTCAAATTCTATCGGGCCAAATCGGTGCGAGTAAGTAGTGCGTTGCCAGCCAATATGCAGTGTGATGGCGAGACCCTGCGTGCTTCTACGTTTGAGGCCCAGGTGCTGCCAGGAGCCCTCATTGTGCGCATATAGCTTTCACATCTTATCCTCTAGGCCTGACTGGCTGTCTGTACTTTTTGTGGGTAGGGATGCTGAAGGGCAGTGCATGGCCAGGGTACATTGTGTGCAAAGTGGCTTGCGGGCATCACAAATAGCGCGTCCATGAAAGATCAGCAGGTGCGAGAGGTCCAGCCAGTCCTGCTGAGGAATGATGCGCATGAGCTCTTGCTCTACTTTTACCGGATTGGTCTGCTGGGTCCAGCCCAGGCGGCGCGAGAGGCGACCTACATGCGTATCAACCACAAAGCCCTCTACGATCCCAAAGGCATTCCCCAGTACCACATTGGCCGTTTTACGTGCCACCCCGCTAAGCTCAATAATCCCTCCATAGTGCAGGGTACCTCGCCATGGTACTCGCTTAGAATTCGTTGGCAGGCCGAGCGAAGATTGCGTGCTTTATTGCGATAAAAGCCTGTTGAGCGAATATCCTGCTCAAGCTCCTCCTGGCTGGCGCTGGCGTAATCCTCAACGCTGCGATATTTCTTGAAGAGCCTGGCGGTAACAATGTTGACGCGTTCATCTGTGCATTGGGCGGAGAGCTGCGTTGCTACCATCAGCTCAAGCGGATTAGAAAAATTGAGCGAGCACATCGCCTCTGGATAAAGCCGGCGCAATTCAGCGATAATCGCGTGTACCTGCGTCGGCGAGCCAGGCTCTGGCCCTGCATATGTTGGGATAACTGTCTGTTCCATAAAACGCATCGTACCTTTTTCTGGCTAACTCATGTGAGTGTATAGCTTGCTACCCTTTTAATCTTATTGTACCGTGTGGTGCAGTTTGACAGCCAATAGCTGTCAAACTGCACCACACGGTACAATAAAGCGAGCGCCGCAGGCGCGAGAAGTCAAGCCAACAGCTTAACCAGATTGCTGTAGAGACACTTGTATCTTGTCGATAATAAAGAGTGGTTTCCCACAAAAAAACGGCTTCAACATTGAAGCCGATTATTACAAACATGTTGATGAATTGTCAAGTCCTTACAAGTGCTTTAAGAATGAAGAAAAAGGATCTAGCTAAAGACCTTTTCCATAGTGTTCTCGTTGTGAGCGAAGCAACACCCGCAATGCATCCGCCTGTCCACGGTTCCAGGCGGCAGAGTGGACCTCGCGCCCTACGATAGGTAGAGAGCTTTTTTCACGGATCTGTGCAGCGCGCTCACGTTGCATGATTTCATGCACAATCTGACGGTCGCTGAGCTTCCAACCCTGAAGTTTGGCTTGTTCTGCGAACCACATGACACGCGAGAAGCCAGCATGATATTCCTGCTCTGTTTGTTCATTGCACAAGGGGGTATCTCGCATTATGGTGCCTCTCATTTACAAAAATATGCAAGATGAATGTAAGAGTTTATGTTACGATTATGTCAGAAAAAGGAGCTAGACGTCAAGCATTAGCTTCCGATTCACTACGCTCATAGGAGTAAAAACTTGTAGTGTTTGTTGAACTCTTGATTTTGCGAATGCGTCTTCTCTGGATTTGCTTCATGTCAACCGACTAAGATTTAACCTGCTCAAACGGCTATACGTATATATTTGTGTCCTGGCTTTTGCCTAGTTATACTGATTAGAAGAGGTAAATACCTACTTTTGATCATTGCTTAATAAAGTCCATTGAAGTTCTGTAAATTTTTACTTGATATTCTCTCGTAGTAGGTAAGCAAGTGCGATAGGCTCGTCTCCAACAAGCGTGAGCTATCCGTGTAATAGATACCGTTTGCTCTTGACGGATTGTAAATTACATACTAATCGTTATAATCACAAGCATGTGTTGGCACATGCCTGAACTTATACTGATGGGCGAAGCGTTTTTTGCGCAACCATATCAGGGAAGGAAGAATGAGCGTGGCAAAGCCGAAATATTCAGCAGGCGATGAGAAACAGCGTAAAGATCTGGGGAAGAAACTGACCGACAGTGTCTGGCGTCAGAGTAATCGTCCGGGATCCATGAAGGATCTGGGCATTAGCGCACTCAAGAATCTTCCCGCGAATATCGGCATGGTCCAGGGCTTAATGAAGGCCATCAACTGGAATCAGGCCCAGCAGGATGTAATACAGGGATTAAGCAATACGGTTGCGATTGTGGGTATGCCGAACACAGGCAAGAGCACACTCTTCAATCAGATGAAGGGACAGACGCTCTCGCCCGTTTCCGCCCAGGTAGGGACCACGCGTACTCTCGTGCGTACAGACTTTGGTCCCTTTACGCTGATTGACACTCCTGGACACTTACCTGATGTCATGGAGAGTGGCATGGAGCAGGCAAGTGTGGTAGTATTCTTGCTTGATGCAGCCAGGGGATTGCAGGCTGAGGATCGCGAGCTGTACAACAGTATCCGCAAGCTCGAAAAGCCAACTATCATTGCCGTCAACAAAGTTGATACCTTGCGTGGCGGTGAGAAGGGTGATCAGATTGCAACAGAGATGGCTGTCTTGCTAGGTTCCCCAGGCATTATTCCCATTTCGGCCAAGAATGGTAGAAATGTGGCTGAAGAGCTTATTCCAGCTATCATTGATGCCAGCCCAGAGGCCGCGCTCGCCATTGGTCGCGAGTTGCCAGCCTATCGGCGCCAGGCCGCGCAACGCATTATCCGTAACGCTACCCTGGTGAGCCTGGCGGCAGGCATTGAGCCAATTCCTTTTGTGGATATTCCGATCCTCCTTGGCACGCAGGCGCGCCTGGTGCTTCGCCTGGCGGCATTATATGGTGAGCCAATGGATAATACTGAGGCCATCAAGCACGCTCGTGAACTTATCACAACTATGGTAGGCGGCCTGGCGTTCCGTTACCTGGCTGAGCAGGCGGCCAAGCTCGTACCCTTTGGTGGTGATTTTGTGGCTGGCGCGATTGCTGGTGCGGCTACATGGTCAATTGGCGAGGTTGCGCTGGAGTACTATGAAAATGGGAAGCGTCTGAGCCCGAGTCGGTTGCAGCAGGTCTACAAAACTGCCTATCTCCGTTTTCGTAAGGAGAAGACCTCGGATGAGTTGCTTGCGGAGGCCAGGAGCGAGAGTACCCTGGGGGAAAAAGATCCGCTGGCAGCCTTAGATGAGGCAAAAGAAGCGTAAGCAAAAATACAAGAGAAGAAGGGACAGTATGAGCGAGTCAATGCTCTTTCCCTATGAAAAATATATGACCCTGTCCGAGTCTGTACCGGTATATTATCCTGCCGGTGACGAGACTCGGGCTAAACAGGTATTTCAAATTCTGACCAGGGCAACTGAGCAATTAGAGCAGTTGTTTGGTCAGAAGCGCCCGGAGCTTGAGATTCTCCTCCTGGCGCCCGAGGATTTTCAGATAGCTCCGCATGATGAGATGGAAGAGGTGGGTATGCCACATCCTTATTGGACGGATGTGACATCTCCTCCCACAATTGTCGTACCAGCTGAAGTGGATTTGATCTTTGGCGAGATAACGCCTGCAAAGTTTTCTTTCATGCTCTATCACGCCCTTGTTCTGGCCTTTCTCGAGAACGATCCACGCCCCTGGCCGGAAGATAATCCCCTCTGGGCCGATGAATGGCAAATCAAGTTTGGTGCCCTCTGGCTCTCGCAGACGCTGGATGGTGAAAAAGGGGTTATCAATACAGATCTGTTCGCAGAATATGACGATATTTTTGAGGTAGAGCCTGACGGCAAAACCCCCAATACGGTGCGCGGCTTTGATTGGTATGAGGATACCTCGCCTGAGGACTATCTATGCTATCAACTCCTGTTAGAGCAGATGGCCGCTGACCTGTTGCAAAAATACCCGGCAGCCATTCTTCCGCGTTTTCTGGCTTTATATCGCGTGGAGCGTGATGTGTGGCTTAGTGATGAAGTAACTTCTCTCCTGGCTTCGGTACTTGGTCCGGGTGGTGAGGAGTGGCTGGAGGACCTTGTCTACTTCTAGCGCTCTCTAGTAACGTCATGAGCTAGCAATCTGTACATGTCGGTATGCTTTCAGGCATACCGGCTTGTGCTTTTTCATATCGTAATTTGGGAAGAGGCGATGCTATGTTTAATCGTGTGGCAATTGTGGGTCTGGGCCTGATAGGAGGGTCTATTGGCCTGGCTTTGCGTCGATCTAAAGCCGCGCAAGAGGTGGCTGGTTATGACCTGGGAAAGGGTGTGTGCCAGCAGGCTCGCAGGGTAGGAGCCATAGATGCAGCTTATGAATCGTTAGAGGATACCGTGCGAGGAGCAGATCTTGTCATTTTAGCGACCCCTGTTGGCGCGATTCGGGCGTTACTGCAAGCCCTTGGTCCTGTATTAACGCCTGGGACTGTGATCACCGATGTGGCAAGCACCAAGGCACAGGTAATTAGCTGGGCGGAGGAATTTCTACCCGAAACTGTGGCGTTTGTGGGAGGCCACCCCATGGCTGGTAAAGAAGTAACTGGCGTTGAAGCCGCAGATGCAGACCTCTTTCGTAATCGTGTCTACTGTCTAACACCCACGGTTCGCACGCGCTCAGGAGCCATCAATAAGGTAGTGGCGCTGGCGGAAGTGTTAGGTGCCCGCGCACGTTTTCTGGAGCCGGCTGAACATGATGACCAGGTGGCGACTGTCAGCCATCTACCCTTTCTAGCCTCGGTAGCGCTCATGGAGACGGCTGGAGAGAGCGCTTCCTGGCGAGATGCGTCGCTACTGGCAGCCAGTGGCTTTCGCGATGCTACCCGTCTGGCCGCTGGAAGTCCTGAGATGTATCGTGATATTTGTTTAACCAATCGAGATGCCGTAAGTCGTGGTCTGGATGAGTATATAGCGGCTTTACAAGAGCTACGAAGATTGATCGTAGATCATGATACGAGTATAGTTGAGCACTTCTCAGAGGCTCAACAGATGCGCCTAAAATGGCAAGCTACTTATGAAGAATAAGGACCAGGTTTTTTGAAGCACTAAATTTGGTGTGTTGCAAAAAAAAGTGCCAAAAGGGGTTGACAAGGTAGCAATGTTATGGCATACTTACCTTCGCTCCAACGACAACGGCTAAATCATTGCTATGTGTCGTGCTGATTGTACCACGCTAAAGTGGTTCTACACGGGATCCTAACTCTTCCCCGCGGTAATGGCGTACAGCATGCGCCTTGCTTCGGTGTGTCTGCTAAAGCTTACCGCTTCATGACGACACAAGAGGAAAAAACGGATTTCGCAAAGATCACAAAAAAGGGGTTGACAAACCCCAGGCGGTATGCGATACTACCGGAGCAGTCGACGAGCGAACAAAAACAGCGAAAACACTGCAAGAGTTCGAAACGCCCGACACACAAGAGGCAAGCCCATGGGTTTGCCGGGTTGCGGTTCAACAGCAAAAGAAGAACGAACCAGAGCACCCTGAACAACTGAAGAGTGGAATGCAGAAGTACAACGGAACTTCGTTGGTTGAGCGCCGCTCAATCGCGGAGAACACCGTTCCTGTCAATTCTGCGAACAAAGCAATGAAGTAACGACAACGTGCTTCTAGCCTGGACGCAAACTTATTATGCTTACTACGTCGCTGTGTAGCAGTGATGTGGAAGATACATTCATCACTTGAATGGCGAGTTTGATCCTGGCTCAGGATAAACGCTGGCGGCGTGCCTAACACATGCAAGTCGAACGCCCTCTCGCAAGAGAGGGAGTGGCGGACGGGTGAGTAACACATGGGTACCTGCCCCGAGGTGAGGAATACCGGCGAGAAATCGCCGACAATACCGCATATGTTTCTTCGGGAACAAAGCTCGCAAGGGCGCCTTGGGATGGGCCTGTGGCCGATTAGCTTGTTGGTGAGGTAAGAGCTCACCAAGGCCACGATCGGTAGCTGGTCTGAGAGGATGGTCAGCCACACTGGGATTGAGAACGGCCCAGACTCCTACGGGGGGCAGCAGTGAGGAATTTTCGTCAATGGGGGCAACCCTGAACGAGCAACGCCGCGTGCAGGAGGACGCTTTTCGGAGTGTAAACTGCTTTTCTGAGGGACGAGCAAGGACGGTACCTCAGGAACAAGCCCCGGCTAACTACGTGCCAGCAGCCGCGGTAATACGTAGGGGGCGAGCGTTGTCCGGAGTTACTGGGCGTAAAGCGCACGCAGGCGGTTTCGTACGTCTGGAGTGACAGTTCCCGGCTCAACTGGGAAAGGTCTTTGGAAACGGCGAGACTTGAGGGCTTCAGAGGGACACGGAATTCCGGGTGGAGTGGTGAAATGCGTAGAGATCCGGAGGAACACCAATGGCGAAGGCAGTGTCCTGGGAAGCATCTGACGCTCAGGTGCGAAAGCTAGGGGAGCGAACAGGATTAGATACCCTGGTAGTCCTAGCCGTAAACG
>NZ_BNJG01000001.1:4422500-4907184 GCF_016587375.1 Ktedonobacter robiniae
GGGAAGGTGAGCCGATCGAATGGACAGGATCGGTGCCTCTGTTGAAGCGCGTGACCGAGGAAAATCCCGGACACATTATGCGTGACACTGAGGCCGAGCGCCCGCGAGGGTGCGGAAGTCATTGGTCCCCAGGCCGTCAAGAAAAGCCTCTCGCCAGAAATTGTTCCGCCCGTACCGCAAACCGACACTGGTAGGCAGGGGGAAATCTCCCCAGGTGATCGAGCGACCCTCTGTTAAGGAACTCGGCAAATTAACCCCGTACCTTTGGAAGAAGGGGTGCCTGCGTAGCTGTGTGTGCTTGCACACATGGTGAGAAGGTTGCAAGAAATCGGCTCAAGCGACTGTTTACCAAAAACACAGGTCTCTGCGAACGCGAAAGCGGAAGTATAGGGGCTGACTCCTGCCCAGTGCCGGAAGGTTACGAGGAGTGGTGTGCGTAGCCACGAATCTAAGCCCCGGTGAACGGCGGCCGTAACTATAACGGTCCTAAGGTAGCGAAATTCCTTGTCGGGTAAGTTCCGACCCGCACGAAAGGAGTAACGACTTGAGCGCTGTCTCGACAGAGGACTCGGCGAAATTGAAGTACCCGTGAAGATACGGGTTACCCACGACAGGACAAAAAGACCCCGTGGAGCTTTACTACAGTTTGGCCTGGAAACGAAGTATGGTGTGCGTAGCATAGGTGGGAGCCGAAGAACTCATCCTTGTGGGGGTGAGGGAGGCAGCAGTGAAATACCACTCTCACCATGGTTTGTGTCTCACACGTCACCGTGATCCGGGACGTGAACAGGGCCAGATGGGTAGTTTGACTGGGGCGGTCGCCTCCCAAAGAGTAACGGAGGCGCCCAAAGGTTCCCTCAGGGTGGATGGACATCACCCTCTGTAGAGTGTAAAGGCACAAGGGAGCTTGACTGTAAGGCGTACAGGCCGAGCAGGGACGAAAGTCGGGCTTAGTGATCCCACATTCCCGTGTGGAAGGAGTGTGGCTCAACGGATAAAAGCTACCCCGGGGATAACAGGCTTATCTTGCCCAAGAGTTCACATCGACGGCAAGGTTTGGCACCTCGATGTCGGCTCGTCGCATCCTGGGGCTGGAGTAGGTCCCAAGGGTTGGGCTGTTCGCCCATGAAAGCGGCACGCGAGCTGGGTTCAGAACGTCGCGAGACAGTTCGGTCTCTATCCGTCGTGGGCGTCGGAAAAGTGAGGGGAGTCATCTTCAGTACGAGAGGACCGAGATGGCTTGACCGCTAGTGCGCCAGTTGGGGGGCCTCCTCCAGAGCTGGGTAGCTACGTCAAGAAGGGATAAGCGCTGAAAGCATCTAAGCGCGAAGCCGACCCGAAGATAACTTTTCCCACTCTCAAGAAGAGTCAAGATCCCAGGAAGAAGACCTGGTGGATAGGCTGCGCGTGGACGCCTGGTAACAGGTGGAGCGGAGCAGTACTAATGATCGTACGGCTTGTTTCCCATTCTGTTTCTTCGCGTGTGTGGTGAGTCCTTGTGGTGTGAGTGAGAGCGGTCTGAGATCGGATCTGAGCACGAGTGAGAGGACATCGCGGCACGGGGAGCGTGAGCAGGCCAGCGTGGCTCAGCAAAATTGAGGGAATACTTCTTTGGACAGGTATCGACAAGAGCGTGATTTCATCAGCAGACACTTGATGGAGTCACGCTCTTTCTATTTTTTGATCTTGATTTCTCCGTGATATACTGGAGCTACCATCTTACATCCCCAAAGGAGAGCTCTCCATGACTGATGTGGCTTTGCAACGTGAGAAGATAAATCAGGCAATACAAATTCTTGATGAGCTTCAGCTTGATTGCTGGCTGACTTTTGTACGTGAGACAGGTGAGCAGCCTGATCCTGCGCTCAAACTTATTTTTGACCAGGAGCTGACTTGGCATTGCGCTTTTATTTTGACGCGCACTGGTGAAAAGATCGCGATAGTTGCGCGCTATGACGATGATCTGGTTAAGCAGGGAAAACTGTACGATACCGTGATTACCTATACCGATAGCTTTGCCTCTGTCCTGGTTGAAACATTGACGCGGCTCAATCCTTCCTCCATTGCATTGAACTATTCTATCGATGATGTGGCGGCCGATGGCTTGACGCATGGCATGTACCTACAATTAGTGGAAGCATTGAAAGCCACTCCTTTCCCAGAGCGTTTTACCTCCTCTTCTCCCCTTATCTCTCGCCTGCGTAGCCGTAAGACTTCCCAGGAATTGGTGCGTATGCGCCAGGCCATCGAGGAAACGTATGGCCTCTTTGACTTGATTACACGCTCCCTTAAAGCTGGAGTGACTGAGCGGGAGATTAGCGATCTTGTCCATACTGAGATGGCGAGTCGCTCTCTGGGAAGCGCCTGGTCTTATGATAGCTGTCCAGGCGTTAAATTTGGCCCCAATACGCTCTTTGGGCATGGAGCACCTGGAGGAATCGAAATTGAGCCAGGATTCGTGGCTAGTGTCGATTTAGGGGTATCATATGCGGACTACTGCTCTGATCTCCAACGTATGTGGTATCTGCGCAAACCTGGAGAGCAGAATGTGCCTGAGGTTGTCTCCCAAGCCTTTGCCGCTGTTAAGGGGGCTATCGAGGCTGGCAAGGCCATACTTAAACCAGGCGTTCAGGGTTGGCAGGTAGATGCCGCGGCACGCGAGTATCTCGTGCAGGCTGGTTATCCTGAGTACCAGCATGCGTTGGGACACGGTGTTGGTCGCTATGCTCATGATGGTGGACCCATTCTAGGGCCGCCTTGGGCCCGTTATGGCGAAACACCTTATTATACGATTGAAGAGGGACTTATATTTACTCTAGAACTGGGTGTTATGACCGAGTGTGGATATGTGAGCCAGGAAGACGAGGTTATTGTCACAGCACAGGGCTGTGAGTGGTTCTCTCAACCTCAAGATGCAATTTACGTGGTTTAAGCGCTTGTTATAAAAGGGTGCGGCTCTGAGCGGGAAGGCTTAGAGTCGCACCCTTTGGCGTTTGAATAGGTCATGTGGCGGTTTATTTCTTACGCCTCCCTAGCAGGAATAACCCCAGCAGGAAACCTAGCCCAATGCCTATGAGCAACGTCTGTCGCTGTTTCTGGCGCTGCCTCCCTGATGAGCGATGCTCCAAATTCGCTTGCTGGACTTGGTCGTAGAGACCACCTTGTTGATATGCCTCGTCGAGAAGCTGAATAGGATGGACAACTTTCATGGCGAGACCGCGCTGGCGTACTCCCATGTCGATCTGCATCATACATCCCGGGTTGCCTGTGGCGATGATCTCCGCGTCAGTCGCAGCAACATTATTCATCTTTCGCTCGAGCAGTTCATTGCCCATCTCCTGATTGACGATATTGTAGATGCCGGCGCTGCCGCAGCACCAATCGGCCTCTTTGAGTTCTGTCAGTCGTAAGCCGGGAATGGATTTGAGCAGCTGGCGTGGTTGCTGCCTGATTTTTTGTCCGTGTGCCAGGTGGCAGGCATCATGATAGGCGACGGTCCGTGAAATCTCGCCCATTTGTGGATTGAGCGTGAGTCCAGCTAGAAACTCGCTGATGTCTTTTACCTTGTGGCTAAAGGTCTTTGCTCGCTCTGCATAGGCGGGATCATCGCGTAGCATGTGATCGTACTCTTTGAGGGTTGAGCCACAGCCAGCAGAATTGATGATAATGAAATCACAATTATACTGCTCAAAGGTGTCGATGTTGCGCCTGGCCAATTCGCGTCCGCGTGCAGCCTCGCCTCCATGTACATGCAACGCTCCGCAGCAATTCTGTTGAGGTGGCGTAATCACCTCGCAGCCATTGGCGGCCAGTACACGGATGCTTGCTTCATTGATATCGCGAAAAACCTGGTCCATGATACAGCCGCTGACGAAACCAACGCGATAACGCCTTACTCCGATTGCGGATGTTATCTCGGGGAGGAGATCAGGAAATAGGTCTCCAGAGGCCGAGTTCATGAGCTGTTCAGGAAGTTTCAGCTTGCCTTGAAATGGTGTGGGAAGTCCATTGGCCACATCGATGAGGCCTGTGCTGCGCGCAAGCTTCTGTAGCCCACTCCGTTGGTAGATCTTTAGCCCTGAGAAGACAAGCGTCGTTATCGGACGTGAAGGGAGCATGTAGTCAAAGAAGAAGCGATGAAGCAGTTTGCCAGCCACTGATCCCTGTGCATTGGGGCGCTCCTCTTCTTGCTCGGACGCTGGAACAGTCTGGGTACGCGCCTCGGGCTGCTTGTCGGCTAGCTGAATCTGCTCGCGAGCCGCTTCAATCAGCTTGCCAAATTGCACGCCTGATGGACAAGCGGTTTCACAGGCGCGGCATCCCACGCAGCAATTCATATGCTCGATGAAATCATCAGAGATGTCCAGGCGCCCTTCCGCCACTGCCTGCATCTGATAGATGCGCCCACGAGGCGAGTCCATCTCTACGCCCAATACTGCGTAGGTAGGGCAGGTAGGCAGGCAGAAGCCACAATGGATGCATTGACGCATCAGGTCATACGTGTGCGTATCGCGGCGCAACGGCCCCTCTGTGGGGGGAGTGATCTCTGGATATGTCTCATGCCTAATGATCGGCTCTGATGCCATGAGGGGACCTCCATATGATGAAAAAAGGCGTGCATGCCTTTATCTACGCGTAGGAAGCGGTTGCGCCGCCGCAACGGTGATCTCTTGCCTGTTATGAAACAACTGGTGTGCTCGCACTATGTTGAAGTGTTTACGCATCGTTTTCAAGGCTTCGTTCACTGTTTTGAGTGGGTTAATGGTCTCGGTTGCGTGAGGCAACTTAAACACACTGATAATAAAACCCTCTGGTCGTAACTGCGCCGAGGCTCGCACCAGGAGTCTCGCAGCTTCCCGTGCATCCATTTTCATATCATTGACGATCAGGTCAAAGCGGGTGAAGTGCTTCAATTGGGCCTGGGCATCGAGATAGCGTTCGGTATATCCTTGATAATGTTCGAGTCCTCTATAGGCACGTAAGCGTGGATCCAGATTTGCTGGGTCGACAGCGACGACATCCAGTCCTGCGTTGAGCAGCAGACGTGTCCAGCCACCTGGGGCGGCCCCCAGGTCTAGCGCCTTGCCTTGCTCGGGAAGCGTAATATGAAACACCTCCAGCGCTTCAAGCAGCTTAAACTCGGCCCGGCTGATTTGCTCTTCTGTCTGGGCGTAGTGGCGCGCTCCTCCAGGCCAACTACTCAGGTTATCTTCGACGTTTGAGATGCCGACGTAGCACTGGTGGGAAGCGCAGAGCAGAGAGACCACCACTTCGGGTTTTTTTATATCTTCGATGGCGCCCGTCTCTTCCGCGAATGCCATGGCTAATTCACGATTGAGCATGCCACTACTGTAGGGGCGTTTGCCCTGTTGTTTGTCCGTCTGAATAAAGCGTGTTTGTACGGCGAAATGAATCCCACGCTCGATGCGTACAAAGCCTGGTAGCTCTGCTATCGCGGTGGCAATGTTGCCTAGATCCTGTTCACTATTGTGTAGCGCAACTATGTCCTGTACAGGTGCCAGGTGGCGTACAAAGATAAGCTGGGCCTGGCTGGCGCGTCGCATAAGTACTGCGCTATCAGGCACGCTACAGTGCAGGATGCCTGGCACAAGCTCTTCCAGAACTTCGATCTGTTTCTCTAATATGCGCAACTCATCTATGGCAGCCTGGGTAAATTCAGGCTGAGTTGTAATAAGCAAAGTATTCTGACTACTCACAATCCTCCCAAAAACCGTCCTTTAATAAATGTTTCCTGTGGATCAAACTGACTTTTGAGGCGCTGCATCATCGTGAAGGCGGCTCCAGGCTCGCCCCAGACATCAATATGTTGTTTCAACTGAGTTGGACAGTGCTCTATTACTAGACTACCACGTAGGGCTTGAACAGCGCTACGTAGCGCTGTCAGGGTGCCAACCAGGCGCGGTGTAGCATCGACAGGTTGGAGTTCTGTATAAACGATGCCGTTGCCAGCGTGCGCAATGTTGGTGGCCTCAAGATCATATTGGTGACAGGTTGAGGACAGTATACGCAGATAATGGGGTATTTGTGAAGGGAGGAGATTTATTTTGCAGGTAAGCGTTCCCTGTGTTTGTTGACGAATAGTCTGCCAGAAGTGCTCTTGCGCGTGATTAGTAAGATCTTCTCCCAGCAGGGCATGTTGTCTACGCGCCAGGAGACGCGTCTCATTGATCTGCCGTTCTATGGTCGAGAGACTGCCCTCAAAATTTACGGCCAGAGTATAGCCATTCACAGGCAGGTTGATGCCGTGAAAGTCGCTCATGACGCTGGCTGCACCGCTGTCAATTAACTCAAGGGCTGTAGGTGTGATTACTGAGCCGAGTAGCTGGGTAACAGTCTGCATAGCATCTTCTACATTGGTATAGGTCAACAGGAGTGTATGCTCCGCTGGTGGCAGGGGTTGGAGCTTAAAGTTCGCCTCAACAATAATTCCCAGTGTGCTTAGGGAGCCGATGAAGAGTTTATTCAGGTCATAGCCCGCGACATTCTTCACGACCCGTCCGCCGCTCCTGGCGATCTCTCCATTGGCTTGAATGACGCGTAAGCCAATGGAGAGATCACGGGGCGTTCCATAAAGAAGGCGTTTAGGCCCGCTGGCATTGGCCGCGAGAAGCCCTCCAATGGTTGCCTGCTCAGCATGGGGTGGGTCAAGGGGTAATCTCTGCCCCTTACGTGCCAGCAATGCCTGGAGGGTTGCTAGTGGCATGCCAGCCTCAACCCGGCAAGTCAAATCGCCCGCCTCATGCTCAAGGAGATGATTAAGCCTGGTTGTAAGCAAGACGGTATCAAAGGGGCTGGGAATGCCGCCGAGATGTATGTAAGTGCCGTTTCCACGTGCCTGTAAGGTTCCCCCATATTGGTGAATAAGTGCGACCGCCTGGGCTGCCTCTTCAATCGTATCTGGTATGAGGATGAATTTTGGCGCAACGTCATCGACTACATAGGTGTGTCGCTGCTCGACCTCTTGTAATAGCGTTAAGCTGGGTAGATGTGTTTGCAGGCTCTGCGCAAGCAAGATGCTCTCTCCCATCAGTTTTTCAGCTCCTCATCAGATAAATATGTGCAGGGTGTAGTGTCTGGTATGTGAGAATGAGGCATACCAGAGTAGTTGTGGCTGGCGCGAGTGCTGTTAGAGTTGTTTCATGTCAGCGCAACGTCCTGGTAGGGGAAAGAGTTTTCCTGGATTGAAGAGCTGATCGGGATTGCAGGCCTGGCGAACCTGTTGCATGACGCGTAAGTCTGTGTCATTGAAGATAAGCGCCATTTCGGCCTGCTTTTCAATCCCTACCCCATGCTCACCGGTAATGGACCCACCAACGTCAGCGCATACCTGGAGAATCTCGTGTCCGGCCTGGCGCACGCGTTCAACCTCGCCAGGGATATGGGAGTCGAAGAGGATGAGTGGATGCAGGTTTCCATCGCCAGCGTGAAAGACGTTTCCGACTCGTAAGCCATAGTGTTGACAGATCTCATTCACGCGCCGTAGGACATAGGGGAGCTGCGTTCGAGGTACCACGCCATCCTGCACATAAAACTCCGGGCTAATGCGTCCCACCGCGCCGAAGGCATTTTTTCGCCCAGCCCAGAAGCGCTGGCGTTCTATTTCGTCGGCAGCAATGCGTACCTGGCGGGCGCGATGCTTTTCACAGATGGCGACGATCTGTTGCTGCTGCTCCTCAACATTTTCGTATAGTCCTTCTGTTTCTATCAGGAGGACAGCCGCGGCGTCCAGGGGATAGCCTGCGGGAGTATCGGCTTCAACTGCCTGCAAAATCACCTGATCCATCATTTCAATAGCGGCTGGAATCACTCCGTGCGCAATGATCTCTGTGACCGTATTAGATGCATCCTGCATGGAGTCGAAGATCGCAACCATCGTCTTCACAGCCTCGGGCAGGTGAACGATGCGTACAATAATTTTGGTAATGATGCAGAGCGTGCCCTCAGAGCCGATGAGTAGGCCAGTCAGATCATAACCAGGGGCATCATATGTCCAGCCGCCAACCTCGACGATTTCGCCCTCGGCAGTGACCAATTCAACGCCCAGGACATGATTTGTGGTGACGCCGTAGAGGAGGGTGTGTGGCCCACCTGCATTCTCGCCCACGTTCCCACCAATCGTGCAGGAGCGCTGGCTACTCGGATCAGGGACATAGTAGAAGCCATGTGGATTAAGAGCATGGCTCAAATGCAGATTGACCAGCCCGGGTTGCACGACTGCGCACAGGTTTTCGTAATCGACCTCTAGGATCTGATTCATACGCGTGAAAACTATTACGATTCCTCCATAGCGTGGAATAGCCCCACCGCTCAGGCCCGTCCCTGCACCGCGTGGCACAACGGGTATATGATAACGGCGCGCACATTTGACGATAGCAGCTACGTCTTCGGTGCTGGCTGGAAAGACAACAACATCTGGCCGACCTCGTTCGATGGAGGCGTCATACTCATAGAGCGCGAGATCATAGGGGGAGTGGAGAACATGTCGCACACCAAGAAGCTGGGTAAGCTCTCTTACCAGCGCTTCTTTGGTTTTCGGAGTCACCCGTTCATAGACTGAAGCGGTGGTCCCGGCTGTTGGTCGTTCTGCGATACTCATAATCCCCTCCTTGCGGTGATGCTGCATTGCAGGCAATAGAGGCGCTACACATGCACTCTCCTGCCATTTTCTAGCGTTACCCTGCTACTGTTTGTCTTCTTAGACTACATCCCTTGGATAGATGATACCATGCGCTCTCTAGCTTGTGAAGCTGAACAGTTGTAAGACAAGAAAATGGTAGTAGAGATGTGCTATCGCTTATGAAGCGTGAACATGCAATGTTTGTTGTGTGATGCCGATAGCTGCTTCTTTCTTTTTTTGCGTTGGTTAAATCATCATGCTTATGGTTGGTTTTTTTGTTGGGGATCAGATGTAGGTTGCTTCGCTGGACGTAGTAGCCAGCGGCGTGCACCCCAATATATGCCAGCCGCCAGGATAACGGTTAGCCCGCTAAGGAGAAGTTTGCGCGGCGTTGTATCAGGTGTCGTGGATGACAATAACGCAGGTATAGTCGGCAGAGATGAGGAGGCTGGTTGTTGCTGGTCAGATGTGGTAGCTGGCTGCTTGAGCGCCTGCCACGAGGGCTGATTGCCATCGTTTGGTGGTGAAGGATTTCCCGCACTTCCCGTAGTATGAGTTGTGCCAGCAGTATGCTTCTGTTGGGGAGTGGATGAGGGAGTACTACCAGCGCGGTGGGTTGCCGTGGGAGTGACTCCGCTAGTTAGTGTTGCTGTCGTGTTTACTTGAGATGGCAAATTTTGCGTGCCGATAGTTGGTTGATTTGTTATCTCCCAAGTAAAGTCAGTGCCTGAGGTGCCAGGAAAACGCGCATAAGATATATCTTTGTCAAGTGTTGGGAAGTCTTGCGTACTGATAAGGGTATCGTTGACACGTAAACGAAACTGTGTCATTGTCCCAGTGGGAATGTTTTCTTGCTGATTTCCTGCGAAGGGGAAGAAGACAAAGTAGTTATGTGGGAGGATAACGGATTGCGGCGGAAAGGAGAGTGCAGGCGTCCCCAGGCCTTGATCGAGAGTGACTGCTGCATCACTAAGATTGTACGTATTATCAGTAGGATTGAATAACTCTATCCAGATGTTGTCTGTTTTTATGGCACTATTGCAGTTCCACTGGATGGTATCTGGATTGCTGAGTATCTCATTCATGTAGATGATATTCGTCTGTTCTGGTAAAGGAAGAACAGTTGTGCCGCCTGGCGTCAGGGGTGGTACATCCGAGACACAGGCTGGCTGGTTGGCAGCGTAAAGCGATGTAGGGGATAGAAAGAGACAAGTGATACTGAGAATGACAACGCAGGAGAGAAAAAGAGCAAAGTCGGCTCAGTTTGTTTGTGGACGCCCTCTGGACGCTTAAAATCTAGATTTTTTATTTACTGATGCAGGCGAAGGATCTGTAAAGAGCCCTTGCTGACTCTCAAAAGAAGATTCAGGCGTTGCTCAAATCCCTTGCTGTTTATTTCTTAAGTCAGGGGATTTTAAGTCCCTCTTATAGTCACGTTGGCTTCTAGAGCGGCTTTATCAGCTCTGTGTTGTTGCTATTGTAGGGGATAGAAAAAGTGGTTTTTGACGATTGATTTTGTGTTGCTTAGTCTTTTTCTCTGTCAGATTTGTTCTTGGCTTCTACTTTACCTACAGTTTGCCCGAAAAAATAACCTAGTATGACTAGAAAAGCATTATTAATGATCTCAGGAGATGTTACATGATTAAACATTGCAATGATTAAGGCTGCAACGATGATAAGCAGTAGCAGTGCTCCTATAATTGTTGATACAGACTCTCTTTCTATGAAAGAACGCCATAACTTCCATTCTAATTCTCGTACTTCTGCGGTACGTTGACGAAGAGTTAGCCTCCATTCTTCCTCTGCTTGCTTAGATTCTTGTTGCTTTATGGCTTCTTGTGCCTGTGCTCTTTGATTCTGTGTTTGCCTTTGCAAATCATCTAATTGATCTTCTAATTTTAATCTGACCGTTTCATCCTGCACTTTCTTAATTACATCTTTGATATCTTGTATTTTTGCCTCTTCTTCTAACAGACCAATGTGATCAATTAGCTGTCTTTTTATATCCAGAAGCAAAGGAACAGCTCTAAATACCCAATAATGCAGAAGATTTTCATGAGGTTCAGGGCGACCTTCAGTCACATCAAAAGTGACTTTATCGTACAAAGTATCGTATCCTGCTAAAACATAAAAGCTACGTGAAAAAATCCTTTTGTCTATAATTTCGTTAATCTCTTCCAAGTTTGTTTTGGCTGTAGTTAAATCTAAATTTCCAATTTTTTTGATATCAATATTCATATTTAGAAGTTTTTGCTCGATATGTTTTGGACTGCACCCATTTTCCCGGACAGTGATCGAAGTCAACTTCGCGAAAATATCGTACACTGAGAAAGACGCGAAGGAGAAGAAACGATGCACAAGCGACAACACAGCCGAGAATTTAAACTGGATGTCGTCCGTCAGGTGAGTACCGGCCAGAAGCGACCAGCCCAAGTCTGCCGCGAATATGGACTGGCTGCAAGTGTTCTCTCGCGGTGGCGCAAGGAGTATCAGGAGCGCGGAGAGTTGGCCTTTTTGTCCACCGAGTCAGGACCGGCCACTGAAGCCTCACGGGTAGCCGAATTAGAGCGTTTTTGTGGACAATTGGCGTTGGAGAATCAGGTGTTAAAAAAAGCCTTGCAGAGCAGAGGGTTGGGGAGCGTCACGCCATGATCCAACAGGCTCATCAAGACCACCCGGAACTCTCGGTGCTACGGCTGTGTGAATGGTTCTCCGTGAGTCGCAGTTGGTACTATGAAGCCAAGCTCGAACAGGGAGATGAGAGAGAAACGGAGCTGCGCGATCACATTGAGCGAATCATTTTGGAGTTTCCCGGCTATGGCTATCGTCGCGTCACTCGTGCTCTGGCACGAGCAGGTTGGAAGGTCAATCATAAACGCGTCTTGCGGATCATGCGGGAAGAATCCTTGTTGTGTCATCTGAAAAAACGATTTGTGGTTGCGACGACCGACTCGCGGCATAGGTTCCCGGTCTATCCCAATGTGTTAGCCGATCGGGTACTGACGGCACCCGATCAGGCGTGGGTGGCTGATCTCACGTACATCCGCCTGCGGGGAGCTTTTGTGTACCTGGCTTGTATCCTGGATGCGTTCTCACGCCGGTGCGTGGGGTGGTTCCTCTCACGGGAGATGACGACTCAGTTGACCCTGGCCGCCTTGAACCAGGCCATTGCCGAACGCCACCCAGCTCCCGGCTTGATCCATCACAGCGATCGTGGCGTCCAATATGCGAGTCACGACTATGTGGAGCAGTTACAGGCGATTGGCGCGCACATCAGTATGTCGGCCGTGGGGAATCCGTACGACAATGCCAAAGCCGAAAGTTTCTTTAAGACGTTAAAAATGGAGGAAGTGTATCTCAAAGAGTACGAGTCATTTGCCGATGCAGAAGCCAATTTACAGGAATTCATCGAGCAGGTGTACAATACCAAGCGCTTGCATTCGAGCTTGGGGTATCTTCCGCCTGCTGAGTTTGAGGAAGCCTATGCCTCTGTGGCCAGAAGTTGACTTCCTCGTGTGTCCGGCAAAAGGGGTTCACTCCACTTTTTCAATATATCGTAGGCCAAACTTTCTTCAAAAACAGGGTACTTTGCTTTGAGAGCATTCCTATCTTTAGACATTTTAAGCATCCTTTCTATTTTCATATATTGAACGGTTTGTATTTGAATAATTTATCATTGAATTTTGATTAGACTCACTAATAAGAATAGTAGGTCTAAATTGATTTGTTACAAATAACTGCGATTAGCTGATGCAATGCCAGTTTCTCACGTTTATGGTATTCTTTGAGAAGGAAACCATTTGTTATTGAGAGGCAGGGTAACCATGACAACAAGATCGAGATTGTTTGCAGTGACTCCTGCTGATTGGGTGCCAGGTCCAGGCCAGGGACAGTGGACATATGAGGAGTATGCAGCGATACCAGAGGATGGGCATCGTTATGAAGTGGTGAATGGAGTCTTGTATATGACACCTTCTCCTAGCGTGTGGCATCAGAAAGTGGCGAAGAGGCTTGTGAATCTGTTCTGTAACTATGTAGAGGGTTTAGGGCTAGGAGAGGTGTTTATGGCTCCTCTCGATGTCGAACTAGGGTATGGATATGTCGTTCAGCCTGATGTGTTTGTACTTTTCAATGAGCATCTGGATCAGGTCGCTGACTCACGCATTCTCGGTGCTCCTGATCTGGTGATTGAGGTTGCCTCACCGAGTACAGCAGGCCATGATCGACGCGAGAAGCAAGATGCATACGCCGGAGCTGGTGTCCCTGAGTACTGGATTGTAACCCCTGATGCTCATATCGTAGAAGTGCTGTTTCTCGATAGTGGCATCTATCGTTCTCAAGGGCTTTTTATTGCTGATGATGTGCTACCTTCTCAAGTATTGCCCGGTTTGCCTATCACCGTCGAGCAAATATTCATTTAAGGTTTTCTGATAGGAATTAGAGAGACACCCTCACTTATAGTAGTGAGGGTGCTTTTTATGATTTGTTGTGGGATGTCTGTGTTGTGGTGGAAGGTTTTTGACATCTGATCTTGACACCTTAATGTGTTTTGTGTACGTTTTTACTCAGGAAAGTTATGCATAATTACTTTGATTTCTTAATCAACATAGATGCCTATTCTGGCGTAGTGATAGTTCTGGATTTCAGACTACAAAAAGCTATTTCTTATTTATATCGGCTTCGGAGGGATCGTGGTTCCTATGCAGAGTATAGAAGAAGAGAACGAGAAGAGATATTTCGAGTTGCAAATGAGATTGGAAGAAAAAAATATGAATATAGGATGGCATGTCGCCCTCTTATTTGGTTTCGCAATTTCATTGTTATCAACTTTCTGATCTTCATCACAGCAATTATTATATGGGGAATAGCAGGAGAAAACACATATATTTCTGGTTGGTGTCAGGCCGCTATATGGATATCTGGATTATTTATTGTGATACTCGTTTTTCATTTCTTCAACGTACGTTACCATATAATGTCTGGTACTATAGGCTATGATGGAGAAAAGTTTGGTTTCAAAGGAATTGAAAAGATTCAAAAAGTTAACTCATTAAAAGATGAGATGGAAGCTCTAGAAATACAATCTAGAATGCTAAAAGCTTACCAAACAAGTATACTTTCAATCAGCGAGCAACTCGAGCTTTATAAAGAGGAACTTTTGCAAGCTATTCAAAAGTATCAACGCCAAGCTAGTAGTCAGTCCAGTTTGTTATTGATAACAGGATAGAGATCATGAAGCTTGTCACGAGCATCGTTGCAGGTAAAGCGCCAGGAAATGGTACAACGCTGAGCATTTCGCTCGGACTCCAAAGTCGCAATGCGTTGACGTAGCTCAGACAGACTTTGCACCCGACGCGAAAGACAGCCACGGGTAAAAATCCCAATCTCAATTTCAGCCATGTTAAGCCAGCTAGCATGTTTGGGCGTGTAATGGAATTCGATCCGTTGCAAGAGGCGTCTGGCCTCAGCGGGCTCAAACGTCTCATAGAGAGCCGCAGCGGTATGTGTGTTGAGATTATCCTGCACCAGACGAATGTACTCAGCGTGCGGATAGGCCTCATCAACGAGCCAGCGGATGCAATGAGCATAATCCCGTTTGGTCCTCTGTTGGGTCATCTCAACGTGACGCCAGCCTGCAAGCGGCTCCACAAAGAAAAACAGGTTGGCTGTGCCCAAGCGTTCGTATTCATAATCGATGCGTTCCACTTGCCCTGGTTTGGCTGGCACAGAAGGTCGCACATCGGCCTCTGGAGCCACCAACTTCTCATCGAAGCAGACAGTGGGAGAGTGTGGATCGTCCTCGACCTCTATGAGGTCGAGGACATCTTCCATCGTCGCGACAAACTCGGCTCCTACTGTTGGGATGCACCAGTGCTCGTGTTGCCAAGGTTTAAGTTCGTTTTTTTCAGGAGCTGGCGAATGGTTTCTGGCGAGATGGATTCGGCAAATCCCAGCTCGACAACCTTGCCAGCCAACAATCGCAACGTCCAATGGTCATGCCCATCAGGAGTGGGACTGCATGCAATGGCAATCAGATGAGCCGCTTGGCTTCCTGTGAGAGCCTGACGACGGCGCTGCTGCCGCTTGTCCTGCAAGACCGCTTCGAGTCCGCCTTGCAGATACAATTGCCGAACTCGAATGGAGGTATTGCGGCTGATCTGGAAGGTCTCGCAAATCTGCTGATCGGTCCAGCCATCGGCCGCTTTGAGCAAGGCGTGGGCTCGGGTAAACGTTCTGGCATTGGCTTTGCCTGCATGGATGAACGTTTGCAGCGAGGCACGATCTGTCTCAGTCAACGTGACAGGGATGGGATGTTTCATGGCAAGCTCCTGGGTTTTTCATGAGTATCTCACCCTTGTCAATTGCTAAATGGATTTACTTCTAGCCATAACAGAAGGATGTATTTTGCTTTGCAAATGATCATTATTGCTAGTTCTCTCTTTGTAGGTAGCCTTACCAGTGGCCTTACGAGCCAAATTAGTATATTAGGGAATCATTGGATTGCTCCTGCTTTTAGCTTGATAGTTAGCTTCTTAACTGCTATGGTTACATTGTTAAAGCCTCGTGAAAAAGGCTATAACTTGCAACAGACGGCAGATGCGATAGAGTACGAAATATCTTGTGCTAATAAGCGTATCTATAGTTATGAGGGGTTAAGTGATAGACAAGTGTATACAAAATTAGCTCAAGAAGTAGAAAAGCTAAGAAACGAGCAGCGGAAACGACAGCAGCAATTGGAACAATCATCCGAAGATAAACAAACGCCACATGAAAATTAATCTGGCATTTGCTACTGCTTGATGAAGTCTTAAAAGTATTGGGGGATGCAGGCGACATGACAAATTTGTTTCCGATAAGTTTGAAAATATTTTTTGCTGAAAATAGCATTGTGTCCCCGTCTTTTGGTAAATTCGCTTATGTTATAAGCGTGTTTACCAAGACTCCTCCTTCCCCAACTAATGCTATAGATCCCGTAGTAATTGCTGCAATTATTGGATTTCTTGGTGTAGTTATAGGTGCTGTTATTGCAGGGATATTTGCTTTCTTTCATCTTCGATATCAAATTCGACGTAATGCTCAAATTGAAAAACAACGGTTAGAGGATCAATTTATCCATGAAGAAAGAATGAAGCGTTTGGAACAAACGCTTGAAGCAGAGCAAGAGCGTGCTAAACGTGAACAGGAACGCCAAGAATCAGCTTTTGAAGATGCCCATATTGCTATGCAGCGTGCAAAGACACTTGCTGAGCGTCTGGAAGCATATAAAAAAGCTCTTTGTGCTGATCCACATGTTACAAGGTTACAAATACTTGATATGACTAGCCCGCTTGAGATAAGGGATATTTATATTCGTTTGCAATTACACCAAGAAATTAAATTAGATTATGAAGTTGATCCAGTGTTACGAGATGCAGAAAGTCAACATGATCCTAATATATTATTAAAGGCTACTCAAAAGTATTTGGAAGATCGTGTTGATATTGCCCTTGCACCTGAAGAGGCAATTCGTAAATATAAACATTGCGTCATTGTTGGTGATCCTGGAGCAGGTAAATCAACCTTACTTAAGTATTTAGCTTTGCAATCGATTGATCAGCAATTGGTAAATTTACCTAATTTACCAATTCATGTGGAGCTAAATGCTTTTGTGAATTCCGGCTATCGTAATCTTATCGAGTTTGCTGCCACTGTTTGGGAAGATCGTTATGGTTTTCCAAAAATTGAAGCGGTTGAATATATTCATCAGCAGTTACGAGAGGGAAAAGCATTATTGCTATTGGATGCACTTGATGAAACTGTTACTGGAGCGACGAAGGAAGAAGCAGAAGAAGTATACGTCCAAGTATCTAAAGCTATTATTGATATCAGTACCCGTTATCATCAAGCACCAATCGTAGTAACTGTGCGTAAAGCAGGGTATCATCAGCGTGCGCGACTTATTGGTTTTACTGAACTAGAGGTTCTAGATTTTCGCCCGGGAGAGATAAAACGCTTTGTAGAGCATTGGTTTGCTAACCATTCTGATCCTCAGAAAAGAAATAATGCTTCAGAGCTCAATCTAAAACTTGAGCAAAATTCGCGTATGCAAACATTGGCAGCTAATCCACTTTTGCTGTCATTAATTGTGATTGTTTATGAGGATCGTCTTGATCTTCCTGAGCGTCGTTCCCTGCTCTATAAGCAATGTGTTGATACACTGTTAACTAAATGGGATGCTAGTCGAAATATTCGCCGGCTTCGTGCCTTTAAGCCAGAGCATAAAAGGCAACTTTTAGAAGAAGTTGCTTGGCATTTTCACTTACATGGACAGCGTTACTTTCCGGAACGAGATCTACTTGATATCATTACCAATTTTTTACCGGCTATTGGACTAGAACCAGAACAAAATGGGCAAGTATTAGATGAGATACTTTCAGAGAATGGTCTTCTCAAAGAACAAGCTCGGGGATGGTATGGCTTTTTACACTTAACGATTCAGGAATACTTGGCTGCACAGTATGCAGTTGATTATCTGCAGCTTGATGCATTATTGATGCGATGTGCTGATCCTTGATGGGAGGAAGTGATTTTGCTTTATGCAGGGCAAGTGCCAGATGCAAGTAATCTTTTGCAGAGTTTACTTGAATTTAAATTTGCAAATACAAATCAATATGACCTATTTCATACAAATTTATTATTAGCCAGTCGTTGTCTGGCTGCATATCCTACTGTTCGTCAACGTACTCTGCGTAAAGAGATAATTTTACGTTTATTTGATATCTTAGATAAGACGGAATACTCATTAATGGAGCAAAAAATTATAGAAACATTGATAGAAATAGGAGGAAAAGATGTAAATCTGTCTTTAATAGAGATTGTTTCGAATGAAAAGGCAAGAATGTCATTACGTCAGACAATTATTTCTGAATTAGGGCAGGTTAGAGAACGGTCAATAGTACCTCATTTGGTTTCTCTTCTTCTTAAATTTCCAAATAATTATTTAAATATTTCAGAAAAAGATGTGTTTTTGAATTTAGCTCAGGCTTTAGCCGATTTAAAGGATAGATTAGCGGCTCCCCAATTGATGGATCTTCTTTTAGATACATTCTCATATACCTTCTTAAATAATTTTGCACGTGAAGCGATTGTAGAAGCCTTAGGGAAACTAGGAGATAAATCAGTGGCCTTGCAATTGGTTCCGCTCCTTGTAGATCACTCCTTAGACTTAAGTATTCGCGAAAAGATAGTGAATACATTAGGTCAGATAGGAGATGGATCAGTGGCCCTGCAATTGGTTCCGCTCCTCATAGATCACTCCTTAGACTTAAATATTCGTGAAAATATAGTAGGCACATTAGGTCGGATAGGAGATGGAGCGGTGGCCCTGCAATTGGTTCCGCTCCTTGTGGATTCCTCCCTCGACGAAAAAATAACCATTACCATGACCAGTACTGACGATTTCGTAGGTTATGGACTAGATGACTTAAATTTACGCGCAGCTATTGCATATATTTTGGGTCGTATAGGAGATACATCGATAGTTTCTCAATTGGTTCCTCTTTTTCTGAATGAATCTTTAGACTTAAATGTTCGTGGTGGAATTGCTCATACCTTAATTTCTCTTAAAGAGAGATCATTGGCAAAGGACTTTGTTAAGTTTCTTTCAGAGAAAAAAGTTGAAACAGCATTCCTTGGGTTAATAGCATATGATCTCTATTTGTTAGAAGATAAATCAGTAATACCCCAACTTGTCTCTCTTCTCTTGGATGAATCAAATCATCACATGAATAACTATATTATGCATACAATAGAGGAAATAGGAGATAAATCAGTAGTACCTCAGCTTATATCTCTCTTTTCAGCTAAATATTTGAATAGTTTTGATTTTGATTCTCTTGTTTATGCGTTAGATAAGTTAGGAGATAGATCGGTAGCGTCTCAGCTATTTTTCCTCCTAGCAGATAACTCTCTAAGTAAGATGGCACGCAGCTATGTTGCTATTGCATTAGCTGGATTTGGCTACACATCAGTGATTCCTCAATTAGTTTCTTTCCTTCTGGATGAATCTTTAGATGCGGATGAACGTGGCAAAATTGCTTATGCGTTGGGAAGATTAGGAGATAAATCGGTTACTCCTCAGCTGATTTCTTGCATCTCAAATACAAAGTTTTTTCATTATAGTCCTTTTTGTTCTGCCATTTTTAATGTACTTCCATCATTGGCTAATGACGATGAAACGGTCAAATCTCTTATTGAAATGTTATTTAATGCGGATCAGCCAGGCATGAGAAATGTTATTTTCAGATCTGTTTGGGTAATATGTCGGCAGGCGGGTATTAGGGTACTTATAGAAAATGGAAATGAAGGTAAGAAAGCTATATTAACTAGGACGTTAAATTACCCAGATAAAGTAGATGAGTAAAATCTAAGAAATTGCAGTTAAATACATAAAGTGTTTGAATATTTTTACTCATTATTTTTATGAGGTTAAACAGTTCTAAGTCTGATGTTAGCTACTTTTTTCGTTAAACCGCTGCAATGTAAATGGCTTGATAATTTGCGACATGTGATTTTTGACAATTATTTCTGTGGTTATTTTTCCTGTAATGGCGCTGAGGATTATACCCACGCTATTGTGACCCGTGGCTAGGATGACATTCTTCCATTGAGGAGCTGGGCCGAGGATGGGACGTGTATCTGGTGTTTTGGGGCGTAGTCCAGCCCATGAAGATGTGAATGTACTTTGTGCCAGGCTTGGAATGAGTTTGGCTGTGGCGTTTTGCAGCCAGGCGATGCCTTTCTCTGTGACCTGGGTATCGAAGCCTGTATCTGCTTTTGTTGCTCCAACGATAATGCTTTCTCCTTTGGGGGCGAGATATGCTCCTTCCCCAAAGATGATATGCCGGAGCTGGTGAGTGGGTTGGCAGTAGGAAATAATTTCTCCTTTGAGGGGTGTAACAGGGATATTGAGATTGAGCCACTCTCCACACTGAGCTGCCCATGATCCTGCTGTGATGATGAGATATTTGCACGAGATCGACTGGCTGGCTGTGACTACCTCTGTAACCTGGCTGTCGTGATGCTGAAAGCCTATAACTTCTTCATGGGGATAGAAGATAGCTCCGAGTCTTTTTGCAGCCTGATAGTAAGCCTGGACGACTTGGGGCGCTTTGACTTGTGATTCTTCTGGAGTATGAATAGCTGCTTGAATATGAGGGTCAAGCAGTGGCTCTTGTTCCCTGGCTTCGTCGCCGGTAAGCCAGTACATTTTAGTCCTAACGGTTGCCATGTTTCCATACGCTGTTGAAGGTGGCTTACGCGTTTGGGGTTGCGCACGGTTCGTAGTGCGCTGGTTTGTTCGTAGCCGATATGTACGTTGCTGGTCTCTTCTAGTTCTGATTTTGGTGTCTTGACATTCTCTGGGCCAGCTTAAGCGAGAATCCCTTGCTTTTTTAATTCTCTACTCTCTCATTGGCTTGTGAGATCCCACTTACAAGTTCTTTTTCTTCTCATTTTAGATGAATTGCAACTTTGCGTTAATATTATGTTTGATATTTATATTCATGAAGCTTATCCTCTTTATTTATAAGAACTCCTAGCAGGATAAAAGATGGTTCCATTTTAGATAAGTATATGTGGATGCATGCGGCGTTTTAGAGGCATGTAAGTTACCCATAATGGAACCTCTTATAAATTTGAATAAGACCAGTTGGCTTCAGATTCTTAAAGTTTAAGAACTGGCATCAGAAGTGTCATCGTCTGATGCTGGATAAATACCTTTGTACCTATTCAAATCGGATTGACGAAAATAATCACGCTTTAATGCTCCATGTTTGTAGGGGCGTAGGTTATCTTTGACATTCCGATAGAAGGTATCTCTGGAAATACCAAGGTAGCGTGCTGCTTCTGCTGCCGTATAGTATTTCTCCCCGTCAATTTCTAAAGGCAATCTGCTCACCTCCTAAGCAATTATGGGGAAACTATAATACCCTCCTACACTTTCTGTCAATCCTTAACAAATACAGCATATTCAGACACTTTGCGATAATGTTGGACATAAGTATTGACTTTGCGGATGTTTCAGGCTATTATCTACATATTATTACACATTCTGCACTTCAAGACGTTGATTTTTAGGAGGTGATAGCAGACAAGAAAAAAACTGACTCTCGTCTGCCAACGAAAGCCAGTGAGTGAGAACACACAAAAACCTTCCAAAGTCCCGGAGTTCTCTGTGCATAGCATAGCGCATCGAGGCTCCCCGGTCAAGAAAGAGATGATAACATATGTCAAAACAAGCCTCAATGGAATTACGCCCAGGCCATATGATGGATGCACCAGTCACTGTTTCCAATCTTACCTTCTTTCGTGGTATCCAGGCAGGATATCAGGCCTATCAGAACGAACCAGCTCCGCTGAATGAGCATGACCTTTACGAACACTTTGTGCATCGCCTGCTCGCCTTTCCTGATTCTACCTGTGAGAATACCGGCTGGGTTATTGGTTGGGTGAAGGGTTTGCTAGAAGTTTTTTCTCCTCAACAGTCATCCCCTGCTTCACCTGGCAGGCATTGTAAGGAGCCTGCTCCTTACGGGGATAACTTTCTTCCTGTGATCCCCAATGACAACCAACTTCATAGCATAGCTAACCCGTTTTGTTATGCTCCTCCATGCCCCTGTCACGAAGACCAGGAGAACATTGCTGAGGTTGCTCAATATGTAAGCGACGGTCTTCTGACTCCACAAGAAGCAACTTATTATGTAGCCGGGAGGCATATCTAGCTGAGAGCAGACTCCCTCTCGTTGTTTATCAGCAGCAACGAGAGGGAGCCACAGGAGAAAACCGCATGAAGCACAACACAACACATACGATCTCCCGCCTCTCTGGCGAGCAGCAGCAAGAAGCGTCACGTCAGTGCGTCGGCACATGGTGCGGCATTCACCCAGAAGACACCCCCAGTCTCATCTGTGAGACGAAACACACAGGTATTGATACCATCCTGATCTGCGCTAATCCAGTCTTTCATAATGGTGTGCAATCGGGACGAAGTGAATTTCTCGCCCTGGCTTTTGAGAAGCGCGAGATCGTGGCCCAGGATGTTGAGAACGCCTTTCAATGGGCGATGTATGATACGTTCCGCTCGGCACTTTGGCGCTATGGCTATCTCTGCGGCTGGAACGAAGAGTTTTACCAGTACGCGATGCGCAAGCGAGAGGAACAAGCCAATACCTCAAAGCCAGCACGCGATGAGAGAGGGGAACGATAATGCGCCCTTCTCGTTATCGTCCAAACTTGGAAACCGAGCAGCCACCGAAACAGGCAAAGTGCGTTACCAGAGCTCCGCGAGTGGGCATAGACGCGCAAGACCAGATCAATGAAGACGCCTTATATGACATACGCACCCATACCAGTGTGGTCCGTCAAAACCTCTACCAGCCAGCCCAGACGAACGGGCAGGCAACACGCCGCGTCAGTATCCATGTACACAACCAACCCAGGCAGCAGAGGCTGCACCAGCAGCAGCCTCTTTTGTCCGTTGGGACACCCTGGCCGTTTCAAATTCCCCGCTGGCCTCTCTATGGAGGACTCCTGGGCCTCGTGATGGTTGGGGGATGGCTTGGCATTGGCATAGGACAACAGGCGTTGCAGGGGTGGCAAGATGACCTGCATTATGGACGCCCCCGGACGTACCAGGCTGACGCCGTGGTGGGCCACAACCATGATACGAGCACAAACCCATCACACTTCATGGTGCTCAATCTGCATGGTCAGATTCTGGTCATTGAATTGCCAGCAGGAGACCCGAGCAAAACACACATTTACAAAACAGGGTTGAACTTGTTAGGAAGTGGGCAAGACGTGACCCCGGCCCAGGCCGCATTCAAAGACCTGGATGGAGATGGCAAGCCAGACATGATTGTTTCTGTTGGAGGGCAAAGCGTGGCCTTTAAGAACGAGAACGACACGTTTAGTGCTATACCTATGAAAGAGGTCAAAGAGTGATTGTCACACCAGCGTACCCCATCCAGGCTGAGCAACCGCAACGCTCCCAGGAGAACGCCCCTAGGGGAACATACAGAACCATACGCATGCTGACTCAACGGGTACACGACCTGATGGGCGTGACCTTTAGCGGAGAGGATGAATATGTGGTTATCGCATGTTCCGAGAACATCACAGCCACTCTTGCCCTGAACTTTCAGACTACATTCCAGATGGAGCGCCCCATACAAGCGGTTCTTGTCTCGTATGGCAAAGCCAACCCGTCAGGAGATGGCTATATCGTCATCCGTTGGCGTGGAACTGTCCCAGAGAGCTTCTTTGACCAGCTCGACGAGCATACCAAAGAAATCGCCTACTACATGACCTTTATCGCAGGCCCGCTCGATACCTGCCGAGCACCGTGGGATGGTACTACACACGCCTAATGTTTCTGGGAAGAGTCATATCACAGTGTGCTCTTCCCTCTCCTGCCGTTTGGAGGGAACCCATGCAAGACAATATGTACAACGACCTGGAGCATATGCTCCGTGAGCTTGACCAAGAAGGCCACCAGCAGGCGCACACGACAAACGACATCCCCCACATCGAAGCCAACCAGGAGTACGACCGTGAATGCCGTATGTATGATATTGAGATCCACATTTACCCCAAAGAGGAGCCAGAGGCGGAGGAGCCAGCCAATATTGTTGAAAGTGCCCCACCTATCGACCAGGAGCCAGAACCAGGAGAGAGAGGGCCGTTGCAATGGGTAAGAGAGCACACGCACCCTCTAGTGGCTCTCAGCTTCATTATATGCACCTGTGCGCTTGTTGTGGGCTGCCTGCTGTATGTGTTGCCTTTCTGGACGACAACGACAACCGTGACGCTTGTGCCAGTCGCACGCACGATAGAAACCCGTTTGACTGCGACCATTGGAGGAGACACTGACAAGACTCATAGCCAGATCCCAGGAAGGGTGCTTCCCACGGTGACCATGAGTCAGGCACGCGCCGTTGCCACCACCGGGAAGGCGCACCAGGACGCCCAGGCAGCACACGGGTACATCACGTTTTACAATAGCGCGACCTATGCACAGACTATACCAGCAGGAACCCTTGTCACTTCAGCCCATGGGGTACAGGTGATTACCGATCAAGACGTGACCATTGGCGCGGCAAGCTATCCCACCTTTGGACAGGCTAGTGTGAGTGCTCATGCAACCCAGGCAGGACCAGTAGGCAATATGAAGGCAGGCGCGATCTATGGTCCCTGTTGTCGTGTCAATATCTCAGCCGTGAACGGAGCTTTTAGCGGAGGGCAAGAGGCACGTGACTATCAGACCGCGACGCAGCACGACATCGCAACCGCAGGAGCAAGCTTGAAAGCCAGCCTTGACCAGAGCATCACCGCAGCCCTACAAACCCAGGTTCAAAGTACAGAAACGCTTGTGACCCCCTTGCACTGCCAGCCGAAAACGAGCGCTGACCGCCAGCCAGGAGAGGAAGCGGCAAGCGTGAATGTGACCCTCGACGAGACATGTATAGGTATGGTGTACCAGACACAAGTCCTACAAACACTTATCACGCAGGTACTTACCACCCAAGCAAAGCAGCAGCTAGGAGCTGGATACACATCGAGCGGAGACATTCACATCACTACTACCACACAGGGAACGACCACTATACAGGCGACTGGTACAAGCATATGGGTGTATCAGTTCTCCCAGGCCGAGCAAGAGAGCATGAAGAGCAGTATTGCAGGCAAGAGCCAAGCTCAGGCCAAGAACCTGTTATTAGCACGCATAAGCGTACAGTCTGTTTCCTTCTCCAATAATGCGACGCTTCCAGACGTTCAGCATCTTCGCCTGGTCTTCATGAGTGTGCCACCGGAGACCCTTCTCTTTCACGTCAGCAGAGGATGACGAGGGACAGAAACAGCATGCAACAGATTATCACCGCCAAACTCAAGTTAATTCCCACTCCTGAACAGTTTCAGGCATTACGCCAGGCACAACTTGCCTATCGTGATGCCCTCAATGCGGTGAGTTGCTATGCCTTCGAGCATGGCAAAACCAGTAGCGTGAAGACACTACATCGAGGGATGTATGCTGATCTGCGCGCTTCCTATCATCTACCCTCGCAATTGGCATGTAGAGTTGTGCGGCAGGTCGCCGCAACCTACAAAGGACTATGGACCAAGCTGAAAAAGAATGCGGAGCATCGCCGTGCGAAAATCACCAAGAAACGCTTCAAGGGATTGGACAAGCCACCGCACTACAGCTCGCCCACTGTGCAGTACACCTATGAGCGTGATTACACCTTTCAGCGTGACAGTCGGGTGAGCGTTGGGACCCTCAATGGACGGATCAGCATTCCCTATCAGGGCTATGATAAGCACATCGCACTTATCAGACAGGGGGCGAGCATCGGGGATGCCAAGCTCTGTTATGACATGAGGAAGAAAACATTCTATTTCTTGGTTGCTTTGGACATTGACGTTCCTGAGCCGAGCATTGAACACCTAGGTGAAGTCGTTGGCGTCGATGTCGGGATTCGCTATTTAGCGGTTACCTCAACTTCGACGGGCAATGCCACCTTTCATCCTGGAAAACGGGTCCGACACCGAGCCAACCATTATGCACGATTGCGAAAACGCTTGCAACAAAAAGGCACTCGCGGCGCGAAACGTCGGTTGAGGCGCATCGAGCGACGAGAGAGACGGTTCAAGTTGCAAGCCAATCATAGCATCGCCAAACAGATTGTTAAGCAGCACCCACACACGCTTATTGGACTGGAACACTTAACGGATATTCGAGAGGGAACCAAACGCAGAAAGCATAGACGCAAGAAAAACGGCAAGAGCTTTGAGGCTGTTTCTCTCAAGGTGCGCAAAGCCAATCGAGTCTACTCACAATGGTCTTTTGCCGAATTACAAGCCCTCATCAGTTACAAAGCCATACTTTTAGGTTCACTGGCGATCAAAGTGGATGCCGATTACACCTCGAAGGCGTGTCCTGTGTGTGGACACACGACTGGTAAGAATCGCCCGCGCAAAGGGTTGCTCTTTGTGTGCCAGCAGTGTCACTACACGCTGCATGCCGATCTGATTGGCGCAAGAAATGTGACGTTGAGAACGCTCCTGGTCCGGCATGACTGGTCCAGGACGGGGTGTTTGTCAATCATCCCTGATGCTTCGGACAGAGAAGCCAAAGCTGCACGCCTGCAAAGGTATGCAGAGTTGAGGTGGAGTCCAGAGGCAAGCCAAAGGCTTATCGCTAGAGGTCATTGACTAACCATCTTTAGTTTGTGATACATGTATATACTATACTGTTATATGAGAATAACATGAGTAAGTATGGCAAAAATGCGTAAAATATACAAAATTCTATGTGGTGCGTAGGAGTTGAGTAGGAGAAATAGGTGTGGGAAAAGAAAAATCCATTAGTTATGTCTAATGCCATAACTAATGGATTTAAGTTCTGCTTATCGCTGGAGGGTTCCTCGGACCAGGGTAGACGCTTGAGAAACCCCAAAAATTGAGAAAGAGCAGAGAACTATTGGGAGAGGTATTTAAACGGCACCTTGTTTCTGTTGGGGAGGCGCGTATCAATGGCGCGGCGAAGTGCCCCTACGCTGCTTTCACCAAGCGTGAAGGCAATGATAGAGCCGATGATAAGCCCACAAATGCCGCCGAGGGCAATTCCTTCAAGAAACATGCGGTTGCGAAAAAATGTCATCGTCGTCACCTTTTCTAATTTTTATTGGAGATACACAACTGTTTTGGCATCGCTCCAAAGTCGCTCCAATCGGTAATATTCGCGTTCTTTAGGTGCGAAGATGTGTACAACGACGTCGCCAAAGTCCAGGAGAATCCACCCTGTGTCTGCTGTCCCTTCGCGGTGCAGCAACCTGGCTCCTTGTTTTCCCAACTCCTCGTCAATTGTGCTGGCGATTGTCTGGATCAACCTGGGGTTGCTACCGCTACAGATGACAAAGTAGTCGGCAAAGACAGTAACCTCTCGAATATCGAGGAGTAAAATGTCTGATGCTTTTTTATCAGACGCAATATCGACTGCGGCTTTCGCTAACTGTGCTGGATCTAGCAGAACTCCCTCCACAAGTACTCCCTTGCTTACTTCTAAATGACCCGACACGACGTAGGTCACACATAGTTTTCGCCTAATATAATTTCTATACGTATCTACCAGCCCTTGAGTTCACAACCAGGAAAAATAGGCGGTTCCTTTGGGTTATGGTAAAGACCAGTGACACTGTATTCGCGTATGGGTCCTTAAAGACCTACATGCCCTGGTACGAGTATATTCACATTGTATTTTGTATCCGCATTATAGCATGCTGGGCAAGGCTTGTTAAGTAGTGGGAGATCCTGGTGAGATCGAGACTGGTTGGTCGATGCGAAGAATGCCCTGCTGTGAAACCACCTCAAGTAATTCACGCATGTTCTTGCCAAGAGCAGGGTGCTTGAGGTCTGGGGCGATCTCGGCCAGGGGAGCCAGGACGAAGGCTCGCTCAGCGAGTCGCGGATGTGGAAGCGTCAGCCCTTCTTGCTGCCACTGCTCCTGGTCATAGAGGAGAATATCGATGTCAATGAGTCGTGGCCCGTTGCGAAACGTAGCCTGGCGACCTAGTGTCTGCTCTATGCCCTGGGTGGCCTGTAGGAGCTCTGGTGCGCTTAATATAGTCGTTCCGCTACAGGCCATGTTCAGGAATTTCGGCTGGTTGGCGTAGCCTACTGGCTCGGTTTCATAAACTGAGGAGATACGCTCTAGTTGGAGGTATTCGCGCAGGAGGCGCAAGGCATACTCCAGGTTGTGGATGCGCTCGCCCAGATTCGTGCCAAGCGCCAGGTAGACGCGATGCCTGGCAGGGAGAGCTGTACTTGCTGGTTGCTCTGAAAAATGTGAATGGGGCATGCCTGAAGAAACCTCGCGAACTCTTTCTATCTCCAATGTCGCATGTGTGGAGAACATGCTACTTCTCAAATATCCATAGATTGCGGAAGACGGCTTCGCTATCACTCTCCTGGTCGCTGCCGGTCAGGAAGCCAACCATCCCCGAGGTATAGGCGTTATCCACAACATTGGAAAAAATAAGCTGCTTATTGATGTATAACGTAAACCGCGTCCCCTGCATAATTGCGAGCAGGGTATTAAGTTGCCCATACCCGTTTATAATAGCACCTGAATGCGTCCAGTCAATAAGAGGTAGCCAGGTGGCCGGGTCGCTGCCCTGGGCGCGGACAAAGCGGTATGAGCCTGTATTATTGAGTTCGAGCACATAAAATGACTGGCTCTCTGGTTGCAGGCGGAAGATAAGCCCATAGATGGTGCCGCGTGATAGGCGAGCCTGGACCGTAATAGCCATGTTCGTAAAGGAGGGGGCATTCGTATAGCACCAGGCCAGGGCCCGACTGGCAGCATAGACATGATATCCTTGAGGCGTGAAATAGCACTGTTGACCATCATTGAGCCAGCCACCGCCTGGCGAGGTAAGGTCATGCGTATAGAGGATGGGACCAGCCCCAATCTCTGAGGTAATACCGGCTGTCGCCTGGACACGTGCGCGTGCTGCCAGCGTTGCCTGAGCTGGATTGCCGCCTTGCAGGAATCCCTGCGAGGATTGGCTGGCGAGAGAGAACAGGGAGTTTGGTGCTGCCTGCCAGCGGATACTGTACCAGAACATAAGCAGGGGCAAGGCCAGGAGCAGGAGCAAGAGGCTAATGAGTGTGAAGAGGAGGGGGCGGCTAGGGCGGTGTGCCTGGCGTAATTGGTTTGGTGAAGGCCAGCTAGCCATCGGCATCTGCAGGGGGAAGAGTGGTGTTGGGACCTCTGAGAGCACGAAATCTGGGTCCACTGGTGGCTGGAGCTTCGTTGTCTTCTTGATTAGTGGCGAGGCGTCCTCAGCAGGCTCTGTTGGCTCGGAAATAGTGAGCATGAGATCGGTTTGAGTGAGTGCCAGGGCGTTCTCAAGCGAGCAGGTGGGTATCGCTTTTTGCAGGGCTTGCAGATAGGCGTTGGAAAAGGCTCGTGCGCTCTGGTAGCGTTGCTCGGGATCCTTGGCGAGAGCCTGGAGCATGACGCTTTCGACGATGGTGGGGATGGCATCATTGAACTGGCTTGGAGGGGGAGGCGGGACCTGGATATGTTTTAAGGTGATGCCGACTGGTGTCTCTGCGCTAAAGGAACGCGGCCGGTAAGCATTTGATAGAGAATGATACCCAGGGCGTAAATATCGCTGCGATAGTCGCTGATGCCATTAGACTGTTCGGGTGCCATATATTCAGGCGTGCCAACTGTCGCGCTGGAGTGGTTATAGGCGTCCGCCTCAATTTTGGCTTTCGCCAGGCCGAAATCGGCGAGATACGCGTACCCATCGGGACGCAGGAGAATATTGGATGGTTTGACATCACGATGTAGGATATCATGATCATGCGCATATTGCAGCGCGGATGCGATCTGATAGAGATAGCTGCCAGCTTCGTCAAGAGGGAGACGTTCACGATGATAGAGATAGTCGCGTAATGTGCCGCCTTCGATGAAAGGCATCACGAGATAATACCAGGGGCTTTGCTCGCCGAAGTCGTATAGAGGGAGAATATGGTTATGGGAGAGTGCGCCAATTGCCAGGGCTTCGCGTTCGAAGCGACGGACGAATGGTTCATTACTCCCGTAGAGGACCTTGATGGCGACGCGCCGTTTGACGCGACGATCAAAGCCTAAGTAGACCTCAGAGGTTGATCCTTGTGCTACACGCCGATGTAGCTCATATCTGCCGAGGGTTGTTCCTTCTATGCCCTTCATCTATCCACACTCCTGCTGTTCCCTCTTGTTCAAGTTGCGCTGCGCGGTGCCAGATCGAGCATTTGGTATTCGCCGTTGTGAGGAAATTTTGCTGGCGATTGGCGGTGAACACGCCCGACTGGACGTTTTTCCTGTCACTCTTCAGGATACCACGCAAGGCCATGACAGGCGTTAGAAAACGCCTGTCAATAGCACAGATGAGTAAGTTTAGCGGCGGTAGGTCCAGTAGCGCTCCAGGTAAATGGTTTCTACGGGACGAATATTGTGCGTGTAGTGTGTCATAGCCTGGCTCATCTGCTCGGAGCCGCCAAAGTTCTGCTGGGTCTGTGTCGCGTATGCCTCAGCCGCCTCAATGCGCAGCTCAAGCATTTCTGACATCTCAACCAGGGTGGGCTCAAGCGGGAGGTCCAGTTCTTTCAAACGCGCGTCCAGGGCGCCGCTCTGGGTCACATAGGGGAAATCCTCGTAGAAGTAGACCTTTGCCCCGTGCTGTGCCAGGCCATCGGCTACGGATGCCACAATCTGGTGATCGACATGGCGCCCAACGCCAAGTGGCGCGTACCACACTGTATCGGGAAGGCGATTGTGCAGTGTGAGTAGGCCATTGAGCAACTGGCGCTCGATCTCGGCGTCGGCGGGATGTACATCACCACCCATCAATTGCGAATCGCTGTTGTAATAGGTTGGGGTGCCGCGATAGATGGCATCCTGGTAGTCGAGCCAGAGATAGTCGGTTGGGAAGAGATCAAGCGCCTTGGCATCCTCTTTACGGCGTATCTCAATAATGTCCTGGACCGTGGTTGTGCCACCAAAGCCGCGCTGGCGATGCACCTGTTGGGCGAAGGGGCTGAGGGTACCTGTGGTTGGGGCGCCCCCAAAAACAGTGATGACCAGGGGACGCAATCCGCTGCTCAACTGTACACCCAGTGTGCCTCCGCAGGAGTAGACCACGTCATCATAGTGTGGCGAGAGAAAGATGTGGCGATGATGCGTTTGTATATCGTTCAAGCTTGTTAGTCGCAACTGCTCGTTCCTCCAAGTAAAATATAGTGCCTCTCAGAAAACCTGAGCGCGCGAGCGGCGTTAGTTTTCGTATAAGGAGACCGGCTCCAGGTAATGAATAAAACAGGTTTCTTTGGTCACCTACAGGTGGGTTAGGGTAAGCGGACTCCATCCTCTGCATAGTCGACCAGGCCGTCTTTTGCCAGACCGCTCACCAGACGTTGTAGCCAGGGTTGGTCCGCATCGCTATACTCAGGCTTGATTTTTGGTCCGAGAAGAGTGAGCGTGATGCGCTCCCCAGCTGGCAACGAACGAAGCAGATCAACGATCCGCCCACGAAAGTAGCGATTGGTGCTTGTGAAGGGTTGGCTCTGATAGCTGGTTTTCTTTTCTGCCACCTTGCGCATCTGTCGTAGAACCACGCCGGACGGGAAGAGGCTATGCTGGCTCATCTCCTGATAAGCTTTGCAGGGCTCTTGTAGTGGGCATGCCATACAGCGCGGATTGTTACTTGTACAGATCGTTGCCCCCATATCCATCAGGGCCTGATTCCAGTTGTAGGCCTCGCCAGGTGGCAAGACCTGTTCCGCAAGTGCCAGCATAGCCGCGTCGTTCAATGCTGTCTCTGGCTGCTCAACACCAATGAAAATGCGATGGAGCACGCGGCGAATGTTGGTATCAACGGTGGCTACTTGCTTATGATAAGCGAAACAGGCAATGGCACCAGCCGTATAGCGGCCAATCCCTTTGAGAGAGAGCAATCCCTCGACAGTATCAGGAATACGCCCATCATACTGAGCCATAACCTGTTGCGCAATGGCTTGTAGGCGCACCGCACGCATGTTGTATCCCAGGGGAACCCACACGTTGATGACATCGGCGGTAGGAGCCACGGCCAGGTCTGCAAGCGTCGGGAACGCGCTCAGAAATTGTTGATATTTGGGCAACACGCGATCAACCTGGGTCTGTTGGAGCATTATCTCTGACACCAGAATCGCATAGGGATCGCTGGTGCGACGCCAGGGTAGATCACGTTGCTCTGCTGCATACCAACGCAGTAAGTCACTCTGAGCGCGTGTAATATGGTCAGGCGCGAGCTGAGAAGAAATAGATGAGGGCTGTGAATCCATGCTCATGCAGATCTAAACTTTGCTCTTCTGCGCGCTTGCTTCTGGTGACGATGCCTGGTCAGCACTGCGCTTGCGAGGCGTAATGTTGAAGAGCGTTTCGCCGCCCTCTTTCCAGCATTGTGCGTCGGGAGCAGGCAGATTTTCGCACAAAACCCAGTCCCTGGCATCTTTGAGAACATGGCCCTTAACGCACTTGGCATACATAATGTGCTCGTTCAGGTCGGGGTCGCCCGGCTTGATGTTTGCTGAGGCAATTTTAGGAATAAAAAATCTACACCACGGCACGGCTAGGTACCTTCCTTAATTTTGATTGATAAAGACACTTGAAACACCACCGCTCTATTCCTTCATTTGACTATGGTGGCACTGCCAATTATAACGCATTATGTTTGATAGCGTCTAGAGCACTCGTTATTGTGATGGTGTAGGTTTCTGGCTGACGATGACGAGCCGGCTATCGAGTGTCAGGGCGTTACCATCCAGGTCGCCATAATAGCCTGTGACCTGTAACCCTACTTGATTGATCAGGCTGATGAGTTCGGTAAGTGTATAGATGCGTATGGATTGGCGATGTTCGATGCGCTCGCCATTGGGATGAAGCAGGGTGATGCGGACGTTATTGCGGCTCTTGAGCAGATCGATCTCACGCTCTTCCATGACGATTAAGCCATTGTCGTAGCGAATCATACTTTGAGGGGTAAAGGCACGTACGACTCGTGGTTGGTAGACGGTTTCTAGCAGAAAGATGCCTCCGGGCGCGAGTGCTTTGTGAATCTCTTTGAGTACCAGAAGATCATCTTCTTCCTGCTCAAAATAGCCAAAGGAGGTAAAGATATTGATAGCAGCGTCAAAGGTGTCTTCATAGGGGATGGAGCGCATATCTTGCTGTAACCAGTCGATGTTGAGGTGTAGCCTGGCGGTCTCCTGGCGTGCTCGATCAAGGAGGGCCGCGCTAAGGTCTAGCCCGGTAACAGCATATCCGCGTTGCGCTAACGGGAGGGCATGGCGTCCATCTCCACAACACACATCTAAGATCCGCATGCCTGGCGTGAGGTGAAGTAGCGCTTCAATGGCACTGACCTCATGTTGGGTGCGAGATGCAGGTAGGAATGGAGAGTAGATCTGTAGATAGTCTTCGCCAAAAAACGTTTGGTACCAGGGCTGGCTACTCATGCTCAACTCCTTTGACCTGTGCTGGGTATGTCTGTTTGAAGGTGTCTTATACTAAATCTTCTACTAAGAATAAACGATCTTATATCCTCTTTTTGTGGGAACCACGTATCTACCTCTTTACAAGATGTCCTCAGCGTCTGCGATGCTTAGCAGGGGTAGCGCTTACGGCAAAAGTGTCAGGCGGACCCACCAGGTGCAGGCTTTGAAGGCAAGGAGGCCGTAGAGTACTCCCCACACTTCGTGCAGCAAGGCGTAGCTGGTGGCCATCGTGAGGAGGAAGAGTAGGGCCAGGCCAGCGGTTTGTTTCATGTATAGGGCGCGCTGGTAGCGGCGAAAGCCGCTCGGTGGCGAGTCGCGGAAGTGCCAGGTAATAATCCATATTCGGGAAAGTAGTACTATAATCCCAGTCGGCCCTATAATATGCAGGCAGAGCGAGAGCACTGAAAGATAGGACATCTGCGTCTCCTGGTTAGACCATGTGACGACTAATAGTATAGTAGAACGCGCAAACACGGCTGGAATGTATTATAATTGAGACGGCCTGAGAACCGGAAATGGGCCTGATTGATCTCTTATTTCGAAAGGCAGTTGTACGTGTGTTTGCAGAAGAATTAGTGGTGATAGATACTGACTCGGCATTATGGGAGGCGGTCAGGCCTTTGGTAGCCGCTGCGCTACGACTTGATCAACAGCAGGAGCCATCCTGGCATGGGTGGAATAAGGAGCAGATAATCACGTTCTTATGCACGCTCCCAGAGCACTGTACCCTTGTCTGCGGGGTATGGGATACGCTGACTGATGAAGAGGGCAATGAGCGCGAGGTGCTGGTGTTGGGATGCGTATGCGAAGCGCAAAGGGGAGAGGTGCTGACGGTGAGGACGTTTGAGGCGTTGCAGGACGAAAAGCTTCCCCCACTACAGGAGTTGGAGCCGGGTTTTGAGCATGCACGCGAAATTATGCGCACCATAAAAGCCCAGATTGCTCCCGTGGCCTGGGCTTTGTTTACCGATAAGACGACTTGGGATGAATGGTTGCTGGCTGAGGGCAATGAGGGGGGCGTAGCCGATAAAAAGGCGTTACTTTCGCTCTTTGCCCAGCAGGGGCGTTGTGTGCTGATGGGGAGCCAGGCTGCGCATCACTCACATCATCCATAAATAGAGACCTGCTCTTCTGATAAGTGGCATGGTGGGTCATGGCGGCCTGTGGCTGTTACGATCCACCATACTCCCCATTCAGAGATATGTTGCACACAAGATTCATAGAATATAAAGCAAAGAATTTGGGAATAATATGGAACAGAAGACGCCTTTAATTTGGAATCCAATTCTACGGCAATATTTGGTGAATGCACCTCATCGTATGAGCCGCCGCGAAGGAACGACGAAATGCCCGTTTTGTGCTGACATTACCGAAGGGCGTGTAAGTGAGGATACGCAGGTATGGCTCCATCCAAATGATTTCCCTCCCTTGCAACCTCCAGTTGGTGAGGCGGTTGTAGTTATTTATAATCGCGACCACGAGAAGACCTTCACCCAGCTGACCGTAGATGAAGTGTTCGCGGTGACGAAGCTCTGGCGCGAACTATATAATGATTTCTCTTCGCGCTACCCGGCGGTAATGATCTTTGAGAATAGCGGTGAAGCTATCGGCCAGACGCAGCACCACCCTCATGGACAGGCCTATGGCGTCTCTGTCTTACCTCCTGTTCTGGAGCGTAAGTTGGAGACAACGGTACTCGAACACAAGGCTGGCCGCGGGTGCCCTTTCTGCCGCGTGCGCGATGAATTGACGGACACCGATTTTGAGGTGGCCCACAATGAGACCTGGCAGGCGTTTTTGCCCCCCTATGTGCGCTATCCCTATGAGACGCATCTCTATTTGAAGCGGCATGTGCCTAGCTTGGCACAAGCAACCGATGAGGAATTGCGCGACCTCGCTGCCATGCTCCTGAAGGTCATTCGTGGCTATAACAATCTCTTTGATAGCGCGATGGCTCCGATGCCCTACCTGCTAGGTCTGCATCAATTGCAGGATGAGCGGTTCCACTTCCACGTTGAGATTCTTGCCATTGGACGTGCGCCGGGTAAGCTTAAATTCGCCGCCTCCTCAGAGTCTATCTGGGGCATGTGGACCAACGACTCCGCTCCGCAGCAGAAGGCGCTGGAGCTGCGGCAGGCTATTGAGAAAGAGATGGAGTAGTAGCATGGAGAGAAAGCAGTATCCACAACCCGCCCTTGAGGCGGCCCAGAAGTTCGCTACGGTTTTTCAGGACGATGGCGTGTACGCGGGTCCGCTCAGTGCAGCCTGGGCGCCGGGTCGTGTCAATATTATTGGTGAGCATACCGACTATAATGACGGCTTTGTCTTGCCATTGGCGGTCGACCGTGTCTCAGCCTTTGCAGGCCGCACGCGCCAGGACCAGGAGGTGCGCCTCTGGTCAGCGCATTTTGAGGAGTATGCGCAGTTTTCGCTTGAGCAACTGCCTGGCTCATTTGAGCAGCAGTGCCAGGGACTTCCCGGCTGGGCGCGCTACGTCCTGGGTGTGGTGGCCGAACTGGTACGCGCGGGCTTTGCGCTCAAGGGCTTTGATGCGGTTGTGGCTGGCGATGTACCCCTGGGTGGTGGCATGAGTTCTTCAGCGGCCCTTGAGGTGGCGACGGTCTATGCCTGTGCCCAGTTCTCGGGTGGGCAGCTCAAGATTGGCGATGGCGAGGAGAGCCAGCCGCGCCCCCAGCGGGGGTTACAGAAGATGGAGGTCGCGGCGCTCTGCCAGCGTGCTGAACACATTGCCTCTGGCCTGCGCTCGGGTATTCTGGACCAGGCGGCCTCATGCCTGGGGCAGCCCGGACAGGCGGTCTTGCTGGATTGCCGCTCGTTTGCGTACCAGTATTTCCCCTTCTCTGACCCAGAGGTCGCAATTGTAGTCATTGATACCAGTGTGCGTCGTGAACTGGCGAGTACGGCCTATAACGAGCGTCGCCAGCAGTGCGAGGAGGCGGCGAGCCTGTTGCGCGAGGCGGTCTTGCGCGATGAGCCGGAGAACGCCCAGGCGCGCGAGATCAAGGCTCTCCGCGATATCACGCCTGAGCAGTTCGCGCGCTACAAAGATCAGCTTCCTGAACTGCTACGTAAGCGCGCGGGCTATGTTATCGCCGAGGACAAGCGTGTGATGCAGGTTGTAGAGCTGTTAAAGCGCAATGATTTTGAAGCTGTTGGCCAGGTGCTCTGGCAGGGCCACGCGGGTTTGCGTGATGAGTACGAAGTAAGCTGTTCAGAACTGGATGCTCTGGTGGACATCGCACATAGCGTTCCCGGTGTGCTCGGAGCGCGTATGCTGGGCGGTGGCTTTGGTGGCTGCACAATTAATCTGGTGCGCCAGGAGGCGGTCACCGCGCTGACACAGGCCGTCGAAGAGCAGTATCCCGAGCGCACAGGACGCCAGGCCAGCATCGACATCTGTCGCGCGGCAGGCGGTCCCGGCATGGCGGTCCTGGAGTAAGCTACCTGCCTGGCTGTATCCTGTCGAACGACGTCTACAGGTGCTCCGTGTTCCTCATGTTGCACGATGCGTGTAGAGAGGTGGCGCGGAGCACCTGGCTTTAGTAAGGGAGTTGCTATGAAGCTTTTTCTTTCGACCGATTTTGAGGGAACAAGTGGGATCGTGGCCTGGGAGCAGATCATCGAGGGCAATCCTGAGTATGCCCAGGGACGAAAATTGCTGACCAACGAAGTCAACGCTGTAATTGCTGGCGCTCAGGAGGCTGGCGCGCACGAGTTTGTCGTCAATGATGCCCATCATGCGATGCGCAACCTCCATCCCCAGGACTTGCTGGGGCGTGCGACCCTCATCACTGGTCGACATAAGCCATTGTATATGATGCAGGGATTGGATGCCTCCTTTGATGGCGTCTGTTTCGTCAGCTATCACGGTTCGATTGGGGCCGAGCGCGCGATTCTCTCGCATACCTATAATCCTGGGGCGATCTGGGAGGTGCGCATCAATGGCGAGGTCGTGGGCGAGTCTGGTTTGAATGCCCTGGTCGCGGCGCATTATGGTATACCTATTATTCTGGTGAGCGGGGATGCGGCAACCGCCCAGGAGGTGCAAACCTTTGCTCCCCAGGCTGAAACGGTCGTGGTGAAAGACTCCATTGGACGTTTTGCCGCGGTCAACCTGCATCCAGAGGTAGCCTGTGAGATGCTGCATGCAGGGGCAAAACGAGCTGTTGAGCAGCTCGCACAGACACAACCTCCCCATTTCAAACTGCCCGTCACGCTGGAGATAACCTTTCTGGTGGCGGACATGGCGGATATGGCGCTCTGGATTCGTGGGGTGGAGCGCGTCGGCCCCCGCACCGTGAAGGTTGTGAGCGAGCAACTGTTAGACCTCTACTGCACCTTTGTGACGATTGTCACTCTAACGCGCTCGCTAGTGGATCGCTAACGTTGAATTGTAGGGCTCAAGCTAGCTTGGGCCCTACAATTCAACTCTCTAGGCGTGTTCGATTTCGACAAGAGGAGCTGTCTGGGGTGTGGTGACGCCAGCTTGCTGGAAGAGCAGGCTGTATCGGCCAATCTGGATATTATCTCCGTGATGCAGGGGATAGCCAATGCCGCTGGTAAGCTTGCGTCCATTGATAAACACCCCTTTGGCGCTGCGTTGATCGAAGAGCACAAACTGGCCATTGACACATTTGAGTAGCGCGTGGTGGCGCGAGGTAAGGTTATCTTGTTCCAAAAGAATGTCGCTGGAGCCAGCGCGTCCCAGGGTGATGGTTTCGGCTGGCTCTAGCTCGATCTCTATGGGGGTAGCAGTGTAGGGTGAGGTGATGGTAAAGCGTGCTTGCGTTATTGTAACCTCTTCTTGTACATCTAATTCAGTGATAGGCTCTTGCTGGGCCTCGGGTTGAGGCTCATCCACTGGCTGGATGCCGGGTGGTGGCGTGAGCGGTGGCGTAGGAAGCGGCTGTGGGATATCTGGTTCCGGCTGTGGTAGCGTTACTGGTTCCTCGGGAGCAAGTGGCTCTGTGCGTGGCTCCTTTTGTTCAGGTACCTCGGTTGGCTCTGTGGGCAGTGATGGCTGCTGCGGTTGGGGATGCGTTGGCACCGGCTCGATAGGCGTTGGCTGCTCCGGCTGTGGTTGAGGACGAACGGGTTCTATCGGCTTCTCAGGTGCGGGCTGTGTAGGTTGAGGTTCAGCGGGAATAGATGGCTCCTGTGGCTGAGGGCGAGTGGGTTCAGGCTCAACTGGTTTGGGTTCAGTTGGCGGCTCAACTGGTGGCTGGACTGGCTCTGGCGCGGCAGGAGGGATGGGCTGTGCGATATCTGGCTCGATGCGTGGCTGTGGTTCAGGCTGCTGCTGTTGCTCTATTACCGGAGTAGCGCCTGGAGTGTGAGAAGATGCCAGCATCTCCAGGAGCGAAAGCGTATTTGATGTCTCAGCCTGTCTCATTGGTTCCAGTGGGGTGGTATGACTGGTTGGTGTGGTCTCCGATGTAGGTGTAGCTAGGGGGAAGGGATGAGCAGCGAGGCCAGCAATCGCTCAAATTGAGAGGGTTCTGGCGCCGCAGGAACGATCTCTTCAGGTTGCTGTTCCTTGTCTTGCTGAGCGGCCTGTGCCTTAGCCTTCTCTGACGCTGAAGCCGCGAAGATCTCTTTGAGCAGGTCGAGAGAAAGCACGGTTGTCTCAGGCATTTCAGCAGCGCCTTGCTCTGCATTGCCGAATTCGTTTGGTAAGAAAAGGGTGCCTTCTAGAGCCTGGACGAAGGCTAGCACAGTGGAATAGCGTCGCTCGGGGTTAGGATCGAGGGCGCGGTGGAGAATCGTCTCTTGCTGTCTCGTAACGTGGGGATTGAGAGGGCGGAGCGAAGGTGGAATTTCAAACTGTTTCTGGCGCAGGACCTCCTGGGGGCGACCAATAAATGGGAGGCGGCCAGCTAGCCAGAAATAGAGCAGAATAGCTAAGGCATACTGATCGCAAGCGGGGCTATAGTGACGGTGCCACTGTTCTGGTGCCGCGGTTGCGGGTAGTAGAAGAGGCTGTAGACCTCCCACATGCTGCGCGAAGTAGGTAAAGCCTGCATCCGCGACTAGGAGCGATGTGGTTTCCGTAGGGTTGGAGATTTCTTCATTGAGAAGGACATTGGAGAAGGTGAGGGCACCATGGATATACCCATGCGTATGCAGATTATGGAGGGCCTGAGCCAGTGGCACAAGCTGCTTGATCGCGATCTGTGGCAGCATTGGCGCTTGAAAGTATGCTCGCCCGGTATCACCAAGCAGGGAGCCAGCCGCAAAGTAAGTGCGTGTGACATACAGGCGCCCCTCGAAGTCGCCATAGTCGAGGAGGGCTGTGAGTTGTGGGTGAACAATCAAGCTGATATCTTGCATCTCGTGGAAGAATTGATAGCGAGCAGAATTGGGGAGCGCAGGCCATGGGTGCATGACTTTAAGCGTCACTATACATCCGAGATGGGAATCTTCTGCGGCATAGCTCTGGCTGATCAAGCTACCCCCAGGGCGCGCACAATACGATAGCGCGCAAACATCTGACCTTCTGCCAATTCTTGCATACTTTCACCTCACAATGCGTATTCCAGTGCTATGAAGCATGGGGATATCGGTGCTCGGACTTATGCTTCGCGTCGTTATTGTAGCATACCATGCTTCCCAAGAATAGAGAGAGATCTGGAATATCCAGGATAGCCCAATGGTGGGAGTGCCTTGTCTTCAGGAATGGACACTACTATGCTTCCAGTGTGACCCGTCGATGATTGGAACGTCGTAGAAAGAAAAGATAGAGAAATATTCGATGGATACTGATATCTCACAAGAGAACGATGCTCAGCATGACTCTTCAAGCATACAGACTTCTTCTAATGCTCGGCGGGGACGCTTGCTTGCTGATCCATGCGTTATTGCCCTGGGTGTAGCTGTAATCTTTTATGCTGCCTCGCTTACGCATCTTTTGCCGGGCGTGGGTATCTGGCATGCCGTGCTGGATATGGGCCTACTCATCTGTATAGGGACCTTGCTGCTCTATAAAGCCTACCAAGTTGGGCGTGCGTACGTATGGCCTGCCGGGAGGCGCCAACGCATGGTACTGGATGCCTGCCTCTTACTCTTGATGGGTTCTCTTCTCTTCTACGGCGCCTCCTGGCAGATGTTCAAGGCCTATACCGATGCCGCGAAATACAACTGCTATGCTCTAGCTTTCTGGCAGGGTCTGGACGCGGTCAAGACCTTACCTCCAGCGCAATGTGAGTTTATCTTTCGCCCGGTTACTTTTGACCAAGTAGCCGCGCCTCAGACACAGCAGCATGTGCAGCAACCTCCATCTCTGTTAGACCAGGCGGAGCAGTATGGCGTTCCTGCCTCCTGGGTGCATCAACTGCGTGCCTGGCAGCCTACCTCGCTGCCCCTGCATACGCTGCCGAATGAGTATCCATTGCCCGTATTGCTGCCATTCTCGCTGGGCCTTTTAGCACCACAGGGATGGTACCAGGTCAGTTTCGCCATCTGGATGGTGTTGCTAGCGGGCCTGCTGTGTTATCTGCTGGCGCGCTATCGCTCACGGGAGGCGGCCCTCTCATGTGCCTTTTATCTCATTACCGGTTGCTGGGCGACGGCGGTGGGCCGTTTTGACCTGTTGCCAGCGCTGTTTACGTTGCTGGCGGCCGTCTACGCGGCCCGCTCGCGTTGGGGCTGGGCATTTGCCTACCTGGCCCTGGCCACGCTCTGTAAATTTTACCCGGTATTGCTCTTGCTTCCCTTCCTGCTCCAGCAGCAGCGCCTGGTGCAGGGGAACTGGCGTGCCTGGCAACGCTGGCTTCCCCTGGTGGTCTTTGGGCTTGTGTGCGCGGGCATTGTTGTGGTTTCACTGCTCTTCAGTGTGGAGGGAACCTTGAAGCCCCTGACCTACTTTGGTGACCGCCCAATCCAGGTAGAGTCGCTGCCCGCCTCGCTAATGTGGCTCACGAGCCTGGTCACGGGATTGCCCTTGATCTTCAAGTTTACGTATGGTTCCTTGAACATGTTTGGTGCGCCCGCGCAAATCATTGGTAGTCTGAGTACGCCCCTGTTGTTGGTAGGCCTGGCGTACACCTACTGGCTGCAATGGCGAGGCAAGATCGATCTGGCGACCAGCTCACTCTTGACGCTCCTCCTGGTGATTGGTACCAGCAAAGTGTTCAGTCCCCAATACTTGATCTGGGTGGCGCCGCTGGTGGCCTACGTTGGCCAGGCAAACTGGCGCTGGATGGTGTCCTGGGGAATTTTGGGTGTGCTGACAACCTTGATCTATCCCTACATCTATATCTCCGTCTCGTTGCAAGCGGTTCCCCAGCAGCCAATCTTCTTTCCCATTGTCACCATACGCAATTTTATTCTGGCCGGTTTTATTATTGCGCTCCTGATAGCAGGTCAACGCGGGCAGCTCTCTGCGCGTTCGCAGGAGCATTCACAAGCCGCGCTTTCATGATGTGGTGAGGTTGGATAGGTAGCAAGAAGGCCCGCGTCACATGCGACGCGGGCCTTCTTGTCTCTCAGGTGGAGAATAGTGCTTTACTAGGCCTGGTGTGTGTGCTCTTCCTGCGTGAACATTGCTGCCTGGAAGTGGCGGGGCCGCCAGTAGTAGAGAACCAGGAAGGTAGCTATAGGGGGGAGCAGGGTCGTCAAGAAGTCCCAGCCATTCCAGCGCCCAAAAGGCGAGATAGGAAAGAAGAAGAGGTAGAGGAAATGGATGGTCAGCGTAAATTGCAGGGCTGTACCCACCAGGGCGCGCGGCAGGCGACCACGCGCGGGTAGGCAGATGCAGGCCAGACCTATGACCCAGGTAATATACCAGGGGAAGAGCCAGGTGATGACGAGGTAGAGCAGCGATAGGAAGGCGATACAGGCCAGTGCCCATACTTGAATACTGGGTTTACGCCAGAGCGCCACCAGGCCTGCTAGCATCGAGGCGCCTATGACAATCACATTGATGATCCGCCAGACAACAGGGGTTGCCAACACGGTAAAGATTGTGTAATTGACGCCCTCCTGCTGACTCTTGTTCCAGTCGAGCCAGCGGCCAGCGGCTTGCTGAATGGAGTTGTAAGATAGGTAGGAGGATGGTGGGGACGAGAAGCTCTTGATAATATCGGGAATGCTATGTCCCAGGCAGAAAGGCAGGTAGAAACCGATCACCAGCACCGAGCAGAAGGAGCCGCCAATCAGGATATCCCTGCCTGCCTCTAAGAGCTGACCCCGAAGCGCTTTCCCTTGTTGAGCCGCGGCCAGCATAGCACGCCGCCCCATGAGCACGAAGAAGAGCAAGACCAGGGGGGCGCAGGAATACTTGATCAGGATCGCGATAGAGAAGCAGGCCAGCGCGGGCAGGTAGTCGCGTACCCTCAAGCGCTCTGTGAAGGCGCGTAGTTCGTGCTGTAGCCAGCAGTAGGCCCCCAGAAGGAGGAAGGTGACCATAACTGTATCGTTATGGCCGCCCAGGCCATTCTCTTGTAGCATCAAGGGATTCCAGGCATAGAGAAGCATACCCAGGGTGGCTGTGCGCTCGGAGCGTCCCAGTTTGCGGAGAATCAAACCCACCAGGAGAATATTACAGAGATTGGAAGCCAGTGCCAGGAGGCGATAGGTCAGCAGGTAAGACAAGATATTTGTGCCTGCCAGGGTTGAGACCAGTGTACAGATGAGTACCCAGAAGGGTCCATAGGCGCATGTGGCACCCCGCCAATCGTCATACAGATTGAGTTTATCAGGGTAGTTTGTGAGTAGATCAAAGTAGGGACTGGCATGATAGGCTGAGACTAGTCGTCCGTAGCCAGCGTACACAAAGACATCATTGGAGAGCATGGCCGGCGTGAAGACGAAGCAGAGGCCAGCCAGGAGCGCAATTGCCATAATCCAGCTTTGAGTGATACGGTAATTTGCCTGTGCGGGCTGGCGTGCAAGCCACCAGGTGCTTATGCCATAGACAAGAAACGCGAGAAGGGTCGCGCCGATAAAGAACACCAGGCTGGTATTTTTCACTGATCTGGCAGGAGTGCCCACGAGATGGACATCTGTTGGGAGCCAGGCACTCAAACTGAGAAGTGCATTGATGAAGGGCGCGATCCCATTCATATGCTGTACCCCAACCAATCGTGTGAGGGGAGAAAGCATCAATACTGTGCAGAGCAGGAGCGCCAGAGCACAGAGGCCGAGTCCTCTCAGGGAGGGACTCGGCGCCTTTGCTTCTATACTGGTATTCGCTGTGGCCGGGAAACGTTCTGATATGGTTGAATGCATACGGTAAACAAACTCCTGGCTACATGCTCAAACGCAGATCGCTTTCTGAGTCGCTAGAGAGGCGACCTGGGGACGGTTAGCGCGAGAGAATGTAGCAGTAAATGGTATTGCCACCGGTGACGGTATGTACAATATGCGAGCGCCAGGGTTTGGGTATCGTATACCCGCGCTGTTGCAGGTGCATTGGCCAGACAAGGTAGTCGCTTTTGTAGGAACTGTCCATAGGCGTTACCGCCGAGAGACTGACCTGTTGGGGCAGATCCCGATTATAATAGAACCAGCTCTGCTCGTCCTGGGGACCACCTCCCAGGGTACCTGGAAGCGCCACAAGGCCTACGCTGGTGGGTCCCTTTGTGTGATCTGCTAGCCAGAGGATGGCATCGCGATAGCCCGGATAAGCTACTTGCAGCGAGGTGTTCTCGCTAGAGAAAAGTTCACTGGTGTAGCCCTCCGCATCCTGAACAGTGAGCGTGCCTACCAGGTGTGGAACAATGAGAATGAGTGCCATCAAAGCGATTGTGATACCCGCACGTATATTTAAGGGCGTATAAGGGCGTACAAGTGAAATTTTCTGCTGATCGAGCGGTGTCCCATCTGCCGCGACTGCCTGACTGCTTTTCTGGGTCCTGGGCAGACGGCGGCGGTAGCGTAACAGGACTGCCAGGCCAAAGGCTCCACTTAGAGCGATAGGTGGCACCACTGGCAGATAGTAGTGTGTCCCTACAACAATATTTAGCAGACCATACATCGCTACGGCGCTAACGAGCCAGATCGAGAGGAAGACCACGCTAGCTGCCTCCATCGGGGCAACGGTGTTTGGCGCGCGGTGATAGCGAACGAGTTTGGCTACAGCATACACGATAAAGCCGAGCGCCGGCAGCGTCAGAAATACACTGAGCTTGGCTCCCAACATGTAGAAAATGGTCCAGCGTGGCATATGCTCGTAGGCGGCTCCGGCCATAAAGGTGAGATGCCCATTTGAGGAGTGATTCCACTCAAAGAAGAAGCTTTGAAAGAGCTTCACAGGTGGATTGGTCCAGATGGCGGGATCAACGAGCAGGAAGGCGAGTAGCGAGAGCAGCATGGCGCGAAGCCACCATTTCCATGGTGGTTTGCTGGCTTCGCCCAGGCGAGGGCGGATGAAGAAGGTATAGTAGAGTGCATAGAGTACCATACCTGGCACCAGGAGGACGGCAGGATACTTACTAGCAGCCGCCAACCCCAGGAAGACGCCCACCAGCAGGTACATCCAGGGACGCTGGACCGCGTACCACAGCAGCAGGAAGGCAATGGTCGCGAGCGTGGTCATGGTCATATCCAGATAGATCAGGGCGCTAAAATAGGCCAACCAGGGGCTGACCGCCAGGCAAAGCGCCGCCAGCGTTGCCACGGTACGCCCGAAGGGGCGGCGACCAAACCAGTAGATAGCCCCGATCAGGAGCACACCCATGACGATACTGGGAACGCGCCCGGCTTGTAGCTCTGTGAGAGGATGCCCCAAGTGGGAGTTACACGCCAGCGCGAAGCCAATTAAAAGCTTTACCAGCGGAGGATGCTCGTAGTTATAGTGCCAGGCTGGCGAGGTAAATTGTAGATGCGTGAGGAGGGGAAAATAGACTTTTCCACCCCAAATATAGACAATCTCGTCGGTAACCATGTCAAGCTGGTTCGCAAGCTGGATGCGTGGAATAAGCGCCACGATGAGCAGAACGAGGACCACACAAATATCGATAATAGTAGGGCGTGTAAGCCTGAAACGCGAGGTGGTGTCGCTTTGGATCGTGCTCTCTTCCTGGCGTTCGGTGAGTTGTTTGATCATGCTTGGAAAGCCCCTCCGCCAAGATGTTATGTGTCAAACGAAGCGTGTTGATGTGTCAGTGAGCTATAAGAAGCTGTAGCCGTAGTATATATAGCATACTCTGGTAGAGTTGTCGAGCAAATAGCACGAAATGCATACCACTATAGCATGCGCAAGAGGGCGTCTGCATGTGCAGACGCCCTCCTATCCTGTTTTATACTATGCTGGGTTAAACGCAGTCGTGAAGTGCTTGCGCGTTGGTGACACTGCGGAGCTTCATGAGCGCCACAACTTCGAGCTGGCGTACACGTTCTCTGGAGATACCGAGCTCTTTGCCCACCTCCAGCAATGTACGGCTGCGACCATCACCTATGCCATAGCGCAGCATCACGACTGAGCGCTCTCGCGGCGTGAGCACGGCCAGGGCGCGGTGGAGTTCTTCTCCAAGCAGGTGGCGTGAGGCTGTCTCGGCTGGCGCGGGAGTGGTATCGTCTTCGAGTGTATCGCCCAGCGAGTAGCGTGTCTCATCGTCAACGGGCGTATCGAGGGAGACTGGCTGTTCAATAACTCCGAGCAAATTTTTGACCTCGTCGACCTCAAAATGACAGGCCTCCGCGATCTGCTCAGGCATAGGATCAAGCCCGTTTTCCTGGGAGAGCTGAGCGGAGATGCGGCGAACCTTGCGCAGGCGTGTTGAGACGTGTTCAGGGAGATGGATCATGCGCGATTGCTCGCCAGCGGCGCGGCTGACGGCCTGGCGAATCCACCAGGTGGCATACGTGCCGAAATGGCAGCCACGCTGGTAGTCAAACTTCTCAGCGGCGCGCATTAAGCCTAGGTTACCCTCCTGGATAAGATCGATCAGGGGGACACCTGTGCTGGTGTAGCGGCGTGCAATGGAGATGACCAGGCGCAGATTGGATTCGACGAGTTTACGGCGAGCTATGATGTCGCCTGCCGCCGCTCTTTGTGCCAGGTCGATCTCTTCCGCGTGTGTGAGGAGTCCATACCCGCGAATGTCACGCAGGTAGCTCTGGAAGGCATCTTCAGAACCATTGGCCTTGGTACTGGTTACCCCACCGCGATGGGTATGTGCTGATGAAGTGTTATCCTCATCGCCCTCTTCGTCGTCGTCATCATCACTCAGCAGGGCTGCGATCTCGTCTTCCAGCACCCCAAAATGGGGAAGAGATTCGGTTGTACGTTGCTCTGTAAGCGCCTCGTCAATCTCAATGCCCAGGGAAGTGGTGAATTCTGCTAGCACGTCCTCGTGGCTAGTAAGCCTGGATCGGCGCTCATCACTAATAGGATTGGCAATTGCCATGCTTCCACGCTCCCTTCTGGAAATCTACCGACAAATCAGCGTCGGCTCCATGGCCTGGTCTACAAAATAAGCATTCAGCTTATTGTGGCAATCTTTGGCTTCTGTCTGTTTATCTATACGTCCTAAGTGTAGTCAATGCCGCTTGTTATTACATCAGGTAATTACCTTAAATCGAGTAAGGTTCTAACCGTATCTTGTAGGGAGATAACAGTAGGCAGTTTTGTGCCAGGTCCAGGAACCCATGGTTGCCTCCGTCGATGCTACAGCATAGCCGGAAAAACGAGATTTTGAGGTTCTATGCCTTAAGGTGGTTTTCCTGAAAGCAGGTTGCCTGATTATGGTAGAGCGGGTAAAGATATACGCCTCCTTTCGGGAAAGTGCAAAAAAACACCGGTCTGGCTGCTTGCTACACCGGACCGATGCTCTTACTGCATGTAGTATGCGGAATTCAAAGAAATTATGCGCGATGGGTATTTAACGGATTATCGAGGTCAGTGCCGTGATCGTAGAACGTTTGCAGGGTGTCACCTGTATGCTCACTGGGGCGCTGATCCCAGCGCATCTCCCTGGCCTCAGCCTTACTGACCATAAGATGGACGTTTTCCGCATCAATCGTTGAGATCACACTATAGGGAATATAGCGATCCTTGTGGAAGAGGAGCCCTTTCTGCACCAGGAAGGAATCATCATAGACATCTTCGACATGCCCCAGATCCTCATTCTCTGCGGAGTATACTTCCATGCCTTTATGTATATTGTTTGATGTCCACTGTGTCATGTGGCTTTACCTTCCTTTCTACTGTATGTGAATGTCACAATGCAAAAGTTGACCTTATTATCTGGCTATCTTGCCATATTCACGCGTTACGCACCAGAAAAGTTTCATTTCTCTTCGCTCCTGCTACTTGACTCAACCATGTAAGAGCGGTATGATAACCCTTGTAAACAAAATCTATAAAGTGACTGCGAACGAGCGGAGTAAGGGAAACGCGGATTGCCAGAGAAGAGAGGCCACCGGGTGAGAGCCTCTTTCAATTTAGTCCCCTGAACGTGGCTCGGAAGTCGAAGAACTGAGATGCACAAAACGTATAGTAAGTTCTTCCGGGTGTGGCCCGTTATTGCTGCGCATAAGGATAGTCTGACCCTTGTCATGGTTGGGCGGGTCGACTATCGAATCAAGGTGGTACCGCGAGCGCTGCCCTCGTCCTTGTTTGACGGCAGCGGAATGTCTTTACCTGAAGGAGTACCACGATGAGCTTGCCCGACCGCTACAATTTTCGCTCCGCTGAGCCGCGCCTGGCGCAGTTTTGGCATGATGCCCAGACCTACGCTTTTCAGCCTGATGGCTCTGCGCCTGTCTACACTATTGATACCCCACCCCCTACCGTCTCTGGTGAACTCCATATTGGACACTGCTATTCCTATACACAGGCCGATGTTATCGCGCGCTTTCACCGTATGCTTGGTGAACGCGTTCTCTATCCTATGGGCTTCGATGACAATGGTTTGCCTACGGAGCGCTTTGTTGAGAAGACCATCAAGCGCAAGGCTCTGGAGATGGAACTGCCCGAGTTCCTGGAGCAGTGTCATACCCTGATACACCAGGCCGAGGAGCGCTTCGAAACGTTCTGGCGGCGCTTAAGCCTGAGCATCGACTGGTGCTATCGCTATTCCACCATTTCGCCGCAGGCGCAACGTACCTCGCAGTGGTCGTTTATTCAGCTCTACCAGGCGAAGCGTGTCTACGCGCTCCCAGCCCCCACCCTCTGGTGTCCCGAGTGCCAGACCGCAATAGCCCAGGCGGAAGTTGATGATACGACACTGTCAACTCGCTTCTCTACCCTGGCTTTTACGCTGGAGAATGGCACGACACTTCCTATTGCGACCACGCGCCCAGAACTGCTGTCAGCCTGTGCCGCCATCTTTGTTCACCCTTCGGATGCGCGCTATGCTGGCTTGATTGGGACACATGCCTCACTCGCGAGCGCGTCCTTTGCCTCCAGAGAGTGTATTGAAGTTCCTATCCTGGCGGATGAGGCGGTTGATCCGATCAAGGGAAGCGGCGCGGTCATGTGCTGTACCTTTGGCGATTCTACCGATGTTCGCTGGTGGCGCACCCATCAACTGCCGCTGCTAGCAGCTATTGGTCGCGATGGACGCATGACGGAACTGGCGGGACCGCTGGCTGGCCTCTCGGTTCCACAGGCACGAAAGCGTATCCTGGAGATCCTGGCGGAGCAGGGATTGATCTTGCAGCAAGAGACGATTGAGCATAACGTCGGCGTTCATGAACGCTGTGGTACGCCCGTCGAATACCTGCACACGCGCCAGTGGTTTATTCGTGTCCTGGATCAGAAGGAGCGTTTCCTTGAGGCCGGGCGCCAGATTCGCTGGACGCCTGCCTTTATGCAGGCGCGTTATGAGCACTGGGTCGAGAATCTGCAATGGGACTGGTGTATCTCGCGCCAACGCTTCCTGGGTGTTCCCATTCCTGCCTGGACGTGCCGAGCCTGTGGCCAATTGTTGCTGGCCTCGCGGGAGCAGTTGCCAATTGACCCGCGTACGACCGCACCCGAGCAGCCATGCTCCTGTGGCTCGATGGAGTTTGAGCCTGAGCGCGATGTTATGGATACCTGGGCGACCTCGTCGTGCTCGCCTCTGATCATCGCGAACTGGGTCGATGATCCAGAGCGCTTTGCGCGTCACTTCCCGGCCAGCTTGCGTCCTCAGGCGCATGACATCATTCGGACCTGGGCCTTCTATACCATCGTCAAAGGTTTATACCACACTGGCGAGATACCTTGGCGCGAAGTTCTGGTTTCGGGACATGCCCTCTCGGCGGAGCGCTCAAAGATCTCGAAGTCCAAGGGGAATAGCCACGCGGGCGGACCACTTGAACTGGTCGAGCGCGAGTCGGCGGACGCGCTGCGCTACTGGGCAACCTCGATCAAGCCCGGCCTGGATACGCCCTTTCATCCTGAGTTGATCGCCAATGGTCGTCGCCTGGTTACCAAGCTCTGGAACGCATCCCGCTTTGCCGCGCGTCACTTGCAGGAACTCTCGCCCGAGGAGATAGCTTCTACGCAAGAGCCGGCTGGACTCCTGCCAACGGATCGCTGGCTGCTGGCTCGCCTGGCGCATACCATTGAGCACGCCACCAGGGAACTTAGGGAGAGCGACTATGCCGCTGCGCGTGCGGAGGTCGAGCGCTTCTTCTGGTCGGATCTCTGTGATAACTACCTGGAACTGGTCAAGGCGCGGTTGTACAACGGTATGGGTGAGCACACACAGGCGGCCCGGTGGACGCTCTACCAGGCCCTGCTGGCAGTCATCAAGCTGCTGGCCCCATATATGCCCTTTGTCACTGAGGAGATCTACCAGGGTCTCTTTCAAGAGCGAGAAGGTGCCTCTTCGTTACATCTCGCATCCTGGCCCCAGGCACCAGCGTGGTGGCAGAGTGCGAGAGCCGAGGCCGATGGGCAGGCGTTGCTGGACTTGCTAAAACAGGTTCGGCGCTATAAAGCGGAGCAGGGACTCTCGGTCGGGGCAGAGCTGGAGAGGCTGGAACTGAGCATTCGCCCAGACCTCAAGGATATGCTCGAGACCGCCCTGGTCGATCTCAAAAGCGCCACGCGTGCGCGTGAACTGCTCTTCACGCCGCAGGAGATGGAGGCAGGAGTGAGCCTTACCAGGCAAGAGGCGTCGTAGACTGAACGTTTAAAAGTTGTATGCAGTGCGCTACTGACGTCCTCGCCTACGCGTAGGCGAGGACGTCAGTAGCGCATAGTCCTTCTCTACAACACAGAAGCGTCGACCAAGGCTATCAAATTATCACCTTTTAGGCAAAGCATGTGAGTATTACCTCTCGTAAGGAGAGATAGAATAACTATAGACAACAAGCGTACTCCTCTTTTTTAGCCTGATAGCTATGGCAACTGTTCCCGACAGCACGAGAGGACATCAGGGTGTAGGATATCGAGCGCATGCTCCTTAGGCTAGACATCCCAGAAGCTGCATCTTGACCAGGAGGTGGCTTCTGATTCTTCTGTTGAATCCTTTTTTCATGGAGAGCTTCGATATAATGCCATGAGAAGAGTATAGGGAGAGCGAAAATGAGCATGAGAAACGGAATGAGAGTGTTATGAGCACATATTACAAGGGGAAGCAGGCAGCTTCTTACGATCGGGCGTGGAAACGCTTTTCTGAGAGGACACATTTGGTGACGTGTTCTATGTTTGATTTCAAGCTACTCCAGAAACCTGCCGGAGAAACGGGTTACCCACGACGTATTTTAGATGTGGCATGTGGAACAGGACTATTGCTCCACGACCTCTCCGTTCGTCTTCCCATGCCGAACTCTACGGAGTGGATGAGAGTCAAGAGATGCTTGCGCAGGCACGTCGATGTCTCTCCGACCACGCTCATGTTCATTTCACCCAGGCCTCCCTCACTGACGGGAAAGGGGCTGGTCTCCCCTATGAGCTGGGTTCCTTCGATCTGATCACCTGCACCAATGCCCTCCATTATTTTTCAGATCCTGTAGCAACACTGCGCGGCTTGAGTGAATTACTCCTTCCCCAAGGCCAGCTCCTCATCGAGGATTACGCTCGTCGAACATTTCCATTTCCCTGGCCTCTGTTCGAATGGTTGATCAAATGTGTTGATCTGCAACACAGGCACGCTTTTACACTGGAAGAAGCACAAGAGCTCTGCCGGCAAGCGGGACTGGAGGTGAGCACAGCAACCCATTTTTCTATTGATATGTTGTGGAAGGGATGGGCTCTTCTCGCACGGAGCAGAAGCGTCCATTGAAGGAGTCTTGTTCCTGTGGACATTGGCCTGTGAAGGAGTCTTGTTCCTGTGGACATTGGCCTGTCTGTTTTAGTTTCCCGCGTAATATAGGCTAACGGGATCAGCTTCAGAGAAAAAGCAGAGGTATGCTGGCTACCTGGGATATCTATTCGGGAAATTGGCATCTTGCACGCGATAGAAGAAGACGCCTCCTTGCCTAAGCTCGTGAGCTGCGAGTACAATCAACGACGTCCATTCTGCTTGTACTCTCTGGCTAGATGCCTGTATTTTCACGACAGATTGGTTGTGTCAGGGTGAGAGAGCCCTTTGGCGTTTCCTTCCACAGTCGAAGAGAATATGCTCTCTCTGTCTGGTTGATATGTAGGTGCATGGATGGTCTTTGAGCATGAACTTGTTTGTTCTTGCGTTTCCTGATAGAGGCATATTTTCGTTAAAGCAAGATGGGCGATGAGGACCATTGTATTGGCACAGCCCTTCGCTTTTGTAGACAGATGTCCCGGGTAGCTCGCACAGGGAATACAACCACGGAAAAATCAGTCTCTTGTGGTAGAAGAGAAACGATCCTTTTCATTCGTGTGATCCACGAGAAAAAATATCGGGAGGAGCGTATGCTACGAACACACTATGACTTGACTATTATCGGCGGCGGCTCAGCTGGCCTCACCGCCGCCCATCTCGCGCAGTCTCTCGGTGCCAACGTTTTACTGATCGACAAGGAACAGTTGGGGGGAGATTGTTTGCATTACGGTTGTGTGCCGAGCAAGAGTCTGATTCATGTGGCACGTGTCGTGCAACAGGCCAGGCAAGCGGCACATTTTGGATCGAGCGCGACGTACCAGAGTGTTGATATGGCAAAGGTCAGCGCTTCTATTCAGGGGGTGATTCAACGTGTGAGCGATGCGGAAAAGACGTACACTGAAGGCGTGACCGTTGCATTTGGACACGCCTCATTTACATCATCGACAACGCTCCTCCTCAATAATGAGGAGATCACCAGCCGGAGGATACTCATCGCCACTGGATCGCATCCCGCAGTGCCACCGATAGAGGGATTGCAAGCAACGGGCTACTTGACAAATGAAGATGTGTTTGACTTGACAGCCCTGCCAGAATCCCTCGTTATCGCTGGAGGGGGTCCTGTTGGTGTAGAACTGGCACAGGCACTGGGCCGGTTGGGCACAAAGATTACTCTGATTCAGGGGCCAGAACGTCTCCTGCCACGCGAAGATCCTGAAGTTTCGGAGACGATTGCTGGCATCCTCAAGTCAGAAAATATTGATATAGTCACGAATGCACGCGTCGTGAAAGCACACCACCATGAGACCAAGAAAGTGATTGCAGTTCAGCAAGGGATGCAGATGTTGCAGTTCGAGGCTGACGAACTCCTCCTGGCCCTTGGCCGTCAGCCCAATATAGCAGAAGAGCACTTGAACCTGGAAGCGGCTGGAGTTCAATATAATGAGAAAGGGATTCTCGTAGATGAGCATCTGCAAACATCGGCTCCTAACATCTTTGCCCTCGGCGATGTGATCGGAGGCTACCTTTTTACGCATGTCGCCTCATATCATGCCGGGATAGCCGTGCGTAATGCCCTGGTACCACTGGCAAAGAAGAAAGTGGATTACCGTGTCGTGCCATGGTGTACCTTTACCGAGCCAGAAGTGGCCAGAGTCGGACTCCTACCCGTTGAGGCAGAGCGACAACATAAGCATGTGCGCATCCTGAAATTCCCCTGGTCTCAGATCGACCGTGCTCAAACGGCGAATGAAACAGCAGGTTTTATCAAATTGGTTCTGGCTGGGAAAAAAGAGCAGATTGTAGGTGCACATCTGGTCGGAACAGGTGCCGGCGAACTGCTGGGGGAAATAGCCCTGGCCATGCAGCATCACCTTAGCATCAAAGACATCTTCAATACCATTCATCCTTACCCCACCATGAGCACTGGGCTACAGCAGGCCACCTTTGAGGCATTTCTTACCGGTCCAGAAGCTGCCAGCAATCGTAAGTTCATCCATCTATTATGGGGGAAAGCCCATGCGCTACATTAGAAACGCTTTCCTATACGAGCCTGTGGGCTTGCCCCACAGAAAAGAGACATGCACTCATCATATCGCGGACGAGAGATATGATGAGTGCACGAGCCAGAGGTGTTAAAACTGTAACACGCCGAACTGCGTACCATGTATTCTATCAGGGCGAGGCTTGCATCAGTCGGACAAATTGCTGCAACTCATTCAGATTTAGATCTGAGACGGCCCAATAGGTCATCCCTGATTTTGTCCAGTGAATCAGGTGATAGCCCTGGAGAGTGGTCGTATGCGTTTCGCTTCCCATGTTTTGCGTGGATGGCCAGATGAAGAGATTAATAATGTGTTTTTTATGCTTGTATACGACTGCTGCTACTGGTCTGTTATCGAGATAATCTAGGCGTCCACCAAGCAAGGGAAATCCTTGGGGCGCCAGATCGACCACTGAAGGTGAGAAGTCAAGTTTTCCATCAAACCATGGTTTGACGGTGTGTTGGTCAGAAGATGGTACGTCGACCAGATGATTTGCCATTAATGAGCGTATATGACTGGCGAGCACCTCCTGTGGCACAGTATTTCCTTCAGAAGATGTGGGCCAGAAACGAGTGATCGCCCAGAGCGAAAGAAGGATGGCAAAGATCAGCACCGCCGCAACGCTCAGCCCGCGCCAGGACGTCACATGAGAAATAAATGCGGCTTTATTGGCTTTTAGCACCGATGATCTAATACGCTTTTGGAGCTTCTCAGGAGCTTGAAAGTACAGAGAGCTTGTTTTTATGGCTGTTCGGAGCTCCTGATAATTGTTGTAGGTTTGTGAACAAGCTGTACATGTCTGGAGATGCTGCTCGACCTCTAAGGTGTCAGCCATGTCCAATTCAGCATCTAGATATGCGTGGAGAAGACGCTGCGCCTCTGTACAATTCATATTATCCCTCTTCATTCATGTGAGCAGCGAGATAGCGCTGAAGCCATTTACGTCCGCGTGCCAGACGGGACATCACTGTCCCCAGAGGCACATGAGCAATGACACTAATCTCCCTGTATGATAATTCTTCCAGTTCGCGTAGGATGATGACTTCACGAAACTCTATAGGTAACGTTTCCAGGGCCTCTCTGAGCCTCTGCTGATCGACGCGATGCAAATGCAGCGCTTCTGGATTCAAGGCCTCGCATTCCACATCGTGGAGTTCTTCCTGAAAAGGTATGGTCAACTCACCTACGCGTTGCCGTTGCAGCCAAGTGTAACAGGTATTGCGTACAATGGTCAGCAGCCAGGCGCGACTATCTCCACCACGAAAACCATCAAAAAAGCGAAAGGCTCGCAAGCATGCTTCTTGCACCATATCTTGCGCATCCTGATCATTATGCGTTAGCCAGCGAGCCAGGTTGTATGCCGCATCCAGATGTGGCAAGATGAGTTGTTCAAAACGTAAGCGCTTGTCATGCTCTTGCACTGCCTCTCCTTTTTACCCTCCACTAAAAGAGACTGATTTCTTCATGATTCTATTCCTACCCCATGCACGACGAGGCGAAGGCTTCGGCAGCGACGGCATAAGGCCATTGACTCTAACGAATGCGCTCGAAAACGCCGCATTACCTTCATCTGAACGAACAAACAGGTCGCTTCGCGATTTATTTGGAGTCAGTAGTATAGGACCGTCGTCTACACATCGGCCTATCAGCATTGCTCACAAGACGTCGAGACTCCAATGTGTAGACGATGGTAGGAGCGCCCCTTGCGGGCGCTGGTCACCACACATGTGCTCGTTCGCAAATGAACGAGCACTGTTCCATATCCCTCTTATGTATTCATTATGGAAATACTACTATGAAATTTCCAGTTTGGATTCTTCTTTAATAATGTAGAGTTTTATTTTTGCGATTGCAGAGGGAATATTTCTCTCGAAAAACAGTCTGGGTAGGTGAAAGAAAAACATACAGGGAGATGTGCTTAGACAACCGGCCATAAGGTCATCAGGTTACACCTCTCCCGGCAACACAGTGGACACTATCTGTCCAATGAGGAGAAGGAGAATTTCGATGAATAAGGCACTCGCACTTGAGGCGACAGACCATGCATCTGTTGCTTCCCCACCCAATAGCCTTGTAAAGGGGTATAGCCTTGTAAGCGCGTCTGCGTTCACCATTCTCGGCATCGTCATGCTGGTCCTGGCCCTCTTGACTCCGACGAGCATTGTCTTCAAAGGGAGCAATATTGTCGTCAGCCTGAGCACAATCTTCAAGGTGGCCGAGATTGTTTTCAGCCTTGGCATGCTCCACGCCGCTATTATGCTATGGCGTGCGAACTTGGACAAAAAACACATGTCTCGTGGTATAGGGATACTTCCCGGTGACGCCGCTCTTGCAAACGCATTTTTCTACCTTGGTTTCTCCATGACAGCTTTTCACCTGGGCTACTCTCCTCCAGCAATTGCCCTCGCTCAGTTCATCACTGTCCTGGTGGGCTTGTTCTTCGGGGCTGGTGGGCTGGCCTTATCCGGGGTCTCCAAGCCTGCACGCCCACTAGGGCACATCACGTTTCCTCTCATGCTCCGTGACGGTGTCATTCTGATTGTTGGAACCATCCTGATGGCGATTGCGTTTGGGCAACTGTCGGGAGCGGCCCTCAAACCTCCTCAGTGGAATTGGTTCAGCTTTTTAGGGATTACAACTCCCGGCATGTTGCTTCTCATGGGTCGTGAAGGCGTCAAAGCGCGGTTGGAGACCTGGCAGGGCCTTGCCAGATTCCCTCGCCTGCTGCTCACAGACACCCTCCTCGTCCTTGGTTTAGCGATCATGTTGTACGGGAGCTACTCCAACTTGACGCTGGGCGTAAACGGCTATCAGGTAGGGCCAAAGGGGAACACGGCTGGACTTATCCTCTGGATAGCGGCTGTCCTCTTGCTCCTGGTGATCCGGGGAGCCTTCAAGATAGCTGTTTCCCAAAGATACAACCACGTCGGCTATCGGATGGTGAGCAAACTCCTCTACGTGATGGCGATCGTATTCTTCATCTACGGTGAGCGCTCTTTCCTCTCAGGTCACGCTCCGCTTTTCTCTATTGGGGGGGCTGCTCCGGCAGTTGCACTGATTCTGCTCAGTGCATTTCTGGTACTTGTTGTAGGAAGAGCTGCTGCTCAAAAGGTGAGTTCGTCATATTCCAGTGCTAGATGAAAAGGCACGCAGCGGCGGAACTTACCGTTGTCCAGGAAAGAAGTGGTGCATCATGGCGAGCGTGAACGAAATTCACCAAAAATATCCACCGATCAATTCGTATGGCGTCATCGGTGATTGCCATTCGGTGGTCCTGGCATCACCGGAAGGGTCTGTAGACTGGGGGTGCCTCCCGGACTTCGACAGCCCGGCCATCTTTTGTCGCATGCTCGACGTAGAGCGCGGCGGCTACTTCCAGATTGCGCCGACAGATGGCTCGCTTGTCGGATCACAGCGCTACCTGCACAGGAGTAATGTTCTGCAAACCCACTTCGCCAGCATTGCTGGCGAAGTGGTGCTCACCGATTTTATGCCGGTAGAAACATTGAGCGCCTGGCCGTATACAGGAATGGATAATAACATCTGTGCGAAGGAGGATGGCTCCTGCCACAGCCTGGTGCGTATTGTTGAATGTACGCATGGTGAAATGTCGGTCACGATGAAGCTCAAGGTGAGCCCACATTATGCCGCTGCACCCAGCGAGGTATCCCTTGCGCCCAATCATCTGGGGGCGCTCATTTCCGGTGGAGAGCAACATGTGGTCCTGGCTATTGTTGGTGCTCATCTGTTGCCATCATTTGCGATGAAGGTAGTACAGGAGCCAGAAGAGTGGCACCCCACCATTCAGGCACAGTTTCTCTTGCGTGAGGGCGAGCGCTTGTGCTTTGTCATTGGAATAGGGCGTACCGCCCAGGCTGCTCGTCGGCTGCTGGAGAATGAACTGCCCCGACGCAACTTTGATGCGGAGCTAGCACATACCCTGCGCTGCTGGCGCACATGGCTTGCGGGTTGCGCCAAATGCATCTATATGGGGCCCTATGCGCACTGGGTTGAGCGTAGCGCTCTCGCTCTCAAGTTGATGACCTATGCTCCTACGGGAGCAATCGTGGCGGCACCGACGACATCACTGCCTGAGGATGTGGGTGGTGTGCGCAACTGGGACTATCGGTTTACCTGGTTGCGTGATGCTACGTTTACGCTCTATGCGTTCAACATCCTGGGCTTTACAGAAGAGGCTCACGCTTTTATTCACTGGTTGTGTGGTCTCTCATTTGCCGATGGCGAGGAGTTGCAAATTATGTACGGCATCCGTGGCGAGCGTGAGCTGACCGAGCAAGAACTGCCTCATCTGAGCGGCTATGGTGGCTCCACTCCTGTGCGCATTGGCAATGGTGCGGCGAAGCAGAAACAACTGGATGTGTTTGGTGAGGTGCTGGACTGTATTCATCTGTATCGTCGTCAGGATGGCTTTGAACGCTATGGCGAAGCATTGGAAGGTCCACTGTGGGCGATGATGCGCTCGCTTGTTGACTACGTCTGCACCCACTGGCAGCAGCCTGATTATGGCATCTGGGAGGTGCGCGGCGGCCCACGGCATTTTGTCTATTCGAAAGCGATGTGCTGGGTTGCTCTGGATCGTGGGATTCGCACTGCCGAACGACTCAACCTGGAGGCTGATCTGCCCCGGTGGATGGCTGTGCGAGACCAGATTCGGATCGATATCCTGGCACGGGGCTACAATACAAGCATTGGCGCTTTCACTCAGTCATACGACGACATGGCGCTCGATGCCGCGAATCTCTTGCTGCCGCTGGTTGGCTTTATTCCTCCTGACGATCCACGCATGCTCTCAACCGTTGATCGCATTATGGAGAAGTTAACAGACAAGCATGGCTTTGTCTATCGGTATCTTTCCGATGATGGCCTGCCGGGTGATGAGAGCACCTTTACCATCTGCACCTTCTGGTTGGTCGACAACCTGGCGATGCAGGGCCGTGTTGACGAGGCTCGTGCGCTTTTCGAATGTCTGCTCAAGTCTGCCAGTCGCCTGGGCCTCTTCTCAGAGGAGATCGATGCTCAGAGCGGCATGGCTCTGGGCAATTATCCGCAAGCCTTTACGCACATTGCCCTGATCAATAGTGCCAATAATCTGCGGAAAGCTGAGATTCGTCGATCTGAGTACCATATCGATCCGGTTATCGCAGCCTTTTACTGATGCAAGCAGCAATAGACTTCGGTATTCGCATATCCGGGAGATTGTCACGTTCTAGGCAGTCTCATAACCACGCTGAATGGCAGGGTTGCCAAAAAGGGCAATGGGGAGTAAGAACGCATACGCCCAGGATGAGCCGGGCTGTCATAGGGAGCAACAGAGCACTTCTGTCATTCCACTTGATGCTACTCAGTTGGCTACTCAGGGGCGTTTTCGGCAGACCACGCGTAGCCAGAACATGCGTTCGGTTACGAGTTGGACAGTCAAGGAGAACTGAAACATGAAGAAGTTGATCCTGATCTTGGCCCCCTTCATGGGCATTTTCTTGGGGATCGGTTCATCAGGCATCGCCCTGGCCGATTCATCCGCAAGAGTGACCGCTACGGGCGGGGGAGGTACGAGTGAACCTGGTGCTATCGTCATTGCTTGGAACCAGGAGCTGTTACACATCTTACAAAAGCCCGGGGCTCAGCCAGCCACCGTTCACCCGACTCGCAGCTTCGCCATGTTGCATGCAGCGATCTATGACTCCGTCGTCTCCATTACCCGGGACGCCCCTGCAGCTGTCTTCTTGCAGAACGCTCCGCCCAGTGCGCAGCCAGACGCCGCAGCGGCCACAGCTGGCCATGACACCTTGGCGGCGCTCTACCCCAAGATGAAGGCAGCGCTCGATCAACTGCTCGCCGGCGAACTCTCCAAGATCCCAGATGGAGCTGGCAAGCAGGAGGGAATCCAGGTTGGTCACGTCATTACCGAGCGCCTGCTGGCCATCCGCGCTCATGACGGTTCTGCTGCTACACCGCCACCCTTCGTGCCAGGCAACCAGCAGGGAAACTACCGACCCACACCGCCAAACTTCGCAGCACCTGTTTTCACCCACTGGGCGAAAGTGACCCCTTTTGTGCTGCATACGGCAGCACAGTTTCGCCCGGGACCACCTCCGGCACTGACCAGCCGTGCTTACGCGCAAGCTCTGAACGAGGTGAAGAGCTTGGGGCAAAACAGCAGCAAGACACGGACAGTCGACCAGACCGTGGCCGCAAAGTTCTGGGCGGGGCCAATCTGGAACACGTGGAATGAGGTGGCCGAGAAGGCCGCTCTCTTTCACCGGACGAACCTGGAGCGCACTGCACGCCTGTTCGCGGCTCTCAACTTATCCCTCGCCGACAGCACAATCGCCTTCTATGACGCTAAATACCACTATCATCTGTGGAGACCTATCACAGCAATCCGCGAGGCCAACACGGTTGGGAATCCACTAACAATCGGCGACCCGACCTGGACGCCGCTCGCCATCACCGCACCCGATCCCTCTTATTCGGGTGCTCACAGCACGATAAGCGCGGCTGCAGCGACCGTACTGTCTGGTTTCTTCGGGAACCAGGATCACGTCAGAGTAACCTCTGACGTGCTACCAGGCACCGTTCGAACCTTTGCCAGCTACACGGACGTTGCGAAGGAAGCGGGCCTGAGCCGGACCTTCGCAGGACAGCACACTCGGCTCGATCACGAGTCGGGCAGAGTGCTCGGGCACAACATTGCGCAATTTGTGCTCTCCCACTTCTCGGTACGTGTGCCTAAATGATGGAGTTTTCAACAACAATAGCCCTGGTCGGTCTCTCCCTCCGTGGGTCAGTTGGTAATGGATCCTTCGCTAAGGGTAAAACATTGGGGATACGCATTGGGGCTTGAGCTATCCTCTCTATAACTCACCCCTTAGCGATAGGTCCATTACCGTTAAAGTAGCATAAATGCTACCGTTTCGAGTCATGAAGCACTGAAGCGGCTCTTTATTCCCATCCCTCTCGTGCCATTGTCGCCTAAGAGAAGTCCTCATCAACAACTAATTATTTCTCGCCTACTTACAGGGATTCTCTGCGCCATTGACTTGCACTTTTGTTTATGTTATCTATTAAACTATACTATTTAATATAATTTGCAGTTGTGCTTGTATTAATACAAAGATCGCAAAGTATATACTCTTCCTTTCGTGTGCCACAAGAAGTGACAAAGAAAAAGGCGTTCCGATGAATACACAATCGCACTCCATATCGAATCCCAGTGGCGAGGCAAGCCCAGATGCGCAAGTAGCAGGAGGGCTTGCCCAGCATGTTGCGCCGCGCAAGAAAAAAGATGTAGACTACATCTTTTATGAGTTGACACGCAGCATTTGTCCGGAATGTCGCCGAGTTATTGATGCGCATATACTTTTGCGTGACAATAAGGTGTACATGCGCAAGCGCTGCCCTGAACATGGTACATTCGAAGGGCTGGTTTATAGTGATGCCAAAGCGTACATGGCGAACGCTCGCTTCAACAAACCCGGTACTCTCCCGCTTGCGTTTTCTACCGAGATCCAGCATGGCTGTCCACACGACTGTGGTCTCTGCCCCGATCACCAACAACATGCCTGCCTTGGCATCATTGAGGTCAACAGTGCGTGTAATATGGACTGCCCACTCTGTTTCGCCGATGCTGGTGCAGGTTTCAATCTGACCTTAGAAGAGGTCGAGGGCATTCTGGATCACCTTGTGGAAACGGAGGGCAATCCAGAAGTGGTCCAGTTCTCTGGAGGCGAGCCATCCATTCATCCGCAGATCATCGAGATGATGAAAGCTGCAAAGCAGCGTCAGATCAAGTATGTGATGCTCAACACCAATGGGAAACGGATTGCCGATGATGACGCCTTCCTGGAACAGTTGAACGAGGTGCGGCCCTCGATTTATTTTCAATTCGATGGTTTGGCCAGCGAAACGTATCGCATCCTGCGTGGTGAAGCAGGCATATTGCCACAAAAGCTGCGCGCTCTCGACCGCCTTGCACAAATAGGCTTGGGCGTGGTCCTGGTCCCTGCTATTGACCGCTTTGTCAATTTGCATGAAGTGGGCGACATTGTGCAATTCGCGATGAAACACCCGGCAGTACGGGGAATCAATTTCCAACCAGCGTTCCAATCTGGCCGCCATGGTGAGCATGATCCCATGGAGCGCTTAACTATTCCTGATATTCTCAAAGCTCTTGAAGTACAAACAAAAGGCACCTTTGCCGTGTCCGATTTTGTTCCTGTCCCCTGCTGTTTCCCCACCTGCAACTCGGTGACCTATGCGTTGATCGATGGAGAAACTGTGCTGCCACTACCACGCGTGCTCAACGTGGAGGACTACCTGGACTATATAACCAACCGCGTGGTTCCAGACTTGGGGAAAGATATTCAAACAGCGCTCGAAGGATTGTGGTCTTCCTCGGCGGTACCTGGATCAGAGAAAGCTGCACAGCAATTCGCGATCTCATGCACCGCATGTGGTCTCCCTGATGGGCTCGACCTGGGAGCATTTACCCAGAATATCTTCATGATTATGCTTCAGGATTTTATGGATCCATGGACGTTTAATCAAAAAAACCTGATGAAATGCTGTAAAGAGATTCTGCTGCCCGATGGCAAACAAATCCCGTTTTGTGCCTATAACAATGTTGGCTATCGAGAGCAGGCACGTCTCCAGCTTCAGGCACGCGAACGTGAGCGCAACAAGGCCAGGCGTGCAGGCATTCCCTATGCACCAGCCCCCTTGACCTTCACTTTTGAGCAGAAGCAGCAAAACGACGTCATCCAGGTGACGCCACCTGGAAAAGGACTGGCGCATGAACCCAGAGCATGAGACCCATGATACTATCGATAGCGCAGAGCTGAAAACGTGTTGCGCGAATGCCTACCAGAGCGACCTGGCGCGCGTCCTGCTGGGCGACTCGTTTCACCCTGGTGGAGTCAAACTGACGGAACATCTTGGCCGGCTACTCGGCTTGAGTCCCCAGCAGCGTATCCTCGATATCGCATCGGGGCAGGGCATGAGTGCGATCACGCTCGCGCAGCGCTTTGGCTGCCAGGTACTCGGGATCGATTATGGCGAAGAAGCTGTCCAAAAGGCAATGCAGGCAGCGGAAGCAGCAGGAGTTGCTCATCTGGTGTCTTTCCAGCAGGGTGACGCCGAACGTCTTCCGGTCCCGGAGTGTACCTTTGACGCTGTGATATGTGAATGTGCCTTTTGCACGTTCCCAGACAAGCCGACCGCAGCCGCAGAGTTTATGCGTGTGTTAAAATCTGGTGGACGTGTGGGATTAAGTGATCTGACACGTACTGGGAGGGTTCCCGATGATCTGCAAGGACTGCTCGCCTGGATAGCCTGTATTGCAGATGCGCAACCGGTTGAGGAATATACACGTTACCTCACCAATGCAGGGCTGAGCATCGACCTGGTGGAAACACATGACAGCGCCCTCGTTGAAATGGTGCAGCAGATTCAAGGGAAATTGTTGGGTGTAGAATTGCTCGCACGAATCAAGAAAATTGAGCTTCCACCTGCCATTGATTTTGAGCAAGCAAAAGCGCTAGCGAAATCGGCTTCCACAGCAATTCGGGCACGCCAGTTCGGATATGTGGTGATAACGGCAGGCAAGCCAGCCTGAAGGGAGGACATTGGCTTGCCTGGAGTGTGCTATCTACCAGTTTGAACGACGCGGCCAACTGTGCCTGGAGATAGCCAGCAACAATGGGGGCGCTTCAAGCAAGTGTAATGCCTGTTCCCATGCTCTGCGGTGACAAGATCGTACCCCTCTTTCCGTAAGAAGCTGGCAATCTCCTATTGCATCCGCTCTTCACCAATAGCGACCAGAACTGGTACTTGTGTTTTTCCGAACAGTTCTGTCATGGCTGCGCTCTTCCTCTCTGCGCCATATAGGTTGGTGCCAAGAACCATCACCGTCCTTACATCTTGTGACTCAAGAAAGAGGCAGTATGTTGGCGCATACTCCACTAGTTGTCCATCAAAGAGGACACCTGTTGTGTCAGCCATACGGCGTGCCTGGTAGGGATTGGACGTTGTCAGGATAATGGTCATCTCCTGTCCTAGTGTTTGGAGCAATGTCTCGATCTGATAGGTTGCGGCTGGATCAAGGAGGCTACAAGGCTCATCCAGCATGAGGACATCAGGTTCTAGAGCAAGAGCGCGTGCCAGACAAAGTAATTGCTGCTGTCCCGCCGCCAGATGGAGTGCATGCTGTGTGAGCCTCTCTTTGACGTTGTGCCACAAGCCAACACGCTGCAGGGTCTGTTCAACACGCTCATCGAGTTGGCGCTTGCGATACCCATATCGAAGACGGAGGCCATAGGCCACATTTTCATAAATTGAGCGTGGAAACGGGTTCGGGCATTGGCAGACCATACCCACTCGCTGACGCAGAAGCATGATCTCAGTACTATTGCGCCCATAGAGGGAAAGATCTTCACCATCGAGAAGGACATTTCCCTCGATACGTACATCAGAGAACAGGTCGTAGGTGTGATTGAGAACGCGTAACAAGCTGGATTTTCCGCTCCCTGACGAGCCAAGAAAGGCCGTAATCCCATAGCGCTCAATATCCACGCTGACATGAAATACCCGTTGTGTTCGCCCGTAGAAGACGTTGAGATCACGAATTTCAAACTGGGGTGTTGTGCGTGACATCTCCGGGTCCCTTTCCTGCACTTGCGGTACCAACTAGAATGCGCGTCATTGCGCATTCTGGTTTCTGCTTCTCCTATGGCCTCTGATATTATAAACGCCTTTACTTGACGGCTGTGTTGCGAAAAGAAAGCTGATCTGTTAGAGTGGGCAAAAAAGAGCAGAAAAGGACTCGTTATGACAGAGCAGCAGCCGTTCAAATGGCATCATTCTCCTTTGCGTGAGATGGTATCTGCGTTATGCGCTCAGTTATCGTGATCTCGAAGAACTTATGCAGGAACGAGTCCTATTCCTGGCGTGTGGACGAGGCCTATGTAAAGATTAAAGGGGCATGGATGTACCTCTACCGCGCAGTAGACACTCGAGGAAACACCTTAGAATTTTTGCTGAGTGCGACCCGTGATGCACAAGCAGCCAAGCGTTTTTTGCGAAAGCGCTCATGCCCTCCCACACGGTGACTTCCCGCGTCATCACGGTCGATAAAAACGCGGCCTATCCTAAAGCCTTCAAGGAGTTGAAGGCAGCAGGGGGTTTGGCAGCTTCTTGTGAATTACGACAGCGCAAATATCTGAACAATCTGGTCGAACAAGATCACCGCTTCATCAAACGGCTGGTGAAGCCAGGAATGGGATTCTTTCCGTTCAAGACCGTGTGGAATACGTTACAAGGATACGAGAGTATGAATATGCTTCGGAAAGGACAGGTGCATGGAGTGGAAAAGGGGAACATCACTGAGCAGGTCACGTTCATCGCCAGTTTGTTTGGATTGGTCGCCTAAGCTCAACTGACAACGAGACTTCATATCCATCGTACCCCCTCGTAAATCTTTGCAACACAGCCCGAAAAGGCAACAATGCCGTATGTAGAGGTGCAACTATCGTCGCGTTTGCCGCATATCCGCTTAAAAGTTGACGCTCACAAAAAAGAAACCAGGGAGAACAAGTATTGAAACCGATCTTTGAAAGTATAGCGAATTCTTGACAATCATTGAGTAGCATAGTATGATTTGAGCATGAAACTCAGTGATTACGCGAAACAACAAGGGGTCCGCTATGAGACAGCCTGGCGTTGGTTCCGGGACGGGAAAATCCAGGGGCGGCGCGTAGGGGCTCACACGATTCTCATCGACGAGCCAATCAGGGTGTCAGTCCCCTCATCGAAGCCTCAAACCGTGGTCTACACGCGGGTGTCTTCCGCAGAAAACAAGACCAACCTGGACAGTCAAGCTGAGCGGTTGGTTGCCTACTGCGCTGCTCGTGGCTATCAAGTGGGCAAAGTTGTCAAGGAAATTGGCTCTGGCGTCAATGACAATCGGCCGAAGTTTCTGGCTCTCTTGGCCGATCCAAGTGTGGGCCGTATCGTCATTGAACACAAGGACCGGGGTACCCGCTTCGGGTTCCGTTACATCGAGACCCTGCTTCAAACCTATGGGCGTGAGATCGAGGTCGTCAATCAGGCCGACAATGGCACAGAAGACCTGCTCTCAGACCTCACCAGCATCGTGTACTCGTTCTGCGCCCGGCTCTATGGGCAACGGCGTGCCAAACGCAAAACAGAGCGTCTTGTGCAGGAATTGGAGGCCGACCGTGCACCTGGTTGAAAAGCACATCATTCTTCGGAGTGATCCACGCTATGCCACGCTTGACGCGGCCTGTTTTGCTTCCAAAAATCTCTACAATACGGCGCTGTATGAGATCCGTCAGGCCTTCATCTTTGAGGAAAAACACCTCAACTACAATGAAATGGATCGGCGGATGCAGTCGCATGAAGCGTACAAAGCACTGCCTGCGAAAGTGGCCCAACAGGTATTGCTGCTGCTCGAACGCAACTGGAAATCCTTCTTTGAAGCGCTCGATGCCTACAAGCGCGATCCCTCAAAATTTCGCCGACGCCCCCAATTCCCCAAATACAAGCACAAAACGACAGGCCGCAACGTACTCATCTACATGATGCAGGCCGTAAGCCGCAGCAAACGGACCCTTGGACGACACCTCATTCAGCCTTCGGGACTGGGCATTCAGATCAAAACCCAACAAGATCCCAAGGCGATCACTCAGGTCCGTGTGGTTCCCAAACACGGTTTTGTCGTCGTTGAGATCATTTATGAACAGGAGCCGAGCCGCTCCGCCGTCGATCCCGCGCTCATCGCTGGCATCGATCCTGGTCTGGAAAATCTGATCGCACTAACTTCAAATAAACCGGGTTTTGTCCCGGTCGTCGTTAACGGGCGCGGTCTGAAAAGTACGAATCAGTTCTACAACAAGCGGCGAGCAGAACTCCAACAAGCTCTTGGTCGTCCTGGAAACACGCGGCGCATGGAGCGCTTGACTCTCTGGCGCAATCGGCGGATTGAGCATGATCTGCACACCATCTCGCGTTTTGTGATTGATGTGCTGGTGGCTGAGGGGATCGGAACGCTCGTGATTGGTCGCAACGTGGGCTGGAAACAGGAGATCAACCTGGGGAAACGGACAAATCAGAACTTTGTTCAGGTGCCTCATGCCCAGTTCATCCAGATGCTCACCTACAAAGCTGAGCAAAAAGGCATCCAGGTGATCCTCACCGAAGAAAGCTACACCAGCAAGGCCAGTTTCCTGGATCGCGATCCTTTGCCGATCTACCAGCAAAGCCAGGAGCATGCGCCTGTTTTCAGCGGCAAACGGATCACACGGAGGCTCTATCGGGCATCCAATGGCCAACTCATTCACGCCGATTGCAACGGGTCCTATAACATCATCAGAAAAGCAGCTCCTGATGCCTTCGGGTCGGAGGGAGTAGAGGATGGGGAGCGCAGGGTTCATCTGCCGGTAGTCCATCCCGTGAGGCTGTCATTCCCTCACAAACCCGCTCGCGAGAAAATCCTGGCCTCTGTCAGGATTCGCTAGTCACGACGGAACTATTGCTTCCTGGTCTGTGTGAGTTCTACCCCTGGTTACTCTCAGCTCACTCGTAGATACTTGGAAGAAAGGCGGTTTAATCGCTCTTCCAGTGAGCTTATAAACTGCTCGAAGCCACTCAACCGATATTCGTACTTTTCGTAAGATGGGTAAAGGTCTGTACCTCACTGGCGAGATACCCTGGCGCGAAGTTCTCGTTTCGGGACATGCCCTCTCGGCGGAGCGCTCAAAGATCTCGAAGTCTAAGGGGAATAGCCACGCGGGCGGACCACTTGAACTGGTCGAGCGCGAGTCGGCGGACGCGCTACGCTACTGGGCAACCTCGATCAAGCCCGGCCTGGATACGCCCTTTCATCCTGAGTTGATCGCCAATGGTCGTCGCCTGGTCACAAAACTGTGGAACGCGGCCCGCTTTGCCGCGCGTCACTTGCAGGAACTCTCGCCCGAGGAGATGACTTCTACACAAGAGCTGGCTGGGCTCCTGCCAACGGATCGCTGGTTGCTGGCCCGCCTGGCGCATACCATTGAGCACGCCACCCTGGAGCTCAGGGAGAACGACTATGCCGCTGCGCGTGCGGAGGTCGAGCGCTTCTTCTGGTCGGATCTCTGTGATAACTACCTGGAACTGGTCAAGGCGCGGCTGTATAACGGTATGGGTGAGCACACACAGGCGGCCCGGTGGACGCTCTACCAGGCCCTGCTGGCAGTCATCAAGCTGCTGGCCCCATATATGCCCTTTATCACTGAGGAGATCTACCAGGGTCTCTTTCAAGAGCGAGAAGGTGTCACTTCGTTACATCTCGCATCCTGGCCCCAGGCACCAGCGTGGTGGCAGAGTGCGAGAGCCGAGGCCGATGGGCAGGCGTTGCTGGATTTGCTAAAACAGGTTCGGCGCTATAAAGCGGAGCAAGGACTCTCGGTCGGGGCAGAGCTGGAGCGATTGGAGTTGAGTGTTCGTTCAGATCTCAAGGATATGCTTGAGGCCGCCCTGGTCGACCTCAAAAGCGCCACGCGTGCGCGAGAATTGATCTTCACCTGGTAAGAGGTATAGTGGCATACCGTGCGCTACGTACGTACGTGCCTACGCTCTTCGAGATCGCGAAGGAAGGGCAGGCATTTCGTAGGGTAACGTCGACCCGGCATAAGTTGTGTCGGCGCGTACGTACGTAGCGCACGGTTCCTTCCTACAGGACAGAAGCGATCATGGCTAGTATGCCAAAGACCACTAATGTCCCTCCCAGGTAGATATCTTCAACCTGACCAGGGTTTGCTGCTGGCACTACAGTGCTCAAGCCTTCAGCAATAATGAGAACGATAAAACCAATGATCGTGATACCTAGAAAGACCAGTAAACGTACCCACCACTTTAAACGTGGTTTTTTGTGCTTGATCATAATAAAGGCAAGCGTCACTATAGCAACCAGGAAGAAAACTAAAAGAGCAACAATAGATATATCATTGCTAGTGAAGCCGGTTAGAAAGCCAAATACTCCCAGACTAGCCCAACATGAATTGAAGAGATAGAGCATAATACTCAAAATAATTCCACCAGTGGAACGTCCCTGTTCGATTGGAACTTGAGGATATAGCGGGGTTGCATAGTAAGGCGTTTGCATTCCCGCAGATTGTTGTGTGTAGGGGGAAGGTGCATAGGCTTCCCCTGAGCCATAAGGACTGTAGGCGGCTGGAGTTGTATAGACAGGAGTTTCATGGTAATTAGGGGTCGTTGATATCGCATCTTGCGATCGTCTAGTGACCCCATACATCTCTTCTCGCTGATTGACCGTGTAGAGATCGCTATTGGCGGGTTTCTCAATAATTTGCCCACAGGCCTCACAATAAAAGGCGCTGAGATCGTTGGCTTTACCACAATGAGGACAGTTTTTCATATAGTGCGGCATATTTCCACGCGCTAACGTGGAAGGGGAGCCATCCTCCTGTTTACGTGTTTTTATGTATCAAAACATCTTCAGATGATATTTCTTATGTGCCTAGTTGGTGCTAGAAATACTGAGTTATAAAAGCGTTCCCGGCATAATGATACACTGTTTAGTTCTTAATGTACAGCGAGAAACTGGTAATGGTTGCTTTTGAGGTATGATAAACAGGAACCGTTATCTTTGCAGTGAACTAATTTGCATTTATCACAACCATGAATTTACAGAATCTACGTATCTTTTTGAAAGTCGCGGAGCTTGAACATGTGACGCGTGCGGCGGAGGAGCTTCACCTGAGCCAGCCTGCTGTAACCAAGATGATTCATAGTCTAGAGCAGGAGGTGCATCTGAAGCTCATTGAGCGTCAGGGGCGGCGCATTGCCTTGACTAATGCCGGGCGTGTGCTCAAGGAATACGCACAACAACTCTTCTCGCTGGAGCGCGAAATGGAGGATGCCCTAAAGGAGTTGCGCGATGTCGAGGGCGGTGAGGTGCGCCTGGCCTTCAATCGCACGGCAGGTGTCTATCTGTTGCCGCTCGTTGTCTCGCGCTTTCGTGCCCGCTATCCGCAGGTGACGCTGCATATTTCTATCCTAAATTCACCTGAGATTGTGCAGGCCCTGCTCAACTGGCAGCTGGATTTTGGTCTTGCCGAGAGCGATACCTCGATCTGCCCGCCAGAGTTGCAGGTCGAGATGTCGACGAGTGATGAGCTGATCCTGGTAGTAGCACCCACTCATAAATGGAGTAAACTCCAGGTCTTGCCGGTTACGGCGCTAAATCAGGGCGAATTGATCCTACGCGAGGAGGAGAGCGTCATTCGGGGGATGATCGAGCAAGAGCTGGAGCGCCACGGAGTTCAAATTCACTCCCTTTTTACCCTGACCGACAACGAGGCGGTAAAACAGATGGTCATGAGTGGCGTGGGCGCGGCGATTATCTCTGCCTTCTCGGTGCAGCGTGAGCTTATGCGTGGAGAACTGGTGCACGTTCCTATGAGCAACCTTAATCTGCGTCCACTGCTCTGCCTGATGCGGCGTGCGGATCGACGGCTCTCGCCCGCGGCCCAGGCCTTCTGCGCCGTGCTCTCGCCCATTCTGGAGCATGGCCTGGAGGCCATACGCGCCTCAACCTTCGAGGGTGGCAGGTAATATCGTATATGTAGTGTTGATGGGGCAATGCCACAGGCATTGCCCCATCAACACTACATACACTTTTTGCTTAGAATAAAGTTGGCATACTTACGGCAGGTGGAGCTTTGGGTGGTTGCTCGCGTGGATCACCATCGCGTGTCATCAGGTAGGGATTGAGGATGCCGTCTTCGTCGGTGGGCTTGAGTCCAGCCTCATAGATGAAGCGGGAGGCTTGGGCATCGCTACCGCGATAGCGCAAGAGAGAGGTCAGGAAGAGCAACTGTTGTGCGCGTGTGTAGGCAACGTAGGCCAGGCGGCGCTCCTCGGCGATGCCCGAGGTTTCAATCGGGCCATCCTCCGTCATGGTAAAAGAGCGCTTGTGTGGGAAGATGCTCTCCGTCATGCCCACGACAAAGACTACCGGCGCCTCCAGTCCCTTAGATTTATGCACCGTCATCAGGCTGACGCAGTCGCGCTTGTTCTTGCTGCTGTCCTCGGCCTGTTCTTTAAGCTGGGCCATGGCCTGTAAGAAGTGACGAATGGTATGGTGGCGCTGGGCGATCTCGGTGAGCTCTTCCAGCTCGTCGTAGCGCCCCTCAAGCTTGACCTCTTCGCGTGGCTTTGGTGTCTCCTCGTCTTCGTCCGCGTTCTCTTTGTGGCGGCTATCATAGTGCAGCAGATGGGTGTCGTAGGCGTATTCGCGCAGGAGCTTGATAGCCTCAGCTGGTCGATTGCGACACTTATGACTGATCCGCTGAATCAAGCCAACGAAGTCTTTGACGCCCAGCTGGAACTCAGAGGCGATGGTATAGGCCTGCTCTTCACAGAACTGTAACAGTGGCTGTCCCCCGGCAAATGAGGAGAGTGTGCCATAGAAGGTAGGCGTAAAGCGATGCGAGATCTTTCCTGTGCGTGTAAAGTACTCCCGAGAGGGGATATTTGCCACCACGCGGAAGGCCGCGTTCTGCTCGCCGCAGTGTACGGGCGTCAAAACGTCTTCGCGTCTGTGCGGATTGGGTGTCTGACGCGAGGCGAGAAAATCCTGGTAGATGCGCGTGCCATCGACCAGGGTCAGGAAGGCCAGAACGTCACGCGTGGTTTTGCGCTTAAAGAACGAGGAGCCACCTACCGTGCGGTAGGGGACGCGGTGCCGGGCCAGGGCGATCTCCAGGTTGGCCAGGTGATGATTGGTACGCGCCAGCACGAAGATATCGCGGTAGCTGAGTTTATCCTGCTGGGTACGCCAGGTGCGTGCCAGCTCCTCAATGCGTGTCGCGACCCCGTCAGCCTCGCTCTCCTGGTCCGGGTAGGTTGTGACCAGTACCGGTGCACCACTGGGCAGCGTTGGGCGCAAGACCTTTTCGAAGCCGGGAGTAATATCATTTTTGCTGATCAGGGTGTTTGCGGCTTCGAGGATCTGTGGCGTCGAGCGATAGTTGTGCTCGATGCGATAGATCTGCCCCTTGGGATACATGCTTTTAAACGAGAGGATCGAGGCCTCGGGGCTGGCGCCACGGAATTGATAAATGGCCTGGTCCGGGTCACCAACGACGACCACGTTATGCCTGGGCGCGGCCAAGTACTGAATCAGCTTATACTGTGAGGGGCTGGTATCCTGTGTCTCGTCGATCTGGAGATACTGATAGCGATTCTGCCAGGTCTTGCGGAATTTGGGGCTGCTCTCAAGCAGCAACAGCGGAATATAGATCAGGTCTGAGAGGTCGTAGAGCTTCTCCTTCTGCTTGCTCTGCTCATAGCGCTCAAAAAACTCCTGATAGCGGGCCGCCAGTTCGGGCATGAGTCCCAGGTGGCGGCGGAAGAAGTCCTGTGATTGATCGGGCTGGATAAGCTCTTCCTTGGCCCGGTCGACTGCTGCCAGCACGTCGGTAATATTGACTTCCCAGTTCATGCCGCGTGAGCGATCGCTACGCCAGGGGCGTACAATATCTTCGGCCAGCCATTGGCGTGGATCGCCGCTGATGAGGCGCTGGTTGAGCTCCTGTGGTTTAAGCTGGAGCTTCTCGCGTAGCATGACGTGTCCCAGACCGTGAAAGGTCACGACGCGGAGGGCCTTGAGATCTTTGATGAGTAGGCCCCTGGCTTTCAGGCTTTTGAGGGCGCGCTTCTCCATCTCCTCTGCGGCGGCGCGGGTAAAGGTGACACAGAGAATGGCCTCGGGGGCAACCCCGACATCGGCGATCAAGCGCACAAGGCGTTGCACGAGGATCGCGGTTTTGCCTGTGCCTGCCGCCGCGATAAAGGCCGCGGGACCATCTGTATGGGCGATGGCGGCCGCCTGTTGCGGATTGGCGACAAACTCTATCTTTGAAGCTGTTGTTTTCGCTCTGGATTGTGCTCGCTGCGTTGCCATCCTACAAATTTCTCTTCCTATACTTACTATCCAAGTTATCTCTGTCACGGTTTTGTACTATAGCATGCCCCGCCAGTGATGGCAACGACGCATAGTACCGGGGGTCCCAGCAGGAAGCAGGCTCTCCGGGCCGTTTTTCAGACCCTTTTTGTAGCCCTCCGGTACGCTAACAAAAAGAGTATCGCTTGAGAAAGCGTGTTTTTGGCGGGGATGTGAGCTTTATCACTGCCCTCTTCTCTGCCTTTGACATATACTGGCTTCTAATGTCGCGTGTGCGTACTGCGTTGGTCGTACGGCCTTGTGTTCTGGCAAAAAAAGGCTACAATCAGAGAAAAGCAGTTTAATTAGGTATGTAAATTCTATGTTTCGAAATTTAAAAGCTATTGAAATCGCTGAGGGCGCCCTGCTGGCTGATGTCGCGGTTATCGCGCAACTGGCTGTGACTTATCTACCCCTGGTGGGGGAGGTCTTTCGCAGCCTCATCTTTCTGGTCTTCGCCGTTCTGGTCTTGCGCCGTGGACTCTATACGGCCTGTTTTGGCCTGGGGGTCGCACTCTTCCTGATTCTGGTGTTGATGGGACCAGCGGCAATGCCGCTCATCTTCCTGGAATGTGTGGGCGGGCTTTTTTTGGGTTTTACCATGCGCCTGCGTCTCCCACACTGGCTCCTCCTCTTCATTGGCATTACTTGTGGGGCTATGGCGTTTTACGGGTTGGTCCTGCTGGTATTTGTGCTCTCGGGTCGTCCGTTGGGGACGATTACCCAGACCATTGACCAGCTTAACACTAGCATGAGCCAGCTTGTCACGCTCTTCACAAAGCGATTGGGATGGTATGCCTGGTGGCAGCATACCTGGGCTACGCGTGCACAGGCGCTTGGACTCTGGTTAAAGTCGTACTGGTGGCTGACACTCTATCTTGTAATGTGCGCGATCATGCTCCCATTTGTGACGATTGTCTATACCTCTATCAACTTGTTTGTACGCCTGCTTGGCTATGATGTGCGTCCGTTCCCTGGACCACGGATTGAGCGTTTTGTGCGCAGGCTCCTTATGGGGACCTTTAAGCTTGTGCGTGAGATGCTCTTACGTTTGCACAGCTGGAGAAGGCAGGAAAAGAGAGGAGAGGCCGCGTGAGAGAACAGGTACCATTTATTGACTTGCAGGGTATTTGTTATGCTTATCCAGTTTCTGGTGAGGCAGAAACTACAGCCTCCCTCGCGCTCAATGAGGTCTCGTTGCAGATTGACCGTGGCGAATACGTCGTGCTCCTGGGCCATAATGGGAGCGGCAAGTCAACCCTGGCACGCCATTGTAACGCCCTGCTCTTGCCTGATGCCGGGCGTGTACTGGTGAATGGTATTGATACGCGTGATGAGGGGAAGCGGCGCTATGTGCGTGATAGCGTGGGCATGATCTTTCAGCATCCCGATAATCAGATCATCGCCACCATTGTGGAGGATGATGTGGCCTGGTCTCTCTCTGTGCGTGGTTTCTCGCGCCAGGAGATTCGAGAGCGCGTCTCTCAGGCACTTGAGGCCGTTGGCATCGCGCATTTGCGCCATTCACCTCCGCATAAGCTCTCCGGAGGGCAGCGTCAGCGCCTGGCAATCGCTGGAGTGCTGGCGCTTCGCCCACAGTGTATCATTGCCGACGAGGCGACATCCATGCTTGATCCGCTCTCCCGCCGCGAGATTACCCGCCTGTTGCATCAGCTTCAGCAAGCGTATGGTCTCGCTGTGATCCAGGTGACACACCTGCTGGAGGAGGCTGTACTGGCTGAGCGCGTGGTGGTAATGGAACAGGGCCGTATCGTGCATGAGGGGCAGCCCGTTGAGATCTTTCGTGACCTGGAGCATTTGCGGCGTTTGAAGCTGGCTATTCCTGAGCCGCTAGAACTGGCGCAGCGCCTGCGGTTGAGCGGTTTCTCTATCGCGCCCGAGGCCTTGACGCTGGAGACCATTGCGCGGGAGGTGGCACGTGCCTGAGCCGATTATTCGCGTACGTCAGTTGAAGCATATCTATCAAGCTGGCTCCCAGCCAAAGGTGGCGCTTGACGAGGTGAGCCTGGAGATTGCTCGTGGGAGCTGTACCGCCATCATTGGCGTCACGGGCTCTGGGAAGAGCACGCTTATCCAGCACTTTAATGGTCTGCTCTTTCCCTCTGCGGGCGAGGTCATCGTGGATGGCGTGAAGGTGATTGCGCGGGGCGTCGACCTGCGTTTACTGCGACAGCGGGTGGGGATGCTCTTTCAGTTTCCGGAGATGCAGCTTTTTGAGAAAACCCTCTTCGACGATGTAGCCTTTGGCCCAAGGCGGATGAAATTGCCATCCGCTGAGATAGAGGTGCGGGTGAACACGGCGCTTGAGAGCGTCGGACTCGCGCCCCAACGCTACGCGAAACGTTCGCCTTTTGAGCTGAGTGGTGGTCAGCGGCGGCGTGCTGCCCTGGCTGGCGTCCTCGCGATGCAGCCCACAGTCTTGATTCTGGATGAGCCAACAGTAGGCCTGGATGCCGAAGCTCGTACCGAGTTCTATACCTATCTGCGCGAGGCTTCGTTGGAGCGAGGCATAACCATTATTCTGGTTTCACATGATATGACTGAGGTCGCGGCCCTGGCGGATAATCTGTTGGTCCTCCACCAGGGGAGACTGGTCGCCCAGGGAACTCCGCGTACAATCTTTGCCCAGGCGGATCAACTTATAGGTTGGGGGCTGGCACCACCGCCGCTACACGAGCTCTTTGTCTTGCTGCGGCAGCAGGGGGTTCCGCTTCCCGTTGATGTTTATTCGCTCGAAGAGGCTTTTGCCTGGCTCGCTACACATAGCAAGCTCTCCCGCTCATCGTCGTAGTCGCCTCCAGGCGGGAGGCCCATGAGAGAAGAAAGAGATGATGCTACAAAATTTGCCGATTGGCGTCTATTATCCTGGTCAAAGCTTCCTCCATCATTTGCGAGGGCGTACCAAGCTAGTGCTGCTCTTCTGGTGTGCGATCTGGCTGTATATCGCGGAGACGCGTACATGGCATTTTGCGCCTTATATCGTGGGTATCATCCTGCTAGCTGCGACCATTTCCGCTTCAGGCATCGTGCCGCGCGTGCTCTGGTTGCGCATGCGCTTTCTCCTGCTGTTGTCCTTGCTCGGCTCGCTTACGCTGCCCTTTGCCACCGTTGTGCCCAAGGATGATCAAGCGCTCTCCATATTGGGTCCCTGGCCTGTTTCTTATAGTATTGCCCTGAACGGACTACTGGCCATCCTTGGCGTTTCTCTAGTCGTGGTGGCCTCTCAGTTTCTCCGCCTGTCTGCGGTACAGGCCTTCTGGCGGCGTCCATGGGTGAGGCGACTCCGTTTTCTTGCCTGGGTTCTGTTGCTTGGCTCTTTTGTGGGTATCTGGCTGCTTACTGGTAGCGCCGGAACCCAGATGTTGGCGCTTGGGCCTGTGTTTGTGACGCGTCTGGGCGTCTGGTATGTCTTTGAGGTGGAGGGGCTATTGTTGCTCTATGCCTTTTCGCTGCTAATTATGCTCACGACCTCGCCGGTCATACTCGTTGAGAGCGTTACTAGCTTGATGGCCCCCTTGCGCCTGGTACGCTTCCCCGTTGATGATTTTGCCTTGATGCTGCTGATCGCGTTGCGTTTTATCCCGACACTCTTGGAGGAGATTGAGCAACTTAGTAAGGCACAGCAGGCTCGTGGAGCATCACTGGCTGATGGAACCCTGGCCGAGCGCTTTCAGGGCTTTATCATGCTGGTCATTCCCCTGATGCGAGGGATATTTCAGCGCGCCAATGATCTCTCTACAGCGCTTGAGGCACGAGGATATGCCGTCGATGGCAAGCCGACCATGTTACACGAGACTGGACTGCGAGGAATGGATTATGTGACGCTTGTCGTTGTCCTGGCCCTGACCATTAGCTCGCTGCTGTTGTAGGTAGAGCGTGCAGAGTAAGAGGTATGCTCTCTGTTCGTTCAAGACAGCCACTGCCTACAGTTCTCCTGCCGGATTTGTGCATGTCGTTTTCTCAACCTGGAGCATTATATTTCAATGAATCTCAATCGTATCTTAACAAGTCGATAACCCGTTCTTCTACTCTATCGGCTACTATATGCCCTGGGGAACGAAATCGACTACATGCTCTATATATGCGTTATATGTAGTGCTTGTAGAAACGAAAGATTGTCCGAGTTAAGTACCGCTTATCTGTGCATCCTGCGTATAGGACCATCCATAAGCGATTGCTCCTCACTTTCATATGCCGGGATGAAAACGTCAAATAGGGTTGTAATTCTATTTGCGTTTGAGTGAATGGTACTGGTGAGCTGTCTTGGGGGAGAAAGCTCACCAATGACTCGGCATCTGGGTCCCTGTTGGGGGCAATAGGAGAGAGTTGCGAAATGACTCTCTCCTATTGTGTTTTTGGAGAAAAATTTCCTATAGCATTCGCTTGAGAGCCTGCTTCTCTCGCTAGATTTGAGGCGAGATCAGACCATAGTGTAGGGCAAAGCGCACCAGTTGGGTAATATCGTGCAACCCCAGTTTCTCCATCATATTTGAGCGATGGGCCTGCACTGTTTTGATGCTAATGACCAGCTTATCCGCGATCTCTTGATTGGTAGAGCCCTCGGCAACCAGCTTCAAGACCTCCATCTCACGCGCGGTGAGCGTTTGTAAGGCTTTGTCTAGCTTGGCCCTTTGGGGAGGGAGTGAGCCAGGTTGCTCAGGCGGATTCTGTGGCGCGACATAGGCGCGAATCAAGGCTTTGGCCAGGCCAGGGTAGAGGAAGGCCCCACCTTGCGCAATAGTACGTACCGCGTTGCACAGTTCCGTGGGCACCGCTTTCTTGACAATGTAGCCTGCGGCCCCTTTTTTGAGCGATTGGAGAAAATATTCTTCACTCTCGTGCATAGTGAGCATAAGCACCTGCGTGCCAGGGGCCAGGGCGCGAATACGCTCGCAGGCCTCCAGTCCGTCGAGCTGTGCCATACTAATATCCATGACGACGATATCGGGCCGTTGCTCCTGAACGAGTTTGATTGCCTCCAGTCCATTACGGGCCTCGCCCACGACTCGCATATCAGCCTGGGCTTGTAGGAGGAGCGTTAAGCCCTGGCGTAAGATGTCGTGGTCATCGGCCAGGACAATACGCGTGATTCGTGCTGGATTGCTCTGGGTCATAGCTTTTTCCTTTCTCCAGAATCTGTGGGGATGTCGCCTGTGCTGGCAGGGGGAGGCAGACATCGATATGGGTGCCCTGTTCTGGCTGTGAGCGCAGGGTCAGCGTTCCCTGGAGTAACGAGGCCCGTTCACGCATGCCAACGACTCCCGAACCTGCATGTGCTCTGGCGGGATCATAGCCGCAGCCTTGATCGCTAATCTGGAGCAAGAGATGTTGCTCGGTCTGGCGCAGTGTAATCCTGGCCTTCTGTACCTGGGCATGGCGTGCCACATTGGTCAGGCTCTCCTGGGCGATGCGAAAGAGCGTCGTCTCGTAAAGTGGTGGCAGCGCATGAACCTCTTCGCTTATGCCCTCAAGTGTCAACCCAACCTCCAATTGGAGCCGTTGCGTGCTATCTTCAACTAGCCAGCGAAAGGCGGCTGCCAGCCCCAGGTCGTCCAGGACGCTGGGGCGGAGCTGTTGTGCCAGGACGCGTACTCCCTCAAGGGTCTGTTGTGTGAGCTGGTTTAGGTGTTGTAGACCTTGCTCAAGCTGCTGCCGGGTCGCGGAGCGCATCTCCTGTTCGGGTAGGAGCTGAAGCTGCTGGCGCAGTAGCTCATTATGAATAAGGAGCGCGGTAAGATTCTGCCCCGCCTCATCGTGCAGCTCCAGGGCGATGCGCCGGCGCTCATTCTCCTGAGTCTGGAGAATAAGGCGCGTTTGCTCTTGCCGTGTATGTTCCAGGCGATCAAGCATGGTATTAAAAGAGCGCGCTAGCTCGCCAATTTCGGTGTCTACATGCCTATCGAGAGGCGCGCGTAGCTGAGTCTCTCCTGTACTGATCTGGCGTATGGTCGCGAGCAGGCTAAAGAGGGGGCGGAAACTGAGGCGGAGGAGGATGAAGTTGATCACCACAGTTGTCAGGGTCGCCACGACGATAAAAGCAGTGTCTAGCAGGTAATGCGCGGATTCAAGGTTATGGCTGGTAACCCAGAAGCCGACTTGGGCCTCGCCCAGGAGCATGAGGGTGTTGGCGAGAATGACTTTCTCGAAAAGTGAGAGTCGCCAACGTCGAACCTGCCGCACGAGAAAATGAATCACTGTCTGCTCGCTTCACATAGTATACTTTGGTGTTTGATGCTACATTTTGCCATAGTCTAGCATAGATTGATAGACTCGACTATGTTCTGACCTGTTGAGGAGGGGGATAGAGAGCTTATTGATGAGGTCTGCGTGTCTTTTGCGACTTTGACATGCAGTACATAGGTAAGGGGGGCGAACCCATCGGCCTGTGTCTGAAAGGTGATCTCCCAGGTCCCCGCCATCGTCAGGTACATATGTATCGTATACTGGCCCGAACCCAATGGCGCGACGTGTGAACTGACGGGTTCCATCTGCATATCGGGCATCTGGGCGCTGGGTGTTACCTGCGCCTGGTTAATTGGCAGCCCCTGAGTATCTGTGAGATGAAGATGAATAAGTGCCGCATGGTTAGCGACCAGGCTCTCCTCACTAATCTGTACCTGGAGTTTGGCTGGAATAATCGCGGGTCGAAGTAGCGCCACACTCAAGACGCCTACACAGGCGAGAGCCAGGCAAAGCCAGAAGAATGGTCGTACACACATTTGCTAGAGATCCTTATCACTGTAGAGAAAATGAACGTTTGCCGTCTTTACTATCTATAACATAGAGATCTGTCCCTGTCTATTGGAGCAAGTCCCTATTTTTGCCCTGTTCTGCCCTACATTAGGCTGGAAGTGTGGTATGTGTTGGTAGCCGCAGGCTACCAACACATACCACACTTCCAGCCTAAAGAGAGCGCCGCAGGCACGAGGTTGTGAGTTCCCAATGAGCGCAAGACTAGACTATTGCAGCTAATATACAGTGCAATAGTCTAGCCTTTATCCACCTAACGCTCGATTGGTGAAACGGAAATAGAAGAGTGGTAGGGGCAGAAGTCGAGGATGGGCGAGAAAATTGCCCCTTGTGCAGCATCTACATCTTAGAAAAATAGATGAGGTAAGATTTGCCCAATACTGGCTGTTTGTTGAGATCACCCTGCCCAAGGGTGTTCAATCAAGTTTCCGCTTTTATGCATCTATATCTTTCTCTGGCCTTAGGATTAAACTATAAATAGACGATATAACTAAATATTATATCGTTTAGCGGTGTTTTTAATGCAGCAATAAGTTTTTGCTTATTTTTCATTTTTGTTATATAATAAAAATAAATATGCACGCATCCTTTTATAAGTGTGTAACAGTTCTGCGTGACGCACCGTGTTAGAGATGTTAAAGAGAGATCAATGGTTCTCTCCTGTCCTCTTACTACCGGTGCTTGAGGAGGCAAGCATATTGTGTATACCTCGTCTGCCGGTTTCACCCGCTCCTGTTCATGGATGTTCTGAGGTGGTTGGCTCAGCTTTGTAGTGCGTTGAACTGCCTGGAGAAATTATCATATGAACATCGTACATATTGCTCCCGCCTGGATTTCTATTCCACCCAAAAATTACGGGGGACTGAAGTTGTCATTTATAACTTAATCGAGGAGCAGGTCGCTCGGGGACATTCTGTCACCCTTCTTGCTCCTGGTGATGCTAAAACATCGGCACACCTGATCTCATTTTTGCCTAAAGCGCTTGGGGAGGATGGCGTTCCCTGGTACGCCCATCTGAAGGCGTTCTATCATTTGCAAAGGTCCGTTGAGTATATTCGCGAGCATACCTTCGATATTGTGCATATGCATCTCTCTTCTGCCTCTGATATGTACCTCCTGCCGCTCACTGCGAGCCTCTCGGTTCCCAGGGTCATGACGCTCCATAGCTGCTTTCCCTTTGACCGGGCGGGTTCCTATATTGGTGACGCGGACAGCTATTATATGGACTGGCTTGCTGACGTGCCACTGGTCGCCATTAGCGAGCAGGCGCGTAAAGAGGTTCCTTATGATCTCAAGTTTCTGGATGTGATTCATCATGGTCTGCCTATGCAGGTGTTTACGCCGACGACCAGCGAGCCAGAGCCATACCTGGCTTGGTTAGGACGTTTCGTTCCTGAGAAGGGGGCGCACCTGGCAGTCGCTGCGGCGAAGGAGGTGGGGGTGCCACTGGTGCTGGCGGGCATTGTGGATCGTCACCTACCAGAGGCTGTTCGTTACTTTGAGGAAGAGATTGAGCCTGAGCTTGATGGAGAAAGGATTAAATATATTGGTCCTGTCAATATGGAGCAGAAGCTCGACTTCCTCAGTCGCGCGAAGGCGCTGCTCAATCCCATTACCTGGGAGGAGCCTTTTGGTATGGTCATGCTTGAGGCAATGGCGCTAGGTTGTCCTGTCATCTCCTTTAGGCGAGGGGCCGCTCCTGAGGTGGTGCATCACGCCAGGAGTGGTTTCCTGGTCTCCAATCTTGAGGAGATGGTGCAATCTATAGCACATATTGAGGAGCTTGACCGTGTCCAGGTGCGCGCTCATGTGGGGCAGCATTTCTCGGTCAAGGTCATGGCTGAGCGCTATACGCAAGTCTATCGCCGTGCCATCGCGACCCATGTGCGCAACCATTGGACGCGTCCAGCCCTTGTGACACCCCCCATTGTTCACCTGCCTGTCTCTCCTACCTTAATGGCTAAAAGAGACGACCTTGCGTCGGCTGGGTTTCCGTCGCTGACGGCTCAGTTTCCCATGGCAGAGACGGAAGCGGGACGTATGTCTTAATGCGGGTATAGAGCTCACGACAGATCGCCGGTGAATGTTCTTCAAATGGGCAGTGGCAGAAAGCATAGACCGTTGTTCCTTGCTTGAGCCATGCGCCCATTTGTTGTGCCCACTCATCGAGGAAGGGGGTGTTGACCTCCATGCGTGGATGCCCGATATAACGCACAAAGACAAAGTCTGTAGTGTGAGCTAGATGCACTGGTAGATTGGGTTTACGTTCGCGGGCTTGGAGCATCTGCTGTTCGCTGCTCGACCCTATGCGTATCGGGCGTGTATCCATAATCACGCGAGCTACTGCATAGCGCTGGAGCAACTCGTCCAGGGGCTGGGCATGGGGTGCTTTAAAGAAGTCGGGATGGCGCACCTCGACGGCGAGGCGCGCGTCTTGCGGCCAGAAGTCAAGGAAGTGTTCGAGTTGGGTCAGTTGCCCTGGGCCAAAGGAAGGGGGCAGCTGTAAGAAGATGGGTCCCAGGCGCTCGCCCAGTCCGCGTATGCGCTCAAGGAAGTGGAGCGCGGCGCTCTTTTGCGCGTCGAGTGGCGCGCTATGGCTGATATCACGTGAGACTTTTGGGCAGAAGCGGAAGGTGGCCGGGGTTTCCTGGTGCCAGCGCGCTACAGTCTCCTCGGAGGGCAAAGCGTAAAAAGTCGTGTTTCCCTCGACACAGGTCAGTCTTCTACTGTAGAGGTGTAGAAAATCGCTCGCGGGTGTCTTTGCCGGAAAAAAATCTGTTCCCACCCATGCTTTATAGCCCCACATGGGACAGCCCAGGTAGAAGTGTGGTTCCATTGTGTGGTCCTCCTCCCTTGCTTATGCTCAGCGTGTGTATGCTCTGGATGCTTGCGCATGCTTTGTCGGGTCAGTATAGCATATTTGCTTTATATTCTCTCGTTGGGTTGTGTAAAAATGTCGGATTATTGTCGATTTCGCCTTGTACTTTTACATCCTGGCTGGTAATGTTGTATTTTGGTATTATTCGAGTATTTTGCTCTTTAACACACTTGCTTTTGCGAAAGGTCCGGGTGCGCTTCCGATGAAATTGCAGACAATTCTTGATCCCGTTGAGGCCTCTCCTCCTGAGACCCAGACACAACCTCTGCGCCGCTCTGGCGGTTGGACTCCTTTTGCTCTTCCTCGTATTGGCCTCCATCTCCATAGCGACGGCGAACAGTTGCTCCTGGCGAACCGGACTGCCATCTCCTGGGTGATCTACCACAAATTCCACCAGCTTGGCGTTATCGATGCCGATGAGACGCTCTTGTTCTCCCTCCCCAAATATGGCTCCTTGAGTGTACGCCCCATGGGACCAATGATAACGCGGAGTTTCTGGTCCTGCCCTTGCACCATACCATTCAGCAGGTGGTCATTTACAGACACACGATAGGCGCAAATATAGAGATCTATGATATGAAGGGCATGGTAATCTAAGGCGTATTCCTCCACCGACAATACGAAAAGTTGCTACCGTTGCGTTCTCTTCTCAAGAGAAGGACTTGCTGTTTCTCTGAATATGGGAAAGACTCCCATCATATGGCCGTTTTGGGGGATGGGTTAGTTGTGTGGCGAGTACCTGGGCTATACTTATGGATGGCTAATTATGAATGTAAAGATTCAGGGAAAGCGTAACGGCGCATCTTTCCATGCGCAAGCAAGGATTCTTGCGCCCCAGAGATTCTTACAATATTAATGGGGTTTTTGTATATGTCGGCTGCTGCCATCACATCATTTCTGACTGTCGTGATGCTGTCTATTGTTGCTTTTGTTGCCGTGAGTGCCTGGCGTGACCATCAACGTAATAAGCAGATGTTTGCCGCGCAAAATCGTCTCCCGGCTCACCCCCTGGATCGCCACGTGACCGCTATTTTACACCTGCATGATGGGCAGATTGTCTCCGTTGAGAAGCCTACAGGCGCGCTCATGCCTGTTTCGAGGCCGTCGTCCTGGTATCAGCATCGTCGCTCGCTGGTTTCGCTGGGTGTGCTTGTGCTTTTTGTTTTGGCACTCTTCGTGCAGACGGGGATCGCTGGCGGTAGCGTCAAGAGCTTCTCGCAGGGTCTGAGCCTGGGCCTGTTTAATACCTCCGCCAATGGCGATAAAGCGTATGAACCCACGAGCCATGGTATGCCTACTAGTGCTAGCTCGCTCCTGGTGCGAGTCGATTCGGCTGACCCTCATCAGTATGCCAACCTGTATCAACTCCAGGTCTGGAGCTACTCTTCCTGTTCAGGGATTGCCTTAGAGATGGTGATGAATGCCTATGGGCGTCATCTTATCGCCTCTGATGTGTTGACGCAGGAGCTAAAACTGGGGGTGTGGGACGTCAATCTTGGCCTTTTGCGCGAAGAGGGAATCGCGATGACTGCTGATAGCTATGGCTTCAATGCCAGCGCCGGTCGGACGCGCACCCTGCAACAGGTCATTGAAAGCGCAAATAGCGGCGCTCCGGTCATTGTCAGCGTGCGCGATTCCTTCTATTTTCCAGGTGGTCACTTTTTTGTCATTCGCGGTGGCGATAGTCAGAATGTCTATATTGCTGATTCTGCCCCCTCAAACTTCACACATATGCCCCGTGCGATGTTTGTCGGAATGTGGCAGACCTTTAGCGCCGTGCTCACTCCACGCGAGTAGATATGCGCAGTGTATATCCCTTGCAGGGAATGCCTCTTATGAGAGAAGCGCCCTGGCAACCTTCAGGCTGCCAGGGCGCTTCTCTTTACTTGTATATTGGTAGGTTAGTAGATGAAGACGCCGGTATATAACTGGACGAAGTCATAGACCTGGCTGGCGTTCTCCTTGGAGAGGTTGACGCAGCCGTGGGAGCCTTGCGAGGAGAAGGAGTCACCACTATCGTCAGCGTGGGGGAAGTTCGTTCCCGGGCCATAGTTGACACGCCACCAGCTATCGTGGATGAAGTAGCCTTCGCTATGGTACTGCATTGCGTAGTTGATGGGTGTGTCAGGGTAGTAGTCGGGATTTCCTGGTTTTACCCCCGATTTAAAAACGGTCGGCGCTTTTTTGCCCTCTACCCACCAGGTTCCTGGTGGGGTTGGCTTATTGGGACGTCCAGTCGTGACCAGGAAGGCCTTGACCAGCTTCCCATGGTCGTAGAGGCGCATAGCCTCTTCACTCAGTGAGACAACTACGACTTTGCTGTCCATCTTGTTATAATGTTTGAGCATGTCCATGTCGCTCTGGTGGACCTGATTGTAGGGTGTTTTGTCGGCGCTGGCTTTTTTCATTTCCTGAAAATTGTACAGGTACATCTGCTCATTCTCGATGGCCTGCTGGTAGTCAGCAACGTTCTTCGCGGCGTCCAGGTCATCTTGAATCCACCCACCAATACCCTTGGAGCCATATTCAAAGCCCAGTGGGTAGTTTGTGTTGTCGTAGGTGTCATGATAGCTATGCCCGTTGCCCCAGTCACTGACTTGTTTGGCCAGGTTCTGTTGCAGATTCTTACTCTCGGCTTTGAGCGCGTTGAGCTGAATGGAGGCAATCTGGCTGTTAAGGGTATTCAGGGCAGTCTGGTAAGCAGACGCCGATTTGGCACTGTCGAGTGCCTGCTTTGATGCACTAAATTGTTGGTCATATGTGGTGGTATCGCCACCCGATTGCTTCATCAGGGTGATCCATTGTTGAAAGGTTTGCAGCTTGGTATCGCCTTGATTCTTGAGCGAGGTATCAACCGTTGGCGTGGAAACGCTCGTCCCCGTGGTCTGATTCGCGGAGTTGGGCAGGCTGCTACACGCGCTCAAAAAGAGCAGACCAAGAACGATCACACCTGGAAGTAGCCTGGTGAGCCGTCTGTATCTCTTGTCTTGATGATGGCGTTCTCTATTGTGCATGGCCCCCTCTATCTCTCTAGCCAGCCTATCTGGCTCTCACATAGAAACATATGTATATATATGAATATTCGTCAATGGGAGCGTATCTGACACATCTCTATATATACAAGCGTACCTTTATCCTGCGGGGAAGAACAATGAACCACTTCACAATAATTTTGTGAGAATGGCCTCATGTAACTCTTTGGTTCCGGCAACGACCAGTGAATAGCCCTCGGTCAGATTCTGGATTGGACGCAAAGGGTTTCCCTGGTGATCGCTGACAACTCCCCCTGCCTCTAACACGATGCTGGCGGAGGCAAGGAATGATTCCCCCGTGACGACATCTCCCACATCTATATAGGCGTCGTATGTGCCGCTGGCGACATAGACGCAATCAATGGCTGTGCTTCCCGTACGGCGAATCTGACTGGTCGTAGGCGGCTTTGTCAGAAGATTGCGTACCACGCGTTCATCGCGCTTATCCAGGTTTAAACCCACCAGGCTATGTTTAAGACTGGTAGCATGACTGGTCTGGCAGCGCAGGCCATTGCGGAACGCTCCCTTTCCACGCTCAGCCTGGTAGACGCTCCCATTAAAGAGATCTCCCACAAGTGCCCATTGGACGTGCTCGGGCACAACCGGGGCGTCAATAGGGAGGACTGCCATGGCCACGGCTGCGATCATAATGCCGCGCGCCACGTTGGTAGAGCCGTCAATGGGATCAATAATGATCCGATACTGGACGTTGTCGCTGGTGGAAAGGGTTTCGCGTTCTTCCGTGACGATTTCAAAGCCATGCCCACTCTGGATCAGACCTTCGATAATAATATCTTCCGCGTCCCGATCGAATTGCATGGTCGTGTGCTTTGAGGATTGGTGATAGACTCTGGCTCTATCCCGGTCAAAGCGTTCGGTTTGCGAGTAGTGTCGCACCTGGCGAAAAAGTTGCTCTAGCAATTCAAGCATGGCTATTTTTGTTATTCCAATTTCTGACTACGTACATAGAAACTGCCTATGTATGCTCATTATAGCATACGACCAGGATTAGCCTCTCTCTATGTAGTATCAAGCCATTGAAGATTTTAGCCGAAGTTGCTCTCTTTTGCTTGTAGCGTATATAGCCTTTTATAGGGGTAGTGCAGCGTGTGTTGCTGGAGTCGCTGGCTGGTGGTGGTAATGGCCAGCTCACTCTTGTCGCAGGCAATCCATCTCCGTTTCAGGTGCTCTGCCACGATTGGCGTGACCCCACTGCCACAGAAGCAGTCCATGACCAGGTCGTCCTCCTCGGATGAAGCCAGGAGGATGCGTTCCAGGAGCGCGGTGGGCTTCTGCGTGGCGTAGCCTGTACGCTCGGGATCGCGCTGGTGCAGATGGCTGATATCGCTCCAGACATCGCTGGGAGGAATGAGCGTATCTTCGCTATATGTATAGAGCTTTCCCGCTGACTTGATTGTCCAGCTAATCTGTCCATTTGGCCCCACGACCTGGCGCATATGGTTGCGTTTCTGCGCTCCACGTCGTTCACCGATGCGCTCTTTATGGAAGCAATAGTCCCCGGACTTGGTGTAGAACAGGATGGTGTCATGTTTGCGCGTATAGTAGCGCCTGGTCTGTCCCCCGCTCTGGTAGTGCCAGATGATCTCATTTTTAAAGCCTCCCCCATTGCCCTGAACGTTGAAGCCAAAAATTTCATCCAGCATTACTTTAACGTAATGGCTGGTGCGCCAGTCGAGATGAAGGTACATGCTGCCAGTCGGGGCAAGGAGTTGATGGAGGGTCTGGAGAATGGGATAGAGCCATTGCAAGTAGGCATCGATATCATTGTTCCAGGTGTCGCTATAGGCCAGTTGCTCTTTGCGGCCAAAGGTGCGCCCGGTCATAAAGGGTGGGTCAATGTAGATGAGGTTGACCTGGTCATGAAAGAGTGGGAGGAGAGCTGGCAAGATATCCTGGTTATCACCCCAGATGAGCCGGTTAGACCATCCAGGCTCATTATTGACTTCTGATGTTTCGTCCATGGTAATCAACTCAATGGGCGGGCGCGAGGTCGCTAAATTGCTCCCCTCCGTGTCACCAGTTTGCTGCTGTTTCTTTTTCCATACCAGTTCGGCCATCTGCTCTTGCTCCTGCTCGCTATGCTGTTCTTTTTTTGCCTTCAAACTGTACCATATGTCACCTGACTTGAAAAGGATGAGAGAGGGCTGCCTATAGCCTCTTTGGGCTATGCCTCTGCATAGATAGGCTGCAATGTAGTGACATGCTCTGATATAGTTTGTATCGATGTGTTTATTGTTATGAGCTCCAACCGCTGAACTCTCTAAATGTAGATGTTGAGGTTATTTGCTATGCGGCGATCTCTCTCTCTGACGATGCTTATTTTGGCTGTGGGTCTGGTGTTGCTTCTAGCCGCCTGTAGCCCAAAGAGTGGCTCTGTGCCTTCTGGTATCCCTGATACTGGCAATGGCACTCCGGCTGTGCTTGTTTCGCCCACCCCTACGCTACAGGCGGCTTCTGCTGGCTCAAAGGTTGGCTTCTATACCTTTGTGCGTCAGAATCAGCTCTGGATGGCGCTCAATAGCGAAAATGCGACTCAGGTAACTCATTTCGACTTCTCGCAGGCGCCGGAGGTGTTCTGGCAGTCTCCTGCCTGGTCGCCTGACCATAAACACCTTTCTTATCTCTTTAATGCTCTACCCGCGGGTGTTGGTGGTGGTGGCTGCCCCGAGCCAGACTATACCGCTACCAGTAGCCTGTATGTGCTTGATACCAGTACCCAGCAATTGACGTCCATCACCCTGCCCCAGGTTGCGACAGATGCCAGAGCGGAGGGAAAACCTCGTAGCGATTCCTGGCAGTACGCCTTCTGGGAGGATGCGCAACATCTCCTGGCATGGTACAATGGCGTTACAGGAAAAACAAGCAATGCTGCGGGCCTCTACCGCTATGATTTGCAGACGCATAGCCTGATTAAGGTCGTTTCGAGCGAGCAGCTTGGCGCAACCTCGCCTATCAATGCTCAGCAGGGGCAGTCGATGCTGCTCTCATTGCGCTATCGCCAGGGACAGCTCTATTATGAGACGGTAGAACAGCCTGGGCAGCAAGATAGCCGCCTGGCGATTTATCGTCTGTCGGTCAATGACCCAGGTGCGCCGCGCCAGCAGGTCGTGGAATTAGGCAAGGAGACCTGGTGTGCTGGAGGACAAAGCAGTGCGCTAACTCAGCCTGGTTGGGATATCTCGCCCGATGGGACGAAGCTCGTTGTGCAGAAGATTGAGAACGGAACGCCGGGTCAGGAGGCCAGCTCGCTCGATATTGTGCCGGTTGATGGAAGCGCCACGCAAAAGGTATTTTCGCAAGCGCCTGCGACTTTTCTGGCCCAGAATGCGTTGCTGCGTTGGAGTCCTCAAGGGAACGCTGTTGTGGCCTCCGAGCGGCATCATATTACTGGTCAGGGGCCTTACCTGGTATCCCTCAATCACCCACAAGAGACCCAGGCGTATGCGCCTTTCGTCTCAGGAGCTGTCTCCTGGCGCAGCGATGGGCAGGCCTTCGCGCTACAGAGCAGTGAGGCCGCCGAAGGTATGGCGCCCTCTGACGTCTACTTGTTTGCTCCTGGCGAAAAGAACGCGCGTCTCTTAGAGAAAGATGCCCGCGTGTTCTCCTGGGGATAAAAAATTTCTTGGGATAAAAAATTTCGGGGATACGTTCGCATGCAATTAGTAATTCTGTCTTTGCTCAGTATTATTGCATATATTGGTGGTTTAGTACTCATCTTGCGCATCTCTCCCAGGCTATTGGGCGCGGCCTTTGATGAGCCGCGCTTTATGGGGCTGGCCATTCTTGAAATCCTGGGTGCTATTCTGATGTTTGGCGCGGTGGTGATCACCTTTGCGGTCTTTAATGGCGCTTTTCCTATACGCGTCCTGGATTTTGTCTTCCTGGTAGGTATTTTTATTGTCTCGGCCAGGGTGGCTCTGTATAGTTTTCAGCCACCGGCCCATATATTGCGTCGCACGCACCGGGTCTCGCGCATTATTACAGCCGCCTTTGGTATCTTCCTGGCGCTAGCGGCCATCTTCTACGTCGTCCAACTCTTTACCGCCAGTTAATTAGTAGTAGAGAAGCATAAAACGCCCGGCAGCCTCTGGCTGCCGGGCGTTTTATGCTTCTCCTACTTTTACCCTACAAAAAATGCTCGAACCAGGCAATGGTGCGGCGCAGGCGATCTAGTCGTTGCCTGGGTGTACCCACGGCTGGCCAATCCATCAGATGACTGGTGTTGGGATAGCACACCAGTTGCACCATCTGCTTGCGCTTGCGCAACTGCACAAACAGCTGGATCGATTCGCTGGTGGGACAACGCAGGTCGTTCTCGGCATGCAAGAGCAAGAGCGGTGTCGTGATGCGCTCGACATAGGTCAGTGGCGAGCGCTCGTGCTGTAGCTCTGGGCTTGTGAGCGAGAGGTTGAACCAGAGTGTCTGATCCGAGAGCATGCCGGCATGCGTAATATCGCTGATACCGTTGCGGCTGACGGCAGCCTTAAAACGCCCAGTTTGCGTAATGGCCCAGTTTGTCATATAGCCACCATAGCTGATGCCGCCAATGCCCAGGCGTTCACCATCAATAGGTTCGTTCGCAATCATGGCATTGGCACCAGCCATGAGGTCCGCGAAGTCGGCGCCTCCCCAATCGTTGAGGACCGCGCGGCAAAACTCCTCGCCATAGCCAGCACTACCCCGTGGATTGGGGGCCAGGACGGCATAGCCTCGCCCCGCCAGGACCTGAAATTCATGGACATAGCTATCCCCCAGGCCAGGGAGGGACCACCATGTGGTGCCAGGATGAGTGGCGCACGTCTCCCCTGTTCAAGCGTTGGTAGGTAGAGCCAGCCCTCGATCTCCGTCGTGCCATCGCCCCCTTCCAGGTCACCTTTTTCGGACGAAGTAACTGGCGCTGGCGTAGCAGTGCGTCGTTGACGCTGGTGAGCTTGCGTAAATTTTCGCCATTCCCGTCCATGCCCCAGACATCGCCGGGGGTAAACCAGTCCGCACGCACCAGGGCGATGGTCTGCCCGTCGCGTGAGAGTTGGGGCGAGAGGTATCGTCCATTACCGCGCGTGAGCTGTTCAATCGTATTCTTTGCGAGGTTGATGCGGTTGAGGTGAATCTGTCCATGGGTCTGTCCTGGAACCAGGAGCGCTTGCCCATCCGGGAACCACTGAGGTGCTACGAGGTAGTCGGTGCGTAGCTCATCGATAATCCACATCTGGGAGTTGATGTCTTCGGCTCCCGTGACGGCAGGACGTGGCGCCTCTTGCCCGTTGGCCGCGACGATCCAGGGGGAGATATTGCTCGCCTCTGTCTGGTCGGGTGAGCGCAAGTAGGCAATAGACCCGCCATCAGGCGACCAGGAAGGCATCTGGGCTAGCTCTTCCTCTGGCGTCAAACGGCGCAGTTGCCCCGTAGCCAGGGTCAGCACCCAGAGGGCCGCGCTCACGCTCAGGTCGGGATCGGCCCGGCGATTGGCGCTAAAGACGATCTCGCTGCCATCTGGTGACCAGCAGGCCTGGGTGAGATCGACTGGCTCGGAGGTGAGGCGGGTCGCCGTGCCGTCCAGCCCCAGCAGCCAGAGCTGTTCATGTCGACCATGCTTATAGCCTGAACTATCCCAATGACTGGCCAGGCGCATTACGACATAGGAGGTCTCTTCTCCCTGTCCCGATCCTTGCTCGTCAGCAGCCTTCCAGGCGCTGTGGGCGAGAAGTATCGCGCCATCGGGTCGCCAACTATACTCGGAGACACCGAGGGGGAGATTGCTTAGCTGGTGGGCCTCGCCGCCCCGCAAGGGAAGGAGATAGATCTGTGGTGTGCCCTCTCTATCGCTTAAGAAGGAGAGATAGCGTCCATCGGGTGACCAGCGAGGCGCATAATCATGCTGTGTGCCACTACTGACTTGCCAAGGAGACTGGGTCTTGCCACCCCTGCTCTCTACGATCCAGATGGCGCTGCTCGTGCTATTGGTCTCCGTATCGCATTGGAGCACACTAAACGCGATGCGTTTGCCATCGGGCGAGATCTGTGGCTCCCCTACTACACGTAATTGTGTCAGATCCTCAATACTCATAAAGGGAAGGGCTGGCGTCGTGGTGGCTGGCTGCTCTTTGGGGGCAGGTGTAAAGGCTTCAACGGGAACGCTCACCGTTGCCGGGGTCTCTTCGGAAGCGCGCAGTGTGGGTGACACGGTCACCGCGCCCTCGCGATCCTCCTCCGGGGGGATCGTAGGTGAAATGATGCCTGCCCCTGGCTGAGTTTGTTTCTCCTCTCGTTCTAGTGGCAGATCGACATTGGTTGTGGGTTCTGCCGGATTCTCTATCGTGCTTGCTGCTGCTGCCTCATCGTCCCTGGTGGAAGATGCTGCGTTCTCGTTTGCTGGGCGTTCGGGGACGGTGCTATCGCCTATGGGATGGATAGTAGCCTCATCGATGTTTGGCTCGCCTGAAATGGAGTGCTCTTGTTCCACGGTGCGTGTTTGCCCTCCTGGAATTGTTGGATCATCGGGTATTTGTATAGGACGTGGCGTTGTATGTTCAGTATTTTCGGCCATTGGCTATTCCTCATCTCTTTAAAAATTTGCATCTCTATCTTCAGGATAGACGCGTGTAGATGGCTGCGTATGTAGCCTGGCGTGATAAAGTGTGATGTTCTTTCTCTACGCATATTTACGGTGGGTACACGAAGAAGTTGTGAAGAGTGGCTGGTTAATATGCTATGATACAAACTGTTGCCACCAGAGGTCGCTTTTCTCTATTTGGTTGCGTCTCTGTATTGTTGCCTCTCTCCGACTAAGGGGAGACTGCGTCGCCTCCGCTCTGGCGCGTAGGGAGGGAATAAATGATCGTTCGCGATATTATGTCTACCAATCTAACGACAGTCGCCCCAGATGCTACGCTTGCCCACGCTGTCAATTTGTTGCGCCAACATGGCTTCCATCATCTGCCCGTGGCGCGTGTGCGTCATATGGCCGACCCAGAGTCAAAGAGCAAGAAGAAGCATAAGACGCTGCTCTTGCTTGAAGGCATGCTGACCTCTCACGATATCGATATGCAGGCGGCCCTCGCGCGCCAGGAAGCCTCCAGTAGAGCGCTGCAACGCTCCTGGCTTGAGCGCCGCGTCGTGGAGGTCATGCATCGCGCCTTGATTCGCGTGACGCCAACCACGAGCGCCCCCTCTGCCGCGCAGATCCTGGTCGAGCGAAACTTGAACTATCTGCCCGTGGTCTCCTATGAGCAGCTGGATGGTGAGAGTAAGGCGGTCCTGGTAGGCCTGGTAACGCGTAGCGATCTCCTGGTGGCTCTCTCTCGTGCCATGGGAGCCTTTGAGCCGGGAATGCAACTGACTTTGACGCTGCCCTTGGGAGACATTACGCCCCTGGCGCGCTTCCTGGATATTGCCTCGCAGATGCATGTGCATATCCGCAGCGTGCTCGCGGCCCCTGCCGAAGGTGGAGTGCCCTCCCTTGCCGTTGTGCGCCTAGGTACAATTAATCCAGCTCCCCTGCTGATGCGCTTGCAACAGGAGAGTATTCAATATGCATTTGGTGCTTCGCCAGCAGAAGGGGATACGATTCATGCCGAATGAGATCACGCCATCGACCAGCACGCAGGCAGACAACAACTCCACCTTGGCTCGCTTACTCTTCGATACAGAGGAGTTACATTACAATTTTGGCCCTCAGCATCCCTTGCAGCCAGCACGCTTAAGAGCCCTGATGGATCTGCTGGAGTGCTCTGGTCTCTGGGATTCCAAGGACGAGCATACCCGTTTGCCCCTGCGCCAGGCTACTTATGAAGAATTGAGCCTGGTGCATGAGCCTGAGTATATCCAGGCCGTGCAACGCCTGAGCCAGCCGCTGGAGAACGAGAGCAACGCGAGCCAGCGTGAGGAGCGTCAGCGCCTGGAGTTACGCTTTGGCTTTGGCGGCGATGACACACCTGCTTTGCCAGGAATGCACGAGGTTGCTGCGCGCATTGCTGGGGGAACGCTGGTTGCGCTATCGACGGTGATGGGCCTGCCAGAAGGAGAGAGCTTGCCGGAGCAGGAGCGCCCCCTACGCGTCTTTCATCCCTCGGGAGGTCTGCATCACGCCTGGCAGGACCGGGCCTCAGGCTTTTGTGTCTATAATGACGTGGCCATTGCCATCGCACACGTCCTGCAGGCCAGCGAGGCCAAGGTGCTCTACATCGATTTTGACGCCCATCATGGCGATGGTGTACAGCGTGCCTTCTATGATGACCCTCGCGTGATGACGATTTCGCTGCATGAGACGGGGCGCTATCTCTTTCCAGGGACTGGGGATGTCCTGGAGACCGGGAGTGGCAGTGGGCGCGGCTTCGCGGTCAATGTGCCGCTGGAACCCTTCACCGAAGACGACTCCTATATTGAGATGATGGAATCTCTACTCTTGCCGCTGGTGGCGTCGTTTTCGCCTGATGTAATTGTGACGCAACATGGTTGTGATACCCATGCCTGGGACCCGCTGACACACCTGAGCCTGACGATGCGTGGCATTCGCGCCCAGGTCAAGATGGCTCGCCGCCTGGCGGATGTATATAGCCAGGGGCGCTGGGTAGCCGTCGGTGGTGGTGGCTATGCGCTCTATCGCGTGGTTCCACGTGCCTGGAGCATGGTTTGGGCCGAGATGACGGGGCAGGAGCTGCCAGAGATGTTGCCTGAGTCGTGGGTTGAGCATTGGCGTCCTATCTGGCTCGCGGTCAGGGAGGATGATGAGGCGGCGCAGTCGGTGATGGGGAAATCCTCCACGCCACATGATTTTCCACTCACCTTTATGGACAGAGTGGAGCATTTTCCCGCTCAGCCACGACGGATGTCGATCAGCAGCACCAATCGTCACACGGCGGCCCTGGTGCGCCACCTGGTGATTCCCCCCTCGGTGCGCCAGGCCTTCCCTGCTGGACGCCATCGCTCCCCCTGGCGGGCCTCTTCGACCTCCTCCATCTCAAGCGAGATTCCACGACCTCGCCCTCGCGTAGTCGCTCGTTGGAGACCCCCAGAGGCCTTTTACTCTTGCGTGACTTCTGCCCGGTCTCGCTGGTGGAGCGTTTGCGGCCCGACCCCGGCTTGCGCACCTTTGCGCGTCTGCCCGAGCGCGAGCATCAATTACTGCTCGATATTGCGCGTAGCCCTGATTGCGCGCTAACCCTGGCTCATACTCCCCTTGGAGCCATTGTAGGCCAGGTCACCATTGCCCCGCCGATGAATGGTGGGAGGGCATTGAGAATCTCTATGAGGTCGCGATTGAGGTCAGCTCCGATTGGCGCGGTGCGGGTATTGCGCGCAATATGCTGGCTTTTGCCCTGGAACTGGACGCCCTTGAAGATATGATTCTCTTCGCCATTGGCCTCTCCTGGCACTGGGATACGGAGAGCCTGGGCATTTCTGTCTATCGCTATCGCGAGCTGATCTCGCGCCTCTTCGGCTCGCAAGGCTTTATCGAGTATCCCACCACCGAACCCAATGTCAGCATGGAGCCAAGCAACGTCCTGCTAGCTCGCATCGGCAAGCGCGTGGACAAGCGCACCGCGAACCAGTTCCTGAGCCGTTTACTAAGCTCTCCCAACCTCGCACGCATTTAAGTTTTTTCAGAAAACACAGCACAAAGCTTAAGCTCAGCTAGCAAAACTTAAAAATTGCTTGGGCAAAGGCCTCTTCACACCGCTGAAGGGGCCTTTTTCTATCCTTCCTGCTTGCGCGTAAATGCCTCTATGTAACGGTGTAGCTAAATGTTCCAAGATGTGTTATTTGGCTGTCTTAGCACATCCGAAGTCTCGCAATAGTTAACGATCTGTATCTCTTTGGGATTGGCGCTTCGTACTATATGTAGTTATCTTGCAGTTCCAACCTCATCCCGCCCCTGGGGAAGCTTAGAGATCGCTTAAAGAACGATTAGAGGAAGATTAGGAATCGATTAAAATCTCTCTAAGCTTAAGCTTATGTGGTCTTAATGTTGTTAGTTTACGCTTAAAGTCGTTTATAGCAGAGTTTATAAAACCCAAAAATACTTGAATTCCCAACCTGAAGAGGCTACTCTATAGGGGACAAAGAGAAAGCGAGGTTGGAACAAGAATGCAAGTACGTGAACGCTCTAAATCCCAGGCGAAGAATGAAGCCGCTCAAATTACCGATGGTATGCTCGTCCAGCGCACAATGGCTGGCGATCAGACTGGTTTTGAAATGCTGGTCAGCCGCTATAACGTGGCGCTGTTTAACTTTATCTGCCACTGCCTTGGCGACTATGACCTGGCAAGCGATATTCTTCAACAGGTTTTCTTGCAGCTGTATATTTCCATGCCAAAGCTGCGCACCGGCGAGCCTTTGAAGGCATGGTTATTCCAGGTCGCGCGTAATCGCTGTCTCGACGAGCTACGCCGCAAGCGTGCGATTCACTTCTCCGAGTTGGAGTCTTCCAGCGACGATGATGATCTTTCTCCGCTGGATATCATGCCCGACAATAGCCCACTACCTGATGAGACTGCTGAGCATAATGATTTGCAGCGCGCCCTGCGTCAGGCTATCGACAATCTCCCTCCCAAGTTTCGTTCGGTTGTCTTACTGCGTTATGCTGGTCAGTTGAGCTTCTCAGAGATTGGCCGTACCCTGAAAATGCCTGAGGCGACCGCGAAGACCTACTTCCAGCGTGCACGCCCATTGCTGCGCCAGGCACTTGCGCTCCAGTGGCAGACATTGAAGGCTACTATCTAAGCTAATAAAGGAATTTTTAAAAATTAGATAAGAATGCTTGGAAATCTGAAACTCCTTTCTTATGTTGTTCGTGATATGCTTAGAAGCAATACATACGAACAAAGAGGGAGCAGATATGGACAAGCAGTCATTTGATAAAGATTTCTTCAATGCAGATATTGTAAATAATGTCGAGAACGTTGATGATTTCATGGCGGATGATGAGTTTGACAGGCTCTTTAGCCAGCTTGAGCAGATGGAGCCGCCAGCGGGGGTTATTGAGAATATTCTAAATACTGTCTCGCGTTTGCCTCTGCCTCAGTATCTCTCGGATGAGGACATTGAAGAGGCGATGAAGGCGCTACGTTCGTCGGAGCAGGAGCCTGAGGACTCGATCCTGGTTTCGCTCAACGGCCTGGTGGCGCCTACTCCTCACCTGCAGCACTCATAGGTGCTGGCTAAAAGGGGGTGGGGTATGAGAAAAAGACCCAGACTCGTGCTGATTCGTTCAGGACCATGGATGCTGCCACATGCAGAAATTTCTTGCGGCATCCATGGTTTCTTTCTTATGTTTTTGTGGTGTTTTTTTATAAATAACCAAAACAGCCGGTTTCTAAGCCATTTCTAAGCTTTTTGCTCAAAGCTTGTCTATCTGGCTTTCTAGAAACCGGTTGTGTATCTGTTCCAGGCGAAAGCGCTGGTATATTTCCTCATCAAGCGATTTGGTCGCTCAACTTCCCAGTGACGACGAGCCAGCGAATAAACTCCAGACGACGCTTCGTAGCTGCGGCCTGTTGCTTCTCTTTCTCCGCGTGGAAGGCACGCAGTTTACTCAACTCTACTACTTCATTCTCAGCGAAACCACCCTTGCGCAGGATATCTCGATCTTCCTTGCGATCCATATGAACCTCCTTAGTGAGAATCAATGGCTTACGAATTGGGTGCGACCATCAGCATGCGCTGCACCTGTTTGAGGAGTGAGGGCATGGTGTACGGCTTTGCCAGGTGGTCGAGCGTCGCTCGGCTTTCTGCATGGTCTCGTAACTGTTTGCGTACCCCCACAATCGCGCTTGTCGTCAGCAAAACCGGGATGTTGGCGCGGTGTCGCAGGAAGTGTAACACCTGCCAGCCGTCTAAGCTGCCAGCCAGTTCGATGTCGAGTACGACCATATCAGGGAGACTGCTCTGCAAGAAAGCTATGGCATCCTCTCCATTGTGTACGGTGATAACAGTAAAGCCATGAGTTGCCAGGAAATTCGCTTCGAGGCTCGCAAGATCAAGATCGTCCTCAACCACTAAGAGATGCTTGAGAGGCTTTTGCATTGCCAATACTTCTTTTGTCGGTTGGGCCAATACTTGTTGCAGTGCCTGTGCTCCTTTTGACAAGCTCACATGGTCGTCACGACCAGTTTGGTCACTCGCCGCTTGTTTGTTGTGCATATCACTTGCATCCCGCTGAGGTGATGATGTACCGCTAGGCGGTGCGTCGACTGGTGCGACGCGGAGGCGCGAGTTCTTCTGCCTCCGTTTTTATAGTGTACCCGAAAAGGGGTGAGAAAGACGTAAAGATCAGACCCGTTCTGTGAAAATGGTGTGAAAAAATATTGAAATGTATGTGACTGCGCCTGATCTTGGTTTAGGGCTGTGAGGGGGTACCCTGGGCCTCTGCTTCCAGGTTGCTTTCGGCATCGGGAGCAGGCACATAGTAGCCTACCCCCAGTTCATTGTGCAGGAAGCGTGGATTGGCTGGATCTGGCTCCAACTTTCGGCGCAGGTGACGGATGAAGGTACGCAGGTAGGTGTTCTCCCCGCTATAGTCTGGTCCCCACACGCGCTGTAGCAGTTCGCGGTGGGTGAGTACCTTACCAGGATGGCGTGTAAGCTCGCAGAGCAGGTCATACTCAGTTGGGGTGAGATGTACCTCCTGCCCATTGGCAATGACCTGCCTGCGGGCAAAGTTGACCTGGAGTCCATTCTGTCCACCATAGCTATACCCTGGACGCTGCTGCTCTGCCACCGCATTGTTGCGCAGTCGGTCCGTCTCCTCGCTCCGCCTGAGCGCGACGCGTATGCGCGCCAGTAGCTCGTTTAAGCTAAAGGGCTTGGTGAGATAGTCGTCGGCACCCATGTCCAGCGCCTTGATCTTGATTGGCTCCTCATCATGGGCCGAGAGGACGATCACGGGCGCCTTGCTCCATTCGCGCAATCGTCGCAGAAAGGTCAGGCCATCCAGGGAGGGTAGCGACAGATCGAGCAACACGAGCTGGGGCTGGAAGATGGCGGCTACATCGATGGCTTGCGCTCCATCGCGTACGGCTTGCGTTTGAAAACCACGTGCCTTGAGCTGCGCAGTCAGAAAGGTACGCATCTGGGCATCATCTTCAATACAGAGTATACGCGTCTTTTTTTCGCTGGCTGCCATGTTGTGCTTTCCCTTCCCAGACCGGTATAACCTTGGTAGGGACCAGCTTTAGCGCGTCCGAATGCCATGTATGGCAGTGCGGCGCAAGCCATTCTTTGTCTGGGAAACGCGTCCACCCCGATGGCGAAACAGAAGCGTTTTTGGCTAGCGCCGAAGTGCGATTAATCGCCTTCGGACGCGCTAAAGCTGGTCTCTACCGAAAAAAAACACCTATCGCTTGCATTGCAGATCGATTGAATTTACTAGGGTTCTTTCCACATTATTTTGTCAAACTCCATGAGCAGCGCCGGGCCACCTCTAATGTTTCCCTGCTGGCTGTGTCACGTAGAGCGGAAGCGTGAACGCGAAGCTGGCTCCCTGACCCGGGCTGGTGCGGAGTGTCAGCTTGCTGCCATGGGCCTCGATGATGCCCCGGCTGATGTAGAGCCCTAAGCCTGTGCCAGGGCTCCAGCGCGCGGCGCCACGTTTGCGTGTAGGGGTAGGCTGCCCCTGGGAACGATTGCGCATTGCAGCGAAGGTGTTAAAACGCTTGAAAATGGCTCTCTGTAGCTCCTCGCTCATACCCGGACCGTGATCGGTGACGCGTAGGGTGACCCCTGTCGCGCTTCGCCGCTTCCCACCCCTGACAATTTCCGCCTCTAGCTGAATTATATCGCCATCCGGGGCGTAATTAAAGGCATTACTCAACAGGTTTGTGAGCACACTCATAATCAACTCATAATCGCCTTCTACTGCTGGTACCTCTGGGGGGACCGTAATCTGTAACTGGCGGCTGGAACCCAGGATCAGGGCCTCCAGGCGTTCTTGCAGGTCTTCAAAAAGCTCTGGGATGATGATTGGCTCCTGGTCAAGCCGTAGCGCTCCCGCTTCCACCCGCGAGGCATCCAGAAAATGGTTGACCATACCTACCAGGCGCTCTACTTGCTCATCTGCGGTTTGCAGATAGCCTGATTGTTCTTCCTGGGTGAGCTTGAGATCGGGCGTCAGGAGTGCGCTCAGGTGGGCGCGAATATTTGCCAGGGGTGTCTTCAATTCATGGGCCATAGTATTGAAGAGGTCTTCGCGTGCGCGCTCCAGGGCCTTGGTTCGGCTGATATCATGCATTACAACAACCGCGCTGGTGATGGCCCCCTCTGGTGAGAGCATTGGCGCCGCATTGACGAGCATACACGTGATTGAGCCATCTTCATGCGTCATATTCAACTCGGCCTCGCTGGCTCGCCCTTTGTGTAGCGCCAGGTACATAGGCTGTTCTTCATACGGCACCACTTGCCCGGTTGAGTTATACATGGTGACGCTACGTAGCAAGGTGTCGTAGCAGAGCCCAATGGCGTTCTGAGCTGCCTGGTCTGGATCATCAAGAGGCTCTAGGGGCAGGCCCATCTTTTGTAAGAGCTGGATGCCGCGCTGATTGATGAGATTGATGTGCGCGTCCGGGGCATTGACGAGGAGCACGCCTGAGGGCATGCGGGTGAGCAGGAGTTGCAGGCGAGCATTGGTTAGCTCCTGGTGAGCCTTGGTTTGCTGAAGGGCTGTGTTGCGTTGGGCCAGTTCAGCGGTCCGTTTAATGACCTCGGCCTCGATGCGCTCCATGGCTGCAGCCTCTTCGCTGATGTCGTGGTAGACAATGATAAAGGCGAAGATATCGCCCGAGTCATCACGAATAGGCGTATAGGAGCAACGCAGGGTGTAGCTCTCTCCACCAGGACTGATGAGTTTCATCTCATCGATGATGCGGTTGCGCGCGCGCTCCTCCAGGACGGTAATAAAGTCCGGACTGGCCGTGACTTCGTGTGGCAGCAGTGGCACGCTGCGTGCTACCAGTTCCTGGATAGAGAGGCCCTGGATCTCCTCGCCCCAGCCAAAGAGTTGACAGGCCGCAGGATTGGCATCGGCTACACGCCAGCGGGGGTCAAAGATGACGATACCATCGGGAATCGCGCGCATCATATTCTGCTGCTGGTGTGCCTGGCGGTTCGCGGTCCTGGCCCAGTTCTCGATACCACGGAAGAGGCGCGCGTTATGAATGGCCAGCCCGGCCTGTTGCGCGAAGCGCTCCAGGAGCTGGACCTCCTCAGCGGGGAAGCCCCGCGCTCGCTTATGGTAGACCTCAATGGTGCCCAGGATGCTGCGGGTATTTATATTTATATCGGGTGTTGTCGCAGGCTGAGCTGGTGCGACGGTATCTCCTTCGTAGGGAACATGAATGGGCACACACAGGGCGGAGCCAGGGCGGCAGGGTGTGCCATGATCATCGATCAACGGCAGCTCCAGCTCGGGTCGGGTACTGGTATTGGGAATGATTAGGGCGTGACGGCTCGCGGTTACCTGGGCTAGCAGGGTGTGCTGACTCTCCTCGGGCACCCACTCATAGGACATGGAGTGGATGCCCTTGCGGGCGGCGATGCGTATAAAGCGTAAAGGTCGTGCTTGCGCTTCAGGCGTTTGGGCCTGGCTGCGCTCTTCCTCTGTCGTGGCCTGCTCGGTGAGCAGAATCGCGCAGCGCTTGGCGCCGATCATCTCGTTCAAGGCTTGCAGGATGCCATCAAGCACCTGGGGGAGGCCCGTGGGGCCAGCGATGACCGCCGAGATGTTATGAATCGCGTTCAAATGCAGGCGAGAGCGTACCTGCTCCGTCACATCCTCGAGCGTGATCAGGAGCATTGGCCGCGCCTCCTGCCCATCATAGGACACGCGCACATACTCTAAACCCACCTGCCAGTAGGTCCGTCCACGCGTCTCTAGCAGGCCCTCATAAGGGACCTCGGTGTAGCGCAGAGCGTGATGGGTATTGGCGACCTCTTGCAGACGTGGTAGGGCCGCCGCAAAGACTTCTGTGGGGAGAATCTCGCGTATATGTCGTCCACGCACCTCCTGATAGCTGCTCCATGGCTCGCTCATCAGCGTGCGCAGGTAGGAATTGGCATAGCGAATATCCAGGGTATGGGCATCAAGCAGTGCGACCCCACTGGAGAGATGCTCCAGGATCGGCTCTAGTTGCATAGTTGGTACTAGTTCCATCGATTGGTGCTTCCCTGCTGCTTGTTCTCCAGAGGCATACAATTGACTGTTGGTTTTCGGCTCCACACGCACCCTACCTTCCTCATCCACAACATGCTTGCTAAGAAGTTATACGAGCGTTCTACGAAATGTATAGGAAACAACAGTACAAAAGATGTCGCTATTTTCCCTTTCGTTGCCACCTAAAAAATGGTATAAGCTAACCTGGGACTGTCGCATCTTCTATTGTACCATGAATACTCATGCCTTTGCATGGCACACTATGTACCTCTTGCCGCCGGCGAGCCATTCAACTTCTCCTCTCCCAGCATCTGCTGCCTGACTGGATCGCCAGGGAGGCGCGTTACGACAGCAATTTCGCGATTCGAGAGCTGATTTTGAAGTATTAGAACACGTTTGCTGGCGTAACCCCCCTTTGTGAATCCAAAAATAAATGCGAATCAATCGATTTGGTAGGTATAACCATACTTTTCTTGTAAGCGACTTATGGATGCCTAGTCGCGGAAGTTAGCGCAGGGAACCTTTGAGCGAACTAACAGGTACTTACAAACTCCAAGTAGGAAGGAAAACAAACTATGAAACCAACTAATAACGATAGTTAGGCGCGAGAGAGAAAGCTTTCCGCAGGGAACCTTTGAGCGAACTAACGGGCACTTACAAGCTCCAAGCAGGAAGGAAAACAAACTATGAAACCGACTAATAACAACAGTCTGGCGAGAGAGAAAAAGCTTTCCGAACAGCTTGTGGATTTTATAGATCTGACAGATGAAAATCTGGAAGAGGTTGAGGTTCCTGGAATTGGTCGTATTCAGGGTGCCGGCTGTGGTTGCCATGGCTGTGGTTGCCATGGCTGCGGCTGTGGCTGGAGTTGTGGAGGCTGGAGTTGTGGAAGTTGTGGAGGCTGGAGTTGTGGCAGCTGTGGCTGGAGCTGTGGAAGTTGTGGAGGCTGGAGTTGTGGCAGCTGTGGCTGGAGCTGTGGCAGTTGTGGCAGTTGTGGAAGTTGTGGCAGCTGCGGCAGCTGCGGAAGTTGTGGAAGCTGTGGAAGTTGTGGAAGTTGTGGCAGTTGTGGCAGCTGTGGCAGTTGTGGCAGCTGTGGCTGGAGTTGTGGCAGCTGTGGAGGCTGGAGTTGCGGAAGCTGTGGAGGCTGGAGTTGCGGAAGCTGTGGCGGCTGGGGCTAAACTTGCCTGACCACAACAGGGAAAGTTAGCTGGCTCTGTATATATCAGGTAGCAGAGCACTGTTGAGATAACTTTCTCTCTAGAAATGGGATGCTTTTCAGTCCTTGTTCAGGATCGTTAAGATCCTGAACAAGGACACCCACAAAGGGGAATGAAATCTATGTCAATGCGAAATATGCAGCCAACCTGGAAGGCAGATACTTACTGTGTCCCTCTGCCTGATGGCGTCTATTTACGTGGAAACAATAACCGCCTCATTCTGAAAGGAAAAAGCTTATATCTGCTCTTACAACAACTCATTCCCCATCTCAATAGCAACCTGACACTTGAAGAAATAACAGAAGGCCTGGATGCAGATAGAAAACGGATGGTGACGAATCTGATCGAGAAATTGTTAGCCCATCATTTTCTTACTGATAGCAGCCAGGATCAAACACATACGCTTCACCCGCTAGAGCAAGAAAGCTACGCCTCAAACATTGCTTTCATTGAGTCGTTTCAAACGTCGGCCGCCCACCGTTTTGAAGCATTTCGTGATAAGCATTTTCTGCTTGTCGGTGATGGGCCTGCTTGTGTTTCGCTCATCCAGGCAAGCCGCCAATGTGGCATAAAGAACGTTAGCGCAATCGCGACATCAGAAGACGAGCTTTTCCGCCAGGAAGCGCTGGCTTTGTGTGCAAGTGATGCTTCGGCAGAAGATGTGCATGTGATCGATCCTCTCCCATGGGCTAACGAGGCGGAGGTGCGCCATACTATCCAGGCTTATGACGCCATTCTTCACATTGCACAAAGCCCCATGCTAGCACGCGCGCAGCTCTTAAACAGGCTGTGCATTGAGGAGGGGAAAACGCTGCTCCAGGCCATCACGGTTGATGATCATGCCTGGATTGGCCCGCTGGTATGTCCAGAGACTAATGTCTGCTGGGAATGCGCATGGCGACGCCTGCAAGCTAATCTGGCTGATGCAGACCAGCCTGCACACTATGAATTTCGCGATCTGCCACTGCCCTCTAGTAGCCAACTTGCCGTCGCGCAGGGATCTAGCATACTTGCCAATCGACTTCTCTTTGACGTATTTCGGCATTTTACGCAAGCTGGCCCTACGGAAACTGGCGGAAAGATAAGCGCACTTCACACTCAAACGTTTCTGAGTGAGAGCCACACCTTTCTGCCGCACCCTCATTGTCAGGCCTGTCAACATACTACTGCCCAAACCGCATCGCAGTTCCTGGAGCAGATGCATAGCGTGCAGCAGCAGGAGCCAGTTGATCCGGACCGCTTCCTGGAAAAATTTGCTCATTGTGTTGATGCGCGCGTGGGACTCTTTACAGCGGTTGAGAACAGTCACTTTGTGAGGTTGCCTCTCGCGGTGTATAAGGTCAAGATATCTCATTTCCTATCCAGGGAAGATCACCCGGAAACCCTCAGCGTTGTTGCTGCAAGCATTGATACAAGAGGCGCGAGAACGCGTGTAGCACAAAAAGCCTGTGAGCGCTATGCGGCCAATTGTGTAGACCAACGACGATTGCTTTCTTTTGAAGCGGTACAACAAGCGGCTTTGCCTACTATTGCATCCGAGCAATTGTTTGCTCTAAATGCGTCCTCTTCAGAAGGTGAGATGTGGACCTGGGCGCTGGATTTGCAGACGCAACAGCCCGTGCTTGTGCCAGCGATCTCTGTTTTCTCTTCTTCCTGCGAGCATGAGCGAGGAATTGGGTCCGGAATGACCTGGGAGGAAGCGATCTGCCAGGCACTGTTGGATTGGTGTTGCTATCTCACAGTCGCCCGATTGAAGACCGTCCAGCAGCCATATCCCCAGATTGACCTTGAGAGGGCATGCTCAACTCCAGCAGGGGCCTACCTCTATCGCCAGCTCAAAGCAGCGGGTGAGCAGATCACCGCTTACGATATCACTGGCCCGTTAGGTGTTCCAACCTTTGCTGTATGTGCCGGTGAGAAGGCTATTACATACAGCACACATTGCGATAGCGCCCTGGCCTTGAACAGGGGACTGGAACAAGCATTGCAGCAGTATCAGGCCATCCACTTTCAACAGCCTGCATACGCGCTAAGTCCTGTCCCAGATTTTGCTGTCAATCTACGCGGTGATCAGGTGCTTGTGCCAGATTACGCATTGCCAGGTGCATGGCCAGCCAGGAGTGAGTGGTTATTACAGCAATTGCAGAAGAATGATTTGCAAGCGTTTGTTGTGCTGTTGGATCATGATTCGTCCCTGATTCAGGTATTGCCATATATTGTGCGTGTGCTTTTGAGCGGAAGAGCGTCGCAGGAGGAGGGATAATCTCATGAGTGAGAAGCAGAACTACTCGATTGGGCTTATTGGGCAGGGACTCATCCACCAGCAGGTGAAACGTCATCTTGAGAACACATATCAAATCATGCCTTTGGCGACAGAGAGTTCTTCCCAGCAATTGGCAGCGTGTAGCATCATTGTGTACTGCAGCGATACCTGGGCGCCCAGAACGCTCCGGGCGCTCAATCGGCGTTGTCTGCAAGCTGATGTAGCGCTGCTTCCTGTGTATACGCAATTTGATGAAGGTGTGCTTGGACCCTGTGTTGTTCCCCACAAGCAGGGATGCGTAAGCTGTGCCGAGCTACGTAAATTAGGGGCCGCGTCCTTTGAGGGTGATCGTGAGCTTCTGCACCAGTATCTCTCTCATGAGCGAGAACCAGTCGCCTCACAGCCCTGGCTCTCATCCTTCAGTCTGGAGACATTGGCAGCGCTTGCCAGCAGGGAAGTTGCCATGTATTTGCAGCGATCAGGCCAACTTCAGACGGAGAGTGCTCTGTTCACTCTCTCACTGGCAACGCTAGAGTGCTGCAGTCATGCGTTCCTTCCATTTCCTGCCTGTCCTGACTGTGGACAGCTTCCCAGAGATGAAGCTGATCAGGCAGTCATTGAGCTCCAATCGCGGCCTAAGGCGGATGTGTTTTCCTACCGTATCAGTCAGCCAGCAGCCACACCCGAACAGATCCTCTCAACGTACGTTGAACCGCAGACGGGGCTGATCTCTACGCTTGTCGTAGAGAATGCAAATCTTTTGCCGACAGCCTCATCGCATCTCTTCTCGGCTGGGGAGACAATGACTGGCACTGGCTGTACGCTGCGTCCCGAACAAAGTAAGGTGGTTTCTGTGCTGGAGGCCATTGAGCGTTATGCTGGCTCGCGTCCCAGAGGGAAACGCACCACAGTGCAAGCGAGCTACAACCAGCTCGTCCGAGACGGGCAACCGGTGCTTGATCCCACTATCCTGGGACTGCATACTTCGGAACAATACGAGCAGCATAGGCAGACTCACGCCTGTCGTCAATTGATCCCATATCATCATGATCTGTTATGCCGTTGGGTGTGGGGGTATTCCTTCCAGAGGCAAGCCCCTCTCCTCATCCCAGAACACTGCGCTTATTATAGTGTTCCCGCAAGCAAAGACAATCCAGTTTTTGCCTTCGAAATATCTAATGGTTGTGCGCTTGGGAATTGCCAGGAAGAGGCGATCTTCCATGGCATGCTCGAAGTAGCTGAGCGCGATGCTTTCTTACTCACGTGGTATGCTCGGCTCCAGGTGCCGCGCCTGGATCTGCGCTCGCTTGATGATCCTACGATTCGTTTGCTTATTGAACACCTTGAGTATCATTCAGGGTATACGATCCGCGCTTTTAATATCACCCTGGATCACACGGTTCCCTGCGTCTGCTTGTTATGCGTCGATGAACAAAATCGAGACGAGATGCCAAAGGCCTTTGTCGCGGCTGGTTCGCATCCTCATCCTGAGCAAGCCATGTTAAAAGCACTGCGCGAGTTTGCCATGTTCCTGGCTTTTCCGCGCCGGTTGAATCAACATAACAGAGCCGAGGCCCTGAAGCTGCTCGCGGATTCGAATCTGGTGCGTAACATGGATCAGCACCCACTGGTATACTACCTTCCGGAGGCCTTTGAGCGGTTAGACTTTCTCTATCACACGCCACGCCAGCAAACCTTCCAGGAGGGATTTCGTGATTTTTATGCGCAACCGTCAGAGTGCCTGGACTTGCGCGAAGACCTAGAATCACTCACTAGCTACTATCTCAAGCGTGGTATTGATATTATGGTCGTCGACCAGACCTCGCCAGAACACAGTGCTTGTGGCCTACACTGTGTGAAAGTGCTCATGCCTGGGATGCTTCCCATGACCTTTGGGCAGTCTAATCGCCGCATTACCGGGTTTGAGCGTTTGCAGCAACTCCCATATACGCTTGGCTATCAGAGTCACCCGCTAACAGAGGACGAGATAAATCCATATCCCCATCCATTTTTCTAGCGTCTGTTCTACCATGCCAAAGCAAAGAGGGCTGAATATGTATCGGCCCTCTTCGTTTGTGTTTTTGGTGAGTGATGCTTCTTTGTTATATGCTAGATGTAAGATTTGCGGTACTCTAGCTACCTGCTAAGGAGTTTGCATACATGACACACTTGCTGGTCGGGGTTGATACGGGGGGGACATTTACCGACATTGTGCTCTTGCGTGATGGCGGCTTCAAAGTTCATAAAGTGCTTTCGACGCCCGAGGATCCCTCGCGAGCCATTCTTCAGGGATTGCGCGAACTGGGTATTCTAGAGGATATCGAGGTCCTGGTGCATGGGTCGACTGTGGCGACAAATGCCGTTCTAGAGCAGAAGGGTGTACCCACAGGCTTGATCACGACAGCGGGTTTCCGTGATGTCCTGGAGATCGGCCGGCAAACGCGTCCTAAGCTGTATAGCCTGCGCTCGCAAAAGATCCCTCCCCTGATGCCTCGTGAACGACGCATAGAAGTCAAAGAACGCTTAAATGAGCGAGGGGAGGTGCTTATCGCGCTGGATGAAGCCTCGTTGGAGCGCGCGCTTGACGCCTTACAATCTGCTGGCGTGGAGGCTGTGGCGATCTCTCTCCTCTTTAGCTTCGCCAATCCTGAGCATGAGCGGCGTGTGGCGGCGCGGGCGCGTGAGGCAGGATTCTATGTGTCAGCCTCCTCAAGCGTTTTGCCCGAGTTTCGCGAATATGAGCGCACGAGTACCACCGTTTTGAACGCCTATATCGGCCCCTTGATCACGCGCTATCTGGAGCGCCTGGAGCAGGAACTGCCCTCGCATACCACATTGCGCATTATGCAATCTAATGGTGGCTCGATTTCAAGCGCGATGGCGCGGAGCGAAGCAGCCAGAACCCTGCTTTCGGGACCCGCCGCTGGCGTCGTTGGGGCCGCCTTTGTGGCGCAGGCCTCGGGATTCACGCAAACTATTTCCTTCGATATTGGCGGGACCTCGACCGACGTGGCCCTGATCAATGGGATCGCGACCGAGACGACCAATGGCATGATTGGAGGCTATCCGACCCGTCTGCCGATGATCGATATTCACACTGTGGGTGCGGGCGGCGGCAGCATTGGCTGGTTTGATACGGGTGGGGCGTTGCGTGTAGGCCCAATCTCAGCGGGGGCGAATCCCGGGCCTGCCGCCTATGGGCGCGGAGGAAGTGCCGCCACGGTCACTGATGCTCATGTCGTGCTTGGGCGCTTGATACCCGAGGCCTTTCTCGGAGGAACAATGAAATTGGATGCACAGGCTGCTCAGCAGGCAATGCAGGTCACTGCGGAGCGGCTGGGGGGATCAGTTGAAGAGGCTGCTCTGGGTATCATCCGTGTTGTGAACGCCAATATGGAGGCGGCCATACGTGTTATTTCAGTGGAGCGTGGGTGTGATCCACGCGATTTTGTCCTGGTGGCCTTTGGTGGCGCGGGACCACTCCATGCCTGTGAACTGGCGGACGCCCTGCGTATTCCGCGTGTGCTGATTCCTACTGTCCCCGGCGTGCTCTCGGCGCTTGGAACCCTGGTTGCGGATACATTAAAGGACTATGTACGCACAATCATGCTTCCCGCTGAAGAGGCTCAGGAAGTTGCGACCACGGTCCTGGGTGAGTTGGAGCAACAGGGACGCGAGGATTTAGCGCATGAGGGTATCGCCCCTGAAGATATACGAATCGAGCGCTACCTGGACCTGCGTTATGTTGGGCAGGCCTATGAACTGCTCATCCCCTATGGGTATGATGTGGTGCAGGCAGTGCTGGACTTCCATCGCATGCACGAGCAGCGCTTTGGGTATAGCGATAGTCATGAGCGAGTGCAGGTTGTAAACGTACGCCTCAAGGCGCGTGGGGTAGGTGATAAGCCCGCCTATGAGCGCAGAGAGGCTGAGGAGCAGGTGGATGTGCGTCCGTTTGCCCGGCGCAAGGCTCTTTTCACGGGCGCGATGGGCGAGGCGCTCGCGTACGAGGTGCCGGTATACGAGCGCGCTTCACTGCCGGTGGGAGGCGTGTTGCAAGGTCCGGCGATTATTGTGCAATATGATACAACCACCGTGCTACCACCTAACTGGCGCGGCTCTGTTGATGCCGTCAACAACCTGGTGTTTGAGCACGTAGAGGAGGGTGAATCCGCATGATTGAGTCACGCAAGGTAACACCCATCAGCCTGGAGATCTTTCGCAGCGCTCTGACCGCCATCGCGGAGGAGATGGGAACCGTCTTGATGCTTAGCAGTTATTCACCCAATATCAAGGAGCGGCGCGACTTCTCCTGCGCGCTTTTCGATGTGCAGGGGCGTTTGATCGCCCAGGCGGCTCACATTCCCGTGCATCTTGGGGCCATGCCCGACTCGGTTGCGACTGCGCTCACGACCTTCGACCATTTCGCCCCAGGCGACATTATTGCGCTCAACGATCCCTTCCTGGGTGGTTCCCACCTGCCCGATATTACCCTGATCACACCCATTTATGCCGAAATTCAGAACGCGCCATGTTTAATTGGCTTCGCTGCCAACCGGGCGCATCACTCAGATGTAGGCGGCATCTCCGCAGGCTCCATGCCACTTGCTAGCGAGATCTACCAGGAGGGGATCATTATTCCTCCGGTCAAGTTGTGGGAGGCAGGGCAGCCCAATCAGCCTCTGCTCTCGTTGCTCTTGCGCAATGTGCGTACGCCTGCTGAGCGCAGAGGCGACCTGGCGGCTCAGGTGGCGGCCAATCGTACCGCCGTTCGCCGCATGGAGGAAATGGTTGCGCGTTGGAGTCTGCCCACGCTGCAAGCGCATATCGAGGAGCTAATCGCCTATGCCCGGCGCATTACCTGCGCGACCATCGCGAATATGCCCGATGGGACTTATCGCTTCGAGGATTATCTCGATGATGACGGCATCGGCGAGGAGTCAGTGAAAATAGCGGTGAGCGTGACCGTTAGCGGCGAAGCTATGACGGTCGATTTCTCAGAAAGTAGCTCGCAGGTGCGTGGGAATATCAATACCGTGGCGGCGGTGGCGAAGTCGGCGGCCTACTATACCGTGCGCTGCCTGATGCCCGAAGATGCTCCCATGAATCACGGGACATTTGCCCCAGTGACGGTTATCGCGCCCGCTGGAACGGTGGTCAATGCACGTCCTCCGGCTGGGGTGGCCCAGGGAAACGTTGAGACCTCGCAACGTATTACCGATACCATCTTTGGTGCGCTGGCCCAGGCGCTACCGGAGGCTATCCCTGCCGCCGGGCAGGGTACAATGAACAATATTACCGCTGGAGGGATTGATCCACGAACAGGCCAGCCCTTTGCCTACTATGAGACGATGGGCGGAGGTATGGGGGCACATCCTGATCAGGATGGTCTCTCGGGCGCGCATGTGCACATGAGCAACACGCTCAATACGCCGGTCGAGGCCTTTGAATACGCCTATCCCATGCGTATCAGTCGCTATGAGCTGCGCGCAGGCTCGGGTGGCCAGGGTAAGCATCATGGTGGTGATGGCCTTGTGCGTGAGATTACCTTTGAGGTACCCACCGATGTCACGCTACTCACTGAGCGGCGGCGCTTCGCCCCCTATGGCCTGCAAGGTGGAGAGCCGGGTCAGCGTGGCGAGAATCGCCTTGTTCACGAGGGGCAGGAGAAGCTTTTGCCGGGGAAGGTCCATTTCCGTGCGTCCCCAGGAGATCGCCTGGCCATTGCCTCCCCAGGTGGTGGGGGTTGGGGAAAAGCTAGCCCCGGAGGAGAGGAACGCGAGATCCAGGTGGGCGATGCCGTACTCTGGCCTGCGAAGATCGATCACTCCGCCTGAACTGAGGAAGGTTCCCTGGAGGCTATCGTGATCGAAGTTTCTACAGAGGAATAACGTATAATAGGGCAAGACTGGTATATAAGAGCGTATAGTAGGCAGGAAGCGAGGAGACTTCACGATGAGGTTTGGTATCTGTGCATCCATGCGCGAGGTTGCCGCACTCAAAACGATTCCCTTTGATTATCTTGAGGAGAGTGTGCAGCGTTTTCTAGTGCCAGAGGCGCCCAGAGAAGTTTTTCTGGAGCAGCTACAGTTTGCACGCACTTTGCCCGTTCCTGTTGAGACAGCTAATGTTTTCCTGCCCGGAGACCTGGCGTTGATCGCTACTCCCGCGCGACCTGTAGATCGCTCACGCATTGAGCGCTATGTGCAAACAGCCCTCCAACGAGCGGCGGAGGCCGGTATTCGTTTGATTGTCTTTGGCAGTGGCGGGGCGCGTGCCTGTCCAGAAGGTTATGCGCATAATGAGGCCCTGTCACAGCTTGGAGTGTACCTGGAGCGCTGGAATATCTGGGCTAGCAGGTATGGGGTCGAGCTTGTGCTGGAACCTCTGCGCTATGAGGAGAGCAATATCTTCAATACGGTCAGTGAAACGGGGGCCTTTGTCGCAAGTCTGAACGCATCGCATGTGCGCTTGCTGGCAGATACGTATCATATGGCCTGTAATGATGAGGCTCCTGAGACCCTTATCCCGGTTGCGCGGAATCTTGCACACGTGCATGTGGCAGAACATACGGGACGCTCGGCCCCGGGGCGCCATGGCGAGGACCTGCGTCCCTATTTTCGGGTGCTTCACCAGGCTGGCTATGATCATCGTATCTCGATCGAGTGCAACTGGGATGATTTCGCGGTGCAGGTTGCTCCAGCCTTTGAGGCATTGCATGAGCAATGGGAGGGTAGTATACACCGCTAGCGCAGCTTGAGGCCCAAAACGTCATGCGCTGCGTTAGCAGCGCATGACGTTTTGGGCCCTGGAACTTTTCTGGCTCCGCTTCGTTGTATCTGCGAAGGAGGTGCATAGTATGCGTCGTACATTTGTGTTCTTCTCTTTGTGTTTGCTTTGCGTGTTGCCATTAGGTATGGCTGCTTGCGGGAGTGGCACTCAGCCAGGTTTTGGTTCAAGCGCCACTCCAGGGGAGACTCCAACTCCCCCCGAAAAAACTGCTACTCCTGGTGCCCCAACGCCGGTGCCTTCGCAGAAGACGCCTGGCGCTTCCACCTCTGTGGAGGTTATTGTCAGTAAGACATCCTATGCGAGACAGGAGGCGATAACGATAACGATCTCCAATCGTTCTGCGCAAAGCATCTTTGCCGCGATCAATCCCTCCAGTTGCACGATTATCCAACTTGAGCGCCAGACCAGCGCGGGCTGGCAGGTCCAACGTCTCTGTGGTTCTTTCTCCGCAACAAGTATGGTTGCGATCACAGCCCAGTCGAGCAAGTTCATTGTGCTTAAACCCAGATTTCCAGGCATGCAGCCCGCAACAACGCCGGGTATATGGACTGTGGGAACATATCGTGTCGTTCTGGCCTATCATCCAGCTCCAGATCCAGATACGATTGGTGGCGGAACGCAGGTTTATTCACAGAACTTTGCAATCGCTTGAAAACATGTTCTTGCATATATATTGACATTGTTCAAACTTAACGGTATGCTTATAAACATGTAAGCAACAAAAGCATTTCTGCCATTTTTGCTATTATTGATGTGCTTACATGGCATTTCCCTGCTCCCTTCACACTGCATAGGATGCAGTTCATCACACACGGCTCTGGGGAGGGCCTGGTTCCCTTCTACTATACGTACAACTTAACAAAAGCATATACGGACATGCACATGATTTTTGAGACAGCTATGTGCCAGGACCGTGTATGCCTGGAGAGTGCATGGGGTAGTAGGGTATGGCCCGCGATGTATCCAGTTGATAAGACTGTGTTCTTATCGTGCTGAGATACTTGACTGATTTCTGATTAAATAATCTGTGCTATCAGTCGTGTCCTCGCAAAAGCAAGGAGGTTTTTCGCGTATGTCTCGCTCCCACGTATGGCGGCGCTATGTCATCGCGAGCATTTGTGCCGCACTTATGCTTTTTAGCACAACTGCCGCATATGCCAGGCCAGTGCAGCCACATTACAATCACTTCCTCTATAACAATCCCGATGGAGATGCCCTGTATGAGGACGGTCCTGAGGGGCAAGCGGAGGCGGCGGCACAACAGTATGATGATCGTGCCTATCCACGAACGTACATCGATTATACGCGTGTCAACACTGCCTATAATGCCCATCTTGCTGTTACCCAGCAGGCGATGCCAGCCAACATCAAGTCAAACAGTAACGGTGACTGGCAGCTTGTGGGTCCTAGCACTCCCCAGGTTGCACCTCAGGCTACCTACACCGGGCGTGCTACCGTTACATCTGGCCGCATGAATGTTATTTTAGTGGCCAACGACTGTAATGCTACGCTCTGTCGTGTCTGGGTTGGCGCGGCTGGTGGCGGCATCTGGTCGACTGAGAATGGTCTGGCTGCGAAACCCAATTGGACCTATTCTTCGGATGGCCTCTCCTCCAACGCGATTGGATCGATTGTGCTTGATCCCAATGATCACTCGGGACGGACGCTGTATGCTGGCACGGGCGAGCAGAACGGCTCAAGCGACTCCGAGGCAGGCGTTGGTCTCTTCAAGTCAACCGATTATGGCAAGCATTGGAAACTGGTTGAGGGCAGCGTCCCGGCAGCCAAGGATCGCGCAATTAGCTCGGTCGCCGTTGATCCCACGAACGCCAAACATATCTACATTGGTACGGCGGTTGCGCGCCACGGCTCGTCCGCGGTCAATGGTGGACGTTTTACGCCTCCCCACGCGCCAGTCGTTGGCCTGTACGAGTCGCTCGATGGCGGTAAGACCTTTAAACTGGTCTTTAGCAAAGAGAGCGATACCGTCGATCCTTCTTCTCCAAATGGCAATGACTTCTTCCGTGGTGGTGTAAGCAAAGTGCTCTTCTATCACCAGGGTGCAACGACGCAGGTCTACTTCTCCGTCTTTGATTATGGCGTGTATCGTAGTAATAACGGCTCGTTTGAGCAGGTCTTTGCCTCCGCTGGTCAGGGCACAGTTGCCAATAGCTCACTCTCGCGTACCGAGTTCGCGCTGGCCCCCAATGGAAATAAACTGCGCATCTATGTTGGCGATAGCGGCAGCTCTGCTGCACAGCTATACCGCGTCGATGATGCGAATGTGCCAGCCAGCACTTTGACGAATGGTACAGCCAATCCGGGCTGGCTTGATCTCTCAAGTCAGACTCCCGGCACTCCTGGCTACTCGTCGTACAACTATTGTGGTGGACAGTGTACCTATGACATGCCAGTAGAATCTCCTGCCGGACATCCAGATACCGTCTGGATTGGCGGGCAGATGCAGTATGACGAGATCTTTACCACGACCCCGCCTTCCAATGGTCGCGCGGTTCAGCGCTCCACCAACGCTGGTGTTAGCTTTACCGATATGACCAATGATACCCAGAATCCTCCTCTGGGTATGCATCCCGACCAGCACGTCATCGCCTTCGCACCCAGCAATCCCGATATTGCCTTCCTGGGTTCGGATGGTGGTATTGTACGTACAAGTGGGCAGTTCGCGGATACCTCCAGCGATTGCGCGAATCGCGGCATCTCGGGGACTGATCTGACGGATTGTCAGGCATGGCTGAAGGCGATTCCAACGCGCATTTACAGTCTCAACGATGGTCTCTCAACCCTTCAGTTCCAGAGCTTGTCGGTCAACCCGAAGGATCCCAAGCATGACCTGATTGGTGGTACTCAGGATAACGGCACCTTTGCCAGCACGCCATCAAACCTCTCCGTCTGGACACAGACCGTGGGCGGCGATGGTGGCAACTCGGTTATTGACGCTGGCAACCCCACTATTCGTATGCACACCTACTATGGTCCAAATGGCGACGTCAACTTCCGTGGCAACGATCCCAATGGTTGGGACTACTGGGCGGACCCGCTCTTCGCGAGTGGAGAGGCGGCCTCGTTCTATGTGCCTCTGATTGGCGATCCCAAGGTGAGCCAGACGATGTTTGTCGGCCTGGAGCACGTGTGGCGCACGCAGGATAGTGGTGGTCCCCAGGCGTACATGGATCAGCACTGCAACGAGATCACAGGAGACTTCACGGTACAGTGTGGCGACTGGGTCCCCCTGGGTCCCAACCTGGTAGACTCCACCTTTGGCACAGATAAGGGCGGTAGCTATGTGGTAGCCCTTAAGCGTGCGCCGAGTGATACGGGGACGCTCTGGGCGGCGACACGCCGTGGCCGTCTCTTCATCTCGACCAACGCCAATGCTCCCGCCGCTAACGTGACCTATACACGTATCGATACCTCGGCACAGCCCAATCGCTTTATCAGCGGTATCGCGGTTGATCCGAAGGATAAGTATCACGCCTACATCTCCTTCTCGGGGTATGACGCGTATACTCCCAATACGACAGGTCATGTGTTCGATGTCCATTACAATCCCGCGACGGGCAAAGCGTCGTGGAAGGATATCAGCGCTAACCTGGGCGATCAGCCTATCACGAACGTTGCCTATGACAGCGTGACCGGCAACCTTTATGTCGCGACCGACTTTGGTGTCGATGTCCTGCGCAAGGGTAGCTCGCACTGGCGCACCGCCGCTAAGGGTTTGCCGATGGTGGCTGTCTATAGCCTGACCATCTCCGAGTCCGGACGCGTGCTCTATGCGGCCACACATGGGCGCAGCGCCTGGCGGCTCAATCTCTCCAACGACTAAGTGACTGCCCTGTCAGTCCGTACCAGGGACCCTGCGCTCAATTGAGCGCAGGGTCCCCTTTTTTTATGGCCTGGGCTTCCTATTGGTTGGCACTATGTTCTGTATATTGGCTGTTGTACCGCAGCTGGACATACTATACGCTTTCTGTAGGAGCATATGATGGAGTGAGGAAAATGCCTGCGGCATTTTCCTCACTCCATCATATATACTCAAACGAGCCACAAGGTGGCGAGAAGTCCTGAGTAGAATATATAGAAGAATGGATACTACATGCGGCATATCTTCTGGCGCTCTCTCTTTTCATGGAAGTATTTTTTGCGTTTGCTGGTGGTTATCGCTGGCTTATTCCTCTACGCGCTTGGCATCGTACTGACCTATCGCTCTGGTGTGGGACTAGACCCCTGGGATGTCTTTCACCAGGGTATTAGCCGGAATACTCCGCTCTCCTTTGGTATGGCCAATATCGTGGTTGGCGCGGCTTTGATTGTGTTGACGCTGGCGCTCAAGGTCTATCCCGGCGTAGGGACCATCTTGAATATGTTCCTTATCGGAACCTTTGTGGACCTGCTTTTGCGCTTCAATGTTATTCCAGATATAGGACACCTGGCGCTGTTCTGGCGCTTGCTCTGCAATGCACTTGGCGTAGGCGTCATTGGCCTGGGAACGGCCTTCTACATTACACCCCGTCTGGGCACGGGACCTCGCGATGGCTTAATGATGCGCCTGCACACCCTCACCGGGCTGCGCGTGGCGATTGTGCGTACCTCTATCGAGGTGTGTGTGCTGGTGATAGGGTTCCTGCTGGGCGGCACCGTGGGTATTGGCACACTCATCTTTGCCCTGGGCATCGGACCCGCGGTTGAGGGAAGTTTTTACCTGCTAAAGAAGGTTATGGCGTGGATGCATCTGGTTTCCCATACCAGGCCCGTGGCGCAGGCCCATATGGATGCTGTCGGAGAAAACGCGACCCTCTCGGGCGAAAAATAGGGCATTTGACCCATCCCTCTTGTTCTGCCAGGCTGTATGCTAAGAGGCGTAGAGTGGTAAGTATTGATAAGGAGAGGCCATAGGTTAATGCATCTAACTATTAATCTAGATATGGCCGCGTTTGCAATAACCTTTGGACAGGAGGGCTCGTAATGGCTCGAAGCCTCTATCGTTTCTACTTATATGCGGTTGCCACGGCATTATTGATTTTTGCGATTACCGCCTTTGGCTCGCTGCTCTCGACAGGCCTCGCGTTTACGCCCCTGCGTGGCACATATCAGAGTATACCGGCACAGGCGCAATTCGTGCAGGCTGTGAGCTATGCCTGTGTGGCATTTCTCATTGCAGGCCTCTTAGGTGGCCTGCACTACTGGCTCATATGCCGTGATCTCCGGCAAGAACCTCAGGCAGCACACAGCGCTATCCGTTCCTTCTTCTTGAACACAACCGAAGGGATAAGCGTTGCCTTTGGTGTGCCATTGCTGGGCGCGGCACTCTCGTCGTTGGCGTCGACCTACTATAGCGGTGTCATCTTCATCTGGTCGTCAGCTCTCTCCTTCTTGCTTCTAGCCTGCCTGGTACATCTTGAGCGTCGACGCACTGGTGAGCCTACGGGACTCGCGCTTGTCTTTCAACGCATCCACATCTTCGGTGTGCAACTCGTTTTATTGTTCACTGTGACGGCCTTCTTCGTGTTTGTGCCTGCGATCAGAGAGGTGATCGATACGCTTTTCTTTGGTGGTGCTGCCCAGTGTGATATGAATTCCTCCTGCAATCCTGCCAACCCCTTCTGGCTACTGATCTCCTTGCTCTGGGTCGCGGGAAGCTGGATTTTTTACAGTTGGATGGCACGTCAGGATCGATCCATGGCGACACGTTTGATCTTTCATGGCCTGGGCCTGGCCTATGGTGTGGCCTTCCTGCTGCGAGGATGTTTTCTGGCGATTGTTGTGCTGCTTCACCTGGGGTATAGAGATACTGTCCACCTGGCGCAGATTCTGGGATATCAGGGAACATATGATTTCTTCTCGCCCCTGGTGTTGGGGGTGCTTCTCATTGGCATCTATGTCTGGTCATTGAACAGTAGCATACGCCAGGAATTGACGCGTTTGGAAGTATTGCGCCTGACCATGCTGGCAATTGTAGGGGCCGTCCTGGCGGGTGCGTTCTGGTGGGGGCTAGGGAGATTACTCTTTAATGAGCTGGAGATAGTGTTCCCAACCAATGGAGTGCTGGTAGATCACCAGGCGTGGTTTGAGTCCTGGGCATTGGTGCTCTGCGGGGCCTGCTATGTGTTGGTAGACTGGTATGTGCGCAGAGTATATAAACGGGATGGCGAACTGGTAGCGGGACCGCGTCGTGGGTATGTGCTCACCCTTCTGGGAGCAGGCGTCCTGGCGGGTGCGATTGGCCTGGCAGTGGTATTGTATACCGGTGTTACCACACTGCTTGGTTCAGCTGTGTCGAACTGGCAGCTGGCGGCGCAGGGAGGACTTAGTGCCTTCCTGGTTGGCGGCGTCCTGGTGGGTATCTATCTGCCAACCGCGCTTCGTGAGCATCTCTTCAAAGGGAGCGAGGTGCCACATGAGGAGAAGCCCTCTTCTGTAGTAGTTCAGCAACCCACGGGTGTAGTATCGGAAGAAGGTCATGAGGAGCAGCCTGCTTTGTCGCAAGACGCGGCGATTGAAGCGATCCTGGATGCCTTGCTGGCCAACAATCTCTCGCGTGATCAAGCTGCTGCGCGTCTGCACGAGCTTATACACGTGGGCAAGTAGTTACTCTGGAGCGAGACAAAGCCCTGATAGTGCGTCTGGCCTATTAGGGCTTTGTCTTGTTAAGTTATGTTTTGGGTGAGCGGCCCAAGGAGCCTTAGGCGTGCGAATAGCGGAGCGTCTCCACCTCAAGGGGTGTCACTGTATGCGTATGTGGTGTGGTCTGCGTTTTAGGTGAGCAGTGTGGGCAATAGGAGAACAGAACCGAACTATGTGGACGGCGCATTTTGCATGCGTGACGGTTGCAAATGGTATGCCCGCACTTGACGCAGGACTGAGTGTTCCACCAACCTAGTGATGCGTTGCACAGGGTACAAGACTTTTCATTATGCATGAGCTTCATGCCTCTGGCTCCTTTGACTGATTCTCAATCGGGATGATACGCCCGGCCAAACCAAACTCTGATCCATCTCTGGTAAATGATCATATTTCCGACTGCTCTAATAAGATATTAGCACACCCTAACAAAGACGTCAATATAGTGGTAATGATGAGTGGCTACTGGTTCTTCCGGGTCTGCTAGCCGTACTATTTCATATAGGCGAGGAGAGCGAGCCAACCAAGCGCTAGTAGGATAAGAGCCTTAAGACTTTCGACGAGAATAAAAGCTTTGTGGTGATGGGTAGTGGGGAGCGGATTGCCTGCTATCGCCTGCTCGGCGCGGCGATTGAGGACTGGACGCAGGCTCATTGATTGGTAGAGCACAAGGATAATGATGAGAGCAAGAAGGAGCGCCAGGAGAAGGCTGGGAAAGTGCAGAGCATAGCTGCCAATCAGGATGACTACCAGGAGAATTTCTATTCTATTGAGAGCGGTAAAGACCAGGCGTCCGATCCCAAGTCCCAGGGCCTGAGTAATCCCGGGTGCGCGGAATTTAAGTGGTGTCTCCAAAAAAGAGATGCCCAGTAGCAATCCCAGCCAGAGAAAGGGGAGCGCAACCTGTAATGCTTGAGCTATGTAAACCATGAAAATATTTCCTTCGCGACTTTCTAATCGATATCTGTGCTTGTTACTCCTCTATAGATTGTAGAGCAACAGCCAGCGGAACGCAAAGGCAAACAAGACATAGGGTGTCATATAGGGAGCGCTATACTCTCTGGAGGAAAAAGGTCTGATGTGTTTTAGAAAGGAATGTTATGGCGCGTATGAAGTATGGCTTTGTCTTACTGGGAAACGACAAGCAGGTCGTGGAACTGGCGCAGGAGGCAGAGGTGGCAGGCTGGGATGCTATCTTTTTACCTGATGACTATGGGAGTGCCTGGCTTAGACTGGCTGCTATTGCGATGAAGACTGAGCGCATACACCTGGGGACTATGCTTACTCCCTTGCCTCAGCATCATCCCTGGACTGTCGCGGCGCAGGTGGCAACGCTGGATCATCTCTCCAATGGACGTGTAATTCTGGCTGCTGGCTTAGGTGTGCTGGAACTAGATAAGGTTGGCTTGCAGGAAAATCGTAAGAGGGCGCAGATGCTAGATGAAGGTCTGGATTTATTGTCGTTGTGGTGGCAGGGAACCTCTATGCGAGATCTGACCTATGAGGGGCATCATTATCGGCTTACAGAAATGGCGGCGGATGTTCCATGGCCAACCCATAAACCGCTCCAGCAGCCGCGTATCCCTATCTGGGTCATAGGCGGAGAGAAGGCGAGCCAGGTACGAAGGGCAGCACATTGGGACGGTGCGCTTATGCATGGCAGCCCCGAGGAGATTCGCCAGCGTCGGGCTATGATTGAGGCACAGCGCATTGATAGCGTCCCTCTGGAGTATATTGTCGAAGGGGAGACTCCAGGCAATGATCCAGAACAGGCCCGCGCGATAGCCCAGTCCTATGCCGAAGCGGGAGCTACCTGGTGGATCGAGAGTATGTGGGAGGAGAAGGATCGTGGCTATGACATGTTGGGGCGCATCAGAAAGGGACCTCCCGGAGATATACAGGTCAAGTGGTAGGGGTGGTATGGCCCCAACACGTGTTTTTGCAGCATCGGTCGGGAGCATGTGCAAATATTAAAAAAACTTCAGGGGGCTTGCGACCCTCTGAAGTTTAGCTGTGATTATGTATTGGAAGTTAATCTTCACCTACACTGACAGCCTCGGTCAGTTCATATTCCTCTGATGCTGGCATATGGCCGTTAGGACCCACCAGGGAAGGTGTCAGCCCCATCAGAGCATACTCAGGATAGGCGACCGCGCCATGCTCGTGCAGGTCCAGGCCCTCAATCTCACCCGCTTTGGAGACGCGCAGCACGCCCACATATTTCAGCGCAAACATGAGGACAAGGGAGACGACCATGGTTGCCGCCACCACCGCGCCAGAGCCGATGGCCTGGTCGAGCAGCTGCGTGGCCCCGCCACCGTAGAAGAGACCTGTGACAACCGAACTGGTGTCGGCACCTGTGGGTGTCGGCAAACCGTATGCACCCGACGCGAAGAGACCGAGAGAGAGTGTACCCCAGATACCCGCCCCCAGGTGGACAGGAACGGCGCCAATAGGGTCGTCGACGCGCAGGTACTCCAGGACATCAATGCTCCAGATTACGACGAGAGCGGCAATTGCTCCAATGAAGAACGCGCCAATAGGATCAACCCAGTAGCAGGGGCAGGTAATGGCGACCAGTCCTCCTAAGAAGCCGTTGACAGTGAGGCCTAGGTCCCATTTTTTCGTACGAGCGTAGGAGTAGAAGAGAGCCACCAGGCCACCGCTACAGGCTGCAAGCGTAGTGTTGAAGGCGACGCGACCAATGCCAACCGCATCGAGCGCAGAGAGTGTGCTACCAGGATTAAAGCCATACCAGCCAAACCAGAGGATCAAGCCACCGACAGCACCGATGATCAGGTCGTGTGGCGCAGGTGGGCCACCGCCATCGCGCTTGAAGATGCGACCCAGACGAGGACCAAGAGCGATAGCACCCGCTAATGAGATGGCACCGCCAATGCTGTGAACGACCGTCGAGCCAGCGAAATCGTGGAAGTTGAGGCCGACGAGCCAGCCATCAGGACCCCAGGCCCAGTGACCAATGATCGGATAAATGAAACCGGTAACGCCAATGCTATAGAGGATGTCGCCCCAGAAGCCGCAGCGGCCGATCATCGCACCCGAGGTGATGGTCGAAGCTGTATCAGCGAAGGCGAACTGGAAGACCCAGAAGGCGAGCAGGGGCACACCCGTCGAAAGATAGGTGGAGGGGAGACCCATAAGGAAGAAGCCCTGGGTGCCGATAAAGGGCGTACCAGGCTCGAACATAAAGGCGAAGCCCCAGGCCCAGAAGAGAATGCCACAGATGCAGGTGTCAGCGATACCTTCTACCAGGATGTTGACCGATTCGCGAGAGCGTGCGAAGCCCGCCTCAAGCATAACAAAGCCAACCTGCATACCAAAGACCAGGAACGCAGCAACCAGTACCCATACCGTATTCACGGCATTTATTTCTGGTGTCATAGTCGGAGCACCATGGACTGTTGCGTGTACCACTGTTGGCAGGATTACCCACATCGCGGTGAGGACAAGAGCCAGGCCTAGCAACTTTCCAGTCATGAGGAGTGCGACGTTCTTACGAACGATTGGATTGCTTGCGTTTGTGCGCAAGCGCTCCCAGGTAGTGCGGAGAAGTTTCGTCATCTTGCAATAAGTCCTTTCGTGCGAAAGACAACTTGAGTAAGAAATGTGCTCAATGCGAGCAGATGGCGAACGTACTCGGCGCTGAGTAATCGTGGTTAGCGCCTGTGGGGGGCGCTGCCACCAGGGAGGGAGTCTGTAAATATCATCATTGATGTACATCGGTTCTATGGATTAGTATAGAGCCTTTTAATTTATATTCTTAGATACAACTTGTCACAAATCGATCGCCTGTTTTTGTGCAATTTTTACAAAGATAAGCGGTTTGTTGAGGCTTTCTTGAGAGAAAAGATCTTTTATTGAGCTTGCATTTAGTATAAAGGTCTTTTTATTGAGAATTTATTTAGAAAATAGCTGCGGTGATTTGTTTAAAATGCCCATATCTAAAGTGGGGAGGATTCAAGTAGACTTGAGACGTTTCTGTTAGGAAGGCCCCGAGATATGGAGCGAGAGAAAAAGCGTGGCCCTGGTCTCTGTAAGAGGCTACATGAGCCAGGGAAGCGCAATATCTCTTATCTGAGTTGAAGAGGTTTGGATCTCAGATAGAGGCAGCTGCAGACTCAATGCATGATGTTGAGTTGTAAGGTGGGAGGGAGCAGAGGAATGGCCTCAGGAGGAGTGCGTGTTCCCTTTGCGGTTCCACCAGCGGCGAAAGGCGACTATGGCCCAGATGCCTTCCACCACGCCAAATGGCCAGGTGCCAGCCAGCCAGCCGTAGAGCGAAGAGGCCGCACAGGCACAGGCAAAGACTAGAACCCAGTAAGCGGCACGATGTTCGAGGGCATAAGAAAGTAGCATGACTCCCACGGCGCATGCTCCAAAGATCGTCAGCACATCCATAGATTTTCGGTTCTCGTTTCTAGAAGGGTAGTGACGTACGCTTGCCAGGATGCGTAATCCAAAGCTAGCGTTCGATGATATGTCCAGCCTGTTCTAGCACCTGCAAGGCGCGTTCCACATTCTCCTCTTTGACCAGCAGGTAATCAGTCGCATACGTTGCGATGGCCAGGACACTGATGTAGGCTTCTGCCAGGGGAATTGCCAGCGAGGCATTGATGCCTGCAATCGAGAAATCAAAGGCCCCACGCACCTGAACACAGCGCCACCCGCGCTCCGCTTCAATATCGCCAGGAACATTATCCTCCTGGCAGACGATAGAGAGCTCTTCGGGTGTACGTGTCAGGGAGACAAAATCGCCGAGCAGAGCCCAGTAAGGGATATGTTTATCAGGGTGGAACTGACACACAGCATATTTATCTGGTAGTAGTGAGAGATTGAGTTGTTTCATCGTTAACTGCGCTTGCTCCTTTATTGCTTGCATTTTAGTCTTTAACTGCATCAAGTTGCCAATTACAAGCATATTGGTCTTTTTGTTTCTGCCAGAGCGTCCACAGCGATAGCAGGCCGGAACGCAATTCTCAACGGTTGTTCCTCCTCCTTGTGGTAATGGAATAATGTGACTCATGACCTGGAAGGGCCGCTCCTGGCAGTAGGCGCAATGCCAGTTGAAATAGTGCAGGGTCGTAAGCCATTCAAGTAGCGTTAGCGTGGCCTGTGCCTGGAGCGAGCGTGTTTTGCATAATTGTCCCTCAAGGCGATCTATTTCACGGATAATCAAGAGATAGTATTCTTCCGTACCAGCGAGTTGGCGAATAGTCTGTACATGTTTACGCTTGCTCGTCATGACTCGTTCTGCGATGCAGAATAAGGCTCGCTGATGTTTTGGTCCCATTGATGTTTCCTTACATCTCTAGGCGCGTCCTTACCTGTATATTGTGACCCCTACCCCTTCGATCCCTCTATGCACAAGGGGTCGAAGGGGTATACGAACGGCATCGAAAGCTATTAGTCGCCGCTTGTCAGCGCGCTATCACCACCAGTTTCAAGCACAATATCACTGTCGCTAGCAAGGTTCGCCTTGTGGTCCTCTGGATAGAGGATGGGAATACCTTTGACGAGCTTGCGAATGTAGAGATAGGCGAAGCCAACAACTAGCCAGAGGAGTGAGAAGGCTCCTGCGATAATTGTGTCTGTCTGCGTGGTACCACCACCAGCGATGGCGAAGTAAAGCACGCCGATCAGCATAGCGACATTGAGCAAGGCTCCCAGCCCTGGAAAGATGAATGTTGTAAGGAAGTTGCGCCCCATAGCACCAGCAAAGGCGACGATGCAGATGAGGCAAGTCAGGCCATAAAGTAAGAACGTGCCGATATTTGAAATGAGTGTTACCTGCGTGAGATTATCGATGTTGAGCACACCGTAGCTACCAATGATGGCTGAGATCACGGAGAGCACAATCACACCGACGTGTGGTGTGCGGTATTTACCATGCAGGAAGCCGAAGACCAGGGGAAGCTCTGTATCTTTTCCCATTGCATAGGTTACGCGAACACCTGTGTTGAGACAGGAGAGCGCAGTACCGATGAGCGCGATAACAACTGTAGCGGCCAGGATCACTGCGAAAGCCAGGCCATTACCACCAAGCATCTGGTCGCCAATGATTTTCGCCATGTCCCCAATGGGCGCCCCAGAGGCGAACGCGGCGTCAAAACCAGTCTTGCCAGCGGCATGGTAGCCCGTGTTGATAAAGTAGTTTGCGGCGAAGTACTCCAGGAAGTAGAAAACAACCGCCTGAATAACCAGGGAGAGCAGGACGCCACGCGGAATATCGCGTCCAGGATTCTTGGACTCGGCAGCCAGGGCCGTCGCCGATTCAAAGCCGACAACCAGCAAGATGGCGATAGTGGATTGCTGAATAAGACCTGAGAGGTCATGTGGCATAATCACGCTCAGTGCGCTGGTGTGCAGATAATGCATCGCGGGATGCTGAGCACGATAGATAATGGCAAGTACAGAGAAGGTGACAAGGGCGACGATCTGAATCACGTTGATAACGATATTTGCCAGCGTCGAGCCAGTCACGCCAACATAGGCGATGGCGCCGACGATTCCGGCGAAGACCACACATACCAGTACCTCTTGCCAGGGTGCGCCAAAGTCGGGATAGAATGTCTGGATAATGTAGGTGATAAGCAGGCCCATGAAGGCCACCATCACGCCCGGGTAGATCCAGTAATACAGGTGAGAGGCCCAGCCAACCAGGAACTTGCTCAGGCGCGCGAACTTGAAGTGTCGATGCTCTTCCTTATGCAGCACTGAGGCTTCGGCGAAATAATACGAGCTACCAGCACCTGCTTCAGGGTAACGGTTCGCCAGCGCTGAGTAAGCGACGGCTGTGAGCAAGGCAATCGCAGTTGCAATGAAGACCGAGGCCCACATGTTCATTGCGGAGGAGGGATTGGCTTGCAACTGATAGGTGGTCCAGAGGAAGGCTCCAGGCGCGATAAGCGCCATGGCGTTGATCGTGACACCGGTGAGACCAAGGGTCGGTACCATTTTGACTTCGCTTGGGTTTTGAGTTGCCATGTCAGACTCCCTTCTTAAACTGGTTTGAACCGTGCATATGGCGTCATTACCATGGAGAGGGGTCGTCTTTGCTCACCTGGAGAGAGGTTCGCGTCCGGTGCGTACCTGTTCCAAATATCTCTTAGAGCAAAGTATATGAATTTTTTGGCAGAGATACTATGTGTAAAACAGAAAATTTTAAGCGTGATTTTTGTGTAAGATGCACAAAAATCACGCTTTTCTTGAGCGTCCTTTGAGGAGAGCCAGTTCTTCTTTGCGCGGAATTTGAATCTCTCAGCTCAGTGGGATAGTCAATTTGTACAGAGGGGCAATAAGTCAGGAAAAGAGGGGATTGGCCCGCTTCTATGGCTGGCGCAGGCCAAGGTGCTGGCGTCTATTAGAGTTGGTGTACAAAGCCGCGTCCGCCAAAATAGAGGCCGCCATCAACATTGATGCAGCAGCCACTTGCATAGATCCAGGGATGCTCAACCTTTTTAGGGGAGCAGCCAAGCATAAGGTGAATTGGTGTATGGCCATGGAGGAGTTGCTTGCCACCATAGATGCCTAAGAGGCGGCGCGCGAACTCCTCGCCGTGCTGGGCATGGAGAAAGGCGCCACGCCTGGCGAAGTCTTCCAGCATCTCTTCCCAGGCCAGGGCATCGCTGTGGCTTAGCAGCTTGCGAAAGGTGATATTGACCTCGTCGATGGTGCGCCCACATTTAAGATAGAGGGGGGCGTCGGCGTGCAGCAGAAGGGTCTCATCTACGATGGCCATGGCGGGCAGGTGCGCCATCCAGTCGAGGTGGCGCAAGGTTAAGCTGGCGATATCTTTCTGATTGCCCCCATTGCGTTTCCAGCGTGTGAGAAAGGTGCTTCCTAGTCCGGTTGAGCGTCTGCCGAAGCGGTAGGCTGCCAGCAAGAGCATCTCATGATTGCCCAGTAAGGAGGCCACGGCGCCGCCCACGGCAGCGGCCTCGACCTGGAGACGCATCACGAGGTCCAGCACCTCAACGCCCTGGGGGCCTCGGTCCACAAAATCGCCCATAAACCAGAGCGTCGCATTCCCTCCGCACCAGGCGTGATGGTCATCAATGAGTTGTGCCGCCTGTAGCAGTTTAAGCAGCGACTTGAATTGTCCATGAATGTCGCCTATAACATAGACTGGCGGTGATGCAGTATTCATTGCCATAGAATTTATTGAAATAGCCAATCCTTGTGTAAATTATGTGGGGCAGTGGGTATGGTAAGTACTGGCGACCAATAGTCGCCAGCGCTTACCATACCCACTGCCCAGGCGAGCGCCGCAGGCGCGAGCAGTCAATGCTGGGCATTATGTACAAATTGTACAAGGAAACCAAGCGCGATGATCACCACAAAGATGGCGAGAATGATCAGTGTCGCGGTAAGCGCGGTCCGGCTGGACTGATTGAGTTTGGGCGCCTCTGGCTCATAGGGGACCGGTTGAACCTCTTCAAAGTTGCGCAGGTCGTGATAGAAATCGCGTATCGATTTGTAGCGCTTCTCCGGATCACGGCGAATAGCGCGCATGACCACCGTTGCCAGAGCGGGTGAAAGGTTCGGGTTCGCGAGAAGCAGTGAGGGAGGATCCTGCGAGACATGCTGATTGATGATAGCGAAGACATTTTCTCCCTCGAAGGGGGTATGGCCGCAAAGCATTTCGTAGAGCATGATGCCAACCGCGTAAATATCAGAGCTGGCGGTGCCACGCTCGCCTTTGAGTTGTTCGGGTGACATGTAATCGGGTGTGCCTACGGTTCCGGAGAGTCCGCGCCAGGTCACACGGCGCGCCCCCTCGAGTAGGGCAATGCCAAAATCAATAATTTTGATGGCTCCATCGTCTGTGACCATGACATTTTCAGGCTTTATATCCCGGTGAAAGACACCCTGCTCATGGCAGTAGGCAAGCGCATCGCAGAGTTGGAGCGTGATGTGAAGCGCCTGGCTGGTTGGCACTGGTTGGCCCTCTTGATCCTCCAGTAGCAAGCGCAGCGTCTGCCCTTTGATATACTCCACAACGAGATACTCTTGTGAACGTTTCTCATCTGTATTGAGCAGTTCCTGTACCGAGGGATGATGCAGCCGGTTCCCGATCTCTGCCTCGCGTCGATAGCGTTCAAAGACCGCGACATTGCCAATGAGATCTTCGCTAGGAAATTTAAGAACCACGTTGCGCTGATCGGAGAGATCACGCGCGAGATAGACCCGGTTCATCCCACCATGACCCAGCATGCGAATAATTTCATAATGATCAATACGCGTGCCGGGTTTATAGGCTGTGGTCATGCGTGCCATCGGCCTTTCTTCAATACGATCACGATCAATTTGGGACCTGCGACGCTAGTATAGCATATCCCTAATTTAAAGGAGTAGAGTGAGACCAGGGAATATGCCTAAAAATTTCTTGAGCGTATTTTACCTTTTTTCTGACGCGATGGCGAGACCACCATGTGGAGAAACCGGCTCTTGTAGGACTTCTCGCGCAACGTTGAGGAAGGATTGAATGGCAGGCGAGAGCCATTTCTCTTTATGCCAGAGCATTTGTGTTAGCACCTGAAAGTGTTGCTCCCCCCACTGGAGGGCGATGAGCTTCCCCTGGGCGATCTCTGTCTCGACCACAAGCGACGGCAGAAAGGCGATGCCCATGCCTGCTATCGCGCATTGCTTGATGGCCTCGACAGTGGTAAACTCCAGGTCGGTCACGGCGTCGACGCCAGCAGCATGGAGTGCGCGCTCAAAGACATTGCGGTAGGTGCATCCTTTCTCGGTGAGGAGAAATTGTTCGCCTCGGATATCCTCGGTCTCTACATAATGTTTGGCCGCCAGGGGATGATCGGGTGAGACCAGCATTAGCAGGGCTTCCTCTGCGAGTGGCTCGCTTTCAAGCGCGCTGGAGCGAACCTGGTCCTCAAGGACAAAGGCAACATCGATGCTTCCCTCGTGAATGCTCTGGCGTTGGTCCAATGTTGGACGAAAGATCAGGCGCGAACGAGGAAACCTGGCACGAAACTGTTGAAGCACTCCGGGTAAGCGATAGGTGCAGAGCGATTCAGGCGCGCTGATCGTCACGGATCCAACTGGATCTCCATCCTCCATAACCGCGCTTCGCGCCTCATCCACCAACCCCAGAATTTTTTCACTATAGAGGAGCAGCTTCTTCCCTGCCTCAGTAAGCGCCACGCGTTTCCCCAGACGATCAAAGAGCTTGACCCCCAGTTCCTCTTCCAGGGCTTGAATCTGTGTTGTGACACTTGACTGCACATAGTTAAGGGCAATGGCGGTGCGGCTGAAGCTGAGCGTATGCGCCACCATGCGGAATGTGGTGAGTTGGCGTACATCCATGTTGGTTTTCCTATCGTTTTTATCGATGGTAGATATCAAAAACGTTTCCTTGACTTGATACTACCACTATATTACACTTATGGCAAGGGTAAATTCTTATATGCGCATGGAGACATGCAGAAGGATGAGAACATTATGGATGCCGCTTTTGTCTTCTTCTTTTTTTTCCTTTTAGGAATCGTTGCCTATCGCTGGGGCGTAGATAGTCGAGAAGGATTGAATGGCCTGGAGTGGGAGCGACGCGCGCGCTACTGGGCCACGCACCTGAGATGCAGCCATGAATAGCCTGGATACAATGCCGCTTGACGTGTTGCAATGATGGTAATACATCAGGTTGTGCATAAAAGGAGAGACAAAGCATCGGTTTGAGGATGCTTTGTCTCTTTTGCTGTTCAGGATTGGATTGGAAGCAATCAGCTCAGTGCTGCGCAATATCATTGCAAGGGAAGTATCTCCCTGCGTGCAAGTTCGCGTTCATAAGAAACATACATCCAGAGTGCCCAGAGACCTAGGCAGATGCTGATACTGACGTAGGCGTTCCAGAAAGCGATAAAGAGGGCCAGTAAGTAGAGTGGAAATCCGAGCAGGTAAAGGCGGAAGAGCGCCTGGATTTGAGAGGTTTTGACCGTGGGTTTAAGGAGGCGTCGCTGATAGGTCGCTGACCAGAGCAGGAGATTATAGGCCAGGTTGATCATCGAGAAGGTTCCGGCATAAACGGCGCAGGCCGTCGAGGCAGCAGGTGTTGTCAGATATTTGGCCACTAATGCAGTTGGGAAGGGGACAATGGTGACCAGAAGTAGCAGGAAACCATTAGCAAACATGAAAAGTGTGCTCGATTTTTGCACCAGTTTGAAAATACCGTGGTGATTTATCCACATAATGAGGATAGTGGCAAAGCTAATAAAGAAGGATAGATAAGAGGGCCATTGCCAAAGTAGGGCTTTGCCCAGACCGTTCGCGGTGACGCCATTGGCCAGGGCAGGCACTTTGAGATCGAGCACCAGGAGGGTAATAGCAATGGCAAAGACGCCATCGCTAAAAGCCTCGATGCGTCCAGTTTCCTTTTCAACCAGACTTGCATTTCTCTTAGTATTCATAGGTGACTACCTTTGATATACTTGTCTCTGACGCCGCTCCTTCCTCTATCTCTATTGTATAATAAGTTCCCTTATGCTGTACTATTGCGAGAGAAGAATGCTTGGTATTGTGTTCCTATGGCCTGCTACGCAACGTTTCCCTGCGGTCGACCGTGTCAAGGCATAGAGAACGGAAATCATGCTGTCTGGTATGCGCATACCCTCTAGAGCAGAAAGAAGGATAAAAGCTATGAGTAAGGATCTCTTGTGGAAGGTCAAAGAAGGCGATCATATCAAGCTCAAGGACTATGACCCCGACCACATCGCAAGCCACATTGATCGTGATGCAGCCGAGAAGCAGTTGCAGAAACTGAGCCAGGAACTGGGAGAACTGCAGGAGCTGATGGCGGCGGCGCAGAAGCATAGCTTTTTGATGATTCTACAGGGGATGGATACCAGTGGTAAGGACGGCACCATTCGTCATGTGTTGAGCTCCTTGAATCCCCAGGGGTGCCAGGTGCATTCATTTAAAGCTCCTTCCCAGGATGAATTGCAACATGATTTTCTCTGGCGTGTCCATCAACATGTACCACCCAGGGGCATCTTCGGAGTTTTTAATCGCTCACACTACGAGGATGTGTTGGTAGTGCGCGTACATAATCTTGTGCCAGAGGATACCTGGCACAAACGCTATCATATCATTAATGCCTTTGAAGAAATGTTGACTGAGAGCGGTACTATCGTGGTCAAGTTTTTCTTGCATATCAGCAAAGATGAGCAGGCCAGGCGTTTAAAGGCGCGCGAGGACGAGCCAGAGAAGTCCTGGAAGCTTAACGTTGATGATTGGAAGGAGCGGCAGTTCTGGGGCGATTACCAGGAGGCGTATGAGGACGCCTTGAGCAAATGTAGCACGAAGCAGGCACCCTGGTATATTGTGCCCGCCAATCATAAGTGGTATCGTAACCTGGTTATTGCCCAGACGCTGGCAGATACGCTGAAGCCATTTAAGGACGAATGGCAAAAAGATTTGCTTGCGCGTGGTCAGCGTGAGTTGGAAGCTCTGAAGCAAATGCATGTCCAGGCTGAGAAGTAAGGCCTGCCAGGCACGAGAAAATAAAGCAATGAGAGGGTATCCATGTATCTTGATTTGTATGATTATCGTTTGCGCGTCCAGGCTATGTACCGTGAGCGGAACCAGGCTATACTGGCTGGAGAGGATGCAGAGATGGTGTGGCAGCGTTTTCACCAGAGCCGCGACGCACTCTTTGCTCAGCACTCACAGTCGGCGCTTGATGCTGAACAGCGTCGTGTCTTCTCCGGCTTGCGATACTTCCCATACAATCCTGCGCTCCGCTTTGCGGTCACGATTGAGACTGATGTCGAGCCACAGCGACAGATCATTACGATGAGCAGTACTGAGCAAATGACCATGCTCACGGTGGGACGTGTGCGTTTCACCGTTGAGCAGGAGCCGGTAACGCTGCATATCTACTGGCTCGATATCTATGGTGGCGGCCTTTTTCTTCCCTTCCGAGACTTGACCAGCCCTGAAGAGGCGTATGGCGGTGGACGCTACCTCTTTGATACCATCAAAGGGAGCGACTGGCTGCCTGTGCCAGGGAAGACGCACCAGCAACAAATCATGCTCGACTTTAATTATGCATATAATCCATCCTGCGCTTACAATGACGCCTGGATGTGTCCTCTCGCGCCCCGAGAGAATCAATTGCGCGTGCCTCTACGCGCAGGCGAGCTGCGTTTTAAGTAAAAGAGCATCTGCGCGCAGGGCCTAGGCGCTTATACGCGTCAGACCAGCTGGGACCGCAGAAATTTTGTGTAACTCAACACAGGATTGCTGGACAATGATGAGCCTGGCCTGACCATCGATGATAATGGAGAGTTCATAGAGGGCGGGGGACTGAGCAGTCTCGTTGATGGTGTGTAGTATTTGCACATTGGGATAGATTTCGGCCACAGAAAAATAAGTGCTATGGCCGTAGATATCGCTGAAGGTCATGGAACGACGAAATGCAAGTGCATAAGTATCCTTGGTAGATGGCATGAGTTGAGTCCTCCTTTGGCGAAAAATAGACAGTTAAGAAATGTATCTGCCCTAAACATCGGAAGCGCGTAGATATCCTGGTCTAGCTACCTTGTTGGCTCGGTACAGAGTCGCCGGGTAACTGGTAGACACCTTTGCGGTAGGCCCGGGGATTATGTTGTCGTAACCAGAGTTCAACGTAGCCAATGGGGAGCGGTTCGGTAGCGAATTCCGCGATAAATGTGTAGAGTTGGGCGCGTGCCTGACGCGTATCCGTCCCCTCTGAACACTCGATCTCGGCTTCAAGAAAGTCGCCCAGGCCCAAGACATGATCCACACAGAGTTGGACCGAGTCCAGGCTATACTGCCGGCGCGTATTCTCGATTCGTGCCAGTTCCACCAGGTTGTTTTCCATCTGGGCGGCCTCCCAGGTGGGTGTAGGGTTCCAGGTGGGAAGGAAATGGTTAAAGAGTTCGTTCATCGCTGCCGCTTGATCGGGCTGTGCTTGGAGTGCAAAAGCACGCTCAGTACTCTGAATATGGGCTTTCTCCGCCTGTTCATTGAACTTAAACTCAAGCTTTTGCTGGTTGCGTACTCGCAGGAAAACCGCCCTCTGGAGCAGGTCCCAATCAGGCGTATCGTAGTAGACATCGACATTGTGGATGTGCCGCTCGAAGCGGGCCTCGCGTAACCTGGCTTCAAGCAAGGGCCACGCTTGAGGCGCGACAGCACATTTTACTTCAACTTCAATCATGCCACTGCCCTCCTCTGGCTCAGGCCCGCCATGGCATCAGCCGACGAAGTGTACACCGTTCCCTCTTTCTTCTCAATGAAGGTGGCCAGCCGTTGGAGGCGTGCCTCGTCTTCATAACGGGTCCATTCTGGAGCGTGCGCGGACCAGGAGACGGTTGCTCTCCGGCTAGGTACCTGTGTTAGTGCCTCGGGCGGAATGAAACGCGCGAATTGTCCACGGTCATCGACGTAGAGCGGCCCAAGCACAAAGCCATCACAGCCTGCTAGCAGAGCCTCGGCCACCAGGCGCTCGTATTCAAGGTCTGGAATATGGGGAAGGATAGGGCGTACAGCTATAAAGACAGGAATGCCAAGGCGTTTCAAGCTAGCAACGGTCTGCATACGCTCGGCAGGTGAGGGGGTATGAGGCTCGACAAGCGGGGCAGAGTCCCAGCAACTGACAGATACCAGCGCGCTTAAGGTTGTACCATACACTTCCATCTGGCTTTGAATAGTGGCTAATCCTCCTAGTGTGGTGGCGTTCATCGCGCCCTTTGTGCTGAAATTAACATGTTTACCGTAGGTGGCCAGTCGCCCTAGCATGGCTATTCCTCGCTCGGGACGTGCGAAAGGGTCGCCATCATAGCCAAATTGGATCGTATCAAAGGCAGCTTCGTGCGCGAAAGCTTCAAACTGGGTAAGAACTTCCTCTGGATCCACGCGCGAAAGTCCAACCTCGCCACCACGCGTATAGCAGTAGCGACAGCCAAAGGGGCAGGGTTCCCCAACCGGGACAAGAACGCGATTCTTTTCAACTTTGAACATGATGCGCTTCTTCATATAGAACCCCTTTCTTACTCTTCCCTACTCACGATTTTTGGGCACATCATACTATGGACCTGACAAGCGTACTTGTGCTTGTAAATGCACAATAGTCTGAATGCTTCTAACTCTCCCAACAAGAGTATAACACAAAATTGTTGCCTATAATACAATTTATGCGAAATTGTAAAAATTGTAGCATTTGCGCAAATAATAGGATGAATCTGAGGATAGTCTTAAATCAGGTTTTTTAAGACAGTTGTCATAGGTGTTGGGAGCCAGAATTTGTTGTTCAATATATGTTTCCGTGAGGACATATGTAAGCTATTGCCTGACTGGAAAGTACTTGTAATTAAAGCGGTTGGTTTGAGGGTATTGTTTGCACTTGCTTGAAAAAAGGGCGAGCGTTATACTTTGACAAAAAATAGCTGCTATGTTCTTTCCATGAAGAAGAGTAACAATACGTAGCTTTTTGTAGAAAAAAGGTCTCTCATCATACAAAGGTGGTGAAAGAAACATTTTTGAGAATATACAGGTTAAATACTTGCATTGCCTATGAATATAGGGTATGCTCTTTCTATATGTAAAAGCTAGGTAAAAGCTAGATTTTGCGTGCTTCGCTATATCCACTCCCATATGTCTGGCTGTGTTGCCCAGAGATGCAAGAAAACCTGATTCAGATGGAAAGGAATTGAGATGCTATGCCAGTAGATGGGCCACAAGTAGGCGGTTCCGAGACAAGATTGCTCGGCGATGAACGCTTTCTGCGTAAAGTTGCACATCTCTACTATGAAGAGGGGAATTCTCAAGAGATGATCGCTGAGAGGGAGTATTGCTCCAGGCAGACCGTAAGTAAGGCACTCCAGAAGGCTAAAGAGCGAGGCATTGTGCGTATTTCGATTGTGCCTGATCTGCGAGCGGGCTTTTTGCGGAATCTGGCGCGTGATGTTCGTACGGAGTTGGATCTGGATGACCTGGTTCTTGTTCCGGGCCGCAGCTTTAATCATCTGAAAGAGGGCCAGTCTTCCTTTGACGATGTTGTGATTGAAATTACGACCGCGGCGGCTGATTACCTTGATCAGCTTTTGAAAGATGGAGATAAGCTGGCTATCTGTGGTGGTAGCACATTTATGCGCAACATGGAGCGGTATCTCAAACCAACGAAACTGCTTCCCAATCTCGATGTTGTCGCAACGATTGGTTTTGTCCAGGCTCGCACCACCTATGGCGATGCGAACTTGATTGCGCATGATATTGCGACTGCTTATGGAGGAAGGCATACCTGGTTCTGTGCAGGAGCGTTTTTCCCCAATGCCACAGACGATTTTAACTTAGAGGGATTTCAGGCCCTGATTCGAAACTATCCTATGCTAGATGCGGCCTATTCGCTGTATGAGCAAGCCTCGATTTTTATGTTGAGCGTCTGGCCTCCTCACACTAATGATGATGTTATCACGCACGGCATCATCTCTCCAGAGCAAATGCAGGCTATGGATAACCTCAATCCAGTGGCTGATATTAACCACTGGGTGTTTGACGCTAAGGGACGTTGTATCAATGAGCTTTTGGACTCGCCTCCCTATTACCTTACAGGGTTTGAGATACCTCGCTTAAAGACGATATTGCATGGCAGCGGAAAGAAGTCGATTCTCGTCGCTGGCGGTGGTCCAGACTATATTCCAGCCATTCGCGCCGTTCTAAGGGCTGGAGTGGCTAACATTTTAATCACTGATCATGTGACCGCCCAACTTTTGTTGGAAATCTGAGTACGAAATGCCTACCCTGGTCATATAAAGGATGCGGCAAGCTGCTCTATTGAAGAGCATATCTTGCCGCAATATAAGCTTATGGAACATATACATATACCCCCGCTTTATTGTCCCTTTGAGCCGCGTGTCAGCCCACATGTCCAGATTGTCCAGGACCATACACAGGGCTGGGTACAGCATTTCCGTCTGCTGAAGGATGAGGCCACGCGCCATTTCGCAGCAGTACGGATGGGTTGGCTCGTCGCGCGTTGCTATCCCACTGCGACAGTGGGTGAGCTATTGCTGCTTGCTGATTGGCTCACCTGGTTGTTTATTGTGGATGATCTTTTTAGTGAAGGGGCGATGAGCCAGCACCCAAAACAGATGCAGTTTATTATGAATGAATTTATTGTCACTCTCTACGGCATAACCAAGAATTTTAAGAAACCATTAACGGAAGCGCTGCATGATCTCTGGTCGCGAACAACACAGGAGGCGACTACATCCTGGCAAGCGCGTTTTAAACGCCACCTGGTTGCCAATTACTTCGCCGGTACATGTTGGGAGGCGGATAATCGAGCGCAGGGGCACGTGCCGGACGTGGACACATATATTGAAAATCGCCGGAGCTCTAGCGGTATGCTCATGGGGATCGACTTTATTGATTTTGTGGAGCGTATCTCCTTTCCAAGTACTTTGCGCTTGAGTGATGCTTTTCAAACGATCCTGCGCATGACGAACAATATTGTGTGCTGGGCTAATGATATCGTTTCTCTGAGGAAGGAGATAGAGCATCATGATGTAAATAACCTGGTGCTCGTGTTGCAACATACCTATCAATTGCCTTTGCAGGATGCCGTAAATATAACATCTGAAATGATAGAGAGAGAGACGAAGGATTTCCTCCTGGCTGAACAGCGCCTGATTACGCATTTTCCCCTCTTTGAGGAGCAATTGCAGCGCTATACCGCAGCACTGCGCGCATTGATACGAGGAAATCTGGACTGGTCGCTTGAAACTGCACGTTACTTACAAAAAGAGTCTACCGTCGGGAAATGAGGGACAAGGTGGCGAAAAAAGGCCTCCGGTGGTACCCGAGGTTTGGGTATGTGAGCAATAACAGGCTGAAGCGTTATACTGTGTAGACAGGGCTAGATTTGTCTGTCTGGCAGATGTGCTTGAGAGTCTGAACGCAGGTGCGTTTCGTAATAATCTTAAGGAACGGGTTTTCTGTGTTTTGTTCTGTCCGCGATATTTAGAGTGGTAGCAGGCTGATTGAGTTCCAAGGAGGAGACATCGTATGAGTAATCAACCTTATGGGTCGGATCCACGATATCCGCAGCAAGGTTATCAACAGGCTCAAGAACCAACGGAACCCGTTTATAATGAGCGGGTTTACCGAAGAAATGAAGGCGATGGCTATGTCCAGAGCCAGCAGGAGCGCTATGTCGGACCCAATCAGGTGGAGCGGCGCGAGGAGGTCTATGTTAATCCTGATGTGCAGCGGGCCAAGATGCGCTATTGGGTGGCGGCAACCATCTACTTTATCCTCAGTGTGCTAGAAATTATCCTGCTTTTGCGCTTTATCTTTCGCCTGTTGGGTGCCAATGAATCTAACGGCTTCGTCAAGGGGCTGTATGATCTAAGCTATGTCTTTATGGGACCTTTCAAAGGCATCTTTAGTGATCCATCCTTTGGCCAGGCAAGCATGTTCGAGATCTCAACGTTGATTGCAATGCTCATCTATGCTCTGATTGCCTGGGGCCTGGTGGCTCTGAGCCGGGTTGCATTGGGTCCCACGGTACGCGCTTAAAGGACTTCTCGCCACTATGTGGCTTGCAGATGATGAGATAGGGGTGGAAATGCCTGTTGCATTTCCACCCCTATCTCATCACCCTGCTCAGCGTTGCAGACGCCGAGAACATCTCTTTTTACTTGACTTCGATCGTGTCTAGATATTTGGGCGTGCGACGGATGCGTGTGCCTTGCTCAAAGGCGTAGGCGAGGCGGATAAGGGTTGCTTCGCTGTAAGCTCGACCCATAAAGGTCAGCCCTACGGGAAGCTCAAAGATAAAGCCTGCCGGGACGGTGATCGCGGGGTAGCCTGCCAGGGCCGCGGGCTGAGAGCTTCCACCGAGTGGATGGTCTCCATCGATGACATCAATGCACCAGGCGGGGGCACCTGTGGGCATGATCAGGGCGTCCAGGTTATACTGCTCCATAATGGCATCAATCCCCTCCTGGCGCGAGAAGCGGCGATTCTCCTCCAGGGCGTGCAGGTAGGTAGAATCATCCAACCCCACTGTCTCCTGGGCGCGCAGGAGTAGTTCCTGTCCAAAATAGGGTAATTCCTCGGTGGCATGAGCCTTGTTAAAGGCGATGATCTCCTCCAAGCTGCGCACGGGACTACTTTCGAGATCCGCCAGGTAGCTATTAAGGTCGGCCTTAAACTCATGCAGCAAGACGATCATCTCGCTTTGGGACTCGCTCATCTGCCTGGCTGTGGGAATATTGGCGGGATCAATAATCTCAGCTCCCAGGCTCCGCAATTGCTCGATAGCCTCTTCAATAATGGCGTCCGCTCTGGCGCTATAGCCAAAATAGACATCGCGTGCCACCCCAATGCGTGCTCCCTTTAACCCATTGCCATCGAGAAATTTCGTGTAGTCAATTGCCTCTGGATGAGGATTCTCGTGACTTGTCGGATCGAGCTCATCGGGGCCGGTAATGGCGCTTAGAAGGGCGGCGGCATCTGCGACCGTGCGCGCCATTGGACCAACAGTATCCTGGCTATGCGCGATAGGTACCACACCCGCGCGGCTGGTCAGACCGACTGTTGGCTTGATGCCGACGAGACAGGAGACGGCTGAGGGACAGAGGATAGAACCATCGGTCTCAGTTCCCAGTGCTGCGGTAGCCAGGTTTGCGGCGATGGCCGTGCCTGAGCCGGAACTGGAGCCACAGGGTGTACGATTGAGCACATAGGGGTTGCGGGTCTGACCTCCTCGGCCACTCCAACCACTGGAAGAGGCGTCTGAGCGAAAGTTGGCCCATTCGCTGAGGTTGGTTTTCCCCAGGAGAATGGCTCCCGCTTCGCGGAGTTTGCGCGCCACCGTTGCGTCGCGACGTGGGCGTGATCCAAGCAGAGCCAGGGATCCAGCGGTGGTCTCCATCTGGTCGGCGGTAGCGATGTTATCTTTGAGCAGGATGGGGATGCCGTGGAGTGGACCTCGTGGCTCCGTGTTTCGGCGCTCCTCGTCAAGCGCGTCGGCGATCTCAAGGGCCTCGGGATTGATCTCAAGGACAGATCGCAGATGTGGCCCCTGCTGGTCAAACTGCTGGATGCGTTCGATATAGTCTTCGGTTAACTGGCGCGCGGTAAGGCGCCCGGAGTCCATGGCGGCCTGTAGCTCGGCAATGCTTGCCTCTTCCAATTGCATATATACCCTTTCTGCACGGAGGAAGTTTGATCTCTTTGTGTATATATGCTCTGGAAAGCGTGTTCCTCACATTGACTACCATACGAGTACGCTTAGTACTTTGAAGGTGGAAACCAAAATGGCTAAGCAAGGACTTTAATCATTGTCCTATGAATAAAAAATGTCGAGAGAGCTTTATAACATAGTAGTTGACCTTTGCATCAGTAGTGTGTTGCCCTTCTGTTGATTCGAGTGCATAAAAGCCCTTTGCTTGTATGTCTGATCTTTTTGCTGAGAGTACGCTTATATGCTTCAGTGTTAGCTCATTATTCCAGGGAGTGAACCGCCCATGTCTACCCAGATTAAGCAGGAGAGAATGCCAGATTTTCGTCAAGAGATACCACCTGAAACTGATAAATTGTTGGTATGCTCCGCCTCGCCTGCTCCCAAAGAGCGTGTGCCCTGGGCTGTGCGCCTCAAAAATTTTCTCCAGTCTTCTTCATTCTCACCCGAATGGCTTCCTCCCTCCTTACAATCTCCTTTTGTTGGGTATCTTCTGGCGGTGCTGCTCCCTATCTTGATGGTTGGGTGTGTGTACCTGATTACATGTTTTTTGCCTTCGTTTCGCTTTGCGAGCGCTCCCATTATCCTGGCTGTTGTTCTCATCTCATTGGGGTGGGGAACGCTATCTGGCTTGCTTGCTACCCTGGTGGGGACGCTCGCATTGACAATCTTAGTCGTTCCCTCGCTGATGCCGCTGACCTTTGATCATGATGAGTATGTCTATAGTGCGATTATGTTTACAATTATTGGCATCAGCTTGAGCCTGCTTACCAGCCAGACTCAGCATGCCCGTCGGCAGTCTACAAGAGCGCAAGTTTCCGCTGAATCTACCAGGGGCTTTCTCTACCATATTCTCATGCATGCGCCGACTCCTATTGCGGTTGTAAGCGTGCCTGAATACCGTTTTGAGTTGATCAATTCCCATGCCTCTCGTTGCTTTGGCATGTGCGCTTCCACAATTCTTGGGAGGTCGGTAGGTGAGATCATTACACATGATGATATTCGCCAGGTTATCCCGGCTCTCGATTGGGTTCAGAAGACTGGGAATGAATTATCCCTTCAGGAGCGCCCTTTCTTTGTTGATCTACGTTGTGATGGCGGGCGTGTGAAGCAGTACTTTAACATCTACTATCAGCCGATGTTTAGCCTGCAAGGCGTCCTGGATGGCATTATTATCTTTGGCGTGGATATAACTGAACAGGTAGAAGCGCGACAGAAGATCGAACAGCTACTCTCCCAACTCGATAGCTTTATCGGGGTGGTGGCCCATGAATTGCGTACGCCTTTAACTGCTACCAAGACCAGTCTGCAAATCGCGCAGCGCAAATTGAAGCGCACGCTCACAACGCAACCGCTGCCGGGCGTCTCTCTACAGAAAAATGAGGTATTGGGCGCGTTAAGGAAGAATCTCATGCGGGCAGAGCAACAGGTGGACCTGCAAAATCGCCTGGTAGGAGATTTATTGGACGCATCCCGTATGCGTTCTGATCGCCTAGAACTGCATTCCAGGCACTGCGACATCACACGTATCGTTCAGGAGTGTGTCGATGTACAACGAGAGCAACACCCCCAACGTGTGCTGACATTGAAGATGCCCTCAACTCAGAATATCTCGATCATGGCCGATCCTGACCGCGTTGGACAGGTGGTGACGAATTATCTCACCAATGCGCTTAAATATTCCGATGCGGAATACCCCGTCGCGGTTGAGGTCACGCTGAAAGGGGCACATGTGCGTGTCTCTGTGTGTGATCAGGGACCGGGTCTCCAGCCGGAGCAGCAGGAACATCTCTGGGACCGCTTTTACCGCGTGCCGGGTATTCACGTGCGCAGTGGTTCTGGCGTTGGTCTGGGCCTGGGTCTGTATATCTGTCGTTCTATCATGGAGCGCCTGGGAGGAACAACAGGCGTGCAAAGCCGGACAGGTGAGGGTTCGACCTTCTGGTTCACCCTGCCTGTGAGTGCGTAGTAGGCAAGGGGATAAGAAATATGGTACGCTGCTAGCAGACTAGATATTGTGAGGGGGGAAGTATGTCAACTGTTCTTGAACATATCCTACGGAGTCGCCTGGTCGCCATTGTGCGCCTGGATCACTATGAAAATGCCTTAGATATCGCTCGCGCGCTCCTGGCGGGTGGCGTCACCGAGATTGAATTCACGCTGACCGGTAAGGGTGCCAATCAGGCGATTACCGAGGTACGCTCGGCTCTGGGCGAGCAGATGCGTATCGGGGTTGGCTCGGTGCTGGAGGCTCGTGCGGCTGAAGAGGCTATCGCCGCAGGGGCGCAATTCGTGGTGACGCCTGTCGTTGTGCCTGATGTCATTGTCGCCTGTAAAGCGGCTGGGGTTCCTATTTTGTGTGGAGCATTGACCCCAACCGAGGCTCTAAACGCGTATCGTGCGGGAGCCGATCTTATCAAAATTTTTCCTGCGCGCGTAGGTGGGCCACAATATATTAAGGATATCCTGGCGCCTCTGCCGCAGTTGCGTGTCGTTCCAACTGGTGGGGTTAGACCGGAGAACGCGCGCACCTTCCTGGATGCGGGCGCTGTGGCCGTTGCTATGGGTGGCAACCTTGTCTCAACAAAGGCGGTTGCGGCCGGCGATTGGGAATATATCACGGCCCAGGCACGTGCCGCCGTCGAGGCGGTGCGCTAAGGTGGGGCACTGTTGTGATGTTGAAGGGAGCGTTTCATGTATGATGTGGTAACGCTTGGCGAGTGCATGGCCGTGCTCTATCCCACCGAACCAGTCCCAATGGATCGCGTCTCCACGTTAACGCTTGATATCGCGGGGGCTGAATCGAATACGGCCATTGGCTTGAGCCAGTTGGGACACCGTGTGCGTTTTGTGAGCCAGGTGGGCAATGATTCGCTTGGCCAGCGCATTCGAACTACGCTGATGCAGGAGGGCGTGGATACCACGTATCTCTTGACTGATTCGGACGCCCAGACAGGCGTCTTCTTCCGCGAGTGGCTACCAGATGGGGCAAGGCGTGTGCAGTATTATCGACGCGCCTCCGCCGCTAGCAGGCTCAGCCCTGAGCACCTGAAGCCGGAGATGTTCGCGGGCGCGCACATCGTGCATATGACAGGTATTACTCCCGCGCTGAGCGAGACGTGCGCGGCGAGCGTGGCACGTGCCGTAGAACTTGCGCATGAGGCGGGCGCGCTGGTCTCCTTTGATCCAAATTATCGCGCACCACTATGGAGCGTGGAGGCTGCACGAGTGGCTCTCCTTCCGCTCATGGCCCAGGCTGATATCCTGCTACTGGGCCACGAAGACGCGCATGCCATCCTGGGGACGCATGACGAGGAAGAGGTGCTTGCCACTATGCCAGGTTTTCGTGCCCAGGTAGTCGTATTGAAGCAAGCCGAAAAAGGGGCCTGCGCCAGGGCTGGGGAGGCGCGTGTCGCGATTCCCGCGATGCCAGTGCCCGAGGTTATTGACCCGGTAGGCGCAGGCGATGGCTTTAATGCTGGTTTCCTCTCGGGCTGGCTACGTGGTTATGCGCTGGCCGATGCCTTGCGCCTGGGGGCGCAGGTAGGCGCACAGATTGTCTCACTGGCAGGCGACTATGCACACAGCCGCGACAAGGCTTAGTCAGATATTGTTGGGTATTGACAGGTATTTAAAAAGGGCCCTCGAAGCAGACCTGCTTCGAGGGCCCTTTGGTGTTTCATTTAGCGAACGGCTGCTACCTCGGGTGAAGTAGGTGTTTCGTCGATGATCGGGGCTGGGGGAGGCGTGGGGGAGCCGGAGCGACCACGCGCACTCTCCGCGATGACATAGAGCGTCGGAACCACGATCAGGGTCAGGATGGTTGAGGTCGTCAGACCACCGATGACCACAATGGCCAGCGGGCGAGAGATGAAGCCACCTGAGCCTGCACCACCGATACCCAGCACCATTGGCATCAGAGCCAGGATGGTCGCGATAGCCGTCATCAGGATGGGGCGCAGACGATGGCGTCCGCCTTCGACAATCGCTTCGCGGGCCGTCATCCCCTGCTCGCGATACTGGCGTACCAGGTCAAGCAAGACGATGGCGTTAGTGACTACGATACCGACCAGCATCAGGAAGCCGATGAGTGCCGCGGCACCCAGAGGCGTGTTGGTCGCCAGCAGGAGGATAAGTGAACCCGTCGCGGCGAAGGGAATCGAGATCAGCAGGATAACAGGCTGCAAGAGGCTGCGGAAGGTCGCAACCATGATGCAGTAGACCAGAATGATCGCGATGAGTACTGCGAGTCCCAACTGGCTGAAGGTATCGGACTGGTCGGCACTGATGCCACCCAGGGAGACCTTGGCGCCAGAAGGCACGCTCAGCTTGTCCAGGGCCTGCTGTACGTTGGCACTGACTGCACCGACATTGCTATCGGTCACAGTTGCGTTGACTGTGGCTGTACGATTGCCGTCGATATGCGTGATCTGTGTTGGCCCATTGACCTGGGTTACCGTCGCGATATCCCCAATCTTGACGCTGCCAGTTGTCGTGGGAATGCTCAGTGCTTTGATCGCGTCGATATTCGAGGCTGGATTACCCACAAAGAGATCGACATCCTGCTGGCTGCCATTCACGGTGATGTGCGTCACCGTCGAGCCGGAGTAGACCTGGCGGATGTTCTGCGCGACCTGGATGGGGGTCATACCAATTTTGCCCGCCTTGGTCGAATCAACCACAATATTGTATTGCGGAGAGGCCGAGGTCAGACTGCTGGTGATATCAGCCAGGCCCGAGATGTTTGAGATGCTGTCTTGAACCTGCTTGGTAGCTTCATTGAGCGTCTGATCATCATTGGCCTGAATATTGATGGCGATACTGGAATTTGTTGGACCCGAGTTGCCCGCTGAAACTGTCAGCGTACCCAGGCTTTTATCCGTCTCCAGGCGGTCGCGGAGATTTTTCTCAAAGGCGGTCTGATCAATACCATCTTTGGTTACGATGGTGAAGCTAATGGCGTTAGAGCCACTGCCACCAGAGAGCGATGAGAAGCTACCCGCGGAACCAACGGTTACCTGGTAGGTTTTGATGTCGGAGAGGTCGGAGATGGATTGCTCGATCTGCTTGGCGATTTCATCACTCTTATCCAGGCTCGCCGCAGGTGGGAGCGTCAGGCTAACGCTATAGGCTCCCTGGTTGGATGAACCGAAGAGGTTTGTTTGCAGCCCGCCCGCAAAAGCGAACGAAACCACCAGCAGCGCGATGGCTGCAACGACCAGGACGGTGCGCTGCCACCAGGCACCCGTGACCCAGCGTACAATCGCCACATAGCCGCGCTCAAGCCAGGAGCCAGAATGCTTCTTTGTTGCCTGTCTTTTGGCAAGTACCTCGGCTTTCGGCCCTTTAAGGAACCAGTAGGCCAGCACAGGGATAATGGTCAGGGCCACGAAGAGCGAGGCCAGCAGGGCGACGGTCACCGCCACAGAGAAGGAGCGGAAGAGTTCGCCGACCAGGCCGCCCGTAAAGGCGATAGGGAGGAAGACTGCCACGGTGGTCAGGGTAGAGGCTGTAACCGCGCTCGAGACCTCGCGTACACCGTTGAGCACGGCGCTTTTTTTCTCCTCACCCTCTTGCAGGTGGCGATAAATGTTTTCTAGAACGACAATCGAGTCGTCTACGACGCGACCCACGGCGATGGTCAGACCACCAAGAGTCAGGATATTGAGGGTATAGTTGCCAACGTAGAGACCAATCAAAGCGATAACGATGGAAAGCGGAATGGAGACCGCAGTCACCAACGTCGAACGCAATGAGAAGAGGAAGAGCAGGATCACCACGATGGCGAAGAAGGCGCCGATCAGGCCCTCGCGCGTCAGGTCATTGACTGACTGCGTAATCGATGGCGCCTGGTCAGAGATGACCGAGATCTTCGCGCCATGCCCCACTTTGTTCTGGAGGGCGGTGATATCCTGATTGACAGCCTGTGAAATCGAGACTGTATTGCCGCTCGTGGTCTTGACCAGCGAGATGCCCAGGCTGGGCTGCCCATTGGTACGCGTAAGCGAGGTTGAAGGCGAGAGATCCTCCTTCACCGTCGCGACATCTTGCAGCTTGACAGGTTTAGCGGGCGCGAAAGTCTGTGTCGTGTTCGCACCAGAGATGGTAAAGCCCGCGCCCGTGTTCGTACCTGGAATGGTAACTGTTCCGGGGAAGCCGGAACCTGTAGAGGCCGACTGGCTGCCAACGACCAGATTTTTCAGGTCGTCCAGCGAATTAAGGGTGTTGCCCGCGGTGATAGGAATAGTCTTGCCATCACTCGTCGTCGAGCCAGCGGGGAGGGTGACGTTATTAGCCTGCAGGGCACCCTGCAACTGGCTAAAGCTCACACCATGTTCTTTCAATTTCTGGAGATCAACTGTGATCGTTACGATCTGTGTGCGTACGCCAGTGACATTGACGGTACCAACACCATCGATACGCTGCAAATCTGGCACCACATCATGCTTGAGTGCGTCAGCCAGCACCTGCTGATCCTCATCCGCGCTCACTGCGAGCTGGATGATGGGGAAGTCGGTGAAGCTAAAGCTTTGTACCTGTGGCGTCACATTGCTGGGCAGGCTGGTCTGCGCCTTGTTAATGCGCTGTGTGACGGTCTGCGTCGCGCTATCGATGTCGGTCCCATAGTCGAAGGAAACGACGAGGACCGCTGTCCCCTGATTGGAGTAAGACGTGACTTTTTGTACGCCTTTGATGCCCTGAATATTTTGCTCCAGGGGATTGGTGACATCGCGCTCGACGACGGAGGGCGATGCGCCCGGATAGACCGCAACAACCGAGAGCGTCGGGAACGTAATGGAAGGAAAGAGTTCCTGCTTAAGGGATGGAATAATAAAACCGCCGAGCAGGAGGATCGCGATGGTCGCCAGTGCGACGACACTTCTATTAGCGAGGCTGAGCCTCGAGAGGTATGACATACCTCGTGATCTCCTTTCATAATGGCCGCGAGGCACATTATTGAAACAGTGATGGCTGTAGAGATGAAAAAAGTTTGCAGGCTCTGGTAACGGCAAGATGTTTACACATAATGGCCTGTTCAGAGCATGCTCTGGATTAGTATGCGCGTAGAAACGCTAGCTTCTGTCAGATGTCTCAGGACTGGTCCTGCGCGTGAGGATGGTGGTCCGGCACGTAGGTTTGCAGGACTTTGCGAACCTCTGCCTCCATCTGCTCTGGCGGTGTCTTCACCTCAAGGAAGACATAGCCAAAGATGAGGCCCAGGCCCAGGCAATGCAGCAGATCCGCCGTTGCCTGGGAACCCTGGAGTTGCACCTCTTCCTGGCAACGATCTCTGTCGCGCTGGCGTAAAGAGGCAAAAAAATCTCGTAGACGCTCGCCGATGTCGGGTCGATGGATGGAAGAAGAGGCAAAATGGAGTAACAGCAGGTAGAGTGAGCGGTCAGCATCAACTGATTGGCAAAGAGCTTGAAAGAAACGATTCAGAGAGCGCGGTGTTCCCTCTTCCGACTGTGTTTCTTGAAAACGCGTATGCAGACGCTGAATGACATCTTCCAGAACGGCAAATAAGATCTCGTCTTTATCTTTGAAGTGATGTGTCAGGCCGCCAACCGATATATCAGCCTTTTTGCATATATCGGCGATAGTTGTCTCGGCCCATCCTCGCTGCGCCGCGAGTTCTTCAGCGGCTTGAATGATTTGCCTGCGCCGGATGGAGCGGATGTCGATCCTGCTCATAGGCTCTCCTGTGCTCTCCTTCTTGTCCCTATTGCTATCACCTTACAGAATTATCGTTCGATAAACAGAATATACATTCTGTCCAGGTAATCGTCAAGCCTATTAGGAGTAAGGGATGAGGGGAAGGTGAAATGATACGCTCGGCAGCCGCAGGCTGCCAGGGCGTATCATTTCACCTTCCCCTTTTTCTGGCTTATGAGCAGGCGCGATGCTAAGCGTGCTGCGGTGCTGCTATTGCGTCGCGTGTCCAGGCGCCGTCGATGACGCGCCAGGCATGGGTGGGATTCTCATCCTGGAGTTCGCGTGGCAGGCGCGAGGGGCGGACATTGTCATAGCTTTGCAAGACCGTGAAGCGACTGATAGAGGCTGGGATGCCGACGGAGGTAAAGCCCGCGTGCCCCGTGGAGGGGAAGGGTCCGCCATGCTGCATAGCCGGGCTGACCTCGACGCCCGTAGGCATTTTGTCATTGAGCAGGCGTCCCACGCGCTGACGCAGGACCGGTTCCAGGCTCTGGTACAGGGTCTCGTCGACGCTTCCGGTGTGACTGTAGATGGCTCCAGTCAGGTTGCCCTCCAGGTGACGCGCAATCTCCACCATTTGCTGCTCATTCTCGACGACAACAAAGAGGCTGACGGGGCCAAAGGCTTCGGTTTGCAAGGCCTCGCTCTCGCGCAGGAACTGTTCCCCGGAGACGCGAAGCAGGGTATTGTTGAAGCGGAAGCCCTGCCCCTCTACAGGCGTTCCACCTGTGAGCAACTCGGCACTATGCGCGGTAAGCGTCTTGAGACTTTCCTGTAGCCCACTAGAGGTGCGCTCGTTGAGCAGGACGCCTGGAGCTTTCTCCTGAAAGAGTGCGGCCACGCGCTGGACAAACGTCTCGCTCTGGGGGCCACCAGGGAGGACCACGAGTCCGGGATTGGTACAGAATTGGCCCGTACCCATCAGGCATGAGGTGGCGAATTCGTTTGCCAGAGCCTCCAGGCGCTCTTCAAGCGCTCCCGGAAGGATAAAGATTGGATTGACGCTTGAGAGTTCGAGATAAATGGGTTTGCCTGCGCGGTCGGCAGCCGTTTTCAAAGCCAGTCCCGCGGGGCGTGACCCCGTGAAGCCCGTGGCACCAATCAGGGGATGGGAGACAAGCTCCAATGCGAGCTCGTTGGGGAAGTGATAGAGCAATTGAAATGTGCCTGCTGGCAGGCTAACGCTTTGTAGCGCCTGCGAGGCCAGCTCCGCTAGCAGACGTGTCGTTCCTGGATGGCCAGGATTGGCCTTGGCGATGACGGGATTACGCGCCACGAGCGCTGCGGTAAAGTCGCCTCCGGCCACGGCATTGAAGGCGAAGGGGAAGTTATTGGGGCCAAAGACGACGACTGGTGCTCCCAGGGGGGCATGATATGAACGAATGTTACGTTTAGTATCGATGACGGGATTGGTCCAGGACCCTTCGCGAGCGGCCTGTGCCCCCAGGCGGAGCTGGTTAGAGGTGCGGGGCAGCTCGTTTGAGTTCAGGCGTGGCTCTTTCGGTAGACCGGTCTCGCGATGAGCGCTCTCGACCAGGGCCACGCGGTTGACTTCAATCAGCTCCGCGAACTGTTCGAGAAAGGCTGCGATCTGCTCAGGCGAGGTCGATGAGAGCACCTCTGCCGCCTGGTGCGCGGCCATGATTGCCTCATAGACATCCTCTTTGCCAGAGATGGGGTAGCTGCCTTCCAGGGCCTGCCCTGTGCTTGGATCAACTGCCTGAAAGTTTCCTACCGGGTTGCGCGCCCCGCGCCATTGCCCTGCGATAAAGACTGGTTGGGTGCTACTCATCGTCTCGCCTCCTTGTGGCTTCTCGTAATCTATGCGAGTGAGCGATGCCAGTTCTACATCGCTCACTCGCTTTTTTGGCATTGCTTAATTTAGGACTGGCCTGTGCTTCAGAGCCTCCTCGATGATCTGCCTGGCGCTGGCAAGCTCCTCTCCTTCCAGTTCGAGGCGTGGTCCTCGCACCTGGGCGCTGCCCATGCCGACCATCTCCTGGGCCAGTTTAATAAGCTGGACAAACTTGGGAACCGTGTCCAGGCGTAGCAGCGGCAGGAACCAGTTATAGAGCGCTTCGAGCTGCGCTTGGTCTCCCTGTCCCAGGCGGGCCTGCTGTGCAAGCTGGAAGAGCGCGACCGATTCGTGGGGGAAGGCATTGACCAGGCCAGCGATCCAGCCCACGGCGCCTGCTTGCACTGCCTCGACAAGGCAATCATCAACGCCCACAAGCAGCTCTAGACGCTCGCCGATTAGGGCGCGAATGGCCGCGATGCGTCGCACATCGGCGCTGGATTCTTTGACAGCCTGCAGGTTGCTATGTTCACGCGCCAGTTCCGCAATCTGTTCGGGGAGAAAGTCGGTCTTATAGGCCAGTGGATTGTTATAGAGCATAGCTGGCAGCGAGGTCGCGCGTAAAACCGCGTCGACGTGTGCCTTCATCTCGCGCCAGTCTGTCGAGTAGACATAGGGTGGGAGGACCATGAGGCCACTACAACCTATGTGTTCCGCGGCTTGTGCTAGCCGCACCGCCTCCGTAGTCGAGAGCGACGCAATACCAGGAATAACCGGGACACGGTCTCCGATTGCCTCAAGGGCCGTTTTGAGCAGGGCAATCTTCTCTTCAAAGCTTAGAGTTGCCCCTTCCCCAAGCGAGCCGAGTGGTACAATCCCTATACATCCCGCATCGACCAGCCAACGACAATGGTTGGCAAAGAACGTATAGTCAATTGTATCATCTCTATTGAATTTTGTGGTAATAGCCGGAATAACGCCTTGCCAGTTGACTTTCATCGAGAAATCTCCTTTGAGTGTGTGTCTTGCATGGATGCGAGACTTGCTATGCGTGCGGAAGCGAGAGGGGGACGGATGGCATCCTGGGTCCAGCCAAAGAGAAAATCGGTCGCGGCGCCACAGACGCGTCCCTGGCAGGGACCCATTCCACAGCGTGTCTGTAGCTTGGCACCACGCCAGCTTGTATGTTGTTCAAGCTCGCCATAAGTAACGTCTTCGCAGCGGCAGACAATGGTTCTGGCATCGGCCAGGGTGCGCAGCTCCGGGCGGAGCGCGAAATATCTGGTTTGCAGGGTGGCGAAAGCGCGTGCGCGTACGCGTCGAGTGAAGAGCTGGCGCGCTTCCTCGAAGTGTTCAGTCGCAGCCAGGCCCGCAATCTGCCCCTCAAGCAGAGAGAGCTCCAGTCCACCGATACCAGTAACCTCGCCCGCGCAGTAGATGCCAGGCTGGTTCGTTTCCTGCCACTCATTGACGTGGACCGCCCCTTCCTGACGCTCACAGTTAAGCGCGGCTGCCAGCTCCACGTTGGGCGCGAGCCCAAAGCCACAGGCCAGGTAGTCACAATCCAGGGCCAGGCTTCGCTTGCCATACTGGAGAATGACCGCCTCAAGTCGCTGGTCGCCCAGGGCTCGCGTAACCCAACAACTGGTTTTTAATGACACTCCTGCCAGCTCGCGAGCAAAGCCAGCAGCTTGCCAGAGGTACGAGGTGTGGTGTGGCAGGTGGAGCGCGAAGCGCGCCAGGTTGCTCCGTGAGGTCTGCTCTGCGATCAGGCTCACCCGGGCACCCTGGTGCTTGAGGTAGACCGCCACCGCCAGGAGGAGCGGCCCACTCCCAGCGATGACGACTCTTTTTCCTGCGATTGGAAGACCTCCCTTGACTAGGGCCTGGAGACCACCAACTCCCATGATACCAGGCAGCGTCCAGCCAGGGAAAGGGAGAAAGCGCTCGCGCGCCCCTGTCGCCAGAATAAGCTGCTTATAGCACAGCTTCAGCGAGCCATCAGGAGTTTCTACAAGCAGTTTTCCAGGCTCAAAAGCCCCGATGACGCGGGAGCGCATATAGTGAGTGATGCGCTCATTTTTGCTCTTTAAGAGCCAGGAGTGAGCCTGGATCCCTGGCTGCTTTGTATGGTCTGCGCGCCAGATCTGCCCACCGGGTGCGGGATTATCGTCCACGAGGGCTACGCTAGCCCCACCTTGGGAGGCGCTACTGGCTGCGGCCAGCCCTGCTGGACCCGCGCCAATGACCAGGATATCAAAAGCGGTGTTTTTCATGTTGTCGTCACCACCATTCCTTCCTCGCAAAGTGTCTGACAACTCAGGGTGTGCTCTCGCTGGTTGATTGTGACCCGGCACTCGTAGCAGATGCCCATGCCACAAAGAGGAGCGCGAGCTTCTCCCTGGACCGAATGGCGATAGGCCTCTATGGGGAGCCGGGCGATGGCCGCAGCCACCGTACTACCCGCGGGAACGCGAATGGCCTGTCCATTGATTGTAAGCTGGACGTGATGATGCATGAGTTGTGTATCAGTCAAGTGTCGCCTCCTCCAGCTTGCGGGTTGGGAGATAAGGCCCCCAGGGAATGGCTGAGGGTCGGCCAAGCATCTGAGACGCGAGCAGGTGTGCCGTGCTTAGAGAGGTGGTGATGCCCAGCCCCTCATGCCCGGTCGCCAGCCAGATATTTTCGCGCTCTGGATAGGGGCCAATGAGAGGGAGCCCATCGGGTGTGGCTGCACGCAGCCCGGTCCAGGCGCGAATGCAGGCGCAGTTCCCTAAGTCTGGCAGGTACTCAAGCGCTCCGGCGAGCACCTTTGCCAAGATAGACTGCTCTATCTCGCGGGAGGCGACGCCTGGCTGGCGCGAGGAGCCGATGAGGATCTGCCCGGTTGCGCGTGGCTGGACGTTGAAAGAGACAGTGTCGCCACTGGCTGCATGGGCGTTTTTGACGTAGCCTAGCTCTACCAGTTGGTGGCGTAGAAAACCTGGATAGCGATCCGTGATCAGGAGATGGCCTTTCTTCGGCTCGATGGGGAGTCCTGGCACGAGTGTGGCTGCCTGGACTCCATTAGCGAGAACGACCTTTGCACCACTGATCACCTGACCATCCTCCAGACGGACGCCATCATTCAGGACATGGGTTACCTGCCCATAGAGTAGCCTGGCGCCATGTTTCTGTGCTTGCTGGAGCAGCCAGTTTGCGCTACGCGGGGGATAGACAACGCTATCGCCGGGTACCAGGAGCCCTCCCGCCAGACCTGGGCGCAGACGTGGCTCCAGTTCATAGAGCTGTGTCGCGTCGAGAATAGAGCTGGGAATCGTATGTGCCGCATATAGGCTGTGCTTGCGCTCTACCTCCTGCATCTCCTCGACATTGGCGGCTACCCAGATGGTGCCACAGCGCGTGTACTCGTGCTGATTGGGTGCCTCCTGGATCAGCTCGTCCCAGAGTAATTGCGAATGGCGCGTGAGCGTAAGCTGGGCGGGACTGTCATCCATGACAACGATATGGCCCATGCCTGCCGCCGTCGCGCCGCTACCCACCGTATCGCCTTCGAGGATGCCTACGCTGCAACCCGCTTTAGCAAGCTCCAGAGCGCATGCCGTACCCACGATTCCCGCGCCTACGACGAGTACATCAAAGGTCTTGCCCATAGCGAATCCCCTTCCAGAAAGGATCGTGCTCGTCAAGGATCAGTCTCCCTTGTAGGGTGATGAAGGCTTCCCCGGTAATCTGGGGGGAGATCTGCCCATTCTCTACCAGGTAGCTGGCTATAAAACGGCTGCCGATAATGCTCTCCTGTATCCAGGACTCTCCAGGAGCCAGTTTGCCATCGGCTGCCAGGCAAGCCACTTTAGCGCTGGTCCCAGTCCCGCAGGGGAGCGGTCATAGGCTTTGCCCGGGCAGAGCACGAAGTTTTTGCTTTGTGTGCCGGGGGAACCCGGACCAAAGAGTTCAATATGGTCGATGAGTGCGCCCTGTGCTCCGGTGATGCCTGCGCCTTCCAGGGCCTCGCGAATGCGCCAGCAGAAGGCGGTGAGTTGCTCAACACGCTCAAAACTGAGTTCTTGCCCATGCTCCTCTACCAGGAAGAACCAGTTGCCACCCCAGGCGATATCGCCCTTAAGAGGGTCATAGCCCGCTAAGTTAATGGTGACCTGGCTGGCATAGCGATAGCTGGGCACGTTGTGAACGGTAACGCGTCCATCCTCATGCAACTCAGTTGTGACGATTCCAACCGGGGTTTCGATCAAGTGCCGCCCGGGCTGAATACGTCCCAGGTGCGCCAGGGTTGCGACCAGGCCAATGGTTCCATGTCCGCACATGCCCAGGTAAGAAACGTTATTAAAATAAATGACGCCAGCGCTACAGCGCGGATCGACTGGCTGACAGAGGAGGGCTCCCACCAAAACATCTGAGCCGCGTGGCTCATTGATAACGGCGCTGCGGAACCAGTCAAACTGCTCGCGAAAGATACGTAATCTCTCAGAGAGGCTCGTCCCCGTTCCCAGGTCCGGCCCACCCTCAAGCACGACGCGTGTTGGCTCACCCGCAGTGTGTGAGTCAATCACATCGACATAGCGCATGTCTTTACCACCTTCTCTTTGTCTCGTACAAGTCGGAGCTTAAAATTCTTGTATGCCTTTATCTTATGCGCTAGGATGGCATAGTTTCTTGTACAATTAAGGGAAGATATATGCGGATTTTGGCATAAGCGAGGTGCGAGAATGTCTTCGTTCCAAACAGAGGCGCGCTCAAGGCAGTCGGTGGAGTGGGTAATGTCTGCTCGCCAGCAGCTTGCGCACGCACTCATTGACCCCTTTTTCGTCGAGGTGCTTTTTGATCAATTGTCCGATGTCGTTTTCTTTATCAAAGACCTGCATGGTAGATACCTGGTGGTCAATGATACATTGAGGCGGCGCTGTGGGTATAAGCAGAAGAGTGCGCTTTTAGGCTGTTCATCCCTGGAGGTCTTCCCAGCCGAGCTGGGGGCGATCTATCTGGCTCAGGACCTCGAAGTAATCAGGCAGGGACGAGCGATCTCGAATCGCCTTGAGCTTCACCTGTATAACGATGGTGCCCGTGGCTGGTGTCTGACACATAAGATTCCCTTGCTTGACCAGAACTCTCAGGTCGCCGGGCTGGCCGGTATTTCGCGCGATCTGCATATGCCCGATGAATCTCACCCTGTCTATCAACGCCTCTCCGATGTCGTGGCTCATATCCAGCGTTTCTATGCTCAACCGCTCAGGCTCGAGGACCTGGCTGCGATATCACACCTCTCTGTATCGCAACTTGAGCGGCATATGCAGCGTATTTTTGAACTAACCCCCAAGCAATTTATTATTAAAACGCGTCTCGAAGCGGCGACACGCCTGCTGGAAGGCGATGCCTCCATCACGACCATTGCCCACGCCTGTGGTTATACCGATCACAGCGCCTTTTCAAGGCAGTTCAGGCAGGTCGTTGGTCTCGCTCCCGCCAAATATAGGGAGCTTTTTCGCAGCCATAGGGTGTGAAGTATCGCATGGTTGCATCTAGTCTCGGTCTGCTCACGTAAATAGAATAGAGCGAATATAAAGTGGGAAATATGTTGAAGAACGGTTTAAAAAACATCACATACTTGTAAAAAAAGAGGATTGGTATTATGCAACGCGAAAAAGCATTATTAACGATCAATCCCCGGGCCGGGCAGAACGTTACCAAGATTCCGGACGTGATCTCGGTGCTCTCTGCGGCTGGCTGGGAGACCGAGGTGGCCCTGAAGCAGTACGGTGGCCAGTCGATTGAGATGGCACGTGGGGCCAGCGAGGATGGCCACGATCTCGTAATTGGTTACGGTGGCGATGGAACAATCAATCAAGTGGTAAATGGTATCATGCGCGCGAAGAAGCCTGGCAGAAGCGTGGTAGGTGTCATTCCGGGGGGAACGGCGAACTTGTGGGCTGGTGATATTGGGGTGCCAACTGAACCTGTCAAGGCTGCCCTGGCATTGGTAAATAGCGAAGTTCGCCGTGTCGATGTGGGCCGTGTGGAAGTTTCTTCGGTCTCTTTCCCGGAGAACATAGAGTCTCAACGAACGCCACAGAACGGGAAGAAAGCGAAGAAACGCGCGCGGAAACAAATCGGCTCGCGTGTGCGCAACCATTTCTTGCTCATGGCGGGTTTAGGTTTTGATGCCGAGGTCATGCGCCACGCCCCCAAGCCGCTGAAGTACCGACTCGGTCCGCTTGCCGTTGGTCTGACGGTCGCGCAGAAGTTGCCTGATCATCAGACCTTTCCCATCGAGATTCGCGGGGTTGGCGAGAGTGGGGAGAGCGATATGATCTGGCAAGGCGAGGCGCTCCAGGTCATTATCGGTAACACCCGTCGCTATGCCATGGTGCTGGAGACCACACCTGAAGCTTATATTGATGATGGTGTACTTGATGTCTGTATCATCGTAGGTGGCGACCCTGTCTCAACCATGCAGCAGGTAGGTTCGCTGTTACTGCGCCATAAGCCTCACAACACGACGAGTCAATACTTCCATGGCTCGCACCTGGAGATCAAGGTTCCAGCCTCCGTGCCTATGGAGCTGGATGGAAGCGCGGTCAAGCTCAAAGACTATGTAAGCAAGGAAGATTACGAGCTCATTGGCCAGGTGGAAGACTCCAGTCAGGTGATGGTCTCCTATCGTTTCGACGCGCTCCACAAGGCGCTTCCCATGGCCTTCCCCTGTACCTACAATGAGGAATTGTTCCAGCATCCCCGGCGACACAAGAAGCTGGATCTGGAGCAAGAAGAGGAACATAAGGCCAGTAACATTGGTGATAAGAAGAAAGATGATCCCGCACAGACCGAACTGCAAGAGGCAACTGAGCGGGCCATTTCGCAGCCAGAGCATTCTGTAGACGTGGAGAAAGAGAAGCGCCAGGAAGAGATTCGCGCTGAACTGCCGAGTCTTGTTACCTCGCTCTTCGAGAATGGGCGCAAGGTGACCGTGATAGGGAAGGCGCAACACCCGGAGAAACCCGGTACCTATATCGTGGCAGGTACGACGATAAACGCCTTGACCAGCGAGCAGAAGCCCGCCGCGGTCATTATTGGTAACAATACCGAGGTCTTCGACCAGAACGGCCAGCATATCCTCAGCTCTGCCGTCGCGGATATTCAGGAGGGTGGCACGATGGTAGTTGAGGGCAAACGCAGCAAGCTTGGCGTGATCAAGGCTACGCGCGTGGTCCTTTAAGGGTAAGGTAGGAGGTGTGAGATGGCCCCTGGTTGCCTGCGGCAACCAGGGGCCATCTCACACCTCCTATTAATCCAAAAAACTGATGCCATACTGGCGGGCGAGCTTCTTCAGGCCCTCTGGCGTCAGTTCATTCTGACGAATGCGTTGCCCCATGGTGATAAAAAAGTCTTCCAGCCCAGCTGGAGTGACCATGATCAGGACATGCCAATGCCCCGATCCTGTGGTGTGAAAGGTGTGGGGGATGTTGCGTGGCCCGAAGATGGTCATCCCTGGACTGGCGGAGACGAGATTATTGCCAATGCGGAACTCATACTCGCCTTCGAGGATGTACCATGTTTCATCCTCACGAGTGTGGACATGTAGTGGTGGCCCGACATTGGGAACCGAAGAGTAGGCATTGATCAGGAAGAAGGCTCCCCCTGTCTCCTTCCCGGTCAGGGTGATGGCGGTCGGGTCCTCGGGAGAGCCCGCGATACTGATTCCTTCACCAGGCTGCCTAATGAGTGGCTGGAGAGCAGGGAATGTCTGGACTTGTGTAGGTGCCTCCTGGCTCGTGTTGCGCTTCCTTGCCTCATAACCTATTTTGTTATCTGGCATGCAGTCACCCTTTCTGCTTGAAGAACGGGGAACAGGAAGACATTGGCTTCTTGAATGCAACAGAGAGAGGCCAGCTATAACTGGCGCTTCTCTGACCAGTATAGCCTCATTGACAAAGCTTGCTCTGGGCAAGGATAGCAATCTTTGTCAACTTATTGATGGAACTTTAGCTTATCTACGATCTTGTCAATTACTTTTCTCTCTGCTCTGATGGCGAGCCCCACTAGATTCAGGTTCTCTCGTTCGACACCGCGAACAGCATCACGATTGGCGGCATCATGGGTGGTCGAAAACATCTCTTCTGTATAGAGGGCAGGCTGTACTCCTCGAGTGAGGGCGCGATCAAGCGCTCGTGTTAGCGCGGCACGATCCGCTCCATAAATCAATATAGGTTGACCAATGAGTCGCAGATATCCATTTCCGGATGCGTCTTCGTATGGTTCTCCAATACTTTGTGGGTAGGATGCAGCAATCCCGCTTGCCAGGAACGCAGCCACATTCATTTTTTGCCACGAGGCCAAATCATCTCGAATGATCAATGCAATTTTTGTATCAAAGAGCATAAAAATAATCCTCACTTTACAATTTCTGTGTGAGCCTCCGGGAGCGTACTGCTCTTCTAGTGTTCTCGCTTCTCTCAAACCACTCTATCAAGTAGTAGGTGGAGACTCCGGCTGCTCCCATCTAGCGAGGGTTGTGAGCAGATTCCGTAAAACTTTCCTCTCTTCAGAAGAGAATTCGCCGAGAAAATCCCGATTCATTTGATCCATCTCGCGATCAAGCGGAGCCTGGAGATCGCGTCCGCGAGCAGTGAGCGCAACTCTATTCACACGACGGTCGGTCGCATGTGCCTTGCGCTCAATTAGTCCCGCATGTTCTAGGCGATCAAGGAGTCCGGTCATCGTCGCGCTGTCTAGCAAGAGGCGCTCACCTAGTTCTGCTCCACTCTGCTGATCGTGTTCCCAGAGGACCTTGAGCAATGCGTATTGCACTGGCGTAACACCATACGGGGCTAGACGCTGTTTGGCTGACTGAGTGACCCGTTGATATGCCTTGCCGAGATAAAAGCTTAAACAATCCTCAATCTGATCCATGAGCATCTCCTGTTGAGAGAGGAAGGGATACGTTCTTGTATTAATCTGTATGTATGCAAGTATAACGTAGGCATAATACTTTTACAATAGTTACTTGTGTACAAGGTAAATTTTGCGCAAGAATGCAGTTACTAATTCTTGCACAAAACATTTTCAAAACGTAGGTGCAGGTGCGCGGTGTCGAGAGAATTTTCCCAGGCTCGCGTGGACGTAACGGGGGAGGAAGAAGCCCGCTAGAAAGGCGATACCAGCCGCGACAATAGGTAGATAGGGGGTTGCAAACGTGTGGGCTAGCCACACGCTTAGGAGTAGAAAGAGTCCTGTGAGCAGGCCACCTACCAGGCTGACAATTATTCCTTTGAGCAGAGAGCCAAAGATGGTATCGCCAAGCTCGCGACGAAAAACCTGTGCCCCTATCTGCTTGAGCAAAGCGCTTCTCTCTTGTGGCTCAAGCGCCTCGATGGCACTGACCAAACGAGCGCGCTCCTCTTTGGAGAGCTTGCGTGTGAAAAGCGAGCGTAGCATGTGCAGAAAATCGAGCAGGGCAAAGAGCAGGAAGCCAAGGAAGAAGGCTATCAGGGTGGCGAGCGTGGTTAAGAAGGCTGAGCCTGGGGCTTGTAACAGCGCCAGCAGGAAGACACAGGCGACCGCCGCTACGATATAGATGGCTGACCAGAGGATGCCTTTGACATAGTGCTCTATAAGCAGTTTGAGCGCCAGGTGCGGTACCTGGTGTTTGAGAAACTGGATGCCAGCCGCCCCCAGCACCTCACTCTTCTCTTTTGTACCCAGCGGTCGCGTGGCTTTAAAGAGAATCTCAATCTTCTCCCGTGTCGTAAGGAGAGGGAGCCTGCTCTGAATAAGCTGGTGCGAGCTTACACGCTCTGGCGGCTGGTTCATCGTCTTATGTGCCTTCCTCAGAGATAAGAGCCAATGTTCTATATGCTGAATTGAAGCAGAAAAACATTGGCCCTTTCTCTCTTATACGCGGCTAAGCTCACGTTCCGCTTCATTGCGTGATTTGGGGTGCACAAGAGGATAGAAGTTGATGGTCCAGCCTACGCCAAAGATATGAGGCGTGAAAATGCTTGAGGTGTTGGGGTTCCACATTCGCTCACGGATGCGCTCAGGGGTGGGGGCGCGGAAGTCATAGGGCACGCCCAGGATCTGCCCTTCCCAGGTGCGCTCCTCTTGCGGTTTGCGCAGTTGCTCGCGCAGGGCGGCCCCGGTCAGTGCGATTACGGCCACGCCAAGCGCGACGTTCTTGACATCGAACTTTTTCCGTCGTCGACTCATGATTTGTATGTCTCCTTGTTTTTCATCCTGGTAAGGAGTATGGTACACCCTGGCACGCCGGTGCGCGCCAGGGTGTACCATACTCCTTACCAGGGCGAGCGCCATAGGCGCGAGAGGTCAAGAGTAAAACTTACACATGGCATTCTTAATCATTTACGCGTATTTGCGCTCCTGGTTGCAATGGATATGCTCCCTCTGCTATTTCTAACAGATGCGAGGCAGGGGATCACCCACCAGCATGTCCAGGACGCGCAGGCCACCGATATCAGTATGCAAGAAGACCATGCCGGGTGGTTCTGCTTGCACGGTGCCTATCAATGCCGCTTCGCGCCCCAGTGGGTGTGCGTGGAGCACATCAAGGGCGTGCTCAGCCTGCTCTGGCGCGATGACTGCCAGTAGCTTGCCTTCATTGGCGATGGTCAGGGGATCGAGGCCGAGAATCTCGCAGGCGCCACGCACTCCAGCATGAACCGGGATGGCGTGTTCTTCGAGGCCAATTGAGACCTCTGAGCTCATGGCCATCTCATTGAGCGAGGTCGCGACGCCTCCGCGCGTAGGATCCTTCAGACAGTGCACGCCCTCGCCCACGGCCGAGAGCAGCGCCTCAGTCAGGGAGTGTAGCGGCGCTGTATCGCTTTCGACGTCGGTCTCGATATCGAGAGCCTCGCGCGCCATCATGATTGCGATGCCGTGATCCCCTACAGGCCCGTTGAGTAGGATCTTATCCCCCGCTCGCAAGAAGTTCTGTCCCATGTTCCAGGCGGCCTGAATGTGGCCGACACCGGCAGTATTGATAAAGAGGCCATCGGCCTTGCCGCGCTGAACGACCTTGGTATCTCCCGTCACAATAGCGATTCCCGCTTCGCGGGCGGCGTTCGCCATCGAGTCGACGATGCGGCGTAGCTCGCTGATGGGAAACCCCTCCTCCAGGATAAAGCCCGCCGAGAGGTAGAGTGGCCTGGCACCTGCCATGGCCAGGTCATTGACTGTGCCATGGACCGCGAGCTTGCCGATGTCGCCGCCGGGAAAGAAGAGCGGACTCACCACATAGGTATCGGTAGTGAATGCCAGTCTTGGCTGTTCGCCAGTGACGGTGAAGATCGCTGAATCATCCATGATATCTAGCATAGGATTAGAAAAGGCCGGTGCGAAGACGCCCTCAATGAGGTTATGCGTGGCCTTGCCGCCGCTACCATGGCTCAAGGTAATGCGTTCATCTCGCAGGTAGAACTTGTGCTTGCGCGCCTGCCGCGTGCGCTCAATCTTTTGTAAAACGCTCTCAACCATGTCCGGGCTGCCTGGGATATGTGCTTGCATCGCGACCCCTCCTCTTTATGAACGGGTGGGAATAGTAGCGTTCGATTCTATATGCAGGCGGGAGCGCTCAGCCGCCATCGAGAAGCGTCCATAGTTAAAGTAGGCGGCGCAGGCCCCCTCCGGCGAGACCATGCAGGTGCCAATGGGTGTCTCAGGGGTGCAGGCCGTGCCAAAGACCTTACATTCCCAGGGCTTGATCACGCCCTTGAGCACTTCGCCACATTGGCAGGCCTTGGGATCGGCCACGCGGAGCCCCGGCACGTCGAAGCGTAGCTCGGCATCCCACTCCGCGAACTCCGGGCGGAGCTTCAAGGCGCTATGGGTGATAAAGCCCAGCCCGCGCCACTCGAAGAAGGGGCGTAACTCCATCGTGCGTGCCATGGCCTCCAGGGCTTTGATGTTCCCCTCCGGGCGGACGACACGTGTATACTGGTTCTCGACCTCTGAGCGCCCCTCGCTGATCTGCTTGACGATCATATAGACAGATTGAATAATGTCGAGCGGCTCAAAGCCTGCGATTACGACTGGCTTGCGATGCTGCTGCGCGATAAAGTTATAGGGCCGCATGCCGATGACCATGCTCACATGTCCAGGTCCGACAAAGCCGTCCAGGCGCAGATCGGGCGAGTCGAGGATGGCCTTGATGGCGGGAATGATGGTCACGTGGTTACAGAAGACTGCGAAGTTGTGCACACCTTCGGCCTTAGCGCGCAGGAGTGTGACCGCTGTTGAGGGCGCCGTCGTCTCAAAGCCGATGGCGAAGAAGACCACCTGGCGGTCGGGATATTGACGGGCCAGCTTAAAGGCGTCCAGGGGTGAGTAGACGAAGCGCACATCGGCTCCCTCTGCTTTGGCGTCCAGCAAACTCCCCTTAGAACCCGGGACGCGCATCATATCGCCAAAGGTGGTGAAGATGACGTTCTCCATGCGCGCGATTGCCAGGGCATCGTCGATGCGGCCCATGGGCAGCACACAGACGGGGCAGCCTGGGCCATGCACCAGGTCGATATTGTGTGGTAGGACGTCCTCAATCCCATGTTTATAGATGGTGTGGGTATGCCCGCCACAGACCTCCATAAGTTTGAGCGACTGACCCTGGCTCAGGCGATCTACTTCCGTGGAGATGCGCTTCGCCAGTTCGGCGTCGCGGTATTCATCGATGTATTTCATGCCCATTCGCTTGCTCTTTCTGTTGCTGCTCGCTGAGCAGGACGTGTATTATTTCGAGGAGCGCGTGGTAGACGGTAGCCTGTGCCTCCTGAATGCGGGGAATATGGTCGCTTGGCGAGTTGATGCAGTAGTCAAGCGCCTTCGAGCGCAGCATTTTTCCGCCCTCGTAGCCTGTCAGGCCAATGGTCAGCATCTGTTGCTTTTTGGCCTGCTCCAGGGCCAGAAGGACATTCGCGGAGTTGCCACTGGTCGAGACGCCCAGCGCGATATCGCCGGGATGGCCAAAGGCGATGACCTGGCGCAGGAAGACGTTTTCATAGCCTACGTCATTACCTACTGCCGTTACGACGGCGATGTCATTAGTGAGGGAGATGGCTGGCAGAGGCCTCCCACCTGGAAAGGGTGGGTCCAGCAGCTCGGCCACGATATCCTGGGCGTCGGTCGCGCTGCCGCCATTGCCAAAGGCCAGGAGTAGCGCTCCATTGGCGAAGGCGTGCGTCATGGCCTCGCCCGCGGCGATGATCTGTTCTTCAAACCCCGCAAGCGTGGCGCGCCTGAGAGCCACGACCTCGTGGCATTTCTCCAGTGTGGAGTGTCGTACCTCTGCCAGTACCTCTGCTACATCAGCTTTTCCCCCTTCAAAGAGGAAGGGATAGAAGAGCTTGTCGTATTCCGAACCTTGTGCTTCACTCATCGCTTTCCTCCTCCTACTCTCTCCAGAGCAGGATAGCAAGTCTCTCTCTTGCTCCTGCCTTGCCCTTAAATCCGTTCTGTGTACAGAGATATGCCTGTGCCTCCATGTACCAGGATCATGTCGCCCGGTTCCAGTTGATCGAGCAGTGTGACATCGACCTCAGTCTGCTCATTTGCAATCTCTACCAGCGCCATCCCACATGCCTCGTCAACGCTCAGAATGCGTGCGGGTAGCGCCTCGTCCGAGCAGGTGATACAGTGCCCCTCTATACCTGTAGTGCAGTTGCTGTATGTATCCTGCATTCGTTGCAAGAGCGTCTCTTCCTGATTGTGTGCTTCATGTTTCTTCATTGCGAAAGTAAGCCCTCATGCTCGAAGAAGACGTGAACCAGTTCCCAGAGGACGTGGTAGAGCGTCTCATGCGTCTCTTGAATGACCAGTGGATCGTTGGCCTGGACGACGAAGCAGAAGTCGAGATCGCTCCGCGCGATCTCTCCGCCATCACGCCCCAGCAAGGCCAGGGTGAGTAGGTCTCGTTGCCGGGCGAGCGCCAGTCCAGCAAGCACATTGGCGTCCTGCCCATCAACGGAGTAGCCAACGGCGATGTCCTGGGGGCGTGCCAGGGCTTGCAGTTGGCGCGCGAAGGGCATGGTTGGCGCGCCACCAGCCATTAAACCGCTAATGGTGGCGCTATCATTGGTCAGGGCCATGGCCGGAAGGGCGCGTTTCCCCACAATGACCGGGTGGACAAACTCCACCGAGATATGCTGGGCATCGGTGGCCCAGGCCCCATTGCCAAAGGCAATCAGCCGACCTTGCTGGTGAAAGCGGCGCGCCATGGCCCAGCAAGCCTCCGCGATATGCGGGGACTGAGCGGCGAAAAACGTTTCGGGGACCGAGGTGCTCTGGGCGAAACGGGCCTCGACAAGTGCGCGCAGGTCGACATGTTTTTGTGGCATTGCTTGCGTCATGCTGTCCCCCACAATCTGGCGTAATAATAACCATGGCTGGATAGATCTATTCAATTTGGCTTGAGCGCAGCATCTTCAATTCATCGGTGTAGACATCGCCCATCTGGTGGAGGGCGGTCATTGTCTCCTGGGCCTCGTGCTCATCGATCTTGCTCATGGCGAAGCCAACATGAATCAGCACCCAGTCGCCAGGACCAATGCCCTCGGGACGCACCAGTGCTACGTTGACGTTGCGCTTGACGCCCGAGACATCGACTTTGGCAATCGAGTTGGCGTCGTCAACAATATCTACAACCTTGCCAGGGATGCCAAGACACATAGCGTTTCTCCTTTTATATTAGCTAGCTGCTGTACGCAGGCGCGCCGCCGCGGTGGCGAGCTGACCCAGGCAGAGTCCACCATCATTAGGCGGGACCTGCCGATTGACGTAGACGTGAAACCCGGAGGCCTCCAGGCGCCGCTGCACTTCTTCAAGCAGGAAGCGATTCTGGAAGACGCCCCCGCTCAGCGCGACGCGCCGCTGCCCGCTACTTGCCCCCAACTCGCAACAAGCTGTGGCCAGCATCTCCGCAATAGTGCGATGAAAACGGGCGGCGATATTGGCTGAGGGTTCACCTCGCCTCATGTCCTCGACTATAGCTCGTATGGCAGGCGCGACATCCAGGAGCCTGGGATGTTGCTCACCCTGCTCCTGGATGGCGAAGGGATAGCAGTCGTCTTCCATGCCCAGGCCTGCCTTGTGCGCCAGGATTTCAAGCTCAATCGCGGCCTGTCCCTCGTAGAGTACCTCCTGGCGTAGCCCCAGGAGCGCGGCCACGGCGTCAAAGAGTCGCCCCAGACTGGAGGTGGCTGGACTATTAAGCTGGCGCTCGATCATCTGCGAGATGATGTGCCAGGCGCGGCGATCAAGCATATAAGTGAAAGGGATGGGTAGCTTAGGGAAGCTCGCGCCAAAGGCCTGGTCCAGGTAGACCGCCGCCATGCGCCAGGGCTGACGGATAGCCTGCTCGCCCCCTGGAAGGGGGACGTAGGCCAGGTGCGCCAGGCGCGTGAAGTCGCCAAGCGTGGCCTGCATAATCTCGCAGCCCCAGATGGCGCCATCTGTCCCATATCCTGTGCCATCGGCGGCGATGCCGAGCACACTCCCCTCAAGCTGGTGCTCCGCCATGACGCTGGTAATGTGCGCATGGTGGTGCTGTACGCCGATCTTCTGAGGAATGTCCGTCTCAAGGGCGTATTTGGTCGCCAGGTACTCAGGATGCAGGTCATATGCGATGGCCTGGGGCTCGATATCGAAGAGGCACTGAAAGTGCGTGATGCCTTCGCGGAACGAGGTCAAGGTCTCCAGATTCTCCAGGTCGCCAATGTGGTGGCTGAGGAAGGCGCGGCGCTGCTTGCCAACGCAGAAGGCGTTTTTCAGATGTCCACCACATGCCAGCAAGGGGACAGGCAGGTCAAAGCCCAGCGCGATAGGCTCGGGTACATAGCCGCGTGCACGGCGCAGGAACTGTATCTCTCCGCCAACGACGCGGGTGACCGAGTCATCGGTACGCATATGAATCTCGCGGTTATGGCTGAGCATACCCTCCGCGATGGGGGTGAGGCGGGTCCGCGCATCCACGTCACGATAGGCAATGGGTTCCTCGCTCAGGTTCCCGCTCGTCATCACAAGGACTGGCACGCCTTCCACCCCTATGCGCTCACGAAAATGCCGGAGCAGGAGATGGTGAAGCGGGGTATAAGGCAGCATCAGCCCTAGAGTGTCATAGCCTGGCGCGACACCGGAAGCCACCGGGTTCTCGGGGAGCTGATCAAGCAGAACAATTGGGCGTCGATGAGATTGAAGTAGGGTCGCCTCGTTCTCGTGGATATGGCAGAGCTGTTGCGCTGTCTCAGTATCCGGTACCATGAGGGCAAAGGGTTTGGCCTCGCGTCGCTTGCGCTGTCGCAGGCGCTGCACAGCTTCGGCGTTGCAGGCATCACAGGCCAGGTGATAGCCGCCCAGTCCCTTGATGGCGAGGATGGCTCCTTGCGCAAGCTGTTCAGCCGCGAGCGCGATCTGATCTCTCTGCGAGTCGAGATTGGCTTGTGTTTCTTGCCATGCCTGGAACTGCACATGAGGTCCGCACACAGGGCAGGCGTTGGGCTGGGCATGGAAACGCCGATTGGCCGGGTCCTCGTATTCCGCCTGGCAGGCGGGACACATGGTGAAGGCGCGCATAGTGGTCTTCTCCCGGTCATAGGGGACATCCTGGATGATGGTGAAGCGTGGACCACAGTTGGTGCAGTTGATAAAGGGATAGGCGAAACGCCGGTCGCCTGGGGTGAAGAGTTCGCGCTGGCAGTCAGGGCAGGTCGCGCAGTCTGGCGAGATGAGAGCCTGTCGCTCGTCACCTGCCTCGCTGTGAGCAATGCGAAAGTCTCGCTCATGGCACAGAGGAATGGACTCGACTTCGATGGTATCGACGTGTGCCAGGGGAGGTGTGTCATGGCACATAGCGTGCTGAAAGCGCTCAAGCTGTGCAAGGGCGCCCTCGACTTCGATGGTGACGCCGAGGCTGTTGTTGAGCACAAAGCCTGTCAACCCGCACTGGAGGGCCTGGGTGTAGACGAATGGGCGGAAGCCTACGCCCTGGACGATGCCCCGAATGCAGAGGCGTCTACGCTCAATTGTCATGCCACTGACCGTTGCCATAACTGCTCCTTCGCAGGGCTACGCGCGTCACTGCGGCATTATACCTGATCCTTCCTTGACTCTATACAAAAACGCTAGAAAACGTTCTACACCCGGTAGGGACCCGGTTTACCGCGTCCAAAGGCGATTAATCGCCTGTAGGCGTGGCCCAAAGATTCCATTGCACTCTGCTGAGAGTGGTTCGTCTGTTGCCCACAAAGGTTTTTGGCTTGCGCCGCACTGCCATGAATGGCATTCGGACGCGCTAAAGCGGGTCCCTACCAGATGGGAAACGGACACGGTAAACCTGATCCCCCTACCGGGTGGGAAGCGACTTGAGCCAGTCGCACCAGGCTGGTAGGCCGGTACCCGTTCGGCAGCTCACTTCGAAGATCGTCAGGTCGGGCTTGATAGCTCGCGCCTGCCGTTTGACCTTTTCCAGGTCATAGGTGACATGGGGCAGGAGATCCAGTTTGTTGATAACCAGGGCCTGGGCACTGGCGAACATCTCGGGATACTTGGCTGGCTTATCGTCACCCTCGCTGGTGCTGACCATCACTACGCGTATGTCTTCGCCCAGGTCCCAGGCGGAGGGACAGACCAGGTTGCCGATGTTCTCAATGAAGAGCAGGCGCAGGGGAGCCAGGTCCATCTGCGCGAGCGCGTCGCGCACCATATGGGCCTCCAGGTGGCAGGCCCCACGCGTATTGATCTGGACGGAGATGCCACCTGCCGCCTCAATGCGCTCGGCGTCTGCGCTGGTCTCGATATCGCCCTCAATGACGCCGATGCTGATGCGCGTATGCAGGCACGCAATAGTCTGCTCTAGCAGCGTGGTCTTCCCGGCGCCCGGTCCACTCATGAGGTTGATCGTGCGGATGCCACGCGCTCGTAGCTGCTGGCGTATCTCCTGGGCGATATCCTCGTTGACCGCCAGGATCTTTTGCGCGATAGTAACCTTGGGCATGCTCGCTACTCCTCTGCCTGCATGGGGGCATCAATCTCTATGTCGACGATCTGCATCTCGGTGCCAGAAACGACCTCTGTCTCCCAGCCCTGACAGGTTGGGCACTGGCGAATAAAGTTTATGACAGTGAACTCGCTGGCGCAGCGCTGGCAGCGTGCGCGGTATGGGATGAACTCAATTGAGAGCCTCGACCCCTCTAGCAGCGGGTAGAGGCTGGCCACCATCTCAAAGCAGAAGGTGAGCGAGTCATTCACCACGCCCTGGGCCTCTCCAATCTGGAGGTGGATCTCGCGTACATGCGTGGCCTGGTGGCTCTGCGCCTGGGCGTCGACGGCTTCGGCTATACCCTGCGCGATAGCGAGTTCATGCATAGTGGCCCCTTATTACATATGGCGTATGCGCATATAGCGCTGATAGTCGGGATAAAGTTGCCTGAGGATGAGCACTATCAGACCAAGTGCGGCGAGTAAGGTAAATGGTTTCATAATATTAACCAGACCTTTCCTTGCTAAAAGGATGACTCCTTTGTCCTGGATGAAACGGTTGCCTGCTGAGTATCTACGAGGGTCTCTGCTACAAGCGTGTCAATAAGTTGAATGGCCTCACTAATCGCGGCCTCGACTGACTGACTTAACCCTGGATGAATGTCGAAGTCGTCTGCCTGGGTGTCAAGTGGCGAGGGTTCGCAGCCAACCAGCAGGGTGCGCCCGGGCTGAGCGCCGAGTGCGCGGGCGAAGGCCAGCATCTTGACCGGGTCCATACTGTGTGCATCCAGGGCGATGCGACCCGCCTCTGTGCCTTGCTCAGGCGTCGGTTGTGCCTGGTCTATTTCGAGCAGGTAGAGGGTGCCGGGCGCTCCTCCTCGTGCCACCGTGTCGATCAGGATCAGGTTATCGTAGCCATCGAGCAGGGTATAGGCGAGTTCTACGCCTCGGATGCCGAAATCGACTATCTCTACACCCGCGGAATATGGTTTGGTCTCGCGGCGCAGGAGGCGCTGAGCCACCTCGCAGCCGAAGCCATCATCACCCAGAAAGATGTTGCCGATCCCCGCGATCAGAATGGATGATTGGCTTTGTGGCCTGGATGCAGACTGACTCATAGCGTTCCCTCCACCAGTGGTTCAACCTCCTCGGGCGCGAAGAAGAAGCGATGCCCGGGCAGGACGCGCTCATCCCATTGCTCGCGCCCGGGATCATCATCCAGCGTCACGACGAGGAAGAGCCGGTTTTCAAAATCCTGCTGGATGCCTTCGACGCGTGCCACCTTGCCATTGAGCAAGAGATCAAAGGCATCTGCCCGCAGTTTGGGGTGCAGACGCACGCGATCGCCAGCGCTTACCTCGCGGTTAGCGATGCGTATCGCCCGTGGCGGCGGATAGTCCTCACCAGGAAAGGTCTGCTCATAGGTCTTGCTCGCCAGTTGCGGCTTGCTGGTCTGCCACTCGCGAATGGTGCCGTGAAGCGCCATCAATTGTTCTGGTGCCAGAGTCTCGACTCGTTCGAGGAGCTGGCGCGCCTGCTCGCTCCCGTGACGCATGGCCTCTTTCTCCTCATCGCTGAGCGTCAAAATGCGCAGTGTGAGCAATTCGTCGATCTCGGTACCGTCGAAGAAGGTGCCGGGACTCTCGGGTGCGATCTGAGGATAATCATAGAGAATGATGGGTGCTGAGAGCATGGTGTCATGTGCACCCTGTTCTCCAACCAGCACCGGCCATGTGCGGACATTCTGGCAGCCCTGCACCGCCTGGCTCATCTCGTCAGGGTACTCCAACAGCGAGATAAAGCTACCGTGCTCTACCTGTAAGATCGTGTGGGTCGAGACGAAGGCATGCAAGAGAATATCATCATGGCGATTGCTGATCTGCTCCGTGCCGGGTGTCGTATTTTCGATCTCCACCCTGAGCTTGAAGAGCTGTGGCTCAACCCGTGTCGCGCTGATGTATAACCTGCCCTGAAGTGGCTGCTGTACCCGTGTGACAGCTGTTCCGCCAGGCGAGGTGGACGTATCTGTCTGTTGCATGCCCTCGAAGCTAATCTCTACTGTCTGAGGCTGCGCAAGCAGGTCGCCAAGCACTATCTCAGGGGCTAGGACCTCGCGCTCCAGGCCCTCTTGCCAGCTCTCTTGTTCGCTTGCCTTACTTTGTGGCGTGTCTGGAGTGCAGGCAAGCAGGTGGAGGAAGCGGGCCAGGACCGTCAGGTGGGTGGTGGGCGAACCTTGAATCAGGCATTCGGTGCGCATGTGCCAGGGTTCAATATTGCCTTGCGCCTCGCTATAGGGACGAGGATAAACCACGCCGATGGTCCAGCGCAGGCGATTTTTGAGCGCGTCGTGACGATAGGGATAGAGCAGGTAGCCCTCGTAGAGCACCGCGTCGGCGATGGCTTTGATATGCTCTGATATCATGGCTCTACCTCCTTGCTGGCTGTATAGAGCAAGCGTTGCAGGGTATCATCCCAGGTCAGCAATTTATGTCCCATCTTATAGGCATAGAGAAGATCAAAAACGTCTTTATGCATGCGAATCCAGGCGCTATTGGGATAGTAATGATTCATCATGTCACGCCAGAGGCTGACTGGCAGACGATAGAAGGCCTCCTTCGACCAGGGGATCTGTCCGATTTGCAACTGTCCCTGTTCTCCACTGTAGAAGATCGTCCCGCTAAAGAGAAAGCTGAGAGGGATCTCGCCATCCTCGAGGGCGTCAAAGTATTTTGTACCGACGACATCAAAGTCGTAGGTGCAGGGAACGGGTAGATCTACAAGTGTACTGCCGCGAAACTGTGGTACAACGACGCCTACATGCGTCCAGTGCAGGCTGCGCAGGGTCTCGCCCCAGCGCTGGGGCTCGCCAAAGACTTCAAGCAGGCGGGCCTGGGCGCCGGGGCTGTAGTGGCGCTGCGTGACCGCGATCTGGATCTGGCAGCGGAGCGCGATGCTGTGAATGGTCTCTTCTGCGTCTTCATTGCTCACACGTAACTGAAAGAGTAGCATGGGCGTCGCGGCATATGTCGGAACCTCGGCCTGGACAATTTCGAAGTTCATCTCTGGCATGGCTGCTCTCCTCCATCTGTGGGCGAACGTGTCGGCCTGGTATAGATCGTTGCCTGCACCTGCAGGTGCTCGAAGAAGGCCCTGATTTCCTCCCACGCTTCCTGTCCGCCACTGAGACCACGCCAGTGTAGACGAATCTTGCCGACAAGCTGATAGCAGACATCGATAGGCGCCAGGTAATATTCGCGCTGCTCACGCACTCGGTTAATCAGCAAGGCCTCTACATCCTTCTCCATCTCCTCCAATACAGGATTGGCCGCGAGGATACCCTGCCATTGCTCCAGGCCTAGCAGCGATTCCATCGCGCCAGCTGGACTGGGATAGAAGGCGCGTGCCCCTTGAGCCGTGCGAAAGATGTAGACCATGTTGACAGGGAGCATAAGCGCTTCCCACTGGGCCTCGCCGAGCTGAAAGTCTGAGAGGAGCAGGACGCGCCGGGGAATAGCCCGATAGCGTGCCTGCTGGCGCTCACCTGCAAAAAGGAGCGTACAGGCGTCACAGGCACAAAGGCAGGCGCGGCTGGAGAGGTCCAGGAGGTGGCGGTGCTCTGACGCGAGGACCTCGCCACATAGCTCACAGTGTTCCGCAGAGGCCTGTTCGATAGGTTGCGTGCGCGCGAATCTCCTCAGCGCCCGCAGAGGAGGCGGCGCGATATGCCCATTATCTGGATAATTCGCTGTCATAGCGCTTCCCTCGTGCTCTTCTTCTGGCGCTGCCTGGGAACAAAGGTCACAGGCATCGTTGCCTTATGATGGTTGTTCTGCTCGATCAGGATCTCCTCCAACTCAGGAGCCACCTCATGCACAGCCTGCTCGATCTTTGCCGTCAGGGAGGCGTTTGAGGAGGGACAACTGGAGTGTTTCCCATTGAGAACGAGGTAGGCTCTGGCCCCTTCAATCTTGAGCAGGTCGAGCGTGCCTCCGCGCGGTCCAAGGGTGGTTTGCAGTTTGTCCAGAGCCTGACGCACGCGTGTCTCCAGGTCGAGGGGGTGAAGTCCATGTAGCAGCAAGAGCGAGGCCAGAAGCTCATCCTGGGCAAAGCGCCCTACCAGGGCGTCTCCCGTGCTCTGAGCGCGTCGAGCAATATCGAGCAGGCGTGCCAGGCCCTCGCCATAGAGATCGAGCAGCAATTGTACAAGCTCTTCGGTGGTCTCACGAGCCTGCTGGTCGCGAAACTGCGCTACCTCCTGAAGTAGTGTCTCGATGCGCTCTGCTCGTCGCTGGTGCTCCTGTAGGTGCTGCTGCATGGACTCTTCTCCCGTGCTGTAGTGTGTTTGCTCTGGTATGACATAAGGTGTCAAAGGGGATATTCTTCAAGTGGGTAGATGCGCTCCAGAGAGGCACCTACCCATGAAACTGTTTAAGGTGGTGGCAGGTATGGGCTGTTGGGATCAATCGGTTCTTCCCTTTCGGGGTTGATACCCGTAGAGAAGCGACCCGAGGCCTTACCAGCGCGGCGCTGTGCTCCGCTGATGCCAGTATCGTGACGTCCGGCCTCTTGCCCGGTCTTTCGTACTGCCTCTTCGCCCTTGCCTGTCCCACTCTGGTGTACGGGTTCTTCAGAGTGTTTCTTGCCTTTTGGCATCGTCGCACCTCTTTCTATGGTGAAACTGCGCTACAAGGGCTGTCCGAATGTTGGCGAATGTACAACCTGTAATTCTTTCCCCTCGCCCAGGTACATATGCACGCCACAGGGTAAGCAGGGATCAAAGCTGCGTACCGCGCGCATGATGTCAATGCCCTTGAAGTTATCTGGACCATTCTCCTCGAAGATGGGCGTGTTTTGAACGGCATCTTCATAGGGACCAGGTGTGCCATAGATGTCGCGCACGCTGGCGTTCCAGGGCGTGGGTGGATAGGGATGGTAGTTGGCGATCTTCCCGTTCTCAATCACCATATGGTGCGAGAGCACGCCGCGAACCGCTTCATGGAAGCCGCAGCCAATGGCCTCCTTCGGCACCGAGAAGTCGCTCCAGGTCTTGGTGTGTCCAGCACGGATCTCGGCCAGGGCCTTATCTATACAATAGAGGGCTACTGCCGCCGAGTAGGCCTGGAAGTAGGTACGTGCGCGGTCACGTTCGATGGCATTGCTCCACTGGGGAACCTTCCACTCAAACTCGACCTCGGGCTTCATTGCTGTCTTGGGCAGGCGGATCTTCACGCTATGGCCTGTGGCCTCGATACAGCCGTCCAGATTGACCAGGCCCGCCAGGGCCGTGGCCCATAGGCGCGCGATGGGGCCGCCGCCGGTATCCAGGGCCAGGTATTTGCCACTACGCTGATCGTACCAGCGGGGCGACATGACCCAGCTATACTTCTCATTGAAGTCGCGCTTCTGTGGCTTTGGAATCGTTGTCTGGTTCCAGGGATGATGTTTATCGACCGGGTTCCCCAGGGGATCGCGATCAACAAAGGTGCGCTCGTTCTGCCAGTCATCGTAGTACGAACTGCCCAACAGGATGCGGATGCCCAGGTTGATGTCTACGAGGTTCGTGGTGATTAGTTCATTGTCGACAATAATGCCCGGTGTCACAAGCATGGCCTTGCCCCACTCATTCATGCTGCGATAGTCATAATCGCAGACATCCGGGTCCTGGAACGAACCCCAGCAGCCGAGCAGCGTCTGCCGATAGCCCACTTTCTCATAGCCTGGGAGGGCCTGGTAGAAGAAGTCAAAGAGGTCGTCGTGTAGGGGGACAACCTTTTTCATGAACTCGATGTACTTCATCAAGCGAACCAGGTAATCGGTGAAGAGCTGGACGGTTGCCACTGTGCCGACGCCACCGGGATAGAGGGTCGATGGATGGACGTGGCGCCCCTCCATCAGGCAGAACTTCTCGCGTGTCAGCCGACTCATTTGTAGGGCTTCGCGATAGAACTCGCCGCTGAAGGGATTGAGGGCGCGCATGATGTCGGCAATCGTGCTATAGCCATGCTCTTTGGCGTGCGGAGCCTCGGTCTTCTCCGCCAGGTCCAGTACACCAGGGTTGGTCTCGCGCACCATCTGCTCGCAGAAATCGACCGCCGCCAGGTTCTCCTGGTAGAGGTTATGATCGAACATGTACTCCGCGGCCTCGCCCAGGTTCAGAATCCACTCGCCGAGGGCGGGTGGTTTGACGCCATAGGCCATGTTCTGGGTATAGACCGAACAGGTGGCGTGGTTATCGCCACAGATGCCACAGATGCGGCTGGTAATAAAGTGCGCGTCGCGTGGATCCTTGCCCTGCATAAAGAGGCTATAGCCACGGAAGATCGAGGATGTGCTGTAACACTCGGCAACCTTGCGCTGTTGGAAATCGATTTTGGTGTAGATGCCCAGACTCCCCACGATACGGGTAATAGGATCCCATGCCATTTCTACGAGCTGGGTTGGTGGCGCTGGAGCTGCTCCTCTCTTGATTTGAGTCGCCATAAATCTCTCTCTTTCTGTCGAAATGCCTGAATATACTGGCATTCCGTGGTGGCGTTTACCATGTTGGGTGATAGCTCGTCGCCAGTTCCCGGCCCTTGTGCCGCCAGGATGGCTCTTTGTTAAGTGTTGTGTTGGTGAAGCTGCGCAGCTTGCGCATGACCGGGCCATAGAGGTTGATCAGGTTGGTAGAAGCCTTGGCGCCGGGTGGCTCATCCATGAAGGGCATGAACTTGTCGGGGAAGCCGGGCATGGTGCAGCCGATGCAGATGCCGCCCACATTGGGGCAGCCACCCAGGCCCGCCATCCAGCCGCGTTTAGGCACATTGCATTGCACGACCGGTCCCCAGCAGCCCAGTTTGACCAGGCATTTGGGTGAACCATATTCGGTCGCGAAGTCGCTCTCCTCGTAGTAGCTGCCTCGGTCGCACCCCTCGTGGACGGTTTTGCCGAAGAGCCAGGTGGGGCGTAGGGCCTCATCAAGGGGAATCATCGGAGCCATGCCGGCCGCCTGGTAGAGCAGGTAGAGCAGGGTCTCCATGAAGTTATCGGGTTGGACTGGGCAACCTGGCACATTTACGATTGGGATGCCGGCCCAGGAGCGCCAGTTCTTGCCCAGGTAGTCTGCCAGTCCCATAGCGCCAGTAGCATTGCCCTGCATGGCATGGATGCCACCATACGTGGCGCAGGTTCCTGCGGCAACGACGGCCCAGGCCTTGGGGGCCAGGCGATCTATCCACGCGGTCGTGGGAATAGGTTGGTTAGTTACCGGGTCATTGCCCTGGGCGGCCCAGTAGCCCTCTGCTTTGATGTTTTCATTGGGAATGGAGCCCTCAATAACGAGGACAAAGGGGTCGATCTCTCCGCGCTCGGCCTTATACCACCACGACATAAAGCCTTCTCCAACCTCGTAGGCCAGTACCGGATTGTGTAGATACACCTGAGGAAGTCCAGGGATGGCGCCCATTACCACGTCTTCGACGCTTGGTTGGCTGGCTGCGGTAATCGAGATGGTATCTCCATCGCAGCTCAATCCCCCTGTCATCCAGATAATATGAACTTCCTCTACGCGTGCTCGCGTTGCCATACTATCCTTCCTTGAGCATCTCTGCTCCTGGTTGGTAGCTCTGCCCAGGCTGCTCATGTGCTGAGCTGAGGACAGAAGCGGAGGCTGTACAAAACAGATCGCGAAACTCTGGAGAACAGGCCAGATAGCCGCCTGGCGTTTTCTTTTTTTATGCTCTGAAGAGGTTATAGAAGCATACCTTCAGGTTGTGTTTTTCCAGCAAGGAAGAGAAACAGGCAGCGCTCCGAGCAGAAATTAGCCCGCCGCAGCACATACTTGTTGCTATCCATAGGGCATATGCAGCGAAGACGGTGCGACTTCTCCTCTGCCCTATCCTTACAAGCGAGCAAAATGTACCATAAAAAAAGTAGATTAGCAAGCTAAGCTATATATAGAATAATAGCTGTGTTTGTGTGTAAATAGACGATATCACTACACTGTCGCTGTCACATTGCCTAAATTATGGCGCCACTAGGTACTTTGTCCTATGTATCGACGTGTATCATTGCATATCTGACAATTTCAAGATAATATATCCTTGATCTCAAAAACACCGCTTGTTTGTTGAAGCGATGGTAAGAGATGCGCGTAAGGTTAAGGCAAAGGATTGTCTGCGCGTACAAATGGTAGTCGTTATATTGGTTTTTCTCAATGCATGCTTTGAGAGCTGTGATCGCACAAGAAATCACGAAGCCGCAAGCGAGAACGCGAGCAAGGATTATACCCTAGCCCTGGCCGTGCCAGGACGCAGCAGAGTGTCAATGGGATGGGTGGACTGCTCGTATGAGGAACACACAACCTGACGTTATGAAGAAGGGTTGACTGTTTTAGTTCCTGGCCAATGAGTTATGTAGAAAGTCGAGAGGTCCTAATTGAAGGATTTTAAGCAGATCCGTAATGCCTTACGTTTGAACAACATTCAGCGCTTCGGCCTGGTGCGCTTCGCGCTTGTGCTTACCGTGCTCTGTCTGAGCATTCTCTGGGGAGCCAACACGATGGGCGCACATGCCCAGACCCGTTGTAGCGGAAAGTCCTATGACGTGGTGAGTGGTGATACATTGAGTGCTATTGCAGCACAATTTGGCCTGAAATGGCAAGATCTGGCGAAGCAGAACGAACTGACAAATCCCAATCTTATTTTTGTCGGGCAGCAAATTTGTCTTTCGAATGCGGAGAAGAGTAATCCCGCCCCGGCTCCCGCGCCTGTGCAGAAGCAGCCCGTCACGACTGCGCCTGCCGCCCCTGCGCAGACCACAAGCACGAGCATTGATGGGATGATTGACCAGGTATTTGGCGCTTATGCTCCTGGGGCCAAGCGTGTCGCGATGTGTGAATCATCGATGAATCCCAATGCGACTAATCCATATGCCATTGGTGGTAGCCATGCCGCCGGCCTGTTCCAGATTCTCTATCCAAGCACCTGGAATACGACGTCGCAGGCCAGCCAGTCGCCTTACAACGCTCAGGCGAATATCAAGGCTGCCTATGAAATCTTCCAGCGCGACGGCTATAGCTGGCGCGAGTGGGTCTGCCAGCCCTAATACTGGTAAATAGATTTACTAACAGCCCAAAGTATGGACCCGGCTAGCGATATGCTCTAGCCGGGTCCATACTTTGGGCTGGGACTCGAGCCATGTGTCAGTCGTGGTGGACGACGCTGCTAAAGCACGCGTCAGTAGGGTACTCTGCCAATAAGATATTTATGTTACCTCCCTCTTTGGGGAAACATTCCCCGCCGATCTATGCTACAAATAGCCATGCTATCCCCCTATTGACAAAACGATGACGTTCTGTTAAATTTATGACTACAAAGTCAAAGATTTAAATGTTAAGTCAAACTGAGTGAGAAAAAGTCACGCTTTGGCTTTGTAAGTCAAGTATTGGGAGGCATGGAACGGATCGTATGGCTCAATCCCTCTCTCTGAAGGAGCGACAACGCAAGGAGCGCGAGGACCTGATTCTACAGGTTACCCAGGAGATACTGTTTGAACAGGGCTATCACCAGATGTCTATGGACGAAATTGCGTCTCGCGTGGGAATTGCCAAAGGTACGCTCTATCTGCATTTTCAACACAAAGGAGATCTTGTAACTGAACTCTTTGCGCGTCGCCTGCATTCTTTTCAGGAGATGGTTGAGCAAGCTATGGCGACTCCGGGCTCTCCTCGCGAACGCCTGGTCTGCGTGCTTGATTCAATGCTGCTGTACCTTTCCGATAAGTACGCACACTTTATGTATGCGTACCATAATAATCTGGAACTGGCATCTTTGCTCCAGGCGAAGCTTTCACAACCTTTTACCTGTATTCGGCAGGGCATTGCCACGTTGCTAGAAGAGGGGAAGCAGGTTGGTGAGTTTGAAGCCTCTCTGCCTACCTTTGTGATGGTGCAGACGTTTTTTAGCGTACTCTCGCCTCTGGCCTATACCCATGTGCTACGCGAGAATCCGCAGCTCACACCTGAAGAGCTGTCGGGCTACCTGAAGCGCATTTACTTTCAGGGCATCACTGCTCATCGATGAGCTGAACACATCGCCGTTATTTCCTATCGTGCTGTTATAAACTATTGTTAACCTGATGATCAGACGTACATATACCCGTCACCGGTAAGTGGATATAGTGCCTTATTCTTCTATCCGCTACCAATGTATGTATGTTTGCTTAAATCTTTCTCGTTTGCCTTGTGTGTTTTTAAGATTGATGTATTGAAATTTTTGTATGCATACTAGGAGGTGCTTGCGTGCAAGTTTCCGTCCCCGCTGCAAAGCGAGAGGGAGGCCTCCCGTATAAGTGGATTGTGGCTGGCGTGGTGATTTTTGGTATCTTCATGTCTATTCTGGATGGTACCATCGTTAATATCGCTGTCCCCCGGCTAGAGACGGCCTTTGGTTCTGATCTTAATAGCGTACAGTGGGTGCTTACCGCTTATACGCTGGCTCAGGGCGTCGCTACTCCGCTTACGGCTTTCCTTGCCGATCGTATCGGTACTAAACGTTTCTATGTTCTGGCTCTGACAGGCTTTACCCTTGGCTCGGTCTTGTGTGGCCTCTCCTGGAGCTTGCCCATGCTCATCCTCTTCCGTGTTATGCAGGGTGTGGCCGGTGCCTTTCTCTCGCCTCTAGCCATTACCTTGCTCTACAGCGAGTTCCCTCCCCAGGAGCGTGGCACTGTGATGGGTGCGTTGGGTATTCCTATCTTGCTTGGCCCGGCTCTGGGACCCACCATTGGCGGTTACATCGTGACCTACATGGACTGGCGGTTGATCTTCTATATTAATCTGCCAATCGGTATTCTGGGCGTCTTGCTGGCCTTCTTCTTCCTGCGCAAGGGAGAGATCGTTCCGGATAAAAAGTTCGATATTCCTGGTTTCTTATGCTCAAGCATTGGTCTGGCTCTCCTGCTGTATGGCCTCTCTGATGCCAGCACAGATGGTTGGACCTCACCTATTGTTATGGGCTCGTTGATCGTGGGTATTGTTCTGCTGATAGCCTTTATTCTCGTGGAGTTGAGGCTTTCTCGTAGTGGCAAGCAACCATTGCTAGACCTGACGGTGTTCGCGGATCGCTCGTTCTCTACCAGTAGCATTGCCAGTATTCTGGTGACCTTTGCGCTCTATGGTGGTCTATTCTTGATCCCCATCTATCTGCAAAACCTGCGTGGTCTGAGCGCGTATCAGGCTGGCCTGGTGCTGCTGCCGCAGGCACTGGCTTCGATGGTGGCTGTACTTATTGGTGGCCGCCTGGTGGATAGGATTGGTGTGCGAGCCGTGGTTATTCCAGGCTTGATTATTCTGGCGATTGCCATGTGGCTTTATACCTCGCTGAATACCTCAATTCCCATTGGTGATTTCCAGTGGCTCTTGATCTTGCGCAGCTTTGGCATTGGCCTCTGCATGCAGCCATTAAGTGTCTCGGCGCTGGCCAATATCCAGCCTCGCCGCATCTCACAGGCCTCTTCCGTGAGCACGACACTACGCTTTGTTGGTAGCTCTCTGGCTGTGGCGATTCTCGCGACGCTGGTGCAATCGCAGAACAAGGTTCACTACGCTCACCTGGCTGAGCAGGTGACTCCTACGTCTTCGTTTGGTCACCTAGTAATGATGATTCAGGCGGGACTGATGGGGAAAGGCGCTTCCGCGATTGCGGCGTATGCCTACGCGCTGCAGACTATTGGTGGACTTCTGCAACGCCAATCATATATGCTGGCTATTCAAGATGCCTTCCGCGTGAGCCTCTTCCTGGCTATTGTAGCCATCATTGCGACACTTTTTGTGACTGGCAGCAAGAAAAAGGCTGTCGTGGTTGACGAGGCGTCGATGACCGCTGAAGAGCGTGCGGAGGCGGAAAAAGCCCGTGAGGAAGCGTCGATGGCACTCTAATCCAGCATACTCTCGATTCATAATTTATGAGCTTGCGTAAGCACTTTTGATATTCTTCGTTCTTCTCATTTTACTACTTCATATCCGAAAACCCTGAGCGCGAAGCGCTAGTCACGCAAGTGACGTTGGGTTTCGGAATAAGATCCTTAGGAGGAAACGCATCGTGCGTCGTCTCATTCTTGTTCCAGTTCTTGTCTTTGTGGCCCTGCTGGCTATTGCGGGTGCCGGTGCCTACTGGTTTTATAATAGCTATAATTTCTACTCCACCGATGATGCTCAGATTTCCGGGCAGATTCTCAATATCAGCAGTCCCCAGGCGGGTCAGTTAACGCAACTGAATGTCAAACAGGGCGATAAAGTTCAGGCTGGACAGGTCATTGGTAGCGTGGCGGCTGTCGCGCAGACCGGCCAGAAGGTGAACGTCAATCTGACTAGTCCTATTGATGGCACCATCGTGCAGGAGACCGGTGTTGAGGGACAGCTTGTCAGCGCTGGCCTCTCTCTGGCTCAGGTCGTTGACCTCTCGAAGCTCAATGTGACCGCGTATGTTGACGAGGCTCAACTCAACAATATCAAAAATGGTCAGGATGTGGATGTCAGCATCGATGCCTACTCCGGTGATTCCTTCACTGGTCATATCGATCACATCGTGCAGGCGACTGCTGGCCAGTTCTCGCTGCTGCCTTCTTCCGATAACTCAAGCGGCAACTTCACCAAGGTTAGTCAGCGTGTTCCCGTGGTTGTGAGCCTGGATGGTAACGGTGGTCATACCCTGGTCCCTGGCTTGAGTGCTACTGTAAAGATCCACCTGCACTAATTTGTAGGGATTTACCGTACCACTCACTAGAAAGGAATGTCGCATGTTTATCGTCGGAGGTTTGATTGCGGTCGCGATCCTGGCGATTATTGGAGCCTTCCTCCTGGCGCGCGGCGGCGGAGCCACCAGGGACGCGAAAAAAGCGGCGCCCGCCACGCCAGTTCAGGCTCAGGAGGCCACCCAGCAACAGCCAGCTGTGTCTGCCGAGGAGGGCGTGCATACACGCCCACTCGCGTCTGAGTCTACCGTGCAGACGCCTGTCGCTATCGCTGATGCGCCCACAGCTGCTATCCCGGTTCAGGTCTCTCAGCCTCTCGCTGCGATGCCATCTCTGGACCATTTTGAGCAAGAGATTCACATGCTGCAAGATAATGTCTATCAACTGACCGAGCAGCTTCAGATTCTCAATCATCACTCCCGTGAGATCGAGCAGCGCCTGGGACGTATCTATGCCTCCCTCTCCCAACGCGAGCACAGTGCTCCGGCCCCAAAGGAAGAGCGCACTTACTAAAAAGAGAGAAGAGGGAGTGCTGGCCGGGCGGTCGCCCGGCCAGCACTCCCTCTTCTCTCTTTCTTATTTGTCTCTACTTGGGGATTCTGGTATGATGGAAGCACGAAAAAAAGGGAAGCGAGGGTTTGAAGATATGAACCTGCGAGGAAAGCGCGTGCTGGTCATGGGCCTGGGGCTACAGGGCTCGGGCATGGCTTCAGCTCGCTACGCTGCTCAGCAAGGCGCGGTCGTACGTGTGACCGATATGAAATCGCCTGAGGTCCTGGCCCCCAGCGTGCGTGCGCTGGCTGGCCTTCCCATCGAGTTTATCCTGGGCGAGCATCGCGACGAGGATTTCATCTGGGCCGATGTGGTGATCCGCAATCCTGGAGTGCCGCGTACCTCGCGCTACCTCCTGCTGGCACAGGAGCACGGGGCGCAGATTGAGATGGAGATTGGCCTCTTCTTTCTGGCCTGCCCCGGACGCATTATCGGCATCACTGGGACGCGTGGCAAGACGACCACTACCAGCCTGATCTATGAGATACTGCGTGTCCACGGGCAGGCGCCAGTCGTGATCGGTGGCAATGTCGCGGGCGTGGAGACGCTCTCGCTCTTACCACAGATTACCCCTGAGACACTGGTGGTACTGGAGTTGTCGAGCTGGCAGCTTGAAGGGCTGGCCCCGCACAGCATCAGTCCCTCGGTTGCGGTCATGACCAATATTTATCCCGACCACCTCAATACCTACAACGGCATGGAGGACTATGCCGAGGCCAAGGCCAATATCTTCCGCTTCCAGACGGAGCATGGCATTGCCGTCTTCAACTATGACAATTCCTGGACGCGCAGCTTTGGCCTGGAGGCCCCAGGCGAGACCTGGTTTACCAGCTTTGAGCATGGGGGAAGCTTTCCCCGTTCGGCCCTGGTCGACGGCGTACCTACTCTGGTTGAACCCCTCGCTATCGCTGAGACGCCCTTGAAGGGGAGACATAACCTGGAGAATATCTTGCTGGCGACGACGACTGCGCGCCTCCTCGGGGTACCCGAAAGTGTGATCGTTGAGACTGTACGCCGCTTCAAAGGCGTCTCGCATCGCCTCGAAGAGGTCTGCGAGTGGCGTGGCGTACGCATTGTAAACGACAGCACCAGTACCTCACCTATCGCGGGCCAGGTGGCGCTGGAGGCCTTTGAGCAACCCATCGTGCTCGTCGCGGGCGGCAATACCAAACACCTTCCATTAGAGCAATGGCCCGAAACGATCATCAAGCGTTGTCGCGATGTGATCCTGTTGCCTGGCAGCGGTACCGATGAACTCCTGCCCGAGCTACGCCAGGAGATCGAGCGGCAAGGTGTGATCGATCCTATTCGTGGCATCTTTGATGACTTCCATCAGGCTATCGATGCCGCCCTGGCCCTGACGCACCCCGGCGATGTCCTGCTCTTTTCTCCCGGCTTCACCAGCTTTGGCATGTTCCTAAACGAATTTGATCGGGGCGATAAGTTCGTCGCCTACATTCGCGAGAAGGCAAAAGACCAATAATCTGGCAGCGCCTCGACGCATATCCAGCAAATTTATTATCGATCACACCGTCGCTTCTCTAAGAGAGGCAACAGTGTGATCGATTGCTTTTTCTGCCTATGCCGGATCACCCTCTCTTCTACCGCGCTTGTGGTTGGGGAATTTGTCTTTGTGTACGTATGTATGAATATGTGGAATTGTTATGGGACAATTGTGAAGTAGTTGATAGTGCTATTCTGTGTCATCGTTTATGATATCTAGCAGTTAGACGCGGTGAAGAGTGAAAGAGGATAAATAAGGGCATGAATAGATGGATGAGACCTATAAATATATATCTGGGTTTGAGTTGTCTTCTGCTATTGTGCGGTGCTGTAACTGGAGCCTATCTCTCTGAGCCCTCTCAGGAGGAGAGTATTAAGGATGAGATCAGAAATGCGTCGATGCTGGTGGCGCGAGCAGTTCACCCTACATTGCCAGTCATGAGCTTCGCGCAGGGAAAGGGCGTGGATGCTATTTTGACGAGCCAGGGGCGCCCATGTACATGTAGACATACCACTACTTACCACTATCATAGTTCATACCATAGCTCATCTAGCTCATCCGGCTCATCTATGCCCGCCTGGATGATTTGGCCTCTTCTTGGCGTTATCGTCCTGATCGGGATCGTTTCCTGGATTGTGAAGTATAGGCGAGGTGGGGCAGCATATGACGATGACTGTGATGACTACACATGGAGACGCGAGAGCCATGCAAGTGGCAGCATCTTTACTGCGAGCGCTGACACTGGCTGGCCGAGTAGTCGCAATAGTGATAATACTAATGAGGGTGGCGGCTTCTTCGGTGCGGACACTCCCATCAACTGGAGCGATGGCGATATGTCCAACAATAATGGCGGTAGTAGCTTCTAAGTGGCGGATTCACAACTTGCTGGATGAATCAATCAACACATTATAGGGTGAGGGTCAGAGTTCTAAAGAGGCCTGGGGCAGAAGTCTCCAGGCCTCTTTTGTATTTTTGACAAAGGGAGAATTGGGTAGTTGTGAAACCAGGTAGAGGTGCTAGTCGTTTGGAAGATGAATCACACTTATGTGTAAGGTGTATATGTATATACTTTTTTGTTGGGCTATTCTTGACATTTATTGCTAGATCTGGCTATTCAGACTGAAAATGGGTTGCTTTATAGCCATGAATTGTATTAAACTAACGGTGGTTAGGTTGGGGCCGGACGCGTTGAATGGTATTCAGTGGATGAGTGCCAACACCATTGTAGTTGTGAAGCGCGCAAACCAAGAGAGGACCTGGCCCCGAAGGAGATTAAACAGTATGACAATGATGATGAGCAGGAAGGCTCTTGAAGATTACGGTTTAACAAATCTAGGCTCTATTAATTGGAATTTAGATCCTGCTGTGTTGATTGAGCAAGCGCTGTCTCGTAAAGAGGGCGTTCTGGCGTCGAATGGTGCTTTTCGTGCGACGACAGGAAGCCACACTGGCCGCTCCCCCAAGGATAAATTTATCGTTTCAAACGAGGAGATCGCATCGAAGATCTGGTGGGGCGAGAATAATCATCCCATGTCTCCCGAGACATTTGCTCTTATTCGCCAGAGCTTGTCGGACTATCTTCAGGGGCGCGATGTCTATGTCTTAGATGCAGCCGCTGGTGCTGATCCCAATTATCGTATGCCGATCCAGGTCATTACTGAGCTGGCCTGGCATAATCTCTTCGCACGCCAGCTTTTCTTACGCGCGAACGAGAGCGATCAGACGAGCGAGAATCCCGGCTTTACGATTCTCTGCGTTCCTCATTTCCGCATGAATCCACGCGCTCATGGTACACGTTCCGAAACCGCTATTATTATTGATTTTGAAGAGCGCCTGGTCTTGATCGCGGGTACTGAGTACGCGGGCGAGATGAAGAAGTCAATCTTTACTGTGCTTAACTTTATTCTTCCAGCCCAGGGAGTGCTGCCGATGCACTGCTCCGCCAATATTGGCGAAGATGGTGATGTGGCCCTCTTCTTCGGCCTTTCGGGCACGGGTAAGACCAGCCTCTCCGCCGACCCCGAGCGTCGGCTGATCGGAGACGACGAGCACGGCTGGGGTGATAATGGTGTCTTCAACTTTGAGGGTGGCTGTTATGCCAAGTGCATTAACCTCTCCGAGAAGTACGAGCCTCAAATCTGGAACGCGATCCGCTTTGGCTCGGTCTACGAGAATGTTGTTCTCGATGAGAAGAATCGTAATCCTAAATACGAAGATAGCTCGCTGACCGAGAACACACGCGTGGCCTATCCGATCGACTTCATCGACAACGTTGTGGAATCTGGCATGGGCGGCCAGCCCCAGGCGGTGATCTTCCTGACGGCCGATTCCTTCGGCGTCTTGCCTCCCATCTCGAAGTTGACGACTAAGCAGGCTATGTACTACTTCCTCTCGGGCTATACCAGCAAGCTGGCGGGTACCGAGCGGGGCGTGACCTCGCCCCAGGCGACCTTTAGCTCCTGCTTTGGTGCGGCTTTCTTGCCCTTGCGCCCAGGTGAGTATGCGAACCTGCTGCGCGAGCGCATTGAGAAGCACAATGTGCGCTGCTACCTGATCAACACCGGCTGGACGGGTGGCGCCTATGGCATTGGCTCGCGTATCAACATCAACTACACGCGCCAGATGGTCAAGGCCGCGATTAATGGCGACATTGAGCAGGCGGAGATCATGACCGATCCCATCTTTGGTCTGCAAATTCCCACCACGTGTCCAGGCGTCCCGGCTGAGGTCTTGCAGCCGCGCAACACCTGGATCGACCAGGACGGCTATGACCAGCAGGCCACCTACCTGGCTGAGCTGTTCAAAAAGAATTTTGAGCAGTTCACCCTCGTTAGCGAGGATATACGCGCCGCTGGCCCACGCTAAGCTAATAACCGCATCAAGAGAAAAGCCCGGGCCATTCACCGAAGGTGAATGGTCCGGGCTTTTCTCTTGATGCGGTTGTGAGTTGAGACAAGAGGACCTCAAGAAATTTTGAGAAACTCGGTTAATGATGGACATTTTTATTGACAGCGATCCATGTATGAGCTTATACTATGAATAATAAACCGAGAGTATGTTTGTTAATTGGGAGAGGGAGGATATGGCACGAGTCGTTAACGAGGCAGCCCATGCAGCCAGGCGTAACGCTATTCTTGATGCGGCCCAGCGGGCTATTGCGACCAAAGGCTATGAGCAGATGGCAATTGCTGACCTGCTGGGCGAGCTGGGGATTTCATCCGGAGCGTTCTATCACTACTTTGATTCCAAGCCAGCATTGCTTGCGGCACTTGTCGAACGCATGGGGAGTGAGGTTGAAGCCCAAATACTCCCCATCGTTCATGATCGAGAATTGGGCGCGATTGAAAAGTTTCAGCGTTTCTTTGCTACAGCCGACCGCTGGAAGCTGGCGCATAGAGACCTGTTGCTTGCGTACACTCGTATCTGGTATGCCGATGACAACGCCATTGTGCGCCATAAGCTGCATTCCACCAGGATCAAGCGCCTGACTCCCTGGCTGGAGGAGATGATCCTGCAAGGATCTCAGGAAGGCGTCTTCCAGACCGCCTATCCCGACCAGGCAGCGCGCTTGATCATCTCCATGCTTGAGGATTTTGGCTATGCATTTGCCGAGCTGTTTCTCTCAGAGGAATGTTCGCAAGACGACCTGCCACGCCTTGAGAGGATCGCTGTCGCGACCTCTGACGCCATGGAGCGTGTGCTCGGCGCGCCCGCGAACAGTCTGTGGCTTGCTACACGCGACGATCTTGCCCAATGGCTGCCACCTTATTCCAGTTCGGTAGGGACCTCCACGATGAATCGGGAGGCTAGCGTGTCCGAAGGCGATTAATCGTGGAGATCCCCACCGGAAAAAATACCATGTGTTTTATGCTTTTTATGAATTTTTGCCTCTCAATAAGAGGAAAAGGACGCTAACATGACAGCGATTATTGAAGTGGACCACCTGACCAAGCGCTATGGTAGCAAGCGCGGCATTACCGATGTCTCCTTCCAGGTGGAAGAGGGTGAGGTCTTTGGCTTTCTTGGCCCCAATGGCGCGGGCAAAACCACGACAATTCGCCTGCTGATGGCGCTGTTACGCGCCGACGCAGGCACGGCACGCATCGCTGGCCTGGACATCTGGCAGCAGTCCGTAGAAATCAAGCGCCTGGTTGGCTACCTGCCGGGCGAACTCTCGCTTGATCCCAATCTGACCGGGGGCCAGATTCTCCAATACTTTGGCCATCTACGCGGCGGCATTGATCAGAGCTATCTCAAGCAACTGATCGCCCGACTGGATTTCGATCCCACCCGTAAGATCCGCCAATATTCCACTGGCAATAAGCGTAAACTTGGCATCATTCAGGCCTTTATGCATCGCCCACGCCTATTAATTCTGGATGAGCCGACCAGTGGTCTGGACCCGCTGAACCAGCAGGAGTTTGATCGCATGGTTACAGAGGTGCGCGAAGATGGTCGCACTGTCTTCCTCTCTTCGCACATCCTGACCGAGGTTGAGCAGACGTGTAATCGCGTCGCCATTATTCGCGGTGGTCAACTCGTGCGCGTAGGTCTTATTAATGATTTGAAGGATATCAAGCGCCATGAACTGACCATTACTTTTGCCAGCCCGGTTCCGGCTGAGGCCTTTAAAGGGCTTGCGGGCGTGGAGCAGGTGGAATCGCTGACCGATGGACATACCCTTCGCCTGTTTGTACAGGGCCAGGCAGATGCTGTGATCAAAGAGGCGGCTCAGTTCTCGGTCATAGGTTTGACGAGCCACGAGCCTAGCCTGGAAGACATCTTCATGCGCTATTATGAGAGTGACGGTCAGGCCGTTAAGGAGGCCAGCCATGTGGTTCACTAGCGTCTACCTCAAGACCCTGCGCGAGGCCCGCATTGCCATTTTAGGCTGGGGCCTGGGCCTGGGCCTGCTTATGTATGTCGTGCTCTCCGCCGTTCCCTCGCTGGTGAATACGCCACAGGCGCGGGCCGCGCTCGTTAGCCTGTCTAGTTCGTACGCCTGGCTGGCTGAGCCGATCGCCGTAGATACCCCCGGAGGCTATGCAACCTTTAAATATGGTTTTACCATCTTGATTATCGCCATCTGGCCGCTCCTGGTATGTAGCCGCCTGCTGCGTGGCGAGGAGGAGCGTGGCTCCATGGATGTCCTGCTCTCGCTGCCGCGTGGACGCGTGCGTATCGCGCTGGAGAAGTTGGCCGCCATGTGGACCGCCCTGCTGGGCATTGGCCTGCTGATTGGACTCCTGACCTTCGCAGGTGGCCAGTCTGTGAAAGGATCTTTTGGCCTGGGCGATGCCCTGCTCTATGGCTTGAATATATCGCTTATCAGCGGTGTGTTTGGTTCTATCGCGCTGCTGCTCTCCCAGTTCTTTCCCGAGCGCGGCAGGGCGGCTGGCATAACCGGTGGCCTGCTGGTACTCTTTATTATGCTGGATATGGTCCACCGGGTGACCCCCAATACCGAATGGATCAGCCGTTTGTCGCCTGTTTACTACTATAATTTGAGCAAGCCCATCGTGCCGGGCCATAGCGCCGATGTTGTTGGCCTGCTAGTTCTGCTGGGCCTGAGCGTCCTGCTGAGTGTTGCGGCGCTGGTCTTCTTTGTGCGGCGCGATATCGGTAGTGTGGTGCAACTGCCACGCTGGCTACGCCTGCCAGAGCGAACTATGTCCCTGGAGCGAGCGCTCCCGGTAAATTCCTGGTCGCTGAAGTCGGTCTATACACGCAGCCTGGGGATGATTATAGCTCCCGCCTGCTGGTGGACACTGGGTATCGCTGGCTTCGCCGGGTGGGTAGTTGTGATTGTTAAGCAGTCTGAGGCGCAACTCTCCTCCATGTACCAGGACTCGCCCTTGCTCAAAGGGTTTATCACAAAAGTTGGTGGGAGTGATGTCAATACCAATGCCACCCTGCTCAGCGCGCTCTTCTCCTTCCTACCGCTGCTCCTGATGGCCTTCGCCATTACCCAGGCCAGCCGCTGGTCGGCTGATGAAGAGGATGGTTTGCATGAAATGGTGCTGGCAACGCCGCAGTCGCGCCTGACCGTCATTCTGGCACGCTTTGGCGCGCTCACCACGGTCACGGTGCTGATCGGCCTGGTAACTCTGGGTGTCACGGCGCTGGCCTCGGTCGCCAGTGGCCTGAAGCTCGACGGAGGTAACCTGGCTGCCGCGACGCTCTCGCTTATTCCCCTGGGGCTGCTGATGGCCGCCATCGGCTACCTGCTCTCCGGCTGGCTGCGCGCGGCGGTGGATACTGGTCTCCTGAGCTTCTTGTTGGTAATCTGGTTTTTTATCAGCTATGTCGGTCCAGAGCTGAGCTGGCCGGAGACGACGCTGCGCCTCTCTGCCTTTTACTACTATGGAACGCCGCTGATTCATGGCCTGTCGCTGGGCAATATGCTAGGGGTGCTGGCGGTTGCCATCGTGGCCCTGGTGCTGGCCGCGGCGCGCTTTGTCCGAAAAGATATTGGGCGCTAAGGTGTGTATTGGTGTTTAGATACAGAGGGCCTTCGAGACGGTGCTTCGCACCGTCTCGAAGGCCCTCTGTATCTAAACACCAATTAAAATATCAACAGGTGAAAGCCATTTTTGAGTGTGATCGGTTGGTTTTTGTAGAAGGATTTCCAGGCGTACTTGCTCATATGGGCCTGGGTACGAATGTGATCTAGTAGTTCATCGCAAAAGTGTTCCGAGGCAAATAAGATAGCGCGATGAAGTTCTGTGCGTTGGCGAGTGATATCCTTGGCCAGGAGATCTAGCTGGCGTTCATTGTAGGGAAGGTGCTGAATGGCGAGCCGTGCCAGGTAGGCCCACTGCTGGTAGGGGAGACGCAGCGCCGCGTAGTGCTGGCTGATATACGCCGCCAGGGTTGGGAAATCCGGCTTATCGTGGTAATCAATCATGACGTGCATTCATTCCTCCTTCCTGGATACTGGAATGAGAAAAGCATACCACGGGCAGATATGAAAAACAATAGATACAAATAGAGAAGAGGACCATGATATGTAGGCGCGCGCTTTAGCAGCGCGCCTACATATCATGGTCCTCTTCTCTATAACCTGATCAGGCAGCCTTCGTGGGCGCGGAGCTGGAGGTGCGCCAGGTCGACGTCCTCTTCGCGGTCCAGGTGGGTGGAGAGGATGATGTGCCCCTGACCAGCTGGCAAGGGTTTTACTATCTGCTCGCTCTCCGCGAAGTTGAGGACGACCAGGTAGCGCGTGCCCTCGTGTGCGCGCAGAAAGGCGAAGCAGTTGGCATTATCCTGGTCCAGGGTCTGGTAGGCACCCTGGGAGAGTGCTGGAAGTGCGCGGCGCAGCGTCAGGAGGGTGCGCGTCAGAGTCAGGAAGGAGCGTGGGTCCTGCTGTTCCGCGGCGACGTTATTGTTCTGATAGTCTGAGGCGATGGGAAGCCAGGTCTGGATACCTGCCGGGCTGAAGCCCGCGTTTGGCGTGTCGTCCCACTGCATGGGTGTGCGATTTGGATCGCGGCCATTGGCGGGATTATCTTTGCCCTGGGGATCATGCATCATCTCAAGCGGGATCGCTACGTCTTGCATGCCCAGTTCATCGCCATAGTAGCATGTGGGGGTGCCGCGTAGGGTCAGCAGGAGCATCTGTGCGGCACGTGCCTGCCCGCGACCCAGGCGTGAGGCCACGCGTGGGCGGTCGTGATTCCCCAGCACCCAGTTAGGCCAGGCCCCATCGGGCAGGGCCTCCTCGTACTCATGGACCATGCTCTGGATGGTGCGTGCCTCCCAAGTTGGCGTGGTCACAAACTGGAAGTTGAAGGGGAGATGGGCCTCGTCCAGCATCTCACCGTAGTAATGCATCAAGCGGTGGATGGGGAGGTAGATCTCGCCGATGAAGACCCGCTCGCCAAACTCGTCGAGGGTCTTGCGCATCTCGCGTACAATCTCGTGTATGCCGGGCTGGTCCTCGGTATAGCGGCCTTCCTGGCGAGCATAAGGGGGATCGCCGGGCTTCCAATCTGGACGCTGTGGGTTGTCGCGCAATTGTTCATCTTTAAGCAGCATCCAGAGCACATCGACACGGAAGCCATCGATGCCGCGCTCCAGCCAGAAGCGCAAGACATTATACATCGCTTCGCGCATATCGGGATTGCGCCAGTTCAGGTCAGGCTGCTTAACATCAAACATGTGCAGATAGTATTGTCCCGTCTGCTCATCGAACTGCCAGGCCGAGCCACCAAAGAAACTGGTCCAGTTATTGGGAGGGCCACCATCGGGCGCGGGATCATGCCACATATACCAATCGCGGCGTGGATTATCGCGGCTAGAGCGTGACTCCTGGAACCAGGTATGCTCGTCCGAGGTGTGGTTGGGCACGAAGTCGAGGATGATCTTGAGGTCACGCTTATGAGCCTCCACGATGAGCTGCTCCATATCGGAGAGCTTGCCGAAGATCGGATGGACATCGGTATAATCTGCGATATCATAGCCGAAGTCTGCCATAGGTGAGGGATAGATTGGCGAGAGCCAGATCGCATCGACGCCAAGCCAGCGGAGATAATCGAGTTTGCTAATAATGCCAGGGATGTCACCGATGCCATCCCCATTGCTATCCATAAAGCTACGTGGATAGATCTGATATATAGTCCCAGTCTGCCACCAGGAGGGAGTCTGTGCCATAGATTAAAAATTACCTCTCTGTAAAGGATTCTGTTTCGTATAGTAGAGCATGAATATGAAGGATGCAAGAGGTCAGAGCTTGCCGAATATTGTCAAATTTTGATAATAGGCTCCCAATCTCATAAGTGCCGCCCCATATCTCATAGACGCCCGATTTATCGCGCGCAAGGCGATTATGTAGTTTCACAAATTAAAACGGGTTATGGAAATTGCCTGCCACGCTCTGCTAGCTCTCATGATAATCCACATTTATTTGTGAAACTACATAATCGCAGGAATACGGCACCGCAGGTATGTACCCATACGCCTTGGCCTTGCCCCAGGTGAAAAGAAGCTCTATAGGAGGCGTCATCAGCTGATGGGATTCATTGCGACCCTGTACTCGAGCGATAAATCGGGCGCCTATGGTGGTTGGGTCCGGCAGTCACGAGGATTGGATCTGGGTGATACTATCTCACATGCGATGTACGACAAAATAATTATCCTGGTCGGTGTTCTCAATCAGTTCGCCCAGGCGCTCCATATGCATGTGAATCTCTGCGGGCGGTTCGCTTGCTAGTAGATCTTCCACGCTGGCCCAGAAGCTCATGATGATCAGGCGATTGGGATCACTATCGCTATGCTGAATTTGAGCGCCTTTAAAGCCCTTCTGTTCCTGTGCGCTGGGGAGAATAATGTCGCGAAAGAGGGCAATGGCCTCCTCATATGTGCCCGGGACGAGACGGATGATCGAGGTGCGTACGTGCATGATCTTCTCCTCTCCGTGGTCTGCAACGCGGAATATATGCATCTATTCTGCTCATATAATATCACACTGGCATGTGTGCCCATATCCAAAAATAACTCGTGTCAGTTGTGGAGTGGAATGTGGGCTGGTGACTGCAGCCACCAGCCCACATTCCACTCCACAACTATTTTTTCTCACTCTAAAGAGTCAGGGGAGAATCACTCCTTCGTGGGATGTAGCAAGAAGTAGGGGTAGCATATACTGATCGTACGTGTTGTGTAGCGGTTTGCATGGTGTGTGTTAGCCGGTTAATTTGGTTTGGAGGTTTGGCATATATGGAGAACGAATATCAGCGTGACCAGAATCTTGATGGTGAGCTGGGAGGCGGATCTCAGCGTGACCAGAATCTCGAGGGTGAGCTGGGTGGCGGGTCTCAGCGTGACTTAGGTACTGAACAGGGGACAGAAAAGAAGGGGCTGTTTGAGCGCGCGAAGGAAGTGTTTCAGAAACCGAGTGAGCGGCACGACCAGGATGTAACACAGAGTGATGTTCCGCAACGCGATGAGGACCTGGCAGGACGTTCCTGGCAGGGTGATGCGGGTGCCTATGAGCGGGATCAGGGAGTGACGCAGAGGCCGTTGCAGGGCGACGTTACCCAGCAGCAGAACATCAACCAGGAGCCGCTTCAAAGTGGTATCCCTCAGCAGGGCCAGGATGTTTCAGGGGTGGGCCAGCGAGATGTCTATCAACATGACCGGGATGTGGGCCAGACGCCCCTCACAGGCGGGACCCAGCGAGACCAGGATGTGAACCAGTCTCCCCTCTCTGGTGGGATGCAGCGGGATCAAGATGTAATACAGATGCCGCCCGCAGGCGGGATGCAGCGCGACCAGGATGTGACGCAGACACCAGGTGTGCAGCAAGGGCCGGATATCACTTCTGGCTCGGCCCAGCGAGATGTATACGAGCGTGATCAAAATCTCAATCAGGGACAGGGGCCGCTGACAGGCAGGGATAGAGACGTGACCCAGAACCGGGATGTAAGCCAGGCTCCGTGGAGTGGGCAGCAATTTGATAACCAGCCAGAGGAGAATTACTCGACGGGAACGACCCAGCAGACAGAATCAGGCTTCGACCTCATACGCGAGCGTGACGATGAGCCGCGAAGCGCTGGGTCCACGGGTGCAACAGGTGTGACGGGGAACGAGCCCTATACGCAAAGGGGCGCCCAGGGAGATATTACAGAGAATCGCCCCCTGAAGCCGAAAGACATCCCCATGATTGGATTGACCGGACGAAGGACAAACTTGAGGGCTTCTTTGGGAATCCCGATGACCCCAGCCCCGAACGCTGAGAAATGAAGATGTGAAGTAGCCGCGTACGCAAGTAGCGGGCTCCGGCATGCGAGCCCGCTACTTGCGTACGCGGCTACTTATTGGCTGGTGCTGATGATAATGATTTTGATCTGGTCGGTCTCGGAGGGGAAGTGGTCGCTGTTGAAGGGGAGGCGGAGCTCGACGCGTGCCACGCCAGGTTGCTGGTTCAGGTAGGCGAGGGCGGTTGTGCTGGTCGAGCCTTTGAGATTAGTGGGCCAGCTCGCGATCTGGCTCTGACTGAAGTTGTAGATCCACTGGCCGTGTACCTGGATATTGAGATAGAGGGCATTGTTCTGCCCGGCCTTGACACTGGTTGTCCCAACCTGGCTTACTTGGTCGTGAAGGGTATAGTTTGCCCCCAGGGAGTGCTGTGCCTCGGTGGTAAGCAGTTGCGCTGCGATATGCGTGGCTAGGTCTTTGTTATAGGCCAGGGTGTCGCCAGTAATAGTGACATCAATTTTTACCTGGTTGGTGGCGGTTCCAACAGGCTGCTCAGGTGTGATGCCCACGTCATAGTGAGGCTGGGTGCCCAGAACCTCGCCGGAGGAGAGGTTCTTTTGGAATTGTTGCTCAAGCTGCTGGCGCAGGCGCGGGATGAGATCGGTTTTGACGCTATCGACGTCGCTCTGCTGGATGGTGTGGATGGTCTGCCCGTTACTGCCGCCGGTAAAGGGGCTGGGATTGGTGACGCTGACGCCTGTGGCATTATAGTTGCCGTCCAGGACATGCGCACCCAGGTTGCCTGCGTCTCCTGGTGTGGTGACGAGCGCCGGGACAACGGCGGTGGCGGGTTTATTGCTACGCTGTCCTTCGAGCTGTACAGGCTGGGTGGTGCGTATTGTCATGCCGTTGCGGGTCAGGGTTACGACGCCCAGGTTTACGGGTAAGAAGCTGCTATTGCTAAAAATAAGGGTGCCTGTGGCCTGGGTCGGGTTGCTGGTCTTGGTGCCCGTGGCTTTGACGGTGCTATTGCCCTTCACTGTATATTTGAGCTGGCGCGCGGGAAGGCGGTGTGTGGTGGGGTCGGCGGTCTGCACCAAGGGTGAGGCAGTCAGGACATAGGTATTCTGGAGGGTCTTGCTCTCCGCCGTCACATAGACGGTGGCGACCGATGAGCCGCCGAAGAGGTTAAAGCCGAAGACGCGCGGCACGATGAGTAAGAGCAGCGCAAGCGCTGTAAGAAACATAGATATGATGATCAAGGGGAGGGCGACGCGCTTCTGCTTGCGGCGTCGTTTGATCTTTCCCGGACGCATGACCTTGAAATCGGTGGGCTCCTCCGTCACGCGGTGCTGTTGCGTGCGGGCCATCGAGGGGCGAATATCGCCTGTTGTGCGCGCCCGGCGCTCCTGCATGATGATGGGCTGGGGCTGTGCGATCTCGGCATCCAGCGTCATGCCCTGGTGAGGTGCTCCGGCAACCTCGCGCTTAAGCTCCTGGCTGGCGGTGGCTTCGCGTGGGAAGGGACGAGGCGAACGCCCCGTATTGGGCAGCGTGGCCTGGCTGTGGAGGTCTGCGGAGATCTGACGCCTCTCCTCGTCGAGATCGGGGGCGAGGAACTGATCTATATGTTCGCCTGGTTGCTCATCACTATCAGTAAAGATTTCGATGCGCGGGCCAGAGGTGGCCTTGAGAAATGCCTCACGTAGCTCGGCCACGTTCTGGAAGCGCTGGACTGGATCTTTGGCCATGGCTTTACGCACAACCTCGCCTAATTCTATAGGAATGGAGGCGTCGCGGTCGCATGGTGAGGGGATGGGATTATAGAGCTGCATCTCGATAACGTGTACATCATCGGGATCATCATAGGGTAGTTCGCCGGTAAGCACCTGGTAGAGCAGGACGCCGAGCGCGTAAATATCGGTTAAAGTTGTGATGATGCCTCGTGTCTGCTCGGGGGCCATATAGTGTGGCGTTCCCGGCACCTGGTCGAGGGGAATGGGTTTCCCAGCCTGCGTGGGATCACCGGGCCAACTCGCGCCGGAGCGTCGCCTGCCACGGCCCGAAATGCTTTTACTCGGCCGAACGAGGCCAAAATCAGCCAGGTAGAGGTGCGGAACCTTGCCGCGTCGCATCTCCAGCAGAACATTCGAGGATTTAATGTCGCGATGGATCAGGTCCTCGTCGTGCGCATACTCGACGGCATCAAGAATCTGCTGATAAAGCGCGGTGACCTCCGCCAGGTCTGGGAGACTACGCCTGAGATAGCTGGTAAGGGTGCCACCATCGATAAAGGGCATAACCAGGAAGAGGACGCCGCGCTCCTCACCAAACTCAATTAAGGGGAGAATGTTTGGATGGTGCAGACGAGCGACAGTACGCGCCTCGCGCATGAAGCGGCGGCGCATGTCCTGGTCAGTTGCATAGTCGCCCAGGATGACCTTGATGGCGACGCGCCTGCCAAAGGCACTGCGTTGCCGCCCCTCGTAGACGGCCCCCATGCCACCTACACGGATGCGACGTATAACGTCATAATTTCCAAGTTGCTTGCCTTCCAACGACAGCATTGGCAGCAATGTTCCTTTCCAAATAAATTACTTGAGGTGTGGAGTGTGGTCCCTGGCGGCCAGCGGCCGCCAGGGACCACACTCCACACCTCCTACCCTTTCCCCCCTGGGGAGTTGCGCTGGGTGCGGTAACGGTGGGTGTGCCCTGGCCTGGGGGAACGTCGCCCAGGCCCTCGATGTTCTGAATGGTAAAGGTGATCTGGTTGGGATCGCTAGGCAGGGTATTGCCATCGACCTGTATATTATTGACCTTGCCGACGCCCTTGGTACTGCTCAGGATGGTCTGGGCCTCGTTGACGCGTTTCCCCGCGATATGCCGGGCCAGCTCCTGCTCAATGCTGGTCGTGATCTGGTAGACCCAGAGGCCCCGCGCCTCCATGACCCAGGAGATGCCTTTGTCATTCTGGCGCTGCTGAACGGCGCGCGTCTGAATCTTGCCGACCAGCTTGTAGCCGCTACCCAGGTCGGTATTGGCCTTATCCTGAAGCTTGCTCGCGACCAGGCTCTGGAGTTGTTGCCTGTTATAGACCTGGGCCGTACAAGTCACGCTGACACTGACACTGGTCGAAGGTACATTGGTCCCGGTATCGCCGATGGGTTGGCTATACTTCGGTGCCGATGGTTGGCACTGCGGATTGCTTGCCATCTCCTCGCCGTTCTGTATCTGCCCGCGTAGCTTGGTCAGGGCGCTCTGCGTAGTCTGGGTTTGCAGATCATTCGCCACTTTGCCAGCCTCGTCATTCGTGACGAAGGTATAGTTCTGCGGGTCCTGCCCACCACTGAAGGCATTCAGATTCTTAACAAAGACTGAGTTGCTTGCAGAACAGCAGCCTTTGTTAATTTGAAGGGATGCTATATTCCCATTAGCGCCAGGATCAGCGGCGTGGGCAGAAACTGATGTACTGCCAACCAATCCAGTTCCGGTATCTTGTGGTGGAATAATGGCTGGACCATCAATTACTACAGACACGCCGTTTTTTGCTACTATGGTTGTCCCACCTGCAACAGTAAAGGATGTAAATGATCCATTCGTGAACGTGAGTCGACCAGAAGCACGGATGCCTGGTGTTTGCTTGTGACCGCTGCCGTTGACGGTCCGGGTGTTGGATTGCACGGTCGCGGAGATCTGGCGGGCCGAGACCTCCAGCTTGGCCGGGTCGGGATTAGTCGTCACGCCATTGACGATATAGTCGTTCTTGACGAGCTGACTATCAGGTGTGATTGTTACCGTAGCCGGGGATTGGCCCGTGATGGCATGCAGGACCTGGGTGCGCAGGGCGGGCTGGGCGTAGGCCGTCATGCCGCAGGCCGCCAGGAGGACGAGCACTACTACGGCCACGATGACCCAGGGTAGGCCACGGCGCTTCTGACGCTGGTTGGGCTGGAAGCGCCCGCCGCCACTGCCACGACCACCGCCGCCTCCGCCACGTGTGGGCGGCAGACCACCGCCTCCACCATTATTAGGTAGGGTCGCGGCCCCGGTGCCCGCGCCAACGGCGGCGGTCTTGCCAGTGTTGCGAGAACCGCTGGCGAGGGCCTCGCCCGCTGCAAGGCCAGCCGCGCCAGCCGCGACTATCTTACCACTATTGCGCTTAGAGGTGCGGGTTGCCGGATCGTCGTTCACATTCTTCTTGTCAATTTTGCCGCTGGGGCGTCGCTTGCTCGCGAGGGCGGCGGCGGTTGCCGCACCCTCGGGATTGGCGCTCTTGAGATTGACGGTGGTGCGTCTGCGCGGGGCTACTGTCAGGTCGATGGGTTCTGGCTCTGGCGCACCAGACCTGGAGTTCGCCAGGGCCTTCGCGCCCAACGCGCCACCCACAGCGGCCGCGGCGCCCAGTCCTGCCAGGCCCGTGCCTCTTCCCGTGCCTTCCTCGTTTTCATCACGCGGCGAGATGCGTCCCCGGCCAGTCTTGCCAGTGGTCCGGCGCCTGGGGCCGGCTTCTTGCAGCTCACGCGATGGGCGTGGCGCTGGTGGGGTCTCACGCCGCAGGCTGAAGGGGCGCGGGGTCGCTTCATCGTCCTCCAGTGGCATATCGACGGTCTCATAGTCCTCGGCGCGCATCATGCCAGCACGCTGGAGGCCAGGTCCTTTATTGCCGAGCTGCTCATCCATCTGCTCAGGCGTGGGAGGGGCCAGCAGATCCCCCTCATCATCAAAGGCTGGATCGAAGTCGAGTGGCTGTGGCCTTCCCTTCACGGGACCGATAGGCTCGGCATCCTCGTCCAGGTTCGGCGTGTTTGCTACCTCATCAAAGTTGGAATCATCCAGTGGCCCGTTATTGGTAGGTGTGGCCCTGGTAGGGGCAGCCTTGCTTGGGCTAACAGGCTCGGCATCGACGATACGTGGAAGCTGCTGCGCATCCCGCTGTGGAGGACGCGAGGCCATAGCGGCACCTACCGCGGCGGCGGCTCCGCCCAGTACAACTGGATTGACTTCTTGCGATTTACGGCGACCGCTTCCCGATGGTGGCTCGCTGGCGTCCTGGCCCGTGGATGGTGCAGTCTGAGGAGTATTCTTCTTAGCAGGCGTGGCGCTCTTCTTCTCGCCGCGCTTAAAGATGCCACCCAGGAAGCCAGTGGGTTTGGGTTCCGCCTCGGCGGCTGGCGTCTCCTCAAGGGATTGCGTAAAACCCTCAAGCGATGAGAAAACCGTGAAGTTGCGATGGCGAGCGAAATTGGCGGGAGGCGAACCGCTGGGAGCTACAAATACAACCTGGGCATGCAGCTTCTTGCGGAGCGACTTGAGGCCATCAAAATCCGCCGGGCGCTGAAAAGCTTTATTCTGAGCTGGCAAAACAACCGCAATTCTCTCGCGGCCGACCTTTTCCTGGGTAAGGATCGCTGTGAGCACATTTTTATGCTCATCATTGGCCGTTACATAGATCAAGCCTATCTTCTGGCTGCGGGGATCATTAGGCCCCAACACATCCGAGCCATTTCCTTGTCTCATCTTACAAACCTCTGAATCCTTCAAAGTCTGTTTCTTCTCGCTCCGCAGATATTGTACTATATCGGGCTAGTTACGTACATACCCATGTACCCGAAGGTGACGCGCATGGGCGCGCGAAGCGATGTATTTCCGTACATAAAAATTGGCTTATAAGTGCTTCTTTATTAAAAATCATGAGTCCACTAACCATCATAAAATTGCGCAATGCGGGGACCCCTGGTTTTAGACATGAGGAGGAGCATTGCGCACTCCTTTCTGTGTGTACTCATAGCCATCTGCTTGATGGATACATTGCATATATTTGGGATGGATATCGACCTTCCCAAGGCGAAACGACGGACGATGGCGAATAGCTATTCTGCCTTCAAATGTTCCTTTGGAGGTAATGGCTTTCACCATATCACCTGTGCGATATCCTAGAAACGTTTTTCTTCGTTGTTTATGTTTTTCTGGGAAGCCGTACTTATCAGGAACGCACATTTGTCTTCTTCCATGACCATTGGCAGTAATAAGCAAAGGAACCACCCCTTTGTGAGAAATGGTAGAAGGGGTGCTCTTGCCCACGCAGGCGGCATCGAGCCAATGCGTCTTGGCTAGCCCTCTTGTGGTTCGGTTGTACTTGGTCAACCCACCACTGCCACACTCGACAGGCAAGCCAAAGGTTTTCAATCGTTCAAGCAAGGCGCTGCCTAAGCGAAGAAGTCGCCTTCTCCGCTCGGCTTCAAAACCGTGCGTGAGACTTGTCACCTCACACGGCTCCTCAATACTGCGGTCGATTGTCATTGACACACTCCATAACGTGTTTCGCATGCCTCTGGTCATGGCAATGGCGATGAAGTGCAAACTTGTTGCTTAATTCTTCTCCACCGCCTTCACTTCTTGGGGTGATGTGGTCGATCTCTATTTGATCTTCCTCCCTGAAGAAAAGTTCACACCAACGGCATTTTCCTTGCTGTTTCCGTAGCAGTTTTCCCAGTGTCGTTTTTGTTAATGGGTGATCTTTTAAGCGCTTTGCCCAATAAAGAAGGTTTCCGTCAAACGGGCTTGCGTTGCCTTTTACCTTTATGTGGCGTTGGATGGGTGTTGCATGCCACCTCAGTACATGCTGTTCTGGTCCCTCTGGCGTGGCATATGTCCAGGTATTCCCTTCAATTGTCCGCCAATACTTCCCTTTCACCCATCCCGCACCTTTCTTCGGGTGTTTTCGAGTCATCTTCTGCCAAAGCATACTTACCAGGTGATGATCGCATATCGCAAAAGACTTTGCAGATACGACCGTTCGATAGTACAGCGCCCAACCCTGGATAACCGGGTTGAGTTGGTCAATGATTTCCTCTTGCGGGAGCGATTGACTTTTTTGCAATATCTTCCTGAGTTCTTGCAAATGACGTTGGATGCCTTCTTTACTCGGCATGATGATCGTTTTGAAACCGGACGGTTTTCCTTTGCTTGTATGGGTTTTTCCTACGGGGAATTGTCGAATAGTAAATCCCAGAAAGTCGAATCCTACATTTCCCTGATATTCTTTCAGGGTGTGGGAGAGCCGCGTTTTACTCGGTTTCAATTCCAGTCCGATGCCTCGTAACCATTTTGTAATGATTTGTTGCGCCTTAATGACCTCTGTTTCCTGGGCATGAAGCACGACAAAATCGTCTGCATAACGGATGAGTTGTGGCGCCCCTCGTTGTGCGGAGGGGGCCTTGTTCTCTCCAATGTAGGCTTTTAGTAGCGCTTCTTCCATTCCATAGAGGGCAATGTTGGCAAGCAACGGGGACACGACCCCACCCTGCGGCGTTCCCGCCTTGGTTGGGGAAAGTTCCAATGCTTCCATGACTCCAGCCTTGAGCCAGCCTTTAACCAGTCGCCTCATTGCTGGATAAGTGCGCAGTTTCTCTAAGAGCGCTTGATGGTTGATGTTGTCGAAACAGCCCTTAATATCCGCATCCAGAACATATTTGCTCTTGAGTCGAATATTATTGAAGATTGCTCCTACAGCATCATGGGCACCGCGTCCCGGTCGGAAGCCGTAGCTATTGGCCTCAAACAAGGCTTCCCATTGTGGTTCTAGGGCCGCTTTGGCTAGTGCCTGACATGCCCGGTCAAACATTACGGGAATGCCCAATGGCCTTTGCTCAGTTTTTCCTGGCTTGGGTATCCATATGCGTCTGAGTGGTTGTGGCTTCCTCCCAGCAATCCGTTTTGGGTGAATTGCTTCAACCATCGCAAATCGACCTGCTGGTTGGACGGATTTTACTCCATCTATGCCAGCGGTTTTCTTACCCTGGTTGTCTTGAGTCACTCGTCGTACGGCCAGGAGTCGGGCGGACCGAGACTTCATTAACAATTTCTGTAACTGATGAACTGTTTTTAGATCTCCACGTTCAGAGGCTTTGAAGATGCGCTTTTGCAGGCGGTACTGGTGCTGTTCTAGCTTGCGCCAGGGGAGTCCAGCCCATTCCTCACTCAGACTTACGTCTGGTGCCTTGGTTTTTTCCATGCGACTTGCACTCCTTCATTCCACAGTATCGGGCCTGCGTCAGCGTATCCTGGGCATTACCCCAGGCGTTTGCTTCTCAGGCCATCCCACCAGACAGATGCTTGCGGTTGGTACCTGCTCATGCTTTCGACCTCGCATGAGAGCCATCTGCTGGTTACTTCGTTCCGATAGTTCGTTTTGCGCTGCCGTAGGACTCCTGCTGTCCGCCGGGTTTTGTGGGGGTGAATACCGATCACCGCTTCATATGTCGGCCCCTATCCTTGTCCATTTTGGACCAAGCCCCGCGTTGGCTCAGTGATACTTGCGTTGACTCGTTTTGGCTTGTTTGCTATAACGACGGTTAAAGTGCAGGTTCGCTTGCGCTAGCCATAGCAGCTTGCTAGGGGTGTTCATCACCTCGAGTTTGCAATTCTGCCCCATTTCCTCCCGCTTCTCGGATTGATGACCAGTCGCTACCGAGGGGAGAATGCTGTTCCTCTTTTCACCTGGAGGGATGGGAATTGCGCCCATCGTCGAACTATCAGTTGTCAACGGGCATCTATCCCGTTGCTGTTCCTCCCCCACTTACGCGGTTTTGGAACAAACGAATCGCAGAAAGCGCGTAGCATTCACGGCACTGGCATCCTTGAGTGGCTTCTTGACTTGAGCGAGAATCCGCTTGAGCACATCAGGCTTCTTCGCAAGAAACACCGCAATATCCTGCGTCCCTTTGGCACTATTGCATGGCTCGCAGGCCAGGGTAAGATTGCTTATCCGATTGGTACCACCATGAGCACGTGGGTGGATATGTTCGACTTGAAGCGGAACATTTTGTTTGCCACAATAGGCACATCTGCGTTCCCACTTTTCCAGCAAGTATTCTCCGACTTCATAGCCTTGCAAGGTTCCTTGTTGGTATTCCACGCCTGCAATGTCGGGATTCTCCATCAGTTGCAGATCAAACTTGACCAATTCCTGGCTCAGAGCAGTAATGGGAGCAGAGCGACACAAGCGAGCTACCCATGTCAGAATATTGGCAAGACGACTTTCCAGCGATGGTGGCAACCACCCTTTCTTGCGCCTTCTATTCTGAAATCGCGGTTTGCGATACCGTGTTTTGCGGTTGCGTCGTCTGCGACGAACACCACGGCGACTATCCCGGCTATCTTTTATAGCGTGCCCACGATGCTCAAGTTCAGCCGCAAAAACAACGTTCCCGTTGGTATCGTTCACCAGGGCAATACCCGTGGTTTTGCTGCCAGGATCAAGCTTGAGGCGCAAGGGTTGCACCTCTGGCTGATCTACCACCCGTTTGAGCACAATGGTAAATGGGTATCTCCTGTACACGGCGGCGTTGCCCTGTGTGAGCAAGCGCCTTGCACGTGCTGGATGCACCGGATGTAAGGGCTTATAGTCACTATCAATCACGAATACGTTGCTCAAGTTGAGCCTCCTGTCTTCCAGGGTAATGTTTGCCTCGTCAAGGTTAGCGAACGGTTTTACGTACAACATACGTCCTTAACCCTCTAGAGATGTTTCATGCTGTACCGTAGCGGTTGGAGCTGGCAACGCACTCCAACGTACCTATTTCGTTCCTAACGTAGCCCGATAGCCTTGATGATTCTATCCATCAAGTCCGCTCTGGCTGAGACTGGTCAGGTCCAGGCTTACTTACGCAAGCCCCTGCCTTTAGGCCTGACACGTATACACAAATATGTGATCTTGAGGAAGAACACGGAAGCGATGCGCTGCAGGTGCCTCGTTTTCCCCCACACGAGAGGTGACACACTTTTGGTGAAAAAGTCGCGTGTCTCGCCAAGCTGAAAGCACATCATTGTGCATCAAGGGGCGTTTTTTTCAACACCTTTCCCTCGCATCATGCTGAGGATCTTCTGCAAACTTTCATATTTGTGTATACGTGTCAGGCCTAAAGGCATGGGGTTCCTAACTGTTGTTATCACGCACCGCCCAGCTGCCGGGCTTCAAGGTCGGACCCAATTTTCCGATAACCATAGGCGACCCGTTTACGGCGCGCCTATGGGATTCCCGAAAGGGAAATGGGTGCGCTGCGAATAGGGCATAAACATAGGTTGCCCCATAGGATTAAACGTTTGTGGGGCTGGTTTTGGCTGGTTAGTGATGGTAAAGGTGATCTGGTTGGGATCACCGGGCAGGGTTGCGCCGTTGAATTGGACGTTGGCGCGGGCGACGCCATGGGTGTTCTGGAGCAGGGTCTGGGCCTCGGCGGGGCTCTTGCCGGCGATGAGGCGGGCCAGGGCTTGCTGAGCAGTGGCGTCGAACTGGTAGGCCCAGGTACCCTGCGCCTCTATGCTCCAGGTGGCGTTGGCGCCATCGAGTTGCTGCTGGAGCACGCGCAACTGGAGTGGGCTGGCGAGCTTGCTGCCACTACCCAGGTCGCTATCGGCCTGGGGTTGCAGCTTGCTGGTCAGAAGCGTTTGCATTTGCTGCCGAGGATAGGCGAAAGCGTTACAGCTAACGGTCACACTGATGGTGGTGCTGGCAACATTGGCCCTGGTGTCCCCGATGGGGTTAGTGTGATTGATCGTGTTTTTGCACTGTGGATTACCCGCCATCTCCTCTCCGCTCTGGAGCATCCCGCGTAGCTGTTGAAGGGCCTGCGCCTGGGCACTATTCTGAAGCTCCCCGCTCACACCATCCACATCCTGCTGCGTGACAAAGGTATCGTTCTGCGGGTCCTGTCCACCAGTGAAAGGGACCAAGTTTCTTACAAAGATTGTATTGTTGGCAGCGCAGCAGGTTTTATTTATATTCATGGTTGGTATGTTACCCCTGGTACCAGGAGTATCTGCATGAGCAGTTACTTCTGCTTGGCTTACTTTCCCTGTTGCAGAGTTCGCGGCAGGTATGACAAGCGCCGTATCTGTGTTTACTTGAATACCGCTTGCACTTGTGATAGTAGTTCCCGCACCTACTGTAAAGCTATTAAAGGACCCATTGAAAAATGTGAGCATTCCGCTTGCTCTTGTTCCGGCTGTTTGTTTTTTGCCGGTGCCCTGGATGGTCTGGGGTTTGGATTGGGCGTTGGCAGCGAGTGGGTGGGCCTGGACCTGGGATTGGGCGGCGTCGGGATTGGTGGGGACGCCGGTCACCCGGTAGGTATGTTGCTCCAGGTGGCTGGAGGTGGTCAGGACGATGGTAGCACGATTGCCGTTCAGGAGGGTCGCGATGGGGCCTGGCACGCCACGCAGGACGGGAAGGGCAATGATCACACCTGTAATGAGGATGAGGGCCAGGGGCGCTGCCAGTAGCCACGTGCGCCAGGAGTGCCGTGGGGGACGACGCTACTAAAGTACGCGTCTACATATGATGGTACGGCATGTTTCGTGCCATTATATATAGACGCGTGCTTTAGCAGCGTTGATTGGGGCTTTGGATGCAAGCGGGGAGCAGGTGTGACCGGTGAGTTTTCCATGCCGGAACGCGAGCGGCGGGCGGAGGATGGTAGCACGACCGGTTGGGGCTTTGGACGCAATTTGGGAGCAGGTGTGATCGATAGATTTTCGCCGCTGCTCTCTAGATCACTCTCCTCCAGGATATCAATATCGCTCTCCTCGCCCTCCTTTATAAACGAGCGGCTCACAGGTGGGATCGATCCTCTATCCAGGTCCTGTTGCCTTGAGTAGGCGCGTATCATGGGTCCTTTAGGGTAGTAAGTTGCGCTCCTCCCTTGCTCAGCAGCCCTGCTAAAATCATCCCAGAGTGCCTCCGCATCCTGATAACGCTGTGTGGGATCGTGGGCGAGGGCGCGCAGGATGACGGCATCCAGGTCGGGCGAGAGGAGGGGCTGAAGACTGCTGGGTCTGGGCGGAGGCGTGAGCTGTTGCTGGCGCGCCAGGTCGCGCCCAACCTCGAAGAGGGTGCGGCGGAAGGGGAGGCGCCCGGTGCAGAGCTGGTAGAGAATCACGCCCAGGGCGAAGATATCGCTTTGAGGGAGGGCGCCGCCTCGGAACTGCTCAGGAGCCATATAGGGGAGCGTGCCCCCGCTGGGAAAGGTGTGATGGGTCGCGCTGACCTCGACTGCTAGGCCAAAGTCGCTCAGCACGGCCTGCTCTGAACCATTGGGGAGGACGCGAAAGAGAATGTTCAGTGGCTTGAGATCGCGATGAATCACACCATGAGTGTGGGCATAGGCCACGGCGCTACAGAGCTGGGGCGCGAGGGCCAGAATTTTATTGAGCGGGTAGGGCTGGCCTGGACGAAGGCGTTTATGCAGGTCGCCCCCGGCGGCATACTCCATTACTATATAAGGAATCATTGAGCCGCGAGTGGGATCAACCAGCTCAAGTTTGAGGTCGCTATAGATATGTAGGATGTTGGGATGGTTCCACTGCGCGACCTTGGCGGCCTCTTTCACAAAGCGATCCAGTGTGCGCTGATCAAGCTCGTCGGGCTTGATGACCTTGATGGCGACCTCGCGCTGGTCGTGCTCATCCCAGGCCAGGCAGACATCGGCCATGCCGCCACTACCCAGAGAGCCCAGGAGTTGATAGCGCTGTCCAAGTGCCTCAAATGCGCGGTTATAGCGCCACAATTTCACAATAGATGCCTCCGCTACTGGCGTACGCGGCTACTGGGGCTGCGCCCTGGCGTACGCGGCTGCTGGTAGACTTTTATGTTGAGGGAGTATACCCGATTAAAAGCATTATTGCATGTGAATAGACAAAAAGGCAACATATTTGCAGGGACAGTGGAAAAGAGCTGCATAACGTCACAAAATTGGACGTGAATCGTCGGGGGATGGGAGGCGAAGACGCGCCTACACATTGAGTGTAGGCGCGTCCCGTGAATGTATATGGATGTGAATGTGAGTGTTATTGATTAGGAGTGACGCTGGTGATTGCAGGAGCGTTCATCTCCGGGCTGTAGGTGGTGCTGGGCTCGTTAGACGCGGTGTTGGGCGCGCTGGGAACCGTAGGAGCACTGGCCTCGGTGGCCTGGCTGGCGTCAGACATCGAGCTGCTCTGCTCGTTCATGTTGGAGGGATCGCTCTTCATCCAGCCATCACGCTTCATCATACCGTGATGATGGTGGTGGTGATAGCCTTTACCACTGATCTTGATGATGCAGTTGGCATCCTTCTCAAGCTCAAGCTCGAAGTCACGATTGACATTGACGGTCATGTTGGTACTATTCTTGCCATCGACGGCGAGAATGATAAAGGTGGAGCAGATTGAGAGGGCGCGTGGTGACCCTTTAGAACCCATAGGATAGTCCTGGTGGTTCTGAGGCAGATTGGCCCGTCCAGGTGTGAGGCTGGAGGCGTGAGCGGATGCCGTATGTCCAAAGGCCATGTAGAGGAGGAAGAGGCTGGTGATAGCGAATATGCATGTGCTTTTCTGGATGCACGAACGCGACATTCTCTGTTCCTTTCCACTGTGTCATCTCTGATGGTGAGGATGACAATTTACTTTTCTTATAGTGATGGGTGCAGATGCGCTGATGCGCGCTACAAGGTTCACTCTACAAAACCATCCCAGGAGCCATAGCTGTTATCCGTAGATGAGTCTTCGCTATGTCTGCTCTCTATTGTTATAGAGGGTCAACCAAGCTCAAGCGTTATGTATACAGAGAAAGCCGGAGCTACCACGATGACGAATGCCGTCATCGTGGTAGCTCCGGCTTTCTCTGTATGACAAATTTTATGACAAAAATTTAAAGGGGCATAAAAATTGGGAGGGAGCGTTTTGTACGCTTGCCTCCCTCGTTGTGCTTATAGGTCTGGCAGGTGCTTACCAGTAGTGACAGCCGTACCAGCAAGTGCGATAGAAACTGTGGTTGATATTATAGCTGTAGCTAACGCTATAGCTGCTGCCAATACTACTGCCAATGCCGCCACCCCATTGTGCGGTGGCATGAGTTTGTGCTTTCGTGGGGGTCCGGCTGGCCGCGGAAGCGGTATGAATGCTTCCAAACAATAGCGCTACTGCTACAACACCGCTAAGCATAACGAGACAGACAGCCTTGCGGAGAGTTGAAAGTGCCATTGTTTACTCCTTTTCCTTTGCTTGGGAATGTCCTTATGGGATGCCGAATCCAGTCACGCCTTGGGAAAACGGCTGGAGCCGGACTGCTGGAAGCGGTGCGCTTATACCATTTCCTTCTTATGCGGAAACCAACGTCGCTCTCGCGACTAGCGCTTCCCCATTGGGGGACCACCTAACCCCCATTCGGGGGCACAGCGGCCGCGCGCTCAGGTTCCCGAATAGTGCTTTGCTTACCATCTGGCGTGGCCTCTAGGGTCACGCCAGCATTGGTTTTGCATGTGTAATTGTCTGTTCTGGTCTTAAGATCTGACCTCTTCTAGCTAGCGGAATCGGCCGCCGAAGCCACCACCACGGAAGCCACCAAAGCCACGACCGAAGCCAAAGCCGCGACCATAGAAGCCACGACCGAAGCCAAAGCCACGACCATAGAAGCCACGACCGAAGCCAAAGCCGCGACCATAGAAGCCGCGACCATAGAAGCCGCCCCCGTAGAAGCCACGACCGAAGCCAAAGCCGCGACCGTAGAAGCCACGACCGAAGCCGAAGCCGCGACCATAGAAGCCGCCCCCGTAGAAACCACGTCCGAAGCCAAAGCCGCGTCCGAAGCCGAAGCCGCGTCCGTAGCCAAAGCCGCCACCCCAGGGGCCGCCCTTTATAGCGGTTACATGAGATTGCGCGTGTGTGGGGTTAAGGCTTGCTGCAGAGGCGTTAGCTGTCGTTCCCATGACTAAGGCAACGGCGACGATCGCGCTGAGCATGACCAGACATAGGGTTTTCCGTATGGCGGAAAGTTGCATGTCTTTTTTCTCCTTAGTGCCTGAGCCTAGATTGCTCCTGTCATGTATATCGTTTTGAGGATGCTACTACAAGTGATGCCTTCCAGGGGATGCACTACAGGTTTCGGCTTTTTCTGGTTTTAGTATACAGGCATGTATAAACTCATGTATGTATGCTACTGGCGTACGCAGCTACTGTAGCTGTGCTCTGACCTACGTGATGACTGGTTTTAGTAAGTACACTTTGAAGATACGTTGTAGGTTACAGAGGGGCTTGAGGAGCGGCGTTATGGGAATAGGTGTGGATCACCCCACACCTATGCATGCCTGACAGGTAGGTGTGCCATTGAGAAGCACTGCTCAATTTGTATCTTCCCAATCTGGCATAGAGAGAGCAGGACCAACATAGGCCCTGCTCTCAGAAGGTTTGGATGCTGTAGTGGTTAGAGGCTAGGCGTTATTTGCAGCCGCACTAGAAGCCGAAGCCACGACCGAAACCACCAAAGCCAAGGCCACGACCGAAGCCGAAGCCACCAAAGCCAAGGCCACGACCGAAGCCGAGGCCACGACCGAAACCACCAAAGCCGAAGCCACGACCGAAGCCGAGGCCAAAGCCTTTGAAGCCTTTACCGCCACCGAAGCCACCACCATAGCCACCACCTTTGAAGCCTTTACCGCCACCGTAGCCACCACCGTAGCCATAGTCACCGAAGCCACCATAGCCACCATCGTAGCCAAGACCATAGCCATAATTGCCGAAGCCACCACCATAACCAGCGCCATAGCCGAGGCCATTACCACAGCCGCAGGAGCTGGCTGAGGCATGGCTGGTAGGGCCTACCACCAGCATCAGGGCGAAGATGGCGGTAAATATAACCGTACAAACGGTCTTCTTAGCAAGTGACATGTTTGTTCCTTTCCTTGCTTAGGTTTATGCCAATTACTCCCTTTTCCTGTGCAGGAGCGGGTTTTTTCGGGCATAAACCAGTAACATTCTGGAAACTGTTTGTCTTCTCTTATGGCTCGAGAAGGCGATGTAGCGCGCTCTGTATGTTGCAGAGTTTGGCTACCAGTGCCATTATACGTAGGCTTATAAACTTATACATGTGTATATATGGAAAAATAAGCTGTATGGGTCGATGCTACAAAAGTAGCGTGTCTACATATAATAGTACAGGCAATCTCGTACATTATATGTAGACACGCTACTTTGTAGTATCGGACAGGCGGAGAAACTACGATTTAGCGTAGACGGCCATAGCCGAAACTGCGACCATAAGGGACAGCAATAGAGCGATTGTAGAAGCCAAAGGATTGGCTGGTGCGAACGGTGACGCGGTTATAGAAGCCAATGGGACGGTTGTAGAAGCCGAAGGGGCGGTTGTAGAAGCCAAACGAGCGACCATAACCAACAGTGGCGCGGTTATAGAAGCCAATGGGACGATTGTAGAAACCAAACGAACGACCATAGCCAACGGTGGCGCGATTGTAAAAGCCGAAGGGACGTGTGTAGAAACCGAAGGGCCGGGTCGTACTGACAGTGACGCGATTGTAGAAGCTGAAAGATCGCGTAGCGAAACCAAAGGGACGGGTAGTACCTACTACGACACGGCTAATGCTGGTTCTCTGAAAACCCAAGCCACAGGCCGGTGGACAAAGCTGACGGGCTTTAGGTTGCAGGGAGTGGGCCGATGCGGGTGTGTTAGTTCCTAGCATCAGAGAGAGAGCGATAAGGCTGACTAAGGTGAAAAGACAAGCGGACCTTCTGACAAGCGGCATGAGGTTTCCTTTCTTTGAATGTGCGACATGGACATCATACGTTGATCTGTGGTAGACAAATATTATTATACGGTCATGGGTAAGTACATCTATATATGTGGATGTGATTTGAGAAGGGGAAGAGGATGAGGTTGGCGGATAGTGGAGGCCCGATGTGTGCTTTTGCACACATCGGGCCACACGTTATTCAATGCTATGTATTGTTCTAGAGGATGGTCAAAAGTTCGGGGGCGCCATCGGTCACGGCCAGCGTATGCTCGAACTGCGCGGAACGCTTGCCATCGGCGGTGCAGACGGTCCACTGGTCCGCGAGCACGCGGGTCCTGGCGGTTCCTACGTTGATCATAGGCTCGACGGTGAAGACCATGCCCTGGCGGATACGCAGGCCAGTGCCATGCTTGCCAAAGTGCGAGACGTGGGGATCTTCGTGCAGGGAGCGTCCAACGCCATGACCTCCCAATTCACGCACAGTGGAGAAGCCATTGGACTCAGCGTATTCCTGGATGGCCGCGCCCACATCGCCGAGACGTTTATTGTGGCGAGCTTCGGCGATACCCAGTTCAGTGCAGCGTTTGGCGACCTCCATGAGCTTTTGCGCCTCCTCATCGATCTCGCCAACGGCATAGGTCACGCAGGAGTCGCCGACCCAGCCATTGAGCAGGACGCCGATATCTACGCCGACGATATCGCCCTCCTTCAACTTGACCTCTGCGCTGGGAATGCCGTGGCAGACCACCTCATTGATAGAGATACAGATGGTGCCCGGGAAGGCAGGAACGGCGGGATGCCCGTTATAGGCGGGGCGAGCACCATAGCCTTTATAGATGGGGAGCGCACCCTTGCCGCGAATATAGTCCTCGGCGATCTGGTCCAACTCAAGGGTCGTCACGCCCGGTTTAACATATGGGCGCATAACCTCAAAGGTCTGGGCCACCAGTCGCCCAGCCTCGCGTAGTTTGGCGATCTCCTGGCGAGATTTCATCATCACTGCCATCGTATGTAATCCTCGTTTCTTCTAGAACAGAAAGGTAGCTATTTAGCTTCTCTTGATGAGGCTTCTCAGCGTCTGTGGCGCTTCGCCAGGGTTAAGGGATGTGGTAAAAAAATGCCTGCAGGCATTTTTTTACCACATCCCTTAACCCTTTGCGAGCCACGGAGTGGCGAGAAGTCTTGAGTAAATACATGTAAAGTAAATGCCCATGTATGTAAGGCTTGGGAAGGCATGGAAAGCCTTGTCAGGTGGCGCGTCCTCGGCTCGCATCGAGGGTGAGAGGGACCTCATCCTGAAGGGCGTGTTCCCAGGTGAGGAGATCATTGACCGTCACACCGAAATAGCGATTAAAGTAGTTGAGTAGCTGATCGATGGTGGTATAGTCAACGCGCCGGCTCTGGCCACGATGAAGCGCGGCCAGGACGCTCAACGAGACGCCGCTTTCCTGAGCCAGGCGGCGCAGGCTCAAGGGGGGCAGGCCCTCTTTTGCTCGCTCTACATTTGCCCTTGCCAAAAGCAAGCGTAGTCTGCACGAGATGGTCAATGTATTCTCGCCTCCCATAAAGCTTATGGAAACGTGTGCCGTTTGGGTCGCACACGTCTCCATGACCCGCGACATATATCCTGATTTCAAGAATGTTTGTGTTTCTAAGATAGCAGAAGTGTAGTGGAATGTCAATACAATTGTGAGTAATTTCAGGTACAAAGGAGCGATGGTCAGGTATGGTATCAGTAAATATCGATTTTATGATACAATCGCATCGGTATGAACCCTGGCGCTAGAAATGGCGGGTGGTGGCGATTGAGGAGAGGAATAGCGTTGAATATGCAGGTAGATGCGCATGAGTAAGCAGATAAAAATGTGCAAAGGAAGCGAGAGCAATGGTCAAATTCTGGGGCATAATTGTGCTTGGCATTCTTGTGTATGCTATAGCTTTATTTGGAGCCGTCTTATTTAGCAGGCTGGACCCGCTGAACAAGTATCGCTGGCAGCGTGAGAAGTTGTTCAGGTTCAAACTGGCACGCTTCATGCTCGACTATGGGCAGGGCCTCTTGATCGGCCTCTTCTTTGTGCTCGCGACGGTGGCGACCGGCGCGCTCAGTTTGTATACCACAAATACGACGAAAGCGCTCCCTAAGGATTGGTACGCCCTGGTCAGCGAGAACCTGGCCTGGCTGAGCAATGGTTTCCTGGTGATCGCGGGCTTGACGGCAGTTATCTGGATTCTGGCGGCACTGGGAACGACCATTATAGGGAACAAAGGCGCGCGTGGACGTGGCCTGGGGCTGATGACCAGCCTGGTGGCGATTGTATTCGAGTTCCTCTATGGAGCGCAATGGTATCACATGTTTGTACACGTGAAATAGAAAAATGCCAGATTCCCCAGTTCGGCTAAGCCAAACTGGGAAATCTGGCATTTTTGTGTATTTTAAAAGAAGAGTCAGGGCGCGTTCTTTAAGAGAGGGCTGTACTTCTTATACGAAAACCAACGCCGCTCTCGCGGCTAGCGCTCCGCGCTCAGGTTTTCGAAAGGTAGTTATTGTTTCTGCTGAGAGGAAGAGAAGCATGTTGAACGAACTATTGAAAACATTCTTTGATAATATCTGGGTAATTATGATCTTCTTGTTTATTTTCGGTGGCTCAATTACGGGCATTGTGCGCTCAATGTTTGATCACCGATTAAAGATGCAAGAGAAGAAGAACGAGGAACTGCGCCTGAGGCTCGAACTGGAGCATATGCGGAAGATACCTGGTGCAGGGATGCCCCAGCCGAAGGAGTCGGCCTGGGACGAGCAGCCACTGGCGGGCTACGATGGTGGGTACCAGGGGCAGGGCCTGGATCGGAGCGCAAAAGAGCGCGAACAGCAGCCAGTAGAGCCATATGCATCAGAAGGACAGGAACTGCCGCCGCAGGTCCAGGGGTAGAGGGGCGTAGTGTAGTCGCGGGAAGGTTTGTGTTATACTGTGGAAACGTGACATACACTGTAATGTCTTATCAGTTCTGACGACATTACATCTGTATGCTTGTTTTGACGCTGACACAGGGAGATTGTAAGGGCCAGGGTTGGCTAAGCTGCGGGGCCTCGAAGTGGAATCGCCGTTGATCTCACGCGCTTTATCCCGCCATGTCCTCGTGTCGTCCGCGTTTCGCTGTGTCGTCATTTGTACATCGACGAGGTCGAAATGATAGAAACCAATAAGGATGAGGCTCCCTTGAGGGAGGGGAATATGCGTTATTACGATTCGCTATTAGAGGGGATCGGGAATACGCCGCTGGTGCAGTTGAAGCGCATCGCAAGCGATGTGCCGCCGATGGTACTGGCGAAGGTGGAGTTTTTTAATCCGGGTGGGAGCGTGAAGGATCGCATTGGCCCGGCGATGATCGAGTACTGCGAGCAGCAGGGCCTGCTGCGTCCAGGTGGGACGATTGTCGAGCCAACGAGCGGTAATACCGGGCATGGCCTGGCAATCGCGGCGGCGATCAAAGGCTATCACTGCATCTTCGTCATGACCGACAAGGCCAGCGAGGAGAAGCGAAGCCTGTTGCGCGCGTATGGCGCGGAGGTTGTGATCTGCCCGAGCAGCGTTACCCATGACTCGCCAGAGTACTACAAAAATGTCGCCTATCGCCTGGCGAAGGAGATTCCGGGCGCGTGCTGTCCCGACCAGTATTCGAACCCTGCCAATCCAGCGGCGCACTATAGCTCTACGGGCCCAGAGATTTGGCGCGATACGGCGGGCAAGATCACGGCTTTCGTCGCGGGCATCGGCACAGGTGGAACTATTTCTGGGACCAGCCGCTATCTCAAAGAGCAGAATCCACAGATCAAAATCATTGGCGCGGACCCTCCAGGCTCGGTCTACTCGGGCGATACCCCCAGGCCCTACAAGGTCGAAGGTATCGGCATGGATATGTTCCCGCGTAACTATGATACCGCTGTTGTCGACGATGTGATTCGTGTTGATGACCGTACCTCGTTCTACTGGGCCAGGCGCCTGGCACGCGAGGAGGGTATCCTGGTTGGTGGCTCGGGGGGCACGGCCCTGGCGGCGGCTATGACCTATGCTAAGCGTCTTACCCCCCAGGATGTGCTGGTCGTGTTGCTCCCTGACACGGGTCGTGGCTACCTGACCAAGCAGTTTAACGACACCTGGATGCGCGATCAGGGTTACAACATAGAAGTGAGTCGAACCGCTCTCGTACAACAATATCTTCCCAACATCCTCCAGCCAGGGAATGGGGTACGGCGTCCTTACGAATGGCCGGAAGTGGAAGATCAAGATCCCACACCTTCCCCCGAATAGCCACGAATGAGCGCTTGGGGAGTGCCTGCATGATCTCTTCAGCCGTGAGTGTGGATGGGAGATTGTGCAGGATCTCCAGCTCTTCTTTAGTCCAGTATGGGTTCGCTATCTTCCCTGATCGTTCACCACCCACAACTATCTCTCCCCAGGTAGGTGCAGCCCACCGAATCGTGAGCTTGAAAATATTGGGCGAGAGAAGGTCGAGTACCACCTCTTTGGTGACCAGCTTGACGAAGTTGACGCGGTGTTCGTGTTCGATGGAAGTCCAGTTCTTCTTAAGGTTATGAAGCATCTCTGCTACTTCCATCGCCTTCTCTACGGCGGCTGCTCCAGGCGTCGGCTGCTTGAGGCGCTTCTCTTCCTCCTGTGCGTGGGTGTATGCCTCCTCAATCGTCCCAATCAGGTCCAGGTTCGTCAGTCGCGCCAGCTTCTCCTTCAGTCCGGTGATGTGCCTCCTGGTGGCCTCTAGCTGCTCGATGCGACTCTTCTCTGCCTGCTCATACATGGTTTGAAGGTTCTTGGCGTATTCATGGTACTCTTCAACTCTTGGCGTGAGGGAGGCTACCTCTAAGAGCACATCTGTAAAGACATCGTCTGCATCCTTCACTGATATGTGGGCTTTGTAGGAGGAAACGTCGTGCTGTGGTGCGCGGATCGTGTAGTACTCACGGTGGCGAATGGGCGTGGTGTACACCTCCTTGCCTTCCTCTGAGGTTGTGATAATCTCCTTGAGGAGGGCAGTGGTGCCGCCTTCACGCTTCGTGTACCGCGCATGTTTCCTCAGTACAACCTCTGTGTTGGCGCTACCATCCATCTTGTGTGGGGAGAGACGCTCGAAGGCATAGAAGAACAGGCTGGACTCTACGATGGCGTCGTGGTGGTCCTCATGCGTGATCCCGTCAAACGAAAGATAGCCTGCATAGACCTCGCGACAGAGCAAGCGGCGAAGCCCGGTATAGGAGATGCTATAACCGCCCTCCACTTTGCGTAGTGCGCAGCGCTTCACCAGATCCTCCGGCACGCTCTCATCAAAGTCAGGGAACACCACCGACTTCACCTGGACCTCCTGCCAGAGTTGTGCAAGGTTGCCGCCTAGCTCGTAGAACCGCTCGAACAGCCCCTTGACAATCTCTGCATGTGGCGGGTAGGGCACAAACTTGCGGTAGTCCTTACTCCTCTTGTCCTGGTCAATGAGATAGCCAACAGGAATGGAATTACCCAGGTACACACCACGCTGCCACAGATACCTCTTACCACCATTCAGTCGCCGCTCAATCTGATATTTGAGGTAGGCCGCAGCACTCTTACAACGCTCACGGAACATATCGACGTGCCAATCGATAGAAAAGTCGTACACCATGTCGGGTGTGATAACAAGCACATTGTACTTGTCGCAAATCTCCATGAACTTGCTATACTCAGTACCCCACTTGTCACGGAAGAGGCGATCAACATCTACCACAAAGATAGCCTTGATACGCTCGGTGATAATGTCGTTGAGCATACGAGTGAAGCCCTTGCGCTCATCCATACGCTTCTTGCCAGACACCACCGCATCCTCGTCGTAGAGAACAAGGTTCTCCTCCTTCCACCCGTACCGTGTGGTGAGTCCAACGATGTCGTGCTGGATCTGTGTGCTTGTGTTACCCAACTGCTTACCAGTGGACTGGCGCGGGTAGACACCAATCATCGCGCTCTGTGGCACTTTAGGTGCACTGTAGTTATTCGTCTCCTCCTTCCGCTCGACCTTCTCGTATCGGTTCGTTCTTCTGGTCTTCTTCTGCTGCTCTTCCATGCATAATACTCCGTAAATCAGCTTCAAAAATGCACAGCATGGTGCAAAACTTCTCGAACATGTCTGATGGTAGTTCGTATGTTGTGGCTGTGTTCGAGATAATCCAGTATCGAGCCATGTCAATACTCCTGTCTATTTTACCTGATCTATTCCCAATAAGCAAGGGGTATAACCATCTGTGCGGGTGAACACTACCTACTTGCCTGGGTTAGATCCCAAGCAAGAGGCGTGCTATAATACGGTGTTGGGCACACGGGATTCGGAAGTTGAGTTGTGTCTTCTCCTGTTCACCGTCTGCCCTAATCTTTACTCACGAGCACGAGAAACGCTGCAAACTCTGCCATCAGGAGCAGCACTCCTATTGTCTGTAGCCACAGGTTGTTGGTGTGGATCAGAGCCAATGCAGCGAGCGACACAGCGCCAAACAGCAGCACAATACCGATCACTACCCCGATAAACGCCAGGATGTCAGCACCCTTGGCCTGAAACCAAATCTTCATAGTTGCCTCCAATCAGTAGTAAAGTATTCAAATCCAGCGAATATGGTGACGAAGAGTACAAGTGCCAAACCAAGCCAGTAGTATGGCGTGTCTGCTGCCAGGACGTATCCCGACAGCAAACCAAGCGGATAACCAACGAAGCGAGCGAGACACCCGCACATGAGCGCCTCCTAGTGGGTGAGTAAGTAGCGAATAACATAGTACAAAAGCACGAGCACCACCGCAGCATCAAAGCATACGAAGATAAGCCACAAGACCAGGACACAGCCGCCAGCAAGTTTCATACCTTTACCTCCTTGAGCACTCCAACCGCCAGGACCAGCAGACCCAGGTAGCCAGCCGCCTGTAAGGGTGGGTTGCCTGTTTGGACTAATATGAGGGCCACCCAGATGTATAACCAGGAAAAGCTCAGGGCAATGAGTACATTGACAAAGTTAAGCATCTATCTTCCTTCCTTCTGGAGAGCTACGCATTCAATCTGAAAAGGGCAGTAGGGGCAGAGCCTCGCTTTATCACCCTCATAAGCAGGAGCCAGATTCTCTCTCGCGTCAATCGCGTCCTCGATCAATGTTCTGATGAAGTCCTCCATGAAGTCCATACTCTTCAACTGCATCTGGGCCAGGGCGAGATCGGCGTAGCGGCCAGCAGAGCGGGGAGTGAGCATCTTGCCACGGTCGATGAGGTCGCACTTGCTTGTGAAGCGTCTGACCTTGCCCATGTCGAAGTACACGATCTCTAACTCATCGACTATCACCTCGATATCAGGGCGACCGAGGTACTCAGGGAGGCACCGAGCCAGGAGGTACTGGTACATGTTTACCTGCTTCTGGTGATCTTCCTTCGCCTCGATAAAGTCGTGGCCTACCTCCTTGGTGCTCTTCCAGTCGGTGAGCTTGACCACAATCTTTGTTTCATCGACAAAGAGAACCTCCACCAAATCAGGCTTACCAACGAACTTCTGTGGACCATAGGCCGTCTCAACCATCGTCTCAAGGCGTTCCTCCGTAATCTCAAACTCAACACCTGGGGCCAGTGGCGCAGTCTCGAAGAAACCGTGAGCCATCGTGCCGCGCAGGGCATTCCATTTCTTGTAGGGGTCAAGGTATTGGGGATACTGATTCTTATCCAGGTACTTCGATCTTGGGCATCCCATCAGCCGGGTAGGTGAGAAGGTCTGTCGTCCTGGCTCGCGATCTCCATCGCCCCACATCATTCGCAGCATCTTGCCATTGAACGGACAAGGATGAGCGGGATCTTGCACACATACATCGCATTCCTGGCGAGTCATCGATACACGCTTGAGCTTCCTTGCTGCGTCACAAATTATGCCTTTATATGCCATTAGTCGATCCTTACAAAGCGAGGGAGGATGGTGGTTTCAACGCAGATCTCGTTGATGACGTGGACGGTTTGCCATGCCTTGGCGATGTGGTCCACATTGCGCACAAAGCGATGGTTGCAACCGCAACTGCACTCAAGCTCAACGCGATAGTTGTCATGACGCGAGTGGTAGATATTCGCGTAAGCAAAGGGTTCCTGGCTCTTCTGGTCCACGTGGTGGAGGAAGGTGTTCACCATTACCTCCATCGCCGCTCCCGTTGGTGGTATCTTCGTTGCTGGCATGAGTATCGTGTCCTGCTGATCCAGTGGGATCGCCTGGAGGCGTACTTTCTTCATCGAACCCGTATTGCTCGTAGATGTCATTGAATGTATAACCTTTCTGCATGACTTCGGATATGTCTTTACCAAGCTCGGCAGGCCACTGGAGCCATACCACTTCTTCGTATTCTTGCTTCGCTCGCTCGAATAACTTTCTTGCTGCGTCTATTCCTGGTTCGTCTCTATCACCACAAATGACAATCCTTTTAAGTGAGGGGCGGCGTCGCGGATTGATTGAAATCCCATCGAAGAACCGTTTGAGAAGATCCAGTACAAGTCCCTGCTTTTTGGCTCCGTTCGTGGCCGTGACAGCAGGTACTCCGTGTTGCCAGAGAAGAAGCGCATCCAGCTCTCCTTCGACAAGAACGACATAATCTCGTCTGTCGCGCTCGAACTTCCAGGCCGGGTAGAGGGTTGACTCATTGCACCCTGTCCAGCCTCGATACTTCGGGATCTTCCGTGACTTAACAAGCTCACCCTCCTCGTCATACTCGTCCTCATACTTTCCGCATATCTCTTCATCATTTCGGTAGCGCAGCGTCACAGGCTCAAGCTTCCCATCGAAGACCGGGATCACGAAGGCTGCACCGTTGTGTCCCAGGCGAGCAGTCCTGATCGTCTCATCGGAGAGGCCACGCGAGTGAAACCAGACCTTGCGGTCGGAGCACACGTCGGCCAGGATGCTCTCGTAGATCTGGATGTCTCGAAGGGTTGGTGCCCGTCTCGGCCTCTGCTTCTGTTGTGCTGCCTGTCGCTCTGTCTCTGTCAGGAACACATACTTGGGAGCAACCGCCAGGGCATCCTTCCAGGTGTTCAGTCCCAGGAGCCACGCGAGGGCATCCATGCGCTTCTGGATACGGAAGGAACAACCCATGCAGTGGATATGGTCTGGATAGATGCACAGGCTCTCCGAGTCGTCCTGGTGCTTTGGGCACTTAATCAGTAGGGGGTTCGTCGCGTAGGGAGGGATTGCCCCCTCCGGCAACGCTGCCCTCCTGATGTCGCAGGTCGTGATGTCGAAACGAGCCATGATGCACCTCCTATACTTGTCGCCAGCCTATCCTGTTCGCTTTCTCCCTGATGTGGTAAATGGCGTGCTCCCTCGGCTTCTCCGTCTTCAGACACATGTAACAAGCAGACACTCTCACGCCATCCATCACAAGACAATACCGTGGTTCCCAGGAGTAGTACAGATCCTTGTCTGCCATATTGCTGTGGCAAACGGAGCACCAACACTTGACGCCTTTAGGGATGTCGTAGGTCGCCTCCAGCTTCACGTGGTCTGGATTCACTTCTGTGACGCCTAGTAGTGATAAGCTCATTCGCTTACCTCCACCGCGTTACGGTCCTCAAACTCCATCATCTCAACAATGTTCCGGCGATACTGGTCTGCCCGGTAGTTTGCCTGCTGCTCAAGGTGCTGTCGTACTACCTCGCGTGTAGTGTCCATGTTGGTGTGGCAGTCCTCACAGATGAAGGCGTAGGCTATCAGGGAGGGCACGATGTAGAACTTATTGCGTACCCAATTGAACTTCATTGTCCATCCGGCATCAGCCTTCCTACAGATGTCGCAGCGACCGAGCACTGGCTCGTGTTCTTTCTGCTCACGATCAACCTGCACATCCTCAAGTGCTATATCGATCCTCATTTGCTCTGCCCTCCCAGGATGATGTCCATAATCTGCTCGTAACTCACGCCGTATAACTCTGCAATAACGTGTATGCACTCACCTGCTACATAGAGCTTGCGAACGCCCTGTTGCTGTTCTTTCGTAAGTGTCATCTTAGTGCTCCCAATGGCTGCTGATCGCTACTTCAAAGTCTGGGATGTATACCCGCTTCAGGTACTTCAAGCAGCTCTCCTTCATGGCCTGCGCCAGGATGGCTGCACACTGGTTCTTCATGCGCTCAGGACACTCGACCACGATCTCGTCATGCACCACAGCCACGATATCCGCATCTTCTGGCAGGCGCTCATAGGCGAGGGCCAGAGCCAGCTTGGTGATGTCGGCACTGCTTCCCTGAATTGGGCTATTGCAGGCTCGACGCTCGATCATCGAACGGATCTTGTTATAGTCTGGTGAGTGCCGATCTGGCAGTGGGCCAAAGAACCGCTTGCGACCAGCCACCGTTGTCGAGAAGAGCTGACTGGTGCCAAGTGCTCTCTGTCGCCTCAACCAAGTCACGACGCCTGGGTAGAGCTGGAAGTACTTATCCATCAGCTCTTGCGCCTTCTCCTTGGTGATCTTCAAGGTGCGACCCAGCTTGGCGGCGCTCATACCGTAGACCAGACCGAAGTTGATGGTTTTCGCAACCTGCCGATAACTCACGCCCGTACCCGGCACGCAGGCTTCCTTCACATCCACCGAGTCCGGCAGCCCAAACATCATGCGAGCGGTGGCCGAGTGCAGGTCCACACCATCGGCGAAGAACTTGAGCATCGTCTTGTCGCCGGAGAGGTCTGCCAGGATTCTTAGTTCAATGTTCGGATAGTCCGACGTGAGCAGGACATTACCAGGCATCGCTGTCACGCAGGCCCGCAGGCGCTTCCCGTCTATCGTCTTACTTGGGATCTGCTGCCAGGGTGGATCAAAGAAGCTGCTGCGCCCGGTGTCGGCTCCGATCTGGTGAGCGCTTGGATAAATGCGTTTCGTGAGTGGGTGGATCTTGGCGAGCAGATTGTCTCCGAACTTCACCGGGAACATCTGTGCCGCTCGCCATCCCTTGAGCAGGTCTACCTCTGGATACATCCCTTCAGGCAGGTCTGCCAGGGCATCGGCACTGGTGCTCTGGAGCGGTATCTTCAGCTCCTTGAATGCATCGAGCATCTGTGGCACACTGCCCAGGTTGATTGGCTCGTAGCAGAGATTGCGGTTCTTGTGCAGGTCGTTGAGGTAGTCATCCTCATCTGGCTTCGGGTGTGTCGCGTCCCAGGTGTCCATCATGACCGCTGTGTACTCATCCAGGCTGATCTCACGCTCTTCTGCCTGATACTGCTCTACCACGCTCTTATAGCGCTTCGCTCGCTCGGTCAACCATTCAGCATAGGGCGAATGACTGGGCAACTTTGGTGTACCAGGGTTGGGATACAGCTCGCGGAACTCCTTCATACCCTGCTTCTTAAACTCACCCCAGCCTTTCTCCTGACCAGTCGCCTCGAACGCTGCCTTGACTTTCTCTTTTTCTAACTCCAGGGCTTGCTTCCAGGCTTTGTACTTTCTCTGCTGAGAGCGGTATCTGTCAGCGCGAGCCTTGACGATGGCCTCACCAAAGACCTCAATCGCCTGTCCCTCAAGCTCACTGGCAAGCTGGACTTTCTCGTCGATGACCTCGCGCCAGCCAGCTTCGTTGACGTGGATGCCGTTGTACTCGATGCTCGCTATAGCAGGGAGAGCGCGATGTTCCAGGTTTAAGACATGACCGAGCTTTAAATCTCGAAGCTTCAAGCTTTGCTTGTCGACGATCTTTTCCAACACTTCGACATCTTGGGCCGCGTAATTGAGCGTCTCGTGTGTGAAGGGAGCACTCCACAGCTCTGGGTTCTTGTGCATCCCGATGAAGATGTTGCGCTCTTCCTTCGAGACTGGTAGACCGTAGCGACCAGCGATGGCCTTGAGGTTGAACTCAACACCCTTCGCACGTCCACCCGTCTTACCTAGACCGTGGATCACCTGCTCGGCCAGCATCACGTCGTAGCACTTCGCAATCTTGACACCGAGCGAACGCCGTACAAACTTCCAGTCAAAGGAGAGATTCATCCCGACGATCTGGAGGTTGTCGAAAAGCTCCTGGAGGGACTGACCAGCGTAGCGGAACGTATCGCGGTTCCACGACCTGACATCGACGATCACTGGCATGTAGCCGCCAAACTGCATGAACTGGAGCAGGATGAGGCGGTCATCCATGAAGGAGAGGCCAGTGGTTTCGGTATCGAACGCGACCGGAAGCTGTGGGCGAGAGACGTAGCGCTCAATCATCTGGATAAGGTCTTCCACATCATCAATCAGTGTGTAGTTCTCTAATTGAGTCTGCAATGTTCTATCCCTTTCCTCATTAACTGGCTGCACGCATACTCCGCCACTTTCAGGTCGAGGTCGGGGGGCCGAAGCCCCATCACGACCTGTATTCTGAGCTGCTCTAGGAGTGTCTCTGCTGCTTCTCGTGTGAGCGCATCGACCAGTAGTGCCCTCTCCTCATCACTCATTGTCACCACCTTTGGAGGTGTCGCCGAAGTTGGTGAAGCCGAGAGGCATCTCATCGAGTCCTGGGATCACCCAGAAGCCTGACACCATGCGCCTCATCGTGCTGGGGTTGCGCTGGACGTACTCAAAGCTCTTATCCAGGAACAGGCCACCAGTCTCCACCGACCAGAACTTATTCGACGGGTCGCGAGTGATGCCGAAGTGGTGTGCATGTCCTGACGCCACATTCATCTGCTCCATCAGGGCCATCTGCGAGGGTGTTCCAAACGGCTGCTTGAACTGCGCCGGGTGTGTGAACAACCATGTCATTTTGCCATTCGCGTCGGGCACACCTTCAAGCGTTGGGTTGTCGGAGACGATGATCTCACCTTTGCTGAGGAGGACGCCCAACTCAGGGGAGATGCTGGACACCAGACCCATCATGCCTTCGTGGTCGCCGAGCTTCTTAATCCACCGATAATCGTGGTTTCCTCTGCTGATGACTTGGTAGCCATCATTCTCTCGCAGGTCAGCGGCAATACGCCCGATGATGTTGGTGGCAATCTCCTTCTCCTTGTTCCAGGTCAGGCTGTAGTCGGTCTGCCCGTAGCTTGAGAACTTATGCATATCGAAGAGATCCCCTAACCACACAACACAGCGGATGTTGTAGCGATGGATGGCTCTGCGCATCTGTGCTAATAGACCGCGATCCACGTAAGGGAGATGAGCGTCACTCGCGATGAGGATGCGAGTCTCGCGGATCTTGTGGCGAATAGTGAAGTCTTCTGCTTCCCAACCACCGAATGCTGCGTCGATCTCTGAAAGATATTGATCTTTGCCCATGATTATCTGATCCCTTCTTCGATAAGATAGTGTAATTTTTGAGTGAGAGCTGGCAGAGACACACCGTAGGCCGTGGCAAGCTCTTTGAGCGTGCGCCGGAGGTGGCGTGGTAGTGCTTTCTGCTGCTGGCACTCGTATAAAAGATTAGCCCAACATTTTCTACACATACGACGGTTCGCTATACCGCGCCCGTCTTGTCCCTCTCGCCATACAGGCTGATTACAATTACTACAGTCTCTCATAGGGCACGCACCTGCCGTATAAGCTCCGCGAGAGGTTTTGATGCGTCCAGAGTCACGTCAACCAGATGGTCGGGCAGGGGTGTCTCGATGTCGTGAGTCTTGCTCTCCTCAGTCGCAGTCGTCCTGGTTGCCAGGAGCACTGCCGGGGCATCTAACCTCACGATCTTGAACCCTAGTGCCTTGAGCGTCATAGCCTGCGAGATAGACCGCACGTTATCAAACGTACAATCGGGCTGGCCGCGCTCGTACCATGTTTGAAGTGCTTCATGGATAAACTTGGGATCATCCTTAAACCCGATCAGAGAACCGAACGCTTGGATAAAAGGTCGGTAGACTTCCTTGTTTAGATGGATTTCGCGCACTGTTGTCGGACGATACGGGTAGAGAGCCATGCATGCCTTCTCCTTCAAGAGGTCTGTGAAGTTTACCCAAAGGTGTGTGTCCTGCATCTCTCTCGCCAGGGTTGATTTGCCACTGGCTATAGGTCCGTGTAAGGCTATCCAACTCATCACGCTTTTCCCCCATTCAAGAACGTCGATACTTGGCGACAGATGCGCTGGTAACGCCTCTCGGTGTGGGAGGGTTTGCCAGAGCGGCGACCCGCTTCTCGGAGCGAACACCCCTGGACGACAAAGCTGAGAAAGTGTTTATCCTCTTGACTGAGGATCTTGACAGCATGCCCCAGGTCGACGCGCTCCTCAAGAGAGCTGCCTTCGAGGTTCTTGAGTAGGAGAGCGACCAACTCCAACGTGTACAATCGCGTTTCCTTTCCCAATAGTACCCGAAGGTATTCAACTACGGAAGATCTAGTTTCTCAACATGTTTCGATATGTTTCAGCATCGCTCACAAGTGCGAGATACTCGGCATAATCCATCAGAACTGCACGACGATGGAGACGCTTCCCGCGAATGATGACACATCCGTTTCGCCAGCCGATTCGCTTGGCCTCGTCGAGAACTTTCCACAACCAGTTGAGATCGACTTTGAAGTACCTGGCCCCGTCTATATCCAGGGTTTGGTACACTTTAGCCTCCACGAGGAGTGCTAATTCCTCCACCATGACATCCCCTGGCATATCCTGAAGTGCTCCAGAAAGTGGGACACGTTTGGCACTGCTGAAGCCCTGGCTACGCAAATCGGCTGCGAGATCGACCTCGTTTTGCTTTCCTCGGTTCTTGGCTCGCCTTTGCTGGTCGCCCATAGCTGTCTCCCTTTAGGTAACTGTCTGCTTTGATCTCATCTTGAAAAATGTGGCGGTAACTCAAGACCAGCAAGTCTGCTGCCAACCTCACACGCTCTTGCAAGGGGAAGGGCAGAGCAGCCATAAATACGTCGGTCTGCGCGTCTGTCCTTGGTCGACTCCCCGGCAGGTGATCCTCTGCATCCTCAAACGGCTCCTGGATCTCTCGGCCAAGCCCTATCTCATCAAGCTCCTTCCAGGCTCCCTTCTTCCAGAGAAGGTAGACCGCTCGAATGGCGACTGCCCTCTCCAGACAGCGCACATCGTAGTATTTACTCATCTAACTCTCCTTCTACTGGCAGATCACCCCAGAGAGCTACTCGTGGGCTAAATGCCATTGGTAATTTGCGGCCAGCGCGGCCACTGCGGTTCTTGCCGACGATGCAGAAGGACAGCTCGTCCTGCTCCTCGTCCACATCACCTCTCTCCTCGAACATCTCAGGCCGATGGAGGAGGAGCACCTTATCAGCGTCCTGTACCAGCTTGTCAGACTGGTAGATATCGGTGAGCGTCGGTGTCGGATCTTTGCGTTTCAGGCTCTCGCGGTTCAACTGGCTCAGAACCAGACCAGGAGCATACTGGCGTGCGATTTCGTGCAACTGGCGCGAGATCTGGCCGAGAGCGAAGGTGTGGTTGCCTGTCCTGTCGGCGACACCTGATGGCACAATGCCAACATGGTCCAGAATCCAGAACCCACACGACTGGTTGCTCTTCCCGTCCTTCCGCCGGATGAAGTCCTCGATCATCCCGATGTCGTTGCCCCCTTGCACGTAGGCAATTGGCAGCTTTGCGAGCTTGCGGTGTGCAGCCTCAATGCGCCTTAGCTCATCGGGAGTCATTCGCCCTGTGTTCAGCGACCGAAGTGGCACATCTGCAAGCTGGCCGAGCAGGCGTTGGAGCATCTGGTCTGCGTCCATCTCAAGGGTGATGATCCTGACTTGGAGGCCGGGATACTGCTCCTTGAACTGCTCCGCGACACTGATCCCGACCGACACCCCAAAGGATGACTTACCAGCATTACTCCTCGCCGCCAGAATGGTCAGTTCGTTTGCCCCGTTCCCATCCTTGTGCTGAATGCCTCCTGTCTCTTTGTCCAGAAGGTCGAAACCCCAGGAATATCCCCAGATGTCCGTTGGGTTCATGTACCGCTCACGGATGCGGGCTATCGTCTTATCGGCGACTTCCTCCTGGCGCAAGACTTGAATGTCGCTTACCATCACTCACCCTCCTCTAGTTGCCACTTTGGTCGCTTTCTCGGCAGTTTGAGCAGATGTGCATACTTCACTCGATCAGCCTCGATGTGCTGTAGCTGGATCTTGCGCAGCTCATCGTCCGAGAGGCCATCCTCGTTGCCATTGAAGGGCTTCTTGAAGGGCGGGCGAGGCTGCTGCTGCTGCTGCTGTTGTGGTGGCTTCGGCGCTGCCTCGGTGCCCTCAGTCGTGACCATCTTGTTGATGTAGGCGAACATATTAGGCCGAAACTTCTCGACGTTGCCGACCGAGTAACGCCGGATCATGGTCAGAAGTAGCATTGCTGGCCCCATCTCCGCTGCCGTGTTCTTCTCTGCTGCCGCAGCCAGTGCTCTGCGCTGCTCCTCTTTGAAGGGCTTCTCTTCTGGGAGGACTGTGTTCATCACCCGCTCAATGAAACCCATCAACTTGATTCGGCGTCTACCAGCAGGGCTGTAGGGCTGGTGTGCGGTGCCAGTGGCGTCCATCGCGTCGATATCAGCAGCCAGTTTGTCCAGAGGATCAATCTCGATTGGCTCCTCTTCCTGCTCTATCGCTGGCTCCTGGGACACAGGCTCAGTCAGGCGATAGACGTAACCAGAAGGGCTGCGCTCAGCAGTGATGTACCCAAGCTCGACAAGCTCTTTGCGAGCACTCCAGACCGATGTGCGAGACGTGATTCCGAGTAGAGCGCAGGCTTCACCATCTGCCAGAGATGCTGTACCGTTAAGATACAGATGCAAGACCAGTGCCAGCGCGGCTCTCGACTTGACCCTCGAAATCTCCATCGCATCTCCTCTCAAGGGCCAGGGGCCGAAGCCCCCGACTGAACGAGCCTACCATCGAGCGCGGCCACCGGAAGCAGCAGCTACCGGAGCAGGAGCACCACTGAGATAGTTCGCACGAATGTCATCAGCAGTGGCACCTGCGAAGGCATCGTTCACTGCGTTGCGAGCGTCTTGCGTGTTCATCGCCAGGATGTCCTCATCGGTGATGCCTACGGTATACAGCTTTTTAGCCTGTGGGATGGAGATCTTGCCAGCATGTTGTGCGGGATTCTGATCGCCGTTGCCACTTGCGCGTACCTGCGCCTGTGGGATCTGCACTGGCTGCTGGCGGGGAGCCTGCTCACGTGGAGCCTGTGCCCCTGCCTGCTGGTACTGTGGCCGAGCGGGAGCAGCCTCTTTGATCTCGAAGCCCTCTGGAAGCTCCAACTGCCATGCGGCGTAGCACTGAGCCAGGAGCACACTCTTGTCAACGACGAGGTTGTAACCCTGGTAGGCGTTCGCAAGGGTAGGAGCGGAGTAGAGATACCTGCCCAGGCCATGCACCGCAGCCGCACGTTTGACTGCCTGCGCGTAGGCACCTGTGGGCGACTTCAGATCACTGATGCCATGAACGGTCTTGCCAGCGATTGTCAGCGGGACCAGGAGGGACACCAGATTGACAGGCTCGCCATCCTTGTTCGTGAACTCAGTCGCCTGTATCACCTTTGGCTCACCAAGCTCCCACTCTCCAGGCGCGTCCTGGTCGAGGCGGGTGAAGTACTCCCAAAGCTCAACGTACACCAGGGCAACACCACGGCCACCAGCACGAAAGTCAAGCTTTTCAATCTCAAAGGGCTGTGCGAGGCGGCTCTGAATCTGTACGTACTCGTTGCTCATTGTGTCTTCTCCTGTGTTCGAATTTTCATTGTCAACTTGATTTGTCGAAGTTTCAGCATTTCATCGGTTTTAGTAGGGGTGGCTCATCACCACCCGACTTACTAAGTATACCATAAGATTTGAGGATTAGGCAACCCTGTTTGTGGTCAATTTGTCGATGTTTCAGCTAAACCCGTAGACTCGCTTTTGCCCGTTCTATTGCCACCTCAAGTGCATCCAGATAGATCTGCTTCTCCACGCCATCGAGCTTCTCGGCCATCTCCTGGGCCTCTGCCAGCAGCAGTCCCTCGCGGGTCGTGGCAGCACTGGCACCAACCACACCGATTTGAGCAGCCAGTGTATTGAACGGGATGTGCATGGCGTGCGCGTAGCCAGCCAGGAGCGCCATGTCGATGCTGGTGGCGTTTCCATTAATGAGATAGCCGAGCTTGCCACGAGTCAGCTCTGGGGCACCTCTCTTTGCAAACTCTTCCTGGGTCAACTTGTTCTCTCGCATGTAGTTGATGACGAGATGCTGCAATGCACGAATGTCTTTTCGCATTTTCACTCCTCCAAGTGGGGCAAAATCCCACAAATCTGCTATACTGTAAATAGTAGACCATTCAACACAAAGGATACCACATTATGTCTCGACCTTCAAACCCCCCTATGAACGTCACCCCCATGTCTGAGGCCAGCGAAACCAAGAAACGTGGCCGAGGCCGACCAGCCAATCTCGAAATGCCACCAGTACCGCAGGCGATCCTGGACGGGATGACCGAGCTGGAGCAGGCCCACTTCGAGCACTTCCGCGACGCCTACACCGAAGCCTGCAAGAAGCGCTACGGGAAGATCACACCCACTGCCGAAATCGGCATCGTCCAGGCTGCGCTCGATTATATCCACCTCTGGCGCATGCAGATTGAGCAGATCCAGACAGGCAAGCTCGTGTCACAGGCTCGCCAGCACCCTGGCACCAGCCTGCGAGCGTGGCTCCAATCTGCTGGCCTTCAGGAGAAGGACATGATGGAGCCAGCCAAGCAGGAGGATGAGAAGTCAGCCAACCGGGCTACCCTTCTCAGCCTGTCTAGCTAATCTGGCGACGTGCCTGGCTCCCACTCAGGCCAGGATTGATCGCGATGTTTTTACCAGATGCATATCCCTGCCTCACTGCGCTCTGGCCCATGCCGATGTTGATGGCTCTGCCTCGTGTGGTGCTCCCAAAGCGCTGCTTGACTTCAGTGTCAAGTGCCTGGGCATTCACCACCACCAGGGCCATCGTCTCGCCATCCTGGGACTGCTCAGACGCCTTCAGACGCTCGATGATCGCCTTCACAGCACCAAGACGAAAGCCGCCTTTGAACGTGCGTACCGTCTGCCGTGTGTAGGGATACGCGACTTGGTGCGCCTCCCATCCCTGATCGGCCAGACGGTCAATGGCGCGTGTCAGGTAGGCGTAGAGGTACTCAACCACCTCAATATTGTGCTTGCGACCGACCAGATAGACCACGCGCTTCTGGCTATTCCAGATCACCTGACAGAGGTTAGTGCGTGCCAGGATCGTGTACAGGCCCAATTTCCAGTTCGTGTTCGGGAAGTCTGGGCGGTCATACCACGTGTACTCAGACTTCTTGGCTGTGACCTGCTCCAGGCTCAGATTGTACTTCATGAGCAGCTCTGTCGCCTTCTCAGCAGCCAGTGCAGCCTCGTTTGGGTTGCTGGAGGTTGAGAGGGCCAGCAGGTTGCGGATCTTGTTGATAATTTTCTCGGTTTCCATGTTGTGTCTTCTCCTGTTCCCCACCCCCGCGAATGAGGGTGTTCATCCTGCTGAACGTCGATGTTCAGTACAGTGAACGTGCATGTTCAATCAACTGAACGTTGATGTTCATTTCACTGAACGTGCTATGTTCATTCTGCTGAACATGTTCAGTACACTGAACGTTGATGTTCATTTCACTGAACGTAGTTGTCCGTACAGCAGCTCGACTTATTTAGACAATAAATAGATAGATAGATAAAGGGCTTCGCCCTCTGGCCTATCGGCCATTCACCTGCGATTGACACTAGTTACTCAGTCAGTCATATCAATTCAATCGCTGTGTAGAAGCTTTGAGACGCTGCTGAGAGGCCACTATGTCGATTAGTCGATAAATCTGCACATCTCAGCCATTGCAGACGGTCTGAGCCTCGCCTGAGCCTCAAAACGGCCCATTTATGGTGGCTGCTGCCTCACACCAGATGTCACAGTACATGGCACCAGCCTCGGAGAGTGGAGCGCCACAGGACAGGCAGGCGTTTGCCTCATATTCCTCCAGCTCTGGCTCGGCAGTCAGGTCGACCAGGGGTTGGTCGCACTTGGCACAGGTGAGCGTCTCAACACCCTCGTCAGGCTCGAAAATAGGGCTTGCGGTGCCAGTTGGAGCGCACGACGTGTGGTAGATTTTGCGGCGCACGCGCACACCAATGATGCTGAAAAGTTTTGTTCCAATCATGTCAGTCTCCTTTTGCACAGATTAGTAGTCATAGTACGAACGGTTGCGACGTGTGGTCAGAGGTTGACCAAACAGATTGTAAAGCCGCCCGCAGTCGCATTCATTCGTGGAGCAGGCCAGATCGACCTCCCGGCCACAGTCAATACAGCGTCCGGTGGCTGGCACCGTGTAGGCGTGGTGGTAGGTCTGCATGCCCATGTACTTGACTGCGTATGTTCCATCCTGGCACTTGGTCAGGTTCTCGATAGCCTCTTCCCCCATCTCGTGCAGGAGATAGTTCCCGTGTTTGTCACAGGGAAAGCTGAAGCCAGCCTCGGTGCCATCGTCAGGGAGCCAGTTATACACCTGCGCATAGGTTTCGTATTTCACGCGCTCAGACTTGCGAAGAATCTGCATTGCAACCCGCCTTTGGTGTGCCAGGGATTGCTCCCCGGCACCGCTCGCTCTATCGGTTAAAGGTGACGACTAGGCAGTAGGTGGACTTGTGACCAGTGTAGGTGGCCTCACATAGCTCTAGACCAGCCTGCGCCAGGGCTTCTCGGTCAGCCTGGATGCGCTTGGCGACCTTTGGACGGTCAGGACGGTGGTACTGGCGCACGAGGCGGTCTGGCGTCTCTTGTAGCGTCGTCATCGGTCCCAGGTGGTGAAAGTTGAACATGTCGTGCTCCTCCTGCTTTGTCTATGTTTGTGCAATTTGACTACTAAGTATGACGTACTAGGCCAGGTATAGCTCAGTGGTCCAGGCTTGTAGGCGCTCCTGGCGCTCGAAGAACGCTGCCCACGCCTCTGGGCTATTCGGTATAAACCGGACAGGCGGCAGGAACAGCTCATTCGCGAAACAGTGACCAGCAGCGCAGTCAGCACAGCGCAGTGAAACCACCTCCAGTTCCACGCGACAGAGGGCACACCACAGGTGGGTGGGCATGTCGTCACCGTTGTAGATAGGCTCGGCGTCTGCCTCACGTGGAGCGCAGTCTGGGCACCAGTGCTGGCCCATCCATTTGTATGCGACAATCACAGTTGCACCTCCAGTTCTTTCCAGTCAGACAACGTAGGCTCAAAGCGGCCATCGGGCCAGAAAATGAGATTGTGCTCAAATTTGTAGATCATGCCGCCATCTTTGGCACCGCTTATGCGAATGTCTAGCAAGCTGTGACCGCGCACAAACAGGGCTTTGTCGTCCTCTAGTGCCTCAATCGCTTTGCAGGCCAGTGCAAACATCTGCTCATTGCTCATGCTTAGTTCTCCTTTGTGCGCTCTAGATAGACTGATGACAGGAAGGCGAGACACTGTGGCAGGGATGGCTTCTCGACTGTGTAGCCAAGGCCATTTTTGAAATATCTGTACTGCCCGTCTGGCGTGCGCTCAGCAGGCACGAACAGGCCAGGGAAGGCGAAGAAGCCAAGGCTCTCGTGCCAGTGGTTGAATGGTCCCATGATTTAGCCCTCCAGAATGTTGATCAGTACAGATACAGTGGCGTGCTTTTCGATGTCGCTTTCAGTAAAGGCGCGGGATTGCCGCACCTCCAGCCAGAAAATGATCTCGTGGGGGTTCAGACCCCATTCCAGGTTGTGCAGCTCAGTGGCGGCAGACAGGCGCAGGTCGACTGGCTGGTGTCCATCGCGAATGATCTCGACCAGCTTGGACTCGAATTGGCGATAGTTCATTGTGTCTTCTCCTTGTTCGTGCGTCGATTAACTCAATCGACATTGCTATGTTAACACTTCGACAAACATGTGTCAACTATCTAGTTGGATAGGTAGACAAACTTAGTTATTTAGCAGTTGGCAGTCGTATGGGCTGTGGTATTCTTCGCAGCCTAGCCAGATCTGATAGGACTCACCAGCGATCTCGGCATCTCGGCTATACTGGACGCCATCCGCGCAGTGGCGACCATCCTGGGTGACAAGGCAGACCGGGCCAGCGTAGCGGCTAATCTCGCGCCAGTGTTCCAGGCTGTAGTCTGGGCGAGGCCAGACCAGATAGGCGACCAGGGCCAGGATGGCGACAAGAGCGGCGACTGATGTGTACAGTTTCATGTTTCTATCCTCCAGGGAGGGCCAGCCAGGGCCAGCCCTCGCGACTAGTCAAACTACTTTCCGTGATTGATGGCTGCGCAGGCTGTGAGCTTTGGGCGTCCGTCAGTCGCCAGAATTGGAGTCCAGACACCGTCAGTGTCAAAGCCGTGTGCCTCGGCGCAGACCGGGCAGACATCGACGCCGCACGTTGTGTAGCCGATGACCTCAGCAGGCTCCTCAGCAGGCTCCTGGGCTGGCTGCTCCCACTCTGTCGTGGTCAGCAGCTTGATATTTGCCAGGAAGTCAGTGTAGATGGCGATGCGAGTCTGGCAGCGGCGGACTTTAAATAGTGCGATGTGGCGCTCATGCTCGTCCTTTGTCGTGCGCAGTGTCTCCCACTCAGTTTTGAGTGACTTTTTGGCCCACCCAATCACACGCTTGGCGGCTTTTTCGGCGCTCAGGATGAACGGCGTACCGTGAAAGTTTTCCAGGAAAGTGGCGCAGGCTCGATAGGCTTCCTGCTCGACAGTATCCTCAGTGTGATACTCAGCCAGATCAGTGTAGAGGGTGTGAAGTTCGTTGATGTTCATTGTGTCTTCTCCTGTTCGTTGTGTGGGCGGTGGAGGCTCGTTACCTCCACCCGCCAAGTCAACATTAACATTTCGACAAACCGTTGTCAAGTGTTTTTGTCGACATTTCGATAATTGGTACTATGGTACTATTTGCTGGCGTATTCGATGGTGGCGACTAGGTGCTTGCATTGCGCAATGCGTTTGACCGTGTGACAGTAGGAAAGGTAGTGCTCACGAGACGAGGTGGCACCGCCATTCGCATAGGCCAGTTCTTTGTCCTGATAGGCTTTCAATTGAGCGTTAAGGCCACGCAGGGCGACCGAGACGGGATGGCCGTTCAGTACAGAGAGAACAGCGCCAAAGGCTTGGATATCGACGGTGTCGCCAGACTGGCTCAGATCGCGGTATAGCTCATTTAGGACTAGAACTTTCATTGTGTTTTCTCCTCAGTTCAGAAATATTTTTGACTTATGCCAGTTGGCAAAAGGGGGGTAGGGAGTCGAACCCTACAGGCTACCACTAGCCCCCTGGGGATTAGTACCAGCGGCAGCTAATCTCTTTGTGGCTGGTGTAGGCTTGGCCGTCAGACTCACCACCAGCGATACGGGCATTTTCCCAGAGCATTGCAGCAGTGACCACTGGAGGGTACTCAGGATAAAGGGCAGTGCATTCTGCCAGCATGCGCTTCTCAGTCGCCAGATAGCAGGCAACCTGTGCTTTGGTTTTGCCAGCCAGTTTTTCCTGATCAATTCCCAGGCGTTTGCAGTGCCAGGTATCGATGGTCAGTAGTTTGGTGTAGAAAGGGTTGTAGATGAACAGTGCCCAGGATACCAGCTTGCAAGCCATGCCAGGGATAAGGTTGACCATTTTTTCGCGCCATGCTTGCTGCTCAGCCAGTGTGTCGCCAGCGTCAAAGTTCAGTGCGCCAGCTTTGTGCAGTTTCTCCAGTGCGTACAGGCAGTCGATGTGGGATTGCATCAGGCCGGAGGGGAAGCGGTTCCCAGGCTTGCGCCCAAGCGCGTCTTTCAGCTCTTCTTGATTCTCAGGCAGTCCATTGAAGAGGTATTTTTCAGCAAGGATGCGAACATAGCCACCGTTGATGGTCAGTTTTACACGCTTGCTCAGTGCGCTTGCCCAGAAGGCGAGAAGCACGCTAGGCTCTTTGTCGCCGTGTAGAATCTCGCTCATAGCCGCGAAGGTTTCCTGGATGGTAACCTGTGTTTTCTCCGTGTTGCTGTTGACTTTCTGTTTTTTCATTTTGTGTCTTCTCCATTTCGTTTTTTTCGTTTCGGCGATTTCGCCGCTCGCCTTGCGGTGATTGAAGTATGCCATACATCAACAAAGGCTGTCAAGTGGGCAATATCGAAGTTTCGACAAATTGGTTGCGGCGACGTGGTCTGGAGCGGCTCTGGGAGCGGGCTGAACGAATTTTAAAACTCGTGGGAAATTGGTAAAAAGTCGTTTGATTTTGCTTTGTTCGCTGCTATGGGACGCGGCAAGGCTGCATCTATTGCCCGTATACTCGCTAAAACCCAAGGCTGTTTGGCCGTTTGGGGCTGGTGGGCTGGTGGGGATGGCTGGTGGGCTGGTGGGCTGGTGGCATTGTTTAGGGTGAAAAGATCCGCGATTGAATTGAAGGGGAAGGGGGAATAAATCTTTTAAGTGGTAAGGGTGATATCTTTACCCTGTTGTAAGGATGGAAAGTCTTTTAAGTGGTAAGGCTGTTTAGAGCTTGCCCGCTACTGATGAGGGGATGTCTCTTTATAGCATCTCTGTGAGGCTGTAAATGTATACGTCTTTATAGCTTGCATGCTGGGTTGCCATCTCTCTATAGCATGCATCTCTGGTAGCATCGTCATGTGGTCTGTCTGGTAGCATGCTGTAGTGAGTTACCAAGTGAGTATGTAGTAAGCAATGGGTAGTGAGTAGGTAGGGATAGGGTATAGCATCCTCTGTCAATCGCGTGTTTTTTGTGGGGGTGTATTTATCGTTATCTTAAGAGAGGATAAGATTGTATCTTTTGTCTGTCTGTCTGGTGTGTCTGTCTGGTGTGTCTTTTCTGTCTGTCTGTCTGGTGTGTCTGTCTGTCTTTTCTGTCTGTCTATTGCCCCGTTGAATAGAGAGAAGAATAGAGCGATAGAGGGCAAAAGAGAGGATGAATAGACCGTCTGTTCTAGGGCTGTCTGTCCCTGTCTGGCTGTTCTAACTCTGTTCTAGTGGGCTGAGATGGCTCCCCAGGCGGGCCGAGCCTAGATCAAGAGGGTCACATTGCGCCGGTCCGAGCTTGGCCCGAATCGAGGCAGAGGAAGTGCTCTCTCAAATCAACCCGCAACTTCGAAAGTTTTTCGGCCTGATAAACAATAATAAACTACTATTATTTCCCCCAATACCCATCAATTCTCTCGCACCGAAGCGAAGCGTAGGTTGGGGTGAATGGCGAAGCCAGAGGGGCAAAGCCCCTTCATAACTCTTTATTTATTCTTTATTTATTTATTGTCTAAATATGTCGAGCTGCTGTACGTACAACCACGTTCAATCAACTGAACATTGACGTTCAATCAACTGAACATGTTCAATCTATTGAACGTTAGACGTTCATTTAAATGAACATAGACGTTCAATCAACTGAACATGTTCAATCTATTGAACGTTAGACGTTCATTTAAATGAACATAGACGTTCAATCAACTGAACATGTTCAATCTATTGAACGTTAGACGTTCATTTAAATGAACATAGACGTTCAATCAACTGAACGTTAGACGTTCAATCAACTGAACATGTTCAATAGATTGAACATAGACAAACCAATCTGACGAGTTTTTCTCGAAGTACAAAAATTGGCTGAAAAAGTGGGGCAAACATCGACAGATGTGGTATAATATAGATGTACTTAAAGATTAAGAGAGCGCCTGTTCTCGACGCCTGGGTGGACTGATCCTCCGGCCACACGCTGCTCGGAAGGACCAGACCCCACGGACCAGACCGAGTTCCAGGCATGCAGAAGGGGAACAGAAGCAATCCGACTCGTTCCTGTTCCCCTTTGTCGACGTAATCGACACTTCCAGATTACCAGGGAGTGTCAAGGGGGAAAATTAATGTTCAACTTCAAAGCAGCATGGGATGCACTGAGAAGTCAACCTCAGACACCAGCAGTCAACACGGGCCAGACCACCCCGCCCCAACCAGACCAGCATGACGCAGTCAAATCCACGTTTGTCAACTGGACTGCAACACTGGTGCCATTCGCACTCGGTATCCTGCTCGCGATATCGAATGGGTATTTCTTTGCGGGCTTCCACGACTTCAGCCTCACGGATGTGAGCACCTTCATTGCCTGGGGATCGGGCTTCGCGATTGAAGCAGCTACCCTGGCAGCGATCTTTAACGCCAGCCTGCGACTGAAAGCAGGAGACAAGAAGGGCTTTCGAGCCTCACTTGCCGTTGGCCTGGCGCTTGCCTTCATCTCGTTCACAGCGCAGTACGTCTTTCTCCAGATGTCTCTCGCCAATGGGAGCCTGGTGGTGAACGACAGCGCAGTAGACAAGATGCCGCTCTTCTCGATGCTTGTCGGAGTGAACGGATTTCAGGGACACGACATTCTGTTCCTTATAAGGAGTAGCGCCTATCATGTTGCGGAGTTCTCCTGCACCTTCCTGATCGCCTCCAAGGGCATGACTCACGAGAAGAAACTGGAGCATCAGCGCCGAAACTTCGAGTACAGCATGGCAGAGGCCCAACAGCAGATGGTGCTCGACTTCATGAAGAACATCAACGAGAATCTGACACAGATGATGTCTTCGCAGCAGCGCCTCATGAACCAGCAGTTCGTCCAGGTGACAGAGCACATCGAACGTCCGGTCCCTCGCATCGAGCCAGTAACGCAGATCACCGCCGAGATCGACGCCAGACAGATCGCAGCAGCGCTCGACGAGCAATCAAAAAAAGCGAAAGCTCTTTGGACGCCGCAGCCCCAACCGGAGAGCCAGAACCAGGGGCCAGCAAACGAGTAAAACGCACCCCCGAAGAGGTGAAAGTGTTGCTCCTGGCCTACCTGGACGATGGCGAACAGTGGCCGGAGGGCATGGATAAAGAGCTTATCAAATACTACAGACGCACCTATATCAATCCCAAAGGCGGGAAACACGCTCTCTATCTTGCATGGCGGCAGGAATGGGAGCAGTCACATGGAATCACCTACCTACCGAATAGGAGAGCAGGGACATGAGAGTGTTTAGAAGTGCAGCGCTAAAATCCTGGAAGCTAGCGGAAGATGGTTCAGAGGCTCTGGACGAGCAGATTATCGAGGTCTTGCGAGACATCGGCAAGGTGTACGGGAAAGCGCCAACCCTCGTGGACTTCCATGTATCAAAAGTAACCACGAACTGGCTACCACCGCATTACGATGAGTATTTAACGGTGTTGGCAGACATTTAGCAGACGCGACCTGAGCATGTCGAACTAAACTGCTCCCTCTTTACGGTTCGACCCCACTCCTAGCAGCCGCACCGCTCCCTTGTTTATGGTATACTCATCTATAGTTGTGTATCTATATTAAAGGAGTTTTAATCATGTTTGGCGGTTTAGTACGTGGTCTTATACGCGGCAGCGCACGATCCTATGCAAGGCAGCAAGAGCTACGAGCACAACAGATAGCTCAGTTGCAGAGAGACACCATAATCCGGCAGCAGCGTGTCCAAATACTGCAACAAGAGGGGGAACGCCTTGAGAGGCAATATCGTGAGAGTCTGGCAGAAATGGAAAGATTGAAGAAGCAGCGCGAAGAATTGTTAAAGAATCAGAATAACGAGTAATGCTCCCAGGTTTCGCCGTACTGAATCCGCTGAAAACGGCGCGTCGAATAGGGGAGACGTTAAACTGCCCCGTAAGGGACCATAGCTCAGTTGGGAGAGCAGCCGGGACGCTGGCGGTCGGAGGTTCAAGTCCTCCTGGTCCCACTAGGTTTGTAGGTCTTCTGAGTGAAACCTTCCGTGTTTCAGGGATAAGTGTGGATAAACACGTTAAAGAACCGCCACGAGAGGTGGGTTAGTGCAACGGCTAGCACAGTGGCCCCATAAGCCACAGATCAGGGTTCGACCCCCTGACCCGCGATAAACACATGTCAGAGTGGTCAAATGAGCGACCGGGCACCTGCGTAACAGCGCAGGCAGCAGTCGTGCTTCGGCTGCGTGGGTTCGATCCCCACTGTGTGAGGCATAGCTTCAGAAATGATGGATGCCGAAGCGGTCCATGCTCCCAAAACCGACTCACAATCGGGTTTCCGCTCTAAAAAGTGGGGGCTTCTCCTGGTCATGAGAGAGTAAAACTGACCGAATGACGGTATAGTACTCCCGGTGGAAACACTCACAACGGCTGTGAGAGATGGTTGGTTCGACTCCAACTGCTGCCACTGGACCTGGGCATGTCGGTAAACTGCCTTTCCCCCTTCTCGCGTAGCTCAAATGGTGAGAGCGGTGGATTGTTAATCCATAGGTTAGTGGTTCGAGTCCATTCGCGGGAGCCAGTTGGTGCCTGGAAATTCCTGAGCGTCCAGGTTAAATGACGGGCAGTGGTACAGCCAACACCATGCCGGAGGTAGTTCAGCGGAAGAACAGCGCGTAGCACCACACTAGAAGGCATCCAAAGCGAAAGTACAACGCAGAGGATGTACGGTGGCCTGAGCAGCGTGAGGGATGCTAGCGTACCCTAATGTCGCAGGTTCGAATCCTGCCCTCTGGGATTTCTCACTTTCTCCCATAATTTGTCTCTACATCCACTACGCTGCTCGCAGTAAGGGTAGAGTACCCATGTTCTCTCATACTCACGTGCTGTGAGAGCCAGTATATCAGCGCAAACGGCCACACCACAGTTTGTCATCGTTCGGCAAATGACACAGGGAAGTTCTTTATCAAACCCAAGTTCGATGTAGCAGTTATCATAGCAGTCATCCATATCTTTTACCCCCCTCTCTTTTAGCATACGACCCAAAGAAAAGGCGACTGAATGGAGAATTTAAAGCTATATCTGGGCGCTCTGATGATGCGTGCCCTTGAGGAGGCGAACATTGACCTCCAGAAAAAGTGGCCGAACGTTGAGATCGTGCTGTTGGAGAAAGTGCCCCTGCTGGAGCCAATCGATGCAGATACCGTCCTGACGGAGTAACCTCTACGGCCACTACCCTTCCTCTATCGCTACCCCTCATTCATGCCCAGAATAAAGGGCACTATATACCCAAAATATGCTATAATCAAGCCGATCCCTAAATTAATTCAATCCGTCAATGCCATCAGCAATGAAGCAAAGTCCGTAAGAGGAAGAGACGCATGAAAAATCAGCTTTATTATGGCGATAACCTAGAGGTCTTGCGAAGATACATCAAGGATGAAACCGTCGATCTTTGCTATATTGACCCACCATTCAACAGTAAGCGCAACTACAATCAGATTTACAACAACATCGGTAGCGAAGATCGGGCACAGGCTCAGGCGTTCATAGATACGTGGGTATGGGATGAACGTGCAAATGAGGGATTTGCAGAAATTCTCGCTAACGATACAGGCCGCTTTACAGCGCAGGTGGTTGATCTCATTAGAGGGTTGCAACCAGTTTTGAAAAAGGGCAGTTTGCTTGCTTACCTCGTTAGTATGACTCTTCGCATTACAGAAATCCATCGAGTTTTGAAGGAAACCGGAAGTTTCTACCTGCATTGTGACCCAACCGCAAGCCATTATTTGAAATTGCTATTGGATGCTATTTTTTGTTCACAAGGCGGAAATTTTGTTAATGAAATAGCTTGGTGTTACGAAATTGGCGGAAGAGTTTCAAAACATGCTTTTGGCAGACGACACGATAGTCTGTTGTTTTATGTTAAAAGTAAAGACTATGCGTTTAACTGGGATGACATTTTAGATGAGTTCTCTGAATCGGGAAAAGCTAAATTCCGATATGAAGATGAGAATGGTAAATATCGATTAATGGGGAGATTTATTAAAGGAAGTCCCATTAAAGGGCACCGGGATGTTTCTCCTGAGTGGGAAAACACACATCCAGAGTTAGTTTATCGGCATTATTTGAAAGAAGGAAAAATGCCAGTTGACTTTTGGAATATCCCACCCATTAATCAAGCGTCAAAAGAACGATTGGGTTATCCCACACAAAAACCTGAAGCCCTTCTTGAGAAAATTATTTCTGTTAGTTCCAATGATGGCGACGTGATTTTGGATGCCTATTGTGGCTGTGGAACAACCATCGCTGTTGCTGAACGTTTGAGACGCAACTGGATAGGGATAGACATCACCTATCAAAGTATCTCCCTTGTTCTCCGCCGATTAGAAGGACAATACGGCAAAGAAACTATCAACAACATCAATCTTAACGGTATTCCGAGAGACATGTCTTCAGTGAAAGCTCTGGTGCATAAGAAGGACGATAGGGTACGCAAAGAGTTTGAGAAATGGGCTGTTCTGACCTACTCGAACAATCGCGCCATCATTAACGAGAAGAAAGGCGGCGACCAGGGTATTGATGGTACTGCTTTTTTCCTTACAGGCAAGGACGAGAATGCGAAAATCGTGTTTCAGGTCAAGTCCGGCAATGTTGGGCGTGACGATACATCGAAATTAAATAATGATAGGATGCGCGAGGGAGCTGAATTAGCTGTCATTCTTACACTTAATCCACCAACAAAGGGTATGAAAGACGAAGCGAATGCCGCTGGTATGTACACACACGCACTTATGGGCCGCAATTACCCACGTATCCAGATTATCACCATCGAAGATCTTGTAGAGCATCATAAGCGGCTCGACATACCAATGAGCCTAGAAGTGTTGAAAAAAGCGCAAGCCGCTACATCGAAGGATTTACAGCCCTCACTATTCACGAATCCAGAAGATCCATTTCAAACGGCTTCGTGATAGAACGCTGATCTACATGCCAACCAAATAACCCTTTCCAATCACGCACCCCGTCTCCTCTTCCCTCTCGGCGGGGTGTCCTGGTTTCTCGTCCTCCTCATCCGTAGATACGGTGTTAAGCGAGCCAACGTCTCGTAGTCATATGGGCCACGATACACCGCTATATGCCTGGGTAGACGAACGCTGGCATCATTGTGACAGAGCAGAATTTTGCGGGTGTGATCCCGTAGATCAACCATATGCTGCTCACGCTCCAGGGCGCAGATGTCACGAAAGCATTCCGAACCAGTCCCATCGGGTAGATCATTGTCCACGATGAGTACCTCTGGTACACCTTCCTCTATTAATATCCTCAAGGCGTCCTTGCAGTTTGACACAACCAGGGGCCAGAACACCGTCTTCTCGATGAATATCTCCCTCAAGGTTGCCCTAAGCTTCTCGTCTGGCTCGACAATGATGGCGATGTAACGCTGGCATTGTGTCATATTTCACCTCGCTTACTAGAACACACGATCCACCCCCTAAAAGAAAGTGTATCATGCCCCACAAAAAAGTCTCTATCTCAGTCGAAGAGGTGACGACTGACCCGGTTGCCTTCGCTCGCGCCTTCCTAAAGAAGCCCAACGGCGAGCCACTGGAGCCACACCCAGGCCAGATTGAGATGCTTCGTGCCATCAAGTCCATGACCATCTGCTGTTGTGGGCGTCAGTGGGGCAAATCGGTGGCGATGGCGATCTATGCAACATGGTTCGCGGTCACTCACTCCAATCGGCAAGTATTCATCGTTGCTCCCTCTCTCGACCAAGCAAGGATTATCTTTAATGAAGTCGCATTCCACTTCCGCACAGGACCACTTGCCAGCCTTCTCGAAGGCAAAATTAATGAGTACCCCTTTCCTCGAATCAAGCTCGCCAACGGGACAGAAATACATGGGCGTGGGGCGAACAGTCCACAGTTCCTTCGCGGTAAAAAGTGTCACCTTGCTGTTGTTGATGAAGCTGCATTTTGCAAGGACACAACATTAACCGACGTAATCGAGCCGTTTATGACCGTCACAGGCCAGGAGAAGGACTCCGGCATCATCATGATCTCCACCCCATTTGGGCTTGGCGCTTTTAAAGACTACTATGATGCAGCTCCTCTCGACGATACTGGCACGATGACCCGGTTCCACTTCCCCTCGACCAGCAATCCCCATGCAGATCCCCGATTCCTAGAGCGAGTGAAAAAGCGCGTTGGAGAAGACTCCATGACATGGCGCACAGAGTACCTCGCAGAGTTTGTCGATGACGATTTGGCTGTGTTCCCCTCCAGCGCCATTCGCTGGGCCTACGAACACTATCCCTACCTTGATAAAGAGACGGGTGTCTACGAATTCCCCTATAAACCACAAGAGAATCACACGTATGTGCAGGGTGTTGACCTTGCCAACGTCCGTGACTGGTTCGTGAGTACTACCCTCGATACTACCGATCCCCTGAATGTTCCCCTGGTGAGTATGGTTCGCCAACAGAAGCGAGGCTACACAGTCTACAAGCAGATTGTCCGTGAGCAACATACTACCTACAACAATGCGGAAACACTCATCGATGCTACCTCGCTTGGTGAGTCGGTAGTTGAAGACCTGAATGACATCCAGGCTGAAGGTTACAAGTTCAGTAACCAGAGTAAGTATGAAGTCATCCAAGAGCTGTCCCGCATGATGGCAGAGCATAGGCTCCTGATCCCCTACGACCGGGACATCATTAGTGAGCTGCAAAACTTCACCTATGAGTTTACGGCCAACAAGAACATTCGCATGGAGGCCAAGAAAGGGCACGACGACATTGTGATGTCTCTCGCCCTGGCGGCTCACCTTGCACTCATCCCCCGGCGATTGGGCCTTATGATGGGCGTCAATTTCTCTCGAATTGCGCCAAAACCCCAACCTGTGACAGGTGATCCCTTCGCCGAGCTATTCTCCTTTGACGACTGAAAGGCACCCCTATGACCTTAATTGGTAAAGCCTTCAAGAGTCTGTCTACCACCATCAAGAAGGCAAGTCGTGGGAGCCTGACCGATTATGTGATCAATGCTCCTCCTGAGTATGGTCAGCCTCTCATCGTCGGTGCTGACGCCTCTGGACTCATCTCACCGCCACGCATGCGCGAGATCGTCCGTAAGACCCCAACAGTGGCCGCTTGTATCAATGCCATCTTGGACTACTGCTCCAATGTGGAGATCCTCGTTCGCAACTCCGACCCGGCCAAGCCTGCTGATGAGACGCGAGCACAGATCATTGAAGACTTGCTGCACAACCCCAACGACCTGGACACTGGCCGACACTTCCTGAGCAAGCTGATCTTTGATCTGGCTGTGCTCGGTTGGGCAGGTGTCGAGATCGAAGAGAACAGGTACGGCAACCCAGCAAAGCTGCACGTGGTAGACGGTGCTCGACTCTACATTGACTTTGACGAACACGGCGATGTGAATGGCTATGACATGCTTGACATCCAGGGCCTTCCGATCCGTGGCAACGATGGTATCCATGCCTGGGAACCTGACCAGCTCATCTACTTCCGACGCGATGCTGTCTCCAACTCAGTCTATCCCCTGAAACGCCTTGAACAACTCTTCTCCTGCGCCATCATCGAAGACATGATGCTCGCCTTCATCGGCGGGAAATTCATGGAATCCAACGTCCCGTATGGCGTGTACGACCTGGGTGATGTGAGCGAGTCAGAACTCAAGATGGCTGTGGACTACTGGAATGACCAGGCCACCAGCAATCACCGCATCATCATGACTGGTAGCCGTGGTGGCTCGACCTTCACACAGTTCGGCTACGCCTTGAAAGACCTGGAGGCCACGGCACTCCTGGCCGAAGTGCGCGGCAAAATCATGGCGATCTTGGGTGTCACCCTCAACGAGCTTGGCGACTCTGGTGATGTCAACAAGTCCAATGGCTACAACCTCTCGTACACCTTCAAACGAAGAGCGATTGAACCTCTCCTGAAGGAGATTACGGAGAGCCTGACCTATCGCCTCGTCAAGAAGCGGATGAACTTCAACGACATCGAACTGTATTACGAAGAGATTGACAGCCGTGACGAGCTGCTCCAGGCCCAGATCGACGATCTGAACTGGAAGATGGGCGTCTTCACTCCGAACCACATCCGCAACAGAAAAGGACTCCCAAGCCAGGACGGTGGCGACGATGCAACGATTGTAGTCGGCACGACAGTGATGCCGCTCGACCTCGTTCGCAAGTTTGCCCAGGCACAGCTTGAAGCGATTGAAGCAGAAGTCGAATCCTTTAAGCAGCAGGCGGCACAGGCCCAAATCTCTCCCCCGCCAATTCGTGGACCACAACCACCAGGAGGCGCGAGCTACCCTGACGGTGTTGGTTCCTCACGAGTACGCATCAGCTACCCCAAGCCACAATCCAACTCCCCACAAGCTGCGCGAGGGCCAGTTCAGGCCAATCGCAACGCAGGAATGAGAACCCCATGAACGACGTAACGATCCTTCAAAAAGTCATCGCCATGCTGACTGAGATGCTGGTCCATGAAGCCCACGAGGGCGAGGGAACCCCTGAGCAGCTCGGCATCACTGGCAATGGCGTGAAGAAGTCGATGGAAGAACTGCTCGATGAGTGGTTCGGCCCTGAAGAGGTCCACAAGTCCTATAACCCGATTGAGAAAGAGTTCGTCATCACAAAGGCGTGGGAGTCGGACGCTGGACTCAATATTGAAGGTTGGGTATCGACCGATGACCAGGATCTTGAGAAGGACATCACCGAGCCAGAAGCCTTCCAAAAGTCAATCGATGACTACTTCCGCAGATCTGCTCCTGTCTCCTTTAACCATAAGACCGCTGAAGTCCCTGTCGGCCACTTGCAGAAAGGTGCGCTTGTCCGGGATGGAAAGATCTTCCACGAAGTCTCGCATCCACGAGACGCAGCAGAGTTTGAACACTTCCCAGGCACCGGAAATGGTTTCTATGCCAGAGGTGTGCTCACCGAACCTGTCGCTGCTGGCGCTGTCCGTAAGGGCAACATCGGTGGCTTCTCCTTCATCGGCAACGCGACTCGCTACCAGAAAATCCCCGGTGGTGGTAGGCGCTTCACCGAAATATATCCACTTATCGAAACTACTGTCGCCCCCTATCCAGTTAATCAAAAGGCCGCAATCATCGCTGCTAAAGCGTATGGCCTAGAAGAGGAATCCGAATGACCCCCGAAGACTTCGCTGCGATGATCGCTAAAGCTGTTACCGATGCTCGCACCCCCGTTGCTGCCTCTCAGCCTGCCCCTGAGCCTGTCCAGAAGGCTGCTCCTTCCGTCTCCCTTGAAGATGTGCAGAACCTCCTGATCTCCTCCTTTGGCGAGTTCAGCAAGGCGATTGACGCCAAGATTGAGAAAGCGACGACCTTCTCTCGCGAGGGTGTTGGCCGCACTGGCACCGTTGCCCCTGAAGACTCCCGCGATGCTGATCCAGTCAAGCACCTCCTGAAGAAAGCCAGTGACCCCGCAGCCCTGGATGACACCGACAAGGCTCTGATTAGTGCATTGACCAATCGTGCGCTGACCGAAGGTATGCTCTACGAATAATCTCCCCTGAAAGGCTTCTCCCCACATGACTCTCTCCACTGATGAACTGATCCTCAAAGCGACTGGTTCAACCTCCAGCGCACAGTTACAGGCCCTGATCCCCCAAATCTGGGCGTCTGTCATCGAGCGCAACCTGCGCCTGCGTGCCGTGTTTCAGCAAAGCGTCGTTGAGAATACGGACCTCCTGGCCCCTGAAGCTGGCGATCAGGTCTATATCCCGATTCTGCCTGACCTGGCCGCGCTTGGCACCTTGACTGAGGGCACCGATATCACGCTGACTCAGCTCAACAATGCCAGCTCCATTATCCTGAAACCAACCGAAGTCGGTATGGCTGTTGAAGTCACTCGCAAAGCCCTTGACCGCCTGAAATATGACGGAATTGCAGAGGTTATGGATCGCCTGAGCTACTCCATGAGCTTGAACATCGAAGGCCGTTTTGCCGCTCTGTTCAACGCGACCGTACCTGGCACCGCGACCAAGCTCAGCGCACTCTATGCCAACAACAAAGCGACTGCCACCATCACCACGACCGACACCTTTAGCGACCAGTTGATCCTGAACGCCGTTGCGGCTCTTGAGCAGGCAAACAACGTCCCGTTTGATGATGGCTACTACCGTCTCTACATCTCACCGACACAGTACGCTGCCCTCATGATGGACCAGAACACACGTCAGGACTTGCGGTATGCCGCGCCTGATCGGTTGCTGACTGGCGAAAAGGGCGCTCTGCATGGGTGTCGCGTTGTCGTCACCAACTATATCCAGAACACGGCTGAAGGTTCTGCTGGTGCGGTTCCTGTCCAGAACGCGATGTTGCTCGCTCCTCGTTGGGCCGCAATCGCGTGGAAGCGTCGTCCACAGCCAATCATCGATCCAACGCTGTATGACATGGGTCGCCGTCGCCGCTTCGGTATCCTGGCCGACTATGACGCGGAGCTGATCCACGCCGAGCGTGCCCTGGTCCTGAAGAGCGCGTAATAAGGAGAGCTATGGCGTATACGAACAATCCGTATTGCCAACTCTCTGACGTGAAGCTGGTATTAGGTTCGCAGTCCACAGCGAATGACGCATGGATTGCAAGCCTGATACCAGAGGCGCAGACCTGGATTGATGACGAAGTTGGCTACCAATTCCAGACGGAGGTAGGCACCACTCGCACCTTCTCCGGCCATGACACGCAGTACTTGATGCTCGGTGAATGGGTGCAGTCAATCAGTAAGGTCATCCAGGTGTCCTACGCACAGAGTGTGGGCTACGATGGGTACTTTAACACAGTACTCACCTCGCAGCAGGATATCACGAATGACATTGTGATTGGCCCTGAGAACCGCAATCCTGGCTGGAAGTTGGAGCGCATGTCCCAGGCTCCCTTCTACACCGGAATGCGGAACTACATCGTCACTGGCACCTGGGGCTATGGCTCCATCCCGCTTGACATCAATCGCGCCACTGCTCGCCTCGTAGCGTTCTACGTCAAGATGCGCGATACGAACTACTCCGACACCCTTATCGAGCAAGGTGCAGCTCGGCAGAAATACACTAAGACTATCCCCGACGACATTAACGACATCCTCAAGCATTACAAGAAAAGGTTCTTCTACACCCGATGATGCAGGTTGAAATTCTCGATCTCTCCAACATCTTTGGGCTTGATTGGGGAATGACGGTCAGAACTGGAATCAAGAGCCAGGCAGAGCTATATGCGAAAGAGGAAGCCCAGCGCATCATTGATCGCACTCCAGATGCCACTGGCTCCCTTCGAGCGGATGAGACGTGGTCAGCGAACATTGACCCTCAGCAGGATGAGATTGCCCACTTCTGGACTGGCACTGCCAATCAGCTTGCCAATGGTGGTCGCGCCTACGCAATCTACGTGGAAGGCCCACCTATGCCCGATGGCACCGATCCCCTGAACGTGGGCGGCATCAACGGCATGTGGGCCACAGCAGAATGGGCACAGGGGTACGCCGGAGCCAACATGTATGGAGATGCAGCGAGTGAAGAAGACCTGGCTCTCCTCGAAAAGTACGGTGATGCTGGTATGCAAGCAGCCGTTGATGCCATTACATCAGGAGGTGGCGTGCGCATATGACCGTCTACCAACCACAAGACCCCGTTATCTCCCCCGTTGTTGCAGCCATTGCCAACATTGTCCAGACGCAGATTGCAGGCGTTACCGTTGTCTATCAGCAGCCACCCGATGGTCCTCCAGAGGATGGAAGTGTGGTGATCCCCCTCTCCACCTATAAGATCCTGGGCGACTCGAATGGCAAGATGTACACCAAGCTCACCTTTGGTATCAGGCACTTCATTCGCCGTGGGAACTTCCAAGAGAATGTCCTGGCCGCATACTCCTACTGGTATCCCTACATGCAAGCCTTTAGTGCCTGGGGCAACCAGGATTTAGGTGGCCTCGCACAGAACATCACTGTCTCCAATGGTGGTGTCACCCAATTTGTCCAGGCTGCGCAAGTCTTCACTGCACTCATTGTCAACCTCGACGTGATCCTCGAATTCAATATCCCCACAAGCTAGGAGCCTCTACATGGCAGGTTACTCTCTTTCAAAACGATCTTGGCTTGGTGTCGGTGTGGAATCAACCCCTGGCACTGCCCTGGTCGCTCCCACCGTCTACCACCCGGCCAAATCAATCATGAAAGGCACCAAAAAGCGCGAGCAGCTTAAAGAAGAGCGCGGCAATCGCGATGGTGTCTACGGAATTGTCGATACGATTCGGGAAGGCGCGATTGACCCCAAAGGTCCGTTTTACGCTGACACGAGTCCCTACTTTATGCTTGGTGCCTGGGGTGCTGTGACCAGCACGCAGCCTGATGCCACCAACCTCCCCAACGTCCACAAGCACACCTTCGCCCTGGCCGACCAGCCCAAGACGTTGACCCTCTTCAAGAACTACGACGCAGCGGTCTATGTCGGTGCCTATGCGGTCGTGGAAAAGTGGACCCTCAAGTTCGCGGCAGATGGCAAGGTGCTGGAGAATGATGTCGCCCTCAAGCATCTGTACCCGGTGAAGTACGCCGGAGCGCAGCTCACCCCAACCTTTAGCCCGGTTCAGCCGTTCGCTGGTTATGCTCCGCAGATCACGCTCGGTGGCGTCTCGACGCTCGACATTGATGATGTGATGATTGAGTTCGATCAGAAATGTACCTTGTGGTATCCCGCTGGTGGCTCTGCCGACTTCGCTGCTGTCTACTTCGGCGAAAGAACGGTCAAGGTCGATTTTACTGCTCGCTTTGATACAGACGCGCTCTACAACCACTTCTTCAACGGGAGTCGCACTGACGACAGCTTCACGATTGATGTCAAAGGTCCGTCCCTTGGCGTAGATGGTGCGAACACCTACTACCAGGAACTCAACATCAGCGTGCCGATCATCTCCTACGACAGCATGGACCACGACCTGTCGAAAGACAACGTCTTAATCAAGGCGAAAGCGACCGCCATCTCCACAGCCAACCAGACTGGTGGCTCTCCCATGATCTCGGCCTTCGTGCAGAATCTCGTCGCTAGCTACACCGTATAAGGAAACCCCACTATGAGTGAGAACGAACAATTTCTTTTTGAAGACTTCTTTGTTGCCCAGGATGCCACTGACGAAGGTGATCGCATCGAGGTCGAGATCAATGACCGTCTGGTTCCCCTTCGTCTCAAGCGTGGCCTCTCCTTCGAGGATAAGGCTGCGGCCAAGGCTGTTGGTGTGAAGCAGAAAGTGAAGCCCAATGGTGAGGTCGAGATCGTCGAGATGGACGAAGCTGCCTTCGCTGTGGAGCTACTCTATCGCTGTATTGTCTCCTGGCCTTTCGTCTACAGTTCCGGTCGCAAGGTGCCTGTCTCGCGTGAGAACATCCGAATCATGCTCTCTGAGGGTGCCGAGGCTGTGGCCCAGGTAGTCCTCCAGCGCATCAATAAGAGGCGCGAGATCAAGCAGCCTTTTACGACGCCTTCCGAGTAGAGCTTCGCCGATCACTCCTAAAGGAAGGCTCTCCCAACCCAACCATCCCGCCTGAATCCTTCGGGTTTCGACTCCAATGTTATGAGCAATTCGGCTGGACCCCTGCGGTAGTTCTCAAGCTACCAGAGGGCGAGGCCGAGTTACTCAGCATTTACTTTGAGGAAACGTCGGCGCATCAGTATCGGCAAAATCAAGACATGAAGCGCAGATCGTCAAACGATTCGTCAGGTCGAGCGAGTGAGGTGACTGATCTTGTGATTGAAGACGAAGAGGACGACTATGGCGAATAACGCAAGCGTTGGCCTGCGTGTCTTTCTCCAGGATGACGCAACCAGTGGGCTTGCAAAATTTGCAACGGGCCTGATCGACACCAGAGCTGTTATGACCAATCTCGTGAGTGCATCTATGGACTTCAGTGAAGCACTCCTTGAACTAGGTTCCGTTGTCATTGGCACCAACGACATCCTGTCGAAGTTCCGAACAACCGTCGCTGGTATCCGTACCAACATGAACAACACGGGCCAGTCGTTCCAGGACTTTGGTGAGATCGCAATCGGAACTGGCGACATCATGACGGACATGGGCAAGAAGGCGCTCACTGCGATGGACGACATGAAAGAGCTTGATGCGTCCATGCTCGCTACAGTGGCTGTCGCCAAAGACCTGACCACAGCGGAGACTGCGACAGGGGATGCTACTGAGGGTGCCGGAAATAAAACGAAGTCTACTGGCGCTAGTTTATTCATGCTTGCGATGGCCTTCCAGCAGACATCACAGACGTTGATGCAGCTCAATACCACCCTTGATAACGCAGTCATAAGTTCTGGTAACCTGGAGGATGCGTTCATTCGCGCTCAGATTGCGACTAAGGCCACAGGCACCGACGTGCAGACCCTGAATGATGCCATCGTCAGACTGTCCGACCAGGGCATGTTCTCGACGCAGCAGGTGTCAGACGGCTTCCAGCAATTGGGCGAGCGAGGATATAACACGGCTCAGATTGTCAATGATAATCTGGGAGTTGCAATAATGAACCTCGCAGAAATCACCAAGACCGATATGGTGACCTCAGCCGACCTCATGACCACAGCCCTGCATGACTTCGGTGCCACTGCACAAGACTCAACGAGGTACGCAAGTGCGCTCTCCTACGCATTCTTCAACGGTATCCCTGATGTCAACGGCTTGATGTCAGCCCTCCAGCGCCTTGGACCATCAGCCTCGTCACTCCATATCCCGTTCGAGGATGTTATGTCATCCCTGATCTACCTGTCTCAGCATGGTATGCCCGATGTGAGTCAGGCAGGCACAGCCCTCAACTATATGATGGCCGCGCTCTCTGCACCATCAAGTACGGCTGCAAGTACCCTGAAGGCTCTTGGCGTGAGCATGTACGACATGAAGGGACACCTCAAAGACCTGCCAACAATGGTGAGTGACCTGTTCGCTGCCCTCGCTAAACAACCGGACTCACAGGCAGCCGTGGACTTGCGCAGCATCCTTAATATTCGATCCGGTCAGGCTGGTAAGGTCATGGGAGCCAACCCAAACATCAAGGCCGACCTCCAGCAGGGTGCGAAAAATGTAAAGAACGCAGAGGATACCAACTACCTGGGACAGTCGGTTGACAAAATCCGTGGAGACTTCAACCAGTCATTCGCTCGCTTGCAATCAACCTGGAACTCCACGTGGTCTTTGCTGTTGCTTCCAGTGGTGCAGTGGTTGACACCAATCCTTAATAGCCTCAATACCTTCGTCAGCACGCTCGGCAAAGCCAACCCGTCAACCAAGGAGTTTGTTGCCATCATGGCTCTCATTCTGATTGTCGCGGTCCCAATTATCGGCGTGGTTCTTGGTATTGCGGCAGGGTTCATAATGCTTATCGCCGTGATAGGGTGGATACCCCTGGTGATCGCGGGTATCGTCGTCCTGGTAGGAATAGCAGCAGCGGCAGTCATTGCCTGGTGGGGGCCGATCTCAGGCTTCTTCGTGGGCTTGTGGAATGGCATCAAATCGGTAACTGCATCAGTGATTGCTTGGTTCCACAACGCATGGGCAGTCGTGGTTCAGTGGTTCATTGGCGTCTGGGGCGGGACCGTCCACGCGGTGCAATCCGTAGCCAACGGAGTGAAATCCGCCTGGTCGAGTACCGTGAGCTGGCTGTCTGGAATTTGGCATGGTATCCAGGGAGCCTGGAATACATCGATTCATGCGATAGGCAATGCACTCAAGGCCGTTTGGGGCGGGATTGTCACCGCTCTTGGCATGTATGTCCATATGATGGTTGCCTACTTCATGCTTCCAGTTACCGCGATGCAATGGTTGTATAACCACAACTATTACGTACAGCGTTTTGTGGACATGGTGGTCGGAGGCTTCAAATGGCTGGGGCAGCAGACAGTCATCATCTGGAACAACTTTCTCGGCTGGCTGAGTGGCACCGCTTTTCCAGCCCTCAAGTCAGCGTTCGCCGCAGTAGTCGGCTTCCTCTACATCGTGTTTGTGAAGCCCTTCGTCGATTCCTTTAACTTCGTCTGGCATTGGGTTCAGGTTGGATGGAATGCGGCAGTCGGCTGGATCAACGGCACCGGGATTCCGCTCCTCAAAGCCGCGTGGGGCATCGTCGTTTCCGGTATCAATGCGCTCTTTGTCAACCCGGCCAGGGACGCTATGGGAAAAATTACAGGCGCTATTATGTGGGCGTGGAACGGGGCTGTGGGTGCCTTCAACTGGTTAAAGAATTGGTTCGCGTCGTGGGCACCAGGGTTTATCAATAGCGTAGGGCAGTACCTAGGTGGCTTTGGTCATAGAATATACCAGAGTCTCGTTCAGCCTTTCGTAGATGTTGGACACATGCTGTACACCTCTGGATTAAACTTCATCAATATGCTAGCAAAAGGTATTACCGATAACATACCCAGGCTGATAGGTGCGGTGTCAGGTGCGGCGAAAGCGGTTTGGTCCTTCCTCGGCTTCCACTCCCCCACGAAGGAGGGGCCACTGAGTGATTCTGATCAGTATATGCCGAACATGATGAAGATGATGGCAACGGGCATCACGAAGAATACACATCTGGTCACTGGAGCAGTCAGCCACGTTGCGAATGGTATTGCGACTGGTATCAACACGCCGACTGTCGCTCGCCTCAACTCGGTTGGGGGCCAGGGCCAGCAAGGTCAGGTGACCAACATCGCCCTCAATGTGGATGGGAAGACGGTTGGCACTGCTGTGTTCAATCATCTGACTGGACAAATGCAACTCAACGGACTCAACCGACAAGGAAGATAACCTCATGCCCATTGTCACTACTCCCTTTAGCCCTAGAGGCGTCACGCAAGGTGGGATAAAGGTCGTACTCGCAGGGCAGGACATCACACCGTACATCGACGAAAGTTCGATTGACATCAAGGACACCTTGGGTCAGGGCGCTGGCTCTGGCTCAGGGGCCAGTCCTCGTGCGTCGACCTTCACGCTGAAGTCCTCACTTGGTCCTGCTGCCACTGCCGTTGGTTCCGGTACGCGACCGACACAACCGATGTTGGTGAGAAACGGCGAGATCGTCATCTATGATGCGAACAACAACCGCATCTTTGGCGGATATCTCACCAAGATCACTGACCAGACAGAAACGACGCAGGTGTACACCCAACTCGAAGGGGTGGACTACTATCAGACGTTCGCTCGCACGATTGTCAATGACATCTATTCCGGTTCCGACGTACAGATCCTGACGCAACTGCTTCAGAAGTATGCGCCCCAGATCAACATCAAGACGATCCCGACGCTTGGTTCCATGACGTTCTCCCTGAAGAACTACCGGAACAAGACGCTGCTTGACTGTCTCACTGACATCATCGACAGCACCGGGTATCAGGCATGGGTTGATCCCTATAAGAACTTCCATTACGTGTCTCCTGGTTCTGCCTCAACCGCTCCGTTCAAGCTGTCGAACAATCCCGACTTTGTGACCAGCTTCCAGGTTGGTGTGGACTCCTATGAGATCGATGATAATGCCATCATAAACAGGGTGTATTTTTATGGTGGTCGTAAACCCTCCAACGACTTCGTGCAAGACCTCTCTCCCCAGGTCAACGGCAATAACACCACCTTCCTTCTGGCCTACTACCCAAGAACAGCGAGTGACGGTAAGGTCCATGCCTACGTCAACGGCGTCGAGAAAACCATTGGCTATCAAGCAGGCACCACACTCAAAGACAAGCTCAGGAGCCAGGGTGGCACCGCCGATGTGTTGCTCAATGCTGACGCCCACACCTTGACCTTCGACATCGCTCCACCAGCAGGCTCGACGGTGACCTGCAAATACCGCTATGAACTTCCTCTGATGGTGGTCCTCCCTGATCCCGTTTCTGTGCGCTACTTCGGTGGCTACTTTGATGGCACCGTCAGCGACCAGACGGTAGTGGATACCCAGGTCGCTATCCAGCGAGCGAAGGTACTTCTCCTGGAGCAAGCGTATGGACTCAGGACGCTGAAGCTGCGATGCTGGCGTTCGGGCTTGCAGTCAGGTATGGTCCTGCGTGTGGATCACTCCATTCGCGGTATCCATGATTCCTTCATCGTACAGGAAGTCGATATTAAGCCGATGGGCAATGGCTTCTTTGAATACGATGTGACCTGCGGCGCATGGAACTGGTCGATGGTGGACATCCTCAACCACCTCTTTGCTGCTGCCCAACCGAACGACACTTCCTCACAGGAATCCACGACCCAGATTGACGACCAGGAGCAGAACGAGAACCTCTCCCTCAGCTTCTCTGTCAGTACAACTACGACCAAGTTTGGCACCTACCTCGCGCATACCTTTGCCTTGGGTGACGGTCGTGATGCCTACGCTGGCTTCTGTAGCATTGGTGGTCCCAACTATGTGAACTCCGTTCTCGCTGATGCCCCTATACGCTACTACTCTATGGATGAGTCGAGCGGTACGGTGGTGAACGACCTGGGAAGTCAGCAACAGAATGGAGCACTCACTGGTGGTGTGTTGCTCGGCCATCCTGGACCGATCCTGAACTGGCCTACGAATGCAGACGCCTTCGATGGAAGTACAGGCTACATCAACCTCCCGATGACTGGCCTCCCACGTGGCACTGATGCAACCTATGAGATATGGGTCAACACCTCCTCGTTTGCCAACCAGGGAACGGCAGCTATCTCGCCACGCTACATGTCCATCAACGTGGACGGGACGAATGCGATCCACATAGCTGCGGTGGCAACAGGCGGTTTTACCTTCCAGGTCAACTACTCTGGTGGCATTGCCAACCTTGCCACGACAGCAAGCCTGAATAGGTGGTATCACATCGTCGGTGTTTGGCAGGCGGCTACCCACACAATTGCCCTCTACCTGAACGGCGCTCCAGCTCCATATATCAGTGTAGGCAATTACGGCTTTGGTACAGCAGGTGCCAACATCGGTCGCAGAGTTGATGGAAGTGGCTATGCGGCTGGAAACATGGCCCATGCTGCCATCTACAACTACGCTCTCTCGCCCGCTCGCATCCTCGCGCATACAAACATGGGACTACTTGGACATGAATAACCTCAAGCTCGCCTGCACGTGGACAGTGCTCGAACGCGAGTGGCTTCCTATCTCTCGCCGGGAGATCTGGATACCACGCCTCGAACGCAAGAATCTGTTCACGAACTATGGCTTAACGGCTCTGGCCTCCGCTCCCTCTGGCAACTATGTTGCTCCCATCTACCTCGCAGTCGAGTCGTTCTACTCCCCTTTGAACGCACAAGCCAATCCCGGTGATATGTCCTTCTCACTGAACACTCGCGTCGATCAGTCGGGAGACACCCAGGTAGTTGTAGATATCGGGAGTATTAACCAGGAGGTAGTAACCTTTAGCTCGGTGAGTGGCACGTCTGCTCCCTACACCTATACGCTCTCTACTCCCCTGCAAAACTCCCACCCGGCCAATGCCCCGGTAGTACGACAGGTGAGTGCGAATGACACTATCTCCAACCTGACAACTGAGGTGCAGTACGATCCAGTCAACTTCCCAGGACTGCGACTGGCCTCTGGTGCGGGCTACTCCAGCGGGAATGGGCAGTACACTATCCAGTTCTACTTTACGGCGACGATGGCGGTAGCATACTTCGCTACCTGTGGCCTCACCGACTCCCAGACTATCAGCCAGGGCAATCTGCATAATCACTTCACGTTGGGCTACGATCACTCGCTTGGGCAGAACGACGTGCAGATTAATGGCAACCTCACCATAGTGAATAGTTAGGAATACGCATGGCACTCATAGTTCGACAAAACGGTACAGGTGCAGCCAACCTCGTCCAGGCTCAGTGGTTTAACGACTACTACAATCTGCTGACTGGAGCGATGGCCGACCAGCCAGTGACTATCAATAACACGCTGATGCTCAAGCAGATCGCATACACGCCACCTGCGGCACCTACCCTCGCCCTGGTTGCGGGCACTGGCATGGGTACAGGTGCGTACACGTATGCCATCACCTACGGCATGGGCGTCGGTCAGACACTCCCAGGCACCACAGCCACCGTCACCACCACGAGCACCAGTGCCCAGGTCGCCCTCTCGAATATCCCAGTTGGTCCTGCTGGTACGACCTACCGCAACATCTACCGCTCGAAGGTAGGCACAAGCTCGCCACTGTATCTGGTCACAACGATAGGGAACAACACCACCACGACCTATACCGACACGGCGGCTGATACCGCGCTCACGTCTGTCGCGGGCGCGCACGATAAGTTTGGTGGCTACCTACGGATGCAGGACCAGAATGGCATCAATGTTATTGAGCTATTCCCTGATGGTGCGGTCAAGTTTGATACTGGCAAAATCATCACCGATGGCAATGGGAACCTCACGATCAGCAATGGCACGTTCACCATCAACGGTACGTCCTACCTGGGAACGACGAACGTCTACGGCCCACTTGCAATGCAGCCCGGTCAGCTTCTCTCCAGCCTTGGCAACGTGAATATTCAGGCGATAAGTGGTCCTCCCCCAAGCGGAGCGCAGACCGTTGTACAGGCAGGTGGTAGCTTGAGCGTGGGTGCCTATCAGTATGCCTATACCTACACTACAGCAGATGGTGGTGAAACGGCTTTAAGTCCTGCAACATCGGCCACAACCACAACTGGAAATACAGCAGTCACCTACCAAAGTTTGGGTGTCGGACCCACAGGCACAACCGGGAGGAAAGTCTACAGGACGAAGGTGGGCGGGTCTACCTTCTACTTCCTTCGGTCGATTGATAATGCCGTCTCATACGTCTACGATACCGCAGCGGATACGACCCTTACTGTGGTCGCACCTACGCACCCGACCTTCGGCGGCACCCTAAATGTCAAGGACCAGAACGGTGTTGTGCAGGCACAGATCACGTCTGATGGCCGTTTGGATATCAATAGTATCGCCCTTACATCAGGTTCTATCAGCCGCTTTCAGTTGTTTAATGGATCTGGTGCCCAAACGATCACGCACAATTGGGGCATAGCTCCTGATCTCGTCCTCGTCCAATACACGGGTTCCTTCGGTTCGCCTCCAAGTTCAATCCCCGTTGTAACAGGGTTCAGCACCACAACATTTGGAGTCTCTGCCCAGAGCGCCTATTCCTGGTTAGCAGTCGCCATTAAGTTTTAGTAAGGAAAGAACATAATGACTTCCACATCCTGTATTAAGCGAACATTCTGGTACGCCGTAGACTGGTCTGTTCCCGGTGGTCTGGAGCCTGACATCGCATCCATCGCGGCGCTCTCCCTGACTGGACTCGTGTACAACGGCACTGGTGCTAACCCTCGCGATGCACAACTCAACCAACTAAATACTCTGCTTATAGCAGATGTGTTCCTCGACCCCGCGAACGATCAGGCAGTACTCGATATCCTCGCGAAGACCCCGAACGTGCTGACCTATTCAACCACCATCACCCTCACCAACCTCTACGCCTAGCTTGCCTTTCCCCCAGGAGTCCTCCCCTTGAAACAGTACCTCACTCTCCCTACCCTCAAGCAAGTGCAAGAGCTGACTCTCCTCGCCAAGCACTACGAAGCCATGCTCCAGACGATCCGCGCCTCCCTGGCGAAGGTCATCGAGGACGAGATAGAAATCGACATCTCGAATGGTGACTGGCATCTCGATACCGACACAGGAGCGATTGAGCATGTCACCGCAGATTAACCCAGACTACCAAGAAATCAGGCAAATTGTGGTGGACGCAATCGAACCCCTCAAGGAGCAACTCGACAGGATTTACGAGTCCCTGAAAGACGACTATGCACGCAAGGACGTGGTCGAACCCCAAATAGAGCACCTGCGAGAGGAGGTGAAGAATCTTAAAGAGCAGGTTGTCTCTACCCCGCAAAAGCTCCTCATGTATGTAGGCTCTATCGCCGCTCTCATCTGGACTCTCTACAACATCCTCCAGACTTTCAAGTAAGGAGTCACATGAACATCATCCAAATGCCCACCAGTAACTTCTTCCCCAATCGCGCTGGCTACAAGCCCAAGTGGTTGATCCTGCATGGGACTGCTGGTGGCTCTAGCGCACAAGGTGTCGCTCAGGGCTTCATCAACTCACAGGGCGGGAACAATCCCGTCAGCACGCACTACGTCATCGGCCAGGACGGTACGGTCGTGCAGTGTGTACAGGAGAAAGATGGAGCCTGGGGCAACGGTGGACCCCAGACTGGCTGTGATCCCTGGTGGTCTACAGCTCTCAACCCCAACTACGTGACCATCTCGATTGAGCACGTGAAGCCACATACTGATAATTCAGATGCTCTCACGGCTGCACAGCAGGCTGCATCCTTTGCCCTCATTCGCGAGATCTGTGATCGTTGGGGCATCCCGAAGCGAAAGGCCGACAAGTACGGTGGTATCACAGGCCACTTCTCCATCTCCCCGATTGATCGCGCTCGTTGTCCTGGCACCTATCCCTGGCAAGACCTCTTTAACTACTTAGGAGATGATATGCTTCAAATCTCTGATCCCTTCGCGAGCACCTACTTTAAGCAGGTATCAACCAACCCCCTCCGCTGGCAGTGCAACAACGGCTTCGCAGTCCTGGGTGGCCTCCTCGACTTCTATCGCAAGATTGGTGGTGCGCTCCGGCTCCCAAAGGGGAATGAGCAGTACAACATCCCTGGCGTTGTGTGGCAGTTGTTTGAGGGAGGCATCGCGGTCTACGACCCTAACGGGAAGGTCGACTCGTTCCACAATCCCTACGCTCCCTGCTACCTGCTGAAGCTGGATGCCGACCTCGCCAAGGCCATCCTGGGGATCACCGCTCTCCAGAACCAGATCGCCAAGCTCGGCAACTCCACGCAGCTCCAGACTCAGCTCGATGCTGCAAACAAGGCTCTCTCTGATGCGGTAGCCGCGAAGAAAGCGAGCGACGATCAACTGGCTGCGTTCCAGGCTCAGGCTCAGTCGGAGAAGGCTGCGCTCCAGGCCCAGGTGGACAAGGAACAGGCCCAGGTTGATCAGGCGGCGAAGGATGCGGCTGCGGCTCAGGCCCAGGTGGCTACCCTGCAAAACCAGATTGCAAACGCCCCTGACAAGACTGAAATCCTCAACGATTTGATTACTGCCCTTCAGGCTGCTGCTAGTAAAATTGCTTAGGAGAAAAGCACATGAACCTTACTGACATCCAGATTGCACTTATCACTCAGTTTGGCTTCCCTCTTGTGGTTGCCATCGTTGCCTACGTCTATAAGCTTCTGGTGGCTAAGCTCCCAGAGGCACAGCGAACGAAGGTGGAAGCTATCGTCAATCAGGCGGTTGTTGCTGTGGAGCAGGCCCAGGCGCTTGTTCCCGGCCAAGTCAAGAAGGACTATGCGACGAATCTCATCAACAGCCTGCTCAAGTCTGCTGGTGTGAAAGCGACACCTGCACAGATCGACACCCTGATTGAGGCTGCGGTCTACCAGATGAACCAGGGCAAGCCCTCAACGGCTACTGCGGTTCTACCTGCTGTCAAATAAAAGAAGACCCCCTACCGATCTGGTAAGGGGTCAATCTTATTTCTAATTCATCCAGTCCTCCCACTGGTTATCTATCTCATCGGTGATGTAGACCAATTGATAGATGTCCTCTCCGAGGTCTTTGAAGCCGAGAGCAATCGGCCCATCCTTCCAGCGATAGGCAAGATCGTACTCACCAGGAGCCTCAACCAGATTGTCTTGCGTCTTGATGAAACCCTCTATCGCTGACTTCTGAAACGTGTCGTCTCCGTTCATAGTTCCTCCTAGATGGTTGTTAAGATGGCTTCAATCACTTTACGTGCCTGATCCTGTTTGTGTGCCGGAAGTGTCGCGACCAGAGCTGTCAGTGGATCGCTCGACTCTTGTGCGAGGCCACGTCTGGCGTTGGGGTACTTGTCCGGCCAAAATTGCATCTCGCGCTCAACCTCTTCAGTGAGTCCGAGCAGCTTGCACACTTGGTAAAGATCTATGTCAAGGATGAGCATGACCTTCAGGAAATAGCCATATGGCATTCCAGCAGGTGCGGTCCTGGAGAGAACACTCACCTTATCTGGCATAATATTTGCTTTCTCTGCCGCTTCCTTGCGTGTCCAATCGAATGCCCTCAATCGGTCGTTTACCAGTTGCGCAAGAGCTTCCTGCTGCTCTGCGTTGAACACGATATCCTTCTCGTAAGCCATAGTGGTGATCCCTCCCATGAATACTTCAGTCACAGTCATGAATGTCGATACTTAGACATTCTACACTGGCACTGGTGTTTTGTCAAGAGGTTTGGAACTGAAATTCTTCTGCCACAGAAAAAGTGCTTCGATGAGTGTTTGAGGGAGTTCCCAGGAAGCAGCAGGTGTGTGCTCGTATCTGGATGCGCGAGAACAACCTGCTGGTTCAGGCTGAGAGCGAGCAGCCAGTCATGCAGGATGTGCTGGCGTATCGCCGCTCGCACTCACAGAGCATGCCCCTGGTGGTCAGCATTACCCCCAACGACTCGGTCGCCGATGCCGTTGAGTTGCTGCGGCGCTATGGTATCAGCCAGACGCCCGTCATGGAGGGCGGCAAGATGGTGGGCAGCCTGACCGAAGACCTGCTGCTACGTCGCCTGGCGAGCGGAGAGCCCCTGGAATCGACCACAGTCGGCCAGTTGCAGGGACCAGCCTTCCCCGTACTGGACGCGGTCTCCGAGGCCCGCGAGGCCTATACGCTCTTCAACATGGGGCACTCGGCAGTCGCTGTCGTTCACAATGGCCTGCTTGAGGGCATCGTCACCAAAAGCGATCTGCTCGAATTCTGGGCGCACGCTAGATAAAAAAGAACGAAAAGCAAATGGGCCGACTACCCGCGGGTGGTTGGCCCATTTGCTTTTCATCCTTGCTTGATTTTCATTGAAGTTCTTCAATTTGGGGGCAAAATGTATTGACAAATCACAATGTCGTGGGTACTATTAAAGCATCTACTACGATCTTATGCCGAAACCCAACATCACTTACGTGACTAGCGCTTCGCGCTCAGGGTTTTCGGAGAAGAATTACTAATACTTCATAGGAAAAGGAGGGCAGTCATATGTATCGCAGTAATAACTTTACCTCTACATATAACCCCTGTCTGAGACTGTCCTGGAAAGGCTGGCGCTCGTGAAGAACTTTGCGCGCCCCTATGAAGTGTTTGAGCATACTGCGGATGTCGGGCTACATGTCTATGGTCGGGATCTACCAGAACTCTTTTCTCATGCCGCGCAGGGTATGGAGAGTCTGATGGTCGCGCCGGAGCAGATAAAGCCAGCGACAACGCGGGAAGTCACAGTCGAGGCCCATGATCACCTCTCATTATTGATCGGCTGGCTCGATGAACTGATCTTCCTGTTTGATACGCAGTTTCTCCTCGTACGCGATGTCGAGATCCTGGATCTGACCGAGACGCGTTTAAAAGCCCGCGTGACGGGTGAGGCATATGATGCCCAACGTCATGAACTGGCAAGCGCGATCAAGGCTGTCACCTGGCACGAGGCCGCCATCACCTGTGATGAGATCAGTGGCTCTTACCAGGCAAGGATCATTTTCGACATTTAGGGATTCGCGGAGTCGCTCGCCCATCTTCCAGTTCATCTCCCATTTTGCGCAAATGTTTAGGGCTGTATGCCTTTGCCTGTCACGCTCAAGAACTCTCTTGCATCATAGGCACCCGATTTATCGCGTGCAAGGCGATTTATCGCAGTGATATGGGCGTGACGATTTGGCGCCTTCTCTTGATGCTTTTGTCTCGTTGAAGGTAGGAACGCATTTAGCAATATTCATGGGATAAATCACCTTGTGTGCAATAAATCGGGCACCTATGTTTTTCTGCCTGTTGTAAGGTTGTATTGTTTGCCTTTTTATAGATGAGCTTATAAAGAGGGCAAGTGATATGGATTTAGTAAGCAAGCGAGTGTGAGAAATCTCATAGACGCTTGCTTCTAGATAAAGCAGAATTGGCTCTGTAAGCGAGTCGATGATGCAAGGCTTAATGTGTTGTTACAGTTCCGGAGGAACGGCAAAGATGATGCAGAATGTAAAGACGAGAACCAGGACTACCGGGTCGTATGTGACCAGGCGGTGGGACATTGGTAATGAGCAGCCCCAGCTCCGCCGCGCCGTGACCGTTTCCGCCCCGGTGACTGGCGAGACAATACGCCTTACGAGGCGCCCAACGTATGTCTACACGCGTATTGGACGCTCGATGTTGAAGCGGGGTGGACGCGCGGAGTAAGCGCCTCAAATCATGGAATCGTAGGGTCCATGCTGGCTTGGACTTGAGCGTACAGGTTGCATTGTGCTTGGGCGGAAGTAAGCCCAAGCCAGCATGGACCCTACAGGATGCCAGATGGATTGATTAGGAAGGAGCCAGCCAATGAGTAGTTTGATTGTGCCGGTGGCGACCATTGATAAGATTGGGCCACATAGCAATGCTGACGCGCTGGAACTGGCGCAGGTGCTTGGGTGGCAGATTGTGGTTCCCAAGGGGCAGTACACGGTAGGCGACAAAATTGTGTACTTCCCACCGGATACTGTGCTGCCACTGGAGTTATCGGAGCGCTTTGGTGTGACGAAATACCTTAGCAAGCAGCGTATCCGATGCGCGAAGCTGCGTGGTGAGCCATCCTTTGGCCTGATCGTGAAGCCCGAGGATGCAGCCTGGGAGCCAGGGCAGAACGTTGCTGATTTTTACGGCGTGAAGAAGTATGAGCCACCTTTACGTTCCAGCGCCGGAGATGCTGAGGTAGACCACCCACTCTTCTGGGAGTATACCGAGATTGAGAACATGCGGAATTTTCCAGACATCTTTACTGAGGGAGAAACGGTCCTGGTCAGCGAGAAGATTCATGGCACCTCTTCGCGCGTGGGCATGGTTGAGGGCGAGCTGATGGCTGGCTCCAAGGCCCTGCGGCGCAAGCGGCCAGATGACGATAGGTTCGCTGTGAGCACCTACTGGTTTCCCCTGACGCTAGAGTCAGTGCGGAGGCTGGTTGAAGACCTGGGCCAGGAGCACTGGCAGGTCATCCTCTTTGGCGAGGTCTATGGGAGCCGCATCCAATCCTTTGCCTATGGCTTGAGCAATGGGCGCATCGGCTTTCGCGCCTTTGATTTGCTCGTGGATGGTGCTTACCTGGATTGGCCGGAGTTCCTGACGTATGGTGAGCGCTATGGCATTGAGACCGTGCCCGTCATGGCCAGCATCCCGTTTAGCCTGGACGAGATCAAGCGTTTGAGCGAGGGGTCAACTCTGCTGGCTGAGAACGCGCATATCCGAGAAGGTGTCGTCGTGCGCCCGATACAAGAGCGTACCTCGCCCAAGACCGGGCGCGTCATCCTGAAGTACGTCAGCGACTCATACCTCTTCGGCTCAAAGACTGATTACACTGATAAGTAACGCAGCGCGATGGAGGGGCAGGAGGGTCTCCTTCCTGCCGAGGTGTGGGGCTTCCTTTCCGCTCACTTGAGCCGTTAGGCTAGGTGCGAAAGTGCCGCTGCGCCCCCGAATGGGGTGAGTGAGCGGAATAAAAACCAGCTCCCACAAAATCCTTTCCTCCTAATGCGCTGATATAACAGATAAATTGAGGGGAACAGAGACATGGGCAATGCGAATATCCCATTGGAACGGATCGATCCTAACCGCTGGCAGATACCAAAGCGGTATAATGACGCGATGAACGTGCCGGGCATTGTATATGCCGACGATGAGCTAATTCAGCAGATATTGTCCGACAACGCCCTGACACAGGTGGCCAACGTGGCCACGCTTCCGGGTATCGTCGGGTATTCGCTGGGTATGCCTGACATTCACTGGGGCTATGGCTTCCCCGTGGGCGGGGTTGCCGCGACCGATGCCGAGCATGGTGTCGTCTCTCCAGGAGGGATTGGCTTTGACATCAACTGTGGCGTGCGCCTGCTCGCGACTGACCTTGTGCGCGACCAGATCAAGGGCAAGGCCGATAGGCTCGCAGACGCCCTCTTCAATACCCTGCCCTCGGGCGTGGGTGGCTATGGCATGCGGCGCCTGACTGAGCGCGAGATGCGCGAGGTCATGAAGCGTGGCTCGGCCTGGGCCGTTGAAGAGGGATATGGTGTTGAGGAGGACCTGGAGGTTACCGAAGAGAATGGCTGCCTGAAGGGGGCCAGGCCTGAGGCCGTGAGCCATAAGGCCCTGGAGCGCGGCATTGGCCAGCTTGGGAGCCTGGGTTCGGGGAACCACTTCGCCGAGGTGCAGTACGTAGACCATATCTATGACCAGGAGGCCGCTGAGGCTCTGGGCATCGGGCAACTGGGCCAGGTTGTCACCACCATCCACTGCGGGAGCCGGGGCTTTGGGCACCAGATTGCGGAGGATTATATCAAAATCGCCGAGGCGAAGCAGAAGGCGTACGGCTATCACCTGGCGGACCGACAACTGGCGTGTATGCCTATCCATTCCCAGGAGGGGCAGGACTATCTCGGCGCCATGGCTTGCGCAGCGAACTTTGCCTGGGCCAATCGGCAGTTGCTGATGCATGGTGTGCGCGAGGCCTTCTCCAGCGTCTTTGGACGCAAGGCGCGGGCGAAGGACCTGCCGATGGTCTACGACGTGTGCCATAACATCGCCAAAATGGAGGAGTACGAGATCGACGGCGAGAAGAAGCGCGTTTGCGTCCACCGCAAGGGGGCGACGCGGGCCTTCCCTCCAGGGCACCCCACCATGCCGGAGAAGTATCGTGCCGTGGGGCAGCCAGTGCTCATCCCTGGCGACATGGGGCGTTACTCATTCGTCCTGGTTGGCGCGCAAGGCTCGATGGAAGAGAGCTTCGGCTCATGCTGCCATGGTGCGGGTCGCCGCCAGAGCCGTACCGCGGCCAAAAAGTCCATCACCGGCAAGGATCTCTTGTCGCAGCTTGAAGCCAAGGGCATCACTGTCCGCGTTCACAGCAAGAACTTGCTGGCTGAAGAGGCTCCCACTGCTTATAAGGACGCACAGCAAGTCGTCAACGTCGTCCACAACGCCGGTTTGGCGAAGCTGGTCGTGCGCTTGAAGCCCATTATTGTTGTGAAGGGGTAACAGTAAAAAGCAAGAGAGACTGAGAGGGCAGTACACTGCCCTCTCATGCTACTTTTATTACGGCAGCAGAGGTATGGCTAAGATCTTATTCCGAAACCCAACGTCGCTCGCGTGCCTAGCGCTTCGCGCTCAGGTTTTCGGAGAAGTAGTAATAGGAGCAAAAAGGAAAAGGGGGTATGGATGCGCATCATTTTCTGTTCTGATTATTGGAATCCACTTTCTCCCGACAGCGCCTATGAGGCTGAGTCGGGCGTTGTAGAGAGTTTACACCTTAACTATTCGCTAATTAACTTTGAAGCCTTGGTCGAGCAAGAGAACGCCGCACGCGCAGTACATAAGGTAGAACCTGCGCCGACAGGTGAACTGGCTATTTATCGCGGGTGGATGCTCAAACCTCATGTATATGAGCGTCTGTATACAGCTCTTGCAGCAAAAGGCCTTTTGCTGGTCAATACTCCTGCTGCCTATACCCATTGCCATTATTTGCCGGGATCTTATCATCTGATTGAAGGGTTCACGCCTAGATCGACCTGGCTCAAGACAGGACCTGATATCTCCATAGATGCAGTGATGGCGGCGCTGCATCAGTTTGCTGGGAGGCCTGTAATCGTCAAGGATTTTGTCAAGTCGAGAAAACATGAGTGGGGTGAAGCATGCTACATTCCTTCAGCCTCTGACAGGCAAAGCGTTGAACGAGTGATCATACGCTTCTTACAACTACAAGGCGCAGATTTGAATGAAGGCCTGGTCTTCCGTGAGTTTGTCGAGTTTGAACCATTAACAACACATTCTAAGAGTGGGATGCCTCTCATTAAGGAGTTCCGTCTGTTCATTCTTGATGGGCAAATCATCTCTTCAACCCCGTATTGGGAGGAGGGGCGCTATGGCAATGACAAGTACGAGTTCCCCCCGCTTGATCTGTTTGATCATGTTGTGCAGAAGATTCAAAGTCGATTTTTTACTATGGATGTTGCAAAAAAGAGAGATGGAGCATGGAATATCGTTGAACTTGGTGATGGTCAGGTCGCGGGACTGCCTGCAAGAGCTGATACGAAAGCTTTTTACCAAGCTCTAATCGGCCTTTGATCTTCTATCATATTCTCGGAGAGGAGAATTGCTGAACGTATGGGGGATCTCATTTTGTCTCCCTATGTTGCAATTTTTAGCTAGACTCTCTGTTTTTTATGAGCGCAGCCAGGAGCGGTGGCGGACCTCCTGGGGGCCGTAGCCGAGTTCCTGGCGCACGCGGCGCGAGAAGTGATGGCGGGTCTGGAAGCCGCATTGGTCGGCGATGGTCTGGACGGAGAGGCCGGTCTGCTGGAGAAGTGAGATGCCGTGTGTCACGCGGAGCTGCCAGAGATAGGCCATAGGTGTCGTCTGAAGTTGGGCCTGGAAGAGGCGGATAAGGTATGAGGGGCTAATCGAGACCGCCTGGGCGACCTGTTCCAATGTCAGTGGTTCATGCAGGTGCTCATAGATGTAGAGACGGGCCTGCTCGATGGTGGCGTGAGTGGGAGCCAGGTTGTGTTGCACGTGGAGTTCTCCCTCGCCGATGTAGAGCCAGAGCATCTGTGTGCCCATGGATTGCAGGAGTTCGCTTGTTGTGGAGAGGCGTGCAGGCTGAAGCGTGAGCGCGGTATGAATAAGCTGTTGCATCAGGGGCGTTAACGGCAGAGGGCGTGGGAGGGCCAGGAGGCGGGTGTGTAGCTCAGGGGAGAGTTCGGGAACATCCAGGTGTAGCCAGGAGTGATGCGTCTCCTCACTTTCGGCAAAGGCAAAGCGCTCCTGGTGTCCGGGGAAGAGCAGGAAAACGGTATTGGCCTCCGCCTGGTGCGCGACATTGTCGATCCAGACTGTCATACAGCCGGTATGGAGAAAAACGAGTTGTAGACACGGCTGATAGCGGGGTCCGAAGTGGCTACCAGGTGGGTAGTGAATGGTGCCCACATTAGCGTCAGTGGGCCAGAGGAGCGGGTGTTCCATAGTCATAGATATCCTGGATGATGCGCATTACAGACACCTTCTGGTCAATTCTAGCTCTCTCTATTTTGCGTGGAGGTGGGTAAACTGTCAAGAGTGATGAATGTCAATCTTGTGAAGAAAGAATTGTCAAAGGAGCATGCAATGGCAATGACGGCTGCGGCAGGGAAGCAGTATGAGACATATCGGGTCAGCGTGCAGGAGTATGTCACGTTTCGCGAGCAGGGCTTTCTGGTGGTGAAGGGGCTGGTGCCTCAGGATGATGTGCAGGAGATGTTGGAGCACCTGGATAATTTGCTGGCGGGTCGCGAACAGATCCCGGGCATTGAACGCCCCTCGTTCCGGCTTAACGCTGATGAGCAAGTGCAGTACTGGCAGCGTGTGCATATGTTGCACCGGTTGCTGCCATTGCACGAGCGCTTCCTCTTGCATCCCCGCGTCTTGGATGTGTTGGAGGCCCTGATTGGGCCGGATGTACTGGCCTTGCAGAGTATGACATTCTTTAAACTGCCAGGTCAGCCGGGGCAGGGGTATCACCAGGATTCCTATTATATTCCCACCTTCCCCGATTCGCTCTGTGGCGCGTGGGTCGCGCTGGACCGGGCCGACGAGGAGAACGGCTGCCTCTGGATGACGGCTGGCTCGCAGAACGAGCCGGTCTATCCTGATCCCGATGGGCATAATTACGGGCAGCGCGAGCTTGGAGATATCGGGTCTATTCTCAATGCCAGTCATATCGATGAGAATAAAAATGGCCTGACGAAGATCGCGCGTAAGTATACTGGGCACGAGGTCAAGGCTGAGGTCAACCCGGGGGATGCCGTCTTCTTTGGTGGGCATATTCTGCATCGCTCGCATAGCAATCATTCACAGGACCGCAAGCGGAGGGCTTTTGTCGGCCATTACTGTAACGCGCGCTCCTGGGTGCCCTGGAATCATGGCGAGCCATATGAGGGCGAGGCCGCCAACGACAAGCATATCCTGGTGCGCGGAACGACGCACCTGCCCTATGCGCAGCCAAAGTTTGGCACGCCCTGTGCGGCCAACACTCCTGACCTTGCCCAGCGCCATCGCGTCGCAGGCAAGGCCATGTCCATGATGGGAAATATGGACGGGACGATGGGCATGAGCGAGCATGGCGAAGAGGTGCATGAGGATTAATTGTAACAAAAAGGAGCACGGTCCTGGACAGGACCGTGCTCCTTTTTGTTACGTTTATTACGCGAAGGCCGGAATGGCTGGCAGCTCACGTGTGGCCACCTCATGCATGGGCGTCGAGACGGGTTCCACCTGCACGTTGCCGCGACGATGGACCACTACCTGGCGCTCACTGCGATTAGCCAGGCTAAAAGGAACCGCCACACAGAGGCAGAGCAGAGCTGGGATAATCATTCCGCCACGTGTACCCAGGAAGGGGATCAGCATCCCGATTGAGAGCGGAATCGTCATACCCGCCAGGCCCGCGCTCATCAGAACCATGCTCGAAACGAGCGTTGGCGAGTGCGAGAAACGGCGCGTCGCCATCGACTGCAAGCTCGGGAAGATGGGCCCGATACAGATGCCTTCAAGCAGACTGCCAATAAAGCAGATGTAGGGCTGGTTCAGCAAAGCCGTGACCAGGATGCCACTCAGGCCACCACCGAGAATGCAGGCATAGAGCAGGTGTACATCAGAGATCAGCCCACGCTTAATCAGCTGTGCGACGATAACACGACCAAGGGCCATACCGATCCAGAAGAAGGTCGCGGCAGGAGTCGCCACCGTCACAGCTACATTCGCGCTCTGACTAATTGAGGTCACCAGCCAGTTGCTAAAGCCAGCTTCCGCGCCCACGTAGAGACAGATTTGCAGCGCCATAAACCAGAGCAACGTATGCTTAAAGATGCGAGACATGCTGGCTTTATCCGAAACCTGGACGTTGCTGCCAGCGCTTGTAGTTGCAGGAGCCTCCTTCGATACGAAGCGCAGCATATTGAACGCAAGCAGACAGGTAAGGCTGACCAGGGCCACAATAACAAAGGAGACCAGCAGACTACCTGTGAGTGACATCGTAAACGAGAGCAGGAGCGGGGCCAGCAGAGAGCCAACACCTGCGAAGCTATAGAGCATGTTGAGCTTTTCGCCCAGGTTCTGGCGAAAGTTCAGCGTCATCGTAATTGAGAGACCAATGCTAATAAAGCTACCACTCATGCCCTGGAGAACCTGAGCAGCCAGCCAGAATGTGAAGATAGGCGTCGTAGGAATAATCAGGCTGGCGATGGTCAGACCCGCCAGGCCAAGCATAATCACGGGTTTGGCGCCAATTTTTTTGATAAAGAGACTACTGAGCAGAACCGCGATAATGGAGCCAAAGGCGCTACCGGTAAAGGCCAGCCCGGCGGTACCAAGCGCGACATGTGTATGTTGGGCTAGCAGAGTCAGTCCTGCACTGGGGAGCACGCCCAGCAGACCACTGGCGATATAGGCCAGACAACAAATGGCAAAAAGAACGGTTGGATTGTGGCGTATGGTTCCAAGTGACATGTGCGTAACAAAATCCTTTAGTTACAATATCAATCACAATTTCAATTGGGACGAAAGTTTTCTTCTTCTAACGACGTGTTTTTGAACAAATTGTGGTCGTAGTATTTATGTATTCTGCGAAGACGTTAATGCTCAGGGCTACGACTTGTTGAATTCTATCTGTCTCTGACTGATGGCATTATCGATTCTGGAACCACCAAGAGGAGGCTATCTACCGTAGATAAGCGCGAAGATAAAAAGTTGGTTCTGCCTCAGATAGAATGTTTGATGTGGAATCAGGAACGTGTCTTTGTGTTGTTACCTCGTTGTTGTTTACCATCGACGAGAGAGTAACATACTTGAATAGCGGTTGCTAGACTGCACGCTGGGCGGTGAGAAAATTCAGTACTTTTTTGGGGGAATAGATTGATACTAGAGTTTTGTCGGGGTATCTTGCTCGACCGTGAAAAGTTCGAGCATTCTGCCCAATTCCTCGTGATGTTGATCCGCGTCATGCACATGGCTTAAGCAGACGACCAGGAGGGTGCGGATATGGGCGTCGTCGAGACTATAGAAGACCTGTTTGCCCCGGCGCTGGTTTTTGACCAGGCGGAGCTGGCGCAGAATGCGTAGATGCTGAGAGACGGAGGACTCTGAGCTACCGATAATGGCGGCGAGATCACAGGTGCATAGCTCCTGTTTGAGCAGGCTATAGACAATCTTAATGCGGCTGGAGTCGCCAAGCGCGCGAAAGATCTCAGCCACCTCAATAGCGGTATCATCGGAGAAGAGGTTGGCGCGCCCACTTTCTACCCGCTCACGGTTAGCACCTGGAATCTGGCAGCGCTCGTCGCCTGATTTCTGCTTTGCCAAATGGGACTGCATGACTTTCCTCCCCGGATAAAGAACCTGATGTATGCACAATTGGTATTTTAACTGGAGTTCCTCTACGCATTATAGCGTTACTTTTTGGCTCCCACAAGTGGAGGATAGAGCTGATAGGTGCTTGCGAAGAAGCATTTTTTTGAGTACAATTTAGTAAATGCTAAATTGTTTAATTGACAGGGAGTCGCGTGCAGGGGAGTGTGTGAGATAAGAGGGCTGCGACCTTGTTGAGCGCATAAAGCATGTTTCGTAATCCGTAAGAAAAAGGGGAAGACGTATGGCGTTGCACACCACAACCTTAAAACTCGCTCCCAATAATGGGAATGCGTGTGGGTCCTGTTTACAGCAGGAGTTGCTCAAGGCCGAGGGCATCAAGGCGGTGGATGAGGGGAAGGGTAACTTGCTTGTAGTGACCTATGAGGATCTACCTGATCCAGCCTTCGATGTCGAGCGCCTGATCGCGCAGACGCAAACGTCGTTGGAGCAGAGGTTGCGCCATGAAACGCTCATCCTGAGAGGACTCGATTGCGCCGATTGCGCGGCCACCCTGGAGAAGGGGCTGCGTAGGATGCAGGGGCTGGTACACGTCAGCGTCAACTTCGCGACTTCAAGGATGGCAGTTGGCTATGAAGCGAGAGGTGTGAGTCACGCCAGGCTGGTGAAGCGTGTGCGGGAACTGGGCTATAGCGTCGTCTCTCCTTTGCAAGTATCAGTGCTGAATGAACAGGTTGCCGAAAAGCAGGAGGCTGGCGCAAGCTGTGGCTGTGGCTCGTGTGGTGACGAACACGCGGATGAGTATGCGCATGCAGAAGAGGTCCCTGTTGCCAGGCAGAATGCGCTCCAGCAGTACTGGCAGAGAGCTCGGGCCTGGCTGCCGACCCTGGTGGCAGCGCTCCTATGGGGCATAGCCTTTCTGTTGAGCCATATTCCTGGTGTGGGCTGGTTGTCGACCCTGTTTTATGCGCTCGCCATCTGTGTTGGTGGGTATCGCGTGGCCTTGAGTGGTTTTTTTGCCCTGGTGCGTGGGCGCACACTAGGTATTAACCTCCTGATGACGATTGCCGTTGTGGGCGCAGTCGCGCTGGGTCAATGGTCGGAGGGGGCCGCGGTGGTTGTCCTCTTCGCTCTGGGCGAGTTCCTGGAAGGCTTTACCATGGAACGGGTGCGCGACTCCCTGCGCAGTCTGGTGGATCTCTCACCCAAGAGCGCGCGCATCAAGGTCGAAGGTGAAGAGCGCCAGGTTCTCGTAGACGCGCTACGCGCCGGAGATATTGTCCTGGTGCGCCCCGGCGAGCGTATCGCGGCCGATGGCAAGATCTTGAGCGGCACCACAACTGTCAACCAGGCACCTATCACTGGTGAGAGCATTCCAGTTGAGAAGCAGGTTGGCGACGAGGTCTTCGCTGGAACGCTGAATGAGCATGGCTTTATCGAAGTGCAGGCCAGCAAGCGTGCCCAGGACTCTATGCTGGCAAAGATCATTGCCCTGGTGCAAGAGGCGCAGGGATCACGCGCGCCTGTACAGCGTTTCGTCGACCGCTTCGCCCAGATCTATACGCCCATGATCATGGTCTTAGCCTTGCTGGTCGCCATCGTCCCTCCGCTGGCGTTCCACGGAGTGTGGACGACGTGGATCTACAAGGCGCTGGTGCTGCTCGTCATTGCCTGCCCATGTGCGCTGGTGATCTCAACACCGGTCTCGATTGTAGCCGCGATTGGGCGTGCCTCGCGGAGTGGTGTCTTAATCAAGGGCGGAGCGTACCTGGAGGCGCTGGCGCGCGTCAAGGTGCTGGCCTTTGACAAGACGGGAACCCTCACCCAGGGACGGCCTGTTGTCACTGATGTCTTGCCGCTAGGAACGCTCACGGAAGATGAATTATTGAGCCTGGCGGCAGCAGTGGAAAGTCGTTCGGAGCATCCCCTGGCGCGAGCTATTCTCCGGGAGGCCGAGCGGCGTCAGCTAGCGGGGAACACGCCAGAGAACTTTCTGGCTTTGCCGGGCCGGGGCGCGCAGGCCACAATAGGCGCGGATACCGTGCTCGTGGGGAGCGCGAAGCTCTTTCCCGCGTGTGACGCACACACCCTCAAGAGCATTGAGACCCTTCAGCGAGCAGGGAAAACGATTTTAATTGTGGGACGCAATGAGGAGCCACTAGGCCTTATCGCCGTCGCGGACCAGGTACGCCCCGAGGCAGCGCAGGCTATCGCTCAGCTTAAGCAAGCAGGAGTTGAGCAGATAGTCATGCTGACCGGGGATAATGAGCAGACGGCAAGGGCCGTGGCGCAGCATACAGGTGTTGACCAGGTGTATGCTGGCTTGCTTCCTGACCAAAAAGTAAGAGAGATCAAAAAACTCTTGACGGCGCATACGTCAGTGGCTATGCTTGGAGATGGAATAAATGATGCTCCAGCTATCGCGCTTTCGAGTGTGGGTATCGCCATGGGTGCCGCAGGCAGCGATACCGCGATCGAGACGGCGGACGTTGCGCTGATGAAAGATGACCTGGCGCAGCTCCCGTTTGTGATCAGGCTCAGTCGCGCGGCGTTACGAACCATCCAGACCAATATTGCATTCTCTCTCTTCATCAAGGCGCTTTTCCTGCTTTTAACCCTGTTAGGGGTAACCAATCTCTGGCTCGCCATCTTTGCCGACACCGGGGCCGCGCTGCTCGTCATTGCATACAGCATGCGCTTATTGCGCTTTGAGAAGAGCAAGTAATAGCTAGAAGTAAGCACGCGAAAGAGAAAATATGATAGACCTGCTTGCAATGATCGTGCTGGCGGAGGTGCTGGGCCTGTTCTGCCTACCCCTCACGTTCAGCGTATTTCGCCATCTCCCAGATCGTGGCTGGGCCTTTAGCAAGGGCCTGGCCATCGCCCTCCTGACGTTCTGTGCCTGGTTCCCCCTCATGGTCGTGCGCGCTCTCCCCTATACTCAGATGTTTCTTATAGTCGAAGTATTGGTGCTGGCGATATGTAGTATCCCGGGACTGCTTAAGATGCGGGGCGAGATTGGTCGGTTTGTGAAGACGCAGTGGCCGTATGTCGTGGCGAGCGAGGTTGTTTTTATCGGCATGGTCCTGGGGCTGGGGTGGATTCGCGGCTATGGGCCAGATATTCGTTCATATGAGATGTTTATGGATGGGGGCTTCCTGGCATCTATTATGCGCAGCGAGCACCTGCCGCCGAGCGATATGTGGTACTCGGGTTCTAGCATCAACTACTACTACTATGGACATTTTACGGTTGCCACGTTGGCTAAATTACTAGGACAGGTGCCAGCGGTCGCCTTTAATACGGGGTTCTGCCTCTTATTTGGCGTCTGTGCTGCGAACCTTTTTGGCGTTGCCAGCAATATCGTCGCCTGGTCAAAGGGATTGCGCGCCAGGAGAGATGCGGCCCTGGTCGCTGACGGCGGAGAGCAGAGCGAGCAAGCCTATCCCTTAAGCCAGGCTATCCTCTATGGTGGAGCAAGCGTTGCGTCGGGCCTGGTCCTGGGCAACCTGGCGGCCTTTGTGCAGTGGTGGTTTGACTCGCATGCTGGGCGCGTCTATGATTGGTTCTCGCCCTCACGCGTCATTGGCAAGACCATCAACGAGTTTCCGGCCTTTAGCTATCTACTTGATGACTTCCATGCCCATGTCCTCACGTACTCCTTTACCTTTATGGCCATTGGCCTGGCTTTCTCGCTCTTGCTCGCGCCAGCGGGGAAGGGCCTGGATCTCTTTGGGCAGGGGATCGCGCGTATCGCGACCATTGGCGTGACTGCGCTGGTAGTAGGCAGCCTGTTTGTCATGAATGGCTGGGATTATCCAACCTATATGGGCCTGGTCATTGTCTGTATCGCCTGGCAGCAGTGGCGGGTCTATGAGCATCGCTGGCGGTGGCTGTTGCTCCTGGACATCTTCGCCGCTGCGGGCACGCTGGTCGCGCTCTCCTTCTTGCTCTTCCTGCCTTTTTACATGGGCTTTATCTCGCCCTCGCAGGGGATTGGCATCGTGTCACCTGGACAACGCTCGCCACTATGGGACGAAGTGCTTATCTTTGGCTTGCAGGCTTTTGTCTTCCTCTCATTACTTATCTGCGGCTACTACCGGCTCATTGGCGCTCGCCTGCGTGCGGCGCGTGAGGCCCGAGCAGAAGGCGTCGTGGCAGCGGATTGGAATCCCGCCTGGATTGTGCTGGGTGCGGTCGTTGTACTGGGGATCATTGTCGCGATCATCACGCCGGAGTGGCGGACGTTTTTGATCTCCCTGGCGCTGACGGCGCTTGCGATCTACCTGGCCTTTAAAGTGAGTGATGACCTGGGGCATATGTTTGCGCTCTGGCTGGGGGCGCTGGCCCTGTTGCTGATCGCCGGATGTGAAGTGGTCTTCTTACGTGATGTATTTGCGGACTCCTATCCACGTATGAACAGTGTCTTCAAGTTCTACTTTCAGTCCTGGGGCTTGCTGGCGCTGGCTTCGGGCACAGGCCTCTTTTATATCCGCGAGACGCTGGCGTACTGGTCTAAGCATGTGCGGCAGCCAGCCTGGCTCAAGAGTAGCGCGCAGGGAGTCTGGTATCTTGGCCTAGTGGTGCTGGTGGTCATGGCCATGGCCTATCCGCTTGTGGCTCCATACGCGCGCTATGTCCAGAGCAAACCTCTTACGGGCGCACTGTACCTGCAACATACTCTCAACCTGGATGGTATGGAGTATCTGAAAACCTCCTCACCAGGCGATAAAGGGGATTATGAAGCTATTCACTGGCTTAACGCGCATGTGAGCGGCACGCCAGTCATCGTCGAGGCGCTGGGCGATGACTACTCTAAGTTCGCTCGCGTCTCCGCATTGACGGGTCTGCCCACCCTGATGGGTTGGGTTGGACACGAGTACCAGTGGCGTGTCAACTGGCTGCGTAATCCGGTGAACGCGGAGGACTTCCAGCAGCGGCAGACAGATATTAAGACTATCTACACCAGCAGCGATAATGCCCAGGTGCAGTCCCTGCTCAAGCACTACCAGGTCACCTATCTCTATGTGGGTGAGATGGAGCGCGAGGCCTATGCTCCTAGCGACCTCCAGCGCTTTAGCAGCTTCATGGATATCGCCTACCAGGCCGATGGCGTCACCATCTATAAGGTCAGGTAGGGAGTAGTTATAGTCATGCCCAGGTTCAGATCGGAGCGTGCGCGGACGCTCTTTGCATTGCTTGCCACCAGCTTAATTGTAGGTACGCTTATATTGAGCGTGCTCGCACTGGTGGTTCTGCTCAGGGTACAGCAAGATCCCGAGGCCTTTTTTCAAGCCTCGCATGCCAGTCCAGCCACACTCAATCAGCCGACGCCACCCGGAATCTACCTGGAGAATGGTGGACTAGTCATGCGCATAGATCCCACCACGGGCCGGGTGCGCTGGCTTTATCAGCTTGACCTGATGAAGCAACCTGACACACAACTCACGCAGGCCGATAGCATTGTCAGCGTCAGCCGTAACACAGTCTTTGTCGAGACACGTACGGGAGGCGTCTATGCCCTGGAAGCGAGCACAGGTGCGCTACGGTGGCAGAGTGATGTCGCTGGGCAACTGGATATCACACGTACTAGCAGAGCGGAGACTCGAGGCGACGAACTGTATGTAGCGGGAGAGAACGCCATCTATGCGTTACGCCTCAGCGATGGGAGCCTGGCGCGGACTATCATAACCCGAGGTATCCGCGAGTTCACCCTTGATGGAGATATGCTATACGTCGCTGGTAGCGGGACGCTCGCGGCCTATAGCCTGCCCGCGGGTGCCCTACGCTGGCAGGCACAGGTGCAGGGCGTGCAGCCTTTGACTCAACCTCATCGAGTAGGGGATATGCTCTTCAGTGTGTCTCCGAGCAAAGAGACGAGCACGCTCTACGCATTTGATGTCAGTACGGGAAGGGTTAAGTGGCAGATAGGGCAGGTAGGCGAGGTGCGCGATGCCAGCGTAGCCGGTGGTGTTGTCTATGCTGGCGCGACGAGCAAAGGGATCACGGCCTACGTCGCAAGTGATGGGAAACTGCTCTGGCAGAGCGGAGATATAGGTTTCACAGGGAAGGCACCTCAGGTAGAGGGCGCGCAGGTGTATGTCACCGGTAATCTTGCGTCTGACGAAACAGGAACACCACGAGCGCATAGCGTGTTCTCCCTCGCTATAGAGACTGGACACATCAACTGGGTGTACACACCCCAGACCAGGGTCGCGATAGACTCAGTAAGCGTACAGCACGGCAAGATATATGTTGATCGCGAGAACGGCATTGATGTGCTTGATACGCAGGGGAAGCTCCTCCTGAGTGCGCGTTCGCGTGGAGGCGCGCAGTATACCGCCATTGTCGTGGTGGCGTGAGTTTGAGACAGAGCTTACCCGGTAGATGCGGGAGCGACGTCCAGGTCATAGAGGACTAATTATTCTGGGTCGTGTGAGAGCACCTTGCTCTTGACGAGAGTTTTTTCAAAACAACATGGCCTTGAATAACGTATTGTAACAACTTATCACTCGATAAGGTAAATGTTTTTACTTGCTATTTATCGATTGATAAGGAGGAGGGTGATATGGCGGTTTTGAAGGGGGCGCACGAGGAGGTAACGCGTACGCCAGCGGCGCGCAGAGACGTTCAGGCGTTATGGATTGGTATTCTCATCAGTCTGTTATGTACGGCGCTTATCTGGTGGACCGGGGAGTGGCTACAGTCGGTGCCGCATCTACCAAAGGCCGGTCATGATGCCTCCTGGTACTACTGGAAGCTGCCCGCGGCCACGCTTATGGGGCGGCTCTCGTCCTGGGGACTCTACGCTGTACAGCAAATCGCGAACTGGGGCCTGATCTGGTATGCGCAGACGCATGTCAAGAAGTACACCACGGGTCTGCACAAGATCAATATCATTACTCTTGTCGTCAATGTTGTATTCGTGATTCTGCATGTTGTGCAGACGCAGCTCTGGTATGATGGTCTGGCCCAGGATGTCTCCATCTTTAGCTCGCAGGGCTCTGTGATCGTTTTGCTCATCTGGGTCATGCTAATGGAGAATAATAGGCGTGGCGTCTTCTTTGGTAAGCGCCTGCCTATCTCGCAGCGTATCATGCATTTTGCTCGCAAGTATCACGCCTACTACTTTTCGTGGGCAGCGGTCTACACCTTCTGGTATCATCCAACGGAGAACACCCCCGGGCATCTGATTGGCTTCTTCTACATGTTTATGATCCTGCTCCAGGGGAACCTCTTCTTCACACGCGTCCACACCAATAAATATTGGACCTTCTTCCTGGAGGTCCTGGTCCTGGCGCATGGTACACTGGTCGCGGTGCAAAATGCCAATAGTTTATGGCCGATGTTCTTCTTTGGCTTTGGCGCGGTCTTCGTTATTACGCAGATGTATGGCCTGGGACTTAAGGCCTGGGAGCGCTGGAGTGTGCTTGCAGTCTATATCGCGGGTGTGATCTATGTCTATAGTGGGCGCGGCTTTACTCGCCTATGGGAGGTCATTGCCATCCCGCTGATTGACTATCCTTCTGTCATTGTCCTGGCGCTGCTCATTGGATTGGGCTTACAGGTCTATACCTGGCTACGACCAGCCACCAGGCAGCAGTCGGTGAACCAGCGTTCAGCGAACTAATCCCATGCGCAAGTTATCCCGGGTAGAGGGTGTGGTGCGTGCTGGCGGCTTGCAGCCACCAGCACGCACCACACCCTCTACCCATCTCCTTTACCCCATAAGAGTATGCTGATTAGGTAGCATAACTATGAATATGAGGAGGGAGTGTAGTGCATGTTTCAGCAGATTCTTGTGCCACTGGATGGCTCGGCGTGTTCTGAACAGGCGCTGGTACTGGCGGCCAGGCTCGCCCGGGCTGTGGATGGAACACTCTACCTTTTGCGTATAGCCAACCAGGAATATACATACGCGTCGACTTCTGTCGCGGGCGTTTTCGTACCCGCCGACCTGGCAGAAATGACGGATCTGGAGATGGAGGGGGATCATGCCTATCTGGACAAAATCGCGAGCTCTCCTCTCCTGGCAGGCCTCAATGTGGTGAAAGAGGTGCGGGCCGAACTGGCGATTCCAGACGCCATCCTGAATTTTATCACCAGTCACCATATGGAAATTGTCGTGATCGGGAGCCATGGGCGAGGCGGCCTGGCGCGCCTGGTCCTGGGGAGCGTGGCGCAGAAGATTGCCTGGAATTCTCCGATACCTGTCCTGGTTCACCGTATGCAGAAGCCGGAACAGGACGAACAGGTCTCAGAATTGGCGACACCGATCCATGCCCTGGTGCCGTTAGACGGTTCACCGCAGGCCGAGGAGGCTATTGTCCCCGCGGGCTTGCTTGTAGCAGCGCTCAGCGGTGCGGGCGTCGGTTCACTCCACCTGGTCCAAATCATAAAGCCATCAGCCCACCATACAGACGAGCAGCGTGGGCAAGCACGCGAGGAGGCGGAGTGGTATCTGCAAGACATGGCTGGACGTTTGCGAGGGGGCCTGGCATCAACCTTCCAGCTTGAGATCAAATCCTCAGTATACAGTGATGAGCAGGTCGCACCGACCCTGGTCCATATCGCCGCGTCAGGCGACGGAGCCGCGGCCCCACATAACCTGATCGCGATGACGACTTCGGGGCGCGGAGGAAAGCGGCATTTTATTATGGGCAGCGTCGCGGAACATGTCCTGCAAAAGACGCCTCTCCCCGTCTTGCTGATCAAACCTGATGAAACATCAGAGCAGCGCAAGGATAGTTGATGATGAATGAAAGCAAGAGGCCGGAGTTTTTGCGTAATAAACGGAGGTAAGCATGTTAAGGCGAAGTATTATGCGTCCAGGAAGGGCACACGCTGAACCCATGACCTGGCAGAGGCGTTTATGGCTGGTGTTCCGTGCGATAATGATTGTCGTCTTTGGCATTGTGCTTGCGCTTTTGCCACGAATATCCTTCTTCCTCTTTCTTGTCGCCTTTGCCACGCTGGGCATCATCGATGGGATCGCCGCACTGGTAATTGGCTTTAGTAAGAGAAGGCAGAATCCTCGCTGGTGGCTGATCGCCTTGAGTGGTGTCGCGGGCCTGGTTATTGCGGGTCTGATCATCTTTGCGCCTGGACTCACCAAGATAACGCTCATCTACGCCTTTGCCATCTGGGCTATTATCGTCGGTGTCACGCAAATGCTCGCCTTCTTCCGTACGCGTAGTCTCCGTACTGACTGGCTTTCGCTGCTCCCGGCGGTGTTTTCCTTGATCATAGGCGGCTATCTGCTGCTGAAGAGTTCGCCAAATGTGGTTACAGATGTGCGCTTCATTGGTCTCTACGCGATTGTGTATGGCATCTTGACGTTTTTCCAGGCCTTGCAGCCAGCGAGGACACGCGAGGCGGTGCCTCAGGAGGCACCGCCTCGCCATGGCTATGACTAGCGGCCAAGCGCTGCGAGCACGATGGAGGGAACCTTCCAGGGCGAGGGCTGGGCCTCAAAATCCGCGAGTAGTGGAAAGGTTTTGGTAAGGACCTGGCCCCTGGTCGCGAACCAGGGAGGCGTGGGCGTGCTCTTGAAAGGAGCGCGTACCACGCTTTTCTGTGGGTGCGAGAACATGTACGTGTTATGTACAACGCCAACGCCAGACTGGATATTATCGATGGTGTGACCGGGATAGGCGCCCCAGGTTGTGCTGCCCAGCGTAAAACTGGTGCCAGCCCAGTAGTTCAGGCTGACCGTTCCATAGCGCAGATCGGCAATGGCCTGCTCTACAGCCGTGGAGACGGCGGGATCTTTGAGCGATTTGGGATGGGCAAGCAGCGTGACGTTGAGCGTCCCCCAGAGATCCTCATTGGCGAAATTGACGGCCTTCTGAATGTAGTCAACCATACCGTCAGCCTCCAGAGCTGTCTCCGCGAAGAGGCTACAGAAAGCCTCCGTCGTAAAGCAGATATCATCTTCAGCCTTAGGATCGACATCGGTAATCAACGTCCAGGGGAGATTGCCGTTGTCCGTCGTCCCAAAGCGCTCGGCCTGGGGATGGGCCTCGACAAAGCTCTGCATACGCTGCTGCGCGCCTGGGTAGTAGGCCTGGCGTGCAGGTTGGGCCGCCATAAGGTCGCGCAGCTTGTTTAAGAGAGCCTCGCGTTGGTCCCAGCCCTTGTGCGTAATAATCACACGCGTTGCATTGCAGTTAAAGCCAGCATTGGTGGTGAGCATCGAGAAGATGTGTTCGGCCTGGTAGCGCAGATCAGCCTCGCTCCAGGGACCAGGGACAACGATGACGGGACTGACATTGCCCAGCTCGCCTGTGACACGTTTGGTGCGCAAGGGTTGCTTATCCGCCTTGCGCCGCGCTCCCTCGCTGCCAGAGCCAAAGACGATGGCATCAAAGGTCTTATCAGAGCCAGTGACGTGAATTTCTTCAATGCCGGGATGATCGCAGAGATATGAACCCTCCTCGGCTCCGCCATAGGTTACGCGCAGGAAACCCTGCTCGACGAGGGGCTGAAAGCCCTCTTCAATCAAAGGCCCCAGATATGCGTTGACCGGGTTCATCTTCAGCAGGACCACCTGATTCTCCACAAAAAGCTTATAGAGCACATCGGTAGGCGCGATAGAGGAGACATTGCCCGCGCCCAGCACAAGGGCCACCATGCCTGGCTGCTGGGCCTGGCCTTCCTGATAAATCAGAGCCTGTGTCTGCGGGAGGGTTTCGGCGCTCACGCCCGGCTCCATCCAGATCTCGGCGGTCATGTTTGTAAAGAAGATGCGATCATAATTATTTGTGGGGAAGACCTGGGCCACCACCTGCCCGTTATTGCGAGTTGTGACGGGACCGGGGATGCGTGGGCGGCCAAAGGCCTCGATATCCAGCAGGGATTGGCGGAGCAGGCGAAGGTTACGCAGAATAGGCCAGGGACCCATACTCCACTCCTCACCGGTCAACTGAGGGGAGAGATGCTTGGCCTGGCTACAGGTCTCAACCCAGCGTGGTGCGAGAGAAGCCATGTTCTGAAGCAATTCTGTGAGGAGGGAGACACGTTGCTGGAGCGTAGTCGCCACCCAGGTGTCCTTGTGCTCCTGTAGCGCGTGAATGGCCTGATCCATCTCCTCATGGGTTGAGACCTTGTCGGCGATGGTGGGAAATTGTGGCGAACCCGCTGGTGTGAGTGTGGACATGAGTGTCCCCTCCTTCTCTTCTGTGCGAAGCACATACGACTGCGTATATCTACGTGCGATTGCCTGGCGTGCGAATAGCGACGCTCTATTATATGCTACGTCATAGCCTGGAGCAAATCATCCACATGTAGATGATGTATAGAGCAGGCAAAGGGTGATAAAAAAGTGCGAGTTATGCGTTAGAGATGTAGAGTGACATATATGGGTGGAAAGGGAAGATAATGGTCAAGGTATTAGTGACGGGTGGTTCTGGTTTTCTGGGAGGGCACCTGGTGGAGATGCTGCTGGAGCGTGGAAATGAGGTGCGCGCCCTGGTACGGCCCACAGAAGATAGCGCGCACCTGCGTTCCCTCAAGCAGGTAGAGATATGTTCTGGCGATATCTGTGATCCCCTCTCATTGAGACGCGCCGTACATGGCGTGCGCTATGTCTATCACACCGCAGCTCGGACGGGACCCTGGGGCATTGAGAAAGAGTATCATGATGTCAATGTACAGGGGACGATCAACCTGGTGAAAGCGGCACTGGAGGCTGGGGTCAGGCGGATTATCCATACGAGCTCGATTACGGTCTATGGGCATCACCTGTTTGGGAAGATCAGCGAGGAGCATCCCTTGCACGCGGAGAATAACCCTTATAGTCGCAGTAAGGTCGCCGCAGAGTTGGCCTTGCTGCGCTTGGCAAGGGAGAGAAAGGCGCCGATTGTGATTGTGCGTCCTGGCTGGATCTATGGTCCACGCGATTGGGCCAGCTTTGGTCGCCTGGCGGGGTTGATCCAGGCGGGACGGGGCGTCATCTTCGGGTCGGGGCAGAACATTCTGCCCGCGATATATGTACGTGACGTGGCCCAGGGCATGATCCAGGCTGCCGAAGCAGGAAAGCAGGTGCTTGGGGAGGCCTATACCCTGGTCGATGATCGGCGCGTCACGCAGGCGGAGGTTTTTCAGTTGATCGCCAGCTACCTGGGAGCAAGGCCTATTCGCTGGCATCTTCCCTACTGGCCAACGTATGGCGCGGCGTGGGCGGCGGAAAAGCTCTGGGGCCTACCTGGACCGGGTCGTGTGGGGCCGCCGCCCCTGACGACCTATGGCGTCACGCTCTTTGGTCGTGACCAGTATTTTGCTTTAGAAAGGGCACGTGCGCAACTGGATTTTGTACCCGCGTATGACATTACCCGCGGGATCGAGGAGAGTGTAAGCTGGTACTTGCGGGAGCAGAAGTTACGCCAGGGCATGAGTGAGCTATGAGCGCAAGACCTGGGTCTCCGTTATGTGCTGTGTCTCGCGTATCCTGAACCAGTTGGCAAGGTAGGCCAGGGTTAACAGGACGAAGAGCAGATTGCGTAGCGCGACCCACTCAAAAAAGCCTGGCACCTGCATAATATCAGGCGAGCGAGAATAGAGGTAGGCATAAATGAAGGTCGTCAGAGCTGAAATGGTACCCCAGCAGAAGAGCCAGAGTCCCTCCGCAGAGTAGACATAGGCCAGCAGTGGCAGGAGCCAGATCAAGTACTGGGGGCTGAATACCTTTCCAGTCGTGATAAAGACCAGGTGTAACGCGATCAGCGTTTGCCCTAGGCTGAGTCTGCCGCGCCACTGTAGGTAGAGCGTATATGCGTAGCCAAGAACCAGGCCTAACGTGCTCAACTTGGAGACGATATCCCCCAGCGCGCTATCCATATTAAGCGAACCAAAGTCATAGACAACTCTGAACGAAACGCCAAAGCGGCTGGCAAGCCAGAGGAGAGAACTGCCGCTTGCCTCTACCTGGAGGGGGCGCTTGAAGAAGTAGCTTAGCTGGCTGAGAACGGCCCCATCAAAGTTTAACAGCGCAAAGCCACTGGTGAGAACGACCAGGCAAGCCAGGAAGAGCAGACAGTTGCGCCACGACCAGCGGCGAAATTCGCGTAGGGTCAGCCAGAGCTGGCGCGGGATATCACGCGGTTTGAGACCAGTTGGAGGTCGGTGGAAGCGTCCCAGGGCGCGTTGTTCAGCGATAAAGAAGGCTGGAAGTAAGAGTAGAGGATAGAGTTTCAGGAGTGTTCCGATGGCCAGGGCGAAATAGGCCATGGTCCAATGTCTGCGCTCAGCGGCGATCAAGGCCACCAGGGTAAGCGCCGCGGGCAGGATGTCGAAGCGTACCTGAGTCGTCGCGATAGCTCCAATGAGCAGATAGAAAGCGCAGGTAAGCGCGGAATTGCGAGGCCCGTAGCGTAGCAGGAGCCAGTAAATAAGGAAGGCCACGAGTGACATCAAGAAGGCAAAGACAAATTGATAGTAGGAGAGGGGAGCCAGGAGCGCCAGCGAGAAGGGGATGAGGGTAAGCGGTGGGTACTCAAGGGGCAGCATGTGAAAAGGCGCTTGCAGGATGCTCCCTTGTAGAAAGGCGCACTGCTTAACTGGCAGGCGTTTGAGCGCATCACCACCGAACCAGAATGACAGGGCATAGCACTGGTAGCGCGCGGGATCGCTTTTGGGGAGAAAGAGCTGCCAGGATGTGCCCACAAACATGGCGATGGTAACAAAGATAATCGGGGTATAGGAAACAAGATCGCGCGGATTATGCATATACGCAAGCAAAGATGAGAAAATGCCGCGCTGTTTGTGGGTATAGTCGAGATGTAGCTCTTTCTGTGACACGATAACCAGCCCCTCTCCGTCAATGGTGCAATGTGTATTGGTAAGTAGAAACATGCATAGTCAGTCTATAGGTTAGTATAAAGGCCTGCTTTAACCATGTTTGTTGATGTATGCGAACTTACTTGTTGTACTCCGGTGTATCTGATGTATAGGACTGCATAAAAGGTGTTTTGAGCTCTGGCAAGCAGCCAATTATGAGTCACGAGCAGGATAGGCCCTGACGCTACACCAGCACACAGATCTTGATTGGTGGTATACTTCAACATGGTTTCGCGCACCATACAAGACGAGCCATGTGCATGTCAGGTAACCAGAACGCGGACACGATCTCGCTATTCGTTGCCTGGGAGAGTATAGTGGGTAGTATCAGTCTGAAGATATCGTCCACTCTATTTGTGTTAGAAGAGGGAAGGTTAACACAAAGCCAATGGATACTAGAAATCGCACCGAGACAAAGACTTTAAAGGTGGGCGACGTCGCCCCCGATTTTACATTGAAGACTGAAGGGAAAGAAGATTGGCGCCTCAGCGATTTTCGCGGTAAAAAGAACGTCGTTCTCGCTTTTGTGCCTTTCGCGTTCAGCAGCGTCTGCTCCGCCCAGTTGCCCTCATACGAGGCCGACCTGGAGCGTTTCAAGGATTATGACACTGAGGTAGTTAGTATCAGCATGGATAGCCACTTTGCCCTTGAGGCCTGGCAGAAGTCCATGCAGACATCTTTCCACCATCTCTCAGACTTCTATCCCCAGGGGAAGGTTGTAGACCTGTATGGGATACGGCATCCCGCGGGTATGTCCGAGCGCGCCCTCTTTGTCGTCGACAAAGAAGGCATCATCCGTTATATTGAGATCCAGCATGCGCCGGGTGAGATGCCCGACAACGAAGACCTCTTTGAGGCGTTGCGCAAACTCTAAGATCTTCTTCCGAAATCCAATGTCACTCTCATGACTAGCGCTTTGCCCCCCATTCGGGGTTAAACGCTCAGGGTTTTCGGATCAGAAGTAAGCAGCAAAAAAGCGGCCTGGGCGAACGTACATTCGCCCAGGCCGCTTTTTTGCTGCTTAGAAAATTCCCCTTGCGTATTGGTGGTGTCTGTGGCATACTAAGGAAAAGTAAGACCTTCGGGGCAGGGTGTAATTCCCGACCGGCGGTATTGCCAATGTGGTTCGTAAGGAACTAGTGGCAGAGCCCGCGAGTCCTCAGGCATGGAAATGTCTGGCGTGATTGATTCGGTGCGAATCCGAAGCCGACGGTATAGTCCGGATGGGAGAAGGTTTCTATAAGGACCAGTTTCTACTTATCCAACCAATATCTGCTGATCTGAAAGCCTGAGCGCGGAGCGCTAGTCACGTGAGTGATGTTGGATTTCGGAAGAAGAACTATTAAAGGTTGGTGAGTGGCGTAGTTATCACGCATATCTGTGATGCATGCGGGCTATGTTCTATATGGTCGTTACTGCTCTCCCCCAATGCCTCCCCGAATCAGTTGAATTGACGGATCTCTATGCCTTGTTCTGGCTGAGGCCTGTCAGTAGAGCTATCGAGGGATGTTCATGAGCATGACAACTTCTACGCACCAGCACGCTGTGCTGCCTGAGCACGAGGCAGCGGCTGTGCGGAGTGAGGCGCAAGCGCGACGAAGTGCTAGCCGCGCCTTCCAGGTGCCCAGGCGCAATTTTACCTGGATGCTATCGGTTATTCCCCCCTGATCCTGGCTGTGGCCCTGCTAATTGGCTGGTTTGTGAGCAGCGCCTATGGGCATGTCAACACTCTGTTCTTGCCTGCGCCAGCCGATGTCTTGGATAGCTTGAGCAGCGGCTTTAGCTCGGGAATATATCTCAGCAATCTTTGGGTTACAGTGCAGGAGAGCGTGGTAGGCTTTCTTCTGGCGCTGGCGCTTGCTTTGCCGCTAGGATATGCCCTGACTAAGTCGCGTGTGCTTGCCGCGGCCATTCATCCTTACCTGGCGGCGGGCCAGGCCATTCCAGTGGTCGTGATCGCGCCGTTGCTGGTCTTATGGTTGGGCTATGGCTGGGTCCCCAACATGTATGTCTGCGCGCTCGTGGTTATCTTTCCCATGGTGGTAAATACCATGCTGGGGGTGCAGACGATAGATCGCGCGCTGACAGATGCGGCGCGTGTGGAGGGAGCTGCTGGTTGGGCCATGTTTGCGCATATCGAGTTTCCCCTGGCGCTGCCCTCGATTATTGCGGGCGTGCGTACGGGATTGACGCTCTCCGTCATGGGGGCGCTCGTGGGTGAATTTGTCCAGGGAGGAGACCAGGGTTTGGGATCGTTGCTCCTGGTGGCAAAGAATCAATATAATACACCGCTCATGTTCGCCACGCTTGTGGTACTGGCGGCTCTGGCGGTCTTGTTCTATAGTAGCACCTGGTTGCTTGGTAAGCTGGCTCAAGTGGTTTACTAAGCCAGTTGTAATCAGACTTTAAAAGATTTTTAGGGAGAATGGAGTAATCCACGATGTCTGCACGTCATCGTTCTTCAACTGTGGCAACGTTCGGCATTCTTTCGCTGCTATTTATGCTGTTGATAACGGCATGCGGGGGAACGTCCACTACAAATACAAGTTCTAATTCATCCTTGCAGGGAAAACAGGCGATCTCGATTGGCCTGGGTTATGTCCCTGATATTCAGTTCGCGCCGTTTTACGTGGCAAAGTCAAAGGGCTATTATAGCCAGGCAGGGCTGGATGTCACCTTCCACCACGGGATTGTGCCTGACTTGATTGGCTCAATGGTCGCCGGGAAAAATACATTTGTCTTCGCTGGTGGCGATGAGCTTTTGACCGCGCGTAATAGCAACAAGCAGATCAAAGCGCTAGATGTCGCCACGATCTTCCAGAAATATCCGGTCAGCTTGATCGTACCCGCAGACTCCTCGATTAAGAGCCTGAGCGATCTGAAGGGGCATACCATCGGCGTTCCTGGAGCCTATGGCTCGACCTATACGGCGCTGCTGGCCTTCCTCTACAAAGCGCATCTCTCAACCTCGGATGTCAAGATCCAATCGATTGGCTTTACCCAGGTGCCCGCGCTGTTGGCGCATCGTGTGGATGCCGTGATGGGCTACTCGAACAACGAGCCGCTGCAACTGGAGCAGCATGGTCTCAAGGTGCGTACCTTCCCGATCTCCGATTATCAGCCCATTGTCTCAAACGGCATTATCGCGCCCGAGGAGATCTATCAGCAGCAGCCAGCCATGGTGCGCAGCTTTGTGCAGGCCACACTCAAGGGGCTACGTGACGTAATTGCCAACCCTGACGAGGCCTTGCAGGTGAGTCAGAGCTATATCCCCGGCATGAATACCACGCAGGCGCGTGCAGTGTTAAAGGCTACGATTCCTATCTACCAGGGGGATGGCAAACTGGGCAATAATGATGATGCCACCTGGCAGTCTATGGAACAATTCCTGGTCGCGGAGAAATTGATTACGCCCGTTGATAATCTCACATCTGTATACACCAATAAAACGGTCGCCTAAGCTAGTTGTAGTTAGCAAGCCGTTGTATGACGCAAACATGCTCCCTCTCATCGTTAATGAGAGGGAGCATGTTTATATGAAAAACCTACGTTTCGGGCTAGGAGCTAGTGAGATAAAAGGACCGTTAACACATATGCACATTGCATACTAGGTGCTTTGTGGTGTATAAAGGCGGTAGGATAGTCTTTGTTCTGACTATTTTGTCAATCAAGCGATGATTTTCAAGCGATTGCGAGGGAATCCATGACTCATAATTCTGATCGCTGTAGCCAGCTCCGTACGCTTCACGATCACCTGACCAATGAAGTAAAAAATATGCGTGAGAGTCTTCAGAGGGCGCAGCAGGAGGGCATTAGCACCTCAGCAGAGTCGCTCAATACGCTCCGAAGCCTTCAGGCTGCTTTAAATAACATTTCGCGCGAACTACAAAAATGCCCTCCCGAAAAGAGCGAGGAGAGCGCGACCGAGGGGGAGAAGTCAATCTTACTGCGCCAGGTGAAAGCGGTCTTACCGGAACAGCGAGTGCGTAACTGGTTCCCTGACTCCGTGCAGCGCGACGATGAAGAGAGTATCGTGGACGCCATGGAGCCGCGATAGGCCTGGAGTCATAGAAGGGAGCGCTACTGACGTACGTGCCTACACGTTCGGGGCAGGTATTCGCACCCCAGTGTAGGCGCGTACGTCAGTAGCGCTCCCTTCTTATTAGGCGGCGAAGACCTGCAAGTTTTTCAGGGTAACGTGCGAGCCGGGAGTGACAAGAATGCCAATTGCGGCATTCGTACTCGTTCCGTTGTTGGCATTCCCCCAATACGTTCCATCCACGGTATAGGTATAGCTTGTCCCCAGCACCTGAACATCCACGGTGTGTGCCTTGGTAGTATCGCCCTGTGTTGGACCCGAGGCGAGTTGTCCCTGGCTTTGCCAGGAGGAGGGATCATAGTTGTCGCTATGCCAGTTGCCTGTCGAGAGAATAAAGACATTTGACGTCTTGCTATCGGGCAGGTTGCGGTAGAGAATGCCGTAGTCACCGCTGGCGCTCTCGATCTGAACCTGGATAATATAATTGCTCGGGAAGGTCTGACCTGATGGCAGACCTGTCAGGAGGAGGACGCCTGTGCCACCATTGCTGCTGAGTTCAACGTTAGTGTCATGACAGGTCACGGTGAGATTGATTTCGTTCCAGGTGCCTCCATGTTTATCGCATGACTTTCCAGGTAGATCGGTCCCATAGACACGGTTTCCAGCGGAGACCTTTGCTCCTGGTAACGAAAGTGGTCTGGGGGTCGCGGTCGCGGTAGGCGTCGACTTGTTTGTCAACGTCACGTCATGCGTGGGCTGGGCTGTTGGTGCATTGGAGGCTGTTTGGCCGCCAGCAAAATGCTGATAGGAGGCAACCGAGCCGATGATGATCAAAAGCACCAGGAGCGCTCCTCCAAGTGCGACTGCCAGTGGCTGGCGACGCGCACGAGGACCCTGGGGTCCAGGCTGAGGTGAGGGCTGGGGCATGGGCGAGAATGGTGGCGGACTCAGCGGTGCGTTGGTACGCGGCTCTCTCATCTGGGGAGAGGCCGGTACCTGTTCAATGACGGGCTGGGGCCTGGGTGCCACCTCCACTTTGGCTGGCATAGGAGGCGCTGGTTCGTCGTGTTTGCTTTCAACCTGGGCAACAACGCGTGGTGCGGCCTCTGTCGAGGCGTTGTAAATTGTCGTTGGCGTATTTTCTAGCTGAGTAACCGCATCATGCTCAATGACGGGCTGAGGGTGTTTGCCCTCAAGGTGCTCTTCGGTGTTGGGTGTGCCCTGATCGGGTAACGTGACAAAGACAGTCTGTGCCTCAGTGATGAGTGGTGTACGCTGTGACAGCATTCCTGCTTGCGAAGGAGTAGTAAGCGTGGCCTTGAGAATCCGGGCTAACTCGCTCGCGCTATTGTAGCGTTCGGCAGGATTTTTTGCTAGCGCCTTCATGACGATACCCTCGATCTCAGGGGTGACCTGGGGATTGAGGGCGGAGAGAGAGGGAGGAGTCTCAAGCGTGTGTTTGATGGCAATCGCGACTGGGGAAGTGCCAGTGAAGGGGACCTGTCCTCCCAGCATCTGGTAGATCATCACGCCAAGGGAGTAGATGTCGGTACGGTGATCGACATCTTTGCCGGTGCCCTGTTCGGGCGAGAGATATTCAGGGGTGCCAACGATTGTGCCGGCGCTGGTCAAGCCCTCCTGACTGGAGCGCCCCTTTACGCCACTTTCGTGTAGGTCGCGTACAACTTTGGCCAGGCCAAAATCGGCCAGGAGTACCCGGCCATCGGCATGGAAGAGAATATTGGCTGGTTTGAGGTCACGATGGATAATACCTTGTTTATGAGCGGCCTCAAGTGCGTCGGCAGCCTGCTCGATAATGCGCGCGACCTCATCAAAGGGGAGGATGCCTCGTTCTTCGAGCAGGTCGCGCAGGGTCCCTCCTGTGACGTGAGGCATAACCAGGTAGGCCATATCCTCCTGCTCGCCATATTCGTAGAGCGGTAAAATATTAATATGGTCGAGGGCCGCGATAGAATCGGCCTCTCGCCGGAAGCGTGCGAGGAATTCTTCTCGGGGTCGCTTGTCCATAAGCGTATTGGGCAGGAGTACCTTCACGGCGACAGTGCGTCGTGGACGGCTCTGTTGTGCTAGATAGACTGCGCCCATGCCACCTCGTCCAATAAGGCGTCGGATTGTGCATGTTCCGAGCGTTTTGCCTATCAGATCATTTGTATCTAAGATCACGCTCGTAATGTCCTCTCAGAAAATAAGCTTGCTGCTGCTGATATGTAAATGCATTTAAATGTATTTTATGTCTGGGTAAGGCAAATGTGTTTTTAAATCATGTACTTTGTACTATTGTTTGCTGTTGACCCCACTACCACTGAGTCTACTCGTACTTATGCTCATCATCCAACCTGGCTAGCCTGTGCGCACACATGTACCCTACTACTATAACCACTTCTGCTGAGAAAAGCCAGGAAAGTAGCGAAGAAGTACGGAAATACGTAAGAAAAGCTGATACCTGTGACGTATCCGGCACTCATTATAGTATATGTCCAGCAATAAGGAAAGTTTTCCAGGCCTTTTTCTGTAAATAGGTAGGTGGAGACCTCCTCTATCGTGCATGTATAGGTGAATACTAGCCTTGTAGAGTGATGCATGAAGATTGGCCAATACGGGCTATCTACCCGGCTCAGATATGTTTCTTGTTATCGAAATGCGTAAGGATGATTAGACCTGGTAGAGCGTAAAGCTCTGTACGGTGATGCTTGCACCTTTATCGACTGCGATGCCAGCGGTTCCCTGAGCATAGGTGGTATCTGTTATCTCTCCCAATTTGTGCCCGTTGGCATAGAAAGCGAATGACTGACCATTGGCGATAACCGCGAGGAGGATGGCGGCATGGGCATTGCCAAGATTGCCACCCGCTAGCTTCGTCGGTGCGCCTGTGTTGTTGTCGTACACATAGGTGTTCCAGGTGCCATCAGGGTGGACAAGAAGCGTGTAGACACCTGATTGCTGTCCAGGTTGATTGCGGAAGTAGAGGCCGAAGTCGCTGCTGGAGGTGTTAGCTTGTTGTAATTGGGCCTCGACAACGTAGTTGGATGTATAGGCCTGCCCCTGTATCTTGCTGAGAAAGGTGCCTTGAAGCTGTGCCGTTGAGGCTGTGTTGCGAATCACCGTCTGGTTGCCGGAACAGGTGATGCCGACGCCATTGTAATCACTCCAGGTCCCCCCATTATGATCACAGCTCTGACCCACACCCATTGCTTGATAGAGGTGTGCTCCATGCGGAACCTGAGATGTATCTGGTGTCTTTGTGGCAGGCGCGGAGGTGCTTGTCGTGGAAGGTGTATATTGTGCTCCCCTGGAGGTTGTTGCCGTCGTATGTCCAGAAACGGATGTCGCTGTCGGCGAGGACGCAGGGCTGTTTCTGGTGAGGAGTTGCTGTGCAAAGACAACGCTACCCCCAAGGAGAAGAAGAATGATTATCATAGTGAGCCCGATGGTCCAGGGGGAGCGTCTCCGCGTTGCCTGTGGTGCATAATATGCAGGTGTATAAGGATGCGGTTGTGGTTGTGTCTGACGGCTCCCTACCGCGTAGGGAGCATAGGTGGCGGGCGTATCCTGCCTGTTGTTAGGCCGGTGAGAAGCTGATTCTGGCTGGGGTTGCCACCGCGGCTGCACTGGTGGTTGCTGGACTTCGGGCGCGGCAAAGGGTGGAGGTACTGGTTGCGCTGAGGCGTTAGAGAATGCAGGTGCCTCAGTACTGTGTGCAGAAATCTCAGTAGGAGGTTCTACCAGCTTGAATGTGCCTGGGGAGATCGCGGCCTGGTGCAGGTCACGCATGAGAGCTTGTGCCGATTGATAGCGCTCCTCGCGCTGCTTAGCACATGCCTTTTGCAGAATTTCATCGTAAACCTGGGGGAACTCGGGACGCAACTGGTGTAGTGAGGGGAGTGGTTGCTGAACATGACTCATCGCCAGGGCATAGAGCGTTGTGCCAGGGTAAGGGAGACGCCCACTCAAGAGCTGAAAGAGCACGATCCCAAATTCGTAGATATCGGCCAGGTGATTTATCTCTTCTCCCAGCATCATTTCGGGCGCCATATATTCAGGCGTCCCTGGCAGCATACCTGTGGTTGTCAGCGTGGGCATTGTGCCCGGTTGATCCTGGAGGATGCGAGCAATGCCAAAGTCAGCCAGTACCAGGCGACCATCGGCGTGCAGCAAGAGATTGGATGGCTTGAGATCGCGATGCAGAATACCTTGAGAATGAGCGTAGTCAAGGGCTGAGGCTGCCTGGTTGCCATAGGTGAGTACGGTATTGAGCGGCAGGCGCCCCTCACGTGCCAGGAGATCGCGCAGACTTCCGCCGCTGAAGTAGGGCATGACGAGATAGGCAAAATGCTCTTGCTCACCGTATTCATAGATAGGGGTGATATTAACGTGCTCCAGGCGCGCAACAATGTTAGCCTCGCGGCGAAAGCGCTGGAGAAATTGTATGTAGTGTTCGGAATCTGTTGAGCCAGGTGGCTGAAGAATCTTGACCGCGACTTTGCGAGCGGGGAGTTGTTGTTGCGCGAGGTAGACCGCTCCCATGCCTCCCCTGCCCAGGAGACGCTCCAGAGTGTAATTTCCAAGTTTTGTACCGATGAAATGATCTGTCTTCTCAGCCATAATCTTCCCTGCCATATTGGTTTTTAGTTTTTTTATGCGAAGTATGTGGAGTGCTATGTTTGCTGAAATAGGACTTTTGCAATGTTCTGCCAAGAGAAGAGTGGAATACCAATAAAACTGTTTTTATTGTATGCTATGCTAATCATAAGAGCAAGAAGAGAGCCCTTTGGATAGCATAAACACTACCGAGAGCACATATGTGTGTATTTCGGCCACTTTTTCGGCTTTTGGCGCACCAGAGTTCCTGGTGGGGGAAAAGTTGGTTGACATTGCCACCCCTGGCTGTTATTCTTGGTCATAATAGAACATAAACTGAAGATCCTCGTATTCTCTCAGTAGTATAGTGTTTTTTGCCCGTGATGACCGGAAGAAGTATGAGGTGCCGAGCCAGACAGCGATCCGACGTCCAGTGCAAGGTCGGAATGGAGTAGCCCTCAGAACGCGTCCGCGAGCGGCTGGCGGAAGAAAATCGTCTCGAGACGATAAGTATGCCGGGTGTGCGGCTCACACGTAAGTTTTTGAGTCGAAATGAGTGGTCTTTACTCTCAATTGAGGAAAGGCAAACTGGGTGGCACCGCGGGAGCCAGGCTGTAGCTCTCGTCCCTGTATCAAATGATAGGGATGAGGGTTTTTTTTGTTCCAATATCTTAACTCTTGGGGGCCAGATAATGATTTCTACCGCTATTATTAACGTTACTAGTTATACCGGCCTGGAACTCTTGCGCCTGCTTGCGCAGCATCCTCAATTAAAGGTTACCTCTGTCACCGCACGCAGCCTGGCGGGCAAGACGCTGGCAGATGTCTTCCCACAACTGCAAGCGCTTGCAGCCACGACCGCGATTGACCCAACGATGGTGATCGCGGAGGAGCCAGCACAGACAGACCTGGCGTTTGTCTGCTTGCCTCATGCCGCCGCCGCAGAGGCGGTCGTACGTCTGCTTGAGCGCGGTACAAAGGTCATCGATCTCTCAGCGGACTTCCGCCTGCATGATGTAGCGGTGTATGAAGAATGGTATAAGCATACCCATCCTGCTCCAGCCTTGCTCGAAAGCGCGGTCTTTGGTCTCTGTGAGCGCTATCGTGAGCGGATCGCAGGGGCTAGCCTCGTCGCCAGTCCCGGTTGCCACTCAACCACCGCCATTCTTGCCCTGCTACCCGCTTTTGCCCGGGGCATTGTAGAGCCAGACGTCATCGTGGACTCAAAAACGGGCATTAGTGGCGCGGGCCGTGGCTTGACGCTGGGGACACATTTTGCCGAGGCGAACGAAGATATGAGTCCCTATAGTGTAGGCGGTCATCGGCATATGCCCGAGATCAAGCAAGAGTTGCTCGCTGCTGCCAGGGATGGCGGACATGCACTCTCCGATATCCGCATGACATTCCTGCCGCACCTGGTACCCATGACGCGGGGCATCCTGGCGACTTGCTATGCCACGCTTGCGCCAGGTGCTGTAGAGAGCCTCTCGTCAAAGGCTATCGTAGAGTTGTATCGCGAGTATTATGCAGGCGAGCCTTTTGTGCATGTAGTGGATCAGCCACCTCATACCAAGTGGGCCTATGGCAGCAATCATTGTTTTATCTATCCAACGCTTGATGCCCGAACGGGACGCCTGATTGTAATGTCCTGCACCGATAACCTGGTTAAAGGCGCGGTGGGTCAGGCTATTCAGAACGCGAACTGTATGCTTGGTTGGCCCGAGAGTCTGGGTCTGGCAGGGGCTGGTGTCAATCCCTAGTCTGAAAAAATGTATGCAATGTGATCCCTCTACTGTTGTGTGTAACCCGCGAGCCTCGGAGCATATGATGTAGAGTGAGGAGGAACATAGGAACGATGACAATAGCGTTTGAACGCACACCAGATGGTGAAATTATCAATGATCAACATCTTATAGCCAGAGTGTTAAGCGAAGCAATTAATTATATTAACTACCTTAAAGGCAAAATCCTGGTGTTTAAGCTTGGTGGCAGTATGCTGGAGCATCAGCAAGAGGTATTGCAGGATATCGTCTGGCTGCATCAACTGGGCGCGCTTCCTGTACTGGTGCATGGTGGTGGACCCTATATTAATGACTGGTTGACGAAGCTCAGTATTCCGACGCGTTTCCTGGATGGTATGCGCGTCACCGACGCGGAGACCTTAGAGGTGGTACGCATGGTGTTGCGCGGGCAGGTCAATCAGCGCCTGGTACTGATGCTCTCGCAGTTGGGAGCTAATGCGGTTGGCCTGTGCGGGACAGATGGCAATATGGTACAGGCACGTATGTTAGATGAGCGCCTGGGCTTTGTGGGTGAGGTGGAGTCGATTGATTCCTCATCTGTGCATACCTTGCTGGAGCAGGGCTTTATTCCGGTGATCGCGCCACTAGGTCAGGGACCAGATGGCACCTGCCTCAATATTAACGCGGACCTGGTCGCCGCGCACCTGGCGGGCGCGTTAAACGCGGAGAAGCTGATCTTTTTGAGTAACGTGGTCGGCATCTGTCGCGCCGATGGAACCTTGATTTCCGAATTGAGCGATGCCGAGGCTCGCCGCTTGATCGACGAGGGCGTGATCAGCGGTGGCATGATCCCCAAGGTTTCGGCCTGCCTGGATGCGCTGGCGGCAGTGCCGCGTGTGCATATCGTGGATGGTCGCGAGCCGCATGTGCTCCTACGCGAACTCTGCACAGACCAGGGCGCGGGTACGATGATTATCCGCTAAAAATTGGGGGATAGTGAGTGTGGTACGTGCTTGTGGCCGCAGGCCACAAGCACGTACCACACTCACTATCAGGCGAGCGCCGTAGGCGTGAGAAGTACTTTAGACGCATGGCTTCACCGCAAGTCAGCAAATATGTTTTATACTACATAGCAGAGAACAAGAGAGTTGTCCCCGTCAGCGTTGACATCTGGAAAGGGCAGAGTCTTTCCAAACGCTAACGGGGACATGCGTTTATTGCCGCCTGCATTACGCAGGAAATGTGACTGTAACAGTGGAGAGGACGTTCCATGAAGAAGCGCGTTGAGCGATTGCGAGGTATGTACGACCTTTTACCAGAGGTCTATCAGCAACAGCAGTGGGTAAGCGAGAAGGTGAGCAAGCTGTTAGAGCACGCGGGCTATGCCCATGTCGATTCCCCCGTGCTAGAGCATAGCGACCTCTTTCATGCCAGCTTTGGTCAGGAGCTATGGCAGAACCTCTACGCCTTTCGTATCCATCAACGCGACCTCTGCCTGCGCCCAGAATATACCGCCTCCATCTGCCGTTTGTACCTGGACCATTATCAGCAGCAGGGGCTGCCGCAGCGTTTTCAGTACGCTGGCCCCATTTTTCGCTATGAGGCTCCGGGACGCAGCCGTTATCGGCAGCATACGCAGCTTGGCATTGAAATCTTTGGTGGTCAACCAGCGGCCGCGGATGCTGAGATGATCCAGCTGGCATGCGAGGTTCTCCACGATCTAGGGATCTCACGTTATCGCCTGGAACTGGGGCATGTGGGCGTCGCGAGCGGCTTCATCAACCGCCTGCACCTCGATGATCACGCGGCCCGCCTCTTGCTTGGCCTGATGGAACAGATCAGTCGGTCGGAGGAGGGGGAGCGCCTGGCGCAAGAGCGGCTGGAGCGCCTCTATCCCGCGGACCAAGCCTTGAACAAGATGGCGTCAGAAGTTTCGCCGCCAGCCACGGTCTTGAGTGGAGTAGATGCACGCTATATCTCGTCGCTCTTGAGCGGTATCAGCATCTCCTTTGGCGATGACGACGTACGGCGCGAGGTCGTGGAGCGCTTCTTGTGGAAAATGGGGCGCAATGAGCAGCGGCGACAGATCCTGAACGCACTGGAGTTTTTGCGTGAGCTGCATGCCGTCTCGGGTCCTCCTCCAGCCGTCTTTGAGGCAGTGGCAGAACTGCTAGAACGCTATGGCCTCGACACCGCCCCCCTCAACGAGTTGCGCCAACTGGTGGCCGTTGTTGAGCAGTGTGGTGTGCCGAGTGAGCAGATCCTGCTGAACCTCTCACTAGGACGTGGTGTGAGCTATTATACGGGCCTGGTCTTCGAGATTCACGCGCAGGAGGCTGATGGCTTCGATGCTCAGCTCTGTGGTGGAGGGCGCTATGATCGCCTCATGCGAGCCGTAGGCAGCTCGCGCGATATCGCGGCCTGTGGCTTCGCCATTGGCCTTGAGCGCTTACTCGCGCACATTCCCCAGGCCACGCTACCAGTGTTAAATCAGACACAGGCCCTGGTGATTCCAGTCAGCGCGAATGAATTTCCCTATGCCCTTCGCGTGGCGCGAGCCGCACGCGAGGCGGGTCAGCCCGTAGAGGTGGATATCAGCGGGCATGGTGTCGGCGCGGGATTGAAGCAAGCTGTTAAGAAGCAGATCCCCCTGGCGCTGATTGTGGGCGAGGATGAAGCCAGGCAGAACGAGGTAACGGTACGCAATCTAGAGACAAGCGTCGAGTGGCGTCTTCCATTTGGCGAGCTTGCCAATGGCCTGGTAGCAGATTTTGGTGAAGAGCAGAAGGAGCAGTTGGTATGAGTGCCCAGGAACGAGTGCGTTTAGCCTTGCCAGGGAAGGGAGCCCTGGAGGGCGCGACTATGTCATTTCTTGCCGAGTGCGGCCTGAAGGTCAGCCGTAGTAATCCGCGTCAATACCTGGCGCGCATCAAAAGTATGCCTGACCTGGAGGTTGTCTTCCAGCGGGCCGCCGATATACCGGCCCTGGTCCAGAGTGGCGACGCGACCCTGGGTGTCTCGGGCTATGATATCCTGGCGGAACATCGAGGCTACGGTGATGACCTGGCCGAAGAGGACCACCTGGATGAAGACCTGCTGGTGCTCATGCGCGACCTGGGGTATGGGAGCTGCCGCCTCGTCCTGGCTGTGCCGGAGACCTGGATTGATGTCAGCTCCTGCGCGGATCTCTGGCACTTATCGGGGTATTATCGCACACATCGAGGGCGGGGACTGCGTATCGCCACCAAGTATCCCGTGCTGACCTCGCAGTTTCTGCGGCGACATAATATTACGCACTGCAAGATATTTTCGCCGCATGGCGCGCTAGAGGCCGCTCCGCTGACCGACACTGCCGACCTGATCGCGGACCTGACCGAGACGGGCACGACCCTACGCGAGAACCATCTCAAGCTGCTGGACGATGGCGTGATCCTGCGCTCTCAGGCCTGCTTGATGGGCAATGCGCGTCTCCTCAAGCAGCATCCACTCGCGCTTAAGCTGACAGAGACGGTCCTGGAGCTGATCGATGCGCGCAACCAGGCGCGCAACCGCTCACTGCTAACCGCCTATATGCGCGCAGAGAGCTTTGAGGGGATGCGCGATGCCTGTGGACGGCTCAACCAGCGCCTGAAGGCCATGGGGGCCGGAATCGAGTTCCGTATGGTCAATTCAGAGCTGGATGGTGAGTCGGCCCCTGACCAGTACACGCTCTCGGGTGTGGCCAAAGTCGGTGAGGCAGCGCCTCAATTGCTGGAGACGGTGGCGGTACTGCGCCAGGCCGGAGCCACGCATATCAACGTGACGCCGCTGACCTATCGCTTCGCGCAGGAATCCGTGAATGCGCGTGCACTCAGGGAAAGGCTGAAGAGGTTATCTTGAAAAAAACAGTGATTTTTGATCTGGATGGTGTGATTACCAGCGAGGAGATGTACTGGACGACGGCGGGCCTGGTCTTGCATGAACTGCTCTATAGCCCGCGCTACTGGAATGTGAATGGACGTTCGGAGTACACGCCACCCCGGACAGTCGAGGAGTGCCGCGCCTGGAGCGAGGCGGTCTTTCCTGAGGCCTTGATTCAGGGCTTAAAGGCGCGAGCCGTCAACTCAAACTGGGATACCTGCTATGCCGCTTTCTGCCTCTACTTGATCGATGTGCTTGCCCAGGTGAGCGACCACGCCGCCCTCTGGCCACCGCGTGTCGAAGATGCCGCCTGGAATGCGCGCTTACGCGGGCAACTGGCCCAGGCCCGTCCCCAGGTAGACCCTGAGCGCCTACGACCGCTCACCAATCCCACGCTCGCTGGTTATACAGGCTTTGATCTGCTGGCACGCCTGGATATCCTGGCTCGCCAGGCTTTGCATGTCGAGAGCGAGGGAGGACTTGGGCATTATAGCCCCTCCTGGAAGTTCTGCCGTGACCTCTTCCAGGAATGGTACCTGGGCGATGCGCTCTTCACGCAGGATTATGGGCGAGCGCCCTGGCAGACAGGCAAGATTGGTTGCATCAACTTTGAGCAGCCTCTTCTACCAGTTGAGCAGTTGCGCGCAACGCTTGAGGATTTGCATACCCAGGGATATACCCTGGGCATCTGCACCGGGCGTGGCGGCTTCGAGGCTCTCACTCCCCTGCGTAACTATGGGCTGCTCACTTTCTTTAGTGCTGAGCATATTGTGACGCATACCGAAGTAGCGGAGGCAGAGCGGCGCCTGCGGGAAGAGGGACGACCCCTGACCCTGGCCAAGCCGCATCCCTTCCCCTTCTTGCGCGCCGCCTTCCCAGAGTATATGCCGGGTGATCCCCTGCCGCCGCGTGGCAGCTTTCTCGTGGTTGGAGATACGACCAGTGATGTGCGAGGGGCGCACGCGGGAGATGCCTTCTGTCTCGCGGTCCAAACCGGAGCCAGAACTGAGGAAGCACGTATTCTGCTCGAACAGAGCGCTCCCGACTTTCTGTTAGAGGATGTGACGCATGTCCCTGCCCTGGTGCGCCAGATCGATGACCTGGGCACGATCCAGCGGCTCCAATTTCACGAGCGTGAAAAAGCAGAGCAACTCCTACAACGCTGGTTCGCGCTTCAGATGGATCTGCGTATCGACAGCATTCAGCTTACGCCCAAAGCCGTCTCGCTCAATTCATTTAATGGTTTCTATCGGGTTGGTGGCGAGGAGTACTTCTTTAAGACACATGTAGAGGACCAGGGGGTTCTGGCGGAGTACTATAACGCCACGCTTCTGCACGAGGCGGGCTATAACGTGGTCTTGCCCGTGCGCACATTGCGCAGGAGCGGCCAGCAGATGGTCATCTACCCGGTTATTCGCTGGCCGGTAATGTTCGACATGATGCGTGCTCTGGAGACCGAGCAGCCAGTCCAGGCCTCCTTCGAGCAACTGGTCGCCGCTGAGCAACTGGAGTGCGAGCGCCTCTTGCATATTTACCAGGAGACAGAGGCCCCGGTGAGTGCCGAGGAGCACGAGGCGGCCCCCATTCACCAGCTGTTCTGGTATCGCCTGACCGGGGGACGCCTGACCAGCTTCTACGAGGGGAAGAGCCTTCCGCTTCCTACGCAGCCCGAGCGTGAAATTACCTTTGCGCAGCTCTGCACCTATCGCTGGTGTATTAATGGGCAGATGCAGCGCCTGACGCTGGGTGATTTGATTGAGCGCGCCAAAAGCGTGCTCCAGCCAGCCCAGGCCGGGCTGACCGTGGTAGGGCATGGCGATGCCCACTTTGGCAACGTCTTTCTGGAGGAGGGGCGCGAATACCTTTACTTCGATCCCGCTTTCGCTGGTCGACACTCGCCCTTGCTGGACGTTATTAAGCCGCTCTTTCATAATATCTTCGCGAGCTGGATGTACTTCCCGCGGGAGATCGCGCCGGACTGCTCTTTGCAGGTGAAGGTCGATGAGCAGGAAGGCTGTATCGAGATCGCATATGATTTCACGCTCCCACCCGTACGCGAGGCCATCCTCCAGACCAAGCGCGAGCATTTGTTGAGACCATTGCTCGCCTGGCTCTCTTCACAGGGGGCCTTGCCGGAGAATTGGGAAGAGATCATGCACTCTGCGCTGCTCTGCTGCCCCTTGCTGACAATCAACCTCTTTGATGGGCAGCGCCTACCGCCGCTCATTGGCTGGCTGGGATTGACCTACGCTGTGTCGCTGGGGCAGGAGACGGAGATACTCTCGCCGCGTCTGTTGGTGGAGACGGTTGAGCAGGAATGCTAGAAGGGAGAGGTGTTATTCATGATTGCCATTGTTGACTATGGAGCGGGCAATATTCACAGTATCGCCAAGGCCTTAGAGCACGTTGGGGGCGAGGTACGTGTCACCGACGAGGCGGCGGTGGTCTCGCGTGCGCGTGCCGTCGTCCTGCCTGGTGTTGGATCGGGAGGCTCGGCCATGAAGCGTATGCGCGAGCGCGGTCTGGATGACGCCATTCGCGAAGCCACGCAGGCGGGCAAGCCATTTTTAGGCATTTGCCTGGGCATGCAACTTCTCTCTGAGCACCATGACGAAGGGGAGACGGCGGGCTTAGGCCTCTTCCCAGGCGAGGTGCGGCGTATTCCTTATGGTCCGAAGATTCCGCATATGGGCTGGAACCAGGTGCAGCCACTGCGTGAGGACCTGTCCATCTTCGCGGGCATCCCCAACGAGGCATATTTCTATTTCGCGCATTCGTATTATGTGGAGCCACGTGACCAGGCGGGTGTCGCAGGCGTGACCGAATATGGCTCGCCCTATTGTACCGTCATCGTCACTGAGCAGGTTTGGGGCACGCAGTTTCACCCAGAGAAGAGTGGCGTGGTTGGCCTGCGTATGTTGAAAAACTTTGTGGATTGGACGAGGCGAGCATGATTATTCTTCCCGCGATTGATATCAAAGATGGCCTGTGTGTACGCCTCTACCAGGGCGACTACGCGCAGGTGACGACCTATGACCGTGATCCAGTGCAGGTCGCCCAGCGCTGGCAGGAGGCGGGTGCGAGCTGGTTGCATGTCGTTGATCTGGATGGCGCGGCCCAGGGTCGCCCCGTTAATACTGATCTCATCCAGCGGATGCGGCGAGAGACAACGCTGCAGATCGAGGTTGGGGGGGGCATGCGCAGCCTGGAGCAGATTGAGCAGGTGCTGGCCCTGGGCGTGGAGCGTGTTATTCTGGGCACGGTCGCGCTGCGTGATCGTGCGCTGCTGGAGGCGGCGCTTGCGCGCTGGGGAGAGCGAATCGTGGTTGGCCTGGATGCGCGTGATGGCTTTGTCGCCGTCTCGGGCTGGTACGAGACCTCGCAGGTGCGCGCTACAGCGTTAGCCGGCGAACTGTCCAGGTTGGGCGTGCGGCGCTTTGTGTACACCGATATCGCGCGCGATGGCGCGCTGAGCGGCCCCAATCTGCCCGCCTTGCGCGAGATGCAACAGGCGTCCGAGAGCGCGCTGATCGCCTCGGGCGGAGTCAGCTCACTTGAGGACCTGCGCGAACTGGCACAGTCAGGCGTAGAGGGCGCGATTGTTGGCAAGGCTATTTATACCGGCGCGGTCGACCTGGCGCAGGCGGCGCGCGAGTTAGAGAAGGGAGTGTGATCAAAGGCTATGTTGACCAAGCGTATTATTCCCTGCCTCGACGTCGCCAATGGTCGTGTCGTCAAAGGCGTGAACTTTATCAACCTGCGTGACGCGGGCGATCCCGTAGCCCTGGCGACCTTCTATAACGACGAGGGGGCCGACGAGGTGGTCTTCCTCGATATCACCGCCTCCTATGAGCAACGCGCGACCATGCTCGATGTGGTGCGGCGTACCGCCGAGCAGGTTTTTATTCCGGTCACCGTGGGTGGAGGTATCCGCACGGTGGAAGATATCCGCGCCACGCTGGGAGCCGGCGCCGACAAGACCTCGCTGAACACCGCCGCGGTCCAGCAGCCTGAGCTTTTGCGCGCGGGAGCGGAGCAGTTTGGCGCGCAGTGTATTGTGCTGGCGATTGATGCGCGTGCCAATTCCGCTATGCCCAGCGGCTACGAGGTCTTTGTACATGGTGGGCGCACGCCAACCGGGAAGGATGCCCTGGAGTGGGCGCAGTATGGCGTCGAGCTTGGCGCGGGCGAGATCTTGCTGACAAGTATGGATCGCGATGGTACCAAGCAGGGGTATGATTTGGCATTGACACGTAAGATCGCGAGCGCGGTGAGCGTTCCGGTAATCGCCTCGGGCGGCGTAGGTACGCTAGAGCACCTCTATGCTGGTTTAACGGAAGGGGAGGCCGATGCCGTCCTGGCTGCCTCTATCTTCCACTTTGGCGAGTATCGCGTACGCGACGCGAAGGCATATCTGCATGCGCGTAATGTGATTGTGCGCCCAGCATAAAATTTATAAATCTAAAGAATATGGAGCATACTGCCAGTATGCTCCATATTCTTTAGATTGGCGTTGGGTGTTAGGCGAGCAGGTCTTTGGCGTGGAGGTCGTCGAGGACGAGTTGGAGCACGGTAGAGCAGCGTGCGCGGTCGGTGTATGCCACAAAGGCAATTTCCTCGATCTCGCTACTGGCCTGGGGTTCTCCCTGGATCTTCGCGCTATAGCAGGTTGTGCGCACGAGGGTCCCGGCGGCTTTCCCGTGTGCCTGCGCCTCAAAGGTGCCGAAGTAGTGTTCTGTCCCAGGCTCAAGCGAGACATTCAGTTCCTCTAGTACCTCGCGGCTGAGTGCGGCATAATCGCTCTCCCCTGCCTCGCGCTTGCCGCCAGGCAGATAGTACATATCTTTCCCCTGTGAGCGTGTCACCAGGAGCTTTCCATCCTGTAGATAGATAAGGGCTAATTTATCGATGAAATGTGTGTCTTGCATAGTGATATGATGCCTCCCAAATTCCTGCACAAGGAACCAGGCTGTATCATAGCAGAGGTATATGCGGGCTGTCCAATAACCCATGACCCGCTACAGGCGTACGCGGCTATTGGGGGCCTGGAGGAGTAGCCGCGTACGCCTGTAGCGGGCCACCCATTAACGCGTGGGCGCGGCATGGGTGATGAACTTGCGCACTCCTGGATCGCGGGGGAAGGCCTCGATGAGCACATGTTGGTATTCGAGGAGGCGGTTCATCAGCATTTTGGAGGAGAGCGTATGTACCTCTGAGGCTGCTTCCTGGGCTATCACCAGGCTGGCCTCTTTCTCGCGCTTTTTGGCATAGGCCTCCGCCAGAGGAATAAGGGTCAGGGCGCGTCGTGAGCGCCAGTGTTCCGGAAACTGAGCGAGAGATTGTTCGAAATGGGTAATGGCCTCGTTGTAGCGTCCATTCATCAATGTGCAGTTGCCCGCTATTTGATGCCAGGTCGCGGTGTCAAATTCATCATTAGGCGTCAGGGCTTTGAGCATTTGTCCCGAAATCTCAAGCTTCTCCTGGACGATGGCATAGTCCTGGAGGGTAGCCGCGTTGTATGCCCAGTTCGCCAGTAAGTGTGCTTTGGAACAGAGAAACTCTTCACCCTCCTGCTCTTCAATCAGGCGATAGGCCTCCTCGATATACTGGATAGCGCGACTGTAGCGACCCGCAAAGTTGGCGGCAATCGCCTGCCAGTTCCGGCTCTGAGCCTGGTGCCAGGGGTCTTGCGCCTCGGAGGCCGCGGCATAGGCTCGGGCATACATTTGTTCCTCAGCCTCGCTGGCATCCAGGTGATGGAGGGCTGAGCCAATCAGGTTGTAGATTGAGGCCGAGAAGATGGCGTGGACGCGTGGAGAGAGCAAGGTATGGATATAGTCCAGGAGCATACGCAGAGCATGACCAACGGCAAGAACCTGTTCAGGCCGGCTGGCGTGAGAGAATTGCCAGGCCTGGTTGACGCTATGTGTAAAGGATTCCTGCAATTGGAAACATTCGCTGGCAGACATATGCTCCTTGAGATGTAGAGAACCGATACCATAGTGTTGTAGCGCCAGGCGCACGGATGTGGGCATACCGCGTAGGCTTTGGGAGACGATGTGTAGTGATTCAAAGAGCGTTTCGGGCGTCCATTGCTGTTCGAAGGCTGAGGAGAGCTGACTCGCGCCAAGAATGAGCCAGAGCCCTGTCTGTTCCTGGAAGGGTGTCGTCGCGATGGGCGTGGCTGTTGTGTGAGTGGCGTGCCCCTCGTGCCGGGGGAGGTGTTAGTAGGGTCTAGCTCATGCAAGTGTGCAGGAGCTAGTGCAGGCGACGATGAAGTGGCTCGGGTCGTCAGTAATTTTTTTTGCCCGCGCTCAGGGGTTATGGCCAATCCCAATTCTTGCGAGGTCAAGCCAAAATAAGTGCATAAACGCCGACGTGACTCCGCGTTGATGGAATAATTATGTTCCGCGCGCCAGATTGTGGCTGTACTCATATTCGTCTCCTGGGCCAGTTGTTCAATCGTCAGATTGTAGCGAGTACGTGCGGTACGCAGGGGATGGGTAGCTGCTTTCTTCATTTTCGACCTCTATGTCGTTAGCGATGCAAAGCACTGAAGATACGCTTATCTTTTACAGTATGTTATTTGTTCATAGCTGTCAAGTAAGCCACCCTACCTTCTTTAGTCTGTTCTTGGACTTTTTTACATTGTATAGGCGTATCTCTCCTCTTCTAATGGGCTGTGATGTAGAGTAAAGATATATTTCCTGCTGATTTCTATTCAGTTTTTTATCAATCACGTCGCCGAAATTGACTCTTTCCCAAATAAAAAGGTATATCAAGAAGAGAGTTAACTATTTTGCATCTCCAAAGCAGGGAAGCAAGCTATGAAAGCGAGGAGGTCTATGCCTGCGCAAATGCTCCAACGTCGCAGTTGGTGGCAACAGGGACGTTTCACTCTCCCAGTAGTTGTGTTATTAGTGCTCATATCGTGTCTCACTATGGAATTTACGACTCACACCACAGCCCAGGCTGCCGGCACGGGCTACTGGCATACCAACGGATCACAGATCTTAGATGCAAATAATCAGCCGGTGCGTATCGCGGGCATTAACTGGTTTGGCATGGAAACGGCCAACTATGCGCCCCACGGACTCTGGACGCGTAGCTACAAGGATATGCTGGATCAGGTCAAGGGCTTGGGGTATAATACCCTGCGCCTGCCCTATTCAAACCAGCTCTTTGACGCGGGGAGCACCCCCAACGGGATCGATTACAATAAAAATCCCGACTTACAGGGTTTAAGTGGTATCCAGATCATGGACAAGGTGATTGCCTATGCCAGCCAGATTGGCTTACGGACCATTCTGGACCAGCATCGCCCAGATTCTGGCGCGCAATCGGCCCTCTGGTATACCTCCGCGTATCCTGAATCACGCTGGATCTCCGACTGGCAGATGCTGGCCCAGCGTTACAAGGGGAATCCCATGGTCATAGGTGCAGATCTGCACAACGAGCCGCATTCGCCTGCCTGTTGGGGCTGTGGCGACCAGACCGTGGATTGGCGTCTCGCAGCCGAGCGGGCAGGTAACGCGATCCTCTCGGTCAACTCCAACTGGTTGATCTTTGTAGAGGGTGTTGACTGCTTTGGACCGGGTGGTCAAGCCAGTGGCGACTGCTACTGGTGGGGAGGCAATCTCGAGGGAGCGGCGCAGTATCCTGTGACCTTGAATGTTGCTAATCGCCTCGTCTACTCCGCGCATGACTATCCAGCAAGTGTCTACAATCAGGCCTGGTTTAGCGCTCCAAACTATCCCAACAATCTGCCTGGTGTCTGGGATACGCATTGGGGCTATCTCATCAAGCAAAACATTGCCCCCGTCTGGCTGGGCGAGTTTGGTACGAGGCTAGCGACTACCTCGGATCAGCAGTGGCTCACAGCATTGACCAACTACCTGGGCAAAGGTGCGAGCGGCATTAACTGGACGTTCTGGTGCTTGAATCCAAATTCCGGCGATACAGGCGGCATCTTAAATGATGACTGGACGACCGTCAACCAGACGAAGCAGGCCTATCTTACGCCGATTGAGTTCCCGCTTGATGCGAGCTCTGGTGGGGGCGGTACACCGACGCCCACACCAACGACAACTACTACGCCCACACCCACACCGCCTCCTGGCTCGGCCTCTGTAAAGGTGTACTACAAAAATAATGACTCTAATCCCACCGACAACCAGATCAGGCCGGGACTGGAGGTCGCCAACACAGGGAGCAACACCATTAATCTGAGCGATATCACCGTTCGCTACTGGTATACCAGCGATAGCAATGTCTCCCAGGCGTACTCGTGTGACTATGCCCAGATTAGTTGCTCCAATATCAGCGCTAGATTCGTAGCCGTCTCTCCGGTGCGTACAAACGCCGATTATTACCTGGAAATTAGCTTTACCTCGGGCGCGGGAACGCTTGCCCCTGGCGCTAACACTGGTGATATTCAGAACCGCTTCAACAAGACCGATTGGAGCAATTACAACGAGAACAATGATTACTCATACGGCCAGGCGACAAGTTATACAGCCTGGACGAAGGTGACGGCCTACTATAAAGGCCAGCTCATCTGGGGAACGGAGCCATAGACGAAGGGCCTTTTCCCCTACCCTTCTAGCGCCCCTGCCCTGTCTCAAGACAGGGCAGGGGCTTTTCTGTGTGGTCGAGGTTAACTATCAACATGGATAAAGTTTATCGTGTGCCGGGTCGATAGAAGAGAACGGTAGATCGTGCTAGCTTTGTTCGCGGTGTGCCCCCTTGACAAATCGACGGGGAACCGATTATAGTAGTAGTTGTTGCTACTACTACTACTAAAGATGAAAGGGAGAGCGAACTGCGGTGGGTGCGATGATTGAAGAGCTAAAGTATCTGGGCTTTACCGGAGCGGAGGCGCAGGTCTACATCTATCTTTTGCAATATCCCAATGCAACGGGCTATGAAGTAAGTAAGGGGACCGGACTGCCGCGCGCCAATACCTACCAGGCGTTGGAGACACTGGTTACTAAAGAGGGCGTGATTGCTGTTACACCTGACCCGGTGCGTTACGCTTCAGTGCCGCCTGCGCAGTTGCTCAAGCGCATTCAGCAGGAGACGGCGCAGCGTTGTCACGACCTGGAGCAGCAGCTCTCAGCACTGGAGCAGCCTGATACCATTGGACACTTCTGGGAGTTGCGGGAGCGCCAGCGTATAGAGACGCGCCTCACCGAATTGATCGCGGGCGCGCAGCATCGAATCGCGGCCAGCCTCTGGGCTGAGGATGTCGAGCGTCTCTCGGGCGTCTTGCGTGCGGCGCGTGATCGTGGCTGTGTCATTATTTTGAATCTCTTTGGTGAAGTGGACGCGGATTTTGCGACCATCTACCGGCACGAGGTTCCTGAAAAGGTCGTAGGCGGCCATGTAGTCGCGCTGGCAATCGATTTTCAAGAGGCCCTGGTGGCCTCCTTGGATGCCCCGGCAAGCGGAGTGGTAACACAGAACCGCACCATGGTACGCGTGGTGGAGAAGTTGATCCGAGATGAAGCCTATCTGGCCGCGATCTATGAGCAGTTCTCACAAGAGCTGGAGACGGCCTTTGGCACGCACCTGGTTCATTTACGTCGCCGCCTCCTGCCGCAGGCGGACGCCGAGCGGCTGGTTGCTGTCACCAGATTGGACGCGCAAACCCTGCATCTCTCATCCGAACTCGGGCGAGAAGTCAACACGGAAATGCTTTAATTGATAAGGAGCACGAATAGATTATGACTGCATCGGTAACTGTTGTAGTTGGTACACAATGGGGGGATGAGGGGAAGGGAAAGATTGTTGATCTCCTGAGCACAGAAGCGAACATGTGCGTTCGCTTCCAGGGCGGCGGCAATGCTGGCCATACCGTGATCAACGAGTACGGAACATTCAAGCTGCACCTGGTGCCCTCGGGTGTCTTTAATCCCCAGTGTCTCTCCATTCTGGGTACCGGCACCGTCATCGATCCGCCCGCGATGCTTGAGGAGTTGCAGGAGATCGCCTCTCAGGGTGTGAATATCGATAATGTGAAGATCTCCGATCGAGCACACGTCGTCATGCCTTATCATAAAGTGCTGGACAAAGTCGAGGACCAGGCGCGTGGAGCGTATCGTGTAGATACAACCGGGCGTGGTATTGGCCCTGCGTACACCGATAAAGTAGGTCGCATCGGTATCCGCATCAGCGATTTGCAGCATGAGCAGGTGTTGCGCGACAAGCTGGCGATTATCCTGCGCCGGCATAATGCAGTGTTGACAAATGTCTATGGTGAACAGCCGTTTGACCTGGAGCAACTGGTGGCTGAGGCCCTGACCTGGGGCGAGCAGCTCAAAGCGCGCATCGTAGACACGGTCCCTTTGATGCGAGCCGCCTTGCACGATGGGAAGCGTATCATGCTCGAAGGCCAGTTGAGTGTCATGAAAGACATCGACTGGGGCTCCTATCCCTTTGTCACCAGTTCATCGCCCTCGGCTGGCGGAGCCGCGGTGGGCGCGGGCATCCCTCCATGCTATATTAATCGTGTGATTGGTGTTGCCAAGGCCTATAGCTCTCAGGTTGGTACGGGTCCCATGCCAACGGAGCTCCTGGACGAGCTGGGCGCGCACCTGCGTGAACTGGGCGGAGAGTTTGGCGCGACCACGGGCCGCTCCCGACGTATTGGCTGGTTTGATTCGGTCGTCACACGCTATGTTACCGAGCTTAATGGGTGCACAGGCCTGGCTATTACCAAGCTAGATGTACTGGATACCTTTGCCGAAATTCCCGTCTGCACTGGCTATCGTTATCGTGGTGAGCTGATTACCGACCTTCCTGATCCATTAATTCATGAGGCATGTGAGCCTGTCTACGAGGTACTTCCTGGCTGGCAGCAGCAGACCAGCAGCATTCAGTCTTTGACGGGCCTCCCCTACAATGCGCGTGCCTACCTGGATCGCCTGGCCGAATTGACTGGTGTCCCCCTGCATAGCGTGGGCGTCGGTCCGCATCGCAACCAGACGTTACTGGCGTAAGGCTAGAGCTGATGAAGAGGGGCGTTGCCTGGAGCCTGTGGGCTACATGCAGCGTCCCTTCTGCTATCAAGAGCGTCTTCGCGCCTGCGAGCCGCGAAGAATATATTATAATATCTCTGGAATTTAAGCATAGAGATAGTTAGATTCAAAGGAATTTGTAACATAATGAGTGAGCAAATACTCAATAAAGTGGCGCTATGTGTTGTGGCGCATGCCGACGATACCGAATTTGGCATTGCAGGAACGGTCGCGAATTGGGCGCGCGACGGCTGGGATGTCTATTATGTTATTTGCACCGATTGTAGTGGTGGTGGTCCCGATGACGCTGAGGACCTCAGCCCTGCTGCCCGCCAGCGTACGGTGGAGACACGCAAACTGGAACAGCGTGCGGCGGCCCAGATTCTAGGTGTGAAGGATGTTATCTTCCTGGATTATCCTGATGGCCTGTTGCAGCCAACACTGGAGCTACGTCGCGAGATTGTGCGCCTGATCAGGCAGTATCGCCCCTCGCGCCTCGTCTGCCAGTCGCCAGAGCGCTCCTGGGCGCCTACCATGATTATCCCGCGCTACCATCCAGACCACCTTGCGGCGGGTGAGGCCGCTCTGGCGGCGGCCTATCCTGCTGCGCAGAATCCCTGGGACTTCCCCGAATTATTTGAGGAGGGGCTAAAGCCACATAAGGTCTCAGAGATCTATATTACCGCCGCGCCGATCTTAAATCACTATGTCGATATTACTGAGACCATGGATACGAAACTGGATGCCTTGCGCGCACATGAGAGCCAGGTAGGCCATAACCTGGAGTTCCTGGAGCGAATGTTGCGTGATGGCGCGAGCGCCCTGGGCGAGCCACACGGCTATATCTACGCCGAAGCCTTCCACCTGACTCGTAACGGCTAAATCTCTCGTAGAGAGCCTCTAGATATAAAGTAAGTAGAAGAGGAGCGCTGGGGGCGCTGCTATAGCATCGCCCCCAGCGCTCCTCTTCTACTTGCGACCTTACCTTAACTGGTGCCCCAGATGTCGACCAGGTAGCGGTTCTGGGCACTCATGTCTTGTAGCCACTGATCGGCCTCCTGGCCGCTTTTGCCGGTTTTTGCCTGGTAGAGCTGTTTATAGCTCTCGGCAATGGCGGGAACCATACGGGCAGTATCGCCACACACATAGGTGACGGCCCCTGTTGTAGCAGAATCCAGATGGCATCCTGCTGTTCCAGCACCTTATCCTGGACGTAGGCCCTGGGTTGTGACGCTACACGTGAGTAGACCGCGAATACCTTGACAATACCATTGTCTTCGCCGCGTTTGATCTCCTCTGGATAAAGCAGGTGCAGCGGATCGCGGCAGCCAAAGAAGAGCAGGGCTGGTCCAACCTCTTTCCCGGCTTGCTTTTGCCGTCCTCGCTCCTGCAAGAAGCCACGGAAGGGCGATACCCCGGTGCCTGCTGCGATCATAATAATGGGCGTGCGTGGGTCCTCTGGGAGGTGGAAGGGACCATTAGTGTTCTGCACAAAAGCATAGACGATATCACCAGCGTGCTGATTGCGCAGGTAGCTGGTGCAGACGCCCTCGAAAGTGCCATGTCCCGACCAGGCTGGCCCCTGGACAATTCCCACGGAGAGGCTGCATTCGTCTGGCTTGAGGAGAGGCGACGAGGAGATGGAGTAATACCTGGGGCGTAAAGGTGTCAGGCAGTCCAGGAAGACATTGAACGGCATCGTACACGAAGGATATTCTTCGAGCAGGTCAATGAGCGATTTGCGTTGCTCAAGCACCTCTTTTTTGTAGGTCGCCTCACTTTCTGGACCTGAGCCAACCAGCATTTCCAGGCGCGCTCGCTCACTATCATCACTGGTATATTCAAGCATACGCTCGATATGAGTGCGTGTGGCGACGTCCTGGAGTTCGATATAATTGGCAAGCAGATCATAGACAGAAATGGGCTCCTCAACTGGGGCGGCGGGCTTGCGTTCATCATTGGCGTGCAGCTGGATGATCGTCTGGCGATCAAACTGGAAATGGTCCGCGATGCGTGTTACCTGCTCTTCAGGATTGCTGGCCAGCACGCCCAGGTGGTCGCCTGTGCGATAGGGCATGTTTGGAGGCAGCGAGATCTGGAGATGGCGTGTAGAGTCGCCATTGAGTGCATCCGGTTGATGTTGAACCAACTCCCTGTTTTCCAGGATCGTCATTGGTTGCGCCCCAAAGGAGTTGATGAAGGGATAGGGATGTGGGCGGCGAATGATCTCGATATCATAGCGCGGCCTATACTCGCGTTTGACCTCTTCCTGTGGTGTGAGCGAGAGGGCCTGGGCGACCGAGTTCCATAGCCCATTGTACCAGGAGCGGAATTGCCCGTCGAAATCACCTGCGGCATCGCCCTCGCCCCGCTGATAGACACGCCTGGCCCCTGCCTGTTCAAGCGCGCTATCCAGCAACTTGGGAATGGCCTGGAAGGTGCTCGTCCACTCATGGTTGCCGCATCCAAAGATGGTATAATTCACTCCTTTAAGGGCATCTGGCGCGAGACCGCTCTGTAGCCAATGGCAAAATGCACTGGCATTATCGGGAGGCATACCATTGTAGGACGAGGTAACAAGCACAACGAGACCCTCTTTAGGCAGCTTATCGACATAGTTGTCTAGCTCGCCCACAGTGGCCTCAAAGCCACGGGCGCTGCCAGCCTCCGCGATACGATGCGCAATCTCCTCGGCTGTGCCAGTGTTTGAGCCATAGAGCGCGAGTAGGGTCGTCCTCTGGGCTATTTTTTGCGGTATCTCTGGCTCGGGGTGCGTGGCCTCGACCATGACTGGCTCTGCATCACTGACGGTATCCTCGTCTAGAGGCGTAATAATGATGTGGTCGATATCGGTACGCGGCCTGACGCGCATATAGAAATCGGCGGGCTTAATGGTTAGCGCCTCGCGAATCTTCAGCTGATAGATGCCGGTGGTGTAAGGATAGAAGCGCTGGAGCATCATACCCAGAACGAGAGTCGCCTCCTGGAGGGCGAACTCGCGTCCGATGCAGGCGCGTTGCCCGGTGCCAAAGGGCTTGTAGGCATTGGCTGGACGCTGCTTTTCTGCCTCTGGATTGAAATGGTGGTCGGGATTAAAGATCTCTGCGTCGTCGCCCCAGATGCTGCGATCACGGTGGAGCATAGGCGTCAGCGCGGTAATAGTGTCGCTGGGTTGAAGCTGATATTTGCCTGCCAGAAGGCGCTCCTCATAGGGGTAGCGATTAAACATTGGCGCGGTTGGGCAGAGGCGAAGCGTCTCTTTGAGGATCTGCTTGATATAGACAAGCTGGTGAATCTGTTCGTATGTGGGGGTCTTCCTGGTGTCTCGGCCCAGGACACGGTCGACCTCTTCATAGGCGCGATTGAGTACATCTGGATGGTGTAAGAGGAAGTAGGTCGCGAACGAGAGGAGCCCACTGGTCGTTTCATGCCCCGCGATCAGGAAGGTAATGATCTGATTGCGGATATTGACATCGTCGAGCTTCTCGCCTGTTTGTTTGTCTACTCCGTTCAACATGGCGTTGAGCAAGTCATTGTACTTCTGGCCCTCTGTCCCCATCATCTTGCGCTCTCTCACGAGCTGGTCGGCGGTCGATAAGAGGAGATCAAGGTCGGCCTGAAGCTGTCTGCGCTGGCGGAAGCGCAGCTTTTCTTCGATAGGTGGACGTGTCGCTCTTGCTGCGGTCGTGCTAAGGATATGCACCATCGCCTCGACGAATGGATGCATTTGCTCGCGAGTGATGGCGTGAAAATGGTAGCTGAAGCCACAGAGGCCAATTGTCTCCAGAGTGACCCTGGTCATATCATCGGGAACATTAATGAGATCCTCAGGATTAAGGTGCTCCCATTTGGCCATCAGTTGTTCTGCGGCATCGACCATCATAGGTACGTAGTTGCGCATGGCCTGAAGGCTGAAACTGGGCATAAGGATAGTGTGAGCCTTGCGCCAATTGGAGTCACTGGTATCCGCGGAAAAGAGGCCGCTACCAATAGCGCTACGCAGGCTGCGAACATTGACAGAGACGCGTTTATCAAAAAACTGATCGTTGCAGACCTCGTCAACGAGGGCAAAGCTAGAGAGAACGATACGCCTTGTGCCATCGGGCAGGGGGAGTTGGAAGATGGGACCATGCCGCTGGGCTTGCTTGATAAGATCGCGCACAGCCGACTCAGGATGCACATCTTTCATATCGCCCATGGGGATGGTGTCTAGCTGGGATCGTAACATGACAAAAAGGCTCCTTTACGAGAGCGCTTCCCTGCATTAACGACGCCGCAAAGATGAGAGACTGCTTCAAAAGATCGCTGTATGTGCATGGTTTGTTCTCTCTATTTATGATACCTGGACCACCATGACGTATGTTTTTTTACGAGATTTGGGGCAATTTGCTACGCTACAGATAGATGCTGTGATGTTGTGGACTGGGGTGGCAGACTCTGATTATGTTTTCTGTTCGCAGAAAGGAAAGAGCGCTTTGGAGCATACAGACAGAGGGCGCCAGGCAACTTCTCTAGATCCGCGCTCCCTACAGGATCAACTTCTCTATCCGCATGCGTGTTTTACGGCCTTGCGCGAGAAGCATGGCCCGTTAATGTATAATAATGCGGCACGTTTCTGGGAAGCCTTTGACTATGAACTTGTGCATTTGATTGCGAACCAGCATGAATTATTCTCATCTGATAGCGTGAAATATGCCGCAGAACGTAGTGTTGATGAGTTCCAGAGCATGCTCAATACCGACCCACCGCGTCATCGCCAGTTGCGCTCGCTTGTCTCTCAGGCCTTCACACCGCGTACGCTTGCTCAGCTTGCTCCACGTATTGCCGAGATTACCCAGAGTTTGCTTGATGATGTGATCGAACGTGGCAGAATGGATGTGATCGCTGACCTCTCCTTCCCCTTGCCAGTGATCGTCATCGCGGAGCTACTAGGGGTTCCATCTGAGGATCGTGTGCAATTTAAGCAGTGGTCGGATGAACTAGTGATGGGCGAGTATGGCGAGTTTGCCAGCGAAGAGCGCGAGGAGTATGAGCGTCGTGCGCGTGAGCGCTTCCGTAAGACGCTGGATACCATTTATGATTACTTTCGCGTGGTCATCGCCCAACGGAGGCGTGAGCCGCGTCATGACCTTATTAGCGAGCTGATCGCCGCTCAGATCGAAGGTGAGTATCTAACAGAACAGGAGCTGCTTAGCTTCTGTGCGCTCCTGCTGGTCGCGGGCAATATTACGACGACCAACTTGATAGGCAATGCCATCCTCTGTTTTGATGAGCATCCCGAAGTTATGGATCGGTTACGGCGGGAGCCTGACTTCATACCCGCAGCAATTGAGGAAGTCCTACGCTATCGCTCGCCAGTGACAGGGATTGGACGCTTCGCGACCCAGGATATTATCCTGCGTGATCGACATATTCGCCCGGGCGATTTCGTTATTGGCTGGGTCGCGTGCGCCAATCACGATCCTGAACAGTTCCCTGAGCCTGGAACATTTGACATTACGCGTACACCCAATCGCCATGTCTCCTTTGGCCACGGCATTCACTTCTGTCTTGGGGCGCCGCTGGCACGCCTGGAAACAAAGATTGCCCTGAACATTATGCTTGAGCGTATGCATGCTCTGCAGCGTAATCACGATCTGCCGCTCCCGCCGGTGCATAGCTCCTTCATCTATGGCGCAAAGTCGCTGCCCATTCTCTTTGAGGAACGCTAAACAGAGCATCAATAGGGGATATCGAAAAAGGGAGGTGTAGAGGCGTGAGGTGCCAGGCGACCGCCCGGCACCTCACGCCTCCTCTGAGCGTCGCAGGCGCAAAATTCTGGATGGAGGCTCAATCGCCCAGTGTTTAGCTAAAGGTGGGTGTATAGTGAAGTGTCCCACTATAGCTCTGTCCAGGAGCAACCTCAAGCAGATGCGCCATCTGACGCTCGCGCTCGCCCTGGTTGTGCAGGTTAATGGCATCAGTTGAGCAGGTCTGATGCTCGACACAGAGGTAAGAGGCGCCTGGAGGCGCGTAGATGACGATATGCGTAAAATCGTCACTGGCGGTAATCCGTAGTTGCAAGCCACGCTTCTTATAGTCTATAATTGCTGCTTCGCCTGAATGGATCTGGGTGTAGACATGGTCCAGGTTCAGACACGAGACTGGACGACCCTGGCGCAGATCGTACATGGCGTACATGAGTTTCCCCACCTCGAAGATGCGGCCTGTTGGCAGCAGAGCATCATCTGCCTCCATCACTGCGTCCGTTGGTAGCGTAACGTAGGTCTCTTGTGCGCCGTCAAGGATCGGGAAGTAAGGGTGGAGCGCAAAGCCAAAGGGGAGATCGTGCGTGTCTTTGTTCTCTACTTTATAGGTAATGTCGATGCCCTGGTGGGTGAGAGTATAGGTCAGTGAGAGACGGCTGCGGAAGGGATAGGCCGCAAAGTGGGGACTCTCAGGCGTCTGCTCAATGTAGGTGGTGACGCTAACGCTATCGGCTTTAATGATGGGCTGCTCATATTGCCAGATCTGATCAAGGACCAGGCCATGCACCAGGGCTTTATCTGTCTCGACTCGTTTTACATCCTGTAGCGAGTAGTTTTTTCCCTGATAACTATAGTGCTTGTCGCGTACACGATTGGGGAGAGGCCAGAGCACAAAGTTGCCAATAAACTGTTTTTGTTTGAGGAGCTCACTCTCATAGTAGATAAGATCGAGTGCTCCAACGCGAAAGCGAAACAAATTGCTACCCAGTTCAGGCGTAATGCCTACCTCCATGCTGTGGGTAGCGTCGTCTTTATCTGTGTAGGTAAGTGAAATAACGGTTGTGTTAATTTCGGGATCAATGCCTATTCGTGCCCCAAAGGGACTCTTCACTTCTTGCTTCATGGTATCACTTGCTCGCTGCTGGTCTGTCATAAGGACCCTTTCTAAACATGTTTCATGTATTCCTAACATGGAAAGCTCTGCCGTTAGCATACCAATCGTGAAAAAGCGCGTGTGCTCCTGTTGTTTCAGCCTCAGCTCGCTGCGCGAATCTTCGGGGTAAGGGGTGTGTGCCATAACATGCGTTTGCAAGTAGTATATGCTATGTTCTCTCTCCTGTTCAAATCGCTGTTTGCTAGGTGGGGAAGCCTGTTATCAGGAGAGTGTCACGCCAGGCTCAACTGTTTCGTGCCAATAGCAGCCACTGTGACGCATCGCAAGCGCGCCACGTATCGTTGTACAAGTAAAAGATATCCCTATGTTTCCCCGTGAGAAGAGAGAGCAAGAGGACGCAGGTATGGAACAGCAGAAGCAGACACAACAGCTCGGGCCGCTCCTGTGTTGGGCGGTCGTCTTTGCCGATATTGGCACCTCTATCTACTATGTGCCAGGTATTCTCTATACAACTGTTGGGAAACTGGCGGGCTTTTTTGTCTTCTTAACGATGTCGGTCTTTCTCCTGTTGACCTTTAAATATGTAGAGGTGACCTATCGCTTCCCCCAGGGTGGTGGTGTAGTAACGGTGGCGAGCCAGGCGCTTAATCGCTGGTTTGGAGCTCTGGGTGGCATGTTTATCCTGGTTGACTACTTTCTTACTGCAGCTATCAGTAGTCTCTCGGGTATCTTGTATCTCAGCGTCGTCTTTCCTATGTTGGGTACAGGCACGAGCGTATTTGGTTTTAGCCTTACCGTCTGGCTGACGCTGCTTGTGCTAGTGTTACTGGGCATTCTGAACTGGGTGGGCATCAGCGAGAGCGCACGGGTGAGTATGGTGGGTGCCTGCATTGCCTTCGTAAGTGACCTGGCAATCCTGGTAACTGTCTTTACTCATCTCTCATTTCAGCAATTCTTGAGCCTCTTCCCCGAGATGTTTAGCGGACGAGCAATTACGCCAACCTCCATCTTGATTGGGTACGCGGGGTCGTTCCTGGCCTTTTCGGGACTGGAGAGCATCTCGCAGCTTGCTCCCAACATGAAGTTACCACGTCGTATGGTTGGTAAAATGGCTCTCTTCCTCGTTGTGCTTACAGTAGGCCTGACCAGTCCCTTGCTGACAATGCTTTCGACCTTACTCTTACCCAATGATGCCGCCAATGCTGAGCGCTCGGCGCAGATCATCTCGCTCCTGGCTGGCCACTGGGGCGGGCCTATTCTGCAGACTGAGGTCGCTATCAGCGCGGGCGCGCTCCTCATTTTCGCCAGTAATACGGCGATCATTGGCTCATATCATGTCTTTCTGGCGCTCTCACGCATGGAGTTTTTTCCCGAGGCGCTTTTGCAGCGCAACAAACTGCGTGACACGCCCCACTATGCCATTACCCTGGCGACGGGAATTCCAATGGTGGTACTTCTCCTGGTACACGGCGATATCAATATTCTTGGCGATATGTATGCCTTTGGCTTGCTGGGGGCGTTTACGCTGACCTGCCTGGGGATGGATATTGTGCGCTACCGGCAGAACAAGGCTTATCGCTTGAAGAAGCTGCTGGAGAAGCAGAGCACGATTGTTGGGGGCGATGGGCAGAGCCAGGCTAAGCTGGAGGTGCACCAGGGAGATCAGCTAGAGGTCTCGGTGGATGGGCTGGTCGAGAGCCGACATGCGGTCGAGGAGCAGGCTGGTCCCGCCGAAGTTCCCGAGTCACCTAGCCATTGGGCAAGCTCTCCCGTCAATTTCTGGCTTGGTATTCTTACGACGCTTCTTGTGATGATTGCTTGGTGTACAAATCTGATCGCCAAGCCGCTGGCAACGGCCTTTGGTGGCTCGGTCGCGGTTGTAGGCATGCTTATTGCCTTCGCCAGCTATCTCTACCATCGGCGCCGCGGTCGTGTCTCGGTAGTCACAACTGGCGTTACAAAGCATGTGCCGGGTACGGTCCTCGCGATTTTGAGTTCGAACGATCCGAATAACGAGAAAGTCATACAAGCAGCGATCAACAATAAGGAACACAGGCCAGTTGTCTTTCTCTACCTGGGGCAAGGCGAAACTGAGCGCCGGGAGATTTTTCGCATGACGGAACCTCATATTAACGATGTGCAGGCCAAGGATATCCTTGGACGCGCGAATCACCTGGCCCTGGAGAAGCACATAGAGTGCTATTTCCTCTATCGTCAATATGCCCCCGACACGGTGCAGAGCGTATGGCGAACACTTCATCCAGGTGAGATCATTCTTGAGCAGAGGCAGCGCAATCTGTTGGGAAATCTATCGCTTGTGCCCGAGAGCGAAGAGGATGATGTACTCCGCCTGCGCAAGGCGCATCACGTAACCGCACTCTAAGAGGAGGTTGCTTCGTGTCAGATGTGGTCTGGTAATGTCACAGGCATTACCAGACCACATCTTTTTACTCCTACGAGCCGCGTAACGGTGAGAAAGTCTGTCACAAAAAGCAAGCTGCAACGATTATTGTATATGGCTTTTAATCTATGGGTCGTTTGACACATGCTTTTCTATCATCAGTGCCCTATACTACACTGACTCCTGGTGTAGCATATTTCTGGAAAGCTAAATATGTCAGATACCCCATGCATACATGCAGGGGCTTGTCCCTACGCCGAAGCATGAGACGAGAGGCCGTCTGACACCGACCCACCAGCCAAAGGTGTACCGAGGCTGGCAAGAGATACAACATACTTGTTGCGAATGTTACGAGAGGCGTTGAGGTCAGCATTGAGGCTGAATCCACACATACGGCAAAGGAAGAGGCTTTGAGAACGACGGTTATTGCGCGCCTGATGTCCACAACACGAGCAGGTTTGCGAGGTATGGCGTGGGTCAACCTTCACGACAGCCACGCCTTTCTCCTGCGCTTTATAGCTCAAGAAGGAATGGAACTGGGCGAAGCTCCACGAATGCAGGCGGCGTTGTCCTTCGCCTTTGCGTATGCGCGCACGAGAGCGAATATGCGTCAGGTTCTCAAGCACAATGGTGCTACCGGGTGGAGCATGCTGAACGATGCGTTTGGAGAGGACGTGGTCATGGTCTTTTCTCTGCCGAAACCGTTTGCCCGAAAGCTTTTTCAGGTGCCTTTTAGCAGATTTGGTGTTCTTGGTTTGCAACTGACGTTTGAGACGGAAAATGCGGCGCTCTTGTTCTTTCCATCGACGCTCACCCAAGAACAGATGCTTGGAAGTTACAGCGGGGTGGGTCAAACCAAGGTCAACGCCTATCATCTCATCAGAAGAGGGGCGAGCCGGATCAGGAAGACGGACCACCACATGCAAGGTGTACTTCCCTTTGCGATAGCATAAGTCAGCACTACAGATCTTGCCGCCAAGGTACTTTTCTGCATATTTGGGAACGGTAAAGGAAAGTTGTACACGTCCTTGCACCGTGGCAAGGCTGGTCGTCAGGGTCTCCCACTTGACCCAGTAGGAACGCTGATCGTAGCGGATAGGACAGACACGAGAGCGTGGAGCACGTGCCTTGCGACCCTTCTTCACCCGGTCAAGCGCACTCTTGACGGCTTCGGTGGCTTTGACATGAGCGGCACACACCAGTTGCGCAGGCATGTTGGGATCCTGCAGACGCAAGTCATAGTAGGTGCGCTTATGCAGTTCCACCCCATTGCTGCACTTGGTAGTAAAGCCTTCATCAGCCACGGCATTAAAGCAAGCAGTGTGCTCTTGCAATGTCTGTTGCAACAGGGTTGCTTGTTCGTGCGTTGGTGTCAGTTGCAAAACAAGTGTCCTATCCATGCAAAAAGCATCTCATATATATGAAGAATTGCCAAGTGGGTAGAATGCATCACTACCCTATCCACCCCAAAGAAAGGAGGGCCTCTTTCCTCCCCATGTCTAAAGACAGGGGCTTCCAGAGGCCGATGTCGATGAATTCGCGAAAAATACTTTTGAGTGTACTTCTGATTGCGATGGTTCTCTTTCTTGTCGCTATGGGAACGTTTGTGTATTTCTCGTTGAACGCTGCACCTACGATTGCTGCTGCTCAGGCGACGCCAACGCCGGAGCCAACACCCTCCCCGACGCCATCTCCAACCCCTTCACCGACGCCATCTCCAACCCCAACCCCTATCATGAATGGGAGCAGCGCATACATAATAGATAACGCTAACAATCATGTTCTCTTCGACAGCGATAGTCAGAGAAGCGTTCCGATTGCCAGTACCACAAAGATTATGACCGCGGTCGTGACGATCGAGAATAGCAGCAACCTGGATCAGATTATCACGGTGCAGCAGGCGGACCTGGACCAGTTGCCGCCCGAGGCGAGCGTGGCCCAGCTGCATGTTGGTGATTATTTACGCATTCGCCACTTGCTCTATGGGCTACTCCTCCCTTCAGGTAGCGACGCTGCTTTAACCCTGGCGCGTGTGGTGGGTGGCTCGACCGATGGCTTTGTTGCCATGATGAACGCCAAGGCCCAGGCGCTCGGCCTGGCACATACCCATTTCTCCAGTCCACATGGTGTCATTCCTGATGGGAACTATTCAAGTGCACAGGACCTGGTGAAGCTCGCACGCTATGCCATGCGATACCAGATCTTTGCCGAGATTGTGCGGCAGACCGAGTATCATATTCCTCCCACACAATATAATCGGCGCTACGACTGGTACAACACCAATCAACTGCTCACAAGCTATTCAGGTGTGATTGGAATCAAGACCGGCTCGGGGAGCGGCGCTGGCTACTGCGTCGTTTTTGCTGCTGTACGTAATAACCGCCTACTCTATGGCGCCGAACTGGGCGCACCTGGTAGTTTTGATGTTCTCAACAGTGACGTCACGCGCCTGCTTGATAAAGCCTTTGCAAGTTAAATATCGTAAAAAGCCGTCATGAGTAAGGGGTCAAGCAAACTTGGCTCCTTACTCATGACGGCTACACTCTTGTCACTAGGCTTCGAGGAGGGTGGCCTCCAGGTGAATCTCAGTGCCAGCTAGCGCCTTGGAGACGGGGCAGGAGCGCTCGGCCCTTGTCGCGATCTCCTGGAAGGTGGCGGCGTCGATGCCAGGAACGACGGCCTCTGTTTTGAGGTCAATACGTGGGATGATAAACTCGCCACCTCGCTGGGAGAGGCGCACCTGGGCTGTGGTATGAATGCGCGTAGGCTCATGACCCGCTGCTCCCAGCGCCATGGAGAACGCCATGGTGAAGCAGCCCGCGTGAGCCGAAGCCAGCAGTTCTTCAGGGTTGGTCTCAGCTCCGGCATCCATACGGGTGCGCAACGAATAATCGCCCTCAAACGCGCCACTCGCGAGCTTAATATGCCCATGTCCACTCTGGACGCTGCCCTGCCATTCAACATCTGCACTGCGAAATGCCATGATTAAATCCTCCTGTGAACTTACCTATCTACTAGAAGGTAGATATATGTCAAAAAAATTTGTGCCTTGTCTACTTTTGCAAATCTGAAGACACCTGGAGCGCGATGGCGCGGAAACGCTCGGGATCCTGGTAGGTTCGAGCGGCGATCATCGCCCCCTGCATAGCGGCCACGACGCTCTGAGCCTCGATCTGGGGGTCACCTCCAAAAGTAAAGATACCCTTCGTTCGCCCGCTTGTCAGTAGCTCAGAAAACCAGGTTGCTTGGTCGCGGAAGTAACCCTGAACCTCGTCTCGTACATTCTCAGGTAAGGTCGGAAGCTCAGCGGCAAAGAGCGTACAGAGACAGAAGAAGTTATCCTCCTTCAGTTGCTTGTGTACTTGCTCAATGTACATAGCAAGTTGGCGCCTGGGATTGTCGCTTGTCTGCTCAATCTGGTTGAGACTCTGTTGCACCAGCGCACGATAATAAACCACGACTGCGCGCCCAAGGTCGCTTTTATTGGGAAAGTGATAGTGGATACTAGCCTTCCGGATCTCTAGCCGCTCAGTGATGTCGGCGTAGCTGAAGGCGTTGTATCCGCGCTCGATCATGAGCGTCAGCGAAATCTCGATAATTTGTTGTGCGGTATTTACCTGTGTCTTCATTAGCTTGAGTCTACCATCTAGTAGGTAGAATGTCAATAGGGAGAGGTTTGACAGAACAAATGCGTCCAGTTATGATGCTTTCGAGGCCGTTAATTGATAGTGCCTAAAGAATGAATATCTGAGCCATACAATGTGTTATTGCAATAGTAACTAGCCAGTGGAGAAGTATTTTATGAGAACTAGCCAGTGGAGGAATATATTATGAAGCGTGTTGTAGTGACAGGTATGGGGATGGTGACATCCCTGGGGCATACGCTTGAAGAGACCTGGGAGGCGCTCTGTCAGGGTCGCTCGGGTATTGGCCCTATTAGCAGCTTTGATGCCAGTGAGTACCTGGTACGCTTTGCAGGTGAGGTGAGGGACTTTGATGCCAGCCAGTATATGGAGCGTAAGGAGATCCGCCGTAATGATCCCTTCACGCACCTGGCGGTCGCGGCATCCCGTCAGGCGCTTGCCCAGGCCGGTTTAACAATTACTGATCAGCTCGCGCCTGATGCGGGCGTCTGTATTGGTAGTGGTGTGGGCGGCTTTATCAGCCTTCATGAACAGTTCGCGGTCCTGCACGAGAAGGGACCCTCTCGTGTCAGTCCATTTCTGATCCCCATGATGATGCTCAACGCGGCCCCCGCCATGGTCTCGCTGCTGACCGGGGCGCGTGGACCCGTATGGGCCGCGGTCTCCGCCTGCGCGACCAGTGGTAACGCGCTTGGAGAGGCCTGGGAGATCATCCGTCGCGGAACGGCGAAAGTCATGTTGGCGGGCGGCTCCGAAAAAGCTGTCACTCCTCTCGGGATGGCCTCCTTCGCCAATATGCATGCCTTGTCGCGCCGCAACGACGATCCTCAGCGGGCCAGTCGCCCGTTCGACGCCGAACGAGATGGCTTTGTCATGGGTGAGGGTGCTGGCATGCTGGTGCTGGAGGACCTGGACTTCGCCCTGGAGCGTGGTGCGCCCATCATCGCGGAACTGGTCGGCTATGGCTCAACGGCAGATGCCTATCATATTACTGAACCTGCCCCGGGAGGAGAGGGATTAATACGCGCTATGCAGCGTGCTTTGCAAAGCGCGGATCTGCGTCCTGAACAGGTCGATTATATCAATGCGCATGGCACCTCGACGCGTTTCAATGACTCTACTGAGACGCAGGCCATCAAAACCTGTTTCGGTGAGCATGCCTACAAGTTGGCAGTAAGCTCGACAAAATCCATGCTGGGGCACACCTTTGGCGCGGCTGGCGCCATTGAAGCCGTCATCTCTGCCCTCAGTATCGTGCATGGCATTATGCCGCCAACCATCAATCTGGAGCATCCCGATCCCGAGTGTGACCTGGATTATATCCCCAACGAGGCCCGGCACGGAGAGGTCAACGTCGCGCTCTCTAATTCCATGGGCTTTGGTGGGCATAATACATCCTTGATTTTTCAGCGTTATCAATAGGTTGTGATGGTAGACTGAAGCCCTGGTAGTTGTATCGGCTATGCTCGTATCTGCAACACAACCTGGCGAATAGCCTCTACAACGAGATCGGGCACATCGCGATTGAGCATGTGCCCACTCTTCTCCGCTCGCATATGCTGACTCTTTGAGGAGAGGCGAGCAAGCTCTCTCTGCATTTGCAGCCATGTCAGTTCGATCTCTTCCACGACTCCAGGTGGAAACTTGGCCGGGTCGCGGTCGGAGCGCCCACGACTGATGACCATGAGTGGGAGGTCATCGAGGGAGTGGCAGTGGCGCATAAGTGCGCTATTGGCGCGGTGGTCGAATTTCTCCTCGTTTTTGTTTGGATCATTCCAACGTGTGCTGAGTATATGACGTAGATGTGCCAGGTGGCTCAATTCATCCTCTTGCTCAGGTGGCAGTATCGCCAGCAAGCGCTCGCGTTGTTCCTCGTGTGAGGCATCGAGGAGGACCATACCCGCGACCTCTTCTGGATAGTGTTCCCGGTAAAAGCGTACCGTCAAGCCTCCCATAGAATGCCCTACCAGCACATATGGTCCTGGGATAGATGCATGAAGTAGCAATGCATGCAGGTCTCGTGCGATATCTTGTATCGTTCGTGGAACAGGGGCGGGATCACTGAAGCCAAGACCAGCTCGATCGTACCAGACAACGTGGGTAAAGCTCGAGATACGCTCGGCAACCTCATTAAAGAGGCTACCCCTGGCCCCTAGTCCCATTTCTAGCACCACTGTTGGTCGTCCCCGCCCTTTATTGCTGACTGCTAGTCGGCGCTCACCAATATTGATCAGCCTTGGCATAGAACTGCCCCCATAATTGCTTCTGCGAAAGTCTTTCTATGCTTAGTATAGAAGACTACTGTGTTCCTGGCTTCAGGTATTGTTGTAGGACTCGCGTTTAGGTATTGATCCGTTTGGCTAACTTTGGTTAGTTTGTTCACATGTGCTCTGTTTCTTCGTCTTAATGATTGAGTAGGCAAGGATATCCGTTGCGTCCGCACTGCGGGCGGATGCTTAGCATGTGGAGTTGTATGGTGTATGCCTACGGTGTATTTTTGATGGGAGAGGCTATCTTATTATGGCGTATTTTCTAGCGAAGACCGATCCAGAGACCTATGCTATTGAGCAGTTGGAGCAGGAGCAGCGTACAACCTGGGATGGTGTGCGTAATGCCCAGGCGCTCCAAGCTATTCGCATGATGAAGCCCGGCGATACCATGCTAATTTACCATAGTATGGGGACGGCGGCGCTTGTCGGAGAGGCGCGTGTGATCTCAGAGCCGAGACCTGATGAGCATGATAGCAAGAGCTGGGTAGTTGACGTTGAATTTGTACGGCGTTTCGCTACGCCTGTAACCCTGCGCGAGATTAAAGAGACTCACCTGTTTGACGATTGGAGTCTGATTCGGCAGAGCCGCCTTTCGACCATGAGTGTTCCCGAAAATTTTGTGGAATGGCTGCGGGCAAAACACATTCTAGAAGTACGCTGATAAGGAGTTCCGAACGATGGATACCGAAGCCCTCTGGTATGTCGATGGACGCTGGGTGCATCCGCACGAGGCCACGCTTTCAATCAATGATGTCGCAGTCCTACGGAGCTACTGCGTTTTTGAAAGCCTGCGTACCTACAATCGTCGCCCCTTTCATCTCGACGAGCATCTGCGCCGGCTCTATCGCTCGGCAGAGCTTATCGAGCTAGACATTCCCTATACCTCTGAGGAAATTGCCAACGTGGTGCGGGAAGCCATTGAGCGCAACCGCTACATACACGCCTCGCTGCGCCTGCTGGTGACCGGCGGCACAAGTGAGGATGGTGTCTTTCCCAGTGGCAAACCAGTCCTGGCAGTGCTGGTCACACCCTTGCCCGAGCGAGATATGCAGCGCTTCGAGCGTGGTATCAAGGTCATTACCACGCGCATGGAGCGTGAGATGCCCGAAGCTAAAACCTCAAGCTACCTGGCGGCGATGCGCGCCCTGAAAGAGGCCCAGCGACGTGGAGCAAGCGATGCTCTGTATGTAAATGCCGCGGGCCACGTGTTGGAGGGGACGCGGAGCAATTTCTTTGTTTTCCGTGGAGATACGCTGATTACGCCACGCTCTGAGATCCTGATGGGAATTACGCGCCAGGTCATTGTAGAGCTGGCGCAAGGACGTTTTCCTATTGAAGAGCGCCCCATCCTTCTCAGTGAGCTTGCAGAGGCAGACGAGGCTTTTATTTCATCTTCCTCGCGTGAGATCACGCCCGTGACCCATATTGACGATGTCCCGATTGGGGAGGGCAAGGTGGGAGCGCGAACCTATGAATTAGAGCAACGCTTTATCGCTATGATCGAGCGCGGCAATTTTTGATGTCGAAACAAACTTGCTTAACATATTATTGGGAGCTATATGTCAGTTCAAGCTATTATCTTTGATTTAGATGAAACCCTCATTGAGGATCGTCAGGCCACGCAGTGCGCACTGCGTAAGGCCTGTCTCTATGCACAAGCGCGCGTTCAGCTTGATAGCGCTCGGTTACGCATAGATGCTTACAGACACGCAAAACTACTCTGGGCAGAGGCCCCCACCTACGCCTATTGCCATGCCATCGGTATTAGCGCCTCAGAGGGGATGTGGGGCCGCTTCGAGGGCGAGACTCCAGACATCCAGGCACTCTTCCAATGGGCGCCTGTCTTCCAGCAACTCCTATGGAAACGCGCTCTGGCGGAGCAGGATATCATCAATGATGAGCTGGCCGAAGAGTTGGCTGCCTGTTTCCGTGAAGAGCGCCGGAGCTGTTATCGCGTTTTCTCCGATGTAGAAGCGGTGCTGAGCACGCTAAAGCAGCGGTATGCGCTGGCCCTTTTGACGAATGGCGCCCCCGATCTGCAGCGAGAGAAGATCCGTGCTTCTGGCCTGGAGCAGTATTTTGATACGATTGCCGTATCAGGAGAGGTTGGTATTGGTAAGCCTGAGCCAGAGATATTTGTTCATGTTTTGCAGGAGTTAGGCGTTGCGCCTGAGCAGGCGGTCATGGTCGGTGATAGCCTGCCCAGGGATATCGCTGGTTCCTATCACTCTGGTATGCGTGGTATGTGGATCAATCGCTATGATGATGTCTGTCAAGAGGAGTACCGTCCAATGATTGCTTCACAGATCTCTGTGCTGGACGAATTAGAGGCTGTACTCTAGTAGGCACACAAGCAGGCGCACACGTCTGCTGCTGAGCATACATCTCTGAATGTAAAAAGAACAGGCAGATGGCTTGCAGATATCATTGCAAGCCATCTGCCTGTTCTCATTCATGCGCACAGCAGGGGCGAGGTATAGCTAGCTCAGGCAGCGCCGCCGAGCGGTTGATGAGAAGTCTTCTTGCCTAGTAGATGCAGGGCGGCCTCCTTCAGGCGCTCCTCGCTGCGCGCACCAAAGCCTGCTAGCTGGCGAATGCGTTGCTGCTGCGCGGCGCGGAAGAGCTTCTCGGGCGAGTCGATGCTCAATTCCTCATAGAGACGGATCGCCGTGTAAGGACCGACATGCTCGATATTCATTAAGGCCCGTACTCCTGCGGGTAGTGCTGGCATGCAGAGGCCATTCTGGAAGGTCATGGTTCCGCTTTGGGCCAGCTCGCGGATGCGTGTACGCAGCCGTTCTCCCACACCGGGAATCGTTGGCTCTTCGTTGCGTGCCAGAATATCGGCCACGGGCTCGGACAACTCAAGAACGCCTCGCGCGGCATTGCGGTAGGCTTGGACGCGATAAGGGTTGCCATTTTGCGCTTCGATCAGGTCCGCAATACCTGAAAGAACTTCCGCAATCTGGCGATTAGAAATCTTTGGCTTTACTTCGATCTCCGGCTCCAGCCCGGGCAGCATAGGCTGTGAAGCACGCCTGCTTGAACGGTTAGGGAGCGACGGCATGATCTGGATGGTTTGTGTTAATTGAAAAATGCTCATGTGTACACTAACCTCCGGCCCTGCAGGGGCACATTTATGATAGAGAAAAAGAATAAGCAAACGTGGTGGTAAATAAGTGAGTAATGACCCGTTAGTGTACGATGCACATTGAAATCTTGTTCTAATTATAGCATGAAACGAGCTCAAAGTCAAATGTAACGCCGCTCGAAAGGTGGTTAAAGTGGAGGCACGGATTAGTCTGTAAGTGCTTGTATATGTGTAAAAAAAGAGAGAGGCGCATACACTATGCGCCTCTCTCCTGCTCTGTTTTTGGGGCATGCGCCCGCATTTACTATGAATATTAGTATTGGTTGTCAGCTGGTGGCGGTGTGTTCTCCTTGCGTATCTCCTCGGGGCGGCGTTCACGACGTCGCTGAGGATTGTTGGGCTGATTACTGCCAGGAGTGCCGGCGGTATCAGAGCGCTCCTCGTAAGGATAGTTCTCGCGTGGCGCCATGTTTGGATCTGCGTTGGGATTATTATATGTATCTGTCGTGTTCGTCACGCGATAGGGATCATTACCTGGAGCCGCATTGGTGCCGTATTCTGCCTGATCTTGGGTATACGGTGACTGCGTCTCTGATTGTTCCATCCCCTGATTGTAGCGCTGCTGAGCCGACCGATCGTAGGCGGGATCATTCTGGCTGTAGGGCTGTGTCTGCATATTGCGCTGGTTATAGGGCGTCTGGGCAGTGGTATTGTCATACCCAGGTCTGTTCAGATTACCCTGTTGTATTGAAGACGCGTGTGTGGTGTAATCATCGAGCTGACGATGCTGCGAGGCATCATCTTCCTGCATAGGAGGCATGTCTTTCCGATACATACCGGCGTTATTGCCCTGGAAATCTTCGCCCTCTTGCGGATTGTTTGTGCGATAGTTTTCCGCGCCAGCGCCAGTATATGATGTGCCAATGGCGTCGGCAGGCTGTTTTACATTTGTGACAGGATAGTTTTCACGGTTGTAGATGCGCTGTTCGTTTGTGGTATAGCGTGGGTCTGTGTTTTGTGTATCATAGGCGCCAGCGATAGGCTGCTGAGAACCAGGCTGCGTATGTACATCATAAGCGCCCTGCCCACGCAGGATGGTTACTGCCTCATCATAGCGGTCGCCCGCGTTGACCGTGACCAGGGTACGACCCGCTTCAAGCTCCTGCTGGTAGTAACGCGCCTCATCTTCGGGAATACCCATATTCGTAAGCGCGCCAATCAGGCCGCCTGCTACTGCTCCAATGGCGGCGCCTCCTAGCGTCGTAATCAGAATGCCGCCCGCGATGGCTGGGCCAATACCAGGAATGACCAGGGCCGCCGCCGCGCCGAGCAATCCACCAAGAATGCCGCCTCCCACTGCTCCTGTCGCTGCTGCCCCTGTCTTATCATCGGCAGTCGCGGGCATCTCAGTCGCATCTGTAGCGGCGCGACCAGTATCAGCATTACGCAGGTCACGCTGGATAAAACCGATCATATCATCGGTAAAGCCAGCATTATGCAAAGCCTCCAGGGCACGATCCGCCTGAGCACGCTCTGTAAAAACACCTATTGCAGTTGTATGTTGATGCGTAGTCATAAGCGTTTCCTCCTAACATGCAAGCCAGGCGGCATAAGTATGCTTACCTGACAATGCGGCATTCTTCGTAGGATACCGCTCTACTGCTTATGTCAATTTTGTCACTGATAGAGTACCTATAGGTAAATACACGTATGCCAATGTATAAAAGTTGCACCTGGTGAGTTGTTGAATAGTTGAGTTGTGCTGTTAGCTGTGCAGTATTAATGTAAAAGCTGAACAAGGATATGCTTCTGTCCACAGGCAGAGGCTTGATTGTGTGTTTGTGCGCGTCTAGCCTATAATAGTGATGTGACTGGAGAACTTCTACATGCATCATCTTGGGCTATCTCAAATGATTTCCGACAATGAACCTATCGTTGCGTTTACCTTGATTCGTTACCAGCAGCCGAGTCTACGCACGCTGGCATACCTTGGGCTGGACCGCTGGACGATGGCGCGTACGCCAGGATTGCGCTTCTGGCGCTTGTTAGGTGTGAGCCAGGGCAAGGCTTTTGATTCACATGCCGATTTGCGGCGTTCCGCCATTTTCTCCGTATGGCACTCTTATGCCGCTTTGCACCAATTTGAAGTTCAGTCTGCATTGATGAAACGTGCGCAGCGCCAGGCTGAGGAGGTCTGGACGGTGTATATGCAGCCTGTGCGCTGGCATGGCGTCTGGGAAGGCCAGGACCCTTTTCGCGAGATGATGCCAGCCTCACCACCCCAGCCAGGCCCCTGGGTTATCTTAACGCGTGCTACCATTCGCCCCAGTCGAGTTAGAGCCTTTCTGGGCGCGGTGCCAGCCGTGGCTGAGCAATTGTTGGAGCAGCCAGCGTTACTCAATTCGGTGGGGATTGGCGAGGCCCCTCTGTTCTATCAGGCCACACTCAGTCTCTGGCAAAGCCTGCCAGATGTAACCGCGTTTGCCTATGGTCAGCAGGCTCATCGCGAAGTCATACGGCGCACCAGGCAAGAGGGTTGGTATAGCGAGGAATTATTTGCGCGTTTCCGACCTCTGGCGGCAAGTGGAACGTGGGATGGTACTAATCCCCTGGCTCAACTAATGGCCCCCGCATCCTAGTCGGAGGCCTTTATCCAGATTGCATAGTATAGACAGTAATAGATCCGTGGTCTATACTATGCCTCAAATAGAGCCAGGAAAAGTGATCTGGTTTTCGCTGAACCTATACCAGAAAATGGCTCATACTGTTCCTATTTCAAATCACCCCTTTCTTATACGAAAACTGATCTCCCACTCGGGGGCAAGCGGTGGCACAGCAGTGTCACAACCGTGGCTAGCGCTCCCGTGCTCAGGTTTTCGCATAGGTAGTCTCCGAAGTTTGTAGAAGGAATCTCATGCCAGACGAGTATCAAGTGCTTATTGTAGGCGGCGGCCCCGCTGGTCTGGCCGCGGCTGAGGCTGCGGCTGCCAAAGGGATGCGTACCCTGGTTCTGGAGCGACAGAACGAAATTGGTTATCCCATCCATACCAGCGGCGGAAGCTGGATCAGCGATATGAAGGCATTGAAAGTGCCTCATCACCTCTATCACCCGGTCACGAAGATTGTCTTTGTCTCCCCCAAACGCGAGTTCGAAGTAAACTATAATCCCGCGGTTGCCTGTGTGATTGATATTCGTGGCTTATACCAGCACCTGGCGGGCCGCGCGGTGAGCGCCGGAGCCGAGGTACGCGTACGTCACACGGTTGACAAGGTGTTGACTGATGGTGAGCGTGTAGCAGGTGTGACCTATAAAAATCACGTGAGTGAGCGTAGCGAAGTACGCGCGGACGTGACGATTGATGCCAGCGGCTTCTCGCGCCATATTGGGGTGCGCACAGATATGGGTGAGGCCTTTCACCGCTATGGTTTTGGCGCTGAGTATGACCTTTATGCCCCCCATTATCCCCAGGATACTGTCTATCTCATTATGGGAAGCGAGTATGCCCCACAGGGCTATGCCTGGGTCTTCCCACGTGGAAATGGGCGCGTGCGCCTCGGAACAGGTGTGATTCATCCCGATTGCGATAACGACGCGCGTGTTTATTTGGATCGTATCCTGCACATGCCGCAGCTAAAAGAGAAACTGCGCGGTGCAAGCCCGGTTGAATATCATACTGGTCTCTTCCCAGCTGTGAGGCCGGTGGAGCGTTTCTGCCGTGATGGACTGGTACTGGCAGGCGATGCTGGTGCTCAGGGGTCGACCCTGGTAGGTGAGGGCATTCGTTTTGCGATGTACTCAGGCCAGATGGCGGGCGAGGTCGCCGCCGAGGCCGTTCAGCAGCGTGATGTATCGGGGGCCTTTTTGAGCCGCTTCGATAAGAAATGGCGGGCACGCTTTGGTCGCGATATGGAGCTTTCCTATCTGATTAATAAGCATATCGCTGCGTATACAGATCAACAGTGGGATGATGCCTTTGATCTGTTAAAACGTCTGACTCCCGCCCAAATGGCCCAGGCCTTGCATTGTGACTATAGTGCCAGTCTCTTTATGGGAATTATGGCGCGTAATCCCATGCTTGTTGCTACGGGCGGCAAGAAGTTTTTAAATGTACTTCTTGAACGTATCAATAAACCATCTGTAGCCGTCGCAGAAGGCTAGAAGCCGCACGAAGCTTATCGAGGGGACGGGAGAAAGATTTTCTTTTCCCCGGTCCCCTCTTTTGGGTAGGGCTATAATGAGATTAAAGCCAGGGTAAAGCCTTGACATGGAGATAAGGTCTATGGCATAATGCCTTCACTCCAAACACACGGTAAAACAGCGACAATCACCGGCCTGATCGGTGCTCCTGTCCGATTTACCCGGCATCTCACTCACTGGGAACGGTGAGGACCGCAGATGCCCAGGTGCCACGCTAAGGTGGCTCGCCACGGGTACTTCCCCCGCTGCATGACACGTTCTCTCCAAGAAGAGTGGACGTGACTTTATGCTGTCTCTGACAGGATGCAGAGAGGGTCTCTGACCAGGTTTTGCGCGACTGAAAACGAGTTTTCAACGATCGCAAAAAGACGTCAGAAAAGTACTTGACAAAGCGCAAAGTGTATGCGATACTGACACAGTCAACGGCGAGCACGGACACCGCGAGCGCCGGAGCGAGACAACGAATGAGGCAAGCCCACGAGGCCTGCCGGGTTGCGGTTCAACAGCAAAAGAAGAACGAACCAGAGCACCCTGAACAACTGAAGAGTGGAATGCAGAAGTACAACGGAACTTCGTTGGTTGAGCGCCGCTCAATCGCGGAGAACACCGTTCCTGTCAATTCTGCGAACAAAGCAATGAAGTAACGACAACGTGCTTCTAGCCTGGACGCAAACTACATGATCATTACAGATGCCTGGTGGTGTCTGTGAGAGATACATTCATCACTTGAATGGCGAGTTTGATCCTGGCTCAGGATAAACGCTGGCGGCGTGCCTAACACATGCAAGTCGAACGCCCTCTCGCAAGAGAGGGAGTGGCGGACGGGTGAGTAACACATGGGTACCTGCCCCGAGGTGAGGAATACCGGCGAGAAATCGCCGACAATACCGCATATGTTTCTTCGGGAACAAAGCTCGCAAGGGCGCCTTGGGATGGGCCTGTGGCCGATTAGCTTGTTGGTGAGGTAAGAGCTCACCAAGGCCACGATCGGTAGCTGGTCTGAGAGGATGGTCAGCCACACTGGGATTGAGAACGGCCCAGACTCCTACGGGGGGCAGCAGTGAGGAATTTTCGTCAATGGGGGCAACCCTGAACGAGCAACGCCGCGTGCAGGAGGACGCTTTTCGGAGTGTAAACTGCTTTTCTTGGGGACGAGTAAGGACGGTACCCAAGGAACAAGCCCCGGCTAACTACGTGCCAGCAGCCGCGGTAATACGTAGGGGGCGAGCGTTGTCCGGAGTTACTGGGCGTAAAGCGCACGCAGGCGGTTTCGTACGTCTGGAGTGACAGTTCCCGGCTCAACTGGGAAAGGTCTTTGGAAACGGCGAGACTTGAGGGCTTCAGAGGGACACGGAATTCCGGGTGGAGTGGTGAAATGCGTAGAGATCCGGAGGAACACCAATGGCGAAGGCAGTGTCCTGGGAAGCATCTGACGCTCAGGTGCGAAAGCTAGGGGAGCGAACAGGATTAGATACCCTGGTAGTCCTAGCCGTAAACGATGACCACTAGGTGTGGGAGGTATCGACCCCTTCCGTGCCGTCGCAAACGCAATAAGTGGTCCGCCTGGGGAGTACGGTCGCAAGATTAAAACTCAAAGGAATTGACGGGGACCCGCACAAGCAGCGGAGCGTGTGGTTTAATTCGATGCAACGCGAAGAACCTTACCAAGTCTTGACATGCAGATGCACCAGCGGTAATGCGCTGTTCCTTCGGGACGTTTGCACAGGTGCTGCATGGCTGTCGTCAGCTCGTGTCGTGAGATGTTGGGTTAAGTCCCGCAACGAGCGCAACCCCTACTGCCTATTACAACTTCTAGGCGGAACTGCCCTCACGGGAGGAAGGCGGGGATGACGTCAAGTCAGCACGGCCCTTACGACTTGGGCGACACACACGCTACAATGGCCAGTAACAAAGGGATGCCAACCCGCGAGGGGGAGCCAAGCTCAAAAACCTGGTCTCAGTTCAGATTGCAGGCTGAAACTCGCCTGCATGAAGGTGGAGTTGCTAGTAACCGTAGGTCAGCACACTACGGTGAATACGTTCCCGGGTCTTGTACACACCGCCCGTCACACCACGAAAGTCGGCAACACCTGAAGCCGCCAGGCTAACTCCTTGTGAGAGGCAGGCGTCGAGGGTGGGGTCGGTGATTGGGGTGAAGTCGTAACAAGGTAGCTGTACCGGAAGGTGCGGCTGGATCACCTCCTTTCTAGGGAGTCATCACTATCGATTTCGGTAGTGCACTCTCAGGTCGAACAGGAACGACCTGTCCGGATGTACCCTGCTTCCACTCTTGAGCGGTTCGGCCGCTGGTTCAACCCAGATCCGAAGCCCGCATTGTACCTGAACAACCAAAGAAGTATCCTTCAATTTTGCTGAGCGAGCACGTTGGCATGCAAATGCTCAACCGTGACGTGAGTCATTCGAAGCTCGTGACAGTGAAGAACGAAGACCGAGATCCCATACAACAAGGGTTAACACAAGAAGAAGCAGACAAGGCAGAACAAGCGAAACAGAGTACGAGGTGGATGCCTTGGCGCTGAAGACCGATGAAGGACGCGGAGACCGGCGAAACATTCAGGGGGAGCTGCATCCAAGCGATGAGCCCTGAGAGTCCGAATGGGGCAACCCCTCCAGAGTCATGTCTGGAGACCTATCGCTGAACACATAGGCGATATGGAGGATCGTGGGTGAACTGAAACATCTCAGTAGCCTGCGGAAGAGAAATCAACCGAGATTCCCGTAGTAGTGGCGAGCGAACCGGGACGAGCCCAAACCATCTATTCTTCGTGAATAGGCGGGGTTGTAGGACCAACAGTAGCGATCATGTGCTTACTCGAAGGCATTGGAAGGTGCCACCAGAGGGGGTGAGAGTCCCGTAGAGGACGAGGACATGAGCGTGGTTGGCATCCTGAGTACCACGAGACACGTGCAATCTTGTGGGAAGCTGGGGGGACCACCCTCCAAGGCTAAAGAACTTCAGCGACCGATAGCGAACAAGTACCGTGAGGGAAAGGTGAAAAGTACCCCGAGAGGGGGATGAAAGAGTCCCTGAAACCACGTACTCACAAGCAGTCAGAGGCCACTGTGCCACGAGGCACCAAGGGCTGATGGCGTGCCTTTTGTAGAATGATCCGGCGAGTGCATCGCACGTTGCAGGTTAACCAGCGCTAAAGCTGGGGAGCCAGAGGGCAACCGAGTCTCAAACAGGCGGGTATGTAGCGGCGATGCGACCCGAAACCGTGTGAGCTACCCATGAGCAGAGTGAAGCGAATGTAACAGTCCGTCGAGGCTCGAACCCACCAGTGTTGCAAAACTGGGGGATGACTTGTGGGTAGGGGTGAAATGCTAATCGAACACGGAGATAGCTGGTTCTCCCCGAAATGTATTGAGGTACAGCCACCTGATACGACTATCCTGGAGGTAGAGCACTAGATAGGCTAGGGGCCCTGTGCGGGTTACCAACCCTACTTAAACTCCGAATGCCAGGACAGGATCCAGGTGAGTGAGACGGCGGGGGCTAAGCTTCGTCGTCAAAAGGGAAACAGCCCAGACCATCGGCTAAGGTCTCCAAATCGATGCTCAGTGTCAAAGGGGGTCAATGCGCCCAAACAGCCAGGATGTTGGCTTAGAAGCAGCCACCATTTAAAGAGTGCGTAATAGCTCACTGGTCGAGTGCAATGGCACCGACAACGTATCGAGGCTAAAGCATCGTACCGAAGCCGTGGAATATAGGACTACCTATATTGGTAGGGGAGCGTTCTCGACGCCTGAGAAGCCAGACCGCAAGGACTGGTGGAGGTAAGAGAAGTGAGAATGCCGGAATGAGTAGCGCAATGTCTGCGAGAACCAGACACACCGAATGCCTGAGGGTTCCTGGGCAACGTCAATCGTCCCAGGGTGAGTCGGGCCCTAAGCCGAGGGCGTCATGCCGTAGGCGATGGAAAGCAGGTCAGAGAATCCTGCACCGGAACGTTTCGTTATGAGCAATGGGGGGACGCGGTAGGGAAGGTGAGCCGATCGAATGGACAGGATCGGTGCCTCTGTTGAAGCGCGTGACCGAGGAAAATCCCGGACACATTATGCGTGACACTGAGGCCGAGCGCCCGCGAGGGTGCGGAAGTCATTGGTCCCCAGGCCGTCAAGAAAAGCCTCTCGCCAGAAACTGTTCCGCCCGTACCGCAAACCGACACTGGTAGGCAGGGGGAAATCTCCCCAGGTGATCGAGCGACCCTCTGTTAAGGAACTCGGCAAATTAACCCCGTACCTTTGGAAGAAGGGGTGCCTGCGTAGCTGTGTGTGCTTGCACACATGGTGAGAAGGTTGCAAGAAATCGGCTCAAGCGACTGTTTACCAAAAACACAGGTCTCTGCGAACGCGAAAGCGGAAGTATAGGGGCTGACTCCTGCCCAGTGCCGGAAGGTTACGAGGAGTGGTGTGCGTAGCCACGAATCTAAGCCCCGGTGAACGGCGGCCGTAACTATAACGGTCCTAAGGTAGCGAAATTCCTTGTCGGGTAAGTTCCGACCCGCACGAAAGGAGTAACGACTTGAGCGCTGTCTCGACAGAGGACTCGGCGAAATTGAAGTACCCGTGAAGATACGGGTTACCCACGACAGGACAAAAAGACCCCGTGGAGCTTTACTACAGTTTGGCCTGGAAACGAAGTATGGTGTGCGTAGCATAGGTGGGAGCCGAAGAACTCATCCTTGTGGGGGTGAGGGAGGCAGCAGTGAAATACCACTCTCACCATGGTTTGTGTCTCACACGTCACCGTGATCCGGGACGTGAACAGGGCCAGATGGGTAGTTTGACTGGGGCGGTCGCCTCCCAAAGAGTAACGGAGGCGCCCAAAGGTTCCCTCAGGGTGGATGGACATCACCCTCTGTAGAGTGTAAAGGCACAAGGGAGCTTGACTGTAAGGCGTACAGGCCGAGCAGGGACGAAAGTCGGGCTTAGTGATCCCACATTCCCGTGTGGAAGGAGTGTGGCTCAACGGATAAAAGCTACCCCGGGGATAACAGGCTTATCTTGCCCAAGAGTTCACATCGACGGCAAGGTTTGGCACCTCGATGTCGGCTCGTCGCATCCTGGGGCTGGAGTAGGTCCCAAGGGTTGGGCTGTTCGCCCATGAAAGCGGCACGCGAGCTGGGTTCAGAACGTCGCGAGACAGTTCGGTCTCTATCCGTCGTGGGCGTCGGAAAAGTGAGGGGAGTCATCTTCAGTACGAGAGGACCGAGATGGCTTGACCGCTAGTGCGCCAGTTGGGGGGCCTCCTCCAGAGCTGGGTAGCTACGTCAAGAAGGGATAAGCGCTGAAAGCATCTAAGCGCGAAGCCGACCCGAAGATAACTTTTCCCACTCTCAAGAAGAGTCAAGATCCCAGGAAGAAGACCTGGTGGATAGGCTGCGCGTGGACGCCTGGTAACAGGTGGAGCGGAGCAGTACTAATGATCGTACGGCTTGTTTCCCATTCTGTTTCTTCGCGTATGTGGTGAGTCCTTGTGGTGTGAGTGAGAGCGGTCTGAGATCGGATCTGAGCACGAGCGAGAGGACATCGCGGCACGGGGAGCGTGAGCAGGCCAGCGTGGCTCAGCAAAATTGAGGGAATACTTCTTTGGACAGGTATCGACAAGAGCGTTGACAACAAGAGACTTTGTGTTGCCAACGCTCTTTCTATTTTTTGGTCTCAATTGAGACAACACCTCTTCAGAGTAAAGAGATGAGCATGAAAACCCGGGCATTGCCCGGGTTTTCATGCTCATCTCTTTACTCTGTGAGCGCCGCAGGCGAGAAGAGTCCTGGTTGCGCCAGGAGAAGATTTCCATTATGCTAATAGTTGAGTTCGAGGCGCTATAATGGGAATAGATCAGCGCCAAGGCTTGTTTTTAGAAGCGAGACCCAAAACCTCGCCGATAAATTACTTTCTCACTAAGGAGCTATCAGTGTCGGATACAACAACCTCTAATACAACCATTAAGATGTACAGCACTACCTGGTGTGGTGATTGTCGTATGGCGAAACGCTGGTTTGATTCGCATAGTATCGCTTATGAAGACATAAATATTGAAGAGGATGAGCAGGCCGCGGAATTTGTGGTCAAGGTCAACGGTGGTAAGCGTACCGTCCCAACCATTATCTTCCCCGATGGCTCGATCCTGGTTGAGCCTAGTGCTCGCGAGCTAGCGGCGAAGTTCGCTCAGTAGTAAGTATCCTGGCTCACATACGACCCTCATACACATGTGTATGAGGGTTTTCTCTTTTTGCTCAGCATGTCTAATCATGGATTGTGATGCGCCTCTCCCTCCATATAGTAGAGTCTATATTGGTCGCAAGAAGTCATCTCTTTGGCATCGAGAGTATGGTCCTCTTCCTGAGAAACATCTTATACCAAACAGTTGCACATCGGGTTTGGGTCAGTTCAGGGTCATCATTTTCAAATGTACATGCCTTACACAGGCTGCGTCCCGGGCGGTTGTAGTGGTGTCTGTCGCGGACGCGAAGCAAAGGCTCGAATAGCTGCAAGACCTCCGCCAATCACCGCAATAATACCCAGAAGAATCGGCAGAAGAAGAACGCCAATGAGTGGGTTCAACAGCAAAATGATGGCAAAGATAACATTCATGATGCCCAGGATAGCGAGGCTGGAACCACCACCTCTGAACGCATGAATGTTCTGTGTCATCCCCATAACAAACGCATCTATTGCCAGAAAGATCACCAGCAATTTTGGCACGAAGATCGCGCTCAATAATGGATTCCGTAAGACGAGCAGACCTGCAACAACGCCTAAAACACCAGAGATAAGCTTCCACCCCCACAGCGTCCTATCAATGCAGAGGTTGGCAAAAGCAAGAACACCAGTTACCAACCAATAGACTCCTAAGAGTTGTACGAGCACAAGAAGCGTCGTTCCTGGCGAGATAAGAAGCAACACTCCCACAACAATCGCTGCAATTCCTGCAATCATGACAAACCACCAGACACTAGTGCTTGATGCTGTTGTGTGGTACTCGATGAGCCTGCCAACGGTCTGGACCCGGCTGGTATTGTCGAGATGCGCGATCTGATGCATCGACTCTCAGCTGCTGGCAAAACGGTTTTGATCTCCAGTCACCTGCTCACTGAGGTGCAACAGATCTGTACCCATGTGGGAATCATCCGCCTGGGAGAATTGGTGATGGAGACGACAGTTGATGCTCTGATAAAGGGCCAGGGACATTTCCGGGTGCAACTGGATCAATCTCAGGAGGCTCTCGATCTGATTAAAAGCCAGCAGTGGGGCCAGGGTGCGCATCTGGACGAGCACAGTGATCTTATTACTGCGGCACCATTAGGACGCGGGCGCGAGTTGAATCTCTTTCTGGTACATGCAGGTTTTGCGCCCGATGTTATCGTACCTGCTACCCAGGATCTTGAGCAGATTTTCTTACAGTTAACAGGCAATAATTCAGGAGATGTGTGGTAAGATGAGTATGACAACCACCAGCGCTCAGGCGCAATCTATATCTTCTACACCGTCAGTACATTCGCTCAAACCGAGCTTTTTTGGCATACTCAGGGGGGAGCTTCTCAAAGTATCGCGACTGTTAATTACCCGGGTTATGGTCGTCTGTCTGATTGGCGGAACTGTCCTGTTGCAGTTCTTCCTGCTCACTTCAAACAGTATGAGAGAGTTATTGGCTCGTGAACCGTTGAGTTTCCTCTATCGTGAGCTAGATGCCAATTTGATGATTATGCGTGTATTCGGTGGCATGTTCCTGCTTGTTCTCACCTCATATGCTATCGGTTTGGATTATCAGTATGGCACTATTCGTATCTTGTTAGCGCGTGGTGTCGGTCGGGTGCAGTTGTTGCTTGCTAAAATCACTGCCATGCTCTGTGTTGCGCTCATCCTTTTTGCCTGCTGGTCCCTACTGAGTATAATCCTGTCAGGTATTACTATACTCTCGCTCACGGGTAGCTTCAATACTTTTGGAGCAATAAATAGCAAGTTCTGGGCTGATGCTGGCCTCTATGCGCTGACAGTTTTGATCAGCATGACAGCCAGTATCATGGCTGCTACCATGTTTACTGCATTGAGCCGTTCATTAGCGCTCGGTCTGGGGGGCGCTATCGCTCTCTTCCCTCTAGATAATATGAGCGTGCTGGTCTTTATGATCCTGGCTCAGGTTACACAGAGCGAAATCTGGCTGAATATTACAGCCTATCTGCTTGGGCCAAATCTGAATGCGATGCCCGTGCTGCTCCTGCCCAACGCTGGTTTTACGGTAATGGGATTCGGGCCGCTGATCAAGGGGACCGGGGTACATTCGTTATGGGTGACACTGGCCTATACTGTGGTCTTCACGGTGGTCTCAATTGTTGTGACGTGGAAACGTGACGTGAAGGAGTGATCGTTTCACAGAAATTGGCCCATGTAATGCCATAGAGAAGCGGTATGGTATTACATGGAACCTATTCAAAGACCCTCTTGGCGAAGTTTTCAATCACGTCGGCAAGCTTTTGAGGATCTCTAACGTGGCAGGCGTGGCCCTGCCTGCTTAGTGTAATGCGCTCGCCCCTGGGAAGGACATCAGCCACCGCAGAGACCATTTCCAGGTTACCGTCAGGGCTCCGCTCTCCGCACACCATCGCGACGGGCAGTTTCAGTTTGGAGTAGGCATCAAGGCGTATCCCGAGTCGTTCCATGGCCTCCAGGTCGTCGATCTGGCACGGAATGAGCTGACGGTAGGCAGGAACTAGCGCAGTGAGTGCGCCGGCAGAGTTCGCCAAAAAGTCCTGCCATCCAGCGATCACCTGTGTGAATATCCCAATGGCTCTGCCTGGCTGACCTTTCGCGAGCGCTTGCCTCGCACGCCTGAGTCCCTCGCCCACCTCGCTGTTACGCTCGATCCAGTCCCCCGCCAGGTGAAGACCATCTGCGCTCCCCAGAACGAGAGCTGGCTCGTAGATCATCCCGCCAACGAAGGATGATGGTGAGGCAACGAGTGCCTCAAGCGCGACGGTCCCGCCCGATGAGTGGCCGAAGAGAAAGACGGGCTCTCCAACAGCCTTGACTATGGCGAGAACATGCTCGACCTCCTCCGCAACGGTGCATGGTGAGCCACGGAGGGGATCTGTTTTGAGATCAAGGCGGTATTGGCGACGATGAAGTCGGATGACCCGGTATTGCCTGCCCAGTCTGGCCGCGACCTTTTCGTAGCTCTTGGCGGTATTCATTCCGGGATGGAGGATGAGAATGACCCGTCCCTCTCCCTCAGCCTCTGCACGCACGCTTGTCCCGTCCGAAGCCTGGGCGAGAAGCCTGGCGATTTCACCCGCATTCCCTTTGCGATTCTCCATCGGAACCATCTCCTTATCACTGATAAATTGAAGTGTATGATATACTACCTTATCAGTGATAAGGAGTCAAGTATGAGCCAAAAAGCCAGGAGTGAAGAACATCGACCATCCCTGGATCGAGCGACGGTGGTCCAGACAGCCTTGGAGCTGCTCAAAAAGGTCGGACTCGACGGGTTGTCCACCCGGCGTCTCGCAGACGAATTGGGAGTCAAATCACCTGCCCTCTATTGGCACTTCCATAACAAGCAGGAACTCCTGGACGCGATGGCCGACGCCCTCATTCGGGGAGCAGGCATGGGCCCTCCGCGTTTCGGGGAGACCTGGCAACAGTGGCTGGTGCGTCGTGTGTGCGCCTATCGAACATCCCTGCTAGTCTATCCTGATAGCGCTCGGATCGTCACCGAAGCACGGCAACTCAGCCCTGCCGCCATTCGAGCCTTTAATGAGGAGCTTGGGGCGATGGTGGCCCTTGGCTTCGATCCCGTTGGGGCACTGCGCACCATCACTGCGCTTACCAACTATGTCAACGGCTTCATCCTTCAGGAGCAAAGCGCGCGGCAACCCACGACACCTGAGCCTGTTGCCCATGATGCTCTCGTGGAGATTTTGAGTGAAGGGCAGACAACTCCACTCCTCGTCGCGTTGGCCGAAGGTGGGAGTCCCTACAACGAAGCGTCTTTTGAGTATGGGCTTCAAGCCCTGATTGAGGGATGTGCCTCCGCAATAAATCGCCGAGCCTTGAAAAGGACGTGAGTGGGCCGCTCGTCGGCCCCGGCGAGTGAAAGGTCAGTTTCCGAATCACAGTTGGGAAGATCAGTCTCGTGGGAAACGATGCAAAAACTGTTCGGCTATGGATCTCGCTTCCCTTCTTGCCAGTTTTGCTTCCTTCTTACCCTCCTAGTGGCTTAGCACGAACCAACGATAAGGACGATCGCAAGATTGAGCCAGGGACCGACTGGACACAAGTCATTGATCAGGAATTGAATAAAGCTTCTATCATCCTGCTCCTCGTCAGTGCAGATTTCCTGGCTTCAAACTATCGTTACAATGTTGAGATGCAGCAGGCGATGGAAGTGCGTGCAATCTCTAGAGCAATTTGCCATTGTAAGAGCACAAAAATAGATGTTGAAATTACTGCATACTACGACAGGGTACTAGCTCGTTGTGCATCCCGTGGGAAGACCCACGTTTGAGGTAAAACTGACGAAATCAGCACGAAGAGTTGAAATTGGCCATCCAGTGGAGATAGGTCATCTTCCCTTTTAGGAAACGGCGTAATGTACTTACTGACGTCGGCGTAAGCAAGTAAACAGCGATAGAATAAGAGGTATGGGAACTCCGAAGAAGGCAGATTGGCGAGAAGAACGACGCAAACAAGCATGGAAATTGAAACAGCAAGGATGGAAGCAAAACAGATCATTTGGGATGGCTCTCCCATTCATAGAGTTGAGGAAATGAAAGCCTTTCTCCGCACCAAGATGGGCAAACGGGTCCATTTAGAGCAACTGCCAGGCGACGCTCCTGATCTCAACCCAGACGAGAGTGTGTGGCACTATCTCAAGCAGGTCCAAATGGGCAATCTCTGTTGTCGCGATCTCGACCTGCTTTCTCAGGAACTGATTCGAGCCAGAGAGCAGCTTCACCACAAGCGTCACATCCTTGAAGCCTGTTCTCGTCAATGTGGTTACTTGGTGTAGTTGTTTCCGGCCCAGATGGGTATGGTGAGATCAATCACAGGTCTGTGATCGAGGTACGACTTATCCTTTCTTGACCGCTTCGAGAATCTGCAGGTAGTGGGGGTTAGACATGATGCCCAGGATGTTGCCAAACGGGTCGACCACAGAAGCCGTGACGAACCCCTCGCCACGGTCTGTGGGGGGTTGGTGCTCTTTGGCTCCCAGGGACAACAGCTTTTCCAGCATGGCTCTCACATTGTCAACGTGCCAGTACACAATAGCACCAGCCGGACCGGAAGCCGAAGCGGCGGGCGTAGCGGCTATCGATCACTCCTAACTCGTGTTGGTAGTCACCGAGGCGAAACTCAATATAGCCTGGAACTTGGAAGTAGGGATCGATGCCCAACAGTTCAGTATACCACTTCTTGGCCGCTGCGAGATCAGCCGCGTAAAAACTCACAGTGGAGAGCCCTCGCAAGGTTTGTGTGTCACTCATAGCAGTTTTTCCTTTCGCGTATGTCGAATGCTCATCTGATGAATTACTTTCAGTATCCCTTGGAAGCAGGGCACAATCGATCCTCCTTTGAGCGCATTTCTGACCGAGAACAACCTGAGTCCTTGCGTTTATTTGAGAAGCCAACTTGTCTCTCGTCCAGGTGCGTTTAGCTCCTTATCACGCGGTCAGTAGGTATCACCTCAGGAAGAGAATTTGCAGAACTCTCCCGTCCCCCAAGCCTCAAAAGAGATGCGTCGTTGACTATCTCAGTCCTGGCTTTTGATGAGAACTCATTCTGTGGTAAAATCTCTTCAAAAAAAGGAGACGCTCTCCCATGTCTCATGCAGAATTGCCTGTCGAGAAGATCCTCTCTCTGTTGGGCGAAGGGCCAACACGGATTGCAGCCCTCACCTCCGACCTATCGCCTGCGCAGTTGCGCACACCACCGCATGGGGAAGCGTGGTCCGCTATTGACGTGTTGGTTCATCTGCGTTCATGTGCGGATGTCTGGGGGCAGTGTATGCGTGCAATCTTGGTTGAGGAACAGCCGATTCTTCGTGCCGTCCACCCGTCGGCTTGGGTCAAAGGGATGGACTATCCCACCTTGGAATTTGAGCCCTCCTTGCAGGCGTACACTGCTCAGCGCGCCGAACTCCTGACCCTGCTGGAATCCTTATCTGCCGCCGCATGGTCTCGTACTGCTACGATCACGGGTGCCGGGAAGCCGCTCGTTCGCACAGTAAAATTTTACGCCGAATGGCTTGCAACCCATGAGCGCTCGCACTACAAGCAATTCAAGCAGTTACACCGAGCCTTTTCCTAAGGGCCTCCGAGAGCTTTTGGTGAGAACCGCAGAGGAACATGAGCCATGGGATCGTGATGAACAGAATGAAGAGGAAAGAAACCAGATGAGGAGCAGTTTCTCCAGGGGCAGTATGGTCAATTTCGACTCTTCGCGCTGATTTTGTCAGTTTCACCTCAAACGGGGGTCTTGGTCACTTTCGGTAGAAAACTTCAACAGATCACAGGAGACAAAGAAGAAAAGCTTAAAAGAAGCCTACTCATCCTATATCCTTGCTTTTAAGCACTACCGTTCCACCGAAAGTGACCAAGACCCCTTTTTGGCGCGAGAGGTGGGATTTTGGCGCCAATGTTGAGAAGCACAGCCATTGAGAGCGTGTCAACCCGCTCCAGAAGTCAATCATTGTGCAACGTTTTTGTAAATTTGCCGGGTGATAAAACTAAAAGTTCGAGACGTCGTAATGTAAATCGCGGAACGAGATGGCTCATCAGCACATTCCGTGGTCGAAAAAGTGGTATGATGAGGAAGATAAGCAGGCTCAATCACTTTGTCCGGTCATCTTCGTTTTTTTGACCTTGACTGAGGACATCTGAATATGCACCTGCTGAAAGCAGCATAAGGCGAAGAAATTATGTCTTTTGCGGCTCAACTGTATTTCAATGGAGGGAGAAACGATGTCTCAGGATCCTCAGGAAGATAAGCTCTTCGAGTTCCTGTCCAGTATCCCCAGAGCGAAGGTAATGAAGTCAGGTGGAGGGCGGATCTTTTTGCGCGGGTTCCAGAAAAGCACAGATTGTAACTATTCTCTTAGCCTCAGGGTAGATGAAGACCATAGCCTGGCCTTCTCGGAGGAATACAATTATCTCCCGCGCGAGGACGACGATGGAATGGTCTATGTCTATGCGCTCGTCATACCTAGCGAGCAGCAAGAAGCCTTTCTCAAACTGCTCGTACAGAAATGCGGGCACGCGGAGGTGCCGCAGGAAAGCGCTCGACCCGAACTGATCCTGAACCTGCTCAGCGAGCTGGTGAAGCAGAAGCAACTCACCATCCCGGAATCAGGTCAGCGGAACGTCAACCTGATCTCAACCTGGTTAAAAGCGGCCAGCATTCCTCATCCCGAGCCATACGTGGCATTCTGAGTATTCTGAGCAAGCCTGATTCCCCAGATTCGCGGTATTCTCTCAATTCAGAGACGCTAAGATTAACATGATTCAGTGGAGGGGTTTCTTCAATGGTAAAGGGGGGTGCTGATCACTTTCCGCGCCGATTGATCACTCTTCACCCTATAATGAAGTAAGTGCTGCGAAACTACGAGCTATTCTTGTCTATGGGATGTTTGTGTAAGTTATTGCTGGGCTTGTAAGGCTTCCCGAAAGATACTGTGGTAGATATTCAGACAGGCAGATCCCTTACAGGACCCTGGCTGGATTTCGACCAGGCAGTAATGGAGTTTTGGATCGAGGATGGCCTTGGGGAGGCCGAGGGCACGGTAGGAGTACTGCCCCAATGAGGTTGGCCTCCATCAGCCGACGAAACCGCAGTTCGCTCTCCCGCAGTTCCTCTTCCGCTCGCTTGCGGTCGGTGATCTCCACCACGATCCCGATCTGGCGAACTAGCCGGCCTTGCTTGTCACGGATCGCTTGTCCTCCCCCGCTCAGCCAGTGCAGGCTCCCATCTAGCCAGATGACGCGGTGCTCGAGCCCTTCCTGAAGGTCGAGGCGATCCCTTTCAAAGCGATCTTTTTCATGGAGCCGAGCGACGCGCTCACGGTCATCAGAGTGAACGATTGCCAGGAGGTCCCGGATGCTGAGCGGAACATCTGGCGGGAAGCCCCAGAGCACACGAGCCCGAGGGGTGCACATCAGCCGGTCTGTGCGCGGATCTCGCTCCCACGCGCCTACGCGCGTCGCTTCCAGCGCAAGCTGGATCTGCGCTTCATTCATTTCCTTCTGCTGCCTTTGTAGTGATAGGGTTCCTCATACCTTTTTCTTTCACTGTCGTTCCCTGGTTCTTGGCATTCTCACCTGTTGATCCGTCTCTTTCCCCTGCTAGTGAAGGGAACCCCATCTTCTGCAGGAACTGGCTCGCCGTGAGCGAGGAAGCACACAGGTCCGTGTTCCCTCGCTTCACCTGCTCATCCAGGTCTGCGCGCGAGGAGGAAGTAAACACGCGCACGCACTCAGGCGGAAGCACGAGGTAGAGCCAAAGCACCCGCACCACCGCGAACGGCGCGGGCTGAGCACCGTTGATTTCCCCTATCAGGTGGGCGGCCTCGCCACTCGGACGGCCACACGATACTCCATGGGTCTTTTCCTCCTTTCCCATCCGTCTTGCTCCTGAGCGCGGGTACGGCTTCCCGCGCAGTCGCGTCTCAGTCGCGGATGACGGCTTTGGTCCGCATCAGGAACTCGCCAAGGTAGCCATCGTGTGGGATACCTGGCTTCAGCCAATACGTCGGATGGTTGCCGATGTAGAGATTCTTAATGGTGGGCTCCGTGAGCAGCTCGTCCAGCAGATGCTCGTCCTTTGTCACCGCGGTAAGCACCAGGGTCTGCTTCAACGGAGCGATCCCGGCCGCCCGCGTCCAGGGCGCGACCCACACGCACGGAAAAGCTAGTTCAATGTTCGCCTGGGGCGCGTCGGGGCGGTCCAGTTGGTGGACGGCAGGCCGCAGCACCGCGCTGCCATCCCCCAGGTCATCGACGACGCCCTCGCCCCCAGGAGCGCCCTGGTCCCTACCGCTTTGGCCAACAGGTAGCGCTCGATCTTCTGCGCCGCCTCGAGGGGATAGGCTGTCAGCACTGCCTGTTCATCCTCCGGCGGCAGGCTCTTAATCGCCGCGAGCCGCTCGGCAATGGCTTCAGCGACCGGCGTCGGGTCGCCCTCCACGAACACCGCCGTGGTGTTGATGCAGGCCCTCCCGCCCTCGTGGCTGATCGAGGCGACGATCATGTCGAGATATTCACGCCAATCGGCATCAGCAGTGAGTAGGATCTTCGATTGACCTGGTCCTTGCGGCAGCACCGTGGGATTGGTGGCGTATGTGTCCACCACCTCCTGGCCTCCGTAGACCATGGAGAGATCGGCCTGACGCAGGATCTCGGAGGCTTCATCGTAATCGGTGGGCAACAAGACGACCTGGTCGTCGCCAAACCCGCAGGCCCGCAGCGCAGCGATCAGCCGAGACGGCGTGAGCGGTTCGCGCCGCGAGGGCCGAACGGCCACCCGGTAACCCAGGGCCAGCGCCTCCAACCAGATGCTATGCACGCCAGGGTAGTTGCCCGGCGCATGCACCGCGAAAACATTCCCGCGCCGGACCCAGACCGCTGTCCCTTCGCGCGCTTTGGGCTCGCGCCAGTCGTTCACCGCACCAATGGGCCGGGCCTGCTGTGCGCTGTCGTACACCTCAGCGGTCTGGCGTGAAATGGCCTCAACCGCTTCGCGCACGATGGAGATCGGCGTGCCGGACATCCGGCTCACGAGATGCTGATACTCAGGAGCAGACATTCCGTTGACCTCTCCATAGGCGAAAAGTTCGCCGGCTCGTGTCAGGGCATCCAGGCGCTCCTCCAATGGCAAGGTACCTGCCTTGCGCAGCGCGGCCATGGCTCGCGTGACGAAGAGCCTGGGCACCAGGCTCAGCTCGGCCAGCGGGTGCCCCGCCACATCCGAGATGGTCAGCCGGTTGTGCGCCCGGTAGGTTCCGTGAGGTCCCAGGGCGTCCACCGCAATCAGATCATGCATTACACGCATTAGTACACCCCCTCAATGACGGCTTCATTGTCAAACTGTGCAACAGGAGTCACATCGGCCACGGAGTCTCCCAGCTGGCCTTCCGGCGGCTCGATCCGTGTGGCCAGGTCACGCTCCAGATTATTGGGCAGCAGCATGTTTTTGCTGAGATGGTGCATCACCACCTGGCCCCGCTCGCCATAGCCGACCCTGCGTCCGGTGGAGGGGTCGATCACGCTGAAGGTGATAAACGGCGAGGGCGGATCGAAGATGCAGGGATCCTCGTCGGTAAGATCCAGGCGCTCGGTGCTGCCTCCCAGGATCATGGTGCTTCCATAGAGCCCCACCAGCTTCACGCCGGGGAAGACCTCGGTCCGATAGAGGTGGCGGGTATCGGCGTCCATGTGCGCGCCGCCCCAGAGGATCGCTTGCACCTTCTGGTTGATCAGTTCCACCAGGTCATCGTGGCGAGCGATCCGTTCCAGCATCGGCGGGGTGGCCGCAAGGAACCCGATGTCCTGGGTGCGCAAAAGATGCGCGACCTGCTCGACAAGGTGTTCGCTGTACGCCTCGGCCTCCGCGATCTTGCTGGCAGCAATCAGCTGCTTGACCCAGCGCGGGTCCATATCGATCGGAAAGGCCAGGCCTCCCCGCTGCGTGGCCTGCCGCTTGAGGGACTCGCCGGCCATATGGGGTCCACTTGGGAAGACGACAAGCCAGTTCACGTTGCGCGGCACGCCGTGCGCATCGAGCCGAGCGCTCATGTGCGCCTGTGAGCGGTCGAACCAGTCACGCAGGAAGACGACGCGCTTGGGAGCCCCGGTGGTGCCCCCGCTCTCATAGACGCCGACAACCTCAGGATGGGGCCCATATCCACGGGGGATCAGGTCCTCGACGCGCACATCGCGTAGTTCATTGACAAGATTGGGAAACAGCGCCAGATCCTCCACGCGCTTGATGTCCTTGCGTGGATCAAAATGCAGAGACCTGGCCCGTTCCAGCCAGTACGCTGAACCAGTTTCGGGGTTGAAGTGCCACTCCATAACGGCACGAACGAATTCCTCTTGATCAACGCTGGCTCCCAGGGGAAGATCGAGGGGAGAATGCAATGCAATCATGGGAAATCACCTTTCTTTCCTGGCCGAATACACTCGACCAACTGAGCACAGGATAGAGATTAATAGTCGTATAGACGCGCTTATACAATCTATTGCTAACACTATTTATATTACGGATAGGTATCCATAAACTCCAATACCAAACCACCTATTGTTTTATAGAGAGGAACCTATCAATGCACGTCAGCAGATGAGGAGGCAGAGTCCGATGAATCTCTTGCAACTGAAGTATTTTCAAACAGTGGCTAGGCTGGAGCATATGACCCAGGCGGCGAGAACGCTCTCGATTGCCCAGCCCTCGCTCAGCCAGACCATTGCGCATCTGGAAGACGAACTGGGAGTGCCGCTCTTTGAGCGACAAGGGAAGCATATCCGGCTCAACGCCTTCGGCAGAGTGCTCCTGCGGCATGTGGAACATCTGTTTGGGGAACTGGACGAGGCCAGGCAGGAGCTTGCTGACCTGGCGGGCACGGAGCATGGCCAGATTGCACTCTCCGTGATTGTGCCCCAGATCTTGCCTGAGCTGCTGGGTGCCTTCCAGGAGCTCCATCCTCACGTCAGCTTCCGCCTCTTCCATCAGCGCACGCTGCAGGCGGCGCAGCAGCAATTGGAACGAGGAGAAATCGACCTATGCATTATCTCTCCTCCGCTTGAGCAGGAGAACACCGACTGGCAGGAGGGTCTTGGCTGGATTCCCTTGCTGAGTGAAGAGATCTATCTGGTGGTGCCGCTCGGACATCCTCTGGCCGGGCGGAAAAGCATTCACTTGTCCGAAGTGGCCCACGAGCCCTTTATCAGTTTAAAGGCTGGGGATAGTTTGCGTGAGCTGACCGACCGCTTCTGTCGCCAGGTGGGTTTTACGCCCAGGATCGTGTTTGAGGGCGACGAGACCGAGACGATTCGCGGCCTGGTCGGGGCTGGCCTGGGGGTGACGTTTATCCCCCGCCTCATGGTGCGCAGTGCCCCTCAACTCGCAGCACGAGTCCTTCCCATCGCCGAACCGCACTGTCAGCGTCAGCTCGGGCTGGCCTGGCGCACCACGCATTACCTCTCGCAGGCGGCACAGCAGTTTCGAGCGTTTGTCATCCAGTATTTCCACCAACTTGAGCAAGAGAGCCCGTGAATCTCTGTGCAGACTCCTGGACTTTGGCCTTGGCTTCGTTATAAAAACGGTACTACAAGCAATATATTATAAATCTACTTTATAGTATTCTTCTTCTTTAGAGAAGCAAAAACGAAAGGAGAATTTGAGCAAGATGGAAGAAGTTTTTTACTTTCTTTGCCAGTAGAATAGATCTAAATGCAAATTGCAAGCAAATATATTCTTCCCATGAGCCATCCCGAGTGCAAGAAGGAGAGGAAAGCAGGAAACACCTATGAACACACGTGATCAGCACAATTTCATCACTGACAGCGACACCTCTGCGCTGCCTGCGGTGGTCGACCGGGCCACCTGGCAGGCGGAACTAGACAAGCTGCTGGTTCGGGAAAAGGCGCACACCCGCGAAGGAGATGCAATCGCGGCGGCTCGCCGACGGCTGCCGATGGTGGAGGTGGACCCTACCATCACCCTGATCGGCCCGCACGGACCGGTCACGCTGCTTGAGGTCTTCGAGGGCCGAAGGCTTCTGATCACCTACTTCCACATGTGGCACACCGGTCAACCCGCTGGCGGCCAGTGCGAGGGCTGCACTTTCTTCAACGGCCAGGTTCGCGAGCTGTCCTACCTGCATTCTCGCGACGTCACCTACGCCACGTTCTGCGAAGGCCCGTATGAGGAGAGCGTATGTTACCGCGACTTCATGGAGTGGGATGTCCCGTGGTACTCGGTGCAAGACTCCGCCGATGCTCTGTTCGCCGGGCGCGGGTTCGGCATGCTGGTGTGTTACCTGCGGCAGGGCAACCGCGTGTTCGAGACCTACTGGACCACCGGCCGCGGTGTGGAGGTGATGGCGCCCAGTTATGGGCTGTTGGACATGACCGTGTACGGCCGGCAGGAGACCTGGGAAGACTCGCCCGCTGGCTGGCCGCAACGGTGGGAAAACAGCGGCGAGCAGTTCCGCACGAACGGACGTCCCTCCGCTCAATGGTCCCGGCTGGGGGCCGAAAGTTCCGACGACCTCGGCAACGGAGCCACCACCTCACACGACTATCAAAACCAGCCGTGACCTGGACAGCATCGACGAGGTCGGGTTTGGGCCAAAGTGTCTGTAGCTACAGACACTTTGGGTTCCTATGGTCGAGTGCAAGGTCCTTCAAGGAGTGCTTGATCTTCGGTAGTGGTAAATAACCCGAAACCTTGCCCGATTTTGCCCTCAAATGTGAGCATTTGCTCTTAATCATGAGCACTGATAAAAATACACCTAGGCAAGCCGCTTCACACCTGGCTTCTCCCATTGATACAATGTAAATTCGTACCGTTGTCATTGGCGTTGAAATACGTCTACTTCTACAAGGCTTGATAATACCGCATGATTGGTAAAGGAACATATCCGGCCTTTTCATAGGTTCTTCTAGCGGGTGCATGACCTGAATCTCCACCGGTCCCCACAATCGCGAGCTTTATGCCACTTTCTTTCATCTTTTCAAGCGCAAAATGGTTCAATGCCGTCCCTATTCCCTGGTTTTGATACTCAGGATGTACAGCAAGCAATTCTACTTCCCCTGTGCTATTCTGACCATTTTCCTGACTATTTAAAGTATAGGCGATAAATCCAGTAATCGTTCCATGTGACTCTGCAACCCAAACAAGCGTTTTCTCGTGCTCTCTACAAATCTTTTCAACGACGGCGCTCTGGGCCTGCTCCCAATCTGGATACAGAAGGGAATAGATTTTGCTTCCCAGCACTTGCTTGAATGAGTGAAAAACGGGAGCCCACGCTAACAATGATAATTGAACCACGTCTTCCAGATCATCAGGAGAGAAAGGTCGAATATACCGATTCATCATAATCCCCTTTGGCATATAAATGATCTCTCGAAACCATTATCAGATCAAAAATTTGGCCACGAAAGAAGTTGGCGAACTGAAGAACAGGGCCGAAGTGCGTTGGTGAACAGATGGGATTTCTAATGCTTCCTATTAGAGCACGCGTCTTCGCAGACTTTCACTTGCTCTTCAAGAAGAAGATAGAGGTTTTTCTCAAAAAACAAGCTCAGCATGTTTTCAGGTCATCGGGCCTGTTGCAGAGAAGTTTATTCTACCATTCTCAATTCAAGTATGCCAGATAGCAAGCCGTTTCCCCAAGCATATTTCTACCAGTGCTCATGATTGAGGGCAAATGCTCACATTCCGGATCTGTCTCGCTTTTGGTGATAAGATCTTCAATAGGCCGTTAAACGTCGAAAACCTGAGCACAAACAATGGAAGGGAACGATAATATAACCTCATCATTCACCAAATGTGAGACAGAGCCCACTGCACATTGTTGATATTTATTCATTCCGCTCTGCAAGCGCCATCATATGTTGCAATGTGACAGCTTATTTGACAGATTACAGGGCGGAATTCTTGGATAGAATGGACGTATTTGGATAGAATGAATGGGGGTTTTGAGCGTAGCGAGGGACCTGAGCGACGTTGGTAACAAGGAGTATCCTTGTAGGAGAGCAGCAAAGGGAGATGCCTGCTTGATTATCTACTCATGATAGAGCCTTGTTGGTTCTACCAGAAGCATGTTCCGATTCTTGCTAAGTGACGCAACACCCCGCAAAAAGCCTGGTGAACCGTAGCATCTCTTTACCTGGGAGCGCCAGGCAAAAACTGAGATCGAGAAGGTGATCCAAGAGCTACAACGGAATCAAGAGTACCTGAATCTCATGCAATATGCGGCACATATAGGTATATTTGAGTGGGGTATCTTAACGAATGCCATTGCGCCTGGACGAAAGATGGGTTCATGGGCATTGTGAGCCATGAGTTACGAACACCAGTGACCAACCTGAAGGTATTTGGTCAGGTGGTGCAAAACAGATTTCAAAAAGCCGGTGACCAGAAATCTATATATCTCTTGAAGAAGTACGATTCCTGGTATCGGGCTGAGGTTGTATATCTTCGCTGAAATCATTAAGCGCTATGGGGGACATATGTGGCTGGAGAGCGAGCCTGAGCAGGGATCAACATTCTATTTCAGCTTAAGAGAGCAGGAGCAAGCGAGCAAATTTTCTACGGAGAAGGAGCCTCAGCATGATTGAGCCGAAACGAATCGTCATTGCAGATGATGATCGGTTTATTCTTGAAGCGATGACTATGATCCTGGAAGACGAGGGGTATATCGTGGAGACGGTGCGCAATGGCGCGGAGGTTGAGAAGCACCTGGATGCAGGGGTGGGCGTTCTGCTACTAGACGTTAGAATGTCGGGTATGGATGGAAGTGAGTTGTGTAAACATTTCAAGAGCCAACCAGCAACCAGGCATATTCCGGTTATCCTCTTTTCGGCCAATAGAGAAACGCAACATATCGCCCAGGAGGCGGGGGCGGATGATTTTCTCGTCAAGCCATTTGAGTTGAGCTTATTGCTGGAAAAGTTGCAGCAATATATGTAGATGATGCAATGAGTGGTTTTTGTGCTTGACTCCTCGTGCTTGTGGTGTTTGCCCTGGTGAGGAGTGCACATTAACAGGCTGCGGCTGTCAATGTGCACCACGCCACCTATGAGCTTAGAGAGTGCTCCAGTAATCGGCGGCGTCATCAGCATTTTGTTCTACGTTAGGCGAAGCCGCGATGATGTTTTCGCCTCCCTGTTGCAGGGCACGCATTCTACCAGTGACCTGGTTTTGTGAGGCGAAGGAGCCGTTGGTGGGCATCTGCTGTGGATAGCGTGGCGCTGTCCCAGCTCCAGGCATGGATGTAGGATTCGATGCTGGTGTGAATATCGCGGGCGATGCTGGCGCTGGCGCCGTGGCACGCGGTGCTGTGGGTGTGGCCTGGGGCGCCACTTCCCGGGCAGGGCTATTCTCAACCTCCGCGGGAAGCGCGATAGCTGGAACACGAACCACTGGTTGAACGATGCCTTTGTTCATCATCTCGTAATATTCAGTCAGACGCAAGGCGATCAATTGACCTGGCTGGTCAATCATATGATGTTTTAAGGCATCCTGCCTCAGTGCCTCCAATGCAGTCGAATCCTTGAGCAGGCTCACTGTGAAGTGAATAAACTTGTCTGACGAATTCTGTGTCATAGCTAAAACCCTCTCTCCCTAAGTGCGTTTGTGAGCTATTCTTACTTTCCTCTAGACCGCGCTGCTGCTTGGGCTGGCTTGCGTTTTGCGCATCAGCAGGCGACCAGCAAGATTGCAGTAGCCGAGTGGGTTCGCGTGGACAGGATCCTCAGGGCGCGAGAGGTGTGGAATGCGCTGCTTCAAGAAGCTATAGAAGTAGTACACGCCTCCACCGATATTGAGTACTGGTTTGAAGCTGGCGGCGACGGCATCGCGGTCGCTCTGGCCCCAGGCGGCGGCGACGAAGGAAGCGATTTCGCTCCCAACCTGCGACACCCCTTCTTTGACCAGGCGCTCAAGCTCAAACTTGCTGATAGCAGTGCCATACGAGGAGACCTCTGGATAGGGTTTCTCGCCCTGTGCGGCGTAGGCATGCATGAGTTCACGCGCTTCAAGCAGCGAGAGCGGGCGATCATATTTGTTTTCAAAGGCATCCATGACCATCTGCGTGGCGCGCTCGACTCCCAAGGGTTTACCTTTACAGTACTCGGTGACAGGCACCTGGCCACGAGCGACATAGAGATCGGTTGTGCGACCGCCGATGTCGATAACGGCGCTCTCTGTACGATTGCTTCCTTTGTCGCCATAGGCAATAAGGGCGCCAGCGCCCTCCATAACCACGGTTGCGACTTCGACGGTGACTCGGCGCATTGTCTGGCTGCCATTGAGGGTAAAAATGTAGGTGCCGTCAAGGGCGGCTTTAATGGCGCTACGCAGAGCCGAGTTTTTGATATAGGTTTCGGCGGGCAGGCCCGTGACAACGTAGATACCGAATTCGGTATCTGGAATCAGCGTTGCCGCGATGGTCAGCAGGCCACGCAGGCTATATTTTCCGGAGTAGCGCTGGATATCGCCGCGTCCATGATAGACATCAATCGATTGTTCGAGCGCGAGGTCGCCCAGTGCGTAGGCACTTTCCTCTTCATAGAATTGAATGATATGGACGTTGGATTGATCGAGTTTAATACCAAGGTTGCGCATCGCGGTTGTATCAACCTTGGAGAATGCGGTAGGAAGGCTAAGTGATTGGATTTTTCCGTTGATAACGGTCACTCCACCTATCTCTGCGTTGCCGAAATCATGACCATAGGGATACCATTTCATCGAAATAGAGTCCTTCTTTACTTGGTTAATATCAGTATGTGCAAATTATTGAGTCCAGTCCTCAATACTTAAACGGTTTAGCCTCAAGTTAGTATCGTCACCTGAGGTAATCGGCCGAAAGAGGCTTCTCTTTAATGGGGCAATTGAAGCAGGACGAGAACGCTTCTTATCGCCGTCTCCTCTCCTCATTGTACTGGTCTAATCTGTTGACGCGCAATCGTTTACTATAAACTCAAGTGAGGGTAATTTTTACGTCGAATGTGAGTGTGGGGCGTCCATGATGTAAGCATGGCTGCCCGTTACAGCCTATTCGCTTGCCTGAGTACTATGATAGAAGAAGATTAGAGCGATAAATTGAAACGCGTTTAGTATGACCCATTTGGGGGATGTGATGGCTAAGGATCATTTGCAAGAGACGTGTCTGACCTCAAAGAGCTATCTGCCTATCGAAGATTATGGCATGATTGGGGATCTGCATACTGTGGCTCTTATTGGCAAAAATGGCTCAATCGATTGGTGTTGCCTGCCTCGCTTCGATTCGCCAAGTGTCTTTGGGCGGTTGCTTGATGTCAATAAGGGCGGCTTCTTTCGTATAGCACCGCCCGAATCCATTATTGCGGGCCATCGGCAGCTCTATTGGCCAGAGACAAATATCCTGATTACGCGTTTCCTCACAAACGATGGCGTCGGCCAAATTATGGATTTTATGCCAGTGTATCCCGCTCAACGCCTTGGATATCAGCACCAGATCATCCGTATAGTAAAGGTTGTGCGCGGTTCGCTGGCCTTTTGCATGGAGTGCCGACCAGCCTTCAATTACGCGCGTGAGGCTCACGAGTTGCAGCTCTCTGAAAGTGGAGCGTTGTTTCAGAGTAGTGAACTGGCCCTGGCACTTGACGCGAGTGTGCCCCTTGAGGCGGATGATTATGGTGGCGTTCATGCCTCGTTTACGCTCCAGGAAGGCGAATCGGCCTACTTCTCCATGGAGTGTGTGACCGAGGGGGAGCTGGTTATTCACTACTACCCCCAGTATTACGAAGATGCGTTTTTGAAGACACGCGCGTACTGGCAGAACTGGTTGTCACAGTGCCAATACCTGGGGCGCTGGCGCGAGGTGGTACGGCGCTCAGCGCTTGTGCTCAAACTCCTGACCTATGCGCCAACGGGGGCCATCGTCGCCGCACCCACCACCAGCCTGCCCGAGACGATTGGTGGCGCGCGCAATTGGGATTATCGCTTTACCTGGCTGCGTGATGCGGCATTTACACTCTATAGTCTGCTCTTACTTGGTTTCTCCCAGGAGGCTGAGGCCTTTATGGGATGGTTGAACGCTCGTTGTCATGAGATTGAGGAGGATGGTGGTCTACAACCCATATACGGCATTGATGGCAGTCATGACCTCTCTGAACATACCCTGGACCACCTGGAAGGGTACCTGGGGAGCCGCCCCGTGCGTATTGGCAATGGTGCGTATAATCAAAAACAGCTCGACATCTATGGTGAGCTGATGGACGCCATTTACATTTATAATCGCTACGAGGACATTTCCTATGATCTATGGCAGAACTTGCGTCGCCTGCTTGGCTGGTTGACTCTGCACTGGCATGAGCCTGATGAGGGGATTTGGGAGGTGCGAGGGGGTCCCAAACCCTTCGTCCATTCGCGCCTGATGAGCTGGGTGGCCTTTGACCGTGCCATTCGCCTGACACGTCATCGTGGCTGGTATGCCCCCTTGAGGAATGGCTGCGCACAAGCGGCATCATTTATGAAGAGATTATGCGCAAAGGCTGGAGCGACAAAAAAGGGAGCTTTGTGCAGTACTATGGGAGTGAGGCTGTCGATGCCAGTGCGCTACTGATCTCAATCACCAAATTTCTGGGGGCGACCGATCCGCGCATGTTAAGCACGGTGGAGTGCATCAAACATGAGCTAAGTCGTGACTCGCTCGTATATCGCTACCACCCCGAACAGGCCGCCGATGACGGTTTGCGTAGCCAGGAGGGAGTGTTTAGCCCCTGTAGTTTCTGGCTGGCCGAGGCGCTGGCAAATGCGGGCCAGTTGGAAGAGGCGCGCCTGATTCTGGAGAATGTGTTTACCTATGCCAACCACCTGGGATTGTATGCGGAAGAGATTGGACCAACGGGCGAGGCGCTGGGAAATTATCCGCAAGCCTTTACCCACCTCTCACTGATTACCGCCTGCCATACGGTTGACCAGGCGCTCAATAATCCGATGATGCGTTATCGCAGTCGCGAATTTAACCTGTTCGCGCCGGGTAGAGTCTAAAAAGCTCTTGCAGTAGCGTTGAGTTGTGCGTAGCCCGACGCTGCTAAAGCACGCGTCTACATAGCATGTACTTATATGTAGACGCGTGCTTTAGCAGCGTCGGGCGCTCTGTATACCGCTATACCTCTGTCGCAAGCCTACTTGCCCGCCGGAAGCTGTGCTCTTGCGTCGAAAATCATCTTTGATGCGTGTGGAACTGAGAGAGATTTATAGTGGAGGTCCTATAATCGTTACCTTTGTAGGTGTAAAGGTGTGAAGATTGTATAATAGAGCAGAAGGGTTCCTCTCCTGGCAGGAAGAGATAATCGCTGACCGAGTGTGCTTTTAGCTGTATCTGCGAAAGGAATCATTGTTTGTTTGCTCCCTGCCCTTCTTGTCTTCTACGAAAAGAGTAGAGGGCACTTCATGCGCTTTCGCTTTTTCATAGTTTTTAGTGTCAGATAAGAGCGGCTTCATTTTTAGACCTCATGAGGAGGAAAATCGATGTATTGTCCCAAGTGTCGTGTTGACAGCATGACTGAGGATACATTTTGTCGTCAGTGTGGGAATGAGCTGGTAGAAACATCCAGAAGTATGGTCACAACACATCAGGCGAGTCTGCCCGCGGTATTATATAATCCGCAGGTCTCTAAAGGTGTTGCTGCTGGTGTGGGGGCTATCGCGCTTGGTGTAGGTATTGAGTTGTTGCGCCGTAATCTTCTGGCACGTCTGGCACCTTCGCCCCGCATGGTTGCGAGTTCTTTACCCTCAGTAAAGAACATTAAAGATGTGTTGATGCCTCAGAACGAGAAAACTACGAAGCTCCCCAAGGGCTATGAAGTCCAGGAGACCGTCGTATACATGCAACGGGTCATTCGGCGGGCGCGCTAGCCTGGAATCCTATATGGCCTTCTCGGCTGGTATACTCACCAGGAGTAGGGCGTGTTGGTGTGCGGTGCAAGCGAATGCCCAGAACCCCACACCAACACGCCCTACTCCTGAGCGCCGCAGGCGCGAAGGACCCATATTTTCGAGAATTAAATAGCCCTGGCGAAAGGGGCAAGAAGCTTGCCTTTCTTCCCTGAGCACTGTATGTTATAGTTGCATCATGTTTTGAGGGAGAAAAATTCGTGCAGGCACAACGATCACGTTCTGAGCGTGTTTTTTTATTTTGGCGCCGGTTAGCTACTTGTGTGATGGGGAGCGTCGTCTTGCTCTCCCTGCTTGCGGCCTGTGGCTCTGGCGCGGGCGCTCTGGGGGGAGGCGACTGGCAGCAGAGCAGCCTGCGCCAGCCTGAGATACGGGCACTGGTGGCGCAACCAGACGACCCTAATACCCTGTATGCTGGCAATAGCCAGGGGCAGATATTTTATAGTACCGATGGTGGTAATAAGTGGGGCAGCACCAGCCCGGAAGTGCTCCAGGGAAGCGCAATTCAGGCGCTTACCTTTGACAGTGCGGGGAAGAAATTGTACGCGGCAACAGAGCACGGCCTCTTTGTTAGCTCGGCACCTACGCAGCAGTGGCAGACGCTTGTGAATGCATCAACGCATCTGCCCTCGACCAGTTATACCACCATCGCTGTCGACGAGGTGCGCTCTAACCATCTCTATGCTGGCACAGTTGACCAGGGAGTCTTCATAAGTAGCGATAATGGCATTACCTGGAAGCAGGCGAACTCGGGCCTGCCAGGTCACGTGGCGATCAAGCAACTGGTGTATGATCCTGCGACGCATCGACTCTGGGCCGTGAGTGCTGGGGGCCTCTATCGCTCAGATGACCGGGGCGAGAACTGGCAGGCGGTGTCAACGAGCCTACCAGCGACGACCGAGCTAAATGTAGTCATGCCCGCCTCCGTTGGCGGGGGACGCCAGGGATTGATCTACCTGGGAACCTCGAAGGGAACCCTTCTCTCACAAGATAATGGCCTGCATTGGATAAGTGGAAAATCGCCTCTGCCAGGGCTACAGATTTACAGTATCCTGGTTGATTTTCGCCAGCAAACGAATACGGTCCCGGTCTATGTTGGTAGCAGTATCGGGCCGCTACGCAGCGATGACGAGGGACAAAGCTGGCGTAGCATTGCCAGCGGCTGGCCCCGGAAGGTCCCTGCCTATACTATGATCTTGGGAGCTAGCGACTATGCTCGTTTATATGTCGCTGGTCGCGATGCCCTTTATCAGTATCCTGGTACGAGCACAGGCTTCTCGGCTGATCGGTTGCTCCCGTTTGTAATCGTAGTTGCGTTCTTTGGCCTGCTCTACTGGCTCCTTCAACGTGGACGAAGGCGTGGTTTGCGGAGCAGGGAATCGGAGCGCGAGAGCGGGGCGACACAGAAGGATTAAGTATATCATCCAGCAAAGAAGATGAGATGTGAGAGGGCGTAACGCCCTCTACGGATGATGTGTGCCCAGGAAGGCAACGGCGAGATAGAGGAGATAGAGGAGGACGCAGATCAGGACAATCGTGCCATAGCAGGTGAGTGACCAGGCACGCTTGGTATTGAGGGCCTGGCGCAACTGCTCACCCATGTCAGGTGGATCTAGCTCCAGGTCGGGATGTAGCTCTTGCAGGTGAGGGAGGAAGGCGCGAAAATCTTTGGCATTACTCATGCCCTCCGCTAAAATAATGGTCTCCCCATCCGTCAGGTCGGCCATAAGAACCAGCTTGGAGGGGGTTGGATCACCGGGAGTGAGAATCAGGCGTTTGAGCTCCTCCAGGGGTAGGCGTATTTCATGGCCTTCCTCTAGCGAGGTAACGACCAGTTCATCCTTATAGAGCTGTATCTCTTTGCCCATGCCATAACGTACGGCACTGATGGGGTACTTTTTGACTACTTCATTATCGCTCATGCGTACTTCTTCTCTCTGAGATAAGAGTGGTCTATCGACTAAGATTGTACAGCATATTGATGTGAGCGTCGAGAGTGGAGGACTTGCTACTGATAGGGGAGCCTGATAAGGCTTTGCGAGGGGAAGCGGGTTTTCTTGACAGAAAGCGCATTTGAATTTACAATCAAGAGAGAATATCAGAGCAAGCAGCCAGGCGCTTTTGCCCCTTGGGGTAAGAGGCGTGTGAGCTGTATAGACGACAGCGTCTCACCTCTAGGCGCGTTCCTGCCATCCCGTGAACGGAGATGGGCCTCCAGAACGGAGTTTCGGTGAAAGTTGCGGTGTTATGGTCCAAGTAGGTTTGCTGGAAGATAATGTACGCATAGCACGCCTGTGTGCAACCATGCTGCAATATGCAGGTCATCAGGTGACGATCTATGACCATGCTCTCGAATGCCTGCAAGCGTTACTCCCCCCAACAGAGATCTCTTCCCAAGCCACTTCCTTGCAGCCTCCCCTTTTGCCGGTCGATGTACTGATCCTTGATCTGCATCTGCCAGATGTTGATGGTTTAGATGTGCTACGCCGCTTACAGGCGCATCCCCTCACACAACGCCTCCCGCTGATCTTTTGCACCGCGGCTGCGCTCTCCGAAGTTGAACTGGCTCTAACGATTGCTCCTCACGCCAGCGTGATTGAGAAGCCTTTCACCTTTAAGGACCTAACTTCGGCAGTCATTAATGTCTTGCCCTCGGCGACCAAGTAGGGGCATAAAAGCGTCTTCACGCCTACGGCGCTCATAGATAAAGGGTGTGTGCATACATAATGGACAAAAGCCCATTATGTATGCACACACCCTTTATCCAACGTCTTCCGCCCCGTTTGTTAGTGAGCTGGCAGCATAAATCTACGCAAGAGATTCCAGGTAGGCATGCACCGCCTGGGCATTAGGCAGACCGAGGGTGTGAAGCGCGATGGCGCGAGCCTGCTCGGTACCTAACTGGCGTAGACGTTGTTTGACGAGCGGGACAAAGCTGGCTGTCATGCTAAACTCGTCCAGTCCCAGGCCAAGGAGAACCACTGCCGCCAGGGGATTTCCAGCCAGTTCGCCACAGAGGCCAACCCATTTCCCATGCGTATGGGCGGCGTCGATAACCATGCGGATGAAGCGCAAGACCGCTGGATGGAGGGCATCAGCGAGGTGAGCCACGGCGGAGTTGGTGCGGTCGGCTGCCATCACATATTGAGTGAGATCGTTGGTGCCAATGCTAAAGAAATCGACATGTGGTGCAATGACATCAGCCATCACGGCGGCCGCAGGTACTTCAACCATGATGCCGATTTCAACCTGTTGCGCGTACCGGGTGTTTTGCGCACTGAGAGTGGCCTGAGCCTGCTGGACCTGTGTTCGCAGGGCCTCGACCTCTTCCAGGCTGCTTACCATGGGGAACATGATTTTGAGATTGTGGCCCTCACCAGCTCTGAGCAGCGCGCGGAGTTGCGCTTGCAGGAGGTCGTTATGTTCCAGGGCCAGGCGTGCACCACGGATACCTAGAAATGGGTTCATCTCGTTGCTCATGTGCAGGTATGAGGCGGGTTTGTCGCCGCCGATATCAAATGTACGCACGACAACGGGGCGCTGGTTCATCGCCTGGAGAATGGAGCGGTAGATGGCGTATTGCTCGTCCTCGTCTGGGGCGGCCTCACGCTCCATGAAGAGAAATTCTGTGCGCAGAAGACCAACACCATCGGCTCCCTGGCGCAGGGCTTCGGCAACCTGTTCTGGTGTGCCAATGTTCGCGACGACCTCTATCGTGTGCCCATCGCGTGTCGTTGCGGGCTGGCGCGCATCCTGGAATGCATCCTGGCGCGCCTGGGTCAGGGCCTGGATTTCTTGCTGGTAGGTTGCAAGGGTGGCTTTATCTGGATCCAGGATAATTTCTCCACTCGCCCCATTCACGATGGCCCGTTGCCCATCATGGAGGTTTTCAATGGCCTTCCCAAGCCCGGTGATAGCTGGAATGCCAAGCGCTTTCGCCAGAATGGCCACATGGGAGGTTGGACCACCTTCGGCGATACAGAAGGCGCGTATCTTCTCGTTTTCAAATTGAATAGTCTGGGAGGGCGTGAGATCCTGAGCGACAATGATCGCGGGCTCGGAGAGCGCCAGTTTCTGCTCCTCGACACCTTGTAAGATCCGCAAGACACGTTGGGCAACATCTTGCAGGTCCGTAGCGCGGGCGGCGAGATATTCATCATCAATGGCCCGTAATTCGGCGACGGCCTGTTGCGTGCTCTCTTGCCAGGCGTAGGCAGCGCTTACCTGTTGTTGCTGTAGCATACTGTTTACCCGGTCAAGTAGTTCTGGATCGTCGAGAAACATTTCGTGGGCTTCAAAAATAGCGGCCTCGCCTGCGCCAACGTTGTGCTGCGCCTGCGTTGCGAGCGCCTGAATTTCTTGCCTGGCCTGAGCAAAGGCCTCCTCCAGGCGCGCCTTTTCTCTCGCGGGATCGGTGCTTGTGCTGTGGGCGACATTCAGGGCCGCCTCCGCATAGTGATGAAGGTGTCCGATGGCGATACCAGGAGAGGCTCCGACGCCTCGCAAGGTGGTGGTGGGCATGCCTATCTACTCCGTCTCCTGAAAGTTTTGCTTGATCAGTTCGCAAAGCGCTTTGACGGCGGCCTGTTCATCATCGCCCTCAGCGGTAATACGCAACTGGTCATTCATCTGAATGCTGGCCGAAAGAAGGCGGAGCATGCTCTTCGCATTGACCGGCTGACTCCCCTTGGTTATATTCTCAATAGAGATGGCCGAGGCGTATTGCGCGGCCCTTTTGGCAAAGAGGGCCGCTGGGCGTGCATGCAGCCCAACTTCATGTTGAATGATAACTTCCTGTGATGTAGCCAAAGGTATCTCCCTTTCCAGTATGCTCTACTCTCAAAGATGGGGGTAACGTTTTGGGTTGCTCCTGTTACCTTTCTGAAGAACGGTTACAAAGGTGGGCTTATTCGTCTTCGTCAGCAGGCTGACCACTGAGGCGAATGACCCCTTCACGTGCGGTTTGAACCGCGAGGCTGGCTAACTCTTGCAGCGTCGAATTCTCGCGCTGGGTAAGCATCTCCAGGAGCATAGGTAGATTGGTGCCACAAATGACCTCTGTGTCGCTCTTGGCCAGGTGCAGCCCGATATTGGCCGGACTCCCGCCGAGAATATCTACAAGGATGAGTGCTCCTCCCTGGTCTCCAACTTGCAGGAGCGCGGCCTCTATTTCATGACGCAACGTGGCAAGATCCGCCTGAGGAGGCATGCCAATCGCGATCAGCCGCTCCTGAGGACCAATAATCATCTCCGCTGCATTTTTGAGACCTTCCGCCAGTATGCCATGCGACACAAGGACAATCCCAATCAAGTGTTTCCCTCTCTTTGATGCAAGCAAGGAGACACCAGGTGTGGTCGTGCAGGTGTCTCAAGGTAATGCCTCTTCGGAAACCTGGGCGCGTGAACGCTAGCCACGAGAGTGGCGCCGTGCCCCCGGATGGAGGTTGGTTTCCGTCTAAGAAGGTAGTGAACGTTGAACGAATAGCCAGGAATAGAATACTAATCTAGACTTCCAGGACAAAAAGCACATCTCGCCCAGCTTTAACAGGCCCCTGGGCATGCTGTGTGACTGTTCCCGCACCCGAAGAGACGACGGGGCTGATGACGGATTTGCCCAAGCGCTCGATGGTAGCCCGATTGAAGCGTACAATCGGCGTTCCAGCCTCAACGTGCTGCCCCTCAGTGGCGATATTCTCAAAGCCCTCACCGCCCAATTCAATTGTGTCCAGGCCAATGTGGACGATCAGTTCCACGCCTTCGGGAGTGGCGATACCAAAGGCGTGACCGCCAGGGAAGAGCTTGATGAGGTCGCCGCTCACGGGTGCGACCGCGACCGCACCTTCTGGCGCGATAGCGACGCCGTCTCCAGCCATCTTCTGCGCGAAGACTTCATCGGGAACGGTTTCCAGGGCGACGGCCGTGCCATCAATGGGTGCTAAAATGGGAATACGTGCCATTATGTTCCTTCCATCCAGGTAAAATGTAAAAACCAGGTATGCTAGCCGTATGAGTAGCCAGCCTATACAATGACTGGCTACTCATACGGCATCGGGCGTTAAGCGTTTTCTTCGACAGTGGTCTTCTCTTTAATAATGCGGCCCATACGAGCAGCTATGCGATCCGACTGGGTTCCCATCACTACCTGTACAACTTTACCGCGTTTGACAACCCCAGAGGCGCCAAGGCTCTTCAAGCGAGGCTCGTCAATTGAATCAGGCTCGTTGATGAAGAGGCGCAGGCGCGTGATGCAGCCCTCAACGCTCTGGATGTTCTCTTTGCCACCCAGGGCATCAACGACGTTGCGCGCCAGGACTGTATCTTTGTCTTCTTCAGCCGTGGTCGTCGTTGCGGCGGCAACAGTGCCTGGTTTGGGGCCGCGCTGGCTCTCGGGGAGAATCCAGTCCGCGCTCAGGCCGGTGGATTCTTCGCCGCGTCCAGGTGTCCCCAGGTTGAAGCGCTTGATGCAGAAGCTGAAGATAAAGTAGTAGACGACGCCGTAGATGAGACCGATGAGCAAGAGTAACAGCGGGTTGGTCGTATTCGACTTGTTAAAGTTCAGGGCATAGTCGATAAAGCCAGCCGAGAAACCGAAGCCGATTTTAATATTGAGCAGGGTACAGATGGCTAGCGCGGTTCCTGTGAGCAAGGCATGGATGACGAAGAGAACTGGCGCGACAAACAGGAACGCGAACTCGATAGGCTCTGTGATACCGGTCAGGAACGAGGCGAAAGCGGCGGAGAGCAGGATACCAGCCGCGACCTTCGGGTATTTCGCCTGGCGAATCATGGCCAGACAGGCACCTGGTAGACCGAACATCATCATGGGGAAGAAGCCAGCCATGAAGTTGCCGGCGGTGGGATCGCCCGCGAAGTAGCGGTTCAGATCTCCATGAACTACGCCAGTCGCACCATTGTATGTGCCGAGCTGGAACCAGACATACGAGTTCAGCACGTGATGCAGACCAACGGGGATCAGCAAACGGTTCAAAAAGCCATAAATACCAGTGCCGATGGGGCCAAGGGAGACGATGCCCAGGCCTACACTATTGATGCCCTGCTGGATAGGGGGCCAGATATAGCCCAGGACAATACCCAGAATAAGCATTATAAAGGCGGTAATGATAGGGACAAAGCGGCGTCCGCCAAAGAAGGCCAGGTAATCAGGCAGGCGGATATCATGGAAACGTTTATACAGCCCGGCTGTGATGAGTCCAACCATGATGCCAGAGAGGACGCCCATACTAATGCTGGGATCGGGCTTCCCATCGACCTGGGGGATAACGGTATTGAAGACGGCAGTAAAGACCAGGAAACCGACCAGGCCTGCGAGGGCGGCTGCGCCCTCACCACCAGCAAGACCGATGGCGATGCCAATGGCAAAAATCATTGGCAGGTTGCTGAAGACCGCATTGCCTGCTGCCGCCAGCCAGGGACCAAAGACATGGCTCCCGATAGCCACCATCCAGGGTAATTGTACGAAGTCGTCCTGTCCAAAGCGCAGCAGCAGGGCGGCGGCTGGCAGAACGGCGATAGGTAGCATAAGCGAGCGGCCAATACTTTGCGCGCCGCCTAAAATACGGTCCCATCCGCTCGATTGAGAGGATGTGGAGACGGCTGGATTGCCAATACTCATGTGTTGTGCTCCTCTTTCCTTGCGAGTCTGGCGTAATGAAAAGTCGCTTGTATGAAGGGGACCTTTCTCTACGCATTCCATTGCGCGTGAATCTCTGATCCGACCACCCTTGTCCCCGAATGGGGGAAGCGCTAGACACGTACGTGGCGTTGGGTTTCGGAATAAGATCGCAGTCGAAAAATGAGAAAACGAGTGCTGTATTGATACCAACATTGTATCGAAAGGACGAACGGTGTCTTTGTGGATTCACCTCCTTTTACGTCTATGGTGCTCCATTGACATAGACTTTTCTTATTGGCCACATGCGCGTGAAAAACGAACAAAATGTGCTATCAGAATCTCTTGCTCGGGTTGAGTGACAGGGAAAGAGCAAGCGGACTCAACCCTTGGGTGTACTAGCTCCATGGCCCTGGCGTGTCTGTTGGCCGAAAAAGAAGGACGATTTGCTGGTATTGCTACTATCGCGCTTCTCAACGGGAAATTGAATCTCAGTGATATAAGAGTCAAAATCCCCTTCGCGTTGCAGACAGACCTTGCGGCAATGGCCGGTAATGGTGTAGTCATTGACCTGGAGCCACATGCCCAATGCCTGGTAGGCCTCCATCATGGTATCGGGACTGCCGTGATGGAGGAGTGTTGCCATGGTATTGACTCCCGGAAGCTCGCGTACCGTGATTTTTCCACCGCTCTGCTCCACAATGTTGCCAACGGAGGAGCTATGTACGGGAACTGCGATCTCAATGCCACTGGTATCATCTTCGTGATAGCCACCATCTTGTTCGATATAGAGAAGATGATCGACCTGCTTTACGCCCTGGCGTTGAAGAAAGTCAAGCATCTCGTTCGCAAGTTGATGTCGTTGTGTGCTATTTGCCACAACCTTTCGGCTTGAAGCGACGATTTGAGGTTTAATCTTTTTGATGGCCACTTCGTGAGTAGGTTTCGCATCATCCATCTCAATCTGTTTGAGACGAGATTCGACACGTGCCAGCCGTTCTTGTTCTGCCTGGACACGTTGCTGGAGTTCGATTTGTTTGAGTCGGAGCATGCCACGTATTTGCGCAGGAGGAACCTCTTCGTCCAGGAGCTGGACGATTTGCGAGAGCTCAAATCCCAGGTCTTTAAAGGCCAAAATACGGTTCAGACGGGGTAACTGGTCAATCGAGTAGTAGCGATACCCCGTTGTGGGATCGACCTGTACTGGTTTGAGCAGCCCAATTTCATCATAGTAGCGAAGTGTGCGCATGGACACCTGACTCAACTTTGAGAAATCGCTAATTTTGAACAAGGCTTGCGTTCCTCTTTCTCTTGCAGAATCTCCAGGGATAGGTAGAACTCGTCATCGCGTTCTTGCTGAAGTTATTACTAAGCATAAACTTTACCGTGACGTGAAAGTCAAGTCTTCTTCAGACGAAATTTTCTCTTGAGAGAAATGTAGCAGAAAAATAGCAAGCAAACTATCGTGTAGTAGGTAGTGTGGCATGCTCTCGTAGCCTCAGGCTACGAGAGCATGCCACACTACCTACTACACAACGAGCGCCGCAGGCGCGAGGAGTCAAGTCAAAAAAAGAGCCAGGAGAGAGAAAGCATATCCTCTCTCCTGGCTCTGTCTCGCGTCTAGAGTCTTGCTTGAAGCAGCTCTAGGAGCGAGATTTAGCGCTCACGCGTGTTGGTGTTGCGTGGGGACTGTTTCTGGGAACCTGATGTCAACTGCTGGCAGGTGTCCATCAGGTTTTGTGCGGCCTGCTCGGGAGTGATGCCGGCCGCTTGAGCGGCAGTGACAATATCGCTTTGGGTGATATTGCGGCTATCACCATGATTGTCATTCACTTTGCCGCAACCACAGCTAACGCACATAGTAGATGCTCCTTATGCTGACTGACAACGGTAAGAAAAAAGTCTCTCTCAGTGAACCCGTTACGGGCCAGTGCTGGCTAAACGCGAGAGTAGGCCTCTTGCACCACACGATCAATCGTGTAATGAAGTTTTTGCGCGTAGAGAGCCGTCTTCTCACCAGTGAACCAGGCGGCTTCGCGAGCAGCCTGAAGTTGGCGGCTATCGTTGGGAAGACCACGCGCAATCGGGGTGCGTGGAGTCAGGCGATCATAGTTTTCGCGCAGGCTGAAGCGCTGCTGTACGGGTGATGTACCCAGATCGACATAGCCACCATCGACGCCGAGCTGGCGGAATTGCCAGTAGTGTCCATCATTGGCGTTGAACCAGGTGATATAGCCACCGGGGAGCACCTGGCGGGGCTCAGTAATGGCGCCGGTGTAGCTATAGCGCTCGCCGTTGGCGCGCACAGGCTCATAGTAGTGAGGTGTGCAGAAGTCGGAGACGAGGATGTCATTGACGGTGTAGGCCAGTTCCGCGCCCTGACAGGGATCGCAGATGCCAAGGAGATACTGAACGCGACCATGCTCTCTCTTCAAAGAGGGGCCGGCAACCAGGCGATTCCCATAAGGATCGGCCAGCATCTCCAGGCACTCATGGCTGGCGCTGAGTGACCAGCTATTGGAGTACTGGACGAGTGCGTAGGGCTGACCCTGCTCATCGAGGTGGAAGCCGAGCGCGTGATCAGGAACATTGGCGCGAACGATGATGGGCCAGTAACCCAGGGGCACATCCTCCAGGCGGCTGAAGGCATCAACGGTTCCAAAGATATTCCAGATGGGGGCAAAATCGCGGGTTACCTGCTTTTGGAGTGCCGCGGCAACGCGAGTCAGTTCTGGCATGCTAATGGCATCGATCTCCGACACCAGGGCGATGTGTGAAAACATCATAGTATCTTTTTCTCCTGAATACTGCATCTGGCAGGAAATATGTTCCGTAAAAAGGAAGCGAGTGGCCGGTTGGCCCGCGCTCTCTTTTTGTTTCTACACCCAACGTACCCCTGCCGAAGCAAACACGCATTTGCAAAAGAGAACTTAAGAATGAGAGCGATAGAATGGCATATAGAAAGAAGTCTTTCTTTCTGGCTTACCTAATCTTTAGCTTTTTCTGCTCGCTATAATGGCAATGGGAAAGAGCACCATGCAAGGAAAAAGGAGTGAGATAGCTATGTCGCAATGTGAACAATGTGGCAATGAGTATGACAAGGCCTTTGAGGTCAACATGTCCGGAAAGCGGCATGTGTTTGATAGCTTTGAGTGCGCCATCGCGGCTCTAGCGCCTACCTGTCAGCACTGTGGCTGCCGGATTGTGGGGCATGGAGTAGAGACGCATGGCTCGATGTATTGCTGCGCCCACTGCGCGCGCAAAGCGGGCGCGCAGGACATGCGTGACCGCGACGCTTAAGCAAACACAGATACTATTTTGATATTGCTTATAGCCGAGTAGAGAGGGAAGCTGAATCCTATACGCTTTAGCTGTTAGGGGGCTTCCCTTTACGCTTTAGCTGTATAGGGGGCTTCCCTCTTTTATTACAAGAAAAAGGAGAACAGCAGGGTCCCAATCCATTCTTTTTCAACTTTAAATTGACAAATATTTTTCTCGCAGTTACACTTTCGTTAATTACGAAATTAATGTATTGGCCATAATGTATTGGCAGAAAAAACTCAATGCTTGAAAGAGGGGTTACGGATGACCAGGATTGTTGCGCTGCGCTGTGAATATGCCCAGAATCCACTCGGTATCGATTGTGAGTATCCCCGGTTCTACTGGCGCCTGGAGTCCTCCCAACGTGGGACTCGCCAGAGCGCCTATCAAATTCTTGTTGCGTCTAGCCCCGAGGCATTAGCGGAGCGAACCTCGTTGCTCTGGGATAGCGGCAAGGTACATTCGGAGCATTCAACCCATATTGCATATGCAGGTCCCTCTCTCCAATCACGACAACGGGTCTGGTGGCAGGTGCGTATCTGGGATGAGCAGGGCCAGATAAGCGATTATAGCGAGCCTGCCTGGTGGGAGATGGGCCTATTGCAGCGTGATGATTGGCGTGGGCAATGGATGGTTGTACCAGAGCCAGAGCAAGCTGCAGCCCATTTTTCTCCACATCTTGCACAGCAGTCAGGGGTGCTGGCGGAAGAGATTGAGCGCTGGCAATACATCCAGGCTGAATTTGACGAGAAGGCTCGCCCCTGCCCGATGGTGCGCAAGGAGTTTCGGGTTGGCGCCGGACTCAAACAGGCGCGTGTCTATGCGACTGCGCGCGGCCTCTATCTCCTCTCGCTCAATGGGCAGCGTGTTGGTGATGACTATTTCCGCCCTGGTTGGACCGACTATCATCAGCGCTTACAGTACCAGACCTATGATGTGACCTCGCTCCTTGTGCCGGGCGAGAACGCCCTAGGCGTTATTCTGGGGGATGGCTGGTATCGCGGGGTCATGAGCTGGCTAGGCCAACGCAATTTTTATGGCCAGGCGGTGCAAGCCCTGGTGCAGCTTGAACTGGAGTATAGTGATGGCTCGCGCGAAGTCGTTGTCTCAGACGAATCCTGGAAAACGGCGACCGGGGCCTTGCAGTACTCAGATATGTTGATGGGCGAGGCCTATGATGCACGCCTGGAGCAGCCTGGATGGAACCAGGCTGGCTTTGATGAGGCGCACTGGCAAGCAGTCACTATTCAGCCTCTGGATGCGACCTTACTCGTGGCACAGTATGGACCAGGTGTCCAGAAGGTAGCTGAGTTAACGCCGCAGCAGATTCGCGAACTACAGCCCGGCACCTATCTTGTTGATCTGGGGCAGAACATGGTTGGCTGGATGCGGCTACGCGTGACGGGGCCAGCCGGGACAACGGTGCAACTGCGTTTCGGCGAGATGCTGCAATCTGATGGGACGCTCTATACCGAGAACCTGCGCACGGCGCGAGCGACGGATCTCTACACACTCAAAGGTGGGGGTGAAGAGGTGTATGAGCCACATTTTACCTTCCACGGCTTCCGCTATGTCGAGGTCACGGGCTATCCCGGCCAACTCACCAATGAGCATATTACTGGTATTGTTGTACAGACCCCGACGCCGCCAACAGGTTCCCTCCTGAGTTCAAACGCTATGCTTAACCAGCTTGTGCATAATATCGAGTGGGGGCAGCGCGGCAACTTTTTAGAGGTCCCAACGGATTGTCCCCAGCGCGACGAGCGCCTGGGCTGGATGGGCGATGCCCAGATCTTTGCACGGACCGCGACCTATAATGCAGATGTGGCCGCATTCTTTACCAGGTGGCTGAGTGATGTGGCGGATGCCCAATCTCCCGAGGGCTGGCTGCCGAATATCGTCCCCAGCATCATTGATCCCAAGGCTGGCGCTCCGGCCTGGGCAGATGCCGGCATTATCGTTCCCTGGACGCTGTACCTGGCCTATGGTGATACCCGCCTGCTTGCACGCCAGTACACGTCGATGACGCGCTGGCTGGAGTTTCTGGTCGAGGCCAATCCCGATGGGCGCTGGCGCAAACGGCGCAATGGCGGGGGTGAGGGGCAATGGGACTTTGGTGATTGGCTTTCTATCGAGGCTGAGACGCCAAAGGACGTCGTTGCTGATGCCTTTTTTGCGCACAGTGCTGCTCTCCTGGCAAAGATCGCACGTGTCCTGGGGCGCGAAGACGACGCAATGCGTTACGATAAACTCTTTGCGCGCATCCAGACTGCGTTCCAGACCTCGCATATCACGTCAGACGGGCGGGTCGCGGGCGAAACGCAGACTGGCTATGTTCTGGCTCTGCGCTTCGGCCTTATGCCCGAGGCTCTGCGCCCTATCGCCGCACAACACCTGGTTGAGGATATCCAGCGTCGAGGCGGTCATCTCTCGACTGGCTTTGTAGGCGTTGCGCATCTCCTGCCAGCGTTGACCGAGAATGGGCGCGTTGATGTTGCCTACCAACTCCTGCTTAAGGACACTTTTCCCTCCTGGGGCTACTCTATTCGGCATGGCGCGACCACCATCTGGGAGCGTTGGGATGGCTGGACGGCTGAAAAGGGTTTTCAGACTCCGCTGATGAATTCGTTCAACCACTACTCCTTTGGTTCGGTGGGAGAGTGGCTCTATCGCTATGCGGCGGGTATTGAAACCCAGGAGATGCCTGAGGCCGCCTTCAAGCAGAGCATATTGCGCCCCTTCCCGGACCCCTCTCTGCAACGCCTGCGCGCCGTCTATGATTCGATTCATGGCCGCATCGTAAGCGCCTGGGCCTATGAGGAGTCAACCTTTACCTGGCAGATTGAGCTACCGCCCAATACCACAGCAGCGGTCTATGTTCCAGCCGCTCCAGGAGCGCTCATCAATGGCCAGGAGGCCCAGGTGCTTCGGGAAGAGGGTATTACCTTTGTACGACGCGAGGAGAATGCCGCTGTCTACACAGTGCAAGCAGGTCATTACCAGTTCATGGTTAGTATGTAGATAGAAAGCGACATTGTGGCAGCAATACTCTGGCAGGGGAGAGAATGAGGCGCTCAGCGTGACGCTCTTATAGGCAGCACAGCAGGCCTTGCACTGGCACAAGCGAGCGCATTGGCCTGAATTTCTTTTCCTGAAGAGGCGTATTGTGGCATACTACAACGTATAGCACAGTGGTTTAAAGCGAAGGAGATGAGATGTTATGGAAGACCCACAGAAGCGTATATCGTTTATGGGAGCCAATTATGTCGCTCAGCAGGTTGGCTATCATATGACGCAGGGTTGGGGCGAGGGCGATAGCTCCACCAATGCCTATTTTCGGCCCATTAAGACCTTCGCGCAGCGTTTCGAAGCCTTACTACTCGCTATTCGAGGGATGGGCTTTTCGCTGATGGATCTCTGGATGGCCCAGTTAAACTGGTCGTGGGCTACCCCTGAGCATGTCACCATCGCGCGCGATCTGCTCCAGCGTTATGATGTTCGCATCGTCAGCCTGGCGGGATACTTTGGCACGACCAGGAGCGAGTTTGAGGCTGCTTGCAGCCTGGCGCGGAACCTGGATGTCTCAATTCTTGGCGGCTCGACTGGTCTGCTGGCCGATGACCGTGCCTCGATGGTTGCCATTCTCAAGCAGTATGGCGTCCGTTTAGGGATCGAGAATCATCCGGCGGAGAAGACCGCTCAGGATATGCTCGACCTCATTGGTGATGGCGGAGATGGCTTTATCGGAACCGCGATTGATACCGGCTGGTACGCCACTAATGGCTATGATGCCGTGCGCGCCATTGAGGAGCTCTATCCTCATCTTATCTATGTGCATCTCAAAGATGTGCTAGCGCCTGGTGCTCACGACACCTGCCGCTATGGTCAGGGCTGCGTTGATATCCCCAAGTGCGTAGAGACGCTGGAGCGCCTGGGCTACCAGGGGATCTACAGTATCGAACATGAGCCAGAGCATTTTGACCCGACCGAAGATTGCATCGCCATGCGTGAAATGCTATTGAAGTGGCTCACACAAGCGTAGTTGGCTATGGACTGAACTGGGTAGGCAAAGGGAAGTGTGCCTACCTTTCCTCTCGACTTAAAAAGGAATAAACACTATGGAGAAAAAACCATTTCGTATTGCCGTCGTTGGTTGTGGAAATATTGCTGGCGCCTATGCCAAAACCCTGGAGCCTTATTCTCATATTCAATTATTGGGTGCGACTGATGTGGATCTCACGCGTGCGGAAGCCTATGTCTCGACCTATGGCGGCCAGGTCTACGCCTCGTTAGATGAACTGCTGGCGGATGAAGATGTGGACCTGGTAGTCAATTTGACCATTCATCACGCCCATGTCGAAGTGATCCGCAAGTGCCTGCTTGCCGGAAAGCACGTCTATAGCGAGAAGCCCCTGGCGCTGGATGGGCAGGATGCCTGGGAACTGGTCAAGCTGGCTGAGCAGCAGGGCAAACGTCTAAGCTGTGCGCCGATGACGATTCTCGGAGAGGCGCAGCAGACCGCCTGGAAGCTTATTCGTGAAGGAGCTCTGGGAACGGTACGCCTGGCGTATGCCGAGGTTAATTGGGGGCGTATTGAGTCCTGGCACCCGGCGCCGGGTCCCTTCTACGAGGTGGGTGCGCTCTTCGACGTAGGCGTGTATCCACTCACGATCCTGACTTCGATCTTTGGTCCGGCGCGGCAAGTGACCGCTTTTGGCAAGGTACTCTATCCAGATCGGGTGACGAAGGAGAATGTGCCTTTCCATATTAGTACGCCTGACTTTGCGGTGGCGGCCATCGAATTTGCCTCGGGCGCAGTTGCTCGCCTGACGACCAATTTTTATGTTGGCCATCATAGTCCTCAGAAAGGCATCGAGTTCCACGGCGATAAGGGTTCCTGCTTCCTGAATGACTGGCAAAATTTCTCAGGGAAGGTCGAGTTCACCGAGTTTGGGGGTAGCTACCAGCCGGTACCTTATGTGAAAGAGTCATTCCAGGGAACCGAGTGGGCGCGTGGTGTTGTTGAACTGGCCGAGGCTATCGAGGAGGACCGGCCTGCGCGCATCACCGGGGCCCAGGCCGCCCATGTCGTCGATATCCTCTGCGCCATTCAAACCTCCTTTGGTGAAGGTCACCCAGTTGCCATCGCTTCGGAGTTTGCGCCGCCTGCTCCCATGGACTGGGCGCGTTAGTTTACATACATAAGAAGGAGACCTGGCGGATGCCAATATCCAAACGGTGTATTCCCTACACCCCGCGCTCGCGCGAGCTAGCGGATAGCGTTATTGCGCTGGTGAGTACTGCGGGTGTGCACCTGCGCGAGCAAGAACCCTACAATGTGGATGGGGACAACACCTGGCGCCTTCTTCCCGGCGATGTCAGCGCGAACCAGCTCATGGTGACTCATAGTCATTATAATCATCAGGATGCGAACCAGGATATTAATTGTGTGTTCCCTATTGATCGTTTACGCGAACTGGCTGCTGAGGGGATCATTGGGGGCGTCAACGATAAACATCTTGGCTTTATGGGCTATACTCAGAACTTTCGTGACCTGTATGAGCGCGTGGCGCCAGAGATGGCGAAGCTTATTTCTCGCTCAAAGGCCGACGCTGTTGTGCTCACTGCTGGCTGCCCACTCTGTCATCGCGTGGCGGCGGCGTTAGCGCGTGAGATAGAGATGACGGGCCTACCCACCGTCTTTATCAGCGTCGCGCCAGATCAGACGAAGCAGGCTGGTCCTCCGCGTGTCCTGGCCCCACAGCATTTTAAGCTTGGCAATAGCCTGGGAGGGCCTGGTCAGCTGGACCTGCAACGCCAGGTTTTGTTGGATGCCCTACGCCGTCTGGAAGCGCGCGAGGAGCCAGGTCGCTTCTGGGAGCTCGAGTATCCCGCGTATGATAGCAGTCAGTGGCAGCCTATCAACCTTCAAGAAGGATAAAAAAGCGTAGTACATAGGCATAAAAAATTTCCAGGGGGGGCAGGCCTGCCCCCCCTGGAAATTTTTTATGCCTATGTACTACCTTATGAGAGATAGACGTTGGACCAGTCACCGAAGTAGAGTCCGCCACCGTTCAAAACGACACCATGGAGGTTGGCGGGGATGATGCCCGCCAGTGTCTGATGCGAGAGCGGGAGCCAGCCCACATCATCGATAGCGACTCGCTCGGCCTGGGCATAGAGATCCAGGCGCTCCTGGCCTGATTTCTGTTCGGCCTGTGCGACCAGACTATCGAATTTCGGATTGCTCCAATCGCCATTGTTATTGGCCGAGGTGGAGAGCAGGCTCAGGTCCAGCCATTCATAGGGATCGGGGAAGTAGACGCCCCACTGGGTAAAGCCAAACTGGACCGTGTGTTTCGAGGTCTCGCTATTATACGAGGTTAGTTCCATCGGATTGAGCTTGACCTGCACACCAAGGGCGGACTGCCACATTGCCTGCAAGGCCGTTGCCGCATCCTGGGGAAACTGTGAACCAGGATACGAAAACGTCACGGGCGGCATCTTACTGACATCTGGGTAGACCGACTGGAGGAGCTGTTTGGCCCTGGTCATGTTATATGAAATGCCGGAATAATCTGGTTGGGCGCCGGGCTGGCCCGGCGGGATGATTGTGCTAGCAGGTGTAACAGAATCTTTAAAGATGTTTGTCGCCAGAAGGTTTTTATTTATAGCCGCGGCAAAGGCCTGGCGAACGGCCGACTTGTTGAAAGGCGCGGTCTTATTGTCAAAGAAGAGTAGATTGCTTTGCAGGATAGGCTTGCGAATGAAACCAGGCAGGTTTTTCGCCGTCTCCTGGTCGTGTGGGGTAATGCCCCAGGTAAAGTCGTATTGTTTGGCCTGATACGCTTTATAGGCGGTCTCTGGTTCTTTGACGAAGAACATTTCGACCTTCTTTAACTTTGGTTTTGCCCCATAGTAGTTGGGATTGGGTACCAGGTCCATTTTGACCCCATGTTGCCAGGACTGGACGATGAAGGGACCTGTCCCCGCGCCCTGCCCTGCCACGTGCTGTGCCCAGTCGACCTGCCCATACTTGTCAATCAGCTTCTGATTGAGCGGATAAAAGAGGTTGACGGTCAGTAGTTGGAGGAAATAGGCGGTGGGACGTTCCAGCGTGACCTGGAGCGTCTGGTCATCGAGCGCCTTTACTCCCTCTAGCGTCGTGGTCTTGCCACTATTGACATCTTTGGCGCCGACAATGGCCTCCTCCAGGACTGGCGCGATAGGAGACTTCACCTCGGGGAGCAAGGCTCGTGTCCAGGTATAGACATAGGTCTGCGCGGTAACAGGAGTGCCATCAGAGAAGGTGATACCCTTCTTAAGATGGAAGGTGTAGACCTTGTTATCCTTCGAGATATCCCAGGTGGCCTGGTCTGGTTGAGCGCTCAGGTTCTGATCCGCCTTTACCAGGCCTGTGAAAAGCATGTTGATGGCCAGGTTAGAGTTAGAGTCGGAACCGCTGGCGGGATCAAGCTTGCCAATGTCATTGGTTCCAACGTTGGGGAAGCGCAGGACCTGGTTGTTTGTGGATTGATTGTTCTGCTGTGTGCCTCCGCAGGCGGCTAGGAGGAGGATTGCCAGGCTACTCAAGAGTAAAAAGGGCAACAGGTGTGTGCGCTGTTTCTGTGTATCGTGCATACACAGTCTCACTTTCTATGGTTCAGATGTAGAGGGATGAGTGACGCCGGACCGGGCTATTCTCTCTGCACAAAATACAGTTATCAACTTCGATATTATTTTCATGAACTTGTCAGAAAAGCGTTCCGGGTCGTGTACGACTTTTGGGTAGATGAGGCTATCTCCTCTTTAAGAAGATAGTTCTCTATAATAATACTCTATGGCTTGCTAAAATGGATATATTGGTGGGCTTCTCATTTATGTATCGGTTTGCTACCAGGCTTTCTCCATATCAAACAACTATATGGTAAAAAGTCAGGTCGAATTGTGGAGGCATGTTTTTCTTTAGCTCCGACTAAGATCTTATTCCGAAACCCAACGTCACTGGCGTGCCTAGCGCTTCCCTCATTCGGGGACACGCGCGCTCAGGGTTTTCGGAGAAGAAGTATGCAGGAAGTACCAGAAATTCGCGAATGCTTACTGTATCGGCAATTGTCTATGTTATGGTAGATAGAAGAATGGATTTGTACGAATGGAGGCGCTTTGCTGTGAAAAAATGCTTGTGTATTTTATCAGTGCTAGCTGTGTGTATATTTCTGGTTGCCTGTGGCGCATCTTCAGGTTCTGCGGCTATGCCCGGTAAGAACGGCGCGTCGGCGACATCAACCTCTACGCAGAAGCAAATGGGGACAGAGGTGGCGGAGCGTCCTCTCGCGACGCCAACGCCGAAAAAATCAGTTCAACCAACGCCAACACCACAATCTACGCAGGTCCCTACCCAGGGAGGAGCAAATGGTGGAAATACTGGTGGAAGCAGTGGTGGAGGCAATGGAGGTGGTACCCCTCCCGTTTCGAGCACGGATCAGCAGTTAGCGCAGCAGCTCTTTGCGCTGGTGAACCAGGATAGAGCCGCTCAAGGTCTGCCAGCGCTTACCTGGACGCCCACGCTTGTGGTGAGTGCGTCTCAACATACCCAGGTCATGGCAGGAGGGTGTGGGCTCTCGCACCAGTGTCCAGGCGAGAGTAGTCTGGGGACGCGCGAAACGAATGCGGGAGTCAACTGGAATGCCTGTGGCGAAAATATTGGTACAGGTGGTCCTGCCCCTTCCTACAATGCGCAGTGGAGCATGGCTTCAGGCCTTCATCGGAGTATGATGAATGAGACCCCTCCTAATGATGGGCATCGTCGTAATTTGTTAAGCAGCACTTTTCATCGTATTGGGATTAGCATCTTTGTCGATGCACACAATACGCTCTGGTTAACCGAGGATTTCTCGAATTAGTTGTATGAGGATTTTGTTCTCGTTCCTGGAGGAGATGTGTGATGGAAGTGTTGGCTCTCGATTTTTTAAATAGTGATTATCGTGATTATCGTGGAAGTGGTCGTGCAGAGGATCGCTTTCTGCAACTTGCCTGGCGCCAGCAATTTCTGGCGCGCTGGCACTTAGACGTGGATGCAGCAGCTCTAGATGAGAGTATGATGCGTTCTCTGATCACACTCCGATCACACTTATGGGACTATGCGGCTCGCCTGGCGCGGGGGGAGCCGCTCGCTGTAGCTGATATGACGCAACTACAGCCGTATCTCCAGGTCTCTGCTGCGCGGCGAACCCTCTGTCAGGACCAGGATGGTCATTGGCGAATTGTGTTGGAGCCGTTGCAGAAGGATTGGCTCTGGGTACAGAGTGAGATCGTGACCTCTTTTGTGGAGTTGATCACAACGCAAGAGACTGCACGCATAAAGATCTGTGAGAACGATGCCTGTGGCTGGATCTTTTTTGACGCAAGCAAGAACCGTAGTCGGCGCTGGTGTGCGGGGTACGCTTGTGGCAATATGATGACGGTACGGCGTTACAGAGCACGCCAGGCGCGTGATAGCCAAGCGATAGTAAGCGAGGATCACTAAAGTTCCTCACTTACTATCGCTTGTGTTTTGCCTCTGCTGGGTCACGACGTTTTCTTCAGTTTGATATATGCATGCTGTTTGGGATCATAGCGGTAGATGGGATTGCCATCTTCATATTGAAGATCACCGCCTTTGCTTGATAGCCACATCAGAACCTGCGTATTCGGTGGGAGGTTTGTGTTCCATTGCCAGTGCCCCAGGGCCTGTGAACCCGTGACGGCATAGAGCCATATCCCGCCGTCATCATCAATAGTGTTAGGTGAGAGTTTACGGCAAGGGACCATGTCATCGTCTTGCTGCCCCTCAAGGGTAAAATCGCAGGCTCGTAGCATCATCTTCTCTACCGTTGTGTGTGGTTCGAGATAGGGGTAATTATCCAGGCCCGGCACCTTTTGTGGTTGCATCATTGCCAGCGCCCAGACCCATGAACCAACCTGGACATGCATATCAGTTGCGACAAAGAGGCTCACCGTATCGTTGTTGGTAATCTGGATCTGTAAATTGCAGCCACCGCTGCAATCAACGTATCTATTTGCCTCCGCCTGTTGTTTGATGGTTTGTGGCAAGTGAATCAGAGGCGTAGGTGTTGGCTTCACAAACGAAGGTTCACTAATTTTACGCACAATGCCACCGATAGCGACCAGGGGCGACTGAGGTTGGAGTGGGATAACGGCCCCGACTGTTAAATTCTGGCAATTCTGACCAAAGACACGGTTCAACGCTTGTATAGAATTTTTTTGCGCGTCGTTAAAAATTTTCGTTGATTGCCCCATGTTCATTTGATTGGCCAGGATTTCATTACAGGAATCGCCATCTTGAATGGTGTAGGGAATAACTCCCATCTGTGGTGAGACGGCGGGAAACGGAAATGATGTATGAGGCGGTGGAAGGTCCGCATGTGCGCCGGTAATAGTTGAAAAAATTTGTGAAAGACTTAAAAGGCCGCTATTTGCAATAAATAGAGAGCAAGCGAGAAAAGGTAAGAAGCCAACAAAGCATATAACAATTCCAATTATCGTTTTCCACGGTAGCGAACGAGCAATAATATCCACGTTCTCTGCCGATGAAGACCTGGGAAGAAATCGGCGGGACATGATATACTCCAATCTTAGCCTTCTATTGCTTATAACTTACATATTCTTATTATAAGAAGTACCGTAAAAGTTATAATGAAAGCTATTTAAATATGTAGTTTGTTTTATGATAGGTATTTCATATAGAGATTGGTTTTGTGTGCTGGTCTTTCTTAGCAAGGGCGCCTTCTATATCTAATCCCGTGGGTAAGTGCTTTCGGGTAGTATGTGTGATGCATGCCAGCCATTGGCTGGCATGCATCACACATACTACCCAGGCGAGCGCCGCAGGCGCGAGAGCCATGAAGCTTTGCTATTTCGTATAGACGAAGCGTTTGCCATGTGTTGGCAGGTGGCAGGAGATGTGTGGATGAAAGGTGCGAATGTAGTCAACAAAGAAGCCTACGCGCCCGGTATTGGCGGCAAACATCTCATAGTGGGTCGGAATGACGCAATCTATGCCAGCGGCGGCAGCCAGGTCTGCGGCCTCGCGTTCATCCAGATTGCCTACGAGTTGCTGTTGCTCGCGGAAGTAGTTGCGTCCGTTGATGGGGAGCAGGGCCAGGTCAATTGCATGGGAACGTAAGTGTGCGGCCATGCTATCATAAACAAGCGTATCCCCGGGATGATACAGGCACACGCCATCGAGGTCCAGGACATAACCCAGGTAGCGATACTGCCCCTCGCTCTCCTCAAAGCCAAAGTTGTAGATTGCAGGTGGGCATTGAATTGCGTGTACAGCGGGAACAGGCCTGAGCCGGCAGGTTCCTAGCATATGCTCTTCGCCAGGCTGGACACCAAGAATGCGCTCGCTCTCTATCCCCGTTTCAGTGAGTTGCCCGATGATAGGACGAGGAACGACCAAGCGGAGCTGTGGCTGGCGCTGAGCCAGCGCTTGCAGGGCGGGGAGATCCAGGTGGTCCAGGTGCTCGTGTGTGCAGAGCACAAAGTCAATCTCTGGCGCGGTCGTGGCGCTAAAAGGAGGAACGACCAGCCGTCCCTCATGCTCTGAGAGGAAGGGGTCAATAAGCATGGTCAAAGAAGCACTTTTGATGGCAAAGCCTGCCTGTCCCAGCCACCATAGGGCGATACTTCGGGTTGGTAGTTTTTCTGTAGCGCTTATCTCCTGAGCGCAAGTATGTGGATAGGTTTCCATAAAAAAAACTCCTCCTGGGATGCTTCCAACTTTATGGCTGGTAGATAGGTACAGTCCAGGTCTCTAGCATCTGGTGCTGTGTCTCTTGAGGAGAGATACCAGCCATACTAATTATTTTACTTCGAAAAATTTCTAATTGGATATGCATAGTGTAGATGATAAAAGCGGATCTGATCCGTACCGAAATTATTCCCGTAACGCATGGTCTACAGAAGCTTTGTGCCAGGATCTATGATGCTGCGCATATTCGTCGCCACATACCCTTTCTTGAATGCTAATATTTGCATTTATGAATAAAGAGCGTTACACTTGAGCCATGATAGCTGACCTTTTTTAGAAAAGAGAGACACAATGCAGCAATGGTTGTTTGTAGATGCGGATGATACGCTCTGGGAGAATAACATCTATTTTGAAGAGGCCATCCATCGTTTTATTGAGTTCCTTGCCCATAGTAGCATGCAGGTGCATGAAGTTCGCGCCGTACTCAACGAGGTCGAGCATACTGCTGGATATGGCTCTAAAAACTTTGCGCGTAGTCTGGTAGAGACCTATCATCGCCTTGTTGAGCGGGAAGTGAGGGACGAGGACCTGGACTATGTCAGGCGCCTGGGCGAGGAGATTGCGCACCATCCCCTGCAAATTCTAGAGGGTGTTGAAGAGACTCTCAAAGAACTCGCGCAGAAGCATCACCTTGTCCTTCTGACCAAGGGGGAGCGCGAGGAGCAGCAACTGAAGGTTGAGCGCTCTGGCCTGGAGTCTTACTTCCAGCGTATTGTGGTCGTAGAAGAGAAAAACACCCGCACCTATGAACTCCTGACACAGGAGTTTCAATGTCCTCTCGCGGATACCTGGATGATTGGGAACTCTCCTAAATCTGATATTAATCCCGCGTTAGAGGCGGGCCTGAATGCCGTCTTCATTCCTCATGAGCATACCTGGGTTCTTGAGCACCAGGAGTTGCGCGAGTCGGGACCAGGCCAGTTGCTGATCCTGGACACCTTTGCCGATCTGCGCGCACACTTCTAAGCAGTTCCAGGCAGAGCCTAACTACAAAGGAGCCACCAGAGGGAACAGGCTGTATGTATCAGCTAAGCCTCTAGTGGCTCCTTTGCTGTCTGTTCTTTAGAGGCATGCTAATTCTATATCCACCTTTTGAACGCTTTATCATGGAAAATGCTTGACAAGAAAAATAGCAATAAGCTATAATGTATATAGCTAAAAGTTATTATTAGCAAGAGATGAGAGTGCATCATACGGCAAGGCCGCAATTGCGGCAAGTGTTGGCGTCCATTGAGACGCAAAAGAAGGTCGTCAGGATTGGCTCAGTTCATGAAATGCGACGTTTCTTACACAAGCATGGCTCGTAACTGGCGAGCGAACATGCTATTATATGGGTGTTTGCTGTCTCTTTAAATATGTTCTTTGATATTTATGGTTGTGGCGCGTCTTCACTAGTATGATGGAGGATATGCGTATGTACTCGCGCCAGAAGAGAGTTCATTGGTCTTATTGGCTTGGGGCGGGCCTGTTGCTTGCCTGTGCCCTGGTGTTCCAATTTGGCACAGGTTCATCGGTTGTCCTGGCAGAGACCAGGGCCACTGCCCATGTTGACCGGGTGGTTCTCAATAGCGATATTAATGCATCTTCGTTGCGCCTCCTTTCGCGGGCCATAGAGAGTGCCTCAAGTGATGGAGCGCGTGCGCTCGTGGTCGAGGTGGATTCTCCGGGGGGCGACCTGGATTCCATGAAGGCGATGACACAGAAGATCCTTGCCAGCACGGTCCCGGTGGTGGCCTATGTGGCGCCCGCGGGTGGACGAGCGGCTTCAGCGGCGGCGTTTGTCACCCTGTCGGCGCAAATCGCGGCTATGTCTCCTACGACGCGTATCGGCGCAGCCAGCCCGGTGACGAGCACTGGTGGCGATATTGAGAGCACCTTGAAGGCCAAGATCACCAACGATCTTGTCGCCTCGATGACCAGTATTCAGCAGCGTTATGGGCGTAATGTCTCCCTGGCCGTGCGGATGGTGACCAATGCCAGTTCCTACGATGATGCGACCGCGATTCGCTCCCACATCGTGGACCTGGGCGCCCCCAACCTGAACAGCTTACTGACGAGCATTGATGGGCGGCAGGTGCGTCTAAATAATGGGCAGCAGGTGCGCTTGCAGACGGCGAATGTCGGCATCCAGGATGTGAGTGAGACGCCCGCCGATGTGTTCTACAATTTTCTCCTTGATCCAACGGTCATTTTCTTCCTGTTCCTGGTCGCTATGCTGGGAGTGTACCTGGAGGTATCCCATCCGGGCGCGATCGTGCCTGGTGTGACTGGCGCCATTGCCTTACTGCTTTTCCTGTTTGGAGCAGGCTCACTTGCGCCAAACTGGGCTGGCTTGGCGTTGATGCTTCTGGCCTTTGTGTTGCTTGTGCTGGATGTGCGTCTCCCAACGCATGGCGCGCTGACCATTGGAGCTGTGGTCTCGCTGATTGTGGGCTCGCTGATTTTCTTCAACAGTGGCGGCTCATATAATGCAGCCTACCTCAACCCGTGGATCATTTACGGCGCGGGCGTGGTGGTTGGTTTGATGGGCCTGAGCATCGTCGCGTACGCTGTGCGAGTGCGTCGAGCACCGGTACGAAGTGGCCAGGAGGCGATGTATGGCGCGAAGGCTGTGGCCTTAACACCGCTACAGCCTGAGGGACGTGTTAGCTATCAGGGCGAGAATTGGGCTGCGTTCCTGGATGTCCCGGATCTGGCGGTAGATAGTGGTACGGAGCTTGAGATTGTTGCAGTGGAAGGGCTACGTTTGCGCGTTCGCCCCCTGGTAGCTCCTGGTGTGGATACTGGTAAGATTGCTCCACCTCTTGAGTAAAGAGGTAACTTCATACATCTATTCGTTGTTTTTACATATGCATGAATGTCTACAAAGTAGACCGTTGGAATGAGCAGGCTCGTTTCAGCGCGTGCAGGAGGTTTTTTATGGATGCCTTACTTGGCTTTGGCACATTCCTCATTATCTTCGTTATCATCGTGGTGGTGATCTTAGTGCTCTCTGGCCTGCGTGTGGTGCAGGAGTATGAGCGTGGTGTCGTCTTTGTCCTGGGTAAGTCGACAGGGGCGAAGGGCCCAGGCGTCTTCTGGGTGCCTCCATTCATCTCGCGTATGATAAAGGTGGATCTGCGTATTGTGACCTTGAACGTACCCGCTCAAGAGGTGATTACGCGTGATAACATCACGATTAAAGTCACAGCGGTTGTCTATTTTTATGTGGTAAATCCTGAGGCTGCGGTCATTCGCGTCTTGAACTTTATCCAGGCAACCACCCAGATTGGGCAAACAACCTTACGTAACGTACTAGGTCAGTCTGAATTGGATGAGTTGCTTGCCCAGCGCAACAAGATCAACCAGGAGTTACAGAGCATTATCGACGAGCATACCGAAAGTTGGGGTGTGAAAGTCACGGCGGTCGAGATTAAGGATATCGAGTTGCCAGCGACGATGCAGCGCGCGATGGCCAAACAGGCCGAGGCCGAGCGCGAAAAGCGCGCGAAGATCATTCACGCTGGCGGTGAGCTGCAAGCCTCTGCACAACTGGCTCAGGCAGCTGGTGTCATCGGTTCGCAGCCCGGCGCCTTGCAGTTGCGCTACCTACAAACCTTGACGGAGATTGCGGTTGAGAAAAACTCGACCATTATCTTCCCGCTTCCCATGGACCTGATCGAGCCACTGTTGCAAACAGCACGTCGCGATAGCGCCAATGGGCAGGCGAATGTCGAGGTTCCTCGCTATACACCGCCCACTCCCGCCCGTCCGCAGACGCCACCGGCACCAACTCAGCAGCCCCGCCATCCTCAAGAGTAGGTGGCATAGAAAAACGCGAGCAGGGACACACATATACATGCGTGTGTCTCTGCTCGTGCGTACGTAAATGCGGCTCACACTAGATGGCCTAGAGGTGAGGAGAGGAGTTATTCTCTCCCTGTTTCGCGCGGAGGTACTCAGCGCAGGCGCGATAGGTTTCCTCTGAGATGAGCCCCCTCGACATATAGTGATTAAGCATCACATCTAGCTTTAAAATACTCATCAGGTTGTAGCCATGACGACGTAGGCGCTCAGCGGCGCCATGCTCGCGGTCTACGAGGACAATAACGTCTTTGACCGCCAGGCCATTTTCTTGCAGTAGGGATGCCGTCTCTACAATGCTACTGCCCTGGGTGACGAGATCGTCGATGATGAGGGCGGTATCACCCTTAGTAAAACGGCCCTCGATGCCCCGGTTCCCGGTTCCTTCCGGGCGAATACGAGCATAGATAAGCGGTGTGTTGTTTTCAAGGGAGTATGCGGTTGCCAGGAGAAGGCCGCCAACCGGCACACCTGCCACAACATTAAAGGGATGGACCCGCGAACGGCGTAGTGATTGTGCCAGTTGAATCTCTTGCTGCATCAGTTTGCTGGCAACGCGAAGGGCGGTTGGATGACTGATTAAAACCTTGGGATTGACGAAGACCGGCGAACTGACCGCGGACTCGCTCACGGTAAAGTTGCCAAATTGAACGCCCCCCAGGTCGAAGAGAATCTGTGCCAACCAGAGATTATCCAAAGACTGCTCTTTTGCCACCTTAGCACTGCGGCGCAGTAGCTCTCTTTCAGAAGAGAGATGCACCGCCTCCTTTCTTTGCTCTAAACTCTCTGATGCATATGAAAACAAGCGAACATATGAGAAATGGAACCCTTCTTTTACGCGAAACCTGCATGCTCGCTTGCATCAGATAAGAAGGATGCGCTATTTCAGTATATCATAGTTCCTGAGTTGATAGCTAGGCAGGGGAGAAGGGCTTCTCAAACGTTCACCTTCTGGCCCTTTGGGTTCTATGCAAGGTTGTCGATTATGGTTAGGAGAGAAGGGTAAGTGTGCGCCAGGTGCTGCAACCCCCTTTCAGTCTGCTCCTGTACCATATTTATGCAGGGCGAGGGCGAGGGATGGCGAGGAAAAAACCGCGAAACAATGCTATAATATGCGCATAACATGACGCGATCGCTCTCTGTATACACCTCAGGATGCCATCTGTGTCGAGCATTTAGAAGAGAGACCTTCGTAGCGTGCGTGGAAGCGTAGAAGGTCTCGTTGTTCTCCATATTCAAAGAAATATAATTTAGGTGAGACTACATGCCTATTGTAAGTGTTATTCAATTGGGAAAATCCTTTGGTGCCGAGCGTATCTTCTCTCAGCTCAATTTTCAGATTGATCCCCTGGATCGTATTGGCCTGGTTGGCCCCAATGGTGCGGGAAAATCTACCTTGATGAATATCCTGGCCGGTCTTGAGGAGCCAGATGAAGGGACTGTGGCGGTCGGACGTACTATCCGTATGGGCTATCTCACGCAGATCTCTGCTTTTGACCCAGATAATACACTGCATGCCGAGATGCTGACAGTATTTGCGCAAATTCAGGAGTGGGAGCGCGAACTCAGCGACCTGGCTACCCAGATGGCGGCCCCCGATGCTCAGCAGGATCACGCGCTCTATGAAGGTATGCTCGCTCGCTATGCTGAGCTGCAAACGCGTTTTGAGCATGCTGGCGGGTATACCTACGAGAATCGCGTAGCGCAGGTACTTGATGGCCTGGGCTTTACACGCGAGCAGCAGCACGCACCATTTAAGCATTTGAGTGGTGGCCAGCAGACGCGAGCCTCGCTAGGTAAGCTTCTGTTGCAGGAGCCAGATGTCTTGCTGCTGGACGAGCCAACCAACCACCTGGATCTGGATGCCCTGGAGTGGTTAGAGACCTACCTCTCCACCTGGAAGGGCGCGATTGTCATCGTGGCCCATGATCGCTACTTCCTGGATAAGATTGTCACGCGTACAATTGAGTTGGCGTTCGGGCGTATTGAGGAATATCCAGGCAACTACACCAAGTACCTGGAGCTGCGCGAGGAGCGTATGGAGCGCCGTCTGCGTGAATACGAAGCGCAGCAAGCCTACATTGCGCATACAGAAGAGTTCATTCGGCGTTATAAAGCGGGCCAGCGCAGTAAAGAGGCGCGTGGTCGCCAGACCTTGCTGAATCGTATGGAGCGCGTTGAGCGACCGCAAGATTTCCAGACGATGAACTTTAAGTTCTCACCTGTGGTAGACAGTGGCACAATTGTGTTTTCTACGCGTAAGCTCTTGATCGGCTATGGAGTGCGTGCGCGCCAGGATGTTCCCGCAGCGCAGGAACCGAAGGTGCTTGTGCAGGTGGCCGATGTTGAGTTTATGCGCGGCGACCGTGTTGGCTTGCTTGGTCCCAATGGTTCAGGGAAGACGACCCTCTTGCGCACCTTAACTGGCGAGCTCTCTCCGGTTGGTGGCCAGCTCCAGCTCGGACACAATGTGCGGGTGGGCTATTATTCCCAGACACACGAAGGGCTAAATATGGAGCGGACTATCCTGGACGAAATCCGCCAGGTGAGCGCCTTGAGCGAGGAGGGTGCGCGCACCTTCCTGGGACGTTTCCTCTTTTCAAATGATGATGTCTTCAAGCAGATCGGTTCCTTGAGCGGCGGTGAGCGCAGCCGCGTTGCCCTGGCCAAATTAACCCTCCAAGGTTCCAACTTCTTGATCCTTGACGAACCAACCAACCACCTGGATCTGCAATCGCGACAATTTCTCGAAGAGGTGCTCAGCGACTACGATGGAACTCTACTGTTTGTCTCGCACGATCGCTACTTTGTAGATCGTCTGGCGACAAAAGTCTGGTCCATTGAACAAGGGGTCCTGATTCCCTACATGGGCAACTACACGGAATACCGCACCTTCAAGCGGCCCCTGGTCCTTGATGTGCCCCAGCCACTACTGGCGCCAGCCGCAAAGAAGCAAGTGACAGAGCCAGAGCCAAAAAGCGCGAGCCCGGCTCGGCCTGCTGGCAAGAAGGGGAAAGGGAAGGTCAAGACGCGCACCATCGAGGATGTCGAGAAAGACATCGAGAAGGCAGAGACGCGGGTAAAGACTCTGGAAGAAGAGCTGTCTGAAGCAGCATTACAGGCAGATGCGGCGCGACTTACCACGTTAAATGAAGCCTACGAACAGGCGAAAACGCAGGTGGAGGAGCTCTTAGCCGAATGGGAGCAGCTGGCCGATGTTGCCAGTTAAGAATAGTTTGCCTGTAATAAAAAGCGCGATGCTGAGCATCGCGCTTTTTATTACAGGCAAACTATTCTTAGCCGCGTTTGCGTAGGCGATTGATCAGTCCCGCAATATAGCCGATGATGGCCAGGAAGAGGGCTAGCGTGCTCAGGATGGGCAAAGCAATCGCGAAGAAAATGGTTGGCTCAAGCAGCGAGGGATGCGTTTTAAAGAAACTGATAAGGCGTGTCTCGCCGAATTTATAGGCTCCTCCCACAATGACGAAGCCTACGAGGCTGAAGAGCAGCGTCGTGAACACGCTCTTAAGGCCATGGCGGAAGGCGCCAAGGAAGGCATGCACACATAAGAGTCCTAGACCAATACTGGCGATAAGCAGGCCAAGAGGCGCCGGTAGCTTTGGAACGAGAAGGAGAGCCAGCCCACCAATGGCGAGAAGTGTGCCCAGGAATTGCAGAGCGAGACTCCCCAGGAATCTTCCGGGGGAGAGGTGGTCGCGGCCTCTTTGCTCAGAGGCGTCATGGGACTTTTGCCGTTAGAGCTCTGGGCTGAGGCCAGGCTGGCCATGATATTGGTTTTGATCCCATAGGTCTCAGGATTATTGGGGTTGAGTTCCAGGGAGCGTTCTATGGCGACCAGGGCTGCCTGGTACTGACCACTGTTATTGAGCAGGACGGCACGCATGCTCCAACCAAGCGCGTTATTGGCATCAACCTGGATTAACTGGTCGACGGCCGTGAAGGCTTCGCGGGTGCGACCCAGCGAGCCGAGCAGTTGGCATTTGAGCGTCAGGGCTTCAACATTTGTTGGCTGCACCTGCAAGGCTTGTTCAAGTAGTTGCAGCGCGTAGGGTTGATTATTTTGTTGCAGTTGTTGTTGGGCCTGCGCTACTAACTGCGCGCTCTGTTGCTCTTTTTGCGCATTGGCATTGAGCTGCTGAGGAGGACCAGGAGGGGGAGCAACCTGGGTCGCAGTCGCAGTGCCAAAGTTGCCGGTAGTGGTATGCAGGGGTTGGTGTGCAGGTGATGAGCCTGCGGCGGCACGAACAGGCTCTATGGCTTGAGGGGTTGATTCTCCTGACAGCAGGAAGGGGGCCTGGAGTTGGCCAATCGCGATGATTTTATGCTGCTCATCCAGGTTTTGGGCCAGGACGCTCTGGAGCTGTTGGAAGGTAATATTCCCGCTCTGTGGGTCTCTGGCGGGGCCACAGAGGCCCGCGATCATGCGGTGAGCGAAAATGCCCAGGCCTTGTTCTCCGCGCTCCTCACCAAACTCATTGCCGCGACAGGAGAAGGTAAGCAGGTGTTTAGTTGGTTGCAGGCTGCCTGAGAGGGTGCGCCCAAGCAGGGGCGTAAAATCGAAGGGTGAGGTCCGGCGCATACTCCAGAGCTGCCCAGTCTGATAGCAGTCGAAGACGAACACAAGCTGTGAGGCGCGACATTGGGGTAAAATCTGGCGTATCAGGGTCCCCAGGTGGAGTGCAGTCTGTGTATTCTGCATCTGTGTGTTTGCCAGGGCTAGGTAGCCATCACCGGTTCGCTCATCCACGAAGGCCTGCCCGGCAAAATAGAGCAGGACCTGGTCGCCGGGTGCCGCAAGCTGTGTACACATTTGTGACACGAGTGATTTAAATAATTCATGCGTAACATGCTGACCCTGGATCAACTGCACATCACCGGGTGACCACTTTCCACCCTGATTATTCACAAGCCACTGCGCAAGCGCGCGTGCGTCGTTCTCCGCGTAGCGCAATGGTCGAAAAGCGGGGTCTTGAAACGTATTTATGCCAGCAATGAGGCCCAACCGCCTACTCATCTATACTCCTTGATTATCCTGTGTATTTGGTCTGGCTATTGGGTTATTGTACGATATGAATTATGGAGAGTGTAAGAAACAAGCAATAACAAGTACTTTTGGGAGAGCGTCTGCGTCGGAGCGCTACTGAAGGCGCGGCGTTCATCGGTGAGGGTGTATGCGTGTCTGCCATCGACGGGCGCTGCTCTCGCGTGCTTTGCTCTTGTCTTATGTCTATCTTAGCATGCCGAAAGGGAGATGCCAATGCCATATATATTGGGCCTGACGGGAAACATTGCCTGTGGCAAAACTTCCGTGGGTCAGATGCTGCTCGCTTCAGGTGCGCAGCGCTATATTGATGCTGATGCTGTCGTACATCGACTCTATGAAAAAGACCAGCCCATTGCGCGCCAGGTCGCCGCCGACTTTGGTAACAGTGTGCTGAGTCCTAACGGCGATGTGGACCGTAAGGCCCTGGGAGCTATTGTGTTTTCTGATATAGAGGCCATGAAGCGCCTGGAGGCAATTGTGCATCCAGCGGTGAGTCGCGCGCTACAGGCTGAATTACAGCAGGTGGGTGAGAAGGATATCGTGGTGCTCGACGCGGTAAAGCTACTTGAAGGTGGCTCGGGCGCACTGTGCCAGGCAAAATGGCTGGTTGTCTGTACGCAAGAGCAGCAGCTACGCCGCTTGATCCAGCGGAACGCGCTGAGTGAGGAGGATGCCTGGGCACGTTTGCGTGCGCAAGCGCCAGTTGAGCCGAGGAAGAAGCTGGTGGATGTTGTGATTGATAACAGTGGAACGCTTGAGGAGACGCGCAAACAGGTAGAGGCAGCTTTCACACATTTTTGTGAGCAATTTGTATATTAAGGGACCCTGATAGGTGGTGTGGTGCGCCTGGGCAACCGAAGGTTGCCCAGGCGCACCACACCACCTATCAGGGCGAGCTTGCGAGCCGAGACGCAAGAGCATAGAAGCCGTTTGAGCAGTCCCAGGAGACAAAAGAAGGTATATTGACAGAAAACATTCTACTACGTATAATCGTCGCAACCTTAGCTTAGTTTCGTTTGGAGGACATTTCTCCAGGTAAGCGAGTGTTAATCGCTTACATGGTTTTCATAAGGGGAAATGGTTTTTCGGAGGGAAAAGATTGGGGGACCTGAAAGTTCTGGTGAGATTTACGGTTTGAAGAACGTAATTCTTATCAAAGAGGTCACTGGAGCCGATCTATGACCAGTCGTTTTTTATCATCTGCCTGGCGTAGAATGCTTGCTTCCATTGTGTCCTACTTCCATAGTTCTCGATGTGGCATGAAGGATAAGTGCTATTTCTAAGGAGGCTAACGTGCGTATGCAAAAGCGTTGGACACGGATGTGTGCCCTGGCGTTGGGCGTTCCGCTGTTGCTGGCAATCCTGGCGGCTTGCGGCCCCGGCACTGCTACCACAGGCTCAAACGGTGGTGGTTCTGGCTCAACCATCATCAAAGTGGCAACCGACTTTCCCGCCTCTGGTCAGGATACCGCCAATGGTAAACCTGCTCAGAACGGCGCAGAATTGGCAGTTAATGAGTCCAAGAATTTAATCCCCGGTTACACACTGCAATTTGTGCCCAAGGACGACGTGGGCGCGCAGGGTGTTAATGATCCAGATACCGGTAAAAAGAATGTGACCGAACTGATCGGTGATGCGCTGGTTGCTGGCATTGTTGGCCCCTTCAATAGCGCGGTCGCCCAGGCTGAGATGCCGGTCGCGAACGAGGCCCCCATTGTCCTTATCAGTCCCTCCAATACCAACCAGTGCTTGACCCAGGAAGGTGCCGCCGTTGGTTGTACCGGTGCGCAGGACAAGGTTCCCACACTGCGTCCCACTAATAAAGTGACTTACTTCCGCCTGGCCACTACCGATGACCACCAGGGTAGTGTGATCGCTGACTTCCTCTTCCAGAAGAAGGGTTTGAAGAAGGCCTATGTGGTCGATGATACAACTGTCTATGGTGTCGGTATCGCCAATGTCTTCGTCCAGGAATGGCAGAAGCTGGGTGGCACCATCGTAGGCAATCGCGAGAGCAAGCAGAAGAGCAATGACTACGGCGGTACCGTCGCCAATGTCAAAGCCGCCAATCCCGATGTCGTCTTCTATGGTGGTACCGATAGCCAGGGTGGCACACAGTTGCGCCAGCAGTTGCTGAACGACTCCGGTACCGCGAACCTGGCCTTTGCTGGTGGTGATGGTATCGTGACCACCGCCTTCGCCCAGGCCATCGGCACCAAGGGTGGCGCAACCTATGGCACCGTCGCGAAGGTTAACGAGACTGTGCTCCCCGCTGCCAAGAGCTTTATCGACAACTATGACAAAGCCTATGGCGCGGACCAGTACGGTGCCTATAGCGCGGGTGGCTATGACTGCATGAAGGTGCTGCTCAATGCCATTAAGAGCGCCATTGATAGCGGGGCCAAGACACCAAAGGACTCCAACGATTCCGCCGGTGCCAAGACCTTCCGCCAGGCCGTCATCGACGCGATGATGAAGACCGACTACAATGGTATCACTGGCCACCATACCTTTGATAAGAATGGTGATACTACCAACAAGGTCATCTCCATCTACCAGGTCGCCGACGTCAACAGCAAACCTGACTTCAAGTTTATTGATCAGATTGCTGCGAAATAAGAGCAGGCGCATATGTCAGGAGGAGTAGAGGATGCTCTGCTCCTTCACTCTTGCAACGAAGCTTGGACAAGGCGCAATCGGCTACCCAAGGATGTAGGTAGCTATGAACGACGCTGGGGGAGTCAGCGACAGGTGTTGATCTGTGGCTACTCCTCCTTTGCTATTGAGGGTTACTCCCTGAAGGCGTGTGCCTCTCTTTGACAAAGACGGAGAAAAGACGTACATGATACACTTTTTTCAAGTCCTGACGATTGGCCTGGTGGCGGGCGCGATTTATGCCCTGATCGCGCTAGGATACACCATGGTCTATGGTATTATTGAGCTGATCAACTTCGCGCATGGCGATATCTTCATGATCGGCTCGATGCTTGCTATTGCGGCGTTGACTTTGATGGGCGTGACTGGAAGCTCTCACCCCACTGGACTCGCGTTGGCAGGCTTATTGATTGTATCGTGCCTCTTTGCTATGCTTGGCTGCGCGGTGTTGGGCGTATTAATCGAGCGTATTGCCTACCGGCCCCTACGCAATGCTCCCCGCTTAGCCCCGCTGATCTCGGCTATTGGTGTTTCCTTGATCCTTGAGGATATTGGCAAGCTCTGGAATGGCATTAACTTTGTTCGCTTTCCACAAATCTTCCCTCGCTATGACTACTGCCTCTGGCCTATCTCGCTCGATTCTGTCTTTCCTCCTCATGTGACCTGTCTTGCCAGGCCTGCGGATACCGTTATTATCACAAGCAATAACCTGCTCGACATCATTATGGCGGTTGTGCTGATGATTGCGTTGCAGTGGCTGGTGTCTCGCACGAAACTAGGGCGCGCCATGCGTGCAGTTGCTCAGGATCGCGAGGCCGCAGCTTTAATGGGCGTGAATGTCGACCGCGTCATTTCAATGACCTTCTTTATTGGCGCGGCGTTGGCTGGTGCAGCAGGCTTTATCTATGGCTTGCAGTATGGCAACACCATTTATTCTATTGGCTTCGATTATGGCCTGGTTGCCTTTATTGCCGCGGTCCTGGGTGGTATCGGCAATATTCGAGGCGCCATGCTTGGCGGCCTTTTTATCGGCGTTATCGAGGCGATGACGTCCTTTATCCCTGACTCCAATGTCTATGGCTTTGGCCTTCCCCATGGTGGTGGAGCCTGGACGCGTGCCGTTATCTTCGCCATCTTGATCCTGATCCTGGTGTTTCGTCCCTCGGGCTTGTTGGGTCAGCAAACACCTGAAAAGGTCTAGATAGAGACTAGAAATGCTCTTGCTGTCTTCCTATTCTCTTATGAGGTGAGGTTATGTTGTCTGCTCGTATGCTTCTTCCTCCACCCGAGACACGAAAGTTGTTGCTCAAGTGGGTTATCGCGCTTCTCATCCCGCTTGCGGTGTTTACCTTTGTCTGGAGTGGCGAAGGCATTATCAACAACGTCTTTTTGAGCTATGTCTCTCCGGGGGAGGCTATACTTCCGTTCGCAGATTGGCCCTCGCTGATCGAGGCCACTGTCTTTATCGGGCTCTTATACCTGACGATTATCGCGCTGGTAGGCTATCTGGTCGCTGCTGATAGTGGACGCCGTGGCATGAGTGAGCTCTGGATCGATATGCTCTTCCAGGTGGTGGCTCCCCTGCTGCTGGTCCAGGCCCTGGGCCTGATTATGGGAATGGCTGCCAGCATCATCGTCTGGGGCCTCTATGCCTTTGGACGCACTAGGATTCGCCAGGCGCTCAAATATGTGCCTCCAGCCCCTCAGGCCAGTCTGGATATCCTGACCGAGGAGGGGCGTGCGCAGCGCGTGCAGCAGGCTACTACGGCGGGCCTCTGGTTTGCCCTCGCTTTTGCTCTTGTCTCTCTGGTGCTCGATATTGTCTACTACATCGCTGGCTCTATTCCCAATACATTGTTGATATGGATTGTTGCGCGCACGCTCTTGCTGCCAGTGGCAGGCTATTTCCTGGGTCGTCTTGGTGGTAGGCTCGCGATGCGCCGGGCGCTTCAGGCCAGCGGGAATGGCACGAATGGGAATGGTGCGGCCAAACGCACTGAGCGCCAGATTGCCGCCCTCTCTCTCTCGCGGGCGAAGGAGAAAATTCGCGAGATTGTGCCCACTGACCTGCCACTGCTGAGCCAGGGGGCGCAACGCTTCTATATCCTGTTGATTATAGCGTTCGCGCTCTTCTATCCCGTGTTGGACCCGCTCCTGTTTGGCTACGGTACGGATGGACGCCTGGCAGCATACGGCGATGCTGGGTACTATGTGATCCTGGCGCTGGGCTTGAATATCGTGGTTGGTTTCGCGGGTCTGCTGGACCTGGGCTATGTCGCATTCTTCGCCATTGGTTCCTATGTTTGGGGCTTCTTTGGCTCTACTCAGTTTCAGATCGTGACGGGCATTACGATTGCGCCAACCACCTGGGCCTGGCTCTTCTGGCCCATGGTCATTGTGGCGGCCCTGATCGCGGCCCTGTGGGGTGTGATTCTGGGTGCGCCTACCCTGCGCCTGCGCGGTGACTACCTGGCGATTGTGACACTGGGCTTTGGTGAGATTGTTCCGGTGATCTTTAAAGAACTGGATAAGTACACCAATGGCATCAATGGTATCGTCGGTGTCTACTCGCCAGCTTTCCCAGGGGTGAACTGGACCTCGATTACCGCGGGTCCCTATTACTACCTGATCCTGGCTCTGATTGCCCTGTGCGTCTTCGCCAATTTGCGCCTGCGTGACTCACGCCTGGGACGCGCCTGGATCGCCATTCGCGAAGATGAGATTGCCGCCTCTTCCTCTGGTATTAACCTGGTAAACACCAAACTGCTCGCCTTTGGCGCGGGCGCCTTCTTCTCTGGTATCGCGGGCGCCTATCACGCTGCCAAACTGGGAACGGTCTCGCCTGATAACTTCAATTTCAGCGACTCGATCATCTACCTGGCCATGGTGGTCATTGGTGGTCTGGGGAGCATTCCAGGTGTGGTCGTTGGCGCTATCGCCGTCTACGCGATCAATCTGCAAATCCTGGGGCAGCTCGATACGCTAGCGGCCGATCCCAACAATTTTCTGCATGTGTTCAAAACGCTTCCCAACTTTGCTTTTAGTAATATTCGCGGCTTGATCTTTGGCGTCATTCTGGTCCTGATCGTGATATATCGGCCAGAGGGATTGATTCCAAGTGCGCGTCGTAGGCGCGAGTTGCACCATGAGGAGGAGAAAATCCCAGAGGCAGATGCCGGAGATGCCCTGGAGGTTCCTCCGGGCACAACCGATTTTGAAGAAGGCGTGCGTGTTGAATAAGTCAGTAGCAGGAGCATGAGGATGAGTGAAATGCAAGCAGAACGTGTTGAAGGCACGCCCTCTGAGCCTGTGACAGGCGAAGCCTTGCTGGCGTTGAAGAACGTCACCAAGGCCTTTGGTGGCCTGACTGCCGTAGGCGACCTTGACCTGTTTGTGCGGCCTGGGGAAATTGTAAGTGTGATTGGCCCCAATGGTGCTGGCAAAACGACCGTGTTTAACCTGATTACCGGGATCTATCGGCCAACAAAGGGCGAGATTACCCTGGATGGGACGTCTATTGTGGGTCTGAACCCAGACCAGGTGCTGGTGCGTGGTATCGCTCGTACCTTCCAGAACATTCGCCTCTTCAATAACATGACAGTGCTGGAGAATGTCCTGGTGGGGCAGCATACGCAACTGAAGGCCAGTGTCCTGGGTTCGCTTTTTCGCACGCCGCGTGTGCGCCAGGAAGAAGAGGCGGCACGCGAACGGGCTATAGATCTGCTGAGCTTCTTTGGCTCCTCCCTGGTGGATCGGCAAGATGAGTATGTTATTAACCTCTCCTATGCGGAGCGCAGGCGTGTTGAGATCGCGCGCGCTCTGGCGGCGAAGCCTAAGCTCTTACTGTTGGACGAGCCGACGGCTGGCATGAACGAGGCCGAGACATTGGAGGCGGTGGGCTATGTCCGGCGCCTGCGCGAAGAATTGGGCCTGGCGATTCTCTTGATCGAGCATAAACTGGCGGTCACGATGGGCATCTCAGATCGTATTGTCGTGCTCGATTATGGACGCAAGATCGCCGAGGGCCTCCCCGAAGAGGTGCGCCGCAATAAGAAGGTTATTGCCGCGTACCTGGGGCAGTCCGCTGAGGAGCCAGAACAGACAGAAGAGCACGAGGTCAAGTAGGATGTTACAACTCAGCAATGTCAATACATTTTATGGTCCCAGCCAGGTGCTCCACGAGGTGTCCCTGGAGGTGCAGAAAGGCGAGATCGTCTGTCTGCTAGGCGCGAACGCGGCGGGCAAGACCACGACCATGAAAACCATTTTTGGCCTGGTGCGTCCACGCGGTGGCTCTATCCTCTTCGATGGCAAGCCTATCGAGCGCCGTTTGACGGGCAATATTGTCGCCTCTGGCCTGGCGTTAGTTCCTGAGGCCAGGCGCATCTTCCCGCGCATGTCGGTACTGGAGAACCTGGAGATGGGAGCATACACGCGCAAGAGTCGCGCGGAGCTTAGCCAGGATTTGGAGCATGTGTGCGATATCTTTCCTCGTCTGAGGGAGCGCCTGAAGCAGGCGGCAGGCACGATGTCGGGTGGCGAGCAGCAGATGCTGGCCATGGCACGCGCCCTGATGTCGCATCCACGTATGATTTGTATGGACGAGCCCTCGATGGGACTCTCGCCCATTATGGTGGAGACTGTCTTTGAGACGGTCCAGCGCATCCGTAACGAAGGTGTGACCGTCTTCCTGGTTGAGCAGAATGCCTCCATGGCCTTGAAACTGGCGGACCGTGGGTATGTCTTGCAGACAGGCAAGATTGTGCTTAGCGATACGGCCGCCAACCTTTTGACCAACGACCTGGTGCGCCAGGCCTACCTGGGCGGTGCCTAGTCGCCACTGACCAGAGGGGGACAACGCTACAAAAGGACGCGTCTACATATCATGGTACGGGGCATCTCGTACTATGATATGTAGACGCGTCCTTTTGTAGCGCCGCTATGCCTTGGCGTCGCGGTAAATTAACTGAAAGGTGGATCGTTTTTGCGCTGAAGGGTGGAACTTGACGCTTCGGTGCCTGGAAAAACCGCTTCCCATCAGGTATTGAAACCGATCTTTGAAAGTATAGCGAATTCTTGACAATCATTGAGTAGCATAGTATGATTTGAGCATGAAACTCAGTGATTACGCGAAACAACAAGGGGTCCGCTATGAGACAGCCTGGCGTTGGTTCCGGGACGGGAAAATCCAGGGGCGGCGCGTAGGGGCTCACACGATTCTCATCGACGAGCCAACCAGGGTGTCAGTCCCCTCATCGAAGCCTCAAACCGTGGTCTACACGCGGGTGTCTTCCGCAGAAAACAAGACCAACCTGGACAGTCAAGCTGAGCGGTTGGTTGCCTACTGCGCTGCCCGTGGCTATCAAGTGGGCAAAGTTGTCAAGGAAATTGGCTCTGGCGTCAATGACAATCGGCCGAAGTTTCTGGCTCTCTTGGCCGATCCAAGTGTGGGCCGTATCGTCATTGAACACAAGGACCGGGGGACCCGCTTCGGGTTCCGTTACATCGAGACCCTGCTTCAAACCTATGGGCGTGAGATCGAGGTCGTCAATCAGGCCGACAATGGCACAGAAGACCTGCTCTCAGACCTCACCAGCATCGTGTACTCGTTCTGCGCCCGGCTCTATGGGCAACGGCGTGCCAAACGCAAAACAGAGCGTCTTGTGCAGGAATTGGAGGCCGACCGTGCACCTGGTTGAAAAGCACATCATTCTTCGGAGTGATCCACGCTATGCCACGCTTGACGCGGCCTGTTTTGCTTCCAAAAATCTCTACAATACGGCGCTGTATGAGATCCGTCAGGCCTTCATCTTTGAGGGAAAACACCTCAACTACAATGAAATGGATCGGCGGATGCAGTCGCATGAAGCGTACAAAGCACTGCCTGCGAAAGTGGCCCAACAGGTATTGCTGCTGCTCGAACGCAACTGGAAATCCTTCTTTGAAGCGCTCGATGCCTACAAGCGCGATCCCTCAAAATTTCGCCGACGCCCCCAATTCCCCAAATACAAGCACAAAACGACAGGCCGCAACGTACTCATCTACACGATGCAGGCCGTAAGCCGCAGCAAACGGACCCTTGGACGACACCTCATTCAGCCTTCGGGACTGGGCATCCAGATCAAAACCCAACAAGATCCCAAGGCGATCACTCAGGTCCGTGTGGTTCCCAAACACGGTTTTGTCGTCGTTGAGATCATTTATGAACAGGAGCCGAGCCGCTCCGCCGTCGATCCCGCGCTCATCGCTGGCATCGATCCTGGTCTGGAAAATCTGATCGCACTAACTTCAAATAAACCGGGTTTTGTCCCGGTCGTCGTTAACGGGCGCGGTCTGAAAAGTACGAATCAGTTCTACAACAAGCGGCGAGCAGAACTCCAACAAGCTCTTGGTCGTCCTGGAAACACCCGGCGCATGGAGCGCTTGACTCTCTGGCGCAATCGGCGGATTGAGCATGATCTGCACACCATCTCGCGTTTTGTGATTGATGTGCTGGTGGCTGAGGGGATCGGAACGCTCGTGATTGGTCGCAACGTGGGCTGGAAACAGGAGATCAACCTGGGGAAACGGACAAATCAGAACTTTGTTCAGGTGCCTCATGCCCAGTTCATCCAGATGCTCACCTACAAAGCTGAGCAAAAAGGCATCCAGGTGATCCTCACCGAAGAAAGCTACACCAGCAAGGCCAGTTTCCTGGATCGCGATCCTTTGCCGATCTACCAGCAAAGCCAGGAGCATGCGCCTGTTTTCAGCGGCAAACGGATCACACGGAGGCTCTATCGGGCATCCAATGGCCAACTCATTCACGCCGATTGCAACGGGTCCTATAACATCATCAGAAAAGCAGCTCCTGATGCCTTCGGGTCGGAGGGAGTAGAGGATGGGGAGCGCAGGGTTCATCTGCCGGTAGTCCATCCCGTGAGGCTGTCATTCCCTCACAAACCCGCTCGCGAGAAAATCCTGGCCTCTGTCAGGATTCGCTAGTCACGACGGAACTATACATTCCACTGAATAGGTAATTTGCGCTCCTCATCAAGGGCTGACAATCCGAAGGAACGGCATGGTTTCCGAAGCTCAAAAATGGGCCAGTTCTTTTCCACTTTTATTGTATCACCTCCTGTCTACTCGCACACTGCCTTTTTGGACGATTTTTTTTGGCGTTCCTTCCCGTATACTCAGGCGGAAGCGACGCCACCTCTGGCACACCCGCAGTGAAAGCTCTCCTTTGAGCAAAGATACCTCTTGTGTGTGTGCTGAAATCAGCACATGCCTCATCAGGCGTGTGCCAAACCCTCGTCGTGTGCGAGAAAGGGGGCCTTACGTGCCGTCACCGCTTAATGGGGCTGTACCGGGCTAGTACCATACTCCGGTAAAACGTTTTAGCCCGAAGGATGTCATCAAAATTATCAAAGAAGGATTTGCCAGAGGAGGTAAACATATGAGTTCCTATGTGCTTGGTTTTCAGGACATTGACCAAACAAAACTCATGGTTGTTGGGGGGAAAGGCGCGAACCTGGGGGAACTATCCAAGATTGAAGGAATACGCGTACCATATGGCTTTTGTATTTCTACTGAAGCCTTTAAAAGCATCATTGGGGAAACGCCGTCGATTCACGAATTACTTGATCAGTTATCGCTTCTAAAGGTGGAAGACCAGGATAAAATCAGTGAACTTAGCGGTGAGATTCGCAGGGTCATCGAAGGGATCGCCATCCCTCAAGACTTTCATGAAGAGATCACCCGCCTCCTCACCAGGCTTGGAGAAAAAAAAGCCTATGCAGTACGATCCAGCGCAACTGCAGAGGATTTACCGACTGCCTCCTTTGCAGGCCAGCAGGATACGTATTTGAACATTATCGGAAAGGAAGCAATCCTCAAGCATATCAGCAAGTGCTGGGCATCTCTATTTACCGAGAGGGCAATAACCTACCGCCTGCAAAACGGCTTCGACCACCGTAAAGTCCATCTGTCTGTGGTTGTTCAGAAGATGGTCTTCCCGCAGGCGGCGGGGATTTTGTTTACTGCCGATCCCGTCACTTCTCATAGGAAGGTATTATCCATTGATGCCAGCTTCGGACTTGGTGAGGCCCTGGTCTCCGGGCTGGTAAATGCGGATAGCTATAAAGTACGTAACGGCAAGATTATCGATAAGAAGATATCCACCAAGAAGCTGGCTATGTATGCCTTAAAAGATGGCGGTACGAAAGAACAGGAGATTGAGACTGAGAGGCAGAATAGGCAAGCGCTGACGGATGAGCAGATTTTGCAGCTTGAGCGCATAGGCAGAAAGATCGAAGAACATTTCGGTTGCCCCCAGGACATAGAATGGTGTTTGGTTGATGAGACATTTTCTATTGTCCAGAGTCGGCCAATCACTACTTTATACCCCATCCCTGAAGCGAATGATCAAGAAAATCACGTTTATCTATCTGTCGGTCATCAACAAATGATGACCGACCCCATGAAACCATTGGGATTGTCTTTATGGCAGTTAACAGCTGCCCGACCCATGTATAAAGCTGGTGGAAGGTTGTTTGTTGATGTCACACAACAACTGGCTTCACCTGCCAGCAGACAAAACTTATTACATGGCATGGGACAACACGATCCGCTCCTAAAAGACGCACTCATGACCATCATAGAGCGAGGAGATTTTATAAAATCGTTACCAAATGATGAAAAAGGACTGAACCACAGTAAAAGCAATAAAGTTATATCGTCTGCGGGTTTTCAACCGCAAATCGAAAACGATCCGACCATCGTTTCTGATTTGATCAAGAGGAGTCAAACATCGATAGAAGAGGTAAAACAGACTATCCAAACGAAATCAGGGTCAGATTTATGTGATTTTATCCTGGAGGATATCCAGCGATTAAAGAAGATCTTATTTGATCCACAAAGTTCGGCTGTGTTTATGCCTGCTATGAATGCTTCATTATGGATCAATGAAAAAATGGAGGAGTGGTTAGGTGAAAAAAACGCAGCGGATACGCTTTCTCAATCTGTACCAAACAATATTACTTCGGAAATGGGCCTGGCGCTATTGGATGTCGCAGATGTAATTCGTCCTTATCCAGAAGTGATTGCGTATTTACAACAGGTAAAGGATGAGAACTTTTTGGATGAACTGGTGAAGTTTGATGGTGGGCAGGAAACCCGAGACGCTCTCTCTACTTTTCTTCACAAATACGGAATGCGATGTGCCGGGGAAATCGATATTACGAGACCTCGTTGGAGCGAGAAACCAACTGCACTGGTTCCCCTGATACTTAGTAACATCAAAAACTTTGAACCAGGTGAAAGCAAGCGGAGATTTGAGCAGGGGCGGCAGGAAGCTTTGAGAAAAGAACAGGAGTTATTATATCGATTGAAGCAATTACCGGATGGTGAACAAAAAGCCAAAGAGACAAAACGAATGATCAGCCTCATGCGAAATTTTATCGGTTATCGTGAATATCCAAAATACGGCATGATTAATCGCTACTTCGTTTATAAGCAGGTTTTACTGAAAGAAGCCGAACAACTTGTACAAGCCAACGTTATTCATGAAAAAGAAGATATATACTATCTCACTTTTCAAGAACTTCGCGAAGTCGTACGCACAAATAAACTAGATTACCAGATCATCAGCAAACGAAAAGACGAGTACAAATTCTATGAAAAACTCACTCCCCCACGTGTTATCACGTCTGATGGTGAAATCATTGCAGGTGAGTACAAACGAGAAAATCTCCCAGCCGAAGCTATTGTAGGTCTACCTGTTTCTTCCGGAGTTATAGAGGGACGAGCACGTGTCATCTTAAATATGGAAGATGCTGATCTGGAAGAAGGAGATATATTAGTCACCTCCTTTACTGACCCTAGCTGGACACCCCTGTTTGTATCCATAAAAGGCCTGGTCACCGAAGTTGGTGGACTGATGACCCATGGAGCAGTTATCGCACGTGAATATGGCTTACCAGCAGTTGTCGGAGTGGAAAGTGCTACCAAACTGATAAAAGATGGGGAACGAATTCGCGTGAATGGAACAGAAGGCTATGTAGAAATCTTCTAATGCAAAGTGGTTCGGCGCTGCCGTCAGCTGAGCGCGCAGTCGTGGCCCGTGATATTCCTACAGCTATGAAGAGTGAATCGAGGGAGGTGATGTTCCACCACCTCCCTCGATCGTGCCATCGGAACTGATACTGTGAACGTGGGTAGCCGTTTGAGAATGCCTGACTGCCCGGAGCGTTCGGGTTATTTACAATATTCTCTGCTGATACCCTAGATGGGGAGCGGCTTTTCCAGGCATCGAAGCGTAAATTCCACCTTTTAGTTAATTTACCATGTCGAGCTTCTGGTGCAGTTCTTTGATCTGTTGGATGACATCGTCTAGTGTACGCACATTGAGCTCCTCCATGTCCTCGCGCAGCGTCTCCAGCCGCTCAAGAAGCTCCATGTCGTCGTATTCTTCCTCATCAAAATCTTCTTCAAAGCTCTCATCCTGGTGTTTATTCATCTATGCTATCTCCTTCCTTCGTATTGTTTTCCTTGTCCTGTTTAAAACAAGAAGGAGGTATTTGGGTCCTGGTAGGTCCAGCCGGGCTGGCTAATCGCGCCCGTTGCGACCAGGGTAGGCACCCCTTGTAGACCTCCATCAGGTGTCAGGGATACAGTATAAAGACCCTCTCCCTGGGCTAGGCGTTTCCCCTGCCAGGAGAGACGCTGCTGCGTCAGGAAGAGGAAATGCTGGCTATCGGCTGCCCAGGGACTATTGGGCAAGGGCTGGAGCAGCGCTTTGCTATCGGCCGCGTTTCCTAACTGGCCCTTCTCTGTATCAGCGGTGCTGCTCAGGAGGGTCTGGGTACGTTGATGGGCGACATCTATCAGTATCAGGCTGTGTGGACTATTGAGCAAGAGAAAGCGGCCATCAGGCGACCAGGAGGGCGTGCTCTCTTGATCGGCATGGAAGCTGAATGCATGTCGCTGGTTGAGAGGTAAAATAGTAAACGAGGTACCGGTTGTATAGAGAATCGCGTTGCCATCGGGACTCCAGGCAAACTGGGTGCAGGCACAGGTTGCCAGCACGCGTTGCTCTCCCTTTAGAGAGTGCAATATCAATTGTACCTGTGCCGGGTGTCCAGAAGATGCGGGCTGAGAGTCCATGCTTTGCGCATATAGCAGACTCGTATCCTGGTGTTGTGGTTGCCAGAGCACGCGTTCGAGTCCAGCAGGAAGGGGATGCCCAGTGAGTTCCTGGTTGGTGAGCACGCGTTGTTGTGTGCCAGCCAGGGTTGTGGTGAAGAGTCCTTTATCAGCAATTCCCGCGACAAGATCATTCGTATAGCCGAAAGAAGGGAACGCATAGCTGGTGGGGAAGATTTTGGCGGCGATCCCACCGGGCTGATCGTTTTGGGTGAGCCACCAGGTGGCATTGCCAGCCTGAAAAGTATCGCCTACACTCGTTTGGCGGAGCAGGAGGCGATTCCCAGATGGATTCCAGGTGGCATTGCTATAGCGTGCGTTGGTGTTTGAGAAGGCGACAACTATGGGCGTGCCACCATCGATTCCAACGGTACTGACGGCGCCAGGGGCATCCTGTATTATGCCACCTAGCCTCTGCTCTGCCAGGACACTTCTGGCTGCCGGGGTAAGTGCGAAGTCCGTATCGAGCGTGCGAAAGGCCACAATCTGATGATTGGGCGACCAGCTATACCCGATGACTGGCACATCTTGTTTGGCGATGGCGAAGCTATTGGCGCCATTGGCGTCAACCGTCCAGAGTTGTCCATCTTTGAGATAGCCAATGATCTTTGTTCCATCATGCCCAGGTTGGCAGGCGATGAGGAGCAGGCTAGCCAGCAGTAGCAGGAGGGCGAGAAGCGCCAGATCTTGTCGTTTCATGCTTGCAGTATATGCGCCACGGGCCGCGTGGTCAAGAGCGTTTTAACCAGGGCTTACAGTTACTTCTGAGATGTGCTATGCTTCTTTTTGGTAGTCAATTGTGAGGTTGCGCTGTGGCTCTAGATGGGGGTTGTGTGTAGTATATAGGTTTATCACTATGAAAAGAATAATCGAACAACTTTTGTTCCTCAAAGCGGATAAGGGGCAGAAGGGACAGCTTTATATCATCGACTCATGCCTGGGAATTCTGAGTTCTCTGGCAGTGACGCTTTGTCTCTACCTTCTTAGACTGTATCCAACGATCCCAAACGTCTCGCTCATCTATTTACTTATTGTGCTGGTGCTGGCAAGTACGCGGGGACTCTATGCCGCGACGGTGGCCTCTGTCGTTGCTTTCCTTTCTTTTGATTATTTTCTTGTCCCACCATTCTATACTTTTTCCATTGCTAAGTCTGAGGAATGGTTAGCGCTCTTCATTTTTCTGGTCACGGCTATTTTTACTGGTCAGCTGGCGGCTGCCCTGCGGCAGCGCGCCCAGCAGGCAACAATGCGTGAAAGTGAGACGCGTGCGTTGTATGAACTGGTGAGCGCTACCACGAATGAGGCGAGTATGGAGCGCCAGCTCCAGGTGGTGGCCCAGGCGGTTGTGCGCGAGTTTGCCTCGTCAGGTGTACGCGATTGTGCTATTCTTCTCCCCAATGAGAAGAATCAGTTTGTTTTACATGCCGACGTAAAACAGACACCAGGTACAGTCATGGAATTAGTACCTGACGAGCAGGTGACGGCCATGACGGCCATGCGCGAAGGAAAGGTGATTGACCTCCATAGCGATGCGTTGGTCTCGGCGCGTGACCCTATCCGGTACTGGTATCGTCGCAGGATGGATGCCGACGCCTCAAAGCGGGGATACATTCGTATGTTGCCCTTGATGTTGGGACAGCGCAGCGTTGGTGTCGTGCGCCTGTTGATGAATGAGGATCCACAGCAATTTATGCTGGGGACGCGTGCGCGTGGAAGAGGTGAGCAACTCTCACAGAGAGCCGCGTTTTTCTGGACCTTTATGGACCAGGCGGCGGCGGTTATTGACCGGGCGCGCCTCCGACGTGAAAGCATGCAGGTTGAACTATTACGACGCACCGACGCCTTGCGCTCGGCACTACTATCTTCGGTTTCCCATGATTTGCGCACGCCTCTGGCCTCTATCAAAGCTGCGGCCAGCAGTCTACTCCAAGAAGATGTCTCATGGGGTGAAGAGGAGCGAGCGGGTTTTATTCAGGCAATAGAGCGGCAGGCTGATCGCTTGAATCGCCTGGTAGGCAATTTACTCGATATGTCGCGCATCGAGGGCGGGGCGCTCCATCCGGAGAAGGAGTGGTACCCTATTGATGAGCTTATTCACGATGTGCTGGGGCATATGCAGACAACGTTAGATGGGCGCGAGATCCGGACCTCGCTTCCAGAGGATTTACCCCCTGTTCAGATTGACTACCTACAGTTGGACCAGGTGGTCACGAATTTGCTGGAGAATGCGGCACGTTATACCGCTGTTGGCTCACCCATTGAAATCTCGGTCGAAGTCATGGATGAGAATATGCTTGTAAGCATTGGTGATTATGGACCGGGCATTCCTCCAGGCGACCTGGAGCGTATCTTTGACAAATTCTACCGTGTATCAGGAACCAGGCGCTCCAGTAGTAGTACAATGGGAACGGGATTAGGCCTGGCAGTCTGTCGTGGTTTAATCGAGGCGCATGGAGGTCGCATCTGGGCCGAGAACAGGCTTGAGGGGGGCGCGATTTTCCGCTTTACCTTGCCACTGACAAAGGGAGAAGAACTGGACTATGCATAAAAGTGGTGCTCGTATACTTGTAGTCGATGATGAAATTGAGATTGTGCGTGCCTTACAAAGAAGCCTGACGGCTTATGGCTATGAAGTCTTTTCTGCCTCCAGTGGCGAAGAGGCGCTGGAAGAGGTGGCGCGCCATCGCCCGGATCTTATCTTGCTTGATCTGGGACTGCCTGGAATCAGTGGGCTTGAGGTGTGCCGAAAAGTGCGGGAGCAATCGAACCTGCCCATCATAGTGCTTTCTGTAAAGGATACAGAGCGTGACAAGGTACAGGCGTTGGACCTGGGGGCAGACGACTACGTCTCCAAACCCTTTGGCTTAAATGAGGTCCTTGCGCGTGTACGTGTGGCCTTACGGCATTCAGCCCAGGTCAAGGTGGGAACGGAACCCGTCTTTCAGGCTGGCCCTTTGCGCGTGGATTTCTCCCAGCGCCTGGTGCAGGTTGAGGGAAAAGAAGTGAAGCTGACGCCGACCGAGTATGATCTCTTGAAGGCGTTGATCCGTAACTCGGGCAAGATCATGACGCGTCAGATGTTGCTGTCGCAGGTATGGGGAACGGGGTATGGCACAGAGGCACATTATTTACATGTGTATATTGGGCAGTTGCGGCGCAAAATCGAGCCAGACCCGGCCCATCCTCGTTTTATTCTGACCATCTCGGGTGTTGGCTATCGCTTTAACAGCGAGGAGCCCGAATAGAGCGAGAACGAGCCATTGACTGGCAACATGCTGGCCTACCAGCGCTTGAGCAGGTGGGCCACTCTGCCTTCGGGTGTAACTTCGTAGCGAATACGATCTGGATTGATATTTTTGATCTTTTCGTTTTCCTCGACATCAGCTGCCGAAACGAGCGTATCCTTTGGATGGAGCATCTGCCAGATTTGTGTGGCAAGCTCTGGCTGCCCTTGCAGATACACATACTTGCGGACAGGCAACTTGGCATTGAGTGCCATGCTCTCGGCTTTGCCAAAGGCTTCTTTAGCCTGCTCATCATCCAGATACGGATCAACAATCTCCATCATACGAGGCGTATGAGGCCGCGCTTTCGCATCACTCAGATACAGGAAGACGACCGGACGATGTTGCTCATTATTATTGACTGCGGCACGGATAACCGCCTCATTACGTGGATCGCCTGGCTTAAGAATGGCCAGAATCGAGTTGGGCATCCGCTCTTCGATGCGTGTGACCACCACTGGTACAGTGACGCGGCCAGTGACTCTCCTGGAGCGCGCATGATAGAGGTAGGCAATAATCATACCTACAATGGTGATACTGCCACCGAAGATCGTGGCATCGCGCTTAAAGATCAGGTTAGTTACCCAGGCAATCGCAACTAGCAGAGTGGTCAGAATACCCAGGACATAATCGATCTTAAACCACAAGCCATGCGTCTCTTTTTGCACTTCTTGTAGCGGAAGGCTGGAGCCATTCCTGAGGGGCGTATCAGTATTGCTGAGCGCTTCAACCTGCGAGAGCTGCAAATCGTGCGTCGAAGTAATGCTGCCAACGCTAGCGTGGCCATTACCTTGTGTGCTCAATGCTAGACGCTGCTGACGCGCGGCCCGAGCCTTCTTCCAATCACGTGTGCGAACCACGTCCAGGCCCAGGCAGGTGAGCGTAAAGGCACCCAGGAGGCCGAAGGCATACATATCGCCCAGCAGGTTGATGTTACCGTTGACGGCGATAAGGATCGCGACCGGGATAAAGGTTGCCAGGGCGATAGAGAAGTGAGGCGTATCGCGTATTTTATTGCGCTTCAAGACGACTTCAGGCAGGAAGCCCATACGCGAGAGGGCCATAAACACATGATAGGCGCCGATGATCGCCGTATTACTAGCGAAGACCAGGAGTGCGCTGGCGCTGATAGCGACCTCTGTTTGGAGCACAACGCTGCCCCAGTTGCCTGCCAGCAGTGAGATGACCTGCCCAGAGGTATCCGGATTGGTCAGGATATTGGAGGGAAGTAGTTGTGTCGAGAAGAGCGTCAGGAGTGGGCTGGTAAGGCCAATTGTGATGACCACCAGAAAAAGGGCTTGTCCCGCAACCTTCTTATGTGGGCGCTTCATAACAGGGGAGAGCTGTGAGATGCTCTCCAGACCCGAGAAGGCCAGAAAGGCGTTCGCAAAGCCAATCAGCAGGGCTAACCCGGTCAGATGCTGGTTGGCAAACATTTTTGGGAAGAGCTGTAAAAACTCGCCAAATGAAATGTGGGAAAAGACGGTGACGAGGATGGCGATATCGCTAATAAAGGCAATAATTGCGCCAAAGAGGCTCACCTTCGCGCTTTCACTGATACCCACCCAGTTGAGGACGCCAAGGAGTATGACGACGGCAACTGTGACCCAAAGGATATAGGGTGCCAGCGTAGGAAGAACCACGCTCAGGTACTGGATGCCGGAAAGACTACTAATGGCTGCGGTCAGAAAGTAGTCAACCAGGATAAACATACCCCCCAGCGCACCAAACCAGGGGTTAAGAGCTTGCGCACCCACCGTCACGACGCCGCCACCTTGTGGATAGCGATGTGTTACCTCTGCATATTTTAATGTAAGCAACACAAAAACGGTCATCGTCAAGAATACAAAGAAACCCGCGAGCCCGTGAACGGTTTGATAGAGAATTCCAGGTGTGTAGTAGACCGAGGTCCCAATATCTGCAAAGACTACTGCCCAGCAGAGTAAAGGGCCAAGCATATTTTTTGTATTATGCTCGCTCCCCTCATGTCCTACCTCTGATGTTGTTGAAGCCACAGATTCCTGTGCCATGTCGAACTGTCATCCTTTTGGTCGAGAATGATGCGAGGAGGCTTGCCCTCCTCTAGGAAACTTGCATGCTTGCTAGATGTAGCATGCAAGGCTCTCACGCATGCTACATAGTGTAGCATACAAGCCATTTTAAGCCCAGCTCGACACTTTGCCAAACTGGTCTATTTCCCTCATTGAGGCTGCAAATTGTCTATATATGTTAAACCGTATCTACTTTTGACCAAGCACATTGCTGTCAATTTGACAGTCAGTTTCAAGCAGGCTACAGCTGCCTTTCTCCTCGTTTCGCCCATGAAATGGAGCGTTAATTAAAGACTTCTTACCCCATCCGCAAGAGATGCAAAATAAACGCCATTGGTGTTTGGTCAGATACGGAATACACATGTTAGAAGTGTACCTCAATTGAGCTAACGTTGGCAACAATCCTCGATCAAATAAGATCGCGCTTTTAAGCGCTTTCAGCGTATGAATTCCTACCGAGTAAATCGCTGGTGGAAGATGAGCTTGATGATGGAGAAAACGAGAAAGGGGATGCTTGCTTTCGGAAAACGGTTGGTGCGCCAGTCACGTTCCTGGCATGAACCATGACTGCTTCTTTGTGGTCTCGCGCTCCGCCCGCTTGGCATTGAGAAAGCTCCTGGGCTGAGATGATGAGTGTGGCCTCGACCTTGAAATGGTTGCCAGGCGACCCCGTCCACTGCGTGGGCACGCGCAAGGCCTTCTCCACCTGAGTGGTGCAAGCATGCGTGCCGGGCAGCTCTATGTTGGAGATGAGCTGGTAGACCCAGAACGGATCTACCGTGTCGCAGGTTCAGACTGGGAACTGGACTCCTATGGAGGGTATACCGATCCCGCGTGGGAGCTCAAGCCTACGTATGATATGCCTACTATCCTGCCTGAAGCTCTGGAGGCATATGTCACACTACAGAAGCGTATCAGCCTGCCGGTGATGGGTCGCCTGGGGTAAAACATGCAGGAGCCATGATCTTGTAGAATCTTTTCCAGGTTGGCTGGATACGAGGATGGTTCCGCGAACCACAGAAAAGGGAGGTTCTGCCTGGAGCCTGTTATAAACCTTAAGGGAACTGCACCTGTTCGATCATTCGCGCCAGCCACTCAAGTTCCGCACGTATTCGTTGATCATTGAAAGCATTCAATTTTTCAACATAGGGCTGTACTTTGCCCACAATGGGGGAATCAAGATATTTCTGGTATCGTCCCTTTTCCAGGATAAGGGACTGGAGTGCCTGTATACGCGTTTGCAGGATCTTCACGCGATCCTCAGGCTCCAGGAAGCCGAAGAGGGCGAAACGCACATAGAAGTCCATATCGTTGCGAGCGATTGCGTGTGGGAAGTCGCGTAGCATCTCGCGCAGTTCGGACAGACCGTGGTCCGTCAAATGATAGATGTGGCGATCGGGCTTTCCTTGTTGCTCGATTGCTTCGCGCCGCACCACACCCATCTCCTCAAAACGCCGTAGCGCCGGATAGAGCTGATTATGGTGCAGCGTTACCAATCCGCCCAATGTCTGATCGTAAGCCTTCTTTATCTCATATCCATGCATTGGGCGAGAAAGAAGCGCGGCAAGTATAAGCATATCCGCAAGCATAGACGTCCATCCCCGATATATTCCACAAAAGAGTAAGAAAGACTGCGCTAGCCTTTCTGGAGTGTTGAGATCGTTTTGCCCGCTTCTATGGGCAAAATCTGTAGGGCTGCACGTGAGCCCATAGCAAGCTTGCGCAGTCTTTCGATGCGATCTCCGAAGGTTATACCATAACCTCAGCCTCTCTACCACACTTTCTTTCAAGAGCAGAAAGGAAAATCAGAGATGGACAAGCGAGCAACTACTACCAGACCACCGGGAGATGAGCCGGACCGGTGGTCGCTGTATCGCCTGACCGCCAGGGCACCTCAGACGGAGCGACCGCCAGGCGCACATTCGGCAGGCGTTTGAGTAGCGTCGTCCAGAGCACCTGCATCTCCATACGCGCCAGTTGCTGACCCAGGCAGGCATGGATACCACGGCCAAAGCTGAGGATGGGATTTGGCGTGCGATCAAAATCCACCACGTCTGGATTAGAGAAGACCGATGGATCTTTATTGCCGGCATTAAAGGGCAGCACCAACACTTCGCCCGGCGGGACATGGACGCCGCTGAACTCGACCTCTTCGCGGGTGATGCGCGGCCTACCTCCCGCACCCAGCAGGGTAACGCGCAGAATCTCCTCGATCGCGGAAGCCATCGCTTCTGTATCATCGACGCGTGCTTTCAACTGTTCCAGCAGATCTGGGCGTTGAAACAGCACAAAAGCGGAATTGGTAAAGCTCGTGCTGGTCGTCTCAAAACCGGCGGCGATCAATCCAAGCGCGAACGAGAGCATCTCCTGCTCTGTAAGCACGCCATCGCCCTGTTCGTGGTTCTTTACCAGCAGACCCAGGACGGTATTGCTCGGATTGGCCCGCTCCTTCTCGATCAGGGGCATAATATACTGCACCATTTTCTGCCAGCGCTCCTGCTGTTCTTCTGAGGTGGCAGTGCGCGAGAGCAGATCGCGCCCCCATTCGCGGAAGAGCTTCTCATCTTCATAGGGAATGCCCAACAGGTCACAAATGACGGCCATCGGCGTTTTGATGGCGTAGTCCTCGTAGAGATCTGCTGGCGGTCCCTTGCGCTCCATCTCATCGATCAGCCGATTGGTCAGCGTGACCACCCCCGGACGCATCTCGTTAGCATGCTTGACGGTGAAGGCCTGCGTAACCAGGCGGCGAATCTGGTTGTGGCGCTCAGGTGTCACCGTAAAGAGCGAACCCTCGCGTGTACGGGGCGAGACCTCCATGCGCGGCACATCGCCGTCTGAGCGGAGAATCGTGCCACAGCGCTGCGCATCGTTTGCAGCCTTCGTGATATCTGCATGGCGGGTCAACAGAAGCGCATCACCGCCGTAGGGCATCTTCACACGCGCTACCGGGCACGTTGCTTGCAACTCCGTATACTCTTTGGGTAGCTCCAGACGATGATCAGCCAGCGGAAACGGGAAATGGAGCGGTGCTGCTTCCTGCTGCGCCTCCGGCACCTGAACGTTGACATCCTGTTCGTTACTCATAGGGCTATTTGCTCCAATCTAGAATTTGCCTGTTTCTATCACTATCTTGCTGAAATGAGGGAATCTTCACAAGCGAGTTCCGTGGGCGATGGTGAATACCGTGCCCTTCGTTTATCAGACCGCCTGGTCATTTTCTACAACAATGAGCTCTGAATCGTTTGCTTCGCCCTCAATGCTGAAGACCTGACCCGGACAGAGATCCACAGCCTGTCGCACTTTTTTCAGCAGTTCCAGAGAAGGTCGCTCGTTGAGAACATGAACAGTGCCATCGCTGTCTCGCTGCTCAAAAACGTCGGAGCAGGCGAGCACACAGTTCCCGCCCGCAATACACTTCTGGGTATACGCGATCACGCGCATGTCATCACCTCCTTTCTGATATGTTACGTTGACATAGGTAATAATAATATATCAGAGAGGCAATGGGCAAGGTGATGAGAGGGAACGTTAGGGGTGGAAATGGAGAGGGAGGAACACCCGATCGTGTAGGGGCAGCGCCTAATGGTCGATTCTGAGCATTTTTCCGGTTTCTTTAGCCACGGCAAGAAGAGCTGTTATGTCAACTATCTAGGCCTATCCGCAAAAAAGTGAGCTTGCTTGCTTTGTATGCTGTGAGTATCTACCCAGAGGAATGCGAGGAAATGGACTGGCTTCGGATAAAAACTCACCCCCTTGACGTGGTGGTATTTACCATGGTACCATCAAGAGTGGAAATACCACCGTAAATACCATCATATTCACCAAAAAGGCGAACAGAAACAGGAGCCGTTATATGCCATCCAGTAAGGATCGTCAGCGTATCGAAATTCCAGTCCATTTCTATGAGCAACTGGCGCAGATCGCCGAGACGGAGGATCGCACGATCACCAGCGTCCTCAACCAACTGCTGTTTCAAGCTTTACAGTGCTATCAGCCGACATGGATACCCAGTAAACATCTCAGTCGCTTCAATGAGCATGCCCAGCATGTCCTCTCCCTCGCCCGCGAGGAGGCGCTGTCCTTTAATCATCAGTTTATCGGGACCGAGCACCTCTTATTGGGCTTGTTACGTGAACAAGAGGGCCTCGCAGCCCTGGCGCTGGAAAAATTGGGTGTTGCACTTGATCCTGTCCGTGCTTCTGTTGAAAAGAAAATTGGGCGTGGAAACCAACCTGTCAAGGAGGAAATTGACTACGTGCCCCGAGTTCGCAAGGTGCTCTCACTTGCGCTGGACGAAGCAGAGCGTCAGGGAAGTGCCTACGTTCGCACCGAGCATATTCTGCTGGGAATAGTGCGCGATGGTGGCGGTGTCGGCGCGGATATTCTCGATACTCTTGGGATTTTGGGAAAGGTACGTGCCCAGGTTTTCGAGCTTCTCGGCTAGCTCTTCCCCTGCTTAAAAACGGAAGGAGATAACAGCATGACAGAAACGAGTGATGTTTGGACTGGCAAAGCCAGCAGCTACGATCGGGCGCGTCCAACACCACCATCAGCTTTGCTCGATCTGCTGACGCAGTTGATTCACCTGCCGCATCACGCTCTGGTGGTGGATTTGGGCAGCGGGACCGGACTGTCAACCGCGATTTGGGGGGAGCGGGCCGAGCGGGTGATTGGGATCGAACCCAATGCCGACATGCGTCAAGAGGCTGTGCGCAAAGTCGAGGGCCATCCCTATGCGGCACATATCGAGTATCGAGAGGGGCTTGCTCATCAGACGGGTCTGCCTGATGGGTGTGCGGATATCGTCACTGCAGCCCAATCGTTCCACTGGATGGAGCCAATGTCGACCCTGGCCGAGATTGCTCGGATTCTGCGACCCGGAGGACTCTTTGCGGCGTATGACTATGATGCGCTACCAGCAATCCATTGGGAGCTTGATTCGCTCGCCCAGGAGGGCAGTTTGCGCTTAATGGAGCTTGTCCGAGAGCGCGGGCTGGCTCAGAGCTTCAAGATCTGGCCGAAGAACAAATCTCTCGACCCCCTGCGCGAGAGCGCTCACTTCCGCTTCACTCGTGAGGTATTGCTTCATCATATCGAGCAGGGAGACGCTGCACGGTTTCTTGAGATGATGCAGAGCAGTGCGCTCAGCCACCAGCTCCAGTTCACCGAACAGGAGATCGGGTTTGATCGCCTCAGGCAGGCCGTGCTCCAACATATCGGGTCCGAACCCATTCCCTGGTATTTCAGTTACCGAGTTCGCATCGGAATCAAGTGACTGCTCTGATGTGAAAAAGCAAGCCCGTCATACGTCGTCCGCATGACGGGCTTTTCTTTCTCCTTTCCTTGAGTGCATCTCGTTACGCAACCTGTGGGCACTATTCAGATCACATCAGAAACGCGCCTGGTATCGCTGGTCCAGCCCTGAGGTGATCAGCCGTGGTAGTAGTCGGCGAGTGCGGTGAAGGCGGCCTTGGGTTCCCAGGGCATGTCGGGGTAGGTGTCACCAAGGCGGTTCTCCAGGATCTTGACCACGCCCCAGCTGGCCATGTCGAGGTCCTCGCGGGGGTCGCTGCGGTGCGGCCAGCCGTAGCAGACGAAGGTGCACGCGAAGGCGGCGTCGACGCCCTCGACGGTGAAAATGTCCAGCAACTCGCGCAGGTAAGTAGCCTGCTCCTGCTCGTCGCGGATGTAGTCGCCGTTGAGCCGGACCGGGGTGGTCCCGTCGAACTCGATCATCTCTCCGCCGCCGCGGGCGCCGTGGTCGGCCGCGCCGCGGTGGGTGGTGCAGCCGAACTCGGTGATCGCGACTGGCTTGCCCTGCGCGACCAGCGTGCGGACGCCCTGCTGGAAGACGTGAGCGATCTCCTTCGAGCGGTGGAGGTCGACCGAGACGATGTCGAATGGTGTCCAGTCGACGCCCTCGAACGGGATGGAGGCGTACGTGACCTTGCCACCGAACCGCTCGCGGACCACGGTGACGGCCCTGGCGAGGAAGTCGTTGATGCGGGTGGGTAGCCCGGCCAGCAGCTCATGCATCCCCGGCTCGCGCCGGAGCAGACGGCCGGTCCGCTCCTCGAGGCTGTTGCCCGGCAGGAACCCGCTGTTGAACAGGCTTAGCTCGGCACCAGTGACGAACACGACCTCGGCTCCCCGGCGGCGGATCCGCTCGGCGCGCTCCGCGCCGTTGGCGAGCAGGTTGAGCATCTCCTCGGGGCCGAACTGATAGGTGAACGGCGAGAACCAGACTTCCAGGCCCAGGTCGGCAGCGTGGCTCGCAGCGAATTCGAGCCGGTCCAGGTCATCGCCGAACAGGCGCACTGCGGTGCAGTGTAGGTCGTCGTGGATGATCTGCAGCTCGCGCCGGACGACCTCGTGGTCGAACGGCCGGCGGGTGACGCCGTCGACACTGAATCCGGTGTCGTAACCGATGCCTTTGACTCGCAGGGATCGTTTGGGTTGTACGACTGATTCGGCGTTATTGAGCTTCATACACGTTTTCCTTTCGAACACTTTTTTGCTTCATACACGAAAACAAAAGAAAAGGACAGGAGAACATCAGGACATAGTATCCACTAAAGCGATACTCCCTTCAGCCTCCAAGCAAGCTGCTCTACGATTGTTCTGAGGCTTTCTTCTCGTCTGTTAAGGGCTGAAAAAGTCGCAGAACGATTTGAGCATCAGGAACATAGGTGCGAAATTTTTCTGGATCTCGTAGAGCCCAACGGGTGAGGCCATCAAGACAGGCGCTCATCACCGCTACCAGTTGATCCGGGTCGCCCAGCACAACCTCGCCGGTGGCTTGGCCCTCGACAATCAGTTGTCTCATCGTCGCCAACAGCATTTGATAGCGTTTGCCGAGCGATTCGCGTATCTCTTCGGGCATAGCCTCAGCATCGAGAGCATGTTGAAGCAGTTGATGGGCCTCAAGTGGTTCGCGCTGCCCGCGTGCTCCCACGATACTCGAAATCAGCGTAGCAAGACGTTCCCCTGGTGTTCCAGGCATCTCCACCAGTTCCTGGAACCCGGCAGAATCGTCTGGTACTGTTTGCTTGACCAGCTCAGAGAAGATCGCCTCCTTGTCAGCAAAGTAGCGGTAAGCCAGTCCAAGACTAATCTGAGCTTCAGCGGCAATATCCGTGATCGTCGTTTCCATCCCCTTGCGCGCAAATACGCTCCTGGCACTTTCCAGGATCTTTGCGCGCTGCGCTTCACGGATGCGTTGATTCGCTTCTGGCGTTCGAGGCATTCCACTATCCTTTTCAATGAATGAAAATTTCTTTCATTGATAAATATATCTCTTCAGCCCATCTTTGTCAAACGTTTTCGGGGAGTATACCATCTGATCAGAAAAAAACTCCTAGTGTTGACACATCACCCTGCACATGCGCTCACCACGTTCTTTCTCCCCAATACAGTTTCGTTGCTGGATTGATCCTCTCCGCCGAATTCTTGACAATCTGGATGTGAGCTCCTATAATTGTGACTGACTAAGTCAGTCACAATTATAGGAGGAGGGACAGCGATGCCTCGAACAGCAGAGGCGAAGCAACACATTGTTTGTAGAATCTATTGAGACAGAGAAACGAAGTGAGGAAGTGAAGTCATGAACCCCATGCCGAAAGGCAGGGGCTTGTCGAAGGGCTGAGACAATGCAAGTCATGTCTAGTGGGCTACTTCGGTAGCAGTCGCGGGATGGGCTAGTTTTCAAGAACGTTCGAGTCCCCCCCTCGCTTGAACCGCTTCTAGCCGCGCCCAAGCTGGCACCCTGCGGGGTTAAGTCTGTCCTGCTCTCACGAAGGGGAATATTACCCTGGCCTCGACCAGGAGCAAAGGAAATCCTTTATGCGAATACCTGTTGTAGATAGTCGTGGGGTGGCGTTAATGCCATGTACATCTGCCAAAGCACGACACTTATTTAAGAGTGGCAAGGCACGCCCAAAGCGCAATCGGCTTGGCCTCTTCTTTGTCCAGTTGTGCTACGAGCAAGAACCACAGAATCAACCTCTTGTGGTAGGGATTGATCCTGGTAGCAAATTTGAGGGATTCAGTGTGGTTGGCAGCAAAGACACCGTAATCAATCTGATGGTGGAAGCTCCTACGCACGTGGAAGATGCTATGGAAACGCGCAGAACCATGCGTCGGGCACGTCGGCATCGGGAGTGGCGTCGTCCAAAGCGATTCAACAATCGCCTCAATCGGAAAAAGCGCATACCACCCTCCACGCTAAGCCGATGGGAAGCCAAAGCACGTATTGTGGCACATCTCAAAGGCATTCTGCCTTTGACTGATGCTGTGGTAGAGGATGTGCAAGCGGCAACGAGAAATGGGAAAGGAGGGAAATGGAATCTTTCATTTAGTCCGATCCAGGTTGGAAAAGACCATTTGTATCGGTTACTTACTCGTATGGGGCTACAGGTGCATTCGAAACAGGGATGGGAAACCAAACAATTACGCGAGCAGTATAGCCTCAAGAAAACCAAACAAAAGGAGAAGCAACACTTTGAGAGCCATGCGGTAGATAGTTGGGTGTTGGCAGCTTCAGTCAGTGGAGCAACAACGCCAACCTGTCAACGACTCTGGTATGTTATCGGAGCGGTATTACACCGTCGCCAATTGCATCGCCTACAAGCCTCAAAGGGAGGCGTGCGTAAGCCATATGGAGGCACCCGCTCACTTGGATTAAAGCGTGGAACATTGGTAAGCCATCCCAAATATGGCCTGTGTACCGTAGGTGGCTTTGATCGAAAAAAGCAAACGGTAAGCTTACATGCCTATCGAACGAACAAACGTCTCACACAGGGAGCCAAGCCTGCAACATGTGCTATCAAGACATGGGTGGCATGGCGCAGTTGGCTCGTTCCCCAAAAGGAGAGAAAGGAGCGGCTTTGTGCGCCTCCCCATAGCTCAAGCCAGGGGTTTCCACAAAGCTGATTTGTTAGATGAGTTCAACGAAAAGCGGCACCTTGCGCGTGCCTGGTGCACATCTCGCCTACGAGGTACGCGGCTCTGGCCCCGTCCTACTTCTGATCCACGGCGGAGGTGGCGATGCCCGTGCCTTCAACGGCGTCGCCAAGCACCTCGCCAGCCAGTACACCGTTGTGACCTACGACCGGCGGGGCCTCTCCCGCAGCACGCTCGATAATCCAGAGGAAGAACAGCAGGTGGAGATGCATAGTGACGATGCCCACCACCTGTTGGCTGCGGTCACGTCCGAACCGGCGTATGTGTTTGGGAGCAGCGGCGGTGCGGTCGTCGGGCTCGACCTGGTCGCACGCTATCCCGAACAAGTGCGCACACTGATCGCGCACGAGCCTCCGTCTCATCTGTTGTCTGGGCTAGAAGAGCGCCATGATACCATCCGAGAAATTGCTCACCGTGAGGGTGCGACTTCGGCGGTCCAGCAATTCATGGCACAGATCGGTGTGAGCTACAACGACCGGGAGCCGGATGCCGATCTGCCGGAACAAGGGGAGCGACCCATCCAGAACACCATGTTCTTACTGAAGCGGGAATTTGCCATGTACGACCGCTACCGGTTTGATTTCACCGCACTCAGATCCGCCTTGGTTCAGACTCGGCTCGTGATTGCTGCTGGAGAGAGCGGACGAGCGTATGTCGGATACCAGAATGCGGTCGCAATGGCGGACAAGCTAGAGACGACCGTTGTGGAGTTTCCCGGGCACCATGTGGGCTACATCAGTCATCCAAGGGCCTTCGCCGCGAAGTTGCAAGAGGTGCTTGCCGAGATACCTCTCACGTAGGGTGCAAGGGTGACCGCGTGCCGAGATATCGCGCAGACACGTGGTCACCCACGCCATCGCCCGCTTCTCCTACTGCTCCCAAACTCATTCCCATTGTTACAACTGCGACGAGCATCGATCCGCGCAATTTGGCTCAGATCTACACTCAACGTTGACCATTGCAAGAATAGGAGGGATTACTGTGATATGCTAAATAGCAACAGCGACCGTGAACAAGGAGGAGCCAGATATGTAAGAGGTAAATTGGGCGTGCTGTCCAAAGGTCGCGGAAATTCCGCTCACACGGGCCTTCATTGAGCAACTTGTCAAAGAGCGAAAAGCCTCAAGCATCATTGAGAATTACAGAAGAGATCTCAACGATTTCTTATCTGCCTTTCCTGAAATTTCCTTTTCTGAATTGCTCGAAGCCGGTGAAAGCCGGATAGCTGATTATATCGATTGATTATGAAATCGAGAGGTAAAACGAGAAAAATGGAGGATCTACAGATAGGAACAAAATCCTCATTGTGATGAGGTTTAACACTATCTCTAAAACGTCCAACGAGGCTCACGCGTGAGCTAAGGAGAACTATATGTCAAAAAAGACCGTGACCTATTCCTGGCAGGATAAGGTGAGCTATTCCTGGCAAGGTAGCAAATTGCTCTTGCTGACGCCCCTGGGTTCGCTACTCGTGCTGTATGGATTTACTGCCTCATGGTTCGCTTACCCGAATGCATCTGGTTGGGAGATAGCGCTCGATTTCGCCAGCAAGGATCTGATCCTTTTGTCGGGCGTGGCGCCGGGCGCACTCGCGCTGCTCTGGCTGGTCCCCTGTACGGCGCTCTTGCTGCTCGGATGTGGGATTATGCGCCTATTTTGGGTGCATCTTCGTTGAGTGCGTGTCTGGTCATTGTTCCTTGTTGGTGTATCTCTCGTGCTCATGAGTAGTTTCTGCTTTCCGCTGTTTCCCCCTGAGACCCTGCAATATCTCCGCGGAGGGGACTTGCAAGCGGGTTTCTGGTTGACCGGTAGCGCCCTACTGCTCTCGGCGCTTGGTTTGCTTATTCCAGATCCAACGCAATGGATCATGAAGGCTGACCAGCGGCCAGTGCCAGACACGCGCATATCCCGGCGACACGCGCTGACCAGCGTGGTGAATCTAAGCGGATTACTGGTGGTTGGCAGTGCAGTGGGCCTGGATCTGGGCTGGCTTACCCACCCACATGTGACGCGCCGCCAGGTGCTCTCTATCGTAGGGTCACATTATTCATCTCTGGATGGGATGAGAAAGCTGGTGTGGTCGTCTGACAATACTTCACTCGTGGAATGTTTGAGCGGCATCTTGCACTCCTGGAAGATCGCGACCGGCCAGGTGATGCGGACTTACATATCTCCTCCCTCTCCCAATGATGATATTTTTGGGAAAACCAACAAATCTTTCAATAACATTGCGCTCTCTCCCGATGGTCGTTGGATCGCGGCTGCCGTGAATGCTGATGGAGTGAGTATCTGGGAAGCAGCGAGCGGACATTTCGTGCAGCGTTTTGCCCCTGTCGAGCAACACCAGAGCCTTGGCGAGTTCTATGGTGGCGTTGCGTGGTCGCCTGATGGCACCGCTCTCGCAACAAGTAAGTTCATCTCGGAGAATCAGGCGATGTTGTTTGTGTTGCGGGCGAGCGATCTAAAACCTCTGGCCACATATCCACTCTCAGACACTGCCCGGACGACGGCCTGGTCAGGCGATGGCCAGATGCTTGCGGTGATCACGGATCAGGTGGACGTGTGGGATATCTCCCGTGGCAAGAAGATCTGGACGTACCAACCGCCACGCTACTCTGTGATCTCCGAGACCGAAAAGTTCAGAATGAATGTATCAGATGTGGCCTGGGCCTCCGACAGTCGGCGCCTGGCAATTTCGTTGAGTGCTGGCATCCCAGGCGATGGTTTTGCTGGCTAATCTTCTCCCGTGCTGATTTGGGATATCGCCGCGAATCGGCAGATGTGTTCCTGCCAGGGACACTGGGGAAGCTCCAACGGGCTGGCGTGGTCGCCTGATGACTCCAGGATCGCGGCTGCCGGGTCGGACTGGACGGTCCAGGTATGGAATGCGCAGACAGGGGCACAACTCTTAACGTACCAGGGACATCGCGACACTGTCTGGTCGGTAGCCTGGTCGCCTGATGGCAACTTCCTTGCTTCTGGTTCTGCTGATCACACAATCCAAATCTGGGAAGCGCCTCAGCTCTAAGCACAAGCGATTATGATGGTGTTCTGGTTTTTTTCATGAAGTTTCTCACGAGCACAAACACAACGTTTGTGTATCTATCTAACCTGTAGAGCATAATGAAAGAGGACTCAATGCTTGATCATGATAACCTGGAAGAGTTCCGCGACCCGCAGACCTTTGATCTAGAGGATGAGGGCTACTATGCTGATTGGCCATTGACCGAGCAATGGGCGTGTTCGCTTGATGGACCGCTGCTTGACCTGGCGTGTGGAACAGGGCGTATTGCCCTGCGCATGGCTGCGGAAGGTTACCAGGTCACAGGCGTGGACATAGTGCCAGAGATGATTGAACGGGCCCGCCAGAAAGCTATTCAGCAGGGCGTCTCGATTGACTGGGTGGTGGCTGATGCGCGCACATTCCACCTCCAGAAGCGCTTCCCATTCATCTACATGCTGGAAAATGTCTTCCAATTCTTTCTGACGCGAGAGGATCAAGAAGCGATGTTGGCGCGTGTCCGGGAACACCTGGAGCCGGAGGGATGTTTTCTCTTTGAGACACGCAATCCTACCCCACGCAATCTCCTGGAAGTCCGCCATCCTGATCCACTGAAGTACACGCTGCCTGATGGGGGACAACTTCTAACCACCGAAGAGCAATATTATGATCCCATGACCCAGATCCAGCACTATACTCGTCAACTCACGTTCCTCCATCCAGATGGTCAGCGCCAGGAGAAGACCCTTCACACGGACCTGCGCTACGTCTTCCCACAAGAGATGGAAGCCTTGCTCTTCTACAATGGATTTCAGATTCATGCCTGCTATGGTAACTGGCAACAAGATCCTCTGACCGCTACGTCACCCGCGATGATCTATGTCTGCCAGAGGCGTAGCTAAATCTATGCATCAAATCGCTCAAGCTATGACAGGCTGCCTGTTGTGGATGTACCACAGAGAGCAACTGGTTCTAGCTCACAAACGTAAGTAGCAGGCCAGTCTGACGCGCATTTTAAGGGAGACGCTGCTAATATATATTACGCGTGTATGTAGATGCGTGCTTTAACAGTGTCTCCCCACTTTCCTATCTCTCCTTAAAGACATTCCTGGCGACGCTGATGCTATTGAGGGCCGCCGGAAAACCTGCGTAGACTGCCATCTGTATGATGACTTCTACGATTTCCTCTTTCGTCGCACCAACATTGAGGGCGGCACTAATATGGACCGCGAGTTGGGGCTGAGCTGTGCCAAGGGCGGTACACATAGCGACGGTCGCGAGTTCCGTGATCTTGTCGTCGAGTCCGGGACGACCGATGACATCACCGTAGGAGAACTCGATAATAAAGCGTCCCAGATCGGGGGCAATATCCTTGAGGCTTTCGACCACAGCCGCGCCAGAGCCACGGCTTACGCGCTGGAGCGTTTGCATGCCATGCTCGTAGCGGTCACCTGTCATTGTGCCGCTATCAACCGCTGGTTTGTCTCCGCGTTGCCCAAAGACCTCACGGGCTGCTGTGATACCGTTGAGGGCTGCAGGAAAGCCAGCATAGACGCTCGCCAGGATCAGGATCTCGACAATCTCCTCAGGTTTCCAGTCAACATTCCTCGCCCCATGGATATGGTAGCGGAGCTGGGGCGCCGCGGTACCCAGAGCCGCCAGGGCAGCCACAGTACAGATCTGCCGAGTCTTCAAATCAAGATTGGAGCGCGCTAAAACATCGCCATATCCAAATTCTACAGTGAAACGACCCAGCGCAGGCGCGATGTCGTCGAGGGCGCGAATGGGGGCGTCATAATTCTCCCCGCCGACCTTCTGGAGAATAGCTATTCCACGCGTATAGCGGTCATCATCCTGTGTTACTTTATCAAATGTATCTACTTTTTGTTCATTCATACGATAAGATTCTTCTTTCTATCCTTGGTTAGACCTTTCTAGAATATCACATCCACATATGTTGGTCATGTCCGAAAACCGCTAGACACGCTTCTCTTCAAGGCGTATAATAGCGTTTGCTCGCTTCGCTGGTGGAAATGATGCCATGGCTATTTCAGCGCATCTTTGGACACGCGGAACATCTCCTTTGTCAGGGGCAAGATAGAAATAGAAAAATTAGGAAATCCATTAAAAATGCAGAAAGCACTCAACTTTCCTCGCTCACTCTGGGTTCTATGTATAGGCACCTTTTTTAATCGTATTGGTGGTTTTGTCAGTGCCTTCCTCATCCTCTACATGACAACTAAAGGTTATACCGCTACCCAGGCGGGTATGGCTGCCAGCGCCTATGGTATTGGCAGCATCAGTGCTGCTGCTCTTGGCGGCTATTTGGCGGATCGAATGGGGCGGCGAAATACAATTATGCTCTCTATGTTTGCTTCAGCCGCCACCATGCTTGTGCTATCGCAGGCAACAGTGTTGTGGCTGATTATTGTGCTTGTTACCCTGGCGGGCTTGGCGACGGAGCTGTATCGTCCAGCTTCCAGTGCGCTTATCGCGGACCTCGTTCCATCCGAGCAGCGGGTGGGTGCGTTTGCCCTGTATAGATTAGCGATTAACCTGGGGGTAACCGCGGGATCAGTAGTCGCGGGCATCCTTGCCAGCCACTCGTTTATATTGCTCTTTATTGGTGATGCCTTGACCTCGGTCATCTTTGGCCTGCTCATCCTCTTTGCCCTTCCCGCTGATGCCCGCAAACAGGCAGAGCCGTCATCCAGGCAAAGCAATTTCTTCCAGGCTGTATTGCCAGATCGCGGCTTTCTCCTCCTCCTGGTAGCAGGGATCGCCGTTGCCTTTGTCTATCTGCAACACCTCTCTACTATGGCTCTCCAGGTTCAGGCGCTCGGATTATCGAACACTGTCTATGGACTATTGCTTTCAGTCAATGCCCTCGCTGTTGTGTTCCTCGAACTGCCAATTAGTGCCATAACTCGCCGTTTCCCCAGGCCTGCTGTGATCGCGTTTGGCTTTCTGCTCATAGGGCTGGGCTTTGGCTTGTTCGCGTTCGCGCCCACTATTCCCTTACTGGCACTGGCTGTGGTTGTCTGGACACTTGGCGAAATAGTCCAGGGACCGGTCACGACCGCCTATGTAGCAGATCTCTCGCCAGCGCATCTGCGAGGGAGCTATCAGGGGGCCTGGGGTATGACCTGGAGCATCGGCCTGATCCTGGCCCCTCTGCTTGGTACACTTGTTTTTACCTGGAGCACGACTGGTTTATGGCTCCTTTGCGCTCTACTAGGAACGCTGGCAGCGGCGAGCGTGCTGCTCATCACACGTCCCAAAGATCGGCCAGAGCAAGCCATCAGCAGTTCAGAGACCATCCTGGCCGATGTCGGCGTGCAGGAATAAGAGGCGAATAGCAACAGCATAAAGCAGGATTGTTAGTGTGGAACGAAGCGCTCCAGGGGCGGCACGTGCTGGATATGGGTAATAAAATCCAGCACATCAGGGACGGCAGGTGTGATCGTTAGCTCTACGGGCTGATGGCTGCGTGGGCGAGGACGCGTGTCCAGAGCCTGGGACTCGCTGAGCCAGCCCGATTGGAGCCAGGTTGTGTAAGGCACAAAGGTTGCGGCCCCTCGACGCGCGGGTTGGCGGCGTGCGTTCCCTGTGTTGATAGGTGTCAGTGTAGCGTGCTCCGCGTAGCGGGCCAGCAGGCGCTCGGTATCGATGCTCAGCACGACCTGTGGACGCTCCTTCATCGCCCCGCGCATCCGGTTCAATCGCTCGGGATCGAGCCAGAAAAAGACGCGAGCATTGAGCAAAGAGTACCATTGTGCTGGTGTCATCTCGTGCAGGCAGCGCTCCAGGGCCGTGGGAGGCATCGGCTTCTGATCCCGGATCCGGATGCCTCTGGGCAGTGTGAGCGATTCGGTACGCTGCTGCTCAAGCAAGCTCCTCTTCTGCACGGGCAAACCCGCCTGCTCAAGAAGGGCCTGAGCGCTGATGAGGCCGTATTGCTGGATAAAGGGCCAGTTGCCCTCCTCTGCTATGTGGTAGATTATGGATGGTAGGCGCTGTTGTGACATATGTATGTTTTACGCGAAGGCAACTTCGCTGGTTGGTTTGACTGTGATGGTGTGCTCGGGAGAGCCAAAACCATTGAGGGTCGCGTTATGATGGGCGACGATCTGCTCCGCGTTGAGCACGACACGGTCAATGGTCGAATGGGCATCGCCGACCAGCGTCACATCATAGCCATGACTGATCGCGGCCCGGCAGGTGGTATCGACGCAGAAGTCGGTGCGGCAACCCGTAATAACGAGATGAGTAATCTGGCGCGCCTGAAGTTCCTCGTCCAGCGTCGTGGCGAGAAAGGCATCGGGTGAGCGCTTGGGGATAATCGTCTCGCCTTCCAGAGGTGTGATGGATGGGTGAATGCGCCAGCCACGGGTGCCAGGAACCAGGGAACTGGGCGCCTCCTCCTGGTGCTGGATATAGATCACAGGTGTTCCACTGGCGCGTGCCTGCTCCAGGAGATGCGCGATATTGGCTAGCAACTCCTCCTCACGATAGGTCGGCCGCCCCGGAACCTTAAAGAGGGCCACCTGCACATCTACAATGATCAATGCTGTCTGCTTGCTCAAGATAAACTTCTCCTTTGCTCCCCCGGCCGCTTCTTCCAGCCTGGAGCATGTTGTCGCCCCCATTATACCTCATCTTCCAGCTCTTCATAGATGGCGCATTGATTTATGGTATTGGGACAACAATTAATCTCCAATCCGGCAATTTTCCAAAGAATCACACTTTAACTACTTGATGTAGCAGGCAGAGATGCGTTGTTAGATGTAGCAGGCTATTTTGTGTGATTTCATGAAGAGCAAGGAAGTGCTGTTTATGCTTCAGAGAACGGTATCTTATAAGACGCTTCTACGTATTGTTGGCGCATGCTTTCTCCTCTACGGACTCTATATAATTGTGGTTGTCCTCACCTCTAGAATGAGTGCGAGAGGCGCCATAGTATATGATGGCCCATGGGTTTTTGAAGATCCAGGTGCTGTTATGAACTATATCTTTTGTGGTGGCTGGTTTTTTGGAAACCCGATCTTACCTGCTAACTTATACATATTCGGCCCTTTTACGCCTGGCCCTCTCTTTTGTGTGGGTGTAGGAATGATCTGCTTGAGTGTGACGAGCAGGCATGTACAGGCAGTGTATGTGTGCTTGCAGATCGCGCTCTGGTTCATCAGCCTATCTGTCTGGTTCCCCATTGCTATTCTGAGTGGTATTACAAGTTATGATCCAGGGGTCTTTATACCCTTTGCGCTGGTTACGTTTGCGCTCTCATTGGTTCTCCTGGCTTGCTATAAGCCTGTGAGCCGCTTCTTAAGCAGGCATTTGGAGTCAAATAATGCGACATCGATTGTCTAAATGTGGGCGCTATAGTTGTATTGGGAAACGTGGATAGCCTCGTTTGCGTTGACAAACAGAAATATGCAAGTTATTATGTAATTGTCCGCGATGACATCGTTGTCATTTTTGATTGGAGTGGGGAAATAGATACACGTTTTAATGGCACACCTGTTGTGCAGGCAACAGGTAGGGATGTTGTGCTGTAATCATGCTACTAATCGTAATTTGGTGAAAACAAGGAGGTTTTTTCGTATGAAACGACGTACCGCTATTGGAGTGCTGGGTGGGGCTATTTTGAGCCTGGTTGGTTCACCTCTTATCACTGCCTATGCAAGTGAGAGCAACCAATCACGTGCCATAGCCTCATATGCTGCCTTGCAGAAGTATTTTTATGTTAATGATGGCTCCTATCTCTATCATGAGCAGTACCCGGTCGCAGCCACAGATAACGCTTACTCCTATGAGTGGCCTTTTTCGCAGGCGCACGGCGCAACGCTGGACCTCTCAAACCTTCCTGGAGAGGCTGGACGTGCGCATCGGGATGCTGTCAATGAACGCTGGTTGGGCCAGGAGCGCTACTGGAACACGACCGGGGCGACGGGTCTGCCGGGGTATGACTCCTATGCGCGCACGCCCTATGGCAATGGTGGCGACAAGTTCTATGATGATAACGAATGGGTCGGCCTGGCCTCCATTCAGCGCTACAAGATGTGGGGGGAGGATGCTGTTCTGGAGCGTGCTAAGCAGATCTTCGCGCTCGTGGTCTCCGGTTGGGATAATGATGCCACACATCCCGCCCCGGGAGGTGTCTTCTGGACGCAGGCCCCCTGGAGCCATGATCGCAATACGGTCTCCAACATGCCTGGCGCCGAACTGGGCCTGCGCCTCTACCAGTTGACTGGGGAGCAGCACTACTTCGACTGGGCGAAGAAGATGTATGACTGGACCAATACCTATCTGCTCGCCCCCAATGGCCTGTACTGGGATCATATCGACTTGCAGGGCAATATCGAGAAGACTCAATGGAGCTATAACCAGGGCGTGCCAGTAGGCGTCAATGTCCTGTTCTACCAGGCGACTGGCGATGCAACCTACCTGTATCGCGCCGAGCAGATCGCCCAGGCCGCGCTCGCTTTCTATGGGACCGAGAATCTCGATAAGCAGCCAGCCTTCTTCAACTCCATCTTCTTCAAGAATTTGCTCCTGCTGCAATCCGTCAATCATAACCAGGACTACGTAAAGGCCATGCAGGCCTATGCGGATCGTGCATGGGAGAACAATCGCGATACCGCGACGGGTCTCTTCCACTTTAATGGCTCTCAGTCAACGCAAATGATAGAGCAGGCGGCGATGACCCAGATCTACGCCGTTCTCTCTTGGAGCCCCTCCCAATATCACATCCTGTATTAGCGACGCATCCAGGTAGATTGTAGAGCAAGAAGGGCGCAGTGTGATCGATCACACTGCGCCCTTTCGCTTTTTTGTTAAATATATGCTACAGAGAGCAATCTTGACAGGTAGCCTTGCCCTGGCGTATGCTCCTGCTCACAATGAGTATTTTTCGCCATATGGTTGAGATAGTAGGAAGAAGTGTGATCGAATGCGCATACGACCTTTTCGCTATGAAGATATTCCCGAGGTGCTGACGGTACAGCGCGAGGCGGCGCGCGTGGACGGGACGGAGGTAGTCAGCGAGGATAGCTTCGATGCTTGGCTACGCGACGAGGTGCTTGACGCCGAGGAGAATGCCTTTGTCATTACAGATGATGACGATGAGCTGAGCACCTGGAGCCAGGCGGGAACACTGGAAGGGGTCGAGGGCGAGATCGCAGGCTATACCCTGGTGTGCCTGGAGCGCACCGCAGACGCCTACCATTTCATATGTCAGGGCGCGGTCATGCCTCAGCAGCGCAGGCGCCGTGGCGGGCGTCTCCTGCTGGTGGGCGCGCTCAACCGGGCGCGCGTCATGGCCTATGAGTTTGATTTCGAGGCTGAGCAAGCGGGCATCCCCATCTATTTTGAGGTACTATTGCCCACAAGCGACGAGGGCGCGCCCCACCTCGCCACCCTCTGCGAACTAGAGCCAACCGATGAACCCGCCCCTGAAGGCTTCCGCCTCTACCGTCGCGAGCTATAACGGGTTCACAAATCGAAAAGAGAGAGGCGCACGGCGTGCGCCTCTCTCTTTTCGATTTTTCTAATCATCACACTTTTCGATAGCCAGTTTTGACGGCGTGGGTGCCATCGGCGAGCTGTTCAATTTCGTAGTCGCCGAAGAGAATGGGGTCGGCCAGGTGCAGGCAGAGGAAGATGCGAACCGCCAGTTCGCGAATCTCGGTCTCCGCATGGGCGTCGGCGCGCATCTCGATTACATGGCGCCAGGAGCGCACATTACCTGTGACCACGATGGGGGCCTCGGTCTCATTCGGGAGCACTGAGCGGGCCGCCTGCTGGACCTTCTTGCGCAGGTCGGTGCGGGCCTCGGCACTTAGAATGGTCGAGCCTTCTTTTTGCATTTCCAGCAGGCGCTTGGTGAGCTGGGCATACTCTTCGGCGGCGCGGTCGACGCGTTGCTCAAACTGGGTGTGTAGCTGTGCGTCATCGCGATACTCTGGGCGCTCCACAAAGCGCAGCATGCGGCCTGAGACGTACCTCTGACTCAGCTGGGAAAAACCCATTCCAGCTCTGTGTCGGATCAGCTCGTGGGTCAGGCTGCGGGAGACACCGTAGAGGAGTAGGCTAAAGTTGGCGTGCTCGAAGACCGAGCCATGGCCGGAGGATTTGAGATTCTCGAAATAGCGGCTGGCATTCTCGTTCATCGTGCGTTTGGGGCCAAAACTCATATAGCATGTCTGCCCGGCGATCTTGCAGAGCTGTGAGCTTTCTGGAAGAGTGGTGGGATCATCGAGATAGTGGCTAAAACCAAGTGAGGTATCAAAACCATCAAGGAAGCCTGCCAGGCCGGTGGGGTTGGTCTGAGGGCGCGCCAGCGTCACGACTCCAGGAACCTGTAAGTAGGGTGTGCCGCCCGGAGTGTGATGGACTGGCGCGTGAATCGTGGCGAAGCCTGCGTTCTCACTTCCGTTATATTCCTGGAAGAGAGTTTGTGGGTCGAGAGCAGACAATGAGAACCTCCTTGTTGACTGGCGTAATCGGTAGAAATCGACCCCTAGTCTAACAGGTTCTCGGCTATTTGGCTACCTTCTTATACGAAGACCAACGCCGCTCTCGCGGCTAGCGCTAGCACGCTCAGGTTTTCGAAAAGGTACTACCCGTCTATTGACTCACGGACTCAGGCGGTGGGGCGAGCAGCTTTTCCAGGGTTGAGCGGCGAATACGGTAGGCCTGGCGTGCGCCTCGATGGGGAAGAGTGATTGCTTCAAGCACTCCATTTTTGATCCAACGGCGCACAGTGGTATCATCCACACGTAATTGTCTTGCAACTTCACGAACTGTCAGCAGTTCCGCATCGTCGTATTCCACAGAGCCCTCTTTTCTGGTCATAAGGCGTATAAGAATGTACGCCTGACCACAATAGCAGAAGAACGTTGAAGAAATTAAAGTATACCTTGGGTTCGCGCGATGAGTGATTTGATTATATAAACGGTTAAGGCACTTATTAGTAACAAAATCCCTAATAGCAGAGATACACTGTAATTACGTGTCACACACTGGAATTGTTGTATCAACCACCAATCATAGACATGCTGCGGTTCGCACGCTTAAAGCGTTTATCCCCGATGTAATGCTTCAACTCTTTATGCCACACTGCTTGTCGAATTACGCGGGCAAGTTCCACGTCATCTGCATCGGAGCGAACCACGGAGCGCAGATCAGTCTCCTCAGTGGCGAAGAGGCAGGTGCGCAGTTGGCCATCGGCGGTAATACGGATACGATCACATTGGGCGCAGAAGGGTTCGCTTACGGGATTGATAAAGCCTACTTCGCCAATGTTATCGCTAAAGGTATAGCGGCGCGCGGTCTCGGAGGGATCACCGGAGGTAATAGGGACCAGGGGGCCATAGGCGGCCTCAATGATGGCTTTAATCTCGCCACCGGTTAAGATATCTTCTTTGCGCCAGATCTGATCGGCATCGAGGGGCATAAACTCGATCCAGCGCATGGCATAGGCTTTATCGCGTGCGAAGCGTACAAAGTCCAGGACCTCGGCCTCGCTAAAGTTGCGCATAGCCACCGCATTGATCTTTATGGGATGAATGCTGGGATAGGCGGCCAGCGCGTCCAGTCCTTCGAGAACGCGATCAAGCTGGTCACGGCGTGTGACCTGGGTGAATTTCTCATGTAGGAGCGTATCCAGGCTGACATTGATGCGCGTCAGTCCCGCCTCGGCCAGGGCTTTGGCCTGTTGTGGAAGCAGGATGCCGTTGGTGGTCAGGCTCAGGCTGCGTAGCCCTTCCAGTTCATGAAGCTGGTGTACCAGCTCGGGAAGGTCGCGACGCACCAAGGGTTCGCCTCCCGTCAGACGAATCTGCTCAATGCCCATGCTGACTGCCACGCGACTGATGCGCATGAGTTCCTCATAGCTCAAGATCTCAGCCTTTTTTAGCCAGGGGAGCCCTTCGGCGGGCATACAGTAGGTACAGCGAAAGTTGCATTTATCAGTTACCGAAATACGCATGCTTTTGATGCGTCTTCCGTAGCTATCGACTAAAGGTTCCATTGGTTGGCCTCCCCCAAAAGACTGTCTTGAACATGTTTTGCTCTATTTCACTATATCATATTTACGTGCCAATGTCACAGATCTGTCACGGGAAATAAGTACTTTGTGTTACAATGTCAAATAAAAGCAGTTAAATGCATATTGTGTATGTGCTGTTCTATAAAAAAGGTCCGCCCCTTGTGTGTTAAGGGGCGGACCACTTGTGTGTGTATTGCCACGGACAGGCAATGATATGTGTTACGGGCGCTGTGTTTTTTAAGCGTCGTAGTACAGTGAGAACTCGATGGGCGTTGGGCGTAGGCGAACGATGTCATTCTCCTCGCGCTTCAGCTCGATGTACTTCTCCAGGATGTCGCTGGTGAAGACGCCGCCCTCAAGCAGAAAGGCGTGATCGTTCTCCAGGGCCTTGAGTGACTCTTCGAGCGAGCCAGGAACCGAGCTGATCTCATTCAGTTCTTCCGCCGACATATGATAGAGGTCCTTGTCGACCGGGCCAAAGCCGTAGTCGCTGGGCTCGATACCGCGCTTGACGCCGTCCAGACCAGCCATCAGCAGGGCCGCGAAGAGCAGGTAGGGGTTGGCCGTTGGGTCGGGCGGGCGGAACTCGATGCGCTTGGATTTGGGGCTCTCGGTCAGCGGGATACGAACGGCTGCACTACGGTTGCCCTTTGAGAAGACCAGGTTGACGGGTGCTTCGAAGCCGGGAACCAGGCGTTTGTAGCTATTGGTCGTTGGAGCCGCGAGGGCCATGAGGGCCGGAGCGTGCAGCAGAACACCACCAAGATAATGGCGTGCCATCTGTGAGATGCCAGCATAACCGTCGGCATCGTAGAAGAGGGGCTTCTCGTCCTTCCAGAGGCTCTGGTGTGTGTGCATACCAGAACCGTTATCACCATAGATTGGCTTGGGCATAAAGGTCACGGTCTTGCCATACTTGCGAGCGATGTTCTTAATAACGTACTTGTAGAGCAGAATGTTGTCAGCGGTCTTGAGCAGGGTGCCGAAGCGGATATCGATCTCGGCCTGACCGGCGGCGCCAACCTCGTGGTGCTGGGCCTCGACAGGGATACCCAGGGCCTCAAGCTGAAGGGCCATCTCGGAGCGTAGATCCTGCATGGTATCATTTGGCGCGACGGGGAAGTAACCGCCCTTGACGCGCATTGAATGACCCAGGTTGCGGGAACCGTCATGGCGAGTTGCCTTGTTGGTGTTCCAGGCCGCCTCGTCTGAATCGACCTCGACGCTCTGAATATTATCGCTAGAGGTGTACTGAACGTGATCGAAAACGTAGAACTCTGCTTCGGGACCGAAATAAGCGGTGTCAGCAAGGCCACTGGACTTGACGTATTCTTCAGCCTTGCGCGCGATGTAGCGGGGGTCGCGGCTATAGGGCTTACGGGTGCCGGGATGGGCGATATCGCAGATCAGGCTGAGCGTGGGGACAGCAGTGAAGGGGTCCATGAAAGCGCTGGTGGCGTCGGGAATGACTACCATATCGCTCTCATTGATTGCCTGGAAGCCTCGAACGCTGGAGCCGTCGAAGAAGAGGCCCTCTTCAAAAATAGATTCTGCAAGCGCACTGAAAGGAATGCTGAAATGCTGCCAGGTTCCTGGAAGATCGGTGAATTTCAGATCGACCATTTTGGCGCCATTTTCTTTTGCAAACCGTAAGACTTCCTCTGGGGTCATCAAAGTTTTCTCCTCTCGCGTTCAATCCCCGCGTCATTGCTGGTATTTAGTGGCTTGCCTTGCGCACTTTGTTGATGTGTTTAGATACCTTTGGGTCATTCTGCATAATATAGTGGTCGCTTCCCAGCATCGTGCCAGGACTCAACTTCTGTACATATGATATGCTCTCAGCCCATGAGATACTACAGTTACTTTACCCGAAAGTTTTAGCCATGCTTTTGTATATATTGCACAAAATTTTGTGAAGATAACTAGGTAAAAAGACAGCTATTACCTCTTCTCTGAGATGCTCCGGCTCCTGCTTGCTAGCAATCGCGATAGTAATCATCTCCTTGTGCAAATCACCTTGTGTCTCGGGCATATTGCATTGTATTATCGGCAGATGAGCGGCAGTACTTGAGTCTTGTCTCTGGCGAAAGTTCTCTTGAAAGGGAACAGCGGGGAGCGCAGAGGGGCGTCAGCCCCTCTGCGGGCCTTTCCCATCCCGCCGCAGGTGGGATAATCCCTTTCAGACCAAATTGAACAGAGTATCAGGGCAAGTTCAACCAGCCACAAAAAAGAGAAGCAAACTGAACAGGAAGAAAATATTTGCATGATGGATTTCAAGCTGACTAATGCCCAACAGAAGGCTCTTGATTACGTGTATCAGAAGGCGATACAGAATAAGAATATTGATAGAGAAAGAATACAAAAGATACTAAATGTATGCGAGATTGAATGTGACGTCGTTGACCTTATCAAAGCCATCCGTGATCTATCACACCTTACGATCAACTTTCACCCCGACCGGCTGCTTGCCGATGGCCGTTCAGTGATTGCCGCGCTGTATGAAGAAGGCATATACCGCAGCCAGTTTGAGACTAGGATTTCTAATGGTGGGCTCACGGCCTTTGCTGGCGGAGACCGCGATATGTGGGAAGCAGCCATGCTTGGTGGAGCATATCAGGCTCAGGGAGTAACCGAGGCAGAACGTCCTAAGTATGCCGGGTTAAATCTTATGAACTACAGTGACGGGGCCTGCCCACGCTTTGGCTCCTGTCATTTACGCTTAAAGGCGCACGTAATACAACGCGCGACGCTTGTCTTTGGTGATAGTGTATCAGATCCTCAGGATATAGGGGTCATAAATGCCTTTGAACCGGTTCTCGCTGGATTACTGGAAGAAGTTAAAGCTCATGGAAATGCGCTTGGGCGCAGAGAGGTAGACGTTACAACGTTTGTTCGTGCCTTGCTTCATCCTGGTAATACAAAAGCGTCGCTCTTCCATAGGTCATGGGGGCGCGCGCTTGATGATTACATTGAGGCGCAAATACACGGTGAACTGTGTATGGCAGATGATGTAGATGCGCTTGTCGCAGACCCTTCATTCCAGAACACGGCAACTGGTGAGGTATTGGAGGCAACCGCGAAGAAGTATGGCTTCCCCCTTGAATGGCACGAAGGCTTTGAGCTTTCCTTGGAAGAAGTGCCAAGCGACTTCCGTGGACCAGAAATGCCACCTCTTGCCCAGCGTGTATTGGAAAACCACGCGTTAAAGGATGGCTGTCTTAATGCCGCAACGATTGGGTTAGCGGCAGTCTCAGTTGTTGCTGATACTGAACAGTGGCAAGACTGGGGATCACCCAAAGACACGCTTCAACACATCAAGTATTTGTGGCATATTCTTGTAGTCTACGGAAAGCCCAGGATGTAGGTACAGGCCAGGTATGAGGGTATTTGGTGGTGCTGGAAAAGTTGAATAGGGTGGGGATCTGGCCCACTGGTGCTGAGCTTTGTCGCCTTTAGATGTGATTGATGAGCATACCTCTCTTCTGAAAAAGTCCTCCGGCCCCCGCCTGTGAGCGGAAATCAACTGGCCTGAGCCATGGGTTGCAGTTCGACCTGATACCCCATGCGTTCAAGTCGCTTGACTAGGCGTTTCTGAACAGCTTGTCGGTCTCGCTCATCGAAATAATTGCCGCCTAAATCCTGATAGCTGCTCTGATCGCGCAGGATATGGTAGATGATCACGAGAATACTATGGGCGACGGCCAAAGCAGCTTTCTTTGCCCCACGTCGGCTCGCGATGCGATGATATTGAGCAGCCAGATAGGTATTCTTGCTGCGGCCAGCAGCATGGGCAGCCTGGACGAGAAGCCGACGTAACCAGGGATTGCCTTTGCGAGTTTTGCCACTCAAGCGTTTGCCTGCACTTTCGTGATTTCCTGGACAAACGCCCGCCCAAGATGCTATGTGTTGGGCGGAGGGAAATTGGCCCATCTCGATCCCAATTTCGGCCAGGATGCCTTGCGCTGCCTCTTCGCTGATTCCGATAATCTCATCAATGAGTTGAGCAGCTTTCTGCCAACTCATCTCCTTCGAGGAGGGTAATCGACTCGCTTCTTCCTGTGCAGATCCCTGTGACTTCACCGATGCTGGTTGATCAGTTGCTCCTTCTTCTGCAGGATCATCAGGGGGAGTAAAACGACGAGCAATTTCCTGGCTCACCCGCCCAAGAGCGGCGTTGAGCGTCTCAATCTGCTTCAGATGCTCACCGAGCATGAAACGATGATGGGTCGTTACCTTCCCAGTCAAGGCGCTTTCCAACTCCTGCTGGCTGGCGCGAACCCGTCCCACTGCAAATGACGCCAGCCGCTGTGGATCAGCCTCCCCCTCTACGATTGCCTGGAGGATGAATTGCGATGCTTTCCCCATAACATCGGAGACGACATCTCCTAATTTCAGGTTCGTATCCTCCAGCGTTTGGTGGAAGACGGTTCACCTCTCGTGCTCGCTCTTCCACCAAACGCGTGCGGTAACGTGTCAGCTCCCGCAACTCCCGCTGTGGAACGGAAGGAATAAAGCTGGCTTTGAGCAATCCATGCTGCAAGAGATCGGCGATCCACTCGGAGTCCTTCACATCCGTTTTGCGCCCTGGGACGGTTTTGAGATGGTGCGCATTGACCACCAGGATCTCAAAATCCCCTTCTAGCAAGTTATAGATGGGCTTCCAATAGACACCGGTCGACTCCATGGCCAGATGCGTGCATCCCTGCTCTTTCAGCCAATCTCGCATTTCCAGCAAGTCTGCCGTCTTCGTGGCATAGGTTCGAATCTCTTTGTCGGGGCGTCCTGGTTTCCCCGGCAGGATCAAGCACACCTTCACATTCTTCTTATGGACATCCAGTCCTGCACAGCGTTCGTAGAGCAATTCCATCGGTTCTTCCCTCATATGAGATCTTGCACCAGAAACAGGCTTCTTTCGGATGATGCTCCAACAGAGGTGTGGATAACCAAAGATTCTCTTCTGCGTGCTCCTCTCCGAAAAGAACCTTCTCGCGAGGGCAACAATACGTGGTTCCTGCGCACACCTCGGTCAGTCTTGGAACTGGCTCGCAGCACAAAGAGGGGCCGACCTTGGTGTCAGAGCATCACCTCATTCTACGCTTTTTCATCATACGTGGTGTAGACCCTACATGAAAGTCTTGGAGAAATATCCTGAGTAATTAGAAAAGCTGCAAAGAAGAAGTGGTATACTATCAAATTACAGGCAACGCTATAGAATTTTTTGACCATAGTTCGCGTTCTATTTGTTAACAGGTATGTTTTTACGTCCTTCTTAAAGAAGAAATTTGGAGGGCTTGTGGCTAGGATGGCTACGGCTTGCAGCGCAAAGAGGCGAAGTGCATGAAGAATCAATCTGATGACCCTATTTTGCCGCTAACGAAGGTTATAAGGTTTATAATAACTTTCACGCTTTTTGTAACACTTGTGTATTTGCTTAGTTTTTTGCATATACTTCCAGATTCATGGGGAAATTTCCTTCCAAACCTGGCGACGATTCTGGCCGTACCCGTAGGCATAATTGCTATCTTAGCTGCTCTCAAAAACTTTGAAAAGGCAGTAGTGCAGGTAATGCCTCGGCCTACCGCCTGGGGACCTCCAAAAATTCCAAAGATAAATAGGAAATTGTGGATGTTTGTGGGCCTGGTGGTGGCCATGGTTTTGATTGTTGTGGGGGGATACCATTATATATGGCCTGCACCTCAATCTACTGTGCCTCCGTTACTCTTCTCATATTCAACTCCTGATGGCCCTATTGGAATTAGTGATGGAAGCTATGTCTTCGATGTAAAGACGCGAAATAATCAAGGGCATCATAATGAGGCCCTTAAACAGCAGGCCGCGGATGCATTTAGGAACCAGAATTTCGATCAGGCCAGGCAGCTTTGGGGTCAAGCTATCTCTGGTGACGATTCAGACGATGCTGAAGTCTTGATCTACCAGGAAAACCAGCGGATTATAAACTCCGGCAGCCCATATATCACCTTTATTGCCGTCACCCAACTCACTGGAAGCCACGAAGAATATGAGATTGGACGAGAGGACCTGCAAGGCTACTATGTGGCACAAAAAGAGTTTAATAGCCAGGCCAACCCATTTCGTGTCCGTTTGCTTATCGTGAATATAGGTGACCAGGAAACGTATGCGCAACAGGTCATGGATCGTATTCTCTCTTCGTATCAGCAAGATCCAACCATTAAAGGGGTCATGGGATGGCCCGAGCGGACGCAGCGTATCAATTCTATGCTCCTGACTATGTGTAATAAGCATATTCCCATCGTGACTGTGTCTGCAAATGATAGTCGTAATTCAGATAGTTGTAACTACAATTTTAGTGTTGCTCCTACGATTGACTCACAGGCAGCTACGGCAGTCCAGTATATCAAATCTGTTCTCAAGAAGAAACGTGTGTCTATTGTGTACGATCCTGCTAACGAATATAGCCAAAGTCTTTATAGAAGCTTCATTGATGATTTTCGTCGTAATCAGCCTTCGGATGCGGCTATTGTTGATCGCGAAACGTACAGCATATATAGTAGCAATACGTTGCCAGGGTTATTGCGCGCCACGTTGCGGGGCAAACCAGATCTTATTTATTTCGTGGGATACCCGGCCGATCTTAATACTGTAATACAGTCGTTACCTGTTTCCGGGGATGTAGACGTGATGACTGCAAATATTATCTACCAGGCTCCTCACTTTCCCAAAGCACAACCTGTAGAGCATGTACGCGTTTACTTCACTGCTTTTGCGTACCCAGATCAGTGGGCAATCCTTCATCTGGCTCAGCCAGATTTCACCCAGGAATATATAAATGCCTATGATCCTCAGCAATTTCATCGAGGAGCCTATGGTTATGAGCGCGCTAATGATAGTGTGATGATTGCATACGACGCTTTAAAGTCTTTGATGGTGGCCAGTAAGGGCTTTCAAAACAACAGATTTCCTATGGATCAGCTGCAAAGGGCTTTATTCAACAGTAAATATAAAGGCATTACTGGTGATATCCGCTATAACCAGGGCAGTGTCGATACTAAACCAGTCGTCGTCATCCAGTTCACTCATGGTTACAACGTCTTTAAAGGTGTGGATGGTTGCTATGATGACAATGCGCAAGGAGGGTGCTTTGATGTCCAAAACAATGGACGCCCTTAATGATGCTATCATGCATATGCGGGCTGGGCGAATAAAGCGGCGGACTTTTCTAGAACGCGTTATTGCCCTGGGCTTAAGTGCAGGGGCAGCTTCTTCGCTGCTTGAAGCTTGCGGGACTATCTCTACGCATTGTACGCCAAATGGCTGGGTTAGTCAGCCAAATACGATTGTCTGGAGTAGCGAGCATGACGACCAGGAAGAATTTATTAATATTGTCAAGAATTTTAACACCCAGAATACCAATGCACATGTTATCTATAATAATGCTCCATTTGAGGATAATTCACAATATAAAGATACGGTAAGCGCTCTCCAAGTATGCGCCAGCGAGATGGACGTCATTTCAATAGATGTCGTCTGGTTAACAGAATTTGCGCGTAACCAATGGATACTTCCACTAACGGAGACGATTAAATCGAGCGTATTGCAAAGCTATAAAGGGTTTCAGAGCATTGTAGACAGTTGTTCTTATAAGGGGCAACTGTATAGCGCCCCCATTCGTTTTGATCTAGGCGTGCTATATTACAATACCGGCTTTGTGTCTTCTGCTCCCCAAACGTACGACGAGTTAAGGGAGCAAGCGTCTCAGTTACTTGCCAACTCACAAGGGAAAGAGCTAGACGGTTATGTATGGCAAGGCGCTCAATATGAAGGGCTGGTGTGCAATTTCATTGAGGTTCTCGCTGGTTTTGGAGGATCTTTTTTCGCGGAAGATGATCCTACTAAAGTAACTATTAATAGCTCGGAAGCCCATGACGCTCTATTTGAGATGGTAAATTGGTTATGGCTGGCCACTATCTCTCCTAATGATCCCAATGGTATAACCACCTATGAAGAGAATGACGCACGTGTAAGATGGCAGAATGGCTTTGCAGTATTTATGCGTAACTGGTTTAATGTGCAACAACTTGTAACAGATCCAGGTATCTCAGCCGTTCACGATGAAGTAGCGTATGCCGCTATCCCCCATAGCAAATCACAGCCTACCGGTCACTCCTGCATTGGTGGATGGCAAGTGGGGGTAAATGCCTCTTCGACAAATCAGGATCTCAGCTGGCAGTTTATTGATTTTTTACTAAAGCACACGAAAGACTATCGCCCTACCGACGTTGTAGGTGATGCTTCTCTGAAGAGCATGTATACGAACGCGGTAGCGCGTCCCCAATTGCCCAATTACAACCTGATTTCAGAAAGTATCCAAAGACACGTTTTTAGTGCCCTCACAAAACGTGAGACACCTTCAGAAGCACTGGCGAAAATGGAAGATGAGCTGAAGCAGATTATCTCCAAACAGCAGGCATAGTATTCTTGTTCATCCTCACACCCCTTTTGCATGGAAAGTGTTATATGTGGTGCTGTAGGGCAAGCTGAGCAACACTCTGTACCCGTTAGGTGAGGTTGATGAGTATAAAAGGTAAGAAGTGAAGAGGTTGTGAGGCGCGTTGAAGTCTTGCTTGCAGTTGCTGAGGTAATGCGTGTACTATTATACAGGCATACGTGATAGATAAAATGCGCGAAGGAGATAGATTATGAGTTCGGGTCATGAGGATCTTACAGAGCCTGTTGCCAGGCCTGGCGCGACACCCGCGCCACCAGCCCGGCGCGAGCGTCGCTCGGTAGGGGCTGGATGTTTCATAGGCGCGATTATACTGGCCTTGCTATTGGGCGTTGTGGGGGGTGTGCTTGGCTCGATTCTGTACGCAGCCAGCATTACGTCAAAGGCGCCAATCTCCACACCAAAACCCGATAACAAGCAGGCGCTGATGGTGCAGTTGAGCAATGACCTGATTACTGTTATCGCGGCCAAGCGTGTCAAGGATGTCAGCGTTCCCGGTACGTTGCAGAATATAAAGGTTTCGACGCCCCAGGTGGGCCAGTTGCAGATAGCGGGGGAGGACCAGTTCTCCATCTTCGGGCTGACCGTGACCCGGCCCTTCCGCGTTGTGATGCAACCATACATCGATACGTGTAAACCAAAGATGCGCGTCCTGAGCGTGGATACAGGAGGGATTCCCGTTGGAGGTTTGGGCGATAGCCTGGAAAACGTGATGAACTCGCAGCTCAGCGTCAACCTCTCTAGCTTGCTGAGTGGTTTTTCGTATTGCGCGACCGGGGTTACGACCAATAATAGTGGCCTTGTCGTGAGTTACTCAGTGACGCCTACGTCCTAAAATACAGGACGATAGAGGGGTGCTGCTGGCGCCTGGGCGGACCAGCAGCACCCCTCTGCTTTTTTCTACCAGAGGCTTTCGATCACGTGCTCGATGGAGATATGGATGGTGACGCGCTGTTCTTTTGCAAATGTCTCCTCCATGCTCTGGGCCGCTTTCTCATCGCCGTTGTAGCGCACGGCCAGGCGGTGGATATCGCGCTGGGCCGTCTCCTGATCATCGATGAGGGTGACTTTGCCCGTGATTGTTAGATATCCTCCATCCTCGAAGCAGATGGAGACGCGGGGATCACGGCGCAAATTGCGCTCTTTGACGCGTCCCGCCTTTGTGTTCATGAGAATATGCTCACCTTCCAGTTGGTACCACATGGCCGAGAGTTGGGGTGTGCCATCGGCGTTGATTGTGCCCAGAACGGCGAAACGCCGCTCTTCTAGGAAAGCGCGTACTTTTTCAGAGAGGATCGCGGTGCTCATAAAAATATATTCCTTTGCAAGTGTGATAGATAGCGTTTGTGCTGAATAAATAGCTTACCTATTGACCAGCGTTGCACATTGATCATAGTGCCTGAAGAGTTGAAGATCTTCAATGGTATCTATATCCAGCTCGGTCCCTAACTGGCGGTAGAAGGTATGGTCAAGTTTGAGAGCGCGGGCCTGGGCCACGTAGTGTTGCAGGCTGTTGACGCCAAAGACATAGGGGACAACAAGCGGCGGGCGTGCCAGGAAGGCATTGGTACCGGTGCTATCACGTGAGGGTGCGAGCACGACCTGGTGTGAGGCCGAGAGCTCGATCATTGCACGCACGTCCTGCCCCTTTAGCAGCGGGAGGTCCGCCGAGAGGGTGAGCAGGGTAGTGGCACCGTGATGGATAGCGTGATGAGCCGCCGCGGTCAGGGCCTGGTTGTGCCCTGGTTGCTCTTCTACCAGGCCATGTGCACCCCAGCGGCGCGCGCGCTCCAGAACCTCGGGATCGGCGCTCACCACCGAGATGCATTCCAGGACCTCGCTGGCGTGCAGGGCATCGATCACGCGATGGAGCATATCGAGCACGAGTGTTGAGCGCTGTTCTGGCGTCAAATGCTCTGAGAGGCGTGTTTTGACGGCCGATAGTTGTTTGACGGGTATTAATGCTCGATGCCCCATGCGTGCCTGACTTTCTAGCTTCTAGTGTGATTGTTGCTAATAACGGAGGCCTGCGGCCTCAAGAACGGTGCGTGCCAGCGCGGTCTTGGCCTGTTGATCGCGCATGATGGTATCGGTGACCACACAGGGGATGCCCAGGTCCTCGACCTGTTCGGCCAGGTGCGCGTCCTGCTGGTCAATGACCATCACATCCAGGAAATCACGATAGCAGCGCGTGACACCAACCGCTGTGGCCTCCATGTGCAGGGCGCGCATCAGCCTGTCCGCTGGCCCCTTGATGGGAGCGCCGCCCACAAGTGGACTGACTGCGACGACCATACCACTGGCCTCGTGCAGGGCATCATGAATGCCGGGAATCGCCAGGATGGTGCCGATGCTCACAATGGGGTTGCTGGGCGCGATTAAAATGGCCTCGGCCTGCTTAATGGCATCGATCACACCTGGGGCGGGCCGTGCCGTTTTAGCGCCGACAAATTCGACGCCCTGGACCTCGACGTTGAAGCGATGCTTCACAAAATATTCCTCAAAGTGGATGAGGCCCGCTGGCGTCTGGATATGTGTCTCTACGGAATCATCGCTCATGGGGAGGATGCGTGGGCCGATGCCCATACGCTGGCGCAGACCCTCGGTGATGGCACTGAGAGTCTCCCCCTGGTGCAGAAGCTGGGTGCGATGGATATGCGTCGCCAGATCCTGGTCGCCCAACTGGAACCAGTTCTCATGGCCCAGCGCACTGAGGCGTTGCATGGTGTGATAGGTATCGTTCCGCACGCCCCAGCCCTGTTTCTCATCGACGAGGCCCGCTAGCGTGTACATGACGATATCAATATCAGGCGAGACATGCAGGCCATAGAACTGGCTATCATCACCAGTGTTGGCGATCACAACAATCTCTTCTTGTGGGACGACCTGCGTCACTCCCTGTAAGAAGCGGGCGGCGCCAACACCGCCCGCGAGTACCACGATCATAAGCTACTTTTCCACCCTTACTCAAAATGGACAATCAGTTCTTCCAATGGAAGACGCTCACGGCGCTTGGGATCAGCCGCAGCATAGCCAACGGTAATGAGCGCCTGTGGGATCAGCGTTTCGCTGAGCCCCAGCGCGACGCGGGCGATATCGGGGCAGAAGAGTGGCGCGCACATCCAGCCCGTATCCAGGCCCAGGTCGTAGGCCATAAGCAGCATATTCTGAATGGCCGCGCCGATGCTCTGGACTGCCATGGTGCTCTCGTTGGCCTGGCGCTGCTGGTCTGGGTAGGTATCCAGGTCCTCCAGGTAGAGACAGGGGATGATAATGGCGGGTGCCTTGAGAATGCGCTGGCGAGATTTCTCCAGGCGCAGTTGTACGATCTCGCCGGGTTGCCCATCCATCTCCAAGTTGCGCTGCCAGTCCTCTCCCATCGTCGCGGCAAGCCGTTTTTTTGGCTCAGGCTGGGTGAGTACGGCGAAGCGCCAGGGCTGACGCCCGTGCGGTGAGGGCGCCCAGCGTGCCGCCTCCAGCATCTGGAGCAATGCCTCGCGTGGCACCTCGCGCTCCTGATATTGCCGGACGCTACGGCGCCCACGCAGCAGCCCGGCCAGGTCGTCGCTCCGCTGGAGGCCGCTGGAGGCACGCGAATGTGAGGTTGGTGTGGTCACAATATTCCCTTATATGTCTTCTTAGCGGAACATATCCGTGGCGCTCTCACGAATGAGGTCGCGACCACTCCCCTGCCCCGTTTTATAAGTATACCCGCGGATAAGCGCAACGGGAATACGATCGACTTTACCCATGACTAATTCAGCCGCCGCCGCCAGTTCGTCTGCGACGCCGATCATGCTGGCGCGCAACTCATAGCCATAGGGATCATTCTGTCCACGATAATCGGTGACAGGCTCCATGCCAGCGACACCAATGGCCATATTGACCTGTCCATTGCGCCAGGGGCGTCCCCATGTATCAGAAATAATTACCGCGAAGTCAAGATGCTCGCCCTCGCCAGTCAGTTCTTGCATGCGCTGGCGAACCTGGCGCGCGGAGCGGTCGGAATCCTCTGGGAGCAGGGCGAGAACGCGCTCGCCACCAATATTGGACTCGTCGACGCCAGCGTTGGCGCAGATAAAGCCATGATGGCTCTCACAGATCATTACTCCGTGATCCATACGCACGATGCGCTTGCTTTCGCGCAGAACGACCTCAACATGCTGGGCATCCTTCTGATAGCGCTGTGCATATTGGAGCGCGAAGGGAGAGGGCTCGATATCGTCGAGATGGACAAGACGACCCTCGGCCTTAGAGACAATCTTTTGCGTAATAATGAGCACATCGCCCTGTTGCAGGGTCAGTTGCTGCTGCTTCAGGGCGTCATAAATGAGACGGCCCAGGTCATCTCCTGGGCGGATATCACCAATACCTGTAACAGGTAAAATTTGTATCTGTGTATGCATAGTTTTCCCTCGTACGGTATTATATCGTCTGTTCGCTCATACTGTAAAGAATAAAGTGTTGGACCGGATGAGTCAGCAGGCCCCCTAGTGAAACGGAAATAGCTGCTGCTACGAGAATAAAAGAGAGAAGATGAACGCATGATGATGGCCCGACGCTGCTGAAGCACGCGTCTACATATGATACGCCATATGTAACGCGTGCTTCAGCAGCGTCGCCCACGCACGGTTCTCTGATACTCTATCGCAAAAAGGGGGATATACGCAATGCTGAAAACCCTGGGTCGTATGCTTCTGGCCTCGATTTTTATCTCAGGAGGCGCCAATACCTTTATGCAGCCCGATGGTCGGGCGGAGAAGGTGGCCGCGGCGGGAATACCTCAGCCACGGCAAGCAGCCATTTTGAATGGCGCGGTGATGGTCGTGGGAGGCGCCGCCCTCGCGGCAGGCATTGCGCCCAAACTCGCGGCGACCGCGCTGCTGGGGGCCTTGATCCCCACCACCATCGTGGGCCATCCATTCTGGAAAGAGGAGACGCCAGCCGGGAACGCCAATCAGCAGGTCCAATTCTTGAAGAACCTCGCGGCGGTGGGTGGCCTACTTCTTGTTCTAGCCGACAATTCTCACGAGGAGGTATAGGCCAGGAGCGCCTTGGCACCAGCCTGGCGGAGTTATAAGGGGTATAGAAATGGACCAGCGGTCCATTTCTATACCCCTTACCCCGAAGGCTCGCCTAGCGAGTCTGGGATGTATGGAAACGCCTACATACCCTAGCCAAAGTAACCTGCTTTCAGATATTATTAAAGACATGATACCAAGCAGACATCAAGAAATTTTGCATGGAGGCATAGAGTGTCTTTCTTTGATCTCTTTACGCGCTTATTTCGTGCGTCCAATTATAGAAATGCGGGAAGCGATATTCTGGCTAGTAGTGTGATTGATCATACGCGAGCGGAAGAGTGGACCGTTGCCTATGTGGACGGGGCTGGCCGCAGGCGGCGCACGGATGTCCCCTATTTATTGCCAAAAGACGACCAGGAGATTCAGCGCCTGGATTACCAGCACTATATCTTACGCCAGGTGCTTCAGGGAAATATCTCCGCGCCCTTTCAGCTAGAGGCCCAGCAAGGCTATGTCCTGGATGTGGGCTGCGGTAGCGGTCGTTGGGCGAGCGAGGTCGCCACGAGCTATCCACATTTGCAGGTGATTGGACTCGACCTGGAGGAGGCTAACATTAAGGCCTCCTCGCGCCCGCTCAACTATCAATTTACGCAGGGAAATGTGCTGGAGAAGTTGCCATTCCCTGACGAGAGCATGACCTATGTGCATCAACGCTTATTAGTAGCGGCTATTCCCGCCGCAAAGTGGCCATGGGTTGTGCAAGAACTGGCGCGTGTGACCAGGCGTGGAGGCTGGGTTGAGCTAGTGGAGATGGGTAGTGGATTTGTGCGCGAGGGGGCGGCAACACAACAGTTTATGACCTGGTTCAGGCAATTGAGCCAGATGCGCGGGATTGACCTTGAGGTGATGGGGCGCCTGGATGTCTTGCTCCAGCAGGCAGGGTTACATCACGTCCAGAAAAAGACCTTGAACCTGCCAGTTGGCACCTGGGGCGGACGCATGGGCGAACTCCTGGCGCGCGACATGCTCTCCGGCTGGCCCAGTCTGCAACCCCTCTGCCAGCAGTATTTAAACATCCCCAAAGAGACCTTTGACGCGGTCATTGCCTCCCTGGAAGCCGAGTGGAATAGCCATCAAACTGAATACGAAGTATATGTTGTCTATGGGCAAAAGTAAGTAGCCGCGTATGCAAATAGCGGATCCGTCGCCCGCTACTTGCGTACGCGGCTACTTAGGGCTTATCCGAAAACCAGCACCTTAGCAAATGAGAGAGCCAACCAGATGAAGCAACTGCTCTCGTTCGCTGGCCTCGGAAGCCACGGGAACGAGTTGCAGTATCAACTCATCAAGACCTTCCTCAGCAAGCTCCTGGATGCGCTGGCGCACAGTGCTTTCATCGCCGCTGATGACCAGTGCCCGCGCCAATGCATCTAACGTTTTCTCATCGCCTTCCACTGCCCTGGCAAAGCCAGCCCGTACAAACGCGCGCGCATACCCACTCACCCTGGCGTACACTTGCACTCTCTGACGTACCGCAGCCAGGGTTGCTGCCTCATCCGTACTCATCGCCACCATCAGATGCGCGATCAGCGGAGGCGCGGGACGCGAACGTCTCTCGGCTCCGGCTTGCAGCGCGGGCTTGGCTTGGTTGAGCAGGTAGGGAATCGGGCACATCCAGGAAATCGCCCCATCGGCGATTTCTCCGGCCTGCTGGAACGCCTTCGAGCCTAACGCTGCGATAAGCAGAGGAATCTGAGCATTCTGCGAGGCGGTAATGACCGCGTTGAAATTGCCCATCTGAACAGCGTTACTTGTCTGGAAAAACGTGCCGCGAAAGTCTGCGTTGCTTTCCCACAAAGAGCCCCGCAAGATCTGCATGTATTCTTTCTGATACGACAGAGGCGCAGTCATTGGTAAACCATACCAGCCCGCAAGGCTCTCACGAGCGCCAGGCCCGATCCCTAACCGCAGGCGTCCCGGAGCAAGGGCATGTATCATGAGCGCCTGCTGCGCCATCAGCAGCGGGTGGCGCAGATAGGTCATAGTAATAGCGGTCCCTAACCGAATGCGCTCGGTTTGTGCAACTGCGGCAGCAAAGAGCGTCAGTGTATCGGGAGACCCAGAACCAGCGCCTCCTGCCGTCATCCAGGCCTGTTGGACCCCCGCCAACTCCGCTGCACGGATCTTGTTGAGACTGTCCACGGGATCCGTGCCTTCGATGCAAATTCCGACGCGATCACGCAAAGAGCGCTGTGCGAGAGCATTCGGGTGATCTTGTTGTGATATCATCTGTTTTCTCCTTCCTTATTTTGCCAGGGCAACGTGCGAACGCTCGCTCTGATCAATCAACGCCTCGGAGACTTCCCAGAGGCGACGGCGGATGGCGACATCGTAGGAGGGTTTGGAAGAGGGCGCCTCCTTGCCCTGTTTGCTTTGGGAGAAGTACTTCCCGCTCACTCTCACGAGCTCTGGGGAAGTTGCCACATAGAGGGTCGTCTGCGCCCCTTTCTCGACATCTATACCACCAAAGAAGTAACATAACTCTCCAATAAGATGCACAATGCCCCTGGTGCCACTGTTAAAGCTCGAAACCACCATACCGGGATGGAGGGCGTTGACCGTGACCCCTGTGCCCCTGAGCCGGTCGGCCAGTTCGTAGGTAAAGTAGATCTGTGCCAGTTTGGATTGACCATAGGCTTTCACGACGCTATATCTTCTTGTCCCTTGCAGGTCAGCAAAATCTATCTTCCCCTGGGTATGAGCATAAGAGCTGACATTCACAATGCGCGCTGGCGCGCTAGTCTTCAGCACATCTACCAGCAGTTCGGTGAGCAGGAAGGGGCCCAGGTAATTCGTCGCGAAGTTGAACTCTAGCCCCTCCGAGGTAACTTTGTGCTCGCTATTCGCTCCCCAGCGTTGTTGATCAGCACATGAAGCTGTGTGTATTTCTGTTTGAACTCACTGGCCACGCGACGTACCTGCGAAAGCTCTGAGAGGTCTGCGACGAGCAGATCTACCTGGTCGTTCGAGCTTTTCTCTTTGATCTCTGCCTGTGCTGCTTCTCCCTTTGCGCGATTGCGGCAGACCATCACCACGGTCGCGCCCATTTTGGCCAGTTCTCTGGCTGTTACTTTGCCAATCCCTGAACTGCTGCCCGTCACCAGGCAGACTTTTCCCTGCATGCTATTATTATTTGTTGTCACGATCCGTATCTCCTATCTGAAAATGCTTTGGAGCTTCTCGGGCTGGCCCTGCTTCCTCTTCAAAGGCTCTTGTCTCTTTCCTGTCCAGAGCATAAACTGTAGAGTAGAGTCTATAGTCAAGGCTTTTTGGAGGAGAGTTTTCAATGCTCATCAAAGAATTGGAAAAAAAGACCGGTTTGACGCGTCACACCATTCGTTTTTATGAGAAACAAGGCTTCCTTGAGAGCCGCTCTTTCCGGCGCGAGGAAAATAACTATCGGAATTATTCCGAGGAGACGGTTGAGTATCTCAAGATGCTCAAAGCAGGTCAAGCGGCAGGGTTTACGCTAGCAGAGCTGAAAGAACTCATCAACGCAGATGAGGCGAATGAACTCCCTCTCCAAAAGAAAGTTGAGCTTATTCGCCAAAAGATAAGGGATATCGATAGGAAAAAAGCAGAATTAGACCAGATTCAAACCTATCTCACCCAGATGTTGGTACAGAAGTTGGCGTTGATCAAGGCCGAAGAAAATGGGACTGCTTATGGCAATACCTGCATCATTCCTGGACGTTAAAGATGCGTCGTTCGCTTCCTTTTAGCGATTTTCTGCCAGAAGGTGGGAAAGCTCATTCTGCTGGATTAACTCCTCGGAGACCTGCCAGAGGCGCTGGCGAATCGCCAGGTCATACGAGAGTTTGGAAGAAGGCGTCTCTTTGCTTTGGGAGAAGTACTTCCCGCTCACGCCCTCAACCTCCAGCGAGGTTGCCACATAGAGGGTCGTCTGCGCCCCTTTCTCGACTGTTATGCCACGGAAGAAGTAGACGACTTCCCCAATGAAATGTGCTAACCCTTTCGTACCTTTGTTGAAGTCAGAAGAAACCAGGCCAGGATGAAGAGCGTTGACCGTAACTCCAGAGCCCTTGAGTTGAGCAGCTAGTTCGTAGGTAAAGTAGATCTGCGCTAGCTTGGACTGGGTATAGGCTTTCATAAAACTATATCTGTGTACTCCTTGCAGATCCTCAAAATCGATGTTCCCTGTGGTATGTCCGCTTGAACTGACATTCACGATGCGAGCAGGCGCGCTGGCTTTCAACACATCCAACAGCAGTTCTGTGAGCAGAAATGGAGCCAGGTAATTGGTCGCGAAGGTATCCTCCAACCCATCAGGCGTCACCTTCCGCTCGCCGTTAATGGTCCCGGCGTTATGAATCAGCACATGGAGTTGCGTGTATTTCTGTTTGAACGAGCTTGCCGCACGGCGTACCTCTGAAAGCAGAGAGAGATCGGCAATGATCAGGTCTACCTGGTCGTTCGAGCTTTCCGCCTTGATCTCCGCCTGTGCCGCCTGACCCTTCGCACGATTGCGGCAGACCATCACGACAATCGCACCCATTCTCGCCAGCTCCCTGGCCGTTTCCTTGCCAATTCCCCGCTAGCACCCGTTACCAGGCAAACTTTTCCCTGTATGTTGGTTGCCATAACCTGTATCTCCTGTCTGAAAACTTTTACGAAATCGTTCTTTTCATCGAAAAAGCCATGTGTCATTTTCCTCTTGACAAGGTGTCAATTGATGTTTAGAGTATAAAGTGTAAAGTACACTTTAAGGTCAAGGCATTTTTGGGGAGAATCTATGAAAATCAGTGAACTGGCAGAAAAGACAGGGTTAACCGCCCCCACCATTCGCTTTTATGAGAAAGCAGGGCTACTCGATGCACGCCATGTGAGGCGCGACGAGGGCAATAACTATCGCGACTATTACGAGGAAGCCGTCGAGCATCTCCTGACCATCAAAGAGGTCCAGACCGCAGGTTTTACCCTGGCTGAGTTCAAAGAGCTGGATGAAGTCTGCAACACGGGTGAACTGGTGGTCCAGAAAGCAACCGTGTATATTCGGCGAAAAATTGATGCAGTGAGTGAGAAAATAGCTGAATTAGAACGAGTTCGAGCCTACCTCATAAGCAAATTAGCAGAAGTTCAGGAAGACCACCAGGTGACTGATCAGAGACGACTTGCAAGCGGTGGAGCAGAGCCTTCGTCATAATCTTCCGCAAGCATCTGATGCTCGCCCTCTAGGATTCTCGGATATTTTAATTTTCGCGAGTCCCTAAGATATTGGTTTTCGGATAAGCTCTTAGTGGGGGATGTCAGGCTGGCTCGCTACCCCAGACGAGGTGGCCCTGGATATAGACAGTGATATAGGGAGCGAGCTGATAGCTTGTGCTATGGGCGTTGAAGGAGTAATCGTTGCTCTCATTATAGTTACTCCAATCAGTCTTATTGAAGCGAAACTTAATCTCGCCGGTATTATCCCCGGGTTGCAGGTTCCCGGTGCCAGGAGCGAAGCTGAGTTCCAGGTAACTGTCGGCGCTGGCGCGTGGTGGCGAGAGTAAGACAATGTGCTGGTTGATGTGCTCACAGCCAGGGGTGGCGTAGTCGCACCAGGTCTGCTGTGCCTGGGCGGAGTCGGGCGTGTACCAGTAACGAATCGTCACCGTCGAGAGGTCAAGCGGGGCCGCGCCTGTATTGACGAGTTTTAGCTGAGGCTGGATCTGATTTACGATAGGGCCGCTACCATTGCCGCTTTGGTAATAAAGCTCGATATGTTGTCCACTGATGGGAGAGGGTGCCGGGTGCGGCGTGGGCGCAGGTGGGGCTTGACTTAGACTGGCCTGGTCAAAGGGATAGAGAATAGGCTGCAAGTAATTTTGCTTCTCCTGGTTGATATAGGTCCAATCGTCTTGTAGGAGCCCACCGGTATCCACAGAATCGGGGTTCCAACTCCAGAAGGTCCAGTTAATGCCATTGACCCCGCGCCCCAGGTAAGAGACCAGGCTTGTCAGCCATTGTTTATCCTGCGCGTTTTGCAGGCGCGTCCCAAACTCGCCAACCCAGACGGGCGCGATTCCCTGCTTTTGGATATAGCCCCAGTAGCTATCCCAGATAGCGGAGAGATTATGAGGAAAGCTGGGATCTTTAAACCAGAGCTGAGGATAGACGCTCACGGGATAGTCATGGACGGAGTAGACCAGGCGATGCGCGACCTGTAGCTGAACTGGATGGGTCGCGACCCCCTTGAGATTGCTGCCCCACCAGGAGCAGTTTCCTGGTACCTGTTTATCGGCATTAGGATCGGGATAACACTCCACACCCTCGACAAAGATGAGCCAGTTGGGATTGACCGCGAGAATGGCATTGCCAGCACGTTGCGCAGCCTGTTGCCAGTCAAGTTTTGGATCGCCGCAGCCCCAGCAGGCAGGTGCTCTTGGCTCATTATGCAGATCGGCCCCGATGACCATGGAATTGTCTTTATAATGTTGTGCTAGCATCTGCCAGTCCGCGATCCAGCGCGACTCGGGATACTGCGTGGTATACCATAGCGGCTCCTGTTGCGTGGCGCCGGGGCGGTGCCGGTCCAGAATGATATGTAGACCAATCTGGCTAGCATACTCCACAATTTTATCCAGTAGTTGCAATCCCCGTAGCCCACTTAGTTCTTGATTCTTCGTATAGTCAATACCAGTAGGGGCGTTGTTAGCATCGAAGAGATGATTGGTATAAGGAAGACGGAGCGTATTATAGTGCTGGGCCTTGATCTGATCGAGCATATCCTTGTAGTTGCGCGTGGCGAGGCCATGCACGACCAGCGTCTCAGTCTCAAAGCCGGACCAGTTGACGCCCGCGATGCGCACGGGCCGGTTCTGGGCATCGTAAATCTGGCTACCATCGGTATGCCAGACCCCGGTTCCGACCGAGCTAGCTGTCGTAGAGGGAAAGAGTGTGTTCTTGAGCAGGCCGAGGCTTAACAGCAAGAGTGAGCCAACGAGCAGAATAGCCAGACCGACAAGCACGGCCCGGGAGACACCACGGGCTTGCCTGGGTGGTGCGGTTGGCTGATGAGGAAGAAATGGCTCGGTGGGACTCGCGTGATCGAACGACTCCGAGCCATCTGCATTGTGCGTCATTGTGGCTCACTCCCTTTCTGTGATTTCTCTATATGATTGATGAATAGGCTTAGTTACAACTAGTGGCGTCGTGAAGGACCTGGTAGACCTGGATACGCGATTGCGCATCGCCACTGGCAGCATCAAACTGCGCACGCAGTACCGAGCGATGGAGCGCGCGGTCCAGGAGCAGCATTGGCCCACCACGCGTCTGAATATCGCTCTGCATCTGAGCATCAACCACGAGATAGTCGATGCGATTCCAGCAGTCATGCAGCAGGGTATTATGGATCTCGGGATCAAAGGCCGCGTTCCAGTAGATTTGCGCCTGGGTGTAAGGTAAGCCCCTGCCAACGCCCATCCCTCCGGTCTCATGGAGATCGGTATACAGGTAGCTATTGATGATAATAATGGAACTGATGGGGGCATTGCGATTGATCCAGAGCAGCGCCTGGCGTTGCGGCTCTGCGGTATTCTGGCTGAATTGAGGATTTGCGCGCTGAATATTTAAGGGAATGAGTGCGCCAAGGAGTAGAAAGAGGAGCGAGGCCCGTGCCAGATCGAAGCCAGCGCGTTTGCTGAGCGCTTTGAGCGGTATATCCAGCGCCAGCGCGATATTCATCCCCAGGAGTGGCAGGAGCGGGAGTATCGAATAAGGGAAGATGTTCTGAATGCTTAACAGGAGCACCCAGTAACTGATAAAAAAGAGCGCCATGAGCCATTGCAGGCGATTCCACCAGCCACCAGCAATATTGATTACCAGGGCAATGCCCCCGGCGATAAACAGGGGCTGGTCCAGGCGAATCCAGGTATTCCAGCTTGTCGCAAAATCTCCCATATTGGGAACATATTGTACCTGTTGGAGCAGTGTGCCAAGCAAACTCGGGTGAGCATGAGTATCACCGGGGAGCAGGCCTGTTGGCAACAGCTCTCCCTTCAGGATCGCTAGCAGTGCATAAGCGGAACTGAGCGAGAGCACAATGTAGCAAAAGGCCACCAGGGCAAACTTGCGTTGGAAGCGTGTGGCAAAGAGCCAGACTCCGTAGAGCATCACAGGTATAAAGACCAGAAAGATCTCTTTGCTTAGGATGGCAATACCCAGCGCAAGGGCCGAAAAGACGATGTTGCGTAGGCGGCTATTGCCACGTACTACAAAGAAGACAGAAAGGAGCAGCCAGAAGGTTCCGATATTATCGAGAAGAATCTCACGCTGATAGGTCACGCTAAGCGGAGAGAGGGTATAGATGGTCATCGCCAGCAGCCCGGCGCTGCGGCTGCCACTGAGGCGGCGTGTGATGAGATAGACAAGTAGACCACTGGCGATGCCTAGCAAAAGCATCAGCACCCGTCCGCTATTGATCGCGGTTTCAAAGCTAAAGAAGCCGCCAGTGAGCAGCGTCCAGATCGCCAGTTGTATCCAGCCCAGGGGTGGGTGGTCATAGGTGTAGGGATAGGGTTGCAGATGACTATGTATGATGGCCCAGGCGTTCGCCATGTAGGCGCCTTCATCCGGACCATACTGCGGATAGTTAAACATATTGAAGGCATGGACACCCAATCCCAGACTTAGCAAAACCAGGACGACTAGCCCCTCAAGCCAGAGCGGTATGGGGACGGCGTTTTTTTGTGCTGGATTGAACAACTCAATACGCGGCAGCAGGCGTGTCTTGATCTTGGAGACACGTAGCTGCTCGGCGGATATCCAGCGTATCTGCTCCAGTAGCGAGGTATTGCCGCCGGCCTGCTGAATATTACGGCGATGGCTATCAGGAACGACCGCATGTACAAAGAAGCGGTTATTGCGGTACAAGGTCACGTTCCCTGGATCGAGCTTCTCCTCTGCCCCTGGCCTTGGTGTCTCGGCTGGACGCGTCGGAACAGGTGGGGTTATGGGTAGTGTTGGTGCAGGCGTCTGCTCGCTCTTCTCAGGAGCTGACCTCTGTTGTTGCTCAGGTCCTTGCATACTCTATCTCTCTTCTATTGGATTTGTTGAATTTAGGAAGAATGGTGTTGTCTCTCAGCCTTTGGCGACGTTGCCGCGATGTTGTCCGATGTGAGCGGTTTTCTCCCAGTTGGAGGCGCCTTTGAGAAAGCGATAGACGGCACGGATAGCGCCAATACCCAGTAAGATCTGGTAAGGCATAAAGGCAATCAAGAGCATGCCAGCCTCGCGCCAACTCCACTGGCGATTATGCACCTTCACAAACTCATGCAGGCCAGCCAGGTCGATAAACATGGCCAGGATAAAGCAGTAGAAGGGCATGAAGGTAAACATGGCCATCCATACCGGTAGCTTAACGAAGAAAAACATCACAATAGAGACGGGAATCATCAATGTAAAGAAGGCCTGGACCTCGGGTAGGATCAGCACATAGAGCGCGAGCAGGCGCTGTGAGAGGTTTGGGAGTTTGAGCCAGCGCCCGCGGAAGAGAATCTGGATAAAGCCCTGGTTCCAACGGGTGCGCTGCTTGATAAATTGCTCAATCGTGTGAGGCGTCTCCTCTTTTGTGACAAACTCATCGTCATAGATGATACGCACGCGTGCCCCCGAGAGGCAGAGGCGGATGCCCAGGTCCGCATCCTCGGTCAGGCAGTTCTCGTCCCAGCCGCCGAGGCGTTGCATCAGGTCGCGGCGTACGAAGACCGTATTGCCTCCTAGAGGGGTCATGCCAACGCTGGCGAAGAAGTGCAGTGAGGATTTAAACCAGAAGAAGTATTCCAGGACATTTAGGAAACAGAACCACTTGGTATTGTGATTCATAAGCTGTACGCCACTCTGTACCACGTCAACCTGCTCATTTAAGTAGGTTGTATTAATGACCTGGAGGATATCGGGATGAGGTTCGTCCTCGGCATCAAAGATGGTCACGATATCGCCTTTGGAGACCTGCAAGGCCAGGTTCAGGCCATGCGGTTTATTGATGGGCTTGTCGTTAAAGATGACCAACTGGACATTGGGATCGCGCAGCTCATTAATTTTTGTGCGGGCCTCGGCGATGGTCCCGGTATCGTCCTCGCGGCAGATGGCCATGATCTGCACCAGTTTGCGGGGATAATTGAGATCATAGACCTTCTGAATAGTATCGCGATAGACCTCCTCCTCATGGCGCGCTGGCAGGAGAATGGTAAATGAGAGCTGAGGTTGTCGATAGACCGTGGGCGCGCTATTGAGCAGGGCTTGCTCTGGCTCCTCCCAGATGAAGAGGCGCAGGCGAATATTAAAGATAGCCTGGAGCGTCATCAGCGCGATAATAAGCATATAAAGCGCCTCCAGGCATGTGATAAAAATGGTCCAGAGCATATACTACCTTCTATTTCTCCGCATGTATTTGGTGATTCGCCACATCATATTGGGAAATGACCAGATACATCGTATTCGAGAATTTCGTATTTAGCAGGTGATAGTAAGTACCTCAGATTGCTGTCCACAAATGGTGTGGCGGATGCCCGGTGTGGGATCGCCGAGTGTTGCCTGCGCGGGCGAGAATGTATAGGCCTCATTCGTACCATTGCGATGTAGGGTGAGGAGCACCAGGCTATGTCCCTTTAGCGTCACATCCTGGGCATGCCAGGCACTGAGTGGGAGGAGACCGCTATTGGGCCGCACATGGACAATTTCTGTATTCATTTCCTTGTTAATTAAGAGCATGCTTACCATATTGTGGGCGTCATCCTGAGTCGCATATAGGCTCACACTGTCGTTCTCGCTGGAGGTGGCGATATAGTCTGCTTGCAGGTGCGCGAAAAGCTGCATGATACGTAGCATGACGGTCTGCTGTCCATCTCTAGCAGTAAAGAGAGGATAGGGGGCATCAACGCCCTGGGTAGAGAAGAAGGCCGCATATTCAACCTGTTGATTCATGAGCTTCCCCAGTGTATCGGCCCACCAGAGCGCGGCATAGTCAGGTGGAGGAACATCGCCCTTCGGATTGGTATTCACCTCCGTCACGGCGACGGGGAGATCATGTCCAAAGTCCTGGCGTATGCTCTGGCGCAGGGAAGAGATGAGATCATTCCACTCACCGGTGCTGTTTAAGAGCAGATTGGTGGCTTGGCTAGCGTTATCAAGTGGATAACGGTGAAACGAGACGCCATCGAGCAGGTGATATTTCGTGTTAGGATGGGACTGCTCATAGCGACTGACGATCTGAAGGAAGGTCTCCATCCAGAGGTTATGCGCACTATCGTAGGGGCCAAGTCCAGCACCATAGAACTGACTGATCTCAGGACCGAAGACCTTGATTGTGGGGTCGTTCTGGTGCATCGCGATAGAATACTGAATAAAGGCCTGAGCGTACTCGGTAGCCGTAAAGGTTGCACCTGTATCTGGATTCTTCAGGCGATCCGGCTCATTGCCCACCGTCCAGTATTTAACAGGGTGATAGGGAGTGGTGGCACTGGCACGTTGAATACTTTTTGGGTTATTCATATAGTCAACAAGCAAGCCGGCTCTACTGGCACGTGTGGCAAGCGTGTCCTGTTGAGAAGGATTAGAAAGTTGGGACTGCATCAGACCATCGGCACCAGTTACCTGGAGGAGCTGGCTAAAATCATCGAGTTGAGAGGAAGAGAGTGTATGTTCCTCACCCCACTCTCCTCCTGGAAAGCGTAAGAGCCGTATCCGGGCAGAGCGTAACCCCGCCACAATACCCGCATCGTAACGCATAAAGCCGCTTCCTTGCTGGTCCTGTGAGTCACTACCCGCCTTAGGAAAGACATTGCTGCCAAAGAGATATGGACTAATTGGCAGGCTTTGATTCAGGTCCAGGTCGGACTCTTGCACATCGCCAATGCGCACAAGCAGGTGCATATTGGCACGCGTAATCGCCGAAGCCACCTGTACCAACCCTAAGGTCAATACTACCAGCAGGAAGAGGGGGAGCAGATACCTTCGTTTCCCCACCCGTCGTAAGGTGCCCCTGGGAGCCTGAGGAGGCTGATTCCCTGGACTGGATGATAAACTCTTTCCCTGCGAGGAAGAGAGTGCAGCAGGTAACGGCGTCTCCGGCCCAGATAAGCGCGCGGACTCCCCCGTCGTCTGCTCATTGTGAGTAGACATCGCGCGTCCAGGAACATACCCTGGAATATGCCTTTGAATATGTATATATGACACACCCTCAAGCAAAGAGGGGCGATAGTTGAATACATTCTCGAGAGAAGACATGGGATACCTCTTGAATAAGCTCTCAAACACGTTCAAAGCTCGCTAGCGCTTCGGTTTCCAGACCTGAACGGTATTATCTGCGCCGGAGGAGGCAATACGCCTCCCATCGGGCGACCAGGCAACGGAGTAGACACCACGCGAGTGCCCACGATAGGTGTAGAGTACCTGCTTACTGGAGGCATTCCAAACCTGAACGGTCCCATCTTCACTACAGGAGGCGATCAGTTTGCCATCAGGTGACCAGGAGATCCCATGCACGGCATCATTATGCCCAGAGTATTTGACTTTCGTGACACCATCGACCCCCCGCCCAATCAGTACAGTTCGATCACCACCACCAGAGGCGATAAGCTGACCATCAGGGGACCAGGCAACGGCATAAATCTCCGCAGTATGGCCTCCATACTTGAAGATAGTCTGCCCTATCGCAAAGGCGTCGCTGGGAACGGTCGCCCAATCTTGCAGCGTGTCATCCCAGGAGCCTGAAGCGATGCTATGCCCATCGGGCGACCACGCGACAGAGAGCACGCCCGCGCTATGCTGTTGATAATTGAGGAACAGCCCACCACTAGCACTGTTCCAGACTTGAACCGATTTATCCTCGCTCGCAGAAGCAATAAGCTGACCATCGGATGACCAGGAGAGCGCATTCACGATTCCAGAATGCCCCTGATAGGTAGAGAGATTCTCTCCATTGCCAGTGTCCCAGACCTGAACAGTATGGTCCTCGCTCGCTGAGGCTAAGCGTGTGCCATCGGGCGACCAGACAACATTCGTCACCGCCCCTGTATGTCCTGTGTATGTTCGCTTGACTGCTCCAGTTCCTGCATCAAAGACTTGGATAAGCTGGTCATCGCTTGCCGAAGCGATCAGCTTCCCATCAGGGGACCAGGCAGTAGAGTTCACACGAGCGGGATGGGCGCGATAGATCAACGTTCCATCACTTGTGATCTGAGGCTGTGTCGCGCGAGATGTCGTGTTCGTCGTGTTTATGCTATGGGAGACGTTTCCACTCTTACGTGTAATGAGATACCAGGTACCGATAGCTCCGCCAGCCGCTGCCAGGCCAAGCAGACCCGTCATAAGCGCGCGCCGTGTAAGCGGCTCAGGCTTATCACGCCTGGCTGGCGAATACTCTACTGGAGGATCAATGGGAGCCAACTCCGTCGGTGTGAGAGGAAGCGCTCCATGAATGCTGTGAGTCTGGCTTGCCGCCGGTGGTGGTGTGGCAGGCAATGGCGGCACAGGTGAGAGCTGGGCAACGGAAGATACTGCTGATGAAGTAGTAGCACTAGTATGCGTTTGTGGCGAAGAAGATGTCGAGACTGGCTCAACAAGCGTCAGCGTGGGTGTCTCTGCGATCTGCTGCAGAGGCACCGGCCTGGCTTTAGCTTCTGAGGAAGAAATCTTCTTAGCTGTGACCTGGCTCTGGGTATATGCCTCTTCCAGAGCCTTTACAAAGGCTTGAAGTGAGGAATGGCGACGGGCAGGCTCCTTTGCCAGAGCACGCATAATGACTTTCTCAGCCTGGCTGGCAATACCCGGCACTTTTAAGCGCAGCGCGGGTGGTTGAGTATGCACATGCTGATTGGCAATCTCCACATATGATCCCTGAAATGGCGAGTTGCCAGCGAGCCACTCATAGATGATCACTGCCAGGGAGTATTGATCACTCGCTGCACAGGGTTTCCCCTGAATTTGCTCTGGCGCGGTATAGGGAATGGCATCAAGCGCTTGCTGGGCATTCTGTTGCCCGACACGTTTACGATTCTTGATCAGGGCATCGAGGGCAAAATCATAGACCAGCACCTGATTATTGCGGTTGAGAAGAAGATTCTCTGGCCGGAGCTGCCTATGCAGATAACCCTTCTCATGAGCATATTGCAAAGCCTCACCTATCTGTTTCAAGTACGTAAGGAACTTCGCGAGAGGCTGAACTTTCTCTTTGGGATAGACCTGGCGCAGGGTGATATGTGGCACGTACTCGACAACCAGGAAGGGCATACGATTCTCTAACCCGGCATCGCGTATCTGGAGGATATGCGGATGTGTCAACTTCTCCAGGTGACGAGCCTGCTGAAGAAAGGCTTCTTTCAGCTCATCGGCCAGGGGCTGAGTATGCATATCAAGCACATACTGCTTTTTGTGATGAATATGTTGTCCTAAAAAGGTACCAGCAAAGCGCCCCTGATCGAGCTGGCCAACCACCTGGTACTGCCCGATCTGCTGCCCTTTCTGATAGCCTGAATTTTCTGCTTGCTCTTCTCTTTCCACCATGCAAAACTCCCACATCTATTTACGCTATTATTTTTGGCATAAGGATTATCACGCTTTGACGATTGATAAGTGTATAAAAGTGAGTAACGCTCTTGTAAAGAATATGTAGCTTGTGCTACACTACCAATCTCTCTTCGGGCAATTCATCATTTTAACGAATGATAATGGATTTTTTAGCATATGGCAATGTTTGTGTTCACTGAATACTAGTGGGATATTTCACTAAAGAATGATACATTGGCGATAATAAATGTATCGATTGTAAGTCATGCTTGTTTGTTTGGTAAAGAAGAGCACTGTCTGTGCTACTATATAAAGCGGATGGCAATACTACTGGCATAGATAGCAAGGCAATCGGGAGGAGAGGCTGTAATGAGCGAACTACCACTGAAATTTGATCGGCAGGGATTGATTCCCGTGGTCATTCAGGACGATGCCACCAACGAGGTCCTGATGGTCGCGTTTATGAACGACAAAGCATTGGAGCGGACACGAGAGAGTGGCTACACACACTTCTATAGTCGCTCACGTAACACCATATGGCGCAAGGGCGAGCAATCGGGGCACACGCAACAGGTGCGAGGCATATTCGTCAATTGCGAAGAGAACAGCATTGTGATACGGGTAATCCAGCAAGGAGAGGCCGCGTGCCACGAGGGATATCGTAGCTGTTACTACCGACGTCTTGAAGATGATAATAGCTATGTAACCATCGCCAAAAGGATTTTTGATCCCCAACAGGTCTATACACATGCAGCAGGCGTCAAGCAAGAACAGGCAAAAGACAAGGAGCATATTTCCGTGGAGACAGAGCAGAAGCTACAGGACACATTACGCCAATTATATGGAGTGTATATCTACCTGCGCGACCATGACCTGAGCGAGGAATCTAACACCTCGCGGCTCTTGCAGGAGCGCAGCCAGAGCTATCTCGCCTCACGGTTGGGAGATGAGTTGGAGGAACTGGCGGAGGTACAGAGTGGTGAGCATGTGCATAGTGGGCGCCAGTCGGACACCGTCCTGGAGGGCAGCCAGGTTGGGTACTGGCTCTTTCTGCTGGCGGCAGGTTGCAGCATCCCCTACCCAGACTTTGAGCCACACCAGGCCCTACTAGAGGGCTATCACGGGCGTTATAGCGACAGCCGAGTTATAGAACTGCGCGAAGAGTGTGCGCGTATGGTAGCCTCAGATCAGCCAGAGACCATTTCCAGGGGACTGACCATTGGTTTTATGTTGATTGGCTGGGCCTGCGCGGCCGCGGGCGTAGATCCCCTGGCTCCAGCGGAGTTCGACCTGGGGCAGATGCGCAGAAAAGGGCTGGTGCAGTAGTATGGTAGGGCAAGCAAGGACGAATCTGCCATACGATGCCATTATCTTCGACCTCTTTGGCACACTGGTTGATGATCTACTCACAGAACCTTTTACCCAAACGTTGGAGGAAATGGCGAGTTTCGTCGGCGCGCCACGCGATATCTTCCTCCAGATGTGGATGCATGATACCTGGCCACTGCGTGCAGCGGGCCATCTCCCCGACGTGGAAGCGAATATTCTCTATATTTGTACAGAGCTTGGAATTACGCCAAAACCAGAGCAAATTCAGCGCGCAATCCACCGACGCCTGGAACTGACGCGACAATCGTTGAAACCACGGCATGACGCGCTGGAAACGCTAGAGGCACTACGCACAGCAGGCTATAAACTAGGGCTCATCAGCGATTGCAGTAGCGAAGTGCCCCTGCTCTGGAGAACCACACCTCTGGCAGCATACATTGATGCCCCCATTTTCTCCTGCTCAGTAAAGTTAAAGAAACCAGATCCACGTATCTATCACCTGGCATGCGAACGCCTGGAGATTGCCCCTGAACGGGGCCTCTTTATCGCGAATGGCGAGAGCAACGAGCTGGCTGGCGCCCAGGCCATTGGCATGGAGGCAATGCTTATTCGTGTGCCCTATGCTGAAGAGCATAATCCGCGCTGCCATGAGGCGCGCACATGGCGTGGAGCACGCATCGAGAGTATTAAGGGCCTACTGGCACACCTGGACGGTGTCAGGGTGGAAGAGCTTTGATTGCTGGACAAAGCGAGGTGGAGAGGATATAATGCCAGTCCTCCCCTTAAGAGGCGTATACAAAGAAGAAAATGAGAAATGTGAGATTAAAACGGGTGGTTACACATGCCTGAGCATAGCGAAGACGCGGTGGCCAGTCCACAAGAGCAATTGCACAACGGAGAGAGCCAAGAAGAGAATCTGCCCACACGACAGGGAGTCATCCAGGCCATCGTCTTCGACCTGGGCGGAACACTAATTGATTGGCCCGACTGGGATGAAGATATCGAGCGACGCTGGGGGCTCTCCTACGAGCACCTGGTTGCACGCTCCAACGAGCGGGAGTGGCCGACGAAAGAGGCGTACGTGCGCGCTATGCGCGAGGCTGAGAAGGCCCACTGGCAACGAGTTAACGAGCAGCATATCAGTAATACCCCCGATGTCGTGTTGCTTGATGGCTTCCAACGCCTCAATTGTGAAGTGAGCAAAGAAGCTTTAATGACGGCCCTGGATGGCTATGCTAACGCCATCATCGGGTGGGCCACAATTTTCCCGGAAACGGTCGAGACGTTGCTGGAGTTGCGCAAGCGTGGCTATCGCCTGGGTTTGCTCTCGAACACCTGGTGGGCGGGGGCCTGGCATGACGCCGACCTGGCGGCCCATGGCCTAACTTCGCTACTGGATGTCATCATGTATACGTCCGACTTACCCTACTCCAAACCCCATCCCTATGTCTTCCAGGAGGCCGCGCGCCGGCTCGGTGTCGCAGTCAACGCATGTGTGATGGTTGGAGATCGCATGGTCGACGATGTGCGAGGCGCCCAGCGAGTTGGTATGCGTGGCGTGTGGCGCTATAACGAGTATCCCTGGCCTAAACCCGAAGACGTAAAGCCTTCAGCCACTATCAAGACCCTCACAGAACTGCTGGAGCACCTGGAGGTTTGGGAGCAGACGAACTAGTTGTAAGGTCCCTGCTGGCATGGACTATTCTCATTGCGGCTGGCACACTGCTTTCATCTGTTTTTTAGTCCATGTCAGCAGGGACCCTACAAGATAGGGCAAGAGAAAGAAGAGCGCGGGAGGACAAGTACCCTCCCGCGCTCTTCTTGCCTTAGCTAAAGTATATTATCCGATGTGGCTACTTTTGCCTTGCGCAGCATACATAGCATCGTTATAGGACCAGCCATCAAGGTCGGGTGCCTCGATCCCCTGTTGACTCAACAGCGTAGCTATCTGCGAGCGATGATCGACAGTGTGATTGATAGCCTGAATCAATACAATCATGATAGGAGCCTCGTAGGTTCCCTCGTCAAGAGACAGGAGTCTATTTAGTTCTCCCTGTTCAGCAAATGTGATTAAGGCTTTACCTGACAACTGCGCACGTCGCCGTAGCTCGTCGAAGCCTGGGAAAGCGGTAAGTTCCTTTAGGCGAGGAGTAGGGGCTGTTCCCGTGACGTGATGTGCATAGCCTTCTTCAGAGCCAAGCATATGGAAGAGGGTCTCGCGCACGCTGCCATATGTCCCTATCATAGTGGCATCCAGTTGGACATCGGAGAGTTGGGCACACGCATCGAGCAAACGCAGGTTGGCCCAGAGGTTATATTTGAAAAAGTCGGGGAGTCCCGTCGTCATGATTATAGTTCTCTTTCTATGATCTACCTTCTAACAACATCAGGCTTTTCCCCCATCTTGCTGCTTGCTTCCTCATATGACATCTCTCTCTGGCAAAACCAGAGAGTGTGTTGCGCAAGAATCACACCACGTGTCATCCAGGCATAGAAAAATTCAGCGCTCATTCACGATAAGATGGCGCATGAACGATAGGGCAAGAATGGTGGGATCTGTTTCACTGACTGAACAGGAAACAGGATGAAGTTAGCGGCACACTGGCATAGAAGTAGAACCTCCGAAAAAATATGTAAATGTATCCGCATTATACACGTGTATCGATGAGCCCGTCAAGCCTTTCAAAAAGCTCAACTGTGTGTTAGTGATGTGCTCCGCAATGGTTCAGGAAGCAACTTCGTTCCTGCGCTTTCAGCGTAAGGGGACGTCTCACTGGAGACGCCCCTTACGCTGAAAGCGCACTACATCTTACCGATCACAACCTCGATGGTGTATTTGTCCAGCTTCTTGGCTGAAGTTGGCGAGATGGACTCGCGGTAGAGTTCCACGAACGCGGGTTTATCCTTCTCCTCGCTAATGGAGATAAGCAGGTTATCGGCCAGCGTATTGGCGCGGATGGCCTGGCCAAAGTCAAGAATGACATCTGCCAGTTCGCTATCAGTGTAGAGCGCCAGCCCGATATGATCCTCGATGTTGAGGCCGGCCTTTTTGCGCATATCCTGTACATAGTGGACGAGGTCGCGCATCCAGCCCTTCTCACGTAGCTCCTGAGTGATCGTAGTATCGATGGCAGCGACGTAGCCATGCTCCTCCGCAGCAACATAACCAGGACGAGCGGTGGAGACCACCTGGACCTCTTCAGGAGTGAGCGAGACATGGGTCTCACCAAAGGTCAGATCAAGCTTGCCTTGCGTATTGAGGTGCTCGGCGGCGGCCTGGGCCTCGTCCTCCGTCAGCGTCTTAAAGTAAGCCAGGATCTTTTGCACTACGGGTCCATATTTGGCGCCAAGGACCTTAAATTGTGGTTTGAGGGTATAGGCCAGCATACGGCTATCGCGGCGCATGAGACGCAGGTATTCGATATTGAGTTCCTCAAGCACTTGCTCACGCAGGCGCTGGATAGCTTCTTCCTCCTGCGCGCTTGGCACACGGACATGAATGGTCTGGAGCGGCTGGCGTACCTTGATCTGTGCCTTGGCACGGGCGGCACGCCCCAGGCTCACGATCTGCATGACCAGGTGAGTATCGCGTACAAGCAGCTCATCGATCAGCTCTGGTTGGGGCACCGGCCAATCACAGAGGTGCACACTGAGAGGCGCCTGGGGATTGATGTTGCGCACCAGATTCTGGTAGAGTTCTTCGGCCAGGAAGGGCATGAATGGCGCCAACAGGGTCGCCAGTGTCGTCAGGCACTCATACAGTGTCAAGTAGGTGGCGAGCTTATCCTTATCGAGTTCAGCACCCCACACACGGTCACGGCTACGGCGGAGATACCAGTTGGAGAGGTCATCCAGAAAGGATTGCACGGCCTCGGCAGGTTTGGTCGTATCGTATTGCTCCAGACCCTGGGTTATAGACTGGATCGTCTGCTGAAGCTCGGAGATGATCCAGCGGTCCAGCGCATCGCGCTCGGCAACGGGTAACTGATGCTTGGTCGGATCGAAGTTATCGATGTTGGCGTATTTGATAAAGAATCCATAGACATTCCAGAGCTTATCCATGGTCCGACGCACCAGCATCCACTTTTCGCTCAAGCGTACGGGCTGGCCGGTGAGCTGGGTCTTCTCCATCTCCTCTGGCGTGGGAATATTGGGGAAGTTCAGGTTCTGCTCGGAGACATGATTGCTATAGAGCCAGCGCATGGTATCCGCCCCGATGCGGTCTGCGGCCTCATCGAAGACCACGAGGTTCCCCTTGGACTTATGCATAGGAGTGCCATCCTCGCCATAGACGGTGGCGTAACCCAGGAGCGTCTTAAAGGGTGCGGTTTGCTCCAGGACTGTACTCATGACCAGCATGGAGTAGAACCAGTTGCGGAACTGGCCGGGGAATGATTCGGTTACAAAGTCGGCCGGAAACCATTCCTGCCAGCTGGCATGATTCGTCAGGTAATGCAGGGTTGAGTAGGGCACGATACCGGCATCGAGCCAGGGATTGCCCACATCCTTGATGCGTGAAACCTCAGCGCCACACTGAGCGCAATGGATCTTGACTGCGTCAACGTAGGGGCGGTGTGGTGTATGTCCATCAAACTCTTCCCAGCCGGAGACGGCGCGTGCCTTGAGTTCCTCTTTGCTGCCGATAACCTCGAAATGGCCGCAGGCGGGGCAATCAAAGATGGGTAGGGCCAGACCCCAGTAGCGCTTCTTGGAGATCATCCAATCATCCATATTGTGCAACCAGTCCATCTCGCGCTCATAGCCCCAGGATGGCAGCCAGGTGATCTGCTTGACCACCTCCATGATCTCATGGCGCAACTGGTCCATAGAGATAAACCACTCATCGACCAGGCGGAAGATCAGTTCCGTCTTACAGCGCCAGCAGGTGGGGTAGCGGTGCTTATAATTCTGGGTGCGGTAGAGCAGGCCCTTCTGTGCCAGGTGGTCGGCGACCTGCTGCCCCACACTGGCCGTGCCCTGGCCTGTCAACCAGTCGAAGCCCTCGACATAGACGCCAAACTCATCGACGGGCGCGATGACCTCCAGGTTGAACTCTTTGGCCAGCAAGAAGTCCTCGCGACCACAGCCGGGAGCAGTATGCACAATGCCCGTACCCTCAGTGGCGTTCACATCTTTTCCGGGGACGACACGGTGAACAATGCCTTTGGCCGCAGGTAACTCATCGAAGGGGCCGCGATAGGTCCAGCCTACCATGTCATGGCCCTTGAGGGTCTCCGTCACGCGATAGTCGCCCTTATCATGGCCCTTGAGAGCCTTGAGGACGGGCAGCAACTGCTCCGCCAGGTAGTAATATTCCCCATCCTGCTCCACGCGGACATAGTTCAGGTCGGGATGCACTGCCACTGCAACGTTGGCTGCCAGGGTCCATGGCGTAGTGGTCCAGGCCAGGAGGTATTCGCCGGGCTTCTCGACGAGGGGGAAGCGCACATAGAGGCTCAGGTGCGTCAGCTCTTTATAGCCCTCAGACTCCATCTCCATATTGGAGAGTCCGGTCGCGCAGCGTGGGCACCAGGGCATCACATCGCGCCCTTTGTAGATCAGGCCGCGCTCATGGCATTTTTTGAGAAAGTGCCAGATGGTATAGTTATTCTCATCGGAGAGGGTAAAGTAGTCGTTGCCCCAGTCCATCCAGTAGCCCAGGCGAATTGACTGCTCGCTTTGGACCTGCGCGAACTTAAAGACGCGCTCTTTACAGCGCTCGACAAACTCGGCGATCCCATAGGCCTCGATATCACGCTTGGTTTGCAGGCCCAGGGACTTCTCGACCTCGACCTCGACCCAGAGTCCCTGGCAGTCGAAGCCATTTTGATAGCGCTGTTTATAGCCCTGCATGGTCTTAAAGCGCTGGTAGATATCCTTGTAGGTACGACCCCAGGCATGATGGACCCCCATGGGATTATTGGCGGTAATGGGGCCATCCAGGAATGAATACTTCTTCTCACTCTGCGCGTTACGCGTAAGATACTGCTGGCGAACCTGATGCTCATCCCACCACTGCTGGATGGAACGTTCCAGGGCTGGATAATCGACGCGGTCGGCATCGGGGACCGGGCGAAAAACGGTTGATGACACAGACACGACAACCTCCTCCTCGTCTTACAACAAAAGATAAGACCAGATAAAAAGATATTGGCACCTTCCCTGGAGAGGGCTAGAGTGCTTCCTTGAGCACAATCTCCAGGCGTTTATTGATTCTCCCCTTGTTCTCGCTGCGTATGATCTGAATACCACCGATTTCACGCGTGTGATTGACCAGGGTACCGCCATCGACCTGCACATCAAAGCCGACGACCTCGGCCATGCGGACCTCGTCCAGGTGGGGAGGAAGCTGGTTGATCCTGGCGCGTACCAGGGCCGAAAGTGAGAGGGCCTTCTCCCTGGGCAACATATAGGTATGAATTGGGTAGTCAGCCGCGATAAGCGTGTTCACCTGCTGCTCTAGCTCGGCGATGCGGTCCTTCTCCAGGTATTCCAGGGCGAAATCCATGCGTGCGCGGTCGGGGTAAATCTGCCCGCCGGTGACCTGAATGCCAAACTCCCTCCAGATCACACTGCAGAGTAGCAGAAAGGCGGTATGGGTGCGCATGGAGCGATAGCGAAAGTTCCAATCGATGGACTCGATGACCTCGGTCTCTGGTTTGGGTGGAATATAGTCGAGCGTATGCCAGACCGTTCCATTGCGATTACTGATGGAGATCACGTGCGCTTGATTGGCGCCCTGGTTCCAGCTCAGCAGGCCTCGATCCGCCATCTGTCCACCCCCACCGGGATAGAAGATGGTGGCATCCAACGCAACCTCATCGCCACTCACAGCGACGACCTTAGCCGAGCACTCGTACGTATAGCTATTTGTTTGGTACAGTAGCTTCGTCTTCACCCGTTTGCGCTCCTTCAGTTGCAAAAGCCCAATAAAAAATCCCCTCGTCCTGCCAGGGACGAGAGGAGCCTCCCGTGGTACCACCCTTATTAGTCAGACGACAGTACGACAGAGACGTGCTGACTCACTCGGTTCTTCGTATTCCCTGGCCGATACTCAACAGTGAGTGGCGAGCGGGATTACATCCTTCACGATAACGGGAAGGGACCGGCCTGGCCTGGAGGGTCCCCTGTGAAGAGAGGGCTCTCGTTGGCAGACAGCTCAGGAGTGATCTTCGGCGACCCACTCTGTGCCTGATTTGCAGCAAGCTCAGGCTCTCTGTGACAGGATCTGGTCGCGTACTGGCTCCGTCAAAGCCTTCGTGTAACTCGCCTCATGCGAGTGTGTGAACAAGATATAGTGATAGTATATCCACTTGAGGGTAGCACATCCCCTTGCATGAGTCATCCTGGTAGGAATACAGCCAGAAAAGCGGCTTATTACCAGTAAATAGGGAGAAAAAGTGACGATGCGGTGTGCTCATTCGTAGAAAGAGTAACGAGCCATCGTACTTTCCTTCGTTGCGGCGACTCGCCCCGGATATATTCGGGGTTTTACTGTTTTTAGTCATCCCATTTTTGAGAGACTAAGACCAGACTATAGCACAAGGAGAACTAATCTCAAATACTTTGAAGTATTGTAAAGCTATGATACCATAGGGGATGGTAGAAAAACAATAGCAGAAAACTCAGACACAAGGAACCCACTCAACGACGAGACGCAGTACAAAGAGGCACGCAGCCTGGTTCGTTGTGTCAATGAAAAGGGAACTTCCATGCACGACCTGGAAACGTTTTTTGGACCAAATGCTGGATATGTCCTTGAATTATATGAACGTTATCAACAGAATCCAGCAGCAATAGATGAGGCCACACGGGCCATCTTTGATTCCTGGTCTTCTACTGAGCAGCCTGTGACGACCGCACCCGTGGAAACACGTGCTCCCGCTCCTCAAGATCAAGGCAGAAATGTGGCTCATATTGTGGCCGCCAATAACCTGGCGCACGCGATCCGTGAGCGCGGGCATCTGGGGGCACACCTTGACCCATTAGGGAATGAGCCGCCAGGAGATCCTGCTTTGATGCTCGAGACCTATGGGTTAAGCGAATATGACCTGGCGCAATTGCCACCAGACATCATTGGCGGTCACTCCGCGGAGGGAGCCTCCAATGCATTAGAGGCGATCAATGCCCTGCGGGCGATGTATTCAGGATCAATTAGTTATGAGTTCGACCAGGTAAAAAGCCCTGACGAGCGTGGCTGGTTGCGCGATGCGGTGGGCCTGCATCTCTACCATCGCGAACCCTCGGGCGCGGATGCGCGCAGACTGCTCAAACGGATGACGCAGGTAGAAGCCTTCGAGCGCTACTTGCACCAGGCATTTACCGCACAGAAACGCTTCTCCATTGAGGGCACCGATATCCTGGTGCCGATGTTGGATGAGATTATCTCTGCCGCGATTGATTCCGAAACCAAGAATGTGATGATTGGGATGGCCCACCGTGGTCGCCTCAATGTAATGGCGCATGTGCTTAATAAGCCATATGCAAGCATCTTCTCCGAGTTTACCCATGCGCGCCACGAAGAAGGCACGCCCCTTACCGATAGCTTTGGGTATGGGTGGACGGGTGACGTGAAGTATCACCTGGGGGCGGAACACGTTCTGGACGAAGGGGCGTCAGTCGAGCTAAAGGTCATCCTGGCTCCCAATCCTAGCCACCTGGAGTTCGTCAATCCGGTGGTAAGCGGTATGGCACGCGCTTCACAAGAGATTCGCACCGTTTCTGGCTCACCGCTGCTCGATGTCGACCACACGCTGGCCATTCAGATTCATGGTGACGCGGCCTTCCCTGGAGAGGGCGTGGTCTCCGAGACGCTAAATATGTGGCACCTGCGCGGCTACTGGGTTGGTGGCTCGATCCATATCATTGTGAATAACCAGCTTGGCTTTACCACCGATCCCGATTCCTCGCGCTCAACTCATTTCGCCAGTGACGTGGCCAAGGGCTTTGGCATCCCTATTATTCATGTCAACGCGGATGATCCCTATGCCTGCTTGACGGCTGTACGCATTGCCCACGCCTATCGCGACCGCTTCCATAAGGATGTGCTGGTCGACCTGGTGGGCTACCGGCGTTGGGGACACAATGAGGGCGATGAGCCAGCCTTTACCCAGCCACAGATGTATGAAATTATTCGCAGTCATCCGACCGCGCGCGAGCTGTTTGCGCAACGCCTGGTCGAGCACCAGATCCTGACACAGGATGAGGCGCAGCAGATCTGGGATCAGGCCATTCATGAGCTAGAGCAGGCGAAGCGCGAAGCCGATAGCGGGGCCATTAAAGTTGAGCGTGTTGTCGATCAAGGCGATATGGCCCACTATCCCATCGATTTCTCGGTCCCTCCCGTTACCGCTGAGGTGCTGCAACGCTATAATGAGGAACTCCTGAATTGGCCAAAGAGTTTTCACCCGCATCCTAAGCTAGAGCGCGTGATGCAGCGCCGTGCCAATGCGCTTGGACCAGAAGGTGGCATCGACTGGGGCCATGCCGAGGCGCTGGCCTTCGCGACCATCCTGGCCAATGGGACGCCGATTCGCCTGACCGGCCAGGATAGCGAGCGTGGCACCTTTAATCATCGCCATGCCGTCCTGCACAGTAGGGAGGGGCACATGACCTTCCTTCCGCTACAGAAATTTCCTGAGGCTCGCTCCTCGTTTACGGTGTATAATAGCCCTCTGAGCGAGACCGCGCCACTGGGCTTTGAGTATGGGTATAGTGTGCAGGCGCCCGATTCGCTGGTCCTGTGGGAGGCGCAGTATGGCGACTTCGCTAATGTTGCCCAGGTTATTATAGATCAGTTTCTGGCCTCGGGGCGTGCGAAATGGCGCCAGGATTCCTCCGTGGTGATGCTCTTGCCGCATGGCTATGAGGGAAATGGGCCAGAGCACTCGAGTGCACGCCTGGAGCGGTACCTGCACTTGGCTGCCGAGGATAATTGGCGTATTGCCAACTGCTCGACGGCGGCGCAGTACTTCCACCTCTTACGCTTGCAGGCCTATCTCCTCCCACGCTATCCGCGTCCGCTGATCATCATGACGCCGAAGAGTCTCTTGCGTCATCCCCTTGCCTCATCGCGCTTGAGCGACCTGGTTGAGGGGTCGTTCCAATCGGTCATCAATGATCCACGCGCCAGTCAGGATCCCAAAGCTGTGCGCCGGGTTGTCTTCTGTAGTGGCAAGATCGCGATTGACTTGCTTTCACACGAGAGTCGTATGCATAATGAAGACACCGCGATTGTGCGTGTAGAGCTGCTGTATCCCTTCCCCAAGCGTTCATTGAAGCGAGTCCTTGAGGGGTATACCAATGCCAGCGAGTTCATCTGGGTGCAAGAAGAGCCGCGCAACATGGGGGCCTGGGAATACATTGCTCCGCGTATACAACAGTTGTTGGGAGGCAAGGCAACGCTACGCGTGATCGCGCGCCCCGAGCGCTCAAGCCCGGCTGCCGGTTTCTGGGACATCCATGCTGCCGAACAAGAGCAGATCATTAAAGAAGCCGCGGGCGTATCAGTATCACAAAAAGAGACCGGAGGGAAACATGTCCGATGAGATTCGTGTGCCAATCCTGGGAGAGTCGATTGTCGATGCCACCATCGCGACCTGGCTCAAGAAAGAGGGCGATGCTGTCCACCAGGGTGAAACATTGGCCGAGCTAGAGACTGATAAAGTCAATGTCGAAGTCAACGCCGAGCAAGATGGCGTGATTCATAAAATTCTCAAGCGTGAGGGTGAGACCGTCCAGGTGGGTGAAGTGATCGCGTTCCTTGGACAGGAGGCCCAGGTCAGTGGTAAGGGGAGCAGCAATGGTGCCATTGCCACGGCTCCCGCGCCGCAAAGCGAAGAGATCAAGCGCACGACCTCGCAGCCTTTAACATCCGCAGGCGAGTCGCAGCGCCCACCATCGCCACTGGCCCGCCGGATCGCTGCCGAGCATAACGTCGATATTTCCCAGGTCAGGGGCAGTAGCCCGCATGGCCGGGTTACTAAAGAAGATGTCATGAGCTACCTGGAGGAGAGCTCCAGCCAGGCCGTTCCAACCACGACAGTGGTAGCCCCACAGACGACACCCGCGGCTCGCCCGCAGGCGGTACAGCCAGTGTTACCTCCTGCACAGCCCGCAGCTGATGCCTCACGTCGTGAGGAGCGCGTGCGCATGTCGCGCCGTCGCCAGACCATTGCCCAGCGCCTGGTCGAGGCCCAACATACGGCGGCCATGCTGACCACCTTCAATGAGATCGATATGAGTGCAGTCATGGATGTGCGTAGCCGCCGCAAGGAGGCCTTTAAGGAGCGCCATAATGTCTCGCTTGGCTTTATGTCCTTCTTTACCAAGGCCGTCGTGGGCGCGCTCAAAGCCTTCCCTCGCCTCAATGCCGAGATTCAGGGCAATGAAATGGTGCTCAAGCACTATTATGATATTGGGATCGCGGTAGGCGCGGAAGAGGGCCTGGTAGTGCCCGTGGTTCGTGACGCGGACCGCAAGTCCTTCGCCGCCATTGAGCGGGAGATCGGGGACCTGGCCAAGCGTGCCCGCACGAATACGCTTTCGCTGGCGGAACTACAAGGCGGCACGTTTACGATTACCAATGGCGGAACTTTCGGTTCCATGCTCTCCACACCTATCCTCAATGGACCACAGGTAGGCATCCTAGGCATGCACAAGATTGAGCAGCGCCCCGTTGCCATCGATGGGCAGGTGGTTATTCGCCCCATGATGTATGTTGCGCTCTCCTATGACCATCGTATCGTCGATGGAAGTGAAGCGGTGCGCTTCCTGGTGAAAGTAAAGGAACTGGTAGAAGACCCAGAAGCACTTCTGTTGGAAGGGTAAGGTTTTAGATCTTATTCCGAAACCCCAACCCCCATTCGGGGGCGCGCGCCACTTGTGTGTCTAGCACTTCACGCTCTGGGTTTTCGGATCAGAAGTTGTTGGATTTCTCTCGACAGAGTACGTTTCTATCTGTATAATCAAGGAGAAACAGGAACGCTTCAAAACGAGCGAAAGACTGTTTCAAGAGAGAAAACACAATGGGCGTTTTCTGTCGAGGGATGCCAGGTTCTTGTGCGCTGATCTTTATGGCGTAGTGGGAACCCACACTAGGCATCAAGTTTCGGATAACGGAGTTGTCAGGGGTATGCAACCAGAGAATATGTCTCCACGCCAGCCTGCTGGTCGTAACGAAGATGCGGGAGCACTCATTGGAAAGACACTAGGCCAATTCCGCATTGTAGAGCGCATCGGTGCTGGCGGAATGGCGGCAGTCTTCAAGGCATATCAGTCCACCCTGGATCGCTATGTAGCCATCAAGGTCTTGCCCGCCTATCACGCGCGCGACCCGATCTTTGTCAAGCGCTTTGTGCAGGAGGCGCGCTCAGTGGCGAAACTGGCGCATCCTAACATCGTGCAGATTCATGACTTTGGCGAGCTTGAGAACATCACTTTCATCGTCATGGAGTATGTAGAAAGCGGCACGCTCAAGGACCGCCTCAAGGGTCCCATACCTGTGGCCGAGGCCGCAGATTTTATGATTCAGGCTGCTGAGGGCCTCGACTGCGCGCATCGCAATGGGATTATTCACCGTGATGTCAAGCCAGCCAATATGCTCCTGCGCAAGGATGGACACCTCCTGCTCTCTGACTTTGGCATCGCCAAGATTCTCGAAGGCACGACCAACCTGACTCGCGTGGGGACAGGCATTGGCACCCCGCAATATATGTCGCCTGAGCAGGGAACGGGCCAGGCCGTTGATCGCCGGAGCGATATCTACTCGCTGGGCGTCGTCTTCTTTCACTGCTTGACCGGGAAGGTTCCATTTTCGGCGGAGAACCCGCTCTCAATCACGCTCAAGCATGTGAATGATCCTCTGCCCATCGAGCGTTTGCAGGCTGAGAATGTACCTCCCGGGATCATTCAGGTCATCCAGAAGATGTGTGCCAAGTCGCCCAGTGACCGCTATCAGTCGGCGGATGACTTTATCTCTGCGTTGACCAGCACCATGGCGTCCTCAAACCTGTCGCTCTCTCGTTCTCGGCGGCTCTCTGGTCCCATGTCCTCGCCAGATCAGAGCTTCGTGCAGACGCCGAACTCGGGACAGCTGGTCTCTACGCCTGCCGCGAATATCCCAGCTCAGACGGTGACGTGTTTTCGCTGTGGCGCGCAGAATCCCGCGGCGCGCCTCTTCTGTACGACGTGTGGCGACGACCTGACGAATAAGCGCGCTATCATGGATCGCTATACAGATGCGAGCGGGCGGCCAGTGCTGGCACGCTTGACGCTCCAAAGTGGTCCCCTGGCTGGGCGCTCCTACCGTTTTCACCAGGATGTGACCAAGATTGGGCGCACCAATGGCTGCGACCTGGTCATCTCGGGGCGCACGGTCTCACGCCATCACGCACGTCTCTGGTTCGCCGAGGGACGCTGGTTTCTGGCCGATCTCAACAGCGTCAATGGCACCACGGTTAATAACATACGGATTCAACAGCCGGTGGTCTTAAATGATGGAGATGTCATCCATTTTGGGGATGAAGGCGTGGTGTTTAATATAACATATGGGCCGTAGTTTGCTGCCATAAGCAGGAAGGAAGATATGATGACGTCGATCAATCCACTGATTCAAGTCGCACAACAATTGACGTTGGGTCCCGCTGTGCGTCAGAATCACGCGCTTGAACATGCCACGATTGTCTTACTGTCTCGTAAGTTTCCTGAAGTGCGTCTCTCTGGCATCTCCTTTGCCGCCGGTTTCTTTGTTTTTGGTGACCTCCCCACCGAGGCCATCCTACCCGCCGCCCAGGAGGCCCTCCAGCTCTTGCGTACCACTCAGCCCGAATTGGCGGTGCATGAACGCTGTGGTACCAATCTGGCGGTCGCGGGTATGCTGACGGGCCTCTCGGCGATGATGGTTTCCAAGATGCGCCGTCCCTATAGTACGGCCAACAACGCTATTCTGGCCTCGACGGCCGCCCTGGTCCTGGCTCGTCCCCTGGGCCTGGTCGTCCAGCGCCATGTGACAACACAGACGCCCAATGGTTCGATGCGCATTCTGGAAATCAAGCCAACCACTGTGCTGGGAGCGCCCGCGCATTTTGTGAGTACCGATAATCCAGAGGCCGCCAGGTTGTTCTCATAGAGAGGAAGAAAAAATCGTTGCAGCAGGAGAGCCTGAAGACGGAGACACAGCGTCATAATTTTCTGGTCGAGACGGACTGGCTGGCAGAGCATCTGCATGATCCGCATCTGCGCATCGTCGATATGCGTGGCTATGTCCGCAACATTGAGCGCGAGGGCCCTGATGGGACAAAGGTTCAGGACGCGCACTATGTCGGCGCGCGCGATGAGTATGAGCAGGAGCATATTCCGGGCGCGGTGTATATTGATTGGAGTAGCGACATCGTTGACCCGGATGACGCGGTAGAGGCTCAAGTGGCCCCGGCAGAGCGCTTCGCCCAGGCGCTGGGGCGCCTGGGGATTGGGGATCAACATCTGGTAGTTGCCTATGACGCGCACCCGGCCTCGCAGTTTGCGACCCGCCTGTGGTGGGCGTTGAACTACTATGGTCACACCCAGGTCGTGGTGCTCAATGGTGGCCTCCCCAAGTGGAAACGCGAGCATCGCCCACTTACCTCAATGGTCCACACCTATGAGCCAACGAGTTTTACCCCCGTGACACAGCCGCAGTTGCGCGCGACGGCGCAAGAGTTGCTCGCGATGCTTGGACAGCAGGGGATGACCCTGGTTGACGCACGCGATACGGGTCAGTATAGCGGCCAGGTGAGACGTGGCGAGGGACGGGCTGGACATATTCCAGGAGCACTCAGCCTACCCCGCGAGGAGCTCATCGATCCGCAGACAGGGACGTTCCGCAGCAGCGAGGAGCTACAGCAGATCTTTACCTCGGCTGGCGTGGTACCGGAGCAGCACGTCGTTGCTTATTGCAATGGCGGGGTAGCGGCCACCACGGTGCTGTTTAGCCTGGCCATGCTTGGCTATCCACGGCTGACCAACTACGACGGCTCCTGGAACGAATGGGGCAGTCGCTCCGACTTGCCCACAGAAATCTAGAGACCACAAACAACAATGGAAGAGCAAGAGAGAACGCAGAACACTGCCGAGGACCTGCTAGACGTACAGGGCGTCATGCAGGCCTTTGGCATTCATACATGGGAAAACCTCGGCCCGGCCGAGTTCTCCAACGACACAAGCCTGGGCCTGTTGGTCGGAATTGAAGGAAGGCGCTACATATTACGCGAGCGCCCCGAGAGTCCGATGGGACAGGATGAAGGACACCGCTACGCCTTTCAGCGCTACCTGCGTGAGCAGGGCATTCCCTTGCCCGCACTGCACCAGACGCCAGAGGGGACGCCCTTTGTTGCCGTAGGCGAGGATTGCTTTGAGCTACAGGAGTGGCCTGAAGGCGAGCTCTTTAGCACGCTCAATCCACGCAGCTTTCAATGGTGCGGGTCTGCGGCTGCCATGCTGGGACGTCTACACCAGGCATCCAGCCGGTATCCAGGAGCGCAGTATCGCTGGCCAGCGGAGGCGCATATTGGCGCGATGGTCCAGAACTGGCTGGGCCTGGCACGTGAGCGTGCGGACACATACGATAACCAGGCCATTGCCATGGCGCTGACCACCTGGGCTGAGCAGTGGGAGAAGATTCTGCCCGCCTCGATGATGGCGATTGGCGCAGGCAAGGATCTGCCCGAGTTCCATATTCACGGTGACTATCACGCACTCAACCTACGCTTCGATCCACAGGGGGTCACCTCTGTCATGGGATTGGAGGCTTCGCGCTGGGAGAAGCGCATCTTCGAGGTCGCCTACGCCCTGTTCTACTTTTGCGCCCTCTCCTGGCATCCAGGAGAGACCCTGACGCCCCCCTGGTGAAGCGCGGCTTTGATCCGGAGCGCGCTCGCCAGTTTCTCGAGGCCTATGGCGAGGTCTTCCCGCCTGTGAAGGGCGAGGCTGCCCTCTTAGCGGACGCGCTGACGATTGTCGCGCCCATCGTGACGATCAATGGGCCACTGGAGGATCTCTTCTTCGTGCAGGAGGAGTTCAGCGATACTCGGGTTGAAGGCCTGATGGAGCGTCTGGAGTGGGCCAATTCCCTACCCGCCTGGCTCAACCGCATCCGCCCGGCACTCCAGGAAATGTGGGCATAAAGGCCCAGCGTTAAGGAAGAAGCCCTCTAGCCGCAAAGTAGATAAGTGCGGCACAGTTTTTGCTTAGAGTGTCCCCATCATACGCGCCAAGTCATCAGCAGTAACCCGCGTGTAGATGGGCGTGGTTGCAATATCGGCATGTCCAAGCAATTGCTGAATGGCCAGAAGAGGCATCGGGTAGCGGTTCACGGGCTTCCTGAACGAGCGGAATCTCGCGGTGTTTGAGTCCTTTGCCTCGGCAAATGATGAGCAAAGGGAAAATGGTATTTACCATGCACATTGATATACTGAAAACACAGCGGAGCTAAGTATTCCACATCTTCTGGTCGAATGTCATGCTCTTGCGTCTACGCAAGGCGTATCTCTTTGGGTTTGGATTAAGCAATCTTCGCTTTATCGCTAAAGCAGACCGCGCTTAATGCCAACAGCCACTGCCGAGGCACGCGAATCGACGCCGAGCTTAGTATAGATACTCGTGAGATGTGATTCAACTGTGCGTAAACTGATACCAAGCCCAGAAGCAATCTCTTTGCTGCGTTCGCCGCGCGCCACCGCCCGTAACACGTCACATTCTCGCTCAGTCAACTCCTTCTCCCCCTCTGCTTGAGGTCTTGAGGGTGTTGGATGAAATGCATCCGTGGTTCGGACCAGAATACGTGCTATGACCTCTGGCTGGAGAAACATATCACCACGAGCTGCCGCGCGAATAGCATGAAACAATGTCTCACGGTCTGTATCCTTCAGAAGATAACCGCACGCGCCTGCACGCAATCCTCGCAGCATCAAATCATCTTCATCATAGGTCGTCAGGATGATGACTGCGATGTGCGGCCACTGCTCCCGTATCTGAGTGATCGCCTCCAGGCCATCCATACCTGGCATGCCCAGATCCATTAGCACAACGTCTGGCTGGAGTGTTTCTACCATCCGCACAGCTTCTGCCCCATCGGCCGCATCGCCAAGCCAGGTAAAGCCCTCTCTAGCGATTTCCAGCATCATATGTAACCCTTCTCGCACGACAAGATGGTCGTCAACCACGACGATGCGAATATCATTCTGCTTTTCGTCCATCTTCGCCTCCTCTCTCCAAGGAAAGGCAGAGGCGCACGATTGTTCCCTTGCCCGGCTCGCTACTAATCAGCAGTTGGCCGTTCATCAGGCGCGCGCGTTCACGCAAGCCCAGGAGCCCATAGTGACCAGTTGTGACCTTTGCTGGATCAAAGCCGATCCCATTATCACCTATTTCAAGGGTGATCGCCGCATTCTCGCCACCTGCCTGTATCCATGCCTGGCTGGCCTGGGCGTGGCGTGCGATGTTGGTCAGCCCCTCGCTGACCATACGCAAAAGATGCTCATGATACTCGCCTGGGAACTTTGTTTGCAGACAACAGGTACAGGGAATACCGGTTGCCGTCGTGAAATGGTCCGCTTCCGTCTCAATGGCGACGAGAATATCACCTATCGTAGGTATCTCTGTACGCAGATCGGTGATCGCGGCTCGCGCGCTGTTGATCGTAGCTCGCGAACGGGTCATAGCCCTCTGGACAAAGGTTCGCGCCTGCTCGCAACGCTGACTGACCAAAAGCAAGTCAATTGTTTCCAGTTGCATGGTCAGGCCAACCAATCCCTGAGCCAGCGTATCGTGCAGTTCGCGAGCCATGCGCTGCCTCTCTGTAGTCAACGTCAGATCTTTGACTCGTGCTGCATAGTCTTCGAGCTGAATATGCGCCGTCTCCAGCTCGTGTAAAAGTTCCTGATCTCTGCGATGTGCACTGGTTTGTTGGATGTAGAGAATCAGACTGGCGCACACGAACAGTAAGATGAGTGAACCCTCCGCAATTGTCCTGATCAGCTTTGGCGCAACAGCGAGACCGGGTATGCTTTGACTATCTGACAGGAAGGTAAGCAGGACTATAGTTCCGTCGTGACTAGCGAATCCTGACAGAGGCCAGGATTTTCTCGCGAGCGGGTTTGTGAGGGAATGACAGCCTCACGGGATGGACTACCGGCAGATGAACCCTGCGCTCCCCATCCTCTACTCCCTCCGACCCGAAGGCATCAGGAGCTGCTTTTCTGATGATGTTATAGGACCCGTTGCAATCGGCGTGAATGAGTTGGCCATTGGATGCCCGATAGAGCCTCCGTGTGATCCGTTTGCCGCTGAAAACAGGCGCATGCTCCTGGCTTTGCTGGTAGATCGGCAAAGGATCGCGATCCAGGAAACTGGCCTTGCTGGTGTAGCTTTCTTCGGTGAGGATCACCTGGATGCCTTTTTGCTCAGCTTTGTAGGTGAGCATCTGGATGAACTGGGCATGAGGCACCTGAACAAAGTTCTGATTTGTCCGTTTCCCCAGGTTGATCTCCTGTTTCCAGCCCACGTTGCGACCAATCACGAGCGTTCCGATCCCCTCAGCCACCAGCACATCAATCACAAAACGCGAGATGGTGTGCAGATCATGCTCAATCCGCCGATTGCGCCAGAGAGTCAAGCGCTCCATGCGCCGGGTGTTTCCAGGACGACCAAGAGCTTGTTGGAGTTCTGCTCGCCGCTTGTTGTAGAACTGATTCGTACTTTTCAGACCGCGCCCGTTAACGACGACCGGGACAAAACCCGGTTTATTTGAAGTTAGTGCGATCAGATTTTCCAGACCAGGATCGATGCCAGCGATGAGCGCGGGATCGACGGCGGAGCGGCTCGGCTCCTGTTCATAAATGATCTCAACGACGACAAAACCGTGTTTGGGAACCACACGGACCTGAGTGATCGCCTTGGGATCTTGTTGGGTTTTGATCTGAATGCCCAGTCCCGAAGGCTGAATGAGGTGTCGTCCAAGGGTCCGTTTGCTGCGGCTTACGGCCTGCATCGTGTAGATGAGTACGTTGCGGCCTGTCGTTTTGTGCTTGTATTTGGGGAATTGGGGGCGTCGGCGAAATTTTGAGGGATCGCGCTTGTAGGCATCGAGCGCTTCAAAGAAGGATTTCCAGTTGCGTTCGAGCAGCAGCAATACCTGTTGGGCCACTTTCGCAGGCAGTGCTTTGTACGCTTCATGCGACTGCATCCGCCGATCCATTTCATTGTAGTTGAGGTGTTTTTCCTCAAAGATGAAGGCCTGACGGATCTCATACAGCGCCGTATTGTAGAGATTTTTGGAAGCAAAACAGGCCGCGTCAAGCGTGGCATAGCGTGGATCACTCCGAAGAATGATGTGCTTTTCAACCAGGTGCACGGTCGGCCTCCAATTCCTGCACAAGACGCTCTGTTTTGCGTTTGGCACGCCGTTGCCCATAGAGCCGGGCGCAGAACGAGTACACGATGCTGGTGAGGTCTGAGAGCAGGTCTTCTGTGCCATTGTCGGCCTGATTGACGACCTCGATCTCACGCCCATAGGTTTGAAGCAGGGTCTCGATGTAACGGAACCCGAAGCGGGTACCCCGGTCCTTGTGTTCAATGACGATACGGCCCACACTTGGATCGGCCAAGAGAGCCAGAAACTTCGGCCGATTGTCATTGACGCCAGAGCCAATTTCCTTGACAACTTTGCCCACTTGATAGCCACGGGCAGCGCAGTAGGCAACCAACCGCTCAGCTTGACTGTCCAGGTTGGTCTTGTTTTCTGCGGAAGACACCCGCGTGTAGACCACGGTTTGAGGCTTCGATGAGGGGACTGACACCCTGGTTGGCTCGTCGATGAGAATCGTGTGAGCCCCTACGCGCCGCCCCTGGATTTTCCCGTCCCGGAACCAACGCCAGGCTGTCTCATAGCGGACCCCTTGTTGTTTCGCGTAATCACTGAGTTTCATGCTCAAATCATACTATGCTACTCAATGATTGTCAAGAATTCGCTATACTTTCAAAGATCGGTTTCAATACCTTGAATGACAAAGCAAAAAAGCAGACAACCAGCGACCACTACGATGATATGGGATGTCCGTTTGAGCAGGATAAATGCCTCAATGGCTAGCGTGAGCCACAATCCAAACACTGCGTTATCCGCACCGATCAGGAAATAGATGAGCCATATACACACAGCCTGGAGCAGGAAATAAGGCAACAGATAGCGCTGATTGATGTTTTTAAAGAGAGCCCACCAGTGCAGACCACCATGAAGCACCATCAAGAGAGTAAAGACAAAGAAAAAAAACAGTATGGCGCTTTTGCTATCTATTCGCAAGAGATCTGTAGCAAGAATACGAGAGATCGTGATATTGATGCTTGCTGGAGATCTGTCATCCATTGGCTGCAGCAGCTCTGCAATACTTGCCAGTATATATTGCACATAGGTAAGACAAAGCCAGAAGAAAAGCAACCAGTTCAATAGCCTTTTCTCTTTGTGTATGAGTGGATGAATTGGTGTGTTTTCCATCGCGTTCCCTCTTCTCCGTCCTTGGGCTCATCCCCGCTGAAATGCTCGGAGCTATCCTCAAGTATAACATGAGCCACTCCTGGACACCATGTCAATTCCCGCACATATGCTTGCATGTTTCCGCAACATCTCGCTGCGGGGTTTGGCAGAGAAAAGTGCGGAGTTTCTCGATAGCTTTGCCTTTCGCGGCTAGCTATCCTTAGACTCAAGGTAGTAAATGGTCACCTGCTACGAATTATTGCAAGGAAAGAGGTATCAACATGGAAATGGGCATATCCATAGATCTACCGCAAGAAGATGTCATCATTGAGGCTATCGATGTTCACAAGCATTACGACACGGGGAAGGAGGTCGTGAAGGCTTTACAGGGGGTGACACTGCGCATCCAGCGCAAAGAGGTCGTTGCTATTATGGGGCCGAGCGGCTGCGGTAAGACTACGCTGCTCAATTGCCTGAGCGGATTGGATCGGGTGACAACGGGGAGCATCAGGATTGCGAATCAGGATATTCGCCATCTCTCAGATCGCCAGCTCACGCTTTTCCGCGCCCGCGAGATGGGCTTTGTTTTCCAGACCTATAACTTACTGCCGGTCCTCACAGGATTGGAGAATGTGGAGCTGCCGCTGCTAGTGAGCGGTGTGTCTTCCAGGGTGGCACGGACTCGTGCGCTGGAGAGTATTGAGCAGGTAGGCTTACGTGACTGGGCTCATCATCGCCCCGCTGAGATGAGCGGCGGTCAGCGTCAGCGTTTTGCGATTGCGCGTGCGCTGGCAACAACCCCCTCTCTTGTGTGGGCAGATGAGCCTACGGGCGCGCTTGATAGCACAACCAGCCAGGAAATCATTGATTTGATGCTCACCCTCAATGCTGAATTGGGCCTCACGTTTGTCTGGGTCACGCACGCGCTGGATATCGCTCGTCAGGCCAGTCGTGTGATTACCATGAGCGATGGCCTGATCAGAGAAGATGTCCTCGTCGAGGCACTATCGAAGGTCGGCACATTCGAGGAGAAAGGAGCCCAAGGATGAATATGTCGCTGACGCTTCCTGGCTTCTCCCCAACCACCCAGACCCTGCTGCTTGCCGTTGTTGTAGGAGGAGCCGTGCTGATTATTGTTGGTCTGAGCATCAACAACCCGCTGCTGTGGCGGATGGGGATGCGCAATATCCTGCGTCACCGCGCGCAGACCCTCATTATGCTCTGTGGTCTCTTGCTCTCTTTCGTTTTTCTTACAGCCACCTTTGGATTACAGGATAGTTTAACTCACTCCGTAGAGGCTGACCGCCTGACAAAAGTTGGTGATGTCGATGAGTCTGTCACCGGTCCCTTTACGCAAAATCAAGTGGAGAGCGCCCTCACGCAAATTCGGCAGCAAGCGGCGGTGCGGGCAGCCACAGCGCTCTATCTGAATCCTCTCGGGGCGAGCTTTCGTTCACAACAAACCGGCGTCACCCAGACCAATCAGTATATCCTAGGGGTACCGCCTGACTTTGATCAGGTCTACGGTGCTCTGAGAGATAGCCAGGGGCAGGCCATCTCTAGCGCGGATCTTCGTGCCAACGAAGTGTTACTCAGTCATTCAGTCGCGAAGTCATTGGATATCAAACCGGGAGATCAGCTACAGATTAAACTCAATGGGCAGAACGCGACGTTAAATGCGACCGTGCGGGCCATCCTCTCGAACGATGTGGCTGTTACCGGTGGCGAACTTGGTTTTGATGGGTCCTATCCAGAAATGGTCCTGCCTCTGGCAACTCTCCAGCAGTTTTACTTGCAATCTACCCATCAATCTTTGCCCCCAAATACGATCTGTATCAAAAATGTTGATCCTGGGGCAATGAATGACAGGATAACTGGCCAGGCCGCTCTCACCTTCTTAGAAGGGCTCTTTCACACGTCGACTGATACGCGCGGTACGATTCCTACCCCCTATGATAGGACGGTTATTCACGCACTCAAACCTACGCAAGTAGAAGAGACGAACTGGAGCCCCCTGGCTGATAAGGGAGATTTCCTATCAACATCAGCAGCACGGCAAATTACCCTGCTGCTCCCTGCCTTTACGGGTTTGCTGGTCAGCGCGGGTATGTTGCTGTTGGTATTGTTATGTCTCTCGCTCGCAGCGGATCGACGGATGGAACTGGGGATAGCTCGGGCGGTCGGTTTGCAACGCCGTCACCTGGTACAAACCCTGCTGATCGAATGTTTTGGGTATAGTCTGCTGGCGGCTGTCCCTGGAGTGCTGCTTGGCATTGGCGTGCTGGGACTTGAATTACTCACATTCTCCAACATACCCGCGCAAAGCTTCGTCTCTAGTGCAGAGATTCCACTCCATCTCTGGATAAGCTGGCAAAGCGTGCTGAGTGTGCTGTGTTTCGGGTTGCTGACAACGCTCATCGTGACATGGCTGACCGCTATCTGGATCAGCCATAGCAACATTGTGACTGCGATCCGCAACCTGAACGACCTTCCAGTGCATACGAACTTCAAAGATCTTCTGCGCGAACTGAGAACCGCGCCAACGGTGGTACGACGCGTCGTTGCCTGTGGGCGTTTGCTCTGGGAACTCCTGGTGCGCGGTCCGCTCTACCTGCTTGTTGGGTACCTGTTACTGCGACAGGGGCAGACTCTCAGCATAGACTGGCTAGAGCATCTGAGCGTTGCCGTTCTGATCGTAGGCGCCGGGTTACTGTTGACCTGGCTGAGTACCGCCATACGCCTCACGGTAACACTCTGCCGTTGGCTTGGTGGAACTCTGATTGGCCTGGCCTGGCTCGCCTATGGCCTTCAGACAGGGGCAGGGACGATTCTTCTCGTTTTTACCACGACGCAGCCACAGAACGGAAGCGAGTTCCAGGATATCATGCTTAGCCTCTTGCTCAGCCTGCTCCTGCCGCTGATTGGCATAGTGGTGTTGGTAATGAATAACGGCGATGGTCTGGCCACCGCCTTGCACTTGATCATCCGGCAGGTGCGAGGTTTGGCGCCAATCAGTCGCCCCAGTATGGCGTATCCGCTGACCTTTCGCTTCCGTAGCGGGGTGGCCGTCTCTCTCCTGAGTCTGGTGCTGTTCCTGATTACGCTCATTATCACCACCAATCTCGGCATCGGGCAGCAGGTGGCTAACGCTTCCCAGCAATCCGCCGCGCAACTGATCGCGACACAAAATGCCTACACGCTGAGCATTACCCGGTTTTTAGTCGCACACCTGGTCATCGGAGTGCTCTTTGGCGCGCTTTCGATTGGGGTGATTGCCAGCTGCGCCGTTGTCGAGCGGCGGCAACAGATAGGAATGCTACGGGCACTGGGCTTCTCACGTGCATTGGTGCGCCGCTCGTTCTTGCTGGAGGCGAGTTTTATCGTGACATTGAGTCTGATCATCAGCACAACGCTATCATGGTGGCTGGTCTCACAGGTTGCGCACGCCACCTCAAAAGAATTCTTGATTCCGGTGCTTCCCACACTCTGCCTTGTGCTGGGCTGCTACCTGATGTCCTTCATTTGTACATTCATTCCTGCTCAGCAAGCTTCTGGCATCTTGCCCGCCGAAGCACTGCGGTATGAATAATCAATATGAAAAGAAGATCTGTCGAAATGGGAGCGAAGCTATGCTCAATAACAACGAACAAAACTCGCTACAAAGAAAGCCGGAGCGGCAGAAGAAACTGCGGCTTGCACCACTTCTGCTTCTGCTGGGAGGTGTCGTCATTATGGGCACTCTTCTTATGGTTGCCTGGCAGGTGTATACCACAAACTCTCAATCTTCGAGCGCGGGAAGGACAGCAACACAGAAACAGGGAGGTTCTGGGAGCCAAGACGCTCCTTTCTGGGACAACTATCCAGCTATTTACTGGAAAACGCTACGAACACAGGTCGCTCAGGGATTTCATATGAGCGAGCAGCAAATGCAGAGTGCGGTCAATGTCACAAAGGACCCGGAAGATGGAAAGCATGGAATGCTAGGAAAACCGTTGAGCGACCTTGCCACAGCGCACGGTATTTCACAGGATCAGCTCCATACTATTGAGGTGAATGCGGTGCAAAAGGCGCATGCAATACTGGTTAGCCAGGGGGGGTGACACAGGAGCGGGCTGATAAGAATATCCAAGCGCTTATTACGATGGAGCAGGATGTCTTGAATGCGCACATACTGGATGCATTTCGCATGTGTCAGGGAAAGAAGACGGCGCTTTGTCAGGGGTAGTGCCACGCTATGCGGGGGTGAAGAGTGGCAAAACAAACGTATTATACAAGGAGAGAAGGTATATGAGTAAATTAAGCAAAAAAACAGCGCCTTTGAAGAGAGAGACAATAACGTCTCTCTCTTCAAAGGCAATGGTGGCAGCAGGATAGTGTCACGCTTGTACGCCTGGCGAGTGTGGTAGGACTCATCGCAGCAGTTTTTTTTTATCTCGCATGGCGGGCGACGCCTCCCACTGTGTTAGGAACCTCATCATGCGACACTCGACCGTCATGGTTAGAGCCAGGGAGAACCCCGGCCCCCAGTAGCGTGCATACTATAGAGCAGGCATACAACTGTATTCTCGATACCTATCCGGCGACTGTCGATAACCGTAGACTGCTCCAGTATGCTATGGCCGGTCTGGTCGGCTACCTCGTTCAACAGCATCAAGATCAGCACAACGCCGTCTTGCCCGCGCTGACTGGCAATTGTCAGACGGATTGGCAGGCGTTTCAGAAGACCTATACGACGATGACAGCTCATCTTTCGTTGAGCCAACAGAGTCTTGTTGGCGCAGCGATCAAAGAGATGGTGAATGGCTTACATGATAATCATGCCCATTACATTCCCTTCTCCAACCTCAATACCAGGGGATCAGCCTCCCAGCCCAACACCCAGATGGGGCTGGGCATTGTCCTCCCTTTCGATCCCGACCAGCTTGCAGATGCCGCGCCTCCGCTTTATATGCTTAGCGTTGATCCTGGCAGCCCGGCGGAGCAGGCCGGATTGCGACCCGGTGATATCATCGTCACTATCAACGGCCTTCCCCCTTTTATCAATCAGAAGCCAGTGTCGGAGATCATCAACCAACTCAGCGGTTCGACGTCCGTCCAGTTACAGATAAAGCATCCGGGTGCTGCTGACACGAAGAACGTACGTCTGATTGCTGCCGCTTATCCTACCCTGCCTCTCGTCTCCAAACGTCTGCTGTCCGGTAACATTCTCTATGTGCGACTGACCAAATTTGAGACAGGCGTAGCAGACCAGATACGCCGCGCCGTGCAGGAGGCCGGGGCAGCGCAACTCAAAGGCTTGATCCTCGATCTACGCGGGAACGGAGGTGGAGATGTAAGGGAACAGAGGCGTGTTATCAGCATGTTTGTCCATAATCAGATCATCGCATCCTTTGTTGACAAACAGGGGCAACGCACAGATCAGAGAACCGATGACAGTCTACTGCTATTCCACATCCGGCTGGTGGCTTTGATTGATCGAGGCTGTGCGTCTGCCTGCGATGCTACCACCATGGATATTCATGACCTCCATCTGGGGCGCCTGGTAGGAGAAAGGACGGCGGGAGCGGTCTCTGGACCATCGACAGATTTGTTTCTCGACGATGGGAGCGTAATAGGGTTGCCGGTTGCATTTATGCAAGGGCCTGCTGGAGAGATTGTTGATGGCATTGGTGTGCCGCCTGACGATGAGGTGCATCCCACACCGGAAGCTCTGGCTGCAGGCCATGATCCTTTTCTTGAGAAAGCGCTTCAGGATCTCTAGCCAGATCTCACATTTAAGGAAGCCAAAAGATGAAGGAGACAGCCAGATCAGCGCGTCATCATCATCTTCCTCTGGTTGACACCGATCTGACGATAGTCATCTGATCCAGGTCAGCCTTGCCTTGGTCAATACCCTGTCTGCTTCA